>NZ_CP192102.1:167500-4967500 GCF_050955685.1 Actinoplanes sp. CA-015351
CGCGTGTTTCTTGCCGGAGGTAGAGCACTGGATGGTCTAGGGGGCCCACAAGCTTACTGAAATCAGCCAAACTCCGAATGCCGGTAAGTGAGAGCGCGGCAGTGAGACTGCGGGGGATAAGCTTCGTAGTCGAGAGGGAAACAGCCCAGATCGCCAGCTAAGGCCCCTAAGCGTGTGCTAAGTGGAAAAGGATGTGGGATCGCATTGACAACCAGGAGGTTGGCTTAGAAGCAGCCACCCTTTAAAGAGTGCGTAATAGCTCACTGGTCAAGTGGTTCCGCGCCGACAATGTAGCGGGGCTCAAGCACACCGCCGAAGCTGTGGCATTCACATATTAACTTAGCTTGGTCCCTTGAGGATCTTGTTCAGGTGTGTGGATGGGTAGGGGAGCGTCGTATGGCGGGTGAAGCGGCGGAGTGATCCAGCCGTGGACGCCATACGAGTGAGAATGCAGGCATGAGTAGCGAATGAAGGGTGAGAACCCCTTCCGCCGGATGACCAAGGGTTCCAGGGGCAGGCTAATCCGCCCTGGGTGAGTCGGGGCCTAAGGCGAGGCCGAGAGGCGTAGTCGATGGATAACGGGTTGATATTCCCGTACCCGCGTAGAAGCGCCCAAGACGAACCCATCTGTACTAAGCACATGAAGCGCCGGCGGTCTTCGGACTTATGGTGTGGAGTCTGTGACCTCGGGTGGTAGTAGTTTAGCGATGGGGTGACGCAGGAAGGTAGATGATCCCGGCCGGTGGTTGTGCCGGGGTAAGCGTGTAGGCCGTACCGTAGGCAAATCCGCGGTGCATATGAGGCTGAGACGTGATGCCGAGCCGTTCTGGTGAAGTCATTGATCCTATGCTGCCGAGAAAAGCCTCTAGCGAGCTTCGAGCGGCCCGTACCCTAAACCGACACAGGTGGTCAGGTAGAGAATACCGAGGTGACGGGTGAACTGTGGTTAAGGAACTCGGCAAATTGCCCCCGTAACTTAGGGAGAAGGGGGGCCGGACGCGTGAAGCCCCTTGCGGGTGGAGCGTGGTATGGCCGCAGAGAGCAGGGGGAAGCGACTGTTTACTAAAAACACAGGTCCATGCGAAGTCGTAAGACGATGTATATGGACTGACGCCTGCCCGGTGCTGGAACGTTAAGGGGACCTGTTAGCGAGTAATCGCGAGGCGGAGAACTTAAGCGCCAGTAAACGGCGGTGGTAACTATAACCATCCTAAGGTAGCGAAATTCCTTGTCGGGTAAGTTCCGACCTGCACGAATGGCGTAACGACTTCCCCACTGTCTCAACCACAGGCCCGGCGAAATTGCAGTACGAGTAAAGATGCTCGTTACGCGCGGCAGGACGGAAAGACCCCGGGACCTTTACTATAGCTTGACATTGGTATCCGAATTTAATTGTGTAGGATAGGTGGGAGCCGGTGAAGCTCGGACGCCAGTTCGGGTGGAGGCATTGTTGAAATACCACTCTGTTGGGTTTGGGTATCTAACTTGCGGCCCTGATCGGGTCGAGGGACAGTGTCTGGTGGGTAGTTTAACTGGGGCGGTTGCCTCCTAAAGGGTAACGGAGGCGCCCAAAGGTTCCCTCAGCCTGGTTGGCAATCAGGTGTTGAGTGTAAGTGCATAAGGGAGCTTGACTGTGAGACTGACGGGTCGAGCAGGGACGAAAGTCGGGACTAGTGATCCGGCACTTGCGTGTGGAAGCGGTGTCGCTCAACGGATAAAAGGTACCCCGGGGATAACAGGCTGATCTTCCCCAAGAGTCCATATCGACGGGATGGTTTGGCACCTCGATGTCGGCTCGTCGCATCCTGGGGCTGTAGCAGGTCCCAAGGGTTGGGCTGTTCGCCCATTAAAGCGGTACGCGAGCTGGGTTTAGAACGTCGTGAGACAGTTCGGTCCCTATCCGCCGTGCGCGTTGGATACTTGAGAAGGGCTGTCCCTAGTACGAGAGGACCGGGACGGACGAACCTCTGGTGTGCCAGTTGTTCCGCCAGGAGCATGGCTGGTTGGCTACGTTCGGAAGGGATAACCGCTGAAAGCATCTAAGCGGGAAGCCTGCTTCGAGATGAGGTATCCCACCACCTTGAGTGGGTAAGGCTCCCAGTAGACTACTGGGTTGATAGGCCGGAAATGTAAGCACGGTAACGTGTTGAGTTGACCGGTACTAATAGGCCGAGGGCTTAACCACCCTAAATTTTATGCTTACGCGTCCACTGTGTGATTCACAGCAAACGAACAACCACCTCGTTTGCCGGCCTTTCGGCTGGCATATCGAGTTGCTGGTTCTTCGCTGCGCTGAAAGGTGTTTCGGTGGTCATAGCGGAGGGGAAACGCCCGGTTACATTCCGAACCCGGTAGCTAAGCCCTCCAGCGCCGATGGTACTGCACTCGGGAGGGTGTGGGAGAGTAGGACGCCGCCGGACTCAACTTGTATGAAAGCCCACCCGGGTTATCCGGGTGGGCTTTCTGCGTTTCTGCGCCGTTTTTTGCTGCCGGCTTGGACGGTTTTGGGGCGGGGATAGGCCACGCAGGGCGGTCAGGCTTGATCCCTGCGTGGCCTATCCCCGCCCCAAAACCTTGCCTACTCGATCGACTTTTGGTCATCCTGGGTGGTCGAGGAAACTCCTCGATCTTCAGCCGGTCCGCGCCAGCCTCGATAGCAGCTTGCGGTATTTCACGCGAAGCGACTCCCGCACTGCGACGGCTCGCTGGTTGGGCCTTGCCGGCTTGCCGGCTTGCTTGCTTGCCTGCCGGATTTGGTTAGGGGAGGGGGAGGGTGCGCCAGTCCACGTATTTGAAGTTGGTGCTGACCCGGTCGTTGTTGGGGGTGTTTTCGCCGTCGTGGAGGACGAGGAGGCCCTTGGGGTAACCGGGAAGAGGGGTGGCTGTGGCTGCTGCGCCGTCCGAGTGCTGGACGCCGTCGATGTTGGAGCCGTCGGTGACCGCGAAGGTGGTCAGTGGGCGGTTGGTTTTGCGGTCGTAGGCGAAGAAGCGGCTGTCGCCCTGGCTGGAGACGATCAGATATCCGGAGCGGGTGCCCGTGGAGTAGATGGTGGCGCCCTCCACGTCAGCGGTGATTCGGCCGCCGAAACCCGGGTCGTTCTGGGTGTCCAGGGTGCATTCTTCGGTTTCGGGGTCGTAGGTGGCTGGGACTCCGAACTCTTTTACCCGCTCCACGACTCTGGGGATGCTGCTGAAGGTGCCGCCCTTGAGGTTGATGCGCCATAGGGCTACGTCCTCTTGGGCTGCGTACAGGACGCCGGCCTCCTGGTCCACGACCATTCCCTCCACCTGCGGGTCCTCGCCTGGTTCGCCGCAGGGGGTCCAGCTGGTGCCGTTGGGGAGGCGGAATGTCTTGGGCAGGTCGAGGGTGTCGGTGGTGCGGTAAGTGACCTTTCCGTGCTTCTCCTCCAGGCGGAAGATGCCAAGGCGGGTGCTGTGGCGGCGGCTCACCACGGCGTATCGGTCGTACAGGGCCAGGCCGTAACCGGTGGCCTGTTCCTCGACCTCGGCTTCGTCCTTGGCGAAAAGCAGGGGGACGTTTGCCGCGGTGATGTCGGTCAGGCCGGTGGCGTCGATCTGGTAGATGCGGAGCTTGTCGAGGCCCCGGTCGGTTACTACGGCTACGTCGACCTTCTTGGTGCCCAGCTTGAAGCCGGTCAGGATGTCCACGTTGTTGAAGCGGCCGCCGACGGGGGTCGCGATGGCCTGGATCTCGTGGCCGGCCAGGTTGTAGACGCGCAGACCACCGTTCTTGGCGGTACCGATGATCAGGCTGCGACCCTTGTCGGCTTTGTTGACCCAGATGGCCGGGTCGTCGGCGTCGGCGTCGCCACCGAGCTCGTCGTCGTAAAGCGACGGGGTCTCGACTGTTGCGGTGATCTCGCGGGGCGGGCGATGGGCCGCCTGTGCGGGAACGGCGGAGAACGTGGTCAGTGCGACCAGTGCGGCAATACCGGCAGTCCGTTGCATGACAACGAAGCTATCTCGATCAATCTAGCCGGTGGGTGGCCGGTGCTTTAACAGCGTGCGCGTGGGACAGGGAGGGTGCAGGATGTCGGTGAGGATCGTGGAACGGTAGGCTGACACCCGACGGGCCGCTAGCTCAATGGCAGAGCTGTGGACTTTTAATCCATAGGTTCAGGGTTCGAGTCCCTGGCGGCCCACCACTCACTTCTCGCCGATCCGGCCCCGCGCGGACACCGCGCCGGGCCGGTTCGTCGTATTTCAATCCGTAACTTAAATGCGAGTAAACCTCTGGTAGATTCCTGCCCCGGAGTCGAGATATCCGGCGCTCTGGCCGCGTTGAGGCCGGGCGCTTCCAGCCGCACTCCTGCAAGCCGATGAGCTCCCGTTTCGGGCCGCGGCGCAGGGCAGGCGCATCAAGAATACGGGGAGTAAGTCGTTGAGCACGGCGCCCTTTACGCTGTCGGTCGTCATACCCATGTACAACGAGGAAGCGGTTCTACCCCTCCTCGTCGAGCGGTTGCGGCCGGTTCTC
Organism: Actinoplanes sp. CA-015351; assembly: GCF_050955685.1. NCBI lineage: Bacteria > Bacillati > Actinomycetota > Actinomycetes > Micromonosporales > Micromonosporaceae > Actinoplanes > Actinoplanes sp. CA-015351. The sequence continues at coordinate 171,999 of NZ_CP192102.1, forward strand.
GACGGCCTGCGCGAGCCGTACGAGGTGGTTGCCGTCGACGACGGCAGCACTGACCACACCGCAGCCGTGCTGATCGGCCTGCGGCGCAACTGGCCGGAGCTGCGGGTCGTGCGTCTGCGCCGGAACAGCGGGCACCAGGCGGCGCTTTCCGCCGGGCTCTTCAGCGCCCGAGGCGAGTACGTCGCCAGCATCGACGCGGACCTCCAGGACCCGCCGGAGAAGATCACCGAGATGCTCGACGTGGCGCGCAAGCACCAGCTCGACATCGTCTACGGGGTGCGCACCGACCGCAGCACCGACACCTTCTTCAAGCGCTGGACCGCCGGCGCGTACTACAACCTGATCCGGCGCCTGGTCGGCAAGAACGTGCCGTCGCAGGCCGGCGACTTCCGGCTGCTGAGCCGCACCACCGTCGAGGCGCTGCGTGAGCTGCCCGAGCGTGCTCCGGTGCTGCGTCTCATCGTGCCGTGGATCGGTTTCCCGAGCGGCCAGGTGGCGTACGTCCGGGAGGAGCGCGCTGCCGGCAGCACGAAGTACCCGCTCGGCAAGATGATCAAGCTGGCGACGGAGAGCATCACCAGCTTCTCCGCGGCGCCGCTGCGGCTGGCGACCTGGCTGGGCCTGATCGGGGTCGGCATCTGCTCGCTGCTCCTGGTGATGGCCCTCGTGGCGTACCTGATGGACGAGACGGTGCCCGGGTGGTCGTCGCAGTTCGTCGCCTCACTCTTCCTCGGTGCCGTCCAGCTGCTCTGCCTGGGCCTGCTGGGTGAGTACGTCGGTCGCATCTACACCGCGGTGCAGGACCGGCCGACGTTCTACATCGCGTCCGACACCGCCGAAACCGAGGACGCGGCTGACAGCACCGAGACGCAGGCTGCCGGAGCGGGTCGGTGACGGTCGGCGCCTCCGCTGCCGAAACGGTCATTCTGGAGCGGGTGACCGAGTCCGACGCTGACCCGGTCGAGCCTCAGCAGGTCGCCGCGCTCTGGCGCTGGCTGCCGGCCGCTGTCGGTCTCGTCGCGTTCGTGGTGATCCTGCTGGTCACCGGAACACCGGTGCTGGACGTTCTCCGGTACGCGGGCTACGTCGCGTACGCCGTGGTGTTGCCCGGCACGCTTGTCTACCGGCTGCTGCGCCGGACCCCGCACACCCTGGTCGAGGACCTCGCTTTCGGTGCGGCCGTCGGGCTGGCGATGGAGCTGGTGGCCTGGGCGGTCTACTCCTACCTGGATCTCCGGTCGCTGATCTGGACCTGGCCGCTGCTGGTGGTCGCGGTGTTCGCCGCGGTGCCACGACTGCGGCGGCACTGGTCGCCGAGCGGTTACCGGATCGTTCCGCTGGGCTGGTCGTGGGCGGTCACCGGGGTGGTCGTCTTCTTCACCGGATACATCTGGGCGACGTTCTTCGCGCAGAACCCGATCATGCCGACCGGCGAGGACACGCTTCAATTCATCGACCTGCCGTACCAGCTGTCGCTGGCCGGTGAGGCGAAGAACCATTTCCCGATGCACCTGCCGCAGGTGGCCGGCGAGGCGTTGCCGTACCACTGGTTCGCGTTCGTGCACGCCGCGATGATCAGCATGATCGGGCACGTCGACCTCTCGGTCGTGACGATGCGGCTGCTGGTCCCTGGCATCGGGGCGTTGATCGCTCTGGTGACCGCGGTGGCCGGCTGGCGGATCACCGGCCGGGCGTACGCCGGTGCGGCCGCCGCCGCGCTGTTCCTGGTCGTCGGTGAGTTCCAGTTCACCGAGGTGTTCAGCACCACGCTCGGCGTCCAGGTTGCCTGGATCGTCTGGCCCAGCCTTTCCATGACGTACAGCTGGGCCTTGCTTGTCGCTCTTGTCGCCGTGATCGGTGACGCTCTGCGGCGCAAGGACGACGACTCGCCGGTGCCGCGACTGGGTCTGCCGGGTGCGTTCGCGCTGGCCGCGATCCTGGCGTTCGCGTCGAGCGCTGCGAAGGCGAGCTCGCTCCCGGTGACCCTGGCCGGTCTGGCGCTGGCCGGAGTGATGGTGCTGGTGACCACCCGCCGGATTCCCTGGACCCTGGTCGGCATGGGCGTCGTGGTTGCGCTGGCGCAGCTCTTCTGCACCGCGGTGATCTTCCAATTCCAGTCGTACGGTCTCGGTGTTCATCCGTTCGGCGGCCTGATCCCGCTCTGGAACGACCCGGAGGGTGAGCGTTCGTTCCTGGCGCAGGGCGCTGTCATCGCCGGCGTGAGCATCGCCTGGATCCTGTCGATGCAGATCCGGCTGGCCGGCATCATCCCGCTGGCCTGGTTGAAGCGCGGGCGGCTGGAGCCGGTGCAGTGGTTCCTGCTCGGCGGGGCGCTCGCCGGACCGGCGCTCTTCATGCTGCTGGGCACCTTCAACGCGAGCTGGTTCTACCGGGCCTCGCTGCCGTTCGGGCTGATTCTCTCGGCGTGGGGTTTCGCTATGGTCTGGGACCGGGCGAAACTGTCCCGCCGGGCCGTGCTGGTCCTCGGCGCCGGCGCTCTGGTGTTCGCCGAGGCGCTGCTGATCGCGGTGCTGCTCTTCGCGCCGAGGCAGCCGCGCGGTGAGTCGTACTCGGGTGTGCTCCCGATCCTGTGGTGGGCCGGGGTGCTGAGCGCGCTGGCGCTCGTCATCGGGTTCGCTTGGCGACCGGCGGCTCGGCGCTGGCCCGGTCTGGCCGGGCGTGGCGGTGTGGTCCTGCTCGCGGCGATCCTGCTGACCGGAACCCCCGGTTTGATCATGGAGGCGCGGCGCAGTCAGCTCGCACCCAACGGCGGCGGCAACACCACTGTCCCGATGCCGGAGTCGCGGGTGGAAGCGGCGCGCTGGGTCCGGGCGAACAGCGACCCGAACGACATCATCGCCACGAACGTCCACTGCTCGCACGACGTGCCGCTGGCGAAGTGCCGGGACGCGCGCTCGTTCTGGCTGAGCGCGTACTCGGAACGGTCCGTCCTGGTCGAGGGCTGGACGTTCGCGCCTCGGCTGGCCGGTGTGCCGGATGCCCGGTGGAAGTTCTGGGACTCCAAGAAGCTGGCCTTCAACGACGACGCCATCTACAAGCCGTCGGCGAAGGCGCTGAACCGCATGCGCGACCGCTACCACGTGCGTTACCTCGTGGTGGACCGCCGGCTGCGGGCAGAGGGCACGAAGCTGAGCCAGCTCGCGACCCTGCGCTTCGACAACGGCCGGATGGCGGTCTACGAGCTGCGATGACCGAGAAACGAATCTCGCGGCGAACCCTGATCGCCGGCTCGGCAGCCGGTGGTGTGCTGATCACCGGCCTTGGCGTCGGGTTGAGCCGCCTGGGCGGCCCCGGCACGCCGTCCGGAACCGACGACGACGCGGTGCCGGTGCCGTCGACGCAGATTCAGATCGTCGCCCACCCGGACGACGACCTGATGTTTTTCGCCCCCGACTCGTTGCGGGCGATCGACGACGGCGCGAAGCTGATCACCGTCTGCCTCACGGCGGGTGAGGGCGACGGGCGCAACGTCGACGCGTACACCCCGGCTGTGGCGATCGCGCCGGTCCGGTACGGCGATTACGCGGTTGCTCGGTACGACGGTTTGCGGGCGGCGTACGCCAAGCGCGCGACCGGCGACCCGAACAGCGTCTGGCGACGTGAGGCACTGCCGGTCGCCGGTGGCGCGGTGGCCGAGCTCTGCACGCTGGACGCCGCACCGCAGATCCAGGTGATCCTGCTGAACATGCGGGAACTGGCGGACGGCTCGACGCTGCGTACCCTCTGGGACAAGAAAAAGGACTCCCAGCCGGTGCTCCGGATCCCCGGCTCGCCGGTCACCGAGTCCCGGGCCTTCTCCCGGGCCTCGCTGATCCGTTCGCTTGCCGATCTCCTTGAGCGTTACCAGCCCACGCTGGTCCGGACCATGGATCCCGACCCGGATCGTCTGGTGCACAACGAGAGCAACGCGCAGTTCTCCGACTTCGGCTACTTCTCCGACCAGATCGACCACGCGCCGGCCGGGCTGTTCGCCTGGGCCGCCGTGCAGGAGTGGTGCCGTGAGGGTCAGCGCCGGACAGTCGTGCAGAGCTACCGGGGCAACTACAACCGGCGCTGGCCGGCCAACCTCGGCCCGGCGCTGGCGCGCGAGAAAATCGACTATCTGAACGTCTACGGTGAGCACGACCGCAAGAGCGGGCGGCAGGTCTCGCTGATCGGTAACGGTCAGAGCACCACGGCTCGGTACGCCCTCAGCACCGCCTGGCTTGGCCGCGGTGACAAGGACGAACGACTTGCCGCGTTCGGCGTGCTGGGCGGCCGGGCCGTGCACTGGTCGGAGACCGAGGCGGGTTCGGGCGCCTGGCTGCCGCCGACCGTGCTCGACGGTGAAGGCCTGCTGCCGCACCTGGCCGCGGCTCAGCTGAAGGACGGCCGGTGGCAGGTGTTCGGCGTATGGGCCGTGCTGGGCGCCACCGAGGCGCAGCAACGGCGTGAGGTCGTCACCGCGGTGCAGCGGGCGCCGGGTGAGGCGTTCGGGCCGTGGGCCAACCTCGGCAATCCGGTACTGAGCACCAAAATCAAAGGCGTCAAGATCAGCCCTGAGGGCGCTGTTCCGGTGTGGCCGCGTGGCCTCGGCATGCCGGTGGTGGCGGCTAACAAGGATGGCCGGCTGCAGTTCTTTGTGCGTACCTTCACCGGGGCCGTGCACACCCGGACGCAGACCGCCGGTGGCGACTGGGGCCCGTGGGTTGACCTGCGCGGCAGCCAGACCCAGGACGGGCTGACCACGATCACCACGGGCGGCGGGCGCATCGAGGTGCTCGCGGCCCGGCAGAACGGGATCGCGCGGTGGCTTCAGCGCAACCGGAACGTGGAGAGCTTCCGGCGTTCGCTCATCGACGTCCCGGCGCCGGCTGGGCCGCCGACCGTGCTGAAGGTCGGTGACGGGCGGCTGATGATCCTGGTCCGGGAGGCGCTCACCGGGCGCGTTCTCGCGTACCAGCAGCAGGGCGACAATCGGCAGTGGAGTAATGAGGCCGTCGATCTGGGCGGTCACGGCGGTTTTGGCCCGGTCGCCGGAGCGGGTTATCGCGACGACATGGTCGCGATCAGTCAGTGCAATGACGATGGTACGACCAGTTTGACGCTGCGGTACCTCGATGCCCTCCACGAGGGCGATTGGAAGCGGACCGGCCCGGTGCTAGCGTCCCCGCCGGCGCTGTCGGTCGACGCTTCCGGACATCTGGTGCTCGCGGCGATCTGCGCCGATGGACGGCTGCGTGTCACACGCCAGGAGCAGCCGGGCCCGACGATGAGTCTGCGGTCCTGGGTCGCGGTGGAAGGTTAGCGGTGTCGACGACAACGAAGACGACAGAGGCGGCAGCCGAGCGGAAACGCCCGCGCCTGGAGGTCCTGGACGGTCTGCGTCTGGTGGCGGCGCTGGTGGTGCTGATCTACCACTACTCGGCTGTCAAGAACAACCACATCTGGTCGGAGCCGCCGAAGGAGGCGTTTCCGACCGCCCACTCGATCACGTTCTACGGTTGGCTCGGCGTCAACCTGTTCTTCCTGATCAGTGGCTTCGTCATCTGCATGAGCAGCTGGGGTCGCAGCCTCGGTGACTTCTTCACCTCGCGGGCCGCGCGGCTCTATCCGGCGTACTGGTTCGCGGTCGTCGCGGCGATCGTCGTGCAGCACTTCTGGCCGGAGCACAACGCGGGGCGCGACTGGCTCACGAACCTGGTGAACTTCACCATGCTCCAGGAGCCGTTCGGGTACGGCGGCGTCTCGGCGGTCTTCTGGACGCTCTGGACCGAACTGCGGTTCTACCTGCTGTTCGCCCTTTTTGTGGTGTGGCGCGGAGTCACGTACAAAAGGGTGGTTGTCTTCTGCTGTGTGTGGACCGTCGCTTCGGTGATGGCGAACGCGGCGGACACCGAGGCACTGGCGCCGCTGCTGCTGATGATCGTGCCGGACTACTCGTTCCTGTTCATCGCCGGCATCGCCTGTTACCTGATGTACCGCTTCGGCCCGAACCTGCTGCTCTGGGGCATCTTGGGCATGTCGTTCATCCTGGGCCTGCCGGTGACCATCCGGAAGCACTACCGGGTCGAGAAGGGCGAGACCGGGCACATGGTGGCCCGCTGGCCCACCGCGGTGATCATGTTCCTGATCTTCGCGGTCATGGTGGCGGTGGCGCTCGGCTGGCTGTCCTGGATCCACGGTCGCTGGCTGACCGTTCTCGGCACCATGACGTACCCGCTGTACCTGCTGCACGAGACGGTCGGTGGAACCCTCCTGCACGAGCTGGAGGGAACGATGAACCGGTGGGTTCTGATCGTGCTGGTGACGCTGGGCCTACTGGTGGCGAGCTGGCTGGTCCATAGATGGATCGAGAAACCGCTGGGGCTGAGGCTCCGGTCGGCGATCAAGAACGGTGTGAAGGAACTCAGCAAGGACGTCGAGAAGCCGGAGCCGGTGGCGCCGAAGCGGGCGGACATGGATCAGACGCAGGAGCTGACAGCGGTTCGCTGAAATAACGTGAAGTCAGCTGAAGGGGGCCGGGATCCGGTCCCCTTCAGCGTTGGTAAAGGGTCACCGTCGCCCGGTAGACCCGCCAGCTCTGCTTGACGTGGAACCGGCCGTTCTTCAGCATCGACCGGGCCGGCATGTGCAGGCCGACCGCCGGATTGTCCAGGCAGTCGCCGTAACAGGTCACCCAGATCCGGGCCACCCGCGGGTCGACACAGGACGGAGCGTTGATGCACTCCGGGACCTCGAGCCGGCCGGCCTCCACCGCGCTGCCGGCGACCAGGATGTCGTCGGGGCGCTTGTCGGCCGGCAGGTAGTACTCGACGCCCTCACGGAACCGGCCACGCGGCGTGTACATGATCGCGTCACCGGGGATCACGTGGTCCGCGATGATCGCGGCGATCGCCTGATGGTCGATGTCGTCGTGGCCGTTCACTCCGCGCAGGGTGATCTGTTGCGGCAGGCTGAAGAGCGCGAGCGCGGCCAGGGCCGCTGTCACCGGTACGCGATTGAGCCGGGCCAGCGCGGCACCCGCCAGCAGAGCCCAGCCCGGGATGGTGAACAGGACGTACCGCATCATCCACAGTGGCGACACGGCGAGCGACATGATCGCGAGGACCAGCAACGGCAGCACCGCGATGCCGAGGCAGAGCGCGGTCGCCGACCATTTGCGGTTCACCGCGAGCAGGGCCAGGACGACCACCAGGCCGCCGACCGCGCCGTCCATGAAGAGCTGCTCGTGCCAGACCTGGCCGGTGTCCCAGTTCAGCTCGGGGATCCAGGCGACCTGGCCGCTCTGCTTCGTCGAGACGTAGGCCAGCGGCGCGATCACGACGATCCCGGCGGCCACCGAGGCGGTCCAGGCCGGAACCCGGCTCTGCCGGATCCAGGTGAGGAGCGGACGCTTGCGCTCGGCGAAGAAGCCGAAGAGAACGTACGCGGCATGCGCGCTCAGCACGGTCAGCGCGAAGATGTGACCGGCGCCCACGAGGACCACCGAGACGGCGTACGCGATCCAGCGCGTCCACCGGGGCTGCCGGACCGCGCGGAGCAGGAGCCACGACGAGAGCAGTGTGAACGCGACGACCGCGGCGTAGACCCGGATCTCCTGGCCGTACCGGGTGACCGCCGGGATCGAGGCGAAGATCAGGCCGGCGAAGAGACCGGTCTTGCGGTCGTAGAGGTCCTGGCCGATCCGGGCGACGAGCCCACCGGCGACCGCCATCGCGAGCACCGACGGCAGGCGCAGCGACAGCATCGAGATGCCGAACAGTTCCGTCCACACGTGCATGAACGCGTAGTAGACGGCGAAGACGGCGTCGAGGTTGTGTTCCATGTGCAGCTGCTCGCTGAACGAGCGCTGCGCGGCGATCAGCGTCGCGAGTTCGTCGCGCCACGGCACCGGCGAACCGGCCCGCACCAGGCAGACGATCCCGGTCACCAGACCGGCGACGAGCCAGGCCGGTATCGACAGGGGATCCAGACGTGACCGGCGGGCCGGGGGCGGGTCGTCGTGCACGACCCGCTCCTCGGCGACGGTGACCGCTGACATCAGATTTCCTGTACCGGCTTCCGGTTACGGGCGCTGCCGAGCTCGAACTCGCTCGGCACCGGGAAGTAGTTCTCCAGGAAGACCTTGACGACCTGAGCGCGCTCGGCCGGCGACAACACGCTGTGGTGCGTGTCGTTGAGGCAGAACACGTCGTTGCCGCGGATCGTCAGGAGCTGGGTGAGCCGCGGGTGCTGGTCCGGGTCGCCGATGTCGACGTACGCGACCCGGATCGAACCACGCGAGCTGCGCCCGGTGAAGTACGCGTAGTAGTGGTGCAGCGACGACGGGATCGAGATGTCGGTCGCCGACCGGAGACGGCTGTTCGCGGTCCGGTTCACCGCGTCCGCGAACTGCTCTTCCAGCTCGTTGAGCACGCTGGTCCGCAGCGAGTACGGCGCGTGCAGGAACGACTGGGTGATCGTGTGGCCGAAGGCCTCCTTGATCAGTACCCGGTTGTTCTTGGCGGCCGCGAAGTTGAAGTCGTCGTCGGCCGAGATCGGGGTCATCGGCACCGGCGTCGGCGACTGGAAGAACTGCGCCACGCCGTTGGCGGCGAAGAACATGCTCGGCTGCAACGGGCGACCGATGAAGAAGTCGTCGTTGAAGTAGAGGAAGTGCTCGGCCAACCCGTCGATGTGGTGCAGCTGGCTCTCGATCGCGTGCGAGTTGAAGGTCGGCAGCGCGCTCGAGTCCTTGAAGATCTCCTTGTGGCTGACCACCTGGATGCCCGGGTGCTCGGCGTCCAGCCAGCTCGGGGTCTGGTCGTCGGTCACCAGCCAGATCTTGCGGACCCAGGGCGCGAACATCGCGATCGAGCGCAGCGAGTACTTGAGCTCGTCGCGGCTGCTGAACCGGGCGTCGCCGTCGGCCGCCGGGATCGGCGGGAGGCCGAGCTGCTCCAGCGTCGTGGACTTTTTCGCCCGCCAGGCCGGGTCGTCGCCGTCCACCCAGGTATAGACGACGTCGATCGGGAATTGGATGTCCGACACCAGCGTCTCGGTGAACGCGCTGAGCGTCGGGTACTCCCGCTCGCGGATCGTCACCTGGGTCCTCGACTCGAGGACGGCGGTCGGTACGGTCGCGCCGATGAGCGTACGGCGCAGCGGCCGCATGCCGGTGCCGTCCTCCTCGTCGCGCCAGAACTCGACGTCGCACCCGTACGCCGGGCCGAACCGCAGGGTCCGCGACGTGGTCACGATCGGCTGGAAGATGCGCAGGCCACCGGCCCGCTTGCCCTCGTCCGAGGTGCCGGCCAGGCCGGCCAGGGTGATGCCGGAGACGGCGGCGCTCGGGCTGATCAGCTCGGTGTAGATCGGTTGCTCGGCCCACTCCTGTGCCAGGGCGGCGAGGGTGGCCGGACGGTTCGACTCGTGGATCGCGACGCGGATCCGGACGCCGTGGTCGCGAACGATCCAGTACTCGATGCCGTGCTTCTCCAGCACGTCGACGACGAGCCGCAGGTTACGGTCGGCCGCGTCGTACGGGTTCAGGTCGTCCGACAGGATGCAGAGCTGGCCGGCCGAGCGGACCAGGGTCTCGTCGCGTTCCGCGATCAGCGCCTCGATGTCACGCGCGGTGCGCTGGAACAGCGGCCGGTCCGGGCGCGGCGCCGCCGGGGCGAGGCCCATGCCGCCGGTGCCGGCGATCCAGGCCGCCAGCCGGTCGGCCTTCTTCTCCAGGCGTGACGACTGCTGCCGCTCGTCGACGAGCTTGCCGTACAGCGCCGTCCACTGGCCCATGATCCGGTCGAGGTCGTACGCCTGCGACGCGCGCAGAGCCGCCTCACCGAAGGAGTGTCGCAGCGCCTCGTCCTCGATCAGCTTGCCCAGCGCGTCGGCGAGGCCGTCGATGTCGCCGGAACCGATGATGTAGCCGTTCTCCCCGTGGGTGATGATCTCCGCGGGGCCGGTCTGGATGTCGTAGCTGACCGCCGGGACGCCGGCGGTGAACGCCTCGATCAGGACCAGCGGGAGTGCTTCGCCGTCTTTCGAGGTCAGCAGCGCGATGCTGCTCTTCGACCACTCCTCGGCCATCGCCTGCACCGAACCGAGGAACTGGACGTTGTCGTTGAGGCCAAGGCTCTCGGCGAGCCGGCGCAGGGTTCCGAGCTGCTGCCCGTCGCCGAGGACCCGCAGGATCCAGTCCGGGTGCTTCTCGGAGACCTTGGCCCACGCGCGGATGGCGTGGTCGATCTGCTTCTCGGCGACGACCCGGCCGGCCAGGGTGACGGTACGCGTGGTCCGGCTCGATTTCGGCCGGAAGCCGGGCGGCAGCGCGTTGCCGATGATCTGCAGGTGCGGCGCCGCACCGCGCAGCGTGTCCTGGAACCAGCTCCGGGTGCGCTCGGTGAGCAGCACGAGCGAGTCGAGGCGCGGGATGAACTGGAACAGCGGGTCACCGGTGGCGCCACGCAGCTGCGATGGGCGGTGCTCCTGGTGCACCGTGACGACCTCGGGCGGGCTCAGCGTCGTGGTGGCCGCCATCAGGGCCGGCGACGACGAGACCAGGACGTCCGAGTCGAGGTGGCGCAGAGCGTATTCCAGCTCGAGGTCGGCCAGGCGGTGGAAGGTCTTCTCCCACCGCTTGTGGATGATGCGGCTGTCCGCGGCGACCAGGGCCTGGCACTGCGCGTCGTCCAGGCCGCTCTCGCGGACCGGGCGGGGCACCGCGCCGGTGTTGTCGACGAGGTACCGCACCGTGATCCGGGGGTCGATCGTGAAGAAGCGTTCCTTGCTGGTGCGGAAGACGCTGAGTACCTCGACCTCGTGCTCCCGGACCAGGTACTCGGCCTGCGTGTAGATGGCCCGTTCGGTGCCACCCATCGCGTCCGCTGTGTTGAGGAGGAACGTGATCTTCATACGGTGTCTCCAGGGTTGGCACCGGTGCAGGTGAGCGCGAGGCTGCCGGCGGGTGTGTAGTACGGGCGCAGGTGGAAGACCACACCACCGGGCATCAGCATGCGGCGCTCGTAGGTGCGGAGGGTGGCCCGGATGTCCTTGAGGTCGTGCAGGTAACGACCGACGCGCAGGCGACGCCCGCCGACCCGGATCCGGATGTCCCAGATGTCTTTCTCGCCGGGGACCGGCGCCATCTCGGCCAGCGGTACGCGAATCCGGAAGATGTCGCCGTCCACGTGGACCGGGGTCTCGTGGACCGTGGTGTCCTCACGCCGGCTGAACTCGGCCACCGCGTCGGAGCCGTCAGGGACGTTCACGAAACGTCCAAGGATCTCGGCCTTGCCCAGGTCCAGCATGAGCCGGGCCACCTCGGCGCGGACCTGCGGACCACGCACGATGAGCTGGGCCAGGCCGAACGACGTGATGGTGGGCCGGAACCGCATGCCGGTGTCAGCGCACGGCGGCACCGCCACCGTCGGGGTGGCGCCCCGGACCGGACCGGCGTTCATCCGGCGGATCGTGATGTTGCGACTCTCCCCGGAGCTCAGCTCGACGCGGAGGCCGACCGTCCAGGTGCCCGGGTCCAGCGGGATGCGACCCGGCACAGGACCGAACACGGCGATGGTGTCGGCGTACCAATAACCGTCGTACATCTTTTTCAGTGTGGCCGGCGCCTGATGTTCGGCGCGGTCCTTGCTGAAGACGATCTCGGCCGAGGTGGGGTCGGCGTCTTCCAGGACGGGCAGCCGGACCTGCAGGTTGAGCGTGTGCCCGTCGAGAACCGCGAAGTACTCGGCGTTCGCGATGTTCTGGCTGGGCCCGAGACGGACCATCCCGAGGGCAATCTTGGTCCAGGTGCGCTGCGCCCGGGACTTGATCGCCGTGTCGACCTTGCGGCGCGCGACCGAGATCGTCTCCGCCGGTCCACGGCGCAAGGTCCGCTCCACCCGAACAGCTAGCGGGTCCACGCTCATCTGCTGTATTTCCTTCATCCGGCCGTTGGACATGGTCGTGTCACGCCACCGGCCGGTCGGTAAGTGGCGGGAAGGCTAACAATAGTGGGCGCGCCGGGTAAATATTGCCCGCCAAGATCGAGGGGGATCTCTCAGTCGGGCGGCAACCGTTCCGGTCGCCGCCCGACGAGATCAGTGGATCTCCGAAGCCTGGATCTCCGGCGCTTGGTGCTCGCGGGTGACCTGCCGTGGCAGCGTCGGAGCGCCCTCGCGGGCCGCCAGAGCAAGCTGCGTCGCGCTGAACTTGGCACGCTCGGCAGCCACCTCGTCGGGCAGCTCGAATGGCGAGCGGAACGGGAAGTACTGAGGCAGGAAGTCCGCCATCATCGCCGCTTGCTCGCTCAGGGCCACGGCCGCCGAGTCGGTGTCGTTGAGGCAGAAGACGTCACAGTGGCGGCGGGCCAGCAGGAAGGCCAGCTGCACGGGAGTCGACGGGTGCGCCAGGTCGGCGTAGGTGTACTTGATCGAACCGGGCACCGCCCGCTTCGTCAGGTACGACCAGTAGTGCTGCAGCGACGACGGGATGGACAGGTCGCCCGGGTGCCGGAACGGGTGCTCGGCGGTCTGCCGCACCTCGTCCGGCAGCCACTTCTCGATCTCCTCGAGAACGCTCTTCTGCAGCGTGTACGGCACGTGCTGCATCTTCTGCGTGATGCTGCGGTCGAAGCGGTCGGCAATGTGCCGGCGGTTGTTCTTGCCCGCCGCCGTCACCGGCGCGTCGAAGATGGTGGCCGGACCGGCGTCGAGCTGCGCTTTCGACTGGAAGAACTTCGCGATGCCGTTGCCGTGGAAGAACGCTTCCGGCGAAACCGGGCGGCCCAGGAACATGTCGTCGTTGAAATAGATGAAGTGTTCGGACAGGCCGGGGATCCGGTGCAGCCGGGACTCGATCGCGTGCGAGTTGAAGGTCGGCAGCATGCCGGTGTCACCGAACAGCTCGCGGTGGCTGACCACGGTGAGCCGCGGGTCCGAGGTGTCCAGCCAGGCTGGGATCTGGTCGTCGGTGACGAGGAAGATCTTCCGGACCCAGGGCGCGTACGACGCGATCGACCGCAGCGAGTACTTCAGCTCGTCGCGGCTGATGAACCGGGACGCGTTCGTCGCGATCGTGTTGATCTGCTCGTGGCCGAACGCGGCGAGCGAGGTGTTCTTCCGCGCGACCCAGTCGGGGTCGTTGCCGTCGACCCAGGTGTAGACCACGTCGATCGGGAAGCGGACGTCCTCGGCCGGCACCATCGCGAACTCGGAGCGGGTGCGGTAACGCGGTTCGTCGTCCTCGATCGAGAGCATCGGGTTCAGCGCGACCGGCGGGACCTGGCAGAACTCCGCCTCGGCCGGCAGTTCGTCGGCCACCGAGTTGCGGCGCGGCGCGACGATCGTGTCGGGGGCGCCACCCTCACCCTTCACGGTCTTCCAGAACTCGATCTCGCAGGCCGAGCCGCTGCCGAGCACCGTGGTGCCGTACGGGCTGGTGACCGGGAAGTAGACCTGGACGCCGGTCTTGCCGCGACCGGACGAGAAGCCGAGGTCGTTGACCTCACCGGTGCGGATCTGGGCGCCGGCGAGCTGGTTGTCGGCGCGCAGCGCGGCAAGCGTCCGGTCCCGGTCGCGCCGGTTGACCGCGACGGCGCTGTGCAGGTTGTTGATCGGGCGCAGGTTGAAGTACTCGATGCCGGCGCGTTCGAGCACGGCGACGACCGAGTCCAGGTTGTGCTGCCATGCGGCGGCCGGCGTCATGTCGGGCACGACGCGCGCGGAGACGGCCTCGCCCGCGTCGCGGACGGTGACCATCGAGCCTGGCGCTGCGGGCTTGGGCAGCGGCCGTTGCCTGGTGAGGCGACGGACCAGCCAGAGTTGCCGGTTGGGCGGAAGGAGTTCCACCAGCTTGAGCCGGTAGTCCTTCGGCAACAGCCGGTAAAAACGAAGCGCGATCATGCAGCACCCAGCACTGTCGCCATGGCGAGCAGCGACGATCGCCGGCTCGCAAGCCCGTCAAAGTCCTTCGAAGACACCTCAGCCTTCCCCCCGTGCACCGCTGTATCGGCCGGAGGTCGACGTCTGGCGCCGATGGTCTTGGCCGTAGCGAGTTGCCAGGGTAGTTGGCTGAGCTTCGCGAAACAAATCCATGTATGGTAGGTGGCCGGTCGGTTACAGAGCGCTGGTGCTAATAGACCCAGACGCGAGTCTTGATCGGGATTTCGTCGTTCGACCATAGCCAGTTCATCGCCGATATCGACACACGGGCGCACCCGTGTGATGCCGGATAGGCCGGAACGCTTGGCGCACCGTGCACCGCGATCCCGCCGTTGAAGTATTTCGGCCGCCACAGCATGCCGAGTGGAGCGTCGCGCCAGCCGTCGATCTGCCGGCTTACCTTGAACTTGCCGCGAGGGGTGTCCGCGAGATAGGTCTCGCCCTCCTGCTCGTAGTACTCGTTCGAACCGGTCGACGTGTTGAAGATCTGCTCGACCTGACCCTCGTCCACCAGCAGCAGAAGCTGCCGTTTCAGGTCGATCTCCACGAACTTTCCGGTGGTGGAGCGCGCTTTCGGGCGGACGCCCGTGTCGAGCGCCTGCTGCGTCTTGGGCCCGACGACGCCGTCACGGCCCACTTTCGCCGCTTTCTGCAGCGCGAACACCGCCTGCTGGGTGGTCGAGCCGAACTTGCCGTCGGCCTTCCCGTTCCAATACCCCAGCTCGGTCAGCCTGTTCTGCAGCGCGAGCACCTCGGCGCCTTTGGCGCCTGACTTCAACTTCTTGGCGGTGGTCGCGCTGGGTGCCACAGTCGCGCTGGGTGTCACAGTCGCGCTGGGTGCGGGCGCTGCGGCTGAGGGATCTGCCGGACCAGCAGACGACGACGGTACGGGTGAAGCACCCCCGTTGGCCGAAGGATCTTCCGTCTCCGGATCGGCGGAGTCGCAGCCAGCAGCGAGGATCGACGCCGTCACCACGGCGACCGTGATCGCCAGGAATTTCCGCACCGGTTCCTCCCTCCGTCACTGCTGGTGGCCGTCAGTGTAGAGACGTATGTCCACTTGATCCACCGAAGATCACCGATTGATCACCCGCCAGGGTGGATGGCCGGAGATGTTTTCACAAAAGAGCCGAGTAGTCTTTGGCTATGTCATGGAAGGCGAGCTCGCGGCACGGCGTCCGAGAAGCGCCGGGTGGCTTCGCGCTCGTCCAGGAGCTGCTGAACACTCGCGGCACGATGTCGTACGGCGCTGACCTGCTCGGCACGGTCGAGGACGCCCAGTGGTGGGTGACCGACACGCTCGGCAGCTGGTCGCGGGTTTCCGGCCTTCCGGCGCCGACGCTGCTGCTCTCCTCCGGCGACCTGCGTTCGCTGCGCCGGCTGCGGGCCGCGTTCGAGCAGGTGGTCCTCGCCGGGGCGAACCCGGAGCGGGACGGCGCCCTGCCCCCGGCCGACGTGCAGGTGAGCCTGGTCCCGGACGCGGATGGCTGGGTTCGGATGGTGCCGACCGGCCGGGGCACCCGGTGGTTCGCGTCGGCGCTCTGGGCCGAGGCGCTCGCGGCTCAGCAGAGCGGGCTGTGGCCCCGGCTGAAGCTCTGCCACAACGCGGCCTGCCGCGCGGCGTTCTTCGACACCTCACGCAACAACAGCGGCGTCTGGCACGACGTCAGCACCTGCGGCAACACGGCGAACCTGCGAGCGTTCCGGGAGCGCCGCCGGTTGCTCGGGCACACCGGCGGCCAGCAGGTGGGTGTGCCGGGCGGCCCAGAAATGGGCTGAACCCGCCGGGAACCGAACGGCCGCGCGGGGCGACTATTGATGCATGGCATGTGAGCGGTGGCGCGAGATGCTTTCCGCGCAGTTGGACGGCGAGGACGACCCGGCCCTGCGGCCGCTGGTCGACGAACACCTGGCCGGGTGCGCCGGCTGCCGGGACTGGCTGGACCGGGCGGCGGCGGTGAACCGCTTGACGCGTACTGCTCTGGTGCCCTCGGTGCCGGACCTGAGTGACGCGATCCTGGCCGCCCTGCCCCCGGTGGCTCCGCCTGTGCCTTCTGGCAAGACTGTGCCCTCGGTCAAGACTGTGCCTTTTGTCAAGAAAGCGGTGCGCCGGCTGCCGGTCGCCACACTGCTTTATATAGCGCTGGCGCTGGTCGGCACGGTGCAGCTGATCCTCGGGCTGACCCAGGTCGGCGGTGGGGTGAGCGCCGGGCACGACCACGCCGGGCTGGACGCGACCCCGGGGCACCTCTGGCACGAGTCAGCCGCCTGGAACGTCGCGGTGGGCGCTGGTTATCTCTTCATCGCGCTGCGCCGGACCCGGCCGACCGGCCTGCTGCCGATGCTCACGGCTTTCGTCGCGATGCTGCTGCTTCTCTCGGTCAACGACCTCACCGGCGGCCGGGTCGACGTGACCCGGCTGGTCGGCCACGGCTTCGTGATCCTCGGTTACCTGCTGGTGATCGCGCTGTCGCGTGGCGCCGGGGAGATCGCCCAGCCGCCCGGCCGGCGGGCCGGCGTGGGATGGCGGGCCCGGTTCGACACGGTTTCCTTCGACACCGGTTCCGAGGGGGGGACCGAGCCGCAAGTCAGGCCGGGGCTGCGGTTGTTGCCGCCGTCTGGCCCGCTCACCGCGCGGCAGGTCTCGCACCCCGGCGATCAAGCGGCCTGATCAGCGAACCGGCGGGCGGACCGAGAGCTCGCGCCACTCGTCCGGGCCGTTCAGCAGGGAACGGACCAGGTCCAGCGCGGCGTCCTCGCTGTTGAACTCGAAGAAGTGCGAAGCGCCGTCGGAGCCACCGGCGCGCTGCTCGACGTACCACTGGTCGCCGCTGACGCGTAAGTAGACATCCTTGCGGGCCAGCCGCCCCCACTTGCCGTTCCACCAGTGCTTACGCTGCTCCATCCCGGCACTGTATCGAACAAATGTTCGAACAGTGCCGGGTGGGGCGATCTTTTTCGGTACGTGTCAGCGCGGGGGCTCCGCGTGACGGCCGAGAACCTCGTCCAGGGCGTTGTTCGACACCTGGTGACCCTGGCCGCGCAGCAGCGCGTCGCGGATCTCGGTGAGCAGCTTGACCTCTTCGCTGGGCGCCTTCGGCGGCGGCTCCTCGCCACGGCGGCGACGCTCGGCCAGCTTGTTCAGCGGCATGACCACGAGGAAGTAGAGCACCGCGGCGGTCAGCAGGAAGGTGATCAGGGTGTTGATGAAGGCCGCGTAGGTGAATTCCACGCCCTTCGCCGGCGACACGGAGCCGGCGAGTTCACCGGTTCCACCGGAGATCCACTTGATGAGGGGCTCAAGGAAAGACTTGGTGAAGCTGCTCACGACAGCGGTGAAGGCAGTGCCGATCACCACGCCGACCGCGAGGTCGACGACGTTGCCGCGCATGATGAAGTCTTTGAAGCCTTGGAACATCTTGCTCACAGGCACTCCCGGGGGGCCGAAGTTTTCCTCCGGCGACGGACGTGCCCGTCACCGGTCGGCGACAAACTACGCCGACCGGTCCGATCGCGGGAATTTCGACGCGCGGGTGGCGTCAGTCGAGCACCGGCTCCTCGGCCGTGACCGCCTCGTCCACGGTCGGGTAGGTGTGCAGGACCTCGACCAGGCCACTTACCTCAAGGATGCGCAGAACGCCTCGCTGCGGCGCGGCCAGGCGGACCGTGCCGCCGGCGTCGTCGGTGCTGTTCTTCGCCCGGACGAAGACCGAAAGACCGGTGGAGTCGCAGAAGGACACCTCGGCCAGGTCGAAGATCAGGCGGGTCCGGCCCTTCTCCAGCAGGTCACTGATCTGATCCTGCAGTTGGGGGGCGGTCGCCATGTCGAGCTCGCCAGCCACCGAGACGACGACCATGTCGCCGCGCTGCTCTGTTTGTACCGTCAGGGACATTCGCCGACCTCCAGTTATTGCTGAACGGTACTCCAGGTACCCGGGGATGCGCAGAACCGGACCGGGCTCCCCCGGTCCCTATATTTGGTCTACAGCAAGTAACGGACCTTCTGATGGTAAAGTCCGGCCGTTGTGCACGGTTCATGTGGTTGGGGAGGCAGCGGTGCCGCTGAGTTCGGACGAGGCGAGTCGCTTCGCCGACCTGCTGAAGGAGCACGCGGAGTCACTGACGGCCCGATGGGTCGAGCTGGCCGGCGCGAGCCTGCGGGGCCGGTTGAGCAGTGCTGAGCTGCGGCGACAGCTGGATGATCTCCGGAAAGGCTTCGAGCAGGCCTTGCGATCCGGCTCGGTGCACCTGACCGACGAGGGGTCGGCCGAGCTCCGTGCCCAGCTCGCCGAGATCTCCGGCCATCGTGCCCGCCAGGGCTTCAGCGCCAACGAGACCGCGGTCAGCGTTTTCGCGCTCAAGGACGCGGTGCTGGATGCGCTCGGTGACGGTGACGACGCGGGCACGCTGCGCGATTACGTGGCGTTCTCCGCCTTCGTCGACCGGGCCGCGCTCTTCACCTTCGACAGTTACGTGCAGGTCCGCGAGTCACTCATCGCCGACCAGGCCGAGCAGCTGCTGGAGCTCTCCACCCCGGTGGTGAAACTCTGGGACGGCGTCGTGGCGGTGCCGCTGGTCGGCACGCTCGACTCGGCCCGCGCCCAGGTGGTGATGGAGCGGCTGCTGCAGACCCTGGTGGATACCGGGTCGCCGTACGCGATCATCGACATCACCGGTGTGCCGGCCGTTGACACCCAGGTGGCGCAGCACGTTCTCAAGACCGTGGTGGCCGCCCGGCTGATGGGCGCCGACTGCATCATCTCCGGCATCCGGCCGCAGATCGCGCAGACCATCGTGGCGCTCGGCATCGAGTTCGGTGACATCGCCACGAAGGCCTCGCTGGCCGACGCGCTGCGGTACGTGCTGAGCAAGACCAACCGCTCGCTGAACGCCAAGCGGACGGAGCGCTGACGTGGAACGTGTCCCGGTCCTGAAGATCGGCGACATCCTCCTCGTCTCGATCCAGATCGACATGGAGGATCAGGTCGCCCTGCAGTTGCAGGAGGACCTGGCGGATCGGATCGTGGCGACCGGCTGCCACGGCGTGATCATCGACATCAGTGCGCTCGACATCGTCGACTCCTTCGTCGGCCGCACGCTCGCCACCATCGCGTCCGTCTCCCGGGTGCTGGACGCCGAGACCGTCGTGGTCGGCATGCGTCCCGCGGTGGCGATCACCCTGGTCGAGCTGGGCCTGTCGCTGCCGGGGATCCGTACGGCTCTGAACGTGGAGCTCGGCATCGAGCTGCTCGCCCGCTCACGCCAGGACGAACTCACGGATCTCGACTTCGACGAGGATGAGCCCGACGAGGCAGCGGTAAGCACGTCGTGAGCGACGAGGACCAGCGGCTTCCGGTCACGACCGATCAGGACGTTGTCCGGGTCCGTCAAGCGGTGCGTACCCTCGCGGTCGCGGTGAAGCTTTCCTTGGTGGACCAGACCAAGCTGGTCACCGCCGCGAGCGAGCTGGCACGCAACACGCTTGTGTACGGCGGCGGCGGTGAGGTCGTGGTGACCCGCGTGCAGAACGATCGCCGGGCCGGCATCAAGATCGTTTTCGCTGACGAAGGACCGGGCATCGTCGACCTGTCCCTCGCGCTGACCGATGGATACACCACAGGTGGTGGTCTCGGGCTCGGTCTGAGTGGCGCACGTCGCCTCGTCGACGAGTTCGACATCGATACCGAACCGGGTAAGGGCACCACCATCACCATCACCAAATGGTGCCGATGAGCGGAGGCACGGTGGCGTCGATGCCCGAAGGACTTCTCTCCGAAGGGGTCTGGTTCCGGGTCGACGAGGCTGTGACCGCCGCTTCGGTACGCCGGGCCGCCGAACGGCTCGCCGCCGACCTGGGCATGCCGGAACGCCGGATCTCGGACCTCTCGATCGTCGCCGCGGAGGCGGCCGGCAACCTCGTCAAGCACGCCGACGAGGGAGTGATACTGGTCCGGGCGGTCCGCACCGCGGAGCAGGCCGGCGTCGAGATCCTTGCGATCGACCGCGGTCCCGGCATCGCTGACATCGACCGGGCGATCGGCGACGGGCACTCCACGGCCGGCACCCTGGGCATCGGGCTCGGCGCGATCCTGCGCCAGGCCAGCCGATGGGACATGCACTCATTGCCGGGCAAGGGAACCGTCCTGGCCGTGCAGGTCTGGCCGGACGCGGCCCCGCCGGAGGCCTGGGTCACCGGGCTGACCCGGCCACTGACCGGCGAGCAGGTCAGCGGTGACGCGTACGCGGTCCGTGAAGTGGGTGACCGGCGGCAGGTGCTGGTGAGCGACGGTCTTGGCCACGGCGGTCTCGCTGCCGCGGCGTCGCAGGAGGCGGTGCGCACCTTCCTCTCCGGAACGTTCACCGGGCCGACCGGCGCGGTGGAGGCCCTGCACCGGGCACTCGGGCACACCCGTGGCGCCGCCCTCGCGGTCGCCGAGCTGGACTCCCGTGCCGGCGTGGTCCGGTACGCCGGGCTGGGCAACATCTCCGGCACCGTGCTGGCCCCGGACGGCACCCGGCGCGGCATGATCTCGATGCCCGGCATCGCGGGCCACCAGCGCCGGCAGGTACGGGAATACGACTATCCAATGGTCCCGGGATCGATCGTGCTGATGCACACTGATGGCGTGGTGGATCGCTGGACCGCGGCCGACTATCCCGGCCTGCTCGCCCGCTCGCCCGCGGTGATCGCCGCGACGGTGCTGCGCGACGCCGGTACGCGCCGGGACGACGCCGGCGTGCTGGTGGCGCGGTCGTCATGACCGGGCCGACCGGCGAGTCGCTGATGAGCATGCGCCTGCGGATCGAGCAGGACATCTTCGTGGTACGGCAACTCGGCCGGGAGGTGGCGCGCGCCGTCGGCCTGGAGTCACAGGACCAGACCCGGTTCGCCACGGCCATCAGCGAGGTCGGCCGGGTGTTGCTTGCCGAGGGCCCGGACACCGAGGTCGCGTTCAGCGTTCGAACGTACGGGGTACCTACTCTGCACGTGACGATGGCGCATCCGGCCTCCGCTGAGGCGGGCCAGGTGGCCGGGCAATTGCAGCAGGTCGGCCGGCTGGTCGACACGATGGAGGTCGACGATGGTGGCTCCGGAACAGTCGTACGGATGGCTCGGCGCCTGCCGGCCGGCGCTCCTGGATTGACATCCGCTCGCATGGACGAGATACGCGCTGGGCTGTCCCAGCACGTTCCCGGAACCCCGCTCGACGAGCTGGCGGCGCAGAACCAGCAGCTCATCGCGGCGCTGGACGAGGTACGTGCGCAACGCGACGACCTGGCTCGTCTCAACGCCGAGCTGGAGGAGACCAACCGCGGCGTGATGGCCCTCTACCACCAGCTCTCCGAGGAGCTCGAAGAGACCAACCGCGGTGTCGTGGCGCTCTATGCCGAGCTCGACGAGAAGTCGGTGCAGCTGCGCGCCGCGAGTGAGGCGAAGAGCCGGTTCCTGGCCAACGTGAGCCATGAGCTGCGCGCGCCGGTCACCGCGATCATCGGGTTGGGCCGGTTGCTCACCGACTCCGGCTCGGACGACCTCACCGACGAGCAGGACCGCCAGGTCGAACTGATCCGCGCCTCGGCCAGTGACCTGCTGACCCTGGTCAACGGCTTGCTGGACCTCGCCAAGGCGGAGGCCGGCCGGATCGAGCCGAACTGGTCGGACGTCGACCTCAAAGCGGTGTTCGGTCAGCTCCGCGGCACGCTGCGGCCGCTCGCCACCCGGCCCGAGGTGGACTTCGTGGTCGACGAGCCGTCGGTGCCGTCGCTGCGCTGCGACGACGTGCTGCTCGCCCAGGTGCTGCGTAACCTGCTGACCAACGCGCTGAAGTTCACCGAGTCCGGCTCGGTGCGGCTCAGCGTGCGCCGGGTCGACTCCGACGTCGAGTTCACTGTCGCCGACACCGGGACCGGCATCCCGCCGGAGTTGCACGAACGAATCTTCGAGGAGTTCTTCCAGGTGCCCGGCAGCAAACCGGTGAGCGGCCGGGGCACCGGCCTGGGCCTGCCTTACGCCCGCAGGCTGGCCGGCGTCCTCGGCGGTGGCCTGTGGGTCGACTCGGTCCCCGGCACGGGCAGCACCTTCACGCTGCGGCTCCCGGCCTCATGAGCGACATCCCGCGCGCCGGTGTGCAGCCCCGGGTGCAGGCCACGGTCCTTGTCGTCGACGACAGCGCCACAAAGCGATACCTGCTGGTCAGCTGGCTGACCCGGGCCGGTTTCACGGTGCTGGAGGCGGAGACCGGCGGCGAGGCGCTCAGCAGACTGCTGGAGATCGAGGCCGACCTGGTCGTGCTCGACGTGAAGCTTCCGGACATGAGCGGTTTCGAGGTCTGCGAGCGGATCAAGACCGACAAACGGTACGGGGTTCTGCCGGTCATCCACGTCTCCGCGCACGCCGTCGACGTGAACGACCGCACCCAAGGGCTGAACCGGGGTGCTGACGCGTACCTGATCGAGCCGATCGAGCCGGACGAGCTGATCGCGACGTCGCAGGCCGTGCTCCGCTATTACCGTGCGCGGCGCCGCGCCGAGCAGCTCGCCGAGCGGATGGTCCGGCTCGCCGAGACCACCCTGGCGATCAACTCGGCGTCGACCCTGCAGGCCCTGCTCGCCGCGGCGGCCGAGGGCGCTTTCGACATCTTCGGCGGTTCGGTCGCGGTCGTGGCGGAGACCTCCGAGGGCGAGAGCCTGGTCGCCGCCGGCAAACCCGCGACGGTACGCCCGTGGGCGGTACCCGAGCACAACGTGGCCGTGGGCTCGCTGGTCCGCACGGACGAGCCGGCGGACTGGGACATGGTCGACTGGCCGGCCGGCGAGACCGTCGCGGTCGCCGCGGCCCGGCTGCGCCCCGACCGGCCGCCGGTGTACGTCGCCGCCGCGGGCAGCTCGCAGAACCCCGGCTTCCCGGTGCTGCGGCAGCTCTCCCAGGCGGTAGCGGCGGCCGTGGAGGCGCAGCGGTCGTTCGACGAGGAGCACCGGATCGCGGTCACCCTCCAGCGCAGCCTGCTGCAGTCCGAGCTGCCGAAGGTGCCGGGTGTCGAACTCGCCGTCCGGTACGAGCCGGCCGGCGCGCAGACCGAGGTCGGTGGCGACTTCTACGAGCTGACCATGCTCGGCGGCGAGCTGCTGGTGGCGATCGGTGACGTGGCCGGGCACTCGCTGCACGCCGCCACGGTGATGGCCGAGCTGCGGCATGCGGTTCGGGCGTACGCGGTGGAGGGGCATCCGCCGGGCGCGGTGCTGGAGCTGGTCAACCGATTCATGCGTACCGTGCTGCCGCACGACTCGGCGACGCTCTGCCTGCTCACCCTGGACCCGGCCACCGGGCGGATCCGGATGGCCAGCGCCGGTCACCTCCCGCCGCTGGTGCACGTCGACGGTGAGGCGACGTTCCTGGCGCCGCGCGGGCCGCTGCTCGGCATTGACGCGCCGCGCCGGGCCGAACTCGAACTGACCCTGCCGCCCGGCGGCACGCTGGTGCTGTACACCGACGGGCTGATCGAGCGGCGTGACGCCGACATCGACGTCGGTCTGGGAGCGCTGAAGGCGATCGCGAGCGAGGTCGAGCCGGATCTCGATGCGTTCTGCTCCCGGCTGCTGAGCCGGCTCGCCGGCCCCGGTGAGCAGGCTGACGACATCGCTGTGGTGGCGCTGCGTCGCAGCGCCTGATTTTCCTATTGGGGGATGTAACCCTCCTTCGATAGCTTGACGCCAGCTATTCACTCGATGAATAGTACCGGGCATGTCCACCGCACACGTCCTCCTCGGGCTGCTGGCCAGTGGCCCGAGGCATGGTTACGACCTCAAGCGGGAGCACGACGAGCGGCTGCCGCAGGCCAAGCCCTTGGCGTACGGGCAGGTCTATTCGACGCTCGGCCGGCTGGAGCGCGACGGTTTCGTGAAGCAGTCCGGCCAGGACCAGGAATCCGGCCCGGAGCGTACGTCCTACACGCTGACCGACCTCGGCCGTGACCGGCTCGACGCCTGGCTCGACGAGGTCGAGCCGCCCGCGCCGCACGTCACCAGCGCCCTCTTCAACAAAGTCGTCGTCGCGCTGCTCGCCGCCGACGCCGACCGCGCACGGCAGTACCTGACCGCTCAGCGCTCCGCGCACATGACCCGGATGCGCGAGCTGACCGTCTCCAAGACCACGCCCGGCACGACGGTCGGCGATGTGATCGCCGCCGATTACGCCATCGGGCACCTCGACGCCGACCTGCGCTGGTTGCAGACAACCATGGCCCGCGTCGCCGACCTACAGAAGGAAGTGAGCTCATGAGCGCACCCCTGCTGACCGCCACCGGGGTTCACAAGAACTACGGGAACACGCCGGCTCTGCGCGGCGTCGACTTCAGCATCTCGGCCGGCGAGATCGTCGCCGTGACCGGCCCCAGTGGCTGCGGCAAGTCGACACTGCTGCACTGCCTCGCCGGCATCCTCCCGGCCGATGCGGGCGAGGTTCGCTATCGGGACCAGGACATCGGGCTCTGGTCCGAGGCAGCCCGGTCCCGGCTGCGTCGCAGTGACTTCGGCGTGCTGTTTCAGTTCGGGCAGCTGGTGCCCGAGCTGACAGCATCCGAGAACGTCGCCCTCCCGCTGCTTCTCGCCGGTTCGGGGCGGCGAGAGGCGCGGGAGGCGGCGCTCGGATGGCTCGACAAGTTCGGCGTGGCCGATCTCGCCGACAAGCGGCCCGCCGCGATGTCCGGCGGCCAGCAGCAGCGCTGCGCGGTGGCCCGGGCCCTGGTCACCGAGCCGCAGGTGGTGTTCGCCGACGAGCCGACCGGTGCGCTCGACCAGCTCAATGGCGAGCAGGTGCTGGGCGCGATGGTCCAGGTGGTGCGCGAGCAGGGCGCGGCCGTCGTGCTGGTCACCCACGAGGCCGCGATCGCCGCGTACGCGGACCGGGAGATCGTGCTCCGCGACGGCGCTGTCGACCCGAGCGGTCTAGGGGTGGCACCGTGAAGTTCTCCACGCTGGCTCGCCTCAGCCTCGCGGGGAACCGTACCGACCGGCTGCGTACCGTGCTGACCGCGGCGAGTGCGGCGCTCGCCGCGCTGGCCCTGCTCGCCGCCGCGACCGTCGCCTCGATCACCGGCGGTGCCTGGCTCGACTCACCGACCGGCCTGCGGACCCTCGGGCCCGGCACCGAGCAGTACGCGAGCCCGCTGCTCTACGAGGCAGGGCTGCGGCCCGGGGTGATTTTCGCGCTGGTGGCGCTCGCGCTGCCGATCCTGGCGCTGGCCGGGCAGTGCATCCGGCTCGGCGCTCCGGCCCGGGACCGGCGGCTCGCCGCGCTGCGCCTGGGCGGGGCCACTCCGGGCCAGGCCGTGCTGATCGCCGGCGCGGAGACCGCGGTGGCCAGCCTGCTGGGATCGGTCGCCGGATTCGTGCTCTTCCTGGGCCTGCGGGAGTTGCTGGACTTTCGCTCTGCTGACGGGCGGCTCTGGCTCCCTGTCGACCAGATGCCGAATGTGTTCCTGCTGGTCGGGGCGTTGCTGCTGGTGCCGGTGCTGGCCGGCGCGATCGGCGTGCTGCTGATGCGGCGCGTCGTGATCACCCCGCTCGGCGTGGTCCGGCGAGTACGCGAGGACGGCCCCGGACCGTGGCCGGGCATCCTGATCGGCGTCGGCCTGGTCGGGTTCATCGGCCCCGACCTGCTGCCGGACGGCTGGCCGGGCGGCTGGGAGGTGCCGGAGTGGGCGCCGCTGGTCTTCATGGGCGCCGGGGTGCTGCTGGTGATGACCGGGGTGGTGCTCGGCGTCGGCTGGATCTCGTACACCGCCGGGCGGCTGCTGCGGCGGTTCGGCCGGGGGCCGGCGACGCTGCTCGCCGGCGGGCGGCTGATGGCCGACCCGTGGAACGGCAGCCGGACCCTCGGGGCGCTGCTCGGCGCACTGGTGTTCGGCGCCGGGACGCTCGGGTTCCGGGCCATGCTCGCCGCCGACTTCGAGGCCTCCGAGAAGTACAGCCGGTTGACCGACCCGACCGGCCTCGGTTCCGGGTACGACACCGAGTTCTATTTCGGCGCGATCCGGCTGGTCATGGTGGCGGTCTCGGTGGGGATGGCGGTCGCGGCGGCCGGCGTGCTCGTCGTGTTCGTCGAGGGGATCGTGGCCCGGCGGCGGGCGTACGCGGCGCTCACCGCGGCCGGGGTGCCGCGCCGGACGCTGAGCGCGGTGCTGCTCTGGCACACGTTCGTGCCGCTGGTGCCGGCCGTACTGCTCGCGCTCGGTGCCGGAGCGTCGCTGTTCCGGATGACCGGTACCGAAGCGCGGATGGGTGGGACCACCGAGGTGTGCATCGACCCGGCGGCGGACTTGGCCACCTGTGCGACGCAGACCCTGGTCGAGCCGGGGGTGGTGGTGCCGATCCAGATTCCGTTCGACGGGCTGGCTCTGCTCGGCGGGGGAGCGCTGCTCGCCATGCTGGTCGTGGTCGGTGTCGGTGCGGCGGTGCTGCGGACCAGCACGGATCTTGAGGAACTCAGGATCGGCTGAGTTCGGGGCTTTTCGGGGCTTTTCGGGGCTTTTCGAGATTTTCTCGCGCTTTTGGTGGGCGACGGCCTTGCGCCCGCATCCGGGCCGGATGCGGGCGCAACGGCCTTGAGTGCATCCGAGGTCGCTGGGACTCTCGGGTGCCTATTCGGTTGCGCGTATCAAAGAAGGTTTTTCTAGATGGCCTTGGTCGAGTCCAAGATCCAGGAGAGCACGAAGGCCTCCTCTTTCCAGGCGTCGTAACGGCCGCTCGGGCCGCCGTGGCCGGCGCCCATCTCGGTCTTGAGCAGGTATTGCCCGTCGGGGGCGACCGAGCGCAGGCGCGCGACCCACTTGGTCGGCTCGTGGTAGAGGACACGCGTGTCGTTGAGGCTGGTCACCGCGAGGATCTTGGGGTAGTCGAGTTTCGCCACGTTCTCGTAGGGGCTGTACGACTTCATGTACGAGTAGACCTCGGGGGATTCGAGGGGATTGCCCCACTCCTCCCACTCGGTGACCGTGAGCGGCAGGCTCGGGTCCAGGATCGAGGTCAGCGGGTCGACGAACGGGACCTCGGCGACGATCCCGGCGAAGGCTTCCGGAGCGAGGTTCGCCACCGCGCCCATCAGCAGGCCACCGGCCGAGCCGCCGCGCGCCACCAGGCGTGACGCCGACGTCCAGCGGGCGCGGACCAGGGCCTCGGCGCACGCCACGAAGTCGGTGAAGGTGTTTTTCTTGGCGAGCATCTTGCCGTTTTCGTACCAGTTACGGCCGAGCTCGCCACCGCCGCGCACGTGCGCGATCGCGAAGACCACGCCCCGGTCGAGCAGGCTCAGGCGGGCGATCGAGAAATAGGGGTCGATCGAGTGCTCGTAGGAGCCGTATCCGTAGATCACCGCGGGGTTGTCGCCGTTCTTCACGGTGTTCTTGCGCGCGACGATCGAAATCGGGATCTTCGTGCCGTCCGGAGCGGTCGCCCACTCGCGGAACTGCTCGTAATCGGCCGGGTCGTAACCACCGAGCACCGGCTTCTGCTTGCGCAGCGTCATCGCCCGGCTGACCAGGTCGACGTCGAAGACCGACTCCGGGGTGACGAGCGAGGTGTAACTGATGCGTACCGAGCTGGTCTCGTACTCCGGGTTGCCAGCCAGCCCGACGCTGTAGATCGGCTCGGGGAAGGGCATGTCGTACGCATCGGTGCTGCCGTCGGTCATCACCCGCAGGCCGGTCAGGCCGGCACGGCGCAGCGAGACCACGACGTGCCGGGAGAACGCGTCCACCGACTCCAGGCGGGTGCCCGGGGTGTGCGGGATCAGCTCCACCCACTCGCCGGGGTTGTCCACCGACGTGCAGGCCAGCGCGAAGTCCTCGGCGTCCCGGTTGTGCAGGATCAGGAACCGGTGGCCGTGGTGGTCGATGGTGTATTCCACGCCCTGGACACGCTCGGCGATCAGGGCCGGCTCGGCCGTGGGCTGATCGGCCGGGATCACCCGCACCTCGGAGGTGATCTTGCTCTGGGCGTCGACCACGATGAACTTCTCGCTGCGGGTCAGGTCGACACCGACCCAGAAGCGCTCGTCCGGCTCCTCGTAGACGAGGGTGTCCTCAGTTGCGCCGCCGACGATGTGCCGCCAGACACGGTACGGGCGCCAGGCCTCGTCGACCGTGATGTAGAAGAGCACGCTGCCGTCGGCCGACCAGGCGCTGCCGTAGAAGGCGTCCTCGATCTCGTCGGCCAGGACTTCGCCGGTGCGGAGGTTCTTGACCTTGAGGGTGAACCGTTCGTCGCCGGCGAAGTCCGTCGAGTACGCCAGCCAGTTGCCGTCCGGGCTCACGTCGAACGTGCCCAGCGCGAAGAAGTCCTGGCCCTCGGCGAGCGCGTTGCCGTCGAGGAGGATCTCCTCACCCGGCTTCTCGGCGTCCATCGGCGGGGCGGTCTCACCGGGTTTCGCCGGGACGCGGCAGTGGATCCCGTACTGCTTTCCCTCGACCGTGCGCGTGTAGTACCAGAACGCGCCCTTGCGGCTCGGCACCGACAGGTCGGTCTCCTGGGTGCGGCTGCGGATCTCCTGGAAGATCTTCTGCCGGAGATCCTCCAGGTGCGCTGTCGCCCGCTCGGTCCAGGAGTTCTCAGCCTCCAGGTACGCGATGGTCGCCGGGTCGTCCTTTTTCATCAGCCAGGCGAACTCGTCGGTGACCGTGTCGCCGTGGAAAGTCCGCTCGGAGGGCGACTGGTGTGCGGTAGGAGGCGCTTCGATCGTCACCCGAAACACGTTACCGGCCGATTGGTCCGCCATGAGTTTCTTACACACGCCGACTCCGGTCTTTCGAACATGTGTACGATATGCCAGAGTGGACGATCTTCAGGGGGTCTCTAACTCCGTTAGGGGGAGGCATCGGCGTGAGTGATTCCCTTCTCGATGCACTCGTGGACATCTGCGGTCCGGGCTTCGCGCGCCCGGCCCGTACCGTCGACCAGGTCACCGGTCGCCGTGCAGGGCTGGTCGCGCAGCCTGCCACGGCGCCGTCGCTGGCCGCCGTCCTGCGGCTCGCCGCGGCGCGAGGGCTGTCGTTCCGGCCGCGCGGCGCCGGCACCAAGATTGATTGGGGTGCGCCGCCGCCCAGCCTCGACCTGATCGTGGACACCGCCCGGCTGAACGGGATGTGGGACCACCACGACTCGACCGCGGTCGTCGCCGCCGGCACACCGGTCTCCGCCGTGCAGGCCGCGCTCGCCCTGCGTGGCCAGCGACTCGCCGTCGACCCGCCGTCGGTGGGCGCCACGGTCGGCGGGATGCTCGCGGTCAACGAGTCCGGGCCGCTGCGGCACCGGTTCGGCAGCCCGGCTTCACAGACCGTCTCGGTCGACTACGTCTCCGCCGTCGGGGTCGAGGACGAGTCCGACGGTGAGGACGGCCGCCCCGGCATCGCCGAGATCGACGGGGTGATCACCTCGGCGGTGCTCCGGCTCGAACCGTTGCCGCCGGCCCGCAAGTGGGTCGGTCGCAGCGTGTCCACGCCGGCCGAGGTCGACGAGTTGGTCGCACACACGCTGGAGCTCTCACCCAGCGCCATCGAGGTCGACCTGCCGGGAGCGGGAGGTGGCGTGCTCGCGCTGCTCCTGGAGGGCCAGGAGCCGGAGGTGGCCGGCGCCGCCGACAAGATCGCCGGACTGTGGGGCGGCGGTGCTGTGGTCGCGTCGTCGGCGCCGTCCTGGTGGGGGCGCTATCCGTTCGGTGCCGATGACGTGGCGCTGCGGATCGCGGTGCATCCGCGCCACCTCCAGGCCGTCGCCTATTCCCTGGGCGACGCGGCCGGGCGGGCCGTGGCGATCCGGGGGTCTGCTGGGGTGGGCACGGTGCATGCCGTGCTGCCGAGCTCGCTGGGGCCGGTCCGGGTGCGCGAGATCGTGGCGGGCATGGAGCACGTGCTGCTGGCCAGGCGCGGCCGGCTGAAGATCGTGTCAGCACCGCCGGAGCTGGCTCCTGACCTCCCGATGTCCAGTCGGCAAGATCTGTTTTAAGCGGGCATTCGGCTTGCTCGGGTTCTGCCATTGGCGGGGTTTTGTGGCGGTTTTTTGGGGTGCGAGGTGCTGCTTGGAGATCTTGTGCGGTTTGGCCGGCTGATCGACCGCGAGTGCACGAGTTTGCGGCGCGGGTGTCGGTGGCATGTCGGTTTCGGGTGTTTTGGGAGTGTTGTGGTGACGTGCTGCCGCGACAGTGGGTGACACGGGGTGTCGGAGCTTGGAGACTCGTGGGTGATCTATGCCCAGGTCTCCAAGGTTCGGCCGACGCGGTGCTTCATAGTTTTGGCGTGGTGAGCGTGGTGCTTCGCGGTTTTGGCGTGGTGAGCGTGGTGCTTCGCGGTTTTGGCGTGGTGAGCGTGGTGCGTCGCGGTTTTGGCGTGGTGAGCGTGGTGCGTCGCCGATCTTGTGGAGTTCGGCGAACCGTTTGCGCATAACTCCGCAAGATCGGCCAGGTCTCTTCGATCTTGCGGAGTTGTGCGGGCACGTCTGCGGGGAAGTCCACAAGATCCAGGCCGAGCCGGGCCAGGCCGAGCCGGGCCGGGCCGGCCCGGCCGGGTCGAGCTGGGCCGGCCGGGTCGAGCTGGGCCGGCCGAGCCGAGCCGAGCTGGGCCGAACAGAGCAGAGCCCGGCGCGGCGCGGCGCGGCAAAGCGGGGCGGAACGAGGCGGGATGGGGCAGAGCGCGGGGTGGAGTGTCTGCGGCGGAGTGTGTCGGCGCTCGGCAGGGCATGACTCTTGCGTCGTGGCTGATTGCGGTGTGTATCGGGAAACCGGGTCAACCTGGCGGATCCGCAGGCCCACCAATTGTTGGGCGATGAGGCCGGTCGCCGAGCGGGACCGCAAATGGCGAAGTCGAGGGCTTGCTGATCGCGTATCCGGCGCGACCGCCAGCGGCCCGACAGCCGCCGCCTGCTGTTTGCCGGCAGGCGGCCTTGTCGGCGGTGCTCGGGTAGCGCTACTTGCGTTGCTACTGCTCGTGCCGCGCTTGGCGTGGGTCAGGGCTTGGCGTGGGTCAGGGCTTGGCGTGGCTCAGGGCTTGGCGTGGCTCAGGGCTTGGCGTGGCTCAGGGCTTGGCGTGGCTCAGGGCGCACATAACGCCACTGTGTGCCTGGGTCGATGTCTCGGCCGTGGTGAAGTCGCACAGACCGCAACTGTGTGACCACATCTACGTCAACCCGAGCATCTGTGCGCTCCCGGCCACGTGCGCCTGGGCCCACCGTGTGCCCTTGACCTCCTCATGCCTTGCCGGCACTGATCGGATGGCTTGCTTCGCCGGCCCTACCTGCGAGAAGAGGGTGGCCGGCCGAGTCAGGGAGGGCGGCCAGTCGCCCTCGGGAGGGCAGCCAGTCAGCACGGAGAAGGTGGCCGGTCACCCTTGGGAGGCGACCAGCCACCCCTCGGGAGAGCGGCCAGTCAGCATGGAGAGGCGCCGGTCACCCTTGGGAGGCGGGCGGTCAGCACAGGGAGGGCGGGTGGTCAGCACAGGGAGGGCGGGCGGTCAGCACAGGGAGGGCGGGTGGCCGGTCAACCCTTGGAGAGTGGTCGGTTGGCGGGCGGAGGGTGGTCGGTTGGCGGGCGGCGGGTGGTGGGTCAGCCCAGGGATGGGATTCGGGTTACTGCTTCGGAGGCCAGGTGGCGGCCCATGCGGGCTACGTCGCCTACCGCGTAGGTCAGGTAGGCGAACTGGCCCACCTCGCGGACCCCGGTCAGGATCAGGTCGTCCATCAGGAGTTTGCTGCGCAGCAGGGGTGCGCCCTCGCCGAGGATGGCCGGTGCGATGCCGAGGATGATCTCGTCGAGCAGGCCCAGGTCGACGAACTGGCTCACCAGGTTGCCGCCTCCGGCCAGCCAGACGTTCTTGCCCTGGGCGGCGACCAGCATGGCCTCGTGGACGCGGCGGACGTCTCCGCTGATCATGAAGACGTTGGCGTCCGGCACGGGCGGCAGATCCCGGTGGGTGAAGACCCAGCACGGTACGTCGCCGTACATGTCGTGCCAGTTCTCCGGTTCCTCGAGCAGGTTGTCGTTCTTCAATACCCACTCGTATGTGGTCGCGCCCATGGCGAACGCGCCGACGCCGGCGAAGAACTCGCCGAACGGGTTGGCGGTGCCCTCGTCAACCTCGAAGAGCCAGTCCAGCGAGTTGCTCTTGTCGGCAATGAAGCCGTCGATGCTGGTGGCGGTGTAGTACTGCGTCTTCGCCATGAGAGACACGATGCCACGATCAGGGCGACAAATAGGGCAGATCGATCAACTGTGGGAAACGCGAGGGCGAGCGAGGGCTAGGAGGGCCGGACGTCGTAGGTGAGGTAAGCGAACTGGCCGATCGGGCGGGCCCCGGTCAGCGTGAAACGCGACGACGTGATGCGGCGTGGCAGCACCGGTGCACCTTTGCCCAGGCTCACCGGGGCGACGCCGAGGATGACCTCGTCGAGCAGGCCCTCGTCGGCGAACTGGCCGACCAGGTCACCGCCGCCCACGAGCCAGATGTTCTTGCCGTTCGCCGCGGCGGTCATTTCCTGATGAACGGGTGCGACCTCACCGCGTACGAAATGGAGGTTTGCTCCTGGCACTGCTGGCAGGTCGCGGGAGGTGAAGACCCAGGCTGGGATGTCGCCGTAGGGCTCGAGCCATTTTGCCGGGTTGTCCAGCGCTTTCTCCTGGGCGAGGATCCACTCGTAAGTGGTGGAGCCCATGGCGAACGCGCCGATGCCGGCGAAGAACTCGGCGAACGGGTTTTCCCCGCCCTGGTCGACCTCGAAGAGCCACTCCAGCGAGTTGTGCTCGTCGGCGATGAAACCGTCGATCGTGGTCGCGGTGTAGTACTGCGTCTTCATACCCACGACCCTGCCACGAGGGTCCGACAAAAATCCGGCCACAAAACCAGCCACAAAAATCCGGCCACAAGTCCGGCCACAAAAATCCGGCCGCAAAAACTCGCCGCAAAACCGGCCGCGAGAAATCAGGCGTCGTTGCGCAGAACCAGGATCGCGATGTCGTCCCGCGGCTCCTCGACCGAGAAGTTGATCGTGGTGGAGCGCAGTCGGGCCGCCATCACGTCAGCCGGGTACCCAGCGAGCGGCGCGCACGCCTCACGCAGCCGGTTCGAGCCGAACAGCTCCCGGCCGCGGCGGCGCTCGGTCACGCCGTCGGTGTAGAAGATCAGTGAGTCGCCCGGGTCCAGCGTGACGACCACGTCCGGCGAGGTGATCGTTTCCAGCAGGCCGAGGGCGGTGCCGCCCTCACCGACGAACGAGGTCTTGCCGTCCGCGCGTACCAAAACCGCTCGATCGTGCCCGGCCAGGTGCAGGCAGACGCTGAGCGAGGTGCCCTTGCGGGTGACCGACGCCATGGCGAGCGTGCAGTACCGTCCGCCGCCGCGCTGCACGAGCGTGCGGTTGACCCGCCAGAGGATCTCGCTCATCGCCTTGCCGTCGTCGACCAGGATCCGGATCACGTCACGGACCAGGCCGGTCACGGTCGCGGCCTGCACACCCTTGCCGGAGACGTCGCCGACGACCACGACGTGCTTGTCGTCGCCGAACGGGACCACGTCGTAGAAGTCGCCGCCCACCTCGGAGCCGGTCGGCACGTATTCGGCGGCGAACCCGATGCCTTCCACATGCGGCAGGGCGGGCGGCAGCAACGAGGCCTGGAGGGTACGCGCAACCGTCCGCCGCTCATCGTGGATGCGCGCGTTGTCGATGGCCAGAGCAGCGCGCCGGGCGACGTCTTCGAGCACGGCCACCTCGTCGGCGTCGTGCCGGTGTTTCGGATGCCGGCCCACGGCCAGCGTGCCGAGCCGGGCGCCCCGGGCCACCAGAGGCACGGCATAACCTTCGTACGGCGTACCGAACATGACCTGAGTGCCGAGGCGGGACGCCTCCTCCAGCCGGGCCAGTATCGATTCCGGACCGGTCTCGGCCAGTGACGAGTGCAGCTCGGCCAGCTGAGATTCCTCGGCATGGGTGGCGGCGGCGAGCTGGAGCCGGCCCCACGCGTCGGTGGTGTGCACGGCACACCACTGCCCGAGCCGGGGCACCACGAGCTGCGGGATCAGGGCCATCGTCAGGTTCACGTCGAGGGACTGGGCGAGCAGCTCGCTGGCCTCGGCCAGGAACGTGATCCAGGTCTGCCGGCGGATGTCGGCGCGGCGGAGGCGGTCGTTCTCCAGGTGCAGCGAGAACCGTTCGGCCACCATGGTGGCGAGCGATTGGGCGTACCCGGCAGGTGAGGCGTCGAGTTCGAGCTCGCCCGAGTACGGCCGATGCACGTCCAACGGCACCCGGATCGTGTCGGCGTTGTCGCGGGGCGCCCGGCCGTACCGTGCCAGCAGCTGGCGGCCCATGCCGTCGCCGCGGTCGAGCCGGACCACGCCGCCGGCCGCGCCGGTCAGCCGGGCGAGCCGGGAGAGCAGGTCGGTGGCGAGGTCGGCCAGGCCCTCGTCGGTGTGCCGGTCGAGACCGCTGCGCAGCAGGCCGGTGAGCGCGCCAAGGCTGGGCGTCTCCGTCTGGCTGGGCAGCCGGACCGGTACGCCTCCGCCCTCGGAGCGCTGGTCGATGCGGAACCAGACACCTTTGCCGTCGCCCTCGTGGACGGTGCCCCAGCGGCTGGCGAAGTGGTCGACAAGGAGCAGGCCACGGCCGCGTTCGGCGACCTCACCGATGTCCGGGCTTTCGTTGCGGGGGCCGACCGCGAGCTGCTCGACCGGACCGGGCGCGAAGTCGGTGACCGTGACGGTGAGCCCGCCGGGGTCGGCGGTCACCTCTATCTCCAGGTCGGTGTTGGCGTGCACCACCGCGTTGGTGGAAAGCTCGGTGGTGAGCAGCAACGCTTCGTTCAGCAGACCGACGAGGCCGGTCTCCTCCAGCACCGAACGAACGAGTGCGCGGGCCGCTGCCGGGGTACGACGATCATTGGGCAACCGGGTCCGGCGCACCAACGCATCAGGTGACGCACCTGTAGGAATGGTTCCGACCTCGGCTGGCACCCATGCATCCTCTCCTGCCAGTGGGTGTATGCACAAAGTCGTCTCTCGCATTGACCCGGTCGGGCGAGAGAGGATAGGGAACCCCGGCAATGCAGCGAGTGAGGACAGCATGACTACGGCGAACCAAGCCAGCGTCGGCGTGCCCGACGAGACCGTTCTGCTCGGTGAGCTCGCCGACGCGTTGCGCCGTGTGCGCCGCGGCGATCTCAAGGTCCGGCTGCCCCGGCGGGGTGGCGCGGCGGGTGCGGTGGCGGAGGCCTTCAACGAGGTCATCTCCCTGCAGGAACGGCAGAACCTCGACCTGCGCCGGATAAGCCGGATCGTCGGCCGGGACGGCCGGCTGACCGAGCGGCTCGACGAGGAGGGCCTGGACGGCGCCTGGGCGGACAGCGTCCGCTCGGTGAACTCGCTGATCGACGACCTGGCCCGGCCGACCACGGAGATCTCCCGGGTCATCGTGGCGGTGGCCGAGGGTGACCTCTCTCAGCACATGGCGCTGGAAATGGACGGCCGGCCGCTGCGCGGTGAATTCTTGCGGATCGGCCGCACGGTGAACACGATGGTCGACCAGCTGTCGTCGTTCGCCGACGAGGTGACACGGGTGGCCCGCGAGGTGGGCACCGAGGGTGAGCTGGGCGGCCAGGCGGACGTTCGCGGCGTCGCCGGCACCTGGAAGGACCTCACCGACTCGGTGAACACGATGGCGTCGAACCTGACGCACCAGGTCCGCTCGATCTCGCAGGTGGCGACCGCGATGGCCCGCGGCGACCTGTCCCAGAAGATCACGGTGTCGGCGCGCGGCGAGGTGGCCGAGCTGGCCGACACGATGAACGGTCTCACCGACACGCTGCGGCTCTTCGCCGAGCAGGTGACCAGGGTGGCCCGCGAGGTGGGCACCGAGGGCAAGCTCGGCGGCCAGGCCGAGGTGCCGAACGTGGCCGGCACCTGGAAAGACCTCACCGACTCGGTGAACTCGATGGCGTCGAACCTGACGAGCCAGGTGCGAAACATCGCCCAGGTCTCGACGGCGGTGGCGAAAGGTGACCTGTCGCAGAAGATCACGGTGGCCGCGCAGGGCGAGATCCTCGAACTCAAGGACACCGTCAACACGATGGTCGACCAGCTGTCGTCGTTCGCCGACGAGGTGACACGTGTGGCCCGCGAGGTGGGCACCGAGGGCCGGCTGGGCGGTCAGGCCCAGGTCCGTGGGGTCTCCGGCACCTGGCGCGACCTCACCGAGAACGTGAACCAGCTCGCCGCGAACCTCACCGCCCAGGTCCGCAACATCTCCCAGGTCTCGACCGCTGTCGCCAAGGGCGACCTGTCGCAGAAGATCACTGTCGACGCCCGTGGCGAGATCCTGGAGCTGAAGAACACCGTCAACACGATGGTCGACCAGCTCTCGTCGTTCGCCGACGAGGTCACGCGCGTCGCGCGCGAGGTGGGTTCGGAAGGCAAGCTCGGCGGCCAAGCCCAGGTCAAGGGCGTTTCTGGTACGTGGCGCGACCTCACCGACAACGTGAACTACATGGCGTCCAACCTGACCAGCCAGGTCCGTAACATCGCCTCGGTCACCACCGCCGTGGCGAAAGGCGACCTGTCGCAGAAGATCACTGTCGACGCCCGAGGCGAGATCCTGGAGCTCAAGTCGACGGTCAACACGATGGTCGACCAGCTGTCGTCGTTCGTCGACGAGGTGACCCGGGTTGCCCGCGAGGTGGGCACCGAGGGCAAGCTCGGCGGTCAGGCGCAGGTGCGCGGCGTCGCGGGAACCTGGCGTGACCTCACCGACAACGTGAACTCGATGGCGTCGAACCTGACGAGCCAGGTGCGAAACATCGCCCAGGTCTCGACGGCGGTGGCGAAGGGCGACCTGTCGCAGAAGATCACCGTCGACGCCCAGGGCGAGATCCTGGAGCTGAAGAACATCGTGAACACGATGGTCGACCAGCTCTCGTCGTTCGCCGACGAGGTGACCCGCGTCGCGCGCGAGGTGGGTTCGGAAGGCAAGCTCGGCGGTCAGGCGCAGGTGCGCGGCGTGGCCGGCACCTGGCGTGACCTCACCGACAACGTGAACTACATGGCCTCCAACCTCACCGGCCAGGTCCGCAACATCGCCTCGGTCACCACGGCTGTGGCGCGCGGTGACCTCGGCCAGAAGATCACTGTCGACGCCCGTGGCGAGATCCTGGAGCTGAAGAACACCGTCAACACGATGGTCGACCAGCTCTCGTCGTTCGCCGACGAGGTCACGCGCGTCGCGCGCGAGGTGGGTTCGGAAGGCAAGCTCGGCGGCCAAGCCCAGGTCAAGGGCGTTTCTGGTACGTGGCAGGACCTCACCGGCAACGTGAACCAGCTCGCTTCGACGCTCACCACCCAGCTGCGTGCCATCGCCGAGGTGTCCACCGCCGTGACCCGGGGTGACCTGACCCAGAGCATCGCGGTCGAGGCACAGGGCGAGGTGGCGGAACTCAAGGACAACATCAACCAGATGATCGTCACGCTCCGCGACACCACGAAGGCGAACGCGGAACAGGGCTGGCTCGACTCGAACCTGGCCCGCATCGGCGGCCTGCTCCAGGGCCAGCGGGACGTCGGCGAGGTCTGCCGCATGATCATGACCGAGGTGACGCCGCTGGTGGACGCGCAGCTCGGCGCGTTCTTCCTGGTGGACAACGAGGAAGCGGTGATGCGCCTTCGGCTCGGCGCCGCGTACGGATACGTCGCCCGTGACTACGAGGTGACGTTCGGGCCGGGTGAGGGCTTGGTCGGCCAGGCCGCGGTGTCGCGCCGGACCATCCGGGTACGCGCCACCCACGACGGAATACTGACCATGCGCTCCGGGCTGCTCGCCATGCCGCCGAACGATCTCGTGGTGCTGCCGGTTCTCTTCGAGGGCGAGATGCTCGGCGTCATCGAGTTCGCGTCGGTCGCGGCCTTCTCCGGTCTGCACCTGACGTTCCTGGAGCGGCTGGTCGCCACGATCGGCATCGCGCTCAACACGATCCAGGCGAACCGGCGTACCGAGGAGCTTCTGACCCAGTCGCAGCGCCTGGCACGCGAGATGCAGGACCAGTCGGCCGAACTCCAGCGCACCAACGCCGAGCTGGAGGACAAGGCGAAACTGCTCAGCGACCAGAAGGCCAACATCGAGCTGAAGAACCGGGAGATCGAGCTGGCCCGGCTCGGCCTGGAGGAGAAGGCGCAGCAGCTGTCCCGGGCCAACACGTACAAGTCGGAGTTCCTGGCGAACATGAGCCACGAGCTGCGTACGCCGCTGAACTCGCTGCTGCTGC
Organism: Actinoplanes sp. CA-015351; assembly: GCF_050955685.1. Taxonomy (NCBI): domain Bacteria; kingdom Bacillati; phylum Actinomycetota; class Actinomycetes; order Micromonosporales; family Micromonosporaceae; genus Actinoplanes; species Actinoplanes sp. CA-015351. The sequence continues at coordinate 210,210 of NZ_CP192102.1, forward strand.
TGGCCCGGCTGCTCGCCGACAACACCGAGCAGAACCTGAGCAGCAAGCAGATCGAGTTCGCCCGGACCATCCACAGCGCCGGCTCGGACCTGCTGTCGCTGATCGACGACATCCTGGACCTCTCGAAGATCGAGGCGGGCCGGATGGACGTCGAGCCGGACGTGGTCGACTTCTTCGGCATCCGCAGTTACGTCGAGCAGGCGTTCCTGCCGCAGGCCGAGGAGAAGGGCCTGGAATTCCGGGTCGACGTGGCGCCCGAGCTGCCGGAGTCGATCGTCACCGACCCGCAGCGGCTTCAGCAGATCCTGCGCAACCTGCTGTCGAACGCGGTGAAGTTCACCGACAGCGGCTCGGTGACGCTGAGCATCTTCGCGGCCTCGCCGGACGTCGACCTGGACGTGCCGTCGCTGCTCTCGGCGCGGCAGGTGGTCGGTTTCGCGGTCACCGACACCGGCATCGGCATCTCGGACGAGAAACTGGCGATCATCTTCGAGCCGTTCCAGCAGGCTGACGGCACAACGACCCGTAAGTACGGCGGCACCGGCCTGGGCCTGTCGATCAGCCGCGAGTTCGCGGCGCTGCTCGGCGGCACGATCACGGTGGCCTCGGTGCCGAACGGCGGTTCGACGTTCACCCTCTACATGCCCGAGGCCCTGGTGCCGGACGCCATCCCGATGCCGGCTCTCCCATCGGCACCGGCCAAGGCTGTTTCGGTACGCCCAGCGACGACGTTCGACCTGCCGCTGATGGAGTTGCCGCAGCTCACCTCCCATCCGGTGGAGGAGAAGAAACCAGTGGTGACCCCGGCCGGCCGCAAACTGGACGGCGCCACCGTGCTGATCATCGACGACGACGTGCGGAACGTCTTCGCCCTGACCAGCGCCCTGGAGATGCACGGCCTGAACGTCCTGTACTCGGACAACGGCGTGGACGGCGTCCGCATCCTGGCCGAGCATCCCGAGGTGGACATCGTGCTGATGGACGCGATGATGCCGGACCAGGACGGGTACGAGACGACCCGGGGAATCCGGCGCAATCAGCGTTTCCGGGACCTACCGGTAGTGTTCCTGACGGCGAAGGCGATGCCCGGCGACCGGGAGTCCGCGATCGCCGCCGGCGCGAGTGACTACATCACCAAGCCGGTTGATCTGGACGAACTGATCGAGCTGATGGCGCGCTGGGTGAACGCGGAGGGAACGCAGACACCGGAACACGGCTGAGAATGGCCCTACTACCTGTGGTGAGGTGAATACGCGTGGGTGAGCGCGCCAAGGCTCTTCTGGTCGACGACCGGCGAGACAACCTGCTCGCACTGGAGGCGATCCTGCAAGGGCTGCCGGTGACCGCGGTCGCCGTGGAAAGCGGCGAAGCGGCCCTCAAGCAGCTGCTCACCGACGACTTCGCGGTGATCCTGCTGGACGCGCACATGCCCAACATGGATGGCTTCGAGACGGCCAGCCACATCAAGCGGCGGGAACGTACTCGACACGTACCCATCCTGTTCCTGACCGCGGCCGACCGCGATGCGCAACTCGCTCTGCGGGGTTACGCGGTCGGCGCGGTGGATTACCTCACGAAGCCGTTCGACCCGTGGGTGCTGCGCGCAAAAGTGTCGATCTTCGTCGAGCTCTGGACGAAGAACCAGCAGCTCAAGGCGTCAGCCGAGGCCTCCCGCGAGCGTGAGGCGCAATGGCAGATGCTCACCGAGACGATGGACGAGGCGGCGCGCGTGCTGCGTGCCGGCGGGGACGACGCCGCCTCCGAGGCGCTCGATCTGCTGGAAAAGGCCCGATGGGGCAGCTGACCAGCCTGGTGTGACCTGGGTCACGCCGAACAACCTTGCCGGGCATCCGCGCCACTACCGGGACGTGACCGCTTGATCATGCGGTCTTCTTCTTCCTGAGTAGGAGCAACATGCGGCACGCAATGCCTACCTCTGCCTCGGACCGGCGCCGGCGTCGCCGGCTGGTCACGGGCCTCGGCGCTGCCGGTGCGGCCGGTGCGGTCACCGCGCTGGTCGCCGTTCTCGTCCCGTCGGCCTCGGCCGCCACCGTCTTCTCCGCCGACTTCGAGAGCGGCGCGAGCGGCTGGTCCAAGTCCGGTGGCACCTGGGTGGTCGGCACCGACGGCTCGAAGGTCTACCAGCAGACGAAGGCCGACAGCGAGCTGGCCCGCGTCTTCGCCGGCGAGACCTCCTGGACCGATTACTCGGTGCAGGCGAAGGTCAAGCCGATCAGCCTCGGTAGTGGCCTGGCCGGCATTGCGTCCCGCGCGAGCAGTGCCTCCACGATGTACCGCCTCGCGCTCACCTCGGCCGGCAAGGCCGAGCTGCAGTCGGTCAAGGGCAGCACGGTCAGCGTGCTCGGCTCGGCCGCGGTCAGCAACCTGACCTCCTGGCACACCCTGCGCATCGACGCGTCCGGCAGCACCGTGACCGGGTACGTGGACGGCGTGAAGGTCGCCTCCGGCACCGGCTCGCTGACCGGCACCGGCCGGATCGGCCTGGTCACCAGTTACGCGTCGGCCTCGTTCGACGACGTCGCGGTGAACCCGGTGACCGGCGCGACCGCGACTGCCACCACCAGCCCGACCGCATCGAAGACCGCCAGCGCGAGCGCTTCGGCCAGCAAGACCGCGACCGCATCGGCGAGTGCGACCGCGTCGGCGAGCAAGACCGCGACCGCCTCCGCCACTCCCAGCGCGTCGAAGACCGCGACGGCGACGGCGACGGCGACCGCGACCGCCGCGCCCACCAGCGCGACCGGCACCAGCCCGACCGCCGCGTGGCCGGCCGCGACCGGCACCAAGGCGGTGACCGCGACCATCGCGGTCTCCGGCACCCTTGATGGCGGCAATGTCCGCTACTACGGCAGTGGCGCCCTGGGCTCCGAGTCGCAGGACGAGGGCCAGGACCCGCTGTTCAAGCTCGCCGACGGCGCGGTGCTGAAGAACGTCATCCTCGGCGCCCCGGCAGCCGACGGTGTGCACTGCTCCGGTTCCTGCACGCTGATCAACGTGTGGTGGGAGAACGTCGGTGAGGACGCGGCCACCTTCAAGGGCGGCACCTCGGCGACCTACACGGTCGACGGTGGCGGCGCGAAGAGCGCTGACGACAAGGTCTTCCAGCACAACGGTGGCGGCACGCTGACCATCAAGAACTTCCAGGTCTCCGACTTCGGCAAGCTCTACCGGTCCTGCGGCAACTGCTCCACCCAGTACAAGCGGGCTGTGGTGGTGCAGAACGTGGTCGCGACCGCCCCGGCGAAGAGCCTGGTCGGCATCAACGCGAACTACGGCGACACCGCCACGCTGTCCAAGGTGACCATCGTCGGTGACAACGACCTGGACATCTGCGTCCGGTTCACCGGTAACAACACCGGCGAGGAGCCGACCAAGATCGGCACCGGTGCGGACGGTGTGAACTGCAAGTACACCGATTCCGACATCACTTTCAAGTAGTTCGACCGGTGGCTGCCGGACACCCGGGTCCGGCAGCCACCGTCGCCGATGAGCCAACCGATGGCTGCTGACGGCAACAGATCCACGGTTGGAGGGCGGCGGCATGAGGCTCATCGAGGACGACGTGCGCGCGGCACTGCGCGCGGAGGCGGTCAAGCACCGTCCGAACCGCGAGGCGATGCTCGACCGGATCACCGAGACGGCGATGCGTAACCAGTTCGCCAAGCATCGGGCCGAAGCGAAGCCCCGGTGGCGGATCAGCGGCGCGGCCGTCGCGGTGGCCGCCGTTCTCGGAGGCGGCGGATTCGCGCAGTGGGCGGTCGCCGGCGACGGGGCGCCTCAGCCGGCGCCCCCGGCACCGAGCATCAGTGTGCCCGTGGTCCCGCCGGTCGCACCGTCGCCCTCCGTCGCACCAACGTCCCCATCCGGGGCACCCAGCACCAGCAGAACCACCAAGTCTTCGTCGGCGCGGAGTGCCAGCTCCGCGCCGGCGTCCCCCTCGTCGGCGCCGGCCAGCAGCGTCCCGCCGGAGAACACCGCCACGGCCGACCCCGCGATCAGCGGTCCGCTCTGGTCGGACGGCTCGATCGACGCCTCCGACTCACAGGGCTCCGGTGTGGTGACCGTGAAGACGACCGAGCGGCTCACCGCGCTCGACGTGGCGATCCGGGTGACGCGTACCCCGGAGCTTGTTTCTCGCGGCGGCAGTCAGCAGGTGCCGGGCGCGAGCGTGAGCAGCTCGGTCACCGAGGAAGCCGACGCCCTGGTCTACCGCTTCGCGCTCTCCTCAGGCGACGTCCTGGAACCGGGGACGTACGTCTTCTTCGCGCGGTACACGTTCGCCTCGGGTGGGCGCGATGCGAACGGTGATGGATACGCTGCCACGGCGGTCACCGAGAGCGGCGCCACCGTGAACGTGTCCGGAGCCTTCGGCTAAATCCACAGCCGACCGCGCTCTCAGGAATCACCCAATCGCGATGTGACACCATCGCGGTATGTCGGGTTCAGGCCGTGCTGCTGATCATCAGGGCGCTGCGCAGGCCGGTGATGTCCAGCACCCGCATCAGGAAATCACCCACGTTGGCGAGGGCGAGCACGGTCTGCGCGTGCTGCGCCTTGCGGCTCAGCACCACAAGCGTGCCCAGGCCCTGCGAGTCACAGAACGTCACTCCGGACATGTCGAGGACAATGCGCGACGACGGCGGCTCGACAAGCAGTTCGTTGACGATCGTGGACAGCTCGGTGACGGTGAGCACGTCGATTTCCCCGGCGAGCGCGATTACCACCTCGTCGGGGGCGCGCTGCACCGCGATGGACAGCTCGGGTCGCTCCACGCAGCTCAGCCTATCCTCTCCGGGACAGTTCGGCCCGTTCGGCATGGTCAGACCGGGCGCATCCGGGCATCCCCCGGTGACGTGAACAACCCTCCAGAGATACTCGCCGTACGCCGCTGACAGAATGGGAACCGCTGTGACCACGACATTTCCCACCGCGGATCTTCCGTACCCGGAGGACGCCCCGGTTTCCCAGGCCCTGTTCGACCGCGCCCAGGCCATCGTGCCGGGCGGGGTCAATTCACCTGTGCGTGCGTTCCGAGCGGTCGGCGGCACGCCCCGATTCATGGTCTCGGGCAGCGGTCCGTGGATGACCGACGCGGACGGGCGGCGGTACGTCGACCTGGTCTGCTCGTGGGGTCCGCTGATCCACGGGCATGCGCACCCGGAGATCATCGAGGCGGTGCAGCGGGCCGCGTCCCTGGGCACCAGCTTCGGTACCCCGACGGCCGGCGAGGTCGACCTGGCTGAGGAGATCGTCCGGCGTACCGGGATCGACGAGGTGCGCCTGGTCAACTCGGGCACCGAGGCGACGATGACCGCGATCCGGCTGGCCCGGGGTTTCACCGGCCGCTCCAAGATCGTGAAGTTCGCCGGTTGCTACCACGGTCACGTGGACGCGCTGCTCGCCGCGGCCGGCTCCGGCGTCGCGACGCTCGGCCTGCCGGACTCGCCGGGTGTCACCGGTGCGGCCGCCTCCGAGACGATCGTGGTGCCGTACAACGACGTGGCCGCGGTCGAAGAGGCGTTCAAGCTCAACGGGCCGGACATCGCGGCGATCATCACCGAGGCCGCGCCCGGCAACATGGGCGTGATCTTCCCGCGTGACGACTTCAACGGAAAGCTCGCCGAGATCGCCCATCGGTACGGCGCGCTGCTGATCGTCGACGAGGTGATGACGGGATTCCGGATCTCGGCGGGTGGCTGGGCCGGGTTGCATCCGGTCGACGCCGACCTGTTCACCTACGGCAAGGTGATGGGCGGCGGCCTGCCCGCTGCGGCGTTCGGCGGCCGCCGGGAGATCATGTCCCGGCTGGCGCCGGCCGGCCCGGTCTACCAGGCCGGCACGCTCTCCGGTAACCCTCTGGCCTGCGCGGCCGGCCTCGCCTCACTGCGGCTCGCCGACGACGCGGTCTACAAGCGGCTCGACGAGGTGGCCGGCACGGTCAGCTCGCTCGCCTCCGACGCGCTCACCGCGGCGGGTGTGCCGCATCGGCTCTCGTCCGCCGGCAACATGTTCTCGATCTTCTTCACCGATGCGGAGGTCGTCGACTACGACTCCGCGAAGACCCAGGACGCCGCGGCGTTCAAGGCCTTCTTCCACGCGATGTTGTCGAACGGTGTGTACCTGCCGCCGAGCGCCTTCGAGTCGTGGTTCGTCTCCACCGCGCTGGACGACGCGGCGTTGGAACAGATCGCCGCGGCAGTGCAGCCGGCGGCCCGGGCGGCAGCAGGAGCAAAATCTTGAGCGAGTCGACAAAGACCACGGTGCACGTGCTCCGGCACGGCGAGGTCTTCAACCCCGGCAAGATTCTGTACGGCCGGCTGCCCGACTTCCATCTCTCGGAGCTCGGCAACCAGATGGCCAAGGCGGCCGCCGAGGTGCTGGCCGGGCGGGACATCACCCACGTGGTGTCGAGCCCACTGGAGCGCGCACAGGAGACGTCAGCGCCGTTCGCCGCCGAGTTCAAGCTGGAGACGGCGACCGATGTCCGGCTGATCGAGAGCGCGAACTACTTCGAGGGCAAGCGGGTCTCGGTCGGTGACGGTGCGTTCAGCAACCCCCGGCACTGGTGGGTGCTGCGTGACCCGATCACCCCGTCCTGGGGCGAGCCGTACCTGGTGATCGCGCAGCGGATGTTCGCCGCGGTGCAGGCGGCCCGGGTCGCGGCCGAGGGCCACGAGGCGGTCTGCGTCTCGCACCAGCTTCCGATCTGGACACTGCGCCGGTACGTCGAAGGCAAGCGCCTGTGGCACGACCCGCGTAAGCGGGAGTGTGGCCTGGCCAGCCTGACCTCGTTCCGGTTCGAGGGGTCCAAGGTGGTCGGTATCGATTACTCGGAGCCCGCCGCTCACCTGGTGGCCCTCTCCGCGACGGCCAAGACCGCCAAGGGGGCGTGACCATGCGCCGGCTGGTGGCCGTCACCGTCGCGGCGTTCGCCGCTGCCGGGCTCCTGGCCGGCTGCGGTGAAGACCGGAACTGGGCGAAGAACTGCTCCACCACCGAGAACCTCGTGGTGGAGTGTGCCGTGGCGGACCGGCCGCAGGTCTCCGGCGTGACCGGCGAGCTGCTCGACGGCGGCTCGTACGACATCGCGGACGAAGCCGGCAAAGTCGTGGTGGTCAATTTCTGGGGCTCGTGGTGCGCGCCCTGCCGGGCCGAGGCCGATGACCTGGAGAAAACGTACCAGGCCACGAAGGCCAAGGAGGTGTCGTTCATCGGGGTCAACTCGCGGGACGACCGGGACGCGGCGATCAACTTCGAGCGGGGCCGGGTCAGCTACCCGAGCATCTTCGACTTCGACGCGAAGGTCGCCCTGCAGTTCGACGTGAGCCAGGTGAGCACCCCCGCCACGCTGATCCTGGACCGGCAGGGCCGGATCGCTGTCGCCATCCGCCGAGCCACCACGCTCGGCGAGCTCCAGCCACTGGTCGAACGGGTGGCAGCCGAGGAGAACCCCTGATGGGCGACGCATTCCAGTCAACCGCCCTGAACGGGCCGCTGCTGCTCGCGGTCGGCGCGGCACTGATCGCGGGGTTGGTCAGCATCCTTTCGCCCTGCGTGCTGCCGCTCGTGCCCGGCTACATCTCGTATGTGACGGGCCTGGCGGGCAGCGATCTCGAAGCAGCGATCGGGAGCACGCAAGAGGAGGGCACCACCAAGACCAAGACCGAGACGCTCGCGCTGAAAGGCCGGGTGCTGCTCGGCAGCAGCCTCTTCGTGCTCGGCTTCGCGGTGGTCTTCACCCTGCTCATGACCCTGGTTGCGAACATCGGCTTCACCCTGCTGACGCACCGCGACACCCTCAACATCGTGCTCGGCGTGCTGGTGATCGTGCTGGGCCTCGGTTACCTGGGCCTGATCCCGGGCTTCCAGCGTGAGGCCCGGTTCAAGAAGCTGCCGGCCGCCGGCCTGATCGGCGCGCCGGTCTTCGGGGCGATCTTCGCGGTCTCCTGGATCCCCTGCGTGGGCCCGACCCTTGGCGCGGTCTCGGCGCTCGCCGCCACCAGCGGCAGCACTGCCCGGGCGGTGATCCTGGCGCTCGCCTTCAGCCTCGGCCTGGGCATCCCGTTCATCCTGTTCGGGCTCTTCTTCCGGCGGCTGCTCGGCGTCTTCCAGGCGATCCGGCGCAACAGCCGCTGGGTCACCCGGGTCGGCGGGGCGCTGATGATCATCATTGGACTCACCCTGATCACCGGACAGTGGAATTACTTCCTCGCCTGGCTGATGACGACCTTCAACTTCGGCGGGGAGCTGTTGCTGTGACCGTGGTAGAGGACCGGCCGGCCGAGGAGGCCGAAGCGCCGCCGCCGCGACGGGTCAACCCGCTCTGGGCGCTGCTGCGTAACTCGTGGCGGCAGCTGACCAGCATGCGTACCGCGTTGATCCTGCTCTTCCTGCTCGCGGTTGCCGCGGTGCCCGGCTCGATCTTCCCGCAGCGGTCGGTGAACCGGGAGAACGTCGCGGAGTACTTCGCGACGCACCCGAAACTGGCACCGGCCATCGACCGGGCTTTCGCCTTCGACGTCTACTCGTCGCCCTGGTTCGCCGCGATCTACCTGTTGCTCTTCACGTCGCTGATCGGCTGCGTGCTGCCACGGCTTCGTGATCACATTCGGGCGCTGAGGACCGTACCCCCGGAGGCTCCCAAGCGGATGGGCCGCTTGCCGGAGCATGCCGGTGGCCTGGAGTCGGCGCAGCCGGCCGGTGAGACGGCCGTGAGGGTCGCAGCGACCTTGCGCCGCAGGTGGTTCCGGGTTCGGGTACGGGATCAGAAGGATGGCAGCTGGACCGTCTCCGGGGAGAAGGGTTATCTCAAGGAGACCGGGAACCTGCTCTTCCACGTCGCTCTGCTGTCAGTGCTCGTGGGCGTCGGTTTCGGACATTGGTACGGGTGGCACGGCAACCGTCTGCTGGTCACCGGCGCGGACCAGGGGTTCTGCAACTCGCTGACGCAGTTCGACGACGTGTCCCTCGGGCCGCAGGTGGACGCGAGCGACCTGCCGAACTTCTGCATGAAGCTGACGAAGTTCGACGCCACGTACCAGAGCACCGGCCAGCCGAAGTCCTACGACGCGACGGTCTCGGTGAGCCAGAACGGCGGGGCGGACGAGACCCGATCGTTCACGGTCAACGACCCGCTGCGCCTGGACGACGCCAACATCCACCTGCTCGGCCAGGGTTACGCGCCGGAGCTGAAGTACACCGACCGGTACGGCGTCTCGCAGACCAAGGTCGTGCCGTTCCTGCCGGTCGACGGGATGCTGACCAGCGAGGGTGTCGCCCAGTTCCCGGACGTGAACATCGACCCGAAGACCAACAAGCGGGACGACAAGCTCCAGATGGGCTTCGAGGGAGTGTTCCTGCCGACCGGCTCCACCGACGGCAGTGCCCGCTCGCAGTTCCCGGAGCTGAACAACCCGGTGCTCTACCTGACGGCGTACCAGGGTGATCTCGGTCTCGACGTCGGCATCCCCGGCTCGGTGTACTCACTGGACCGTGACCAGATCGACAGTGGCGCGCTGAAGAAGATCGGCGGCGACCGTCCGTACGTGCTGAAGCTGGGCGAGAAGCTGGCTCTGGAGGACGGGACCACGCTGGAGTTCGTCGGCGTCCGCCAGTTCGCAACGCTCTCGATCAGGTACGACCCGACTCAGTTCCTGCTGCTGATCGGCGCTGTACTGGGCCTCATCGGACTGATGCTGTCGCTGTCCGGGCATCGACGCCGGGTCTGGTTCCGGGTGGTACCGGCAGCCGGTGACGACGCGCGGAGTAGCGTGATCGAAGCCGGTGGGCTGCCTCGCACCGACTATCCCGGGTTCGGCGACGAGTTCGCCTCGCTGACCCGAAGTCTCAAGGAAGGGACGCCCTGATGGCGGAGCTGTCGAACCAGTTGATGGCCTTCACCGTTTTTGCCTACCTGGTCGCGATGATCTGCTACGCCGGTGAGTACGCGTTCGGCCAGCGCAGCCGGATCGGCAAAGCGGCGTCACGGCAGCTGGTGGGTGCGGGAGCGCCCGTCATCGAGGAGCCGGTGGCAAAAATCCCGGCGCCGGTCCCAGCCGGCCGTGGCGAATGGGCCGGCCGGATCGCCGTCGTCTTCACGATCCTCGGCTTCGCGCTGCACCTCGGCACCACTGTCACCCGTGGCCTCGCGGCCGAGCGGATGCCGTGGGGCAACATGTACGAGTACATCCTCTCCGCGAGCCTGGTCGGCGCCGCGGTCTGGGTGGGTGTGCTGCTGCGCAAGCCGAACCTGCGCCACCTCGGGCTTTTCGCCTCACTGAGCCTCGTGGTCCTGCTCGGCGCGGCCAGCCTGGTCGCGTACACGCCGGTTGGGCCGCTGGTGCCGGCGCTGAACTCGTACTGGTTCATCTTCCACGTGTCGACGATCATCATCTCGTCGGGCATCTTCCTGATCGGCGCGGTTCCGGCCGCGATGTTCCTGATCAAGAACGGGTACGACGAGGGCAAGCGCAGCTTCCCGTACACGCTCGGCAAGCGGTGGCCGGACGCCGGAGCGCTGGAGCGGCTCACGTTCCGCCTGCACGCGTTCGCGTTCCCGCTCTTCACGTTCGGCGCGCTGATCGCCGGCCCGCTGTGGGCCGAGGCGTCCTGGGGCCGGTACTGGGGCTGGGACCCCAAGGAGGTCTGGGCGTTCATCTCCTGGATCGTCTACGCCGCGTACCTGCACGCGCGGGCCACGCCCAGTGTGAAGCGGACCGTCGCCACCTGGATCGCGCTGCTCGGCTTCGTCACGATGCTGATGAACCTGTTCGGCGTGAACCTGTTCTTCGAAGGCCTGCATTCGTACGCCAACGCCGGCGATTAAAAGGGCCGTCAACAGTCTCCGGCTGTCCACGTGTCGTAACGCGTCACCCAGTCAAGACAGAAACCGCCTCGGCGCAACTGCTGCCCCGGGGCGGTTCCCGTTTGAGTGGCCACGTCCTCGCGCCAGTACCGGGCCGGTCCGCCCTCGGCCGGGCGCAGCTGCACGTTGTCCACTGTCACCCGGGGCACGTCGATGCGGACGATCGGCTTCTTCGCGTCGGCGTGCACCTCGACGTACTGCTCCATGTTCGCGGACTTGCCGACCGGCAGCTTCTGGGTGGTGAGCAGGTTCCAGCGGTTGTTCCACCAGAGCCAGGCCTGCCAGATGCCGTCCGCGTCGGTGTGCAGGTCGACCCAGACCGTGTCGCCGGGCCGGATCGGGTACTGGTCGTAGAACTGCCAGGCGTTCGTGTTGGTGTTGAAGGTGTAGACGCGCTGCTTGCCGGGGCTGGACCAGCCGGTCTCCGCCCAGCCCGCCTCCAGCCACGAGATCCGGCCGCTGCCCATGTCCCGCTTCGCCATGAACCGGCTCGCCACGAAGTCGTAGGTGTTCGGGCGTACCGAGACGTCCACCACGGAGAGCCGGCCGGAGACGCCGCCCCACTCGCCGCTGGTGCCCGCCCCTAGGTGGTGATAGCCGCTCGGAGTGTTCACTCCGGGGAGGGTCACGCGTACCGAAGACTCGAGAATGCGACCGACGGCCCGGCACGCACCGGGGGTTCTGGGCCCGGCCGGCGCTGCCGGCGGCTTTGTCGAGCGCGCGCCCGGCGCGCAGTGAGGCAGCTTGGCTGCCGCGAAGGTCGCCGGAGCGGCCACCGCGAGACCGGCGAACAATCCGGTCAGCGCACACCATCGGGCCACGTTGCGGAGCTTCACGATCCGGTCAACGCGAGTGCCCGATCACTAGTGACGGGACCTGCCAGCCAGTCGGCGGTGATCCGGTGCCAGACTGGGTGGCATGGCGCCGCGTGGATTCCCCTATGCCGATCTGCAGAGCTTCATCGCCGCCCTCGAACAGGCGGGTGAGCTGCGCAGGATCAAAGTTCCGGTGGATCCGACGCTGGAGATCAGCGAGGTGGTGACCCGGACCGTGCGGGCCGATGGGCCGGCATTGTTGTTCGAACGGCCGACCCGGGGCGAGATGCCTCTGGTGATCAACCTGTTCGGCACCGAGAAGCGGATGGCGATGGCGCTCGGCGTCGACCGCCTCGACGAGATCGGCGAGCGGATCGGCGCGCTGGCGAAACCGGAGCTGCCGGTCGGCTGGTCCGGGATCCGTGAGGGCATCGCGAAGGTTCTGCAGCTCAAGAGCGTGCCGCCGAAGCAGGTGAAGAGCGCACCCTGCCAGGAGGTCGTGCTCAAGGGCGACGACGTCGACCTGAACCTGCTGCCCGGCCTGCAGGTCTGGCCCGGTGACGGCGGCATCTTCCACAACTTCGGGCTGACCCACACGAAGCACCCGGAGACCGGGAAGCGCAATCTCGGGCTCTACCGGCTCCAGCAGCACTCGAAGAACACGCTCGGCATGCACTGGCAGATCCACAAGGACTCCACAGCCCATCACGCGGTCGCCGAGAAGCTCGGTCAGCGCCTGCCGGTCGCCATCGCGATCGGCTGCGACCCGGTGGTGACGTACTCGGCCAGCGCGCCGCTGCCGTCCGACATCGACGAGTACCTGTTCGCCGGCTTCCTCAAGGGCGAGCGGATCGAGATGGTCGACTGCCTGACCGTGCCGCTGCAGGTCCCGGCCTCGGCGCAGATCGTCCTGGAGGGTTACCTGGAGCCCGGCGAGCGGTTGCCGGAGGGCCCGTTCGGTGACCACACCGGCTTCTACACCCCGGTCGAGCCGTTCCCGGTGCTGCACGTCGAGACCATGACGATGCGCAAGAAGCCGATCTACCACTCGATCGTCACGTCGAAGCCGCCGCAGGAGGACCACGGCCTCGGCAAGGCCACCGAGCGGATCTTCCAGCCGCTGCTGAAGATCCTGATCCCGGACATCGTCGATTACGACCTGCCGGCCGCCGGTGTCTTCCACAACTGCCTGCTCGTGTCGATCCGCAAGCGGTACCCGAAGCACGCGCAGAAGGTGATGAACGCGATCTGGGGCGCCCACCTCATGTCGCTCACCAAGCTCATCGTGGTGGTGGACGAGGACTGCGACGTGCACGACTATCAGGAGGTCGCGTTCCGGGCGTTCGGCAACGTCGACTACGCACGGGACCTGTTGCTCACCGAGGGGCCGGTCGACCACCTGGACCACGCGTCCTACCAGCAGTTCTGGGGTGGGAAAGCGGGTGTCGACGCCACCCGTAAGCTGCCCGCCGAGGGTTACACCCGGGGCTGGCCGGAAGAGATGGTCATGTCGCCCGAGGTCGTGTCGCTCGTCGACAAGCGGTGGAAGGAATACGGGATATGACGACTGCCGTGGAGAAACCCGGCAAGGTCAAGGCCTTCCTGCGGCTCGTGATGATCGAGCACTCGATCTTCGCGCTGCCGTTCGCCTACCTGTCGGCGCTTGTCGCCATCGACCGGGACGGCACCGGGCGGCACTGGGGTGACCTGGTGCTGGTCACGATTGCGATGGTGTCCGGGCGTACCTTCGCGATGGCCGCCAACCGGATCCTGGACCGCAAGATCGATGCGCAGAACCCGCGAACCGAGAACCGGGAGCTGGTCACCGGCGCGGTAAGCGTCCGCACGGCCTGGACCGGGGCGCTGGTCTCGCTCGCCTTCCTGTTCGTCTCGGCCGGCCTGCTCAACCCGCTCTGCCTGGCGCTCTCGCCGCTCGCCGTGATCCCGCTGGTCGTCTACCCGTACGCGAAACGGTTCACGAACTTCCCGCACTACGTCCTGGCGCTGGCCCAGGCGGTCGCACCGGTCGGCGCGTGGCTGGCGATCACCGGCACGTTCGCGGGCTCGTGGCCGGCGTGGGTGCTCGGTGTCGCGGTCGGATTGTGGATCGGTGGCTTCGACATCATCTACGCCTGCCAGGACATCGAGGTGGACCGGCGGATCGGGGTGCACTCGACGCCGGCGCGGTTCGGTGTTGCTACGGCCTTGAGGATTTCGACTTTTACCCACATCGCGTGTTTCGCGCTTTTCATCTGGTTCGGCCAGCTGGTCGGCTTGACCTGGTTCTGGTGGGCCGGCCTCCTGCTGACCGGCGCCGGGCTCGTCTATCAGCACGTCGTTGTGACCGAGCACGATCTTTCCAAGGTCAACCGGGCGTTCTTCACCGCCAACGGCTTCATCGCGATCGCGCTGTTCGTCTTCGCCCTCCTCGATCTGATCCTGCTGTAACCCGCCAGGCGTCGACGAACGTCTAACCCCCGTGAGCGATCGAGAGACCCAGTTCCGGGAGTTCGTCGCCGCGCGGATGGAGTCTTTGCGCGGGCTGGCGTATCTCACCTGTGGTGACTGGCAGCTGGCCGAGGACGCGGTGCTGGCTGCCCTGCCGCGGCTGTATGTCAAGTGGAACCGCATCGACAACCACGATGCCTATGCGCGCACCGCTGTGGTCCGGGCCGCGATCGACGAGACTCGCCGCCCGTGGTGGAAGCGCGAACGGGCGGCCGAGTTGTTGCCCGAGCGCGCCGAACCCGACGACGCCACCCAGGCTGTGCACGACAGGCTGCACCTGAGGGCCGCGTTGGGCCGCTTACCGGTCCGCCAGCGCGCTGTCCTGGTGCTGCGCTTCCTGGAAGGCCTCAGCGTGCAGCAGACCGCCGCCGCGCTGAAATGCCCGGAAGGCACCGTCAAGGTCTACACCGCGCGAGGTCTCGCAACGCTGCGTCAGATCCTGGAGGCACCCTATGCGAATCGATGAATTGCTCGAAGAAGCCAAGGCCGACGCGCCGCCGACACGCCTGGCCGTCGACGACCTGGTGAACGCCGGGCGGCGCCGGCTGCGCCGTAGGAACGCCGGGTGGGCGATCACGGCTGTGGTGGCGGTCGCCACCGCAATCGGGGTGCCGCAGATCCTCACCCGGCCGGCGGCATTGCCCGCGGTGACGCCGACCGTTCCCGTTCCCGTCACCGTTCCCGTCGTCCCGGAGAAATTCTCTTTCACCCCGGCTTTTCACGGCTACTCGGCCGGCGGTTATACCGTGGACGAGCCCGCCGCGATGTCTCTCGGGTGGACGTCCGCGAAGATCCGCGAGGGTGACGAGGGGGTGGCCTACCTCAGCGTGTACCCGCCGGGCGTCCAGCGGATTCCGGAGGACGGCGCCAAGAAGTTCGAGACCGAGCCGGTCGACGGACGTGACGCATATTTTCTCCGCTTGAAGACCGGCAGTGAGTACCTCGTCTGGGAACTCGCCGACGGAGGAACGGGCCAGGTGGGCGACACCGAGAAACTGTCCCGAGCCCAGATGCGCAAGATCGCGGCAGGCTTCGCGCTCGGCGACGGGAAACCACTGGGAACGGCCTTGACCGCCACGTACATCCCGGACGATTACCGGCTCTTCGTGGCGAACGACCTCCGCGCCCGCTTCGTCACCGAGGCGAAGACCAAGGAGATCCTGGCCCGGCCCGACCGCGAGCACGCGCCGGGCGTGGTGCGCAGTCTGATCTCCATCGAGCTGGAGCCGGTGACTGAGGGGACACCTACGAAGCCGGCGTGCCACGAGGACATTCCGTCATGTCAGAAACGGGTGCTGGACGGCCGCTACTCGCTTGTCGTCTCCGGGCACGGCGTCAAGCTCGCCGAGCTGCGGAAGATCTTCGAATCGGTCCGGGCTGCCGACCCGGAGAAGCCTTCCACCTGGACGCCGGTGGACGAGGCATACCCCACGTTTGTGCTGCCCCAGCTCAACTGACGGCACACTGGAAGACATGCGCGAACCTTGGCTCGTCGGTGTCTCCGGTGCTTCCGGCACTCCGTACGCGAAAGCGGTGATCACCGGTCTCCTTGACGCAGGAGAATCCGTTGATCTGGTGATCTCCCGGGCTGCCCGGCTCACCCTGCTGGACGAGACCGGCGCGACGGTCCGGGACGCGCACTGGAAGGACGATGTGTCCTCGTGGCTCGGCCGGGACCTGGGCGACCTGGCGTACTGGCCGGCCGGTGACCTGGCCGCCGGCCCGAGCAGTGGTTCCTACCCGGTGCGCGGCATGGCCGTTGTTCCGGCGAGCACTGCTGCGTGCGCCGGGATCGCCATCGGTCTTTCCAAAGATCTGTTGCAGCGCGCCGCCGAGGTGAATCTCAAAGAACGACGACGCACGGTAGTGGTGCCCCGGGAGACTCCGGTTACCCGGAGTCACCTGGAGCACCTCATCGCTTTACACGATGCCGGTGCGGTGGTCCTGCCGGCGAGCCCGGGCTTTTACGGGTCCGGGGCAGGTGCCACCGCACAACAATTGATCGACTTTGTTGCCGGTAAGGTGCTGGACGCTTTGGGCGTATCGCATACGCTTTTCCGCAGATGGACCGGCGAGCTGGGCGAAGGACGCGTTTAACGCAATCCGTTGGGCGGGCCGTAACCCGCACCTGGATTTGCCGGGCCGTTGTTACGCGGCTTGTTGGCGGCGTCGTCCTCGCGCATTTCCTCGACCACGCCGTCGCCTTCCAGCAACGCGCGGACCTCGGACTCGCGGAATCGGCGGTGTCCACCGGGAGTACGGATGCTGCCGATGCGCCCGGCTGCTGCCCAGCGCGTTACGGTTTTGGGGTCGACGCGGAAAAGCGCGGCGACTTCGCCCGGCGTCAGCAGACGATCTCCAGTGTCCACAACCCCCTCCTTGTGTGTGTTCTGGAGCGGCCGGTGGTCACGCTGAGTGTCGGCTTGCTCGATCGGGACGTAAAGCCATTAGAGCACCGCCCCTGAACCAAGTCCGTGAAATGCGGAAAAAGCCCCGATTGCGACAACGGTCATTATCCTGGCCCCCTTTCCCCGCTACCGGGCGTGAAGGTGGGAGCGCCACCCGATTAGGGTTTCAGGCATGGACTCCATCGACCTCCGGCTGATCGACCTGCTACGAGAGAACGCACGCTCGTCGTACGCCGAGCTCGCCCGCAAGGTCGGCCTCTCCGCCCCCGCAGTGCACGAGCGTGTGGGTAAGCTCGAGACCGCCGGAACCATACGCGGTTACCGGGCCGACATCGACCACGACGCGATCGGACTCGGCGTCACCGCGCTGATCGGCATCATCGAGGACTCCGGTGCCGACACCGACGACGTGCTCACCGCGGTCCGCGCGATGCCCGAAGTGGAGAGCTGCTACTTCATGGCCGGGGTCGAGTCGTACCAGCTCACCGTGCGGGTCGGCACGATCGCCGAGTTGGAGCAGCTGATCGTCCGGATCAATCGGACCCCTGGTGTCGCGTCCACGCGTACCGCTATCGCGCTCTCCACCAAGTGGGAAAACCGACCACAGCCGGGGCTGGGCTGAGATGGAAATCACCAGCCTCGATCGCTCCGGCATCGTCGAGCGTAACTGGGCCCGCGACGCGATCGCGCAGGTCGAGGCGGACGCGAACCGGTCGGCCGACACCCATCTGATCCCGTTCCCGCTGCCCCGCGCCTGGGGGATCGACCTCTACCTCAAGGACGAGTCGTCGCACCCCACCGGCTCGCTCAAGCACCGGCTGGCCCGCTCGCTCTTCCTGTACTCGCTCTGCAACGGCTGGATCGGCCCGCGAACGACCATCGTGGAGGCTTCGTCCGGATCGACAGCGGTGAGTGAGGCGTACTTCGCGCGAATGCTCGGCCTGCCGTTCATCGCGGTGATGCCGGCCAGCACGTCCTCGGAGAAGATCTCGCTGATCGAGTTCCAGGGCGGCAAGTGCCACCTGGTGCCGACCGCGACCGAGGTGGTGCCCGAGGCGATCAAGCTCGCGGCCGAGCTCGGCGGGCACTTCATGGACCAGTTCACGCACGCCGAGCGAGCCACCGACTGGCGCGGCAACAACAACATCGCGGAGTCGATCTTCAGCCAGCTCGCTCTGGAACGGCACCGGATCCCGGCCTGGATCGTCGTCGGCGCCGGCACCGGAGGCACCAGCGCGACAATCGGCCGCTTCGCCCGATACCGCCGATTCGCCACGAAGCTGTGCGTTGTCGACCCGGAAGGCTCGGCGTTCTGGCAGGCTTATCTCGCCGGCGACTGGAGCGTCGTGACCGGCCAGGGTTCCCGCATCGAAGGCATCGGCCGCCCGTGCGTCGAGCCGTCGTTCCAGCCCGGCGTGGTTGACCGGATGGTGCACGTGCCGGACGCCGCGTCGCTCGCCACCATGCGAGCCGCCTCGGACGTGCTCGGCCGCCGGGTGGGCGGCTCAACCGGCACCAACCTCTGGGGCTCGTTCCGCCTGATCGCCGAAATGCTCGCTGCCGGCCGCACAGGCTCCCTGGTCACGCTCATCTGCGATGGCGGCGAACGCTACGCCAACACCTATTACTCCGACGACTGGGTCACCCGCCAAGGCCTCGACCTCGCCCCGCACACCGCGGTCGTCAGCCGCTTCCTCTCCGACGGAGAGTGGCGAGACCGCTGAGCGTCCCTCACCCTTCTATTTGGTACGCGTAACCGCCGGGCCGGCGTGCCACTCCGGCCACGCCCAACTGCCCGCTCAAGGCCGTCGGCGGCTTCCGGCGGCCCAGAAACGCAGGCTCCAGAGATCCAGGCAAGCAAAGGCCCGGCACGCTGATCACGTGCCGGGCCTTTGTCGTGCTTCTAACGGTTACGCACCGCCGGCTTCAGCTCAGTAGCTGCGGGCCGGGCGGGACGTGCCGAAGCGACCCTGGGGGCCCTCGCGGCGGTCGCCACGGGGAGCCTCACGGCGCTGGCCGGTCGGACGGTCACCGTAGTGACGCTCGCCGGCCGGACGGTCGGTACGGGCCGGACGGTCGCCGTATCCGCCACGGTCACCGGCGGGCCGGTCACCGAACGAACGCTGCGGGCGGTCGCCGTAGCCGCCACGGTCGCCGGCGGGCCGGTCACCGTACTGGGGGCGGTCGCTGCCGGCCGGGCGGTCGCCGTACTGCGGGCGGTCGCCAAACGAACGCTGCGGGCGGTCGCCGTAGCCACCACGGTCGCCGGTCGGACGGTCACCGGCGGGCCGGTCACCGTACTGCGGGCGGTCGCTGCCGGCCGGGCGGTCGCCGAACGAGCGACGCGGACGGTCACTGAAGCCGCCACGCTCGTTACGGTCGCCGAACGAACGCTGCGGGCGGTCGCCGTACCCGCCACGCGACGGACGGTCACCGAAGCGGCGGGGACGGTCGCCACGCTCGCGGCGCTGCTCCGGCTCCTCGACAACCGGGATGCCGCTCGGCTGGCGAGCGCCGGTGATCTCGGACAGCTTCTCGTCGCCGACCCGGACCCGGGTCTCGGCCGGCGCGACGCCGGCCTTGGTCAGCATCGCCTGAGTGGTGCGGCGCTGCTTCGGCAGGACCAGCGTCACGACCGCGCCGGACTCGCCGGCCCGAGCGGTACGACCGGCCCGGTGCAGGTAGTCCTTCGGGTCCTTCGGCGGGTCCACGTGCATGACCAGCGAAATGCCGTCGACGTGGATGCCACGCGCCGCCACGTCCGTCGCGACCAGGACGTTCGTCCGGCCTTCCTTGAACTCGGCGAGCGTGCGGGTGCGTACCCGCTGGGTCTTGCCACCGTGCAGCGCGCCGGCGCGAACGCCCACCGCGGCGAGCTGCTCGACCAGGCGGTCGACGCCCATCTGGGTACGGGCGAAGACGATGGTCTTGCCGTCCCGGTTGGCGATCCACGACGTGATCGGGAACTTGTCCGCCGGCGGGATCAGCAGCATGTGGTGATCCATCGTGGACACGCTGGCCTCAGCCGGCGCGGTCGAGTGGGTCACCGGGTCGTGCATGAAGCGCTTGACCAGGCTGTCGACGTCACCGTCCAGAGTGGCCGAGAACAGCAGGCGCTGCGCGTTCTCCGGCGTCTTGGACAGCAGGTCGGTGACCTCGGGCAGGAAGCCCATGTCGGCCATCTGGTCGGCCTCGTCCAGCACGGTGATCTCGACGTCGTCGAGACGGCACGCGCCACGCTCGATCAGGTCGGCGAGCCGGCCCGGCGTAGCGACGATGACCTCGACGCCACGGCGCAGAGCGTCCATCTGACGGTCGTACGGAACGCCGCCGACGGCGGTCTTCAGGAAGACGCCGACCGAACGGCCGAGCGGCATGAGCGAGTCGGCCACCTGCATGGCCAGCTCACGGGTCGGCACCAGGATCAGGGCCTTGGGGTAGTGCGGGCGAGCCTTGCCGCTCAGCGCGATCCGGGCGAGCACCGGAAGGCCGAAGGCGAGCGTCTTGCCGGAGCCGGTCTGGCCGCGGCCGAGCACGTCACGGCCGGCCAGAGCGTCCGGAACGGTGGCGGCCTGGATCTCGAACGGCGTGGAGATGCCCTCACGGGTCAGCACGCGGACGATCTCGGCGGGGAGGCCGAGGTCACCGAAGGTGAGACTCGGGGCCTCGACGGCCTCCGGCGCCTCAGCGGCCTCGGGGGCCGCAGCGATCTCGGGAGAGTCAGTCTGCTCAGCAGCGGCCTCAACGGTCGCGCTGGCCTCGGTGTTCTCGGCCGTCTCCGAGGACTCCGGGGCGATGATCTCCGTGGTCGCGGTGGTTTCTTCTGATGTTGCGGGGGTTTCGAGTACGGACGGGAACGTGCTGGGATCAGCGAAAGTGGTCAAGAGAACCTCTCTACGGGGGCGCATGCTCGCGAAAGGCCCGCCGCGGATTCTGAGAACCGCTCGCTGAAATGCCCGCAAGAACGCCCGTGGCGTGCACCGGGTGGGCACGCCGCGTGAATAACTGTCATTAGTGTACGGGTCAACGTTTGCCAGACCGGCCGCATTCCCGGCTGGTAGTGGGCAGGCTCACCCGGAGCACAACCCTGCAAGCTTAGGTCTAGACGCTCCCAGCGGCAAATACTCACCGCATCGGGTTAACCCGTCCGTCCTCGCCGTAACCTCCACCCGGTCCGATCTCAGCGGTACTCAACCGCCGATGTTCTTGACCATGTCGGTGAAGGCGTCGCCCGCGGTGAATACGAAGATGAGGCTGATCGTGACGAGCAGGCCGAGCACGGCCAGCATCGCGACGACCACCTTGAAGTTGCTCCGCCGCTGGTCGACGGGGCCGTCGTGCCAGCCCTGCGCCAGGATGTGCCCGGTCAGCGAGCCGGAGTTCTCCACCGGGTCGACGTTGACCGGCATCGTCATGTCGATGGCCGGGTAGCCACCGGTGCTGTAGACCGTCCCACCGGCCTGCGCCCGCTGCTGCGGCACGCCGTTCTGCACCGGTGTGGTGGGCGGGGGAGTGTTGAACCCGTACGGGTTCCCGGTCTGCACCGGTTGAGTCATGTCGCTGGGAACCTGCTGCGTCATGTCGCTGTTCTCCGGTGCGGACGGGAAGCCCGGATAGGCCTTCGAGACGGGCGTGCCATAGGTCTTAGGCGGTCCAGAGGTCGTAGGCGGCCCAGTAGGCGGCAACCCACCCGGCCCGGCGGCAGGCGGCAGCGTGTAAGCCGGCAACCCGTTTCCGATGACCGGCGGCACCGGGCCCGGTCCAGGCGGCATCGGTCCAGGCGGCATCGGTCCAGGCGGCACCGGTCCAGGCGGCACCGGCCCTGGCCCCGGAGGGACAGGGCTTGGTCCTGGCCCGGGCGGGACAGGGCTGGGTCCAGGACCCGGTGGCACGGGGTTCGGCCCTGGCCCGGGCGGAATCGGGGACGGCCCTGGGCCTGGCGGCACGGGTTTCGGCGCGGGCGGAACCGGGCTCGGGGCCGGACTTGGAGCTGGCGTCGGCGGGGCCGGCGTGGGCCCGGGTCCCGGGACCGGGTCCAGTGGTCCCGGGGTGGGCACCGGGCTAGGCGCAGGGCCTGGAGGCAGCGGCGTTGGGGCCGGCTCCGGCGTGGGCGTCGGGAGCGGTCCGGGCGGCTCCGGGAACGGCACCGGCGGCGGACTGATCGGCTCCGGCCGGATCGGGCCGGGCTCGGGTGCGGGCTCAGCAGGCTGAGGACGCGCCGGAACAGGCCGCGGCCCAGGCGCGGGGCCAACCGGGTCAGCGGGGTCAACCGGGTCAGCGGGGTCCGCAGGGTCGGCCGGGTCCGCAGGGTCGGCCGGATCCCCCGGGTCAGCGGGATCGGCTGGGTCAGCGGGATTGGCCGGGTCAGCGGGATCGGCTGGATCCCCCGGGTCGGCGGGATCTCCGGGATCCATCGGGTCAGCGGGATCTGCTGGGTTAGCGGGATCTGCTGGGTCAGCCAGCTTGGCGGAGTCGGGCTCGGCGGCGTCGGTCTTGACGGAGCCGGCCTCGGCTTCGGGCTCGGCTGGTTTGACATCGGTCGAGGCAGAGCCGTTGGAGGACTCGGCAGCCTTGAACTCCGCCACCTTCGCCTCGAAGAACGCGGAACCGCTGACAGGCTTGGCAGTCTCGATCTCGGCAGCCTTGGCCGCCGCGCTGTTCTCGGCAGGCGCCGAGCCGTTGGGAGACTCGGTGCTCGTGGACTCGGCTTCGTCGCTGGGCTGGTGCGGAACTCCGTAAACCGCCGGCTTCCCCGACGAGTGCACCTCGCCGTCGCCGGGCCGGATCGCGCCTGGCACGGTGGCGCGGGCGGCGCCGGCAGCGGGCACAGCCGAAATCGGCCGAACCGACCCACCGGACAAAGGAACCCCCGACACCGGCGCAGAGCCGGCAGCCGGAGGCCGCGAAACCGAAGCCGACCCACTCACCGGTGGGCTGGAAACAGGAGCCGAGCCACTCGCCGACGGGCTGGAGACAGGAACCGAGCCACTCGCCGGTGGGCTGGAGACAGGCGCCGAGCCACTCGCCGGCGGGCTGGAGACAGGAGCCGAGCCCGAGGCCCACAGTGCTCCAGGCGCAGGTGGAGGCGGTGGTGCGTACCCCTCGGTGTCGGGCGCCGGCGGCCGCGCGGCTGCCGGCGTGCCGAGCTCGCCGTCCCGGGTCGCCTGCTGGTCCTCCATGGGTCCTCCCGACCACCGCTGCCGACGGTTCGGACGTCGCGCGCTGACCTTAACCGTGCCACATCAGCCGGTGTGAACACACCCGGCATCAGGCTCGCTTGCCGGACGCCGGGTGTCCGATGGGCTGATGGCCGTTTCGGATGGAATTTCGGGAGTTTTTACCGACTCAAATCTGACTATTCGGCAGAGGACGATGTGGACTCGGAAGGGGAATTCGACTCCGTGTCCGCACTCGCCGCGGAGGACTCGGCCGCGGAGGACTCAGCCGCGCTGCTCGAAGACTCCACCGCGGCCGGCGACGAGGACGTCTCTGCCGGTGCCGGCGTGGTCGCCGGCGCGCTCGGTGAGGTGGCGGGCGGCGGGGTGGTCGTGGTCGCCGGCGCACTGGGCGAGGTGGCGGGCGGCGGGGTGGTCGTGGTCACCGGCGTGCTGGGCGACGTCGTCTTGGTCGGCGATGTCGACGGCGAGGTCGTCTTCGTGGGTGTCGTCGACGGCGACGGCGTCTTGGACGGCGTGGTCGACGGGACCGCCGACTTCGTGGGCGACGCCGACGGCGAGGTCGGCGTGGTCCCGGCCGGTGACGTCGGTGTGGTCCCGGCCGGTTCGTCCGGGTCGGGAGCGCCCAGATCAGGGGCCTCGGTGTCACCCTCGATCGAGCCGAACACCCGGGTGGCCGCGAAGAGCCGGCTCCACCGGACCGGCGTGAGCCGGACGTTCAGACCCGTGCGGGGCGCCTCCACCATCATGCCCTCGCCCGCGTACATGGCGACGTGGTGAATGCCGGTCCAGCTGTTGGAGGAGCTGAAGAAGAGAAGGTCGCCGGGGAGCAACGAGTACCGCGAGACCGTCCGGTTGCGGGTCTGGTTGAACTGGTCGCGCGACACACGGACGAGCGGGTAACCCGCGCCGGACGAGCGGTAGGCCGCGTACATCAGGCCGGAGCAGTCGTACTGATCCGGGCCCTCCTCGGACCACACGTACGGGTCGCCGCGCTGCGCTAGCGCGAACTCGAGCGCCTTGATGGCCCGGGCGTCGGCGCTGCGACCGGCTTCAGTCCCGGCGAGGTAGTCGTTGCCGAGAGCCTGGTCAGCCGCGTTCTGAACGGTCTCGGCGGCGCTCAGCTCGGCCGCGTTGTCCAGCTCGAGTTTCTGCTGGGCGGCCTGTTTCTTGGTGAGCTGGGCGCTCAGTTTCGTCCACTCGCCGTTGAGCTGCTCGTATTTGGCGCCGGAGACGGTCTGCTCGTCCAGCGCGAGCTGCGCGGCGGTCTGCGCCGAGTCGAGGCGGCGGGCGGCTGCCTGGTGCACGGTGTCGTCACCGCGCTGGAGCCGAGCCAGCGACTCGAGGTCGATCAGGCCGGAACCGGTGGCGCCGGGCGGGAGCGCGGCCGCATCGAGGACCGCGGCGTCAGCGGCCTCGACGGCGGCAGTCTGCGCCGACCGGAGTGACTCCTGCGCGGCCAGCACTTTCTGATCCGCGGTGGTGACCTGGTTCTGCACGATGTCGCGGTCCTGGCCGACCCGGATCAGCTCGTCGCCGAGAGTGGCGATCTCCGCGCGGCCTTTCTCCACCTTGGCGACGATGGGGCTGGTCGCGATGCCGGTGATCGAGGTCGCCGGAACGGTCGTGGTGGTGGAGGCCGGTGCGCCGGGGAGAACGAGAGATCCGAGCTGCGTCGGGCGGGACCCGCTGTCGGGGATCGAGACCGGGGTGGCAGGTGCGGGGTCGGTCGGCGCGGCCATCGCGGGGATCGGCTGGAACAGCGCGGCGATCGCCGCCAGCACCGCCGCCGGGTACACGAACGGACGGAGACGCCAAGGTACGAAGCGTGACGATCCGTACCGCACAGCCTTGGACATGAGCTCCCCGTCCGCGCGGACCTAGACCGCGCTAGTCGTTCCTTAAGGTTCATACCCCAGGGCGAGGACCGGTGTCGATCGAAAGAAGGTGAAAACACGCTGAGAGAATTTCGACTTTCCGGTGTCCGTGAAGATCATCGCAGGTGCCGGAGGTAACGGCCGCGCACGTCCCGTACTTGTTGTCGGACCCGGCACGTACCCTCGACCACGAGGTTGACGAAAGGGGCGCACATGGACGCCGGGCTCAAACGCGAACTCGAGGCGAAGGTCTACGCCGGCGAACGGCTGACCCGTGAGGACGGCATCGCGCTCCACGAGTCGGACGATCTGGTCTGGCTCGGCCGGCTGGCCCATCACCGCCGCACCGAGCTGACCGGTGACCGAGTGACGTTCACCCTGAACGACCACCCGAACGTACTTGGTGAGTCGGCGGCCGCGCTGCCAAACGTGGTAGACGACGTGCTGCGCCTGCGCGCGCGTCAGGACGAGACCGGCGGCTTGCACACCTTCGCCCCGGTGCGCCACGAGTCGGCGATGCCGGCCGAGTCGCTGAAGGCGTTCGCCGTCGCCCGCCTGCTCCTCGACAACGTCCCGCACCTCACCGCCCTCTGGGACTCCCACGGCCTGTCCGTCGCCCAGCTCGCGCTGAACTTCGGCGCCGACGACCTGGCAAGCGCCACCCCGGAAGACGAAAACGCAGCACCAGAGAAAAAGGACGAGACCGGCCGCGACGAGCTGCTCGACCTGATCTGGGACGCCGGCTTCCAGCCGGTCGAGCGAGACGACCGCTTCGAGATCGTCAAAGAGCACGACAAGCCCATTTCGTACGCCGAGCGGCGCAGCGAACCGCAACAGGTCTGGGCCTGACGGGCAGCCCACGATGACTCAGCAGAGAAACGTGCCAGGGCTGCGCCGTGACGCCGACGGCCGGCTCGCGACCATCAACGACCTGCTGGGCGCGGCGTTCGCCGGGCTCGCGGTCGGCCTCGTGGTGCTGCTGATCTTCGAGGCGGTGATGGCGCTGACCGGCCTCGGCGAGTTCGGCGCGTCCAACGGCTGGCTCGTCCTGATCCTGCCGGTCTGGCTCTTCGTCGAGGAGTTCCGGTCCGAGGGCTTCGGGGCGGACCGGGTGATCGTCGCCGCTCTCGCCGGCGGTTTCGGTGTCGCGGCCGGGATGTCGGTGGCCGGTCTTGTCTCTTCAGTGGCACCGGCACTGGTCAGCGGCGTGGCCGGAGCAGCCACCGGTACGGTTCTGTACTGCCTGATCTGGTTCTACGGCCTCCGCTGGCTCAGCCAGCGGTCCGGCTGAGGGAGAGATAACGATGAGCCCCGCCATCAAATACACGTTCGGCCGGATCGGCCTGTTCGTGATCGTCTTCGTCGCGCTGTCACCCACCCCGCTGAACATCCTGGTCAAAGCGATGGTCGCGTTCGTCGCGTCGGCTGGGCTCTCGTTCCTGCTGCTGCGCAAGTGGCGTGACGAGATGGCCGAGCAGCTCGGCTCGATCTCCGCGAAGCGCACGGCGGAAAAGGACCGGCTGCGTTCCGCGCTGGCCGGTGACGAGGACGCCGCGGCCGCGGGTGACCGGGTCGTCGCCGCCGACACGACCGACAAAGCACCCGACAGCCGTCCCTGACGGCCGACAAACCACCCGGCAGTCGCCCCTGACGGCCGACAAAAGCACCCGGCCAG
Source organism: Actinoplanes sp. CA-015351 (assembly GCF_050955685.1). Classification (NCBI taxonomy): domain Bacteria; kingdom Bacillati; phylum Actinomycetota; class Actinomycetes; order Micromonosporales; family Micromonosporaceae; genus Actinoplanes; species Actinoplanes sp. CA-015351. Next base: position 236,554 of record NZ_CP192102.1, read on the forward strand.
CCGTCCCTGACGGCCGACAAACCACCCGGCAGTCGCCCCTGATAAGAAACAGGTCATGCGACAACGACGTCTGATCAGCACCGCGATAGCCGCGACCGCTCTGCTTTTCGCCGGAACCGGATGTGGTGGCGAGCAGGCCGCGGATCCGAGGGTGGCACCGGCCAGCTCCAGCCCGTCGGCGGCGTACCCGGTCACGGTTGGCTCGGTGACCCTCGACGCCCGGCCGGAGAAGATCGTTTCGCTGAGCCCGACCGCCACCGAGATGCTCTTCGCGATCGGCGCCGGGTCGCAGGTCACGGCAGTCGACGACCAGTCCACCTACCCGGCCGACGCGCCCAAGACCGATTTGTCGGGCTTCAAACCGAACGCCGAGGCGATCGCGGCGAAAGACCCGGACCTGGTGGTGCTCTCCAACGACCTCGAGAACATCGTGGCGCAGCTCGGCAAGCTGTCCATCCCGGCGTTCGTGGCGCCGGCCGTGACCACTCTGGACCAGACGTACGACCAGATCAGCGACCTGGGGACACTCACCGGCCACCAGGCGGAGGCGGACAAGGTCGGCTCGGACATGGCCGCCAAGATCGACGAGATCGTGAAATCGGTTCCGGAACGTGCCAAGCCGCTCACCTACTTCTACGAGCTCGGCCCGGAGCTGTACTCGGCCACCTCGAAAACGTTTGTCGGCTCGATCTTCACCCGGTTCGGCATGACAAACGTGGCGGACGCCGCCGACCCGGACGGCTCGTTCGGCGGTTACCCGCAGCTCGCGCAGGAATCGCTGGTCAAGGCGAACCCGGACACGATCTTCCTGGCCGACACCAAGTGTTGCCAGCAGTCCGCCGAGACGGTGAAAGCGCGGACCGGCTGGTCCGCGGTCACTGCCGTCGAGACGGGTCAGATCTACGGCCTCGACGACGACATCGCGTCGCGCTGGGGTCCGCGTACCGTCGATCTTGTCCAGGCTGTCGCCGACGCGGTGAGCAAGGTTCCCGCGTGACCGATCGCCGCGTCGTGGCGCGGCCTGCCGGACTGCGGCCTGCTGAGCTGCGGCCAGCCGGGCTGCGGCCTGCGTGGCTGGTCGCGGGGGTGCTGTCGGTGCTGGTCGCGATGCTGGCCGGCCTCGCTTTCGGCTCCGCCCGGCTGCCTCCCGCAAGCGTCGCGGTGGAGATCTTCAATCAACTTCCCTGGGTACGCGTGAACAGCGGCCTCAGCGAACGTGAAGTCGCAATCCTGATGCAGTTGCGGCTGCCCCGAGTCGTGCTGGGTCTGCTGGTCGGCGCGATGCTGGCCCTGGCCGGCGCCGCCTATCAAGGCGCCTTCCGCAATCCGCTGGCCGACCCGCACCTGCTCGGGGTGGCGGCCGGCGCGGGGCTCGGCGTGACAGCGGTGATCGTGCTCGGTGCCAGCGGCGCCACTGAGCTGCCGGTGGGCGTACCCTTGGCTGCTTTTGCCGGTGCGGTGATCGCGGTGGCTCTCACCTGGTTGCTCGGCGCGGCCGGCAGCCGGGATCGATCGCCGGCCGCGCTGATCCTGGCCGGGGTCGCGGTGTCGGCCTTCCTGTCGGCGGCGCAGACCTACCTGTTGCAGCGGCACGTCGAGTCGTTGCAACAGGTGTACTCGTGGCTGCTCGGCCGGCTGTCCACCGCCGGGTGGCACGACGTGCTGGTGATCCTTCCGTACGCCGTGGTGACCGGCGTGATCGTGCTGGCCCAGCGCCGTGAGCTGGACGTTCTGACGGTCGGTGACGCGGAGGCGGCAAGTCTCGGGCTGCATCCGCAGCGCAGCCGGTACTTGTTGATCATCGCGGCGTCGCTCGGTACCGCGGCGGCGGTGTCCGTCTCCGGGCTGATCGGGTTCGTCGGGATCATCGTGCCGCACACGATCCGGTTGCTGACCGGCCCGAGTTACCGGTCGCTGCTGCCGCTGTCGGTGCTGTTCGGCGCCGCGTTCCTCACCCTGACCGACCTGCTGGCCCGGACCGTCGCCGGCGACGCGGAGATCCCGATCGGTGTGGTCACCGCGTTCCTCGGCGCGCCCTTCTTCGTGCTGGTGATGCGCACGATGAAGTCGATGCCGACATGATGGGGCCCGGATGACCGGCGCGATCACCGTGCGGGGCCTGACGGTCCGGCTGGACGGCACCCTGATCGTCGACGGGGTGGACCTCGAGGTCGCCGAGGGTGAGTGGGTGACCGTTATCGGACCCAACGGCGCCGGCAAGTCCACGGCGCTGCGGGCGATCGGCGGACTGCTGCCGCACGACGGGGAGATCCGCTGGCACGGCACGCCGATCGATCGGCTGCCACGCCGGGAACGCGCCAAGGCGATCGCCACCGTGATGCAGTCGCCAGTGGTCCCGCCGGCCATGGGGGTCTACGACTACGTGCTGCTCGGGCGTACCCCGTACATTCCGCCGCTGGGCCGTGAATCGGCCTCGGACCTGGCCGTGGTCGACGAGGTCCTGGCCGCGCTCGACCTGGAGCCGTTCGCCGGGCGCCGCCTCGACACGCTGTCCGGAGGCGAGCGGCAGCGGGTATTCCTGGCCCGCGCGCTGACCCAGGGCGCCGGCATCCTGCTGCTGGACGAGCCGACAAGCGCCCTCGACATCGGCCACCAGCAGGAAGTCCTCGAACTCGTCGACCGGCTGCGCGCCGAACGCGGCCTCACCGTGCTGGCGACCATGCACGACCTGTCGACCGCGGGGGAGTACGCCGACCGGATGATCCTGCTGGCCGGCGGTCGTGTGGTCGCCGCAGGCACACCCGCCGAGGTGCTGACCGAACAGAACCTGGCCGAGCACTACCGGGTACGCGTACGGGTCATCGACGGTGAGCACGGCCCACTCGTCGTGGCGGTCCGCGGCAACCCGAATGCAACCGTTTAGCACTTGAAAAGCCCTTGATTCGCCCGAACAGTTCGTTATGACGGACACGATGGTGGTGGAATTAGCGTTCCAGGCCATGACTATCTCGGCGAAGCTGGCGGCACCGGTGCTGCTGACCGCGCTCGGGGTCGGCTTCGTGATCTCGCTGTTCCAGTCGGTGACCCAGATCCAGGAGGCGACGCTCTCCTTCGTCCCGAAAGCGATCGCGATCGGGCTCGTCCTGCTACTTACCGGCAACTGGATGCTGCGCGAGATGATGACGTTCACCGAGCAGCTGTACGCCAAGATCCCCCAGCTCCTCGCCTGAGCGTCTCGGCGGGGCCTTACGGGGCCAGGACGGCGAAGCTGCCGCCCTGCGGGTCTTCCAGTAGGGCGTACCGGCCTGCGGCGATTCTGGTGGGCTGGTGCACGATCCGGCCGCCGAGCCGGCTTGCGTGCTCGGCCGCGGCGTCGCAGTCGCCCACCGCGAAATAGACCAGCCAGTGCGGCAGCAGATCGTCGGGCCACCCGGCGCCGGCCATCAGCTGGACACCGGCGACCGGCTGCTGGTTGAGCTGGCACAGTGCGTACGGCAACCCGCCGATGCTGGCGTCCTGGTACTGCCAGTCGAAAACCATGCCGTAGAAGTTCTTCGCGCCGTCCAAGTCCCGGGTGTTCAACTCGTTCCAGGTCAGGGCGCCCGGCGCGTTGAAGATCTCGGCGCCTCGCATCGACCCCGGCTCCCAGACGCTGAACGGCGCCCCGGCCGGGTCGAGGAACGCGGCCATCCGGCCCTGATCCATCACGTCGAACGGGGCGACAAGCACTTTCCCCCCGACCGCCTCCACCCGGGCGGCCACCACGTCGGCGTCGTCGGCGGCGAAGTACGTGCTCCAGGCGGTCTGCTGGCCCTCGCCGAAGAGCGGCCCCGCCCCGGCCACCTGCAGGCCGTTGAGCAGGAACGTCGTGTATCCACCGAAGTCGTCGCCGGAGACCTCAGCGGTCCAGCCGAACATCTCGGTGTAGAAACGGGTCGCGTCTCCCAGGTCGGCGGTGGCCAGATCCACCCAGGTAGGCACGCCCGGCGCTGGAACGGTCATGTTCCGCATGGTCGCATTTACATGCTCCGCTAAGAATGAAACTGTCGTTGTTCCGGCTCACGTGAACCGATGCCGTGGCCGCCGACGTAACTATCATGGCGGTCATGATCTTGAGGCCGGTGCGTCGCGACGAGTTGTCCCAGGTCCTGGCGTTTTGGCAGGAAGCCGCGGAGAACGACGTCCGCCCCGTCGACACGCCCGCCGCAGTCGAGGCTCTCGTCGACCGTGACCCGGCCGCGCTGATCGTCGCGGTTGTCGGCGAGTTGGTCGTCGGCACCATCGTCGCCGGATGGGACGGCTGGCGCTGTCATCTCTACCGGCTCGCGGTCGCGCCCGCGCACCGCAGAGAGGGCATCGGTGGGCGGCTGATCGAGGCCGCCGAGCAGCGGTTCCGCGAGTTGGGTGGCACCCGTGCCGACGCCATGGTGCTCGACCACAACACGAAGGCGCACGGCATCTGGGCCGCACACGGCTATCGCCGGCAGGACGAATGGTCCCGCTGGGTGAAGCCGCTCTAGTACAGGGCTGGGTGAAGCCGCTCTAGTACAGGTGGGTTCGCTCGTCCAGGAAACGTGACGGTGTGCCACCGAAGACGCCGATGGCTCCATATGCGAGATTCAGAGTGTCGAGGCGGTAGCTCCACTCGCCGTCACGCAGGTGTGCGATCCGATAGTTGATCTGCCAGCGCAACCACTGCCCGGGCGCGAGCAGCACCATCGACCCGCGGTACCACCGGAACGGGTTCATGCCCGGCTCGGGGACGAGTTCCACACTCAGCAGCCGACCGGCCGGGCGCAGCGAGACCCGGGACGGATCCGGCAATTCGCGCCGCAGCGTGAACCTGGGATCGAAGTTGTTCCACTCGGCCATGTCGATCTCGTGCAGGATCGGTGTGCCGGCCTCCGGGACCGGGAACGCGATCGGCATCGCAGTGTGCCGCGCGGCCGCTTCCCCGCCGCGCGACTGTTTCGTCCATGCAGTTCGTACCCATTGGGCGACGATGTCCACATCGGGATCGTCACCCGAGCCGACCCTGTTCGGCGAGTGAGTTTCCCCGTTCAGGGGAGGGAAATCAGCGGCCCAGCGCTGCGAACGTGGCCCGCACCTGGCCGACCGGGTCCGGGCCGAGGGGTCGCAGCACCAGCGTGCTCATCCCCGCGTCGGCGATCGCCTCAACCTTGGCCGGTGTCTCCGCGGCCGGGCCGATCAGCGAGAACAGCTCCGACGGTTCGACGCCGAGCCACTCGGACTGGACGCGTACCAAATCGCCTGTGATCTTTTCGGCGTCAGCCGAATCGTCGTTGACGTGCAGGAACACGAAGACGATCGCCTCGTGATCGGGTTTGGCGCCGCCCTCGCGCACGTGCGCGAGGGACTCGCTCAGCTGTGCCGGACCGTTGCCCTCGGCGATGATCGTCCCGTCCGCGACCCGGCCGGAGAGCGCCAGTGAGAGCGGCTTGACCACGCCGGTGACGATCGGCGGCACGACGGCCGGCGGATGCACGAGTTCCACTCCGTCGATGTACACCTCGCGGCCGTGCAGCGTCACGGTCTCGCCGCTCAGCAGGCCGCGGATCGCGACGATGCTCTCTTCGAGAAGGGCGAGTTTCGACTTGTGCTCGGCGCCGACCTGGCGCATCCAGCCCGCGACGCCGTGACCGAGACCTGCGACGATGCGACCGGGGTGGACCCGGGCGAGCATCGCCAGCTCCATGGCGAACAGCGCCGGATTGCGCAGCGGCGCCGGTGCGATGCCGATGCCGACGCGGATCCGGGAGGTGGCGGCGAGGGCCAGAGCCGCCGCGCTGATCGACCCGGCCCAGCCCAGGTCTTCGACCAGCCAGAGATCGTCGACTCCGGCTTCCTCCATCGCCACGGCGAAGGCGGGCAACTCCTCGGGGGCACGGTCGCGGTCGAACATCACTCCGATACGAGACATCAATCGATCCTAAGGGCGTCGGGCAGTGGCTCGGCGTGCAATACCGACAGCCGGGTCACGGCCCGGGTGAGCACCACGTAGAGGCGGTTCAGCCCCTTCGGCTCGGCGGCCACGATCGCGGCGGGCTCGTGGACGATGACATGGTCGTACTCAAGGCCTTTGACAAGCGTGGCGGGCACCACCGTGACGCGCGCCTCGGACTCGGTCTCGTCGGGGGTCGCGTGCTCGATACCCGCCGCGGTGAGGTGACCACGGAGCCGGTCCACCGCGTCGTCAGCGGCGATGACCGATACCGATCCCTCGTGCCCGAGCGCGGCGGTCACCTCGGCAAGCGTCCGGGCGTCCAGGTCCGCGGGGTCCGGCACGGGGATCACCGCGAGGTCGCCGTCACGGCGGAGCGACACCGCTTCCGGCACGTTCACCCCGAGCCACGGCAGCAGGCGATTTGCCAGCGAAACAACGGCTTCGGGTACGCGGAACCCGACGGTCAGCGGCACCACGGCGGCGTCCGGCTTGCCGAGGTGCCCGAGGATCTCCCGCCAGTCCGTGGCAGCCCACGGCGCCGTGCCCTGCGCGAGATCGCCGAGCAGCGTGATCGAGCCGTGCTCGCTGCGCCGGGCGATCACCCGGGCCTGCATGGGTGACATGTCCTGAGCCTCGTCAACGACCACGTGACCGAAACTGTTCTCCCGGTCGAGGAGCCCGGCGGCCTCGTCGAGCAGCACCAGATCGGCCGCGGTGAACTTCGCTGACTTCGCGGTCTTCGGCGGCTTGGCCCAGCGAATAGCGTCCTGTTCGGACTCGGTGAGCAGGTCACCGGCGATCGACGGGTCGGTCAGCACGCTCGCGACAAGTGTCTCCGCGGTGACGGCCGGCCAGGTCGCCTCGAGAAACTCGGTGACCGGCCCGATCTTGCTCATTTTCCGTAGCCAGGTCTCGTTGGGTGAGTTGCCGGTGCGGTACTCCGACTGGCGTTGCAGCAGGCCGACGACGCGGGCCCGGACACGTTCACGCCCGACCGCGTACGGCAGCCCGTCGCGGCGTGCCTCGTCGACGATCCGGCGCAGCGGCTCGGTGTCGATCCGCCAGCGGTATGAGCCGTCCGACACCATGATCGGCTCGGTGGGCTTCCTCAGGCGGCCCCACAGGGCTTTGCGGAGCACCTCCGCCATGCGTACGTCATGTTTGATCAACGCAGCCGGCGGCGGGTCGACCGCCTTGACCGGCACGCGACCGATGAGTTCTTCCAGTGTCGCCTGCTGAACCTCGACCTCGCCAAGGGTCGGCAGGACCGCCGAGATGTACGACAGGAACGCGGTGTTCGGCCCGACGATCAGCACGCCGGAGCGGCGCAACCGTTCCCGGTGCAGGTAGAGCAGGAATGCCGCGCGGTGCAGGCCAACCGCGGTCTTGCCGGTGCCGGGCGCGCCCTGCACGCAGATCGAGTCGCCGAGATCGGCGCGGACCAGCTCGTCCTGCTCCGGCTGGATGGTGGCGACGATGTCCCGCATCGGCCCGACACGTGGACGCTCGATCTCAGCGGTCAGGATCCGGCTGCTGGTGCCGAGCTCCTCGCCGCGGTCGAGGTGCTCGTCCTCGAAGCTGGTCAGGTCGCCTTTGACGAAGCCGAACCGGCGCCGGACGGCGACGCCCTGCGGGTCACGGACGCTGGCCCGGTAGAAGCTTCGGGACAGCGGCGCACGCCAGTCGAGCACCAGCGGCTCGCCGAGGTCGTCGGTGACGTGCCGCCGCCCCACGTGATAGGCGGCCTCGTCGATGTCGAGCCGGCCGAAGAAGAGCGGCGTCTCCGGGTCGTCGGCAAGCTCCTTGACCCGCCGGGCCATGTGCCGGCCCAGCTGCTCGGCGGTGTAGGCGTCGCCGGCGACCTTGTCACCGGCGGCGAAGAGCGACTGCGCCCGGTCACGCATGCGGCGCAGCGCGGCCCGGGACTCGATGAGATGGGTACGTTCGGTGGCGAGCTCGGTATCCAGATCGGTGGGCACAGATCATCCCCAGAAGCTTCGAGGGCTGCTGCTCGCGTATCCGCAGGACAGGTAGGCCGCCGGCGGCGCGGGGACGTCCGCTGCGGTGCATGCTCACCACGGCCGTCAAGCGGCCCTCCACGCTACGCCTAGACAACCGTCTGTCCACCGAATTAGCGACTGCCAGCCGAGATATCCTGAGATATCAAAGGGGGTGTGGAGATGGATCTACTGATTCGTGACGTTCCCGACGAAGTGGTGGCTGCCCTGGACGCCGAGGCCAGGCGCCTTGGTCTGTCCCGCAGCGAGGTCCTGCGACGAACCTTGGCGCGGGCATTCCCCCAGGAGAACCGCAAGGTGACCATGGCCGACCTGGTGCGCTTCGAAAGCGAGTACGCAGGACTCGCCGACGAGGAGTTGATGACCGAGGCCTGGTCCGGATAACCACCCCGACGTTGCTCGAGGTCGGTTTTTCGGCGCGGTCGGGTCCCGACCATCGCAGGCACTCCAGTCAGCCGCCGCTCTCCCTGATGCCGATCGAGTTCATGACTCCCGCCGCCGAGCAGCGTGCCGTCGAGGTGCAGACGCTCCTGGCGGATCAGGGCCGGCATCGGGCGCCGTCCGTTCCCGACCTGCTGGTCGCTGCGGTTGCCGAGCGATCCGGGCCCACCGTGCTGCATCTCGACAAGGACTTCGACATCATCGCTGAGATCACCGGCCAGCCTGTGGGACCGGGGCCGCGATGACGGCGACCGAGTGGGCCGGGCCAGGGCGACGGCCGGGAGCGGCGGTGGCGCAGCAAGGCCGCCAACCTCATGTTCGACGCCGACGCCGACGCCGAGCATCCCGAGTCGTTCGCGGCGGAGCGGGCGCTCGTCGAGCTCTACCTGGCCCGCGACAAGGACCGCATCCGCGAGTGGACGGAGCGTCAGCCGCAGGAGACGCAGCAGTGGCGCAAGGCGTCGCAGCTGATGGGTCCTTCACATCCGTCTCCGGGCTGCTCCTGGCGGCGAGCCTCCCGATCGCAGTGTTGGCCCCGCTCACCGGGCGTCTTGTCGACCGTGCGGACAGTCGTACCCTCCTGGTCCTCGCTGGTCTCGCCCAGGCCGCGCTCTGCGCGGCGCTGATCTTCACCACCCAGCCGGTTTTGATCATCGCGTCGGTGGCGCTGCTCGCGTGCGGCGTCGCGGTCACCCAGCCGACCTTCGCCGCGCTCGTGCCGGGCATGGTGCGTGAGGCCGATCTGGCGCGGGCGAGCGGCCTCGTGCAGACCGCCGGGCAGATCGGGATGCTCGCGGCACCTGCCCTCGCCGGGACCCTGCTCGGCCAGGCCGGACCGGAACTGCCACTCACGCTCGCTGCAGCGAGCTATCTCGCGCTGGTCGGAATCGGACTTCTCATTCGTACGCGTAGAGGCGCACCGACTGGGGCGAAAGGCCGCCGGCCGTGCCTTTCCGGCTGCGCGACGACCGCGTCCTCACCGTGATGACCGTGGCGGTCGCTGCCGTGGTCTGCCGGCTGGCTGATCCCGCTCTGGATCGTCGGCGGCGCCTCGAACGGCGCTCTCAGCATCTGCACCACCGTGCTGATCGCGAGCCGGGTGCTGTCGGCGGCGCACGGCCGTGCCTTCGCCGTGACCACCGCGGCCGTCCAGGGCGCCGGGCTGACCGGACTGCTCGTGGCCGGCCCGCTCGCCGAGGCCTTCGAGCCCCGGATCCTGGTCGCGGGCGCCGGAGCAGCCGGGATCCTGGCCGCGCTGGCCTGCCTGCCGCTGGTGCGATCTGAGCCACCCGCCACCCCGGCGACCAGCGGTCGCAGCGAGATCAGGGATAACGTCGCAGCATGAGCGACAGCGTCCGTCGGCCCCGGGTCGGGCACATCCAGTTCCTGAACTGCCTCCCGATCTACTGGGGGCTGATGCGTTCGGGCGCCCTCCTCGATGTCGATCTGCACAAGGACACCCCGGAACGGCTCAGTGCCGCGCTGGTCGCCGGTGATCTGGACATCGGGCCGATCACCCTCGTCGAATATTTGCGGCACGCCGACGAGCTGCTCCTGCTACCCGACCTGGCGGTCGGCAGCGACGGGCCGGTGCTCTCGGTCAATCTGGTCTCCACCCGGCCTCCGGCCGAGCTCGACGGACGGCCGGTCGCGCTCGGTTCCACCTCGCGGACCGGCGTTCTGCTCGCGCAGATGCTTCTGGCCGAGAGGTACGGGGTCGAGCCCGAATACTTCCGTTGCCCGCCCGACCTGTCGCAGATGCTGATGGAGGCCGACGCCGGTGTACTGATCGGCGACCCGGCCCTGCGTGCGATGTACGAAGCGCCCGCCCTCGGCCTCCAGGTGATCGACCTGGCCGACGCGTGGAAGGAGTGGACCGGGCTGCCGATGGTGTTCGCCGTCTGGGCGGTCCGTAAGGACTTCGCGGCCGCGCACCCGGGCCTGGTCAAGGACGTGCACGAGGCGTTCCAGCGGTCACGTGACCTGGCTCTCAAGGAGCTGGACGAGGTGGCCGAGGCCGGTGCCCGGTGGGAGCCGTTCGACGCGGCCACCCTTGCGAATTACTTCCGGGCGCTGGACTTCTCGCTCGGTGAGCGGCAGATCGCCGGGCTGCGCGAGTTCGCCCGGCGCGGTGCGCTGCGTGGCGAGGTGCCGGCGCTGCCCGACGACGGGCCCCGCTTCGCCGACGTCTAGTTTTCGTCTCTCCTTCATCGGAGAGGTTGCCTCTTCCTCACTGGTCGCCTTTAAGATCCTCGGACTTCCCGCCGTTGATCTCTGAATTCGGTGACCATGCGTCTGCGTACTCTGTTTCGTCGTTTCGCCCTGCCCGCAGTGGTCAGTGGCCTGGCCGTCACCGGTCTGGCCCTGCCCGCGCAGGCGGCCGAGGAGGAGGACTTCCCCTACGTAGCGGTGATCGGCCCGGAGACGGTCACCGTGATCAGCGGGCAGTCGAAAACCGTCAAGGTCGACGTCTACAACGTGACCGACATCGCGGCGAAGGACGTCGTCGTCAGCTTCGGCGACAAGGCCAAGCCGATCGGCGCGGACCTCGGGTTCACTCCGCCGGAAGGCTGCGACAAGACCACCTGCGACCTGGGTGACTTCAAGCCGGGTGAGAGGCGCACCCTCGCGTTCTCGATCAAGCCGGTGGCCGCGGCCGGGCCGGCGACGACCATTCCGGTCTCCGTCCGAGCCGGTGACCTGCCGGGCTTCGGGTCCTCGATCGCCGTGGTGCAGACCGACAAGGGCGGCGTCGACCTCGAGCTCGGCGACATAAAGGATCTGAAGGTCGGCCGCGGCAAGTCCGCGGACGTGCCGTTCGAGGTACGCAACACCGGCAACCGGGACGTCGAGGCGGTCGGCCTGTTCGTCATCTCGCCGTACTCCGACGTGGTCCCGGCGCTGAACTACCGCAACTGCCTCGACGACGAGGAACTCGGCGGCATCATCTGCGTCATCGACGAGCCGCTGGCGGGCGGTGGCACGTTCACCCTGCCCGAGGCCGCCCCGCTGCGGATCACGGTGAAGTCTGACGCGCCCGGCCCGTACGAGTACCCGGTCCTGGTCGGCGCAGTCGGCCTGAGCGGCGATTACCTCGACGACTTCGCGCGGAAAATCGCGAATGCGGCCGGCGCGGAGCTGAAGCTCCAGTCGGTGCCCACGGCGTCAGCCGACGAACCGGACGGGATCGACGACCTCAACCCGGACGACAACATCGCCGACTTCACGGTGGCGGTGCCGAAGTCGTCCGCGGACAGCAAGGCTATCGGTGGCGTCTTCGAGGGCAGCGCCGGCCAGACCGTGTCGGTCGACGTCGGCGTGCAGAACCTCGGCCCGACCGGAACGGTTCCGCCGAGCCTGCAGTACATCCCGTACGTGCACGTCACGATTCCGGGCGGCGTCACGCTGAGCAAGATCGACGACATGTGCATGGCCGGCACCTCGCTCGACGACCTCGTCGACCCCGAGTCGCTGACCGGCCGGGACTATGTATGCGTGATGGACGGCCTGGCCAAGAACGCCAAGGCGCTCTTCACCTTCACCGGCGAGATCAGCGAGGGTGAGCACGCGCCGGGGACGGTCATTGTCGACGGCGGTGTACAGGACTCGAAGAACGGCAACGACACGGCGGCCCTCACGGTGAAGCTGACCTCCGGCGGCGAGGGCGCCGGTGAGGCGCTGCCGATCACCGGGGCGCCGACCGGCCTGCTCGCCGGCGGTGGCGTGGCGCTGCTGCTCGCCGGTGTGATCGCGTATCGAATGGCCCGGCGCCGCCGGATCATCACGGTCGTGGAGTAGTGAACAAAGGCCGGGAGCAACGCTCCCGGCCTTTCGTTGTCAGCTCAGGATCGTTTCCAAGGTCGCGACGTCGGCCGCGGTGAGTTCCCAGGACCCGGCCGCTGCGTTCGCCTGCACCTGCTCGGCCGTGGTGGCACCGGCGATCACGCTGGTCACCGCGGGCAGAGCGGCGAGACCGGCGATCGCGACGTCGAGCAGGCTGTGCCCCCGCTCCGCACCGAACGCGGTAAGCGCCTCGATGGTGTCCCAGTCGGCCTCCTTCAGCCAGGGCGCGTACCGGTCCTGCGACAGGCGGGTGCCGGCGGCCGGCGGCTCGCCGCGGCGGTACTTGCCGGTCAGCAGACCGGAGTCGAGCGGGAAGAACGGCAGCAGCCCGAGACCGAACTGCTCGCAGGCCGGCACCACTTCCGCCTCGGCCTCCCGATGCAGCAGGCTGTAGCGATTCTGCGCGCTGATGAACCGGGTCTGCCCGCTGGTCCGCGCGGTCCAGTCGGCGTCGGCGATCTGCCAGCCGGAGAAGTTCGAGTTGCCGAGGTACCGGACCTTGCCGGATCGGACGAGGTCGTCCAGCGCGGCGAGCGTTTCGTCGATCGGGGTGGCCGGGTCCGGCTCGTGCATCTGGTAGAGGTCGATGTAATCGGTTTCCAGCCGGCGCAGCGACGCCTCGACGGCGCGGGTGATGTACCGCCGGGAGCCACGGGCGCCGAAATCCCGGCCGTTCAGGCCCTCCATGTTCATCCCGAACTTGGTGGCGAGCACCGCTTCCTCGCGCCGGCCCTTGAGGGCGGCTCCGAGCAGTTCTTCCGAGGTGCCGTGCGGGGTTCCGTAAATGTCTGCCGTGTCGAACAGCGTGATGCCGGCGTCGAATGCCGCGTCGACCACCTCGCGGGTGCCCTCGGCGTCCAGCTTGCGGCCGAAGTTGTTGCAGCCGATGCCGACGACGGACACCACGAGGCCCGAGTCGCCCAGCCGGCGGTAGGTCATCTCACTCACGGTTGTTAACTCCAATATTGGTTGTCATCTATTGACACGACTTGTCACCTCTCGCAAAGTTGAGGACACTCCCGGTAACCCCACAGGCCGCCGCGTCCATCGTGGACTCGCCCACGATCGGTTCACGATGGACGCGGCCCGGGTGTCATTCCTCCGCTTTCCCCAGGTCGCGGTACGCGGCTCGGAGCGTGTCGACAAGCGGGATGTGCCGCACCTTCACCGGCGGCGGGTCGAGTGCCCGCAACAGCAGCTCGGGCGGGGTGCCACCCCGAGCCGGGCGTTCCCGGAGCCGCCCCAGGCTGATCCCGGGTGCGTAGAAGTCGGCAAGCCGGGCCTCCAGCGGCTCCTCGTCGATCGCGAGCGGGTCCGCCATCTCCTCGTCCGGCTCGGGGGTGCCCCGCAGGTCGTCGAGGAGCGTGTCCCTGTTCCGGCCACGCCAGGCGAGCACCAGGAACGGGTCGTCGTCGAAGGCCTCGGCCAGCACGTAGAGCGCGGCCGAGCCGTGTTTGCACGGGATGCCCCAGTCCGGGCAGGAGCAGGAGATGTCCAGCTCCGAGGGGAACAGCGGCATGCCCAGGTCGGTGAAGAGCTCGACGATCTCGTGCGGCATCTCGCCGGCCAGCAGCGCCGCGCGGTACAGCGCCCGGCTGCCCAGCGCCTCGGTGATGTCGGTCCACTGCGCCTCGGCGTAGGCCGGGATCCGGATCTCGACCTGGTAGGGCACCGGTCGCGAACCTTGCACGCGAGCGGTCACCCGGCCAGGCGCAAGGGCAAAATCCAAGACCTGACCCTTGCGAGCGTACGTTCGCCCGCGCGCCAGCCGCCCCGGTTGGCAAACGCCCTCCAGCCAGTCGACGAATCGCCGTGACCACCACTGCTCGCCGATCTTCCCGCGCTGTGCCCGGACCGCGAGCCCGCCGTCCACCACGATCGGGCGTCCGGCCTCGTAGAACCTCCCGCTGCGGTCGACAGGCATGTCAGCTCACCGCCCCGGGGCCGAGGGAGAACAGCTCACGCAGCTGGTCGGTGTCCAGGTCGGTGACCCAGTCCTCGCCGGTGCCGACGACCGAGGAGGCGAGCGCCTTTTTCCGCTCGATCATCTGGTCGATCTTCTCCTCCAGCGTGCCGGTGCAGATGAACTTACGAACCTGCACGTCACGGGACTGCCCAATGCGGTACGCGCGGTCGGTGGCCTGGTCCTCGACCGCCGGGTTCCACCATCGGTCGAAGTGGACGACGTGGTTGGCCGCGGTGAGGTTGAGGCCGGTGCCGGCGGCTTTCAGCGAGAGCAAGAAGATCATCGGCTCGGTGCCGGTCTGGAACCGCTCGACCAACTCGTCACGGCGTGCCTTGGTGAGGCCACCGTGCAGCCAGAGCACCGGCCGGTCGAGCTGAGCCGTGAGGTACGGCTGGAGGAGGGTGCCCCACTCGGCGTACTGAGTGAAGACCAGGGCCTTGTCGCCGTCCTCGACGATCTCCTCGGCGAGTTCCTCCAGGCGGGCCAGCTTGCCCGAGCGGCCGGGCAGGCGAGAGCCGTCCTTGAGCAGGTGGGCCGGGTGGTTGCAGACCTGCTTGAGTTTCATCATCGCGGCGAGCACGTTGCCCCGCCGCTGAATGCCCTCGCTGTTCTCGATCTCGGCCATCATGTCCTCGACGACGGCCTGATAGAGGGTGGCCTGCTCCGGTGTGAGCGAGCACCACACCTTCATCTCGTTCTTCTCCGGGAGGTCCGAGATGATGCTCTTGTCGGTTTTGAGGCGGCGCAGCACGAACGGGCCGGTCGCCCGTTTCAACGCGGCGGTGGCGTCCTCGTCCTGCCGGTTCTCGATCGGCTCCTGGAAGCGGCGCCGGAACCGTTTCGCCGGCCCGAGTAGTCCCGGGTTCACAAAATCCATGATGGACCACAGCTCGGCGAGATGGTTTTCCACCGGAGTGCCGGTCAGGGCCAGACGGGTACGCGCCTTGATGGCCCGCACGGCCTGGGACTGACGAGTCCCGCTGTTCTTGATCGCCTGAGCCTCGTCGCAGGCCACCCGGCCCCAGCTGACCTCACGCAGCGCCTCGAGGTCACGCAGCGCGGTGCCGTACGTCGTGAGCACCAAGTCGGCGCCGGCCACCGCCTCGGTGAAATCCTCGCCGCGCAGCCGGGTGCCGCCGTGGTGCACGTAGACGCGCAGCGAGGGCGCGAACCGGGCCGCCTCTTTCTGCCAGTTGCTGACCAGCGACATCGGGCAGATGAGCAGCGTCTTCTGGGAAGGATCGGTCAGCATCAAGGACAGCGTCTGCGCGGTCTTGCCGAGGCCCATGTCGTCGGCGAGGATCCCGCCCAGCCCGAGCCGGCTGAGGAAGGCCAGCCAGGAGAGGCCGCGTTCCTGATAGGGCCGCAGCGTGCCGTGGAAACCGGCCGGCGTCGGCAGCGGAGTGAGGCGTTCCGCGGCCTGCCCGGACAGCAGGTCACCGAGCATGCCGTCGGCGTCGATCTCGACGAGCGGCAGATCCTCGTCGCCGCCGTCGACCACCTGCTGGAGCACCTCGCCCGCGGTGAGCTCTCCCTCGCGCCGCCGGCTCACCACCTTGAGCGCCGCTTTGAGCTGGCGATCGTCCAGCTCGACCCACTGGCCGCGGACCCGCACGAGCGGCACCTTGAGCCGGGCCAGCTCGGCCAGCTCCTCGGCGCTCACTGTGCTCTCGCCGATCACCAGGTCGATCCGGAACTCGACCAGCTCGGCCAGGCCGAACCCGGAGTCGGCGACAGCCCGGGACGCCCCGGCAGTGGATTTCGGTTTCGACCGGGTGGTGAGCTTGAGACCGACACCCTTACGCCCGGCCCAGGACGGCAGCTGCACGCCGAAACCGGCCGCCTGCAACAGCGGAGCCACCTGGCGCAGGAACTCGAACGCCTCCCCGGTGGTCAGCGGCATCGCGGCCGGCCGCTGTTCCAGCAGGGCCATGTGCAGCAGCGGGAAGAGCCGGACCGCCCGGCCCAGCCCGGCCAGCAGCGTCTCGTCGGGACGCCGGGGCAGGCCGGGGAACCGCTCGCCCTCCCACAGCGCGGCGGCCGTGAGATAGAGGCTCGGATCGTCGGCTGACTGAAGCGCGAACTCCAGGGCCCACTCGTCGGACTCGACGCCCGGCTCGATCAGCCGGAAGCTGACCCGGAGCGGGCCGTTCGCGGCGTTGGCGGCCCGCATCCAGTCGTCGAGCGCCTGGCGCAGCTCGCGGACCTCGCCGGTCGGCGCACCGGGCAACGCCGGGTCGTCGGTGGTCAGCGCGGAGAGCCAGCGGTCCGGCAGCGGCGCCTTGGGCCCGGGCCGGATGCCGGCCAGGATCCGCTCCGGCATCACGTCGCGCGCGGCCACGTCGACAAGCGCGTCGAGCGTTTCCCGGACGATCCGCCCGGCCGGATGACCGGCCGTTTGCTCCGCCCCGGGCTTTCCCGGCGCCGGCCTGCCCGACCCCGCTTTCCCGGGCGCGGATGTCATGACCGCACGGGCCACCGGCGGGATGCCTGTCGCGAAATCGCGGTAGGTCACGGCGTCGGCGCCGGTCAGCACCGGCCGCCAGCGCGCCGTGGGGACACCGGCCTCGACCACCAGCTGCGGCAGCATCCGCCCGCGTCGAGCGAGGTCACACGCGTAACCCGCGAGCAGGCAGAGGTAGCGCAGCGACGGCCCGGCGATCCACGAGCCGGCCGGACCGGGCTCGGCGAGGGTCGCGAGCACCGGCGTGGCGGCCGGCGCGGGCACGGCGAGCACCGGGATCGCCCAGGCGCCGAGCCGGAGCCCTCGGAGAGGTCGCCCGGCGCCGGCCTCGGCGTCGATCTCGCTCGCGGCGGCTGCGGCCGCCTCCGGTGAGGGTAGTGGGCCCGGTGCGGTGCCGGGCAGTGAGATGGTCGCGGTCTCGCCCGCCGCGTCGATCACCGGATCGCCGAGAACCTCACGCAGCACATCGGCGGAGACCGCGAACGGGTGCGGACGCGAGCGAGCCCGGGACGCCGAGGTCAGCGGCATCGCCGGATCCTCAGCCCAGAGCACGAGGCGACCCGGGCCGCCCGAATCCGGAACCCAGGCGCCATGAACCACCAGCACCGCGACCCCCTGCCTGGACCTTTATCTGTACGTCGTACACAATAGCGCCGTGGGCGAAGCGCGCCGAACCATCGACCTGCTCTGGTTTCCGGAGCCGGTGGCGAAAAAGCGGGGCCGCCGTCCCGGGCTGAGCGTCGCGCGCATCGTCGATACCGGCATCACTCTGGCCGACGCCGAGGGCCTGGAGTCGGTGACGATGCGGCGTGTCGCGCAGGAGCTGGGTGTCGTCCCGATGACGCTCTACACCTACGTTCCGGACAAATCCACCCTGCTCGACCTGATGCTCGACCGTCTCTACCTGGAGATGCCCCGGGCCGATCTGCCGGGCCGGCCGTGGCGTGAGCGACTGACCGCCGTCGCCGACGAGAACCACCTTCTCTTCACCGCGCATCCCTGGGCCGCCACCCTGCCGGCCGACCAGCCGCCGCGGGGACCGGGCCTGATGGCGAAATACCAGCATGAGCTGCGCGCTTTTGACGGCTGCGGCCTCGACGACCCGCAGACCGACGCCGCGCTGACCTTCCTGATCGGATTCGTGCAGACATCGGCGCGCTCGGCGGCCGAGACACGCGCTGCCGCGTACGCGTTCGGCCTGGGCCGCGTGCTCGACGGACTGGCCGCCCTGATCGATCGGTGACCCGCGCCGCTGACGGGCCAGGCGGGCGAGACGTACGCTTCGAGTCGTGACCGCGAATCCGGAGATCGACAGCATCCTGCAACGCGGCGCCGACGGCGGGCGGATCACGCCCGAGGAGGCGCTGCTGCTCTACACGCAGGCCCCCTTCCATGCCTTGGGCGAGGCGGCCGACGCGGTCAGGCGCCGCCGCTATCCGGACGGCATCGTCACGTACCTGATCGACCGGAACATCAACTACACGAACGTCTGCGTGACCGCGTGCAAGTTCTGCGCGTTCTTCCGCGCGCCGAAACACAAGGACGGCTGGTCGCACCCGACCGAGGAGATCCTGCGGCGCTGTGGCGAGGCGGTCGATCTCGGCGCCACCCAGGTGATGCTTCAGGGCGGCCACCACCCGGATTACGGGGTGGCGTACTACGAGGAGCTCTTCTCCTCGGTCAAGCAGGCTTACCCGCAGCTGGCGATCCACTCGATCGGCCCGAGCGAGATCCTGCACATGGCCAAGGTCGACGGCGTCTCGATCGAGGACGCGGTGCTCCGGATCAAGGCGGCCGGGCTGGACTCGATCGCCGGCGCCGGCGCCGAGATGCTGCCCCTGCGGCCGCGTAAGGCGATCGCCCCTCTCAAGGAGAGCGGTGAGCGCTGGCTCGAGGTGATGACCGTTGCGCACCGGCACGGGCTCTCCTCGACCGCGACCATGATGATGGGCACCGGCGAGACGAACGCGGAGCGCATCGAGCACATCACGATGATCCGCGGCGTGCAGGACAAGGCCGTGGCGAACGGTTACCGCGACGACGCCGTCGAGCAGAGCCACACGGTCGGCGGGTTCCGGGCGTTCATCCCGTGGACCTACCAGCCGGAGAACAACCACCTGAAAGGCCGCACCCAGGCCACCACGGTGGAGTACCTGCGTTTCATCGCGGTCTCCCGGCTGTTCTTCGACAACGTCGCGCACCTGCAGGCGTCCTGGCTCACCACGGGCAAGGACATCGGCCAGCTCTCGCTGCACATGGGTGTCGACGACCTGGGCTCGATCATGCTGGAGGAGAACGTGATCTCCTCGGCCGGCGCCCGGCACCGGTCGAACCTTCAGGGGCTGATCTCGATGATCCGCACGGCGGACCGCATCCCCGCGCAGCGCGACACCTGGTACCGCCACATGGCCGTGCACCG
Organism: Actinoplanes sp. CA-015351; assembly: GCF_050955685.1. Taxonomy (NCBI): domain Bacteria; kingdom Bacillati; phylum Actinomycetota; class Actinomycetes; order Micromonosporales; family Micromonosporaceae; genus Actinoplanes; species Actinoplanes sp. CA-015351. Next base: position 255,631 of record NZ_CP192102.1, read on the forward strand.
CACCGCGGCCGAGGACCCGACCGACAAGCGCGTGGAGTCGCACTTCTCCTCGATCGCGCTCCCGGGCGGTGGCGCGGGACGCACCCAGCTGCCGCTCGTGGACGCTTCCTGACCCCTTTGGGGGGTGGTCGTCGGCCGTTCGGCCAGGTTCGGATCGTCGGACCGGTGAGAGCGGGTTGCTCCTTCGTAACGAGGCCGCTCGTTGCCTGTACCGGGTCGTTCCCGCTGGTTACGTTGCCTGCGTAGGGATTGAACTTCTTATGCGTCGCAGGCCGCGGTTGTGGGTCGGTGACGAGCAGTCGGACCCGACCGATGGCGGTCGTATATATAACGCACAAGGCACGGGCGGGATGGGAAACCATCCCGCCCGTTCTGTTCGCGAGCGAAGTGGGAGAGTGGATCCCGTGACGCGCGCAGACCTGGACAAGCAGCCACACGAGGTCGCCGAGATGTTCGACGGCGTGGCGAGCCGATACGACCTCACCAACACCGTGCTCTCCTTCGGCCAGGACCGGGGCTGGCGCCGCGCCACGCGGGCCGCTCTCGCCCTGCGGCCGGGTGAGCGTGTCCTGGATGTGGGTGCGGGCACCGGCGTCTCCACCGAGGAGTTGAGCCTGTCCGGCGCGTTCGCCGTGGGCGCCGATCTCTCGGTCGGGATGCTGCGGGCCGGCCGGGCGACCCGGCCGGACGTGCCGCTGCTCGCCGGCGACGCGCTGCGGCTGCCGTTCGCCGACGCCACCTTCGACGCGGTGACGATCTCCTTCGCGCTGCGTAACGTCGTGGACACCACCGCTGCGCTGCGTGAGTTCGCCCGGATCACCCGTGCCGGTGGCCGGCTTGTGGTGTGCGAGTTCAGCCACCCGACCAACGCGGCGTTCCGGACGCTCTACATGTCGTACCTGATGCGCTCGTTGCCGACGGTGGCCCGCGGTGTCGCCACCAACCCGGATGCCTACGTCTATCTGGCCGAGTCCATTCGCGCCTGGCCCGATCAGCAGGGCCTGGCCGCGCGAATTGCCGAGTCGGGGCCGTGGGACCGAGTCGGCTGGCGAAACTTGACCGGTGGAATTGCCGCCCTACATCGTGCTACTAGGGTGTAAATCCAGACATTCGGCGTACAAGGCCGCCAATGGCTGTTTAGCTCGGGCCATGACCAATATCGGGCAACTCGAGGACACCGACATCGACATCGCGATCGACGAGGGCGAGGCCGGCGAGCGCCGTGCGACCGAGCTGGCAAACCGTCTCCGGATGGTCGCAGCCGAGGATCCACTGCTCGCTCAGGACCTGGTCGAAGGCCTGATCGTGGCGTTGGACCGGGCAATGGGCGGCACCATTCGGGACCATCTGGACGGACCCGCTCTCGGCGTGGCGGACAAGGTTCTCTCCGACCCTGAACAGGTTCGGTAGCCACGCCGAAACAATTAGGCGGACCTGAGCGCAAAGATCTTCGATAGTCGGCCTACACTCCGATCGAGGCATGCTTGTGAACTAATTCACGAGCACTGCACGAGATGGAGGTTGGACCGTGAGCGACCACGGAACAGGTTCGATCGTCGCCGATGAGGCGGACGTGATCGTGGTCGGAGCTGGGCCGGGTGGCTCTGCCGCGGCCTACCACCTCGCGAGGCACGGCGTGCGCGTGCTGCTGCTGGAGAAGACCGAGTTCCCGCGCGAGAAGGTCTGTGGTGACGGCCTTACGCCGCGCGCGGTTCGCCAGCTGATCCGCATGGGTGTGGACACTTCGGAGAAAGCCGGCTGGCTGCACAACCGTGGCCTGCGGGTGATCGGCGGCGGTGTCCGGATGGAGCTGGACTGGCCGGATCTCGCCAGCTTTCCGAACTACGGCCTGGTCCGTACCCGTCTCGACTTCGACGACCTGCTGGCCCAGCGCGCCGTGGAAGCCGGCGCGCTGCTGCGCACCGGTGTGAACGTCACCAGGCCGGTCTTCGACGAGGACGGCTACGTGATCGGCGTCCAGGCGAAAACCGACGGCGAGCCGGTCGAGTACCGCGCGCCGCTGGTGATCGCCGCGGACGGCGTCTCCGGCAAGTTCCCGCTCGCCCTCGGCCTGGCCAAGCGTGACGACCGCCCGCTCGGCGTGGCGGTCCGGCGCTACTACCGCTCGGCCGCCAAGGCCGACGACAACTACCTCGAGTCCTGGTTGGAACTGCGCAGCGCGCAGGACCCGGGCCGGCTGCTTCCCGGGTACGGATGGATCTTCGGCCTCGGCGATGGCCGGGTCAACGTCGGCCTGGGCATCCTCAACTCGTCCGACGCGTTCGGCAAGACGAACTACCGCGCACTGCTCACCGACTGGCTCGGCAGCACCCCGGAGGACTGGGGCCTGCGCGAGGAGGAGAACGCGGACGGCCCGACCCTCGGCGCCGCTCTCCCGATGGGCTTCAACCGGGTTCCGCACTACACCCGCGGCGTACTGCTGGTCGGTGACTCGGGTGGCATGGTCAACCCGATGAACGGCGAGGGCATCGCGTACGCGATGGAGTCCGGTGAGCTCGCCGCCGAGATCGCGGTGCAGGCGCTCGCCCGTCCGGCCGGACCGGAGCGCGAAAGGGCACTCCGGGCCTACCCGGCAGAACTCAGCATCCGGTTCGGTGGTTACTACCGGATCGGAGGGATCTTCGTGAAGCTGATCGGCAACCCGCAGATCATGCGGGCCGCGACGAAGTACGGCATGCCGCACCCGACGCTCATGAAGTTCGTCCTCAAACTCCTGGCCAACCTGACCGACCCCCGGGACGGCGACGCCATGGATCGCATCATCAACGGTTTGACCAAGGTGGCGCCCGCCGTCAGGTGACGGAATCGGGCACCCCGAGCAAAGGGATACAAAAGCGCAGGAACTAGTGTGAAGCGGCTAACAGTCGCACGGGAGTGAACATGACGGTCAACCCTTATGTCCCGATCGTCGGGTTGCTGATCCTCGGGGCCCTCTTCGCGTTGTTCTCGGTCTCCGTCGCGCCCATCGTCGGGCCGAAGCGGTACAACCGGGCGAAACTCGATGCTTACGAATGCGGGATCGAGCCTGCGCCACAGCCGATCGGTGGCGGCCGGTTCCCGGTGAAGTTCTATCTGACCGCGATGCTCTTCATCATCTTCGACATCGAGACCATCTTCCTTTACCCGTGGGCCGTCTCGTTCGACGCGCTCGGCCTCTTCGGGTTCGTGGAGATGGTCCTCTTCATCGTCACCGTCTTCATCGCCTACGCGTACGTGTGGCGGCGCGGCGGCCTGAACTGGGACTGATAACCATGGGAATCGAAGAGAAGCTGCCCAGCGGGATCCTGCTCACCTCGGTGGAGAAACTTTCCAACTACGCCCGGAAGTCGTCGTTCTGGGGTGCGACCTTCGGCCTGGCCTGCTGCGCGATCGAGATGATGGCCGCCGGCGGTCCGCATTACGACCTGGGCAGGTGGGGGATGGAAGTCTTCCGGGCCTCGCCCCGGCAGGCCGACCTGATGATCGTGGCGGGGCGGGTCAGTCAGAAGATGGCCCCGGTGGTCAGGCAGATCTACGACCAGATGCCCGAACCACGCTCAGTGATCTCGATGGGCGTCTGCGCCTCGTCGGGCGGCATGTTCAACAACTACGCGATCGTGCAGGGTGTCGACCACATCGTCCCGGTCGATGTCTATCTACCGGGCTGTCCACCCAGACCGGAAATGCTGATCGACGCGATCCTCAAGATGCGCGAGAAGGTGATGGCCGCGCCGCTCGGTCCGAACGGTCGCAAGATGCTCGCCCAGCGTGAGGCCGAGGGCAAGCTGCCCATCGTCGCGCCTGGTGCCATGCCGTCGTCGTACCGCGTGGACAAGACGCGTCGCGCGGAATGGACGCAGGCCGTCAAGGAAGGCCGTGAGGAGCAATTGCGGATCGAGAACTGGATGAAACTCCAGCCGCATTTGCGGGAAGGCGCCAAATGACCATTTCTTCAGGCACTGAGAGTGGCGTGCCGGTTACTGCGCCGGCCGGTGCGAATCTGGGTGCACCAGCACAGACCCCGGCCAGCCCTGATAAGGGGATGTTCGGAGTCAAAGGGACCGGAGACGTTTCCGGCTTCGGTCGCCTTGTCCGCCCCCGACCTGCTGTTTTTGACAGCCCACGGCCGTACGGCGGGTATTTCGACGACGTCTATGACGCGTTGGAGGAAGCTTATCCGGCCTTCTCCGAAGCGATCGAGAAAGTGGTCGTAGATAGGGCGGAACTCACACTTCACATCAGGCCCGAGAGAATCACCGAGGTCTGTCAGGTAATGCGTGACGACGAGTCGTTGCGCTTCGAACTCTGCTCCTCGGTCGACGCGGTCGATTACCTCGCCACCGACGAGCGCCGGTTCCACGTGACGTACCAGTTGACCTCCATGACGTACCGGCGGCGGGTACGTCTCGAAGTCGCTGTTGCCGACGGTGTGAGCGTTCCCAGTGTCACCGGCGTCTACCCGACGGCCGACTGGCAGGAGCGCGAGGTCTACGACATGTTCGGCGTCGTCTTCGCCGGACATCCCAACCTCACCCGGATCCTGATGCCCGACGACTGGGAAGGGCACCCCCAGCGCAAGGACTACCCGCTCGGCGGCGTGCCCGTCGAGTACAAGGGTGCTCAGATTCCGCCGCCGGACCAGCGGAGGGTCTACCAATGACGACATCCGAGTACGCGACCGAGCGCGAGACGACCGAGGGCCGGGTCTTCACGGTCACCGGCGGTGACTGGGACTCCATCGCCGCCGGCGTCGACCCGCTCAGCAACGAGAAGATCGTCGTCAACATGGGCCCGCAGCACCCGTCGACACACGGCGTGCTCCGGCTGGTGCTGGAACTCGAGGGCGAGACGGTCACCGAGTGCCGCCCCGTCGTCGGTTACCTGCACACCGGGATCGAGAAGAACCTGGAGTACCGGAACTGGACCCAGGGCGTCACGTTCGTGACGCGGATGGACTACCTCTCCAACATGTCCAACGAGACGGGTTACTGCCTCGCGGTGGAGAAACTGCTCGGGATCACCGATCAGATCACCGAGCGGACGAACACGATCCGGGTCATGTTCATGGAACTGCAGCGGATCGCCTCGCACCTGGTCTGGCTCGCCACGACCGGCATGGAGCTGGGCGCGATCTCGATGATGCTGTACGGGTTCCGGGAGCGGGAGTACATCCTCGACATCTTCGAGGAGACCTCCGGCCTGCGGATGAACAACGCGTACATCCGCCCGGGCGGGCTCGCGCAGGACCTGCCGGATTCCGCGGTTCGCAAGATCCGGGACTTCCTGGTGTACCTGCCGAAACGCCTCAAGGAGTACGAGGCGATGCTCTCCGACCAGGTGATCTGGCAGAAGCGTACCCAGGGTGTCGCTGTTCTTGATGTGACCGGTTGTCTCTCGCTCGGCATCACGGGCCCGGTGCTTCGTGCCACCGGCCTGCCGTGGGACCTGCGCAAGACCATGCCGTACTCCGGTTACGACACGTACGAGTTCGACGTGCCGACCGCGACGACGAGCGACGTCTGGGGGCGTTACCTGGTCCGGCTGGCGGAGATCCGCGAGTCGCTCAAGATCGTTGAGCAGACCCTGGACCGTCTGCGCCCCGGCCCGATCTGGGTCGAGGACAAGAAGATCGCCTGGCCGTCGCAGCTCGCGCTCGGCGTGGACGGTCTCGGCAACTCCCTCGAACACGTCGCCAAGATCATGGGTCAGTCGATGGAGTCGCTGATCCACCATTTCAAGCTCGTGACCGAGGGCTTCCGGGTTCCGCCTGGTCAAGTCTATGTCGCGATCGAGCATCCGCGTGGCGAACTTGGCGTACACGCGGTCTCCGACGGTGGCACCCACCCGTACCGGGTGCATTACCGGGAGCCGAGCTTCGTGAACCTGCAGGCCATCCCCGCGATGGCCGAGGGGGCGCTGCTCGCCGACGTGATCGCCGGCGGCGCCTCCCTGGACCCCGTGATGGGTGGGTGTGACCGCTGATGTCGGAAACCACTGTGGACTTCTCGCCGGCCGCCTCTCCGCTCGCGGAGACCTTGCTCGAGCCGGCACTCGAGATCCTCGCCCGGTACCCGGTGGGCCGGGAGCGTTCCGCGCTCCTGCCGCTGCTGCACCTCGTGCAGACCGAGGAGGGTTTCGTCAGCCCGCGGGGTGTGGCGTTCTGCGCCGAGATCCTCGGGATCAACAAGGCCCAGGTCGGCGCGGTCGCCACGTTCTACACGATGTACAAGCGCCGCCCGACCGGCGAATACCTGGTCAGCGTCTGCACGAACACCCTGTGCAACGTGCTCGGCGGCCAGCAGGTCTACGACGAGCTGGTCGAGCACCTCGGTGTCGGCCACGACCAGACCACGCCGGACGGCAAGATCACGCTGGAGCACGCCGAGTGCCTGGCGGCCTGCGACTACGCGCCGGTGGTGACGGTCAACTACGACTTCACTGTCGACCAGGCCACCCCGGAATCGGCCGTCGAGCTGGTCGAGCAGCTGCGCCAGGGTGAGCGGCCGACACCCAGCCGGGGCGCCCGGATCTGCTCGCTGAAAGACATGCAGTACCAGCTGGCCGGGTTCGCGGACCCGCGCGAGGGCGCGGTCGGCGACGGGGTGGCCGGTGCGCCGACGCTGCGCGGCGTGCACCTGGCGCAGGAGCACGGTGTCGCGGTGGCCGGGTTCGACCCGGACACCCCGATCACCAGGACCAAGCCGGCCCGGGACGAGAGCGCGCTCCCGCCGCGACCGGCCGAGGAGAAGTCCGATGGCCGTCTCGCGACGCTCGCGAAAAAGGCGGCGACGGTGGCCAAGTCCGCCGCCGGCACGGTGGCGGAGAAGGTCGGCGAGCACCGCCACGCCGGCCGGACCACCGACACCGGAGACGTCAAGGATCCCGAGGTCCGGGCGGCGGAAAGCCGTAACCCCACGGCGGACACCCCGGCCGAAAGCGGCGTGGCCACCGCCGACGCCCCGGAGCCGAGCAACCCGGCCGAGGCCGCAGGTGTGGCCGGCAACGAGCCGGCCGGCGACGGCAAACCCGCGGGTGACGGCACCCGTGGCGAGCGGATCGTCGCTCAGCGCACCGCCGGGCCGAAACCGGCCACCAACGTCCCGCGTGGCACCGAGGAGGAGAAGTGACCCAGCCCCGGCCGGAAGTCCTCCAGAAGCTCACCCCCGTGCTCACCAAGCGCTGGCTCTCGCCGGACGCCTGGCAGATCGGCGTCTACGAGCGGCTGGACGGGTACCTGGCGTTGCGCAAGGCGCTCGACGTGCACCCCGACGATCTGATCCAGCTGGTGAAGGACTCCGGCCTGCGCGGCCGGGGCGGCGCCGGCTTCCCGACCGGCCTGAAGTGGGGCTTCATTCCGCAGGGCGACGGCAAACCGCACTACCTCGTGATCAACGCGGACGAGGGCGAGCCGGGCACCTGCAAGGACTTGCCGCTGATGACGTACGACCCGCACTCGCTGGTGGAGGGCGCGATCATCGCCTCCTATGCCATCCGGGCCAACCGGGCGTTCATCTACATCCGCGGTGAGGCCGTGCACGCGGCCCGGCGGCTGCGCAACGCGGTCGACGAGGCGTACCAGGCCGGATACCTCGGCAAGAACATCCTCGGGTCCGGCTTCGACCTGGACCTGGTGGTGCACAGCGGCGCCGGCGCGTACATCTGCGGCGAGGAGACCGCACTGCTGGACTCGCTGGAAGGCTTTCGCGGGCAGCCTCGGCTGCGCCCGCCCTTCCCGGCCATCGCCGGCCTGTACGCGAGCCCGACCGTGGTCAACAACGTCGGCACGATCGCTTCGGTGCCGTACGTGATCCTCGGCGGTGCGGACTGGTGGAAGAGCATGGGCACCGAGAAATCGGCCGGTCCGATGATCTATTCGCTGTCCGGCCGGGTGGTCAACCCGGGCCAGTACGAGTGCGGCCTCGGCATCACCCTGCGCGAGCTGATCGAGCTGGCCGGTGGCATGCAGCCGGGCCACAACCTGAAGTTCTGGACGCCGGGTGGCTCGTCGACGCCGATGCTGACCGCCGAGCACATCGACACCCCGATGGACTTCGAGGGAGTCGCGGCGGCCGGGTCGATTCTCGGCACCACGGCGATGCAGATCTTCTCGGACCAGGACTGCCCGGTCTACAACACGTGGCGGTGGCTGGAGTTCTATCACCACGAGTCGTGCGGCAAGTGCACCCCGTGCCGCGAGGGCAACTACTGGATGGTCCGCACCTACCGGCGGATCCTCGCCGGCCACGGCACCCTCGCCGACCTGGACACCCTGCAGGACACCGCGGACAACATCTTCGGCCGGTCGTTCTGCGGCCTCGGCGACGGCGCCGCGACTCCGGTCGTGTCGACGCTCAAGTGGTTCCGGGACGACTACCTCGGATACATCGAGGGTCGCACCGCTCCGCGTCTGTCGGAGAAGACCCTGGTGGGAGCTCACTAATGACCGATGTAGCAAAAAAGGCAGACACCGTCACCCTCACCATCGACGGGGTCGAAGTCACCGCTGCGAAGGGCGAGCTGGTCATCCGGGTCGCCGAGCGGATGGGTGTCGCCATCCCACGGTTCTGCGACCACCCGCTGCTCGCACCGGCCGGCGCCTGCCGGCAGTGCCTCGTCGAGGTGGAAGGCCAGCGCAAGCCGGTGGCCTCCTGCACCCAGACGGTGGCCGAGGGGATGGTGGTGAAAACCCAGCTCAGCTCGCCGGTGGCCGCGAAAGCGCAGGCCGGCGTCATGGAGCTGCTCCTGATCAACCACCCGCTGGACTGCCCGACCTGCGACAAGGGTGGCGAGTGCCCCCTGCAGAACCAGGCGATGAGCACCGGCCGGGCCGACTCGCGCTTCGTCGAACCGAAGCGTGAGTACGAGAAGCCGATCCACATCTCCAGCCAGGTGCTGCTCGACCGGGAACGGTGCGTTCTCTGCCAGCGCTGCACCCGGTTCTCCGAGGAAATCGCCGGGGACAAGTTCATCGACCTGATGGACCGCTCCTCCGGCGAGCAGATCAACGTCTACCGGGACGACTTCTTCGGTGGCGAGGGCACCGGGGACGGTCAGGTCGGCGAGGGCGAGGGGGACGTTCCGTTCAACTCGTACTTCTCCGGCAACACCATCCAGATCTGCCCGGTCGGCGCGCTCACCAGCGACCAGTACCGGTTCCGCGCCCGCCCCTTCGACCTGGTCTCCACGCCGACGACGTGTGAGCACTGTGCCGGCGGCTGTTCGTTGCGAGCTGACCACCGGCGCGGCAAGGTGCTGCGGCGGCTGGCCGGCGACGACCCCGCGGTGAACGAGGAGTGGAACTGCGACAAGGGCCGCTGGGGCTTCCGCTACACCAATGCCTCTGACCGGATCATGACGCCGCTCGTCCGCGACGCGGTCACCGGTCAGCTGCGCGAGGCCTCCTGGAGCGAGGCCCTGCTCACGGCGGCGGAGGGACTGAAAGCCGCGCACGAGCGCGGCGTGGGGGTCCTTCCAGGCGGTCGGCTCACTGTCGAGGATGCGTACGCGTACGCCAAGTTCGCCCGCGTTGTCCTCGGCACCAACGACGTCGACTTCCGGGCCCGGCCGATCCGCGCCACGGCATCGCCGGTGACCGCGACCGAGGAGGCCGACTTCCTGGCCGCCGCGGTCGCCGGGATCACCGACGTGACGTACGAGGCGGTGGAGAACGCGTCCTCGGTGCTCATCGTCGGGCTCGAGCCGGAGGAGGAGTCAGCGATCCTCTTCCTGCGGCTCCGCAAGGGCCACCTCAAGAAGAATCTCAAGGTCACGGCCGTCAGCCCGTACCTTTCCCGGGGTTTTGAAAAGCTCGGCGCCGCGCTTGTCGCGGCCGTTCCGGGTGATGAGGCCCGGCTGCTGAACACCGACCCGGCGGTCGCCGGCGCGCTCAGCGCTCCCGGCAGCATCCTGATCGTGGGCGAGCGGTTGGCCACCGTGCCGGGTGGTCTCTCGGCGGCGGCCGCGCTTGCCGAGCGGACCGGCGCCCGCCTCGTGTGGGTGCCGCGCCGGGCCGGCGACCGGGGCGCGCTCGACACCGGTTGCCTGCCGAACCTGCTGCCCGGAGGCCGTCCGGTCACCGACGCGGCGGCCCGGACCGAACTCGCGCTGGCCTGGGGGACCGAGCCGGGCGTGCTGCCCGGCACGGCCGGACGCGACATCGACCAGATCGTCGCGGCGGCCGCGGACGGCACCCTCGGCGCTCTCCTGGTCGGCGGCGTGGACCCGGCCGACCTGGCCGACCCGGTGCTGGCCGAGCAGGCGCTCGACGCCGTTCCGTTCCTGGTCAGCCTGGAAATGCGGCAGAGCGCGGTGACCCGTCGTGCCGACGTGGTGCTGCCGATCGCCCCGGCGGTCGAGAAGGCCGGCACCTACCTGAACTGGGAGGGACGGCTCCGCTCGTTCGACGCGGTGCTGCCCAGCACGGCGATGACCGACGGCCGGGTGCTCGAAGCGATCGCGGCGCTGCTCGACGTCACGCTCGGCACCGGTGACGTCTCGGCGGTCCGTCGTGAGCTGGGTGCGCTGCCCGCCGCCGCGGCCCGTCCGGCCGCGCCGGCCACCGCGCCGGTCGAGACGGCCCGGCTCGGTGAGCGGGAGGCGGTGCTCGCCACCTGGAACCAGGCGATCGACCTGGGCTCGCTGCAGGACGGCGACGAAGCCCTGGCCGGGACGGCCCGCCCGTCGGTGGCCCGGATCGGCAAGGCCCTGGCCGAGTCGCTCGGCGTGATCGACGGTGACCTGATCACGGTCAGCACCGACCGCGGCGGCGTGACACTGCCGGCCGCGATCACCGACCTGCCGCCGGCCGTGGTCTGGGTGCCCACCAACTCGCCGGGATCGACGGTGCGCCGCAACCTCGGTGTGACCGCCGGCGCGGTGGTCCGGCTGCAGGCCGGGGTTCCGGGTCCGATCCTCGCGGAAGAAGCTGCTCAATGAACGCGATCCTGGCGGCGCACGCCGTCGATCCGACACTGGAGACGTTCGAGAACGACATCTGGTGGATCTCGCTGATCAAGCTGTTCGGCTTGTTCGTGCTGCTCCTGCTGCTGACCCTTTTCACGATCAACTATGAGCGCAAGGTCGTGGCCCGGATGGCGGTCCGGCCCGGACCGAACCAGGTCGGGCCGAAAGGCTGGCTGCAGAGCCTCACCGACGGCCTGAAGCTGCCGTTCAAGGAAGAGATCATTCCGAAGACCGCCGACAAGGTGGTCTACTTCATCGCTCCGGTGATCTCCGCGACCGTGGCGTTCACCGCGTTCTCGGTGATCCCGTTCGGCGGCGTGGTCAACATGTTCGGCCAGCAGACCGCGCTCCAGCTCACCGACGTGCCGGTCTCGGTGCTCGTGCTGCTCGCGTGTTCCTCGATGGCCGTGTACGGCGTGGTGCTGGCCGGCTGGGCTTCCGGTTCGACGTACCCGCTGCTTGGTGGCCTGCGGTCCAGCGCGCAGATGATCTCGTATGAGGTCGCGATGGGTCTCTCCATCGTGGCGGTGTTCATGACCGCCGGCACGATGAGCACGTCGCAGATCGTTGCGGCGCAGGCCTCCGGCGAGCCGATCAACATCTTCGGCATCGACCTGACCGCACCCGGCTGGTACGCGGTACAGCTGCTGCCGAGCTTCGTGATCTACATGATCGCGGCGGTCGGCGAGACGAACCGGGCGCCGTTCGACCTGCCCGAGGCGGAGTCCGAGCTGGTCGGCGGCTTCCACACGGAGTACTCGTCGTTCAAGTTCGCGCTCTTCTTCCTCGCCGAGTACATCAACATGATCACCGTGTCGGCGTTCTGCACGACGCTCTTCCTCGGCGGCTGGCGCGCACCCGCGCCGATCACCACCGTCTGGGAAGGAGCCAACTCCGGCTACTGGCCGTTGATCTGGTTCTTCGGCAAGGTGCTGATCCTGCTCTTCGGCTTCATCTGGCTGCGGGCCACGCTGCCGCGCCTGCGGTACGACCAGTTCATGCGCTTCGGCTGGAAGGTCCTCATCCCGGTCAACCTGGTGTGGATCCTCTTCCTGGCGTACTTCAAGGTCGCCCGCAGCGGCGAGCTCTCCACCGAGGTCCGGTGGATCTCCACCGGCGCCATCGCGCTGCTCGTGCTGGTGATCGCCTGGCGCTGGCCGGCGCCGAAGAAGCAGAGGCCGATCCCGATCGAGGAGGAACTCGCCCTGAGACCACCGGGCAGCTTCCCGATTCCTCCGATGGATCTCCAGGTGCCGCCGAGTCCACGCGCACGCCGAGCCGTGGCAGAACGCGCCCCGGCCACCGTCGGCGGCGACTCCGAGACGAAGGAGGTGTGACGTGGCATCACTGACCGGCTCCTTCAAGGGTTTCGGCGTGACCTTCGCGCACATGTTCCGCAAAGTGATCACGACCGACTACCCGTTCTCACCGCCGAAGCCAGCACCTCGGTACCACGGCCGGCACATCCTCAACCGTCACCCGGACGGCCTGGAGAAGTGCATCGGCTGCGAGCTGTGCGCCTGGGCCTGCCCGGCCGACGCGATCTACGTCGAGGGTGGCGACAACACCGACGAGCAGCGCTTCTCGCCCGGTGAGCGGTACGCCAGCATCTACCAGATCAACTATGCCCGGTGCATCTTCTGCGGGCTCTGCATCGAGGCCTGCCCGACCCGGTCGCTCACCATGAGCAACGAGTACGAGCTGGCACGGGACAACCGCCAGGACCTGATCTTCACGAAGAAGGAACTCCTGGCGCCGCTGCTGCCCGGCATGGAGCAGCCGCCGCACCCGATGCGGCTCGGTGAGACCGACAAGGACTACTACCTCGGCGCGCTCACCAACCCGGGCACGTCGGCCGGCGCTGAGCGGGCGCCGTGGTCCGAGAACGAGACCAGGGAGGCCAACTGATGGACGCCGTCTCCACCGGTGAACAGGTCGCCTTCTGGATCCTGGGCCCCCTCTCGGTGATCGGCGCGCTCGGCATGGTGCTGGCCCGTAACGCGGTGCACTCCGCGCTCTGGCTGGTCGTGACGATGCTCTGCCTGGGTTTCCTCTACGTCGTAAACGATGCGCCGTTCCTCGGCATGGTCCAGGTCATCGTCTACACCGGCGCGATCATGATGCTGTTCCTGTTCGTGCTGATGCTTGTCGGCCGGGACGCGTCGGACTCGCTGATCGAGACGTTGCGTGGCCAGCGGATCGCGGCGATCGTGCTCGGCATCGGGTTCGCGGCGCTGATCGCGACCGGCCTGGCTCGTTCGCTCGGTGACATCCCGACCGTCGGCCTGACCGAGGCCAACCAGAACGGCAACGTCCAGGGTCTGGCCGCGCTGCTGTTCACCAACTACGTCTTCGCGTTCGAGGTGACCTCGGCGCTGCTCATCACTGCCGCGGTCGGCGCCATGGTGCTGGCCCACGTGGAGCGGGCGAAGGAAGACAAGGTCGACCAGGTCACGCGGATGAAGGAGCGGTTCCGGCCGGGCAATTACCCCGGGCCGAAGCCCGGGCCGGGCATTTACGCGAACACCATGTCGGTGGCCGCGCCGGCCCGGCTGCCGGACGGCAACGGTGCCGAACGCAGCATCTCGCCGATCCTGCCGGTTCGTGAGCTGACCGACAACGAGGTCGCGCCGAAGGGGACCGAGAAGTGACTCCGGACTACTACATCGTTCTCTCGGTCGTCCTGTTCAGCATCGGTGCGACAGGTGTGCTGATCAGGCGCAACGCGATCGTCCTGTTCATGTGCATCGAACTGATGCTGAACGCGGCGAACCTCGCGCTTGTCACCTTCAGCCGGATCAACGGCGGCCTCGACGGCCAGATCATCTCGTTCTTCGTGATGGTCGTCGCGGCGGCCGAGGTCGTGGTCGGCCTCGCCATCATCATGTCGATCTTCCGTACGCGGCGCTCGGCGAGCGTTGACGACGCGAACCTCCTCAAGTACTGAAGGGCCTTCACGTGGAACAGACTGTGGAGTTCGCCCCAGCGACGGGGGTGCTGAGCAGCATCTGGCTGCTCGTCGCGATCCCGCTCGCCAGTGCGGCCGTTCTGCTGCTGCTGGGCAGACGGGCCGACAAGTGGGGGCACTGGCTCGGCGTCCTCTCGGTCGCCGCCTCGTTCGTGCTCGGCCTGGTCTTCTTCGCGGAGCTGGCAGGGCTGGACGCGGAACGGCGCTCGGCCGAGCTCAACCTCTGGGACTTCATCGTTGTCGGCGGCCTGCACGTCGACTTCGGCCTTCTCTTCGACCCGCTCAGCGGCGTCTTCGTACTCCTGATCACCGGCGTCGGATCACTGATCCACCTGTACGCGGTCGGCTACATGGAGCACGACCCCGGACGCCGGAAATTCTTCGCCTACTTCAACCTCTTCGTCTCGGCGATGTTGCTGCTGGTCCTGGGCAACAACTACGTGATGCTCTACTTCGGCTGGGAGGGCGTCGGTCTGGCGTCGTACCTGCTGATCTCGTTCTGGTACACCCGGCCGTCGGCGGCGACAGCCGGGAAGAAGGCGTTCCTGATGAACCGGGTCGGCGACGCCGGCCTGGCCATCGGCATCTTCCTGATGTTCACCGAGCTGGGCAGCACCCAGTACGACGACGTCTTCAATGGCGCTCCGACACTCGCCGCCGGCACGGTGCTGATCATGGGCATCCTGTTGCTGCTCGGCGCGTGCGGCAAGTCCGGCCAGTTCCCGCTCCAGGCCTGGCTGCCGGACGCGATGGAGGGCCCGACCCCGGTGTCGGCGCTCATCCACGCGGCGACGATGGTCACCGCGGGCGTCTACCTGATCGCCCGGTCCAACCCGATCTTCTCGGCGAACACCACGCTCCAGCTGATCGTGGTGAGCGTCGGCGCGCTGACGCTGCTGATCGGCTGCGTCATCGGTTCGGCGAAGGACGACATCAAGCGGATCCTCGCCTGGTCGACGGTCTCGCAGATCGGCTACATGTTCCTGGGCGTCGGGCTGGGTGGCGGCGCGTACGCGCTCGCGATCATCCACCTGCTGGCGCACGGCTTCTTCAAGGCGAACATGTTCCTCGGCGCCGGTTCGGTCATGCATGGCATGCACGACCAGGTCGACATCAGGCGGTTCGGCGGCCTGTCCAAGCACATGAAGATCACCTGGATCACGTTCGCCACCGGCTGGCTCGCGATCATCGGCATCCCGCCGCTCTCCGGCTACTTCTCCAAGGAGCCGATCATCGCGGCCGCGTTCGAGCGTGAGGTGGCCTGGGAGGCGTGGGTCTTCGGTCTGGCCGCGCTCATCGGCGCCGGCCTCACCGCGTTCTACATGACCCGGCTCTTCGTGCTGACGTTCCACGGCCCGGCTCGCTGGACCGACGACATCAAGCACCCGCACGAGTCGCCGCCGCTCATGACGATCCCGCTGGTCCTGCTCGCGGCCGGATCGATCGCCGCGGGTTACCTGATGAGCACGAGCGTGGCGGACTGGCTCACCCCGGTCTTCGGCGAGGAGTCCGGTGAGGCGGCGCACGGCGTCCTCTCGCACACCGTGATCACGATTCTTTCGCTGCTGGTCACGGTGCTCGGCGCGGGCCTGGCCTGGGCACTGTTCCGCAGGGGCACGGCCACTGAGCCGCAGCCGGCCGGGGTGCTGGTCACCGCGGCGCGGCGCAATCTCTACACCGACGCGTTCAACGAGGCGGTGTTCGAACGGCCCGGCATCTACCTCACCCGGGCGCTGGTCTACCTCGACAACAAGGGCATCGACGGCATCGTGAACGGCCTTGCGGCCGGGATCGGCGGAGGCTCCGCGCGCCTGCGCCGGCTTCAGACCGGTTTCGTACGTTCCTACGCGCTCTCGATGCTTTCCGGAGCGCTCCTCGTGGTTGGCGCCTTCATCGCGATCCAGTTGGGGTGGTTGGCGTGAGCGAGTTTCCTTTTTTGAGCGTTCTCACGCTCCTTCCTCTGGTCGGCGCGGCAGTGGTGGGGTTCATCCCCCGGGCCAAGGCCGAGTTGGCCAAGATGGTGGCGCTAGTCTGGTCGCTGATCGTTCTCGGTCTCAGCGTCGTCATGTGGCTGGCGTTCACCATCGACGGCGACCGGTTCCAGTTCCGCGAGTCGTACGCGTGGATCCCGTCCTGGGACGCCCGCTTCACCTTCGCCGCCGACGGCATCGCGCTCGTCATGCTGATGCTGATCGCCGTGCTGTTCCCGGTCGTCATCCTGGCGTCCTGGAACGACGTCGATCAGAGCCGGCGGTCCGCTCCGGCGTACTTCGCTCTGCTGCTCTCGTTCGAGTTCACGATGATCGGGGTGTTCGCCGCGGCGGACATCTTCCTCTTCTACGTGTTCTTCGAGGTCATGCTGATCCCGATGTACTTCATCATCGGATCGTTCGGCTCCGGCCAGAAGCAGTACGCGGCGGTGAAGTTCTTCCTCTACAGCCTGGTCGGCGGCCTCTTCATGCTGGCCTCGGTGATCGGGCTCTGGGTGGTCGGCGGGCACACCTTCGACTTCACGAACCTCGTCGAGGCGACCGGCTCGATCGACCAGAACACCGCGCGATGGCTGTTCCTCGGTTTCTTCGTGGCGTTCGCGATCAAGGCGCCGTTCTTCCCGTTCCACACCTGGCTACCGGACTCCGGTGGTGCCGCCCCTGCGGGTGCTGCGGCACTGCTCGTCGGCGTGATGGACAAGGTCGGCACGTTCGGCATCCTGCGGTACTGCCTCTCGCTCTTCCCGGAGGCGTCGCGCTGGTTCGCCCCGGCGGCGATGGTCCTCGCGGTCATCGGCATCATTTACGCGTCGCTACTCGCGGTCGGCCAGAACGACCTGAAACGCCTGGTCTCGTACACGTCGATCGCGCACTTCGGCTTCATCGGCATCGGGATCTTCGCGTTCACCACGCAGGCCGGGACCGGCGCGGTGCTCTACATGGTCAACCACGGTCTCGCGACCGGCCTGCTCTTCATCGTGGTCGGCATGTTCGTCGCCCGGCGCGGATCCGCCCTGGTCAGTGACTTCGGCGGTGCGGGCAAGCTGGTTCCGGTGCTGGCCGGCGTCTTCTTCTTCGCCGGCCTCGCCTCGCTGGCGCTGCCCGGCACAGCGCCGTTCGTCAGCGAGTTCCTGGTGCTGATCGGCACGTTCAGCACCCACAAGGCGTACGCCGTGGTGGCCACCCTTGGCATCATCCTGGCCGCCGCCTATGTGCTGTGGATGATCCAGCGCACCACACAGGGCACGCTCAACCCGGCGCTGACCGAGGTGCCGGCGATGTCCAAGGACCTCACCCTGCGGGAGAAGTTCGTGGTGGCACCGCTGATCGCGCTCCTGCTGGTGCTCGGCTTCTATCCGAAGCCGGTCACCGACGTGATCAACCCGGCGGTGCAGGCGACCCTGCAAGACGTCGGCACGACCGACCCGGCCCCGTCGGTGGTCGCGGATGGAAAGGTGGGCGGCTGAGCCATGGGAGAACTACAACTTCCCGAGATCAACTATGGCGCGCTGCTGCCGATGCTGATCCTCTTCGGAGCGGCGTGCGTCGGCGTGCTGGTCGAGGTACTCGTACCGCAGAAGGTCCGCAACGGTGTCCAGCTGGTGCTGTCACTGATCGCCGTGGTGGCGGCGCTCGCGGCCGTCGTGGTGCAGCGCGACACCCGGGTCACCACGATCGGCGGCGCTGTCGCGATCGACGGGCCGTCGCTGTTCCTGCAGGGCGCCATCCTGGTGCTCGGCGCGGTGTCGCTGCTGCTGATCGGTGAGCGCACGATCGAGAAAGGCGGCGCGTTCGTCTCGCAGGCCGCGATCACGGTCGGATCGCAGAAAGACCTGAGGCAGGCCGGCGGAGCGCCGGGCGCCACCGAGGTCTACCCGCTCACGTCGTTCGCCCTCGGCGGCATGATGCTGTTCGTCGCGGCAAACGACCTGCTCACCATGTTCGTGGCGCTGGAGGTCTTCTCCTTGCCGCTCTACCTGCTCTGCGCGCTGGCCCGGCGCCGGCGGCTGCTCAGCCAGGAAGCGGCGCTGAAGTACTTCCTGCTCGGCTCGTACGCCTCGGCCTTCTTCCTGTTCGGCGTGGCCTTCATTTACGGCTTCGCCGGCGGGATCCAGCTGGAGGCGGTGCAGGCCGCGGTGACGAACCCGCAGCGCAGCCAGGTGTTGCTCTACGCCGGCTTCGCACTGATCTCTATCGGTCTGCTGTTCAAGGCGGCGCTGGCGCCGTTCCACGTCTGGACGCCCGACGTCTACCAGGGCGCCCCGACGCCGGTCACCGCTTTCATGGCGGCCTGCACCAAGGTCGCCGCGTTCGGTGCGCTGCTGCGCATCCTGTACGTCGCGTTCGCCGGGGTGCAGTGGGACTTCCAGCCGGTCCTCGGGACGATCGCGGTGCTCACCATGTTCGTCGGCGCGATCCTGGCGGTGACACAGACCGACCTGAAGCGCCTGCTGGCCTACTCGTCGATCGCGAACGCCGGTTACCTGCTGGTGGGCGTGCTGGCGATGAACGAGGCGGGTCTGTCCAGCACGCTGTTCTATCTGGTCGCGTACGGCTTCTCGGTGCTCGCGGCGTTCGCGATCATCAGCCTGGTGCGGGACGCCGACGGCGAGGCCACCCACCTGTCCCGGTGGGCCGGCATCGGGCGGAAGAGCCCGCTGCTCGCCGCCACGTTCACGTTCGTCCTGCTCGCCTTCGCCGGCATTCCGCTGACCAGCGGATTCATGAGTAAGTTCGCGGTCTTCGGAGCAGCGATCGAAGGCGGACAGACCTGGCTGGTGATCTTCGGTGTCATCTCCAGCATGCTGCTTGCTTTCCCGTACCTTCGTGTCGTCGTGCTGATGTGGCTCTCCGAGCCGGGCGAGACGACGCCGGCGGTCTCCATCCCGGGCTTCCTCACCGCCACGGCGTTGGGGCTCGGCGTGATCGCCACGGTGGCGCTGGGTGTGGCCCCGGCACCGCTGCTGGAGCTGACCGAGCAGGCGGGGCAGTTCGTCCGCTGACCGACTTGGACCATAGACGAGGCCCCGGCTGTCCAGCCGGGGCCTCGGTGTCTATCGGACGTTTATCGCTTTATGCCTACGATGCGCGCCGTGTCTGACTCGACTGTTCTTCTGACGCCCGGTTCCTCACTCGTGGAGTCCATCGAGGCGTACCGCACCTGCGAGTTCGCGACGCTCACCAAGAGCGGCTCACCGGTCGCCTGGCCCACGTCCGGGCTGGTGAAGGCGGACGGGACGATCCTGCTGACCACGGCGCTGGGCTATCCGCAGAAGGCGTTCAACGTGCGCCGGGACGGCCGGGTCGCGCTGCTCTTCTCGAACCCCACCGCGAGCGGCCTGGAAAATCCCCGGCAAATCTTGGTACGCGGCCACGCGACCTGCCCGGACGTCGTACACACCGAGCCGCGGGGCGATCTGGGGCAGCTCTGGGGCCGGCTCATGGAGCGGCAGCCGAGCTCGCAGGCCTACCTCGACTGGCCGATGACGCAGATGACCGATTTCTATTACATGCGTCTGCTCATCACGGTGACGCCTACCGAGGTGATCGAGCGCCCGCTGCCGCAGCCGGCAGGCGGTTCCGGAGCCCTGGCCGGCAGCGGGCTGCTGGGCGCGGAGGCGCTCGCATCATTCGACTCGGTGGTGCTGACCGCGGTGGACGAGTCCGGCGCGCCGGTGCTGCTGCGGACCACTGTCACCGCGGAGGAGGGTGGCTATCGAGTCGCCGTCCCCGGTGACGTCCCGGTCGCAGCCGGACCGGCCGGGCTGCTCGTGCACCGGCACGACGACAAGCTGTGGAACCTCTACAACGCGAGCGTCCGCGGCGAACTGGTCGCCGACCAGGGCGGCTGGCTGCTCCGCCCCGAACGCCTCGTCGAGCCGGGCGCGCGACACAAGGCCGGCGCCCTCGACCAGCTGCGAATCCTGCGGGCGACCCGAGCCGCCACAAAGAACTACCTGAACCGCCGCGGCCTGGCCCGTCCGTCGATCCCGTGGGCCGAGTACCGCACGATCCGCTCCCGGGTCCGCAACCCCTGACCGTCCGGCGCCGGCGCACCCGCGTCAGCTCAGGGCGCATGCGCTGGCGCGTACATTTGCTGTCGGATTTTGGATCTTGTCCCTTGCCACCCTGGGACTGAAACCGTCGGAGGGGTATGGCATCGTGAGATGCGTGGTGAGCACCGGTGATCTGACGCTGTCGTCGCTGGGCCTCGACGTCGATCCCGCGATGGACGCGTCGGTGTCGGCGACGCTGGCCGCTGTGGAGGAAGCGCTGCGCGGCCATGTGGCCAGCGCCGACCCTCTGGTGGCCGAGGCCTCGCGCCATCTCGCCGATGCCGGGGGCAAGCGGTTCCGGCCGTTGCTGGTGGCGCTCGGGGCGCAGTTCGGTGATCCCACCTCGCCGCAGATCGTCGATGCGGCAAACGTGGTCGAGCTGACGCACCTCGCGACGCTCTACCACGACGACGTCATGGATGAGGCCGCCGTGCGCCGGGGCGCGCCCAGCGCGAACGCGCGCTGGGGCAACTCGGTGGCGATCCTGGTCGGTGACTACCTCTTCGCGCAGGCCGCCGACCTGGCCGCCCAGCTCGGGACGGAGGCGGTGCACCTCCAGGCGCAGACGTTCGCCCGCCTGGTGCACGGCCAGATCGCCGAGACGGTCGGCCCGCGCGGCACCGACCCGATCGAGCACTACCTGGACGTGATCAAGGAGAAAACCGCCTCGCTGATCGCCACCGCGGCACGGTTCGGCGGGCTCTTCTCCGGCGCGGAGCCGGAGCACGTCGAGGCTCTCGCGCAATACGGCGAGATCATCGGCATCGCTTTCCAGCTCTCCGACGACCTTCTGGACATCGCCTCCGAGTCGGTCCAGTCGGGCAAGACGCCCGGCACCGACCTGCGTGAGGGCGTGCCGACGCTGCCGGTGCTCTACGCGCTGGCCGGCGACGACACCGACGCGTCAGCGGTCCGGCTGCGGGAGCTGCTCTCGGCCGGCCCGATCACCGACGACGCCCTGCACGCCGAGGCGCTCACACTGCTGCGCGAGTCGGCGGCGATGAAGCAGGCCCGCGAGACGGTCCGCACCTATACCGAGGACGCCCGCGCGAGCCTCGGCCCGCTCCCGACCGGCGAGGCGAAGCGAACCCTCGAAGCCCTCTGCGACTTCATCGCCGACCGCACCAACTAAGTCGTCTCTGACCGATCCTGCGTGGTCGCGCGTGTGCCCGTGCGTGCTCGCCTGTGTGTCCGCGCACTCGCCTGCACTTGCCCGCGCGTCCGGCTGCTTGCCCGAGTGCTCGCCCGCGTGCCCGGGTGCCCGTGTGCTCGCCCGCGTGTCTGCGTGCTCGCCCGCGTGTCCGCGTGTCCGCGTGCCCGCGTGTCCGCGTGCCCGCGTGCCCGCCCGAGTGCTCGCCCGCCCGCCCGGCGGCCAGCAGGCGGCCCCCGCCCTGTGTCCGGGCGCTCGCTCGCCCGTCCGGCTGCTCGCCCGCCCGCCGGGGGCGATCTTGTTGAATTCTCCGAACCCGTCGCGGCAGAAAGCCACAAGATCGGCGGGGCTTTTCCGATCTTGTGGCTTCTCGCGAACTCGACTTTCGCCATTTGCGGTCCCGCCCGGCGACCGAGCTCATCGCGTAACACCTGGTGTCCCTGCGAATCCGCCCGGCCGACCCGGTTCCCGACACAGACCGCGATCAGCCACGACGCAAGATTCACTGCTATGCCGGACGCTGACGCCCTCCGTCGCAGGCACGCCGCTCCGCCGCAGGCACGCCGCTCCGCCGCAGGCACGCCGCTCCGCCGCAGGCACGCCGCTCCGCCGCAGGCACGCCGCTCCGCCGCAGGCGCACGCCGCTCCGCCGCAGGCACGCCGCTTCGTCGCAGGCACGCCGCTCCGCCGCAGGCACGCCGCTCCGCCCTGCCCCGCCCTGCACCGTGCCGCATCGCCCTGCACCGTTCTGCTGTGCGCCGCTTGGCTCCGCGCTGCTCGGCCGTGGATCTTGTGGACTTCCCCGCAGACGCCTCCGCGTAACTCCGCAAGATCGAAAGGGCCCGGCCGATCTTGTGGAATTCCGCGCGAACGGTTCGCCGAACTCCACAAGATCTGTGAAGCACCGGCATTCACGACGTGGGAAACTGTGAAGCTCCGCGTCAGCCGGATCTTGGAGACCTGTGGGGCATAGAACGCCTGGCATCGGGCCCCCACGAGTCTCCAAGATCCGGCGCTGTTCGCCTGCCGGGTTGCAGAGCGTCACCACAACGCTCACCAACCACCCGAAATCGACATGCCACGGAGGATCGTCCCGCAAACTCGTGCACTCGTGGTTGATCACCCGGCTAAACCGCACAAGATCTCCGGACGGCACCTCGCGCCAAAGAAACCGCTACGTCACCCCGAACCCGCTACCGCTCCACAAGTGGCGAAACCCGAGTGCGAACACCCGTGACGGATGCGGCTGTGCGCCGACGTCGCTACTCAACCCACCAAGATCGAGGCACGGCACGGCACGGCACGGTTGGTCAGCGCCTATGCGGCACTGTGCTGCCGCAACAGGCGACTCCCGAGCAGCATGAGGCCGGCCGCGCTGAGCATCGCGGCCGCGGACGCTGTCCACATCGCCGGATAACCGGCATATCCTGCGATGGCCCCCAAGCCGAGCGGCCCCACGCACCCGCCCGCATAGACGCCGGTCTGGGTGATCGACGTGGCCGCCGCCGGTGCCTGTGGGTGCAGCCGGACCACGGCGAAGTTCATCAGACCCGGCCAAGCCCAGCCGAACCCGAAGCCGAGCACGATTCCGGCCACCATCGCCACCGGCCCGGGTGTCGCCAGCAGGGCCAGTCCGACGGCCCCGGTGGCGAGCAGGGCCGCGATCACGCCGACCTGCCGGTCCGGGCGCCGGTCGGCCTGCCAGCCGCCGGTGATCCGGGCCGTCGCGCAGATCGCGCCACCGAGGGTCAGCGCCAGGCCGGCCGGTCCGGGCGCGATGCCACGGTCCACCGCGGAGGCGACCACGAAGGTGCCGAGCGCGTTCGCTGATCCGGCCGCCAGGGTGGCGGCCACGCCGATGACGACCAGGGCCGTGGTGGCCTGACCGGTCTCGGTGGCCCGGCGGCGATTCCCCGTGTCCCGGGGCACCAGTGGAATGGCCGCCGCTGCGGCCAGCCCGGCCAGGACGAACGCCCAGCGCCATCCGACGGTCAGTGCCACCACCGGTACGGCAGCGCCGGCCAGCAGCGTGCTGACCGGGATGGCGGCCTGCTTGATGCCGAAGGTCAGCCCCTGCCGCCGGGCCGGGACGTGCCGGGACAGGCTGGTGTTGCTCGCCAGCTGCCCCATGGCGTTGGCGGCGGCGCCGAGGGCGAGGATTGCCATGAGCGTCCACAGTGACCGCGCGAAGGCCGCTACGGCGATCAGGGAGACGGCGGCGAGGGTGATGCCGGTGCGTGCGATCCGGGTGGCGCCGTAACGCTCGACGAGGGTTCCGGCCGGCACCGAAGCCAGCGCACTCACTCCGAAGTAGGCGGAAACGGCGAGACCGAGGCCTGCCGGGGAGAAATCAAGTTCCTCGCCGACCTGAACGGCGAGACCTCCGACCAGGAAGACGGGTATCGAAACAGCGATGGTCGTGGTAACCGCTCCGGCGGTGACCCATCCCGCGTTCATGCTGGAGAAACCGGTTCCATTCGGGTTGATCTTCGCCTCTCGCACTCGTCGCAGACTAAGTCAGGATCGGTGTCTCCGGCTGCGCACAGTCCTATTGATCACACCCGCTGTGCAAATCGATCGTGATCCACATGGGTTTGGCATTCCGTCGACGAACGATTCTTCATATGGTGTAAGTCCCTGGGCCTCGGAGGTAGCTGTGCGTGACCCTCTAGCGGAGCCGTCAGATCTCATCCGGAGCGTGTCGCGCGCCTTGCGCGTCCTGGAATCGGTCGGGCGGGCGCCGCGTGGACTCACCGTCAAGCAGATCGCTCGGCGTTGCGAGCTGACCGTCGCGACGACCTATCACCTGGTGCGAACGCTGGCTTACGAGGGTTATGTGATCCGGCGTGAGGACGGCACGTACATCGTCGGGCTGGAGATAGCCGATCGATACCGCGAGCTGGTTTCCGCGTTCCGCGGCCCACCGGCTGTCGGCGAGGCGCTGCGGCGCGCCGCCCTGGACACCGGCTACAGCCACTACCTCGGCCGCTTCGTCGGCGGCCGGATAGCGGTGACCGCGTCGGCCGAAGGTGCCCGATCCCCGTTCCTCGACGATGTCGCGCCCGGTTTCGACGAGGGCGGTCATGCCACCGCGCTCGGCAAGGCGCTGCTCGCCACGCTCACCCCGGACCAGCGTTCGCGATACCTCCGGGATTACGGGATGCGCGGATTCACCCCGACCACACTCACCACCCCGGAAGCCCTCGAGGCCGACCTGACCGCAGGCGAGCGGCGCGGCATGCAGATCGAAATGGGACAGTTCCGGCAGGGGCTGGCGTCCGCGGCGGTGGTCGTCGTCGCGGATCGAGACATGGAACGCCGCCTTGTCCTGGCGTGCTCGATGCCTGCTGCCGAGATGCTGACCTCGGCTCGGGTGGTCCGGGCGAAACTCACCGCGGCGGCTCGAAATGTGGCTGAGGCGCTCTCCGGCGGAGAGTCCGCGACGGCATAGCCGAAGCTCGATCGGGCCAACACGATTGCCCGAAAGGCTGGTGGCTCTCCGCGTTTGGGCCGCCACGGCCTGACCGGGGGCTCTAAGGAATCGTTGAACCTTCGCGCCAGATACCGCGTACCAGAGACCGGGACGGACGAGCCGGTTGGAGGCGGTGTGCATGCGATGCGAGGACGGGCACGATGACGCCGCCTACGTCCTTGGCGCGCTGTCGCCGGGGGAGCGGGCGGCCTACGAGAGCCACCTGGCGAGTTGTTCGTTCTGCAGGGAAGCGGTAGCGGATCTTTCCCGGGTACCGGACATGCTGGATCGCCTCGACGCCGACGAGTTCGCGAAGCTGCTCGATCCCACCCTTGGCGCGCCGGTTCAGCGCCGCCGGCCGGTTGCCCGGCGTACGCGTGCACGAGCACTGTCGATCCGCGTTCTCAGCACCGCGGTGGCGGCCGTGCTGGTCCTGCTGATCGGTGGCGGCGTGGTCGCCTGGGGACTGAACCAGGAGACACCGACGACACCGCCGCCCGGTCCGGCCCTCGCGATGACACCTGTCGGCGGCGTCTCCCCGATCACCGCCACGGTCCGGCTGAGCAACACGCCGGGCGGAACCAGGGTGGAGATGCAGTGCTCATACAGCGAGTCGGCGGATCAGGCGTACACGTTCCGGCTGATCGCGTACGGGCCGGATGAGCAGAAGGAACAGCTTGGATCGTGGCTGGCGCAGCCCGGCACCGATTTCCGGATGCCCGGCGCGACGCACTTCGGCGAGGGCAGCCTCTCCAAGCTCGAGATCGTGCGGTTCGACGGGAAGGCGATGCTCACGTACGACCTTCCCGGGTTCGACTGAGAACTCCTCCCGCAGAACTCAGCGGGAGGGCAGGGTGGCGGCGGCCGACCCGCCGGCGGTGGCGGCCGTCGCGGCGGCCGCCGCACGTTCCCGCGCCGCGGCCCGGGTGTGCCGGATGCCGTCGAAGGTGAAGACCACAAGCGCGAGCCAGACCAGACCGAACCCGGCAAGCCGGGCCGCCGGCATCGGCTCGTGATAGATCAGTACGCCGCAGGCCAGCTGAAGGATCGGTGCCACGTATTGCAGGATGCCGAGGCCGACGAGCGGCACCCGGTTCGCGGCGCCGGCGAAGAGCAGCAGCGGGACCGCGGTGGCGATGCCGGAGACCAGCATGAGGGCGGTGTGCGTCGCCGACACATGCCCGAACTCAGCGCCACCGGACAGGTTCAACCAGGTCAGGTACGCGAGAGCGGGCAGAGCCAGCACACCCGACTCGACGAACAACCCCTCGGCCGGCGGCAGCGACATCCGCTTCTTGATCAAGCCGTAGCAGCCGAACGAGGCGGCCAGGGTCAGCGCGACGTACGGAAGATGCCCGTAGTCGAGGGTGAGGATCACGACCGCCAGGGCGCCGATCCCGACGGCGACCCACTGCCAGACCCTGACACGTTCCCGCAGCACGGTGACGCCGAGCAGGACGCTGACCAACGGGGTGATGAAGTAACCGAGCGCTGTCTCGACCACCCGTGACGAGTTCACCGCCGCGATGTACGTGCCCCAGTTGATACCGATCAGCACCGCGGCCAGGGTGATGCCACCGAGCAGGCGCGGGGTGCGCAGGAGCCGGCCGAGGAACGACCAGTTGCGGGCCACAGTGAGCAGCAGCGCCACGAACAGCACGGACCAGACGATCCGATGCGAGAGGATCTCCAAAGCCGGCGAGGGCTGCAGCAGCTTGAAGTAGATGGGGAAGAAGCCCCAGAGCGTGTACGCCGTCAGGCCGTACAGATATCCGCGCCGCTCATCGCTCATGCCCTCACCGTAAGGCGCGGGATGGGGAGCGGTCCTTGCTGTTGTGACTGCGGACACCAGGCCAATTCGAGGTGCCTGGCCTGTCGATTCAAAAACGATCAGGAGGGCGCCGTGGCCGGTGCCCTCCTGAATCGCTGTCAGTCGTCGCCGTCCGGTACCAGCATGTTCAGCACCCAGCTCACGACGCCGACCAGCAGCGCGCCGAGGAGCGCGGCCGGCCAGAAGCTGTCGACGTGGAAGCCGAGGTCCAGCTCACCGGCGATCCAGCTGGTGAGCAGGAACAGCAGGCCGTTCACGACGAGCGCGATCAGGCCGAGCGTGAGAACGTAGAGGCCGCAGCCGAGAACCTTGATGATCGGCCGCAGGATCGCGTTGACCACACCGAAGATCACCGCGACGGCGATCAGCGTGCCCGCTTTGCCGGCCGCCGTGTCGGAGGTGAGGTCGATTCCGTCGATCACCAGGGTCGCGATCCACAGCGAGACGGCCGTGATCAACAGCCGGATGAGGATGCCCATGGCAGGGGATCGTGCCACGCGCGGGCCAGCGTTGGGAGCGACACCCCGCGATCTTCATCCAGGTGCGACCAGCGAACCCGATCAGATCGAGATTTGTCGCTTATTTCGCTGTAGGGCGAGGATGCGTGCGGGCTGCCCGATCAGGACTTTCTCGACGGACGTCGGGGTGAGCGCCGCCCAGCGGACCGCCTGCGACGTGACGACGGCGACCGTGCCGGGACTCATCCGGGTCAGCAGGCCGGCTGTCTCGCCGAGAGCGAGGGCCGGCCCGAGCGCTGCTGCCTCGTCCGGCGTGAGCGGCTGAAGCAGCAGCAGGTCGGCGGAGGCGGCGAGACCGGCGTCCATCTGTTCGAGAACGGTCAGCGTTGTCACCCAAGGAAGAGTCGCGCTGATGCCTGGACCGCCGTCCTGCACGAGCAGGACGGGCCGCAGCGGTGAGCCGGCGGGTACCTGGCCCGAATGCAACCTCAGCGACTCGTCGCCGTCCAGGCCGTGCAGCAGGGGCGCCCAGGCGGCCGGCCGGTCCGTGCTGACCAGGACGCGGGCACCGACGGCCAGCGCGCGGAAGGCGATCAGCTGTGCGCATCGGGTCGTGCCGACCAGGACCGTGCGGGTCGGCTCGGGGCGGAACGGACGGATCAGCACCGGACGGCCCTGACGGCTGCGGCCCAGCATCAGACCGTGGTTGATGGTGGGCAGGGCCGGTCCGATGCCGGGATTACCGGAAACGATGCCGGCCAGCGGAAGTGTCCCGGACAGACCGGCCAGGTGCTCGCCGTCGTGGCGCCGAACTGTCATCCGCTCGCTCGCCACGAGCCGGCCCAGATCTTGAACAGCCGGCCCCAGTAGGGGAGAGGCGATCCGGACCGACAGTGACGGCGGGTCGAAGGTCAGGGCCACGGTGGTGGCGGTCGCGGGCAGGTGCAGCAGCCGGGAGATCAGCCGCGCGGAGACGGCGGCGCCGGGTTCCGGGCTGCACCGGAACGTCGCCTGTGTCAGGCCGCCGATCGTCAAGCCGTTCCACGTCTCGTGCAGGCCGGCGCCTGCCTCGGCATGTGCCAGCTCGGCGATCACGCGTACCGTCGCTGTCTCGGTCAACGGCCCGGCGGCCGAAGTTCCCAGCTCGCGCCGCAGTTTGCGGATCGCGGCCGTCAGGGCGCGACGCAGATGCTCGTCCGGCTCGGTGCCCTGGCGCAGCGCCCGGATCGCCAGAATCATCCGGAATCGCGCCAGTGGATCACCGCGGCTCAGCGCCCGGTAGGAGATCGCGGCCGGGCCGGCGCGGGTGGTCGTCGCCGGCACGCCGGTCAGCACCAGCTGGAGCCGGATCGCGGGATCAAGATCCAGTGAGTCGAAGCGCGGCAGCGTGGGCAGCTCGACGAGCGCGGTCAGGCCGAGATCGTCGATCAGGACGGCGGCCGGCTCGCCGGACAGTCTCGTCGTCGCCAGCCGGGTGCCCGGCGCGACCAGGGCGAGGATCGCCGGCGGATCGCCGAGAGCCCGGATGCGGCGGCGCGCGGCGAATCGCGCCACCAGGCCGAGCCATTGGAACACCCAGCGCCCGCGGATGCGTACCCAAGTGATCGTCAACAAGCCGGCGGCGGCGCACGCGGCGCACGTCACCGCGAGGCCGCCGCCTGCGGCGCCGAGAAGCATCAGTACGGCGGCGGCCTGCGTTGCGACCAGCTGATTCATGGGTACGCGTAAAAGCCGTCCACTCCGGACGGATAGCTGCCCGGTCACCAGGCCATGGTAGGGCTCGGGTGGTGTCCGGACGAGGTTGTCCACAGGCGGTTGGCCCGGTTGTCCACAGGCTGCGAATCGCGCCGTCCCGATGTCCTGAATCCCGCTAACGTCGGATGCGAAATCGCACGCCTAGTGATCTGTGTCGATGGCGTGCAACAGTCCACAACAGATGTTCCGGCGAGGGTCGAGGGGTGGATCCGAAATGACCGAAACGCAGGCCGAATTGGCGGTGATGACTCGCACCGCGGCGAAGTTCGATCAGGTGAACGATGCGCTGCAAGGTACGTTGCGAGGCCTGATGTCCGAGTTGTCGGTGTTGCAGGGGGCCTGGCGCGGGCTCGGCGCGGAGGCGTTCGAGCGGGCCCGGTCGCAGTACGCGGCCGATCTGCGGCGACTCGGCGGGGCACTTGCCGAAACCGCCGAGGCGATCCGATCGGCGGGCGGCGGATATCAGGCCGCCGACGCGGGCGCGGCAGCCCGGATGGCCCGGTCCGGTGGCTCGATCGAGCTTCCGCTCTGACTTCCGGGGGAAATCGATGAACAACGGACTTCTCCGGGTCAGCTTCGTCGCGTTGCGGCAGGCCGGCGCGGACATCGACAAGGCGCTGCTCGCCCTCCGCGCTCAGCTCGATCAGCTGGAGCGCGACGCCGGCCCGCTCGTGGCGACCTGGTCCGGCACGGCCCGGGAGGCGTACGAGCAACGCCAGGCCACCTGGCGTGCCGCCTCCGAGGATCTCCAGACGATTCTGCGGCAGATCAGAGTCGCTCTGGACGAGTCAGCGGCCGATTACGCGGAGACCGAACGGGTGGCTACCCAGCGGTTCGGGTGACCGCGCCAGGCGGCGATTTGGCATCGCCCGTTCGCGTACTGACGTCGGCGACTTGCGCAACTACCATCGGTGGTTGGATGATCGCGCCCGGCGATCAATAGTGGTTCGCGGGGTCCGCTGGATCTCGTGCCGGGAACGCTGCGAAAACGACTCGGTAGTCAGCATGCCGCTGCCCATTGTGATTGCGGCCTGACCTTGTAGGTTATACGCGTTGAGTTGGCTCGTTCGCGGCGTGGCGCTTCGCAGTGTAGGGAGAGGGTGGACGTGTCCGAGTGGGAACCGGCTACGGACGCCGAGGTCGCCATGCGCGATGCGTTGCGCACCGACGATCAGGAGTCCTACTTCCGCATTCTCTCCGGTGTCGACCTTCTGTTACCAGTTTCTGCCGACGCGTTAGCGGGTCTGGCACCTCTGGGCTGGGGGACGTGGAGCACCGGTGGGCGTACGCATGTGCTCGCCTTCACCTCACAGGCCGCGCTGAAGTCGTGCCTCGCTGACTACACCGGTTCGGCACGACGTGTGCCTTATGCGGAGCTGGCCAATACCTGGCCCAACCTCGAGTGGTGGCTCGCCGTCAATCCGGGCCTGCCCGTCGAGGGATACCTTCCGGCCTGGTTCGTGGCCCAGCTCGCCCGTGGCGACCTGCGGCTGCCGACCCGTGGCCCGGGTCGCGAGGTGCAGGGCGCCGCGTCGAAGATCCAGGAGATCGGTGCGGCGGCGCTCGCTGCCAGCCGGAGCTCCGAGGCTGTCGGCGGGCCTACTCATGACTCGTCGCCGGTTGCCGTTCCCGCGGCTGCCGGTCCGGTTGCTGCCGGGTCGCCCGCTCCCGCTGTTGCGCCTGTTGCGCCGGTTGGTGCTGCTCCGGCCGGGCCTGCCGGCCTGCCGGTCCGCCCGACGGCCGCTCCCGCTTCCGCGCCTGGTGGCTTGCCGGTTCGTGGTGCGGAGGCGCCTGGTGGCTTGCCGGTTCGTGGTGCGGAGGCGCCTGGCGGCCTGCCGCTTCGTGCTCCTGAGGCGCCGGCTTCGACGCCTGCGGGCCTGCCCGTGCGGACCCCCGGCACCGCTGCTCCCGGGGGAAACCCGGCTGCTTACCAGCCGCCGGCGGCCTACCAGGCGCCGGCTGTGCCGGCGCCGGCCGCTGCCCCGCTGCCCGCTGCCCCGCCGGTTGCTCCCGCTGCTCCGGTTGCTCCCGCTGCTCCGGGGGCTACTCCTGCCCCGGCTGCAGCTCCTGCCGCCTATCAGCCGCCCGCGGTTCCGCCGTTGCCCGCTCGTCCGACCGGTCCGGCCGGTGGGTCTACGCCGGGCGTCGGTGGGTCGACGCCGGCCATCGGTGGGCCGACGCCGGGCGCTGGTCTGGCGACGCCGGGTTGGGACAAGCCGTCCGGCCAGTTCAACCCGGAACAGGACCCGCGCGGCCCGCTGCAGGACCTAGGTGCTCCGCTGCCGGTCCGGCAGCCGATGGCCAACACGCCGCCGGTTCCGGAGCACGTCGCGCCTTACGACCCGGCCGAGACGGAGTTCGCGCCGATCTGGTCGGGCCAGCGCCCGCCGGTCGCCCCCGCACCGGCAACCCCCACGCCCGCTGCTGCTCAGTTCGCACCGCCCGCGCCGGCTGCCTCGCAGTTCGCCCCGCCCGCACCGGCTGCTCCTCGGTCAGCGCAGCCTGCGCCTGCCGCTCCGGTCTCGGCCGCGCCGCCTTCCGGTGGTGGGCTAGCCGGAGCCGGAGCCGGAGCTGGAGCTGGAGCCGCTCTGCCGCGCCGCCAGCCTGGGCAGTCGGCGGGGACAGGGCAGGCCGGCAGTAGCGCTGCCGCGTTCACCAGCTTCCCCGGCTTCTCCAAGTCGGGTTCTTCACCCGCAGCGTCAGCTCCGGCCGCATCCGCGCCGCCGGCGCCCGCCGCGCCGGCTCAGGCGCCGTCGTTCCCACAGGGTCCGGCGTCCCCGCTGGCCGCGGCCGCTCACGGAGCCCTCGGCCAGGGAGCCCCCGGCCAGGGAGCCCCCGGCCAGGGTGCCTCGGGTCAGAACCTCTCGGGTCAGAACCCCTCGGGCCAGAACCCCTTCGGTCAGGGAGTCTCCGGGCAGGCGGATCCGGCTCTGCCGGTCTCGGCTCTGCAGGCCCCGGACGGACCCGGGAATGGTCTGCCTCGCCGTCAGGTCACCCCGCCGTCGGAGCGCCCTGCCTCGATGGCGGCCGCCGCGCAGGCGCTCGGCAGCCGTCAGCCGGCGGCTGAGCAGGCTCAGCCCGGCGCCGACCGCTTCGGCCCCTCCGGGCTGCCGCCGTCGATCCAGACGCTTCCGGCTGGGGTGCCCGCTGGTGCTCCCGGCCTCGCACCGCCGGTCATCCCGGGACCCCCGGCCGCCTACGCGGCACCACAGGCATACGCCGCTCCGGCAGCCGCTCCCAGCGCCTACGCCGCTCCGGCAGCCGCTCCCAGCGCCTACGCCGCTCCGGCAGCCGCTCCCAGCGCCTATGCCGCTCCGGCAGCCGCTCCGAACGCGTACGCGGCTCCGGGGTCGCCGGCTGTGCCCGGTGCTTACGCGGTTCCGGCTGTTCCGGCGCCTCCCGCTGCCTACGCCGCCCCGCCGGTGCCGCAGATCCCCGGCATGCCGCCGCAGGGCAGCCCGGCTTCGGCGTACGCCGCGCCCGGTTACGGGAACGCGTACCAGACCCAGGTCATCCCGGTGGCTCAGGCGAACTACGGGAACAACAACCCGGCCGCCTCCGGTCTCGGTGTGGCCGGCTCGGCGACCGGCGGTCAGTCGCCGGCGGACAGCGTCGACGCCGTCGAGTTCCTGCCCGCCAACGAGGTCGAGCGCGACCTTCAGGACGCCGCCGACGCGGGCAACACCGACGTCTTCCTCTCCACGCTCCTGCTGGCGAACGTGCTGGTGCCGGTCGCGAGCCACTCCCGGCCGGGCAGTTCGCCGGGTGAGTCGGGCTTCGCGTTCCTGCCGGAAGAGGTCGACGGCGAGCGGTTCCTGATCGTCTTCACGAGCCGGGACCGGCTCTCCGATCATTTCGGCGAGCCGACCCGGACGGTCGGCGTCCGGTTCTACGACCTGATCCGCAACTGGCCCGACCAGGCCTGGTCGTTCGCGGTCAACCCGGGCACCCCGGTCGGGGCGAAATACCCGGGCGCGCAGATCATCGCGCTGGCCAACTGGGCCACCGAGGCCGGCCTCGGAGCGGAGCCGGTCGACGGCCCGACCGCCGAGGAGACCTTCAGCCCGGTCCCCGCGCCGGAACCGGCAAGCGACGAGGCGCAGTCCGCGACCGTCATGCAGAAGACGATCTCCGCAGCGCAGGTCGACTACTACCTGGACCGTGGGTACGACCGGATTGCCGGTTTCGTGCACCGTGCTTCGGAAGTCGAGCACCTGCGCACTCCGGCGGAGCTGTTCGGTGCGCTCGGGCTCACCTACGAGGCCTCGCCGTTCCAGCAGGACGTCAAGGAAGCGTTCGTGCTGCGGTGGCCGGCATACCGGCCGAGTCTTTACCGGATTCCGTACGGCGGTCAGAACGAGCAGGCGCTCCGGGCGATGGACGGCTGGGTGATCGAGCGGCCGCCGTTCCGGGGCAACGGGTTCGCGCCCGGCGAGGGCCGCGACGTGATCGCCGAGTTCAAGGTGGACAGTGTCCGGCTGCCGCACGGCGCGCAGCTGTGGCAGATCGACGCGGACGGCAACGAGCGGATGCTGGCGATCTTCGACACGGACGCCCCGCTGTGGCGCCGGGTGGGTGAGCAGTGATGCGTGACGGTTACGTGGTGACCTGGCAGGGCCGTGAGTACGACGCGGCGCCCGACGGGGACAAGGTGCGCATCTACGCCACCGGTCCCGAGGAGGGCTTCGACGAGGTCAAGCCGGGACGGTACGTCCGGGTCATCGAGCCTGACGAGTACGACGAGATCGCGTACGTGCGTACCCTCTGCACGTGGCGCGGTGAGCCGTTCATCGTGCTTGCCGAGGCGGACAGCTGGCTACGCCTGGAATACACCGGTGGCCGTGCTCCCGTCGCCCGCCGGCTCGGCCTCGAAGAGTTCGATTACGGCGTCTACCAGGGCTGGGCGCCCGCCGCCGAGGTCCGCGACCTCTACGAACACAAGGTCTGAAAGCAGGTCAGGCCGGTGTCTTCAGCCAGCGCAGGATCTCGCCGGTGACCACGTCGGGTGCCTCGCGGTGCAGGAAGTGGCCGGTCTCCGGGATGAGCCGCCACTCGTACGGCGCGGTCACGTAACGCCCCGAGCCCTGTGCGGTGCGCGGCAGCACCGCGGTGTCCAGCGAACCGTGCAGCTGCAGGGTGGGCACGCTCGACGGACGCTGCATCAGCTTGACGAACCGGTACCCCTGAAGGCGCAGCGCGCTACGCGCGACCCAGCGATATGCCTCCAGCGCGCAGAACGCCGCCTGCGGGATCTGCAAGGCCTTCCGGCATCGGTACGCGTAATCGCCGAACTCCTCCGAGTCAGCGTATTTCGGGCTGCTCCACTTGGACATCAGCTCGCCGACCAGCGCGGCGTCGTCCCGGGTGAGCACGTGCTCGAACCGCGGCACCTGGAACCGCACGATGGCGGAGGACGCCGCGAACTGTCCGCGTGGATCGGCGAAGAGCGCCGCCCGCAGCCGCAACGGGTGTGCCGCACCGAGCACGACGAGCCGGTTGACCAGTTTCGGGTGGAAGGACGCGGCCGCCCAGCCGATCATGCCGCCCGCTCCGGCGCCGACCACGGTCGCCGATCGCTCACCGAGGGCACGGATCAGGCCGGTGACGTCGGCGGCCATCGTGTATCCGTCGTAACCCCGGGGTGGTTTGTCGCTGGCGCCGTAACCACGCAGGTCGATCGCGGCGGCCCGGAAGCCCGCGTCGGCGACGCTGACCATGATGTCGTGCCAGGCCCACCAGTACTCCGGGAAGCCGTGCAGGAAAAGCACCAGAGGGCCGGTGCCGACCTCGGCGACGTGGAAACGGGTGCCGTTGGCGCCGACGAAGCGATGGCTCCACGGCCCCTCCGTCAGTACGAACGACTCGTCCATGTGGTCAGACTATGCGGCGCTGTCACGGTAGCCCGCAAGACTCACTTGATCGGTTCGGCATCGGTCATCGCCATCAGGTTGCCGGGCCCGCAGTAGATCCGGATCATCGTGGTCTCCAGCTGCACCTTCACCCGATCGCCCTGGGTCAGCTCTTTGCCGTCGGCGTTGTACAGCGCGTACCGCGTACCGTCGTCGGCGGTGAAGCCGTAGCACGGACCTTGACCACCGCGGGTGACCAATCCGCTGACCCAGCCGGTCGCGGGTGGGTTGTCGCCAGGCTCGCGAGCAGGCTCCGAAGGAGCCGGAGCCGCACTGGGTGAGGTGGCCGGCGATGAAGGGGCGGCCGGCGATTCCGATCCGGTCGCGCAACCCGCGGCGACCGTCCCTGCTGCCATGGCGATGCCGATCCGGAGTGTGGCGTTTGCGCGCATTCCGTCATCCTTCCCGAACGGTTGTGTCCCGGATGAGACGAAACGCGGCGAGCCGGGGTTCCCGGGGAGCGGACTCCCCGGGAACTCACCTCACTTGGCGGTTACCGTGCCCACCTCCAGCCGCTGGTTCGCGGTGGATGCCATGGGCAGTTTCACCTCGACGATGACGTTGTACTCACCCGCCATCGGCACGTTCGTCATGGCCTCGTAAACGCCCGGCTTGCCGGACATCTCGGCCATCACGATCGGACCCTGCTTGTGCGCCGTCGGCATCGCGACCATGTCGGTGTACGCCACCACCTGACCCTTGGTGATCGGGTCATAACTGGTCGGTGAGCTGACCTTCGCCTCGATCCGCACCTGGAGGTCGCCCAGGTGCTCACTGACGATCGAGATGGCGGCCTGCGGATCGCCGGCGGCGCCATGATTCTGCTCCGCCGGCGCCTCGGCCACCGGCGCGGCCGTGCGCGGTGTGGTGAGCAGGAAGCCCGCCACACCGACAAGCAGCGCACCGGTCATCCCGATGCAGACACCCAGGATCAGGCCCTGCCGGAACGGCCGGGACCGCTGCTTCGTCCCTTTCCTGACCCGGGCCGGAGGCCGGTTCTGCTTGCCGTGCCGGAGATCGTCCGGCAATCGCCACTTCTCCTTCAGCGCGCTCATCAGGTCACCGGCCTGTCCGGCAGCGCGATCAAGCCGGTCTGCTTGGCCGCGTGCACCCGGAAGATCCCCCACTGGCCGCTGTTCAGATGCCGCTGGAGGGTGTTCGACTTGTAGAGGTAGTCCCCGGCCGCGGCGCGACGCCCTCCGGCGCCACCGGTCACCGCGGGATCAAGGACGATGGGGTACGACACCCCGGGGTTGAACTGCCCCTGGTTGGCCGCCAGCTGCGACTGGGCGTCGTTCGGCGCCCGCCGCCACAGATGGTCGTGCAACGCGAAGCTCGTCGACCGCGCGTCACCGGTCGCCTGTCCGACGTAGAACACCGTCTTGTCCCCGCCGTACGCCTGGAACGTCGGTGTCGACGGGTCCCCGTGCACGTACGAACTGAAGATGTTCGTGATGTTCTGGTCGGTCGCGTACCGATGGGACCAGGGTTCGTTCGTGTAGTTGATCGAGAATTCGCCCTGGTCCTCGGCGTCATCGGCCTCGTCGCTCGGCGTCTGGACCAGGTCGAGGTTGTCCGGGACCGGCTGGTCGTCGGCGGTGTTGCCGTTGGTGTCCTTGCGGAACAGCGCCAGGTCGCTGTTCATCAGGACGATGTTCTCCCGGAAGTCCGGCACGTTCGGGTTGGCGATCACCGCGCTGGTTCCGCTGGTCAGAGCGGCGCCGGTGGCCGGGTTGAGGTACGTGGACCCGGTCGGTTCGATGATCAGGGCGCCGTAGAGCCCGTGGGTTGCGTGGTGCATCGGGTCGGCCATGTCCCGCAGCATCGCCATGCCCGGACCGGTGTTCAGGTACCACCGGGAGGTGACCTGCTCACCGGGGCCGGCCGTCCGGTCGTAACCGCTCAGCGCACCGACGTTGACGCCGGACGAGAAGCTGTAGTGATCGGTCAGCTGTGGCTTGATCGACACCCGGTTGCTCACCTTGAGCGGCTGGAAGCCCGGGACGTTCACCTCGTTCTTGGGAGGCTGGTCCAGGCAGTCCGGGAAGCTGAGGTGGCTGTACCGATAACCCAGCTGTCCCGGCTCGACACCCTCGAAGCAATTCGGTTTCATCTTCGCGGGGTCGAGCTTGTTCTTCAGTGTGACCTCGACACAGTCACCCTGGTTGGCGCGGATCACCAGGGGTTCGTTCTTGACCGTGTTGTTCAGCCAGTCGGCTTCCAGGGCGTACTGCAGGCCGTTGGGGTCGTGGTCGCCGGCCTTGTTGTAGGTGATGTCCCGGTTGATCGCCACGATGCTGAACGCCTTGACCGGCGCTCCGGTGGCACACGGTGTGCCCGGCGGCTGGCTGACCGGCGTGGGCGGTGTGGTCGGCTTCTCGTTGATGCAGTTCAGCGCGTTGGCCGTGTTGTCCGGCAGCGGGTAGATGGTCACCGGGGGCGGCGGTGGGCCCTCCGGTCCCGGTGCGACGGCCGCGCCGTAGTACTGACATCGCATGACCCGCAACTGGCCCCAGGCGCCGAGGAAGAGGTCGTCGTTGCCGCCGAGGTAGTACAGCTCGTCCCGGTCCACCGGATAGGTCTTGTAACCCTCCTTCGTGGACTTCACGGTCATCTCGAAGTACTCGAGGATCCCGATGTGTTGAGCCGAGACTATGTTCGAGCCGTCGTCCTTCGGCTCATGTCGCCACTTGGCATCGATGTTGATGCCGTGCGACTCCTCCTGGGACAGCTGGAATATTCGCCATTTCACCCGGTCACCTGGGAACGCCGCGGGTGTCGGTGTGTACGGCAGGTTGCCCCATGGATCGTCGATCTGTGCTTCCGGGGGCTGGACCGAGAATATCTGCGATGGATCTCGGTCCCGGCGTGCTTCGAACGGCTCCAATCGATAGTTGATGCCCATCACGCCGTAATCGTCATTGCTGGACGGGAACTTCGCCGGATAGATCGGCACCCCGTCCTTCGTGACGAACTGATCGTCGTTGGTCGTGGTGGAGTCCGCCGGTTTGAACATCGGAACGTGGTCCTCGATGAAGAGGGAGACGTTCCGGTAATCGGATCCGCTGGTCACGGCGCCGTTGTAATCGGTGGTGCTGGTGCAGTGCACCGAGACGATCGTGCCGATCCTGACGTCCAGGTTCGTCTTCGGATCCTTGAAGACGCAGCCGGCGTCGTGGATCGTGCCGCCGCCGAACAGGCCGGCGTCCTGGTGGACGTTGGCGTAGAAGTGGTCGTGGAACGAGTTGGTGGAGGTGTTCTCGTGGACGAAGTTGCGGTACGTGATGGTCTGGCCGTTGCCGTTGGCCGCTCCGTCCGCGCCCTCGTCGTAATTCCACCCGTTGGCGGCGCCGTCCGAGGAGAGCACGTCGAACTGCACCATGTGCTGGTGCAGGCCCACCTCGTTGGTCACCTGCTGCCGGTCGAACGTGGTCCCGCCGTAATCGAGTGGCAGCCGGTTCGTCAGCTTGTAGATCACGCAGTCGCCGACGTTGAGAAGCGGTGAGAACGGTTCTGGCTTCTTACCGGCCAGCACCGCGTCCCGGTCGGAATTCAGCACATATATTCGAGATTGTGGATTGGTCCACTTGACCGTCGGGTTGTAGACCTGGCTGAGCTGGATCGCCGATATCTCGAATTCCTTCACCGGCCGGCCGGTCGGGCACGGGTTCTGGAAGAACCCGCCCGGCACCTGCGCTCCCGGGTCCGCCGCGGCCTGCTCCTTCGCGGTGGGAGGGAAAGCGCCGGTCGAGGCACGGCTGGATACACCGAGCGGCGGTTTCGGCGCCTTGAACCCGAACTTGCCGGGTACGAAATGCGGGTAACCGACCTTTGTCGCGTCCGGGGACGGCGGCTTGTCCAGGGCGGTGCCGGCGGTCGGCTGGTAATCGAAGTCGGCGAGCGGCTCCAGCCTCGGGATCGGCGTACCGTCCGGGTTCGTCCGGGTGCCGTCCTCCAGCTTGTCGAAGGTCCGGTTCAGCCCCCACATCCCGGTGGCGAAGTGTGGGTAGAGGTGGCAGTGGAAGATGATGTCGCCGAAGGTGGCCTGTTTGTCCTTGTGCGCCGAACCGGCGCCACCCTGCACGACCAGGTCGTAGTGCGCGCCGGGAGAGACCGACTGCACGTCCAGGATGTTCGTCGTCTTGGTGATGTGGTTCGGGCTGCTGATCGCGTCCAGCCCGCCCTCGTCCAGCGGGTCGTACGCCCACCGGTTCACGTGCCAGTGGAAGGTGTGCGTCTCGTACTCGGCGGCGTGCATGAGCCGGACCTGGGCCGGCTCGCCCCGGTAGTTCGGGAAGATCAGGTCACCGCCGCCCGGGTCGCCGTACACCCAGGACGACAGCGAGGTCTCCTCGCCGACGCACTCGTTGGCCGCGTAACCCTGGCCGGACACGCTGGCCGAGGGGCAGCCGAGCTCCTCCCGGTTGAATGTCGGTTCGGAGCGGTAGTTGAACGCGAACCACTCGAGCTTGATCGGAATCTGCTCGTGGTACTGCAGGATCGCGTCCGCGTCGCCGCCACCGAGGCCGGGAAGTGTGCCCTTGGTCAGGACCGCGAGCTGCGCCGCGGTGGGCTCGATGCACTCGCCGTTGTCGGCGGCTTCGTCATCGTCGTCGTTC
Source organism: Actinoplanes sp. CA-015351 (assembly GCF_050955685.1). Classification (NCBI taxonomy): domain Bacteria; kingdom Bacillati; phylum Actinomycetota; class Actinomycetes; order Micromonosporales; family Micromonosporaceae; genus Actinoplanes; species Actinoplanes sp. CA-015351. Next base: position 294,801 of record NZ_CP192102.1, read on the forward strand.
CCGGTGCGGCAGTACCGCGTCAGGATGCCCGGTGCGGCCTCCACCTCGTCGTGCATGAAGAGCACGTTCTCGCGGAAGTCCTTGTTGCCCGGCCGTTTGATGATCGCTCTCGTGCCGGACGCGATCGCCCCACCGGTACGCGAGTCGACCCAGGTGGCGTCGGCCGCCTCGACGACGATCGCGCCGAACGCGCCGAAGCTGTGCGAACCGATGTACTGCTTGGCGCCGCCGGGCTGGGTCGACACGGAGGTGAAGTCCGCGCCGTCCTTGAACTGGAACTCCCCTTCGGCCTGCGCGTGCAGCAGGTACGTGATCGACGCGCCGGGAGCAGCAGTGGAGTCCGGGTTGTTGCCGACGGCCGTACCGTCTCCGGTCTTGACGTCGTAGTCGAGACCTTCGAAGTGCATCGACGCGTTCGGCGCCTTCGCCGGATCGAAGTCGATCTTCGGAGCGGTGAGGGCGGGTGCGAACTCGCGGGCACCGAGCGTCGACGCGCCGGCCGCCTTCTTGATCTCGCCGGGCAGCGTGTAGATCGCCGAGTCGCGTACCGCCCGGTCGAGTTGCGGCGCCGCTTCGTTGAGGCGGTTGGTGAACGTGACCGAGACGCAGTCGCCCTTGTTGGCGCGGATGGTGAGCGGCTCGATCAGGTCGTTGACGTTCGCCTTGGACGGGTCGGCGGCGTACTTGAAGTTCTGCCGGACCGTCGAGATGTTGGCGTCGAGGACGTACATCCGGCCCTCGGGGACCACGTCCCCGAACCGGTTGAGGAAGATCGGCAGATTGATCAGCGAGACGTTGAACGTCTTCGTCGGTGCCCCGCTGACACATGGGCTCACCGCCGCGCCGGCCTTGGGCGGAAGCACTGCCGCCGCCGTCGCCTGGCTGACCATCCACATCGCACCGGCGACCAGGCCCATCCACAGGCCTGCTCCGACGGTGAGGGCGACCCGTACCGGGCCGCTGGGCCGCCGCCGTGCGCTGAGCAGAACGTACGCGGCGAACGTTGTGACAAGTAGTAGTGGTATTAGGTCAATTGGTGTTGACACGCCACCTCCTGGACGCGGGACACAGGGCTCCGCGCAGGCGTGTCTGCCAGGTGGCGTGGCCCCGTATCCACGACAACTGTCGATCGCAAAGCTAATTTAGATATCTAGATACGTCTATCAACTTTCCGGGTTGGGAGCATGAAAAGGCCCGCCGGGGCCAACCCCGGCGGGCCTTCGCTGAACTGCGGTGATTACTCGGTGACGGCGGTCACGACGACCGAGCCGCGGCCGACGACCGCGCCCTCGTCCGTCACGATCGAGACGTCGCCGAACATCGAACGACCCGCCGGCGGGACCGCGGCAGCGGTGACCGAACCGGTGACCGTCGCACTCTGGCCGTTGGCGAGAGAGAACGGCGTGCTCTGCGTGGTGATCGCACCCAGAGCCGGGCTGTAGTAGACGTCCAGGTAGTCGTACGCCGTGGAGCCACTCGGCACCGCGTAGCCGTCCACCAGGACCGTGTAGGTGCCGGCGGCCGGGTTGGCGACCGCGACGGCCTCCTCCGAGTCGCCGTCCGCCTGCTGCGCGACGACCGCACCGGCCTCGTTGTAGAGGACCAGGTCCAGGTCGGCGGCCGCGTCACTGGTGTTGCCGATCGACACGCTCAGCCGCTGAACGCCTGCCGGCACCGCGACCTCGTAGTACTGCGACTCGTGGTCGGCGATCGTCGGCCGCGCCTTGAAGCCGCTGCCGAGCGGGCCACCCTGAGCCGTGAGGTTGAGCGGGCCGAAGTTGTTCGTGACCGTCCAGGTCAGCGGCGACGCCACACCGGCCTTGACGCTGGCGAGCGTCTGGGTGGCCGGGTCGACGGTGACGCCCTGGATCTTCGCGGTCAGCTTGTACGGGTTGTTCAGCGCCGGCGACGTACGACGGGACTCGACTTCGAGCTCCCAGATACCCGGGATCGGGTTCTCGTACGACCGCTCCTGCGGCTTGCAAGCGGCCGCGTCGGAGAAGTTGGTGTAGCAAGCGGTGCTCGCGGTCGACTCGACCGGAACGCCCCACGGGTTGATCGCGATCCACCGGGTCTGCGAGCCGGTGGCGATGCCCGCGAGGTTCACCTGCAGCGCCGTGGCGCCTTCCGGCACAACCACGAAGTACGAGTTGGTGGAGTTGCGGTCGACCGAACCCGCGAAGGTCTCGGCGTACGCCGGCTTCTTGGTCTCGACGCCGGTGACCACCGTGTTGAGCACCTCGAAGTCGATGACCGGCGTACGCGGGTCGTCGACCTTGAGGATCGCGCTGCTCGCGCCCTGAGCGGGCTTGACCTTGACCTTGACGCTGACGGTCTTGTTCAGCGGCAGGTCGACCGAACCGGCCGAGGAGAACACCTTGGTGTCGCCCAGCCAGCGCAGGTTGTGCTTCACGGTCTTGTTCGGGCCGCTGGTACGGGTGAGCTTGACTGTGACGGTCTTCTCCTTGCCGACCGGGTAGCCGCCGTCACCAGCCGCGCAGCGGTTGTAGATGCCCAGACCCTGGTTCGGAGTCGCCAGCTGCTCGGAGAGCGGCGTGCAGACCGGAGCCGAGGACGTGTAGTCCCGCGTCTCCGACTCCTTGGTGAGGAGCTTCCAGGCGGCCGGAACGTCCATCTGGCCGTAGCCCTGCGCGTGCACCTTCTCGCCCTTGATCGGGTCCGCGGTGGTGTAGAGCGCGCGGCGCAGGCCGGCCGGGGTGACACCCAGGTCGTTCTGCTTCGCGGCGGAGAGCAGCAGAGCCACGCCACCGGTGGTCTGCGGCGCCGACATCGAGGTGCCGTTCTGCATCGAGTAACCCGGCGGCAGGGTGTACGCAACGGTGTCCAGCTGGGCGAGGGTCTCCCAGGTCGGGACCGTGGAGATCGCCGAGCCCGGCGCCGCGATGTTCGGCTTGAAGCCGCCGTCCTCACGCGGGCCACGCGACGAGAAGTTGAACAGCTGCAGGTCCCGGCGGGTCACCGAGCCGTAGTTGGCGAGCCAGGTCTCCTTGGAGATGCTGGCCGCCGAGCTGATCACGTCGGTCGCGACCGACGGGTCGCCGATCGTGTTGGTGCCCGGACCGGAGTTGCCGGCCGAGATCACGATCTGCACGCCGTAGGTGTCGATCAGCGTGTCGTAGAGCCGCGCACGGGCGTTGTTGCCGTCGTTCAGCGCGGGCAGGCCACCGATCGACACGTTGATCACGTCGACGTGGCGGTTCACCACGAGGTCGATCATGCCGGTGGTCAGCGAAGCCGCGGTGCAGCCGCCGCCCCACGAGCAGGACCGCGCGGAGACGATCTTCGCGCCCGGCGCCTGTCCGTCGAGGACGGGGTTGCCGAACAGGTCGTTACCCGCGGCGATGCCGGCCACGTGCGTACCGTGCATGCCCTCGACGATGCCGATGTTGACGAAGTCGGTGGTCGCCGGCAGCGTCGGGTCGCCGTACGGCGCGAGGGAGACGTCCTCGCGGTACTCGACCACGAACGGCATCCGCTCGGCGACCGCGGTCGCCGGGTTGTCGGTGCCGAAGTAACCGACGTCGTACTTCTCCTTGTACGGCCGCATCACGGCGTCGTCGGTGAAGTCGAAGTTCTGGTTGGTGTCGACACGGATGTCGTGGCTCACCGGGTCGTAGAGGACGCCGAACTGGTCGGTGGTGTCCCCGTCCCGGTTCACGTCGCCGGCCGGCTCAGAAGCAGCCGTGATCGACTCGATGAAGCGGTTGACCTGGTACGTGCCCGCCGGAGCGGTCCAGGTGACGCCGAGGTACGCGAACGTCGGACCGGAGACCGAGCCGAGCATGCGCCGCCAGGTGCCGTCGCTCTCGACCACCGGGTCGGTCGCGGTGACCCAGTCGACGATCTTGCGCTCGCCGGTGGTGGTCTTCTGGAGCGCCGGGTGCGCGAGGTCCACACCGGAGTCCATGATGCCGATGGTCACGCCACGGCCGTCGTACGTCGAGTTCTTCTTCTTGAAGTCGACCGAACCCGTTTCCGCAGTGGGCATGTACGGGTTGTCGGCGGGCGTGGTGGCACCCGGGCCGGCCGGGAGCGCGGCCTGCTTGGCAGCGTTCTTGCTGGCCGGCAGGTCGGTCTCGGGCAGCTTGATGGTCTCGTCGAGGTCGACGGCCGAGACGCCGGGCAGGTTCGCGGTGTTCAGAACCTTGGCGGTCGGCACTGTCGCCAGGACGTACCCGACCTGGTCGAACTGCCGGTTGATGCTGCCGCCCAGGCTCTTCACCTTGGCGACGACGTCACCCGTCTTGCCCTTGTCGGTCGCGATGATCACGGTGACCCGCGGCTTCTTCTGGGCTTCGGCGTCCGCCAGCAGATCGGCGTCGTGCGAGCCCAGCGTTTCGGCCGGTGAGTCCTTGGGGGTGGCTGGCTCCTGCGATACGGCGGGGATCGTGCCCGTGCCCGGTTCCGCCGTGGCGGGAAGAGGGCTGCTCAGCGTCGTCACGCCGGCGGCAACGCCGAACGCGAGGACTGAGGTGACGGTTCGCCGGCCCCAGGTGATTTGTTGTGTCACGTACGGGTCCTCCGGAAGGAACAGCGCCCGAGGGGTTGATCGGGCGAATCCCCGTGATCCTGCGATCGATCCGGATGAAAGTCACTACGGTCTATGACGTTGTGACCGGGCCGTGACCTTGTGTCGCAGGGCCGGCGCGAGAACCGGCCCTGCGATGTCGGCGATGTTTCAGTCTTCGGACTTGGCGACGTTCATCCCCGAGGAGATCAGATCCATGACCGTCGAGTCCTGAAGAGTCGTGACGTCACCCAGCGACCGCTTCTCCGCGACGTCGCGCAGCAGGCGTCGCATGATCTTGCCGGAGCGGGTCTTCGGCAGCTCGGCGACGAGCATGATCTGCCGGGGCTTGGCGATCGGGCCGAGCGTCTTGGACACGTGGTTGCGCAGCTCCTGGATCAACGCCTCGCCGGCCGCGCCCTCGGTCTCCACGTTGCCGCGCGGGATGGTGAACGCGACGATCGCCTGGCCGGTGGTCGGGTCGGTCGCGCCGACCACGGCCGCCTCAGCGACCGACGGGTGCGACACCAGCGCCGACTCGACCTCGGTGGTGGAGATGTTGTGGCCGGAGACGAGCATGACGTCGTCGACCCGGCCGAGCAGCCAGAGCGCGCCGTCACTGTCCTTCTTCGCGCCGTCGCCGGCGAAGTAGATCCACTCGTCTCCCTGACCCGCTCCGGCCCCGAACCGCGACCAGTACGTCTCCAGGAACCGCTTGTCGTCGCCCCAGATCGTGCGCAGCATCGACGGCCACGGCTCACGCAGCACCAGGAAGCCGCCGCCACCGTCCGGCACCGACTGCGCCTGGTCGTCGACCACGTCGGAAGAGATGCCGGGCAGTGCGGTCATCGCCGAGCCAGGCTTGGTAGCGGTGACACCGGGCAGCGGGGAGATCATGATGGCGCCGGTCTCGGTCTGCCACCAGGTGTCGACGATCGGGGTGCGCTCGCGGCCGACGTGCTCCCGGTACCACATCCAGGCCTCGGGGTTGATCGGCTCACCCACGCTGCCGAGGACCCGCAGCGACGACAGGTCGTACTTGGCGGGGATGTCGTCGCCCCACTTCATCATGGTGCGGATCAGCGTCGGCGCGGTGTAGAGGATCGACACCTTGTACTTGTCGACGATCTGCCAGAAGCGGCCGCGGTCCGGGGTGTCCGGCGTGCCCTCGTACATCACCTGGGTCGCGCCGTTGGAGAGCGGTCCGTACACGATGTACGAGTGGCCGGTGACCCAGCCGATGTCGGCGGTGCACCAGTACACGTCGGTCTCGGGCTTGAGGTCGAAGACCGCGTGGTGGGTGTACGAGGCCTGCGTCAGGTACCCGCCCGTGGTGTGCAGGATGCCCTTCGGCTTACCGGTCGTGCCCGAGGTGTAGAGGATGAAGAGCGGGTGCTCGGCGTCGAACGGCTGCGCGGCATGTGTCGTGCCAGCCTGCTCGACGGTCTCGTGCCACCACTTGTCCTTCTTGGTCCAGGCGACGTCCTGGCCGGTGCGGCGGACCACCAGCACGTGCTCGATGCTCTCGGTCCGCGCCACCGCCTCATCCACTGTCGGCTTGAGCGCGGACGGCTTGCCGCGGCGGTAACCGCCGTCAGCGGTGATCACGATCTTGGCGGCGGCGTCCTGGATCCGGGTCGCCAGCGCGTCCACCGAGAAGCCACCGAAGACGACACTGTGCGTCGCGCCGATCCGGGCGCAGGCGAGCATCGCCACCGCGGCTTCCGGAATCATCGGCAGGTAGATCATCACGCGGTCGCCGGCGACGACCCCGAGTTCGGTCAGCGTGTTGGCGGCCTGCGAGACCGACGTCAACAGCTCCGAGTACGTGACGGCGCGGCTGTCGCCGGGCTCGCCCTCCCAGTGGATGGCGACCTTGTCGCCGTTGCCGGCCTCGACGTGCCGGTCCACGCAGTTGTACGCGATGTTCAGCTCGCCGCCGACGAACCATTTTGCGAACGGCGGGTTGGACCAGTCCAGCACCTGGTCCCACTTCTTGGCCCAGACGAGACGCTCGGCCTGGGTCGCCCAGAAGGCGAGGCGGTCGGCGCCTGCCTGTTCGTAGGCCTCAGCCGTGACGTTCGCGTTCGCCGCGAGTTCGGCGGGCGGCGGGAACTGCCGCGTCTCCGAGGACAAATTCTCCAGGGTCTCGCTCATGAGGGCGGCTCTCCTCTGCCTTGACCGGGGGTCTCTTCGTTGCACACTAGTTCTGCCGGATGGCCCGGCGAAGGGTTGCGAGGCGGAACGCGCCCGGCGGTGCCGTTTGCGCGCCAACCGGCCACGCGTTGATCGCTTCTGCGCGAATCTTGCCATTTCCACGCTCATTTGTGCACCCCATGTTTCCGCTGGTTTCGCCGGTTACCGTGTGCGTGTGGATCCACTAGCTCCGTTGCTCGACCTCGCCGACGTCGCGCCCGCCTTCGCGGAAGCCCGCGACACCGTCGACACCGCGATGCGGCACCGCGCACTCCGCCGGCACGGCGGTCAGGTCGCGGCCGAGTCGAGCCTGCGCGCCGCCGTCGCCAGCGCGGCCCTCGAAGGCAATAGCTACGACCTGGAAGAGGTACGCGGCGGAACCGTCACCGACCCGGTCGTGCAGGGTTCCCTGCGGGTCGCCGGGGCGCTCGGCGGTCTCGTCGACCTCTGGCCCCGCGCGCCGCGCCAGGTTCTTGCGAAGCTGCACGTGCTCGCCGCTCGTGGTGTCGTGCACGACCACGACCTCGGCCGCCTCACCTCCGGCGCGGACCGTGTCGACGCGCTCGCCGGGCTGGTCGCCGGCAACGAGGAGACGCCGCCGCTGCTGCTCGCCGCCATCGTGCACGCCGAGCTGATCACGCTGCGGCCGTTCGCCGGGCCGGCCGGTGTCGTGGCCCGGGCGGCGGCCCGCCTCACGCTGATCGGCCGGGGTTTCGACCCGCGCGGCCTGGTCGGCGTCGAGGCCGGGCACCTGGAGCGCGAGCCGGAATATCAGGGCTCGGCCGGTGCGTACGCGACGGGCACGCCGGACGGTGTGCGGTCGTGGCTGCGGCATTACGCCTCGGCGATCACCGTCGGCGGCGAGCAGATCACCGTGATCGGCGACAGCGTGCTGGCGTCGGTCTAAAAATTAAGAGCCGGCGTCCCGCAAGGGGCGCCGGCTGTACACGTCCGGACCGGGTTAACAAGCGTGCACCTGGGTCGTTGTCGACAGTCCTGACACCCTCTCGCGAGGGCGGAGGTCCCGCCGCAACGTGCCTGCCGTGGCTGATCGCGCGTGGGTTCCCGGTGGCCGTGCACGGTTCCCGTTCGCACGGGACCGCGACTTCTTTCTACGCCCTTTGCCGCATGATCGCCAGGTATGCCGGATTACTCAGACCAAAGGCATTTGCGCTGGTCATTACGCCACTGCGGCACGAGTACGCCGGTGGCGCCCATAGATCGCGAAGCCGATCGCGACGCCGACACCGACGCCGAGAGCGGCCGCTGCCACCGGCACCGCGGGGCGGTCGCGGAGGCGTTTGCCCAGCGGCACGGGGTTGCGGAACTCCAGGATCGGCCAGGCCCGCTCGGTGGCGACCCGGCGCAGAGCCCGGTCCGGGTTGACGGCGCTGGGATGGCCCACCGCCTCCAGCAACGGCAGGTCACTGCTGGAGTCCGAGTACGCGAAACACTCGGCCAGGTCGTAACCACGGGACTCGGCGAGCTCCTTGACGCCGACGACCTTGTTGGGCCCGGCCGAGTAGAACTCGACAGCGCCGCTGTAGAGCCCGTCGACGATCGACATCCGCGTCGCGATGATGTCGGTGATGCCGAGCAGCGCGCCGATCGGGCGGACCATCTCGTCACCGGAGGCGGAGACCAGGACCACGTCACGGCCGGCCGCCTGGTGCTCGGCGATCAGCACGGCGGCCTCGGCGTAAACGTACGGATTGATGAGGTCGTTCAGCGTCTCGGCGACGATCTGCTGCACCTGCTCGACACGCCAGCCCTTGCTCAGGGCGGCCATGTAGTCGCGAGTGCGTGCCATGGCCTGCTCGTCGGTGCCACCACCGAGGCGGAACATCAGCTGCGCATAACCGGACTTGACGACGTCACGGCGGCTGATCAGGCCGTCACGATAGAAAGGCCGTCCGAAGGCCAATGCGCTGGACTTGGCGATGACGGTCTTGTCGAGGTCGAAAAAGGCGGCGCTCGGGCCCACGGGCCGAAATTGTAGTCGTACCGCACCCGCGCCGGTTGATCCGGCATCCCTCGGTGACGCGCTGTGAAAACGGTCAGACGGGTAGGGAGCGTCGCATCGGGTCACATTCGGTACTCGACGGATCGGCTGAGTCTGAGGCAGACTTGTGTTCGCCACTGTGAAGCGTGTTGTTACGGACGCGTCCAGTGAGCGGATCCGCTGGCCCTCGGTGATTGCGCCCCCCGCGATCACCGAGTCGATTCGGCTCGACCCCCCCGGAGCCGAATCCAAGGACGGCCCCCGTCTCCCCCGACGGGGGTCGTTCCCTTTCCGCTGCTAGGCGCCCTGTGCCTGGCGGGGTTCGGATATTTCCGGCGAGGTCGCGGCAGCGTCCGCGTCGATCAGGCCGAAGAAGTCGGAGAGGCCTGTCACGTTCAGAACCCGGCGGAAGTTGTCGGTCGGATTGGCCACGGCGAACGAGATCCCTCGATCGGTGGCGTCCCGGTAACCCTCGATCAGGGCGCCCAGGCCGGTCGAGTCGACGAACGTCGCCTCAGCCAGGTCCACCCGCACCGCGGACGGCGACCAGTCGACGAGGGCGTCGCGAATTCCCTGGGCCACGTCGTCGGAGCTGGAGAAATCGATCTCTCCCAGCACAGAGACGGTGACAGTCCCGTCATCGGCGAGCGTGATCCGGATCGAGTTGTTCATGCCAGCTCCATCGTTCCGAGTCGGCACCACGATACCCAACCGGCGCAGGATCACACTCGCCTACCAGATCGGCCTGAGACGACCGGAGTTATCCACAGGATCCAAAGTTATCCACAGGCAGGCCGCGGCCGGTTGTCCGGTCCGGACCCGGCCCGCGACGGTGGTCGCCCGAACGCCGCCGTCGAAGCTGGAGGCTCGCCATGCCTGGCCCTCGCCGTCCCCTGGTCGTAACCGCCGACCACGAGTTGCTCGACGACCTGCTCCGGCTCGCCGCCGCCGGTGGCACCGAGGTCGACGTCGCACCCGATCCGGCCGCCGCCCGCGCCCGATATCCCGGTGCCTCCCTCGTCATGGTCGGCTCCGATCAGGTGGCCGCGTGCGTACGGGCCCGGCTGCCGCGCCGCCGGCGGGTGATCGTGGTCGGCCGGCACTCCGACATGGACGCCACCACCTGGCAGATCGCCGAACCGCTCGGCGCCGAACACGTCGCGGTGCTGCCGACCGCCGAGACCTGGGTGGTGGAGCAGTTCAGCGAGCGGCCGGAGCCAGGACCTGCCTCGCGCACCATCGCGGTCATCGGCGGGCGAGGCGGCGCCGGCGCGAGCATCCTGGCGGCCGGGCTGGCAACCACGGCCGTGCGGTTCGGGCATCGGACCCTGCTCGTCGACGCGGACCCGCTCGGCGGTGGGCTCGATCTGCTGCTCGGCTGGGAGGACATGACCGGGCTGCGCTGGCCCGGTCTCAGTGGCGCCGACGGGCGGGTTGATCCGCCGGCTCTGCTCGGTGCGCTACCCCGGCGCGGTGACCTGGTGCTGCTCTCGTTCGACCGGGAGCAGCTGCCGGGTGTTCCGGCCGAGGCGATGGCGGCGACGCTGGACGCGGCCCGGCGCGGTCGCGACGTGATCGTGGCCGATCTGCCCCGGCAACTCGACGACGCCGCGGTGCTGGCGTTGCAGGCCGCCGATCGGACGTTGCTCGTGGTGCCGGCGGAGCTGCGGGCGGCGGCTTCGGCTGCGCGTACCGCGGCCACGATCCGGATGCACTGCGAGGACGTCGCGGTGGTGGTGCGTGGCCCGGCGCCTGGCAAGCTGCGGGCCCGGGAGGTCGCCACGGCCCTGGGCCTGCCTCTGGCCGGCACGCTGCGCCCCGAACCCGCCATGTGCCAGGCAGTGGAGAACGGCACCGCGCCATGCGCGGATGGCAAAGGCCCACTCTCCGACCTCTGCCGCCGGCTTGTCGACGACCTCATGGGTACGCGTACCAGCACGGCGGCACCGGCATGAGCGTGCTGAGCACCCGGGTTCGACGGCAGTTCGCCTACGACGGCGTCGAAGCCACACCGGCCGCCGTGGTCAATGCCGTACGCAGGGAGAACGGCGCCCTCGGCGACACCGCCGTGCTGCGCCTCGCCGACCAGGTCCGTGACGAGCTGCTCGGCGCCGGCCCGCTGGCACCCCTGCTCGCCGACCCCGAGGTCACCGACGTCCTGGTGAACGAGGCGCAGGTCTGGGTCGACCGGGGCGCCGGCCTGCAACGCGCCGCCATCCGGCTGAGCGGCCCGGACGAGGTACGCCGTCTCGCCCAGCGCCTCGTCGCCGCCTGTGGCCGCAGACTCGACGACGGGCAGCCGTACGCGGACGCCCGCCTCCCGGACGGCACCCGCCTGCACGCGGTGCTCCCGCCGATCGCGGTTGGCGGGCCGTACCTGTCGTTGCGTACCTTCCGGCAGCGCCCGTTCAGCCTTGCCGACCTGGTCCGGCACGGCACGGTCCCGGCGGCCGCCGCGCCGGTGCTGGAGGCGGTGGTCCAGGCGCGTCTGGCGTACCTGGTGACCGGCGGCACCGGTAGCGGCAAGACCACCCTGCTCGCGACGCTGCTGGGCCTGGTGCCGCCGGCCGAACGGATCGTCCTGGTCGAGGACGCGGCCGAGCTGCGCCCGGTGCACCCGCACGTGGTCGCGCTCCAGGCACGCACCGCAAACGTCGAGGGCGCCGGCGCGGTCGGCCTCACCGACCTGGTACGCCAGGCGCTGCGAATGCGCCCGGACCGCCTGGTGATCGGCGAGTGCCGTGGCGCCGAGGTTGCCGACCTGCTGGCCGCGCTGAACACCGGCCACGACGGCGGCGCAGGCACGCTGCACGCCAACGCGCCCGGCGACGTACCGGCCAGGCTGGAGGCGCTCGGCATGCTGAGCGGCCTGCCCCGGGCCGCCCTGCACGCGCAGGTGCTGGCCGCGCTCCAGGTGATCCTTCAGGTGCGGCGCACCGCCCGCGGCCGGGTCCTGGAATCGATAAGCGTTCTCGTGCCGTCGGGGGAGTCCCGCCTGATCTCGGTCCTGCCGGCCTGGACGGGCTCACCCGCCCCTGGAGCCGCCGTCCTGGCCCGCATGCTCACCGAACGAGGCGTCGAGGTCCCACCCGCTCTCCACGGCCGTTCCGGATGAACGGCATGCTGGCGGCGGCCCTCCTGCTCGCTGCGGCCGCCGTGGTCCTGGGTCCGCGACCCGCCGCGCGCGTCAGGCTCGCAGGACGCCGTCGCGCTCCAACCCTTCCCGGCGTACGCGAAACAGCCGCCCGCCTCGTCACCGGACCACCCTGGAAGGTGGCGCTGAGCGCGGCGGCGTCGGCAGCAGCGGCCGGCCTGCTCTTCGGCGGCCCGGTCGGAGCCCTGATAGCGGCCGTCTACGCCGTGCTGGCCGCCGACGAATGGCTGCGCCGCGCGCGCCGGAAGCAGTCCGCCGCCGCCCGGGCAGCCGAACTCGACGGCCTGTGCGCCCTGGTAGCCGACCTGCGAGCCGGCCTGCCACCAGCCGCAGCATCCGGCAGTCCGGTCGACAGCGGTGGTGGGCGGGTTCGGGAGCTTGTAGCGGCGGTGTGGCGGCTCGCCGAGCAGACCGGGGCACCGGCCGCCGACCTGCTCGACCGGATCGAGGCGGACGCCCGGGCGGCTGACCGGGCTGTCGCCGGTGCGGCGGCCCAGGCGGCCGGTGCCCAGGCGACAGCGTTTCTGCTGGCCGTGCTGCCGGTGGGCGGGATCGTGCTGGGTTACGTGATCGGGGCGGACCCGCTCGACGTCCTTCTGCACACCCCGATCGGCGCCGGCTGCGCGCTGGTCGCGGTGCTGCTCCAAGCCGGTGGCCTGCGCTGGTCCCAACGTCTCGTCGACGGGCCACCGCCGTGATCGGGATCGTGGCGGGCTGCGTGCTCCTCGCTGTCGTACTTCTGGTGCTGCCGAGAGCCGGGGCGGGGCGGCGGCTGCGGCGGGTCAGCGCCACGGCCGCGAAACCGGCTGGGGACGGCCGTCGTTCCCGGATGCTGCTGTCGGTGCTGGCCGGACTCGGGGTTCTGGTGTTCATCGGGAACGCTTGGGGCGTACCCATGGGCCTGTTGGCGGCACTCGGAGCGGAACGCGCGCTGCGGCGCCGGGAATCTCCCGGCTCGCGGCGTGAGCGGCAGCGAGCGCTCGCGGACCTCCCCCTTGGCGCGGACCTGCTGGCAGCGGCCCTGCGTGCCGGTGCACCGGTGGACAGAGCAGCGGCGGCGGTGGCAGACGCACTGGGCGGTCCGCTAGGCACCCGGCTGGAACGCGTGTCCCGATCACTGCGCCTGGGTGCGAGCTCGCCCGAGGCCTGGTCCTGCCTCAGCGACGTGTCCGGTGCGGAACGGCTGGTAGCGGCCGCGGTCCGCTCCAGCGCCAGCGGCGGAGCACTCGCCGGAGCGTTGGAACGCCTCGCCGTCGACCTGCGCTCCGACCGCACGGTGGCGGCGGAGGCAGCCGCCCAGCGCGCCGGCGTCCTGATCGTGCTGCCGCTGGGTCTGTGCTTCCTGCCGGCGTTCCTGCTGGCCGGTCTGGTCCCGGTCCTGGTGGCGGTGCTGGGCGACGTGCTCTGAGCACTTTGAGACCCGGCACGGCATTCCGCCGCGCCGTTTGTTGACCGGCACGGCAACGGCGCCGTGCCGCCTACCCGAGGAGGATCCACGTGCACAACCTCGTCACCCGTTTCCGGCGGCTTCAGGCGGAGGCCGGCGACGCCGGAATGAGCACCGCCGAATACGCCGTAGGCACCCTGGCCGCGGTGGCTTTCGCCGGCATCCTGCTCAAGGTGGTATCCAGCCCGGCAGTGCAACAGGCACTGACCGGCATCATCGGCCGGGCACTGAAGTGAGACAGCGCCGGCGGCCCGGCCGCGGTTCCTCGGTGGCGCGGCACCCTGGCCGTAGTTCCTTGGTGACGCGGCCGCCCGGCCGTGACCGGGGTTCCTTCACCGCTGAACTCGCGGCCGGGCTGCCGGCGCTCCTGCTGCTGTTCTACGCGGGCCTCACCGCCGTGGTCGCGGTGATGGACCAGGCCCGCTGCCTGGACGCGGCCCGGGAAGCAGCCGTGGCAGCCGCCCGAGGCGAGACCTCGGCGCAGGCCGAGCGCCTGGCTCCGCCAGACGCAACCATCCGGGTGTCAGGCGACGCGGAGACGGTCACGGTGGTGGTCATTTCCCGGGTACGCACACCAGGCGGCCACCTACCAGGCCTGACCGTGCAGGCGGAGTCCCACGCCGCCCGAGAGCCCGCCCAGGTCCCGTGGTGACCGCCCACCGTGATCGGGGTGCCGCGTCGATTCTGGTGCTGGCGTTCGGACTGGTCCTGCTCACCGCCGGCCTGGCCGCAGCAACCGTGGGAACCGCCCAGGTAGCCCGCCGCGAAGCTCGCAACGCTGCCGATCTAGGTGCCCTGGCGGGTGCTCAAAAGGCAGTTCTGGGCACTGAGCCGGCATGCCACGAGGCCGCCCGAATAGTCGCGCTCAACCACGCCCGGATGACCTCGTGCGTCCTGGACGGCCTGGACCTGGTGATCCACACAGAGGTGCCAACCGGCCGCCTGGGCACAGCCAGGTCGGCAGCCCGAGCCGGCCCGGTCCACATCCCAGGCTGAGCAACCACCGCACACCGAAGCGTGTCGATTCGGGGTGCGGAGTCCCCCTCAACTCAACTCAACGCGGCCGGTCGGTTCCGGCTCTTGTGTCGAGTTCGGGCGCGGTTCGGTGTGGCGGGGGCGGTGAGCGCCGATCGGCTGAGCACGGGCAAGGAGCGCACGCGAATTGCTTGCGCCAGGGCCCTGCGCGCACGCGGATTGCTTGCGCCAGGCACTGCGCGCACGCGGATTGGCCGGGCGGGACTGCGCCCACGCAGATTGGCCGGGCGGGGCGGTGAGCGCACGCGGATTGCTTGCGCGTGCACCCACCGCCCTTGACCGCTCAGATTGCGGAAAGGGCGTGGCCGGCGCGGTGCGCGGTGCGCGGTGGCGCGGTGGCGAACCCGCGCTGCCGATCTTGTGAGTTTGCGCCGCCTGGCCGACCACAAACTCACCATATTGGCGGATGGCTGGCACACGGTGAGGCGCTGCCTGCGGCAACTCGCCGAATCTTGTGAGTTTGTGCCGCCGCGCCAGCCAGAGACTCACAAGATTCGCCTGCTTCAACGCCTTCACCGCCGGCCACGACCCTCATCGCTAGAACTCTCTTAAGATCGGGCTGCCTGCCTGCCTGCCTGCCTGCCTGCCCTGCCTGGCTGGGGCTGGCGGGGCGGGGGCTGGCGGGGAGCCGAGCGAGCGCCCACACGATCTTGAGCGATTTTGCACACCGGGGAGTCTTCTTCTTGAGGGCTGGTGGGGTTGTTGTCGATGCCTTGTTGGGGTGGTTTCGGGTCCCTCGTTGGGGTGGTGGGGTGGGAAGTGGTGGGTGTGAGGGCGTAGAGCGGCAGGTATGGGACGTCGTTTTCGTGGGCCTGAGCAGCCGGTGTCTGAGCAGGTGCGGGGGTGGGCGGATCCGGAGATCTTCCGGTTTCTCGCGTTGGCGCAGCGTGTTGACATGTCGGGGTTCGAGCAGGATTACCGGGCTGATGGGGTGGGCGGGTTGCCGTATGACCCGCGGTTGATGCTGGTCACGGTGTGGTGGTGTTACCGCCGGCAGTGGCGTAGTCCGCAGGACATGGCCCGGGCGTGTCGGGAACAAGCGTCGTTGCGGGTGGTGTGGCAGCGCGAGCAGGTGCCGTCGGCGGCGTGTCTGCGCCGGTTCGTGCAAGGTCATCGCCGGGGCTGGCAGACGGTCGCGGACTCGCTGATCAGGGTCTCTGGTCAGGCGGGACTGGTCGATGTATCGGTGACCGCGACGGATAGCACTCCGGTGATCGCGCCGGCCGCGTTGTCGAAGACGATGACGGCCCCGCTGATCACTACCCGTATCGACGCGGCGCGTCGTGAGCTGGCCGGGTTGCAGCAACGCCGTCAGGACATGCTCGACGATCCTGATCTGGCGAGGTTCCTCGAGCACGGCTACGCAGAGATGATCCGCGCGGAGCAGTTGCTGCTGGTCCGGTTACGGCGTCTGGAACAGGCCGAGGCCGAGGCCCGCGAACGCGGACGGCCGGCGGCCGCACGACATGACGAGCAGATCACCCGTTGGCAGGCCCGCGTCGATCGGCATACCGCTGAACTGGCCGAGATGACCCGCCGCCAGCAGGACAAGTACGACACCTATCAAGCGCGAGCCGCCGCCGGGCAGCCGCCGCGCGGCGGGCCGCCGTGTCTGCCCGAGCAGCACATCCGTATCCGCGGCAAGCAGCAGGCTCTGGCCCGGGCTCGGAGCCGGCTCACTCAAGCCCAGGCCGGCTCCGGTACCGCTCGCGACGGCCCGGCCGCCCGGGCCAACCTCACCGACCGGTCCGCCCGGATCCTGAAAGGCAAAGCGAACACACCCGCCTGGATTCTCGGCTGGCTACTGACCATCACCGTGATCAGCGGACAGTTCATCATCGCCGGGCTGCTGTCGCAACACGGCAACGACGCCCACGGGCTGCTGCCCAACCTCACCGCCGCTGCCGGCACCTGCCGCCAAGCCGGGATCATCGAGCCCTTCGGCCACCACCTCGCCGACGGCGCTTTCCTCGCCCCCGCAGTACCCGCGACCATCACCGGCATCCCACTAACTGGCGTGACCAGCAAAGACAGCGACACCGACCAGCAGCTCTACACCCGCCGCAGCCCGATGATCGAACCCGTCTTCGCGCACCTGCTCCGCACCGACCGGCGCCTACACTCCCGCGGCGACGCCGCCCACACCGAAGTCATCGCCATCACCACCGCCTACAACGCCACCAAATACCTCCGGAAAACCACCCGAACTAAAACTTGACAACCACATCCCAACAAACCAAGAAGAAGACTCCGGGCGGTCGAGAATCGCTCAAGATCGGCGGGCGGCGGGCGGCGGGCGGCGGGCGGCGAGCGGCGAGCGGCGAGCGGCGGGCGGCGAGCGGCGAGCGGACGGGCGGCTTGCGACGTGCGGGCGGCGAGCGGGCGGGCGAGGTGCGGGCGGACGCGCGGCGTGCGGCGAGCGGGCGGCGGGCGACGTGCGGTGGGCAGCGAGCGAGCGGGCGGCGGGCGCCGGGGCGGGGCGGGCGGTGGGTTAGAGGTGGGGGTTTAGGGCGACCAGCACCGTGTCCAGGACTTTTACGGCTGCGTCCTTGTCCAGGGGGTTGTTGCCGTTGCCGCATTTGGGGGACTGGACGCAAGCTGGGCAGCCCGCCTCGCAGACGCACGCTGCGATCGCCTCGCGGGTGGCTTGCAACCATTCTGAAGCGACCGCGTACGCGCGCTCCGCGAACCCCGCCCCGCCCGGATGCCCGTCGTAGACGAAGACCGTCGGGGCCTCCGTGTCCGCGTGGCCGGCTGTCGACAGGCCGCCGATGTCCCAGCGGTCGCATGTGGCGATCAGCGGCAGCAGGCCGATGCCGGCGTGCTCGGCCGCGTGCAGGGCGCCCGGGAAGTCGGACGGTTCCACACCGGCCCTGACCAGGGCTTCCGGTGAGATCGTGAACCAGACCGCCACGGTACGCAGCTCGCGCACCGGCAGATCGAGCGGCCGAGTGTCGATCACCTCGCCGGTGCCGATGCGACGCCTCTGGTACGACACCACCTGGTTGGTCACGTCCACCTCGCCGAGGAAGAGCCCGACCGGTCCGGCGTCCACGTACGAGCGGACGTTCACCACGGACAGGTTCGTGACGTCGCGGGCGTGGGTGGACCAGTCCGGTTCCTCCTGGTGGACCAGGGCGATCGCGTCGTCCAGGTCCAGCTCGTCGACAATGTACGAAACGCCCTGGTGCAGGTGGACCGCCCCGGTGTGCAGCATCGCGTGCGAGGAGCCCTGGTCGACCGTGCCGAGCAGGCGGCCGGTCGACGACTCGACGACGGATACCGGTGCGCCGCCGGTGCCGCGCAGGTCCACGTCGGGCCGGCCTCGATGGGTCCAGTAAAAGCCGGACGGCCGGCGTCGCAGGGCGCCTTCCTCGACCAGCGCCTGAACCGCGGCAGCCGCGGCCGGGCCGCCGAACAGCTCCAGGTCGCTCTCGGTTATCGGCGCCTCGGACGCGGCGCAGCAGAGTTGCGGGCCCAGAACATAGGGGTTGGCCGGGTCGAGCACGGTCGCCTCGACGGGACGGCCGAAGACCGCTTCCGGATGGTGCACCAGGTACGTGTCGAGCGGGTCGTCCCGGGCGATCAGCACCGCGAGGGCCTCGCCGCCGGCCCGCCCGGCCCGGCCGGCCTGCTGCCAGAGCGACGCGCGGGTGCCGGGATATCCGCAGATCAGCACGGCGTCCAGGCCGACCAGGTCGACGCCGAGTTCGAGGGCGTTCGTCGAGGCCAGGCCGAGCAGCTCGCCGGAGAGCAGTGCGCGCTCGATCGCCCGCCGGTCCTCCCGCAGGTAGCCGGCGCGATAGGCGGCGACCCGCTCGCCAAGGCCGGGCACCGCCTCGTCGAGGGCGCGCCTGGTCATCGAGGCGACCACCTCGGCGCCACGCCGAGATCGGATGAAAGCGAGGGTACGAGTACCGGCCACGATCGCGTCGGTCAGCAGATCCGCGGTCTCCCGCAGCGCCGACCGCCGAATCGGCGGCAACTCGACATCGACAAAAAGCGACTCGGCATCGACAGAAAGCGACTCGGCATCGACAAGAAGCGACTCGGCATCGGCAGGGTCCGGCGAATCATCAGAACCGGACGAGACCGGAGACACCGACTGGGCCGGCACCGACTGGGCCGGCACCGACAGCGTGGACTGCGGGAGCAGCGGCGGCTCCCACAATGCGAACGTCACTCCACCACGGGGCGACGTGTCCTCTGTGACCTCTGTCACCGGTAGCCCGGTCAGCCGGGATGCCGCGCCGGCCGGATCGCCCGACGTGGCCGAGGCCAGGACGAACGTGGGAGCGGACCCATAACGCGCCGCCGCCCGCCGAAGACGACGCAGAACATGGGCCACGTGCGAGCCGAAAACACCGCGGTAGGTGTGGCACTCGTCGATTACCACGTACGAAAGGCGCCTGAGAAAGACCCCCCACCGAGCGTGACCGGGCAGCAAGGAGTGATGCAGCATGTCGGGGTTGGTCAGCACGAAGCGCGCGTGCTGGCGGACCCATTCGCGTTCCTCGCGCGGCGTGTCCCCGTCGAAGGTCGCGGGGCGCACTCCGTCGAGTCCGAGGCGGGCGACGGCGCGTAATTGGTCCGCTGCGAGCGCTTTGGTAGGTGACAGATAGAGCACGGTCGCCTTAGGGTCCGTGGCGAGCGCGCTGAGAGCCGGCAGCTGGTACGCGAGGGATTTGCCCGACGCGGTGCCGGTGGCCAGCACGACGTGCTTGCCCTCCCAGGCGAGGGTAGCGGCGGACGCCTGATGCTCCCACGGAGCGAGGATCCCGGCGGCGGCGAACGCGTCGCGCACCGAGGGATCGGTCCAAGTGGGCCACGGCGCCTGTCGTCCTGATCTGGGTGGCACCCGTTCCACGTGTGTGATCGGCGACGCCTCAGCGGTGCCGCGAGCTCGCAGCCGATGCAGCAGCTCAGCGGGACCGAAGGCGGTGGAGGTCACGCATTGCACTGTGACACCGGTATGCCCCGAACCTCAAACGGGTAGGGACGGTGGGTGCCACGCGTCGCCCGCAACCCGTCGGTGGTTAGATTTCGCGGGGGAGATCAGGGAGGAGGACCGATGGAGCTGTCGCTGGCGGACCGTACCGTCGCGGGCCACACCGTGCTCGAGGTCGGTGGCGAGGTCGACGTTTACACCGCTCCTCGGCTGCGTGAGCGGCTGATCGAGCTGGTCGACGCGGGTGCGCGTGACGTGGTCGTCGACCTGGAACGGGTCGAATTCCTCGATTCGACCGGGCTCGGCGTGCTGGTCGGCGCCCTGAAGAGGCTGCGTACGGCGCACGGGACCTTCGGTCTCGTCTGCGCGAAGGAGCCACTCCTCAAGATTTTCCGGATCACCGCGCTTGATCAGGTTTTCCCGATCTTCCCGACTGTCGAGGCTGCCACCGAGCGCGACGGCAGCGGTCCTGTTTCGTGATGGCGACGGTTCGGCTCTCCTTCTCGCCGGCTCCGGTGCACGTGCGCACCGCGAGGCTGGTCGGTGTCGCGGTCGCACGCCGGGCCGGTGTCGCCGAGGAGTTGCTCGACGAGGTCCGGCTGGCGATCGGTGAGGCGTGCACCCGCGCGGTGACCCTGCATCGTCAGTACGGCCTCACCGAGCTGGTCACCGTGGAGATGTCCGACTCGGACTCGTACACGGTCCGGGTCATCGACCATGCGCCGATCGAGGCGAGCGTGGGGCTGACGAAGCTGCCCCCGGACGAGCTCGCCGACGAGTCGCTGACCGACGACGCCCTGACGACCGGTGTCGGTTTCGCGCTGCTCGCCGGATTTGTCGATGACCTTCAGGTGCGGCCGGTGGACGATGGCCCGGGCACCGAGGTCCGCATGGTCTGGCCCGTCACCCGCCGCTGACCCGAAAAGGCGGCGCCACCAGCGGAAAAAGATCAACCGGTCCCAATACGCGCTCGCCGCGGCGCTAGCACAGCGGCAAACATCATCGCGACACGGCTGTGCGCAGGTGTGACGATCGCCATATCGGCCCTATACAGTACGCGAGTTGTCAGCTACTGCTGGTCCGCGTCCGCGGGCCTGATCGCTCGCTCCCCGCGATCCGGGGAATGCGCCCGGAGGTCTCGTCCACCGTCCGGGTGCGGTCGGTGTGTACAGGAGGACATTGATGTCCGGGACCTCGATAGACCTCGCCGCCGAGGGTGGCGGGGTGTCCCTGAGCGGTGAGAACCTCTCCTACGTCATCGTCGCGCTGGTGTTCGCGCTGGTGGCGCTTGGCTTCGCCGCGATGTTCGTTCAATCCGTGCTGCGCAACGGGCGTGGCACCCAGAAGATGCAGGAGATCGCCGGCGCGGTCCAGGAGGGCGCTTCGGCGTACCTGATCCGGCAGTTCCGGACCCTCGCGATCTTCGTGTTGATCGCGGTCGTGCTGCTGTTCCTGCTGCCGGTGCACGCGACCGAGAACGAAACGCTCGTCAAGATCGGCAGATCTCTCTTCTTCATCGTCGGTGCCATTTTCAGCGCGTTCATCGGTGGCGCCGGCATGGCCCTGGCGACGCGGGCGAACCTGCGGGTCGCCGCGGCAGCCGGTGAGCCAGGCGGTCGCGAGAAGGCGATGGGCATCGCGTTCCGTACCGGTGGCGTGGTGGGCTTCCTCACTGTGGGCCTCGGTCTGTTCGGAGCGGCCCTGGTCGTCCTGATCTTCAACAGTGACGCGCCCACCGTTCTTGAGGGCTTCGGCTTCGGCGCCGCGCTGCTCGCCATGTTCATGCGGGTCGGCGGCGGCATCTTCACCAAGGCCGCGGACGTCGGCGCCGACCTGGTCGGCAAGGTCGAGCAGGGCATCCCCGAAGACGACCCGCGCAACGCCGCCACGATCGCGGACAACGTGGGCGACAACGTCGGTGACTGTGCCGGCATGGCCGCCGACCTCTTCGAGTCGTACGCGGTGACCCTGGTCGCGGCGCTGATCCTGGGACAGGCCGCGTTCGGCCAGGACGGTCTGATCTTCCCGCTGATCGTCTCCACGATCGGTGTGCTGATCGCGATCGTCGGTGTCTTCATCACCCGGCTGCGGCAGAGCGACCGTAACGGCCTCACCGCGATCAACCGGGCCTTCTACATCTCGGCCGCGATCTCCGCGGTCGCGGTGGCCGTGGTCAGCTTCCTCTACCTGCCGGACACCTTCGCCGGTTTCGGCGACAGCGGGATCGACGAGGGAGTCCTGGCGAGCGGCCAGAACCCGCAGCTGATCGCGATCGGCGCGGTCGTCATCGGCATCGTGCTGGCCGCCGCCATCCAGGCGCTGACCGGGTACTTCACCGAGACCAACCGCCGGCCGGTGCAGGACATCGGCAAGTCGTCGCAGACCGGCGCGGCCACCGTGATCCTGGCCGGCATCAGCGTCGGCCTGGAGTCGGCTGTCTACTCGGCGCTGCTGCTCGGTGCCGGCGTCTACGGCGCGTTCCTGCTCGGCGGGTCGTCGCTGACGCTCTCGCTGTTCGCGGTGGCGCTGGCCGGCACCGGCCTGCTCACCACGGTCGGCGTGATCGTGGCGATGGACACGTTCGGCCCGATCTCGGACAACGCGCAGGGCATCGCGGAGATGTCCGGTGACGTCGACGAGCGCGGCGCGCAGATCCTCACCGAGCTCGACGCGGTCGGCAACACCACGAAGGCGATCACCAAGGGCATCGCGATCGCGACGGCGGTCCTGGCTGCCACGGCGCTGTTCGGGTCGTACACGAACAGCCTGGCCAGCGCGCTGGCCGACGCCGGGGTGACCGAGGTGGGCAACGAGATCCTCGGACTGCTCAACATCGCCAACCCACGCAGCCTGGTCGGTCTGCTGATCGGTTCGGCGGTGGTCTTCCTATTCTCCGGCCTGGCGATCAACGCGGTCTCCCGCTCGGCCGGCGCCGTCGTGATGGAGGTTCGCCGCCAGTTCCGCGAGTTCCCGGGGATCATGGACGGCACCCAGCGTCCGGAGTACGGCCGTGTGGTCGACATCTGCACCCGGGACGCGCAGCGTGAGCTGCTCACCCCCGGCCTGCTGGCGATCATGGCCCCGATCGCGGTGGGCTTCGGGCTCGGCCCGGGCGCCCTGGCGGCGTACCTGGCCGGCGCGATCGGCACCGGAACGCTGATGGCGGTCTTCCTGTCCAACTCCGGTGGCGCGTGGGACAACGCGAAGAAGCTGGTCGAGGACGGCTCGTACGGCGGCAAGGGCTCCGAGGCGCATGCCGCCACGGTGATCGGTGACACGGTCGGTGACCCGTTCAAGGACACCGCCGGACCGGCGATCAACCCGCTGCTGAAGGTGATGAACCTGGTCTCGCTGCTGATCGCTCCGGCGGTCGTGGCAGTCAGTTACGGCACCGACGCGAGCATCGGCGTCCGGGTCGGTGTCGCGATCCTCGCGGTGGCGATCGTGACCGCCGCGGTGGTCTGGAGCAAGCGTAAGCCGATCTCGATGGGTGACGACCCCGCCGAGGCCTCGGCTGCCGGCGCCGCTGACGCCGCGAAGGCCGCTCAGGACAGCCACGAAACGTCGGCTTCCCGGGTGAAGGACAACGTCTGACCAGGACGAATCGCATCATGAAGGGCACCCGGCCTCCGGGTGCCCTTCGCTATGACTCGATCGAGGCGTGTGGAGTGTCCGCCGGTGGCCGTACTCTGCTCCCATGCGCGCGGTCCGACCGATCTCCCTGGCTCTCGTTCTCGTGCTCGCCGTGCCGCTGAGCGCCTGTTCCGGGCAGCCCGGAGCACAGGCCTGGGCCGCCCTGGTCTGCACCTCGCTGAACCCGTGGCGCAGCGAGATCGACTCGCTGACGAGTCGTGCACAGGCCCAGATGACAGCGGGCACCACACCGGGCCAGGCGAAAGAAAACCTGGCCCGTCTCTTCGACGGCGCGGCCACCGCGAGTGAACAGGCCAGAGCCGGTGTGGAGCGCGCCGGGGTGCCCGCAGTGGACGACGGCCAGGAGATCGCCGACGGGTTCCTGGGCTCGCTGGCCGGGATCCGGGACGCGTACGGGCAGGCGCGTACCGGCGTCGAGGCGCTCGCCACCCGGCCCGCGGACGCTTTTTACGCCGAAGTGAGCAAGGTGCTCGACCGGCTCACCACGGATTATGAGAAGAGCAACCTCGACACCACGAAACTGGAGTCGGTCGAGCTCCGGCAGGCTTTCGACTCCCTGCCGGAATGCCAATGAGCGCGGAGTCCCGGTGAGATGACCGACGCGGGGTGGCCGCTGATACCGCGCGAGATCCTTCCTCCGCCGGTCCCGGTGGCGAAAAGGATCATCCAGCGCGGCGCGGCAGGCCGGCGGCCCGGCCGCCAGCTGACGATGTTCGGCGCGGAGACCATCGAGCCGTCGCCGGCCGATCTCGCCGGACTGCTCGCCGGCCCCGGCAAGCTCGGCCGGATGGGTGGCACGGCCCGCGTCTCGGTTCAGGTGGATGCCGCCTGGCGGGTGCACGTGCTGGTCGCCGAATTGGTGGCGCGCGGCCTCGCCGCGGGCTGGGAGCCGGTCGAGAAACCCGAAGAGCCCAGCGAGCTCGATGAAGCCGGACACAGTGAAAGTGACGAACACGACGAACTCGCCGAGGAGCCGGAGCCTGTCCAGCAGCTTTTCGAGGTCCGTACCGCGTACTCCCGAAGGTTGAACGCCCTGGCGAACGGGTGGCCGCAGGCCGCCGCCCAGCTTTTCCTCAGCGGACCTCGGCTACGGCTCTGGGTGGCCGCCGCAGGCGGACCCCACGCCGGCGGTTACGCGCTGGGACTCGACCCGCGAAAAGATCCTCTTCCGGTGGAAGCCGCGCTGGTCCGGGCCGGTTTGGCGGGCCGGGTGTCGGATGATGGACGGATCTATCTCGTCACCGGCCGGCGGCGGCTCACGCGACTCGCGGAGCTGGTCGGTGAGCGTCCGTCAGCAGCGCCGCAGGAGGTTTGGCCAGGCAGCGCAGCCGCGTGATCTTCCGGGATTGTGTCCGACACGACACAGGTTTCCCGGTGTACGGTGTCGCGGTCGGACGCATGCGGTGGCCGGACCGTTACCATCCGGCTGCGGGGTTCCCGGGGAATGCAGGCCCGTCCGGCGCGTTACGTTGAACATCTGTGCTCCGCCGGGCAAGAGCGCCGGGCAAGTGGGGGAGCGCCGAGTATCGATAGCTGGGAGTGCCGTGCCGAGTAACGCCAGGACGACCCGTCTGGTCATCGTCGAGTCTCCGTCGAAGGCCAAGACGATCGCCGGTTACCTGGGCCCCGACTACTTCGTCGAGGCCTCCTTCGGTCATGTCCGCGACCTGCCGCGCAACGCCGCCGACGTCCCCGCGAAGTACAAGGACGAGGCGTGGGCCCGGCTCGGTGTCGACGTCGACAACGGCTTCAAGGCTCTGTACGTGGTCTCCCAGGACCGCAAGGCCCAGATCGCCAAGCTGGTGAAGCTGTCGAAAGAGGTGGACGAGATCTTCCTCGCCACCGATGAGGACCGCGAAGGCGAGGCCATCGCCTGGCACCTGGTCGAGACGATCAAGCCCAAGGTGCCGGTCAAGCGGATGGTCTTCCACGAGATCACCAAGCCGGCCATCCAGGCCGCGGTGGCGAACCCGCGCGAGATCGACCGTTCCCTGGTGGACGCACAGGAAGCACGCCGCATCCTGGACCGGCTGTACGGCTACGAGGTCAGCCCGGTCCTGTGGAAGAAGGTGATGCCGAAGCTCTCCGCAGGGCGTGTGCAGTCGGTCGCCACCCGGATCGTGGTCGAGCGCGAGCGGCAGCGCATGGCGTTCCGCTCCGCGGAGTACTGGGACATCCTGGCCTCCCTCTCGGTGCAGGGCCAGGTCGAGGGCGCCCGCAGCTTCCAGGCGACGATGATCGCGCTGGACGGCGACCGGATCGCCACCGGCAAGGACTTCGAGCCGACCACAGGCAAGGTCAAGCCGGGCGCCGGTGTGGTGCATCTGGACGGTGACGGCGCCCGAGGGCTCGCCGCCCGCCTGGAGGACCGGCCGTTCACTGTCACCCGGGTCGAGGAAAAGCCGTACCGGCGCCGGCCCTACGCGCCGTTCATCACCTCGACGCTCCAGCAGGAAGCCGCCCGCAAGATGCGGTTCTCCGCTTCGCAGACGATGCGCACCGCGCAGAAGCTGTACGAGAACGGTTACATCACCTACATGCGTACCGACTCGGTGAACCTCTCCGAGACGGCTCTGACCGCGGCCCGCCGCCAGATCGCCGAGCTGTACGGAGCGAACAACGTTCCGCCGCAGCCGCGCCGCTACACCGGCAAGGTGAAGAACGCGCAGGAGGCGCACGAGGCGATCCGGCCCGCCGGTGACAACTTCCGTACGCCGGGAGAGGTCGCCAAGGAGCTGACCACCGACGAGTTCAAGCTCTACGAGCTGATCTGGCGGCGCACCATCGCCTCGCAGATGACCGACGCGGTCGGCAACTCGGTGAGCGTCCGCATCCGGGCGATCTCCACGGCGAACGAGGAGGTCGACTTCTCGGCCTCTGGCAAGACCATCACCGACCCCGGCTTCCTCCGGGCATACGTGGAGTCGTCCGACGACGAGACCGCCGAGGCCGAGGACGCCGAGCGCCGCCTGCCGAACCTGGTGAAGGACCAGCCGCTGACCGCCGACGAGCTTGCCGCGGTCGGCCACCACACCTCCCCGCCGGCGCGTTACACCGAGGCTTCGCTGGTCAAGGCGCTGGAAGAGCTGGGCATCGGCCGCCCGTCGACGTACGAGTCGATCATGCGGACCATCCAGGACCGCGGTTACGTGGAGAAGCGCGGCCAGGCGATGATCCCGTCGTTCCTGGCGTTCGCCGTGATCGGCCTGCTCGAAGGGCACTACCCGCGGCTGGTGGACTACAACTTCACCGCCTCGATGGAGACTCAGCTCGACGACATCGCCGGTGGCGACCACGCCGCGCTGGACTTCCTCACCTCCTTCTACTTCGGCAGCCAGACGCCGGGCGCGGACGACGCGATCGCCAAGGCCGGCGGCCTGAAGAAGATGGTCACCGACAACCTGAGCGCGATCGACGCCCGCGCGGTCAACTCGATCCCGCTCTACACCGACGAGCAGGGCCGCGGCATCGTGGTCCGGGTCGGCCGCTACGGTCCTTACCTGCAGCGCGAACTGCCGGGCGCGGACGACGAGACCCCGGGCGACCGCGCCTCCATCCCGGAGGGTGTCGCACCGGACGAGCTCACCCCGGAAAAGGTCGACGAGCTTTTCCTCGGTGGCGGCGGCGAGCGCAGCCTCGGTGACGACCCGGCGACCGGCGAGTCGGTCCAGCTCAAGTCCGGCCGCTTCGGGCCGTACGTGCAGAGCGGCGAGCGCAAGGCTTCGCTGCTCAAGACGCAGACGCCGGACTCGCTGACCCTGGAGCAGGCGCTCAAGCTGCTGGAGCTGCCGCGGTCGGTGGGCAAGGATCCGGACGGCAACGAGATCCTGGCGAACAACGGTCGTTTCGGTCCGTACGTGAAGCGTGGTGACGACTTCCGGTCGCTGGCCAGTGAGGACCAGCTCTTCACGGTCACGCTGGAGGAAGCGCTCGCCCTGCTGGCCGCGCCGAAGACCCGTCAGGCCCGCACGGCCAAGCCGCCGCTGCGCGAGATGGGCAACGACCCGGCGACCGAGAAGCCGATGATCATCAAGGAGGGCCGGTTCGGTCCTTACGTGACCGACGGCGAGTACAACGCGTCGCTGCGGCGCGGTCAGACGCCGGAAGAGCTCACCATCGCGGAAGCGTCCGAGATGCTCGCTGAGAAGCGCGCGAAGGGCCCGGCCCCGAAGAAGAAGGCCGCCGCGAAGAAGGCGCCCGCCAAGAAGGCCGCCGACGGCACCACGGCAGCGGCGGCGAAGAAGGCTCCGGCGAAGAAGGCGACCGCCGCCAAGAAGACGACCGCCGCCAAGAAGACGACGGCCGCCAAGAAAGCCACCCCGGCCAAGAAGGCGGCGCCGCGCAAGGCGGCGGCCACCACCGAGTGACGGTCAGGCTCCCAGCACCCGGTCCAGGTAATTGTTGGTAAAAACCCGGACCGGGTCCAGGCGGTCGCGCACCGCCACGAAGTCGTCAAATTTCGGGTACGCGGGACGAAGCGTCGCCGCATCCCGATAGTGCAGCTTCCCCCAGTGCGGCCGGCCACCCAGCGGCTCGCAGAGCGACTCGACAGCCCGGAAGTACGGCTCGTACTCGCTGCCGAGGAACTGGTGCACCGCGATGTACGCGGATTCCCGCCCGTACCCATGCGACAGCCAGACGTCGTCCGGTCCGGTGAACCGCACCTCGACCGGGAACTGCACCTTGAACGGCAGCACGTCGTAGATCCGGGGCAGGGCGTCGAGCACCTCGGGCAGCGCCGCCCGCGGGATCTCGTACTCCATCTCGGTGAACCGCACCCGCCGCGACGAGCAGAAGACGCGGTCCGACCGGCCGGTGTACGACCGGGGGCTGAGCGCGCGAGCCGCGAACGAGTTCACCGCCGGGACGGTGTTGGGAAATCGCTGGCCCAGGCTGCAGACGCCCTGCCAGAGCGTGTTGGACAGGAATTCGTCGTCGAGCCAGCCCCGGAACCTGGAGAGCGGCTTGTCGTGCACGTCCACGATGTTGTTGCGCTTGAGCTGCGCCCGATCGGTGTACGGGTACCAGTAGAACTCGACGTGGTCGTTGGTCCCGATCCACTCCTCCATGCCGGCCAGCACGTCGGCGAGCGCCATCGGCTCCTCGTCGGCACGCAGCACGAATTCGGGCACGCACCGCAGCGTCACCTCGACGAGCACACCGAGCGCGCCGAGTCCAAGCCGGACAGCCTGGAACTCCGGTGCGTCCGCGGTGAAGCGTTCGACCTTCCCGGCCGCGGTCACCATGGTCACCGCCTCCACGCTGGACGCCAGGGTGGAGTGCGCCGCGCCGGTGCCATGAGTTCCGGTGGAGATGGCGCCGGCGACCGTCTGCGCGTCGATGTCGCCCAGGTTCGGCATGGCCAGCCCGTTGGCGGCGAGCAGCGCGTTGAGTGTGGACAGGCGCATCCCGGCCTGCACGGTGACGAGCGGGCCGTCGATCGAGACGAGCTGGTTGAGCCGGTGAACGGTCATCCGCTGGTCGTCAGCGACCGCGATCGCGGTGAACGAGTGTCCGCTGCCGACCACTTTCACGCGACGCCCGTTTGCCGTGGCCTGGTTCACTGAGGCGGCTACCTCGTCGACACTGCCGGGGGTCAGAAGCTCCGCGACGGCCTCCTGGTTGCGTCCCCAGTTGGTCCAGCGCCGAGCGTTAACGGGTGTAGTCATTCCGGCTTTTGTCCTCCGTCCGAGCGGACACCGGTACACGGCGTCCCGTCGATGCGCCTCGCTCGTTGATCCGAGTAACGTTCTTTTTAATACTGCTGAGAGGGAGTGGCGACGCGTGTCGACACCAACCGTCAGCACCGGACCGCTGCGGCGGGTTCCGGTGCAGGGCAGAAGCGTTGCCCGGGTACAGCGCATGCTCGACGCCTGCGCCGAGCTGGTGGATGAGGTCGGTTATGAAGGACTGACCACCACCCTGCTTGCCGAGCGCGCCGAAGTCGCCATCGGCTCGGTCTATCAGTTCTTCCCCGACAAGAGGGCCATCGTTCAGGCTCTGGCTCTGCGCAACATGGATGCGTACCTCCAGAGTCTTTCCGATCGATTCGCCAGCGAGACGTTCACCCATTGGTGGGACGCCGTCGATGCGGCGATCGATGGGTACATCCACATGCACCGCAGTGTGCCGGGTTTCCGGACTCTTCACTTCGGCGATGTGGTTGATCTTCACCTGCTCGATTCCGACCGCGACAACAACGCGGTCATCGCCGAGCGCCTGGCCGAGCTTCTGGTCGAGCAGTTCCAGTTGATCGACCGGGTTCGGCTTCGGTTCGCTCTGCAGATCTCGGTGGAAGCGGCGGACGCGCTGATCAAGCTGGCGTTCCGTCGTGACCCGTCGGGTGACGAAGCGGTCCTCATCGAGGCGAAAGCGTTGATAAGGGAATACCTGCACCGTCACGTCAACGCCTGAGGTTTTCTCACCCCAGGAAGGCATGACCTTCTCCGCGGTACGTGGGGGCCGGCGTCGCTGTGTCACCGTCGATCAGTTGTACGTGATTGACGCGTTCACACAGCTCGCCGGCCTTGGCGTGCCTGAACCAGACCCGGTCGCCGGGCCGTAACTCGTCGGCGACCGTACCGAGCAGGGGCGTCTGCACCTCGCCGGCGCCCTCGTCACTCTTGAACTTCAGACCCTCCGGCAGGTACGGAGTAGGCAGCCGCGACGCCTCGGCCGGGCCGGACGCGATCCAGCCGCCGCCGAGCACTGTCGCGATCCGCGGCGCCGGGCGGCGGACCACCGACAGCGCGAAGAACGCGGCCGGGGCCGGCTTCCAGCTGCGGTACGAGTCGAACAGCGTCGGGCCGTACAGACCGGAGCCGGCGGTCACCTCGGTGACGGACGGGTCGGCGCTGGTCGCGGCGACGCTGCCGGTGCCGCCGCCGTTGACGAACTCCAGGTCGGCGTGCTGCCGGATCGCATCGACCGCGGCGCCGCGCCGGCTCAGCAGCTCGGGCAGCGCGGTCTTCTGCATGAGGCGGATGGCCCGCGCCCGGAGCGCCCGGCCGGGCGGATCGTCGCCGACGCCGGCGATGTGCGCTTCGTACGACATCACCCCGACCAGCGTGAAGCCCTGCCGAGCAGCGATCTTGCGGGCCAGCGTGCCGGCCTGGGCCGCCGAGTGCACCGGCGAGCGCCGGACGCCGACGTGCAAGGGCCCCGCGGGCTTCCAGGAGGCGTCCACGTCGATGCAGAGACGGATCGGCGGCCGGGACCCGGGCGCCGAAGTCTGGTCGATCAGGTCCAGCTGAGAGGGGTGGTCGACCATGATGGCGATGGAGGCGGCAAGCGCCGGGTCGGCGGCCAGCTCGCGCAGCGCGGTGCGGTCAGCCGTCGGGTACGCCACCAGGACGTCGTCGGTCACACCGGCGCGGACCAGCCAGATCGCCTCGGGCAGCGTGTACGACATGACGCCCCGCCAGCCAGGCCGGGCCAGGACACGTTCGAGCAGTGCCCGGCAGCGCACCGACTTGCTGGCGACGCGTATCGGCTTGCCGGCGGCACGCCGGGTCAACTCGTCGGCATTGCCGTCGAAGGCGACCAGATCCACCGCGGCGACCGGGGTCTCCAGGTGGTCGGTGGCCTTGTCGAGCCGCTGTCGCAGGGCAATGCGGTCAGTGAGCACGTCAGTACGTTAACCGCTCAGAGGGGCAACGCGAAAGACATTCATCTCTGCGCCACTCGAACGTGCGGATCCGGGCTGGAGCCGCCGGACCCCCGGTGAGCTGCGGCGGCCGGTTAGAGTGCTCCGAGCAGTGACCACGGGAGGTATGGGCCATCAGTACGGAAAACCGCCAGGAGAGTGGCCCCGTCGACCTGTCCGGAGCGGCAGCACTACGCTCCGTGCTCCGGCTCCGAGGCTTCCGCCGGCTCTGGCTCGTCCTCGCAGCGGCGTCGTTCGGTGACTGGATCGGCATCCTCGCCACCGGTCTGTTCGCCTCGGCCCAGTTCGACAACCCGGCGGCACAGGGCGCCGCGTTCGGCGGAACGATCGCCGTACGCCTGCTGCCCGCGCTGCTGCTCGGCCCGATCGCCGGAGTCATCGCCGACCGCTTCGACCGCCGCTACACGATGGTCATCGTCGACCTGCTGCGATTCGTGATCTACCTGTCGATCCCGCTCGTCCCGCTGTTCGGCGGGTCGCCCGGCCTCACCGTGGCCTGGGCCACGATCGCGACGTTCCTCGGCGAGACGATCACGCTGATCTGGATCCCGGCCAAGGAGGCCGCGGTTCCGAACCTCATCCCGAAATCGCGGATCGAGATCTCCAACCAGCTGACCCTGATCACCACGTACGGGATCACGCCGATCCTGGCGGCGCTGCTGCTCTCCGCGCTCACGGCCGGTCTGCAGCAGTCCGGCGCCTCGCTGCCGGACTGGGCGCAGCCGGTGCAGATCGCGCTCTACATCAACGCGTTCTCCCGGCTGGCCACCGCGATCGTGGTGTTCTTCGGCATCAAGGAGATCGGCGGCAAGAGCGCGGCCCGCGAACAGGCCGCCGAGCAGAGCCTCGGCAAGCAGTTCACCGCCGGCTGGAAGTACATCGGCAGCACCCCGATGGTCCGCGGCCTGGTGGTGGGCATCTTCGGTGCGTTCGCGGCCGGCGGCATCGTCATCGGCGCGGCCCGGACCTACGCGGTGTCGCTCGGTGCCGGTGAGGCCGCCTTCTACCTGCTCTTCGGCACGATCTTCATGGGTCTGGCGCTCGGCATCGGCCTCGGCCCGATGATCGTCCGGGACCTCTCCCGGCGTCGCTGGTTCGGCATGAACATCGTGCTCGCCAGCGGCTCGGTGATGTTCCTCGGCCTCGCCTTCCACCTATCGATGGCGCTTGTCGGTGCCCTGCTCGTCGGCGCCGGCGCCGGCATGGCGTTCCTGGCCGGCACCACCCTTTTGTACGCCGAGATCGCCGACGAACTGCGCGGCCGGGTCTTCGCCGTCGTGCAGATCGGCGTCCGGATGGTCCTGCTGCTGGCGATCACCCTGTCCGGTGTCCTGGTCGGTCTCGGCAGCTCCCGCCGGGTCGACCTGGGCGCGTTCAGCGTCGACGTCTCCGCCACCCGGGTACTGCTGCTTGTCGGCGGCGCGATCGGCATCTGGGTCGGCATCGGCTCGTTCCGCCAGATGGACGACAAAAAGGGTGTTCCGGTCCTCGCCGACCTGTGGGGTTCGCTGCGCGGGCGCCCGCTGTCACCGGCTGAGTCGTTCGTGCAGGCCGGCGTGTTCGTGGTCTTCGAGGGCGGCGAGGGCGCAGGAAAATCGACCCAGGTCACCCTGCTCTCCGAGGCGTTGCGCGAACAGGGCCGGGACGTGGTCGTCACCCGCGAACCGGGCGCCACCGACCTCGGCTCCCGGATCCGCGGCCTGGTGCTCAACAAGGTCGAGGACGCGCCTTCCGCTCGGGCCGAGGCACTTCTGTACGCCGCCGACCGGGCACACCACGTCGCCACTGTCGTCCGGCCGGCTCTGGCCCGCGGTGCTGTCGTGGTCAGTGACCGTTATGTCGACTCTTCGCTGGCTTACCAGGGCGCTGGGCGTACCCTGCCTGTCCAGGAAATCTCCTGGCTGTCGTCCTGGGCCACCGGCGGGCTCAAGCCCAACCTCGTGGTGCTGCTGGACGTGGAACCCGGCGTCGGACTGACCCGGGTCGACTCCCGTGGCGACGGCGCCGACCGCCTGGAGAGCGAGTCCCGAGCCTTCCACGAGCGGGTGCGGTACGCGTTCCTCGACCTGGCCGCCGCCGACCCGAAGCGTTACCTGGTGCTGGACGCGTCCCGGCCGGTCGACGAGCTCGCCGCGGCGGTGGCGACACGGCTCTCCGGGTTGCTCAGCGAGGTCGATGAGGCGTACCCGGAAAACGCTCCTTCTTGAGTCACCCTCGCCAGAGGGTGACCATCATCGCTTCCAGGGCGATGTCCGGTTTCACGTTGCGTTCGATGGCGTCCTGGCAGGCCAGAACCGCCTCCAGGCGCCGCAGCACGCTCTCCGGCGACCAGCGCTCGGCGGCGGCCGCGGACACCTGCTCGATGTCGGCGTGCACCACCGCGACCGGCGCCCGAAGCCCGGTGATCAGCACGTCGCGGTAGAAACCGGCAAGATCCTTCAGCGACCTGTCGAGCGCGTCACGCTGCGAGCGGGTCGACCGGGATTTCTGCCGTTTCTCCAGCTCCTTGATCTGGCCGGCCGAGCCGCGCATCGCCGTGGTCGCGCCCCGGCCGGTGCCGCCCGCGCCGAGTGCCTGCTCCAGCGCGGCCTTTTCCGCAGCGTCGGACTCGGCGACCGCGTCGGCAGCCTCGCGCCGTGCCGAGTTCACCATCGCCTGCGCCAGGTCGAAACACGCCCCGATGCTGCTCAGTTTGCGCGGCACCGCGAGCACCTCCTCACGCCGGAGGCGCGCCTGCTCGTCGGTGGCGAGCTGCCGGGCCCGGTCCACGTCACCCTGCGCAGCGGCGGCCGCCCAGGCGGCCCGCTCCGGATCGATCCCGTCCCGGTTGGCCAGCACCTCGGCGACCGCGGCCGCCGGAGCCTGCCGCAGCGGAACCACCCGGCACCGCGAACGGATCGTCACCGAGATGTCGTCCGGATGCACCGACGGGGTGCAGAGCAGGAACACGGTCCGTGGCGACGGCTCCTCGACGGCCTTGAGCAGCGCGTTGCTGGCCCGCTCGCCGAGCCGATCGGCGTCCTCGACGATCACCACCTGCCACCGCCCGGCCGACGGCGAACTCGCGGCACGCATCACCAGGGCACGCATGTCACGCACGGCGATCGACAGCCCTTCCGAGACCACGATCCGCACGTCGGCGTGCGTCCCGCCGAGCGTCGTGTGACACCCGTGGCACTCGCCGCAGCCGACACCGTCCCGCTCACACTGAAGCGCCGCCGCGAACACCCGAGCCGCCGTCTGCCGCCCGGCCCCCGGCGGCCCCGTGAAGATCCACGCATGCGTCATGCCCCCGGCACCTGCGGGGTCACCCGCGATCGCCCGAGCCGCGGCGGCAGCCGCCCGGCGGAGCATTTCCACCGGCTCGTCCTGCCCGACCAGTTCCGCGAAGACATCACCCACCTGACGATGGTATTGCCCCGCCCCGACATTCCCCGCACGCCGTGTCGCCCCTACCCCCGAGGTGGGGCCCCACCAGGCGACCCGCCGCAGGCTCCAATCCCACGGGTACGGGGTAGCCGCTCGCGCTTGCCCGTCTTTGCCTGAGTTTGTCCGTTGCCGCTCGTGCTTGTCGGTTGTTGCTCGTGCTTGTCGGTTGCCGTCCGTGCTGGCCCGTCGCCGTCCGTGCTGGCCCGTCGCCGTCCGTGCTCGTCCGTCGTTGCCGGTGCTCGTCCGTCGTTGCCGGTGCTCGTCCGTCGTTGCCCGTGCTCGTCCGTCGTTGCCGTGCTCGTCCGTCGCCGGGTTGCGTGCCGGGAGCACACCGTGCGCTCGTGGTCGCCCGAGGCCGGCCAGTCGGTGTGGGCCGGCTGGTGCTCACGATGACGTGGAGGCGGCAACGCGGCCACGAGCACCCGATTTCGCCGTTTTGTGGCGCTGAGGGTGGGTTCGGTCATGGCGACTGCTCTTCGTGGCGAAGCGTTGCTCCAGATCTTGTGCGGTTTGGCCGTCCGATCGACCGCTAACTCACAAGTTGCCGGGCAGACCGGCGTGGCGGGTCGTTTCGCGTGTGCCGGAAGCTTTGTGGTCACGCGCTGTTACCGCAATGGTGGAGAGTGATGGCTTTGCGGAAACCTGTGGGGGTCAGAGCACCCACAGGTTTCCAAGATCGGGCCGGCCCCAGCGCACCCCTTCGCCAGGCACACCCTCCGTGATGATCCAGGCGAAGAGTGACGCAGAACAGCCATCCGGCCCCACCGTGGGCCCCCGTCTCGCGGAGCCGATGGCTCACCGTGTGCTCGTGTCTCGGCGAGCCGCCGGTCCACCGTGGGCCCCCGTCTCGCGGAGCCGCCGGTCCACCGTGGGCCCCCGTCTCGCCGAGCCGACGGCTCACCCCCCCACCACCACCACCCGCCGGCTACTTTCGGTCATCCTCACCGTCACCACCGTCACCCTCAGTTGCCGAACCCCGGGTTATCCACAGGCACCCGGTTGCGGCGTAGCGGGACCGTCACCGAAGCGGTACGGTCTGATGCCGGAACGCTACGGCGGCATGACACGCGGTGAGGAGCCGGAATGGCCCGCGAGATCGACGAGGCGTGGATCGACGAAGCGATCGAGCGGTACCGGCGCGTCGAAGACCTGCGGTCCGAGTTTGATCGGGCGGTGGCCGCGCATTCCGTCTCGGTGCACTCGCCGGACCGGTCGATCGAGGTTGTGGTCACCGCCGCTGGGGCCATTGTGGACGTTCGGCTGCACGGTGAACTGCGCCATCGTGATCCGGCTGAATTCGCATCGGAGATCAAGGCCGCCGTGGTGAGCGCGGCCGAGGCGGCCCGCTGGGCGAGAGAAAAACTGCACGGCGAAGTTTTCGGATCATTCCGTACGCTGGAGGGGCACTGAGGTGGACCGACTCGCCGACCAGATCGACAATGCCGCGGCTGTTCTGTCGACGATGGACCGACAGTTGCCGTTGCTGGCACCCGCCGCGGCCGCTTTCGGGGCCGACAACTCGGGCCGGCCCGGGCGGATCGGCCGCGCGCTCTACGCCGGTTGGACCTCTGTGCTTGCCGCACGGTCACGGGAAGCGGCCGCGGCCTCCGTGTCGCTGTCCGAGATTGCCCAGGCGGTGCGGTCCGGGGCACGTTCCTATTCCGATACCGACGAGACGGTCCGCCACAGGTTCCAGCGGGGGCTCTAGATGATGGACCGGCTGGATCACCTGCTGGACGCCGCCAGCCCACTGCTGGACCGGGTGGATCGGGTGCTCTCCACGGTCGGCGCGCCCGAGGGCCACCCGGTCTGGACCGAGCTGCGCCGGGTCCGGCTGCTGCCGGGCGATGCGGCGCGGGCGGTGGGTGCGCTCTACCCGGAGGCGATCCGCGACGCGGTGCCCGAGCTGCGTGCCAACGTGCGGGCCTACGCGGCGGTCGCTGACGCGTTGCCGCTGGCGGGCGCGTGGGAGGGCGAGGCCGCTGATGCGTACGAACGTGCACGCCGCCGCACCGCCGAAAACCTGAACGGCGGCCCGGACAGCCTGAGCCGCCGGATGGAAGCGACCGCCGACCTGGCGGACGCGCTGACGAGCTGGATGGCCCGTTCTCGCGGCGATCTGGCGGCGATGCTGGCCGCCGCGCTGGTCTCAGTGGAAGCGGTGGCGCTCACTACCGAGACTCTTCCGCCGGACGAGGAGGCCCGCCTCGCCGCCGCCGTCGCCACTCCATTGCTGCGAACCGTGGCCGACAGTTATGACCGAGGCGAAACCCTCTTGAATCACTCGGCCACTCTGCAAAATTGACCGGGGCAAGGAAGGGTGGACGGTCGCGGGCCGCCACCTCGCGACCGTCCACAGTGTGCTTTTTCAGACTTCCCGGCGCCTGCGGCTGCTCAGGAGGAAAGCGCACATCCCGCCGATCACCAGGCCGGAACCGGCCAGCAGCAACGGGATCAAGCCCGGCCCGGTGATCGGCAACCCGGCCGCGCCGACACCAGCCGCGTCAGCACCCGAATCACTCGAGCCTGCGGAGACGCCCGTGGAGACGCCCGTGGAGACGCCAGCGGAGACGCCGGTCGAGGCCCCGGCACCGCCGGCATCATCGGAAGCGCCGGGAACGCGGCGAGGCGCCACGGCCGCACCCTCAAGC
Source organism: Actinoplanes sp. CA-015351 (assembly GCF_050955685.1). Classification (NCBI taxonomy): domain Bacteria; kingdom Bacillati; phylum Actinomycetota; class Actinomycetes; order Micromonosporales; family Micromonosporaceae; genus Actinoplanes; species Actinoplanes sp. CA-015351. The sequence continues at coordinate 331,511 of NZ_CP192102.1, forward strand.
ATGCCCAGCCCCAGGTCAGCGACGACCGCCCGGGAATCATCGCTCTCGCGTACCAAAGAGATCCTGACCGCGGTCGCTCGTGCCGCGATGGCCTTGCCCTTGGTCGCCTGCCGCGCCGCCCCGAGGGAGATGCGCAACCTCGCGCCACTGGCACCACTCGCGGGAGTACTTTCCAGATCGCCCAGCGCCGGCAATCCGGGGATCGACGGCAATGGCAGCGGGTCAGCCGCCGTCAACCCGGTCGGCAGCGACTCCAGCGGCACCGCTTCCTCACCCAGGGTCACCTCTTTGTAGTCACCCGGAGTGTTGAGAAGCGTCGGCTTGCTGTCCCTCTGGGTCACCTCGACTACCGGCGGCTGGTAATCGACCTCGCTCCGCCCGGCACTCGACATGCTCACCCGCAGCGTCGCCGCCCTCAACACCCGGATGCGCACCTCGCCGTCAGCCAGAATCAGCCGTCCGGCGGCCAGCGTCGCGGTCGACACGGACTCCGGCTTGCCGCCGCGTTGCCGCACGCCGGTGCTGCTCGACGCGGTGAACCTGTCCGGCACGCGAACCAGCGACTGGTTTCCGCCGCCGGTCAGCGTGACCTGGTTCAGCTCCGCCGACGCCGCCGACGCCTCGCCGGTGATCGAACCGCAGGCCAGGCCGTCGTTCCAGCGGGCCAGCGCGGACAGGTTCCCGGAACCGGCGCGCAACGGTCCGAAACGCTTCGCGCCCAGCAACTGCGTGCTCGCCTTGCGATTGCCCGGCGGCGCCTGCTGCACCACGAGATCATTGCGCGAGGCGCCCACCCTGTCGTCGCGCGAGGCGGCGCCCGCTTGGTCGTTGCGCGAGGCGCCGCCCGTGACCCGTCCGTCCAGGGCCCGGGACGCCGCCGCCGACTTGACCGAGCCGCTCGCGATCAGCACGCTCCGGGCGTCACCCAGAGCGACTCCGCTCACTGCGGGTGCGCTTTCGTGCGTACGCCCGAAGCCCTTGCCCTGAGATGCAGAAGAGGGACTCGCGGCACCACCGGAAGGCACCGCAGGGGCCGCGGCCGGTGAGGGGGAGCCGGCCCACCCGCCTTGGCCACCGGCAGCCTGTGAAGATCGGGTCGCGGGTGCGGCCACCGCGCCGAGCTCGAGCCGATTGATCCGCAGCAACTGGGCCGACGACTGCGCGGCGTGACTGCCGGGCTTGGCGCAGGACGAGGCATGGGCGAACGCGGGCAACGGCACGGTGATCGCGCCCGCGACGCCCAGCGCGACAACGCTGGTGATCACCGACCTGGCGGGTGTCATGGAGGGGTCCTTTCGAGGCGGCGTCTACGGGACTGGCCAACGACCGTCGATCAGGCCGGATGCGTACCGTCAATGCGACAACCCGCGCGGGTAGTTCAAAACCGGCATTTGGTACGGCTTGCCGGGGGTCGTAGGGTTGATCGCATGGGCATGCTGTGCGCGGTCAGCTTCAACCGGTACGGCCGCCTCTACTACCTCGATCCGAACGGGTTCACCCCGGCTGTCGGCGACCGCGTTCTGGTGCCGACCGACGACGGTCCCGAGGTGGCGGAGTGCGTCTGGGCGCCGCAATGGGTCAGCGAGGAGACCGACGGTTTCCCTAAGGTCGCCGGGCTCGCGGACGACCGCGACCTGCGGCGCGACGAGCTGCTGCGCAAACGCAAAGCGGAGGCGAAAGTCGCCGCCAAGAAACTGATCAAGGCGCATGAGCTGCCGATGAAGGTCGTCGCCGTCGACCACGTCCTGGAGCAGGGCGACTCACCCGGCGGCGCGCGGACGACGATCTACTTCACCGCGCCACACCGGGTCGACTTCCGATCTTTGGTACGCGACCTCGGCGCGACCCTGCACTGCCGGGTCGAGTTGCGTCAGCTCTCCGCCCGCGACTCCGCCCGTGTGCAGGGCGGCATCGGTTCCTGCGGACGTGACCTGTGCTGTGCCACGTTCCTCACCGACTTCGAGCCGGTCACCATCCGGATGGCGAAGGACCAGGACCTTCCGCTCAACCCGCTGCGGATCTCCGGCGCCTGCGGCCGGCTGATGTGCTGCCTGAAATACGAGCACCCTCTGTACGCGAAATTCCAGGCCTCGGCCCCGGCGGTCGGCACCCGGGTGACGACTCCCGAGGGCGACGGCCGTGTCGTCGGGCACAGCGTGCCCAAGGACGCCGTCGTCGTCCGGCTCGACGCCGACGGGTCGCGCTGCTCGTGCAGCCGTGCCTCGGTCTGCGGGCCGCGACAGGCCCACGACGCGGAGTACAACAGCTCTACGGGCGAGGCGCCCCCGGCCCCGCAACCGTGACCGGCGGCTCGATCCGGTGCGGGTCGAGCGGGGTTTTCGGCCGTAGCCACGGGCTCGCAGGCGTACCCGTGGGGTCCGGCACCCACTCGTGGCAGACCTTGCGCAGCCCGATCGGGTGGATGGTCAGCGTCCCGTCCGCGTCGATGTGCATGCGCAGGAAACTCTTGCCGTCCTCGATGCCCTGACCGGCGTACAGCTCGTTGTGGTTCACCCCGAGACCGGCCGCGATCAACAGGTAGACAGCGGTCAGCTGGGTAGCCAGCACCGCGATCAGCGGACCGTACGCGACAGCGGCCACCACCAGCGGGCCCGGCCACTCCCACAGCCGGAACTCCAGCCGCAGCCAGATGTACGTGCCACCGACAGCAAGGGCGATCTGCGCGAAACCGTGCAGGATCCCGAGAATCCAGTGCCGTGCGTGTTTCGGTGAGGACGCGCCCGGCGGCTGTGCGAACAGGATCGTCGCCGCCATGATGATGACCAGCATCAGGACCAGCGGAATCGTGAACAGCCGCTGGATGCTCCCACCCTGGCTGGCCGCTCCCGCACCGGCCATCGCCAGCATCGTCAGCGTCTGGATGATCCCGAGCATCGTGGCGAACCCGGCGTTGCGGCGCGGCAGCCGGTGAAAGACACCCCAGCCCCACTTGCGCGACGTCGCCGCGTCCGGGAAGCGTTCGGTCAGTTGGTACGTCCGGCTGCGGCTCTTGCTGCGGGTCAACGTCTCCCGGGCCGGCACGGTCAGCTCCTCCGGCAGGTTCTGGGTGCCCAGGAGGTATGCCCCGCCGCCACCGCAGGTGATCAGCTCACGGTCCTCGCCGGTGTACCTCGCGTAGTGGTGCAGGTCGCCGGAGACGAGCACCCGCACGTGCGCCCGGGTCGGCGCCAGGATCGTCCGGATGAAGTAGTCGACGGCGTCGTACTCCTCCGGGGCGTCCGCCGCCTTCACCCAGGTCGGCGACGGTGTCATCAGGATGATCCGGTCGTCCGGCCCGACCCCTTCCGCGGCCCGCTCGAAATACAGCAGCTGCGGGTCGTCGATGTACGCCCCGAACTGCTCGTCCACCGCGAACAGCCACCAGTTCGCCGGCAGCTTCACCGCGAAGTACGACCGGCGCTGCTCCGTCCGCCAGCCGCCGATGTGGCCGTCCTTGCGTCGGGCGAAGAGCCGGAGGAAGGCTGTCAGCCCGTCGTACCAATCGTGGTTGCCCGGCAGCGCGAAAAGCGTGGGTCGCGGCTCGCCGGCCGGAGCCTCCGGCAGGGCCGCGCGGTACGGGCCCTTCATCCGGTTCTCATAACCGTCGCCGCTGGCCAGCGGATAGACCTGGTCGCCGCCCATCAGCAGCAGCCGGCCCCGGGGGAGCAGGTCACCGTCCACTTCCAGCTCGGGCCGGGCGAGCAGGTGAGCCATCGAATACGTGGCGTCGAACCCGTCGCCGAGATCCGCCACATAGTCCAGCCACAGCTCGCCGTCAGCCGTCGCCGAGTGGTCGAAGACGTCGTCGTCCAGCGCGTTCTGAAGCTCACGCTTGTCCAAGTACGCCCCGAAGAGGATCGCCAGCAGCGCCCGCAGCCCGGTGCTGAGCAGCAGAAGCGGCGCCAGCCAGCCGATTGGCCCTTTAGGCGTGAAGCCGAGCTCCTGAGGGTCCATGCTGCTGGGCCGATCAGGAACGGTCTGTTCGGACTCCGCCGGATCCTGTCGTGGAACGAAGGACATCGACTGATCCTAGTCAGGCCTGGGGCATCTGGCGTCCCCCGCTCCGAGCCGCCGGACACATGCCGTACACTGATTTCTCGTTGCCGCCTTAGCTCAGTCGGCTAGAGCGACGCACTCGTAATGCGTAGGTCGACGGTTCGATTCCGTCAGGCGGCTCAGAAGGAAACCCCAGGTCAAACGGCCTGGGGTTTCTTCTTTTGTCAGTTCAAAGCCCGGGGCTCTCCGCGCTGTGAGGGCTCTGCCGTCGGGGCCTGTCCGCTCGGACGCCCTGGCTCGGACTGGCCGGGGGAGCGGGGCAGTCCGCGGCGCCCTTCGGCCATCGCATCTCCATCGAGATAGCTCATGCGATAAGAATTCGTAAAACCATTCCGGAATGAGACACGGCGACATTCCTCGAATATCAACCGGTTGAAAGGCGCAGTAAAGTTTTGCTGCGGCGGTAAGCGGCCAGCCCACGATGGCACTCGTCGGAGTGAAGCGGATCCGCGACGATGCTGGTCAGATGTCCTATCCCTATTGAAGGGATAGGACAATGCCGCGAGCTGCCCTTTTGTCGTCTGCCTTCCCCTGAGAGGGGGATCGAAAAGCGACAAGAGCACGATGCTTAGCGTTTCAAAAAAGTACGCCGGCTGGCCGGGGAATGGACCGGGACCCGCTGAGGTTCCGAGCGCTCTTCCCAGCGGCCCTGTACCTCTTCCGCCGCCGGTGACGTCGGCGGGGTGAAGGCCCACCGTGGGCTTGGGGCTACGTGGCGGGTGGATGGGGGCGCACGCATGCCGGGTGTGGCGTAGGTGGGGTCGCACGGTTGCGGTCTGTGTGGCTTCATCACGGCCAGGGCGTGGATCCGGGCACACGGTGGCGTTGTGTGCGACCTGATCCACCCTGCGACAGAGCCCCGCTGGCTTCCGGCGCTGCCTCGCGACCGTTCTCGCAGCGCTGAGCACCAGCCGGAACGGCCAGGACTCAGGTCACCCGGTCACCCGGTCACCCGGTCACCCGGTCACCCGGTCACCCGGTCACCCGGTCACCCGGTCACCCGGTCACCCGCCGGCTCGGCTGGGGTGCTGGCTTGCGGGAACCTGCGGTGGAAACCTGTGGGGGTCGGAGCACCCACAGGTTTCCTGGATGGAGGTCGGAGCGGGCTGCGTTCTGCCGGGTGCTCGCTCTCCGTGGCGGTTCCGGGAGCGAGTGACGTCGGCCGGCAGTCAGGTTGCGCGGCTGCCTGTTGCGGCGCGGGCGAAGGATGGGGCTCGGCCGTTTGCCAGTTCGCTGGTGAACCAGGCGCCGAAGATCGCGAGACCGAACGCGAGCAGCTCGACGGCGAAGAGGCCGCCGCCGACCACACGGTCGGACGTGTGCACGCGGAGCATCAGGATGACCGCGAAGATCACCAGTACGCCCATGTTGATCAGGCCGCGCAGCACGCCGAGGCGGCGCGTGTCGGGGTTGTGCACGAACATGACGTCGACAGCTCCGGCCAGTGCGGCGAGAAGCCCGCCGACCAGGCCGGCGATGATGTTCCAGTAGGCCAGTGCGCCCAAGATGCTAGGGCCGCCCAGCAAGTCGGCCATATCGAACAATACGGCCATCGCGAATAGGCCAAGCGGGAACATCACCAAGATCGGCTGCACCGCCTGTCCCGCGACACTCAGTCTGCTCTCCATTCGGCATTCGCCTTCCCACCTGCGTAAATACAGATTCGTCGCGGCATCCGAGTTTGGGCTACCCGGTCCGCTGAGGGCTGAAACGCCGACGCGGCGAGCGTGGCCGTGCCCACAGGAGGGCTTAGCGGCTTGTACGCAATCTGCAACATGGCAGATTGAGTGATGGCGGACAGCGTTGTGGCGTGCTGTACTACGAATACGGCAACAAAGGGGTGGAGTCGGAGGGAGAGACAAACAACGGCACCCGGCGGCAAACGGGTGCCGTTGTCGCTCTTCACGACTGTTCTTGCTTCACGGCACTGATCTTGCTTTGCGCCTGAAGATCATTTGCGGCACGCGAGGCCGGGGATGTCCTTCGCGCCAATGGTGGTCCGCTCCCCTCCCCCTCGCAAGGAAAGTGAAGAGGAGTTCGCCATGCGCACACGCACCTATTACTCCGGGCCCGACGCCATGGTGACCGACGATCAATTCGTCTGGATAACCGTTTCGACCCAGCACACCTTCACCGTGCGAGACCTGCGCAATGTCGGCCTCGTCCAGGCGCCCGCGCGCATGCGGCCGTTCGCTCCCGCGCTCGCCGTCGGCACTCTGTTCGCCGCAGTCGCCGGGTGGAGCCTGATGCCGAGCCCAACCTGGTTCGTGTCCGGCTTCGTCGCTGTCTCGGCACCCGCTGTAATCGCCCTCTGGCGTAAGCCGAGGCATTGGGAGCTGCACGCGCAGTACCGGAACCAGGCTGTCGTGCTCTACTCCTCGGCCGACGCTCGCGTTTTCAACCAGGTGAGCCGGGCGCTGCGACGCGCCATGGAGGACACCGGACGGACACCCTGGGGGTACGGGCTAGCTGCCGCGTGAGCAGGTATTTCGCGAATACCTCTCGGGTGAGATCTCTATTTGATCAAAACCGCACCTTGCCCCTGTCGTTCTGATAGGACAGTAATAGGATGTCCGCGACCTCGCTGAATGCCAGTTGGCAATCTGCGAGGTGGCACCTCCAGGACATCCATTACTTCGGCTACACCCACACTTCGACGTTGAAGGACTCATGGCTGAGGGCGATTCGCCTACGATCGCACGCCGACGGGTGCGCCTCGCGCTCCGTGAAGCGCGCGAGCGAGCAAATCTCACTCAGGGTCACGTCGCCGAGGCGATGGAGTGGTCGACGAGCAAAGTGATCAGGATCGAGAACGGGGATGTCAGCATCTCCCCGAACGATCTGCGCCCATTGCTCGTACTGCTCGGCATCAAGGACAAGGCCACGACCGCGGCGCTTCTCGCGGACACTCGGATCGCCCGCACGCGGCAACGGCAGGCGTGGTACCAGACCGCCGAGTTCCGCGAGAACCTCACCGACCCGATGCGCAAACTCATCGAGTACGAGATCGAAGCCACCGAGATCCGCTCGTACGCGATCTACTACATCCCGGGCCCGCTGCAGACCACCGCGTACGCCAGCGCCCTGATGACCCGGTTCGAGGACGAGCTCTCCGAGGACGAGCGCAATCTGCGCATCGAGGCCCGGACCAAGCGGCGCGAGGCGCTGCTCCCCAGAGCCGGCAGCCAGGTCAGGTTCATGCTGATGCTCGACGAGTCCGTGCTGCGACGCACCATCGGCGGTCCGCGGATCTTCGCTGAGCAGCTGCGATACCTGAAGGAGCACGCGGAAGCGGGCACGATCCAGGTACGGATGGTGCCGTTCTCCATCGATGCGTCAGTGACCAACAACGCAAGCTTCGACCTGCTCGTTCTGAGCGAGGGCGAGGTCCTCTACCGGGAGACCGGTTTGAGTGACGAAATGATCGAAGACCGCGAAGCGACCGCGAAACACCGCGCTCGTTACGACAAAGTTTGGGAAGAAGTCGCCGATGAGCAAGACACGATCGAATTCATTCAGCGACAGATTGTAATCCTCGAAGGCGGCGGAATCGATCAACCGCCTGGGGAAAGCCGATAGCCAAGGCCGGGGCCGCCTTGAGCGGCCCGGCATCTAAACGTGAGGTCCACAATGGGAGAGACAACCGTGCCCGCATGGCGGAAGAGCAGCCGTTGCGCCACGTCAACCTGCGTCGAGGTTGCCAAGGTCGACGATCAGTACTTGATCCGTGATTCGAAGAATCCCGAGGTCACGCCCCTGAGCTTCACGAAGGCCGAGTGGGAAGCGTTCGTGTCGGGCGTGAACGCGGGCGAGTTCCGCTTCTGAGGTCGTCGGCCTGCCCGCCCTGCGTGTGAATGGTTGATGACAGGGCGGGCCGGTCAAAAAATACTCACAAAATTCATATTTCATCCCGAACGAGCGCCGCATACCTCACATTTGAGGTGATAAGCGGCGTTGTTTTGTTTTCACTCATGTGCGCGGCCGCCTACGTCCGGTTCATTCGCTTACCGTGGATTCGAGCCGTCATGGAGGTGCGCAAAATGATCAGAAAGACGGAAGGACCGCGCTGGCGACGAAGCAGACAATGTGCCAACGGGGCATGTGTCGAGGTGGCGAAGTCCGGAGACGAGGTTCTGATCCGGGATTCCAAGAACCGGCATGTCACCCCGCTGGCTTTCAGCCGAGCCGAATGGGATGCGTTCGTCGCCGGAGTCAAGGCCGGGGACTTCGGTTTCGAATGAGGTCGCTTCGCCCGAAGCCACTCAGCGCCGCTGGCCGTGCGCGGCATACTGCACTGGTGGACGGCTATCAGCACGCCACCGACACGGACCGCTTCAAGGTGCTCCACGATGCGGCCGACATCCTGCTGGATGAACTCTCCGAGCGCTGCCTGGTGGAGCGCCGCGAGACCAAGGAACCGTTCGGGCTCGACGACGCGCTCGTACGGACCGTCCGGCTCATCCCCCGTTCTCCCGCCGGAGCGCCATTGGCGATCCACTTCACCGATCCGGGCTTGATCCTCCGGCTCGGCCGCTGGTGGGAGGAGTCCCTTCCGACCTGCATCTGCGACACCTGCGCCGAAGACCCGAGAGGCCTGGTGGAACGGTTGCGTGCCCATGCCGCCGCACTGATCGAGGGCGGTTTGTGGGAACGTGTCCGTCGCGGGGTGGGCGGATCGTGGTTCGAGACCAGGTTGATCGGCACCGGAGTCAGCGGTGGCCGGGAGGGCCCGCTCTCCGCGGCCGGCGCCCGGGAAGCCCGCCGTGGCGGCTTCGCTGCCGCGGTGCAGTGGGCACCCTGGCAGCTCCGGGCATAACGTCCCCAACGATTCAGCCGGGCAGTCCCCGGCAGCTGCGGTCATCGGCGGTTCCCGGCAGCTGCTCCTACCCGGCCAAACGACCCGGACGCACGACCCGCGGCCGGCCGGTCCTCTCCCGGTCGGCCACCAATTTCCACACGCCGGCCTCGGCCACTAACGGGAGGAGATGGCTGTCCAGCGAGACGGCGAACGTGAGCAGAGGGAACGCGTCATCCAAGCGAGGCTGCTCACTTCATGACGAGCCGACCGGTCTTGCCGAACTCCTCAAGGTCGGCCAGGGCCTCCTCGATCACCAGCGACTTCTGCCCGGGCAGCTCGTCGAGGGCGAAGAAGCCGGCGTCCACGCTCTCCTCGGTCTCCCGGAGCAGCTCACCCTCCCAGGCGTGCACCACGAAGGTCATCAAAACCTGTTGGTACGTGTGACCGAAATCGTTCGTGTACGTATAGGCCGTGTAGAACGCGTACGGCGTGAGCGAGGTGGCCGTCAGTCCGGTCTCCTCCCAGAGCTCGCGGACCGCGCACTGCTCCATGCTCTCGCCGAGCTCCATCGCCCCGGCCGGGATTGCCCAGCGATGGTTGTCGGAGCGCTGGATCAGCAGCAGCCGGTTCTGGTCGTCGAGGAGCACGGTCCGCGCCCCGACGAAGAAGATCGTGTCGGTGTCACCGACGCTCGCGCGCACCCGCCCGAGGTAAGACTCTGCCCACGTCAGCGACACCGGACCACCTCACGAGGAACCCATGCAAATCCCATGGGCCGAGCGTAGTCATGCGGACTTCTTGGCGGGCTTCTCGGTAGCCGTGGATTTTCTCGCAGCGGTGGTCTTCTTGGCCGGCGCGGCCTTCTTCGCCGCCGTGGTCGTCTTCTTGGCGGCCGTCTTCTTGGCCGGAGCCGCCTTCTTGGTGGGCGCGGACGAAGGCGAATCCGACGACGAAGGCGTACCAGAAGAATCGCGCGCCTTGCGCGCGCGTTCGACGGAGGCCTTGAGTGCCGCCATCAGGTCGATCGCCGCGGCCGGCGCCTCTTCGGCCTCTTCCGGCTGCACGACCTCGCGGCCTTCGACCTTGGCGTCGATGACCTCCTGGAGCGCGGCCCGGTAGTTGTCGGTGAAGTCCTCCGCGTTGAAGCTGCCCGCCATCGAGTCGATCAGCGAACTTGCCATCGCCAGCTCGGCCGGGCGGGTCTCGATGTCGTCGTCGAGGAACCCGAAGTCCGGCGTGCGCACCTCGTCGGGCCACATCATCGTGTTCAGGATCAAGACGTCGTCGCGGACCCGCAGGGTGGCGAGCTGTTCCCGCTGCCGGATCGCGATCTTGACGATGGCGACCCGGTCGGCGTCGCGCAGCGCGTCTCGAAGCAGGATGTAGGGCTTCGCGGCCTGGCCCTCGGGTTCGAGATAGTACGACTTGGCGAAGAGAATCGGGTCGATCTGCTCGGCCGGAACGAATTCCAGGACGTCAATGGCTCGCGACGTGCTGAGCGGGAGCTCGGCGAAGTCCTCGTCTGTCAAGATCACCATTTCGCCGCCGCCGATGTCGTACCCCTTGGCGATGTCGTCGTAGCTCACCACCTCGCCGTCGACCGAGCAGGTGCGCTGGTACTTGATGCGACCACCGTCGGTGCGGTGCACCTGGTGGAAACGAATGTCCTTCTCCTCGGTCGCCGAGTACAGCTTGACGGCGATCGACACCAGGCCGAACGAGACAGCGCCTTTCCAGATCGCTCGCATGTTCTCAGAATCGCATTACTGGGACGCCTGCGTAAGGTGATTGCTTCTGCTTATGGTGATCAGATGCCGGGTCCATCCCTGTCGCCGATGCTCGCGACGGCGGGCCCGCTGCCGGTGGGGCCGGAGTGGAGCTACGAGTTCAAGTGGGACGGCGTTCGCGTCCTGGCCCTGTTCGGTGGCGGCCCGCCGGACCTTTTCGCGCGCTCGGGCGCCGTGGTCACCCCGGCATACCCTGAAATAGCCGACTTGCACCTGCCGGAGGGCACCCTTCTCGACGGCGAGATGGTCGTCCTCGACGCTGCCGGCCGGCCGTCGTTCACCGCGCTCGCCGAGCGGATGCACGTCCGGGACAAGCCGAGGGCGGCTCGGCTCGCGGCGGCCCTTCCGGTCACGTACATGATCTTTGATCTGCTTTTTCTCGACGGCATGGACCAAACCGGTCTGCCCTATCTGGCTCGCCGGGAGCGGCTCGAGGAGCTCGGGCTGAACGAGGAGCGCTGGATGGTGCCGCCGTCCTTCGGCGACGGGCAGGCGACAGCCGACGCTGCTCGGGAGAACCGGCTCGAAGGCGTCATGGCGAAACGATCAGATTCGGTCTACCTGCCCGGCCGCCGATCCGCCGACTGGATCAAGGTCAAGTTCGACCAGACCGGCGACTACGTGATCGGCGGGTGGCGGCCCGGCGCCCGCAAACTCGGTGGTCTGCTGGTCGGTGTGCCCACCGCGGACGGTCTGGCGTTCCGCGGCCGGGTCGGCGGCGGCATCGGCGCGGCCGCCGAGAAAGAGCTTCTGGCCCGGCTCGAGCCGATCGCCTCCGGCGATTCGCCCTTCGCGCCGGGCGCGGTCCCGCGCGAGGATTCACGAGGAGCCAATTGGGTACGCCCAGAGCTGGTCGCCGAGATCAAGTTTGGCAACCGGACTCCCGATCGCCGGCTGAGGTTCCCCCGGTTTCTGCGGCTGCGCGACGACAAGACGCCAGCGGAGTGTGCCGACGATGAAGAGTGAACGGTTCCTGGTGACGATCGAGGGCCGCGACGTCGAGCTGTCCAACCTCGACAAGCTGATGTACCCGGCCGCCGGATTCACCAAAGGTGAAGTGATCGATTACTACACCCGGATCGCGCCGGTCATGCTGCCGCACCTGCGCGGCCGGGCGGCCACCCGGATCCGCTTCCCCAACGGCGTCGACGACATCAACTTCTTCGAGAAGAACAAACCAGGGGGTACCCCCGACTGGGTCAGGCTGGAGACGCTGCCCGTACCCGGGTCGACGAAGAGCCGCGAGACGATCGAGTTCGTTGTCGTCGACGACCTGCCCACCCTCGTCTGGCTGGCGAACCTCGCCGCTCTTGAACTGCACACCCCGCAGTGGCGGGTCGGCGCCGAACCGGATCTGCTCGTCGTCGACCTGGACCCGGGCGCGCCCGCTGGGCTGAAGGAGTGCTGTGCCGTCGCCACGCTGATGCGGGATCGGCTCGGCGAGGACGGCATCGCCGCCTATCCGAAGACCTCGGGGAAGAAGGGCATGCAGCTCTGCTGTCCGATTTCGGGGACCCAGGATGCTGAGGTCGTTTCCGCGTACGCGAAAAGGGTTGCCGAAGAGCTGGCGGCGATGGTCCCGAGCTCGATCACCGCGAAGATGGCCAAGGCCGTCAGGCCTGGCAAGATTTTCATCGACTGGAGTCAGAACGCGGCGGCGAAGACGACGGTGACGCCGTACTCGCTGCGCGCGGGCGAGAAACCGACCGCGTCGGCGCCGCTGACCTGGGACGAGGTGATCGCGATGGCGACGGGGGAGGCGGAGGCGCGGCAGTTCGGGGCGGGGGAGGTGCTGGAGCGGGTGGAAGAGCACGGTGACCTGCTGGTGAATTTGCTCCGAAATGGCAACGTCGTGCCGGAACCGGATCGACGTGATTGATCGAAATATGTAAGGTCCTTGCATGATCCGCTCTGCCGCGACCGCGGTGATCATTTCCTCTCTGATTCTCTCCGCGGCCGGCCCAGCTCTCGCTGACGAACCTGCCACCGATACGACCCCGCCGGTGATCGTCTCCACCGGGCTCATCGGGGGTCAGTACATCCGGCCGTTCCACATGATTTATCCCACCGGGACCGACGATGTCGGCGTCACCGGCACGCAGGTCTTCGTCAACGGCAAACACGCCGGCGCTTACGGGTGGGTCGAGGGGATGGGGCCGGCTGCCCAGCTCAGCATCGGCGACGTGGCGGACGGCGCCGAGGTGGAGATCGGGGTCCGCCTCCGGGACACGGCTTACAACTGGAGCGAGGTCCTCACCACCCGGGTGATCGTCGACCGGGTGATCCCCACTGCCACCATCTCGCCGGCGGACCAGCACATCCTGGTGGGGCGCTCGCTGACGTTCAGCGCGTCCGGCGTGCCGGCGGACACCGCCTCGATCGTGATGTACGACCGCGACGACCGGGAACTCGCCCGGGCCACCGCCGCGCCCTGGAAACTGCCGCTGGACACCGCCCAGCTGCCGGCGGACTTCCCCTCGGTGCGGATCACCATCACCGACCGGGCCACCAACAAGACCGATTACTACAAGTTCTTCGACATCGACACCGCAGGCCCGGAGATCTCCATCAATTCTCCCAAGGCCGGCATCATGGGTCCGGGTGTCTGGCCCGTGCTCGGTTACGCGGAGGACCGGGCGGGCGTGGCGCGGGCCGAGTGGTGGGTCGACGGCGCGCTGCGCGGGCGGAACCTGGACCAGCTCAGCTACGACTTCGGCACGCGGGAGCGGACCGCCACCGTTGAGTTGCGAGTCTGGGACACGTTCGGCAATCTGACCGTCGGGCGGTACCCGTTCAAGATCGACGCGCAAGCGCCCACGGCCGTGTCCCACTCTCCCGCCACGAACACCCGGGTCAGGGGCGCGACGCTCAAGGCCACGCTGCGTCTGGCGGACCCCTCCGGCATCGGGACGGTCATGACGGACCAGGGTTACGGCGCCAGCGCGACGTCACCCTTCACTGCCACCTTCCAGCTCGGCCAGGACGGTAAGCAGAATCTCGGCTGGATCGTCACCGACTACTGGAACAACCGGCGGACGATCTACCAGACCGTCATCGTGGACAACACCGGTCCGTCGGTGGCGTGGCTCGCGCCGGGTAACGGCGCCCTGATCCGCGGCTCCAAGATCTCGTCCAGCGTCAGGGCCAGTGACGGGGCCGGAGTCGCCTCGGCCACCCTCTCCGGCGCGAAGGCGGACACCACGTCGCCCTACGCCTCGTCGATCACGGCCGGTAAGGACGGCAAGAAGACGCTGACCTGGACGGTTCGCGACAAGCTCGGCAACGCGGCCGTGGTCCGGCGGACGGTGATCGTCGACAACACCAAGGCCTCGCTGAAGGTGACAAAGGCGCCGAAGAACAAGGCGAAGGTCACCGGCACCGTGAAGATCGCGGCCTCGGCGAGCGACAAGAACGGCGTCGTAAAGGTCCAGCTGCTGGTCAACGGCAAGGTGGTCGCCACCGACGCCAAGGCCGCCTACACCTTCTCGGTCAACACCAAGAAATACGGCAAGACAATCAAGATCCAACTGCGTGCGTACGACAAGGCGGGCAACGTGACAACGACATCAATCCGTACCTGGTACCGCAAATGAGCGCGCGCATGAGGCTCGTTCGAGCCGGCGCCGGCTCGGCGCTGTCCGCGACGCTGATCCTCTCGGCCGCGTCGCCGGCGGCTGCGGACGACATCGTCGACGAGACGCCGCCGGTGATCACCTCGACCGGTGTCACCGAAGGCCAGGTTCTCGGCAATCTGTCGCCGATCATCCCCACGTTCAGTGACGATGTCGGCGTCATCCAGGTACGGGTCCTGATCGATGGGGTGTTCCGGGGCGGACGCGCCCCCGGCGTGGCCGCCACGACCGGGGTCCCGGTCACCCTGTACGCCACGGACAACAACCGGGACGTCGATCTGACCGTCCAAGCCGTGGACGCCGCCCGCAACATCGGCGAGGCCACCACACGGGTCCACCTCGACTCGGTGGCGCCGTCGGTGACCTTCGCGCCGGCGCAGTACGCGATCCTGCACGGCAAGGCCACGATCACCGCGACGCCGGACGCCGCCGACACCACCGAGGTCGTGTTGAGCTGGGGCGGTAAGGAACTCAGCCGCGCGACAGCGGCGCCGTGGGCGCTTACCTGGGACACGGCCGTGCACACCGGCAAGACGGCACGGCTCAAGGTCACGGCGAAGGACCGGGCCGGCAACGAAGCGACCTACTACCAGCAGTACCGCATCGACAACGTTGGCCCGGTCATCAGCTTGCTCGACGTCCCGGCCCTGGTCGGGCCCGGGGCCACCAACCTTTACGCGTACGGGCGGGACCTGTCGAAGGTGGCTCGTATCGAGTGGTGGGTGGACGGAGTGCGCCGAGCGGCCGGGGAGGCCTACACCCACGACTTCGGCCGGAAGAGCCGCGTCGCGACGGTGACAGTCAAGGCCTGGGACAAGCTCGGCCACGCCTCCTCGGCGAGCCGCCAGGTGACAGTGGACGCCACCGGCCCGGCTGTCACCTGGCTCTCGCCGAAGTCCGGTGTCCTGCTGCGCGGGAAGACGGTTCAGACATCGATCCGCGCTGTCGATGCGCACACCGCTGTGGAGGCGCTGCTGGGCAACAACGCCTCCGGATACCTGACCTGCAAGCCGATCTGCAGCCACAAGGCGCTGCTCGTCGAAGGCAGGCAGAACCTGGTCTGGTACGTCTACGACAGGTTCGGCAACGCGACTGTCGTCCGCCGTCCGGTGATCGTCGACAACACCAAGGCCTCGCTGAAGGTGACCAAGGCGCCGAAGAACAAGGCGAAGGTCAAGGGGACCGTGAAGATCACCGCCTCGGCGAGCGACAAGAACGGCGTCGCACGAGTCGAGCTGCTGGTCAACGGCAAGGTGGTCGCCAAGGACGTCAAGGCGGCGTACAAGTTTTCGGTCAACACCAAGAAATACGGCAAGAAGATCAAGATCCAACTGCGTGCGTACGACAAAGCGGGCAATGTGACGACCACGTCTACCCGCACGTGGTATCGCAAATGACGTTCTGAGGTTAGGCTCCCGCGCACCTTGAGCTGCGAGGGAGCCACCTTTGAGCACGCTGCGGGCCGCGATTCTCGCGGTGTTGTGCGGTCTGTTGATGATCGGCGTGCCGGCCTGGCTGCCGTTGTCAGGGCCGCAGGCCGGGACGGCGGGTGCGGCTGCCGCTGTCGGCGCGGTTGTGCCGGCTCGGTCGGCGGTTTCTGCGCCTGGCGCTGTCCTGCACGGGGTTGCCACTATCGCGCCCGCGTCGCTCGCTGATGACACCGCCGGCGTCGTGTACATCCTGGGCGGGCGTGAACTCGGCCGGGCCGCGGGCGCGCCGTGGGCGTTGACGCTGGATACCCGGAGCGTCTTCGGCTCGGTGAGCGGCGACTTCCGGCTCAAGCTGGCCGTCATCGATCGTCTTGGCGGGGTTACCTACCGTTATCCGTCGTACCGGGTCGACAACGCCGGCCCGGTGATCGACACGACTGGGATTCCGGCGCGGGTTGCGGCCGGCCGCACCGAATTGTCCGTTCGGGTGGGTGATCTGTCGCGTACGGCCCGGATCGAGTGGTGGGTTGGCGGCGTTCCGAGTGGCACGGGGGAGCGCATCACCGCTGATCTCCACGGGAACACTCAGGTGACAGTGAAGGCCTGGGACCGTGTCGGCAACACCACCGCAGTGACCAGCCTCGTGATCACGAAACGCTCCTGATCGGGCTCTGCGGGCACGTTCGCTCACGCCAGCACCGGCCGGCGCGCCTCAGCCGCCCCGCTTGCCCCGGCGCGCGTCCGGCATCGGACAAACGCAGATTTACCCGGTTTGATGAGCAGGTCGGCCGTCTCAGTGTGTTGATTTGGGGTGCGTTACGCGCCCAATGTCGACACGCACGCCACGAAACGGCTGCCCTGTGTCGACTTCAGGTTCGGATCGCGCCCTAAATCAACACGCGGCGGGTTGTGGTGGGGCGGCTCTGCGGAGCGTGGCGATTTGCGGTTCCCCGGCGCCCTTTCGTCGCACCGCTGCCCGGAGTTTCCAAGATCGCGTTGGCGAAACCGCTGGCGTGTGGGACAGTTCTAGAACTGTAGAGTTCTAGAACTGTGGGGTGGGTTGTGTCGGAACTTGTGTTGCCTTCCGGTGGGGTGATGACGGAGCCGGGGGAGCTCGGCCGCTTCGGTGATTACGGCGGGCGTTTTGTCCCCGAATCCCTGATTCCGGCCTGTGCTGAGCTTGAGGAAGCGTTCCGGGACGCCTGGGCTGACCCGCGGTTTCGCCGTGATCTGGATCGGCTGCTGGCGGTCTACGCCGGGCGGCCTACCGCACTCACCCCGGCCTGGCGGCTGTCGGCCGAGCTCGGGATCAACGTGCTGCTCAAGCGCGAGGATCTGGCGCACACCGGCTCGCACAAAATCAACAACGTGCTCGGGCAGGCGCTGCTGGCTCAGCGGATGGGTAAGACCCGGCTGCTCGCCGAGACCGGGGCCGGGCAGCACGGTGTGGCTACCGCGACCGCCGGTGCGCTGCTCGGGCTCGGGGTCACGGTCTACATGGGAGAGAAGGACATCGAGCGGCAGGCGCTCAACGTCTATCGGATGAAGATGCTCGGCGCTGAAGTGGTGCCGGTCACCGGTGGCAGCCGCACGCTCAAGGACGCCACCAGTGAGGCTCTGCGGCAGTGGGTCACCTGTGTCGACGAGGCCCACTATTGCCTCGGGTCGGTGATGGGGCCTCACCCGTACCCATGGATGGTTCGTGAATTTCAGCGGGTCATCGGGGATGAGGCGCGGGGGCAGTGTGCGGCTGAGCTGAGCGCCGGGATCCCGGATTTTGTCGTCGCCTGTGTGGGTGGCGGATCCAATGCGGCGGGGACGTTCGCCGGGTTCGCTGACACGAACGCGCGGCTGATCGGGGTGGAGGCGGCCGGTGGGGCGGCGGTGGCCTCGGGGCAGACCGGTGTGCTGCACGGGTTCCGGTCATACCTGCTCCAGGACGAGAACGGGCAGGTCAGCGAGGCGCACTCGGTTGCGCCGGGCCTGGACTACCCGGGTGTCGGGCCGGAGCACGCGTACCTCAACGACATCGGGCGGGCCCGGTACGTCATGGTCGGCGACGACGAGGTTGTTCCGGCTGTGCACCGGCTTGCGCGTACCGAAGGGATCTTGCCGGCTCTGGAGTCGGCGCATGCGATCGCGTGGGTGATCCGCGCTGCTGAATCCGGTGAGCTGCCGCCGTTCTGCACGGTCCTCGTCACGCTCTCCGGCCGGGGTGACAAGGACGTCGCGACCCTGATGGAGGCGTCATGAGGAAGAAGATGCTGGTCCCCTATCTGACCGGTGGGATCCGGCCGGACTGGACGCGGTACCTGGAGGAGTACGAACGCAGCGGGGCGGACGCGATCGAGATCGGGTTGCCGTTCTCCGATCCGATCCTGGACGGGCCGACGATCCAGGAGGCTTCCGATCTGGCGCTGAGCCGTGGAGTGTCCCCCCGAAGCATCCTCGATGATCTCGCCGGACTGAAAATCACCATCCCTCTGATCGCGATGACCTACTACAACCTGGTCCTCCACAAAGGAGCTGACCGCTTCTGCCAGGATCTCGCCGAAGCCGGCGTCAGCGGCCTCATCGTGCCGGACCTTCCCCTCGACGAGGCCGGCGCGCTCTCCGAGGCGGCGATCAAGCACGGCGTCGACCTCACCCTGCTGGCCTCGCCGGTCACCGCACCCGACCGGCTGGCCGAGATCGCTTCCCGCAGCCGGGGCTTCGTCTACGCGATCTCGGTCATGGGTACGACAGGCGAACGCGACCAGGTAGCCGGCGACGGCATCAAGCTCGCCGTGGAGCTGCGGAAACTAACCGACCAGCCGATTCTGCTGGCGTTCGGCATCTCCCGGCCGGAGCACGCGACCGCCGCCGCCGAGGCCTGTGACGGCGTGGTGATCGGCGCCGCCCTGATGCGGAAGATCCTCGACGGCGGGGAGCCGGAGCAGATGGGTGCCGTCCTCAGCGAGTTCCGGAGAGCTCTCGATACTGTGACGGTCTGAGGGATCGTGACTGTGACGGTCTGAAGGATCGTGACAGGAGGACCATGGCGGATCGGGCGGATCGGGCGGATCGGGCGGATCGGGTGCCGGCCTATCGGCGGATCGCCGTCGACCTGGCTGAGAAGATCCGCGGCGGCGTTTACCGGCCCGGCGACGCGTTGCCGGCGCAGCGGGAGCTCAGCGCCAGTTACGGCGTGACGCTGATGACGCTGCGTCAGGCACTTCAGCAGCTCACGCTCGAAGGACTGATCGTCCAGCAGGCCGGCCGGGGCACCTATGTGACCCCGGCCCAGGCCGCTTACCGGGTGGACACGCTGCGCAGTTTCGTCGAGGACCTGCGGGAACAGGGCCACGAGGTGACGACCGTGGTCCTGAACAACGCGGACGGCGTCCTGGAACGGCTCCGAATCCTGGACGGCCGGCCGGCGATCCACCAAACGTCCAAGATCGCGGCGCCGTGGATATCAGCGGTTAAAAGCGAAGATTTTCGATATATCTCGCTTTATGAAGCCCTGGCAAAGGCCGGCGTGACCGTCGCCAGGGCTTCCGAGCGGATCGTGCCGGGCCTTCTCCCCGCCGACAGCGCCGCCCACCTGAACCGGGAAAGCGGCAGCCCGACCTTCGTCAGCGAACGTGCGACGTACGGCATCAACGACGAGATCCTCGTGGAAGACCGCGCGATCATCCTCGGTGACCTGCTGGAGATCCGTGCGGAGCGGGCCGCCACCCGCCTCTCGCTGCAGTGGGGAAGCTCAGTCGACCTGGGGCAGTGACGGGCCAAGAACGTCGTCGGCGTCGACGATCTTGTACGCGTACCCCTGCTCGGCCAGGAACCGCTGCCGGTGCGCCGCGTACTCGGTGTCGATCGTGTCCCGGGAGACGACCGTGTAGAAGTGCGCCTGCCGCCCGTCGCCCTTGGGCCGCAGCACCCGGCCGAGCCGCTGTGCCTCCTCCTGCCGGGAGCCGAACGTGCCGGAGACCTGGATCGCCACGGCCGCCTCGGGCAGGTCGATCGAGAAGTTGCCGACTTTCGACAGGACCAGCGTCCGCTGCGACCCGTCACGGAACGCGTCGAAGAGGCGTTCCCTCTCCTTGTTCGTCGTGGAGCCCTGCACGATCGGGGCATCCAGGTATTCGCCCAGCTCATGCAGCTGGTCGAGGAAACCGCCGATGACCAGGATCTGCTCGTCCGGGTGCTTTTCGATGAGGGCTTTCACCACGGGCAGTTTCGTCCGGGCCGACGCCGCGACCCGGTAACGCTCTTCGGCCTCGGTCACCGCGTACGACATGCGTTCCGCGTCGGTAAGGGTGACCCGGACCTCGACGCACTCGGCCGGTGCGATCCAGCCCTGCGACTCGATGTCCTTCCACGGCGCGTCGTAACGCTTGGGGCCGATCAGCGAGAAGACGTCGCCCTCACGGCCGTCCTCGCGGACCAGCGTGGCGGTGAGACCGAGCCGGCGGCGGGCCTGCAGGTCAGCGGTGAACCGGAAGATCGGCGCGGGCAGCAGGTGCACCTCGTCGTAGATCACCAGGCCCCAGTCGCGGGCGCCGAAGAGGTCCAGGTGGGTGAAGGCGCCGCCCCGGCGTGACGTCAGCACCTGGTACGTGGCGATGGTGACCGGGCGGATCTCCTTGCGCTCGCCGCTGTACTCGCCGATCTCGTCCTCGGTGAGCGACGTGCGGGCCACCAGCTCGCGTTTCCACTGCCGGCCGGCGACCGTGTTCGTCACCAGGATCAGCGTCGTGGCCTTGGCGGTCGCCATCGCGGCCGCGCCGACAAGCGTCTTGCCGGCGCCACAGGGCAGCACGACGACCCCGGAGCCACCGGCCCAGAAGCCGTCCACCGCTTCCTGCTGGTAGGACCGAAGCGTCCAGCCATCTTGTGCCAGGTCGATCTCGTGCGCCTCGCCGTCGACGTAACCGGCCAGGTCCTCGGCCGGCCAGCCGAGCTTGAGCAGCGCCTGCTTGAGGCGGCCGCGCTCGGACCCGTGCACCGCGATCGTCTCGTCGTCGATCCGGTTGCCGAGCATGCCGGCCAGTTTCTTCGATTTCGCCACCTCGACCAGCACGATCCGATCGAGGCCGCGCAGCACCAGGCCGTGCACCGGGTCGTTGACGAGCTGGAGCCGACCGTACCGATCCATCGTCTCGGCGATGTCGACGAGCAGCGCGTGCGGCACCGGGTATCGCGAGTATTTGATCAGGGCGTCGACCACGCTCTCAGCGTCGTGGCCGGCTGCCCGGGAGTTCCACAGCCCCAGCGGGGTCAGCCGGTAGGTGTGCACGTGCTCCGGCGAGCGTTCCAGCTCGGCGAAGGGTGCGATCGCCATCCGGCACGCTTGCGCGTCCGGATGGTCCACCTCCAGAAGCAGGGTCTTGTCCGACTGCACGATCAGTGGTCCGGAGCTCACTCGTACACCTTCCGTACTGCGGAAATGCCGACCCTCCAGTGTGCCACGGAAATTGGGTGCAACATTCCAGAGCTCCCGAGCGTGTATAGGTTGCCGGGCCGTGTGCGAATACGGGGGTGCACGGCCCGGCAAAATCTCACTCCTCGTTGACCGCCGCGGTGATCCGGTGCAGGGCGAACGTGTGCAGGCTTTCGCCTCGCTCGTCCTCGGCACGGAGGTATCCCGCGCTCATCGAGACGGGTTTGACCAGGCGGGACAGGGTGGCGCCGTGCGAGTCCACGTACCCGACCCAGACCTTGACCTTGTCCCGGACCGCCTGCTGAAGCACCGCCATGGCCTGGCTGTGCTGCTGCACCGCGGTGAGTCCCGGCACTGCCTGGCCCTGCGCGGCGCGGACGGTCATCGGCGCGCGATGCGCCGCGCGCGTTGCGATGTCGCCGCGGCGGAGTTGTTCGACAACGCCGGCCAGGCGCGGACCGGCCAGGTGCGGCGGCCCCATCGGTTCGGCGATTCTTGGAGTACGGCTCGGCGCCCTCCGAGCCTTCGGCCTGGTGAGCACCATCGTGCCCCCGGCGTCCTCGGCGACCGGCGCATAGCCGGCGTCCCGCAGCGCACCCAGCAGCCGGGCCACCGGACGCGGGCTGACCAGCACGGTCGGCGCGATCCGGCGCAGGTCGACCGGGATCAGCCGCTTGTCGCCGAGCACCTCGGTGAGCAGCGCCTCGTCGTCGCTGCGCAGGTATGACCCGGCGGATCCGCTGCGCAGGCCGCCGTGCTTACGGGCGGTGTCGTCGATCAGGTACGTCAGCGTCTGCGGCACCGGTGTGCGGGACCGGCGGCGGAACAGGGTGTGCAGGTCGTCGGCGCGGTAACCGATGTCCAGGGCACGCCGCACGCTCGCCGGCGTGACCCGGAACACGCTCGCGCCACCGGCTGACTCCGGCTCGGCGACGGCGTCCAGATCGGCGGCGAGTTCCGGTTCCGGCGGTCCGGGCACCACCACTGTCAGGTCGGCCTGGACCAGCAGATGGTCGACCGGCGCGGGCAGCATCGCGTCCAGGGCGCGCACGGCGTCAGCCGGGGCATCCGCCGGGTTCAACCCCAGCGGGTCGGTCTCGTCCGTCTCCGGATCGGCCAGGAGCAGGCGAGAGTACGACGTGACGGCGTTCAGCCCGGTCACACCGAGTAGCGCCGCCCCGAAGTACGCGTCCCGGTGCGCCACCTCCCGGCCCCGCGACCGCCGTGGCGTCTGCCAGGCGAGCAGCGCGAGCAGGTCGTCGACCGACGGCGCGGCGCCCTGCTCCAGGTCGGCCAGGGCGTCCAGCGCCTCCCGCCGGGCCTGCGGTGCGCCGGCCCGTTCGGCGTCCGGCGCGAGCGGGTTGATCGGGCGGTCCCGCTCGTCGCGGCGGCCGACCAGGCCGGGCTGCCGGGTCATCGTGAGCCAGGACCGAACCAGCGTGGCCCATCGGGTCGCCACACCTGTTGCCCGCCACAGGTCGTACGCCCCGGTCGGCAGGAACACGTCCTGAGCGGCCCCGTTGGTGCTGCGGGGGTTCACCTCGGACTCGCCGAGCAGGCCGGACGCGTACGAGATCTCGATCAGCAGGGCGGCGCCGGACTCGTCGACACCGGCGGCCTTGGCGAGCCGTTTCAGGTCGCGTACGCCCAGGCCACCGGCTCGGAGCACCGGAGCGGCTTCGGCGGCCAGCGCTTCGAGGATCGCCTCGGTGGCGCGTACCGCCTCCATCACCTGGCCGGCGCCGGCCGAGTCGGCGGCCTTGCGGTCGCGAACCGGTGCGTCCGGCAGCGGCGGGAACGGCCGCAGCGCGCCGAGCGGCCCGGTGTCGCGGCGCAGCAGCATGCCGACCTCGCGGGGCAGCTCGACCAGCTCGCCGTCCGGCCGTGGCGCGCGGCCGGCTTCCGAGACCGGGACCAGGATGTGCTGGTCGACGAGCCAGCGAACGGGTTCGGCCGTGTCCATCGCGGTCCGGGAAAGTGCCCCGATCGGGGGACCCGCTGCCAGGCGGTCGAGCACCGCACGGGCCGCCGCGGGTGCGGCCAGCACGGTACGGCGCAGTTTCGCCCGGTCGGCGCAGAGTGCACCGGCGGCCGGGTCCAGGAAGTCGGCGGGCCGGCCGAGACCGGCCGGGTACGGCGAGGTGACCTCGTCGACCGCTCCCACGACCTGCAGCGCCTCGGGCGGGCCGTGCAGCAGGAATCGGACGCGGAGGCGCTCGATCGCGGCTTTCACGTCCTCGGGATCGACCCCGCCGGTGAGCGTGAGAACCGCGTCGACCGAGGTCAGTGCGGTGTCGGTAGCACGGCTCAAGCGAGCCGCGTCCAGGATCAGCAGGGTGAACTCGTCCAGCCCGTCCAGGCAGCGGGCGACCGAGTTACGCGACTGTGCGCGTACAGCGAGGGCCGAGATGTCGGCGGGCACCGGCACGACGAGGTCGGGGCGCAGCTGGATGAGCGCGCCCAGGGCGTCGTCGGGCAGCGACCGTAGTTGATCGGCGAATGTGGTGGCCATCGTCTTCAACGCTAACGTTCATGGGACGATAGTGGTGGGTCCGGGCGTGGCCGGACCCCGATCTGAGGAGGACTCACTGTGGCGTCGAAGGCCAAGCCGGGTGCTCAGGTGCCCGTCAAGGAGCACAGCGGCCCTCGTGGTGTGGACATGAAGGGTCAAATGCACGTCTCCGAGCTGATTTCCGATCGGGCCGCGGCCCCGTCGCCGTTCGGTGACGACCAGACCTTCCCGCTGCCGGTGGAGAACCTCACATACCAGCCGCACGTGGCGAAGAACTCCGGGCACTGATCCGGCCCGCCTCCTCCTGGACACCGACACTGAACGGCCACTGACCGGAGTTGGACCCTGCTGCTGGGTGAGATTGCAGTTGGGTCCAAGCCCGCGTCTGGATAGCCTTGCCGTGAGCAGTTGTGTCCATTGAGTGAAGTTGAGGTCAGCGGTGCCCACGGGTCGAGTGAAGTGGTACGACGCGGCTAAGGGATTCGGGTTCGTCACCAGTGATGAGGGCGGTGACGTGTTCCTGCCCAAGGGTTCGCTGCCGACCGGGGTCACCGAGTTGAAAACCGGTCAGCGGATCGAGTTCGGCGTGGTCGACAGCCGCAAGGGCGCGCAGGCGCTCGGTGTGACGCTGTTGGAGGCTCCGCCGTCCGTTGCCGAGCTTCGACGGCGCCCGGCGGACGAGCTGGCCAGCATGATCGAAGACATGATCAAGGTCCTGGAGAGCTCGGTGCAGCCGTCGTTGCAGCGCGGCCGGTACCCGGACAAGAAAACCGCACTGAAGATCGCGCAGCTGGTGCACGCGGTCGCGCGAGAGTTCGAGGTTTAGAGCTTTCCTTTTAAACGAACGGCTTCACAGCGGGCGTAAGACCCGCCGCCGCCGCGCGCCCGAGCAGGGCGTCGGCGGCGGCGAGTCCGTCTTTGCCCAGGTCAAGGGTGAACTCGTTGACGTAGAGCTCGATGTGCTGCCGCACCACGTCCGGTTCCATCTCCTGCGCGTTGGCGAGGACGAATTCGTAACTGGCGGCCGGGTCGAGCCAGCCCTGGCGCAGTGACGCCCGGATCCACTCGGTGGCCTCGACCGGATCGACGGTGCCTTTCTTGGCGAGGATCGCGCCGAGCGGGATCGGCAGGCCGGTGTCGGCCTCCCACCACTCGCCGAGGTCGGCCAGGGCGATCAGGCCGAACCGCTGGTACGTGAAACGGGCCTCGTGGATGACCAGGCCGGCGTCGAACCGGCCCTCGGCCACGCCCGGCATGATCTCGTGGAAGGGCACGACCTCGATGTGAGCCGGCGGGTGCTCCGCGGACCAGAGGCGGAAGAGAAGGTACGCCGTGGTGCGGTCGCCTGGCACCGCAACGGTTTTGCCGGTGAGGTCGGCCAGGGGCTCCCGGGCCAGCACGAGTGGACCGCAGCCCCGGCCGAGCGCGCCGCCGCAGTGCAGCAGCTCGTAATCGTCGAGCAGCCAGGGCAAGGCCGCGTAACTCACCTTGACCAGGTCGAACCGGCCGTCGAGCGCAGCCGTGTTCGTAACGTCGACGTCCGCGAAGGTCAGGTTCACCGGCGGTGCGCCGGGCACCTGCCCGTGGATCAGAGCGTGGAACACAAAGGTGTCGTTCGGGCACGGCGAGACGGCCAGAGAAAGCTCCACGACCTCACGCTAGCCGCGTGTGTGGCGAAGCGCCCGTTACGGCGCCTGTCTAGCTCCCCACACCTCGGGGTGCACCGAGGAAAAGATTCGCGTTTACATCTGGATCTAAGCCGTGACAATTCTTACACTCCGCTTTGTTGGATCATTTGATCGATCAAAGGGGGTGTCCCGTGGCCCGGTTCCGCTCCATCGCTGCGGGCGTCCTGGTGCTCGGCCTGGTAGGTGGGCTGCCCGCGCCCGCCGCCATGGCTGCGACCTGGACGTCTGCGACCGATCTCGAGGGTGCGTGTGTCACCCTCCAGACCTCGAACGGTTACGTCTTCAAGGACAGCGTCGGGTACGGGTACACGAGCACCGCGTCGAAGGCGGAGAAGTTCCGCTTCGAGGCCACCCAGCTCGGCCGGTACTCGATCCGGGACTCGACGAGCGCCCCGATCTATCAGAGCGTGGTCAGCTGGATCTGGGCCGGCGCCGATTACGGCGACCGCGCCGACTGGACCGCCACCGTCTCCGAGGGCAAGTACAAGTTCACCTCGACCGCCACCGGCCAGCAGATGGGCGTCTACCTCGGCGGGCTGGGCGCGGGCAGTTCGACGTACACCCTCACCGCGGCGAGTGGTTGTGCCGCCATCCCGGACATCGCCACCGGTGTCACCGGGACGCCGGCCGCCGGGGTCGACGCCAACGGCAAGCTCGTCGGCTGGATCGACGCCCACGCGCACGTCACCGCTGCCGAGGCGTTCGGCGGATCACTGCACTGCGGTGACCCGTACGCATCAGGCGGTGTGACGGTGGCGCTGAAGGGCTGCGCGTCGCACGGGACGCTCGGCTGGGGTGCGCTGCTCGAAGCGATCATCGCGGGCACCGACCCGATCAACTCGGCCGAGGATGGCTGGCCGACGTTCGGCGACTGGCCGCAGAACGACACGATGCTGCACGAGGCGTCGTACTTCCGCAGCCTGGAACGGGCCTGGAAGTCCGGCCAGCGGGTGCTCAACGTGCTTCTCGTGGCGAACCGGGTGATCTGCGAGCTGACCCCGGAGCACACCTCCTGCGACGAGATGGACCAGATCCGCGCGCAGGCTGCATACCTGAAGAAGATGCAGGACTACGTGGATGCCCGCAGCGGCGGACCGGGCAAGGGCTGGTTCCGGCTGGCGAAAACCCCGGCCGAGGTACGCGCGATCGCCGCGACCGGCAAGCTGGCCGTCACGATCGGCGTGGAGAACTCCGAGCTGTTCGGCTGCCGGGAGATCAAGGACGTCCCGCAGTGCACCACCGCCGACATCGACGCCGGGCTCGACGAACTGGAGGCGATCGGGGTCAGCGGCATGTACCCGGTGCACAAGTTCGACAACGCTTTCGGCGGCACCCGGTTCGACGAGGGTGTCACCGGCGCCGCGATCAACGTGGGTCAGCTGCTCTCCAGCGGCCATTGGTGGACGGCGACCAGCTGCACCGGACCGTCCGACAACGAGCAGCCGATCGTCAGCGACGACTTCGCGAAGCTGCTCCAGCTCGGGGTCGGCCTGCCGGCCGGTGCGGTCCTCCCGGTCTATCCGAGCGGCAAGATCTGCAACACCCGCGGCTTGACCTCGCTGGGGGCGTACCTGATCCAGGAAATGATCGAGCGCGGCATGATCATCCACATCGACCACATGGGTGTGAAGACCGCGCAAGCGGTCCTCGACATCGCCACGCAGGCCGGATACCCGGGCGTCACCTCGGTGCACACCTGGTCGGACCCGACAATCGTGAACCGCATCCTCGGCCTCGGTGGCTTCGTCGCCAGTTACGCGTTCGCCGCCAGCGACGACGGCCAGGACACCGGGACCTTCCTCGACGAATGGCGTGCGCACCAGGCGCTCACCAACGCTTCGAAGATCACCGGGTACGGGGTCGGCACTGACGTGAACGGGCTGGGCCCGCAGGCAGCCCCCCGCCTGAACGCCGGGTCCAGCCCGCTCACCTATCCCTTCACCGCGACCAATGGCACTACGGTGACCAAGCAGGTGTACGGCACCAGGACGTTCGATCTGAACACCGACGGCGTCGCCCAGTACGGCCTGTACGCCGACTGGATCACCGACCTGATCAACCAGTCCGGCTCCGACGCCACCAAGCTGCGCAAACAGCTGCTGAGTGGCGCTGAGTCATACACCGTGATGTGGGAAAAGGCCCGGCTGTGACGCTCGTCGACATACCGGTCCGCCGCCGCTGGATGACCGCCTATGGCTTGGCCATGGTCGGGGTGGCGGCGGGCTGGTTCGGCCCGATCCAGATCCTGCTTCCGGAGCAGGCGGCCCGGCTCGCCGGTGAGGACGGCAAGGAGGCGCTGCTCGCCTTCGTGACCGCCTGGGGCGCCGCCGTGTCGATGGTGGCGAACCCGCTCTGGGGCGTTCTCTCCGACCGGATCGGGTCACGGCGTCTGCCGATCTTCCTGGCCGGCACCGTGGTCGGCATCGCCGGTCTGCTGGTGCTGGCCGGGGCGGACACCCGGTCCACCATGGTCATCGGCTGGTGCCTGGTGCAGGCCGGTCTCAACGGGCCGCTTGCCGCGCTGGCCGCGATGATCGGTGACCGGGTTCCGGAACGGCAGCGGGGCACGGTCGGCGCGATCTTCGGAGTGGCGCAGATCGTCGGGGTGGTGCTCGGCACCGCCGTGGCGGTCGCGGTCGGCCAGGGCGCACCGGGGTACATCGCGGTGGCGATCGCGGTGCCGGCCTTCGGTGCGGCGCTTCTGATCATGCACCGGGACGGTCCGGCCTCGCCGGCCGAGACCAGCAAGATCAAGTGGACAGTGATCACCAGGCCGGGCAGCCAGTTCGCCTGGGCCTGGGTCATCCGGTTCCTGCTGAACCTCAGCAACGCGCTGGTCCTGGTCTACCTCTTCTACTACCTGTCGGACTCCGTCGGTGTCGCCGACCCGGCCCTCTGGGTGCTGATCCTGACCGTGGTCAACGTGCTCTTCGCCGGCATCGTCGGCGGTTTCGGCGGCGTCCTCTCCGACAAGTGGGTACGCCGCCGTGTCTTCGTCGCCGCTGCCGCGGTGATCATCGCGGCCGGGAGCACGGTGCTGGCCCTGGTGCCCGTGACAGCCGTCGTCATCGTTGCTTCGGCGCTGGTCGGGGTGGGCTGGGGGGCGTACATCGCTGTCGACATGGCGGTGATCACCCATGTGCTGCCGGACGCGGAAACCCGCGCCACGATGCTCGGCGTCGCCAACATCGCCGGCACCCTGCCCCAGCTGATCGCGCCGGTGATCGCCGCGCCGATCGTCACCGGGCTCGGCGGTTATCCGGCCCTGTACCTGCTCACCGGCGGCGCCGCGCTGCTCGCGCTGGCGGCGCTGCCGCGGTTGAAAGCACTTCCGTAAGAAAGGGATCGTCTTGTACCCACAGTTCCCACCTGGCTTCCGGTTCGGCATGTCGACCTCGGCCTATCAGATCGAGGGCACCCAAGGCCTGCCCCCGAGCATCTGGGACACGTTCGCAGCCCGGCCCGGCACGATCCGGCACGGCGAGGACGCCCGGGTCGCGATCGACCACGTCAACCGGTACGCCGAGGACGTCGGGCACATCGCCGGCGCCGGGGCACACGACTATCGGTTCTCGTTCTCCTGGCCGCGAGTCCTCTCCGGAGGAATCGACTTCTACGACCGGCTTGTCGACTCGCTTCTCGAAGCCGGCGTGCGGCCGGTACCGACGCTGTACCACTGGGACCTGCCGCAGAGCCTGGAGGACGCCGGCGGCTGGATGAACCGGGACACCGCGCACCGGCTCGCCGATCACGCCAGCACGTTGGTCCTGCGCCTCGGCGACCGGGTCCGCGACTGGATCACGCTGAACGAGATGAACGTCCACACCCTTTATGGGTACGCCTTGACCGACCACGCGCCCGCCCGTGGCCTCGGCCTGGAAGCGCTGCCGGCGGCACATCACCAGTTGCTCGCGCACGGCCTGGCCGTGCAGGTGCTCCGTACGCACGGGGCCGCGTCGGTCGGTGTGGCGAACCAGCACTTCCCGGTTATCCCGGCCACCGACGACCCGGCGGACCTGGGCGCGGCGGGCCTGTTCGAGGACCTGACGAACTGGACGTTCTCCGATCCGATCCTGCGCGGCGAGTACCCGAACGAGATGATCGCGGCCGGGATCGGCACCGGTGGCGCGCAGCTCGACCGTGACCTGGAGCTGATCCGGGCCCGGCTCGACTTCTACGGGGTCAACTACTACGAGCCGACGATGATCGAGGCGCCGCGGGCCGGCAAGGATTACTCCGGCGTGCTGGAGGTGGACATCCCGGAGGGCCTGCCGTTCTCGCCGGTGCCGGTGAAGAGCGACGAGCGTACCGATTTCGGCTGGTCGATCGTGCCCTCGGCGCTCACCGAGATCCTGGTCAAGCTGAAGGACCGTTACCCGCACCTGCCGCCTGTGATCATCACCGAGAACGGGGCGTCCTTCCACGACGCGCCGCCCGGTGCGGACGACCGGGTGCACGACGAGCGGCGGATCTCCTACCTGGATTCACACCTGAGGGCGGTCAGCGAAGCCATCGATTCCGGGGTGGACGTGACCGGTTACTACATCTGGTCGGCGCTGGACAACTTCGAGTGGGCGGCCGGCTATGACGAACGATTCGGACTCATATATGTGGACAAGGCGACATTGAACCGGACGCGCAAGGACTCCTGGCACTGGTACAGGGACGTGATCGCGGCTCAGCGCCGCAGCTGATCCACGAACTGGGTGGCGAGGCGGGACAGGCGCTCGGCGCGGCCCTCCTCGGCCCACCCGTCGACCAGGCTGAGCAGCGTGCTGCCCTCGACCAGGATGATGAAGTCGTCGATCACGGCCTCGTCGTCCACCCCGGCGCGCAGCTCACCCAGCTCCCGCGCCTCGCGCAGACAGTTGATCAGGTGCACCCGGATCTCCTGGTGCGACCGGCGGCGGGACTCGGCGAGCCGGGGATGGGACAGCGCGGCGCCGGCGAACGCGACGTTGACGTGCGCGTCGGCGGCCCGCTCCTCGTCCAGCGGCAGCACCGCTTCCAGCGCGGCGCGCAGACCGTCGAGTCCGAAGAGGTCGCCGCCTATCCGGAAGGCGCGCTCCACGATCCGGTCGTAGACCGCTTTCTGTGCGGCGACCAGGATGTCGTCTTTGCCGCCCAGGAAGTGCGCGAGGACGCTCAGCGAGCAACCAGCCTCGTCGGCGATGGCCCTGGTCGTGGTGCCCTCGACACCGCGGACGCGAACCACTCGCCAAGCGGCGGCGAGCAACTCGGCTTTTCTGAGATCGCGGTCGACCAGCCTCGGCACGCGGCAAGCTTAGCCAGCGCTTTTGGCAACCGGCTCCGGGATCGAGAGATGACGCAGCCGGCGAGCCAGCGGCAGGGTCAGAATCACCGCGACAACCGGGATCAGGAACGCGATCTGAAGGCCGATCGGCTCGGAGAGAGCGCCGAGCAGAACTGCGCCGAGCAGCGCGCCGCCGTAGTTGAAGAGGTTCACCTTGGCGATCACCTCGTCGCTGTTCTCAGCGGCTGCCTCGCCGGCCGCGCTGAACGCCAGCGGGACCAGCACACCCACCCCGATGCCGGCGATCGCGAAGCCGGCCACCGCGGCGCCGATCGACGGCAGCGCCGCCACCAGCCCGCAGCCGGCACCACAGACGGCCAGGCCGCCCAGGGCGACAGCGAGACGGCCGGCCCGGGGCATCACGTGATCGGCGATGAGACGGCTCACCAGGACGGCTACCTGGTAGGCCGCGTAACCCAGCGGGGCCACCGCGGAAGCGGCCTTGAGGGTGTCGTGCAGGTAGACCGAGCTCCAGGTGCTGATTGCCGAGTCCACCAGGAACGCCGTGAAGATCAACATGCCGCAGACCAGCACGATCGGGCGGATCGCCCGGCCACCGTGCGCGTGCACGGCCGCCGCTCGAAGCGTCCGGCCGGGCTCGAAGGCGCGCCAGCCGATCACGCCGATCACCGCTGCGAACACGGCAGCCACACCGACCGCCAGCTCGGCGCCCGCGCCGATCCGGAGCACGCCGGACATCAGCAGCGCGGCCGCGATGGCGGCCGCCGTGTACGCCGCGAAGAGCCTGCTCATCACGCTGCGCCCGAGCCGGGCCTGCACGAGCACACCCTGCATGGACAGCGACGCGTCGACAGCGCCGAGACCGATGCCGTAGGCCAGCAGGATCACCGCGAAGACAGCGTTCGGCGTGGTGATGGTCGCGCCGGTCAGCCCCACCGCGACGACCAGCAGACCGGTGGCCAGTGCGTAACGGCTGCCCCAGCGGGTCGCGATCTTGTCGGCCAGCACCGAACCGCCGGCCGCCGCGACACAGACCAGCAGCAGGATCGCCGAGACGAACGTGTCGTCGATGCCCTGCCGGTCCTTGAACGTGGGCAGGGCGGTCACCACTGCGGCGTAACCGAGGCCCTGAGCCGCGTAACCGGCGCCGATCAACCGGGCTCTGGCCGCGGCCGTCATCTCGGTGCCGCCCACGTCTGTCATAGCGCCTCGCTGGGTTAGGAGACCGGCCGTCAATCGGTT
The DNA here is from genome assembly GCF_050955685.1 of Actinoplanes sp. CA-015351. NCBI lineage: Bacteria > Bacillati > Actinomycetota > Actinomycetes > Micromonosporales > Micromonosporaceae > Actinoplanes > Actinoplanes sp. CA-015351. Next base: position 363,356 of record NZ_CP192102.1, read on the forward strand.
GTCAGCGCAGCATGCCGTTCTCGATGTTCAACAGCAATAACTTCCAGGTAAAGGAATCGGACAAGATTCAGGAGATGGCCTTCAATGCCGGAGCGGCGGCTCGCAGGGCGGCGAACGCGTCGGCCAGGCGCCACGCCGCCCGGTCCCGCGGCCCCACCGGGTTGGAGATCGTCCTCAGCTCGGCGAACGGCACTCCGGCGCCGAGCGCCGCGCTCGCCACGCCGTACCCCTCCATGGCTTCCGCGACCGCCCGCGGGAAGCGAGCCGCCAGCCGGTCCGCGGTCGCTTGCGTGCCGGTGACCGTGCTCAGCGTCAGCACGTCGCCGGTCAGCGCCGCCGGAAGCGCCTCGCTCAGTGCCTTGACCAGCGCCGGGTCGCACTCCAGCACGCTGTTGCCGAAACCCAGCTCCTCCACCGGCAGGAATCCGTCGGGTGTCTCGGCGCCCAGATCGGCGGCGATGCTGCGGGTCGCGAGAACGGTCCCTCCGATGGTCGCGCGCCCGGGGAAACCGCCGGCGATGCCCGCACTGATCACCGCGCGGTAGCTGCCGGTGGCGAGCAGCCGTGCGGTACCGGCCGCGGCCGCTGCCGGACCGACGCCTACGGCGCCGACCACGATCAGATCACTGTCGAGACCTGGGCGGATCGCTTCGGCCTCGGCGGTCACCGCGGTCACCACCAAGATTTTGTACGCGTTCACGAGGCCTCATCGTTCGTCGGATCGGCGTTTCGTGCGCCGTTTCCGGAGCTGGACGGCCGGTAGACGTGGAATCCGGGCGGCGCCCCGGCGCCGGACGGCTTGGCCGGCGGAGTGCCGCTGCCATCACCACCTCGGTAGCGGACCGTGTGCCGCTCGGACTCGTCGAGATCTGGCCCGTTCGACTTCACCTGCGGTTCCGGGGAATGCACGACAGGCTTTTTCCCGCCCCGGCGCCATCTGCGCCCGGCTTCGCGCTGGGCCGGTGCCTTGGCTGCCGGTTTTTTGGCGACCGGCGCGGGCTCGGGGTCGGCCCACGGGTCGACGGCCTCCACCACGGGCTCACGGGTCGTGTCGTCATCCCGTACCGAAGGAGAAGGGTGACCCAGCAGGCGCTCGTTGTGCAGGCGGGCTGCCGCCCACGCGGCGCGCGCCGCGGCAAGCACCGCGAGCAGCGCGGCGAGCGCGATCCCCATCCGTCCGGGCAGCGGGATGATGCCGAGGCCGCCGCCGGCCACCCAGGCCAGCATCAACGCTGTCTCGGAGTGCGCGAACGCGGTGGCCCGCTGCTGTTCCGGCACGCGTTCCTGGATGCTGGCATCGACAGCGAGTTTCGCGATCCCGCTGAAGATCGCGGTGAGCAGGGCCAGCAGGGTGACCATCGCGAGGTTGTAGAAGATCGTGGTGAGCACCGCGACGCCGGCGGTCACCACCAGGCCGCTGGACTGCAGCGCGAGCGGGCGGCGGATGCGCAGACCGGTCCCGGCCGCGGTGGAGAGGAACGTGCCGATCGCGAGCGCGCCGCCGACCACCCCGACCGCGGCGCCCCGGCTCATCTCGACGCCGATGAACGAGCTGGGCAGGTCGTTCCCCATGATCGCGAAGGTGAGGAAGAGCAGCAGGAATCCGTAGAGAAGACGCAGGCTGGAACTGCCGATCAGGCTCGCCATGACCAGGCGCTCGGCGAGCGGACGGCCGGTGCCGGCGGTGCGGAAGACGGCACGCCAGGGTCGCGGCATCTCTTCCGGCGGGTCGGAGTCGGCGCGCGGCGGCAGGCGCAGCGCGATCACCACGCCGACCATGAAGATGATCGTGGCGACGCGCAGGGGCCACTGTGGCCCGAACTTGAACGCGAGCAGGCCGATCGGGGCCACCAGGATGCCGGCGAAGGTGCCGTAGACGCTGGCCCGGGCGCCCACCTGGGACAGTCCTACCCCGGCCGGGAGAAGGCGTGGCACTGCTGCTGATCGGGCCACGCCGTAGGCCCTGGAGAACGCCAGCACCGCGAATGCGGCCGGATAGAGCCCCCAGCCGAGCAGGTTGTCCGACATCACGTAGGCCAGGAACGCCCGGCCCAGCATCGTGGTGGCCAGGGCGTAACGCCGGCCGTGCCGGAAATGGTCCAGCAGCGGGCCGACCACCGGCGCGAGCAGGGCGAACGGCACCATCGTGATGAGCAGGTAGAGGCCCACCTTGCTACGGGCCTCGCCGAGCGGGACGCTGAAGATCGTCCCGGCCAGCCCGATCGCGATGAGTGCGTCACCGGCGCAGGAGATCGCGTGCAGGTCGAAGAGCCGGATCATGCCGGTTTCGTTGGCGGCGCCGCGCGCCCGGGCAGTGCCGACCCGGCGGGTGGCCCAGGCGCTGCCGCGCACCGAGCCCCGCACCACCAGACGGAGTGCCTTCACGCCGGTGCCGACGGTGCGTCCGAGTGTGGGAAGCAGCGGCATGACAACCATCCTGACTGATGTTCACCACCGGGTATATGGGGACTCATTGCGGGCCACCCGGTTCGGTAGGCAACAATGGGTCGGTGACCTCCAGGACCGCCGCCCGCAGTGCCCGACTCGACCAGGTCTGTGCCGATGCCGTCGGTGTGGCTCGTGGTGCCATCACCGATGTGGACGCGGATGACGTCGGTGATCACCTTGAGGCGATTGCCGAGGGCGATCGCGTCGTCACCCATTTCTTCGAGAGTCACCTCGATGGCTACAAGGGCTGGCGGTGGGCCGTCACGGTCACCCGAGTCCCGCGCAGCCGGCACGTGACGATCTGCGAGACCGTTCTGCTGCCCGGCCCCGACGCGCTGCTCGCGCCCGGCTGGGTGCCGTGGAACGAGCGGGTGCAGCCGGGCGACCTCGGCGTCGGCGACCTCATGCCGACCGCGCCCGACGACGACCGCCTCGCTCCGGGCTATGTGCTCAGCGACGACGCCGCCGTCGAGGAGGTCTCCTGGGAGCTCGGCCTCGGCCGGTCCCGGGTGATGTCCCGCGAGGGTCGCATCGAGACCGCTCAGCGGTGGTACGACGGCGACGCCGGACCGGAAGCGCCGATCTCCACTGCCGCGCCGCGTAACGCGCGCTGCGGCACCTGCGGTTTCTACCTGCCGCTCGCCGGTTCGATGCGCCCGATGTTCGGAGTCTGCGGCAACCTGTACGCGCCGGACGACGGCCGTGCGGTCGCTGCCGATCACGGTTGTGGCGCGCACTCCGAGGCGCTGCTCACGACGGCTGAGCAGCCGGTCGAGGAGTTGCCGACGGTGTACGACGACAGTGAGGTCGAGTCCGTGGCGGTCAGCCGTGGGCATGGTTCAGTGGAGTCGGGCGAGCCGGCCGAGGATTACGGCCACAGCTGACCGTCAGCTGTTGACGGTGAATTCCGGGTGGGTGAGCACCCGGCGGTGCTTGCGGCCTCGGTCGTGGACGACCATCGTCAGCGTGCCCGGAATGCCCCAGATGAGCCCGGCGAAAGCAATCTCGACCCAGTGATCGGGTGCCCCTGCCAGCCAGGTGACCAGTAGCGCGACGGCGAAGGCGGCCACGCCGGCCAAGGCGAACGGCAGCATCGGGGGGTCGAGGGGTTCTGGTCGAGGCTTGGTCCCGACGACGGCATCTAGGGTTTTCGTGGCTTTAGTAACGTCCGGGGCTTTCGTGGCGGGCGACAGGTCACTCACTCCGTCAGGGTACGACCATTACGGACCGCAACGGCGCAGCACGTGAGAGTTGTAACATCACTCCGCTTTTGCCGAGGTCAGTAGGTTCTGGCAGCATGCGCGCGTCCCCTCATGAGTGATACCCCCGAAAGGGCCACATATGTCCAGCGCCCCTGAACCTGTCACCGGACCCGTGAACAAGTTCGACCGGTTCTTTGAGATAACCGCCCGCGGATCGACCCTCAGCAGGGAGGTCCGCGGTGGCATCGTCACGTTCTTCACGATGGCGTACATCGTCGTGCTGAACCCGCTGATCCTTGCCGGTGGCGTCGACTCCACCGGCGCGCACCTGCCGATCGCCGCGCTCGCCGCCGGCACTGCGCTTGTCGCCGGCCTGATGACCATCCTGATGGGCGTGGTGGCCCGGTTCCCGCTGGCACTGGCCGCGGGTCTGGGCGTCAACGCGCTGGTGGCGTACGAGATCGCGCCGGAGATGACCTGGGCCGACGCGATGGGCCTGGTCGTCATCGAGGGTGTGCTGATCGCGATCCTGGTGCTGACCGGTCTGCGTACCGCTGTGTTCCGTGCGGTGCCGACCCAGCTGAAGACCGCGATCGGTGTGGGCATCGGCCTCTTCCTGATGATCATCGGCCTGGTCGACGCGGGGTTCGTGCACCGGGTGCCGGACGCCGCGAACACCACCGTCCCGGTCGAGCTCGGCCTCGGCGGCAAGCTGATGACCTGGCCGACGCTGGTGTTCGCGATCGGCCTGCTCTTCACGCTGGTCCTCTTCGTCCGCAAGATCAAGGGCGCCATCCTGATCGGCATCCTCGGCACGACGGTCCTGGCGATCATCGTCGAGGCGATCGCCGGTGTCGGGTCGGTCGTCACCAACCCGCACGGCTGGTCGCTCAACGTCCCGACGCTGCCGGACCAGATCATCGACACGCCGGACCTCTCGCTGATCGGGCAGTTCAACGTGCTCGACTCGTGGTCGACGGCGGGCTGGCTGGTCGTGCTGATGTTCGTCTTCACGCTGCTGATCACGGACTTCTTCGACACGATGGGCACGATGGTCGCGGTCGGCCAGGAGGGTGACCTGCTGGACGCCGAGGGCATGCCGCCGCGTACCCGGGAGATCCTGCTGGTCGACTCGGTCGCCGCCGCTGCCGGTGGTGCCGCCAGCGTTTCCAGCAACACCTCGTACGTGGAGAGTGCCTCCGGTGTCGGCGAAGGTGCGCGTACCGGTGTGGCCAGCCTGGTGACCGGTGTGTTGTTCCTGGTCGCGATGTTCTTCGCGCCGCTGGTCAAGGTTGTGCCGTTCGAGGCCGCGTCGACCGCACTGGTGGTCGTCGGCTTCCTGATGATCACCACGGTCACCAAGATCGACTGGACCGATTACACGATCGCGGTGCCGGCGTTCCTGACCGTGACGCTGATGCCGTTCACGTACTCGATCTCCAACGGCATCGGGGCCGGGATCATCTCGTACGTCGTGCTGAAGGCCTTCACCGGCAAGGCGCGCGAGATTCACCCCATTCTGTACGGGGTCGCCGCCCTGTTCGTCCTGTACTTCGCCCGGGGTCCGCTCGAGGCCTGGGTTCTCTGATCACTTGTGGTTGATGATGCTGTCACCGGTGTGCGCTAGCGTGCCGGTGACAGTGGTCATACCTGTCAACTGATGTCGTTAGCCATGCTCATTAGCTAGGCTAAGTATTGTGATGGAGCGGGTGATGACGACGGAGCGCGCGACAGCGGAACCGCTGGCGAAAACGCTGCGGGACGCGATCACCCGGCTTGGCCGCCGAGTCCGACAGGCCCGGCCGGTCGGTGACCTCACGTTCAGTCAGCTCTCCGCGTTGACCAGCCTCCAGCTGGCCGGCGCGCTGACTCCCCGTGAGCTCGCCGATGTGGAACGGGTCCAGCCACCGACGATGACCAAGATCGTCGGGAAGCTGGAGGACCGTGGGCTTGTTGCGCGTACGCCACACCCCACCGACGGGCGTCAGGTCATCCTGGCCGCCACCGAGCAGGGCAAAGCGGTGTACGCGCAGTACGAGCAGGCGCGCAACGAATGGCTGGCACAGGCTCTGGACCGTTTGAGCCCGGAAGAACGGGAAACCTTGGCAAACGCGGCGGAGATTCTCCAGCGCGTCGCCCGGGGCTGACTTCTGTTCTTGTCGTTCCGCTTCGTCACACGACGATGACGCGTACGACCGAACTCAGGGGGCCCTTTGAGCGCCATATTCCGGTCCTTGCAGGTCCCGAACTACCGCCTCTTCGCCGGCGGTCAACTGGTGAAGCTGATCGGCGTCTGGATGATGTTCACAGCCCAGGACTGGCTGGTGCTGGAACTCTCCGACAACTCCCCGAGCGCTTTGGGGATGGTGACGGCCCTTCAATTCGTACCCGTGATGCTTTTGACCCTGGTGAGCGGCCGCCTGGCTGACCGTTACGACAAGCGCAAGCTGCTCGTTGCGGCGAACGCCGCGTTCGCGTTCTTCGCTGTCGCCTTCGCGGTGCTGGTCACCACCGGGGTGGTCGAACTCTGGCACGTGTACGTGTTCGCGCTGCTCCTGGGTATCGCGAACGCTGTCGAGACGCCTGTCCGGCAGTCCTTCGTCTCGGAACTGGTCGAGCTCCGGCTCCTGCCGAACGCGCTCGCGTTGTCGGCCGCCACGTTCAACATGGCGCGGATCAGCGGTCCCGCTCTCGCCGGGGTTCTGCTCGCGGTGCTGTCCACGCCCGGGGTCTTCCTGATCTCGACGGTTCTGGCGATCGCACCGGTCTTCACCTACATCCGGATGCGGCCCGCCGACCTTTACCGGTCGCCGCGGAAAGAGGGCGCGCCGGCCCGGGTCATCGATGGACTGCGTTACGTGGGCAAGCGGCACGATCTGCTGCTTCCCATCGGGATGATGGCTGTCATTGGGATGATCGGCTTCAATTTCCCGGTCACGCTGGCGGCTCTCGCGAAAATTGACTTCAACGCCGGTCCGTCGACGTTCGGGCTGTTGACCACTTGTTTGGCCATCGGGTCGCTCGGTGGGGCGTTGGCGGGGACTCGGCGGCGGGCTCGGCCTGGGGTCTACCGGGTCATCGGGGCAGCCTTGCTGTTCGGAGTTTTCGAGTTCTTCGTAGGATTTTCCCCTAATTTCGTGACGGCCGCGCTTTTGCTGATCCCCACCGGCTTTTTCTCGATTTATCTGGCGCAAGGGGCGAATCACCGGGTGCAGATGGGGGTGGATCCGGAATATCGGGGGCGGGTCATGGCCCTCTATGTGCTGGTCTTCCTGGGAACTACGCCCATCGGGGCCACGTTGTCGGGCTGGTGGGGCGAGAGGTTCGGGGTGCCGTCGAGCATCTGGGCCGCTGGTCTCGTGAGCTTTGTGGCGGCCGCGGGCGCACTGGTGTGGCAACTGCGGGCCAGCGGCGACCGGTTGGAGTTCCAGGGCCGGCGGGTGCGGCTGGTGCAGTCGGAGTCGTCGCTGGAGGCATCGGCTTCCGAGGGCTTGCATGACGGAGGCGGGGCCGAGGCTCGTCCGCACGAGGGGGTACGAGGCCATGCCGAGCCGAGCACTCCGGCCATTCCGGTAGCCCGCGTCTGAGGCCTTCGCGCTTTTAGCGTTTTTTATAGCTTTTGCGTGCTTGTGCAGCGCTGCGACTTTGGCAGTTCCGCTCCACCAAACGGGTATTCCGGCCCGCACCGTCAGCGCCTAGCGTCGAATCGTGGCGACTGTGCACATTGCTGTGCTCTCGGCGGCGCTCTCGGCGTTGCTGATGCTGCCGTGCGCCGCCGCCGTCCTCGACCCGGGCACGCGCCGGGTGCGCCGCCTGCTGACCCGCACCGGCCGCCGGGAGCTGCGCTCCCTGCGCAACCTGGACCAAAACCTCAAACTCCGCGATCCGGTCACCCCTCTCGGTGTTCCTTCCATAGAGCAGCTTGCGTACGACCTACGCCGCCTCGACAGACAACGCCGCAGCGGCCCGACGCGCTGTTCAGAGGTGTGGATGGCCGCTGTGCTGCGTGCTTATGACGCTCGGCTCCAGCTGGCATGCCGCCGCTTGGGGGTGCCCGAGCACCTGCAGCCGCTGGAGGGCGTGGACCGCGAACTCGAACGCATGCGACTCGAGTGCCAGCTACACGCAGCCGGCCTGGCCCTCAACCACCGCCACGACTGACCCCACCCACGTCCAGAGCGTGCCGCCTCGAGGGGCACTCAACCCACCCCCTCGTGCGTGTTGACTTTGGGTGCGCTCCGCCCCTCAAATCAACACACACACCAGAGCCGACCGCTCGTGTCGATGTCCAGCTCGTCCAGCACCCAAAGTCAACGCGCGGATCAGCCCCGCTGCCCCGGAGCGCCGTTGCGTGTTGATTTGGGGTTCGATCCGCACCCAATGTCGACACGCACGCTGTGGAATGGCTGCTTGTGTCGACTTCAGGTTCGTATCGCGCCCTAAATCGACACGTTGTCCCGCCCCGGGTTTGATGGAGACATCCAAACCTGGGAGAGAATCTCGCTATGGTGGCACCGAAGAAGTACCCCGATGAGCTGCGTGAGCGTGCGACCCGGTTGGCGATCGAGGCCCGCCGAGACCCGGCATCCAGCGTCGGGGCGATTCGGCGGATCGCCGGCCAGCTCGGTGTTCATCCGGAGGCGTTGCGGGTGTGGGTGCGGCAGGCCGAGACCGATGCCGGCGTGCGGTCGGGCACGACGTCCAGCGACGCGGAACGCCTCGCGGTGCTGGAACGGGAGAATCGTGAGTTGCGGCGGGCGAATCAGATCTTGAAGTCCGCGGCGTCTTTCTTCGCGGCGGAGCTGGACCGTCCGTCGCGATGAAGGTCGCCTTCGTCGACTCCCAGCACGAGGAACACGGTGTCCAGCCGGTCCTGCAGGCGCTCGAAGACACGCCGGCACAGATCGCATCGTCGACCTACTACGCCGCCAAGTCCCGCCCCGCCTCGGCCCGTTCCCGGCGTGACGAGGAACTGACCGCGGTGATCGAGCAGATCCACGCGGAGAACTACGGCGTCTACGGGGCCCGCAAGATCTGGCACGAGCTGCGCCGTCGCGGAGCGGCTGTTCGCGGTGTCGGCGACCTGCTTTGGTAGCTCTGCGTGTCGTGTTCGCAGGCGTTACGGCCGATCTTGGTAACTGGCGGAGCCTGGAGGCACCACAATGCTCCACACATGTGCGACCGTCGCGCCTCGCCGTGACAGCGCGTAATAGTCGCAGCCAGAAGTTTCCAAGATCCGGTAGCGACCGGCGCCGCCCAGCCGGACGGGATCTCGGAGCCTGCTCAGCGTCTTCGGGCGGTCTTCGGGGCGCTCAACTCGGGTCGGTCGGGCTTCACTCACATGCGGCGACTTATCCGGACTGCCGGATATGCCCCGGGCTCAACGCCGGGCGGCCGGCGCTGGACAGGGCTCAACGCCGGGCGGCCGGCGCTGGACAGGGCTCAACGCCGGGCGGCCGGCGCTGGCCAGGGCTCAACGCCGGGCGGCCGGCGCTCGCCCGGGCTCAACGCCGCACTGCCGGATCGGCGGGGCACAACGTCGGGCGGCCGGGCGCCGGATTTCGCCGGGCGGCCTGATCCCGCCGGGGCTGCCTGATCCCGCCGGGCTTTGGGGCCGGCGGGATGGCGTTGCTGGCCCTGGTTAGGAGGACTCTCGGGCGGCCGGGCCGCCGCCGAACAACACGTCGTCCCAGCTGGGCAGACGCTTGCGCGGCTTGCTGTTCTCCTCGGTTTCCGAGTTGTTTGTCTGCGAAGCGCCCTGGCCGACCGTACGACGCGGGCGCAGGACCGCGAGCGACGGGACCGCCGGGACCTCTTTCGGCAGGTCGGCGTCGTCGTCGAACGCGGAACCCGCGCCACCACCCAGCAGGGCGGCGGCGCCGCCGGCGACCGGGCGCCGGGAGGCGGGTGAGACCGGCTCGAGGCCTCGGCCGGAGCTGGTCTCGAGCGGCCGGTCGAGGGAGGCGAGCAGGGCGTCGCGTCCGGCTCGGATCGGGTCGCGGTTGGAGCGGGGCGACGCGTTTTCCGAAGCCGCGGGCAGGCCGTGGCCGCCGCGGATGGGCTCGGGGCTGCGGGCCGGGCCGGGCAGGCCGTGGCCGCCGCGCTCCGGGACCGGGTCCTGGCCGAGGATCTGGGTGGGCCGCTCGGCGCAGAGGTATTGCGCCATGTCGTCGTGTGGCGAGACCACCTGACGACCCTTGTCCATGTCCCAGATGGCCTGAGCAGTGGCCTTGCCGGACGGCCAGGTGGCAACGATCCGCCAGGTGCCGTCGTCCTTGCGGAACGCGTCCCAGGAGATTTTCTCGGTGTCGATGCCGTGCTGCGAGAGGCGGCTGTCGACCACCTCGGCGAGCGGCTGACCGGTGTCCGAAGTCTTCAACCGGGTGCGACGGGCGTGCTGGGCCAGCATGGCCCGCTCCTGGAGCACCGGACCGGCGTAGCGGAGCACGCGGTCGACCGGCACCCCGGCGATGCGCGCGACGTCCTCGGCGGACTCGCCGGAACGGATGCGCGACTGAATGTCTCGCGGTGACAGGGAAGGAATCATCTCCGGCGACAGAACCGCCACCGCCGTCCCGGTGCCGGAGGGCTGGCCGCCGTCGGTCAGCACCCCACTCACCCGGTCGTCGATGGGGAGGGCCAGGAGCCGGCCGACTTCATCGGCGAGCACCAGGGCCTGACCGTCCTCGGAGAGGGCGACGAAGCGTACGGGCCGCATGCGTTGCCTCCGTCTCGTCGCGTTGGCCTGGACATCCCGAGAGTCAGCCACCCGGGCGCGTTTCGGAACACGGTACGCGCCTTGGTCACCCTATGGGGGTAAGCCACGCCGTCAAACTGGCTGACCAGGGGAGATGATCTTCAACTTATCCATGACCCCAAGCCATTTAAACCCAAGGGCCAATTCATTGGTACGGGCTAACGGCCGATGCGCTCGACGATGTAGTCGACGCACTCGGTGAGTGCCGTTACATCGGACGGGTCCACGGTCGGGTACAGGGCGACGCGCAGCTGGTTGCGGCCGAGTTTGCGGTACGGCTCGGTGTCCACCACGCCGTTCGCCCGCAGGACCTTGGCGATCACCGCGGCGTCGACGCCCTCGGCGAAGTCGATCGTCGCGACGGCCGACGACCGCAGGGCCGGGTCGGTGACGAAGGGCTGGGCAAAAGCGGACTTCTCCGCCCAGCCGTAGATCGCGGCCGCGCTCTCGGCGCTGCGCCCGGCCGCCCAGGAGAGGCCGCCCTGCGCGTTCATCCAGTCCACCTGCTCGGCGGCGAGGAAGACGGTGGCCAGCGCCGGCGTGTTGTACGTCTGCTCCAGCCGGGACTGCTCGATCGCGGTGACCAGGTCGAGGAACTGGGGGATGTACCGCCCGGTCGCCTTCACCTCGAACGCCCGCTCGATCGCGGCCGGTGACATCAGGGCCAGCCAGATGCCGCCGTCCGAGCCGAGCGCCTTCTGCGGCGCCAGGTAGTAGACGTCGGTCTCGCTGACGTCGACGTCGAGGCTGCCGCCGCCGGACGTGGCGTCGGTGAGCAGCAGCGCGCCCGGGTCGGCGCCGGCCACCCGGCGTACCGGGACGGCCACGCCGGTGGAGGTCTCGTTCTGCACTGTCGCGTAGACGTCGACGCCGGCTTCGGCGCTCAGGTACGCGGCCTGCCCGGCGGGGGCGCGGTGCACTGTCGGCTCGGCCAGGAACGGCGCGTCCGTCACGGCCTGGACGAACTTGGCGCCGAACTCGCCGAACTCGGCGAACTGCGCCTTCTCCTTGACCAGGCCGAACGTGGCGACTTCCCAGAACGCGCTGGTGCCGCCGTTGGCGAGGATCACCTCGTACCCGTCGGGGATGGAGAAGAAGTCGGCGAGACCGCGACGCAGGCGCGCGACCTGGTCCTTCACCGTTTTCTGCCGGTGTGACGTACCCATGAACGTGCGCGACACCGCGGAGAGCGCCTCGACACCTTCCGGCCGGACCTTGCTCGGCCCGGAGCCGAAACGGCCGTCGACAGGTTTGATCTCGTCTGGGATCCGGATGTCAAACACGGTTTAGCCTCTGTTTCCGCTGCGGGGTGGCGCTGCCACGGTCATACATTATGCGTGAGCTGACTCCAGCCCTCGACCTCCTGCGGCTTGCGCGGCTCGGGACCGATGTAGCCCAGGCCGGGCCGCAGGATCCGGCTCAGGCGTTTCTGCTCCAGGATGTGCGCGCTCCACCCGGCCACCCGGGCGCAGGTGAACATCGAGGTGAACATGTGCGAGGGCACCTCGGCGAGGTCGAGCACCACGGCCGACCAGAACTCCACGTTCGTGTGCAGGTGCTGCTCGGGCCGGCGCTCGTGCAGCTCGGCGAGCGCGGCCGCTTCGAGCTTCTCGGCCACCTCGAACCGGGGTGCTTTCAGATCCTTCGCGATCCGGCGCAGCACCCGGGCCCGCGGGTCCTCGGCGCGATAAGCCCGATGTCCGAAACCCATCAGGCGCTCACCCCGATCCAAAACCTCTTTCACGTACGCGTCCGCGTCGCCGCTGCGCTCCACCCGTTCGAGCATCTGGAGTACGCGAGTGGGCGCACCGCCGTGCAGTGGTCCGGAGAGCGCGCCGATCCCGGAGGAGATGCAGGCGGCCGCGTCCGCGCCGGTGGAAGCGACGATCCGGGCCGTGAAGGTGGACGCGTTCAGCCCGTGCTCGGCAGCCGCGATGAAGTATGCGTCGACGGCCTTGATGTGCCGCGGGTCCGGCTCGCCACGCCAGCGGCGCATGAACCGCTCGACGATGGTCTCGGCCTTGTCGATGTCCTTCTGCGGCACGGCCGGCAGGCCCAGCCCACGCGCCGCCTGGGCGACGAAGGAGAGCGCGGTCACCGACACCCGGGCCAGGTCGGAGCGGGTCTGCTCGTCGGTGATGTCGAAGAGCTGCGACAAACCCCAGTACGGCGCCAGCATCGCGACGGCCGACTGCACGTCGACCCTGATGTCACCGGAGTGCACCGGCACCGGGAACGGCTCGGCCGGTGGCAGCCCGGGACCGAATTTCCCGTCAACCAGCAGGCCCCAGACGTTGCCGAAGGAGACCTGGCCGATCAGATCCTCGATGTCGACGCCGCGGTACCGCAGCGCGGCCCCGGACGGGTCGGGCTCGGCGATCTCGGTCTCGAACGCGATGACGCCCTCGAGTCCCGGCTTGAAGTCGGACACGGCACTCCCTGGGGAACAGGACGGTGGAGCGAGTTTGCGGTGGGTGATTCATCTTGCCCGCCGGGTAACCGCACGGTCGAGGAGTCGCGGTTGTGCTCTCGATGACACCCATCCTGGATCACCTGACGTTTTGCGGCGGGAGACTTACCGTCGTTTGCGTCCTGGGGGACACCTCAGTTTCGAATCAGCAGTGAACGGAGCGCACGTGGCCGAGGAAGCGCCGTCACCGGCCGGTATGCGCAGGGACTACACCGAGTGGCCGCCCCTGCTGGAGGACAGCATCGCCGCGGACTGGACCAGCCAGTTCGCCGCGTGGTTCGCTGACGCCACGGCCTTCGGGCTGACCGAGCCGAACGCGATGATCGTCGCAACAGCCGACGCGGCGGGTCGCCCGTCGGCGCGAACAGTCCTCCTCAAGGGGTACGACGAGGCGGGGTTCGTCTTCTTCACGAACTACGCGAGTCGTAAGGGCGGCGAGCTGGCCGTCAACGCGTACGCAAGCCTGGTTTTTCCCTGGTTCGGCATGCAGCGGCAGGTGATCGTGGCGGGCGCGGTGGAGCGGGTGACGCGCGCGGAGACCGAGGAGTACTTCGGGTCGCGGCCGCGCGGGTCGCAGCTCGGTGCCTGGGCAAGCCCGCAGTCGCGGGTGCTGGACGGACCGGAAGCGGTGGAGGCGGGGCTGGCGGCGGCGGTCGAGAGGTTCGGTGACGGGCCGGTTCCGGCGCCACCGCACTGGGGTGGGTTCCGGGTGATTCCGGTGACCGTGGAGTTCTGGCAGGGCCGGAGCAGCCGGCTGCACGATCGGCTGCGGTTCCGCCGGTCGGAAACCACCTGGATCGTCGAGCGGCTGGCGCCGTGAGCCAGGAAACCGCGAAGAAGCCGAAATCTTGGATGATCGACACGCGGCCGCTGCGGGTGGTCGCGTACCGGCGGATGTGGATGGGGAACGGGGCCTCGTTCTTCGGGTTCCAGTTCACCGCGGTGGCCGTGCCGGTCCAGATGTGGGCGATCACGCATTCCACGACCTGGGTCGGCCTGCTGGGTGTGGCCGGACTCGTACCCTTGCTGGTCTTCGGTCTGTGGGGTGGTGCCGTCGCCGACGTGGTGGATCGGCGGCGGTTGTTGCTGCTCAGTTCGCTGCTGACCTGGGTGACCACGCTCGGCTTGCTGGCGCAGGCCGTTCTCGGGGTGCGCAGCGGCCATCTGCTGCTGTTGCTGACCGCCGTGCAGTCGGCCGGGTTCGCGATCAGCTCGCCGGCGCGGAACGCGATCGTGCCCCGGATCGTGCCGGCGAACCTGGTGCCGGCCGCCAACACGCTGAACTACACGACGACGACGGCCGGCGGTGTGCTCGGACCGCTCGCGGCCGGCCTGATCATGGGGATCTGGTCGACCGGGGCCGGCGTGGAGGTGGCGTACGCGGTCGACGCCCTGCTCTTCACGATCACCTTCTGGGCCACCTGGCGTCTGCCGCCGATCCCGCCGGTCGAGCGTGAGGAGGGCGAGGAGAAGCCGTCGGCCGGTCTGCGCGGCATCTTGGTCGGGCTGAAGTTCCTGGTCACTCAGCCGGTGCTGCTGCTGTCCTTCGCTGTCGACCTGATCGCGATGATCTTCGCGATGCCCCGGGCGCTCTTCCCTGCGGTGGCCGAGAACCAGTTCGGCGGCGGCTCGGCGATCGGCTGGCTCTACAGCGCCATCGCGATCGGTTCGCTGCTCGGCGGCCTCACCTCGGGCTGGATCAGCCGGGTACGCCGACAGGGGCTGGCACTTGTTGTCGCAGTCGTCGGATGGGGTGTGGCGATCGGCCTGTCCGGGCTGGCGAAACAGCTGTGGCTGATGGTGCTGCTGCTCGCCGTGGCCGGAGCGGCCGACCTGGTCAGCGCGGTCTACCGGCAATCGATCATGCAGACGTTCGCACCGGACCGGCTGCGCGGCAGGCTTCAAGGCGTATTCACCGTCGTCGTTGCCGGTGGTCCTCGGCTCGGTGACCTGCGAGCCGGCGCCACAGCCGACCTGACCAGCGTGACCACGTCCTGGGCGGGTGGTGGTTTCGTGGCCGCCGGGCTGGCCGTGGTGCTGGCGGCGGTGTCTCCGGCGCTGATCCGATACCGGCCCGCCCAGACCGACTCCGACGACCGATAGTGTCGCGGTATGAGCGCAGAGGCACCCGCGAAGTCCGGGATCCAGTGGTCCATCGAGGCGGACGGGCACCGTGCCGTCCTGACTGAGGTCGGCGGCACGCTCCGCTCGTACTCGGTCAACGGCGTCGAGCTGCTCGACGGCTTCGGGACCGACGAGATCGCGCCGGGCTCCGCGGGCCAGATCCTCGCGCCGTGGCCGAACCGGATCCGGGACGGGAAGTACGAGTTCGAGGGTCAGTCGTACCAGCTGGCGCTCACCGAGCCGGCCCGGCGTAACGCCATCCACGGCCTGGTCAACTGGTCCCGGTGGCGGCTCGCCGAGCAGTCCGCCGGCGCGGTGACGCTGGAGTACGACCTGCCTGCCCAGGTCGGTTACCCGTGGTCGCTGACGCTGCGTACCCACTGGTCAGTCTCGGCCGACGGTCTGCGCTGCGTGCAGGACGTGGTGAACACCGCCGAGGCGAACGCGCCCTGGGGTTACTCGGTCCACCCGTACCTTCGTCTCGCCGGTGTGAGCGTCGACGAGACCGTGCTGCAGGTGCCGGCCAAGTCCCGGATCCTCGCGGACAACCGGCTGCTGCCGCTCGGCGCGGTCAAGGTGGCCGGCAGCGAATTCGACTTCGCCGAACCCCGGCGGATCGGCGCTCAGGTTCTGGACACCACGTTCGGTGACATCGAGTTCGACGCGGACGGGATCACCGCGGTGACTCTGACCTCCGCCGACTCCTCGATCGTTGTCTGGGCCGACGAGAAGTTCAACTACTGGCAGGTCTTCACCGGTGACACGCTGCACGGTGAGCGGCACCGGCGGTCCGTCGCGGTCGAGCCGATGACGTGCCCGCCTGATGCTTTCCGTACCGGCCGGGACCTGGTCGTGCTGGAGCCGGGCCAGACCTGGACCACGTCGTGGGGCATCCGGGCCTGATGGAGTTCGACGAGGTGATCCGGCGGCGCCGGATGGTCCGGGGTTACGACCCCGATCGGCCGGTGCCGGCAGAGCTGGTCGACAAGATCGTCCGGCATGGGTTGCGAGCGCCGTCGGCGGGGTTTTCGCAGGGCTGGAGCTTTCTGGTCCTGACCGATCCGGCAGATCGATCGCTGTTCTGGTCGTCGTTGGCGTCGTCGTCTTCCTCGGCTTCGTCGTCCGGGTCGAACGGCTGGCTCGATCGGATGTCGACAGCGCCGCTGATCGTTGTCGCCTTGTCCAACAAGTCCGCATATATCGAGAGATACGCGGAATCCGACAAGGGCTGGACCGATCGGGATGAGAAGCACTGGCCGGTGCCGTACTGGGACATCGACACCGGGTTCGCGGCTCTGCTCATGCATCTGACCGCCGTGAACGAGGGCCTCGGATCGTGTTTCATCGGTCTGCCGGCGGAGAAAGTGGAGTCGTTCAAGGCGTCGTTCGGGGTCCCCGCCGAGTTCACCCCGGTCGGGGCGCTCACGGTCGGGTACCGCGGTGACGACAAGAGGTCTCCGTCACTCAAGCGCGGTCACCGCCCGGTGGCCGACGTGGTGCATCATGGCCGGTGGGCTTCGGCCGGCGAGGTATGAAACTCGCGCGGCTAGGCTGGCACGCGGTGGAACGACATGACGGAAAGGGGCAGCCGCCGTGATCTTCAAAGCGGTCCGGGACGGAGCCCCGTACCCCGATCACCACACGACGCTGAAGGCTTGGGCGGAAATTCCGCCACGGCCGATCCGGCTCGCTGAGCTGATCACCACGAAACGGGAGCTCGCGCTCGACAAGCTTCTCGCCGAGGACTCCACGTTCTACGGCGACCTCTTCCCGCACGTGGTGGAGTGGCACGGCGCGCTCTATCTGGAGGACGGCCTGCACCGGGCGCTGCGCGCGGCCCTGCAGCAGCGGAACCAGATTCATGCCCGGGTGCTCGTGATCGAGGGTTAGCAGCTGATTCCGCTCCCTCCGGATGCGGATTGTCGTACCCCCTCCGTACCGTTGAGTCATGGCCAACTCACCGGATGTCGACGAACCGACCAGGGAGTACCCGGCCGTGCCCGATGAGGACGCGCCGGTTACTCCGCAGCAGCGCAAAAGCGGTTTCGCGCGGCTGCTGATCTTCACGGGATTCGTCTTCGCGCTGATGGTCGCCGGCTGTTTCGGCCTGCGCGCGATCAACGTGCTGCCCACCTTCGACAACCCGTTCTCCGATCAGACCGTCGACCGCAGCCAGCCCGTGCTGCTCCAGTCCATGCGGGACCTCAACCGCTATGTGGCTGCCGACGGCACGTTCCAGGTCATCGTCGACCTCCAGGAGAACAAGGAGAACGTGCCGGACTTCCTGGTCAACCGGCGGACTTTGTTCGTCGGGTCGGGGACAGTCGAGGCGTACGTGGACTTCGGCGCGCTCGCCGGCGACGCTCTGAAAATCGACGAGGCGAACAAGTCGATCGAGCTGACCCTGCCGGCGCCCGAGCAGTCGACAGCCGCGCTCGACATGGCGAAAAGTTATGTCGTCGCCGAGGAGCGCGGCCTGCTCGACCGGATCGGTGACGCCTTCGGTGACGAGCCCGGCAAGCAGCAGCGCGTTTATCAGCTGGCTCAGGAGCGGATCACCGAGGCCGCGAAATCCAGCGGGATGGACCAGCGGGCGAAAGAGAACACCCAGCGGATGCTGGAGAGTCTCTTCGCCCGGCTGGGTTACACCACCGTGACTGTCACGTTCGCCAATCCTTGATCACTCGTTGAGCCGTGTGGTGTCCAGCGAGTCACTCGCTGGGCATCACGGCCCAGAGGATCAGGTACGCGATGAACTGCGGGCCGGGCAGCAGGCAGGAGAGCACAAAAAGCAGGCGGACGGTGCCGGCTCCAAGGCCGAAACGCTGGCCCAGGCCGGCGCAGACGCCGGCGATCATGCGGTTGTGGCGAGGGCGGGTCAGGGTGCTGGTCTTGACGGCGCGAGACACGGTCATCGACTCCTTCTGCGTGACTGTGACGTTCTGCCACAGCCACTTCGACGGTAAGTACGGAAGCTTCGGCGGCCCTCGGTCTACAGGGGGATACCGGTGGTCCAGCTCCCGTAAGGGTGACCCGTACCCGCGTGACGCCCGCTGTTAACCTGAAGCCGATTTCGGGCCGGGTGAACCCCCGCGCGGTGACGAGGAGACGAACAAGTGACCTTGGCCCTCCTCTACTCCCCGGCCGGGACCACGCTTGCGCCGACCGACGCGGCCCAGCTTTCCGGTGAGCTTGAGGAAGCGCTGCGTAAGGCCGGTGCGTCGGTGGTCGTCTCCGATCCCGCAGTCCGCCTCGGCGACGTCGTCCGCCAAGCGCGGGACAACGGCGAGCAGCTGCTGATCTGCCCGGACAATCTGGTCGCACACCCCAGCCTCCTGTGGACGCTCGCCACCGAGCCGGCCGGCCGCAGCAGCGTCCTGGTGATGGCCGACGCGACCGGCGACCTCAAGGAGGACCGCGGCCGGATCGTGCCTGCCATGCCCGGCTCCGGGACCACCCGATTCCTCGGTGCGATGTGCATCACCCCGGCCGACCTGCCGCTGCTGGAGAAGGTCGCCGACCAGCCCGACCTGCTCGCCGCGCTGCTCGATGACGGCCTGGTCCCGATCGCCACCCGCCCGCGCACGCTGCGCGCCCAGCAGGTGCACACCCCGGCCGAACTCGCGGCCGCCCGCAAATCGGTCGCCGCGGTGGACGAGGACGCGGCTCGCCTGCGGCTCGCCGTCAAAGAGCAGGACGACTTCTTCACCACGTACGCGGTCAGCAGCTGGTCGCCGCTCGTCACCAAAGCGGCAGCCCGGCTTCGCCTGACCCCGACCGCGGTCACCGGACTCTCGGTGCTCTTCGCCGTCGCCGCCGCGCTCGCGTTCTGGCAGGCGTCCCGCCCGCTCATGATCCTCGGCGGGATCCTGCTCTACCTCGGCTTCGTGCTGGACTGCGTGGACGGGCAGCTGGCTCGGTACACCCGCAACTTCGACGCCTTCGGCGGCTGGCTCGACACGATGGCCGACCGCGCCAAGGAATACGCGGTCTACGCCGGCCTCGCGGCCGGGGCGGATCGGATCGGTCTTCCGTACGCGTGGCCGCTGGCGATCACCGCGATCGTCCTGCAGACGGCCCGGCACATGACCGACACGTGGTACGGCGCGCTGCACGACGAAGCCGCTGCCCGGCCGGTCCAGCATGCCGCCGCCGCTGCCTCCGCTGGGGTCGGCGCCCGGCTCACGGCTGCCTCGGTGAAGGCGCAGAGCCAGCGTGGCTCCCTGATCTACTGGGCCAAGAAGATCGTCGTGTTCCCGATCGGCGAGCGCTGGGCGCTGATGTCGGTGCTCGCGGCGTGCTTCAACGGCCGGGTCGTGCTCGGCGCCGTGGTCGGTTTCGGTTTGCTGGCGGCGGCGTACACGCTGGCGCTGCGCTCACTGCGGGCGCTCTCGATGCGTGTGTCGGTGCTGAACACGGTCGACACGATGCGCCACCGCGACGACGGCCCGCTGGTGCGCTCGGTGCTGAGCCGGTCCGGTGTCGGCCACCCGCTCGCGTTGGCGGCGCTGTTCGCTGCTTACGCGCTGGCGACGGTGGCGATCTTCGGAGCCGCGTGGGGTTGGGGCGTGGGCACGGACTCGGCGTGGCTGCTGGGCCTTGTCCTTGTTCCGGTGGCGCTCTGCGGGTTGCCCGCTCGTTCCCGTCACGGCGGTGCCCTGGACTGGCTGGTGCCGTCGGCCCTGCGTGCCGCCGAATACCTGGTCGTGGTCGCCGCGGGGATCTACGGCTCGGTGCCTCCGCCGGTGACCTTCCTGCTGCTGTTCGTGCTCGCGCTGCGGCATTACGACCTGACTGCCCGGATGGAGAAGGGTGCCCCGGCCAGCGTCACCGGCGGCGCGATCCTGGGCTGGGACGGGCGAACGCTGCTCTTGGTAGCGGCGACCCTGCTCGGCTTCGCCACGGCCGGCACAGCGGCACTGGCGGTCCTGGTGGGCGGGTCGTTCGCCGCCACAGCGATCCGCGACTGGCGAGCCAGCCACCCCAGCTGAGCCAGCCACCCCAGCTGAGCAAGCCACCCCAGCTGAGCAAGCCCTCTAACGGACCCGGCCGGCGCTTACGGTCGCCGTAGCGCACAGCCGGCAGCCGTGCCTCTGGTGGTCGGCGCGGCGAGTCGACGACGGTGTGAGCTTGCGCCGCCAGACCAACCCAAAACTCACAAGATCAGCGCCCGCCGGTTGCCCCGCCCGCCCGCCCGCCTGGCCGCCCCACCCGCCCCTCTGGCCTCCCTGCCCGCCCGCCTGGCCTCCCTGCCCGCCCGCCTGGCCTCCCTGCCCGCCCGCCTGGCCGCCCTGCCCGCCCGCCTGGCCGCCCGGCCTGCCCGCCTGGCCTGCCCGCGCGGCCCGCCCGCGTGGCCGCCCGGCTGTGGGTGTGGGAGCGCACGGAAGGTCGGTCTGGCGTGGGTGGGGTCGCACGGTAGCGGTCTGTGTGGCTTCATCACGGCCAGGGCGTGGACCAGGGAACACGGTGGCGTTATGTGCGACCTGATCCACCCTGCGATGCGGCCCCGGCTCCCGGCCCCTCCGGTCCCCGGCTTGCGACTCGCGGCCTCCGACTCGCGGCCTGCGACCCGCGACCTGGGACCCGCGGCCAACCGGCGATCAGCGCACCTGGTGGTGGCGGCTCCGCGTGGTGGCGGCTCCGCGTGGTGGCGGCTCCGCGTGGTGGCGGCTCTGCGCGGCGTCCGCTCTGCGCGGTGGGCGGTGTGGGGGTGGGGGTGAGGGGATGCCGGGGCTGGCGGTGGGGGCGCCGGGGGGAGGGGCGTCAGGGGCGGAAGGGGCGGGTGGTTGGCGGTTATGCGTACCAAAAAGGCAGGGTGAGTGGAACGCCTGGCTGGGGAGGGATTGTCTTTTCTCACCGCCGGGGTCGTGTGCACGTGCACACTTGATCTCCTCGCGTTCAGATCTCCGTAATCGATTGATCACTATCTGCGAATGGCACTTTCGTCCGATGGCAGGGCATCGACTCCACTCGCAGAGTTAGTGCTCGATTGCCGACCGTCGTGGGATCGGGATCACACGATCGCAGGAGGTTGACGGTGTCCACCGTCGCGCTCAAGGACGTCACCAAGATCTGGCCGGATGGCACCTATGCCGTCGACAACCTCGACCTCGAGGTCAAAGACGGTGAGTTCATGGTCCTGCTCGGGCCCTCCGGCTGCGGGAAGTCGACAGTGCTCCGGATGATCGCCGGGCTGGAGGATCCCTCCGAGGGGGAGATCCTGCTGAACGGTGAGGCGGTGCTGGACCTGCCGCCGCGCGAGCGCAGCATCGCGATGGTGTTTCAGGACTTTGCGCTCTATCCGCACATGACCGTGGGCGAGAACATCGGTTTCCCGCTGAAGCTCTCCGGCGTCGAGCCATCGCCGCGGCAGGAGCGGGTGGACGCGATCGCCGGCGCGCTCGGAATAGGGGAAGTGCTCGGGCGCCGGCCCAGCCAGCTCTCCGGCGGGCAGCGGCAGCGGGTCGCGATGGGGCGTGCGATCGTGCGGCGGCCAGGCCTGTTCCTGATGGACGAGCCGCTCTCCAACCTGGACAGCGGGCTGCGTGCCGAGCTGCGTGCCGAGATCTCCAGCATGACGCGCGAGCTGGGCGTCACCACCATGTACGTGACGCACGACCAGGCCGAGGCGCTCACCATGGCCGACCGGGTCGCGATCATGCGCAAGGGCGTTCTTCAGGACGTCGGTACGCCGACCGAGGTCTACCGCCGACCAGCGACCCTCTATGTCGCGGCGTTCCTCGGCTCGCCCCGGATGAATTTGCTCGAGGCGTCCGTCTACGTGCACCTCGACCAGTACATCGTGCTGAACTTCGGCGAACAGAACCTCTACATGCCGTGGAACGACCCGCGTGCCCGGGCAGTGATGCGTTATCACGGTGAGCGGATCGTGGTGGGCATCCGGGCGGAAGCGCTGACGCCTGTCGCGCCGGATACCCAGGGGCACGTGCTGCAGGGCCGGATCCGATACCTGGAGCACCACGGGCACGAGTCGCTCGCGTTCCTTGACGTCGGCGCGACCGCGATCGTGGTCGACGAGATGAGCAACCCGGTGCACACCGAGCCGCCCGTCGAGGGCGCGCTGAAACGTCTGGGCGGTGCCTTGCAGCGTCTGACCAAGCCTGGCAGCGTGGAGGTCGAACAGCGGCCCACCAGCCGGGTGAGCGTGCTCAACGATCCGGGGCGGCACCATCGCAAGCCCGCCGAGCTCTCCGTTCGGCTCGCCCCTTACCCGGCAGTGGCCCCTGGTCACCCGCTGGCCATCGGCGTCCGCATGGATGCCCTGCACTTCTTCGACGAGAGGGGTGATCGGATCGATGTCGGTTGGCGCTAACAGCCGGGATCTCCGCCACTTCCGAGCGGGATCACCTATGCCCCGTGCCACCAGTCGGCCACAGCGCGTAGGCTACGCGACGGTGGAGGACAGGATCGGCCAGAGCGTGCGTTCGGCTCCGGGCAGGGAGCCGAGCCTTGATGCCGCTCGCCCTTCGGCCGCCCCGGTGCTGCTTGATTGCGCTTTCGGGCAGGAAGACATCACGGTTCTGCGGCACGAGGTGACCGCCAGGCTCACGCCACTCGGTCTGAACGCCGACCGCAGACACGGTTACATCCTCGCGGTGAACGAGGTGATCACCAACGTCGTCCTGCACGCGGGCGGCGAGGGCCGGCTGGTGCTGCGCACCGAGGGCGGCTCGGTGTGGTGCATGGTGACCGACTCGGGTCCCGGCATCCCCGGTGGTTACCTCGACGATCCACAGGCCCCTGAGGCGTTCGAGGTCGGGGGACGCGGATTGTGGCTGGCGCACCAGTTGTGCGACGAGGTAACGACCGCCACCGGCCCGATCGGTACTTCGATCGGATTGCGAATCTCATTGGATGGCACGCCGGATTCCTGATGAAACAGCAGGTTGAACGACCTGTGAACCATCATGGAAATGTGAAGAGGCCCTTCCGCTCTCGTCCCGCTTCCCGTCCGGCTACATTGGGCGCGTGCTCGGACTTCCTTCACAGGTGACCGTTTGTCTATTCGATCTTGATGGCGTGCTGACAGACACCGCGCTGGTGCATGGCGCCGCGTGGAAACAGACGTTCGACTCGTTCTTGGAATCGTGGTCGAAACGTCATGGCCAGCCGTTCGTCCCGTTCGATTCGGGCGTCGATTATCACCGATATGTTGACGGTCGGCAGCGTGCCGACGGTGTCCGTACCTTCCTCGCCTCCCGCGGCATCACCCTGCCCGAGGGCGACCCCGACGACGGCGTCGACGCCGAGACCGTGAACGGCGTCGGCAACCGTAAGAACGTGCTCGTGCTCCAAAAGATCAAAGAAGGCGCCGTGCAGGTCTACCCCGGATCGGTGGAGTACCTGAAGGCGGCCAAGGCCGCCGGACTGCGCCGCGCCGTCGTCTCGGCGAGCGCCAACTGCAAGGACGTCCTCGAAGCGGCCGGCATCGCCGACCTGCTGGAGGTCCGGGTGGACGGCGTGGTCGCCCGCGAGCTGGGCCTGCCCGGCAAGCCGGCACCGGACACGTTCCTGTACGCCGCGAAGCTCCTGAACGCCGCACCGGAGACCTGCGTGGTGTTCGAGGACGCCCAGGCCGGTGTGGCCGCCGGGCGAGCCGGTGGCTTCGGGCACGTCGTCGGCGTGGACCGGGTGGGCCAGGCCGAGGCGCTGCTTGAACATGGTGCCGACGTGGTCGTCACCGACCTGTCCGAGCTCCTCCCGCGGTAATCCCCTTAACAAGATCTCCTCTTCTCAGTACCGAGAGGCACGACCGTGATCCGTGAACGGGCCTACCCCGTCGACCCATGGCACATCCGGGAGACCCGGCTGGATCTGGACCTCCTGGCCCAGTCCGAGTCGGTGTTCGCGCTCTCCAACGGACACATCGGGATACGCGGAAACTTGGACGAGGGCGAGCCGCACGGCCTGCCCGGCAGCTATCTCAACTCGTTCTACGAGCTGCGGCCGCTGCCGCACGCCGAGGGCGGGTACGGCTTCCCCGAGTCCGGCCAGACGATGGTGAACGTCACCAACGCCAAGCTGATGCGCCTGCTCGTCAACGACGAGCCGTTCGACGTGCGCTACGGCGAGCTGCGGTCCCACGAGCGCTGCCTGGACATGCGTGCCGGCACGCTGGAGCGGGTGGTGGAGTGGGTCTCCCCGTCTGGCCAGGGTGTTCGCGTCCGCACTGTCCGTCTGGTCTCGTTCACACAGCGGGCCGTCGTCGCGATCCTCTACGAGGTCGAGCCCCTGGAGGGCGCGGCCCGGCTGATCCTGCAGTCCGAGCTGGTGGCGAACGAGCAGCTGCCGCCGATGAGCAAGGACCCGCGCGTCGCCGCGGTCCTGGACCGGCCGCTACAGGCCGAGGAAATGATGGAGCAGCGCACCGGCGGCATCCTGGTGCACCGCACCAAGGCCAGTGACCTCCGGATGGCCGCGGCCATGGAGCACCTGGTGGACACGCCCGGCCGGCACGCCATCACGACCGAGGGCCACCCGGACTGGCTGCGCACCACGGTCGCCTGCCGGCTGGAGCCTGGTCAGAAGCTGCGTGTGGTCAAGCTGGCGGCGTACGGGTGGTCCAGCATGCGTTCGCTGCCCGCGCTGCGTGACCAGGTCGGTGCGGCCCTCGCAAGCGCTCGCCTGGACGGCTGGGAAGGCCTGGTGCACCAGCAGCAGGAATACCTGGACGCGTTCTGGGACCACTCGGATGTCAAGGTCGAGGGTGACCCTGAGGTCCAGCAGGCGGTCCGCTTCGGGCTCTTCCACACCCTGCAGGCCGGCGCGCGCGCTGAGAAGCGCCCGATCGGCTCCAAGGGCCTCACCGGTCCCGGTTACGACGGCCACACCTTCTGGGACGCTGAGACGTTCGTTCTGCCCGCTCTGACGTACACCCAGCCGTCCGCGGCGGCCGACGTGCTGCGCTGGCGGCACTCGACGCTCGACCTGGCCCGGGAGCGCGCTCAGACGCTCGGGCTGCAGGGCGCGGCGTTCCCGTGGCGGACGATCCGCGGCCAGGAGTGCTCCGGTTACTGGCCGGCCGGCACTGCGGGCTTCCACATCGCCGCCGACATCGCCGACGCGGTCCGCCGGTACGTGCAGGCAACCGGCGACTACGACTTCGAACGTGAGGTCGGCCTGGAGCTGCTGGTCGAGACGGCCCGGCTGTGGCGCTCGCTGGGACACCACGACCGGCACGGTCGTTTCCACATCGACGGTGTGACCGGCCCGGACGAGTACACCGCGGTGGTGAACGACAACATCTACACGAACCTGATGGCGCAGCAGAACCTGATGACCGCGGTCGAGGCCTGCAAGCGCCATCCGGACCTGGCCCGCAAGTTCGGCGTGGACGACGAGGAGGCTGCCTCGTGGCGTGACGCGGCGGCTGCGGTGCACATCCCGTACGACAAGGAACTCGGGGTGCACCAGCAGTGCGAGGGCTTCACCCGGCTGCAGGAGTGGGACTTCGAGAACACTCCGCCGGAGGCGTACCCGCTGCTGCTGAACTTCCCGTACTTCGACCTGTACCGCAAGCAGGTCATCAAGCAGGCCGACCTGGTGATGGCGATGTTCCTCCGTGGGGACGCGTTCACCCCGGAGGAGAAGTCGCGTAACTTCGCCTACTACGACGCGCGGACCGTCCGGGACTCGTCGCTGTCCGCCTGCGTCCAGGCGGTGCTGGCGGCCGAGACCGGCCACCTGGAGCTGGCTCACGACTATCTGGGCGAGGCCGCCCTGATGGACCTGCATGACCTGCACCAGAACGCCCGGGACGGCGTGCACGTGGCGTCGCTTGCCGGCACCTGGATGTCGCTGGTCGCCGGTCTCGGCGGCATGCGGGACTTCAACGGGCAGCTGAGCTTCGCGCCGCGCCTGCCCAGCCGGATCAACAACCTGGAGTTCTCGCTGCTCTGGCGCGGCCTGCGGCTGCGGGTGGCGGTGACCGCTGACGAGGTCACGTACTCGCTGCGCAACGGCGGCGGCTCGGCCCGGCTCACCCTGGTCCACCACGGCAAGGAGCTGGAGGTGACCCAGGTGCGGCCGGTGACCATGCCGATCCCGCCGGCGGTCACGGTCGGCCCGGCGCCGTACCAGCCGCACGGGCGGGCTCCGGTCCGGCGCGCCGTGCACTGATTTCCGGCAGCGAAAAGCCCCCGTCCTTTCGGACGGGGGCTTTTCCATCACTGTCTAGAGCATCGACACGTGCACGTGGTCGGTGTGGTCGCTGACGCCGTGGTAGGCCTTCCAGCCGGACGCCGGGAACCAGATCTTCTTGTACCAGATGACGTAGTAGATCCCGAGCTTGTCGGCGTTACGCACCAGGAACGCCATCAGGTCGTTGCCGTACTTCATCATCTTGTCGTTGTGCGCCGAGGAGAAGCCGCTCTTCTGCAGCGACCAGTCGCAGGCCCGGCCCTTGGGGTGCTCGAAGGGCCCGCCGTCACGGTGACAACCGACGAAGAGGTCGAATCCGGCTTTCTTCGTCTCTTTGTACATATGCAGCGTGCGCTTGGTGATGCAGCCGTTTGTCGTCGGGTCGTTCTCGGTGCAGCCCTCCGCGGAGAAGCCGCCGCTGGAGTTGCGCGGCGCGGCCGAGGCGACAGGGGATTTCGCCACCACGAAACCGTCGGTGAGCGCGTCGCCACCGACCAGCTTCAGAGCTTTCTCCGCCGAGTCGCGCTGCTTTTTCATCAGCGCCGAGTTCTGCTTCTGTGCCTTGACCTCGGCATCGAGTTTCGCCTTGCTCTCGGTGACCGTTTCGATCGCCTGGTTGAGCTCGTGCAGCTTCTCGTCGTGCAGCTTGTTGATCTCCTCCAGGGAGATCGCCTTCTTCAGGAAGTCATTCGACGAGTTGGCGCCGAGAAGGAAGCCGACCGCGCTCAGGTTGCCGGTCACGTACTGCTCGCGGGCGATCGAGTTGACCTCGGGGATCAACTGGTCGCGCCGGGTCTCGGCGGCTTTGATCTCGACGTTGAGCTTCGCCTGCGCCTTCGTGGATTTCGTCACAGCTGCCTTGGCCGTGACGAATCGCCGGTTGGCGGCCTCGATGACGTCTGAGAGCAGGGCGTCCTCGTCGTCCTCCTCAGCGGTGGCGGACGAACCGCTCGGCTCCGCCGAGGCAGGGGTCACCGGCGCCACGAACAATGCCGTGGCCACCAGTGGTGCCAGGGCAAGTGTCAGCCACCGGCGGGGACTTCCGATCATCAACAGTTCCTTCCTTGTCACCGCCGACCGAGTTAGCTGACGGGTTCGGGACGGAAGAGATCCCTACCGCCCGAAGGCGGATTCACCCCACTGACTTGGTTCCCCGGCTCACCTCACGGTGATTAGGCGGCGGCCTGCCGGCTCCTCGGGGGCGGTGCCGTCCTGGCAGGACCGGCGACGAGTTTACCTGAGGAATGGCGCGGTATCAGGACCGCGGAACCGGCAAAACTGTTACCGGCCAACGACTTTCTGTAACCAAATCACCTCACGTGGCCACGCAATCGCGGAACGTACGAGAACTGTCGATCTGTCGATTGAGTGGGTATGGTCGGTTCCGGTTCCCACCCGGGGACCGCCGCCTAATCGCCACCCACGGCGAGCCGGGGAACCATATTTCCTCGGGGTGAATCCGCAACCGCGGTAGGGATTTCCTTCGTCCCGAACCCGTCAGCTAACTCGGTCGGCGGCCGACGGAAGGAATAACCTGTGCAGCGAAAGACTGCGCGGCGATTAGCGGCTGTCATGGCGCTGCTGCTCGCTGTGTGCGGGATGGCGATAGTGGCGTCACCGGCCACCGCCGCTCCCGGTGACAACGGTGACGACGGTGAGGGCGGCTCCAAGTCACTCGTCGAACAACTGGAGGACGCCTCCAGGGGTTACGTCGAGGCCAAGGCGAAGCTGAAGACCTCCAAGAAGAAGCAGACCGAGCTGACGGCCACGCTGAAGAAGCTGGACGCCGAGGTCGGGCCGAAACAGGCGGCGCTCGACGAGATCGCGTCGCAGGCGTACACGTCCGGCCGGCTCGGTGGGATGTCCGCTCTGATCACCGCGAGCGACACGGGCAGCTTCATCGACCGTGCCGAGACCCTGGCGTCCGTCGCGGCCGATCAGAACGACGCCATCGAGGATCTCAAGGCCACGCTGGACGGTCAGCGCAAGGCCAAGCTCGCCATCGACGCCACCGTCAAGGACCAGCAGAAGCAGGTCAATGTGATGGCGAAGAAGAAGCTGCAGGTCGAGACGGCGCTCAAGAAGGCGAACCAGGGCGCTGACGCGTCCTCGTCGAGCGACGGCGGCGGCAGCGCCAAGGCGGATCCGGCGCCGAGCGGCTCGGGCTCCGGTTGCAGTGAGCCCGACCCGACCAGTGGCGGCTGTCTGACCCCGCGCACCCTGCACGCGCTCAAGCAGGCGCAGAGCGACGGCTTCAAGCGGTACGTGCATTGCTTCCGCGAGCAGAACAGCGGTGAGCATCCCAAGGGCCGGGCCTGCGACTTCGCCGCCGACAAGAACGGTTTCGGCGGCGACGCGACAGGCGCCAGCAAGACGTACGGCAACAACCTGGCGAACTACTTCATCAACAACGCGGACGCACTCGACGTCCTGTACGTGATCTGGTACCGCCGGATCTGGCTACCGAGCAGTGGCTGGAAGTCGTACAGCGGGGCGGGTGGCGACCCGTCCAGCGACCACACCAACCACGTGCATCTCTCGGTCCGCTGATCCTGCCGGCGGCTGTTCTCCTGGGGAGTGCGAGGCGCTACTTACGCATGTAGGCCTCGTACTCCCGCATCACCTCGTCGGTGGGCCCGTCGGCCCGGATCTCGCCCGACTCCAGCCAGATGCACCGGTCGCAGGTGTCCCGGATCGACTGCTCGCTGTGGCTGACCAGGAAGACCGTGCCGGCCTCGGCACGCAGCTCACGCACCCGAGCCTCGCTGCGGCGACGGAACTTGGCGTCACCGGTGGCCAGCGCCTCGTCGATCAGCAGCACGTCGTGCTTCTTCGCCGCGGCGATCGAGAACTTCAGCCGGGCGGCCATGCCGGAGGAGTACGTCCGCATCGGGTACGACGAGAAGTCGCCGCGCTCGTTGATGCCGGAGAACTCGATGATCTCGTCCTTCTTCGCCTTCACCTCGGCCGGCGACATGCCCATCGCGAGGCAGCCCAGCTCGACGTTGCGCTCGCCGGGCAGTTCGTTCATCAGGGCCGCGTTCACACCGAGCAGTGACGGCTGGCCGGCCGCGTAGATCGCGCCCTTGGAGACCGGCAGCAGCCCGGCGACCGCCCGCAGCAGGGTCGACTTGCCCGACCCGTTGCTGCCGATCAGCCCGATGGCCTCACCCTTGTACGCCGTGAAGCTCACACCCTTGACGGCGTGCACCTCTTTGATGTTCGCCGCCTTGTCGTTGGTGACCAGGCGTTTGAAGCTGGCGAGCGGGCTGCCGCTGCCCGGCGAGGCCGAGCTGTGCACCTTGTAGATGATGTGGGCGTTGTCCGCGATGACGGTCGGGGTGTTCTCGTTGTCAGCCACGGCCGTAGCCCTTCTCTCCGCGCCAGAAGTACACGTAACCACCGATGCCGACGATCAGGCTCCAGGCCAGCGCCTCGATCCACAGCACGGTCGGCGATCCGGCGAGCGTGACGTTCTCCAGCAGCGCGTGGCGGTACAGCTCGATGAAGATCAGCAGAGGGTTCGCCTCGACAAGCGCGAGCTGCCAGCCGTCCAGCTTGTCCTCGAACAGGGTGACCGGGTAGAGAACCGCGGACCCGTACATCCAGAACCGCATGATGAACGGGATCAGCTGCTTGATGTCCCGATTCTTCGAGCCGTAGCGAGCCATGAACATGGCCAGGCCGGTGTTGAAGAACGACTGGAGAGCGAGCAGCGGCAGCAGCAGGAGCCACTGCGTGGTGATCGGCTCACCGGTGATCAGGACGATGCCCATCAGGACGATCAGGGCGACCATGAAGTTGCGGATCTCGACCAGCGCGGCCGAGAGCGGCAGGCTCGCCCGGGGGAAGTGCAGCGCCCTGATCAGGCCCAGGTTGCCGGTGATCGCGTTGATCCCGGACTGCACGATCGACTGGGAGAACTGGAAGACGAAAACGCCGATGCAAAGGTACGCCGGGAAGTTCTCGATGCCCCTGCTGGTCCCGATGATCACACCGAAGATCAGGTAGTACACCGCGGCGTTGATGATCGGCGTGAGGACCTGCCACACCGTGCCGAGCTTCGTGCTGCCCAGCGAAGAACTCATCTTGGCGCTGGCGTGCGACTGGATGAAGTGCCGGTACGACAACAGCTGACGCGTGTACTCAGGGAGGCTGGGAAGCCGCCCGGACGCTGTCAGACCGTGCCGCCGGGCGAGCTCCTTGGGCGAGAGCTCGGCGCCGGTCTCGGCGACCGCCGTCTCTGGCATGGGGTGGTGCTCCGATCTAGTCGGCCCGGCGGAGGCGGAGGGCTCCTGTTGCTGCTGCGAGGACACAGCTAGCAAGCATGACAGGCGCTCGCCGCTTCCGTTGGAACGGGTTCGTATCGACGTGGCTCTGAAGGTAGCTGACCAAACGGCGGAACGCAACCGTTACGTCGTAGCGTTATAGTGACTCTGTGGCGACAACAAAGCGCGCACCTGCCGGAGCGGCGGTGCTCCGAGGCGACATCACCGTGGCGATCCGCAACGCGGTCATGAACGAGTTGGCGGAAGTCGGTTACGGCCGATTGTCCATCGAGGCGGTGGCCCGCCGAGCGGGGGTCGGCAAGACCGCGATCTACCGGCGATGGAGCAACAAACTCGAGATGGTCATGGAGATCGTCTCGGACATCGCCGAGCGTAAGGTGCCACTCCCGGACACCGGGAGTTTCGCCGGCGACCTGCAGCTGCTCATGTTCATCGTGAGCAAGGCGCTGCAGCACCGGATCGCGTCGCAGATCATCCCCGATCTGATGGCCGAGGCGGCTCGCAACCCGCAGATCGCCGAGACCCTGCAGGGTGCGCTGCGCACCCAGCAGCAGGCGCTCGCCGAGAAACTGGTCGGCCAGGCGGTCACCCGGGGCGAGCTGCCCGAGGGCACCGACCCGAAGCTCGCTGTCGACCTGATGCTCGGCCCGCTGTACTGGCGGCTCGCGATCTCCCGGGACCCGATCGGCGACGAGTACCTGGAGCAGCTGGCCGCGGCGGTCACCGGAGCTCTCAAGGCGGCGCACCAGTAACTCAGGCGCGCCCGTAACTCAGGCGCGCCCATAACTCACCGGCTCGCAACCGATGAATTGCTGGCGATTGCCCGCCGACGGCCGAACGAAGGGGCTGACCCCGACCGACGCCCGGAAGCGAGACGATGACCACCCCCTGCGAGCCCTATGTCGACTTCACCGTGCTCGACGCCGCCGCCCTGCTGGCCATCGCCATGGGCGGCCACGCCGACCTGACGGCGCACTCGAACGGAACCGGACCGAAGGTGGTGACGGGCGCCGCGGTGGTCGGCGCCTGGCGCAGCCCGGACGGGGTCGTCCAGCTGCGGCTGCACACCGATGGCACGTTCGCCGGTGAGGTCGCCGGTCGCCGTAAGTCGGCCCGTGGGACGTACGACATCCAGGGCGCCGAGGTGGTGCTGCACGACGACTCCGGGCTGAACACGGCAGTGGTCGTCTACGACGGCGAGCTGGAGATGGCCGGCCACCGCCTGCTTCCGGTCTGAGGTCCCGCCGGGGATGCTGTCACCATGATCGATTGGTTGAACAGCCCAGCGGTGGCGACGTTCGGTGTGCCGACCTCCTGGGCTGAGGTGCTCGGCTTCCTCACCGGGCTGGTAAACGTCGGCCTGCTGGTACGCCGGCACATCCTCAACTGGCCTCTCGGCATCCTCAACGTCCTGCTGCTGATGGTGGTCTTCTGGAGCGTTGGCCTCTACGCCGACGCGGGCCTCCAGATCGTCTACGTGATCCTCGGCTTCTACGGCTGGTGGGCGTGGCTTTACGGCGGCGCCGACCGGACCCGGCTGGTGGTCCGGGGCACCACCCGCGCCGAATGGCTCGGGCTGGCTCTGGCCGGCGTGGTTCTGACCGGTGGCCTCTGGCTCTTCCTGGACCGGCTGACCGGGTCGACGGTGCCGCTCGCGGATGCGCTCACCACGGCGCTCTCACTGCTGGCGACGTACGGGCAGACGCGCAAGCTGGTGGAGAGCTGGTGGATCTGGATCGCCGCCGACCTGATCTACATCCCGCTCTACGGATACAAGGGTCTGTGGCTGACCGCGATCCTGTACGTGGCGTTTCTCATCCTCTGTGTGCTGGGCCTGCGGTCCTGGCGGTCCGCGTCGGTGCGGGTGCCGGCATGAGATATCGGCACGGCCTGATCGTCGGCAAGTTCTACCCGCCGCACACCGGTCACCACGCGCTCATCGAGGCTGCCGCGGCGGTCTGCGACCGGGTGACCGTGGTGGTCGCGCCGTCGTCCGGCGAGAGCATCCCGCTGGCGCTGCGGCTTGACTGGCTGCGCGCGGCGCACGGACCGGCCGTCCGGTTCGCCGGCGTCCACGACGACCATCCGATCGATTATGCCGATCCGGCGGTGTGGGAGCTGCACATGGCGGTCTTCCGGGCGGCGGCCGGCACCGACCGGGTCGACGCGGTCTTCTCCTCCGAGGAGTACGGAACCGAGCTGGCCCGGCGATTCCACGCCGAGGCGGTGCTGGTAGACCCGGAGCGTGTCCTGGTGCCGGTCTCCGGAACGGCGATCCGGGAGGATCCGATCGCCCACTGGGACCGGATCGGCCCCGGCGTACGCGGCTGGCTGGCCCGTCGGGTGATCGTGGTCGGCGCCGAGTCGTCCGGCACCACCACGATGGCCCGGGCGCTGGCCCGGCACTACCGGACGCGGGGCGGCGTCTGGTCGGACACCCGCTGGGTCCCGGAGTACGGCCGGGAGCTCACCGAGATCAAGTTGCGGAAGCTGCGACTGGCCCGGCCGGCCGCCACCGTCTTCGACGTGACCTGGGACCGGGACGACTTCCGGACCGTCGCGGCGACGCAGAACGCGGCCGAGGACGCGGCGGCCCGCTCCGGCTCGCCGGTGCTCTTCGGCGACACCGACGCGTTCGCCACCACGATCTGGGAGGAGCGCTATCTGGGCAATGCCTCACCGGCCGTCCGGGCGCTGATCCGTGAACCGGACCTCTACCTGCTCACCGAGGCCGACGGGGTGCCGTTCGATGACGACGGGCTGCGTGACGGGGAGCACCTGCGGCACTGGATGACCGAGCGGTTCCGCACCGAGCTTGCGAGCCGCGGTGTCGCGTACATCTCATTGGCCGGGAGCTATGCGCAGCGCCTGCGCACCGCGGTTCTCGCCGTCGACGGCCTTCTGGCCGGCGGCTGGAACCTGAACGCGCCGATTACGCCTAAGGCCGCCGCGGTCCGGGTCGATCAATAGGGGACATCGACCTGGGGGATGGATGCGCAAAATCAAGATCACGTTGGCTCTGACCACGCTGCCGCTGATGCTCGGTGGCTGTGCCGCGTTCGGTTTCGGTGACTCCGGATCGGCGACGGCGGTGGAGGACAAGAGCGGGGACTCGTGGATGCGCATGGACCAGGGCGCGGCGACGCCGAGCCCGACCCCGTCGAGGGGCAAGGCCTCCGCGACGCCTGAGCCGTCGGTCTCCACTCCGACGCCCGATCCGAGCTGCACGAAGGCCTGGCCGCGTACCGACCCGGTGTTCATCCCGGTCGAGGTCACGCCTGGCGCGGGTTCGCTCAAGGTGGAGTGGCCGACGCAGTACGACTCCGATTACCGGGTCGCGGCCGTGTCGCAGGAGCTGGTCAGCGGACCGCAGCCGGAGCCGGCGTGGAAGACCGTGGCGGCGGGCACCGCGGCGGCCGGTACCAGTTGCGCGGTCAGTACCACGATCACCGGGCTCACGCCGGGTGCCGCGTACATCGTCTGGCTGGACGCGCCGAACACCGGTTACGACTGGGACGGCACCAGGCACCTGTACAGCGGGCGGTCCGGAGTCGTTTACCCGAAGTGAGTCGTGGGCAGCCCGGCGGCCTGCCAGGCGGCGAATCCGCCGTCCAGGTCGGTTGCCCGGTGCAGCCCCAGGTCCTGCAGTGACGCCGCCGCCAGGCTGCTGGTGTAACCCTCCTGGCAGGTGATCACGACGGCCAGGTCGTAGCTGTTCGCGAACGGCAGGCGTGCGTCCGACCTCGGGTCGAGACGCCACTCCAGGACGTTGCGCTCGATGATCAGCGCGCCCGGAATCTCGCCGTGCTCGGCGCGCTGCGCGGCCGGGCGGATGTCCACCAGGATCGCGCCGTCGCGGATCGCTGCCGCGGTGCGCGCCGCGTCCAACCGATTCAATCGGGTACGCGCTTCCGCCAAGATCTCGTCGATGCCCTTGGAACCGGGCGGCGGGGTCGCCGTCACCACTCCAAGCCCGCACGCTCGACGGTCAGCACCTCGAGGCCGGCCGGGCTGAGCCGGTACTTGGTCATCGTGGTGAGCGCCGGGCCGTACACGTGCACGCTGATCGCCGGCTGCGTCGAGCGGTTGGTCATCCGGTGCACGTGGTGCTCGCCGAACCGCCGGCCCGCGCCATCGCCGAGCTCACGGGTGATGACTCGCGGAGCGCCGTTCCGGGCGGCGACGGTCTCCTCGTTCAGAGTGCCGCTGAAGACATGGAACGCGCCGGCCGACCCGCCGTGGTCGTGAATCTCGGTGCCCTGCCCCGGCAGCCAGGTGAGCAGCCACACCTCGTAGTCGTCGGTGACGGCGAGGCGGTGGTACCAGCGCTCGAGCGGGTCGAATCGGGGCGTGACGGGCCACCGATCGGCCTCGGCGGCGTATCGCTGGGCGATGGCGAGATGGTCGTGACGGACACCGGTGACGGTCATGGGCTCCTCCTTGCCATACATACTCTATAGACCTGATAGGTTTTACCACAAGATCAGTGTCTGTGTCTTCGGACTCGCGGAGTTGCTCCGGATAAGGCCGAAGCGTGATCCGAAAGAGGCTTAGTGTTCTTTGCCTCTTTCTCGATCTGGTGCGAAAAACTTCGTTCCGCAACGTTCCCGATACACTGTGTTGAGAGTTCTGGGCGTTCTGTCACCAGAACGGCCTACCCCGTCCGACGTAACGGTGGAATTGCTGCTCAGGGCCATGTTGGCCGTATCGAGATAGCTATATGGTGAGCTGCGCCGCCGCGAGGTGGTTCCTGGAGAACCTGCCCCACCAGGCCTTCTTGCCCCCGATTTACGAGGACGGACACGTGTTGAAGTCACGCCGCGGTCTGCTCGCGGCCGGTCTCACCGCAGCTGTGATCAGCACGATCGGTGTCGTGTCGACGCTGAACGCCGGAGCGGAGCAGATCCCCGACGCGGTGGAAACCGCGGCGGCGCCCGCCGATTCGGCCAGTGCGGAGGCCACCGCGGACACTACCGAGGCGCCGGCGCTGAAGCCGCCGACCCAGCTGCCCTGGGGTGAGCGCCCGCGCGCCATCAGGACCGGGCGGGACGGTGCCAGCAGCAAATCGCTGAAGGCGGCCGGCCTGATCGCGGCCGAGCCCGACGAGGAGTCCGAGGAGCAGGCCGAGGAGCACGCGCCGAAAGGCCGGACCTCGCGCAACACCTTCGTGAAGTCGGAGCGGACCAATGTCGTTCCGCCGGAGCCGCCGGCGACCTCGCCGACAAGCGCGCCGGTGACCAAGCCGACGGTCAACTACCTCTACAGCGTCGGTTCGCAGGCGGCCGTCTCCGACGGGGCGTACGCGACTTTGACCATCAGCAAGCCCACGCTGGACAAGAGTGATTACCACTCGCTCGCCGAGCTGGCCGTGCAGTCCGGTGACGGCGCCCAGATCGTCGAGGTCGGCTGGACCGTCGACCGCACGGTGAACGGCGACGACGATCCCCACCTGTTCGTCTACCACTGGGTCGACAAGACCTCGACCTGCTACAACACGTGCGGCTTCGTGCAGTACAGCAGCAACATCGCCCCCGGCGACGTGCTGGCGCAGGACAAGACCGCACGCTTCGGCATCCAGTACTTCAACGACGCCTGGTGGATCGCGTTCGACAGCGAATGGGTGGGGTACTTCCCGAGCAAGATCTGGGGTGACAAGTTCACCAAGACGGGTCTCGTCCAGGTCTTCGGCGAGGTCGCTGCGGCTACCCCGACGCCGTGCACCGCGATGGGCAACGGCAGGCCTGCCGATGACACCGAGTCGTCACGGATCAGCAGCGTGTCGTACCTGAACGGGCCCAAGCCGGAGATGAACATCCGCGCCACGAGCGACGTTTACGCGGTGTCCAAACTGAGCCTGCGGACCTTCCGTTACGGCGGCCCCGGGGTCTGTTGATCGACGAACCTCATTGATGCCCGGTCCCTCGCAAGAGGACCGGGCATCATTTGTCAGGGCAGCCGGTGAACCGGTCCGCGTGCCAGGATGTACATCCGGGTGGCCGGGCGGAACCCGAGGGGAGCTGGCGCCGATGAAGCGACGGGTGAACCCCGACGAGCAGCTGATGACCGCGCTCTACACCGAGCACTACGCAGTCCTGATCAACTTTGTGTCCCGTTACGTATCGGACCGGCACAAAGCGGAGGACCTGGTGCAGGAGACTCTCCTGCGGGCGTGGAAGCACATCGATCATCTGGACCCGGAACCGGGCCGGACCAGGTCGTACCTGCTGACTATTGCTCGTAACGTGGTGACCAACGCGTGGCGTGCGGAACAGCGCCGGCCGCGTCTGGTCGCTGACGAGAACGCGGTCAATTCGGTGCCGTCGGCGGACAATGTAGATCAAATGGTGGAAGGCTGGCTGGTGGCGGAGGCGCTTGAGCGTCTCTCGCCGGAACACAAGGCAGTCATCCAGGCGATGTATTACGAGGGGCAGAGCGTGGCCGACGCCTCTCGAAAACTCTCGGTGCCCGAGGGCACGGTCAAATCGCGCGCGTACTACGCGGTACGGGCGCTGCGCACCGTCTTCGAGGAGATGGGGATGTTGCGATGAGCGACCTAGACGAGCATGGCAGCTTGCACAGGCTGCTCGGTGGATACCTCCTCGGTGGCCTCGACGAGGCCGACACCGATCGTCTCGACGAGCATTTGAGGGACTGCGCGGACTGCCGGGCTGAACTGGACCGGCTGGCGCCCGTGCCCGAGATGTTGCAGCACCTGCCGGACGCGCGGCACCTGAGCAGTGGCGCGCCGCTCGCGGTCAGTCCGGCTGCGCGGCCGAGCTCGCAGAACATCGAGGGCCTGCTCAGCCGGATGCGGGCCGAGAAACACAAGGAAGTCCGGGTCAACCGGGTGCGCTGGCTGGCCGCTGCGGCGGTCGTGATGATCGCGGCCGCGGCGATCGGGTACGGGATCTTCACGAACGGCCGGGTGCAACCCGGTACGCCGGAAGCCCTGCCGAGCGTGGAACTCGTCAGCTCCCGCTTCGAGGCAGCGCCCGGCAGCAGTCTGACCGGCTCAGCGGTGATCACCCCAAAGGTCTGGGGTGTCTCGGTGGCGTTGGACGTGAGCCGGATGAAGGGTCAGGCGCCCTTCCTCTGCCTGGTGCGGACCAAGGCCGGCGCGACCGAACAGGCGGCCGTCTGGGGTGATACGCCGGACGGCAACGCGAAGGTGGTCGGCGCCAGCTCGGTGCCGGTGAACGACGTCGAGGCCATCCTGATCACCGACAAGGATGGCAAGCTGATCGGTACCGCGTCGGTGACCTGATCAGGTCACCGATGAACGGGTGGAGACGCCGGGTCGCAGAAATTGCGGGCCGGCGTCCGGCTTTCCGGCACCCGTCCGGGGATAGCCAGGAACGCCACCGCCGCGCCGGCGGCCATCAGCGCGGCGCAGATCAGCATCGCGTCGTGGTACACCGGCTGCAGCGCCACCGAGTCGGTGAGCGATCCAGCGCCGAGCCCGCCCACCAGCGGAAGAATCGCCACGGCCAGCAGACCGGCGGACCGGGCCACCGCGTTGTTCACGCCCGAGGCGATACCTGCGTACGCGTCGTCGAGGGCACTCAGCGCGGTCGCGGTCAGTGGCGCCACCAGCAGCGCCAGCCCAAGTCCGAAGATCACCACGGCCGGCAGGACATCGGTCAGGTACGACGCGCCCGGGCCGATCGAGGACATCAGCACCAGCGCACCGGCACAGATCAGCGGGCCCGCGGTCATCGGGATACGCGGGCCGATGCGCTGACCGAGCGTGCCGGCCGGCGCCGACAGCACCAGCAGCAACAGGGTCAGCGGCAGCAGCGCGAGCCCCGCGGCGATAGCCGGGAAGTCCGCGACCACCTGGAGGTTCAGCACGAACAGGAAGAACACGCCGCCGTTGGCGGTGTAGACCAGGAAGGTCACCAGGTTCGCGCCGCTGAACGCCCGGTTCTGGAAGATCCGGATCGGCAGCATCGGATCCTTCTCGCGGCGTTCGACCAGGACGAATGCAATCAGCCCCAGAACACCGGCGGCGAGCGACAGGATCACGACGGGCGCGCCGGGACCGTGCTCCGGCCAGGCGGTGAATCCGTAGGTCAGGCCGCCGAGACCGATCGCGGCGAGGAGAACGCCGGCAACGTCGATGTGACGGGACGCACTCTCATCACGGGACTCGGGGACGTGCCGTGCGGTGACCCAGAGAACCAGCGCGGCGACCGGCACGTTGATCAGGAAGAGGACCCGCCAGCTGCCGAGCTCCAGCAGCCAGCCGCCGAGCAGCGGGCCGAGCGCGCCACCGATGCCGCCCAGCCCGGACCAGGCGCCGATGGCGCGGGCGCGGTCCTGCGCGACGAACGAGGCCTGGAGGATGGCGAGGGCACCGGGGGTGAGCAGCGCTCCGCCGATGCCCTGGAGCACCCGGGCGGCGATCAGCAGCTCTACGTTCGGCGCGACGCCGCAGAGCAGCGAAGCCACCGCGAACCAGGCGACACCTGCCTGGAATGTCCGGCGTCGGCCGAAGCGGTCACCAAGGGATCCGCCCAGCAGGATCAGGGATGCCAGCGACAAGGCGTACCCATTGATCGTCCATTGCAGACCGGAGGCGCTTGCGCCGAGGTTTTCGGCGATCGTGGGAAGGGCGAGGTTGACGATCGTCGAGTCGACGAACGCCATGCTCGAACCGAGAACCATGGCGAGCAGTACCCAGCGGCCTGCCGGGGTGCCGTAGCGGACCGAGGACATGCCGTGACACTACGGCGTTATTGATCAGGCAATGCGGCGGAGCCTGCGGGAAACGGGCTGTGCCGTGGGAAGGCTCTGCCGGGCCGCCGCGAGCACGGCAGCCCGCGCGGCAGCTGCCGAACGCATGGCCGGCTTGGCGCACGGCCGCATCAGGTCGCTGAGCCGCGCGGTCAGCTCGGCCCGGCTGAACGGCTTCGCCAGGAAGTCGTCGGCTCCCGCGTGCAGCGCCGCGGTGATCTGGGTGCGTTGCACGTCCGCGCTGACCATCATGACCGGGATTGATTCGGTACGCGGATCGGCGCGAATCCACCGGCACAGCTCGACGCCGGACTCGCCGGGCATCCGCACGTCGGTCAGGACGGCGTCGATGCCACCGCCACACAGGATGGCGAACGCCTCGGCGGCGCTCTCGGCCGCTACTACCTCGTACCCGAGGCGGTGCAGTGCGAGCGTGAGCAACTCCCGGTGATCGGCCTCGTCATCTGTGATCAACACGGTGGGCACTGGTGGGACCTCCGGGACGGCTGATTGACCTTGCACCTGATGTTCGGCAGCCACGACGAACCACTGAGCCGCAAATTTCGCGCACGTACGTGCACAGCTGACTTCGTGTGCACGTACGTGCTCAAGAGTTACGATGGGCATGTACGTGCACAAGGAGGCATGGATGAGAATCTCCAACGCCCGTGACCTCGGGGTCTATCTCCGTGAGCAGCGCCGGGCGGCGGGACTCAGTCAGGAAGAGCTGGCGACCCGAGCCGGAGTGAGCCGCCGGTGGTTGTCAGCCTTCGAGTCGGGCAAGTCCTCCGCCGAGGTGGGCCTGGTCTTCCACCTGACAGCGGCCCTCGGCATGTTCGTCGAGGTGAATCCGGAGCCACCCCGCGAGCTGGACCTGGACGAATACCTCAAGCGATTCGAGGGCAACGGGTGACTACCGATCGTTGAGCTGACGCGAAGGCTTGTGCAGGGAGGCGCTGGTTCGGGAAACCGCGAAATAGAGTGAGGGATATGCGTGCTGCCGTTTTTCTCCAGCCCGGTCCCGCCGCCTCTGTTTTGACGATCGTCGATCATGACCTGCCGCACGTCGGGGTTGGTGAGGTACGCGTCCGCGTGGTTCTCTCCGCCGTGAATCCGACCGACACCGGGACGAGAGCCGGCCGGGGTGTGCCGGACGGCATCTCGCCACCCCGGGTGCCGAACCAGGACGGCGCCGGTGTGGTGGACGCGCTCGGTGACGGCGTGGTGGATCTGGAGCCGGGTGACCGGGTCTGGGTGTGGGACGCCGGGTACGGCCGGGAGAACGGCACTGCCCAGGAATACCTGGTTCTGCCCCGTCACCAAGTCGTCCGGATGAACGACGACGTGCCGTTCGAGATCGGCGCGGCCCTGGGCATCCCGGCGCTCACCGCGCACCGCTGCCTGACCCTGGCGAGCGACGGCCCGGAGAAGCTCGCCCCGGACGCGCTCGCCGGCAAGACCGTGCTGGTGGCCGGCGGCGCCGGAGCGGTCGGCAACGCGGCGATCCAGCTCGCCAAGTGGGCCGGCGCGACAGTGCTCACCACGGTCAGCTCGAAGGAGAAAGCCGAACTGGCGATCGCGGCCGGCGCCGACGTGGTGATCAACTATCGGGAAGAGGACGTCAAGGCCCGGATCCGCGAGCTGAGCGAGACCGGCCCGCACATCGTCGTCGAGGTGAACACCGACAACCTCGACCTCGATCTTGACGTGATCGCCCCGGGCGGCAACATCGCGATCTACGTGGCCGGCAAGGTCACCGTGCCGAGTTTCAAGGCGATGCTGAAAAACGTCAGCCTCGATTTCGTGCTCACCTACACGACGTCGCCGCAGGAGAAGGAGAACGCGGTCGCGGCCGTCTCCGAAGCGGTCGCCGACGGCGCCTTCACGGTTGGTGAGGGCGCCGGTCTGCCGATCATCCGGTTCCCGCTGGAGAAGATCGCCGAGGCTCACGAGGCGGTCGAGAACCACGTCGTGGGCAAGGTCGTCATCGAGGTGACCGAACCTTAGAAAGCAGCGCGTCCGCCACCCGCGCGACGCCCTGGCCATCCACCGCGGACCATCCCCGGGCAGCGACAGCAGTGCGTGCTTCCGGGGAAAGGAGCAGGTCACGCAGCACATCGACGGATGAGGGCCCGAGCGAGCCCAGACGACCGAGCCCTGCGGCGTAACCACGGGCGACCGTCCGCTCGTACCCCTGAATTTGATTGTCGACCACCCAGATCAGGGCCGCGGCGCGGCCCAGGCAGAGCAGTTCCCACGTCGAGGTTCCGCTCGCGCTGATCACCAGGTCGGCGCCGACGAGAAGTTTCGGCAGGTGGTCGGTGGGTCCGATGATCTCGAAACGCTGCCCCGGCCCGGCCTCGACCGCGAGCAACTCGTCGCGCAGGCTCTCGTCGGCGGCGATCACGGTCGCGTCAAAACCCACCGCGGTCTCGGTGAGCAGTCGCGCTACCTGCGGCGCCGCGCGGTAGGCGTCGGTCCCTCCGAAAAATGCCAAGATCTTTGGGGTACGCGTAAAGCCCTGCACCGGTGCCGAAAGAGGCCGAAGCTCGCGAACAGCCGAGCGGAGCAGCGCGTAATCGAGCCCGGCCAGCCGCACGTCCCCGTCGTGCAGGACCGCGTCGAGGTTCTGGTCGACGTAGATGTCGGCGGACTGTCCCCGCAGGTCACCGTCCACGATGGCCAGCACCGGAACCCCGGCCGACCGCACCGCGGCGCTCTGCTGAGGCGGCAACGTGTACGAGTCCACGACCAGAGCCGCCAGCTCCAGCCGCTCGACCGCCGCGACCAGCCCGACGGTGTCGTAAGGCGCCGGATGCCACGGCAGCCCTCGCTGTTCGAGCTGGGACTCGGCCCAGGCCACCCCGCCCAGATCACTGAGGAAGTGCACGTCGACCCCGCGCGCGGTCAACTCCTCGGCAAGGGCCACACACCGGACGAGATGCCCCACCCCGGTACGCGGCCCGGCGTCACACCGAATCCCGATATTCACGCTGAGCCACCTTCGGCATGCCCTCCTGGCCCTTGCTTCGCTGCGGTGCAGTCGGTCATGCCTGGTCTAGCTCCTTCTGCCGCACGTGCGCGTTCAACGCGGCCAGTTCCGGCTGCTCGTCGAGCCAGGCGGCCACGGCGCGGATCGCGACCGGCTCGTCGCCGAAGTGGTCGATGACCGATTCGATCAGCTTCCAGTCGTCCTCGGTGTCCAGAGTGAGCCGCAGGTACGACAGATCCGGCTGAGCCGTCAGCCCGATCACGTCGAAATCCGCCGGGTGCGAGTAGATGTACGACGTCACGTGCGTCCGGTGATGGTCGTACGCCAGCTTGTCGATCTCCTTGAGCACGCTGGCCCGGACCACCTCGACGTCGAGCCCGCGCGGCAGGGTACGCGTGATCGACGTGGTCAGGTAGTCGACGCCGGACGCCTCGAAGACCCGGGCGGCCCGCCTGACCAGGTGCGGGTCGAGCAGCGGGCAGTCCGCGGTGAACCGGAGCACGGTCTCCGGGGAGCGGGTCTCGAGCACACCGAGGAACCGGGTGAGCACGTCGTCGACCGGCCCGCGGTGGCAGGCCACGCCGATCCGCTCGCACTCGGCCACCACGGCGTCGTCGTCGGGTTCGATGGTGGTCGCGACGACCAGGTCGTCGAGGATGCCGCTCTCCTGGGCCGCGTGCACGACCCGGTCCAGGACACTGCGCCCGCCGAGGCGGCGCAGCACCTTGCCGGGGAGCCGGGTGGAGCCCATCCGGGCCTGAATGATGCCGAGGGTGGTCATGACCGTCCTTTGCGGAGGGAGTTCCGGGCTTGGCGCGCGAGGCCGAGACCGGCTTTGGCGGCGCGGAAGCCGAGCGAGCCGCTGAACGCGGCGATCTGAACCTTGGCGCGGCCGAGTTCGGCGTCCCGCTTCTCGAGTTCGACCTCGAAGAAGCGGCTCCGTGCCTCGGCGTCGGCGAGCTGCCGGCGCAGCGCTTCCAGCTGCTGTTCCCGCTCCCGGCGGGAGTCGGTGCCCGAAGGAGGGACTACGGCGGGCGTCGATGAGACGCCGGCCGCCCCGGCGAGGACTTCGAGCAGCCGGGCCACATCGGTGACGGCCGGCCAGGGGTGGTCGTACCCGCCGGTGAACAGGGTGTTCGCGAACCGGGCCAGGGCATCAGGCTGTTCCGGACGGTTCGGGTCGAGCAGGATGTAACGCTCGCCGTCAACGAGGACGTTCGCGGCGTCGGCGTCCGGCGCAGCTGTCATCCACCCGGTCAGCAGCCGCCGAAGAGCGGGCAGGTCGTGGCCGAGAGCCGCAGTGAGCAGCAACTCCTCCAGCAGCCGTCCGGTCGGGAGAAGATGCCCGGACCCTTCGACGATCGTGCCACCGCTGAGATGGCTGACC
This sequence comes from Actinoplanes sp. CA-015351, assembly GCF_050955685.1. NCBI lineage: Bacteria > Bacillati > Actinomycetota > Actinomycetes > Micromonosporales > Micromonosporaceae > Actinoplanes > Actinoplanes sp. CA-015351. The sequence goes on from NZ_CP192102.1 coordinate 406,921, forward strand.
GGCGGGATCGGGACGACGTTCGCCGATCGGGTGGTGAGCTGGGCGACGGCGATCCAGGCCGGCGCAAGCTCGGCGCCGAGTCCGCGACGAACTGCAGCGGAGGCCAGGCGGCGCGGGTCGCTCAGGACCGCTTTCTCTTGGTACGCGTCCGCGACCGTCGCCGCTGCGAGAGCGGCGAGCGCGTCCAGTGGTCCGTAACGCAGGGTCTCCGGGGTGACCAGCAGCGTGGGTTCGCTCTGCGACGGCCAAGCGGCGGCAAGACCGGAGACCTGCATTCCTTCGGCACCGAGCGCGGCGGCGAGCCGGTCCGCGCGGCCCGGTGCCGTTCCGAACTCGCCGAGCGGACGCCACTGGCTGGTCCCCGGTGCGGTGGGTGTTCCGGTGTCGACGAGACGGTGCACGCCAAGTTCGTTCTCCACGGTCAGCAGCAGTGTGCCGCCGGGGCGCAGGGCCCGTTTCAGGGTGCGTACCGATTCGGTCCAGTCGAGTTGCGGGCCTTCGGGGGAGCAGAGCCGGGCGGTCCCGTCGAGGGCGACCACAGCGTCGAACTGGTCGTCGCCGGTCAACTTGGCGAGCGAGCCGCAGAGAACGGTGTAGCCCTGTTCGGAGAGGGCCTTGGCGTCCGGCTGGGAGCGGACCAGGCAGGTGACTTTCCGGCCGTCGGAGAGGGCTGCGAGCAGCGTGACGTCGTGCGGTCCGGCGACCAGGACCTCGGCGCCGGCCGGCAGCCGGCTGGTCAGGTGCCGATAGAGCAGGCCACGCGCCGGTGGGTGTTCCTCGGCGTACTCCGGCATCTCGCCGCCGATCATCCGGATCATGCCGGCACCAGCTTCCGGTCGGCGCCGGTCCGGCCCGGAGCGGTGGTCCAGCCCAGGGTGGCTCGCAGTTCGGCGGGTGAGGCCAGGAAGCCGTCGCCGAGTTCGGCCATCGCCGACTCCCGTGCTGCGGCCGGAGCCGGTTGCGCGCCGTGCAGTTCGGGCCACTCCCGCCGGATGCGCTCGGCGGTCGGCGCGTCCTCTTTGGCGAGACGCATCGGGTTGCCGTAGACAGCCGGTTCGCAGCCGGCCGCCACCCCGTAGAAGATCGCGCTGCTCAGCCGGTTGGAGGCCACCCGGCGGTGCGCGCGCAACTCGGCCAGCTGCTTGTGCAGGAACCGGGTGTCGGTCTGTGTCCGCATGTAACCCCGGTATCCGTGGCAGATCACCCGGCCGGCCCGTTCGTAGGACGCCCGGATCCGGGCGTCCTGGTACTCGTGCCAGTACAGGCAGAACGTGATCGGCCCGTCCTCGGTCGCCACGATCTCGTCGATCAGCCGCCGATGGTCACCGTCGACGTGCTGTCCCTCCCAGCCGTGGAACGGGTACCAGATGGTCCCTTCCCGCTCCACGTGATCTTCCGGCGCGGATTCCAGCAGATACAGGAAAGGCGAGCCGATCACCGTTGCGAGCGGGCGGCCCATCGAGGCGGCCCGGCGCCGGGTGCGCTCGGACCACACGAAGATCGGCCGGCCGGGCGCGTACGGCGTACCGGCGCCCAGCCCGTCCACCACGTTCCAGCCGTGCTGCAGGTACCCGTCGATCCGTGGTGGATCGGCCGGGTCCAGCCCGCAGTACTCGGCGAGCACGTGGGCGTGACCGTAGAAGTGATTACCGTGGTGCACCCGCTAGCTCCCGAGGATGCCGCGCAGCGTTTCGACCACACGGTCCTGGTCGGCGTCGCTGAGGTCGGCGAAGAGGGGCAGGGAGAGCTCCTCGGCGTAGAAGGCCTCCGCGACCGGGCACATGCCCCGTCGGTAACCGAGGTCCTCGAAGACCGGGTGCCAGTACACCGGGATGTAGTTGACCTGCACTCCGATGCCGGCGGCGCGCATCCGGTCGTACACCTCGCGGCGGCGGCCGTCCTGAACGCGTACCGGATAGAGGTGGCGCATCGGGTCGGTGTCCGGCCGCTGCGCCGGAAGGCGCAGGCCGGGCACGTCGGCGAGCAGTTCGTCGTACCGTGCCGAGAGGTGCGCTCGGCGCGCCTTGAACTCACCGAGCCGGCGCAACTGGGCGCTGCCAAGCGCGCAGAGCACGTCCGGCAGGCGGTAGTTGAGCCCGAACTCGGGAACCTCGTACCACCAGCCACCCTCGTCCGGGTAACGCAGGTCGTCTCGGACCACACCGACGGTACGGAACGCGCGGAGCCGTTTGACCAGCTCCGGCCGGGTCGACGCGACCGCGCCGCCCTCACCGGTGGTGAAGTTCTTGGTCGGGAAGAACGAGAACGTGGTGAGGTCGGCGAGGGTGCCGACCGGGCGCCCCTTGTAGGTGGATCCGATCGAGTGCGCGGCGTCGCCGACAAGCAACGCGCCGCTGCTCTCGCCGACCTTGCGCAGCCGGTCGTAATCGGCCGGGACGCCGGCGTAGTCGACCGCGGCGATCACCCTGGTGCGCTCGGTGAGAGCGGCCTCCACGGCGGCCGGGTCGAGGTTCGCGGTGTCCTCCTCGACGTCGGCGAAGATCACCTTGGCGCCGAGCATGGCCGCGCCGGACGCCGTGGCGACGAACGTCATCGGTGTCGTGATCACTTCGTCGCCGCTGGTCACACCGGCCGCCGCGTACGCCGCGTGCAGCGCCGTGGTGCCGTTGGTGACCGTGACGCAGGGTGCTCCGGCGACCTTCTCCAGGTCGGCCTCGAACTCGGCGACGCGCGGGCCGGTGGTCAGCCAGTCGCTGCCCAGGGCCGCGACGACCGCCTCGACATCGGCGTCGTCGATCGACTGTCGTCCGTAGGGCAGCATCAGTTCTCCGCGAGCAGGGCGCGCATGTCGTCGACCGAGAGCCAGAGGTCGTTGTTGTCGGACCGGTAGTTGAAGCCGTCCGGAACGAGCTCGCCACCCTCGGGCGACTCGTAACCCCAGCTCGCGGCGACCGGCTGGACCACGTAACGGTCCGCGAAACGCAGCGTGCGACGGCTGTCGTCGGCGGCGATCATCTCTTCGTGCAGCTTCTCGCCGGGACGCATGCCCATCTCGTGGGTGGGCGCGTCCGGCGCGACGGCCTCGACCAGGTCGAGGATGCGCATGCTCGGGATCCGCGGCACGTAGAGCTCGCCACCGCGCATCACGTCGAACGAGTCGACGACGAACTTCACCGCCTGGTCCAGGCTGATCCAGAAGCGGGTCATCCGCTTGTCGGTGATCGGCAGGCTCTTGCCCTCGGCGGCGAGCTTGCGGAAGAACGGGACGACCGAGCCGCGGCTGCCCATCACGTTGCCGTACCGGACCACGGCGAGCCGGGTCGGGTGGGTGGCGGCGTAGTGGTTGCCCGCGATCACGATCTTGTCGGCGGCCAGCTTGGTGGCGCCGTACAGGTTGATCGGGCTCGACGCCTTGTCGGTGGAGAGCGCGACGAGTTTCTTCACCTCGGCGTTGATGGCGGCGTCGATCACGTTCTGGGTGCCGTTGATGTTGGTGGCGACGAACTCGGAGGGGTTGTACTCCGCGGTGTCCACCTGCTTCAGCGCTGCGGCGTGCACGACGTAGTCGATGCCGTGCATGGCCCGGGCCAGACGGTCCCGGTCACGGATGTCGCCGATGAAGAACCGCAGGCGCGGGTCGTCGCCGAACATCTGGCGGACCTCGTACTGCTTCAGCTCGTCGCGGGAGAACACCACGATGCGAGCCGGGTCGAGGTTGTTCAGCGCGTACTGCAGGAAGGCCTTGCCGAACGAACCGGTTGAGCCGGTGACAAGGATCGAGGAGCCGGCGATTTCAGACACGTTTTTTCTCCGGGGGATTCAGCGATAGGCCGGTACGAGCCGGAAGCATAACCAGAGGATCCCGCATTTCCAGGCGCGCGGAAAAACGCCAATGCGAGTTCATTTTCAGTTAATCCGGGATTGGTCGTGACGTCCGGACTGCTGCGGGAAGGTAGGACTCCTCTAACCATCCCCCATTGGAGACAACCCGTGAGTGAGCTGCAGAGACTACGCGACGCGTTCCGCACCGCGCTTGATCTTCCGGCGGACGCGCCCGTGGACGACCTGCGCTACCAGGACAACGAGAAGTGGGATTCGCTCGCTCACATGTCGTTGGTCGCGGCGATCGAAGATGAATTCTCGGTAATGATCGACACCGACGATGTCATCAATATGTCCAGTTTTGATGAGGCCGTGCGAATCCTTGGTAAATACGGGGTTGACGTCAAGTGAGTGTCGCCCTGGTGACCGGGGCGTCGCGGGGCATCGGACGGGCCACCGCGCACCGTCTCGCCGAGCAGGGTTACGACCTGGTTCTGCACGGGCACGGCGAAGCGGGAGTGGCCGAGGCGGCCGAGTCGCTGGCCGCCAAGTTCGGTGTGACCGCGGTCTCCGCCGCCGGTGACATCGCCGACCCGCAGACCAGCAAGGCCCTCGTGCGGCTCGCGTTCGAGACCTTCAAGCGCCTCGACGCCCTCGTGATCAATGCGGGTACGCACGCGGCCGGGATGCTCGGCATGACCAGCGACGCCACCATCGAACGGCTCTTCGCGGTGAACGCGGCCGGTGCGGCCTACACGCTGCAGAACGCGGTCCGCCTTTTGGCTCGCGCGCAGGAGGCGTCGGTCGTGCTGACCGCCTCGATCACCGGTACGCACGGTGTCGCCGGCCAGGCCGTCTACGCAGCGTCGAAGGCCGCCGTGGTCGGCCTCACCAAGTCGGCGGCCAAGGAACTCGGTCCCAAGGGCATCCGGGTCAACGCGGTCGCACCCGGCTTCATCGCCACCGACATGCTCGACACCCTGGACGAGGCCGGCCGGTCCGAGCGGATCGCCGGCACCGCCCTTGGCCGGCTCGGCACCGCTGAGGACGTCGCCGACGTGATCACCTTCCTCCTTTCCGACCAGGCCCGCTTCGTCACCGGACAGGTGATCGGAGTGGACGGGGGACTGACGCTGTGAACCTGCTGCACCCGGACGCCCGCGTCGTCGACGCCGTCACCGGCGAGTCGCTGACGCCTTCGCTGATCGACAGTTTCAGTGCGGAGCTGGCGGACCAGACCCTGGTCTTCCTGCCGATGCCCACGACGATCGAGGCGATCGCGAAATATCTCGCGGCCCTGCGGCTGCACAAGCCGGTCGTCCTGCTCGACCCGGACACCGACCACACCGAGCTGATCGCGCGGTACCAGGCCGACGAGGTGCACCCGGATCTGGCTCTGCTGCTCACCACGAGCGGATCCACCGGCAATCCGAAACTGGTCCGGCTGTCCCGCTCGGCGGTGCTCGCCAACGCCGAGCAGGTCGCCGAGTCGCTCGGCGTGACAGGTGACGACGTGGCGATCACCACGCTGCCGCTCTTCTATTCGTACGGATTGTCGGTGCTGCACTCGCACCTGCTCCGGGGCGCGACCGTGGTGCTCGAACGGAGCGGGCTCATGCAGCGGGACTTCTGGACGGCCGTGGACGCTTTCGAGGTCACGTCGCTGGCTTTCGTGCCGTACCAGTACGAGATGCTGCGGCGGCTTCGCTTCGATCCGGCCAAGCACCCGTCCGTGCGTACCCTCACGCAAGCCGGCGGCAGGCTGCGCGCCGAGCTGATCACCGAGTTCTCGGCAAAGATGGACGCCGCAGGCGGCCGGTTGTTCGTGATGTACGGACAGACCGAGGCCGCGCCGCGGATGGCCACGCTGCCGCCGGACCGGATCGCCGACAAGATCGGATCGGTCGGTCTCGCGATGCCCGGCGCCAGCTTCGCGATCGAGGACGACGAGGTCGTCTACCGCGGCCCCAACGTCATGATGGGGTACGCGGAAAGCGGCGCCGACCTGGCCGGCGGCGACCAGCTCGGTGGGGTTCTGCGCACCGGTGACCTGGGCCGGCTCGACGACGAGGGCTTCCTGTTCATCACCGGCCGGCTCAAGCGGATGGGCAAGGTGTTCGGCGTCCGGATCAACCTGGACGACGTCGAGCGCAACTTCCCGATCACCGCGGTGGCCGGCGACGACAAGCTGCACGTCTTCGCCGAGGACATCTCGGCGGACGATGCCCGTGCGCTCCGCACGAAGATCGCCGAGTGGCTCGGCACGCACTTCACCGGTGTCGACGTGCGGTCGATCGAGGCGCTGCCACTGCTGCCGAACGGCAAGACCGACTATCGGGCGCTGGAGGCGTCGTTGTGAGTGTCTTCACCCTGTCGCAGGCCGCCAAAGAGGAAGTCCTGCTGAAGGAACTTTCCTCTCTCACCGAACATCACCGGGCGAACTGCGAGCCTTACGACCGGATTCTCGCTGCCAGCGGCTTCCGTGACGCGGCGTCCGTCGCCGACCTTCCGTGGCTCCCGGTCCGTCTCTTCAAGACACTCGAGTTGAAGAGCATTCCGGACGACGAGGTCTTCAAAGTGCTGACCTCAAGCGGCACAACAGGCGACGTTAGCCGGATTTATCTGGACAAGGCGGCTGCAGCCGAACAGCAACGACGGCTCGCCGCCACCGTGCAGACCATCCTCGGCCCCAAGCGTCTCCCGATGCTGCTCGTCGACACCAAGGCGATGCTCAAGGACCGGCGCTCCTTCAGCGCCCGCGGCGCCGGCGTGCTCGGCATGTCCACTTTCGGTCGTGACCACGTCTGGGCGCTCGACGGCGAAGGCCTCGTCGACCTCGACGCGATCCGAGGCTTCCTGGCCAAGCACGGCGACCAGCCGTTCCTGATCTTCGGGTTCACCTTCCTGGTCTGGCTGCATCTTTACGAAGTGGCCCGGGACAACGGGCTCGACCTCAGCAACGGCATCCTGATCCACTCCGGCGGCTGGAAGAAGCTGATCGACCAGGCCGTCTCGCCCGACGAGTTCCGCGCACGGCTGGCCGGAGTCGGGCTGACAAACGTGCACAACTACTACGGCATGGTCGAACAAATCGGCACGATCTTCCTGGAAGGGCCTTCAGGTGGCTCGCTGTACTGCCCGGACTTCGCGGACGTGGTGGTCCGTGACCCGGAGACCTGGGCGGAGCTTCCGCCCGGCAAACCGGGCCTACTGGAAGTGGTGAGCACGCTGCCGACCTCGTACCCGGGGCACGTGCTGCTCACCGAGGACCTCGGCGTGGTGCACGGCATCGACGACGGCGACTGGCCAGGCAAGCGTTTCTCGGTGCTCGGGCGGCTGCCGCGCGCCGAGGCCCGGGGCTGTTCGGACACGTATCGGAGTGCGGCGTGAGCGTCATCTTCAGGTTCGGCGCGGAGGGTGACCTCACCGCGCCTTCGGAGGACCGGCTGGCCGTCGGCGACCCCCGGGTCGTCGACTTCCTCGGTCGTCTCGCGCGCAAGTTGCTGGCGCCGGCGGTCGCCCGCAAGCACCCCGAGCTGGGCTCGCTCGGATATTTCCTGCGCCCCGCCGAGCTGAGCCGGGCTGTCTCGCGGATGCAGCGGGACGATGCGCTGATCTTTCCCCGGGGCAACGTCTTTCATCTGCCACCGGCCAATGTGGACACAATTTTCGTGTACTCGTGGGCGCTCTCGGCGCTGGCCGGCAACCACAACGTGGTCCGGATCTCCTCGCGGTCGGCGGGGGCTGCCGAGGTCATCCTGGAAGCGCTCAACGCGGTTGCCGCGGAGGCCGACCCGATCATTGCGCGTACCCAGCGAATGGTCACCTACGGTTACGACGACGCCATCACCGGCGCGCTCAGCAAGTGGTGTGACCTGCGGGTCATCTGGGGCGGTGACGCCGCTGTGAACACGATCCGCAAACTGCCGCTGCGGCCGTCCGCGCGCGACCTGACCTTCCCGGACCGCACGTCCTGGGCGATGCTGTCGACCGCCGGCTGGCGTGCCGCCGACCCGGCCACGCGGCGCAACGCGGTGGTCGGGTTCGCCAACGACGCGTACTGGTTCGACCAGGCCGCCTGCTCCTCGCCGCGGACCGTGTTCCTGGTCGGCGGCGACGGCGACGGCGTGCGGGCCGAGTTCCTGTCGCTGCTGCTGGAGGTCGTCGACGCCCGTGGCTGGACGGTTGATCCGGCGATGGCGGTGGAGAAGCGGGTCAACGCGTACGAGCTGGCCGCCATCGGTGCGGCCGGGGCGCTGGACTTCCCGGACAACCGGGTGACCGCGCTGACGCTGACCGGGACGGATGCCGCGCCCCGACGGTGGATCGGCGCCGGAGCGTTCCCGTTCGCCGAGGCCGCGTCGCTGCTCGACCTGGTACCCGCGATGAACCGGCAGGACCAGACCGTCAGCCACTTCGGGTTCACCCCGGCCGAGCTGCGGGAGTTCGGCACCGCGCTGGGCGGCCGCGGCGTGGACCGGATCGTGCCGTTCGGGCAGGCGCTGACGTTCGGCGCCATCTGGGACGGGTACGACCTGCCCAGCGAGTTCACCCGCCTGACGGTGCTCCAGCACTGATGACGACTCTTGTGGAACGGGCGCCCACGCCCGATGTCGCGGTGAAGCGGGACCGGCGCCTCTGGGCCGTCGTGCCCTGGCTGCTGCCGGCGATCTCCGCGTTCTGGGTGCTGCACGTCAACGGCACCCCGGACAAACAAATCCTTCTGTACGCGGTCTACCTCCTGCTCGCGATCGTCGTGCCGGGCACGCTGGTGTTCCGTGCGGCGTTCGGCAGCCGGGGAAACCTGCCCGAAGACCTCGGCCTCGGCGCGGCCACCGGCCTGCTCGTCCTGCTCGCCGGCTGGGCGCTCGCCGCCGCGACCGGTCTGCAACAGCTGCTGCCGGGCTGGCCGGCCCTGGTTGTCGTGCTCTTCCTGGCGGTGCCGGGACTGCGCCGGCATTGGCGCACCGGACCTGGCGAGACTCTGCCGATCGGCTGGTCCGCCGGGATGGCCGTGGTGCTGTTCCTGGTGACGCTCTGGGGTGCGGTGGTTTTCCGTACCACCCCGGTCCCGCCGTTCACCGTGGAGATGTACCCGGACCTGTACTACCACCTCGCGCTCGTGCACGAGATGACCCGCACGATGCCGTTCCAGGTGCCGCAGCTGGCCGGCGAGGTGCTGCGCTACCACTACCTGTCGGACGCGGACATCGCGAGCGCCAGCATGATCACCGGAATCGCGCCGCACATGGTGTTCCTCCGGCTCTGGCTCCTGCCGATCGCGGCGATCGGAGTGGTGGTCTTCGCGGCTCTCGCTCGGAGCGTCAGCGGCCGTTGGTGGACCGGCCCGGTCGCTGCCATGATCGGATTCGTCGGCCAGTCGGTGACCGTCGGCAACGTCGCCAGCCCGCCCGGCATCGGGCTTCCGATCACGCTGCTCAGCCCGTCGCAGACGTACGCAATGCCGTTGATCGGTCTTTTTGTGGTTGTCGCCGTGGATGCTCTGCGCGGTCGTTCGCTGCGCTGGGGCTGGGCGTTGCTGCCGCTGCTCGCGGTGGCCTGTGCCGGCAGCAAGGCGAGCGTCCTGCCGCCGCTCGCCGCCGGTCTGCTGCTCGCCGGCGTGGTCTCGCTGCTTTTCAAGCGGAAGATCCCGTGGACCACCGTCGGTCTGCTAGCCGCTGTCGGTTTCGGCATGGTCGTCGGCCTGAAACTCTTCGCCGGCGGCGGCGCCGGCACGCTGCAACCCCAGTTCCTCGCCACGCTGCGCTGGTTCCTGCCCTATCAAGAGATCATCGGTATCCCGAACGACGTGCAGTGGGGCGGTCTGGTCCCGGACGGACTTGAGACGGCCGGCACCGCGGCCCGCTGGTTCGTGGCCTGGTCGATCATCTGGTGGGTGCTGGTTCAGTCACCACGGCTGATCGGGCTGTTCCTGCCACCCGGCATGCGCTGGCACCGGCCGAAACAGTGGGCGGACGATCCGGTCCCGTGGCTGCTCGGCGGCATCGTGGTGGCCGGCGTCCTCGGGATGTGGCTTCTCTGGCACCCGTCGGCCAGCCAGATCTACTTCTACAACGCGGTCCTTCCGATCTGCGGGGTGCTGACCGCGTGGGCGCTCGCCGATCGGGTCCGCGCCTGGTGGGTGCCGGTGGCCGGCGCGGTCGCCGGAGGGCTGTGGGAGTTCTTCGCGCCCGAGGTGACCAAGCCGGCCGAGAAGACCGCCGGTGCCTGGGCGTGGGCTATGGCCGTACCCATGCTGCGCACTGCCGCGCTCGTCGCGGTGGTCTCGCTGATCTTGGTGTTGATCTGGCGCAAGCGCGCGCTGCGAGCCCTGCCGGTCGCGATCATCGCCGCCGTCGCGGCCGCGGGTGCGGTGAGCGCGGTGAGCCGGACCGTGGAGACGCTCGCCGAACCGCCCTCGATCAAGGCGAGGGAGAACGTCGCGGTCACCGCCGCCGAGATGCGGGCCGCGCTCTGGCTCCAGAAGAACGCCGGCGAGAACGACCTGGTCGCGACGAACGTGCACTGCATGCCGATGTCTAACAAGCAGTGCAACGCCCGGGCGTTCTGGGTCGCCGGGCTCGGTGGGCATCGCACCCTGGTGGAGAGCTGGGCATACACCGACCGGACCGTCGCGGCGAACGGGGTGAACGACCTGAAGTACTTCTTCCAGCCCGCGCCCGACCCCGAGGTCTTCGCCCTGAACCAGCGTGTCTTCGCCAAGGGCGACCCGGCCGACGTGGCACGACTGCGTGACGAGTACGGCGTACGCTGGCTCTTCGCCGACACCCGGGCGAGCAAGGTGGCGATCACCGCGCTGAAGTCGTCCGCCCAGGTCGTGCACCAGCGCGAATCGGTGGTGATCTACCGGCTCGGCTGATGGTCGGGTTATCCCTACCGTCGATCGGGCGGTCCGCAGGATCGGATGAGGTGGCGCCGATGCCTAACGTCAACGGCATGACAACGACCTATGCCGGCGCCACCGCCGAACCCGCTCCCGCCCGGCGGTACCTGCGCCAGCTGGGCATCGACACGCAGTACGTTCTGCTGGGCTTTCCGCTCGGGCTGATCACCCTGGTCCTCTGCATGACCGGGTTCTTCCTCGGCATCGGCATGGTGATCATCTGGGTCGGTCTGCCGGTCCTGGTGGCCACCCTGCTGATGTCCCGGGGTTTCGCCGTCGTTGAACGCGCCCGCATCGGTCCGGTGCTGGGCCGTTCGATGACGCACCCGGTTTATCGCACCGCCCCCGGCAGCGGGTGGATGCGGCGCTCGATCGCACCGCTCGCCGACGGGCAGGCCTGGCTCGATCTGGTGCACGGGATGTTCCGGTTCATCCCGAACACGATCGGCTTCGTCTTCGTCATCACCTGGTGGGCGGTGGCGCTCGGCGGTCTCACGTACCCGCTCTGGGACTGGTCGCTGCCGCACCCGCCGGAGAATTACGAAATTCCGGAAATTTTAGGATTTGATAACACCGCCGGCACCCGGATCCTGTTCTACGTCGTGATCGGCCTGATCTTCACGGCGACGCTGTACCCGGTGGTCCGTGCCGCCGCGCTGCTCGAAGCGGCGTTCGGATACAGCCTGCTCAACGGCGTCGACCGGCTCCGCCAGCAGGTCGCCGAGGCGAACGCCGCCCGTGATGTGGCGCAGGAGCAGCGGGCCGCCGCCGTCTCCGCCGAAGCGGTCGCACTGCGCAGACTGGAACGCGACATCCACGACGGTCCGCAGCAGCGGCTGGTCCGGCTCGCGATGGATCTGGGCCGCGCCGAGCAGCAGTTCGGCACCGACCCGGAAGCCGCCCGTGCCACCGTTGCCGAAGCTCTCACCCAGACCCGGGAAACCCTCGACGAGCTGCGTGCCCTCTCCCGTGGCATCGCCCCGCCGATCCTTGTCGACCGCGGACTGCGTGCGGCGCTGACCGCCCTGGCCGGCCGCTGCACGATCCCGGTGGACCTGGACGCGCCGCCGATCGAACGGCTCGACCCGGCCATCGAGTCGACGGCGTACTTCGTGGTCGCCGAGGCGCTCACCAACGTGGCGAAGCACAGCAACGCCAGCGAGGTGCAGGTCATCGTGCAGCGCAACGCGTCGGGCCTGCTCGTCACGGTCGCCGATGACGGGGTGGGCGGCGCCAGCCTCGCGAAGGGTCACGGCCTGGCCGGTCTCGACGACCGGGTACGCGCAACCGGCGGCATCCTGTCCGTGGTGAGCGCCGCAGGCGAAGGCACGCGGCTCACGGCGGCGCTGCCGATCTGAAACCATGACCGCATGCGCGTAGTAATCGCCGACGATGCGGTCCTGCTCCGAGAAGGCCTGGTACGGCTCGTCGAAGAGAACGGCCACACCGTGGTGGCGGCCGTCGGCGACGGGCCGTCCCTGGTGGCGGCGGTCAAGCAACACCGTCCGGACGTCTCCATCGTGGACGTCCGGATGCCGCCGTCGCACACCGATGAAGGGCTGCGCGCCGCAGTGGAGGCCCGCGCGGCGATCCCCGGAAGCCCGATCCTGGTGCTCTCCCAATACGTCGAGGTCTCGTACGCCGACGATCTTCTGGCCGACCGCCGCGGGGCGGTCGGCTATCTGTTGAAGGACCGGGTGTCGCTGGTCGCCGACTTCCTCGACGCGCTGGCCCGGGTCGCCGACGGCGGCACCGTGCTCGACCCCGAGGTGGTCGGCCAGCTGCTGGTCCGGCGCCGCCGCGACGATCCGCTGCGCAGCCTCACCCCGCGCGAGCGTGAGGTGCTGAGCGCGATGGCCGAGGGCCTGTCGAACGCCGCGATCGCTCGCAAGATGGTGGTCACCGACGGAGCTGTGGAGAAGCACGTACGCAACATCTTCACGAAACTCGGCCTGCACCAGGACGAGGAACAGCACCGGCGGGTCCTGGCGGTGCTGACCTACCTGCAGACGTAGGGCTAGCACTACTCCGGACCGGGGTGTCCGCCGGATCGATCGGTAGCGCTGTTCTTCATAGCGTTCTCCCCATGGAGAACAGGGAAAACGTCAGAGGCATCGCGCCTCGTATCGCGATGTGGAGCGCCCGTCATCGGGTGCTCGCGATCCTCGGATGGATCGCCTTCGTCGCCGCCACGGTGATGCTGAGCGCACAGGTGCCCACCGAGAACGCGAACTACGCGCTGGCCGGGCACGGTGAGTCCGGCAAGGCCGACCGGATCGTCGAGGAGGCCGGGTTCCCGCCCCTGCCGGCCGGCGAGATGGTCCTGGTCCAGAACCGGACGGGCAGTGACCGGGTGACCGCTGCGGAGGAGGTCACCAGTGCGCTGAGGAAGACCCCCGGTGTCGGTGAGGTCCAGCCGCCCATCGAGTCGCCGGACGGCCGCTCGACACTTGTCACTTTCGATCTCACCGGTGACCCTTCGACCGCCAGTGAAAGGGTCGGGCCGGCACTCGACGCGGTCGCCGCGGTACAGGCCGCGCACCCGGATCTCTACGTCGCCGAGGCGGGTGACGCGAGTGGGGACAAGCTGATCGGCGACGAGCTCGAAGCCGGGCTGAACCGGCTCGGGATGCTCTCCATCCCGGTCACCCTCGGCATCCTGTTGATCGGCTTCGGCGCCGTGGTGGCCGCGCTGCTCCCGGTCGCGCTGGCGGTCATGTCGGTGGTCGCCGCGATCGGTCTCATGGCCGTTGCCAGCCGGTTCGCACCCGCCGTCGACGAGACCACCCACGTGATGCTGCTGATCGGGCTCGCGGTCGGCGTCGACTACTGCCTTTTCTACATCCGCCGGGAACGCGATGAGCGGCGTAAGGGCGCCGACCCGCACCGGGCACTCATGATCGCGGCGCAGACGTCCGGACGGTCGATCTGGGTCTCCGGGCTCACCGTGATCGTGGCGATGGCCGGCATGTTCTTCACCCAGGACGTCACGTTCGTCAGCTTCGCGGTCGGCACGATCCTGGTGGTCGCGACCGCTGTGCTCGGCTCGCTCACGGTTCTGCCGGCCATGCTGTCGGCGCTCGGCGACCGGGTCGACGCCATCAAGATCCCCGGCCTGTACCGTCGGAACAGCCAGGGCCGTTTCTGGAACGGGCTGCTCACTGTCGTACTCGCAAAGCCGTTGATCTCTGCTCTTGTCGCCGTGGCTGCGCTCGGTGTGATCGCGGCGCCGGCGCTGGACCTGAAGACGAAGGGGCAGCGGATTCAGGACGTGGCGCCGGACTCGCAGGTGGTGCAGGCTTTCATGGCGATCGGTGAAGCGTTCCCGAGCAAGACGACGCCGGCCCGGATCGTGGTCTCGGCGACGTCGGTTTCGACGCCTTCGTTCGCGGCTGCCTTAGAAGATTTCCGAAATGTCGCCCAGAACAGCGGTGGCAAGCTCGTCGAACCGATCGACGTCGACATCAACCCGGCCGGCAACGTCGCCGTCGTCGCGGTCGGCCTGACCGGCAAGGAGGAGGACGCAGCCTCGGTCGACGCGCTCAACCTGTTGCGCTCGTCCGTGGTGCCGGAGACCTTCGGGCAGGTGCCGGGTGCGACCGCGCTGGTCACCGGCAACACCGCGTCCAGCATCGATTACAGCGAACGGCTGTCGGACAGCCTGCCTTGGATCTTCACCTTCGTCCTCGGGCTGGCGTTCATCCTGCTGCTTGTTTCGTTCCGCTCGGTCGTCGTAGCGCTCACCGGAGTCGCGCTCAACCTGCTGTCGGTCGCTGCCGCGTACGGCATGCTGGTCTTCATCTTCCAGGACGGCCACTTCGAGAAGCCACTCGACTTCGTCGCCGCCGGCGCGATCACCAACTGGATGCCGCTCTTCCTCTTCGTGATCCTTTTCGGACTCTCGATGGACTACCACGTCTTCGTCGTCAGCCGGATCCGCGAGGGTGCTGATCGAGGCCTGCCGATCCGCGAGGCCGTCCGCGAAGGCATCGGCCAGACCGCAGGCGTCATCACCAGCGCCGCGGTGGTGATGGTCGCGGTGTTCTCCCTCTTCGCCACGCTCCCGCTGATCGCGACGAAGGAGCTGGGTGTAGGCCTGGCCGCGGCAGTCCTCCTCGACGCGACCCTGATCCGGGCGGTCCTGCTCCCGGCCGTGATGACCATGCTCGGCCGCGCGAACTGGTGGCTGCCCCGCGGCCTGCGCTGGCTTCCCGAGATCGCCCACGAGCCCCCGGCCGCCCCGCCGGCTCAGCCCGCCCGAGAGCTGACCCCCATCGGCTGAGCCAGCCACCCCCTTCTTGGGTACGCCCAAACGCCCGCTAGCCAGCCGCCCACTTGCGGCTGGCTAGCGCTGTTCCCGCACCCCTCCAGCACAGCTTCTGCGCCAACTTGGCGTTTTCCCTCCGCAGGCTCCCGCGCTGCCACCACGCCCAGCTCCGAAAGCCCCCGCCAGTCGAGCCCTTGCCAGTCGAGCCCCCGCCAGTCGAGCCCCCGCCGTCGAGCCCCGGAGCCGGCCATTCTCGATCTTGGAGACTTCTGGCTGCGGAGTGTCACGCGCTGTCACTATGAGGCAGGCCGGCCGGCGATGGATGGAGCATTGTGGGGCCTCCAGGCTCTGCCAATTATCAAGATCTGCGCATGATGCCCGCAGACACGACACACAGAGCGACGGACAGTTCGCCAGTGAACCGCGAACAGCCCCTCCGCAGGGCGGCTCAGCCACGCCCCCGCCCTGCGTGTTGATTTAGGGTGCGATTCGAACCCGAAGTCGACACGACCAGCCGGTTCGTCGGCGTGCGTGTCGACAATGGGTGCGGATTGAACCTCAAATCACACACTGAGCCCTAAGTCGACACACTGGGCTCCGGTCGTGCGGTCGTGCGGTCGTGCGGTCGTGCGGTCGTAGGCACCGCTCCGGCTGGCGGACGTGGCTCGGTCGCCGCGCGCCGTACGGCGGGCAGCCGGGTGGCACCTTGCGGCGGGCAACGGCGCCGCATCTTTGCTGGTAGCCGCGTTGCCGCAACGGGCCAGCAGGGCCGGCACTGACGGCCGGCCGGCACTGACAGCCGGGCGGCCGGGCGGCCGGGCAGCCGGCCGGGCGGACCGGTCGTGGGCGGCAGCGGGCAACAAGCTGCTTGTGCTCGGGGTCGCTACTTCGGGACCAACCCGACCGTAATCGCGAGCAGGCGGTGAGTGGCTTGTGCGCGGGGTCGCCGCTTCGGGATCGGCGCGACCGCGAGCGCGAGCCGACGATGCTCGGCGATGGTGGGCGTGAGCCGCCGCCGGGGAGGGCGGCGGGTCGCGCCGGGGGGAGTTCCGCAGGTGTTGGGAGGCCACGTGAGCCTGGCGTTGGGCGTACGAAATCAGTCTGTTTCTGGGGAGCCTTTTGCTTTTTGGGCTTTGCGCCAGCGGCGGGCGGCTGCGGCTGCTGCGCGGCGTTGGCGGCGGCGTTGGCGTGCGGCCCGGAGGTCGCGGCTGATCAGGCGGTATGCGGTACGGGAGACCGTGAGGAACTTGCCGGCCCAGGTGGCGCGGTAGATCTGGATCTCCCAGTCCATCTTGCTGAGCCAGCGGTCGCGGGACGCGATGATGTCCTCGGTCCACTCGGTCATGTGGAGCAGGTGGCTCGTCTGGTATCGCTGGCGCCAGAGGGCCTCGGTGAGTTCGCGATATCCGACGACGTCGACCGGGACCGTGCCGGGCTGTACGGACAGCAGGTTCAGCTTGTGGTCGTGTTGCTCGGCGGGGCGCAGGCCGAGCTCGGCGGAGTCGATCGAGACCTGGAGGTCCACGGCGGTGCGCAGCTCCGGTTCGGTGACGCCGCGGCCGGCCATGCCGAGCAGGATCGTGGTGAGGTCCATGGCGCTGGACGTGATCGGCCACGGGTGCGGACGGGCGCCGGTGATCAGCCGGACCGCGAACTGCCAGAGGGATCTGACCAGGGCGGTTTCGACAGGTACCGGGCTGGTGGGCTCCCAGCGGACCGCGAGGACGACAGGGCCGTCCCGAGTGATCAGTACATCGGAGACGTCGGCGACCGCTACCGGGCCGTGCAGGAAGCCATCGCGGGCCTGTTCGCGGACCCAGCTGTCGAACTGCATGATCTCCTGGCGGAGACGGCGCACGTCGTTGGCGGCGCAGAGTTCCAGCAGGCGATCTTCGAGCAGGTAACCGTCGGCCGCGGCGACCGAGGGGACGCCGGTGCGGCGAAGGCCGGCGCGTTCGAGGGGTTCCTCGATCGGTACGAGAAGTTCCGGCTCACTGTCCACGTTGACGCCGTACGTGAAGGTGCCGTGCACATCCCCGACAATTACGTCGTGCGGTATAAATCCGGACTTGTCGGCGGCGGACGCGATCACCAGCCAGCCACCCGCTACCGCGTCCTCGGCACCCGCCCGCAGAGCCCGCGCCGCCAGCTTGCGCGGATCACTGAGCACCGGCCGGCCACGGTACGCCGAAGTAAAAGCCTGCGCGACCACACTCCCGAGCCAAGGCCGCAGCGTCGACGTGGTGTCACCGAGAACCCGCTCACCGAGCAGAACAGCGGGTTCGGCCGGATCGGGGAAAGCCGCGTACGAAGCGTCGATCACCAAACCGCCATCGGCGAGCCGGGCGACCAGTTCGGCACGCGACGACGGGCGTCCGGCGTCCAGCTCGTCGCTGGGGTACCAGTCGGCGTCGGAGCCGTACCGGCCCTCGGGCCCGAGGGCAACCGTGTGGTGCACACCGAAGTGGTTGTCGTGCATCACCAGCAGCACGCCGTCCGCGCCGACCGCGAGCGAGAGCCGGTCCAGCATCGAGCCGACCGGCAGCTGGTCACCCTCGGCCGAGTTCAGCCGGGTGACGCCGTCGGCGGCCACGACCAGGTCGTACTGGTCCGGCGCGAGTTTGCCGAGCGCTCCCGCGAGCACGGTGACCGACGGGTGGGCAGCGGCGGACTCCTCGGCGTCCGGTAGCGAACGCAGCAGCCAGGTCACCTCGGCGCCGGTGCCGACCAACTCGTTGATCAGCTCGTCCGAGTGCGGGCCGGCGACCAGCACGGTGCGACCGGGCCCCGCCAACGT
Organism: Actinoplanes sp. CA-015351; assembly: GCF_050955685.1. NCBI lineage: Bacteria > Bacillati > Actinomycetota > Actinomycetes > Micromonosporales > Micromonosporaceae > Actinoplanes > Actinoplanes sp. CA-015351. The sequence continues at coordinate 424,672 of NZ_CP192102.1, forward strand.
GCTGAACAGGTAGCGGAACAGCCCGCCGGACGGCAGCGTGGCCTTCCGATCCGTCCAGGCGAACATCTCGCCGCCGATGCGGTGCAGGTTGTCCAGTGGCGGAGCGGCAACAGCCTCAGCCAGGTCAACCGGATCAGCCGCGACAAGGGCGGGTACGAGAGCGACCGGACGTTCCGGCATCACGCGTGCCTCTCCGTGGCGCGGGGACGCCACTTGATGTCGGCGAGGGCGGAGGTTTCGCCTCGCCATTCGTCATCCTGATTTTCAAAACGCCAGCCGAGCAGGGCACGAAGCTCAGCCGGGGAGGCCAGCTCGTCGGCGCCCAGTTGCTCGCGGGCGAGGCGGTGACAGGCTTCGTAGTCGGTCTGCTCGCCGTACAGCTCCGGCCACTGCCGGTGCAGCCGGGGCTCGCCGCCGAACATCGGGTCGGCGTTGTCGAGCACCATCGGGTCGCCGTAGACGGCCACCTCACGACCGGCCAGCGCGCCGTACCAGATGGCGCTGCACAGCCTGTTGGAGATGACCCGCTTGTGCCGGCGGATCTCGTTGAGCTGGCCCATCAGGAAGTCGCGGTTGTGGTCGCGCCACCAGAAGCCCCGGTATCCGTGGCAGATCACCCGGAAGCCGGCCTTCTGATAGAGACGGCGGACCGAACGCATCTTGTACTCGTTCCAGTACAGGCATGCGGTGATCGGCCCGGTCTCGACGGCTTTGACCTCGTCGATGAGTCGCTGGTGGTCACCGATGATCTGCTGACCCTCCCAGCCGTGGAAGGGGTAGAAGATGGTGCCCTCGCCTTCGCTGCCTTCAGGCTCGGGTTCCATCTCCAGCAGATAGGCGAAGGGCGCGCCGACGACGACCACGTCGCGGCGTCCCTGTGACCAGGAACGGCGGCGGGTCTCTTCGGACCAGACCAGCACCCGGCTGCCGCTGACGTACGGCGTACCCGGTGCGAGCCCGTCCCCGATGTTCCAGCCGTGCTGGAGATATCCCCTGATGCGCGGCGGATGCAGCGGGTCGGGGAGCTGACAGTATCGGGCGAGGATGTGCGCGTGCCCGTAGTGATAATTGGCGTGATGCATTCCTTTTCCCGTCCCCCGTACGTTGCCGGTCCATTGCCACGGCGCTTCGGACGAGCGATGGTCGATCAACGTGCGAAGCCGCACGCTATCAGTCGCCACGCTGTCCGATTTATCGCAATTGACGGTTGAATACGACCGGTTTGGCGCGATTTCTCGCCGCCGTTCACGCCGTGTCAGGCAGCAGTCGACCGGCTCGTCACCGCTGAAACACCGGCTCGACGCCCAGAATTCAAATGAACTGTGTCAGAGGCAATTTTGGAAGCCCGATCACCGGCTCTTCAAGATCCTCGCCTACAGTGGACATTCATAGCGCCGGGATCGGACGAAAGGTCCCTCGCGCCCGGATACCGGCCGGGGAGGACGCCGCCACGTCCCCCCGGCCGCCTGGGCTAACGTGATCGGTGATGGATCTTGCACGCATCGGAGCAGTGGCGGCTGGAGGCGTTCTGGGCGCCTTGGCCCGCTTCGCTATTTCATCCGCTTGGTCCGGTTCGCACTGGGCAACGTGGCTCATCAACGTCACGGGCTGTTTTCTGATCGGCGTCCTGTACACCCTGATCGACCGAAAAATCGTCAGATTGTTCCTGGGCACCGGTTTCCTCGGCGGCTACACGACGTTCTCCACGGCCGCGGTCGACACTCTGCACGCCGGTTTGCCGTACCTGGCCGCCACCCTGATCGGCTCCCTGCTGGCAGTCTGGGCAGGCAGCAGCTTGGCGGAGCATGTGGCGGGGCCTTCGAAGGGCGCACGCCGATGACACTCCTGATGGTGGCCCTCGGCGCAGCGATCGGCGCACCCCTGCGCTACATCACCGGGCTGCTGTTCCCTGAACCCTGGGGCACGCTGACGGTAAACGTCGTGGGATCGCTCATCCTGGGCGTGGTGCTCGGCCTGCCACTGTCACCGTCGCTGGTAACGCTCCTCGGCACCGGCTTCTGCGGCGCGATCACCACGTACTCCACGTTCAGCTGGGAAACCCTCGCGATGGCCCGCCGAGGCGAACGGGCGGCAGCTTTCCGTTACGTCACCCTCAGCGTCTCACTGGGCCTGGGTGCCGCCTGGCTAGCCCAAACCCTCACCCAACATTACGCGTGACCGAGGCCGGCCAACCGCAGCCGGCGCGCCCCCGAGGCCCGAGGCAACTGACGGGCCCGGCCCGGCGCGTCCCGCCGCCGGCCCCGGCCCGCGAGACCTCATCCACCCGGCTCCCACGGTGCTTTAGGAGGTCATTGAGATGTTCTGGAGGGTTACGCCGTGGGCCTGTTCGATCAGGAGTGGGGACCAGGAGTTGCCGGTTCCGGTGCCTGTCAGCCGGCAGTCTCTGACCACTGAATCCCGATATTCCAGGACCGTCACCTTGCCGTCGATCTCGCTGCGGCCCCAGCCGGCGATGCGTACCGCGTAGAGCGGCCCCGACCACTCGACATCCACATCAGCGATCTCGATGCGGGCGCCGATGTCCGGTGACGACACGAAGCGGTCCGTGTTGTCGCCGGGTAGGAGCCGGAAACCCATCTCGACGTCGGTCAGCGAGGCGCCGGACACCCGTACGTCGTGGACCGAGCTCAAGTAGAAGCCCTCGATCGCCCCTGACACCCGCAGGCCGGCAACGTCGAGGCGGTGCGGGTGAAATGTCGGGCCGACCAGCGAGGCGACGTCGGCTCCGACGGCACCCCAGTGCACGGCCAGGCCGGTGAACCCGCCCCGGACGGTCACATCCCGGATCACCACGTCGCTGACGGCGCCCATCACGCCGATCGCGTTGGCGGTGCGCAGGTTGCCGTGGTCGACCTGGACCCGGCGTACGTCCACGCCGGAGATCCACGTGGGTTCGGCGGCATAGAGGTACTCGCCGATGGTGAGGCCGGTGCCGCGGTCGCCGCCGTGTTCGCCCGGGTCGGACGGTGCCGGCTGGAGCCCGATGTCGCTGATCGAGACGTCGGAGCCGAGCACATGAAGGACCGGAGCGCCGGTGCGTTCAGTGACGACAAGCCAGGTGCCGATTTCTGAGGCGCCTCGCACGGTCCAGCCGCCCGGCACCCGCAGGCCGTCAGCGATCTCATGCCGGCCGGGCGGCAGCTCCAATTTGCCCGCGGGAGAACCAGAAAGCAGATCTTGGAGCATCCGATGGTTCGAGACCGGATCAGTGCCCAGCACCGGGCGCAATGTCATCGCAGCCGCCAGGCGAGTGTCGGCTGCGCCTGGACAGCACCGAGAAGCACCGGCGTCTCGATCGGCCCCGGCAAACGGATCTCGTCCCCGGACACTTCGATGCTGATCGGCGTACCGGTCAGCACATCAGCGGCCAGCACGCCGGAAAGTGGCCCGGGCCGGGCCGGCATCGCGCGGTACGCGACCCGGCGCGCCGCCCGAGCAACCTTGAAAGCGGCACGCGCCGGCCGACGGCGGGTGAAACGGTTACGCGGGGTCAGCGGCAGCGGCGGAGCAGCCGGCACCGCCTGGGTGGACAGCCGCTGCGACAGTGCCGCGCCGGGCTGCAGAACGGCGAAGTCGCAACCGGTCGACCCGGCCGAGACGGTGGCCGGCGCGGGGACGGACGTGGCGCACACCGCGATGCTGTTGAACCTCAGGCCCACCACCGGACGGATGGAGAGCCGCCCGGCTGCCCAGGCCGGCGGCGGCGTCTCGCCCAGCTCGACCATGAGCAGGCCATCGCCGTCGAGTTCGCCTTCGGCCAGGTCGAACGAGAGGGTCGCCTCGGCGCTCGCCGCACCGCGCCAGCCCTGCCGGCGGGCCAGCACGACGCTGCCCCGGATCCGGCCCTGGGCACGCAGGACCACCAGGCGAGGCAGTTCCGGAGTCGTCCGCGACGGGCGGACCCGGTCGGCCCACCAGCGGGTGCTGACCTCGTCGAGCCCGATCGAGACGGTTACGCGTACCGGGCCGCCGGTGCCGGCGACCTTGACCGCGACCGCGCCGAAGTCCCCGGTGATCCGGCCGATGATGCCCCGGCCGCGGACCATCTGGTCGACGATCGTCAGCGACGGGTGCATGCCGGTGGTGAGCTCCATCGGGAGCGCGGCGGGAACCGACGGCTCGTCGAAGTCGGTACGGAACCAGACCCCGACACTCATAGCGGTGTCCGGGTCAGCATCGGCTCGCGACGCGTCCACAGCCGTTCGACCGTTTCGAAGAGCGGGTCGGCGTCGCTCTCGATGTGCCGGAACGTCGCGCGTACCGCCTTGAGCAGGGTGTTCGCCGGCCAGACCTCCCACTGCGGCACGTGTGGGGTGACCACGTCGGCGCCGCTGCGGTAGAGCCAGAGCCAGAGCCGGGCCCGGCGTACCTGCTCCTCGGTGACGAGCGAGGCGCCGTCGTGCAGGGCCTTGATGTTCTCGTCGAGGGTCTTGAAGTACGCGTCGGTCGAGTCGACGACCGTCGACAGCCCGCAGGAACTCCACTCCGACCAGCCGGCCTGAATGACCGGGATTCCGTACGCCGGAAGCTCGTTGCTGACGCTGCCCCGGACGGTGACACCCAGGTCGGTGAGGCTCCACAGCGCGTTCTTGCTGATCGCGGCGCTCGGCTTGAAGACCAGGTGGCGAGAGGAACGGTGCTGCTTGGCGAGGTTGCCGAAGAAGCCGCTGGAGTCGTAGAGCGCCTGACTCGGGTGATCCAGGAAGAGCCACTGGGCGTCGTCGCGCGAAGCGGCCCAGGCAGCCGTGTCGGTGAACCAGTCGGCGAGGCTCGGGAAGAGCTCCCGGTTGGTGCCGAGCGCATCCGAGACGGCGTGGTTGAAGACCGCGACGATCGGCTTGGCCGGATCGAACCCGAACCGGGCCGCCGTGTGGGTACGCAGAACCGCCCGCTCAGCCGGGTTGTTCAGGTCGACCGAAGCGGCCGCCCCGCCCCGCCACCAGCTCGGCCGGCCCAGATTCACCTTGGCACGCCACGCGATCAGCTCGGTCGACCGGCGCAGCTCCTCGCGGCGCGGCCACAGCTTCGTCTCGAACACCTCGCCGATCTGCCGGGTCAGCTCCTCACGGAACGTGCCGGTGTGCGTGTCGTGCTCGGGGAAGAGGGCGTACGCCTTCAGGCAACCGGTCTGCTGGGTGTGCACGACCGGGACACCCGAGCGGCGGGCCACCTCGACGGCAAGACCCCACTGGTCGTAGTCGACGTGGCTGGTGACCAGCGCGACGACGTTCCGCTGGAACTGTTCCTCGTAGAACGCGGCGAGGCTGTCCCCGTACCGTTGCCGATCTGTTGGCGGCTGCTCCCGCAGTCGCGGCAGTTTCGCGAGTCGCGCGTCGGTCGCGGCCACGTAATCCGAGGTGTCGAACGTGGGCTTGCGATCCGAACGACGGACCAGATCCCAGACGTCGATCGTCTCATCCGCGCCGTAGGCAGCGGCCAGCTCACGGACCATCGCGACGTCGAAGCCCTGCCACAGCGTCTTGTGCCAGGCGTCCTCGACACCGGTGAAGACGACGAGACGGCAAGGCCGGATCCGCCTGATCGCGTTCGCCACCGCGAGGTTGCGCAGGGTGACCCGCAGATCCTGGTGGAATGCCTCGACCAGGATGACCGCGTCGTCCTCGGCCGGCGACAGGTTCTTCTGCCAGAAGACTTCCGCTGCTGTGAGGAAGTGTTTCCACTCCTGCTTGTTAGCCGTCAGCCACACGTCAGACCAGATCCCAGGTGAGCGGTGTTCCCTTGGCGGCGTCCGACTGGAAGACGCGTCCGAGCACGGTACCGATGGCGTCCGGTTCGAGACCACCGGTCGGCCGGATGGACCGGACGTTCTCCGCGGTGACCGGCTCGCCCGCGACCACGTCCTTGACGACGTAGAGCGAACGACGGAACCGCAGGCCCTCCTTCTCGGCGTCGGTCGGGCCGATGCTCGTGGTGCCGAGCGACTGCCAGGCCCGTTCCGATTCCACCACGAGCGAGGCGAGTTCGGCGGGTTCGAGGGAGAACGCCGAGTCCACGCCGCCGTCGGACCGGCTCAGCGTGACGTGTTTCTCGATCAGGACGGCGCCGAACGCGACGGCCGCGATCGGTACGCCGATGCCAAGCGTGTGGTCGCTCAGTCCGATCGGCAGCTGGAGCGCCTCGGCCAGCACCGGGATGCGGCGCAGGTTGGTGAACTCCGGCGGGGTCGGGTAGGAAGCCGTGCAGCTCAGCACCGTGATGTCGGTGGCGCCGGCGCCCTTGGCCGCGTCGACCGCGGAGGTGATCTCGCGGAGGTTCGCCATGCCGGTGGAGATGATGATCGGCTTGCCGGTCGAGGCGGCGAGGCGGATCAGCGGCAGGTCGGTGATCTCCGAGGACGCGATCTTGTACATCGGCGCGTCCAGCTTCTCCAGCAGGTCGACCGCTGTCGGGTCGAACGGGCTGGAGAAGGCCGCGATCCCACGCTCACGAGCGCGGTCGAAGATCGGCCCGTGCCAGTCCCAAGGGGTGTGCGCGCGGGTGTAGAGGTCGTAGAGGTACTCGCCGCCCCAGAGCTCGTGCCCTTTCGACAGCTGGAACCGCGGGTGCTTCACGTCCACGGTCAGGGTGTCCGCGGTGTACGTCTGGATCTTGATGGCGTCGGCCCCAGCGTCAGCGGCGGCATCCACCAGCTGCAATGCCCGATCGAGCGAACCGTTGTGGTTGCCCGACATCTCCGCGACGATGTACGGCTTCGAATTGCTCATTTCGCTCTCTCTGTCCAGACGACCGTCTTCGGCACCCCGTCGACGATCCGTTCGTATCTGCGCGTCTCCCGGAAGCCGAAGCGCCGGTGCAGCGCGAGCACCTGCTTGTTCTCCGCGAGCGTTTCGCCACCGAGGGTTGTCAGGCCCAGGGTGCCGAACGCGTACTCGACGGCTTCCTTCTCCAGGCGCATCCAGGCCGGAAGAAGGCGGGATCCGAGCCCTTCGACGTCGAGGTAGAACGACCAGGTGGTCCCGTTGAAGATCACTACTCCGGCGGGCACGTCGTTCTCGTCGACGTAGATCAGGACGTTGCCGCTGCGGGCCGCCCACCAGGCGGCGTGCTCGGCGGGCTGAATCTCGTGGGTGGTGAGGCTGACCGCTCGCACCGATGGGTGGTTGCGCCAGCCCAGCACGAGGTCACGGTCGGAGTCACGGGCGGGACGTAGCACGCCGTCAACGTAGGGATGTGGTTTGGACCCGCTGTGGCGCGGAGGGGAGGTCCGGGGAAACCACAGGTGTCCGTTCGGTGGATCGGCGCCGCAGACCCGCTACGCGGTAACCCGTTCGCAGTGCGGAGTACATCGCGTAGCTGTTGATCGCGACCAGCCGGTGCTTGATTCCGGGGGTACCGGCCGGTGGCTGATAGCCCTCGGGGCGGTGCCGCCGGTAGAGCCCGGCGATCTTCCGGAAGAACTGGCGGCGGCGGCGCGGGTGCACCCGGGAGTCGTTTCCGGCGACCACCAGCAGGTGGCTGATCATCAAGGTGAACAACCGGATTCGCAGTGCCGGGTCGACGCCTGTCGCGTCGAGCCACGCGTGGAGCCGGTCCCACTGCTCGAAGGCCTCGAAGTGCCGTTCACTGCGGGTGGCGGTGATCGCTCCGAACCGGCCGACCCGGTAGTGGTAACAGACCCGGTCGAGGACCTCGACACGCTCGGCGGCGAGCAGCACCGGGTTGCTGAACGGAACGTCCTCGTACCACCCGGCGGGGAAGCGCAGGTCGTGCTTGGTGAGGAAGTCGCGCCGCATGATCCGGTTCCATGCGGTGTGCTGCACGGCGAGCAGCCGGTCCAGGGTGACGGTGCCGCGCAGCATCGGCGAACTCGCGTCCGTCTGTAGGCGACCGTTCTCGTGGACCCGCAGGTGGTCGATGAGCAGCACGTCGGGCTCGGTGGCGCGGAGCTTGTCCAGCACCGCCCGGATCGAGCCGGAGGGCAGCCAGTCGTCGCTGTCCACGAACCACACGTACTTGCCGCGGGCCTCGACCAGACCGGCGTTGCGGGCCAGACCGAGGCCCACGTTGCTGGTGAGGTGAACAACGCGTAGGTCACCGTGGCGTGTGGCGTACCCGTCCAGCATCAGTCCGCACGAGTCGGGGGAGGCGTCGTCGACAGCGATCACCTCGACCTGCGCGTTCTCCTCGGCCGTCAGGCCGGCGCGAATCGACTCCAGACACTGGTACAGGTAGCCCTCGACCGCGTAGACCGGGACTACGACGGTCAGCAGAACGTCCATGTGGCCAAATTTCGACCCCGGACGTGAAGAGCAGGGTAACCAGACCTTTCAGGGATCTACGTCACAGGCAATTCTGGCGGTCCAAACGGGTAACAGCCGTTACCCGCCGCGTCATTCTCCGAACAGCAGGTCCTGCATCGCGTCGGCGGTAAGGGGCTCGGCGAAGAAGTAGCCCTGTCCGAGTTCGCAGTTGCCATCGGTCAGCTCGCTCAGCTGTCCGGCGTCCTCGATGCCCTCGGCGATCGTGGAAAGCTGCAGCGCCTGGCCCAGCTGGATGATCCCGTGGGTGAGCGCTGCCGCGGCCGGCACGTCGCCGACATCGTCGACGAACGACTTGTCGATCTTGATGATGTCCACCGGGAAACGCCGCAGGTACGCGAGCGACGAGTACCCGGTGCCGAAGTCGTCGATCGCCAGCCGGACACCGAGCGCCTTGATCGCGTGCAGCCGGTTCAGGGTCTCCGGCCGGTGGTCCACGATCAACGACTCGGTCAGCTCGATCACCAGGCAGTGCGGTGGCAGGCCGCTCTCGTCGAGTGCCGACTGCACCACGTCCGGCAGGTCGGCGCGTTCCAGCTGCACCGCGGAGAGGTTCACGCTGACGGTCAGTGGCGCGGCGTCGGCGGGTCGGCGCGCGTTCCACCCGGATGCCTGACGGCACGCCTCGCGCAGCACCCATTCGCCGATCGGCACGATCATGCCGGTCTCCTCGGCGAGCGGGATGAAGTCCAGCGGCGGGATCATCCCGCGCTCCGGGTGCAGCCAGCGGACCAGCGCCTCCAAACCGGAGATCTCACCGGTGCGCAGTCGCACAATCGGCTGGAACCGCAGCTGGAACTCGTGCCGCAGTACGGCCCGGCGCAGGTCGGCCTCCATCTCCAGGTGCTTCTGGAACGACGCCCGCATCTCCGGGTCGAAGACCGTGTACTGGTCCTTGCCCTGCTTCTTCGCCTCGAACATGGCGAGGTCGGCGCGGACCAGCAGCTCCTGGGCGTCCTCCTCGCCGGTTGTTCCGTACGCGACGCCGACGCTGCACGTCACGTACATCTCCCGGCCGTCGAGGTCGAACGGGTCCCGCATCGACGCGACGATCCGCCGGGCCACGGGCACTGCCGCCTCCACGCCGCTGACGTCCGGTAGCAGCACGGCGAACTCGTCGCCGCCGAGCCGGGCGGCGGTGTCGTCGGTGCGCAGGCACTCGCGGATCCGGTCGGCGACCGCGGCCAGCAGCCGGTCTCCGGCATTCGGCCCGAGCGAGTCGTTGATGACCTTGAACCGGTCCAGGTCGATCAGCAGCGCCGCCGCACCTCCGGCGCGAGACGTGACAAGAGCGTTTTCGGTACGCGTCATGAACAGCGAACGGCTCGCCATCCCGGTCAGCGCGTCGTGGAACGCGGCGTTCATCTCGCGCAGCGTCCGGGCGTCGGTGATCGCGAGACTGACGTGCTCGGCGAACGCCTTCAGGATGTCCTGGGACGCCTTGTCCCACTCCCGGATCCTGGTGTACGACCCGACGAACATCGCGCCGACGACCACGCCGTTCTCGTGCACCGGCAGAGCCATCACGCTCTTGAGCTGGGCACGGACAATCTCGGGTACGGCAATCGGCGAGTTTGCGTAGTCGTCGACAGCGACCAGCTCGTCGCCCATGATCGCGAGCCCGGCGGCGCCGAGAGCGGCGACCGGCACCCGCTGCATGCGGATCACGGCATCGTCCGGCACCCCGTGCGAGGCGACCAGACTGGTCTTGCTCAGGTCGTCGGCGTCGAGCACGGTGAGCCCGGCCATCTCGACGTCCATCAGCTCGGCGGCCGACTCGGTGATCATTTCGAGGAGCCGGGGGAGCGGCTCGCGCCGGGCGATCGCCCGCTGCACGGTGCTGAGCTCGTCGAAGAGGCGCTGGCGGCGCTGGAGCGAGTCGATCAGCCGGCCGTTCTCGGCTGCCTGCAGCCGCTCCGCCTCGACCAGCTGGAGTGCCTGAAGGCTCAGTTCGAGCACCTGTGCCATGCCGCGAAGCAGGCAGATCTCCTCGATCGTGAAGCCGGCGGCCCGCCGGCCCAGCACCAGCGCACCGGGCGAGTAACCGCTGATCGGGGCGTGAGCCACCGTGTATGAGTCGTCGCCGATCTCCAGCGTCACACGTCGGCCGGCGGCGATCTCGCCGATGGCGTACGCGGGAACGGCATCGGCGGGCAGCCCGACGACCGCAGCAACGCCCCCGTCGACCATCAGAACCGCGAGGTCGGCGCCGAGCGCGCGAACCGCGCACTCCACGGCGGCGTGCTGCGCCGCGGTCTCGTCCGGCCGATCCGCCACGACGGTGAGGAACTCCGTCAGTTGCTCTGTCGCTAGCACGTGGTTGCAGTCGGCGGTGGTGATGCCCACCTGAGGAAAAGTTGCGATTCACGTGCCAACCTGGTCACGAACGGTCAGTGAACGGCTACCCCCAGTTGCGTGGATGAGGCTGGTGCGACTGAATGGAAGCCGTGGGCACGCCTGAGGATGATCCGCCGCACGTGCTGGCCTCCGGTCGCATCGGCGCGGCCTCCGTATCCTTCTTCGGTCTGGCGGCCGCTGCGCCGGTGGTCACCCTGATCACTCTGGTCCCGGTCGCCCTCGCGGCGGGCTCCGGCGCGCTCGTACCTCTCTCTTTCGTCGCCCTTGCCGTGGTGCTGCTGCTCTTCTGCGGCGGGTACGCGGCGATGGCTCGCCGGTCGCCGAGCGCCGGTGCCGCGTACGCACAGGTTGCTCGCGGTCTGGGCCGCCCCGCGGGCTTGACCACCGCCTGGCTCGCGGTGACCGGCTATCAGGCGATCCAGTTCGGTCTGTACGCGCTGGCCGGCGCCGCCGTCACGCCACTGGCACAGAGCTGGGCCGGTGTGACGGTCCCGTGGTGGGCCGGAGCGGCCGGGTGCTGGGTACTTGTGGCGCTGTTCGGGACCATGCGCATCGAGGTGGCTGCCGGAGTGATCGGCCTGCTCGCGGTCGGCGAGGCCGCGGTTCTGGCCGGGATGGGCGCGAGCAACCTGCTCCAGCCGTTCGGCGGGCGGATCACCCTGGACTCGATCCGCGTGGACGATCCCGGTCTGATCGACCGCCCGGTGCTCGGGCTTCTGCTCGCGGCAGGTGTGCTGGCGTTCGCCGGTTTCGAGAGCACCGGGAATTACGCCGAGGAGTCACTGCGGCCGCAGCGCACCGCCGGGCTTGGTGGGTACGGGGCCGCGGTGCTCGTCGCGCTGCTGCTCGGCGGCCTCTCCTGGACGATGATCGTGGCGGCCGGACCCTCCCGGATCGGCGCGGTGGCCGACGCCCGCGGCTCCGAGCTGCTCTTCGACCTGGCCGACGAGCGGTTGCTGCCGTGGGCCGTGACGCTGGGCCGGCTGATCCTGGTCACCAGCGTGCTGGCCGGCGTGCTGGCACTGCATCACGCCCTGGCGCGCCACCTGTACGCGCTGGGCCGGGACGGCGTGCTGCCCGGTGTGCTGGCCGGCACCGGTCGGCGTACCGGGGCTCCACGGGCCGCCTCCCTGACCCAGTCTCTGATCGCGGGAGCCGCGCTGGCCGGTGCGTATGTGGCCGGCGCCGATCCGGGGCCGGTGACCGCGCGCTGGATGATCCTCGGCGGTGCGCTCAGCATCCTGCTCCTGCTCCTGGCGGCGTCGCTGGCGGCGCTGCTCCACCTCAACCGGGTGCCGGGTGACGAGGGCGCCTGGACCCGTTTTATTTCGCCCCTTCTGTCCACTGTGTCCCTTGGAAGCCTCGTTTACCTGGCGTTTCGCGACCTACCCCAGATCCTCGGGCTGCCGGCCGGCTATCCCCTGGTCCGGGCGGTGCCGGCGGCGATCGGAGCAGTCGTGCTGGTCGGGCTCGTGCATGCGGCGGTGATCAGGTGGCGGTGGCCGATCCGATACGCGGGGATCGGCCTGGGCGGAACCGCAGTGGTGGTGACGCCAGAGAAAGTAAAAGAGGAGTCGCCAGAAATCCGGATCCCCCAGCAACGGGATCCCGGCGTTCATCGCCCCGAACGGGCGGCTAACCGAAGAAGTCCTGGACCTGGGTGAGTGTCAGATAACCCTGATGTTCCAGCTCACGAGGGATGCTGGGCAGCGATTTCGCGGTGATCGGCACGTCGTCCGGGTTCGCCGGCGGCGCTGACGGCTCCGGGGTCGGCGGCAGATCGGGCAGGGCCATCGCCTCACGGATCACCGCGAACATCGTCCGGATCTCGGTGGTGGCGCGGCGGGCCAGCTCGTCCGGGCCGGCGCCTGCTGGTGGCAGTTCACAGGTGAAGTTCGCCCGCAGAAGGTCGTCGACCCGGCGGATGTCGGCGCTGGGCCGCAGGTGGTCGAGCCGGCCCTCGGTGACGATGCCGAGTTCGCACCCGGCCAGCCCGGAAACCTGCCACCACTGCTGCCAGTTCGGATCCGCGTCGAGGGTCTGCGCCGCGTGCTGGAGGGCGACCAGGTAATGCCACGGGGCCTGGCCGTCCCGAGTTGCCGTCCCCAGCCGTGGGTGGAGCCAGAACTCGTCCATGTTTCGCATGGTGACAGGCCACACCGCCGGAAGGGGAAATTTCGGGCGCGCGCGTTCGGGTGGAGCTGAAATCAGCTGGATTCTGGAAATTCGTTGTCGAGCAGGACGGCCGCCATCGCCCGTGCGAGCGTTGCCGCCTGTGGGCCCCGATCGAGCCGAGCCCCGGCGTTCGAGCCGTCGTAGAGGATGACCAGTTGCGCGGCGAGCGCCTCCGGATCCCGGGCGCCCGCGTCCCGGGCCAGGTCGACGAAGAGCGCCCGGGTCCACGCCCGGGTCGTGTCCGCCTCCTCCTGGACAACGCCGGCCGGGTCGGACTCGGCGCTGGCGTTGTAGAACGCGCACCCCCGGTAGCCCGGCCGGGCGGCGGTCTCGGCGAGCAGATCGAAGACCCCGAGCAACCGGTCGCGCGGGTTGCCGAAGCGCTCCAGGCCCGTCGTGATCCGGATCCGGCGGGCCTCGTGCCGGCGCTGAAGGTAGGCCCTGACCAGCTCGTCCTTGCTGCCGAACGTGCTGTAGAGGGACGCCTTTGCCACACCGGCCCGCTCGATCACCCGGTCGATGCCGACGACGTGCACACCCTCGGCGTAGAAGAGCTCGTCGGCGGCGTCCAGCAGGCGATCACGTGCCGACCTGCGGGGTGATGTGACTGACATGGTTTGACGATAACAGACAGGTCTGTCTAGTGTCAGGGAGTCGCTAGACAGACCTGTCTGTTCAAACGGGAGAAGCTGTGACTCTGACAGCGCAAGCCATCAGCAAGACGAAACAACCCGCCGGCTTCGCCGCGGTCGCCGCCATCCTGGTGACCTTCGCGGCGGCGGCCGCCGTGCCGTCCCCGCTGTACGTCGTTTACCAGCACCTCTGGGGCTTCTCCGCGGCGACGCTCACGGTGATCTTCGCGGTCTACGTCGCGGCCCTGATCCTCGCGCTGCTGATGCTCGGCGCGCTCTCCGACCACGTCGGCCGCCGCCCGGTGCTGGTCGGCGCGGTCGCGCTGGAAGCGGTCGCCCTGCTCCTGTTCGTCCTGGCCGGTGACGTCACCACGCTGATCGCGGCCCGGATCGTGCAGGGTGTGGCGACCGGTGCGGCGCTGAGCACGCTCGGCGCCACGCTCATCGACCTGAACCCGCGGCACGCTCCCGGCCGGGCCGGCCTGATCAGCGGCATCGCCCCGGTCGCCGGCCTCGGCGTCGGCGCGCTCGGCTCCGGTGTCCTGGTGGAGTACGCGCCCTTCCCGACCCACCTGGTGTACGGGTTGCTGCTGGCTGGGATGGTCGCCGCGGGTGTCGCCGTCGTCCTGCTTCCGGAGACGGCCGGCGGTCGTCCGGGCGTTGCCGGGTCTCTCGTACCGAAGCTCGGTGTTCCGGCCCGGCTGCGGGCCGACCTGCTGGGGCTCGTCCCGATCATCGTGGCGAGCTGGGCGCTCGGCGGGCTCTACCTGTCGCTCGGCCCCTCGGTGGCGGCCGACACGTTCGGGCTGCACGACCACCTGGTCGGTGGACTGGTGGTGACGCTGCTCTGCGGCGCCGGCGCGGTGACGTCGTTCCTGCTGCGTGCCGTGCCGACCGCGCGGGTGCTGGCGATCGCCGGCACCGGCCTGGCGGCGGGCGGGGCGACCGCGGTCGCCGGCATGGTCGCCGGAGATCTCCCGCTGGCGGTGGCCGGCACGGTCCTGTCCGGCATCGGCTTCGGCGCGGCCTCGCTCGCGTCGTTCGGCACCCTGGCCCGGATCGCCGCGCCGCACGAGCGTGGTGAGCTGATGGCGGTGGCGTTGGTGATCTCCTACGCCGCGTTCAGCCTGCCCGCTGTGGTCGCCGGCGTGGTGGCCGGACGGATCGGGCTGCACGAGACGGCGCTGTTACGGCGGGGTGGTGGCGGCCCTGGGAGCGCTGGCCCTGGCGATCCAGGCGCGCCCCCTGGTGATTCAGGTGCGCTCGAAAAAGGCATAAAGACGCGACCGCCCGGCGTGGACTCCCACCCGATGTCCGATTCACCCCACACCATATGGGGTGAATCGGACACAAGGGGCAAACATGAGAAGATTCTGGGCGGCCGCCACCACGGTCGCGCTCTGCGCCACCGGCGCCATGGTGACGGGGGCACAAGCCGGGACGATCGGCGGCGGGCGCAACGCGGCGGCGATCACCTGGGGCCCCTGCACCGAAGCCGGACTTAAGGCACAGGCTGCCGAGTGCGCGATGCTGGCCGTGCCGATGGACCACGACAAGCCGGCCGGCACCAAGATCCAGCTGGCCGTCTCCCGGATCAAGCACACCGTTCCGCAGGACAAGTACCAGGGCGTCATCCTGGTCAACCCGGGTGGGCCGGGCGGCGCCGGGCAGAGCATGGCCACGCTTGGTGCGCACGTGCCGAAGGGCGCCGGGTCCGCGTACGACTGGATCGGCTTCGACCCGCGCGGGGTCGGCGCCAGCACGCCGAAGCTGACCTGCGTCAGTGACTACGCGGGGTACAACCGTCCGGCATACGTGCCGACGACGAAGGAGATCGAGAAGGCCTGGCACGCCAAGACCACGGCGTACGCGAAGGCCTGCGCCAAGTCCGGCGGTGAGCTGCTGAACCACATGCGCACCGAGGACGCGGTACGCGACATCGACGCGATCCGGGCCGCCCTGGGCGCCGAAAAGATCAACTTCTACGGCTTCTCGTACGGCACCTACCTGGGCCAGGTCTACGCGACCAAGTTCCCGGAGCGGGTACGCCGGATGGTCCTCGACGGCGTCGTCGACCCGACCCGGGTCTGGTACGAGTCGAACCTCGACCAGGACATCGCCTTCGACAAAGCGATCAAGGTGTACTTCGCCTGGCTCGCCAAGTACGACGCGATCTATCACCTGGGCAAGACCGCGAAGGCCGTGGAGAAGCTGTACTACAAGCAACTCGCCGACCTGGCCAAGAAACCGGCCGGCGGACTGATCGGCCCGGCCGAGTTCACCGACGTCTTCCTTCAGGCCGGCTACTACGTCTTCGGCTGGGAGGCGACCGCGCAGGCGTTCTCGGCGTGGGTGACCAAGAAGGACTCGGCGGCGCTGAAGCGGCTCTACGACGAGAAGAACCCGCAGGACGCCGGCGCGGACAACAGTTACGCGATCTATCTGGCCGTCCAGTGCACCGACAACAAGTGGCCGTCCGACTGGCGCCGCTGGAAGAAGGACAACTGGCGGGTGCACAAGAAGGCGCCGTTCGAGACCTGGGGCAACGCCTGGTACAACGCGCCGTGCCGGCACTGGCCCGCGAAGGCCGGCCGCCCGGTGAAGGTGAACGGCGCGAAGTCGCCGCCGCTGCTGATGCTGAGCGAGACCCTGGACGCGGCCACGCCGTTCTCCGGCGCTCTCGAGGCACGCCGCCGGTTCCCGACGTCCGCGCTGATCGAAGGGGTCGGCGGGACCACGCACGCCGGGTCGCTCTTCGGCAACCGGTGCATCGACGACACGATCGCGGATTACCTGGCGACGGGCGCGCTCCCGAAACGGCTGAAGGCCGACCGCTCCGACAAGGAATGCGTGCCGGTCGTGCTGCCAACCCCGAACGCCGCGTTGGGAAGGACCGTGACGAAGAACTACGACCGCCTTCGTCTGCAGGAACTGATCACTCGGTGAGCTATGCTCGACCCCGCGAAGGGGAGTAGCTCCCAATGACGCGGTCGACATACTGACGCTCCGGCGTCCGGCCGCGCGGCCTTTCTCCGGAAAGGCGAGCGAGACCTTCGGCCAGGCCGTTTCATTAAGAGCGGCCGGGTCGAGGTCGCCCGTCGCCCTTCTCCCGGTCGCCAGATACCGGGAGTTTCCTGTGGATGGTTTTCTCGTCGCGCTCGGCGTCAGTTTCGCCGTGATCTTCGTGGCCGAGTTGGGCGACAAGTCGCAGCTCATGGCGATGACGTTCGCCACCCGATTCAAAACAGTGCCGGTCCTGATCGGCATCACGGTGGCGACCGCCGTCGTGCACCTCGTCTCGGTCGGCATCGGTTACGGCCTCGGTGCCGCGCTCCCGACCGGCTGGATCTCGCTGGTCGCCGGCATCGCGTTCCTCGCGTTCGGTGCGTGGACACTGCGCGGCGACAAGCTCACCGACGACGAGAAGACCAAGGCAGAACGCTCCACCGGCTCGGCGATCTGGGCCGTCGGTGGAGCGTTCTTCCTGGCCGAGCTCGGTGACAAGACCATGCTCGCCACCATCACGCTCGCCACCCAGCACGGCTGGTTCGGCGTCTGGGTCGGCTCGACGATCGGCATGGTCGCCGCTGACGCCCTGGCCATCCTGGTCGGCCGGTACCTCGGCAAGCACCTGCCGGAGAAGGTGATCAAATATGGCGCTGCCGCACTCTTCGCTATCTTCGGCATCTGGTTGATCGCCGAGGGTGTGATCGAAGTCCGTTAGGAGGGCGTCCGCGTGACCCGTTCCGTCGAGATGGCCCGGATCCAGCTGGTCCGTGGTGAGCCTGGCGCCGCCGCGGAGCTGCTGGGCCCGGTGCTCGCGTCGGAACCGGACGACGTCACCGCCCTGATATTGATGACCCACGCGCAGCTCGCGCTCAAGAAGCCCGAGCTCGCCGAGGAGGTGGCCCGGCGCGCGGTGCGCAACGCCCCGGAGTGGGCGGACGCGCTCGCCGCTCTGAGCCGGGTGCTCACCGCACTGGACCGGCACGACGAGGCGATCGCCACGGCGCGTGAGGCGGTGCTGCGCCAGCCGGACAACCCGTACCGGCACAACCGGCTGGCCTGGGCTTTCCTGGAGGAGAGCCGGCATCCGGTGGAGGCCGAGCACGCGGCGCGCGAAGCGGTCCGGCTCGGCCCGGACGAGGCCGACTTCCGGATCACGTACGCCATGGTGATGAAGCAGCTCGACCTGCGGGACCGGGCCCGTCAGGCGCTTCGCGACGCGCTGGCCCTCGACCCGGACAACGCGGTCGCCCAGCACGAGCTGGCCGCCCTCGACGTGGTGCATCACCACCCGTTCGCCCTGGGCCGCCTCGCCCGAGGCGCATCCGGCCTGGTCGGGGCATTGCGGTCGGATCCGGGACAGCAGGCGAGCCGGTTCCTGCTGGACGTCGCGCTGCGGCAGTTCCTGGTCTACACGGCGATTCTGCTGACGCTTCTCGCGTACCTGGGCTGGCGTTTCGCCTCCTCCTCGCCTGGTTCCGCGCGGGTGATCGCGGCCGCTGCGGCGCTCGCGCCGGCCGCGTACGCAGGTCTTTTTGTCGCCCGGCTCGATCCAGCACTGCGTAGTTATCTGCGCAACCTGCTCACGTCCGGCCGGCAGCGGATCGCGGTGATCGCCGCCGGCGTGGCCGTCGCGCTGCTGCTCTTCGCGATCGTGGCGCCGGCCGGCTGGCTCTCCGCGCTGCTCGGAACGGCCGCCGCCACCGGTTTCGGTGTCCGTCTGCTGACCGCTCCGGCCGATCAGCCGGGCGACGACGGCCGAGGCCTCTCCACCAACTCGCTCTGGCTCATCGTTGGCGTCTGCGCCGCGGCCACGCTTGGCCTCGCGATCACCGACGCGGCGGATCCGGCTTGGCGGCTCGCCGCCTTCCTGGCGGCGCCGGCTGCCGCCGTCGCCTGCCTGTCAGTCATCTTCCGGCGACGTCGCTCTTCATTCAGGGGTACGCACTAAGAGCCCTTTTGTCTCAGAAACGACCCGTGGCTGCCGAAGAAGACCGCGTGACCCCCAGCCGTATGTGCCCCGGAGCGACCCGATGACCGAGCTGGCCCGGACCGAGCTGGCACGGACCGAACTGGCCCGGACTGCGCTGCCCCTCGGCGTCGCGACCCCGGATGCCCCGGCGCGTGCTTTCGCCGACCCGGCCGACATGGGTGTGGCCCGTGCCGCCGCGCTCTTCGAACACATGCAGCCGGAACAGGCCGCCGCCCAGCTCGAACCGATCCTGGCTGCCCACCCCGCGTCGGTGTCCGGCTGGATCCTGATGGGCCGGGTCCGGCTGGCCCTCGATCAGATGGACACCGCACTCGACGCCGCGAACAAGGCCATCGAGCTGGCACCCGAGGATCCGCGCCCGCTCGCCATCGCAAGCCGCGCGCTCACCCTGCTCGGACGCCATGACGAGGCGCTGTCGATGGCGTACCGCGCGATCGTCGTGGAACCGAAGAACCCACTCTGGCACGACCGGGTGGCCTGGGCGCTGCTCGCCGCCGACCGGCAGACCGCCGACGCGGAGCAGGCCGCCCGTACCGCGATCAGCCTGGACCCGAACGAGGCCCACTACTACTTCACCCACGGCATGGCCCTTGCCGCGCTGGGCCATGTCGATCAGGCCCGCCAGGCGCTGGCGACCTCGCTGCGGATCGAGCCGGGCAACCCGGTCGCCAAGACCCGGCTGGACATACTCAACGGCGCTGCCGAGCCGGTCGTCGAGAAGAAGAAGCGTGGCTGGAAGCTGTTCGGCCGCAAGGACGAGTGATCTCACTAGGCTCATGCCCATGACGCAGCGATGTGCCATCTTCAGCGGCTCGGAGTACGAAGAGCGCTTCGGATACGCCCGAGCCGTCCTCGACGGCGACCGGGTGCACGTCTCCGGGACGACCGGCTTCGATTACGCCACGATGACCATCTCGGACGACGTGGCCGAGCAGACCGAGCAGTGCCTGCGCACGATCGCGTCGGCGCTGGCCGAGGCCGGCGGCTCGATCGCCGACGTGGTCCGGGTCCGCTACCTGCTGCCCTCCGGCGCCGACTTCGAGGCCTGCGCCCCGGTCCTGTCCCGCTGGTTCGGCGACGTACGCCCGGCAGCCACCATGATGGTCGTCGGCCTCCTCGACCCCCGAATGAAAATCGAGATAGAGGTAGAGGCTCACCTCTCCAGCTGACTTGCGGAATTTCCGGGTGCGGCTAAAAGGGCACATCCGATAATCCGGGTATGCGATCATGCTTGTCCACCGCACTGCTGGTCATCGTGACCGTCGCCGCGCCGGAGCCGGCCGTCGCCAGTTCCCCGGCACCTGACCAGCCGATCGAGCCGATCCCGGTGACCATCGCCCGGTACGACTTCAACGGGCTGCCCTCGTCGATCGTCGACGAGTCGGGCAACGGCCACAATCTGCGTGTGCTCTCCGTCGGCGGCGGCCAGGTACGCCCGGTCGTGCACGGCCCCGGCACCGCCCTGGCCTTCCCCGGCAAGTGCACCGGCACCGTCTGCCCGCACGTGGCCCTGCAGAGCACCATCTCGGCCGACCTGAACCCGGGAACCCGGGACATCGGGTTCGGCGCCGACGTCCTGCTCGCTCCCGGGCAGACCAGCCCCGGGCAGAACGTCCTGCAGAAGGGCTATTCGCGGGCCAACAGCCAGTACAAACTCCAGATCGACGGCACAGCCGGCCATCCCAGCTGCGTGCTGGTGGACGTGAGCCGGCCGACGATCCGGATCGCCCGCAGCGCCGTCGGCACTGCGGACGGCCGATGGCACCGGCTGCGCTGCGAACGCACCGGCGACCGGCTGGAGATCTACGTCGACGACGTCCGGCACGGCTGGACCACGGTCCCTGCGACCCTGGCGGTCAGCAACAACCGCCCGCTGACCATCGGGGCGAAGGGCGCTTACCGCGACAACGACCAGTTCAACGGCGTCCTCGACAATGTCTGGGTCAGGATCGGCTGAGCGCCTTCATGAGAGCCGCGTCCGGGGTGTCGCCGGACAGCTCCCAGGCGAACAGCCCGCCGAGACCTCGGGCCCGCGCGAAGTCCACCTTCGAGGCGATCGTTTCCGGGGTGTCGTAGGACCACCACTGCGTACCGCATCGGGCGTACGCCTGACCGCCCGCCGTTCCGGTCGGCGGGCAACGGTCCGCCAGCACGTGGTAGTCCTCGATGCCCTTGGCGTACTTGCCGGGTGCCGGGCCGGTGGCGGTGGCGCCCGGTCCGGCGGCGTCCACCCCGGTCCAGCCCCGGCCGTAGAAACCGACGCCGATCAGCAGTTTCGCCGCCGGCACACCGAGGGCGAGCAGCTCGGCGACGGTCGCCTCGGTGGTCGCGGCCGTGCGCGGGATACCTGGGTACGGAGTAAGCGCCGAATGCGCCGCCGTCCGCAGATCCTTCGACCCGGAACTGGCGCCGAAGTAGTCGTACGTCATCGCTCCGAGCCAATCGGCGTACCGTGAGGCGCTTGCGTAATCGCTGGCCCGCAGCTTTCCGACGTCGCCTGGCACCGCGGCTGTGATCAAGGCGGAGGCGCCGAGAGACGCGCGAAGCGCGGCGAGCGTAGCGGTGAGCGCGCCCGGACCACTGGTGTCGCAGACGACCCCGCACGCGTTCGGGTACTCCCAGTCGACGTCGATGCCGTCGAAGAGCCCGGCCCAGCGCGGGTCGTGAATCAGGGCGCGGCAGGACTCGGCGAATCCGGCCGGGTCGCGGGCCGCCTCGGTGAAACCGGCCGATCCGCTCCAGCCGCCGAACGACCAGAGCACCTTCAGACCCGGGTTCGTGGCCTTGAGTTTGCGCAGCTGGCCGAAGCTGCCCTTGAGCACGTCCGCCGGCGCGTCGGCGACGCCGTCCACACTGTCCGCCGCCTCGATCGGCTTGCGGTACGCCGCCCACTGGTCCCCGACCGCGCACTTGCCGCCGTCGACCTTGCCGAAGGCGTACTTCAAATGGGTGAGACGACCGACCGCGCCGCTGTCCTGAAGGTTCTTGACCCGGAATCCGCGACCGTAGACACCCCACTCGGTGAAATAGCCGGCCACGACCTGGGCACCGGGGGTGGGTGACGGCGACGGCTCTGGATCATCGGTGCAGGAGGTCAGTAAAAGGAGCAGGATAAGAAGGAACGCCGAGCGACCGCGCATCGGCCCGAACCTAGCCGCCACCTGCGGTGAGCCGCCTCTATTTCCCTCTAAAGGAGTAGGACGATCACGAACGTGTCCTTCGTGACGTCAGCGGGTCAGGAAAGCGTGGCTGTGCGATCGTCAAAGCCGTGGCACTGAGCCGGCATACCGACCCGGACCCGTACGCCCGAGGCTGGCGCGCCGAGGTGCGTGACCTGATCGCCTGGCGACGCGTCTTCAAGCGGATGCGTGCCGTGCTGCGCAGCGCGGTGACCACGTTCGTGGTGCTCACGCTCACCCTCTGGCTGATGCCCGGTGTGGCGAGCACCGACCTGCTCGACATCCTCGGCCTGGTGGTGATGGTCGCCGTGGTCGGCGCGGTGCTGCGCCCGCTGCTGCTGCTCGGCATCACCGCGCTGGGCGGCTGGGGCGCGATGCTGCTCGGCGTGGTCGCGCAGGTCGCGGTCATGGTGATCGCCCTCGAACTGGATCCGGCCGAGCAGATCAGCGGTTTCCCGACGCTTGTCGCCGCTGCGATCCTGGCGGTCGTGGTGGCTGCTCTGCTGGACTGGATGGCGGACAGCGGCAGCGACGACACGTTCGTCCGGGAAGCGCGCCGGCTGATGCGCGGCGTCCGCCGCCGAGCCGCACGCCGATCCGGCGGACCACTGATCACATTCCGCCGCCCGCGTCCCGGTGCTGAGCCGGGCCTGCTGATCGTGCAGCTGGACGGTGTCGCCGAGCCGGTGCTGCGCTGGGCGGTCCGGGCCGGCAACCTGCCCACCCTCGGTCACTGGCTGCGAACCGGCAGCCACGCGATGCGCGGCTGGCACACCGGCCTGCCGTCGACCACGCCGGCATCGCAGGCCGGCATCCTGCACGGCGCGACCCGGCAGATCCCCGGCTTCCGCTGGTTCGAGAAGGAGACCGGCAAGCTGATGGTCTCCAACCGCCCGCGCGACGCGGCGATCATCGAGAAACGACTCAGCGACGGCCGGGGACTGCTCCGCGACGGCGGGGTGAGCATCAGCAACGCGTTCAGCGGCGACGCGGCGACGAACCTGCTGACGGTCAGCCACGCGGCGCTGCCCGGCCGTTCCGCCCGGGGATGGGCCGCGTTCATGGCCTCCCCGTACGGCTTCACCCGCGCGCTCGTGCTCGGTGTTGCCGAGGTCTTCACCGAGCTGCACCAGGCCCGCTTGCAGCGGCGACGCAACCTTCAGCCCCGGGTCAGCCGGTCCGGCGCGTTCCTCGCCCTGCGGCCGGCGTCAATGCTGCTGCGCGACGTGAACGTCTCCCTGATGGCCGAACAGATGGCCCGCGGTGTGCCGGCCATCTACTGCGACCTGGTCGATTACGACGAGGTGGCGCACCACGCCGGCCCGGCCCGCCCGGAGTCGATGCGCCAGCTGGAGAGCCTGGACCGGATGCTCGGGGTGCTGGAACGCCTTGCACCGGAGGCGGCCCGCCGCTATCACCTGGTGGTCCTCTCCGACCACGGCCAGAGCCAGGGCGCCACGTTCCGCCAGCGGTACGGCGAGACGCTTGACGAAGTGGTCGACCGGCTGGCCGGGGCCGATCAGGCGACCGGCCCGCAGATGCCGGCCGAGGAGGAGGGCAAGGTCGAGCCGGAAAACACTCCGCCGCCGTCCGCGCCGCTGCTCGTGGTCTCCTCCGGCAACCTGTCGCTGATCTACCTGACCCGGTTCCCGCACCGGCTCAACCGGGCGGCGGTCGATCACGCGTACCCACGGCTGGTCGACGGGCTGGCAGCGCACCCGGGCGTCGGCCTGGTGGTGGCGCAGACCGACGAGGGACCCGTCGCGTACGGCACGGACGGCTCGCACCGGCTGCGCGACGGCATGATCACCGGCGCCGATCCGCTCCTGCCGTACGGTCCGGCGGCCTGCCACGACCTGCTGCGGCACCAAAGTTCGGTGCACATCGGCGACCTCGTGGTGATCAGCTCGGTGGACCCGGTCACGCACGAGGTGGCGGCGTTCGAGGAGCTGGTCGGCTCGCACGGCGGCCTCGGCGGCTGGCAGACCGACGCGGTGCTGGTGCACCCGTCCGGCTGGCCGATCGCCCGTGAGCTGGACGGGCCGGACGCGATTCACCAGCAGCTCGTCGAATGGCTGGAGATGCTGGGCCTGCGAAAAGAGACCCTATATGCCGAGGATCTCGATCCGGCGGGAACGGCGCGACTTTCCCCCAGCCGAGATGGTTAGAGCAATGTGCGTTTCCTTGCTGCTCTGTTCCTCGCGTTGACTCCGGCACCACCACCTGCCGACATCACCCGGCCGGCACCCACTTTCAACGGCACGGTTCACGCGGTCGCGTACCGGGGTGACACGGTCTATGTCGGGGGGTCGTTCACGAAGGCGACGTGGGAGGGGCGCACCTATCCACGGCAGCGGCTGGCGGCTTTCGATTCGCGTACCGGAAAGCTGATGAAATGGGCGCCGGACGCCGACGGCGCTGTTCGCGCACTCGCCACCACCACCGATGGGGTGTTCGCCGCCGGTGACTTCCACCGGGTCGCCGGGGTCAAACGGGACGCGATCGCCCACTTCAGCGGGGTCAGCGGCACCCTCGCGCCGTTCAGCCACGAGGTCGACGGCACTCCGTACACGCTTGCCGCCGGCAACGGTCGCCTCTATCTCGGCGGCAGCTTCTCCTCGGTCGACGGCAAGCCGCGCCGGAACCTCGCGGCGTTCGATCTGAAGACCGGCCGGATCGACACGCGCTGGGCGGCGAAGGCCGACGACCGGGTGCACACCCTCGCCGTGAGCGGCCAGCAGGTTTTCCTCGGCGGGGCGTTCCACAAGATCAACGATGTGAGCAGCACGCTGCGGCTGGCCGCGGTCAGTAGCAGCAACGGAAGTCTTGACCGGTATTTCCGGCCGAAGGTGACCGCCGAGGTGAACGCGCTCGCGGTGGACAGCGGCGGGGTCTTCGTGGCCACCGGCGGGCAGGGTGGGCGGGCGGTCGCGTACCGCCTCGACGGCTCATTGCGCTGGCAGCGGGTCTTCGACGGCGACGCCGTGGCGATCACCAGGCACAAGGGTGTGACCTATGTCGGCGGGCATTTCGACAAGGTCTGCCTCACCCCGCGTAACGGGCCGCGCGGCACCTGCCTGGACGGCGCCGAACCGCGGATCAAGCTCGCCGCGATCACCGGATCGGGCCGCCTGACCGACTGGGCGCCGCAGGCGAACGGCGTCATCGGGGTGCGTGTCCTCGGCGTCGACAGCCGGGCGGAAGCCATCGACGCGGGTGGCGACTTCACCACGGTGGGCGGATCGCCCAGACCGCATTTCGCCCGATTTTCCAGTGAAGCTACTGAAACCGGCGGGCGACCAGCTCACTGATCTTCCAGTACCGCGCGGGCGCGATCCGGGCCAGCCAATCACCGGCCCGCGCCTCCCGGGTGATCACCAGACGTGGCCGGCGGGACTGGATGGCCGCCACGATCTGCCGGGCGGCCTCCTCCGGCGGCATGGTGAGCGCCGCCTCCGCGAACCGGCGGGCCTGCGCTGCCTGCTCGCCGTCCGGGTCCAGGCCGCTGACCCGGGCGTTCGCCGCGATCCGGGTGCGGATCCCGCCGGGATGCACCACGGTCACCCCGACGCCGCGCGGTTCCAGCTCGTGCCGGAGTGCCTCGGTGAAGCCGCGTACCGCGTACTTGCTTGTCGCGTACGCCACCTGCCCCGGCGGCGCGAGCAGCCCGAACAGGCTTGAGACATTGACGATGTGCGAACCCGGCCGCTCCAGCAACTGCGGCAGGAAAGCCTTGGTCGTCCGGATCACCGCATGCAGGTTGATCTCCAGGAGCCACTCCACGTCGTCCAGGCTGTTCTGCTCGAACGTCCCGGTCAGCGTCACCCCCGCGTTGTTGATCAAGAGATCGGCGCGGCCAAGGCGGCCCAAGACCGCCGCGGCCAGGTCCCGCCGGTCACCACCATCACTCAGATCAATTTCGTACGTCGAAACGTCCGCTGCTCCGAGCTCGCCGGCGAGTTCCGCGACCCGCCGCAAACCTTGGGCATCCCGATCGACGAGTGCCAGGGCCGCCCGCCGTCTCGCCAGTTCGAGCGCCAGCGCCCCGCCGATCCCGCCGGCCGCCCCGGTGATCACGCAGGTACGCCCCGCGAAGGTGAACCGCTGCATGTCGATGCTCTTTCGTCAGCTCTGATATCCGGCGCCTAACGACCGCACAGGATCCGCATAGCCCGGCTCGTCAGTCTTTCTCCCGGTAGCGCCGCACACAACCGAGGAGCTCCGATGACCCAGCACGATCCGTACGCACCGGGCCGCCCGTCCGGGGCTCATCCCCGTACCCCCCACGGTGAGCCGGCGACCTGGCCGGCCGAGGTGCCCGACCCGAGTTCGATACCGCTCGACTGGTCCCCGTCCGCACCCTCCGGCGAGCCGGGTGGCGCGCACGCCGCCTGGCCTGCTCCCCCGGCGGATCCAGGCGGCGCGCACGCTTCCTGGGAGCGCCCGAACGTGGGTGTCCCCCGAAGCGGACGGGACTCGTGGGCGGCCGAAGGCGCTAGTGCCCCCGGCGCTTGGCCGCCCGCGTCCCCGCAGGCTGTTGATCCCGGAGCGGGCTGGAACGACAACACCTCCCTCTCCTGGACCCCGGCCGTCGACAACCGGCCGCAGAGCCCCGCGCCGCAGCCGTGGAACAACGAGGTGGCGGAGTCCTGGAACAGCAGCACCTCGGAGTCCTGGAACAGCAGCACCTCGCAGTCCTGGTCAGCCCCGGCCTCTCCGCCTTGGAACGAAACCGTGCCCGACTCGGTCCCGCCCTCCTGGAGCGGCGTCCCCGAGCAGCCCCAGCCGTGGAACGCGGCCGCCGAGCAACCGACAGCGGCGTGGAACGCTCCGCGGGAGGTCTCCGAACCCAGCACTTCATGGCGAACGCCGGCCCAGCCAGCGCCGACCGCATGGGTGAAGCAGGGTACGCACGCACCGAACGGCCCGGTGGAGATGTCCGCCGCGGCACCGACCGGTTTCATCCAGGCAGTGCCGTCCCAGGCGGTGCCGTCCCAGGCAGTGCCGCCTCAGCCAGTGCTGTCGCAGCCAATGCCCGCCCCACCCGCCGCGCCACCGGCACACGGTGAGCCGTCGTTCCCCGGAGCAGGAGCAGGAGCAGGAGCACACGGTGAGCTTCCGTCCTCCGGGTCGAGGGCCCACGGTGAGCTTCCGTCCTCCGGGTCGAGGGCCCACGGTGAGCTGTCGTTCCCGGGAGCAGGAGCACACGGTGAGCTTCCGTCCTCCGGGTCCAGAGCACACGGTGAGCCGTCGTCCCCCGGAGCAGGAGCACACGGTGGGCCGTCAGCCTCGGCGCCGGAGCCGTGGGCGCCTGATCTCAGCGACACCCGTGGTGGCCGGAAGAAACCGAAGATGGCCATGGTCGCGGCACTTGTGGCAGCTGCGCTCGGCGGTGCCGGCGTTGGTGCCGGTGTAACCGCGGCTCTGAGCAACGACAGCAGCGCCTCGGTCCCGGCCGCACCCGGTGGCGGTGCTCCGGGGCTGCAGCAGCAGAACGGGCAGGCGCCCGCCGGTCAGGCTCCGGCGGACGGGCAGGCGCCGACGACCGCGCCTTCGCAGGGAACCTAAAAGAAAGACTTTGTTCGGGGATAGGAACGAGGGCGGTTCCCGCAGTGGGCGGCGGGGACTGCCCTCGTTTACGCGTACCCAAGAAGGGTTTAGGCCTGGCTCTCCTCGACGGAGCCGGCGGCGAGTCGCGCGCGGCGCTTCCGGATGTGGCGAACGTGCCAGAAGGCGTATCCGCCGATCGCGAGCACGAGCACCAGGATGACGGCCCAGGAGTACTTGTGGGCGTGGGCCATGATCTTGACGATGTGCACGCCGAGCAGGTGTGCCACCGTGCACCACCAGCCGACCCAGAGGGCCGCGCCGATCGCGTTGTAGAGAAGGAAGGCCCGCCACGGCATCTTGGTGATGCCGGCGATCACGCCGTTGAGTTGCCGAAGACCGTCGATGAAGCGAGCCACCACGATGATCCGGTTGCCGCGCCGGGCGAAGAACTGTTCGGCGCGCTCGAGCCGTTCCGGGGTGACGAAGATGTACTTGCCCCAGCGGTGCACGGCTTTGCGGCCGCCGCGGAGGCCGATCCAGTAACCGATGTTGTCGCCGACCACGGCAGCGACGAACGAGATGATCGCGACGAACCAGATGTTCATCCGGCCGGCGCCCGCGTAGATGGATGCCGCCACCATGATCGTCTGGCCCGGGGCCGGAACACCGAAGCTCTCCACGCCGATCACGCCGCCGATGGCGAGGTAGCCCCAGCGGTCCAGGATCGGGGCAACACTGTCCAGAAACCCGGGGAGATCGGCTGAAGGTGGCATCCGCTACACGGTAGCGCCACTGGGGAGCGTCACCACATGGACCTGTTCCCGAACCGATGTCGGACCTTTGGCGATCCGGGTCATGGTCGGCGGAATCACCCGGCGGAGTAGGGTCGCGACCTCGTTCGGTGGGTACTAGTGATCAAGGTTAAGCCCTGGCGAACAGACGTGTATCCGATTCCAACCCTTTTCGTACGGTAAATGACTCATACTTTCGGCTAGTCTTCTCTGGGCCTGTCAGTTAGAGTCTGCATAACCGAACGGCCAAGTGCGCTCGGATGGCGTTTAGAACCCGTCGTCCGATGGATATGGATCGCCCTTACCGACACCGGGCCCTCACCAGGGCCGGCTCTCCGGAAGGGCCAGGGAGGACCACGACATGACCGTGACCGAGACGAAGACGGCGGTGGCGCCGTCGACCGCCGCCAGCGCCAAGGCTCCGGTGGACAGTGCGGCCGAACTGCTCAGCGCCTTCGCCGCCGTTCCCGCCGGGCACCCGTCCCGCGCTCAGCTCCGTGACAAGGCGATCGAGGCCTGGCTGCCGCTCGCCCGTCACCTCGCGCACCGTTACTCGGGCCGCGGCGAGCCCACCGACGACCTGATCCAGACCGCGATGGTGGGTCTGATCAAGGCGGTCGACAAGTTCGACCCCGAGCGTGGAGTCGACTTCGCCGGCTATGCGATTCCGACGATCATCGGTGAGATCAAGCGGCACTTCCGGGACCGGACCTGGTCGGTGCGGGTGCCGCGCCGGCTGCAGGAGCTGCGCCTGGCGATCACCGAGGCCAACAGCACGCTGACCCACTCGCTGGGCCGTTCCCCGACAGTGCCGGACATCGCGGTGCACCTGGGCATCAGCGAAGAGGACGTGCTGGAAGGCCTGGAAGGCGCTCGCGCCTACAACGCCACCAGCCTCTCCACCCCGATCAGCGCCGACGGCAACACCGAGCTCGGTGACACGCTGGGCGGCGAGGACCACGAGTTCGAGATCGCCGAGACCCGGGTTTCCCTGGGCCCGGCTCTGGCCACCCTCGACGAGCGTGAGCAGAAGATCCTGACGCTGCGCTTCTACGGCAACCTGACCCAGTCGCAGATCGCCGACGAGATCGGCATCTCCCAGATGCACGTCTCGCGACTGCTCACCAAGGCGCTGACGAAGCTGCGTGGCCAGCTGTCCGCCGACACGATCTGATTCACGTGAATGGCGGCGCCGACCTGGTTCTTCGGGTCGGCGCCGCTGTCTGTTTATGAGCTGGTCGTACCAGTGCGAATTTTGGCGCAGCGGGCAAGATGGACGGCATGACCGCGCTGCCCGCCTCGGTGCCTCCCAAAGGTGCCGTCGAGCTGGGCAGCTGGATGATCGAGGACTATCACGGGCTGCGGATCATCCGGGCCGAGCTGCGCCGGGCTGTTGGTGAGCTGGGCCTGGTCGGCGTTTCCGCTGGTCCCTGCACTTCGGGTTCCGGGTCTTCAGCTGGTCGGCCTTCGGCCGACGACGATGATGACGACGTCGCCGAGCGGATCGCGGTGGTCGCGACCGAGCTCGCCACCAACGCTCTGCGGCACGGTCGCCCTCCAGCTTTGGTACGCCTTTTGCGGGTCACCGGTCTCTTGATCGTGGACGTTTCGGATCACGACCCGGAAAGGGCGCCGCGCTTCGACGTGGAGCGCCCTCTCGGTCAGGGCGGCCTCGGGATGTTGCTTGCCCGCACCTTCGCGGTCGAGGTCGGTTGGTACCGCGCCGGCGCCGGCAAACACGTCTGGGCGAGCTTCCCCGCCTGAATCGATCTACGGTGCGTGACCGTTGATGTACCGAGAATACAATTTCTGCTCAGATATCGACCGTGACCTCGTGCGCCACACCCTTCACGGACGGGGGAGGGGGCCGATTTGGAGGTGCGGGGAGGACCGGGTAAAGTTTTCCAAGCCGGCAGGGAAACGGGCGAGCAAGCAGGGCCGAAGTTGAGGCTCAGCGCAGCGGCCGTCCTGCCAAACCCCAGATTTGATCACGGCCCAGCGTCGTGTAATGTTCTGCGGGTTGCTCGAACGGAGTTTCGAACCGCTTAATTTCGCCGAAACGCGGATTTGACGGGCCGGAAAACGAGAGAGTAAAGTTGAACGAGTGCCCCGGAGGGCAGGCCGCGAATGCGGTCTGGTTTGATGGTGTGCGGTTGTTCTTTGAGAACTCAACAGGGTGCTTGATAAGCCAGTGCCAATAATGGCATTACCCCGACCCATCTCTTACCGGGGATGGGTGGGAGATTCCTTTGGCAACATTTGTTTGTTGCCGGGACGCTTTTCCAAAGATTTTGTTGGAGAGTTTGATCCTGGCTCAGGACGAACGCTGGCGGCGTGCTTAACACATGCAAGTCGAGCGGAAAGGCCCTTCGGGGTACTCGAGCGGCGAACGGGTGAGTAACACGTGAGTAACCTGCCCCAGACTTTGGGATAACCCTCGGAAACGGGGGCTAATACCGGATATTACTTTGCATCGCATGGTGCTTGGTGGAAAGTTTTTCGGTTTGGGATGGACTCGCGGCCTATCAGCTTGTTGGTGAGGTAATGGCTCACCAAGGCGAGGACGGGTAGCCGGCCTGAGAGGGCGACCGGCCACACTGGGACTGAGACACGGCCCAGACTCCTACGGGAGGCAGCAGTGGGGAATATTGCACAATGGGCGGAAGCCTGATGCAGCGACGCCGCGTGAGGGATGACGGCCTTCGGGTTGTAAACCTCTTTCAGCAGGGACGAAGCGCAAGTGACGGTACCTGCAGAAGAAGCGCCGGCCAACTACGTGCCAGCAGCCGCGGTAAGACGTAGGGCGCGAGCGTTGTCCGGATTTATTGGGCGTAAAGAGCTCGTAGGCGGCTTGTCGCGTCGAATGTGAAAACTCGGGGCTCAACTCCGAGCTTGCATTCGATACGGGCAGGCTAGAGTTCGGTAGGGGAGACTGGAATTCCTGGTGTAGCGGTGAAATGCGCAGATATCAGGAGGAACACCGATGGCGAAGGCAGGTCTCTGGGCCGATACTGACGCTGAGGAGCGAAAGCGTGGGGAGCGAACAGGATTAGATACCCTGGTAGTCCACGCTGTAAACGTTGGGCGCTAGGTGTGGGGGACCTCTCCGGTTTTCTGCGCCGCAGCTAACGCATTAAGCGCCCCGCCTGGGGAGTACGGCCGCAAGGCTAAAACTCAAAGGAATTGACGGGGGCCCGCACAAGCGGCGGAGCATGCGGATTAATTCGATGCAACGCGAAGAACCTTACCTGGGTTTGACATCGCCGGAAAACTCGTAGAGATACGGGGTCCTTCGGGGCCGGTGACAGGTGGTGCATGGCTGTCGTCAGCTCGTGTCGTGAGATGTTGGGTTAAGTCCCGCAACGAGCGCAACCCTCGTCCCATGTTGCCAGCATTTAGTTGGGGACTCATGGGAGACTGCCGGGGTCAACTCGGAGGAAGGTGGGGATGACGTCAAGTCATCATGCCCCTTATGTCCAGGGCTTCACGCATGCTACAATGGCCGGTACAAAGGGCTGCGATACCGTGAGGTGGAGCGAATCCCAAAAAGCCGGTCTCAGTTCGGATCGGGGTCTGCAACTCGACCCCGTGAAGTCGGAGTCGCTAGTAATCGCAGATCAGCAACGCTGCGGTGAATACGTTCCCGGGCCTTGTACACACCGCCCGTCACGTCACGAAAGTCGGCAACACCCGAAGCCGGTGGCCTAACCCCTTGTGGGAGGGAGCCGTCGAAGGTGGGGCTGGCGATTGGGACGAAGTCGTAACAAGGTAGCCGTACCGGAAGGTGCGGCTGGATCACCTCCTTTCTAAGGAGCAACTTTCCGCGAAAGCGGACAGTAGCCCGCACCGCCCGAATGTGGTGGTGGGGTGCTCAAAGGCGGAGACACTGGCCAGTTATCTGCCGGCAACGGCCGAATCAGTCTTAGTACACGCAGCTTGCTGTGAAGGAACGGGCTCTCGGTGCGGCTGGGAGACGGCGAAAAACAAGCATCCTGTTGGGTATCTGAAAGAACAACCTTTGTGGTTGGTCTTCAATGCCAGGCATGACCTGGTTCTTTATACCGCTCAGCTTGCTGGGGTTTTGGTGGAGAACTGATCGGGTTGTGGGTTGGTCGTTGGTTGAGAATTGCACAGTGGACGCGAGCATCTTGTTTTTTGTGGTTAAGTTGTCAAGGGCGAACGGTGGATGCCTTGGCACCAGGAGCCGATGAAGGACGTGGGAGGCCGCGATAGGCCTGGGGGAGCTGCCAACCTAGCTGTGATCCCAGGGTGTCCGAATGGGGAAACCTAGCACGAGTCATGTCGTGTTATCCGTGCCTGAATTCATAGGGCATGTGAGGGGAACGCGGGGAAGTGAAACATCTCAGTACCCGTAGGAAGAGAAAACAACCGTGATTCCGTGAGTAGTGGCGAGCGAAAGCGGATCTAGCCTAAACCAGATACGTGTGATACCTGTCAGGGGTTGCGTATTCGGGGTTGTGGGACCCACTTGATTGTTCTGACAGACAGTCGAAGAGTTACAAAGTTTCATGCTAGTCGAACGACGTGGGAAAGTCGGCCGTAGACGGTGAGAGCCCGGTAGACGAAAGTGTGTGACCTCTTTGTGGTGTTCCCGAGTAGCAGCGGACTCCTAGAATCTGCTGTGAATCTGCCAGGACCACCTGGTAAGGCTGAATACTTCCTGGTGACCGATAGCGGACAAGTACCGTGAGGGAATGGTGAAAAGTACCCCGGGAGGGGAGTGAAATAGTACCTGAAACCGTTCGCCTACAATCCGTCAGAGCCACCCTAGCAGTGGTGATGGCGTGCCTTTTGAAGAATGAGCCTGCGAGTTAGTGGCATGTGGCGAGGTTAACCCGTGTGGGGTAGCCGTAGCGAAAGCGAGTCTGAAGAGGGCGCTCTTTAGTCGCATGTTCTAGACCCGAAGCGGAGTGATCTAGCCATGGGCAGGTTGAAGCGTGGGTAAGACTACGTGGAGGACCGAACCCACCAACGTTGAAAAGTTGGGGGATGACCTGTGGTTAGGGGTGAAAGGCCAATCAAACTCCGTGATAGCTGGTTCTCCCCGAAATGCATTTAGGTGCAGCGTCGCGTGTTTCTTGCCGGAGGTAGAGCACTGGATGGTCTAGGGGGCCCACAAGCTTACTGAAATCAGCCAAACTCCGAATGCCGGTAAGTGAGAGCGCGGCAGTGAGACTGCGGGGGATAAGCTTCGTAGTCGAGAGGGAAACAGCCCAGATCGCCAGCTAAGGCCCCTAAGCGTGTGCTAAGTGGAAAAGGATGTGGGATCGCATTGACAACCAGGAGGTTGGCTTAGAAGCAGCCACCCTTTAAAGAGTGCGTAATAGCTCACTGGTCAAGTGGTTCCGCGCCGACAATGTAGCGGGGCTCAAGCACACCGCCGAAGCTGTGGCATTCACATATTAACTTAGCTTGGTCCCTTGAGGATCTTGTTCAGGTGTGTGGATGGGTAGGGGAGCGTCGTATGGCGGGTGAAGCGGCGGAGTGATCCAGCCGTGGACGCCATACGAGTGAGAATGCAGGCATGAGTAGCGAATGAAGGGTGAGAACCCCTTCCGCCGGATGACCAAGGGTTCCAGGGGCAGGCTAATCCGCCCTGGGTGAGTCGGGGCCTAAGGCGAGGCCGAGAGGCGTAGTCGATGGATAACGGGTTGATATTCCCGTACCCGCGTAGAAGCGCCCAAGACGAACCTCATAGTACTAACTATTTGATCAATTCAATGGCTTCGGCCGGCGATGCGGGATTCTAGGACCTTTGTGGGTAGTAGTTTAGCGATGGGGTGACGCAGGAAGGTAGATGATCCCGGCCGGTGGTTGTGCCGGGGTAAGCGTGTAGGCCGTACCGTAGGCAAATCCGCGGTGCATATGAGGCTGAGACGTGATGCCGAGCCGTTCTGGTGAAGTCATTGATCCTATGCTGCCGAGAAAAGCCTCTAGCGAGCTTCGAGCGGCCCGTACCCTAAACCGACACAGGTGGTCAGGTAGAGAATACCGAGGCGACGGGTGAACTGTGGTTAAGGAACTCGGCAAATTGCCCCCGTAACTTAGGGAGAAGGGGGGCCGGACGCGTGAAGCCCCTTGCGGGTGGAGCGTGGTATGGCCGCAGAGAGCAGGGGGAAGCGACTGTTTACTAAAAACACAGGTCCATGCGAAGTCGTAAGACGATGTATATGGACTGACGCCTGCCCGGTGCTGGAACGTTAAGGGGACCTGTTAGCGAGTAATCGCGAGGCGGAGAACTTAAGCGCCAGTAAACGGCGGTGGTAACTATAACCATCCTAAGGTAGCGAAATTCCTTGTCGGGTAAGTTCCGACCTGCACGAATGGCGTAACGACTTCCCCACTGTCTCAACCACAGGCCCGGCGAAATTGCAGTACGAGTAAAGATGCTCGTTACGCGCGGCAGGACGGAAAGACCCCGGGACCTTTACTATAGCTTGACATTGGTATCCGAATTTAATTGTGTAGGATAGGTGGGAGCCGGTGAAGCTCGGACGCCAGTTCGGGTGGAGGCATTGTTGAAATACCACTCTGTTGGGTTTGGGTATCTAACTTGCGGCCCTGATCGGGTCGAGGGACAGTGTCTGGTGGGTAGTTTAACTGGGGCGGTTGCCTCCTAAAGGGTAACGGAGGCGCCCAAAGGTTCCCTCAGCCTGGTTGGCAATCAGGTGTTGAGTGTAAGTGCATAAGGGAGCTTGACTGTGAGACTGACGGGTCGAGCAGGGACGAAAGTCGGGACTAGTGATCCGGCACTTGCGTGTGGAAGCGGTGTCGCTCAACGGATAAAAGGTACCCCGGGGATAACAGGCTGATCTTCCCCAAGAGTCCATATCGACGGGATGGTTTGGCACCTCGATGTCGGCTCGTCGCATCCTGGGGCTGTAGCAGGTCCCAAGGGTTGGGCTGTTCGCCCATTAAAGCGGTACGCGAGCTGGGTTTAGAACGTCGTGAGACAGTTCGGTCCCTATCCGCCGTGCGCGTTGGATACTTGAGAAGGGCTGTCCCTAGTACGAGAGGACCGGGACGGACGAACCTCTGGTGTGCCAGTTGTTCCGCCAGGAGCATGGCTGGTTGGCTACGTTCGGAAGGGATAACCGCTGAAAGCATCTAAGCGGGAAGCCTGCTTCGAGATGAGGTATCCCACCACCTTGAGTGGGTAAGGCTCCCAGTAGACTACTGGGTTGATAGGCCGGAAATGTAAGCACGGTAACGTGTTGAGTTGACCGGTACTAATAGGCCGAGGGCTTAACCACCCTAAATTTTATGCTTACGCGTCCACTGTGTGATTCACAGCAAACGAACAACCACCCCGGGTTCGAGAACCGGGTTGCTGGTTGGTCATTCTGCTGACCGTTGTTTCGGTGGTCATAGCGGAGGGGAAACGCCCGGTTACATTCCGAACCCGGTAGCTAAGCCCTCCAGCGCCGATGGTACTGCACTCGGGAGGGTGTGGGAGAGTAGGACGCCGCCGGACTCAACTTGTATGAAAGCCCACCCGGGTATCCGGGTGGGCTTTCTGCGTTTCTGCGCCGTTTTTTGCTGCCGGCTTGGACGGTTTCGGGGCGGGGATAGGCCACGCAGGGCGGTCAGGCTTGATCCCTGCGTGGCCTATCCCCGCCCCAAAACCTTGCCTACTCGATCGACTTTCGGTCACCCTGGGTGGTCGAGGAAACTCGGCGGCCTTTGCGGGTCCACGCCGGCATTGATTACTGCTTGCGGTATTTCACGCGAGGCGACTCCCGCACTGTGACGGCTCGCCACTCGCGCTTGCTCGCCACTCGCGCTTGCTCGCCACTCGCGCTTGCTCGCCACTCGCCCTTGCTCGCCACTCGTCCTTGGCGGCTTGCTTGTCTGCTCTTATTCGATAGGTCCCGCTGGTCTTGGCGGCCGCTTGTGTCGTCTGCGCGGGTCGTGCTTCCGATCTTGTGGACTTGGCCGGACCGTTGGCGGGGAAGTCCACAAG
This sequence comes from Actinoplanes sp. CA-015351, assembly GCF_050955685.1. Lineage (NCBI taxonomy): Bacteria > Bacillati > Actinomycetota > Actinomycetes > Micromonosporales > Micromonosporaceae > Actinoplanes > Actinoplanes sp. CA-015351. Next base: position 460,640 of record NZ_CP192102.1, read on the forward strand.
ATCTGTGAGGGCGTGGGTGCTAGGGCGTGGGTGCTAAGGCGTGGGTGGGCAGGCGGGTGGGCAGGTGGGGTGGGTGGGGTTTGTGGTTGGGGTCGCGTTTTTGGGTCGGGTTTGAGTGCGCGCGGGGGCTGGGGCTGGCCGGTATGCTTTGGGTGGGCCGTGACTGGCGCGTTCGGATGGTTGACCATCGGGGAGCGGCTCCGTCGAGACGACGACTTGCCGTGCGCCTGGGCCTCTTCGCTACGTGATAGGGAGGTCCTATGTCTGAGCTTAATGCCGAATCCACCGCCTTTCGGGCTGCGCTTGAGGTTGTCCGCTCGGTTGAGCCGCGGATCGCTGATGCGATTGCGCAGGAGCTCACCGATCAGCGTGAGTCTCTGAAGCTGATCGCGAGTGAGAACTACGCTTCGCCGGCCGTGCTGCTCGCGATGGGCAACTGGCTTTCCGACAAGTACGCCGAGGGCACCATCGGCCGCCGTTTCTATGCCGGCTGCCAGAACGTGGATACCGTCGAGTCGGTTGCTGTCGAGCACGCCAAGGCGCTGTTCGACGCGCCGTACGCCTATGTGCAGCCGCACTCCGGCATCGACGCGAACCTGGTCGCCTACTGGGCCATTCTCGCCGACCGGGTCGAGGTGCCGTACCTTAAGAAGTTCGAGAAGCGGCAGATCAACGACCTGACCGACGCCGAGTGGGCCGAGCTGCGTCAGGCTTTCGGCAACCAGCGGCTGCTCGGCATGTCGCTTGACGCCGGTGGTCACCTCACGCACGGTTTCCGCCCCAACATCTCCGGCAAGATGTTCGACCAGCGCAGCTATGGCGTCGACCCGGGCACCGGGCAGATCGACTACAAGGCGCTGCTGGAGTCCGCCAAGGAGTTCAAGCCCGCGGTGATCGTGGGTGGCTACTCGGCGTACCCGCGCAAGGTGAACTTCGCGACCATGCGCGAGATCGCCGACGAGGTCGGCGCGACCTTCATGGTCGACATGGCGCACTTCGCCGGTCTGGTCGCTGGTGGCGTGTTCACCGGTGACTACAACCCGATCCCGCACGCGCACATCGTCACGACGACCACGCACAAGAGCCTGCGTGGCCCGCGTGGTGGCGCCGTGCTCTGCCAGCCCGAGCTCGCGTCGCAGGTCGACCGCGGTTGCCCGATGGTGCTCGGCGGCCCGCTGCCGCACGTCATGGCGGCGAAGGCGATCGCGTTCGCCGAGGCCCGCCGGCCGGAGTTCTCCACCTACGCGCAGCAGATCGTCACGAACAGCCAGGCGCTCGCCGAGGGCCTGCTGAAGCGGGGTGTGCAGCTGGTCTCCGGCGGCACCGACAACCACCTCGTGCTGATCGACGTGCACCCGTTCGGCATCACCGGCCGGCAGGCCGAGCAGGCCCTGCTGGACAGCGGCATCGTGACGAACCGCAACGCGATCCCCTCCGACCCGAACGGCGCCTGGTACACCTCCGGCATCCGCGTCGGCACCCCGGCTCTGACCAGCCGCGGCCTCGGCGTGTCCGAGATGGATCAGATCGCCGAGCTCATCCACACGGTTCTGTCAGCCACCTCTCCGGCCGAGGGCTCGAAGGCGAAGTTCAGCCTGGACGCCGCCCTCTCCGACCGGGTCAGCAAGCAGGCCACCGAGCTGCTCGCGCCGTTCCCGCTCTACCCGTCGGTCACCCTGGGCTGACCGCCTACGCGACAACGCCGCCTCCGCGAGCCCCAAGCTCACGGAGGCGGCTTCTTTTTGTACATCTTTATTCGGTACGCCCAAAGTGCCTGTTGTGACGGCCGCCAGCGGAACCGGTTCCGACCAAGCCGTTATCCCGCAAAGCCGCAACCGTCATGGCGCGAAACGGAACCGTGATGACCTGCGCCAATCCTGTTGATCTCTCGGCGAGGGCCGGAAATCGCATCCAGCCGGTACCGGTTCCGGAACCCGGCAACATCCTGGACATCGATCGGTAACGACTTCTAGCGTCGGTTTGGGTGAGCGCTCTCCCAAGATCCGTTCCCAACTCCCCGTCCTAGGAGTACCCATGACCGTCTCACGGAGACGCTCCCCTTGGCGCCTCGGCGCTGCCGCCGGCCTGGTCGCCGTCCTGGTCGCGGGGTTCACCGCGATCACCGCAACCGGCGCACAGGCCGCCGAGGTCCTGCTGTCCCAGGGCAAGCCGGCCACCGCCTCCTCCACCGAGGCGGCCGGCGCGTACCTGGCGTCCGAGGCTGTCGACGGCAACACCGGCACCCGCTGGTCGTCGGCCTTCTCCGACCCGCAGTGGATTCAGGTGGACCTCGGCACTTCCCAGCCGATCACCCGGGTCGAGCTGAACTGGGAGACGGCGGCCGCGAAGGCGTACCAAATCCAGGTCTCGGAGAACGCGACCAGCTGGACCACCATCTATTCGACCACCACCGCGACCGGCGGCAACCAGTCGCTGGCGGTCAGCGGCACCGGCCGCTACGTCCGGATGTACGGCACCCAGCGAACCACCGGCTACGGATACTCGCTCTTCGAGTTCAAGGTCTTCGGCGAGACCACGACGCCGACGATCCCCGGTGGTGGCAGCCTCGGCGCCAACGTCGTGGTCTTCCATCCGTCGATGTCGTCGGCGAGCATCCAGGCCCGCGCCGACCAGATCTTCGCCCAGCAGGAGACGGCCCAGTTCGGCACCGGCCGGTACGTCCTGGCGTTCCAGCCGGGCACCTACAACGGCCTGAACATTCAGGTCGGCTTCTACACCTCGGTGATCGGTCTCGGTCAGAACCCGCAGGACGTGCGAATCAACGGGGACATCACCGTCGATGCCGGCTGGTTCCAGGGCAACGCCACCCAGAACTTCTGGCGCTCGGTGGAGAACATCTCCGTCTACCCGGTCAGCGGTGCCAACCGCTGGGCCGTCTCGCAGGCCGCGCCATTCCGCCGGATGGACATCCACGGCGACCTGAACCTGGCGCCGAACGGGTACGGCTGGGCGTCCGGCGGTTACATCTCGGATTCCCGGATCAGCGGTTCCGAGGGGCAGTACTCGCAGCAGCAGTGGTTCACCCGCAACAGCCAGATCGGCTCGAACACCAACGCCGTCTGGAATCAGATGTTCGTCGGTGTGCAGGGTGCGCCGGCGCAGGGCTTCCCGAACCCGCCGTACACCACTATCCCGGCCACTCCGGTGATCCGGGAGAAGCCCTACCTCTACAACGGCGGCGTCTTCGTGCCGAGCCTCCAGTCGAACACCTCCGGTGTGACCTGGGCGAACGGCAACACCCCGGGCAGCACGCTCCCGCTGTCGCAGTTCTACGTCGCCAAGCCCGGTGACTCGGTCGCGACGATCAACGCGGCGCTGGCGCAGGGGCTGAACCTTCTCTTCACACCGGGCATCTACCAGATCAACCAGACCATCAACGTGACCCGGGCGAACACCGTGGTCCTCGGTCTCGGTTACGCGACGCTGATCCCGGTCGGCGGCGTCACGCCGATGCAGGTGGCCGATGTGGACGGCGTGAAGATCGCCGGCATCCTGTTCGACGCCGGCACCACCAACTCGGCGAACCTGCTGGTGCTCGGCCCGGCGGGTTCGAACGCCAGCCACGCCGCGAACCCGAGCACGGTCCAGGACGTCTTCTTCCGGATCGGCGGTTACATCGCCGGCAAGGCCACCAACAGCCTGCTGGTCAACAGCAACAACGTCATCATCGACCACATCTGGGCGTGGCGTGCCGACCACGGCAACGCCGGCACGTACGGCTGGACGATCAACACGGCTGACTCCGGGCTGATCGTCAACGGGCAGAACGTCACGGCGTACGGCCTGTTCGTCGAGCATTACCAGAAGTACGAGGTGCAGTGGAACGGCAACGGTGGCCGGACGTACTTCCTGCAGAACGAGAAGCCGTACGACCCGCCGACCCAGGCGGCCTGGCGTACCGGTGCGAACGGTTACGCGGCGTACAAGGTGGCGGACTCGGTGACCACGCACGAGGCGTGGGGGATGGGTAGTTACTGCTACTTCAACGTGAACCCGTCGATCCATGCGGATCGGGGCTTCGAGGTGCCGGTGAACGCAGGGGTGAAGCTGCACAACCTGCTGACCGTCTCGCTCGGCGGCAACGGGGTCATCGACCACGTCGTCAACAACACCGGCGGTCCTGCTCAGGGCACGGCGACCGTACCGTCGTACGTGGTCAATTTCCCGTAACCAGGATCTCTCCGCTGCCTCGCGCGATCAGGGTTGTCGCCACCCGGATCTCGCGCGGCGGGCCGTCGTGGCCGTCGATGCGCTCGAAGAGCGCGCCGGCGGCCACGCGGCCTATCCGGGCGGGGTACTGTGCGATCACGGTGACCGCCGGTTCGAGCAGGTCAGCGAGGGGGAAGTCGTCGAATCCGACAAGCGCGACCGAGCGGTGCCGGTCCAGTCGCCGCAGTGCCCGGACCGCGCCGATGGTGATCAGGTTCTGGCTGGTGAAGAGGGCGGTCGGTGCGTCGGCGCGGCGTAACAGCGCGATCGTGGCGCGCTCGGCTGCCGCCTCGCCGCGTAGTCCGTGCACGACCGGTCCGGACCGGTGGCCGAGCGCCTGCAGATAACCGCGGAAGCGTTCCCGCGCGGTCGGTATCCGCTGGTTGTCGCCGAGGAACGCGATCCGCCGGTGCCCGTGCGCGACGAGGTGACGGACCGCGGCGGCTGCGCCCGCGACGTTTGTGGAGACCACCGTGTCGGCCAGGAATCCGGACGGCTGCCGGTCCACGAAGACGATCGGGGTGCCGGTGAAACGGCTCAGGTATGTCTGATCAGAACCGGTCGGGGCGACGATGAGCCCGTCGGTCTGCCGCTGCCGGAACGCCCGCGCCAACTCGCGTTCCCGTCGCTCGTCCTCGCCGAGGCTGCCGGTCAGCACATCCACACCGCGAGCGTGCGCCTCCTCCTCGATCGCCCGGTGCAGCACACCGGAGAACGGGTTGGACACGTCCTCCAGCAGTACGCCGATCATCCTGGTGCGACGGTCGTTGCGGCGCAGCAGGCTGGCGCCCAGGTGCGGGCGGTAATCCAGGGTTTCGACGGCGGCGCGTACCCGGGCGGCGAGGTCCGGGGTGACGGTGGGCTCGCCGTTCACCACCCGGGAGACGGTCTTCAGGCTCACGCCGGCGGTACGCGCCACATCGTTCATGGTCGGCCGACTCATAGCGACTCCCGTGGATCATCACGCAGTGCAACACATTGGAAACTCATTGTTGACACTCCGGAAGCCTGGGCGTCTACTCCAAGACAACGTTGTCTCCCGGATTGGGAGGAGAGATGCGCAATAGATCCAAAGTCCTACAGGCCGGTTTTGCCCTGGTGATGGTCGCCGCGGCAGCGGGCTGCGGTGGCGACGACGCCGGTGGCGAACCGGTGGTCGGGTTGATCACCAAGACCGATACGAACCCGTTCTTCGTGAAGATGCGAGAGGGCGCCCAGGCCGCGGCCGAGCAGCAGGGCGTCGAGCTGCAATCGTTCGCCGGCAAACAGGACGGCGACAACGAGGCCCAGGTGCAGGCGATCGAGAACCTGATCTCGGCCGGTGCCAAGGGTTTCCTGATCACACCGAGCGACTCCAAGGCGATCGTGCCCTCGATCGACAAGGCGAAGCAGGCGAACATGCTGGTCATCGCCCTCGATACGCCGACCGACCCGGCGGACGCGGCCGATGCCACATTCGCGACCGACAACTATCAGGCCGGCAAGCTGATCGGGCAGTGGGCGAAAGCCAAGTTCGATGCCGACGGCACGCAGGCGAAGATCGCGATGCTCGATCTCAACGCGAACCAGGTCTCCGTCGACGTGCAGCGTGATCAGGGATTCCTCGAGGGATTCGGTATCACCAACGGAGACCCGAACAAGATCGGCGACGAGAACGACCCGCGGATCGTCGGGCACGACGTCACCGACGGCAACGAGGACGGCGGGCGTACCGCGATGGAGAACCTGCTCCAGAAGGACCCGTCGATCAATCTGGTCTACACGATCAACGAACCGGCGGCGGCCGGCGCGTACCAGGCGCTCAAGTCGGCCGGCAAGGACTCGGACGTCACGATCGTCTCGATCGACGGCGGCTGCCCGGGCGTGGACAACGTCAAGAACGGTGTGATCGGCGCGACCTCGATGCAGTTCCCGCTCAAGATGGCGCAGCTCGGCGTCGAGGCCATCTCGGCGTACGCGAAGGACGGCACCAAACCGCAGAACACCGCCGGGAAGACGTTCGTCGACACCGGTGTGCAACTGATCACCGACGACCCGCAGACCGGCGTGGAGGCCAAGGACTCCGCGTGGGGCGCGCAGAACTGCTGGGGCTGAGTGATGACGACCAGCACCGACTTCGAGGTTCGGAACCGTGACTCGATCGGGTTGCGGGTGCAGCACGTGCTGCACGGCAACCCGGTGCTCGGCCCGCTCGCCGTGCTCCTCGTGGCGACCGTCGCCTTCTCCATCGTCAACCAGCGCTTCATCGCGGCGGCGAACCTGTCGCTGGTGCTCGCGCAGGTGACCGTCATCGCGACGCTCGCCCTCGGGCAGACGCTGATCATCCTGACTGCCGGCATCGACCTGTCGGCCGGCGCGATCGCGGTCTTCTCGTCGATCCTGATGGCGAACTTCTGCGTGAAAGCCGGGATGCCCGGCGTCCTCGCGCTGCTGCTCGGCCTGGCCTGCGGCACGGCGATGGGCGCGCTCAACGGGTTCCTGGTGACGCGAATAAAACTGCCACCGTTCATCGTCACGCTCGGCACGCTGACCATCTTTTTCTCACTCAACGCGGTGGTCAGCCAGAGCGAGACGGTACGCGGCGCCGACATGCCCGGCCTGATGACCTGGACCGGCGAGAGCATCCGTTTCGGGCAGTTCCAGGTCACCTACGGCTCGATCGTGATGCTCGTGCTGTTCGGGTTCTTCTTCTACGCGCTGAGCTGGACGGCCTGGGGCAAACACGTCTACGCCACCGGTGACGACGTGGAAGCGGCCCGGCTGGCGGGTATCCGTACCGGGCGGGTGCTCTTCTCGGTCTACACGATCGCGGGCCTGCTCTACGCGATCGCCGGCTGGATCCTGATCGGACGGCTCGCGTCAGCCAGCCCGAACGTGGGCACCGAGTACAACCTCGACTCGATCACCGCGGTGGTGCTCGGCGGCACCAGCCTCTTCGGCGGCCGCGGTGGCGTGATCGGCACCCTGATCGGGGCGCTGATCGTCGGCGTCTTCCGCAACGGCCTGCAACTGGCCGGCGTCGAGGTGGTCTGGCAGGGCTTCGCGATCGGCCTGCTCGTGCTGATCGCCGTCTCCCTCGACCAGTGGATCAGGAAGGTGAAGGCATGACGACGCCGGTGCTCGAAGCGAGGAGCCTGACCAAACGGTACGGCCGGGTCGTCGCGATCGACGGCAGCGACCTGGAGCTCTACCCCGGTGAGATCCTCGCGGTGATCGGTGACAACGGCGCCGGCAAGTCCAGCCTGATCAAGGCGTTGTCCGGTGCGCTGGTGCCGGACAGCGGCGAGATCCGGCTGGACGGTGATGCGGTCCGCTTCCGCAACCCGATGGACGCTCGTGCGGCCGGCATCGAGACCGTCTACCAGACCCTCGCGGTCGCGCCTGGCCTGGACATCGCCGACAACCTCTTCCTCGGCCGGGAGGAGCGCCGATCCGGCCCGTTGGGATCGATCTTCCGGATGCTGGACCGCAAACACATGCGTTCGGAAGCCCGGCGGCACATGAGCGACCTGGGCGTCGGCACCCTGCAGAACATCCGCCAGGCCGTCGAATCGCTCTCCGGCGGTCAGCGGCAGGCGGTCGCGGTGGCCCGGTCCGCCGCGTTCGGCAGCAAGGTGGTGATCCTCGACGAGCCCACCGCGGCTCTCGGTGTGAAGGAGAGCAACCGGGTGCTCCAGTTGATCCGCGACGTCCGGGATCGTGGCCTTCCGGTGATCCTGATCAGCCACAACATGCCGCACGTCTTCGAGGTGGCGGACCGGATCCACATCCAGCGGCTCGGCCGCCGGATCGCGGTTATCACTCCGAAATCGCACAGCATGTCGGACGCGGTCGCCATCATGACGGGTGCCGCACCGCCGCCTGAGGGGTAATACGTACGGCATGACTATCGGAATCACAGGCGCCACCGGAAACGTCGGATCCCGCGCGGTCCGTCTGCTGATCCAAGCCGGTGTCCGCCCACGGTTACTGGTCCGGGATCCGGCGCGGCTGGATTCCGGCACCGCCGAGCTGTCCGAGATCGCCCAGTGCGACCTGCTCGACCCGACGGCACTCTCGGCAGCGATCGAAGGCCTCGACACGCTGCTCTGGATCACGCCGGAGAACTTCACCGCCGCGGATCCGCTGGCTGAGATGAGCGCGATGGCGGCGGCGGGTGCCGCCGCGGCAGAACACCATCGGGTACGCCGAATCGTGCTGATCAGCAGCGTCGGAGCTGAACGTGGCCACGGGGCCGGCCTGATCGACGGGCTGGCCCGGTCCGAGGAGGCGTTCACCGACATCGGGGCGCATGTGGCGGTGCTGCGCAACGGTTACTACTTCACGAACCTGCTCGGGAACCTCGACGAGCTGCGCGACGGCCGGCTCACCACCACGATGCCGGCCGACCGGCCGATGCCGTGGGTCGACCCGCGTGACGTCGGCGAGGTGGCGGCCGCCCTGCTGCTCGCCGGCCACTGGTCCGGCACCGTGGTCCAGGCCGTGCACGGCCCCCGCGACCTGACCTGGTCCGAGGTCGCCGAAATCGTCGGCCTGATGATCGGCCGGAAGATCAGCTTGGACGTGGTGCCGGACGAGGCGGTGGCGGCCGGACTGAGCCAGGCCGGCCTCTCCGACGCGGCGGTGGCCGGGCTGATCGGGATGACCGCCGGTTTGCGCGACGGGTTCACGCCGGAGCAGTCGCGTACCGCGGTGACCACCACACCTACCACTCTGGCCTCGTGGGTGGCCAGCACTCTCGCACCGGCGCTCGCGGCCTGACGGTTTCCCTCAAGGGGCAGCACGCCGCGACGATGAAGGGCGCATGTTGCTCCGCCGTGCACGCCGGCGCCCGCACGCTCGCACCAGCTCACGGCTGTTCGCGACGTACGCGGCGGCCAGCCTGGTACCTGTGGTCGCCCTCGGGGCGCTCGTGTTGCACAGTTATCGCAACGACGCCGCGGAGCAGGGCCGGGCCCAAGGGCTGGCGCAGGCCGCGGTGATCGCCGAGATGGCCGTCGCGCCGGCGCTGAACACCGAGGATCGCACCGGTGGGGCCGGGATCGACGACGGCCTCACCGCGGAGCAGTCCGACGGGATGCGGGAGGCGACCGAGCAGGCCATCTTCCGGGGTTCGGTCCTGCGGCTGCGGCTGCGTTCCTTCTCCGGCCGGGTGCTCTTCTCCGACGACGGGTCGACGAGCGGCGGAGTGCCGGTCGCCGATGCCGATTTCCAGGCCGCCGCGAACGGCGAGTCCCGGGCCACGGTGATCGGCACCGAGGTGATCCGGGTGCTCCAGCCGCTGGTGGCCAGTGCATCGGGTCAGTCCATCGGGGTGATCGAGCTGTATCTGCCGTACCGTGCGATCGCTGACCGCTTCCATGCGCAGGTGAGTCAGACCTGGTGGCGCATCGGCGGCGGCCTCGCCGCCCTCTACCTGGTGCTGGCGCTGCTCGCCTGGTGGACCACCCGCTCGCTGAGCCGGTACGCGGCCCGCCAGGAGCACCAGGCCATGCACGACATCCTGACCGGCCTGCCGAACCGGGCGGCGTTCCGGAAGCGGGCCGAGGCTGTGCTGCGTGAAGGCGGCACCGGCGCGATCGTGCTCAGCGACCTCAACCGGTTCAAAGAGGTCAACGACACCCTCGGCCACCACGCCGGTGACGAGCTGCTGCGGATGGTCGCCGGACGGATGCGCGCCGCACTCGGCCCGGACGACCTGCTGGCCCGCCTCGGTGGCGACGAGTTCGCCATCATGCTGCCGGGTCGCAGCGCCGCCGAGGCGGTGACCCTGCTGAACGAGGTCCGCAACCGGATCACCGCCGAGATGATCCTCGACGGTGTGCCGCTGAACATCGAGGCCGCTTTCGGTGTCTCGGTGTACCCGGAGCACGGCACCCAGCTCAAGGAACTCAAGCAGCACGCCGACTTCGCGATGTACCAGGGCAAACGCGGCGCTACCGGCATCGTCGTCTACTCGGGCGACGGCGCCGGGCACCCGCACCAGTGGCTGGTCATCCAGGCCGAGCTGCGGCACGCGCTGGAGCGCGAGGAGCTGGTGCTGCATTACCAGCCCAAGGTCGCCCTGCCCGGCGGCGAGGTATGCGGGGTGGAGGCGCTGGTCCGCTGGCAGCACCCGCAGCGTGGGCTGCTCCCGCCCGGCGAGTTCCTGCCCGCTGCCGAGCACTCCGGCCTGATCGTGCCGCTCACCGAGTGGGTGCTGCGCCGGGCGCTGGCCGACCAGGTCGGCTGGACCGCGACCGGCCAGGAATGGACGCTGTCGGTGAACGTGTCGGCGCGCAACCTGGAGGTTCGCGGCTTCCCGGAGTTTGTCGAGGACCTGCTGGTCGCCTCCGGCGTCCCGCCGCACCGGCTGATGCTGGAGATCACCGAGACGGCGCTGGCCGGCGACACCGACGAGGTGGTCCGCGCGATCACCGAGCTGGGCCGGTACGGCATCGGCATCTCGGTGGACGACTTCGGAACCGGGTACACCAGCCTGTCCCACCTGCGTGGGCTGCCGATCACCGAAATCAAGATCGACCGGGCGTTCGTGGCCGACGTGGCCCGTGACCAGCAGAGCCAGGCGATCGTCCGCTCGGTGATCGAACTGGCTCACGGGCTCGGCAGCCGGGCCACCGCCGAGGGTGTCGAGACGCCCGAGGTACGCCGCTGGCTCGCCGAGGCCGGTTGCGACGAGGCGCAGGGATATCTGTTCGGCCGGCCGGTGCCGTGGCCCCAGATCTCGGTGAATGAGCAGACCGCCCACGTAGAAGGAGTCACCCGATGAAGGTCGTGCACTGGGCACTCGCCGCGGTTCTGCTGGCTGCTGCCGGGGGCTGCACCGCCGCGGCTCAGCAGCCGTCGTCCGGCGCGCTCGACATCACCGGCGGAGTGACCGCCGACCAGTCGCTGCACGACCAGTTGCCGGAGACGGTCCGGGCGCGTGGCTCGATCCGTCTCGTCACCGATGCCAGCTATGCGCCGATGGAGTACTTCGCGGCGGACGGCCGTACCATCATCGGTTTTTCTCCTGATCTTGCCGCCGCGCTGGGTGAGGTGCTCGGTGTGCGTGCCGAGATGGTGACCGGCAGTTTCAGCAGCGCGCTGGACGAGGTCGCCGCGGGTGAGTACGACGGGGTGCTGTCGTCGATGACCGACACGACCGAGCGGCAGGTCAAGGCCGACTTCGTCAATTACCTCAACACCGGTACGTCGATCGTCGTGCAGCGGGGCAACCCGCGGAAGATCGGGGTTTTCGAGGACCTCTGCGGGCAGACCGTCGGTACGGAGAAGGGCACATACCAGGAGGAGATGCTCAAGCGGCTGCAGGCGAAGTGCGGGGACCGGCCGCTCGTGATCGACAGCGAGCCGACGAACGCGGACGCGCTGGTGCTGCTGCGCACCGGGCGGGTCAGTGCCGTCCCGATCGACTTCCCGCCCGCGTCGTATCTGGTCAGCCAGGACCGGACCAGCGCTTTCTACCAGCTGGCCTCGGAAGCGCAGTACGAGCCCGGCCTCTTCGGTATCGCCGTGGCGAAGGACAACGTCGCGCTGCGGGACTGTCTGCGCGGGGCGTTGCAGCGGTTGATCGACTCCGGTGTCTACGCCGAGCTGCTGTCTCGCTGGAGCCTGGATTCGAGCGCTGTGCTCAGCGCCACGGTGAACGGGACATCGACAGGCGTCTGAAAACTACACGTGCGTGTAGTAGCCTATACGTGTGAGTAGCACTGCGAGTGACCTGACCGCCCGCGCCCGGATTCGTGACGCCGCGATCGCGCTCTTCACCGAGCGCGGCATCGCCGGCGCCACCGTGCGTGACATCGCGCAGGCCGCCGGCGTCTCGTCCGGGCTGCTGCGGCACCACTTCGGGTCGAAAGAGGGCCTGCGTGACGCCTGCGACGAGTGGGCGCTGGCCCGGGTCGCCGAGCTGCAGATCCGGTTCACCGAGTCGCAGGCGATCGGGCCGATCACGCCCGAGGTGGTGGGCATGCAGCAATACCTGGTCCGCTCGCTGATGGACGGTTCGCCGCGTGGCCTCGCGATGTTCGCGCAGACCGCGGCCCGCGGTGAGGACTGGCTGGCCTCGACCGATCTGAAAACCGAGGACGCGCGTGCGTTCGTGGCGGTTCTCGGTGCGATGAAGCTGGGCATGTTCCTGATGCGCGACCAGCTGTCGTCAGTGCTCGGCGAGGACACCGGCGAGCTGCCGGGTTATCTGCGCGTCCTGCGTGCGTCGGTCGAGATCTTCTCCCAGCCGCTGCTCACTCCCGAACAGGCCGATCTGGCGCGCAAGACGCTGGACCGGCACGGCAATCTCTGAAACGGAGTTGTCATGACAGAGGCCATCGATGTCGAGGGATTGGTCAAACGGTTCGGCGCCGTCACCGCCCTTGACCAGCTCGACCTGCATGTCCGGACCGGCGAGGTGCACGGCTTCCTCGGGCCGAACGGCGCCGGCAAGACCACCACCATCCGGGTTCTCCTGGGGCTGATGCGGGCCGACGGCGGCACCGCGCGGCTGCTCGGCGGCGACCCCTGGGCCGACGCGACCGCGCTGCACCGGCGGTTGGCGTACGTGCCCGGTGACGTCACGTTCTGGCCGCAGCTCACCGGCGGTGAGGTGATCGACCTGCTCGGGCGGCTGCGCGGCGGGCTCGACCCGAAACGCCGGGACGCCCTGATCGAGCGGTTCGAGCTGGATCCGCGCAAGAAGGGCCGGACGTACTCGAAGGGTAACCGGCAGAAAGTGGCGCTCGTCGCCGCGCTCTCCTCCGATGTGGAGCTTCTCGTGCTCGACGAGCCGACCTCCGGGCTCGACCCGCTCATGGAGGAGGTGTTCCGCGAGGTGATCCTGGAGGAGAAACGGCGCGGCGACCGCACCGTGCTGCTCTCCAGCCACATCCTCTCCGAGGTCGAGGCACTCTGCGACCGGCTCACCATCATCCGGGCCGGCCGGGCCGTGGAGACCGGCACCCTCGCCGACCTGCGGCACCTGACCCGCACCACGATCCGCGCCGAACTGACCGGCCCGGTCAACGGGCTGGCCGGGATCGCCGGCGTGCACGGCCTGACCAGCGAGGACGGCCGGGTCGCGTTCGACGTCGACGCGGATGCTCTGGAGCCGGCGCTGAAGACGCTTGTCGCGGCCGGTGTGCGCAGCCTGATCAGCCAGCCGCCGTCGCTGGAGGAGCTGTTCCTGAGGCATTACACGAAGTCCGAGGCGCCTGCCGCGACGGCCGAGAAATGACCGGCACCGGCCGGCTGCTCCGGCTCGTTCTACGCCGCGACCGGTGGATAATGCCGCTGTGGATTGTCGGGTTCGGCATCCTTCCGTACGTTTACATCGCCGGCTTCGAGACGCTCTTCGCCTCCGCGCAGGAACGCATCGATTACGCCCACATCAGCGCCGCCAACACCGGATTCATTGCGCTGTACGGCCCGCTGCACGGCGACAGCCTCGGTGAACTGGCCGTCTGGCGCGGTGGCTTCGTGCCGTTGATGATCGGCCTGGCCGCGTTGCTCACCGTCGTCCGGCACACCCGGGCCGACGAGGAGTCCGGGCGTACCGAGCTGGTCCGCGCCACCGTCGTCGGCAGGTACGCCCAGCTCGCTGCCGCCCTGATCGCCACGGCCGGCGCATCGCTGCTGATGGGGCTGGTGGTGGCCGGCACGATGATCGGAGCGGGGCAGCCGGTCGCCGGCTCGAGAGCGCTCGGCGTCGTCTTCCTCCTCAGCGGCTGGATGTTCGCCGGCGTCGGCGCGGTCGCTGCCCAGCTCACCAGCGGTGCCCGTAGCGCGCGCACCGTCGGTGTCGTGACGCTCGGTGTGTCCTTTGTGCTGCGTCTCGGCGGGGACATCTCGGACGATCGGGAATTCCTTGCCTGGCTGTCACCGATCGGCTGGGTTCACCGCGTCTTTCCTTATGGGGAGAACAACGGGGGGCCCGCAGTGCTGGCAGTGGTTTTCGCGATCGTCACGGTGGGCGTTTCGGCGTACCTTCTGGCCCGCCGTGACATGGGCGCGGGCTTGCTCGCCTCGCGGCTCGGACCAGCGACGGCGGCCGCGTCCCTGGGCTCGCCCCTCGCGCTGGCCTGGCGGTTGCATCGGGGTCTGCTCGTCGGGTGGACCGCCGGGTTCGCCGCGCTCGGCCTGGTCTTCGGCGGTGTCGGCAGCAGTGTCGTGCAGCTCGCCGCCGACTCCGGCGGTGTCGACGAGGTCTTCAGCCGGATCGGCGGGTCCGGCGCGGTGACCGATGCCTATTTCGCGACGACGGCGGCGGTGTGCGGTCTGATCGCCGCGTGTTACGCGGTGCAGGCGGCGCTGCGGATGCGTGACGAGGAGCAGAGCGGTCATGCCGAGCCGGTCCTGAGCACGTCCGTGGGCCGGTTCGCCTGGGGTGCGTCGCACCTGCTGTTCGCGCTGCTCGGCCCGGCCGTGGCGCTGCTCGCGCAGGGGTTGCTGGCCGGTGTCGTGCACGGCACTCCGGGGCCGGTGCTTGCCGCGTCACTGGCCCAGCTGCCGGCCGTCTGGGTCCTCGCCGGCGTGACCATGCTCCTGGTCGGCACTTGGCCGAAAATGGCGTCCCTCGCCTGGGGCGTGATCGCCGCGTGTGTGCTGTTGCTGCTGGTCGGGTCGCTGCTCAAGTTCGATCAGTGGGTGCTCGACCTGTCGCCGTTCACCCATGTCCCGCACCTGCCGGGCGGCACGTTCACGCCGCTGCCGCTGGTGCTGCTCACAGCGGTCGCCGCGGCCCTCGGCGGCCTGGGGCTGCTGTCCCTGCGCCGCCGCGACATACCCCGCTGACCTACCGCGCTCTGCCGCGCGTCAGCTCCACGGCGTGTGCAGCCTCAGGCGCGATCCAGGGGCGATCCAGGGGCGATCCAGGCGCGATCCAGGCACGCTTCGGTCGCTCAGCGGGCGCTCAATTCCGCCCTTCAAGATCCGGCGGATCCACCGGCCGGTCCGGGCGGTCCGAGCGGTCCGAGCGGTTTGGGCGTGCCGTGCGGTCCGAGCGGTCCGGGCGTGCCGGGCGGTCCGGGCGGTCCGGGCGGTCCGGGCGGTCCGGGCATGCCGTGCGGTCTGGGCGGTCTGGGCGGTCTGAGCGTGGCATGCGGGTCGTGCGGGTCGTGCGGGTCGTGCGGGTCGTGCGGTCACGAAGTCGACACGATGGCTGGCCCTGCTGGCTGGACATGCATGGGCGGGTCGCCGCGACCCCGGTCCTGGTCCGCTGATCCGGGGCGGTTCAGGTTGGTCGTCTCCTGTGCGCCGATCGGCCGCGCTCCGGCCCAAGATCCAGTCCGGCTGGCTGTCGCGGTTGTCTTAGGCGTGCTGAGGCAGCCATGAGCCTGCTGGCTAAATAGGCCGGCGTCCCCGCAAGCCGTTGCTGGCGTCCAGCCGAGTGGCACGAGCCGGCCGTTCTACGATCTTGGAGACTTCTGGGTGCGGAGTGTTACTCGCTGTCACGGCGAGGTGAACCCGTCCCGCATGTATGGAACATAGTGGTGCCTCCCGGCACTGCCCGTTACCAAGATCGGCAAATGATGCCGCGAGCAGAACACGCAGAGCAACCAATGCAGGTCACCGACAATCCACGAACCACCGCTCTGCGGGGAGGTCTCCAGCCCTGCTCCGCCGCAGCCCTCCCGATGCGTGTTGATTTAGGGTGCGATTCGAACCCGAAGTCCACACGGGCAGCTGTGTCGTGGCGTGCGTGTCGGTATTGGGTGCGGATTGCACCCCAAATCAACACAGCGAGCCCTAACTCGACACGTTGGGCCCTGGTCGAGCGGTCGTGGACCGAGGATCCCGCTCTGGCGGCGGGATGCTGCCGGGCGGACGGGAGGGGATGCTGCCTGGGCGGACGGGAGGGATCCTGCCCGGGCGCCGATCGAGCGACCGGTAAGCGCGGGCGGTGAGCTTCACGCACAACGCGTGAACTCGCCGCCCCGGCAGAGCCGCATGAAACGGGCTGAAACCGTCAGACCGAACCCCCGCTGACGAACCCGAGCAGGCGGACCTTGCCCGGATCGCTGCAGGGAAGGGGAAAGGCGTCAGTGGCCGGTGCTGCCTCGTTTCGGGAGGATCAGCTCTTCGTGGTCGAGCTCGCGGTTCAAGACCCGGAGACTGTCGTCGCCCAGGCGGGCCGCGTCGCGCCAGCGGAGGAGTTCTTCGCGTTCGGCGTCGATGACGGCCTGGCGGACCATGAGAGCCGCCTCGTACTGCGGTGAGATCGGCACCTCGCTGGACCCGCCCTGCTCCAGCAGATCGAGGCGTCGGCGGTACCGGTCCAGGCGGACCTCCAGCTGCTGGCGCATCGTCTCGATCGCCTCGTCCTCGACGTTGTCGTGCTGCTGCTCCTGGATGTCGTCGAGCCGGTCCAGGGCGGCGCGGACCGCAGCCGAGCGGGCCTCGTTGCGTTCCCGGGCACGGTCGGTCTGGTTGGCCCGCAGGCCCAGCCGGCGCACCAGCGGCGCGAAGGTGAGGCCCTGACCGACCAGGGTGACCAGCACGACCGAGATGGCGCAGAAGTGCAGCAGCTCGCGGTCGGGGAAGCCGGCCGGCAGGGTGAAGATCGCAGCGAGCGTGATGACACCACGGGTGCCGGCCCAGCTCATGATCGCCACTTCTTTGCCGGTGAGCGGCACCTCGCGCGCGTCGTCGTTGTCGTCATCGTCGATCTGGCCGCCGAGCCGGGTGTGCAGCGAACGCGGCATCCACTGGGTGACCATCAGCCAGAGCGGGCGCAGCAGCAGGACCACGCCGAGCGTGATTGTCAGGGCGATGACGATCGTGCTGGTCTCGTACTTGGCGAGGCCGTCGATCACCTTCGGCACCTGCTGGCCGATGAGCAGGAAGACCAGGCCCTCCAGCAGGAAGTCGATCAGACGCCAGACCGCGCTGGTCTGCAGCCGGGACGCGCCGGTCGTGTACCTCGGGGTGTCGTGGCCGACGATCAGGCCGGCGACCACCACGGCGAGCACGCCGGAGATCGTCACGTAGTGGTGGACGAACGCGTTCTCACAGATCAGGTACGCCGCCAGCGGCGTGATCAGCGACAGCGCGTTGGCGTTGAGCGGGTCGGACCGGAGCGCCTTGAGGAACCGCACCGCGTACGCGACGGCGACACCGACGAGCACGCCGCCGGAAGCGGAGATGACGAACTGACCCACCGCGTTGTCGAAGTTGAAGTCGCCGCGGGAGTGCGCGGTCACCGCGACCGTCAGAATGGTCAGCGCGGTGGCGTCGTTGAGCAGGCCCTCGCCGGAGATCAGCGTGACCATCTTGCTCGGCAGCCCGGCTTTACGGCCGACGGCGAGCGCCGCGACCGGGTCAGGCGGTGCGACGGCCGCGCCGAGGGCGACACCGGCGGCCAGGGTGGCCCCGGCCACCCAGAGCGAGAAGCCGAGGCCGATCAGGAGTGCGGTGACCAGCACCAACGCCACGGAAAGGCTGATCACCGTACGCATGTTGCGCCTGATGTCCAGCAGTGATGAATCCAATGCCGCGTTGTAGAGCAGCGGCGGCAGGATGAAGGTCAGGACGAGTTCCGGTTCCAACTCGAGGTTCGGTCCCGGTAAGTACGCGTAGGCAATGCCGATCAGGGTGAGCAGGACCGCGGCGGGGAGGCCGGTCTTCTCGGTGACCCAGCGCACGGCGACGATCACCGCGACCGCGCCAAGGGCGAAAAGCAGGATCTCCTCGAGACTCATTCGATCATTCTCGCTGTTGACCTGCACACGTGAGTCGCCGAGGTCGCGGTTTAACGACCCGTTAACTTCTGCTGTGCCGTGGCGAGAGCCTGCTGGTGGCTCTGAACGATCGGCAGCGCCTTGGCGGCGAGCTTGGTGACCTTCGGCTCGGCACCGGTATCGATGACGACCATGGCCAGTTTGATCGCCCGCTCGTGCGCGATCAGCTGACTGCCGAGGAACAGGGTGTCGAACGCGGCGCCGGACGTCGATTCGTGCTGCTGGATCAGGGTCTGCTGCTCGGAGTTCGGCTCGGCCGGAAGTTCGACGTCGAGGCGGGCGGCGGTCTTGCGTACCGCTGTGTCGAGCTTGCGGTGATAGGCGGCGAGTTCGCCGCCCAGTTCTCGGATCGGCTCGGTGGTCGCCTTGCGCTTGGCGACCTTGCCGAGTGTGATCTGGGCGAGATTGCCCTGGTGCGCTGCGATCAGGAAGTCGGCGTCCGGGCCGAGGGGGCGGGCCTGGGCCGCGGAGGCCGTGCCCAGGACGAGCAGGGCAGCGGCACTCAGTGTTGCGATGATGTGACGGAATGACATGAACGCATGATAAGCACGCATTAAGCGGGTTTTTTGGACAAAAGAGAGGGCCGCCCGAGGGCGGCCCTCTCACGGGTCAGATCAGTACCGGTAGTGCTCCGGCTTGAACGGGCCCTCGACGTCGACGCCGAGGTACTCCGCCTGCTTCTTGGTGAGGGTGGTCAGCCGGACGCCGAGCGCGTCCAGGTGCAGCCGGGCCACCTTCTCGTCCAGGTGCTTCGGGAGGACGTAGACCTGCTTGTCGTACTCGCCCGGCTTGGTCCAGAGCTCGATCTGGGCCATCACCTGGTTGGTGAACGAGTTCGACATGACGAAGCTGGGGTGGCCGGTGGCGTTGCCCAGGTTCATCAGACGGCCCTCGGAGAGGACGATCACCGAGTGGCCGTCCGGGAAGCGCCACTCGTGCACCTGCGGCTTGATCTCGATCTTTTCGATGTTTTCCACGCGAGCGAGCCCGGCCATGTCGATCTCGTCGTCGAAGTGACCGACGTTGCCGACGATCGCGTTGTGCTTCATCGCGGAGAGGTGCTCGACCGTGATGATGTCGGTGCCACCGGTCGTGGTGATGAAGATGTCGGCGTCGCCGACCACGTCCTCGATCCGGACGACCTGCATGCCGTCCATCGCGGCCTGCAGCGCGCAGATCGGGTCGACCTCGGTGACCACGACGCGGGCACCCTGACCACGGAGGGTCTCGGCGGAGCCCTTGCCGACGTCGCCGTAACCGCAGACCACGGCGAGCTTGCCGCCGAGCATCACGTCGGTGGCCCGGTTCAGGCCGTCGACGAGCGAGTGGCGGATGCCGTACTTGTTGTCGAACTTGCTCTTGGTGACCGCGTCGTTGACGTTGATCGCCGGGAAGAGCAGCGTGCCCTCCTTGGCGAGCTTGTAGAGACGCGCCACACCGGTGGTGGTCTCCTCGGTCACGCCCTTGATGTCGGCCGCGATCTTGGTGAAGCGCTGCCCGTCCTCGGCAAGCGAACCACGCAGCGCCTCAAGGATGATCGAGTACTCGTGGTTGTCCTCGGCGGTGGTCGCCGGAACCGCGCCGGCACCCTCGAACTCGACACCCTTGTGCACGAGCAGGGTGGCGTCACCGCCGTCGTCGAGGATCATGTTCGGGCCCTGGCCGTTGCCGAAGTCGAACAGGCGCATGGTGGCCCACCAGTACTCCTCGAGGGTCTCGCCCTTCCAGGCGAAGACCGGAACGCCGGTGGGGGCGTCGACGGTGCCGGTCGGGCCGACGACGACCGCGGCGGCCGCCTCGTCCTGGGTCGAGAAGATGTTGCAGGAGACCCAGCGGACCTCGGCGCCGAGCGCGATCAGCGTCTCGATCAGCACGGCGGTCTGCACGGTCATGTGCAGCGAACCGGCGATGCGGGCGCCCGCGAGGGGCTTGCTGTCACCGAACTCGGTGCGCAGCGACATCAGGCCGGGCATCTCGTGCTCGGCGAGACGCAGCTGGTGGCGGCCGGCCTCGGCCAGGCTCAGATCGGCAACGGCGAAGTCGAGACCGTTGATGGATCGAAGTTTGGCGTTAGAAGAATCAGTACTCACAGAAGAGGGCCCTCCCTCTCAGGAGGCGCCCTTTCGTCATCGAACCCTGCCGAGCGTGGCGGGTTCCAGGACCCGTTGCAGCGCCTCTCGGAAGGGCGAGTCAACTTTAGCCGAACAACCGCATGATCACATCCGGCGCAGTGTTCCGTCGGTGTCGGTGATGACATATGTCCCATCCCCGAGCGGCTGAAGGTCGTACTGGTCGATCGTGACGATGCCGAGGTCGCCGATCACCTCACCGGTGTGGACGTCGACCCGGTAGTGCCGCCACCTGGCCTCGCCGCCGTTCTCCCAGGAGAGCACCACGACCGCCGTGTCCTGATCCAGGAAGCCGCCGGTCCACTCGATCCCCGCGGTGTCCGGGACCTCGTCGAAGTCGGCCACCCGGACGGTGACTTTCGCCTCGCCGTCCGGGACCTCGTGGAACGACACGTCCTCCTGATCGTGCGCCACGGTCATCAGGAGGTGGGCGTCCGGTGCGACCGCGATCACCGAACGGTCGTCCCAGGGGCAGGTCCGCAGCTCGGTCGCGGGCCCGGCATGGAAGGTCCGGGAGCCGGTGTCGAGCATCATGTGCTCCCCGTCGGGGAAGGCGATCTGCTGACCGCCGTGCCCGTCCGTTCCCAGGGTGTGCCGGGTGCGGACCTCGCCGGTGCCGGCGTCCAGGGCCAGCCACTGGTCGGGGGCGATGTAGAGCCAGACGTGGGTGCCGTCGCCGGAGAAGGTGCAGTCGGCCGGGTCGCCCTGGTCTTCCGCCGGAATCGGGAACCGCCACAGCTCACGGTTGCCCGCGTCGACACAGATCGCGGCCGCGCCGGTCGTGTAGATCAGCCGGTCCAGGCTCGGGGCCACGGCGTAGGCGTCGGGCTCCGGGATTTCGAAGGCGCCAGCCAGGTCGAGACAGGCGTCGAAGACCTCGACACCCTGGTCCGTCAAGCGGGAGATCACGCGCACTCCCGGAGCCTAGCCGGGGTTCAAAGCGTCACGCGAAAGGGCGGAGAAACATCAAAGACCTTCCATAGAACATCAAAAACCCATCATTCTGTACGCGTGAAGCACCCGTACCGCATTCGCGAGATCGCCGGACAAGCCGGATTGAGCCAAGCGACAGTGGATCGCGTGCTGCACAACCGCGGCGGGGTCCGGGAGAGCACCGTCCGCCAGGTGCACCAGGCCATCGCCGAGTTGGACCGACAGCAGTCGTCGTCCGGCCGGGCGCTGGTGATCGACGTGGTGCTGCAGACATCGCGTACCTATGGCGCGGCCGTCCGGGTCGCGCTGGACGCCGAAATATCGGAGATGTCGGTCGCGGTCCGCACCCGCCTGCACGTCACCGATGAGCCCATCCCGGCTCTGGACCGGGTCGGCCGGTCCCGCTCGCACGGGCTGATCGTGCTGGCTCCGCCCACCCAGGAGGTCGCCGACGCGGTCGCGCGGCTCGGTGTGCCGGTGGTGACGCTCAACGCCGACCTGCCGGCGGGCAAGCGGATCGCGCACGTCGGTGTGGACAACTTCGACTCCGGGGCCACGGCGGCGTACCTGGTCGAGCGTCTGCTCGCGGACCGGGCCGGCGATGTGCTGGTGATCAACGGGCGGGGTGAGCGGGAGCAGGGTTTCCGCTCGGTGCTGCCGGCCCGGCGGCTCGTCACGACCGGCTCCGAGGACGGGCCGCTGCGGGAGATCCTGGCCGGCAACCCGTCGATCCGGGCCGTCTACTCGGCCGGCACCTGTGGCAACGCGGCGATTGTCGAGGCGTTCGCCGCCGAGCGCCGCAACTACGACGTGTTCGTGGCGCACGGCCTGGACGAGGAGAACGTGTCGCTGCTGCGCGCCCACCAGATCTCCGCGGTGCTGCACCAGGATCTGCGTGCCGATCTGCGGCACGCCTGCCAGGCGATCCTGCGGGCGCAGGGCGCGCTGCCGGGCCCGATCCGCTCGCACCCGTCGGCTGTGCAGGTGATCACACCTTTCAACGTGCCACCCGCCGAGTTCTGACTCATCAGGCTGCGTCCGATGCCGATAAGGCGGTAACCGTTCGGACGAGCTGAGGGATGAAGATGGCCGGCAACCGTGGGCTTGGGCAGTGGTGCAGGGACCGGAGGGTTTCCACCAAGGTGCTCACGGTCGCCGGGGTGGCGATTGCCGGAACGCTCGCGACCGGCGCGCTCAGCGTCGTCGGCATCAGCCAGCTGCAGACCGACCGGAACACCGAGATCGCCGAGGTTCTTCCGTACGCCACCAGCCTGAACACCGCGGCGCTGACCGCGAAGGCGGCCGCGAACGACGAGCGCGGCTTCCTGCTGAAGGGTGACGCCGAGTTCAGCGAGGAGGCGATCGGCCGCAAGGAGAAGGTCGACGCCTCTCTCGCCGCAGCCCGCGAGGTGGCCGACTCGGACGCGTCAGCGGCGCGGATCGACGCGATCCAGGCCGCCACCGACACGTGGTTCGCCGCGCTGGAGTCCGAGTTCACGCTCTACGAGACCCAGCCGCAGGCCGCGATCACGCTGGCTCTCGGTGACAACCGGGACCTGCGGAAGGCATACGAGGGTCTGCTCGCCGACGAGATCGATTACGCGGACTCCGCGTTGCTTGAGGGCCGGGAGTTCGACGCGAAGGCGGCCGAGAGCCGGCAGAAGATCATCATCGTGCTGGTCGTGGTGCTGGTGCTCGCGATCGTCGGCGCGCTCTACGTGGCCCGCCTGATCGTGCAGCCGCTGAACCGGGTGGGCCGGGTCCTGGACCAGGTGGCCGAGGGTGACCTCACCGGTGACCCGCGGGTGGACCAGCGGGACGAGGTGGGCCAGATGGCCAGTGCGCTGCGCCGGGCCACCACGACGCTGCGGCAGACCGTCACCGATCTGGCCGCGCATTCGCAGAAGCTCGCGACCGAGGCGGAGGCGCTTGCCGACACCAGCCGGCAGAGCGCGGCAAGCGCCGACCAGGGCGCGCAGCAGGCCGCGCTGGTGGCTGACTCGGCGGCGAGCATGTCGCACAACATCCAGACGGTCGCGGCCGGCGCCGAGGAGATGGGCGCGTCGATCCGCGAGATCAGCGAGAGCGCCACCCAGGCCGCCGACGTGGCGTCCCGGGCGGTCGGCGTCACCGCGAACACCAGCGCTGTGATGGCCAAGCTCGGCGAGTCGTCGGTGCAGATCGGCAACGTGATCAAGACGATCACCGCGATCGCCGAGCAGACGAATCTGCTCGCCCTGAACGCCACCATCGAGGCGGCCCGGGCCGGCGAGATGGGTAAGGGATTCGCGGTCGTCGCCAGCGAGGTCAAGGAGCTCTCTCAGGAGACCGCGCGGGCTACCGAGGACATCGGCGTGCGGGTCGCCGCGATCCAGACGGACACCGCCGGCGCGGTTGCCGCGATCGAGGAGATCAGCGAGATCATCGCCCGGATCAACGACTTCCAGACCACGATCGCGTCGGCGGTCGAGGAGCAGAGCGCCACCACTGTCGAGATGAGCCGCAACGTCAACGAGGCCGCGTACGCCGGCAGCCGCGTCGCCGAGACGATCGGCTCGGTGGCAACCTCGGTGCAGCAGACCACGGCCGGTGTGACCCAGGTGGACCGGTCCGCGGGTGACCTGGCCACGATGTCCCTCGACCTGCGACAGATCGTGGACCGGTTCAAGCTGTGAGCTTGCAGCGGCTTGCAAAAACGAAGCAGATTCCCGGAAAACATCTACGAGACCTTGTGAGTTAGATCACCGGACATCTATCGTCGGGCTCACCTTCCACGAAAAGAGCCCTCGATGTCTGTGGACATGAGGCGGGCCGGCGTTCCACCGCGCTGGTCCGCCCTGCTTCTCGGCGCGGTTCTGGGTGTCACCGGGACCGGTGTTGTCACTGGCCCAGCCGCCGCTGCTGTTCCGTTCACCAAGATCACCCGCGCTGCCATCGACCCGGCCCTGACCGCCGGCCGTGGTGCGAGCGTCGCCTTCCTGGAGCAGGAGGCGGAGCACGCGACCACCAACGGGACGGTCATCGGGCCAGGCCGGACCGCGTACACATTGCCCGCGGAGGCCTCCGGCCGCTCCGCCGTGACCCTCGATCCGGGGGAGTGGGTGGAGTTCACCCTCCCGCGGGCCGCCAACGCGATCACCGTGCGATACAGCATTCCGGACGCGCCGACCGGCGGCGGGGTCACCGCCCCGCTGACCGTGAGCACCAAGCACGGCACCCGGACCATGCAGCTGACCTCGCAGTACTCCTGGCTATACAACCAGTACTCGTTCACCAACGACCCGCAGGCCGACCTGCTCCACCCGGACTGGTGGATCACCGAGTGCGGTTGTGTCCCGGCCGCCACCACTCCCACGCCGGTGATCACCAAGCCGTTCCGGCCGGCGCACTTCTACGACGAGCAGCGCCTCCTGCTCGGGCGTACCCATCAGGCCGGTGACAAGATCCGGCTGACCGGCCGCAGCGTGCCCACCACCATCGACCTGCTCGACTCCGAACTCGTGGGCCTGCCGAAAGTCGACCTGACCGGGGTGAACGTGCTGCTCTTCGGCGCCGACCCGACCGGCCGGCGGGACGCGGCACCGGCCATCGAGAAGGCGATCGCGTACGCGAAGAAGGCTCACCGCAAGGTTTACCTGCCCCCGGGTGTCTTCCAGGTGAACCGGCACATCGTCGTCGACGACGTGACGATCACCGGGGCCGGCAACTGGTACACGATCATCAAGGGCCGCCAGGTCACCCTGGACCAGCCCGCTCCGGACGGCTCGGTGCACACCGGCGTCGGCTTCTACGGCCGGGACGCCGCCGAGGGTGGCAGCCGCAACGTGCACCTCTCCGGCTTCGCGATCCAGGGCGACGTCCGGGAGCGGATCGACACCGACCAGGTCAACGGCGTCGGCGGCGCGATGAGCGACTCGACGATCGACGGCCTGCACATCCAGCACACCAAGGTCGGCCTCTGGTTCGACGGCCCGATGTCGAACGTGAAGGTCACCAACAACGTGATCGTCGATCAGGTCGCCGACGGCCTGAACTTCCATACCGGGGTCACCGGCTCGCTGGTCCGCAACAACTTCGTCCGCAACACCGGCGACGACGCGCTCGCCATGTGGGCGGAGAAGACCACGAATTCGGGCAACGTCTTCGACCGGAACACGGTACAGACGCCGACCCTGGCGAACGGCATCGCGATCTACGGCGGCCATGACACCACGGTGTCGAACAACCTGATCGCCGACCCGATCCGGGAAGGCAGCGCCCTGCACGCGGGCACCCGATTCGGCGCCGAGCCGTTCACCGGGCACCTGCGCTTCACCGGCAACACCACGGTGCGCGCCGGAACGTACGAATTGAACTGGAACATCGGTCTCGGCGCGATCTGGATGTTCGCGCTGGAACGCAGCATCGACGCGGACGTGCAGGTGACCGGGGACAACTACCTCGACAACACCTACAACGCGATCATGCTGGTCGCCGACTGGCCGGTGAAGGACCTCTACTCGATCAACAACATCACGTTCAAAGACCTCAAGGTCGACGGTACGGGAACCGGCGTGCTGAGCGCCCGAGCCGGCGGTTCGGCCTCCTTCGAGAACGTCGACGCCCGCAACGTCGGCGCGGCCGGGGTGAACAACTGCGGCCGGTTCGGCTTCCCGCCGGGCGGCTCCGAGTTCAGCCTCACCGACCTCGGCGGCAACGACGGCGGCTGGCTCGGTCCCTACGTCCCGAACGTCATCACCTGCAACGACCGCCCCACGGTAGTCCCGCCACCAGCACCGTCCGCCTGGTAGTGGGTATTTCGGCGCCCGGACCGGCGACGGTCCGGGCGCCGCACCTGGATCTTCAGCGGCTTGCCGAGCCAGTCCGGCCCACGGTCGAGATCGACGGCGAAACGAACGTCTCCGCTGGTCAGTGGCAGGGTGCCGCGCATCCGTACCCCGGCGGCCGTCGCGTCAAGGCGCAGGCCGCTCACCCGGGTGGCGAAGAAGCGCCGGGCTCGCATCGCCGCGAGCACCGCGTTGCGGGTGTTCTCGGCGGCCCAGATCCCGGTGCGGCCCTCGCCCTCCGGACAGCCCCACTCGGTTCCGTGCTCGTCGGTCACGCCGGAGGCCGTGATCCGTCATGACCTCACAGTGAGGTTCGTAAATGTATGGCGGATGAACGGCTGGGAATCCGGAAACGGACGGTGGCCTTGGTAGCCTGGTCGGCGCTTCGAGCACCGGGAGATGGGAAACACGTTGAGCCGAACCCTGCTGGTCACCGGTGGCGCCGGATTTGTCGGCGGCGCCCTGATCAAGTCACTGCTGACCGAGTACTCGGATGCGGTGATCATCTCCCTGGACAACTACTTCACCGGCTCGCCGGAGAACCACGTCAACGATCCGCGGGTGACGTACATCGACGGCTCGACCGTCGACATCGCGAAGATCTGGGCCGGCCGGGGGCTGCCCGCGCCGGAGATCGTCTTCCACCTCGGTGAGTACTCGCGGATCGTGCAGTCGTTCGAGGACCACGACCTGACCTGGGACTTCAACCTGCTCGGCACGAAGGAGGTCGTGAAGTTCACGGCCGGCCACGGCGCCAAGCTGATCTACGCGGGCTCCAGCTCGAAGTTCGGCAACGACGGCGAGGACGAGAACCTCAACCCGTACGCCTGGACCAAGGCCAAGAACATCGAGTACATCAAGAACTACTCGAACTGGTTCGGCCTGGACTACGCGATCACGTACTTCTACAACGTGTACGGCCCGGGACAGATCACCACGGGCAAGTACGCCACGGTCATCGGCATCTTCGAGCGGCAGTACCTCGCCGGCGAGCCACTCACTGTGGTCTCCCCGGGCACCCAGACCCGCGATTTCACCCATATCGACGACATCGTCCGCGGCCTGGTGCTGGTGGCCCGTGGCGGTACCGGTGACGGCTACCTGCTCGGCGCCGGCAACGAGCGACCGCTCGCCGAGGTCGCCAAGCTCTTCGGCACCGAGTTCGTGCTGGTCCCGGCGCTGCGCGGGGAGCGGACCCGGGGTCAGGCGGACACCGCGAAGGCCGCTGAGCTGGGCTGGCAGGCCGAGCGACGCCTCGACGACTACATCGCCGAGTTCGTGGCGGCACACCCGCGCTGACGTCGGATTATTCGCAGGAATGCTTTTGCCGGGTTGGGGCATCCCGCCTGCATGCAGAACGGGATAAGGGTTGTCGTGGTGGATGGCCGCGCCGCCTTCGTTCGCGCCCTGGAGGGGTTGATTTCCGAGATCAGCGGGGGTCGGGCGACAGTGGTGGCGACGACCAGTGAGGTGGGGAAGGTGGCGAGCGTGATGCGCGCCGCCGTCCCCGACCTGGTGCTGATCGACCCCATGCTGCCTCCACCAGGCAGCCGGCATCCGGTGGCCCTGGTGCAGGAGTCAGCCCCGCAGGCCCGGATCGTGGCCGTCGCCGACGACACCGACCACGCGATGGCTGTCGAGGCGCTGCACGCCGGCGCGGCCGGGCTGTTGCGCCGGAGCGTGGACATCTCCGAGCTGCGGCAACCGCTGCTCGCCGCGCTGGAGGGGTGGGCCGTCGTGCCGCCGGCGCTGCTCACCGCGTTGCTGGAACAGGCTCGCCCCCGGCAGCCGCACCCGGTCGCGACCCATCTCGACGACGATGACCGCCGGTTGCTGCAGATGATCGCCGGAGGCTCGTCGACCAGCGACATCGCCGGCCTGCTGCACGTCTCCGAGCGTACGGTGAAGCGCCTGACCGCCTCGCTCCTGCGTAAGTTGAAGGTCGCGAGCAGAACCGAGGCGGCGGCGCTGGCCGGCAGCGCCGGCCTGATCTGAGATGAACCTCGGTGTCGCGGTGGTCGGAATGGGCTGGATGGGCCGCGTGCACACTCGGTCCTACCTGCGGGTTCGCCACCACTACCCGGATCTTCCGCAGCCGGTCATGATCTCGGTGGCCGACGGTGTTCCGGGTCGTGCCGAGGCAGCCGCGGCCCAGTTCGGCTTCGGTGAGTCCACGCTGGACTGGCGCACGCTCGTCGACGACCCGCGCGTCCATGCGGTGAGCGTCACCGCGCCGAACTTCCTGCACCGCGAGATGGGCGTCGCCTTCGCCGCCGCCGGCAAGCACCTCTGGATCGAGAAACCGGTCGGTCTCGCCGCGGACGACGCCCGTGCCATCACCGGCCCCGGCCAGATGACCGTCGGCTTCAACTATCGCCACGCACCCGCCGTCGTCAAGGCGCACGCGCTGCTCACCGCGGGTGCGATCGGCGAGGTCACGCACGCCCGATTCAGCTTCTGCAGTGATTACGCGGCCTCTCCGGACGACGCTCTGACCTGGCGTTTCGAGCGCGAACGCGGCGGCAACGGCGTGCTCGGCGACCTCGGCTCGCACGCCGTCGACCTGATCCGGCATCTGCTCGGCGAGATCACCGAAGTGCGCGCGGACACCGCGATCCTCATTCCCGAGCGGCGCCGCCCTCTGGGCGTCACTTCAGGCCACGAGCGGGGTACGGGTGAACTGGGCGCCGTGGAGAACGAGGACTGGTTCGGCGCCCAGTTCCGGATGGCATCGCAAGCCCGGGTGTCGTGCGAGGCCAGCCGGGTCGCCGTGGACTCGCCGAACGCCTACGGCTTCACGGTGTACGGCCGAACCGGCTCGCTGAGCTGGGACTTCCGCCGAATGGGCGAGCTACGCGTCCGCGACGAAACGATCTTCACCGGCCCGGGCGACGGCGACTTCGGCGCGTTCCAGCCGGGCGCCGCGATCGCGATGAGCTACGACGACCTCAAGGTGATCGAGGCCTCGCTTTTCCTGCGCTCGATAGTGGACGGCACACCACACGGCCCGACCCTGACCGACGCGATCAGGGCAGCCGAGGTCCTCGAAGCGATCGAGATCTCCGCGTCGACAGGCCGTAACCGTCTCGTCCTTCTGAAAAGTTGATCTCCTGACTAGACCCGGCGCACTTCAACAGGCAATGGGGAGAGTCAATTGTCCAAGCGCGTCAAACGATCAGTGCTGGCTGCGAGTGTGCTCGCCGCGGCCTCGATGTTCTTCGTCGACCTGTCCACCGGGTCCGCGTCCGCCGCGGTCACGCCGACGCCGCTGACCAACGAGCAACGGCATCCGGTGTCCGGTTACCACGCCGACCACGTGATCGTCGACAGTGTCCGCCAGCGCCTGTTCGTCGCCGACGACGTGGCGCACCGCATCCTGGCCGTGGGTTACGACGGCACTGTCGCCGCCGAGGTGGCGCTCCCGGACGGGGCCAACGCCGGGGACCTCAAGCTCTCCGCCGACACTGGCACGCTCTGGGCGATCCTTCCCGATCCGAAGCTGATCGTCTCGTGGAACGCGGCGACTCTTGAGGAGATCGAGCGGTACCCGATCGCCGTGTTCGACCCGGGCCTCCGGTGACCGCGCGAACTACACGACGTACGGCGCCTGGCAGTACTTCACCTTCACCAAATAACAAAACCAGCGAGGGTACGGGTTTTCGCCCGTACCCTCGCTGGGTTTTGATCTTGATTTTGAATTAAGCGGGGTCGAGGGCCAGGCCGTCGAAGATGAAGTTGGGGCTGAGGAAGGTCTCGCCGCTGCTGCCGCTCAGCACCGAGATCGACAGCGTGTTGCTGCCGGCCTTGAGGGCGCTGGCCGGGACCGTGAACGTGTAGGTCGTGTTGATGCCGCGCCAGGTGCCGCGGGTGACGCTGCGTGAGTTCAGGTTCGTCGGGGTCGGCGAGGCCGAGGACGGTGAGGTCCAGCCGCCAATCGAGACGGCGGGACGTCCACCGGCGAAGTTGGACGTGGTCGCGATCCGCAGCTTCGCGCCGTTGGCCGGCACCGAGGAGAGGTTGAAGCTGAGCGCGATCGGCGAGTTCACCGACTTGAACTCGGCCATCGGGAAGGTCGTCGTGGTCGCGGTGTTCTTCCACGCCGCCATCCGGGTGTCCGACGGGTGCATCGTTTCGATCTTGTCGGCATTGGTGAAGCCCGCCGGGGTGCCGTCGAACGTGCCGATCTGGAAGAGCGTGCCCGCTGCCGGGACGCTGCCGCTGATCGCGAGAGCGGACGTCGCGCCCGCGGTGACAGTGATCGTCTTCTTGGCGGTCTCGAGCTCACCGGCGTAGAGGGTGGCCGTGTACGTGCCCGGCTTGACGTGGCCGATCACGAACTTGCCGGCCTTGACCTGACCCCAGTACTGACCGTTCGTGCCGGCCAGGCCGACCGTCGCCTTCAGACCGTTCCAGGAGCCGCTCGCGGTGCCGCTGACGCCGCCGCGCTGTGCGTTGGACAGCATCCCGGGGATGAAGGACGCGAGGAAGTCCATGCTGCGGGCGGCCGGGGCGGCGCCGTCGGTGAGCGCGAGAGCGTACGGCCCGTGCAGGCCCAGGCGCAGCGCCTCGGTCTGCTGGTGGCCGCTGAACATGTAGTGGGTGATGTTCACGGCGCTGCCGGTGTCGTTCACCTCGATGTCCCGGAAGAACGGTCCACCCGAGGTCATGTCCGTGTACGCCGGGATGATGTACGCCCCGTGACCGTTGCCGCTCGCGCCGAACGGCTGCTGCGCGATCAGGCGCTGCGAGCTGAAGAACTTCGAGGCGGTTTGGCCGTTCGCGAACGCGAAGACGTCCGAGCCCTCGACCGTGGTCGTCGCGCCACCGGTCTTCGCCGCGGTCGGTGAGGTGGTCAGCAGCGACGGCTTCAGCCGGGTGATGAACCGGGCCTCACCCGGGTTCAGCGCCTTCGTGATGCTTGTCGCCATGTAGATCGTGTTGTCGTTCTTGCGGGCGAAGTAGTACTGCGTCACGCCGATCGACGTGTTTGCCGCGCTGACCAGGATCGAGCTGCCGCTGTTGAACGTCTGGCTGGTCACGGTGGCCGAGGACCAGCCGGACTCGAACTGGCCGGCCGCGTAACCGGAGGCGGTCAGCTCGGTGCCGTTGTGCTTCAGCGAGGTCATGTTGCCGTTCGTGCCGTTCACGATGAACGACAGCCCGGTGCCGGTGTCGAAGCTGACGTTCGCCGCGGCGCTCGCCCACGGCTGGCCGAAGCCCAGCAGACCGGCGCCGGCCAGCACCACTGCGGTGGTGAGGCCGCCGGCCAGGACCTTTCGCTTGGTCCGGGTGTTCGTCGGCCGGTCCGCCGGTCGCCGGTGCGAGATGATGTTGGGGGACATGCCCTGTCAGTGGCTGTCCCGGCGGAAAAGGTTGCTCTACTTTTCGAAATTCCAATTCACTGTCAGCTCGTTGCGCTGACCGAAACGCTCCAGGTGCGAGCCGACGACCTTGGTGACGGTCTGCAGGTCGTCCTCGGTGGCGGCGGTGGCGGTCATCTCCAGCGCCGTCGCGGTGCTGTGCAGCCGGCACTCGCCCACGGTGAGCACGATGGCGATGTCCTCGCCGATCTCGCGGATCTCGCTGCGGCGGCCCAGGTGCGAGGCGAGCTGCTTCGCGTAACGCGGGGCAGCGGTGGTGGCGACACTGGCGGTTGCGGTGCTCATTCTTCAGTTCTCCTCGGGTGTGTTTGCCAGCGGTGGGCTTCAGATTTCTTCTGGTCCGTCTGCCAGCAGCAGGTAAAGCGCTTTTCGGGTGTCGGCCAGGATGCGAGCGGCGGCCTCGGCCTGCGAGTCCGTCCCCGTACGGGCGACCTGGCGTGCCGCGTCGTGCACCTGCTCCAGCAGCGGGCGCAGGTCGATCCCGCTGAAACCGCCGGGGAATGCGGCGAACGGGTCCTCGTTCTGGCTCGCTGCGAGATGCGCGCGGCCCGAGTCGGTCAGGGTGACGAGCTTGCGGCCGGCACTTGCGGTGACCGTGACCAGGCCCTCGTCCTCCAGCTGGCTGATCGTCGGGTAGATCGCGCCGGGACTGGGCTGCCAGCGCCCACCGGTGCGCTCGCCGATCGCGTGCATCAACTGGTAACCGTGCATGGGGTGGTCGGTCTCGCCCAGCAGGATGAGGACCGCGGTGCGCACGTCGCCCCGGGGCATCCGGCCGCCGGGGCCCCTCGGCCTTCCATGCCCGCCTGGCCTTCCGTGACCGCCTGGCCTTCCGTGACCTCTCATGACGGTAACGATATATCGCTAGTGTGACGTCCGCTAGGGTGATCGACGTGACGACATTTCAGATCGGTGAGGCGGCCGAACTGCTCGGCGTCAGCCCCGACACGGTCCGCCGATGGGTCGACGCGGGTCGGCTCTCTGCCAGCCGTGACCAGCAGGGACACCGAGTAATCGACGGCGTCGACCTGGCGGCTTTCGTCCGCTCGCAGGCCGCCGACCCGGACGTGCGCTCGGAGGAGTCCTCGGCCCGCAACCGCCTCCGCGGGATCGTCACCGCAGTGGTCAAGGACACCGTCATGGCTCAGGTCGACATCCAGGCCGGGCCGTTCCGGGTCGTGTCGCTGATGAGCCGGGAAGCAGTCGACGAACTCGATCTGCGGGTCGGGTCGGTTGCCGTCGCGGTCATCAAGTCGACGACTGTCGTGGTGGAGCGTGCCGTCAAGCGGTGACGCTCTTGACCTTTTGAATCGCGGCGCTGACGGCCGTGCGGGGACTGGTCAGCACAGGCGCGCCGGTCAGCAGGTCGGCGGCCGGGGTCATGCTGGCCTGCGCCAGCACCACGACATCGACGTCTGCGTCGATCATGATCGTGCGGACGTGGTCGGCGACAGCCGCGTGATAACTCGGGTGGTCGCCCGACTCGAAGTGCTGCCAGGCGGACAGACACCGTGACGGCAGAAGCGTGACCTGGGCGCCGGCGTTCGCGGCGCTTTCCCGCAGCAGCGCCATCGTCGGTTCCAGAGTGGACTCGACAGTGGCGACGACCGCGATGCGCTTGCCCATGGCGACCGCGGCGTCAGTCATCGGCCGGTCGACACGCAGGGCGTTCGCCTCCTCTGCCGTCGCGCCGATGGTCGAGCAGGTGCAGACGATCACGTCGGCTTCAGCCAGCTCGGCCAGCCGTCCACGCACTCGCCCGGCGATCTCCGGGGTGACCCCGTCGACCCGGGCGTCCGCCAGCAGCGACTCGTCCACCACGTGCCGGACGGTCCAGCCCGGTGCCAGTTCCGTCACGAGCCGCTGGAACGTCTCGACGTGAACGTCCGCCGTGTGCAGAAAACCGATCGTGGGCATCCACCCAGTCTGGCACCGGCTAATCCTGTCTCTCCGCGTCGGTCCTCACTCGAAGGTGACCACCGCCTCGGAGACACCGCGCGCCCGGGCCACTTCCGGCGCCTCCGCCTCGGCTTGTTTCCGCTGTGCCGCTGTCAGCTTGCCGAACGGACTCACCGTCAGGTCGACCTTTTTCCGCCCGGCCATCCGGGCCCGCCACACCCCGGCGATCTCGCCGTCCACCAGCAGAACCCCTGGGTTGCCGAGCGGGCGCCACACCTCTTTCTGCGCCGCGCGCTCCGGCAGCAGCAGGTCACGGTCGCGGGCCTGGAGCAGCGGGTCCATGCCGGGAAGCCAGCGGACCCCGGCGACCGGGGCGGCCGACTCGAGCGCCGGCATTTCTGACTCGGACAGCCACGCCTTGCGGCCGTCGACGCTGACCTCGACGAGGCCGGACGACGGCCAGACCTTGCGGATCTCGGTCGTCGAGCTGCCCAGGTATTTCGCCACCTCGGCGGGACCGGCCGGGCCCAGGAACCGCAGGTAAGCCTCGATGAGTTGATCCACACCCTCGTTCGCCTCCGGCAGCGGTGGGGCGCCGTCGATCGGGCCGAGCTGGGCGTCCCTGCCCCGGGAGAGGATCTCGACGCCGCCGGCCAGTCCGGCCTGCTGCCACACGTTGCCGGAGACGTGCCGGGCCTGACAGGGGCGACAGTCGAACGTCAGCTCAACCGGGACCCGCCTGCTCACCTCGGTGCTCGCCGCACCCCGGGGAATCGGAGCGGTCACCGCCTCGCGTAATGCCTCGGCAGTCACGGTGAACGCGCGAATCCCGAGGGTGTGCGCGTCGGGGATCTGTGCGCTCTTGATGCGGGTTGCGGCGTCCGCGTCGGTGAGCGGCCAGAGCTGCCGGACCAGGGCCGCCAGATCGGCGCGCCGGTGCAGGTGGGGTGCGCCCCGGGCGGACCAGACCACGAGCAGCCGGTCGTCGGCCGGGTCGGCGCTGCTGCGGGCGGTGAGCGCGATCTGTGCGGAGTCCGGCGAGTACTGCTGGATGCCGAGGTCGAGCACCGGCAGGTCGGCCGGGCGCGCGGCGGCCCGCTCGGTCAGTCCCTGTGCGGCGATCCGGTAGGCCATCACCTGGACACGATCCACGCTGATCATGCGGTTCCTTCTAGATCTAGGTCGCTAGCTCTTCAGGTCCGCCGACCGTACCGCCGGGCTGCGACATTTCTCAGGCGATCCTGGCGGGTGCCGGACCGGCCGTCGACGTACTCCCAGGTCTCCAGCCTGGTCGGGCCGTACGGTCCCTCCTGGTGGATCAGTGGTTCCCCGGTCAGCCAGTAACCACATCGGCGGGCCACCGACGTGCTCGCCACGTTCGCCGGATCGATTCGGAGCAGCAGGCGTCGAAGACGAAGCTTCTGGCACGCGTACCCGGAAAGCACGGAGAGTGCCCCCGACGCGAGGCCGCGGCGCCGATAAGGGTGACCGATGAGGTATCCGAGCTCCGCCTCGCGGAGCTCGGGGTTGACCGCGAAGAGCAGCACCTCGCCGACCGGGCGCATGCCGTCGGCGGTGATCGCGAGCTGGATCCGGCTGCCGTTGGCGCGCCCCTGAAAGGCACGCTTGAGGTAGGCGAGGCCGGCTTCGGCGTCGAAGGGTGACGGCATCGGCGTCCAGCGCGCGATCTCCGGCTCGTCCAGCAACGCGACCAGATCGTCCAAATCGTCCGGACGCCACTCGCGCAGGATGATGCCGGTTCCCGTCAACCTCAGCGGGTAGGGCAGAGGATCGGCGGTCACCCTCCGAATCCTGCCCACAAAGACCCGGTTGGTGCTAGTCGGGATCGATATCCAGTCGGCTTGTCGATACCACTATTGACCAGCGTCCGGAAGGCTATGTGTCCTTTTGCCGGATCTTCCGATGATTGCCGGATGAGTCACTGGGCCCGCTACAACACCGCCGACGGCCTGATCCAGCGGAGCCCCGATGCCCTGTCCAGGCACCGGGGCAGCTCTCACTTGGTGAAGTACAGGTACTGGTACGGGGTCCAGGTCGTGGTATTCAAGCTGTCACCGGAGTGCGAGCTGCCCTTGACGTATGCCGCCCGGACTCGCATCTTGTAGCCCTTGTACCCGGCGCCACTGAGGTAGATCGCCTTCGTGGCGGGGAAATACCCGTCGCCCCAGGCCCGCCACTTGCCCTTGTAGTAGAACTGCACCGAGACGTACGCCTGCCGCGCGTTCGGTGCGGCGGTCATCTTGACGTTGAACTTCGCTTTGGTCTTCACGTGGTAGTAGCGGTACTTCTTGCTGCCGATCTTGGCGGTCTTGTAGTACTTGGACAGCTTCAGCGACACGTGGGCCTTGGTGCCGACGGTCGATGAGACGGTCTTCGGTGCGGTCCGGGCGTCACCGGTGAAGACCGCGGACACCGTGGTGTTGCGGGTCAGCCGGAGGTTCGCCGACACCGAGCCGGTCTTGCTGACCACGGCCCGCTTGAGCAGTCGCCGCTTCTGGTCGCTGCCGCTCGGGTCGGCCCAGATCTCCACGGTCCGGTTCTTGTACGTGGCCCCGAGACGCGCCGCGAACGTGACCGTTTTGCCGTACCCATAGATCTTGCCGTTGTTGGTCAACGACAGGGCCGGTGCTGTGCGGGAAACCGCCACTGACTTGGTCGCAGAGACCGCGGAATGCTTCGCGTCGCCGGCGTAGGAGACCCGGTAGGTCACCGTCCCGCCGGCCGACGTGGTGTCGGTGAACGAGAACGACCCGTTGGCGGTGGTTGTTCTGGTCCCCAGCGGTTTGCCGGACGGGTATTCCAGGTCGGTGCGGGTGACGGTCACCGGAGTACCGGCCGGCAACGGGATCGAAGCGGTCAGTTTGGCGGTGATGCTGATCGGCTTCGCCCGGGTCGCCGAAGCCGGGCCGGACAGCTTCAGCGCCGGCGAAGATTTCTTCGGCTCGGTGTAGACCCGCAGGTAGTGGATGCCGGCGTGGTTCTCGGTGACGGCGAACAGCCGGTTGCCGGCCGGCTCCCAGGCAAGTGCCCGTTCAGCTACCTGGTCCCCGCCGGTCGTGGTCGGGTCTGTATCCGGGAGGGCGTAATCGCGGATCGGCACCACACCACCAGGCGCGAAGGTCCGCAGGGCCGTCCCGCCGGCGGCCACCGTGCCGTCCGATGCGACAGCCACCGCTTGAACCCAGCCCTCGACCGGGTACGAACCGGCACGCGCGAGATCGGTGCTGCGGGCGACGGTCACTGCGGTCGCGTTGGCGGCAACCACCTGGGTGGCGTCCGGAGTGAAGGCCACGGACCGGGTGTAACCACCGGTGACCTGATCCGCCCCGGTCCGGGTGAAAGTGCCCCCGGACACGTTGTAGACGGCGACGACTCCACTGGAGGTGTGCGGGTCGAAGGCGGCGAGCAGCCCTCTGTCACCTGGCGCGGAGGTCAAATGGGGCGCGCCGTTCCAGATGCCGTAGGCGCCCGTGGCTTCCTGCTGCGGCGTCACCACCGGCTTCGCGCCACTCAGATCGAGGGAGCCGATGTTGCCGTCCGAGCCGATGAACGGGTCGCGACCGTAGTTGTCGTAGCTGAACCAGAGCTTTCCGGCCGTATTCTCCAGCGACAACGGGTAGACGCTGGAGCCCAGGTCGTACCGGACGGGTTGGGTGAGGGTGGCAGCCGAGAGGGCGACGATCGCGTGGCTTGACTCCAGCGCACCATAGAGCTTGGCGCCGTCGGCGGAGAGCGCCAAGCCGGTGACCCGCGGCAGGCCGCTCGCGGTCGCGACAACGGTCCCGTCGTATGTCGTCTCGACGACTCTTCCGCCGGTCGGGTCGCTGACGAAGATTCGCTGGCGTGCGCTGTCGACGACCATGTCGCCGACGGACTTGATGGGCAGAGTCTTGCCGGAGTCGGCGATCGCCGGGGTGGCACCGGCCGCCAGCACAGCGGATCCGGCCAGAGCGGCCACCAGAGTGGCGGCACCGATCCTTCGGTTACGCATTCAGATCCTCGTGGCGCAGGGATATCGATATCGAAGTAGTGCACGAGGATATATCGAAGATCAACAACGGCGCCTCGGTCGAACGGACGAGCCGCTACCGAATCGTCGTAACGGTTTAGGCGCGTCGCTGAGCCGAGGCCCCGGCCCAGGCCCAGGCGGCGCGCCGGGCGCGATCTTCGCCTCCGGACATCAGTCACCCAGGGGTGCCTCCCTTCATGGGAAAGGAAGGCGCCCCTGGTCGTCAGCCGTCAGCGGCCGGTGGGGTTCCATCCGTCCGTGCCCGCGAGGTACTTCTCGACGGTGTATGACGTGGCCTGCTCGTCAGTGAGTTGTGGCCGCCGCTCGGTCACCGTGGCCCCGGGACCGGTGTTGCCGTACTCGGAGAAGCGCCCGTCGGTCCAGAGGTTCGGTGACATGTCGGTCCAGGGGCCGGGAGCGCTGCCGGTCGTCGCGGTCTTGATCGCCGCCGGGAGTGCGGTGTTGCGGATGGTCACCTGACCGCGGGAGTTGTAGACGACACCGTTCTTGGTGTACCCGTCGGTCCAGCCACGCCACGGGCGGCCCAGATAGACCGTGCCGGCCGGGGCGTTGCTCGTGATGGTGCTGTCGGTGATCAGGAAGCCGTACGGGTTCTTGTCCGATGTGCTGGCCGCGGTGAGGTAGCCGTTGTTGCTGCTGCTGCCCCGGGTCAGCGCGTTGATCGTGCACTTCTCGAAGACCGCTGTGCCGCGACCGAAGATGAAGTCCACGTCGCCCTCGATGTACGAGTTGACGAAGTACGAGCGAGCCACCAGGTCGGCGTCGCCCGAGTTGACCAGCAGGGTGTCCTGATTGCCCAGCAGTCGCACGCCGTCGAAAGTCAGCCGGTCACCGGTGGTCTGCAGGGCGACCGCCTGCTCGCTGCCGACGCCCGTCTCGGCGTACGCGTTCTCGATCGTCACGTTCTTGACCGTGACGTTGTTGCCCTTGATCAGCATGGTCGAGCTGCCACTGGTGCCGTACGCCGCGCCGGTGGCGGGGTTGATCGTTTTCGACGCGTTGTCGTAGGTGATCGTGACGTCCGTGGCTTTCCCGGTGGCACCGATGATCTGCACATAGTTCTTGGTGAGGCTGACGATCTCACGGTAGACGCCCGCCTTGACCACGATGACGGTCGGCTTGGCCGCGGTACCGGCGGTGGCCGCCGCGATCGCCGCGCTGACGGTGGTGTGCGTGCCGCTGCCGTCCGCGGCGACCAGGAAGTCGTAGCGGGGCAGGACCACACCGACCGGGGTGGCCTCGACGGTCGACGACCTGACCGACTCGTTGCCGCTCGTGTCGACGGCGCTGATCGAGTAGCTGTAGGTGGTGCCGTTGGCGGCGGTCCGGTCGGTGTAACCGGCGCCGGTGATCGCGGCAGTGGTGAGCGCGACACCGTTGCGATAGATCTGGTATCCGGCCAGGTCGGACTCGGTGGAAGCGGTCCATGTCAGTGCCACGGAGGTGTCCCCGGCGGACGCGGTCAGACCGGCCGGCACGGCGGGAGCGGTGACGTCCGCCGGTGGCGGGGGCGCGGCCTGACCGGTCGGGTTCCAGTTGTCCGAGCCGGCCAGGTAGTTCCACTTCGTGTACTGCGCCGCCTGCACGGCGGTCAGTTGCGGCCGGTCGGAGCTGACCGTGGCACCCGCACCGGTGTTGTTGTACTCGGCGAACCGGGCGTCGCGCCACGAGAAGGTGGTGGTCATGTCCGTCCACGGCGCCGACTTGACCGCTGCGGGCAGCACGCTGTCACGGATGACGACCTGGGCGATCGCGTTCGTGTCGCCGCTGGGCTGCCACGGGCGGCCGAGGTGGAACGTTCCGTTCGGGGCGTCGCTCTCGACGGTGCTGTCGGTGATCAGGTACCCGTACGTCAGGCTCTTGTCCGTGCTGGCCGCGGTGATGTACCCGTTGTTCGACGTACTGCCGCGGGTTGCCGCCTTGAGGGTGCTGCGGTCGAAGACCGCGGTGCCACGACCAAAAATAAAGTCGACGTCGCCTTCGATGTACGAGTTGACGAAGTAGGAACGAGCCACCGCGCCGACTTTCGCCGAGTCCGCGTAGAGGGTGTCCTGGTCGCCGAGGAGCCGTACGTTGTCGAAGACCAGCCGGTCACCGGTGGTCTTGAGAGCGACCGCTTGTTCGGAGCCGGAGCCGGTCTCGGCGTACGCGTTCTCGATCGTCAGGTTCTTGACCAAGACGTTGTTCGACTTGATCAATGCGGTGGCGCTGCCCGAGGTGCCGTAAGTGCCACTGCCATCGGGTTTGGCGGTCCCGGCCGCGTTGTTGTAACTGATCACCACGTCGGAGGCGGTGCCGGTGGCGCCGACCAGGGTGACGTACGGCTTGTCGACCGTGACCGTCTCCCGGTAGGTGCCGGCCTTGACGGCGATGACGAACGGCGCGGTCGACGACGCCGGAGCGGCGGCCAGCGCCGCGGCCACGGTCGTGTAGTCGCCGGTGCCGTCCTGCGCCACGGTCAGGTCGGCGTCGGCCACCGGGTTGTAGACGACGGACCGCGCCGCCGATGCGGTCGCCGCGGTGGAGGCGTTTCCGGTGGTGTCGACCGCGGTGACGGTGTACGCGTAGACCACGCCTGGCGTACCCGTGGTGTCGGCGAACTGGGAGACCGTGATCGGCGTGGTCGTGAGCGGCACGCCGTCGCGAAGGACCAGGTATCCGGCCAGATCCGCCTCGGTGCTGTCCGCCCAGTCCAGGGTGACGCCGGTGTCGGTGTCGGTGCCGACGCCGGTCAGCGCGGCCGGTGCCGCGGGGGCGGTCACGTCCAGCGGCGCGGCGAAGGCGGTGCCGGAGACGGGTGACTCGTTGCCGGCACGGTCCACCGTGGTGACCCGGTAGTAGGAGACGGTGTCGGCGGGTGCGGCGAGGTCGCCGTACGCGGAGCCGGCGATCGCAGCCGGTGTCAGCCGGGTGTACTGGCCGTCCGATTCGGAGGCTCGGTAGACGAGGTATCCGGCCAGGTCGGCCTCGGTGCTGTCGGCCCAGTCCAGGGTGATGCCGGTGGCGGATCCCGCGGCGACCAGCCCGGCGGGTGCGGCCGGCGCGGTCACGTCGGCCGGCACGGCTGCGATCGTCCCGGTGACCGGCGACTCGTTGCCGGCCTTGTCGATGGCGGTCACGGCGTACTGATAGGTGGTGCCGTTGGTGACGGCGGTGTCCGTGTAGGTCGCCCCGGTGACGGTCTTGAGCAGAGTCCCGTCCCGGTAGACCCGGTATCCGGCGAGGTCCGATTCCGTGTTCGCGGACCAGATCAGGACGACCCGGGTGTCGGCCGCGGTGGCGCTGAAGCCCTCGGGCGTCACCGGTGGGGTGACATCGACGCGCGTCGCGATGATGGTCGCGGCGACCGAGGCATTGCCGCTCAGATCAACCACAACAATCTTGTACGTGGTGGCCACGCCCACCGGAGCGGCCGTATCGACGAACTCGGAAGTGCTGATCAAGGAACCGGTGAGCAGCGTGCTGCCGCGGTACACCCGGTATCCGGCCAGATCCGCCTCGGCGCTGTCGGCCCAGTCCAGGGTGACCCCGGCGGCCGTACCGGTAGCGGTGAGCCTGGCGGCTGCCGCCGGCGCGACCTTGTCGAGGCGAATGGCGGTGACGCTCACCGCCGCCGACTCGTTGCCACTGGAGTCGACCGCGGTGATCCGGTAGTACACCGGGAGGCCTGCGGGCGCGGTGCTGTCGCTGTAGTCGGAACTGCTGCGCGGCTTCGCCGTCAGCAACGTGTAAGTGCCGTCCGTGCTGGTCGCGCGGTACACCCGGTATCCGGCCAGATCGTCCTCGGAGTTCGAGGACCAGTCGATTTTGATCTTCGAGGTGTCGGCGGAGACCTTCAGCCCTTTCACCGCGGCGGGCGCCGCGAGATCCGGCAGGGTCGCGCTGATCGAGGCGGCCGACGAGGCGTTGCCGCTCAGATCGACGGCGACCACCTTGTACGTCGAGACGACGCCGGTGGCAGCGCTCGTGTCGACGAACTGCGAGGCGCTGATCAATGAACCGGTGAGCAGCGTGCTGCCCCGGTACACCCGGTATCCGGCCAGGTCCGGCTCGGTGCCGTCGGCCCAGTCCAAGGTGACCTGGCCGGCTGAGGCGACCGCCGTCAGGCTTGCCGGGGCGACCGGCGCGATGATGTCCGGGCGCGTCGCGCTGACCGAGGCGGCCGCGGATTCGTTGCCGCTGGCGTCGATCGCGGTCACCCGGTAAAAGCTGGACACGCCGGTGGGCGCAGTGCCATCGGTGTAGTCGGAGTCGTCGACCGGAGTCGCGGTGAGCCGGGCGTATTCGCCGTTCGCGCTGGAGGCTCGGTAGACCAGGTACCCGGCGAGGTCCTTCTCCGAGTTGGTGGACCAGTCCAGCTTGATCTTGCTGCTGCTGACGGTCGCTTTCAGGGATTTCGGCGTGGCCGGTGCGGTCGCATCCAGGCGCTTCGCGGCGATGCTCGCCGACGCCGAGATGTTTCCACTGAGATCCACTGCGACGATTTTGTACGTGGACGCAGTCCCCGCCGGCGCGGCCGCGTCAACGAACCGGGAGTCGTTGATCACCGTGCTGTTCAGCAGCGTGCTGCCCCGGTAGACCCGATAGCCGGCAAGGTCCGCCTCATCGTTGTCCGCCCAGTCCAGCGTCACGTCGTCCAGGCTGCCGACCGCCGTCAGGCTCTTCGGCGCGCTGGGGGCAACGGCGTCCTTGCGGGTCGCGCTCACGCTCACCGCCGCCGACTCGTTGCCGCTGGAGTCCACCGCGGTGATCCGGTAGTAGGCGGTCACCCCGGCCGGGGCGGCATAGTCGCTGTACTCCGAGCTGCTGAACGGCGTGCTGGTCAGCTTGACGAAGTCACCGTCCGCCGCGGGTGCGCGATAGACGAGATAACCGGCGAGGTCCTTCTCGCTGTTGCTGCTCCAGTCGAGCTTCACACGCTTCGTGTCCACGCTGGCCTTGAGACTGCGTACCGAGTTCGGGGGAGTTGAATCCGCCGCTGCCGCCGCGGATGTCCCGGTGAGGAGCAGGGTGAGAGCAGTGACCACGCTGACAGTTCGGGTTCGGGGAAGTCTGCGCACCTGGGTTCTTTCTGTCCTGGGTTCTTTCTGTCGAACAACGCCGAAAACTCGCACGCCGCGAGGAATGCTGGCATCAAGAATGAGTCACCGCTGTTCTGTTGCGGTAGCCCTGACGGCAGGAAGATCCAGAAATCACAATGGCTGCTACTGTGTGCAATTGCAGCGTTGCAAATTGCTGAAGTGCCAGGTGGCGGCGGTGCCTGATCGGTTGATCTCGTTGCCGCTAAACGTATTTCGGAAACGAACTTTAACGTTTTTTCTCACTTGGCTATCGGTTTATCCCCGCAGTGGCCTGCCTGACATGCCACTGCATTTGGGCTTTATGTCTCGATCGAGGCCGGTGCATTACGCGCCGTGGGAAGTGCACAGGAATGCCGGCTTCGGGGCGGGTACTGCTGGAGGGTGTACCGACAGCCCACCACTCAGGCATCTGAAGCGTTCTGACCTGGGTAAACTCCCGCGGTAAGGCGTGCGCAGAATCAGTCGCTGTCAGCCGGCTGCGGGAAGGCGCGTGCCTGAGCCTGCGGATCCCCGGTTTCGTTGTGGCATGGCAGGTCAGCCCGGACGACCTGGGGCTGTGCGGGCCGGTCCGGTGTCCCCATTCGGCGGCCGGGTCGGGTCGTCCAACATCGGCGCAGGAAACTTCATCGCGGGGTTCTTCGAGGAGATCACCCCGGACGACTTCCGGGCGCAGGTCGGGACGAACCTGTTCGGCCCGCTCAACGTCACCCGGGCGGTGCTGCCGGTGATGCGCGCCCAGCGGTCCGGGCTGGTCGTGTCGATCTCGTCGGTCGCCGGCTTCCTCGGCGCGGAGTTCACCTCGGCGTACGCGGCGGCGAAGTTCGGCCTCGAGGGCTGGATGGAGTCCCTCGCTCCGGAGGTCGCCCCGTACGGCATCAAGACCATGATCGTGGAGCCCGGATTCTTCCGTACCGACCTGCTCACGCCGGAGTCGACAAGCTACGCCGAGGCGAGCATCGACGACTACGCGGAGCGCACCAAGCAGACGGTGACCATGTGGAGCGGTCTGAGCGGCCTGCAGGGCGG
This sequence comes from Actinoplanes sp. CA-015351, assembly GCF_050955685.1. Lineage (NCBI taxonomy): Bacteria > Bacillati > Actinomycetota > Actinomycetes > Micromonosporales > Micromonosporaceae > Actinoplanes > Actinoplanes sp. CA-015351. Next base: position 503,926 of record NZ_CP192102.1, read on the forward strand.
CGACCCGGCGAAGCTCGCGGCCGCTCTGGTGCAGCTCACCGGTTCGGCCGAGCCGCCGGCGCGCTGGGTGGCCGGCGCGGACGCGGTCGGTGCCCTGGAGATGAAGGCGAAGCTGCTGCTCGAGCAGGCCGGCGCGCACCGGGAGCTGTCGTCGGCGCTCGCCCACGACGCCTGAGCCCGGTTGTCCGCTCCAATGGTCGAACCCGGCCACCGCTCTTAGCGGCCCTACCCGGGCCGCTGACTGCCACGCGGTTCTTGTCGTACGGCTGCCGGCGTCGGACCACGATGACGCCACATCCTCCAGGCCGAGGGCACAAGGATTTACGCCATCCTGATCGGGCTCGTCGCCTGACCTGCCTGACCGCCGTCCACCTGAGGAGACGTCTGGTCTGGACACCACCCGATCGGTCCGGGCCCGCATCGTCGGCATCGCGATCGCGGTGCTGTTGGTGGCGCTCATCCCGGTGACGATGGCCCCGTTGACGCTGTCATTGTCCAGGTGCCGGGCCACCTCACGGGTCTCGCTGCGAGACAGGTAGGCACTGCTGGTGAGGTATCCCCGATCCGTCTCGATCGCGTGGGCGGGGGCTGATGGCCACCGTGGTGGTGACGGCGGTGGCGAGACATGCTGCGGCAATGACGCGACCGGTGAAAGCGTTCATGATTCCTCCTGGGCAAGTGTCGGATGCCGACACAGATGCACAGTGGTAATCCCTGCGGGAAGCCGCTGCGCCAGCGAGCCGGCTGGTACGACGGCCATCAGCTCAGACTGACCCGGATCTCACAGCGAAGCTGATCACGTTGGACGTGGTTCCGGCCGGCGCGCCGCCTAAGCGGCGTCCGGCCAGGAGGTGTGGGGCTGCACCCTTAGTCCTCGAGATCTCCAGGCGCTCGGCACGCCAGAACTCCAGCCGGCGGGCGGTGGACGGCTTCGCCGACGCGGCTCCGGCGATCTGGCTGATTGCTTCCTCACCGGGCAGCTCGGACACCGTAACTCACCGAGTGCTCTGGACCAGGCCTGAGCCCGCGACGCCGACCGCGCGTTCGCACGGTTCGCCTGAGTGCTCGGAGATACCTGGTCACCATCAGGTTTTCCGGGTCATTACGTGGCAGCGAAGGGCACGGTGCAAACAACGCTGATCCGTATGCTCCGGAGGTGATCGCAAGGCCGGATCATCCCGCCAAGCAGGCTGCTGGTCAGCGCTGGGTGTTGTCGGGCAGTGGTGGTCACCCGTGGTCAGTCGCTGGTCCGGTAGCATGACGCTTCGCGCCCTCGTAGCTCAGGGGATAGAGCATCGGTTTCCTAAACCGTGTGTCGTAGGTTCGATTCCTACCGGGGGCACTCAGCTGTTCGTCACGTATGTCTGCCAGGACAACCACGCTGACACCACCGCGTCTTCGAGCGAGGAACGGCATTCGAAGCCGCGTTCGGCAGCGTGTTCCACAGCCGCGACGACCTCGGCGGCATCACCCCGCCGTTTCGGCCCGACTCGCCGGGGCACCGCCTGACCGATCATCTGGCCGACGAAATCGACCACCTCGGCGACCGACGCTCCGCGCCCGCTTCCCAGGTTCACCACGCTGTGCGTACGCGCCTTCGCTGATCGGCCGGACAGAAGCTCCACGCCCCGCGCGAAGGCGTCCGCGATGTCAGCGACGTGTACGTAATCGCGTACAGCGGTCCCGTCCGGGGTCGCGAAACGGCGGCCCAGCACGACCAGCTCCGGCCCTGTGGTCAGCGCTCGGAAGATGGATGGCAGCAGTCCCTGCGGGCTGACGTCCGCGGCGTACGGATGTGTGCCGGCCCCGATCACGTTGAATTGCCGGAACACCAGCGCTCGCAGGCCGGTTCGGCTGGCGTCCTGGATGATTCGTTCGGCGGCCAGCTTCGTGGCGCCGTAATGGTTCAGCGGCCGCAGGTCGTCGTTCTCGCGTACCGGCCCGGCGTGGCCTCCGCCGTAGACGGCAGCCGAAGAAGCCTGGAGCAGGCGTCCGACGCCGGCCTGCCGCATCGCTTCGAGGAGGTGCCGCACGCCCGTCACGTTGACCGCTTCGTACAGCTCCTGGAGCCGCTGCGACTCACCGGCGAGCTTCCGTGCGGCGAGATGGACCACCCCGTCGGCGGGATATCGCCGTAGCACTCTGTCGAGGTCGTCCCGGCTGGTCACCGATCCTTCGACAAGCGGCACATCCGGCGGGAGACGATCACGGTTGCCGGTCGACAGATCGTCGAGGACCACCACGTCGCACCGGTCTCTGAGCCGATGAACCACGTGAGCGCCGATGTATCCAGCGCCACCGGTAACGATCCAGGTCTGGCGACGTTCCACCGGCAACGACCGCTCCAGACCTCTTGATATCGACCCGTTCAACCTAACCGGCGGGTGTGTCCCGGGTCGATCGTCGACCGGGACACATCATCCACACTCATCGATTTATAAGCCCGATGGTGGCCCAGATGCCGAAGAGGAGTGTGGTCAGCCAGATCGCCGACATCGTCGAACGGGCTGCCTGGAGGAGGACCCTGACGATCGCGTACGTGGCGCTCAGGGCAAGGACGACGAGAATCAGGATTCCGGCGAGGGCGGCGCCTGCGGCGAACGCCGCCATGAGGTCCATGGTGTAGGTCGGATCGGAAGCAGGCATGTCGTGCCCTTCTCGCGTTCACTCGATCCGTCGCAGCGACGCACGAGTGAAAAAGGCTGTCCATCTCACAATGGCAGCCATGAACACGAGAAATAAGCGATGAAATCGAACAGGAATCGTCACAGGATTCCGTCAGCCGAACATCCGATCGGCCGCATGATCACTTGATTTCGAAGGGCGCAGCTTCGGTTCTCCGGGAAATACAGTTGATTACACCCGGGTCGAGAATGATTCAGGCTGGCGAGAGGTCCTTGTAGTAGACGAGGCAGTACTCGGGTTCGTCCCCCCAGGTGCAGCTCTCGTGGAAGGACCGCTTCACGGTGCGCAGCGGCGACCCTGCCCAGGCCTGGTACCCGAGCTTTCGGTAGAGGCGCTGAGCGCCCTCGTTGCTCTCATCCACGCCGAGCACGACGTACCGGAAGTCTCGTGCGGCCAGCCGGCTCTCCATCTCCGCCATGATCCACGTGCCGATGCCGCGCCCGCGCTGCGGCGGCGGCACCTCGAGATGGCTGAGCAGGCGCGACGGGTGTTTCGAGAAGGGCTCGCTCTCGCGCAGCTCCTTCTCTTCGATCGGACCCAGGGTCACGGTGCCCAGGATGTCCTCGCCCTGGCGCGCGACGAACACCTCGTTGTCGAACGGCCCCCAGCGCTGCACTTGCGCAACGAAGTAGATGCGCTCACCGAAAGCCTTGGCGAGCGCATCGACGTCGGCCTCCTTGACCTCGTCGAGGCTGGCGCCGACCACTGCGGAACGTGAATCCATTACGCGCGACATCATCGATCCATCAAGTCCGGGCGACAATTACGGCTCAGATCTGCGAATGCGGCCCACTGCGGAAACGTCCGGCCGCCGCGGGTGTCCAACCTATACCCTTCATCGGCAATCAAAGCAAACACCTGAGCTCGAAACCTCGAGTGGAGTCGCCGGTTTCGTTGCGTCGTGGCCGGCTGGTGGCCGCTTCCCCTCGGTTGTCCGGCCTCTGGGAGGGCTAGCTTCCTGTCACCCCTGTCAGGTACACCTACTACAGGTGTAACTCGACTGTCGCTCCAGCCAGCAACGGAGCGGATGGCGCGATGGATCGAGGGAGGGTGGCGCTGGAATTTTCAGTTCACTTCAGCCCTCCAGGTGTACCGAGGCGCACCAGCGCTCTCACGGCGGATCAGGTCCAGCCGATACAGTGGACCCCCTGGGGAGGTGCTGAGTGCCGACGGCCGGTGAAGCTGCCCTTGCTCTTGCGGTGCGGCTGCGCCAGTTGCGCGCCTCGCAGTGGCCCGACAAGAAGCTCAACCAGGGGGAGCTTGCTACTGCGCTCTCCCAGCGTAAGTCGGCGAGCATCGCTCTCATCTCGTCATGGGAGCGGTCCGTCAAGCCCGTGATCCCGCCGGAGGAGCGGATCGATGCGATCGCCACCTTCTATTGCACCCGGCGGTCAATCGATGGTCGGCAGTTGCGGCTCCTGGCCGAGTCGGAGCTGACCGCCGACGAGATAGCGGCGCGAGACGCGCTTCGGGAAGAATTATTGGACCTTCAACGGGCCGCCGAAGCCCCGAGCACCCTGTTGCAGTTCCCGGACGACGGCCCGATCACGATCATCTGCTCCGAGCTCCCGGAGCATGTCCAGAGAAGACTGCCTCCCGAGCTGACAGGCGACGACGGCGCAGAGATGCACCGGATCGCTGACGCGGATTCCCTTCTCCACTTGTTCGGCCAGATCCGGGCCATGAACCCCGAGTCCGACGTGCGAATCATCCGCGCCGGGAACCTCCGCGACGGGGACATGAACAGTCATGTGGTCCTGCTCGGCGGTATCGATTGGAATCGCGCGACCCAGGACACCATGAGCCAGATCGACATTCCGCTGCGGCAGCATTCTGATGACCACCTGCCCAACCGGGGCTACTTCGAGCTCATCGGAGATGAGTTCAAAGACCTCAGCGACGAGCAGAAACGTTTCTTCCCCGTTCATGAGCTCCGGGGAGAAGATCCGGTACTGATTCAGGACGTCGGCCATCTCGTACGCGCGCCGAACCCGCACAACGAGGACTTCACCCTGACGGCATTCAATGGCATGTACAGCCCCGGCGTGGTCGGAGCCGTCCGCGCGCTGACCGACAAGGTCTTCCGCGAGAAGAACGCCGCTCACCTCAACAGCGTCTTCAAGAACGCCGAGACGTTCAGCCTCCTGTTCCGTGTCCGCCGGGTGGGCCGCGTCGTGGTCACACCGGATTGGTCCAAGCCCAGAACGGTCCTGCACACCTGGCGCGGAGCGGCACAGTGACTCTAGATCTCCGTGGGTTGCACCACGGATCGCACAGCCGCCTCCTCACCGAGCCGGCTCTGGCTCACACATCCCGGGGGCATCTTGACGCGATCATCGTGCCGACCGCTCGCCCGACGCCGACCCTGCGCCACGCCATGCACCTTGCCCGTACTCTCGGTTGTCCGATCATCGCCCTGTGCAGCCTGAAGGCCACGGCGGCGCAGACCCGGCAGCTTGCTGACTCGCTCGGAGCCGCCGTCCTCGCGCTGGATGTCGACGAGTCGCTGCTGCCGCTGGCGCCGACCGGCACCAACCAACTGCTCGACCGGCACGGCTTCGCCAGCGGTAGCGATCTGAGCCTCAAACGCAACATCGGAACGGCACTGGCTCGCAGCAGCGGCTGGCAGCGCGTTCTCTTCCTCGACGACGACATCGTCGTTCGGCGAAGTCTTCTGCCCTTGGCCGTCGGCCTGCTTGATCACCATCGCACGGTGGGACTGTCCAACGAGGGCTTCAAGGACAACTCCGTGGTTTGCCATGCATACCGTGCGGTCGGTGGCAGACAGGACACCTTCATCGGTGGCGGTGCCATGATGATCAACCCACAGCGCACCGCCTCGTTCTTCCCGAACATCTACAACGAGGACTGGTTCTTCCTGCTGGGCGACGGGGCTCCTCTTCAAGCCACTCGTGTCGGCATAATGCAGCAGCGCCGCTTCGACCCATTCGCTGATCCTCATCGCGCTGCGACTGAGGAGCTCGGCGACACCCTTGCCGAAGGGCTCTTCTGGTACCTGGACAGCGGCGATGACCCTGACATCACCAGCACCGCTTACTGGCGGCGACGCCTGGCCCACCGCCGCCAGCTCATCCGGGTCGTCCGCGCCCATGCAACCGGGCACGCCAAACGCCACGGGCGCCCCGACCTCCTCCGGCCGCCTCTCTTCGCCGCCCTTCGCCGCAGCAAGCAGATCAGTGCGGAACTGTGCTGCGAGTTCGTCGAGGCATGGCAGGCCGACCTGGCGGAATGGCGGGGTTTCCTCGGCCGCGTTCCGGTCAGCACCAACCCCGACAAGTTCCTCTGGGAGACGGGCCTCTCCGATCGAGTGCTCCGCTCCCGCGCGTACACGGGCTCGCCTCTCGCCGCCTGATTCCGTGCTTTCTTGATCGATTCCAGAAGCGAGCCCTCGGGATCTCTATGGTTTTGTCAAGAAGGCGGCCTGGCAGTGCCGCAGGAAAGCCGCCAGGGCAGGGCTGCTGCGGTTCTGCCAGATCAGCGCGAGCAGTGCCGGGATCTCGATGCCGTCGATCGGGATCGCGGTGAGATCCGGGTAGGCAGCTGCCATCGACTCGCTGAGCACCGCCACGCCGAGGCCGCGGCGCGCCAGGCCGGCGACCGTGTCCGGCGAGGTGGCCGCGAGCGCGACCGAAAGATCAACACCCAGTGCGGCGCGAGCTTGGTCGAGCACGTTGCGGATGCCGGTTCCCACCGGCAGACAAACTATTGGGTACGCAAGGAGCGCGGTGACCGGGAGACGCGCTTGACCTGCTAACTCGTTGTCGGCCGGGACCAGTGCGACGAGCCGCTCGCTCGCGATCACATGAGTCGCGAGGTGCTCGGGAGGCTCGCCTGCCAGACCGGCCAGCGCCAAATCTAGGTCGCCGGAGCGCACGCCGGCGACGAGCTGGTCCGAATTCGCCTCCACGAGTTCGAGTTCGATGTCGGGGTGTTCGGAATGGAACGCTGCGAACGCATCGAAAAAGGGCGTCACCTCGCAGCCGATCACCATCCCGACCGTGAGCCGGCCACGGACCAGGCCGAACACGTCGTCGATCGAGTCACGCATGTCGGCTGCCGCGTCGAGGGTCGCGCGGGCGTGCCGGAGCGCCGCCTCACCCGCGTCGGTGAGGCGCGCGGTACGCGCGGAACGGTCGAAGAGCTGCGCTCCGAGCTCGTGCTCCAGTGCCTTGATCTGGGCGCTCACCCCGGACTGGGTGATGTGCACGCGCTCGGCGGCACGGGTGAAGCTGGCCGTCTCAGCGACGGCCACGAAGTATTCGAGCTGGCGCAAGTCCATGAGTCATTCTACTGGTTATCAGAAGAACTATGCGTTGGACTTGTTCCTGCCTCTCCGGGAGGCTGTAGCCATGACCGGGAAAGCGCACCGACCTGAAGACCTGACCAGGCTGTTCGTCGAGCGTGCGAATGCGAAGGACGCCGACGGAATTGCGAATCTCTATGAGGAGGATGCCGTGATGGCTTACCCGCCAGGCAGCCAGACGCGTGGCCGCGAGGCGATCCGCAAGCTGTGGGCCGAGCTGCTGCCGCACATGCCCGAGTTCGAGCCGGAGCCGCCGCTACCGACACTGATCAGCGGCGACCTGGCGCTCACGTCGACGCCGCCGAGCGACGGTTCAGGCGCGCGGGCACAGGTCGCCCGGCGACAGCCCGACGGCACGTGGCTGCGCGTTCTGGACCAGCCGGAGTTCACCCGCCCAGACTGACACGGCGGCACGCCGCATCGAGCCGCGGCGGCACGCCGCATCGCGCCGCGGCGGCAGCTCACGGCGGCGGCATGTCAGGGCGACGCGTCACGCCGACGGCATGTCAAGGCAGCACGTCACGGCTGCGGCATGTCACGGCAGCACGTCACGGCTGCGGCATGTCACGGCTGCGGCACGTCCCCACGCCACGGAGGCACGGCGGCATTCCGGGCGTCCCGGATTTGAGACGCCCGGCGTCCCGGGCGATGAAGAGGTGTTCCGTCCTCTACAACCTGATGCGCTGGCCGACGTAAACGCGGTGCGGGCTACGGAGGATGTCGTCGTTGGCGCGGTAAAGGGCCCGCCAGCCACCGGCGACATCGTTCCGGCTGGCGATGCGTGCAAGCGTGTCGCCTCGGCGGACGACATAGGTCCGTGTGGCCGACCGCCCGCTGATCGCGTTCTCCAGCACCACACTGCCTCCGGCAGCGGGGCGCACCACGCGCGCCGGTGCGTTGCGCACCACTCGGGCCGGCGCCTTACGTGCCGTTCGAGCTGGGGAATTGCGGACTGTCTTGCGGCTCGCCTTGACGCTCGCGCGCTTGCCGCAGGTTGGCCAAGCGCCGATTCCCTGCCCGCGCAGCACGCGTTCCGCGACGCGGATCTGCTCGGTTTTTGTTGCCCGGTTCGCGGTCCGGGCATAACGCGCACCGCCATATGCACGCCACGTGCTGTGGCTGAACTGGAGGCCGCCGTAATAACCATTTCCTGTGCTGATGCGCCAGTTGCCGCCTGACTCGCAGCGGGCGATGGCGTCCCAGTTCACGTCGGACGGCACAGCATGCGCAGGCACGCTGGAGCCCAGCAGGCCCACGGTTCCGACGAGTCCCGCGACGGCTACACCGATCGCGAGGTGGACCTGCTTTCGGATTTGCACCATTTCAGTTGTCCTCCACGCCTGCGAGGTCAGCTGTCGGGTTCGGGCAGAGTGGCCCGGCCGCACGGTGCGGCTTCACCCCAAGACGCATAAGCGCCGGAGAACCTGTGGGTCCCCCGCTCCATGCCTTTGAGTTGTGATCCGTGGTCGGCGGCAGGATTCGGCGTTCCGGCCACGGTGCCCGCCTCATGCGGGCTACCAACGGGTGTCTCACCCTCCGGTCACGCGGCGCCACGCCTTCACGGGCTACGCCTTCATGCCGGTCCGATGGACCTGTTCCCCCAAATTAGCCCTTTGATCCGGGCTTGTATGGATAACTCGGCAGATTTTCACCAACCCACCTACCAGGAGGTAACTGATGTGCTGCGCACCCTCCACCAAGGGTGCACAATCGGCACCCATGAGCGATCAAGCACGCGAGTTCGACGTGATCGTGTACGGCGCCACGGGTTTCGTCGGTGTCCTCGTGGCACGGCACCTGGCCGGATTCGCACCCGCGGGCACACGGATCGCCCTCGCCGGACGGTCACCGAAGAAACTGGAGGCAGTCCGCACCCGGCTGAACGTGGACTGGCCGCTCGTGGTCGCCGACGCCACCGACAAGGCCGCGCTGGACACTATGGCCGCACGCACCCGGGTGGTCATCACGACCGCTGGACCTTATGCGAAATACGGCCGGATACTTGCGCACGCCTGCGCCGAAGCGGGCACCGACTACGTCGACCTGACCGGTGAGGTGCTGTTCGCCCGGGACAGCATCAACGACAACCATGAGGCGGCTCGGCGTACCGGGGCGCGGATTGTGCACTCGTGCGGGTTCGACTCGATCCCGTCCGACATCGGCGTGCACGTGCTGCACTCGCTGGTGGAGGCCGAGGGCGCCGGCGAGCTGACCGACACCACACTCGTGGTGACGAGCCTGCGCGGCGGGGTGAGCGGCGGCACGATCGACTCGATGCGCTACCAGGCTGACGTGATGAGCAAGGACCGTGCGCTGCGAAAGATCGGCGCCAGCCCGTACTCGTTGAGTCCGGATCGCGCGGCGGAACCGGATCTCGGCCGGCAGGAGGACATGCCGGTCCTCCCGGCATCCGAAGTGGATCCGTCGCTGCGGGGCCATCTGGCGCCGTTCGTGATGGCGTCCTACAACACGCGCGTGGTGCGGCGCAGCAACGCACTGCGCGAGTGGGCCTACGGCCGGCAGTTCCGATACCGCGAGCTGATGAGCGTCGGCGCCTCACCGCTGTCCCCGGTGATCGCGCACGGTACGAAGATCGGGCTCGGCGCGCTGTTCGTCGGGTTCGCCGTGCCGCCGGTCCGGTTCGTGCTGGACCGGATCCTCCCGAAACCCGGCACCGGACCGAGTGAGCAGCGTCAGCAGTCAGGTCACTTCACCATGGACATCTTCACCACGACGAGCAGCGGGGCGCGCTATACGTCCCGTTTCCGGGCGAAGGGCGACCCGGGCTACGCGGCCACCGCGGTCATGCTCGGCGAGTCAGCACTGGCCCTGGCTCTGGACAGGGAGAAACTGCCGCCGTCCGAGGGCGGTGTCCTGACCCCGGCCACCGGGATCGGAGACGCCCTGGTCGAGCGGCTGCGCACCTCAGGAATGGAGATCACCGCTCGCAAGCTCTGACTGCGGCTTTTCTCCTATCGACGTCGTAACGGTGCCGTTCTATGATCCTGGCGCTGGATCTCGGGGGAGGACTTGTATGTCTCGTTCTATCTGGCTGACTCGTGTCGGCATCGCCATGTTCACTATCGTCTCGGCTGGTGTCCTCGCGGCACCCGCGCAGGCGGCCACCTCGGGTGTCGTCTCGGTCGTGGGCAAGACGACGGTGCAGTACAAGTCCGCGACCGGCGCCAAGAACAAGGTCGTCGTCACCCGGGCGGGGCGGACGATCACGATCGACGACCGGGTCACGGTCAAGGCCGGCAAGGGCTGCAAGAAGGTCAAGGGCGACAAGACGAAGGTCCGCTGCCCCTTGGCGAAGGCGCCCACGAGGCTGCAGGTCTACACCTACGACCGCAGCGACTCGATCACCAACAAGACCGGCGTACGGATGACCGCGGACGGCGGCACCGGCAATGACGTGCTGACCGGCGGTTCGCTCGGCGACCGGCTCTACGGCGGCACCGGGAACGATTACATCAACGGTCGGTTCGGCAACGACACGATCTACGGTGACGCCGGCCATGACACGATCCACGGCTGGTTCGGCAAAGACGTGCTGCACGGCGGTGACGGCGACGACGACATGTGGGGCGAGGAAGGCAACGACAAGATCTACGGCGAGGCCGGTCGTGACGACCTGGAGGGTTATCAGGGTCGTGACTACCTCGATGGGGGTTCCGGCGACGACTCGCTGTCCGGGGATGTGTACTCCGACGGCATCGCTGCCGACGTCATTCTGGGCGGCCCCGGAACGGACATCGTCAACTATGGCGGCCACGAGAAGGCGATCACTGTCGACCTCGACGGTTCCCCCGGTGACGATGGCATGAAGGGGGAGCACGACACGGTCGGCGCCGATGTCGAGAGCCTCGTCGGAGGCTGGGGCAACGATCGGCTCACCGGTAACGCGGCGAACAACGTGATCCAGGCGTACACCGGGAACGACATCGTCTACGGCGGCGGGGGCGACGACTGGCTGTTCGGCGACGACGGCCGCGACAAGATCTACGGCGGGGCCGGTGACGACTGGCTTGAGGGCAACGATCACCCGGACGTCCCGGACCGGCTCGACGGCGGTGCCAACGGACCGCTTGGTGACGAGTGCGTCGTAGGCAAACTCGACACAGCGGTTGGCTGCGAACGCTGAGAACGCCACCCATGTCGTAACGCTGAGAAACGCCACCCGTGTCGAAGCGCCACGCGTGTCGTAACGCTGAGTAATTCCACGCAACCTCGTGAGTAAGGCCTGAGCTGCGAGGACACGGCTCAGGCCGCCGCCGTCAGCGCTTGGCCATCCGTTACCTATCCGTGATGTTAATCCGAGAACCAAGAGGCGAGTGGCGGCATCGCACTGGAGGAAAGCATGGGGAGTTCCGCGGGGGATGACCGACCAGTGCTTGTGGGAACGGCCGCAATACGGGGGCGGCCGACTTCACGGCTCTGGTCGGCCACCCGCTCTTTCTAAAACCCGCCCAGCTTTCTCTAAAACCCGCCCAGCCGGAGTGTGCGCAGTACCTCGTCGGTGCGGTCTTTTCCGTCGACCTGGGTGATCTGGATGTAGACGCCATCGAGCAATACCTCGGTATAAGCCGCCTCGCACCCCGTCCACCGCTGAGCCACGCCAGCCCGGCCGGCGGCGACGACGCGGCGTTCAGGCAGGCGTGTGCAGTTCTTGTGACGCGGCGTTTCCGGAGTTCCGAGACCCGCGAACACTCCCGGGGCGTCGCCCGCGTTCAGATCCGCGGAGACGTGCAGGCCGGGGCGCTGGCCATCCTTGCTTTCCCAGCCGCTGTCGTGCAGCTGCTGTCCCCACTGTTCAGGAACGGACAGCGAGATCGCGCGGGTGCTGTCGGTTACGCGTACCCAAGAAGGTGGGGTTGCGTCCGGGACCGTGGCGCCTGCGGTGGCGGCGACGGCGGCCAGGGCGAGCGTCGCACCGAGGAGGCGTCCGGCGCGGCGGGCGAATCGGCGCCTTCGTTTCGGCACCGAGATGTCGAGAGCAGCGGCGAAGGCGGCCGCGGACTCCCAGCGGCGGTTTCGGTCGGCGTCGAGCGCCCGCAGCACCACCCGGTCGAGCTGGCGCGGAATCCCAGGCCGCAGTTTCGACGGGGCAACCGGCGCACGCAGCGCCGGCGTCCGCCCGGTCAGCATCTGATAGGTCATCGCGCCGATTGCGTGCACATCGGCGCGCTCGTCCAGCCCGCCGCCGGGCAGTCGCTGTTCCGGGGCCATGTATCCGGGGGTTCCGGCGGCCACCGTGAAGCCCGAGGCCTGCGCGATCTCCTTGGCGAGGCCGAGGTCGGCGACCAGGACTCGCTCGGCACCACGGACCGTGTCGAAGAGCACATTGGACGGCTTCAGGTCGCGATGCAGCACGCCGGACTCGTGCAGAACGGTGACGGCCTGTGCAATATCGGTCGCGGTACGCACTGCCGCCCCCACCGGCATAGGGCCCTGCTCAAGTCGTTCGGCGAGTGTCCCGCCGGCCGCATATGTCATGACCTGGTACGGCCGCCCGTCCGGCAGTTCACCGAAGTCATGCACCCTGACCAGGCGTTCCGAGTCGGCCCGGCGCAGAACCTGGGCCTCCTGCTCGAAGCGGGCCCGCACGTCCGGGTGGTGCGCCCAGTTGTCGGCCAGCACCTTGATCGCGACCATCGAGTCGAGGACGTCGTCCTCGGCGAGCCACACCGTCGCGAAGGCGCCTGAGCCGAGGCGCTGTACCACGCGATATCGGCCGATCATGGTGGGAAGCGACACGCTCGTATTATGGGCGCCGTCTATCGGGGGGAACGGCATGGGCACACGCGAAGAGGAGCAGGAAGCGCTCGCGGTTCGAGCAGCGGCCGGCGATCGGTCGGCGCTCGACGAGTTACTGGCGCTGATCCAGCCGAACGTTCTGCGGCGCTGTGCCCGCTTTTTGCCCTGTTATCAGGACGCCGAGGAAGCTTGTCAGGACGTGCTTCTGCAGGTCGCGCGCAACATCGGCAGTTTTCAAGGCCGGTCGAAATTCAGCACCTGGTTGCATGTGATCATCGCGAACGGCTCACGTCAGACGTACCGGTCGTTGAAGCGGCGTGCCGCCGAGCAGTCGCACGCCGAGGCGCCGGTCGACGTGGCGGACGCGCGTACCACGAGCGTGATCGCCGGGTCGCGGCTTGATCTGCTGGACGCGCTGGAGCAGTTGGAGGGCCGCCGGGCCGAACTCGTCGCGCCGATGGTTCTGCGCGACATCTGCCAGCTCGATTACAAGGAGATCGCGCTGCATCTCGGGATCCCCGAGGGGACCGTGAAATCGCGGATTCATCAGGCTCGCGGGCACGTGCGGGAATACCTTGTTGCCGGGCTCTAGCTTGATCCGTCCGGCTTTACTGGGCCGATGACCGTCTACGGCACCCCTGCGCCCGTACCCAAGCGCCGTGGATTGATCATCGCGGCGGTGGCCGCGGCAGTCAGCCTGCTCATCGCTCTCGTCGCGGTCTTTCAGCTCGTCCGGGATCTTCCGGCGACGACGATCACCACCACTATCGCCACGAAACTTGCGATTCCCGGCAAAGCGCCCAGTCTGCCGTGGCCGTCGACCGGTAACGCAGAGATCATGGTGGAGGGCCTTGGCCGTCTCGGCGGTACAGGCGGTGACGGGGCTGAACCGATCGGCAGCGTCGCTAAAGTGATGACTGCCTATGTGATTCTCAAGGAACATCCGCTCACTGGTGCGGCCGAAGGCCCGTCGCTGACCGTTTCTGATGATGACGTGAAGGACTACGAAGGACGCAAGGCGACAGGGCAGTCCCTGGTGCACGTCGTGGAGGGCGAGCAGCTCACCGAGCGGGACGCCATCGAGGCGCTGATGCTGCCGTCGGCAAACAACATCGCGCACCAGCTCGCGATCTGGGACGCCGGCAGCGAAGAGGCGTTCGTCGCGAAGATGAACGCCGCCGCGGACTCGCTCGGCATGGACGAAACTGAGTACACGGATCCGAGCGGTTTCCTGCCGACCACTGTCAGCACCGCTGTTGACCAGGTAGATCTCGCGCGCGCCGCGATCAAGATGCCGGTCTTCGCGGAGATCGTCGAACTGCGTGAGGCGGCCATTCCGGTCGTCGGCACGATCCGGAACTATAACGACATGCTCGGCGTCGAAGGCGTTTTCGGCATCAAGACCGGCTCCACCGACGAGGCCGGTGGCAACCTCGTCTTCGCGTCCCGGCTGAAGGTCGGCGACCGCACCCTCACGATCGTCGGCGCGGTCTTCAACCAGCCCGGCGCGAACACCCCGGAGCAGCTCGCCGAGGTCAACACGCACGTCCGCAAGCTGCTGGCCGCGGTCCGCAAGACCGTTAAGGAATACCAGCTGATCGGCACTGATCCGGCCGGGCGCGTGGCGACCGCGTGGGGCGGTTCCACCACGGTGTCGCCTGCGGCGCCACTGAAAGTAGTTGGCTGGCCAGGACTTTCGGTCCCGGTCACGGTCACTACGACGGCGCCGGGTCCGTCGATCGCCGCCGGCTTGGTCGTGGGCCAGGTCGAGGCCTCTTCGGTACGCGTGGAGCTGCGCACTGATGAGGCAGTGGAGAGTCCGTCCGCGTGGTGGCGACTGAGCCGGATCTCGTAAGAAACGATCAGGCGCGCCCGCCCGGAACGTTGACCTGACGCCGGGCGAGGTCGTCGAGGATCTCAGCGGTGGACGACGTCCCGAACCGGGACACACCGACCGCGGCCATCGCCAGCATGGTGTCCAGGCTGCGGATGCCGCCGGACGCCTTGACCTGCACGGCGGTGGAGACGGCCGAACGCATCAGCGCGAGGTCGTCGATGGTCGCGCCGGTCGGGGCGAAACCGGTGGAGGTCTTCACGAACGCCGCGCCGGCCCGCTCGGCAGCCCAGCAGGCCGCCAGCTTCTGCTCGTCGGTGAGGTACGCCGTCTCCAGGATGACCTTGACGTGCGCGTCGCCGGCTGCCTTCACCACGGAGAGGATCTCGTTCTCCACCGAAACGATGTCGCCGGAGCGCAGCCAGCCGATGTTCAGCACCATGTCGATCTCGGTGGCGCCCTGGTCGACGGCGAGCTCGGTCTCGGCCACCTTGATCTGCGTCGCGCTGTCCCCGTGCGGGAACCCGATCACGGTGCCGACCCGCACGTTGCTGTTCTGCAGCAGCGCCACCGCGGTGGGCACGTCACTCGGGCGCACGCAGACCGAGGCGACGTCGTACTTCGCCGCGATCGCGCAGCCGGTGCGCACGTCCTCGACGGTGAACTCGGGCCGGAGGATGGAGTGGTCGATCATCTTCGCGATCTGCGCGACAGTGAAGTTCATGACAGAAACGTAGCTGTCTAGACAGCCTGTTGTCTAGACAGGTTGGCGCATCGGTAGGGTGTGGCCATGCCCGACTTCGTGCCGCGCTATTTCCGTATCGAACAGGCACTGCGCGCACGGATCGCCCAGTCCCGCCCGCACGACCCGTTGCCCTCCGAGCCGGAGCTGGCCAGGGAGTTCGGCGTGAGCCGGATGACCGCCCGCGCCGCCGTGACTCAGCTGGTCAACGACGGTCTCGTCTACCGTGCCCCTGGCCGGGGCACGTTCGTCGCCGTGCCGGCCGGCCCGCGTCGCGCCGACAACCTGATCCGGCTCAGCGAGGAGATCCGCAAACAGGGCCGCAAGCCCTCGGCCCGGGTGCTGCTCGCCGAACTGCGCCCGTCCACCGGAATGGAGGCGACCCGGTTGCGCCTGCGCGACAACGACGCGGTGGTCGCCATCCATCGGGTACGCCTCGCCGACGACGAGCCGATCGCCTTCGAGCGGGCCATGTACCCGGGCACGCTCGCCGCGCTGCTCGACGCGGACGTCTCCGGCTCGGTCCACGAGGCGATCGTCAGTCTCGGCCGGGTGCCCACCCGCGGCACCGCCACCCTGACCGCCCAGCCGGCCACCGAGGAGGACGCCCAGGAGCTGGGTGTCCCGGTGGGCTCGGCCCTGCTCGTCGAGGAACGACTGATCCTCGACGAGACAGGACGGCCGCTGGAGCTGAGCGAGTCCCGGTACGCCGGTGAGCGTTACCGGCTCGACGTCGCCTTCGGGGTCGAGCCGCTATAGAGAGGCGCTGTAGAGAGGCGCTGTAGAGAGCCTCTACAGGCCGTACCGGCTCTTCAGGTGGCGCCACCAGTCACGCAGCATCCACTTGTCGAACTCGGTGATCTCGGTGGCGCTGCCGGCCATCATGATGAAGCCCTGCTTGCCGGCGAGCGGGTCCCAGTCGTAGAAGTCGTCCAGGCCGTACGTGTGGCCGATCTCGTGCAGCAGCACGTGGACGTTCTCGGTGGTCAGGTTGCTCATGAAGTACTCGGTGCCGATCCGCTGGCCCCAGTCGCCGCCGGCGCCACCGTTGAAACCGTCGGTGAGCCAGAGCGAGTGGTCGTAGTGGTGGGCCGTGCCGCCGGTGCACCCGGAGTAGTTGCCGTCCTGGTGGAAGAACCGGCCACACGGTTCGGAGCACTGCGGTGCGTCCTCACGGATGTCGTTCACGTAGATGTCGACCGAGGAGTCGGTCCACTCCAGTTGCGCCCGGTCGCGTACCGCCCAGCCGACAACGTTGACCTTGACCTGCTGGTAGGGCCAGGCGTTCCAACCGGTCAGCTGGTCCATCCACTTCTGGTACTGCTTCTGCAGGGCCGCGTGCACGGCGTCGCGCTGTGCCGTGCTGACCTGCTTGCTGGAGTCCCAGCGTACGCAGTAGTTGATGGTGCCGTTGTTCGCGAAAAGCTGGTCCCAGCCGTAGTTCTTGAAGCCGTACAGATCGCTGTAGGTGTCTTCCTGGTGTTGCCAGACCGCCGCAAGCGGCGCGACCAGAGTGGACGGAGGGTTCCAGGGGTCAGCGCTGGCTGAGGCGCTGGGAGAGGCACTGGCCGAAACGCTGGCTGAAGCGCTGGGAGAGGCGCTGGCGGAGGCGATGGGAGACGCGCTGGCTGAAGCGCTGGCTGAAGCGCTGGGGGAGGCGGTCGCTGCTCCCGTGCAGGTCGTGCCGTTCAGGCTGAACGAGGCCGGCACCGGGTTTGCGCCGCTGAATCGGCCGGTGAAACCGGCAGTCACCGAAGCGCCGGCGGCGACCGTTCCGTTCCAGCCCGCGTTGCGTACGGTCACAGCGGTTCCGGCCTGGGTCCAATCGGCGTTCCAGCCCTGGTCGACCTTCTGATTCGCGTCGGGGAACATGAAGTTCAGCGTCCAGTTCTCCACTCGATCGCCAAGATTCACAAGCGTGATCGAGCCCTGAAAACCGCCGGACCACTGGGCGGTGATCGCGTAATCAACGCGGCAGCCGGTGGCGGCGAACGCGGACTGTACGACGGCGACCGTGGAGAAGGCGGCGGCCAGGCAGGCGGCGAACCACGCGATGCGACGTTTCCGGATCTTTGGGAACACGGGGGAGTCGCCTTTCGAGAGTTGGGGATGTCACACAGGAAGTGGATCCCGCGTCCAAAAAGGTTGCTCGGGCCGAACAAAAACGAACAATAAGGAGTCCGAACTCATCGACTGAATGCCTTTTCGTTACCTGAAAGAGAATTGATCGTCATTCGGCATACCTACGCTCCGGCGGATCTACTTCGTTTCGGAGGATCCACCTCGATGCGTCCATACATACGCAGCGTGGTTTCCCCCGCGCGGTCCCGCTCCGCACTGCTGACCCGTTCCGGGTTGCGTGCGCTGGGCGCCACCGCCGTGGTTACCGCGCTCGGCCTTTCCCTGGCCGGCCCTGCCGTAGCAGCAACTGACACGCCGTTCATCAGCGAGATCCACTACGACAACACCGGCACCGACAGCGGCGAGGCTGTCGAGATCGAGGCTCCGGTCGGGTTCGACCTGGCCGGCTGGCAGGTTGTCCTCTACAACGGCAACGGTGGCGCCGCGTACAACACCGCGACGCTCAGCGGCCTCGTGCCGGCGTCCGGTGTGGTCGTTCAGACCTACGCCACCGACGGCATCCAGAACGGCGCGCCTGACGGCGTCGCCCTGGTGAAGCCGGACGGCACGGTCGTCGAGTTCCTGACGTACGAAGGCACCTTCGCCGCGTCCGGTGGCCCGGCCGTGGGTCTGGCCGGCACCGACATCGGCGTCGCGGAGACCACGACCACGCCGGTCGGCCAGTCGCTTCAGAAGATCGACGGCACCTGGCTCGCGCCGGCCGTGAGCAGCTTCGGCACGCTCAACAAGGCCGTCGTCGTCGAGCCCGAGGAGCCGGAGGAGCCGTCCCTGGGCTGCACCACCGCGATCACCCACACGATCGCCGAAGTCCAGGGCACCGGCACGGCGACCGGCCTGGCCGGCCAGACCGTCACCATCGAGGGCGTCGTCACCGCTGACTACCGCACCGGTGGTTACAACGGCATCGCGATCCAGACCGCCGGCACCGGCGGTGACCGTCCGGTCGCCGCGGGCACCGCGTCGGACGGCATCTTCGTCTACCTGACCTCCACCGCCGCGAACCACCCGGCCGTTGCGATCGGCGACGTCGTCCGGGTCACCGGCGCGGTCAGCGAGTACAGCGGCCTGACCCAGGTCAGCATCGCGGCCAAGGCCGACGTGCAGGTCTGCTCCACCGGCGCGGTTCTGCCGACTCCGGTCGCGCTGAGCCTGCCGGCCTCGGACGACGCTCGTGAGTCGCTCGAGTCGATGCTTGTCGCCCCCGTCGGCGCCTACACCGTCTCGGACAACTACAACACCAACCGGTACGGCGAGATCATCCTGGCCGCCGGCGACGAGCCCGCCCGGATCCCGACCGACGTGGCCCGCCCGGGCTCCGAGGCCGCCGCGAAGCTGAAGGCCGACAACAAGGCCGGCCGGATCCTGCTGGACGACGCCAAGACCACGAACCTTGCCACCGCCGGCCTCGCGCCGCCGTACTTCTCGAAGGACGAGCCGCTGCGTGTCGGCGACACCGTCGAGCAGTTCGGCCCGAGCGTGCTGAGCTACGGCTTCAGCGAGTGGCGCCTGCAGCCGACCACCCCGGTCGACGCGAGCACCCCGGCCGCCACGCGGACCACGTTCAAGCACACCAACCCGCGTACCGCCGGTCCGGCTGCCGTGGGCGGCGACATCAAGGTCGCCAGCTTCAACGTGCTGAACTACTTCGTCCACTTCGGTGGCGAGGCGCGCGGCGCGACCGACGCGGCCGCTCTGGCTAAGCAGGAAGCGAAGATCGTTTCGGCGATCACCGCGCTCGACGCCGACGTGATCGCCCTCATGGAGATCGAGAACTCGGTCCGCTTCGAGGCGACCGACACCCAGCTGGCGCTGAAGACCCTGGTCGGCGCGCTCAACACGGTTGACGGCGCGGGCACCTGGGACTACGTCCGCTCGCCGGCCGAGCTGCCCAGCGCAGCCCAGCAGGACTTCATCACCAGCGCGATCATCTACAAGCCGGCCGTGGCCACGCCGAAGGGCGCGTCCAAGTCGCTCAACGACGAAACGGTCTGGGGCAACGCCCGCGAGCCGATCGCGCAGACCTTCACCTCTGGCGCTATCGACTTCACCGTGGTGGCGAACCACCTGAAGTCGAAGAGTGCCTCGGTCGTGCCGACCGGTGACAACGTGGACACCGGTGACGGTCAGGGCGCCTACAACGGCGACCGGATCCGTCAGGCGAACTCGCTGGCCACCTTCGTCGACAGCCTCGGCACCGACAAGGTGATCCTGCTCGGTGACTTCAACTCGTACGGCCAGGAGGACCCGCTCCAGGTCCTGTACGACAAGGGTTACTCCGACGCGCACGTCACGTTCGCGCCGGACAAGTCCTCGTACGTCTACGGCGGCGAGTCGGGCTCCCTGGACCACGCGCTGGTCACCGAGGAGTTCTCGAAGCGGATCACCGGCGTCGACATCTGGAACATCAACTCGGTCGAGTCGTTCGCCTTCGAGTACGACGGTTACGCGCCGTTCTTCTCGGCTGACGCGTACCGCTCCAGCGACCACGACCCGGTCGTCGTCGGCCTGGACACCAAGGCTGCCGGTCCGGTCGACCTGCAGCTGCTGAGCATCAACGACTTCCACGGTCGTCTCGAAGCGCCGACCACGGGCAACGGCAGTGCCGCGCAGCTCGTCGGTGCGGTCAACCAGCTCCGGGCGGCCAACCCGAACACCGCGTGGGTCTCGGTCGGTGACAACATCGGCGCGTCGACGTTCATCTCCGCGATCGACAACGACAACCCGACGCTCGATGCTCTGAACGCCGGCGGCCTCAACGTCTCCGCGGTCGGCAACCACGAGTTCGACAAGGGCCTGTCCGACCTGCTGGGTCGCGTCGAGGACCGGGCGAACTTCCCGTACCTCGGTGCCAACGTTTACAAGGACGGCGAGCGGGTCCTGCCCGGTTACGTCGTGCAGACCGTGGGCGGCGTCAAGGTCGGTTACATCGGTGTGGTGACGAAGCAGACCGGTTCGCTGGTCAGCCCGGACGGCATCAAGGGCGTGGAGTTCCGCGACCCGATCGCCGAGACCAACACCCTCGCGACGCAGCTCTCCGACGGCAACGAGGCCAACGGTGAGGCTGACGTGCTGGTGCTGCTCGCTCACGAGGGCGCGGCCACCGAGAACATCAGTTCGGCCGCTGCTCTGCAGTCCGACTCGGTCTTCGGTGACTTCACCCGGGTCAGCGCGGACATCGACGCGATCTTCAGCGGTCACACCCACCAGCCGTACGCGTTCCAGGTTCCGGTCCCCGGCACCGACAAGACCCGTCCGGTCATCCAGGCCGAGGACTACGGCCTGAAGCTGGGCAAGGCGGTTCTGACGTTCGACCCGACCACCAAGACGGTCACGAACTCCACCGCTGAGCTGCTCAACGTCAACGGTTACCCGTCCGACCAGGCCGTCGCCGACATCGTGGCGAAGGCCAAGGTGACCGCGACCGAGCTCGGCAAGGCGGAGCTCGGCAAGATCACCGGTGACATCAAGCGGGCCGTCACGGCCGCCGGTGCCGAGGACCGTGGCGCCGAGTCGGTGCTGGGCAACTTCATCGCCGACGTGCAGCTGGACCAGACCAAGGACGCCGGCCGCGGTGGCGCCCAGATCGCGTTCATGAACGCCGGCGGTCTGCGGGCCGACCTGCTGTACGGCACCGACGGTGGCATCACCACCTACTCGGAGGCCTTCGCCGTCCAGCCGTTCGCGAACGACGTGGTGACCCAGACGCTCAAGGGCTCTGACATCAAGCAGGTTCTGGAAGAGCAGTGGCAGCCGGCCGGTGCGTCCCGTCCGGTGCTGCACCTGGGCTCGTCGAAGGGCCTTACCTACTCCTACGACGTCAGCAAGCCGCGCGGCTCGAAGATCATCGCGTCCTCGCTGAAGCTGAACGGCGTGGTGCTCGACCCGAACGGCACGTACCGGGTCACGTCGAACTCGTTCCTCGCCTCCGGCGGTGACAACTTCACCACCCTCGGCACCGGCACCAACAAGGTGACGACCGGCGACAACGACCTCACCATGCTGGTCAACTACTTCGCCAAGTACACCCCGATCACCGCGGACACCACGTTCCGCAGCACCCCGGGTGTGGCCGACGAGACCGCGCCGACCGGTACCTACAGCCTGAACGCCGCGGCGCTCTGGCCGGGCCAGTCGGTCACCCTGACCGAGGTCGCGCTCAGCGATGACGTCAGTGCCGCTGCCAAGGTCACCCGCGTGGTGAACTGGGGCGACGGCAGCGCGGCGGAGACCCTCGCCGCGGGCACGACCACCGCGACGCACACCTACGCGGCGGCGGGTAGCTACACGGTCTCGGTCACGCTGACCGACGAGGCCGGCAACACCGGCCCGGCCACGTTCAGCGGTTCGGCCACTGTGGTGGTCGCGGCGCAGGCCGGCAAGTACAAGCTGGACCCGAAGCTGATCTGGGAGACCGAGTCCACCGATCTCGCCTTCTCCGGCGTGACCGGCGCGACCGAGCTCACCGTCAGCTGGGGCGACGGCACCACCACGAAGACGTCGGCGACCGGCACCAGCGTGTCGCACGCGTACATCAAGCCTGGCTTCTTCCAGGTGAAGGTGACGCCGTCGAACCCGGCCGGTGCCGGCAAGACCGTCACGGTCGGCGTGGTCACCGTCCTCTCGGACTGCTTCAAGCCGGAGGCCCGGATCTCCGAGCCGCGTAACGACGACCGGGCCTCGTCCTGGCAGTCGGTCAGCGGTACGGCGTACGACCTGGGCACCGGTGTGGCCTCGGTCAGCGTCGAGCTGATCCAGGAGCGGTCCGGCAAGTGGTACTACTTCACCGGCACCACCTGGGTGAAGGCCAGCTCCGAGCGGGACGCGGCTGCCAAGGCGGCCACGGTCAGCACGGTACCGGACGCCAAGGGCGGCTGGACCGTGAAGACCGCCGGTGTCGAGAAGGGCACCCTGGAGATCGCGTACTGGGCCGAGGACAAGGCTGGCAACAGCTCGAAGTCCAAGACCTACACGGTGCGGATCACCAAGTAAAAGATCACCAAGTAAGGGATCACCACGTAAGACCCTGAGGTAAGGAAGGGCCCCCGCCGGAGCGATCCGGTGGGGGCCCTTTCCACGTTTACCGGGAGTTGCGCCAGCGGAACGCGCCCGCGATCGCGGTAGCGACCGACCAGGCCGCCACCACCGCTGCGGCGATCCACCAACCCACCAGGCCGAGCACCAGCGAGGCGACGGCGATCACGGCAGCGATGATGAAAAGCGGTAGGGGAGGGCGTCCGGTCGCCGAGACGCTGAAGTTGCCGCCGCCCATCCGGGCGCAGAACTCCGGGTCGTCCCTCTGGAGCTGACGCTCGAGCTGCGCCAGCCGCCGGTTGTCCTCTTTACTGAGCATGCCGTCACCTTCCGGTCCCGCCGCGCCGGTTCAGCTGATCGAGATACAGCGATCTCGGTCACAGCCATTGTTACCTCTGAGTTGCATTTGTGATACGGCTCGGTGTGCCGATTTTTTCGCGCGGCTCACTTCGCCGCGCCCACCTGCTACCGGGTTCACCGGAAAGATCAGATATGTACGGAACGGCGGCACCCCTTCGCCCGGGGGTGCCGCCGTGTTCGGTCGAAACTGATCAGGTGCGGGACCGGAACACCCAGACCCGCAACATGAGGAAGCGGACCGCGGTGGCCACCAGGTTCGCCGTCACGAGCACGGCAGGCTCGGCGATCCAATGCGGTCGCTCCGCCACGGCGTGCAGCAGTGCCAGCGAACCGCTCGTCAGCGCGAGACCGATTCCGAACACCACGAGGCCCTGTGCCTGATGCCGCCACGCCCCGTCCGAACCGCGTACGCCGAACGTCACCCGCCGGTTCGCGGCGGTGTTCGCCACCGCGGTCACGAGCAGTGCCGTGAGATTCGCCCACTGCGGCCCCATCCCGTCGCGCAGCAGCGCGTAGAGCACCAAGTAGGCGAGCGTGCTCGCCACACCGACCGCCGCGAACCGGATCAGCTGCCCGGTCAGGCCGGCCGGCGCCGGCCGCCCGACCTGCTCCCGCAGCATCCCGAGAGGAATCGTCCCGGAGCCGATGCCCCGCAGAATTCGCACGATTCCTTTGAGGTCGGCGACCGCGGTGGCGACGATGTCGACCCGGCTGTCCGGATCGTCCACCCAGTCCACCGGCACCTCGTGGATGCGCAGCCCGGCCTTCTCGGCCAGCACCAGCATCTCGGTATCGAAGAACCAGCCGGTGTCCTCCACCATCGGCAGCAGCCGGGAGGCGACATCGGCCCGGATAGCCTTGAATCCGCATTGCGCGTCCGAGAACCGCGCCGCCAGAGTGCCGCGCAGAATGAGGTTGTAACCGCGCGAGATGAGCTCCCGCTTGGCCCCACGAACCACCCGCGAACCACGCGCCAGCCGCGACCCGATAGCAAGATCCGAATGCCCGGAAATCAGCGGCGCCACCAGCGGAAGCAGCGCGCCCAGATCGGTCGAAAGATCGACGTCCATATAGGCCAGCACGGCGGCGTCCGAGTGCGTCCAGACATGTTTCAGCGCACGCCCGCGCCCTTTCTCGGCCAGATGAACCGCGGCCACCTCAGGAAAACTCCTGGTCAGCCCCTGTGCCACCGCCGCTGTCCGGTCCACGCTGGCGTTGTCCGCAATCGTGATCCGGAACGGGTAAGGAAAGTTGGCCGCGAGATATCCGTGCAACCGACGCACACAGGGACCGAGGTCAACCTCCTCGTTGTAGACCGGAATCACCACATCGAGAACCGGCGAACCCACAAGGCGCGACCCGGCATCCGGCGAAGGCGCGGTCGAAAGACTCATGCCGAAAAGCGTCCGCCGCCCTTCTGGGCGCTCCGTATAAGCGCCCTTGGAGCCCCCTGTGAGACCTACCCATGAAAAAGCCGCGATCTTGGCAAGCCCGGCCCAAATTTCGACCAGGGCTTACCAAGATCGCGGCGAATCTCTTTCTAGGCGGTGGGGGAGGTCAGGTCGTAGATCGTGGTGCCGTCCACCGTTTTGGCCGTGTAGTTGGCAGCCACCCACTCGCTGATCTGGCTGCTGAAGCTGCTGCCGCCGTTACCGCCGCCGCGGCTGAAGCTGCCGCCGCCGATGAAGTAGTGGATCTTGCCGTCGGTCACGTACTTCTGGAATTCTTCGAGGGTGGGTGACGGGTCGGTGCCGTTGAAGCCGCCTACTGCCATGACCGGCTTCTCGGTCGCCAGCTGATATCCGGAAGCGCTCTGCGAGCCGATCGCGGCCGCCACCCAGGTGTACTGGTCGGCGTTCGCTTCGAGCAGCGCCTTCATCTCGTCACTGACCTCGACCGCGTTGAGCAGGCCACCCATGCCGCCGCCGCGCATCCCACCACCGTCGCCGGTCTGCCCGCCGCCGGTCTGCCCGCCGAAGCCGCCGCCCGGGGCAGCGCCTTGACCACCGCCAGGAAAACCGCCCTGACCGCCGCCGGGAGCGCCGCCACCGGTAACGCCGCCACCAGTAGCGCCGCCGCCGGTAGCGCCGCCACCGGTAGCCCCGCCGCCAGGAGCCCCGCCGCCGGGGAAGCCGCCCTGGCCGCCGCCGCGGTTGAACCCGCCGCGACCGCCGCCGCCACCCGGGCCGCCGCCGAAGCCGCCGGCCACCGCCGGGCCCGCGGACGGGATCGATCCGGTGTGCGGCTCGGAGGCTGTCTGCACCGCATAGGCGGCAGGACCGGCCAGGCCGGCGACCGCCGCGACAGTTGCCGCGACCAGCGCCAGCCGCCGGCCGAGCCGGAAGGTGGCGACCACCGCGACCGCCGCCACGATGCCGACGATCAGGACCGGCAACCGCAGCCAGGGGAGGAAGTCGGAGCTGCGGGCCAGCAGTTTGTACGACCACCACGCCGTCACCGCGATCGTGGCGCCCAGGGTGAGCGCCGCGAAGATGTTGCGCCGCCTCTCCCACAGCAGCGTGGCGCCCATCGCGACCACGCCGCCGATCGCCGGGGCCAGCGCCACCGTGTAGTACGCGTGGAAGATGCCCTGCATGAAGCTGAAGACCAGTCCGGTGGTCACCAGCCAGCCGCCCCAGATGATCAGAGCAGCGCGCTGCACGTCGGTGCGGGCACGGCGAGCCGTGATCACCAGGCCGGCCACCAGCAGGATCAGCGCGGCGGGCAGCAGCCAGGAGATCTGACCGCCCTGTGCGCTCTCGAAGAGGCGCAGCGGTCCGCCCTCACCCCACATGCCGCCGGCATTGCCGCCGCCACCTCCACCTGCGCCGCCGCCGACGCTGCCGGTCTCCTCGCCGTTGAGCCGGCCGAGTCCGTTGTAGCCGAGGGTGAGTTCGAGCAGGCTGTTGTTCTGCGAGCCACCGATGTACGGCCGCATCGACGCCGGGACGAGTTCGACGATGGCGATGTACCAGCCGGCCGACACCACGAGCGCGACCAGGGCGAGCACCAGCTGAACGAGGCGCTTACCGATCTTCGGCGGACCAGCGATCAGGTACGCGAGACCGAACGCCGGCACCACGAGCAGTGCCTGGAGCATCTTGGCGAGGAAGGCGAATCCGACGAAGACGCCGATCAGCACGACCCACTTGGTGGAGCCGGTCTGCACGGCACGCAGTGTCGCGTACGCGCCGGCGACCATGAGCAGGACCAGCAGTGCGTCCGGGTTGTTGAATCGGAACATCAGCACGGCGACCGGGGTGAGCGCGGAGATCGCACCGGCGAGCAGGCCGGCGGCCGGACCGAATCCGGCCCGGCGCACCGTGGCGTAGAGCAGTCCTGTGGTGGCGACGCCGAGAAGTGCCTGCGGTACGAGGATGCTCCACGAGCTGAGGCCGAAAACGCGTACCGAAAGGGCCATGATCCAGAGCGCGGCCGGCGTCTTGTCGACGGTGATCGCGTTGGCCGCGTCGGAGGAGCCGTAGAAGAAGGCCTTCCAGCTCTCCGATCCGGCCTGCACGGCCGCGGAGTAGAAGGCGTTGCCCCAGCCGGACGCGCCAAGTCCCCAGATGTAGAGAACCGCGGTCAGCACGAGAAGGGTTATCAGCGAGGGACGGATCCAGGCAGCGTCGTTGCGACCCAGGAAGAGGCGAGCCGCGCCCGTACGGTCACGTGGTGGAGCGGGCGGTTCCGCCGGCTCCTCGATAACGGGCGGCGGCAACGTCGTGGTCATCTAGGTACTCCCCAGGGAGAGCTGGCGGATTCGTACCCGATGAACGATTGACGGATGTTCTGTCGCGGACTTGTGGCCGAACTGTGTGATCCCTGTGAGTCCAAAGCGGACTCACAGGGATAAGAGCCTCAGAGAGCGCGGCGCTTCGCCGATGCCGCGGCAAGCCGCTCCAGCGTCGCCACCGTGGTGTCCCAGCCCATGCAGGCGTCGGTGACCGACTGCCCGTAGGTGAGCGTTCCGCCCAGGTCCTGACGACCCGGCTCGATGAAGCTCTCCAGCATCACGCCGCTGATGGCCTGCTGGCCGGCCTCCACCTGGGCGGACACGTCCTCGACCACGATCGGCTGGCGCAGGTGGTCCTTGTTGCTGTTGCCGTGCGAGCAGTCGATGACGAGCCGCTCGGGCAGACCGGCCTTGCGCAGCAACTCCACCGATGCGGCAACGTCCGCGGCGCTGTAGTTCGGCTTGCCACCGCCACCACGCAGAACCAGGTGGCAGTCCGGGTTTCCGGTGGTGTGCAGGATGGCCGGGGTGCCGGAGTAATCGATCCCCGGGAAGACGTGCTGCGCGGCCGCGGCCTGGATCGCGTCGACGGCAGTGGAGACGCTGCCGTCGGGGCGGTTCTTCATGCCGATCGGCATCGACAGCCCGGAGGAGAGCTGGCGGTGCACCTGCGACTCGACGGTACGCGCGCCGATCGCACCCCACGCCACGGTGTCCGCGATGTATTGCGGGGTGATCGGGTCGAGGAACTCGACCGCGACCGGCAGGCCCCGGCCGAGGACTTCGAGCAGAAGCTTGCGGGCGACCCGTAGGCCGGTGCCGACGTCGCCGGTGCCGTCCAGGGCCGGGTCCATGATCAGGCCCTTCCAGCCGACAGTGGAACGCGGCTTCTCGAAGTAAACCCGCATCACGATCAGCAGGTCCTCGCTGAGCCGCTCGGCCTCCTTCTGCAGGAGGTCGGCGTACTCGCCGGCGGCGATCGGGTCGTGCACGGAACACGGTCCGACGACGACGAGCAGCCGCTGATCTCGGCCGTTCAGCACGTCCTCGACCTGCTTACGGCCGGCCAGCACGGTGTCATGCAACTCAGACGTCAGCGGCAGCTCGTGGTGCAGCAGCGCCGGGCTCATCAGCGGGACGACCTTCTCGATGCGCTGGTCGCGAACTCGCTGCACCTCAGGGGCGGTCATGGCGGTTTCTCTCTCCTTCGCCGGCGCCCGAGGCGAGAGCCGGCTTGCTCGTGGCAAACAAAAAGGCAGCGACGTCGCGTCGCTGCCTCGGCCGGCTCTGGCGGGTGTCTCAGGTCATGCGGTCATGGCCGAGTCACCGGCGTGAGCCGGCCTCGTAAACCAATAGAACGCACAGATCTGAAGCACGCCGCCAGCATAGCCACATCAACGTACGGAGTGCAGCTCCTGTACGTGTTGTTCAGCTGTTGGGACGACGGGTGGTGGGCCGAGCGGCAGCATCACGGTGAAAACCGTCTGCCCGGGCCGGCTCTGTACACCCACCTTGCCGCGGTGCGAGGTGACCACCGCGTGCACGATCGACAGGCCGAGGCCGGTGCTGCCGGCGGCACGCGAGCGGGAGCTGTCGCCCCGGGTGAACCGCTCGAAGATCCGCGACGCCAGCTCGGGCTGGATACCCGGACCGTTGTCGATCACCTGGAGCACTGCGGCGTTCGGCACGGCGCCGACCTTGACCGTCACGGTCGAGCCCTCCGGCGTGTGGGTACGCGCATTGGCGAGCAGGTTGGCCAGCACCTGGTGCAGCCGGGCGCCGTCACCGATCACCGTGACCGGCTCCTCCGGCAGGTCGAGCTGCCAGTAATGGCCGGGTCCGGCGGCGTGCGCGTCGCTTGTCGCGTCGACGGCGAGCATGGTCAGGTCGACCGGGTCCTGCGCGAGAGGCCGGCCGGCGTCCAGCCTGGCGAGCAGCAGCAGGTCCTCGACGAGCGCGGTCATCCGTTTCGCCTCGGACTCGACCCGGGTCAGCACGTGCGCGATCTCGTCCGGGATCACCTGGCGGCTGCGCCGGCTGAGCTCGGCGTACCCACGGATCGCGGCGAGCGGCGTACGCAACTCGTGGCTGGCGTCGGCGACGAACTGACGCACCTGCATCTCGCTGGCGTGCCGCGCTTCGAGGGCATTGCCGACGTGGTCGAGCATCGCGTTCAGCGCCGCGCCGACCTGGCCGACCTCGGTGCGCGGATCGGTGTCCCGCTCGGGCACTCGCTGCGCGAGTTGCACCTCGCCGCGGTCCAGCCTGAGCTCGGAGACCCGGGTCGCGGTCGCTGCCACTCGATCCAGCGGCTTGAGGGTACGACGGACGATGAGCGCCCCACCCCACCCGGCAATGAGCAGCGACCCGAGAACGACGCAACCGGTGAACATCGCAACGGTGACCAGCGTGTGATTGACGTCGGTCAGCGAGAGCGCCGAGATGATGGTGTAGGTCTCGCCGTCGATGCGGGCACTCCCGGTGACGGCGCGGTACTCCTTGCCCAGGCCGGAAAGTTCGACGTCGACGGGCTCGCCGTCCGCGCTGAGCGCGGCCGTGGTCAGCGCGCTGAGGTCCGCGGCGCTGAGATCGGAGTAGGCGTTGTTGCCGAAGGCGGAATCGCTGTCCGAGTTCTTGAACTGAACCAGGCCACCGCCGGCGGCTGTGGAGGTGTCGGACGGGTCGAGGTAGAGCAGGACGGTGCCGCCCGAGACGTTCGGCGGTGGTTCTTCGAGAGGGCTCGTCCGCCGGATCTGGAAGTTTTCCGGGAGCTCGTCGGTCCGCGGCTTGTTGCCGCCCCCGTTACCGAAGGTGGCGTACTTCTGGGCGTCCGCGAGTTTGCCGTCGAGCTGGCTGTAGAGCGACTTCTGCAGGTAGATCTCCGCGGTGCTGCCGACGACCAGGCCCAGGACCGCGAGCAGGGCGATCATGGTGGCGACCAGCCGGGTGCGCAGGGGCCAGCCCGCTGGACTGCGCCAGCGGGCGGGGCGGGGGCGGGTGTCGGCGGCGGTCATGTCAGTCGGCCGGCTTGAGGACGTAACCCGCGCCGCGCATGGTGTGGATCATCGGCGCGCGGCCGGCGTCGATCTTCTTGCGCAGGTACGAGATGTAGAGCTCCACGACATTGGCTTGCCCGCCGAAGTCGTAGTTCCACACGCGGTCGAGGATCTGCGGCTTGCTCAGCACCCGGCGCGGGTTGCGCATGAGATAGCGCAGCAGCTCGAACTCGGTCGCGGTCAGCGTGATCAGGTCTCCGGCGCGGCGCACCTCGTGCGAGTCCTCGTCCAAGGTCAGGTCGCCGACGACGAGCTGCGACTCGGTACGCATCGGCGCGTGACCCATCCGGCGCATCAGACCGCGCAGCCGGGCCACCACCTCTTCCAGGCTGAACGGCTTGGTCACGTAGTCGTCGCCGCCGGCGGTCAGGCCGGTGATCCGGTCCTCGACCGAGTCCTTGGCGGTCAGGAACAGCACCGGGACCTCGGGAGACTCGCCACGGAGGCGGCGCAGCACCTCAAGCCCGTCGATGTCGGGCAGCATCATGTCCAGAATGACGGCGTCCGGACGGAACTCCCGGGCCGTACGCACGGCGGTCATGCCGTCACCGGCGCTCTTGACCTCCCAGCCCTCGTATCGCAGCGCCATCGAGAGCAGCTCGGCGAGAGTCGGCTCGTCGTCGACCACGAGAACCCGGACCGGGGTCCCATCGGGCCGCCGGAGTTCGGTGCTGGTGTCTGCGTTCGCCATCGTCATGCCCCTACTTTCCTGGGCGACGCTCTGCGCCGGCTTTTCGTCTCCTGTGTAGCAGCTGTGCGGTACGGACACAGTTAGGTCACGAGCATTGGCGGCGAGGCTTGCCCGCCAAACGGGTAAAAGTAACATAATGGTCGCGTGAGAGTGGAATCCAAACTGCTCGCGATGCTCCTTCTGACCGGAGGGATCGCTCTGCTCCTGTTGAAGCGCTGACGACAGCCGCCAGATGGCTCGGCGGAATCACGCGTGGGAACACTCGCCGACTGGCGGGTGTTTGTGCGAGCGTTGGTCAATGTCGGCGGCGCCGAGGCGTGGGGAGCGTGACGTGGATCTTCTCGAGGAGTACCGCAGGGCGACTTTCTTCTTCGAGTCCGGTGACCCGCTCGGCGCCTCGAAGCTGCTGGAGCCAATAGTCGAGGCCGAGCCGCACAACACCGCGGTCCGCCAGCTGCTCGCCCGGGCCTATTTCAACTCGGCCCAGCTCAAGGGCGCGGAGGCCCAGTTGCGGGCGCTGGTCGACCATGATCCGTCCGATCACTACGCGCACCACGTGCTCGGCCGGACCCTGGAGAGGGCCGGCCGATTTCGTGAGGCCCTGCCGCACCTGCGGCTGGCCGCCGCGATGAAGACGCAGCCGGACTATCAGGAGGCGCTGCGCCGGGTCGAGACCTGGCTCGGCAAGAACGAGTCCGCGTAGGGTTTCGGGCGTGAAGCTGAAGCTGGATCTGCACGACATCTTCAACAAAGGGCACGAGATCGACCGTGCCCTGCGGGGCATCATCGACGAGGCGATCCAGAAAAAGGCCTCCCTCGTCGAGATCATCCCTGGCAAGGGAAGCGGAGCGCTGAAGAAAAAGGTGCTCCGCTTCCTCGACCAGAAAGAGATCAAACAGCTCTATCACCGGGTGGAGAAGGACGGCGACAACTGGGGCCGTCTCTTCATCCACTTCCGGCACGACGTGTCCACCGGACGTCGCGGGCGCGGGCGCTGACTCAAAGCTGGTAACTGCGCGCGACCGCGACCATCTCGCTGCTGTGTGAACCGAGGACGCCGATGCCCGCGGGCCGGGGCTGGAACCCGGGGATCGTGGTGACGTCGTCGGTCGCGTCCATGGCGCGGAAGGTGACCGGGCCGGTTCCGCTCACGGTCAGGGTGATCTCCACGCCCTCGGCCGGCGGCGCGTGGAAGACAAAGCCGAAACCCCAGCCGGCGCCGGCCGCGCCGGTCACGTCGACCGGACGTCCGCCGACGGTTGCCTGAGTCACCTGGGACGATTCCGCCACGTGCAGGGTCACGAACCTGGCAGGCCGTTGCGGCTTCAACAGCAACCGCAGGGTCCGGGAACTGCCGGCCGTGCTGTCCCCGGTCAGGGTGAGCGCGGGCGCGGCGAGGTCGGACCAGGCCGGCGCCGGGCCGGTCCGCAGCTCCTCGTCACCGAAAGCCGGCAACAGCGCGGTGATCGTGCCGGCCGGCTCGGTGAGGTACTGCGACGTCCAGTCCTGTGGATCGGTCTCCTGGCTGAGCCAGCGGGCCTGCTGGGTGTCCGCGTCGAGTGCGTACATCAGGTGGGTCAGCGACGGGTGCTCGGCGTCGAATCGGTCGACGGCCAGGCCGGTCCCGGTGCAGACCAGCGCGGCGACAGCGGCGAGAGCGGCCGGCGCCGCGCCCAGCCGCCGGGCCTTCGCCGCCTCGGTGCCGCGGGCGCCACCGGCTGCCGGATGGATCAGGTCGAAGACCGGCAGCAGGGCGAGTGCCAGCAGCACCGTCAGGAACGCGCCGACTCCGGCCATCGGCATGCCCAGTGCGGGGAAGAGCATCAGCACGGTGGGCAGCAGGATCACCACGGCGACGACGGCGCCTGCGGTGATCGCGGGGAGCGCGGTTTTCTCCAGCGTCACCGCGACGATCGCGGCGAGCGCGCCGGCCAGAGCCGGCAGGGTCGCCAGGTACGCGCCACCGGGCGTCAGCACCGCGAGCACCACACCCAGCACGGCCAGCCAGCCGAACCCGGCCACCGCGAGGGCAGCCGGTCCGATCCGGCGGCGCAGCAGCGCGTACCAGGTGAGCACCGTGAACGCGGCGACAGCGATCACCGCGAGGCGATACCAGAGTGGACGGTACGGGTCGATCGGCAGCCCGGCGTACGCCGGCCGGATCAGGGTGAGCAGCGTCCACAGGCCCTGTGCCAGCGCCGGAGCGACGACGATCGGGATCAGGGTGAGCCCGGTGGCCGCGGCCATCCGCCCGGCCGTGGCCCGGCCCTGCCGGCGTGCCAGCCAGGCCAGGGCCACGACCGCGACCAGGGCCAGCACGGCGAGCGGCAGGACCAGTGAACCCGGGTACCGGATCAGCAGGCCGGGCACCGGGAAGTAGGTGGCGTCGCCGCCGTCACCGATGCCGGCGAGGTCACGTCCGCCCAGTTCGCGCAGGACCGCCAGGGTGTTCTCGCCGTGATGCTGCAGGCTGTCCCGGTTCATCGACTCCGGCGTGTCGGTAGGTGCGTGATAGACGGCCGCGCCGTCGATGTACGCGGCGTTCAGCCCGAGGAAACCGGCGTCCAGGAACGGGGTGAAGTCGGTGTCGTTCGGCAGCAGCCGATAGATCTCCACGGCGAACGACGTGCCGACCGGCTGCGGCGCCGCGCTGTACGCCCCGACCAGCCGCCCGTTGTTCTCCGACGTCTCGAACATGATCGCCGGGCCGTCGCTGCCACGGGCCTCCAGGTTCAGCACCACCCCGCCGTCACGGGCCAGCGGGTGCTGGTCGACAAACGCCTTCGCGCCGCAGAGGCAGGCCTCCTCGGCGTCGGTGAGCACCAGCACCACGTCGTTGCGCAGCCGGTCGCCGGCGCTGGTCAGCGCACGGGCGATCTCCAGGACCGAGGCGGTGCCGGCCGCGTCGTCGTTGCCGCCCGGGCCGACCTGCGCCGAGTCGTAATGCGCGACCAGGAAGATCCGCTTGGTCGATGCGGTGCCCGGGATCAGCGTGACCACGTTGCGTACCCGGGCCAGTCCGGCGCCGCCCGCGCTGGCCGACAGCGTGCCGCCCTGGATCGTCACGGTGTCCTGCGACTCGGGCGACAGGCCCAGTCCGCGCAAGGTCTCGATCAGGTGGTCGTGGACCTTCTCGTTCGCCGCGCTGCCGGCCGGGTGCGGTTCGGACGCGATCGTGCGTACCTGTTCGAAGGCGCGTTCAGCGCTGAAGTCGCCGGCCGGGGCGGACGCGGGCAGGGCCGCCGGCGGGGTGATCGACCGTACGGCGAAGAACCCGGCCAGGGCCAGAACGGCCAGGACCGCCGCAGCGGCGATCCCCCGGCGAGCCGGCCGGGTGAGAGCGAAGTCACGCATGGGTGACATCTAAGCGCCCAGGGCCTCCGGCGGGTACCCCGAAGATCCATTGGCGCGTGCAATAGCGTGGACCGGGTGACTACTCCGCTCGACCCGGCCGCAGTCATCGCGGAATTCATCGACGCGGTGTCTCCATACAACCCGCACCCGGACGCCGCCCCTGTCGCCGTCGTCGGGGTGCGTACCGCTTTGGGGGAGGATGTCTTCACCCTCAGTGATCACGTGGTGCGCGCAATGTGCAAGGCGCTGGTGTCCTATCGCGACCCGGAGGACCGGGGGAACTGCATCGGCTGTGGCGGCCGGCACCTCGACGAGAACCTGCATTGCCGCGATTGCGGTCAGTTGCACGGAATTCTGGGTCAGGTGATCGCCGAGCATGCCCGCCGGGTAGCGAGCGAGAACGACAGCTCACAATGAGCCCAGTTGTGGTCGCGCCCCTAGTGGTGGACGATTTGCAGGTCACCTATGCGTCGAGTGGGGAAACGGAATGACGGAGCGGTCGCTCGCGCCCTCTCGGTACGCGGCGAACCAGCTGGAACGGTTGCGGATCCTGCTCGTCGAGGACGACGAGGGCGATGCTTTTCTCGTTCGTGAGCTGCTCAGCGAGGCGGACACTTCCTTCGAACTGACCGTGGCCAGCAGCCTGCGCGAGGCGCGGGAACGGCTGACCGGTGTCGAGTGCGTGCTGCTCGACCTGGGCCTGCCCGACGCGGAGGGCATCGACGGGCTCCGCAAGCTGCTCGCCGTCGCCGGCAGCGCCGCGGTCTGTGTGCTCACCGGGCGCTCCGACGAGCACCTCGGTGTCCAGGCGGTCGCCGAGGGTGCCCAGGACTACCTGGTCAAGGGCCAGGTCGACGGGGTGCTGCTGATCCGTTCGCTGCGGTACGCGGTCGAGCGCAAACGCGCCGACGAGAACGCCCGCCGGCTGCGCGAGGTGGAGCTGCTCCAGGCCGAGTCGGCTCGCCTCGAGCGGGGCCTGCTGCCGCAGCCGCTGATGCAGACCGACGAGGTGTCGGTCGAGACGTTCTACCGCTCCGGGCGGGCGCTGGGCCTGCTCGGCGGCGACTTCTTCGACGTGGTGCAGATCGGCGAGGACCGGCTCCATGTGATCGTCGGCGACGTCTGCGGGCACGGTGTCGACGAGGCCGCCCTCGGTGTCGAGCTCCGGGTGGCGTGGCGGGCGCTGGTGCTCGCCGGCGTTCCGGAAGACCAGGTGCTGCCTTCGCTGGAGCAGGTGCTGATGTCCGAGCGCCGAGCTCGGGAGGTGTTCGCCACGGTGGCGGCCGCGGTCATCGACCTGCCGGCGAACCGTGCGACGGTCCGGCTGGCCGGCCATCCGCCGCCCGTTGTGCTCTCCGGTGGGCAGGCCCATCCGGTCAATGCGCGTACCGGAATCGTGCTCGGGGTACGTCCCACGCCGACACCCGCGACCGAGTTGGAGTTCACCGGGAATGACTGGTCACTGCTGATGTACACGGACGGCCTCATCGAGGGGCACACCGGCGCGGGTAACGAGCGGCTCGACGTGGATGGACTCTGCAAGCTGCTGGACGAGCCGGCCGCCCGTGAGGTGTCCCTGACCGGGTTGCCGCCGTGGCTGGTCGCCCGCGCCGACCAGGGCAACGGTGGGCCGCTCACCGACGACGTGGCGATGCTGCTGATCTCCCGAGGTGGTGGACGGTGAACCTGTTCAACGTGCGCAGCTGGACGCTGCGCCAGCGGATCATCGCGCTCTGCGTGGCGGTCGGTGTGGTGCTCGGCGGGCTCGGCATCTTCGCCGCGGCCACCGCCGCGGCGAACAACCGGCAGGTCGACGACGTGCTGAACCGGGCGAGCCCGATGCGGGCCGCCGGCGAGACGCTGAACACCGCGCTTGTCGACCAGGAGACCGGCGTCCGCGGTTACGCGATCACCGGTGACATGCGCAACCTGCAGCCGTACGAGACCGGGCTTGCCGACCAGCAACGGCAGGTCGCCCGGATCGAGACGCTGCTCAACCCCGAGGACGACGACATCCGCAACGCTCTCGCGATGGTCAAGGCGCGAGCCGACACCTGGCGGACTGACGTCGCGGACCCGATCATCAAGACCGCCCGGGAGCAGGGGCCGGAGGCCGCCCAGGCGCTGGTCGACGCCTCCGACACCTCGGACTTCGACGCGGTGCGTACCGCGGTCGCCGAGATGCAGTCGCACATCCAGGTGCTGCGGACCGCCTCGGCGGACGCGGCCCGCGACTCCAGCCGCACCATGGTGGCGATCGAGGTCGCCGCCGCCGTGATCATCGTGCTGACCGGCGCGTTCCTGCTCTTCCTGCTGGACCGGGTGGTGACCAAGCCGATCACCGAGCTGGCCGAGCAGGTGCGCCAGGTGGCGGCCGGCGATTACGACCGGCACATCGAGAGCAAACGCGGCTCGTCCGACCTGGTGCTGCTCGCCGCGGACGTCGACCGGATGCGGCAGCAGATCGCCAGCGAGCTGTCCGAGGTACGCGAGGCGCGTACCCACGTCGAGTGGGTGAACCAGCAGCTCAAGTCGCAGACCGAGGAGCTGACCCGGTCCAACCGCGACCTGGAGCAGTTCGCGTACGTCGCCTCGCACGACCTCCAGGAGCCGCTGCGTAAGGTGGCGAGTTTCTGCCAGCTGCTCCAGCGCCGGTACGCCGGACAGATGGACGAGCGCGCCGACCAGTACATCGCGTTCGCGGTCGACGGCGCGCAGCGCATGCAGCGGCTGATCAACGACCTGCTGGCGTTCTCCCGGATCGGCCGCCTCACCAGCGGTTTCGCCGAGGTCGACCTGAACAAGGTGCTGACCGAGGTGAAGTCGCAGCTGGAGGCCCGGGCCGGCGAGGACGCCGAGATCACCTGGGACCCGCTGCCCACTGTGGAGGGCGAGGAGCCGCTGCTCACCACGCTCTTCGTGAACCTGCTCGGCAATTCGCTGAAGTTCCGCCGGCCGGACGTCCCGCCGGCGATCCACGTCTCGGTGGAACGTGACGGCGAGGAGTGGCAGCTCAACGTCCGGGACAACGGGATCGGCATCGAGGCCGAGTTCGCTGACAAGGTGTTCGTGATCTTCCAGCGCCTGCACTCGCGGGACGCGTACGAGGGGACCGGCATCGGACTGGCAATCGTCAAGAAGATCGTCGAATACCATGGCGGGCGGGTCTGGCTGGACGTCGAGGTGCCGGAGGGCGCGTCGATCCACTTCACGCTGCCGGTGCTGCCCGGTACCGAGGACCCCCAGACACAGGCCGACACACGGGAAGCGGTGGGAGCATGAGCTTGGAATCCCGGGAGGGCGGCACACCGATCGAGGTGCTGCTGGTCGAGGACGATCCGGGCGATGTCCTGATGACCCAGGAAGCGTTCGAGGAGCACAAGGTCCGCAACCGGCTCACCGTCGTGCAGGACGGCTCGGAGGCGCTGGCGTACCTGCGCCGCGAGGGCCAGTTCGCCGGCGCGGTGCGCCCCGACCTGATCCTGCTTGACCTGAACCTGCCGAAACGGGACGGCCGTGAGGTGCTTGAGGAGATCAAGAAGGACGACGAACTGGGCCGGATCCCGGTCGTCGTGCTGACCACCTCCTCCGCCGACGAGGACATCCTGCGCAGTTACCAGCTGCACGCGAACGCGTACGTGACCAAGCCGGTGGACTTCGAGCGGTTCATCGCGGTGATCCGCCAGATCGACGAGTTCTTCGTCAGCGTCGTGAAGTTGCCGCCGCGTGCTTGATCAGGTCGCCGAACTCATCCGCGAGGTCGCGCACACCATCGTCCTGCCTCGGTGGAAACACCTGGCCGAGGGCGAGGTGTCCCAGAAGGCGCCGGGTGACCTGGTCACCGTCGCCGACCAGGAGTCCGAGGTAGCGCTGACCAAGGGCCTTACCGCGCTGCTGCCCGGTTCCCTGGTGGTCGGCGAGGAATCGGTCGCCGCTGACCCGTCGGTCCGTGACCGGCTCGCCTCCGAAGGCGCCGTGTGGATCGTCGACCCGGTCGACGGCACGAACAACTTCGCCGCCGGCAAGACACCGTTCTGCGTGATGGTCGCGCTGGTCCGTGACGGCGAGCCGCAGGCCGCCTGGATCCTCGACGTGGTCGGCGATCACCTCACGGTGGCCGAGGCCGGTTCCGGCGCGTACCGCGACGGCGTCCGGGTCAAGACCCGCACCGACGATCCGGGTGCGGCCGCGCTGCACGGCGTGATCGCCGCGAAATACCTGCCTGACGATCTGCGGCACCAGGTCCGTGCGAACGCCGCCGGCTTGGGCGGTTTCACCGCCGGCAAACACTGCGCCGGGTACGAGTACCCGGCGCTGGCCACCGATGAGCAGCAGTTCGCGATGTTCTGGCGGATCCTGCCGTGGGACCACGTGCCGGGCAGCCTGATCGTCACCGAGGCCGGCGGAACCGTGCGTCACCTCGACAGCAGCCCGTACCGGCCGACGGATCGGCAGCGCGGCCTGCTGGTGGCGCCGAATGACGAGATCTGGGAAACCGTGCACGGCACGCTGTTCCCGGACGGCCCTCCTGTCGTACCCGAGGGTTAAAGTCGGCGGCGTGTCCTCGTACCTTGATCGGCTCTTTGGTCTTAGCGGTCGCACCGCGGTGGTGACCGGCGGCAGCAGCGGGATCGGCAGGGAGATCGCCCTGGCTCTCGGCCGTTCCGGCGCGCGTGTGGTGCTTGTCGCCCGGCGCGAGGCGCCGATGGCCGAAGTCGTCGCCGAGCTGCGCGAGCACGGCGCCGAAGCCCACGCGATCTCCGCTGACCTCACCGTGCGCGAGGCGGTCAAGACCGCCGCCTCCAAGATCATTGCTGAGTACGGAGAACCGGACGTGCTGGTGAACTCCGCGGCGGTGAACCTTCGACCGCCGCTCGGCGAGCTGACCGACGACGTCTGGGACGTGACCCTGGAGGCGAACCTGACGGCGCCGTTCCTGCTCGGGCAGGCGTTCGGGCCGGCGATGGCCCGGCGCGGCTGGGGCCGGATCATCAACGTGGTGTCCCAGCAGGCGTTCCGGGCCTATGGCAACAGCGGCGCTTACGGCGCGGCGAAAGCCGGACTGGTCGGGCTGACCCGCTCGCAGGCCGAGGCGTGGTCGCGCCAAGGCGTCTGCTGCAACGCGATCGCGCCCGGCGTCGTGCACACCCCACTCACCGAAGCGGTGTTCGCCGATGCCTCGAAAGTGTCGGCGCACGCCTCCCGGACGATGATCGGCCGCAATGGCTTACCGGCGGATTTTGCCGGATGTGCGGTTT
Source organism: Actinoplanes sp. CA-015351 (assembly GCF_050955685.1). Lineage (NCBI taxonomy): Bacteria > Bacillati > Actinomycetota > Actinomycetes > Micromonosporales > Micromonosporaceae > Actinoplanes > Actinoplanes sp. CA-015351. Next base: position 542,896 of record NZ_CP192102.1, read on the forward strand.
TCCTGGCGAGTGATTCATCCCAGGCGGTAACCGGACAGACACTCTTCGTCGATGGTGGATATTCGGCCACCTGATCGATCTATGTCTACCCAGGTCGGGCACGGTAAAGTACCGGCGCTTACGACTTGGAGGTCTTCGTGGCGGCCAGATTCCCGCGCCGGTGCACCGCCCTGCTCGCCCTGATCGTCGCCGCCGTCGCGATGATTCTTGCGGTCCCAGGGTCCCCCGCATTCGCCGACCCGGATGACGAGGGCGGCAGCAAGAAGCTGCGTACCGCGCTCGAGACCGCCGCCAAGGGTTACGACCAGGCGAAGACGAAACTCGCCAGCTCCAAAAAGCGGCAGAAGCAGCTCGCCGCGACTCTCAAGAAGACCGAAGCGGACGCTTCGGTGATGACCAAGCAAGTCAACGAGCTGGCGAACCGTTCCTATCAGATGGGCCGGATCAGCACCGTCACCCTGCTGCTCAACAGCAGCTCACCGGACGGCTTCATGGCACGGGTGCAGAGCGTCGACATGCTCGCCCAGATCGACAGCGCCATGCTGGCCGATTACCGGGAGGAGGTCGAGACGTCGAAACGCGCCAAGGTCGCGCTTGACGCCGAGATCAAGGAGCAGAAGAAGCAGGTCACCCTGATGTCCCGCAAGAAGCGGGAGGCCGAGCTCGCGCTGGCCGAGGTCGGCGGCGGCTCGGCCGGTGGATTCGTCGATGTCAACTCGCCGGCGGCGAAAGCGGCGCCGCGCAACTCGGACGGTTCCTGGCCCAAGGAATCGTGCACCGTCAACGACCCGACGTCGACCGGGTGCATCACACCACGCATGCTGCATGCGTACGACGAGTCGCGTGACGACGGCTTCAAGCGTTACACGGTCTGTTACAGCTCCCGGGCGTCCGGCGAGCACCCGAAAGGCCGGGCCTGCGACTTCTCCTCGAATTCCAGCACGTTCAAGAATGCTGCGGCGACCGGCGGTGACAAGGCGTTCGGTGACCGGCTCGCCGCGTACTTCGTCAAGAACGCCTCGGAACTCGGCGTGATGTACGTGATCTGGTATCGGCAGATCTGGATGCCCAGCACCGGCTGGCGTGCCTACAGCGCGAGCGGTGGACCGGCCGCTGTGCACACCAACCACGTGCATCTATCCATGCTCTGATGGTTGCTTTTGCGGACCCTCTTGGTTCGTTACCGAAAGTGCGGCGCTAGCGTTCCGATGAGGCATGGGCCGAACCCGTGACCGCAGACTGGAGCCGTATGGACCACCACCGGTGGATGAGCCGCGCTGTCGACCTGGCGCACCGCTGCCCTCGTTCGGAGACCGCATTCGCCGTTGGAGCCGTGATCGTTGACGAGTCCGGCCGGGAGATCTCCTCGGGATTCTCCCGGGACGGCGACGCCCGGGTGCACGCGGAGGAGTCGGCGCTGCTCAAGGCCGCAGGTGACAGCCGGCTGCTGGACGCGACGATCTACAGCACCCTGGAGCCGTGCTCGGAGCGGGCCAGCCGTCCGCACGCCACCTGCACCAGCCTGATCATCGCGGCCGGGATCCCGCGGGTCGTGATCGCCTGGCGCGAGCCGGACATCTTCGTGACCTGCGAAGGCGTCTCGATGCTGCGTTCCGCCGGCATCGAGGTCATCGAGATGCCGGACTTCGCGCTGTCCGCGTCGGAGCCGAACATGCACCTGGGTGGTGTCTTCTCCCGGCTGTGAACCTGCCGGCGTTTTCCGCTGTGAACCTGCTGGATATCGGGGAGAGCGGCCTGTCGAGGCCGGTCGGGTCCGGCGGGCGCCGGTAGCATCCGCGCGGTGGAGACCCCGCCGCGCGCCCTTCCCTCGGCCCTTGCCTCCGCCCTGGCCTTCGGGGCCAGCGGAGCCGTCCTCGTTCTCGAAATCGTCGCGCTGCGCCTCGTCGGGCCGTACGTCGGTGTCACCCTGCAGGTGAGCAGCTCGGTCATCGGTGTGGCGCTGGCCGCTATCGCGTACGGCGCCTGGCTCGGTGGCCGCCTCGCCGACCGGTACGACCCGCGGGCCTTGCTCGCACCCGCCCTGATCCTCGGCGCCATCGGCACAGCCATCACCCTGCCGCTGGTCCGCTGGGGTGGTGAGTTGCTGCGCGGTGGCGCGGCGCCCGCGGTGCTGCTGCTCGCCGCGCTGGCCATCTTCCTGCCGGCCTTCGTGCTCTCCACGGTCGCGCCGATGGTCGTGAAACTCCAGCTCGGCGACCTGCGGGAGGCCGGCAGCGTGGTCGGCCGGCTCTCCAGCATCGGCACTCTCGGCGCGATCACCGCGACGCTGGTAACCGGGTTCGTCTTCGTCGCGGCGATGCCGAGCAGCGTGATCGTGCTCAGCCTCGCGGTGCTGCTCGGTGCCGGCGGCCTGGCGCTCGGCTGGTGGCTGCGCCGGGACATGCGGAACATGCCGGGCTCGCCCCGGGCCCGGGCGGCTCTCGCGGCGGTCGGGCTGGTCGGTGCCGGACTCGGCGCGGCCTCGCCGACACCCTGTGACGTGGAGACGGCGTACCACTGCGCGCAGGTCCAGCAGGATCCCGCACGGCCCGGTGGGCAGACGCTGGTCCTCAACTCGGCCCGGCACTCGTACGTCGATCTGAACGACCCCGAACACCTGGAGTTCGAGTACGTCCAGTGGATCGCCGCGACCGCCGGCACTCTCCCGGAAGGGCCGGTGGATGCTCTGCACATCGGGGGTGGCGGGTTCACCGTACCCAGCTATCTGCGGGCCACCAGGCCCGGCAGCGACCAGCTCGTGCTGGAGCTCGACGGCGGCCTTGTCGACCTCGACAAGCAGAAGCTCGGCCTGGTCACCGGCCCGGACCTGCGGGTCGAGGTCGGCGACGCCCGGGTCGGCCTGGCCGGACAGGCCACGTCGTCCTACGACTTCGTCGTCGGTGACGCGTTCGGTCACCTGGTGGTGCCGTGGCACCTGGCGACCAGGGAGATGGCTGTCGACGTGGCGCGGGTTCTGCGTACTGACGGGATCTATGCGCAGAACGTGATCGACTACCCGCCGAACCGATTCATCCGGGCCGAGGTGGCGACGGTCGCGGCAGCTTTCGGGCACGTGGCGCTGATCGCGCCTCCGGAGGCGCTGGCGGGCGGCCGGGGATCGAACTTCGTGATCCTGGCGTCGGAGAGCCCGCTGCCGGTGGACAAGGTGCGGGCCGGGCTGGGCACCCTGGCCAAGGAACCGGTGACCGTGCTGTCCGGTGACTCGTTGGACGATTTCGTGGCCGATGCCCGAGTTCTGACCGACGATTACGCCCCGGTCGACCAGCTATTAGCGGGTTGATCCAACGGGTTTCCGAGTGCGGCAACGAGGGGCTCGCTGATCGGGCGAGAATCGGCGCATGGCGCGAACGGAGCGAAACGGTCAGGGCGAACCGCTCCGCATCGCCGGCCGTTACCGTCTGATCGAGAAGCTCGGCACCGGCGGAATGTCGGTCGTCTGGCGCGGGTACGACGAGACGCTCGGCCGTGACGTCGCGGTCAAGGTGCTCTCGCCGCAGCTCGCCGAGGATCGCACGTTCCGTGACCGGCTGCGCCAGGAAGCACTGGCCGCCGCCCGGCTCTGCCATCCGCACATCACCGGCATCCACGATTTCGGCGAGGCGCGGATCTCGGAGGAGCTGACGGTCCCGTTCGTCGTGATGGAGCTGAACGACGGCGAGTCGCTCGGCGCGCGGATCGGACGGCAGGGCTCGCTGGAGTGGCGGGAGGCCGTGACCATCGCGGCCGAGGTGGCGTCGGCGCTTGCCACCGCGCACGCCCGGGGTCTTGTGCACCGCGACGTCACCCCCGCCAACGTGATGCTCACCGGCGCCGGTGCGAAAGTCGTCGACTTCGGCATCTCGGCGATCGTCGGGCAGCGCGACGCCGCCCCGGACGGCAGCCTGCTCGGCACACCCGCGTACCTGGCGCCGGAACGTCTCGCCGGTGTGGCCGTCTCACCCGCCACCGACGTGTATGCCCTGGGCCTGCTGCTCTATCGCGCGCTCACCGGCCGGATGCCGTGGCCTGCCGAGAACACCGCCGAGGCGCTCCGCGCCCACCTGTACTCCGACCCCGAGCCGATCCCGGACCTGCCCGGGATGCCGGCCGGAGTCGCCAGCATGTGCTTGCGCTGCCTCGCCAAGGACCCGGCCGGCCGGCCCGGCGCCGCCGAGATCGCTCGCGTGCTGTCCGCCATCGCCGGCATCCGCCCGGTCATCCCGGCGGTGCGGTCCGGGGACGGCCCGACCGTACCCTGCGCCCGGGGAGTCGTCCCGGTGCCGGCTGAACGGACTCAGCGCTCCTGGAGCGGTGTGAAGCTCAAGTTGCGGGCAGGATTGAAGATTCGCAACGCTCTGCGGATCGGCGGCGTACGGCCGCTCGGTGGAGGGCTCTTCCTGGGCGGGTTCTTTCCTCGCTTCCTGGGTGAGATCTTCCCCCGCTTCCTGGGTGGGATCTTCCCCCGCGAACAGTTGCCGGGGACCACACCCCGCAACCGGATGCCGGCCTTCGCCGCGCTCGCGACCGTGGTCCTGCTCGGTTCGACAGCGCTCAGCTGGTCGGCCCGGGAGGAATCCCGCGACGCCGAGGCGGCACAGGCCACAGCAGTGGGCGAGGCCGGCGCGGTGGTGGGCGGTGCGGTGGTCGGCAGTACACCGAGAGGTCGATGCGCTGTTACCTACGAGGTACGCACCGACTCGGGCGCCGACTTCGAAGCCAGGCTCACCGTGGTGACCACTGCCGCGGACGACACCCGCTGGCGAGTCGAATTCCGGTACCCCGGCACGCAGCGCCTCTCGCCGATGCCGAAGGCCATCAGCCAGCAGGGCCGCCGTGTCGTCGTGAACGGCAAGGGCCGATCCAAATCGGTCATGCTGCACGGTGGTTACCGGGGCCGGAACCCGCTGCCGCTGGCGTTCGCCGTCGACGGGCTGCCGTGCCGGACCGAAGTCCTCGGCAGCACCAACCCGGGCACCGTCGAGAACAACTCGGTGAGCGCGGAGACCGGTTCGGTGTCCGAGTCCGCGAATGGGAAGCGTAAGCGGGCGCCTTCGCGGCGGGGAGCGGGCTCACGCAAACCGGCGCCGGCCCAGGAGCCGGCCGGTCGCGCCCCGGCGCCGGTGTCCAAGCGCGGGGCCGGCTTTTCGCTCGCGCTGTGACCGTTAGGGTCGGGTCATGACACGACTCGCAGTGGTCACCGGCGGCGGAACCGGCATCGGGAAGGCGACGGCGGGCATGCTCGCCGGCGAAGGATTCGACGTCATCATTGTGGGGCGGCGCGCCGACGTGCTCACCGACGCGGTGAAGTGGATCGGCCCGCAGGCGAGCGCCGTGACAGCCGACGTCTCGGATCCCGCCCAGGTGCCGCGGCTCGTCGAGGCGGTCGGCGACCGGGAACTCGACGTGCTCGTCAACAACGCCGGGGCATTCATCGCCCACGACGAGAGCACCCTGGACGGCGTCGCCGAGCGCTGGCGCGCCAACCTCGACTCGAACGTGCTCACCGCCGTCCTGGTGACCACGGCCCTGCTGCCCAAACTCCGCCGCCCGGGCGGCAAGATCATTCTGACCAGCTCGATCGCGGCGCAGCGAGGCGGTGGCGGGCCGTACTCCGCGGCCAAGGCCGCACTGCATGGGTACGCACTCGACCTCGCCACCAGCCTCGGAACCGAGGGGATCACGGCGAATGTGATCGCGCCCGGATACGTCGTGGACAGCGAGTTCTTCGCCGGCCGGATGACACCGGAGGGCCATCAGTCCCGGGTCGACGCGACGCTGGTGAAGCGTGCCGGCGAGCCGGGCGACATCGCCGAGACGGTCCGCTGGCTGACCGGGCCGGGCGGCGGCTTCGTCACCGGCCAGATCATCAACGTGAACGGCGGGACGGTGCTGGGGCGCTGAGATCTTCTACCCTTCGCCCGTGAATCGGCCTTCGCCCGTGAATCGGTCTTCGCCCGTGAATCGGTCTTCGCCCGGCTGGTTGGCCCGGAAACGCAGGGCTGACCAGCGCTCGTCGATCGCTACCTGGTCGCACGGGCGCATGTCGTAATCAGCGACGATCGGCCAGAGCGTGTCCCTGTCGATGGCGGCCGTGTTCCCCGTCGGGTACGCGATCCAGAACGCCCCGGGCTTGTCCAGGTCGGCCCGGTGCTCGGCCAGTTGGTCCCGCACGCCGGCCGCGTCCTCGGCGAAGATCACGGCGGTTCCGGCGGTGGACAGCATGCCGGTTTCGCGTACGCCGTCGGGCATCGGCGTGAGCAGCGGAAGCCGCGACGGCTCGTTGAGCCAGACAGTCGAGTTCGACTTGATCAGCAGCTTCTCGGCGATCGTCTTGGTCATGGCCTCGACATTTCCATCCTCGCGGTCCGGCTTCGGCGCTTTCGTCGAAGCGTCCTCCTCGCCGTGCGGTGCCGCGAACGCCCGGAACTGTCCCCCGGAAGATCGACACGCCGAAAAATCTCTGACGAAAATCTGCGCAACTCGATACGCGAAGCCGTGTCGATGGCTACACAGGGTGATACCGCACTGTCGGACTTATAGTATTTTGACGGAAAGAACCTTTAAGGGGGCTTTCTCCGTGCCGGAGTTTGTCTGCGCCGCCAACTTTCTGCAAAGGTGTGCGCCTTTTGGTCCTTCGTAAAAGAGCGGCGGCCCGGAGATCGCATCGCTGATTGAAAAGCGCCTTGCCGGGCATTCGCATTATTGTGCCAAAGCGGCGCCTTTGTGAAAATGAAATGCTCACAGTGAGTATTTCGTTCTTCTGTGGCGTGGTCACCCTGCATCCCCCGGAAAGTCGGATCGCCGCCACCGAAAGGATGACTCAGTGCCTCGGAAATGCTGGATCAAGTCGGACACGTGCAGTGATCTTCGCAAATTTCGTTGCCCGGCGTTTCGTGGTGTTTCGCAACCGTACGATCATTAGGTTGGGAGTTGCCAGGTCGGAGCCCCGGGTGAGCCCGTCGGCGTTTCGCGTTGGTGACTCGGTATGGCTGTGGGTGGATGCCTGGCCGCACGATCTCGTTGCGTAGCCGAACCTTATCCCCTGCTTAAGATGATCTTCTGGCGAAGTTGATCTGGCGACATCCCGGCGATGGCGAGTAAGGTTGTATCCGTGGACGACGAAAGTGGTCCCGCCCGATGTTGTGTTCGGTTGGTCCCGGGCCACTTCGGTAAAGCGATATCCAGGAAGCCGCTATGGTGGCAGTCTTCCTGGCAGGTTGAGGGGCCGGTGCGAGCGATCAAACGCTCATGCCGGCCCCTTAATCGTTTTCCGGCACGGTTACCCATAGAGGTTCGTAAGATCTACCGGCCCGGACGTGCAAGTTGCACGTTTCGCGGCGGCGAAATGATCATTTCGTGGGGCCCGATTCGGTGTTGGTGCATCGGCGTCCGTGTGTAGCAGAATGTGGAACGGCGATGCGGCCCTGCCCACCATCGGGGCCCGTCGCTCTGCATATCCACTTTTCGAGCTTCGGCCCGGGACCGCTGAATCAATGAAAGGGCTGTCATGCCACTTCGCTTCGAGAAACCCAATTCGGAATGGAAGGATCCAGTCACACACTGTGATTGGATAACCGATCGGCAGGGACGCCGCCGGATGATCGTTTTCGTCGTTGTCATCGTCTGCGGCGGAGCTCTGCTCTCGTCCGGGACGGACGCCGGCGCGGTGCTGCTCATCCTGGCCGGGTCCGGACTCGTCGGCGCCACCGTTTCCCGGTGGGTCGTTGACGACGTCCGGTTGCCCGCCATCACGGAGCTGCCCGTGGGAGGGCGATTCTGATGCCGAGGCACCGGCACGACCTCGACGACTCGGGCGAGCCGTTCAAGTACGCCCCACCGCCCGGCACCACCGGCCGATACGCCGCCGGCCGGCACCGGGAAACCGAGCCGGCGCCCACCGGCCGCCCGAGCGCGAGCCGGGACGTCGCGGCGAACCTGGTCCGCGACCACGAGCTGGCGCGGATGCGGGCGAAATTCGTCAACGGGCAGTCCGCCTGGCCGGACCTGGTCGAGCAGCTGAACTTCGCGCACCTGCAGGCGGGCAAGCCTTCGCTGAGTGTGCTGGGCGCGCAGGTGCGCTACAGCAAGGCCACCCTCAGCAAGGTGCTCACCGGCAAGATGATGCCCTCCTGGAAACTGGTTCAGCTTCTCGGCGCGGCCCTGCGGGTGCCGACCGGGGTGATCGTGCAGGAGTGGTTCCCGCTGTGGACCGCGGCCGAGATGCACCGGGCCAAGCGGCTGGGCGCGATCCGCGGCACAGCGAAAGTGCCCGCGCCCGGCGAGCAGGCCGCACCTTCGTCTGATCCGGTGCGCATGGCGACCGGCACGTCGGCGGCGACGATCGCCGCGATCACCGAGCCCACCGGTTACACCTGCCCGAGCTGTGGCAGCTGGGTGGTGGACACCCCGGTGCACACCGCGTGGCACATGCGGATGGATCGGCCCGGGCAGGTCCCGCCCGCGGCCGAGCCCATCACCGGCGGCACGATCCCGGAACGGGAGATCCGCCTGCTGCGCGAGGCCCTGGGACAGAACGACCCCCTGCTCTGAGAAATCGACGTCCCGGGCGGGCCGACCCCGGCCCGCCCGCTTTCCCGCCTGTGGACAACGTCCGGACTGTGGATAACTCCGGACCTGTCTCACCCTCCTGATAGACATGCCGGGTGACTGACGCAACCCAGGACCGAGCCGTCTCGACCCAGGACCGGGCCGCCGTGCGTGACCGTGCCGAGGCCGTCCTCCGCCGCCTGGCCGGTGATCACGCCAGGCTCCGCGAGGACCAGTGGCGCGCGATCGAGGCGCTGACCGTCGACCGCCGGCGGGTCCTCTGCGTGCAGCGCACCGGTTGGGGCAAGTCGGCGGTCTACTTCGTGGCGACGGCCCTGCTGCGTGAGGCACACAACACCGGCCCCACGGTGATCGTCTCGCCCCTTCTGGCACTGATGCGTAACCAGGTGGACGCCGCCGCCCGAGCCGGCATCCGAGCCCGCACGATCAACTCGGCAAACCTCGACGAGTGGTCACTGATCGAGGCCGAGGTCCGCGCGGGCGAGGTCGACGTCCTGCTGATCAGCCCGGAGCGGCTCAACAACCCGGACTTCCGGGACAACGTCCTGCCCGGCCTGGCGTCGAGCACCGGCCTGCTGGTGGTCGACGAGGCACACTGCGTCTCCGACTGGGGCCACGACTTCCGCCCCGACTACCGGCGGCTGCGCACCTTCCTGGCCGGGCTGCCGTCGCGGACTCCGGTGCTCGCCACGACCGCGACGGCGAACGCGCGGGTCACCGCCGACGTGGCCGACCAGCTCGGCGAGGGCGACACGCTGGTGCTGCGCGGCACGCTGGACCGCGATTCGCTGCGTCTGGCCGTGCTCCAGCTGGATAATCCGGCACACCGGCTGGCCTGGCTGGCCGACCACCTCGATCGGCTGCCGGGTTCCGGGATCGTCTACACGCTGACCGTGGCGGCGGCGACCGAGACGGCGGACTTCCTGCGGTCGCGCGGTTTCCCGGTGGCTTCGTACACCGGTCAGGTCGAGGACGCGGATCGCCGCGCCGCCGAGCAGGACCTGCTGGACAACAAGATCAAGGCGCTGGTCGCGACGTCCGCGCTGGGGATGGGCTTCGACAAGCCGGACCTCGGCTTCGTGGTGCACCTGGGCGCGCCGCCGTCGCCGATCGCCTACTACCAGCAGGTCGGCCGTGCCGGTCGTGCCGTCGAGCACGCCGAGGTGGTGCTGCTGCCGGGGCCGGAGGACGCCGCGATCTGGCGCTACTTCGCGTCGCTCGCATTCCCGCCGGAGGACCAGGTGCGGTCGGTGCTGGCACAGCTCTCGCCGGATCGGCCGTTGTCGACACAGGCGTTGGAGCCACTGGTGGACCTTCGGCGTACCCGTCTGGAATTGATGTTGAAGGTCTTGGACGTGGATGGCGCGGTGCGCCGCATGCGCGGCGGCTGGCTCGCCACCGGCGAGCCCTGGACATATGACAGCGCGCGCCTGCGCCGGGTCGCCGAGGCGCGGGCCGCCGAGCAAAAAACCATGATCGGGTACGCGGAAACGACCGCCTGCCGGATGGAATTCCTCCGTCTCTGTCTGGACGATCCGGAAGCCGTCCCGTGCGGACGCTGCGACAACTGCGCCGGACCACTCTTCGACGCCGATGTCTCGTCGGCCTCGCTGGCGGCGGCGGACGCGTTCCTCGGCCGTCCCGGCATGGAGATCGCGCCGAAGAAGATGTGGCCGACCGGCCTGGCCGCGATCGGCATCAGCCTGAAAGGGAAGATCCCGCCGGCCGAGCAGATCGAGCCGGGCCGTGCGGTCGGCCGCCTCTCCGATCTCGGGTGGGGGAGCCGGCTGCGCAGCGCGGTGAGCGCGGACGCCGTGGACGCCCCGATTCCGGACGATCTGGCCGGTGCGGTCGTCGAGGTCCTCAAGTCGTGGGCGCACGGTGACGACGCCTGGCGGCAGCGTCCGGCGGCCGTCGTGGCGGTCGGTTCACAGCGTCGTCCACAACTTGTCCACAGCCTCGCAGAGCACATCTCGCGGGTGGGGCGGCTGCCGCTCCTCGGCGCGCTGACCTCGACGGCAGCGGGGGAGACCTCGGCGCGAGGCAACAGCGCCCAGAGGGTACGCGTGTTGCACGAAGCCTTCGCCGTCCCCGCTGAGGTGGCCGCCGAGCTGGCCAACCTGGCCGGCCCGGTCCTGCTCGTCGACGACCTGGTCGACTCCGGCTGGACGATGACGCTGGCCGGCCGGGCGCTACGCCGAGCCGGCGCCGAGTCCGTCCTCCCGCTGTCGCTGGCCGTCGCCGGCTAGCGGAGTCGCTGGTCGTCGCCGGCTAGCGGAGCTTGCGATCGCCTGATGGCAGCGCTGCCGTCGCCGGAGCTTGCGGTCGCCGTCTGGCCGTTCCTAGGCGCTAGCTGTGGCCGAGGATCGCGTTGCGGGTGGGCCGGCGGTCGATCTCCATGAAGCGCTGCGCGCCGGCGAGTTCGGAGAACCCGGACCGCCGGTACACCTCGTGCGCGTCCCTGGTGGCGAGCAGGAACCGCAGGATGCCCCGGTCCGCGAGACTCTCCACGATGGAGTCGATCATCCAGGTTCCGAGGCCGTGACCCCGGTGGGCCGGATCGATGTAGACGTCACAGATCCACGCGAACGTCGCGCCGTCGGTCACCGCCCGTGCGAACCCGACCTGCTCATCACCCAGGAAGATCGAGTACGGCAGGGAGCCCTCGACCGACCGCATCACGACGTCGCGTTCGCGCCCCGCCGCCCAGTAAGACTCCTCGGACAGCCATCGGTGTACCCGGTCCAGGTCGACCCGTTCCCGGTTCTCGGTCAGCACGTACTGCCCACGTTCACGATCCGTCACATCCGGAGAATCTACCCATCCGCAAAGACCGCTGGGAACTCACGAGGGCCGGGGCACGACCAATTCACAGCGGCGAAATGCGTGATACAGGTGGGGGTAAAGTCGCGATGTGTCCGGTGAGAACGGGAGAGGTTCGACGATGGCGGTGACCAGTACCTACCAGGTGAAGGGCATGACCTGCTCGCACTGCGTCCAGGCCGTGACGAGCGAGATCTCAGCGCTGCCCGGTGTCGCTGAGGTACGGGTCGACCTGGCCTCCGGCGGCGTGACCGTGACCAGCGCGACACCGCTCACCGACGCCGCCGTGCGCGACGCCGTCGACGAGGCGGGCTACGAGCTCACGGATGCCTGACCCGAGCCCAGAGATCCCTGACCCGAGTTCGGGGGCGTCCGGCGGGAGCGCACGGATCACTGACCCGAGTTCGGGGGCGTCCGGTGGGAGCGCATGGATCGCCGACCCGAGTTCGCACGTTGCTGGCGGGGGCGCGGAAACGCCTCGCGACGACGACGCCGTGCTTCTCGGGGCTGCCTCGACGGCTCCGGCGATCCCGCCGAACGCGGGTTTCCGGCTGGCCGCTTTCGGCGCGCTGCTGGTCGTCGTCCTTTTCGCCGGATACGGCCTGGGCCGCCTCAACAACGGAACGGCGACCAGCGCTACTAGTGCGGCGGGTGCAACCACGGCGGCCGGTGCGGCGGGTGCAACTACGTCGGCCGGTTCGGCGGGTGCAACCACGGCGGCCGGTGCGGCGGGTTCGGCTTCGCAGGCCGGCACGAACCCGGCAGCTCCGGCGCCGTCCGCCTCGGTCATCGACGAGAGTCAGCCGCACACCCATGGCGTGACGGTCCCGGTCCCCGGCGCGAACACTGCCGGAGCCGCAGTCGGCGGCCTATCACTCAGCTCATCCGGGCTGACCCTCACCCCGGTGAGCACCACGTTCGAGCCGGGCCATTCGCAGAAGCTCGAGTTCGTGATCCACGGCCCGGGCGGTGCACCGGTCACCACTTACGCCATCGTGCACGACAAACCGCTGCATCTCATTGTGATCCGCCGCGACCTCACCGGCTTCCAGCACGTGCATCCGGCGATGGCTCCGGACGGCACCTGGAGCGTCGACCTCACCCTCGACGACCCGGGCAGCTACCGCATGATCGCGGACTTCACCGCGCTGGTCGGCGGCACCCAGCTCGCCACCACGCTCGGTAGCGACCTGACGGTCGCCGGAAACTACGCTCCGGTCACCCTCCCCGATCCGGCGCGCGCCACCACCACCGAGAGCTACAAGATCGGGTACGAGGGAACGCCCGGCACGGAGTCGACCCAGCCACTGCTGATGACGGTCACCGACGACTCCGGCAAGCCCGTCACGGTCGAGCCGTACCTGGGCGCTTTCGGTCACCTGGTCGTCCTGCGCCAGAACGACCTGGCGTACGTCCACGTGCACCCGGAAAGCCAGCTGATCGACGGCAAAATCAAGTTCTGGCTGACCGCGCCGAGCCCAGGCACCTACCGCATGTTCCTCGACTTCCAGACCGCCGGAAAGGTCCACACGGCAGCCTGGACAGTCGTCGTCAGCTGACCGAATCCGATCCTCCCGCCCACCAAACCGCAAACTCACCAAGTCTCCGGCACTAACCGCCCGGCACGCCATTTGTGGACTGGCGACGGGTGCGGGCCGGTGACGTGGCGCCGTGGCGGCGTGGCGGCGTGGCGGCGTGGCGGCGTGGCGTCTCGCAGATCTTGTGGAGTTGAGCGAACCGTTTGCGCACAACTCCGCAAGATCGGCTAAGCCCGTTCGATCTTGTGGAGTTGTGTGGACACGTCTGCGGGGAACTCCACAAGATCCAGGCAGAGTGGCCCGCCGCGACCGCGACGGGGCCGCGACCGCGACGGGGCCGCGACGGGGCCGCGACGGGGCCGGGGCGGGGGCCGGGGCTGGCGCTGGGGGCCGGGGCGGTCAGCTGAGCATTGTTGCCAGGGCTGGGGTTACGCCCCACTGGGTGGTCAGGGCGGCGAACTCGGCCTGCTGGGCCTCGGTGGGCTCGGCACCCGTGCGGCGGGCTCGGAGCAGCAGGTTGCGGGGCGTGTGCGCGGAGTCGACGAACTCCACCACGTCGACGCGGTAACCGTGCAGCTTCAGCAGGGCGGCGCGCAGCGAATCGGTCAGCACGTCGGCGAAACGTTCGCGGAGGATGGCGTGGCGGGTCATTTCCGCGTACGGATGCGGGGTTTGACTGTTTTTGATCTGCGCCGCGATGTCGTGGTGGCAGCAGGGCGCAGCAAGCACCCAGGCCGCCTCCCAGCGCACGGCCCGGGCCAGCGCCTGATCGGTCGCGGTGTCGCAGGCGTGCAGCGCGAGCACCAGGTCAGGTGCGAACGGCAGATGCGCGTCCTCGATCGTGCCGGCCATGAAACTCACCTCGGCGGAGCAGCCGAGACGCTCGGCGACCGCGGTGTTGCGTACCCTCTGGTCCTCTCGGACATCGACGCCCACGACCTGGACGTCCGCGCCTCGCGCGGCCAGATAGCGGTACGCGGCGAAGGTGAGGTACGCGTTTCCGCAGCCCAGGTCGACGACGCGCAGCGGTGACGGCAGCTCGTCGGGCAGGGTCGCGGCGAGCGCGCGCAGGAAAGCGTCGATCTGGCGGCGCTTCGCGGCGTTGCCACCGATCACCTCGAAGAGCGGGTCGCCCGGGTCGAGGAGCCACTGTTTCGGCCGGTCGTGAGCCTGCGGCTGGGCTTTCCCGGCCGCATCCTTCACGGCGGCGCGGTGCACCTGGGCGTCGCCCTTCTTGGTGATCCGCACCTGGACCGTGGCGGATTCGGTCTCGACGTGCCAGTTGCCGAACGGCTCGGCCAGCAGCTCGTCGAGCGCGGCAGCGGCCGCTTCGGAACCGGGCGCGACGTTGCGGGTGAACGGCCGGACGCCATCGTCGGTGACGATCTGTAGTTTCTGCCCGGTCTTGAGGGTTACCGGCCGCACTTGCACTCTGGTCACCGACGGTACGAGACCGCGGCGCTTCCCGGCCGCGACGGCCCGGGTCAGGCCGGGAGCGAGCAGGAGCTCCCGGACCTCGGCAAGTACTTGATCGAGCGGTTCTGGCATGACGTCCATTCTGCCCGGGGCCGCGAACGTGCCTGGGAGCTGTGCCTTCGGGGCTGTGGATCTCGCGCGGCGCGGTTTAAGTTGATCAGCGGGCGAAGGGAGCCACGCGATGTCGTTGATGGCCGGCGTGCTCTCCGCCCGCCTGCGGGAAGCTACCCGGGAAGGCCGCGAGATCGCGCGGCGCAGCAGGTACGTCGACGGGCTCGCCACCGGCCGTTTGCCACTCGCCGCATACGCGGAGATGGTTGCACAGCACTGGTTCGTCTACGAGACGCTGGAGCTGGCCGCCGCCGCGATGGCTGACGACCCGATTGCCCGGCAGTTCGTCTACCCGGAGCTGTTCCGGATCCCGGCACTCGAAGCCGACCTGCGGTTCCTGTACGGCGCCCGCTGGCAGAGCCGGATAACCGCGCTGCCCGCCACGACGACGTACTGCACCCGGATTCGTTCCGCGGCGTTCGACCGGGCCACCGGGTACGTGGCGCACCAGTGCACCCGATATCTCGGCGACCTCTCCGGCGGGCAGTGGCTCGGTGCCAAGCTCGTCGCGGCGTACGGGTTCAACCGGCACGGGTACCGGTTCTTCGTCTTCGAGGGTGTTGATCCGCCGTTGTTCCGTGCCCGGTACCGCGACCAGCTCAACTCGGTGCCCTGGTCGCGGGCCGAACAGAACGCTTTCCTCGACGAGGTGTCCGCGGCGTACCGGCTCAACCTGGATTTGCTGGCTGAGCTGGAGGAACGCTGGTGCTGAGTATCGGAGCACGGGACCGCGTCGGTCCCGTGCCACGAAAAAGCGGTGGATCAGGCGTCAGCAGCTCCGGCGCCGGCCTCGGCGGGTGCGTCCGCGCCGGCGGTACGGCTGCGGCGGCGACGGCGACGAGGAGCGGTGCCCTCGGACGGCTCGTCACCGTCGGTCGTGTCGTTCGCGACGGCCTTGGCGGGTGCGACGACCTCGGCGGGTGCGACGGCCTTGGCGGGTGCGGCGGGTGCGGCCTCCGCGACGGCCGGTGCCGTGTCTGCGGAGCCGTCGGAGAACGGGATGGCAGTGGCGGTCGTGCGGCGACGACGGGTCCGGGCACGCGGTGCGGCCGTCCCCTCCTCAGCGACCGGAGAGTCCACACCCGGCGAGGAGTCCACAGCCAGCGAGGAGTCCACGGCCGGTGCGGAAGCCGCGGCTGAGTTCTCGGAGACGTCCTGCGTGGGCGTACCCGTACCCGGCTGGTCCTCGTCGACCCGGCGGCGGCGCCGCTGGCGCTTGGGACGCTCGATCGTCGACGTCGCGTCAGCGGAGCCGGCACCCTCAGAAGGCGCAGAGCCACGGTCCGAACCACGGTCCGAACCACGGTCCGAACCACGGTCCGAACCCCGATCCGAGCCACGGCCAGGACCACCGGCACGGACGCGCCCGCCACGGCCTCGCGGAGCCTGGCCCCGCCGGCCGACGCTGCCCAGGTCTTCCTCGATCTCGGCGGAGAGACCGACCCGGCTGCGGTCAGCGGTCGGCAGAGTGCCGGAGATCTCGGACGGAATGTCCAGGTCGGCGTAGAGCGCGGGGCTCGTGTGGTACGTCTCCGGCGGCTGCGGCATGCCCAGGCCGAGAGACTTGTCGATCAGCACCCAGCGGGGCATGTCTTCCCAGTCCACGAACGTGATCGCGACGCCCGTGGCGCCCGCGCGGCCGGTCCGGCCGATGCGGTGCGTGTAGGTCTCCGGGTCTTCCGGACAGTCGTAGTTGATCACGTGGGTGACGCCGGACACGTCGAGGCCACGGGCCGCGACGTCGGTCGCCACCAGAACGTCGATCTTGCCGGAGCGGAACGCCCGCAGCGCGCGCTCACGAGCGCCCTGGCCCAGGTCACCGTGGACGGCCGCGACGGCGAAGCCACGGAAGTCCAGGTCCTCGGCGACCCGGTCGGCGGCACGCTTGGTCCGCGTGAAGATCATCGTGAGGCCGCGCTCGCGGGCCTGCAGGATCCGGGCCACCATCTCCAGCTTGTTCAGCGGGTGGGTGCGGTAGACGACCTGCTTGGTCAGCGGAGACGCGGCACTTTCCGCGCTGTGGCCGGCGTGGATGGTGACCGGGTTGTGCAGGAACCGGCGGGACAGCGCCACGATCGGGTCCGGCATGGTGGCCGAGAAGAGCATCGTCTGACGCTTTTCCGGCAGCATCGCCAGGATCTTTTCGACGTCCTCCAGGAAGCCGAGGTCGAGCATCCGGTCGGCCTCGTCGAGGACGAGCGCCTTCACCGAGCCGAGCTTCAGCTGCTTCTGCTTCGCGAGGTCGAGCAGCCGGCCGGGAGTGCCGACCAGGATCTCGACGCCCTTTTTCAGGGTGTCGACCTGAGTCTCGTACGCCACGCCGCCGTAGATCGGCAGAACGCGGACGCCACGGGTGCTGCCGGCCGCCGCGAGGTCACGCGCGACCTGGAGACCGAGCTCACGGGTCGGGACGACGATCAGGGCCTGGGGGAGGCCGTCAGCGCCCTCGGAAGGGGCGAGGATGCGCTCCAGCAGCGGCAGGCCGAAGCCGAGGGTCTTGCCGGTGCCGGTGGGCGCCTGGCCGATCAGGTCGGTGCCGCGCAGAGCGATCGGCAGCGCGTATTCCTGAATGGCGAACGCGTGGGTGATGCCGGCCTTGGCCAGCGCCTCGACAGTCTCGGCACGCACGCCGAGCTCGGCGAAGGTGGGGCTGTCCGGGCGGACCGGCGCTCGGCTGGTTACGGGTACTAGAGCTTGCTCATTGTCGGTCATGAAGTTTTACGGGTGCCCTCTCGTGGTGCGCCCGTCGAAGTCTTGGGCGCGGTCTTGTTTTGGCGCGGGCCACACGCGGTTAAGCGGGCCGCACACGCGATCGCCGTACATCGCGGACCCGGTAATCCGGGCCTTGGCGGGTCGATTTGACAAATCGACGAGACGGCAACGGCACAAGTCTACCCGACCAGCGGCCGGGCGCACCCGAGAGCAAGTTACGGGAGGGGACCCTGTGTATCAGGGTCCCCACTCGTCGTATCCAGCGAGCCGTAAAACTTTCAGCGAGTCGTGAAACCGAACGGGCGGTGCGACGCCTCGGCGATCTCCACGTAAGCCACCTTGGCGACCGGAATGATCACCTTGCGGCCCTTTTCGTCCGTGAGCGCCAGAACGCCGTCCTTGGCCAGCGCCTCGGACACCGCCTCCTCGACCTCCGCCGGGGTCTGCGCGCTTTCCAGCACCAGCTCACGCGGCGAATGTTGCACGCCGATCTTGACCTCCACGGGGCCCTCCTTTGTCAACCGTCTACCGCCGATGAGGCTATCCGATTTCCGGCGGCGTACCGGCCGTTGAGCCGCCCTGGAGCGGGAAGCTGGCTATGCCACGCCAGATCAGCGCAGCTACGAGCGCTTCGGCTTCCGCTTTGGGCGTACGCCGGCCGTTCGCCAGCCAGAACTGCGCGGCCTGCCCCGCCGCTCCGGCGAGACCGGAAGCGAGCAGTTCGGCCTGATCCGGGCGGAGCCCGGTATCCGAGATGATGGTGTCCGTCACAGCGGCGATGCAGCCCTGCTCGACGCGCTCCACCCGCTGGCGAACCTGGGGGTCGTTGCGCAGGTCGGATTCGAAGACGAGCCGGAAGGCCTCGCTCTCGTGATCCATGAAGTCGAAGTACGCGCGGACCGCGCCCTTGACTCGCTCCTTGTTGTCGGGGGTTGCCAGCATCGCGCCACGCACCTTGGCGATTATCGCGTCGCAGTGCGTGTCCAGCAGTGCCAGATAGAGCTCGAGTTTGCCGGGGAAGTGCTGGTAGAGAACGGGTTTGGAGACACCCGCCCGCTCCGCGATGTCATCCATCGCCGCGGCGTGGTACCCGTGGGCGACGAAGACCTGCTGCGCGGCGGCCAGGAGCTGCTTGCGGCGGGCCGAACGTGGCAGGCGGGTGGGTCGGGCGGTCTGTGCCCCGCCGGACGCAGCGGTCATTTCTCTGAACCTCCAGGGGGTCGGTCCCCGCGGTTTGTCGTCGTGGATTGCCCGGATCGGCGCTTGTCGCGGTCGTGCGGGCAATTGTCGCGACGCTGCAACTTATCGCCACTGCAACCACACGGTAGCCTCAGCTGGGGCGAGCGAGGAGCACGCGGTGGATGAATCAGGGCATTCCGGAGACGCCGGAGCCACAGGGAGCGGCAACGGCGCCGACTCGCGAGGCCGCAGTCGAGTGAACGGGTGGGCGAACGCCGATAGTCCGTGGTCGAACGCAGGAGCGGCAGTGGAGCAGGAGACGGACGTGCCGTCGTGGCGTCGCCCGTCGGACGGTCGCCCGTTCGGGCGTCAGCAGTTCCCGCCGGAGCGCCCGTTCGGATCCGTGCCGTCCTCCGCGGTGCCCGCTCAGAATTCGCCTGAGATTCCCCCTAACGGGTCGGCCGAGCAGCCTCCCGCCCCGTGGCCGGGTGAGCGCAGCCGCCTCGCCGAGATCCTCGGCCACCGCCGCGCACCCCAGCCGACGTCACCGGCACCCGCGCCGAGCAGTGCTCCGCCGTACCCGTACGAGGGTGACCTCGACGACACCTACCGGGACGGTCCCGCGCCGCGTTCCGCACCACCGGTGCCCAGGCCCGACTGGGTTCCGGTCAACGAGCCCGCCGCCGGCGCCGAGCGCTCCCGGCACGCCTTGGTCACCGACACCCTCGCCCAGGGCCTGCCCCAGGTCCCGGGCGCCGCGGACAACAACGCGACCTTGGCCCGCCCGTCGTACGATTCGGCGAGCTACCAGCGCCGCTACGAGCAGGGGCCGGTCGCGTTCCCGCCAGCCACCGACGACCTCAGCCCGTACCCGGTGCCTGGTCGTCCCGACGAACCGGACGATGCCCTCGTCGCGGCCGTGACCGAGAACAGCGGCGCGCTGCCCCAGCGGGTTCCGGCCCAGCCTGACGTCCCCCGAGTTCCGGAGCCGCCCTCCGTGGAGCCATCGGCCGAGGCGCCCGCCCTGGCGCGCATCGCGACGCATCTGCGTCGCGGTGACGTCGTGCCGGTGCAGGAACGGCAGGAGGGCTTCGACGTCCAGGACATCCTCGCCGCCGTGCGCGAGGTCTCCGGCGTCCGTGACGCGTCGCTGCGGGCCACGCCGGCCGGCGCGCACAGCCTCCGGCTGGACCTGTCCGACGGCGCCGACCCGGCCGAGGTGAGCCGCCGGGTGGCCCGCCTGCTCCAGGACCGGATGGGCCTGGACGCGGCGATGCCCGCGGACAACCCCGGCCCGGTTTCCGCCCCGCCGCGTGCCGCTGTCGCTCCGACCTCCGCGCCGCCGCAGCGTTTCGCTCCGGCGCCCACGTCGGCGCCGCCGCAGCGTTTCGTGGCCGCACCGGTGTCCTCGCCGGTCGTGCCGGGCCAGTCCCGGCAGGGCCGGGCCTCGGTGCCGGCGCCTGTCTCGGCGGCACCGATCTCCGCCGCGCCGGTCTCCGCCCCTCCGCCGATTCTGCCGGCGGCACCTGTCTCGGTGGCCCCGCCCGCGCCGGTCTCGTCGGAACCGGCCCCGGTGCCCGCGCCGCGTAATCCTCTCGTCGAGCGGGCCTCGCTCGTCCCGGTCGACTCGAGCAGGCCCCGCCCGCTCGACCCGGGCGAGAACCCCGGCCCGCGCGTGGTGATCGAGAACGTGCACGTCAACACCTTCGGCGCGGATGCCAGCGTCGAGGTGCGGCTGCGTGCCGGCGGCCGGGCGGCCTCCGGCGTCGCGACCGGCCCCGCCGTCGACGGTTACCTTCTGCGGCTCTGCGCGACAGCCACCGCCGGAGCGGTCGACGAACTGCTCGCCACCTCCCAGCACGAGCACGGCCCGGCCCGCTGTTTCGTCGAGCACGCCGCCTCGGTCTCGTTCGGCCAGATGCAGGTCGCGGTCGTCGTGCTGCTGCTGTCCTGCGACGGCGGCTGGGTCGAGCAGCTGGCCGGCTCCGCCGTGGTGAGCGGTGACGACCGGCACGCCATGGTTCGCGCCACTCTCGCCGCGGTGAACCGCCGGCTTGAGGCACTCTTGACTTGATGAGAGGCGCGATGCTTGCCGACGACAGCGTGCTGTTGCCGGCCGACGAGATCCCATCGCCCTGGCCCGCTCGCCGGGTCACGGTCGGTGGTTCGATGCTGCACGTCCGGGACACGCCGGGTCACCCCGGCGCCGAGCCCGCGGTGTACGTGCACGGCCTCGGCGGGTCGTCACAGAACTTCACCGATCTGGCCGGCCTGCTCGCCGACCGCCTCGACGGCCAGGCCGTCGACCTGCCCGGATTCGGTTACAGCGACGCGATCCCGCGATACTCGATCCCGGCGTTCGCGACCACCCTCATCGATTACCTGGAGCACTCCGGGCGGGGTCCGGTCCACCTGATCGGCAACTCGCTCGGCGGGTCGATCTCGGTCCGGGTCGCCGCGTTACGCCCCGACCTGGTGCGCACACTCACCCTGGTCTCGCCGGCCATGCCGTTTCTGAACCCGCGCCGCACCGCGCAGGGCCCGGTGCTGCCGCTGCTGGCCCTGCCCGGCGCCGAACGCCTGATGGCGTGGGCGCTGACCCGGGTCACCGCCGAGCAGATGGCCGAGCAGGTGCTCGCCGCGTGCTTCGGCGACACCACGAAAGTGCATCCGCAACGCCGTGCCGAGGCGATGGAGGAAATCCAGCTCCGGTACACCGTGGCGCACTACCCGAAGGCATACCTCGGGACGCTGCGCGGGCTGGTGAGCAGCTTCCTGCGGGCGTACCTGCCGGGTGAGGACTCGCAGTGGCGGCTCGCCGCCCGGGTCCAGGCTCCGACGCTGGTGATCGGCGGGCTCAACGACAAGCTGGTCGACCCGCGGGTGCCGGCCCAGGTGGCGAAAGCGATCCCGGACAGCCGGCTGCTGATCCTGCCCGGCGTGGGCCACGTCGCCCAGATGGAAGTGCCCCGGCTGGTGGCTCGGGGGATCGTCGGCCTGCTCGACGACGCGCGCTGAGGTTCAAACCTTTCACCCATTCGATGTGGGCATCGCCGCACTTGATCAACTCGCGGTGCCGGGCATCGACGGCGTGTGCCAATGTGGAAAGCCCATGATCTCTTCAGCCCCGCCCACCGATCGGTGGCGTCAGTCCTGGCTGGTGATCCTGGCGGCGACGCTGATCCTGCTCATCGCCGTCGTGATCGGCAACCAGGTCACCGCAGACCCGTCCCCGGTCGGCAACGCCGCAGCGGCAGCCTCGCCGTCCCCAGCTGCCGCTTCGCCGTCCGTTGCCGCCTCCACGCCTCCGGTCGCGTCCGTCGCACCCTCGCCCTCCGCCTCGCCGCCGGCTCCGATCCTCGAATCGGCCTCGGCTTCGCCTTCGCCCACCAGCCCCTTCCCGGCGGCAAGCTTGCTGCGCCTCTCCGGCGCGGTGCCCACCAAGGCTTCAGGCCATTTCCTGTACGCGTCTCAGCGCGGGCCAGTCGTCGGCAGCAAAGGGCAGGTACGCCGTTTCCGGGTAGCAGTGGAAAAGGGCAGCAACGAGGATGCCGAGGTGTTCGCGGCACAGGTGCAGGCGATCCTCGGCGACAAACGGAGCTGGATCGGCAACGGCACCCTGCGCCTGCAGATGGTCTCCGGCGCTGACAAGGCCGACTTCACGGTGTACCTGGCCACCCGGGACACCGCTGGCCGGATGTGCGCACAGGGAGGCACCAACATCCGGGTCGGCGGGGTGCCGTACACGTCCTGCCGTACCACCGGCAAAGCGATCATCAACCTGGACCGCTGGCGGTTGTCGGCCAAGCCGTACCTGGACGCGAATATCAACCTCGCCACCTACCGCCAGTACGTCATCAACCACGAGGTCGGGCACGAGCTCGGCCACGGTCATCAGGGCTGCCCGAAGGCCGGCGGACCCGCCCCGGTGATGGTGCAGCAGACGCTGACGGTACGAGGTTGTGTGCCGTACGCGTGGCCCCGCCGCGACAACCGGAACTTCGCCGGTCCGTCGATCTGATCTTCACTGGGGAAATGCGAAAGTCCTGTGACAAGCGGTAAGTCGTGGCAGGCTTGCGCATGTTATGGCAAACGCGACAAATGGTTCTGCTGATACCAGCGCCCCCTCCGCCGGACGTTCCGTCGAGCGTTCCCGGGCCGAGGCCGCGCTGATGGCCGGCCTGCCAGCGGTGCGGCGGGTGGGCGCACACCGCGCCGACCCGGAACCGGACGAAACCCCGGAGCGCAGCCGCACGGTAGCCGCCACGGCAACCGTCGGCCGGGCTGTGGTGACGGCAACCGCCGACCCCGCGCGGTCGTCCGCCGACCCCGCCCGGCCGTCCGCCGACCCCAACCGGTCCGCCGAGCCTGCCCAGCCCGCCCGCAAGACGGCCAGCCACACGCCGGCAGCGCCCGGGCCGGACCCGGACGGCGACTCGCCGAACGACCGCTCTCCGGGTGGCGCGAAGCCGCGTGCGGTGGTCGCCCGGGCCTCGGTGCCGGTGAAGCCGGCGACGGCCAGGTCAACCCCGGTCAAGTCGACGTCAGCGACCACCGCGCCCGGCAAGCCACCGGCGGTCAAGTCAACCCCGGTCAAGGTCACCCCGCCGAAACCGTCCGCATCAGCACCGGCCGAGTCAGCTCAGGCCGAGTCAGCTCAGGCCGGGTCAACTCAAGCCGAGCCCGCCCAAGCCGAGCCGGCACGCGCGGTGAAGTCGCCCGCTGTGAAGCCGCCTGCGGTGAAGTCGACCGCCGTGAAGTCGACCGCCGCGCGGCCGCCCGAAGACGAGCCCGCGGGCAAGACCACGAGCCGTACCGCCCGCAAGAGCACGTCAGCTGCCCCGCAACCCGAAGCGGCGCCCCCACCTGCGAAGACGGTGCGTCGCGCGCCGGCCGCCAAGTCCCAGCCGGACACCACCGGGACGAAGCCGGCCACCCGGGCGAAGACGCAGGCCACCACCAAGACGTCGCCGGACACAAAGACCGTGACCGACGCCAAGACTGCGACGGACGCCAAGACGGCACGCAACGCCGTCACCCGGGCCGCTCTTGCCGCACGTGGCGCCGGCCCTGCGAAAGCCGTCCCGGACAACCGCGCCACCCCGGCACGAGTTCAGTCCGTCGAGGCCGCACTCGCCGCCCGAACAGATTCCACTGCCAAGGCAAGCCGCACAACCGGCGTTACCCCGAAATCGAGCCGCCCCGCCGCTGCGAAGGCGAGCCGCACCGAGCCCGACGAGGTCGTCGAACCGGCGAAGGCGCGACGCCCTCGCGGCTCGTCCGCCGCTGCGAAGAGCACCGAAGCCGTCGCGCCGGTGCCGGAGCGCACCGAACTGACCCGGGGGATCGTCGAACTCGCCGCCGAACGGCTGGCCGCCTCACGCCCCACCGAGACGGCGCTTCCGGACACCACGCCGGCCCGTAGGGCGCCCGGCGAAACTCCCGCGGCGCGGCGCCAGGCCAACTACAAGCAGGCCCAGCAGCTGAAAGCCCAGCAAGGGCAGCCCGCTCACCCGGGGACCGGATGGGCAGGCGGCCAGGCGCCCCTGCCCGCCATCAGCTGGACGGGCGCGGACGCGACGGATCAGCAGCAGCACTTCGAGCCGCAGTGGCCGCAGGACTTCGATTACCACTACGACCAGACCGGCAACCATCCGCCGGTGGGTCTTCCGCCGAGCCTCCGGCTTCCTGTCGAACTCCCCGACAACCTCTGGCCGCCCGCCGGCCTGCCCCAGAGCGACAGAGCAGCCCTGCCCGGATTCGACTCAGCCACCTCGCCCGAATTCGACTCAGCCGCGCTTCCCGAATTCGACTCAGCCGCGTTGCCCGAACTCGACACAGCCGCGCCGCCCGAATTCGACACGACGGAGGACAACCCCGACGACCTTCGCGAGGACGCCTGGGGAACCGCACCCGACGACGCCTGGGGCGCACCAGCCGAGACCTACAGCGCCACCGAGCCGCACGGCACGGTCGCCTACCCGGACACGGCCGAGGAGACGACCGCCGAGCGGGACTACCCCGCCACCGAGCACCACATGTCCGCTCTCGGCCAACGTCTCAACGGGCTTCCGGCCGACCACGGCCACGACCACGGCTTCCTCCCCGGTGTCCTTTACCAGGACGACAGCCACGACAGCCACGACACCCGCGAAGGCCACGCTGGACACGACACCGAGGAGACCGCCCGTCACGGCGCTCCGTCCCCGCGCGTCCGGCAGACGATCCGGCGGCGGAGGCGTGCGGTGCTCCTCGCGTACCTCTTGGTGGTCGCCGGGATCCTGGTCGCCGGGCATGAGCTTCGCGATCGAGAAAAAGCGGCGCCAGAGGCCGCGCAGCCGGCGGCTGAGCAGGCAGCCCAGCCGACGACGGCGGCGGAACCCACGGCAGCGGCAACAGCCACGCAGGGCATCGTGCCGGCCGACACGGGCGCGAAAGCGCCCGCCGCCACCGACGAGCCGACCGGAAACGCCGAGGCCCTCGAGACCGGCGACGCCGGCGAGTTCCAGTACGCGAAAGGCCGCGGCCCGATGCTGGGCACCGGCGGACAACTCCACCGTTTCCGGGTAGCCGTCGAGGAGACCGTGGACGCCACGGTCCCGGCCGACTTCGCCGAGATGATCGACGAGACGCTCGGCGACGACCGGAGCTGGACCAATGACGGCAGGCTGCGGCTCCGGCGCGTGCAGAACGCCGGCAACGCCGACTTCACGATCTATCTGGCGTCGGCCGCCACCTCGGAGAAGATGTGCGCCACAGGTGGCCTGCAGACCGAGGGGTTCACCTCGTGCCGGGTGCCCGGCCAGGTGATCATCAACGCTGACCGCTGGGTGGATGGGGTCGTCGATTACGACGGGCACCTCGCCGAGTACCGCAGATACGCGATCAACCACGAGGTCGGCCACGAGCTGGGACACGGCCACGAGACGTGCCCGGGTGACGGCGAGAAGGCCCCGGTGATGATGCAGCAGACGTACGGTCTGAAAGGCTGTACCCGCAACGCCTGGCCCTATCTGGACGGCAAGCGATACTCCGGCGAGCCGACCGTCTGAATATTCCCAGATCCCGCATGTCGGGCCGGTGTCCGACGTCATGGGCATATCCGCGCCGAACGAGCGACAATGGGCGGCGATCCTTACCACCGAACCCCGGGGAGTGACTGTGGCTCTGCCCCCGCTCGTCGAGCCGGCCGCTGAGCTGAGCATCGACGAGATCCGCCGCTATTCGCGACACCTGATCATCCCCGACGTCGGGATGGACGGTCAGAAGCGGCTGAAGAACGCGAAGGTGCTCGCGGTCGGCGCGGGCGGCCTCGGCTCGCCGACGTTGCTGTACCTCGCCGCTGCCGGCGTGGGCACACTCGGCATCATCGACTTCGACACGGTCGACGAGTCCAACCTCCAGCGCCAGATCATTCACGGCGTCTCCGACATCGGTACGCCCAAGGCTGAGTCCGCGGCACGCAGCATCGCCGAGGTGAACCCGCTGGTGAACGTGGTCATCCACAACACCGCGCTGGACCGTGACAACGTCAAGGAGATCTTCAGTCAGTACGACCTGATCGTCGACGGCACCGACAACTTCGCGACCCGATACATGGTCAACGACGCTGCGGTGCTGCTCGGCAAGCCGTACGTCTGGGGTTCCATCTACCGCTTCGACGGCCAGGCCTCGGTCTTCTGGGAGGAGCACGGTCCCTGCTACCGCTGCCTCTACCCGGAGCCCCCGCCGCCCGGCATGGTTCCGAGCTGCGCCGAGGGCGGCGTGCTCGGTGTGCTCTGCGCGTCGATCGGCTCGATCCAGGTCAACGAGGCGATCAAGCTGATCACCGGCATCGGTGAGCCGCTTGTCGGTCGCCTGATGGTCTACGACGCCCTGGAGATGGAGTACCGCAAAATCAAGGTCCGCAAGGACCCGGACTGCGTGCTCTGCGGGGACAACCCGACGCTGACCGACCTGATGGAGGACTACGAGGACTTCTGCGGCGCGGTCTCGGTCGAGGCGCAGGAAGCCACCTTCAACGCGACCATCACGGCCCGCGAGCTGAAGGACTGGCAGGACACCGGCAAGGACGTGTTCCTGGTCGACGTCCGTGAGCCCGCCGAGTGGGAGATCAACCGGATCCCGGGCGCTGTCCTGATCCCCAAGGGCGACATCCTCTCCGGCGCGGCGCTCTCGCAGTTCCCGCAGGACCGGCAGATCGTGCTGCACTGCAAGTCCGGTGTCCGCTCGGCCGAGGCGCTCGCCGCGCTGAAGGCGGCCGGCTTCAAGGACGCGGTGCACGTCCAGGGCGGCATCGTGTCCTGGGTCAGCACGGTCGACCCGTCGCTGCCCTCGTACTGACGTTTGGTTGTCACTCTGAGGGGTTGCCTTTGCAACTCCTCAGAGTGATGAACGCGTGACCGAAACGGACGAACGTCACAGATGTCGAATCGGCACGGCGAATCACAGGCGCGGACGGTAGCGTCACCACAGTGGTCGATATAGATGCCGCAATCGGGTACGTGGTTGCCCACGGTGACCCGGTCGAGCGAGCTCGCTTGTCTTACCTCCGGACCGGTCAGCCGGCGCCGGAGGAGGTCGTGGACCGCATCGCCGCCGGGCAGATGCTGGAGGGCGGCTGGTCCGCCTCCGCCGAGGGCGCGGTCCCATCGATCGACGCGACATGCTTCCGCCTCGCCGAGCTCGACGATCTGGGCAGCCTGCGCGGCCCGGTCGTGGAACGCGCGCTGAACTGGCTCGCCACCGCCCAGCGCGGCGACGGCACCTGGCAGGAGCACGAGTCCCTTGCCGGTGAGGCCCCACCGTGGGCGATGCCCGGCGACCCGGAAGCGACGCTGTACCTGACCTCGGTGGCCGGGTTCTGGCTGACCGCCGCGGCGGTGGAGGCCGACCCTTATCAGACCCGCTCGCCGTTCGGTGAGGCCATCGGCCGCGCCGCCGCCTATGTGGTTTCCCAGCTGAACCCGGACGGGACCTGGCCGTCCTTCCTCGCGGTCGGCTGGCACGCCGCTGGGCTGCTGCACCAGCGCCAGTTCTTCTACGAGTCGGCTCGGGTCCAGCAGGTCCTCGGCGACCGCCTCCCGGACATGGCTTCGGCCGACGTAGCGGCGATGGCGGCCGCGCTGCGCCGGGTCAACCTGGGCGACGACTGGCTGTTGCAGAGCGCCCGGAAACGTCTCGCCGAGACGCAGCGGATCGACGGCGGCTGGGACAGCAACGAGGGCCCGCTCTTCGACGTCAACATCACCCTGACGGCGCTGCGAGCCTGCCGCTGACGCGACCCCGCTCTGCCCTCACCGAGCGACATCGGCTTCGATCGCTCGGGTTTCGTAATTTTGTGGAGCGGTGGGGGTTCGGGGTGTGGTGGCGGCGTGGTGGTTTCTCGGTGCGAGGCGCCGCTCGGAGATCTTGTGCGGTTTGCCCGGCTGGTCGACCACAAGTGCACGACTTTGCGGGGCGGCCGTCGGTGGCATGTCGGTTTTGGGTGGTGAGCGTGGTGCTTCACAGTTCCGATGTGGTGAACGTGGTGCTTCACAGCTCCGATGTGGTGAGCGTGGTGCTTCACAGTTCCGGCGTGGCGAACGTGGTGCTGGTGCTTCGCCGATCTTGTGGAGTTCGGCGAACCGTTTGCGCGTAACTCCACAAGATCGGCTAGGCCTGTTCGATCTTGTGGAGTTGTGCGGACACGTCTGCGGGGAAGTCCACAAGATCCGCGCCGAGCCGCGCCGAGCCGCGCCGAGCCGCGCCGCGCCGAGCCGCGCCGCGCCGAGCCGCGCCGAGCCGAGCCGCGCCGCGCGGACCCGAACCGGCAAAGCGCCGCGTGGGACGCCTCCGGCGGAGGGCGTCAGCGCCCGCATAGCAGTGAATCTTGCATCGTGGCTGATCGCGGTCTGTATCGAAAAGCGAAAATCCCCAACACAACCGCGCAAACCGTCAGCGAGTGTGACCGTTACCGGTCACCACGTACTTCGTCGACGTCAGCTCGGGCAGGCCCATCGGTCCGCGCGCGTGTAGCTTCTGTGTGCTGATCCCGATCTCCGCGCCGAACCCGAACTCGCCACCGTCGGTGAACCGGGTGGACGCGTTGACCATCACGGCCGCCGCGTCGACGCCCGCCACGAAGCGCCGGGTTGCGGTGACGGACTCGCTCACGATGGCCTCGGTGTGCCCGGTACCGTACCGGCGGATGTGGTCGAGCGCGTCGTCGAGGGAGTCGACGACCGCCACCGAGATGTCGGCGGCCAGGTATTCGGTGCCCCAGTCGTCCTCGGTTGCGGCGACCACGTCCTCGCTGTAACCGGCGACCCGCGCGTCACCGTGCACCGTCACGCCACGGCTCGCGAACTCCTCCAGCACCAGCGGCAGGAACTGCTCGGCGATCTCGGTGTGCACCAGCAGCGATTCCGCGGTGTTGCAGGTGGAGAGCCGCTGGGTCTTCGAGTTCACCGTGACGGCGAGGGCTTTCTCCAGGTCGGCGGCGGAGTCCACATAGACGTGACAGTTGCCGACGCCCGTTTCGATGACCGGAACCGTCGACTGCTCGACCACCGTCTTGATCAGCGAGGCGCCACCGCGCGGGATCAGCACGTCGACCAGGCCGCGGGCCCGCATCAGCTCCTTCACCGAGTCGCGGGTGGTGGCGTCGAGCAGCTGGATCGTGTCGGCCGGGAGCCCGGCGTCGGTGACCGCCTTGCGCAGCACCGAGACGATCGCCGCGTTCGACGAGAAGGCCGAGCCGGACCCGCGCAGCAGCGCCGCGTTGCCGGACTTGAGGCAGATCCCGGCGGCGTCGGCGGTCACGTTCGGCCGGCCCTCGTAGATCATCCCGACCACGCCGAACGGCACCCGGACCTGGCGCAGTTCCAGGCCGTTCGCCAGGGTCGAGCCGCGTACCACGTCGCCGATCGGGTCGGGCAGCGCGGCGAGCTGGCGCAGGCCGTCGGCCATCGCGGCGACCCGCTCGGTGGTCAGTGTGAGCCGATCGATCATCGCTTCGCCGATGCCGTTCTCCCGGCCGTTGGCGATGTCCACGGCGTTCGCCGCGACGATGTCGTCCGACCGCTCGACCAGGCGGTCCGCCATCAGCAGCAGCGCCTTGTCCTTCTCGGCGCGGGTAGCGCCCGCAAGGTCGATGGCCGCGATCCGGGCCGCGGCAGCCTGCTCCAGCACGCTCATGGCAAACCTTTCTCAGATAAAAGCAGCGAGGGTACGCACTGAGCCTTTTTCAACGTGGCGAGGGCCTCGCATCCTGGCGCCGGGCGACGGCCCGGCAGCTTCAGGCCCAATGCCAGGTTGAAAATTGCTCACTAAAGCAGCACCAGATCGTCCCGGTGCACAACCTCTCGTTCATAACCCGGACCGAGCGCCGCCGACAACTCATGCGTGGACCGTCCGAGCAGGGCGGGTAGCTCCACGGCGTCATAGTTGACCAGACCGCGAGCCACCGGTGTGCCCGAGCCTGCGTCGACCAGGTCGACCGGGTCGCCGGCCGCGAACGAGCCGTCCACAGCGGTGATCCCGGCCGGCAGCAGCGATTTGCGCCGGGCCACCACCGCGGCGACAGCGCCGGCGTCCAGGTGCAGGCGCCCGCGCGGCGAGGTGGCGTTCGCCAGCCAGAACAGCCGGGCGGCCGGGCGCGACGACGCGGCCTGAAACAGCGTGCCGACGTCCTCACCGGCAAGTGCCCGCGCGGCCAGCGGCGCGGCGGTCAGCACCACTGGAATGCCGAAACCGGTGGCTATCCGGGCCGCTTCCACCTTGGTGACCATGCCGCCGGTGCCGACCCCGGATTTGCTCGGCGTGGAAATGCTGACACCCGATAGATCGGACTCGTCGGTCACCAGAGAGATCCGCCGGGACGACGGGTCGGATGGACTCGCCGTGTACAGCGCGTCCACATCGGAGAGCAACACCAGCAGGTCGGCGTCGGCGAGGGCGGCCACCAGCGCGGCCAGCCGGTCGTTGTCGCCGAACCGGATCTCCTCGGTGGCGACCGTGTCGTTCTCGTTGACGATCGGCAGCGCGCCGAGATCGAGCAGTTTCCGCAGCGTCCGGTACGCGTTCCGATAATGCGCCCGCCGGGTCACGTCATCGACGGTGAGCAGCACCTGCCCCACGGTGATCCGGTGCCGGGCGAAACCCGCTGTGTACCGCCCCATCAGCAGGCCCTGGCCCACCGAGGCGGCGGCCTGCTGGGTGGCGAGGTCGCGCGGTCGCCGTGGCAGGTTCAGCGGGGACAGGCCTGCGGCGATCGCGCCACTGGACACCAGAACCACTTCACGGCCGGACGTCGCCAAACCGCCGAGGGTGTCGACGAGGGCGTCGATCCGCTGCTCGTCGATACCGCCTGCCGCGGTGGTCAGGGAGGACGAACCCACCTTCACCACGATCCGGCGCGCACCGGTCACCACATCTCGCACCCGGCCCATTGTGCTCGGCAGGGCGGTGTCAACCGTCGTCAGATCCCATATCTTGGCGTGTGATGACACCCGAGGAGTACGTCGAACAGGTCCTGACGCTGGTCGAGAGCATTCCGGAGGGCCGGGTCATGTCGTACGGCGGCATCGCCGACACGCTGGCCGAGGGCTCCGGCCGTAACTCACCACGTCAGGTCGGCACGATCATGGCTCGGCACGGCGGTGGTGTGCCCTGGCATCGTGTGGTGAACAGCGCCGGACGGCTGCCACCCGGGAACGAACGGGAGGCGCGAGCCCGGCTGCTCGCCGAAGGTGTTCCGATGCGCGGAGACCGCGTCCAGATGACGAAAGCCGAGTGGCAGCCTTGATGATGGAGAACGGTCAGCCAAGCAAAACAGCATGGAGTGCCGCGCGCTATCGGGCCGCACACCAGATCATCGAGCATGGACGGATCTTCGCCGATCCTCTTGCCGTACCCATGCTGGGTGAAGCGCAAGCGGATCTCCTGGCTGATGCACCGCGGCGCGCGATGCGGCTTTTCATCGCTGCGCGGACGAGGTTCGCGGAGGACGCGATCGCTGCGGCGGTCCGGCGTGGCGTTCGTGAGCTGGTGACTCTCGGGGCGGGCCTGGACACGTTCGCCTATCGCAATCCGCACCCGGGGCTGCGCGTGACCGAGGTTGATCATCCGGACACGCAGGCCTGGAAGCGGAAGCGGCTCGCCGAGACCGGCATCGCGATTCCGGAAAGCGTGCGTTACGCCGGCGTCGACTTCGAGAAGGAGTCGATCGAAATCGGTCTGGACGGTCCGGCGTTCTTTCTCTGGCTGGGCGTTGTGCCCTATCTGAGCGCGGACGGTTTCGCCGAGACGCTCGCCTTCGTCGCGGCCGGCGAGGGTAATGAGGTGGCATTCGATTACGCGCAGTCACCGGAGCGAATGGCGGGCGCGCGCCGGGCCGCGCTGGAGGAGCGTGCCGCGCGGGTGGCGAAGCTCGGCGAGCCGTGGCTGACCTATTTCGAACCCGATGAGATCGACGCTGAGCTGCGCGAACGTGGCTTCACGGCAATCGATGACCTGGGCCCGTCGGCGCTCGCGGCGCGTTATTTCGATCGTCCGGACGTGCCCCCGGAGACGCCCGGCGGTCACGTCCTGCACGCACGCTAAAGCAGGCTAGCTCAGGCCGGCCGTCGCCGCGGCGGCCCGCATCTGGTACTCGAAGAAGCCGCGCCGGTCCACGTCGACCGACTTGTTGAGCTGGCCGAACAACTCGGCGCTGATCGCGCCGCAGAGCTGGAAGAAGCCGGCCAGCGTGTCCGCGATCACGTGCGGCGGCATGCCCGCCTGGAACGTCTCCGCGATCGGTGCGAGCTCCTGCGCGAAACTCGCGCTGATCGGTTCCCGAGCCGGGATCAAACCCCTTTGGTACGCGTCACCGAGCGTGGCCCCGAGCAGCAGAATGACCCGGGTAGCCGGCCCGATGGTGTCCTGCGGGGCCTGATAACCCGGCACCGGGCTCCCGTAGATCAACGCCCACTGGTGCGGATTGGCCAGGGCCCAGTCACGGACGGCGTGACCGGCTGCGAGCCATCGACCGAGCGGCATCTCTTCCGCAGCGGCGGCCCGATCGGCGGCGTCACCCACCTCGTTGTACGCGTCGATGATGAGCGCCGTGAGCAGCTCGTCGCGGCTGGCGAAGTACCGGTAGACCGCCGACGAGGCCATGCCCAGATCGCGGGCCACCGCCCGCAGCGAGAGGTTCGCGCCGTCGGTGGCGAGGTGGCGGCGTGCCACGTTCTTGATCTCTTCAGTCATCTCGGCCCGTACCCGGGCCCGTAGATTGGCGGCGCTCATGCGCCCAGTGTGCCACAACGAGAGCAGTGCTCTTGCAAACTCGCCATGTCATGTGAGACTGTTGTTCTTAACAGAGAGCACCGCTCGCAAAGGAGATCATCGTTATGGCTCAGCATGTCGTCGTCGGATCCGGCCCGATCGGCTCCAAGGTCGCCCTCCTCCTCGCCGACCAGGGCGAGAGCGTCCGCGTCGTGACCCGCAGCGGCCGCGGCCCGGAGCACCAGCTGATCGAGCGCGTCGCTGCGGACGCCTCCGACACCCGGCGGCTCACCGAGGTCACCCAGGGCGCCGAGGTGCTCTACAACTGCGCGAACCCGAAGTACACCGAGTGGGCCAAGCTCTGGTTCCCGATGAACAACGCGATGATCGCCGCGGCCAAGTCAGCCGGCGCGGTCTACGCCATCACCGGCAACCTCTACGGATACGGTCCCCAGCCCGGCGGCCGGATGACCGAGGCCAGCCCGCTCGCCGCCACCGGCCGCAAGGGTCGCATCCGCATCAAGATGTGGCAGGACGCGCTGGCCAGCGGCGTGCGCACGTTCGAGGCCCGCGGTTCGGACTACGTCGGTGCCGGCACTGCCGGGATCTTCTCCACGGTCCTGCTGCCGGCCATCCAGAAGGGCCGGCCCGCCTGGGGCCCGGCGAAAATGGATCTGCCGCACTCGTTCACCTGCACCGGCGACATGGCCCGCACGCTGACCACGCTGGCCCGCGACGAGAGGGCATGGGGAAAGGCCTGGCACGTCCCGTCGCCCGCGCCGATCACCATCCGTGAGATGGCCGCGCGGTACTGCGAACTCACCGGCCAGCCCCAGCTCAAGGTGCACAGCATGCCGCGGTTCGTGATGCGCACGGCCGGCCTGGCCGTCCCGATCGCCCGCGAGCTCGCCGAGATGGACTACCAGTTCTACGCGCCGTTCGTGATGGACAGTTCACTCACCGAGCGCACCTTCGGCCTCACTCCCACCAGCCTCGACGAGGCCCTGCGGGAGACCGCCGCATCCGCCGACGAGACCGCCGCCCGCACGATGTGACTCCCGCGTTCCCGTGCCGCCCACGTCTGGTCTAGTAGCTCATTTGAGCATTTTTCAGGACAGGACTGGCTACCTTGTGGTGGACGACAAGCCCGGGCAGGCCAGCCCAGGGCGGCTAACCACGGGGGTGGCAGCGGTGCGAACAGCGGGGCCGGAACGCCGGCGAAGGTTCTCAAGATGGATGGTGGTGACCGCGGCCTCGCTCCTGGCAGTGGCGGCTACGTTGACCGCCACGCCCGCGCCGGCCCTGGCGGACCAGCTGGACCAGCCGACCGACGTGCAGGTGACCGCGGGACGCCGGGCACTGGCGGTGACCTGGCAGGCGCCGCCCGTCGACGAGGCCACCGGTTACACGAGCGTCGACCACTACGTGGCCACCTCGTCAGGTGGTCAGACCTGTGTGACCACCGGCCTGACCTGCACGATCGTCAACGGAGTGCTCGGCAACACCAGGTACACGGTGTCGGTTGTCGCCTGCCCGGTGGCGAACGACAACTACACCGACTGTTCGGAACCGAGCGACACCTCCGAGGAGGTGCTGACCGGACCACCGGCAGTGCCCGCGACACCGACCGTGTCCTACACCGGCGTGGCCGGTCAGGTGCGGGTCTCGTGGGTGCAGGCCGCCCCGACCAGCGGCATCGACACGTTCAAGGTGACGCCGACGCCGGCGGTCGCGACCGGTTCGCAGTCCGGGACCTGTATCGCCGACCTGCCGGACAGTGCCACCAGCTGTACTTTCGGCGGTCTGACAGCGGGCACGTCGTACACGTTCAAGGTGGCAGCCGTCGGTGTCGGTTCGACCGGCACGTCAGCGACGAGCGTGGCCACGGCCGCGATCGTGGCGGGCCCGCCGAACGTCCCCGGCACACCGGCCGTGGCGCACCTGAGCGACACCTCGGTGCGGCTCACCTGGACGGCGCCGGGCAGCGGACCGACGGTCGGCAGTTACACGGTCACCTCGAACCCCGTGGTGGCGTCCGCCGACTGCACCAACGTCGCCGCTCTGACCTGTGACTTCGCCGGCCTCACGGCGAGCACCTCGTACACGTTCAAGGTCCACGCCAACGGCGCCGGCACCGGTGGGGGCAGCGGCCCGTCAGCCGAGTCCACCGCTTCGGCGGCCATCACGCCGGGAGCGCCCGGTCCGGTGTCGAAGCCCGGCGTGTCGGTCACCGACGAGGGCGAGGTCACGGTGACCTGGACGGCGCCCACCGGTGGCGCCACCCCGGTCGACTACACGGTGACGTCGATTCCGGCGGCCACACCGACCGACAGCTGTCTGGGCTCCGTCGCGTCCTCGCCGTGTGTTTTCGACGGCCTCGACGCGGCTACCTCGTACACCTTCAAGGTGCAGGCGAACGGTGCCGGCGCGGCGTCTCTCTCGCCGGCGAGCGACGCTGTGGTGCCGGGCCCGCCCGAGGCTCCGGCCAAACCGACCGCGGTGGTCTCGGACGTCAGCCAGGTGACTGTCACCTGGTTGGAGCCCGGTGGTGGGGCGGTCACCGATTACTCGGTCTCGTCCGACATCGACGGGCCGGTGACGGATTGCCAGAACATCTCCGCGCTGGAGTGCATCGTCACCGGTCTCGACGACGAGGTGACGTATACGTTCACGGTCACCGCCAACGGTGCCGTCGGCACCCCGGCGGTCTCGCCGTCGAGTGACGCGGTCCTTCCGGGAGCGCCGAGCGCCGTGAACCCGACCGTCCGGGCCACCGGCCTGGGCCAGCTGACCGTGGAGTGGAACGCGCCGTCCGGCGGCGCGGTCAGCGACTACACGGTCGCGGCCGGCCAAGGCAACGCCACCATCCCGGGGACGTGTCTCGGCACGGTGACCCGGTCCTGCGTCGTGACCAACCTGAACGAAGCCACCGCGTACTCCTTCACGGTCTCCACGCGCGGCGCGGTCGGCACTGCGGTGCCGTCGGCGGAGAGCGCGGCGGTGATCCCGGGTCCGCCGGCCACCCCGGCCGCGCCGGTCGCGACCGTCACCGGCTCCGGCCAGGTCGGCCTCACCTGGAGTGCGCCGGGCGGTGGCCCGGTCGCCAGCTATTCGATCACTTCCGTGCCGAGCGCCACCATTCCCGGTGGCTGCACGAACACGCAGAGCACGTCCTGCACGGTTACCGGTCTGACCGGCTCGACGTCGTACGTGTTCAAGGTGACCGCTACCGGCGTCGTCGGCACTCCCGCGGTCTCCACGTCCAGCAACATCGTGATCCCGGGCCCGCCGGGCGCGGTTGCCAAACCGACGATCGAGGTCAGCGATGTCGACGAGCTGACGATCCGCTGGACCGAGCCGTCCGGCGGCCCGGTGTCCAGCTACACGGTCACCTCGAACGACGGCATCGATCCCGGCTGCACCAATGTTCAAGCGCTCGAGTGCGTGGTCGGCGGTCTGACATCCAGCGAGGACTACTCGTTCACGGTGACGGCGAACGCTGTCGCCGGGGCGTCGCCGGTCTCGCCGAGCACCGATGCGGTCTTCCCCGACGCGCCGGGCACCCCGGACGAGCCGATTGTCCAGGTCACCGGTGAGGGCACGGTCGACGTGACGTGGACTGCGCCCACCGGTGGTGCGGTCACCGCGTACACGCTGGAATCAGACCCGGCGCAGGCGCTGCCGACGGACTGTGTCGGCACCACCAATCTGACCTGTTCGATCACCGAACTGGACCCGACGACGCCGATCTCCTTCAAGGTGGTGGTGGGCAACGCGATCGACTCGTCGGTGGAGTCCGCAGCCACCGCACCGGTGATCCCCGGGCCGCCGGACGTGCCGGCCGCGCCGACCGCGACCGTCACCGCGCCCAGCTCGGTCACGGTGGAGTGGGTGCAGCCCACCGGGCTCGGCGAGGCCACCGATTACACGGTCGTCTCGGATCCGCTGGTCGTGCAAACCGGGGGTTGTGAGTTCACCTCGAGCCTGACCTGCGTCTACACCGGGCTCGACGCGGCCACGTCGTACACGTTCACCGTGAAGGCGATGGGTGACGGCGGCGATTCCGAGTTCTCGTCAGCCAGCAACGCGGTGATTCCCGGCCCGCCGCTCCAGCCGGACGCTCCTTCGATCCAGGTGACCGCGGCCGGCACCGTCGAGCTGACCTGGACGGCGCCGGGCGGCGGCCCGATCACCAACTGGACCGTGCTCACCGCAGCGAACGCGACGGTTCCGGGCTGCACCAACCAGTCGACGCTGACCTGCACGATCACGTCGCTCAACACGTCTCAGGCGGTCAAGTACAAGGTCCGCGCGAACGCGCCGGGAGGCAACGTCACGTCGCCGCTGAGCGCCGAGGTGATTCCCGGTCCGCCGACTGCCCCCGCAGCGCCGACGGTCACGCTGACCGCGGCCGGCCAGGCCGAGGTGCGCTGGGACCCGTCCGCGGGCGGCGGCTCGGTCACCGGTTACTCGGTGACCTCCTCGCCGGGCGTGTCACCGCCCTCCGGCTGCACCGGCACCACGTCGCACTCGTGTGTCTTCACCGGTCTGAACCAGGCCGTCGAATACACGTTCACGGTGACCGCGACCGGTCCGGGCGGCAGCAGCACCTCCACCGCCAGCACCGGAGCCATCGCGGCTGCTCCCGGCGCCCCGGGTACGCCGGTCGCGACCCTGAGCACCCGGAGCCAGGCGACTTTGAACTGGCCCGCACCGACCACTGGCGGTGCCGTCACCGGTTACACGGTCACGTCGTCGCCGGTCGTCGCGACGCCGGCCGCGTGCTCGAACATCACGGCGCGGACCTGCGTCTTCACCGGGCTGAACGAGGAGACCTCGTACACCTTCGTGGTCCGGGCGGCCAACGGCATCGGCGGCGCGGACTCGGCGACGAGCAACGCCGTCGTGCCCGGCCCGCCGACCGCGCCCGGCACGCCGACGGTGTCGTCGGCGACCGCCGGTGTGGTGACGGTGACCTGGACGCCGTCCGGTGGTGGCGTGCTGACCTCGTACTCGGTGACGTCGCAGCCGTCCACCAGCCCGCCGTCCGCCTGTACCGCGATCACGGCGACCACCTGCCAGTTCAGTGGCTTGGTGTCGAATACCCGGTACCGGTTCACGGTGACCGCCACCGGTCCGCTGGGCTCCACTCCGTCGGCACAGAGCGATTCGATCGTTCCGGGTGCGCCGAACACGCCGAGCACGCCGACGGTTGTCTCGATCGCCCGCGACGCGGTACGCGTCTCCTGGTCGATCGAGGCCGGCGGGTCAGCGATCACCGGTTACCGGGTCACCTCGCAGCCGGTTGTCACGCCCCCGACGGCGTGCACCGGTACGACGAACCTGACCTGCGATTTCAGTGGGCTGGACCCGTCGACGGCGTACCGGTTCACGGTGACCGCGGTGAACGCGGTCGGCAACTCTCCCTCCGCCGCGTCGGAGGAGATCGTTCCCGGGCGTCCGGCCGCACCGGCCGACGTCACGGTGGCCACCGGCGATCGGCAGTTCGCGGTCTCCTGGACCGCACCGGAGCAGGCCACCCAGCGGGTCGCGTACTACCGGGTCACCACGACGCCGGCGGGCGGCGAATGCCGGACCGTCGACGCCACCGAGACCGAGTGCATCCTGATCGGTCTGGAGAACCTGCGGTGGTACACCGTCGAGGTGGTGGCGGTCGGAACCGGCACCACCGGTGACTCACCGGCTGGCCGGTCCCGTCTGGTCCGCCCGACGGCCGGCGCACCCGGCTCGCCGACAGCGGTGCTGGCCTCCGGTCGCAACGGCAGCGCCCTGGTCTCCTGGACCGCTCCGGCGGCTGTCGGCAACGGCATCGTCCGCTACACGGCGACCGCCACGGCCACGATCGACGCCACGGACGCGCACGCCTGCGTCACGACAAGTGTCACGGCGCTGTCCTGTGTCGTCCCCGACCTGACCAACCTGCGGGAGTACCGGGTCACCGTGGTGGCGATCGGCAGGGCGGCGAGCGGCAACTCGGCGCCGAGCACACCGGTGTCGGTGACGCCGAGCCTGGTCCCGGCCGCGCCGACGAACGTACAGGTCACGGCCGGTGCGAAGAACCTGACGGTGACCTTCGCGCACGGTGAGGGCGGCGGCACGGCCACCGGATTCACGGCCACGGCCACCGGCGGGACCACGCCGCTGACCTGCCCCACGACGACGGCCGCGGCCACCTCGTGTGTGATCAGTGGGGTGACGCCCGGCACCAACTACACGGTGACTGTCGTCGGGCACGGCACCATCGCGGGTGCGGTCTCCGAGGCCAGTGCCCCGGTCGGCCCGGTCAAGGGCCTGCTCGCGGCGGCACCGGCCCCGCCGACCAGCGTGCCGTCGTCCTCCGGTTCGGTGACCAGTTCGGCCGGGACGGCGGTACGCCTCAACGGCGTCACGACGATCACCGGTACGGGCTACGCCCCGAACACCGGAATCACGATCGGCATCTACCCGGGCGCGTACCGGCTCGCGACCACGACCACCGATGCGACCGGGGCGTTCTCGGCATCGGTCACGATCGCCGGGGTGACGCCCGGGACGACGGCGAAGACGCTCGTCGCCGGCGGACAGAGTAGTGCCACCTCGACCACGCTGAAGTGGAAGACGATCAGCCTGGTCGTCGGTGCGGCGGTGTCGGCGCAGGAGGTCAACCTGCAGCGGTCGGCGGGCCTGCCGGTCCTGATGGGTAAGCGCGACTGACAGAGGTAAGCAAAACGGGCCGGAGGGTTACCCCTCCGGCCCGTTTCAATGAAAGCAACTCACACGAGGATGCCCACCCCACCACGCCGGGGGTCACCGGCCGCACCGGCCAGGCCCACCGCGGTCACCCCGCCGAAGTAATGGTTCAGCTCCGGCCACTCGACCACCTCCCACCCCGCGTCGACGAGCGCCGCCAGCTCCTCCGGTGGGCAGCCCGCCTCGGCGTGCACGGTGTCCGCGACGACGTGATACCTCGGCCGGGCGATCGCTTCCGGCACGGTCAGGTCGTCCACCAGCAGGCCGAGCAGCGTGTCCACCAGGGCGGTACGGATCCGTGACGCCCCCGCCGACCCGGCCGCCACGGCCAGCCCGCCGTCCGGGGCGATCACCACGAGCGGGCACATGTACGACGCCATCCGCCGCCCCGGCACCAGCTCCTCGGTGAGCAGCTCACCCTCGCCGAGCATCGAGTTCAGGTTGATGCCGAGACCGCGCAGCCAGACCCCGGCACCCAGCCCGAGCGTCGTGGTGATCACGCAGGCGTTGCCGTCGGCGTCAACCACTGACACGTTCGTGGTGTCGCCGAGCCGCTGCGCGCCCCGGTTGCGCAGCGCGGTGGCGACCGCTGGTGCCCGTTTCGGCCGGGACAGGTCCTCGGGCAGCGCCGCGATCGTGTCGATGGTGCGGTTCAGGTCGTGCCGGGCGAAAACCTGGTGCCCGGCCAGCCGGGCCCGATCCACGCCGGTCGAGACGACCCGATAATTCGCCAGGTCGGCCGGGCCGAGCGCGCCACCGGCGGCACGGACCGTGTCGACAAGCACGGTGGCGTACTCGCCGGTGTAGAAGACGTCCGGCCCCCGCTCCGCCAGCACGTCCATCGCGGTCGCCAGCCCCGGGTGGAACAGCAGCTCGTCGCCCTGCAGCAGCCGCCCGCCGGGCTGATAGAGCTCGGCGCCGTCGCCGTACGCCAGGGCCGGTGCACAAGCCTCCAGCGTGCGGGCGTGCGCGAGCGGCAGCAGCACCCCGGTACGCGCCAGCCCGGCCGCCGGTTCCACCACCTCGGGCCAGGGCAGACGTCCCCAGCGCCGGTGCACCTCGCCGAGCCCGGCCGGCACCCCGGGGACCGCGACGCTCGCGCCACCTATCGAGTACGTCTGTGGCAGCCCGCCGAAGAACACGTCGACCGCGACCATCGGCTCGGCCTTGCGATCGCCGTCCAGACCGGGCACCGCGACGAAGAAGTCGAGACAGGTGACCTCACCGGTACGCGCATCGAAGAAGGTGGCGAACCCGCCGCCGCCCAGTCCGGTGTAGACGGTTTCGGCGACGCAGCACGCCAGAACCGCACCGACCGCGGCGTCCGCGGCGGAGCCTCCGGCCTCCAGGATCCGCACCCCGGTGCGGGCCGTCGCCGGGTGGCTCGCGGCGACGCCGGCCGCAACGCTTTTCATGCGGCGAGCGTAGGCGGCAGAGGCCGATCATGGTTACGATGCGCGTCGATGACGACACCTGGTCCCTCTCCCGTGTTACCCCGGACGGGCGTACTCCCGCGCGGAGTTTTGGCTGGATATGCCCTGGGCTCCTTGGTTACCGGCGCCTTCGGCACGGTGCCCGGTTTGCTTCTTCTGCCTTATCTGACCGATACGCTCGGTGTTGCGGCGGGTGTCGCCGGACTACTCGTTCTACTTCCGAAGGCCTGGGACGTTCTGGTCAATCCGGTCGCCGGCCGGATCTCCGACCGGCGCGGTTCGCGACGCCCGTTCCTGCTGATCGCCGGTCTGCTGCTGGGCGTGCTCTTCGCCGCGATCTTCCTGGCGCCGTTCAGCGGCAGCGCGCCCTCCGGCGCGTACGTCGCGGTCGCGTTCCTCGCGGCCGCCACCGCGTACGCGTTCTTCCAGGTCCCCTACGTCGCGATGCCCGCCGAGCTGACCGACGGTTATGCGGAACGCACCCGCCTGATGACCTGGCGCGTCGCCGTCCTGGCCCTCGCGATCCTGATATCCGGCGCGCTCGCCCCGCTTGTCGTCGACCTCACCGGCGGCGGCCGCGAAGGACACCGGTGGTCCGGCGCCTTCGTCGGCGCACTCATCGTCGTGGGCACGCTTGCGACATTCTTGGGTACGCGCAAAGCAGACTCCCGTACGGCAGCCGAATCCGAACCCAGCCTGCGTGCCCAGCTGCGGGTGGCCTCCGGGAACCGCCCGTTTCGTGCGCTGCTGATCTGTTTCGTAGTGCAATCCGCCGGCATCGGGACGATGCTGGCCGGTGTCCAGTACTTCGCCGACCACGTGCTCTTCCAGGCCTCCGGCGCGACGTTCCTGTTCGCCGCGTTCGTCGGCCCGGCCCTGCTGGTCATGCCACTGTGGACGGCGGTCGGCAACCGCTGGGGCAAGCTCCGCTCACTGATCATGTCGTCGCTGCTGTTCGCGGCCGGCGCCCTGCTGCTGCTCGCCTCACCAGCGCTTCCGCCGGTCGCGGTCTACCTGATCGTCGCGGTGATCGGCGCCGGGTACGCGGGTCAGCAGGTGTTCGCCCTGTCGATGCTGCCGGACTGCATCGCGTACGACACCGAGCGCACCGGCCGCCGCCAAGCAGGCGTCTTCACCGGCCTGTGGACCGCGGGGGAGACCCTCGGCCTGGCGCTCGGCCCCGGCATCTACGCGGCGTTGCTGCAGATCTCCGGGTACGCCTCCTCGGCCACCGGCGAGGCCGCCACCCAGAGCGACAGCGCCCGTCTCGGCGTACTGCTCGGCTTCACCGTCGCCCCGGCGATCTTTGTCGGCGCCGCGCTGGTGCTCCTCCGCGGATATCGCGACCGTGAGAGTTTGCAGTCCTAGGTGAATATTGAGTCACTGCCTGCTGACTCGGGGAGCCCACTGTGGCGGAAGAGTTCCTCGCTCGTGAAGACGAGCAAGATCGGTTCGTCAGCGTTCTGAAACACGCCCAAGATCGGCAAGATCTGGACGAGGGTTACCTGCTCGTGGTGCACGGCCACGGCGGCATCGGGAAGACCGAGCTGCTCCGGCGTTTTCGCGAGATCGTCCGTGGACAGGTCCGGCACGCCGGCATCAGCAATCGTTTTCACCTGGTCGAAGTCGACTGGAACGAGCATCGCAGAGAACGGCACGCCGACTATGTCTCGTGGGCGGCAGGCCCGCCCGCCTGGGTGGCGCTCGACGCGCTTTACGACAGCCTTCGCGACGAGGTGACCGGCTGGCGGGCACGGCGCCGGGTGACGCGTGCCTTCGCCGACTATCGGGAGCGGGCAACGAAGCTCAAGGAGGAGCAACCGGTCGCGCCCGAACCGAGTTTGCTCCCCGACATCGTCGGCGCCGCGATCGGCGGACTGGCTCCGATCGCCGGAGTTGAGGCGGCCTCCGAACCCTTGACGCGGGTCGCGGCCACTGTCACCCATCAGGCTCAGGAGCGATTTCAGCGCCGTGGCCGCCGATACGAGACGGTGACCGAGGACGAAGCTCTGGTGCGAGCGTTCGCCACGGGGCTCAAACAGGTCAGCCGCCGGCGGCCGATCGTGCTGATCCTGGACACCGCGGAGATTCTCGGCGACATTCGTCGTCGGCTGATCACGGCTGTCCGGCGATCCGGCGGGCGCACCGTCTGGGTGTGGGGCATTCGTCTGGAGGACGAGGCGAACGCGGCTGAGGACAGCGAGATCACCACGCTGCGACGGAGCATGGACAACGCCAGGCTACGGCTGGTGCCACTCTCGCGGTTCGACGACCGCACGATCCAGCGATACCTGCAGGCCCGCCTTCCCGACGCCGAGATCTCCGCGGAGACAGTCCGTGACGTCGCGGCGCTGACGCACGGCATCCCGCTCGCCGTGCAGCTCGCGGCAGATCTGCTCAGTAAAGGCGTGCCACCGGCCGACGTGCGGCATGAGGTGTCCAGCGACGGAGAAGTCTCGACGGTGATTCGTGACCTCGCCCGGCGCTACCTCATCCATCTCCGGGAGGCCTCGGACGCGACTGCCGAGAACGATCTGATCCTGATTTACGGCCTCGCTCTGATGAACGACCCGAGCAACGACCCCGATCTGCTCGGTGCGCTCTGGGACGTGCCGGCCGAGCTGGTGGCCGCGACACTCGACGAGCTGGCGGGCCGGCACGACTTCGTGCTGAGCCGGGGCCATCGGATGCACCAGGAGATCCGGCGCACCATCCGGCTGTTCCTGCTGGACCCGGTACGCCGCCCGGAGGTCCGGGCCGCAAACGAGCGGGCGGTCGAGTTTCTCCGTGACCGCATGAACGAATTCGGTCGGATCACCACGGAAAGCCGGCTCGCAGACGCGGACTGGTGTGCCACGGCGAACCAGCTCCTGTGGCACACGTTCTGGATCAATCCCCGGGACGGTGTCCGTATGCTCGCCGAACTAACACCGGCCGCACACGTTCTGGAGCCCACGCTGGCGGCCGGTCTGCTGCAGGCCGCCGACTGGTTCGCGCCGATCTGCACGCCCGAGCAGCGAACGGCGATCGCCGGCACCCGGGTGCTGATGCCCACCGGGACCTTCCTCCACCGTTTGCAGGGCGTGTTCCGAGGTTCGGTCTCTGGCCTGAGCGCGCTTCCGGCTCTCAATCCGGCACTTGCCGTGATCTCGGATACCGCGGAGGGGGACGTGGGGATTCTCGCCTCCGACGTTCCTCCGGCGTTCTTCGCCCGTCTGCTCCGACTGGACCAGCAGAACGAAGCCGCAACCGGGGAGGAGCTCGCGGACCTTGCCCGGCTCCTTCCGGAAACCGGTG
Organism: Actinoplanes sp. CA-015351; assembly: GCF_050955685.1. Classification (NCBI taxonomy): domain Bacteria; kingdom Bacillati; phylum Actinomycetota; class Actinomycetes; order Micromonosporales; family Micromonosporaceae; genus Actinoplanes; species Actinoplanes sp. CA-015351. Next base: position 587,033 of record NZ_CP192102.1, read on the forward strand.
CCGAGCGATTGAGCAGGCTGATCGCGGCTCGTCTCAACCGGGCCATCCGGGACATCATCAACCAGGGTGGCGCCGCGGACGCGGTCGAGATCGCTCGCCTTGCGGTCCGGCTGGCGCCGGACGACCCGGTGGCGAGTGGGATCTTGGCGGAGACGTTGCTGGCCGCTGGCGAATCTCAGCTGGCGTTTGACGCGATCGAGGCGGCGTGCCGGATGAATCCGGACAGCGCGGGCCTGCAGAACCAGCGCGGCATCATCTTGAGGTTCCTGGACCGTGACCAGGAGGCCCTAGCCGCGTACGAGCTCGGCTGCTCGCTGGAACCGTATGGCGCGTATCTGCACAGCAACCGCGGCGGGCAGCTGGCCAAAATCGCCCGGTGGGAGGAGTCCGCCGCGGCGTACAGGGAAGCCTGCCGTCTGCAACCGCACCACCCTTTCCGGCACACCAATCTGGGCGCGGCCCTCGAAAAACTTGGGCAGTACGAAGAGGCGCTGGCCGCATACGAGGAAGCCCGCAGGCTCGATCCCGACGGCTCGGGTCTGTACTCCAGCCGAGGAGTCGTGCTCGTGCGGCTGGGCCGGATGCAGGAAGGTATCGCGACTTTCCGGCAGGGCGTGACGCTCGATCCGGCGTCCAAAGTTCTCCTCAACAACTGTGGTGAGGCGTTGCTTCTGGCCGGACAGGACGATGAGGCGATTCAGATGCTGACCTCGTCCCTGGAGACAACTGCCAGTGACCATCTGGAAGCCATTGTCCTGCTGGGTCTTCTCGTCAAGGAGTCGGATCCGGAGCGTGCCCGGGAGTTGTGTCGGCAGGCTCTGACGCAATCCGGAGCCGATGTCCTTCGATGCCGCCGCGGCGAGTTGCGAGCGATCGCGTTGGCGGTCCTCGGCCGGTTCGACGAGGCGGAGGAGGAGCTTGCGCAGGCGCTGTCGGCCTGGACCGGGAGTGACCCATACCAAGGCCGGCTGTACGACCTTCTGGACGCGGGCGACGGGAAGGCCATCGCTGACCGGCTACGCGGTCTCTGGGAGAGAGCCGGTGTGCCCATGGAGACGAGCGATCGAGGGCTGAAATGATCCGTCTGGACGACCGATTGCTGGAGCAGTTGGGGCTTGATGCGTTGCCGGCCAGCCATCGCCGGGCTCTGTTGATGGCTATTTACCAAGAACTGGAGATCCGGGTCGGAGTCCGCCTGGCCGCCCAGATGGACGGCCGTCAGCTCAACGAGTTCGAGGGGTTCGTCGCCGTGGGAGACAAAGCGTCGGCGCTGGCTTTCCTGGAGCGGGAGTTCCCGCTCTACAAGCGGGTGGTCGAGGAAGAGTTCGATCGGCTGCGTACTGAGATCGGCACCCAGCTGTCCGACATCCAGGCCTTGTCGCAGGTCTACGGTGACGTCCACGTTGTCGTCACGCCTCTGCCCGATCCCTGGAAGGCATCCGCGAAGGCTGCGGGCCAGTAGATTCCGTCCGCCGTCGGATAGCCTCTCGGAATGATCGATGCGCTGCCGGAAAAGGGCGTGCCGGGCGAGCAGGTCCTCGCCGAACTGCGCGAACTGCGCGGTTCTGACCTGCCGACGCACGGCGGACGGCTTTTCGCGTACGTCTACGACCCGGCGCTGGACGGTCTGGACGAGCTGGCCCGCGCCGCGCACGCGATCTCGTCGCACGTCAACGGCCTCGACCCGACGGCGTTCCCGTCGCTGCTCGCCATGGAGAACGCCCTGGTCGGGGCGGCGGCCCGACTGCTCGGTGGCTCGGCTGACACGGTCGGCAGCATCACCAGCGGCGGCACCGAGTCACTGATCCTCGCGGTGAAAGCGGCCCGCGACGCCCACCCCGAGATCTCCGAGCCTCGCCTGGTGATCCCGTCCACGGCACATGCCGCGTTCGCCAAGGCTGCGCACTATCTACGGGTCGCGCTTGACGTCGTACCCACGAAGGGTTTGAAAGCGGACCCGCAAGCGATGGCCGCGGTTATCAGGCCGGAGACCGTCCTGGTCGCGGCCTCGGCCCCGTCGTACGCACACGGCGTGGTCGATCCGATCCCGGAGATCGCGGCGGTGGCGGCGGAGCGCGGCGTGCGTTTCCACGTCGACGCCTGCTTCGGCGGCTGGATCCTGCCCTACCTGCGCCGGCTCGGCGCCGACCTGCCCGATTTCGATCTCTCGGTCCCGGGCGTCACGAGCATCTCGGTCGACCTGCACAAGTACGCCTACGCACCGAAGGGCGTCTCGGTCCTGCTGCACCGCGACGAGGCGCTGCGCAGGCCGCAGTACTTCGCCTACGCGGACTGGCCCGGCTACACGATGATCAATGCGATCATCTCGTCCACCCGCTCCGGCGGCCCGATCGCGGCGGCGGTCGCGACGCTGCGCTCGATCGGCGACGCGGGCTACCTGGACCTGGCCGTTTCCGTTCAGGAGTCGGTAAGCATCCTCGCCGCAGCAGTGACCGAAACTGACGGCGTGCGCCTGTACGCGCCGGCGCAGACCAGCGTGGTCTGCCTGGCCTCCGACGGCGTCGACCTGTTCGTGCTGGCCGACGAACTGGCCGCGCGCGGCTGGCACACCCAGCCGCAGATGGCGTACGGCGACTTCCCCCCGACCATCCACCTGACGGTGACCGCCTCGGTGCGAGCGACAGCGCCATCGTTCGCGGCCGACCTGGAGTCCGCGGTGGCGGCGGCGCGAGCGCGCGGCCCGGTGGAGATCCCGGATCTGCCACCCCTGACCCCCGAGATGATCACCCCAGAGCTGATCGCGTCCCTGGCCGAGGGCCTGGGCCTGGGCGGCGGCGACTTCTCCCAGATGGCAGCGGTCAACTCGATCCTGAACGCGGCCCCACCGGCCCTGCGCGAGGCGCTGCTGACCGGCTTCCTGAGCCTCCTGCAAAGCTCGCCACCAATGACGCAATGATTGCGTCATGAGGAAGGGTCACGGTTCCCCGAGCGGGTGCTCGACGTGGCGCGCGTGACGACGACGCTGACCGCGCCCTATCCGGATGCGTTAGGTTGACCGGATGGCCCTTCCTGGAGTGCTCGGTGAGCCGATCCGGTTCGTGCTGAACTGGGGGCGCCGGTACTCCCTGTGGGTGTTCAACTTCGGTCTGGCCTGCTGCGCCATCGAGTTCATCGCCTCCAGCATGGCGAGGCACGACTTCATGCGGCTCGGCGTCATCCCGTTCGCGCACGGGCCGCGCCAGGCCGACCTCATGGTCGTCTCCGGCACGGTCACCGACAAGATGGCCCCGGCGATCAAGCGGCTCTACGACCAGATGCCCGAGCCGAAATACGTGATCTCCTTCGGCTCCTGCTCGAACTGCGGCGGCCCCTACTGGGATTCATATTCGGTCACCAAGGGCGTCGACCAGATCATCCCGGTCGACGTCTACGTCCCGGGCTGCCCGCCCCGCCCGGAGGCCCTGCTGCACGGCATCCTCAAGCTCCAGGAAAAAATCGCCGCCGAGCAGTCCGGCGTCGGCGGCGTCCCCCGCCCCGACGCCCTGGCCCTGACCGCCCCACTGGTCAAACCACCCCTCTGACCACCGCCGTCCGAGCAGCCGGTCAAGCCGGCCCGGCGTCGCTCGTCCCACCGGTCTGAAAGCGCTAGCGGGTGATTCCGTCCAGGATTTCGCGGGCGCCCTGGCGTAACAGGGCTGCTGCCACCGACGCACCCAGGACGATCGGGTCGGTCGCCCACTCGTGGGCGTCCAGGACTGTTTTGCCGTCCAGGCTGATCACGCGGGCGCGCAGGCCGATCCGGCCGTCCGGTTCGGTTCGGGCGTAACCGGCGATCGGGGAGTGGCAGCTGCCCTGGAGAATGTGCAGCATCCAGCGCTCGGCCTCGGTCTCCTGCCGGGTTCGCCGGTCGCCGAGTGCCTCGGCCAGCTCCCGGGTGACCGCGTCGTCGTCGCGACATTGCAGGACCAGCGTGCCGGAACCGACCGCCGGCACGAACGTGTCGACGTCGATGGGGTGGGTCATCCGGTGCTGCTCGCCGATCCGTTCGAGGCCGGAGACGGCGAGGAGCAGCGCGTCGTACTCGCCGGCGTCCAGTTTCGCGAGGCGGGAATTGGCATTCCCGCGGATCGCCACCGCGGTCAGGTGCGGGAAGTGCAACGAGAGCTGAGCGATGCGGCGTACGGCAGAAGTGCCCACCCTCGACCCGGCCGGAAGCTCGGAGAGTGACGCGCCGCCGGGGTGTACGAGGCAGTCCCGGACGTCGTCGCGGGTCAGGTACGCCGCGAGCACGGTCCCAGCCGGCGCCGGCCGGTCGCCGGGCACGTCCTTGACGCAGTGCACGGCCAGGTCGGCCCGGCCGTCCAGCAGCGCCTGGTCGACCTCCTTGGTGAACGCGCCCTTTCCGCCGAGGTCGGCGAGCGAGCCCTGCCACCGGTCGCCGCTTGTTGACAGCGGCAGCACCTCGACGGTCACCTCGGGACGACGCTCGGCCAGCAGCCGGCGGACTCGGTCAACCTGGGCGAGGGCCATCGGCGAGGACCGTGTTCCGATACGCAGCAAGCGTGAAGCGGACATAGCGGAAAGGGTAGACCTCCGATGGCCCCGGGTGAGTACCGTGATCGGACATGGGCTCTGAGTCTTCCGCTGCCCGATCGAGGGCGGATTTCATCATCGACGTGCTGACCCGCGAGTTCGGCGAGCTGATCGCGATCGACCCCGCGGCGTTTCGTCGCAAATTCCGGAAGATGGCAGCGTCGCCGTTCGCGTTCTATCGGGGCAGCGCCTCGCTCTTCTACGCCGACCTCACCGGCGACTACCGCGACGACAGCTACCTCGACGAGCGCACCAGCCGGGTGTGGATCCACGGCGACCTGCATGCCGAGAACTTCGGCACCTACATGAACTCCTCCGGCCACCTGGTCTTCAACGTCAACGACTTCGACGAGGCGTACGTCGGCCCGTACAGCTGGGATCTGAAGCGGTTCGCGGCGAGTGTGGCCCTGATCGGATATTCCAAAGCGCTCTCCGACGACAACATCACGGCGCTGGTCACCACGTTCGCCGGGTCGTACCTCACCGAACTGCGGGCGATCGCGCACGGCGGCGACGACGCGATCGGCTCGATCACCCTGGAGAACGCGGACGGTGTGCTGCGCAGGGTCCTGCAGGAGGCCCGGCTGAACACCCGGGTCGATCTGCTCGCCGGGCAGACCACGATCGACGACTACGAGCGGCGGTTCTCGCTCGGCGACGGCGTCTACGACGTCGAGGAGGACACCGCCGACCGGGTGCGTGCCGCGTTCCAGCAGTACCTGAGCACGCTGCCGCAGCAGAGCCGGCCGGTGTCCACGAACATCAAGGACATCAAGCTGCGCAAGGGCGTCGGCATCGGGTCGGCCGGCCTGCCGTCGTACAACATGCTGCTCGAAGGGCACACCGAGGCTCTCGAGAACGACGTGATCATCTACATGAAGCAGGCGCAGATTCCGGCCGTAGCGCGCTGGATCGACGACGACCGGGTTCGGTCGTACTTCAAGCACCAGGGTCACCGGACCGCCGAGTCGCAGCGGGCACTGCAGGCGCACGCCGACCCGTGGCTCGGCTTCACCGAGCTTGACGGTGTCGGCCAGCTGGTCGCCGAGGTCTCCCCGTACGCCGCCGACCTGGACTGGTCGGACGTGAACGAGCCGGAGGAGCTGTCCGGCGTGGTCACCGACCTGGGCCGCGCGGTGGCCCGGATGCACTCGGTCGCCGACGACGAGTCCAGCCATGACCTGGTCGACTTCTCCACCGAGGAGGCGATCGTCGCGGTGATCGACTCCGACGAGGCCGGTTTCGTACGCCACCTGGTGGAGTTCGCACACAGGTACGGTGACCAGGCCCGCGAGGACCACCAGGACTTCGTCGACGTCTTCCGCAACGGCCGCCTCCCCGGCCTCTGACAAACCGAATTCATTCGCGGAACCAGGTCGAGGCGATCAGGGAGTCCGCCGGTTTCTCGCTGCGGTAACCGAGGTGCAGGGTGGCGGCCTCATCGATGCGGCCGACCTCGATCTCCTTCTGGCCGGCCGGCCATTCGCACTCGAAAGAGGTGCTGGCGACGATCTTGCCGCGCAGATGTACCTCCACGAGCGCGGTTCCCCAGCCGGCGCAGGCCACCGCGAGCCGGTACCGGGCCTCGCGGAGACCGGGGCCTTCCACCATGACCGGCTCGGTGACGCCGAACCGCATCGTCCCGCCGTTCAGCGACTTCCGGCCGTTGACCTTGATGGCGGAGAACGGGTCGATGGCGCTGTTCATCCATTTGCTCGCGTCGACCGGCTCGCCGGTGTCGCTGGTGACCCGGTACGCGAACCCGGCCTGGCCGTCGGCCCGTTCCGAGTCGATCAGCCGGAAGCGGTATTCGCCGATCGGCCCGGCCATGGCGAAGAGCGTCTCGGCCGGAACGGGGTCCACGGCGCATGAAGCCGTCACCCGGGCGGTCTCCGCCCACGGGGTGATCGGGTTGCGCCTGCCCTGGATCACGAGGGTGATCTGGCCTTCGCCCGCGCAGGCCAGCCGCAACGTCAGGTTGCCCAGGTACTGCGTTTTCTGGTCGGCGCCGTAATCCGTGCTGACCGGGGCGGCGACATCGATCGCCGCGATGGCGTCGTCCGTCTCCCGCAGCTTGCGCTGGGCGACCTTCGAGAGTCCGGCGGGATCACTCGACGAGGCGACGACCGGTTTCCCCTGGTCGACCGGGTGGCGGGTCAGGGCGACACCACCGGTGATCGCCAGCACTGCCGCGCACGCCGATGCCACCACGGTGGCTGCCCGGCGCCGCCGAACCGTCCGGCGAGCCGCCGCCGCCCCCGGCGGCCGGATCTCGTGGACTGCGGAATCCCGCAGGTCGGCGAGGAGTTCGTCCAGCGTGTCGGTCACAGCGACACCCCCTTCAGCTTGATGGCGAGCGCGGCCCGTCCCCGGGACAGCCAGGACCGGACGGTCCCCTCGGCGACCCGTTCCCGCGCCGCGATCTCGGCGACCGGCAGGTCAGCGAGGTAGTGCAGGACGATGGCCCGGCGCTGCACGGGCGGCAGCGTCGCGAGCGCGGCCAGCAAGGCGACACGCGATGGGTCGGGCCCGGCGGTCTGCGGTTCGGCCGGACGCTGCCGGCTCAGGAAGTTCAGTGCGGTACGCGCCCGGCGCCACCTGCTGACCGCCAGGTTCCAGGCGACCCGGCGGATCCAGGCGACCGGATCGTCGTATCCAGCGATGCTGTTCCACCGGGCCAGCGCACGGCAGAACGCTTCCTGCGCGACGTCCTGGGCCTCCTGGCGGTCGCCGAAGTACGCGTAAAGCTGCACGGCCAGATTTGTGTAGTGCGCGGCGTACACCTCGTCGAACGTCGGCGGGTCGTCTCGGGCGTTGATGGGTGTCTCCGGTCGGGCGATGGCGGTCACGGGGAATACACGCGCGGACCACAAGGAACGCTGCGAAGAACTCAAGGACCATAGGATGTGGCGCATGACGCCCGAAGAGGTCGGTGACCGGCTGGTCGCCCTGCTCACCACGGACGAGCCCTCGGGCACCGTCACGGCCGGTGTCTCCGGTGGTGGGCCGGGGCACGCCCGCGCTGTGGTCGACGTGTCGGCGGCCCGCTGGTGGCACGCCGCCCAGGTGGCCCTCGATCCGGGTGCGATCGGTTGCGACTTCTTCGACTGGCTCTCCGCCGTGGACGAGCTGGACGAGGGGCTCACCGTGGTGGCCCACCTCTGGTCGACCCGGCGTAAGCACGGCGTGCTGCTGCGCGCCCGGGTTCCGCGTACCGATTCGGAGATCGAGTCGCTCGTGGACCTCTATCCGGGCGCCGCGTGGCACGAGCGTGAGACGCATGAGATGTTCGGCATCACCTTCGCCCGCCACCCTGACCTGCGTCCGCTGCTGTTGCCGCCGGGGTTCGAGGGGCATCCGCTGCGCAAGGAGTTCGTGCTGGCCTCGCGGGTGGCGAAACCGTGGCCGGGCGCGAAGGAGCCGGGGGAGTCGGAGGCCGGCACCGCGAAACGTGCCCCGATGCGCCCGCCGGGTGTCCCCGACCCGAACGAGTGGGGACCAAAAGCACGGGAGGCCACCTGATGCCGCTCTGGCTCGACCTGCTGATCCGGGTCGTCGCCGTGATGGCCGCCTTCCTGGTCCTCCCGCTCGTTGTCGGGCAGGCGGAGCACAAGGTGATGGCGCACATGCAGGGCCGGCTCGGCCCGATGTACGCCGGCGGCTTCCACGGCTGGGCGCAGCTCGTCGCCGACGGGGTCAAGTTCGTGCAGAAGGAGGACGTCACCCCACGGGATGCGGACCGGGCCGTCTTCCGGCTCGCACCGATCGTGGCGCTTTTCCCGTACCTAGTGGTGCTCTTGACCGTGCCGCTCGGACCCGGCGGCCTGGTCGCGCAGAGCTTGGACATCGGGTTGTTCCTGGTCCTGGCGGTTCTCGGGATCGGCGTGGTGGCCGTGCTGATGTCGGCGTGGTCGTCGGCGAACAAGTACAGCCTGCTCGGCGGCGTTCGCGGCGCCGCCCAGCTGCTCGGTTATGAGCTTCCGCTGGTGCTCTCGGCGGCAAGCGTCGCGATGGCGGCGGGGACGCTGAGCCTGCCCGGCATCGTCGAGGCGTGGCGTCCGTGGTGGCTGATCTGGCAGGCGCCGGCCGCGCTGGTCTTCTTCATCGCCGGCCTCGCCGAGATCCGCCGCCCGCCGTTCGACATGCCGATCGCCGACTCCGAGCTGGTCTTCGGGTACATGACCGAGTACACCGGCCTGCGCTTCGCGTTCTTCCTGCTCGCGGAGTACGTCGGAATCGTGGTGATCGCGGCGCTGACCACGGTGCTGTTCCTGGGCGGCTGGCACGGCCCGAACCCGGATCAGCTGGGCTGGCTCTGGACCCTGCTGAAGGTCTTCGCCCTGTCCTTCGTGATCATCTGGATCCGGGTGAGTTACCCGCGTCTGCGCGAGGACCAGCTGCAACGCCTCTGCTGGCTGATCCTGGTCCCGACCGCCCTGGCCCAGCTGGTCCTGACCGTAGCGGTGAAATCACTGACCTAGAGCAGGTGGCGGGGTGTCAGCCGCTTGATCGGGATGTCGATCGGCCACGGCTCGAGGGTGCGGATCCGGGCGTCGAAAAGCTCGACCGGCCGGTAGGCACCCAGCTCCGGATCCAGTTTCTGTGCGTGCACGACGATGCCGTTTGTCGTCTCGATCCGCCAGTAATAGGGAATCCCGGCGGAGGCATAGAGCGCCGGTTTCATCACCCGGTCCATGGCGAGCGACGTCGGCGACACGATCTCGACGGCGAGGACGATTTCTTTCGGGGTGTAATAGCGCCCTCGGCGCTGGGCCGCCTCGTCCGTCGCCACCTGCACGTCCGGGATGAACGACCGGGTGGGGCCGATCCTGATCTCGACGCCCTGCGTGACCTGGAGGTCGCTCGGGCAGGTCTCCTCAAGAGCCACCATCAGGCGGCCAGCGATGATCTGGTGGATGTCAGTGGGGGAAGGTGACACGAGCAGCACTCCATCGAGCAACTCGCGGCGCAAGCCGTCGTCGGGAAGATCTTCAAGATCATCAGTGGTCCAGCCGCTTCCGCGCGGGAAGAACTCGAGCGCAGCGGTCATTCGAACCTCCGAGAGGGGGTCACATCACCCGTACCACCGACGGTACCCCAAAATCCGGCGCGCCCGAGGTCGCGTCACCCGCCCGGACCGGGCAGGATATGGCCTTGTGACGGAAAACGGCGACCGCGATGTGCCCGGCAAGGGGCTGCTCGACGGGCTCGCGGTCACCCTCAAGACGATGGCCAAGCGGTCCACCACCCAGCAGTACCCGGACGTCCAGCCCGATCTTCCCCCGCGCTCCCGTGGCGTGATCGCGCTCTCCGAGGAGAACTGCACGGTCTGCATGCTCTGCGCGCGCGAGTGCCCGGACTGGTGCATCTACATCGACTCGCACAAGGAAGAGGTCGTCGTGCCCGGCGCGGCGCGCTCCCGCCAGCGCAACGTGCTCGACAAGTTCGACATCGACTTCGCCCTCTGCATGTACTGCGGCATCTGCATCGAGGTCTGCCCGTTCGACGCGCTGCACTGGACGCCCGAGTTCGAATACGCCGAAACCGACGTCCTCTCCCTGCTGCACGACAAGAACCGGCTGGGTGAATGGATGCGCACGGTGCCTCCGCCGCCGGCTCACGACGTGCTCGGCGAGCCGAGCAAGGAGGAGGCCACCGCGGCACGCAAGGCCGCGGGCCCAGGCGCGGCCACTGCCGCCAAGACCTCAAGACCTTCTTCGGTACGCCCGGCGAGCCCCCCAACCGCAAGTCCGGCCCCCGACCGGCCCCCCGGTCCAGCCGCGAACCCGGAGCGGGAGCAGTGACCGTCTCCGACGTGCTGCTTCTCGCGCTCGGCGCCCTCGCGGTGGGTTCTGGCGCACTCGTGGTGACCAGCAAACACCTGGTCCGCGCCGGTCTTTACCTGGTGGTGAGCCTCGGCGCGATCGCCGGCCTCTACCTGGTCCTCGGCGCGGAACTGGTCGCCTGGGTGCAGGTCCTCGTCTACGTCGGCGCGGTGGTCGTGCTGCTGCTGTTCGCGGTGATGCTGACCCGCGCGCCGATCGGCCCGTCCGCTGACCTGGACCGCCCGGTCTTCCCGGCCGCCCTGATCGGCGGCGGTGTCGGCCTCGGACTGGCCGGCCTGTTCGTCGACGCGTTCCACTGGGTCCGTTACCCGGAGCCGGAACCGGGCACCGCCGAGCGGGTCGGCGAGCAGATCTTCGGCGCCTGGGTGCTGCCGTTCGAGGTGCTGTCGATCCTGCTGCTCTCCGCCCTGGTCGGCGCGATCGTGCTGTCCCGCCCGGACATCGGCGCGCGAAAAGCAGAGCCGGAAACGGAGGACGCCTGATGCACGTGGTCATTCCGTACCTGGTCGGCGCGATCCTGTTCGGCCTGGGCGTTTACGGCGTGCTGCGCCGCCGGAACGCGATCCTGGTGCTGATGGCGGTCGAGCTGATGCTCAACGCGATCAACCTGATCTTCGTGACCGCTGACGTCTCGCTGCGATCCGCACTGGAAGGTGTCGTCATCGAGGCGTGGGCCAACCCGGGTGCGGCCGCACCCGGCACCGGCGGCGTCTTCACCCTGTTCGTGATCGTGCTGGCCGCTGCCGAGGTCGGTGTCGGGCTCGCGATCGTGCTGCAGTACTACCGGACGCGCAACGCGGTGATCACCGATGACGTGCGGCTCGATGCCGAAGAGGAACGGGTTTCCGGGTGAGCGTCGACGTCGCCGGGCCGCTGCTTCCACTCGTACCCCTGCTCTGTGGCCTGCTCGGACTCCTGCTGCCGCCGGGCGACGGCGCCGGACCACGCAGAAAGATCGCCGCCGCGCTCGGCATCGCCGGGGCGGCAACGGCGCTGGGCCTCGCGATCCGGCTGCTGTTCTGGCAGGGCGAACCGTTCGAGACCGGGCTGGAGATCGTCAGCTTCGGTGACACTCTGACAGGCGACATCGGGAACGGTCCGCTCGCGGTCAGTTTCGGCGTCGCGATCAACCCGGCCGTGGTCTACGTGTCGCTCGCGGTCAGCCTGGTCGCGCTGCTCGTGCAGATCTACTCGGTCACCTACCTGCACGACGACCCGCGGTACGCGCCCTACGCCGCCCAGGTCAGCCTCTTCACCGGCGCGATGCTGCTGGTGGTGACGAGCCACGACCTGATCTTCATGCTGGTCGGCTGGGAGGTGATGGGCGCCTGCTCCTACCTGCTGATCGGCCACGATCGGCGGCTGCCGGAAGCGCCCGCCGCCGCGGTGAAGGCCTTTTTGGTCACCCGGGTGGGTGATATCGGCTTCCTGCTCGGCATCGCCGTGCTGATCACCCAGACCGGCAGCACCCGGATCAGCGACGTTCTTGGGAATGATTTCGACAACACCACGCTGACGGCGGCCTTGCTGCTGATCCTGGCCGGGGTGGCCGGTAAGAGCGCCCAGTTCCCGCTGCACACCTGGCTGCCGGACGCGATGGCCGGCCCGACCCCGATCTCCGCCCTGATCCATGCCGCCACGATGGTCGCGGCCGGCGTCTACGTCGTCTTCCGGCTGTACCCGCTCTTCGAGCAGTCGCCGGCCACCCTTGCCGTGCTCGGTGTGATGGCCGCGATCACGATCCTGCTCGGCGCGCTCGCCGCCACCGCGCAGGACGACCTGAAACGGGTGCTGGCCTGGTCGACGGTCTCCCAGATCGGTTACATGACCGCCGCGCTGGCCGTCGGCTCGCCCGCCGCCGCGCTGTTCCATCTGCTCACCCATGCCGCGTTCAAGGCGCTGCTCTTCCTCGCGGCCGGCGCGGTGATCCACACAGCCGGCACCGGGTTGCTGTCCCGGATGGGCGGGCTGCGCGCGCACATGCCGGTGACCTTCTGGTCGTTCGTGATCGGCCTGGGCGCGCTCGCCGGGCTGCCGCCGCTCGCCGGCTTCTGGTCGAAGGAGACCGTGCTGACCGCGGCCGCGCACGCCACCGACGGCGGCGAACCGGTTCCGGTCTGGGCCGGGTGGGTGGTCTGGCTCGCCGCGCTGCTCGCGGTCGGGATCACCGCCTGGTACGCGACCCGACTGCTGCTCCGCACCTTCTTCGGAATCTCCCGGGCACCCGGTCCGGACGGGCCGGCCTGGGAGATCGGTTTCGACGACGCCCGCTATCAGACCCCGGCCGCCCCGCACGACCCGCCGTGGCCGATGCGAGCGCCGCTGCTGGTGCTGCTCGTCCCGGCCGCGTTGCTGGGCCTGGCCGCGTACGCGCCCGGTTTCCGTACCTCGCTGGAGCTCGAAGACCCGCACCTCGGTGTCGCGGTCGCCCTGCCGATGCTGCTGCTCGCCACCGGCGCCGTCTCGGCGTGGTGGATCTGGTGGGCCGTGCCGGGAGTCGACCCGGCGCTCGCACTGGGCCGGGCCGGCCCGCTCTTCGCCAGTGGATTCCACCTGGACGACGTGCAGCATCGGCTCGTGGTCGTTCCGGTACGCGCGCTGGCCCGGTTCTTCACGGCCACCGACGAGCACGTGGTGGACGCCGCCGTGACCGGTGCCGGCACCGGGACGCGGAGTCTCGGGGGAGTGTTCGCCGAGGGGCACCGGGTTGCCTTGCCGGCGGCCGCGGTCCTGGTCTTCCTGGGTGCGCTGGTGCTCGGTGTCGTCGCCTGGTTGGGAGCGCTGGCCTGATGTCGTTCGTGGAGGTCCCGGCTTCGTCGGCCGCGTCGTTCCTGCTGGTCGCGCTGCTTGTCGTCCCAGCTTTCGGTGCTCTCGCCGTCTTTCTCGTCCCGGCCCGCCGGGACCGGGCGGCGCGGATCCTCGCGACCGGGCTGGCCGCGGTCACGTTCCTGTTGACGCTGGCCCTGCCGGTGGCCGCGCCTCAGGAGTTCGGCTGGTTCTCCTACGGCGGCGGCCTGCCGAAGGTCATCCCGTGGGCGCAGGTTCAGGCCGACTGGGTGCCGTCGCTCGGGCTTCAGTTCCACCTCGGTGTCGACGCGATCTCGTACCCGCTTGTGGTGCTCACCGGGCTGCTCACGGTGCTTTGTTGTGCGTACACGGTCAAGAAGGTCCCGGAAGGTGGCGCCGGACGCACCCTGGCCGCGTTGCTCCTGGTTCTGGAAGTCGGTGTGCTCGGCACGTTCCTCGCGCTGGACCTGATCCTTTTCTTCATCTTCTTCGAGGTCGTCCTGCTGCCGATGTTCGCCGTGATCGCGGGCTGGGGCGGGCCGGACCGGCGCGCGGCGGCCCGCAAGTTCGTCCTCTACACACTGGCCGGCTCGGTGCTGCTGCTGATCGGCGTGGTGACAGTGGTGTCGCAGACCGGAAGCGGCGACCTGACCGGCTCGTTCGACCTGAGCCGGAACATGCAGTGCCTGGTCTTCGCCCTGCTTGCGGTGGCCTTCGCGATCAAGGCGCCGCTCTGGCCGCTGCACACCTGGCTGCCCGACGCGCACACCGAGGCGCCCACTGTCGGCTCGGTGATCCTGGCCGGCGTGCTGCTGAAGATGGGCACCTACGGACTGATCAGAGTCGGTCTCGGCGTAGCTCCGCAGGGCGCCGAATGGGCCGCCCCGGTCCTCGGTGTCCTGGCCGTCGTCGCGATCATCGCCGGTTCGCTGATCTGTCTGCGGCAGCGCGAGCTGAAACGGCTGATCGCGTACTCCAGCGTCGGCCACATGGGTTTCGTCCTGCTCGGCATCGCCACCCTCACGGTCACCGGAATCCAGGCCGCGCTGATCGGCAACGTAGCGCACGGCCTGATCACCGGCCTGCTCTTCTTCCTGGTCGGCACGATCAAGGACCGCACCGGCACCGGCTCCCTGGACCAGCTCAGCGGCCTGCGCGAACAGGCGCCCCGGCTGGCCGGTCTGCTCGGCTTCGCCGCGATCGCGTCGCTCGGCCTGCCGGGCCTGGCCGGTTTCTGGGGCGAGGCGTTCGCGGTGGTGGCAGCGGTACAGGCCGGCGGCCCGTTCTGGGTCACCCTCGCCGTGATCGCCGCCTGCGGCGGCGCCCTCACGGCCGCCTACTTCCTGCGCCTGCTCCGGCGTGTCACCCACGGTCCAGCAACCCCAGGGGTACGCGCATCGCGCCACTCGATATCGCTGGCGGAATGGGTCGCATGGGGGCCGCTGGTGATCCTCAGCCTGGTCATCGGTCTGCTGCCGGCGCTGGTGTTGTCCGGAACCGACTTCCCGATCACCAGCCTGATCGGAGCCCGCCCGTGAGCAGTCAGAGTGTTGGACATTTCGCTCTCCTGCCGCTGTATGCGGCGGCGGGCACCGCGATCCTCGCCCTCCTCGCCGACCTGTTCACCGGCCGCCGTGCCGCGATCACCGGCGTCACCCTGCTGGGCACACTCGCCACCGCTATCTGCGCCATCCTCGCCGCGAGCGCCGAACCCACCTTCTGCGCCACCGGCGGCTGCTCCTGGATTCCCACCGGCGCCGCCGCGACGACGGCAGTACTCTTCGCCGGCCTGACCGCCGGCGTGCTGGCGTTCGCACTGCCCGCGCTGCGGCTCGGCGTAGCCCCGGCCGGCGAGTTCTGTTTCCTGCTGGCCTGCTCGATGACCGGCGGCGTGACAGTCGCCTACGCCGGCGACCTGATCACCCTGATCGTCGGCCTGGAGACGCTGACCCTGCCGCTGTACGTCCTGGTCGGCCTGCGACGCTTCGCTCCCAGCGAGCGGGTCACGTCCGAACCGGCCGCCGCGTCGCTCACGTTCTTCCTGATCAGCGTCGTCTCCACGGCGATCGCCCTGCTCGGCGTAGCACTCAACTACGTCGCGACCGGAGTCGTACACCTGGCCTCGCTCGGCCCGGCGCAAGCAGCCGTGTTCGCCCCGCTCGCCGGGGTGGGCGCCGCCCTGCTGGTGATCGGGCTGGCTTTCAAGGTCGCCGCGGTACCCCTGCATGCCTGGGCGCCCGCCACCTATGACGGCGCCCCGGTGCCGGTGGCCGCCTATCTGTCCACCGCCTCGAAGCTGGGCGGCATCCTGGCTCTGGTGACCGTGGCGTCCCGTCTCGACACCCGTGCCGTGGTCACCATCCTGGCCATTCTGACCATGACGATCGGCAACCTGGTGGCCCTTCGCCAGACCCGGATGGTCCGCCTGCTCGCCTGGTCATCGGTGGCACAAGCGGGCTACATCCTGGCGGCGCTGGCGATCGGCGCGCCGGGTGCGGTGGCCGCTCTCGCGTACGCGGGCTTTTTCGTGGTCTTGGAACTCGTGGCCTTCGGCGTGGTCGTGGCGCTGCGCCCGCAGGGCGCGGACGGCGGCACCCTGGCTGACTTCCGAGGAGCAGGCCGCCGCAGTCCCTGGCTGGGCGCATCGTTGGTCCTGGCCTTCGCAGGCTTGGCGGGACTGCCACCGGGCCTGGCCGGCCTGTTCGCCAAGCTCTCCGTGGTGGACGCCCTGATCGACGCGAACTGGACCTGGCTGGCCGGCGTGGTCGTCCTGAACGCGGTGATCGCCCTGGCCTACTACGTCCGTGTGTCAGCGGCCCTTTACACGCTTCCGCCGAGGGTCGGCTTCTCGGTGGCCGACCCGGTCCTGCTCGACGAGGCCATCCACCCCCACCTGCCAGTCCCGCGCCCGGTGGCGATAGCGGTAGCAGCAGCGGTGACGGCAGCGGTGGCGCTCGGCTTCGCCCCCCAACTCCTCTTCAACGCCCTGACCTGACCCGGCTTACACCCTGTCCGCGCTCGCCTGCTTGTGGCGGTTGGGAATCGAACCGGGTCGAGCTTGATTGGCATACAACCCACCCGGGTGAACCCGCGTCTATTCAATGGGCGGCAGAACGGGGAGCGGGATGGACGAGGACTATCTGGCGTACGTGAATGGGCGTCTTCCGGCGCTGAGACGACTTGCGTACCTGCTCAGCGGTGACCAGGACCAGGCCGACGATCTCGTGCAGGAGACGATCACCAAGCTTTACGCGCGCTGGCCGAAGATCTCTCGCGCGGACAATGTGGACACCCATGCGCACGCGATGATCGTTCGCGCGTTCCTGGACGAGAAACGACGGGGCTGGTGGCGGCGCACAAGCCGGCCTGCCCCGCCCGAGCAGACAGCAGCACCCGCCATGCTGCGGACCGCGCTGAGGCAGATCCCGGCGAGGCAGCAGGCCGTGCTCGTACTGCGCTTTCTCTGCGACCGGCCGGTCACCGACGTAGCCCAGATTCTCGGCTGCTCCGAAGGCGCCGTGAAGAACCAGACCTCCCAGGGCCTCAGCGCTCTACGCAAAATCCTGGGCCCACCCGCTCACGCCGCGAACCTCTTCCCGGCCGCCAAGCTCCAGGAAGGCGGACTGCGATGAACGACGAAGACTACGGCGCTCTTCTGCTGCGACCGCTGAAAACCGGAACCCCGGACGGACCGACCCGAATCGATGTCGCCAAGGCGATGGGTGACGGCCTGCGCGCTCGCCGGGTGCGTACCTGGTCGACCGTCACGGCGGTCACCGCCGGACTAGCGGCGATCGTCACCGGTGGGGTGCTGGTGCTGATGCCGGCCCCGGCACCCGACGAGGAACTGCCGCAACCGGTGCTGCCGGCGGACGTCGCACTTCCGTCATCCTGCACAGTGGACACGCTGCCGGCCGGGGACGCCAAGTCAGCCGGCGTCACCGGTGGTGACCCGACCGGGACGTACCTGGTCGGGGCGACCGAACCGGTCTACAACGGCGACTTCGACGTGCTCGTGTGGAAGAACGGCAAGCTGGTCGCGGACGTCGAGTACGAAGGCCCGCGCGTCGAGATGACGGACATCAATGGCATCGGCGACGCGGTCGGCCGCAGCAACGAGGGGATCCCCAAGCCGTACGCGTACCAGGGCGGCAAGGTGCGCCCGATGAAAGGCATCGGCACCCCGATCGCGATAAACGACGCCGGCGTGATCGCCGGTGGCACCGAGCACGCGGTCGACGAGCCGTACCCGCAGCGCTGGTCGTCGTGGGACGCCGAGCCCGAACCGATGCCCCTGCCGGACGGGATCACGAGTGGTTACGCCTTCGACATCACCGAGGATGGAACCATCCTTACGGCTCTGGACAGTGTTACCAAGACCAGAGGGGCGTACCTCTGGCACGCCGACGGCGAGATCGAGGCGATCGCGGCTCCGGCGATGGACATCGACCAGCCCGTCAACGTCTGGCCGATCGCCTTCCGGTACGGCTGGGTCTACGCGGCGGCGGGCACTGACGCGCAACAGTCCCTTTTCCGCTACGACCCGATCAGCAAGTTCTGGCAGAAGATCAACGACGAGCCGTACAGCGCTCAACTGCCGGCCGGGGGACCACAGGGCCTCTTTGCCAGTCCGAAGGTCTACATCGGTAAGGAGATGTTCGCCCTGCCGACCGTCGAGAAGTACGGCGACGACTACTTCATGATCGAGTCCCTGAGCGAGGACGCCAGCGTCATCGCGGGATCGAACATCAGCAGTGTGGCGGCCGACCGTCCGGTCGACCCGATGATCTGGCGTTGCCGATGAGCCGCGACAGCACTGCCGACGACGAGTACCTGGCGTACGTGAACGGACGCCTTCCGGCGCTGAGACGGCTCGCCTATCTGCTCAGCGGCAACCGGGACCAGGCCGACGACCTGGTCCAGGAGACGATCACCAAGCTGTACGCCCGCTGGTCGAGGATCTCCCGTGCCGACAATGTGGACGCATATGTGCACACGATGATCGTTCGGGCGTTCCTGGACGAGAAACGGCGGGGCTGGTGGCGGGTGGGGCTGTTCGGCTCGATTCCCGAGCAGGAGGCGCCGCAACGTGACGAGAAAGAGGACCGCACCATGCTGCGGGCCGCACTGAAACAGGTACCGCCCAAGCAACAGGCCGTCCTGGTCCTGCGCTTTCTCTACGACCGGCCGGTTGCCGAGGTCGCCCAGATCCTGGGCTGTTCCGAGGGCACGGTGAAAAGCCAGACCTCGCACGGCCTCAACGCCCTGCGCCGGATCATCGGCGACCCCGTCTCGACCAACCCGAACGGCGAAGGAGGACCGCGGTGAACGACGACGAATACGGAATCAGCCTGCTGCGGCCGCTGGACACCGGAGTCCCGGACGGGCCGAGCCGGATCAACGTCGCCAAGGCGATGGGCGACGGCCGGCGAGCCCGCCGGGTGCGGACCATCTCGGCGGCGGCGGCGATAACAGCCGTAGTGGTCACCGCCGCCGCGCTCGTTCTGCGCCCGCCCACCGAGCATGTGTTGCCCGCCTTGCCGCCCGATCCGGCCAAGCCGTCGTCCTGCGTGGCGCAGAAACTGGAGTTCGGCAAAGCGGCGTCGGCCGAGGTGACCGGTGGAGACCGCACCGGGACATACCTGGTCGGCACCACGAACCCGTGGGCCGGTGCTAAATCCCGTACGGTATTGGTCTGGAAAAAGGGTGAGTTGATCGCTTCCGCGGCCACTCCCAAGCGCATGCCGGTGATGTCGGACATCAATGGATCCGGGATCGCGGTCGGTGGCACCGCCGAGATGCCCAGTCTTCCGTTCTATCTGCGGGACGGGAAGGTGAGCCCTCTCAAGGGCGACGGGATCGCGATCGCGATCAATGAAGCCGGCCAGATCGCCGGCAATTACGAGAAGCGTGACCACGCCGCGCCGCAGCGCTGGGCGTCACCGGACGCCGAGCCGGAGGTGATGACGACGCCGGCCGGCGCGACAGGTGGCCGGACGTGGGACATCGACGAGAACGGCACGGTAGTCACCTCGTTCTACACGAATACCGGCGAGGTGGCGTACCTCTGGCACGCCGACGGATCGGCGGAACCGATCGCCGCGCCCAACCAGTTCAGCAGCGGCGGGGTAATGCCGATCGCGTTCCATTTCGGCTGGCTGTACGCCGAGGTGAGAGGCGGGAACTCCAACGCGCCGACCGGGCCGGGCACGTCGATCTACCGTTACCACCTGCCGACCCGGACCTGGCAGCTGCTCAGCGAGGACTCCTGGGCGGCGCACGTGCCCGCCCCGACAAACGTCGGTGGTTTCCAGTCCGAGCTGCCGACGGTGTTCGTCGGCAGGCAGATCCTCGAACTGCCGGCCATGACCGAGACACCGGACGACGGTTACACGGTCGACTTCATCAGCGAGACGGCCAAGGTGGCGGCCGGCAACAAGTTCAGCCTGACGGCCAGCGACAACAACCCGCCCGTCCCGATCATCTGGAATTGCACGTAGGACGCCTCCGGCGCCACCCTCACCCGCGACCCTCTCGCGCTTGCCAGCGCTCTAGAGAAGATCCATTACGGTACGCAGAAAATGCCCCTGCCCGCCGAAGGACAACTCGCCAGAAGCGCACACCCGATGATCGCCAATCCGCTGCGGGCCGGCGGCCTGTCGTCGCTGTTCGCCACGCACCCGCGGTGAGTCCCGACACCACGGGCGTATTTCAGTTCTGTCGATCATCGCTCCGGAGTTAGCCTCGGAACGCGTTTCAGTCGTTACCGATCAACTCCGGAGGTTCCGCCCGTGACCGCGTTGCGTCAGTACCTTGGCGTGTGGCAACTCCCGGGCGGAAAGGTCCTGCTGGCCGTCGGCATCCTGGCCCGGCTCGGCATCGGCATGACCCCGCTGGCCCTGCTGCTCCTGGTCGAACAGGCCACCGGGCGGTACGCCGCTGCCGGCCTGGCCGGTGGTGTGTACGCCCTGGCCGGCGCGGCCCTGAGCCCGATCGCGGGCCGTCTCGCCGACCGGATCGGCCCGGCGCCCATCCTGCTGGCGACGGCCGTCCTGCACCCGCTCGCACTGGGTGCGCTGATCCTGGCCAGCCGCGGTGGTGCGAACGCCCTCCCGTGGATCTTCACGGCGACAGCGGTGGCCGGTGCCACGTACCCTCCTCTGACGGCGGCGATCCGCAGGGCCTGGACCGATATGACTGCGGCGACCACCGGTGGTCTGGGTTTGAGATCGGCCGCGCTGGCGGCCGAGACGTCGCTCTTCGAGCTGGTTTTCGTGCTCGGACCGATGCTGGTCGCGGTGTTCATGGTGGTCAGCGGTGAGCCTGCGGCGGCTCTTGTCAGTGCCGCGGCGGCGACGTTCTTCGGCACCGTGTGGATCTCCCGGCTGCCGGTGATGCGGCGTCGGACGGCGGCCGGCGGTGAGCACGCGGCGAAAGGTCTCGGTCCGCTGCGTGCGGGCGGCTTCCCGCAGCTGCTGCTCTGTGTCACCGCTCTCGGCATCGCGTTCGGCGCAGCCGGCGTGATCGTCCCGGCGTACGCATCGCAGCACGGTGGCGGTGAGGGGCTGGGTGGCGTCCTGCTCGGCGTCTGGGGTGTCGGCAGCGTGTTCGGTGGCATCTGGTTCGGCACCCGGCGCCCGGCGATGGCATTGACCCGGCAGTTCGCCTGGCTGCTGGCGGCAGTGGGGTCGAGCTTCGCGGTGCTGGCGTTCATGCCGAGCCCGATCTGGCTCGGCGCTGCCCTGGTGATCGGCGGGGCAACCATCGCGCCGGCTCTCACCGTGGAGAACAGCCTGGTCGGACGGTTCGCCCCGGCCGGGATGCTGAACGAGGCGTACACCTGGATGGTGACCGTCTCGGTCTCCGGCAGCGCGGCCGGCGGCGCGCTGGCCGGCGTGATCGTCGACCAGCCGGGCGGCCTGCCCTGGGCGTTCGCTTTCGCGGGCGCAGTGGTGCTGGTCGCGGCCGCGGTGGCGGCGATGCCGGAGGGTTCGATGGCCCGCGCCGACCGGGTGGCCGCCGCGCATCTGGCCGCCGCCCTCAAGTAGCCGGTATCACTTGCACTGAGTGCAAGTCGAGCTATGTTCGAGAGGTGCAGCAGCGCAAGCTCGACACCTGGCGGCAGGTCCGCGAGGCCGCCCTCCGCCTGATGGGCGAGCGCGGCTTCGACGCGGTGTCGGTCGACGACATCGTCGCCGAGGCCGGCATCTCCCGGCGGACGTTCTTCAACTACTTCGCCGACAAGGAGTCGGTGCTCTTCGACCCGGATCCGGACGATCCCTCGCTGTGGCCGAGGCTCACCGCGGTCCGGCCCGAGGGGGAGCCGCTCTGGCTGTCCCTGCGCGAGCTGATCCTCTCCTACACGTCGCTGACGGCCGAGCGGATGATCCGTCAGAAAAGCGTCCTGTCGGTCTCGCCCGAGCTGTCGGGTTGCTCCCGCGAGCTGGCCGACCGCTTCTGGGACGCGGTGCGCGAGTGGGCGATCGGCCGCTTCCCCGGCAACGACTTCCACGTCGACCTTCAGGTCAACAGCGCTCGCGCCGTGCTGAACACGGTCTGCCCCCGCTGGGACGCCGGCACCGGCATCGAAGGCATGCACACCCTGATCCGGGAGGGTTTCGACCTCCTGCAATCTTCAGAACGGATTCCGTCATGAGCGCTCCGAACCGCGTCCCGCTCTCCGTCCTCGACCTCGCCACCGTCCGGGAAGGCCACGGCAGCGCCGACGCCCTGCGAGGCACGATCGAGATCGCCAAAACCGCGGACGAGCTTGGGTACGCCCGATTCTGGGTCGCCGAGCACCACAACATGCCGGCCGTGGCGTCCACCACGCCGCCCGTGCTGATCGGTGCGGTCGCCGCAAACACCCGGAACATCCGGGTGGGCTCGGGCGGCGTGATGCTGCCGAACCACATGCCGTTCGTGGTGGCCGAGCAGTTCGCCCTGCTCGAAGCGCTGTACCCGGACCGGATCGACCTCGGCATCGGCCGGGCACCCGGCACCGACCAGGCCACCGCGGCCGCCCTGCGAGGCGTTTCGCCGTACCTCACCGTCGAGCAGTTCCCCGACCACCTGCAGACCGTGATGGCGCTGCTCGGTGACGTTCGCGGGTCCGCGCCGGCCCGGCTCTCGGCCACCCCGGCGGCGGAGACCTACCCGGAGATCTGGATTCTCGGCTCCTCGACGTACGGCGCTCAGCTGGCCGCGGCGCTCGGGCTGCCGTTCTGTTACGCGTACCACTTCGCGATGAGTTCCGACGTGGACGGTGCGGCCCGGCTCTACCGGGATGGGTTCCAGCCGTCGGCACGATTCCCCGAGCCGCACCTCATGGTGAGCGCCTCGGTGCTCGCTGCCGAGACCACCGAGGAAGCGCAGTACCTGGCCGGGCCCAGCCGGATCATGGCGCTCAGTCTGCGTACCGGCCGGCTCGGCCCGATGGTCTCGCCGGAGACGGCCGCCACCCGGCAACTGTCCGACATGGACCGCGCTGTCCTCGACTCGCTGCCCGGCACTCAGTACGCCGGCACCGCCGAAGAGGTCGTCGCCGGACTCGACACGCTTGTCGAACGCACCGGCGCGAGCGAGCTGATCCTGGCCGGCGCGGTGTACGACCCGGCGACCCGCACTGACAGCCTGGCCCGGATCGCGAAGGCGTGGGGCCTGTAATCGTTTGCCGTGCGAAGGCGTGGGGCCTGTAATCGTTTGCCGTGCGAAGGGGTGGGGCCTGTAATCGTTTGCCGCCGATCACCGATCGTGGTGGAGTCGTATTCATGAGTAGCGGCATCGTTCTGACCGTCAACGTCGGCGCGGCTGAGCCCAACCCGGCCAAGGACGTCGGCGTGACCGGCATCGGCAAACGCCCGGTGGATCACGCCATCGCGGTGCGGCCGCCGGGGGAGAAGACCACCGGGCTGCACAGCGGCGTGGTCGGCGACTACATCGGCGACGTCAAGCACCACGGTGGTGATGATCAGGCCGTTTACGCGTACGCCCGGGAGGATTACGCGTGGTGGGAGTCGGAACTCGGGCGGGACCTGCCGAACGGCATCTTCGGCGAGAACCTGACGACCGAAGGCCTCGACCTGATCGGCGCGGTGATCGGCGAACGGTGGACCTTCCCGTCCGGCGTGGTCCTGCAGCCCACCTTCGGCCGGATCCCGTGCGCCACGTTCCAGTACCGGATGGGCGAGCAGCGCTGGACCAAGCGGTTCGCCCAGGCCAACCGCACCGGGGCGTACCTGCGGATTCTGGGACCCGGTGAGATCCGCGCCGGCGACCGGGTGGAAGTGACCGAACGCCCCGGTCACGGTCTCACCGTGGCCGAGGCGTTCGATATCTACATGCACGACCCGAGCCGGTTGTCCCGGCTGCTGGTCGCTGACTCCCTGCCCCCGTCAGCCCGCAGGGAGATCGAGGAACGCCTGTCCCGGACTAGCGGCACCGCCAGATGATCGGTACGACAGGGCGTTCGGCGGCGATGCCGCTCAGGTTCGAGCCGGCCACGATGCGGGCGTCCGCACTGATGAAGGCGACCCCGAACGAGTCGTCCTCGAACCTCGTCAGCGGTGGCAGCGCAAGAACCTTCTTGCCGACGTAAACGGTCGGTTCGTCCTGGATGAAACCGCCGCCTCGGCGCTGCACTGCCGGCACTTGCACGGCGAACGACCTGCTGCCGAGGTTCTGCCACGTCCTGCTCGCCGGGTCGTACCGATAGGCCATCCCGACGGTCCGCTCCTCGGGTGTCGATTCGCTGCTGTTCAGCGACGGGGTGCGTACCTCGGCGTACAGCCAGCCGAAGTGGAACGCCACCGGCCCGGCGAACACCTCGTGCCCCGGCGCGGCTTTCGGGAGCTCGACCTTCTCGACCGTCCCGTCGGCGTGCCAGAGATAGATCCCGCCACTGCTCCGGTCCCAGAGCGAGGTCAGGATCGTGCCGTCCTCGGTGATGTCGAAGGCCTGCCCGGCGGTCATCCCCGCGGGCATCGGCATCAGCTCGGGCTCGGCGTCCCACGAGGCCCAGCGCTGCGGCCGCGGATCCTTGATCACCGGCTCGGTGTCACCGGCGACGATGCCCGCGTCGTTGATCGCGACCGCGTTACCCGCGCCCTTCATCCGGGTCACCCTGCCGCTTTCGTACGCGTACGGATACGTGACCCCGCCTGTCGTGGCCCCGACCGCAACCCCGGACCCGTTGATGTCCGACATCGAAACCCGAGGACCTTGGTACGCCACATTCGCGACCAGCTTCCCGTCCCGCCACACCAGCACGTTGTGGTCGCCACCCGCGACCGGCTCGGAGGACCCGACCAGATAGGTGCCGCTCGGGTCACCGGAGTTCACCCCGGCCGCCTTGGCCGTGCCGAGCGGCAGCTCTCCGGCGACGCAGGAGGTGGGCACACTGGGATCGGTCGGAAGCACCGGCGGCAGCGCCTGGTTGTGCGGCCGGAACACCAGCAACCCCCCGGTGACCACGACCGCGACCCCGGCCGTGACCGCCACAGCGGTCGACCAGGCCCGTACGCGCCGAGCCCGCAACCCGTCCCGCATGGCTTTGCCGACATCGATCCGAGCCGCCCGGCCCGAGGTCTCGTTGATCTCGTTGGTCTCGTTGTCCAGCGGCCGCAACAGCAACGCCCCGTAATCCTCGTCGTTCATCGCAGTCCGCCTTCCCGCACAGGCTCACCGATGATTCGGCGTAATGCGTCGAGGCCGTGGGAGGTCTGGCTTTTCACGGCGCCCTCAGACCAGCCGAGGATCTGCGCGACGTCATCGACGGAGTGGTCGCAGAGAAAGCGCAGCACAAGCACGGCCTGCTGCTTGGCCGGGACCTGCCGCAACGCGGCCCGCAGCGTGGATGGCGCTGTCTCGGGCGGGGTTGTCCGCTTCCACCAGCCCCGTCGTTTCTCAGCCAGGAACGCTCGGACGATCATCGTGTGCACGGTGGTGTCCACGTTGTCGGTGCGGGAGATCTTGGGCCAGCGCGCGTACAGCTGGGTGATCGTCTCCTGCACGAGATTGTCGGCTTGATCTCGATCCCCGCTGAGCAGGTAAGCAAGCCGTCTCAGCGCCAGAAGCCGCCCATTCACATAAGCCAGATACTCGTCGTCCATCCCCGCTCCCCGTTCAGCCGCCCATTAGATAGACGCGACTTCACACGGGTGGGTTGTATGACCTCACGCGCCGACCTGGTGACAGTGACGTGGCAGCGAGCAAGCCCCAGCTTCCTCGCGACCCGCTGGCCGCCCAGGGCAGGGAACCCGCGCGGATCTTGAGCGATCTTCTACACCGGGAGGTCGAGAATCACTCAAGATCAGCGCTGGGCCACAACAAGAACGGCCCCGGAGCGCGTTTCCGCAGCTCCAGGGCCGTTTTTGTGTCCCAGTGGCGGGTGAAGGATTCGAACCTTCGAAGCTTTCGCGACGGATTTACAGTCCGCTCCCATTGGCCGCTCGGGCAACCCGCCTGGGAACCACCGCGGTTTCCCGCAGCAGCGGACATCAGAATAGCCGTACCGCGGAGCCCCTCCGCAACCGGGTACGGTCGGCATGTCGCGGGGTCTCCAACGCCCCGCTGAAGACATCGACACGAGCCCAGTCGCAGGAGTTTGATCATGGCAGCCAGCCCGTCGTTCGACATCGTCAGCAAGGTCGACAGGCAGGAGGTCGACAACGCTTTCAACCAGGCGGAGAAGGAGTTGAGCACCCGGTTCGACTTCCGGGGCACCGGCACCGTCGTCGCCAAGTCGGGTGAGGCGTTCACCATCACGTCGGAGACTGAGGAGCGGGCCGCCGCCGCGCTCGACGTCTTCAAGGAGAAGCTGGTCAAGCGGAACATCTCGCTGAAGTCGCTGGACGCCGGTGAACCGAGGCAGTCCGGTAAGACGTACAAAATCGATCTCAAGGTTGTCGAGGGCATCGACTCCGACAAGGCCAAGGCGATCAGCAAGAAGATCCGGGACGAGGGCCCCAAGGGTGTGCAGCCGCAGATCCAGGGTGACCAGCTGCGCGTGACCGGCAAGAAGCGTGACGACCTCCAGGTCGTGATCGCGCTGCTCAAGCAGGAGGACTTCGGCGTCGCGCTCCAGTTCACGAATTACCGCTGATCGCCGTCCCGCCGCGCCGCAGACTGGTGCGGTGGGTACCGCGCTTCTGGGTGGCCTGATCGGGCTGGCGCTGCTGGGTTTCGGGGCGCGCATCCTGGTCAGCGGGCGTGCCCCGGCGGTGATCGCCCGATCGTTTCGGGCTGATCGGGAAGCCGGGTGGTACCACCTGCTCTTCGGCGTGGCACTGATGACCTTCGTGGTGGGGGCCCGTCTTCCGGGCGAGGCCTCCGGCACGACCGCGACGATTCTCTCCATAGCGCTGGTCGCGGTCGCCGTGGTCCGCTTCCGCCCCCGAGGCCGAGTCCGAAACGAGGACCCCTGAAACCCCCCCGCCGGGTCCGAAACGAGGACCCGTGAGCATGACTGCATGGATCTGATGGACGCGGTGCTCTCCTTCGCCCTTCTCGGCGCGCTTCTCACCATCACGCCCGGTCTCGACACAGCCCTCGTGCTGCGTGCCGCGGTCACGATGGGTCGTGGTCCCGCTTTCGCCACCGCCCTCGGTATCAACGCCGGCGCGCTCGCCTGGGGAGCCGCGGCCGCCGTCGGCGCCGCGGCCCTTCTGGCCGCGTCAACCGCGGCTTACACCACGTTGCGGCTGGCCGGCGCGGCTTACATGCTCTTTCTTGGCGTACGCCTGATCCGCGACGCGCTTCGAAAAAATGACTCCGGTCCGCAGCCGGTGGAGCCGGCGGCCGCGCCGACCCTGTGGAGCACGTTCGGCCGGGGCCTGATGACGAACCTGCTCAACCCGAAGGTCGGTGCCTTCTATATAGCGGTCATCCCGCAGTTCATCCCCGAGGGCGCGTCACCGCTGGGTATGGGCCTGCTGCTGGCGCTGGTGCACGACCTCGAAGGCCTGCTCTGGTTCACCTTGATCATCATGGGCGCGCAGGCGGCCCGGGGTTTCCTGTCCCGGCGCAGGGTGCAGCGTTCGGTCGACGCCGGCACCGGTGTGGCCCTGCTCGGATTCGGCCTGAAATTGGGCCTGTCGAGCCGCTAGCCCTGCGCTTCGAGCCGCTAGCCCTGCGCTTCGAGCCGCTAGCCCTGCGCTTCGAGCCGCTAGCCCTGCGCTTCGAGTCGCTAGCCCTGCGCTTCGATCCAGCGCTGGTGTGCCTCCCACGCTGCCTGTTTGCTGCTGCCGACCGCCGCGCCGATCTGCGACCACGACGCCCCGGCGCCTCGTGCCGTGCGGATCATCGGCTGCCGCCCGTACCCGGCCTTGCGGATCACGACCTCGCTGAGCGCGAGCATCTCCAGCGACTCCTCCCGGGTGAGGCCGGGTGTGCCTTCCGGGTCCATCGCGGCCAGTGCGTCGCGCATCCTCAGATCGTTGTATCGAGCAGTGGCGGTCACGAGCGTGTGAAGCGGCTCGAGCTCCTCCGGTGTCGTCACTGGAGGATCCTCTCGTCAGGCTGTCTTGACGTCAAGTGACCTTGACAATGAGAGGCGAATTGCCCTCACTTCTGCCGCTAAATCCGGCGCAAAGCCCCCAATTCTTGAACTGAGAGTCGCTGGCTTCACTCAACCGTTCGGCCATTGTTTGATGAAGTGTGGGTCCGACCCGCCGATCGGCGCTCCCTGTCGCACAAAGGGTGTGGCAACATCAGGACACCGAACTTGAGCACCGCGCCAACAGGAGTCACGCATGTCTGCAAAGAAACTGAGCCGCTTGGCCGGTTTGGTGCTCGTGCTGGCGGCTGCATTCGGCGGATTGTCCGTCGGACACACCTCGTCCGAGGACTCCTCGGCGGCTCGCTACACCACGCTTGACTTCGACTGGTCCTGACCGCGCGACACCCCACCTTCCGCGCGACCTGCAGAGGAGCGCCATGGCCGGCCGTCCACGACCCCGGCGGCGTTCCGCTGATTACGCCTGGCTGATCACTGGCCCGCTCGCGCTGTTCGCTCTGGCCTGCACCATCGGGTTCTGGATCGACGATCCGCGGTGGTTCAAGGACATCCTCCCGGCCCTGGTCATTCTGGCCCTTTATCTGGTCAGCCAGTTCGCGACTTTCAACGTCGTGATCCGGCGCAGTGGCCTGACCGTGACGGTGACCGAGGTTCCGCTCGTTCTCGGGCTCTACTACATTTCGCCGGTCCTGATGATCGGCGTTGTCGTCATCGGTGCGCTCTGCATGCAGGTCCGGTCCAGCATGGTGCCGGTCAAAGCGTGGTTCAACGTCGCCAAGCAGGCGGCGAGCATTTCCGCATCGCTGCTGGTGATCGCCGCGTTCCCGCCGATCGTCAACGCGGGCCCGGGCACCTGGGGTGTCCTCGCGGTCGCCGTCGCGGTCAACGTGCTGGTCCAACTGGCGTGCCTGGCCGGTGTGATGAGCGTGGTGCAGGGCGGCCGGGCCGGCCCCGACATGCTTCGGGCCAGCCTTCCCAACCAGATGATCGCCGGTGTCAACGGCGCGGTTGGTCTCCTCTTCCTGATCGCTCTCGAGGCGACCAAGTGGTCGGCGATCCTTCTCGCGGTCCTGGCCGTGGCGCTGACTCTGTTGCTGCGCTCGTTCGCCGGCTTCTTCCGGCAGCACCGCACCCTCGCCGACGTCTACGAGCTGACTCAGGCCCTGCGTAAGGAGACTTCGGACAGCGCTCTGCCCGACGTGCTGCTGGCCCGGATCCGGACGCTGATGCGTTCGGAGTGGGCGACACTCTGGCTCGCGCCGCAGGGCCGCTATCCAGAGGTGCTGCTCACCGCTCAGGTGGACAACAAAGGGCTGCTCGACATCTCCCCGGTGCCCGCCACGATCCGCGACTACGCGATCAAGGAACGTCGGGTGGTCGCCGTCGGTGCCCGGTTCCCGGACACCGAGCACCTGCGCGACGACATCCGATCGACCCGGGTGAAAGACGTCCTGGTCGTTCCGCTGCGATCCGGCCAGACCGTGATCGGCACGCTCGAAGTGGTCAACCGGATCGGTGAGAGCCGCAGCTTCCGGGACAGCGACATCCAGGTGCTCGAGACGATCGCCGCACACGCGGCGGCGGCGGTGGAGAACTCCCGCCTGGTCGACCGCCTGCGCCACGACGCGTACCACGACAGGCTCACCGGCATGCCGAACCGGCGCCGGATCGTCGACGCGCTGGCCGAGTCGGTCAAGGTGCACGCCGAGCACGAGGTCGTCGCGGTGGTCCTCTTCGACGTCGACGGCCAGCGCAACGTCAACGAGTCGATGGGTCACGCCGCCGGCGACAAGCTGCTCTCCGAGGTCGCGGCCCGGCTGCGCGGCATCGCCGACTCGGGCGCCCTGGTCGGCCGGATCGGCGGCGACGAGTTCGTGGTCACCCTGCGTACCGAAAGTCTTGAATCGACGATCGCGCTCGCCACCGAGATGCGTGAGCGGCTGCGCGGCCCGATGGCCGTCGGCTCGCTCACCCTCGACGTGGACACCGCGGTCGGTGTGGCGGTCTACCCGGACCACGGCAGCGACCCGGAGACCCTGCTGCAGCGCGCCGAGCTGGCTGCCAACGCGGCGAAAGCGCTGCCCTACGGCGTGCAGCCGTTCCACCCGGCGCTGGAGTCCCGGGCGGTTCGCCGGCTCGGCATCGCGGCGGACCTGCGCCGGGCGCTCGACAACGGGCAGCTCGAGGTCTGGTTCCAGCCCTTGGTGACGCTCGCCGACCGGCACGTGGTCGGGGTGGAGTGCCTGGCCCGCTGGGTGCATCCGGCGCACGGCGAGGTCGCTCCGGAAGACTTCGTGGCGGTGGCCGAGCACACCGGTCAGCTGGCCCGGCTCACCGAGGTGGTTCTCGCCGCGGGCCTGCGGCGCTGCCGGGACTGGGCGGAGGCGGACCGGCCGCTGTCGGTCGCGATCAACCTCTCCGCGCGGACCCTGCTCGACTCCCGGTTCCCGGAGATGGTCGAGGAGATGCTGGCGGAGTACCGCGTCGACCCCGGTCAGCTGACATTCGAGATCTCCGAGCCGGGGATGCTCAACGACATAGAGCGTGTCCTGCCCTCGCTGTACCGGTTGAGGGATCTCGGTGTCCGGCTCAGCGTCGACGACTTCGGCACCGGCGCTTCCTCATTGGCATACCTTCGGCAGTGGCCGGTGCACGAGGTGAAGATCGACGACACGTTCGTGCAGGGCATGGCGACCGACTCCGGTGATCTCGCGATCGTCCGGGCGGTGGTCGGGCTCTCCCGGGAGTTCGGGCTCACGGTCGTGGCCGAGGGTGTGGAGAGCGAGCTCACCCTGGATCTGCTCGAAGAGATGGGCTGCGAGCTGGGCCAGGGTTACCTCTTCAGCCGCCCGCTTCCGTTCGAGCGGCTGGAGGCCTGGCTGAGCGCTCAAACCGAGCCCGAAACGACGCCGACGGGCGAGGTCAGAAGGCTCCGAGCAGTGATCTGACCAGGAGTTACACCTGTTTCGGGGAGCCGATTTCACCCCCGCTGACTGGCCGTGTACTCTTACCTCTGTCAGCGAGCGAGTGATCGCGAAGCGGCAAGCCCCCTTAGCTCAGTCGGCAGAGCGTCTCCATGGTAAGGAGAAGGTCTACGGTTCGATTCCGTAAGGGGGCTCCACCGGGTTCGTTCCCGCCCCGCCGGCGTTGAACGATGAGCCTGGCTCGGCGGTGTAGCTCAGATGGCAGAGCAAGCGGCTCATAATCGCTGTGTCGCCGGTTCAAGTCCGGCCACCGCTACTGTGATTTTCCAGGTGGACCCCATCCCGGGGCCCGCTTTGCAGAGCGACCGCCTCAGCGTCTACGCTGAAACGTCGACAGTTTGAACCCCGTTAGCAGGAAGGCACCCCGCCGTGGCCAAGGCGACCGACGTCCGTCCGAAGATCACCCTGGCGTGTACGGAGTGCAAGGACCGGAACTACATCACGAAGAAGAACCGGCGTAACGACCCGGACCGCGTCGAGCTGAAGAAGTTCTGCCCGCGCGACGGGAAGCACACCCTGCACCGCGAGACGCGCTGAGCTTCCAAGCCACAAGCGCCAAAAGTTTCACCCTGCGCCGTCCGGAGTCTTCCGGGCGGCGCAGAGTACTTTGTGGGGCATGTCCCTGGACCAGTCTTTCGTCGGCCGCAGCTGGCCGGCCACCGAGCCCTACCTCGTGGGCCGGGAGAAGATCCGCGAGTTCGCCCGTGCGATCGGCGCGACCGACGCCGAGTACCACGACCCCGAGGCCGCCCGCGCCATCGGTTACGCCGACGTGGTGGCTCCGCCGACGTTCCCGGTGGTCTTCACCATGGCGAGCAGCCGGCAGATCATCGCGGACCCCGAGCTCGGCCTCGATTACACCCGTGTCGTGCACGGCGACCAGAGGTTCACCTACCACCGGCCGGTTGTCGCCGGCGACGCGCTGGTGTGTGTGAACTCGGTCGAGGACATCACCAGCCGGGGTGGGCACGAGTTCATCACCACCCGGACCGACGTGCGTACCGAGTCGGGCGACCCGGTCGTCACCGTCTGGTCGAAACTGGTTCAGCGGGGCGAGGAGGCCAAATGAGCGAGGTTCTTGAACCGCAGACGTTCCGGGTCACCCGGGCGGATCTGGTGCGCTACGCGGGCGCCTCGGGCGATTTCAACCCCATCCACTGGAGTGACCGGACCGCCGTCGGCGTCGGGCTGCCCGGCGTCATCGCGCACGGCATGTTCACCATGGCGCTTGTCGGCCGGGCCGTCACCACGTGGGCCGGCGCCGCGGACGCGGTCGTGGAGTTCAGCGTCCGGTTCGCCCGGCCGGTTCCGGTGCCGGACACCGACGAGGGAACCGAGGTCGTGGTCAGCGGCACGGTTAAGGAGATCACCGACGCGGGGCACACACGGCTGAGCCTGACCGCCACGTGCAACGGCGACAAGGTACTGTCGTTGGCGCAGGCGCTCATCAGGAAGCGGTAACACCCGGGTTGGGATAACGCCGGGCGTACCCGTACACTGGTGCGCCGTGGGGCACTGAGCCGTCATAGGCCCAGGTCCCGCAAAGGGGTGTAGCTCAATTGGCAGAGCAGCGGTCTCCAAAACCGCAGGCTGCAGGTTCAAGTCCTGTCACCCCTGCGCATTCCTCCTCGACGTGCCCGCCCGGTGCGCGGTTCGCACGACTTCCGCGTCCGGTCGAGCCCTGACGGGACAATCAACACCCACCGACGACGGAAGTAGCGCGAAGTGGCCGACAAGGACCGGCCCGGTGACGACGTCCCGGGCGACGACGAGGTATTCGCCGACGCTGCCGCCGGCGGTGACGTACCGGACGACGGTGTCGACAAGGCGACCGGCAGTGGCGACACCGCCCTTGCCGAGCGTTCCGCCACGTCGGACAGCCCGAAAGCCAAGAAGCGTCGTGGCGGCCCGATCGGCCGGGTGGGTGGCTTCTTCCGCGAGGTCGTCAGTGAGCTGCGCAAGGTCATCTGGCCGACCCGCCGGGAGCTTCTGACCTACACGAGCGTCGTGATCGTCTTCGTGGTGGTCGTGACCTCAATCGTGACGAGCTTGGACTGGGTCTTCGGGAAGGGCATCCTCTGGGCCCTCGGCTGATCCGCCGCGGCCCGAGTTCCGAACCGAAGAGATCTGATCTGGAGAAGTGAGCGAGCGTGCCTGAGTACGACGACGAGACCGCGCAGTTTGCTGACGAGCAGTCGTCGCTGGTCACCGAGGAGTCGGTGGACGAGTCGGTGGAGGTGGCCGACGAGGCCGCCGACGTCCAGGCGCCCGAAGTGGACGAGGACTACGACCCGGTCAAGGAGCTGCGGCAGAAGCTGCGCTACGCCCCCGGCGACTGGTACGTGGTGCACTCCTACGCCGGTTACGAGAACAAGGTCAAGACCAACCTCGAGACCCGCATCACGAGCCTCGACATGGAGGAGTTCATCTTCCAGGTCGAGGTTCCGACCCGCGAAGAGGTCGAGGTCAAGAACGGCAAGCGCAACCAGGTGCAGGCCAAGGTCTTCCCGGGTTACATCCTGGTCCGGATGGACCTGACCCCGGAGTCCTACTCCTGTGTGCGCAACACGCCTGGTGTGACCGGCTTCGTCGGTGCCACCGACCGGGTCGACCGGCCGGCGCCGCTCTCGCTGGACGAGGTGCTGAAGTGGCTGGCACCGGCCGTCCAGACCGAGGAGAAGAAGTCGAAGCCCGAGATCAAGGTCCTCGACTTCGAGGTCGGCGACTCGGTCACCGTCACCGACGGCGCCTTCGCCTCGCTGCCGGCATCGATCTCTGAGATCAACGCCGACCAGCAGAAGCTCAAGGTCCTGGTTTCGATCTTCGGCCGCGAAACCCCGGTCGAGCTGAACTTCAACCAGGTCACCAAGATCTGATCGCCGAACAAGGCGATTTCAGTGGGAGGGGCTGCATTCGGCGGCCCCGCCAACTACCACAGGAGTAACGGAAATGGCACAGCGCAGCAAGGCGTACCGCAACGCCGCTGAGAAGATCGACGCGAACAAGCTCTACCAGCCGAAGGAAGCCGTCGCCCTGGCGAAGGAGTCCAACCCGGTCAAGTTCGACGCCACCGTCGAGGTCGCGATGCGCCTCGGTGTGGACCCGCGTAAGGCGGACCAGATGGTCCGCGGCACGGTCAACCTGCCGCACGGCACCGGTAAGACCGCCCGCGTCATCGTCTTCGCCCAGGGTGCGAAGGCCGAGGAGGCCGTCGCGGCCGGCGCCGACGAGGTCGGCACCGACGAGCTCGTCGCCCGGATCCAGGGTGGCTGGCTGGACTTCGACGCCGCGATCGCGACGCCGGACCAGATGGCCAAGATCGGCCGGATCGCCCGGATCCTCGGCCCGCGTGGCCTCATGCCGAACCCGAAGACCGGCACCGTGACCGTCGACGTCACGAAGGCGATCAACGAGATCAAGGGCGGCAAGATCACCTTCCGGGTGGACAAGCACTCCAACCTGCACCTGATCATCGGCAAGTCGTCCTTCGCGCCGGAGCAGCTGCTCGACAACTACGCCGCGGTGCTCGACGAGGTCCTCCGGGTCAAGCCGTCGGCCGCCAAGGGCAAGTACCTGAAGAAGGTCACCGTCGCCACCACGATGGGCCCGGGCGTCCAGATCGACCCGAACGCCGTGAAGAACCTGCGCGGCGACACCGAGAGCTGATCTCAGCCCACAGCGACACGATCGAGGCCTCCGGGGACACCCCGGGGGCCTTTTTCGTGGCATTCTTCCGGCCATGCTTTTTGATGGCCTCTGGTTCCGGTACTCCCGCCGCGCGCCCTGGGCCCTGCGCGACGCCGAGGCCACCGCGGCGCCCGGTGACACCATCGTGGTGCTGGGACCGAACGGCGCCGGCAAGTCCACGCTGCTCCAGCTCGCGGCCGGCGTGCTGCGCCCGACGCGCGGCCGGATCCAGGACCGCCCGTCCGTCGTGGGCTGGGTTCCGGAGCGTTTCCCGGCCGCCCAGCCGTTCACCGCGCTCGGTTACCTGCGCGCCATGTCCACGGTCCGCGGTCTGCCGCCCCGCGCCGCCGACCCCTGGATCGAGCGCCTCGGCCTCGCCTCCCACGCGGACGCCCCGCTTGCCGATCTCTCCAAGGGCACCGCACAGAAGGTCGGTCTGGCCCAGGCCCTGCTCACCCCGCCCGGCCTGCTCGTACTGGACGAACCCTGGGAAGGCCTGGACGCCGCCTCCCGAACCCTGATCCCGGAGATCGTTTCCGAGGTCACCACCGCCGGGGGAGTGGTCCTGGTGAGCGACCACAGGGGAGAGATCGCGAACCTCCCCGGCGCTCGCCACTGGACGATCGCCGCCGGCGAGCTGCGGACCACCGCCGCAGCTGCCGTTCCGGCAGCCGAACCCGAGACGGACGAGCTGATCGTCGAAGTCGCTGTCCGGCGGCACGAGGCCGCCGCAGCGGTGGTCCAGCTGCGTGCGGCCGGTCACCGCGTTCTTGGGGTACGCGAAAACAGCCCTTCGGTACGCGAGAAGCACTCCACCGTCGAGGAGGAACGATGATCGCGCTGGCCTGGATGCGGGTGGCCGGTTTCGTCCGCAGCGGCCGTTCCCTCGCACCCCTGGTCGCCGTGCTGGTGGTCCTGTCGATCCTCTACGGCGGCGGTCCCTCACGAGCCGCCGCCGCGTACGGGTACTCGGCCGCCGCTCTCTTCGCCGTGCTGGCCTGGACCACCAAGCTGGTGCTGGACACCGAGCCGGACGTGCAGCGCCGCCTGGCCCGGCTCGCCGTCGGCCCGGCCCGGGAGGCAGCGGCGGGTCTGCTGGCAGCCGGTGTGCTCGGCGCCGGTGTGTGTGCACTGGCGATGCTGGCGCCCTGGGCGTTCGGCGCGATCAGGGGCCCGGGGATCGGAGCAGGCATCCTGCTCGGGGTGCTGGCCCACCTGCTGGCGCTGGCCGGCGCCCTCGCTCTCGGCGCGCTGGCCGGCCGTGCCGTCACCCGCCGGGTCATGCCCGGAGTGGCGGTCCTGGTCAGCGGCGGGGTGCTGGCGATCGTGCTGGGTCTGCGCGATTCGATCGCGCCGTGGCTGGTGCCGCCGGTAATGGCGACCGCCCGGGCGCTGGGCGAGGACTCCGTCCCGGCCGCCGGGGATCTGCTGTGGCTCGTCGTCCGGACGCTGCTCTGGTGTGCCGTCGCGCTCGGTATCTACGCCCGGCTGCGTCGAGCCCGTGCCTAGAAAGGACGGAGCGCACACCGATTTGGTTTTTCGCGGCGGGTCCGCGTACTGTTCCTTCTTGAAGTTCCACCCATAGACCGCTGGTCGCCGCAGTGACCGTCACCACGACGGACGCCGCGGCCGAAGGTCCCGCACAAGCGGGCGACCTGCGCAGGGCGAAACGGTTGTGATTCCGGCAAGCGCAAGCGCGTGCCTGATCCCGCCCCGTGCCCCTGCGCCGGGGCGTTTTTGCTTGTACGGACCCTCTCGACCAGTGGCTGTATCACTGAGAGAGGAGGGACATGGCGGACAAGCCGGTCCGGGCCGACAAGGCTTCGGCCGTCGCCGAGTTCACGGATCAGTTCCGTGCCTCTGCGGCCACCGTGTTGACCGAATACCGCGGCCTCACCGTGAAGGAGCTCACCGAGCTCCGTCGCTCGCTGGGCAGCGAAGCGAAGTACGTGGTCGCGAAGAACACCCTCGCGAAGCGTGCGGCGACCGACGCGGGCATCGAGGGTCTCGACGCTCTGTTCACCGGTCCTACCGCGCTCGCCTTCGTGAAGGGCGATGTGGTCGAGGCGGCCAAGGGCCTTCGTGCCTTCGCCAAGGCCCACCCCGTTCTCATCATCAAGGGCGGTGTCTTCGAGGGCAAGGCTCTCTCGGCGGACGAGGTCAACAAGCTTGCTGACCTCGAGTCCCGTGAGGTGCTGCTGGCCAAGCTGGCCGGCGCCATGAAGGCCAACCTGAGCAAGGCCGCTGCCACGTTCCAGGCACCGCTCACCAAGGTGGTCCGGACCGTGGACGCTCTTCGGGCCGAGCGCGAGAAGGATGGTTCTGCCGAGGCCTGATGCCTCGCGTGAACCCGTAAGACGTCAAGTTCAGTACTTAGGAAAGGTTGCCTGATATGGCGAAGCTCAGCACCGACGAGCTGCTCGACGCGTTCAAGGAAATGACCCTCATCGAGCTGTCCGACTTCGTGAAGCAGTTCGAGGACGTCTTCGACGTCAAGGCTGCCGCTCCGGTTGCGATCGCCGGCCCGGCTGGCCCGGCCGCCGCTGAGGCCGAGGCCGAGAAGGACTCCTTCGACGTTGTCCTCGAGGGCGACGGCGGCAAGAAGATCCAGGTCATCAAGGTCGTGCGCGAGCTGACCGGCCTGGGCCTCAAGGAGGCCAAGGACGCCGTCGAGAGCGCCCCCAAGGCGATCCTCGAGGGTGTCAACAAGGAGAAGGCCGAGGCCGCCAAGGCCAAGCTCGAGGGCGAAGGCGCCAAGGTCACCCTCAAGTGATCTAACGCTCCTCAGCGTTACTTGTCGATGGCGGAGATCCGTGCTGGATCTCCGCCATCGGTGTATCGCCCGCCGGTTTCGGCAGCTCATCAGCGCCCCACCGGCACACGTGGCAAAGACTGTCAAAGCTCGCTATTCATGCGTTATGGTCCCTTGGGTGTGCCGGGTGGACGACCGCACCGGTCCGACCCGCGCCACAGCCCTTGACTGTGTGTCCCCTGACAGGCACGCTGACATCAGCAAGTTTCCGCGCTTGCGACAGTCGCGCTGTGGGTAATCGGTGATCCTGCCGATCCTCCGCAGACCGGCACCCGAGGAAGAGTTACCGCGTTTCTGAGCGGCCCCACCGCTGGTGGGAGCACGTTCCGCGGACCACCTTGGGTGTGGGCTGGACAGCGGTTAGCCGAGCGGCTACACTGCTAGTTTGCGCTGCCTTCTGTCTTGATGCCTGTCGGGAAATCCGTGAGGATTAATTCCCGGGGGCTCATTGGAGTGCACGCAAACCAGTTGCATCAGCAACTCAGCCGCATAGCAGCACCGGTCCTCGGAAGGACGCATCTTGGCAGCTTCCCGCCCTGCGAAGACCAGCCGTACGTCGAGCGCTTACGCACCCCGCCGGGTCTCTTTCGGCCGGATCACCGAGCAGCTAGAGGTCCCCAACCTCCTCGCCCTCCAGACGGACTCGTTCGACTGGCTGGTCGGCAACGAGGCTTGGCAGGCCCGGACGACGGACGACCCGCACGCCCACTCGGGCCTCGCAGAGATCCTCGAAGAGATCAGTCCCATTGAGGACTTCTCCGGCACCATGTCGCTGTCCTTCTCGGCTCCGCGCTTCGACGAGGTCAAGGCCTCGATCGAGGAGTGCAAGGAGAAGGACCTGACCTACTGTGCCCCGCTGTTCGTGACCGCGGAATTCACCAACAACACCACTGGCGAGATCAAGAGCCAGACCGTGTTCATGGGTGACTTCCCGATGATGACCCCCAAGGGGACGTTCGTCATCAACGGCACCGAGCGGGTCGTGGTGAGCCAGCTCGTCCGCTCGCCGGGCGTGTACTTCACCAAGGAGCCGGACAAGACCTCCGACCGCGACCTCACCAGCGTCAAGGTCATCCCGAGCCGGGGTGCCTGGCTCGAGTTCGACATCGACAAGCGCGACACCGTCGGCGTCCGCATCGACCGCAAGCGCCGGCAGGCCGTCACCGTCCTGCTCAAGGCCATCGGTTGGTCGGCGGACCAGATCCGCGAGCGGTTCGGCTGGTCCGAGCTGCTCATGACGACGCTTGAGAAAGACCACATCGCAGGGCAGGACGAGGCCCTGCTAGACATCTACCGCAAGCTGCGCCCTGGCGAGCCCCCCACCCGGGAGAACGCGCAGACCCTGCTCGACAACCTCTTCTTCAACCCGAAGAGGTACGACGTCGCCAAGGTCGGCCGGTACAAGTTCAACAAGAAGCTCGAGATCGACGTCCCGATCGTCCGGGGCACGCTCTCCGAGGAAGACATCGTCAAGACCGTGGACTACCTCTGCCGGCTGCACGCCGGTGAGGAAGGCTACGAGGCGGACGACATCGACCACTTCGGCAACCGGCGTCTGCGTACGGTCGGCGAGCTCATCCAGAACCAGGTCCGTGTCGGCCTGTCCCGGATGGAGCGCGTTGTCCGCGAGCGGATGACGACCCAGGACGTCGAGGCGATCACGCCGCAGACCCTGATCAACATCCGTCCCGTCGTGGCGGCGATCAAGGAGTTCTTCGGTACGTCGCAGCTGTCGCAGTTCATGGACCAGACCAACCCGCTCGCGGGTCTGACCCACCGTCGCCGTCTCTCGGCGCTCGGCCCGGGTGGTCTGAGCCGTGAGCGGGCCGGCTTCGAGGTCCGTGACGTGCACCCGTCCCACTACGGCCGGATGTGCCCGATCGAGACCCCTGAGGGTCCGAACATCGGTCTGATCGGCGCGCTCTCGACGTTCGCACGGGTCAACCCGTTCGGCTTCATCGAGACTCCGTACCGCAAGGTCGAGAACGGCATCGTCACCGACGAGGTGCACTACCTCACGGCTGACGAAGAGGACCGCTTCATCAAGGCCCAGGCGAACGCCGTGCTGTCCAGTGACAACACGTTCGCCGAGGACCGCGTCCTGGTCCGCCGTAAGGGCGGTGAGGTCGACTACGTGCCTGGCACCGAGGTCGACTACATGGACGTCTCGCCGCGACAGATGACCTCGGTCGCGACGGCGATGATCCCGTTCCTCGAGCACGACGACGCGAACCGTGCCCTCATGGGCGCGAACATGCAGCGTCAGGCCGTTCCGCTGGTCAAGGCCGAGTCGCCGCTGGTCGGCACCGGCATGGAGTACCGCGCCGCGGTCGACGCCGGTGACGTTGTCGTCGCCGAGGTCGGTGGCGTGGTCGAGGACCTGTGCGCGGACTACGTGACGGTGCACCAGGACGACGGCCACCGCCGGACCTACCTGCTGCACAAGTTCCGCCGCAGCAACGCCGGCTCCTGCGTCAACCAGAAGCCGGTCGTCTTCGAGGGTGACCGCATCGAGGCCGGCCAGGTCATCGCTGACGGTCCCTGCACCGACGAGGGCGAGATGGCCCTCGGACGCAACCTGCTGGTCGCGTTCATGTGCTGGGAAGGCCACAACTACGAGGACGCGATCATCCTGTCGCAGCGCCTCGTGCAGCAGGACGTGCTCACCTCGATTCACATCGAGGAGCACGAGGTCGACGCTCGGGACACCAAGCTCGGCCCGGAGGAGATCACCCGCGACATCCCCAACGTCAGCGAGGAAATGCTCGCTGACCTGGACGAGCGCGGCATCATCCGGATCGGTGCCGAGGTTGTCCCCGGCGACATCCTGGTCGGCAAGGTCACGCCGAAGGGCGAGACCGAGCTCACCCCCGAGGAGCGTCTGCTCCGCGCCATCTTCGGTGAGAAGGCCCGGGAAGTCCGGGACACCTCGCTGAAGGTTCCGCACGGCGAGACCGGCACCGTCATCGGTGTCCGCACGTTCTCCCGCGAGGACGGCGACGAGCTGCCCCCGGGCGTGAACGAGCTGGTTCGCGTCTACGTGGCGCAGAAGCGGAAGATCCAGGACGGTGACAAGCTCGCCGGTCGTCACGGCAACAAGGGCGTCATCTCCAAGATCCTCCCGGTCGAGGACATGCCGTTCCTTGAGGACGGCACCCCGGTCGACATCGTGCTCAACCCGCTCGGTGTGCCCTCGCGTATGAACATCGGCCAGGTTCTGGAGACCCACCTCGGGTGGATCGCCAAGACCGGCTGGGAGGTCGAGGGCGACGACGCGGACTGGAAGCGTCAGCTCCGCGCCATCGAGGCTCACGAGTCCCCCGCCGACAGCAACGTCGCGACCCCGGTCTTCGACGGTGCTCAGGAGGAGGAGATCAAGGGCCTGCTCGAGTCGACGCTGGTGAACCGGGACGGCAAGCGCCTGGTGAACGGTGACGGCAAGGCGCAGCTGTTCGACGGCCGCTCCGGTGAGCCGCTGCCGGACCCGATCTCGGTCGGCTACGTCTACATCCTGAAGCTGAACCACCTGGTCGACGACAAGATCCACGCTCGGTCGACCGGTCCGTACTCGATGATCACGCAGCAGCCGCTCGGTGGTAAGGCCCAGTTCGGTGGCCAGCGGTTCGGTGAGATGGAGTGCTGGGCGATGCAGGCCTATGGTGCGGCTTACGCCCTCCAGGAACTGCTGACCATCAAGTCCGACGACGTCCTGGGCCGAGTGAAGGTCTACGAGGCCATCGTCAAGGGCGAGAACATTCCGGAGCCGGGAATCCCGGAGTCCTTCAAGGTGCTTCTCAAGGAGCTCCAGTCGCTGTGCCTGAACGTCGAGGTGCTTTCCAGCGACGGTGTTGCCCTGGAGATGCGCGAGACGGACGACGAGGTCTTCCGGGCCGCGGAGGAACTCGGCATCGACCTGTCACGGCGCCCGAACGAGGGCGTCAGCAGCGTCGAAGAGATCTGACGGAAGCGGCCCCGCCGGTGTGAGGAAACTCAGCCTGGCCGGGGCCGCACCCGCCGGCCTTGAATTCACCCGAGCAACGAAACACGAGGGATAGTCCAAGTGCTCGACGTCAACTTCTTCGACGAGTTGCGCATCGGCCTTGCTACCGCTGACGACATCCGGCAGTGGTCGCACGGCGAGGTCAAGAAGCCCGAGACGATCAACTACCGCACCCTCAAGCCCGAGAAGGACGGACTCTTCTGCGAGAAGATCTTCGGTCCTCAGCGGGACTGGGAGTGCTACTGCGGCAAATACAAGCGGGTCCGGTTCAAGGGCATCATCTGTGAGCGCTGCGGCGTCGAGGTGACCCGGTCCAAGGTCCGCCGTGAGCGCATGGGTCACATCGAGCTGGCCGCGTCGGTGACCCACATCTGGTACTTCAAGGGCGTGCCGAGCCGGCTGGGCTATCTGCTCGACCTGGCTCCCAAGGACCTTGAGAAGATCATCTACTTCGCCTCGTACGTCGTCACCAGCGTGGACGCCGAGTCGCGTCACCGTGACATGTCGACAATCGAGAACGAGATCTTCGCCGAGAAGCGGCAGTCCGAGAACGGCCGCGACTCCGAGATCGAGAAGCGTGCCGCCAAGCTGGAGCAGGACCTGGCCGAGCTTGAGGCCGAGGGTGCCAAGGCCGACGTGCGCCGCAAGGTCAAGGAAGCTGGCGAGCGCGAGATGCGCCAGATCCGGGACAAGGCGCAGCGCGAGATCGACCGCCTCGACGAGGTGCTCGACACCTTCCGCAAGCTCGACTCCAAGCAGCTGGTCACCGACGAGCTGCTCTACCGCGAGCTCCGTGACCGCTTCGGTGAGTACTTCACCGGTGGCATGGGTGCGGAGGCCATCAAGGCTCTGCTCGAGAACATGGACCTCGACGCCGAGGCGGAGAACCTTCGGGAGATCATCCGCACCGGTAAGGGCCAGCGGAAGATCCGGGCGCTCAAGCGGCTCAAGGTCGTCGCGGCGTTCCTGAACACCCGTAACTCGCCGCTCGGCATGGTGCTGGACTGCGTCCCGGTCATCCCGCCGGACCTGCGCCCGATGGTGCAGCTCGACGGTGGCCGCTTCGCGACGAGCGACCTGAACGACCTGTACCGCCGGGTCATCAACCGGAACAACCGCCTCAAGCGACTGATCGACCTCGGCGCTCCCGAGATCATCGTCAACAACGAGAAGCGGATGCTCCAGGAGGCCGTCGACGCGCTGTTCGACAACGGCCGTCGTGGCCGGCCGGTCACCGGTCCGGGTAACCGCCCGCTCAAGTCCCTCTCCGACATGCTCAAGGGCAAGCAGGGCCGGTTCCGTCAGAACCTGCTCGGCAAGCGCGTCGACTACTCCGGCCGTTCCGTCATCGTCGTCGGCCCCCGGCTCAAGCTGCACCAGTGCGGCCTGCCGAAGCAGATGGCGCTGGAGCTGTTCAAGCCGTTCGTGATGAAGCGCCTGGTGGACCTGAACCACGCGCAGAACATCAAGTCGGCCAAGCGCATGGTCGAGCGTCAGCGCCCGGTGGTGTGGGACGTCCTGGAAGAGGTCATCAGCGAGCACCCCGTGCTGCTGAACCGCGCGCCGACCCTGCACCGCCTCGGCATCCAGGCCTTCGAGCCCCAGCTGGTCGAGGGCAAGGCGATCCAGATCCACCCGCTCGTCTGTACGGCGTTCAACGCCGACTTCGACGGTGACCAGATGGCGGTGCACGTGCCGCTGTCCGCCGAGGCTCAGGCCGAGGCCCGGATCCTGATGCTGTCGTCGAACAACATCCTCAAGCCGGCCGACGGCAAGCCGGTCACCATGCCTACCCAGGACATGGTCATCGGTCTGTACTACCTGACCCACATGACCCGTGGTGCCAAGGGCGAAGGCCGGGTCTTCAGCTCGGACGCCGAGGCACGGATGGCGTTCGACAACGGTGAGCTGCACCTGCAGGCGCCGATCAAGCTCCGTCTGCAGAACGTCGTCGGTGTCGACAACGGCGCCAAGGGCGAGACCTGGGTCGCGCCGGAGGACTGGATCGAGGGTGGCCAGGTCACCGTCGAGACGACTCTCGGCCGCGTGATCTTCAACGAGACGCTTCCGGTCGGGTACCGGTACGTCAACTACGAGATCCGCAAGGGTCAGCTGTCGGCGATCGTCAACGACCTCGCCGAGCGCTTCCCGAAGGTCGTCCTCGCGGCAACCCTGGACGCACTCAAGGAGGCCGGCTTCCACTGGGCCACCTGGTCCGGTGTGACGATCGGTATGGGCGACGTCATCGCGCCGCCGCGTAAGCCGGAGATCCTCGCCAAGTACCAGGCCGAGGCCGACCGGATCGACAAGCAGTACCAGCGTGGCCTGATGACCGGTGAGGAGCGCCGCGGCGAGCTCATCGAGATCTGGACCAAGGCGACCAACGAGATCTCCAAGGAGATGGAGACCGCGCTGCCGCAGGAGAACCCGCTCTGGGTCATGATCAACTCCGGCGCCCGCGGTAACCTCCTCCAGCTCCGGCAGATCGCCGCGATCCGTGGTCTGGTGGCGAACCCCAAGGGCGAGATCATCCCGCGCCCGATCACCTCGTCGTACCGCGAGGGTCTGACCGTTCTGGAGTACTTCATCTCCACGCACGGTGCCCGCAAGGGTCTTGCCGACACCGCGCTGCGTACCGCCGACTCGGGTTACCTGACCCGTCGTCTGGTGGA
The DNA here is from genome assembly GCF_050955685.1 of Actinoplanes sp. CA-015351. NCBI lineage: Bacteria > Bacillati > Actinomycetota > Actinomycetes > Micromonosporales > Micromonosporaceae > Actinoplanes > Actinoplanes sp. CA-015351. The sequence goes on from NZ_CP192102.1 coordinate 630,890, forward strand.
CGTGTCGCAGGACGTCATCATCCGCGAGGAGGACTGCGGCACCGACCGCGCCATCCCGATGGCGGTGACTGATGCGGAGCGGGTCGACGGCAAGCTGGTCGTGCACACGCACGCCGAGACTGGCGTGCACGCTCGTACCCTGGCCGACGACATCGACGACGCCAACGGCAACCGTGTGGTGTCGCGTGGTGACGACCTCAACTCGATCATGGTGGACGCGCTTGTCGCGGCCGGCGTCGAGACGGTCCGGGTGCGCAGCGTCCTGACCTGTGAGTCGAAGCTGGGTGTCTGCGCGGCCTGCTACGGCCGCTCGCTGCCGACCGGCAAGGCTGTCGACATCGGCGAGGCCGTCGGCATCATCGCGGCCCAGTCGATCGGTGAGCCCGGCACGCAGCTGACGATGCGTACCTTCCACACCGGTGGTGTCGCGGGTGAGGACATCACCCAGGGTCTGCCGCGTGTCCAGGAAATCTTCGAGGCCCGCGTGCCGAAGGGTAAGGCGCCCATCGCCGACACCCCCGGTCGCGTCCGCATCGAGGACGGCGAGCGCTCCCGCAAGATCATCGTGGTGCCGGACGACGGCAGCGAAGAGATCGTTTACGACAAGATCTCGAAGCGCGTCAAGCTCCGCATCCCGGACGGCGGCCACGTCGGCGTCGGCGAGAAGCTCACCGAGGGCACCATCGACCCGCACGAGCTGCTCCGCATCATGGGCCCGCGCGCGGTCCAGGTCCACCTGACCAGTGAGGTCCAGGAGGTCTACCGCTCGCAGGGTGTGCTCATCCACGACAAGCACATCGAGATCATCATCCGCCAGATGCTCAAGCGGGTGACGGTCATCGACTCCGGCGCGACCGAATTCCTTCCGGGTGTTCTGGTCGACCGGGCGCTCTTCGAGTCGGAGAACCGCCGGCTCGTGGGCGAGGGTGGCGAGCCCGCTGCCGGTCGTCCGGTGCTGATGGGTATCACCAAGGCCTCGCTGGCGACCGACTCGTGGCTCTCCGCGGCCTCCTTCCAGGAGACCACCCGGGTGCTCACCGACGCTGCGATCAACTCGCGCAGCGACTCGCTGGTGGGCCTCAAGGAGAACGTCATCATCGGTAAGCTCATCCCGGCCGGTACCGGTATCTCCAAGTACCGCAACATCCGGGTCGAGCCGACCGAGGAGGCCAAGGCCAAGGTGTACTCGATGACCGGGTACCCCGAGACCGACTACGGCTTCGGGCCGGCCAGCGGGCAGGCTGTGCCGCTGGACGACTTCGACTTCGGGTCGTACCGCTAAGGGTTTCTTCTGATGGGGCGGTCGCGCATGGCGCGACCGCCCCATCAGCCTTTATAAGATGGTTTTATGACTGTCTCCGTGGTGCCGGCACGGCACCCGATGGACCCGGACCCGGTGGCCTCCACCAAATCGCGGGCGGTTTTTGTGCTCGGGCTTGTGGGGCTGCTCACCGGTGTGTTCGTGGGTGGGGTCATCCCGGCCACCCTCGCCCTGCTGCTGGCCCGGCAGGCGCATCGTGAGGCATATGCGGCAGGCGGCTATCTGACCGGCTCAGCGTGGATCCTGCGGGGCCGGCGGCTGGCCTGGGCCGGCCTGGTGCTGGCATTGACGTCGCTGGTGGTCGCCGTGATCGTCGCCCTGCTGCATCTGGCGACGGCGCCCGGGGGACAGGACTTCGCACCCGGCACCGACTGATGCCGGGCTGCGCCCCGGCTCGTACGGGTGACATGCTTTCGGTATGACCCAGCCGCCGCAGTCCTCCTACTACGGCCCGCCACCTCAGCATCACTACGGCCCGCCGCCGGTGGCCCCGCCCTCAGCGGGCTGGGAGCTGGACCGGGTCGATGCGGTCGGCGGCACCGGGTTCGGCCTGGCGCAGCTGCGTGTCGCGCCCATCACGTCCGGGCTGGCGATCGGCTCGCTGGTGGCCGGCATCGGCTCGATCCTGGTCTCGGTGCTGGCTCTCTGCTTCAACGGTGTCGGCGCCGCCGAGGGCTGGGGTGTCTGGGTCGGTGGCGCGTTCACTCTCCTCAGCGTCCTGGCCGGTGGGGGAGCGGTGGCGGCCGGGATGATCGCTCTGCGGCAGATCCGCCGCTCCGGCCAGGTCGGCCGGGTCCGGTTCACCGGGCGGGGTGTCGGCATCGCCGGCATCATCTGCGGAGCGGCAGGCGCGGGAATAGGTCTGCTGGCTCTGTTGCTGGGACTGGTGTTGCAGATGTCCTGAACGGCCCCTCGGCGAGCGCCGTCCGGGAGCGTGCGACCCCTGTTCCGGCACCGCGACGATGTCACGCAGAAGCACCCGGTACACTGGTATACGGAGATGTCCATCATGGGAACCCGGCCCTCATTTTGACCTGGGTGCTCGTGATGGGTAATCTTTCCCTTCGTGCCCGGGCTAGCCCGGGCAACTCGTGCGTGCACCCGATTCGGAACGTGCGACGGGTATTGCAGCACGACGGGCGGAACCCGGTGAGGGTTCCTGTCCCGACAAAGACAAGAAAGACCCGGAGCGCGTGGGTAACCACGCGTAACGGGACCGTGAGCCGGACGACACGCCCGACCGCGGGTGTGGGAGACGCCCCTCCTGGGCGGCCCCCGCACACAGAAGCAGACTTACTCGGTGCGGCCGTAACACAAGGAAACGGCCGAAGGGAGCGGAGAAACCCGGTGCCCACGATCCAGCAGCTGGTCCGAAAGGGCCGCCAGGCGAAGACGAGCAAGACGAAGACGCCGGCGCTGAAGGGAAGCCCCCAGCGGCGCGGCGTGTGCACGCGCGTCTACACCACTACCCCCAAGAAGCCGAACTCTGCGCTGCGCAAGGTCGCTCGTGTGAAGCTGAGCAGCCAGATCGAGGTCACGGCTTACATCCCGGGCGTCGGTCACAACCTCCAGGAGCACTCCATCGTGCTCGTGCGCGGCGGCCGTGTTAAGGACCTTCCGGGCGTCCGTTACAAGATCGTCCGTGGTTCGCTGGACACCCAGGGTGTCCGGAACCGCAAGCAGGCCCGCAGCCGTTACGGCGCGAAGAAGGAGAAGAGCTGATATGCCGCGTAAGGGACCCGCTCCGCGCCACCCTGTGGTCGCAGACCCGGTGTACAACTCCCCGCTGGTGACTCAGCTGGTCAACAAGATCCTGGTGGGCGGCAAGCGCCAGCTCGCCGAGCGCATCGTCTACGGCGCCCTTGAGGGTGCCCGCGAGAAGAGTGGTGGCACCGACCCGGTGGTCATCCTCAAGCGCGCGATGGACAATGTGAAGCCGACCCTCGAGGTCCGCAGCCGCCGCGTTGGTGGCGCGACCTACCAGGTTCCGGTCGAGGTTCGCACTCCGCGGCAGTCGACCCTTGGTCTTCGCTGGCTCGTCCAGTACTCGAAGGCCCGCCGTGAGAAGACCATGATCGAGCGCCTCCAGAACGAGCTGCTCGACGCCAGCAACGGCCTTGGTGCCGCTGTCAAGCGTCGCGAGGACACTCACAAGATGGCGGAGTCCAACAAGGCCTTCGCGCACTACCGCTGGTAAGACCCTGCTGCGGGCCCGGCCATGTGCCGGGCCACGGCAGTCGTACCGGTCCACGAGACGACGACGAAGAAAAGTAGGGATGGAAGTGGCCGCCGCAGACGCGCTCGCCAAGGTTCGCAACATTGGCATCATGGCGCACATCGACGCTGGTAAGACCACGACGACTGAGCGCATCCTGTTCTACACCGGCATCACGTACAAGATCGGTGAGGTCCACGAGGGCGCAGCCGTCATGGACTGGATGGAGCAGGAGCAGGAACGCGGTATCACCATCACCTCCGCCGCCACGAAGTGCGAGTGGAAGGGCTACACGATTCAGATCATCGACACGCCCGGCCACGTCGACTTCACGGTCGAGGTCGAGCGGTCGCTGCGTGTGCTCGACGGCGCGGTTGCGGTCTACGACGGCGTTGCCGGCGTGGAGCCGCAGACTGAGAACGTCTGGCGCCAGGCGGACAAGTACCACGTCCCCCGGATGTGCTTCGTCAACAAGCTCGACCGGACCGGCGCGGACTTCTTCCGTTGCGTGCAGATGATGATCGACCGGCTGAACGCCACGCCGCTCGTTCTGCAGATCCCGATCGGGCTTGAGGGCGACCACATCGGCGTCGTCGACCTGATCAACATGAAGGCGCTCACCTGGCGCGGGGAGACCCAGAAGGGTGAGGACTACGCGATCGAGGAGATCCCGGCCGATCTGGCCGACTCCGCGGCCGAGTGGCGCGAGAAGCTCATCGAGACCCTCGCCGACGTCGACGACGCGGTGATGGAGAAGTACCTCGAGGGCGAAGAGGTTTCGATCGACGAGATCAAGGCCGCCATCCGGCGCGCCACGATCGCCAGCAAGGCCAACCCGGTCCTGTGCGGCTCGGCGTTCAAGAACAAGGGCGTTCAGCCCATGCTCGACGCCGTCGTCGACTACCTGCCGTCGCCGCTGGACGTTCCGGCCATCGAGGGCACGGCCACCGACGGCGAGACGCCGATGCTGCGCAAGCCGTCGAACTCCGAGCCGTTCTCGGGCCTGGCCTTCAAGATCCAGACCGACAAGCACCTCGGCAAGCTCACGTACGTCCGGGTCTACTCCGGCACGCTCGACTCCGGTTCCCAGGTGGTCAACTCCACCAAGGACCGCAAGGAGCGGATCGGCAAGATCTACCAGATGCACGCGAACAAGCGTGAGGAGCGCGCCACCGCGCAGGCCGGCGACATCATCGCCGTCCAGGGTCTCAAGCAGACCACCACCGGTGACACGCTGAGCGACCCGGCGAACCCGGTCATCCTGGAGTCGATGACCTTCCCGGAGCCGGTTATCCAGGTCGCCATCGAGCCGAAGACCAAGTCGGACCAGGAAAAGCTGGGCACCGCGATCCAGCGTCTGGCCGAGGAGGACCCGACTTTCCGCGTCTTCAACGACGAGGAGACCGGGCAGACCATCATCGCCGGCATGGGCGAGCTCCACCTCGACATCCTCGTCGACCGCATGCGGCGCGAGTTCAACGTCGAGGCGAACATCGGTAAGCCGCAGGTGGCGTACCGCGAGACCCTCCGCGGCAAGGTGGAGAAGCTCTCGTACGTCCACAAGAAGCAGACCGGTGGCTCGGGCCAGTACGCGAAGGTCGTCGTCACCGTCGAGCCGCTGCCGCTCGAGGCTGACGGCCCGACCTACGAGTTCGTGAACGCCGTCACCGGTGGCCGCATCCCCAAGGAGTTCATCCCCTCGGTGGACGCGGGTGCGCAGGACTCCCTGCAGTACGGTGTCCTCGCCGGCTACCCGCTCGTCGGCGTGAAGTTCACGCTGGTGGACGGTCAGTACCACGAGGTCGACTCCTCCGAGATGGCGTTCAAGATCGCTGGCTCCATGGCGATGAAGGAAGCAGCCCGCAAGGCTGACCCCGCGCTGCTGGAGCCGATGATGGCCGTTGAGGTCACCACCCCTGAGGACAACATGGGTGACGTCATCGGCGACCTCAACTCCCGCCGCGGCCTGATCCAGTCGATGGAGGAGCGCTCCGGCGCCCGCGTCGTCAAGGCTCTGGTTCCGCTGTCGGAGATGTTCGGCTACGTCGGCGACCTCCGGTCGAAGACGGCCGGCCGGGCGAGCTACAGCATGCTGTTCGACTCCTACGCCGAGGTTCCTGGGAACGTGGCGAAGGAGATCATCGCCAAAGCGACAGGTGCCTGACACCCGTCCTTGATCGATGAGGCACGTGCGGCCCGTCGAGGGCCGCACGTGCACTAGCAGTCGACAGAGTCCTGAGCGCCTTATCGGCGTGCCGGGCGAAAAGTAATGATCAGTCCACAGGAGGACACCAGTGGCGAAGGCGAAGTTCGAGCGGACTAAGCCGCACGTCAACATCGGCACCATTGGTCACATCGACCACGGTAAGACGACGCTGACTGCGGCCATCACGAAGGTCCTGCACGACGAGTTCCCCGAGCTGAACCCGTACACCCCGTTCGACGAGATCGACAAGGCGCCTGAAGAGAAGGCCCGTGGTATCACGATCTCGATCGCACACGTCGAGTACCAGACCGCGGCGCGTCACTACGCGCACGTGGACTGCCCCGGCCACGCCGACTACATCAAGAACATGATCACCGGTGCCGCGCAGATGGACGGCGCGATCCTGGTGGTTGCCGCGACCGACGGCCCGATGCCGCAGACCAAGGAGCACGTGCTCCTGGCCCGCCAGGTCGGCGTTCCGTACATCGTCGTCGCCCTGAACAAGAGCGACATGGTCGAGGACGAGGAGCTCCTGGAGCTCGTCGAGCTCGAGGTTCGCGAGCTGCTCAGCACCTACGAGTTCCCGGGCGACGACCTGCCGGTCGTTCGCGTGTCGGCGCTCAAGGCCCTCGAGGGTGACCCCGAGTGGACCGGCAAGCTCCTCGAGCTGATGAACGCGGTCGACACCGCGATCCCGCAGCCCGAGCGTGAGACCGAGAAGCCGTTCCTCATGCCGATCGAGGACGTCTTCACGATCACCGGCCGTGGCACCGTGGTTACCGGTCGCGCCGAGCGTGGCATCCTCAAGCCGAACGAGGAGGTCGAGATCGTGGGTATCCGCGAGAAGTCGACCAAGACCGTTTGCACCGGCATCGAGATGTTCCGCAAGCTGCTCGACGAGGCTCGCGCTGGCGAGAACGTCGGCCTGCTGCTCCGCGGCATCAAGCGCGAGGACGTCGAGCGCGGCATGGTCGTCGTGAAGCCGGGTACCTCTACTCCTCACACGGAGTTCGAGGGCCAGGTCTACATCCTCTCAAAGGAAGAGGGCGGCCGGCACACCCCGTTCTTCCAGAACTACCGCCCGCAGTTCTACTTCCGTACCACGGACGTCACCGGCGTCGTCACGCTGCCCGAGGGCACCGAGATGGTCATGCCGGGCGACTCCACCTCCATGTCCGTGAAGCTGATCCAGCCGATCGCCATGGAGCAGGGCCTGAAGTTCGCGATCCGTGAGGGTGGCCGCACCGTCGGCGCCGGAACGGTCACGAAGATCACCAACTAATTGACGGATGTTCACGGTGTGATGTCGTGAACAACCCTCATCGGTGACCCCGATTAGCGTTGTCGGAGACAATCCGGCATACTAGTCAGGTTGCGTCCGCGCGGGGTGGGCAGCTGCTCGTTCAGTTGCCCACCCTCGCCGGGTGTCCGGGTGTGTTCTTTGGCCACCCGCCACCCTTAGATCCCCGTGATCGACCCGCTTCAGGCAACTGAGGCGGAATCAGAGTGCCCAGCATTCTGGGGCACGGCGCGACACGCCCGACCGCGGGGGTCGGACAACGCAGGATCATTGGTCCTGCGGGCATGCGGAAGCCACCGCTTCCGCACGTAGCGGCATCGAGAGAAGGAAACAGAAGCCACCATGGCGGGACAGAAGATCCGCATCCGGCTCAAGGCCTATGACCACGAGGTCGTCGACTCCTCGGCGCGGAAAATCGTCGAGACGGTGACGCGCACCGGGGCACAGGTCGCAGGCCCGGTGCCGCTGCCCACGGAGATCAACCGTTTCTGCGTGATCCGTTCGCCGCACAAGTACAAGGACTCGCGCGAGCACTTCGAGATGCGCACGCACAAGCGACTGATCGACATCATCGACCCGACTCCGAAGACGGTCGACTCGCTTATGCGCCTCGACCTGCCGGCTGGGGTCGACATCGAGATCAAGCTGTAGGGATCCGACAAATGGACAGGCAAGTAAAGGGGATCCTGGGCGCCAAGCTCGGCATGACCCAGGTCTGGGACAACAACAAGGTTGTTCCGGTGACCGTGGTGCAGGCCGGCCCGTGCGTCGTGACCCAGGTCCGCACCGATGAGAAGGACGGCTACTCCGCTGTCCAGCTGGCATACGGCTCGATCGACCCCCGCAAGGTCAACAAGCCTGAGGCCGGCCACTACGCCAAGGCCGGTGTGTCGCCGCGGCGCCACCTCGTGGAGCTGCGCACCGCCGACGCCGGCGAGTACGAGCTCGGCCAGGAAGTCACTGTCGACGGTTTCGCCGCGGGCGGCTCGATCGACGTGACCGGCAAGACCAAGGGCAAGGGCTACGCCGGCGTTATGAAGCGGCACGGCTTCCACGGTCTGCGTGCCAGCCACGGTGTCGAGCGCAAGCACCGCTCGCCCGGCTCCATCGGCGCCTGCGCGACCCCGGGTCGTGTCTTCAAGGGCGTCAAGATGGCGGGTCGCATGGGTGGCAAGCGCTTCACCGTGCAGAACCTGACCATCCAGGCGGTCGACGCCGAGCGCAACCTGATCCTGGTCCGCGGCGCGGTTCCCGGTCCCAAGGGCGCTCTCATCCTGGTCCGTACCGCGGCGAAGAAGGGCGGTGCCAAGTGAGCTCGGTTGACGTGATCAACGCCGAGGGCAACAAGGCCGGCTCGGTTGACCTGCCCGGCAACGTCTTCGACGTCCAGGCGAACATCCCGCTGATGCACCAGGTCGTCGTGGCCCAGCTGGCCGCGGCCCGCCAGGGTACGCACAAGGCGAAGACCCGCGGTGAGGTCGCCGGCGGCGGCAAGAAGCCGTACAAGCAGAAGGGCACCGGTCGCGCCCGTCAGGGCTCGATCCGCGCGCCTCAGTTCACCGGCGGTGGCGTCGTGCACGGTCCCGTGCCGCGTGACTACAGCCAGCGGACCCCCAAGAAGATGAAGGCCGCCGCTCTGCGTGGCGCCCTCTCCGACCGGGCCCGTGACGGCCGCCTGTTCGTCGTCGAGTCCTTCGTCAGCGGCGAGAAGCCGTCGACCAAGGCCGCCGTCGCGACGCTGCGCAAGGTCGTACAGACGAGCAAGGTTCTCGTCGTTCTGGACAGCCAGGACGAGCTGAACTGGATCTCGCTGCGTAACGAGCCGTCCGTGCACCTCATCGAGGCCGGCCAGCTGAACACGTACGACGTGCTGGTCGCCGACGAGGTGGTCTTCACCAAGGTCGCGCTCGACGAGTTCCTGGGTGGTTCGGCCGAGACGTCCGAGGAGGGCGACAAGTGAGCACGATCGCCGACCCGCGCGACATCATCGTCGCCCCGGTGGTCTCTGAGAAGAGCTACAGCGTTCTTGACCAGAACTGGTACACGTTCCTCGTCGACCCTGACGCGAACAAGACCCAGATCAAGATCGCGATTCAGCAGATCTTCAACGTCCGCGTGCTGTCCGTGAACACCGCGAACCGTGAGGGCAAGCGCAAGCGGACCCGCACCGGCTGGGGCCAGCGTAAGGCCACCAAGCGCGCGATGGTGAAGCTGGCTGACGGTGACCGCATCGAGGCCTTCGGCGGCCCGGTCAGCTAAGGGGTTTACATCATGGCTATCCGTAAGTACAAGCCGACTACGCCGGGCCGCCGCGGCTCGAGCGTCGCCGACTTCGCTGAGATCACCCGGTCGACGCCGGAGAAGTCTCTGCTGGTTCCGCTGCCCAAGAAGGGTGGCCGCAACGTCCACGGCCGGATCACCACCCGGCACCAGGGCGGTGGCCACAAGCGGCAGTACCGGCTGATCGACTTCAAGCGCAACGACAAAGACGGCGTGCCGGCCAAGGTCGCTCACATCGAGTACGACCCCAACCGCACCGCTCGCATCGCGCTGCTCCACTACGCGGACGGCGAGAAGCGTTACATCGTGGCGCCGAAGGACCTCAAGCAGGGTGACCGGGTCGAGTCGGGCGTTGGCTCCGACATCAAGCCCGGCAACAACCTGCCCCTGCGCAACATCCCGGTCGGTACGACGATCCACAACGTGGAGCTTCGTCCCGGCGGTGGCGCCAAGCTGGCCCGTTCGGCCGGCGTGGGCATCCAGCTTCTCGGCCGTGAAAGTGTGTACGCCACGCTGCGTATGCCTTCCGGCGAGATCCGTCGCGTCGACGTGCGCTGCCGCGCCACCGTCGGCGAGATCGGCAACGCTGACCAGTCGAACATCAACTGGGGCAAGGCTGGTCGTATGCGGTGGAAGGGCAAGCGCCCGACCGTCCGTGGTGTCGCCATGAACCCCGTCGACCACCCGCACGGTGGTGGTGAGGGTAAGACCTCGGGTGGTCGCCACCCGGTGAACCCGGCGGGTAAGCCTGAGGGCCGTACCCGTCGCAAGGGCCAGCCGAGCGACAAGCTGATTGTTCGCCGCCGCTACGCCACCCGCAAGCGCGGGTAACGGGAGTAGAAGATGCCTCGCAGCCTGAAAAAGGGCCCGTTCATTGACGACCACCTCCTCAAGAAGGTGGAAGTCCAGAACGAGAAGAACTCTAAGAACGTCATCAAGACCTGGTCGCGACGCTCGACGATCATCCCCGACATGCTCGGGCACACGATCGCCGTGCATGACGGCCGCAAGCACGTCCCGGTCTTCATCAGTGAAGCCATGGTCGGTCACAAGCTCGGCGAGTTCGCTCTGACCCGGACGTTCAAGGGTCACGAGAAGGACGACCGCAAGAGCCGTCGTCGCTAGTCAGTCCACGGATAAGAAAGGGGTTACAGCGATGCCAGTAAAGAACGACGCTCCGGCGCTTCCGGGCTCTCGCGCAGTTGCGAAGCACGTCCGCATCTCGCCGAGCAAGGCACGCCGTGTCGTCAACCTCGTCCGCGGTCTGCCCGCGAAGGAGGCCCTGACGGTCCTGCAATTCGCGCCGCAGTCGGCGAGCGAGCAGGTCTACAAGGTGGTCGCGAGCGCCATTGCGAACGCGGAGAACAACGAGCGGCTCGACCCCGACGCACTCCTCATCAGTGAGGCGTTCGTCGACGAGGGCCCCACGCTCAAGCGGTTCCGTCCGCGGGCGCAGGGCCGGGCCTACCGGATCCGCAAGCGCACGTGTCACATCACCATTGCGGTCGAGGCGGTTCAGACGACCCGTCCGGCGAAGAAGGCCACGGCGAAGAAGGCCACTGCGGCCGCTGAGCCGAAGGCTGCCGAGTCCCAGAGCACGGAGGGTGCCGAGTAATGGGTCAGAAGGTTCACCCCACTGGGTTCCGTCTCGGCATCTCCACCGACTGGAAGAGCCGCTGGTTCGCGGACAAGCTCTACAAGGACTACATCGGCGAGGATGTCAAAATCCGCCGCATGATGTCCAAGGGCCTCGAGCGCGCCGGCATCTCCAAGGTGGACATCGAGCGGACCCGCGACCGGGTACGCGTCGACATCCACACCGCCCGGCCGGGCATTGTCATCGGCCGGAAGGGTGCGGAGGCCGACCGGATCCGTGGCGAGCTCGAGAAGCTCACCGGCAAGCAGGTCCAGCTGAACATCCTCGAGGTCAAGAGCCCCGAGTCGGACGCTCAGCTCGTGGCGCAGGGCGTCGCCGAGCAGCTGTCCAGCCGGGTCAGCTTCCGTCGGGCGATGCGCAAGGCCATGCAGTCGGCCATGAAGAACCCGATCTGCAAGGGCATCCGTGTGCAGGTCTCCGGTCGCCTCGGCGGCGCGGAGATGAGCCGCACGGAGTTCTACCGTGAGGGTCGCGTTCCGCTGCACACGCTCCGCGCGAACATCGAGTACGGCTTCTTCGAGGCCCGTACCACGTTCGGTCGGATCGGCGTGAAGGTCTGGATCTACAAGGGCGACGCCGTTCCGGGTCGTGAGGCTGTGGCTGAGGCGCCTGCGCGCCCCCGCCGCGACCGCGCTGACCGTCCCGAGCGTCCGCGCCGTGGCCGTTCCGGTTCGTCCGGCACGACCGCCGGCGGCACCGAGGCCGGCCGTGCGGCCCAGGCCGCGTCGGCCGCTGATGAAACCGCCGCTGCTCCGGTTGCGGCCGAAACGCAGCAGGAGGGCTGAGCCATGCTGATGCCGCGTAAGCCCCCGAAGGGCTTCCGCAAGCCGCACCACCCGGACCGCAGTGGCGCGTCCAAGGGCGGCAACCGGGTCGTCTTCGGCGAATTCGGTATCCAGGCGCTGGAGCCCGCGTACGTGACCAACCGGCAGATCGAGTCGGCGCGTATCGCAATGACCCGCCACATCAAGCGTGGTGGCAAGGTCTGGATCTCGATCTTCCCGGACCAGGCCCTGACGAAGAAGCCTGCCGAGACCCGCATGGGTTCCGGTAAGGGTTCTCCCGAGTGGTGGGTGGCGAACGTCAAGCCGGGACGCATTCTCTTCGAGATGTCGTTCCCGAACGAGACGGTCGCGCGTGAGGCGATGCGCCGCGCGATTCACAAGCTCCCGATGAAGTGCCGCATCGTGACACGCGAAGTGGGTGAAAGCTGATGGCAGCGGGCGTTAAGGCAACCGAGCTGCGCGAACTCTCCGACGAGGAGCTGGTCGCGAAGGTTCAGGAGGCCAAGGCGGAGCTGTTCAACCTTCGCGTGCAGCGTGCGACCGGGCAGCTCGACAATCACCGTCGACTCCAGGTTGTTCGCAAGGACATTGCGAAGATCTACACGATCATGCGCGAGCGCGAGCTTGGGCTCTCAATTGCGCCGGATGAGGTGACAGCATGAGTGAAAACACGGCTGCACCGCGCGCCCAGCGCAAGACGCGTGAGGGCCTCGTGGTCAGCGACAAGATGGACAAGACCGTCGTGGTCGAGGTCGAGGACCGGGTCAAGCACGCCCTGTACGGCAAGGTCATCCGCCGGACCCGCAAGCTCAAGGTGCACGACGAGCAGAACGCCGCGGGTATCGGTGACCGGGTCCTGATGATGGAGACCCGGCCGCTCTCCGCCACCAAGCGGTGGCGGATCGTGGAGATCCTCGAAAAGGCCAAGTGAGTGCGCTGGGCCGGCTTCGGCCGGCCCAGCGGCCCATCGTTCCGCCAAGCTTCGGGCGAGTTTTTCCGGAGAACTGGCAGACATAGGAGACAGACGTGATCCAGCAGGAGTCGCGACTGCGCGTCGCCGACAACACGGGTGCCCGGGAGATTCTGTGCATCCGCGTACTCGGCGGCTCCGGTCGCCGTTACGCGAGCATCGGCGACGTCATCGTGGCCACGGTCAAGGACGCTATCCCGGGTGCCGGTGTGAAGAAGGGTGACGTCGTGAAGGCGGTCGTCGTTCGCACCGCCAAGGAAAAGCGGCGTCCCGACGGCTCGTACATCCGCTTCGACGAGAACGCCGCCGTCATCATCAAGGACGGCGGGGACCCCCGCGGCACCCGCATCTTCGGCCCGGTCGGGCGCGAGCTGCGCGACAAGCGGTTCATGAAGATCATCAGCCTGGCGCCGGAGGTGCTCTGACCGTGAAGATTAAGAAGGGCGACACGGTCGTCGTCATCGCCGGCAAGGACAAGGGTGCCAAGGGCAAGGTCATTGCGGCCTTCCCGCGGCAGGACAAGGTCCTGGTCGAGGGCGTCAACCGGGTCAAGAAGCACGAGCGCATCCGCACGAACCAGCGGGGCTCGAAGACCGGTGGCATCGTCACTCAGGAAGCCCCCATCCACATCTCGAACGTGCAGGTGCTGGACGACCAGGGCAAGCCGACCCGCATCGGTTACCAGATCGACGGGAACGGCAACAAGGTCCGCATCGCGCGTACGACCGGTAAGGAACTCTGATGACTGCCGCCACCGAGACCAAGACGCTGCCGCGCCTCAAGCAGAAGTACCGCTCTGAGGTTGCGCCGGCCATCAACGAGCAGTTCACGTACGGCAACCCCATGCAGATCCCCGGCCTGGTCAAGGTCGTCGTGAACATGGGTGTCGGCGAGGCTGCTCGTGACGCCAAGCTGATCGACGGCGCGGTTCGGGACCTGACCACCATCACCGGTCAGAAGCCGCTGGTGCGCCGGGCGACCAAGTCGATCGCGCAGTTCAAGCTGCGTGAGGGCATGCCGATCGGCGCGAAGGTCACCCTTCGTGGCGACCGGATGTGGGAGTTCCTGGACCGGCTGCTGTCGATCGCGCTGCCGCGTATCCGTGACTTCCGCGGCCTCGACAGCCGGAAGCTGGACGGGCACGGCAACTACACCTTCGGTCTGACCGAGCAGTCGGTGTTCCACGAGATCGACCAGGACCGGATCGATCGTCCGCGGGGCATGGACATCACGGTGGTCACCACCGCCAAGACCGACGACGAGGGCCGGGCGCTGCTCAAGCTCCTGGGCTTCCCGTTCAAGGAGAACTGAGCATGGCGAAGAAGGCCCTGATCATCAAGGCTGCCGCGAAGCCCAAGTTCGCCGTGCGTGCCTACACCCGCTGCCAGAAGTGCGGTCGCCCGCACTCGGTGTACCGCAAGTTCGGCCTCTGCCGGGTTTGCGTGCGGGACATGGCCCACCGTGGTGAGCTCCCCGGCGTGTCCAAGGCCAGCTGGTAACCCATCCAACCGCCCCGCCCGCCGCTCGTCAGCGGAGTAGTGGCTGGGTTTGTGCAATACCGCTTCGCCGTAGGCCCGTTCGCGGGAACCCCGGCGAGAAAGGTTGACGAATACCCATGACGATGACGGACCCGATCGCAGACATGCTCACGCGTCTGCGTAACGCCAACCAGGCGTACCACGACAAGGTGACGATGCCCTACTCGAAGATCAAGGCGAACATCGCCGAGGTCCTCAAGGCTGAGGGTTACATCGCCTCGTGGTCGTCTGAGGAGCCCGAAGAGGGCGCGGTCGGCAAGCGTCTGGTCGTTGAGCTCAAGTACGGCCAGAACCGTGAGCGCAGCCTCGCCGGCATCAAGCGCGTCTCGAAGCCCGGCCTGCGGGTTTACGCCAAGTCCGACGAGCTGCCCCGTGTGCTCGGTGGTCTCGGTGTCGCGATCATTTCGACGTCCCAGGGACTGCTGACCGACAAGCAGGCCCGCAAGCGGAGCGTAGGCGGGGAAGTCCTCGCCTTCGTCTGGTAACTGGAGACTTAGACAATGTCGCGAATCGGACGTAAGTCGATCCCGGTGCCGACCGGCGTCGACGTCACCATCACGGGCCAGACCGTCAAGGTCAAGGGCCCCAAGGGCGAGCTCTCGCACACCGTCGCTGAACCGATCACGGTTGAGAAGGACGGCAGCGAGCTGCACGTCAACCGCCCCAACGACGAGCGCAAGGCCAAGGAACTTCACGGCCTCTCGCGCACGCTGGTCGCCAACATGATCGTCGGCGTCACCGAGGGCTACAAGAAGACGCTCGAGATCAACGGAACCGGTTACCGCGTGACCGCCAAGGGCAAGGACCTGGAGTTCGCTCTCGGTTTCTCGCACCCGGTGAACATCGTGCCGCCGACGGGTATCACCTTCTCCGTGGAGAAGCCGACCCAGTTCACGGTTGCGGGCATCGACAAGCAGCTCGTCGGTGAGGTCGCCGCGAACATCCGTAAGATCCGCCCGCCGGAGCCGTACAAGGGCAAGGGCGTCAAGTACCAGGGCGAGGTCATCCGCCGCAAGGCTGGAAAGGCAGGTAAGAAGTGACCGCCACGCTGCTCAAGCGCCGCAACGGCGGCGGGGTCTCCGCCGCGCGTGCCGTTGGCAAGGCGCGTCGGCACTTCCGGGTCCGCAAGAACGTTCGCGGTTCGGCCGAGCGTCCGCGCCTGGTCGTCACCCGTTCCACGCGGCACATCACCGCGCAGATCATCGACGACCTGGCCGGCCACACTCTGGTCTCGGCGTCCACGCTCGACACCTCGATCCGTGGTGGCGAGGGCGCGAAGAGCGCCCTGGCCGGCAAGGTCGGCGCGCTCCTGGGCGAGCGGGCCAAGGCCGCGGGCATTTCCAAGGTCGTCTTCGACCGCGGTGGCAACAAGTACGCGGGCCGGATCGCCGCGCTTGCGGACGCCGCCCGCGAAGCCGGACTCGAGTTCTAGGAGGAATTGACCAATGCCTGGTCAGCAGCGCCGAGGCGGCGGGTCCGGCGGTAACACCGAGGGTGGCAACCGCCGGGACAACCGTCGCGAGGGCGGCCGCGGTAACGCGCCCGTCGAAAAGACACCGCATCTCGAGCGGGTCGTCGCGATCAACCGTGTTGCGAAGGTCGTCAAGGGTGGTCGTCGCTTCAGCTTCACCGCCCTGGTGATCGTCGGCGACGGTGACGGCACCGTCGGTATCGGTTACGGAAAGGCCAAGGAGGTGCCCGCGGCAATCGCCAAGGGCGTCGAGGAGGCCAAGAAGCACTTCTTCAAGGTTCCGCGTATCGGTGCGACAATCCCGCACCCGATCACGGGCGAGGCTGCCGCGGGTGTCGTCCTGCTCAAGCCGGCTTCCGCTGGTACCGGCGTTATCGCCGGTGGCCCGGTGCGGGCCGTGCTCGAGTGCGCGGGCATCCACGACATCCTCTCGAAGAGCCTCGGCTCCTCGAACCCGATCAACATCGTGCACGCGACCGTGGCCGCTCTCAAGGGCCTCGAGTCGCCGGAGATGGTCGCGGCTCGCCGCGGTCTCCCGGTTGAGGACGTGGCGCCGGCTGCGATGCTGGCGGCGCGTGCGGAAGCGGCGGTGCGTTGATGGCACGCTTGAAGGTCACCCAGGTCCGGTCCGGTATCGGTCGCAAGCAGAACCAGCGGGACTCCCTGCGTTCGCTCGGCCTCAAGCGGATCAACGACGTGGTGGTCAAGGAGGACCGCCCCGAGATTCGGGGCATGATCTTCGCCGTGAACCACCTCGTGAGTGTTGAGGAGGTCGAGTAATGGCGATCAAGGTTCACCACCTGCGCCCGGCGCCCGGTGCCAAGACCGCGAAGACCCGTGTGGGTCGCGGTGAAGGCTCCAAGGGCAAGACTGCTGGTCGTGGTACCAAGGGCACCGGAGCCCGCAAGAACACTCCGGCATCGTTTGAGGGTGGGCAGATGCCTATCCACATGCGCCTGCCGAAGATGAAGGGCCTCCGGAACAGGCCGCGTAACAAGGTCGTCTTCCAGGTCGTCAACCTGGACCGCCTTGCCGAGCTGTTCCCGAACGGTGGCGAGGTCGGCCCGGCCGAGCTCGTCCAGGCCGGCGCGGTTCGCAAGAACCTGCCGGTCAAGGTTCTGGGCACGGGCGAGCTGGGAGGCGTGTCGCTGACCATCTCGGCGCACGCGTTCAGCGAGTCGGCCAAGGAGAAGATCGCTGCTGCCGGTGGTTCGGTCACCGAGCTGTAGCACGTGACAACGGCAGAGGCCGTGGCACCGGATCAGTCCGGTGCCACGGCCTCTTCGTTTATTTCCGCTGGGTGAGTGGCTGGTGACGCGCAGGAGGCCCTGTGCGTCGCCTGAGGCGGCGAATGCACCCGGAACCGGGCGGAACACGGTCGTAACATCTGGAGCCCTCAGAGGCGTTCTGAACGGGCCGCGCTGCCGTATGGTGGGAACCGGCCGGGAACGGGTGACCGGCCAAGGTGGAGCACGCCCGGTTCGGCCACTGATACAGACAGTTGTGTTGTACTGATGCATCGGACCATGCCACGCCGGTGGTTGAGTTCTCGGCGTTGCTGATACAGTGCTCCGCTGGCGGCCTATATGGCTGCCCAATGATGTGTGCCCGAACTTCCGGGATAACGCAACCCAGAGTGTGGCGACTACGCAGGAGGATCAGTTGTTGTCCGCCTTCTCGAGCGCGCTTCGGACGCCTGACCTGCGGAAGAAGCTACTCTTTACGGTAGCGATTGTCGCGATCTACCGTCTCGGTGCCACTCTCCCCAGTCCCGGTGTGTCATACGCCAACGTGAAGGCCTGCCTGGCCCTCACCGAGGCCTCCGGCAACGGCGTGCTGAACCTGCTCAACCTCTTCTCCGGCGGTGCGCTGCTTCAGCTCTCCGTTTTCGCGCTGGGCATCATGCCGTACATCACGGCATCGATCATCCTGCAGCTGCTCACGGTCGTCATTCCGCGACTCGAGCAGCTCCGCAAGGAAGGCCAGAGCGGCCAGGCGAAGATCACCCAGTACACCCGGTACCTGACGCTGGGCCTCGCTGTCCTCCAGGCCTCCGCGTTCGTCGCTCTGGCCCGGACCGGCCAGCTCTTCGGTAACGTGTGTGACCAGGACAACCCGGCGTACCAGATCATCCCGGAGAGCACGGGCCTGCCGATGTGGCTGACCCTGACCGTCCTGGTGATGACGATGACCGCCGGCACCGGCGTGGTCATGTGGCTCGGCGAGCTGATCACCGACCGCGGCGTCGGCAACGGCATGTCGGTCCTGATCTTCACCTCGATCGCTGCCCGCCTCCCCGGCGAGGGCTGGACGATCAAGACCTCCAGCGGCACCGGCAAGTTCCTGCTGGTCATCGGCCTGGTTCTGGTCATCATCGCTCTGGTCGTCTTCATCGAGCAGGCACAGCGACGCATCCCGGTCCAGTACGCGAAGCGCATGATCGGCCGGCGGATGTACGGCGGCACCTCCACCTACATCCCGCTGAAGGTCAACCAGGCTGGTGTCGTTCCGGTCATCTTCGGGTCCTCGCTGCTGTACCTCCCGCAGCTGTACCTGCAGTTCTTCGACCAGAACAACCTCAAGGGTTACCAGATCTGGATCCAGAACAACCTGGCTGACCCGACGAGCCCGATCTACATCGGCCTCTACTTCCTGCTGATCATCTTCTTCACTTACTTCTACGTGTCGATCACGTTCAACCCGACTGAGGTCGCGGAGAACATGAAGAAGTACGGTGGTTTTGTTCCGGGCATCCGTCCGGGCAAGCCGACCGCCGACTACCTGGACTTCATCCTCAGCCGTATCACGCTGCCGGGCGCTCTTTACCTGGCCCTGATCTCGGTTCTGCCGAACTTCTTCTTCATCTGGCTCAACCAGCAGCAGTACCAGAACTTCCCGTTCGGTGGTACCGCAGTGCTGATCATGGTGGGCGTGGGTCTGGAGACGGTGAAGCAGATCGAGAGCCAGCTCATGCAGCGGAACTACGAAGGGTTCCTCCGGTAGTGGGGACGCAGGGCCGGGGGGCTCTGGCGTCTACGGTGGGCGTGGTTTCTCCTGACCGAAGCGAGGCGATGTAGGTGCGGCTGGTACTGGTGGGCCCTCCGGGGGCCGGCAAGGGAACCCAGGCTGAGTTCATCGCCGCCCATCTCGCCGTGCCGAAGATCTCGACCGGGGACATCTTCCGGGCCAACGTCTCGCAGGGGACGCCGCTGGGCGTCGAGGCCAAGCGGTACATGGACGCCGGGCAGCTGGTGCCGGACGAGGTGACCATCAACATGGTCCGCGACCGGCTCGCCGAGCCCGACGCCAGCGACGGCTTCCTGCTGGACGGGTTCCCGCGTACGGTGCCGCAGGCTCAGGCGCTGGACAAGCTCCTGGCCGACCTGGGCACCGCCCTGGATTTGGTCATGGAGCTCGTGGTCGACGATGACGAGGTGATCCGCCGGCTCTCGGGCCGGCGGACCTGCCGTGGTTGCGGAAAGATCTGGCACGTCGAGTTCGACCCGACGAGCAAGGACAACATCTGCGACCGCTGCGGCAGCGAGCTGTTCCAGCGCGACGACGACAAGGCCGACACGATCGCCAACCGCCTGGTTGAGTACGCGGACAAGACCGCGCCCCTTGTCGACTTCTACGGCGCCCAGGGCAAGCTGGTCGGCATCGACGCGACGGGCCCGGTAGAGGACGTCACCGTGCGTGCGATCGACGCGCTGCGCTCCTACGGGGGCTGACGTGGGGCGTAACGACCAGAACATCCAGCTGAAGACGCTGGAGCAGATCGAGCTGATGCGCGCGGCCGGCCTTGTTGTCGCGGCCGCGCTGGACGCCATGCGGGACGCGGTCGCGCCGGGTGTCTCGACGGCCGACCTCGACGCGGTCGCGGAGAAAGTGATCCGCGACGCCGGAGCGGTCCCGTCGTTCAAGGGCTACCACGGGTTCCCGGCCTCCATCTGCGCGTCGGTGAACGAGCAGGTGGTGCACGGGATCCCGAGCACTGACCAGATCCTGCGCGAGGGCGACCTGATCTCCCTGGACTGCGGGGCGATCCTGGAGGGCTGGCACGGCGACTCGGCGATCACCGTCGGGGTCGGCGAGACGGACCCGGCCCTGCTGCGGATGGCCGAGGTGGCCGAGGACGCCATGTGGGCCGGCATCGCCGCGGCTGCCCGTGGCGTCGCCAACGGCCGGGGCCGGCTGACGGACATCTCCTTCAACATCGAGAAGGCCGTCCGCAAGGCCGGCCGGTACGGGATCGTCGACGGTTACGGCGGCCACGGCATCGGCACCGAGATGCACCAGGACCCGCACGTGCTCAACCACGGCAAACCGGGCCGCGGCGTCCGGGTGATCGCGGGCATGGCCCTGGCGATCGAGCCGATGATCACGATGGGCTCACCGCGCACGGTGGAGCTCGACGACGGCTGGACCGTGGTGACCCGGGACGGCTCCCGGGCCGCGCACGTGGAGCACACGATGGCCCTGCTCGAAGACGGCGTCTGGGTGACAACCGCCCACGACGGCGGCCGCGGCCGCCTGGGCGACCTCGTGACATCCCGCCAGCCGTAAAGCCAAAGCATCCCAGCGGCCCTCCAGCCGTAAGGCCAAAGCACTCCAGCGGCCCTCCAGCCGTAAGGCCAAAGCACTCCAGCGGCCCTCCAGCCATAAAGCCAAAGCACCCCCGAAGCCTCAGCGTCCTGCCAGTCGTAAAACCAGGCCCGGTGACACTCAGCCGTGGCCTGGGTGGATTGCGGCTGGCATGCTGGGGCTCATGGGGCGCGAGGGAATGCGTGCGAGTGACGCCGACCGCCAACAGGTCGCGGATCAACTGAAGGCCGCACTCGACGAGGGCCGGCTGGATCTGAACGAGTACGACGACCGGATTCAGAAGGCGTACGGAGCGACGACCTACGGCGACCTGGACGGGCTGCTTGACGATCTGCCGGGCACGATCCCGGTGCAGAAATCCCGGATCGAGCCCGCGCACAAGTCGCCGGTGGAGACCGCGGGCGCCCCGGAGCGGAAGAACGGGGTCCGGCCCATGCTCGGCATCTTCGTGATCTGCACGATCATCTGGGGCATCACGAGCCTGACTTCCGGCGACGCCCACTACTTCTGGCCGATGTGGGTTTTGATCCCGGTTGCCTTCGCTGTGCTGGCGCGACTCGGAGATCGGGACAAGCGCCGCCACTGAGGCGATAAAGTGGTACTTGTCCGGTGCAGACACGCCCGACCCCGGGTTACGGAACCCTCGGTTTGTCGTGACTGTAACGGGCGCGTAGACTAGCTTGCTGGCGCGCAGCGTCCTCTCTCCATGCCCTCAAGCGCTTCGAGGGCGGGGGAGCCGCGGCTGGTTCGAGGCGGATTTTCGACTCGGATGAGGCGTTGCACAAGCCAGCCCCATGAACCCGATGTACAGGTAGCGGAGGACATGCCAAAGAAAGACGGAGCCATCGAGATCGAAGGCCGAGTGATCGAGCCTCTGCCGAACGCTATGTTCCGCGTTGAGCTCGCTAATGGTCACAAGGTCCTGGCACACATCTCCGGCAAGATGCGGCAGCACTACATCCGCATCCTTCCCGAGGACAGGGTCGTCGTCGAGCTCTCGCCGTACGACCTGACCCGTGGGCGCATCGTCTACCGCTACAAGTAACCCGGGTCGCGGGGGATCCACTTCCCGTCTGACTGAGAGTTAAGGCAAACCGTGAAGGTCAAGCCGAGCGTCAAGCGGATCTGCAACAACTGCCGGGTGATCCGGCGGCACGGGCGGGTCATGGTCATCTGCAGCACCGACCCGCGCCACAAGCAGCGTCAGGGCTGATTTCAGCCTCAACGCAGGATCCGCACCACTGAACAAGCTCGTCCCGGTCGCATACACGCATGCGTGAGCGGCCACACCCCCGGTCGGAGGCCGGGGCCCGCCCGGGCAGGCGGGATGGGACAGGCACAGACCTCCGTGAGAGACCCTGAGGAGTACGCCCACTTATGGCTCGTCTCGTCGGCGTTGATCTTCCCCGCGACAAGCGGATGGAGATCGCGCTCACCTACATCTTCGGCATCGGTCGCACCCGTGCCGTCGAGGCACTGACTGCTACCGCGATTGACCTGAACAAGCGCGCCAAGGACCTCACAGACGAGGAGCTGGTCCAGCTCCGCGACTACATCGAGTCCAACTTCAAGGTTGAAGGTGACCTGCGCCGCGAGGTCGCCGCGGACATCCGCCGCAAGGTTGAGATCGGCTGCTACGCCGGCATCCGCCACCGCAAGGGCCTGCCCGTGCGTGGACAGCGGACCCGGACCAACGCTCGTACCCGTAAGGGCCCGAAGCGCACGGTCGCCGGTAAGAAGAAGCCCGGTCGGAAGTAATAGGAGCGCACTGACTTATGCCACCGAAGGCACGCGCAGGGGCCGCCGTCAAGAAGGTCCGGCGCAAGGAACGCAAGAACGTCGCCCACGGGCAGGCGCACATCAAGAGCACCTTCAACAACACCATCGTGTCGATCACCGACCCGACCGGTGCTGTCATCTCCTGGGCCTCTTCCGGCCAGGTGGGCTTCAAGGGCTCCCGCAAGTCGACTCCCTTCGCGGCGCAGCTGGCTGCCGAGGCCGCCGCGCGTCGTGCCATGGAGCACGGCATGCGCAAGGTCGACGTCTTCGTCAAGGGTCCGGGCTCCGGCCGGGAAACCGCCATCCGTTCGCTGCAGGCCGCCGGCCTCGAGGTCGGTCAGATCTCCGACGTCACGCCGCAGCCGCACAACGGATGTCGTCCGCCGAAGCGTCGCCGGGTCTAAGGGGGGTATCGAGATGGCTCGTTACACCGGTGCGGACTGCAAGCGCTGCCGCCGAGAGAAGATGAAGCTCTTCCTCAAGGGCAGCAAGTGCGACGGTCCGAAGTGCCCGTTCGAGTCCCGGCCGTTCCCGCCCGGACAGCACGGGCGTGGACGGACCAAGGAGACGGAATACCTGCTTCAGCACCGCGAGAAGCAGAAGGCCCGTCGTGCGTACGGCGTCCTCGAGAAGCAGTTCCGTGGCTACTACGAGGAAGCCGTCAAGAAGCAGGGCAAGACCGGCGAGGTCCTGCTGCAGATCCTCGAGACTCGTCTCGACAACGTTGTCTACCGGGCCGGCTACGCCGCTTCCCGGGACATGGGTCGGCAGCTGGTCAAGCACGGTCACTTCCTGGTGAACGGCGTCAAGGTCGACATCCCGTCGTACCGGGTCAAGGAACACGACATCGTCACCGTGCGTGAGAAGTCGAAGGAAATGACCCCGTTCGTCGTGGCGCAGGCTCAGGCCGGCTCCCGCGGCGTTCCGGCGTGGCTCGAGCCGATCCCGGCCGAGATGAAGATCCTGATCCACTCGATCCCGGCGCGCGCTGTCATCGACACGCAGGTCCAGGAGCAGTTGATCGTCGAGCTCTACTCCAAGTAGCAGCTCTTTCGCCGGTGCCGGCCTTCGGGCCGGCACCGGCGAAAAGAACAACAGACGGCCATCAAATAGTGGGTGGCCTGACAGAAAGAAGAAAAGCGTGCTCATCAGCCAGCGGCCGACCCTCTCGGAGGAGTCGCTCAGCGAGACCCGTTCCAGGTTCACCATCGAGCCTCTGGAGCCGGGCTTCGGCTACACCCTCGGTAACTCTCTCCGCCGGACTCTGCTGTCGTCCATCCCGGGCGCAGCGGTCACCAGCATCAAGATCGACGGCGTGCTGCACGAGTTCACCACGATCCCCGGTGTCAAGGAGGACGTGGTCGAGCTGGTCATGAACGTCAAGGAACTGACCGTCAGCTCCGAGCACGACGAGCCGGTCAGCATGTACCTGCGCAAGCAGGGCCCTGGCGACGTGACCGCCGGTGACATCCAGCCCCCGGCTGGCGTCTCCGTGCACAACCCCGATCTGAAGCTGGCCACCCTGAACAGCAAGGGCCGGCTCGACATGGAGCTCACCGTCGAGCGGGGCCGTGGCTACGTCACGGCAGCGCAGAACAAGAGCGCCGGCGCCGAGATCGGCCGGATCCCGGTCGACTCGATCTACTCGCCGGTTCTCAAGGTGACCTACCGCGTCGAGGCGACTCGTGTCGAGCAGCGCACCGACTTCGACCGTCTGATCATCGATGTCGAGTCGAAGGCGTCGATCTCGCCGCGGACCGCGCTGGCCTCGGCCGGCTCGACCCTCGTCGAGCTCTTCGGTCTCTGCCGTGAGCTGGACGAGACCGCTGAGGGCATCGACATCGGCCCGTCGCCGCAGGACGCTCAGCTGGCTGCCGATCTGGCCCTGCCGATCGAGGAGCTGGACCTCACCGTCCGGTCGTACAACTGCCTCAAGCGCGAGGGCATCAATAGCGTGGGCGAGTTGATAGGGCGTACGGAGGCTGACCTTCTGGACATCCGGAACTTCGGCCAGAAGTCGATCGACGAGGTCAAGATGAAGCTCGCCGGAATGGGCCTGGGACTGAAGGACAGCGCGCCGTCCTTCGACCCGGCGCACGTCGTGGACTCGTTCGGCGACGTGGATTACGACACCGACGACTACCGCGAGACCGAGCAGCTGTAAGTCCGGCTGCCGCGCCATAACTCTGCCTGCCTGAGGCGGCTCCGCCGCACTGCACAAAGGCATATCGACGAGGAGCATCTGAAATGCCCACGCCCACCAAGGGTGCCCGCCTCGGCGGCAGCCCGGCACACGAGAAGCTCATCCTGGCCAACCTGGCCACCGAGCTCTTCCGGCACGGGAAGATCAAGACCACCGAGACGAAGGCCCGGCGGCTCCGCCCGCTGGCCGAGCAGCTCATCACGAAGGCCAAGCGCGGCGACCTGCACGCCCGTCGCCGGGTTCTGGCCACCGTGAAGGACAAGGACGTCGTGTACGCCCTGTTCGAGCAGATCGCTCCGCGGTACACCAACCGCCCCGGTGGCTACACCCGCATCACCAAGACCGGCCCGCGCAAGGGCGACGCCGCCCCGATGGCGGTCATCGAGCTGGTCGAGGAGCTGCAGGTCGCGGCCACCACCGCCGCGCCGTCGAAGGCAGCCCGCAAGGCCGCCGCGCAGCAGGCCAAGGTCGAGGCGCTCGCGCCCGAGGACGAGGCGCCCAAGAGCGCTCCGGCCGCGGAGACCGAGGCCGACCAGGACGCCGAGGCGCCGGTCAGCGCTTCCGGCGACAAGGCTGAGGGCGACGACGCCAAGGCCTGAGTGCCACGTTGAAAGGCCCGGTGCCCACTCTGGGTGCCGGGCCTTTCGCTTTCTTTCGTACGGGAGACCGCAGCGCGATGAGCGATTCCATCCGTCTCAGGTTGGACGTGTCCTACGATGGCGCCGATTTCTCCGGGTGGGCCGTCCAACCCAGTCGCCGGACCGTCGCCGGTGTGCTCGTTGAAGCGCTCGGCCGCCTGGTCGGACCGGACACCCCGCTCGGACTGACCGTGGCCGGTCGCACCGACGCCGGCGTGCACGCCACCGGCCAGGTCTGCCACATCGACCTGCCCGTCGACGACTGGGAACGGCTCACCGGCTCGCTGCTGCGCAGGCTCGCGGCCCTGATGCCACCAGACGCCCGGGTACGCGCGGTCGCCCCGGTCCCGGACACCTTCGACGCCCGTTTCTCGGCCACGTTCCGCCGGTACGAGTACCGCGTCACCGACGACCAGTGGGGCCCGGAGCCGCTTCGCCGGCACGACACCCTCGGCTGGATGCGCCCTCTCGACCTGGACCGGCTGAACGCCGCCGCGGCAGGTCTGCTCGGCGAGCACGACTTCGCCGCGTTCTGTAAGCGCAAGGAACACGCCACGACCATCCGGGCGATCAGCCGCCTGGACTGGCGCCGCGACCCGGACCGGATCCTGGTGGCGACCGTGCAGGCGGACGCGTTCTGCCAGGCCATGGTCCGCAGCCTGGTCGGCGCGATGCTCTTCGTCGGCGACGCCCGCAAGGAGCCCGAGTGGCCGGCCCGCCTGCTGACCCTCCGCGAACGGTCCAGCGAGGTCACGGTAGCTGCCGCACACGGCCTGACCCTGGTGGAGGTCGGGTACGCCGACGAGGCCGATTACGCCGCCCGAGCCGAAGCCACCCGCCGCCTCCGAGCCTGATTCCCGCCGCTGACCGCTCTCGCGGCCAGCCTGGCCAGCGGCACACGCAAGGGGCCGGGTGTGCGCGGGGGAGGGTTATGTGGCGGGAGAGGTCAGCGACTGGGGCAGGTGGGTTTCCAGGACCTCGGTCATGATGCGGGCCACCGACGGGTCGTCGTTGGTCAAGGGCTCGCCTCCGGGGCTGACGATCACGCAGTAGAGCAGGTAGTGGTCCAGGGTTCGCCAGACGACCGGGGTGCCCAGCGGGGTTTCGGCTCCGGTCAGGCTGGTGAAGCCGCCGTCGTTGGTTTCCACCTGGGCGCGGATCAGCTCGCTCACCGCCGCGGCGCTCTGGGCGTCCGGCAGATTCAGGACGCCTGCGGTCACCTGGTGCGGGGCGTACGGGACGGTCAGGTCGGCGCGGACCGCCTGCGTACACCCGTACCCCTGAAGAAGTGAGCGCAAGCCGCCGGAGACGGCGAGCGGGCAATCGGCCTCGACCCGCGCCTGGCTGACCCGGAAGAGGGACGCCTGATCGGGGAAGACGTCCGTGCTGGTGAGAGGCGTGCGCGGATCGCGCGTCGAGCCGGTGGAGGGCAAGCGGTCGTCGGCGAGGATGAGGACGCCCACCATCACGACGATGCCGAGCACGATGAGGGCAGCCAGGCCGTGGCTGAGCAGACGGGCTGTCCGTAGGGGCTCCCGTCGCAGGTGCCGCTGGCTGCGTGCGCGGAAACGGGCCGGAGTGCGGTGCTGTCCGGCGGTTCCCGGTAAAGGTCGCAGAATCAGGGCGTGCGCGGAGCGCGTCGAGGTGGCGTACCGCATGGACCCCAAATTAGGTGGGGACGCTGATCTATGAACGCACACCGTGTGCGGCACCCCGCCGTGCTGCCGCTCGTTGCGCGGCGGGAGACTTGCCGGGTGAGTGCCGACCATTACTTCACTGCCGAGCCGGACGCGCCGCTGCGACGCAGCGAGATCGAGTTCAGCGTCGCCGGCAAGAACTACCGGCTCGTCGTCGCCTCCGGGGTGTTCTCGGCCGGACGGCTCGACCCGGGCACTGCCGTGCTGCTGCGCAAGGCCACCCTGCCGACCGTCACCACCGAGGGCACGCTGCTCGACCTCGGCTGCGGTTACGGTCCGATCACCTGTGTGCTGGCCACCGAGGCGCCGCAGGCCACGGTGTGGGCGGTGGACGTGAACTCCCGGGCGCGCGAGCTGACTACGGAGAACACGAAAAAATACGAGAAAAGGGTCAAAGTCGCAGAACCGGGCGACGTTCCGGCGGACATCACGTTCGACGAGATCTGGAGCAACCCGCCGACCCACGTCGGTAAGGCCGAGCTGCACGTGCTGATGGAACGCTGGCTGCCGCGCCTGGCGCCGGCCGGCACCGCCTGGCTGGTGATCAACCGGAACCTCGGCGGTGATTCGCTGCATACCTGGCTGACCGGCCTCGGCTGGCAGGTGGAGAGAATCGCCAGCCAGCGAGGCTTCCGGGTGCTTCGGGTCACCCGAAATTCGGCTGACTGACGGCTCGTCGCACGGGAGGATGCCGCAATGGGTTACGTGGATGTCGCCGGAGTCGGCTTTGTGCTCCCCGATGGGCGGGAACTCTTCTCCGATGTCGCGTTCCGGGTCGGCGAGGGCGCGAAAGTGGCGCTGGTCGGGCCGAACGGCGCCGGCAAGACGACGCTGATGCGCATGGTGGCGGGCGACATCGCGACGCAGAGCGGGACGATCGCCCGGTCCGGCGGGCTCGGTGTGATGCGCCAGTTCATCGGCATGATCGGCGACGACCGTACCCTCGAAGATCTTGCGTTGTCCCTGGTCGCGCCCGCGCTTGGCGCGGCAGGCGCGCGACTCGCCGCAGCGGCCGCGGCTCTTGGTGAGACCGAGAAGAGCCAGATCGCGTACGCGAACGCGCTCACGCACTGGGGTGAGGTCGGCGGATACGAGGCCGAGGTCCTCTTCGACACCGTGACCGTCTCGATCCTCGGCAAGCCGTGGGAGGAGGCGAAGGACCGCGTCGTGCGGACGCTTTCCGGCGGTGAGCAGAAGCGGTTCGCCCTTGACCTGCTGCTTCGCGGCGGTGACGAGGTGCTGCTGCTCGACGAGCCGGACAACTTCCTCGACGTGCCCGCGAAACGCTGGCTGGAACAGCGGATGCGGGAGTCGTCCAAGTCGATCCTCTTCGTGTCGCACGACCGGGAGCTGCTGGCGCAGACCGCCGACCGGGTGGTGGCCGTCGAGGGCGGCAGCGCCTGGACCCATCCGGGCGGGTTCGCCTCCTGGCACGAGGCGCGGTCGAACCGGCACGAGCGCATGGAGGAGCTGCGCCGCCGCTGGGAGGAGGAACACGAGAAGCTCAAGGAACTCGTCTTCACGCTGAAGAACAAGGCGATGTTCAACGACGGCCTCGCCTCGCGGTACCAGGCAGCTCAGACGAGGTTGCGCAAGTTCGAGGAGGGCGGCCCGCCGCCGCTTCCGCCGAAGGACCAGTCGGTACGGATGAACTTGCGCGGCGGACGCACCGGCAAACGCGCGGTGATGTGTGAGCGGCTCGAACTGGAGAACCTGACGTTCCCGTTCGACCTGGAGATCTGGTACGGCGACCGGGTGGCCATCCTCGGCGCGAACGGCACCGGCAAGTCGCACTTCCTGCGACTGCTCGCGGCCGGCGGCTCCGAGCCGGACCTGGAGCACAAGCCGGTCGACGGAGCGCCGCTGACGCACGTGATGCACGAGGGTGTGGTCCGGCTCGGCGCGCGGGTTCGTCCCGGGCACTTCTCGCAGACCCACGACCGGCCCGAGCTCACCGAGAAGACACTCGTCGAGATCCTCTGGCGTGGTGACGAACATCGCTCCGGGATGGACCGGGCCGGCGCGATGAAGTCGCTCAACCGGTACGAACTCGCGGCACAGGGCGACCAGCGGTTCGGCACCCTCTCCGGTGGACAGCAGGCCCGGTTCCTGGTGCTGTTGCTGGAACTCTCCGGAGCGACGTTGTTGCTGCTCGACGAGCCTACCGACAACCTGGACCTGGCGTCGGCGGAGGCGCTCGAAGAGGGATTGAAGGCGTTCGACGGCACGGTCATCGCGGTCACCCACGACCGCTGGTTCACCCGGTCCTTCGACCGTTTCGTGCTGTTCGGTTCCGACAACGAGGTTGTCGAGGTTCCTGAACCGGTCTGGGACGTGCGCTAGCTTTTCTCGTCACGGACCGGTTAGGGTCCGATTACAAGAAACCCACGGGAGTCCGGGCACCGGGCTGAGAGGGGGGCTGATGCGGCCCCCGACCGTCGAACCTGATCCGGGTCATGCCGGCGCAGGGAGGAGTGCTTCATGCACAATTCGTTTCCTCGGATCCACGTCATCACCGATTCGCTTGATGTGATCCGTGCCGTGGCCGGCCAGGATGATGTGGCCGTTCAGATCAGAGTCAAGACCACCGACGCGCAGGCGTACGCGCTGACCCTCGCGGCCCTGGAGATTCTTCGCCCGGCCGGCACGTTGTGCCTGGTCAACGATCGGATCGGGGTGGCGCTCGCGGCCGGCGCGGACGGGGTGCACCTGGGTGCCGACGATCTGCCGATCGATGCGGCGCGGCGGGTGCTCGGCCCGTCCGCCGTGATCGGTGCGACCTGCCGGAACCCGACGTCGGCGCGGGAAGCGGTCGCCGCGGGTGCGAGTTACCTCGGCACCGGGCCCGCGTTCGCGACCTCCACGAAGGACGGTCTGCCACCGCCGATAGGGCCGGCCGGCGTGGCGGCTGTGGTCGACGCGGTGCCGGGTGTTCCGGTGCTGGCGATCGGCGGCATCACGGCCGACCGGGTGCCGGTGCTCCCATCCCATGGCGTTGCCGCGATCGGCGCGTTCGTGGTCGATCCGAAGCGGGCGGTCGCCGAGTTCATCGAGGCGCTGCGATGAGGGTCGCTGTTGTCGGCGGCGGGATCATCGGGCTGGCTATCGGCCGTGAGTTGTTGCTGCGTGGCGCTGATGTGACGGTTTACGACCCGGGCGGCTCTGATGGCGCCTGGCATGTGGCGGCCGGGATGCTGGCACCGGGTGGGGAGTCGGCGTTCGAATTCCCTTTTCTGGAGCCGTTGCTGGAGGCGTCCAACGCGCTCTGGCCTTCTTATGCGGCTTCTCTAGGAAATGTCGGTTATGACGAAGCCGGCACTCTCAGCGTGGCGCTGACGGCTGATGACGTCGCCAACGCCTCCCGGGAATGGAAGCACCAGAAGCTCAGCACTCTGACCGGCTCCCAGGTACGCGAACTGGAGCCGGCGTTGTCGCCTCGGGTGCGGGCCGGCGCGTTCTCGGCGACTGAGCGGCAGGTTGATCCGCGCAAGGTGGTCTCTGCGCTGCGGACCGTCCTCAAGGGTCGAATCGTCGCCCGGAAGATTCATGATTTGTCCGAAATCGGCGCGGAACACATCGTCGTCGCTGCCGGCGTCGGCACAGCCGCGCTCACCGGCCTCCCGATCCGCCCGGTGAAAGGCCAGGTCCTGCGACTCCGCGGCGAACCCGGCCTGCTCACCCATGTGATCGACGGCGAGGCCGACGGCCGCCATGTCTACCTGGTACCGCGCGCCGACGGCGAGGTCGTGGTCGGCGCGACCATGGAGGAACGCTCCGACCGCTCGACCACCGCCGGCGGTGTGCACGACCTGCTGCGCGCCGCTCTCGATCTGGTGCCCGGCCTGTCCGAGCACGAACTCACCGAGATAACCGCCGGGCATCGCCCCGGCACACCCGACAACGCGCCCATTCTCGGACGACTCGGAGGCCTCGGCGACACGACAGTGGTGGCCGCCGGTCATCACCGCAACGGGGTGCTGCTCACCCCGATCACCGCGCGGCTCATCGCCGATCTGGTGCTGACCGGAACCGCGGATCCGCTGCTCGACGCGTTCACCCCCGGGAGATTCGGATGCGCCTGACGATCAACGGCCAGGACCGGAGCAGGACCGAGAGTTGCACGGTCGCGACCCTGGTCGCCGAGCTCATCGCCGCGCAGCGCGGAGTGGCGGTCGCGGTAAACGGGACCGTGGTGCCCCGTTCCACCTGGGCAGACGTCGACCTCGCCGACGGTGACCGGGTCGAGGTGCTGACCGCGGCGCAGGGCGGTTGAGGATGTTCCTTCCGGAGAACGGCCTGATTCTGGGCACCGGCGGCGCGCAGAGCCTCGCCGCACTCGAAGAGGCGATCAAGGCATCCGAGACCACTCTCGTCACCGTCGCGCTGCGCCGGGTCGACGCGGCCGGTCCGGGACTGCTGCCGATGCTGGACCGGCTCGGTGTGCGTGTGCTGCCCAACACCGCTGGTTGCTACACGGCCGGTGACGCGGTGAAGACCGCCCAGATGGCCCGCGAGGCCTTCGAGACCGACCTGATCAAACTTGAGGTGATCGGCGACGAGCGGACGCTGCTGCCCGACGGTGTGGAATTGCTGCGGGCCGCCGAGACGCTGGTCGCTGACGGGTTCACGGTTCTGCCGTACACCACCGACGACCCGATCCTGGCTCGCCGTCTCGCCGACGCCGGATGCGCCGCGGTGATGCCGGCCGGTTCGCCGATCGGTTCCGGTCTCGGCATCTCCAACCCGCATCACATCGAGCTGATCCGCCAGATGGTCGACATCCCGGTGGTCCTGGACGCCGGCATCGGCACCGCCTCGGACGCCGCGCTCGCCATGGAGTTGGGCTGCGACGCGGTCCTGATCGCCAGCGCGATCACCAGGTCCGGCGATCCGGCGGCGATGGCGTCGGCCATGCGGCATGCGGTCGCTGCCGGTCGGCTCGCTCGCGCTGCGGGCCGGATACCACGACGGTTCCACGCTCTCGCGTCCACAGCGGACGACGGGATCGCCTCATGGTGACACCCGGCGGGCTCGTCGTACTCACCGACAGGCGGTCCGCCGCCGGGCCGTTGGTCGAGGTGGTCGCGGCCGCGATCCGCGGCGGCGCCGCGTGGGTCATCCTCCGGGAGAGAGACCTTGGGTACGCGGAACGCACAACGCTAGCGGCTCAACTGCGACCGCTGCTGCCACCGGGCCACTTGATCGTCGCCGGGCCGGATCCGCTCGGCGGCTCGGCCGTCCACCTGTCGGCCGCCGATCCGGTGCCGGCCGGGGTGCCGCTGGTCGGCCGGTCCTGGCACGGCACCGAGCCGCTGCCCGATGTGGATTACATGACGCTCTCGCCGGTTTATCTGACGGCCACCAAGCCGGGTTATGGACCGGCGCTCGGCGCCACAGGTGCGGCGGAGCTGGCCGGCAACGTGCCGTGGCTCGCGCTCGGCGGGGTGGACTCGGCGGCGCGGGCGGCCGAGTGCGCCGAAGCCGGCGCCGAGGGCATCGCGGTGCTCGGGGCGATCATGCGGGCCGCGAATCCGGCGCGGGTCGCGAGCCAGCTGGCAGGGGCGTTCGCGGCAGCTGTTGCCCGGCCCAGTCCCGATCTTGTGGAGTTCCCCGACAGTGGTGCGCCGGAATTTCACAAGATCGGGACTGGGGGTGCGCTGTGACGCCGCCGGTGGTGCTCACCATTGCCGGGTCGGATTCCGGTGGGGGAGCCGGGGTACAGGCCGATCTGAAGACGTTTGCGGCGCTCGGGGCGTTCGGGACGTCGGTGATCACCGCTATCACCGCGCAGAACACGCTCGGCGTCACGGCCATCCACGCTGTCCCGGCCGACATCGTGGCGGCGCAGCTGGATGCCGTGTTGTCCGATCTACCGGTGGCGGCCGTGAAGATCGGGATGATCTCCGATCCGGCGGTTGCCAAGGTGATCGCAGAGCGGGCTGCCGACCTGCCGCAACTTGTCGTCGACCCGGTTCTGGTGGCCACCGCCGGAAGCAGACTTGGTGAACCGGCGGTGGTCGGGGTGCTTATTCCGTACGCAAGTGTTCTGACGCCGAACCGGCACGAAGCCGGCGCCCTCCTCGGGAGGGTGATCGAGACGGCCGAGGAGATGGTCTCGGCGGCGGCCGAGCTTGCGGAACTCGGGGCGCGGACCGTTGTGGTGACCGGAAGCGAGCTTGCGGTCGACGCGATGTGGCACGCGGGAGACGCCACCCTGCTGCGGGGTGAGCCGGTGCTGACTGAAAACAACCATGGTTCGGGCTGCACGTTCTCGTCGGCGATCGCGGTGCGGCTCGCTGCGGGTGACACGGTGCCGGACGCGGTCGTGACGGCGAAGGATTACGTGCGACGCGGGCTGCGCGGCGGCAGCTCGTGGCGGCTGGGCGCGGGCCCAGGCCCCCTGGACCACTTCGGCTGGTCCGTCTAGATCCATTGTGGCTCGGCAGTGGGCGCAATGCTGCCTCGTGCTGCCGTTTTTATCCTAGTTTGGGGAGGAATCGACGTGAGGCAAAAGGTCTATGTGGACGGTGCACGTCCGGACATCCGGGTGCCGTTCAGCGAGGTGCTGCTGACCGGTGACGAGCCGCCGTTCCGGCTCTATGACACGTCCGGTCCGGGCAGCGAACCGTCGGAAGGGCTGCCGCCGCTGCGCAGACCCTGGTGGGCCGGGCAGACCCAGCTCGCCGCCGCGCGGGCCGGTGTCGTCACGCCGGAGATGGAGTTCGTCGCGGTCCGCGAGGGCGTCACCCCCGAGCTGGTGCGCGACGAGATCGCGGCGGGCCGGGCGGTGCTGCCGGCCAACCGGAACCACCCGGAGAGCGAGCCGATGATCATCGGGTCGCGGTTCCTCGTGAAGGTCAACGCGAACATCGGCACCTCCGCGGTCACCTCGTCGGTCGCCGAGGAGGTGGAGAAGCTGACCTGGGCCACCCGGTGGGGCGCCGACACCGTGATGGACCTGTCCACCGGGCCCAGGATTCACGAGACAAGAGAGGCGATCGTCCGGAATTCGCCCGTCCCGATCGGGACCGTGCCGATCTATCAGGCGCTGGAGAAGGTCAAGGGTGACCCGCTCGGCCTGAGCTGGGAGATCTTCCGGGAGACCGTGATCGAACAGGCCGAACAGGGCGTCGATTACATGACCATCCACGCCGGCGTGCTGCTCGCTTATGTGCCGCTCGCCGCCGAACGGGTCACCGGCATCGTGTCCCGAGGCGGTTCGATCATGGCGGCCTGGTGCCTCGCCGAACACCGGGAAAACTTCCTCTACACCCACTTCCGGGAACTCTGCGAGATCTTCCGGGAGTACGACATCACGTTCTCACTCGGCGACGGCCTGCGCCCCGGATCGATCGCTGACGCCAACGACGAAGCGCAGTTCGCGGAGCTGCGCACCCTCGGCGAACTCACCCATATCGCGTGGGAGTACGACGTGCAGGTCATGGTCGAAGGCCCCGGCCACGTGCCGATGCACAAGATCAAGGAGAACGTCGATCTGCAGGTGGAGCTGTGCGGTGGGGCGCCGTTCTACACGCTGGGGCCGCTCGCTACCGACATCGCGCCGGCCTATGACCACATCACGTCGGCCATCGGGGCCGCGATGATCGGGTGGTTCGGGACGGCGATGCTCTGTTACGTCACCCCGAAGGAGCATCTCGGGTTGCCGAACAAGGAGGACGTCAAGGCGGGGATGATCGCGTACAAGATCGCGGCGCACGCTGCTGACCTGGCGAAAGGCCATCCCGGGGCGCAGGAGTGGGACAACGCGCTGTCCCGGGCGCGGTTCGATTTCCGGTGGGAGGACCAGTTCGAGCTGTCGCTGGATCCGGAGACAGCCCGGGCCTATCACGACGAGACGCTGCCTGCGGCGCCCGCGAAGACGGCGCATTTCTGCTCGATGTGCGGGCCGAAGTTCTGCTCCATGAAGATCAGCCATGAGCTACGGGCAGCCGGGATGAAGGCCAAGTCGAACGAGTTCGTGGATGCGGGCGGGCGGGTCTATTTACCGGTCACGCCGTCTGCCTGATCGGGGTTCGCGGTTGTGGCTGCCGGCTTTGCGTGTGGCAGGAAGTCGTAGATCGGCTCGTGCGGCGTCTCGGGTTTCGCAGTCGGGACGCCGCCCACCGATTTGTTGAGCTCAGCGAGGGACTCGAGGGACTCGAGGGACTCGATGGCTTCGACGGCTTGGCGTTCGGCCTCTGGCTTGCGGCGGATGGGACGTTTGAGGGGAGGTTTCGGCGGCATTTCCTCGGCGGGGGTGGTCGCTTTCGGTGCTGCTTTCTTTCGTGGCGCGCGGGGTGGTTTCGCGGGTGCTGTTTCTTTCGCGACGGGTGCTGGTTCCTCCGAGGCCGTGGTCTTTTCCGGCGCCGGCTTCGATTCGGGCTCCGAGGGTACGGCCGGAGGCTCGATCCGATACCGATAGGTCACCCCGTCGTCGCGCACCACGAAGTCCTCGGCCCCGTCCGGCCGAGTCCAGGTGAGGATCATCTGCCCGTACTTCTCGGCCAGCTTCACCAA
The DNA here is from genome assembly GCF_050955685.1 of Actinoplanes sp. CA-015351. Taxonomy (NCBI): domain Bacteria; kingdom Bacillati; phylum Actinomycetota; class Actinomycetes; order Micromonosporales; family Micromonosporaceae; genus Actinoplanes; species Actinoplanes sp. CA-015351. The sequence continues at coordinate 666,072 of NZ_CP192102.1, forward strand.
CGCGGGAAATTTGTCGACGATGACAACGGGCTTGCCGGGCGGGCTGGGCATCGGCTCGACCGGCACCAGCAGATGGGGATAGCGCCGCTCGATCTGCTCCCGGCTCCTCAGCGGAACCTGGCGAAACGCGATGGTCGCGACGACTCCGGCGCAGAGCAGAGCTGCGAGCAGCAGGAATACGGCGTACTTGCGAGCCTGGGCGGCGGTGAGCAGATCTCGGCCGAACGCGGAAATCTGCCGGGGATAGATCGCGCCGCTGGAGGCGACCGACGAGCCGTCGATCACGAGACTCGACGCGCCGCCGGTCAGGGAGAACTGCACCGCGTTGAGTGCGAACGACAGTTGTGGCTCAAACGTCGAGCCGTCGCTGTGCTTGACCCGCGCGGTGATCGCCACCGTCGTCGCGCCGATCTCCGCACCGATGGCCTCGCTCGCCTCTTCAGCCCGATCCTCCATGCCGTTCAGATCGAGCGACACCGTCCCGGTGAACCGTTCGGAGGAGAACTCCTTGGCCTGGGCCAGCTGCATGGTGGAATGCCAGCCGCTCTCCGAGGAAAGGCGGGCGAATACGTCGACCTCGCCGGGTTTCCCGAGGTACTCCAGCCGTAGCACGACGAATCGGACGAGCTTCCGATAGATCGGGTCGGGCGAGTAGGCGGTGGTGCCGTCGTACGCGGCGCTGCGCGGCACCTCGGCGGAGTAGGAGAAGGTCATCTTCTCGTTCTCGGCGCTGGAACCGCTGGTGGTCTGGGTCGCCGGTTTCATCCAGCCGAGTACACCGATCGCCAGCGCACACACGGTCAGCACGATCGAGAGCACGGCGACGGCCCGCAACGCGGGGTGGAGCCGCCTGACCGCCTTGGCCACGGTCAGCGCCGCAGCCCAGGACCCGCCTTGGCCGGACATACCCTTGATGACCCTCTTCTTCTGGCGGCCCCGGGGGATGTCCCGGCGGTTCCGGATCTTGGCCGCCCGGCTGCCGACGAACAGGAAACCGAGCATGCCCAGGCTCGTCGGGCTGACCAGCAATCGCAGCCAGGTGCCGACTTTCGGCACGTGAAGAACGGCCCGGCCGAGTACTTCGTCGGCGGTGGGAGTGTCCGTATCGATCGACTCGTTGTTGTCGCCCTTGAGGACGAAACCGGACTCGGCGTCACCACCGATGATGCGGTGCAGAACTTTCTTGCGGCCGTCAGCACCATGATATGCGGTGATGTCGCCTATCTCGTACGAATCGAATTTGGCGATGACGACAAGATCGCCGGCGTAGTAGACGGGGTTCATGCTGACGCCGTAGGTCACCACGTAACCGATTTGATGGGTGGAGATGGCCCAACCGCCGATGGCCGCCATCACGAGGATGGCGGCCATGACGTAAAGCTTGGCGGACTTCGAAATCGCGCTTACACCTGAGATCTCGAGGTCACGCATGACCTGCGATTAGACGACGGTGGCGTTGGTCACGACGTTGATGTCGAGCGTCTGAATGTTGCCATAGTAGCCAGTGCTGGCGGTGGTTCCGTCAGCTTTCTTCACGGTGCAGGTCCAGGCATCGCGCTCGGCGTCCGGCACGCAGATGAACTTGGCTGCGGAGTCACCGGTGAAGCCGGTACCGCCGTTGGGCGTGAGCGTGATCTTGTAGCCGGACGGGACGCCCGCTGCGGTGTTGACGACAACCTGGCTCAGCTGGGTGTTGGCGGTGGGGCCGCCGCCCGCAGTGTCGAGGAACGTGTAGTCCGTGCTCGACACGGTCACCCCGCCGTCGACGGTCTGGCGGACCGAGCCGCCGATGACCGACTCCGAGGTCTCGGTCAGGATGACGCCGCCGCCGGTGAAAGCGGTCGCGCCGGCGGCGACGACACCAGCAGCAGCGATACCACCGAGAAGCTGAATCATGTTGCGCATGTAGAGGTTCTCCCCAAGGTCGGTAGCCCAGCCAGCCCGGTGGGCTCTGTGGCTTTGCGTCCCCGGCTTGCGCCGGGTTTGCTCTGTTCGGCCGAGCGGGTTGCTCGATCTCGCTTACGCCAGGTTGTTCGGCTGGCGCCCCTGGTGGCTAAGCGTTAGAAGCCAATTTCCCGGCGCATTCTTCGAGGTTTCTACACCTGAGTGCAGCTCGGGTGCTAAGGGGTCGCGAGGCCGTCGTTTCCGGGGGAGAAACAGCGCACGGCGGCCGTCGGGAGGACGGCCGCCGCGGGTACCCAAGAAGGGGTCAGAGCTTGTAGAACGTCACGTAGTGGTCCGGGGTGAAGTAGGCGACCCGGGTGCTGCGGTTGACGACGATCCGGTATGCGTCACGGCTGGCGCCGCGGGCGCGGGAGTAGACGTCGTATTCGCTGTACGTGGCCGTCGGGAGCTGGCCTTCGCGGTTCTGGAACGTGCCGCCGGTGTAGTTGTATTTGCCGTACGGCCAGGAGTACCAGCCGGCGCTCGTCGGCCAGCCCAGGGACTGCCAGCCGGTGAAGGCGGTACGCGCGGCCGAGCAGCGGCTGATCGTGCAGCTGCTGTAAACCGCCGCCTGTGCCGCGTCGGTGGCGGCCGGCGCCACGATGGCGGGTGCCACCAGTGCGGTGCCCGACAGGGCGAAGACCAGGGCGACGCCTGCGAAGAGGCGGCCGATTCGGGACAGCGGGCGGGCTTGCCGGTCAGTGATCATGATCGGACTCCGATGCCGTGGGGGGATTGACCCGGACATCGACTATCCTCACTGTGATGTCGGCTGCTGGGTACCTCCCGATCCGGTCATTCCACCGGAGTTCGGCAAAGCTTTACGAGTTGCCGAGACCCTTCATCCAGTCTTCGTATTCCGACTCTTGCTGACCCTGCGGGCCCCGGCGCGGCGGCGGGCCGCTGATCGAGGTCGGCTCGACGACCTGCGGGCGCGGCATCGTGGCGTTCACCCGTGGCAGCTCGGCGGTGTCGATCCCGGTACGCGGGCTCGGGTTCGCCGTGGTGAAGCCGTCGAACGAGTTACCTGGGGAAGGTGGGTTCTCCGGTGCTGGACGACGGGTCCGCCAGCCGCGGCGAGGGCTCGGACCGGGGTCCTGCTGACCGGAGAACCGGGCCGGAGCCTCGGGCGCGGGCGGACCGGAGTGCCGGGGCGCGGGGGCCTGCTGCTGGTTCTGCTGCTGGTTTTGGTGCTGGTTTTGCTGCTGGCCGAACGGCGTACCGCTGCCGGAGGAGAAGGGTGAGGCGGGCGCGTTGGCCGGCGCTTGGTTGGCCAGGTCGGCGAAGGGGTGCGGCCGGTCGCCGGCGTAACCGATCACGCCGGTATCCGAGGGGCGCAGCTGCGCGTCCGGGCGCTGCGCCGCGGCCGCCGCCAGGTTGGCGTGGTGAGGCTGGTGCGAAGGCTGAGGATGCCGCGATTGCTGGGGCTGCTGAGGTGCCGGGTCGCGCCGGGGCAGCGGCGGGAATTCGGCATCCAGCGCCTGTGCCGTGTTCAGAGCGCGGTTGTGCGAGGCAGCGCTGCCAGATGCAGCGCTGCCAGATGCAGTGCTGTCAGGTGCAGTGCTGTCAGAGGCGGCAGCCGCGTTGTGGGCGGTCCCGGCGGGTGCGTCACCCACTGAACTCGGCGTTCCTCGCACGATCGCGGCCAGCACCGACCCGAGCACGCCGGCGCCGCTCGCCGTCATCGCCGCCCAGTACGGATCGAAGGTGAAGCCGGTCGACTCGCCGGGGCCGGCGATCAGGTAGGCCACCGTCAGCAGCGCCGGGCCGGCCAGGCCGGTGAGCGCCACCGTGGTGATCGGCATCCGGCGGCCGCGGGCCACCCAGCCGAGAATCAGACCGGTGAGCAGGGCGAGCACCGGCATCGTGACGAACGGGGTGTGCTCGACGACCGCGGCCGGGATGAGGCTGCCGTCCAGCACGCCGAGGCGCACCGGGGCCGGGGTGCGGCCGGGCAGCAGCGACGGCGTCACCGCGATCAGCGCGACGATCCAGACCAGCACGGTCATGGTGCCGAGGTTCCACCGGGCGACCGCACGGGCGGCGGCGGCCCAGGCCGCGAAGATGCCGACCGCGGCGCCGAGGACCGCGCACACGCCGATGACGAAGACCGGGTCGACGCCGGCGACCGAGGCGGACCGGGCCGGCTGCATGGTCAGCGGGAGCACCACGAGTGCGCCGAGGCCGCCGGCGAGGCCGACGCCGAGTGCGCCGCCGGTGCCGACCGGCTGCGGCAGCCAGCGAGGCCGGAAGCCGGTGCCGACGATCGCGCCGACCGCGGCCGCTGTCATCGCGATCCAGGCGACCCAGGCGAGCTGGGACGTCCATAGATCACTCGCAGTGACGTCGAGATCCCGATCGAGCCGAACCATGCTGAGCCCGTAGGCGAGGCCGAGCTGTCCCGCGCCGACCACAGCGGCTGCTGCGGTTGTCGTCGCCAGTAGCTTCACCCAGCTCCGAAATCCCATGCCGCGCACGTTACGGAATCCGCACACTGACACGCCAGTCTGGGGCCCGCTTATTAAGACACCCTAAAGTCTGGATCATTAGTATCGATCCGTGTCACTATGTGTGTCATCACCCAGGGTGACCGGTGGGCGACGTAGGGGTTGGTTGCCACGTGCACCGTCCGCAGTGGACACTATTGCCGCACCGGACAGCGAGTCCGTCGCGTCGTGCCAATCCTTGCGAACGTGAGAACCTCACAAGGTCACGGGACGGAAATCTCAGTGGCTGGAACGGTGGCGGTGACTTCTTGGAAGGTCGCGGGTGAGGCATTCGCGCACGTCAAACCGGACTTCACCATCGTTTCCCGCGTCCGCGCGTTGTTATCACCCGGACAGCCGGGCATTTCCGGGGAGGATCCGCACTTCCCAAAAGGACCGGCGTTCTGGTGAAATCGCCGCCGTGCCGAATTCGGCGCGGGCTTTGCTGCGGGCACCGGACGGGGCCGGACCGCGGACCCTTGTGCGCCGGCCACCCCGCCGGAGCCGATCGGGGACGACCACGAAGGAGATGTCGTGAGCACGGGATCCTCGGCCCAGGCTGCACGACGCGGTGGCCTCCTAGGGCTTCGGGACGCGCGGATGCGCGCCAAACTGGCCGCTCTGCTCTTCGTGCCCCTCGCCGCGGTGCTGGTCCTCGCGACCGTGCGGCTCGCGGAGGTCGGCGAACAGGCCGGTGATGCCGGACGAGTGGCCGACCTGACCGCGCTCGGCACCGACCTGTCCCGGCTGACCGGTCTGCTGCACGACGAGCGGATGGCCGCGCTCGCGTACCTGGCCGTGCCGGACGCCGCGGACACCGGTTATCGGGAAGCGGTCAAGGCTGTCGACACGCAGGTGCAGGTCTTCCGTACGGATCGGGCCGCGATCGACGAGATTCCCTCGCTGGTGACCGACCGGCTGGCGGTCGTCGACACCGCGCTCAGCGGGCTGCCCGCGGCTCGCGGTGGCGTCTCCGACCGGTCCGCCGCGATCGCCGACACCACCCAGCGGTACGGCGACGCGCTCGCCGGCCTGGGCGGTTTCGACAACACGCTGAGCCGGGTTGCCGAGCCGGGAGCGGTCGCCGACGGACTGCGGACCCTCGCCGCGTTCGCACGGATCGAGTCGGCGGCGGCACAGCAGGCGGCGGTCACCTTCTTAGCGCGTACCCAAGGGGGGGTGGACGCGGCACGGCAGCAAGCGATCGTCGCAGCGCAAGCAAGTCGCGCGGAGGCGCTGACCGACCTCCGGTCGGTCGCGACGGAGCGGCAGATCGCCCTGGTCGAGTCGGTCGTCGAGGACGATGCGGTGGCTCGAGCCGACACCCTCTCCACCGACGGGCGCGGGCTCGGCGCGACCGCGCCCAACGACGTTGTCGAAGCCTTCGGTACGGTGACCGGCCTCTTCCGGGCCGCTGACGTCCAGCTCGGTGAGCAGGCCGTGGCGGCCGCGCAGGACAGCGGCACCGACGCCTCCCGGCGCGCCACGATCGAGTTCGTCCTGGTCCTGCTCGTGCTGCTGCTCGCCGTCGTCGTCGCGATCTACCTGGGGCGATCGATGCACCTCGCGGTACGCAGGCTGCGGGAGGGCGCGCTCGCGGTGGCGAACCGGGATCTTCCCGAAGCCGTGACTCGTTTGCAGGACGTGGAGAACCTGGGCGAAGGCGGCGTCGAGCGGATCCTCGCCGAGACCCGGGACCCGATCATGGTCACCGAGCACGACGAGTTCGGGCAGGTGGCCGAGGCCTTCAACATGGTGCACCGGGAAGCCATCCGGGTCGCTGCCGAGCAGGCCGCGCTGCGCACCAGCGTCTCGACGATGTTCCTCAGCCTCGCCCGGCGCAGCCAGGCCCTTGTCGACCGGATGATCGGCGAGCTCGACCAGATCGAGCGCCTGGAGGAGGACCCGAAGCGGCTGGCCCGCCTCTTCGAGCTCGACCACCTCGCCACCCGGATGCGCCGCAACGACGAGAACCTGCTGGTCCTGGCGGGCGCCGAGGTCGGTGCGCCGCGCCGCGAGGACGCGCTGCTGATCGACGCGCTGCGGGCTGCCCAGTCCGAGGTCGAGCTCTACCACCGGATCGAGTTCGGCTCGATCGACACCGACGTGCTCGTCTCCGCCGCGGCCGTCAACGACGTGGTACGCCTGCTCGCCGAACTGCTCGACAATGCCACCCGGTTCTCGCCGCCGTCGACGCTGGTGATGGCGCACGGCGGCCGGGTCGGCGACCAGGCCGTGATCCAGGTCGAGGACCGTGGTCTCGGCATCACCGCCGATCAGATGGACCAGATCAACCGGCGTCTCGACGAACCGACCGCGGTGGATGTCAGCGCGTTCCGGCTGATGGGTTTCGCCGTGATCGGTCGTCTCGCCGCCCGGCACGGCATCGGCGTCGAGCTGCGGCCGGGCAGCGAGGGCGGCACGATCGCCGAGATCACGCTGCCGTCCGATGTCGCCGTGGTGCCGGGTGGGGTGCCGTCGGTTCCGGCCCGTGCCGCCAGCTGGACCCGGCCTGGCCCGGCGCCGCTGGGGCCCGGCCGGGTTCCCGGGCGTCCCGAGGTTCCCGGGCGTCCCGAGCCGCGGGCCGAGGTGCGGCCGCCGGTGCGGTCGGCGCCGATGCCTGCTGAGCCGTTGTTCCGGCAGCAGCAGCTAGCAGCCGGGCCGGTGTCCGATTTGGATCTTCGGCCGACGCCGGATCGGCCGCCGTTGCCCTCCCGGGCGCCGGCCGAGCCGGTTGCTCCGGTTTCGTTCGGCGGATTTGCCGCTGACGACCGGATCCAGCTGGAGATGCAGCACAACTGGTTCGATCAGAGTGAGGACGCGCAGAGCCAGGTAGGTATGCCGACGGCGGGTTATGCGCCGCCGCCCGCACCTGCTCCGGTCTCTGCTCCGCCGGTCTCTGCTCCGCCGGTCTCTGCTCCGCCTGTTTTTGGTCCGCCGGTCTCTGCCCCGCCGATTCCGGTCTCTGCCCCGCCGATTCCGGTTTCTGTTCCTCCGGCGCCGGTTTCGGCCCCTCCGGTCACCGCCGCTGTGCCGAAGCCGCGTCAGTCGCCTGAGGACCGGTGGCGGACCACCGCTGACGAGGGCTGGCAGCGGGCGATGGCCGCCGCCGTCCCTCAGGACGCCGGCATCACCCGATCCGGACTTCCCAAACGAGTCCCGCAGGCACAATTGGTGCCCGGCGGGGTGCAGACCCAGCCGCGGACCCAGCACCGTCGCAATCCGGACGAGGTGCGTGGCCTGCTTTCCTCGTACCACCGCGGGGTGCAAAGAGGGCGGACGGACGGCGTTGCCGACTCCGGCGCCACAGCTCCTAAGGAGAATGAACAGTGACCAGGCCCCCCACCATGCACGACATGGGTTGGCTGCTCAGCAACTTCGCCGACAGCATCGCGGGCATTGCGCACGTGATCGCCGTCTCGGCGGACGGTCTGCTGCTGGCCTCGTCGCGTGATCTGCCAGCGGACCGGGCGGATCAGCTCGCCGCGATCACCTCCGGCGTGGTCAGCCTGACCGACGGCGCGTCCCGGATGTTCAACGCCGGGAAGGTGCAGCAGACCATTATCGAAATGGACAGCGGTTATCTTTTCCTGATGTCCATCAGCGACGGATCATCGATGGCTGTCCTGGCGGCGCGCAGTTGCGACGTCGGCCAGGTCGGTTACGAGATGGCCCTCGTGGTGGAACGGGTCGGCGCGGCACTGTCGCCGGCGCCACGCGAGGCTGTCAGTTACTGATCTTTCAAACATGGCGAGGTGACCGCGACATGTCAGAGCCGCATGATCCCAGGGGCAACCTGGTGCGGCCGTACGCGGTCACCCGTGGCCGGACCGAGCCGATCCGGGAGATCCCGATCGAAGCGGTTCTGGTCGCGAGCGCGGCGGCCGTGCAGGAATCGAGGTTCGCCGGGCATGACAAGTACCGCCTAGCCGTGTTGTGCGAGCCGAAGGCCCAATCGCTCGCTGAACTCGCGGCGCTCACCCGGTTACCGCTGGGGGTGACTCGGGTGCTCGTCGCCGACATGGTGGCCGACGGGTTGTTGACGCTGCACAGTGCCGCTCCCCGGACTGGATTCGCGGAGCGGATGGATCTTCTGGGAAGGGTGTTAGGTGGATTACGCAAGCTCTGAGGGGGCCGGAGCGCGTCCCACGGAGATCACGTCCGCGAAGATCGTCGTCGCCGGTGGGTTCGGCGTGGGCAAGACGACTCTCGTGGGCGCCGTCTCCGAGATCGAGCCGCTGACCACGGAAGCCGTGATGACCGCGGCCGGCGAGGGCATCGACGACGCTTCGAAGGTGCCCGGTAAGGGCTCGACCACGGTGGCGATGGACTTCGGCCGCATCACGATGGCCGACGACCTGATCCTCTATCTGTTCGGCACGCCCGGGCAGACCCGCTTCTGGTTCATGTGGGATGAGCTGATCAGGGGAGCGGTCGGTGCGGCGGTTCTCGTCGACACCCGGCGGCTCACCGACGCGTTCGCGCCGCTGGACTACTTCGAGAACCGGCATCTTCCGTACCTCGTCGCGGTGAACTGCTTCGAGAGCGCGCCGCGTTACGAGCCGGAAGAGGTCCGTGAGGCGCTCGCCATCCCGGCGCGGGTGCCGCTGCTCATGTGTGACGCGCGGCATCGCGAGTCCGCCAAGGCCGTACTGATCGGGGTGGTCGAGCATGCGATGGCGACCCTTGTGGCCGAGCACGAAGGCCACCCAGCCTCGGTCGGCTAGATTTCCCGACCTGATCCTGCGGACGGAGCGCCTGGTCCTGCGGCCACTGCGCGATTCGGACGCGCAGGACGTGGTGGCCGGCGCTTCCGATCCGGTCACCCAGCAGTGGCTGCCGCTGCCACGCCCGTACACGGTCGACCACGCCCGCGCCTTCATCAACCGCCTGGCGCCCGGTCTGCACGCGGTCGGCCACGGCGTGGTCCGCGCCATCGAACACAACGGTGCCTTCGCCGGCGTCATCGACCTGAAGCGGACCGACTGGATCGCCCGCGTGACCGAAATCGGTTACTGGGCGATGCCCGCTTTCCGTGGCCGGGGCGTGATGACCGAGGCGACGGCGGCACTGTCCCGCTGGGCACTGCACGACGGAGGCTTCGAGCGCGTCGAGCTGCGGATCGCCCCGGGGAACGTGGCCTCCAACCGGGTGGCGATCAAGTCCGGTTTCGCCCGCGAGGGGGTCGCCCGCAGCGCCGGCCAGATCCACGGCACCCGCGTCGACCTGGTCATTTACAGCCGGATCCCGACAGACCTTTGATCTTGGATATCGCTGGTGCTGGTGCTGGTGCTGGTGCTGGTGCTGGTGCTGGTGCTGTTTTGGCGGGCGGGGTGCTGGGGTTCGGTGTGTTGATTTGGGGTGCGATTCGCACCCGATGTCCACACGCACACCGGGAGACGGCTCCTGCGTGTCGAGTTCAGGTGCGAATCGCACCCTAAATCAACACGCGTTGGGTGGTGTGGTGGCTGGAGGCCCTACCGTGCTGCACATATCGGCTACCGGCCTGCCTTGCCGTGACAGCGCGTGACACCTGGCAGCCAGAAGTCTCCAAGATCGCGGGGAGTAGTCGGCTCGTGCCACTCAGCGGGACGCTGGGGCTGGTCAGGCGGGGATGCGGTAACCGCGTTTCACAACTGTTTGGATTACGCCCGGGACGGCCAGGCCGGCTCGGAGGCGGGCCACCGCCATCTCGACCGCGTGCTCGTCGGCGCCGCGGGGGAGGGCCTGCAGCAGCGAGGCGCGGGAGAGCACCCGTCCGGGTGAGCCGGCGAGTTCTCGCAGCACGGCCATCGGGGCCGGGGCGAGTGGTCGAAGCTCGCCGTCGACGATCGCGGCGTGGCCTCGCAGTGTCAGCGAGTGGCCGGCCACCTCCAGGGTGACGGCACGTTTTGGCAGCTCGTCGACGATCGTGCGGACCATGGCGCTGAGCCGGGCCCGGCCGGGTGTGACAACCGGGATGCCCTGCCGGCGCAACGGGGCCGCGGTGACCGGGCCCACGCAGGCGGCCAGAACGTCGCCGCGGAGCGATTCGAGAACCGTGTCGGTGCCCGTCCCGGCGGCGCGGAGCACGGCCTGGACGGCGGCGGCCGAGGTGAACGTCACGGCGTCCACCAGCCTGCCGAGGATCAGGTCGACCAGCCGGTGCAGCGGTGCCGGGTCGACCGGCGGCGCCCAGCGGTAGACCGGCACCTCGATGACCCGGGCGCCGGCGCGCTGCAGGGCCTCGGTGTATTCGGGCTGGCTCTCACCATGCAGTTGCAGCGCCACGGTGAGACCGGCCACGCCCCTGCTGGTCAGGTGGTCGACGACTTCTTCGTAGCCCTCGCCCTCGGGGGTCCACTGATCGTGCAGGCCGGCTGCGCGGACCGCGGCGCGGGCCTTGGGTCCGCGGGCCACCAGGTACGACCGGGAGAGCACTGTGCGCAGCGGCTCGGCCAGTCCCCAGCTCTCGGCGGCCTCGAGCCAGCCGCGCATGCCGATGCCGGTGTTTACCAGCACGATGTCGGGTGGTGTGTCGAGGCAGGCCCGGGTTGCCGCACGTAGCTCGGCGTCGTCGGCGATGGGCACGATGCGCAGTGCCGGCGCCAGCACCACGCGGGCGCCGCGTGCTTCGAGCAGGGTGGCGAGCTCGTCCTTACGCCCGTCGGCGGTGACCCCGATCGTGTAACCGGAGAGGGCCGCGGCCGGCTCGGCGAGCGCGGCAGCAGTCAGCACCGCCCGGCGAGAGCCCGGGTTCCGATCCGTCATCCCAGACCCGGTTTGAGAAGGTCCAGGCCCGGTTTTGGAAGACCCAGGCCCGGTTTTGGAAGACCCAGGTCCGGCTTCAGGAGAGCCGATTCTGGGGCGAGAAGTCGCGGCGTGGCCGAACGGTCCACCGAAGGGCACGCTCGAAGCCCGCCGTCCTCAGCGTCGACCCGCTCCCACGTCACGCCTGCGTTCTTCGCCGTACCTCCGTCCGGGGCACGCCGCGACTCCTCCTCGCCGAACCGGCGAACCGGTCCGGCGGACATCGTCAGGTCCGTCCTCAACCCTGACGATGGTCTTTCCATGGTGCGCCCCCGGAGGCGGCTTCGGCCAATCCCGAACCGCATCGTTGGGAGAACCGCACCGTTGGCCATGACCGAAGCGTGCCGGGGGCGAATTTCGGAAGAGCGTCCCATTTGTTTCAAGCCTGCTAAGTCAGGCACGATCGGTTGCGGCACCCGGTTCGGCAGTGTCCGGCCCGCGGAGTATGCTTGCCTCGATTGGGTTCCACCGGGCTGAGTGTCTGCAACCAGGATGCTCGCCGGGTTTCTGGTGCCCTGATCACTGCCTGTTTTGACCACGCGCCGCGCAGCCGGGTATTGTTTCCTGCTGTTGTGCGACTGTTGCGAGTGGTCCCTCTGCGGGGTCGCTTGACGCATCGACTCGATGTGACCGGCGCGCTCCCCCAGACCGACGACGAGACAAGGTAATTCTGTGCGTACGTACACCCCGAAGCCGGGTGAGATCGAGCGTCAGTGGCACATTATCGACGCTTCTGACGTCGTTCTGGGCCGGCTCGCCACCCACACCGCCACCCTCCTGCGTGGCAAGCACAAGCCGACGTTCGCCCCGCACGTTGACACCGGTGACTTCGTGGTGATCATCAACGCTGGCAAGGTCGCTCTGACCGGCAACAAGCGGCAGACCAAGATCGCTTACCGGCACTCCGGTTACCCGGGTGGCCTCAAGCAGGTCAGCTACGAGGAGCTTCTGACGAAGCGCCCCGAGCGGGCGATCGAGCTGGCCGTCAAGGGCATGCTCCCGCACAACAAGCTGGCGCGGCAGATCATCAAGAAGCTGAAGGTGTACCCGGGTGCCGAGCACCCGCACGCCGCCCAGCAGCCGCAGCCGTTCGAGATCAAGCAGATCGCGCAGTGAGCGCGGGAGAAGGTAGCAACAGCGTGTCCGACAACATCGAGCCCGAGGTTACCGAGGTCGTCGAGACCGTCGAGACCGTTGAGGCCGTCGAAGAGCCCGCCGCCGAGACGGCTGTCGTCGTCGAGACGCCGGCTCCGGCTCCGGTTCGCGCCCCGCGTCCGGGTGACCGCCCGATCCAGACCGTTGGCCGCCGCAAGGAGGCCATCGTCCGGGTGCGTCTCGTGCCCGGCACCGGCAAGATCACCTGCAATGGCCGCGAGCTCGAGAACTACTTCCCGAGCAAGGTGAACCAGCAGCTCATCCGTGAGCCGTTCGTCACCACCGAGCGCGCCGAGCAGTTCGACGTCATCGCGAACCTGCGTGGCGGCGGCATCACCGGCCAGGCCGGTGCGCTGCGCCTCGCCATCGCCCGCGCGCTCATCACGAGCGACCCGGACGACCGCCCGGCCCTGAAGAAGGCCGGCTTCCTGACCCGTGACGCCCGGGTCAAGGAGAGCAAGAAGTACGGTCTCAAGAAGGCCCGTAAGGCTCCGCAGTACTCGAAGCGCTGATTTTTGCGCCGCTTCTGACCGACGGTCGAGCGCACCCCTGTTCACAAGGGGCGTGCTCGGCCGTCGCTGTTTTTCTCCCTCCCCAACCAGCCGTTCCGGTACTCGGAAACAGGCACGCCCTGAGGCAGTCTTGTTTGACGTGTCACCGGCGAAAGGAAGCCGCCATGGGGCGACTCTTCGGCACCGACGGCGTTCGCGGTCTCGCGAACGGCGATCTGCTCACCCCCGAGCTCGCGCTCTCTGTCGCTGTCGCGGCCGCGCGGGTTCTGGTCGAGGCTGACAGCAGCCACCAGCCGCTTGCGATAGTGGGGCGTGACCCCCGGGCCAGCGGAGAAATGCTGGAGGCGGCCGTCGTGGCCGGCCTGACCAGTGCCGGGGCCAACGTGGTGCGGGTCGGCGTGCTACCCACGCCGGCGGTGGCGTACCTGGTGGGGCAGACGAATGCCGATCTCGGAGTGATGCTCTCCGCATCGCACAACCCCATGCCGGACAACGGGATCAAGCTCTTCGCCGCCGGTGGCGCCAAGCTGCCGGACGAGTTGGAGGAGCGGATCGAGCAGGCCGTCGCGGACGGCCACGGACTGGTCGGGCGCCCGACCGGCGGCGCGATCGGCCGGGTGCACGACCTTCTCGACGGCGCCGAGCACTACATCCGGCATCTGGTCGAGTCGGCTCCGCACCCGCTGGCCGGAATCAAGGTCGTCGTGGACTGCGCCAACGGTGCGGCGAGCGACGTGGCGCCGGTGGCGTACCGGGAGGCCGGCGCGGAGGTCATCGCGATCCACGCCGAGCCGGACGGCCTCAACATCAACGAGGAGTGCGGCTCGACGCACCTGGACAAGGTGCGCGAAGCGGTGCTGCGTGAGGGTGCCGACCTCGGCTTGGCGCACGACGGCGACGCCGACCGGTGCCTCGCGGTCACCGCGGCCGGTGACGTCGTCGACGGCGACCAGATCATGGCGATCCTGGCGCTGGCCATGCGCGACGCCGGCACGCTCACCGACGACACCCTGGTCGCCACCGTGATGAGCAACCTCGGCCTGCGGATCGCGATGAAGCAGTCCGGGATCAAGCTGATCGAGACGAAGGTCGGCGACCGGTACGTCCTGGAGGAGCTGCAGAGCGGCGGCCTCGCGCTCGGCGGTGAGCAGAGCGGGCACATCGTCATGCCGGCCTTCGCCACCACCGGCGACGGCGTGCTGACCGGCCTGCACCTGATGGCCCAGGTGGCGTCGAGCGGCAAGTCGCTCGCTGACCTGGCCTCCGTGGTGCACACGCTGCCGCAGGTGCTGATCAACGTGAAGGTCGGTGACCGGGAAGCCGGCGCTGCCGCGCCGACCGTGCAGGCCGCGGTCGCTCTCGCGGAGAACGAACTGGGCGAGACCGGCCGGGTGCTGCTGCGCCCGTCGGGCACCGAGCCGCTGGTCCGGGTGATGGTCGAGGCCGCCACCGAGGAGAAGGCTCGCGCTGTCGCCGAGCGGATCGCCGAAGAGGTGCGGGCCGCGAGCCCGGCCTGATCGATCTGGGTTGAGTCCCGGCCGGGACTCAACCCAGCCTCTTCAGGCGGCTCACCGCCTCGTCGATGACGTCGAGCCGCTTGCAGAACGCGAACCGGATCAGGTGTCGGCCGGCTTCCTGATTGTCGTAGAAGACCTGGGTCGGCACGGCGACCACACCGCACCGGACCGGCAGCTCCCGGCAGAACTCGATGCCGTCAGTGCCGCCCAGCGACCGGATGTCGGCGGTCACGAAGTACGTGCCCTCCGACGGCAGAACGGTCAGGCCGGCGTCGGTGAGCCCGGAGACCAGACGGTCCCGGCGTTCCCGCAGCCCCGCCGTGAACCCGGTGAAGTACGCGTCCGGAAGACCCAGTGCCACCGCCACGGCAGGCTGAAGCGGTCCCGCGTTGACGAACGTCAGGAACTGCTTGACCCGTTGCACCGCGGAGACCAGCGCGGCCGGGCCGGTGGCCCAGCCGACTTTCCAGCCGGTGCAGGAGAACGTCTTGCCGGCCGAGGAGATCCGCAGGGTGCGCTCCCGCATCCCGGGCAGGCTCGCCAGCGGCACGTGTTCGCTCTCGAAGACCAGATGCTCGTACACCTCGTCGGTGACGGCGTAGGTGTCGTGCTCCCGGCAGAGCTCGGCGATCAGGTCCAGCTCGGCGCGGGTGAAGACCTTGCCGGTCGGGTTGTGCGGGGTGTTGAGCAGCACCAGCCGGGTACGCCCACCGAAAGCCGCCCGCAGCTCCGCCTCGTCGAACTCGTACCGCCCGGAGGGGCCGGGTCGCAGCGTGACCGGCCGACGGACCGCGCCGGCCAGGGTGATCGAGGCGGCGTACGAGTCGTAGTACGGCTCGAAGCAGACCACCTCGTCGCCGGGCTCACAGAGCGCCAGGATGGCAGCCGCGATCGCCTCGGTGGCGCCGGCCGTCACGACGACCTCGGAGTCCGGATCCCGGGCGAGTCCCCAGAACCGCTGCTCGTGCGCGGTGATCGCGTACCGCAGCGCCGGAATGCCGGGCAGCGGCGGGTATTGGTTCGCCCCTCCGGCGAGCGCCTCGGCGGCCGCCGCGAGCATCTCGGCCGGTCCGTCGGTGTCCGGGAAGCCCTGCCCGAGGTTGACCGCCTCGGTACGCGCGGCGAGCGCGGACATCTCACTGAAGATGGTCGTGCCGAACGGGCGCATCCGCTCGACCAGTGGATCGAAGCTGGGCAACCGCGCTCCTCAGAGTCAGTCGAAGACGAGTTGATTGCAGGTCGTCGTCGCGTACGGCCCGGAGCCGGTCTGTTTCGCGACCTCCTTGCCGTCCACGGTTGCCCGGCAGGTGATGTCGCCCTCGCTGCCGTCGGTCCGCTGCGCGGTGACCGAGATCAGGGCCACACCCTTCATCGTGGTGGTGACCTTCCACGGCAGTTTCACGCCGCTCACCACCGTGGGCGTGGTGCCGAGCTGCTCGGTGTAGAGGATCTCGGCCGGCCCGTCACCGGTGATCTCGTAGACGACAGAGATCTCCTTGTTCTCGTCGATGCCCGGGAGGTCGGGCAGGTCGGTGGGCAGGCCCGGCAAATCGGTGGGCAGGCCCGGCAGTTCGGTCGGCAGGCCCGGCAGTTCGGTGGGGAGATCCGTCGGCAGGCCGGTCGGCGCCTGAGGCAGCGTCGGGTTGGCGATCGGCTCGACGACCTCTTTCGCCTTGTCCGTGACGCTGCGCACGATCAGCACACCTGACGTCACCACGCCACCGCAGAGCAGCAGGGAAATGGCCACGACCAGCGCGATCAGCGGCGCTTTGCTCTTACGGGGCGGGGGCGGCGGACCGTACCCAGGCATGGGCTCGCCGTAAGGCGGGTGAGGAGGCGGCGGATAGCCGCCCTGGGTGTAGTCAGGCGCGTAACCCGGCGCCGGGGCATATCCCGGCGGCGCGTAGTTGACCTGCTCGTATCCGACCGGCGGGAACGCGGACGTCGGATCGTAGGGAGGAGGAGGCTCCGGTGGCGTCGCCATGCCCGGGGCGAACTGCGGCGGCCGGGGCGGTTGGCGCGGCTCGCTTGGATCGCTCATGGGTTCCCTCCCGGTGAGGCGCTGCCGTGAACGACGGTACGCCAGCGGCGCACTCGGCGTGTCACCCACCCGTACGGGGTGTTCACCTGTCGTCCGGCAAATCGCGCTTGTGCAGTACACGGGCCCTTCGCCTATAGTTCCGATCACGTACGATGCTCGAAAGTGCCTTTCCCGAGCATGACGTTTGAGCGAAGTTCGGCTACGCTGCCCGTCATGTGTGGGATCGTGGGTTACGTAGGCAATCGTCCGGCGTTGAGCATCGTTCTCGATGGACTCCGCCGCCTGGAGTACCGCGGATATGACTCCGCCGGCATCGCCGTCATCGACGAAGACGTGGTGCAGACCGAGAAGCGGGCCGGCAAGCTCGCCAACCTGGAGAAGGCCCTCGCCGAGCGCAGCGGTGACCGGATCGCCGCCGGCACCACCGGCATCGGCCACACCCGCTGGGCCACCCACGGCGGTCCGACCGACCGCAACGCCCACCCCCACCTCTCCGCGGACGGCCGCGTCGCGGTCATCCACAACGGCATCATCGAGAACTTCGCGCGCCTCCGCGCCGAGCTCGAGGCCGACGGCATCGAGTTCCGCAGCGACACCGACACCGAGTGCGCGGCCCACCTGCTCGCCGCCGAGGTGCGCGCGCTGCGTGCGACAGGTGCCCTGGAGGGTCCGGCCCTGCTGGCCGAGGCCATGCGCCGCACGGTCCGGCGGCTCGAGGGCGCCTTCACGCTGCTCGCCGTCGACGTCGAGGTGCCTGACGCGGTGGTCGCCGCCCGGCGCAACTCGCCGCTCGTGGTCGGCCGCGGCAATGGGGAAAACTTCCTGGCCAGCGACGTCTCGGCGTTCATCGAGCACACCCGGGAGGCGATCGAGCTGGGTCAGGACCAGGTCGTCCTGATCACCCCGTCGGGTATCGAGATCACCGACTTCGACGGCGCCACGGCGACCGGGCAGGAGTTCCACGTCGACTGGGACCTGTCCGCCGCCGAAAAGGGTGGCTATGAGTACTTCATGCTCAAGGAGATCGCCGAGCAGCCGCAGGCCATCGCGGACACCCTGCTCGGCCGCCTGAGCGACCGCGGCGAGATCATCCTGGACGAGGTACGCCTCACCGACCAGGACCTGCGCGACGTCGACAAGGTCTTCATCGTGGCCTGCGGCACGTCGTACCACGCCGGCATGGTCGCGAAGTACGCCATCGAGCACTGGGTGCGCATCCCGTGCGAGGTCGAGCTGGCCAGCGAGTTCCGTTACCGCGACCCGATCCTGGACCGCTCCACCCTGGTGATCGTGATCAGCCAGTCCGGCGAGACGATGGACACGCTGATGGCGCTGCGGCACGCCAAGGAGCAGAAGGCCCGGGTGCTGGCCATCTGCAACACCAACGGCTCCACCATCCCGCGCGAGTCGGACGCCGTCCTCTACACCCACGGTGGCCCGGAGATCGCTGTTGCCTCCACCAAGGCGTTCCTTACCCAGCTGGTCGCCTGTTACCTGATCGGCCTGCACCTGGCCCAGATCCGCGGCGTGATGTACGCCGACGAGGTCGCCGCCGTGGTCGAGAAGCTCCAGGCCACCCCGGACAGCCTGCGTACGCTGCTGGCCGGCATGGAAGACGTCCGTGCACTGGCCCGTGACCTGAAGACCGCGTCGACGATCCTGTTCATCGGCCGGCACGTCGGCTTCCCGGTGGCTCTCGAAGGCGCGCTCAAGCTAAAGGAACTCGCGTACATGCACGCCGAGGGCTTCGCGGCCGGTGAGCTGAAGCACGGGCCGATCTCGCTGATCGACGAGGGAACCCCGGTCGTCTGCGTGGTGCCGTCGCCGGCCGGCCGTGGCGTGATGCGCGACAAGGTCGTCTCCAACATCCAGGAGGTGCGTGCCCGGGGCGCCCGCACCATCGTGATCGCCGAGGAGGGTGACGACAGCGTCAAGGCGTTCGCCGATCACCTGATCGTGGTTCCGCGTACGCCGACCCTGCTCGCCCCGCTGATGACCACGGTTCCGCTGCAGATCCTCGCCTGCGAGATCGCCGCTGCCCGGGGCCACGACGTCGACCAGCCGCGCAACCTGGCGAAGTCCGTCACGGTCGAGTGATCGGGTCCTGACCGAAAGTGACCGGTTTTTGACCGACGGTGATCCGGGCCAGTGCGTCGAGCGCGGGCCGGCCCGGATCCCAGTACCCGAGGTGACCGGCGTCCTCCTGACTGGCGAAGACCTGGGCGCCGAAACCCGGATCGCTCGGGTTCCGGCCGAACCAGAGATCCCGTTCGGGCACGCCGAAGGCCAGCACCGGCCCGATCCCCGGCAGCACGCCCGCGACCGGCAGGTCCTGCAGCAGGCTCTTCGGTGACACCGACGCGTACTGGATCACGTCGGTCCGCGACGTCGACGCCCACACCCGATCGGCCGGGACGCTGAACCGGTCCGCCGAGTCCACGCCTGTCCCGGGCGAGCCGACGAGCACCATGTCGTCGGCAGCGAGCGGCCCGGCAGCGGCGAGGCCAGTCACCAGCGAGCCGTAACTGTGGCCGAGCACGGTCTGATGCGCCGGCTCCCCGTCGTGGGTGGCCCGCAGATCCTCCTGGAATCGGCGCAGCTCAGCCGCACCCTCCCGGGCCTGCCGGGAGGAGTTCGCCTCGTGCAGGAAGTCCGGCGCGTCGTAATCCAGCCATAGCACCGCGCTTGTCGCCTGGTCCGGCGCCAGCTCGGCGGCTCGCTGCGCGACCCGGCCGGCCCGGGTCAGCTCACTGCCGAGCGACTCCAGATCGCTGGTCATGCCGGGAACGTGGGTGAGCACATGCGAGGCCCGATCCGGGTCACCCAGAGCGACAACGGCACGGCCGTCCCCTCCAAGATCAACGCCCATGAGGTACGCCCTGAGCCCGCTGTCGTCGTCGAGACGTGCCGTCAACTCGTCCAGTCCGTCGCGCAGCCCGCGGAGCTGATTTCGCACAGCGGCGTCGGTGGCCCGGTCGAGCCGGTGGTCCAGTGCGGCTCGGTGGTCGTCGAGGAGCAGGCGGTTGGCGACGTCCCGGTCAGCGGCGGGAATGCCACGGGTCGAAGCGAGCGCGGCCGGATCGGTGGCGAGCAGCCAGTTCCGTTCCGCCTGGGTGAGGCCGTCCCACCAGCTTTTGACCTGGATCGGGCCGGTGGTGCAGTCGGGCTGGACCGCTCGGCCGGCTTCGTTCGCGCCGGGTCCTCGGCCGGCTTCGTTCGCGCCGAGTCCTGTGGCGGCTGAGATCGCGGTCAGCCGGGATGCTGCCTGTGCGTCGGCTCGGGCTGCGATCTCCAGCGCCGCGGAAAGGTCGGCCGTGACCTCGGTCATCGTGGCATGGGCGTTGTTTCGGGGGCTGTGGACCGTACCCGAGGAATCAATCACCAAGCCGGCGCTTGTCGCACGGCCTTGCGCCCGGCGGAGTAGCTCGCGCGCTCGCGCGAGTGACGCCGCTAGCTCGCTCAATGCCTGGTCGGCGCGCCAGCAGAGCACCCGGAACAGCGCGATCCGGCGCCGGAACCCAGCGAAGGCAGCCGATGCGGCGGCGACGGCCGTCCCGGACCAGGAGGACCGCAGGCGCGTGGTCAGCGGGCCGAACTCGGCGGCGAGCGCACCGGCGAGCGCTGCCCACCGTCGCCAGGCGGAGGCGGCGGCCAGCCAGCGATCCGGATCGGTCACGCGTAGCCGGGCATAGGTGCTCGTGGGGGACGGGACGTTCCAGGTGGTCATCGGGAGAGCCGGAAGCGGGTTGCCGCGCGGGCGTCGGCCTCCTGATAGGCCGCGGCGGCCGCTGAGATCAGCCGGGCGGTCTCCGACACGTCGCCGCCGAGCTGGTGCAGCTGCAGGCGCAGGGCGTCGGCGGCCAGGGCCGTAGCGGTCGTGGTGGCCCAGCGGGGCGACGGGTGGGGGTGCGGGGCGGCGTCGGCCGTGCCGTTCAGCCGGGCCGCGATGTCGTCGGCGGCCGCGGCCTGCCGAAGCAGTTCGTCGGCGTCGACCTGGAAATCGGGGTTCATCGGCTGCCTCCAGTGAGCGGCGGAACGGGATGCGTCGACGTTAGGGCGGCCGGGCGGTTGGCGGGCCGGGCTGTGGACGAGCAGGTGGGGGAGCAGGGGGTGGTTGTCCACAGGGCTTGCGGCCGATCGGCGGGGTTGTTAGAGGGCGGCGCGTGGTGGTTGTCGTACGTGGGTACGGGGTCGGGGGCACCACTAAGGTGACCGGTGTGATCGTGTCTGTCGGCATCGACGTCGTCCTGGTGGATCGTTTCGCCCGTGCGCTGGAGCGGACACCGCTCCTCGGGGACCGTCTTTTCACCGAGCCGGAACGGCTGACCGGTACCGGGAATCCGCGGTCGGCGGAGTCGCTGGCGGCCCGGTTCGCGGCCAAGGAAGCCGTTGCCAAAGCTCTCGGCGCTCCGGCCGGACTGCGCTGGCACGACTGCGAGATCGTCACCGACCCGGACGGGCGGCCGTGGTTGACCGTTTCCGGTACGGTCGCCGCCGCGGCGTCCGAGAGGGGCATCCATCGATGGCACCTGTCGCTGTCGCACGACGGCGGCATCGCTTCCGCGATGGTGGTCGCCGAGACCGCTGAGTGACGGGAGATCGAGATGCGGCAGGCATGGCGGGTGGCGGGTGTCAGGGCGGCCGAGAAATCGCTGATGGCGACGCTGCCGGATGGCACGCTGATGCAGCGGGCCGCGGCCGGTCTGGCCCGGCGGTGCGCGCTTCTTCTAGAGAACAACGTGTATGGCGCCCGGGTCGTGCTCCTCGTCGGCAGCGGTGACAACGGCGGTGACACGCTCTATGCCGGCGCTGCTCTGGCCCGCCGGGGCGCACAGGTCCGCGCGCTGCTGCTCACCCCGGAACGCGTTCATCTGGCCGGCCTCGCCGCGCTGCGCGCCTCCGGCGGATTCACCACCTCGCACCTTCCGGACCGCGCCGACCTGGTCCTCGACGGAATCGTCGGCATCGGCGCCAGCGGAGGGCTCCGGCCGCCTGCCGCGGCCATCGTGCGCCGGCTCGGCTCACTTCGCGGGCGTACGGGTGACCGCCCGGTGATCGTCGCCGTCGACGTGCCGAGCGGAGTGGCAGTGGACACCGGGGACGTTCCCGGCGAGGCGGTCGACGCGGACGTCACTGTCACGTTCGGGTGCTTGAAACCGGCACACGTGATCGGCCCGGCGGCGGTCCGCTGCGGTGAGGTCGAGCTGATCGACATCGGTCTCGGCCCGGCGCTGATCACGAGCCCGGCGGCGCGGGTGCCCGAGCTTTCCGACATCGCCGAGTGGTGGCCCAGGGCGGGCGCGACCTCGGACAAGTACACCCGCGGTGTGGTCGGCCTGGCGACCGGCTCGGCGGGTTACCCCGGCGCGGCCCTGCTGGGATGCACCGGCGCGCTGGCCGGGCCGTCCGGAATGGTCCGGTACGCGGGCAGTGCACACGCCGAGGTGGTCCGTGCCCATCCGTCGGTGGTGGTGGCGCGCAAGGTTGCCGAGGCGGGGCGGGTGCAGGCCTGGGTCTGCGGTTCCGGGCTGGGAACGGGGGCGGATGCGCGTACCGAATTGCGCAGTGTCCTCGCCACGTCCCTGCCGGTGCTGCTCGACGCTGACGCCATCACGCTGCTGGTCGGCGGTGAGCACGCGGAAGACCTGCGCCGGGACGCTCCGGTGGTGCTGACCCCGCACGACGGTGAGTTCAAGCGGCTGGCCGGTGAGTCTCCGGGCGCCGACCGGGCCGGTGCGGCCGCCCGGCTCGCGGCGTGGACCAACGCTGTCGTGCTGCTCAAGGGTGACCGGACGATCGTGGCCACTCCGGCGGGTGAGATCTGGGTCAATCCGACAGGCAGCCCGGCGCTCGCCACGGCCGGTTCCGGCGATGTGCTGGCCGGTCTGCTCGGCTCGCTGCTGGCGGCCGGTCTTCCAGCGGCCAGGGCCGCCGTTGCCGCGGCTTTCGTGCACGGCCTGGCCGGGCGGCACGCGGCGCTGGACGGCCCGGTGACCGCGCCGGACGTGGCCGCCGCGATCCGGCCGGTGCTCGGCCGGATCCTCCAATGATCTTGCGGGGTGACCAGAACTGTCATACGCCTCAGTAGGGTTAGAGGCATGTGGCAGGCCGAAGTCCGCGTCGATCTGGACGCGATCCGGGACAACGTCGCGGCGTTGAGGGCACGCACCTCCGCCGAGGTGCTTGTCGCCGTCAAGGCGGATGGTTATGGGCACGGCATGGTTCCGGCCGGCCGGGCGGCGATCGCCGGCGGGGCGACCTGGCTCGGTGTCGCCACCCTCGACGAGGCGCTCACCCTGCGCCGGGCCGGCATCGAGTCGCGGGTGCTGGCCTGGCTGCTCAGCCCGGGTCTGCCGCTGCACGAGGGTGTGGCCGCCGGCATCGACCTGAGCGCCGCCACGCCGGAGCTGGTCGACGAGCTGGTCGCCGCGGCCAGGCAGGCCGGCCGCACCGCCCAGGTGCATCTCAAACTCGACACCGGCCTGGCCCGTGGCGGCGCGGCGCAGTCGGACTGGCCGGCGCTGTTCGAGGCCGCTGCCAAGGCGCAGGCCGGCGGCGACGTCGAGGTGGTCGGTGTGTGGAGCCACTTCGCCTGCGCCGACGACCCCGGCCACGAGTCGGTCGACCGCCAGCTGGCCGCTTTCGGAGAGGGCCTGGAGCTGGCCGGGCGTTACGGGATCAGCCCCCAATTCCGCCACATCGCGAACTCGGCGGCCACCCTGAGCCGGCCCGATTCACACTTCGACCTGGTCCGGGTCGGCATCGCGGCTTACGGTCTGTCACCGATCGCGGACCAGGCATACGGTCTGCGGCCGGCGATGACCGCCCGGGCCCGGGTGACCCTTGCGAAACGGGTTCCGGCCGGTCAGGGCGTCTCCTACGGCCTGACCTACACCACCGATCGGGAGACCACCCTCGCTGTCGTGCCGTTCGGTTACGGCGACGGCGTTCCCCGGCACGCCTCCAGCACCGGCCCGGTGCGCATCGGCGGCGCGGTGTCCCGGATCGCCGGGCGCGTCTGCATGGACCAGTTCGTGGTCGACGTCGGCGACGAGCCGGTGGTGGCCGGCGACGTGGCGACCCTTTTCGGACCGGGTGACGACGGCGAGCCCACCGCCGACGACTGGGCCGCCGCCACCGGGACGATCAATTACGAGATCGTCACCCGGTTCGGGAGCAGCCGGGTGCCAAGGCACTACGACGGGGAGGTCCAGCCGTGAAAAGGGCTGCCAGGACCGCCGGCATATTCGGGGCCGCGGTCGGTGTCGCGGCGGCCGGCCTGGCAACCGCGTTCGCCGTGGAGCGGGTGCTGGTGCGGCGGTCGGTCAACGCGCCAGGCGACCCTTACGTCGAGGAGCCGTTCGGCGACCAGCAGTTCGACTCGGAGCGGACGGTCACCGCGGCCGACGGCACCGACCTGCACGTCGAGATCGTCGAGCCGGACGAGCCGAACGACCGGCCCACAATCGTTTTTGTGCACGGCTTCGCGCTCGACATGGGCACGTTCTACTTCCAGCGCAAGGAGCTCGCCGAGCGCGGCGATTACCGGATGGTCTTCTACGACCAGCCCGGCCACGGCCGGTCCGGCAAGCTCCAGTCGGGGACGTACGACATCGCGGCGCTGGGCCGCTCGCTCGCCGCGGTGCTGGAGTCGACAGTGCCGGACGGCCACATCATTCTGGTCGGCCACTCGATGGGCGGCATGACGATAATGGCGTTCGCCGAGCAATATCCGGAGTGGTTCGGCAACCGGGTCACCGGCGTGGTCCTGATGTCCACGTCGGCCGGGCTCATCGACAAGGCCCAGCTCGGCGTGACGAACCTGGTGGCCCGGGCCAGCGCCCCTTTCTTCCCGCTGTGGGACAAGGCGGCGCACCTGGGCGGCGGCACCATCGACCGGGCCCGGGTCGCCTCTTCCGATCTGGCCTGGCTGCTCACCCGGCGTTACGGGTTCGGCGAGGCGAAACCAAGCGCCACCCTTGTCACGTTCGTGGAGAGCATGAATTCCAAGACGTCGGTGGAGACACTGACGAAATACCTGCACACGCTCTACACCCACAACCGGTTCCCGGCGCTGTCGGCGCTGCGTGGCGTGCCGGTTCTGGTGGTCGTCGGCGACCGTGACTATCTGACTCCGGTCACCCACTCCGAGGAGATCCTGAAGCATCTGCCCGAGGCCGAGCTGCTGAAGATAGAGAACAGCGGACACGTGGTGATGCTGGAGAAATCCGAGCAGGTAAACGCGGTCCTGATCCCCTTCCTGGAGAAGATCACGTGAAGTTCGCGACCGTCGAGGACACTCAGAACTTCGGCCGCCGCTTGGCGGGCATCCTCCGGGCCGGCGATCTGCTGCTGCTCACCGGCCCGCTCGGCGCCGGCAAGACCGCGCTGGTCCAGGGCATCGGCGCCGGTCTGGGCGTGCAGGGGCCGATCACCTCGCCGACCTTCGTGATCGCCCGGGTGCACAAGGGACCGCTGCCGATGGTGCACGCGGACGCGTACCGGCTGGGTGAGCGACCCGATCCGCGCGCCGAGATCGACGACCTTGACCTGGACGCCTCGGCCGACGACGCGGTGACCGTCGTCGAGTGGGGTGCCGGCCTGGTCGAGCAGCTCAACGACGAATACCTGCGGGTCCGCATCGACCGGCTGGACGACGACACCCGAGTGATCGACCTGGTGCCGCACGGCGGCGACTGGGCACACCGACTGGAGAGCCTGTGAACCTGACCGAACTGCTGCCCGCGCAGTGGCGTGCCGAGCTCACCCCGTTCCTCGACGCGGACGCCACCGCGAAACTGGGCGAGTTCGTCGCCGCCGAATACTCGAGCGAGACCGTGTACCCGCCGGTGGAGGACCTGTTCGCGGCGTACCGGCTGTGCCTGCCGGAGCAGACCCGGGTGCTGATCCTGGGCCAAGATCCCTACCACGGTCCGGGGCAGGCGCACGGCCTGAGCTTCAGCGTGCGCGAGGGTGTGCGTAAGCCTCCGTCGCTGGGCAACGTCTTCAAGGAGCTCGCCGAGGACGTCAACATCGCCAAGCCGGCGAGCGGCGATCTGACCGGCTGGGCGCGGCAGGGTGTGCTGCTGCTCAACGCGGTGCTCACGGTCCGCGCGGGCAAGGCCGGCTCGCACGGCAACAAGGGCTGGGAGGCGTTCACCGATGCCACGATCCGGGCGCTGAACGAGCGCGACGAGCGGATCGTCTTCATGCTCTGGGGCAGTTACGCCAAGAAGAAGGCAGCGCTGATCACCAACCCGGCGCACGCGGTTCTGGAGGCCGGGCACCCGAGCCCGCTCAACCGGGCAGGCTTCCTCGGCAGCCGGCCGTTCAGCGCGGCCAACAAGGCCCTCGCCGACGGCGGCCGCCCGCTGATCAACTGGGACCCGCGCTAGGCGCGGGCGGCGGGTGGCGGCTGGGCGGATCGGACCCGCGCTAGGGTCAGGTGTGCTCGTTTTAGCTCTGGACACCGCCACACCCGCCTCCACGGCGGCGCTCGTCGAGGTGACCGCGGACGGTCTTTTCGGCGTCGCGGAAAGCCGCACTGTCGACCCTCGGGCGCACGGGGAGAAACTCGCCCCGGAGATCGCCGCGGTGCTGACCGAGGCGGGTTACCGCCCGCGTGACCTGACGGCGATCGTGGCGGGTCTTGGTCCGGGGCCATACACCGGTTTGCGGGTCGGCCTTGCCACCGCGGCGAGCATGGGCCAGGCGCTGGGCATCCCGACGTACGGTGTCTGCTCGCTCGACGGTCTGGGCCGCGCCGCCGGGCCGGGACGGGTGCTGATCGCGACGGATGCCCGCCGCCGCGAGGTATATTTCGCGACATATCAGGACGGCGAGCGCCTGACCGGCCCCGATGTCGCCAAACCGGCAGACGTGGCGGTCGGCGAGGTCGACCGGGCTGCCGGCGAGGGTGCTCTGAAATACGGTGACCTTTTCGGCGTACCCGTGGAAGAGCATCTCCTCTATCCGCCGGGAGCCGCTCTCGTGGCGCTCGCCGCGGCGAAGATCCGCGGCGAAGCGCCGGGTGAGGTGCTGACGCCCCTTTATCTGCGGCGGCCCGACGCGGTGGAGCCGGCCGCGCGCAAGCCGGTGCTGACCTGATGCGGATCGAGCGTTTCCGCTGGTGGCACATCGGTCAGGTGCTGCCGGTCGAGGAGGACCTGTTCGGTCCGGAGAAGTGGTCCGCCGCGATGTTCTGGAACGAGCTGGCGCAGGGCCATCACTACCTGGTCGCGGTCGAGGACGAGAAGGTGCTCGGTTACGCCGGGCTCTCGGTCGTCGACCCGGAGGAGTCCTGGGTGCAGAACATCGCGGTACGCCGGGACGCGCAACGCCGCGGCCTCGGACGCCAGCTGCTCGAGGCGCTGCTGGCCGAGGCGGCCGCACGCGGGGTACGCAAGACCCTGCTGGAGGTCGCCGTCGACAACGCGCCGGCGCAGGCGCTGTACGCGAGTTACGACTTCGAGCCGGTCGGAATCCGGCGCGGTTACTACCAACCCAGCAACACGGACGCCCTGGTGATGATGCGCGATGCGTGACGAACCCCTGGTTCTCGGGATCGAGACCTCCTGCGACGAGACCGGCATCGGCATCGTGCGCGGGCACACCCTGCTCGCCGACGCGCTGGCATCCAGTGTGGACCAGCATGCCCGGTTCGGCGGGGTGGTGCCCGAGGTGGCCAGCCGCGCGCACCTGGAAGCGATGGTGCCGACCATGCAGCGCGCCCTCGACGAGGCCGGTGTGACCCTGGCCGACATCGACGCGATCGCGGTGACCAGCGGTCCCGGCCTGGCCGGCGCCCTGCTGGTCGGTGTGGCGGCGGCGAAAGGGTACGCGCTGGCCGCCGAGAAACCGATCTACGGCGTGAACCATCTGGCTGCGCACGTGGCGGTGGACACTTTGGAGCACGGACCGCTGCCCGAGCCGGCGATCGCGATGCTGGTCTCTGGCGGCCACTCGTCGTTGCTGCTCGTCGACGACCTGACGGCCGGTGTCACGCCGCTCGGCGCGACAATCGACGACGCGGCCGGCGAGGCGTTCGACAAGGTGGCGCGGCTGCTCGGGCTGGGTTTCCCGGGTGGGCCGATCATCGACCGGACGGCCGTCTCCGGCGATCGCCAGAAGATCGCGTTTCCGCGCGGGCTGACCGCGCCGAAGGACCAGGCCGCGCACCGATTCGACTTCAGCTTCTCCGGCTTGAAGACGGCGGTGGCCCGCTGGGTGGAGGCCCGGGAGCGTGCCGGTGAGCCGGTGCCGGTGGCCGACGTGTCGGCGAGTTTCCAGGAGGCGGTCTGCGACGTGCTGACCGCGAAAGCGATCGACGCCTGCCTTACCAACGGCGTGCAGACGCTTGTCATCGGCGGTGGGGTGGCGGCCAACTCACGGCTGCGGGTGCTCGCCGAACAGCGTGCGGCAAAACACGGGATTCTGGTACGCGTACCCAGGCCTGGCCTTTGCACCGACAACGGCGCGATGGTCGCGGCACTCGGCTCGCATCTGGTCGCGGCAGGCGTCGCCCCGAGCCGTCTTGATCTTCCGGCTGACTCGGCCATGAGTTTGACCGAGGTCAGTGTGGCGGGGTAGGAAGCGAGCATGATCGCGCGGATGTGGGAGGTGCGGGCCTCGCGCAGCGGCTTCGACGAGCTGCTGAGCTGGGTCTGTGACACGGCGGTGCCCTCGTTGGAGGTGCTGCCACAACATGTGTCGAGTGACGTCTATTCGTCCACGGATCAACGCATCGTCGTCATCACCAAATGGCGTAACACCCCGGAGAGCATGCCTACCCCGCCGGAGAAGCTGGTAGCACGCACTCCGCACGTCTGGGATTTCACACCCGTCGATCGCTGACCGGTCGCAGTCAGGGCACCCGGCATTTACCGTCGGGTCCTGATGCGAAGATTGCCTGAGCATGAACCTGGCCTGCCCGACTCCCGGTCCGCTGCCCGATATCTGTTCTGGTTGGTCCGGCGTTCCCGGCTGACGGTCGTCGTCGCGGCCATCCTCGCGATCATCTGGATGGGCTGCCAGTCGCTGGCGCCCGCGATGGTCGGTAAGGCCGTCGACGCGGCTGTCACCTATGACAGCCGGGAACTCGCCCGTTGGACGCTGCTGCTGCTCGGTGTCGGCACCGTGCAAGCGATCGCCGGCATCATGCGGCACCGGTTCGCGGTCACCAACTGGCTGGGCGCCGCGTTCCGGACCGTCCAGGTGGTGGTCCGCCAGGCGAACCGGCTCGGTGCCACGCTGCCGCGACGCCTCGACGCCGGCGAGGTGGTGGCGATCGGCACCTCGGACATCAGCCACATCGGCAGCGCGGTCGACCTGGTCTCGCGGGGGATCGGCTCGCTGCTGGCGGTCGGCATGGTCACCGTGCTGCTGCTGCGGATCTCGGTACCACTCGGGATGATCGTGCTGATCGGCGTACCGATCATGATGGTTGTGGTGGGCCTGTTGATCGGTCCGCTGCATCGCCGCCAGCGGGCGTACCGCACGCTTCAGGGCCGGCTGACCGGCCAGGCCGCCGACCTGGTGTCCGGGCTGCGGGTGCTGCGCGGCGTGGGTGGTGAGCCAATCATCGCGGCGCGCTATCGCGCCGCGTCTCAGGCGCTGCGCGCGGCGGGGGTACGCACAGCGAAGGTCGAAGCACTTCTCGAGGCGGCCCAGGTGCTGCTGCCCGGAGTCTTCCTGGTCCTGCTGACGTGGCTGGGCGCGCGATCCGCCTGGAAAGGCGAGATCACTGTCGGTCAGCTGGTGTCGTTCTACGCGTACGCGGCGTTCCTGGTGGCACCGTTGCGGCAGCTCACCGAGGCGGTCGACAAGATCACCCGAGGGCACGTGTCGAGTCGCCGGGTGGTGGCGATGCTGACCGTGGAACCGGAGCTGACCGAACCGGACGATCCGGTGCCGCTGCCGGCCGGTGAGCTTCGTGACCAGGAATCCGGAGTGTGTGTGCCGGCCGGGCTGATGACCGCGATCGTCGCGGCCCTCCCATCCGACGCGGCCCGGATCGCCGACCGCCTGGGACGGTATGCGGACGGCTCCACTCTCGGCGGCGTGCCGCTTGCCACCGGGGATCTCGCCGAGGTCCGGGAGCGGATCCTGGTGGCCGACAACGACGCGCGCCTGTTCGCCGGCCGGCTGATGTCCGATCTGGACCCGTACGCGACCGGCGCCCTCCCAGAGGCGCTGGAGGTGGCGGCCGCGACCGGCATCGTCGACGGCCTGCCGGACGGGGTGGCCAGCGTCGTCGCCGAACGCGGCCAGTCCTTCTCCGGCGGTCAGCAGCAGCGGCTGCGCCTGGCCCGCGCGCTGATCGTGAACCCCGAGGTGCTGATCCTTGTCGAGCCGACGAACGCTGTCGACGCGCACACCGAGGCGCTGATCGCCGACCGGCTGCGGGCGGCCCGGTCCGGGCGTACCACTGTCGTCTGCACGTCCAGCCCGCTGCTGCTGAGCCGCGCCGACCAGGTCTGCTACGTCGAGAATGGACAGCTGGTGGCGGCCGGCCCGCATCAGGACCTGCTCCGCTCCACACCCGGGTACGCACGGATGGTGCTGCGCGAGGATCAGCCATGACCCGCCCGCTTCCGGTGGCGAGCACGTCGCAGGCTCGCCGGTACGCCCGTGACCTGGTCCGCCTCGACCCGGGGATGTTCCGTGCCGCGGTCGGGCTGAACGTCGCCGCGGCGCTCGCAGCCCTGGCCGGCCCGCGGCTGCTCGGCGACCTGGTCGAGGCGATCGAGAAGCACGAGCCGATGGACGACCTGAACCGGCTGGTCCTCGCGCTCGCCGGATTCGTGCTGGCGCAGGCGATCCTGACCCGGTTCGCGCATCTGGCCTCGGCCCGGCTGGGCGAGCGGGTACTGGCCCGGCTCCGCGAGGAGTTCGTCGCCCGGGTCGTCACCCTGCCGCTGTCCACGGTGGAGGCCGCGGGCAGCGGTGACTTGCTGACCCGGGCCACCCGGGACGTCGACGCGCTCTCCAAGTGCGTCCGGTTCGCGGTGCCGGAGACGATGATCGCACTGATCACGCTGGTCCTGTTCGTGGTGGCACTGGTGCTGGTCAGTCCGCTGTTCGCGGTGCCGCTGCTGATCGGGGTGCCGATCCTGGTGGTCGGGACCCGGTGGTACCTGCGGCGGGCGCCGGAGGGTTATCTGGAGCAGAACGCGGCGTACTCCGACGTGACCGAGGGGCTCACCGAGACGGTGGAGGGCGCGCGGACCGTCGAGGCGCTGCGCCGGGGGCGGCAGCGGGTTGCGCGTACCGACGTGGACCTCGCGCGGGCCTGGAAGGCCGAGCGGCACACGCTCTTCCTGCGGACCGTCTGGTGGCCGATCATCGAGACGAGTTACGTCCTGCCGGTCGTGGTCACCCTGCTCACCGGCGGCTGGCTCTATCTGCGCGGCGTGGTGACGCTGGGTCAGCTGACCGCTGCGGTGATCTACGTGCAGCAGCTCGTCGACCCGCTCGACCGGCTTTCCGCCTGGCTCGACGAGCTGGAGGTCGGCGCCGCCTCGCTGGCCCGGCTGCTCGGCGTCACGGCCGAGGCGTCGCCGGCGGCCATCGGGCCGGAACCGTCCGGTAGCCGGATCGAGCTGCGTGGAGTGCGGTTCGCGTACCGGCCGGACCGGGAGGTGCTGCACGGTATCGATCTCACCCTGGAGCCGGGCGAGCGGCTTGCCGTGGTCGGTGTCTCCGGCGCCGGCAAGTCCACCCTCGGCCGTCTGCTCGCCGGCGTGCACCAGCCGACCGCCGGCAGCATCACGGTGGGTGAGGTGCCACTGGCGGCGCTGCCGCCGGAGCGGCTGCGCGCCGAGGTCGCTCTGGTCAGCCAGGAACACCACATCTTCATCGGCACGCTGCGCGAGAACGTCGCCCTGGTGCGTCCCGGCGTCGCGGACACCGAGGTACGCGGGGCGCTCTCCGCCGTGCACGCCCTGGACTGGGTGGACGACCTGCCGGACGGCCTGGCGACCGTGGTCGGCGCCGGAGGTCTGCCCCTTACTCCGGCGCAGGCTCAGCAGGTGGCTCTCGCCCGGCTGATCCTGGCCGACCCGCACACGCTGGTGCTCGACGAGGCGACCGCTCTGCTCGACCCGCGGGCGGCCCGGGACCTGGAGCAGAGCCTCGCGGCCGTGGTCCGCGGGCGCACCGTCGTGGCGATCGCCCACCGGCTCTTCTCGGCACACGACGCCGACCGGGTCGCGGTGGTGGAGGACGGCCGGATCGCCGAGATCGGGTCACATGACGAGCTGCTGGCGGCCGACGGGGCGTACGCGGCTCTGTGGCGTTCCTGGCAGGGGACCTCGGAAAAGCAGGAAGGGCGCGCCGATGGCGCGCCCTTCCATGTTCGTTGACTTCTTAGAAGCCGGGGCCGTGCTGGTGGCCGTGGCCACCGTGGCTGTGCCCGCCACCGGCGGCCGGAGCCGCCTCGGCCGGCTTCTCGACCACGAGGCTCTCGGTGGTCAGCAGCAGGGCGGCGATCGAGACGGCGTTGGAGACCGCGTTGCGGGTCACCTTCACCGGGTCGATGATGCCGGCCGCGGCCAGGTCGACGTACTCGTCGGTGGCCGCGTTGAGGCCCTGGCCCCAGCCCAGCTCGGCGACCTTGCCCACCACGACGTAACCGTCGTGGCCGGCGTTCTGCGCGATCCAGCGCAGCGGCTCCACCAGCGCCTTGCGGACGATGGCGACACCGATGGCCTCTTCGCCGGTGAGACCGAGGTTGCCCTCGAGCTCCTTGGAGACCTGCGCGAGCGCGGCGCCGCCACCGGGGACGGTGCCTTCCTCGACCGCTGCCTTGGTCGCCGCGATGGCGTCCTCGATGCGGTGCTTGCGCTCCTTCATCTCGACCTCGGTGGCCGCGCCGACCTTGATCACCGCGATGCCGCCGGAGAGCTTCGCGAGCCGCTCCTGGAGCTTCTCACGGTCCCAGTCGGAGTCGGACGCCTCGATCTCCTTGCGGATCTGCGAGACCCGGTCGGCCACGTCGGCGCTGTTGCCGCCGCCGTCGATGATCGTGGTGTTCTCCTTGTCGACGACGATCCGCCGGGCGCTGCCCAGCGACTCGATGCCGACCTGGTCGAGCTTGTAACCGAGCTCGGGGGCGATCAGCTCGCCACCGGTCGCGATCGCCAGGTCCTGGAGGATCGCCTTGCGGCGGTCACCGAAACCGGGCGCCTTCACCGCGGCGACCTTGATGGTCTTGCGGAGCGCGTTCACCACGAGGGTGGAGAGGGCCTGGCCCTCGACGTCCTCGGCGATGATCAGCAGCGGCTTGCCGCCCTGGAGCACCTTCTCCAGCAGCGGGAGGAGCTCCTCGATGCTGGAGATCTTCTGCGTGGTGATCAGGATGTAGGCGTCCTCGAGGACGACCTCCTGAGACTCCGCGTCGGTCACGAAGTTCGGCGAGATGAAGCCCTTGTCGAACTGCAGACCCTCGGTCACGTCGAGCTCGGTCAGCATGGCCGAGCCCTCCTCGACCGTGATGACACCGTCGCGGCCGACCCGGTCCATCGCCTCGGCGATCAGCTCGCCGATGGTGGCGTCCTGGGCCGAGATGGTGGCCACGTTCGCGATCGCCTTGTGGTCGGCGACCTCGACGGCCTTGGCCAGCAGAGCCTTGGAGACGGCCTCGGAGGCCAGGTCCATGCCGCGCTTGAGGCCGATCGGGTTGGCGCCCGCGGTCACGTTACGCAGGCCCTCACGGACCAGCGCCTGCGCGAGCACGGTCGCGGTGGTGGTCCCGTCACCGGCGACGTCGTTGGTCTTGGTCGCCACCTCCTTGACGAGCTGCGCGCCAAGGTTTTCGTACGGGTCGGAGAGCTCGATCTCCTTGGCGATGGTCACACCATCGTTGGTGATCGTGGGCGCACCGAACTTCTTGTCCAGGACGACGTTGCGACCGCGCGGTCCGAGGGTGACCTTGACCGTGTCGGCGAGCGTGTTGACGCCGTGCTCCAGCAGGTGCCGGGCGTCGTCAGAGAAACTGAGAATCTTCGCCATTTATGGTCCCTTCACGCACCAGCGCCCTGCCCCGAGCTATCGGAACAGGGCGCAGGCGCAATCAGTTAGGTCTTACTTCTCGATGACCGCGAGGACGTCGCGGGCGGAGAGCACCAGGTACTCCTCGCCGGCGTACTTGACCTCGGTGCCGCCGTACTTCGAATAGAGCACCACGTCGCCGACCTGAACGTCGAGCGGAACGCGGTTGCCCTTGTCGTCGATCCGGCCGGGACCGACAGCAAGGACGGTGCCCTCCTGCGGCTTCTCCTTGGCGGTGTCGGGGATCACGATGCCGGAAGCGGTCGTGGTCTCAGCCTCGTTCGCCTGGACCACGATGCGGTCCTCGAGCGGCTTGATCGCAACCTTTGTCGCGGTAGTCACGGGCATACCCTCCTGGGTACAGGTTTCGCCGGCCATGAACCAGGCCGGTCTCATGCCTCATGCCACCGGGCGGGGCCGTCGTCGCGGGTGCCGGTCCGCCTGGTGCCTGACCGCACGGGCGGGCCGCACGGCTGGCACCCTCATGTTGAGAGTGCTAATCGGAGACTATTCCGGAACTAGCACTCCGTCAACCAGAGTGCCAGCCTGTCATGCCAGGGAGAATGCCTGTCGTGACACCTGAGCTGCTCTCTGCATTACGTACCCCGGAAGGGGTCGAAGCCCTGGCCGTGGCGGCTGAGGTGGCTGACGCCGAGCCTCTCGCCGCCGCCTCGGCCGTCCGGGCCCGGGGCATCGGCGCGGAACTCGCGGCAGCCGCCTTGACCCAGGCTAGTTTGCGCGGCCGCGCGGCGATGAAGTTCGGGCCGGACGCGGCGCGGATGTTCTTCACCCGCCCGGGGCTGGAACAGGCCACCCGAGCGGGTGTCGCGGCTCGCCGGGCGGAGCGGCTCGCCGCCGCGGATGTGCGCTCGCTCACCGACCTGGGCTGTGGTCTCGGCACCGACGCCTTCGCCGCGGCCCGCCGCGGCATCCGGGTGTACGCGGTCGACGCCGACCCGCTGACCGCCGCTGTCGCAGCCGCCAACGTCGAGGCGCTCGGCCTGACCGACCTGATCACGGTGGAGTGCGCGGACGCCACCACGGTCGCGGTGGAGGCGTACGACGCGGTTTTCGCGGACCCGGCACGCCGTCAGGCCGGGCGGGGGCGGGTGTTCGACCCGAAGTCGTACTCGCCGCCGTGGGACTTCGTGGCGGCGCTGCCGCAGCGGGTACCGCGGACCGTGCTGAAACTCGCGCCCGGCATCGACCACGGCCTGCTGCCGCCGGGCGCCGAGGGTGAGTGGGTCAGCGTCGGGGGCGACCTGGTCGAGGCGGCCTTCTGGTGCGGGCCGCTCGCCCGGGATCCACGCCGGGCGTCGCTGCTGAGCGGCGCCGGGGACGCGTCGCGGGGCGTCGCGGAGCTCACCGGGTCCGGCGTCGAGGCCGCACCGGTGGGCCCGGTCGGCGCGTACCTGTACGACCCGGACCCGGCAGTGGTTCGCTCGCACCTGGTGGCCGAGTTCGCTGAGACGGTCGGCGGGCGGCTCGGCGATCCGGACATCGCGTACGTCTACACCGACGATCCGGTGGACACGCCGTTCGCCCGTCGGCTCGGTGTGACCGACGTGCTGCCGTTCTCCCTGAAGAAGCTGCGCGCCCTGCTGCGGGAGCGGGGGATCGGGCGGCTGGAGATTCGCAAGCGCGGTTCGGCCCTCGTCCCGGACCAGCTGCGCAAGGATCTGCGCCTCTCCGGTCCGAACGGCGCCGGCCTGGTGCTGACCCGGGTCGCCGGCGCGCCGGTGGCGTTGATCACTCGTGAGTCGTAGCGCGGTACCGTGCCCCGCATGGCGAAGAAAGCGGCCGGCACGCCGGCCACCGTCGTGCTGACCGCCGAGCGGGTCGCGCACACCCTTCATCCGTACGAGGTGTCGCCCGACTCGCCGAACTACGGCGCTCTGGTCGCCGAGTTCCTGGGTGTCGCGCCCGCGAGCCTCTTCAAGACGCTGATCGCCGAGGTCGACGGGAAACTGGTCGTCGGGGTCGTGCCGGTGACCGGCGACCTCGACCTGAAAGCGCTCGCGCAGGCCGCCGGAGGCAAGCGGGCCACGCTCGCGGACCGGGCCGCCGCCGAGCGCAGCAGTGGGTACGTCCGCGGCGGGATCAGCCCGCTCGGCCAGCGCCGCCGACTCCCCACGGTGATCGACGACACCGCGCCCGATCTCGACCTGATGTACGTCTCAGCGGGCCGCCGGGGTCTCCAGGTCTCGCTGGCCCCGGCCGACCTGATTCGCCTGACCAGCGCGACCGTGGCACCGATCCGCAGCTGAAGTCGCAGCATCCTAGTACGAGTCAGGAAACGTCTGTTCTTCCGGGATCTGCCAACTTCGAGGCCGAACATTACTTAGCGTTACCCCGTGTGTATCCGGGGGCGTTTTTCGTGCGGCAAGGTACCTGCTGGTAACAGAGCTGTGTTGCCGGATTGTTATCCCTCGTTACGAGATAGACCTCCATTGCGGCTTGTGTTCTCGGCCACCATGGGAATACGTTGCCGGGCACAACAAACCGGTTCCTCCTCCATCGGCGTCACAGGGGAAGCGTCCCTCTCGGGCTTCACGCGACCCCTGACAAATCCGAACCAAGGCCCCGGATTTACCCCCCGAAAGGACATAAGGAATGCGTAAGGGACTGTTCGCCCTTGCCGCGGTCGGCCTCCTGGCCACCGGAAGCATGGCTGCGTGTGGCAGTGAAAGTGGCAGTGACGGCGACAGCGGCAGCAGTGGCTCGTCGGCCGGCAAGGTCGGTGTGATCCTGCCGGACACCAAGAGTTCCGCTCGCTGGGCGACCGCCGACCTCAAGTACCTCACCGACGCCTTCAAGGCGGCCGGTGTCGAGGCCGACATCCAGAACGCGCAGGGTGACAAGACCCAGTTCCAGACGATCGCGGACGGCATGATCTCCAGCGGCGTCAAGGTTCTGGTCATCGTCAACCTGGACTCCGGCACCGGCAAGGCCGTGCTGGACAAGGCGAAGGCCGCGGGTATCGCGACCATCGACTACGACCGCCTCACCCTCAACGGTGGCGCCGACTACTACGTGTCGTTCGACAACGTCGAGGTCGGCAAGCTCCAGGGCCAGGGCCTGATCGACTGCCTCACCGAGAAGAAGGTGACCAAGCCGGTCGTCGCGTACCTGAACGGTTCGCCGACCGACAACAACGCCACCCTCTTCAAGGAGGGCTACGACTCGATCCTGAAGCCGAAGTTCGACTCGGGTGAGTACACCAAGGGTCCGGACCAGGACGTTCCGGACTGGGACAACGTTCAGGGCGGCACGCTCTTCGAGCAGATGCTGACCACGAACAAGGACATCAAGGGTGTTCTCGCCGCCAACGACGGTCTCGGCAACGCGGCCATCCAGGTGCTGAAGAAGAACAAGCTGAACGGCCAGGTCCCGGTCACCGGCCAGGACGCCACCGTTCAGGGTCTCCAGAACGTCCTCGTCGGCGACCAGTGCATGACGGTCTACAAGGCCATCAAGCAGGAGGCCGACGCTGCCGCCGAGCTGGCGATCGCCCTCGCGAAGCAGCAGGCCCCGACCTCGGCGACCGGCTCGGTCACCGACCCGGAGTCGAAGAAGGACGTCAAGGCTGTCCTGCTGAAGCCGCAGTCGATCACCAAGGCGAACGTCAAGGACGTCGTGACCGACGGCTTCGTGACCAAGGAGGAGCTCTGCACCGCGGACTTCGCCAAGGCATGCACCGACGCGGGCATCAGCTGACGCTGACGCACTCGAGCCGTAACGGCTGAGCACGGCGCCGCCCACATCCGTGTGGGCGGCGCCTGACTCGGTTGCGGCACCCCTCCCGCGGTCGGCCGGTCACGACGACGTGTCCGAGCCCCCGGCGAAACCGGTCACCGAACGAAGGAGAACCATCAGTGGCCGCGACACCCCTTCTGGAACTGCGCGGGATCGACAAGAGCTTCGGTCCCGTCCAGGTCCTGCACGACGTCGGGCTCAGCGTTTACCCGGGCGAGGTCACCGCCCTGGTCGGCGACAACGGCGCCGGTAAGTCCACGCTGGTGAAGTGCATCAGCGGCATCTACCCGATCGACGGCGGCACGGTCACCTTCGACGGCAAAGAGGTGGCGATCCACTCACCTCGTGACGCCTCCGCGCTCGGCATCGAGGTCGTCTACCAGGACCTCGCGCTCTGCGACAACCTGGACATCGTCCAGAACATGTTCCTCGGCCGGGAGAAGACCTCCGGCATCGTCCTCGACGAGGCGACCATGGAGGAGATGGCCGGCGAGACCCTGCGCAGCCTTTCGGTACGCACGGTGAAGTCGCTGCGCCAGCTCGTCGCCAGCCTCTCCGGCGGTCAGCGTCAGACCGTGGCGATCGCCAAGGCGGTCCTCTGGAACAGCCGGGTCGTCATCCTCGACGAGCCGACCGCCGCCCTCGGTGTCGCGCAGACCGCCCAGGTTCTCGAGCTGGTCCGCCGGCTCGCGGACAACGGCCTCGGCGTGGTGCTGATCTCGCACAACATGAACGACGTATTCGCGGTCTCGGACCGGATCGCGGCGCTCTACCTGGGCCGGATGGCCGCGCAGGTGAAGGCCTCTGACGTGACCCACTCCCAGATCGTCGAGCTGATCACCGGCGGGCGCAGCGGCAACCTCGGCCTTCCGGCGGAGAAGCCCTCCGAGTTCATCGACATCACGCCGGGAGAAGCCCAGTGACCACCACCACGACCACCACGGCCGGTGGCATCCAGGCCGTCAAGCCCACGGTCTCGAGCCACGTCCGTGACTACTGGGGCCGGGTCCGCGGCGGCGATCTCGGCAGCCTTCCGGCCGTTCTCGGCCTCCTCGTCCTGGCGCTGATCTTCGGTGTGGCGCGCAGCGACACGTTCCTCAGCGCGCTCAACTTCGCGAACCTGTTCACCCAGAGCGCCCAGGTCGTCTTCATCGCCATGGGCCTGGTCTTCGTGCTGCTTCTCGGTGAGATCGACCTCTCCGCCGGTTTCGCCAGTGGCGTCTGCGGCGCGGTGATGGCCATTCTGCTCACGAACGAGGGCCTGCCCTGGTACGTGGCGATCCCGGCCGCGATGCTCACCGGCATCGTGATCGGCCTGATGCTCGGCGTGCTCGTGGCAAAACTGGGCATCCCGTCGTTCGTGGTCACGCTGGCCGCGTTCCTCGGCTTCCAGGGTGTGCTTCTGACCATGCTCAAGGGCGGTCAGAACATCTCGATCACCGACGAGTTCGTGAAGTCGCTGAACAACGGCAACCTCTCGACGGCGTGGAGCTGGGGTCTCGCGATCCTCGCGGTCGTCGGGTACGCGGCTGTCCAGCTGAACCGGGTTCGCAGCCGGTCGGCGCGCAACCTGATCACCGACCCGATCGGCATCGTCCTGTTCCGCATCGGCGGGCTCGCGGTGCTGCTCCTCGCGGCCACCGCGGTGCTCACCCAGGAGCGCGCGATCAACCCGGCGATCAACTCGCTCAAGGGCGTGCCGATCGTCGTCCCGATCATCGCGATCGCCATGATCATCTGGAGCTTCGTGCTCGGCCGCACCACATACGGCCGGCACGTCTACGCGGTCGGTGGCAACACCGAGGCGGCCCGCCGCGCCGGCATCCCGGTCGACCGGATCCGCATCTCGGTCTTCGTGATCTGCTCGTTCATGGCGTCGATCGGCGGCATCCTGGTGGTCAGCCGGGCCAGCTCGGTCGACCCCAACACCGGTGGCAGCAACATCCTGCTCTACTCGGTGGGCGCCGCGGTCATCGGCGGCACCAGCCTGTTCGGTGGCAAGGGCAAGGTGATCAACGCGGTGATCGGTGGCGCGGTGATCGCGGTCATCGACAACGGCATGGGTCTGATGGGCTTCAGCTCCGGTCAGAAGTACATCTTCACCGGACTGGTCCTCCTGGCGGCGGCGAGCGTCGACGCCCTGGCCCGGCGCAGAGCATCCGCAACGGGAAGCTGATGCGTGCCGGCCCCACCCAGGAAGAGGTACGCCGGCACAACCTAGGGACGCTGCTCCGTTACGTGCATGTGCACGGAGCGACGTCCCGGGCGGAGTTGACCAACCGGCTCGGCCTCAACCGCAGCACCATCGGGGCCCTCACCGCCGAGCTGATCAGCGTCGGGCTGGTCAGCGAGGCGGTACCGCGCGAGACCGGCCGGGCCGGACGACCGTCACTTGTCGTCCGGCCCGAGTCGGGGCGGGTTTACGCGTACGCGTTGAGCATCGAGGTGGACCGGCTGCGCGCGGCTCGGGTCGGGCTCGGCGGCCGCATCCTGGAGCAGTACGAGACCGAGCGCCCGCCCGGGATGGGTGTCGACGACGCGGTCCAGCCGCTGGCCCGGTTCATCCGGCAGATGCGGTCGAGCGTTCCGGACGACGCCCGGTGTGTCGGCAGCGGCCTCGCCGTGGCCGGCATGGTCCGGCGCGAGGACGGCATGGTCCGGCTTGCCCCGACCATCGGCTGGGTCGAGGAACCGATCGGACCGGCGCTGCGTGCCGCGCTCGGCGAGTCCGGCCGGCTCAGCATCGGCAACCACGCTGACGTCTGCGCGCTCGCCGAACACGCCCGTGGCGCGGCCGTGGGCTGCGACAACGTCATCTACCTCTACGGCGACGTCGGTGTCGGCGCCGGGATCGTGGCCGGCGGGCACCGGGTCACCGGGCACGGCGGTTACAGCGGCGAGGTCGGCCACATGGTCGTCAACCCGTACGGGCGGCCGTGCTCGTGCGGCTCGCGTGGCTGCTGGGAGACCGAGATCGGCGAGCACGCTCTGCTACGCCTCGCCGGGCGTACCGGCCGGACCGGGCGCGACGAGGTGCTCGCGGTGGTCGACGCGGCGATGCGCGGCGACAGCCAGGCGCAGCACGCGCTGCGTCAGGTCGGCGACTGGCTCGGATTCGGTGTCGGGAACCTGGTCAACATCTTCAACCCGGAGGTGGTGATCTTCGGCGGCACCTTGCGTGACGTCTATCTCGGCGCCGCCGCGCAGATCCGCAGCCGGCTCAACGCGGTCGGTCTGCCGGCCTGTCGTGAGCACGTCCGGCTGCGTACGCCGGAGCTGGGCGCCGACGCGGCCCTGATCGGCGCGGCCGAGCTCGCGTTCGAGCATCTGCTGGACGATCCGTTGCTTTCTTAAGATCGGGTTCACCCACCATCCCCAGGGTCATCGCGGAAGATCTATGCTGCCCGCCATGCCCCCGCTTCGTTTGTCGTGTGCCGCCCGCCGAGGCGCGGGATGATCAAGCAGCTCGAGGTGGACGGTGTGCCGGCGGTGCTGGCGCCGGTCACCGGAGAAATGCACGCAGGCCTGGTCTTCCGGGTCGGCGTCGCGGACGAGCCGCTGGTCCGGCGGGGCATCACCCACCTCGTCGAGCACCTCGCGGTGTACGGCCTCGGTGAGATCGGTGCGCACACCCACAGCACGACCGGGGTCGAGCACACCTACTTCCACGTGCGGGGATCCGCCGCACACATCAGCACCTTCCTGAACCGTGTCTGCTCGGCGCTGCGTGACCTGCCCGCGGGCCGGATCGACGCGGAGAAGGACGTGCTGCGCGCCGAGAGCGCCGGCCGCACTCTGGAACCCCGGTCGATGTGGCGGCACGGCGCTCGCGACTACGGCATGCCCAGCTTCGGTGAGCGGGGCCTGAACGGTCTCACCAGCGAGGACCTGCACACCTGGATCGCACAGTTCTTCACCAGGGAGAACGCTGCGCTCTGGGTGGCCGGCGACGAGGTGCCGCCCGGCCTGCGGCTGAACCTGCCGGAAGGCGTACGCCAGCCCGCGCCGGTGCCGTCCTCCGCGCTGCCGGTCACCCCGGCCTGGTTCGCCGCACACAGCAGCGGCGTGGCCTGGGACACCGTGGTACGCCGGGAAGCACGCGCCGCAGCTTTCGCGAACGTGCTGGACCGCCGGCTGACCCGGGAACTGACCACGTTCCAGACCCACACCGAGTACGAGCCCCGCGCCTCCCGCAACGCCCGGATCACCGCGGTCGCCGAGGCGGCGCCGGAGCACCACGCCGCTGTGCTGGCCGGCCTGACCGGTGTGCTGGACGCGATGCGCAACGGCCGGATCGAGGTGTCCGATGTGTCCACAGTGGTCGAGGACACCTGTGCTGGGCTGCGCCACGCCGAGGTTCGCGGCCGCCGGTTGCCGGGCCAGGCGTTCAACGTGCTCGCCGGCCGTGGCGTACGCGGCGTCGACGAGGCGATCGCGGAGGTCCAGGCGAT
Organism: Actinoplanes sp. CA-015351; assembly: GCF_050955685.1. Lineage (NCBI taxonomy): Bacteria > Bacillati > Actinomycetota > Actinomycetes > Micromonosporales > Micromonosporaceae > Actinoplanes > Actinoplanes sp. CA-015351. Next base: position 707,772 of record NZ_CP192102.1, read on the forward strand.
CACTGTGGACGATGTGGCCGAGGTCGCGGCGGCCGCGTACGAGTCGAGCCTGCTGATGACGCCCGCCGGAACCACGGCCGGGCCCGCCGGATATGTGGCGGCGCCCTCTGTTTCGGCTGCGGCGGTGTCCGGGCGTACCGTCCGGGCGCGCCGTGACCGGAGCTCCCGGCTGGTGCACGGCGAGGACGGGGTGAGCGTCGTCGAAGGCGACGCGATCCGCACGGTCCGGTACGACTCCTGCGCTGCCGTGCTCGCCTGGCCGGACGGTGGCCGGCGGCTGATCGGCGAGGATGCGATCGCGGTTCCGGTCGAGCCGACCCGGTACCGCGAAGGCGCCGCCGTGGTGGCCGCGATCGACGCCCGGACGCCGCCGGCGCTGCGAATCGAGATGCCCGCCCGGGACCCGGAGGCGATCCCGCAGCCGCGGCGCGGCTGGATCAACCGGCTGAACGACTGACGCCGGACGGTTGACCTTGGGATGGCCGTCGCGGACAGCGTGATCGACCTCTATGCTGCGCGCCATGTCTCAACCCTCCGACGTGGTGTTCGACCCGGCGGCCGCGTACCCGGGCATCACCGCTCTGCGGGCCGCGCTGACCGGCCGGGACTGGGCAGGCGCCCGGGCCGTGCTCGACTCGGTCACTCCGGCCGACCGGACCTCGCTGATCCGCACCTGCGGTGACGAGAAGGACCTTGAGGAGTTCCTCCGTTACGTGCTGCGCGGCGATCCCCGCGACGGCGCGGCTGCGGCGTTGCTCGGTTTCCACCTGATCTACCTGGGCTGGGAGATCCGGACCGCCGCCTGGGCCAAGGACGTCACCGAGGAGCAGTGGGCCGGGTTCCGCGAGCACCTGCGGAAAGCGGAGCTGGTGCTGATCGACGCCGCCGCGTACAACCCGGGTGACCCGGCGGTCTGGACCAGCCGGCTGCTCTCGGCCCGCGGGCTGTCGCTCGGCATCGCCGAGATCCGCCGCCGGTACGACCGGCTTTCCACCGCGGTGCCGCACCACCTGCCCGGTCAGATGGAGCTCAGCTACTCGCTGGAGCCGAAGTGGTCCGGCACCTGGGAGGAACTGCACACGTTCGCCCGGGACGCCGCCCTCGCCGCGCTGCCCGGCAGCCCGCACGGCCTGCTGGTGTCCGAGGCCTTCTTCTCCCGGTACGGCGCCGCGGACGACGACGCCGAACGCGCCCGCCTGCTGCACGACCCCCGGCTGCGTGCCGACCTCGACCAGGCCGCCCAGCACAGCGTGCTGCACCCGCGGTTCAACCGGGAGTACGGCTGGGTGCGCGCGGCGAGCAGTTACGCGGCCCTCTTCAGCCTGCTGGGCGACCAGCCCAACGCCGCGCGGATGTTCGAGCTGCTCGGCAACTTGGCCACGGTCGAACCGTGGGCCCACTCGGAGGAAGCCGCGGCGCCGAAGATCCGGCAAGCACGCGCCTGGGCGTTCGGAGGAGCGCGATGATCACTCAGCTCGAGGTGAGCGGGATACCTGTGGTGCTCTCGCCGACCACCGGCCCGATGCACGCCGGACTCGTCTTCCGGGTCGGCGTGGCGGACGAGCCGCTTGCCAAACGGGGCATCACGCACCTGCTCGAACATCTGGCGCTGCACGCTTTCGGCGTGGCCGACTATCACTACAACGGCGCGACCGGCGACGAGTTCACGTATTTCCACATGCAGGGCGCCGAGACGGACATCGTCGCGTTCCTGAACGGGGTGAGCACGGCGCTGACCGATCTACCGATGCATCGGCTCACCACCGAGAAGGAGATCCTGCGCACCGAGGCGAGCACACGTGGTGACAACCCGACCGAGGCGTTGGCGCTGTGGCGGCACGGCGCCCGGGACTATGGCGTGGGCACCTATCCGGAGTGGGGTCTCGCCGGGATCACCCCGGACGACCTGCGTGCCTGGGCAGCGCGGTACTTCACCGTCGAGAACGCCGCTCTCTGGATCGCCGGCCCGGCGGTTCCCGCCGGTCTGGACCTTCGCCTGCCACACGGCGAGCGTCGCCCGGCGCCGGCTCCGTCGTCGGCTCTTCCGGTACGCCCGGCGTACTTCCCCGGTCCGCCGAAGGGTGTTGCCTGGGACGCCGTCGTGGACCGGTCGGTGAGTGCCGGAGTCTTCGCCGGCGTGCTGAAGCGGGCACTCTTCCGGTCGTTGCGGCAGGAAGGTGGTCTTTCCTACGCGGTGCAGACCGACTACTCGCCGCGCTCCGACGGCCGTGCCGTGATCACGGCATTCGCCGACGCGTTGCCGGAGAAGCAGGGCGCCGTGCTGGGCGGGTTCATCGACGTGCTGGCCGCGCTCCGGCTCGGGTTGGTGGAGCAGGCCGACGTGACTGCTGAGGTGAACCATCGGGCCGAGGGGCTCATGCATGCCGAAGAGGACGGCAGCCGGCTGCCCGGTCTGGCATTCAACCTGCTCCTCGGCCGTCCGGTGCAGAGCGCTGACGAACTCGTCGCGGAGCTGCGTGCGGTGACCCGGGATGAGGTTGCCGCAGTCGCCGCGACGGCATTCGCCGATGGCTTGCTGATGACACCGGGACGCAACACCGCCGACTGGGCCGGATACGCGCAGGCCCCCCAGGACTCGGCGTCGATCGCGGAGGGCACGAAGTACGCCTCGCTCGAGGACTCGGAAGTGTCCTTCGTGGCCGGAGATCGCGGCGTCAGCCTTGTGCAGGAGGACTCGGCCGCCACCGTTTTCTACGACGAGTGCTCGGTGCTGCTGGTCTGGCCGGACGGTGCCCGACGGTTCATCGGCCATGATGGCATGGTGGTGCACTTCGAGCCCAGCCTGTTCCCGAACGGTCACGCCGTCGTCCCGGCGATCGACGCCCGGGTGCCCCGCAGCCTGTGGGCGGCGATGCCGGCCCGTGATCCGGAGCGGATCCCGAAACCGCGCCCGGCCGACGTCCCGCCAGCCGGTTCGTCCGGTGGTGGTGGCAAGGCCTGGCCGATCGTCGTGCTGGTCGCGCTCGCCCCGGTGCTGCTCTTCTTCGGCGGCCTGGGCCTGATCATGGGCGCTTACGCGTTCGAGGACGACATCGACGTCGCCACCGAGGTCACCATCTCGGTGGTCTTCCTGGCGTTCGCACTGCTCGCCGGCTGGGGCGTCATCTGGGCCATCCTCCGCCTCCGCCGCCGATGACCCCGAGCCCTGTCCCGCGCTGTCACTGCTGGTCCTGCTGGCCCCGAGCGGGTGCGGCAGGGCGGAACTTGGTGAGTTTGGGGTCGGCGCGCCGGCGAAACCGCACACTTTCGTCATCGCCCATCGCCCATCGCCAGTTGAAGCACCGGAGCGTGTCGATTCAGGGCGCGATGCGCACCTGAAGTCGACACGCACAGCCGATTCGCGGGTGTGCGCGTCGACATTGGGTGCGGAGCGAACCGCAAATCGACACGCTCCGGTGCTTCGCTCGGGTGGTGGGTGGAGTGGATCTTGGGGCGTAAGGACTCCACAAGATCTTTCGAGGGCTGGGGGAGGGAGGATGGTGGGGTGAGAGTTAGCGTTCGGGCCGGGTTGGCCGGTGTGGCGGCGGCGGGAGTCGCTCTGGGCGTCGCTGAGCTGGTCGCGGTCGGCACCGGGGCGGCGTCCGGTCCGCTGGTCGCGGTCGGTGGTGTGGTGGTCGACCACGTGCCGGCGCCGGTCAAGGACTTCGGCATCGCCGTCTTCGGGGTGCACGACAAGACCGCGTTGTTGTCCGGCACGGCGATTCTCTTGAGCCTTTTTGCGTACGGGGTCGGCGTGGCAGCCCTTCGGTGGTGGGCGTTTGCGGTCGTCGGGATCGGGGTCTTCGGCCTGGTCGGTGCGGTGGCCGCGGTGAGCCGGGACGACGTGGGACTCACCGGGGCGTTGCCGTCGGTGATCGGGGCGGTGGCGGCGATCTTCGTGCTGCGTCACCTGCTGCGCCTGTCCGGGCAGGCCGAACCGGGCGGGGCCGGCAGTGTTGTGGCGGGTCACGACGAGGGCGGTTACGCGTACCAGAGAAGGCGTTTTTTGAAAGATCTGGGGATCGTGGCGGCGGTGGCCGCAGGCGCCGGAGCCGGCGGCAGGTGGCTGAGCTCGCGCCGCGCGGTGAGCGTCGCCAGGCAGGAGGTCGCGCTGCCGGTGGCGCAGGGGAGCGCGCCGGTGGTGCCGAGTGGGGCGCATGCGCAGGGAGCCGTCCCTTATGTCACTGCGAACACCGATTTCTACCGGATCGACACCGCCCTGGTCACGCCGCAGGTGGATCCCGCGACGTGGCGGCTGCGTATTCATGGGATGGTTCGCAACCCCATCGAGATCACTTGGGAAGAGCTGCTGAAGCGGCCGATGGTGGAGCGGTACGTCACGCTCGCCTGCGTCTCCAACGAGGTGGGCGGCGATCTGATCGGGAACGCGCTCTGGCTCGGCACACCGATCAAGGCGTTGCTCGACGAGGCCGACCCGCTGCCCGGCGCGGACCAGGTGGTGCAGCGGTCGTCGGACGGCTGGACCTGTGGCGCGCCGACCTCGGTGCTGCGTGACGGTCGTGACGCGCTGCTCGCGGTCGGCATGAACGGCGAGCCGCTGCCGGTGGCGCACGGCTTCCCGGTACGGATGGTCGTTCCCGGACTTTACGGGTACGTCTCGGCGTGCAAGTGGATCACCGAGATCGAGTTGACGAGATTTGCTGACTTCGATGCCTACTGGGTGCCGCGAGGGTGGTCGGCGCAGGCGCCGGTGAAGACGCAGTCACGGATCGACTCACCGCGCAACGGCGCCACCCGGCCGGCCGGTCCGGTCGTCGTGGCCGGAGTGGCGTGGGCGCAGCACCGCGGGATCACCAAGGTCGAGGTGCAGGTGGACGACGGTGCCTGGGAAGAGGCGACGCTCGCTCCGGCGGTCTCGGCCGACACCTGGCGGCAGTGGAGTCACACTTGGCAGGCCCCTGCGGGTCGTCATGTGGTGCGCGTCCGGGCGACAGATATCGACGGGGTGACACAGATAGCGAACGAGGCGCCACCGGCGCCGGACGGCGCGACCGGATGGCACCAGGTCGAGGTTGGTGTCGAGTAGTCGGAAGCCGCACTTTCGGTCCGACTCGAAAACGCAAGTCGCTCATACGGTGGCTTGCATGTCCACCAATGCGGTTGGAGAACCGCTGAACCAGTCGACACGGTCCTCCGCTGAGGACCGTGTCGCCAGCCGTGTGGTGTTACCACGCGCCGGTCGGCGTCAGGCTGCCGGAGCCTGCCGTTGCACGGGAACCGCCGTTTTGTGGGGCCGGCCGAGGCGTGCCTCAAGCCGTAGCAGGTCTACCCGTCCGTGACGATCCACGAGGTCTTCCCAGCCGACCGCGAGCAGCCGCAGCCGCTCCGATTCGCTGAAGCCTCCCCATACTCCGTACGGCTCGCGAACTTCCAGGGCATGTGCGGCACACTCCGCCCTGACCGGGCACGCGCCGCACATCGTCTTGGCTTTGGCCTCACGGCGATTGCGAGACGATCCGCGCTCGCCATCGGGGTGGAAGAACTGCGTGCTGTCCCGGCCACGGCAGAGGCCGAGCCGTTGCCAGTCCCACAGGTCTGCGATGGGCCCGGGCAGTCTGCGAACGTTCGACATCAACACCCTCCTCCCGCGCGGCGCCGCGGAGCGTTCGTCATGAGGGCCTGTGCCCAGGCCTCCCGCGGGTGTACCCAAGGGGCAGCCGGCTCACACGCAACATGTCGATGTCTTCGTGAGCGGTATGGCAAAGGGGTGGCAAGTCATACCTATCTTTCCCATTTTTTCCATCTAAAGCGCGTAATGCTGCGGCCCTCGCGTGATCTCCTCTGAGAGAGAAGGAGGATCACTGTGCGTACCGTCCTCGTGTGCGTCCGAACCCCGCTGGCGGCCCAAACCGTCGCGTCCACCGCGGCCCGGCTCGGCATGACCGGTGTCGTCCGGACCGCGGTCAGCGAGACCGAGGCCATGATCCGACTGGCGGAACGGCCGGCCGAAGTGGTCCTTGCTGACACCGCCGTGACCCGGCCCGACAGCGTCGGGTTCACCCGGCGCGTGCTCGCACGCGCCCCACAGGCTCAAGTAGTGCTCTTCGGAGCAGAAGACCCGCGGGTAGCGGCGGCAGCGGTCGCCGCGGGCGCCCGGGGTGTCATTCGTGGTGTCGAGCACGACCTGGTCAGCGTCGTCGCCAAGGCGCTGCTCCTCCTGCTGTTGCCGGTACGCCCGCAGGGCATGCCGATCAACGGCGCGAACGCTCAGCCGGCCACGGTGGCCGGAGGGGTACGTAACAACAACTCCCCGGCGGTCCGTGGTGCGTACCACAACGGTCCCGGCGGTCTGGGTGTCGCCAACGCGGCTGCCGTCCCGGCCATGCTCGGCCCGAACGCCCCGATGGTTCCCGCGCAGCGAGGCGACGCGCCCATCGACCCGGCGACCGGCCGTCCGATGGCGGCGTGGCCCGGCAACGAGATGGGCGAAGCCGCGCCGACCGGCCGGCGGCTGACGCTGACCGAGCGGGAGCTGCAAGTCCTGCGAGGAATGGCGGACGGCAAGAGCAACGCCGAGATCGGCCGTGAGCTCTTCGTCTCCGAGGACACCGTCAAGACCCACGCCAGGCGGTTGTTCCGCAAGCTGGGCGCCCGCGACCGCGCCCACGCGGTGGCAGCAGGTTTCCGAGCAGGCTTGGTCGCCTGAGCTAGCTGGCTATTACGTGGGGTTCACCAGTTGGGCCCCACGACTGCAAAACGCCGCCGGTGAGGAGGCGAGTGATTTTTCGACGCCCGCCGGGTTTGCGGGTGGCGGAAAATCACCCGCCTCCTCACCGGTTAAAAGGCGTTTTGCCGCGGAGCGAAGCGGAGCCAGCTAGCTCAGTTCTGCTCTTCTTCTGAGCCCTCGGTGAGGGTGTCGTGCACGCCGTCGGCGTAGCCGCGTGCGTACTCCCAGGTCACGTAGTGGTCCGGGTCCGGGTCGTACGCGGGCTCGTGCACCCTCGGCCGCCCGCTGTCGAGCAGGTGGCGCAGGTTGCCGCGCAGCAGATCCCAGTCGAAGTAGTGCGGCTCGTGGCAATCCTCGCACTCGATGACCAACCCGCGGATGCCCGTCGGACTCAGCAGTGCCTGGTAGATCTCCAGGTCGGAGAGGTCCTCCAGGACGTCCTGCCGCTCTTCCTCGGTCAGCGGTTCGGCCTCGGCGTCCTCGTTGAGGTCGTCGAGCCCGGCGGCCGGGTCGGCGGGATCGCCGTTGAAGGGGTCGATCGGCTCTTCTTGCACCCCCATACCGTACTCACCTCGGGCCGAGGTGTGCTGGCCCGCACGTTCTGTCCGCCGCCCGGGTGCCCCTGCTGTGGTGGGTAGGATGATTGGACTCCGCCTCTTCTCTAGGGATGATTTGTGGAAACTGACAGCGCCCGCACCGTTCCGCTCGGTCTGACCTTCGACGACGTGCTGCTTCAGCCCGGTGAGTCGGATGTCGTTCCCAGCCGGGTCAACACCGTGACGCGGCTGACGCGCAACGTCGAGCTCTCCATCCCGCTGCTCTCGGCCGGCATGGACACCGTGACCGAGGCGCGGATGGCGATCGCCATGGCCCGCCAGGGCGGCATCGGCGTGCTGCACCGCAACCTTTCGGTGGAGGACCAGGCGGCCCAGGTCGACCTGGTGAAGCGCTCCGAGTCCGGCATGATCACCAACCCGATCACGTGCAGCCCGGACGACACTCTGAACCAGGTGGACGCCCTCTGCGGCCGTTACCGGATCTCCGGTGCCCCGGTGGTCGACGCACAGGGTGTGCTGGTCGGCATCGTCACCAACCGTGACATGCGCTTCGTCAGCGACCACAGCGCCAAGGTGCGTGACGTGATGACGAAAGCGCCGCTGATCACCGCTCCGGTCGGTGTCACCAAGGACCAGGCACTGGAGCTGCTCAGCAAGCACAAGGTGGAGAAGCTTCCGCTCGTCGACGAGGGCGGCCGCCTGCGCGGGCTGATCACGGTGAAGGACTTCACCAAGAGCGAGCAGTACCCGAACTCGGCGAAGGACGCGCAGGGCCGGCTCCGGGTCGCTGCCGCGGTGGGTGTCGGCGACGACTCCTACAAGCGGGCGCGGGCCCTTGTCGACGCGGGCGTCGACGTGGTCATCGTCGACACGGCGCACGGGCACCAGCGGGCCGTCCTCGAGATGGTGGCCCGGCTGAAGAAAGACGTCCCGATCGACATCATCGGCGGCAACGTCGCGACGTTCGCCGGCGCCAAGGCACTGGTCGAGGCGGGCGCTGACGCGGTGAAGGTCGGTGTCGGCCCCGGCGCGATCTGCACCACCCGGATCGTCGCGGGTGTCGGCGTACCGCAGATCACCGCGATCATGGAGGCCTCCCGGGCGTGCGCGCCCGCCGGTGTGCCGGTGATCGGTGACGGCGGCATCCAGTACAGCGGCGACATCGCCAAGGCGATCGTGGCCGGCGCGAGCACGGTCATGCTGGGCAGCCTGCTGGCGGGCTCCGAGGAGAGCCCCGGCGAGCTGATCTTCGTGAACGGCAAGCAGTACAAGTCGTACCGTGGCATGGGTTCGCTCGGTGCCATGCAGTCGCGCGGTCAGGCCAAGTCGTACTCGAAGGACCGCTATTTCCAGCAGGATGTGAACGAGGACAAGCTGGTCCCGGAGGGCGTCGAGGGTCAGGTGCCCTATCGTGGTCCTCTGTCCAGGGTGGCGCACCAGCTGATCGGCGGCCTGCGCGCGGCCATGGGCTATGTGGGCGCGGAGACCATCCCCGACCTTCAGGAGCGGGGACAGCTCATCCGGATCACTGCGGCCGGGCTCAAGGAGAGCCACCCGCACGACATCCAGATGACGGTCGAGGCTCCCAACTACCACTCCCGATAGAGGAACCAAACGCCATGCGCGACGTAGTGGAGATCGGCCTCGGAAAGACCGCTCAGCGCGGGTACCACCTGGATGACATCGCGATCGTTCCGAGCCGTCGCACCCGTGACGTGGACGACGTGTCGACCGAGTGGAAACTCGACGCGTACCCCTTCAAGATCCCCTGCGTCGCGCACCCGTCGGACGCCACTCAGAGCCCGGACTCGGTGATCGCCCTGGGCCGCCTCGGCGGCCTGGGCGTGCTCAACGCCGAGGGCCTCTGGACCCGGTACGAAGACCCCACCAAGATCCTCGAAGAGCTGGCCTCGCTCGACGAGGACGCGGACGCCACCCGGCGCCTGCAGGAGGTGTACGCGGAGCCGATCAAGCCGGACCTGATCGCCGAGCGGGTACGGCAGATCCGCGCCTCCGGTGTCACCACCGCGGTCCGGGTCTCGCCGCAGCACACCCTGGCCCTCGCGCCGGTCGTGCTCGACGCCGGCGTCGACCTGCTCGTCATCCAGGGCACGCTGGTCTCCGCGGAGCACGTGTCCACGACGGACGAGCCGCTCAACCTCAAGGAGTTCATCGCCGACCTCGACCTGCCGGTCATCGTCGGCGGCTGCACCGACTACAAGACGGCGCTGCACCTGATGCGTACCGGTGCGGCCGGTGTCATCGTCGGGGTCGGCGCCGACGAGTGGGCCACCACGGACACCGTTCTCGGCATCCGGGTGCCGATGGCCACCGCGATCGCTGACGCGGCCGCGGCCCGCCGTGACTACCTCGACGAGACCGGCGGCCGATACGTTCACCTGATCGCCGACGGCGGCATCGCCACCTCCGGCGACATCGCCAAGGCGATCGGCTGCGGCGCCGACGCGGTCATGCTCGGTGAGCCGCTGTCGCTCGCCGAGGGCGCCCCGGCCGGTGGTGCCTGGTGGCACTCGGCGGCCAGCCACCCGGCGCTGCCCCGCGGCGGTTTCTGCGTGGCCGGCGAGCCGGACGGCACCCTCGAAGAGGTGCTGTACGGCCCGGCGAACCGCCCGGACGGCCAGCTGAACCTCTTCGGTGGCCTGCGCCGGGCGATGGCCAAGTGCGGTTACCGCGACGTCAAGGAGTTCCAGAAGGTCTCCCTGGTCCTGGACAAGTGATGTGAGCCTTACGGGACCGGGGGTTTCTCGGTCCCGTAAAGCCAGTTCTGGAAGAACGTCGTCAGGTCCTTCTTGGACGCCGCCTCGGCCGCTTCGATGAACTCGTCGGTGGTGACGTTGCCGTCGCGGTGATCGGCGGTCCAGGACTTGACCAGCTTGAAGAAGGCCTCGTCGCCGATAGTCTCACGCAGGGCGTGCACGGTCATCCCACCGCGTTGATAGACGGCGGATCCGAAGATCCGGGCCGGTTTCGGGTCGCCCGGGATCTCCGCCCAGTTGAACGTGTTGTACGAGGTCTTGAACAGCTCGTCAGCGCTCGCGTCGCCGGAGTGCTCGGACCAGAGCCATTCGGCGTACGTCGCGAAGCCCTCGTTGAGCCAGATGTCCTGCCACCGGTCGAGCGCGACACTGTCGCCGAACCACTGGTGGGCGAGTTCGTGCGCGACGACACCCAGGTTTTCGCCGTTGGTGAAGAACGTCTGGCCGTACACCGGGCGGGACTGCGTCTCCAGCGCGTACTGGATCTTGTCCTCGTCGACAACCACGCCGCCGTTCGAGGTGAACGGGTACGGCCCGAACTGGGTCGCCAGATAGTCGGTGATCTCGCCGGTGCGGGCCAGCGACTTGGCCGACGGCCCGTTCGCCGGCAGCGACTCGGGGATGGCGATCACCATCGGCAGGCCGTTGTGCTCGCTCGTGGTGATCCGGTACTGACCGATCACGACGGTCGCGAGATAACTCGCCATCGGCGAGCTCTCCGACCAGTTCCAGGTGGTCCAGCCGTCCTTCGACGGACGCTCCCCGGGTACGCCGTTACTGAGCACCTCGACGCCGTCCGGAACCGTCATCGCCAGCTTCAGTGTGGCCTTGTCGGAGGGGTGGTCGTTGACCGGGAACCAGGTGCTTGCCGACTCGGGCTGACCGAGCGCGAGGGCGCCGTCCGGGGTACGGATCCACCCGCCGTTGCCGAGCGCCTTGTTCTCCAGCAGCGACGGGGTGCCCTCGTACCGGACCAGGGCGGTGAACGTCCGGCCGGAGACGATGCCGCTGCCCGGCGTGATCACCAGTTCGTTGCCCTCGGCAGTGCTGGTGGCGGCGGTCCCGTCGACGGTGACCTCGGTGGCTTTCAGATGGGCCAGGTCCAGGTTGAACCGGGAGAGGTCCTGGGTGGCGGTCGCCGTGATGCTCGCCGTCCCGGCCAGCTTGCCGGTCTTCGGGTCGTACCTCAGGGCCAGGTCGTAACCGGCCACGTCGTACCCGCCGTTGCCGTACTTCGGGAAGTACGGGTCGCCGGCGCCGTCCGCGCCCGGCTGGAAGTCCACGCTGGGCGACGGGCTCGGTTCCGGAGTGTCCGGATCCGAGCCCGTCGTGCAGCCGGCCATCAATGCCAGGACGGCCAGTGCGCCGATACCCCGTCGTCTCATGCAGACGAGGTTACGTTCTACAGCTTGTTGACCAGCTTGGGATGCTCTTTCAGGTACGCCGCCGCCTTGTTCTTGACGAGCGCCTTGAGGAAGCCGGTGCCCTCGGACTTGAGCTGCTCACCGACGTATTTGCCGCCGCTGGAGACGCCGGCGCCGGGCAGGTCGACCAGGGTGATCTTCTCGGGCGTGAGGTCCTTGAGCGCGTACGCGTACTCGAAAGGCGTACGCCCGCCCACGTAGACCAGCGAGTCGCCGATCGCCTCGATGACGTCCTTGAGCTTGGCCGGGTCCTGTACGCCCTCGGAGAACGCCTTCGTCATGATCGCGCTGACCATCTGACGCTGGTGCCGCTGCCGGTCGTAGTCGCCGTTGGGTAGCCCGTACCGCTGGCGGGCGTAGTCGGTGGCCTGCCAGCCGACCAGGTGCCGCTCGCCGACCTGGTAGATCATCTGCGGTCCGGTGTGGTCACCGCCGCCGGGCGCGATCGGCCGGTTCGTGCCGTCCGGCTTGTGGTGGCGCGACTTCACCTTCTGGTCGATGTTCATGTCGATGCCACCGAGCGCGTCGACGAGCTTCGACAGGCCGGCGAAGTTGAGAACGGCACCCGCCTGGAACGTCTTGATCCCGGTGTATGCGCTGAGCGACTTGGTCAGGAGCTCGTACCCTTGCTCGGTGCTCTTTTTGGTCTTTTCGCCGGGAATGCGGGAGCCGCGGCTCATCGCCTCGGTGAGTTTGTAACGGCCGCCGGAGAAGCCCGCTTTCTTGTAGGCGGGCATGTCGACCCGCAGATCGCGGGGCAGCGAATAGAGGTAGGCGTTCTTGAGTCCGGCGTCCACGTGCAGCAGCATCACCGTGTCGGCGTGTGGCTCCCAGCCGGGAATGCTGGTCCGGGTGTCGACGCCGACGAGCACCAGGTCGAGCGGGCCCTTGATGTCCGCGCCGGGCGACTCGGCCGGTGCTGCCGAGGCCGACGGGGCGGTCGCCGCCCACGAGGCGCCCGCGGAGCTGACCGGCGCGGCGGCCGTGTTGTTCGAGCTGCGATTCATCGCGATGGCGACGCCCACGCCGGCGAGCAGCGCCACGACCGCGCCGGCGACCACCGCCCAAGTGATCTTGCTGTTCCGCATAGCGGAACAGTAAAGGACATTGTTGCAGTGCTCAATGCCTATACATATCTCGTTCAATGAACCTGCTATTGCCTTTTTGGAGATCGCCAGTACTCTGGCCCGGCGATTCGCCGACCCCCCGGCGGTCGCAACGGGGGAGGTCTCCAAGCATGAATTCTTCCAGCCGGCGCGTTCTTGCCGGCATCGTCACCGCGAGCCTGGCAACCGGTCTCGGCCTGGCCGGCGTGTCCGGTCCGGCCCAGGCCTGGGATTCCAAGCCGATCCGGCTCGTGGTGGGACTCAAGTCCTCGGTGGATGCTGCGGCTCCGCTTTCCGCCCTCTCCGGCTGGGGATTCAAGGGCGCGGTGGAGAAGGGCGGCCCGCTGAGCTCCGCTCTCGCCGAGGTACGGGCGAAGGCGCTCGATGTGCCGGCCGACAAGTCGTCGTCGGTGATCGCGGCGCTGAGGGCCGACCCGAAGGTTTCGTACGTCGAGGTCGACCCGACCGCCAAGTCGTTCGCCGTCACGCCGAACGACCCGGTCTACGCGGGCGGTCACCAGCCCGAGCTGGCCCAGCTCAACGTGCCCGCGGCGTGGAACACCACGACCGGTGGCGCGATCAAGGTCGCGGTCGTCGACACCGGTGTCTCCGCGGTCGGTGACCTGTCCGGCAAGGTTCTGCGTGGGTACGACTTCGTCAACGGCGACAACAATGCCTCCGACGACGGCGACTTCCCGCACGGCACCGTGGTGGCGTCGCTGATCGCTGCCAAGACCGGCAACAACACCGGCCTGGCCGGCGTGTGCGCGCAGTGCCAGATCCTCCCGGTGAAGGTGCTGGACTGGGACGGTTCGGGCAGTTACGCCGCCGTCGCTGCGGGTGTCGTCTACGCGGCCAAGCAGGGCGCGAAGATCATCAACCTGTCGCTCGGTGGCGCGGACTCCTCGTCGACTCTCCAGGACGCGATCGCGTACGCGAACGGCCGTGGAGCGCTCGTCGTGGCGGCAGCCGGCAACGAGGGCACCAGCCAGCGGATGTACCCGGCGGCGTACGCCGACGTGCTCGCTGTCGGCGGCACCAACACCCGGGCCAACAATGGCAAGGACCGGGTCGACTTCTCGAGCTACGGCGCGAGCTGGGTCGACGTGGCGGCGCCCGCCATCACCGCCGGCATGCGTAACAACGGCGCGTACTGCTGGGACGGCAACACGGCCGCCTGCTGGGACTGGTACTACAACGAGTACGAGGTCCAGGGCACGTCGTTCTCCGCCCCGCTGGTCGCCGGTGTGGCCGCGCTGGTGCAGTCGAAGAACCCGTCGTGGAGCGGATGGAGCGTGCAGCGGGCGATCCGCAACACGGCCCGTCCGATCGGTGGCTGGGTCGAGAAGGGTCTGGTCAACGCGGAGGCGGCGGTCGCTTACAAGACTGTCGACACCGCGAAGCCGACCGCTGGGATCGGGATCGCCAAGAACACCCTGGTACGCGCTTCCCGCGCGATCAGCCCGACCAAGCTCGGTGACACCGGTGGCTCCGGCATCCGCAACGTCGACCTGTACGTGAACGGCAAGTGGCACAGCTGGGATTACGTCGCCCCGTTCGCGCCGAAGCTGAACACCGCGGGCAAGAACGGTCCGCTCAAGATTCAGCTGCGGATCACCGACAAGGCCGGCAACATCGGCTGGACGCCGGCCACCTGGGTGGTCGCGGACAACACGCCGCCCAAGGTCACGATCACCAAGGCCCCGAAGAACAAGGCCAAGGTGTCGGGCACGGTGACCGTCAAGGTCAAGGCGAACGACAAGTACAAGGTCGCCAAGGTCCAGTTGCTGGTCAACGGCAAGGTCGTGGCGACCGACACGAAGGCCGGGTACAGCCTGTCCTTCAAGGTGTCGAAGCAGAAGAAGACCATGAAGGTCGTTGTTCGCGCGTACGACAAGGCGGGCAACGTGAAGAAGCTGGCGACGCGTACCTACTACCGTCGCTGACCGTTTGGTGCGTCACGGCCCCGTACCGGGCCGTGACGCACCGCCGGTAAACTCGCCGGGTGAGTACACCGCGTCCCGTTCTCGTCGTCGACTTCGGCGCCCAGTACGCCCAGTTGATCGCCCGCCGGGTCCGTGAGGCCCGCGTCTACTCCGAGATCGTCCCGCACTCGATGCCGGTGGCCGAGATGCTGGCGAAAAACCCGGCCGCGATCATCCTGTCCGGCGGCCCCTCCAGCGTTTACGAGCCGGGCGCGCCCTCGCTCGACGCCGGGCTGTTCGACAGCGACGTTCCGGTCTTCGGCATCTGTTACGGATTCCAGGCGATGGCACAGGCCCTCGGCGGCACGGTGGCACACACCGGCTCCCGGGAGTACGGCCGGACGCTTCTCGCGTCGCAGGCTGAGGGCGGCACCCTCCTTCGCGATCTCCCCGCTGACCTGCCGGTCTGGATGAGCCACGGCGACAGCGTCGCGGTCGCCCCGCAGGGCTTCGCGGTCACCGCCTCGACCCCGGGCGCGCCGGTCGCTGCCTTCGAGGACCTGACCACCAAGCGCGCCGGTGTGCAGTTCCACCCCGAGGTGGCACACACCGAGCAGGGCCAGGAAATGCTCAAGCGCTTCCTGTACGACATCGCCGGCCTCGAACCGACCTGGACGCCCGGCAACATCATCGAGGACCAGGTCGCTCTGATCCGCGAGCAGGTCGGCGACAAGCAGGTCATCTGCGGCCTCTCCGGCGGCGTCGACTCGGCGGTCGCCGCGGCCCTGGTCCAGAAGGCGATCGGTGACCAGCTCACCTGCGTCTTCGTCGACCACGGCCTGCTGCGGGCCGGCGAGGCCGAGCAGGTGGAGAAGGACTACGTGGCCTCCACCGGCGTGCGGCTGGTGGTGGTGAACGCGGAGGAGCAGTTCCTCGGCCACCTCGCCGGCGTCACCGACCCGGAGCAGAAACGCAAGATCATCGGGCGTGAGTTCATCCGCTCGTTCGAGGCCGCGGCACGTGACCTGGACGCCGAGCGGCACATCGAGTTCCTGGTGCAGGGCACCCTCTACCCGGACGTGGTGGAGTCGGGCGGCGGCACCGGCACCGCGAACATCAAGTCGCACCACAACGTCGGCGGCCTCCCCGACGACCTCCAGTTCGCGTTGATCGAGCCGCTGCGCACGCTCTTCAAGGACGAGGTACGCGCGATCGGCTCGGAACTCGGCCTGCCCGACGAGATCGTCCAGCGGCACCCGTTCCCGGGTCCCGGCCTGGCGATCCGGATCATCGGCGCGGTGGACCGGGACCGGCTGGACATCCTGCGGGCGGCCGACCTGATCGCCCGCGAGGAACTGACCGCGGCCGGCCTGGACCGCGACGTCTGGCAGTTCCCGGTGGTGCTGCTCGCCGACGTGCGCAGTGTCGGCGTGCAGGGCGACGGCCGCACCTACGGCCACCCGGTGGTGCTCCGGCCGGTCTCCAGCGAGGACGCCATGACCGCCGACTGGTCGCGCCTTCCGTACGACGTGATCGCCAAGATTTCCAACCGGATCACGAACGAAGTCCGCGAGGTGAACAGGGTTGTTCTGGACGTCACGAGCAAGCCGCCGGGCACCATCGAGTGGGAGTGACGCTCAGTAGTGGATCAATAGCTCAGGGCGGGTAAAATCGCCCTGAGCTGCGATTACACACTGCTATCCCTCTGTCAGGAACTCGACAGATGTTCTTGAGAGGTAACATATTCCGGGCAGAATTGCCGCCCGTGACCCCCGCACTGGAACCGCTCCGCAGGATCGCCGCCTACGCCGTCGCTCGCGACGACGAGGGCCGCGTCCTCCTGGTCCGGGCTTCGTCCAAATCCGGCACCCCCGGAGTCTGGTCGTTGCCCGGCGGCGCCGTTGATCACGGCGAAGACCCCAATCACACAGTTGTTCGCGAGACGGCGGCGGAGACCGGGCTCTCGGTCGCCGTCACCGGGTTGCACGACGTCCTCGCCGACATGCGCTCCATGCCGCACCGAGGCGTCACCATCCACACCGACCGCCTGATCTATTCGGTGTCGGTGCGTGGCGGCAACCTGATCGACCGGGTCGGCCACCCCACCGACCTGGCGCGCTGGCACACCCTCGAAGAGGCCGGGCGGCTCAAACTCCGGCCGTTCGCCGCTGATGCGCTCGGACTGCCGGCCGCCTCCGCGGACCTGCGTCCGGACGTGCCGCCGACGTTCCCGTCGTTCTACGCGTACGAAGGGCCGGACGGGTTGCACCGGGCGCAGCGCTTCGCCGCGTACGCGATCGCGACCGACCCGTACGAGAACCTGCTTCTCACCCGGATCTCGCCCGGATACCCGGGCGCCGGCTGCTGGCACCTGCCCGGCGGCGGCACCGATTACGGCGAGCAGCCGGGCACCGCGCTCATCCGTGAGCTGGTCGAGGAGACCGGTCAGGAAGGCCGGCTCGTCGAGCTGCTCGGCGTGGCCAGCCACCGCGACGCCGCCTCGCTCGGCCCGGAGGGATACCCGATCGACTGGCACGGTGTCCGCGCCTTCTACCGGGTCGTCGTCGACCACCCCACCGAGGTGGTCATCCACGACGTGGGTGGCTCGACCGACGAGGCCAGGTGGATGCCGCTCAAGGAGGTGGCCGAGCTCGCCGCCGAGCAGCTCACCGAGGTCACCGCGGACGCGTTGCGTGCGGCACGGCTGATCTAGTCTTCTATTGGTGAAGATCAGGAGAAGGGCGGCGGCGTACGGCGTCTGCCGCGACACCGAGGGCCGGGTGCTGCTGACCCGTGGCTCGGGCGCCTCCGCGTTCCCCGGTGTCTGGTCGCTGCCCGGCGGTGGCATTGATCACGGTGAGCACCCGGACGACACCGTCGTCCGGGAGTTCGCCGAGGAGAGCGGCCTGTCGGTACGGGTCGTCGGGGTGCGTTCCGCCACCGCCGACCTGGCCCGGCTGCCCGACGACTCGATCGAGCACACCGACCGGATCATCTACGACGTCGAGGTGACCGGCGGGGAGTTGCGGCCCGAGGCGGACGGCACCAGCGACCTGGCGGCGTGGATGTCCCCCGAGGACGTGCCGTTGCTGCCGTTCACGGCGGGTGTTCTCGGCATCCGGGTTGACAGCCCGGTTCTGGAGCTGCCCGGCGTCGCAGTAGAAAGGCCTCCCGGCCCGGTACAGCGCTTCGGCGCCTACGCCCTGGCGAGTGATCCGGACGGGCGGATCCTGCTGACCCGGATCTCCGACGGGTACCCGGGCGGGGGACTGTGGCACCTGCCCGGCGGTGGCACCGACTTCGGTGAGACCCCCGAGCAGGGCTTGGCCCGCGAGCTCCTTGAGGAGACATCCCAGCGCGGGCGTGTCGTCGGTCTCCTGGGTACCTCGCATCGATACGACCCGGTCGCGCTCGGTCCGGAGGGCGTACCGATCGACTGGCATGTGATCAGAGTGTTGTACGAGGTCAGAGTGGACGAACCCAGCGCCGCCGCGGTCACCGAGGGTGCCGGCGGCTCGACCTCCGAGGCCGCCTGGTTCGCTCCGGATCTTGTCGCCGGACTGTCTCTCACCGAACTGTCACGGGATGCGCTGGCCCGGAAGGGCTAAAATCAAGGGCACGGAAGGTTGAGGGAGTGTCCTCCGGCAGTCGCGGGGGATGAAACCGTCGGCTGTCGGCGTTGTACTCCAGGATCAGTCGCCACTCGCCAAGGCCGTCCCGCTGTGCGATGGTGTAACCCGCAATTTCGCCGGTCACCGGTGGAACAACTGAACTCCATGGAGGAAGCACGTGCCGAGTACCCCTTGGCGCCGGCGTCGATCGACGGATAGTCCCCGTCCGGCCGGGCGTCGCTGGACTGGCCGGCTGCGCCGGGGCGGGTCTCTCGCGCGGCAAGCCCTGATGGTTCGGGTGGGCCGCCGCTCCGCCGATACCGGTCGCGCCGCGACCGCGACCCGCGCCGAGGTGCTCTACACCCCGGCCGAGCCGGTGCGGACCCTGGTTGTTCCGGTGCCCGTCACGGTTGCCGCCTCCGAGCCGGAGCCTGACTCGATCTCGCTGCTTCCCGGGGAGCACACGCTCTCCCGTAAGGCGAGCTTCGCGCTCGTCAACGCCTGCACCCTGTCCAGCCTGGGCCTCGGCCTTCTGGCGATCTTCCTGGCCATGGACGGCGACGTCCGGATCGCGGCTGCCTGCCTCGTCGCCTGCGTCGTGTTCGACGGTCTGGACGGCGCGCTCGCCCGCAAGCTGGGTGTCTCCAGCCCGTTCGGCGCCCAGATGGACTCGCTGGCCGACATGTGCTCGTTCGGCCTCGCCGCGCCCGTCGTGGTCTACGCCTCGCTTGCCGACTCGGTTCCGCCGGTCGCCGCCGGCATTGCCAGCGCTTTCGTGGCCGGTTGCGCCGCGATCCGCCTGGCCCGCTTCAACGTCTCGCCGAAAGACGGCCGGTTCTTCAGCGGCGTCCCCACCACGATGGCCGCCGCGGTCCTGGCGCTCACCGTGCTGATCGGGCTCGACGAGCTGCCCGGCATGGCCCTGGTCGGCGGCGTGACGCTGCTCGCCTTCGCGATGGTGTCCAGCTTCCCCTACGCGAAACTCGCCCGGATCGTGAAACTGCCGCCGTGGCTACTCCTGCTGCCGGTGGTCGGCGCGCTGATCGAGCCGCGGATGGCGTTCGTGCTGATCGTGGCGACGTACCTGGCCAGCGGCCCGGTCCTGTGGATGCGAGACAAGCGGGTCTGATCTTCTCTGCACAAAAAACCGCCTCCCCTGACACAGGGGAGGCGGTTTTCTTGGGCTTACTTCCAGCGGGCGATCACCGTCGAGCCGCCGACCACGCGCTCGTTGACGCTGACCAGCGGCTCAGCCTTGTCGGCCGGCAGGTAGATGTCGGTCCGCGAGCCGAACCGGATCAGGCCGTACCGTTCGCCCTTGGCCAGCAGCGTCCCGACAGGTGCGCGCTGCACGATGCGACGGGCGATCAGACCGGTCCGCTGCGCCACCACGACCGTGCCGTTCTCGGTGTCGAGAACCGTGTACGCGGCCACGTTGTGCTCGGCCGCGGCGGTCATCGCGTTCGCGTACCCGCCCTCCTCGACGAAGTAGTCGGCGACCCGGCCGGCCACCGGCGAGCGGTTCACGTGCACGTCGAAAACGGACAGGAAGACGGCGATGCGCAGGAACTCGCCGGGCCCGAACCGCTCGTCGTGCATCCGCTCCACCGACAGCACCTTGCCGTCGGCGGACGCGACCACGGCTGACGCGTCGGCCGGCACGTCGCGTTCCGGGTCCCGGAAGAACGCGGCGACCGGCGCGGCGGCGATCGCCGGCAGCAGCCAGAGCTTCGACTTCGGCCGGGTGCGGCGGGCGAGGACGGCCAGGCCGAGTGCGATGCCGGCGGCGGCCACACCGTTGGAGTCGATGTGCATGGTCCGGGTGACCGGCACGCTCGACGTGCGGTAAGCGGGCGCGATGGTCGCGGCGGCCGACACGTCGGCCGGCGAGAAGCGGAACTTGTGCACACGCAGCGGCGGCTGGTTACGCACCACCAGGTCGGAGCCGACACCGAAGAGGGCGCCCTGGCGGAAGAGCTCCGCGGCGGCGCCTCCGGTACGGCCCGGCGCGGCCGGCGTGGCGACCGACAGCACACCACCGTCGGCGAGGTACTTGCCGAGCCGGTCGATCAGGGTGCGGGTCTCCTCGGCGGTGCCGATGAGCGGCTCCGTGACGATGACGACATCCGCGGGCTGCGCCTCGTCCAGCGACTCGACGATCCGCACCCGTTCGGCGACCCAGCTGCCCAGGCCGGTGATGTGGCCGCGCAGCAGTTCAGCGCTGCTGTGCTCACCGGGGACGAGGGTCAGGGTGTCGCCGGGCAGGAGAGCCTCGACAGCGGCGGCCACCACCGTCGAGGCGTGGTCGGCGCCGATCAGCAGGGCGGACGCGGCCGCGTTCTGCCGGGCGAACTCGGCGGTCAGGGCACGGGCGGCCCGAGCACCCACGCCGGTTACGGGCGTGGTGGACACGGCGGGATACGGGGTCATCCAGCGAGCATATTGCCCCGCCCGCCGGTTGTTTCCCGGTGGGCGGGGCGTTGGCATGCCGATCAGTCCTGCCGGGGCCGGGCCGAGGCGTCTTCCGGGTTTTCCTGAGCGAACTTGACGGCGGGATCGTCCAGCAGTTCCTGCACGATCGAGGCGTGCATCTCCGGGGGCAGATCGCCCGGGGTGGCGATGCTGGCCTCGGCAGCCACCGGGACGAGCGCGGGCTCCTCGCGGCGGTTGGAGCGGATCGCGCCGAGCAGTCCGATCACCCCGAAGAAGATCAGGGCGCCGGCCACGATCCAGCCCACGGCGGGCAGGTGGACCGTGATGACCCGGGAGATCGCCCACCAGAAGGCGACACCCAGGAAGATCAGGCCGAAGGTCAGGGAAACGCCATCCATGCGGTGCGGCTTCATCGGGCCACCTCCAGGTTGCCGGTGTCCAGACGCAGGTCGAGCTGGAGCTTGCCGCCGCCGGGTCCCTCGGTGCCGAGGTCGGTCACGGTCTGGCGCCCCGAGTCGGAGCTGGAGCTTTCGGTGCCGAACAACACGGTACGGATTCCGCCGCCCGAGACGTCGACGGTGGCGTCGACCTCCGGCGGGAGCAGCACCCGCAGCTGCCCGAACTTCATGTTCACCCCGGTGATCTGGTCGGCGCCGGCGAAGTCGACGTCGCGCAGGTCGAGGGTGACGTTGCCGAAGGTGAAGTCGTACTGATCGGCGAGCTCGGTCAGGTTCGCCGGCCGGTAGACGCTGTCGCGGAACTCGCCGCCCCAGCGCTCGGTGCCGGTGGAGACGAACAGTCCCAGGGTGGCGATCAAGGCGAGAGCGATGAGGCCGCGAGCCCGGCCGAACCAGGCGCCGACGATCAGGCCGAGAGCGATGGTGGCCAGGGCCGCCGCGAAGTATGCCGAGACCGCCACGCTCAGGCCGGCCATGTCGAGCACGGCGATCAGGCCCATCACCACGACGACCGCGAAGAAGGTCAGGCGGCCGAGCACCGAGCGCTCTTTCGGCGGCTTCGGCGGCTTCGGGGGCTTGGGCGGGATCGGCGGCACGGGCGGGATGGTGGCTGTCGCGTACGGGCCGTGCGGCGCGAACGGAGGACGGTAACCCTCGGCCGGCGGTGCCGGCGGGCTGAACAACGGCGGCTCGTATCGCGGCGGCTGGTAACCCGGCGGGGTCTCCGGCTCGGGGGCGTTCGCCGCCGGCGTCTCCGGAACCGGCGGCGTGAACGCGAGCGTCGGTTCCTCAGCGGGTGCCGGTCCAGGCGGAGCCGGAGGAGGCGGCGGGGGTGCCTGTGCCGGTCCGGTCACCCCGCCGCGCTTGATCAGCAGGAACGCGCCGAGGATCACGGCGGCGGCGAGCATGCTGGCCCGTGCGCCGGAGTTCACGATGAAGGCGAAGGTCAGCAGCGCGGCGCTGCCGAGCAGCACCACGGAGAGCGGCGCCATCCCGGAGTGGCCCTTGCCGAGCAGCGACTCGACCGGCGAGGCGGTGTCGCCCTCGGACGGGATGACGAGCCAGCCGATCAGGTAGAGCAGCACGCCGGTGCCGCCGAGGATGCCGAGCACACCGAGCAGCACCCGCCACAGCATCGGGTCGGTGTTGGTGGCCCGGGCGAGGGCGCCGCAGACACCGGCGACGTATCGCCCGTTGCGCGGCCGCACCAGTTGCTGGCGGGCGAAGGCGGCGCCGGCGTTGGCGAGCCAGGGCGGCACGTTCGCGCCATACGGCGTCTCGGACGGCGGCGGATCAGAAGGCGGGGGAGAGGAAGGTGCCGTGGCGCCCTGTGGACCGGCGCCCGGCGTGGAAGGCCCGCGGGACTCGGCAGCTTCGTCGTTCATGCTTCGATCGTGCTCGACTCGTCACCCGAGTTGCTTCCGGAACCGACCCTGAGGCCACCCTGAGATCCGGGCGCTCCTTTTCCCAGGGTGGTAACCCGTGGCTCCCGGCGGCGGGACGTGTGACGATCGAAGGGCAGGAAGGGAGAAGTGCGATCACCACCACCGCCGTACCTCAGCCGCGCCGGTTGTACCGGCCGCGTGACCACCGCATCGTCGCGGGTGTCGCCGCCGGACTGGCGCGCCACCTCGGCCTGCCGGTGCTGGCGGTCCGCATCGCCCTCGTGGTCCTTCTGGGCTTCAACGCTCTAGGCCTTCTTCTGTACGCCGCGTACTGGGCAGTCCTTCCGCAGGAGGCCCGTGGCAGCGACGAGGAGCCGGCCCCACGTGACCTTTCCTCGCTGGCGCCGTTCGCCGCGATCGGTCTCGGTGTGGTGCTGCTGCAGGCCCTGGTCTTCGACGATCAGGTGGCCACCACAGCCGGCTGGATGATCGCGGTGATCGCGGTCGGCGCCGGCGTGATCTGGCATCAGTCGGACCCGAGCCGCCGCGGCGGCGACGCCGACTACAACATCGCCTCGACACCGTGGCTCGCGGC
Source organism: Actinoplanes sp. CA-015351 (assembly GCF_050955685.1). Classification (NCBI taxonomy): domain Bacteria; kingdom Bacillati; phylum Actinomycetota; class Actinomycetes; order Micromonosporales; family Micromonosporaceae; genus Actinoplanes; species Actinoplanes sp. CA-015351. The sequence goes on from NZ_CP192102.1 coordinate 730,731, forward strand.
AATCGTGTCCGAGAATGATCGGCGCTCCTTCATCTTCCGCTTCATCGGCGGCGGCATCCTCGTCGCGGTCGGCCTGATCGGTGTGGTCGCGGTCTACGCGCCGGACAACTCGATCGCCGCGGTCTTCAACGGCGTGATCTTCGCGTTCGTCGGACTGGCCGGGGTCGGCGTGGTCGTCGCGCCGCTGCTCTGGCGTACGTTCGGCCAGTTGCGCGCCGAGCGCGAGGGCCGGATCCGGGAGCAGGAGCGCGCCGAGCTGGCCGCGATGATCCACGACCAGGTGCTGCACACGCTCGCGCTGATCCAGCGCAACTCCGCCGACATCAAAGAGGTGCAGCGGCTCGCCCGCGGCCAGGAGCGCAGCCTGCGTAACTGGCTGTACAAACCGGCCGCCTCGCCGACCGAGCGGTTCGCGGCGGCGCTCGAGCAGGCCGCGGCCGAGGTCGAGGACACCTACGCGATCACGGTGGAGACCGTGGTGGTCGGCGACACCCAGTGCGACGAACGTGTCGCGGCGCTCGTCGCGGCCGCTCGGGAGGCGCTTGTCAACGCGGCACGTCATGCTGGTGTGCAGACCGTCTCCCTCTACGCCGAGGTGGAGGAGGAAGAGCTGAGTGTCTTCGTCCGGGATCGCGGCGCCGGGTTCGAGCTGGACGGCGTGGCGGAGACACGGCACGGCGTCCGGGGGTCGATCATCGGGCGAATGCAACGCCACGGCGGGCGCGCCGAGATCCGTAGCGCGCCCGGCGACGGCACCGAAGTGCGGCTGATGCTCTCCGTTTCGAGGGAGAGCGTGAGCGCTGGTAAGGAGCAGGCACGATGACCGAGCCCGTGGTGGAGCAGGCGGCCGGCAGGCTGACCGTTTTCCTCGTCGACGACCATGCGATGTTCCGCGCCGGGGTGCGCGCCGAGCTCGGCGCGCACGTCGACGTGGTGGGTGAGGCGAGCACGGTGGCCGAGGCGATCAGCCGGATTCAGGCGATCCGCCCCGATGTGGTCCTGCTCGACGTGCACATGCCCGATGGCGGTGGCCGCGCGGTGCTGGAGACGATTCGGCGTACCCATCCGCAGGTCCGCTTCCTGGCGCTGTCGGTCTCCGACGCGGCCGAGGACGTGATCGGCCTGATCCGGGCCGGCGCGCGTGGTTACGTGACGAAGACCATCTCGCCGGACGAGCTGGCCGCCGCGGTCCGCCGGGTCGCCGACGGTGACGCGGTGTTCAGCCCGAGGCTTGCCGGTTTCGTGCTCGACGCCTTCGCCTCCCGGCCCGACGTGCCGGTCGCCGACCCCGAGCTGGACCAGCTGACCAACCGCGAGCGCGAGGTTCTGCGACTGCTCGCGCGGGGTTACGCATACAAGGAGATCGCTAAAGAGCTGTTCATCTCCATCAAGACCGTGGAGACGCATGTTTCCAACGTGCTGCGGAAGCTGCAGATGAGCAACCGCTACGAGCTGTCACGATGGGCCGCTGACCGGCGCCTGGTCTGACCTCCGCCTCCCGTCGCCGAACTTCAACCGTTTCGCCGCTCTGGGTGTCCGAGCGGACACACGCAGGCGTACGCGCAGCTCAGGCCGGTCGAATCCGGCGAAAGAACGATCTTTGGGTCTGCGTACGGACGTAAACGGCTAATATCGGCTTGATAACGGCGCTCATTGGTTTCCGTGCCTCTGTGTCACAGTGGCAGCTACTCACACAACCCCTCGTGAGCGCCCCTGAAGGAGGCACTCCCATGCTTGGGAAAAGCCCATGGAAGATGGCGGTCGGAGCGACCGCCATCGCCTTGTTGGCCGCCGGTTGCGGTAGCGGTGACTCGGACGAGTCGTCCGGTACTTCCAATACTGTGGTTATCGGTATCGCCGAGCCCCAGCACCTGATCCCGTCGAACACGACGGAGTCGAACGGTGCTGAGGTTCTGAACTCGCTGTTCTACCCGCTGGTCGACTTCGACGCCAAGAACAACCCGACCCCGGTCGCGGCCGAGTCGATCACGGCGGACAAGACCAACACGACCTGGACCGTGAAGTTGAAGCCCGGCTTCACCTTCCACAACGGCGAGCCGGTCATCGCACAGAACTACGTCGACGCCTGGAACTACGGCGCCTACGGTCCGAACGGTCAGGGCGGTTCCTACTTCTTCTCGAGCATCGCCGGCTACGCCGACCTGCAGAGCGAAGACCCGGACGGCGAAGAGGGCCCCAAGACGGCCCCCGACCCCAAGGCCAAGAAGCTCTCCGGTCTGAAGGCCGTTGACGACAGCACCCTCGAGATCAAGCTCGCGGCGCCGTTCGCCAGCTTTGCCTCGCTGCTGGGCTACACCGTCTTCTACCCGCTGCCGAAGGCCGCCTTCTCCGCTGACGGCGTCATCGCCGAGGGCTTCGAGGACGCGATCATCGGTAACGGCCCCTTCAAGATGAAGGGCAAGTGGGAGCACGACGCCCAGGTCGTCGTCGAGAAGGTCGCCGACTTCAAGGGCCAGGTTCCGAAGGTCGACGGCATCACCTGGAAGATCTACCAGGACGACGCCGCTCAGTACGCTGACCTCGTCGCGGGCAACCTCGACGTGCAGACGCAGATCCCGATCGAGAGCCTCGCGTCGGCGTCCGCCGACCTCGGCGACCGGTTCCAGAAGTCCCCGAACTCCGCCTTCCAGTTCGTCGGTTTCCCGACGTTCCAGAAGGAGTTCCAGGACGTCCGGGTGCGTCAGGCCATCTCCATGGCGATCAACCGCCAGGAGATCACGGACCAGGTCTTCCTCGGTTCGCAGACGCCGGCTACCTCGTTCGTTTCCCCGGTGGTCGCGGGTTACCGCGAGAACACCTGTGGCAAGAACTGCGAGTACAACCCGACTGAGGCCAAGACGCTCTACACCGAGGCCAAGGGCCCGGCCGAGCTGAAGATCACGTACAACGCTGACGGCCCGCACAAGGCGTGGGTTGACGCGACGTGCAACCAGATCAAGGCTTCGCTCGGCGTGAACTGCACCGGTGTCGGTGAGCCGAAGTTCGCCGACCTGCTGACCAAGGTCGAGAAGAAGGAGCCGGTTGGCCTCATTCGTCTCGGCTGGCTGATGGACTACCCGCTGATGGAGAACTACCTCGGCCCGCTGTACGCGACCGACGGTTCCTCCAACTACTACGGGTACAGCAACACCGCCTTCGACGACCTGGTCGCCGCGGGTCGCTCGGCCGCCACTCCGGAGGAGGCCATCGCGAAGTGGCAGGCAGCTGAGGATATCCTCGCGAAGGACATGCCGGTGATCCCGCTGCGCAACGGTCAGAACGTCTTCGGCTTCTCGGAGAAGGTCACGAACGTGAACGTCGACCTCTTCCAGAAGGTGAACCTGTACGAGATCGAAGTAGTCAGCTGATTTAACCGCTTGAACGGTGGTGGCGTCACGGAGCATGTGAAACCGTGGCGCCACCGCTGCGTTAGCCTGCGTTAACCCCAACCTCCTCGTCGCCGTGCTCACGAGGCCGGCGCTCTTCCGCGGAAGAGGCTAGAACCCGTATGTTCCGCTACATCGTGCGGCGCCTACTGCAGATGGTCCTGACATTCTTCGGGGCTACATTTGTGGTTTTCGCGCTGACGTTCGCCAACCAGGACGACCCCCTCCAGGCGTTGGCGGGCGAACGCCCCATCACTGAGAGTCAGCGTCTTGCGCTGACCGAGCGTTACCACCTGAACGAGAGCTTCCTCACTCAGTACTGGTACTACATGAAGGGCCTGCTCACCGGTGACCTCGGTACGTCGCTGACGGGTCAGAAGATCTCGGCCATGCTCGCCAACGCGTGGCCGGTGACGGTGAAGCTCGCGCTGCTGGCGATCGTCATCGCGGCGACCATCGCGGTGACCGCGGGCGTCTACTCCGCGATCAAGCGGGGCGGTCTCTTCGACAACGTCACGCTGATCGCGACGCTTGTGGTCCTGGCGATGCCGATCGTCGTGCTCGCGCCGCTGGCGCAGCTGATCTTCGGTATCAAACTGGGCTGGTTCCCGCCGACCGCGACACGGGACGCCTCACTCTGGGACCTGCTGCTGCCGGCCCTGGTGCTGGGCAGTCTCGTCATCGCCACCGAGCTGCGGGTCACCCGTACCTCGGTCGTCGAGAATCTTCGTGCCGACTACGTGCGTACGGCGCGGGCCAAGGGCCTGACACGCCGGCGCGTCATCTGGGTGCACGTGCTGCGCAACTCGCTGATCCCGGTCGTGACGCTGATCGGCGTCGACCTGGGTGGCCTGATGTCCGGCGCCATCGTGACCGAGAAGATCTTCAACATCCCCGGCGTCGGCTTCAACATCGCCCGCGCGATCACGACCGAGGACGGCCCGCTCGTGGTCGGCTTCGTCAGCGTGCTGGTGATCATCTTCTTGGTCGTGAACCTTCTCGTCGACCTGTTGTACGCCGCCCTCGACCCCAGGATCCGCTATGAGTGACCCCAACGCCATCACCGCCGTCGAGGTGCCCTCGCCACAACCGCAGGGCCCGCGCGGACGACGGGGCAAGTCCGACAAGCCACGAAGCCTTGCCGGGGATGCCTGGATCGACCTCCGCCGCAACAAGATCTTCTGGGTGTCGGTCGTCCTGGTGGCCGTCATTCTGCTGATGGCGGCCTGGCCGACGCTCTTCACCTCGGCTGACCCGCGTGCCTGCACGCTGGCCAACCAGCACGGCGGCGCCAGCGGTACGGCGTACTTCGGGTACGACTTCCAGGGCTGTGACGTCTTCGCGAAGACCGTCTACGGCGCCCGGAACTCGATCATCGTCGGGATCCTGTCGACGCTGCTCGCCGGCGTGATCGGCCTGTTCTTCGGGCTCGCCGCCGGTTACTTCGGCGGCTGGGTGGACGCGGTCCTGTCCCGTGGTGTCGACATCATGCTCGGTATCCCGTTCCTGCTCGGCGCGATCGTGCTGTCGAACCGTCTGGTCACCGAGAAGTCGGACGGTGTGCTGGCGGTGACGCTCACGCTCGGACTGCTCACCTGGACCTCAGCGGCCCGGGTGATGCGTTCCGCGGTGATCGCGTCGAAGAACCAGGACTACGTGGCGGCCGGCCGGATGCTCGGGGCGACCCCGTACCGGCTCATGGCGCGGCACATCCTGCCGAACTCGATCGCGTCCTTCATCGTGGTTCTCACGATCCTGCTGGGCACGAACATCGCCAGTGAGGCGACCCTGTCGTTCCTCGGCGTCGGCCTGAAGAACGACGCGATCAGCTGGGGCATCTCGATCTCGGAGGCTTCGCCGTACGCTCGAGTGGCGACCGAACCGCTGGTCTGGCCGTCGATCTTCCTCGCCGCCACCGTGCTGGCCTTCATCATGCTGGGCGACGCCATCCGCGACGCCTTCGACCCGAAGTTGCGGTGACCCTGTGACTGATATCAAGGCGCAAATGGACGTCGTACCCGGCGTCGATCCGCGCGCACCTCTCCTCGAGGTGACCGACCTGCACGTCGAGTTCCGCACCCAGTACGGCGTAGCCAAGGCCGTCAACGGCGCGAACTTCTGGCTCTCCCCGGGCGAGACCCTCGCGATCCTGGGTGAGTCAGGCTGTGGCAAGTCCGTGACCGCTCAGGCGATCATGGGCATCCTGGAGAGCCCTCCCGGATACATCACCAAGGGTTCGATCATGTACCGCGGTGTCGACCTGCTCGGCATCCCGGAGGAGCAGCGCCGCAAGGTGCGCGCCAACCGGATCGCGATGATCTTCCAGGACGCGCTCTCCGCGCTGAACCCGGTCTACACGGTCGGTTTCCAGCTTGCCGAGCTGTTCCGCATGCATCGCGGCATGTCCCGGGCGGAGGCCAAGCGGCGCTCCATCGAGCTGCTCGACCAGGTCAAGATCCCGGGTGCGAAGGACCGGATCAACGACTACCCGCACCAGTTCTCCGGTGGTATGCGTCAGCGCGTCATGATCGCCATGGCGCTGGCGCTCGATCCCGAGGTGCTGATCGCCGACGAGCCCACCACGGCGCTCGACGTCACCGTGCAGGCGCAGATCATGGGCCTGCTCGCGGACCTTCAGAAGCAGCGCAACATGGGCCTCATCCTGATCACGCACGACATGGGCGTGGTCGCCGACGTGGCCGACCGGATCTCCGTGATGTACGCGGGCAAGGTCGTCGAGGAGGCGCCGGTCTACGACATCTACGCGCGTCCGGCCCACCCGTACACCCGTGCCCTGCTCGAGTCGATTCCCCGCCTCGACATGAAGGGTCAGCAGCTCAACGTCATCCGCGGCCTGCCGCCGGCGCTGACCGACGTCCCGCGTGGATGTGCGTTCAACCCCCGCTGCCGGTACGCGAAGGACGCGTGCCGCCAGGACCCGCCGCCGCCGGCCTACTCGGTCGCGCCGCACCGTACCGCCCGCTGCCACTTCTTCCGGGAGGTCCTCGGTGAGTGACGTCGTTCTCGAGACCAAGAGTCTCGTCAAGCACTTCCCGATCACGCAGGGCATCGTCTTCAAGACGAAGGTCGGCGCGGTCCGCGCGGTCGACGGCGTCGACATCCAGCTTCGCCGCGGCGAGACCCTGGGCGTCGTCGGCGAGTCCGGCTGCGGCAAGTCCACGCTGGCGAAACTGCTGGTCGGCCTGGACAAGCCGACCTCCGGCTCGATCATGGTCCGCGGTCAGGACATGGTCCGGCTGAAGGGCAACGAGCTTCGCAGGGCTCGCCGCAACATCCAGATGGTGCTCCAGGACCCGTACACGTCGCTGAACCCGCGTATGACGGTCGGCGACATCATCGGTGAGCCGTACGAGATCCACCCCGAGGTCGTACCGAAAAAGGGCCGGCAGCGTGCCGTGCAGGACCTGCTCGACACGGTCGGTCTGAACCCGGACCACATCAACCGTTACCCGCACCAGTTCTCCGGCGGTCAGCGCCAGCGCATCGGCATCGCCCGCGCGCTTGCTCTCAAGCCCGAGATCATCGTCTGCGACGAGCCGGTCTCCGCGCTCGACGTGTCGATCCAGGCTCAGGTGATCAACCTGCTGGAGCGGCTTCAGGACGAGTTCGGCCTGTCCTACATCTTCATCGCGCACGACCTGTCGGTGGTCAGGCACATCTCCGACCGCGTCGCCGTGATGTACCTGGGACGGATCGTGGAGCACGGTTACGACCGCGAGATCTACGAGCAGCCGACCCACCCGTACACCCAGGCCCTGCTCTCCGCGGTGCCGGTCCCGGACCCGCGCCTGCGCGGCCACCGCGACCAGATCGTGCTCGAAGGCGACGTGCCCTCACCGGCCAACCCGCCGTCAGGTTGCCGCTTCCGGACCCGCTGCTGGAAGGCGCAGGACATCTGCTCCCAGCAGGACCCGGCGCTGCAGCTCCGCGACCGCTCGCCCCACCCGAGCGCCTGCCACTTCGCCGAAATCCGCGACGTGGTCCACGGTCGCTGACCGAAAACGACCACGGCGGCGGTCCAGCTTCTTGGACCGCCGCCGAGTCTTTTAAAGATCGAGTGCCGGTCGCGTCGGGGAGTGACCGCCTTCGGTCCGGTTAAAGGCGGGTGGGCGGGGGTGCAGATCGCTGCTGCCCCCTTGGGCGTGGCACCGGTCGCTGGCCGCTACGTGTCCATCCTGCGACCAGCCACCGCGCCACCGCGCCACCGGGCGACCGGGTGACCGGGTGACCGGGTGACCGGGTGACCGGGTGACCGGGTGACCGGGTGACCGGGTGACCGGGTGACCGGGTTGACCGGGCGACCTGATTAAGCGGTTGCGCCCTTTTCCTGTCAGCTCAGTTTCCAAAACCGCGCCCGTCGTGTGTCGAGTTGCGGTGCGCCTAGCGCCCCGAAGTCGGCGCACACGATTCGGGGCGCGAGTTCCGGCTTCCGTTCCGGCCGGCGCGGCGTCGGCCGAGACGGGGGCGCACGCATGCGGCCGGTAGCCGGGACAAGGGCACACGCAAGCGGCCGACGACGTAGACGAGCGCGCACGTTATCCCTGCGTGTGCGTCCATCTCGGCTATAGCGGTGATGAGGTCGCACCGAGCCACTGTGTGTGACCTCATCGCGCCCATCGCCTCGTTAGGTGCGGCCTCGTCTCGCCGATCACGGCATTTCGTGCGATCCCGTCCCCGCCGAGAGCGGCGAACGGGGGTAGGGGGCCTGGCGGTTACAGGGGTCCGCGGCCTGAGCGCAGCAGCAGGAGTGCCACCTGGGTGCCGTCCGGGCCCAGTGCGCTGCGGAAACGCTCGACGATCTCGCGCTCGCGCGCCAGGACGAGGCGGGTGCCGCCGCTGGCCATGCGGGTCTTGCCGACCTCCTGAGAGAGGCTCGCGCGCTCCAGCCAGAGGTCGATGATCGCCTGATCGATCGCGTCGATGCGCTCACGTTTCGCGCGGATCTCCGCAGCGGCGGGCGCCGCGCCGGCGCCGGTCTTCTGGTCCAGATCCTCGCCGGTCGTCTGCCCAGCGGTCTGGCTGCTCTGCTGGCTGCCCGTCTGGCCGCTTTGCTGGTCCACCGTCTCGGCGGTCATGTCGTGCTCCTCGGGTGCTCGCGCCCCGGTCGACCCGGCCCGGGCAGCAGCAAGCCCCGAGCTGGAAGGCCCGGGGCTTGATGTAGGTCTGTGGATCAGACGCGACCTACGGCTGCCGGACTTCCGGTGCCGTAGTAAAAAAATCGCGCCCGCTGGATCACGAGCCGAGTATGCCCCGGTCGCGGACCAGCTCGCAAGGAAACCGCCCGAACCGTGGGACACCGTGCTCCGGGCGTACCGAAAAGAGCCGGAAGCAAGCCGCCCACCGCGACCAAAGGCACACGGTGGGCCCGCGGCTCGGCGGGATGAGGGCACACGGTGGGCCTGCGGCTCGGCGGGATGAGGGCACACGGTGGGCCCGCGGCCAAGGGGGATGGGAACCCACCGTGGGTTCCCATCCCCGTTGGTCAGGGCGTGGTGCTGATGCGGTTGGCAAGGCCGGGGGCGATCGGGCCGGTGGCGAGGTGCGCCACGAGGGCGTCCACGTCGAAGCCCGGAGCGGTGACCCGGCCGGTGCCCTGCGCGAGGTAGCTGAAGCCGTCGCCGCCGTTGGCCAGGAAGTCGTTCGTGGTGACCAGGTAGCTGGCGGCGGGGTCGATCGCCACGCCGTTGAGTGCCAGGTTGCTGATCTTCGAGCCGGCGGCGGCCGAGGCGCTCCAGGTGTATGTCAGGCCGGCCGAAACCTGGAGGATGCGCTGGGCGGTCTGGCCGCTGAAGCCGACGAACTGCTGCTCCAGCACGTTCTTGATCTGCGCGCCGGTGAAGGTCTGTGTGACCACCAGGTTGTTGAACGGCTGGACGGTGAACGCTTCGCCGTAGGTGACCTGGCCGTACGCCTCACCGCCGGACGTCTGGTCGGCGTCCAGGTCGGCGCGGATGCCGCCCGGGTTCATCAGCGCGATCTGGGCCCCGCCGGCAGACGTGTACGCCAGCTGCGCGTCGGCGATCACGTCGCCGAGCGGGCTCTCGCCGGCCGGGGTGGTGGCCCGGACGATGTCCGCGCTGATGCTGCCGACGATCTTGTTGGCGATCGGGGCGACGGCGGTGCGGTACTTGTCGGCCACCTTCTTCGCGGCGGCGTCGACGGTGTCCGGGTTGCGCAGGTACGCCCCAGCCGCGTCACGCAACCAGCCACCCTTGCCGTCCGAGACGCCGTTCTCGACGATCACGTTCTTCGCGGTGATCTCGGTGAACCGGCCGGTCCGCTTGTCCAGCGAGTAGTCGATGTCGGTCACGATCTGGCCGTTGGTGCCGGCACTGGTGACGACCGTGTCGGCGCCCTTGCTGTTCGGCAGCTTGCACGAATAGAAGCGGTGCGTGTGCCCGGAGATCACGATGCTGATCTCGGGGTTGAGGCCCGCGACGATCGGCACGATCGGCCCGGTGAAGCCGGTGCAGTCCGAGACGCCCGGCGTCGGGGTGGCCGTGCCCTGCGAGCCACCCTCGTGCAGGAGCAGCACCTGGGCCTTCACGCCGAAGAGCTTGAGCAGGTTGCTCCACTTGTTCGCGGTCTCGACCTCGTCGGTGAAGCGCACGTTCTGGATGCCGGCCGGGTTGACGATGCCGGGGGTGCCCTCCAGGGTCATGCCGATGAAGCCGACCGGCACACCGCCGATGTACTTGATCTCGATCGGCGGCAGGATCGGCAGGTTCGTCTTCTTGTCGATCGTGTTCGCCGCGAGGTAGCTGAACTCGGCGCCCCCGAAACCGTCGCCGTCCTGGCAGCCGTCGGTCGGGTGGCAGCCGCCGCGCTGGATGCGCAGGAGCTCGGTCACGCCCTCGTCGAACTCGTGGTTGCCGACCGAGCTGACCTGCAGCCCGATCTCGTTCATCAACTCGATCGTCGGCTCGTCGTGGAACGCGGCGCTGACCAGCGGCGTCGCGCCGATCAGGTCACCGGCGCCGGCCGTGATCGTCTGACGGCCCTCGGCCGTCGCCTCGGCGCGCAGCTTCTTCAGCCAGGTCGCGAGGTATTCCACCCCGCCGGCCGGTGTGCTGGTGCCGCTCGCGTTCACCACCGCGCCGCTGCCGGTCGGTGGGTCGATCGCTCCGTGGAAGTCGTTATAGCTCAGGAACTGACCCTTTACGACCTTCCCCGTGGGTACGCCGAACGAGGCGGAAACCGGGTTGAACTCGGCCGGAGGGGCGGCGACCGCGACCGGGGCAGCCGGCAGCGCTGCGAGTGTGGCGACGGCGGCCAGCGCGGCCGCCGGTAGGGCGAGACGCAACCGTTTCATGGGGTCCCCCGATCGGAGTGATTTTTTGGCCGACCTGGACAGCCTGGTGGATCAGTTGATTCATCGCTACCACTTCGCGGTGACAAATAGATTGTTTGCGACCGATGCGACGGGCGGGTCGGCGGAGAATTCTTGTCGGGGGGTCGGCATACACTTGCTCCCGCGATGCGACCTTCCTCAGAACCTGCCGAAACCCTGTTCTCCATGCCTGCTGGCCGGGTGCCGGATGGGCCCGCTGGCCGGGTGCCGGATGGGCCCGCCGTGCGGGTGCCGGAGAAGCCTGCGCGGACGAGCGCCCAGCCCGCCGCGCGGCCGAGCCCACGCAGGCTCGACCCGGAGGCCCTGCTCGACGGGCTGAACGGTCCTCAGCGCGACGCCGTGACCCACTCCGGGACACCGCTGCTGATCGTGGCCGGCGCCGGCTCGGGTAAGACCCGGGTGCTGACGCACCGGATCGCGTACCTCTTGGCTGAGCGTGACGTGCATCCCGGGGAGATCATCGCGATCACCTTCACCAACAAGGCCGCCGGCGAGATGAAAGAGCGGGTGGCCGAGCTGGTCGGCCCGCGCGCCCGGCTCATGTGGGTGTCCACGTTCCACTCGGCGTGTGTGCGGATCCTGCGTGCCGAGCACGAGCACGTGGGTCTTAAGAGCACGTTCTCGATCTACGACGCCGACGACTCGCGCCGTTTGATGCAGCTCGTCGCCCGCGAGCTCGACCTGGACCCGAAGCGTTACACCGCCCGCGGCCTGGCCGCTCAGGTGTCCAACCTGAAAAACGAGCTGACCGACCCGCAGGAGTTCAAGGCCAAGGCGACCGGGCCCAACGAGCGGGCCGTCGCCGAGGCGTACGAGCTTTATCAGCGTCGGCTGGGCGAGGCGCACGCGCTGGACTTCGACGACATCATCATGACGACGGTGCACCTGTTCCAGTCGCACCCGCTGGTGGCCGAGGCTTACCGGCGGCGGTTCCGGCACGTGCTGGTCGACGAATACCAGGACACCAACCACGCCCAGTACACGCTGATCCGCGAGCTGGTCGGTCTCGACCAGTCGGCCGAGTTGCCGCCGTCCGAGCTCTGCGTGGTCGGTGACGCCGACCAGTCGATCTACGCGTTCCGTGGCGCGACCATCCGCAACATCCTGGAGTTCGAGCGCGACTACCCGGACGCCCGGACCATCCTGCTGGAGCAGAACTACCGCTCGACGCAGACCATCCTCTCCGCGGCGAACGCGGTGATCGACCGCAACACCTCCCGCAAGCCGAAACGGCTCTGGAGCGACCAGGGCGCCGGCGAGCAAATCGTCGGTTACGTGGCCGACACCGAGCACGCCGAGGCCGACTGGGTGGCCCGGGAAATCGACAGGCTCAGCGACAACCACGAGGTGCGCCCCGGTGACGTGGCGGTGTTCTACCGGACCAATGCGCAGTCGCGAGTGTTCGAAGAGGTGTTCATCCGCGTCGGCCTTCCCTACAAAGTGGTCGGCGGAGTGCGCTTCTACGAGCGCAAGGAGGTCCGGGACGCCCTGGGCTACCTGCGCGCGATCGTGAACGACGACGACACCGTCAGCATCCGCCGGGTGCTGAACACTCCTCGCCGCGGCATCGGCGACCGTGCCGAGGCCTGCGTCGAGGCACTGTCCTCACGCGACCGCGTCTCGTTCGGCCAGGCCCTGCGCCGGGCGAAAAACGCGCCGGGCATCTCGACCCGCTCGGCCAACAGCATCGCCGACTTCGTGCAGCTCCTGGACGACCTGCGGGAACTCGCGAAAACCGCCCCGCCCGAGGAGGTGCTGGAAGCGGTCCTGCAGCGCTCCGGCCTGCTCGGCGAGCTGGAGGAGAGCCTCGACCCGCAGGACCAGGGCCGGGTGGAGAACCTTCAGGAGCTGGTGAGCGTCGCCCGGGAGTACACCGAGCGCGTCGAGTCATTGGCCGAGGAGGAGGACGCGCAGGTGGCTACCCTCGCGGGCTTCCTGGAGCAGGTGGCCCTGGTCGCCGACGCCGACCAGATCCCCAGCGACGACCCCGACCACCAGGGCGTGGTCACCCTGATGACGCTGCACACGGCTAAAGGCCTGGAGTTCCCGGTGGTCTTCCTGACCGGGCTCGAGGACGGCGTCTTCCCGCACATGCGGGCGCTCGGCGACAACACCGAGCTGGAGGAGGAGCGCCGCCTCGCCTACGTGGGGATCACCCGCGCCCGGCAGCGGCTCTACCTCTCCCGGGCGGTGACCCGCTCGGCGTGGGGCCAGCCGCAGTACAACCCGCCCTCCCGCTTCACCGACGAGATGCCTCCCGAGTTGCTGCGGTGGGAGCGCACCGGAGGGTCGTACACGTCCTGGTCCGGCACCGGCGGGGGCGTGGGTGGTCGCGCTGGGGGAGACCGCCAGCGCGGCGGCGGCTTCGCCGGGGGTACGCCCAAAGCCCAGCGCATCGCCGAACGCCTCGGCATCGACGCCAGCAAACTCGCCACGGCCAGCGACCTGAAATCGGTGCCGAAGGTGGAGCCCGGCGAACGGGTCAACCACCAGCGGTACGGGTTGGGCCGGGTGCTCGCGGTGGAGGGGCACGGCCCGGGCGCCCGAGCCCAGATCGACTTCGGCGACCAGGTGATGTGGCTCGTGCTCCGGCACGCACCGATCGAAAAGATCTAGCCGGCGCAGCCGGAGATCTCGACGCCCTGTGCGTGCATCCAGGCGGTCGGCTCGATCGGGTTCTTGTAGTGCCCCTTGTGCACCTCGAAGTGCAGGTGCGGGCCGGTCGAGTGCCCGGTCGAGCCCTCCAGGCCGATCCGCTCGCCGGCCTTGACCTGCTGGCCGGCGACGACCAGGACCTCGGACATGTGACCGTAATGGGTCAGGTACCCGTTGGCGTGCTGGATCAGCACGGCGTTGCCGTACCCGCCCTCCGGTCCGGCGGTGATCACGACGCCCGCGCCGGCGGCGACGATCGTGGTGCCGAACGCCGCGGCCAGGTCGACACCGGCGTGCAGACGGCCCCAGCGGGGTCCGAAGCAGGAGGTGACCCCGGCCGAGGGGATCGGGTGCACCCACGCCGCATTGGAGCCGGTGCCGGTGCTGGCCGCGGCCCCGGTGATGGCGGCCTTCGCGACGACGGCGGGGCGCTTCTTGAGGCGGACTGCGGCCCCGGTCGGCGTGGCTGATTCCTCGGCCAGCCCGAGCCCGAGCCGGCCCGCGTGCCCGGAGCCGGGCTCGGTGCTGCGCGGGAACTGTTTGCCAGGGGCCTCGTCGCCGGGCGGCGCCACGATCGGCGCTTCGGCGTACGGATGTGAGGCGGTGACGTGGGCGATCGGGTTCGGCACAACGTTCGGCACGACGTTCGGCACGACGTTCGAAACGACACTTGGCACGACATTCGGCGCGGCTGATGCGGCGACACCGGCGGCGCCCACTCCGGCGACGATGGTGGCGCTCAGCGCGGTGACCGAGAGCGCGGTACGGCCCCGGGTGGCGAAGAGAGCGGGGAACGCGGGTGCGCGGTGACGATGCAGTCGTTCCTGACGGTGCCGTCCTGACTGCTGCCCCACGCGTGTGCCTCCCGACGGACGTGACTTTTTCCTGTCACGTTTCCTGTCGGCCTGGCGAGGCGGGTTCGTGAAGCCTGAGGGCGCTTTTCTACCGGAATGCAACCGGGCTGAGTTTGATCACCGGCTTGCCGGGTAGCAATCGATATGGCGGGGAAGGTCAGGAAGCCGCTTCGGCAGCTGCGAGGCCCGCGTACACCGATTCGATCTGAAGCTTGATGTCGACGCCGCGTTCCTTGAGGAAGACGATCGGGTCGACCGGGGTGCCCTTTTCGTGGATCTCGAGGTGAAGGTGCGTCCCGTACGAGTATCCGGTGTTGCCGACCTCGGCGATGACCTGGCCGGCTTTCACCTCGTCGCCCTTTTTCACCAGCAGGCGGCGCGAGTGCGCGTAGATGATCTCGGTGCCGTCGTCCTGCAGGACGGTGATCGAATAGCCGTAGCCGCCGTTGTAGCCGGCGCTGGTCACCGTGCCGGCGTGAACCGCCTTGTACGGCGTCCCGTCGGCGGCGGCCAGGTCGATGCCGGCGTGCAGCTTGCCGAAGCGAACCCCGTAGGCCGAGGTGAACTGGTAGTCGTCGAGGGGCAGAAGGTAGATGTCCTCCGCCGAGACATCGGCACTGACCTCTTCGGCGCCCTCTGACCGGTCGTTGCTCCGGGAGGCGCGGTTCGCGTCGTCGGTGCGGCTGTCCAGTGCGTCGGCCGCGATCTGCGAACTCTTGAGGTTCTGCAGGACCTCGGGGCTGACGTCTTTCGCGTCCGGGAGGTTCGAGGCGGCGCCGAGAGCGACGACACCGGCGCCGACGAATGCTGAAGTGACAACCGCGGCGTAACGGCTGCGGGGAGGGGTCGGAACACGGCGACGGCCGCGATATCGATCGGGCTCAGACGACAAGCGCTGGCGCACGAACAACCCTCCGGTCAGTGGCATTGCGGCGGCATCACGCACCAGGAACAACGGTGAACGGTGGCTTGCCGGGCCATCGCTTTGGAGTGAACCTGTGCGACAGCCGTGGGCCACGGTAACGAAACGGCAGCCGAGTCACAAGTCGCAGCGCCATTTTCCTGACAGTTCCTGGTCAGGGTTGATCAGTGATTGTCCGAATTGGTTACCTTTCCAGGTTGGTGATATGGCGACGGTGTGTAATGGCTCGGATTGCAGAAAGTAATGTGACCCGAGGAACTATTTCGTCAGCCACCCGCCCGGGCTGACCGCTACCCTGCTCCGGCGCTGGGGGGTTACCGTTCGTTCAGGTGACCGCGGGGGCTGCCCGTACCAGGCGCTCGGCACCGGGGTCGGAGCCCGAAGGGGTCAGGATGCAAGCACGGATCAGAGTCGTGGTGGCGAAGCCCGGACTGGACGGGCACGACCGCGGCGCCAAGGTTGTGGCGCGGGCGTTGCGTGATGCCGGCATGGAAGTCATCTACACCGGGCTGCATCAGACGCCCGAGCAGGTGGTGGAGACCGCGATTCAGGAGGACGCCGACGCGATCGGTCTCTCGATTCTCTCCGGGGCGCACATGACGCTCTTCCGGAGAGTAATTGAGCTGTTGGCGGAACGTGATGCACAGGACATCGTCGTTTTCGGCGGAGGCATCATTCCCGAGGACGACATCAAGGAATTGGAAACACTCGGCGTAGCGAAGCTATTTACTCCGGGTGCGACCACCGGATCCATCGTCGAATGGGTTCGCGCCAATGTCGCCACCCCGGTGTCCTGAACGACAGGACCCCTGGTGGCACCGGCTGCCACCGCAAGGGGAGAGGCCGGACGCACCCCTCACACGTCCGGCCCCTCTATGCGCGATGCCCCGCCGCCACCCCTCGACCGACAGGGCATCGGCCGCTTTCCTTGCGGGCGCCTGAGCGCTCCGACATCACACTCAACGACGTCCTTCTCAGCCGGGTTACGCACGGCAGCGTGGCTTTTTCCGTTCACTCTCCCGTGCATGCTGATCTTGATTGGATCGATCTACCGAGCCCCTGTGGACGACCTGTGGACAACGCTTCGCGAGTTCTCTGTGTGCACACCGTGCACGACCGTCCCAAGCGCCCAGGAGCTGCGTTTTCGTACCTCTGGTGTGTGGTCTTGCACACCGCGCACCCGCGCGCTCACAAGGGTCCAAACGGTCGCTAGTCTGCGGATGACGACCGTTCCGTAATCCTGCGGAAGGTCGAACGATCCTCACGCTGGCGGCGCAGCTGCGACGCGCCGCGCACACAGGTCGGGACGCAACGGTGCGGCTTGCCGGCGCTTGGCGTCGCGAGCGAAAGGAGACACGTGGACCTGTTCGAGTATCAGGGGCGCGACCTGTTCGAACGGCACGGGCTGCCCGTGCTGGGCGGCGGCGTCGCCGAGACCCCGCAGGAAGCCCGGGCCATCGCTGAGCGGCTGGGCGGCAAGGTCGTCGTCAAGGCGCAGGTGAAGGTCGGTGGCCGCGGCAAGGCCGGCGGCGTGAAGCTGGCCGACGGCGCGGACGAGGCCGAGGCCCGCGCGACCGACATCCTGGGCATGGACATCAAGGGCCACACGGTCCACAAGGTGATGCTGGCCGAGACGGCCGACATCAAGGAGGAGTACTACTTCTCCTACCTGCTGGACCGGGCCAACCGGACCTTCCTCTGCATCGCCAGCGTCGCCGGCGGCATGGAGATCGAGACCGTGGCCGAGACCGACCCGGACCGGGTCGCCAAGGTCGCCATCGATGCCAGCAAGGGCGTGGACGAGGCCAAGGCGCGGGAGATCGTCACCCTCGCCAAGTTCCCGGCCGACGTCGCCGAGCAGGTCGTCGACATCGCGGTGAAGCTGTGGCAGGCATTCGTGGCCGAGGACGCCCTGCTCGTCGAGGTCAACCCGCTGGCCAAGGTCGGCGACGGCCGCGTGCTGGCGCTCGACGCCAAGGTCACTCTGGACGAGAACGCCGGTTTCCGGCACCCCGACCACGAGGCTCTCGAGGACAAGTCCGCCGTCGACCCGATCGAGCAGGCGGCCAAGGACAAGAACCTCAACTACGTCAAGCTCGACGGCGAGGTCGGCATCATCGGCAACGGCGCGGGCCTGGTCATGTCGACCCTCGACGTGGTGGCGTACGCGGGCGAGCGGCACGGCAACGTGAAGCCCGCCAACTTCCTCGACATCGGTGGTGGCGCCAGCGCCCAGGTGATGGCGAACGGCCTGGAGATCGTCCTCGGCGACCCGGCCGTGAAGTCCGTCTTCGTCAACGTCTTCGGTGGCATCACCGCCTGTGACGCGGTCGCGAACGGCATCATCCAGGCTCTCGCCCTGCTCTCCGAGCGCGGCGAGGCCGTCACCAAGCCGCTCGTGGTCCGCCTCGACGGCAACAACGCCGAAGAGGGTCGTGCCATCCTCGACGGAGCGAACAACCCGCTCGTCACGCGGGTCGACACGATGGACGGAGCGGCAGAGAAGGCCGCCGAGCTCGCGGCTGCGGGGAAGTGAACTAATGGCTATCTGGCTCACCAAGGACTCCAAGGTCATCGTCCAGGGCATCACCGGTGGTGAGGGCTCCAAGCACACCAAGCGGATGCTCGCCGCGGGCACCAACGTGGTCGGCGGTGTGAACCCGCGCAAGGCGGGCACGAAGGTCGACTTCGACGGCACCGAGCTTCCGGTGTTCGCCACGGTCGCCGAGGCGATCAAGGAGACCGGCGCCGACGTATCGGTCATCTTCGTACCGCCGGCGTTCACCAAGGCCGCCGTGCTCGAGGCGATCGACGCCGAGATCCCGCTCGCCATCGTGATCACCGAGGGCGTGCCGGTTCAGGACTCGGCGGCTTTCTGGTCGTACAACGTCGCCAAGGGTGAGAAGACCCGGATCATCGGGCCGAACTGCCCCGGCATCGCCTCGCCGGGTGCGTCGAACGCCGGCATCATCCCGGCCGACATCACCCCGCAGGGCCGGATCGGCCTGGTCAGCAAGAGCGGCACGCTGACCTACCAGCTCATGTACGAGCTGCGCGAGTTCGGCTTCTCGACGGCCGTCGGCATCGGTGGCGACCCGATCATCGGAACCACGCACATCGACGCGCTGAAGGCGTTCCAGGAAGACCCGGACACCGACGCGATCGTCATGATCGGTGAGATCGGTGGCGACGCCGAGGAGCGTGCGGCCGAGTTCATCAAGGCCAACGTCACCAAGCCGGTCGTGGGCTACATCGCCGGCTTCACCGCGCCGCCCGGAAAGACGATGGGCCACGCCGGCGCCATCATCTCCGGCTCGGCCGGTACCGCCGACGCGAAGAAGACCGCTCTTGAGGCGGCCGGGGTCAAGGTCGGCAAGACGCCGAGCGAGACCGCTCGCCTCATGCGCGAGATCATGAGCTGAAGCAGCACAAATGGCGCGCCGCCGGACAGGTCGAGAAGACCCGATCGGCGGCGCGCCGCTGTTTCTGCATCGCCGGAACCGCCGCGGCGTGAAAAAGTAGTCGCGATGCCCAGCACAACCGACCGGCCTGATGGCTCGGAAGACCCCTTCGCGGTCGCCGAGGCGCTGCCGTCTGTCGTGCGGGACACCGAAGCCGTGGAGATCGACCGCGACAGACCAGCCCGGGACACCGTGATCGTCGACGACGAGCTGCTCGGCCGCCGGGACACGGTTCGCCTGCCCAGCCAGCGCCGTCCCGCCGCGCCGCCGAAACGGGCGCCGATGGCGGTGGCGGCAGCGTTCGCGACCCTCTGGGCGGCGCTGCTGAGCTATCTGCCGATCGCGGCCGTGATCGGCCTGGCTCGCACCGTCGAGGGCGCCGGTGGCCTCGGAGGCGCCGCCAAGGCCGGGCTGGCCGGCTGGCTGCTCGGGCACGGACTGCCGATCGGCACCTCGATCGGCCCGCTCGCGGTCACCCCGTTGCTGCTCACCCTTTTGATCATCTGGCGGCTCAACCGGGCCGGGCTGCACGTCACCCGCGCGGTGGGCGCCCGCCGGACCGGCTCGATCGGCAAGGCGCTTGCTGTCGCCGGTGCCATCGCTCTCGCGTACGCACTGGTGGGAGCGCTGGCAGCGGTCCTGGCTGACGGTCGCGGCACGCAGATCTCGGCCGGCCGGGCCGCGCTGCATTTCTTCGTCATCGGCATCGCCGGGGCGCTGATCGGCTCGCTGCGCGGCACCGACGCCCTCGTCGCGCTGGCCCGGCGCTCCCCGCCGGTCCTGCGGCACGCGCTGCGGGCCGGGCTGGTCGCCGCGTTCCTCATCCTCGGCGCCGGAGCGGTCGCCGGTGGGCTCTCGGTCGCGCTCGGCGGCGGCCAGGCAGCCGAGATGATCGCGGCCTATCAAACAGGGGTGGCCGGCCAGGCCGGCATCACGCTGATCAGCATCGGGTACGCGGTGAACGCCTCGGTCTGGGCGGCCGCATATCTGCTCGGGCCGGGATTCGCGCTCGGCACCTCGTCGGCGATCAGCATCACCGAGGTCTCGGTGGGCCCGCTGCCGATGCTGCCGCTCGTCGCCGGCCTGCCGGAAGGCCCGGTCGGCGCGGCCGGCACGGCGTTGCTGCTGCTGCCGGTGATCGCCGGCGCAGCCGCGGGCTGGCTGCTCACCCAGCGCCTGCGGCACGGGCGCGGAGACGCCCGGCGGACAGCCCGGCGCGGCGGCGGTTCCGCGGACGAGCCGCCGTGGTCGCTGCTGATCGGCGCAGGTGTGCTCGCCGGCCCGGTCGCCGGACTCACGCTCGGCGTCTTCGCCTGGCTCTCCGGCGGCTCGCTGGGTGCCGGACGGCTCTCTCAGATCGGCCCGGACCCTCTTGCCATGGGTGTCGTCGGCGCGATCGTTGCCGGTGTCTCGATCGTGATCGGCGCGGCGGTGGCCCGGATGTTCCGGCCGTCGTCCCGCCGCGCCAACCGCTGATCAGATCAGGAATTATCCTGGATGTACTGATTCCAGTCGAAGTCCGACGGGAATGTGAAGGCCAGGATCGCGAACGCGATGCTCAGCAGCAGGCCGGCGATGCTGGTGGCGAGGCCCGCGATGGCTATGCCCCGGTTGTTCGCCAGGCCGATGTCGGCCTTTTTCTTGCCGAGCACGCTGAAAACCAGGCCGACGATGCTGAGCAGAGCGCTGACCGGCCAGCAGCAGGAGATCGGGATCGAGATGATGCCGAGGATCATCCCGGTGAGGCCGAAGGCGTTCTGTGGCTGAGCCGGAGGCCCGGCCGGCGGTCCGTAGGAAGGGGGCGGATATGCCACGGTTCATCTCCTCCACGTTTCGCTGCGGGCGCAAGCGTAATGGCGAAAATCTATCCTCGCTGCCCTGCAAACGGCGGGTCCCGGCTGCGGCGATAGGGTGCACAGGTGACTGACCCCGCGCCCGCCCGCCTGGTCGTCCTCATCTCCGGATCGGGCAGCAACCTGCAAGCTCTTCTCGAAGCGACGAAGGACCCGGCGTACGGTGCCGAGGTGGTCGCCGTCGGCGCGGACCGGGACGGCATCGCCGGACTCGATCACGCTACCGCCGCCGGCGTTCCGGTTTTCGTGGACTCGGTGAAGGCGTACCCGACCCGCGACGACTGGGATGCCGCCCTGGCTGAACACGTCGCCGAGCACCGGCCCGACCTGGTCATCTCGGCCGGCTTCCTCAAGCTGGTCGGCAAGAAGTTCCTGGACGCGTTCGGCGATCGGTACATCAACACGCACAACGCGCTGCTGCCGGCGTTCCCGGGCATCCACGGCCCGCGGGACGCTCTCGCGTACGGCGTCAAGATCGCCGGGGCGACGCTCTTCTTCGTCGACGCCGGCGTCGACACCGGCCCGATCATCGCCCAGGTCAGCGTTCCCGTGCTCGACGACGACACGGAAGAGACACTCACCGAGCGGATCAAGGTGGCCGAACGAGCCCAGCTGGTGGATCACGTCGGCCGGCTGGTCCGGGACGGCTGGACCATCGAGGACAGAAAGGTACGGATCCCGTGAGCACGTCTTCTGACGAGGGACGTCGTCCGATCAAGCGGGCGCTGCTGAGCGTCTGGTACAAGGACGGCATCGTCGAACTCGCCCAGGCGCTGCACGCCGCCGGTGTGGAGATCGTCTCGACCGGTTCGACCGCCGCGACCGTGGAGAAGGCCGGCGTGCCGGTCACCCGGGTTGAGCAGCTCACCGGCTTCCCGGAGGTCCTGAGCGACCGGGTCAAGACGCTGCACCCGCGCGTGCACGCCGGTCTGCTGGCCGACCTGCGGCTCGAAGGCCACGTGCAGGAGCTGCGCGAACTCGACATCGAGCCGTTCGATCTGCTGGTCAGCAACCTCTACCCGTTCACCGAGACGGTCGCGTCCGGTGCCGGCGAAGAGGAGTGCATCGCCAAGATCGACATTGGCGGACCGGCGATGGTCCGGGCAGCCGCCAAGAACCATGCCTCTGTCGCTGTTGTCACGGCCGTTTCCGCGTACCCACTGGTCCTGGAGGCCTTGACGAACGGCGGCTTCTCGCTGACGCAGCGCAAGCTGCTGGCAGCTCGCGCTTTCGCGGACATCGCGGAGTACGACGTGGCGGTGGCGAACTGGTGTGCGACAGTGCTGGCGCCGTCCGAGTGGCCGGAGTTCGCCGGGCTCGCGCTGCGTCGGACCTCGGTTCTTCGGTACGGGGAAAACCCGCACCAGCAGGCCGCGCTGTACTCCGACGCCGAGGCGCCGGTCGGGCTCGCCCAGGCCGAGCAGCTGCACGGCAAGGAGATGTCCTACAACAACTACGTCGACGCGGACGCCGCGTGGCGCAGTGCGAACGACTTCACCGAACCGTGTGTGGCGATCATCAAGCACGCCAACCCGTGCGGCATCGCGATCGGGGCGGATGTGGCCGAGGCGCACCGGAAGGCGCACGCGTGCGACCCGGTGTCGGCCTTCGGTGGCGTGGTCGCGGTGAACCAGCTGGTCTCGCTGGAATTGGCGCAGCAGCTCTCCGAGATCTTCACCGAGGTGATCGTGGCGCCGGCCTTCGCTCCTGAGGCGCTCGCGCTCTTCAAGGAGAAGAAGAACCTGCGTGTGCTGGTCGCACCGGCCTGGAACCCGCCGCCCGCGGAGATCAAACAGGTCGGTGGCGGTGTGCTGGTGCAGATGGCCGACCGGATCGATGCTTCCGGGGACGACCCGGCGAACTGGACGCTGGCAACCGGCTCGCCGGCGTCACCCTCACTGCTGGCGGATCTTGCTTTTGCCTGGCGGGCGATTCGCAGCGTGAAGAGCAACGCGATCCTGCTGGCGTCCGGTGGGGCGACAGTGGGTGTGGGCATGGGGCAGGTGAACCGGGTCGACTCGGCTCGGCTCGCGGTGTCGCGGGCGGGTGCGGAGCGGGCTGTGGGGAGTGTGGCGGCTTCGGACGCGTTCTTCCCGTTCCCGGATGGGCTCGAGGTGTTGATCGAGGCCGGGGTCAAGGCTGTGGTGCAGCCGGGTGGCTCGATCCGGGACAACCTGGTGATCGAGGCGGCGGAGAAGGCTGGGTTGACGGTCTATTTGACGGGGACGCGGCACTTCTACCACTGACGAAGTCGCGGCTCGCGGTTTTGGCGAGCCGTAGCGTATGTAGGTCATCCGGCCCGATGACCTACGTGAGCTACGGCTCGCGCTTGGCGTTTTGGGCCGGCCGTAGCCCAGAGAGGTCATCCGGGCTGATGACCTCTCTGGGCTACGGCTCGTGCAGGGTTGAGGCCGGTGAGTGCGGCCTTGACCATCGCCGCTGTCCTGTCCGGCCGGCGCAGGACGTCGTCGGCGGTGAACCGCAGGACCGTCCACCCTGCCATGCGCAGTTTGTTGAACCGTTCCACGTCCTGACGGAACTGGTCCCGCTGCCGGTGGTGATCACCTTCGTACTCCGCGGCCAGCCGTAACTCCGGCCAGGCCAGGTCGGCCCGTCCCAGCAGCACACCACGCGCGTCGCGGATCTCGAACTGGGCGACCGGCGGCGGCACTCCCGCGTCGACGAGGACCAGCCGCAGCCGGGTCTCCATCGGTGACTCGCTGCGGGGTTCGGCCAGCGGAAGCAGTGCGCCGAGACGGGCCGTGCCGGGCCAGCGTTCTCGCCTGCCGATCATCTTTCGCAGCGCCGCCGGGTCGATCAGGTGGCGGTGCAGCATGGCGTCGAGCGTCACGAGCGCGTCGGCACGACCGGTCCGGCGACCAAGGTCGAAGATCGTCCGCTCAGGCGTGGTGAGCCGGAGTCCATTTCGTACGCACACATCGGCGGCGGCAAGCCCCGTGTAATGCACGACGATCCGCGGATCGCGGTGCAGCCGGATGCCGCGGGGCGCGACCACGTGCACCGTAGTGGGATCGAGTGGTGTGGAAACTCCCCACAGGCAGGCTGCGCTAGCTCCGCCGATGGCCGTGGATGCCGGTAAGGCCAGCATCGCCGCCGTGCACCAGCCGCGATGATCGAGTGCCAGGTCCTCATGTGCGTAGACGTCGCGGAACAGCCGGCGCCACACCGGCCCGGACAGCATCGCCCTGGTGATCAGGCCGGCTGCCACAGCCGACGAGGCGCGGAACGGTACGCCGATCAGTTCGGGCGGGATGCGGGACGCGATGGACACGGCGGCGAGCATGGCGGAGTTCGGCAGGATCCCGCTGGGGGCCTGTGGACAAGTGCCTGTTGTTTCGCGGGTTGTGGATATTGACGGTGATCCAACTGCGGGCTTACCGTGGGCCGCGGCGGAAAGCGCGTTCCTGCTGTCGGCAATTAGGCTGGTCAGTGCATCGGTTGGGCTGACGTGCCGTGGGGGGTCCCGATGGGCTACGAACTCTTCGTGTGGCACGAGGCGGCTCCGATCAGCGCGGACGCGGCCGAGGCGAAGGTGCGTGAGGGCACGTTTCACTCGCACCCGGCCGTGCCGGCGCTGCGTGCCGAGTTGCTCCGGCACTTTCCGCCGCAGCAGGCGCCCGGGGTCTGGGCCGCTACGCCGCAGGAGTCCGATTCGGTGCTGGAGCTCTCCTGTGTGTGGTCGCGCGCCGGCGAGTTCGGCGATGCGGTCCGCACCCTCGCCGCCCGGCACGGCCTGGTCTGTTACGAACCGGCGAACCGGCTTCTCGACCCCAATGCCCCGGCGTCCGGCGGGCGCTGATCACTTCCGAAGTGGATGGCTGTCCTCGTGGTCGTCCACGTCGTAGATCGGACCGTTCACCCGGCTCAGCGCGAGCGGTGACACCGATTCGGCCGAGACCTCGGCGATGCCCGGCCGTCCCGCCTCGACGGTGAACTGGGCAGCGGTCCGTACCGTCGCGGTCGGCGCCCAGACCGTGTCGACCAGGCGCAGGCTGCTCACCATCCGCTCGGCGGTGACCTCGCAGCGCACGTAACCGCGCTGGTTGTCGATGTACCGCCAATGCGGGCTCTCCGCCATGATCGGGTCGTAGGTCGCGTGGAACGACGCGACGTTCGGGTTGCCGCCGGACGTGATCGACGTCCCGGTGATCTCGGCACCGACGATCGGGCTGGAGAGGTCGTCGAAGTCCGGGCGCAGATCGGCGACCCAGGTGCAGTGCCGGTCGCCGGTGAGCACCACCGGGTTGTCCACCTGGCCGCTGCCGAAGAGTTCGAGCAGCCTGCGGCGCTGAGCGCGGTAACCGTCCCAGTTGTCCAGGTCGAAGACCTGCTCGGGGCCGGCCTTGCGGTCGTTCTGCGCCCACATCACCTGGTTGGCGAGCAGGTTCCAGCGGCCGCCACTGGTACGCAATCCGTTGACCAGCCAGCGTTCCTGCTCGGGGCCGGTCATGCTGAGCGCCGGGTTCTGCGCGTCGGCGAGGGTGGCCGGCTGGTCGCTGCGGTACTGCCGGGTGTCGAGGACGTGCACCGAGGCCAGGTTGCCGAACCGGAAACGCCGATACAGCTGAAGGTCCAAACCGGACGGCAGTGAGCTGCGGCGTAACGGCATGTGCTCGTAGTACGCCTGGAACGCGGCCATCCGCCGGGCACGGAACGCCTCCGGGGTCTGCAGCGCCGGGTCCTGCGGAATCTCGTCGGCCCAGTTGTTGTCGACCTCGTGATCGTCGAAGGTGACGATCCACGGGAACGCGGCATGCGCGGCCTGGAGATTCGGGTCGGTCTTGTACTGCGCGTGCCGGTTGCGGTACTCGGTCAGTGAGTACGGCTCACCGGTGCCCTCATGAAGCCGAGCCGCGGCCGGGTTCGGCGTGTTCTCGTAGATGTAGTCGCCGAGAAACGCCACGAACGCGAGATCCTCGTCGGCCAGATGCTGAAAGGCGGTGTAATGCCCGGCTTGGTAGTCCTGGCAGCTGGCGAACGCGAATTTCAGCTCCCGCGGCCGGGAGCGGGCTGCCGGCGCGGTCCGGGTGCGGCCCACCGGCGAGATCTGCCCGGCGACCCGGAACCGGTAGTGGTATCCGGTGCCCGGGCGCAGTCCGCGTACGTCGACGTGGACGGAATGGCTCAACTCCGGCCGGGCGAGGGCGACGCCGTGGCGGCGGCCCCGCCGGAACCGCTCGTCCTCGGCGATCTCCCATTCGACGGGTACTACGTGACCGGGCATGCCGCCGCCGGCCAGCGGGTCGGGTGCCAGCCGGGTCCAGAGGACCACCGCGTCGGCAAGCGGGTCCCCGGAAGCGACACCTAGGGTGAAGACTCCGGTGGGGACCGCAGGGCTTTGCGCGTACCCCTTCTCGGGGTTGAGAAGGAGCGGACCGGCCGCGGCCGCGGCAGCAGCGCCGGAGACCAGCAGGCGGCGGCTGATGGGTTGGTCGGAAATCCTTGGTAGTGACATTCTTCGATGCCACTACGGTGGGGTTGCCGGAATGCCAACACCGGCGGCCAATGCGGCGGAGGTCCCGTGACGGACGGGTATCGCCGATTTGCCCGTTCGGGCTCGGTGGCCTGAGATGGTGGGGGATGGACTGCTGACCCGGGGCCGCCCGGTGATCTTCTACGGGTGGGCAGTACGCTCGTACTGCTAAGCATGTGTTTCGGGAGAGGAGCGCCGGCCGATGGCGAAAATCAAGGTCAAAAACCCGGTCGTTGAGATCGACGGCGACGAGATGACCCGGATCATCTGGAAGCAGATCCGTGAGCAGCTGATCCTGCCGTACCTCGATGTGAACCTCGAGTACTACGACCTGTCGATCCAGTACCGCGACGAGACCGACGACCAGGTGACGATCGATTCGGCGAACGCCATCAAGCGTCACGGCGTCGGCGTCAAGTGTGCGACGATCACGCCGGACGAGGCCCGGGTGGACGAGTTCGGCCTCAAGAAGATGTGGCGGTCGCCGAACGGCACGATCCGCAACATCCTCGGCGGCGTCGTCTTCCGCGAGCCGATCATCATGAGCAACGTACCGCGCCTGGTACCGAGCTGGACCAAGCCGATCATCATCGGCCGTCACGCGCACGGTGACCAGTACAAGGCAACCGACTTCGTCGCGCCGAAGGCCGGCAAGTTCACCGTCACCTTCACGCCGGAGGACGGCTCCGAGCCGCTGGAATTCCACGTCGCGGACTTCCCGGCCGGTGGCGTCGGCATGGCGATGTACAACTTCGACGAGTCGATCCGCGACTTCGCGCGCGCCTCGTTCCGGTACGGCCTGGCCCGCAACTACCCGGTCTACCTCTCCACCAAGAACACGATCCTGAAGGCCTACGACGGCCGCTTCAAGGACCTGTTCGCGGAGATCTTCGAGACCGAGTTCGCGGACCAGTTCAAGGCCGCCGGCATCACCTACGAGCACCGCCTGATCGACGACATGGTCGCCGCCGCGATGAAGTGGGAGGGCGGCTACGTCTGGGCCTGCAAGAACTACGACGGCGACGTGCAGTCCGACACCGTGGCGCAGGGCTTCGGCTCGCTCGGCCTGATGACCTCGGTGCTGATGACCCCGGACGGCAAGACCGTCGAGGCCGAGGCCGCGCACGGCACTGTCACCCGGCACTACCGGCAGTGGCAGAAGGGCGAGAAGACCTCGACGAACCCGATCGCGTCGATCTTCGCCTGGACCGGTGGCCTCAAGCACCGCGGCAAGCTGGACGGCACCCCCGAGGTGACCGAGTTCGCCGAGACGCTGGAGCGGGTCTGCATCGAGACCGTCGAGGGCGGTCAGATGACCAAGGACCTCGCGCTGCTGATCAGCCGGGACGCCCCGTGGCTCTCGACCGACGAATTTATGAACGCGCTCGACGAGAACCTGTCGCGCAAGCTCAGCTGAAAAATGGGCCCGGGCGAAAGCCCGGGCCCATTTTTAATACGCGAGTCAGACAGCGTCGCGCAGCATCTGGGCCGCGATCTCCGGGACCACGTCGTTGACGAAGGCGCCCATCGCGGACTCCGAGCCGGCCAGGAACTTCAGCTTGTCGGCGGCCCGGCGGATGCTGAACAGCTGCAGGTGCAGATATCCCAGCTCACGGCCCTCGCCGACGACCGCCTGGTGCCATGCCGAGATGTACGGCATCGGCTTGCCGAACAGCCCGTCGAAACGCTTCAGTACGTCGAGGTAGAGCGGCCCGAACGCGTCTCGCTCGGCGTCGGTGAGCCCGGGCAGGTCGGGCACCTGCCGGTTCGGCGCCAGGTGAACCTCGAACGGCCACCGAGCCGCCGCCGGCACGTACGCGGTCCAGTGCTCGTTGGACGCGATGACGCGTACCTTCGCTGCCTGTTCCGCGGCCAGGACGTCCGCGTAGAGATTGCGCCCGCCGGTCTTTTCAAAGTGCTTCGATGCGGCCCGCAGCATCGCAGCGGTGCGCGGCGGCACGGTGGGGTAGGCATAGATCTGGCCGTGCGGGTGGTGCAGGGTCACGCCGATCTCGACGCCGCGGTTCTCGAACGGGAAGACCTGCGCGACGCCCGGCATCTGCGAGATCTCGGTGGTCCGGTCGGCGAGAGCGTCGATCACGGTACGCACCCGCGACGGCGGCAGTGAACCGAACGCGCTGTTGTGATCGCTGGTGAAGCAGACCACCTCGCAGCGGCCAAGGCCAGGCTTGACCGGTACGAGATCGGTCAGCTGAGTGATCTCGTCGGGCGAGATCCGGTCGCTGAACGAGGGGAACTGGTTCTCGAAGACGGCCACGTCGTAACTTGGCGCCGGGATCTCGCTCGCGAAGTGCTCGTTCGTCGGGCAGAGCGGGCAGGCGTCCGAGGGCGGCAGGAACGTCCGGGTGTTGCGGTGCGCGGCGATCGCGATCCACTCGTTGACAAGCGGGTCGTAGCGCAGCTGCGAGGCGGGCGGGGGCGGGGGCAGGTGCCGGGTGTCGGCGTACGCCGACCGGCCACTGTCCGGGGTCTCGTCGTAATAGAAGAGGTCCCGGCCGTCGGAGAGCTGGACGGTCGAGCGGATGGGTGTCACTGGGGGGTCACCACCACGAGTTCAGGAACGGTTTCCGAGAGGAGGGATAACGCGTCCTCCTCCAGCCCGGCGTCCGTGATCAGGACATCCGCGCGGCTGAGGGGAACGATCGAGGAGATGCCGACGGTGCCCCACTTGGTGTGGTCGGCGAGCACAACGAGGCGCTCGGACGCCTCGACAAGTGCTCGGTTCGCGTCGGCTTCCATCAGGTTCGGTGTGGTGTATCCGGCGCGCTCGCTCATCCCGTGCACACCGAGGAAGAGCAGGTCGAGGTGCAGGGAACCGATCGCGGCCACCGCCACCGGGCCGACGAGCGCCTCGGACGGCGTACGCGTACCGCCGGTCAGCACCACTGTCTGGTCGGGCCGGCCGCCCCGGTAGAAGACGTCGGCGACCGGGATCGAGTTGGTCACCACGGTCAGCGCCGGCACGTCGACGAGACGCTGGGCGAGCTCGGCCGTGGTGGTGCCGGCGGAGAGCGCGATGGCGTCGCCGGGCGAGACCATGGCAGCTGCCCGCATCGCGATCGCGGTTTTCTCACCACGCTGGCGCACCGATTTCGCCGCGAAGCCGGGCTCGTGCGCCGAACCTGGGCTGACGGTGGTCGCTCCGCCGTGTACTTTCGCGA
Source organism: Actinoplanes sp. CA-015351 (assembly GCF_050955685.1). Taxonomy (NCBI): domain Bacteria; kingdom Bacillati; phylum Actinomycetota; class Actinomycetes; order Micromonosporales; family Micromonosporaceae; genus Actinoplanes; species Actinoplanes sp. CA-015351. Next base: position 759,910 of record NZ_CP192102.1, read on the forward strand.
GCAAGCCCCGGTCGGCGAGAGCCTCCAGGTCGCGGCGGATCGTCATGTCGGAGACGTTGTATTCCGCAGCGAGCTCGCTGACCCGGACGCCGCCGGTGGAGCGCACCCGATCGAGGATCGCGGACTGACGCTGCTGGGCCAACATCAGCGATACCGCACTAATTCGAACACACTCGAACACTACCGCGTGATCGGGTCAGTGCGAAAGGGTGAGCCTAGATACCTCGGCCGCGCCTGTGCAGGGCGGACAGCACGTTCTCCACCTTCACCGCGCCGGTCATCGCGGCCAGGGCGATCGCGGTACGCGGTTCCCGCCAGTTCGCGCGTACCGCCTCCTTGCTGTACTGCCAGGCCTGGCTGCGGTTGCCGGTCGCGGCCGACCAGCAGGCCAGCTGGCCGTAGACCCGGGCTGCACCGGGGCGGCAGCCACTGATCTCCGGGTGCCGGCGCATCATCCAGCGCAGCGAAGTGATCTTGGTGGCGTACTCGTAGGCGTAGTGCGAGGAGCGGCCCCACAGGACCTGGACCAGCGGTTCGTCGAGGTGCACGATCGGCGCCCGGCGGGCCGCCCGCAACAGCAGGTCCCAATCCTCGTTCTGGCTGCCCGGCGCGTCCTCGGCGACCAGGCCGACCGCGCCGTCGACCAGGGAATCCCGGCGGATCAGGAACGACGACGAGTGCAGCATCGCCATCCGGGACCGCGCCAGGTCGTCCACTGTCACCCGGCTGCGTCCGGCGAGGCGGGCGGTGGTGTGACCCTCGTACTCCACCTCGATCGCACACGTCGCGAACTCGGCGTCCGGGTCGGCCAGCAGTGCGGCGACCTGGCGGCGGAGCTTGTCCGGCAGCCAGCGGTCGTCGTCGTCGCAGAACGCCACCAGCTCGGTGTCGAGCGCCAGCAGGCCGGTGTTGCGGGCGCCGGCCAGGCCGGACGCGCGCCAGTTCGTCAGGACCAGCACCGGTACGCCCTCCGAGGAGGCGGCAGCCGGAGTGGAGGCGAGCAGGTAATCCGGCTCGGTCTGGTCGTACACCACGACGATCCGGATCTCGCCGGGGTACCGCTGTTCGCGTACCGCGGCGATCGCGCGGCGGACCAGCTCGGGGCGGTTGCGCGTCGGGATGACGACCCCGACGGACGGCCAGTTCATGGTGCCTCCGATGCGACGTTGATCGGGTAGCCGTAGGCGCGCAGCATCGGGCCGCAGACGGCGCCGACCAGCCGGCGCTGGGAGCTGGGCAGTGCGCGTACCCAGGCGTCGTCGTGGCGCAGCGGCAGGCGGCCGACGGTGAACCGCATCGGGTTGCCCGCGGCGCTGTGCCCGGGTCGCAGGTCCGCGTGCTCCGGGCGGAGGAAGTCCAGGTCCTCCGGGTGCAGCGAGACGCCGGCGAAGTCGGCGAGCCGGATCAGCCCGGCGCGCGGATCGGCGAGGAACTCCTCGTACCGGATCCGGCGTACCGGGACACCCCGGCGGGCGAGCAGCCCGAACGCGGCGTTGTGCGCGTTCCAGAGCAGCGCCGAGCGGCCGGGGGAGTACCGGGTCATCTCGTCGGTGCCGTCCGACTCGGGTCGGGACACCTTCTTGGTCCACGAGTACGCGACACCTCGCGCGTCCCGGACCACGTGCACGACGCGCAGATCGATGTCGTCGGCCCAGCGCAGGACATGGGCGAGAGCGGAGTGCTTGGACGAGTCGATGACCACCTGTGCACCGGAGACCTCGGCGGCGGCGGCGTAGACCTTGGAGTAGAAGGAGGCGTACTCGCGGACCTCGGCGCTCGCGGTGGTGGCCGAGGCCAGGCGAGGGATGTGCCGGGTACGTTCGACGGCCTCGCGCAGCCGGTGAACCCGGTCCACATCGACGTTGTCCCATCCGTCGAAGGCGCTCTTGCCGACCCGCTTCCAGAACTCGCAGGCGGAGAAGCGGTCGCCGCAGCCGCATCGCTCGTCGTCGCGAACATCGCGTTGCCACAGGTGAACGACCTCGCCAAGAGCGCACATCCCGGGCAGTTCGCCGAGCAGGCGTTCCACGAGCGTAGTTCCGCTTCGCCCTAATCCGCCCAGAAAAAGCACCTGTGCCACTTTGGCCTGCCTTCGCTCGTTTCGCTCTGGTAACGAGTGAAGCAGGCAAAAGGAGGCGTTACGTGTCTATCGAGGCTTTCGACCGCGTCCACCTGGACGGCACCGGGATCGACCGGATCACCGAGGACGAGGTCGTGGCCGTGGTGAGGGACGCTCTCGCGAACGGGCGAGGCGGCCGGATCATCACCCCGAACATCGACATCCTGCGTCGCGCGGCGGCCGACCCGAGGGCACGCCGCCATCTCGACGACGCCGATCTGATCGTGGCCGACGGCATGCCCCTGGTCTGGGCGAGCCGGCTCGGCGGCGCCCCGCTGCCCGAACGTGTCGCCGGCAGCAGCCTCATCTGGTCGCTGTCCCGGGGTCTCGGCCGTGACCAGCGGTCGATCTTCGTGATCGGCGGGTCTCCGGCCGGCGACGGTGTCGCCTGCGGCGCGACCCGTGCGGCGGCCCGGCTCGCTGCCGAATCGCCCGGCCTGCGGATCGCCGGGGCGGTCAGCCCGCCGTTCGGCTTCGAGCGGCGCGAGAGCGGGTACGCGCGATTCCGTACCGAAGTGATCGAAGCCCGCCCGGACCTGGTCTTCGTCGGCCTGGGTTTCCCCAAGCAGGAGCACGTGATCGAACGGCTCCGGACACAATTGCCGTCCACCTGGTTCATCGGGTGCGGTGCCGCGGTGAACTTCGTCGCCGGTGACGTGCACCGGGCGCCGCGCTGGATGCAGCGCACCGGCCTGGAATGGGCACACCGCCTCGGCGCCGAGCCACGCCGGCTGGCCGGGCGTTATCTGCGGCACGACGCGCCTTATGCCCTGCGGCTGCTGGCACGTTCTCAAAACCTCACACGGCGGGTGCGGCCCTGAGGGAAGCCACGGAAGCCGGCGCATCGGCGGGCCGCCCGGACGGGTGCCACGCCGATCGTCGGCTGCGGCCACTCCGCCATCTGGTAACCCAGCTGCCAGGGAAAACGGCCGTCCGGATCGGGCCAGACCACCTGGCAGAGGCGAACCCGGTCCTCGCCGTACCGATACATCGCGGCGCCGGGGAAGACCTCGTCGGTCGGCTCGCCGGCCACGACCAGCAGGTCGTGGCCGGCGATCAGGCCGGTGAGCCGCCGGCCGTGGCCCACCCGCAGACCCTCGTGGCGGATCTGCCAGGCCACCTCGTTCAGCAAGGTGCCGGTGACGTCGAGGGTGACCCCGGCGATGGCGATCTCGGGATGCCCGAGCTCGGTGAGGCCGACCGTGTAGCCGAACGGGGCCGTCTCGGGCGGATCCTCCTCGGTGGGCTCGACGTGCACGACGGTCCACCCGTATTTGTCGATCAGCCTGCTCTGCTCGTCAAAGAAGTCGTCCAGGTCCATGGGTTCATCTTGGAACAGGTGTACGACACTTTTCGAAGATCACGGGTTGAAGTACGGGTCCTTCACCATCGAGTGGAACGCCTTGAACGCCGGACCGTCCCCGGTCAGCTGGAAGTGCTGGTTCTCCTTGTTCCGATCCGGGTTCGACTCGAAGTACGCGATCGCCTTGATCTGCGGGTTCGCCTTGAAAGTGCGCTCGGCGTCCGCCAGCCACGCCGCCCGGCCCTTCGACCCCCACACCTTGGCGACACCGAACTCGCCGATCACGATCGGTTTCGGCCGCTTCGCCGCCCAGTCCAGGAACGGGCCCATCAGCGAGCCGATCGGCTGGAACTGCGCGCCCGCGTAAACGTCCACGCAGGTCCAGTCCACCTGGTCGTCGCCGGGGTAGAAGTCCGGCGCCTCGCCCCGCATGAACCCCTCGGCCGTCGGGCACCACACCCACGACACGTTGTTCGTCTTCTCCTCGCGGAAGATGTTCCGGACGTACTTCCAGGCCTCGATGTAATCGGCGCCGGACCACATGGTGGCCCGCAGGTTCGGCCGGTCCATCTCCCAGCGCATCCGCAGCATCACCGGCTTCTTGATCCGCCGGACCGCCCGGGCCTGCTTGCGGATCAGCTTGTCGTGATCACCGGCGAGGATCGACCGGTTGTCACCGGTCGCCCAGCTGATCATGAGGTTCGCGCCCTGTGCGAGAAACTCCTTGTCCGAAGGAGTGCCCATCATCTGATCGAAGCGACGGTACGTGTTGAGGAAGTCGAGCCGCCGGCCCAGCGACTCCTCCAGACCGCCGACCGCCGCGAGCCGGCCCACGTGGGTCAGCTCGTCCGGCTTGATCCAGGCACCCAGGTACGCGCCCTTCTCCGGCGGCTCGAAGGGCCCGTTCTCGTACGGTCCCGGGTTCACCGCGACGGCCGCCGGCGGGCGCTTCAGATCCGGTGGCGCCGGCTCTGGCTTCCTCTTGTCGCCGCCGGTGCAGCCCGCCAGCAGCAGCGACAGCAGGACCACGGCGACCGCTCCCTTACGCATGGACCCGCCGAGCCGTGTAGAGCACGTTCACGGCGTAACCGTCGGTGCCGGGCAGCCTGCGGCCCACCGCGTCGGCGAACCGGGCCACCCGGTGATCGTGCAGCGACGGCGTCAGCATCGAGAAACCACGCCGCTCGACGATCTCGAAACCGTGCCGGGCCAGCAGCCGCTCGACCTGCTCGTGGGATAGCTCGGCGAACCAGCGCTCGCCGTTGTGCCGGCGGGCGCGCAGGTGCCGCAGCGAGCCGGCGTTGCCGTGGTTCTCCACGACGAGCAGGCCGGAGCCGCGGTGCGGCAGCGCTTTCGCGGCGAACGCGAGGGCGCGGTCGCGTACCCCGTCGTTGACGTTGAGCAGCAGCCGGAAGATGGTGACAAGCGACGGGAAACCGGCCGTCACCGGGCTCGGCACCGGGCCGTCCATCGGGATCTGGTGCCAGTACGCCCGGGATCCCACGTCAGCGGCCTTCGCCATCATCTCGGCCGAGGTGTCGTACCCGTGCGCCTCCCGGACCAGCCCGTGCAGCGCCCGGACCGCCCGCCCGGTGCCACATGCGAAGTCGTGCTGGACCGGTGGATGTTCGGGAAACTCGCGGCGCACGAGCGTACGCAGGTAGTTCCGCTGTCGTTCGTTGATCCGCGACGCGTAACTGTCCGGTGCGTAGGTGACCGTCTCGTACTTCTCGACCGCGTCGGTGTCCTGGAACACCTGGGTGTAATCGCTTGTCAACTCTCCTCCAAATGAGATCGTCGGGCGAACGCGGCGAGGCACAGCTCGCGGCGCAGCAACCAGGCGCCCACGCAGTAGGCCGGCACGGCCACCACCAGCACCGGCAGGAGACCGGTCAGAGGGCCGGCCACCGCCGGCAGCACTCCGAAACAGCCGAGTGAAAGCAGCGCGGCGGCACGGGTGCCGGGTCCGAAGGGGTGCAGGCGCGCGCTGCGATAGATCTGGGTGAGCGGCAACAGGTTGTTCACGACCATGGCGCAGGCCAGGCCGGTGGCCGCGCCGAGCGCACCCCAGCGGGGAATCAGCAGCAGGTCGATGCCGACCATCACGATCAGCGCGGCCAGCACGTTTCCCAGGTTCAGCGAGGTGCGGCCGGCCATCGCGAGCACCATGTCGACCATCCCGCAGCCGGTCGCCACCAGCATCGCGCCGGCCAGCACCCGCACCACCTGCTGCCCGGCGGCATAACCGTCGCCGAAGAGCCGCAGGTACCAGGGCGCGCACGCGATCACCAGCAGGTTGATCGGCCAGGTGACCAGCACCAGCCAGCCGGTCGCGGTCTGGTACAGCCGGTTCGCGGCCACCTGGTCACCGGTGCTCAGCGCCTCGGCCAGCCGTGGCTGCACCGACTGGGACAGACCCTGATTGGCGAACTGGATCAGCACCACGAACCGGCCCGCGACCGCGTAGACCGCCGCCGGCGCGAGGCCGCCGAGAGCGGCCACCAGCAGCACATCGACCCGCTGCAGGGCGAGCTGCGCGACCGCCGCGACCGCGCGCGGCCCGGTGAAGAGCCAGAACTCCCGGCGCAGCCGGCGGCGTTCCTCCGGGCGGGTGGTCACCGTTTCCGGACGACCCTCACGGTACGCACGACGAGCGGCCCACCCGGCGAGGATCGCCACCGGAAGGTACGGCGCCGCCCAGGCCAGCGCGAAGACCGGAAGCGACGCGGTGATCCAGAGTGTGGCCACCCCGGCCGCCGTGACGGCCAGCAGTTGCAGCCCGCTGCGCAGCACCCGATCCAGCAGCACGGTCGGTCGCATGATGCGGTAACCACGGGTCACCGTCAGCAGCACGTCGGTCATCGCCTGCAACGGAATGAAGACGGCAAGCACCCGCAGACCGGCGGAGTGGTCGGCCACCACGTGCGGCGACTCGGCCGCGGTGAGCCGGGCGATCTCCGGGGCGGCGTACCACATCACCACGGCCAGCAGCAGCGAGAACACGGCCACCGGCGGGATTCCGGTGCGCAGGCAGGCGCCGAGCAGATGGCTGCGCCCGGTCGCGCGCAGTTGGGCCGGCCAGTACACCAGGCCGGTCTGTGTCCCCAGTTTCGCCAGACCGCCGGCCAGCACGAACGCGGCGGTGGCAGCGAAGAACGCACCGGCCGGTTCGGGCCCGAGGGTACGGGCGACGATCCAGGTGACGACCACGCCGGTGCCGCCGGCCAGCGCCGAACCCGCCATGTTCGCGAGCCCGCCCCGCGCCGCGCCCCGAGCCGCCCGGTCCGGATCCCGGGATCGGACTGTCACCGTCACGCGCGGCGCCAGATCGGAGTGTGCCCGAGCCAGCTCGCCAGCGCCTCGTCGTGCGGCTGGTAGTACGCGCTCAGCTCCCGGCGCAGGCCGGGATCCATGTCGCCGGCCCGGGGACGGGCGTTGTGCCGCTCGAACGCCGGCTTCTCCAACCCGGCGGGCAGGCCGAGGAACGCGCAGATCTCGTCGTAGACCGGCTCCGGGTCGGTGAAGAAACGCTCGCTCTCCACCACGTGGATGCGCTCGCGCCCGACGTGCTGGGCCATCACGCTCAGGTAGCGGGCGTACTCGCCGCGAGCCCGGTACGCGTGGTGCTGGTGGGCGAAGCTGTAGTAACCCGGGTCGATCGTGAGCCGCTCCTCCTGGCGGTGCAGCCGGGCCGGCTCCAGGGCCAGCGCGGCGCCGAAGTCGCGTTCCGTCTCGAACGCCCGCGCCACCTCGTGATGGTGCTGCGAGTACGCGCGCTCGACCGGGTCGCGGACCAGCACGAGCAGCCGTGCGTACGGCAGATCGCCGGCGATCCGGGCGGCCGCCTGCGGGTGGTACATGTAGTACGGGCTCGACTCGAAGGTGCGTGCCGGTACCCCGTACCGTTCGGCGATCTTCTCGGCGCTGCGCAGCAGTGGGAAGTGCGCGCGATACCAGTCGAGCCCCCGGCGATAACCGGTGTCGAAGTAGTGCACGCCCTTGTGCAGCACCGCCTTGAGCACCACCGGGTGCGCGGCGAGAGCGCGGTACAGCGAGGTGGTGCCGGCCCGCTGACCGCCGCAGATCAGGAACGACGGAAGCATCCGGTTCTCTGAGGTGAGCCGGCCGTACGAGCGGGAGCCCAGATGGACGACCCGCTTCATCGGTGCGGGCAGTTTGCGTACGTCCATTGTCTTAGAGCTCCTCTACACGGCGGATGAGCACCGGCAGCAGCCACGTGCCGAGCACGCCGAGTCGCGCACCGGCCTCCGCCTGCCGGTCGGTCAGGTAACGGACGGCCAGGTCGACGAGGTAGAGCAGCGCGGTGATCTCCCGGGACACCGGCGCGACGCCGAACGGGGCCAGCAACGCATCGCTGCTGTGCACTGTCGCCTCGACCGCGGCCCGGGCATCGCCTGTCGACTGGATGCGGCGCTGCAGCTCGTGGTGCACGGCGTCGAATCCGGCCGGCACACCGGTGGCGAACCGTTCCCAGTCCCAGACCAGCAGCGCGTTCTCGAGGTTCGCCATGTTCCACGGTGCCCAGTCGCCGTGCCATGCGCCGTACCGCAGCGTGGTGTCGCCGGAGTGCGCGGCGAGCACGTCCACCGCCGCCGCCAGCCCGGCGCCCTCCGGCCGGTCCGCCACGGCGGCCAGCCGCGCCCGCAGCTTCTGCCAGTAAGCGCTGCCGGTCAGCGGCCCGGACGTGAATCCCTGGCAGCCGGCCACGTCGATCATCGCGGCGGTCAGGCGTTTCGAGGTGAGCGGCGCCCGGGGCAGCCAGACCGGCAACGCCGACTGGACCAGCACTTCGAGGCCACGCCACTGCCCGGCGTGCAGGACGCGCGGCACGGCCAGTTTGGTCAGCTCGCAGTCGTTCAGGAGGGAGAGGGCGGTGGTCTCGGCACGTACCAGGCCCTGGGTCAGCGGCCCGGTGCCGATCTTGCCGAAGGCGAACGTCTCGCCCTCGGTGCTGAGCAGCTGGAGAACCGGTTTGCGGTTGGCACGGGCCGGACCGATGTGGATGCTCACCGCCAGGTCGCGCCGCAGGGCGTCGCTCAGGTACCCGTCGATGCCGGCTGACGACGGTCCGGTGATCTTGATCCGGTCGCGGAAGAAGAGGCCGGTGGCGCGGGTGTGCACGGCGGCCACCACGGCGTCACGTTTGAGCCGGGCCAGGCGGGACTGCGGTTCGGCGTACCTGCGGACGGCTGCCGCCGCGACAGCGGGGTTCAGCGACGGTACGAGCAGCCGGGGCCGGCGGGCGTTCGGGACCACCAGATATTCGGTGATCACCGGTCCGCCTCCGCCGCCGGTGTCGCACGGCGCCGGGTACAGGAGCCCGAGCACCTCGTTCAGGTACTGGGTCCGCAGCGCGGCGTCGCCCGCGCTCAACTCCGCCGGTGCCGTCCTCACTGGACTCATGTTCGGTCGATCCCCTCGATCCAGTCGCGCCAGAGCAGCGCGTACGCCAGAACCATGAAGGCAAGGGGGGTGACCAGGGAGTTGTACCAGAGCATCGCCGAGAACGAGGTGACGATCGCGCCGCTCGCGGCCACCCCGATCGGGCTCCGGTCGCGGCGGAAGCGCCATAGGCCGTACCCGAAGAAGCCGAGATATCCGACCGTGCCCACCGCGCCGTGCGAGTAGAGCAACTGCCAGATCTGTCCGTTGCCGCCCACCGTGAAGTTGCCGCAGCGCTCGCATCCGGCGCTCTCGCCGACCGTGATCGAGTTGCGCCCGCCCAGGGTGTTCCGGGTTCCGCCGTACCCGATCACCGGTGACGCGACGAAACCCTCGACGGCCTTCTCGATGAGGAACGAGCGGACCCCGTTGGACTTGCCGTTGTCGAGACGGGCCTGCACGGTGCCGCCGAGCGGGGTGGCGACCATGGCGGCCCACAGCGCGCCGCCCGCCACCAGCACCGCTGCGATGATCCAGAGCCGGCCGGCCAGGACGTACCGGATCGCGACGTACGCGACAAGCACGCCGATGCCGATCCAGAGGCCCCGGTTGAGCGACGCCACCGCCGGGACGATCGAGATCGCCACGCAGAGCAGCGCGAGGGTCTTCTTGCCGGCGCTGCGGCTCGCCCAGGCGGCCACCAGCATGAATCCGGCAAGCAGGCAGAAGTTGTTGCCCCAGGTGTTTGTGTAACCCCAGGGCGCGGCCGGTCGCGGTTTCTCGCCGCCGACCAGGTCCATGATCTGCGCGGCGTACGGGTGCACCAGCGACCGCACGAATCCCTTGCTCCGGACACCCGAGGGCAGCAGCCACTCGACCGGCGAGGTGAACTCGAAATTGCCGGCCACCATGCCGAGCAGGCCGCCGGCCACGGTCAGGACGAACATGCCGCCGAGAAGGCGTACCAAACGGTGGCGGGACAATTCCGCCTCGGTGAGGTTGCCGGCGTAGATCAGCAGAACGGTGAGCGAGAGGTACATCGAAAGCTTGTAGGCGACGGCCGGCAGCCGGGCACTCGCCCGTTCGGCCACCGTGCCGGCCGGATCGGCGCCGAGCGCGGCGATGCTCACCACCACCGCGATCAGGAAGATCGCCCACCAGGCGAAGCCGGGTGGCAGACGCACCGGACGGCCGGCCGCACGGCGGCGCACCAGCATGAACAGCATCGGCGCCGCCATCAGCGGAAAGATCAGCACGCCCAGCCCGAGCGCCCACCAGAGCGGGTAGAGCAGCAGGATGCCGGCCACCGGCCAGGCCGGCAGAGAGCGATTCTTGACGCTGCGTGGGGCCGGCCCGGCGAATGGAACCGCCGCGACCGCTGTCACTTCTCGTCGCCGTCCGCGGAGCCCGGAATACGTTCGATGATGGCTGTCTCGTCCATGGCGCTCTCGGCGGGGCGCTGGCGGGGCGAGCCGACGAACTGCAGCCGCTGGGTATGGCCCTCCTCCGGCGTCAGGGTCACCGCCGGGGCCACGAAGTCACCAGGCTTCATCGGAGCGAGCCTCGGCATGACGACCGCGCCGAGCAGGCGAGTGCCGACCCGCTGCAGCTGCTCGGTCGCGTCGATCAAGGCGGGATTGCGCGACCGGCGCAGCTCGACCGCGAGGATTGCCGCGTCGGCCAGGCTGGCCAGGCTCTGCGCGTCGGCGCTGCTGCTTGTCGACGGCGCCTCGATCACCACGTACCCGCCCTGCTGGCGCAGCGCCGACAGGGTGTCCCTGAGCCGCTGCGACTGCATCAGCCCGGCGGCGGTGGCGGCGCCACCGGTGGTGATCACCCGCAGCGACGGGATGCGCGGCGTGCGTTGCAGCACCCGGGCCAGCGTGACCCGGCCGGCCAGCAGGTCGGAGAGGCCCGGCATGGCGGAGACCCCGAGCATCCGCGCCAGCGGCGCGGCGTCCACCACGCTGTCCGGCAGGTGCGCCCCGATCAGGATCACATCACTTCCGGTACGCGCCAGCGCGGCAGCCAGGTTCGCGGCGACAAGCGTGCTCGCCGATCCACGGCTGATGCCGGTGACCACGATGATCTGGTCACCCTCGCGCAGGCTCGCCAGCACCTCGTTGCGGAGCCGGTTGAAGACCCGGCCGCCCGGACCGTACGGCTGCACCACGTCGTCGAAGTGCGGGGTGCTCCGGTCGTCCAGAGCCGCCAGCACCGGCACCCGGCCCCGATCCCGCACGTCCGCCGCGGTGACCAGGCGCCTGTCGAAGCGCTCCCGCAGGTACGCCAGACAGAGCCCGATCAGCAGCCCGATCATCCCGCCGGTACCGATGTTGATCATCGTGTTCGGGCTGGTCGGGCGGTCCGGAAGCCGGGCGTCGCTGATGATGCTGCCGCCGCCGACCATCGTGGTGGTCAGCTCGTTCAGGCGGCCGGTCAGCGAGTTCAGCTGGTTCTGCGAGTTGTTCCGCAGGCTCAGCAGGTTGCTCTCGGTGGAACTGCCCGCAGCGGCGGCCGCCAGCTTCGTGTTGATCCCGGTGAGCGCGCCGGTCAGCTGCTTGACCTTGAGGTTCAGCGACTTGATCTGCCGGTCCAGCTGGGCCCGCGCGGTCTCCTCCCGGTTTCGCAGGTACGCCTCAGCGAACGCGTGCGACCCGAACTGAGCGTTCTGCGGGCTCTCCGCCTTGAAGGTGATCACCAGAACCGTGGTGTTCGCCGGCACCTGCACCGACACCGAGCGGGCCAGCTCGATCGGTGACAGGCCGGAGCGCATCAGGGTGGCCGCCTTCACGGCCACCGCCCCGGAACCGACCAGCTGTGCCTCGGTGTCCAGGTTGACCGCGCCCTTGGTGCGGCCGCCCTGGGCGTTGGTGTCCTGGTCGACGGACTGGACGAGCACGGAGGTCGATGACTCGTAGACCTTGGGCATGGTCTGTGACAGGGCGGTGCCCGCGCCCAGTCCCGCACCCGTGGCCACCAGGGCGATCCACCAGTGCCGGCGGAACGCTCCCAGGTACTGAGAGACATCGGTGGATGCAGGACGAGACGCTTCCATCAGAGTTCGGCGGCCCTTCCGGGTATAGGAGTGTTTCGGGCGTTTCGCCCCAGGGGGCTAACGTCACACTCCTGCCGCGAGTGATGGGTTTACGCCAGTTTCGGCTCCACCCAGCCGTTCTCCACCAGGTGCGCCAGCACGACCTCGACCGCCTCCGGGACGGTCATGGTGGTGGTGTCGATGGTCAACTCGGCGTTGCCGGGCTCCTCGTACGGGTCGTCGATCCCGGTCATCCCGCGCAGCTGACCGGCACGTGCCCGGGCGTAAAGGCCCTTGCGGTCGCGTCGCTCGCAGACCTCCAGCGGGGTGGCCACGTGCACCAGGACGAACCCGGCACCGGCCTCCACCGCCATCCGGCGGGCCGCCGCGCGCGCCGCTTCGTACGGCGCGATCGGGCAGGCCACGGCCATGCCCCGGTGCCGGCCCACCTCGGCCGCGACCCAGCCGATCCGGCGCACGTTCGCGTCCCGGTCGGCCTTGCTGAAGCCGAGGCCGGCGGTCAGCTCGCGGCGCACCACGTCACCGTCGAGCAGGGTGATGGTCCGATCGCCGTTCTCCCGCATGGCGTCGGCCAGGTTGCGGGCGATCGTCGACTTGCCGGAGCCGGAGAGGCCGGTGAAGAAGACCACCAGGCCGCGGTGCCGGCGCGGCGGGCGAACCCGGGCCAGCTCCTTCGCGACGGCCGGCGGGGTGTGCCACTCGGGCAGCGGGAAACCGCGGTCCAGCAGGTCGTCGATCTCGGCCGGCGTCATCGCGAGGCGGCGGTTGCGCGGCGGGATGTCGTCGCGCCAGCGCCACTGACCGTCCCGGTTGTCGTACGCCAGCTCCCGGGGCACCAGCACCCGCACCCCGGCGCCGGAAAGGGTGTGCTCGGTGGAGAGGACGTGGGTCACTCCGTACGCCTGAGCGACCTTGGCGCGCAGCAGAGCGTCACGCATCTCGTCGCCGCGGGTCAGCAGCGGCACCGCCACGATCGTCGCCGGGGGCATCCGGTCGCGGGCCGCGAAAACCGAGCGGACCAGTGACTCCGGCGGCAGGCCGTCCGGTCCGGGTCCGCTCACCGGAACGAGGATCAGCAGGTGCGCGGCGAGGGTCTTGGCCGCGTGCGCGATCTGCGCCAGCTGTGGCCGGTGCAGCGGCCGGTCGGCGATCACGCCGAGCACCCGGCCCGGCGGGAGCAGCGCGATCACCTCTTCGGGCGTACGCCGCAGGCGCTGGAACGGGCCGTGCCCGCCGTCGCCCATCCGGCGCACCTGGCCGCCGACGCCGAACCGGTTGACGCCCGTCTGCCAGGCGTCGCTCACCTCGATCGCCGCGACCGGTGCGCCCTCCGGGTCGGTCAGCACGACCGTGCGCCGCCGCGGGTCACCCGGATCCAGCGTCTGTGCCAGCTCGCCGGGGATCTCCAGCGTGACCGGAACCGGCCACGGCGTGCCGTCCGCCAGCCGGCCGGTGCGGGACAAGGACACCAGGTCAGCGCGTCCGAGAAAGCCGGTCAGCGGTGTGTAGGCACCGGAGAGCAGCAGTTCGAGGTCCGCCAACTCGTACGGACGTGGTGTGAAGGACGGAGCGTCCCTCAGCACGTCCTCGGGCAGTACCGAACCATTCACCTTCGCATCCCCCTGCTCCCGACTTGGGGGACAGTTTCGCAGCCTCGATCGAGTCGGTCGAGATGGGCTCTCCACCTTCTGCGGATCTTCTTGACCAGAAGCCGGGCAGGGGCAGTGAAAACGACTTAAACCAAATAACACGTTATTTCGCGTCATATCTGGACAAGATGGGGCGATCGTTTGATACTGCGTGGTTGTGAAACCCAACCGCTCCCGGCTCGCGCATCTTGCCGTGATGACCACGGCCTTCGCCATGTCGGTGACCGTCACGCTCTCCTGGGCTTGGACCGGTGGCATCGACCAGCTCGGCCTCCGGGACCACCCACCCGGCGACCCGACCGTCAGCGTCCCGGCAGTCAGTGCTCCGGCAGTCAGTGCTCCGGCGGTCAGTGCTCCGGCGGTCAGTGCTCCGGCTGGCAGTGCTCCGGCCGATGATGTGCGGCTCCCCGACATGCTGGCCCCGCTGGAGGCGCCGTACGCCCCACTGCCGGATGGGTACGGCGGATTCGGCCCGGACTCGGCCGGCTTGCCCGGCGCGGGTCCACGGCCGTTCCAGGCCCCCGTGCCGCAGGGGCGGGACGCCCGAGCAGGTGTCCGGAACGTGGCTGACCGGCTTGAGGGGCGGCGCTGCCAGACCGGCCCGAAACTCGTGCCGACCTGCGGCGTGCTGTGGGGCGTCGCCCCGGGTGCCAAGACCGAGTCGCGGGGGCTTCAGGCGCTGCGTCAGTTCGAGCGCAAGACCGGGCGGCATCAGGCGGTGTTCCACGCGTACCACCGGGGGATCAACGGGGTCTTCCCGACCGAGCAGGAGATCTCGATCTCCCGTGAGCCGGGTCGTAAGCGGATCCTGCTGCTGAACTGGAAGCCGGAGAGCACGACCTGGGCACGGATCGCGCGGGGCGATCGGCGTACCGATGCCTTTCTTGATCGTCTCGCTGTTCATCTGCGGAAGAACTATCGGGAACGGTTCTTCTTCGCGATCCACCACGAGGCCGAGGACCAGGTACGCGAGAGGCCCGGCTCCGGTTACACGGCACGCGATTACGCGGCGATGTTCCGGCACGTGGTGAACCGGCTGCGGGCCAGGGGAGCGACGAACGTGGTGACCGTGCTGATCCACATGGCGTACGTCCCGCACACCACGAAGAGCTGGTTCACCCAGATGTACCCGGGTGACGACGTGGTCGACTGGATCGGGTTCGACACGTACTCGTACAGCGACCCCGGTTACGGACACGGCGGTTTCGAGGAACTGCTCAACCGCCGGTCGGCGAGCAAGCCGGGCTGGCCCGGCTTCTACAACTGGGTCCGCGCCAAGCATCCTGGCAAACCGGTGATGGTCGCCGAGTGGGGCGTCTGGTTCTCGAAGCGGAACCCGGGGCACATGGCCCGGTTCTATCGCGAGGTGGGCCGGGGGATCACCCGGTACCCAGGAATCAAGGCGATGGTGCACTTCGAGACCCCGCACAATCACAAGGGGCAGAACTCGTCGGTCGACAGCACCCCGGCCGCCCTGCGTGAATACCGCAAACTGGGCAAGTTGCCGGTCTTCCAGGTGGCGGTCGGTGGTTAGCTTTGCTGTGAGGAGCCTGAGAGACCCTGAGAGCGCTCAGGGTTACTTCCGGATCCATTGGGGTGCGATGCCTTTCTAGGCTGAGGCCGTGACCATCATCGCTACAGAGGCGCTGACCAAGACGTACGGCGGCGGGGTGACCGCCCTCGCCGACCTGACCGTCTCCGTCGATGCAGGAGTCATCGGGCTCGTCGGCGCCAACGGCGCCGGCAAGAGCACCTTCATCAAGATCATGCTGGGGCTGATCGCGCCCAGCTCGGGCTCGGTCCGGGTCTTCGACCTGGACCCGGTCGTCCAGACCGACCAGGTCCGTGCGCGCGTCGGATACATGCCGGAAAATGACTGCCTGCCACAGGACGTCTCGGCCGCCGAGTTCGTCACCCACCTGGGGCGGATGAGCGGGCTGCCACGCACGGCAGCCCGCGAGCGCGCCTCCGAGGCGCTGCGCCACGTCGGGCTCTACGAGGAGCGGTACCGTCAGATCGGCGGTTACTCGACAGGCATGAAACAGCGGGTGAAGCTGGCCCAGGCGCTGGTGCACGACCCCGACCTGCTGCTGCTCGACGAGCCGACGAACGGCCTCGACCCGGCCGGCCGCGACGCCATGCTGGCGCTCATTCACCGCATCGGCACCGAGTTCGGCATCTCCGTGGTCGTCTGTTCGCACCTGCTCGGCGAGGTCGAGCGCATCTGCGATTCGCTCATCGCGATCGAAGGCGGCCGGCTGCTTCGCGCCGACCGCATCTCGAGCATGACCGAGGCCTCCGACGTTCTCGCGGTCGAGGTCAGCGAGGGTACGGACGAACTGGCCGCAGCCCTCAGCGAAAGGGGCATGGCCGTGACCCGTGACGGGCGGATGCTGCTCGTCCCGCTGGACTCGGACGCCGCTTACGACCAGATCCTGCGCGCGGTGAGCGACCTCGATCTGTCCCTGCACCGCCTGGACCAGCGCCGGCACCGGGTGGCCGAGCTCTTCACCACGAAGGAGACGGCCGATGTCTGATACCGGCGTCATCCACGACATTGGATACCAGCGGTACGACGGGCCACGGCTGGGCCGCAGCGCCGCCGTGCTCGCTCTTTACGTGCACGGCTTGCGTGCCTCGTTCGGTTTCGGCCGCTCGGCCAAGGCGAAGATCTTCCCCTGGATGGTGGCCGGCATCATGCTGCTGGTCGCGGTGATCCTGGCGGCCGTCCGCTCGCAGACCGGCCAGACGATCTTCACGTACGTGCAGTTCGACGACCAGATGGCCTGGCTGATCATCTTCTTCGTGGCGATCCTCGGGCCGGAGCTGATGTCCCGCGACATCGGGTCGAACACGCTGCCGCTCTACTTCAGCCGTCCGTTGCGCGCCGCCGATTACGTGGCTGCCAAGTTCGCCGCGATGGTGACCGCCGTCTGGCTCCTGCTCGGCGTTCCCCAGCTGATCATGTTCCTGGGTGCCGCGTTCACCACCGACGACGGCGCGAAAGGCGTGTGGAACGAGTTCCTCGACCTGGCCCCCGGCTGGGGTTACAGCCTGCTCTGGGCGTTGCTGTTCAGCAGCATCGGCCTGCTGGTCGCGTCACTGACCGGCAAGCGGGCGTTCGCCGCCGGCGGCATCGTCGCGATCTTCCTGCTCACCACGCCCGTCGTGGTGGTGCTCAGCGTGCTGCCGTCCAGCGCCGCGAACCACATGGCCGGCCTGGCCAGCCCGATGTCGCTGATCGCCGGCGTCGGCCAGTGGCTCTCCAACGAGCCGGAGACCATGTCCGGCCTCGACCTCGGCCGCTTCGGCCCGATCTACGGCATCGAGGCGGTCTGCCTGATCGCCGCCTGCCTCCTGCTGCTGCTCGCCCGTTACCGGAAGGTGGCCGCGCTGTGACGACCGAAACTCTCACCGCCGAGACCGGCACCGGCACCGACGTCGTCAATCTGACGAACGTGACCCGCTGGTACGGCAACGTCGTCGCGGTCAACGACATCACCATGTCGCTGGGCAGCGGCGTGACCGGTCTGCTCGGCCCGAACGGCGCCGGCAAGACCACCGTGCTGCACATGATGGCCGGATTCCTGGCGCCGTCGCGCGGCACCGTCACCATCGACGGCAAGCCGACCTGGCGCAACCCGTCCGTCTACCGCGACCTCGGCCTGGTCACCGAGCGCGAGGCGGTCCACTCGTTCCTCACCGCCGAGCAGTTCGTGCTGGCCTGCGCCAAGATGCAGAAGCTGAAGGACCCGGCCGGCGCCGCCCGCAAGGCCCTGGAACTGGTCGAGATGACCGGCGCCGCGAACCGGCGGATCGGCACGTTCTCGAAGGGCATGCGGCAGCGCACCCGGGTTGCCGCCGCGCTCGTGCACGACCCTCGGGTGCTGCTGCTCGACGAGCCGTTCAACGGCATGGACCCGCGTCAGCGGATGCACATGATGGAGCTGCTGCACTCGCTCGGCGACCGCGGCCACACCATCCTGTTCAGCTCGCACATCCTGGAAGAGGTCGAGCAGGTCGCCGGCCTGGTCCAGGTGATCGTGGCGGGCCGCCTCGCCGCCTCCGGCGACTACCGCAAGATCCGTCGCCTGATGACGAACCGGCCGCACGTGTTCGCCGTGCGCAGCTCCGACGACCGCCGGCTCGCGGTCGCGCTCATCGGTGAGAAATCGGTGAGCGGTATCGAGATGGAGGCCGGCGGCATGACCGTCCGGGCCTCCGATTACGGCAGCTTCACTCGCGCGCTGCCGCGCATCGCCCTGGAGCAGGGCATCCGGCTGCACAAACTGGTGCCGTCCGACGAATCCCTGGAGAGCGTCTTCTCCTATCTGCTGGAGGCCTGATGTCGACCGTCGCACTCATCACGGCGCGCGGCCTCTTCGGCCGGCGCCGGGCACTGATCCTGCTGCCACTGCCCCTGCTGCTGATCGGCCTCGCGGCGATCTGCCGGGCGTACGACCTGCCCGGCGACCAGTGGGGCGAAGCGGTCATCGTGGGCCTCGGCTTCGCCGTGGTGCTGCCGGTGGTCTCGCTGATCGTCGGCACCGGCGTCCTCGGGTCGGAGGTGGACGACGGCACGCTGGTCCACATCCTCACGAAGCCGTTGCCCCGCCGGGACATCATCCTGGCGAAATACGCGGTGGCCGCCGGCGCCTCCGCGGTGACCTCAGCCGTACCGCTCTTCGTGGCCGGCGTTCTGGCCGACTCGGCCACATTCGGAGCGGCCCTGGCCGTGGCGGCGGTGGTCGGCGCTTTCGCGTACTCGGCCCTGTTCGTCCTGCTCAGCCTGGTGACCCGGCGCCCGGTCCTGCTGGGCCTGGTCTACATCCTGGTCTGGGAGGGCCTGCTGGGCCGCTTCCTGAGCGGCACCAGGGTCCTCTCCATCGAGCAGTACGTCATCACCATCGCCAACAAGATCGACCCGTCGACCATCCTCGATGCCGAGGTGGGCCTGGGCACAGCGGTGGTCATGAGCGCCGTCTTCGTCATCGGCTGCACCCTGGCCGCCATCAACCGCCTGGGCAGCTTCAGCCTCGCCGGCGAAACCAGCTGACCCACGCCACCACCACCACCCGCTGCCGCCACCACCATCACCCGCTGCTGCCGCTGCCGCTGCCGCTGCTGCTGCCGCCGCCCCGCCGCAGATCTTGAGCGATCCTCCACTCCAAGGAGTCTTCTTCTTGAGGGCTGGTGGGGTTGTTGTCGATGCCTTGTTGGGGTGGTTTCGGGTCCCTCGTTGGGGTGGTGGGGTGGGAAGTGGTGGGTGTGAGGGCGTAGAGCGGCAGGTATGGGACGTCGTTTTCGTGGGCCTGAGCAGCCGGTGTCTGAGCAGGTGCGGGGGTGGGCGGATCCGGAGATCTTCCGGTTTCTCGCGTTGGCGCAGCGTGTTGACATGTCGGGGTTCGAGCAGGATTACCGGGCTGATGGGGTGGGCGGGTTGCCGTATGACCCGCGGTTGATGCTGGTCACGGTGTGGTGGTGTTACCGCCGGCAGTGGCGTAGTCCGCAGGACATGGCCCGGGCGTGTCGGGAACAAGCGTCGTTGCGGGTGGTGTGGCAGCGCGAGCAGGTGCCGTCGGCGGCGTGTCTGCGCCGGTTCGTGCAAGGTCATCGCCGGGGCTGGCAGACGGTCGCGGACTCGCTGATCAGGGTCTCTGGTCAGGCGGGACTGGTCGATGTATCGGTGACCGCGACGGATAGCACTCCGGTGATCGCGCCGGCCGCGTTGTCGAAGACGATGACGGCCCCGCTGATCACTACCCGTATCGACGCGGCGCGTCGTGAGCTGGCCGGGTTGCAGCAACGCCGTCAGGACATGCTCGACGATCCTGATCTGGCGAGGTTCCTCGAGCACGGCTACGCAGAGATGATCCGCGCGGAGCAGTTGCTGCTGGTCCGGTTACGGCGTCTGGAACAGGCCGAGGCCGAGGCCCGCGAACGCGGACGGCCGGCGGCCGCACGACATGACGAGCAGATCACCCGTTGGCAGGCCCGCGTCGATCGGCATACCGCTGAACTGGCCGAGATGACCCGCCGCCAGCAGGACAAGTACGACACCTATCAAGCGCGAGCCGCCGCCGGGCAGCCGCCGCGCGGCGGGCCGCCGTGTCTGCCCGAGCAGCACATCCGTATCCGCGGCAAGCAGCAGGCTCTGGCCCGGGCTCGGAGCCGGCTCACTCAAGCCCAGGCCGGCTCCGGTACCGCTCGCGACGGCCCGGCCGCCCGGGCCAACCTCACCGACCGGTCCGCCCGGATCCTGAAAGGCAAAGCGAACACACCCGCCTGGATTCTCGGCTGGCTACTGACCATCACCGTGATCAGCGGACAGTTCATCATCGCCGGGCTGCTGTCGCAACACGGCAACGACGCCCACGGGCTGCTGCCCAACCTCACCGCCGCTGCCGGCACCTGCCGCCAAGCCGGGATCATCGAGCCCTTCGGCCACCACCTCGCCGACGGCGCTTTCCTCGCCCCCGCAGTACCCGCGACCATCACCGGCATCCCACTAACTGGCGTGACCAGCAAAGACAGCGACACCGACCAGCAGCTCTACACCCGCCGCAGCCCGATGATCGAACCCGTCTTCGCGCACCTGCTCCGCACCGACCGGCGCCTACACTCCCGCGGCGACGCCGCCCACACCGAAGTCATCGCCATCACCACCGCCTACAACGCCACCAAATACCTCCGGAAAACCACCCGAACTAAAACTTGACAACCACATCCCAACAAACCAAGAAGAAGACTCCAAGGGGTCGGAAATCGCTCAAGATCCTGCGGCGAAGCGCATTGTCGGAGGGTGGCGTTAGCCTGCGCGCTGTGACTGAGATCGATTGGTCGGATGTCCGGCCGCGCGTTGCCGCCCTCGTTGCCCGTCCCGACCTGAGCCGGGCGTTCGGCTGGGATTCCCACCAGGGTGTGCTGGAGCCCAGGCTCACCGCTGATGAGCTCGCCGAGTTGGAGGCGCAGCTCGGCGTCGAGCTGCCGGGGGAGTACCGCTCGTTTCTACGTGAGGTGAGCCGCGGCGGCGCCGGTCCCGCCTACGGCCTCTTCCCGCTGCGCGGGGTCGACGGTCTCTGGGAGTGGGTGGGTGACGGGGCGAGCCTCACGGCGCGGGAGGCGCTCGGGCGGCCGTTTCCGCATACCGAGGCCTTCAACCCGGCCGACGGGCTGCCCGAGCAGCCGGACGAGGAGGAGGGCGAGGACGCCGAGGACGCCTGGTGGGAGCTGCACGACAGGTTGGTGTTCAACCCGGCGCATTCGATCGGGTTGCTCTACCTCTGCCACATGGGTTGTGCGTTACGCGAGGCTTTGGTCGTCAGCGGCCCGGCCCGAGGCCAAATGTGGGCCGATGACACCGCCGACGGCAGCGGCTTCTACCCGGTGCTGGACGACGACGGCAAGCCGATGGGCTTCGCCCGCTGGTACCGCAGGTGGCTGGACGAGTCCGAGCAGACCCTCACCTGACGCGCGCGACGTTCGCGGCCAGCAATGCGCCGGTCCCCGATCAGCGTCCGCGGGACGGCGATCCCCGGCGTGAACGGCGCGAACAACGTTGACGAGATCCCACGCAACCACTCCGTGTGCGTCCATCAACGCCATAGCCGAGACCCGAGCCCACGCAAGCGTTACGTGTGCGCTGACCCACGTTGGCGAGCTCCTCCGTGCGCGCTCATCACCGCTGAACGATCACTCCGTGCGCCGCCGTCCCGGCGCCCGATCTTCCAGGGCAGGATCAACTTCAGCCGAATGACCGGCGGGCCAGCCGTAGGCCAGGTCGGTCGTCAGGCTGCGATGCCTGAGGTGCCTGAGGTGCCTGAGGTGCCTGAGGTGCCTGAGGTACCTGAGGTGCGGCCGCGTGAAGCGAGTCGCGCGTTTGTGTCGAGTTCGGGTGCGCGTCGAACTGTGCGCGTCGAACTGTGCGCGTCGAACTGTGCGCGTCGAACTGTGCGCCTCGAACTGTGCGCCTCGAACTAACTGTGTGCGTCGCACCCCCGTCGACAGGGTGGCCTCGCCGGCTCGGGCTGAGTGACAAGCCGCCAGCGATCGGTCACCGCAAGTCACCGCCAGACGGAAATGGCCGGGCCACGCAGGGCCCGGCCGTTCACTGTGACGTGGAAATGATCAGCCGGTGTTGCGCATGCCGGCGGCGATGCCGTTGACGGTGGTGAGGAGGGCTCGTTCCAGGGCTGTCGAGTCCGACGGGCCTCGGCGGGCGCCCGGGGCGGTCGGCATCTGGCGGCCGGATTCGCCGAGTTCGCGGTACTGGCGGAGCAGCGCGACCTGGAGGTGGTGCAGCGGCTCCAGGTACGTGTCGCGGACGCCCAGGGTGCGGTTCAGCTCCGGCTGGGACGACAGCAGCTCGGTGTGGCCGGTGATGGCGAGGACCTCTTGGACGGTCAGTTCGTATTCGCGCTCGATCGAGTTGAAGATCGGGTGGAGTTCTTCGGGGACCAGGGTCTCCACATACCGGCGGGCGATCGACAGGTCGGTCTTGGCCAGCATCATCTCGACGTTCGAGAGGAACGTGCGGAAGAACTGCCAGTTCTCGTGCATGGCGTCGAGTTCGCCGCCCTGGCCGGCTGCGCGGACCGCGGCCAGGCCGGTGCCGACGCCGAACCAGCCGGGGACGATCTGGCGGGTCTGCGTCCAGCCGAACACCCACGGGATGGCCCGCAGGCCGCTCAGGCCGGCGTCCGCGTTGGGGCGCTTCGCCGGGCGGGAGCCGATGTTGAGGGCGCCGAGCAGCTCGGTCGGTGTGGCCGCCCAGAAGTACGCGGCCAGGTTCGGGTCCTCGACGAGCGTGCGGTACCGCGCGAATGCGGCGTCCGAGGCGGTGTCCATGACCGTGTCCCAGACCTTCAGGCGCACCGGGTCGACCTGGATGTTGGTGTGCAGCAGGGTCGCCTGGAGCACCGCGGCGACGGTGAGTTCCAGGTTTTCCCGGGCCAGCGCCGGCACCGTGTACTTGTCGGAGATGACCTCGCCCTGCTCGGTGACCTTGATGGCGCCGTCCAGGGTGCCGTACGGCTGAGCCAGGATCGCCTCGTGCGTGGGGCCGCCACCACGGCCGACAGTGCCGCCCCGGCCGTGGAAGAGGCGCAGCCGGACACCGTGCCGGGCGGCCACGTCACGCAGCGACCGCTGGGCCTTGTGGATCCGCCACTGGCTCGTGGTGATGCCGGCCTCCTTGTTGGAGTCCGAATATCCGAGCATGACCTCCTGCACGTCACCGCGTGCCCGGACGATCTCCCGGTACGCCGGAAGCGACAGCATCTCGTCGAGCAGGTCACCACCGGCGTCGAGCTCGGCCGGCGTCTCCAGCAGCGGCACGATGTTGACCCGCGCGCGACCGGTGTGGATGTCGACGAGGCCGGCCTCGCGGGCCAGCACGGCCGCCGCGAGCACGTCGTCGACGCCGAGGGTCATCGAGATGATGTAGGTCTCGATGACGTCCGGGCCGAAGGTGTCCTGCGCCTCGCGGATCGTGTGGAACACGTCGAAGGTCTTGCGCGCCGAGTCGGTGAGCGGGGTGTCGGCGCTGGAGAGCGGCCGCCGCCCGGTCAGCTCGGTGGCGAGCAGCTTGGTGCGCTCGGCCCGGTCCAGCGTCGCGTAATCGTCGATCTCGCCGACCTGCGTGTACATCTGCTGGAGCACCTCGTGGTGCTTCTCGGCGTGCTCACGCACGTCGAGGGTGGCCAGCTGGAGGCCGAACGCGGAGGCCTGCCGGATCGCGGTGGCGACGATGCCGATGGCCGGGAGCTGGCCGGAGTTGCGGGCCAGCGAGGCACGCATCAGCTCCAGGTCGGAGATCAGCTCGTCGCTGCCGAGGTAGTCGCGGCCGGGCACGTGCGGGGTGTTGCTGGTGAGCCGGGCCCGGGTGTTCGCCAGCTTCGCCTTCACCGACCGCACCTTGAGGCGGTACGGCTCCTCGGCGTTGACCCGGCGGAACCGGTCGGCGATCTCCGGCAGGTTGTCCATGTCCTGCGCGAGGCTCGCCGAGAGGTCCAGCGAGACGCCGCGAAGCCGGCGGGAGACGCTCAGCTCGTCGATCAGCTTGTCCATGGCCCGCTCGGTGGCCTGGATGCCGTGCTCATGCTGGATCAGCAGGACGTCGCGGGTGACCTTCGGGGTGACGAACGGGTTGCCGTCGCGGTCGCCACCGATCCAGGTGCCGAACGTGAGCGGCCGCGAGGTGGGCGCGGTCTCCACGCCGAGCCGGCGCAGCGTCTCGGCCAGGTCGTCGAGGACCTGCGGGGCCGCTTCGGCGTACAGATCCTTGAGGTAGTAGACCGCGTTGCGTGCCTCGTCGGTCGGGTCCGGCCGGTCCAGGCGCAGCTCGTCGGTCTGCCAGAGCAGGTCGATCAGCTCGGCGAACCGCTTCGTGGAGACCGTCGTGTCGGTCGCGCCGTACAGCGCCGCGGCGGCGGATTCGGCGTCGAGCGAGTCGGCAACCTGGCGCAGCTTCGACAGGATCGAGCGGCGGGCGGCCTCGGTCGGGTGCGCGGTGAAGACCGGGCGGACCGCGAGGCGGCGGGCGGCCGCGGCGATCTCGTCGGCCGGCACACCCTTCTCGGCGATCCGCTCGGCGGCCTGGTCCAGCCAGCCACCGTCGCGGGCGCGGCGTCGCTGCAGGTCACGGGCGCGGTGCACCTGCTCGGTGATGTTGGCGAGGTGGAAGTACGTGGAGAAGGCGCGCGCCAGCTTCGTGCCGGTGGTGATGTCCATGGCCGAGAGCCGGTCGGCGGCGGCCGGGGCGTCCTGGCGAACCAGCGCGCGGATCTCCTCGACGAGGTCGAGGAGAGGCCGGCCTTCCTGGCGGGCCAGGGTCTGACCGAGCAGCGTGCCGATCCGGCGGATGTCGGCACGGAGTGCTGCGTCGGAACCCTCTCGATCGAGTTGGGCAGGCTGCTCTGTCATCGGGGCGCTCCTTAGAAACGGATGGCTCCAGGACGGCGCTGTCCCGACTTCGCCGATCGTATCGGCGTACCCCCGACCGGGGGTGGATTGAGTCAAGAGTCTCATGCGTGGTTCGGGCTCGTGCCATCACCTGGCAAGTGCGAATGCGTAAGCCGGGTACCACTGACCTGCGCGCGGGGCTCCGGCGCCGCAGGCGCCGTCCGACTCTCCAGGCCGTTTCACCCAGAGGTACGCGTCGACGAGCGGGTGCCCGGTGGACATCGTCGGAGCGGCGCCGAGCCGGCGGCCGGGCGGATTGCACCAGCGTCGCTCGGCGCTGCCACGT
Source organism: Actinoplanes sp. CA-015351 (assembly GCF_050955685.1). Taxonomy (NCBI): domain Bacteria; kingdom Bacillati; phylum Actinomycetota; class Actinomycetes; order Micromonosporales; family Micromonosporaceae; genus Actinoplanes; species Actinoplanes sp. CA-015351. The sequence continues at coordinate 784,690 of NZ_CP192102.1, forward strand.
CTCAGCGGTCCGGCGCCGTTACGGCTCGTGTCGACCACGAAGTGCCGGCCGCCGAGCAGACGGGAGAGCTCATTCCCGTACCCAAGGTTGTCGGTCGTGGTCTGGAAGTTGGCGACGTTGAGCGCGAGTCCGTGCGCGCGCATGGCACCGGCGCTGCGCAGAGCGGGAGCGATGCGCGCGGCCGGGACCCATCCGGGGTTGCCGGCGTCGAGGTAGACGCGCACGCCGGGCTGGGTGCGCAGCGTCGCGACCGCCCAGCTCAGCAGCGCGAGACGCTGCTGAGCGGCCTTGCCTTTCAGGCAACCGCGGACCGTGTGGGCGACCGCGTCCGGTTCGAGGATCACCAGTGCGCGCGTGTTGCGCATCGCGAGGGTCAAGGCCGAGACCCATCTTTTGTACGCCTCAGCGCTGCTCGCGCCGCCCCTGGAGTGATTCGAGCAGTCCCGCTGCGGGATGTAGTAGAGCGCGAGCACCGGCATCCGGCCGGCCTGGGTGGCGGCGACGACGAGCCGGCGGGCCCGATCGGCATATCCCGGCGCCGAGTCGGTGAACCAGGTGGCGGCGGGCCGGTCCGCGATCCGCCGGATGATCGCCGCGTCGGCCCGGCGACCGGCCCGTTCCAGCCGGCGGACATAGGTGGCGGCAGCGCCCTGCGGGTCGACGTAGAGAGCCGGGGTGCCGATGGTCGCCGCCTCCGGCACCCGGACCGCCGGCGCCGGCTCCCGGTCCTTGAGCAGGACACCGGTCGCCACCAGCGCCAGCGCGGTGATCATCGCGGCACGTCGGCGACGACCGGTCACCTTGAGGTGCCGGGGCATCTCTCAGGACACCCGCACCCAGCGGGCCACCGACGGCACACCCTTGTTGTCCACGAGGAACAGCATGTACCACCCAGATGGCACCAAACCGGCCTTTTCCGGAACGGTCACCTCCACGGCGCCGGCCGAGCGCTTCAGGGCGAGCGCGACCGACCGCTGATCGGTGTCGGTCACGTGGGTGACCGAACTCGGCTTGAGCAGCCGGGCCGTGGCGATCCGGGCGGTGTCCGGCGTGCTGAACCGGGCCTTCTCTCCGCGGGTGAGCTGCTCCGGGCCACCGGTCACGACCGGTCGTTTGCCGCCGAAGAGGTACGGCGGGCTGAACACCTCGATGCGCTGCTCGAACGTTCCGGCGTTCTTGCCGGTCCGGTCGTAGAGCGGGTCGCCACCCATGGTGATCACCCGGCCGTCCGGCAGCAGGATCGCCTCGGAGTGGTAATTGCGGCCCACTGTGGATTCGGCCGTCGTGACGAACGCGTTGTCGGCCGGCCGGTAGATCTGCGAGTTGAACAGTTCGCTGCGCTCACGCCCTCGGTATTTCCCGCCGCGATAGCCGGAGGACCCGCCCGTGGTGAGCACGGTGTCGTCCGGCAGCACGACCGTGGACAGGTACCGGGCCGGCCGCGGCAGGTCGGGTCCGGGGAGATACGCGGGCGACTTCACATCCAGATCAACGATCGCGGTACGCCGGGTCGACTCCTCCGACTCGCCGATACCACCCCCGCCGAGGAGCATCACCCTCTGATCCTGTGCCGGTGGCAGCATCACCGACGAGCTGGTCTCGGTCATCCGCGGGTCACGCAGGCCGGGCACCTCACGGAACCTGTTGCGCTTGACGTCCCAGATCCCCGGGATGCGGCCCTCGGTGTCCGAGCCGTACCCCGAGTTGGAACCGGAGTAGAAGACCTTGCCGTCGGCCATCAGGTGCAGGCCCGGATAGGTGGGGAAGTACCGCTTCAGCTCGGGCGCGGCCACCCAGCGCTTCTCCTTCGGCAGGTACCGCTCGTTGCGCCCGGGCAGGATCCGGCCGAACTCGTCCAGGCCGGAGACGGCGAGGATGTCGCCGCTGGTCAGCCCGACCAGGCTCGGGTACCAGCGGTGGTCACGCATGTCACCGGTGCGGACGTACTTCTGGAGTACCGGATCGAACTCGTACGACGTCTTGTCGCCGCCGTACTCCTGCTTCTCTCGGGTGATCTTGTCGGCGACGCCGTACAGATTGCGGGCGTCGATGCCGGAGAGTCCCTGGAGGGTGTACTGGGCCGGCTCGCGGACGATCGCGCGGTCGCCCTTGATCGCCGCGTCCACCCAGACCTCGGCCTCACCGGCGTGGACCGTCGTGGTGCTGCCGTGCGTCATCTTCTTCGCGGCCGGAACGGTCACGTCGGTACGGGTCCGGTAGACGTATCCGGTGGCCGAGACCAGCGGGGTGCCCTTCGCGAACTTGCGGGGACCGCCGTCCGGCGACTCGTTCTTGATCTTCATGACCCCGGCCGGGTGCTCGACGTCGGCTTCGAGCACCTCGTACGACTTCGTGCCGCCGGCGATCAGCAGATTGCCGTTCGGCAGGAACGTGTGACCGGCGCAGAAGACGTCGGTCGGTGTCTCCACCTCGGTGAACTTCTCGGTGGCCGGGTCGTAGATCACCGTCCGGAAGGACTCCTGCTCGAACGCGTCCCGGTTGTTGCCGCTGCCCGCGACGATCAGCACCTTGCCGGTGTGCAGCAGCGCGGCGTGAATGGCGTTGACCCGGAACCCGTGCGGCACCGAGAGACGAGCCCAATGCCCGAACTTCTCCTTGTACGCCTGCCGGTTGATCTGGTACGTGTGCAGCGCCTCGGAACCGGCCGCGACCATCGGCCGGTTTGCCACCACGACGACTGCCAGCACCACAAGCGTGGCCAGACCGCTCACCAGACGGCGAACGAGGGTGGGACGCGAGCGGGGCTTCATGCGGGCGGCTCCTTTGTGCGCTTGGAAAACCAGATGACGGTGGGTGTCAGGCAGATGACGAGGTTGAGGGCGGGCCAGGCGTACATGGCCGGGTCGACGTGGTCGAGGAACGGCGCGATCACCAGCAGCGCGGTGTAGAGGCCGGCCCAGCGCAGGCCCGGCCCGAACGTGGCGAGCCGGTCCGGGCTGGCCGAGTCGCCCTTCGGCGTGACCACGAACCCGGAACGCCGGCGCAGCACCGCGCTGAGGAACGACGAGACATACACCGGTGTGCACAACGTGGACGCCAGCATCCCGGCCAGGCCGGACGAGCCGGAACCTTCGTGCGGGCTCACGTTGTGCCGCCGGTTGAACAGGTAGAGCCCGACCTGGAAGAGCGCGGCGTCCACATAGAGCATCAGCCAGACCGACTGCGGCACCTGCACACCCTTCGCGCCGAGCAGCAGGAAACATGCCGCGTTCAGCGCACCGAGCAACCAGGCCGCCGCGGTCAGCGGGTAGTACGACATCAGCAGTGTGTAATGCAGCGCCCGGGCCGGTCCGAGGTGCCAGACGATCCTGGCGAAGCGGCGTACCGCCACCTCGTCGGTGCCCTGTGACCAGCGGTGCTGCTGGGTGAAGTAATCGGTCCAGGACGACGGGCCCTCGCCGACGGCCAGCACGTCCGGGGTGTAGACCGAACGCCAGCGCTTGCCGCTCGCCGGATTGCGGGTCGCATGTATCCGCAGGCTGGTCGCCATGTCCTCGGTGATCGAGTCCTGGAGACCGCCGATCGACTGCAGTGCTTTGATCCGGACCGCGTTGTTCGTGCCGACCAGCATGGCGATCCCGCGCCGGTTGCCGGCCCGCTGCAGCAGCGAGTGGAACAGGTACTGCTGTGACTCGGCCCAGCGGGTCACCAGGTTGTCGTAGTTGCCGTAGATTTGCGGTCCGACCACGAACGCCACGTCCGGGTCACGGAAGTAGCCGAGCAGCCGCTCGCAGAAGTTCGGCATCGGCACGTGGTCCGGGTCGACCGAGACGAACACGTCGTAGGATTCGCCGTTCGCGTCCAGCCAGGCGTTGTAGTTGCCGTGCTTGGTCTTCGCCTTGAACGCGCCGGTGCGGGTGTTGTACTCGTCGCGCCCGCGCCGGGAGAAGTGCCGCACACCCAGCCGCTTGCACATGAGCTTGACCACCGGGTCGTCACCCTCGTCGAGCAGCCACACGTCGAACGTGCCGCCGTACCGGATCTTCCGGGCCGCACGCAGGGTCTTCTCCACCATCGCGATCGGCTCCTTGCCGGGCACGATCGTGGTGAGAAACGCGACCCGGGTGCCGGTGTCCGGCACGACCGGCGCCGGATCACGGGCCCAGAGCGTTGCGAAACAGAGCGCCACCACGTTCACCAGACGGAACAGCTCGATCGTCGCTGTCGCGCCGATCATGAACAGGGTCGCGACGTACAGCGTCGTCTGCAGCCGCTGGTCGGGCAGCTCGATCGAGGTGAGCAGCCATCCGAAGAAGGTGCTTTCGAAGGCGAACGCGAACAGCGTGATCAGGACCGTCCGGATCGGGCGGCGGCGGGCCATCCGGCGCATCTGGACCCGGTAGCCGTCCGGTGGCGCCGGCTCGGCCGGCCCGGCGAGGACGCTGTACGCGCTGTACTCGTACTGCGCGTTGAACAGCAGGGTGCTGCCGAGCTCGTCGTCCGGCATGACCGCGCGGCCGATGGGCGGCCGCTGAGCGGGAACGCTGTTCCTAGTGGGGGCAGGACTGTTCGCCCCGGGATCCGGGGTGTGCAGCAAACTCATCCGTCAGGCCGACACCGGTACCGACGGGCGCAGGGCGGGACGTCGTTCGACGGCCGGTCCCGAGTTGTTCCGCTGCCGCCCGGCTGTCACCGGACCGCTGTTCACAGCCGTCCCGCCGCCCACCGCGCCGGCGTTCGCCGCGAAGAGCAGATGCCTCGGCGTCGCCTCCGGCGCGATCTTGCGGACGAACGCGTGCCGGGCCGCGGCGAATCCGGAACGGTCGGTGTAGATGTCCCGGCTCATCTCGGCGAGTTCGCGTGTCTCGTACACATCCAGGGGGATGCGCTCGGCGGCGAGCCGCCTCGCTTTCGCCGCACGTCGCTTGCGCGAGGCGCGCACGTCACCGTGCTTCTCGGCCAAGGCCGCGAGCCACCCTGAGTACGCCTCCGGGTGGCGCGGACCGACCTCGTCGACGAGCCCGATCCGGGCGGCCTCGGCCGTGCTCACCGGAAGCCGGTCGTCGATCAGTCGCTGGGCGGCATCCGCGCCGACCCGCCTGGGCAGCGAGAAGGTGTGCAGCTCGGAGCCGAAGAGCCCGATGTCGTAGTACGGGTTGAGCACGATCCCGTCCCGGGCCGCGATGATGTCCGCGCCCAGGCCGAGCATCACCCCGCCGGCGCCGGCGCTGCCCGCGTACGCGGCCACCACCACCTGACGGGTGCACGTGATGATCTCCCGGCACACCTCGTTGATGGCCCGGATGGCGGCCCACGCGGCGCCGGACGGATCCGACGACCCCTCGATCACGTTGAGGTGGATGCCGTTGCTGAACGCCTCGGTGCCACCGCGCAGCACGAGCGCGCGGGTGTCCTGCGCGACCGCGTGCCGCAGGCCGGCCAGCAGCCGCCGCGAGTGCCCGGGCGCCATCGCGCCGTTGTAGAAGTCGAAGTTCAGCCAGCCCACCGCCCCGGTACGCCGGTAACGGACCTGGCGGTACGCGTACGGGGTCTCCGGGTCGTCGGCCGGGCCGGCCTGCGAGTGCGGCACACCGTGCAGCCGGGCGCCGAGCGCGGTCGTGGCGGGCAGCTTGATCCCGCCGTCTTCGGCTTGGCGCAGGTGCCCGATCCAGAGGCTGCCGTCGCCGGTGGCCACGAGCACGGCACCCTGGCGGCGCTTCAGGATCCGGCCGGGCCGGGCGCCACGGGTCATCCCGGGATGCGCGTCGTAGACGTACGCGTCCAGCCCACCGATCATGGCCCGCACCCCGGGGGAGCCGTCGCCGGCCCGGATCCGCCGCAGGATCGTCTCGGACGGCTCGGACCAGTCGAAGACACGGTCGGCCTGCCGCATCGGCGGCCGGGGCCGTGCGCCGGGCGCCTGGGCCGGAGTGTCCTCCGCCGGCGCCGGCACGAAGCTGGGGTCGCCGGCTTTCGCCACCACTTCGAAGACGCACTCCAGGGCGGCGTCCGAGACCGGGCCGGCATAGAGCGCCGACTTGCGCGGCGCGGCGGCCGGCATCGGGAACGTCCGGGTGGCCCAGATCGGCCCGCCGTCCAGCTCCTCGACGGCCTGGATGGCGGTCACGCCCCAGGACGGCGCGCTCTCGCTGATCGCCCAGTCGAGTGAGGACGGCCCGCGGTCGCCGACCGGTCCCGGGTGCAGCACGACGGTCCGCCACCGCTGCCAGACCTGGTCCGGGATCCGTTCCTTGAGGTACGGGCAGAGAACCAGGTCCGGATTGGCGGCGGCCACCCCGTCGACGGCGTCGCGGTCGCTGGTCGCCAGCAGCACTCCGACCTCGTGTCCCGCCTCACGCAGGGCACACCAGACCCGCTGGCTCAAGCCGTTGAACGCTGACACGAGCAGCAGAATCCGCACGTTGCCCTCTCCCCCTTGCAGTGGCACCGCATTTCGGCACGAAAAGCAGTGGGGACTCTCGCTGACACCTCGCTGCCTAAGTCGGACATGCTGTGCGATAAGGCGCACGGTCCCGGAAGTGTCAGCGGGTCGGACTAAGCTGGACGCGTTACCCCCCGCCCTCCAGGCGTTCGGGGTCGTTCGTCGTGCCCTCAGGGGGATCTTCGTAATGCAGCTCGCCGGTCTGATTCCTGCCGCCCTGCGTGACCGTGGCCTGGCCCGGGCACGCGATCTGGCTCGTCGGAGCTTCACCGACTCCGATTCGCTGGATCTGACCGCGCCGGCGTCGCTGCGCCCGTTCGTGGTCGCTTCCGTGGCCGGTGCCACTGAAGTCGGTGGCGCGCAGCGCCCGGTGCTCGCCGTCACCGCGACCTCACGGGAGGCCGACGACCTGGCCGACGCGCTCGGTTGCCTGATCGACGCCGACCGGATCGCGGTCTACCCGTCGTGGGAGACGCTGCCGCACGAGCGGCTCTCACCCCGCTCGGACACGGTCGGCAAACGCCTCGCCGTGCTGCGCCGCCTCGCCCACCCCGATGAGAAACCACTGCAGGTCATCGTGGCGCCGGTCCGCTCGCTGCTTCAGCCGCAGCTCAAGGGCCTCGGCGACCTGGAGCCGGTGGAGCTGGTCACCGGGCGCGGCGCCGAGCTGGAGGACGTGGCCCGCCGCCTGTCCGACATGGCGTACGCGCGGGTCGACCTGGTCACCAAGCGTGGCGAGTTCGCGGTCCGCGGCGGCATTCTGGACGTCTTCCCGCCCACCGACGAGCACCCGTCCCGGGTCGAGTTCTGGGGCGACGACGTCGAGGAGATCCGCACCTTCGCGGTCGCCGACCAGCGGACCATCGACAAGGTGGAGCGGCTCTGGGCGCCGCCCTGCCGCGAGCTGCTGCTGACCCCGGACGTCCGGGACAGAGCGGCCGAGCTGGCCGCCGAGCACCCCGAGCTCGCCGAGATCCTGGACAAGCTGGCCGAGGGAATTCCGGTCGAGGGCATGGAGTCGCTGGCGCCGGCGCTGTTGCACGGCACCGACAGCATGGAGCTGCTGATCGACTGCATGCCGGCCGGCACCCACGTGCTGCTCTGCGACCCGGAGCGGATCCGGACCCGGGCGCATGACCTCACGCGTACCTCGGATGAGTTCCTCGAAGCGTCCTGGGCCGCGGCCGCCGTCGGCGGCCAGGCGCCGATCGACGTCGGCGCGGTGGCCTTCCGCACCCTCGCCGAGATCCGGGCGCACGCTGCCACCCTGAAACAGCCCTGGTGGACGCTGTCGCCGTTCGGCCTGGTCGCCGCCGAGAGCGCGGCGGAGAGTCTGCCGTGGGAGGACTCGTCCGAGGCGGTGGAGGTCTCGCCGGACGCCGGTGACGCGATCGCTCTCGCGGCGCAGCCGGTGCCTCTCTACCACGGCGACACCGGGAAACTGGCCGGTGACCTGGCCGAGTGGGCACGGGCCGGCTGGGCGATCGCGCTGGTCTTCGAGGGCAAGGGGACCGCGCAGCGGGCCACCGAGCTGCTCCGCGACGCCGGCCTCGGCGTGACACCTGTCGACTCGATCGAGAAACCGATCGAGGACGGCCAGCTGCTGGTCACCTGCGGCGGGCTCAACCACGGTTTCGTCGACGAGGCGTCCCGGCTCGCGGTGATCACCGGCAACGACATCTCCGGCGGCCGTGGCGCGTCCACGAAGGACATGCGCAAGATGCCGGCCCGGCGGCGCAACACGATCGACCCGCTGGAGCTCAAGACCGGCGACTTCGTGGTGCACGAGCAGCACGGCATCGGGCGATACGTCGAGCTGGTGCAGCGCACGGTCAACGGCGCCGACCGGGAATACCTGGTCATCGAGTACGCCGCGTCCAAGCGCGGCCAGCCCGGCGACCGCCTCTATGTGCCGACCGACCAGCTCGACCAGCTCTCCCGGTACGTCGGCGGCGAGTCGCCCAGCCTGCACAAGATGGGCGGCGCCGACTGGCAGAAGAGCAAGGCCCGCGCGAAGAAGGCGGTCAAGGAGATCGCGGCCCAGCTGATCCAGCTGTACGCCGCCCGGCAGGCGTCCCAGGGCCACTCGTTCGGCCCGGACACCCCGTGGCAGCAGGAGCTGGAGGACGCCTTCCCGTACACCGAGACCCCGGACCAGATGGCCGCGATCATCGAGGTCAAGCACGACATGGAGTTGCAGGTCCCGATGGACCGGCTGATCTGCGGCGACGTCGGTTACGGCAAGACCGAGATCGCGGTACGCGCGGCGTTCAAGGCGGTGCAGGACGGCAAGCAGGTGGCCGTGCTGGTGCCGACCACGCTGCTGGCCCAGCAGCACTTCAACACGTTCACCGAGCGGATGAGCCAGTTCCCGGTGCAGATCAAGCAGCTGTCCCGGTTCCAGACGCCGAAAGAGGCGGCACTCACCCTGGAGCACGCCGCCGACGGCACCGCCGACATCGTGATCGGCACGCACCGGCTGCTCGCCAAGTCGACCCGTTTCAAGAACCTCGGCCTGATCATCGTGGACGAGGAGCAGCGGTTCGGCGTCGAGCACAAGGAGCAGCTCAAGGCGCTGCGGGCCTCGGTGGACGTGCTGACCATGTCGGCCACCCCGATCCCGCGGACCCTGGAGATGGCGATCACCGGCATCCGGGAGATGTCGACGATCGCCACCCCGCCGGAGGAACGGCACCCGGTGCTCACCTACGTCGGCGCACAGGACGACAAGCAGGTGGCCGCCTCGATCCACCGCGAGCTGCTCCGCGACGGCCAGGTCTTCTACCTGCACAACCGGGTCGAGTCGATCGACCGGGCGGCGCGCAAGCTGCGGGAGCTGGTCCCCGAGGCCCGGGTCGCGGTGGCGCACGGCCAGATGAGCGAGGAACAGCTGGAAAAGGTGATGGTCGGCTTCTGGGAGAAGGAGTTCGACGTCCTGGTCTGCACCACGATCGTCGAGTCCGGCATCGACATCCCGAACGCGAACACGCTCATCGTCGAGCGCGCCGACCTGCTCGGCCTGGCCCAGTTGCACCAGATCCGCGGCCGGGTCGGCCGTGGCCGCGAGCGGGCGTACGCGTACTTCCTCTACCCGCGGGAGAAACCGCTCACCGAGCACGCCCACGAGCGGCTCGCCACCATCGCCCAGCACACCGAGCTCGGCGCCGGCATGTACGTCGCGATGAAGGACCTGGAGATCCGCGGCGCCGGCAACCTGCTCGGCGGCGAGCAGTCCGGCCACATCGAGGGTGTCGGGTTCGACCTTTACGTCCGGATGGTCGGCGAGGCGGTTGCCCAGTTCAAGGGCGAGCGGCCGGAGGAGGAGCCCGAGGTCAAGATCGACCTGCCGATCGACGCGCACCTGCCCACCGAATACATCGCCGTCGAGCGCCTGCGCCTGGAGATGTACCGCAAGCTGGCCGAGGCGCGCGACGACGCCCGGCTCACCGAGGTCGTCGCCGAGATGACCGACCGGTACGGCGAGCCGCCGGCCCCGGTCGCCAACCTGATCGCGGTGGCCCGGTTCCGTCAGGTGGCTAGGGCATATGGGCTGACCGACGTGACGATGCAGGGCAAGCACATCCGCTTCTCGCCGCTGCCGCTGCCGGACTCGAAGCAGATGCGGCTCAAGCGGTACCACCCGGACTCGGTCTACAAGTCGGTGAACGACCAGGTCAGCGTGCCCCGGCCGAGCACCCGCCGGGTGGGTGGCGAGCCGCTGCGCGACCAGGCCCTGCTGGAGTGGTGCGCCCAGCTGCTCAAGGATGTCCTCGGCGATGTTCCGGCTCCGGCCGGCGCGACACGCTGAGGGCGGGCGACCTAGATCACATTGACCATGAGACAGTCATGACCATGATGCGTGCCCGCTCACTCGTCTCCGTCGTCGTTGCCGCTTCTCTCGCCGCCGGCGGGCTGGCCGGCTGCCGGTCCCAGCCGGCCGTCGCCGTCTACATCGGGCAGAGTGGTCACATCACCGAGCGTCACGTCCAGCAGATCTGGGACGAGACCAGTGAGCTGGTCACCAGCGCTGCCGCCGGCCAGGCCGCGCGGATGCCGATCGCCCGCGTCGACATCGTCGGCCTGCTGCTCACCAACGAGCTGTACGACCGGGTCGCCGCCAAGCAGAAGGTCACCCTGCCGGCCACCATGCCGTACGCGGAGGTGGCCCAGCAGATCGGCCTGCCCGAGTCGGCCGAGCTGACCCGGGTCTACACGCAGAACCTGGTCCTGCGGCAGAACCTGCTGCAGAGCACGGCCGGCACCGCCACCGCCGAGCCCAGCGACGAGGATCTGCGCGGTGTCTACCAGCAGTTCGCCGACAACCAGGCGATCAATCTGGATTTCGCGGGGTTCAAGAACAGCTTGCAGGCCGCTGACAAGAAGGAACTCCAGGGCGCCTTCACGCTGCGCGACGATGTGGAGACCCTGGTCGACGAGCTCGACGTGAAGATCAGCCCGCGGTACGAGGACGTCGTGCTGGGCATCTCCTCCTACACCGATCAGGCCAGCGGGCGGTCGTTCCCGATCGTGAGCGTGCCGTTCGGTGACCCGGACGCCAAGCCGCTGGTGGTGGACGTCGCTTGACCAGCAGGATCCTCCTTCTCGTCACGTCGCCACGGCTGCCCGCGGGGCTGCTCACCGCCGAGGCCTGGGATGCGGTTCGCGCGTACCCGGTCTTTGCTCATGCGGAGAGTGAGCAGGCCGCGGCGCTGCGGATGGCGGGGGTCGGGGTGACGGTGCTGGACACCGACGCGCAGGGTCTGCTCGACGCGATCGGGGCCGGTCCGGGTGCGGTCTGGCTCGCCGGTCCGACGGGTGACCAGGCGTTCGCCCGGCAGCTCGGTCTGCGGCTGGCCCGCGAGCCGGGGCTGGCCGAGCTGGAGCTGATCTATGGGTCCTGGGATCCGCCCGGCGCCCGGCTGCTGGACGCGGTCGCCGTGATGGACCGGCTTGCCTCGCCCGGCGGCGACCCGTGGAAACGGGCGCAGACGCACCAGACGCTCGCGCCTTACCTGCTGGAGGAGAGCTACGAGGCGTACGACGCGATAGTGGCGGACGACCTGGAAGCGCTGCGTGAGGAGCTCGGTGACGTGCTGCTCCAGGTGGTTCTGCACGCGCGGCTCGCCGAGGAACTGCCGGACGGGCGTGGTTGGAGCATCGACGACGTGGCCGGTGGGCTGGTCGAGAAGATGGTCCGGCGTAACCCGCACGTGTTCGCCGGCGAGCAGGTGCAGGACATCGAGGAGATCACCGCCAACTGGGAGCGGATCAAGCAGGCGGAGAAGGAGCGGGAGTCGGTTCTGGACGGGATCGCGCTCAGCCAGCCCGCTCTCGCGCTGGCGGCCAAGATCCTGCACCGGGTGGAGCGGGGCTCTTTGTCCGTACCTTTGCCTGAGGCTCTTGATCTTGGTTCTTCGCTCTTGAAGGTCGTGGCCGACGCGCGTGCCGCCGGTCTCGATCCGGAGGCTGAGCTGCGCAGGGCCGCGCTCGAATACGCCGACGCGGTGCGTGCGGCGGAAAATGTCGGTCCGTCCGAGTAGTTTCTGGGCATGGCTGAGTTCGTGCCGCTCGCCGAGCGCATCGTCGACGCTCTCCTGGAGAGCGACCCCGCAACCGCGACCTATGCGGGTGACCACCGCTTCGACGACCGTCTGCCCGATCTCTCCGGAGACGGCGTGGCGGGCCGCGTCGCGATGCTGCGTGACGCGGGTGACGCGCTCAGTGGCGTCGATCCCGACGGCCTCGACCCGGAGGACCAGGTCGACCACGCGATCCTGGCCGCCATGGTGGAGCGTGCCGCGTTCGAGCTGACCCAGATCCGCGAGCACGAGTGGAACCCTCTGGAGCACAATCCCGGCCCGCTTCTGCACGCACTGCTGGCCCGGCCGTTCGCTCCGGCCGATGAGCGGCTGACCAGCCTCACCGGCCGGCTCACCGCGATCCCTGACGCGCTCGCCACCGCCCGTGCGGTGCTGCGCGACGTGCCCCGCATCCATGCCGAGACGGCGGCCGGCCAGTTCGCCGGCACGGCCGCGCTGATCCGCGACGAGGTGCCCGCCCTCCTGGCTCAGGAGCCCGGCCTGCGTGACCGGGTGGAGCCGGCGGCCGCCGCGGCGCTTGCCGCGCTCGGTGAGTTCGACGGCTGGCTGCGCGAGCGGCTCGACAGCGGCGAGCCGGGCCGCGATCCCCGGCTGGGCCGCCGCCTCTGGGAGGCGCGGCTCTGGCACACCCTCGACACCGAGCTCTCCGCGTCCGAGGTGCTCTCCCGGGCGCGGGCAAATCTCGATCGGGTCGGTGCGGAGCTGCGGGCCGCCGCGGCCGAGCTGGTCGGCGGTCCGGCTGACGACGACACGGTCCGCCGCGCGCTGGACTCGATCGCCGCCGATCACCCCGACAACCAGTCCATCGTCGGGCTGGCCAAGCTGACGATGGACGAGGCGACCGCGTTCGTCCGCGAGCACGACATCGTCTCGCTGATCGACGACAACTGCGTGATCGAGGAGATGCCGGAGTTCGCACGGGGCGTCGCGGTGGCCTACTGCGATCCGCCCGGCCCGCTCGAGACGGCCGACGTGCCCACGTTCTACTGCATCTCGCCGGCCCCGGCGGACTGGCCGGCCGACCGGGTGGAGAGCTTCTACCGGGAATACAACAACCAGATGATCCGGGGCCTCACCGTCCACGAGGCGATGCCCGGCCACTTCCTGCAGCTCGCGCACTCCCGCCGGTTCCGGGCCGCCACCCGGGTCCGTTCGCTGGGCCTCTCCGGGCCGTTCGTCGAGGGCTGGGCGGTCTACGCCGAGATGGCGATGGCCGGCCTCGGCTTCGGCGGCCTCCCGGTGCGGCTGCAGCAGCTCAAGATGCAGCTGCGGATGAGCCTCAACGCGATCATCGACCAGCTCGTGCACTGCGACGACCTGGCCGAGGCCGAGGCCATGGAGCTGATGACCGGGCGTGGTTTCCAGGAGGAGGGCGAGGCGGCCGGCAAGTGGCGTCGCGCGCTGCTCACGTCGACCCAGCTCTCGACGTACTTCGTGGGTTACAGCGAGGTCGCGGCGATCGCGGCGGCCAGGCCGTTCGGCGCCACACCGAAAGCGTGGCACGACGCGATGCTGGCGCACGGTTCCCCGCCGCCACGGCACCTGCGCACGCTGCTCGGGGTCTGACTGGGGGTTATTTGTCTCGGCGGTCGACCAGCTCCGAGCCGGGCGGGACCTGGAAATCGCGTTCGTCGGCCTCGTCGGCGTACTCGGTGAGCACCACGTCCACCTCGGTGCCGTCGAACCGGCCGCGGAAACTGGCGAGCATGCCGCCGACGGTCACGCACACGTCGAACGACGACGCCTCGGCGGCCTGCACACCGGTCAGCGCGAGGCAGGTGGCGTGCCGTCCGGCGAGAGTGGTGTCGGTCTGGGTGACCTCCGGGTACGCGTCGACCGCCGCCGCCTCCAGCAGCGCGACGACCTCGGCATCGGTCACCAGGCCGGTCCCGGCCGGAAGCGCCGCGGCGGGATCCGGGTCGGAAGCGGTGCAGACATCGCCGGCACAGCGGGTCACTGCCGCCGGGGTGCGGATCAGGCGGCCGTCGGGAAACGCGTACGCCGTGCGGTCCGGAGTGAGACTGCGGGTCACCCGCGCGGTGTCGCCACCGGCCAGCCGATAGGTCGCGGTGTGCTCGGGGCCGGGCGTGGCCAGTTGCGAGGCCACCTCGGAGACGAGGTCACCCTGGGTGACCCCGGCGGCATTGGCCTGATCGAGCCCTCCGCAACCGGCGAGGAGCCCGAGCAGACCGATCACCACGACAGATGTTGATCTCACGGAGGCGGGCACGACCTCCACCCTCGCCCAATTCATGGACGGTGCGCAATCGAGTTATCTCGTTGCCGACATTCACTTTTGAATGGTTCAGGCTGTATCTCTCGCCCGGGCCACCTGCTGGCGCAGCACATATCGGCGGATCATTTTGGCCTGCCGTTCATCCTGCTCGAAGACGGCCACCAGTTCGACGATGAGCGGCCCGCGGACCGGCACCCGCTGGCGGATCGCACTGACCTTGGTGGCCAGCGCGGTGAACTCCACGACGTCCTCGGCGAGCTGGACACGCAGCGTCATCTCGGCGCCGGGCCGCAGGTCGACGTCGGTGAAGTGCGCGCGGATCGAGCTCTCACTGATGTCGTGCACCCAGCCGATCGCCTCACGCTCACCCGGGCGTGCCAGCACCACGCTCTCGCCGCCGCCGCCGCGTACGTAATGCCGCAGCTGCTCCAGCTCCGGCGGGCCGAGCGGCCGCAGCTCGACACGGTTCTCGTCGGTGCTGGTCACCGAGCAGCGCACGGCATATCGGCCCCGCGGGCCGGCCGGGCCACGCAGGGTCACCGTGGCGCCGGCCGGAGGCACGTCGTCGAGGGCCATGGACAGCGTCGCGGCCTTGTCGGAGGCACGGAGGACCCGGATACCGGGGATGCGTTCCTCGCCGTTGTCGAACTCGATGCGCGAGCCCTCAGCGAGGAAGCCTGCGGGAAAGAGATCACTGGTCATAGTGCCCAAAGGTTCGGCAGGCCGGGTGCGGGTTTGAGGTAAACAGGGTGCGAAGTTGACCGGCCCCGCGAACGCCGCATCGCCTCACTCGATAGGCTCAAGTGCGTGGTCGGCCCGCAGGGTCGCGGACCGAAACTGAATTCCCAACTGTTAGGGAGCGACACGACTAATGGCCACCATTGAAGCGATCGTCGCCCGCGAGATCCTCGATTCCCGGGGCAACCCCACCGTCGAGGTCGAGGTCGGCCTGGACGACGGCACGGTGGGTCGCGCGGCGGTGCCCTCCGGTGCCTCCACCGGCGCGTTCGAGGCGCTCGAGCTCCGCGACGGCGACAAGGGCCGCTACCTCGGCAAGGGTGTCGAGAAGGCTGTCGCCAACATCGAAGACAAGATCGCCGACGAGCTGATCGGTTACGAGGCGAGCGAGCAGCGCCTGATCGACCAGAAGATGCTCGACCTGGACGGCACCGACACCAAGTCGGAGCTGGGCGCCAATGCGATTCTCGGCGTGTCGCTCGCCGTCGCGAAGGCCGCGGCGCTCTCCGCCGAGCTGCCGCTGTTCCGCTACGTCGGTGGCCCGAACGCCGCCGTCCTGCCGGTGCCGATGATGAACATCGTCAACGGTGGCGCCCACGCCGACTCGAACGTCGACGTGCAGGAATTCATGATCGCCCCGATCGGCGCGCCGACCTTCCGCGAGGCGCTGCGGACCGGCGCCGAGGTCTACCACGCCCTCAAGTCGGTGCTGAAGAAGAAGGGCCTCTCGACCGGCCTGGGCGACGAGGGCGGCTTCGCGCCGAACCTGCCGGCCAACGCCGCCGCGCTGGACCTGATCGCCGAGGCCGTCCAGGCCGCCGGCTTCAACCTGGGCACCGACATCGTGCTGGCGATGGACGTCGCGGCCACCGAGTTCTACAAGGATGGCGCGTACGTCTTCGAGGGCTCGCCGAAGTCGACCGACGAGATGATCGCGTACTACGCGAAGCTCGCTGCCGACTACCCGATCGTCTCGATCGAGGACCCGCTGTCCGAGGACGACTGGGCCGGCTGGACCGCGATGACTGCGGAGCTCGGCGACAAGATCCAGATCGTCGGCGACGACCTGTTCGTCACCAACCCGCAGCGCATCGCCCGCGGCATCGCCGAGCGCGCCGGCAACTCGGTGCTCGTGAAGGTGAACCAGATCGGTTCGCTCACCGAGACCCTGGACGCCGTGGACCTGGCCCACCGGGCCGGCTTCAAGACGATGATGTCGCACCGCTCGGGCGAGACCGAGGACACCACGATCGCCGACCTCGCGGTGGCGGTCGGCAGTGGCCAGATCAAGACCGGCGCACCGGCCCGTTCGGACCGTGTCGCCAAGTACAACCAGCTCCTGCGCATCGAGGAGCAGCTGGAGAGCGCCGCCCGGTACGCCGGTGCGGGCGCGTTCCCGCGTTACCGCGTCGGCTGACGACTCGGCGACAGATCATGGAGTTGTGGCGCCCGTGCCGGCCGACGTAGGTTCGATCGGGCGCCACAAATCTTGGTGAGCCGGGGGGAGGGGCAAACATGACGCAGCGTCGCCTGCCGAGCGGGCAGGGCCCGACCCGTCGCCCCGGATCCGGCGGACGTCCGACGGCTTCGCGTACCCGTAACACCGGGCCGATCCGGGTGCCGTCGTCTCGGCGTACCCAAGGGTCCGGGTCGGAAAAGGGCGGCGCAGCCGCCGAGCGCACCGACGCACCTCGCCCGCGCGCGCTGACCGGCCGGGCCACCATCCTGATCGCGGTCTTTGTGGCCCTGGCGCTGGCTTACACCTATCCGCTGCGTGTCTACCTCGAGCAGGAGACGCAGATCGCGCAGATGGAGAACGATCAGGATCGGCAGCGTGGCGACATCGCCGCGACCGCCAAGGAACTGGAAAAATGGCAGGACGACGAGTACCTGCGCATCCAGGCTCGGGAGAAGTACTTCTACGTCCGTCCCGGTGAGACGCCGCTGCTGGTCTATTACGATGCTGCGGGCGCCGCTCGCGACGCCGACGAGAAAACGCCGGCGGCCGCTCCGGACCGCTGGTACGACACGCTGTGGAGCAGCGTCCAAGCCGCGAATGCGGAGCCCGCGAACTGATGGCTGAAGCACCAACCCCTGAAGACCTCGAAATCGTCGCCGCTCAGCTGGGCCGGACCCCGCGCGGCACTCGCGCGGTCGGGCATCGCTGCCCCTGCGGTAATCCGGACGTGGTGGAGACCGCGCCGCGTCTTGACGACGGCACACCGTTTCCCACGCTGTACTACCTGACGTGTCCACACGCCACCGCCGCGTGCAGCCGCCTGGAGTCGGCCGGCGTGATGCGTGACATGCAGGAACGGCTGAGCACCGATCCTGAGCTGGCGAAACGGTACGCCGAGGCGCATCAGGAATATCTGGACCGGCGGACCGCCATCGAGGACGTGCCGGAGATCGCGCGCGTGTCGGCGGGTGGCATGCCTGATCGGGTGAAGTGCCTGCACGTCCATCTCGGGCATGCGCTGGCCGCGGGGCCGGGAGTGAATCCGTTCGGTGACGAGGTGCGGGATGCGATCGGGCCGTATTGGTCCGGTGGATCTTGCGTGTCCCGTCCGGTCTCTTCATGATCATCCGGCGTGCCCGGACCGGGGATGTGCGAGCCATCCGGGCCCTGGTCGACGCTTACACCACCGACCGGCGGCTGCTCAGCAAAGCCACCGTCACGCTCTACGAGGCGGTCCAGGAGTTCTGGGTGGCGGTCGACGAGCAGGACGGCACGGTGGCCGGGTGCGGTGCCCTGCACGTCATGTGGGAGGACCTCGCCGAGATCCGGACCGTCGCCGTCGATCCGTCGCGGCGCGGGCAGAAGATCGGCCACCGGATCGTTTCGGTGTTGCTCGATCAGGCGCGGGAACTGGGCGTACGCCGGGTCTTCTGTTTGACGTTCGAGACCCGGTTCTTCGGGTCGTTCGGGTTCACCGAGATCGATGGGGCGCCGGTGCCGCACTCGGTTTACGAGCAGTTGCTGCGCTCCTATGACGAGGGCGTCGCGGAGTTCCTGGATCTGGAACGCGTCAAGCCGAACACGTTGGGAAACACGCGAATGCTGCTGCACCTGTGAGGGTCTTTTTGTGAGAGTTGCTGCTATCGACTGCGGGACCAATGCGATTCGCCTGCTCATCGCTGATGTGGCCGGCGGTCAGCTGGTCGACGTCGCCCGCCGGATGGAGATCGTGCGCCTGGGGGAGGGTGTTGATCGCACCGGGCTGCTCGCTCCCGCCGCGATCGAGCGCACTCGGCAGGCATTGCTGGGATATGCCGCCGAGATCGCCGAGCTGGGCGTGACCCGGGTGCGGATGTGCGCGACGTCAGCAACGCGCGACGCCGAAAATTCCGCGATATTTCGTGACATGGTGCGCGGTGTCCTCGGCATCGACCCCGAAGTGATCACCGGCGAGGAAGAGGCGACCCTCTCCTTCCTCGGCGCGGTCCAGGGCCTGGACGCCCCCGGCCCCTACCTCGTCTTCGACCTCGGCGGCGGCTCCACCGAATTCGTCACCGGCACGGCAACGGTCGAACACGCCATCTCGATGGACATCGGCTGCGTCCGGATGACCGAACGCCACCTGCACAGCGACCCGCCCACCGCGGCGGAGATCTCGGCGGCCACGGCGGACATCACCAAGGCCGTGGACACCGCCCTGGCAGCCGTCTCCCCAGCTGTCACTCTGGTCGGCCTGGCCGGGACGGTCACGACCGTCGCTGCTATCGCTTCAGGCCTCCCTGGGTACGACTCGGAGCGCATCCACCACAGCAGGATCTCCGCCGTCGACGTCGCCCGGGTGACCGACTCGCTGCTGGCGATGACGGTCGCGGAGCGGCGCGCCCTGCCCGTGATGCACCCGGGCAGAGCCGACGTGATCGGTGCTGGCGCCCTGATCGAGAAGATCATCGTCGAGAGGTCAGGCCACGACGTGGTGATCGCCTCCGAACACGACATCCTGGACGGCATAGCTTTCGGCCTGGCAGAGGCCGCCTGAGCCGCTTTTTCCGCGGGGGTGCCTTCCAAAGAGCTCGGCTGGCTCTCGCGAGGGTGGCCGATTCGGGAGAGTGGCCGATTCGGGAGAGTGGCCGACACGCCCTCATCCACGCTGATCTGACCCCAGCCGGCCTTTGTAAAGCCGGCCGCGCGCGCCCGGTCGGCCAGTGCGCTTCCCTGCCCGCCTAATCCTGCGCCCGCCCGCACCGCGCCCGCCCTGCGCCTCGGTAGTCTACTGTTGACGGTACTTCGGATTGCGCAGTAGTGTGCCACGCGTGGATCCGACCCAACTTCTCAAGGGTGTGCTTGACCTTGCCGTCCTTGCTGTTCTGCGCGACGAGGACGGTTACGGCTACGACATTCTGCGACGTCTGCGAGCTGCCGGCCTGGAAGATGTCGGCGACGCTTCGGTCTACGGGACCCTGCGTCGTCTCTTCAACAGCGGCCTGCTGACCAGCTACGTGGTGCCCAGCGACGAGGGTCCGCACCGGAAGTACTACGCCCTCAATACGGCCGGCCGCGAGGAGTTGCAGCGTTCCGGCAAAATCTGGCAGGGCTTTGCATTGATCATGGACGATCTGCTTCGCGAGCGGGGGACGGCGTGAACCTGACGGCACAGGACGAGATCGGCAGCTATGTCGAGGAGGTTCGGCAGGCGCTCGGGGGTCTGCCGGCCACCACTCGCGAGGAGCTGCTGGAAGATCTGCCGGAGCATCTGGCGGAAGTTCTCGCCGAGGGCGGCGGCACGCTGGTGGAGCGTCTCGGTTCCCCGTCGGCCTATGCCGCCGAGCTGATCGCGAGCGCCGGGCTTGCGGACGGTTCCGCGCCGCGCCCTCCGGGCCGCGAACGCTTCGCCCATCTCCGTGGCCGGGCACGCGAGGCGATCAAGCGGACCGACGTGCGGGTCGGGCCCCTTCTTGGGTACGCGAGAGCAACCGAATTCCTGGTGCTCCTGCGACCGGCATGGTGGGTGTTGCGGGGTTACCTGGCCGCGATGGCCTTCGCCTACGTCTTCGACGACAACAACGGCCCGATCGGGCTGCTGCCCCGGGTCGGGGGCGTCGGCTTCGATCTGTTCACGATGACGTTCCTGGTCGTGGCGATCGTCGGCTCGATCTGGCTGGGCCGTCGTGGCGAGCCGGCCGGCCGGCTTCCTCGCCTGTTGCTCCGCGGCAGCTCGATCGCGCTGGCCATCTTCGCGGTGGTGGGTTTCTTCGAGATGGACAGCTCGACCCGGCAGACCGCGTTCGTCGGTGACTACGTGAGCAACCAGTACAGCAGCGTGCAGGACGTCTTCGTCTACGACGGCCAGGGCAACCTGGTACGCAACGCGCAGCTGTACGACCAGTGGGGCAACCCGATCCAGTTCGGCGAGCCGGGCTGCATCGACCCGCAGACGGGCAACTGGAGTGCGACTCGCTCGCTCGGCTACCCGTTCTGCCCGGACCAGGCGCCGTTCCCCGGCGAGACCCCGGACGGCACGGAGAGCACGCCTCCGTTGGAACAGAAGCCGGACCCGGCGGCAACCGCGGAGAACCGTACGAAAACGGACACCGGGCCAACTGTCGAGCCGGCCGACGCCCCGAGTGTTGCGAACGCCTCACCCGGCGGTGAATAAAGCCTGGTTACGGGGTCGCGCAAGCCCTGCGGCGGTCGCTATCCTCGCGTGCCGACGGCCGATTTTCGGCCGTGCCCCCGAGAGGAAGACCCCATGACAGACCCGGTTGTGCCGACCCCGCCCGGTGGCGGCTACCCGTCCGCTCCCGGGGGCGGTTACCCGCAGCAGGGCTACCCGCAGCAGGGTGGCACGCCCGGCTACCCGCAGCAGGGCTACCCGCAGCAGGGTGGCACGCCCGGCTACCCCCAGCAGGGCTACCCCCAGCAGGGCTACCCGCAGCAGGGCGGCTACCAGCAGCCGGCCGCCCCCGGCTACCCCCAGCAGCCCCAGCAGGGCGGTTACCCCCAGCAGGGCGGTTACCCCCAGGAGCCGCAGCAGGGTGGCTATGCGCAGGGCTTCGCGGGCAAGGCCGAGGGTGACGCCCCTGCCTTCCCGCCCGCGCCCGAGCAGAAGCCGGAAAAGAAGAAGGGCAAGAAGGCGCTCGGCATCATCGGCGCCATCGTGATCTTCGTGATCATCGCGGTGATCAAGGGCGGCCTCGGCGCGCTGTTGAAGAAGGACCCGACCGCCGAGGCGAAGGCCGGCGACTGCATCTCGGTCGCCGACAACCTCGGTGAGCAGGCCACCGACGTCAAGGCCAAGGTCGTCGAGTGCTCCGCGTCGGATGCGAAGTTCACCGTCCTCG
Source organism: Actinoplanes sp. CA-015351 (assembly GCF_050955685.1). Taxonomy (NCBI): domain Bacteria; kingdom Bacillati; phylum Actinomycetota; class Actinomycetes; order Micromonosporales; family Micromonosporaceae; genus Actinoplanes; species Actinoplanes sp. CA-015351. Next base: position 805,964 of record NZ_CP192102.1, read on the forward strand.
GCCGGGTCGACAAGGTCACCGACGTGAACAGCACGGCGTGCGACGCCACCTTCAACGAGAAGCTGGCCGAGGGCGGCGAGGGCGCGATCATCGCCAGCGAAGAGGGCGACGGCTACCTGCTCTGCCTGAAAGCGAACTGAAACAACCGGAAACACTCTGAAACACCCGGAAATCACGGTACGACGCGGAAGCGCCGACCCGGGTACACGACGATCACCGGCGAATGCTGTGCTGATCCGATGCTCCCGTCCGGCGCTTCCGCGCGTACCCCAGAGGCCGTTGTCGCCAAGGCGGCCTCGGCCGCCTCACTCAGCGTGCTTGACGCGGAGATCGCGGATTGTTTCGCCTGTCCGCGATTGGTCACCTGGCGCACGGACATCGCATCGACAAAGCGTGCCTCTTTCCGGGATCAGGAGTACTGGGGACGGCCGGTGCCCGGGTTCGGGCCGGAGGGTGCCGAGATCGCGATCCTCGGTCTCGCGCCGGCCGCGCACGGTGGCAACCGGACCGGGCGGATCTTCACCGGCGACCGCTCTGGCGACGTACTTTTCGCCGCGCTGCATCGCGCCGGCCTCGCGAATCAGCCGACAAGCGTCTCGATCGACGACGGCCTCGAGCTGAGCAACACGCGGATCTTCGCGGCGGTCCGCTGTGCGCCGCCGGACAACAAACCGACACCCGAAGAGCGCGACACTTGCGCGCCCTGGCTTCGGCGAGAGCTGGAATTGATCAGACCCACCCTGCGGGTGGTCGTCGCTCTGGGTGCCTTCGCTTGGGCTGCGTGGTGGCCGGCCCTCATTGATGTGTACGGCTTGAGGCCGCCCGTTCCGCGTCCGAAATTCGGGCACGGGGCCGAGGTCGGGCTGGCCGGCGCGCCCGACCTGATCGGGTGTTTCCACGTGAGTCAGCAGAACACCTTCACCGGGAGGCTGACACCCGTGATGCTGGACGAGGTGTTCGCCCGTGCGAAGGCTCGTGCGGGCCTGGCATGATTCGAGCTCTGACGACCATCCCCGAGTCACGGATCTGAGCCCCCCGCATGGACCTCGCCGCACTGCGCCGATGGTGGCCGCTGGCCGCCGTCGTCACACTGCTCTTCGTGATCTCGCTGGCTGCGACGCGTTCCTCGCCGCAGCTGGACCACATCACTCCGGAAGCGACACCGACCACGACGGCGCCACCACTGCTGCCGCCCCGGACCGAGCCGGTGCCGGAGCCGAGCGCCGTCGACACCGCCGTGCCCGAAGCGGCCCGCAACCTGCCCGGTTGGGCAGGGCAAGCAGCTCTCGTGGTGCTCGCCTTCGTGGTGATCTGCATGGTCGTGCTGCTCTCCTGGGCGCTTGTGCACGACTTCCTGCGGCGCCGTGGCCGGCGCAGCGGAAAACTCGACCCCCGGAAGCGGCCACGTACCGCTGAGGATCTGGTGGCCGCGCTCGACGCCGGCCTGGAGGAGCTCTCCGACACCGACCGCGATCCGCGCCGCGCGGTGATCGCCTGCTGGGTGCGGTTGGAGGACGCGGCCGCCGCGGCCGGCACGCCCCGGCACCCGGGTGACAGTCCCACCGACCTGGTCGGCCGGCTGCTCGCCGAGCAGCGGGTGGACGCGGGCGTGCTCGCGGCGCTGCTGGAGGTCTACCGGGAGGCGCGATACGCCACGCACACGGTGGACGATCAGATGCGGCAGCAGGCCAGGTCCGCTCTGGAGCGTCTCCGCGCTGACCTGGGTGGGGTGACGGTGTGACGGACGGGAGTCTTGACGATCTCTTCGGGCCCGGACATCAACAGCAGCCCGTCGAGGAGGTCGCGCCGGTTGAGAAACGCCGTTCGCCGATCCCACGGCTGATCGGTGAGGCCGCGGTCCTGATCCTGGCCACCGTGGTGATCACCGCCGGTCTGCGAGCCGGCGGGGTGAGCATCCCGTTGCTGCTGCTCGTGTCCGCGCTGGTCGGGCTCCGCCTGGTGGTCTGGGCCGCGTCCGCGGTCGCGCCGCCACCCGCGCCGAAGCTGCGCTCGCGGATCGGGCGGGACGCGAAACCTGCCCCTGACGCGTTGCGTTCCTCGGTGAAACGGTGGGAGCGAAACCTGGAGCAGGCCCACTCGGACCCGGATCTGTATGCGCGTAACGTTCTGCCGGTGCTCGCGGAGCTCACCGACGAACGGCTGCGGTTGCGGCACGGCATCACCCGGGCCAGCGACCCGCGCCGCGCCCAGGAGTTGCTCGGCGAACCGCTGTGGACAGCGCTGGCCGATCCGGGCCGGCACGGCTTGCGGGCACGTGATGTCGATACTTTGCTAGACGCGTTGGAACGACTGTGAGAAAGGTGTGCCGGTGACGCAGGCTCTTCCCCCGTACGAGGTCGGGCGGCTATCCGGAGCGATCCTCGACGCGGTCGGCACCGTGGTGGTCGGCAAACGGGACTCGCTCGAGCTGGTGCTGGCCGGCATCCTCGCCGGCGGGCACGTCCTGCTGGAGGATCTGCCCGGTCTCGGCAAGACGCTTACCGCCCGCTGCTTCGCGCAGGCGCTCGGTCTTGACTTCCGCCGCCTGCAGTTCACACCGGACCTGCTGCCCGCCGACGTGACCGGCTCCTTCCTGTACGACCAGCGCAAGGGCGACTTCGCGTTCCGCGCCGGGCCGGTCTTCACGAACATGCTGCTGGCCGACGAGATCAACCGGACGCCGCCGAAGACCCAGTCCGCCCTGCTCGAAGCGATGCAGGAGAAACAGGTCTCGGTCGAGGGTGTCACCTACCGGCTGGACCCGCCGTTCCACGTGCTCGCGACCGCGAACCCGATCGAGTACGAAGGCACGTACCCCCTGCCCGAGGCGCAGCTGGACCGCTTCCTTCTCCGGGTGTCGTTCGGTTACCCGACCTCCGAGGAGGAGTGGGACGTGCTCCAGCGGCGGATGTCGCGCCGCCAGGAGGAAGCCGTCATCTCGCCGGTGGTGGACTCCCGCTCGCTGCAGGCCATGCAGGCCGCCCTGGAATCGGTCGCGGTCGAGGACTCGATCGGGCGGTACATCGTGGCGCTCACCTCGGCCACCCGCGAGCACGGCGCCGTACTCGTCGGCTCGTCACCTCGTGGCTCGCTCGCGCTGCTGCTGCTGGCCCGCGCACGCGCCGCGATGGCCGGCCGCGACTACGTGGTGCCGGAAGACGTGAAGGACGTGGCCGTACCGGCTCTGGCGCACCGGATCACGCTGCGCCCGGAGATGTGGCTGCGTCAGGTGAACCCGTCGTTCGTCGTCCAGGAGGTGCTCTCCGCCGTTCCGGCGCCGGCCAGCGGCGCGCTGCCCACCTACGCGCGGCATGACTGAACCCGTCGCCGGAGTGTGGGTGCCGACCCGGGCACTCGGGCGGACGGTGCTGCTCACCGGCCTGCTCCTGCTGCTCGGGGTGGCGCTCGGCCGCGTCGACCTGGTGCTGCTCGCGTCGCCGTTCGCGATCGGTGCCGCGATCAACCTGCACCGGCGGCCGAAAGCCGTGCCCGAGGTGACCATCACCGCTGACGTCGAGCACGTCGTCGAGGGCGGCAAGGTCGAGGCCGGGCTCACCGTGGCGAACCCGGACGTGATCGGTTACGACCTGGTGGTCGTCCGTACGCGTACCTCGCCGTGGCTACGCCTGCAGCACGCCGACCGGCCGTTCGCGCTGACCGTGCCGCAGGACGGCTGGGCCGCGATCGACCTGCCCGGCGAGGCCCTGCGCTGGGGCCGGCAGGACGTCGGACCGGCCGCCGCCCGGGCCGCGGCCTGCGGCGGCCTGCTCGCCTGCCGCCCGGTCGTCACCCCCGCACAGGGCGTACGCGTCTACCCGGTCACCGAGCCGTTCAACGCGACCGAGGCGATGCCGGCCGCTGCCGGTCTGGTCGGCGCGCACCGCTCCCGGCGGCCTGGTGAGGGTGGTGAGCTGGCCGGTGTACGCCAGTTCGCTCCCGGTGACCGGTTGCGCCGCATCGACTGGCGGGTCTCGCTGCGTACCCGTGATCTGCATGTGGCGTACACGCTGTCGGACCGCGACGCCGAGGTGCTGCTCCTGCTCGACGTTCTCGGCGAGGTCGGTCTGCCGGGCGTAGGCGGCGGCTCCTCGGTTCTGGACACCACGGTTCGCGCGGCCGCCGCTGTCGCGGAGCACTATCTGCACCGCGGCGACCGGGTCTCGCTGCTGGAGTACGGCTCCGGCGCGCGCCGGCTGCGCCCCGGCTCCGGCCGCCGCCAGTACCTGACCGTCCTGGAATGGCTGCTCGACGTACGCCCCAACCAGGCTGACGAGACCGAGCAGTACGAGAACCTCCTGGCCGCGCACCACGTCTCGTCGTCCGCGCTGGTCGTGGTGCTCAGCCCGCTGGTCGACCCGCGGGCCGCCGACATGCTGGCCCAGCTCACCCAGTCCGGCCGGTACACGGTCGCTGTCGACACCCTGCCGAAGGACGCCGCCCCGCCGGTCCGCAACCAGTGGACCCCGGCCGCGACCCGGCTGTGGCGGATCGAACGGGAGAACGTGCTCGGCCGTCTGCGCGAGCACGGTGTGCCGGTGGTGACGTGGGCCGGCGCCGGAAGCCTCGACCTGGTGCTGCGCGATGTGGCCCGGATGGCCTCCGCGCCGAGGGGACGCTGACATGCTGACCGGGATCACGGCCCGGGCCGGGCACCTTCGCAAGACGCTGAGCAGGGCTACTCCCGTACCCATCATGATCCGGGGTTCGGCGTTCCTGACCGGTCTGCTCGCGCTCGGTGTGGCCTGGCCGGCGCAGTTGCTCGCGAGCCGGTACTTCGTTCTGATCGCGCTGCTCGCGCTCTGGCCGGCGCTTGCGCCGGCCGGGCGCGGCGGCACTGCGGTGGCACTGACCGCGGTGGGTGGCTGGCTGCTGGACACGGCCGGTTTCGACTCCCGGATCGCGCTGTGGCGGGTGCTCGCGCTGGCCGCACTGCTTTATCTGGCTCATACGCTGACCGCGCTCGCCGCTGTTCTGCCCATCGACTCGATCGTCAATCTGGACGTGCCGGGGACCTGGCTGGGGCGTGCCGCAGTGGTCATTCTGATCTCGTCGGTGCTGATCGTCCTGGCCCTCGGTCTTACCGCCGACCTGGGCGGGAGTGCCTTCCAGCTGGCCACCCTCGTCGGGCTCGCCGGAGCGACGACTGTGACGATCCTCCTAGCACGTATGGCCCATCACGAGTGAAATCTGTTAGTTACGACACTTGACTTTCACCGTTGCGATCGTCACAGAACAACGCATGAAGTGCCTCTCACGCGCGAGAATAGGGGCGTGAATCCGCCGCGCATAGTCGTCGTTGGAGCAGGTCACGTCGGCCTTTACGCCGCCCTCCGCCTGTCCAAGAAGCTGAACCGGAACCAGGCCGAGATCGTCGTGATCGACCCTGTTCCGCACATGACTTACCAGCCGTTCCTGCCTGAGGCAGCGGCCGGTAACATTTCGCCGCGACACGCTGTGGTGCCGCTGCGCCGGGAGCTCAAGAAGTGCCGCATCGTTTCTGGTGAGGTCACGAAGCTCGAACACGCTCGCAAGACCGTCACGATCCAGCCGATCGACGGCCCCGCCTTCGAGATGGAATACGACCACATCATCGTGGCTCCGGGTTCCGTCTCCCGCACTCTGCCGATTCCCGGCCTGAGTGACATGGGCATCGGCCTGAAGACCATCGGCGAGGCCATCTACCTGCGTAACCACATCCTCGACCGCCTGGACGTCGCAGCCGTGACGCCGGACGAGGAAGTTCGTAAGGCCTCGCTCAACTTCGTCTTCGTCGGTGGTGGCTTCGCCGGCATCGAGGCACTCGCCGAGATGCAGGACGTCGTCGCCGAGGCACTGAAGTACTACCCCGAGCTGGACCCCAAAGAGGTCCACTTCATCCTGGTCGAGGCATCCAACCGGATCCTCCCCGAGGTGGGCCCCGAGATGGGCGCCTACACGGCTCGCCAGCTCTCCAAGCGGGGGATCGACCTGCGCCTGGAGACCTTCCTGAAGTCCTGCGTCGACGGGCAGATCGAGCTCTCCGACGGAGATTCGTTCCGCGCCGAGACCCTGGTCTGGACGGCCGGCGTCAAGCCGTCGCCGATGCTGGAGCAGACCGACCTTCCGCTCGGCCCGCGTGGGCACGTCAACTGCCTGCCCACCCTCCAGGTCGCCAGCATCGAGACCGGCGAGGTCCTCGAAGGCGCCTGGGCCGCGGGTGACTGCGCTCAGGTCCCCGACCTGACCAACCCGGGTGGCTGGTGCTCGCCGAGCGCTCAGCACGCGGTTCGGCAGGCCACCGTGCTCGCCGACAACATCCGCCAGGTCGTCCTGGGCGGCGCGCCGAAGGAATACCGCCACAAGCACGTCGGCGGTGTCGCGGGTCTCGGCATCAACAAGGGCGTCGCCCACGTGTACGGCATCAAGGTCAAGGGCTACCCGGCGTGGCTCATGCACCGCTTCTACCACGTGAGCCGGATCCCGTCGGTCAACCGCAAGGTGCGGGTGCTCGCCGACTGGGTGCTGGCCTTCCTTCTCAAGCGGGAGACCGTGGCCCTGGGCCAGCTCCACCACCCGCGTGAGGAGTTCGTCGAGGTGACCCCGCCGGTCACCCCGGCTGCCGACAAGGTTTCTTCCGGCACTCGCTGAGGCCGGTTCCACCATCCGGGCGGCACCAGATACGGTGTTCGCAGGTCCGCCCGGGTGGTGGAATGGCAGACACGGCCGCCTTAAAAGCGGCTGCCTCACAAGGCGTGCGGGTTCGAGACCCGCCCCGGGCACAGTAAAGGGATGCTCCAGGTGGAGCATCCCTTTCGTCGTTGTCACGACCGTCGTATCGTCATTTCCCGCTGGGAATCCGTATCTGACCTTGGGTTCTCAGACTGCTCACAGCGACCGCGGGCGCCGGTTCGGGCGTTGACCCCGTACCCTTGAACAACAGGCATGGTGCCCTGACCTCTAAGGGAGGCTGGAAACAGTGAAGACATCGAACCCGGTGCTCTCGCGCCTCGGCCAGGCGGCCGAGCGGGAGCGGTCGGCCGGGTACGGGCCCTACGGGCCGGCCGGTCAGCCGACGGGTTACGGTCAGCCGGGTTACGGCGAGCCCTACCCGACGGCGACAGGCTACCCCGCCTCTCCGCCTGCCGTTCGACCGATGACCATCGACGACGTCGTGGTCAAGACCGTCACACTGCTCGGACTCACCGGCATCTCCGCGGTCGTCGCGTGGAACGTCATTCCCGCCTCGGCGACGGGTGCCGCTTGGATCGGCGCCGCGCTTGTCGGCCTGGTGCTGGGTCTGGTCATCTCGTTCATGCGGGTCGCGAACCCGGCGCTCGTCATCGCGTACGCGGTGATCGAGGGCGTGTTCGTCGGCATGGTGAGCAAATACTTCCAGAACATCCTGGGTTACGACGGGATCGTCCTGCAGGCGGTGGTCGCCACATTCGGCGTCTTCTTCCTGATGGCGGTGCTCTACCGGGCCAGAGTCATCCGGGCCACGCCGAAATTCACCCGCGCCATCATCTCGATCATGGCCGGCCTCTTCGCGATGATGCTGATCAACTTCGTGCTGTCGCTCTTCGGCGTCAACACGGGCCTGCGTGACAACGGTGCCATCGGCATCATCTTCAGCATCGTCTGCATCGTGGTCGCGTCGCTGAGCTTCATTCTGAACTTCAACGAGATCGAGGAGGGCGTGCGGATGGGTCTTCCGCAGCGCTACTCCTGGACCGCCGCGTTCGGGATCCTGGTCGGCCTCGTCTGGCTCTACATCGAGATCCTGCGTCTGCTCAGTTTCCTGCAAGGCGGCGACGACTGACGGTTCGTCCGTCGTCCCCAGCAACGCCCGGCCCGCCTCCCCGCGGACCGGGCGTTGTCCCGTTCCCGGGCCCGAACTCCCCGGCCACCCCAAGCGTCGTCTCGTTCCCGGGCCCGAACTCCCCGGCCGCACCAAGCGTCGTCTTGTTCCTGGGCCTAACCCGCCGACGGCGCCGGGGCCGAACTCACCGGCCGCACCAACCGTCGTCTTGTTCCTGGGCCTAACCCGCCGGTGGCGCCGGGGCCGAACTCACCGGCCGCGCCGAGCGTCGTCCCGTCCCTGTCCCCGTCCCTAGCCCGCTGGCGGTGCCGGGCCGAACCGCCGGCGGTGCCGGGGCCGGGCGTTGTCCCGTTCCCGACTGGCTCAAGACGTCGGTGGCGCCGCGGCCGGGTGTTGGCCGCTCTGGAGCTTGACTCGCCCGGCCGTGCTGGGCTGGGTGTTGATGGCGCTCCGGGGGAGTGGGCGGCTTACCGGGTACCCTCTGGCGGGTGTCTGACTTCGCCGCGTCGATCGATCGCCTGCTCAACCAGGTACGTCACTGGGAGGAACGCCGCTGGTCACTGCCGGCCGGCGCGCTGGGCCAGACGCGAGCCCAGGCGGTCCGCGGCCTCGCCGAGCAACTGGCAGCGCTGGGCGCCGAGGCGGAAAAGACCCCGGCGCACGAGCTGCCCGTCGTCCACGACCTGATCCTGCCCGATCAGCTCCGAGTCCTGGCAAACGACATCCTGGCGGCAGGACCCCCACCCGAACTGCTGACCCGAGCAGCCAACGCAGTGCACGAAACCCGCCAAAACCTCAAATAGCTCGCATCCGAAGCGCCGCGCCCTGGCCACTCGCGCGCGCCTGGCCACTCGCGCGCGCCTGGCCGCCCGCGAGCGGCCGTGGAGTGCCGGAACCCGCTGAGATCTTGTGAGGTTGTGCCGCCGTGGCAGCCGAAAGCTCACAAGATCCGCTGGTCTTGGTCGGTGGCTACCGGGTTGGGTGGCTCCGGTGGGTTGGTGGTTAGTGGGGTAAGGGGAGGTTCAGGGCGGTCAGGCCGTTCACCTCTGTGAAGCCGGCTGCTGTGTACAGCTTCAGCGCCGGGCTGTTGTCGCTCTCGGTTCGCAGGGAGACGCGTAGGGCGCCTGCGGACTTCGCGCGATCCAGCACGTGGTTCAGCAGGGATTGGGCGACGCCCGCTCGGCGGGATTCCGGCTTTACGAACAGGTCCTGTACGAACCACAGCACGCCCAAGCGCAGCGACGCCGGCTGGATCGCGCTGGTGATAAAGCCGATGGGCCGAGCCCCGGACTGGGCCGCCCCGGACTGGGCCGCCCCGGACTGGGTCGCCGTGGACTGGGTCGCCACGGAGAGGGTCAGTCTGCCGGTGGTGAGCTGTTCCGAGAGCCAGTCGTGGGTTCGGGCAGGGGACGAAGGCTGGCCGTAATGCACCCGGTAGTCGTCGAAGAGTTCGGCGGCCGGCTTGAACGCGGCGTGGCCGGGGTTCACCTCAATGATCTCCACGCGCCAGATCCTATGAGGGCGGGCCGGTTACGAGCAGCCCGGAATGTCGGTTCGGCGCATGAGGTTCCTTTCGTTCATCGCCTGAGAACCGTACGAAAGCCGGGTTATCCGGCGGCATACGTCGGCTGACGTAAGTGCCGGTCAGAGACCCGCGATCCGGTCACGGAGCTGGCTGCGCGCCGTTACGCCCAGTTTCGGGAAGGCGTTGTAGAGGTGCGTCGACACGGTTCGCGGTGACAGGAACAGGGACGCGCCGATCTCGCGGTTCGTCATGCCGGCGGCGGCCAGCCGGACCACTTCGCGTTCCTGGCCGGTCAGCTCGGTCCACGCGGACGGCTGGGGAGCGGCCGTAGCGCCGCCGGCCGCGCGCAGCTCGGTGGCGGCCAGCTCCGCCCACGGGCGGGCGTCGAGACGTTCGAAGCCGGCAAGCGCGGCCTGCAGCTCAGTACGCGCATCGGTGGGCCGCTGCCGGCGACGAAGCCAGCCGCCGTACTCCAGGTGGGCCCGGGACAGCTCGAACGGCCACTGTGCGGCCCCGGCGGCGGTCGTCGCGAATCGGTGGAAGGGTTCCGCCTCGTCGCCGGCGAGCAGCGCACGGGACCGGGCTAGCTGGAGCCGGAGCCGGGGGCTCGCGGTGGACAGGCGGTCCGCGGCGAGGGCGACGACGGGCCGGAGCTCGTCGAGCAACCCGGCCCGGACACCGGTCGAGACGTAGTGCGCCAGCTCCCGGTACGAGATGTGCGTGTGCACCGGCTCGCCGCGCTCGTCGAAGAGTGACCGCAGCGCCTCCCAGGCGCCCTGGGCGTCACGTTCGGCAAAGGCCAGATATGAGCGGGTGACCTGGAGATTCCTCTCCACCGACGCGAACTCGCCGATCTCCAGGTCACGCAGAATCCGGTCGGCCATCTCCCGGGCGGCACCGGCCTGACCGCGCAGCGCGGCAACCCGGGCGCGCAGCTCCAGGCCGTGCTCGACGGCGTACGGGTGACGGCCCGCAGCGGCGATCTCGGTGAGCATCCGGCCGGCCTGGTCGCCCGCGTCGTAGTCGCCGACGTCGATGTGAACCTGGGCGATGGTCATCAGGGAGTTGACGGTTTTCGCCGGGGCGTCGGCCCGTCGCAGGTCGATCGAGCGGCCGAGCCGGGCCAGCGCCGCCCCGGACTCATCCAGGATCCAGGCCGCCGCGCCGAGCATCATCTCGTGCTCGGCCGTCATGCTGGCCGGGAAGTCCGGAACCGGGGCGGTCCGCACCAGCTCCACGATGTCGGCGGGCCGGGCCAGCGGGTCGACCAGGGCACGGACCCAGGCACGGCAGGCGACGGTGATCTCCGGGTAGGTGTCGGCCCGGTGGCCGGCCCTCTCGTACCGGTCCAGCCATTCGCGCAGCTCGTGTACGCCGGACCCGCTCCGGAAAGTGAGCACCGCCAGGGTCGTCAGCGATGCCCAGCCCCAGTGCTTGTCGTGATTGAGCAGTTGTTCAAGCGCCTCGCGGAGAGCCCGGCGTGCCTCGTGCTGCCGTGACGTCTGTGCCATGGCGTACGCCATTGTGTGGCTGGCGAGCGCCCGCGTCGACGGATCGTCGGCGCGGTCCCGGAGCGGCCGGGCCAGCTCGATGGCCCAGGCGAAGAGCCCGCCGGCCGACGCCGTCACGACCGCTTGCAGAGATCGCCTTTCCCGGTCCGTGCAATCGGGGCTGAGCTCGGCTGCTTTGACGTACGCCCCGGCCGCCTCGGTGTTCGCCCCACGCTGGTACGCCCGGGCGGCGATCTCCTCCAGCGCTGCGGCGACCTCCTCGTCCGCGACGATCGTGGCCTCGGCGAGGTGCCGGACCCGCCGCTCGGGGTCGTCCACCAGGGCCGCCGCGAGCCGCCGGTGCGCGCGGGTGCGTTCCTCGGTGGTGGCGATGGAGTGCGCGGCGGCACGGGCGAGGGGATGCCGGAACGAGACGGTACGCCCGGCGACCGACACCAGCCCGGCGATCTCGGCCGGGGCCAGCCGGGCGAGCAGCACGTCCGGCTCCTCGATCCGGCTGAGCACCCGCAGGTCGCCGTCGCCGGCGGCGGCCAGCAGCAACGTTTCCCTGGTCGGCGCGGGAAGCGCGGCCAGCCGCTGGGCGAAGGCCAGCTCGACACTTGACGGCAGCGTGTCGCCGGCCGCGGCCGCGCGGCCCAGTTCCAGCAGGGCAAGAGGATTGCCGGCGGCCGTTTCCAGGACCTTTGCCGAGGTGGCCCGGTCCAGGGTGAGTCCGGCCTCGCGCAGCAGCCGGTTGGCGTCCGGCTCACCGAGCGGGGAGAGACGTACGGCGGGGATGCGGGTGAGGTGTTCCGGGAGTTCGCCGTCGCGGGCGGCGGCCAGGATGGCGACGTCGAGGCCGGACAGCCGTCGCGCCAGGTAACCGATCACGGAGAGAGAGCTGTCGTCACCCCACTGGGCGTCGTCGACGATGAGCAGGGCCGGGCCGATCGATTCCAGCCAGGACAGAACGTCCAGGCGCAGGCGCAGCGGATCCGGCGGGTGCGACGCGGCAACCCGGTCCAGCAGGTCGGCGGGTCCACGTGCCGAGGAGATCAGGTCGGCCAGGAGTCCGAAAGGGATCTGCTGGTCACCGGGTGCGCAGGTCGCGGTGATGACAAGCCGGCGGTCGCCGGCGACGGCCGTGAGGATCGAGGTCTTGCCGGCGCCGGGCAGACCGACGACCACGGCGGCCGGGGTGCCGGCCGCGAGCAGCCGCCGGACCTCGCCGAGTTCACGGTCACGTCCGAGCAGGCTGGCGGGCACGGAGATCACCCTAGGTGACCACGAGCACTGATAGGAAAAGAGCGAGACCGATCACTCAGGCCGCCCGGTGCGGAGAGCGAAGCGAATCCGCACCGGGCCCTCGGCGGGAGCAGCGATCTGTACCCACCACCGAGATGCGACCTGAATTTGATCTTGAAAAACCGCCGGGGCCTAGAGACGCTCGATGACCAGCGCCATTCCCTGGCCGCCGCCGACACACATCGTCTCAAGGCCGATGGTCTTGTCGTGGAAGTCGAGGGAGTTGAGCAGGGTGCCGGTGATGCGGGCGCCGGTCATGCCGAAGGGGTGACCGACAGCGATCGCGCCGCCGTTGACGTTGAGCTTGTCCAGCGGGATGCCGAGATCCTTGTACGACGGGATGACCTGGGCTGCGAACGCCTCGTTGATCTCGAAGAGGTCGACGTCGCCGACAGTGAGGCCGGCGCGCTTGAGGGCCTGCTTGGACGCCTCGACCGGGCCGAGGCCCATGATCTCCGGGGAGAGCGCGGTGACGCCGGTGGAGAGGATCCGTGCGAGCGGGGTGATGCCGAGCTCGCGAGCCTTCGTGTCGCTCATGATCACGAGCGCGGCGGCGCCGTCGTTGAGCGGGCAGCAGTTGCCGGCGGTGACTCGGCCGTCGGGCCGGAAGACCGGCTTGAGCTGCGAGACCGCGTCGATGGTGACGCCGGCGCGGGGACCGTCGTCCTTCGACACGACGGTGCCGTCAGGCAGGGTGACCGGGGTGATCTCGCGGTCCCAGAAGCCGTTGGCGATGGCCTTCTCGGCGAGGTTCTGGCTGCGGACGCCGAACTCGTCCATCTCCTCGCGGGTGACGTTCTTGATCTGCGCGAGGTTCTCGGCGGTGTAACCCATGCCGATGTAGATGTCCGGAACCGCGCCGTCCTCACGCGGGTCGTGCCAGGTCTGTCCGCTGGCGGCGGAGCCCTTCGTGCGCGCCTGGGCGTCCGCGAAGTACGGGTTCTCCCAGGGGCCGACTACTTTTTGGAGCTCGGACGGCAGCCCGTCGGAGGAGCCGCGCGCGAAACGGGACACCGTCTCGACGCCGGCCGAGATGAAGATGTCGCCCTCGCCGGCCTTGATCGCGTGGAACGCCATCCGGGTGGTCTGCAGCGAGGACGAGCAGTAACGGGTGATCGTGGCGCCCGGCAGGCCGTCAAGGCCCAGCTTGGTGGCGACCACGCGGCCCATGTTGAAGCCCTGTTCGCCGCCGGGGAGACCGCAGCCGAGATAGAGATCCTCGATCAGCGTGCGGTCCAGCTGCGGCACCTTGTTCAGTGCGGCGTCGACGATCGTGGTGGCGAGATCGTCGGGTCGCAGATCCTTCAGAGAGCCCTTGTGGGCGCGGCCGATGGGGGAGCGGGCAGTGGCAACGATGACAGCTTCCGGCATGCCGGTCAGTTTACTCGCCGGTAACATGGTCGGAAGTGCGAATTTGTCACACGCCGGTCATCGCGGCTTTGGACACTGCTGGGAACAGCGCGTGCGCCCACACCCGATAGCCGTCGGCGGACGGGTGAAAGCCGTCGTAACAGAGTGTCCCCGAGTCGGCCCGGAACACCGTGCCGGTCTCGACGGCCAGGTCGACCACCGTGCCACCGGCCTCGGTCACCGCGCGGGCCTGCGATTTCGCCATCCGGCGGCCGAACAGCCCGGCGATCTGCCGCAGCGGCGGCGCGATCGAGCGGACCGCGCCCAGGTCCGGGCAGGTGCCGACGACGACCTGCACGCCGGCCGAGCGGAGACGCCGCACGGCCTGGCCCAGGTGGATCGCGGCGTCCTCGGGAGCGCGGCCGGTCGTCGCGTCGTACGCCCCGATCAGCACGACAGCCACGTCCGGCCGGTCGTGCAGCAGCGCCCGGGCCACCTGGGTGGCGAGATCGCTGGACCGTGAACCGGCCACGCCGACGCTACTGAGCAGCACGTGCCGCGGACCGGACTCCGGTGTGCCGTCAGCAAGCAGGCGCGCCAGCTGGCCGCCGACCGTGTCGGAGAGCCACTCCACGCCGACTCCGACCGCGGCCGAGTCGCCGAGCAGCACCAGACGCAGCGGAGGCGCGGTCGCCGGACCCATCGAGGTACGCAGGGCCAGGCCCATCGTGGGCTTGGCGTAACGGCGGGCTTTGGCCGCGAGCAGCTCACCGGCGATCAGGGCAGCGCCGCCCACCGCGCCGGCCAACAGGCTCGTGGCCGCGGCCTTGCCTATTTGTCTTGGCAGACCAGCCATGTCACGCCTCCCTGCATCAGCCGACTTGATGATCCTCTGGCGTATACCCTACGGCGGGAACCGGGTTGACCGTGCCCGCCCTCGAACCGAACCAGTGGCGTGGCTCGCCGAACCACGGGTGCCGCCGCAGCTGCGCCCACCGCCCGGCCGGGCTGACCTCGGTGCCCGGCGCCCGGACCGCGGCATCCGCGGCCTCGGGCAGTGTCCGCACGCTCTCCGCGACCGGAGTCCGCGCGTCCTCGCCGAGGGCGGCCATCACCGTCGGCATCATCACGGCCGCAGCTCGGGCGTACCCCTCAGCGGACGGGTGGAAACGGTCTGAGCTATACATCCGCACCGGGTCCGCTTCGAACATCGGGCCGAGCAGGTTGCCGATCGAGACGGTCCGGCCGCCTTCGCGTACCACCGCGATGGTTTGCGCGGCGGCGAGCTGACGGCTCCAGCGCCGGGCCAGCCAGCGCAGCGGCGGCTTGATCGGCTTGATGGCGCCGATGTCCGGGCAGGTGCCGACGACGACCTTGCAGCCGGCGTCGCGCAGCCGGCGCACCGCGTCACCCAGATGGCGGACGGCGGAGTCGCGGGCCGACGCGTGTGTCACGTCGTTCCCGCCGATCATGATGACCGCGAGCTCCGGTTCGTATTCGAGGGCGGCGTCCACCTGGTACGGCAGACCTGACGACATCGAGCCGACGACGGCCAGCCGATGCAGCCGCACCGGGCGGTGCAGGCGGCGGGAGACACCTGTCGCGAACAGGGCGCCGGGGGTCTCCCGGGGCCGGTGCACGCCGTAGCCGGCCGCCGACGAGTCGCCGAGGATCACCAGGTTCAGCGGTTTGCCGCCGAACTTCGCGCCGTACACGCCGTCGCCGCGTGGCGGGGGCGCCTCGGCCATCGGGATGATCCGGCGGGCTTCGGCGGCCTGACGCATCAGCAGGCCGGCGGAGACGGCGGTGAGACCGGCGAGCATGCCGGTCAGCTGCCCGGCGATCCGGCCGGCCAGTTTGATCCGCCGCCAGTCCTCGGCGGTGAGGAAATTGATCGAACTCATGGTTTCCCTCGCTTGTGGCTCTAAGGGAAGGCATCGTGTTGGGCCAAGATCGGCACCGAAAGTGGGTACTTGAGGCTAACTCGCGATGGCGAGAGGCAATCATGGCGTGCCCAAGTCATGCTGGAGTGGCGGAGAGGGGAACAAAGATGGCCAAGACGTTGAAACGTGCGGCGGCGTTCACTGCGCTCGCTCGTGCGCTGACCGCTGGCGCCCGCGGCGGACCTTCGGTCGGTCAGCGGCTCGGCGCGCTGCCCCGGATGCTCGGGGCGGTACGCCGAGGCGAGTACGACGGTGGCATGCGGCTGGCGCTGATGGCGGCTGCGACGGTCTATGTGGTGTCGCCGATCGACGCCGTTCCGGAGGCGTTCGTCTTCCTGTTCGGGCTGATCGACGACGCTGTCGCGGTCACCTGGCTCGCCGGCGCCGTGCTCGCCGAGACGGACCGCTTCCTGGAGTGGGAGCGGACCAACCCGCGCGTGGTCGTAAAGTGAACTGTGCGCTATTACGACAATGTCGTCGAGATCATCGGTAACACTCCGCTGGTCCGGCTGAACAGCGTGACCGAAGGCATCAGCGCCACCGTGCTGGCCAAGGTCGAGTACTTGAACCCCGGCGGCTCGGTCAAGGACCGGATCGCGCTGCGGATGGTGGAGGACGCCGAGAAGGCGGGCCTCCTCAAACCCGGCGGCACGATCGTGGAACCGACCAGTGGCAACACCGGAGTCGGGCTGGCCCTCGTGGCACAGCTCCGGGGTTACAAGTGCGTCTTCGTCTGCCCCGACAAGGTCAGCGAGGACAAGCAGAACGTCCTGCGGGCGTACGGCGCCGAAGTGGTGGTCTGCCCGACCGCCGTGGCACCGGAGGACCCGCGTTCCTACTACAACGTGTCCGACCAGCTGACCCGGGATATTCCCGGCGCCTGGAAACCGGATCAGTACAGCAACCCGGCGAACCCTCGCTCGCACTACGAGCAGACCGGGCCGGAGCTCTGGGAGCAGACCGGCGGCAAGATCACCCACTTCGTGGCGGGTGTCGGCACCGGTGGCACGATCACCGGCGTCGGGCGGTACCTCAAGGAGCAGGGCGACGTCCGCGTCGTCGGCGCCGACCCGGAAGGCTCCGTCTACTCCGGCGGGACCGGCCGGCCGTACCTCGTGGAGGGCGTCGGCGAGGACTTCTGGCCGAGCGCGTACGACACGAGCGTCACGGACGAGGTCATCGAGGTCAGCGACTCGGACTCGTTCGAGATGACCCGCCGGCTGGCTCGCGAGGAGGGCCTGCTCGTCGGCGGCTCCTGCGGCATGGCCGTGGTGGCGGCGCTCGAGGTGGCCCGCAAGGCCGGACCGGACGACGTGGTCGTGGTGCTGCTGCCGGACGGTGGCCGTGGCTACCTCTCGAAGATCTTCAACGACAAGTGGATGGCACGGTACGGCTTCCTGCACACGTCGTCGGCGTCGCCGACCGTTGCCGACGCCCTCGCCGGCAAGGGCGCCGAGATCCCGCCGCTGATCCACGTGCACCCGACCGAGACGGTCCGCGACGCGATCGACTACATGCGGGAGTACGGCGTTTCCCAGCTCCCCGTGCTGAAAGCCGAACCGCCCGTCGTGACCGGTGAGGTGGCCGGCTCGATCTCGGAAAAGGCGCTGCTCGACGCGCTCTTCACCGGCCAGGCCCACCTGCACGACACGATCGAACGCCACATGGGGGAGTCGCTGCCGATGATCGGCGGCGGCGAGCCGGTGGCCGAGGCGGTCGGGCTGCTGGAGAAATCCGACGCCGCGATGGTTCTGGTGGACGGCAAGCCGGCCGGCGTTCTCACCCGGCAGGACCTGCTGGCCCATCTGTCCTGATTGGTCTTTCCGCAGTCGCTGCGGGCCCTTTCTCCGGGCCCGTAGCGACTTTTTTGTGCCCTCCGGACATGGACCGTCACGGATAGTTGCCGCAATCGCACACACAGTCCGACCAGCAGATGGTCCGCTGCGGTTGTATGTGTCGTGACGGAGCTATGAACCACACCCGGACGAAGGGGCAGGGGATGGTCGACGTCGACGAGGCGGCGCCCGCCGAAATCGTGGACCGCCTGTTATGGCGGGACGCTCAACAGACGCTGGGGCGCCACATGGCGTCCACTGTGGATAACACATGCGTCTGGTGCGGCTGGCACTGGCCCTGCTCGGCACGCCGTCTTGCGGAACGCGCCGACGCCGCGGCCAGAAGGCCATGGCGCGAAGCGTGGACCCTGCGACACGACGTGAACAGCATGCGTACCCTGCCAGGCCGCGGACTCGAGGACAACGTCCCCGGTTCGCACCGCTATAGGAGGTAACCCGACAACTTGGACGTCGCCGAAAAAGCTTGACCGTCCCCCGGCAAGCAACGGCTTCCCGGCCCGGCCGACGTCAACCGGCGGTGACGCCGGGGCGCCCCGCCAGCGCTCCGGCATCCCGCACCCAAGCCCGCCCAATGAACCGGCTCGGAAGGATCAGCACGCCTCCGCTGATCCGCGCCTCCGGCCAGGCGCACCCGGTTCGGGCGGGGCGGTGGGCGGGAGCACGTGATCACAGGTTCCCCCGCATTCATAGGTCACGTGCTCCCGCACATTCTTCGGTTCATGCGCTTAGGTTCTTGATGCGCGCTTTGGTTCTTAAGGGGCGCTTCTTTGGACACATCCGACTTCTTTGGATACGCCCGATGTGGCCGGCCAACCGCAGCCGACGCCACCAGCGGTTTTCCAGACACCTGACGGCCCCTCCCGCCGGCGCACGCCACCGCCGGCCCCGGCGCCCCCTCACGGCCCACCCGTTCAACGCGGGGGGTGATGTGCTGCTCCGCGCGGGGTGTGCTGTGCTGGTCCGGGGCGGGGTGTGCTGTGCTGTGCCGCCCCTGCGGGTGTGCTGTGCCGCCCCTGCGGGTGTGCTGTGCCGCCCCTGCGGGTGTGCTGTGCCGCCCCTGCGGGTGTGCTGTGCCGCCCCTGCGGGTGTGCTGTGCCGCCCCTGCGGGTGTGCTGTGCCGCCCCTGCGGGTGTGCTGTGCCGCCCCTGCGGGTGTGCTGTGCCGCCCCCCGCCGTTCGCGCCGCACCGTGCCGTTCTACGCCGCACCGATCCGTAAGGCCCTGGTCGCCTGCCGCGCTCCGATCAGCTCTGCCCGCGATCTTGAGCGACTTTCAACCGTCCGGTGTGGAAGATCGCTCAAGATCACCGACGCCGGAACGCCGGAACGCCGGAACGCCGGAACGCCGGAACGTGTTGAATTTGGGTGCGTATCGGACCTGAAGTCGACACGGGCGGTCTGCGGTTTGCGGCTTGAGTTTGGGTGCGGATTGAACCCAAAGTCGACACGCTCTCTTTGGCTGCGACCGCTGCGACCGCTGCGACCGTTGTGAGCGCGTTGAGCGCGGCGCGCGCAACGCTTGGGATGGCGTGCACACCCCCGGCCAGGGTTGACCCGCGCGCCAGCCGAGGCTGAGTCGTCTCGAGGCGCCCCGGGCGGTAATCCAGCGCCAGGGTGAGATTGACCGCCGCTGCCGCCGCGACGGCGACCACCGCCGCTGCCGCCGCGACGGCGACCACCGCCGCTGCCGCCGCGACGGCGACCACCGCCGCCGCCGCCGCGACGGCGACCACCGCCGCCGCCGCCGCGACGGCGACCACCGCCGCTGCCGCCACGACGGCGACCACCGCCGCTGCCGCCACGACGGCGACCACCGCCGCTGCCGCCACGACGGCGACCACCGCTGCCGCCACGACGGCGACCACCGCCACCGCTACCGCCCTGCCGACCAGCTGGCCACGACGGCGGTGGTGAATTTCCCGGCCCTGAGTCATCGTCTGCTGGGCGAAGTCGCCGTCAGCGAAGAGCGGAGCGGCTCGCTCGTACGGAGGTTGTCCACGTCGCCGAAGTGTGAACACGTGCCGCCGAGACTCCGGCGCACGGAAGAGTCGCCCCGCGATGCTGAGCGCTCACACAACTGGTGTGTGGGCTCACATCTCGGCTATGGCGTGGATGAACCCGCACCGAACGGTTACGTGCGACCTCATCCACGCCGCGAGGGCCAGGCCGCGAGGGCCAGGCCGCGAGGGCCAGACCGCGAGGGCCACACCGCTCGGGCCAGACCGCGAGGGCTCCGATCATCAGGTCAAATGCGCCAGCGCGGCCATCCTCGAGACAGCGCCACCCCTTGTCACGAACAGTGAGGAACCGCCGCGGCCCGCCGACGCCAAATTTCCACACACCCCGCCAGCCCTTCACCCTCCGTGACAAGACCGGCGACAAAGGGCCCGCCCGAACCGCAATGAATTGAGGCGTACGAAATCGCTCAAGATCTAAGCGGGTTGGGCAGCGCCGGGCGCAAGCCCGAGCCCCACTTTTCACGCCACCGGTCGAAAAGAATCGACATATCCCGACATGCCGCACACACTCAGAACGAGCAGAGTGAGGAGTGCGGGAGGTCATCATGTCGCCCCGATTTCGCAACGAGGACGAGCGAGCCGCCTGGGAACTGGCCGAGTTCATGATCCAGCAGGCTCGGTCGATGATGCGCGAGGCCGAGAAGTCGCTGGAGAGCTGGAAACTCGGCAAGGAGATGAACCGGCAGCGCTGTGCGCGCCGTGGGATCAATCAGACCGATGCCGAGATCCGCTGGGCAGCTTCGTCGAGTGCGAAGAACGCGATCACCAACAACAATTTCCACGTGTCACTGGCAACGATGTATTACGGCGCGGCGACCGCGAATTACGCCCGAGCCGATTACCTGCGCAACCAGAGCGAAGCCAGGCGTTGACCACTCACTCGTCAGGTGAGTCGGGATTCTCGTGCTCCGCCACCGGCCCGGGCTGCGGTCGGGGCGAATCGGCCTGGGCCGGCGACGCGGGGATGGTGAGTGCCAGGCCGAGGACGGTGCCGGCACCGATCAGGCGCAGACCGGCGATGGACGCGGACAGTGAAACGGGGCGACGCTCGGGCTTCTCCATACAACACTCCCATCAAGCCGGATTTCCCACGATGACATTCGAACCTGAGACATGACTGTGTCAGGGGCCCGCAACGGGGCACCATTAACGCGTGGAGATCGCCACCGAGACCGAACGCAAGTACGACGTCCCTGCGACATTCGAACTTCCGGAGCTGGCCGGGTTGGCCGGCATCACCGGCGTGGACGGCACCGAGACACATGATCTCGACGCCACCTACTTCGACA
Source organism: Actinoplanes sp. CA-015351 (assembly GCF_050955685.1). Lineage (NCBI taxonomy): Bacteria > Bacillati > Actinomycetota > Actinomycetes > Micromonosporales > Micromonosporaceae > Actinoplanes > Actinoplanes sp. CA-015351. The sequence continues at coordinate 826,536 of NZ_CP192102.1, forward strand.
CCGAGGACCTCCGGTTGATGAGAAATCGCCGGACACTTCGACGCCGGGCCGGAGGCAACGACGCCGGCTGGCATCTGAAGACACCAGGGGACGGCGCCGGGCGTACCGAACACCGGATTTCCGGGCACGAGGGTGACGCCGTTCCGGACGAGCTCGTCAGCATCGTGCGCGGCCTCGTCCGCCGAGCGCCGCTGGCTCCGGTGTGCCGCCTGCGCACACACCGGGTGGAGACGCCGCTGCGTGACGGCGAGGGCCGTACCCTCGCGCTGATCGCGCAGGACCAGGTGCACGCCGAGTCCGAGGGCCGGGAAAGCGCCTGGCAGGAGATCGAGGTCGAGCTGGTCGACGGTGACGCCGCCGTCCTCGACGCCGTCGAGCAGGCCCTTCTCAAAGCTGGCGCCACCCCCGCCGAGGGCCCGTCCAAGGTCTCCCGAGCCCTGGCCGAGAGGCTGACCGAGGCCAAGGCGAAGACCAAGGTCAAAACCAAGGTCAACCCCGTCCTTCGGTACGCACGAGAGCAGCGCGACGCCATCCTTGAGTACGACCCACCGGCCCGCCGTGGCGACGCCGACGGTGTGCACAAGATGCGCGTGGCGACCAGGCGGCTCCGCAGCACGCTGAAGACGTACAAACGCTGGTTCCCTGAATCGGGCACCGGCGACGAGCTGCGCTGGCTTGCCGGCATGCTCGGCGCGGTCCGTGACCCGCAGGTGCTGGAGGGCAAGCTGCTCACCGGTGTCGAGGAGTCCGGCCCCGAGTTCGGGCCGGTCGCCCAGCGGATCCGCAACGCCCTGGAACATCGGGTGGCGCAGGGCCGTGACGAGCTGGCCGAGGCGCTCGAGTCGGACCGCTACCTGGCCCTGCTGGACGCGATAGACACCCTGGTCGACCACCCGCAGGCGGACGGCGGCAACCCGGCCGAGCGCACCCGCAAGATCCTGCGCAAGGCCGACGAGGAGCTGGACGCGGCCACCAGGAGTGGTGTCGACGAGGAGTTGCACGACGCCCGCAAGACCTACAAGCAGGCCCGGTACGCCGTCGAGGTGATCCAGCCGGAGCACGGAAATCCCGCGAAACAGCTGGTGAAGGCATTGACCGCCCTGCAGGACGGCCTGGGCGCGCACCAGGACTCCACGATCGCCCGCCAGGTCCTGCACGAGATCGGCCCGGACAGCTTTTACTTCGGTGTGCTGTACGGCCGGCAGGAACAAGTGGGTAAGGAGACCCTTCGGGAGGTGCCCGCGCTGGTGCGGGCGTCACGGCGCAAGAAGGTGCGGCGTTGGCTGGCGAAGACATGACCACAGATGTTCATCCGGAACACGTTGATCCCGACCAGGCCGGTCCCGAGCATGACGATCATGAGCATGCGGAGGAACCGATGACGCAGCCCTACGCGGGTCCGATCGCCGAACTGAGCGGTTACCGGGTGGTCGACGATGAGGACGACGACCCGCGTCTGATCAATGCGGACGGCACACCGATCGACACGTGGCGGGAGGATTACCCGTACGAAGAACGGTTGCCCCGCCTGGACTACGACCATGACAAGCGGCTGCTGCAGATCGAGCTGCTGAAGCTGCAGAACTGGTGCAAGGACACCGGCGAACGCCTGGTGATCCTCTTCGAGGGGCGGGACGCGGCCGGCAAGGGCGGCACCATCAAGCGCTTCATGGAGCACCTGAACCCGCGCGGCTCCCGGGTGGTGGCCCTGGAGAAGCCGAACGAGAAGGAAAGCACCCAGTGGTACTACCAGCGATACCTCAAGCACCTGCCGTCCGCCGGTGAGATCGTGCTCTTCGACCGGTCCTGGTACAACCGGGCCGGCGTCGAGCGGGTGATGGGTTTCTGCACCCGCGCCGAGTACCTCGAATTCATGCGGCAGACCCCGGAACTGGAGCGGATGCTCGTCCGGTCTGGGATCAACCTGGTGAAGTTCTGGTTCTCGGTGACCCAGGGCGAGCAGCGGACCCGGTTCGCGATCCGCCAGGTCGACCCGGTCCGCCAGTGGAAGCTCTCCCCGATGGACCTGCAGTCCCTGGACAAGTGGGACGACTACACCGAGGCGAAAGAGGCGATGTTCTTCTACACCGACACCGCCGACGCACCGTGGACCGTGGTGAAGAGCAACGACAAGAAGCGCGCCCGGGTCGCGGCGATGCGGCACGTGCTCAACCGTTTCGACTACACCGGCAAGGACGCGGACATCGTCGGCGTCCCGGACCCGGAGATCGTCGGACCCGCCTCGCTCGTGGTGGAGAGCACCGAGATGTCGCCTCGGGTATTCCCGCGCCTCTAGTGATTTAAAAGCGTTGGCGGCGGACGCCGACCTTGGTTAACGTGGCCGTACACGTGAAGGGAGGTGGTCCGAAGTTGCATAGCATCGGGACTCGTGAGGTGGCTGTCCGCTAGCCGCTGTCCTCGACAGCTTCGTCTTGAGAACGTCGAGACCGTGTGGCAGCGGCCCGGCGAGTAACAGACAGCCATCCGACCCCCGGGGATCCGGCCTTGTCCGACCGGACCACGTTCGTTCGCGAGCGTGGAAGATCCCCCGGGGGTCGCCTAATTTCCGCCGGGGGTTCCGAGATGCGTGAGCTACTTGTGCTCGGGACCGCCAGCCAGGTGCCGACACGGCACCGCAACCACAACGGATACCTCCTGCGCTGGGACGACGAGGTGATCCTCTTCGACCCGGGCGAGGGCACCCAGAGGCAGATGCTGATGGCCGGCCAGGCCGTCACCCCGCTCAAACGGATCTGCGTCACGCACTTCCACGGCGATCACAGCCTCGGCCTGCCCGGCATTCTGCAGCGCATCTCGCTGGACCGGGTGCCGCATCCGGTCACGGTCCACTACCCGGCCGGCGGCCAGGATTTCTACGACCGGCTCCGGCACGCCACGAGTTATTGGGACAACGCCGAGATCGTGCCCTCACCGGTCTCTGCGCAGAGCGCCGCAGGCTTTGTCGCGGAGACCTCCGCGGGGCGCCTCACGGCGCTGCCACTCAGACATTCCATCGAGGCGTACGGGTATCGCCTGGCCGAACCCGACTCCCGGCGACTGCTACCCGCTCTGCTGGCCGAGCACGGCATCAGTGGCCCGGCGGTCGGCGAGCTCCAGCGCACCGGCCGGCTGGGCGAGGTCACGCTGGAACAGGTCAGCACGGTCCGGCCCGGGCAGAGCTTCGCCTTCATCATGGACACCGGCCTGTGCGACAACGTCTACGCACTGGCCGAGGACGTGGACATGCTGGTGATCGAGTCCACGTTCCTGGCCGAGGACGCCACGATGGCGGCCCAGGTCGGCCACCTGACGGCGGGGCAAGCGGCTTCGGTGGCCCGCGAGGCACGCGTACGAAAGCTGGTTCTGACGCATTTTTCGCAGCGTTACCAGGACTGGACCCGGTTCCTGGACGAGGCCCGCAAGGAGTTCGACGGCCCGATCGTGATCGCCGAGGACCTGCTACGCATACCGGTTCCGCCGCGCCGGTGGTGAGCCGGCCGGGCTACGGTCGGCAGCATGACCGCGTCTCTGCGCCCGGCGACCGAAGCTGACCAGCCCGCCGTCGGCGCGCTGCACCATCGTTCCCGGGCAGCCGCCTACGCCGACCTGGTCGACCCCGCCTCGTTCGAGGCGCGCGGCCCGCAGATGATGTCCGACTATTGGGTGGAGCGTTACCGCTGGGAGCAGGACACCCACCGGATGACGGTGGCCGAGGAGAACGGCTCCCTGATCGGCTTCAGCTACGTGGGCCCGAGCGAGACCGAGGGCGCGGCCGAGCTATATGCGATCCACCTGGACCCGTCGAGGGTGGGCACGGGCGCTGGCCGCCTGCTGATGATCCAGGCCCTGACCGACTTGAAGTCCTTCGGCGAGAAGCGGGCCGTCCTGTGGGTCCTGGAGGGCAACGAGGTGGCGAAACGCTTCTACGAACGAGGCGGCTGGAGTCCCGACGGGGCGTCCCGAGCCGACACGGTAAACGACCACCCGGTGACCCACCTGCGCTACTCCCACCCCCTCTGACCCCGTCTGTCGCCCCAGACGCAGCCAAGCAGGCGGGGGCCGCTCCGCTGAGGGTGGGCCCCCGTCCGGGCTCCCGGTGATCTGCCTTGCCAGGAGTCACCGTGCGGGCGCTCCGCAACCTCCTGGCGCATGTTCCCGTCGAGACGGCCGCAGTGGCGCTGAGCGAAGAGTTTCCCTGGCTCGGACTGCTGCCGGCCGACGCGGTGGCGCAGTTCGTCACTGAATTCATTAAGGCAGCGAGGATATCGGCTGATTTGGGGCAATGGTCGGTGCTGGCCGAGATGCTGCGTGGGTGGAAGTCGACGGCCATGGTCTATGCCGATCCGGAGCTTCTGCGCCAGCTGAGTGGCCCGTTGGACGAGGACCTGGGTCCGGTGCCTGCTCCCGTGGATGGCAACGCTGATGCCCGCTAAGCGAGGCGATCGGGTGGCGCCGCCGGGGTGACGGCCGGCGGCCGAATCTGGTACTGCCCAGATGCGGACCGCCGGATCGTCTGGATTGTCGCAGCCGGTCCGTCCCACCCGAAGCTGACCGAGTGATCAGTGGGCGGTCTTGGCGACGCCGATCGGGCAGGTCATGCCGTTCGGGCCGTGGTTGCAGTAGCCGTACGGGTTCTTCGCGTCGGACAGGTACTGCTGGTGGTAGTCCTCGGCGTAGTAGTACTTCGTCAGCGGCTTGATCTCGGTGGTGATGGCGCCGTGGCCGGCCGCTGTCACCACCGGCTGGAAGGCCTCCAGCGATGCCTGCGCGACGGAGGCCTGCGCCTCGGTCGTCGTGTAGATCGCCGACCGGTACTGGGTGCCGCGGTCGTTGCCCTGGCGCATGCCCTGGGTCGGGTCGTGGTTCTCCCAGAACGCCTTCAGCAGATCCTCGTACGAGATCTTGCTGGGGTCGTAGACGACCTGGACCACCTCGGTGTGCCCGGTCGTGCCGGAGCAGGTCTCCTCGTACGTGGGGTTGGTGGTGAACCCTCCGGCGTAACCGGCTGAGGTCGAGTGGACCCCCGGCAACCGCCAGAAGATGCGCTCCACGCCCCAGAAACAGCCCATTCCGAAGACGGCGGTCTCGTACCCGGCCGGCCAGGGGCCCTTCATCGGGGTGCCCAGCACGGTGTGGGTCGACGCTACCTGGATCTCGGCGTCGCGGCCGGGCAGGGCGGAGTCGGCGGTGGGCAGGTCGAGCTTCTTGTACCGCAGGAACACGGTCACTCCCTTCGTCCAGTTTCTGCAACGTCGAGGGACCGATATTCATTACCAACTTTGGCGGCGTACTCAAGGGCTTCGTCGTCGCTCGCGTACTTGTGCCTTGGCCAGAAGAATCCGCGGAGGCCATCACCCTTGGTACGCGGGACGACGTGGCTGTGCAGGTGCGGCACCGACTGGGAGACGATGTTGTTCATCGCGACGAAGGTGCCCTGGGCGCCGAGCGCGGCGGGAACGGCAGCGGACAGCAGCTGCACAAAACGGAAATATCCGCTTAAGTCGGACTCGGGTAGGTCGGGCAGCTGCACCACGTGTGCCCGTGGAACAACCAGGACGTGACCCTTGAAAACCGGGCGAATGTCCAGGAAAGCCACCCCGGCCGGGACCGAGGCGACAGTGAATGCCGGGACGGTGCCCGCCACGATGCCACAGAACACGCAGTCCGCCACCACGTGAGACTAGCCTTGCGCTACATGACGGCTAACCAGTACGGGTTCGACACCCTTGCCATCCACGCCGGCCAGGATCCGGATCCGCGGACCGGCGCGGTGGTGCCTCCGATCTACCAGACCAGCACCTACGCCCAGGACGCCGTCGGCGCTCCTCGCCTGGGTTACGAGTACAGCCGATCCAGCAACCCGACCAGGGACGCGCTCCAGGAGTGCCTCGCCGCGATCGAGGGCGGACGGCGCGGGCTCGCTTTCGCGAGCGGTCTCGCGGCCGAGGACACCCTCTTGCGTACGGTCTGCCGGCCGGGCGACCACGTGGTGATCCCGAACGACGCGTACGGCGGCACGTACCGGCTCTTCGCGAAGGTCGCGGAGCGGTGGGGCCTCGACTGGACCGCGGTGCCGCTCGACGACATCGACGCGGTGCGTGCCGCGTTCCGGCCCGGGCACACCCGGCTGATCTGGGCCGAGACGCCGACCAACCCGCTGCTCAACATCGCCGACATCCCGCTGCTGGCGGGCCTGGCGCACGAGTACGACGCGCTGCTCGCCGTGGACAACACGTTCGCCTCGCCGTACCTGCAGCAGCCGCTCGGCCTCGGCGCCGACGTGGTGATCTACTCGACGACCAAGTACATCGGCGGCCACTCCGACGTGGTGGGCGGCGCGCTGATCACCGCGGACACCGGCTTCGGCGACGAGCTGGCCTTCCACCAGAACGCCATGGGCGGCGTGAACGGTCCCTTCGACGCGTGGCTCACCCTTCGAGGGATCAAGACCCTTGGGGTACGCATGGACCGGCACTGTGACAACGCGGAGCGGATCGCCGGTTACCTGAGCGAGCACCGTGCCGTGTCCCAGGTTCTCTACCCGGGTCTGGACACGCACCCCGGGCACGAGGTCGCGGCCAAGCAGATGAGCCGGTTCGGCGGCATGGTCTCGTTCCGCGCGGCCGGCGGTGCGGAGAAGGCGATCGAGATCTGCAACCGGGCGAAGCTCTTCGTGCTCGCCGAGTCGCTCGGTGGAGTCGAATCGCTCATCGAACACCCGGGACAGATGACACATCTGTCGGCTGCGGGCTCAGCGCTTGAAGTTCCCGCCGATCTCGTGCGACTGTCTGTCGGCATCGAAACCGTTGACGATCTGCTCGCCGACCTCGAGCAGGCACTCGGATAAGACCGACGCTGGAGAATCTGCGCGATGACGACGACCTGGGTGGGAGCGACCGCCAAACAGATCGCACGTGCGGTGCGCCGCGGCGACGCGAGTGCCACCCAGGTCGTTGCCGACCATCTGGAACAGATCGCCATCTCCGATCCAGAGCTGGGCGCGTTCCGGGTGGTCCGCGGCGTCGAGGCGATCACCGAGGCGGAGAAGGTCGACGACCAGGAGGACCTGGCGAACCTTCCGCTGGCCGGTGTGCCGGTGGCGGTCAAGGAGAACACCGCAGTGGCCGGGCTTCCGACGTGGCACGGCAGCGCTGTTGCGCGTACCCCTGAGGTGGCTGAAGAGGACCACGAAGTGGTCCGGAGGCTGCGCGGAGCCGGCGCCGTCGTGGTCGGGGTGACCAAGATGCCGGAGATGGGTCTCTGGGCCACCAGCGACGACGAGAGCGGCGCCGCCCGCAACCCGTGGGACCTGGAGCGGACCCCTGGTGGGTCGTCCGGTGGATCGGCGGCCGCGGTGGCGGCCGGGCTCGTGCCGATCGCGCAGGGCAACGACGGCCTCGGCTCGATCCGGATTCCGGCGGCCTGCTGCGGCCTGGTCGGGCTGAAGCCGGGCCGTGGTGTTGTCCCGGTCGACTTCGGTGACAAGGACTGGTTCGGCCTGGTCGAGAACGGCGTGCTGACCAGCACGGTCGCCGACGCCGCGCTGGGCTTCTCGGTGCTGGCCGGGCTGACCCCGCAGGCGCTGAAGGAGCCGGGCCGGCTGCGGGTCGGCATCTCGCTGCGCTCGCCGGTGGCCGGGGTGAAACCGGACGAGCCGAACGTCGGCGCTGTCACCACTGCCTCGAAACTGCTCACCGCGGCGGGCCACGACACGGTCACCGCCGACCCGACGTACCCGACGGGTGTGGCGCTTGGGGTGCTCGCCACCTGGTTCGCGGGCGCTTATGTGAACTCGGAAGGGTTGCCGGTCAAGGATCTGCAGCCGCGTACCCAGCGGCACATCGCGCTCGGCAAAGCCGCGATGCGGGCCGGGCTGGTCCGCCAGTCGCAGCGTGACGCGTGGCGCGAGCGGTGCATCCGGTTTTTCGCCGACAACTCGATCGACCTGCTGCTCACCCCGGCGCTGGCCACCGCGCCGCCGCCGGCCGTGCTGTACTCGGGCATCTCCTGGTGGAAGAACATGCAGGCCAACGCGGCGTACGCGCCGTACCAGGCGCCGTGGAACTACTCCGGCCTGCCGGCGATCGTGGTGCCGGTCGGTTCCCGGCCGGACGGGTTGCCGCTCGCGGTCCAGCTCGTGGGCCCGCCGGACTCGGAGATGCTGTTGCTCTCGGTGGCCGGGCAGTTCGAACTTCAGAACCCCTGGCAGCGGCAGAACCTGGTCTGAGGGGGCAGTGGCACGATTGGTGCCCATGACCGCACCACTGGACCTGCTCTCCCTCTCCGACGTCGAAGCCGCCCGCGAACTGCTGTCCGAGGTGGCCAAGACGACGCCGCTGATCACCTCCCGGCCGCTCACCGAGATCACCGGGGTTCCGGTCTGGCTCAAGTGTGAGAACCAGCAGCGTGCCGGGTCGTACAAGGTGCGCGGCGCGTACACCCGGATCGCCCGTCTCTCCGGCGACGAGCGCGCCCGCGGCGTGGTCGCCGCCTCCGCCGGCAACCACGCGCAGGGTGTGGCGCTCGCGGCGGGCCTGCTCGGCACCCGGGCCACGGTCTTCATGCCGGAGGGCGCGCCACTGCCCAAGGTCTCGGCCACCAAGGGGTACGGCGCGGCGGTCGAGTACGCCGGGACCAGCGTGGACGACGCCCTGGAAGCGGCACACGAGTTCGCCCGCAGCACCGGGGCGATCCTGATCCACCCGTTCGACCACCCCGACGTGATCGCCGGGCAGGGCACTGTCGCGCTGGAGATCCTGGAACAGTGCCCGGAGGCCGCCACGATCATCACGGCGGTCGGCGGCGGCGGGTTGATCTCCGGCATCGCGGTGGCGGCCAAGGCGCTGCGGCCGGACATCCGAGTCGTCGGGGTGCAGGCGAGTGGCGCGGCCGCGTACCCTCCCTCGCTCGCCGCCGGCGCGCCGCGGAAGCTTGCGGCAGGCGCGACGATCGCGGACGGCATCGCCGTCCTGCGTCCCGGTGACCTCACGTTCGCGCACGTCGAGAAGCTGGTTGACGAGATCGTCACGGTCTCCGACGAGGACCTGTCGGCGGCTCTGCTGATCCTGCTGGAACGTCACAAGACCGTGGTGGAGCCGGCCGGCGCGGCGGCCGTCGCGGCGCTGCTGACCGGCGCATACGTGCCTCCGCGCGGCGGGCCGGTGGTGGCGATCCTCTCCGGCGGCAACATCGACCCGATGCTGCTTCTCCGGGTGATCGAGCACGGGCTCGCGTCGGCCGGGCGGTTCCTGCGGCTCGCGGTGCGCTGCGCGGACCGGCCGGGTCAGCTGGCCCGGCTGCTGGGGGAGATCGCCGAGCAGCGGGCGAACATCGTCGACGTCTCGCACTCCCGGCAGAGCCCCCGGCTCAGCTTCGGCGAGGTCGAGGTGGCGCTCTCGGTGGAGACGCGCGGGCCGGCCCACTCGTCCGCGCTGATCGGTGCCCTGCGCGAGGCGGGTTACCGAGTGGCCCTGCTGGCCGACGCCACGCCCTGACGGGCCCGGCAATTCACCGAGCGAGCTCGGGCACTTCGTGAACGGCGACGTCCGGCGTGGGCTGCTCACCCCGTCGGCGCGCAGCACGCTGGGACATGTTGACACTGTGGTGCGCCGGGAAGCTCGGGCGAAGCTGGGGGCGCAGGCCTGGCGAGCGGCGTCCGATCAGGCGCGGGCCGGCCTGGAGTCGAGCACGAAGGTGGCGGCGTTGCGGCAGCTCAGCCGGCGTACCGAAGTCTCGCTTTTCGCTTCGCACCCGTCGGCCGGGCTGCGGGCCGGGCTGACAGCTTCACGGCCGGCGCAACCGGCCGCGGTGGAGCTGACCGGACCGGAATCGGTCCGGATGGACGACGAGCTCGCGGCGCACTATGAGCGGGCACGTCGCGAGCTCGCGGTGAGCCGACGAGCGAGGTCAGCCCTCGAAAGCGCCGAACTTGACGACGGTGACCTTGATGTCGGCGCCGCTGGGGGCCGTGTAGGTCACGGTCTGGCCGGAGCGGGCGCCGAGGATCGACTTGCCGAGGGCCGATTCCGGGCTGTAGACGGTGAGGTCGGTCGTGGAGGAGATCTCCCGCGAGCCGAGCAGGAACGTCTCGGTGTCGGCCTGGTCGTCGTCGAAGTAGATGGTGACGACCGAGCCGGGCGTGACGGAGTCGGCGACCTGTGCCTCGCCGACCTCGGAGTTGCGCAGGAACTCCTTGAGGTACAGGATCCGGCCCTCCTCGCGGCTCTGCTCCTCGCGAGCCGCGTGGTAGCCGCCGTTTTCCCGGAGGTCGCCCTCTTCGCGCCGCGCGTTGATCTCCGCGGCTATGGCGGGCCGGTTGGCGATCAACTGGTCGAGCTCGGCCTGGAGCCGGTCGTAAGCGTCCTGGGAGAGCCAGGTCTTCGGCGCCTCGGAACTGGGCACGGTCGATCTCCTTGCTGGTACTGGGCAGTTCTGGAGAGAACTGGGCAGGGTCAGGACACACCGCCGAAAAGCAGCATGTTCAACGCAGCGAATCACCAAGCTTACCAGCGGTGTGCGGGGCGCCCGGAATGTGAAATCGCGTCAGCTTGTGGATCAACCGCCGGCGCGGCAGCCCATCACGTCGCCCACGGAAGCCTGCGCGGTGGTCGGCACCGACTCGCTGACCTCGGCCGAGCCGCCACCGGGTGGGGCCTGCACGACGACCGTGCGGCGGCCGACCTCGAAGCCGTCGTAGTCCCGGGCCCGCAGCATGCAGCTGGCGCTGCCGTCGTCCGGCAGCAGGACCCGGAACTGGATGACCAGCTCGGTGGGCGTGGGGTCGTTCCAGCCGATGATCTGCGGGTCGTAATCGCCCTCGCCGAACTTGTTGTAGTACTGCAGCGAGAGGGCCACCACACCGATGCCGAACAGCACGGTGACGAGGATCGGCAGCCAGCGGCGGCGTGAACCCTCCCGGCGGCGGCCGTAACGGCCGGCGGGGAAGACCGGTGCTGTGGCGTGCGTCTCGCTCACCTGACGACCTCTCGTGCGTTTGTTGTCGGTGGGATCGGCCAGAATGGCAGAGTCCATCTTCGCAGCCGATCCTGGGCCGCCGTCGGCAGGCCTGGTCGAGAGGGTAATAACGTGGCCGAGCAGTTGCGCCTGATGACCGTGCACGCCCACCCCGACGACGAGTCGAGCAAGGGCGCCGCCACCATGGCGAAATATGTCGCCGAGGGGGTCCAGGTCCTTGTCGCGACCTGTACCGGCGGTGAGCGCGGCAGCGTGCTCAACCCGAAGATGGACCGGCCCGAGGTGCTCGCGGACATCGCCAACATCCGCCGCGCCGAGATGGTCAAGGCGCGCGAGATCCTCGGCGTCGACCAGGCCTGGCTCGGCTTCGTCGACTCCGGGCTGCCCGAGGGCGACCCGCTGCCGCCGCTGCCCGAGGGCTGCTTCGGCCTGCAGGACCCGCACGAGGCGGCCAAGCCGCTGATCAAGCTGATCCGCGAGTTCCGGCCGCAGGTCATCACGACGTACGACGAGAACGGCGGATACCCGCACCCCGACCACATCATGTGCCACAAGGTGTCGGTGATCGCCTTCGACGCGGCCGGCGACCCGGAACTCTACCCGGAGCTGGGTGAGCCGTGGCAGCCGTCGAAGCTGTACTACAACTCCGGCTGGACCCGGGCGCGGATGCTGGCGCTGCACGAGGGGATGCTGGCGGCAGGGCTCGAGTCGCCGTACACGGAGTGGCTGGAGAAAGCGTCCGAGCGGCAGGACCGTGGCGACAAGCTCACCACGCGGATCGAGTGCGGTGACTACTTCTCGATCCGGGACGACGCGCTGCGCGCTCACGCCACCCAGGTCGACCCGGACGGTTTCTGGTTCCACATCCCGCTGGAGCTGCAGCAGAAGGTGTGGCCGACCGAGGACTTCGAGCTGGCGCGCTCTCTGGTGGACAGCCCGATTCCGGAGTCCGACCTGTTCGCGGGCATCCGGGAGAAAGTCGACGCCCACTGAGGCAGTACGCTGAGGGCGTGGACGTCTTCGCTGTCAACAACTTCGGTGACACCCGTTCGGGCGGCTTGGCCGGCCCGATGGGGCTGTTCCTCATCGTCCTCATGTGTGTTGCGACGGTGCTGCTGATCCGCAACATGAACAAGCGCATTCGTCGGCTTCCCGACAGTTTCTCGCCTCCGGCCGATCGCGAACGTGTGGCGGAGATCGCTCGTCTCGATGCTGATCTCGAGCGTTCCGGCGCCGCGGCCGCGAGCGACGTCGAAGCGGGTCGATCGGCTGCTCCGGTGACCTTGGAGGAACCCGAGGTGGCGGGCGTGGACGACGAGAAACGTGACTCCACTTCAGGTGGCGGAGCGGCCCGCGCCTGACGGCGCGGGCACGTGATGCCGGCCCGGTGGTGTGGACCCGGATGGGCCGAGTGTCCCGGTCTCGGGTCCGTCAAGCCCTGTTGCGTTCATCGGTATTGATTTAGCCTTCCGCCGGGGGCCATACGGCCCCTGGACCCTGCGCGGAAGGGGGCGCCGAGATGACACCTTTCCGGCGCGAACTCTCCGCGAAGCATCTGCACGTGCATCTTCCTGTGCATGCCCGGTGCGGGACGCTCTCATGACCGCCGAGCAGTTCCACCACCCCTCCTGGCTCGCCCGGCCGCGTCCGGTGCGCCTGCTGACCGTCGCCGTCGTGATCGCTGCCGTCGCTGCCGTCGTGCTCGGTGTCCTGCAACCGGTGGATTCCCCGGCCGGGCGGCCGCTCTCCGCCGTCGACGGCATCTGCGTCGCGGCGGTCCTCGCGGCGATCGCGCAGCTGGCCGGCCTCCGGTTCCGCCTCGGCCCGGACGCGGTCTCGGTCAGCTGGGCCGAAGCAGCAGTGGTGGTCGGCTTCGTCGTCGCGCCGGCCGGCTGGCTGCCCGCCGCGACCCTGGCCGGCACCGGAGCGGCCTGGCTGCTGCTCGCCTGGTTCACCGGCCTGCGCAACGCGGCCGAGATCGTCCACCTCGTCGCTTCGATGACTCTCGGCGTGGCCGGCGCTGCCCTGGTCACCTCGCTGCTGGCCGGCGACGCCCCGATCGGCGGCGCACGGCTGCCACTCGCCCTGGTCGCCGGCGCCGCCACCTACTTGCTGATCACGTTCGGCCTGGTCGTGCTCACGCTGGTGCTGCACCGCGACGCCGCGCCGGGCCGGATCGCCACCCGGGTTCTCTACGCCAAGCTGCCGATGTCCGTCGGCAACGTGCTGGTCGGCCTCGGCGCGGTCTTCGCCCTGATCCGTGAGCCGCTCTGGCTGCTTGCCTTCGGGCCCGCGCTCTGGCTGCTGCACCGGACGTACCGCTTCCACCTGCGCGCCGCCGAGGAACGCCGGATGTGGGAAGCCTTCGCGACCGCCACCGCCCGTCTGCCCGGCGCCAGCGAGGCCGAGGTGGCCCGGGCCGGGCTGCGCGGCGCCCTCGACGTCTTCGGGGCCCGCCGCGCTGAGCTGGAGGTGCGGCTCGGCAGCGGCCACCGCCGTTACTCGCAGGACGGCCCCGGGCAGAACGACACCGCCGCAGCCCGATCCGGGCCGGCCATCACCCGCAGCATGGCTGTCGCCGGGCACCCGGTCGGCGAGCTCACCGTCTGGCTCGGCGAGCCCAGCATGCCGGTGCCGCAGGACGAGGCGGCCATCGTGGCGTACGGGGAAGCGCTGGCCGGAGCCCTGCACGACGCGGCCGCACACCAGCGGATCGCGGAGCTGGACGCCCGCGCCGCACACGACCGGGTGCACGACCGGCTCACCGGGCTGCTCAACCGGTCCGCCTTCGCCGAACAGGGCGATCTGCTGCTGCGCTCGGTCGACAGGGGTCAGCACGTCGCCCTGCTGCTGCTCGACGTGGTGGACTTCCGCGAGGTCAACCGCACTCTCGGACATCGGGGCGGCGACGAGGTGCTGCGGCTCGTCGCGGAACGGCTCACCGAGCTGGCCCGGCCGCTTGAGCTGGTCTCGCGTACCGGGGATGACGAGTTCGCGCTGCTGCTCCCGGCGATGGCCGCGCTCGGTGAGCCGGCCGGGCGGGTGGGCGGTTCGATGCCACCGGCACTGCGCCGGGCCCGGGAACTGGTCGAGCAGCTGCGGCTGCCGATGGAGGTCGCCGGGGTACGCCTCGCCGTCGAGGTGACCGTCGGCGTCGTGGCCGAGCAGCCGGGCCGGATCGAGGTGAGCGAGCTGCTCCGGCGGGCTTCGCTCGCGGTCGGCCGGGCCAAGGAGCTGGGCCTCACCGTCGGGACGTACGACAGCAGTCAGGACGCCAGCAGCACCGACCACCTGGCGCTGCTCGCCGAGCTCCAGGACGCGTTCGCCGCCGACGACCAGATCGTGCTGCACCTGCAGCCCGCCGTCGATCTGGTGACCGCCGCACCGACCGGTGTGGAGGCGCTGGTCCGCTGGCGGCACCCGCGCCGCGGACAGCTCTCGCCGGGCGCCTTCCTGCCCGCTGTGGAACGCAGCGAGCTGCTCATCCCGTTCACCAGGCGGGTGCTCGACCTGGCGCTCGCCGCAGCCGCCGACTGGACCGCGAACGGCATCAACATCCCGGTCTCGGTCAACGTTTCGGCGCGCAGCCTCACCGACCCGACGTTCCCGGCCCAGGTCACCGAGGCGCTGCGCCGCCATCGGACGCCGGCCTCCCGCCTCGTGCTGGAGATCACCGAGTCGGTCGCGGTGAGCGAGCAGGAGGTCGTCGACGAGGTGCTGGCCCGGCTGCGTGCCTCCGGCGTGCAGATGTCGCTCGACGACTTCGGCACCGGGTTCTCGTCGCTCGCCTCGGTCACCCGGATCCCGGTCGACGAGATCAAGATCGACCGGTCGTTCGTGGACGAGATGATCGACAAGCCGGCCGCCGGCGCCGTGGTGCGCGGTGCGGTCGAGCTGGGGGCGCGCCTCGGCGTCCGGGTCGTCGCCGAGGGCATCGAGACGATCGAGCAGCGGGCCGCCCTGATCGAGCTGGGCTGCCCGACCGCGCAGGGCTACCACTTCTGCAAGCCGATGCCGGCCGACAAGATCGTTCAGGCGCTGACGCAGCTGATGGAGGACGCGCCAGCGCCGGTGACGCGACTGCGGGCTGACGGCGCTTCCTGATCCGGCGTGAGCGGCTTGGTGGGCGGCTATTGGTCGATTGGCGTCCAAAGGCGGTCGACCGGCATGACGTGGATGCGGTCCTCGTAGGTGAACGATCGCAGGCCTGTGCTGAGTGCAACGCCGGCGATGAACTTGTTGCCGAGCGCGTCTCGGAGCTTACGGAGGCCTTTGAGGTCGGTGCCCGCGATGCGTTCGTTTGCCTTGACTTCGAAGGCGAGGACCTGGCCGTCATCGAACTCGATGACGTAGTCAACCTCGTCGCCGTCGTGGGTGCGCCAGTGTCCTGTGGAGACCTGCTCGTCCAGCCAGGAGACCTGCTTGCGAAGCTCGCCGACGACGAAAGTTTCGAGTAAGTGACCGAATTCCGCCAAGGCGGTGGGATCGAGGGAGGCGAGCTTGGCCGGTGTGACTCGCATCAGTCGAGCGGCCACGCCGGTGTCGATGACGTGCACCTTCGGCGATGCGACGGACCGCGCACGCAACGTTTTACCCCAGGCAGGAAGCCGGTCGATGAGGAAGAGGTCTTCGAGGAGCCGGACGTAGTCCTCGATGGTTTTACGTTCCGCGGTGAGTCCCTCGGACGCCTTGGTCAGATTCAGCACCTGTCCGGTTCGCCCGGCAAGTCGGCCTAGAAGCTCGCGCAGCATGTGGCGTTGGCGTATCCGGACAAGCTCGATGGCGTCACGTTCCAAGGACTGGCGGATGTAGTCGTCGAACCACCGATCGCGTGCGGTGCCGATCCGACGCAGGGCCAGCGGGAATCCTCCGGCGCAGAGCCGATCGACATATTCCGTTCGGATGGTGGTGGACGACGGCCGGGCGGCGACGGCCGCATCGGGATCTGCTCGGAGTGCTGGTACGAAGTCCTCGCGGACACCGCCGATTTCTCCTTGGGAAAGCGGCCAGATGGTCATCGTGTGCAGCCGGCCGGTGAGTGCTTGCGCCGTGCGGGGCAGAGCATCCTGGCGAGTTGATCCGGTAAGCACGGCGGTGCCCGGCAGAGTGCCTTCGTGGTTGAGGCGTGCTTTCAACGCGTCGAGGATCTCCGGAGCATGCTGATATTCGTCCACGCACAGCAAGTTCTGCGTCGCGACGGCTGTCTGCGGGTTGGCCACTACGGCATCTCGAATGCCCGGATTATCCAGGTCTAGGATGGATACGCCCCGAGCGCGGGCCAAGCCGCTCAATACGGTGGATTTGCCGACGGAGCGCGGGCCATGTAGGGCGATGACCGGCTCCACCTGGAGCAAGTCGTTGAGCAGCGCAGAGACACGCCGTTCCGCAATTCCGGCGAGTGGCCCCGTCATGCTGTCTCCCCGGTGGTCGTGCGATACCAAATTCTGGAAAATGAAAGTACCAAAATTTGAGCAATGCAACCGCCAAAATTTTAGCCTGCGGGATACCGAATCTTGAGGTGTGCTGACGTGCTACCTCTGACCTACCGGGAAGGTGGACGGGCTTGTGAGAGGGTTGGTCCATGAACCGGCTGGGAAGTGCCACCTCGCCCTACCTTCTCCAGCACGCCAGCAACCCCGTTGACTGGTGGCAGTGGTCGGCCGAGGCGTTCGAGGAGGCGCGTCGCAGGGACGTGCCGGTGATCATCTCGGTGGGTTACGCAGCTTGTCATTGGTGTCATGTGATGGCGCACGAGTCCTTCGAGGATGCCGCGATCGCGAAGCAGATGAACGAGGGCTTCGTCTCGATCAAGGTGGACCGTGAGGAACGACCTGACGTGGACGCCGTCTACATGACCGCGACCCAGGCGATGACCGGGCAGGGTGGCTGGCCGATGACGGTCTTCGCGACCCCGGACGGCGACCCGTTCTTCTGCGGCACCTACTTCCCCCGGGAGCGGTTCGGCAAGCTGCTCGAATCCGTCGGCACCGCCTGGCGCGAGCAGCGTGACGACGTGCTCAAACAGGGTTCCGCAGTCGTCGAGGCGGTCGGCGGGGCGCAGATGATCGGCGGCCCGACCGCGCCGATCTCCGCCGGGTTGCTCGCCGCCGCGGCCGCCGGGCTGGAAAAGGAACAGGACCGTGAGCGCGGCGGTTTCGGCGGCGCGCCGAAGTTCCCGCCGCACATGAACCTGCTCTTCCTGCTGCGCCACCACGAGCGCACCGGCTCGGCCGAAGCCCTCGAAATCGTCCGGCACGCCGCTGAGCAGATGGCTCGCGGCGGCATCTACGACCAGCTGGCCGGCGGCTTCGCGCGG
This sequence comes from Actinoplanes sp. CA-015351, assembly GCF_050955685.1. Classification (NCBI taxonomy): domain Bacteria; kingdom Bacillati; phylum Actinomycetota; class Actinomycetes; order Micromonosporales; family Micromonosporaceae; genus Actinoplanes; species Actinoplanes sp. CA-015351. Next base: position 843,826 of record NZ_CP192102.1, read on the forward strand.
TACGCGGTGGACGACACCTGGACCGTGCCGCACTTCGAGAAGATGCTGTACGACAACGCCCTGCTGCTGCGGGTCTACACCCAGCTGTGGCGGCTCACCGGCGACCTGTTCGCCCGCCGGATCGCCGACGAGACGGCCGCTTTCCTGCTGCGCGACCTCGGCACCGCGTCCGGCGGCCTGGCGTCCGCGCTGGACGCCGACGCGGAGGGGGTCGAAGGGCTGACCTACGCGTGGACGCCGGCCTCGCTGACCGAGGCACTCGGCGCCGAGGACGGCGCGTGGGCCGCCGACCTGTTCCGGGTCACCGTCGCCGGCACCTTTGAACACGGCTCCAGCGTGCTGGTCCTGGCCCGGGACATCGACGAGGCCGCCCCGGAGATCGTCGACCGGTGGCGTGACGTGCGCTCCCGGCTGCTCGCGGCCCGCGCGCAGCGGCCTCAGCCGGCCCGCGACGACAAGGTGGTCGCCTCCTGGAACGGGTTGGCGATCACGGCGCTCGCCGAGCACGGCGCGCTCACCGGATCGGCTGAGTCCCGCGACGCTGCGATCGCGTTGGCCGAGGTCCTGGCCGACCGGCATCTGATCGACGGCCGGCTGCGCCGGGTCTCCCGGGACGGGGTGGCCGGCGAGCCGGCCGGGGTGCTCGAGGATTACGGCTGCGTGGCCGAGGGGTTCCTCGCGGTCTTCCAGGTGACCGCCGCGCCTCGGTGGCTGTCGCTTGCTCGGGAGCTGCTCGATGTCGCTCTGGCGCGGTTCGCCAGCGGGGACGGCGGGTTCTACGACACGGCCGACGACGCGGAAAAACTGCTCACCCGCCCGGCTGACCCAACCGACAACGCCACGCCGTCCGGGCTGTCGGCGCTGTGCGCGGCGCTGGTGTCGTACGCGGCGCTGAGCGGCTCGACCTCGCATCGGGAAGCGGCAGACGCGGCTCTCGCCACTGCCGGGCCGCTGATCGGGGGCCATCCGCGCTTCGCCGGATATGCGGCGGCGGTGGCCGAGGCGGCGCTGACCGGGCCGTACGAGATCGCGATCGTCACGTCCGGGCCGGTGAACGGTGATCCGCTGGTGGAGGCGGCGTGGAAGCAGGCGCCGGGCGGGACCGTGATCGTCGCGGGCGAGCCGGATCAGGAGGGTGTGGCCCTGCTGGCCGACCGGCCGTTGATCGGCGGGGAGTCGGCGGCTTACGTCTGCCGGGGTTTCGTGTGCGACCGCCCGGTCACCACAGCAGCCGACCTCACCACCCGTTTGGGTCAGGCCTCCGGGGACAGATGATCCCGGACGGCGGTCTGCAGTAACCAGCTCAACGGAACCTTCGCGGACACGTCATAGGTCCCGCCGTCGTTGAGCCGGTAGAGGGTGACAGTGTTCGCGGAATCCCGCGCGACCATCCAGTAGTGGGGGATGCCGGCCGATGCGTATTCGGTCACCTTGGTCACCTGGTCCGTCGCGGCGGACCCCGGTGAGATGATTTCGATGACGAGGAGAAGGTCATCGACGTCGTACCACACCGCATCCCCGGGATCGCGTGACCAAACAGCGAGGTCAGGGATGCGCCCGGCGTCTCCCTTGGGACTCCTGATGCGGATGCCCGGCACCTGCATGAGCTGATCAGCCGGCCAGCCCGCCATGCCGAACCACAGGGTGAGTCGAGTGGCGATCTTGGCATGCTTGCCATCCGGGGGAGGGACCACGGTGAGCACTCCCTCGATGCTGGTCTCATATCGGTGCCCGTGCTTATCGGCCTCGATCATCGCCACCAGGTCGTCGAGCGTGATGGTGGCGGGCATCAAGCCGCCGATCGCCTCTGCGCTCATAACGACATGTTATCGACGGTGACGGGCCGGTGTCGCCTTGCAGATTGTCAAGGTGGCCGGAGAACCGGCGGTAGCGCCCGGAGGGCGGCCGGCCCCGTGGTGCGGTTGGCGGAGGCGTAGGGCGTACCCAAGAAAGGGGTTGATTTTCGGTCTTCGGGGTGGCGTCGCTAGGCTGGCCTGGCGATGGATACCCGAACCGGTCTGCCTGTAGTCGGCATGGTGGGTGGCGGCCAGCTGGCCCGGATGACCCACCAAGCTGCCATTTCTCTCGGCCAGTCACTGCGTGTGCTCAGTGAGAAGCCTGATGACAGTGCCGCGCTCGTCGCGGCTGACGTGCCGATCGGCACGCACACCGATCTTTCCGCTCTGCGTGAGTTCGCGAAGGGCTGCGACGCGGTCACATTCGACCACGAGCACGTGCCGACCGAGCACATCGAGGCGCTCGAGGCCGAGGGCGTGAAGATCTTCCCGGGGTCGAAAGCGCTGGTCTTCGCACAGGACAAGGGCATGATGCGGGAGCGCCTCGCCGCGCTCGGCGCGCCCGTCCCGCGCTGGGCGCGGATCAGCACGGCCCAGGACATCGAGACCTTCGCGGCCGGGTCCTGGCCGGTGGTCGCCAAGGCAACCCGAGGTGGGTACGACGGGCGCGGCGTCTGGATGGTCGGATCGCCCGAGGCCGCGGCTGACCTGGTGTCGACCGGCATCCCGCTGATCGTCGAGGAGAAGGTTCCGCTGCGGCGGGAGCTCGCGGCGCTCGTGGCGCGGTCGCCGTTCGGGCAGGTCGCGGCGTACCCGGTGGTGGAGACCGTGCAGAAGGACGGCATCTGCGTCGAGGTGCTGGCGCCCGCGCCGGACCTGGACGAGGAGCTGGCGCTCGACGCGCAGCAGCTCGCCATCGACCTGGCGAACGAGCTCGGGGTCGTCGGCCTGCTCGCCGTCGAGTTGTTCCAGACCGACGACGGCATCGTGGTCAACGAGCTGGCGATGCGTCCGCACAACTCCGGTCACTGGACCATCGAGGGGGCCCGGACCTCGCAGTTCGAGCAGCACCTGCGGGCCGTGCTGGACTACCCGATGGGTGACACCACGCTTACCGCGCCGGTCGTCGTGATGGCGAACGTGCTCGGCGGCGAGCCCGGCGGGATCTCGATCGACGAGCGGCTGCATCACCTGTTCGCGGCGGATCCGGGTGCTCGTGTGCACCTCTACGGCAAGCAGGTCCGGCCGGGGCGCAAGATCGGCCACGTGACGGTTCTCGGCTCCTCGTTGGAAGAGGTCCGTGCGCGCGCCGCGCGGGCTGCGAAATGGCTTCAGGAAGGCAACTGATGGCACCCGTCGTCGGCATCATCATGGGCAGCGACTCCGACTGGCCGACCATGGAGGCCGCCGCGATCGCGCTCGCCGAGTTCGAGGTGCCGTTCGAGGTCGGTGTGGTCTCCGCGCATCGGACCGTGCGCAAGATGCTCGATTACGCCGAGTCGGCCGCTGACCGGGGCATCAAGGCGATCATCGCGGGCGCCGGCGGTGCGGCCCATCTGCCGGGCATGGTGGCGGCGCTGACCCCGCTGCCGGTCATCGGGGTGCCGGTGCCGCTCAAGCACCTGGACGGGATGGACTCGTTGCTGTCGATCGTGCAGATGCCGGCCGGGGTTCCGGTCGCCACGGTGTCGATCGGTGGAGCGCGTAACGCCGGGTTGCTCGCGGTCCGGATCCTCGGTGCTTCGGACCCGGTACTGCGTGCCCGGATGCTCTCCTTCCAGGCGGGACTGGAAAAGATGGTCGCCGAGAAGGACGAGGCGCTGCGCGCCAAACTCCTCGGCTAACGCATCTTCGACAGGACGTTTCGGATGTCCTGGGTGCGGCGGCGGTTTTCGCTGGTCGCGCCCAGGAACAGCAGCACCACACCGAGCGGCACCAGGACCAGCCACGGTCCGACCAGGTTGAAGCCGAACCAGAGCGCTGCGAAGATGGTCGCGATCGTGCCGATCACCACGGGCGCCTGCTGCTGAGTACGCGAACCGACGATCAGCGTCGCCACCGCACCGAGCAGCAGCAGCACCGGACGGGTGTCGCCACCGGCGTCGGCGAGCACGATGCCCATCGTCGGCACGAAGGCGGCGATCAGCGCTGGACCGTACGCCGCCCAGCTGCTCAGATCCGGCCGCTGGTGTGCCTCGACCACGCCGACCGCGAGCGCCAGCGTGGCGAACGGCAACGTGTACGCCTCCGGGACCGCCACCTCGGCCAGTGCGATGAACAGCCACCAGCCGACGATCTCGAAACCGACCGCCACCCAGAACAGCGTGCGCCGCTGCTGCGGGGTGCGGTCCGGCCGGGACGCGGTGAGGCCGAGCACGGCACCCCAGGCCGCCAGCAGCGCCGCCAGATGCGCCGGGGAGTCGAACGCCAGCACACCGGCGATCAGGGCGGACGCGTAACCGCACCACTCGACGGTGACGGCTTCGGCACGGTACTGCGGCAGGCCGAGCCGGGGCAGCGCCGCTTCCAGGGAGAGCAGCACGGCGCCGACCGCGAGCACACCGAACGCCGCCCACTGCCGCGCCAGCCCCGCCGAGATCGCCACGGTCAGCACAAACATCTGACCCATCAGCGCGGCGAAGAGCCAACCCAGGATCCGAGCTGCTTGGGTACGCCCACCGACCGCAGCGACCAGCCCGACACCGATCGCACTGCCCAGTGTGAACAGGGTCAGCGGCTCATCGGCGAGACTGCCGGCGAGCCCGGCGCCGCCGGCCAGCAGACCAACCACGAAGACGATGCTGCGCGTGGTCCGCAGCAGCGGCGCACGGGTGGCCGCCGGCGGCGGGGTGAGCGCCAGGCCGAGCATCGAGATGGTGAAGACCACCAACGCCGCGCCGGTCGCCGCCGGGAACCCGGCGTGCAGCGCGATCGGCGTGATCAACAGGGTCAGCGCCACACCCGGCAGGATCACCGGCACCGTCTCGGAGGCCTTGCCGCCGAAACCGAGCGCGGCGAGTGCCGCAGCGCCGGTGAGCAGGATCGCGGCGAGCGCGCTGGTGGCGTCCACGGTTCCGGCGTCCGGCACGGCCAGCGCCGGGATCGGGCCCTCCCAGATCGCGTTGATCTGCTTCAGTGGGTCGATCAGAGCGGCACGCAGGGCCGGCGCGAGCGAGAAGAGGGCCAGCAGGGTCGGCAGCAGCGCCAGCCAGACCGCGCCGGTAGCCGGGTCGGCGAGCCAGCGTTCGCCCAGCCCGCCGGCGGTCAAACCGCTCGACCGCAGGGTGCCGCGGCGGGTCCGGACATATCGGGGCGCCGGATATTCGAGCGGTGCCACCCGCTGCACCGGAGCCGGGACGGCGCCGCGCAGCAGCTCGGCCAGCACACCGAGCAGGGCGGCCGCGGCGGCGTACAAAGCGGTCGGGTAATCGCTCGGCACCGAGGTGAGCGCGGTGATCGTGGCGCCGAGCACCAGGCCGATCGTGGCCCACGGCAGGTACTGCGGGATGTACTGGCCGAGGGCCGCCAGCACGGCCAGGCCGATAGCGGACGCGGCCAGCGCGGCGGTGAGCACAACCGGGGTGCCGAAACCCTGGTCGGCGGCGGTCGCGGCGAAGACACCGGGCAGGGCGAGCAGGATCGCGCCGGTGGCCGCGCCGCCGATCTGGGCCCGATGGCGGGGCAGCGCGCTTTCCGGCAGCTGGCCGTCCTCGGCCTCCAGGGCTTCCGGGGCGGTGCCCCGGATCGGGATCCGGGCGGTCACCGCGACCAGCACGCCGAGGAGCACCACGAGCAGCAGGCCGAGCGCTGTCGCCCAGGGCCGGACCAGGCAGGTCGCCACGGCGTGCAGGAGCACCACGGCGGCCACTCCGGCCCGGGCGCGGGCGGCTGCCGGGGACGGCGCGGCCACGGCGGCCAGGCCGTACGCGATGGCGACCGCGCCGCCGACGATCAGCGGTGCCCACCACGGCATGCCGAACGCGTACGGCGCGCCGATCGTGGCGAGCGCGGCGGCCAGGCCGGAGGCGTAGTGCGACCACGGCTTGGACATCCCGATGGCGGCCGTGATGGCGACCATGACCAGGGCGAACGGGGCCTGCCAGGCGCCGGCGGGCGGCTCCTGCGCGTACTGGCTCAGGTCGGCGGCCCAGATCGGGCCCGGCGCGGCCAGGATCCGCAGACCGCCGACCACCGCCTGGGCGCCGGCGATCAGGCCGACCACCAGGGCGGCGATGCCGAGACCCCGGGACGGTCCGCGTTTCCAGTCCTCCGGAAGGACGGTGACGGCCATCCCGACCAGCAGCACCACGACACCGGCCACGGCGAGCGAGGCGTCCGGGAAGGCGAGCGCGGCGACCCGAGCCAGCGCGCCGCAGATCGCCACGGTGGCCGCGGCGGCCGCGATGTCCGCGCCGTCCAGCAGCCGGTCGTTGCGGCCACGCTCGTCGATCGACTTGGCGAAGAAGAGCAGCCCGGCGGCGCCGAGCAGCAGCGCACCGACCCAGATGTCGGGTGCTGCCGCACCGGGCGCGAAGAGCGCGGCCAGGGCCATCGCCACCGCGCCGAGTCCGGTGCCCAGGGTCAGCGGCACGCTGATCTCCCGGCGGGCGACCTGGTAGACGGCGGCGTAGCTGAGGGTGCCGGCCACCGCGAGGAACCCGGCGGCCAGCGCCGGCACGGTCGCCTGGGCGGTGGCCGGTGGCCCGCCGCCGGTGTCGGAGATCGCCAGGGCGGCAGTCACCGCGGCGCCCGGGATGGCGAGCGCGGCGCCGCCTGACGCCCAGTCGCCGATCATCCAGGCGAAGAGACGGACCGGGATCTGCCGAGCGGCGATCGCCACCATCACGCCGGCGCCGGCGATCGCGGTCAGCACCGCGGCGGTCAGCCAGGAGGCGCTCAGCGAGGCGGCCGCACCGAACAGGCCGACGATGCCGGCCGCGATGATGTGGGCGAAGGCGATCCGCCGGGTGCTCGCCCACAGGCCGGCCGCACCCAGGCCGATCGCGGCGAGGACAAGCGGCCAGGGCGCCTCCGACCAGGGCAGGCCGAGTGAGGCGGGCACGGCGAGCGCGGTCAGCGCGATGCCGGCCACCGCGCCCTCGTGCCGGATGCTCGACGGCAGGGCGAGCGCCGCCGCGATGGTGAGCAACAGTGCGCTGAACGCCAGCAGCCAGCCGGACGGACCGACCGCGTCAGCGAGCTGCTGCGCGTAGGCGGCGGTGTCGGCGTTCCAGATCGGGCGGGCCGCGACGACCGGGGCGAACGCTGCGCGGAGCGCGTCGATCGAGACGATCAGTCCGATAATGGTCAGGGCGCCGGTTGACGCGTACTGCGGGCCGCGGCGGATCGGCTCGGCCAGCAGCCCGACCACCGCGCCGGTGATTGCGACGGTGGCCGCCGCGATCACCAGGGTCCAGTGCGGCGCGACCACATCGGCGAGCCGGGCCGTCGTACCGATGACGGCGAGGGTGAGAACAGCGCCCGCGATGTTCATGGCGAGCGGGTTTTTCAGCAGCCGGGCGGCAGCGACCCCGGTGAGCGCGGCCGCGACCAGGATCAGGCCGGAACGCAGGGCGTCCGCCACCACCTGGGCCTGCAGCAGGGCCACCGATGAGTAGATCAGCGCGCCCGCGCAGGCGAAGCAGAGCAGCGCGAAGGTCAGCTCGCGGAGCCAGTCGGCGGACGGCGGGCTGGCCGGTGGCATGAGCGGCACCGAGCCGGCCGGTGGCGCGTCCTCGGGACGCGGCCCGGGGAAGATCCGGGTCGGCAGCCAGCGGCGCCGGGGCTTCGCCAGACCGGAAATGATCAGGTCGGGCTCTTCCGGGTGGGACTCCGGGCGCGGTGGGGCGTCGGGATCCAGGTCGATCTCAGCGGGCGCGCGGTCGGCCGGCGTCGGCCGGCCCAGCGGCCAGCGCGGCACCAGCCGGCCGGACCGGATCACGGTGGTGAGCAGCAGAAGGTCGAGCACGGCCACGGCGGTCAGGGCCAGGCCCCAGCCGGCCGGGCTCTGGATCATCGGGTACGCCAGGAGCGGCGCGACCGGCTGCGTGGCGATGACCGTGGCGTACCGCGGAGCGGCCAGACGAGTGACGCCGGCGTAGATGAAGCCCGCCACCGCCGTGATCGCGAACGTGATGCCCAGGTAGAGCGCGACCGGCACGTCCGACCCGCCGACGATCGTGCTGCCGTGCATCGCGAACAGCGTCATCGGGAACAGCGCCAGGCCGACCGCGGCGATCGTCTCGCCAGTCGAGGTGAGACCCCGCCGGGCCACGCCCGGCGCGACGGTGAGAGCGATGCCTGTCGCTATCGCGAGGATCAGGGTACGCGCGAACGGGTTGTCCACCGCGACACCGGCGAAGACCACGGCGGCGATGCCGAGCAGCAGCGCGCCGAGGGCGAGCAGGATGTTCTGCACCGATTGGGTGGACGCCTCGGGCGGGTGACCCGGGGGAGGGGGCGGCGGCCGGCGAGGCGCGGTGGCGACCCGCTCGGTCGGCGGCGGATCGTCGACAAGCAGCGTGACCCCGTCGGTGGCGACGCCGGGCGGGCCGGTGTGCCGGGCGCCGGGCTCGGCCCAGTCGGGCGGCGGGTTGCGGTCGGGCCGTGGGTTGCGATCCGCCCGGGGGTTGCGATCGGGTCGCGGTGCGGCACGATCACGGCCGCGAGGTGGTGGCGGCGGGTCGTCGTGCTGCGGGCGCGCTCCCGCTGGGGGCGGCGGAGGAGGCGGGAAGTCACCGCCGTCCGGTGGCCGGCGACGCGCGGACCGCTTGTTGCTCTTGGCGCCCTTGGTCTTGTTCGCATGCGCCAGGATGTCCCGCTGGAACTGCGCGGCCTGGATCTTGCTGGCGATCTTGGTCCGTTCGGACGCGGCCTGCATGTCCTTGATCTTCAGCTCCGCGATGGAGGCGTCGATCCGAGCCAGATCGTCGGCATAGCCGGACTCGTCAGCCTGCGCCACGGGGCCTCCTCGACTCCTCTTGGTAACTAGAGCATGCCGGTCGGACACCTCATTAGAACAGTCTCAACCGGGTGGAGATCTACGGAAACGGCGCGGAACCCGGCACTTTTCCTGGGGTTACTTCTCGGGGGGATCTTCCGCACACTTCCGTCTGTTGCATCGGCTGCGCTACGCGCCGGTAACATGACGTCGGGACCCCTTAGGGAAGGTTAAGGTCATGTCTGATTTCGACGCATACCGGCTGCCGGAGGACCACGAGACCATTCGTGCCGCCGTGCGCGAGGTCTGTGATGCACGCGTCGCGCCGAACGCCGCTGAGGCCGACGAGACCGGCGAGTTCCCCAAGGCGTCGTACGAGGCCCTGCGCTCGTCCGACTTCCACGCGCCGCACATCCCGGTCGAGTACGGCGGCGCCGGCGCGGATGCCCTCGCCACCGCGATCGTGATCGAAGAGGTGGCCCGCGCCTGCGCCTCGTCCTCACTGATCCCGGCGGTGAACAAGCTCGGCACCATGCCGCTGATCATCGCCGGCTCCGAGGAGCTCAAGCACAAGTATCTGTCGAAGGTCGCGGCCGGCGAGGGCATGTTCTCGTACTGCCTCTCCGAGCCGGACGCCGGCTCGGACGCCGCCTCGATGACCACCCGCGCGGTCCGCGACGGTGACAGCTGGGTGCTCAACGGCGTCAAGCGCTGGATCACCAACGCCGGCGTCTCCGAGTACTACACGGTCTTCGCTGTCACCGACCCCACCGCCCGCTCCCGGGGCATCTCAGCGTTCGTCGTGGAGAAGTCCGACGAGGGCGTCAGCTTCGGAGCGCCGGAGAAGAAGCTCGGCATCAAGGGCTCACCGACCCGTGAGGTCTACTTCGACAACGTGCGCATCCCGGCCGACCGCATCATCGGCGCCGAGGGCACCGGCTTCGCCACCGCGATGAAAACCCTGGACCACACCCGGGTCACCATCGCCGCGCAAGCCATCGGGATCGCGCAGGGCGCGCTCGACTTCGCCCTTGGGTACGCGAAAGAGCGCAAGCAGTTCGGTAAGCCGATCGCCGATTTCCAGGGCCTGCAGTTCATGCTGGCCGACATGGGCATGAAGCTCGAAGCAGCCCGCCAGCTGACCTACGCCGCGGCCGGCAAGAGCGAGCGCGGCGACGCGGACCTGACGTACTTCGGCGCGGCCGCCAAGTGCTTCGCGTCGGACGCGGCCATGGAGATCACCACAGACGCGGTGCAGATCCTGGGCGGGTACGGCTACACGCGCGACTACCCGGTCGAGCGCATGATGCGCGACGCGAAGATCACCCAGATCTACGAAGGCACTAACCAGGTCCAGCGAATTGTCATGGCGCGGCAACTATTGAAGGGCTGAGGGAGCAAGTTTTCCCAGTTCAGAGTGGGGTTGACTCTTCGGAGTCAGCCCCGTTTTCTATCTACGAGTCCCTCGTAGATATCGGCGATTTACGGATGTGCGGCTCCGGCTGGGCCGGGCCGGTGCTGGGGAGGCGGATGGCGTGCGCGCTGAAGGGGAGTTTTTGCTGGTCAGGGGCTATTGCTCGCTGCTCGTTGGCGGGCGGTTCTCATACTCATGCTGACGATCCTTTGTGGATATTTTTGGTTAGTGTTCTGGCTAAATCCTGGTCAGTTCTACTGATGCATCGGAATGCATGGATCGAGCACCCGTCTGCCCTGCATGGTAGTAAGGGTGCTGACCTGGACTTATTCGGTCTAGCGGCTGCCGCAGTAACATGATTCGAGTCTTCGCTACGCTAAGTGATTTATGCGGGGTGCGGCCTCTGGGGAGGCGTTAAGACTTGCTGCGTAAGGACTGGGCCGATGGTTGCGGGCTTGGAGCGGCGCCTCACGTGATGATCACAGGGCAGGCGGCGTGCACGGCGACTTTGATCGCGACGGAGCCCAGCAGCAGGCCGGGTAGGCCGCCGCGGCAAGCCGAACCAGACAACCACCGCCTTCATCCGCGGTACACCACGCAGGCCCATCCGGAGCTCACGAAGCAGGAGTGGCACTCGGGTCGTCGTGGAGGGGGCGGGGTGTTTGTAGCAGGGTGTGGGCGCGAGTGAGCAGGTCTTTGTTGTTGAATGGTTTACCGATGTAGTCGTCGGCGCCGGCCGCGCGGGCAGCGGCTTGTTCGGCCGGGTGGTGGCGTACGGACAGCAGCATGATCGGTATGTGTTGGGTGGTGGATTCGGCGCGGAGTTTGCGGCAGATGTCGAGGCCATCGATGCCGGGTAGCGACGGGTTCATGACGATCAGGTCCGGGATGTCGGCGAGGGCGCCGGCCAGCGCGGCGTCGCCGGTTGTGGTGAGGCGGGTCTGGTATCCGGCACGGGCGAACAGTCGTTGTACGACGGCGGCGATGTCGGGCACGTTCTCCCCGATGAGTACGGTGGCCATGGTGTCTTCCTTCGAGTGTTCGAAGGCGGCATGGCGGTCGGTGGCCGGTAGCCGCACGGTGATGGTCGTGGTGCCGCCCTGGTCGGGGTGCACGGTGATGGTGCCGTGGTGAAGTTCGGTGATGATGCGGGCCAGGGCCAGGGTGGTCGCGCCGCCGGTGGCGGGCAGGCCGGTGGTGTTGGTGTCCGACAGTCGCTGGTACAGGTCGACCGGGTCGTCGTCGCTGCGGCGCGGATGGGTGACGGTGAGTTCGGCGGCGCCATCGACGAGGTCGAGGGCGACCGCAACGTGCCCGCCGGCCGGGGTGGCGCCGATCGCGTAGGTGATCAGCCGGTCGGCGAGTTGGCGTAGCCGGTCCGGGTCACCAGTGACGGTGACGTGCGGGCGCAGGTCGCACCGCACGGTGAGCTCCGCGATGGCGGCGGTCGGCTGGTTGTCGGAGCCTGCGGCCGCGACCAGGTCGCAGAGGTCGACGAGGGCGTCGTTGAGGGGAAGGGTGCCGGCGTCGAGGGCGGCGAGGTCGAGCAGGTCGTCGACGAGGGCCCGAAGTTTCGTGCCGTTGCGGTCGATCGCTTGTAGGTACTGCCGGTCGTCTGCCGGGTCGGGGCTGGGGTCGTCGAGCAGCATCTGGGTGTAGGCGGTGATGGCGGTAAGCGGGGTACGCAGTTCGTGGCCGACCAGGGCTACCAGGTCGTTCTTCGCATGGTCGAGTTGCCGGGCGAGGTGGTCGGCATGGTGGCGTGACAGGTAGTAGCCGAATCGGTCGGCGATTGCGGCGAGTAGGCCGGTGATCAGGAACTCGTCGTGTTCGGCTGTCTGCGCCACGCCGCTGAGCACGCCGAGGGTGGTGTCTCCGGAGGGCACGGCTACGGCCGCCAAGGTGTGCATACCCCGTGCGACGCAGGCCTGGATAAAGGCAGCCGCGCCGGGGGTGAGCATCCGGGTCGGATCGAGGTCGGCGAGGGCGGGCACCCAGATCGCCTGCCCGGTGGTCCACACCCGGCCCAGCCCGCGGTCGTTCCTGCCGATCCGCTGCGGTAGCAGGCCGGTCAGATCCTCATGGCCGGCAGCGGCGTGATGCCCGGCCGGGAGCAGGCTGTCGCTGACCGCGTCGACGAGCCACAGTGTCAGATATGGCCAGCCCAACGCCACACTGACCGCGCGCAGCATGCGCGGCACCGCCTCGGCGACGGTGTCGTGGCGGGTCAGGATGTCGGCGACCTGCATCTCGCAGTCGCGGAAACGCTGCGTGCGACGCCGCGCTGTGACATCCACGATGGTGGATACGGCACCTTGTCGGCTGCCGTCGGCTGCGGGAATCGGCTGGCTGTTGACTTGTAGGTAACGCTCCGGCTGGCCGGGCACCAGAAGCAGTTCTTCCGCGTCGCGGATGGGCCGGCCCTGCAGGGCCCGGGTGATGGCTAGTTCGTCCGATGCCATCGGGGTGCGGTCGGGGTGGTGCAGCCGGGCGACCACGTTGGTCATCGCCTGGCGGGGTGTGGCGGCGTCGGGTATCGCGTACATCTGGCGTGACGCTCGGTTGAACAGCAGCGACTGACCGTCGTTGTCACAGACCACGACTCCCGCTTGCACGCTGTCGAGCAGGGCGGCGACGAAACCCTCTCCGTCAAGGGCGTCTGTCACGGCCTGCCCGAGCCCGACGACAGGCGAATTTGCCCCGGGTTCGCCGGGCGGCGGTGTGTCCAGCAGGGGGCCGATCAGCGTCGACAACTCGACAAGCGTTGTCAGCTGCTCGGCGGTCCACGAGCGGGGCACGGTGTCGAACACCGTCAACGATCCCAGCACCTGATCGTCGGTGTCGCGTAGCGGCACGCCGAGAAACGCCCGTACTCCGTACTGCACTGCCAGCGGATGCTCTCGCAGTTGCGGGTCGGCGTCGGCGAGCATGTCCGGGACCTCCACCGGAGCGTCGACGCTGACCACGTATTTGCACACCGAATAGGTGACATCGGCGCGGCGCCCGGCCGTCAACTCGGGCGGCAGCCCACGGACGCCGGCGAAGATCTCCTGCTCCGGGCCGACGAGTGTCGCCGCCGCCATCGGCGCGCCCAGCAGATGTGCCGCGGCCCGGGCGATGGCATCCAGCGGCATCGCCAGCCTCGGCACCATCTGCTCGGCAAGCCGTACCGCACGCAGCCGCTGCGAATTTTCGAGCACTGAAGAATCCAGGACCACCATGACTGCCTGACCTGACTCACCTCAGGCGGACCCAGCTCAACAGGCTGGGCCTTACCGTCCGACCCCGGGCCGCAGTCGCGGCGGTGGTGGATAGGCAAGTCCACGAACAGAGCACCTCATATCTGACAGTAGCCCCAATCTCCGGAAAAATAATGAAACGGATATATGATCTTCGTTCGAGCGGGCCGGCGAGATCGACGGCCTCGACCGCAGGCGAGGACCTGACGCCGAGCTGCATCAGGGCGCCGGGCCCGTGTACGCCAGCCAGATGGCCGAACAGTTCTGCGAAAGCCCGGACCGCTGCCGGACGTGTGCCCGGTGATCGAAGCTACGCGGCACGCCACTACGGCCGGGGGGCGGCGGACCTCGGGTACATCACCAACAGCGTCGGCCAACTTCACTTCGGTTCTGCTGGCCGTCGCACCTGGAGCGTCGACGAACGCGACGCGGCCACCGAATGCCGCGACGAGCAGGCGGCGCAGCATCAGTCCCGCTCCAGCCCGGTGAAGGCTGGCCCGGAGCCGGCCGTGTGATCAACGCGGTGACGTTGTTGTGATCAACGCCCAGACGGTCTTACCCGCCGAAGCCGGAGCGGGCCGGATGCCCCAGTCATGGGAGAGGGCGGCGACGATTGGCAGGCCCCGGCCGCCGGGTCGGCGCGGATCCGGTGGGCGGATCTGCGGCAGGTCGGGGCAGAAGTCGGTCACCTCGATCACGACAATGCCCTGGTCGCGGGTAAGGGTCAGCCGACCGCCGTCGCCGGTGTGCTGGGCGACGTTCTGGACCAGTTCGGTGATCACCAGGAGGGCGTCCTCGATCAGCAGGGCCGGTAGCTGCCACTCGAGGAGAATCTGGTGAGCCCACTGTCGCGCCGGTGCGGCACTCGTGCCGTGCTCGAAGAGCCAGTAAGCCTCGTTCTGGCCGGTGTGCGCTGCTGCCTGATGTGCCACAACCACCCCCGACCCATGTTGTGCGATCCGCAATATAGCGGCTGACTTCCCGCTGTGACGCCCTTTGCGATCGTGACAGTCTCATGACAGTAGTCGAATCGTGCCATCGAAAACCTGGCACTGGTGCCTGTTCAAAGCCGTCGCTGTGGGGGAGAAGCGGACTGAATGGTTCGTTATGCGTCCGCGTTGTAGCCGTATGCCGGTTTTGCCGATGAATATGCACTTCGTGCCTGGTCAACGCTCATAGAGCAAAGAGATCGCAAGATCTGCGACGAAAGAGGCGCGCCTGGTGCGGCCGTAGATCAGTCGCGGTGGCGGGGCGCAATAATGAGGTCCGGGATCCGGGGTCGCGTTCGGGCTCGTGAGCGCATCACTCGCCCGGCTTGTGTAGCGGAATCCGATCCACAGCCGGTGACCTGACCGGTCATCCAGGAGAGGAACCATGATGGCCGGTGGCGATCAAGCGTCGGCTACCCCGGCGCAGCGCGGGAAGGACGCGACAGCAAGATCGCAAGCTGTTCCGGTCGGCATTCTGCTCGTCGAGGACGACGACGCCGACGTCCTGCTGACGCGCGAGTATCTCGCCGACAGCGGCCTCACCTACCAGTTCCAGCATGCCGGCACCCTGACGCAGGCAGCGGCACTCACCATCGTCCCCGACTGTGTGCTGCTAGACCTGAACCTGCCGGATGGCCACGGGCTGTCCGCGCTGGCTCAGGTCCTGCGAGTGTGGCCGGATACCGCCGTGGTGGTCTTGACCGGGTTGAACGACACCGCTATGGGCAGCGCGGCCGTCGCCGCCGGCGCTCAGGACTACCTGGTCAAGGGAAACGTCGACGGCGTGATGCTGGGCCGCACGATCCAGTACGCGGTCCAGCGGCGCCACGCCCATATCACCGAACGACAACTGGCGGAGAGCCGGTTGCAGACCCGGGAGAACATCCGCCTGCAACGCGGCCTGCTGCCCAAGCCCTTGACCACCGGCGCGGACCTGACCGTGACCAGCCGCTACGTGCCCGGCCAGCAGCGTTCCCTGCTCGGCGGTGACTTCTACGACGTGGTCCAAGACCCGGACGGGGCGATCCATGCTGTCATCGGCGATGTCTGCGGTAACGGACCTGACGAGGCGGCCATCGGGGTAGGCCTGAGGGTGGGCTGGCGCACCCTCACCCTGGCTGGTGTCGGTAAAGCCGAACGGATGCGGCTGCTCGAGCAGATGCTGGTCGCCGAACGCCCCCATGACGCGATGTTCGCGACCGCCTGCACCGTGCGCATCAGCTCGGACCGGTCAGAGGCGATTGTCGTCAGCGCCGGTCACCCGCCACCGTTGGTGATCACCCGCAAGGGTGCAGTCCCTGCCCCGATCCGATCCCACCTGGGCTTGGGCATGTTTCCCGGCCGAGGTCGTTGGCAGGAAAGCGTCGCCGCTCTACCCGCCGACGCGGGGCTGCTGCTGTACACCGATGGCGTCTATGAAGGCTTCACCGAAAACGGCAGCCGGCTGGGCGAACAACGCTTCGTTGAGCTGGCCTCGCAGCTGGCCACGACGACTGATCCGTCCGCGTACCTGACGGATCTACTGGCCGAAGTGCAACGTGGTGATGACGGACGCCACAGCGATGACACCGCTCTGCTCTACCTCACCTGGTAATCCCCGGTCGTCGTCATCTGTTGATCACCGAGACACGGTGAAGGTCCGCACCGCGTGGTAGCGGTTGGGGCCTTCACCGTGTCTCGAGCGGGCTCGGATTCTTTTGCCTTTCCAGCCAGATTCTGTCCGCGTTCCATCTGGGCATGGACGCTGGCGAGCGCTTTGATGATCCCGCGGATGGAGTCAGAGACGGCGGCGTCCGCGGGCGCCAGCCACGATGGCAACACCGGCGGCGGCGAGGGCGACCTGGATGGCGAGTTCGATCCAGTCGATGCCGCGGGTGTCATCGACGCCGATCGCAGCGGCTAGGAAGGTGCCGAGGATGGCGGCCACGACGCCGATGAGCATGGTCAGCCAGATCGGAATGTTCTGCTTGCCTGGCACGACCAGGCGGCCGAGAGCGCCGATGATCAGACCGATGACGATGGCGGTGAAAAATCCGGTGACATCCACGTTGCGCTCCAAGCCGAAAGGATGGGTTTACCTGCCGCGGTGTTCCCACTGGAGGGTGACTGTCAAACGTCAGGGTGGCGCAGACGTGGTAGCCGCAGGGGCCTGGACCAACGAGAAGGATTCGCTGCCGTTGCGGTGCGCAAGCCAAGCCGGACCACACCATGGCGCAGCGCGTGACGGCCGCGGTGCTGGCGGATGTGCCCGCCCGGGTGTGCCGAGTAGAACCGGGGGTTGAGGTGGGGGTGGGTGGCCGGTCACGGGGTAGTTGCAGGCATACCGTGGTGCCGTGGGGGCGCACGGTGCCGCTCACAGCGCGGGGTTCAAAGGTGTCGAGTTAGGAATCGTCTGCGCTTTTACGCCTCGGAACTCGTTGTTCCCAGGGAACGGGATCCGGCGTCAGTGACGATCTGGCGAGCGACGTCGGTCAGCCGGTGATTGTGCTGGCGGGAACGGTGGCGGATCGCGGTGAACGCCTCCTCGACGCTGACACCGGTTGCCTGCGCGACGACGCCCTTGGCCTGCTCGATGACGACCCTGCTGTTCAGCGCATCCTGTAGCTGGCCGGCCAGTGCCTCGCCGCGGCGGATGGCGCTTCGCCGCAGGAGCCCGCCGGCGGCTACTTCCGCGAGGGCCTGCACGACTGCGGTGTCCGCGTCGGAGAAACGTTCGCCTTCGGCGGCACTGAACACGTTCACCGCTCCGATGACCTGATCGCGCTGCCGCAGCGGGAACGCGTGCACCGACCGGAAGCCTGCTCGAGCGGCCTGGGGTGTGAAGCGCGGCCACCGGCGTGCCGCTTCCCGCGGATCGGCGTTGATGATCGGCTCACCAGTGCGGTACGCGTCCAGGCAGGGGCCTTCGCTTTGCTGCAAATCCAGGAGTTCGGTCAGCGCGGAGTCGCCCGACCCGGTGACGAACCCGAGGCAGCCGCCGCGGTCAGCCACCAGCACTCCGGCGGCCTGCGCCGCGGTGAGGGCGGTGACCCGGTCGGCGAGCATGCGCAGGTAGACGGTGAGGTCGAACCGGTCGACCATGGTGTCAGCGACCTCGACGAAGACCGCCGCCAGCCGTTGCGGGATGACGGTCATGCCTGTCCCTTGCGATGGCGTTGTACGGCTGCCGGCCGCATCAGAGGCCCGGCATCGAGTTGGCGGTGAATCTCAGCCGCCGGTCGACGACGTCATGGCACACGTCGTCAAGGCCCCGGCTCGCGGCGTACGAGTGCGCGCGCAGCCGCAACAACGCTTCCTGGCTGTCGACGTCGAGCTGCACGAGCACCATGCCGACAGCCTGATGGACATGGTCGCGGTAGCCATGACCGGAGACTGCGGCAGCGGTATGGGTCAGGGAATCGGTGTTGAGCAGCGCGTACCCGGCGGCGATGGCACACGCGCGGGCGATCGACACCTGCTCGTCGGTCAGCGCGCCCGAGGTACGGCGGTACAGGTCGAGCACGCCCAGCGGGACACGACCCGCCCCCACCGGGAAGGCGAAAATCGCGGACACGCCAAGAGCGCTGACCGCTGGCAGGTACGCCGGCCAGCGGTCCCGATGTCGCGCCTGGTGCAGATCGGCCACCAGAACCGGATCGCCCCCGGCGAACGCTTCCCAGCCCGGCCCCTGGGCCTGCAAGAACTGCAGATCCTCCACGGCTGCGATGACACCGTCGCTGGCGTGAACGGTCTGACGAGCATCAGGCCCGGTCATCAAGGCCACCGCGGCGCCGTCAACACCGGGCAGCCTGCTCAGACAAGCGACGACCACGTCAGCCACCGTGCTGCACTCATGCTCGCCTCCGGGACCGTCGACATCGTCGCGACGAGTGTGGGCGCAAAGCCCGGACACGCTGAAATCGGATTGCCCCACGGCGACGCCTTCTCCCAGATGAGTTGAGTCCGCGCGGTGTTGATGCGTAGTGGGCAACGGGGTCCGGGTATTTCACGCCGCTCGTCATCGCGGAATGTACTCCTCACCCTACCCGCCGTCAGACCGGCATGCCCGACCCGCGGTCTGGCGGCATGGCGAACTTGCTCCCACGATGACTCCACGGTGCCGGAGCCGCCCGAGCAGGTCCTGAAAGATGGAACCGCCGCTCCAGGACGGCTGGCGGAGCGCTCGGGCAGATGCCGCAACGGCCTACCACGAAGCTATTTCAATGGTTGTGTCAGCGTCTCCAGCATGCCGACGATTTCGAGCACGCGGCGGACCCGCGGCGACTCGTTCGTGACGCGTAAGCGCATCGCCCGTTCAGCCGCGGCGCCATAGGCTTCATCCAGCGTCGCGATTCCTGAGGAGTCGCAGAAGCTGACCTCCGCCAGGTCGACCAGGATCGTCCGAGTGTCCGCATCGTCGAGGGCCTCGAACAGGACGCGCTTGAGGTCCGGCGCGGTTGCCAGATCTATCACGCCGGCTACGGCGATGTCCACCACGCCTGCAGCGGTGCGGCGGACATCGACGTTCACGTGGTCCTCCGCGTCTGCTGCCGGCTGTTCTGACACCTAGATCAGGGTAACCGTCGTCGGTCTAGCTCCGATCGGTGCTCAATTCGCCAGGATCGGTGTCACCTGCTCCGGCCGAGGACCGTCGGGTGTCCAGCGCGAGGTGCTGGACACCCGAAGAGTCCGCTTGTGGCTTTGAAGGCCGGGTTACAGCGACGGCTGGCTCGATGCTGGCGTGGTGGACGGGGCCGGTGCGGGCTTGCGTCGTGCGGGACGCGATGTGCTCGGCGAAACCACCGTCGGCGTCGTGGCGGGCTCATCGCGTCCCGCGGAGCCGAGTTTGGCGGTCACCGTCTCGGCGCCGGTGCCGAGCAGGGCTTTCGCCTTCTCTTGCGCCTGGACGGCGGTGGGATGGGCGCTCACCTTGCGGGCGGTCGCGACGATCTGCTCGTACTTCTCGCGGCCGGCCCTGGCACCGAGGACGTAGCCCACCGCGAGCCCGGCTGCCAACTTCATGATTGCCATACGAACGTTTCTCTCCGTCAGGTGTAGTTGTCGTGTCCGGTGTTCGGGACCGCTTTGCCGCTCAGCGGTAACGGCGGAGCCAGGCTGCCGGCCCGGAACGGGCCCGGCGCGCTGCTGCGCGCCGACGCTGGACCACCACAAGCGCGGTGCACAGGACAGCGGCTGCCGCTGCGGTGATCGCCGTCGGTGGCAGCGCCCGGCGCACCGTGGGGTGGCGGCTTGCCTCAGTCAATCGTTCCTTGGTGGTAACGGCGGCCTGTGCGGTCTTTGCTGTCGCTACGGAGACCCGCTGCCGAGCCTGGCCGGCGGTGTCGCTGAGCGCCTGCTTCGCCCGGGTCTTGACATCAGTCTTGGCCGCGAGGGCTTCGACGGTGCCGCCGAGGTCCGCACGGGTCTGCTGGATCTCGGCGCGCAGTTGCGCCGGATCGGTGGGGCTGGTGGGTGAAGTCATGGTTGCCGTCCTCGATGTGCTGCGCTTTTCACGGTCTGGATGTCGGCTTCCACACCAGCGATCGCGTCCTGGGGCACTACCGGGTTCGCTTTGGACAGCTGCTTCTTGCCCAGCAGAGCGGCCACGCCCGCGGCTGCGAAGACCACGACCATCACGACCAGGACGGCCAGCCACAACGGCCACACCATGTCCAGGGCGACCACGGCCAGGGTCAGCAGCAGGCCGAGGCCGAACCACGCCAGCACGGCGGCGCCGCCGAACAGGCCGCCGCCGACACCGGCTCGTTTGCCTTTCTCGGCCAGTTCCAACTTCGCGAGCGTCAGCTCGTCGCGGACCAGTGTGGAGATCTGCGCGGCCGCCTGGCTCACCAACTCTGCCGTCGACGCCGTGCCGGCGGCTGTCGGTCGGGGGGACTCGTTCATCGTCACAGTGCGCACCTCCTCGCTACCATGCCGCTGCTGTGCCCACCGCGTAAACAGGCGAAACCGTGCCAGTACTCGGCCCGCCGCCCGCGGCGGATATCCGACGGCCGCGGCGCCGGAAGCTCCGGTGTGTCCGCCCCATAGGGCCGTCGCTCCTACGGCTACGCCTCGGCGGCCCGAACCAATGGCTGTTCGCGGGCTAGGACCAGCATGTTTGCTTGGGCGCCGCGGTACAACGATCTCGGCTGGCGGCTACGAGCCGGTGCGGGAGACGCGACGGCCAAGGCGGCCGAGCACGGACACTCTTCGCCGGGAAGCGATCTCCGGGGCGACGCCGCTGCGGTCGTGTCCATCGCCTACACGGGTGGAGCACTGCATAGTCCCGCGGCGGTGATCACGATTTAGAGGAGACCGTGACCGAGCAGCAGCGTGTCGGCGGTGAGGTCCGCAAGGAGCGAATCGAGGCCGGCCTGCCTGACGAGGACCGCCGCCGCGCCATCGGCTGATCAGCTGTCTATGAGTACGAACCTATCGGCGCCTTTCCCCCGATCGAAGAGGGAGAGGCTCCGGTTTCCGTCGTTCACGATGGCATTTAAGGCATCTTCGATGGCTCCTGCGCGGGCAGGACGGTAAAGCAGCTTGTGCCGGCCTCCGCAGGGAGGCCGGCACATGAGAGCTCGTTCAGGAGGCGTGCTGTGCGGCCTGCCGGGTCTGGTCCTTGACGTCGTGCGCCGAGGACTGTGCCTGACCCTTAGTGGTCTGTGCGGCATCCTGAGCGGTCTCCTTCACCGAGGCGACAGCGTCCTGCACCGGATCGGTGAGGTCGCTCTTCACCTCGGTGGCGAGGTCCTTCACCTTGTCGGTGAGGTCTCCGCTGTTCTCCTTGAGCTGCTGCCCGGCGCGGCGCTCGGCGTCGGTGACCGGGATCAGGGTGGCGGCGAGCATGCCGACACCGAACGCGATGACGCCGGCGGCGAGCGGGTTACCCTGCGTCTGGGTGGCGACGGCCTGCGGCGCGCTGCGAACGGCTTCGGCAGCGTCGTGGGCCTTCTCGCCGGCGACGTCACCGGCATGCGATGCCTTTTCCTGTACGGTGCTCAGCGCTGACGAGGTGCTGTCGGCGGCCGCGTGGCGTGCGTGGTCGGTGGTTCCCATGACCTTCTCCCTCACTGAATTCCAGCGCCGCTGCGCGACCTTGCTGGGGCTGGTCTTCTCGGCCAGCAGATCGACGTCGCGGGTCAGCGACTCGCGGGTGTTCTCGATCTGCCGCCTCAGCTGGTCGGGTTCTTCAGCCATTGCGCATCCTCCTTGAGGGTGTCCACGGTGCGGTGGGGGACGGGGTCGACGGTCTTGAGCTTGTTGCGGCCGGCCACGAACAGGGCGCCGCCGATGGCTGCCCAGAGGAGGGCGACGATGAGCGCGGCCCAGCCGGCGTCCATGACGTTGGCGAGGCCGAACACGGCGGCGAAGCTGAGCAGCACGACGGCGAGGTAGCCGGCGAAACCGGCGACGCCGAGCATCCCGGCAGCCTTGCCGGCCTTCGTCGCTTCCTGCTTCATCTCGGCCTTGGCCAGGTCGACCTCTTGCCGGAACAGCTGCGATAGGTCGTTGCTGATGTTGCCGATCAGCTCACCGATCGAGGTCTCGGAGACCTCCTCGTCGGTGCGGTGCGAGTGCGGGATCGTCACGGCCGCGGCTCCGGGTTCTGGTATCCGTACGGGTCGTTCGTCACGGCGGGGATGCCGGTGCCGGTGGCCGCGTACTCGGTGCCGGTGTTCACGCCGTTGGTGACCGGCACGACCGGGACGGCGGGGGTGACCGGAGCGACCGGGGCCTGGTAGGCCGGCGGCTCGGAGACGAAGGTGTCCGGGGTGGTGCTGGTGCTGGCGCTGGCGCCGGCGTTCGGGTCGGCCTTGGCGACGCTCTTGCCGAGGCGCCCGACGACGAATCCGGCGGCGAGGGCGGTGGCGAGGAACGCTCCCGGGCGGCGCCGGGCGAAGTCCTGCACCTCCTGGAGCACACCCTCGGGACCGTTGCGGTCGAGGTAGTCGGCGAGCTGGCGGCCGCCGTCAGCGACCCGCGACACCACTGCCGCGGCCGGGGAGTCCGGCCGGTCGCCGCGCATCTCGTCGAGGTGCTCGGCGGTCTGGCGGATGCTGCTGACCAGGTTGTCGTTCTGGGTGCGGGCCTGCTCGGTCACCTTGTCGCGGACGTCGGCGGCGAGGGTGCGAGCCTGGGTCTTGGCCTCCGCGCCGACACGCTGGGCCTGCTCCTTCGCGGTGTCCTTCACGTCCACGGCGGCCTGGGTCGCGGCCTGCTTGCTCTCCCCGGCGACCTGCTTCGCCTTGGACGAGTCGTCCGGTGAGGAATAGTCCGGCGCGGAAAGATCCGGCGAGTAAGCGCCGACGGTTCGGTCACTCATGGTGCCTCCTACATTGGCCTGGGTTCGATCAATGAAGTCCCCAGT
The DNA here is from genome assembly GCF_050955685.1 of Actinoplanes sp. CA-015351. Lineage (NCBI taxonomy): Bacteria > Bacillati > Actinomycetota > Actinomycetes > Micromonosporales > Micromonosporaceae > Actinoplanes > Actinoplanes sp. CA-015351. The sequence continues at coordinate 866,554 of NZ_CP192102.1, forward strand.
GCCAGGACTCTTAATCGTCGGCCGGCGTCCTTAGTTCAACCCGGTGCGCATGCGGTGTCACGGGTGGATACAGGCCGCGGACCGTCGCTCCCCGAACTTCTTATGACCTATACAACATGCGAGAGTGATTCATTTCCGTCCGCGCCTATCACGGGAGACGGTTGCGTCCGTGCGTGAGGATGCGAAGTTCGACCGTCCACGGCAGACCCGCGGTGGTGAACGGGGACCGGACGCCCAATGGCGTGAGTGACGTCACCGGCGCCGGGCGTGCGCTACCGGCTGATCTCTCAGGTCGGCGTCGGTGGTATGGCCGTGGTGTGGCAGTGCCATCACCACCGCCGGACGACGCTGCCGTCGGCCACCAGCCGCCGGCTCTTCCTGACGATGGCGCGCTTCCCGATCCAGGCGCGGGGGTGGGCGCCAGGCGAATGGGTGCGGTGTACGCGCTGGCTGCCGCACTGGTGCTCGTAGCTACCGGTGCGACGGTGTGGCTGCAACCCACTTCGGAACAGCAAGCAGCCGCATCGGCGCCCGCACCCGCCACGACCAGCTCGGTCGCAAGTCCAGGATCTGCGGCGAGCGGAGCCGCTGCCGAGCCGCCAGCCGGCGCGTCGAAGGCGCCGATCAGCGCCGAGCCGGGCGTTGCCGAGCCCCGAGCCGGGGGTCACCACGACGGCCCCGGCGGCGCAGCCGGTGGAACGCACACTGTCATCGGCCGCCGGCTCCGTCCGGGCCATTTGCCCGGACGCCGGGACCGCGCAGATCTTGTCCTGGACGGCTACCAAGCCGTACAAGATCAGCGGCGGTGACGAGGAGCCGGGACCGGCGCCGACGGTTTCCTTCAAGCACGGCAAAACCCAGATCACCATGACGGTGACCTGCGACGGCGGGGTGCTGTCCTCAACCAGCACCTGACCTGCCGAGAGCGGGCCGACGAGCGAGGCCCTGTTCCGCCGCAGTGGCGGCACAGGGCCTCGTCAGTGTTTCCCGTCGAACGTCAGGCGACCAGGGCCGGGAACCGCTCCCACACCCGGTGCGCGCCCAGCAACTGCTGAACCTCGGCGAAGACGGCCTCACCGGAGGTCGCGGTGACCACGCCCGGTGTGTCAGCGATGCCGGTTTCTTGCAACACGGTGACGCCGTCGCCCCACGCGCCGATCGTCTTGGCGTGCCGCCAGCACTCGTCGACCAGCAGCAGGACCCGCGGGTCCACGGTGACGGCCGAGCCGGCAGCACCGGCCTTGGCGTCACGGCCCGGGCGCGCGTCCGGGGCCGGGATCGGCGCGCCGGCGAGCAGGATCGCGTCGTACTCCACCGAGCGGGCGGTGGCGAACGTCCGCTGGACCGGGGTGCCGCCGACCATCCCGCCGTGCGGGGCGATCAGCAGCGCCGTCATGCCGGCGGCGAACACCGCGTTCCGGACCGTGTTCACCTCGTCGAGGTCACCGTCAGGGTCGACGACGATGCCGATGGTCCGGCCGTCCGTCGGCCAGGTCTGGCCGATCTGGGACAGTGTCGGGCTGGGCATTACGTCGGCGAGCGGCACGGTCGGCTCCGGGGCGGGCAGGCCCAGGCCGGCCGCGACCTGCTGGCACAGCACCGGGTCGATGTTCGCCAGCGACTGCAGTTGCCGCTCCTTGATCGCCTGCTCGTAACACTTGGCCAGCTCGAACGTGTACGCGTTGATGATGTGTTCCTGCTCGACCGGCGACATGCTCAGCCAGAACAGCCGTACCTGGCTGTAGTGGTCGTCGAACGACGCCGGGTTCTGCCGGATCTTCGGCGCCTCCGCCACGATCACCGGCACGTCGACGAAACCGTCCTCGGCGGTGAACGGGTTGCCGCCGTCGAGTGAGTTCGGCCGGTACGGTGCCACTCCGCCGTGCACGGCGTGCTGGTGGAAGCCGTCGCGCAGCATGTCGTTGACCGGCGCGTGCGGCCGGTTGATCGGGATCTGCGGGAAGTTCGGCCCGGCCAGCCGGGTGAGCTGGGTGTCGAGGTACGAGAACAGCCGGCCCTGCAGCAGCGGGTCGTTGGTGACGTCGATGCCCGGCGGCATGTTGCCGAGGTGGAAGGCGACCTGTTCGGTCTCGGCGAAGAAGTTGGTAGGCGTCCGGTTCAGGATCAGCTTGCCGATCGGTTGGACCGGGGCGAGTTCTTCCGGCACGATCTTCGTCGGGTCGAGCAGGTCGATGCCCGCGAAGGTCTCCTCAGGGGTGTCCGGGAAGACCTGGACGCCGAGCTCGTACTCGGGGAACGCACCGGCCTCGATCGCGTCGTACAGGTCGCGGCGGTGGAAGTCCGGGTCGACGCCGTTCAGCAGTTGCGCTTCCTCCCAGGTCAGCGAGTGCACGCCCAGTTTCGGCTTCCAGTGGAACTTCACCAGCACGGTCTCACCGTTCGCGTTCACCAGCCGGAACGTGTGGACGCCGAAGCCCTGCATGGTCCGGTACGAGCGCGGAATGCCCCGGTCCGACATGTTCCACATGGTGTGGTGCTGTGCCTCGGTGTGCAGCGAGACGAAGTCCCAGAACGTGTCGTGCGCGCTCTGCGCCTGCGGGATCTCCCGGTCCGGGTGCGGTTTGGCCGCGTGGATGATGTCCGGGAACTTGATCGCGTCCTGGATGAAGAAGACCGGCATGTTGTTGCCGACCAGGTCGAAGTTGCCCTCGTCGGTGTAGAACTTCACCGCGAAACCGCGGGTGTCGCGGACGGTGTCCGCCGAGCCGCGCGAACCCAGAACCGTGGAGAACCGGACGAAGACCTCGGTCTCCGTGCCCTTCTTCAGGAACCCGGCCCGGGTGATCGCCTCGGCGGTGCCGTACGCGGTGAACGTCCCGTGCGCGCCGGTGCCCCGAGCATGTACCACACGCTCCGGGATGCGCTCGTGGTCGAAGTGGGTGATCTTCTCGCGGAAGTGGTGGTCCTGCATCAGCAGCGGACCACGCCGTCCTGCCTTCAGGGAGTGGTCGGTGTCGCGTAGACGCACACCGTGAGCGGTGGTGAGGTAGGCACCCTGCTGACTGTTCGCGGTCGGCGGCAGGCCGGTCTCCGCACCGGTGGGGGTGCGGGTGTCCGGGGTGCCCTGTTCCTTCTTCGGCGGCAGCGGCTCACGCGGCGTGGTCGGCTCCTCGAACGTTGCCGGTGCGCTGCCCGGGGAACCGGGGACCTGGGCGGTGAGGGCGTCGGTGACCGAGTCGGCCGCCGCCTTCACGGCTTTCTTGGCCGCCTTGACGGGCTTGCTGGCATCCATCTGAGATTCCTCCAAGAACGGGCAGCTTTCGGCCTGAGCGGTCCCGAGCTACCCGGCCTGTCACCGAGCAAACACCCAATGCGCGCAAAAGCGTTTTGCCATCAGACCGGCGGGTAGCCCGGGCCACATGACACCGGACGCCAGCGCGACCTTCATCGGCAACGCGACCACCCTGCTCCGGCTCGGCGCTTTCACTCTGCTTACCGACCCGGCGTTCGGCCCGGCCGGCAGCCGCGTCCATCTCGGTTACGGCGCATGGACACGGCGGCTGCGTGATCCCGCCATGACGTACGCTGACCTGCCGTTCCTGGACCTGGTTCTGCTCTCGCATCTGCACGGCGACCACTTCGACCGCGCCGCCCGGCGGGCGCTGCCACCGACCCTGCCGATCGTCACCACCGTCCAGGCGCAGCGCCGCCTGCGCCGGCGCGACTTCGCCGTCACCGGGCTGCCCACCTGGGACGCGCAGGAATGGCAGCGCGACGGGCAACTCCTGCGTGTCACCGCTCTGCCCGGCCGGCACGGCCCGGGTTTCGTCGACCGGTTGCTGCCCGACGTGATGGGCTCGCTGATCGAATGGGAGGTCGACGGCGAGCACCGGCTGCGGCTCTACATCACCGGCGACACGCTGTACCGGCCGTTCCTCTCAGAGATCAGTCAGCGTTGCGGCGAGATCGACGCGATGCTCATCCACCTCGGCGGCACCCGGCTGCTCGGTCTGCTGCTGACGATGGACGGCCGGCAGGGCGCCGAGCTGACCGGACTGATCCGGCCCCGGCTGACCCTGCCGATCCACTACGACGACTACAAGGTCATGAAGTCACCGCTGAGTGACTTCCTCGCCGAATGCCGCAACCGATCACTCACCGGCGTCCAGGCGCTGGGGCGCGGCGAGACCATCAGCCTGTCACCGACCAGTCAGCGGTAACCCGGGAACACCGACGGCTTCTGCGGTCTTCACGGCACGAAAACCGCCCGCACACAGCCGTCTTCCTTCTCCTTGAAGATGCGGTAGCCTTCCGGCCCCTGGTCGAGGGGCATGACGTGGGTGGCCAGGTGTTCGGTGGTGAGTTCGCCGCGGGCCATGCGTTCCAGCAGCATCGGGATGTACCGCTGACCGTGCATCTGGGCGCCGCGGACGGTCAGGCCCTTGTTCATCAGCGCGCCGAGCGGAAACTTGTCGACGAAACCGGAGTAGACACCGAGGACGAAAACGGATCCGCCGTTGCGGCAGGCGTGGATCGCGTCGCGTACGGCGGTGGGTCGGTCGGTAGGCGTAGTTGCTGTTTGAGCTGGTCGTAGCCGAACTGCGGACCGGGGGAGTGCGCTTTGCGAAGTCACCGTCGCGGCGCTGGCTCGCGGACCGCTACGCCGCTGTGGCCCGCCACCTTTGTTCGACCGGCCACCGCGTTGTGATCACCGGCTCCGCCGCCGAGCGTGCGAACGCGGTACGAGTGGCTGTCATGGCCGGACTGCCCGCCGGCGCGGTGCTCTCCACGGGACTGACCGAGCTCGCGCCCTGGTCGCCGGCGCCCGGCTGCTGATCAGTGGCGATACCGGAATCGCCCACCTGGCTACCGCGTACGCCACGCCGTCGGTAGTCCTGTTCGGACCGATGTCACCGGTACGGTGGGGACCGCCGGCGGAGCGGTCGCAGCAGCGCGCGATCTGGCACGGACCCGTAGTGAACCGGGTGACGCTCCCGGTCCCGGGGTTCATCCCGCACTGTTCGCGGTGCAGCCAGCCGAGGTGATCGCCGCAGCCCGAGAGGTTTTGGCTGAGGCGTGAGGTAAGGGCTCGCGCACCGTGAGACGCCGAGCCGGGTGAAAGCCGCCCGAAGTGTTGAAGACCAGCAATGTATGTGAGCACGCCCATTAGCCACATCTGGCCGCAGATACGATTCACCGCTTACATCCCTGTCGATCTCCTCTTCTGGTAACAGTCTGGACACGGGCTGTATAAACGCTGATTGGCGCCCAGTTGGCCGGGTAACTCCTGTTTGCCGTCGTCAGGCGGCGTTCTACAGACCCCCCGGGAGAGAACGATGGCTACGAGCACTCAGACCCACCATGAGAACAGCACCGTGAAGACGGCCCGTTTTCGGGGCGAGGAGACCAAGCCTTCCTTCAAGACCACTGAGCTGATCGTCTACGTGCTTGCGGTCATCGGCGTGTTAATCGCCTCGTACACCGTCGGCGACGGTTCCGCCAACAACGGTGCTGACTACTTCGCCGCCGACAAGGCGTGGTGGTACATCACCCTGCTGACCATCGGTTACATGATCAGCCGGGGCCTGGCCAAGGCCGGCAGCCGCAGCAGCGACAACGACCCGCGTACGCACGACTCGCGCACGCACTGATCAACCTGAAGCATCCGCGGGCGCGATCGAGTAGTTAATCGGTCGCGCCCGCTGTCTTGTGCGTTGGCTGAGTCGGTAGGCGATGGTTCGAGACCGGTGGATGAGCCCGGTCGGGTACAGGTCGGCCGGTGCGTTGAGAACCGGGTTGAACTCGAGCGGGGCGCCGGTCAAGGCTCTCATCACACTGGACGAACGACTTCGACGCGTTGTAGACGGCCTAGTAGGTGCCCGGCATCATCGAGGCGACGGACGAGGTGAACAGCACCGCACCCGCGTCGCGGGCGACTATGCCGCCGACGATGACGAGACCACGGCGAGCCGGGTCAGCCCGGATTCGACCGCCACAGGCAGGCGGCGCCCGTGATCCGGAGCCCATGGCAGATCAGGCACTGCTTCGGCCGCTCCGCGCGGGCACTCCCTGAGCGCCGCCACCACGGTCCGGAGAGCCACCGCCGGTGGCCGGCGCAGGGCGGCGGTCAGGACTCGGTTGCGGACCTCGCGGCGCAGCCGGGCGCTCACGTCGCGGCCGGCCGGGTGCGGGAGGTGACGCACCCCGAGGTGCGGTACGTACGACAGCTCGTGGCCGGCGGCGGCCAGATCCATCGCGAGCAGCGCTTCCTCGCCGTACACGAAAAGCCTGGGCTGGAATCCGCCGGCCGTGAGGAAAGCATCGCGGCGCACCACTACCGCGCAGGCCATGAAACCGAGAATCGCAGGACCGGCCGCACCGGACGGTATTCCTAACGGGGCCGCCGCCATGGCTGCCGAGACCGGGTCGAGACGTTGATCGGCGCCCACCAGGACCCGGGCGGCGAGCAGGCCGGCCCGTGGATGCGCCCCGCATCAGCGCCGCCGCCGCGGCCAGTGATCCCGGGGTCCAGTACGAATCGTCGTCGGCGAACGCGATGTATGGCGTCCGGGCTCGCCGCACACCCACATTGCGGGCGGCCGCCCCTTGATTCCTCTCCAGCCGCACCAGATCGACGCCAGGAACATCGCCGATGTTCCCGGAGGCGTTGTCGACCAGGATCACCGGCGCCCGATGGTGCGGGACCGTCTCAGCCAGCCGGTCCCACCGATCACGGGTGGCAATCACCACCGTGACCTCGTCGGTCTCGATCGGGGCGGGGTGCTGTGGTCGTTCGGTCGGCATCGCGCCCGAGTACTCCATCGTCACTGATCCAATCAGCCTCGGTAACGCTCCGAGTTCGGCTTTGGTGTCGAGGGGAACCGGCCGAGTGCGGTTGAGGCGTCGACGGATGGGCAACCCGGCCGGATGAGGATCACTGCCACGAAAGCACCCGCTCCACCCCACGACCTGGGAACTTCCGACGCCGCGCTGATGGAGCTCGGCGAAGCTCTGCGGGCCGCCGGCTATCACTTCACGACGATCACCCCGGCCACCCACGAACGGGTGAACCGGCGGCCCGCCTGCACACAGGCAACCGACCTGCGTGGGGTCTTCGGCTGGAGTCGTCCGTTCGGCCCCGGAGTGCTGCCGGCCCGGCTCGTGGAGTTGATGGACGCCGCCGGTGTCATGCACAGGTCGGGCGAGCTCTGCCGCAGCCTGGTCCGGTTCTCCTCGTACGACGGCGAGATCTTCGTACACTCAGCCTTTCCGACGACGGCGCCCGACTCGGTGTTCTTCGGGCCGGACACCCAGCGGATGGCGGACGCTGCCTCAGCCGCCGTCGAGGGCCGCACCCTTCCGCTGCGCCGGGCAGTGGACATCGGCTGCGGCACCGCTGCGGGTGCCATCACCATCGCGAAGCTGGCACCGGACGCTGAGGTCCTCGCCGCCGACATCAATCCCGCCGCCCTGCGGTTCGCCCGGCTCAACGCCGTCCTGGCCGACACCTCGAACGTACGGCCGTGCCACAGTGACCTGCTCAACGATGTCGACGGCGCCTTCGACCTGATCATCTCCAATCCGCCGTTCATGATCGATCCGGGTGGCCGGACCTACCGCGACGGCGGCCCGCACGGGCACGAACTACCCCTCGCGGTCGTGGACGCGGCCGCGCAACGACTCGATGCCGGTGGCACGCTCGTGCTGTTCAGCGGCACCGGCATCATCGACGGCCGCGATCCGTTCCGGGACGCCGCCGCGCATCGGCTCGGCGGCGCCGGCCTGGATTGGTCGTACCGGGAGGTTGACCCGGACGTCTACAGCGAGGAACTGGACGGCCCGGCGTACGCGTACGCCGAACGCATCGCCCTCGTGGTGCTCACCGCCAGCCGCAACGGCGGTTGAGTGTCGGCCATGACCTCACATCCGGGAATCGCGATCTCCGCTGCCCGATCACTCGACCCGTCACGACTCACTGTGGGTGTAGAAGAGGAGTTCCTGCTCCTCGATCCGGACAGCATGGCGAACGTCCCGGCTGCGGAGGCGGTGCGCAAGGCGCTACCCGCCGAGGCCTGGGAGCAGAGCCGGCAGGAGTTCCGGCACAGCATGATCGAGATGGTCACCCCCGTCTGCGCCAGCCTTGACGAGGTCGGGCAACAGTTGCGGCAGCTCCGCAGAGCCGCCGCCCATGCGGCGGACACGAACGGGGCCCGCTTGGTCGCGGTGGGCGCCACGCCGATCGCCGAACCGTGCCGGACCATCACCGACAACCCCCGCTTCCGGGCCATCCTCGACCATTACGGTCCGATCGTCGACGATCCGGCGGTCTGCGGATGCCACGTCCACGTCGGCGTACCCGACCGGGAACTGGCCGTGCAGGTGTGCAACCACCTGCGCCCGTGGCTGCCGATGGTGCAGGCCCTGACGGTGAACTCGCCGTTCCACGCCGGCCGCGACACCGGCCACGCCAGCTGGCGGGCGATGCAACTGGACCGGTGGCCGGCCCTCGGACCGACACCCTGGTTCGCCTCCGCCGAGCACTTCGACCGTACCGTCGAAGTTCTGGTCGCCTCGGGCGTCATGCTCGACGACAGCCTGATCCTCTGGCACGCCCGGCCGTCAGCCACTTATCCCACCGTCGAGGTGCGGGTCGCCGATGTTTGCCCGACCGTCGACGACACGGTCCTGTTGACCGGCTTGGTCCGGGCACTCGTCGCCACCGCCATCGACGACGTCGCCGGCGGGCGGGCCGCGCCGCCGATCCCTGACGGCGTGCTGCGGGCCGCCCACTGGAACGCCGCGCACCAGGGCATCGACGGCACCCTGCTCGACCCGCGCCGCGGCCAGGCCCGACCGGCCTGGGAACTGGTAGACGAACTCGTGGCCACGGTCACCGCGGCGCTGTCCCGCAACGGCGACCTACCACTGGTCGAGGCACGGTTGGCCAGGCTACGCAGGAACGGCACCGGCGCGAACCGTCAACGCCGACAGTACGAACGAACCGGTGACCTACACGCAGTGCTTGCCGACCTGGCGCACCAGACCGTGTACGGGTGAGCGACCGCACGTCCGGCCGGCGTACCGAACCTGTCCCTGGATCAATTGTGTGATGCAACCGTGCTGCATCCCGATGGCATCCCGTCACTCACCCTTGCTGAGATCTACTGACCGTTCGACTGTCGGTTGGAGGGCTCGTGACCTGGCATCTGCTGCGTAGGCTCCGCGCACCATGGGCGATTTACCTGCTCCTCGGTGTGGCTGCGGCAGCCGGTTTCGCCGCAAGCGGTCAGCTGTGGGCAACCGTGGGTGCCACCGTGGTGCAGGCCTCGGCCGGCCTTGCCGTCGTCTACGGTGTTCTGCGGTATCGGCCGTCTCGGCCGCAGTTCTGGTGGCTTCTCGCCGCAGGCCAGCTGATGTACGCCGCTGCACAAGGTGCCTGGCGCATCCGGTTCGACGGCTCTCGAGGGCTGATCCCGTTCGGCGACTTCAACGACGTGCTCTATCTGGCAGCGCTCGTGCTCTTCATCGCCGCCCTGACCGTGGGGCCGCGACCTCGGACAGGTTCCCGGACCGGTGCGATCGACAGCACGGCGGTCGTGCTGGGTCTGGCCTTCGGAACGTGGAATCTGATCGCCGAGCCCTACGTCGCTTCCGGCGACCTCACCTCGTGGGGTATCGCGATCTTCCTGACCTACGAGGGCCTGGAAGTGTTGCGGATGGCGGTGCTGGTCCGCATCCTGCTCGGGGGCCGCCTGACTGGCAGCATCGCCCTCATGTCCGCCGGCATGCTGGTACAACTCACCGCTGATCTGGTGTACGGCGTCAGCCTGCTCGCCCCCAGCGGCCCCGTCGACGCGTGGGAGAACGCCGGCTGGATCATCGGCAGCGTCCTCATCGGCGCAGCCGGTCTGTACCCGCACCGCGATCAGGTGCCCCGCGTCGAAAACGACAGCAATGACACCGCTACGGTCTCCCGGCTCCGGCTCGCCACCTTCCTCGGGCTGATCCTCGTCTACCCGGCGACGACCCTGCTCGACGCTCTGCTCAGCGGCACCCTGGCCTCGATCTCCATCACCGGGTCGCTGCTGCCCATGATGCTCATGATCGCGGTGGCGACGCTGCTGATCGTGCGCCTCGGAATGCTCACCGGCGTGGCCCAGCACCGCACCGCGGAGATGCGCCGGGCGTTGCAAGCCGAACATGAAATTCGCAACGAACTGACCCACCAGGCTCTGCACGATCCCCTGACCGGACTCGCAAACCGCCGGATGCTGACCGACGCGCTCGCCGCAGCCGGGCGCCGCGGCACCCTGCACCTCATCGACCTCGCCGGATTCAAGGAGATCAACGACCGCCACGGGCATCCGATCGGCGACGCCGTACTGGCGGGCACCGCCCGACGCCTCAATGAGCTGGCCCCCGGCGCGGTCATCGCCCGGCTGGGCGGCGACGAGTTCGCCGTCCTCGACGAGGCGCGTGGCACCGCGGCCGACGAATTCGCCGCGCGGATCAGCGCCGCCCTCAGCCGGGCGCACCACGTCGACGATCTCCAGATCGTCGCGCCCGGTCACCTCGGTTTCGTCGACCTCGAGGACTCACTACCGGCTGAGGTGATGCGCGACGTCGATCTGGCCCTGTACGCGGCGAAAGAGCAGAACGGCGGCGCCGCGGTCCGCTTCCATCCCGGCCTGCGTGACGGATGGCTACGGCGTACCGCAATCAACCACGGACTGACCCTGGCCCTGACCGGGAATGGGCTGAGTCTGCACTATCAGCCGATCGTTGACCTGGAGACCGGCCGGATCACCGCGCTCGAAGCACTCATGCGATTCACCGCGCCCGATGGCGAGCCGGTCTCACCGGTCGAGTTCATTCCCATCGCCGAGCAGAGCGGCCTCATCATCGACGTGGGCCGCTGGGCGTTGCGCACCGCCTGCGCGCAGGTCCGGCCATGGCATGCCCGGTTCGGCGTCGGGGTCACCGTGAACGTCGCCGCACGCCAGCTGACCGAGCCCGGATTCCACGACGAGGTCCTCACAGCGCTGCGTGACCACGGCCTGCCAGGTTCAGCTCTCACCTTGGAGATCACCGAAAGCATGCTGATCGGTACGACCGGAGAGATCCCCGAAGCGGTCATCGGCACACTCCACCAATTGCGGTCCCACGGAATCCGCATCGCCATCGACGACTTCGGCACCGGCTACTCATCGCTGTCCTACCTGCAGGAGCTACCGATCGACGTGTTGAAACTCGACCGCTCGCTGACGTTATCGGCCGACCCGACGGCCCGGCAGACAGCGATCACCCGCGCGGCGATCGATCTGGGTAACGCCCTGGAGTTAAGCACCGTGGCCGAAGGCGTCGAGTCCGCCGAACAAGCGCAGATCCTGCGCCGACTGGGCTGTCCGAAGGCGCAGGGCTTCCACTTCGCCCGGCCGGTGTCCGCCGACCGAGTGACCGGCCTGCTCGACGGCACAGATCCACTCGGCGATCTCACGCCGACCGCGGAACACACCGGATCCCACGGCCGCCGGCCCGAGATGGCCCGGTCGCTCAACCGCTGAGCCGCCCCGGCTCAGAAGGTGTGGTGGTAGAGGGAACAGCGGACGCTCAGGGGAAGGCACCGGGTTCGGCGATCTGGGCGATGGCCTCATCCACATAAAGCTCGTCGATCAATTCGGCAAGCGCACTCGATCTGGCGCGAGCAGGAGATGACGTTGACTGTCCGCGTCAGTCAGACCTGGGTCGCATTGCCGGAAGGCTGGCGGCTGGCTGGTATCCAGTTCAGCTCCCTCAGCGACGCGTGACCGCCGGTTCATCAACGCCACCTGCATCCTCATCCATCGCTGGGGGGGCGAATCAGGGTTCCCGTCAGCGTTGGTCAGCGGGCCGGAGTATGACGGCATAGAGGTCACCAATGCCGGGTTCGTGGACATTGCCGGCGGAGTCCCGCCCGAGTGGAGCGGACTCACCAGTAGTCGGGAAGTACCAGGCCTCCTCCACGTCGGCCAGGGGAGAGCAGTCGCCTCCGTCTGCTCCGTCTTCCGCGACGACAACTATGGCTTCGTCAGGCATATCGGCCAGGATGTCACGGAGGCCGGCGACGGTAATTGTCCCGAGGGTGTGCATCGGGTCCACTCGGGCATTCTGATCATGTACGTAAGTGTTCTGCTCGGGATCCACTGCATTCTCCGCTCGCCGTGACGTTGCCATGATGGCTCGTCGCAACGAAAGACGCAGGAATTCGAGGATGTCGTCAGCGTTACCGAGCATCGATGAAGGCGGCGATGCTCACGTCGAGCAGCACGTCCTGCGTTTCACATCGCTTCCTGTTGAGGCGACGTCCGGCGCCGGAGGAATGCTCCCCGGCGCCGGGGCGGAATCGGACTGGTGGTGTTTATTCGCTGAGTGCGTCGATCAGGTCGCCGACCGGCCGGTCGGGCAGGGCGCGGGCGACGTCCGCCACCGCGACGATGCCGACCAGCTGGTGGCCGTCGATCACCGGCAGCCGCCGGACCTGGTGCTCGGCCATGGTGCGCAGGATCTCGGCCACGTCGTCGTCAGCGCCGATCGTGACCGGTTTCCCGGTGCCGAGTTCGCCCGCGCTCACATCGGCGGGGTTGCGGCCGGCCGCGACTGCTTTCACCACGATGTCGCGGTCGGTGACCATGCCCTTGAGCCGTTTGTCCTCGCCGCAGATCGGCAGCGAACCAACCTGGAGATCGGCCATCTTCCTGGCCGCGTCGCCCAGGCTTTCCTTCTCCCCGACACAGGTGACGTCGGGAGTCATGATGTCGCGTGCGGTGGTCATGAACTGCTCCCTTCCCTCAATCGCTATACCTGTGGCCTACCCGGGACGGCCCGGATCATTCGCCGATGCCGATCGGTTGTCGCCGACCGGTGACGGCGTTGTTCAGGGGAGAAGGTTTCGGAGAGTCTCGGCGTTACGGACGGCGTTCCCGTCACCGTCGTTGTTGAAATAGGCGTAGACCTCTCGGTTCTGGCCGTTCCACTCGCGGATCCGGTCCGCCCACCAGACGAGGCTGTCTTTTGGGTACGACCCGGCGTACAGATGATCGGGATCCGGGCCATGCATGCGTACATAGACGAAGGGTGCGGTGGCGCGCAGCAGACACGGCAGCTGGGCGCCGCTCATCACGCAGTACTCCGCCCCGTGGTCTTCCAGCAGCTTGAACACCTGGTCGTCGTGCCAGCTCGGGTGCCGGAACTCGACGGCCGTGCGAACCCAGCCGGGCAGCAGATTGAGAAAGTACGCGAGACGGGCGTCGTCGCGCTGCTGCTGCGGGCCCAGCTGGACGAGGAACACACCTCGCTTGTCACCGAGTTCATGCAGGCCGGCGGTGATCCGCTGAATCCACTCCTCGGGCGCGTACAGCTTCTTGGCGTGCGTCAGACCGCGAGGTGCTTTGACGGAGAGCCGAAATCCATCGGGCAGGCGCCGCTGCCAACCGGCGAAGGTCGCCGGCGCGGGCCAGCGGTAGAAGCTGGCGTTGAGTTCGACCGTGTGGAACCGCCGCACGTAATGCTCGAGGCGGTTCCGCGGCGGTGTGCCCGGCGGATAGAGCACACCATCCCAATGGGCATAGCTCCACCCGGACGTCCCGATCTGAACACTCACGGGTCCCCGGTGCCCACAATCGTGTCACTCATGCAGCTTCAGCGGGCCAAGGTCAGGACGCAGCACTCTGAACAGCTGGGCGGGCGAAAGCCAGCGGCTGCTCAGGCGGTGGCGCCGTCGAGCTGGCGCCGCAACTTCGCGAGGGCTCGGGTGAGCAGCCGGGAGACGTGCATCTGGGAAATACCGACCTGCTCGGCGATCTGCGTCTGCGTGAGGTTGCCGTAGAACCGCAGGCCGACGATCTTCTGTTCACGTTCGTCGAGGCTGGACAGCGCCGGGCCGAGGGCGATACGCAGCTCGGCGAGTTCGTAGCCGGCGTCCTCACCGCCGAGCGTCTCACCGAGTTCGGTGCCGCCTTCGCTGACCGGCGTGGACAGGCTGGTCGAGTTGTAGGCGCGGGCGCCTTCCAGGCCTTCGATGACCTCATCCTCAGTGATGCCGAGGTATGCGGCGATGTCGGAGACCTGGGGGGAACGGCCGAGAGTGTGGCTGAGCGTGTTGTTGGCACCGGTGATGGACAGCCGCAGCTCCTGCAGCCGGCGCGGCACACGGGGCGTCCTCGTCGAGCAGTTCGACGATCAATCCGGTCAAGGCGCCGGGGCGGCGGATGACCGCGCTGACGTCGATTCCGTCGCGGCGGGCCTGGTCGAGCAGGACATCGCCGATGATGTCGTCGCCGGCCACGGCGATCAGCCGTGGCCGCAGGCCGAGCTGAGCGAGGGCGACGGCTTGGTTGGCGCCCTTGCCGCCGAGTTGTTCCAGCCGGTCGCCGGCTTCCGCCGCGGTGCCGGGGGCGGGCATCCGGTCGACAATCAGGACGAGATCCCGGGCGAGTTGCCCGATGACGGCCGCCACGAGTTCGGTCACGGCTGCGGGATACCCACGCGGACGGCGACAAACCTGGCCTTGATCAGGGGAGTCATCGCGGGGCGGTGTCGTGGCGGAGGAACACCATGACGCCACAATTGCTCGAAGATGACCAAAAGAATCTTCAACGGTCCTCCGTACGCCGTGATCAGGACGGCGTCAGGAAGCCGAGCAGCGCCTCGGCAACCGCGCCGGGTGCCTGCTCCGCCTGATGGTGCCCGGAGCTGATGACACGGTGGGTCAGCGGCCGGGCCAGCCAGGGGGCCCAGATCGCGGCTGGGTCGCCGTGAATGTCCAGGTCGTCGCCCGCGGCTTCCAGCAGGAGGACCGGGCAGCCGATCTGGCGCCGGGCGGCCCGGTCGGCTTCGTCGTGTGCGCGGTCGATGTCCAGGCCGGTCCGGTAGTCCTCGCACATGCCGTGGACGACTGCCGGGTTCTGCAGGGCCGCCCACAGGTCGGCGTGATTGCTGGCGCCCATCGCGTCGGGTTCCGGGGTGCTGTACCAGGCTCGCGGGTCGGCACAGATGACCCGTTCCGCGGGTTTGTCGGTCTGGCCCAGGAACCACCAGTGCCACCAGGCCTGGGCGAAGGTGGCGTCGGTGCGTTCCAGGTGTTCGATCACGGGCAGGGAATCCATGACCACCAGGTGCGACACGAGGTCGGGATGGTCCATCGCGGTCCGGAACGCCACCAGGGCGCCCCGGTCGTGGCCGACCACGGCGAATCGCCGGTGCCCGAGATGGGCCATCAACCGGACCACGTCCAGAGCCATGCCGCGGTTCATTCGCCGGGAGCGTGGATCCGCCGTACCCGCGCAGGTCCGGCGTCACCACGAAATGGTGCTCGGCGAGGGCCGGGGCGACCTGGTGCCAGGTGGTGTGGGTCCGTGGACGGCCGTGCAGCAGCACGACCGGGGTACCGGCGCCGCCGTGCCTGACCCGAAGGGTCACGTCACCGACCCGTACGTGATCCAGTTCAAAGCCGTCGAACATCTATCAACCCCGGCGGTGAAGGACGCAGAACTCGTTGCCCTCCGGGTCGGCGAGAACGGTGAACCCCTCGTCACCGTTCTGCCCGACATCGGCCCGGGTGGCGCCGAGTTCCAGCAGCCGGGCCACTTCGGCCTCGGCGTCGCCGTCGGCGGCGACCAGGTCCGGGTGATCACGGTTCTTGCCGACTTTAGGCGTGGTGGTGGGCTGCAGCCAGACACTGAGACCGCCGCCGTCCGGCCATAGGTGAGCGTCGCCGTCGTCGCCACGCTCGATGCGGTAACCGAGCGCGGCGGCCCAGAACGCCGCCATGCGATCGACGTCGTGCACGTCCAAGGTCCACTGCGTGAAACGACTGGCCATGAGACGCGGATGACCGCAGAACGCCCGCTTAAACATCACATCGGGGAGCTCAGGTCATAGGCCAAATATACGAAGGCACGAATCAAGTTCAGCGAATCGTCATGGCGCGGCAGCTTCTGAAAGACTGAGGGAAGCGAGTTTCCGCAGGTCAGAGTGGTTTTAAAGCGGGGCCGACTGTAGACAGTCGGCACCGTTTTTTGGCCACGAAAACCCGTAGATGTCCGCGATTTACGAATGCGGGATATCTATCGATGGATGCGCCGGGCGCTGCGAGGTGTCTCGACGCGTCGTGTGGGCCGTTTTCCCAGCTCAGGGCCCATAGTGTGCAGTGCGTGTGCCGGTTGCCTTGCGTGCTTATTTCGTCACGGAGAGAAATCCGTTAGGGACATTTTCGGTTGGCGCTATGGTGAGATGCTGGCTGAATCGATCGACAAATTTGAGTAAGGCGATGAACGGGGCGCCGTCGAGTTGCTTCATGAAAAATCGGATACCTTCGATCCACTCAAGGGTGATGGTGGGAATTCCTGGCTGGCTCTTTGATGCCCCGGACGCTTCGGCGGCTGGGATGCCGAACTTCGTCTAGTAACGCAGAGTAAGCGTCGACCGCCCAGGTCTTGCCGTTCGATGCTGCCCTGCACTGGCGGGGAAGATCGGCGACACCACCATTTCCAGCTACCACCGCTGGACGGAGGGCAGCACCATCGGCACGCTGATCACGCGCCAACCCTGGCCGTCCCCGCTGATTTCAGCACTGCCGGGCTGCCCTGCGGCCTGCAGATCATCGGCCGAAATCACCACGACTACGCCCCTTATGAACTTCGTCGCAGCTTGGGAGAAACAGACCGCCGCCCTCCAGCAGATGCTGCCCCGCTGCTGTGCTGACCCAGCAGACGACACGGCGACTCCCAGAGACCGGGCCTGGTCGGCAGCCATATTTCTGGGCGTCGTTGTCGCCGAGCGGCATGACTGGTCGGTCCGCGGTGCTTCTCCGGTCACCATGTCGGAGGTGCTAACTCCGTAGACTGACCAGACGCCTGACCCGCATCATCGGCGAGTGACCTCTCTGAGCGATGACCAGGAGCTGGAGCGCCTCGGCGCACTCCATCTGGCGGCAGCCCACGCCTGCCTGGAGCACTGGCGAACGGCGCCCGCGTTCCTGGTCGACGCGGAGTCGACGAAGAGGTTCAATGCCACCTACCCGGTTGTCGCCCACGCGATGGCACAGGTCGTGGCGGCCCTCAGTCTGCATGCGCAGGGCTTGGGCTACGCCGCCCGCGCGAACATCCGGGTGGCCTTCGAGCACGCCCTTGCTGCCCAGTGGGTGATCCATACCCACGAGGGCGAGGAAGCCCTGATCGGGTCCATGAGCCGGCTGCACCGCAACGTCGTTCAAGGCATGCGCGATGGCGGCGTCGTCATCCCGGAGAACCTGCAAGCGGATCTTAACCATCCCGTAGGAGAGCCACAGCTCAAAATCCAAGCGGTTGCAGACCGCTTTGACGGCGGGACCAAGGGCATTTACGGCTTGTACCGTCACCTCACTGGGGCGGTTCATGTCAGCCTGGCGACGCTGGCCGCGTACATCGACTGGCGGGGCGAAGACCATCCGCCGGCCCTGCGCCTCGCCGCTGAGCCCGACGCTGACCCTGACCAGCTACTCGTACTGGGGTGGAGCCCGGTATTGGCTCTCAGCGCCATCGAGAGCCTGCGAAGCGGACATCCCTACCTGGCGAAGATCCGCGATCTCGCAGCAGCTCACGAGCTGGTGCCCGACCTCGGACCGTTCGATACCCAACCGCATCTGCAACATCCTCCGTCATCGACGGCCAGCAGCTCGTGATCTGGGGCCTTGGCATTCCGAGGAAGCCCGCGGCCAGGCGGCCGTCGGCGAACCGGCGGCTGCTGCCACTGCACGACGCGGGTTCACGAGCAGCGGCTATGAGAGTGTTACGAGTCCGGGACGTATCAATATTGAGCCTTTTTCATCGTGACGGCGCAGGTCACGGCAGGGCAGGCGCTGGAGTCGACATAGGACGAGGCTCCCGGTAAAACAGCAGTCGACCAAGATCCGATTCCCCAACCGGGAGCCTCGCTGTGCTGTCTTACCCTGCCGCGATTCCGTTGTCCACTCGCAGCCTGAACCACCTGGCCGGCCTCATCCGAGCCCACCGCAACCGGCGCAGGTCCCGGTGGCGGCGCCTCGACCCCGGCCGGCAAGCCCTGCTCGCGCTGGCCCACCTACGTAACGGCGACACCCTGACCCGCCTGGCCAGCGGATTCGAGATCGGCGTCACCACCGCGTGGCGATACGTCCGCGAGGCCATCGACCTGCTCTCCATCACCGCCGACGATCTCGACGCGGCAATGACCAGGATCCGGCTGCTCGCCTACGTGATCCTCGACGGCACCCTGATCCCGATCGACCGGGTCGC
This sequence comes from Actinoplanes sp. CA-015351, assembly GCF_050955685.1. NCBI lineage: Bacteria > Bacillati > Actinomycetota > Actinomycetes > Micromonosporales > Micromonosporaceae > Actinoplanes > Actinoplanes sp. CA-015351. The sequence goes on from NZ_CP192102.1 coordinate 884,805, forward strand.
CGACCTGAAGCCCTACTACTCCGGCAAACACCGCCGCCATGGCGTGAACGTACAGTTCATAGCCGACGCGGCAGGCCGGCTCATCTAAGCATCAGCAGCCCTGCCCGGCGCGGTCCACGACCTGACCGCCGCCCGCACCCACGCCATCATCGAGGCCTTGACCAGGGCGAAGGTGATGACGTTCGCCGACAAGGCCTACCAAGGCGCCCGCAGCAGCATTCGCACACCGTTCAAACGCCACCGTTACCGGCCGAAACTCTCCGCCTGGCAGAAGAAGGTCAACCGGGCACACGCCTGGATCCGCGCCATCAGTGAACGCGCCAACGCCACCCTCAAGACCTGGAAGATCTTGACGAAACTCCGGTGCAGCCCACACCGAGCGACCCCGATCGTGCAGGCCATCCTGACCCTGCATCACGTTGAGAACCCGGCCTACTCAGGATGAAAAAGGCTCATTGTTTGAGCGAAGGCCGCAAGACGCAATGGTGATCTGCTCCACCGGTGGCACGTGGGCATTGTCATTTCCTCGGATAAAGCCACGCAAGAATTGCGATAACCATGCTAGCAGCTCCGAATATCCAGCCCATATGTGTTGCGAGGTAGGTCTTATACTCCAAATTTCCATCTCGTGAATATACGAATCGGATCCAGGACTACACACGGGTGACGCTCGATCCTGCCCGATGCGTAACGGCATTCGGCTTGAATTTCACACTCGATGCCGTAAGCCGCCTAAAGCCATCTACCCATAACGGCGAAAACGAAAGAATAATGAACACCGTCATGACGGTGGCCTGGATGGCAACGACAGGGGTGTCGGAATCGTCCTGCCCTAGACTTTGGAAGAAGCCGGAGAAGAAGGACCAAATCCAAGCTACGGCGAAGATCGCAGTGGTACCGACAATGGAGCTTAGGTAATGCCAGAATCTTCCCCGTTTTGCTGACGGGTACACTGCGTCGGTAATCCTCCTATACGCGGCCGAGGATTCAACGCCCGGGCCATGGCATGCCGAGACGATAGACCTATGTGTTTTCGACCAGGGCGCGCCCACCAAAATCTTGATTTTGGTGCCGTCTACGTCGGCCTCGAACTCGAAGTGAAAGATTCGTCCTGCCGGGGCCACTTGAATCAACCCATCAAGAGAGTCGCTCGTCCACTGGGATAGCCCTCTTCGTCGAACATGGGGTGGCCCTGCAAGCGTTTCTGGAACGAAACATGTCCAGCACTGGACCCCGTCCTTAACCTCCTCGGCTATTGCCTTGAGGTCCCTGATATTGAGGCGTGTCGAACGAAATCCCCACTCCTCCAAGTACTGGTGCGGATGGGCGTCAGTGCTCGGCGGCTCTTCCGTCGGTGAGGCCATGCTGGGCATCGTATCCGGGCTTTGCTCCTAACAGGATGTTCGGCGTATGCCCGCATGTAGACCGGGATGCCGCCTTCAGTGTCGGCGGTCCCGGGGGAGCATCTGTGTTTCATCTGTTAGCTGCGATAGGGGTGATGCTCGTGTCGGGGACAGCAACGAACTAATGATCAGGAACTACACGTTCGCAGTGTAGGCCGGCGACTCCGCCCGCCTTCGAGACCTGCGCTGAGGTTCAACCCGTGCAAGCCATCGCCGCCATCCCCAATACGTTGAAGGGGTTGGTCGAGGCCGCTAGCCCGGGACCCGGGCTGCGAGGAACTGCTGCCGCCTATGTGCGCGGCAAGGGAGGATGTTGCGACGGCTCGACGGCCAGACACAGCCGGGGCACCAGGCTAATCTGATTCCCAGTGGGTTTGTTATCAAAGGGGAGTCGGCATCTCATGGTTAATTTGTCGTGGCAGGACGCGATCATAAGGGTCCTAGAGGAGGCAGGAAAGCCACTTCACTACGCAGATATTGCACAGGCCGTGATTGACGGCGGACTGAGGGATAATGTAGGTGCCACACCGGCAAACACAGTTGCGTCCGTCGTCTCACAATCAATAAAAGATCTTGAAGACGGCTCTCCCTTCTTCAAATTGGAGCGGGGTATTTATGGCCTGCGCGCGGCTGGACCTGAGGAACCCGCGCTTGAGGCGCACGATGAGGCCGAAGAAGATGCCGAGCGCATGGGTCTCATCAATGCATTTGGTATGTTCTGGCGACGAGACCTCGTGATATGGGCGCCAACAGAGCCTCAACTGCTTGGACAGCAGCAAGCAGGCAGCGACGCGATCAATTTTGCTGCTCAGACCGGCGTTTACATCTTATACGATGGTGACCGCGTGATTTACGTCGGTCGAGTCACGGGCGAACGTTTGAGCAAGCGCCTAAAAGAGCACACTAGGGATCGACTAAATGGTCGCTGGGACCGATTTTCCTGGTTCGGAGTGCGAAGGCCGGCTGCAAGCGGAGAGCTTCAAAATGCGCCCGATGCCTTCGACCTGGACAACCTAGTGGCCACAATGGAGGCGTTGCTGATCGAGGGTCTTGAGCCGCCGCAGAATAGGCGTCAGGGGGACAAATTTAACGCAGTTGAGTTCATTCAAATCGCCGACCCGCAGATTGAGCGCGAGCAGATGCGGAAATTGCTTATTGAGGTGAGTAAAAGCATTTAAGACTCCCTTTGGGAAGTGCTCTCATCGGCATGAAATGTCCTCGCGAGAATCACGTCTGCGGTGAGGCAGCGGCAGCGGTAACTCGGGCTTGGTCGATGTTCTTCGCCTGGTTACAGTGCCAGCGACTTCGGGCCTGCGTCCAGGAGCAGCGGAGCGCCGAGGGCGCCCGCAGAAGATCGGCCCAGTCGGCATTGCCGCCAACCGTGCGCGCGCTGACAGTCTTCTCGGACCCCCGCCAGCGGTAGGTCGTGAAGACCGCCGAGCCCACGATGCTCACCGTGCTACCCGGCCAGCCGCCCTGACCGGCAGGAGCCGAGCCGATCTAGAGTCGGCTCGGCTCCTGCCGGCTTTCACTGGTCAGCTTCGGGTTCGTCTTGCTCGGTGTCGTTTTCGTAGATGGTGTCCACGGCTGCCGGGCCCGGGTGCTCGATGGTGGACACTGTAGGCGCGTCGTAGTCGAAGTCGATCTCCGCGAAATCACGTTGCACGGCTGGGGGCAGCTCGTTGTCGGCGACGATCAGTTGCAGCTTTCCGGGCAGGGCGCCGGCGAGGCCGCTGAGTCGCCGGTAGAGAGCTACCTGCATGTTCGTCGCCGAGTTCAACGCCATTCGCGGGCTGTCGATCAACAGGAACGACGGATACTGGGTATCGCCGCGAGACACCACCACGTAGAGGATCGTTGTCCAGTAGGCGATCTGGGTGGCGGTGATGATGCCGCCGCCCTTGCTCGACTTCTGGAACGGCTTACCGTTCAGGAGGGGCAGGTAGGTGGTGGGGCTGATCTCGGCGGTTCTCACGCTGGGCACGCCGATGCTGCGCATGACCCGGTCGAACTGGTAATTGAGCTGTCCGATGATCGAATCCCGGCGTTCGTTCAGATCCGCCTCCAGCCGTTGGCACTCGCCTCGGACTCGATCACGTTTGGCGCGCAGCTCGTCTTCGATACGGCCCAGATCGTCCACCCGGTCCCATTGCCGCAGGACGGTCTCCAGCTCTCGGTGCCGGGCTTGGGCGTTGGCCAGTTTGGTGGCGGCGTCGGTGTACGCCTGAAGACGTGGCGTGACCCGCTCCGCTGTCCGGGTCTCGATCTCCACGGTGAGCCTGTTGACGAGTGCTTCACGATCGGTGACCGCGTTCTTGGTGGCGGCGAGCTGTCCCCTCAGCACCACCAATTGCGTGTCCATCTCGCGCATCTGGTCGGCCAGTTGACGCTGCTCGTACTGGTCATCGCTGTGCCCGGTTGTCACCGGATCATGCTGTAGGCACACCCGGCAGGCGCCGTCGGGAACCGGCCTGGTTGTCAGCGATTGCAAGCATCGGGGGCAGGTCACGAACTCGATGTCGGCGATCCGGGCGCCGGCATCGCGCATGCGCTCGAGCCGTGCCAGGTCGGCTTCGACCCGGCTTCGCTCGCGAGTCAGTTCCCGCTGCTGCCGGCTCAGGGCGGTTACCGTCGCCCGGGCGTCCGCCAGCCGCCGCTCGGTGTCGGTCAGCAGGTCGCGGATCACCTGGGTCTCGCGGTCGACGGCCGGGGTGATCGCTTCCCGCAGCACCTTCAACTGCGCCTCTGCGGCGATCTGGTCGTTGGTGGCCTCACCGAGAGCGCTGAGCGCTTCTTCCTTGCCGGTGGTGTTGGTGGTGCGCAGGAAGCTGCGGATGGTGTGGTTTTCCTTCTGCGCGGCCGAGACCTCGGCGTTCAGCTTGCTGGCCTCCGAACGCAGGGCGAGGATGTTCTCGTTGGTCAGCATGAACAGCAGCTCGAAGACCGCTTTACGTTTCGGTTCGAGGTACTGGTCCTGGCTGCGGGCGATGTCGCGGTTCATATCCGATTGCGCGACATAGAGGAAGGAGAAGACGTCGGCGAACGAGATGCGGGTGCCGGGGTTGCCGCTGGTGCTGTTCTTCGATGCCGCCCGCATATCGGCCGACAGGCCCAGCGCGGTCAGGAGCAGGGTGTTGAGACTGGGCGACTGATCCAAATCGGTGCTGTGATCGGGCAGCCGCTCGCGCGTCTTTAGATCGGTGACACGGACGTTGCGCCGCTTGTTCGGGTCGGTCGACCGCGACAGCTGGTAGCGCTCGTCGCCGATGGTCACATCGACGCTGATGTCGGTGACGCTATCGGTGATGACCAGGGCCAGTACGCCGTCGAGGCCGAAGCCGTACTTGACCGCTTCCAGCAGGGTGGTCTTCCCGACACCCGTCGGGCCGGCCAGGATCGTCAGATCTCTCGGAAATTCGTGCCGCACTGGCCCTTCGACAGTGTCAAGGACGACGGCGTTGAGACGAAACGTGGTGGTCAACGGATCACCTGTCGGTGGGGTCGGTCCATGAGGTCGGACAGCCTCTGGTAAATGAGATCCTTGAGGGCGTTGCCTGTCAGACCGGTCGATGCCTGCGCGATGGCCCGACTGCGTTCCGCGATGACCTCCCAGGCGGAGGCGTCGGCGAGCTGCCCCGCCAGGTCACGGCCTTCACTGGTCGGCACCAGAGCCACGCTGCCTTTGCGGCCACGGGCGTAACGCAGCAGGCCACGCCCGACCAGAGCACCGATGATCGCGTAGTAGCGGTCATCCCAGGGCCCGTACTTGTAGCGGGTCATCGGGGCTTCCACGTCGGTGGGCTGCCGGACTTCGTCCTCGCTCAGATGCAGACGGGGGTCATTGGGGTCGAGCTCGTCCAGCACCTGCGTAGCCAGAGCGGGATAGCGCAAAAGGAAGTCCAGCTTCGCGAGCTTGGTGAGCCCGTCGAGCTTGCGGTTGTGGCCCCGCTCCGCGGCGGTAGCGGTCACCAGTAGCAACACGCGAGCCTGGTGGTAGGCGAGGTCCTCCCGCAGTAACGCCAGCTCAGCGGCCTCGAATGCTGTCGTCATGATCCTCCACCCCCTTCACCACGCCGCCGCGCAACCTCGCTGTCGATGTCGAACTTCTCGCTGAACCACACCTGACAACGGTTGGACAGGTCACACAGCCCACCCAGAGCCAGGTCCACATCCATATCGTCAGGCAACTGGGCTGCCTGCTGCTCGAGCGAAACTTCAAGTTCCCGCCACAGAGCGGTACCCCACTCCGCCTCCGGATCGCCCACCCGCGACGTCGCGGTGTCGCTGATCCGCAACAACATGCGGCGCAGCCGCATCTCCTCGGCACGGGCTAGCGGATCACCCGCCATCCGTTCACGCATCAGATCCTGATAATCCAGACGCAGCTGCTCCGCGCGTTCTACAGCGTTGTCCGAGCAGCCCCCCACCTCCATCTTGATGGACAGACGGCTGGTGCGCTGCATACGCGGCAGCCGCGCGAAACCCGACGGGAACGCCAGCGCAGCGCGGACGGCCACATCGATATCGCCGAGGGTGACGATCCGGCCCATCAGATTCTTCTCCAGCTCGGCCGCGCTCGAGACTCCGGCGCCCACCGGGGCAACCAGAACCGCCGGGAGACCGCCTACCTCGGTCGGGCCACAGGCCCGCATCCGAGCGCGGAACAGCGACAGAACCGCTTCCCAAACCGCATCGGCAGGAATCGAGCTGCCTAAACGCCGCAGCACCGGCTGCACATACATCGACGGCGCTGCAAAGCCGACGTAGTCGCGTAGAGGGCTCGGCTGATAGCGGAACATCGACAGGAAACGCGCCATCTGCCGCCGCTGGTCTGAGCTGGGAACCGCATCGGTCTGGCCTCCAGCGTCGGCGCTCCACCGCTCGGGCAGGCCATCGCAGTGTTTCAACAGTGCGGCACCGAAGGCGTCGAGCAATTCCTCGAACTCGCCGTCGTTGACCAGAGCGACACCGGCAAGCCGTCGCTTCTGCAGCGTCTCTGCCAGTGCGGCCAGCTGTTTGGGCTGCTTGTCCACGCCGGCGGTCGTCACGAGCCGGCACGTCGCCTGCTCGCCCATGGTCAGCCACCGGTTGAACAGATGCCCGACGCCACCGTCATCGGCCAGCGAATTGAGAGTCGTGTAGGCACCAAACGAGAGACCCGGATGCTTGGCGGAGATCAACTCGGCATCCCTGTCGCGCAGGATCACCCAGTCCTCATGCCGCTCACACAGCACCCGGCAGCCCTCTGCCGCGACGAGATCGCCAGACGGGCCGAGAGCGTCTAGATAAAGCCGAAATCCGTCAGCCGCGGCCATGACAGCCTGCCACTCGTACAGATCCGCAGTCCGAGCACCGGCATCGTCGGGTGGCTCCTGCGTCACGACAAGCTCAGCGGCCGAAGCCGCTCCGTCTCCAGCCTGCAAACGCCACCCGCACAGATATCCGTAGGTATCGAAGCACTCACCGCTTGTGGTCGCAGCACCGTATCAGGGCGGCCGTCGCCAGGGCGACAGTAGAGGCCTGTCGCCAAGCCGACAGCGGCGAACGATCCAGGGTGCCGGAGTCGGGCGAGCAGGTGAAGCCAGAGCATGGATGAGTCCGCGACCGCGCCGCTCTGCCCTCAGTCTCACTTGCGGGTCTCCGCCAGGTGTCGGGGATCCGTGGTCGGTGCAGGTGAGCTGATTCTCGAAAGCTAAGACAGCCGCGGAAGAGGGATCTGGTCGAGGCGAAGTGGTCCGTCTGGGAGGTGGGCCAGCAGGTCGCCCGCGTCCTCATCAGCCTCGATCGGGGCGCCGCCGATGGTGTCGATCAGAGCAGTGAGGCGGGGGAAGGCTGCAGACTGTCGGATCCGGTCGACGGCTTCAGTACCGCGGAAGGCCTGGACGGCCATCATCGCCAGGTTGGCGGCGCCACGCCGATACTCCGAGTCATTGAGGGTGAGCAGCGATCCGTTCAGGAGTCCGTCGCGGTACTTGGGCCGAACCGGCTGGTATTCGATCAGTAGGTCTCCGCGCGGTACGCCGAAACTGATCTGCCCCTCGTGCAGGGCGTCTCGATTCTGCTGAGGGATTCGGCCGACGACCGGGCCATGCCGCAGTGCCCGGATTTCGGGAACCTGCTCAATGGTCGGATCCACCAGCTTGTCGTGGTCGGGTAGCAGCAAGATGGTGTGCCCGATCAAGGTGGTGTCGTCGTGCCAGCGAGGCTCGTCGGTGGCGTACTGGGTGCGGTTGCCGTCGGGGTGGTGGAGCACCACGCCGACCGGCAGGATCTCGGCGGAAATTCCGAACAGCTGGTAGGCATGCCGCAGCTGGGCGCACGCGTCAAGGCAGGCGTTAGCCCGTCGGCCTTCGGCCATCTTCACCCACAGCAAGGGCAGGAACTGAATGGCGAGGTACTCGCCGGAGCCCTGCATCAACAGGGCCGGTAGGTGATCGTCGTGCAGAGCCAGGGTGCCGGGGTCGAAGTGCGTTCTGGCGCGGCGGGGCGCTGGCACCCGGCCGGGCCGGCTCCGGTCAGAGCCGGGCTTCTGGTGGCGAACGAACGTGCGCTCGCCGGGGTCGGGGCGGATTTCGGCATGTACCCCGAGGACCACCCACGGGTCGAAGCCGCTGTCGCGGTCCAGGACATCGAAGCCGTGGCTGCGGTAGAACCGCTCCAGCGCTGAGCTGTCTGCCATCTGCCCGTACGTGATCATGTAGCCGCAATGGGTGTAGACCTGCTGGCAGCGGTAGAGCAACGCACTGCCGATCCCCTGACCGCGCACGGCCTCGTCGACCGCGATCGCCTTGATCCGCACGATCCACATCACTGCGGCCATGACCAGCTGGAACCGCTGCTGGCCGGTGGAGCCGATCCGCTGTTGGTGTTCGACCAGCTGCTGGATGACCCCGCCTGGCGGATACGCGACCACGGCACCGACAACGCCGTGCTCGACGTGTTCGGCTACCAGCACCAGAGTCGTCGGCGGCAGCAGCCGACCCAGGTCCGTGCCCTGTGACCCGGTGAACTTCTCGGCCATGTGCCGCGTGAACGTGTCCGGGCCGCCGCTCAGTCCAGCCTGCAAAGCGGCCCCGCCGACGCCCGCCTCCACTGCCGCGACGACTTCGTCTTCCAGCCGGGTGCCGGCCAGCGAGGTGAGCCGGCGCACCGCGGCCATGTCCTCGCCGCGGGCCAGCCGCACTCGCACCTGCTCGGTAACCGGCCACCCGTCGATCAGGTGCTGTTCGGTCAGGTCAGTGACCTTGCCCGTTGAAGCGGATAGCCGTGCTACCGGGATCGGACGGCGGATCGGTTCCCGGTGTCGAGACCGGCTGTTGCGCTTACTCACGGGCGGCTCCCTCCACAGCGAACATTGCCGTCAGTCACGGTACCGTCACTCTTAGGCAAAATTCGATGGGTGAGCGCGGCCGAAATCTGACCATGCACCGGCTGTTTGGGGAACGGCGAAGATCGCGGTTCGGGGCGGCGAGCCCGGCCTATCTCGCTCTCCAAGATCGTGGGGCGCAGGAGTGCCTGACGCGCTGCCTGCGTCGACAGGGTCGGCAGCGACAGCGGCTGATTCTCTGACGGCGTCGTCAGTCGGCCGCTATGACCCGGCCGTCCAGCGACGCCTCGAACGGCACAAGGTCGCCGACCCGCACTTCGCAGCCAACATGGTTTCAACGCAAAGACCCTGCCGTAACACCTTTAACTCAGCACAGTGGATCGTGCACACTGCGTTCATGCTGGCGAAGCGGGGTGCCGAGTTACCGGAATCGATCAGATTAGCGAGACCGGACATCCGGGACAGCACGGCCATCGACGCCGCCATCCAGCTGGGAAACGCGGCTCGATCCACGCTGGGGCACATGCCGTTCTCCGGCTATATCGACGCGGCGGACAAGCGCACCCTGCTGCTCGCCTACGCCGACGACACCGCCGTGGGATACGCCCTGTACGCGCTGGCACGCCGACGCGTTCGCCTCAACCACCTCTGCGTCGACCCCACATGGCGGGGTACGGGCATCGCGCGGCTGCTCGTCGAGGACATCAGCGAACGCCACAGCGACCACCTCGGGATCTCGGCACGGTGCCGCCGCAACTACCGCCTCGGCGAGATGTGGATCCAGCTTGGCTTCGCCCAACGAGGCGAACGACGCGGCCGCGGCGCCAAAGGCGAGATCCTGATCGACTGGTGGCGCGACCACGGCCACCCCAACCTGCTGTCCCCCGACGCCGACACAGTCCTTGTCCGTGCGGGCATCGACATGAACGTCCTGCGTGACCTCACCGAACCCGGCCGGACCAACGCGGACGAGTCGTACGCGCTGCTCGCACCGCACCTCGTCGGACTGCTGGAAATCGTCCGAACCGCGGCGCTGAACACCGAGATCGACCGCATGGACAGCGATCTGCGCACCCGCTGCACCGATCGCGCACAGGGATTCACCTCGGTCCGCTCCGATCCCAGGACCCGCAGCGAGGTCATCGCCCAGCTACGGCAGCACACCCGCCCGCTGGACGCCGCCAACCCGCAGGACCGGCAAGACCTGCTCGACCTCCAGCACGTCGCCGAGTCGATCGCCGCCGGACTGAACGTGCTCGTCACCAACGACCGGGAGCTGACCAGGATCTACGGCGGCATCGCCGAACGGTACGGCTTGCGGATCATGCGACCCGCAGACGTGGTCACCCATATCGACGAACTGGAGCACGCGGAGTCGTACCGCCCCGCCAGCCTTCACGACACCGGCTACGTCGAACGGCGATTCCGCAGCGGTGAGAACCAGACCGTCGAGACCCTGCGCAACCACACCACCGGCGAACGCCCCCGCGACCTGCAGAGCACCCTCACCAACCTCGCCACGATCGGTGCCCAGCGCCTAGGCATCTTCCAGCCGTCCGGGGAGCTAGTGGCCGCCTATGCCACCACCCGCACAGCGGGTGTCCTCCAGGTGCCGCTGCTACGGGTAGCGAGCCGGCCCCTCGCCGACACCCTCGCTAGGCAGCTGCTGTTCCGGTTACGCCAGTCGGCGCGCGACGCCGCACTCCCCATGATCCAGATTGCGGATCCACACCTGTCGCCGCAAGCACGGCTCGCCGCCGCCAACGACGGCTTCCAGGAAGCCGACGGCACCCTTTACTGCTACGTCGTCGACACCGTCGGCCCGGCCTCGGACGTCGAACGGGTCGCGAGTTCAGCCGCCAGGGTGGCCGGATTACCCCCACCCGCACCGTTAAGATCTGGTATGCCCGTCGTCGTCGCCGCTGAACTCGAACGCGTCTGGTGGCCGGCGAAGATTCTCGACAATGAGCTGCCGACCTATCTCATCCCCATCCAGCAGCCCTACTCGTCGCAACTGCTCGGCGTCCCCGCCAGCTTCCTGCCCCGCCAGGACGTCCTGGGCATCAGCCGGGAACACGTCTACTACCGCAGCCCCGGCGGCACCAGACCACAGGCGCCCGCGCGGCTGCTGTGGTACATGAGCAAAGGCGGAAACACCACCCAGCAACCCGCGGCCATCATCGCCTGCTCACAACTCGATTCCGTCATCACCGCGCCGGCCGACGAACTCTACGACCGGTTCCAGCACCTCGGCGTCTGGGACCGCAACACCGTTCACCAGGCCGCCCGCGACGGGATCGCCCAAGCCCTGCGGTTCACCAACACCGAAATCTTCCCGCGCCTCATCCCGAGGCAGACGATCCGCCGCCTTGCGCTCGAACACGGCGGTCCCGCCAACCCGCCACAACAACCCACCCGGATTCCTGCGGCTCTGTTCGCTGCCCTCTACCAGGAAGGTCGAGCCTGATGACACACCAGCGGACACTGCTGCTCTCGCTCCGCCCTCGCTTCGCCGCCGCCATCCTGGCGGGCACGAAAACCATCGAAATCCGGCGTCGCCCGGTGAACGCCGTGCCCGGCACACCGATCATCCTCTACGCCAGTTCTCCCCAGATGGCGGTTGTCGGCACCGCCAAGCTCGGCGAGGTAACCGTCTGTCTCCCCAGCAACGGGTGGCACCGGTTCCATGAGGAACTCGGTGTCAGCCGCGAGGAGTACGACGCCTACCTCGACGGCGCCCCCAACGCGCACCTGCTGCACATCAGCGCAGTCAATCGGCTCAACGAACCACTACCCCTGCGGCATCTTCGCGAGCAGGCGCCATTCCAGCCGCCGCAGAGCTTCCGCTACGTCGCGGCGGGTGACCCGGCAGGCCTGCACGACCTTGTCAAAGCCTGATCACCGTCGCCGCGGCAGACGGCTCACGCAAGTGGGTTCCGGGCCCGCGGACGTGCCGTCGCGGTGCGCGGCATACGGATCTCGCCCAAGTCTCGTCTGTCCAGTGTTCGTGCCGTTCTAAGCTGCGGCAGGCTGCCTGTGTCGGCGGCGATCACTTCGGCAACCCGTAACCCCGGGGCCGTGGTGCGCTGTTCCGCTTCGGGTCTGCTCTTGTAGAGGAATTGGATCCGGCTACGGTGCGTCGGCGATCAGGGCTGTTCAGGCTTCAGGCGTGACCCAGCGATAGCGACGTTTGGGGCTCCGGATAGGTCCTAAGACCTCGATAGTCTCGGTTTCGGCTAGAGCGCGGAGATGGTTTAAGACGGCATTACGGGACAGCCCGGTCATTTCAACGAGCTCGCCTGCCGTCGCTTCTCCACGTGCCTTGAGCGCTTCGGCAACATCGGGCGGCGGTTGAGGCGAAATCGCCGAGAAGAGATCGGGAGTTCGTAACCGGCCCGAGGCTGCGGGGTCGAGGACATACCGCGCATAGCGTCTGCCGCCCTCCTTCACTGCCAATCCTTGATCGACAAGGTCGCGGAGGACCTGGCCGGCTGCTACGCGGTCCACTCCCCACTGCCGGAGCATCTCGTTGGTCAGGTAGTCGTCGCGCAGCATGGCGAGAGCGAGGTGATGTGCCTGTGTGGGCAGGTGGGCCCCGAGCCGGGAGATCCAGCCGCGGACTTCGGGGCTGAGAAGTTCCGACCGGGCCATGGTGACCACGAAGCTGGCGATCGAGCTGCGAAAGCTCGGCCGGGGGAGTCCTCGGCGCCGGGCCACGGCCAGCATCGCGGGGATGCCTGATGACCTGTTCTCCGCCACGAGTTCGTTTGATGACGGGAGGTAGGTATCTGCAAGGAGGCTGCTCAGTACCGCGTTCCGAGATGACGAGATGCCTTCCTCGCCGAGTTCGTCGACGATGACTCCGCCGTAGAGTCCGCCGGGGCTGCGGACGACGAGACGGTCGGGGAACAGCTCGATCTGTACTTGAGTGCCTCTGGTCACCGGGCTGTAGTCACGGTGCATCAGGGCGTTGACGACCGCCTCGCGTACCGCTTCCAAGGGGTACTCGACTTCGTCCACGCGTGAGCCGTACTCGCTGATGACGGCGCGGACCGCGAGGTTGCGGCGAAGCATGGCCAGTGTCGTCTCGACCATCTCGGGGATCGGGCCACGGACTGTCTGATTGTCGAGGAAACGGGTTCCAGAGCTGGAGTCCGGACTGTGGACGACGACCGACACCATCAGCTGGGGAAAGAACTGCTGCGGAAACTGGCCGAAGGCCAATAGCCCCGCCAGTGTCAGCGGGGCGCCCGCGGAACGCCCGGCGGTGATGCCCAGGCGGAAGAGGACCGTCGCGTCGTCGGACTGTGCGAGTTTGGGGAACCCGGCCCGAACCCGTCGCAAGGTGCGCCGCCATGCCTCCTCGTCCAGGTCCTGTACGGAGGTTCCGTCGATGACTTCGCGGTCGTAGACCGGTTGAGTGCGGGCCGCCATGGTGAGGGCGATCTCGGCCTCGGTCATGTGTCGATCGCCGTCTCCTCCGCGTAGGTAGGAACCGCCGGAGATTCCTTGCGTGGTGACGTAGACGGGCCGCCGGTCCGCTGACATCGGGGGGACCTCGGCCACGACCAGCCTCCGATCCTCGACCTCGACGATCTCGGTGCTGATCTGCAGAGGAGGTGTGATGTCGTCTCGTGACATCTGCACCAGCGCATCGCGGAGGGCGCTGGGATCGGTGAGCTCGACCACGCTGAAGCCGCTCGCTTCGTCCACGCCGAGTAGGACCGTCCCGCCGTCGGTGTTCGAGAAGGCGGACAGGGTCTCGCGCACCGCCTTGGGTAGCCCGCCTGCAGCACGTTTCGCTTCGATCCGTGTCGGTTCGCCGCCCATCCGCCGCAACGTGGCGAGGGCTTCCCTAACGCTTTCAGCGCTCATGAGGTCATCCCATCACCCGAGCTTCACACCTCGCAAGCAATGTGCGAAGAATGTGTGAAGTGGTGTGAAGTCGTGTGAAGACTGCGGCGCACCGTCATGCCGGATCGCTGAAGGTGAACTACCGACTGGCCAGTGGCTTGGCTCCTGCCTTTGGCGGGGGTCACGGCGGTTCGTCCTTCATGTGCTGCGACAGGACCCGCCGAAGGGAGGTTCAGTTCTGGGCAGCGGGTTTCCGCCAGGCCGTCACCGCGATCGTCACGTGCCCGCTCCAGCCGTCAGTGAGCGCCTTGACGTGGACGATCTTGCCCTTGTCATGCGCTTGATCTGCGGTGGCGACACAGAAGCTGAGCCCAGCAGAGACTCGAGTCGTCGTCTCGTCGAAAGCCGAGACTCGCAAAGCTTCGAGGCATGTGTTGAGGGTGGCGGGCGTGGCAGTGTTCGCATACCCGCCGGCCGCGTCGGTGGCGAGCCAGAATTCCTGGTCGATGCAATGGTAGGTGAGATCCTCCCCGGAGACGGGAAATACTCGCGGTTCATCCAGGTCGATGTCCACCCCCGTACCGCAGTTGATTGTGAGCTCCGTGCGGTCGTAGGCCAGCGAAGTGTCATGGGTGGTGGGCGTTGGCCCGGCCGACGAAACCACCGTCGGGTCGGTCGAGTCCGTTGCGCGCAGGGCGGAGATGCTCGGCTGTGCCGACGCACGACTCTGCCCCGGTTCGGCCACGGCGCCAGGGTTGGGCGAACGTGGAAACAGCCAGGCCAACAGGGCTATGAACAGCGCCAGAACGGTCGATACGGCTGCGATGACATCGATCAGTGACTTCCGGGTGGATCGTGCCGGCAAGGTCCCCGGCGAACGCGACATCACTAGACATTCGTCCTAGCTTTGGCGACAGCGGCGACCGTCCACAGTAGCTGATGCGTGCGAATAGCCCCCGGCGCTTTTTGGGTGCCGGCCAGCGGCCGTCGAGCTACGCCCGGCGTGGATGCCGATGCTGACTCTGTTCGTCTTGCCGTCAAACTTCGTCCGCCGGGGTCCGTGCTTTTCTAGGCTGCGGCAGCCTGCTTGGATTGGCGGCGATCGCCTCGGCCGCTGAACAGAGACGAGGACTCTCGACGGCGGCCGCCATTGGCACCGATTGCACGCAGGCCCGACAGGCACGCCATCGCATTGTTCATCGCGGCCCGCCCACGATCCGGAGCGTCGGGCATCAGGTGCCCGTAGTAATCGTGGGTGATCTCCGGCGAGGCGTGGCCGAGCCATTCCGCGACGTCGGTGATCGGGACGCCGTCGGCGAGCAGCGACGAGGCGAAGAAGTGCCGCAGTGCGTGAGTGCGGTCGAACGGCACCTGGGAGGCTGCCAGGGCCGGGCGCCAGACCTTGTTGCGGAAGTAGTACTGATACAACAGCCCTTTGCGGCTGTGGTTCGGGAACAACAACTGCACCGGACCCTCTGATGACTGCCAGGTAACGATGCCGAACCGCTTGATGCACGCGCGCAGCGCCTTGGCGACTATCCGCGGCAGCGGCACCGTGCGGCCAGGGTCGTCGAGGTCACGGTGCTTGGTATACATCTTCAACTGGAGCCCGGCGTTCTTGCCGCTCGCCGTTTTGCCGTCCTCGGTGACCTGCCGGTTGACGTGCAACAACCCGCGCTCGAAGTCGATTTGGTCGACACACAGGCCCATCGCCTCGGCGATACGCAATCCGCAGCCGACCATCACCCACACCATCGCCGTATACCGGGGATCAAAGACAGAGATCAGCGCCTCGATCTCGGCGAGGGTAGGGACGACGATCTTGCCTTTGACCTTGCGGCGAACGTTGGCCCGTTTGCCGGGCAGCTTTGCCCGTCTGGCAGGGTTGCGGCCGAGTTCCTCGTTGTCGACCGCCCACTGCATTGCCGAGGACAGATACCCGAACCGGGTCTGCAGCGTCTGCGGCGCGTAGGCCTTCGTGTCGCGCATCCACAGGATCCACGCCTGCACGTCGGCGGGTTTCAGTGCACCGACTGTCTTGGCCCTGAAGAATGCCCGGATCGCCTGATTTAGCATGCTGCGGTACTGCCGGACGGACGAGTTCTCCACGCCACGGGTGGTCGCCCACCGCTCGAACAGAGCAGCCACAGTCTCGGCGCCGTGTTTAGCCTCGAGGTAGGTGCCGGTGGCGATTTCGCGTTCCTTCTTCGCCCGGAAATCGTCGGCATCGGCCTTCAAACGGAACGCCTTCTGCCGTTGCCGTTTATCGGGATCGATCCAGAAGCAGGTGTAGCCGGACTTTCCGATACGGGCAGTTACCCATGCGTGTGCCATGCGGGGATTCCATCCGATGCCGGAGCGTCGCTGCGCCCGTTCAAAGGTTGTCTCACCTTTTCGGCGGCTCGTCATCTAAGGCGACGTCGCTGGCCGGCTGCAGCTGCGACGAGGGCGGGCCAGATCCAGCTTGCCCTCCTGCCGAGCTCAACGCCGGAGGGTGGAGACGCCGACGGGCAAGCCCCGGCGGTAGGCCAGTTCGATCGTCGGTAACCATGTCGTCGGCGACCTACGAGATGGTTGGCGCAACGAGGATTGGCTACTTCGTACGGATCGACGCTGAGTGATGTTGACAGCCCAGCCCATCGATCGACCCTGATGGAATCCAGGCTCGAAGCCCTCTCGGTGTTGCTGGTTATTGCTGATCCTTGCTGGTTGCTGCTGGATGACCTGTTGATCGTCAGTCGCCTATGGGCCTGCCGGTCAAGTGCTGAAAAGGGTGCTGACGAGTCCTAGGCGTCCTGGGTTTATCCTGGGTCAAGCGCCCGAAAGTCGAGTTTCTGCAGCTCAGAGGCGGTGCGATCGTAGTTCACCCAGATCTACGAGGGCACCAACCAGGTGCAGCGGATCGTGATGGCGCGGCAGCTCCTGAAGGGCTGAGAAAAGCGAGTTTCACAGGTCAAAGTGGTCCTGAGGCGGGGCCGGCTGTAGACAGTCGGCCTATCGAGGTGGCTGCGAGCCCGAGCGATGCTGTTCACCGCTACAACGAACCGGCGAAGCCCGGGCTGTCCGCTCCAGGTTTTGGCGATGCGTGGACGATTCCGGATCTGGCAGGCTGAGTGGCGATCCTTGCCGGGTTGACCAGAGACTCTCCGTCAAACCCGGAGCTGACAGTCTTCCACTGCACGGCCGGTCGCCCATCGCTGGAACAAGGCAGCCTCGGTCTCGTCGCCGCCCGGCGGTCCAGGGCGGGGTTGACTCTCGGTAGTCGACCCCGTTTCGCTTGTGTGTTCATTCCGGTCGTTGGTTGGGGTGCAGGCCGTTGGCCAGACGGGGATGGGCTTTCAAGGCTGGGGCGGTGTTCGCGACGCTGTCCTGGCCGAGGCTCCGGACGGCATGATGGGTTGCAGTTGCAACGGATCCCTGAGGAGTCCAGGACGCCAGCCCGGACGCGTCAATTTCCAGGGTCTCCGGGGCCCGGCGGTGAAGTAGATCCTCGACGGTGCAGCGAAGATGATCTGCGGTCGTGGCGTCCAATTCCCCGTTCAGCAGCAGTCGTGCTGACGTCGGGTGCGGGTGTGTGAGGTCGATGCTCAACCACTCGGTGGCGAGATCGTCCTGGGTGACCCGGCCGGTGGTGGTGACTTCGGGCTGCTCGGCAGTGGTATCCATGTCGATCCCTGCGTCGGTGGCAGCCGGTTCCCTGCTAGTTGAAGGCGCGGCATGCCATTTCCGAGGGTGCCCCAGTTCCGTCCGCAAGCGCTGGCACCGCCGCCCGGCAGGTACAGAATCGCGGTTGCCATCGGTCTGAGCGGCGCCGGCCCGCGGGGTGCTCCCCGCGCGGTCAGCACGGGGTAGGTGTCGGTGCCGAAGAACACCGAGTCGGGCGCCGCCGTGGGGGAAGTTGCCGGTTAGCCGGGCAGCTTGGGGGAACCCGGCACATATGACATCACCGACCGGAAACAAGTTCGCCGTCGTCACCGGAGCGTCCAGCGGGATCGGCTTCGAGTTGGCGAAGCAGTTCGCCGAGCACAACTTCGACCTGTTGATCGCGGCCGAGGACGAAGGCATCGAGGAGGCGGCGGCGATCCTGCGCCGCGACGGACGAAATCAAATTCTTTCGGTACGCGCCGACCTGGCGACTTTTGACGGCGTCGAAGCTGTGTCCACGGCGATCGCCGAGTCCGGTCGTGACGTCGACGTTCTCGCGCTGAACGCCGGTCGCGGAATCGGCGGCGACTTCACCAGAGGGACCGAGCTGGCCGACGAACTGAACGTCATCGACGTCAACGTCACCTCGACCGTGCACCTGGCAAAACGGGTCCTGCCGGGCATGGTCGCCCGCGACACGGGTGCGGTGCTGTTCACCTCGTCCGTCGCCTCGATGATGCCGGGCACGTACCAGGCGGTCTACAACGCGTCGAAGTCGTTCGTCCAGTCGTTCGCGGAAGCGTTGCGCAACGAACTCAAGGACACCGGCGTGTCGATCACCGCGTTGATGCCTGGCCCGACCGATACCAATTTCTTCCATCGCGCCGAGATGGACGACACCAGGGTCGGCGCCGGCGCCAAGGATGATCCCGCCGCGGTCGCCAAGCAGGGCTTCGAGGCGCTGATGAAAGGCAAGGAGAAGGTCGTCGCCGGCTCGGTGAAGACGAAGGTGCAGGGCGCAGCGTCCAAAGTCATGCCGGACAGCGTGAAAGCGGAGATGCACCGGAAGATGGCCGAACCCGGCTCGGCGTGAACGACGGCAAGGAACAGCAGTGCGCGGATGTCGCCCGAGTTCACCGTCCGGCTCCAACCGGTACGGGGCGCAGTGCGCGGTCGGCAGCGCCGGATTGGCGGCGAACCTCATCGGCGGCCCGTGGGGAGGTTCTGCGTGCCGCCGCGACGACGGTCGAGGCCGCAGCGGACAAGCTTGCCGTCTCCTGCGGGCTACTGGGCGCGGCCCTGGTCACCGGCAACACGGTGGTCTACAAACCGAGTGAGCGGACACCGGCCACCGGCTGGCGACTGGCCGGGTTGCCCCGGTCGGCTCAGTTGCCGGGCACGAAGACGGCGCGCACGCAACCGTCTTCCTTTTCCTTGAAGATGCGATATCCCTCCGGCGCCTGGTCGAGGGGCATGACGTGGGTCGCCAGGTGCTCAGTGGTCAGTTCGCCCCGGGCCATCCGTTCCAGCAGCATCGGAATGTAACGCTGGCCGTGCATCTGTGCCCCGCGGACGGTGAGGCCCTTGTTCATCAGCGCCCCGAGTGGGAACTTGTCGACGAAGCCGGCATAGACGCCGAGGACGAAGACGGATCCGCCTTTACGGCAGGCGTGGATCGCGTCGCGTACCGCAGTGGGCCTGTCGGTCTGCAGCCGCAATTGCTGCTTGATCTGGTCGTAGCCGAACTGCGCTCCGGGGGAGTGTGCCTCTATCCCGACCGCTTCGATGCACACGTCCGGGCCTCGGCCACCGCTACGTTCACGCAGCTCCCCGCCCACATCGGTACGGTCGTAGTTCAGCGTCTCGGGGCCGGCGAACTTCTCCACCTGTTGCCGGCGGTTGTCGAGGCGATCGATGACGATCACCCGGTCGGCGCCGAGCAGTACCGCGGCCCGGGCCGCCATCTGGCCCACCGCGCCCGCTCCCCAGACCGCGACCACGTCACCGGGCTTGACGCCGCTGAGGTCAGCACCCATCCAGCCGGTCGCCGCCGAGTCCGATGCGAACAGGGCTCGTTCGTCACTGACCTGATCCGGCACGGTGAACGCGCCGACGTCGGCGAACGGGACCCGGATGTATTCGGCGTGGCTGCCGGCGTTGCCACCCATCGCGTGGGAGTAACCGAAGCAGCCACTCGGCGCCTGCCCCCACAGGGTCTCGGTGATCGCAGGGTTGGTGTTGCCGTTGTCGCAGAGCCGCACGTCACGGTCTTGGACACTTTGACGATCAGTCTCCGGGGTTGCGCAGCTCCGGGTCGGGGACCTCACCCACGGCGAGCTTGTTGACGCCCTGCCACTGCAACGCTTTCACAGCAATCCTCCTTCACGGCCGTGCTGGGTCGCCGTACGCAACGGGCGATTGAACAGGGTGGGAACCGTCGTCGCCGGACCGGATGGCAGCAGCACATCCCCGGCCTCCAGCAACGAACGCGTCTCGCGCAGCGCACGACGGACATCACCGCTGGTCACAGTGGATTTCTCCGGAATGTGCACAGCGATCTCGGTGCCCCGGCCGCCAGGTGCGGCGGACAACGTGATCTCCACGTCACCCGCGATCTCCGCCAGCGAACCGGGCCACTGCGTGGTCTCCAAATCGGACAACGGCCGGAAAACGGTGACCACGTGCCGCCGCTTCTCCGGCACGCCAGGTCCGCGTCGCCGCCGGGCCGCGACCGCGGCGCCGGCGACGAGCGGCACGGCAATCAAAATTCCCCATCTGGTACGGCTCACAGCCGGACTCCTTTCGCTCGGTGCCGCGATGCCGCACTGCGCGAGGAATAAACCGGACCGCCGCTCCCGGTGTTGTCACCGAAGGTCAGGTCCCTGCCGGTAGTCGCCACGTCCGCCGCCGGTTGGTGGTGGGTCGCCGGTCGGGTGTGGTGGCGGCGTACCACTGGGCGCAGAAGATCACCACGAGCAGCAGATGGGCCAGGTCGCCGCCGTAATACATCAGTTGCGCCCCGCTCTGTGCCTCGGCAGCCGGAACTCCGGCCGGAGGGTACGCGTAAAGGTGTTTGGCGAGCATCCCGTGCACGGCCAGAAAAGCGACAATGACGGCAGCGCGGGTGCGACGCCCCGGGCGGTGCGGAGCGGGGTCGACGCCGATCATCGCAGCGGTGAACAGGAAGCCCGACAGCAGAACATGGGCATGAACCAGCAGAGCGATGACGGGATGCCGTGACATCTGCGGATATAGATCGGTGGTGTAGAGGATCCACGCTCCGCCTGCGTTCAGGATCGCGGCGGTCACCGGATGAGTGATGGCGCGAGCGGGGCGGCTGCGTAACACGTGCGCGAGCCGGCGGGCGGCCGGCACCGGCAGGGCGCGTAGTGCGAGCGTGACCGGCGCGGCCAGGACCAGCAGAATCGGCACGAGCATGCCGAGCAGCAGATGCCCGGTCATGTGCGCCCGGAAATCGTGACCGGGCCGGGCCAGTGCGATTACGGCCAGTACCAGCCCGGCGAGCCACAGGATCGTGGATCGTACGGGCCATCCGCCGCCGTGGCGGCGGATCGAGAACCGGGCCAGCCCCAGATATCCGGCAGCGGCCACCAGTGCCAGGACCGCGGCCGGCCATCCCAGACCCGTGCCGTGTTGTTCATCCATGCCGGCACCGCTCAGGCAGCGGTCGTTGTCGCGCGCCGGCCCTGGGCCAGCAGGACGACGCCGCCGGCCAGCAACAGGACCGCGATGACGTTCCAGGTCCAGTCGTACGGCGCCAGCGGCGCGTCGTACCGGATCTGATGCAGACGCAAAACCTTGTGCTGGATGGTGCCGTCGTAGAGCTGGAAGCCGCCCGCGCCGGTGAGCAGGCCACCCCACCAGATGTGCGCCGCAAAGGCACGGCGCCGGCGCAGGTCGGCGTAGAGGAACAACGCGGCGACGGTGGCGACCATCCCCACCGCGTGGAAGATGCCGTCCGAGACCAGCCCGGCAGCCGGTGTCGACTTGTCGTAGAAATGGTGCCAGTGCAGCAACTGGTGGAACACGGTCTCGTCGATGAAGGCGGCGATGCCCACGCCCAGCAGCAAGCCGGAAAGCACGTTTCGGCGGTTCACATCGCTCCCTGCTCTTCGCTCACCTGGCTCGCTCTCGCTCTGGCGTACCCCTGGCGGCCCGGATCATTCGCCGGAGCCCTGGCCCGATCCACCGAGAAAATCTAGGTTGACTGGACTAGACATTCTCGCGACGGCCGGATAGTGTTTCTCTCGTCGCACAGAGAGATTGCTGAAAACGCAGAACTGATGCAACAGGACCTGCCGCACGTGTGCGGGGCCATGAAGTTTGCGTGGGGCTCCGGCACCGGCAGGTGGTGTGACAGCACTGAAGGTGTGGAATCAGAGGAAAGGGAGGGCCGAGCACCGTTGGATCGCCCGCCCACCAGGACGTGATCCTAGGTCTGGGGCGGACACCGCAGTCTCCATCGAACGTGAGGTGGTCTCCGGTCACGCGTATGCGATCCTCGCGCTGCAAGCCGCTGCTGGCGGCAGGCGTGGAAAAGACAACCCGGCGAACCTGCCGGTAGATGGTGTATCAAACCCGGTAACCCTGGGCCCCGGCGCTTCGAGCGCCGGGGCCCTCGTCATGTCGTGGGCGGCCCGGGGCGGGGATGGATGAACTCTGTGGAACCGCTCTGGTGTTGGTGATCTTCTTTCTTTACAGTCTTCGATTAATCGAGCGCTGTGATTACGGGGGATCGGCGATGCGTGTCTTCGGTGTGCCCATCTATCGGCGGGTGGCCGGTAGTGGTCTGGTCAGGAACTCACTCTTCCGGCGACGGACCGCCGTGGTGGCCGCGGGAGTGACGGGCGTTCTACTGGCCGGGCTGGTGCAGCCGCCCGCGGCGTCGGCGGATCCCAAGCCGTACGCCCCGCAGGTGGCTCAGAAAGTGGCCAAGGTCGACGTCAAGGCCGCGAAGATCGATCCGGCGGTGCGGGTCGCGGATCCGGCTCCGGCGTCGAAGCAGCCGGCCCCGTTGTGGCCGAAGGCGGCCGGGGAGATTCTCGAAGTGCCGGCAGTGTCCGGGACGGTGCCCGTGCACATCGAAGCAACCGCCAAGCAATCGCCCGCCCGGGTGCGAGCTGAGGTGCTGGATCGGAAGGTCACCGAGCGCGCGGGTGTGCATGGCGTGCTGATGAGGTTCGGCCGTGCCGACGGTGTGGCGGCCGCGGCGACGACGAAAGTCACGCTGAACTACACGTCATTCGCGACCGCCTACGGCGCGGACTGGTCGAGCCGGTTGCGGCTGGTCGCGCTGCCGTCGTGTGCGCTGAGCACTCCGGCGAAGAGGGAGTGCGCCGGCACGCCGCTGGTCAGCGAGAATGACGTCGCCGCGAAGACGCTGTCCGCGCAGGTCGCGGTGTCGGGTGTGTCGACGCTGGTGGCGGCGACCGCGGCGGCATCCGGGGAGGCCGGGAGCTATGCGGCCAGCCCACTCAACTCCTCGTCGAATTGGTCGGCGGGCGGCAACACGGGGACGTTTACCTGGAGCTACCCGATGCGGGTGCCGCCGTCACTGGGCGGCCCGGCCCCGGGCATCGGCCTGGCGTACTCGTCGCAGTCGGTCGACGGCCGGCACGCCGCGTCGAACAACCAGCCCTCCTGGGCCGGTGAAGGCTTCGAGGCCTCGACAGGCGGGTTCATCGAGCGCCGCTACATCCCGTGCTCCGACGACATGGGCGAGACGGCGAACAACAAGGAGAAGACCGGCGACCTGTGCTGGGAGACCGACAACGCCACGATGTCGTTCTCCGGCCACTCCGGTGAGCTGATCTACAACGCCACCGAGAAGCGGTGGCACGTACGCGGTGACGACGGCACCCGGATCGAGCGGAAGACCGGCGCCAGCAACGGCGACAACGACGGCGAGCACTGGGTGGTCACCACCACCGCCGGAATCCAGTACTGGTTCGGCCTGAACCGGCTTCCCGGCTGGGCAACCGGCAAACCGGTCACCCAGTCGACGCTGACTGTCCCGGTGTTCGGCAACGACCCCACCGACGTGTGCCACGCGGAGAGCTTCGCCGACTCCGACTGCGTGCAGGCGTGGCGCTGGAACCTGGACTACGTCGTCGACCTCTCCGGCAACTCGATGTCCTACTGGTACGACAAGGACACCAACCGGTACGCGCGCAACCTCAAGGACGACGACGCAGCGTCCTACGACCGGGACGGCTGGCTGGAGCGCATCGACTACGGCACCCGCCGGATCAGCGGCGTCGATTCGGTGCACGGCACGGTCGCTCCGATGCGCGTCGACTTCACCAGCGACGACCGTTGCCTCGCCGAGTGCGGCACCCACAACGCCACGCGCTGGCCGGACGTGCCCTGGGACCAGGCCTGCACCGGCGAAACCTGCGCCGACAAGTACTCTCCGACGTTCTGGTCCACCAAGCGGCTCGCCACCGTCACCACGCAGGTCCGCAGTGGCAGCGCCTACCGTGACGTCGACCGGTGGACGCTGACACATACATTTCCCGATCCGGGTGACGGCACCCGCGCCGGCCTGTGGCTGTCGAAGATCGCACACACCGGCCTGGTCGGTGGCAGCGCGTCGGTGCCGGACATCGAGTTCACCGCCGTGCAGATGGCCAACCGGGTCGACGCGACAGGTGACTTCGCGGCCGCGATGAACTGGATGCGGATCTCCCGGATCCGCACCGACACCGGTGGTTCGATCAGCGTCGTTTACTCCGACGCTGACTGCGAAGCCGGCGACACGATGCCGAACCCGGCCACCAACACCACCCGCTGTTACCCGGTGCGGTGGATCCCGGAGGGATACTCCCAGCCGGTCACCGACTGGTTCAACAAGTACGTCGTCACGACGATCTACGAGAACGACAACACCGGTGGCGTCCCGCCGAACGGCAGCGAGCGGATCGTCTATCGCTACGACTACCAGGACGGCGCGGCCTGGCATTACAACGACGACGACGGCCTGATCAAGAAGAAGTTCAAGACCTGGTCGGACTATCGGGGTTACGGCCGGGTCGGTGTCACCACCGGTGACCCGGGGTCGCAGACCTACACCGAGAGCACGTATTTCCGGGGCATGCACGGCGACCGGCTCAACGCCGACGGCGGCACGAAGAGCGTCACTGTGGGCGGTGTCGCCGACCAGGACTGGTTCGCCGGGCAGACCAGGGAGTCGACCGTCCGGAACGGTCCTGGCGGCGCCGTGGTGTCGCGGTCCGTCAGCACACCGTGGGCATCCGCGCCGACCGCTTCCCGCACCATCAACGGCGACACGGTGACGGCCCGGTTCACCGGTATCGGCGCCAGCGCCAACCACGTCACGCTCGACGGCGGGCGCGGCGAGCGGATCACCAGAACGACCACCACGTTCGACGCCTACGGTATGCCGTCGCAGGTCGACGACCTTGGCGAGGACGGCGTCGCCGGCGACGAGAAGTGTGTGAAGTACGACTACGCGCCGCGGAACACCACCGCTACATGGATTCTCAACAAGGTTCACCGTGAGCAGTCGTTTGCAGTTTCCTGCGCCGCCACCACCGGAACGCTGACCGAGGACCAGGTGATCGGGGAGTCCCGAGTCTCCTACGACGGCCTGGCGTACAAGGCGACACCGGCGAAGGGCCTGCCCACCCAGGTCCAGACGATGGCCACCTGGAACAGCGGAACACCGACGTTCGTGGTGACCGGCAAGACCGGGTACGACGTGCACGGCCGGGCCACCTCGACGACGGACGCGCGCGGTTACCTGACGAAGACCGCGTTCACGCCGGCGACGGACGGGCCGGTCACGTCCGCGCTGTTCACCAACCCGCTGACCCACGAGACCAGCAACACCATCGAACCCGCGTGGGGCGCGACGACCGCGATCGTCGACCCGAACGGCAAGCGCACCGACACCGAGTACGACCCACTGGGCCGGGTCACAGCGGTGTGGGCGCCGGGCCGGACCAAGGGAACCCACTCGGCGACCGTCAAGTACGGGTACGACATCAACGTCGCGGCGCCCTCGGTGGTCGCCACGTCGACCCTGAACGCGACCGGCGGGTACGTGACCTCGTACACGCTCTACGACGGGCTGGCCCGGGAACGGCAGACCCAGACGCCGTCACCGACCGGTGGACGGATCATCACCGAGCAGTTCTACGACACCGCTGGGCGTTCCCGCCTGCAGTTCGGCGCGTACCACGCGGACGGCGCCGCCGGCGGCACCCTGTCCGCGCCGCTCGACCGGGCGTTCGTGCAGAAGCAGACCCGGGTCGAGTACGACGGCGCCGGCCGGCCGACCGCGAACGTGTTCCAGCCCAATGGCGTCGAGCGCTGGCGTACCACCACGGCGTACGGCGGTGACCGGATCGACGTCACACCGCCCGCGGGTGGAACCGCCACCTCCTCGGTCATCGACTCCCGTGGCCGGACCGTCCAATTGCGGCAGTACCACGGCGCGACACCTACCGGGGGCTTCGACACCACCACCTACCGGTTCGACGCGCGCGGTTACCAGACGGCCGTTGTCGACGCTCTCGGCAACGACTGGACGTACAAGTACGACGTCCGTGGCCGGCAGACCGAGGTCGAGGATCCGGATCGCGGCAAGAACACCTACACCTATGACAACGCGGGCAACGTCGAGACCTCGACCGACTCCCGCGGTGCGAAGACCGCTTACCTGTACGACGCACTCGGACGTAAGCGGGCTGCCTACGACAACGAGGTCGGCGGCTTCCTGCGTGCCCAGTGGATCTACGACACGGTCGCCGTCGGACAGCTGTCGCAGTCGACCCGGTTCGTCGGGTCAGCGGCGTACCAGGTCAAGGTGCTCAACTACAACGACGGGTACCAGGCGGGCGACACCCAGATCATCATTCCGGCGAGCGAGACCGGTCTGGCGGGCACCTACAACTACAACACCACCTACAACGTCGACGGCTCGGTCAAGTCGATCAGCGTGCCGGGGACCAACACGAACCTGCAGCCCGAGACGCTGACGTACGGATACGACGGCTTCGGCCTGTCAACCACGGTGAACAGCCTGTACGGCAGCACCAACTCGACATACGTGGTGGGCACCGACTACAACGCGCTCGCCGAACTCGACCAGATCAAGCTCCACACCGGCACGGGTGAGGGCGGACGTGTCTACACCAAGTACACCCGCGAGCCGTCGACCGGCCGGGTGACCGGCATCCGTACCGACCGGGACCAGGTCGCGCCGTACATCCTGACCGACACCACCTACCGGTACGACGACGCCGGCAACGTCATCCAGATCAGTGACGCCGCCCCGGCGGGCGCCGACACCCAGTGCTTCACCTACGACTACCTGGTCCGGTTGACCCAGGCCTGGACGCCGGCCGGCGGAGACTGCGCCGCGGCGCCATCGACTGCCGCGCTGGGCGGTCCCGCGCCCTACTGGCACAGCTGGAAGTTCAACGCGATCGGCAATCGGACCGAGGAGACCGTACGGACCGCGTCCAGCACTTCCACCACCTCGTACCAGTACCCGGCGTCCGGGGCCACGGCGGTCCGTCCGCACGCGGTAACCGGCACCACCGGCGCCCGTACCGGCGGCTACACGTATGACAGCGCCGGCAACACGCTGACCCGGCCGACCGCCGCGGCGGGTGCCCAGACCCTGGTCTGGGACGCCGAGGGACGTCTGAACACCGCGACCGACAACACCGGCGCAACCACCTACATCTACGACGCCGACGGCAACCGCCTGGTCCAGCGCGATCCGACCGGCCGCACCCTCTACCTGCCGGGCCAGGACATCCGGTACACCACGAGCATCGCCAGCACGGCGGCCACCCGTTACTACACCCATGCCGGCGGCACCATCGGTACCCGGACCAGCGCCGGTCTGACCTGGACCACCGCCGACCACCAGGGCACCGCGAACATCGCCATCTCCGCGACGAACCAACAGGCGACGGTACGCAGGCAGACGCCGTACGGTTCGCCGAGAGGTGCCACCGCGGGGGCCTGGCCGAACAACCGTGGATTCGTCGGTGGTGTCGTCGACAACACCGGACTGACCCACCTCGGCGCCCGCGAGTACGACCCGGTGCTGGGCAGGTTCGTCTCGGTCGACCCGCTGCAGAACCTGGCCGATCCGCAGCACTGGAACGGCTACTCGTACGGCAACAACAACCCGATCACCCTCAGCGACCCGGACGGGCTGGAACCGCGGCCCTGGCATGACCCGAACTACAGCCCGGAGACCAACTGCGGCGGCAGTTCCTACTACAGCCAGGAGTGCAACCCGGCCGGCCCGAAGGATTACTCCGTCGACCACATCGCCCCGTCGCTCTACGTCTCCCAGGACGACAACGACGACCGGCGGATCAGCCGGCCGGAGATGGCGGCCCACAAGCTCGACCTCGACGAGCGGGCGCATCAACAGAAACAGTCGTACTGCGTCCTGCACGCGGCCGAGTGCGTGGCCGCCAACCGGGCCGCAGGCATGGAGTTCCTCAAGAGCCTCAATCCGCTGCAGGACGCCCAGGACTGCTCCGGCGGCGACAAGATGGCCTGCGGCATGTTGCTGGCGGGCGCGGCGACCGGCGGCCTCGGCTTTCTCGCCAAGAGCCTGAAGGGGTACGTCAAGGCGCAGAAGGCGCTCGACGCCGCGGCGGACGCGGCCGGTTGCGCCGGAGGCAAGAAGAGCTTCGACGGCGAGACGCTCGTGCTGATGGCCGACGGCTCGACCAAGAAGATCAGCGAGCTGCGCGTAGGCGACGAGGTACGCGCGACCGACCCGGAGACGGGCGAGGACGGCGCACGGCGGATCGAAGCCGTGTGGGTCCACGACGACAACCTCTACACGCTCACCGCCGGTGGCGCGGACGTGGTCACCACCGAGGATCACCCGTTCTGGAACGAGACCGACCGGGAGTGGGAGGACGCGCAGGAGCTGGATCGCGGCGACCTGGTCCGCACCCCGACCGGCACGGTCGCGGTCGGCGGCTTCGACCTCCAGCGGTCCCGGTACGCGAAGGCCTACAACCTCACCGTCGCGGGCCTGCACACCTACTACGTTCTCGTCGGCCTGCACCCGGTTCTCGTCCACAACGACAAATGTCCTGAGGTCCCCTTCGGGCCGCAGATGAACTACAAGCCGAACAAGAAGCACGACAAGGGTGTGCTCGGTAAGGAGATCGGACCGCACCCGACCCGAGGAGCGGAAATGCTGAATCAGTCGTTCCTGCTCAACTCGTCCAGTGGGCGCCGGGCCGCATACGACAAGGTCAACAAAGAGATCATCATCTTCGCGCCGGACAATCGGGAAGCGACCTACCATGGATTTGTGGTGACCTGGGACCTGCTCGATCAGAAGGTTCGGTCGGTGTTCGTCTCGCAGGGAATCTTCAACGACAAGGGCAAGTTGAGGCCGGGGTGGAAGTAGCTCATGCCAGATAAAATCACGGTCGGGACGATCTACGAGAGTTGTAAGTTTCATCCCGTTCTGTGCACTGTGGTCTACGACGACGACTCGTTTGGTGGCATTTCGCTGATCGACGGGTCGTACCCGAACAACTGCGCCGTCATCGGTTGCGGAGCGACTCCGTTGACCATCGAGCAGGCGGTCGAGATCAACCGTGATTTCGACGGTTACGTGAAGCGCCGGATGCAAGAGCTCTAGAAAGCGGGACAGCGGCCACCACGGTGGCCGCTGTCCCGCCGGTACATCGAGTTACCCGGTCAGCGAATCGGCCGTGCCCAGCATCTCGCGGTACCGCTCCAGGTAAAACGTGCTCTTGAAGCGAGCGGTGTCCTCGGCGCCGAGGACACCCATGCCCGCCTCGTAACTCGCTCCACCGGCAGGTCCGAGCGGCAACACGATCGCGTCCGCGGCCGGCTCGTAAACCACCGGATCGCCGTCCCCGAGGATCCGCGCGCGGATGTTCGCCGCCACCACCTCGGCGTGCTGCCCGGCGTTGCGCGCCATCTTCATCTCCGGCACAGCCGTCACATCACCCACCGCGAAAATGCGATCCTGCCCGAAAACGTTCAGCTGCGGCGTCACCGCGAGCCGCCCGTCCGCCTGCCGGGCGGCGGCCAGCGCCGGATCCAGATAGCCGGTGTCCACCGATCCGCCGAAGCACGGTAGCCATAGATCAGCAGCGATCACCTCACCCTCATCGGTGGTCACCGTGAACGGGCGCAAGCTTCCTGCCTCCGGTTCCGGCTGCGTGCGCAGCCGCCTTCCGAGCTTCAGGCGTACGCCCAAAGCACTCAACTGCTCCCGCAGGAGGCCCCGGAACTCGTCGGGAAAACGTCCGGCGAGCAGGTCCGAACCCGGATCGACCACGGTGACCGTCTTGCCGGGCCAGGCCGACGTGATCTCCCCGGCCATCTCCAGGCCGACCGCACCGGCGCCGAGCAGCAGAACGTGCGACGCCCGGAGCAGGTTGTCCCGCAGCCGCTCAAGGTCTGCACCACCCCGCGCCGGGTCTTCGATCTTGGCGGGGAACGGCCCGGACGAGCCGGTCGCGAGCACCACGTAATCGGCCGGCAGCTTCTCGCCGGACGCCAGCTCGACCGAGGTGGCCGAGACGAGCGTGGCCCGATCCTGCCGGATGCTGCCGTGCGCCAGCAGACCCCCGTACGGAATGAAGATCTTTTCTTGCCATGAAGGGTCGACCACGGCTCGCAGCGCGGCGACGTTGTGCACGAACGCCTCGCGCGGTTCGACAAGGGTGACGCGGGCGATGTCGTCGAGGGCCTTCGCCACCGCGATGCCGCCGTATCCGCCGCCGATCACCACTACGTTTTCGGTCATGGGGAAGAACCTCCGAAAGTCGATGTCGGGATCGACTCTCGGCGCCGGGCGGCCGGCGGGGGAGACCGTGGTCAGGGTGGTAGTGCGGGGGACACCCTGCGGGCGGCGCACGTTGCTACGGTCGACGGGTGAGCGACAACGAGCTCGGCCTCTTCCTGCGCAGCCGCCGGGAATCGGTGAGCCCGGCCGAGGCGGGACTGCCGGCCGGCCCGCGCCGGCGTACTCCTGGCCTGCGCCGCACCGAGGTCGCGATGCTCGCCGGGGTGAGCGTGGAATACCTGATCCGCCTGGAGCAGGGCCGGGACCGGCACCCGTCGCCACCGGTGCTCGCGGCCCTCGCCGGCGTGCTGCGGCTGACCCCGGTCGAGCGTGTCCACCTGCACCGCCTGGTCAAGTCGGCGGACGCCGGTTTCACCTGCCGCGGCGACGCCGGACCAGCCCGGACGGTACGACCGACCGTGCATGCCCTGCTCGATCAGCTGGAGCCGGCCGCCGCCGTGCTGCTGAACCAGATGGGCGACGTGCTGGCCTTCACCCGCGGCTTCCGGCGGCTGACCGGGCCGATCGGCCTGCTGGACGGCCCGGAGCCGAACGTCGTGCGGTACGTCCTCGGCGACCCGCGCGCCCGGACGGCGTTCCCGGACTGGGACCAGGTCGCGGACGAGCAGGTGGCGGCGTTGAAACAGGGCCCGTTCCGTGCGGACCGCCACATGGCCGCGCTCGCCGACGAGCTGACCGTGACGGCGGGGGACGAGTTCACCGGCCGCGTCGACCGGGTCCCGGGCCTGCCCCGGGCCACCGGCACGCTGCGGCTGGCCCACCCGTCGGCCGGCCCGCTGCGGCTGGCGTACGAAACGCTTGACCTCTCCGCCGACGACGACCAGCGCATCCTGGTCTACCTCCCGTCCGACGAAGCGACCGAGGAGGCGTTGCGCGGGCTGTCCGAGCCGCTGCGGCTGGTCGCCGGCTGACCGAGGGCGATTTCGGCCATCGCTGTCAGCGAGGAGGTACCGGGCACGAAGTACCCGTCGTGGCCGGCCACGTCGCCGGCCGGCAGCGGGAGTGCGCCGAACGCGGCGTCGATCGGCAGGCGCCCGTGTCCCACGCCGAAGATCCGGACGCCGGGCAGGCGGCGAGTCCAGTCGTCCGGGGCGCTGCCGGCCCACACGCGGGCCTGCGAATCCAGGTCGGCCACCGTCGGGACGCCCATTCCGGGACTGCCGATCGCCACGATGTCGGTCACCTGAGGTGGGAGATTTGCGGCGGCTTGACCTGCGACGATGGATCCGTAACTGTGCCCGATCAGGGTGATCTCCAACTCTGGCCGTGCCTCGATCAGGCCGGCGACGTATTGCTCCAGGGCCAGGGCTCCGGCCGCCGCCCGGTCTTCGCGGAGCGCGTCCACGCGTACCCCATCGGGTGTGTCGTAGCCGAGCCAGGCGATCACCGCGACCGGTGCGCCTGGCTGGAGTGCGGTGATCTCGTCGCGCAGGCGACGCGCCTGCCAGGCGGGCGCGCGGCGAGCGACGCCGCCGAGGCCGGTGTCAAAATTGGACACCTTCGTGGCGACGCCGGGGATCAGGATGGCGACCCGGCGTGCGGTGGAGAGATCGCCCACCACTTCGATCTTCCGGGCGTCGGCGTCCACCTCCGGGGTGGCGTGGGTGGGGCCGAAGAGCCACAGTGCCGGCGCGGCGATCAGAAGCAGCGAAACCATCCACAGTCGAGTCATGGACCGGAAGGTAGGTATCCGACGGGTCGCTCCGAGTCGGTCCGCAGAGCCAGAAAACCCCTAGGACTCAGGTATCAGTGTCTATGCTTCGGCCGTGAAACATGATGATGAAACATCGCCGCGACGGATCACCGTCCGCGACGTGGCCGCGCAGACCGGGCTGTCGATCGCCACGGTTTCCCGGGTGCTGAACGGCCGGGCCAACGTGGCGCCGCACACCCGCGACCGGGTGCTCAGCGCGATGGGTGGGCTGGGCCGGCAGGCGCCCCGGCGGCGCGGCGACCGGGCCACCGGGATCTTCGTGCGCTGCCCGTACGTGCTCACCGATTACTTCGGTCTGATCGTCTCGGCGCTGGCCGAGGCGCTGGAGCCGCACGGCCTGCAGGTGATTCTCAACGCCGGTGTGTCCGCGCAGCGTGAGCGGGTGCTCGGCGAGCTGACCGGCCGCCGGGACGTGGCCGGCGCGGTGCTGATCCTGCCGCCCGAGCCGGGCGCCGAGCTGGTCCGGCTGCGCGACCGGGGTTTCCCGTTCGTGGTGGTCGATCCGCGTACGCCGCCGCCGCGCAACATCGCCGCGGTCTCCGCCGCGCACTTTGCCGGCGCCCGGATGCTCACCGCGCACCTGGTCGAACTCGGGCATCGCCGGATCGGCATCATCGGCGGCCCGCGCGACTGGCTGGCCAGCGAGAACCGGTTCGCCGGATATCTGTCGCCGCTTGCCGACGCCGGGGTGCTGCAGGCGCCGGAGCTGACCCGGTTCGTCGCCGAGCCCACCGTCGAGCTCGGACATCGGGCCGCCGCCGAACTGCTCGACCTGCCCGATCGGCCGACCGCGCTGCTCGCGTTCAACGACAAGATGGCGATCGGCGCGCTGCGGGCCGCGGCCGAGCGAGGGCTGCGGGTGCCGGAGGACCTGTCGGTGGCCGGGTTCGACGACATCGAGCTGGCCGAGGCGTGCCGGCCGATGCTGACCACGGTCCGCCAGCCGCTCGGTGAGATGGGCCGGATGGCGGTCAACCTGCTGCTGCGGATGCTCAGCGGGCACCGGCTGGAGGCGTTGCACGTCGAGCTGGCCACCTCGCTCGTCGTCCGGGGCTCGACCGGGCCGGTCTGACGTGTTTCACGGTTCCGGAACCAGTTTGTAACAATCAGCGGCTTGATTGCATTGACCTCACTGGATTAATGAAGGTTTCCTTCCGGTATGAGGCTGTTACTCGCAGCGGTGGTTGGTGCTACCGCCTTCCTTTCATCCCCGGCTTCCCCCGCGCTCGCCGTCGGCGAGACCGTCAACGTCTACCTCACCACCACCTCGGACAGCGGCGGCCGTACCGTGACCCGCGGCCTCCAGCAGCAGGCCGCTGTCGCGTTCGGTCCGGCCGGCGGCACCGCGAATCAGACGATCAACGTGAACGAGGGCGTCACCTACCAGACCTTCGAGGGCGGCGGCGCGTCGATCACCGACACCACCGCGTACCTGATGCGCGGCGGGCCGATCAGCGCGGCCACCCGCGACGACGTGATGACCAAGCTGTTCAGCCCGGCCCAGGGCATCGGTCTCTCGTTCGTCCGCAACCCGATCGGCGCCTCCGACCTGTCCCGGCCCGGCAACGTCTCGCTCGACGACACCTGCTGCGACCTGAACGATTTCGGCGCCAACGGGTACGACACGAACGTCCGTCTGCTCACCCAGCAGGCTCGCCAGCTGAACCCGGCGCTGCGGGTCAAGGGTGTGCCGTGGAGTGCGCCCGGCTGGATGAAGGACAACGGCCGGATGGACCAGATGGGCTGGCTCAAGTTCGAGCACTACCCCACGTACGCGCAGTACCTGGTCAAGTACATCCAGAGCTACCAGGCCGCCGGTGTGCCGATCAACTACATCTCGGTGCAGAACGAGCCGAACTGCTGCCAGGCGTCGAACCCGGCCGCGATGAACTACCCGGGCATGAGCTGGAACCCCTCCGGCCTGGTCGAGTTCACCAAGAACTTCGTCTACCCCGCGTTCCGGGCGGCCGGCATCACCACGAAGGTGCTGATCCACGACTGGAACTACGGCGACTACGCAAACTTCGGCGCGGCCATCCTCGGTGACGCCGGCGTACGCAACGACCCGCTGTTCGGTGGCATCGCCTGGCACGGGTACTTCGGTGACCCGGTGGTCGGCACCCAGGTACACGATGCGTACCCCAGCGTGAAGCAGTTCAGCACCGAGCACTCCGGCGGCACCTGGATCAGCAACCAGCACAACGAGGATCTCGCCGACATCGTCAACTACACCCGGAACTGGAGCAGCAGCCTGGTCAAGTGGAGTCTGGCGCTGAACCAGAACATGGGCCCGCACAACGGTGGCTGCGGCACCTGCACCGGGCTGATCACCGTGCAGGAGGGTGGCAGCCGGGCCGGTCAGGTCGACTACACCATCGAGTACTACACGACCGGGCACCTCACGAAGTTCGTGAAGCCGGGCGCGGTACGCATCGAGTCGAACAACACCGCCGTGCAGAACGTGGCCTGGCGCAACCCGGACGGCTCGAAGGCGCTGATCGCTCACAACGGCGGGACGTCGGCACAGTCGGTGCGAGTCAACTGGTCCGGTCAGTCCTTCGTGTACAACCTGCCGGCGCGTACCACCGCGACGTTCACCTGGTCCGGCGCTTCTGCCCCGTTGAATCAGATCGTTGGCCTCGGCGGTAAATGCATCGACGTCGCCGGCGCGGCCACCGCGAACGGGACGGCCATCCAGCTGTACGGCTGCAACGGATCCGCAGCGCAGCAGTGGACCCGGGCTTCCGATGGAACCCTGCGCTCGCTGGGCAAATGCCTCGACATCAGCGGGCCGAGCAACGCTGACGGTACGGTCGCGCACCTGTGGGACTGCCACACCGGCACGTCACAGAAGTGGACCTACGACAGCGCGACGCAGCGGCTGGTCAACGGATATTCCGGGAAATGTCTTGATGTAACTGGAAATAGCTCGGCAGACGGCACACGCCTGCAGATCTGGACGTGCACGACCGGCGCGAACCAGAAATGGACGCTCAATTAACCGGCGGCGCGGTTTAGTGTGAGGTCCGGTGGGTTCAATCTGGACTGCCGTCGGCTGACTGAGTAGGGGCGGTCAGCCGCCCGCCTGCCGGAGGCGAGCCAAAAGCTCGCCTTCGGCAGCGTCGGACGCGGGGTCGTTCCAGAACCCCAGGGGTACGGTTCGCAGGTTGCGCCCGAGCGGATCCAGCAGGTGGCCGCCGAGTTTCATCACCCAGAGCGCCACCGCCCGGTCGGTGATGGTCAGCTCCGGCACCTGCACACTGAGCCGCGCCTCGAACGCGGCGACCTCCTGCACCGACCGCAGCCAGACCACCAGGATCAGGTTCGCCGAGCCGGACAGCGTCGCGCAGAACCGGGTCTCGCGCATGCCACTCAGCTTGCTCACCACCCGCCCGGTGTCGCCCGGCGGCAGCGTGCACCACAGCGACACCGAGATCGGAAAGCCGGAGACGTACCGGGCCACCTCGCAGCGGTAGACGATCGACCGTTCCGCGTCGAGCCGATCCAGCCGCCGCCGCACGGTCGTCGGACTGAGCCCGGTCCGCTCGGCGATCCGCACAGCCGGTTGCCGCGGATCCTCGCTCAATGCCTGGATCAGCCGGATGTCCTCGTCACTGAAGACACGGCCTTGTCTTGGCATCGCGATCCGGCCCTCGGTGAGTGACTCCCGGCCCTGCTCGCTGAGCCGTTCCAGCCGCCACCGGCTGCCCTCGACGTGCACTGTGACAGCGATCTGTGTCCGGGTGGACGCCACTCCGGGCAGCATCCCCAGCCGCATGCTCAGATAGCGGCCGAGCTGCACGTGATCGACGAAGGCCGCCTGGATCAGCAGGTCACGTGCCCCGGTCACGTGTTCGAGGGTGACGATGTTCACGTCGTTCGCCAGCACCGCCGCCACCTCGGGAAGCCGGCCGGCCACACAGTCGACCTCGATGACGGCGAGCACCACGGACGGCAGCGCCAGCTGGGCCGGCAAACAGCTGATCCACGCATGCCCGGACCGGAAGAGCCGGTTCCAACGCCGCGCCGCGGTCGAACCGTCCACCCCGATGGCGTCGCCGATCCGCTGCCAGTCGCCACGGGGCGCGAGTTGCAGGGCGGTCAGGAGTTGATAGTCCAGCTCGTCGAGGGTGAGCGTTTCCGGCGTCTCAACGGCCATCAGCGGCTGATCTCTGCAATTTCCACGCCGCTGCGTTCATTCTGGCGACCATACCGGCATGTTCACCTCCTCCGACGCGCTTCCCCACGCCGAGCGGTTGATCGGCCTGCGCCAGGCGCTGCACCGCGAACCCGAGCTCGGTCTCGACCTTCCGCTCAGCCAGGCCAAGGTGCTCGCGGCGCTGGACGGCCTGCCCCTGGAGGTCACCACCGGTAAAGCGCTGACCTCGGTCACCGCCGTGCTGCGTGGCGGGCGTCCCGGGCCGGCCGTGCTGTTGCGAGGTGACATGGACGCGCTGCCGGTCCAGGAGGAGAGCGGTGTCGCGTACGCCTCGGAGATCGCCGGAGTGATGCACGCCTGCGGGCACGACCTGCATACCGCAGGCCTGGTCGGCGCCGCCCACCTGCTCGCGTCGCGGCGCTCCGAACTCGCCGGCGACGTGGTCTTCATGTTCCAGCCGGGCGAGGAGGGCCAGCGCGGCGCCAAGATCATGATCGACGAAGGTGTGCTGGACGCCGCCGGTTCCCGTGTCGTCGCGGCGTACGCCCTGCACGTGGCCGCCACGGCCCTGCCGCTCGGGGTGTTCGCCACCCGGCCGGGAACCGTGCTCGCCGCGTCCGACTCGGTCATCGTCACGGTCACCGGCCAGGGCGGGCACGGCTCGTCACCGCACCTCGCGATCGACCCGGTACCGGCGCTCTGCGAGATGGTCACCGCGCTGCAGACGATGGTGACCCGCACCGCCGACGCGTGGGACCCGGCGGTGCTGACCGTCGGCTCGATCCATGCCGGTTCGGCCTTCAACGTGATCCCGGAGAGCGGGACTTTCCAGGCGACAGTGCGTACGTTCTCGGTCGCCACGCACAAGGCGATCAGGGCCGGCGTGGAACGCGTCGTACAGGGGATCGCGGACGCGCATGGTGTGAAGGTGTCGCTGGATTACCAGGAGAACTACCCGGTCACCGTGAACGACGCGGTCGAGGCCGATTTCGCGTACCGAACCATGCAGGATGTCTTCGGAGCGCAACGGACGTTCCTGGCTCCGAGGCCGCTCGCGGGCTCGGAGGATTTCTCCTTCGTGCTCGACGAGGTTCCCGGTGCTTACCTCATGCTCGGCGCGGTGCCGCCAGGCACCGACCCGGTGACCGCGCCGATGAACCATGCGCCGCAGGCGGTCTTCGACGACCGTGCCGTGCCGGAAGCAGCCGTCGCGCTCGCCTCCCTCGCCGCGGCCCGGCTCGCCCGATGACCGCCGTCCTCGACAAGCAGAAGGTCTCCGCCGTCGTCGGCCTGCTGGTCCTCTTCGAGATCACCAGCGGTTTCATCCAGGGCGGGGTGGCGCCGCTGCTGCCCGACCTCGGCACCGAGATGAACATCTCGGACGCCAACCTGAACTGGGTGATCTCGGTCCAGCTGCTCACCGCGGCGGTCTCGGTACCGGCCTTCGGGCGGCTCGGCGATCTGTACGGCCACCGCCGGATGCTCCGGATCGCCCTCGCCTGCGTGGCGGTCGGCAGCATCCTGGTGGTGGTCGCCCCGAACCTGCCGGTCCTGCTCGCCGGCCGCGCCCTGCTGGGCCCGCTCGCCGCACTGCTCCCGCTCGAGATCGCCCTGGTACGCGACCGTCTCCCGGTCGAACTGGCCCGCCGAGCCATCGCCCGGCTGGTGGGCGCCCTGACCTTGGGCGGACTGCTCGGCGGCGTCATCACGGCCGGCCTCTACCAGGTGATCGGCGACGCCCGGCTCACGCTGCTGATCCCGGCCGTGCTCGCGGTCATCTGCGTACCGGTGTCGTTCCTCGCCGTGCCGGAGACCTCCCAGCTCGCCACGGGCAAGCTGGACCTGCCCGGTGTGGCGCTGCTCAGCGTCTCGATGGTCGCGCTGTTGTCCGGAATCTCGCTGCTGAGTTCGGTTGCCCTTGTGGGTGCTGCTCTCGTGGTGGCCGGCGTCGCGGGTTTCGCCGGCTGGATCGTGCTGGAGCTGCGCACCGCCGAACCGCTCGTCGACCTGCGAGCCCTGGCCGGCCGGCACGTAGCGCCGTTCTTCCTCTGTTCGTTCGTGTTCGGCATCGTCTACTTCGGCAGCCAGGCCCCGGACGCCACGTTCCTGGCCGCCGACCGTGCCGACGCCGGCTATGGCTTCGGCTTCACCGCCCTGCAGATCTCGCTGACCGCCCTGCCCGCCGCGGTAGCCGCCGTCATCGGCTCGACCCTCACCGCCGTGATCGCCGGCCGCTTCGGGTACCGACCCACGCTGATCGCCGCGTTCCTGATGATCGCCGTGACGTTCCTGGCCCAGGCGCTCTTCCACGATCAGCTGTGGCAGCTGCTGCTCTTCAAGATCCCGGTAGGCCTGGCCGCCGGTGTAGCCCTCGGCGCGATGCCCACGGTGATCGCCGAAACCGCCGACGCCTCCCGCACCGGAATCACCACAGCCCTTTACAACAACGTCAAAACCCTCGGCGGCGCCGTCGCGGGAGCGGTGGTCGCGGCCATCCTGGCCGCGTTGGTCACAGGCAGCGAGAGTACGCCCACCGAGTCGGCCTACGTGATCGTCTGGCTGATGTGCGCGGTGCTCTGCGTAGGTGCGGCCGCCGCAGCGGTGTTCGCCCGCCGAACCGAAACCACAGCCTGACCGAGCACCACAGCCTGACCGAGCACGAACCCGGCTGTCGCTCAGGGCTGCCGGCTGTACGTGGCGGCGACCGTGGCGTTCAGCTTTCATGCGGTCGCCGCTTGCAGCTTGCGCTTGTGGTCGTGTTTTCGGCCCGCGCGCGACCACGGGCGCGAGCCGGCTGCGCGCCGGGTCAGGACTCGGTGGCGGGGGCGTTGCGCTGGGCCGGGATGAGGGTGGTCGGCTCGTCCTGGGTGCGTGGCTCGGGTTCTGCCGGAGTATTCGGTGTGGCCTTCGGGAGCAGTTGGGTCCGGTCTGCCTCGGCTGTCGGGGCCGGGGTGACGGGCGCGGTCTTCTCGTCGGTCACTGCTGTGAAGAACACCGTGGTGTCCTCGCGGGGTGCGGTCACCGTCGGCTTGGTCGCGGCGGGGTCGACCAGGCCGTTGATCGCCACAGTCTCGTCGGCGTTCGGCACGGCGGCGGTGCGGTCGTTGCTGGGGATGGCGACCGTGCGGTCGTTGGTCGGGAAAGCCACGGTGCGGTCGGCGTTGGGGAAAGCCACGGTGCGGTCGGCATTCGGGATCGCCACGGTGTGGTCGGCGTTGGGGATCGCCACGGTGCGGTCGGCGCTCGGGGGGATCGTTGCGCCCGGGGTTCCGATCGGGGTGCCGGCTCGCAGGACCGTGGTCTCGGAGATGGACATCGGCTCGCCGACCACTGTGGCCTTGCCGCGGAAGCGGCCGATCTCGCCGATGATCGGGAGGACCGGGGGCTCGTAACGGGCCCAGCGGCGGGCGCTCAGAGCGGTGCCCAGCAGCGGGATCGCCAGAAGAGCGACCAGGCCGTAACCGGGGCGGCTCAGGTCGAAGCCCTCTTTGGAGACCTCCGGGGCCCACAGCGACGCGTAATCGGCGGGTGAGGTCCACGCCCAGATCGTCACGCTCAGGTACGCCAAACCGGCAAGCACCGGGCCGGCCGGAGAAACCGGGGCGAACGTGAGGATCGTGTAGAGGATGCCGGCGAAGAGCACGAGCAGCAGCCCGCTGATCGACTCGGCGGCGAAGAAGTCGCGCCCTCGGGTGCTCAGGTCGTCGGTGAACCCGACAGCGGCCAGGACCCAGATGGATGGGGCCAGTACGAGGGCATAGAAGATCGACCTGAGGTGGCGCATGATCCGGCACGCTACCCCGGCCGGGCAAGCGTCTGCGAATGCCACCTACGGTACGAACATGGAAGAAGGACGCCCTACGGCGCGCTCGCGAGTCACGCTCAGCCGGATCATGAGTGCGGTCGACGTCAACCTGTACGGCACGGTGCACGGCGGTGTGCTGATGAAGTTCGTCGACGATGTGGCCGGCGCCAGCGCGGCACGGCACAGCGGCGGCACGGCCGTGACCGCGGCGATCGACGAGATCGTCTTCTTGGAGCCGGTCCGGGTGGGTGACCTCGTGCACGCGTACGCGCAGGTCAACTGGGCCGGGTCGAGTTCGATGGAGGTCGGCGTACGCCTGACCGCGGAACGCTGGGACGCCGAGGAGCCGACGCCGATCCCGGTGGCGACGGCCTACCTGGTCTTCGTCGGGATCGATGTGGCGGGCCGTCCGCGCAAGGTTCCGCCGGTGCTGCCCGGCGACCGCGAGGACCAGCGGCGTTTCCAGGAGGCAGTGATCCGGCGTGATCACCGGCTGGCCCGGCGGACGGCCATTCTGAAGGCACGTGCCGAGAGCGACAACAACGAATAGCGTGATCAAATCCCCAGCGGCGAAAGCCCGGGGGAGCGTTAATGTGAGCCGCATGACGGTGACGACGGACACAGTGTTGTGGGAGCCGCCGGCCGACATCCGGGAGACCTCCCGGATCGGCCGTTACCTGGCGTGGCTGGAGAGCGAGCGCGGTCTCGTCTTCGCCGATTACGCGGCTCTCTGGGATTGGTCGGTCACCGACCTGACCGGGTTCTGGCAGTCGATCTGGGACTACTTCGGGGTAATCGCGCACGACCAGCCGACGGCCGTACTCGGCGAAGGCGAGGGCGGAAACGCACGCGAAAGCGGAGGCGGCGCCACGATGCCTGGGGCGCGCTGGTTCCCCGGCGCGACGCTGAACTACGCGGAGAACGTGCTGCGGATCCCCGGCCGATCTGATGACGACACCGTCGTTTACGCGTACTCACAAAGCCGTGAACCGGTGGAACTGACCGCCCGGCAGCTGCGTGACCAGGTCTCCCGCGTCCGTGCCGGGCTGAAGGCCCGGGGTGTCGGCAAGGGTGACCGAGTCGCGGCCTATGCGCCGAACATCCCGGAAACCTATGTGCTGATGCTCGCGACCGCGAGTCTCGGCGCGATCTTCTCGTCGTGCGCGCCGGAGTTCGGCGCCCGCAGCGTGATCGACCGCTGGAGCCAGATCGAACCGAAGGTCCTGGTGGCGACGGACGGCTATCGATACGGCGACAAAGCGATCAGCAGAAAAGACGAAATATCCGATATTGCGCAAGCGATCCCGTCGATCGAGCACGTCGTCACCATCGGTTATCTCAACCCTGATGAAGGTGACTGGGACCAGCTCACTGGTGACGAACCGATGGAATTCGAACCCGTCGCCTTCGACCACCCGCTCTACGTGCTCTACAGCTCCGGCACCACCGGCCTCCCGAAACCGATCATTCACGGTCACGGCGGCATCCTGCTCGAACACCTCAAGACTCTTGCCCTGCACCACGATCTCGGACCGGACGACCGCTTCTTCTGGTTCACCACGACCGGCTGGATGATGTGGAACTTCCTGGTCAGCGGCCCGGCAGTGGGGTCGTCGATCGTGATGTTCGACGGCAACCCGGGCTGGCCGGGCCTGGAGACGCTCTGGGACCTGGTGGACACCGCCGGGATCACGTACTTCGGCACCTCGGCACCGTTCCTGATGGCCTGCCGCAAGGCGGGTCTGACGCCGCGCAAGCGGCTCAAGGGCGTCGGTTCGACCGGGGCGCCGCTGCCACCTGAGGGTTTCGCCTGGGTCTACGAGGCGGTCGGCAGCGAACTCCAGCTGCTCTCACTCTCCGGCGGCACCGACGTGTGCACCGGTTTCGTCGGCGGCGCGCCGCTGCTGCCGGTCCGCGCCGGGGTGATCTCCGGGCGCATCCTCGGCGCCCGGGTCGAGGCTTACGACAGCGAGGGTAAACCGGTCATCGGCGAGCTGGGCGAACTCGTGATCACCGCGCCGATGCCGAGCATGCCTGTCGGTTTCTGGGGCGACACGGACGGCTCGCGGTACCGGGAGGCCTACTTCGACATCTTCCCGGGCATCTGGCGGCACGGTGACTGGATCACCATCGCCGAGGACGGCACCTGCGTGATCACCGGCCGGTCGGACGCCACGCTGAACCGAGGCGGCGTGCGCCTGGGCACCGCCGAGTTCTACTCGGTGGTGGAGAGCCTGCCCGAGGTCGCCGACTCGCTTGTCGTGCACCTGGACACTCCCGGCGACCCGAACGGCGAGCTGCTGCTCTTCGTGGTGCTCACCGAAGGCCTGGAACTGGACGACGACCTCCGCGGCCGGATCGCGCGAGAGCTCCGTGCCGCGCTTTCACCGCGCCACGTCCCCGACGCCGCCTATCAGGTACGCGCAGTGCCGCACACTCTCTCCGGCAAGAAGCTGGAGGTGCCGGTGAAGCGGATCCTCACCGGCACTCCCGTGGAAAAAGCGGCGGCCAAGGGCGCCCTGGCCAACCCGGAGTCGCTGACCGCCTTCGCGGATCTCGCCCTCAAACGAGCGAAACGCTGACCTTTTCACTGGTGATCCGGGACTCCAGCTTGGCCCGGTCCAGGTTGGCGCAGAGCACCACCGATGCGCCGGCCACCAGCGGTGCGAGCAGCCAGTCCGCGGCTTCCGGGTGCACCGCCGTGTCGACGAGCACCCGGTCGCCGGCGGCGATGCCGAGTTCGGCGGCCCGCTCGGTGGCGGCCTCGATCACGTCGGAGTGGCTGAGTTCGTAAGGGCCAGACAGGGCCAGGTCGGCCGGGTCGACGGGTGCGCCGCCCCGGAAGTGGTCGCCGTAGTTACGGACCTCGGTGACGTAATCGGCGTACCCCTCGGGCAGGGTGCGCAGCGGCATGGCGAGTGGCAGCAGGCCGGTGGCGTACCGGTCCAGGGCGGACCACGCGGTCGCCCGCACGACCAGGTCGGGAGTGGTGAAGACCGCCTCGACCGGCTGCGGCTCCTCGCCGAGGTCGGCGGCGAGGCCGGCCACCGAGACGCCGAGGAGCAGCGCCGCAGTCTGCCAGTGCGGCGGGAGAATCAGGGCCACGATGTCGCCGTGGCCCAGTCCGACGCCGTCGACCAGCATGTTCGCGCTCTTGGAGACCCAGTTGTCCAGGGTCGCGCCGGAGAGCTCGGTGCGATCTCCGGAGGCATCGTCGTACCAGGTCAGGAGCGGTGCGGTCGGATCACGCCGGACTGCGGCCGCGAATGCCTGGGTAATCGTGTTCGTCACCGCCCTCACGATAGATGGATCACTGTCCGTGATGGCGGCGGAACGACCGTGATGTCGCGGTGTCGCGGACACTTCCTTGAAGCCTTCCGGGCGTACCCTCGGGAATGACGTTGCTCTTGAGATCCAACGCAGCTTCGGTACGTCAGAGATGCCAAGGAGATGCCTCGTGACCCCCGGTCGCCCCCCGCGAGTGCTGGTCGACGCCACAAGTGTGCCCGCTGACAGAGGTGGAGTCGGCAGATACGTCGACGGATTGCTCGGAGCCCTCGGGCAGCTCGGCCCGGACCGGGTGAACCTCGCGGTGGTGGCCCAGCGGGCGGACGCGGAGCGTTACCGCCGCATGCTGCCTGAGGCGGAGGTGATCCCGGCCCCGGCCGCGATCGTGCACCGCCCGGCCCGCCTGGCCTGGGAGCAGACGGGTCTGCCGCTGCTGGCCCAGCAGGTCGGCGCCGAGGTGCTGCACTCGCCGTTCTACACGTGCCCACTGCGGGCCGGTTGCCCGGTCACCGTGACGGTGCACGACGCGACGTTCTTCACCGAGCCGGAGCACTACGACAACACGAAGCGGACGTTCTTCCGCAGCGCCATCAAGACCTCGATGCGGCGCGCAGCGCGGGTGATCGTGCCGAGCAAGGCCACCCGTGACGAGCTGATCCGGCTCCTCGATGCCGACCCGACCCGGATCGACGTGGCGTACCACGGCGTTGACCAGGGTGCCTTCCACCGGCCGACCGAGGAGGAGAAAGCGCGCGTCCGTGCCCGCCTCGGCCTCGGCGACTCCGGTTACGTCGCGTTCCTCGGTGCCAAGGAGCCCCGCAAGAACGTGCCGAACCTGATCCGTGGCTGGGCTCGCGCGGTGGCCGACTGGCCGCACCCGCCGGCTCTGGTGATCGCCGGCGGTCAGGGTCACGACGACGACATCGACCGGGCCGTCGCGGAGATGCCTCCGCACCTGCGCCTGCTCCGGCCGGGCTACCTGCGGTACGCGGACCTGCCCGGCTTCCTCGGTGGCGCGCTGGTGGCCTGTTACCCGTCCTTCGGTGAGGGTTTCGGCCTGCCGATCCTGGAGGCGATGGCGTGCGGCGCCCCGGTGCTGACGACCCCGCGTCTCTCGCTGCCCGAGGTGGGTGGTGACGCGGTCGCCTACACCACCGAGGCGCCCGAGCGGATCGCCGAGGACCTCGCTGACCTGCTGCACGACGAGCATCGCCGGCAGACCCTCGCGAAGGCAGGTTTCGACCGTGCGAAGGAGTTCACATGGGCCTCCAGCGCGGAGGTACATGTAACAACGTGGAATCGGGTCGTTGCATGATCATCTACTACACTCTCCGCACATGAACGACGAACAGTCTGTGCTATATGGCGTGGTTCTGGCCGGGGGCACCGGAACCCGTCTCTGGCCACTGTCCCGCGCCGGTCATCCCAAATTCCTTCACCCCCTGACCGGTACGCCGGCCTCTTTGTTGCAGGCCACGGTGGACCGGCTGGACACGCTGACGTCACCCGAACGGATGTTTGTGGTGACCGGCGTCGCGCACGCCGCGGCGGTCTCCCGTCAGCTCGCCTCGGTCCCCGAGGAAAACGTTCTTGTCGAACCGTCGCCACGGGACTCGTGCGCGGCGATCGCCCTGGCCGCCGCGGTCATCGCCCGCCGCGACCCGGAAGCGATCATGGGCTCCTTCGCGTCCGATCACCTGATCGCCGACAAGGAAGAGTTCGCCTCGGTCATCCGCAAGGCGATGGCCGGCGCGCAGCAGGGTCTGCTGATGACCCTGGGCATCACCCCGACCCGCCCGGAAACCGGGTACGGCTACCTCCAGTGCGGCGGCGAGTCCGCCGACGGCCCGGTCCTGCGGGTCGAGGAGTTCAAGGAGAAACCG
This sequence comes from Actinoplanes sp. CA-015351, assembly GCF_050955685.1. Taxonomy (NCBI): domain Bacteria; kingdom Bacillati; phylum Actinomycetota; class Actinomycetes; order Micromonosporales; family Micromonosporaceae; genus Actinoplanes; species Actinoplanes sp. CA-015351. The sequence goes on from NZ_CP192102.1 coordinate 929,763, forward strand.
TCCTACGAGGTCGCCGAGAGCTACGTGAAGTCCGGTAACTACCTGTGGAACGCCGGCATGTTCGTCTGGCGCGTCGACGTGTTCCTCGCTGAGCTGGCCCGGCAGCAGCCGCAACTGGCCTCCGGTGTCAGCCGGATCGCGCAGGCCTGGGACACGGCCGGCCGCGAGGAGGTTCTCGGCGAGGTCTGGCCGACCCTGCCGCGGATCTCGGTGGATTACGCGGTGATGGAAGGCGCGGCCACCGTCGGCCGGGTCGGCACCATCCCGGGCGACTTCGGCTGGAACGACGTCGGCGACTTCCACACCCTCGGTGAGGTGCTCACCGCTGACCCGGCCGGCAACGTGATAGTCGGCAGGGACGGCGACGTGGAGCGGCCGACGGTGCTGCTGCGCGACACCGAAAACCTCGTCGTGCTGCCGTCCTCGGGCCGGCTGGTGGCCGCCATGGGCGTCCGCGATCTGGTCATCGTGGACACCCCGGACGCGGTGCTGGTCTGCCCCCGTGAGCGGGCGCAGGAGGTCAAGCACCTGGTGGACGAGCTCAAGGAACTCGGCCACCACGGTTACATCTAGCCGATCCGCTTCAAGGCGGGTGCGATCTGGCGGACGGTTCCGGACGCCAGCGGGCTCGGCAGGTCGTCCGGCGTGAACCAGGCGAGATCAGCGGACTCCTCGCTGATCCGCTCGGTCGCGCCGGCCGGGCTGCGTACCAGGAACCGCACGTCGAAGTGGACCGACGGCTCTGCCGGCGCGCCGTCGGCGGCGCCGCAGCGGACCTCGTGGATGTCGATGTCGATCGGCTCCGGGTCGATGACCAGGCCGTCGATGCCGGACTCCTCGGTGGCCTCACGCAACGCGGCAGCAGCAAGGGTGGTGTCGCCGGGCTCGCAGTGCCCGCCGAGCTGCATCCACATGCCGAGCCGTCCGTGCAGGCAGAGCAGGACCCGGCCGGCGTCGTCGACGATCAGCGCGCTGGCCGTCACGTGGCCGGCCCGGTGTGCCCGGGTCATCGCCTCCGGGCCGTCGGCGAGCAGGTCGAGGGTGCGTTTGCGGGCCAGCTCGGCGTCTTCCGAGGTGGCGGCCCAGGCGCTGAGAACCTTTGCGGCGTCGTCGTACAGGGCGCTCATCCGGTCACCTCGATCGTTGCTCCCGTGTCGTCGAAGACCACGGTTGTCCTGTGTCCATCGGCCGCGAGCATTGTGCGTACCCGATGGGTCTCGGCGCCCAAGCGCAAGAAGTCCGCTGGAGCGGGACCGGCGGGGGTGAGGCGCAGAGCGCCGGTTCGCACGATTTCGAGTGCCCGCTGGGCCGTGGTCACTTCATCGGCGTCCAGCAGGGCCGCGTCGCGCAGGCCCTGGGCGCGGGCCTCGGCGGTGCCCAGGCTGAACATGTCGCTCGCGGTGTCCCGGATCAGCTCTTTCGCGCCGTTGCCTTCGCCGGTTTCCGGATAACCGCGGATCACCGCAACCGGCACCTGGTCCGACTTGCCCTTGACCAGCTCGGCCGCGGCCGAGAGCTCGTCGATCACGGCCATCTGGGTGAGGACGAGTTCGTTACCGTACGGATCGATCTCGCCCCGGTGATCGCGGACCGCTTCGATACCCGCCGCTCCGAGCGCCACATCGGTGAGACCGTTGCGCCAGGCCCGGCCCATCGTGTCGGAAATGATCACCGCGACGTTCTTCTTGCGGGCTTTCAGATTGTCGCGCAGGGCACGGGCCGAGGCGTCCGGGTCGGCCGGGAGAAGCACCAGGTGCGTCTTGTCGACGTTCGAGGCGTCGATGCCGGCCGCGGCCATCACGAAACCGTGGTGGGTCTGCACGATCGTGGTGGGACCGCGACGGGCCACCACCCGGGCGGTCTCGCCGGCGAGCACCTGCTGCCTGGCCTCCTCGCGCTCCGGGCCGTCGGCCGGCACCTCGACGAGGCGTCCTTCGGCCTTCGACACGATCTTGCTGGTCACCACCAGAATGTCACCGTCGGCGAGCCAGGGCGCCGCGTTCGTGATCAGCTCGGCGAGGTCGTCGCCGGCGGTCACGTCGCCGATGCCGTGTATCGGGAGGATCTCGAGCTTCATTTTGCTAGCTCCAGTGCTTCCGCGACCATCGCCGCGGTCAGGGATTCGTCCTTCATCCAGAGCGGCACCGCCTTGGTGCGCACGCCCGGGACCTCGGCGCCGGCGTCCGACGTGTCGACAAGCCAGCCGTCCAGCAGGCCTCCTTCGGCGCGTGGGCCGTACATCCGGCCGACACCGGCCGCGCTCACCTCGACCCCGAGCGTGGCCAGGCACTTGTCGGCCATCCCGCGCACCGGCGCGCCACCGATGATGGGTGACACCCCGATCACCGGCGCCGGGCCGTTCGCCACGGCCTCTTTCAGAGCGGGTACGGCGAGAATCGGCGCGATGCTGACCACCGGATTGCTCGGGGCGACCAGCACGACGTCGGCCTGACCGATCGCGTCCAGGACGCCCGCACCCGGTTTCGCCACGTCGGCGCCGCGGAAGACGAAGTTGTGTGTCGGCACGTTGCCCCGATGACGCACCCACCACTCCTGGAAGTGGATCACCTTGCGCTCGCCGTCGACGTCCACGACGACGTGCGTCTCCAGACGGTCGTCGGTGGCCGGGAGCAGCGTGATGCCGGGCTGCCAGCGCTCACAGAGAGCGGCGGTCACCGCGGAGAGGGGATAGCCGGCGTTCAGCATCGTCGTGCGTACCAGGTGGGTGGCGGTGTCCTTGTCGCCAAGCCCGAACCAGGACGGCTCCACGCCGTACTTCGCCAGCTCCTCCTTGACGACCCAGGTCTCGCCGACCCGGCCCCAGCCGCGGTCCGGGTCGGCGGCGCCGCCCAGCGTGTACATGACGCTGTCCAGGTCGGGACAGATCTGAAGGCCGTGCATGCGTACGTCGTCGCCGACATTGACCACGGCGGTGACGTCGGCGCCGATGGCGCGGGCGTGCTCGCGCACGCCGAGGAGGAACCGGGCGCCGCCGATACCCCCGGTAAGGACCACGATCCGCATTCCTACATCCTCCCGCACCCGCGTCGGCGCGACGGGTTGTGGGTGCCGGTTTACGCTGGCCCTCCGTCAGATACGCACCGGGAGTAACCGTGACCACATCACCGCCGCCTGCCCCGGCCGGCGACAAGCCGATCGGGCAGTTCCTGCGGCCGTTGCGCGACTGGGCCGTGTACGCGCTGGCCGGGGTCCCGGCCGTCATCCTGTTCGTCGCGGTCCTCGACATGTTCGGCGAGGATTTCCTGCACCGCACCCAGTACAGCTTCGGCAGTTTTGTGAACCTCGCGACGATCTTCTTCCCAATCGCCGCAGTGGTGCTCTCCCTGGCCGTGAAGCCGGTGCACCCGCAGGCCCGGACCATCACGCTTGTCGCTCTCGTGGAGTACGGAGTGGTGGCCTTCTTCGGGCTCGTCTTCGGCGTGCTGTTCGGGGTCAGCAACATCGCGTCGACATCGCCGGGTTCGGCGCTGCTGGAGCTGCTGGAGCGAGTGGCCTGGCTGGCGCTGTTCGGGCTGGCGGCGTACGCGGTCTGGCAGATCTGGCGCGGGGTGTTCACGGTGCCGAGGCCGCAGGGTGTTTACGGGCAGCCGGGTTTCGGTGGCCCGCAGGGTTATAACGGGCCGCAGGGTTTTGGTGGCCCACAGGGTTATGGCGGACCGCAGGGTGTTTACGGGCAGCCGGGTTTTGCTGGCCCGCAGGGTCAGCAGCCGCCTTTCGGGTCGCCTCAGCAGCCGTGGGGTCAGCCGCAGCCGGGTTATCCGGCGCCGCCGCCGGGATTCGGCCCGCCGCAGGGTCCGCCGCAGGGTCCGCCGCAGGGTCCGCCGCAGGGTCCGCCGCCCGGATGGAACCAGCCGCCGGTTCATGGGCAGCCGCCGGTCCCGGCCGCTCCGGTCCCCGCCGCTCCGGTCCCGGCCGCTCCGGTCCCGGCCGCGTCTGCGTCTGCGTCTTTCTCGGAGCCCACCCAGGTCGTTCCCACCACCGAGAACCAGCCTGGTGGCGTCCCCTCCGACCGGCCCGGTTTCGGTCCGGCCGATCAGGACCCGCCGCGTCAGTGACGACCCGGCCCCGGGGCGTCTCGCCTCGGGGCCACCGTGTTCCACGACACTGCCTGGCCCGCTGACCATGGGGGCGGCAGAAACGATTCCGGCCTAGGCTGCTTTGCGTGGTAGAGGTCAACGTGGAACCGGTACCGGCGAGCATTCAGCGAGCCCTGCGCCGCGCCGCGGGTGGCGAGTCGATCGATGTGGACGACGCGATCGCGCTGCTCGGGGCCGAAGGCGATCAATTCGACGAGTTGCTGGCCATCGCGGGCGGTGTGCGCGATGCCGGCCTGCTGGAGGCCGGCCGGCCCGGCGTGGTCACGTACTCTCGCAAGGTTTTCATCCCGCTCACCCGGCTCTGCCAGGATCGATGTCATTACTGCACGTTTGCGACCGTGCCGCATCGACTGCCGTCCGCGTACCTGGAGCTGGACGAGGTCCTGGAGATCGCCCGGCAGGGCGCCGCAAAGGGCTGCAAGGAAGCGCTGTTCACCCTCGGTGACCGTCCTGAGGCGCGCTGGCCGGCGGCCCGGCAGTGGCTCGACGAGCGTGGTTACGAGTCGACCCTCGATTACGTCCGCGCCTGCGCGACCGCCGTGCTTACCGAGACCGGCCTGCTGCCGCACCTCAACCCCGGTGTGATGACCTTCGACGAGCTCCAGTGGCTGAAACCGGTCTCGCCGAGCATGGGGATGATGCTGGAGACCACCGCCACCCGGCTCTGGTCGGAGAAGGGCGGCCCGCACTACGGCTCGCCCGACAAGGAGCCGGCGGTCCGGCTGCGGGTGCTGGACGACGCCGGCCGGGCCGGTGTCCCGTTCACCACCGGCATCCTGATCGGCATCGGGGAAAACATCGCCGAGCGAGCCGACTCGCTCTTCGCGATCCGGCGGACAGCCCAGGAGTACGGGCACATCCAGGAGGTCATCATCCAGAACTTCCGCGCGAAGCCGGACACGGCGATGCGCGGCATGCCCGACGCCGAACTGCGGGAACTGGCCGCCACGGTGGCCGTGGCCCGGATCCTGATGGGCCCGCGAGCCCGGATCCAGGCGCCGCCGAACCTGATCGACCAGGAGTTCCCGCTGCTGTTGCGCGCCGGGATCGACGACTGGGGTGGCGTCTCGCCGGTGACGCCGGACCACGTGAACCCCGAGCGCCCGTGGCCCCAGATCGACAACCTGCGGGAGAGGTCCGCCCGATCCGGGTTCGAGCTGCGAGAGCGGCTCACGATCTACCCGGAGTACGTCCGCCGCGCCGAGGAGGGCTGGCTCGATCCTCACCTGTCCGCGCACGTCGCGGCGCTGTCCGGTCCGGACGGACTGGCGCTGGAGATCAGCCCCGAACCCCGGCCCTGGCGTGCGCTTTTGCCGCTCGCGGGAGGGGCCACTGTCTACGACCACCACTGACCACTTGATCCATTCGGCGGACCCGCTCCGGGGGACCCCCTGCCACTAAGTTACAAAACGGGTTAAATTGGACGTGACCGCCCGAGCCCGCGTTACCTTCCGGTGGCTCCGGGAGATAGGGCAGGAACGGGGGCCGTGAAGCGTCCTCGACGCTTGCAGGAACGGGCCTATTTATCAGGTTCGGCTTGACGACGCACGTCTTACACGCGTGTAATTTTGGTGGGGTTGTGGGGACGATGCGCTCATTTCGCATCGAACCCACAGAAACACGCCGCGTGCGTGGGGGGTCAGCGTCGGCTTCGCAGCCGACGCGGAAAATGGAGGCACGCCGATGGAAACGCAGGTTGAAGGGTTCGACCTGCTCGGGGACGCCCCCGAGTGGCAGGAGCGAGCACTGTGTTCGCAGACCGACCCGGAAGCCTTCTTTCCGGAGAAGGGCGGCTCGACGCGCGAGGCCAAGCGCATCTGTGGTCGCTGCGACGTGAAAGCCGATTGTCTCGAGTACGCACTCGGCCACGACGAACGCTTCGGGATCTGGGGTGGACTGTCCGAACGTGAACGTCGAAAGTTGAAGCGGCGGGTGGCCTGAGGCCACTCAAGCCGTTTCGTCTCAAGCCAGTTCGTCCGGGTCGACGCCGAGCAGGTTGGCAACCTGCTCGATGATCACATCGTGGACGAGGTCGGCGAGGTCTTCCCGATCCATCGCCCGGAATTCCAGCGGGCGGCGGTAAAGCACGATCCGCGGTGGCAACTCGTGCCGGCCGGGGCGGCCGGGCAGCAGCCGGGCCAGGGGCACCTCGCCGTCCTCGAGCACGTCCGAGTCGTAGACGTTGAGCTCCGGGGGCACGTCCTCGACTGCGAACTCGACGCCGGCCAGCTCCTTCGCGTACCGCCGCTCGAGGCTCTCGACCGTGTCCAGCACCAGGTCGTCGAAGATCTCCGCCTTGGTGCGGGCCAGCGGCACGGTGGCCGGGACAAGACGGCCGCGCAGCCCACGTCCATGCCGGTCGCGCCGGGCCGGATGGCCCGGGCCGGTGCTGCGCGTCGCCTTCGGATCCGTCCGGCGGCGTTCAGGGCTGGTGGTCACGCGGCCAGCGTATCCCCACGCGGGCGACATACGTGGTCAGGCTGTTCTCATCGTGTGTCTCACCTGTTAATTCGCCCCAACGGGGCGGCGTGTCCTGTCGCCATGGCCGAATCGTGATGCGTTGTGGGTCGGCGTGTCGCGAGGGCAACGCTCCCCAGATCGGCCGATTCAGAGATAACGTGCCGCCGTGAGGTCACCAAGGCGCTGCTCCCGGAACGGCTGTCCCCGACAGGCGGTCGCCACCCTGACCTACGTCTACAACGATTCCACGGCCGTGGTCGGTCCACTCGCGGCCTTCGCCGAACCGCACACGTACGACCTGTGCGAGCCGCACGCCCGCAGCCTCACCGCACCGCGCGGCTGGGAACTGGTCCGGCACGACGGCGACTTCGCGCCGCCGCCCCCGACCACCGACGACCTGGTCGCCCTAGCCGACGCCGTCCGCGAGGCCGCCCGTCCGGTGCCCACGCGGCCTGACGAGGCCGACCACGCTCCGGGGCACCAGACCGGTCGCCGGGGCCACCTGCGCGTGATCCCGCCCTCGCACTAGGGCTCCGGGCTCCGGGCTCCGGGCTCCGGGCTCTACAGCGCCACGAGGTGGAAGTGGCGTCGCAGCCACGGCAGCAACGTCTTGTACGCCTCGATCGTGTCCGGCTGCGCGTTGTCGTGCGACAGAATCACGGAGCCCTTCCGGGTGCGCTTCTGCACGATCTTGACGATTTTCTTCCGGTGGTCGGCGTGTGTCTCGCCCTTCGGCTGGTCCCAGTCGCGCGGGTCGACCTGCCAGTACAGCGGGGCCATGCCGAGCTTGCCGGAGACCTTCACCAGGTTCGGCGTGAAGTTGCCGCCGGGCGCCCGCATGTAGCTGATCTTCGCGTTCGGCACGGCCGCGCGGATCGCGGCGTTGGTGCGCTCCAGGTCTGCCTTGATCTTCTTGGGCGGCTTCTTGCCGAGCTTGAGATCGTGGTTCCACGAGTGGTTGCAGAGCGAGTGGCCGGCCTTGACGATCTCCCGGATCAGCTCCGGATGCTTCTTGGCGTTCGTGCCGACGACGCAGAACGTCGCCTTCACCCGCTCCTTGGCGAGCATCTGCAGCAGCTGCGGCGTGTACGTCGGGTCCGGCCCGTCGTCGAAGGTCAGCGCGACGCCCTCGGTGCCGGTGGTGGTGATGCTGTGCGCCGGCCCGTTGGTGTGCGGCCGGTGGCGCTTGCCGCCGATGTTCGTGCTCTCGGTGCGCCGGCTGCTCTTCGCCGGGTTCGGCTTGGCCGCGGCGGGCTTGCTCGTGGGCGGCACGACTGTGGGGCTTGCTGGCGCCTCCGAATATGGAGCCGTCGGGGTAGCGGGCGTCGAGGTCACCGGGGTCGGTGACGACGTCGTCTGGGCCGCTGCGGCCTGTCCGAGAAGAGCTGTCATGATCAGCAAAATGCTGAGCGTGACAGCCTTTCGGGTGTGCGACAGCCGCATCGAGTGTTCCTCCCCAGGTTCGTCGGCGACTGACGACGATGCCTCAGGAGTGCGTCCGGCCGCCAGTCCCGTACGCATGCTTCGTTCGAAAACGGTAATGCGCTCAGGTATGTCGGCGTATCATCGCGCACCAGCGCAAGTCCCTGCGCATGGCAGTAAATGTCCGAAAGGGGCCGAGTCGCCTCAGCCCCTTCGATTGCTCCCCGGTTGTGAAAAAACTTACGCGGCCAGCTCGGCCAGCTCCTGTTCGGTGAGCAGGCGGGAGCGGATCAGGAACCGGACCCCCTCCGGCGCTTCCAGCGAGAAGCCGGCGCCGCGACCGGGGACCACGTCCACCGTGAGATGTGTGTGCTTCCAGAGTTCGAACTGCGAGCTCGACATCCAGAACGTGATCGGCTCCGGTACCCCCTCGATCACCAGAGACTCCAGCAGCACATCGGACTGGCCGGTGCGGAATTCACCCTCCAGATAACACATCGGCGAGCTGCCGTCGCAGCAGCCGCCGGACTGGTGAAACATCAACGGACCGTGCTGCTCCCGCAGCTGCCGCATCATCACGGCAGCGGCGGGAGTGACGTCGACTCTAGTTGCCATGATCGACTGCACCGCAGCGAAGCAAGGGCCAGGAGAGCATGGCGAAAGTAAACTCAGCCATGGCCTAGAAGAAGCCCATCGCCTTGGGGGAGTAACTGACCAGCAGGTTCTTCGTCTGCTGGTAGTGGTCGAGCATCATCTTGTGGTTCTCCCGGCCGATGCCGGACTGCTTGTAACCACCGAACGCGGCGTGCGCCGGGTACAGGTGGTAGCAGTTCGTCCACACCCGGCCGGCCTTGATCGCCCGCCCGGCCCGGTACGCCTGACTCCCGTCCCGGGTCCACACGCCGGCGCCGAGACCGTACAGAGTGTCGTTTGCGATCTTGATGGCGTCGTCGAAGTCGGCGAACGGCGTGACCGACACGACCGGGCCGAAGATCTCCTCCTGGAAGATCCGCATCCCGTTACGGCCCTCGAAGATCGTCGGCTGGACGTAGTAACCGCCGGCCAGGTCGCCGGACAGCTCCGCGCGAGCGCCGCCGGCCAGAACCCGAGCGCCCTCCTGCCGGCCGGTGTCGAGGTACGACAGGATCTTCTCCAGCTGGTCGTTGGAGGCCTGTGCACCGACCTGGGTGTCGGTGTCCAGCGGATTACCCTGCTTCAGGTTCTCCACCCGCTTCACGCCGGCCGCGAGGAAGTCGGAGTAGTGGCCCTGCTGGATCAGCGCGCGCGACGGGCAGGTGCAGACCTCGCCCTGGTTGAGCGCGAACATCGCGAAGCCTTCGAGCGACTTGTCCAGGAAGTCGTCGTCGGCCCGGCTGACGTCGTCGAAGAAGATGTTCGGGCTCTTGCCGCCGAGTTCCAGCGTGACCGGGATCAGGTTCTCCGAGGCGTACTGCATGATCAGGCGGCCGGTGGTGGTCTCGCCGGTGAACGCGACCTTGGCGACCCGGTTCGAGCTGGCCAGGGGCTTGCCGGCCTCCACACCGAAGCCGTTGACGATGTTCACCACGCCGGCCGGGATCAGGTCGCCGATCAGCGAGAACAGGTAGTGGATCGAGGCCGGGGTCTGCTCGGCCGGCTTGAGCACCACCGCGTTGCCGGCGGCCAGGGCGGGCGCCAGCTTCCAGACGGCCATCAGGATCGGGAAGTTCCACGGGATGATCTGGGCGACCACGCCGAGCGGCTCGTGGAAGTGGTACGCCACGGTGTCCTCGTCGATCTCGCCCGCTGTGCCCTCCTGCGCCCGGATCACCCCGGCGAAGTAGCGGAAGTGGTCGATGGCGAGGGGGATGTCGGCGGCGAGCGTCTCGCGTACCGCCTTGCCGTTCTCCCAGGCCTCGGCGACCGCGATCTTCTCGAGGTTCTGCTCCATCCGGTCGGCGATCTTGTTGAGGATGTTGGCACGCTCGGTCGGCGAGGTGCGGCCCCACGCGCCGGCCGCGCCGTGTGCGGCGTCCAGTGCCCTCTCCACGTCCTCGGCGGTGCCCCGGGCGACCTCGCAGAAGGTGCGGCCGTTCACCGGGGACGGATTCTCGAAGTATTGGCCTTTGGCCGGCGGGACGTATTCGCCACCGATGTAGTGGTCGTAGCGCGACTGGTAACTGACGATCGATCCGTCGGAACCGGGCGGGGTATAGATGGTCATAGTCTCGCCTCCTCTTCGAGGCGGACGCTAGTTACGGCGACGTTGCGCGAACGTTGCAGATCTCGTATTCGTCGGACAGCTGGGCCACCCGGCGAGCCGCGATCGGGTCGGCCGGGGCCAGCGTGGCGTACGCCTCCCACATCTCCAGGTCCTCCGCACCGAGCGGGCCACCCAGCCAGGTCTGCAGCAACCTCCGGTCGCCGGTGGCGAGCACGGCGGCACGCAGCCGGTCGTCCAGCCGCCGGCGCAGCCGGACCACGCCGGGCGCGTCCGACGCCGGAAGCAACACCCCTGGGTACGCCGAAAGAGCCTCCGCCGCCCGCCCGGCGTCCAGCAGCCGGCTCACCGTCACGAAGTCCACGTCCAGCTCGGCGCGCAGCCGGTAGGGCCGGGAGTCGAGCAGTTCCGGACCGAGGATGCGGCGCAGCCGGGACAGCTCGGCGCGGATCGTCACCGGGTTCACGTCGTCGCCGTACAGATCGATGCCCAGCTGATCGCCGGTGCGACCCTCCGGATGCAGGGTGAGCAGCACCAGCAGCTCGGAATGCCGCCGTCCGAGCCGCAACCGCTTCCCACCCACCGCGATCATCGCCTCGTCCCGGCCCAGTGCCGCGACCGCCGGGCGGTCGCTCACCGGCTTCGCCGCGCCCAGGTACGCCTCAGCGGCCAGCGCCGTGGCCCGGACCAGCGCCAGACTGTGCGGGTTGGCCAGATGGTCTCCACCGGTCACGTCGATGGCGCCGAGCAGCCGCCCGCTGACCGGATCGTGAATCGGCGCCGCCGCGCACGTCCACCGCTGGACGGGTCGGCTGTAGTGCTCGGTCGCGAAGATCTGGATGGCGTGGTCGACGGCGAGCGCGGTGCCCGGTGCGTTGGTGCCGGCGTGCGCCTCGTCCCAGCGCGCGCCGGGCACGAAGTTCATCGAAGCCGCACCACGCAGCGTGCCCGGCCGCCCCTCCACCCACAGCAGCCGCCCGGTCGCGTCACAGACCGCCAGAATGTGCTCGCCGTCCTCGGCCAGCCCACCAAGCAGGTCCCGGAAGATCGGCATGACCTGCGCCAGCGGATGCGCCGACCGATAAGCCTCGAGGTCATCGTCGGAGAGATCGATCGGAGCGGTGTTGTCAGCCCCAATCGACGCGGCCGACCTGGCCCACGAGTCAGCGACAACCGAGCGCATCCGATCCGGCCGGCGATCACCGGCCAGAAACCGCTCATGGGCACGGCCGACCTGGCGGATCCGCTCGGCCGGGTCATCTCCAGGAGTGAGCGCAAGCCACGGGTTCACCTGGTGCACCTCCAGACCCACCCATCGTGACCCCCGTCACGCCCGGAAACAACACCAAGCCCACGGCCAAGCCACCCGGCGGCTGGCCGTTCCGCCCCGCGCGGCCGTCCCGCGCCGCTATCCCGTCCCGCACCGCTATCCCGCCCTGCGCCGCCGTCCCGCCCTGCGCCGCTATCCCGTCCCGCGCCGCTATCCCGTCCCGCGCCGCTATCCCGCCCTGTGCCGCTATCCCGCCCCGCGCCGCTATCCCGCCCCGCGCCGCCGTCCCGCGCCGCTATCCCGCCCTGCGCCGCGGTCCCGCCCCGTGCCGCCAGCTGGCCCCGGCCGAGGGCGGCTCGCCTGCACCGCGCCCGTCCCGTTCGAGGGCGGCTCGCCTTGTGCCTTGCTCGTCCCGTTTCGCCCGCGGCGAAGTGCCCTGTGCTCGCCGGGAACTCGCATGCCAGTAGCGGACGAAGGCGGATTTATCCGGTTTGCTAGGCAGGCTAGGCAGGCCAGGCAGACCAGGCAGGCCTCGGCCGGCCTCCCGCCCGCGCGCCCGCCCGAGCGGGGCCCACCACCGCACCGCGCGACCGCTCGACCGGGGTTCGCCATTTGTAGACCGGTAGCGGGGGCTCGGGGCGGCGTGGCGGTTTCTCGGTGCGAGGGGCCGTTCGGAGATCTTGTGCGGTTTGGCCGGCCGATCGACCACAAGTGCACGAGTTTGCGGGACGGCCATCCGCAGCATGTCGGTTTCGGGTGATTGGCGAGTGCTGGGGTGACGCTCTGCCCCACAGCAGGTGCTTCACCGTGCCACCACAGCAGGTGCTTAACCGTGCCACCACAGCAGGTGCTTCACCGTTTCGGCGTGGTGAGCGGGATGCTTCGCCGATCTTGTGGAGTTCGGCGAACCGTTTGCGCGTAACTCCGCAAGATCGGCTGGGCCTGTTCGATCTTGCGGAGCTGTGCGGTTACGTCTGCGGGGAAGTCCACAAGATCCAACCGGCGCGGCGCCAAACGGAGCCAAGCAGGGCGGGGCGGGGCAGGGCGGGCAGGACAGGGCGGGGCAGGGCGTGGCGGGGCAGGGCAGGGCGGGGCGTGGGGTGGGGTGCCTTTGGCGGACGGCGTCACTGTCCCGGCGGGGCAGTGAATCTTGTGTCGTGGCTGGTCGCGGTGTGTATCGGGGAAACCGGGTCGGCCTGGCGGATCTGCAGGGCCACCAGTTGTTACGCGATGAGCCCGGTCGCCGGGCAGGACCGCAAATGGCGAGAATCGAGCTGCTCCTGAAGCCCGGGTGATCCTTGCGCTGTGTAGTTGGCGGCGGTTGGGCGGTGCGGTGGTGGATTGGCTTGGGGCGTGGGGGTGATTCGGGCGGTTCTATGCTTCGGCGGTGGAGTTCTGGCCGCGTACCGAAGAGGAAGCTCTTGCCGCTCAGGAGGTCTTGCGCTCCCGGGTGGTCTCCGTCCGCCTGCCGGCGTCTCCCAGGACCGTTGCCGGGCTGGACGTGGCCTACGACGGTGACCGGCTCGGTGCGGCGGTCGTGGTGCTCGATTACGCGGACCTCTCGGTACGGGACACCGCTCTGGTGATCGGGCGGCCGGCGTTTCCCTATGTTCCGGGGCTGTTCGCGTTCCGGGAGGTGCCGTCGCTGCTGGACGCGCTGGAGAAGCTGACCGTGCGGCCCGATGTGCTGATCTGTGACGGGCACGGGCTGGCGCATCCAAGGCGGTTCGGGCTTGCGGCGCATCTCGGGGTGCTGACCGATCTTCCGGCGTTCGGGGTGGGCAAGACCCGGCTCGTGGGGGAGTTCGCGCCGGTGGGTGCGGAGCGTGGTGACCGGTCGCCGCTGGTGGACGCGGGGGAGACGGTCGGGGCGGTGCTGCGGACGCGGAGCGGGGTGAAGCCGGTCTTCGTCTCGGCGGGGCACCGGATTGATCTTGATACTGCCTGTGCGATCACCCTGCGGCTGACGCCGAAGTTCCGTTTGCCGGAAACCACCCGGGTAGCTGACCGTGCTTGTCGTGATCTTCTTCAGTTAACTGAGCGGCATCGCGGTTGAAGCATTTCGGTACTGATCGCTCCGATACCCTCAGCCCAAAGGGGACTCATGGAGGAGCGAGTGGTGACCGATCTGTCGCAGATCATCAAGGCGTACGACGTCCGGGGCATCGTTCCGGACCAGCTCAACGAACCGGTGGCCCGGGCGCTGGGTATCGCGTTCGTCGAGATGTTGCGCGAGTCCGGCAGCGAGCCGGACCGGATCGTGATCGCTCACGACATGCGCGACTCCGGTCCGGGCCTGGCCGCCGCGTTCGCGCGGGGTGTCAACGCGGCAGGCGCCGGAGTGATCAATATCGGTCTCGCCTCGACCGACCAGCTCTACTACGCCTCCGGCTCGCTGAACCTTCCCGGCGCCATGTTCACCGCCAGTCACAACCCCGCTCAGTACAACGGGATCAAGCTCTGCCGGGCCGGCGCCCGCCCGGTCGGCCAGGACAGCGGTCTCGCGGTGGTCCGCCAGCGCGCCCAGAAACTGCTCGCCGACCTGAACGCGGAGGCCGAGGGCCCGGAACGGGTCGAGCAGCGTGACTCGCTCAAGGACTACGCCGCGCACCTGCGCTCATTGGTCGACCTGGCCGGCATCCGGCAGCTCAAGGTGATCGTGGACGCCGGCAACGGGATGGGCGGTTACACGGTTCCGGCGGTGCTCGGCGACCAGGTGCTGCCGGCGCTGCCGCTGGAGATCGTCCCGCTCTTCTTCGAGCTGGACGGCTCGTTCCCCAACCACGAGGCGAACCCGCTGGACCCGAAGAACCTGGTCGACCTGCAGAAAGCGGTACGCGAGCAGGGCGCCGACATCGGGCTGGCGTTCGACGGCGACGCCGACCGTTGTTTCGTGGTGGACGAGAAAGGCGACCCGGTCTCCCCGTCCGCGATCACGGCGCTTGTCGCCTCCCGTGAGCTGGCGAAGTTCCCGGGCAGCACGATCATCCACAATCTGATCACCTCGGCCGCGGTTCCGGAGATCATCACGGAGAACGGCGGCAAGCCGGTGCGCAGCCGGGTCGGCCACTCGTTCATCAAGGCCGAGATGGCCGCGACCAACGCGATCTTCGGCGGCGAGCACTCGGCGCACTACTACTTCCGTGACTTCTGGTTCGCCGACACCGGCATGCTGGCCGCGATGCACGTTCTTGCCGCGTTCGGCGGGCAGGATCTGCCGCTGAGCGAGTTCGCCGCCGAGTACGAGCGGTACGCCGCCTCCGGTGAGATCAATTCCACGGTGACCGACACGCCCGCCAAGATCGCCGAGGTGCGTGCCGCGTTCCCGCAGGCCGAGGTGGACGAGCTGGACGGTCTGACCTTCCAGGTCGGCGATGGTGCCTGGTTCAACCTGCGCGCCTCGAACACCGAGCCGCTGCTCCGGTTGAACGTGGAGGCCCACGACGCGGCGCGGATGGCCGAACTGCGAGACGAGGTGCTCGCCATCGTTCGTGGATAGGATCGCCTCGACACTCGACGTTTGCACAAAGGAGTTGAGCGGTGGCGCTCGATCAGCAGTTGCTGGAGATTCTGGCCTGCCCGGACACGCATCATTCGCCACTCGCATACGACGAGGACGCTCAGACGCTGACCTGCACCGACCAGCGCTGCGGTCTGATCTTCGAGGTGCGGGACGACATCCCGATCCTGCTGCTGGACGAAGCGCGAAAGAGCGAGGCGCGAAAGAGCGAAGCGCGAAAAAGCGAAGCGCGAAAGAACGAGGCGCACAAGCCTCAGAGCAACAACGGAACCACGACGGAGGCGTCCTGATGGTGAACCCGATGGACGGCTCCGCCGGGGTGAACGGGCACCGCGTCGCCGACGAGTCCCTGCTCGACGACGAGAAGACGATGCTGGGCAACGACCCAGGTGGCATGCTCCGGGCTACCGCGTCGGCCGGCGCCCAGGTCCGTGAGTCGGCGGCGCTCGCCGCCGAGGTCGACCTGAGCATGCTTGCCGAGGAGGGCCGGCCACGGGCCGTCGTGGTGGCCGGCATCGGCACCGCGGGCCTCACCGGCAACATCCTCGCCACCGTGGCCGGGCCACGCTGCCCGGTGCCGATCATCGGCCACCGCAGCGCCGGCGTGCCCGGCTGGGTCGGTGCCGCCGACGTGGTGATCGCGGTCTCCGCGTCCGGCCGCAGCCCGGAGGCGCTCGCCGCCGCCGAGGCCGCGTCCCGCCGCGGCGCCCGGCTGGTCGCGATCGGCAACCCCGGCTCGGAGCTGGAGGCGATGGCCGAGCGGGCCCGCGCGCCGTTCATCGGTGTTCCACGCCGTGCTCCGGCCCGCGCCACGCTCTGGGGCCTGATCCTTCCCGTGCTCTTCGCCGGCCGGGCCCTGGGCCTGGTCAAGGTCACCGAGGCGGACATCGCCGAGACCGCGACCCGGCTCGACGCGGACGCGGAGCGCTGCCGTCCGGCCGCCGACGCGTTCGTCAACCCGGCCAAGGCGCTCGCGCTCGGCCTGGCCGGCTCGGTGCCGATCGTCTGGGGCTCTTCGCCGCTGGCCACCGTCGCGGCCCGGCGCTTCGGCGACACCCTCGCCGCCAATGCGCGTTACCCGGTCATGGCCGGCGCGCTCGGCGAGGCCGGTCGTGGTCGCGTGGGCCTGCTCGACGGCGTCTTCGGCGGTCTCGCCGAGGGCACCCGGGACATCTTCGCCGACCCGGAAGAGGTCGACGAGAGCGTCACCCGGCTGCGGCTCGTGCTGCTTCGCGACGGCGGGCTGAACCCTGAGGACGACGCCGACGAGCCGGTCGCCGTCGAGGAACGCCGCGCTGACGCGATCCAGACGATTGCCGACCGGCGTGGTGTGCGCTGCGACGTGCTGACCGCCGAGGGCGGCTCGGCGCTGGAGCGGCTCGCGTCCCTGGTAGCCGTCCCCGACTTCGCATCGCTCTACCTGGCACTGGCACACGGTCTCGACCCGATGGCCGTCCCGGCGATCAGCGAGATGAAGGAACTGGCGAACTTCGTTCCGGACGGGATTTCGTGAGCGCGGAAGGCGGCACCAAAGCCATCATCGCAGCGCTCAGTGCGAACCTGGGCATCGCGGTCACCAAGTTCGGCGCGTACCTGCTCACCAGCTCGTCGTCGATGCTGGCGGAGTCGATCCACTCGGTGGCCGACTCCGGCAACCAGCTGCTGCTGCTGATCGGCGGCAAGCGGGCGAAACGCGCGGCCACCCCGGAGCACCCCTTCGGGTACGGACGTGAGCGCTACATCTACGCGTTCATCGTCTCGATTGTGCTGTTCAGCGTGGGTGGGCTGTTCGCGCTCTACGAGGCGTACCACAAGTGGCAGGACCCGCACGGGATCACCGAGTACCAGTGGGTGCCGATCGCCGTCCTGGTGGTTGCGATCGGGCTGGAGAGTTACTCGTTCCGTACCGCGATCAAGGAGTCGAACCAGACCCGCGGCACGACCTCCTGGGTTGATTACGTACGCCGGGCGAAGGCACCCGAGCTGCCGGTGGTGCTCCTGGAGGACTTCGGCGCGCTGATCGGCCTGATCCTGGCGCTGTTCGGCGTCGGGCTGACGCTGATCACCGGCGACGGCCGCTGGGACGCAGCCGGCACCGCAGCGATCGGCCTGCTGCTGGTGGGCATCGCCGGGATTCTGGCGGTCGAGACGAAAAGCCTGCTCCTGGGCGAGGGCGCCAGCCCCGAGGCGGTACGCAAGATCGAGCAGGCGGTCCTGGCCGGCGACGGCGTCGACCGGATCATCCATATGAAGACGCTGCACCTCGGTCCCGAGGAGCTGCTGGTCGCGGTGAAGATCGCCGTACCGAAGTCGGAGAGCGCCTCGGACGTGGCCCGGCACATCGACGAGACCGAGGTGCGGATCCGCGAGGCGGTTCCGATCGCGCGCGTGATCTACATCGAGCCGGACATCGATCGGGCCGGCAAAGAGCAGGCAGCGCCCCCCGCGGCCGTCTGATAGCTGCTACTTTGCCGGGTATGACCGTGTACCCGCTTCACGGAGCGATCCGGACTTACGCCTGGGGCTCCCGGACCGCGATCGCCGAGCTGCAGGGCCGCCCAGCATCCGAGGGACCGGAGGCGGAGCTGTGGCTCGGCGCGCACCCGGGTGACCCGTCGACAGTGCCCGGGCCGGACGGTCCGCTCGCGCTGAACGCACTCATCTCCGGCGACCCGGCCGGCCAGCTCGGCGCGCCGGTCGTCGAGCGGTTCGGCGATCGGTTGCCGTACCTCATGAAGGTCCTGGCCGCGGCCGGCCCGCTCTCCCTGCAGGCCCACCCCGACGCTGAGTACGCAAAGTCCGCCTTCGCCCGCCAGGAGGAGGACCCGGCCGCGCCGAAGAACTACACGGACGGCCACCACAAGCCCGAGATGCTGGTGGCGCTCACGCCGTTCGAGGCGCTCTGCGGGTTCCGCTCGCCGCAGGTCTCCGCCGAGGTGCTCGGCGAGCTGAACCTGCCGCAGCTGGCCCCGGTCGTCACCGCCCTGCGCGACGGCAACCTCGAAACCGCGGTGCGTACGCTGCTGAGCTGGCCCGAGTCCGAGCGTGACGACCTGATCAAGCAGGTCTCGTCGGCCGCCCAGCAGGTGCCGGAGGACCACGGGCACACCCCGTCGTTCGTCCTCGCCGTCGACCTGGCAGCCAACTACCCGGGCGATCCGGGCGTGCTGGTCGCGCTGCTGCTCAACCTGGTGTGGCTGCAGCCCGGCCAGGCGATCTGGATGCCGGCCGGCAACCTCCACGCGTACCTGGGTGGCCTGGGTGTCGAGCTGATGGCCTCCAGTGACAACGTGCTGCGCGGCGGCCTCACCCCGAAACGCGTCGACGTCGACGAGCTGCTGCGGGTCCTGCGCTTCGAGGTCCTGGACGATCCGCTGCTGCACCCCACCGAGCTCGCGCCCGGCGTCACGTCGTGGAAGGTCCCGGTGCCGGACTTCGAGCTCTACCGCGTGACCCTCACCGAGGACCGCCCGCCGGCCCAGCTGCCGGGTAGCGGCCCGCGGGTCATTCTGGGCGCGTCAGGCGACATCCACGTGGGCGAGGGGCACGGCACACCGGTCGAGGTGCGGCCCGGCGAGGCCGCTTACGCCCCGGCGAGCGCCGGGCCGCTCACCGCGGCCGGCGTGGGCGTCCTCTTCGTCGCCTCGGTTCCTGCTTGATTCCTGGGTACGCCCAATCGCCCGCGGTAAGCAGCCGTGATCCCCGATCGTGGGGCTCACGGCTGCTTCCGTCTGTTGTGCGTGTCGAGTTGGGGTGCGTATTGAGTGCGTATTGAGCCCGAAGTCAACACGCGTCGTGGTGTGCGCCGATCTCTTCTAGATCTTGTGAGCTTGTGTCGGGTGGCCGGCTGGTCGACCACGGGTGCACGAGTTTGCGGGGCGGTCATGCGTGGCGTGTCGGTTTCACGGGTCCGGCGTGGTGCACGCGGTGTTCTGCTGGTTCGGCGTGGTGCACGCGGTGTTCTGCTGATTCGGCGTGCTGCACGCGGTGCTGGTGCTTCGCCGATCTTGTGGAGTTCGGCGAACCGTTTGCGTGTAACTCCGCAAGATCGGCTGGGCGCGTTCGATCTTGTGGAGTTGTGTGGACACGTTTGCGGGGAAGTCCACAAGATCCACGCCGAGCCGAGCCGGGCCGAGCCACGCCGAGCCGAGCCGGGCCGAGCCACGCCGAGCCGGGCCACGCCGAGCCGAGCCGAGCCGAGCCGAGCCGAGCCACGCCGGGCCACGCCGGGCCACGCCGGGCCGCGCCGGGCCGCGCCGGGCCGCGCCGAGCCGGGCCGCGCCGGGCCGCGCCGGGCCGCGCCGGGCTGAGGCTTGGGCTTTCTGCGGTGGGCGGTCGCTCGCTCGTCGAGAGGCGGCTTTCGTCCGGATTTTGGGGAAATAGCTTGACATAGTGGTTGCGGAGTGTGAATCTAGAAACACGCAGCGTCATTGGTGATCGGGGGGTCCCACGGACGCGCGCGGTACCAAACCGGGGGGATGAACGGGGCGATGGGCTTAGGCCTGTCGCCCCGTTCGCTATGTCCAGCCCTGAAAGCGGCGGTAAGGGCACGCGCCGGCGGCGCGGCAGCCAGGATGAGTGGCAAGGGGCTTGCGCAGGGTCGTCACGGGCGGCGTGGCTGCGGTTGGGACGCCCTTAGGTCGTACCAAAAAGGGGTTTTGATGTTGGCTGAGGGTGATTTCAAGGTCGCGGACCTCTCGCTCGCCGCGTTCGGGCGTAAGGAGATCGATCTGGCGGAGCACGAGATGCCGGGTTTGATGGCGCTGCGTGCGGAGTTCGGGCCGAGTCAGCCGCTGCGGGGTGCGCGGATCACCGGGTCGCTGCACATGACGATCCAGACCGCGGTGCTGATCGAGACGCTTACCGCGCTCGGTGCGCAGGTGCGGTGGGCGTCGTGCAACATCTTCTCGACGCAGGATCACGCGGCCGCGGCGATCGTGGTGGGCCGGGAGGGTACGCCGGAGAAGCCGCAGGGTGTGCCGGTCTACGCGTGGAAGGGCGAGACGCTCGAGGAGTACTGGTGGTGCACCGAGCAGGTGCTGCTCTGGCCGGACGGCGAGGCGCCCAACATGATCCTCGACGACGGTGGCGACGCGACGCTGCTGGTGCACAAGGGTGCCGAGTTCGAGAAGGCCGGCGTGGCGCCGCCGCCGGAGAGCGCGTCCTCGGAGGAGTACGCGGTGATCCTGGGCCTGCTCGCCCGCAGCCTGAAAGAGGACGGCAAGCGCTGGACCAGGGTGGCGGCGGGGATCAAGGGTGTCACCGAGGAGACCACCACCGGGGTGCACCGGCTCTACGAGATGCAGCTGCACGGCACGCTGCTCTTCCCGGCGATCAACGTGAACGACTCGGTGACCAAGTCGAAGTTCGACAACAAGTACGGCTGCCGGCACTCCCTGATCGACGGCATCAACCGGGCAACCGACGTGCTGATCGGCGGCAAGGTGGCGGTCGTGTTCGGGTACGGCGACGTGGGCAAGGGCTGCGCCGAGTCACTGCGCGGGCAGGGCGCCCGGGTGATCGTGACCGAGGTCGACCCGATCTGCGCGCTGCAGGCCGCGATGGACGGCTATCAGGTGGCTCGCATCGAGGACGTCGTGAGTTATGGGGACATCTTCATCACCGCGACCGGCTGCTTCGACGTGATCACCCATGAGCACATGGCCCAGATGAAGCACCAGGCCATCGTCGGAAATATCGGTCATTTTGATAATGAGATTGATATGGCGGGCCTGGCTCGCCGTGATGATGTGACACGGGTGACGATCAAGCCGCAGGTCGACGAGTGGCGGTTCGCCGACGGGCACTCGATCATCGTGCTCTCCGAAGGGCGGCTGCTGAACCTCGGCAACGCTACCGGGCACCCCTCGTTCGTCATGAGCAACAGCTTCTCGAACCAGACGATCGCTCAGATCGAGCTTTTCACGAAGACCGAGGAGTACCCCGTGGGGGTGTATGTGCTCCCGAAACAATTGGACGAAAAAGTCGCCCGATTGCACCTCGACGCTCTCGGAGTGAGGCTCACCGAGCTCTCCAAGGAACAGGCCGCGTACCTCGGTATCGCGGTCGGCGGACCATTCAAGCCGGACCATTACCGCTACTAGACAGCTGTCTAGACATGCCGGAGCCCCCGCTCGCCCGCCGAGCGGGGGCTCGTTGTCTCCCCGGGGGTTGCCGCCACCGGAGGTCGGCTGTCTCCCACCATTACTTCACGCAGGCGATGGCACTGCAAGCGCAATGCATCCTTTGCAAGTTGCAACGGCTCATCGATACGCCGATATGGTGGCTCCGTGGCTCGGCCGACATCGACAGCACGCCGGGAGCTCGGGGGTGAACTGCGCCGGCTCCGCGGTGAACGCCGTGCGGTCGACGTGGCGACCGCGCTGGGTTGGTCGGAGTCAAAACTGAGCCGGATCGAGACGGCGCACACCGGCATCACCGAGGCCGACCTCGATCGGCTACTCACCCTGTACGGCGTCGCCGTCGAGGACCGCGGGCGGCTGCGTGACCTTGCCCGCCGCGGACGGGCGCGAGCCTGGTGGACGCCGTACCGGTCGTCGGTGCCGGATCCGTACGACGAGTACCTCGCCCTGGAGGGCGAGGCGGTGCTGATCACCGAGTGGGAGGCCCAGGTGGTGCCGGGCCTGCTGCAGACCGACGAGTACGCGCGAGCGGTGATCGAGACCGGCGCGGACATCGACGACATGGACATCATCGCCCGGCGTCTCGCGCTGCGGATGCGCCGTCAGGAGGTGCTGGCCCGGGACCCTCCGCCCAGCCTGCGGATCGTCATCGACGAGGGTGTTCTGCTGCGCGAGGTGGGCGGCCGGGAGGTGCAGCAGCGCCAGCTCAGCCGGCTCTACGAGGCGAGCAGCCGTCCCGAGGTGGAGATCCAGATCCTCCCCTTCGAGGCCGGCGCGCACGCCGGTCTCGTCGAGTCTTTTCTGGTCATGGAGTTCGCGCCGGGCACCCGTAACCCGGTGGTGCACATCGAGGGACTGACGGGCGGCCTCTTCCGGGTGAAGCCCGAGGAGATCGATGTCTATCAAGACGCATTCGATGACCTGCAGGAACGCGCATTGTCGCTAGAAGAGAGCCGAACGGCCATCGCTGAGACGAGGGATCGACTGGCTCGGTGAGCCCTCGCCGTGGGGTCCAATGGAGAAGGTTATTCCACGGAAGGAGATGATCATGCAGAACGCCACGCTCACCTGGCGTAAGAGCAGCCGTAGTGGCGCTGCTGGGCATTGCGTCGAGGTCGCCAACGTTCCGGCCGCAGTGCTGGTCCGTGACTCGAAGGACGTCACGGGTCCGGTGCTCACTTTCGGCGCGGGCGACTGGACCGGCTTCATTGCCGGAGTCCGGGCCGGAGAGTTCGACTTGCCCGGCATCTGATCGCAGATCGTGTGCCACGACGGGCGGTCCCAGGTCAGGGACCGCCCGTTTTCTACGCCTCCGTGCGGGGCTGCCGGAAAAGATCGGCCGTTCTCGGGGCAAGATCGACCCCCGGGTAGCGCGGACATCGGCAGGACAGTGCAATATTGGACCGCATGAGAGCCCGGGTACTGGTCGTCGACGACGACCCAGCGTTGGCCGAGATGCTCGGCATCGTCCTGCGCAGCGAAGGATTCCTGCCTTCCTTCGTGGCGGACGGTGAACGTGCCCTGGCGGCCTTCCGGGAGAACCGTCCCGACATCGTCCTGCTGGACCTGATGCTTCCCGGCATGAGCGGCATCGACGTGGCACGTGCCATCCGAGCCGAGTCGGGCATCCCGATCGTCATGCTCACGGCCAAGAGCGACACCGTCGACGTGGTGCTGGGCCTGGAGTCCGGCGCCGACGACTACGTGGTCAAGCCGTTCAAGCCCAAGGAGTTGGTGGCCCGGATGCGGGCCCGGCTGCGCCGGGGCGAGGACGCCGCGCCGGAGATGCTCACCATCGGCCCGCCCGGGAACCAGATCACCATCGACGTCCCGGCGCACACCGTGTCGCGCGACGGCGAGGAGGTGAAGCTGACCCCGCTGGAGTTCGACCTGCTGGTCGCGCTCGCCCGCAAGCCGCGCCAGGTCTTCACCCGCGAGGTGCTGCTCGAGCAGGTCTGGGGTTACCGGCACGCGGCCGACACCCGTCTGGTCAACGTGCACGTCCAGCGACTGCGGGCGAAAATAGAGCCGGACCCCGAGCGTCCGGAGATCATCCTCACGGTCCGCGGCGTCGGCTACAAGGCGGGGACCGGCTAGGCCGTCCGAGCGGTTAATGTTGCCGCGAGATGCGTGCTCCTTCCTGGCTCCCCATGCCCGTGCGCCGTGCCCTGCGAGTGGTGCGGCGCTACTGGCGCGTGGTCGCCCGGCACGGCAAGCAGTACACGGCGCCGGCCCGGCGGGCCTGGCGCCGTTCGCTGCACCTGCGGGTGGTCACGCTCACCCTGGTCGGCTCCAGCCTGCTGGTCGGCACGTTCGGCTGGTTCATCGCCGCGCAGAGCGCCAACATCCTGCTCAGCCGCACCCAGGACGAGATCTCCTCGTCGATGAGCGGCAAGGTGGCGTACGCGTACAGCCAGCTCACCGTGCACCCGCAGGCACGTGACCCGGAGCTGGCGAACACGATCAACGACACCGTCAACGAGCTCTTCGACGGTGATCAGGCCGAGGACGGCGGCTCGGTCATCTCGATCCGGGCCGAGCACTACCAGGACCTGCCGGCGGTCACCCTGCCGGATGTGGACACCCGTCAGCTGATCACTCCGGACATGATCCGGGCGGTCGCCGAGCAGGGTCAGGTGGCCCAGCAGATCCGGACCGCGGACCTCAGCGGTGGCACCACGAAATACCTGGTCTACGGCTCCCCGGTGCCGACCAAATTCGGTCATCTCGAGCTTTACTACATGGTCCCGCTGACCACCGAGGACCGGGCCGCCAACCAGATACGGACGACCGTGCTGGTCACCGGCATCGCGCTGGTGATCCTGCTCGGGGTGGTGGCCGGCCTGGTCACCCGCATGGTGGTGACCCCGGTCCGGGTGGCCGCGCGGACCGCGCAGCGGCTCTCGGCGGGCCTGCTCGACCAGCGGATGAAGGTTGACGGCGAGGACGACCTGGCGCTGCTCGCCGCGGCGTTCAACCAGATGGCGGCGAACCTGCAGCGGCAGATCGTCCGGCTGGAGGAGATGTCCCGCCTCCAGCGCCGGTTCACCTCGGACGTCTCTCACGAACTTCGGACACCCCTCACTACGGTACGCATGGCCGCTGACCTGATCTTCTCGGAGCGCGAGGACTTCGATCCCGCCGTGGCCCGCAGCGCCGAGTTGCTCCAGGCCGAGCTGGACCGGTTCGAGGGCCTGCTCACCGACCTGCTGGAGATCAGCCGGTTCGACGCCGGTTTCGCCGCGCTGGACGCCGAGCACACCGACCTGGTCCCGATCGTGCGACGGGTCACCGAGCGGCTCACCGGCCTGGCCGAGCGGGCCGGCGTCGAGGTGGATCTGCGCCTACCGGACACCCCGGTGATCGCCGAGGTGGACCCGCGCCGGGTCGAGCGGGTGCTGCGCAACCTGGTCGGCAACGCGATCGAGCACGCCGAGGCCAAGCCGGTCGTGGTGACCATGACGACCGACGAGGCCGCCGTCGCGGTGACCGTGCGCGATTACGGGATCGGGCTGAAACCGGGGGAGGAGCGCCTGGTCTTCAACCGGTTCTGGCGTGCCGATCCGTCCCGTGCCCGGCAGACCGGCGGCACCGGGCTGGGCCTGTCGATCAGCGTCGAGGACGCCCGCCTGCACGGTGGCTGGCTAGAGGCGTGGGGCTCGCCGGGCGAGGGCTCCCAGTTCCGGCTGACCCTGCCGGTGCGCGCCGGTGACCGGCTGGTGGCGGCGCCGCTGCCGCTCATTCCCCGTGATCGTCCCGCGGAGGTCACCAGCTGATGCGCCGTTCACTTCCCTGTCTCGTGGTGGCCTCCCTGCTGGTGCTGAGTGGCTGCGGCATCCCGGACGAGTCCGGGATCACCGTGGTCGGCCCCGGCCCGTCGACCGGTATCACCTCGGGCAGCAACGCCACGCCGGACCAGGCCACCCGGACGACGACAAGCGACCGGACCGAGTTCGTCGACAACTACCTGGCCGCGGCGGCCGGTGATTACGACGGCGCGATCGACCGGGTCAAGGAGTTCATGTCGCCGCGGGCGGGCACCGACTTCAAGCCGGTGACCATCCCGCGGGTGATCCGGCTGGTCGGTAATCCGCTGGTCTCGCCCGGCGACCCCGAGGTCGTCATCACGTACGACCTGGTCGGGACGCTCGGCAAGAACGGCCTGCTGGAGCCGCCGAAAGAGCCGGTCCGGGGCAAGTACGAGATCACCCTGGGCACCGCCGAGGACGGCGTCTCGCTGTACGTGCTGGAAGCGCCGCCGTTCCTGCTGATCACCGACACCGCGCTGGCGAGCCGGTACACGCAGCGGACCATCTACTTCTGGAACACCGAGCACACCGGCCTGATCCCGGACGTCCGCTACATGCTGCGCGACGTGCCGATCGAGCAGGTGCCGACCACGGTGATCGGCTGGCTCATCGAGGGCCCGGCGCCGTGGCTCAAGAGCGCCGTGGAGTTCCTGCCGGATGGCACCGCGCTGCTCGGCA
Source organism: Actinoplanes sp. CA-015351 (assembly GCF_050955685.1). Classification (NCBI taxonomy): domain Bacteria; kingdom Bacillati; phylum Actinomycetota; class Actinomycetes; order Micromonosporales; family Micromonosporaceae; genus Actinoplanes; species Actinoplanes sp. CA-015351. The sequence goes on from NZ_CP192102.1 coordinate 955,383, forward strand.
AGGTGCCCGCGATCGCCAACCAGACACTGTCGATCAACCTGAGCGCGCAGGCGGTGCCGACCGACGGCGCCCCGGAAGCGCTGGACCGGCTCCGCCGGCAGCTCCAGTGGTCGTTGCGGACGCTCCTGCCGGACAACCTGGCCCTCAAGATCGGCCACCAGGAAACCAAGAACTACTACGGCACCGGTTACGAGACCAGCAACGCCGCCGCCCGGCTGCAGCGTCTACCGGAACGGTTCGCGGTGTACGGCGGGAAGATCGTCCGGCTGTCCGAGTCGCCGCGCGCGGTCGAGGCGATCCCGGCCGTCCCGCCGCAGGCGAACAAGGACGTCCGGACTGCGGCGCTGAGCAATACGGCGACGGACACCTACGCCGCCCTGGTCACCGGATCGGGCGGCAGCGAGGCGCTGCGAGTCGGCGTCACGGTGAACAGCAGCGGTCAGGACGCCACCCTGCGCGAGGTGAGCGGCCTGCCGTCCGGCCTCGGATACCCGGTCTGGGCGATGACGAGCAACGACCGCCCGGGGTCCTCGATCGGGATGATCATCGGCAACGGCGGGCTCTACAGCTTCCGTGCCGAGGGCGGCGCGGCCCGGCAGGTCCAGGTGTCCGGCGTGATCGGCAAGATCACCGCGATCACCGTGGCGCCGGACGGGCACCGGGTGGCGATCGTGGCGGGCGGCCGGCTCTACCGTGCGGTTCTCGCGGTCAGCGGCGACGGCGTGTCGCTCAGCGAGCCGGAGTTGCTGCGTCCCCCGCTGAACCCGGTCACCGCTGCCGACTTCAGCGGCGAGGGCTGGCTCACCGTCGCCGGCACCCGCGGTGGTGACGGCCGGGTCAGCGTGATGGACGTGACGATCGACGGCGCGCTCCAGGATCCCCGGCTGGCGGACCTCGGCGACGACACGGTGAACTACGTGACGGCGTACCCGGCCAATCCGACAAATCCGGTCAGCAACGAGCTGGGCAACGCCGACTACGTGTCGTACACGACCGCGGACGCGGCGTGGGACGCGCTCTCCACCCCGGTTCGGATCGACGCGGCCGACCTGGCCCAGCCACCCGGCGATCAGCCGGAGAACACCGTGCCGGCCGCACCCTTCTTCCTCAACTGAGATGTTCTCTCTTCTCGGCGATCTGACCGACCTGGTTCTGCCGGGCGCCTGCGCCGGCTGCGAGGCCGAACGAGTGCGGCTTCGGTACGGGACCTGCGCGGCCTGCGTGGCCGACCTGGAAGCCCTGGTGGCGCATCCGGCGGCTCCCACGCCGCCACCACCGGGTTTTCCGGCGTGCGCGGCTGTCGGGCCCTATGCGGGGGCTTTGCGGGGCGCTCTTCTCGCGTACAAGGAAAGGGGCCGGCATCGGCTCGCCCGGCCTCTCGGCATGCTCCTGGCCGGCGCGGTCGCGGCGGTTGCGCCGCGCGACCGCCCGGTGGTCCTCGTTCCGGTCCCGTCCACGGCTGCCGCCCGCAGGCAGCGGCACGGTGACCACATGGCCCGGATGACCGGTCACGCGGTACGGAGGCTGAGGGCGGCCGGGTGGACGGCCGGGATGGTCCAGCCGTTGCGAGCGCTGCCCCGACCTGACTCCACGTCACTGGACGCTGCCGGACGGCACGCGGCAGCTGTCAGTTCCCTGCGAATCAATCCTCGTATCAGCGTTCCCCGGCGTCGCGACCGGATGAGGGGGACCCTTGTGGTGACGGACGACATCGTCACCACCGGTGCCACTCTGGCGGCGGTGGTTCGCCGGCTCGAGGAGGCGGACATGCAGGTCACGGGTGCTGCGGTGCTGGCAGCGACGCAACTGCGCAAAATCACTACCGGTGTTTGACTCCCATGCCGTCCCGGGTTGCCGATGAAGGCGAATGTCAGCCATCGGTTATCCCAAACGAGTGGTGACGGACAGGCAGCGGCAGGTTAGCGTCTAGGTGACGAGGGTCAGCGGAATCGTTACCCGCCACCGGAGCGCTTGTGGGCCAGTTCCCCGCACCGGAAAGGAGTCGCCCCACCCACGTAAGCCGCGTCGGTGGCAAGTCACGCGGCGTCTTCTTCATGCAGGATGCGCCGTGGTTCGGCGCCCGCAAGCACAACGTTGGGGGAGGTCACGAGTGGACATTGTCGTCAAGGGCCGCAACGTAGAGGTTCCCGATCATTACCGAGAGCATGTCGCCGAGAAGCTGAGCAAGGTCGAGCGTTACGACCCGAAGTTGATGAGAGTTGACGTCGAGCTCTTCCACGAGCGCAATCCGCGGCAGGCCGATACCTGCCAGCGAGTCGAGATCACCGTCATGACGCGAGGCCCGGTGGTCCGAGCCGAGGCACAGGCACAAGACTTTTACGCAGCTCTGGACTGCGCCATCAACAAACTCGACGGCCGGCTGAGGCGTTCCGCCGACCGCCGCCGAGTCCACCGAGGCCGGCACGCGCCGGTTTCCGTCGCCGCGGCCACCGCCAACCTCCCCACCGACGTTCACCCCGGCCGGACCGGCACCCTGGTCGCGGAGCCGGAGGTCGACACCGAGCTGAGCGAGCACGACGCGGACCAGCCATGGCGCATCGTCCGGGAGAAAGAGCATCCGGCTGAGCCGATGACCGTCGACGACGCGCTGTTCCAGATGGAGCTCGTCGGCCACGACTTCTACCTGTTCCAGGACAAGGACAGCGGCCGGCCCAGCGTCGTCTACCGCCGTCGCGGCTACGACTACGGCATTCTCAGCCTGGGCATGTGATCAATCGCCGCTGGAGGCCTGTGCGAGCAGGTCTCCAGCGAGAAGGACGTACTGCACGTCGTCGATGCGGGTGCCGTCCGGCCCGGGCAGGCGCGACTTGAGGTACGCCTCCCGCCGGAAACCCGCTTTCTCCAGTACCCGCTGCGATCCGGTGTTGTCCGGGGCCGCCCCGGCGATCAGCCGCACGATGTCGGTCTCGGCGAACGCCCAGAGGGCGACGAGCTTGGCGGCACGGGTCGTCAGGCCACGTCCGCGATAACCGGGCAGCATGCTGTACCCGATCATCGCCTGCTGGGTCGGCGGCTCCTGGTAATAGAGGTCGATCTCGCCGACCGGCGCGCCGGTGGCCTCGTCCAGGATCACCAGATCGGCGCGCGTGCCGGACAGCCACTGCGCGTCCGACCGGGAGCACCGCCGGAGCACCTCCGCAGGCGTCGGCGGCACCGGTGGAACGCTGGTGTTCACCACTTCCGGCAAATTGTGCAGCTCGGTGTAAAAAGCGACATCCTGTACACCGAGCGGGCGCAGCTTCACCACGCCGTCGCTGAGTTCTCCGCCGGGCAGATCGGGCAGCAGGCGCGGGGTGGGCTCCGCCGGATCGCCGGCCAGCCGGGACCAGACCTGCCGCTCGCTGCCGGGCTCACGGCGTACGCCCTCCCGGGTGTAGCCGGCCGCCATCGCCACCCGCTGTGCCACCGGGTTGTCCCAGCCGATCAGCAGTTCCAGGCGGCCTCCGGTGTGGTGTTCGCCGAGAACGCGCAGGGCCGCCGTCGCGACGCCGCGGCGCCGAGCGCCGGGCGCTACCCAGAAGGTGAGCTCGGGTGTGACGGTGATGACACCGAGGAATTCGCCGTTCAAGCCCTCGATCACCAGCTTCTCCTGCTCCTCGGCCTCGCCGGCAACGCGGTTCGTGCCCAGGAAGCGCTGGAACGCCGGGTCTGTCTCGCCCTCGGTCACCGCCGGGGCGTCGTCCGGCCGGAGCTCACGCAGCAGCACCCTGATCTTTTGATCCACTGGGTCATCCTCGCCGTGACGCGCCCGGGACGCCAAACTGGTTTGAAATGACGCTGTCAGCGAACTTACTGACACCTTTCGCCCTGTTTGCCAGTTTCACTGGAGGCTCGGGTCACAGGTCCCGAGCGAAGGTGCCTACGATGGTTCGGCAGACTGTCTAGGGGAGCGCTGACCCGTGTCGATATTGGAAAAGATTCTTCGCGCCGGCGAAGGCCGCATGGTGCGACGGCTCAAAGCGATCGCGGACGCGGTCAACTCGATCGAGGACGACTATGTCGACCTCACCGACGACGAGCTGCGCGAGTGCACCCAGCAGTTCAAGGAGCGTTATGAGGAGGGCGAGTCACTGGACTCGCTGCTCCCCGAGGCCTTCGCGGTCGCTCGTGAGGGTGCCAAGCGGGTGCTCGGCCAGCGGGCGTACGACGTCCAGCTGATGGGTGGCGCCGCGCTGCACTTCGGCAACATCCCGGAGATGAAGACCGGTGAGGGCAAGACCCTGACCGGTGTGTTCCCCGCCTACCTCAACGCGTTGAGCGGCAAGGGCGTGCACATCATCACGGTGAACGACTACCTCGCTCAGCGTGACGCCGAGTGGGTCGGCCGGGTGCACGTCTTCCTCGGCCTGACCGTCGGCGTGATCCTGCCGAACCGGCCGTCCGTCGAGCACCGCGCGGCGTACCAGTGCGACATCACGTACGGGACGAACAACGAGTTCGGCTTCGACTACCTGCGCGACAACATGGCGTGGTCGAAAGCTGAGCTGGTGCAGCGCGGGCACAACTTCGCGATCGTCGACGAGGTGGACTCGATCCTCATCGACGAGGCGCGTACCCCGCTGATCATCTCCGGCCCGGCCGAGCACTCCGCCCGGTGGTACGGCGAGTTCTCCCAGATCGTCAACCGGCTCAAGGCCGGCAAGGACGGCGAGGGCGACTACGAGGTCGACGTGGCCAAGCGCACCGTCGCGATCACCGAGCGTGGTGTCGCGAAGGTCGAGGACCGCCTCGGCATCGACAATCTGTACGAGTCGGTGAACACCCCTCTGGTCGGTTACCTGAACAACGCCATCAAGGCCAAGGAGCTCTACAAGCGCGACAAGGACTACATCGTCAGCCCTGAGGACGAGGTCCTGATCGTCGACGAGTTCACCGGCCGCATCCTGCACGGCCGGCGGTACAACGAGGGCATGCACCAGGCCATCGAGGCGAAAGAGGGGGTGGAGGTCAAGCAGGAGAACCAGACCCTGGCGACCATCACCCTGCAGAACTACTTCCGCCTGTACGAGAAGCTCGGCGGCATGACCGGTACGGCTCAGACCGAGGCCGGCGAGTTCAACAGCGTCTACAAGGTCGGCGTCGTGAGCATCCCGACGCACCGTCCGATGGTCCGCATCGACCACCCGGACGTGATCTACAAGACCGAGAAGGCGAAGTTCGAAGCGGTCATCGAGGACATCGCCGAGCGCCACGTCACCGGCCAGCCGGTGCTTGTCGGCACGGTCTCGGTGGAGAACTCCGAGATCCTGTCGACGCTGCTGCGCCGCCGGGGCATCCCGCACAGCGTGCTGAACGCGAAGTTCCACGCGCAGGAAGCCACGATCATCGCGCAGGCCGGCCGCAAGGGCGGCGTCACCGTCGCCACCAACATGGCCGGCCGTGGCACCGACATCCTGCTCGGTGGCAACCCGGACTTCCTCGCCGCCCAGGAGCTCACCCAGCGCGGGCTCGACCCGGTGGAGAACCCCGAGGAGTACGCGAAAGCGCTCGAAGAGGTGCTCCCGACCGTCAAGCAGGCGTGCGAGACGGAGCAGTCCGAGGTTCAGGCCGCGGGCGGGCTCTACGTGCTCGGCACCGAGCGGCACGACTCCCGCCGCATCGACAACCAGCTGCGTGGTCGTTCCGGCCGTCAGGGCGACCCGGGTGAGTCCCGGTTCTACCTGTCGCTGCAGGACGACCTGATGAAGCGGTTCCGGGCCGGTGCGGTCGAAGCGGTGATGGAGCGCTTCAACATCCCGGACGACGTGCCGATCGAGTCCAAGATGGTGACCCGCCAGATCCGCGGCGCGCAGACCCAGATCGAGGGTCAGAACGCCGAGATCCGGAAAAACGTCCTCAAGTACGACGAGGTGCTCAACAAGCAGCGCCAGGTCGTTTACGCCGAGCGCCGCCGGGTGCTCGACGGCGAGGACATGCACGACCAGGTCACGCATATGATCGACGACGTGATCGCGGACATCGTCTCGGCGGCCACCGCCGACGGTTTCGCCGAGGACTGGGACCTCGACCAGCTCTTCACCGACTTGAAGCGGCTCTACCCGATGACCATCACCATCGAGGACATCGTCGAGGAGTCCGGCGGCGAGCGGAACACGGTCGACCAGGAGTTCCTCGCCGAGCAGCTGAAGCAGGACGCCCAGGCGGCGTACCGGGCTCGTGAGGAAGAGCTGGGCGAAGAGGGTCTGCGCGAGCTGGAGCGTCAGGTGCTGCTCGCGGTCATCGACCGCAAGTGGCGTGAGCACCTCTACGAGATGGACTATCTCCAGGAGGGCATCAGCCTGCGGGCCTACGCGCAGCGCGACCCGGTGGTCGAGTACCAGCGCGAGGGCTTCGACATGTTCAACCAGATGATGGAGGGCATCAAGGAGGAAGCCGTCGGCTTCGTCTTCAACCTCGAAGCTCAGGTCGAGGAACAGCCCACCATCACGGTCGACCCGTCCCAGGCGTTCGAGCTGCCCAAGGTCGGCGGCGACGAGCCCGAGGGCGGCGACGAGCCGGAGCGGGTCGAGGTGCGCGCCAAGGGCCTCGGCGGACCCGGTCGCCAGCAGAACCTCCAGTACACGGCTCCGGCGATCGACGGCGAGGCCGGCACCGGTCGCCCGGTGATCCAGCAGCAGCCGCAGGGCCAGGTCAACATCGGCCCCGGCGGCACGCCGGTCCCGGCGAACCCGGCGCACACCGGTGCCCGGACCGCGGCGAACCGGGTGGCCGGCCAGGAGTCGAACGGCCCGTCGCGTAATGCGCCGTGTTACTGCGGCTCGGGCAAGAAGTACAAGCGCTGCCACGGCGCGCCCGGCACCGCCTGACAGTTTCGTTCGAAACGGCCCGCAGCGATGCTGCGGGCCGTTTCGCTATCCACCCGAGGGCAGTCGAACACTGGGATGGCTCCGGCTGGACGCTGACGGATCCGCGAACCGGGCGCGGCGCCCGGGACGCCCGCCGCCCGTGCTGCTCGCCGGACGCCCCGGGGGCTCAGATCAGGCACAGGGTCGTCGCCACCCAGCTCTGATCATGAAGCTCCATCCGCAGTGCCAAGGCCCAGGTCCGGTCGCCGGTCACCAGCACGATCGCGGCCTCGATGGCGCCGGCCCGTGGCTCACAGAGCTGCACTCGCAGCACGACCACCGGATCCGGGCGCCGTTGCCCTTTGACGCTGCTGCCTCTGGCTTTGCGGAGCCGGCCGACCCACTGCGCCCCGGCCAGGCCGGAGTCGACCACCTCGGCAGCGGTGGCCGGGAGGCTGAGCCGGCGCAGGTGACCGGCCGGGCGGAATCCGTTGAGGACCTCCACGCAGAGGTGCACGAAACGTCGGACGGCCAGCCGGGCGTCACCGGAGGCGCCAGGTGGCGGTGGTGACTGCGGAACGGCGGCCGGCACCGGTGGCGGGACCGGGACCGGGACGGTCCAGTCCAGCGCCAGCTGCTGCCGTGGCGGGCTCCAGACCTGTGGGGCGAGCTCGTCGTCGAACGGTGGCTCGTACCGCGGCGCGGGGCGCAGGTGGATCGTCGACCGCATGAAGGTCTCCGTTCCTTGTGTTTGCCTACGTTTGCCTTCGACTGTCACTCATGGAGGATCGACGGGGCAATGCGCGAGGAACGATGCGAGCGAAGGGGCAAAACGCCTTAGTCCGGCTCACGCTCGGTCAACGGGTTGTCCCGGACCCAGGTGGCCGTCTCGGCGTACTTCTGCTGGATGTATTCCTCCAGCTTGGCGCGTTCCACCCGCCACTGGCCGCGGCCACCGATCTTGATCGCGGGCAGCTCGCCGCTGCGGACCATGTGGTAGACCTGCGAGTCCGAGACGTTCAGCTCGGTGGCGACGTCGCCCAGCAACAGGAATCGAGGTTCCATAGCCTGAGTTTGCCACCGTTTGCGGCCGAGTTGGATCCCGGATCGTCACGATGAACAGACGCCTGGTGGAATGAGGGCCGGACTCGCGAAGCGCAGGAGGAAGACGTGCCGATCACCGACCTGGTCCGGGTTTACGTGCCGGCCACCGTGCCGATGCTCGCAGCCCTGAAAGCAGCCGGGCGACTCGGCGAGGCGACAACGGCCGCCCACGCGGTGACCCCCGCCCTGCGGGAGTGGTACGCGGAGGGCGACGAGGAGGAGCTGGAGTACGTGGCCTTCACCCGCGCCGCCCAGGACGCCCTGCGGCTGCTGCGGCAGGACTCCTCAGCGCCGCACCGGCGCGTCGTGGTCTCGGCCGACGTGCCCGCGACCGCTTTGGTACGCGAGGACACCGAACTCGGCTCCAGCACGGTCCGGCTGCCGCAGCCGATCACGCTGAAGGAGGTCGCGAGCATCCATGTGGACAGCGCCGACGCCGCCGAGGCGGTCGAGGCCGCGGCCGGTGTGGTCGAGGAGGCGCTGGCCGGTGACCCGGACGCGCAGTTCACCGTCGACAGCGCCGAGGATCACGAGTTGGAGTGGTACGCCGTCTCCGAGCTCGACGAGCTGACCTGACCCTCTTCCTTCTCCTCTTCCCCGTCCCCCTCCGCTTCGTCGGAAGCGGGGGAGAGAGTACGTCCGACCGCGAGCATCGCGGTCATCGCGCCGACGAAGAGGACGATCAGGCCGCTGTTGAGCCGCGCGGTGCTGAGGATCTGCTGGGCCAGCTGGTCCAGCGGGCTGACCCTGCCGGCCAGCTCGAGCACCTCGGCGCCGGCGGTCCGGGAGAGGATCTCGCCGATCACCACGACAAGGCCGGGGCCGGCGCCCGCGAGGGTGTAGAACGGCCACTTCACCTGAGCCTTGCGCAGCAGGAAGTACGCGATCAGGCCGGCCGCCAGACCGCTGAGCGCCGCCTGCCCGTACGAGAACCACTGTGCCGCGTTGGCTGACGACGCGGTGTCGTCGGCACCGAGCAGGTCCAGCACCGGCGCCTGGAAGAGGTTGAGCACGAAGCCGAGCAGGAACACGCCGACCGAGGCGAACGCGGCGGCCGTGATGACCCGCGGGATCCGGAACCCGGCGATCGCGCCGCCGATCGTGGCGGCTGCCGCCACGGTGCCGCCGACGATCGCATACAGCGACCCGGCCGTGTTGATCGTGATCATGGTGACCGCGCTGAGCACGCCGACAAGCAGGCCGGCGCCGGTCGCGACTGCGAAGCGGACGGTGGCGCCGAGCGCCCGCCGCGACCCGAGCAGGGTCAGGACGAGCAGGGCCACGGAGGCTCCGGCCACCAGGTCGGCGGAGACGGCTCCGGGCAACGCGTACGCGGTGGAGGTCACCTCCATCTCGGCGTTCGCCCGGCCGGTGATCGTCACCCGGGCGGACCAGAGCATCGCGGCCGTCCATGCGAGGGCGGCGGCCGCGAGCAGCACCACGGTGAGCCGGGATCCCTCGGAACTCTCCGGAGCTTTGTCACGGTCGGTCATGGAGGTCAGGGTAGCGGGCGAACCTGCGGCCACCCGACCGGCCGGTCCCGAGGAACTATCCACACATGAGCCAAGTGTCGTTTTTTGCACGCGACCTTTGCCCGGTTTGGGAGGTTTCCTGCCTCGGATGCGTCGTCTGACCGAATAGGTGTTCCATCCTACCTGGTCAGGCACGGTTTCAAGGGCGAAACGCCGGGTCTGCACCCTCGTTGTCGGACTGTCTGTGCGGGACAGTCGTTTGTGGAGGCGCAAACTGGACGGATCGTGCGAAATCCTGGACGCCAGAGCTACAAAGTGGCAGCTTAGAAGGCATGCCCGACTTCCAAATCAATCCGACGGCGGCTGCCCTCCTCGGACTCCTTCACGAGGGGCCGATGACCGGTGGCCAGCTGATGGCGGCTGCCGAACGTCGCCTCGGGCCCTACTGGTCGATGACGCGGAGCCAGGTCTACCGCGAATTGCCCGTACTGGCCGAAATGGGGTACGTCCGCCTCGGCAAGCCGGGTCCCAGGTCCAGTCAGCCCTATGCCATCACCGCTTCCGGCAAGCGCGCGTTCAGCCGCTGGCTCGCGGAGTCGCCCGGCCGGGACGCTCTGCGCAATCCGATCGCGCTGCGAGTGGCTTTTGGCCAGCAGCACAGCGGGGAGCAGCTGGAAGTGCTTTACAGCACTGCCAACCAGTACCACTCCGAGGCCATGGCGATGGCCAAGGAACAGGCCAAGGAGGCGAAGAAGAACGGTGATCCGTACGGCGCGGCCGCGCTGGAGTTCGCCGTCGCCTATCACAAGGCCGCTCTCACATGGCTCAAGGCCGTGCCGACGAGCTGATATACGACCTGCCCGGCCAGTTGACTGGCCGGGCGGCGTAGTCTTGGGTGTCGTGACCGCTGCCGACTTTCCTGAGCAACTCAAAGTCCTCGACGCCACCCTCCGCAACATCGAGACCGTCCTGGACGTGGACAAGCTGCGCCGCGACAAGGCCGACCTCGAGGAGCAGGCCTCAGCCCCGGACCTCTGGGACGACCAGGCTCGCGCGCAGGAGGTCAACAGCCGCCTCGCGTACGTCTCGGGAGAGATCTCCAAGCTGGAGCGCCTGCGCTCCCGTCTCGACGATGCCGGGCTCCTCCTCGAAATGGCCGAAGAAGCAGGTGACGCCGGCTCGATCACCGAGGTCGGCGACGAGCTTGTCACGCTGAGCAAGGCCATCGAGGAGATGGAGGTCCGCACCCTGCTCTCCGGTGAGTACGACTCCCGGGAGGCCCTGGTCGCGATCCGGGCCGGTGCGGGTGGTGTGGACGCCGCCGACTTCGCCGAGATGCTGATGCGGATGTACCTGCGCTGGGCCGAGCGGAAGGGCTACCCGACCGAGGTCTACGACACGTCGTACGCGGAAGAGGCCGGCCTCAAGTCCGCCACCTTCGCGGTCAAGGTGCCGTACGCCTACGGAACCCTGAGCGTCGAGTCCGGCACCCACCGCCTGGTCCGGATCAGCCCGTTCGACAACCAGGGCCGCCGGCAGACCAGCTTCGCCGGCATCGAGGTGATGCCCGTTGTGGAGCAGACCGACCACATCGACATTCCGGAAAACGAGATCCGGGTCGACGTGTACCGGTCGTCCGGCCCGGGTGGGCAGAGCGTCAACACCACCGACTCGGCGGTCCGGCTGACCCACATCCCGACCGGCATCGTGGCGTCCTGCCAGAACGAGAAGTCGCAGCTGCAGAACAAAGCGGCCGCCATGCGGGTGCTGCAGGCCCGTCTTCTGGAGCGCAAGCGCCAGGAAGAGGCGGCCAAGATGGCCGATCTGAGGCAGGACACCACCGGATCGTGGGGCGATCAGATGCGTTCGTACGTCCTGCACCCGTACCAGATGGTGAAGGACCTGCGCACCGAGTTCGAGGTCGGTAACCCAACGAACGTCTTCGACGGCGACTTGGACGGCTTCATCGAGGCGGGCGTCCGGTGGCGCAAACAGAACCAGATGAGCGCCTAGCCAATTTCAGTGACAGAGCGCTACCTCGCCTGAACGCTGGGTCAGGCGAGGAGTGCCCGATTCAGCCGTTACCGCAGGTGGCAAATATTCCGGCCCCCGGCGGACTTGGCGAATTCGTTACACCGCGTAGACTCCAGTCCCGTGATTCAGCTCGAGAACGTGACGAAGACGTATCCGAAGGCGTCTCGGCCGTCGTTGGACAATGTCAGCGTCGGGATCGAGAAGGGTGAGTTCGTCTTCTTCATCGGCCCCTCCGGTTCCGGTAAGTCGACGATCATCAAGTTGCTGCTGAAAGAGGTCGCTCCGACCAGCGGCAAAGTGGTGGTGAACGCCAAGGACGTGACCTCCCTGCGCTCGTGGAAGATCCCCCACTTCCGGCGTTCGATCGGTTGTGTCTTCCAGGACTTCCGCCTGCTGCCCAACCGCACCGCGTACGAGAACGTGGCGTTCGCCCTTGAGGTGATCGGCAAGACGAAAGCCGTCGCCCGGCGCGTCGTTCCCGAGGTGCTGGAACTGGTCGGCCTCGGCGGCAAGGAGCACCGTTACCCGCACGAGCTCTCCGGTGGAGAGCAGCAGCGAGTCGCGGTGGCACGGGCGTTCGTGAACCGGCCGCTGATCCTGCTCGCCGACGAGCCCACCGGTAACCTCGACCCGGATACCTCCATCGAGATCATGCGTCTTCTCGATCGGATCAACCGGACTGGCACGACCGTCGTGATGGTCACGCACGACTCCAACATCGTCAACCAGATGCGCCGGCGGGTCATCGAGATCGAAAGCGGACGGATCGTCCGTGACCAGGCCCGCGGTGTCTACGGATAGGCCCGGCTCCGTGCTCGTACCGGCAGCTGACACAGCAACACGCGGAGTCCTTGGAGGATCCCCCCGATGCGCGTGAAGTACGTCCTCAACGAGGTCTTGGTGGGCCTGTGGCGAAACGTCACGATGACGGTCGCCATGATCATCACCATGTCGGTCTCGTTGACCATGCTGGGCGCGAGCGTGCTCATGTACATGCAGGTCGACAGGATGAAGACCTTCTACTACGGCGAGATCGAGGTCTCGATCTTCCTGAACGACGACGTCGACGAGGCACAACGGGCGGCGATCGATCAGGCGATCGACAGCAACCCGCTGGTCAAGGAGAAGACGTACGAGAACAAGGAGCAGGCCTTCGAGCGCTTCAAGGTGCTCTGGGAGGACTCTCCTGACTTCGTCAACTCGATCAGCGCGAGCAGCCTCCCCGAGTCGTACCGGGTGAAGCTGAGTGATCCCGAGCAGTACGCGGACTTCGCCAAGGAGATCGAGGGTCTGCCCGGGATCCGGCAGATCATCGACCAGAGGACCCTGCTCGACAAGGTCTTCAAGATCTTCAACTCGATCCAGGTGATGTCGCTGGTCGTGGCGGCGGTGATGGCATTCGCCGCGTTGCTGCTGGTTGGCAACACCATCCAGGTGGCCGCCTACAGCAAACGCCGAGAAGTCGCGGTGATGAAACTGGTGGGCGCGTCGAACTGGTTCATCCAGGCACCATTCGTCCTCGAGGCGGTGGTCGCCGGGTTGATCGGCTCGGTGCTGGGCTTCGTCGCCTTGTTCATCGGCAAGGTCGTGCTGCTCGACAACAAGCTGCAGGCCTTGACCACGATCCTGACGCCCATCCCGAACGGCAACGTGTGGCTCATGCTGCCGCTGCTCGCCGGTGTCGGCTCGCTGGTCAGCGCTGTCACCGCATGGGTCACCCTGCGGTTCTACCTCAAGGTCTAAATAGTTCCCGGACCTGCATCCGACGGCCGCGATCCCTGACGGGGTCGCGGCCGTCGGGCGATTTACGGCATTTCGGGCGATTGGTGGGGGTACGGTGACTCCCCGTGAGGTATCGCCGTTCTGCTGCTCTGCTCACCGTTTGTCTGTGTCTGCTGGCATCCTTCGAGGAGCCGGCCGCTGCTGATCGGGGTGACGACGCCGCCAGGGCGGTCCGCAAGGCCGAGGCGCTACTGGAGAGTGCGAGCGTCACCGCCCGCGCCGCAGCCCGCCGCCTGGCCGCCGCCACCGCCTCGATGCCCGCCGCGCAGCGCAAGGTCGCCACCACCCGCGGGGTCGTCGTCGCCACGAAGGTCGAGGCCAACACCGCCCGGCGGCAGGCCAACCGGGCCCGCGCCGAGTACCGCGAGGTCGCCGACTACTACACCAACGCGGCGGACCGGGTCAGCGAGGCGCGCTCCCGGGTCGACCGGATCGCCGCCACCAGCTACATGGGCAGCACGTTCTCCCGGGTCAACGTGCTCGTCACCGCTTCCGGGCCACAGGACATGCTGGACCGGATGGGCTTCGTCGAGCAGCTGATGGACCACGAGCAGGCCGAAGTGCGTACCCTCGTGGGTGCTCGCAGGGACGCCCGCGCCGCGCATGACCGAGCCGGCGCCGCGAAGCGCGCCGCGGAGGAATTCGAGCGCGTCGCCCTCAACAAGCTGCGTGCCGCGCAAGCGGCGCAGACGGCCGCTGTCGAGGCCCGGCAGGCGATGTACCACCTGGTTCTCGCCCGGCAGACCGCGCTTCGTGCCGCGCAGGCGCAACGGGTCACCGTGCTTGCGAACTACCGTGCCGCGCTCGCGACCGAGCGCAAGGTCCAGGCCGCGCTGCGCGGTTACGACAGCCGGACCGGCGGTGTGAAGGGTTATGGCGGTGGCCGGCTCACCATGCCGGTGCAGGGCTGGAAGAGCAGCGACTTCGGGAATCGGTACGACCCCTACTACCGGGTCTGGCAGCTGCACGCGGGCACCGACTTCGCGGCCGGATCGGGCACCGCGATCCGGGCCGCCGCCACCGGACGGGTCATCCAGGCGGGCTGGGCCGGTGGGTACGGCAACTACACGTGCATCAATCACGGGCAGCTCGGTGGATACGGATTCACCACCTGTTACGGCCACCAGTCCCGGATGTACGTCCATCGCGGGTCCTACGTGCGCCGTGGCCAGGTGATCGGCCGGGTCGGCAGCACCGGGGCGTCCACCGGCGCGCACCTGCACTTCGAGACCCGTTTCGGCGGGGTGCCGCGCAATCCGCTGCACTATCTGCCCGGATGCCTCTGCTGAGGGTTTGCCGGGCAGGCCGGGTAGGATTGATCGGTTCCACCATCGTCAATAGGGAGGGCCGACGTGCCGCGCGAACAAGGGCGTAAGCCGGTTGCCTCCAACCGCAAGGCGTACCACGACTACACCATCCTCGAGACGTACGAGGCCGGGATGGTGCTGACCGGCACCGAGGTGAAATCGCTGCGGCTCGGGCGTGCCTCGCTGGTCGACGCGTTCGGCCACGAGAACCGGGGCGAGATCTTCCTGCACGGGCTGCACATCCCGGAGTACACGCAGGGCACCTGGACCAACCATGAGCCGCGCCGGGTCCGCAAGCTGCTGCTGAACCGCGAAGAGATCCACAAGGTGCTCAGCAAGCTGCGCGACGACGGCGTCACGCTGGTGCCGCTCTCGGTCTATTTCCAGAACGGCTACGCCAAGGTCGAGATCGGCGTCGCGAAGGGCAAGAAGAGCTACGACAAGCGGAACGACCTGGCCGCCCGGGACGCCCAGCGGGAGATCAACCGCGCGATGGGCCGCCGTGCCAAAGGCATGGACTGACGGGGTATCCTGCCCAGCCTGGTTCTGTTGATCTATCGCTGGCTCTGCCTGTCGTTCGCTGGCTCTGTCCCGTTATCCGCTGGCTCTGTCCTGTCGTTCGCTGGCTCTGTCCTGTCGCGAGGAGACTCGGTCGTTGTCGAAACATGCCGAACGCCGGTTCACTCCGGCACGACTCATCCTCGGGTTGGCCGCTGCCGTGCTGGTCGCCCTGGTCGGCTTGATCGTGGTCCGCTCCGGTGGCAGTGGCTCCGCGTCGGCCGCCGGTGATCCGTTGCTCGTTCACCCGTCCGCCGGTGACCTCCAAGCGGTGGAGAACCACATTCCGCTTGATGAGCCGCTGACCACAGCGACGGCTGCCGGTGGCTCACCGTCGGCGTCGGCATCGCTGGCCTCTGCCTCAGCATCGCCGACTGCCTCGGTCAGCCGGTCGGCCGGCGCGTCGGTCTCGCCGTCGTCTCCGGCGGCCTCGCCCGTCACCTCCGTGCCCGGTGCTCCGGCGCCCACCACGGCTGCGCCGACGCCGGAGAAGACGACCGCCCCGGCCGCTCCGAAGCCGACCAAGACCGCGCCGGCGCCGGTCAACGACCTTGCCGTCACGTACTCCACCACCGCCACCTGGCGGGGCGGCTTCATCGCCTCGGTGCGGATCGAGAACGAGGCGTCCGTCACCCGCGATTACTCCGTGACGATCAATTACCCGTCCGGTTCCGACGTGAAGATTTACGGCGCCTGGAACACCCGGGCCAGCGGCGGCGGCGAGCAGGTCACCCTGAGCGGGACCCTCAACGCAGGCGCGTCGATCACCGCCGGATTCCAGGGCGGCAAGGACGGCGACCGCAACATAAGATCACCAAGCTGCTCCGTCGGTGGCGGAACCTGCCGGGTGAGCTAAGATTGCCGGGTTGTGGAACACATGCCAGGGGGTGACTGGTTTCGACTTCGTACGTGGAGACAGGGGAAGCGAGCCGAGGAAGCCGACGTCGTCTCGAGAATCGGTCGTCGGAAACTTATAAGCGCCAAGGATAACTCCCGCGCTGACTTCGCCCTTGCCGCCTGAGGTAAGTAGCGAGTCTGTCGACCCGGGGTCGCCTTCGACCCGGTTTGTCGGCATAAGCTAGAAGGCTGGCCAAACGGTTCTAGTCGTGAGGACCGGGCGGCGAGATCAAACACGGCTGGGCCCGTCATGCCAACTCGCTCACGTGATTGGCAGGGCCGAGTAGAGACATAGTGAGCTGCGCTCGGAGAAGCCCTGACAAAGCAACGAAGGACCCGGGTTCGATTCCCGGCACCTCCACTGCCTGGCGGCCCCCTGCTCGCGGAAAGCGCGAGCAGGGGGCCGTTTCGGTATTCTGCTCAGGGGGCCGAGCCCCCTGAAACCCCACGGTGCGGTTGGTTGCGCTGGGTGGGGGCTTGGTGCGCTGGGTGGGGGCTTGTGCGCCTGGGTGGGTGACTCGCGGATCCGGCGGTAGCGCCGTTTTGGCGGATCGCGTTCAGGCGGCCAAGAGCTCGGGGAGATCGGGCGGTCCCAGCTTGCCCAGGGACTGCTTGATCGTCACCTCCCAGATCGTGGCGACACTGATGTAGACCAGTAAGGGAGCCTCGCCCTGTCCTGTTGACCCGCGGCTTGAGCGGAATCACCTTGGCCACGGGGGAGCCCGCGCGGCTGATGATGATTTCCTCGCCGTGTTCGACCCGGTCGATGATGCGTGACAGGTTGCCCTCAGCGTCATGAATGCTGATGTGGGCCGCAGGCTCGGACATGGGGTCACCTCCGGAAATCGAGGTTAGTCCACCCGGCTGGCGCTCCGGGCGTACCGATCAGGGCAGTTGGAAAGGCAGTTTGATGCCCGCCAGGGCGTCCTTGCAGGGGCAGGAACGCTTGGCAGGCAGCTTGACCACCGCGTCCAGCAGCACCTCACGCAGTCGCGCGGTGTTCTCCCCGAAGACCCGGAAGACCTCCTCGTGGGTGACGGCCTCGCCGCCCTCGACGCCCGCGTCCAGATCGGTCACCAGCGCGATCGCCGTGTAGCAGAGCTCCAGCTCCCGGGCCAGGACCGCTTCCGGGTGACCGGTCATGTTCACGATCGTGCCGCCGATCGCGGTGAACCAGCGGGACTCGGCGCGGGTGGAGAAGCGCGGTCCTTCCACGACGACCATGGTGCCGCCGTCGACGGCGTTCACCCGCTCGGCGGAATCCAGCACCGCGGCGCGGCCGGCCGGGCAGTACGGGTCGGCGAACGAGACGTGCACGGCGCCCTGGTCGAAGAACGTCTGCTCGCGGCCGCTGGTCCGGTCGATCAGCTGGTCAGGAACCACGAACGTGCCCGGGCCCAGCTCCGGCCGCAGGCCGCCGACCGCGCACGGGGCGACGATCTGGCGTACGCCGAGCGAGCGCAGCGCCCACAGGTTGGCACGGTACGGAATCTTGTGCGGCGGAAACCGGTGGTCACGCCCGTGCCGCGGCAGGAATGCCACCCGGCGTCCACCCACCTCGGCGATCGTGACCTTGTCGGAGGGCGCGCCGTACGGCGTGCTGACCTCGAACTCCGTGGCGTTGTCGAGGAGCGCGTACAGCCCCGATCCGCCGATGACACCGATCTCTGCTGCCGTAGGTGGCGGGTTCATGTCCAGACCTTATCCGTGGCCGGAAACGCAGGCTAATGTGCGAGTCATGGCAACGTCGAGCGGACGGCGGGATGCACGTGTTCGGTGAAGGGCAGCGAGTTGGAGGCCGGTCTGTGGAGTCGATGACCGGTCAGTTGCTCGTCGCCACGCCCACCCTCAAAGACCCGAACTTCGACCGTACGGTCGTGCTGCTGGTCGCCCACGAGACCGGCGGCGCTCTCGGCGTCGTCCTCAACCGGGCGACCGAGGTGCCGGTCGCCGAGGTTCTCGGCAATTGGGGAGAGCTGGCCGGTGACCCGGCCGTGCTCTTCGAGGGCGGCCCGGTCCAGCCCGAGTCGGCCATCTGCCTGGCGCGTACCCGTCCCGAGGTGAAGAAGCGCGTGACCGGGTTCCACACGGTCAGCGGATCCCTCGGCACTCTCGACCTCTCCGCCGACCCGGACCGGATGCGCGAGAACGTCGCCGGCATCCGCGTCTTCGCAGGCTACTCCGGCTGGTCCGCGGGCCAGCTGGAGGAGGAGATCGCCGCCGGCTCCTGGTTCGTCTTCGACGCGCTCCCCGGGGACCCCTTCGTCGAACGCCCCGACGACCTCTGGGCCATGGTCCTGAAACGCCAGGGCGACATCCTCGCAGCGGTCGCCCATTTCCCACCGGACCCAGCCCTCAACTGAGGGGGTGGCTGAAGCCTCGCCCGAAGGTTGTGTAGTATTTCCAGCGTGCCCGGGGGAAACGCCGGGGACACCGCAAGGGGCTGTGGCGCAGCTGGTAGCGCACCACACTGGCAGTGTGGGGGTCAGGGGTTCGAGTCCCCTCAGCTCCACTCGAGCGGGATGGGCGGTCTATGTTCGCGGAAAGCGCGAACATGGGCCGCTCTCGTCATTTCTGCTCCGGGGGCCGAGCCCCCGGAAACCCCGCGTTGCGATGGTCATCCTGAGCGCATCGGCGCCGGCTTAATCCCTTTCCTTTTGGTACGCGCTAAAGCTTCTGTACGCGCAAGGGGAACGCTGGGCCTGGTTCGTCGGGGTGCCAGCCTTGGTCCTGGGCCTGGCGGACCATCGTGGCCACCAGCGCTGGGACGGTGGCTGTGCCGATCCAGTCGCCTGGGGTGCCGCCGACTGTGGCCAGCAGGATTGCGCCCCGGCGGTCGGCTCGCTCCACCGCGAAGGCGAGCGCCAAGGGGAGCAGCGACGGGTGGGATGGGCGTTTGCGGACACGCCAGCGGTAAACGACGCCGTCCACCGTGATCAAGCGATTCAGCACAGCCATACACCGATCAATGCCCCGCCGGGCGGCGGGGCAATCCGGCCGCGGGTCAGGAGGCTTCCTCCAGGTCCTTCTTGAGTTCGTCCAGGTCGACCGTCTCGGACGCGGTGATGAAGGCGCTCAGGCCCAGCGTCACGGATGCCTCGCTGGGGCTGTCGATCGTCAGCGAGGCACTGTCGATCAGCACCGCGCGTGGCTGCGTGTTCTGCAGCTGCTTGAGGAACTTGCTGAGGTTCGTGGTCTTGCCCTCGGCGTTGAGCGTGATCGGCAGCTCGGTGACCGCGCCGGCGTCGTCGGAGGTCTCCGGCTCGGCCGCGCTGTAGCCGCTGACGTCGACGTCCAGCTTGGTGCCGAGCGTCTGCAGCTCGCGCAGGAACGCCGGGATGCTGTTGTTGTTGCTGCTCTGCGGCAGGGCGGCCTGGTACGTCGCCAGCTCGGTCATGTACTGGTCGAGATTCTCGGCGCGTTTCTGCTGCTGCGAGTACTTGCTCTTCAGCGTGCTCACCTGGGCCGCGATGGTGCCGGCCTGCTCGCGTTCGCCGTCCGCCTCAGCGTACTTCGGTTTGATCAGCATGAACCAGCTGGCGATGATCAGGACGGCCATCAGTGAGAGCCCGCCGATGAGCCAGATGCTGTCGATGCGACGTGCGGTCATCACTTTCCTCCGCTCGGGCAGACGTGGTCGGAGTCCACGAGGCGGCCGCAGAGCGCGTCCTCGGTGATGGTCACGGTGATGCTGAAGGCGACCTTGCCGTCGCCGCCGGCGATGCTGCTGACGAACGGGTTCGAGGCGTCTTCCAGGTCGCTGAGCGCGTCCACGTACGCCGCGACGACCTTCTTGTTCTTCGCGGTGCCGGTGACGGTCAGGGTTCCGACCTCGCCGGCTGTGCTGACGGTGCCGCTGTTCGCACTGTCGAGCGAGGCGGTGATCTCGGCGACCGTCACGTCCACGTCGTCGGCCCGGTCCCGGATGAGGTCGAGCATGTTCGCCCAGGAGAGGTCGTTCGCGAGCGCCGCCTTCAGCTCCTTGGTGAGCAGGGCGGTGCCGTTGTCGACCTTGATGAGGCCCTGCACCTCGGGGTCCTTCTGCTGGGCCCGCTGCACGTCGGTGAGCTGGGCGAAGGCGTCGTTGTTCTCGGTACGCGCGGCGTCCAGGTCCTGGATGGCGAGCCAGTACCAGCCGCCGAGCATGGCGAGCACGAGCGTCAGCGAGACCAGCACGAACCCGCGGGTACGCCGGGCGCGCCGGCCGTCCCGGATCTCCGGGGGCAGCAGGTCGGCGCGGACGCTCAGCACCCGGGCCGCCTGTGCGGGGGAGACCGAGGGGTCGACAGGCATCAGGACCGTAGTCATCGCGACGCTCCCAGGGTGAGGCCGATCGACACGGCCGCCGACGGCACGAAACTGTCGAATCCGCGTTCGCGGGCCTTGCGGGTGTCACGCAGGCGGGCCGTCGAGTCCGCGTACATCACCGCGACGCCGAGCTGCTCCTGGAGGTGTTCGGCGAGGCCGGGCATCAGCGCGCTGCCGCCGCAGAGCGACACCCGGGTGACCTGTTTCTGCCGCTCGCCGGAAGCGAGATAGGTGAAGGAGCTGCGCAGCTCGCTGGCGAGCGGCCGGACCGCGTCGGTGAGCGCCGCGACGGTGTCCGGATTGCCGTCGCCGTGCAGGCCGTTGCGGCACTTGATCGCCTCGGCCTCGGCCGTGTCGACACCCAGCCGGGTCGCGATGCTCTCGGTCACCTCGGTGCCTCCGCGAGGGAGGGTGCGCACGAAGATCGGCTCCCCGTCCGCATGCACCACGACGCTGGTGATGTTGGCGCCGATGTCGACGATCGCCTCGACCTGTGCGTCCAGCCGGGATGCGGACCGCAGCAACGCGAACGAGGCCAGGTCGACGCCGGTGACCTGGAGGCCGGCCTTCTCGACGGACTGCACCATGGTCACCACGGAGTCCTTCGGCATGGCGATCAGCAGGCCGCGCACGGTCGGATTGTCGCCAGGCTCCTCCAGCGGAAGGAAGTCCAGCAGTGAACGCTCGACCGCGAGCGGCAAAGCCTCCTTGACCTGGAACGGCAGGGCCTGCTTCATCTGGTTGGCCGGCAGGTTGGCGATCGACATCTCGCGGACCACCAGCTGCGGGTTGGTGACGCCGATGGCGACCTTCTTGGTGCCGAACCGGCAGGCGGCCCAGAGCTGCTTGAGCGCCGCCGTGACGGCGATCGGGTCCTGGATGACGCCGCCGATGACGGTGCCGGGAGGAAGCGGGAACTGTCCGAAATTGATCAGGGTGTAGTCGTCTTTGGAGCGGCGTACCTCGACCGCCCGGATGGAGGACGAGCCGATGTCGAGCCCGATCGGTGTTGCTCCGGCCATCGGCCTTCCTTCCTATCAGCGATCAGAGGGTGGGTGCGAGCAGCAGGTTGCTGTACCAGTCACCGAGTGGCGTCGCCGCGAAGACCGCGAGGAACGCGCCGGCCAGCATGTACGGGCCGAACGGGATCTTGCTCTTGCGACTGGCGAGCTTGAGCGAGAGCAGGACCGCGCCGGCCAGCCCGCCGAGCAGGAAGCCGGCGAAGGCGCCGATCGCGACCGCGCTCCAGCCGAGCCAGCCGAGGTAGAAGCCGAGCAGCGGTGCGAGCTTCACGTCGCCGCCGCCCATCCCCCAGAAGGAGATGACCAGGTAGAAGACGTAGAGCGCGACGGCCGCGACGAGGCCCCGGATGACCGCGCTCAGATCACCGGCGGCCAGCGAGACCGGCACCAGAAGGGCGACGGCCACCGCGTACGAAGGGAGGACGATCTTGTCAGGCAGCCGCATGACGTCCAGGTCGATGAGCGCCAGGGCGATCGCGACGGCCGCGAGGTAGAGGTAGGCGGGTAGTTCCCAGGACCAGCCGAACCGGGCGGCGACCGCCACGAACAGGGCGGCCGTACCGGCCTCGACCAGCGGATATCTGGCGCTGATCGGGGTGTGGCAGTCCGCGCACCGGCCGCGAAGCAGCAGCCAGCCGAGCACCGGGACGTTGTGCCGGGGGCGTACCGCGCTGGTGCAGTGCGGGCAGTGCGAGCCGGGCCGTACCAGCGACTCGCCGCGGGGAACCCGGTAGATCACCACGTTGAGGAACGAGCCGATCGCGAGACCGAGCACACCGGCGACGATGAGCAGCGGTGTCAGCAGCATGATCGGCTCTTCCTCTCCGGAGAAGGAACAGGGCGCTGCCCGGGTGGCGCCGCAAGCCGGCGGCGCCACCCGGTGGCATCACTTACAGGTGGTCAGCGTCAGCGTGGTGCTGGCGGTCTTGACGGAGCCGCCGGTCGAGCTGTCGTAGACGTACCACTTGCCGCTGCCGCCGGTGTTGTTGGCGCAGATCAGGTACGCGCTGGTGCCGTTCGGCACGTACGAGAGCTGGGTCTTGTCGGAGAGCGTGACGACGCCGTCCGTGCCGCCGGTCTGCTTGGTCAGCGTGAGCGACGCGGTCGCGCTGCTCGTGTTGGTCTGGTCCTTCTGAGCGGTCGGGTACGTGTTGCCGTTGTTCGTGTAGTACTGCTCCACCGCGCTGATCGCCCCACGCACGTCGGACTGTGCCGACTTGTCGGCCGCACCCTGGCGGTAGTTCAGGTAGACCGGGACCGCGATGGCGACGAGGACACCGATGATGACCACGACCACGAGGAGCTCGATCAGGGTGAAGCCTTCGTCGGCCTTCTTGGCGCGAAGCTTGGCGATGACGTCCTGCATTCGGGGTGCCTCCAGGGCATGAGGGTCGGGCGGGGAAGGTGGTGCTGACCGGCAGTCGGGAGCAGCCGGGAATGCTGAGGATCAGCTCGTCTGGATGTTCTGGTAGATCGTGAACATCGGCAGGTAGAGGCAGACGACCATGCCGCCGACCACGGCGCCCATGACGAGCACCATGATGGGTTCGATCGACGCCGTCAGTGATTCGGCTGCCTCGTCGACCTCTCTGTCGTAGAAGTCGGCAACCTTGTCCAGCATCTGACTGATTTGGCCGCTTTCTTCACCGACTTCGATCATCTGTGTGACCATCTCCGGGAAGATTTTGTGGTTGCGCAGGGCCGAGGACATCGGCTGACCGTCACGGACGGTGGCCTGGACGTCTTTCATGGCGACGTTGATGACCTCGTTGCCGGTGGTCTCGCCGACCACCGACAGTGCCTGCATGACCGGGACGCCGACGTTGAGCAGAAGTCCCAGGTTGCGGGAGAACCGGCTCATCGCCAGCTTGCGCAGCAGCGACCCGAAGACCGGCATACGCAGCTTGATGCCGTCGACCTTGTGCCGGAAGTCGGCGCTCGCCCGCATCTGGCGCTTGTACGCGAAACTGGTGCCGGCGCCGACGCCGATGATGAGCGGGCCGATCCAGCCCATGTTGTGGCTCGCGTCGACGAGAAACTGGGTGATACCGGGCAGTTCGCCGCCGAGATTCTTGAACATCGCCTCGAAGATCGGGACGATGAAGACCAGAACCGCGGCGATCAGTACGAAGGTGAAACCCAGCACGATCGCCGGATAGGTCAGCGCTCCCTTGATCTTGCCGCGGAGCGCGGTGTCCTTCTCCAGGCTCTGTGCGATCTGTTCGAGAGCCTTGTCGATCATGCCGCCGGTCTCGCCGGCCCGGATCATCGCGATCATCAGGCGTGGGAAGACCCGATCGTGCTTGGCCATCGACACGGAGAGTCCCGAGCCCCCAGCCACGTCGGTACGAACCTCGGCGATCGCCTTCTTCAGCGCCGGCGAGGACGTCTGCTCCTCGAGGATCGACAGCGAACGCAGCAGCGACATGCCGGACGCGGTCATCGTGGCGAACTGCCGGGCGAAGACCGCGACGTCCTTGAGCTTGACCCGGTTGCCGAAGCCAGGGATCTTGACCTCGCGCTGCATGCCCTGGCCCGCTTCGCTCAGCCCGAGCGGAACCTCGCCACGCTGGCGCAGCATGTGTGTCGCGGCGGCCTCGTTGGGCGCCTCGATCGTGCCCTTGGATTTCTTTCCCTGGGCGTCGATCGTGTTGTAGTTCCAGACCTTGGTGGCCGGCATCTGATCACGCCCGTCCCACGAGCCGCTTGAGCTCGTCCGGTGAGTGGCTGATCTCCAGCGCGGTCGTCAGGCTGATCGAGCCTTCCCGGACCTTCTCGGCCAGGTGCTGGTCGAAGGCGAGCATGCCCTCGCTGGCACCGGCCTGCATGAAGGACGGGATCTGGTGCGACTTGCCCTCGCGGATCAGGCTCCGGATGGCGGGGGTCGCGGTCAGGATCTCGGCGATCACGACGCGTCCTTTTCCGTCGGCCTTCGGCGCCAGCGCCTGGGTGATCACGCCCTGGAGGCTGGCTGCCAGCTGGGCGCGGATCTGGAGTTGCTGGTGCGGCGGGAAGATGTCGATGACCCGGTCGATGGTCTGGGTGGCGCTCTGCGTGTGCAGCGTCGCCAGCACCAGGTGACCGGTCTCCGCAGCGGTCAGCGCGGTCGCTGTCGTCTCCAGGTCGCGCAGCTCGCCGACCAGGATGATGTCCGGGTCCTGCCGCAGCGCGTGCTTGAGCGCGCTGGCGAAGTTGTCGGTGTCGGTGCCCACCTCGCGCTGGTTGACCACGCTGCGCTTGTGCGGGTGCAGGAACTCGATCGGGTCCTCGATCGTGATGATGTGGTCGGCCCGGGTGCGGTTCGCCAGATCGAGAAGCGAGGCCAGGGTCGTGGTCTTGCCGGAACCGGTCGGGCCGGTGACCAGCACCAGGCCGCGTGGCAGATGCGCGAACCGGGACACCGACTCCGGCATGCCCAGCTCGTCCAGTGGCTTGATCTTGTGCGGGATGGCCCGGAAGACCGCGCCGCAGGAGGTTCGCTGCCGGTAGAGGTTGCCGCGGTAGCGGGAGACGCCCACGATGCTGTGCGCGAAGTCCATCTCCTGCACACGCAGGAAGGTCTCCCACTGCTCCGGCGAGACCGCCGCACGGGCCAGAAGCTCGGTGTCCGAGGCGTTGAGCTTGCCGTAACCGGGAACCGGCCGCAGCGAGCCGTCGACCCGCATCATCGGCGGTGAGCCGACGGTCAGGTGCAGGTCGGAGCCACGAGATTCCACCAGAGTGACGAGCAACTGGTCGAGCACGTCCAGATCGTCCGAGGTGGCGGCCGTGTCCGGCTGCCGAACCTGCTCGATCGTGTCCATTTCCCGCTCCAGTCATTTCATCGTCCCGACGACATTTGATTCGGCACCGAAGGGACGGGATTTAGTAGCCGTGCGTCAGACGGCGATTCGGGACACCTCTCGAATCGAGGTGAGCCCACCGGCAGCCTTGGCCAGGCCGTCGGCGCGTAGTTCGTACATGCCTTGTTCGAGGGCCACCTCGCGGATCTCGCCGGCCGAGGCCCGCTTGATGGTCAGCGACTCGATCTCCGCGCTGATCGGCATGACCTCGTGCACCGCGATCCGGCCCTTGTAACCGGTGTTCGCGCAGTTGCGGCAGCCCACCGGCCGGTACAGCACCTGCGGGAACGCCAGGTCCTCCAGCGGCCAGTTGGCGCCGACGACCTCCTCCTCGGTCGGCGCGTACGCCTCCTTGCACCAGTCGCAGATCCGCCGGGCGAGCCGCTGTGCCAGCACGCAGTCCAGCGACGAGCCGACCAGGAACGGCTCGATGCCCATCTCGGTGAGCC
Organism: Actinoplanes sp. CA-015351; assembly: GCF_050955685.1. Classification (NCBI taxonomy): domain Bacteria; kingdom Bacillati; phylum Actinomycetota; class Actinomycetes; order Micromonosporales; family Micromonosporaceae; genus Actinoplanes; species Actinoplanes sp. CA-015351. The sequence goes on from NZ_CP192102.1 coordinate 980,964, forward strand.
GGGTGACCGCGCCGGGGGCGTCGTTGGTGTGCAGCGTGGAGAGCAGGAGGTGGCCGGTGAGCGCGGCCTCGACCGCGATCTGCGCGGTGGCATGGTCCCGGATCTCACCGATCAGCACCACGTCCGGGTCGGTACGCAGAATCGCCGGCAGCACCGCCGCGAAGGTAAGCCCGGCCTTGGCGTTGACCTGGACCTGGTTGACGCCGCGCAGCCGGTACTCGACCGGGTCCTCGACCGTGATCACGTTGACCTCCGGCCGACTGATCTTGCCGAGGGTGGCGTACAGGGTGGTGGATTTGCCGGAACCGGTCGGGCCGGTGACCAGGACCATGCCGTGCGGTTTGGTGAAGGACGCGCTGAACCGGTCCAGGTTGTGCTGGGTGAAGCCGAGTTTCGCCAGGTCGAGGTCGATGCCGCCGGTGTCCAGGACACGGAGCACGATCTTCTCGCCCCAGACCGTGGGCAGAGTCGCGGTACGCAGATCGACCGTCCGATCCCGGATGAGCGCGCTGATCCGGCCGTTCTGCGGCAGCCGCTTCTCGGTGATGTCGACGCCCGACATGATCTTGATACGGGACGTGAGGGCGGCCATCACGCCGCGCGGCACCACGTCCAGCTCGTGCAGCACGCCGTCGATCCGGTACCGCACCCGCATGTCGTCCTCGGTCGGCTCCAGATGCAGGTCGGAGGCGCGGTTCATGACGGCCTGCTCGATCAGGCTGTTCACGTACCGGACGATCGGGGCGTCGTCGGCGCTTGTCGCCTGGGCCGACATGCCCGAGGATTCCTCGGCGTCGTCGGCCAGGTCGGCGAGGTCGGCACCCTCGCGCTGGAGACGTTCGATGATCCGCCGTACCTCGCTGCGAGCCACCACGACCGGGCGGATGGTCATGCCGGTCGCCGCGCGTACGTCGTCGAGGGCCACCACGTCGGCCGGGTCGGTCACGCCGACGACCAGCTCGCCGTCGTTGATGGCGAGGCCGAGCACCCGGTGCCGGAGCACCACGGGCAACGGGATCCGCTTGAGCGCCGTCGGATCGGGGGTGAAACCGACCAGGTCCAGGGTGTTGATGCCGAACGCGGCGGCGGCCGCCTGGGTCAGCTGCTCCTCGGTGACCACCTGGTCGTTGATCAGGACAGCACGCACCGACCGCCCGCTGCGCTGCGCCTCGTCAGATGCCGCGTCGATCGCGTGAGCGTCGACACCGATCTGCTTGAGGGCATCGAGCAACGGGCGGAACGTCTGATCCATGGAGTCCTCAGCGGGCGCGGCGCAGGTCCTGTATCGGACCCATCGGGCGATCAGTCGTAAACCTGAGCCCAAGCCTGCAGGACGGAAACCTAGCCGGTGTGCCGGAATGTCCTCCGGTACGCCGAAGGCGCCACCCCGATCGTGGCGTGCAGATGCTGCCGGAGTGCGGTGGCGCTGCCCAGCCCGGCGCGCCGGGCGACCGCGTCGACGCCCAGGTCCGTCGATTCGAGCAGGATCCGTGCGTGCTCCACCCGCTGCCGCAGCAGCCACTGCCGGGGGCTGAGCCCGGTCTCGTCGCGGAACCGGCGGGTGAACGTGCGCACGCTCATCCTCGCGTGTCCCGCCATCTCCTCCAGGCTCACCGGCTCCGCCAGTCGCTCCAGCACCCAGGTGCGGGTCGCCTCGGTGCCGGCGCCGCCGGCGGCCGGCACCGGGCGCTCGATGAACTGCGCCTGCCCGCCGTCCCGCCACGGCGGCACGACGCAGCGGCGGGCCACCCGGTTCGCCACATCGGCGCCGTGATCGGTACGCACGATGTGCAGGCACAGGTCCACCCCGGCACCCACCCCGGCCGACGTCAGCACGTCGCCGTCATCAACAAAGAGCACGTCGAAGTCCCAGTTGACCTGCGGATAGAGCCCGCCAATCCGCTTTGCCCAGGCCCAGTGGGTCGCGGCCGGCCGCCCGTCGAGCAGCCCGGCGGCAGCCAGCACCGAGGCGGCCGTGCAGATCGACACGATCCGGGCGCCGCGCGCGACGGCGGCCAGGAGCGTGTCCCGCACGTCGGAAGGCAGCGTCCCGTCGGTGACCGGCCCGCCGCTATGGATCCCGGGGACGATCACCGTGTCGGCGCGGGCCAGTTCGTCCAGCCCGAAGGCGGGGGTCACGGTGAACCCTGCCTCGGTCAGCACCGGTCCGGCGCCGCAGACCACGACCTCGTACAAATGGTTGCCCGCCTCGTCCCGGGCCGTACCAAAAACTTGAGGAATCACGCCTAGGTCGAACGGGACCACACCGTCACACACCAGAACGCCAACAACATGCATGGCTTGATTCTTGCGTATCATGGCCTCCGGGCCACTCGTCTCTTCCGCCGCGAAGAAGCAGGATCTGTGTCGTGAGACGAATCCATCCCGCCTGGGCCGTGGCCGCGGTGACCTTCATCGCGCTGATCGGCGCCGCCGGCTTCCGCGCCACCCCGTCGGTCCTGTTGCAGCCGCTGCACGACGAGTTCGGCTGGTCGCTCGGCACCATCTCGGCCGCCGTGTCGGTGAACCTGCTGCTCTACGGCCTGACCGCGCCGTTCGCCGCGGCCCTGATGGACAAGTTCGGCATCCGCCGGGTCGCGATGGCCGCGCTGTTCCTGGTCTCGCTGGGTTCCTTCCTGACCCTGTGGATGTCGCAGAGCTGGCAGCTCATCCTCTGCTGGGGCGTCCTGGTCGGCCTCGGCACCGGGTCGCTCGCCCTCGGGTTCGTCGCCACCATCACCGGCCGCTGGTTCGTGAAGCACCGCGGCCTGGTCACCGGCGTGCTCACGGCGGGCGGCGCCACCGGCAACCTGATCTTCCTGCCGGTGCTCTCCCGGGTCTCCGAGTCGAACGGGTGGCGGACCGCGGCACTCACCGTGTCAGTGGCCGCGCTTCTGGTCGTACCCCTGATCTTCTGGCGGTTGCGGGACCACCCGGCGGACCTTGGGGTGACCGCCCTGGGAGCCACCGGCGACGCCGCCCCAAAGCCGGCCCGGAACACCGGCGGTGCCGCCCGCAACGCACTGCGCGGTCTGCGTGATGCCGCGAAGACCCGGGCGTTCTGGCTGCTCGCCGGTGGGTTCGCGATCTGTGGGGCGACCACCAACGGTCTGGTCGGCACGCATTTCATCCCGGCGGCGCACGACCACGGGATGCCGCAGACCACGGCGGCGAGCCTGCTGGCGCTCGTCGGACTCTTCGACATCGCCGGCACCATCGCCTCCGGCTGGCTGACCGACCGGGTGGACAGCCGGATCCTGCTCGGCGGTTATTACTTCCTGCGCGGGCTGTCGCTGCTGGTGCTGCCGTCCATCCTGGCCGCCACCGCGCATCCGAGCATGCTGGTGTTCATCCTCTTTTACGGCCTGGACTGGGTGGCCACCGTGCCGCCGACCGTCACGCTGTGCCGGGAGTACTTCGGCGCGGCCGGTCCGATCGTCTTCGGCTGGGTCTTCGCCTCGCACCAGTTCGGCGCGGCGATCGCCGCGACCGCCGCCGGCCTGGTCCGCGACCAGCTCGGCACGTACACGGCCGCTTGGTACGGCGCCGGCGCGCTTGCCATCGCAGCCTCGGTCCTGAGTTTGATGCTCTTCGCGGGAAAGAAAATCAAGACGATGTCACCTGAGCTCGGCATCGCGCTCAAGGCGTGACCTGGACGACCTCCAGCAGGCCGCTCAGCACCAGGATCTGCCGGACGTTGTTGCTCGGCCGGGTGAGCCGGAACTCGATCGCCTTGTCCCGGGCGCGCTGAAATCCGGAGATCAGCGCGCCCAGCCCGGTCGAATCGATGAATGCGACACCGGCCATGTCCACCACGATCTCCTGCGGACGGCTCGCCACCGCCTCGCCCAGGATGACCCGAAGCTGCTCCACGGTCAGGATGTCGATCTCGCCCTGCAGCGACACGGTCGCCGTGCCATCGACGACATCCAGGCTCGTCACGATCTCATCGGTCACGGGTGGACCTTCCGTTCCGGGCGGGTGCCCGCTTTGCGTTGGCGGGTGTTCCACGTACGGTAATCGGCATCACCAACACGTGAGGAGCACAGTGTGCCGATCCGTGGCGGTCTGCCGCCGCGCAACCCCCGCTTCGTCGGCCGGGAGGAGTTGCTGACCCGGGTGCGTGGCCTGCTCGGCAACGGTCCGGTGGTGTTGCTGCCGAGCCCGGACCATCAACTCGGCGGAACTGGGCGTACCCAGTTGGCTGTGGAGTATGCCTACCGGCACGCCGACAGTTACGACCTGGTCTGGTGGATCCCCGCCGAGCAGAACGCCGGGATGCGCGCCGCCCTCGCCGGCCTGGCGCAGCAGCTGGGTGTTCCCGAGGCCCGTGATCTCAACCGGACGCTCGGCGCTGTCCGCGATGCGCTGAGCCGCGGGGAGCCGTACCGCAACTGGCTTGTCGTCTTCGAGAACGCGAACCGGCCCGAGGACATCATGCCGTACCTGCCGAGCGGGGCCGGGCATGTGCTGGTGACCAGCCGCAACCCGCGCTGGACCGCCGAGGTGGCGCAGGCCATGCCGGTGCCGATCTTCGACCGGTCGGACAGTGTGGACCTGCTGCGGGCCCGGGCGCCGGAACTGTCCGCGGACGATGCCGACCTGCTGGCGTCCCATCTGGACGATGTGCCGATGGCACTCGACCTGGCCTCGGCTGTTCGCGACGCGACGGGCTGGCCGCTCGCCGATTACCTGCGAAGGTACGACGAACGCGCCGCCGAGCTGGCCTTCCCCACCCCGATCCGGGTCGCCTGGGGGCTGGCCGCCGAGGCGCTTGGCGAGAACGCGCCGGCCGACCGGGTCCTGCTGGAACTCTGCACGTTCCTGGCCAGCGCACCGATCTCGTGGCGGCTGCTCTGGGCGGCACGCACCCTGCCGCTGGAGGGCGAGCTGTCCCGGACGGTCCGGGTCGAGCGTCGGCTGCGTGCCGCGATGCGCCGGATCGGCCGGTACGGTCTGGCCGATCTCGATCCGGCCGGCGAGAACCTCACCGTGCACCCGCTGGTCCGGGGCATGCTCGGCCAGGAACTCAGCTCGGAGCGGCACGCGGCGCTGCTGCGTACGGTCCGGGGCATGCTGGCCGCGGCCGACCCGGGTGACCCGGACAACCCGGCCGGCTGGTACCGGTACGCCGAACTGGCCCCGCACCTGATCCACTCCGACCTGCTGGGCGGCGACGCCGAGGAGGTACGCCAGCTTGTCATCAACTGCATCCGGTTCCACTTCGCCCGGGGTGACTACGACTCCAGCCGTGACCTGGCGAGCTCGGCGGTGGCCCGCTGGCGCGACGGGCTTGGCGAGACGTCCGAGCAGACCCTGCTGGCCGCTTTCCACCTGGCGAACGCGTTGCGAGCGGTGGGCCGCACGGCGGACGCCCGCAATCTGAACCTGCAGACGTTGCGTACCCAGCGGGAGGTTTTCGGCGCCGACGACGAGGCGACGCTTGCCACCGCGAACAGCGTCGGCGGCGACCTGCGGATGCAGGGCCACTTCGGGCAGGCCCGGCAGCTCGACGCGGACAACCTGGTGCGGTACCGGCGGCTGTTCGGCGAGAGTTTCCCGACCGCGCTGCGCTGCGCCAACAACCTGGCGGCCGATCTGCGGCTGCTCGGCGACTTCCGGGGTGCCCGGGCGCTCGACGAGCAGACCCTGCGGCACCGCCAGGCGATCTTTGTGGACGGCCACCCGGAGACGCTGTCGTCGCGTACTGGTCTCGCCTTCGACCTGTACGGCCTCGGCGATTACGCCGGCGCGGCCGAGCTGCTCGCCGGTGAGCCGGCCGGCCGGGTGCCGGCCGACCACCCGTTCGCGCTCTGGGCCGGCCGGTTCGCCGCGATGGCGGCCCGCCGCCGGGGTGAGCCGGAGGCCCGCGAGCTGGCCGCGGCGAACTTCGCGGCCTGTCGGCAGCGGTTCGGCGATCTGAGCGTTGACACGCTCGCGGCCGGGGTCTCGCTGGCACACTGCGCCCGCGCCGACGGTGATCTCGCCGGAGCGCACGAGCTGCTGGAACGCGCCGTGATCCGCTATCACGCGGTGCTCGGTGACGAGCACCCGTTCACCCTGGCCGCCTCGGCCGGGCTGGCCGCCGTGGTCCGCGCCGGCGGCCGGTACGCCGAAGCCCGCACCATCGACCAGGAGGTGCTCGGTGGCCTGCGCCGCAGTGTCGGCGCTGACCACCCGTTCACGCTGAGCTGCGCGAACGGTCTGGCCGGCGATCTGGCCGCGGTGGGTGAGGCACAACCGGCCCGCGAGCTGGCGGCCGACACGCTACGCCGGTCCCGGGCGGTTCGCGGCCCGGACCACCCGGACACGGTGGCCTGCGCGTGGAACCTGGCGCTCGGCGACAGCGACGATGCGTCCCAGCAGCAGGCCCTGGACGAGCTGCGGAAAGTGTTCGGCGACGGCCATCCGGTGTTCCGGAGGACCGCCGCCGGCGAGCGGCTGGAGACCGATATCGATCTCCCGCCCCTCTGAGCCGAACCCGCCCGATCTTGTTGAATTCCCCGGCACGGGTGCGGCGAACTCAACAAGATCGATGAGGGAGGCAGCGCGGGTCAGGCTGTCAGTGGCAGCGTGGCCTGCCGGTCCAGCAACTCGGTCACCTCACCGGCCGGCATCGGCCGGGCGAAGTGGTAACCCTGCGCCCGCCCCGCACCCAGCTCCCGCAGCCACGTCGCGGTCGCCGCGTCTTCGACACCCTCGGCGACCGGCGCCAGGTTGAAGGTCCGGGCGATGTGCAGCACGGCCTCGGCCACCGACGCCCCGCCGCTGGCCGGCATGGCCTGCACGAACGAGCGGTCGATCTTGACGACGTCCACGGGCAGCGTGCTGAGGTGGCTCAGCGAGGAGAACCCGGTGCCGAAGTCGTCGAGGGCGAGCCGGACTCCGAGCGCCTTGAGCGCGCCGAGCACCCGCGCCGACTCCTCCAGGTCGGTGAGCGCCACCGACTCGGTGAGTTCGAGGACCAGGTCCTGCGGGGGCAGGCCGGTCCGGTCGAGGACCGCCTGCACCTCCTCGATCAGCCGCGGGTTGCCCAGCTGGGACGCGGACAGGTTCACGTTGAGCTCGAATCCGGGGAACCGGTTCTGCCAGGTGATCGCCTGCCGGCAGGATTCCTCCAGGACCCAGCCGCCGATCCGGGGGAGCAGGCCGAGGGACTCGGCGAGGTCGAGGAACTGGGCCGGTGCCATCAGGCCGTGCTCCGGGTGCCGCCAGCGGATCAGGGCCTCCACGCCGACGGTCTGCTCGCCGCCGTCCAGGTCGACGATCGGCTGGTAGTAGACCTCGAACTCGCCGGCGTCCAGACCGCGCATCAGGTCGGCCTCGGCGCGGCGGCGGGTCTCGGCCGCGGCGAAGAGCACCGGGTCGAACCGGCGGGCCAGGCCGCCGCCCTCCTGCTTGGCCCGGTACAGCGCCTGGTCGGCGCGGCCCAGCACGGAGTCCAGCCGGTCGCCGTCGCGGGCCACTGCCACACCGGCGCTGACCCGGACGCTCATCGGGATGCCGGCCACGCTGAGCGGCCGGTGCAGCTCGGCCAGGACGCGCTCGGCGACAGCGAGAGCCGCCTGCTCGTCCTCGATGCCGGGCAGCAGCACCGCGAACTCGTCGCCGTCGAGCCGGGCGACAGTGTCACCGGCGCGGACGTTCACCGCGAGCCGGTCGGCGGCGGCACGCAGCAGATCGTCGCCGATCGCGTGCCCGTGGAAGTCGTTGATGTCCTTGAACCCGTCCAGGTCCACGATGATCACCGCGGTCTGGCCGCGGGTCGGCTCGTCGATCACGCCCTCGGCGTACTCCAGGAACATCGCCCGGTTGCCGAGCCCGGTCAGCGGGTCGCGGAACGCCTGCTGGGAGAGCAGGCTCTGCTGCCGGTTCAGGTCGGTCTCGACGCCACGGCCGAGCACCTCCCGGACCAGCACCGCCACCGCGATCAGCAGCACCAGCCAGATCGCGGCCGGCGCCAGCTCGGTGTTCAGATGCCGGAACCCGGCGGCGAGCAGCGCCGCGGCGGTCACCGCATGACGCAGCATCGGCCGGCCGCCGTCGAGCAGCAGCACGGCGAGGCCGAGACAGAGCGCCGCGAGCAGCGGCACGATCCGCCCGTCACCCATGCCGGGCTGCTGCGGTCCGGCAGCCGGCCAGGCGAGCAGCACGAGCGACGCGATGACGACGGTGTCGTCGACACCGAGCCGTACCCGATCCAAGAGAACGTTGCGAGCCACGATCCACCTCCGGCGAGTCAGATCGGTTCGCGAACCGTTCAGATGAGTCATCCGGAGAGCCAATCGGCGAGCGCGTCCACCGGAGCCTCCGGCGCGGCCATCGCGGCGGCCTTCACCACCTCCGGACGGGAGCGCAAGGCCGGGCGCGGGGAGACCAGGGCGAGGCCCGCCCAGGTCAGATCCCGGTCACGCTCTTTTTCCAGGCCCATTTCGTACGCACGAAGCGCAGCGCCGTCATCTCCCCGCACACAGGCGGCATCGCCGTCCGCCGCGAACCCGTTCTGCCCGGCGTCCTGGCCCTTGATCAGCGAGCGGACGAGACGCAGCCGGGGGCTGTTCTCCAGCGCCCGGCCGGTGCCCGGCGCCAGGACCGAGGTGACGGCCGGCGGCGGGCGGCCTTCACGCCAGGCGGCCGCCAGCCCGGCCGCGTCCTCCGGCGCGACGGTCAGGTTCCGCAGGCGCCAGCGCAGCCGGTGGTCGGTGCGGGCCAGCGTGGCCAGGCGCTCGATCTCCTCATCAACCGGTTCGCCGAGCCATTGCTGCACCTCGTCGAGCAACGCGGTCACGAAGCGGGTGCCGGCCTCGGTCAGCTCCCCGCCGTTGAGCAGCCGATCGGCTGCCTCGGCCACCGCGACCCGCCAGCGCGCGAACTCGAACTCGGCCCCGCTGCTGCTGTTTGTGCCGCCGCTGGCTCGTTCAGCACGCCAGAACCGGGTCACGGCCAGATAGGCATAGGTGCCGTGCAGCACGCCGGACGCGGGCCTCGGGTCGTCGCGCCAGGGCGAATATCCCGGGCCGCCACCCGGGTGGACCAGATCGAAGAGCAGGTTCGTGGCGTTCAGCACGCTGTGCTGGGTCTCGTGCAGCAGGCCCACGGCGAGCGCGGCCGCATCCGCCGGCGAGGACATGGCGACCGCGCCGAACGCCTCGGACGAGGTGGCGCTGATGCCCTCGGCCGCCGGGTCGGGCCGGACCGGCACGATCACCTTCAGCACGGCGGCGAGCATCTCGGCGGCCGGGCGGTGCCGGTTCACCAGGATCTCCCAGGCCCCGTCGAGGCAGCGTTGCCAGTGGTCGCGTTCGGCGGTGGTGAGCGGCGCGGCGGGCGGGAGACCGAATCCGTGTCGTACGGAGCTGGAGTCCTCTACGCGTACCCTCAGGGATTGATCTTGGGCAGTGGCGGTGAGTGGACGTCCTGGCTGGGGAAGGTCGTGGCCTGTTGCCTCGTCGCCGGCGCGCAGCGCTTGAGCGGCCCAGAGAGCGGTCATCGGGTCGGCGATCAGCCGATTTGCCTCGTCGGGAGTGGCGGAGGTGAGGCGGGAGTACCACGCGGGGGTGTGCGGGCGGCGGCGGCAGATCTCGCGCAGCAGCAGCAGGGTGCGGCTGAGCTGGGCGCGCCGGAGCGTTTCGAGGGTGCCCGGATCCGGTCGGCCGGCACCGAGAGCGGCGAAAGCGGTGTCACTGAGCAGAAAGGCCTGGGGCTGTGATCGCATCAGATCGCCGAGTTGAAGCCGGCGATCGGCTCACCCTGCCGATCCAGCTCGTCGGTGACACGGCGCAGCGCGAGAGTCAGGGCTGAGCCGTCCTCCTCGACGAGTTCCGCCAGGGTGGCCCCGGAAATGTCGATCATCACTGATCGCCACTCCTCCGGCGTCTCCCCGCCGTCCTGGCCTGCGTCCACGGGCCTTCTCCTCCGGTGCTGCCTCGGTGTCGGTCGATGCGTTGCCGCAAGGTTACGGCGGTCGTCGGGTCGGGTGACCGGCGGGAGTCACTACCGTGGGTGCTCGCACAGGGTTGCGTCGCCGTGATCTCATGGGACAACACGACCGCAAGCGGTAACGGAGGGCGAAATCGTGCTGGGTGTCGAGCCAGGCGCCGAAAGTGGCGTACCCCAGGCCCAGGGTGCGGCCGCTCCATCGGCGGACCAGGATGGTGCGGACGAGCCGGTCATGCCGGCGCCGCCGTTCCCCACCTTTCAGAACACCCCTACGTTGCCGCACCAGTCGCCGGGCAACGGATTCGAGAGCGGACGTGACAGTCGTGCCAGGTGAACCCACTCCGTCGCTGCCCCGCCGGGGCCCGGCGCCGCCGGTGGACCAGATGAACAACGCGGAGCTGGCGAGGATGGTCGAGGCCGAGCATCCGTACCGGGGTAAGGCGCTCTTCGAGCTCTGCGACCGGGTGCCGACCGACGACGATGCGGCGACCAAGATCGGGATGCTGTCCCGGCTCGACTCGCTGCGCCGGGCGCGGCTCTTCGACCGGGTTTCGCTGGCCTGGTCGGCGATCATCGCGCTGCTGGCGGCGGAGACCGGGCACGCGCGGGACGAGGCGTACGCGGCTTTTGCGGCGCTGGACCCGGAGGAACAGCGGGACATGCTGGATTACCTGGAGGTCAGTGCGATCGAGGAGGCCCACCCCCGCATCACGTGAGCGGGCCCCCGGTTCAGGTTTTCTTACGCTTCGACGTGGACGTCTTTCCGGAACGCGACACGGTCACGCACCGCTGAGGCGTCCGGTTTGGGGTCGGGGTAGTACCAGGCGGCATCCGGCGCTGTGTTCCCGTTGGCTTGGAGGGAGTAGTAGGACGCCTTGCCCTTCCATAGGCAGACGCTGTGCGTCTCCGACGGGACGAGCACGTCCTCACGCACGCTGGTGAGGGGGAAGTACGTATTGCCCTCGACAACCACCGTGTCGTCGCTTTCCGCGATCACTTCGTCGTTCCAGATAGCCTTCGGCATTCCTCGAACGTAGCGCGCCGTGGCATTTGTGTCCGATACGTGCGTTTTATTCACCTCTCGTGGGTGAAACGTAGGAAAACACGCGTGTGAAGATCTACAGTTGGTCCCCCGTTTCTGCTGTGGCTTTGGGGTGCGTTTGATGGACGACCGGCTCAACCAGCTGCGCGGGCCCGCGAAGGCCAAGCGGCACAACGCGCGGACGATCGCCGCGCTCACCGGCAACCCGGGCTGCTCCCGCCGGGCCGTCCTGGACGCCGCCGGGGTCGACAAGGTGAAACTCAGCGAGCAGCTCGGCTTCCCCGGCAGCTTCGGCCAGTCCCGGTTCGCGCTGTCCCGGGGCAACGCGTTCGAGGCAATGCTGAAAGCCGACGACTGCGAGCTGCTGCGATCGGTGCTCGGCGCCTCCTCCGCGCTGGCTTACCAGGATCTTGGATCTTCGTCGGTCGACGACCGCCACGCGCAGACCGTCAAGGCGATCGCCGGCGCGCGGGCCGCGCTGATCGACCACCCGCTGCTCACCCTCGACGTGGCCGGCCAGACCGTCTACCTGGAACCCGACCTGGTCGCGTACGCGAACCACGGCCGCCTCCAGGTCGTCGAGATCAAGTCGTTCGCGATCATCGACGACCAGGCCGAGAGCGCCAAGGTCTCGGCTGCCGCGGTGCAGGCCGCTGTCTACGTGCTGGCGCTCCGGGAACTGCTCGGCCGGCTCGGCCAGGACCCGATGCTGGTCAGCCACGAGGTCGTGCTGGTCTGCCCGGAGAACTTCTCGCTCAACCCGAAAGCGGTCGTGCTCGACGTCCGCAAGCAGCTCTCCACGCTGCGCCGCCAGCTCTCCCGGCTGTCCTCGGTGTCGTCGCTGATCGCCGAGCTGCCGGACTTCGTGAGTTTCGACGTGACCCTGGAGCCGGCCGCTCTCGTCGAGGCGCTCGGGCACATCGAGCCTCGGTACGCGCCGGAGTGTCTGTCGGCGTGCGAGCTGTCGGTCTACTGCCGGCACGAGGCGTCCGGAGGGACGGCTGTGCTCGGGCGCAGTGTCCGGGAGGCGCTGGGCGGGATCGAGAGCGTGGACGAGGTGCTGGCGCTGGCGGAGGGACGTCAGACGCCTTCCGAGGACCAGGCGGAGTCGGCGGCGCTGTTGCAGGCCGCGCTGAAGCTGCGTAATGAGGCGCTTTCTTCTTCTTCTTCTTCTTCTTTTTCTTCTTCGCCGGCTGCTGAGTGAGCACGCTTACCGCGCTGGCCCGCGCGCAGGCCCTTGCGGCCGGGCGGGCTCAACCGATCGCCACCGTGCGGCACCTGCATGTCCAGGACCACCCGCTGGTGCTCATTCCGCTCGCCATGGCCGGTGAGGCGAACGCGCCGCTCGCCGCCATGGTCGGAGTTTCCCCGGACAAGCCGCGCCTGCTCGTGGTGAGTCAGCCGCGTGACCGGGACCTGCGGTTCGCCTTCTTCGCTGACCTTGCCGAGGAGCTTCTTCCGTACCTGGAGAGCTTCGCGACCGAGAGCGAGGACGTCCCTATCGACCGCGGCAAGGACGTCCGCCAGCGCTATCTGGACGCGCCGCAGATCTGGGTGCCCAACTCGGGCGGCATCGACTTCCTGCGGATGCTCGGTCGCTCCACCCGATTCCGTACGGTCGACGGTGAATACCCGGTGCCCGCCGGAGTGCCGCTGCTCGGCCGCTGGCTCACGTTCCTCGCCGGGACGGCCGAGATTCCCGGCTCGTCGTTGCTGCTCAACGCGGTGCAGGCGCTCGGCCTGCACTGGGCGACCGGGCAGAGCGGCACCGAGGACGCCCAGTTCGGCACCCAGCTCGCCTGGATCGAGTCCGGAGCGGCCGAGGCCCGCGAAGCGGAGAACGGACCGGTCGCCGGGCCGGCCACCGACCCGGAGTTCGACAACAAGGTCCTGGCCCCGCTGATCGAGCGGTCCGCGCCCGAGCTGCCCGACATCCTGCAAGAGCTGCTGCTGCCGACCTGGGACCGGATGTGGCGCGCCCTGAACCTGCTGCGCGGGCTGCCGGCTGGCGAGCGGGTGTCGCTGCGCTGGGACTCCGACCGGGACGCCTACACGGCGTTCACTCAATACATCGCCGAAGGTGGCGCACCACAGCCCCGCCGGGACGGGGCGGTCGCCGCAGCGGCCCGGCTGCAGCGCCTGGAGAACGCCGCCTCCCGGTACGCCGTGCAGCGCGCCTTCGACGACCCACTGGTCCTCGCCGAATATCGCCTCAGCGGCGCGGCCTTCGCGGGCGTCGTCACCCTCGCCAACCCGAACCGGGTCGACGACAGCGGCAAACGGCCGGTCCTGCGCCCCCGGATCATGGTGCACACCACGGAACCCGTACGCATGGAGCCCGGAACCTCACTCACCTCCCCGTCCCGGACCGCGCAGAAGGCTCGGGTGGTCTCGGTGACGCCGGCCGGCGACGGGGTGGACGTGCTGCTGGAGCTCTCCGGCGGGATGGGACGCAAGCTGGTGGCCGAGCCGGGCAGCGTGCCCGAGGTGGGCGAACGGCTGATCCTGACCACGCTGAGCGAGGCCTTCCGCCCAGGCGGCACCTTCCCCGAACCGGCGGAGACCCCCTGGACCCACGGCGGCCCCCCGATCCCCACCCTCGAACCCGCTGCGCCGGCCGCACCCGCTGCGCCGGCCGCACCTGGCGCGGAGGCTCACCAACCTGATGCGCGGCCTCCCCAACCTGGCGTGATCTAGGCGAGCTCGGGCGCGAGGTCCCAGCAGGTGGTTTCCGGAGCTGTGTCGGTCTTGAGTGCAACACCCACTGCGGGTGTAGCCACACCCACAATGGGTGTTGAGGCTATATCCGTTTCCAAGATCTGCCCGTGATATTCCCTGATGGCCGCGAGCACGACACGCATAGCGACGAACAGGTCGCCGGCACCCCGCGCCTCGCCGCCCGGCGGGTGGCGCCGCCGCAGCCCCGCTGCGTGTCGAGTTGGGGTGCGATGCTGAATAGTGCGATGCGAACCTGAAGTCGACACGAGCAGCCGTTTCCCGGTGTGCGTGTCGAGAATGGGTGCGGATCGAACCCTAAATCAACACGCGGCGGGGGGTGGTCGTGCGGTTGTGGACCGTGGGCTCTGCTCCGGCGGCGGAGGTTGCTCGTGATCGGCTGGGCCTGTCCGCCAAGGCCTGATAAATCCGGATCGGTCGGCTATGGCTGCGCTTTTTCAGGTGAGGTTGACCAGTAGCAGGGCTATGTCGTCGTTGCCGGGTGGGGCCGCCGCCAGCAGCCGCTCGCACAGCTCGTCGGGAGTGCTGGTGGCGTTGGCGCGCAGCACCTCGGAGATCGTCGCGACGCCGTCGTCGAAGAGGCGCTGGCGATTTTCCACCAGGCCGTCGGTGTAGAGCACCAGCGTCGACCCGGCCGGGACGAACCGGCGGCTCGTGCTCCGCGGCTCTTTCGGCGGCAGGCCCAGCAGCGGCTCCGGCGGCACCCACCAGGCCTGCACGGTCCCGTCCGGCAGCAGGACCAGCGGCGGCGGATGCCCGGCACTCGCGAAACACACCGCCCAGCCCGCCCAGGATCGGCTCACCCGGGCCAGCACCGCGGTGGCCGCACCCGGCACGTGCAGGCCGTGCAGCGCCTGGTCCAGCGCGGAGAGCAGGTCCCCCGGCTCCTCGTTCCGCCCGTACGCGTTCCCGCGCACCAGGTTGCGCATCTGGCCCATCGTGGCGGCCGCCTCGATGTCGTGGCCGGCCACGTCACCGACCGCGACCATGACGCTGCCGTCGGGCTGGGCGAACGCGTCGTACCAGTCGCCGCCGACGGCCGCGCCGTCCTGGGCCGGCACGTAACGCGCGTGCAGGCCGATGCCCTCGATGCTCGGCAGCTCGGTGAGCAGGCTGCGCTGCAGCACCTCGGCCATGTGCCGCTGCTCGCGGTAAAGGCGGCTGTTCTCCACGGCCAGCCCGGCCCGGCGGCCGATCTCGGCGGCGGTGCGTTCCTCGGCGGCGGTGAAGGCTGACCGCTCCGGATGCTTCACCAGCAGCACCGCGCCGAGCGTCTCCCGCCGCACCGGCGAGGTGATCGGCACCAGCAGCGACGCGCCGAACCCGGCCCGTGCGGTGATCTCGGCCAGCTCGGTGTCGTGCAGCCGGCTCTGCAGATCGGCGGCGCCGTCCGGAGTGCGCAGCGAGCGGGTCCGGCGTACCGCTTTGACCATGGCACGCAGGTCGGCGCGGGATTGGACGCCCAGCTCGCCGAGGCGGGCCATGTCGGCGGCGCGCTCCGGGAGGCGGTGCGCGGCCGACACGTACGCGGAACCGCGCGGCTCGTCCGCGATGGTCACGACGCACCAGTCGGCGAGCCGGGCCGTGACGACGCTGCCGAGCCGCCGCATGGCCTCCTCGACATCCATCGTGGCGGCCAGCGACTCGGTCAGCTCGGCGAGCACCTCGAGCTGCTGATGCGCGGACTCGGCGGCGGCCCGGGCTTCGTCAGCGGCGGCCCGGGAGATCCGCAGGCAGACCTCCGACGAGCAGACCTCGGCCAGCTCGCTGATCAGGGTGATCTCGCTCGGTGTCCAGGCCCGGGGCTCCTGGTCGATCGCGCAGAGTGTGCCGACGATCTGCCCGTCCGGGCCGGTGATGGGCGCTCCTACGTACGCCACCGCGCCGATCTCCTGGATCGACGGATTGTCCCGGGTCCTGGGATCGGCCCGCGCGTCCGGAATCGACAGCAGCTCGCCGGCCACCACCACGTGCTGGCTGAACGAATGGGTCAGCGGCATCTCGCGGCTCGTGGCGAGCGGCTCCGGAACGCCGACCTGACCGACCAGGTGCTGCCGCTCGGCGTCAACGAGGCAGACCGCGCCCATCGGTGCGTCGACCAGTTTGTTCACGAGCATGGCGAGTCTGTCGAACGCCTCGTCCGGGTGCGGGCCGCCCATGATCCGGCGGACCGACAGCAGGCGTGCCGGGTCCGCGAGCACACCGCGCCCGGCGTCGCCGATCACTTCCTCGTGCAGCACATCGCCCCCCGGTCCGTTCCGCCAGGTTACCGGCGGTGCCCGGGTGCGGGCTCCTCCGGAGCTGACCCGATCATCCGTTTCACCCCTGCCCGAACGGCCACCCCCACACGGATGTCAACCCCCACGCGGTCAGGCCGCGTCTCGGCCGATGCCTTCGAACGGTTGCCGGATGCCGGCCGTCAGCCCGGATCGCAGCGTCCCCCGGATCTCGGCATGGCTCAGCCCCGCCCACAGCGCCGCCGCGGTCAGGGCGTGCCGCACCGTCGTGGCATCCAGCAGCCCGGCGCCGACGAGCCGGCCGAGCATGAACGCGGACCGGTTCAGCGTGTCGTTACGGGTGCCGACCGGGGCGTGTGCCACTTTGTCGGACTCGGATTCGAGGGCCGTTTCCGCGTACCGAATGGGGTGGATGACCCGGCGCCCAGCTGGCGGCGGCGCGGGGCCCTCGATGAGCGTGAGCAATGCGGGTGGGCCGGCCGGAAGGCCGGATGTCGGTCGGCGGATCCAGCTGTAGTCGACGCCGCTGGCGTGCCGCGACGGCGGGGCCAGGACGTAACCGCCGGCGCCGCGCCAATCGAGGCCGGGCAGCAGGCCGACCCGGTTGCCGAAACCGGTCGGGCGGAACCAGAGGTGGCGGCCGCCCCGCCCGGTGCGCACCTGCGGGCCGGCCGGGACATCGTCGCGCAGAAGGTGGCGAAGCCCGTGCCAGCCCTCCGCCGAGTCGACGTCGGCGACATCCATCATCACGCCGGTGCGCAGGCCGACGTTGGCACGCGGCCAACGCGTCCACCAGAGCCGGATCTGGTCGGTCTCGGTGGAGGCGTCGGTCACGCCGTGGCGGAGCAGGGGATGTTTGCCGGGACGGTCGCATCGCACTCCTCTGTCGCACGAACAAGTGCCACCCGGGTCAGGCGCGTGCACCGGCAGGACCGGGATGCCGTGCCGGGCGTACGAAAGGGCAGCCATGAGCGACATTAGAACAAGCGTACGACAAATTCAGGCGCAGGGCAGCGCCCGCAGCACATGGGAGATGTGGTGCGAGGTGCTCCACGCGATCCAGCTCGCCGAGCTGCCGGCGCCCCGGGCGGTCCGCGCCCGCCGGGCGATCTCGGCGTCACCCCAGGAGAACCGGGCGCCGGTGGACGGCCACTGCGGCGAGCTGACCAGGGTCCGGCACAGGTCGTGGCAGCGGTCGTCGCTGCGGCCGCCCCGGCGCGCCCATCGGTAGATCCACCACTCCTGCTCGGAGGTGTACCGCAGGGTCGGCAGCTGCCGGTGATGCTGCACGCCGTAACGCCGGACGGGCGACGTGACGCCGTGGTCCGCGTACCCGACGCCGGGTTCGCCGAGGCGTGCCCAGACCCGGGCGTCGAGCCGCCCGACCGGGACCGGGCGGTCGGTGGGCAGGTCATCGAGGTTCGGCGGCATCGCGCCGGAGGCCACGCTGACCGAGCGCCACGCCGAGCCGCGAGCCCAGCGCAGCACCCGCCGGGCCCGCTCCTCGACCATGTCGGCGTGCGACAGGCAGGCCGTCTCGGCGAGGTCGATCAACAGGTCGACCTGCCGCGGGTCGAGCCCGGAGGCTTCCAGAACGCGCTCGGCGACGGCGTTCGCCTCGGTCGGATTGCCGGCGTCGGCGTGCGGCTGGAGGCGCAGCACGGCCCGCTGCCGATGCATCCGGGCCGCCGCGCCGTGAGCAGCGAGCCGTTCATCGCTCTCGTGCGGGCGCATCACCGGGACCAGACCGAGATCCATTTCGGCCAGCCTCCCGGCCAGCGTCAGCAGTAGCTCCGGCGGCCCAGGGACCTTCCCGAGATCAAGAGCGACCACTTGGGTACGCGGCCGCAGCTCCCGCAACAACGGAAGGATCCCCTCGACCGACTCCAGCTCCACGATCGGCGTGAGCCGCGCCGCCTCCTCGGCCGACAGGTGGGCCAGCGCGGTCAGCTCGCCGCGCCGGGGGCGCAGGATCGGCTGGTAGTCGGCATAGAGATCCATGAATCCACGGTAACCTTATTGACGGTTACCATAGTGTTACGCTCTGTATAAATGCGCGAGCATCGATTGGTTCGCCTCCCAGCCGTCCGGAAACTTCACCGGGACGTTCAGGTGCACCGGCTCGGTGGACGGGTGCGCGTCCAGCAGTTCCGCGATGCCGGCCCGGGCCACCACGACACAGGCATGCCGATGCCGGGAGGTCAGCACGCACAACCGGCCGGACTCCAGGTGGAACGCGGTGGCGTCGCGCCGGCCGGAGAGCGGGTGCAGGACCACGGTCAGGTCGTACTCCCGCCCCTGCAGCCGGTTCGCCGTGTCGACGGTGACCTCGGCGGCCTCCGGCGGCAGCAGCGAGCGGATCACCGCCACCTGGTCGCGGTGCGCGGCGCCGATGGCGATCCGGTCCGCCGTGAGCGGTCCGGTCCCGGACTCCGAGGAGGCGACCCCCTGCCGGGTCAAGGCCCGTGCGGCCAGCTCGGCGCACGCGGCGGCAGCTTCCGCATCGGTACGCACGGTGAAGCGGGCCGGAAGCTCGTGCAGCCCCCAGCCGGTCGCCGCCGCCGTGTCCAGAACCTCGTCGAGCGGGCCCTGCGCGGGCTGACCGAACACCAGCGAGCGATCACCCGGACCGGTGCCCGACCGGAACCCGGTGAACGGGTAGAACGCCTCGGCCACCACCGGCGCCGCCGACGCGGGCAGCCGCCAGGAGACCGGCAGGCGATGCACCGGAAGCTCCGGGTTGTGGCGCAGCAGCACGGCGACCGCGCTCTGCATCGGGTCCCAGGAGAGGCCGACCCACCGGTCCACCTCGACCGTCGAGAACGGATCGAGCTGACCGGGATCACCGACGAACAGCGCCCGCGCAAATCGGGGAGCGACACGCAGCAGCGCGTCAGAGCGCATTTGGTACGCCTCGTCGACGATCGCCCACGCCCAGGTTCCCTCGGTGACCGTGGCCCATTTCGCCGCCGTGCCGATGGTGACCGCGGGCGAGCCCAGGTCCGTCACCTTCGGGGCGACCCGGCAGCTCGGATGAGCCCTGACCCGGGCCGACGCCTCGTAGTCGACCGCCGACAGCCGGCCGACCGAGACCTCCGGCGAGCGGGTGCCGAGCCGGTCGATCAGGTCGTCCACCTGTTCGTTGGTCTGCGCCACGATCATCAGTGGCTCGCCGGTGGCGGCCAGTTCGCCGGCTGCGCGTACCACCAGTGTCGACTTGCCGGCGCCGGGCGGCGAGTCCACCACCACGCCGCGGTGGTGGCCGGACCGCAGGTCGCTCAGCACCGCCGCGATCACGGCGGCGGCCTCCTCGGCCGGTGACAGGCTTTCTGCCGGGGACAGGCCGCTTGCCGGTGACGCGCTCAGACTCACTCCGGCACGTTAGCGTGGGCGCTGCCTCGGATGGGTACGCTGCCCGGCATCATGGACAGGAGTGAATGGGACTGGCCGGCGGTGAAACTGTCGGCGCTCCGGCTCGGTCGCCGGCTGGGCGTGCTCGTGCCCGCCTCGCAGCCGAACCGGTGGTCGTTCGTGCACATCGTGCCCAGCTCGGAGCCGGCCGACAAGGCCGCCCTGCGCACCGGGCGGGCGCGCAGCGACGACGCACGCAGCTTCCGGGTCACCCACTGGGAGTTCGAGGCCGACCGGCTTGAGGGGTACGACCACGACCTCGGTGCCGTCCGAATCCGGAACGCCGAAGCGGCCGACGAAGCGGCGCTCCTGGCCGTCCTGCGCGAATGGCGGCTGCGGCCGGACGGTTTCGAGCACTCCTGGGACACCGTCGGCCCGTGATATGTGAACGGTTCAGCCTGTGGCTGTTCACTTTCGGTTGTTCGACCGTGAGAAGCGCTTCCGTTTCCGGCGGGTAATTCTTCGCCGACCCGCCCGGCCCAGGCGTGAGGTGGGCAGAGGCGCTTGCCGTGCTTTGTCGGAAACGTTTACCGATTCGCGCTTTCTCGGTTCAGCGTCCATTCCAGAAATGGTTTTCCCCTAGCCGGGAAATGCGTATTGCGGTTTGGCCGCGCGTCCCCACGCCTGTTCCCCGCGCCCGTTCCCTGGCCCGCGCAGTTCGGCCGGTGGCATTTGTCCAGGCCTCTGTGCCTTGCTCCCGTCCTACTCCTGGTTGATCTGACGGGAATCCGACACTTGCTTCGTCGTGCTCCATCTGGCGATCTTGTGTCCCCTCGGGGCCAAGGCGGAGTAGATCGGCTTGCAACCACTTGCAGGAGGTGGCGGAACGTCCGAGATCGCCCGATAGGCGCTCCCTGAAATGATCATGAATATGCCCCTCGGTGCAGGTGGGGGAGCATTTGATCAAGATTGGGGGAGTGGTGTTTGCGTACCCGTCATCGACCGGAAATAACTCTCGTCTTGAATATTGAGTGCGGGCGAATAGCGAAGCCAGCCTGCAACTTGCGCATGCGGTTCGCTTGCGCAAGTTGCAGGTTTCGTCGCTCCCCGACTGCTCGCTCCAACGTCGTGGCAGCCTGTTGGTCGACATGCGCGAGTTCATTCACGGTTGTTTTTATGATCTCGTTGCGACCCCTTCCAGTCGATCATCGGAAGTGCAACTCTTCTAGCCAGCAGTGACGTCAGTAACACGGACGGTGGTGGTGGGGAATGCGCCCAGACGTTCTCGTCGGTCCGAGTGAATGGCTCATCGAGCAGTTTGGTGATCAGATCGCCGACGAGCTCTGGACCCGGGTACCCGAGGCTTTGAGCACCGCGATCGACCGCGAGGTGCACGCGCACCCGGCGATGACACAGACGGTGGAGCGTGTGCTCGCGAACCCGCGCTGGGCGTTGCCCTATGAGGAACTGGTCCTCTTCCTGGGCACACTCCCGGGCGCGGAGATCATTGCGGTGCCCCGCTCGGTGTACCAGCTTGTTTTGATCAATGGGCACGTCGTGGTGCCGTGGTGTTATGGACAGTCCGCGCGGATCTCGATGCGCGACGCCGAGGTCGGCCGCTCCTTCGGCCGCCTCGCCCGTGAGTTGCTCCGCCGGTTCGGCCCGCCGTGGCGCCGTTCACCGGTCGAGGCCCCGCTTCCGCTCGACGCCGTCGACGAGCGCGAAGTGGCCAAGATCTGCGCGGCGATCGCCCAGATGGCGACAAAACCCGAGGTCGTGATCGCCGGTTTCGCCGGCGCGCCCAATCTCGGCCTGCTCCGCGCCTGCCTGGGCGAGGTCAAGTCCACTGACAACGGCACCCTCAACTGGAGCCACCTGGACGACCTGCCCCTCCCGCCGCCGGTGATCCCGCGCCCGAGGCGCATGCAGTTCCCCTGACAACTTTTGGTAACTCCACCCATCAACGGCCACCTCAGGCAGCCGCCGCCGAGGTGGCCGTTGATCGTCCCGTCGTTCCAGGGCCGCTTTCTTCCTGAGGCCTCATTCGGGCGAGCTGTTGCGGCAGGATGGCCGGATGCCGTCATTCGTGGTCACCGGCGGAGGCCGAGGAATCGGCCGATCTTCCGCGACGCCACCCTGCACGAGTCACCCACCGAGGTGTCCACCCTGATCCGCCAAAACCTCGACCCGGTCCTGACCGGCTGCGCGACAGCGATACGCCACTTCCTCACCGCGGCCGAGGTTGATGGCTCGATCGTCAACATCTCGTCACATCAGGCGAGCCGTGCGGTGCGAGGCGCCCTTCCGTACGCGACCGCGAAGGCAGCCATCGAAGGCCTGACCCGAGCGCTGGCCGTCGATTACGGCCCGTCAGGGGTACGCACGAACGCCCTGGCCCTGGGCTCGATCACCACCGACCGATCCGAATCCCACCTGGCGGCCCTCTCCGAACCCGGTCGTGACCACTTTCACCAGGAGATCCGCCTGCTCCACCCGCTCGGCAGAATGGGCCACCCGTCCGAGGTGGCCGAGGCGGTGGCCTTCCTCCTCTCCACCGCGGCCTCCTTCATAAACGGCGCCACAATCCCGGTGGACGGCGGCCGGTCAGCTCAGGGCCGAGACCCCGAGGAAACCTGACCCCGTGCGAAGGCTGCGTCAGCCTGCCATCAGGTAAGCCGTTGAGAACGACTCGCGCCGGGCCCTCATATCCGCATATGTCGTGACGAGAAATGCGGTGCCCACCACGCCGAGGGCGATGCCGTAAACGGTGGCCACCCGGGCGATCGAGGCGCCGAAGTCGGCGTGGAAGAGCTGGAAGCAGCGGCCGATGCCGGCGCCGCGCTGTACCAGGGCCGGCTTCCACATCCGAGGCATCGATCCAAGATCAGTGCGCGCCACCATAGCGGGTGCCGAGGCACGCAGCAGCCCCGCGAAGATCACCACAACAGGCCCTAGAATCCCTGGGATGGCCGAGCAGCGGGAGTCACCCACGACGATCCGGGATCGGGCCGTGGCTGTCGCCGACTACCTGCTCGCGGTCCGGGCGCAGATGGAGCGGCCGTCGCGGACCCTTCCGTCCGACGCGCACTGGCTGAATGACCTGCCCGAGCACCCGGACTGCCGGACCGGCCCGGGCGCCGACGGCACGTCCTGGTTGCGCGTCGGCCGCCCCGAGCTCCCAGCGCCGCCCGCGGTTCCGGCCGCCCTGCGTCGCCGCCTGCGCGGCGAGGTAACCGCGGCAACCGAACCCGAAACAAAAGAAACAAGCGAAACCAAAGCAACAGGCGAGACAAAAGAAGCTAAAGAGACAGAAGAGCCGGACGACTTCGAGGCCTGGCGTGACGCGACCTGGCGGCCCTGGTCGCTTGCCACCGCTGCCGCCGAGCAGACCCGCGAACTCCATCGCCGCCTCTTCGACCAGATGCACCAGCTCGACATGGCCACCGCCACCACCGAACTGGTCTGGGGCCACGGCATCCTGGAGACCACGATCGACGGCAGCCGGGTGCGGTACCCACTGGTCGCCACCCCGGTCCTGATCGAGTACGACCCCGACCAAGCTCTGATCAGCGTCTCCCCGGCCGGCCCGTCCCGGCTGCAGGTCGAGGCGCTGACCGGCCTCGACGAGCGGTACCTCAACCAGCTGACAAACCTGGCCGGCCCGGGCGGCACCCTCGAAGTCGACCTCTGGAACGACTTCGAGCGCCGCGAATTCTTCGAACGAGCGCTGACCAGGCTGGGCTTCGACCGAACAATCATAGAAAATGGTGAGAAGACCCAGAAAGACGGCATCCGCGACGTCGCCGTCCTCTTCGCGCGCCCCCGCCAGCGCCACCTCCGCGCCTTCCTGGAAAACCTGCGGGACCGGCTCACCAGCGGCGACTTCGGCGCGGTGGGTTCGCTCGCCGCGATCGTGGCGCACGAGCCGAGCCGCCTGGAGATGCCCGACGACCAGCCGGAGACCTGGGAACGCGTGGGTGAGCGCCTGCTCATGCCGCTGCCGACGAACGAGGCTCAGGAGTCGATCGCCCGCCGCCTCGCGCACCACCGGAACGTCGCCGTGCAGGGCCCGCCCGGCACCGGCAAGACGCACACGATCCGCAACCTGATCTGCCATCTGATGGCGAACGGCAAGCGGGTCCTGGTGGTCGCGCAGAAAGAGGAACCGCTGCGGGTTCTCCGCGACGGCCTCCCGGAGGAAGTGCAGGCGCTCTGCCTCGCGGTTCTCGGGCGTACCACCGATCAGCTGGTACAGCTGCAACTCGCCGCGCGGGAGCTGTCCGACCGGGCGGCGACGCTGGACAAGGAGGCCGAGGCGCGCCGGGTGGATCGGCTCACCCGCTCGCTGGAGGAGGCGGAACGTGAGCTCGCCAGCGCGACAGCCGGCCTGCGGCTGATCGCCGAGAGTGAAGCGGCCACGTACCAGATCGGTGGGGTTGCTCTGCTCCCCGCCGAGGTGGGCGCGTGGTTACGGGAGCGTGCCGCCGCGCATGGCGGCATCCCGGATCCGCTGACCGGTCCGCCGCCGCTGACCATCGAGGAATTCGCGACGATGCTCAAGCTGGCGGCCCGGCTCACGGCCGAGGACCGCGCGGCCGCGATGCGTCCGTCGCCGGAGATCCAGGACCTGCCGGATGCCGCCGCTGTCGCGGCGTCCCGGCAGCGATGCGACGAGATCGAAGCGGCCCTCTCCCGCTTGGTGGACCAAGGCCTCGACATCGCGAGGGTACGCACGGAGCAGCGCGACGGCATGACCGAACTGCTCGCCGAGTTGAGGGATGCCCTGGCCTGGCTGCGGCGGCGCGAGGGAACCTGGACCGACCGGCTGGGCCGGCTGCTCGACGATCCGCACTGGCGCAGGCTCTGGAACGACCAGGTGGTCACCACCGAAGCTCTCTTCGCCGAGCTTGCCACGCTGGCCCGGGAGGTGACCGGCCACCGGATCGCGGTGCCGGACCCGATCCTGGCCGAGCCGAAACTGCTGCTGACCCGGCTGGGTGAGATCCGGCAGCGGTTCGAGGCGGGCCGCGGACTGAACAGGCTGCTCCAGGCCGGGCTGTACCGGCTGGCCGACGAGATCCGGGTGGACGGCGAACCAGTCCGCACGGTCGCCGACATCGACCTGGTGATCGCCGGGGTCCGCCGGTCGCAGGCTCGTCAGCGGCTCGGTGACTCGTGGGCGGAGTGGGTGGAGCGGCTGTCGGTGCCGGCTCCGGCGACAGGCTGGGGCGACCCGGAGATCTGGGCGGGAACACTGCTCGCCGAGGCGAACCAGTCGCTCGACTTCGACCTGAACCGGTGGCCTCCGCTCGAGGAACGCATCGCTTTACTCGTACCCCAGAAGGAGCTTGCGCTCGACGCAGCGTGCCTGGCGGACGTGGCCGGGATGCTGGAGAGCGCGGCCGGGGTTTTCGCCCTGGAAAGGGCGCAAGCGCAAGCGCGCGCCGTGGCGGAGCGGGTGGCGCCCTGGCCGGAGCTGGCCGAGGCGTGGAAGACCTTGGAGGGGTGGGACGAGGCGGTCGCCGAGGTGCGGCGGCTGGTGTTGCTGCAGCCGGACGTGTTGCGGTTCCACGCGGCGCACGACCGGCTCACCTCGTCGGCGCCGGAGTGGGCGGCCCGGATCGCGAGCGGGGAGCATCCGGTCGTCTCCGGCCAGGCGTGCCTGGAGGCGTGGGAGTGGCGGCGTGCGCAGACCTGGTTCGACGGTGTGGTCGGTGACGTGGATCCGGCGATGCTGGCCCGCCGGGTGGAACGGGCTCGCGCGAAGATCCGGCGGCTGACCGGTGAGCTGGTGGTCGGCTCGGCGTGGCTTGAGGTGGCTCGCGCGCTGGACGACCGCCGCCGCGCCGCGCTGGCGGACTGGACGACGGCCCTTCGCAAGATCGGCAAGGGCACCGGCCGGGGCGCCGCGGCCTGGCAGGCGCACGCGCAGCGGGCGATGGAGTCCGCGGTGAGCGCGGTGCCGGTCTGGGTCATGTCGGTGGACCGGGCGATCGAGCAGTTCGCCGGTGGCGCCAAGTTCGACGTGGTGATCGTCGACGAGGCCTCGCAGGCGGACCTGTTCGCGCTGCCAGTGCTCTCGCTCGCCGAACGGGCCGTGGTGGTCGGCGACGATCAGCAGATCGGGCCGCAGCTCGGCTTCGTCGGCGCGGTCTCCGGCCTGATCCAGCGGCACCTGGACGGTGTGCCGTCGGCCGAGCACTTCGACCCGGAGTCGTCGCTCTACGACCACGCGGTCCGCCGCTCGCCGGAGCGGATCCTGCTGACCGAGCACTTCCGCTGCGTGCCGCAGATCATCGAGTTCTCGTCGCGGCACTACTACGACAACAAGATCATGCCGCTGCGGGCCGACCGCCCGGTGCTGCCGCCGATCCAGACGGTCTTCTGCGAGACCGGCGTACGCCAGTCGCTGGCTGGTTTCGGCGACGTCAACCTGGAGGAGTCGACAGCCCTGACCGAGCGGATCACCAAGATCGTGGCGGACCCGCGGTATGACGGGAAGACGCTCGGCGTGATCAGCCTGTTGAGCAGCAGTGGGCAGGCCGGGCACCTGATCGCGTCGCTGCGGGAGGCGATCGGCGAGGACGAGATCCAGGCCCGGCGGCTGCGGGTGGGTGACGCGTACACGTTCCAGGGCGACGAGCGTGACGTCATGCTCGTCTCGATGGTGGTGTCCGAAAATGATCCGCGGGTGGCGGCCTTCACGAAGCGCGATTACCACCGGCGGATCAACGTGGCGGCGTCCCGCGCCCGGGACCAGCTCTGGATCTTCCACTCGGTACGGCCGTCCGCTCTCGCCGCCGACGACGCCCGGGGACTGCTCCTGTCGTACGCGCTGAACCTGCCGACCGAGGCCGCTGCTGCCGACCTGGCCGCCCGCTGCGAGAGCGACTTCGAACGTGACGTGCTCAAGCTGCTGGTGGCCCGGGGTTTCCGGCCGATACCGCAGTTCCGGATCGGCGGTTACCGGATCGACTTCGTGCTGAACGCGCCGGACGGCAGGCGGCTCGCGATCGAGTGCGACGGGGACGCGTACCACGGCCCGGAGCGCTGGGAGAGCGACATGCGCCGGCAGTCGGTGCTCGAACGGGTCGGCAACTGCGTGTTCGTGCGGATCCGGGGGAGTGTTTTCGCACGGGAGCCGGAGGCGGCGATGCGGCCGCTCTGGCAGCGGATCGAGGAGCTGGAAATCCCCTCGATTACCTAACGCACTCTTGGCCGGACGCTGAGTGCATGTGGACGGTCAACTCCGGGTAGGAGAATGCGGAAGGTTTCGTGACAGATACAAGCAGTGACTTTCTGTCATGAAGTGGAGGCGGCATTTAGGCGGAATTGTGGTGCGACGCGGTCGTCCGTTCGGTTGTTTCGCTGCTCTGGATGGGCGATAATTCCCTGCTCATGACCCTGCTGGCGAAACCGTCAAAACTTTGACGCTTGCGTCCACTGTTACTACAGCCCGGTCACGGGTCGTAATAGGTGAGGGGTCTTGGCTTGCTGGGGGGAACAGCGTTGCGCAAGGGGGGAGGTGTCGGCGGATGACCGTGCCCGAAGAACGGGAACGCTGGTCGCCGGCGTCCCCGACAGCGTTGCCCGAGCCCGCGCTGCCCGAGCCACGGCAGTCCGCGGAGGATCGGGCGGCCTGGTTCACCTACACCGCGACCGGTGACCAGATCGTCTGGTCGGCCGCACTCTCCGCAATGCTCGGCCGACCACCCGCCGAGAAGGAGATGACCCGCCAGATCCTGGCTCGTTACGTGCACCGCGACGACCACGCGAAAGCGCTCGGAGCCATCACCGGGTCGTGGACCAGCCGGAACACCGTGCACACGACGGTCCGGTTGATGCGTACCGACGGCGGCTGGTTCGACGTCGACTGCCGGCTCGAGCCGATGATGAGTTCCGACGGCACCGTCCGGGGCATCCGCGGCACCGTCCTTGACGTCTCCGCCCGGGAACGCGCCCGCCGGGAGAACGCCCGGCTCACCCGCCGCGGTGAGACCGTGCAGGCATCGCTCGTCGAACCGGATCCGGGCACCGGGCTGCTCACCAGGGCCAGGTTCGCCGACGAGATCGACCGCGCGCTGCGCGGCGCGGCCGGCGCGGTGCTCGTGCTGCGCGTCCAGGTCGACGGCGAGGGCGCCGAGGGGGTACGCCCGGAGCACAACGCCGAGCTGCTCCGAGGCGCCGCCCGGCTGCTGGAGGACCAGGTAAGGCCGGAGCACCTGCTCGGCCGCGTCGGACCGACCGAGATCGGCGTGCTGCTCGCCGGAGCCGGCTGGAACGCGGCACACGAACACGCCCGGCAACTGGTCGACGCGCTGCGGGCGTTCCGCCTGGAGCAGGACTGCCTGACCGTCGGCGCCTGGGGTGGCCTGGTCCGGTTCGAGCGGGATGCCGAAGCGGGTAGCCACGGCCTGCTGATCGACGCCGAGCAGGCCTGGCGCCAGTCCCGCGAGCTCGGCCGCCCGCTCACCCTGGTGGCCCACCCGGTTCCGGTACGCGACCGGCAGGGCTCGTACCGCAGCCGGGTCGCCGACGCGCTCGGCACCGACCGGTTCACGCTCTATTCGCAGCCGATCCTGGAACTCCAGTCGAACAAGGTGACCCGGCACGAACTGCTGCTGCGGGTGATCGACGAGGCGGACGGCCCGCAGTCGCCGATCCAGGTGCTGGACACCGCCGAGCGGCTCGACGCGATCTTCGACATCGACCTCTGGGTGGTGGAGCGGGCCATGCGGCTCGCCGCCGACGAGCCAGGCCTCTGCCTCCAGGTCAACCTCTCCGGCCGTTCGGTCGGCGACCCGCGGCTCACCACCGAGGTGGAGAAACTGCTGGAGCGGTACCGGGTCGACCCGGCGCAGCTCACCTTCGAGATCACCGAAACCGCGCTGATCGGCAACCTGAGCGAGGCGCGCCGCTTCGCCGACCGGGTTCGTGACCTCGGCTGCGGGCTGGCCCTCGACGACTTCGGCTCCGGGTACGCGTCCTTCCGCTACCTACGGATCTTCCCGATCGACCTCGTCAAGATCGACGGCGAATACGTCGTCGATCTGGTCGACAACCCACAGGACCAGGTCCTGGTCCGCGCGCTGGTCCAGGTCTGCCAGGCGTACGGAATACACACCGTCGCCGAGTTCGTGCAGGACGAGCCGACCCTGCGGATGCTGCGTGAGCTGGGCGTCGATTACGTGCAGGGTTATCTGATCGGTCGTCCGTCACCTGTTTCGCCGCTCCGATTGCGCGGCGCCTGACGGGGGTAACGTGCGGTGCATGGAGCACTTCACGATTGCCACCGTCGCGGAAAAGAGTCCCGACTTCCGCCGCGTCCTGTGGACCGGCAAGCACACCCAGCTCGTGGTCATGACGATCCCGCCGGGCGGCGAGATCGGCGAGGAGATCCACGAGGTCGACCAGATCCTCACGTTCGTGAGCGGGGTCGGCAAGGCCGTCATCTCCGGCGAGACCCGCAACGTCGCCCAGGGTGACCTGGTCGTGGTGCCGGCCGGCCGCAAGCACAACTTCACCAACGAGGGCCCGAACCCGCTGGTCCTCTACACGGTTTACGGCCCGCCGGAACACGCGGACGGCGCTGTGCACAAGACAAAGGAAGAGGCGGACGCGGCCGAAGAGGCCGGAAAGGACGAGCCGCCGTCGGCGTGAGCCCGCGGTCCTGGTGATCTGCGGTCCTGGCGATCCGTTAAACGACGCCGGAACCGGCCGAGGCCCCCCAGCCAGCCGGTTCCGGCGTCGTGTCGGGGTGAAAGTCCCTGCACAGACTACCGGTCCAGGTTCACGTAAGTCGATCGAATCGACTGACGATATATGGATCTTGGCGGATGTCTGCTGCCCGGCTTCGCCCGGGCCGCTCGATCAGCATTAACCTGCCAGCATGACTGAGCCCATCGACGGCGGGCCTCGCTGGCTGTCCGACGAGCAGCAGCACACCTGGCGCCAGCTGGTCGAGGTGCTCGTCAAGATGCCGGCCGCGCTCGAAGCTCAGCTGCAGCGCGACGCCGGGCTGACCCACATGGCGTACCTGGTCCTGGTGACCCTCTCCGAGCGCCCGGACCGCCGGCTCGCCATGAGCAAGCTGGCGCAGCGGGCCTGCGCCTCACTGTCCCGGCTGTCCCACGTGGTGGCCCGGCTGGAGGAGAAGGGCTGGATCCGCCGGGAACGCGACGCCGCCGACGGCCGGGTGCAGATCGCGGTGCTCACCGACGAGGGCTGGGCCAAGGTCGTGGCAACCGCGCCGGGCCACGCCGAGGCCGTCCAGCAGCTGGTCTTCGACAGGCTCACCGCGGCACAGGCCCGCCAGCTGACCCGGGTGGCCGAGGCGCTGCTGGAGCAGCCGCTCGAAGTCCGCGACCCGGAATCCTGAGCGGCGCCTGACCGGCGCCTGGCTGTTGCCTCTCCTTGCTCGACATTTCGGAAATGTCGGAAAATCGCCGTCGCTAGGCGCGGGCGTATGCCGGGGCTGAGCGGTCGGCCAGCAGGTCCAGGCTGAGGGCTGCGGTTCGCTCGTCCGACGACGGGCCGATGCCCTCACCGGTGTCCGGGTCGTAGCCGGCGTGATGGCCGTTCGCGTTGACCAAGCCGGTCGTGGCGGCGCGCAGCTGTTCCGCCTCCGCCCGGCGGCCGTGCACCAGCAGGCCGCGGCACAGCAGCCAGTTCAGATCGATGCGGATCGGCCCGCGCCGGGTGCCGTCGTTCTCCGGTACCGGCAGCCCGGTCCGTACCGGCAGCCCGAACCGCTCGGACGCCATCTCGTCGAGGATCGCCTCGGCCAGTTCGCCGGGCAGATCCGGGAGCAGCAGCGGCAGTAGCCCACCGGCGGTGTGCGCCGGCCCGGCCTCGCCGGTGCGTGCGTCCCGGGACCGGAACGTGCGGGTCGCCGGATCCCAGAGCCGCCGGACCATCGCGGCCGTCACGGCCTGCGCCCGGTCGCGGTGCCGGTCAGCGTCGGAGGGCCGGCCCAGCGCCCCGGCGATCTGGGCCAGGGCGAGATCGGCGGCGCCGAGGATCGCGTCGAAGCCGGGGTTCGCCACCTCGTCGGTGAGGAACTCCTGCTGAGCGGAGAGGCGAGGGTAGAGCCAGTCGAGCTCGGCGAGGGCATGACGAAGCATGGACGCACCGTGCCCTGCCGACCGCCGGTGTACCTCCCACGCCGCCACGGCGTGCAGCGGTGGTGACACGGGCCGGGCCGGGCGTTGGGCGTACCCGGGAATGAAGGTCTGGTGAGGCACCTGGCCGTCGGGTCGCTGGGCCTCGAAGAGGCCTCGGAGTGAGCTCCAGGCGCGCGCCGGATCGGTGTAGGCGAAACCGATCGAAGTGACCGCGATGTCCCAGCTCGTGCGGGCTGGGCGATTCGCGCGGCCGGTGTCGAGCACCCAGGTCGCGGACTTCCAGAGTTCGGCGGAGACGTCGGCGTGCATGGTGATGACGGCCCTTCCCTGTGTTGTCCGGTGGAAACCTTGTGATCGGCAGGAGATGGCCGGATCTGAAGGGTTAATCCGCCCGGATGTTCAGCCAGAGACGGCTGCGGCGGCCCGGCAGGTAGGGCGAATCCAGCCGCTTCGCCACCACTGAGGGCAAGCCCTGCGCGCGTGCGGCTTCCAGCGCGAACTCGCCGCCGCCCGCGAAGAACGGCGGGGTCTGCCAGTGATCGCCGGCCAGGGTCAGGCCGTCGAGAAGCTCGCGGCGTTCGGCGTACCGAACAAGCTCCATCGTGGAGTGACCCTCCAGCCAGAGCAGGTCGTACACCAGGAATTGCGCAGGCGTGCGCTCCGCCGCGCGCCGTGCCGCGGCAGGGTCTTTCGGCGCTCTGCGCCGAGCCAGAAGATCAGGCGAGGGTCGCGCGCCGTCGAACGTGACGATCTCGCCGTCGAGCACGACCTCGACCGGCGCGAGCGCCGGACCCAAAGGCCGGATCTCCGGGAACCACGAGGTCACGTCGACGCCGTCGGCGTCGATCAGCCGAGACCTTCCACCATTGATGTACGCCGAGACACGGTGACCGCCCCAGCCCATCTCGTATCCCCAGTCGGCGTCGTCGGCCGGGAGTCCGGTGGTTCTCGTTGCGAGCATCGGCGGGACTGATTCGGGCATCGACTCCCAGCCCGGTTCGGGCGGGTCCATCCGGCGAACCATCCAGTCGCGTCCATCGGTCTGGAAAAAGACGTAGCGTCCGCGGGTGCGCTCGCCATCGAAGGTCACACCGATCTCGTCGTCACGCCACTTGTCGATCTCGTAGGTGCCGTGGTCGTGGATGGTCATCCGGCCGCCGCCGTATTCGCCGGCCGGGATCACACCGGCGAAATCGAGGTATTCGAGCGGGTGGTCCTCGGTGTGTTTGGCCAGGTTGTTGCGGGCCTGGTCGCGGGGGAGCCCACGGGGAACGGCGAAGGAGACCAGCACGCCGTCGTGTTCGAGGCGGACGTCCCAGTGCAGGCTGCGGGCGTGGTGCTGCTGGATGACGAAGCGTCGCTGTTGCGTGTCCTGGGTTTTCCCTGCCGGAACGGGCTCCGGGGTGCGCCGTGCGTCCCGCTTGCTGCGGTACTCGTCGAGGCGGTCCGTCATGAGTTGATTGTCTGCCCGCGCGAATCGATAAATACACCGGTGTAACTCGGCCGAGGGGCGTGTTCACAGGCGGAAGGGTGAGTCCACATGCACACGAGCGGGATGGTGCGAACAAATCGGACTCGATGTTGATCGCGGGTGTTCCCCCGCGACGATGGCGGGGGGTAGTGTCTTGGCTCCGACGCGTATCCATCGACAAGAAAGCGTTGGTGCGATGACCTTGCGCATCCTCGTGGTGGGCGCCGGCATTGCCGGCCTGGCTGCGGCGCGGGGGCTACGCGTCGCCGGCTTCCGGCCGGAGGTGGTGGAGGCTCTGCCGGCCACCGTCGTGCCCGGTGCCGGCATCTATCTACCGGGCAACGCGTCGCGTGCGTTGCGGCTGCTCGGACTCGATGTCCCGCTGCGTCCGCTCGGCGATCTGATCTTCCGTCAGGTCTTCCTGGACTCCCGCGGCCGCCAGCTCTTCGAGATGGACGTCGCGGCTCTCTGGGCCGGTGTCGGCGAGTCCCGGGCGCTGTCCCGGGCCGACCTCCAGCAGGTTCTGCTCACCGGTGTCGGCGGCGAGGTGCGTTTCGAGACCGAGGTCACCGGGCTGGAAATCGTCGACGGCGCCGCGAAGGTCGAGTTCTCAACCGGCGCCGTCTCCGAGTACGACCTGGTCATCGGTGCCGACGGCCGCCGCTCAACGATCCGGGAAAAAGTCGGTCTCGGTGGGCCGGCCGTCCCGACCGGGCAGATCGTCTACCGCTCGGTGGTCAGCGGCGGTCCGCCGCTCACCGACTGGACCGCGGTGCTCGGGCGGCGTGCGTCGTTCGTTGCGATGCCGATGGGCGGCCGCAAGATCTATTGCTACGCCGACGAGACCGCGCCGGACAGCCCGAACCCGGACGATCCCCGTGCCCGGCTGATCGAGCTGTTCGGCTCGTTCGGCGGCCCGGTCGCGGCCATCCTGGACAAGGTGGAGAAAGTGCAGGTGGCGCGGACCGACGAGGTCGTGCTGCCGAGCTGGTCCAAAGGCCCGGTCGTGCTGCTCGGTGATGCCGCGCACGCCACCGCGCCGACGCTGGCCCAGGGTGCGGCGATGTCGTTCGAGGACGGATACGTGCTCGGCCAGGAACTCCGCGCCAGTGTTGACGACATCCCCGCTGCCCTGCGCAATTACGAGGATCGGCGCCGGCCGCGGTGCGCCGAGGTGCGCGAGCGGACCAGGGAACGCGACAGGACGCGTGACGTGCCGCCCACGCTGCGCGACCCGATGTTGCGGCGGCGCGGGCTTCGTATCTTCACCGACCACTATCGCGAGCTGGTGTCTCCGGTTTAGAGGGTCGAGGTTTTTCTCAGGGGCGGGGTGCTGTCCATCGGGGGCGGTTGGGTCACCCCGCGCCAGCCGAAGGTCATCAGGGGGACTATTCTGCCCACGGGATACGCCCGGATCTTCAGGTAATCCCTAGAGGGACGAACGAGACAACGGAGGCATTTCGTGACGACCGTTGCGCCGTCGCCGATCGCGACCCGACCGTATCCGGTGCGACGGCAGGTCAAGGGTTCGGCTTTTGCTCGGATCCTGCGCACGACGGACGCGAAGCAGATCGGGATCATGTACATGATCACGGCCTTCGTGTTCTTCATGCTGGGTGGCCTGATGGCCCTGCTGATGCGCGCCGAGCTGGCCCGTCCGGGCATGCAGGTCCTGTCGCCGGAACAGTACAACCAGCTGTTCACCATGCACGGCACGATCATGCTGCTGTTCTTCGCGACGCCGATCGTGTTCGCTTTCGGCAACTACGTCGTGCCGATCCAGATCGGCGCGCCCGACGTGTCGTTCCCGCGGCTGAACGCGTTCGCCTACTGGCTTTACCTCTTCGGTGGCCTGATCACCATCGGCGGGTTCGCGACGCCGGGTGGCGCGGCCGACTTCGGCTGGTTCGCGTACACACCGCTGAGCAACTCACTGCACTCGCCGGGCGTCGGCGGGAACATGTGGGTCGTCGGCCTGGCCCTTTCCGGCTTGGGCACGATCCTCGGTTCGGTCAACCTGATCACCACGATCATCACCCTGCGCGCTCCCGGCATGACGATGTTCCGGATGCCGATCATGACCTGGAACATGCTGGTCACGGCCCTGCTCGCGATCCTGGTCTTCCCGTTCCTGGCAGCCGCGCTCTTCGCGCTCGCCGCCGACCGCGTCCTCGGCGCGCACGTCTTCGACGTGGCGACCGGCGGGCCGATGCTCTGGCAGCACCTCTTCTGGTTCTTCGGCCACCCCGAGGTGTACATCATCGCGCTGCCGTTCTTCGGCATCATCACCGAGGTCATCCCGGTCTTCAGCCGCAAGCCGGTCTTCGGTTACAAGGGCCTGGTCGCCGCGACGCTGCTGATCGGCGCGCTGTCGATGAGCGTGTGGGCCCACCACATGTTCGCCACCGGCCAGGTACTGCTGCCGTTCTTCAGCTTCCTGAGCTTCCTGATCGCGGTACCGACCGGCATGAAGTTCTTCGTCTGGATCGGCACCATGTGGCGCGGCCAGATCAGCTTCGAGTCGCCGATGCTCTTCGCGGTCGGCTTCCTGGTGACGTTCCTCTTCGGTGGTCTCTCCGGCGTGCTGCTGGCGGCTCCGCCGATCGACTTCCACGTCTCCGACTCGTACTTCGTGATCGCGCACTTCCACTACGTGCTCTTCGGCACCATCGTGTTCGCGGTCTTCGCGGGCATCTACTTCTGGTTCCCGAAGATGTTCGGCCGTTACATGGACGAGCGCCTCGCCAAGATTCACTTCTGGCTGACGTTCATCGGCTTCCACGCGACGTTCCTGGTGCAGCACTGGCTGGGCACCGAAGGCATGCCGCGACGGTACGCGGACTACCTGCCGTCTGACGGGTTCACCTTCCTGAACACGTTCTCGACGATCGGCTCGTTCGTCCTCGGCCTGTCGACCCTGCCGTTCATCTACAACGTGTGGAAGTCGTACAAGGTCGGCCGGATCGCCACGGCGAACGACCCGTGGGGTCACGGCAACTCGCTGGAGTGGGCCACCACGAGCCCGCCCCCGCTGCGTAACTTCGACCGGATGCCGCGGATCCGCTCCGAGCGCCCCGCGTTCGACGAGAAGTTCCCGGAGCTGGCCGCCGGTCACTCCCTCGCCGGCCCGCCGGAAGGTGGCGCCCGTCCGCTGAGTTCGGAGTCGGACGGCGGCGCGACGTACCAGGAAGACCGCAGCTGATCTCTGCTTTTCGAACGGGTCGGCCCATCTGGGCTTTTTGAGCGAGCCGGCCCATCTGGCTTTTCGAACGGGTCGGCCCATCTGGGCCGGCCCGTTTCCGTCGTGTTACGTGACCCTCGTCAAACCCGGTGGTGTCTTGTCGTACCCCTGGGGGAGGATCGGCGGCGGAGGTCAGGATCGTCATGTTGCTCACGCCTTACCGGGAAACCCTCGCGCTGCCGAAGATCCCGTCGCTGCTCGTGGTCGCCACGCTCGCCCGCATACCTATCGCGGCCGCTGCGGTGGTGCTCACGCTGCACGTCGTCACTGATCTCGGCCGGGGTTACGGTGCGGCCGGGCTGGTCGGCGCTGCGGCCACCATCGGCGGGTCGTTCGGCGCCCCGGTGATGGGCCGCCTCATCGACCGGCGTGGGCTGCGCCTGGTGCTCGTGCTCACCACGGTGGCCGAGATGATTTATTGGCTGGTGGCGCAGGCCTTGCCGTACTGGGCTCTGCTCCCGGTCGCCGTCGTCGGCGGCTTCCTGGCGCTGCCGGCGTTCTCGGTGGCCCGGCAGTCGATCGCCGCACTCACCCCCGAGTCGCATCGGCTGCCCGCCTTCGCCCTCGACTCGATCACCACCGAGATCTCGTTCATGGCCGGCCCCGCCCTCGGCGTACTGATCGCGACCACCGCCGGCCCGCGCGTCGCCATGCTGACCATCGCCGGCGGCATCCTGCTTTCCGGCATCGGCCTCTGGCTGCTCAACCCGCCCACCCGGGCAGCGCACGAGGCACCGGTCACCAGCGGCGAGCGGGTGCCCCGGCGCAGCTGGCTCAAGCCGCGCTTCGTCGCCATCCTCGCCGTCACGATGGCCGCCACCCTGGTGCTCGCCGGCACCGACGTGGCCGTCGTCGCGGTGCTGCGCGAGTCCGGCGAGGTGCACTGGACCGGTTTGGTGCTGTCCCTGTGGGCGTTCTGCTCGCTGGTGGGCGGTTTCGCGTACGGGACGATCCGGCGTGGCCTCTCCGCCGTCGCCCTCTTCGCCCCGATGGCCGTCCTCACCATCCCGGTCGGCCTCGGCGGCGACCACTGGTGGCTGCTCGCCCTCCTGCTGATCCCGGCCGGCGCCCTCTGCGCCCCGACCATCACCGCGAGCTCCACCGAGATCAGCCGCATGATCCCGGCCGCCGCCCGCGGTGAGGCAATGGGCCTGCACAACTCGGCGCTGACCGTCGGAGTCGCCCTGGGCGGCCCGCTGGCCGGCCTGGCCATCGACATGAAGGGCGCGGCGTGGGGCTTCGCCGCGGTGGGCGCTGTCGGTGTTCTGGTGGCGCTGGCGGTGCTGCCGGCGGAGCTGAGGCACAGACGAAGCACAGCCCTCCCGAAGCCGGTCGCGGTCCCGGTCCCGGCGGCGGTCCCGGTCCCGGCCGTGGTCCCGGCCGTCGTCCCGGCCGTGGTCCCGGCGCTGGAGCCGGATCCGGTTCCAGCGGCAGGGTCTGCGCTGCCGGTGGCGGGGCCTGTGTCGGCGGCGGGGCCTGTGTCGGCGGCAGGGCCGGTGCCCGTGGCAGGGCCTGGGCCGGTGGCAGTGCCTGTGTCGGTGGCGGGGCCTGTGTCGGCGCCTGCCGAGCGCGCGCCTGCCGACCCGGAGCCGGCGAACGGGCTGGTCAAGCGCAGCTGACCCGGAGCAGGCTGAGGCTCGAGATCTTGAACTTTCTCGCTCCCGTCGGCTTTCGTTGTCGCATGCCGATCGGCTGACGGACGATTGGCCGGAACGCAGGCACACAGAAGGCGCCACCAGCGGGGACGAGGCCACACCGAGCACGTGTGTGGGCTCGCATCTCGGCCCTGGGCCCTGGCGTGGATGAAGTCGCACAGTGCCGTTACGTGCGCCCTGATCTGTCCGGCAATGCCGTTGTGTGCGGCCCTGTCCCGCACGGGTGTGGTCTAGAGACCTTTCACGGTCAGCCGGAACCGGGGCCGGAGCCGGAGCCGGGGCCGGGGTCGGTGCCGGGGTCGGGGTCAGGGTCAGGGTCAGAGCCGGGGTCGTAGTCGTGCTCGGGCTGGCGATCGCAAGCCGCATGTCTTCACGCGCCCCTCGCCTCCCTCGCAGATCTTGTGGACTTCCCCGAACCGTTTGCGGGGACCTCCACAAGATCTGGAACTCCTCGTCGATCTTGTTGACTTGAGAGGCGGCGTGTTCGTGAAATTCGACAAGATCGAGGAAAGCCAGCCACCACCGACCCGGCAGGTCCAGCGCCCGGCGTCCGGCAGCCGGCGCGATGCCGCACGCCCACCCATCCGTCGATCTTGTTGAATCCCCGCCATACCGGCGTGACGCGAGTCAACGAGACCGGCAGACGAGACTTGAGCGGACATCAGCGAGTGGCTATGACTCGAACCCCGTCCGCGAAAGCTTCAAAGATCCCGCGCCGGTCGTGCCGGACTCGCGTGTGCTCACCGCCGTTCCGGGGGCGGTGGCACACTCAAACGCTCACATATGCGCTCACCGCCCAGGTGGAGGCGGCGCACCCACTGGATCTTGAGTGATCCTGCACCTCGCAGTGTCGAAGATCGCTCAAGATCCGCTGGGCGACGCCGCGCCGGACCACGCCGCGCCGGACCACGCCGCGCTGGACCACGCCGCGCTGGACCACGCCGCGCTGGACCACGCCGCGCCGGACCAGCCGCGCCAGCCCACGCCGGGCCCGGCTGGGTGTGCGGCGAACGCGGCAGCTCACCGTGGATGCCTATCTCGGCGTGACGGCAGCGCACTGTGGGTTCCTGTCACGGCGAGGCGGTAGCGCACCGTGTGCGTCCATCACGGTGAGACGGGAACGCACTGTGGGCGTTCATCACACGCGAGATGGGAGCGCACGGTGGGTTCCTGTCGCGGGTGGAGAGGGGCGCACTGTGGGTTCTCAGCCACGGGCACGACACGGGAACGGCCCGGTACGGGAACGGCCCGGTACGGGAACGGCCCGGTACGGCCACGGCCCGGTACGGCCACGGCCCGGTACGGCCACGGCCCGGTACGGCCACGGCCCGGTACGGCCACGGGGGCGGTGGGGTGGTGGCCGCAGTGGGGACGTAGGTACGGGGTGTGGTGAGGCCGGGTCAGGAGGTGGGGCGTAGTTCGATCGGGGTGGCGTCTGGGCCTATGGACCAGGCGAGGACTGAGGGCCACGGGCCGTAGCCCGAGTGCATGTTGAGGTGTGCTGCTCCCGGGAGGACGTCGGTCGGGAGGTTCAGCGGGGTGCCGAAGACCTTGCGGATGTCATCGGGGAAGTACGGATCGTTGTCGGTGCCCACCAAGCGCGTGTAGCGGGACGCCGCCGCCAACTGCGCGGGTGTCACCGTAGGCAGAACGGAGCCGGGTGTCACCGCCGGCAGAGCAGAGCCCGGTGCCACAGCTGGGCGAGCGGAGCCGGGCGTCACCGCCGGCGGAGCAGAGCCCGGTGCCACAGCTGGGCGAGCGGAGCCGGGCGCCGCGGTTGGGGGAGTTGGCCCGGGCGTCGCGGGCAGCGGACTGGAGCCCGGGACCGCCGCTGTGATGGCGAAGCCGGCTATTTCTGGGTTGCTCAGGGTGATCGACGGGGACGGGGGTGCTACCAGCAGGACCCGGTCCACCTGGAGTGGGACCTCCGCTCGGGCCGCCGCGTTCAGCCACAACAGGCAACCCAGGCTGTGGCAGAGCACCGTCCGCCGGTTGCCGCTCATCGCGGCCACCCGGGTACGCAACTCGGCCAGCCAGTCCTCCAGCAGGGGGAAGTCCGGATCGGGCAGCTGGGGGTAGTCGACTGAGTGTCCGAGTTTGATCAGCTCGCCGGCCAGCCAGTGTTGCCAGTGTTCAGGTGGGCGGCGGTTCTGCCAGCCGTGCAGCAGAAGGAAGCTCTCACTCATCTGTTGATCATCCCTCCTGAGCGCCGAGACAACCGAGACAAACCGAGCCAGCCGAGCCAGCCGAGCCACCGATCATGCATCGAACCAGGGCAGGCAGGGTTTCAGGCCTTCGACAGTGACCGGGATCCGGGGTGCGGAACCCCACCGGGACCGGGTCAGGCGGAGGCGGTCGGAGACCAGGGCCTCATCGCCGCGGGCGTCGATCGAGATGCCGTCCGGCTCGTAGCCCAGCTTGCGGGAAACCGCCTGGGAAGCGTGGTTGTCCTGGAAGACGTCGGTACGCGCGGACGCCGCACCCAAATGATCGAAAGCGAGGGCGAGCAACCCGGCACGCGCCTCCGTGCCGTACCCCTGGCCGTGATGTTCGAGCCCCAGCCAGGACCAGGTGCTGACCTGGCGGACCACCGGGAAGTCGCGGCCCATCAGCGCGACCATGCCGATCGGTGTGCCGGCGACGAGGACGGCGAGCGGCAGCTCCCACCGCGATGCCTTCCAGCCCGCCAGGGCGTTCCACTGGCCGGTCAGCACGGCCCGCGCTCGCCCGGCCGGGGTGCCGTCGCCCCACGGGGTGAGGAACGGCTGCTCACCGGGCTGGAAAGCGCCCCGCGAAGCGACCTCGGCGAGCGTTGCCAGCTCCTCCTCGCGGGGCAGGCGCAACTCCAGGCGGGGTGTACGGACGATGAGGCCGAACAGCGGCCAGAGATCGACAAGCATCGGTTCAGAATCTCAGATGCATCAAGTGCGGGGCCGCCCGGGCGGCCCCGGTTGACGGCCTGATCTCAGGCGTCGACAACCGGAGTGCCAGTGGTGGCGACCGAGGCGGCGCGCAGCTGCTCCAGGGCGGTGTCCGTGGTGGCCCGGGCGACGCCGGCGGTCAGCTCCAGGACCACCGTCGTACCGAATCCCGCTGCGGCGGCGTCGAGGGCGGTTGCGCGTACGCAATGGTCTGTGGCGATGCCCACGACCTCGACGTCGGTGACTCCCTTGCCTTGCAGCCAGGCTGCGAGGGTTTCGCCCGACTCGGAGCGGCCTTCGAAGCCGGAGTAGGCCGCCTCGTATTCGCCCTTGTGGAAGACGGCCTCGATGCGGTCGGTGGCGAGTTCGGGGTGGAATTCCGAACCGGTGGAGCCGGCCACGCAGTGCACCGGCCAGGAGTCGACGTAGTCGGGGTTGTCGCTGAAGTGGGCACCGGGGTCGATGTGCCAGTCCTTGGTGGCGACGACGTGGTCCCATCGCTTGCCGGCCTTGTCGAGCACCAGCGAGATGCCCTTGGCGACCGCGGCGCCGCCGGCAACGGCCAGCGAGCCACCTTCGCAGAAGTCGTTCTGAACGTCGACGATGATCAGCGCACGAGACACAGCGAAACCCCTATGCGGTGGGAACTATGACTACGGGGATGGCGGGATCGCCGGAGGAGAGCTTGAGGCCCTCCCACGGGATGGAGATCAGGCACTGCCGCAGGTGCTCGCGGGACTCGATCAGCGACGGCATCGGCTGCACCTCGCCGGCGGTGATGAAGGACTGCTGGAGCATGCGGTCGTTGGCCTGGTGATCGGGCACGCCCTGGGAGTAGATGATCTCCTCGATGGCGGTGCCGGTCGGCTTGTGCCGGCGGACGGCGATCTTGCGGCCGCCGACCGTCGCCTTGTTCTCGGAGCGTTTCACGACCGGGCGGCCGTCGACCTCGACGAGTTTGTAGACGAGGCCGGCGGTGGGTGCGCCGGAGCCGGTGACCACCGCGGTGCCGGCGCCGTACATGTCGACGGGCTCGGCGGCGAGGGTGGCGATCGAGTACTCGTCCATGTCGCCCGAGACGATGATCTTGGTTTCGGTGGCGCCGAGCGAGTCCAGCAGCTCACGGGAGTGCTGGGCCAGCACCGACAGGTCGCCCGAGTCGATCCGCACGGCTCGCAGGTCCGGCCCGGCGACCGCGATCGCGTTGCGGATGCCCTGGCTGATGTCGTAGGTGTCGACGAGCAGCGTGGTGTTCTTGCCGAGGGCCGCCACCTGCGAGCCGAACGCCGTCGGCTCGTCGTCGTGCAGCAGCGTGAACGCGTGCGCCGACGTGCCGGTGGTCGGGATGCCGAAGGCACGGCCGGCCGCGAGGTTCGACGTCGAGGCGAAACCCGCGAGATAGGCCGCGCGCGCGGCCGCCACAGCCGCATGCTCATGGGTACGCCGAGAGCCCATCTCGATGATCGGACGACCCCGTGCCGCGGTGACCATGCGGGCCGCCGCCGCCGCGATGGCGCTGTCGTGGTTGAGCACCGACAGGATCAGCGTCTCCAGCACCACGCACTCGGCGAACGTGCCGGAAACGGTCAGGATCGGCGAACCGGGGAAGAAGAGCTCCCCCTCGGGGTAACCCTCGACGTCGCCGGTGAAGCGGTAACTCGTCAGCCAGGCGGCGGTCGTCTCGTCCACGATGCCGGCCGAGCGCAGGTAATCGACCTCGGCCGGGTCGAACCGGAAGTCCCTGAGCAGCTCGATGAGACGGCCGGTGCCGGCCACCACGCCGTACCTCCGGCCGGTGGGCAACCGGCGGGAGAAGACCTCGAAGACACAGGAGCGTGACGCTGTCCCGTCCTTGAGCGCGGCGCTGATCATGGTCAGCTCGTAGTGATCCGTCATCAAGGCGGGGGTGCTGGTCTCCACGGACCTACCCTATTGCGCCGGACCGACAACTGCGGCGCGCGGGCGCGGAACGGTTCCTGACCTGCGGTTCGGCGCTCCGGTTCACCGATCCGCCGAATCCGGTGGCAACATGGGGGCATGGCGTTACCACAGGTCGCTCCCGTCGAGACGCCGGAGATCGAGGAAGAACAGGCCGCTGACCGGCCGTGGGTGACCATCGTCTGGGACGACCCGGTCAACCTCATGTCATACGTGACCTGGGTCTTTCAGAAGCTCTTCGGCTACAGCAAGGAGAAGGCGGAGCAGCTGATGATGGATGTGCACACCAAGGGCAAGGCGGTGGTTTCCACCGGCGCCCGGGAGCGCATGGAAATGGACGCCAACCAACTGCACGGATACGGTCTCTGGGCTACGGTCGACCGGTCCTGATCGGGCCTTCACGCAGAGTCCTTACGCAGAGCCGGCAACAAAAAGCGGGTGGGGAAGAGCATGTTCCGACGCGTCGGCGGTCAATGTGTGGCCACCTTCGAGCACGATGAGGTGCGCGTGCTGCGGAAAGTGGCCGCCGAAGTGGTCGGCCTGCTGACCGAGGGCATGGACCACACCGATCCGGTGGTGTCCCGGCTCTTTCCGGACATCTATCCGGAGCTGCCCGACGACTCGCAGGAGTTCCGGCTCTACACCGAGGGTGATCTCAAGACCGGCAAGATCGACCAGGCCGGCGCGATCCTCGCGGCCCTGCCGGACGAGGGCGAGGGCGAGGTACGCCTCGACGGCGAGGCCGCCGAGGCCTGGCTCCGGGCGATCAACGACGCCCGGCTGGCGATGGGTACCCGTCTGGAGATCCAGGCCGACACCGATCTGGGCGAGGAGCTGGACGACGCGGTCCTTGAGGACCCGGGTTCCAGCCGGGTCTTCCAGCTGTCGGTCTACGCGTACCTGGGTTATCTCCAGGAGTCGCTGCTGAACGCTCTGCCGGAGATCAAGTAGCTGCCGGTGTGTGCACTGCCACGCCCGGCCGGCCGAAATACTTCGGTAATGTGAACCTCGTGCTGACCATCGACAAGGCGATCATCGACGCGATCGTCGCCCACGCCCGCCGGGACCACCCGGACGAGGCCTGTGGCGTCGTCGCCGGGCCGATCGGCAGCGACGTTCCCAGCCGGCACATCGCGATGGACAACGCGGCCCGCTCGATGACCTTCTACGAGTTCGACTCGATGGAATACCTGCGGGTCTGGCGCGAGATGGACGACCGCGACGAGGAAGCAGTGGTCATCTACCACTCGCACACCGCGACCGAGGCGTACCCGTCGCGGACCGACGCGGACATCGCCGGTTGGCCGGACGCGCACTATCTCCTCGTCTCGACCCGTGAGCCGGATGCGGAAGAGATCCGATCGTTCCGTATCGTGGACGGTGTGGTGACCGAAGAAAAGGTCAACATCGTGGATGCGACGGTGGACGCGTGAAGGTGAGTGCCGTGCAGTCGTGCATGTTCGGGCAGAGCCCGGTGTCGGTGGTCTACGAGTGTCGCTGAGCGACCGTCCCGACCCGTTTCGCTTTTCCCTCGTGAACGACACTCTCTAGGAGCAATGCAGTCATGGCTATCGAAGTCCGCGTACCCACCATCCTGCGCAGCTACACCGGCGGTTCGAAGATCGTCGAGGGCTCCGGTGACACGCTCTCCGGCCTGATCGACGACCTGGACGCCAAGCACAGCGGCCTCAAGGGCCGGCTCATCACGACCGAGGGCAACCTGCACCGGTTCGTGAACATCTACGTCAACGACGAGGACGTCCGCTTCCTCGGCGCGCTCGACGCGAAGGTCAAGGACGGCGACTCGATCACCATCCTGCCGGCCGTCGCCGGCGGCGCCCTGGGCTTCGCGGCAGCGGCCGCGTACCTCGGGCTCTGATCTGATGGCTCGTTACGAGAGCCTTTTAGACGCGTGCGGGGGCACGCCGCTCGTCGGCCTGCCCCGGCTGTCCCCGGTGGTGCCCGAAGGGGCGCCGCCGGTGCGGCTCTGGGC
Source organism: Actinoplanes sp. CA-015351 (assembly GCF_050955685.1). Lineage (NCBI taxonomy): Bacteria > Bacillati > Actinomycetota > Actinomycetes > Micromonosporales > Micromonosporaceae > Actinoplanes > Actinoplanes sp. CA-015351. The sequence goes on from NZ_CP192102.1 coordinate 1,024,611, forward strand.
GAAACTCGAGGACCGGAACCCGACCGGCAGCATCAAGGACCGCGCGGCACTGTTCATGGTCCGCGAGGCCGAGGAGTCCGGCCACCTGCGTCCCGGCGACACCATCCTGGAACCGACGAGCGGCAACACCGGCATCGCCCTGGCGATGGTGGCGAAGCTGCGGGGTTACCGGCTGGTTTGCGTGATGCCGGAGAACGTCTCGGGCGAGCGGATCCAGATCCTCCGGATGTACGGCGCTGAGATCATCTTCTCGCCGGCCGCCGGCGGCTCGAACCAAGCAGTCGCGACAGCGAAGCAGATCGCCGCCGAACATCCCGACTGGAAGATGCTCTATCAGTACGGCAACTCGGCGAACGCCCGCGCGCACTACGAGACCACCGGTCCGGAACTGCTGCACGACCTGCCGACGATCACGCACTTCGTGGCCGGTCTGGGCACCACCGGCACCCTGATGGGCACCGGCCGGTTCCTGAGGGAGAAGGTCGAAGGCATCCAGATCGTCGCGGCCGAGCCTCGGTACGGCGAACTGGTCTACGGCCTGCGCAACATCGACGAGGGCTACGTCCCGGAGCTGTACGACGCCTCGGTGCTGACCCGGCGGTTCTCGGTCGGCACCCGGGACGCGGTTCTGCGTACCCGTCAGCTGGTCGAGGTCGAGGGCATCTTCGCGGGCTTCTCCAGCGGCGCGATTCTGCACGCGGCGCTCGCCGTGGCGCATGACGCCGTCAAGAAAGGCGAGCGTGCCGACGTGGCCTTCGTGATCGCCGACGGCGGTTGGAAGTACCTGTCGACGGGCGCGTACGGCGGCACACTCAACGACGCCGAAGAAGCCCTCGAAGGGCAGCTCTGGGCTTAGGCCTTTGGTAAGAAGCAGGCCCTGTTAGGAGTAAGAAGCAGGCTCAGTAGGAGATGGCCACCGCCACGGCGGCGGCCATCGGCGGCGCGGCCGCGAGCAGTAGCCACCACGGCAGGTTCCGCTCGTGGATGGCGAGGAACGCGGCCGCTGTCGGCACCACGCTCAGCCCGGTGAGCAGGCCCAGCACCGGTAGGTACCAGCCGGGCGCTCCGCCGAAGACGGCGATCACCGCGTACAGGCCGACGCCCACGCCGGTCAGACCGAGCGCGGTGCCGTACAGCGCCATCGCAAGGATCTTGGCGAGGCGTGGTGCCGGATCCTCCGGAGCCGGGAAGCGGAAGACGCCGGGATCGTCGCCGGAGGCGAGAATCGGGGCGTTTTCCAGGGGCTCGGTACGGGTAGTGCGGGCCTGTTCGACCGCGGTCACGTCGCCTCCATCAGATGACCTTCGACGTACTACCCTGAGCAACGCCAAGAGGTCACCGGACGTGACGGCAGAAATCGTGATGACAGAGGTCACGGCCGTTGTGACGTACGTTGTCGATTTGACGACAAATCGATCAGTTGTTTACGCGAAGCGCTGGTCGGGGCGTACGCTTCGCACCGTGATTGACTGGTCTGACAAGTCAAGCGCAGACCCGTCGGGCGGGGAGTGGACAACGGCGTGGGTGACCCGGTGTTGTTCAACCCGATGTGAGCCAGAGGAAACCGCATGCGACTGACCGTTCTCGGTTGTGCCGGCAGTTTCCCCGGCCCCGAGTCGGCATGTTCGGCCTATCTCGTTGAGGCCGAGGGATACCGACTCTTGATCGACTTCGGTTCCGGTTCGTTGTCCGCGCTCCAGCGGTACTCGGACATGCGCAAGATCGACGCGATCCTGCTCACCCATCTGCACTGCGATCACATGCTGGACGCGTGCACCTACGTCGTGGTCCGCCGTTACGAGCCGGCCGGCCCGTTGCCGCCGGTGCCGGTCTATGCGCCGCTGGGCGCCGCCGAGCGGATCGCCGCGGCGTACAGCACCGAGGGCGAGCCGGTCGACGACGTCTACACGTTCTACGGGCTTCAGCCGGGCACGTTCCCGATCGGTCCGCTGACCGTCACTGTCGATCGGGTCAACCACCCCGTCGAGACCTACGGGGTCCGTGTCGAGCACAACGGGCGGGTTCTGGCGTACTCGTCGGACACCGCGCCGTGTGACGCCCTGCTGCGTCTGGCCGCGGGTGCTGACCTGTTCCTGTGTGAGGCGAGTTACCTCGACGGCGCCCCCAACCCGCCTGACCTGCACCTGACCGGTGGCGAAGCGGGCGAGGCGGCCACCAAGGCGGACGTCGGACGCCTGCTGCTGACCCATCTGGTGCCGGCTTGGGCCAGCGAGGCATCTATTGTGGAAGCGGCCAGCGCCGCGTACGCGGGACCGGTCGAAGTCGTCCGTCCCGGGGCCAGATACGATCTCTGAGCCGGAGTGCGGGGGCGGAGTCGGCTGCACCGATGCACCACGGGTCGTGATCTTGGAGTTGTCGCATTGCGCATCGTTCGGCTCGCCAACTTCGTCACGGTACACACCGGTGGTCTGCGCACCGCCCTGCGACAGCTCGGCCGCGGTTACCAGCAGGCCGGGCACGAAGCCGTTCTGATCATTCCGGGCCGTCGTTACTCGGACAAGATGACAAAGCAGGGCCGGGTCATCACCCTGCCCAGCGCGCCGCTGCCGCGCACCGGTGGTTACCGGGTGCTCGCCGGCCGGCGTGAGATCACGAAACTGCTGGACAGCCTGGAGCCGGACCGGATCGAGGTCTCCGACCGCACCACGCTGCGCTGGACCGGCAACTGGGCACGGCAACGCGGCGTGCCGTCGATGATGGTCTCGCACGAGAGCCTCGCCGGCGTCCTCGGCGTCTGGGGCATGCCGAAACGCGACGCCCTCGCCGACCGGTTCAACAGGCGTACCGCCGAGGCCTTCGACACGATCGTATGCACCACCTCGTTCGCCGCCGCCGAGTTCCGCCGGCTGGACGTGCCGAACCTGGTGGAGGTCCCGCTCGGCGTCGACCTCGACCTCTTCCACCCGAGCCGGATGGACGTCAGCGTCCGGTCCCGGTACGCGCGCCCCGACGAACTGCTGCTCGTCTACGCCAGCCGCCTGTCCGCCGCGAAACGGCCGGAGCTGGCCGTCGACGCGGTGGCCGCGCTGCGCAACGGCAAGATCCCGGCGGTCCTCGTGATGGCCGGTGACGGCACTCGGCGTACCGCTCTGGCGTACCGAGGTGCCCGGCTTCCGGTCCGCTTCGCCGGGCACATCTCCGAGCGTGCCGACGTGGCCGCGCTGCTCGCCAGCGCGGACGTGACCCTCGCGCCCGGGCCGGTGGAGACGTTCGGCCTGACCGCGCTGGAGTCGCTGGCCTGCGGCACCCCGGTCGTGGTGAACGAGCAGAGCGCCCTGCCCGAGGTGGTCGGCGACGCCGGTATCGCCGTGCCGGGCACCGCGGACGCGTTCGCCGACGCGGTCAGCAACCTGATGGAACGTCCCCGGGTGGAACGCCGTGCGGCGGCCCGCGCCCGCGCCGAGAACTTCGGCTGGCCGGCCGCCGTGGAAGGCTTCCTGCGCGCACACGACGCGATCCCGGAGCCGTCGCCGGCGGCGGTCCGCACCGCTGCTCTGCTGCGCCCTGCCGCGCCGCTGATGCGCTCAGCGGTGCCGCCGAGCCGGAAGCCCGGGGCGGACGAAGCCGGCGCGGCGCGTTACGCATAGGGTTGGGGGCATGGCGCGACCCGACGGCCGTACGGCCGACCAGCTGCGACCGGTGACGCTTTCCCGGCATTGGAGCATCCACCCCGAGGGCTCGGTCCTGGTGGAGTTCGGCAACACCCGGGTGCTCTGCACCGCGAGTGTCACCGAGGGGGTGCCGCGCTGGCGCAAGGGCTCGGGCCAAGGCTGGGTCACGGCTGAGTACTCGATGCTGCCCCGGGCCACGAACACCCGTGGCGATCGGGAAAGTGTCAAGGGCAAGCTCGGTGGGCGTACCCAAGAGATCTCCCGTCTGATCGGCCGTAGCCTGCGTGCCTGCATCGACCTCAAGGCGCTCGGGGAGAACTCGATCGTCCTCGACTGCGACGTGCTCCAGGCCGACGGCGGCACCCGCACCGCCGCGATCACCGGGGCCTATGTGGCTCTGCACGACGCGGTCACCTGGCTGTCCGGGCGCAAGTCGCTCGCCGGCAAGGTGGACAAGGTGCTGCACACCTCGATCCAGGCGGTCAGCGTCGGCATCGTCGACGGCGAGCCGCGCCTCGACCTGATGTACCTCGAGGACGTCGCCGCCGAGGTCGACATGAACATCGTCTGCACCGCCGGGGGAGACTTCGTCGAGGTGCAGGGCACCGGGGAGAACGGCGTGTTCAAACGGGCTCAGATGGACGCGATGCTGGACCTCGGTGTGCTCGGGTGCGCCGAGCTGGCGGCCGCTCAGCAGAAGGCCCTCGCGGCATGACCGCCTGCACCGAGCGGCACTCAGCCGCAGCAGTCGCACCTCCTCGCACGCGAGGGCCAGAAGGGCATGCCAAAGGGGGAACAGCATGAGCGCCCGGCTGTTGCTCGCGACCGGCAACAAGAAGAAGCTGGCCGAGCTCCAGCGCATCCTGGACGCTGCTCTCGGCCGCGCCCAGATCGACCTGGCCGGCATCGGCGACTTCCCGGATTACCCGGACGTGCCGGAGACCGGCCTGACGTTCGGCGAGAACGCCCTGATCAAGGCTCGTGAGGGCGCGAGGCGCACCGGCCTGCCCACGGTGGCCGACGACTCCGGCATCGCGGTGAACGCGCTCAACGGCATGCCCGGCGTCTTCAGCGCCCGCTGGTCCGGCAAGCACGGCGACGACCAGGCCAACCTGGACCTGGTGCTGGCGCAGATCTCCGACGTCTCCGACGAGCACCGCGGCGGCGCGTTCGTCTGCGCCGCTGCCCTGGTCCTGCCGAACGGCCGCGAGCACCTGGTCGAGGGCCGCCAGACCGGCAAGCTGCTGCGCAGCCGCCGCGGCGAGGGCGGCTTCGGTTACGACCCGATCTTCATCGGCGACGGCCAGCAGCGCACCAACGCCGAGCTCACCCCGGCCGAGAAGGACGCGATCAGCCACCGCGGCAAGGCGTTCCGCGAGCTCGCAAAGGTGATCGCCAAAGAACTACCCCGCTGACGAACGCCCGGGGTGGGCCGCCGCAAATCGAAAGCCCACCCCGCCGCAAATCGAAAGCAGATCTAGCGGAGCTGGCCGACCGCCTCCTCGATCGCGGCGCGCAGATCCGGCCCGCTCACCACGGCCCGCGCCTGCTCCAGCACCGGCGCCAGGAAAACGTCCGGACCCGGCCCGCCCGCGAACGGTGTCACCGCGGCGACCGCTGCCTGTCCGGCCGGGGACGGGGTCAGCGGGGCCCGCAGCTGCAAGCCGCGTACCGCTGACAGCAACTCCACCGCGAGCAGGCTGGTCAGGTTGTCCAGGACGATCCGCAGCTTCTTCGCCGCGGCCCAGCCCATCGAGACGTGGTCCTCCTGCATGCCGCTTGTCGGCAGCGAGTCGACCGACGCCGGTGAGGCGAGCCGCCGGTTCTCGGCGACGATCCCGGCGGCGGTGTACTGCGCGATCATCAGGCCCGAGTTCACCCCGGCGTCCGGGGAGAGGAACGGTGGCAGGTCGCGGGAGCGGGTCACGTCGAGCAGCCGGTCGACCCGGCGTTCGGCGATGGCGCCCACCTCGGACGCGGCGATGGCCAGGTAGTCGGCGGCGAAGCCGAGCGGCGCCCCGTGGAAGTTTCCTGTCGACTCGACCCGTCCGTCCGGCAGCACCACCGGGTTGTCCACGACCGACACCAGCTCACGGCCGGCGACCAGGCTGACGAAGTCTAGGGTGTCCCGGGCCGCGCCGGCGACCTGCGGGGCACACCGCATCGAGTACGCGTCCTGCACGGCGTGTGCCAGGTCGTCCCGGTGCGAGTCCATGATCGCCGAGTCCTGCAGCAGCCGGTGGATGTTCGCGGCGGACGCGGCCTGGCCCGGGTGCGGGCGGATGCTGTGCAGCTCAGGCAGGAACGGCCGTTCCGAGCCGAGCATCGCCTCGATCGCCAGCGCGGTGGTCACGTCCGCCATGGCGAACAGATGCGACGCGTCGGCGATCGCCAGCAGCAGCATGCCGAGCATGCCGTCGGTGCCGTTGATCAGCGCGAGGCCCTCCTTGGCGGCCAGCTCCAGCGGCTGCAGCCCGGCCGTGCGCAGCGCCTCGGCGGCGGACAGCCGGGAGCCGTCCTTGCCGAGCACCCAGCCTTCGCCGAGCAGCACGATCGCGCAGTGGGCGAGTGGTGCCAGGTCACCGGAGGCGCCGAGTGAGCCGTGCTCCGGCACCCACGGGGTGAGGTCGTGGTTGAGCAGGTCGACGAGGCCTTGGGCGAGCACCGGCCGGACGCCGGAGCGGCCCAGGGCGAGGGACCGCACCCGCAACAGCATCATGGCGCGGACGACCTCGCGGGGCATCGGCGCGCCGATCCCGGCCGCGTGCGAACGGATCAGCGCGTGCTGAAGTTCGGCCCGGCGCTCCGGGGCGATCGAGGTGTTGGCGAGCGCACCGAATCCGGTGGAGACGCCGTACACGGGACGGCCGGACGCCTCGATGCCGTCGACGATGGCACGGCTCGTGGCCATCGCCTCGACCGCGGCGGGGGAGATCTCGACCTGGGCGTCGCCGCGGGCTACGGCGATGACGTCGGCGGCGCTGACGCCGGTGGGCTGGACGATGACGGTCACTGCGGCACTCCGTTGTGCAGAATGGTGCGGATCATGGGAACACCGGGCCGGTAGGCCAGGTGCACGTGTGAGGGCGCGTCGAGGATGACCAGGTCGGCGCGGGCGCCGACCTGGACGACGCCGAGGTCGTCGCGACGCAGGGCCGCGGCCCCACCGGCGGTTGCCGCGAAGACGGCCTCCGCGGGGGTCATCCGCATTTCCCGTACGGCCAGCGCGATGCAGAACGGCATCGAGGACGTGTACGACGAACCGGGGTTGCAGTCGGTGGCGAGCGCGACAGTGACGCCGGCGTCGAGCAGCCGCCGCGCGTCCGGGTACCGAGACCGGGTGGAGAACTCAGCACCGGGCAGCAGCGTGGCGACGGTGTCCGAGCCGGACAGAGCGGCCACGTCGGCGTCGTCGAGGTGGGTGCAGTGGTCGGCGCTGGCGGCGCCCAGTTCGACGGCGAGCTGCACGCCGGGTCCGTGGACGAGCTGGTTGGCGTGCAGCCGCAGCCCGAGGCCGCGTTCGGCGCCGGCCTTCAGGATCGCGCGGGCCTGGTCGCCGTCGAACGCGCCGCGGTCACAGAACACGTCGACCCATTTCGCGTACGGCACGGCGGCGTCGAGCATCTCGCCACGGACCAGGTCGACGTAATCGTCGGCTCGGCCCGCGTACTCGGCCGGGACCACGTGCGCGCCGAGGAACGTGGTCTCCTCGACGATCTCGGCTGCCAGGCGCAGGGACCTGGCTTCTTCGGCCACGCTCAGGCCGTACCCGGATTTGATCTCGATCGTGGTGGTCCCTTGCCGCAGCGCTTCGCTGACCAGGCGCCGCGCGTTGCGGCGCAGATCGTCGTCGGACGCCGCGCGCGTCGCGGCGACGGTGGTCCGGATCCCGCCGCCGGTGTACGGCTGACCGGCCATCCGCGCGCCGAACTCGGCCGCCCGATCCCCGGCGAAGACCAGGTGGGCGTGGCTGTCGACGAATCCGGGCAGCACCGCGGCGCCGTCCGCGTCGAGGCGCGAGTCGGCGTCCGGCGCCTGGGACGAGGGCCCGATCCAGGCGATCCGATCGCCTTCGACCACGACTGCGGCGTCGTGCACGATGCCGAGGTGCGGATCGTTGGTGACCAGCTCACCGATGCTGGTGACGACAAGACTCATGACAACACCTCAGCGATCGATTCTCGAAGGGCCCGGGGGACGTCCATCGCACGGTGCCGGCCCTCGGTGACGATCGGCCGCCCGTCCACGATCACGTCGGTGACGTCGGCGGCGGTGGCCGCGAAGATCAGGCCGCCGGGGTCGGTGCCCGCGGTCCGGACACTGTCCAGCGAGACGGCGACAAGATCGGCCCGCTGACCCACGGCGATCTCACCGGTGCCGGCCCAGCCGAGCGAGGCGTGCCCGGCACTGGTCGCGGCGGTCAGCAACTCGGCGGCACTGAAGTGCCCTCGCTGCCGGGTGGCGAGCCGTTCGTCGAGTTCGACGCCGCGCGCCTCCTCGAACATGTCGATGACCGCGTGGCTGTCGCTGCCGAGGGTGAGTACCGCGCCGGCGTCGGCGAGGGCCCGGGCCGGGCCGATGCCGTCGGCCAGATCCCTTTCGGTCGTCGTGCAGAAGCAGGCGTACCGCCCGCGGCCGAGGATCGTGATGTCGGCGGGGGACAGGTGGGTGGCGTGCACGGCGGTGGTCATCGGCTGCCAGAAACCCATCGCGTCGAGCAACTCGGTGGGCGAGCAGCCGTGCACGGCCTGGCAGGCCTCGTTCTCGGCCGGCTGCTCGGAGAGATGAACGTGCACCGGGAGCCCGTCGGTGCGTTGCGCGAACGTCGCCATCCCGTCGGCGGGGGCGGCCCGTACCGAGTGCAACGCCGCGCCGATCTTGACGCCGTCGCCGCCTTTCAGCTGCTCGAACCGGGTGTGCCAGCCGTCGTAGTCGCCGTCGCCGAACCGCCGCTGCACGCCTTCGAGGGGTTTGCCGTCGACGCCGGCGGTCAGGTAGACCGTGTCCAGCAGCGTGATCCGGATCCCGGCCTCGCGAGCGGCCGCGATGAGCGCGTGACCCATCGCGTTGGGGTCGGCGTACGGAACACCGTCCGGCCCGTGGTGCAGGTAATGGAACTCGCCGACGCTGGTGATCCCGGCGAGAGCCATCTCGCCGTAAACCGCCCTGGCCAGCGTGAAGTAACTGTCCGGGTCGAGCCGGCCGGCCACCTGGTACATCAGCTCACGCCAGGTCCAGAAGCTGCCACGATCGCCGTGGGTACGCCCGCGCAGCGCCCGGTGGAAGGCGTGCGAGTGCGCGTTGGCGAAGCCGGGGAGAACGAGGCCCGTCAAGAGAGACCCGTCGGCGGGGGAATCAGGCGTAACCGAGTTGATCAATCCGCCGGAAACCTCGATGCGGACATTCCGGGCGAATTTCCCGGCCACCCACGCGTGGTCCGCATGAAAGACCGTCACAGCTCCTCCAGCACCTTCGCCAGCGCGTCGATCCCGGCTTCACAGTCCGCGTCCTCCGCGTACTCGGCCGGCGAGTGCGACACCCCGGTCGGGTTGCGGACGAAGAGCATCGCGGTCGGGATGTGCGCGGAGAGCACTCCGGCGTCGTGCCCGGCGCCGGTCGGCAGGATCGGGGCGTCACCCAGCGTCTTGGCGAGCCGGTCGGCCAGCGCCGTGTCGAACGCGACCTCACCGGTCACCGACTCGGGGCTGATCGAGAACGACGTGCCGTCCCGCCCGGCCCGCTCGGTGGCCTTGCGGACCACCCCGTCGACCAGCCGGTCCAGCGTGGCGGTGTCGGCGGCGCGGGCGTCGAGCCATCCGCGTACCAGCGACGGGATCGCGTTGGTGGCGTTCGGCTCGACCTGCACCCGCCCGACGGTGGCGTGCGCGCCGGTGAGCCGGGCCTCCTTGTTCGCCGCGAGCACGGTGAACGCGAACGTCAGCATCGGGTCGTGCCGGTCTTCCATCCTGGTGGTCCCGGCATGGTCGCCAACCCCGGCGAAGTCCATCCGCCAGCGCCCGTGCGGCCAGATCGCGCTCGCCACACCGACCGGCACGTCGAGCGCCCGCCCCTGCTCGACGTGCAGCTCGACGAACGCCTTCAGGTTCTTGACCTTGTCGAGCTGAGCGCCGGCAGGCGTCGTGCCGAGAGCCGCACCGAACGAGATGCCATCGCGATCTTCGAGCGCGGCGGCCTGCTGCGGCGCGATCGCGCCGGTCAGCAGCCGAGACCCGAGACACGGTACGCCGAACCGCCCGCCTTCTTCTTCGACAAAGGCGGCGATTGCAATTTTTCGTGACTTGTCTATTTTATCGGCGGCGAGAAATGCACTGACGATTCCGAGTGGACCGTCATAGCCGCCACCGTGCGGAACCGAGTCGAAATGCGATCCAGTGAGAATCGTTCCCGGCGCCCACGGTTCGCCCCGCCATGCGAAGAGATTCCCATTGCCGTCATCGGTGACCAGCATGTCCCTTCGCGCGGCCTGAGAGCGAAACCAGTCGCGCAGCGTCAACTCCGGCTCGGTGAGCGCATACCGCAGGTAACCGCCGCCGGGCGCCCGGCCGATCGGCGCGATCTGGTTCCAGAGGTGGGTGAACGCGCTCATCGGCTCATCGGGATGTGCACGCCGCCCGCGGAATCGGACTGGTAACCGGCGTCGACGTGCCGCAGCACACCCATCGCCGGGTCGTTGGTGAGCACCCGCTCGATCTTCTGACCGGCCAGGGCGGTGCCATCAGCGACACACACCTGGCCGGCGTGGATGCTGCGGCCGATGCCGACACCGCCGCCGTGGTGGATGGAGACCCAGCTGGCCCCGCTCGCCGTATTCACCAGGGCGTTCAGCAGCGGCCAGTCGGCGATCGCGTCGGAGCCGTCGAGCATCGACTCGGTCTCCCGGTACGGCGACGCCACCGAACCCGAGTCCAGGTGGTCCCGGCCGATCACGAGCGGCGCCTTCAGTTCTCCGGACGCCACCATGTCGTTGAACCGGACTCCCGCCTTGTCCCGCTCGCCGTAGCCCAGCCAGCAGATCCGGGCCGGCAGTCCCTGGAACGCGACCCGCTCGCCGGCCATCTTGATCCACCGCGCGAGGTGCTCGTTCTCCGGGAAGAGATCGAGCATCGCCTTGTCGGTGGCGGCGATGTCGGCCGGGTCGCCGGAGAGCGCCGCCCAGCGGAACGGGCCCTTACCCTCGGCGAACAGCGGCCGGATGTACGCCGGAACGAAGCCGGGGAAGTCGAATGCCCGGGTGAAACCGGCAAGCTGGGCCTCGCCACGGATCGAGTTGCCGTAGTCGAAGACCTCGGCGCCGGCGTCCATGAACCCGACCATCGCGGCGACCTGCTTCGCCATGCTGGCCCGGGCCCGGTCGGTGTACTCCTCCGGCTTGGTACGGGCCAGCTCGGCGGAGTCCTCAAGCTCGACACCGACCGGCAGGTAGCTCAGCGGGTCGTGCGCGCTGGTCTGGTCGGTGACGATGTCGATCTCGACGCCCTTCACCAGGAGCTCGGGGAAGACGACTGCGGCGTTGCCGACCACACCCACACTGAGAGGCCGGCGTTGCTTCTTGGCTTCGAGCGCCATTTTTACAGCTTCGTCCAGATTGTCGGCGACGACATCCAGATACCGCGTGTCGACCCGGCGCTGCAGCCGCGTCCGGTCCACGTCGACGATCAGGCAGACGCCGCCGTTCATGGTGACCGACAGAGGCTGCGCGCCACCCATGCCGCCGCAGCCGCCGGTCAGGGTCAGCGTCCCGGCCAGGGTGCCGTTGAATCGTTTGGCCGCCACGGCGGCGAACGTCTCGTAGGTGCCCTGCAGGATGCCCTGCGTGCCGATGTAGATCCACGAGCCGGCAGTCATCTGGCCGTACATGGTCAGGCCCAGCTGCTCCAGGCGGCGGAACTCGGGCCAGTTCGCCCAGTCGCCGACCAGGTTCGAGTTCGCGATCAGCACCCGCGGCGCCCACTCGTGGGTGCGCAGCACGCCGACCGGCTTGCCGGACTGCACCAGCAGTGTCTCGTCATCCTTGAGCAGGTCCAGCTCGCGGACGATCGCGTGGAACGACGGCCAGTCACGGGCCGCCTTGCCGGTGCCGCCGTAGACCACCAGATCCTGCGGCCTTTCGGCCACATCCGGGTCGAGGTTGTTCATCAGCATGCGCTTGGCGGCTTCTTGCGGCCAGCCCTGAGCGGTGTACGACGTACCGCGCGGCGCGCGAATCTCGGACATTGTCGGTTCTCCTGTCACGCCAGAAATATGTGCCGCTGAGCGGCTGTCGCTTCGAACTGCTCAAGGCGGCGCTGCACCGGCTCGGGCGCCGCGTCGCACATCGCCTGCAGCAGGACCATGGCCATCGCCATCGGGCCGGTGTGCAGGTCGAAGACCAGCTGGGTGCCCACTGCGGCGGGCAGCACCACGTCGGCCGACTCGGCGACCGGGCTGACCGCCGAGTCGGTGATCGCCACCACGGCGAGGCCGGCCGCCTTGGCCTCGCGTACCGCTTCCACTGTCTCGCGCGGGTAGCGGGGGAGCACGATCGCCAGCATCGCACCGGCGCCGGCCGCGCGGGCCTGATCGAGCCGGTCCAGCAGGCTGGTGCCACCACCGTCGAGCACCCGCACGTCCGGGAACGCCTTGGCGGCGAAATAGCCGAAGTACGCGGCCAGCGGCGCGGCGGCACGCAGACCCAGCACCGGCAGCGGCCGGCTCGCGACCAGCAGCTCGGCGGCGGCCCGCACGTCGTCGAGCCGGTCCAGCTGCTCACCGAGGCGGCGCAGGTGATCGGTCTCGGCCGCGACGGCGCGCTGCATGGCGTTCTGCCCGGCCGGCTCAGCAGGCCCGCCGTCGGTGAGCGTGCGCAGCTCCCGCCGCAGCGCCGGATAACCGGAGTAGCCGAGCGCCATCGCGAACCGGGTCACCGACGGCTGACTCACACCGGCCAGCTCAGCCACCTCAGCCGCCGACAGGTACGCCGCCTTCGCGCCGTGCTCCACAAGACAGTGCGCGATCCGCCGCTGGGTCGGGGTGAGCCGAGCGCCCTGAACGAGCTTGACTACTCCGTCATTCACTCTCGCAGCTTATGCATAAAAAATTTCAGAAGCCAGAGGTTCGCCCTAACCGGCGACTGTGAGCTTTAGTTTTAGTTGGCGCTTTGTGAGTTAGTTGGCGCGTCTGTTAGGGATAGTTGGCACCCGGCGCCCCGGGAGGGGCGCGCAAGCGGCCTCCGGCGGCGCGGTTGCCTTGCCCTTCGATGCTCTTGAGGCGTCTCGGCAGAGCGAGGCTGGCGCTCCCCGTACGAGACGGGCAGCCGACTCGATGTAAGCCACCATCCACCCCCTCCTTGCCGGTACAACTAGCCACCGCGCGGACCGGATGCGAGTGCGAGGTCGTCTGCTGGGGTTCGTCGCGTGATCCTTGTTGGGGCCGGCATGCCTGGGTTCAACCATCGAACTGTCAGTAGTCCGGGAGTGTGAACGCGTTGAATAGTGAATCGCGATTCACTATTCTTTGCGCATGGCAGGGCAGGGGGTGCGGCAGGTTTCATCCGCGATCTTCGGCAACAAGTACCGGCTCGAACTGCTGCTCGCACTTGCTTCGGCGGCCGATGAGGGGATCTGCGTGAAGGACTTGGCCGACGCGTGTGACGCGCCAACGAGTGTGTTCCAGCCGCAGCTCCGTGCGCTCATGTCCGCTGGTCTCGTGCGACGGCTGCCACAGTTGGGCCAGAACCGGCGCGTGTTCTATGCGTTGACCGATATGAGCACCTGGACAGGGCTCCGGCGGCTGGTGCAAGATCTCCAGCCTGACGAGTTGCGGACCGGCGTCAGGGAGGGGGCGAACCGATGAGCGTCGCAGCGACGTTGGAGCGGTTCGCGGCCACGATGCCGCAGGCCGCCGCGCAGGACGAGATCGGTGTCGCCCGAGTGAGGTGGCTCGGGACACGCGGCTGGGTTGCCTACAGTCCTGATCGAGCGCAGCAGCAGGTGAGGAAGGCGCATCGGATTCCGCCGATCCTCGCCCTCGACCTGCTCGACACGCTGATGTACCTGCCCTTCGGGCATGAGGTCGCGGTGCAGTCGGTAGCCGCGGCCGCGCAGCGGCGCCTGCGGCGCCTGCCCGCCGGTGCAGTGACCTGGTCTTCGACCACGGTCACCCGGCGCATCGCTCCGCCGGTCACGCCGCTGCTTGCGATGGTGCAGGCCACAGATTGGGCGACCGGGCTACGAGCGGCGTCGCGGTTCGCGATGTACTGCCGCCGTCTCATGGTGATCCCCGAGCTGCCGGCTGATGAGCAAGTCGCCTTGGCGGAGGCCTCGTTCTACGGCATCGGCGTCGCCGTGCGCCGTGGCGAGTCGCTGACGATGGTGCTCGAGCCGGAGGAGTTCACCGAGTGGCAGCCGACAGCGGCCTGGTGGCGGTTCACTGAAGAAGTCGCCCGTGGAGCCGGGAAGGAATCCTGAACCCGGCTCACCCGGCGTCAGGATCACTCGGCCGGCCACGCCGGTAGCGTCGCCCACCGCTTCAGCGGTGCCTGTGGCTCGAAGGCGTCAGGCCGGCGCAGCCGCTTGGCGAGCATCTCGTGTTCGTTGAGCGCGCCCACGCAGATGTTTCGCCAGTACGCGGCGCGCTCCCGCACGGTCGGCTGATCGAGCAAACCCTCAGCGATGACGGTCCAGGCCGCGACGGCGTGCGCGATCGCTTCAGGCTGATCCTCCTTCTGCAGGAACCGGGTCAATGCCTGGTCGCCGCAGGTACCGCAGCGGCATCGGGGAGCACGGCTCGGCGCCGCACCGCTCAGCTCGTTGATCTTCGAGCCCTTCCACCAGCACATGAGATCCGGAACCAGGACGCTGGGCGACTTGTCCCGGCCGTTGAACGACAACGGCTCACGCGGATACGGAACGGTGTGCCGGATGCTGCCGCCGGTGCCGATCGCCGCGGCGAACGCGCCGTGGGCGACCAGGTCCAGGCCGTTGAAGTCGGTGCAGATCGGCATGAGCGGCACGGTGGCTGCCAGGGTGCGCAGGTTCGGGATGATCCGCACGGACTGGGTCAGAGGATCGCCCTGTTTGCCGAGAACGAGTGCGATCGGGCAGCCGACATCGTGCAGGATCGCCTGGGTCTGGGTGAAGAAGGCCCGGTCGATAAGCGAGATGTCCAGCGGCGCCACGAAGAGTGTGTCGGTGCGTCCGAGCGCTTTGACCTGCTGCGCGGCGGCCGCAAGGCTGGCGATGTCCCCGGCGCCGATATAGCCGGTCGGGGTGCACGCCACCGTGTAACCCGCCCTGAGCTGGGCGTCCAGGACCTGGTCCAGGGTGGGGTTGGTGCCGGCCAGGCCGTCGTCCGGCAGCAGGAATGGCTTGTCCGGCGTGGCCTGGTGGTGGCCGTAGGCATCGGGGTCGATCGCGATCGGGCCGTCGTAATCGAGACCGGTGACCTGGGGGATCGGTTTGCCCGGGCCGGGGCCGGTGATCATGAGGCCGCTGCGGGCGGTGGCGAGCGCCGGCAGAACGGTGGGGATGTGGGTGCGGCGGGTGTACACCAGCACCCGATTGGCCAGCGTGCCGACGGCGCCCGCAGGGACGGGCGGATGCGGCTGATGACCCAGCCACTGCCAGCGTTCTGCCAGGTCACTCGCCGGGTTACCGTGCGTCGGGGCGGCGGAAGCCACCACCTTGTCGCCAGGTTCGGTCATTGTCCATCCTGGTGCAGGCTCAGTCGGCGACGGCGTCACCGAACAAGTTGGTCAGGCGTGCCGGTGTCGTTCCGGCGGCTGCGGCCGCGGCATCGAGCCCGCCGGTCGCATGGATCGCTGCCCGGACGATCTCGGGCACCCGGCGGGGTCGTTCTGCCGGTAGCGGCTCCGGTTCCTCGGTTCGCCAGCCGAGGGCGGAGATCTGCGCGTTGATCGTCCGGTAGCGAGAGTCGGTGATGACCGCAAGGTCAGCAGCACGGCGCAGGACGGCGGCGGCGGAGATCCGCCACTTCGCCTTGAGCTGCAGCAGTCGGGCCGGCGTGACGGGCGCCGCCGTCAGATCGGGGTAGATGCCGGCGTTAGGGGCGAGGAACTCCCCGGCGAACGCCTGGGCCATCTCCTCGGCGTCCACCCCGGCGCCGGGAACGCAGACGCAGTGCCCGAGCTCGTGGATCAGCGTGAACCGTTGGCGGTCGATCGGCGCATCGGTGTTGATCACGAAGATGGGTGCCTCGCCGGGTGGATGCAGGCTCGTCGCGTCGACCTCACGCCCGCCCAGTGACATCGGCACCACCAGCGCCCCGAGCTGCTCAGCGATGGCGGTGGCGGAGGCGATCGCGCCGGGCGGAACGGCGAGTTGGGCCCGGAGCTGTGCGGCGACGGCCTGCGGGCCGACGACACCTTCCACCCTGGTTGCCGACGCCGAGAACGTTGGCAGCGGGGTTCCGGCGACGTTCGCCAACCGAGTCAGGTGCAGCCGGGTCAGATTGATCTGGGCGTGCAGCCGCCGCAGCGTCGACGCCTTAGTGGAACGCCGGTTGCGGTGGTACAGGCAGCCTTCGCCCAGGGCCCACAGCTTGACGTCGGCGGTTAGCAGCTCCGGCGTGGTCTCCAGCGCCGTGGCGAACTGCCGCAAGCGCACACCGGTCACCGACAGCGCGCCCTTCTCCGCCCGTGAAACATAGCCTTGGGTGGTTTTGGCGCCGTTTTGGTTCAGGGTGCTGAGGCGTTCGGCGATCTCGGCCTGAGTCAGGCCTGAAGCTTCGCGCGCGGCGACCAGCAGCTGGGGATTCGCTGCCGGTTCATCGATGGTGAAGAGCGCGCTCACAGAAGATACCTTAGCTCATGCCGACGAAAATGCGTGAGAATATTCCGGGCAACATTCCACGAGTCCGGTTTGGTGTCCAGCGGCTGTGGTCGACAGCGCTGCGGCACCCGCCAGGCCGGTGCCGGTCGCCACCTCGCGAGCGGTGATGACCGGCACCTCGCCGCCCCGGGGCGAGATCGATACGCGCCGTCAGGGGCGTTTGCCGCCAGGAAGGTGCCGTCTCAGCCACGCCCATGCGGCTGCGGCCACTGGTCGCAGCCGCCCCGCGAGAGCACCCCAACGCTGGCCCAGAGCACCGGTTGGGTGGCCGCCGGTTGGCTCCGTGCGCCGCGCCGGGGTCTCGGGGGCACGGTCGCGGGCCCACTGGATCCGGTTCTGGCGGATGAAGTAGTGCGAGCGGCACGGTTGATTCCAGTTACCGATCGATGGGTGCAGCGTGACGGACACCCCGTCGAAGGTGAGGCACCAGCCGGTGCGGCTGATCGGAGTGACGATCTCGTTCCCGCACCCGCACGCACACCGATGCAGGGCGGTGGCATACGGGATCGAGACGTAGAGCACCCCGTCGTCGAGGACCTCGGGGGCCGAGTCGACGAAGCGGTGCTCGAAGACGGTTCGCCGGGTGATCATGTCTGGTCGTCACCGACCAGACAGTTGGTGGCGATCGTGTACACACTGTGGTGCTCGTGCTCGAGGTCGGCGTAGAAGCCGCGCTCCTTCTTCCACTTGATCACCGCGAAGACGGCGTTGAGCGCGTTGAGCTCGCCGATCTGGATGTTGGTGCCGTACTCGTCTTCACCGCCGTCGTCGAACGGGATCCGCCGGCGCTCCCGCACGTGATCACGTTTCCGCGGGGTGCTGGTGGTGGTCCGCAACTGCCCGGCGATCATGCCGTCGGCGGTGTAAAGGCCCATGCCGACATCGACGAACGCGATCCCGGCGGCTTCCATCACCTTGACCAGATGCTGTTTCGGGGTGCCCTGGTCCATGCAGAGGAAGACGAACGACATCGAGTTCAGCTCGCCGGCGGTGGACTCGTCGAGGAAATACGGGTGAGCGACGATCCCGCGGCGCATTGCCCCGTACAGCCCCGCGTAGTGATCGACCTTCTTCGGCCGCTCCCGCAGCTGCTGCACCGAGGGCGCTCCGGGCGCCCGGAACGCGTTGTGCTGCAACAGGTCGTCGCCGTCGAACAGATGGATCTCGCCGATCGGCGCCTTCGCGATGAGATCCAGTACATACGAGCCGCTGCCGCCGAGACCGACGATCGCGACCCTGGGCACGGCCAGCTTCGCGTTGATCTCCGGGATGCCGGCGCGGCTGCTGGCCGTGTCGAGGTACCGGAAGATCGACTCCGCCTCGTCGGTCTCCTCGACCCGGAACGTGCACGCGGTCGCCGTGGGGTCCACCACGGCCACGTGCTTGCCCAGCAACGCCACGTAGGTCGTCATCTTGGCGTAGAAGTCCGGATACCCCTCGTCGGGCTTGCAGGAGAACATGAAGTTCACCGTGAGCTCGGGCGTGATCTGTTCCTGGACCGGGCTGTTGATCACGGTATGGGGCCGGCCCTGGTCGTCGCACGGCTGCTCACCCGCGAAACGGACCACGTGGTCCTGCGGGGCGACGGTGATGTCACCGGCCAGGTTGAGCGGGCATACCAGGACACCGAACCGGACCTGCCGCTGCGCGTTGAGGTACGGGACGTGCGAGACCACGAGGTGACCGTTCTCGACGGTCACCTCGTAGCCCTCGTCGCGTAGCCGGCGCAGATCGGCGCTACGAGCGACGAGTACGCGTGACATCGAAGATGGTTCCGTTCTTGACGGTGACCGTGCCGCCCTCGCTGAGGTTGCCGTCGCGCTGCGGACCGGCGGCCCGGTGGTAGGTGACGGTGAAGACCACGTCGGTGCCCTGCGCGCCGGGGAACGCGAGAGCGATGATCTGCGCGAAGCTGAGCGTGCGGTCCTCGACCGTACGCTCCCGGGTATTGACGATGATCTTGTAGCGGTGCCGGACCTGCCGGTGCTGCTCCGCGATGCCGATGTCGGCCATGGGGACCCCCCTTGCTTTGTGCGGTGTGGACGCCGGCGACCCCTCCGGCGTCCTGCTTCTGCCGATCTCTGACGGCGCACCGCCGCCGGTTGTCCGATCTCGAACACCGTCACTGTGTGTGGCGGTGATCACATGTCCGGATTGAGGGTGTGGCGGAGTAGTTGTGGCGGCTTGCGCTGCAGGTGACAGACGATGCCGACTGTCGATGCCGGAGTGTCGGCGAAGGTCACCGAGCACGGTCGGTATCGTGTTTGTCGCCGTTCGCCGACGTGAGCCGGGCGGTAGGCGGGAGAGCAGTCCACGATGACGTGGCCCAACCAGCGGTTGTGGCAGCCGTACGTCGGCTTGGTCGCGGTGTTGCCCCGCGACTACTACAACGAACGGGATCCGCACGCTCGCCGGCCTACGGTCGTGGTGCGTGTCCGGCAGACGGACCGTGCCTGCCTGGTCATGACCCGGACCAGTGATCCGCTGATCAACCACACCGATGACATCTGGCACGACAAGGACCCGGCGCTGCTCTGCGACCGGCAAGGCTGGTGGCAGCCCCACCGGGTGCATCGGGTTGACTTCGGCGCCTACGACGACGAGGACACCAAACCGCACAAGAGGATGACCGGCGACCTGCTCGTCCGCATCATCGCCGCCTACGAGGAGTTCGCATGAGCGCATGGGCGGAGCTGCGGCGCGACGGCGCCTTCGGGACCACCGCGACCGTCGAGCTGTACCGGTGCGTCCGGGCGGTAGCCCGGGCGGGTAACTTCCCCCCGCCGACCGGACACCAGCAGTGGACCATGGACGCGATCATGGAGACCGCGCACGAGGTGTTCGCGGACGCGAAAGGACCGCAGCGCCTCGTCGAGCTCGCGATGAAAGCGCACGACGACGACAGCTTCCGCCGGGTGCTGGAACAGGTCGTCCGTAACTTCCTGCGGGAGAAGGCCCGGGCCACGACCAAGGGCCGGCTGATCCGCCGGCTGCGGGAGGTCCTGGACGACGACGCCCGCTTCCGTGCCGTCGCCGACGGCCAGCCCGGTGCCGGCCGCAACATCGAACTGGCTGACGGCACGACGCCCGGCGTCTGGAATGGCCGGCTCAGCGACCTGGTCACCGCGGCGTACAAGGTGACCGACGTGACGATCGTGCGGTGGCGCCTCGATGCCCGCCGCGAGTCGCCGGTGGCCGACGCGCAGAGCCTGGCCGACGTCTGCGAAGCCACCCTGCGGGCCGCCGGGGCGTCCGTGGCCGTGGCAGAACTGGCAGACGTGGTCGCCGCCCGGTTCGCCGTCGGCCCGACGCCGGTGGTCACCCCGGTCGACGACGTCGACGCGTGGCTGCCCGGCGTCGACAGCATCGACCTGGCCGAGGCCGAGGCCGACATCCGCGCCGGAGCTCAGCGCCTACTCGGTCAGCTCACCTCCCGTGAGCAGCTGGTGCTCGCCTACCTGGATCAGCCGGTCCGGCAGATCGCCGATCACACCGGGCTCGGCAAGAGCGTCGCCGCGCAGGTCGCCGCCCGGGTCAAGGAAATCGCCGGGCAGGTACTCGGCGCTGAACCGCGCCGCGACGACATGCTGAGCCTCGCGCGAGCGCTGGCCACGCCCCGACCGTCTGATGATCATTAACGGTCAGGTGGGGCCGGTCGTCGTGCGTAATGATGACGCCACGACGGCCCCGCGGGGCCGGACAGTACGCGGCGGTGCGCCGTTTCAACTAAGTACACAGGTCAAGTGGAGAGGGCATGAGAATGCGGGGAGATGACCTGCGGAAGGGTAGGCACGTGGTGACCCATCAGCCCATTTGCTCACGACTGCGCCAGGCTGGCACCGGCCTGGCTGGTGTACTGCGATGACCGGTGACTGGTCGAACCGCTACGACCCGGCGCAGCAGGTCTTCGACGACGTCGACCTGAATCCGCCGGTCGCGATCGCCGGAGCGCACCTGCTCGACACCGACCTGTTGGCACCGTCGCAGGCCGGCAGCAAACACCTGGCCGAATGCGGCTGGTGCCAGCAGCGGCAGCGGGCCTCCGGTCACTATGACGACGGCCTCGACGACGACGCTTTTCTTCAGGCCGCCTACCAGCGCGCCGTCGACGGCGGTACCGCCGCCCTCGCGCCGCTGACCACCCTGTCACCCGAACTGCTGGAACTGACCGCGCCCACCGATGCCCGCGACGACGTCGCGGTCGGGCAACTGTGGCGGCTGCGGTGGCAGGACGTCACCGAACTCGCGGTGGTCGTCAAAGTCGACCGCTGGTGGGTGACCGTCGCCCCGGTCACCACCGACGTGAACGCCGCCGACGAGTTCAGCCTGATCATGCCGGCGTCTGCCAGCCTGCTGGGCACCGACTTTGCGGTCTGCTTCAGCCTGGAGAGCACCGTCCCGCTGTTCGTCTTCGACCGCCAGATCACCCCAGCCAGCCGGCCCACCCTCGACGTGCACCAGGCTGCCGCGCAGCTACCACCACCCGAAGTGATTAAAGACGTCTGGCGGGCCTGGCGCCGGGGCATCGCCGGTCCTGCCGGGCTGCCCTACGGCCTCCCTGTCGACGACGCCGACCTGGACCGGCGCGAACTGCGCAAGGCCGTCGCCACCGGATTTACCCACCTCGCCAGCGCCGCCGCCTGTGTGCCCGGTGACCCGGTTGGTGACGTCGTGCCGCTCCTGCAACAGATCAAGAGCCTTGGTCTGCCGCCGGCCGAGATGAAGGCCCGTTCCGGTCTCGACGTGACCGTCTTCGTGCGGATCAAGAAAGGCGGCCGTGTCACCCGTGACGAAGCCGCGCAGCTGACCTCATTGCTCGGCACCGACACCCGCGCCATCCTGAACGCGAATCCGCCGTTCGACGACGCCTTAGTCACCGAAATCAGCCGGCCCGCACACCGCCCCGCACTGCGAACACTGGCCGGAACTCACAGTTCTGAAGACGACCAACGGTGGAGGATGGCGGACAAGATTGCACCGCAGGCCGCTCGCACTGTCAGCACCGCGTCGACAGCCGGAGCCGGCGCCATCGACTGGGCGGCAAAAGTGGCGGTATATCTCCAGCAGCAACTCACGGAGCTCGGCGATCCCTCGGCGGACCAGTGGTGAGAAGCAGCCACCAGCAGTTGATCGACACGCTCGTCCGGGTGACGCTCGATTACCTGACCGGCATCGGCGTTGATGTCCATGACCTGGCCGCCGATCCCGTCGCGGTGATCCAAACCGTCGACGGCATTGTCATTGACTGGGTTGATCCCGCCTCGCTCGGGAACGGTTGCGCAGTCGCCGCGCTGTACTCCGGCACCGAGGCCCCGCCCCGGATCTCGGTGCTGCGCGACGCCTCGCAGGGACGCCGCAACTTCTCCCTGCTACACGAGTTCGGCCACCACCTCTGCGCCCGGATCGACGACATCGCCGCCGCCCTGTGGGAACTGCCCGACGGGGACGAAGGACCTTTCGAGGAAGACCTGGTCAACCAGTTCGCCGCCGCGATCCTGCTGCCCGCCGACGTCGTCAGCAAAGCCTTTGCGGACGGGGTCACCGCCGCCGCGGTGCTGCGCCTCTGGCAGGCCACCACAGCCTCACGCGAGGCCTGCTGCGTCGCTGCCGCCAGCTGCCTGCCCGCACCTGGCTACGTCATGCTGCTCGAACCCGGCGGCAGCAGCCAGTTCGCCGCCCGGCATGGCGACATGCTGCCCATCGCCCGCGACAGCCGGCAAACCGGCACTCGACTGCGTTCCGCGCTGCGCACGGGCAGCGCCCGAGGCCTCGACCGGCCGACCTACGCCAGCGGAGTCAGCGGACAGGAAATGTACCTAGACGCCCAAAAGACCGGCGGCTACACCTTCGCGGTCTGGGTTACCGACTCCCCGGCCTGGCAAACCCTGACGGCGCCCCTTGACAGCGGGCCCGTCAGCCACGACGGCCACTGCTCCGCCTGCGGCAAAGACTTTCAGACCTGGAAGAAACCCTGCGCCACCTGCGGCGAGCCCTACTGCCCCGACTGCAATGCTTGCGAATGCTCGCCCGGAGGCCGCCCGCCCGTCGCCGAGCGACTGTGCACGTCCTGCTTCCTCAAGCTGCCCCTAAAGGAGTTCGACGGCGAGTCGACCATCTGCATGCAGCATTAACAAGCTCTGGCCCGGCGATTCAGGCGGACGGCATAACCGTCGATGTCGAAACGATGCTGCCGGACGGCTCCACCGGAGGCGGGAATGATCACAGCTATCGTCGACACGACTTCGACGTTCGTCAACGTCATGATGGAGTCCACGCCGTGGATTCAACTTCTCACCCTGTGCCACGGCTCGAGGCTTCAGGTAGTCCTGCCCGACGTGGTGCTGAGAGAAACGGCCCGTCACTGGGAGACCAAAGCTAGTGAGGCCATCACAGCCGCGAACACGCAGATCGGCCGTCTTAAGAGCTCCCGCGAGAGACTCACGGCATTCGGTATCGACGCCAGCGGCCTCGTCGACAGTACACCAGTAACTGATGTACCGGACAAAGCCAGGTTCGAGGAGGAAATGCGCGAGAAGTTGATCTCCCTCAGAGTCCAGGTCGCGTCAGTCCCGAACCACGTCGATATCGAGCTCGTCCTCCAGCGTGACCTCGACCGCCGGAAGCCCTTCACCTCCACCGGCAAGGGGTTCCGAGACACTCTCGTCTGGGAGACAGCCAAGCAGGTCGTGATGGACTCCGAGGCAGGTGACAAGATCTTTCTTGTCACAGCGAACTCCGCCGACTACTGCAACGCGGAAGGCAGTCTCACGCCTGAGTTACATGCCGAGGTAGCGAGCGCCGCAGGCGAGTTGATCCACGTAGCGAATCTCGACGAACTTCTGAAACATGATGCGCTCAAGGCGATGGTCGCCGGCCTCACCAAGAATGCCGAGCAGCTCGCTGACTTCCTTGAGCTTGTCAGCAGCCATACGAGTGAAGATGCCGAACCCGTGTCGGTGGACCAGGTCGTCAGGGATGCCGTCATCGGAGCAGTCGAACAACTCGTCAACGAGGATGTCCAGACCGCCAATCCGACCACGTCAGGGCTCGACTTCACACAGCTGAACATCGCGGGTGAGCTCGAAAGCCTGTCGATCAACACTGTAGAACCCGACGAGTCGACGCTGACCTGGCAGACATACGAGACCTACCAAGACACCACACTATTGATTCTGGCCGAGATCGCTGCCGAGGTGACCCTCATCGGGTTCGCCCACCACTATGACGTCGGGTTGCTCGAGGAGCAGATCCACGTCCTCGACTGGGAATGGAACGATCATATGGCTCACGTCAGCACCACCGCTCATACGCGGCTCCGCTTTCAGATCCGTCTAGAGCGCGGCATGGACAACGTCGAGGAGTGCGAGCTCGAAGCAGTCGAACCGCATGGCGACGACAGCCACGACGACCACGACGCGTGGGTTCGCGGCCGTTGACGCAGGCTTGCGGCGCAGTACCGCCCGGACCGAGATATGCGTTGCGGAGTCCGCGCACGCGTTCAACAGCGCACTCTTACCGGCGCCGGCTGGACCTCGGACCAGCAGAGGTCTCGCAGGGCTCGCAGTCTCCTGATCCAGCAAGGCGTTGAGTACAGATAGTTCGTGGGTACGCCCGACAAGATCACTAGGCTGGTTGCCCGCCATGCATACTCCCCGCTTGTGAAGCACGGGATCGTACAAGATCCGGACGCTATCAGTGGGCACACCTGGACCTTCACTGATGTACCGTCCGCGTCGCCGCGCTTTACAACCTCTATCGACGTCATGCGCCGCGCAACGAGCCGGTCCTCGATGCATTCCACATGCTGAATGCCGTTGAGTACTAGAGGGGGAGTTCGTCCTGGTCGTCGACGAGATCGACGAGATCGGTGAGGTCTCTCATCTCGACGCCGAGGCTTCCCCCGAGTTTCAACTCGAGGGGGGTATACGACCCCGTATAGATCATCGCCTTATGGGTGGCCGACAGCGCGTCCGCGGCAACGACGAGTCCAGCCAGCGCCGTATGCATGTTGTGTCCGGACGTTCGAACAGCGATGACGGTCTTCTGGTCACCGCGGTGCACGACCATGTCCGCTCCTGACTCCCTGACCTGAAGATCGGCCACCTCATGTCCCGCCCGGGCGTACAACCGCGACACGAGCGTGGCGAGCTGGTCGATACCGAGGCGATCAAAGATGTTGTCGAGGCCCTGAAGCAGGCGATGGGTCAGCAGGCCGATGTTATCCGGGGAAGCGAAGGAAAGCCCTTCGGCCTGTTCTAGGGTTTCGTCGGAGATGTCGGCGTTGAGGAAGGTCTTGGCGCCGGTCAGGAAGTCGTGCAAGGTGACCATGAGCAGTTCGGCGCCGGCCTCGTCGTACATTTCCTGGACCAGTTCCGGCCGGGCCCGTACCGCATGGCGGTCCTTGTCATCGAGGACCCACAGGTCCTCTTTCACATCAGTGGTGATCCAGACGACCTTCGTGAAACCGCCCTCGCCGGAGCGGAGCCTGTCGAGTATCTGGTACCAGAGGATCACATCGCCGGCCGCGCCGAGCGCGTTCTTGTCCTTGGCGTCCCTGTAGCCCGGCGGGATCTGGTTGGGAAACCGGTACTCGACCGTCTCCTGGACGATTTGCCGTACTCGCGCCGCGTCGTAACGAGGGCCGACCTTGCCGTCGAGGATCGTCGACAGCCGCGCCAGGATGAGATCCGTGGACGCGTCGGCGAAATCCCGGACCGTCACATCATGCCCGCCTTGGATCGCCGAGAGTTCGTCGGTCACAGGGCTGAGCATGTCGGTCAGTCTCGTCTTGATGTCGTCCTTGGCGAGACCATGCTGGGCGGCGTGCCATTCGGCTTCGGCGAGGTACTTCGCCCGGTAGTCGGTGAGCGTCTCCACAGCATCGATGATCGCCGTGATGGCCTTATTGAGGGAGTCGCTGACCTGCTTCTTGGTTTCGCTGTGGCGCTTCTTCTGGTCCGGAAGAACTTTGTCGCGGTTGCGAGCGAACTCCAGGGCTGACTGGTGCGGAACCCACAGCCTGTCCTGGTGGTTCTCGAGGGTGCTCAGGAGTTGCTCGCGGGCGGCCGGACCGATGCGGTAGCAGCCGAGCAGGATGTTCGCGTCCGGGACGAATAGGCCAGACTTGAAGTAATCGTCCTGGGTGCTGGGCTGCCCCAGCCAACCTGGGAACATGCTCCGGAACTCGGTCCGCTCGCCTGTCACGCTGGTCATGGTATTGCGGTCTAGTTGTTGCCCGAAGCCTGGACCTTCCACGTCATGGAACCAGTCCCACGAACAGAGGTTGCATGGCATGCCGCGGATCCGGTAAGTCTCGGGATGAGACTTGTCGGCTGGCGACTTCGGTCCGCACTACGCGACCGTCGGATGCTGGGACGGCGTTGAGCCCAACAGCTCCAGCGGAGGCAGGATTGATCACAGCCGTCGTCGATACGACCTCGACGTACGTCGACGTCATGATGAGGTCCACACCGTGGATGCAACTTCTCACGTTATGCCACAGCTCGAGGCTCCAGGTGGTCCTACCTGACGTTGTGCTCCAAGAGACGGCTCGGCACTGGGGGGCCGAAGCCCGGGAGGCCATCAAGACCGCAAACGCGAAAATCGGCGGCCTCAAGAGCTCCTGGGAGAAGCTCACAGCGTTCGGGATCGACGCTAGCAGCCTCGTCGACAGCACACCCGTGACCGACACCCCGGACAAGGCCAAGTTCGAGAAGGAGACGCGCGAGAAGCTGATGTTCCTCGGCGTCCAGGTAGCGCCGCTCCCGGAGCACGTCGACATCAATCTCGTCCTGCAGCGCGACCTCGCCCGCCAGAAACCCTTCACCTCCACCGGAAAGGGTTTCCGGGACACTCTGGTCTGGGAGAGCACCAAGCAGGTCGTGGCAGACTCACACGCAGGCGACAAGATCTTCCTTGTCACGGCGAGCTCCACCGACTACTGCAACTCGTAAGGCGACCTTGCCCCCGAGCTGCGTGCCGAGGTGGCGAGCGCGGCAGGCGAACTGATCCGGGTAGCGAATCTCGACGAACTGCTCAAGCATGACGCGCTCAAGGGGATGGTGGCCGGCCTCGCCAAGGATCCCGGCCAGCTCGCTGCATTCCTCGATCTTGTCACCAGGCCCGAGGCCGAAGACGAACCCGCGTCGGTGGACGAGGTCGTCAGGAATGCCGTCATCAGCGCGGTCGAACAACTCGCCAATGAAGATGTTCAGACCGCTAATCCGACAACGTCGGGGCTCGACTTCACGCAGCTGAGCATCCCGGTCGGACTCGAAGGACTTTCTATCGACACGGTAGAGCCCGACGAGTCGACGCTGACCTGGCAGACGTACGAGACGTATCAAGACACCACACTTCTGATCCTGGCCGAGATCGATGCCGAAGTGACCCTGATCGGGTTCGCCTACCACTACGACATCGGGCTGCTCGAGGAACAGATCCACGTCCTCGACTGGGAATGGAACGATCACATGGCTCACGTCAGCACCACCGGTCATGCGCATCTCCGCTTTCAGATCCGTTTGGAGCAAGGCATGGACACCGTCGAGGAATGCGAGCTCGAGGGCGTTGAGCCACTCGGCGGCGATGACCATGACGCATGGGGCCGGAACGCCTCACGAGCGACATGCGACGCGACGCTGCTCAGGGCTCAGCGGTTTGTGCGGAGGTCCCAGACCGGAGACCGGGGGGCTAAAATGGACGCCCACCGTACCGAATACAGAGTCCTGCGTCAGCTTCCCTCTAGCGAGGATCAGCAACAGCTCGCCGACAGAGCCGACGCCAGGTGCGGCTACATCGGCACACGAGGGCTCATGCCAGCACACGGCATGTGCGGGAAGTTAGGAGACGGGTTTCGGTTCTCCGGCCGCTTGGCTTCGTTCACAACTAAGGACATGTCCAGCCACCAACGGGCCTACGAGATCAGGGTCGTTAGGCCGTTCTGCGAACACCAGTCGAACACCCATGTCTGACAACAGCCGGACGATTCGCTTCGCCAGCGAGCGACCGTCCTCCTCGGGCGTGCGCGCAGCTGCGGTGACCGACAGGCGAAGTCCTCGATCGGCATCCACGAGCAGCGTGACAGCTGATTGGATGCCCGCCTGTTCCAGGATCGCGTGAACCTCGGTACGCAGGTCGGTCGCGTTACGGTAGTCGATGGCCCGGGCGGCCGCGTAGACGGCGTCGGCGAGTTCCGCGACAACGGCGGCCACCGCTCCTACATTCAGGGTGTTCGGGCCGTAGGTGATCGTCTCGGTTGACGGATCGTAGGCGAATCCCCAGTACTCGAAGGCAGCCTCACGCGGTGACGCGCCAGCGTCGATGCGGCGTCGCTGCGGGCCTCGGCCTTTGCCTAGCGCCCACTCGTCGAAGTGCGTCAGCGCGTTACGCATGTCGACAAGGCCAGGCAGGGCCTCCTCGAACGCCTGCTGCGCATGGTGCAGAGCCCGGCGTGCGTCGGCGAGGCCGAGTTGCTGCAACCGGCCGTTGACAAGGCGTACTGCACCGACCGGCTGCCGTAGCGCGATGACGAGCTGCCGAGCGTCGATCTGCCGCGAGCTGAACCAGGCGATACGGCGATCGTCCGGATCGTGCATCCGCAGGAGAGCCAGGTCGATGGTCCGCTGCCACCACTGAATCTCAGAGAGGGCAATAGCCTCGGGATGGTCTGCGGGCGACCAGTCAACCATGTCTGTCACGGCCGGATTATCTCCATGGAGGGAGACGGGATCCGCGCCGGCTGCGGGTTCCGTACGGTCGCAGGCCTCTGCCATGTCACCAGTCAGTCGCCGCCGAATAGTTCCTTGCGCTCTTTGCGCACTTCGCCGACATCCTCCGGTGACGCCTCGGTCCAGATGGCGCCGACCTCGACGAGCCACAGTGCGAGCCACATCACCGCTTTAGCGCACTGCTCAAAAATCCAGCCGAACCCATCGCCGAGCGCACCGGTCAGGCCCATCACCGCCAGCAGAACCTTGTCGAAAACAGCGCGTAGCCCTGCCCAGATGAATGCGAGCTGGCCGGTGTTGCCACTGCCGCCGGAGCGGATGAGCAGCAGGACGGTAACGACCACGGCGGTCACCGCGGAAACGTAGGCGATCGCGTCACCGATCCACTGCAGCATTGCGCCGATCGTGTACAGAAGCAGAGCGACCAGCATCAGCAGCGCCGCGACGATGAACAGGATGATGGCGCCGATCCAACCC
Source organism: Actinoplanes sp. CA-015351 (assembly GCF_050955685.1). Lineage (NCBI taxonomy): Bacteria > Bacillati > Actinomycetota > Actinomycetes > Micromonosporales > Micromonosporaceae > Actinoplanes > Actinoplanes sp. CA-015351. The sequence goes on from NZ_CP192102.1 coordinate 1,053,297, forward strand.
AGGACCAGCAGGATCCAGTCCAGGGCGCTGCGGCCGCTGTCTCCACCGGCGTCCTGCCAGGCCAGTTCGGTCCGGGTCTGCGACAGTTCGGCGGTCAGCGTGTTCAGGTCGTCGGCGATCGACCGGTACTCGTGCAGCGAGGCGGTGATGCGGTCGAAGTCGGCGTCGATCTGGCGCAGCGGTTCGAGGATGTCTGGCAGCGGCTCACCCATCAGGGATTCGAGCCGGCGCACGCCGGACATGTCGATGCCGTACTTGGCCTCGACGTCGGTGCTCATCCGAGGTCTCGCAGCAAGTCCGCGGACTTGGTGTCGGTGTCCTCGTATCGTGCCGCTGCCATCGAGATCCTGCTAGAGGTGTCGGAGAGCATCTGCGACGCCAGCCGCAGACCGTCGGTGAAGACCGGCCGGGCATCGTCCCAGATCGTCGCCGGCGAAACCGCGGATCGCCTCCAGGGACTCCCACCAGCTCAGCGTCGTCACCTCGGAGAGGCCGTCGCCCAGGTCGCGGGTCCACATCTGTGCGCCTCGGTTGCCCGGCGTCTGCCGATAACCGGTCAATCCCGTTCGCTCGACGTAGGTCACGTACTCCGCCACCCGATCGGTGTGAACCTGCCCTCGCCACATGCGCGCAATCATGGGATTCAGCGTATGAGCGCATATGACAAGCTGGCGAGATGCGGATCGCCTCGCTTCACACGTACCCGGTCAAGGGTTGTCATCGGCTGGACCACGACGAAGCCGGAGTCGACCCGTGGGGCCTGACCGGTGACCGGCGGTGGATGATCGTCGACGCCGAAGGCGTCGGGATCACCCAGCGTGAGACGCCGTTGCTCACCCAGCTGATCGCGCGGCCGCGGCCCGGCGGCCTCACGCTCAGCGCACCCGGGCTCGGGCAGCTCGATCTGGACGAGCCGGTCCACGGCGAGAAGGTCGCCGTGCGGGTGTTCAAGAGCAAGCAGCCGGTGCCGGGGCGTGTCGCTTCCGCAGCCAGCGCCTGGGTCAGCTCGCTGCTGGGGCGTGAGGTACGTCTGACCTGGCAGGCCGACCCGACCAGCCGGACCATCGCCGAGTTCGCCCAGCCGGACGACCGGGTCAGCTTCGCCGATGGTTACCCGGTGTTGCTGGCGAACACGGCGTCACTCGACGCGGTCAACGACTGGCTCACCGAGGGTGGCGACGAGCCGATCCCGATGCACCGGTTCCGCCCCAACGTGGTCGTCGCCGGAGCCCAGGCGTGGGCGGAGGACGCGTGGATCGGGCGGCGGCTGCGGATCGGCGACATGACGTTCCGCGCGGCGAAATCGTGCGCACGCTGCCGCGTCACCACGATCGATCAAGAGACCGGCGAAACCGGGCGGCAGCCGCTGCATGTGCTCGGCAAGCACCGGAGGATCGACGGCAGCCTGCTCTTCGCGATCAACCTGATCCCCGACCTGGGCGCCGGCCGAACCGGTCTTATTCGGACAGGTGACACTTTCGATGTCCTCGAAGAGTGAATCCGTCTTAGGGGAGTCTTAGGAAATTTGCCGCCTTCGTGGTGGGCGAGCAGGATGCCCCGGGTGAGTGCTCATCGAAACCCGTTCTCGATCCGATGGCTTGCCGCAGGCGGCGCCGCGGTGATCGCCGGAATCATCGGTGTCGCCCTGGTTCTGCAGACCGGTGGGTCCGCATGCGCCGCACCGCCGAGCACCACGGCCAAGACCGGCAAGGCCACGTTCTACGACCTGGCCGGCACCTCCGGCAACTGCTCGTTCGAGGTGCCCGCCGACGATCTCTACGTGGCGCTCGGCCCGTCCCAGTACTCCGAAGGTGCCTCCTGTGGCGCGTACCTGGACGTCACCGGCCCCAAGGGCAAGGTCCGCGTCAAGGTCTTCGACTCCTGCCCGGAATGCGCCGCCGGTCACCTCGACCTGAGCCGCACCGCCTTCAAGAAGATCGGCGCCGAGATCGACGGCATCATCCCGATCAAATACAAGCTGGTCACGAACCCGTCGGTGCCCGGCCCGATCAGCGTCCGGATCAAGGAGGGCGCGTCGCAGTACTGGTTCGCGGCCCGCATCGACAACCACGCGAACCTGCTCTCCTCGGTCAAGGTCGCGAGCGGCAGCGGCAGCTTCAAGAGCGCCCACCGCACCGACTTCAACTACTGGCTGATCGACAGCGGCGCCGGCCCAGGCCCATTCAAGATCAAAATCACTGATGTGTACGGGAAAACGAGCACTGTCAGTGGCATCAAGATGAACCCCGGCACAGTCCAGAAGACAAGCGTCCGAGCCTCATCAGCATCGAGTTCAGGCACCGCCACCAAGACGGAGTCGACAACGGCCGCGTCAAAGAAGCCCGCCGTCGCCGCGAAGGCATCACCGTCGAAGTCGGCCGCCGCCAAGCCGTCAGCGTCGGTGTCGGTGTCGGCCACCGTTTCGCCGTCGGTTAGCGCCTCGGTAACTGATGCGGCGCCTCTCCTGGAGTCGACAACCACCGCTGAGGAAGCCGAGGCCGCCCTAGCGGGCCCGGCCGTCGACCTGGCTGCCGCCGAACCGCGCTGCTGACGCCCTGCTTCTCTCCTCGAGATCCAGGCGGGTTCTCGCTCCCATGCGGGCCGAACTTGCCTGGATCTCGTCGTATTTCTTGGTGCGGAAGAGGGGACTTGAACCCCCACGCCCTCTCGGGCACGGGCTCCTAAGGCCCGCGCGTATGCCATTTCGCCACTTCCGCACGATTTGCCCGCCTGGGCAACTCGTTGTGAGGAGTCTAATCGCTCAGATCCAATTGCGGCACTTCGGTCACCGCCGTTGTTCCCGCGAGCAGCCGCCAAATCCGGTCCGACCCGGCCACCCGGCCCAACCCGCCCGTGTCGCGTGCCGCAGGCCGCGTGCCGCAGGCCGCGTGCCGCAGGCCGCGTGCCGCAGGCCGCGTGCCGCAGGCCGTGAGTTGCGGGTCGCGGGTCGCGAGTTGCGGGTCGCGGGTCGCGAGTTGCGTGTGGATTTTGGGCGCGATCTGCACCTCAAGTCGACACGGGCAGCGGATTCGCGGTGTGCGTGTGGATTTTGGGCGCGGAGCGAACCCCAAGCCCACACGCTGGACTGGTTGCCGGAGGCCGTGCGCTGAGTGCCGTGCACGGCGGCCGCCTTGCGGGTTGATTACCGCATGACGGCCGCCGTGAGCTCCGGGCTTCCTTGCCCGCCGGGAAATGGTGGCGGCGATTGCCCTCCCCATCGGCGGGGTGGGCCCGGAGTTGCATGGTTTGCCGGACTTTTCCGGCTTTTGGGACGTCAGTCGAGGCCGAGGTCGCGGCGGAGTTTGGCCACGTGGCCGGTTGCCTTGACGTTGTAGAAGGCTCGCTCGATGGCGCCGCTCTCGTCGATGACGAAGGTGGAGCGGATCACGCCGGTCACCGTCTTGCCGTACAGCTGCTTCTCGCCGTACGCCCCGTACGCGATCAGCACGCTCTTGTCCTCGTCGCTGACCAGCGGGAACGTGATGGCGTCGTGCTCGCGGAACTTGGCGAGCTTGGCCGGGGAGTCAGGGGAGATGCCGACCACCTCGTAACCGGCGGCCTGCAGCGAGGCCAGCGAGTCACGGAAGTCGCAGGCCTGCTTGGTGCAGCCGGGTGTCATGGCCGCGGGGTACGCGTACAGAACAACCTTGCGTCCGCGCAGATCCTTGAGCGAAAGGCTGTCCCCGTTGTCGGTGGGCAGGGTGAAGTCGGGCGCGGCGTCGCCGGCGGCAAGGCGCACGTTTTCAGTCATGGGACCGACGATAGTGCGGCTCAGGCGGCGGCTCGCTGGCCGCTCCAGAGCCGGCGCGCGGCGGTGAGGTCGCGGGGCCACTCCTCGCCGCGCCGGGACAGCCTGCGCTCGGTGATCTCGAAGTCGCCGAGCAGCCGGTGGAACTCGTCGAGCACGTCGGACTCCAGGAACGGTTTGCAGGAGAAGACGTTGATGAGGACCTCGCGCAGGTGGGGGTAGGTGTGCACGGCGGCGTGCGACTCGGCGAGGATCACCACGGCGGATTTGCCGGCCTTTTCGGCGGGCCCGCCCTCGGTGGCCACGAGCGGCCCGGCGATGACGGTCATGCCGATGCGGGCGACCAGGTCGCGCATGAAGGTGGTGAGGGTCGCCTCGTCGTCGAGCGGCGAGATGTCGGACACGGCCGAGAGCCGGAGCGTGAGTTCGTCACCGTAATGGTCCATCGGGTCCCCCTAAACGGAATAACTGAACGTTACCGGCCCGATGCGCAGCGTCGGAATCCCCCTGTCGGGGATTGGCACATTGAAAGTTTTTGCAGTTCAGGGTGGGTATGGAATCCGCGAGGAAATGGTCCGGCGGCAATCGATCAGCGCATTGAAATAGCGAAAGAAAGTGTTTTCAGTGGTGCTGTGCACACCGTGTTAAGTACTCGGGGATAGCGGCCGGATGGTGATCGAAAGTAGGCTGCGTCAGCCGTAGCCGTCGAGAGTGGAGATCAATCATGAGCGAGCCCACGAGCGGGACCACCAGCGTCTCCAGCGAGGTCGTGGAGAAGATCGCCGTCGCGGCGGCCCGGGCGGTTCCCGGTGTCGCGGACCTGGGCGGGGACGTGTCCCGGTTCTTCAACAGCGTTCTCGACAAGGTCGGCCTGGACCAGGTCGGTGACGCGAGCCGCGGCGTCTCGGCGAAGGTGGCCGACGGCAACGTCACGGTGAACGTGGTGCTGGTCCTGGAAGCCGGCCGGGTGGTGGCCGAGGTGACCGGTGAGGTGCAGCGCACGGTGACCGAGGCGCTGACCGGTTACGGACTCAAGGTCCTAGCGGTCAACGTCAACGTGGACGACATCAACATCTGAGTCGGTAGCGGCCCGGATCCGCAGCACCCCGGTCAGCGCCAGCCCGGTGCCGACCCCGATCGCGATCATCACGGCGCCCCGGGCGAGCCAGCCCGGCCCGGCCGCCGGGACGACCGGGGCGAAGAAGGCGTCGGCGCTGCCGAAACCGGCGAACGCCGCAAGCACGAAACCGGCGAGCGCCAGATAGAACGGCGGATGACGGTACGCGGCCGCGCAGGCGAGCAGGCCGGCCAGGACCAGAACACCGGACCAGCCCGACCCGTCGGCGGTACGCAGGTACGCGTACCCAAGAGAAGAAAGACCGCCGAGGAGCGCGAGCGACCCGGTGGAGCGGGGCAGGCGATGAGCGGCCAGGGCGACAGCGACGGCCAGTAACGCCGCGCCCACCCACCAGGACCAGGTGCGCGGCGCCGGTTCGTAATCGAGGGTGCCCTGGATCTCGAAGGTGCGGGCCTGATCGCGCAGCGGGACCACCCACTCGCGGAGCCGGTGCTCGGAGTCCGGGTCGGCGACGGCCTGGGGCGGAAGGCCGGACTCCATCCACTGGGTGCGCTGATCGTGCCAGCGGACCGTGGTGCTGGTGTCGACGCGGCGCCAGGCGGGCGCGGCGGTGGGATCGGCGTTCGCCGGCAGCGCGGTGTCGAAGGCGGCGGTCTCGTTCAGGTACGTCGCCGGGGAGTTGACGTTCTGATAGGTGCCGTCCGGGCGGACGTCGAGGTACGGCTCGCCGGAGTAACCGAGCACTTCGATCGACCGGCTGCTGGTGTTGACGAGTTCGAGCCGCGAGCCGCCCTCGACGACCCGCACGCTCAGACCGTCGAGCGAACTGCTGAATCCGGTGGCTACGACCCGATATTTACTGACCTCGGTGGCGTCGCCGGCATGGGCGAAAGCGGGCGTGGCCGGCCCGAGGATCAGGCCGGCCAGCATTGTCAATCCGAGGAGAAACCTCACCCAGCTGCTTTCTCGATGGTCTGGGTGAGCAGTTCGCTGGTCGGCACGGTGTCGTTCGGGCCGGTCAGCTTGGTGCCGTCGACCACGATCGTCGGCGTGCCGGTGAAGTCGCGATCGGAAAACTTCTCGGTCACGTCGGTCGCCCACGTCTTGTAGGTTCCCTCGTTCACGGCGTTCGCGAAAGTCTCGCTGGTCAGGCCCACCGACTTGGCCAGCTCGATGATCTTTTCGTTGCTGAGGCCGTCGGTGTTCTCCTCGGGCTGGTTGTCGTAGAGCACGTTGTGCAGTTCGAGGAACTTGTCCTCCTGCGCGGCGGCCGCGGCGGCGCCGGCGGCTCGGGTCGAGTACTCGGTGCCGTTGGAGTACTGGTCCAGGATCGCCACCGGGTGGATTCGCAGCGTGATCTTGTTGGCTTCCGCCATGTTCTGCAGGCTTTCGCCGCTGGCCTGCTCGAAGTTGCCGCACGCCGGGCACATGAAGTCCTCGTAGACGTCGACGACGACCGGGCCGCTGCCGATTGCGAACGCGGTCCCGTCGTCGACCGCCACGGTGGGCGTCGTGACCTTGCCGTCGTTCTGGCGGGACATCACCGTGTATCCGACCAGGCCCGCGACGAACAGGACCAGGACGACGCCGACCGAGGTCCAGAGCGTCACCTTGCGGCGGCGCTCGGCGGCCTGCTGCTGTGCCACGATCGCCCGGGCCTGGGCGGTCCGGTCCCGTTTCCCCTTGCTCATCGCTGTTCCCCCATAAGAAGGCCGTCTACTGAGAACCTGGTCCGCGGCTTCCACAACAGAATGCCGGCCAGCACGATAAATCCGATATCTCGCAAAATATCGAGCCAATACGCTGCATTCTTGCCCGCAGCCAGTTCACCACCGGAGCTGAAGCACCCGCAGTCGATCTGAAGACCGCGTGTCCAGGCCGAGATGATCCCGGCGATGAACACCACGAGCAGAGCCACCGAGATGCCGGCCGTGAGCCGGGTCGCGAGGCCGATCAGCAGCAGCAGGCCGAGCGCGATCTCCAGGAACGGCTGGACCGCACCGACGATCTTGGCGGTGTCGTAGGACATCAGGTCGTACGCGTGCACCGCGCGCGCCGAAGCGGCGAGATCACCGACCTTGAGCCCGCCGGCGATCAGCCAGACAGCGGCCAGGGCGAGCCGAGCCGCCGTGGAGATCAGCGGCCAGGTTCTTTGCATGCTCACGCCCGTTAGACGCTCGTCCTCACGATCCAGTTCCCGATCATGTCCGGTCCGGGACCGGCGTCACAAACAGGGCCTAAAGCCTCTGAATCAGCTGGCTTGTGCCTGGGAAACGGCTGTGCGCAGTTAGCTGGCTTGTGCCTGGGAAACGGCTGTGCGCAGTTAGCTGGCTTGTGCCTGGGAAACGGCTGTGACCAGCTCATCGCGCGCGCGGGCCACCCGGGACCGGATCGTGCCCACCGGGACGCCCTCGACCTCGGCGGCCTCGGCGTACGAAAGCCCGATCACCTGGGTCAGCACGAACGCCGTCCGGCGCTCGTCACTGAGCCGGCCGAGCAGATCGGCGCTGGTCAGCCTGTGCGCTGGGTCGGGCGAGGGCAGTTCGGTGACGGCCTGCGCGGCGAGCCGGGCGTCGAGCCGGCGGCGGCGCACCACCGACCGCAGGTGGTCGGCGCAGGTGCGGCGGGCGATGCCGAGCAGCCAGGTGCGCACGCTGGAGCGCCCGGCGAACGTGTCCAGCGCGCGGAACGCCCGGAGATAGGTTTCCTGGGTGAGATCGTCAGCCGTTCCCGGATCGATCAGCGCGGCGGTGAAACGCCACACCTCGGCCTGGGTCGCACGCACGAACGCGGACTGCGCCGCCCGGTCACCGTCGCGGGCGGCCAGGGCCAGCGCGGTGGTCTCGTCCGTTTCTTGCTCACCAGCCGTCACGAGCCAGATGGTACGCGAATCGGCGGTTCCGCTCCGCGTCTGGAACCATGCAATGGCTTCATCGTCCTCGGGTGGAAACGGAGTGTGCTGTGACTGACCGACGCCGAGTACTGGCTGTATTGGCCGGGTTACTGCTCGGGTTCTTCGGCACGCTGCTGTCCGCGGCCCCGGCAAGCGCGCACGCGGCGCTTGTCGCCAGTGATCCGGGCAACGGCACGATCGTTCCGGACGCCCCGAACCGGGTGACCCTGAACTTCAGCGAGTCCGTGCAACTCGTCTCCGGCAAGATTCGGGTGATCGCCCCGGACGGATCCCAGGCCGACCAGGGTGATCCGACCGTGGACGGCGGCCAGGTGACGATCCCGCTGCGCTCCGGCGCCGGCCGCGGAACGTACCTGGTCAGCTACCGCGTCATCTCCGCCGACAGCCACCCGGTCGCGGGCACCATCACCTTCTCGGTGGGCGCGGCCTCCACGCCGCCTTCGGCGACCGAAGAATCCGTCCGGGTCGATCCAGCGGTCCGCGCACTCATCCCGATCGGCAAATTCCTGGGGTACGCGGGACTGGTTCTTCTGGTCGGGCCCGTACTCGTGCTGGCCCTGCTGTGGCCGCAGCGGCTGAACCGGCGCGGCCCGGGCCGGCTGATCTGGACCGGCATCGGGCTGGTCACCGGCAGCACGCTGCTCGCGATCTACCTGCAGGCGCCGTACACCCTGGGCACCGGCCTGTTCGACGTGCGCGTCGGTGACCTGCGCGACGTGCTGGGCAGCACCTTCGGCGCGGTCATGCTGGTACGCCTCGGCGTGGTGATCGCCGCGGCGTTCCTGCTCCGGCCGCTGCTCGGCGGCGCCGGGGCGGAGTCGAAGCTCGACCTGGCCCTGCTCGGCGTGCTCGGGGTGGCGGCGCTCGCCACCTGGCCGCTGACCGGCCACCCGACCGCCTCCCCGGTGGCCGGCGTCTCCGTGGTGATCGACGCGATCCACCTGGCCGCCATGTCGGTCTGGCTGGGCGGCCTGGTGATGCTCTTCGGGTTCCTGCTGCCCCGGGCGAACGCGCGCGAACTCGGCGCGATCCTGCCGATCTGGTCCCGCTGGGCGGCGGCCTCGGTCGGCGCGCTGATCTTCGCGGGCGTGGTGCAGGCGCTGATCGAGGTGGCATCGCTGGACGGGTTGATCAACAGCACGTACGGCCGGCTCATCCTGGTGAAGGTGGCTCTCGCAGCGATCGTGATCGGCGTGGCCGCGTACTCCCGCAAGCTCGTGAAACAGCGCAGCGCGGAGGAATCGCCCGGCCCGCTGCGCCGGATCGTCTCGATCGAGCTGGGGATCACCGCGGTGGTGCTGGCCGTCACCGCGGCGCTGGTACAGATCTCGCCGCCGCGCACCGCCGAGGCGGCCGAGACCGCGGCCACCAGCACCACGGTCACCCAGACGATCACCTCGGACAAGATGGCCATGCAGGTCGACATCTTCCCGGCGGCGGTCGGCAACAACTCGATCCATCTGTACGCGTACACGCTGGACAACAAGCCGCTCCCGGTCGTCGAGTGGAAGGCGACCGCGGCGCTGACCAGCAAAGGGATCGAGCCGATCGAGATTCCACTGCTGCGGATCACCGATTTTCACGCGATCGGTGACATCGCGCTGCCGGTCGCCGGTGAGTGGACGTTCAAGTTCACCGCCCGGACCAGCGAGATCGACCAGTCGACGGTGACGATGACCGCGACCGTGAACTGACGTCGTTTCTGCTGCCCTTTTGCGCGGCCCGGCCCCTCGGGGCCGGGCCGTTCGCATATCAATCGGGGATCCCGTACCGATTTGACCACTTTGGGGTTATTTGCACTTGTATGGTCTTGCGGTACTGGCCCGGGAAGGGGGAGATCAGATGCGGGTGTTCCGCACGATTCTCGGCATGCTCCTACTGACCATCGGACTGCCCTCGCTATTGGCGGGGGGCGGACTGTGGACAGCGATGCAGCATCGCGACCCGGGCGGCGCGTTCACCGGTGAGCTGCAAAAACTCGGCGTACCCGGGTACGCCGCAGTCGTCGGCGACATCGACCGGCTGCTGCGCGACGACGCGCCGTTCGCCCGGATCGGCGCCACCGAGCTGCGGCTCACCGCGGCAACCACCGACGGGCCGGCCTTCTTCGGACTCGCTCCGGCCGCCGACGTCGACCGTTACCTGGCCGGGGTTCCGCACTCCCAGGTCCGGACCGTCGACATCGGCACCGGAGCGCTCCCGGTCACCGCGGATCGTGTGAACGGGCCCCGCGTGCCGTTCGGCATCCCGGGACAGCAGGCGTTCTGGACGCGTACCGGCATCGGCGAGATCAGCCTCGTGCCGGGCGAACTCGTCGGCGGGCCGTACAGCCTGGTCATGATGAGCGCCGGGGGGAGCCCGGTGAACCGGCTCGCCGCCGTCGCCGAGGTCCGCCCCAGCTGGCTGAACTCCAGCACGTGGGGCCTGCTCACCCTCGGCACCTTGCTGATCATGGCCAGCATCGTGCTCCTGGTCTGGCCGGGCCGCCGCCGCGAAGTCGTCTACGTCGTCTCACCCGGCCAGGTTCCCGAACTCATGCAGGCCATCGGGGTCCCGCTTCCGTACGGCGCGGGTGGTTCTCGGACGGGCGGTGCGCACCGCCCGCGTACCCTCGCGGACTCGCGACCGGTCCGCCCGCCCGCGCTCCCGCAGTTCGCCTGGCCCCCGTCGTCACCGGGCGCGCCGCTGGCGCTGTCCGCATCCCCAGCGTCTTCCGCACCTGTTTCCGCGCCTCCGGGTGGTTCTGCGGTTTCCGCTGGTTCTGAACCTTCCCCCAGCTCTGGTGCTCCTGCGGTTTCCACTGCTTCCGCTTTTTCTGCGGTTTCCACAGCTTCTGCGGCTTCCGTGAGTTTCGCGGCTTCTCCGGGGTCTGTGGCTTCTGCGGGGACTGCCGCTTCTCCGGGGTCTGCGGCTTCTGCGGGGACTGCCGCTTCCGTGGGCTCTCCCGGCCGGGCTGTCGGAGCGCACACCCCGGCGCCGGGCCGCCCGCTCAACCTGCTCGGTGATACCCCCGCGACGTCCAGCCTGCCGCCGGGCCCGATCCCAGCCCGCCGCAACCGCAAAGAGCCCGCCGCGAACGACATCCCGGAGTTCCACGCCACCGCGGTAGGCGCCTGGGTAGCGGCAACCGCCCCGGAACGCGCCCGCCAAACAGAGGCCCGAGCAGCCGCCCGCCTGCGAGAGGCCGCAGCAGCACGCAGGGGTTCGGGCGACGCGACAGACCTGCCCGAACGGCCGAACCCCCTACCGGGCCAACCAGGCGAACGCCAGCCCGCATCCGCCCAGTCCGAGCCCGCTCAGGCCGCATCCGCCCAGTCCGAGCCCGCTCAGGCCGCGTCTGGGCCGGGGGCTCAGCAGGCTAGGGCTGGTCAGGTTCGGCAGAACCCGGTGGGCAAGCAGTCCACGCCTGGCAAGCAACACACGGCGGCCGACGCCACCACTCAATCCGCGGAGAGCGAGCAACCAGCGGCAAAGCCGTCGCTTGAGCAGGCAGAACAGACGGAGCCGGCGGAGCCCGAAATGTCCGCCCAGAAGCGGTCCGAGCCGGACAAGGCCTCGTCAACCGAGGCCGATCGGAAGGCAACAGCTCCGGTCCACACCGAGCCCCTCCCGAGCCCGGCGGACCCGACGCCGCGCCCCAAGGCTGCGGACCCGACGCCGCTCCCCAAGGCTGCGGACCCGAACCCGCCGGCATCACGCCCGACCACACTCGCTGAGGCTCCCCGACAGGGCGGCCCTGGCAACCGCCAACTCAAGAAGCAGACCCGCAAGGACGGCACCAACCAACCCGGACCGGCATCCCAGGGCAGCGCGCATTCCCCGGCCAGCTCGCAGTCCCCGGCCCGCTCGCAGTCCCCGGCCCGCTCGCAGTCCCAGAGCAGCGCGGAGTCTCGGGACAGCGCACACTCCCAGGCCGAGCCCGCAACCCGAATCGCCTTGCACACCGGCCCAGCAGCCACCGACTGGACCGCCATCGGCCTGACCAGGCTCGGCCCCATCCCGGGCATGCCAATGCCAATCCCAACAGCCCGTCCCGCAACCACCGGCCCGGCAACCGAGCCGGCCACCGTCACGACCCTTGAGGGCGCCGAAACCCCCAAGTCGCCCATCCGGCAGGCGCAGAAGACCCCCACCCAGCCAACGAAGCGACCCGCCCAACCGGTGCCAGCTTCCAAGGCGCCCACCCAGCCGGTCCCTGAATCCACGAAATCGGCCAAGGCTCCCGCATCCGAAATCTCGTATAAATCGCCCGCGCCATCAACCATTCAGGCCGGGACGACTTCCAAGCCCGTCGAACCTGAAGCAGCAGCCACCCTGTCCGATAAGCCCACCGCAGTCGCAGCGCAACCACCCGCGTGGCCGCTCGTAACCCCACCCGAGAAGGTCACCGCCCGTTTTACCGAAAGCGCCCGTTCTACCGAAAGCGCCCGTTCTGCCGAAAGCGCCCGTTCTGCCGAAAGCGCCCGCTCTACCGAAAGCGCCCGCTCTGCCGAAAGCGACCGCACTGGCGATAGCGCCCGCACCGCCGAAACCTCGACCGCACCCGCAAAGGCCGCCGCGACACAGGCAGGCAGCCGACCGGCCGACACGGTCGAGAAGCCGCGAGACAACAGGCCCGACGGCAGCAACCAGGCCACCGCGCCGACCGAGGCGAAGACGACGAGCAAGCCGGAGCTGAAGAAGCCGCCGACCGCTGTCCGGCCAAGCGACCAAGGCAAGTCGAACCCGCTCAACAGCGAGCGCCCCAAGCCGGAAAGCGACAAGCCCAACAGGGACGACGCCCCAGCTCCAAAGGCGCCGATCGTACCGATCCCGGCCCGCCCGCTGAATCCGACAGGCCCCGCCCAAAAGCCCCAAACCCCGGCGGCCAAGACCCTGTCCGAGCCTCGAGCATCCCTGCACACAGCGGAGGCAGGCCTCCCGCCCGCGATGGAGGCAGGCAGCCTGCCCGCTGCGAACTCGCTACCGGCCCAGCCCACCGAGACGCCGGCACACGGTGAGTCCTCAACCTCCGAGACGTCGGCACACGGTGAGTCCTCACCCTCCGAGACGCAGGCACACGGTGAAGCCTCACCCTCCGAGACGTCGGCACACGGTGGGCCCGCATCCGCCGAGGGCGCATCCGGCGAGCCGCGCGCGTCGATGCACGCGGTCGAGGCCAATGGCCTGGGCGAACTAGGCGCCACCAAGGTCCCGACCCAGCCGGAGGGCAGCGGTAAAAACCGCAAGAACAACCCGCTGGCCCGGGCGCAGGGCCGGCTCGCCGGCAAACCGGTAGCCGCCACACCCGCCAAACCGGGAACCGCCCGCCGAGCCCCAGCCGCGTGGATCAAAGCCGCCGAGTCGGTAGCCGCCCGCGTTGCAGGCAAACCCACCGACCCCCAACCCCCGGCGACCGAGAACCCCGCAGCCCAGCCGGCCGAAGCCCCAACCCCAGCGCCCCAGGGCGCCGAGACCCAGGTTGCGGAGACCCAGGTTGCGGAGACCCAAGGCGCCGAGACCCAGGCCCCGGACCGCAAACCGGAACAGGCGAACGCAGCAGCCGCGCCCCAGCAGCCGCCGGCTCAGGCATCCGCGACGACCCGGAGCGCTCCTCGGCCGCAAACGCCGAACGCGGCCCCGGCCGCCGCTCACACCCCGGCTCGCCCGCAAGCGTCGAACTCAGCTCGAAAGCCCCGCCCCGGCAGCGAGAAACCACGCCCCAAGCCGCCGGCCCAGGACGAGAGCGAGCTGAACAAAATCGGCCAGGATAAAAGCGAGCCGAACAAAATCGGGCAGGACAAGAGCGAGCAGAACAAGGGTGAGCAGCCCAACGGCAAGCCGGACAAGACCATGCCAACCAAGCCCGCGCAAGAGAAACCCGCGCAGGCCAAGCCCGCCCCCGCCAAGGCAGCGCAAGCCAAAACCGCCCAGGTGACGGTCACCCGGCAGACCGCACCACCGGACGCGAACGCACGGCCGCTGAGTTATCGGGAGGAAGCCGCCGAACTACTGGCCGCCAGTTCCGAACGCCGCCGTCGGCGCACCGTTTCCGGCCGCCCAGCTCCTGACCGAGACCACACCCCGGAATAGCCGAGAAAGACGAGATCGGGCCGTTGACCACCATGGTCAGCGGCCCGATCTTTTGGAGCCGCGCCCGCCGGTCACCGCCGAGGGAGCTCCGAGGCCGAAGACGCACGTTGCGGACGGGAGCCGTAGACAGGAGCGCACAACAGCGCCGTTCAGCGGAGACGAAGTCACACATTGGCGCTGCGTGTGCCCAGATCACGGCTATAGCGGTGCTGAGGTCGCACACAACCGTTCGGTGCGCCCTGGTCTCCGCAGAACGAGACGGGAGCCCACGGTGGGCCCCGAGCGCCCCGAGACGGGAGCCCACGGTGGCCCCCGAGCGCCCCGAGACAGGAGCCCACGGTGGGCCCCGAGCACCCCGAGACGGGAGCCCACGGTGGGCCCCGAGCACCCCCGAGACGGGAGCCCACGTTGAGCCCTCGCATTGCGGTCAACTACTGGCCTCTTCGACCCCTACCGTGAAACCCATGAGAGTGCTCTCCCCGCGCGAGCTGAACCGGACCTACCTGATCCGCCAGCTGCTCACCGAGCCCGAGCCCGGCCACAACCCCGAGCCCGGCCACAACCCCGAGCCCGGCCACAACCCCGAGCCCGGCCCCAACCCCGAGCCCGGCCCCGAGCCTCATCGCAAGCGCACCCCCAGCCCCGCCGCCGAGGTCATCACCCACCTGGTGGCGTTGCAGGGCCAGGAGTCCGACTCCCCGTACCTCAGCCTCTGGGCCCGCATCCCCAACTTCCACCAGGACGACCTGTCCACCCTGCTCAACGACCGCACCGTCGTCCGCAGCGCCCTCCTTCGCGGCACCCAGCACCTCTGCACCGGTGACGACTTCCTCTGGCTGCGCCCGACGCTGCAGCCATACCTGGACCGATTCGCCAGCCGCGGCGGACGGCTCGACGGCCTGCCGCAGGACGAACTGGTCACCGCGGCCCGGGAGATCATGGACGGCAGGCAGCTCAGCCGTCCGGAACTGACCCGACAGCTGACGGATCGATTTCCCGGCCCCGACCCACAGTGGCTCAAGCTGGTCGTACACCTGCGGTTGGCTCTGCTGCACCCGCCGCCGGCCGGGATGTGGCGGCACCGAGGGCGAGTGGGCTGCGTGCTCGCCGAGGATTGGCTCGCGCGGCCTCTGGCCGCTGAGCCGGCGCCGGAGAAGTTGATTCTGCGATACCTGGCGGCGTTCGGTCCGGCTTCGATCAAGGACATCCAGGTCTGGTCGGGTTTGACCCGCTTGCGCGGGTTGATGGCCGAGCTGCGTGATCAGCTGCGGGTCTTCCAAGATCAAAACCACATTGATCTGTACGACCTAACGGAAGCACCCTTGGCCGATCCTGACCTTCCAGCGCCAGTGGTGTTCCTCCCTGAGTTCGACAATGCGCTGCTCGGGCACGCCGACCGTGACCGGATCATCCATCCGGGTGACCGGGCCCTGGTAACGCCGGGCTGGTCGATCGTGCGGCCGACCGTGCTGGTGGACGGGTTCGTGGCGGCCACCTGGTCGATCGAAGGAACCGTTCTGAGGGTGGCGCCGTTCCGTCCACTGTCCGGTAAAGACCAGGCAGCCGTTGAGGCGGAGGGCGAGCGGCTGATGGCGTTCGTGGCGCCGGGGGAGAAGCCGGAGATCCGGTGGGCGGGGGAGCAGCCGGGTGTCCGCTGGGGCAATAGGCCCGAAAAGGCCCTCCGCGCTGCCGACGCGAAGGGCCTTTTACCGGGGGGAACGGAGTAACCGAAGGGGGGCTTCGTCCGTTAAGTTCACTTTACCCAACAATCGGCCAAGTGGGAAGACCAGGCAGCAAAGCGGACAAACGGCCGGAACTCGGGCCGGGAGCCACCGTAGGCGTCAAACGATGTCGCCGTGCCGGGCGTAGGCTGACACCCGTGGCGGATCTTCTGGTGTGGATCGACTGTGAGATGACCGGTCTCGATTTGGGCAAGGACAAGCTCATCGAGGTCGCGGCGCTTGTCACCGATCCCGAACTCAACGTGCTCGGCGAGGGCGTCGACCTGGTCATTCACGCGGATGACGCGGCGCTCGACGCGATGCCGCCGGTGGTGCGTGACATGCACGCCAAATCCGGTCTGACCGACGAGGTTCGCCGGTCCACGGTCACGATGGCCGAGGCGGAGGAAGCCGTCCTCGCGTACATCAAGGAGTTTGTTCCTAATCCGCGGACCGCTCCGCTCTGCGGCAACTCGATCGCCACCGACCGGGGCTTCCTGGCTCGCGACATGCCGGCGCTCGACGCGCACCTGCACTACCGCATGATCGACGTCTCCTCGATCAAGGAGCTGTGCCGGCGGTGGTACCCGCGGGTGTACTTCGGTCAGCCGGCCAAGGGCCTGTCGCACCGCGCTCTCGCCGACATCCGGGAGAGCATCCGCGAGCTGGAGTACTACCGGCGCGCCATCTTCGTCCCGCAGCCCGGCCCGGACGTCGAGACGGCGAAGGCGATCGCCGCCGGCCTCTAGACCTAACCCGCTCGACAGGCCCCTGGCGGGTGTGGCTATGATTGTCCCGCAACGCAGGGTTCGCCCTGTGGGCATGGTGGTCGTAGCTCAGCTGGTAGAGCGCCGGCTTGTGGTGCCGGATGTCGCGGGTTCAAGTCCCGTCGATCACCCCACGTAATGACGAGAGGCTCGGCCGGCTGGCCGGGCCTTTTTCGTGCTCAAGAGGTGACTGGAAGCGAGTTTGGGAGCGCTCCGAAAAACTTTTGGGAACAGAGCAACCTTTCGGGCCTGAGCGACCACTGGGGTGTGGATCAATCCTCGTGCCCCGGGAGACACCCTTCATGCTTGCCAAGCGCATCGTCGTACCGCTTTCGGTACTGACCGTCGGCGCCGCGGCCGCGGTGGTCGGCGTTCTGAACGCCGACGCGGCCGTTGCCACCTCCTGCTCCGTCACCTATTCCGTCGTCAACCAGTGGAGCAGCGGTTTCACCGGCGACGTGAAGATCCGAAACAGCGGCGGGACGGCCATCGACGGCTGGACGCTGGGCTTCACCTTCCCCTCCGGCCAGAAGGTCGCGAGCGGTTGGAACGGCACCTGGACCCAGACCGGCAGCGTGGTCACGGTGAAGGACTCCGGCTGGAACAAGACGCTCGCTGCGGGCGCCCAGGTGGCGCTCGGTTTCAACGGCACCTGGAGCGGCAGCAACACGGCGCCGACCGGGTTCACCGTGAACGGGGTGGCGTGCGGCGGGGCCGTGGCCACCACGACCGCGACGCCGACCACGACCACGACGCCGAGCACGACCGCTACGGCGAGTCCGACAGCAGCCGCGACAGCGACGGCGTCGGCGAGTCCGAGCGCGACGAAGACCGCGACGGCGACTCCCACGGCCACCACCGCGAGCCCGACGCCCTCAAAAACCGCCACTGCCACGCCGACCGCGACCGTCTCCAAGGGCGTCGAGAACTGCACCGACTACGCCGCCCTCGTCCGCGGCAAGTACTGGGTCAACAACAACGTCTGGGGTAAGGCCGACGGCACCGGCTCCCAGTGCGTCTGGGAGAACGGCCTCAGCGGCGACAACCTGAGCTGGGGCACCAGCTGGACCTGGGCCGGCGACAACACCAAGGTCAAGTCGTACGCAAGTGCCGTGCTTGGTTGGCACTGGGGTTGGAAGGCCACCGGGACGGGGCTGCCGATCCAGCTCAGCGCCGGCAAAGCGGTCAACGCCTCGTGGAACTTCCAGGTCACCCAGACCACCAGCAACGTCATGAACGTCGCGTACGACCTGTGGCTGCACGACATGGCGAACCCGGACTGGCAGAACAACCCGACCGACGAGGTCATGGTCTGGCTCTACAAGTCCGGCGGGGCGGGCCCGGTCGGCACGAAGCAGGCCACCGTGACGATCGCCGGCACCACCTGGGACCTCTACAAGGGCAACATCGGCTGGGAGGTGTACTCGTTCGTGCGTACCTCGAACACCTCGTCGGCGTCGCTGAACCTCACCGACTTCACCAATGACCTGGTCACCCGCGGCTGGCTCGCCAAGACCAAGTACCTGTCGAGCGTCCAGGCCGGCACCGAGATCTTCACCGGTCAGGGCCGTCTGGACACCACCGCGTACTCCGTGAAGATCGGCTGATTTCGGTCGCCCCGGATTCGTCCCTCACACGGCCCGGGGCGGCCGGCACCCCCTGAGAAAATCCCCTGACGGTCAGGAACAGTGGCTTGTCCGACCTAGAGACTGAATACGCCTTCCGGCGATTCTTCGACGACCATCACACCGACCTGTCCCGCCTCGCCTACCTGGTGACCGGCGATTCGCAGGCCGCCGACGACCTGGCGGCCGACGCGTTCGTGGAGGTATGGCGTCACTGGGAGCGTGTCCAGTCGGCACAGAGCCCGATCGCGTACGCTCGCGGCATCGTGACCAACCTGGCTCGTCAATGGATCAAGCGGCAGAGCCGGGAGCGCGCCGGCGTTCTGCGGCTCGGTCTCCTGCGCCGCGAGCGCGGCGAGAGCGACACTTCCGCGGTCCTCGACGTGCGCGCTGCCCTGCAGCGACTTCCGCAGCGGCGTCGCGAGTGCGTCATTCTCCGGTACGCCTTTGACGTGCCGGAGAAGGAAGTCGCAGCGATCCTGGGTATCTCGGTCGGTGCGGTGAAAAGCCACACCTCGCGTGGCGCCGCACAGTTGAGCGAGTTCCTGCGCGGCATGCCGCTGATGATGGGAGGCCTTCATGGCTGAACACCCGGATCTCGGCCGGGTGCTGCGCCAGGAGGCCGGCCGGCATGTGCCCGACCGGGACGCGATCCTCACCCGCGTCGCCCGCCGGCGCAGCGAGCCATCCCGCAGCCGATGGGCCTTCCTGGCACTGCGCCCGGTGGCGGCCGCCGCCTCGGTGGTGGCAACCCTGGTGGTCGGTTTCACCGGCATCAAGCTGGCCGGCGATCGGGAGCCCACACAGCCGCCGGCCGCGACCGGCACCAGCGCCCCGGCGTCGATCTCGCCGTCTCCTTCGGCATCGTTGCCCGCGTCACCCGATGCGTCACCTGGGGATGATCCGCCGGTGGGCGCGACGACCCGGCCGCATCAGCCTCCGGCGACCGCAGGCAGCCCGCCCGCTCCGAAGTGGACCCCGGTCGCCGGTTACCTGAGCTCGGCCGCCGAGGTCGACTCGCACTCGAACGCGACCTGGGCGCAGGGCAACCTGATCCTCACCACAACCGAGACCGTCACGGCCCTCGACGTGCTGGTCAGCGTGGTACGCACGGACGGCGTGGCAAACGCCGGCCAATGGAGTTCGATACCTGCCGAGATGCTCACGATGACCGTGACCGAGGAGAAGGACGCGCTGCTCTACCGCTTCACCCTGCATGACGGCGCGACGCTGGCACCGGGCGCTTACACGTTCGCGGCGCAGTACCTGCACGCCACGGGAGAGCGCGATCAGGACGCGGACAGTTACGGCGCGATCGCCACGGGCGGCACCGACGGCAAGAAGGTGGAGATCAGCGGAGCGTTCCAAGCTGATTGACGCCGGACAGCGGGGACACAGTGTCGTGTTGGATGATCTCCCGATGGTTGCTGTCAGCGCGGACGACTACGCCTGGTTCACCGAGCAGTGCCCGGAGATCGCCGGCACGTGCCGCCTCACCCTGGTCCGGGGCCGCACACCCACCGAAGTGATCGAGCAGTTGGGTGGCTCGACCCCGGCCCGCTCGATCGGCGTACGCCGCCTGACCGAGCAACTCGAGTCCCACCCCGCCCGTTTCGTGGCAGCCGCAGCCATCGACGGCTGGACCCTGATCGTCGAACCGGACACCGAGCCGGACATGAGGGCGGGCCGGCAGCTCTCCCGCGAGACAGTGCTGGTCGCCCACTCGGCCGAGTCGTTCCTCTGGGCGCGGGACGGCGAGATCCTCCTGCAGTTCGACCCCGCCGACCCAGCCCACCGCGCCGGCACCGACCCGAACACCCTGACCCCAGCCATGAGCCGCCTGGGCTTCGACACGGGCGAAGCCCCGGCCGCAGACACCGACGAGAACTCCAGCCTCGACGGCGACGCGGGCTGGGGTGACGCTGCTCGGCACCGGGAGCGGTCCCTTGCGCTCGCGGAGCAGCTCACCGGCGTACGCATCACGCTGGAAGCCCTGGAGGCAGCAACCTTCAGCTGCGCCGCCCTGCCCAACCACAACGAACCCGGGCATCCCGCCGCCGCAGAGGTACCAGCAGCCCAAAGCGTCACAGCCCAAAGCGTGCCGAGCGCTCGCCCGGAACGGTGGGACGAGGAATACGACGCCCCCGCCGAGGACGACGACTGGTCCGACCCGGACACCGACGAACCCGACGGCGACACCGACGACCGGGAGTGGCCCCGCCTGGTAGCCAAGTCCGCCGAGCCTTCACCTGAATACCCGCCGCCGAAGCACTGACCCTGCTGGTCACTCCACGCCCAATGCCGACACGCACGCCACGAAACGGCTGCTTCGTGTCGACTTCAGGTTCGAACCGCACCCTAAATCAACACGCCGCTTCGGGGTTGCGGCGGAGCCGCCCTGCGGAACGGCGGTTCGTGGATAGCCAGACCTGCTTTCGTCGCTCTGCGTATCATGCTCGCGGGGATCAGACCGCGGGGATCACGGGGATCACAGGCCTCCAAAGCAGCACTGTGAACCGCCGGTCGTGCCCTCGACCGCCGGCGGCGACGGCGCGCGGCGGCCCGCTGCGGAGTGTGGCTTGGGTTGTGCGGTGGCTTGGGTCAGGTGGGTAGGTCGGCCAGGTGGGCGTCCAGTTCGGACACCGCTTCGGCGGGGGTCAGGTGGCCGGCCAAGACGTGGACGCTCAGGCCGTCCACCACCGCGTTCAAACGGCGCGCCAGCGAAACCTGCCGCCGCGGTGACTCTGCCGGCAGCAGATGGGTGATCAGATTCAGGCATAGTTCGGACATGCCCACCAGGATCTCGCGCTGAATCGCGGCCAGCTGGGGGTCGCCAAGGCCCAGGGCCAGGAATGCGAACGTGATCGATGCCTCGATGTGGCGCTCGGCGTCGATCGGCATGGTCTCCAGCAGCAGGGCCCGGACCACCTCGTTCGGCGTGCCCTGGGGGTTCAGTGCGGTGATCCGTGCCGTTACCCGGGCCAGTACCTGCTGGCAGGCGAAGGCGAGCAGCTCGTCGCGGGTGGCGAAGTAGTGGCGTAGTGCGCCTGAGGACCAGCCTGACTCGGCGGCCACGGTCCGCATGGACACGTTCGCCACGCCGTCGCGGGTGATCACTCGCCAGACGGCGCCGGCCAATTCGCGGCGGCGTTCTCCGTGGTCGACAACTTTTGGCACATACCGATCATCGCACGGTCGTGCTATAAAGGAAAAAACACAGACGTGCGAAAACAATAACAACGGGGGGAGAAAGATGATCACGCTCATCGTCGCCTGTGAGATTGGCTTCTGGGTGCTGCTCGTGGCCGGTCTGCTGGTGCGCTACCTGCTGCGATGGCGCCGCACCGGCGCGGCCCTGCTCGTCGCCGTCCCGCTGATCGACGTCCTGCTCCTGGTCGCCACCGCGATCGACCTGCGCCGCGGAGCGGAGGCGAGCCTCGCGCACGGCCTGGCCGCGGTCTGCCTCGCCGTGACGGTCGTTTTCGGTCATCGGATGATCCGCTGGGCCGACGTGCGGGTCGCGCACCGATTCGCCGGTGGTCCGGCGCCCACGCGCGGACCGCGCGCCGGGCGCGAGCATGCGGCCGACGAGCGCAGGGCGTGGCTCGAGCATCTTCTTGCGTACGCCCTGGGCGCCGGACTCCTCGGACTGTTCACCCTGGTCGCGGGCGGGATGGAGAACGCGGCGCCGCTGTGGGGAGTGATGGGCCCGTGGACCGTTGTGCTGGTGATCGACTTCGTGATCTCGTTCAGTTATACGGTGATGCCCCGCAAATCGTGAGTTTGCAATGCCTTTGCTGGCGCGAGGGCGATATGCGGCTTATCTGGCGCGGGGGTCGAAAAGGCGTAATAAAAAAGCGCGGGCCTGGTCGGAATCGACCAAGCCCGCGCCCGGCAGACCTTAGAGGTAACTGCCCTTTTTGTACTCTTCGTAGCTGACGTTCCAGTCGGTCCAGCCGTTGCCGTTCTTGAGCTTCTCTTCGGTGCCCGAGACGGTGATCACGTCGCCCATCATCGTGCGGTTGAAGAGCCACTCGCCCATCGCCTCGGAGACGTTGACGCAGCCGTGCGAGACGTTGCGCTTGCCCTGCTGGCCCTCGGACCACGGGGCGGCGTGGATGAACTGGCCGCTGTGGGTGATCCGCTGTGCCCAGTCGATGTCGGTGCGGTAACCGCCGTCGGGGTCGGTGTCGGTGGTGTCGAAGACGGTTTTCGCCTTCTTCTCCATCACGACCATCGTGCCGCTCGACGACGGAGTTTTCGGCTTGCCGAGGCTCACCGGGATGGTCTTGATGACCTTGCCGTCCTGGGTGACGGTCATCTTCTTGGATTTGTTGTCGACCTTCATGATCAGCGAACGGCCGATCTTCATGTCGACGGTGAGGTCGGAGCGGCCGTACCAGCCGTCGCCGAGTTTCACGCCCTTGAGCTGCACCTTGTAGAAGACCTTGGAGCCGGCCTTCCAGTAGGTCTTCGGGCGGAAGTGCACCTCGGTGGAGCTGATCCAGTGCCAGGTGCCCTCTTGCGCGGGAGTCGCCGTGACGACCATGCGGCGCTCGACCTCGGCCCGGTATTTCTCCGGGATGGCGCGGCCGAACCTCATGATCAGCGGCATGCCGACACCGACGACGTTGTTGTCGCCGAGGAAGCTCGTCACGCGAACCAGGTTCGCCGGCTTCTTCATCGTCGTGAAGCTGCTGGTGACGGTGTTGTTCTTGCCCTCGGCCTCGGGCGTGGTGACGGTGACCGTGTACTTCGTGCCCCAGTCCAGCGACTCGCTCGGTTTCCAGACGTTGCCGTCCTTGTCGAGCGTGCCCTTGACCTCGTCACCCTTGGCGTTGGTGACCTTGAGGTCGGTGTTCTCGGGGTCCTCGCTGTTGTACTTGACCTCGGACCATGCCTCGACATCGGTCGCGTCGAGTGCGGGTGAGGTGACCGCCACGGTGCTCAGCGTGGGCTCGGGCGACGGGGCCTCGGCGGCCGGGGCCGCACTGCTGCCGCCTTCCGCTCCGCCGCCCTGCCACGACGGCGAATCGCCGCCGCCACTGCACGCGGCAGTCAGCAGGAGGGTGCCCGCCAGCACCGTGACCACGGCCGCGCGCCATCTGCGGCGACCCGACCGAATTGCATCCATGTCCATGGTCCCCTCAAGGCGTCGTTCTCCCGGCGCCCAATAGTGCTCCAAAAATGTCTCGCGACCAATCCCGGGTTTGTGCCGAAGTACCCCGTGTGCGGGTTCGAGACACTCAGCCGAGGTTCGCCGGAACCTCCAACGCGCTGCCCTTGGCAAACTCTTCCCAGCTGAGATCCCAGGGTGTCCAGCCGTTGCCGTACTCCAGCTTGTCGCCGGTGCCGGCCACGGTGATCGGGTCACCGACGAGAGTCTTGTCGAAGAGCCACCGGGCGTTCGTCGGAGACACGTTGACACATCCATGTGACACATTTCGGCGACCTTGATCACCTGTGGACCACGGAGCCGAGTGAATGTACTGACCGCTCCAGGTCAGTCGCTGTGCGTACTCGATCTCGGTGCGGTAACCGTCCGCGCCGTCGGTGTCGGTGGTGTCGAAGACGGTCTGCGCCATCTTCTGCATGACGACCATCGTGCCGCTCGACGACGGGGTGCTCTTCTTGCCGAGGCTCACCGGCATCGTCTTGATCGTCTTGCCGTCGCGGACCACTGTCATCTTCTTGGTCTTGTTGTCGACCTTCATCTCGAAACTGCGGCCGATCTTCGCGGTCGCCGACCGGTCCTTGTCGCCGTAGATCCCGTCGCCGGTGGGCAGCCCGGCGAGCGCGGCCCGCACCTTGATCTGGGTGCCGGTCTGCCAGTACTCCGGCGCGCGGTAGTAGGCCTGGGTGCCGCTCGGCGTCCACGACCAGGTGCCCGGCTGCGCCGGGGTGATCTCGACGAACAACCGCTTCTGCACGGCCGCCCGGTCCTTCTTCTTGATGCCGGGGTCGAATTCGACCACGACCGGCATGGCGACGCCGTACGTGTGATCGTCGAACAGATAGAGCCCGGTGTCCGTGGTCCGGCCCGGCTGGCTCATCGTGGTGAACGCTGTGGTCTGCTTCGTCGTCGTGCCGTCCTTGCCGGTGGCGACGACCTCGGCCGCGTACTTCTGCTTCGCTTTCAGCGGCTTGCCCGGCACCCAGGCCGAGCCGTCCTCGCGGAAGTCACCGGCGACCTTCTTGCCCGCGGCGTCGGTGAGGGTCACCGAAGTGACCTCGCCACCGCTGACCTTCAGCCCGATCTCGGCGCTGATCGGCACGTTCTTCTTGTCCTTGGCCGGCGTGATCGTCAACGCCACCGGTTCGGCCACGGTGGTGCTCTCCGGCACCGGCCCACCGGAGGGACCACTCGCCACCGCTGCCGGTTCGGCGAAGCTCGGCTTCGGGTCGTCGCCGCAGGCGGCAAGGGGAGCGATCATGGCAGTTGCCAGGATCGCCGCCAGGGAGCGGCGGAGGTCAACCATCGTCATGGCCCCGTTCTGGAGTTCTCAGCGCAGCCATACTGACGCATGTGCGCAAGTCGCGGGTCCTCCTTGAGGTGGCAAGTAACCGATTTCAAGGATCTCCGGAGGCCGTGCTACCGTTTCTCTCGTTGCACGGCGAGCGTCGCTAGCTCAACTGGCAGAGCAGCGGACTCTTAATCCGCGGGTTGTAGGTTCAAGTCCTACGCGACGCACTCTCACCACCCAACATCAGGCCCTGACCTTTGGTCAGGGCCTTTTCGCTGCGCCGGTCCGGCTCCGATAGTTTCGGCCCTTTCAAGATCATTGGGTACGCGCAAAGCAGCTCGCGAGCCACCGAAAGTTTCGAAAAGTTCCGGTTGACTTGACCATGACTGCTCCGAACAATAAGAAAACGACGATCGTCAATCGATGCCATCCCCAGTCCATCGAAAGGTGATCCCCCATGCGTCGATCCCTCGCCGCGGCCGCCGTCCTGGCCGTGGCCGGCACCCTCCTGCTCGGGCAGCCTCCGGCCCAGGCAACGGCGGCTGCCGACTGTGCCAACGGCTACGTCGCGCTCACCTACGACGACGGCCCCAACCCCGGCAACACGAGCACGCTGCTGAACGCTCTGCGGTCGGCGGGCGTGCGCGCCACGATGTTCAACACCGGCCAGAACGCGGCGGCCAACCCCGGTCTCGTCGCCGCTCAGGTGTCGGCCGGCATGTGGGTCGCCAATCACAGTTACACCCACCCGCACATGCTGACGCTCAGTGCCGCGCAGATGAGTTCGGAGCTCTCCCGGACCCAGAGCGCGATCCGGGCCGGTGGCGGCGGCACCCCGGTGCTCTTCCGCCCGCCGTACGGGGAGACGAACGCCACCCTGCAGTCCGCGGCGTCGGCCCTCGGCCTGCGTACGGTTCTGTGGGACGTCGACTCGCAGGACTGGAACGGCGCGAGCACCGCGCAGATCGTGCAGGCCGCGAGCACCCTGACCAACGGCGGCGTGATCCTCATGCACGACCAGTACGCGACGACCGTGGCCGCCGTGCCACAGATCGCGGCGGGCCTGCGCAACCGCGGACTCTGCGCCGGAATGATCTCCCCGTCGACGGGGAGAGCGGTGGCGCCCACCGGTAGCGGTGGCGGTGGTGGCGGCTCTTCGTGTGCCGCCACCTATGCCGAGGGGCAGAAATGGAGTGACAGGTTCAACGGACAGGTCACGGTGACCGGGTCGAACAACTGGACGGTCACCGTCACGCTCACCTCGCCGCAACGGATCATCGCGACCTGGAACGCGACGGTGAGCTGGACGTCGAGCACCGTGATGACGGCTCGGCCGAACGGGAGCGGCAACACGTTCGGATTCACCGTCCAGCACGGCGGAAACTGGTCCTGGCCTGCGCTGACCTGTACCGCGACGTAACGGAAAACCCTCCGTGGGCGTGGAGATCCACGCCCACGGGTTAGGGTGATTTGTGTCATCCACTCAGTTGCTGACCAGTGATGATCTGGACATGATCGGCTACGACGCGTTGCGCGGCGGTGATCCCCGCGCGGCCGTCACCGAACTGCTGGTCGCAGTCGATCAACAAGGGCTCGCCGATCCGGCCGACACCGGGTACGCGCTGATGCTGGCCGCCGAACTCACTGAGAAACAGGGTGAGTTGCCGCCGGCGCTGGCGCTCGTGGAGCGCGCCATCGAGTCGTACCAGCAGGTCGAGGACGCCGCCGGCGGTTTCGCGCGGGCGCGGCGCGGGGAGCTGCTGTCCCGGCTCGGGCGCGAGGACGAGGCGATGGCGGCGTTCACCGCGCTGCGGCCGAAACTGGTCCGGGACCCGGACGCCGCGGCGTACCTCGGCGAGGCCCTGGAGGAGTGCGGCCAGGGCGAGATCGCCGAGCAGTGGCTGACCGCGGCCCTGACCACCGTCCTGGACCGTCCGGACACCACGCTCAACCAGCGTCTCACCGGCGCGCTGCTGCAGTCCCGCCGCCGGGTCCGCCGTGACCTGGAGCTGCCCGCCGACGAGTACGACAACGTCGTGGACCGCAGGCAGGCGCAGCCCGGCCAGGGCGTGATGTTCTGGCCGCACGCCGAGTTCGACAAGGTGCTGCTGCGCTGGCCGGCGTTCGCCGACGTCTACGGGCACACCTGGGACGCGCACCGAGCCGACCTGGAGAAGGCGCTGACCCTCTGGACCGAGGCCGGGCAGTCCGGCTTCCGTCTCTACGCCGGGACGGCCGACGGCCTGGCCGAATACGTGGGCCGCCACGGCGGTGATCCGGGGGACACGGAGGTGCGTGCCGGGTACGCGCGGCAGCTCGAAGGGCACGGTCCGGCAGCCGTCTGGCCGCCCGGTCGTAACGACGCGTGCTGGTGCGATTCCGCGGCGAAATACAAGAGGTGTTGCCTGCCCAGGTCCCGTTAGGGCCTGTTCAGGCGTGTGCTAACGTTCTTTCTCGTTGGCCGGCGCCGCTAGCTCAACTGGCAGAGCAGCGGACTCTTAATCCGCGGGTTGTAGGTTCAAGTCCTACGCGGCGCACATCAACAAGAAACGCCCCGTCCTGAACTCAGGACGGGGCGTTCTTCGTCGTCAGGGAGACGTGGCTTCGTCGTCAGGGAGACGTGGCGAACTGCCCGAAGACGCCCATCCCGCCCAGCACCACGAGGATGAGCAGCGTCACGGCGATGACCAGGTAACCCATCACCAAGCCGGCGATCGCCATGCCCCGGCCGGATTTACGCCCGCCCTTGGTCTCGGCGAGTCCGATGTGGCCGAACACCACCGCGAGCAGCGGGATGATGGCGTAGGTGCACCAGCCGATCAGTACGCCGACGATGCCCAGCACGAGCGACGCCACCGACCAGCCGGAGGTGGGCAGTCCCACGCCGCCCGGCCCGTAACCCGGCGGCGTCCCGTAGCCCGGCGGCGTCCCGTAGCCCGGCGGCGTCCCGTAGCCCGGCTGTGGATAACCCTGGGGATAACCCTTGTCGGCGTACCCGGAGGCGGGCGGGCCGGAAAACGGCTGTGCCTCGTACGGCGACTGTGGCGCGTACGGCTGCGGCGGGAACGGCGTGTTCGCCTGGTACGGCGGCGGGCTGGCCGGCGGCTGGTAGGGCGGCGAGCTGGCCGGGGGCTGGTACGGCGCCGTCGGGTCGAACGGCGCGGTCGGCTCGTAAGGCGAGGCCTGCGGGTAAGCGGGCGCCTCCGGGTACGGCGGCGGGGCCTGCTGGAACGGGGTGGTCGGCGGCGCGCTATCCGGAGCCGGATATGCCGGCGGAAGCGGCGTGGTCGGCTCGAACGGGTCTTGCGGCGTGGGGTGCGACATGAGCTCCGAGTTCCTGTTTTGGACCGTTTGTTCATGCTGCCGTCCGGCGACGCCCGTGGCTACTCGTCGAGCCTCATTCGATACGAAAATCCGATCGGGGTCGGCCGTACGGTGATGTGGCGTGAAGGCCCGTATCGTCGGCAACCATGACGCGTGTCCTGCTGATCTCGGGGAGCACCCGTGGCGGCTCCCTGCACACCGCCGCCCTGCGCACCGCGGCCCGGCACGCCGCTGAGGGGATCGCCGCGGAACTGTACGACGGCCTTGTCGCACTGCCCGCGTTCGTGCCGGGCGAGGTGTACCCGCCGGCGTCGGTGTCCGAGCTGCGTCGCCAGATCACCATGGCGGACGCCCTGCTGATCAGCACCCCGGAGTACGCCGGATCGCTGCCCGGCAGCCTCAAGAATCTGCTGGACTGGCTGGTCGACGGCGGTGAGCTGCGGGGCAAGCCGGTCGCCTGGCTCTCCGTGGTGGAGCCCGGTGTCGACGACGGCGCCCGGACCTCACTGGAGTCGGTGCTGGAGCACGGCGGTGCCCGGCTGCTGCGCCCGGCCTGCGTGCGGATCCCGCTGGACATGGCGACGATCGGCGCGGACGGCCTGATCACCGACGTGCGCCTGCACATGGCGTTGCAGGACATGGTGCACGCGCTGGTCCGCTCGCTCACCGAACGGCCCGCCGCGCCGCAACCCTCGTGGCAGGCGCACTCCAGTGTGTACCCGGTGATCACACGCCAGGAAGCGCCGGGCTTCCCGCGCGGCGCCCAGCTGCCGCCGTGGGCGCGCGAGGTCTGACTAGCTGACCGCGCTCGCCGCTGTCAGACAGGCTTCGGCGCCGACGCACGTGGTCATCGCGCGTACCGAAGCTCGCAGCTGGGTGAGGCGGTCGGCCGGCAGCGAGCCGGCCAGATTGCGCAGCTGGTCCGGGTCGGCGCGGCGGTCGTAGTACTCGCGGGTGCCGTCGACGTACTGCACGTAGGTGAAGTCCGCGGTCCGGATCGCGTCGTACGACGGCGGGATGTTGATGCTGTCGTGTTCGTAATCCGGGTCGGCCGGGTCGGTGGCCGGGTCGCGGTGCTCGATCAGCGCCGCGGTGCGCCAGCGCGCCGGTGTCTCGCCGGCGAGCAGCTGCCTGAGGCTCTGCCCGTCCACCTCTGCGGGCGCCGGCTCGCCGGCCAGGTTGGCGAAGGTGGGCCGCAGGTCGGTGTTCTCCACGACGGCCTCGACGTTCTGCCCGGCCTTGACGCCGTGCCCGGCCACGATGAGCGGCACGTTGACGTCGGTGTCGAACGCGGTCTGCTTGCCGGAGGGCAGCGTGTACTCGCCCATGTGGAACCCGTTGTCGGACGCGAAGACCACGAGGGTCTCGTCGGCGACGCCGGCCTTGGTCAGGGTGTCGCGCAGCGCGCCGAGCATCCGGTCCACCGACTGCACCGACTGGGCCCGCTTGCGGAACTCGACGTCCATCCGGGCCTTCTGTTCCGCGTTCAGCCGGGGGTGGCCGGCGAGCCAGGCAGGCGCGTCCGCAGGCAGCCTGTCGTACGCCGCCGTCCGCGGAATCGTCAGCCCCGGGAACAGTTTCGCGTCCCGTGGCGCCGGGGTGAACGGAGCGTGCGGCGCGTACGTCGCGACCTCCAGCATGAACGGTGACCCGGTCGCCGCGGAGGCGGTGATGAAGCCGGTCGCCTTGGCCGACAGCACGTCGGTGAGGTACTCCTGCGGCTTCTTCCCGTACTTCTTGACCGTCCCGTTCTCGTTCAGCGCGTAGATGAAGTTGTCGTACGCGTTCCCGCCGGCGAACCACTGGTCCCAGCCCGGCGGCACATAGGGTTTGCCGCCGTTGAAGCTGGTCGCCGGCAGGTACTCGTTGAGGTACTTGCCGAAGAACCCGGTGCGGTACCCGGCCGCTTTCAGATCGGTCGCGAACGTCGAACTCTCCTGGCCACGGCTGTGGAAGAGCCGGAAACCGCCGTCCGACCCGTGGTTCTTGTAGATCCCGGTGTTGTGCGGGAACTGTCCCTTGAAGAGCGACGCGCGCGACGGGCAGCAGAGCGAGTCGGTCACCGTGTAATTGGTGAACGTGGTGCCGTCCTGCTGCATCTTGCGCAGGTTCGGCATGTACCGCACGAGGTTCTTCGACAGGTCGTCGGTGAGCACCAGCACGATGTTCGGCTGGGTCGACGCCGATTCGATCGCCGCCGGGCCGGGCTGGCTCGACTGGCTCGCCGGGAGGGCGGACGGGCTCGCCGTCGTCGGGGAGGCGGCAGTGGTGGTGCACGCGGTCGCGGCCAGAAGCGCGGCGGCCACGGCGGCGACGGACAGCGCGCGGCGGGAACGAGAAGACATGTGGTGCGGTGACTCCATCCGAGGAAGGGGCGACCACCGGAGGTTAGTCGTCCGGAACGCCCCTATGACCGGTGGTTGCTTACCTCCTGGTGAGATGATCTTTAAGAATCCCTCAACGGAGGCCTTCCCGGCCCGGAATCGATGGATAGTCGCATCCATGTTCGCCATCGTCGCAGTCTGCGCCCAGCCACGCCCGCGCCGCGTCCGCCCGCAACGGCCATCTCGGCCACGGCTGCCGCTGCGGCCACCGCGTACGCCCCGCCGAAGCGGCATCTGAACAGCGGTTTCCTAACAAAAAGGCGGCGGCTTCCCTGAGGCTGGAACGCGAAACACAAGGAAACTGCGTCGAAACGATCCGTGGTTAGCGTCTGCTCCTTCTTGAGGGAAAGTGAGCATCGCGTGACCGCGTACATAAATCGGCGTGCCCTCCTCCGCGGCGGAGCCGGCCTGGCCGGCCTCGGCATCTCCGCTGCCCTGCTCGCCGCGTGCGGCGACAGCGACGAGTCGTCCTCCACCGGCGGAGATTCCGGTGGCGCGAAGGACCTCGGCGCCCTGAACTACCAGCTGTCGTGGATCAAGAACGTCGAGTTCGCCGGCGCCTACATCGCGGACACCAAGGGCTACTACAAGGATGCCGGCTTCAGCTCGGTCAACCTGATGTCCGGTGGACCGACGGTCAGCCAGGACGCCGTGGTCGCCTCCGGCAAGGCGCTTGTCGGGATCTCCTCGCCGGACATCACCGCAGCCGCGATCCTGAAGGGCGCGGACCTGGTGATCCTCGGCGCCCAGTACCAGAAGAACCCGTTCGCGATCGTGAGTCTCAAGGACACTCCGATCAACACGCCGCAGGACATGGTCGGCAAGAAGATCGGTGTGCAGGCGACGAACGAGCCGGTCTGGAACGCGTTCCTCAAGGCCAACAACATCGACCCGGCGAGCGTCACCAAGGTGCCGGCCCAGTTCGACCCGACCCCGCTGGTGTCCAAAGAGGTCGACGGCTGGTTCTCCTTCTTCACCAACGAGCCGAACCTGCTCAAGACCAAGGGGGTCGAGACCGCGGTCATGCTGCTGAACGACCACGGTTACCCGATGGTCTCCGAGGTCTACGTGGTTAAGCGCTCCAGCCTCACCTCGGACCGGGACAAGCTCAAGGCGCTGCTGATCGCCGACATCAAGGGCTGGACCGATTCGCTCGCCGACCCGGCGCTGGGCGCGAACCTGGCCGCCACCAAGTACGGCAAGGACCTCGGCCTCGACGAGAAGGAGCAGGTGCTCGAGTCCGAGGCGCAGAACACCGTCGTGCAGACCGAGGACACCAAGGCGAACGGCCTGTTCACGATCACCGACGCGCACGTCGCGGAGACCATCGCGACGCTGGCGCTGGGCGGTGTGACCATCACCAAGGAGCAGCTCTTCGATCTCTCCGTGATCAAGGAGGTCTACGAGGAGAACCCGAACCTGAAGGCGGCGTCCTGAGCGAGTCCGACCGGGGGATCGTGCTGCGCAAGCTCACCAAGCAGTTCACGATCCGCCGGTCGACTGTCACCGCGCTCGACAACGTCGACCTGGACACTCCGGCCGGCGCGTTCGTGGCGCTGCTCGGGCCGTCCGGGTGCGGCAAGTCCACGATCCTGCGGATCCTCGCCGACCTCGATCGCCCCACCTCGGGTGAGGCCTTCGTGCACGGCGAGGATCCGGCCGCGACCCGGCGCAACCACCACCTCGGCATCGCGTTCCAGGACGCCGCACTGCTGCCGTGGCGGTCGGTGAAAGCCAACATCCGGCTGCCCCTGGAGGTCAGCGGGGTGAAGGTGGACGACGCCACGATCACCGACCTGATCAAGCTGGTCGGTCTGGAGGGCTTCGAGGAGGCCCGCCCGTCCCAGCTCTCCGGTGGCATGCGGCAGCGCGTGGCGATCGCCCGCGCGCTCGTGGTGGAACCGCGGATCCTGCTGCTGGACGAGCCGTTCGGTGCGCTCGACGAGATGACCCGCCAGCGCCTCAACCTGGAACTGCAGCGGATCTGGAGCGAGCGGGCAACGACCACGCTGCTGGTCACCCACTCGATCGCCGAGGCGGTGTTCCTCGCCGACACGGTGGCCGTGATGAGTGCGCGGCCCGGCCGGATCGTGGCGCAGGTGGACATCGACCTGCCCCGTCCGCGTACGCCCGAGATGATGCGCACGGCCCGGTTCCACGAACTTGAGGACCAGCTGAGCGCGCTGCTGTTCGGGAACGGCGAATGAAGTCCCTCAAAGGCGCGGCGGGCCTGCTCGGCCTGCTCGCCGTCTGGGAGCTGCTGGGCCGCACGGTCTTCGCCGACAGCCGTGCGGTGCCACCGCCCACCGCGATCCTGGCCCAGCTCGGCACCGACGGCTTCGGCTTCTACTGGCCGAACGCCGAGGCGACCCTGCGCGAGGCCGGCCTCGGCTGGCTGTGGGGCAACGCCATCGCGATCGTGCTGGCCGTGCTCTTCGTGCAGATACCGCTGATCGAGCGGGCGCTTCTCCAGCTCGCGCTCGTCAGTTACTGCCTGCCGGTGATCGCGATCGGGCCGGTGCTCGCGGTGCTGTTCAGCGGCGACACCTCCAAGGTGATCCTGGCCGCCATCTCGGTCATCTTCACCACCCTGGTCGGCGCGCTGGTCGGGCTGCGCAGTGCGGACGCGACAAGTCTCGACCTGATTCGCGCGTACGGCGGAGGGCGGTGGACGCAGTTATGGCGGGTGCGGCTGCGCGCCTGTCTGCCGAGCCTCTTCGCCGGTCTGCGGATCGCCGCGCCGGCCGCGATGCTCGGCGCGATCATCGGTGAGTACCTGGGCGCGGAGTCCGGACTGGGAGTCGCGATGATCAATTCGCAGCAGAGCCTCGCGGTCGAGCGGACGTGGGGGATCGCCCTGGTGGCGACGGCACTCTCCGGTCTCGCGTACGCGCTGACCGGTCTGGCCGGCCGGCTGCTCACCCCGTGGGCGCCCCGATGAAGGCGGCATGGAAGTTCCTCAAGGGGCTCGGTGGCGCGCTGCTGTCGGTCGCGGTCATCTGCGGTGTCTGGCAGCTGCTGGTCAAGGGCCTGGAGCTGGACCCGTTCCTGACCCGCGGCCCGATCGACGTCTGGAACTTCGTGACCGATCCGGCCAACGGGGCGGAACGCGAGCTGCTGTGGGAGGCCTTCAAGGTCACCGCGGTGGACGCGCTGCTCGGCCTGGCCTTCGGTACGGTGGCGGCCCTGGCGACCGCGATCGCGTTCGCGCTCTGGCAGGGTGTCGAGCAGACGCTGCTGCCGGTCGCGATGGCGCTGCGCGCGGTGCCGCTTGTCGCGATGACCCCGCTGATCGCGCTGATCTTCGGGCGCGGACTGGTCGCGGTCACCGTGATCGCCGGGATCGTGACCTTCTTCCCGGTGCTGGTCAACGTCTCGCTGGCGCTGCGGGCGGTCACCCCGTCGTCGCTGGATCTGATGCGGGCGTACGGCGCTTCGGCTTACAGCACCCTGTTCCGCGTACAGCTGCCCGGCGCTCTGCCGGCGCTCTTCGCGGCGTTGCGGGTGGCCGCGCCGCTGGCCCTGGTCGGCGCCTTGCTGGCCGAGTGGCTCGCCACCGGCAAGGGTCTCGGTTACCTGATGCTCGCCTCGGTGACGACGTTCGAGCTGGACCGGATGTGGACCGGCGTGACGATCGTGACCGTCGCGTCGATCGTGCTCTACACGCTGATCAGCTTCGCCGAGCAGCTCACCCTGGCTCGGTACGCCCCGGAGCGGACGGGACGCACCCTGTAGGTATCGACAGGTATCGTGGTTGGGGTGACACGGGGACTTGAGGTCGACTTCATCGATCCGGAGTTTCAGGCGGACCCGCACCCCACCTACGCGGCGTGGCGCCGGACCGGCCCGGTCCGGCGCACCCGGCTGCCCAGCGGGCTGAGCGCCTGGGTGGTCACGCGTTACGACGACGCCCGCCGGGCGCTGGCCGACCCGCGCCTCTCCAAGCAGTCCGCTTTCTCGGTCGGCTCGTCCGAGGCGGCGAACCGGGCGGCAAGCCCTGCCTCGATCCTTTCCCGGCACATGCTGGCCGCTGATCCGCCCGACCACACCCGGCTGCGCCGCCTGGTCTCGGCCGCCTTCACGGCCCGGCGCATCGAGAGCCTGCGCCCGCGGATCGAGGAGATCACCCGCGATCTGCTGGACGCGATGGAGGGCAAGGACCAGGTCGATCTGATCGACGCGTTCGCGTTCCCACTGCCGATCCAGGTGATCTGCGAGCTGCTCGGTGTGCCACCGGACGACCGGGACGCGTTCCGCGACTGGTCCAATGTGATCGTTGCCGGATCGCAGTCCGGCGACCGGCTGGAACCGGCGATCCGCGCCATGGTCGGTTACATCCTCGCCCTGATCGCCGAGCGCCGCGCGACCCCCGGGACCGACCTTCTCTCCGGGCTGATCCAGGTACGCGACTCCGAGGACCGGCTCACCGAGTCCGAGCTCTCCTCGATGGTCTTCCTGCTGCTCATCGCCGGCCACGAGACAACAGTCAACCTGATCGGCAACGGGACCTACCTGTTGCTCCGCGACCGCGACCAGTGGGAACGGCTGCGTGCCGAGCCGGCGCTGCTGCCCACCGCGATCGAGGAGTTCCTGCGGTTCGAGGGACCGGTCGAGACCTCCACGTTCCGGGTCGCCACCGAGGACCTGGAGATCGGCGGGGTCACCGTGCGCGCCGGCGACCCGGTGATCGTCGTGCTGCTGTCAGCGAACCGTGACGAGGCTCGTTTCCCCGACGCCGGCGTGCTGCGCCTGGACCGCACGCAGAACCCGCACCTGGCGTTCGGCCACGGCATCCACTACTGCCTCGGCGCGCCGCTGGCCCGGATGGAGGCGCAGATCGCCTTCACCCAGCTGATGACCCGCCACCCGGATCTACGGCTGGCGATCGCCGCGGAAGACCTGCGGTGGCGGCCGGGTCTGCTGTTGCGCGGGCTGCACGATCTGCCGGTGTCGCTCTGGACCTGGCATGATGGCGGCCGTGTCCGTCCCTCATGATCCGTACTACTCGCCGACGACCAAGCTGCCCGGGGTCAAGCCGCAGGGCGCGAACCAGCGTCTGAAGATCCTGGGTGCGGTCACGGCGGCGACCGTGCTGTTCGTGACGGTCGCCGTGGCGATCATTTCGTCCGGCGGGGACGACGACCCGGAATCACCGGCCGTGCCGATCGCCGCGCCCAGCGTGGTGATCACCGAGGACGCGCCGCTCGACGAGCCTTCGGCGGCCCCGACGAGCACGTCGCCCACGCCGAAACCCCCGACGGCCGTGCCGGCCGGCCCGGCCGAGCTGGTGACCCAGCTGGCGACCGTGGTGCGAGCGTTGGAGAAGCGCGGCGAGCTGGACCGTAAGGGTGCGGAAGCGCTGAACCGGCGCCTGGAGCAGCTGAAGACCCGGCTTCGTAAGGATCCGGAGAAGGCCTCCCGCAAGCTGGCGGAGTTCGTCAAGAAACTCGCCGACCTGCGCGAGGACGAGGACATCAGCGAGGCCGGCTTCCAGACCCTCGCGGCCGGCGCCACCCAGATCGGCGCGGCCCTGCCGTCAACCAGGGACAACTGATCCCCGGATAAGTTCGGCCTTCATCGGTACGCACAACCGGGCCAGACTGGTCACATGGATCGAGAGCAGCTGGCCGACTTTCTCCGGACTCGCCGTGAGGCGCTCCAGCCGGAGGACGTCGGGCTGCCCCGGGGCGCACGACGGCGGACCGGTGGCCTGCGCCGCGAGGAAGTCGCGTCGCTGGCCGGGATGTCGGCCGACTACTACGGCCGGATCGAGCAGCAGCGCGGCCCGGCCCCGTCCGAGCAGATGCTCGCGGCGCTGGCCCGGGCCCTGCACCTCGGACTGGAGGAGCGGGATCACCTGTTCCGCCTGGGCGGCCACCCGGTGCCGCAGCGGGCGTTGCGCGACGACCACATCAGCCCCGGGGTGATGCGGATCCTGGACCGGCTCGACGACACCGCGGCGATGGTCATCTCCCGGTGGGGCGAGACGCTGGTGCAGACCCCGATGGCGGTGGCGCTCGTCGGCGACGAGACCCGGTTCACCGGCCTGGCGCGCAGCGCGTGGTACCGGTGGTTCGCCGAGCCGGAGTGCCGTCGGATCTACCCCGAGGAGCACCATCCGAGGCACGCGCGGATCCTCACTGCTCAGCTGCGGCGGGCGTACGCGGCCGCGCCGGAGAGCCGGGCCGGCGAGATCGTCGAGGCGTTGCTGGCGGTGAGCCCGGAGTTCACCGAGATCTGGGCCGATCACGAGGTCGGCCTCGCGCACACCGACCGCAAAACGCTGCTGCACCCGCAGCTCGGCCCCCTCGACCTGTACTGCCAGAACCTGCTCGACCCGGACCAGATGCAGACCCTGCTGGTCTTCACCGCGGTGCCCGGCTCAGCGAGTCACGAGAAACTCCAGCTCCTCACCGCGGTAAACGCTTAAATCCGCAATAACAAACAGAAAGGCATCACCATGTCCGAAATCGCCCTGATCACCGGTGGCAACCGCGGACTCGGCCGGGCCACCGCCCTCGCCCTCATCGACGCCGGCGTCGAAGTGATCTACACGTACCGCGGCGACCCCGGCGAGAAGATCGACGCCGTCGCGCTGCCGCTCACCGTCGGCGACCTCGGCGCGTACGACGCGTTCGCCGACTCGCTGCGTCAGGTCCTGGCCGACCGGTTCGGCCGGACGGACTTCGACTTCCTGGTCAACAACGCCGGCGTCGGCGCGGCCGGCTCGATCGCCGAGACCTCGGTCGAGGCCTTCGACGAGATGCTGAACGTGCACTGGCGCGGCATGTTCTTCCTGACCCAGAAGCTGCTGCCGCTGATCGCCGACGGCGGCCGGATCGTCAACCTCTCCACCGGGCTGACCCGCTTCACCGGCGAGGGCGTCTACGCGGCCTACGCCGCGATGAAGGGCGCGGTCGAGGTCTTCACCCGGTACCTGGCGAAGGAGCTCGGCCCGCGCGGCATCACCGCCAACGTGGTGGCGCCCGGGCCGGCCGGCACCGAGTTCGGTGGCGGCGCGCTCCGTGACAACGAGCAGGTGCGCGCCCACATCGGCAGCGTGACCGCGCTGGGCCGGGTTGCCCGGCCCGAGGAGATCGCCGCGGCGATCGCGACGATGCTCGGCGCCGGCGCCGGCTGGATCACCGGCCAGCGCGTCGAGGCCTCGGGCGGCATGCTGCTCTAAGCGATCTCGAGCTGGGCCATCCGCCGGATCTCGGAGATCTGCTCGACCGCCGATTCATTGGCCAATTCGGACAGTCGCTCGTCCACACCACTCTTCAGAAGATCGCCGGCCATCTGCTGTGCGCCCTTGTGATGCTCGGTCATCATGGACACGAAGAGGCGGTCGAATCCGGCGCCGGTGGCCGCCGTGAGAGCCGCGATCTTCTCCGGACTCTGTCCGCCCGGCATCGTCGAGTGGTCGTGGCCGGGATCGGATTCTGGCTGGTTCCGGTCCTTCAACCAGGACTTCAGGTAATCGACTTCGAGTTTCTGGCCGACGCTGATCCGCTCGGCGAGCCGCTTCAGCGCGCTGTTGCCGGCTCGCCCGGGCGCCAGGTCGGCCATCGCCACAGCCTGGTCGTGGTGGGCGATCATCATCTGCACGTACGCCACGTCGATCGAGTTGTACGCCGTCCCGTCGGGCGCCTTCACCTGATCAGAATCGGACACTGCGGCCGATTCTCCCGGACGGCCCGGCAGCAGCACCGGAACCGGCGAGGATGAGACGGCAGACGACTGAGCCACGGGCTTCCTGTCGTCCGCTGAGCAGGCGGCCAGAGCGATCCCGGCGGCGGCGACGGCCGCGAGGGCGACGGCCGCCCGGCTCCGTGTGTGTCGGCGATTCATTGCTTCCTTTTCGGTAAGGGTCCCCAACTCAACATTCGACAGCTATCGTAACGACCGATATCGCTGTCACCGGGGGTGCTCGCGACACGACTCGCGGTGTGTCGTCGGTGGCTCCGTACCCGGAAGGAGCTCCATGAAGCACCCTGCCCCACGAGGGCGGTTCAAGCGCCTGTCCAGTATTGGTGCTGCGGCAGTCCTGCTCAGCTTCCTGGCCGTAGCGCCCGCCCAGGCCGCAGTGGCCGACATTCCGGCGGTTGACGAGATCCGCAGCAGTTCCAACCTCAAGCAGATCGCCAACATCCCGAAGGCCGCCCCGTTCGCGGCCGAGAACTCCCTGAACTCGGACTGGGCGTTCCAGGGCAAATACGCGTACGGCGGTAACTACAACGGGTTCACCGTCTACGACATCAGCAACCCGCGGAAGCCGTCGGTCGCCGCCGTCGTGGTCTGTCCCGGCGCGCAGAACGACATCTCGATCTGGGGAGACCTGCTCTTCCTGGCCACCGACGCGCAGCGTTCCGACGACTCCTGCGCGAGCACCTCGGTGCCCGGCACGTCGCCGGCCGAGACGCCGCGCTGGGAAGGCATCAAGGTCTTCGACATCAGCAACCCGAAGAGCCCGCAGTACGTCGCCGCGGTGAAGACCGACTGCGGTTCGCACACCCAGACGATCGTGCCGGGCAAGGGCCGCGACAAGTCGGTATACCTGTACGTGTCGTCCTACAACCTGTCCGGCGCCAGCGTGCCCAACTGCGCGCTGCCGCACGACAAGATCTCGATCGTCAAGGTTCCGCTGAAGAACCCGGCCGCGGCGGCTGTCGTCGCCACGCCGGTGCTCTTCCCGGACGGAGGTTTCCCCGGTGACGCCGACGGCTACCCGACCACGGGCTGCCACGACATCACGGCGTACCCGGAGAAGGACATCGCGGCCGGCGCGTGCATGGGTGACGGCGCGATCTTCGACATCTCGAACCCGGTGGCGCCGAAGGTGCTCACCACGGTCCGGGACACCGAGAACTTCGCGTTCTGGCACTCGGCCACGTTCAACAACGACGGCACCAAGGTCGTCTTCACCGACGAGCTGGGCGGCGGCGGCCAGGCCACCTGCAACCCGGCGATCGGGCCGAACCGTGGCGCGGACGCGATCTACCACCTCAAGGGCAAGGGCAAGAAGGTCTCGCTCGAGTTCCAGAGCTACTTCAAGATCCCGCGGGAGAACGCCGCGACCGAGAACTGCGTGGCGCACAACGGCTCGCTGATCCCGGTCAAGGGCAAGGACATCATGGTTCAGGCCTGGTACCAGGGCGGCATCTCGATCTGGGACTTCACCAACTCGAAGAACCCCAAGGAGATCGCGTACTGGGAGCGGGGCCCGCTGAGCACCGAGCGCATGATCACCGGTGGTTCGTGGTCGGCGTACTGGTACAACGGCTTCATCTACTCCAACGACATCCAGAAGGGTCTGGACGTCCTGGAGGTGAGCGACCGCCGGATCGACAAGGCCGAGCGTGAGCGCACCTGGCAGTTCAACGCGCAGACCCAGGACAACTACCGTCGCTGGTGATGTGTCGTAGCTAGACCGGGGGGATCGTCCGTGAGGGCGGTCCCCCCGGCTTTTCTGGCCTTCTTCCGCTCGTACATGAGCGCGTCCGCCTCGCGGAGCAGGCCGTCGCCCTCGCCCGGTGTTCCGGTGGCGACACCGACGCTGGCGCCCACGCTCAGCCACTGGCCGGAGACCATCATCGGCTCGGCCACCACCGCGGCGATCTGCTCGGCCAGGTTGGTGGCCTCCGTCTTGGCGGTGCCGGGCAGCAGCACCGCGAACTCGTCGCCGCCCAGCCGTGCGGCCAGCTCGCCGGCGCCGAGCATCCCGGTGAGCCGCTCCGCGACCGTCTGGAGCACGATGTCGCCGGCGTGGTGCCCGTGCCGGTCGTTGACCTGTTTGAAGCCGTCCAGGTCGATCAGCAGCATGCTGACCGTGCCGGCCGCCGACTCCTGAAGCCGGCGGTGCAGCAGCACCCGGTTCGCCAGCCCGGTGAGCGCGTCGTGGCTGGCCTGCCGGCGCAGCTCGTCGTGCAGCGCCCGGGTCTCGGTGGCGTCGCGGGCGTTGAGTACCACCCCGCCGACGCTGGGATTGTGCTGCATGTCGGTGCTGACCACGTCGAGCCACCGGTGTGAGCCGTCCGCGTGCCGCCATCGGACCTGGATCGTGACGCCGTGGCCGGGCCGCGCGATGAGCTGCTTGGAGAGCTCGCTCAGGCCGGCGAGGTCGTCCGGATGCGTACGGTCGTAAAGGTTCGTCTCCAGAAGCTGCTCCGGCGTAAGGCCGAGCACCCGCTCAGCGGCCGGGCTGGCATAGCCGATCTTCCCGAGCGGGTCGACAACGAGCGTCAGGTCGGAGGTGTTCTGCACCAGGGCCCGGAACCGCTCACGCTGCTCGTCGAGCTCGCCGAGCAGGCGCTCGTTGTCCCGGAATGCCACCAGCTGCCGGCCCAGCACCAGCGCGGTGATCACCACGACGCCGATCGCGACGCCCCAGAGCCGGCTGTCGATCGTCCTCTCCCGCAGCGACCAGACCAGCAGAAGCTGGGTCGCGACCACCGCGAGGTACGGCAATCGGCTCGACCGCGGACCGAGAGCGCCGGGCAGCCGTGGCGTCAGCAGCCCGGCCTGGAGCTGCTGCAGGCGCAGCGCCGCGGTGGTGAGCACACACGGCAGCAGCTGCACCACGGTCATCAGCCCGGGCCCGGGGTCGCCGACGAGCCCAGTGGTGATCGGAGCGGCCAGCGCGGTGCCGGCCACGCCGAGCGCCGCCGCGGAGCCTGCCAGCCGGGTGAACGGCGCCGTCCCGCTGAGGATCAGCTTGAGAACTCCGAACGCGATCAGCAGCATCACGCCCGCTGTGGCCGAGGCGGCCCAGCGGTCCGAGTCGTACCGTCCGCCGAGCTCCTCGGCGAGCAGGAAGTACCAGAGGAAGACCGCGACGCCGGTGAGCACGGTGGCGGTGTCGAACCAGAGCCGCAGACGCTGCCGCCCCGCGCCGCCGAGCGGGTGCCGCAGCGTGGCCACGACCACGGTGGCCATCCCTGCGACCACGAACGTCGTCTGCACCAGGCTGATCCGGGTGGTCCCGGGGTTCGCGACGACCATCAGGCACTGGTACGTGTCACCGATCGCGCAGGACGCGCAGGCGATCATCACGACCTGCCAGAACCGCCGGCCGGCCGCGGGCATCTCCGGATGCCGGGCCAGCCGCCACGCGATGTACGCCATCAGCACGTCCAGCGCCGCCTGGATCACCCAGGGCATGGTGGTGCCGCCCGGTCCGGCCAGGAACCACGGGGCGAGCAGCAGACCGGTCGCCAGGAGCGCCAGCAGAACCGGGTCTCTGACCGCGGCGCGCATCTGCATGATCGCTCCTGTCCGAGTGCCCGGATGGCTTCCGGTCGATCTCCACCATCGGCGGGACAGGCGCGAAACTGAGTGATCCTCTCCGCGCGGGATCTATCCGATTCACGTAGCCGGATCGGGTGACCGTCCGGCGCGCCAAGATCGGACTTTTGGGTCTAAATCGGTACTTTCGTCCCATGGCCACGACACACCGCAGCGTTCTGCTCCGGTCGTTGCCTGTTCTGCTGGCGCTCGTTCTGGCCTTCTTCACTGCACCGGCCTCTGCCGTGCAGCGCCCGAGCGCGAACAGCATCTCCGCCTCCTCCACGGCGGATCAAGCGGCGGTTCAAGCGGCCTCCGCCGACGCGTGTGACGCTCCCGCGCGTACTCAGGAAAGTTCGGTTCGCACCTGCTCGGCCATCGCGATCGTGCGCGTTCTGCGCGCTCAGACCGTCGCCGGCGCCGCCGGCTCGCGGGCACCGCCCGCTTCTCTCGCCTGACCCTTTTCGGACAGCGTGCTGCGCTGGCCGTGGGTCGACGCATGCCAGGGGAGAGCGGGAAACGCGAAACGAGCGGACGGAACCGAACCATGAACATCGTTGCTGAGATGCTGACCCAACCGGCCCCGATGGCGATCTGGGCAGCACTGATGCTGCTCACACTGCCGGCTCTGGTGGTGCTGGCCAGCCCGCACAACGTGCGCAACCCGGGGCGCGCCCTGATCGACACGGTGGGCTTCCTGCGCCGCCGCGCCGAGAAGCGCGACGAGCTGCGCCAGCGGCGCCTCGACGAGGCGGTCCAGGCGGTGCGTTATGCCGACGAGATCCAGGTCGCGGCCGATCAGGCCGGGTACGCCGCGCAGCGCTGGCAGGGGCACTGGGAGGCGGCCGACGCGGCGGTGGACGCGACCTGGGAGGCCTGGCAGGCCGCGGACGCGCGCTGGGCCAGGGGGCGGGCCACGGCGGCCTTCGGCACGCCTTACGCGGCCAGGACCACCCATGAGTACGCGTACCGCGAGCGCTTCCTGCACCGTGCCGTTCAGGAGGCCGCCGGCCGTGGCGAGCTGCCCGCCGAGGCGGTCGCCGACGCGCTGAGCGGGCGTAACGGGTGGGATGCCCGGCTGCACCCGGCCGAGCAGGAGCTGGTCGTGCAGCGGGTCAGCGCCGGGTACCTGGCGCGGGTGTACGAGCGTGCCGTGGCCGACGAGCGCGCGGCCTGGCGTGACGCCCTGGGCGCCCGCCGCAACCGGGACAGCCTGGCACATGAGGCAGTGGTCGCGCAGGCCCGGGCCGCGGTGGTCGAACACCTGATCCCGGCGCCGCGTGTCACCACCCGAGGAGCCTTCCGCCCGGCCTTCGCCTGAGCCCTGCCCCCTCGGTGCGTGACCGATTGTCATCATCCGCTGCCGGAGGGTGCGGCAGATATGACGATGCCACGGCGCCTCACGGGGAGACGCCGTGGCATTCCTCAAGTCGCACATCGCGAAAGTCGATCTAGCTGTTCAGGACTTCCATCGGTGCGCGCCTATCGGTAGGCTCTCACGAGTTGATATCGAATTCGCCGTCCTTGGCGGAGTCCACGAAAGCGGTCCACTCCGCTAACGTGAACATGAGAGCCGGGCCCGCCTGGTCCTTGCTGTCACGGACGGCGATTTCCTTGTCGAGGAATGCGACCTCGACACAGTTGCTGCCACCGCTGCCGTTACTGCGACTGCCTTTTTTCCAGACGGCACCGTCGAGTTGGTGCGCGAGCATACTCGAGCACCTCCCTTCGATATGAGATTTCTTCGGGAGCGCTACGCGACGAGCAGACTCTCGATCATCTTTATCGTAGTCCGATGATCGAGCGACTTAGCGCTCATTCGCTCGAACTCCTGTCGGTACCGGGCAACCTCGTCTGGTTGCTCTTCGTAATAGTCTCCCGCAATGCCTTCGAGGTAGACAACATCCAAATGGGTGGTCTCGCGGAACTCCAAAAGTGCTGCTGAGCCGCCTAGGAACGGATGTTCCCCGGCGCTGAACGGCAGGATCTGAAGCATTACATTCGGTAATCTAGCTGTATCGATCAGATGTTGCAGCTGCTCTGCCATGACGTCCTCGCCGCCGATGACGCGGCGCACCACGGATTCGTCGATGACGGCGGAGAGTTCCAGCGGGCGTTCGCCGCCGAGCCGGCTCTGCCGGGTCATGCGCAGCGCGACGCGCCTGTCGATCTGCTGAGCCGTGTCGGATGAACGACCGGTCCTGATCAGTGCCCGCATGTACGACTCGGTCTGCAGCAGGCCCGGGACGATGATCGGTTCCCAGGCGCGCATCGACGAGGCGGCGGCCTCCAGCCCGACGAAGTTGCCGGGACGCAGGATGTCCCGGTAATCGGTCCACCAGGTGCGCTCACGCGAGAGCCGGGCGAGCTCCACCAGCGCCTCGCGATATCCCTGGTCGCGCACGTTGTAAAGGGTCAGCAGGTCCCGCACGTCGCGCGGCGTCACCGCCACCCGTGCGGTCTCGATCCGGGTGACCTTGGCGGCGTGCCATTCGAAGTGCCGGGACACATCCTGTTGCGTCAGGCCGGCTGCTTCCCGGCATCTTTTGAGCTCCGCGCCCAGTCGGCGGCGTCGCAGCGTCGGACCCTCTATATCGGACACCTGGACTCCCTACCGTCCTGATGAAGTCGATATTACGGTCGGTTCCTCGTGGTCGAACAACCCATTCAAGATCACGCTCCTTCATGATCGCGAATATGATGATCCAAATAGGAGTGTGACACTGCGGGGCCTGAATAAGAAGTCTAGTACTTCTTGTATTGACCTTGATGTTGGGTACATGATGCTGCGGACATCGAGTTCTGTCTTCTTTCCTACACATAGAGAAATGATCATTGGAACTGGCGTCTAAGGGGCGTGGCGCAAGTGTTGGCTGACCAGTACTACCTGATCGCACACGAGGACCGTACCGGGCGATCCCGGCTCCATCCCCGTGCGACCGGCCTCGGATTGGCCGCCGCGCTGCTCTCGGAGTTAGTGCTCGAAGGCCGCATCGGCGTGGCCGACAACGAGTTGTTCATCGTCGACCGTCACCCGCCGCGTGACGCGCTGACCCACGATGTTCTGGACCTGCTCAGTGCCCAGTCGCAGCACACCGACGTGCGGACCTGGCTGGCATTCCTGTCCCAGGACGCGGGCCTGCGGGTGGCTGAGCGACTGATGCGGGTGGGCGCCGTCGAGATGGTGACCCGCCGCCGCATGCTGGGTTCGACCCAGACCCTCTACATGCCCAACACCGCGCGGCAGCGCAACGCCGCCGCCTGGGCTTCCACTCGGATCGCGAACATTTTGGTACGCGGAATGGACCTCAACATCGCCGACCGGATGCTCGTCGGTCTGGTGGTCGCGACCGGCCTGACCCGCCACGTCATGTACGGATTCGAGAACTACCCGCACATCTACCATGCCCT
This sequence comes from Actinoplanes sp. CA-015351, assembly GCF_050955685.1. Lineage (NCBI taxonomy): Bacteria > Bacillati > Actinomycetota > Actinomycetes > Micromonosporales > Micromonosporaceae > Actinoplanes > Actinoplanes sp. CA-015351. The sequence goes on from NZ_CP192102.1 coordinate 1,098,088, forward strand.
GCCCGCCATGATCTCCTCGCTGCCCAACGATCTCCGTGAGATCGTCGAGTGCACCGAGCAGTCGGTGGGCACCGCGCTCGCGGTGGGCCGCCGGTGAGCCCGGCCGGCCGCCACCAGCGCCGGCGCAACAACGTTGATCAGTGGGCCGGCACGATGCTGATGGACCTCCAGAGGAGTTCCGGCACCGGCCCCGACATCGTGAGTCAGGCGCTGGCCAGCAACCGGCTCGGCGTTTCGTCGGTGGTCTTCTTCGGCGTTGCCGGTGCGGCGCCGCTCACCGTGATCATCGGGGCCATCTCGACGATCTACGCGGTGGTCGGCAACACGGCGGTGCCGCTTGTCTACCTCGTTGTCGCGGGCATTCTCTCGATCTTCACGGTCGGGTTCGTCGCGATGAGCCGGCACATCGTCAACTCCGGCGCCTTCTACTCGTACATCAGTCATGGTTTGGGTCGTGAGCTCGGTGTCTCGGCGGCTTTCGTCGCTCTGGTCTCCTATTCGCTCATGCAGATCGGGCTCTTCGGGCTCTTCGGGGTGGTGGCCTCGGCGGTCCTGGAAGCGGTCGGTCTGCAAGCGTCCTGGCTAGCCTGCGCGCTTGTCGCCTGGGCACTGATCGCGGTGCTCGGCATGCTCTGGGTCGACCTGAGCGGCAAGGTGCTCGGCGTGCTGCTGATCGCCGAGATCGCGGTCGTGGTGATCTACGACCTGGTGATGGTCGGCAACCCGGCGGAGGGCTCGGTCAGCTTCGCCTCGCTGGCGCCGGCACAGCTGCTCAGCCCCGAGGTTGTCGCGATGATGATGCTGGCGATCGGCGGGTTCACCGGGTTCGAGGCGACAGTCGTGCTCTCCGAGGAGGCTAAGGACCCGAAACGTACGATCGCCCGGGCCACCCACCTCTGCGTGATCCTTGCGGGCATCCTCTGCTCGGTGTCGGCCTGGGCCATGTCGGTCGCGGCCGGCCCGACCCGGATCGTGGCGGACGCCCGGCGCGAGGAGACGAACCTGGTCTTCAGCCTGGTCGCGCCACATGTGCCGTCGACGCTGATCAGCATCGGTTACCTGCTCTTCATGACGAGTATCTTCGCCGCCCTGCTCGCTTTCCACGCCGCCGTCTCGCGGTACCAGTACGCACTGGGCCGTGAGCGGGTGCTGCCGAGTCGCTGGGGGTACGCGCATCCGCGTACCGGCGCCCCGGTGGTCGGTTCGATCACGCAGAGCGCGCTGGCTCTCGTGGTGCTGCTGGCGTACGGGGCTCTCAAGATCGACCCGCTGGTTCACCTGTTCGCGTGGCTGACCGTCATCGGTGGCCTCGGCATCCTGATCCTGATGTGGGCCGCCTCGGCCGCGGTGATCGCGTTCTTCGTCCAGCACTCCCGCGGCGAGAACATCTGGCGTGGCCGGATCGCACCGATCGTGGCATTCTTCCTGCTCAGCATCATTCTGCTGGCGACTGTGATCGGTCTCGGCGATCTGTTGCAGGTGGAGTCCGGCTCGGTCTTCCACTGGGTGTTCCAGGTCGGATACCTGATCTGCGCGAGCATCGGGTTCATCTGGGCGCTGATCATGCGGCGCACCAGGCCGGATGTGTACGCGGGAATCGGCCGGGGTGCCGACGGCCGCAACGTCGTCGATTACGCGGCGCTGACTCGCCCGCACTCGCACTCGCAAAACCCGCAGAACCCGCAGCACCCTCAGCACCCGCACGAATACCGCGATCACCAACTTCCGTCGATCAAGTAGGGAAGATCCATGACGTACGCCATTCAGGAACTCGTGATCCGGCACGTGTCGCCGTTCGACACGGAAGAGATCACCAATCTTGTGGCCGACGCGATGTGGGACGGCCCGGTGGCCCGCTGGATGCAGCCGGACATGCTGGTACGCCGGAACAACACGTCCCGGTACTTCGAGATCTTTGTGGAGCACGCCCTGCGGCACGGCGAGGTCTACAGCACCGCTGACGCCGACGACGGCCGGATGAGCGGCGTCGCGCTCTGGTTCCCGCTCACCGCGATGATCCCGCCGCCTGTCGATTACGAGCGCCGGCTCAAGGAGGCCAGCGACACGGCGTTCGACCGCGCACAGCAGCTGGACGCGGTACTCGACGAGAACCACCCGCTTGAGCCGCATCATTACCTGGCGTTCCTCGCGGTGCGTCCGGGCGAGCAGAACCGCGGCATCGGCAGCGCCCTGCTCGACCGGCACCACGCCCGGCTGGACCGGGCCGGGCTTCCGGCTTATCTGGAGGCGAACGATCCGCGAAACCGCGACCTCTACCTCCGGCACGGATACCAGGTCCGGTCCGTGATCGAGCTACCCGACGGACCTCCGCTCTGGTGCATGTGGAGGGCGCCGATGGCCTGATCTAAACCGCTCCGTTCACGCAGCCGCTGGGAACTCGTAGATCCAGAATGACTGCTGGTCCATGCACGAGGCTTCCAATGTGCCACCGGAGAGCCGGCGCAACATCAACCGGATCACCTTCGACATGTTGCGTTCGTCGTCGTTGTAACGACAGAAGTCGAGTGCGATGATCCCGTTCCGATCCGTGGCAGTGCGGTACATGGCTTCGACCAGCTCCGCGAATGCCCGGGTGGATCGGGCGTCCTCAGCGACCGCTACGAAACCGCAGTACCAGATCTTGTTCTGTGCGTAGAGGTCGGGCCAGCGGCGTTCGAAGTACTCGGGTGCGATCAGTGGCATCGCATACAGATCATTTGTGTACGTGGACACCCCGCAGAGTTTGCCGCCGTCGTCCAGGCAGAGGTACTTGTCGATGCGGGGATCGAACATCACCTGGTCGAACTCCGCCCGGTACATCAGGTGGCGCTGGACCGCGAGGGCACGAACGTCTTTGAAAGCGCCCTCGTACAGGTCCCATGCGGCGTCGTTCATCTCGTCGGTGATCTGGTCGATGACTTTGACAAGCATGGCAGCTCCCCCGCGGGACCGTGCCGAGCGGTCCCGCTCTCGTACTCAAGTCGATCGATAACAGTTGACCACAGAGTACGAACTGCAATAGGGGCACGACAATGCGTAATCCTCAAAATCATGTGCCAATCCAGTTTGGAGGGATGCCTTTCGATAAACGATCATGCAAGTTGCGTAGTTGCAGGTAGTCGCAGAGATCAACCCGTCCAAGCCCTTGCTGGCAATTCTCGTTGGAGCCGCTGGAATCGGTTTTTAAAGAAGTTCAGTATTTCGTGGATCAGCCTTTCTGCGGAATGCACCGAGTACTAGCCTCCGCGTTATGAGCACGGTGTGCTCGCCCAGGGCGCAGCCTTCGACGACGCGACGGGGTCGCCTTGCGACTGGCTGTCGCGGGCCATCCCGGCGAGGTGCGCATCCCCCTCTCGTCCTCGGGTGGCCCGCCTCCATGCATTCATTGACATAGTTTGACGTCCATACTTAGTCTGCCGTGATCAGAGTGGGAGCGCTCCCGATCTCCCGCACCCACCCGTTCCCGGCAGGAGCGTCATGTCGCGCTTACTCGGCAGACTCGGAGGCCCCGGCCTCGCGTTCGCCTTGGTCATCGGCTCGATCCTCACCTCGCCCGGCCCGGTCCAGGCCGGAGCGCCGTCCGCCCGCACATCCGCCCAGGCCGGCGTGTCATCCGCCGGCGCGTCCGCCCAGGCCGCACGCACCCCGGCTCAGGCGGTCGCCGCCATGCAGCCCGGATGGAACCTCGGCAATACGTTCGACTCCACCGGCGACGACGAGACGTCATGGGGCAACCCGCGGGTGACCCCGCAGCTGCTCGACGGCATCCGGGCGCAGGGCTACAAGAGCATCCGGATCCCGGTCACCTGGGGTCAGCACCAGGGACCCGCGCCGGACTACACGATCGATGAGGCGTACCTCGCCCGGGTGAAGGAGGTCGTCGGCTGGGCCATCGACGGCGGCTTCTACGTGATGCTCGACATCCACCACGACTCCTGGCAGTGGATCAACGGGATGGCGTCCGACCATGACACCGTGCTGGCCCGCTTCACCGCGATCTGGACCCAGGTCGCCGCGACCTTCCGGGATGCCCCGTCGAAGCTGGTGCTGGAGAGCGTCAACGAGCCCCAGTTCGCCGGCGGTGACCCGGCCGCGCTGCTCGCCGAGCTGAACACGAACTTCCACCGGATCGTGCGCGGCTCGGGCGGCGGCAACACCAACCGCCTGCTGGTGCTGCCCACCCTGCACACCTCGGCCGACCAGGTGCACCTGGACAACTTGGCTTCCTCGTTCGATCTTCTGGACGATCCGAATCTGATTGCCACGGTCCACTACTACGGATACTGGCCGTTCAGCGTGAACGTCGCCGGCGGATACCGCTTCGACGCCACCGCCCAGCAGGACCTGCTCGACACGTTCACCCGGATACACACCACGTTCGTCGCCCGCGGCATCCCGGTGATCATCGGTGAGTACGGCCTGCTCGGCTTCGACCGGCACACCGGCACGATCGAACAGGGCGAGAAGCTGAAGTTCTTCGAACTCTTCGGCCACCAGGCCCGCACCCGCGGCGTCACCACGATGCTGTGGGACAACGGCCAGCACTTCGACCGGTTGTCATCCGCCTGGCGCGACCCGGAACTCTTCGCCCAGATCCGGTCCGGCTGGCAGACCCGATCCGGCACCGCCGCGAGCGACCTCGTCTTCGTGCGCCGCGCGACGCCGGCCGCCGCGGCCACGATCAAGCTGAACCCGAACGGCACCGGCTTCACCCAGATCCGTCTCGGCAACAGCACCCTGCGGCGCGGACCCGACTACCAGATCTCCGGCGATCAACTCACCCTCACCGCAGCGTTGCTCACGCGACTGACCAAGCCCCAGGGGTACGGGGTGAAGGCCTCGCTGTCACTGCGCTTCTCCCGCGGCGTGCCGTGGCGCCTCGACGTGGTCTCGTTCGACAAGCCGTCAGCGTCGGCGGTCGCGGGAACGAGCGCCGACTTCCGGGTACCGGTCACCTTCAACGGCGACAGGCTGGCCACCATGACGGCGGTCTACGCGGACGGCTCGAACGCGGGGCCGCACAGCTGGACCGCTTACAAGGAGTTCGACAGGGCCTTCGCCCCGGACTACGCAGCGGGCACAATCCGCCTGACCCCGGACTTCTTCGCCGAGGTCCGCGAGTCCGAGCCGGTGACCGTGACATTCCACTTCTGGAGCGGCGACACAGTGCCCTACACAGTGACCCGCACAGCCACAGAGGTGACTGGAACCCCCAGCGCCTGACATGCCCAGCAGCCCACCGTGCGCTCTGGTCTTGGGTGGATGGCGGCCCACGGTGTGCTCTAGCCTCGGGCAGATGGCGGCCCACGGTGTGCTCCGGCCTCGGGCGGATGGCGGCCCACGGTGTGCTCCGGCCTCGGGCGGATGGCGGCCCACGGTGTGCTCTGGTCTTGGGTGGGCGGATGAGGGCTCACGAGTGCAGCCCAGCGGTGATGGGGGCGCACCTAAGCCGTTCGTGGGCTCCTGGCTCGGCTATAGCGTTGTTGAAGGCGCACGGAACGGTTGTGTGCGACCTCATCCACGTCGCGCGCGCCGGATTCGTCGCATTTTGTAGGTTCCGGGTCCCAGTCCGGGCTTGCTTGGCAGGGCAGCCGGGGTGACAGGCGCACACGGTGTGCTCCGATGGCGGCGGTGAGCGCATGGAAGACGCGTTCGTGTGCGCTTATCACCGTCTCGGGGGCGGCGAACGTACGCAGAACGCTTGCGTGCTTTGATCGTCCGCCTTCATCCACGGCAGAACTCGACGGATCTTGCGCCGCGGCCGGCCACGACTTGCGGAGGCTGGTCCGTCGCCGAGATGCCCGGTTCGTGCGTGTCGAGATCGGGTGCGGATTGAACCCGAACCCGACACTCAGTGGGTGGTCGGGGCACACGGTGGGCTCTGGGTTTGGGTTGGTGAGGGCACACGGTGGGCTCTGGGTTTGGGTTGGTGAGGGCACACGGTGGGCTCTGGGCTTGGGTTGGCGAGGGCACACCGTGGGCTCGCGGCTCGCGGCTCGCGGCTCACGGCTCGCGGCTCGCGGCTCACGGCTCGCGGCTCGCAGCTCGCGCCTTGCGGCTCGCGGCTCGCGGCTCGCGGCTCGCGGCTCGCGGCTCACGGCTCACGGCTCACGGCTCGCAGCTCGCGCCTTGCGGCTCGCGGCTCGCGCCTTGCGGCTCGCGGGCGCGGGGGCCGGTCAGTCGAAGTGGACTGTTGTGGCTGTTATGTGTGGCGCGTTGAACTGGATGAAGACATCGTGGTGGCCTGGGATTCGGGGGATTTCGGCGGACACCTCGGTCAGCTGGTCCAGTTCTGCGGACACCGGCATCGGGAGGATCGCCAGCACCTGCCCGGCGATCGGGTCGTCCAACCGGATGGTGATCAACGCCGATGAGATCTCCGGGGCCTGCCCTCGCACCCTCACTCGCGCCCGGCCCTGGCCGAAATCGACGTCGTCGAAGACCGCCCACGCGTCCGCCGTCAAGCTGCGTAAACCCTCGCCCGAGTCGGTGCCGGGCACCGGGACTGGGGTTGTTCCCGCGTACCCATCGTTGTCGGTCAGGCGCAAGGTGGGGCAGCGGGGTGGGATGGTTTCGGCGCGGACGCGGAGCGGCGCGGTCTGGCGCCAGTCGGTGCTGGAGCGGCCCACCGCGATGGTGACCGTCGCGTCCTCGACCACCCAGCGGGAGCGGGTGACGTCCCAGAAGGCCAGGCTGTTGGCGGGCAGGGTGAACGTCACCGTGGTGCGTTCGCCGGGGAGCAGGTGGATGCGGCGGAAGTCGCGGAGCTGGCGCAGCGGCTGCTTGACCCGGGAGCGCTGCTGGCGGGTGTAGAGCTGGACCACCTCGTCGCCGGGGCGCGAGCCGGTGTTGATCACGTCGATCTCGGCGGTCACCGTGCCGGAGGGGTCGACGGAATCAGAGCTCAAGCGCAGGTTCTCGTAGTGGAACGTGGTGTACCCGAGTCCGTGGCCGAAACCGAACAGTGGGACGCCGCGGAAGTACAGGTAGGTGGCGTCGGACGCGATGATGTCGTAATCGAGCAGGTCCGGCAGGTCGCCGTCGTCGGTGTACCAGGTCTGGGTGAGCCGGCCGGTGGGTTCGGCGCGGCCGAACAGGACGTCGGCGAGGGCGGCGCCGTGTTCCTGGCCGCCGTGCGCGGACCAGAGCACGGCCGGGAGGTTGTCCCGGGCCCAGCCGATCGCGTACGGATAGCTGCTGGTCAGCACCAGCACGGTTCGCGGGTTGGCGGCCCGCACGGCACGCATCAGATCGTCCTGGGTGCCGGGGAGGTCCAGGTCGCGCCGGTCCGCGGTCTCCCGGCCGGCCACCAGCGGATGGTTGCCGAGGGCCAGCAGCACCACGTCCGCCGAGGCCGCCGCCTCAGCGGCCGCGGTCACCCCGTCGACCAGGACGTCCACGGTGAAAACGGTCGGGTCGTCAGCGGAAAAACCAACCAGGCCGTCGTCGCCGGCCTTCAAGAATCGGTCACTCTGGGCGTGTCTCAGGACAACACCCTGGGGTACGGAAATAAGGCGGAACGTTTCCCGGACCTCCCAGCCGTTCGGGCCCGGCCGGTCGGTGACGAGGTGGTCGTCGTCGGCGCCGATGAAGAGGCCGGTCGCCACGGACCGCAGCGAGATGGTTTCCTCGCCCCAGTCCAGCACATCGAACAGGGCTTCGTCGGGGACGACTTCGGCGTCGTTGGGGCGTACCCGCAAATGGGGAGACGCCCAGAGGAAGCCGGACGCGGAGCGCAAGGCGACGCGGTCCACGCCTTCGGCGAAAAGGGTGGCGCCGGAGGCGGCGCGCAACGTCGTACGGTAGGGAAGCGTGCCGCTGTACCAATCGTCGAAGACCTGGTCACCGAGCGGACCGATCACCGCGATCCGGCCTGCGGTGCCCGGATCGAGGGGCAGGATCCCGTCGTTGGTGAGCAGCACGGCCGAGGCTACAGCGGCTTCGTGGGCAAGCTCCCGGTGCTCGGCGCAGTCGATCACCTCGGGACCGATGTGCCGGTACGGGTCCTCGACCGGGTTGAACTCGCCGAGCCGCACCCGGATCGAGAGGATGTGGCGGACGGCGGCGTCGATGTGCGACTCGGTGATCAGGCCACGCTCGTGTGCGGCAGTGAAGTTCGACAGAGTCGCGGGCAGATCCTCGGTGACGCAGTCGATTCCGGCGCGCAGGGCCGCCGCGAAGCCCGCCACGTGATCTTCGTACCAATGCTGGTCGCCGGCGAGATTGTGCACGGCCCACGCGTCACCGACGACCATGATGTCCTCTTCGGACCATGATCGCAGTGTGTCCTCGATCATTGGGCTGAGGTGCGCGGGAAGGCCGTTGACCAGGTTGTACGACGCCATCACGGCGACCGCCGCGCCATCGGCGAGAGCGTGCCGGAACGCGGGCAGCTCGTACTCGTGCAGCACCCGTGGCGGCATGTTGCTCGACGTGAGGCAGCGGTCGGTCTCGTTGTTGTAAGCGAGGAAGTGCTTCAGCGTCGGTGCTGTTCGCAGCCACAGTGGATGGTCGCCGCGAAGGCCCCGTGAGTACGCGGTGCTGAGTGTTCCGGTGAGCCACGGGTCTTCGGCGTACCCCTCCTCGTTGCGGCCCCAGCGCGGGTCGCGGAGCAGGTTGACCACCGGGGCCCAGACGTTCAGGCCGACGTTCTGCGGGTCGCGGTGGTGCATTGCGCGTACCTCGGTGCCGACCGCTTCGCCGACGCGGCGCAGCAGCTCCGGGTTCCAGCTGCTGGCGAGCCCGATCGCCTGGGGGAACGCGGTGGCGACGCCGAGCCAGGCGACGCCGTGCAGCGCTTCGGTACCGGTACGGAACGCGTCGACGCCGAGCCGGGGCACCGCGGCCTGGTGCTGGTTGAGCAGGCCGATCTTCTCGGTGAGGCTCAGCCGGCTCAGCAGATCCAGGACCCGGGCGGCGACCTTGTGGTGCGGGTCCCGAAAGACAGGGGATTCGGTCACGACGCGTTCCTTCGAGGGCCGAGGGGATGGGCCGGCATGTCGAAGCGCTTCGACAACCGAGCGCGCGAGTGGGTTTCGCAAATGTTTCGGTCGGGGTTCCCTGAGGCTCGCATCCCGGTCGGCCGGGGTCAAGGAGTTGCAGTCATCGATCTTAGGCAGTAATCGGCATCGATCTGCCGCTGTCCACCCGCTCCAGATGGGAGATCGCGCCACCCAGTGCGGCGGCGTGCAGGCCCAGTTCGGACGCGATCAGCTCAGCGCCGTCCGGGGCGAGGAGGTGGCCGGCCAGCTCGGATTTCGCCGCCGGGATCAGCCACTCGGCCAGCGAGGCGTAGTGGTCACCGAGAACGATCACCGACGGATCCGCGAGGTTCGCCAGGATCGCCAGGCCCTGCCCCAGATGGCGGCCGGTGTCCCGGAGTGCGGTGAGTACGCCGGCGTCACCGGCGCGGGCCAGGACGATGACCTGCTCGACGGCGGGGCCAAGATCGGTCAGCGACTCCGGGTCGAATCCCTGCAGGGCGCGGCGGACCAGCGGCTCGATGCCGGCCAGGTCGTGCAGGGTGGGCGAACCGGCCGGGCCGAGCGCGAAGCGGCCGATCTGACCGGTGAAGCCGCGGGCGCCGTGCAGGAGTTTTCCGTCGGCGATGATGCCCGCCTCGATGCCGGCCGTGCCGGTCACGAAGATCATGTCGTCGGCTCGTCGTTCGGCTATGGCTGCCAGGCCGGCTTGGTTCGCTGCGGTTACCACGAGTCCGGGCTGTCGCAGGGAGGACGCCACCAACCCTTGGAGGTCCACGTCGGACCAGCCCAGGGCAGGGGAGAGGTGGACCGTGCCGTCCTCACCGACCAGGCCGGGTACCGCGAGGGTCAGGCCCAGGACGGTGCGGCCCTGTTGGCGTACCCGGGTGGCTGCTTTTTGAGCGAGAGTGATGATCGCGCCGGTGGCGCGACCGCCTTCCTGTGCCAGCGCTCGGTGCCAGAGCAGGACTTGCTCGCCGGCGAAGTCGACCGCGAGGGCGATCAGATGGTCGGCGGCGACCTGGATGCCGATCGCTGCAAAGGCGGAACCGTCAAGCGCCAGCGCGGTCCCCGGTCGCCCGATCCGGTTGCCGCTCGATCCGGTCTCGCGCAGCAGCCGGTGGTCGATGAGATCGCTGGTCAGGCTGGAGACGGTCGCCTTGTTGAGCCCGGTTGACGCGGCGATGGCGGCGCGCGAGCTCGGCCCGTTGGTCCGCAGATGACGCAGGACCACGGCGAGGTTCGTGGCCCGGACGTCAGTGAAGCCCATGGTCCTCAAGTCAAGCTCCGCTCTCAGCCGTCTTCACGGTCATCTAACCACTCCGCCGTGGGCGCGCTCCCAGTTCGTTCTTGTCGCCTGCACCACACGTCAGTTAGCTTGTCTTCGATGTACTTAGTTTAGACGCTAACCAAACTTAAGCCATTTCGGAAGGCAGGTGCGTCGTGGGCGCGTCGACGAACAGGCGGAATTTCCTAGGGCTGATCGGCCTCGGCGCGGCCTCCGTGGCCGGCGGTGGGCTGCTCGCCGGATGCAGCAAGGAACCGGGCACCACCGGCTCGGCGACCACCGCCGAGCAGGCGGCCGGCGTGGTGCCGACGTTCAAGGACTCCACGCTCGTTCCGCCGGACATCAAGGGCATCCGCCCGGTGGCCGATGGGTACGCGAAGTACCCGACCACCCTCGCCGACGCGGTCAGCGAGAAGGCGATCACCAGTGGGCAGCCGATCTCGGCCACCACGCCGTGGTGGGGTCCGGCCCCGCCGACCGACAACAAGCTGGTCGGCGCGGTGAACGCCGATCTGGGCGGCACCGTCAACTTCAGCATCCAGGACGGCGTCACCTACGGCGACAAGCTCAACACCATGCTCGGCGCCCGGGACGTGCCCGACCTGACCTGCATCCCGGGCTGGGAGATCAACAAACTGGCCCGGTTCAACGACGCCGTGCACGTGCTCTTCGAGGACCTGACGCCGTACCTGGCCGGGGACAAGGTCAGTGCGTACCCGCTGCTGGCCGGCCTGGATACCAAGGCGTGGTCGGACTCGGTGTGGGGCGGCAAGCTGATGGGCGTCCCGTTCCCGTCGGACAACCCGTTCCCGACCGTGCTCTTCTACCGCAAGGACGTCGCCGACCAGCGCGGCATCGCGGCGCCGACGACCCTCGACGAGGTGTACGACTTCGGCAAGAAGATGACCAACCCGGACAAGGGCGAGTGGGCGTTCGGCGACCTCTTCCAGGAGGTGCTGCAGATCTGCGGCAACACCGGCTCGCAGAACGGCTGGGCCAAGGGCGCCGACGGCAAGGTCTACCACCGGTACGAGACCGAGAACTACAAGCGGGCCGTCGAGTTCATGACCCGGCTGTACGCCGAGAAGCTGATCCACCCGGACATCGCCAGCGGCAAGGGCGGCGACGTGAAGACGCTCTTCAAGGGCGGCAAGATCTTCATGTTCTGGGACGGCGGCGGCGCCTGGAAAGAGGTCTGGCGCCCGGCGATCCAGAGCAACCCGAAGTTCGACATGCAGGCGATCAAGGTGTTCGGCGCCGACGCGAGCACGCCGCCGGTCCGCTGGGCGGGCACTCCGTCGATCATGTGGACGTTCCTGAAGAAGGGCCTGGGCCAGGAGCGGACCCAGGAACTGCTGCGGGTCCTCAACTACGTCGCGGCGCCGTTCGGCACGAAGGAATGGGAACTACAGAACTACGGCGTCGAGGGAACCCACTTCAAGCGCGACGCGAGTGGCGCCCCGGTCACCAACGACCTGTACGTCAAGGAGTTCGCCAACCAGTTCATCTTCCTCGGCGGCCGTCCGCCGGTGATCGTCGGTGGCCCGGACATCCCGAACTACGCCGCGGACTTCGTCGGCTGGGGCAACGACGCCACGAAGTACCTGGAGAAGAACCCCTGGGAGGGCATCAAGGTCGAGGTGCCGACCGAGCAGGCGGCGATCGAGCAGCCCACCCAGGACAAGGTCACTGACATCATGCGTGGCCGGCGTCCCCTCTCCGACCTGGAGAAGGTGGTCACTGAATGGCGCAACGGCGGCGGTGACAAGGCCCGGGAGTTCTACGCCAAGGTGCTGGCAGACAACGGCCGATGAGCGCTCCAACTGTCGTTCGGACCGCGCCGGTTGCCAAGGCGGACAAGTCGGTCAGCAAGCCGTCGGTCGCGGCGCGTTTGCGCCGCGACTGGCCACTCCTGCTCATGTGTCTGCCGGCAACCGCGCTGCTGCTGGTCTTCCACTACATCCCGGCGCTCGGCAACGTCATCGCGTTCCAGGATTACAACCCGTACGTCGGTGACAACCCGTTCGAGGCGTTCCTCTACAGCGAGTGGATCGGGTTCGGGAACTTCGAGTACCTCTTCAAGAACCCGGCCTTCTGGGACGCCGTCGTGAACACGCTGTCGATCACGGCGTTCCAGCTGGTCTTCTATTTCCCGATCCCGATCGCCCTGGCGATCCTGCTCAACAGCATCATGTCGCCGCGCATCCGAGCTCTGGTCCAGGGTGTGGTTTACCTGCCGCACTTCTTCAGCTGGGTGCTGGTGGTCTCGCTGTTCCAGATGATGCTCGGCGGCGCGGGCCTGATCGTGCAGACCGCGACCGAAGCCGGTTTCGCGATGCCGAACTTCATGACCGACCCGGACACGTTCCTCTTCCTGATCACCGCGCAGGCGCTCTGGAAGGACGCCGGCTGGGGCATGATCGTCTTCCTGGCGGCACTCGCGGCGATCGACACCAACCTCTACGAGGCGGCCGCAGCCGACGGCGCCGGTCGCTGGCGCCGGCTCTGGCACATCACGCTGCCGGGTCTGCGCCCGGTCATCGTGCTGCTGCTCATCCTGCGGCTGGGCGACGCGCTCAACGTCGGGTTCGAGCAGTTCGTCCTGCAGCGCGAGGCAGTCGGCCGGGATGCTGCCGAGGTGCTCGACACGTACGTCTACTACCAAGGAATCGCTGTCCAGCAGTGGGGCGTCGGTGCGGCCGCGGGCCTGTTCAAGGCCGTGATCGGGCTGCTGCTCATCGTGGGTGCCAACAAGGTGGCTCACAAGTTCGGCGAGCAAGGGATCTATTCGAAGTCATGAGTGTCAGAGAAGTCTGGGAGGAGAAGCCCAGCGCACTGGGCCGTTTCGGCAAGGGCACCGTGCTGGCCGCGGTGTTGCTGGCCGTGCTGGTGCCACTCTGGGTGGTGCTGGTCACCAGCCTCTCCTCGGAGAAGACCATCAACGAGGCGGGCGGCTATGTCTTCCTGCCGCGCGAGTTCGATCCCTCAGCTTATGTCGTAATTTTTACGGGTGGGCAGATCACTGACGCGGTCGTGGTCAGCACGGTGGTCGCGTTGGCGGGGACGGCGTTGAGCCTGGTGGTGACGGTGCTGGCGGCTTACGGTTTGTCGAGGCCGGGGTCGCTGGCGCACAAGCCCCTGCTCTTCTACTTTTTGCTGACATTTCTGATTTATCCGGGCATGATTCCGAGCTACTTGGTGGTCACCGGGCTCGGGCTGAAGGACAACCTGCTCGCGTTGATCCTGCCGACCGCGATCAGTGCTTTCAACCTGGTGGTGCTCCGGGCATTCTTCATGGGCATCCCGGGTGAGCTGCTGGACAGCGCCCGAATCGACGGCGCCGGCGAGCTGCGGATTCTGATCCGGATCGTGCTGCCGCTGTCCAAAGCGGTCACCGCGGTGGTGGGGTTGTTCTACGCGGTGGGTTATTGGAACGCGTTCTTCAACGCGGTTCTGTATATCGACCGTAATGATCTGCAGCCTGTGCAGCGGGTTCTGCAGCAGTTCATCCTGGCCGGCCAGACGCCGTCGTCGTCGGGCAGCGCGGTCTACGTGCCAGGGCTCGGGTCAGCGATCCCGCCGACGCTGGCGATCAAAATGGCCGTCGTGGTGGTGACGATCGTGCCGGCGCTACTGGTCTACCCGTTCGTCCAGCGCCACTTCACCAAGGGCGTAATCATCGGAGCAGTCAAAGGCTGAGTCGCAGTCGCAGTCGTCCCGCAGCCGTAGTCGAACTGGCCGCGAGTGGCAGTTGATGTCCGTTCTCGGCAAGTGTGAGGGTTTATTTCGTGAATGCCAGTGGCCGTGAATGCCGGCAGCCGTGAGTGGCAGCAGTCGCCGCAGACCTGGGGCCGCGACGGGGGCCCTGGGCGCGATCTCGGCAAGGCTGGTCCGCCGGTCGGCCACTCGATTTTTCGCCATTTGTGGAGCGGTAGCGGGTTCGGGGCGTCGTGGCGGCATGGCGGTTTCTCGGTGCGAGGTGCCGCTCGGAGATCTTGTGCGGTTTGGCCGGCCGATCGACCACGAGTGCACGAGTTTGCGGGACGGCGCAGGTGCTTCACCGCTTCGCCGTGGTGACGCGGTGCTTCGCAGATCTTGTGGATTTCGGCGAACCGTTTGCGCACAACTCCGCAAGATCGGCCAGGCTTTTTCGATCTTGCGGAGTTGTGCGGACACGTCTGCGTGGAAGTCCACAAGATCCAGGCAGAGCCGAGCGGAGCCGAGCAGAGCAGAGCAGAGCTGAGCCGCGCTAGACCAGGCGGGGCAGAGCGGGGCAGAGCTGAGCTGAGCTGAGCTGAGCTGAGCTGAGCTGAGCCAGACCAGGCGGGGCAGAGCGGGGCAGAGCGGGGCGGAGTAGTGCGGAGCCGGGCAGAGCGGGGTAGGGAATAGCCAAGCTGGGTAGAGCGGGCATTGGTGTGTTTCAAGCCTTTTGCCCTGCGGGCGGGTGGCCTTCCTGTCGATCTTGAGCCTTTGTATGCACCCTGGGGTGGACAAAGGCTCAAGATCTGTCGGGGTGCGACGGGTGAAGCGGGCAAAAGTCGTGAAACGCCGATCGTGGGGTGCCGCTGCGGTTGCGTTCTCCGGGCCGAGTGTCCACTTTGGGGCTTGGTTGCGGCATGCGACGCGTGTTCTCCCGCAAACTCGTGAGTTTGTGGTGGAGATGGCGGCGCAAACTCACAAGATCTGTGAAGTTGTGGCTGCCGCGGTGGGTGGTGACTTCTCGGGTGCCCCGAAATGGCGAACCTGAGTGCTCGGTACGGGAGCAAGCGCGCTGCAACACGCAAACTCACCGAGATCTTGGCGAGTTGGTGCTGCTGCAGGGGCCATACTTGCCAAGATCGGCGCTGGGCTGGGCGCGACATAGCGGCGCGACGGTGCGCAGCGAGGCGAGCGATGCGGTGCCCGACGGTGCGGGGCGGCCCGACGGTGCGGGGCCGACCGACGGTGCGGGGCGGCCTGACAGTGCGGCGCGGCCTGACGTGCGATGCGATGCGATGCGATGCGATGCGATGCGGTGATGGTGCGGCTGGGTGGGGTGCTGGGCTCAACCTGCCACGGGGAAACTCAAAGACAGTGGGGCGCCGGCCTGTAAATGGACCACCTCGACCCGCCCTCCCGGGACCACCAACTCCACCCGGCGATCGATCTCGGACCTCAGCACCACCGTCGCCAACTCCGGCCCCCAGGATAAATCGACGCCGATCGGGCCCCGGGCCACCAGGCCGCTGACGCTCCCCGACGGCCACGCCTTGGGTAGCGCCGGCAGCACCCGTACCCGGGGAACCCCGTCGTCACTGCTCTGCAGCAGCATTGCCACCACCAGACCCGGCAACCCGCCGGCCAGGTCCACATTGAACATGTGGTCGCGGTTGTGGGTCGGCACCAGGTTCGGACGCCAGTACGACGCCTCGATTCGCTTCAGCGCCGCGTATGCCTCCGAACCCAGCCCCAAGTGCGCGGCGGCCGCGCCGACCAGGGCCAGCCCGTACCCCATCTCGTCGGACTCCGAGCTCAGCCACCACCGCAACCGTGCCCGGACGGCTCGCACCGCGGCGGTATGCAGGGAAAAGTCGGAGAAGGCCGGATCGCCGGCGTACCAGAACGGGAAAAAGTGGCTGCAGTGCCGATGCGAGTGCCGGTCACCGAAAGCCGGATCGAGCCATTCCGCCAGCTCACCGTCAGCGTTGACCCGATAGGGCGGCAGGGCGGACAGCAACTCCCGCCATCGCGCCGAGTCGTCGAAGCGAACAAGCGTGCGCAGCAGATCACCCAGCACCTGCATGTCCATCGTCGCGTCGAAGCAGGCCTGCGACTCGGCTCCGGCAGGGTGGTTCTCCGGTGAATACGACGGGCTGAACCGCGCCCGCCCGTCCACAATCTCCACGAAACCGGAGTAGAACGACGCTACCTCCCGCAGGAACGGCAGCGCCCGCTCCTGCAAGAACGACTCAGACCCGGTGAACTGCCAGTGATCCACGAACAGCCGGGCCAGCCACGCCGCCCCCGCGGTCCAGAACGTCAGGCACCAGATCGGCCCGAAATGGTTGTGCCTACCGTGGGTGCCCAGATGCGCGGGCACCACAATGCCCGGCATACCGTATAAATCCGAAGCGTTTGCCCGGAAATCGTCGATCATCGAGTCGATCAGGTCGAACAGCGGTGGCATCAGCTCCGGCGTACCCGTCGAGTGCACCGCCAGCAACGCCGCCTGCAGATTGCCGTCCACCGTCCAGCCACTGCGCCACGGCGGCGAATAACTCCCGCTCCACACCCCTTGAAGCGTCGGCGGCCGCGTCCCCGTGCTGCTGATGATCGCGTAGCGCCCGGCGTCGAACAGCCGCTCCACCGCATCGCCGCCCAGGTCGAGCCGGGTTCGCCCGAAGAGATCGCCGTGCACCGCCGCATGCTTGCGCAGCAGGCCGTCGAAGCCGCCATCAGGGAGCGCCGCAAAGGCCGACGCGGGCGACCGCAAGCCAGGCGCGACCCGGGCCACGATCAAAACCCCTTCTTGGGTACGCGTAAAGCGCACCGCAACACTCCACCCCTCAAGAGCAGCCCACGTGACCCCGGGGAATCGTCCGGTGAGAACCAGCCCGTCAGCCACCGTGTCGACCACGGCATCGATCGGCCGCTCCGGGTCACCGTCGGCGAGCCCGAGGGAGATCGTGCCACCGCAGCCCGCCACCCGGATCACCACGACGTCGTCGGGCCGGGACACGAACGTGTCGCAGACCACCCCGCCCCACGATTGCCGGACTACACCCGTTGTGAAGTCGGTGCCCCGGACGTAGTCCGCACTACGGTTGTAGTCCGGTGTGAAAACCAGAGTTCCGGCCGGGATCAACGGGTCCTGCCAGCGCGTTTCCGCGTACCCAGGTTGGCTGGAAACGGCGAGGTCGCAGACCTCCTGTGCGGCGTCGGAGAAGCGTGACGTGGCGATGAACTCGCGCAATCGCGGCAGAGCGGCGGCGGTCGGCGGGGCCGGAAGCGGTTCGGTGACCGGCTGGAAGAGGCCCTCGTGGGCGAGGGTGAAGCGCAGCGCGGCGGGGGATCCATAGCAGAGCGCGCCCTGGCGGCCGTTGCCGGTGATCAGCGCGTGTTCCCAGTCCTCGGTACTTGTCGAGTCGCGGAACGATGGATTGACATGGATCTGCACTCCTCATACTTTGTTTAGACATCAAACTAAAGTCAAGGCGGCAAGATGTTCTTCGGCGGCGACTACAACCCCGAGCAGTGGCCTGAAGAGGTGTGGGACGCCGATGTCGAGCTGATGTGCGAGGCCGGCGTCACGGCGGTGACCGTCGGCGTTTTTGCCTGGTCGCACCTGGAGCCGTCCGAGGGGGAGTACGACTTCGCGTGGCTCGACCGGGTGCTGGACCGGCTGCACGACGGCGGCATCAAGGTCGTTCTGGCGACGCCGACCGCATCGCCGCCGCCGTGGTTCACGCTCGCTCATCCGGAGGCGCTGCCGGTGAATGCCGACGGTGTCCGGCTCACGCACGGTAGCCGGGACACGTACTGCGTCTCGGCGCCGGCTTATCGTCTCGCCGCCCGGCGCATCGCTTCTGAGCTGGGCAGACGTTATGCCGACCATCCGGCGCTCGCGATGTGGCACGTGCACAACGAATATGGCACCGACTGCCGCTGTGACCTCACCGCCGCTGCGTTCCGTGAGTGGCTCCGCGCGCGGCACAGCAGTCTCGACGCACTGAACGAGGCGTGGACCACCGCATTCTGGAGTCAGCGATACTCGGACTGGGCGCAGATCATGCCGCCGCGCGCCACTCAGTATTTGCCGAACCCGGCGCAGGTTCTCGATTTTCGCCGGTTTCTCTCCGACGAGATGCTCAGCGCCTTTGTCGAGCAGCGGGACCTGCTGAGAGGGCTCAATCCATCGACTCCGATCACTACGAACTTCGTGCAGGGCGGCTGGGTGAGTGTTGATCACGCGCGCTGGGCCGGCGAGGTGGATGTCGTGGCGGTGGATCACTACCCTGATTTATCGGATATCTCCGCAGAAGAGCAGACCGCCTTCGCCGGTGATCTCGCTCGAAGCTGGGGTCGCGGCTCCTGGTTGCTGATGGAGACCGCACCGAACCTGATTTTCACGCGCGGCCGGATGCACACCAAGGAACCCGGCCGTCTGGCCAGGCAGAGTCTGTCCTATGTGGCTCGCGGATCGGATGGCGCGATGTATTTCCAGTGGCGGCAACCGCGCGGTGGAGCGGAAGTCTTTCACTCGGCGCTGGTGCCGCACGCCGGCCCGGACAGCCCGATCTTCCGCGAGGTGGTGGATCTCGGCACCCGGCTCGGAGCACTGTCGTCGCAGCTGGAACCCACCGAAATACCTGCCGAAGTCGCGGTGACCTGGGACGCGCCGTCCTGGTGGGCGTTGCAGGGCGCCGGCCTCCCCTCCGCCGGGATCGACTATCTTGCGGCCGTCCAGCAGACGCACCGCGCGCTGTTCCGGGCCGGCATCCCGACCGACTTCGTCTTTCCCGGCACCATGATTGATCTCTCCGCTTACCGGATCGTCGTCGTGCCGCATCTCTATCTCGTGTCCGACGAGGTCGCGGCCGCTCTCCGCGACTTCGTCGCGTCCGGCGGTCATCTGGTGGTGGGTCCGCTGAGCGGCGTCGCCGACCCCTTCGCCCGGGTCGGTCCAGGCGGTTACCCTGCGGCTTTCCGGCACATTCTTGGCGTACGGGTAACCGAATGGCACCCGCAGGACCCCGGTGTCCCGGTGCACCTGGACGACGGCTCCACGGCCTTCGGCTGGGCGGAACGAGTCGAGCTGATCGGCGCGCAGGCCCTGGCCCGGTACACCGAGGGGACGCTGGCGGGCGAGCCGGCGGTGACCAGAAACGGCACCGCCTGGTACGTCTCGGCGGGGCTGGACGACGCCGGCTGGGAGCGGATGCTGCGCACGATCGCGGCCGAGGCGAACGTGCCGCCGGTGCTGGAAGGTCTCCCGCCCGAGGTCGAGGCGGTCCGCCGTGGGCAGCTGCTGTTCGTGTTCAACCACAGCGAGTCGGAGGCGAGCGTGAAGCTTCCTTCGGCAGCCACCGATGCTGTGACCGGCCGATTCTTAGGAACAGAGATCACGATCCGGTCAGCGGAAGCGCTGGTGGCACGGCTGGAAAAGCCCGTCGGTACGCCGACGGCGACGTCCGCATCGTCTGAGTGAAGTGGTGGCGGAACGTCACGGCCGTCTCGAAGCCCACCGACGCCGCCACCTCCTCGATCGGCATCGTGCCGGCCTCCAGCAGCGGCAGGCTCGCGTGCACTCGCTGGGTGATCAGCCAGCGGATCGGTGTGGTGCCGGTCGCCCGGGCGAAATGCCGCAGGTACGTGCGTGACGACATGTGGGCGCGGCGGGCCAACATGTCGACAGTGATGCCGGCCGTCAGGTTCGTCAGGGCCCACTCGATGCTGCGGGCCACCCGGTCGTCGTCCGGATCGGCGGGCACCGGCGCCTCCACGAACTGGGCCTGGCCACCGTCCCGATGCGGCTGCACCACGAGCCGGCGGGCCACCGCGTTCGCCACGGCCGGGCCGTGGTCGAGGCGGATCACGTGCAGGCACAGATCAAGGCCGGCGGCACTGCCGGCACTGGTGAGAATGGGGCTGTCATCGATGTAGAGCACGTCCGCGTCGACCTGGATCGACGGGTGCTTGGCGCGTAGCTCGTCGGCGTACCGCCAGTGGGTGGTCGCCCTGCGTCCGTCCAGCAGGCCCGTGCCGGCCAGGGCGAACGCTCCCGAGCAGATCGACATGACCCGTGCGCCCCGGGCATGAGCCGTACGCAGCGCCTCGACCAGGGCGGGCGACGGATCGGCGTGCACGTCCGGCACACCCGGGACGATCAGGGTGTCGGCGGCGGCGAACGTGTCCAGGCCGTGCTCGGTGTGCAGGGTGGCGCCGCCGACCACCCGAATCGGTCCCGGGGTCTCGGCGCAGATCGTCAGGTCGTACCAGGGGAAGTCGAATTCGGGCCGGGGCAGGCCGAAGGCCTCGGTGACGATGCCGATCTCGAAGACCGACATCCCCTCGAACGCGAGCACCGACACGGTGGGGCCCCGGCGGCTGATCGTCAGCATGGCGGAATCTTAGCGGTCATCGTCGTTCACGCCACTGGGCTGAGATTTTCGCGAGCGGCACGATCAACGGCATGACCAACGCAGATGCTGTCGCCTATTTCTCCGCCCGCCTGACGTTCGAGACCGACGTGAGCGACGTGCACGCCGACCTGGAGGCCGGCACACCCGGCGTCGTCGTGATCGATGCCCGCAACGACGTGTCCTGGCGTCAGGGCCACCTGCCGCACGCCGTCCATCTGCCGCACTCCCAGATCGCCGCCCGGGCCGCCGAGCTGATCCCGCCCGGCAGCCGAGTGGTGACGTACTGCTGGGGCCCGGGCTGCAACGGCGCCACCCGGGCGGCGCTGGAGTTCGCGAAGCTCGGATACCCGGTCCAGGAGATGCTCGGCGGTTTCGAATACTGGGTCCGCGAGGGCTTCCCCACCCGCGACGACCAGGGCGTCAGCACCCACCCGATCGATACCCTGACCGCCCCCGCCACAGCGGGCGCAACCTGCGGCTGCTGAACCCAGCCGGCCCCACAGCGTGTTGACTTAGGGCGCGGATCGAACCCTAAATCAACACACTGGGACGGGGTCAGGCTTTGCCCAGCAGGGCGGACAGCCAGGGGTTGCGGAACTTGCCGTTCGGGTCGAAGCGGTGGGCCAGCTCCGCGAAATCGGCGAAGCGAGGGTACGCGGACCGCAGATCGCCGAGCGGAGTGGTGAAGACCTTGCCCCAGTGCGGACGGGCCGCGAACGGCGCGAGGGCCTGCTCCAGATCGGCGACGACGGGCAGCACCGCCTCGGTGTCGGCGATCCAGGTGAAGTGCAGCGCGAGACTGTCCCGCTGGTGGTTCGGGCTCAGCCACAGCTCGTCGGCGGCGATCGTACGCAGCTCGGAGACCTGAAGAACGGCCGCGACGCGCTCGCGGAGCGCGCCCACCGCCTCGATCGCGGCGAGGGCGTGCTCGCGCGGCACGTGCCACTCGGACTGGAGTTCCTCACCGCTGCTGGGGGTGAACTCCATCCGGAAATGCGGCAGCCGCGCGTGCCACGGGCCGGGCACGCCGCCCTGCTCGGTGCAGTTCTCAGCGGGCATGCCGGGCACCGGGTGGCGCGGTCCGCCGGCGAGCGTGGCGCCGTGGAAGTCGCCGACCGGCATCTCGTCGCGGCGCTTGAGCCAGACCTGGTCGATGGTCGCGCCGGTCCAGCGGGTGAAGAGGCTGACGCTGTATCCCTCGGCGAGGATCTCGGCGAGAGCGTCGCGCACGGCGGCGGCGGGCAGGTTCTCGTAGACGTACTGACGTAGTTCGAACGCGGGCTGCACGTCGAGGGTGAGCGCCGTGACCACGCCGAGTGCGCCGAGGCCGACGACCGCTCCGGCCAGATCGGCGTCGTCTCGGGTCAGGGTGACCAGCTCACCGTCGGCGCGGACGATCTCGAGGCCGGCGACGGCGGTGGCCAGGTTGCCGTTGCGGACGCCGGAGCCGTGGGTGGCGGTGGTGACCGCGCCGGCGACCGAGATGTGCGGCAGCGACGCCATGTTGTGCACGGCCAGACCGGCGGTGGCCAGGGGAGTGGCGAGATCGCCGTAACGCAGGCCGCCGTCGACGCGAACCGACGTGCGATCGGACCCGATGTCGACGGTACGAGGCAGGCCCGCCAGCGAGAGCAGAGCGCCGCCGGTGTCGGCCAGCCGGTTGAACGAGTGACCGCTGCCGAGCACCCGCAGCGAGTCCGCAGCCGCGACGGTTTCCTGCACCTCGGCGATCGTTTTCGGTCGATGCACCTGTTCGGTGCTGAAGACGATGTTGCCGGCCCAGTTGGTCAGTCGTTCGTGCATCGCTTCACCTTAACGTTTTCATTAGATGTATACGCTGGGAAGATGCCTCTGGATGCATCCCGGAACAGCCTGGTGCTCCCCATTCTGGGGTTGCTGGCCGAGCGGCCGGCGCACGCGTACGACCTGGCCGGGCGGCTGCGGGAGCGGTGCGGTCACCTGCCGGTCACCCGCAGTACGGTCGCCACGTTGCTCAAGTCGATGGCGAGGGCCGGGCTGGTCACCGCCCGCGAACCCGGCCGGGTGGGCAACCGGCCGCCCCGGACGGTGTACGAGACCACCCCGGCGGGCGTCACCGGCTTCCACGACAAGGTCGAGGCCGGCCTGCGTGACGCACCGGCGGCGTCGATGGACTTCGTGCTGGCCCTGGGGTACGCGCAGGTACTGGCCGCCGGGCGTGCCGCACTGATCCTGGAGGACCGTGCCGCCCGGCTGCTGTCATCCGGGGACGCACCGGGACGCGGCCCGCTGGAGAACGAGTACTGGCGCGGCATGGTGACCGCCGAGGTCGAGTGGATCACCGGTCTGGCACGGCGGATCAGGGCCGGGGAACTCACCTGGAACGCGGCCGAGAGCAGTGATCAGGAGCGGTCAAACGACTGATCTGCCCGGTGAGGAAGGGTTAGGGTCGTTCTGCCGCACAGGAGGACCGAGCGCGAGGAGGAGCAGCGCATGGCGTCGATCGTCGTCGCGGAGGACGACACCGACGTCGCCGAGCTGCTCGCCACCGTGCTGGGCAACGAGGGGCACGCCGTGCGTACCGCATTCACCGGTCTTGACGCGCTCACCGTCATCGCCGAGACGCTGCCAGACCTGATCATTCTCGACCACCACATGCCGGAACTGAGTGGCCTGGAGGTGGCCGAGCGGCTGCGCGCCAGCGAGCTGACCGCCGCCATCCCGGTGATCATGCTGTCCGCCGCGGCGCCCGCCGGAGCCCGTGGCCTCGTCGACGTGACGATCTCCAAGCCGGTTCGCCCGAAGCACCTCCTCGACGCCATGAGGGACCTGCTCGCCGCCCGCCAGGCCGTCGCCGACGTGGCGAAGCACCTGGTCGATGTCGACCGGCTGCTCGCCGTCTCCGGTTATCTGACCCGGCCCGGCCACCCGGACGAGCTGAACGCCCACGCGGCTGAGCTCGACGGCTTCGCCGAGGAGCTGGCCCGGCTGACCGGTGCCCCGATGGCGGCGATCACCCTGGTTCTCAATGACAGCGTGTCGCTGGCCGGCTCGTTCGGGCTGCCTGCCTGGGTCCAGGAAGCTGGTGGGGTGCCGGTCGAATGGTCACCGGACACCATCGTGGTGGCCGAGGACGTGCCGGTGCTGATCCCCGACAGCCATACCTCCCGGGAACGGCTCGCGGCCACTCCGCTGTTCTCGATCAGCGGCATCAGGTCGTACGCGAGCGTGCCGCTGAACTCGTCGGAGGGCCATGTCGTCGGCACCCTCTGCGTGATGGACGACAAGCCGGGCACCTGCACCGAGGACACCGTGCAGATGTTGCATTCGCGGCGGGCTCCGGCGCTCGCTCTGCTGTCCCGCGCGGACTGAGCGACTTTTACTCCCGTACCGAGGAAAATCCGGCGGCGAATCGCCCAGATGTAACCCAAGGTTATATCAACGCCTACCGCTATATTTTTGTAGCGGCATGGTTACACTCGGACATCTGCCTCTGTATATGCGGATTAGGGTTGTAGCAGCCACAAAACGTTGATCAGCCGATCGGACGAGATCTAAATCGAGATGTGCTGCTCGTTCTCTCGTAACGAAAGGTGCGTCACAATCAGTCACGCCCATGGCGGTGGTGCGGGCAGGATGCAGCCCGGCGGAATGAGAACGCGAGAGGAACAGCGTTATGGCGGAGATCCATCACTTCGACCACGGATGGGTAACTCCGACGGTGAGTTACGTACTGTCCGTGCTCGGCTCACTTCTGGGGCTGACCGCTGCGGTGCGCCTCCGCCAATCGAAGACCGGCGGTGAGCGGGCCTGGTGGCTGACGCTCGCCGCGATCGCCATCGGCGCGACCGCCATCTGGAGCATGCACTTCGTCGCCATGATGGGCTTCAGCGTCACCGGTACGCCGATCCGTTACGACATCGGCCTGACCGTGGCCAGCGCCGTGATCGCGCTCGTCGCGGTCGGCGTCGGGCTCGCCATCGCGCTGCTGGGCACCGCCGCCCCGCGTACCCGCATCCTGATCGGTGGTGTGCTCGCCGGCCTGGGTGTCGCCGCGATGCACTACACCGGTATGGCCGCCATGCGTCTGCGTGGCGAGATCCACTACGCGGGCCGCGAGGTCATCCTCTCCATCGTGATCGCCGTGGTCGCCGCGACCGTCGCGCTCTGGCTGACCCTGAACGTCAGCAAGCCGATCGCCATCTTCGGCGCCGCGCTGGTGATGGGTGTCGCGGTCAACGGCATGCACTTCACCGGTATGGCCGCCATGTCGGTGCTCTCCGAGCAGTCGTTCGGCTCGGTCGAGGGCGCGACCGCGAGCGGTCTGCTCGTGCCGGTCGGCGCCGCGGTGGTCTTCGCGATCCTCGGCATGGTGTACGCGCTGGCCGCGGCCCCGAGCGAGGAGGACCGTGAGGCGGCCGCGTACCTGGCGGCCCGGCTCGACTCCCGCACGGCACCGGCCACCGGCACCCCGCCCGGCCAGCTCTGGGGCCAGCAGCCGCAGGGCCAGCAGGGTGGTCAGCAGGGCCAGTACGGCCAGCAGGGCCAATACGGCCAGCAGGGTCAGGCCGGCCGGTCGACGCTCGGCGGCGGCCAGTGGACCTACCGGGACCGCGACCGCGCACAGTAGATCTTCATAGTCGAAAGGCCCGTCCCGGACCGGGGCGGGCCTTTCGTCATGCGGGCTGTCATGCGGGCTGTCACTTGGGCTGGATCAGCCAGTCCCAGGCCTTCCGCAACGCCGAGACGCGGTTCTCGGCCAGGCCGGCCGGTGTGTCGGCGCTCGGTGTGGCGAGCTTGTCGACCGGCTCGCTGACGATCACGCCGTGCTCGAAGAGGCCGTCCACCTGGTCGCCACCGGCGAACCGGTGACCGTCAGCGGTCTTGACCAGCAGGCCGTGGAAGACGTCCGCACGCTCGTCGGCGAGCACGTGCTCGACCGTGCCGACGGGGCCGCCGGAGCGGTCGTAGACCGGGACGCCCTCCTTCAGGACCAGGTAGGACACGGGTGCGCCGAGGTCTTCACCGTTCTCGCTCATGTCTGTTGCCTTTACCCGGGAACAGGTCGATTCAGCATCGCTAGCCAACATCATCTTTTCGGCTGAGGTGACCTAAACATTTTGTACAACAATGGACTTTTGCCCTGAAACGCGTGGCAAAACATGGCGACATGTCTGCAATTCCCTTAGTGTCCTTTTTGCCCGCCGGATCCCCACGGCGGACATCACAGTCACTGGAGGAAGTCATGCAGAAGACGCGGCGTTTCGGAGCGATGATTGCCCTGGCCACGACGGCTGCCGGGATGGCAGCGGTGTCGGCGGCGGCTCCGGCCGCGGCCATCGGCCGCGGTCCGGCCCCAGTCTCCAACTGGCTGCAAGCGGTCCCGGCGAACACCACCAGCTGGGTCACGATCAACTGGCGTACCGACCGCCCGATCTGCGACGCGCAGATCCGAGTCCGTGGTGAGGCCATCAAGGTCGACTACCTCGGCGCGCGGCGGTTCACGACGTTCTCCCGCGGCGACGCGCTGCGGCCGGGGCGTACCGACTTCACCAAGGTTCGTGTCACGCCGATCGCACGGCGTAACAGCGTGACGAAGCTGTGGGCGACCATCTCGTACGACGAGTGCGGATGGAAGGCCCGCACCCAGACGCGCACCACGGTTCTCTCCCTGCCGGTGGTGGCGCGCAACACCTCGCCGGGTGGCAACGGCGGTCCGGGCGGCCCCGGACACGGCCACTCCGACGGGCCGGGTCAGAACGGCCCCGGCGCTCCGGGGCAGGGTGGCCCGGGCAGCGGCCACGGCGGTGGCCAGGGCGCTCCCGGTGGAAACCAGGGCGGCCAGAGTGGTCCCGGTGGCAGCCAGGGCGGTTCTGGTGGAAACCAGGGCGGCCAGGGCAACAACCAGGGCGGCCAGGGCGGCAACCAGGGCGGTTCTGGTGGAAACCAGGGCGGCAACGGGGGTAGCCAGGGCGGCAACGGTGGTGGCCAGAGTGGTCACGGGAACGGTGGCGGCGGCCACTGATCCTGTCACCGGGAAATAGGACGATGCGCGGCCGGAGTGCAATTCTCCGGCCGCGCGTTGTATTTGATCAAAGCCATCCGGATTTCTTCAATGTGCGATGGACACCGCCACCGATCACGATCATCGCGATGATCGCGCCGGCGAATCCGAACCGGGATCCGAGCCCCGGCATGATCGCGAAGTTCATCCCGAAGATTCCAGCGATCACGGTCGGCACCGCGGCGATCGCGGCCCAAGAAGCGATCTTGCGCATGTCGTGATTCTGATCGACCGAGACCTGTGTGAGCCGAGCCTGGAGAATCGACGTGACCAGCTCGTCGAAGCCGGCCACCCGGTCGGCGGCCCGTGCCAGCTTGCCGCGAACGTCCACCAGGTACGGACGCAGTTCCTCGGGCACCTCGGACAGCTCCAGCAGGCGCGACATCGGCTCGGCCAGCGGCAGCACCGCCCGCTTGAACTCCACCATCTCGCGTTTCAGCTGGTAGATGTGGGTGAACTCGGAGGACCGCTCGGTCGCGAAGGTCTCCTCCTCGATCCGCTCCAGGTCGTGCTCCACGTGTTCGGCCACGTCGAGGTAGCTGTCCACCATCCGGTTGCCGACCGCGTACGCCACCGACCAGGGGCCCTGCCGCAGGACCTCGGCGCGGGACTCCAGCTCCTGGCGTACCTCGCGGAGCGGGCCGACCGGGCCGTGCCGCACCGTGATCACGAATGACGGGCCGACCAGCACCGTGACGTCGCCGGTCTCCACCACCTCGGAGTCGGCGGTGAGCCGGTCGTGCTCGACGTACCGCGCGGTACGCAGAACCAGCCGCGTCACCTCGCCGAACACCTCGACACCCGGCCGGTGCCCACCCGAGACGGCCTGCCGCACGTGCAGCTCGTGCAGGCCGAAGACCTGGGCCACCGCGTTCATCGTGGACAGGCTCGGTTCGTGCAGACCGAGCCAGACGAAAGCGCCCCGCCGGTTTGCCAGGCGGGCCGCCTCCGCGTACGGAATCTGCCGCGACCCGAACCGGCGTGACCCGCCGGCGTAGACCGCACAGTCCACCACCGCGTCCGGGTTGCCGATCCTGGCCGGGGCCACCGGTTTCGGGGGGTGGACGATGTTCTCCAGCAGTCGCCCGAGCGCGCCTCTCATGGGCGAGAACGGTATCGCTCAGTCGGACCGTTGCATGGCTCGCACGCCGATGAGAAGGCCGAACACCGCTACGACAGTGGCCGCGATCACACCTTCCAGGGTGCTGCGGGTCAGTACGTCGCCGTTGAAGAGGGCTCGCTCGGCGTTCACCACGTACGTCATGGGGTTGATGTGGGAGAGCGCCCGCAGCCAGCCGGGCCCGTTGTCGAGCGGCAGCAGAACCCCGGCGAGCAGGAGCAGCGGGAAGATCAGCGTCTGCTGGACGGTCCAGAAGAGCCACTCCTTGTTCTTCGCGGCGAGCGCGAGGGTGTAGGAGAGCGCACCCAGGCCGATGCAGAACGCGGCCAGGATGAAGAGGCCCAGCAGCGCGCCGGGCAGGTGCAGCTCGAAGCCGAACGGGATGCAGACCGCGACGATCAGGACGGCCTGCGCGATCATCGGGACGATCTCCTTGAGCGCCCGGCCGATCAGCAGGGCGGGACGGCGCAGCGGGGTGACGAGCATCCGCTCGTGCGAGCCGGTCTGCATCTCGAAGAGCAGGTTGGAACCGGTCATTGAGGATCCGAAGAGGCAGGACATCACGATGATCCCGGGGACGAACCACTGCAGCGAGTTGTCGCCGGGCAGCAGCGGTGCGAAGAGGCCGAGGAAGAAGAGCGGCTGGATCATCGAAAAGATCACCGAGAACGGGTCACGAATGACCGGGCGCAGTTCACGGCTGAAGACAACGCGGGTGTCGGTGAGCATTTTCAGACCTCCACAAGATCGTCGGTACGGCGGCTGCTGTCTTCGCGAAGGCTTCGGCCGGTGAGGGTGAGGAAGACGTCGTCCAGGGTGGGCCGGGTGACCTCGATGGAGGTCGGCGTGACCGGCAAGGACGCCAAGATCTTCGGAGCTTCGCGGGGTCCGTCCTCGGCGGTAAGCCGGATATATCCGCCTTCGTGCTGGGCGCCGAGCACCGCTGCGGCCTTTGCCGCTTCCTCGGAGCCGGCGAACCCCAAGATCACCCGGTCGCCCACGTGCTTGGCTTTCAGCTGCTGCGGCGAGTCGTCCGCGATGATCCGGCCGTGGTCGATGACGATCACCCGCTCGGCCATCGAGTCCGCCTCGTCGAGGTAATGCGTGGTCAGCACGATCGTGGTGCCGTGCTCGGCGCGCAGGCGCACGATGTGCTCCTGCAGGTTGGCCCGGTTCTGCGGGTCCAGCCCGGTCGACGGTTCGTCGAGGAAAAGCAGCTCAGGCGCGTGGATCAACCCCATCGCGATGTCCAGGCGGCGACGCTGGCCGCCGGAGAGGGTGGAGACGGTACGGTCCGCCACGTCACTGAGTCCTAGTGAGTCGATCAGCTCGGCCGCTCTGGTGCGGGCGGCGCGGACGGTCATTCCGTACGCGCGGCCCTGGCTGATCAGCTCGTCGCGGCCGCGCTGGCTGTGCCCGGCGCCGTTGCCCTGTCCGATGTACCCGATCCGCAGCCGCACGTCGCGCTGCCGGCGGACCACGTCGAAGCCGGCCACCTCAGCGCTGCCCGAGGTCGGCGGGATGAGCGTGGTCAGCATGCGAAGAGTGGTGGACTTGCCGGCGCCGTTCGGGCCGAGCAGCGCGACCAGCTCGCCTCGGGCCACCGTCAGGTTGATGCCGTCGACCGCGCGGACGTCCTTGAAAAGCTTCGTCAGCTCTCGCGTCTCAATCATCATGCTCTCGACGCTAGAGTTCGAAGCGGCCACTTCCTGACCGCAATACGATGGAGTCTGAGGACATGGCGAACACGAGTGCACGGATGCTGCGGCTCCTGTCGCTGCTGCAGACCCATCGTTACTGGCCCGGATCGGAGCTGGCCGATCGGCTCGAGGTCAGTCCGCGTACCCTGCGGCGCGACGTCGACCGGCTCCGCGACCTGGGTTATCCGGTCGACGCGGCCCGGGGCGTGGCCGGTGGTTACCAGCTCCAAGCCGGTGCGGCGATGCCGCCACTCCTGCTCGACGACGAGGAGGCGGTCGCCATCGCGGTCGGGCTCCGCAGCGGCGCTGCCGGCGCCGTCGCCGGTTTCGAGGAGACTTCGGTACGCGCACTCGCCAAGGTCATCCAACTGCTCCCGCCCCGGCTGCGGCGCCGCATCGACGCGTTGCAGGCGGTCACCGCGCCCGGCGTCTTCGGTGGCGGCCCGGTGCTCGACGCGGTCTCGCTGACCACCATCGCGATGGCCTGCCGGGGTGAGGAGCGGCTGCGTTTCGATTACACCCCGCGGGCCGGCGAGGCGATGGTCCGGCACGTCGAGCCGCACCGGCTGGTCTCGCTCGGCCGCCGGTGGTACCTGGTGGCCTGGGATCTGGACCGGGGCGACTGGCGCAGTTTCCGAGTGGACCGGCTCACCTCGCCGGCGCCGACCGGTGCGCGTTTCCGCCCGCGCGAGCTGCCCGGCGGCGACCCGGTGACCTGGATGCGCTCGCGGATGGCGTCCATCCCCAACAGGTACGACGTGTCGGTGCTGATCGAGACGCCGGCCGAGGCGGTCCGGTCGTTCGTCGGGCAGTGGGGAGCGGTGGAGCCGGTGTCCGCGTCGGCGTGCCGGTTACGGATGAGCGTGGACGATCTGAGCTGGCCGACGATGGTGCTCGGGGTGCTCGCGCGGCCTTTCACCATCGAGTCGCCTCAGGAGCTGCGCGACCGGGTCAGGGTGGCCGGGGAGACCCTGATCAGGGGATCGTCCTGATCGGACGGATCGGCGCCCCCGTGGCGCCGATCCGCACGTTCAACGTATCGATGGGGTACGACATTTTCCGTCAGATTTCCCGGCGCAGCCGCAGGGACCAGGCGTCCTCGTCGTCGGTGGAGCCGTAAGCGCGGCGTTTGCCGTGGATCGTGAATCCACGCGCCTCGTAGAACGGCAGCGCCATCTCGTTGCCGACCACCGCGGCGACCCACATCTCGGTCGCGCCCAGCTCGCGGACCTGCTCGGTGACGCGGTCCAGGAGCAGGGAACCGAGGCCGCGGCCGCGCTCGTCCGGCTCCAGATAGATCATGGCGAGCTCGCCGACGCCGGGCGCGGTGAGGCTGCCGGCGGCGACGCCGAGAACGCGGCCGCCGTCCTCGACCACCTGGTATCCGAGCCAGTTCGGCGGCGCCGGGGCGATGTCCTTGGTGATCCGCTCCGGGACGTAGAACTCGGCGAGCATCCGATCGCGGTATCCGGCCGGGAGAATCTCCTGGTAGGTGGCCGCGTAGGCCCGGGCGCAGATGCCGGCGATCGATGTCACGTCGGCTTCGCGGGCCGATCGTACCTTAGGCATTTTGGGATGATAATTCCCGTTGGCGGATGTGGTCGTCATGCCACTCGGAGCCGACCAGGAACCGTTTCACGCCGACGATCTCGAACCCGTGCTTCGCGTAGAACCTCGCCGCCCGGACGTTCTTCTGGTTGACGCCGAGCCAGCAGCTCGCCGCCCCGGTCCGCGCCGCGCTGGACAGCGTCTCGGTCATCAGCGCCTGCGCCGCGCCCGACCCGTGCCGCTCCGCCGCCAGGTAGAACTTGCTCAGCTCGATGCTCGTCGCCTCGTCGACCACGGCGGCCACATCGGCGTCGGTGATCCGGTCGCGGATCAGCATGGCGTAACCCACCGGCTGATCATCCTCGGACACCAGCACGATGATCCGGTTCGGGTCGCCGAGATAGCGGACGAAGCTGTCCTCCGACAAATTCTTCGCGATGAACTCGTCGATGTCCGTCTGGGCGGTCCCCGGCGGGCAGGCCAGCCCGAACGTGCGAGCCGCAAGATCATGCAGGATCTGCTCATCGCCAAGGACGCCGTGACGCGTGGTGATCGTCATGGAGAAACAGTTTAGAGTCTTCAGAGTGCGCGCTTTCACGAAGCAACTCGGCGATGTGATCCCTCGCCCGGCCTCGGTGCGGCCCGTCCCGGCCGCATCATTCACGATCATTCCCGGTACGGGAGTGAGCGCGACCGGCGAGGCGTCCGGTGTCGCCGGATTCCTGGCGCAGGCGCTGACGAAGGCTGTCGATGGCCCGATCCCGATCGGTCCGGGCGGGGCGATCCGGTTGTCGGTGGATCCGTCGCTGGAGGCCGAGGGTTACACGCTGGAGATCACCGATGCGGGCGTGGAACTGCACGGCGGGAGTCCGCAGGGGCTGTTCTGGGGCGTTCAGACGCTGCTGCAGCTGGGCACGTCGCTGCCCGGCGGGTTGATCTCGGACGCGCCTCGGTACGAGTATCGCGGCGCCATGCTGGACATCGCGCGGCACTTCTTCACCGCTGACGAGATCAAGGCGCACATCGACCTGCTCGTCCAATTCAAGATCAATCACCTGCACCTGCACCTCACCGATGACCAGGGCTGGCGGATCGAGATCCCGGGATGGCCGCTGCTCACCGAGGTCAGCGGTGGCGCCGGCACCGGTGTCGACGGGGCCGGGCCGGGGTTCCTCACGCTGGCTGCCTACAGCGACGTCGTTGCTTATGCCGCGGCCCGATTCGTGACGATCGTTCCGGAGATCGACATGCCGGGACATGTGAATGCTGTGCATCACGCGTACCCGTCGCTGACCGCTGACGGGCAGCCGGTTCCGCAGCGGGTCGACGCCGAGGTCGGGTACAGCTCACTGGTCGCCGGCAAGGAGGAGACGTACGCCTTCGTCGAGGACGTGATCCGGACCCTGTCCGACGTGACGCCCGGGCCCTATCTGCACATCGGCGGTGACGAGTGCCTGTCGACGCCGCCGGAGGACTATCGGACGTTCCTGGCGCGGGTGCTTCCGCTGCCGGGCAAATACGGCAAGCGGGCGATCGGCTGGCACGAGATGGCCGCTGTCGACCTGCCGGAGACCGCGGTCGTGCAGTACTGGCGCATCGAAGCCGCTGACGAGGACACGGCCCGCGCCGCGACCGAGGGCCGGCGCGTCATCATGTCCCCGGCAGACCGGGCCTATCTCGACATGAAGTACGACTCGGACACCGTTCTGGGGCTGGACTGGGCCGGGTTCGTGGATGTGCGCCGCGCTTACGACTGGGACCCCGCGGACCGGTTGCCCGGTGTCCCGGAAGAGGCGTTGCTGGGGGTTGAGGCACCCCTGTGGTCGGAGACGCTGCGAAGCGTGGCGGACGTGCAGTTCCTGACGCTGCCCCGGCTGCCGGCTATCGCCGAGGTCGGCTGGTCCCGGCGCGAGGTCCGGGACTGGGAATCGTTCCGGGCGCGGGTCGCGGCGTTCGGCCCCCGGTGGGAGGCGGAAGGCGTGTCGTACTACAGGTCTCCGGAGATCCCCTGGCCGTAAGCGACGGCTGTACCTCGTGAGGGCGATCGCGCGGCACTGATCGGGGACGGCGGTGGCGGCCGTACAACTCCCTGCGGGACCGTGAGGCGTGTCCGGCAACGAATTGGCCCTAGTCTGGGCCCGGTTCGAAGGAGGAACACGGTCTTGAGCAACAGTGCGCGATCAGCGGCGGCCCCGGTTGCGGCCCTCGCCGGATTTCTGCTGATCGTGGCGGCGCAGCTGGCCCTCGTCCTGGTGATCCTCTGGGCGGTGCTGTCGATTCTGCCGAGCACCGTCGCGGTGCGCGCGGGGGTTCCGCTGAGCATTGCCACATTCGGAGCTTTTGGGTACGCGACCTGGCGCGCCCTTCAGACCAGGAGGCGACTGCCGGCCGGCGTGGAGGTGACCCGGGACCGCGCGCCGAAGCTGTGGGAACTGGTCGACGGCGCGGCCAAGGCTGCTTCCGTCGCTTCACCGGACCGTCTGATCGTGGTGGCCGAAGCCACCGTCACGGTCGGCGAACGGACCCGCCTGCTCGGGATCGTCGGCGGGCCCCGCGATCTCTACCTGGGGCTTCCGCTTCTTCAGGCGTGGGAACCCGCACTGCTGCGGGCCGGTGTCGCGCACGAGCTGGCGCATTTCTCGCCGCGCCTCAGCCGGTGGGCGCCTGTCGCGTACCGGGGCCGGGTCGCGGTCGGGCGGGTGGTTCCGCGGATTCATCGGCGCAATCCGGCCGGGGTGGCGTTGCGTGCTTACGCCGGGTTCTATCGGAGGATCGATGCGCCGTTCAGCCGGGCGCAGGAGTTCGCCGCGGACCGGATCGCGGCCGAGCACGCCGGTGCGGAGGCGGTCGTCGC
Organism: Actinoplanes sp. CA-015351; assembly: GCF_050955685.1. Classification (NCBI taxonomy): domain Bacteria; kingdom Bacillati; phylum Actinomycetota; class Actinomycetes; order Micromonosporales; family Micromonosporaceae; genus Actinoplanes; species Actinoplanes sp. CA-015351. The sequence continues at coordinate 1,131,743 of NZ_CP192102.1, forward strand.
GGTGCTGCGTGACCTACCGGCGCTGGCCGGGATGCAGCGGTTGTTCCACGCCGAATATGTAGCACCCGGCTGGCAGGCCGGTCTGGTGCCGGATGACGTCTTCGGCGGGTTGCTGCGAGTGCTTGCCGCCCGGTCAGCGGAGATGGCACAGCTGCGCGGCCAGGAGCCCGAGCCGGCCGGCCCGTCGGACAACCACCCGCCGGTCGCGGAGCGGATCGCCGAGATGGAGAAGCTGAAGCCGGCCACCGCCACGACGCCGGAACCCGAATCCGACACGGCCAGCACGGCACCTGAATCCACGGAAGCGCCCGGATCCATATCAAAAACCACGTCCGAGGAACCACTCGCGGCGGAACCTGACCCTGAGCTTGTGCCGGATCTTCCACGGCTCGGGCGGGCGCTTCAGGACGTCGCGTACCCGGCCGGTGGGCGTACCGTCGTGTCCTGGGATGAATTTCTCAGCCTGGCTCGCACCGCTGAGATGGAGCGGGAGGCCGAGGCCGCGCTCGCGACCGTGTCCCGCGCTGCCGGAAGTGAGGTGACCGGCCCGGCCCAGGTGCTGGAGCTTGCCGCCGACGGCCGGTTGCGTGCCGCGGCGCAGGTGTTGTTCGCCGGGAACTCGCCGGAGGAGACCACCGAGCGGATGATCGATCTGCTCGGGCTGATGCTGGCGCTCGCCGCGCTGCGCAGCGGTGTCGTGCGGTGGCGGCACAGCTGGACCGGGGCGGCCGAGGTGGTGGGTGTCGACGGCTCCTACCTCAACCTCGCTGAGCTCGCCCGGGCGGCGGCCGAGCCGGGGATGGTCCAGGACGTGCGCGAGTACCTGGAGAAGATCGGTGTTGATCTCGCAGCGACGGCTGGTGACGGCGTACCCGCGCGCAGCCAGATTCTCGGTGGGCTGGTCAATCTCACGGCCGACGGTGTTCGCACCGATCTGTTGATCACGGATCTGGGGTTGCTGCTGGTGCCCGGCCTGCCTCGGGGCCGGGGGCACGAGGCGAAGCGGCGGCTCACGAAGTTCGCGGCTGACGGCGTGTCGGCGGGTGGAGTAACCACAAGGGCGACAAATCCGCTAAATCCGGTGGGGGAGCGATTTCTCTCCTACGCCGACGTGACCGGCGTGACCACCCTCCCCGGTCGCCGGAAAGGCTGGACCATCGACCTCCGCGACAACACAACGGTTAATTTTCGCCAGGCTCTCGACGCCGACGAACTCCCCGGCGGCTGGAAAGCCTGGGACGATGCAGTGACATTCCTCACCGGGACCCGGCCGGTGATCCCGGATCAGCGCTCCTCGATCGAAACATCGACTGAACCCTCTGAGCCGGACCTGCGTACCCAGGGCCAGACAGTCTCATCCCCGACGGATGAGCAACCGTTACGTCACTTTGGGTCACAATAACCTCAGGAGATGTTCGCTTCACCGTCGGCTGAATTGGGTAGCAGGGTCAGCGGTCGAGGCGCGACGATCGTCTCCATACCGGGGGAGGGCGCTCATGGAACGCGGTCCACTGACGCTCTTCGGGGCCATCGTCTCGGTCGGGCTCGGTCCGGCCCTCTGGCTCGGTGCCCAGCTGGGCACCGTCAACGTCGCGCCGAACGAGCGTCCCGCTCCCGTCGGCGAGGAGCAGTACCCCGCCACGGACATGGACTTCGGTGGCGTCGGCGCCGGTGAGACACCGGACCAGGCGGACTGGATCCAGGTCTACCCCGACCCGGCGGTCTCCGCGACCTCGCCGAGCCCGTCTCCCGCGCAGTCGTCGAGCTCCGCGGCCGCGATCGTCGTGACGCCCAGCTCCTCGTCGCCGTCGCCGTCGTTCAGCCCGTCGGCCGCGCCGTCCACCAGCGAAAGCATCGAAACCAGCGCACCCGTCGTCTCGCCGAGCCCGTCGCTCGACGAGGAGCCCTCACTCGAGCCGTCCGAGGAGCCGACCGACGAGGTCAGCGAGGACCCGGAGCCGTCCGGCTCGCCGTCCGAGGACACCGGCGGCGGCGCACCGCTGTCGAGCTTCACACTCAACTGACCTGGACAAACATCAAGGGAGGGGAGCCGATGGCTCCCCTCCCTTTCTGCCTTGCGAGATCTACAGGCCGAGGAGCCGGTCCAGGATGTCTCGGTACGCACGAAGCTCCACCCGCAACGACTCGGTGTCATCGGTGCCCTTGGCAAGGGAACCGCGGTGATCACGCAGTGCCGTGGTGAGCTTGTCGACGGCCTCGTCGACCAGCGTGGCGGCCTCGCCGGTGGCGCCCTTCGGGTCGTCGACGAAACGCAGCTGCACGTCACGCCAGCGGTCCTTCAGTGCCTGGGTCTCACCGGTGGGGAAGAACGCCACGGGACCGTCGGTGACGGCGGCGACGACGGGCTCAGGCTCGGGCTCGGTCACGACCTCGGGGTCGGTCACGACCTCGGGTTCGGTGACGGTCTCGGGCTCGTCGGCCACCGCGGCCTTGTCATCGAGAATCGTGTCGTCGTCCCGCTTCAACGCGTCGGCGTCCTTCTCCTCGTAGGCGTCCACGGGCTCGTAGGCATCGGCGGGCTCGTAGACATCGGCACGCCTGTCGGCGGGCTCGGCGTCGGCGGGCTCGTCGATCGCCGTGGCCTTGTCCTCAAGGGGCAGGTCGACCGTTTCGTCCGGCGTGTGCCGTCCCGGCTCGTCCGAGAAATCGGATTTGTCGGTTCGGGCGCCGATCGGAACAGTCTTGTCCTGGTCGGTGGTGTCGAGCGCGACGGTCCGGTCGGCATCCGACTCCGGCAGGCGGTCATCGAGCGAATCGCGGGCGTCGAGCGAGTCGCGGGCGTCGCGAGAGTCGATGGAGTCGTAGGAATCGAACGAGTCGTGCGAATCGCGAGAATCGCGGGTGTCGACGTCGTCCGCCGCGGCGGGCGCCGGCGTTCCGAACGCGGCCGGCTCGGTCACCTGCGTCCGGTCGGTGTCGGCCGGGCCGTGCTGCCACGGTGATCCGGCCCGCTGCTGGGGAACCTCCGCCGCGGGCGTGTCCTGCCCGGTCCGGTCGGCGGTGTCCTGGTCCTCGACGTTGTCCTTGGCATCGTTGGAGAAGAAGCGCATCGTTGGTGCTCCTCAGCGGCTGGTGGCGTCGGGGCGGGAGCGCGCGACGCCGGGTTCGGGGGCGGTGTCCTCAGTGTCGGTCACGGTGCGAGCCGGCGCATCGTCCGTGATCGTGTCGTCGGCCGGAGTGCGAGGGGCCGGGGCGCTGGTGCCGGTGCTGGTGCTGGTGCCGGCGATGGAGCTGCTGCCGGCGACCGGCTCTTCGCCGAGCAGGTCGGCGAACAGGGCGCGGTAATGGACCAGGGCCTGCCGCAGGTCCTCGGTCTCGGTCTCGTCGTTCTTGCTGCGCACGCTGATGTCGTGAGCGGACCGGTAGTGCTCAAGCGTGGAGGCGTGCTCGACCGACAGGTTGGCGAGGTGCTCGTCGTAATCGCCGGTCGGGTACCCGCGCTCGGTGATCAGCTTGGTGACCAGCTCATCGGCGGTGGAGACCGCTTGCTTCGGGTCGTCCACGAAACGGATCTGGACTTCTTCCCACGCGGCGGAGTACTTCGACCGTGACTCCGGCGACAGTGGACTCAGCTCGAACTGGGCGTGCCGCTTGGTGCGCTCGTTCAGCTCTCGTTCCGCCTCGGTGCGGTTGCCGGTGTCGGCGACCACACGGTCGTACTCGGGGCCGAAGGTCTGCTGTAGCCGGCGGCGCCGCATTGCCGGGATGCCGAAGGCGAGCGCTGCCAGGACCAGCAGGACCACAACGATCAGGACGATGGTGAGGGTGGCGGACATCAGTTCCTCCTTCTTCCCAAGGAGGTATTCCCACCTGATACCGGGCGCCAACCCTCAGGTTCACGTTCTGCCTGAGGCGCACTGTCGTAACCCCGACGATCTCTTTAAAAAGATCGCACGCCGATCTGGCTGGACAAACGGGACGGATGCTCAGCATCCGGGAGACCGGGGAGCTAGCTGAGACGCACGTCATTACGTATTCTTCCGGAGCGCGTGCGCCCGAGCATGACGGTCGTCCCATTCTGATCGGCCGCCAGGGGAGGCAGGCGCATTGATCGTTTCCTACCGAACCCCTCGGGCGGAGCCTGATGAGAAGCCGTAACTGGTCTATCCGTTCGAAGATCACCGCGATGGTCGCGGTGCCTCTCGTCGCGCTGCTCGCGCTCTGGGTGTTCGCGACCGTGGTGACCGCCGGACCGGCTCTCAACCTGCTCGAAGCACGCGACGCGGTGCACAAGCTCGGTAACCCGGGACTGCAATTGATCGCTCAGCTTCAGCGCGAGCGGCACTTCTCCACGATCTACGTGTCCGCTGCCAAACCGTCCGCAGCCGACCTCAACTACGAGCGTGCCGCGACCGATCAGGCGGTCAGCGTGCTCCGTGAGGCCATCGGCGACGCGGATCTGACCGAGACGGTGACCGCCCGGGTCGACGAGCTGCTCGTCCTGCTGGACGGCCTGCCGGCGGCCCGCAACCGGGTCGACGACCGGGTGGAGAAGGACGCTCTCCCGGTCGTGCGTGACTTCAGCAACATGATCGACGCCGCGTTCGAGGTGTCCACCTCCGCGGCGATCTTCTTCCACGAGCGGGTCGACCGTGAGGTCCGTGGCCTGATCAACGCGCTGCGCGGCCTGGAGCGCCTGAGCCGCGTCGACGCGATGCTGGCCGGGGCGAACACGGCGGGCTTCATCAACGCGATCAACCGCAGCATCCTGATCGAGGACATCGCCAACTCGCGTTACCTGCTCAAGTCCGGTGTCGACGACATGCCGGAGGCGTCCCGCGGTGAGTACGCGCGGGTCGTCACCAGTTCGGCCTTCGTCGACCTCGACATCATGCAGAACAAGCTGATCGGCGACAGCTACGCGGGCGGGCCGCCGCCGGTCTCCGGCGAGGACTGGCAGCCGACCTACGACCGGACGAACGCCGAACTCAGCGACTTCGTGCTGCGCCAGGTGGACAAGGTCGCCCAGGACGCCACGCCGCTGGCTGCCAGCGTGCTGCTCTGGCTCGGCGTGGCCGGCCTGCTCGGCCTGGCCGCCCTGGTCCTCTCGATCCTCGTCTCGGTCCGGTTCGGACGGTCGATCGTCGGCCGCCTGATCCGGCTGCGGCGTGAGGCCCTGGAGATGGCGTCGGAGCGGCTGCCCGCGGTGGTCCGGCGGCTTCAGCGCGGCGAGGCCGTCGACGTCGAGGTGGAGACGCCCCCGCTGGAGTACGGCGGCGACGAGATCGGCCAGCTCGGCCACGCGTTCAACGAGGTGCAGCGCACCGCCGTGCAGTCGGCGGTCGACGAGGCGAACGTCCGCCGCGGCATCAACGAGGTCTTCCTCAACATCGCCCGGCGCAGCCAGACCCTGCTGCACCGCCAGCTCTCGCTGCTGGACCGGATGGAGCGCCGCGAGACCGAGCCGCAGGAACTCGAAGATCTGTACCGGGTCGACCACCTCGCCACCCGGATGCGGCGGCACGCCGAGGACCTGGTCATCCTCGCCGGTGCGGCGCCCGGCCGCGGCTGGCGCAACCCGGTCCCGGTGATCGACGTCGTCCGTGGCGCGATCAGTGAGGTGGAGGACTACAAGCGGGTCGACATCCGGGCCATCACCTCCTCGGCGGTCTACGGCCGCGCGGTCGGCGACGTGATCCACCTGCTCGCCGAGCTGATCGAGAACGCGGCGTCGTTCTCCCCGCCGCACGCCCGCGTCCAGGTCGTCGGCCAGGTGCTGCCGAACGGGTACGCCCTCGAGATCGAGGACCGTGGTCTGGGCATGAGCCCTGAGGCGATCGAGGAGGCGAACCGCCGCCTCGCCGAGCCGCCGGACTTCGACCCGACCGACAGCGCCCGCCTCGGCCTCTTCGTGGTGGCCCAGCTCGCCGGCCGGCATCAGATCCGGGTGTCGCTGCGCGCTTCCGCGTACGGCGGCATCACCGCGATCGTGCTGATCCCCGGTGACCTGGTGACAAGCGCGCCCGCACTGCCGGCCGGACCGGGCGGCGGATCGTCCGGTGGCTGGAACGCGCCACTTGTCGGTTCGGGCGACGAGGACCCGCTGCGGAAGTCGCTGGCAGAGCTCCAGTGGCAGGGCGGCGAAGAGTTGCGCGAGGTGACCGCCCCCGGGCGCCGGGCGTCCACCAGCGAGCTTCCGCAACCCGGCACCGCTGACCCGGGCGGCCCGGCGCCGAGCCTCGTCGCCGAGGAGCTGAGCGTCGAGGGTCTGGTCCAGCGCCGGCGGGTGCGCCGCAAGCCCAGCGAGACTCTGGAGATGCCCGCCGAGCTGACGGCGGCGCCGCGTTCCGTACCCAGGAATTCCGCTCCGGCGGTGAGCGAGATCGAGACCGAGGCCGAGACGGCGCCGCAGGCGCCGCGGGTTCCCGCCCAGCGGGGACCATCTCCTTTGGAGACCCTCGACGAGGAGCCGACCGGCGAGATCGGCCTCGACGGACTGCCGAAGCGGGTACGCCAGGCCAGCCTCGCGCCGCAGCTGCGCAAACCGGTCGTGGAGCGGGAATCCACCGCGCCAGAACGCAGCCCGGAGCAGGTCCGTACGCTCATGAGCGCCTTGCAGCTCGGCACCACCCGTGGCCGTGACGCTGCGGCCCGTACCGAATCCGAAGGCACCGAACTTCCGGTGAATCCGGACGATACCGTCAGCTTCCCGGCCCTCGTCGATGTTGCGGCGGCTCGGGACAATGCAGCATCCGGGACCGAGACAGCGGATGGCGACCGCGCGCACGGCACCGGTGAGAACCTCAGGCTGGAGAAGGACGCATAGTGGCACAGACGAAGCAGAGCGCGAACCTCACTTGGCTCCTCGACGACCTCGTCGAACGGGTGCCAACCGCGCAGCAGGCCGTGGTGCTCTCGGCCGACGGGCTGATGCTCGGCGCCTCGGCGGCGATGAGTCGTGAGGACGCCGAACACCTTTCTGCCATGGCGGCCGGCTTCCAGAGCCTCGCCAAGGGAGCAAGCCGGCATTTCCGCGCCGGTCAGGTACGCCAGACCGTTGTCGAGATGGAGGAGGCGTTCCTCTTCGTGACGGCCGCCGGCCAGGGAGCGTGCCTGGCCGTGCTCGCCTCCGCCGACGCGGATCTGGGCCTGATCGCGTACGAGATGGCGATGCTGGTGACCCGGGTGGGTCAGATCATGAGCGCGCCGGATCGGTCGGTTCTGGCACCGTCCGATGCCCTCTGAGCAGCCGCGTGTGACACACGACTGGCTGGACTCCGACGCGGGACCGGTAGTCCGGCCGTACGCGATGACAGGTGGACGGGTCGCGCCCTCGGGTGGCGACTTCGACCTGGTCGCGTTCGTCGTCGCCACCGTTCCCGACCTGCCGATCGGTCCGCAGCTCCAGCCGGAGCACCACGCCATCGTCGCCGCGGCATGGGAGCCGATCTCGGTTGTCGAGCTGGCGTCCCAACTGGACCTCTCCATCGGTGTGGTCCGGGTGTTCCTCGGTGATCTACGCTCAGCGGGCCTCATCGCGCTGTACGAACCTCCGGCGGCGACTGCGCCGCACGACGTCGACGTTCTCAAGGCGGTTGTCAATGGACTCCGTGCGCTCTGACCGCAACGGCGGCTCGTCGCGCATTCCCACCGCGCTCAAGATCCTCATAGCCGGAGGTTTCGGGGCGGGTAAGACGACGATGGTCGGCTCGGTCAGCGAGATCCGGCCACTACAGACCGAAGAGGTCCTGACCGGTGCCGAGGGCGCCGACGACGTCTCCGGCGTGGAGGGTAAGACCACCACCACGGTGACCATGGACTTCGGCCGGATCAGCATCACCGAGGACCTCCAGCTCTACCTTTTCGGCACCCCGGGGCAGGACCGGTTCTGGTTCCTCTGGGACGAGTTGTCGCAGGGTGCGCTGGGTGCCGTGGTGCTGGCCGACACGCGGCGGCTGGCCGACTGCTTCCCGTCGATCGATTACTTCGAGCAGCGGGGCACACCGTTCGTGGTGGCGGTGAACTGCTTCGACACCCACCAGCGCTTCGCGCCTGACGCGGTGAGCCGTGCGCTCGACCTGGACCCGGGTGTCCCGGTCGTGCTCTTCGACGCCCGCGACCAGGCCGCTGCCCGCAACGTGCTGATCGAGCTGGTGGAATACGTGGCCCGCCGACAGCTGACCGCAGCCGGACGCAGGTAAAACCCCTCAGCCCGGCGGCACGCAGATCAGCCACGGCTCGATCCGCCGCAGCGTCGCCGGGGCCAGCAGCCCTCGGGTCACCAGATCCGAGATCTGCCGGTACGGGCCGCGCTGATAACGGTCCTGGACGATCCGCTGTGCCTCGGCCGGCCCGACACCACGCAGCCGGGCGATCTCCTGTGCCGGCGCGTGGTTGAGGTCGAGCAGCCCGCCGTCGTCGAACGCGCGCAGCAGGTCCGGTCGTCCGATGCCGGCCTGCCGGGCGCCGGCCGGGTCGACCGCCGCGAACTGGCGGGCCAGTTGCCGCCGTGCCCGCGCCTGCCGGTTGTCGCCGCCGTGTGAGGCGAGGATCGCGCCGTGCACCGAGGCGGTCAGCGACAGGATCGCCGCGAGCAGCAGACCGGCGTCCTCGGCGCTGCTGAGATCGTCGCTCTCCAGCGGGGCCGGGTTGATCGCGAGCAGGACGATCACCGCGATGAACCCGGCGAAGTACGCGATCGCCGCGACCATCTCGTGCCGTGTCTTGCGCTGTGCCGCCGCCCAGGCGAACCAGATCCAGCTGCCGAAGGTGCAGACGACGATCGGCAGAGCCGCGGCGGCCAGGACCTCGAACCAGCGAACCTCGGACCGATGCGGCGGCGACAACACGAAAGGAACCGGCGCAGCAAAAGGAGCCGGCGCAGCAAAAGGAGCCGGCGCCGCCAAAGGCGCAGGCGCGGCGAAAGGAGCGAAAGGGGGAGCCGGCGACGACGGCGGCGGGAAAGCCGGCACCACCGTCACCTGCGGCGTCACGTCCCGCCCGGCCCACGGGTCGACCGCCTCGACGTAGACCGCCTCGTCCCGCAGGATCCGCCGGTGCGCCTCCTGCATGCGTTCGCCCGGCTCCGCGCCGAGCTGATCGAGGAAGTACTCCCGGGCGTCACGAAAAGCCGCGAGCGCCTCGGCCTGCCGCCCGGCGCGCTGCAACGCGATCATCAGCTGCGCGCGCAGCCCCTCGCGCAGCGGGAACTCCTCGACCAGGCGGCCCAGTTCGGAGAGCAGGCCGCTGTCGGTGCCCTGGCTGAGCTCGATCTCGGCCCACAGCTCCCAGGCGCTGGCCTGCTCCTCGGCGAGCCGGTTGCGGGCCGTCTCGAATACCGGGCCGGTCAGCCCGCCGAGCGCCTCGCCGTGCCACAGATCGAGCGCGTCGTGTGCGATCCCGGCTGCCTCGGTCACGTTGCCGGCCTGACGTTCGGCGTCGGCGCGGGCCAGCCGGGCCCGGAAGTCGTCCGCGTCGAGGGCGACGGCGCGGAGCACGTACCCACCGTCGGTGAGCGCGAGCAACTCGCCGGGCGTACGCGGCACGCGGTCCGGGTCGAGCACGCGGCGCAGTCCGGCCACGTACTTCTGCACCACGTTGGGGCCGTTCTCCGGCGGGTCGTCGCCCCAGACCGCGTCGATGATCCGGTGCACGGGCACCGGTTTACCGGGGCTGAGCAGCAGAACGGCGAGGACGGCACGTTGTTTGGCCGGGCCGAGGTCGACGCGCTCGGCACCCCGGAAGGCCCGCACCGGACCGAGGATCTCGAACCGCAGCGGGACGGCAGCGAGGCTGTCACTCACCCCGGCGACCCTCCTGTTGAGCAGCGCTTTTGTCGACGGCAGCAGAACCGCAGCCGGCAGCAGCATAGCCGCAGCACATCGGCAGTCGTGCTGTGGAGTCTTCTCGGCAGCTACCCCCGACGTAGGAGACAGCCATGATCCGCAATCGCATCACCGCCGCCGGAACCCTCTTGCTGGCAGGCACCACGCTGGCCGCCTGTGCGGCCACCGGCACCGAGAGCGCGACCGAGACGACGACCGCGGCGCAGAGCCCCGCGCCGACCGTGAGCGAGACGCTGCTCGACGCGGTGCCGGACGAGTCCTCGCCGGCGTTCCGTTACACGGTCAAGGGCGGCGAGTCGCCGTTCAGCGGTGTGATCGACCCGGCCGGCAAGGCGCTGACCGCCGACATCACGCAGAAGGTGCCGGACACCCCGATCACCCTGTCGATGAAGTTCCTGGTCATCGAGGAGAAGGTCTGGACCAAGATCGCTTTCAAGGGCGCGACGGCGGACATGGGCCTGCCGAAGCTGCCCAAGAAGTGGATGTCCTTGGACTCGGCCAAGACCGCCGACTCCTTCGTCACCGACATGAAGTACAGCGAGGCCGAGGTCGACCCGGGCTCGGTCGCCGCGCTGGTGTCCTCGGCCGACGCTCTGACGGAGACCACCCCCGGCCACTACGCCGGCACGACCGACCTGACGAAGTCGAGCGAGGCGGAGATCGTCTCGGAGGACACGCTCACCGCGCTCGGTGAGAAGGCCAAGGCCGTACCGCTCGAGGTGGTCGTGGACGGCGAGGGACGGATCTCCACGGCGACCGTGAAGATCCCAGCCGCCGGAAAGACCAAGGCGAGCACCTACAAGGTCACCTACGACCAGTACGGCTCGGCCGGCTCGCTGAAGGTGCCGGCCGACGCGGTGAAGGCTTCCGCGGATGTCTACGACCTTCTGAAGGGCTGAGACAGACCAGGGAAACACAGCGGTCCGGCGCCACGGGTCAGACGGGGGTCCGTGGCGCCGGCCCGCTGCTGCCGCGTACCACCAGCTCGGTGGGCAGAACAACGTGTGACACCGGCGCCGTCGCGCCGGCTCGGGATCCGCGGATGGCCTCGGTCAGCGCCGCCGCGGCCGCGCGACCTTTCTCCACCACGTCCTGCCGGACGGTGGTCAGCGCCGGCTGCATCCGGACCGCGACCGGGCCGTCGTCGAACCCGACGATCGACAGGTCCTCCGGGATCCGCAGGCCCAGGTCCTCGGCGGCCTGCCGGACACCGACCGCGGTGGTGTCCGAGAAGCACAGGAACGCGGTCGGCCGATCGGCCGCGGACAGCAGCAGGCGGGCGTCCCGGCGTACATCCTCGGTCTGCTCCAGAGGGTGACGGATGAACGCGGGCTTGAGGCCCGCGGGTTCCAGGGCGTCGAACCAGCCGAGCCGGCGCTGGCGTGACGCGTGACCTTCGACCAGAGCCGACGGGTCCGCGATGAAGCCGTGCCGGCCGTTCTCACCGTTCATCGCGATGGCGAACCGCCGGTGGCCCAGGTCGACGAGGTGCTGTGCGGCGGCGCGGGCACCCTCGCGGTCGGCGATGTTGACACTGGACACGTCGTCCACCTGGTCCTGATCGACGAAGACCATCGGCAGGTGCCGGCGACGCAGCCAGGACACCGCCGGCGAGGTGGGGTCGCAGGAGTAGACCACCGCGCCGTCGATCGCGACGTCACGGGCGGGAACCACGTCGCCGGAGCCGGACGAGGTGAGCAGGGTGATCGCCAGCCCGGTCGGCGCCAGCTCCGCGGCGATGGCAGCGAGGAAACCGCCGGCCACCAGGTCGGTGAACGCGTACCGCAGTGAGTCGGTGAGAAGGATGCCGACCGCGCCGGTGGTGCCCTTGGCGAGGGCCCGCGCGGTCGGGTCGGGCCCGGCGTAACCGAGCTCCTGCGCGGCGGCCAGAACTCGTTCGCGAAGGGCGGGTGAGAGCTGGTCGGGGCGGGAGAACGCGTTCGACACGGTCATCCGGCTCACGCCGACCCGGTCGGCGATGGTTTGCAGCGTCACCCGGGGCATGTCCACACGGTAGCGCCGGGAACCGGGATCGCCTTCCATCGGACGGTGAGGGAAGGCGATCCCGGCCCATGAACCGAGCAAAGATCAGGCCGGGCGATGGCCGGCGGGTGCCACCGCGCACGACGCACGGTAGAGAACACGCGAGAGTGCCAGCCGCACCCGTGGTGTGCGGACACGAGTTTTCGCAGGTGGCACGACCGGGGCGTCGGGCCGGGCGCTCAGAACCTCAGTCGTCACGTCCTGGACGCCACGGATGTACGCGGCAGGTAGTTCCATGACTTACCTCCAGATCCAGTCTGTACCGGTACAGTAACCGCGTCATCTGTACCGGTCAAGAAGGCGAGGCGAACTTGCGGAGACATCCTGATGTGGTGGGATCAGGGCATGGGTTCGAGCGCTGAGTACGTCTTCGTCGGCTGTTACACCGGTGACAAGGGAGGCGAGGGTGACGGCATCACGCTGCTCCGCCGCGACCCGGCCACCGGCGATCTGACCCGGCTCGGGCTTGCCGCCCGCACCTCGTCACCATCCTTCCTCGCCCAGCACCCGGCCCTGCCGGTGCTCTATGCGGTGAACGAACTGGACCAGGGCACGATCACCGCCTTCTCGGTGGCGCCGGACTGCTCGCTGAGCCCGCTGGCGACCCGGCCGACCGGCGGCTCCGACCCCTGCCACCTCGCGGTGACCGGGGACGGCAGGCATCTGGTGGTGGCGAACTACGGCAGCGGATCGGTCGCGGTCTTCCCGCTCGACGCCGAGGGTGTGCCGGCCGAGCGAAGTGATCTCCTGCAGCTCTCCGGTTCCGGCCCGAACACGGAGCGTCAGGCCACGCCGCACGCCCACCAGGTCGTGCCGGATCCGAACGGCCCTGAGGTGCTCATCTCCGACCTGGGTTCGGACCGCGTGTGGCGGGCGAGACTGGACCCGATCTCCGGCCGGCTGGGGCTTGGCGACCCGGCGGTGGAGGCGAAGCCCGGCACCGGCCCGCGGCACATGGCGCGGGGCGCTCGCGGAACGCTGCTGCTCGCCGGCGAGCTGACCGGCGACGTGACCTGGTACCGGCCGGCGGGTGGTCCGACGCTTGAACAGGCCGGTTCGGTCGCGGCGAGCCGGCTGCCCGGCCCGGTCTATCCCTCGGAGCTCGCCATTCGTACCGATGGCAGGTTCGTCTATGTGGCTAACCGGGGACCAGACACCGTTTCTGCGTTTTCCTGGGATGGGGAGACGGCCGAGCTGATCGCCGAGGTGCCTACCGGCGGGGTGTGGCCGCGGCACATGATCTTGCTCGGGGATCACCTCTACGTAGCCAATCAGCGTTCACACAACGTGACGGTTTTCCGTATCGATCCGGACACCGGAATTCCCGGTGTGCAGGGAGAGCCAACCGGTGAACCGAGTCCGACGTGCCTGCTCCGCTGGAATCCCCCGATGATCAGGCCATAGGCGAGATCGGTCAGCCGGGCATGTCGGTGATCTTTTGGGCCAAATCCGGCGTGGTAGAGCCAAAAGTTGATACCGATTGAAGCTGAGTCGTCACGGAGAGTGTTTCTTAGATCGGGAAGCGCCAATCTGAGTAATTTTCGTCCGAACGTATATGGCATTCAGCTTCCGAGATCGACACTATAGAGCGCGTGTCTGGCCGCCATCGTAGAAACTTCAACGCAAAGGGAGCGGGCGTCGTCGGAGGTGCGATGGCGATAGTCGTCGTAATTGCGGGGACGTGGCTCGGTTATCAGCAGTTGGCGGACTCCGGTTGTACCGGGTCCGTGCGCCTGTCTGTCGCCGCTGCTCCCGAAATCGCGCCTGCTGTCCAACAGGTCGCCCAACAGTGGACGGCGAGTGGTGCCGAGGTCTCCGGGACGTGCGTCGCGGTCGATGTGACCTCTGCGAACCCCGCCGACATCGCCGGTGCTGTCTCCCGTGATCACGACGTGGCCCTCGCCGGCCTGGGCACCGCGCCCGAGTCGGTGACGGTTCCCGACGTGTGGCTCCCGGATTCGTCGACCTGGCTCCTGCGTCTCCAGCAGGAGGCGTCCGGCTTCAAGCCAACCAAGATCGCTTCGGTCGCGCAGAGCCCGATCGTGCTCGCGATGCCCGAGCCGGTGGCGAAGAACTTCGGCTGGCCGGAGAAAGAGATGGGCTGGGCGCAGCTTCTCGCCCAGTTCGGCACGGAGAGCACGCTTCAGGTCGGCATCGTCGACCCGACCCGCGACGCTGCCGGCCTGACGAGCCTGCTCGCGATCGGTGCGATCGCCGGCAGCAGCCAGGAAGGCAAGCTGAAGAAGGTCCAGGCACTCACCGCGCTCTCCGAGAACCGCTCGTCGCTGCGTGAGGAGCTGCTCCAGCAGTTCCCGAAGTCGAACGACGCCAACGACCTGGGCAACAGCCTGCAGGCCGCGCCGCTGTCCGAGGAGGACGTGGTGGCGTTCAACGCCCAGCGCCCGGCCGTGCAGCTCAGCGCGATCTACATGCAGCCGGCGCCGACGCCGCTCGACTACCCGTACGCGGTGATGCCGCAGGGTGTCGACTCGCTGAAGGCCGCCGCGTCCGACGGTTTGCTCGCCCAGCTGTCCAGCGGCGCCTTCAAGGAGACGCTCGCCTCGGTCGGCCTGCGTGCGCCGGACGGCACCTACGGCGCCAGCTTCCAGGCTCCGGTCGGCGCGCCTGCCGCGTCGCCCGCAGTGAAGAGCTCGGGCGCCTCCGAGGGTGGCAAGGCCGCCTCCGGGATCAGCGGCCAGGTGCTGAGCCAGGCGGTCGGTTCCTGGGTGGCGACCACGCTGCCCGGCCGGGTGCTCGCGGTCTTCGACGTGTCCGGCTCGATGTCCAAGGCCGTGCCGACTGCCGGTGGCGCCACGCGTGCCCAGGTGACGCAGGAAGCGGCAGCGGGCGGTCTGGCTCTGTTCAACAACAAGTGGGCGGTCGGTGTCTGGAGGTTCTCCACGAACCTGGACGGCACCAAGCCCTATAAGGAACTGGTCCCGATCACGCCGCTCACCGCGGGGCGTCAGGAGCTCCAGGAGTCGATCGGCAAGCTCAACCCGGTGCCGGACGGCGCGACCGGTCTCTACGACACGGTTCTCGCCGCTTACGGGGAGGTTCAGAACGGCTGGAAGGCCGGCCGGAGCAACTCGGTCATCCTCTTCACCGACGGCGAGAACCTGAACCCCGACGGCCTCAGCCAGGACGAGTTCCTGGAAAAGCTGAAAAAGGCGGTCGACCCGAAGAAGCCGGTCCGCCTCGTGCTGATCGGTATCGGTAACGAGGTCAACAAGGCCGAGCTCGACAAGATCTCTGCTGTGGTCAAGGGCAGCGGCGTCTTCATCGCCCCTGACCCGGCCCGCATCAGCGACATCTTCCTTGAGGCGATCGGAACGCGCACCGGCGCCAGCTGATCGGTGCTTGCGCTCAGCGGCCGCCGTCCCTCTCGGGACGGCGGTCGCTCTTCATTGCGTGGGTACGCACAAACGACCCCGTGGGTACGCACAAACGACCCCGTGGGTACGCGCAGCGACGGTCAGCGCCGCAGCCATGCCGCCGGATCGTCGCGGACCGCCCGGATCACGGTGTCGGCAGCCCCGCGCATCGCCGCGTCGGCGCCCAGCGCGGCGGGCCGCAACGCGACATCGGCAAGCCCCGAGGTCAGCACCCGCCGGCTGAGCTCCTCGGCGATCCCGGCCCGTAGCTCGGCGAAGAGTGGCGCGTACGCCCCGCCGAGCACGATCACCGGCACGTCGAGCAGGTTGACCACGGCGGCCAGTGCGATGCCGAGGGACGCCGCGGCCAGGGGCAGGTCGCCGGCCAGAGCTTCCTGTCCGGCGTACTGCTCCAGGCAGCCGCGGGCGCCGCACCGGCAGGGCCGGCCGTCCGGATAGACGGTGACGTGCCCGATCTCGCCGCTCCACCCGCGCACACCCCGGTAGAGCTGGCCGTCGAGCACCAGTCCCGCGCCGATGCCGACCTCGCCGGACACGTACAGAAACGTGGGGTCACCCCCGGCGACCCGGAGCTCGCCGAGCGCTGCCAGGTTTGCCTCGTTGTCCACGCTGATCGGCAGGTCGGCCAGCTCGGGCACGGCGCGCAGCAGCGCCGGGGCGTCGACGTCCTGCCAATCGAGGTTGGGCGCGACCCGCACCGAGCCGTTCCCGGCGACCAGGCCGGGCACGGCGAGCGCGGCACCGGCCACGGTGAGGCCCTCGGCCTCGGCGGCGAGCCGGGCCCGGGCGGCGAGCCGGCCCAGTGCTTCCAGAGATTGTGCGGCGCCGGAGGGGCGCTGGTCGGCGTGCTCGACGAAGCGCTGCCGGACCGTGCCGGTCAGATCAACAACGCAGGCGGCCAGATAGTCGACGTTGATCTCGCAGCCGAGACCGGCCGGACCGGTCGAGCTGAGCGCGAGACCAACCGCAGGACGCCCGGCACCGGTACGCGGAGGCGGGTCCAGCTCCGTGATCAGACCACCGGCGACCAGGTCGTCAACGAGTGCCGAGACGGTGGCCCGGGTGAGCCCGGTCGCGGCGGCGACGGCCGCCCGCGAGGGCCGATCTGTGCTGTTTGCCACGGTATGCAGCACGAGCGCGAGATTATGGGCTCGCACGCTCGACTGCCGGACGGGTGCGCTGGAACGAGAAGTCAGGCGGGCCGTCACGCCCTTGACAATGCCATACCCCCGGCAAATAATTCAACCAATAAACAAATCAACCGCGTTTCCCGGAGGTAACCGTGTCGGTCCAGGCCACACGCGATGACAAGTTCTCCTTCGGTCTCTGGACCGTTGGCTGGCAGGCTCGTGACGCGTTCGGTGACGCCACCCGCGCGGCACTCGACCCGGTGGAGGCGGTGCACAAGCTCGCCGAGATCGGCGCCTACGGCATCACCTTCCACGACGACGACCTGGTGCCCTTCGGCGCGGACGCCCAGACCCGCGACGGGATCATCGCGGGCTTCAAGAAGGCGCTCGACGAGACCGGCCTTGTCGTCCCGATGGTGACCACCAACCTGTTCACCCACCCGGTGTTCAAGGACGGCGGCTTCACCAGCAACGACCGCTCCGTGCGGCGTTACGCGATCCGCAAGGTGCTGCGCCAGATGGACCTCGGCGCCGAGCTGGGCGCCAAGACCCTGGTGCTCTGGGGCGGCCGCGAGGGCGCTGAGTACGACTCGGCCAAGGACGTCAGTGCCGCCCTCGACCGTTACCGCGAGGCGCTCAACCTGCTCGCGCAGTACTCCGAGGACCGTGGTTACGGCCTGCGCTTCGCCATCGAGCCGAAGCCGAACGAGCCCCGCGGCGACATTCTGCTCCCGACCGCCGGCCACGCCATCGCGTTCGTGCAGGAGCTGGAGCGTTCCGAGCTGTTCGGCATCAACCCGGAGACCGGGCACGAGCAGATGTCGAACCTGAACTTCACCCAGGGCATCGCCCAGGCGCTGTGGCACAAGAAGCTCTTCCACATCGACCTGAACGGTCAGCACGGCCCGAAGTTCGACCAGGACCTGGTCTTCGGCCACGGTGACCTGCTCAACGCGTTCTCCCTGGTCGACCTCCTGGAGAACGGCCCCGGCGGCGCCCCGGCGTACGACGGACCGCGTCACTTCGACTACAAGCCGTCCCGCACCGAGGACTACGACGGCGTCTGGGAGTCGGCCAAGGCCAACATCCGAATGTACCTGCTGCTCAAGGAGCGGGCCAAGGCGTTCCGCGCCGATCCCGAGGTGCAGGAGGCACTCGCCGCCAGCAAGGTCGCCGAGCTCGGCAAGCCGACTCTGAACCCGGGTGAGGGTTACGCCGAGCTGCTCGCCGACCGCAGCGCGTTCGAGGACTACGACGCCGACGCCGTCGGCGCCAAGGGCTTCGGCTTCGTGAAGCTGAACCAGCTCGCGATCGACCACCTCCTCGGAGCCCGCTGACCATGGCATTGGTTGCCGGGATCGACAGCTCGACCCAGTCCTGCAAGGTCGTGATCCGCGACGCCGAGACCGGCGCGCTGGTCCGGCAGGGACGGGCGAGCCATCCGGAGGGCACCGAGGTGCATCCGGATGCCTGGTGGGCCGCGCTGCAGCAGGCGATCGAGGAAGCCGGCGGTCTCGACGACGTCGTCGCCGCCTCGGTCGCCGGCCAGCAGCACGGCATGGTCGTGCTGGACGAGAACGGTGAGGTGGTCCGCCCGGCGCTGCTGTGGAACGACACACGCAGCGCCGGCGCGGCCGCCGATCTGATCGAGGAACTCGGCGGCGGCGAGAAGTGGGCGGAGGCCGTGGGCATCGTCCCGGTCGCCAGCTTCACGCTGACCAAGCTGCGCTGGCTGGCCCGCAACGAGCCGGAGAACGCGGCTCGGGTCGCCCTGGTCTGCCTGCCGCACGACTGGCTGACCTGGAAACTCTCCGGCTCGACCGACATCGCGGACATCAAGACCGACCGCAGCGACGCCAGCGGCACGCTCTACTGGTCCGCGAAGACCAACGAGTACCGTCTCGATCTGCTCGAACTTGGTTTCGGACGGCGGATCCGGGTCCCCGAGGTGCTGGAACCGACAGGTATCGCCGGGCACCTTCCCAACGGTGCGCCGCTCGGTCCCGGCGCCGGCGACAACGCGGCGGCCGCTCTCGGCACCGGCGCGCTACCCGGCGACGTGATCGTCTCGATCGGCACGTCCGGCACGGTCTTCGTCTCCTCCGACGTGGCCCCGATCGACGGACGCGGCACGGTGGCCGGCTTCGCCGATACCACCGGGCGGTTCCTGCCGATCGTGGTGACGCTCAACGCGGCCCGGGTGCTCGATGCGGCCTCCAAGCTGCTCGGCGTCGACCACGACGAGCTGTCCAAGCTGGCGTTGTCGGCTCCGGCGGGCGCCGACGGCCTGGTCCTGGTGCCGTACCTGGAAGGGGAACGGACGCCGAACCGGCCGGACGCCACCGGCGCGATCCACGGGCTCACGCTCAAGACCTCGGACCCGGCACACTTGGCCCGGGCCGCCGTCGAGGGGATGCTCTGCGCCCTCGCGGCCGGCCTGGACGCCCTGGTCGCGCACGGCGCCGTGGCCAACCGGATCGTGCTTGTCGGCGGCGGGGCACGCAGCGAGGCGGTCCGCCGCATCGCGCCGGCGCTCTTCGGCAAGCCGGTCCTGGTCCCGCCGCCCGGTGAGTACGTCGCCGACGGCGCGGCCCGTCAGGCCGCCTGGGTCGCGCTCGGCGGGGACAACCCGCCCGCGTGGTCGGCGGCCACCCCCGAGATCTACGAGGACGCACCCGTCCCGCTGATCCGGGAGCAGTACGCGGCAGCACAGAACGCGGTGATCGACCGCACCCGCTGACAAGATTTCGGCCGGCTCGAGCACGTGACCAAAAGAGCCGGCCGAAAACTTGTTGTCCTCTCGCCACAGCGGCATCTACATGCACGGAACCTCCCGGCTGTCCCCGGCCGGCATCCCCGCATGTAGGAAGGACCCGCAATGGCAGAGAGAAGATCTCGCAGGCGGAAACTGCTCGGTTTCGCGACCGCGCTGCTCGTACCCGCCGGACTCATCGGCTGGGCCGTGCTCCCGTCGAACGCCGCGGCCGCCCCCGCCGCCGGCAGCACGTACCAGCTGGTCGTGAAGAAGAGTGGTAAGTGCATCGATGTGCCGGCCGCGTCGAAGGACAACGGTGCTCTGCTTCAGCAGTGGGGTTGCACCACGGGTTCGGCCTGGCAGCAGTTCAAGCTGGTCGCGTCGGGTAACAATTTCTTGTTGCAGAACGTAAACAGCGGTAAGTGTGTCGATGTGCCGTCGGGTGCGGCGACCTCGGGTCTGCGGTTGCAGCAGTGGGGTTGTGTCGGTTCGCAGACGAACCAGCAGTGGAAGGCTGTCGCGAGTGGTACCGACACGTTCCAGATCGTGAACATCGCCTCCGGCCTGTGCATCTCCGACCAGGGCGCGTCCACGGCGAACGGCGCGTCGATCATCCAGGAGACGTGCACCGCCAACAGCAACAAGCAGTGGGCGTTCAACCTGGTGTCCGGCGGAAGTACCGGCACCTTCACGGTGGCCGCGGACGGCACCGGAACGTACAAGACCGTGCAGGCCGCCGTCGACGCGGTCGCCGCGAACAACACCAGCCGTAAGACGATCACCATCAAGCCCGGCACGTACCGGGAGATCGTGACCATTCCGTCGAACAAGCCGTACATCACGCTGCAGGGCGGCGGTGACTCGTCCGACGACGTGGTGATCGTCAACAACCGCAGCAACGCCGGCGGTTACGGCACCTCGGGCAGCGCGACCTTCTTCGCCAACGGCAAGGAGACCAACGCCACCAACCTGACGATCTCCAACGATTACGGCGAAGGCAGCCAGGCCGTGGCCGCGAACCTCAACGCCGACCGGCTGATCTTCGACAACGTCCGGTTCCTCGGCGCGCAGGACACCCTGCTGCTCAACAGCGGCCGTTCGTACATCAAGAACTCGTACGTCGAGGGCACCGTCGACTTCATCTTCGGCGGCGGCACCACGGTGATCAACGCGACGAAGATCTACCAGAAGCGCAGCACCGGTGGCCCGATCACGGCGGCCCGGACCGACGCGGCCAACGCGTACGGATTCCTGATCTACAAGTCCACGGTGACCGGTCTGACCAACAACACCACCCAGCTCGGCCGCCCGTGGGGCCAGGACGCGCAGGTGCTGTTCCGGGAGACGAGCCTGAGCGCCACCATGAAGACCGCGCAGCCGTGGATCGACATGTCCGGCAACACCTGGCAGACCGCCCGGTTCTTCGAGTACGCGAACACCGGCTCCGGCGCCACCACGAACAGCAACCGCCCGCAGATGAGCGCGTCGACGGCGGCGAACTACACCCCGCAGAAGTACCTCGCGGGCTCGGACAACTGGAACCCGGTGGGTTGATCATGAAAATCGCCAAGAAGCGCGCAGCCCTGACGGCCGTCGTGATCGCGGTACCCGCTGCGATCATCGGCTGGGCGGTCCTGCCCTCCAACGCGGCCGCCGCACCGGCAGCCGGCAGCACCTATCAGCTGGTCGTGAAGAAGAGTGGTAAGTGCATCGATGTGCCGGCCGCGTCGAAGGACAACGGTGCTCTGCTTCAGCAGTGGGGTTGCACCACGGGTTCGGCCTGGCAGCAGTTCAAGCTGGTCGCGTCGGGTAGCAATTTCTTGTTGCAGAACGTGAACAGCGGTAAGTGTGTCGATGTGCCGTCGGGTGCGGCGACCTCGGGTCTGCGGTTGCAGCAGTGGGGTTGTGTCGGTTCGCAGACGAACCAGCAGTGGAAGGCTGTCGCGAGTGGCACTGACACGTTCCAGATCGTGAACATCGCCTCCGGCCTGTGCATCTCCGACCAGGCAGCTTCGACCGCGAACGGCGCGTCGATCATCCAGGAGACGTGTACCGCCAACAGCAACAAGCAGTGGGCGTTCACCCCGGTCACCGGCGCCACCGCGGCGCCGACCGCCAGTTCGAGCGGCCGGACCTGGGCGTCCACCCCGGACGGTTTCGCGTCCACCGGCGGCGGCACGACCGGCGGCGCGGCCGGCGCCACGGTCACCGTGTCGACCCTCGCCGACCTGACGAAGTACGTCACCGCCACCGAGCCCTACGTTATCAAGGTGGCCAAGGCCATCACGATCACCCCGAAGGGCACCGAGCTGAAGGTGACGTCGAACAAGACCATCGTCGGTGCCGGCACCAGCGGTGAGATCGTTGGCGGCGGGTTCTTCCTCGGTACGGGCGTCAAGAACGTCATCATCCGCAACCTCACCATCCGGGACACCCAGATGACCGAGGACGACCCGGACGACAAGACGTACGACTACGACGGCATCCAGATGGACACGGCCGACCACATCTGGATCGACCACAACAAGATCACCCGGATGAACGACGGCATGATCGACAGCCGGAAGGACACCACGTACCTGACCGTGTCCTGGAACCTGCTGGACACCGGCAACAAAGCGTTCGGCATCGGCTGGACCGAGAACGTGACAGCGCGGATGACGATCCACCACAACTGGATCAAGAACACCAACCAGCGGAACCCCAGCACCGACAACGTGGCGTACGCCCACCTCTACAACAACTACCTGCAGAACATCACCTCGTACGGCAACCTGTCGCGGGGCAGCACCAAGATGGTTCTGGAGAACAGCTACTTCGACAACGTGGCCAACCCGTACAACGTCGACGACCTCACGAAGGGCCAGCTCAAGCAGAGCGGCAGCATCGTGAAGAACTCGTCCGGCAAGCAGGTCACCAACGGCTCGGCCTTCACGCCGAGCAGCTTCTACGCGTACACCCTGGACGCGGCGGCGGACGTACCCGCCCTGCTCGCCAAGTACGCCGGTCCGCAGGCCAACATCGGGGGTTGAGGGAACGCGGCGCCGTCTGCGAAGGCGGCGCCGCTTCCGTTTCCGCTCCTCCGGAGTTCACGCCGTGTCCAGGTGCCGAACCTAAATTGACACGCATGATTGGTTCAGCTCTGACGTCCCTGGTACTCGTCGCGTCGCTGGCAACCGGCGGCCACGGCCACGGGCATGAACGATTCGACCTGCAGGCACACCGCGGCGGCATCGGCCTGACCACCGAAAGCACTCTGCAGGGGTTCGCCAAGGCGCTCCGGCTCGGTGTCAGCACCCTGGAGCTCGACACCCAGGTGACGAAGGACTCGAAGGTCGTCGTCACCCATGACCGGCAGGTGAGCGCCCAGAAGTGCCGGGGCGACTTTGTCGGCCGGTACATCAAGGACCTCACGCTCGCGCAGATCAAGACGCTCGACTGCGGCTTCCAGCAATTGCCCGGATTCGGAGAGCAGGAGCAGATCGCCGGCGCCCGGATCGTCGAGCTCAAGGACGTGCTCAACCTGGTGAAGCGTTACCGGGCCAAGGACGTCACGCTCAACATCGAGACGAAGGTGGAGGCCGGCGCGCCGGAGCAGACCGCGCCGCGCGAGCTCTTCGTCCGCCGGGTGTTCGAGGAGATCCGGAAATCCGGCATCGAGCGCCAGGTCACCATTCAATCGTTCGACTGGGGTGCGCTCAAGGCGATGCACCTGCTCGCGCCGCGCTGGCCGCTCGTGGCGCTGACCAATGACGACTTCCTGCAGGTCGGCAAGCCGGGCGCGTCACCCTGGCTGGGCGGGATCGACGCCGACGACTTCGGTGGCGACTTCGTCCGGGCCGCCGCCTCGATCCGGGGCGTCACCACGCTCTCCCCGGTCTACGGTTTCCCGCAGAACGGCACGGTCGCCGACCCGGCCTTCCGGTTCTACGTGGACAAGCAGATGATCGCGGACGCGCATGCTCGCGGGCTCAAGGTCGTGCCGTGGACCTGTGATGACCCGGCGACCGTCAGAGCCCTGATGGATCTCGGCATCGACGGGATCATCACCAACTACCCGGACCGGGTGCGGCAGATCATGAAGGAACGGGGTCTGCGCCTGCCGAAGGCGTACCCGGGCCATTGACCTTGACCGGAATCCTCGCCGCGCCATGCGCGGCGAGGAACCCATCCACCGACCGGGACCAGGGATAACGCTCGGCCTGTGCGCGTGCCGCCGCCCGGCGCTCGCTCTCCGGCCGGGCGAGCAGCTCACTCACTGCCGTCGCGAAGCCGGCCGGGTTGCCCGCCGCGGCCACCCCGGCCAGGCCGACCACCTCGGGCAACGCGCTCTCCGAACGCACCACGACCGGTGTGCCGCTCGCCAGCGCCTCCAGTGCGGCCAGCCCGAACGTCTCGATCGGGCCGGGCGCCAGAACCACGTCGGAGGTGGCGAGCAGCGCACGCGGGTCACGCACGTACCCGAGGAACCGGGCCGGCAACTTCCGCTCGGTGGCCTCGGACTCCAGCGCCTCCCGCAGCGGACCGTCACCGGCCACCACCAGTTCGGCGTCGATCCCGGCGGCCCGCAGCCCGGCGAGCGTGTTCAGGGAGAGATGCGGGTGCTTCTCCGCCGACAGCCGTCCACAGTGCAACAGCATGACCTCAGCGGTCCCGCGCCGGCCGGCATCACGATGCCCGGGCGAAAACCTTTCAAGATCAACTCCCAGGGGTACGCGTACCGGAGCCCCGCCGAATCGGGTGAACTCCCGTGCTGCCCAGCCGGTCGTGCAGACCACGGTGTCGAAGGCCGCCACGGTCCGCCGGTTCAGCGCCCCGGCAATCCACGGGCCGACCGGACCCGGCCCGAAGAGCCGCAGCAGCCCGTCCAGGCTCTCGTGCGACACCATCAGCGACGGCACCCCGGCCCGCCGTGCCCAGGCCCCGGCCCAGCGCAGCGTCGACCGGTCGTGCACCTCGATCCGATCCGGCTCCAGCCGCCGCAGCAGCCCGGCCAGCGCGATCCGGTTCAGCAGAACCCGGTATCCGCCCAGTCCCGGCACCATCGGACCGGGGACCGTGATGACCCGCCCGTAATCGGTCTGCTCGTCGGACGCCATCGCACCCGGCACGATCAGCACCGCCTCGTGACCGGCTTCGAGGTACCCCCGGCCCAGCTCCCGAAGGGCGGTACGAAGCCCACCCGACGTTGCGTGCACGAAGTTGGCGATGCGGGCGATCAGCATGCCAATAGGTGAACCGCGACCGTGGTCCGGCAGGCAACACACCGCTGACGCCCTCCCTAACGATCAACAACAACCTGGGACGGCCACCGTGCGGGGCGCTGGCGGGTATCGGGTGCGGATAGCCTCAGCGGGTGATGGGCAGGGGCGGGACTGTGCACCGCGTGTACAGCGTGGTGGTCTTCGTGATCCTTGCCGCCCTCGACAACGTGGCGATCGGCATCGTTCCGCCGCTGTACGGCAGCATCGGCGACGATCTGGGTGTCGGCGAGGGGCATATCGCGCTGGCCACCACGGCGATGTTCCTGATCAGTGCGGTCGCGGCGATCGGTTTCGCGTACGTGGGTGATCGCACCGACCGCAAGCCGGTCCTGGTGGCCGGCACCACGATCTGGGTGATCGGCACCGCCTGGTCCGGTCTCGCTGAGAGTTATCCGTCGTTCCTGTCCGCGCAGGTGGTCGCGGCGTTCGGGCTCGGCGGGGTGGCCTCGGTCAGCTTCGCCGTGGTCAGCGACCTGATCTCGCCGCGGCGGCGTGGGCTGGTGATGAGCTTCTGGGGTCTGTCGCAGGGGGTCGGCACGCTGGCCGGCACCCTGGTCGGCGGGCTTCTCGGGCACGCCGACTGGCGGCAGCCGTTCCTGGTGACCGCGGCGGCCGGGGTGATCGCCACATGCGCGTACCTGCTGACCTACAACGTGCCGCGCGGCGACAGCCAGCCTGAACTGGCCGGTGTCGAGTACGACGAGCGGATTCACCATCAGGACATCCCGGTGATCCTGAAAAGGCGTACCAATGTCTGGTTGATCCTCCAGGGTGGCACCGCGCAGATCGCGTTCGGATCGCTTGTCTGGTTGCCGATCCTGTTCCGGGCCCGGGCCGAGGATCAGGGGTACTCGGCGGGCACCGCGGTGCTGGTCGGCAGCATCTTCGCGACGATCTTCCAGCTGGGTGCGGCGCTGTCGATCCTCGGCGGGCTCGCCGGTGACCGGCTGCAGCGGCGCACCCCGAGGGGCCGGGCGCTTGTCGCCTCGGTCGGTGTCCTGGCCGCCGTGCCGTTCTACGTAGTGCTGTTCTTCGTACCCATGAAGATCACCGTTCCGGACGGCGGGAGCACCGGTGAGCTGATCCGTGCGGTGCTGGCCAACGTGGTGACCGAGCCGACCGTCGCGGCCTGCCTGGCGATCGCGGTCTTCGCGCTGATGCTGACGTCGGCGAACTCACCGAACTGGTTCGCCATGATCGCGGACGTGAACCCGCCGCAGCACCGTGGCACCGTCTACAGCCTCGGCAACCTGATCAACGGGGTCGGCCGGGCCGGCGGCAACGCGCTGGTCGGCATCGCTTTCCGGGGGCTGGCCGGGGCGTTCCCGCCGCCGCTGAACTACGCGGTCGGGCTGGCCGCGTTCCAGTTCTTCTTCATCCCGACCGGGATCATGTACTGGCTGGCCAGCAGGACGGTGGCGGCGGACATGGCCGAAACGCACACCGCCCTGCTGGCTGTTGCCTCAGACAACCGCCCAGACGGTGACGTCGGTGGGGACCCGGCCGTCGGCGTCCAGGGGTTCGCTGGTCAGCAGGATCCGGGCGCCGGACGGTAATCCGACCGGCTCGTCGCCGAAGTTGGTGAGCGCCAGCAGCTCGCCGTTGCGGAACGAGAGCACCTGGGCGCCCGCGTCCGACCAGCTCAGCGTGCCGGAGCCGAGCCCGTGCTCACGCCGGGCGGCCAGCGCCGAGCGGTACAGCTCGTACGTCGAGCCGGGCACGTCGACCTGGCGGTCCAGCGCGTACTCGGACCAGACCGCCGGCTGCGGCAGCCAGCTCGCGTCCGCCGGGCCGAAACCGTACGACGGGGCGTCCGCCTCCCACGGGATCGGCACCCGGCAGCCGTCGCGGCCTTTCTCGGCGTGCCCGGAGCGTTCCCACGCCGGGTCCTCGCGGTACTCGTCGGCGAGCGTGGTGTGCTCCGGAAGACCGAGCTCCTCACCCTGGTACAGGTACGCGGAGCCGGGCAGCGCCAGCATCAGCAGCGTCGCGGCGCGGGCCCGGCGCAGGCCCAGCCCGGTGTCCGGCTGCGGGTCGTCGGCGCCGATGCCGGGCTTGCGCGGCTCGCCGATCGGGAATCCGAGGCGGGACGCGTGCCGCACCACGTCGTGGTTCGACAGCACCCAGGTGGTGGTCGCGCCGACCGAGCTGTTCGCGGCGAGCGAGGAGTCGATCACCGCGCGAAGCTCAGCCGGTTTCCACGGCGTCTCCAGGTACGGGAAGTTGAACGCCTGGTGCATCTCGTCCGGGCGTACGTAACGGGCCAGGCGCTCCTCGGGCTGCACCCACGCCTCGGCGACCAGGATGCGCCCGCCCGGGTAACCGTCGAGGACGGCACGCCACTGCCGGTAGATCTCGTGCACGCCTTCCTGGTCCCACATCGGCGGCGGCGGGCCGGCCGGCTCAAGGCCGCCGAGCACGGTGGCCTGGCTGGTCCAGTCGGTCAGCTCGGCGTCCTTGATCAGGCCGTGCGCGACGTCGACCCGGAAACCGTCGACACCCCGGTCCAGCCAGAACCGCAGGATGTCGAGGAACTCGGCACGGACCTCGGGGTGATCCCAATTCAGGTCCGGCTGGGAGACGTCGAACAGGTGCAGGAACCACTGGCCGCCGGGCAACCGCTCCCAGGCGGAGCCGCCGAAGACGCTCTGCCACGAGTTGGGCGGCTCGTTTCCGCCGGCGCCCTTGCCGTCACGGAAGATGTAGCGCTCACGCTCCGGGCTGCCCGGCTCGGCGTTCAGCGCGGCCTGGAACCAGACGTGGTCGCTGGAGGTGTGGTTCGGCACCAGATCCACGATGATCTTGAGGCCGAGCTCGTGTGCGGTGGCGATGAGCTTGTCGGCGTCGCCCAGCGAGCCGAACCGCGGGTCGACGCCCCGGTAGTCGGCCACGTCGTAACCCGCGTCGTGCTGCGGGCTCGGGTAGAACGGGGACAGCCACACGGCGTCGACGCCGAGCCGGCGGAGCTGGGGCAGGCGTGCGGTGATGCCGGGCAGATCGCCCATGCCGTCACCGTTGGAGTCGGCGAACGAGCGTGGGTAGATCTGGTAGATGACGGCGTCACGCCACCAGGCTTCTGTGGAGGGCATGCGTCAAAGGTTAGGCCGCGCCCTGGCTCAGACGTCCAGAATGGCCGCGAATCGCTCCTCGGCCAGGTCGAGCTGATCGAGGATGTGTTCCTTGGCCTGGGTGGAGAGCGGAGTGTCCGGCCGCCCGACGAGTTCGCGCAGCGTAGGGACCAGCGGACGGTACTTCGTGGCCGACCGGAAAGCCTTGTCCATCGTCGTGTGGATGACCCCGACACCGTTGTCGGTGAAGTCCGAGATCTTGATCACCCGCGCCCACGGATCCCGTTCCAGGCTCTCCGCGACGTGTTCCCGGTACTGCTCGTGCCGGTCCCGTCCCGGGTCGTACTCCGGGTTGGTGACCGAGCTGACCAGGTCGGCGACCCGGCAGTTGAAACGCCGGCCCAGCTCGGCCAGGGCCGCCTCGACGGCCTCCGGGTACGGGGTCTGCTCGGGCACGCCACCGAGCTCGGCCGGATGGTCCTCGACGGCGTCGTGCAGCAGCGCCGCGACGAGCACGTCGATGTCGCGTACCCCGTAGTACTTGATGATCCGGATGGCGACCCGGAGCAGATGGTTCAGGTACGGCTCGCGGACCCGCCGGTCCTCGGCGTGCAGGGCGGCGGCGAGGTCGAGCGCCTCGGTCAGCTGCTTGCGGTCGGGGTCGGGGAAGGACTCCAGCTCCAGGGCGAACCGGTCACGTAACCCGGCCTCGCCGTACACCTCCGTGATCGCGTGAAGTGGCATCGAGAGCAGCATCCGTGGTGCCATGCCGATCAGATATACCCGATCACGGCGGCTTGTGGGTTTCTCTCAGCCACCCGAGGTGGCCGGTGGTGCGGCGGGCGTGGCGGCCGGGGCCGCCGGAACGGGCCGGGGCGACGGCCGTGGGCCGGGGGAGGGCCGGTTGGCGGAGGTGCGTCCGGCCACCACGGCACGGGCTGCGGGGGTGAGGCGTACCGCGCCCATCGAGGAGTTCTTGAGCGACCAGGGCGGCGGGTTCTCCGCGTGCACACCACGTTTCGGTGTGCCGGCGCCGTCGGTGAACTCCTCCTCGGTCATCGCCTGCAACGCGCTCAGGGCCACCCCGATGATGGTGGCCGCGGTGATCACCGTGATCGGCACGAGCATGGTGAGCGGGCGGATGCCGCCGGGCGGGGTGCCGGCCGGGTCCAGCTCGACCGACATGGCGGCCATCCCGGTGTAGTGCATGCCGCAGACCGCAACGGCCATCACGGCGGCGGCGCCGATGATTTTCAGCCAGCCACGAACCGAGACGGCGAACCAGAGCGCGACAGTGCTGGCCGCGAGCGCGATCGCCGCCGAGGCGACGACAAGCGCGGGGGAGTAGTGGATGGTGGCCGAGATCCGCATGGCCGCCATGCCGGTGTAGTGCATGGCGACGACGCCGCTGCCGGTCAGCGCGCCGGCCGTGAGGATCCGGGCGGTGCTGCGTTTGCCGTGCCCCACCACCATCAGCCCGATGCCGACGGTCAGCACCGAGAACAGAAGGCTGAGCAGGGTCAGCGTGAAGTCGTACCGAACCGGGCTGTCCGGGACGTCGAAACCGAGCATCGCCGAGAAATGCATCAGCCAGATGCCGCCTCCACCGATCGCGAACGCCGCGATCACCAGCCATCGGTTGCGCCGGCCGCGACTGTGCGCGTCGCGCGCCCGTCCGGTGCAGAGCAGGCCGAGGAACGAACCGAGAAACGCCAGGAGATAGGCGGCTATCGGGTTGAACGCCCCATAGGTGAAGTGATGCACGTGAGCCACTGGTTACCTCGCGGGAGTCGGCGATCGTCCGCGGGGGATTCAGTCAGAAATCAGCGACCGTACATCGCACCTCATGTGCGTCGGCAGGCCAAAGAGAACCGGGACCACCGTCACCCCGCCCGAGTCTTTTCGATCTCGGACGAAGCGGCGGCGACCCCGGTTGACGCTAAGGCCGTGGATGGGTCACGGCGTCATACGTTGAAGATGCTGACTCCACCGGGGCCGACGAGGAGGCCGACGATGATCAGCACAACCCCCCAGAGGACCTGCCTGCGGAACAGCGCGAGGATGCCGGAGACGACGAGGATGACGGCGAGAATCCAGAGTAGAAGAGCCATGGCCTTCGATTACCCGGAGCCCGGAAATTGAAAACCTGTGATCAATCAGGCAGACAACAGTTCGGTATCAACGGTTTCAGACAGCAGTTGGTACACGTTGTACGCCTGCTTGATGACCGGATGTGCCACGTTGCGGACCGGAACGCCGCCGGGCGTACGGCCGCGTTCCGAGCCGTGGTGCGCGTGCCCGTGCAGGGCCAGCGCGGTCGGCGCCGAGTCGATGGCCTGGCCGAGCTGATAACAGCCGAGGAACGGGTAGATCTCCAGCGGCTCGCCGATCAGGGTTTCCGGCACCGGGGCGTAATGGGTGAGCGCTACCAGGGCGTCGCACTCGACCGACCGCAGCGCCTCGCCGAGCCGGGCCGCGAACTCCTCGGTGGTGCCGACGAAGTTCTTCATCTCCCGCTCGCCGAAGTTGCTGGCGCAGGCCCCGGCGAATCCTCCGCCGAACCCCTTGCTGCCGGCAATGCCGAGCCGATGGCCGTTGATCTCCAGGACCGTCGCCGAACCCTCCAGCACGGTGATGCCCGCGTCGGTGAGCGTCCCGGTGACGGCGTCCTGAAGGTCGCTCTGATGATCGTGATTGCCGAGCACCACCACGACCGGTACGCCGAGCCCGCCGAATTCCTGAGCGAAGCAGCGGGCCTCCTCGACGGTGCCGTGCCGGGTGAGGTCACCGGCGATCAGCAGCGCGTCGGCCCGATCGGGGAGCTCCTCCAGGGCAGGCCGGTAACGGCCCAGAACGTCCTTGTCCACGTGGACGTCGCCCACGGCGGCGATCCGGATCATGAAATCTCCTCCACCTCGATGGGCGCCTGTGCGCGGGTGATGCCGATGTCGCAGGTGATCTCGATCTCCGGGAAGCGGTCGGTGATCTGCCGGCAGATCTCGTCGCGCCGCTGAGCGCTCTCCACCTCCCCGCCGAGGACTATCGCGTGCTCCCGGCGCTGGATCGTGATTCCCTGCTCGGCGATCCGGTCGTGCTCGGTGAGCAGCCGCTGGATCTCGGCTTCCAGGTCGATCTGGTTGGTCATCTCATCCCCCTACCTTCAGCTCGTGGGCCGGGAACGACGCCACGTCCAGCCGGTCGAGGAGCACGAAGAACGCGTCCGCGTACGGCGACTTGGCGGTTTCCCGGCGTACCCGGTCCCAGTCGATCTGCTCCCGCAGCGAGCGGGCAACCGGAAGCCCGGTGGCGAAATCGCAGTAGTGCTGGCTGTAGCTGAGCAGCTTGTGGACCATCAGCTGGCTCGCGGAGAGAACCGGCATGTAGATCGCCTCGACCGAGATCTGGTCGGTGTCCTGAAGCGTCTCGTCGGTCACCGGTGACTCCACCGGCCGGTAGATGAGGTCCGCCATCCGGCCCTCGTCGTATACCTTGACCAGCCAGTCTTCCGGTGGCTGTTCGGTCTCGAAACCGACGGCCGCGAGCTCCTGCAGAGCCCGGTCCTTGTCCTGTTCGCGGATCAGAAAATCCACGTCATGGTCGCTGGAGTACCCGCCGCGCGCGTACACAGCGAAGCTCCCGCCCAGCGCGAAGGGGATGTCCGCGCCCTTGAGCGTGGACGCTACGCGCTTCAAGGTGACGGCCAATCCCTCATCCACACGGTGTGGCATGGCGACCTCCTGGTCCGTGTCCGGTCTGTGAACGACTACCCGGAGTCGTCCCACCTTGAACCCCCGGGGCCATTCTCGCCCGGCCGGGGCACCCTTCGGTGCGGAACGGAACGTGCAGGCCGGCGCTACCGTAAGTTGGTATGGCTCCCCAGCAGAAGTCCCCGGCCGTCCGGACGGTCGCCCTCATCGGCATCGACGGCTCCGGAAAGACGACCCAGGCACACCGGCTGGCCGATGAGCTGACCGCCGCCGGCATCGCGGCCGGTTACCGCCGCAATGCCGGCGGCCGTCACTGGGTCGGCCGGGTCGCGGGCTTCTTCGGACGTGCCGACGCCGAGGAACTGGTGGGCCGCCGGGCGATGCTCGGCATCGAGTCGGTGCTGCGCTGGCTCGCCATTCTGCGCACGATCCTGCGCCGAGCCTTCGCCCGGGACATCGCGGTGATGGATCGGTACGCGTACTGCCAGTACGCGAGCCTGCGGGCCCGGGGTGCGAAGCCGGTCGCCGAGCGCCGGGCACGGCTTGCCTACCGGCTGTTCCCGGCGCCCGACGTCACGTTCCTGCTCGCTGTCGACCCTGCCGTGGCCCAGCTGCGGATCGACCGCCGTGGTTACGACCACGAGGAGATGGACTATCTGCGGGCCGCCGATGCCGCGTACCGCTCGCTGCCGGAGTTCCCCAGTTTCGTGGTGATCGACGCGAACGGCACCCCGGACGAGGTGGCCGCCGCCATCCAGACCGAGCTCAAGGCCCGGATGGCAGCCCGGCCGGTGATCGTGCCCACGCCGCGGCACCGGCCGGCGACGCGCACGCTGGTGCTCGCCGCCGCGCCGCTGCTGGCCGCGTTCGCAATGCTCGGACTGCAGCTCGCGGAGTCGCTCTGAGAGCTGGAGTCGCTCTGAGAGCTGGAGTCGCTCTGCCGGCTGGAGTCGCTCAGCCAGCCGCAGTAGCTCAGGCGGCGCCGTAAACCGGGACCCGGGCGCCGCTGGTCGGCGCGGACGCGTCCGACGCCAGGAACAGGATCACCGCGGCGATCTCCTCGGGGCTGACCCAGCGGCTGACGTCGGCGTCCGGCTGGGCGGCCCGGTTGGCCGGGGTGTCGATGATGCTGGGCAGCACCGTGTTGCAGCGCACGTGCTGCTTCTTGTACTCGACCGCGACCGTCTCGGCGAACGCCAGCACGGCGGCCTTGGAGGTCACGTATCCGGCCGCTCCGGGGAACGGCGACACCGCGGCACGGGAGGAGACACAGATGACCGAGCCCCCGCCCGCGGCCACCAGGTGCGGCAGGGCAGCCGCCGTGGTCAGGTACGTCGGCCGCAGGTTCGCCGTGAACATCGCCTCGAACTCCTCGACCGGTGTGTCAGCGATCAGCCCGCTTCCCGCGTACCCACCGGCGAGATTGACCACCGCCTTGAGTGGGGCGCGCTGATCGCCTGCCGCCGACTCGGCCGCGGCTCTGACCTGAGCCGCATCGGTGAGATCCGCATCGACGGCGATTGCGCCGGCCGGCAACCGGTCGGCCGTTCCGGGGCGGGCCGGCGCGACCACCCGCCATCCCGCCGCGAGGAATGCAGAGATCGTCGCGGTGCCCAATCCGCCGGTGCCGCCCGTCACGAGCGCGGTACGCGTGTCCGTCATGCGGCGAAGCTTGTCACACGACGGTGTCTGTGCTGTTGCTCACTTGGAGGCCCCACCTGGCTACCACCTGGGAATGTTCGACCCGAAAGCGGCGTCACTCTGATGGGCGAGTGATCTGCGGCGCGGCGTGGCGCATTGTGACCGGTGGTCCCGTTCGCGCCCGAGGTGCGGGGTTCTTTTGCCCGAGGCGTTTGTTTCAGGCCTGTCATCGGACGGCCGATGCTGCACATGAACCCGCCGAGCGCGATTTCCGTACTCCGGGGTGACGAGCATCGCGTAGCCCAGGGTGATGCCCGTCGCTGTGATCGATGAGAGGCCGATGGTGTTATGAGAGACGCGCGACGGGTATCCGGCTGTCCACAGGACAGACCGCAAGAGACCGCACTCAGCTTCCCCGCACTGGGTTCTCAGCTATCACCCAGGCGTTCGTGACACTTTCGATCCGCCAGCCGGAATCAGTGCAGGCTGCAATTTGTTATGTGGATGTCAGCAACCGCAATGCACGAGCTGCGGACGTTACGGGAGAGGGCTGATGGACGCAGGTAATGCCCGTAACAGGGTTAGTGACGGCAATGAGGGGACCGTGGGCAACGTGGAGAAGAGCACCGTGATGCGTACCGATCAGGTCGCCGAGGAACGCGACCTCGTCGGAGTCTACCTGCACGAAATCTCCCGGACGCCGCTGTTGGACGCCGAGCGAGAGGTTCAGCTCTCCCGTGCGATCGAGGCGGGCCTCTACGCACAGCACCTGCTCGATCAGGGCGAGGAACGGCGTGGTGTGAGCCGGGAAGAGCTGGAGCGGATCGTCTCCGACGGCCAGCACTCGAAGGACCTGTTCATCCGGGCCAACCTGCGGCTGGTCGTCTCGATCGCCCGCCGGTACGTCCGCTCCGGCATGCCGATGCTCGACCTGATCCAGGAGGGCAACACCGGCCTGGTCCGCGCCGTGGAGAAGTTCGACTACGAAAAGGGCTTCAAGTTCTCGACGTACGCCACCTGGTGGGTTCGCCAGGCGATCAGCCGGGCCATCGCTCAGCAGGAGCGCACCGTCCGTCTCCCCGTGCACCTGGTCGAGGACGTCAACCGGATGCGCAACGTCACCCGTCAGCTCGTCCGTGAGCTGGGCGGTGACCCCGAGCCGGAGCAGATCGCCGCGGCGCTCGGTGTGACAGTGGAGCGGGTCAACGAGCTCACCCGCTGGGCTCAGGACACCGTCTCGCTGGACACCCCCGTCGGCGACGACGGCGACACCAACCTCGGCGACCTGGTCGCCGACAGCGACGCCCCCTCCCCGGAGGAGATCGTGCTGAGCGCCCTGGAGCGCCAGCGCATCGAGGGCCTGCTGAACCACCTGGACGACCGGTCGGCCGGCATCATGCGGGCGCGTTACGGCCTCGAGGACGGCCGTGAGCACTCGCTGACCGAGGTGGCCTCGCGCTTCTCGCTGAGCCGCGAGCGCATCCGCCAGCTGGAGATCCAGGCGCTCGGCCGGCTGCGTGAGCTGGCCCGGGCCGAGGGCCTCCAGGCCGCCTGAGAGTAAACAAAAGGCCGGCACCCTTCAGGGGCGCCGGCCTTTTCGTGCTGGTGTTACTTGACCCGGCCGTATCCGTTCGGGGTCATGATGTTCATTCCGCGGTACAGCACGTCCCGGCCTGCCGATGGCGCGTCGATGATCTTGCCGTCGCCGACGTAGAGCGCGACGTGCCCGTTCGACCGGTAGAAGATCAGGTCACCCGGCTTGAGGTCGGCCTTGCTGATCCTTGCGGTGGCGCTGTACTGCGCTGCCGCGTTGTGTGGCAGTGACTTGCCCGCCGCCGCCCACGCCGCCGAGGTCAGCCCCGAGCAGTCGTAGGAGCTGGGACCGTCGTCGCCGTAGCCGTACGGCTTGCCGATGGCGTTGAAGGCGTAGGTGACCGCCTTACCCGCCGAGCCGGCGATGCTCGGGATCTTGCCGGTGTAGGACCCGGAGTCCTCGGTGGCGCTGCCGTACGCTGCCTCGCGCATGTCGTACAGGTCGTCGAGGTCGCCCTCGATCTTGTCCTTGCGCTGGGAGAGCTCCTTGACCTGCGCGGTCTGCTTGGCCTGAGTGGTCTTGAGAGCGGCCTTGCGTTCCGCGTACGTCTGAGTGGTCTCGGTGTACGTGTCGATGTTCTGCTGGTTCGTCCGGGAGATCTGCTCAAGGAACGTCAGACGCTCCAGGAGGCTGCCCTGGTCGCCGGCGACCAGGACGGTCATCCCGCCGGGACGGCCCTGCATGTACGTCGTGGTGGCGATCGTCTGTACCTTGGCGGTGGCCGCGGCGAGCGCGATCTCGGTCGGCTTCAGCGAAGATTCGAGCTGCTTCGACTCGGCCTTGGTTTCCTTGAGTTCGAGCCGCATCTTGTTGTACGACTCGGTGACGTCTTCCAGCTTCTCCTCGGCCGCCTTGATCTTCTTCTTGAGCTCGGCGGACGGCGCCGCATGCGCGGCACTGGCTCCCGACAGGGTGATCGCGAACGTGGTGAGTGCGACCACGAGCGCCCGGAGCCGGGTACGGGGGTGTGGCACTGGTCAGAGGGCCTTTCTTCCGCTGCGCCGCCTACCAGGTGCGTCCGACGGGCGTGGGCGGGAAGAAGGCCCAGCCGCCACCCGGTTCGGTTCGCGGTTGCCGGCACCGTAGGGGGAGAAGGCGCCGGATGGCCGCGATTGATTCGGCGGCGTTGGCCGGCGCCACAGGAGGGTTTGTGGCTGCGGACCGAACCAACCGCATCAACTTATCGGCGGGAGAAAAGAAATCAAGGCCTGGCCGAGTGAATTATGCCAATAGTCGCTGTTGTGCGATTAATCCCGATAACGGACTGTCATTCCACAACAGCTAAGCGTGAATTGTCGGCGACCGGAACCCAGTTCTTGGTGACCTTGCGCTCGGCCCAGAACGAGAGGAACGGAATGGTGCCGGACAGCATGACGAGCAGCATTCGGCTGAACGGCCACTGCGCCCGGCGCGACAGGTCGAACGTCAGCACCAGATAGACCATGTAGAGAAAGCCGTGGAAGGGCCCGACGGTCTCGACGACGATCGGGTTGTCGCCCAGGTACTTCAGCGGCATGCCGATCACGACCAGGACGATGAGGACGACGCCGACGATCCAGGCGATGGTCCGGTAACGGGTCAGGGCTCCCTGCACGGCGGGTGTCTCCTACTTCTCTGCTTGGGTGCGGCCGGGGTAATCGATGTGCCGGGCGCCCGGGTGGGCAGCGAGCCAGGCCAGGTAGTCGTTGTACGCGTCCAGCTCCGGGTCGTCGGCGTCCGCTGCGGACGGACGGGCGTCGACGCGCACCGGGCGGCCGAAGGTGACCGGGGCGCCGGGCGCGCGCGGCGTCTCCGGAGCGGGGGCGGCGGGCTCCTCCAGCGGCTCGCCGGCGGCCTTGCGTTTGGCCAGCTGGACCTCGCGGAGCCAGATGAAGACCACGAAACCGCCGAAGACCGGCCACTGGAACATGTAGCCCCAGCTGATCGAGTTGCCGGAGGCCGCACGGCTGAACTGCCACCAGCCCAGGCCGAGACAGCCCGCGGTCAGCACGATCGCGAGCAGATGACGGGCCATCCATGCGGGTGTCCACAGCCCTCTCATGCCCCGAGCGTACCGGCGGGGGTTTGGTGCCGGACGGGTCGGGCAACGGTGCTTCACGGACGGAACCCGAAAGATCGGAGGTGCACGATGACCCAAGCGCGTTTGGCCCGGGCGTACTCGCCGCACGAGCACCGGCCGCTTGACGGCTATGTCGTGACGATGGGTGCCTTCGGTGTCCTGTCCGCGAGCCTGGTGGCCGCCGCCAAGCTGACCGGCGCCCCGGTTCCGCAGCGTCCGGCTCTCGCCGACGTGGCGCTGATCTCCATCGCCACCCACAAGCTCAGCCGGCTGATCGCCAAGGACTCGGTGACCAGCCCGCTGCGGGCGCCCTTCACCCGGTACGCCGAACCGGCCGGCGCCGCGGAGCTCAACGAGGAGGTCCGGGACGAGGGCAGCAGCGTCCGGCACGGCATCGGCGAGCTGGTCACCTGCCCGTTCTGCCTGGCTGTCTGGGTGGCGACCGGGCTCACCGGCGGCCTCGTACTCGTTCCCCGGTTCACCCGGCTCGCCGCAACGGTGCTCACCGCCACCGCGGTTTCCGACTTCCTCCAGATGGCGTACTCGATCGCGAAGGAGAAGGCGGAAGGTTGAGCCTAGTGTGATCCAGGTCACAACCACTGCAGGAATCGTGCGGGGCGACCGACAGTTGAGAACGAATGCTGGTGTGCCCAGTGTCCCCGGGCCTCACCCTTTGCCTGCACGGAATACCAGTTCGGCTGGAGCCGTGTTGAGCCTTTCGCCGCGAGGCGACCTGCACACCGGCACTCAGCGCCGTCTCCCGGTTCGCCGGGGGGCGGCGTACTAATTTTCACCTAATTTCTCGTCTTCGGCGGGCGAGAAGGTTTATCGGGACAGGACCCCTCGAACGGGGCACCTCGACCACCCAGATTTCTCATCGACGTGGCAGGATCCTGGCGTGTCCGTTCCGCAGCGTCGCGTCCCGGCAGCCTCCACAGGCGGCCGCTCGCTCCGACGCACCCTCAGTTCCCGCAGGTCACGGCGTTCCCCGTCGGGCCTTTTCGCCGGTGACATCCCCGCCGGCGCCGGTCCACACCCGGTCGAGCTCGCCGGGATGCTGCACGAGCTGACGGTCCGACTGCTCTCCGCGGACACGCTGCCGCGTGCCCTTGATCGCCTCACCGCGTTCGCGGTTGGCTCCCTGCCCGGTGCGATCCGTTGCTCGGTCGCGCTCATCGGTGAGGGCGGCCCGCTCACCGAGGCCGCCTCCGGCTCCGCGGGCGAGATCTTCGACCGGCGACAGTACGAGATGAGCACCGGACCCGGGCTCGA
Organism: Actinoplanes sp. CA-015351; assembly: GCF_050955685.1. Classification (NCBI taxonomy): domain Bacteria; kingdom Bacillati; phylum Actinomycetota; class Actinomycetes; order Micromonosporales; family Micromonosporaceae; genus Actinoplanes; species Actinoplanes sp. CA-015351. Next base: position 1,169,477 of record NZ_CP192102.1, read on the forward strand.
AGCAGCACGGACCCGCACCCTGGTGACCTCCGGCGACCTGACCGTCGACGAGCGGTGGCCGCAGCTGCGTGAGGCCGCGACGTCGAGCGGGGTGCGCGCGGTCGCGGCGATCCCGCTCGACGTGCGGCGCACCGCGGTCGGCGGGCTCAGCGTGTACCTGGAGGAGGCCGGCGACCCCGGCCCCGAGCTGCTGGTCACCGCGATGGCCATCGGCGGGCAGGCCGAGGTGCTGCTCGGCGAGCTGGGCCGGCGTGCGGCGCTCACCGAGGGCGCCGAGGTCGACCGGGCGGTCGGCGTGATAATCGCTCAGCGCGGCTGCGGCGTGCAGGAGGCGTACGCGATCCTCCAGGAGAGCGCCCAGCGCCTTGGCCTGGATCGACGCGTCGTCGCCGAGCGCCTGGTGGCCGCCGCGGCCCGCAAGTCCGGCGGGTGAACCGGGCGCCTGCCCTCATGCGCGTCCGGTTGCTCCCAGCCAGGCGCAGTAGCGTGACGGCATGGCTGTTGTGAAGATCAACGCGATTGAGGTTCCCGAGGGCGCCGGCCCCGAGCTGGAGAAGCGGTTCGCCGCCCGGCAGGGCGCCGTGGAGAACTCCCCGGGCTTCCTCGGGTTCGAGCTGCTGCGCCCGGTGTCCGGCGACAACCGGTACTTCGTCTACACCCGCTGGGAGTCCGAGGAAGCGTTCCAGGCGTGGTCCAGTGGCGGCGCCAAGGAGGCGCACTCGGGCGAGCGGGCCAAGCCGGTCGCCAGTGGTGCCAGTCTCCTGGAGTTCGAGGTCGTCCAGTCGGTCCAGAAATAAGTTTTCCGAGGGTACGGGGTGCTTCGCCCGTACCCTCGGAATTTGATCTTGATCTTGTCAGGCCTCGGCCTTGAGGGCGTCCTCGGCGCGGGCCTGTTGCGCGGAGCGCTGCTGGAGCGGCAGCTCCGGCAGGAAGAGCACCACGATCAGGCCGACAAGCATGATGAAGAACGCCATCAGGTAAACCACGTGCACGCTGTCCGAGAAGCCGACCTTGAATGGGTGGGCGACCACGTCGGTCAGCTTGGTGATGAACGAGGTGTCGGTGAGCGCGTCGCCGCCCTGTGCCTGCGCGAGCAGCGCCTGTTGCGCTGGATCGGCGGCGGCCTGCTGGAAGGCCGGGTCCTTCGCCGCCTCCTGGTACGAGCTGGCGATGTTGCCGGGCAGGACGTTGAAGAGCACCGAGAGGAAGACCGCGGTGCCGAGCGTGCCGCCCATCGAGCGGAAGAACGTCACCGCGCCGGTCGCCACACCGATCTCCCGGGGTGAGACGGCGTTCTGCACCGCGGTGATCATCGGCTGCATGTTGCTGCCCAGGCCAAGGCCCATCAGCACCATGACCAGCATGGTCTGCCACAGCGGGGTGTCCGCGCCGACCCGGGAGAAGAGGAAGAGCGCGACCACCATGAACGAGCTGCCGATGATCGGGAAGATCCGGTAACGGCCGGTCCGGGAGATCAGCTGACCGGAGGTGATCGAGCCGGCCATGATGCCGAACACGAACGGGATCATCTGGAGGCCGGCCATCGTGGCGGTGGAGCCCTTCACGATCTGCAGGTACAGCGGGACGGTCATCAGGCCGCCGAACATCGCCATGCCGAGGATCGTGCTGGACGCGGCGCCGACCGCGACCGTGCGGTTGCTGAAGAGCCGCAGGGGCAGCAGGGCCTCGTGCTTGTACGCCCTCTCGGCCAGGATGAATCCGATGATGCCGATCACGCCGACCACATAACAGGCGATCGAGCGGCCGGAGCCCCAGCCCCAGTCACGGCCCTGCTCGGCGACGGTCAGCAGCGGCACCAGACCGAGGATCAGGGTGAGCGCGCCGGGCCAGTCGATCCGGTGGTTGACCCGCTGGTGCGGCAGGTGCAGCACCTTCGCGACGACGGCCATCGCGGCGAGACCGATCGGCACGTTGATGAAGAACACCCAGCGCCAGCCGGACATCCAGAGCAGCTCGTCGGCACCGGCGAAGAAGCCGCCGAGGATCGGGCCGAGGACGCTCGCGGTGCCGAAGACGGCCAGGAAGAAGCCCTGATATTTAGCGCGCTCACGGGGCGGCACGATGTCGCCGATGATGGCCAGCGCCAGCGACATGAGACCGCCGGCGCCGATGCCCTGGATCGCCCGGAACCCGGCCAGCTGCCACATGTTGTCGGAGAGGCCGCAGAGGAACGAACCGACGATGAAGATGCCGATGGCGAGGAGGAAGAACGGGCGCCGTCCGTAGATGTCGGACAACTTGCCGTACAGCGGCGTGGAGATCGTCGAGGTGATCAGGAACGCCGTGGTCGCCCACGCCTGAAGGTCGAAGCCTTGCAGGTCGTCGGCGATGGTCCGGGTCGCGGTCGCCATGATCGTCTGATCGAGGGCGGCCAGGAACATGCCCATCATCAGGCCGCCGAGGATCGTCAGGATCTGGCGGTGGGTGAATTCCACCGGTGCGGTGGCCGGTGGGCTCGGGTGACTCACGGATTCTCCCGTGGGGGTGCGGTGGGATCGAGCCGGAGATGCGTCTCGATCAAGCTGTTGAATTCTTCGAACATGTCGGTGAAGGCGGCGACCCGCTCGGCCGGCCACTCGTGCAGCGCGCTGGCGAGCAGCGCCACCCGGGCGTCCCGGAGCCGATCGCAGGCGGCCACGCCGGACTCGGTGACCGCGAGGCGCGACGCACGGCCGTCCACCGGGTCGGCCTCACGGCGAGCCAGCCCGGCTTTCACCAGTTGCGCGACCTGCCGGCTGATCGTCGACGGGTCGGCCTGCTTGATCTCGGCCAGGTCGGTGACCCGCATCGGGCCCTGCTCGCGCAGCGGCCGCAGCAGCATGAGCGCGGAGAACTCGGCACCAAGGTCTCCGACTTTGAGCATGCCCCGGAAACGAGCGCCCAATCGGATGAATCGGGCGATCTCATCGGCCAGTTGGCCGGTGTCATGGTCGTGAGGCAAGCGTCCGCCGTCTCCCTCGAGGTTTTGCTTGCAGTCTACAAGTGGTTGCGTGATGAACGCATTCTCATTTCATCTTCCAGATGCCGCAGACCAGGGACTCGGCCTCCTCGAGAGCGGCCGGCACCGGGACGGTGTACTCAGCCACCCGTTCGAAGAGGCGACCGGGGAAGTACCCGCGTCCGGGATCGCCAACCAGAACCGTGGCACCCGCTTTGCGGGCCGCACGCAGGAACGATGTCATCTGCGGGGCGACCGACGGGCTGTAGAAGACGTCGCCGGCCAGGACCAGATCAGGGGCGTCCTCGGTCTCGGCCAGGTTCACGCCGTTCGCGGCGGCGTTGCGGCGCGCGGCCGCCACCGCGTCCGGGTCGATGTCGGTGGCGCAGACGCTTGCCGCGCCACAGCGGGCGGCCGCGATCGAGGCCACCCCGGAACCGCAGGCGACCTCGAGGACGCGTTTGCCGGCCGCCTGAGCGGGGTTGTCGAGCAGATAGCGGGCCAGGGACTGGCCGCCGGCCCAGACGAAAGCCCAGAACGGGGGAGGCTGATCGCTGTGGAAGTCGCCGCTGAACAGGCCCTGATGATCGTCAGCCAGATGCAGGCTGATCTCCGGGGTGAGCGGGACCGGTTTCAGTTGGGTGGAAAACACCCCACCGATCTTTTCAGCTCCGGATGGGTTGTGCGCTCATCATGAGCTTCGCCCGGTATTCGCCCCGCGCCTCGGCGGCCCACGGCGTGTCGACGTCCTCCAGCAGCGGGCGGGCCGCCACGTACGCGGCGGCGGTCAGCGGGCGGGCGGCGCGCTCGGCGGTCCGGCCGGCGGCGGCGGCGATCAGCTCGTCGAAGGTGGCGACGTCGACGCGGACCCGCTCGGGGACCAGGAACAGCCGGTTGCGGCGGCCGGCGATCACCGAGTCGCGGCTGCGGACGCCCGGCTCGAGGCGGTCGCGCAGCACCGCGAGGTCGTCCTTCAGCGTCACGGCCGGCACGCCCACCAGGTACGCCAGATCCACAAGCGACCGCTCCCCGCGCAGCGCCAGGAGGGCGAGCAGGTGACGGGGACGCTCGCCGCCGAAGTCGTCGCCGGAGAGGCTGATGCCCCGGGTGCGGACCTCGAGACGGCCGAAGAGCTGGATCTCGAACATGATCACAAACTCTGCGCTTCGACGGCCGGGGCAGCAAGGCCCCAAAGCGAGGGGGACACTCGGCCGAAAGACTGGTTATCGCATCCGCTCGGAGGCAACCCGGCGTCGGGTGTACCGGGTGTGTCAGGCTCGGTGCCGCATTGGCCGTCTGTTGGTAGGGCCGCCAGCGAGGCGGGTAATCCTTAGACTGCGCGGAGCCCAGACGGGCGGATAGAGGAAGGTGACGTATGGACAACGGCGAGACGATACGAGTCCTCGTCGTCGACGGTCACCAGACCTTCGCAGAGCTGCTCGGACATGCTTTGGCTGGTCAACCCGATCTTCGGTGGGTGGGCCACGCGCGTACCGGGCAGGAGGCGCTGAGCCTTGCGGCGGAACTGACGCCCGACGTCATCCTGCTCGATCCGGAACTGTCCGATGCCGACGGCATCGCGATCGCCGAGTTGATCAGGGTGCGCCAGCCCGATTCGCGTGTGGTGATCCTCACTGCGAGCGAGGAGCAGGCATTGGTACGCCGGGCGACCGCCGCCGGGTTCGCCGGGTTCCTGTCCAAGAACGGTGCGCTCGGCGATGTGCTGAACGCGTTGCGTACCGCGCACGTGGGTGGCATGACCGTCTCCACCGACATCCTGGCTCGGCTGCTACGCAGCACGTCGCCGGTGAGCGTGCCCCGGGCCAGCGGTCTCACCGCTCGTGAGGACGAGGTGTTGCAGCTGATGGCGGCCGGTCTGGACGCTCGTGCGGTGGCCCGGCGGCTCGGGATCAGCGTGCACACGTGCCGCGGATATCAGAAAGCCGTGCTCGCCAAACTGGGCGCGCACAGCCAGCTCGAGGCGGTCGCGATCGCCAATCGTCGCGGTCTCGTCCGACCTGACCCGCGGTAAATCGCCGGTCACTCATCCGACAGGCGATTCCTTCCGTACTCCATTCGGGGGCCTTACCCGAGAGGCGTCGCAGGGAGGTATCGCAGTGGACCGTACCGCTGTCGGCACGCCGTCCGATCCGGCCGTGACCGACACCGATCTGCCTCAGCGTCGTCCGGGGGCGACGATGCCAGAGGCGAAACAGTCCGAAGCCCCAGAGGGCGGATGGTTCGGCGCGGGGGCGCCGGGGTCGTCTGAGGTGCCCGTTGTGGCAGATGACGAGTCGTTCATGCCCAAGCCGTTCGTGCCGGCCAGGAAAGCCGCCGAGAAGAAGGCGCCTGAGGAGTCACGTGGCGCGTCGACCGGGCTGCCCGCCCGGACGTCGGCGCGGCTGGCCTCGGGACTCACGCCCCGGTCCTCGTCACGGTCGTCCAGCGGATTCTCGTCCCTGTCAGCGTCGAGTCCTGCTCCGGGCTCGGCCTCAGGTTTTGCTTCCAGTTCGGCGTCAGGCTCTGGTTCGGCGTCAAGCTCTGGTTTCGCCTCCCGCTCCGGGGACGCGGACCCGGTGCCCGCACCCACAGTCAAACCGGCTCCCGCAGTCAAACCGGCTCCCGCAGTCAAACCGGCTCCCGCAGTCAAACCGGCTCCTGCAGCCGTGCCGGCACCCGCGAGGCCGCTGCCCGCGAAGCCGGCGCCCGATTTTGGGCCGGCCTCGCCCAGTGGGCCTGGGCGGGCCTCGTTCGGATTCAGTGACGGACCGATCGGTGGCGGCCGGCGCAGTAGTGGCGCCTCCGGCTCGCTGCCTGTCGTCACGCCGGAACAGAGCCCGTGGAACACCGCTCCTGCTCCGCGGCCCGCTGAAGCGCCTTGGCCGCCCGTTCCCGGCCCTGCTCAGGCCGGCTCCGAGCCGGCACCCATCCTGGACCCGCCCGTCGAACACTGGGCGACCAGCTCCTGGGCGCCGATCACCTTCGAACCCGCCAACCGGCCGGCGTCCTCGGTGGACGCTTTCGACGCCCCGCCGCCGTGGTCCGGGAACAACGAGGGCCGGCTGGCACCTGTCTGGGACGAGCCGGTCGTGTGGTCCGACACGGCGCCGGCTCCGGTCGTACCCCCGCAAAGGCCGCGGCAGTCGCGGGCCGTGACGGTCGGGATGGCGGTGCTCGGCGTGGTGGCGCTGGCAGCGATCGCGTTGACCGGGATCGTCTACTACTCCGGGCCGGACTCCAAGATTCCGGAGATGCTCCAGCTCGGCAACGGCGGTGGCAGCACCAGTCAGGCGGTGGTCAGCGCGCCGCTCGACGGGCGGACCATCGGATCGTTCGAGCTGCTGGCGGCGACCGACCGGGTACGCGTGCGAATCGCCGACCTCGGTACCGACCTGTACCGGATCAGCGCGGCCGAGGGCGCCGGCATCTACCCGAACGCGGAGCTGCGCGACGACGCGGTACGCGTCGACCTGTCCCGTGACACCGACACCGCAACCGGCGGGGAGATCGAGGTCCTGCTCGCCGCCGAGGTGCGCTGGACGCTGCGATTCTCCGGGTACGCGGCCGAACGCGTCCTGGATCTCAGTGAGGGCCGGGTCAGCGGGATCGAAGTGGTGGGCGGAACCCGCCGGGCCGAGGTGACCCTTGCGAAGGCCACCGGAACCGTGCCCATGAAGATCACCGGCGGGGTGGAGGAGCTGCTGCTGCGGGCTCCGGCCAGCAGCCCGGTGCGGGTCAAGGTGGGCGGTGGCGCGGCAACCGTCACGGCGGGTGCTCGTACTCTCCGGGATGTTCCGCCCGGCTCCACGCTCACGCCGAAGGACTGGCAGAACGCCGACCGTTACGACGTCGACGCGGTCGCGCCGATAACCCTGCTGACTGTCGAGAACGCCAAATGAAAGATGCCGCCGGGGAGCACCCCGGCGGCATCTTTCCCCAACTCAGTCCAGAACGCGCAGGCGGACCGTCTGCTCCATGGCGCGGAGCTGAACGAGCACCTCGTCGGCGTAACCGGCGGCGATGTCGGTGATCAGGTACCCGTACTCGCCGCGGGTGCTGAGCATCTGACCCTCGACGTTGACGTTGTGCTCCGCCATGATCCGGTTGACCTGGGCGAGCACACCCGGCGTGTTGTTGTGGACGTGCACGATGCGGTGCAGTCCGGGCGACTCCGGCAGGGAGACGCCGGGCAGGTTCACGCTGAGCGTGGTGTTGCCCTCGGTCACGAATTTCGCCAGCTTGTTCGCCACGAAACCGCCGATGTCGGACTGTGCTTCCTCGGTCGAGCCACCGATGTGCGGCGTGAGGATCACGTTCGGCAGGCCGCGGAGCTCGGAGATGAACTCGTCACCCCGGCCCTTCGGCTCCTTCGGGAAGACGTCGACGGCGGCGCCGGCCAGGTGGCCGCTCTTCAGCGCGTCACGCAGCGCCAGGTGGTCGACCACGATGCCGCGGGACAGGTTGAGGAAGAGGCTGCCGGGGCGCATCTTCGCGAACTGCTCGGCGCCGAAGAAGCCGGCGTTGCCGGGGCGGCCGTCCACGTGCATGGTGACGATGTCGCTGGTCTCGAGCAGTTCCTCGAGGCTGGCGCAGCGGTGCGCGTTGCTCAGCGCCAGCTTGTCGGCGGTGTCGTAGAACGAGACCGACATGCCGAGGTTCTCGGCGAGCACCGACAGCTGGGTGCCGATGTTGCCGTACCCGATGATGCCGAGGCGGCGGCCGCGGATCTCGTGCGACCCGTCCGCCGACTTGTCCCACACGCCCTGGTGCATCAGCGTGTTCTTCTCGGTGAGCCGGCGGGTCAGCGCGATGATCTCGGCGATCGCCAGCTCGACGACCGAACGGGTGTTGGAGAACGGGGCGTTGAAGACGGCCACGCCGGACGCCGACGCGTGCGTCAGGTCGATCTGGTCGGTGCCGATGCAGAACGCGCCGATGCCCACCAGGCTGTCGGCGGCCTCCAGCACCTTCGCCGTCACCTGGGTCTTGGAGCGGATGCCGAGAAGGTGCACCCCGGGAATACGCTCGATCAGCTCAGCCTCGTCGAAGGCGTTGCGCAGGGACTCGACCTGGAAACCGTCCTCCTCGAGCCGGGAAACCGCGTCGGGGTGGATGCTCTCCAGAAGAAGGACTCGCACCTTGGCCTGATCGATCATCATCTTCCGTTCCATGTTTCGGTGGGCTGCTTCCGGGCCGCCACGCCGAAGCCCAGTTCACGGTGGTCAAGCCTAGTCCGGGAGGCGGGGCGGTCCGGCGCGGTGTGCTTGAGGTCCCACCTGCCGGTCAATGCGGTAACTGTTACGGCCCGGCAGCGGGTGTGGTTCAGTCGTGTTTCTGTGTTTTGTGGGTCAGCGCGTCAGCCTGGCGCGTAGCCACGGCACCAGGGCGTCACCCTGGAATCTCTGGAACGCCCGCACGGTCGGCAGGCCCGCAGGCGGCGGCAGCCGGGACTGCCAGTGGAAGTAACCGGTGAAACCGGCGATCACCCCGGTCCGAGCTGCCCCAGGGCCAGTCGACGATGACTATGCGGCCGTCCGTGCGTACCAAGAGGTTGTCGGCCCGGATGTCGCAGTGAGCGAGCGTGTCGCCGTGCGAGATCGCGGCGAGGCCGTGTTCGGAGGCCGCGCGCAGCGCGCCGAGGTTGTACGTCAGCCAGGGGTCGAGGTCGGTGGGCGGATCGGCGGCGAGCTTGGCCCAGCAGGCGAAATCGGACGCCACGTAATCGGTCACCCGAGGAAGATCAAGATCAGGCGCCGGCGTGAGTGCCCGGGCAAGCTGAGCGAGCGCGGCCGCGGCCGCCTCGATCTCGCTCTCCACCCACGGGGTACGCGGATGCGAGCCGGCGACGTCCTCCAGGATGAGTACGACCCAATTGTCCTGTTCGAAGGTTCCGAGCATCCGAGGGGCCGGTGCGTGTTCCGGCAGCAGCGCGGCGATCCGGGCCTCGCGGCGGGCCATCCTCGCGGAGTCCGGGTTCTGGGCGGGGGAGACGGCCTTCACGAAAGCGCGGCGGCCGTCGGCGGTGCGGACCCGATCGGCGGTGCCGGGGGAGAAGCCGCCGGTCTGTGAAAGCGCCTCGACCACCGGGTCGCCGCCGATGATCTGCTCGACCCGGTCGCGAATGTGGCCGGGTAGATCCGCCCAGCTGATGCGCACGCCACTCGCCATCACCATGCGGGCGATGCTGGCAGGTTGCGGGTGGTCGGCGAAACGGAATTTCCCAGGTGGGTGTTTCGTCCGGTTGTGCGGGGTAACCGGTGGGCGGCGCTCGGTATGGTCGATGGAGCGAGGGGTCCTTGCCGGTCTTCGCTGGCGGTCGGGGGTGGGTCATGGGGGCGCTGGGCTGGGCTGTGGGTCTTTCGCTGCTCTCGGCCGCCAGTTATGCGATCGCCGCCGTCGCGCAGGAACGTCTCGCCGAGCGCGGGCATCGCGGCCTGTCCCGCTGGGCTGTCGCGCTGCTGCTGACTGGCGCCGGTGTCGCGCTGCACGTGGTGGCGCTCAACTTCGGGACCGTCGCCGTCGTCCAGGCGCTCGGCACCCTGACCCTGATCTTCGCGCTGCCGATCCAGGTGATTCGATACCGAACCCCGGTCAGCCGGGCGTCCTGGATCGACGCAGGCCTGACCGTTTTCGGACTAGCGGTGATTCTCTTGCTGTCCGTGGAGGCGTCCGGCCCGGCGTTGCTGGGTTCGGGGGACGTGCGAGTGCTCGGCATGATCACCGCGGGCGTGGTCTTCGTGTGCGCGCTGGCTGCCCGGTGGGTGGGCCCTCGCCCGGACCGGTGGGCCGGGCCTCGCGCGCGGGCGATGCTGCTCGCCGGGGCGGCCGGTGTGGCTTTCGGGATCGCGTCGGTGCTGTCCAAGGCGGTGCTGGCGTCGTTCACGAGCGGCGGGTTTTCGGCTGTGTCGACGCTGGCGCTGGCGATGGTGGTGGCGTTTTCGATCAGTGGTTACCTGTTCGGCCAGTTGTCGTACAAGGGCGCCGGACTGGCCGCGCCGCTCGCCACGGTCAGCGTCAGCAATCCGCTGGTGGCGGCGCTGGCCGGGGTGGTGCTGTTCGACGAGCGGGTGCGGTTCGGGGCTTTCGGGATGGTCGCGGTGGGCGTGGCGGCAGTGGTGATGGGCTGGGGAGTGGTGGGCCTGGCCCGCCGAACCACAGCGCCAGCCGAGAACCGCCCCGACGACGGGGCCGACGCCCGGGCCGGCGGCCAGGCCGGCGATCGGGCCGGCGATCGTCGGGAGGTCGTGGCTGCGCCTGGTGAGGGGCCTGCCGTTCCGGGGCCGGCGGATGGCAACGAGGTTGACGACAGGGCTACCGAGCGAGGCGTCAAAGCTCCGGAGGCGGCAGGCCCCTGAGCTTGTCGTTTAACCAGTTCGGCGGGGCTTGGTGCCCTTCTTGTGATGGCTCGGCCGTTGATGCGCCTGGCCGGTGACCAGCATCAGTCCCACGTCGTGACGGGTAGCGGCGTGCCGGTTGTGGGAGCCGGACGGGCGTCCCGGACCGGGCCGGCTCGGTTTAGGCGCACGAGCTGGCGAGGCGCTGGTCGCACACAGGTTCCGAAACCCCCGCCTTACCCGGGGCGGGGTGAGCCGTTCCGCCGGCACCGGGCGCTCCCAGGGCCGGCGCAAGTCCTCGGCGAAGGGTCGGGCGAGGCGCAGCTGAGTATGCGCGGCTAGCACCAGCCACGTCCACCGGTCCGCGGCGGCAGGTTCCCGGAGCTGCGGGGCGGTCCATCCCAGCGTCTGTTTCAGCAGGCGGAAGGTGTGCTCAATATCGAAGCGGCGCAAAAACGACTGCCAGCAGCGGTCCACGTCAGCATCGGTGGCATCGACCTTGGACCACCACAGCCAGAGCGGCTTCGGTTCGCCGCGGCTGGGCAGGTGGTCGACGGTGAGCCGGATGACCGTGCCCGCGATGATCGGCAATGCCTCGTCGTGGCCGACCCAGGCCGCTCGACGGGTCAGCCGCGGATGCAGCCGGTCCCAGGCCTGCGCCTTCACCTGGCCGTACAGCCGGGTGTCTGTGACCGTGACCGCCTGCTCGACGCCCCACGTGGCGGAGTCACCGAAGACGAACTCACCACCATGCTTGGCCGGCCGACCACCCTCAGGGTTGTAGACCCGCGGCGGGGTCGCGCGGCGCAACACCCGGTCCGAGCGCATCCGGCCCAGGATCTCCACCGGCAGATCACGCAGCAGCCAGGCGATACGCGGCGCCTCGTAGCCGGCGTCCAGCACGATCAGAATGTCGCGGTCCCCGGGCTTCCACTGACCGGCCTCGGTGAGGCGGTCGACGAGCTGCCGGACCTGCGCACAGGTGATGGTGGTGATGTCCGCTCCGGGCGGCAGGCGGATCGCGTCGAGCAGGGCGGTCCAGGAGGTCCGTCCGGTTTCCAGGGCGGCGACGATCGAGTACGGCCAGCCCGGAATCATCCGGTGTTCGTCCTTGCCGCGGCCGTAGGTGTGGCAGAACGAGCGCTGCGGACTGCAGTTCCCGTCCGGGCGCAGCCACGGCGAGACGTCCACCGCCAGGACCAGGCGGCCGTCCGCCGCCCGCGGCAACGGCAGACCTGCCACCTGCCGGCGCAGCGATTCGACGTCGATGCGCCCCGCGTTGAGCGCGTCATACATGGCGCCGTGGCCACGCCGGTGCTCCGGAGCCAGCGATAACCCGACCAAGGTCTTGACCGGCCCGTCAGTGCACAGCAGTGCGTCGGCCAGCTCGAACAAGGCATCAGCCCGCCGGGTCAAGCATCGGTAGAGCTGCTCACGGAATCCCGTCAGCACATCGACTGCTTCTGCCCGGTAAGCCATGACCGCCACAACGAGCGTCGATAGGTGCGGGACGCGCCCCACCCGCACCGGATGACGCTGCATCACCGCCTGTCGGGTCGAAGGCGGGCCCTACGAACGCGCGGATTTGCCGAAAATGGTGAGCCAGTCAGAAGGGTATATTCAAGGTTGTTAAGGGTGAGTGGGCGTCGATGTGTCGTGTCCTTCCCGCGGGCCCGGTACCGGCGCTGGAGTGGCAGGCCTTGTCGTGTTCCGATGCCGTCGGCGACGCAAGACGGCGATAGCAAGGCTGATCCACAGCAGTACGGCAATCGCTCCCTTTCCCGCCCGCTCGAACGGGGGACGTCCTTCACCCGCTGCCGCGTCGCCCGTCCACATGAGCAGCACTAGGAGCAGCGGCCAGTATGTACCCGGACTCGGCAGACGGCTGGCGCGAGTGCGGATGGCGGCGGCGAGCAGACCGCCACTCCCCACCACCGTCAGTAGAACGGCTAGCCCGTAATGCCATGTCTCAGGACGAAGGTTCACATCCCCAGTATCAACTGGCTTGCCATGCAGTCTTGCTTGCTCCCGGGCCGCATTCGCCCGCGCTTCGCATGGCCAGATACATTGATCTGACGCAAAGAAGGCGCGCTTGGTCCCGTCTCTGCCCGTACCCCGGCGCATCGGCCGGCACTCGCTGCAGTCGCCGTTGATGACGCGACGGGCTGGCCTACCGCGGCGCTGGGTTCGAGCCGGAGGTTAAACGGCAAGCTGAGCGGCTGTCTCTCAACCTGTTATCGGCGGGTGGACATCGAGGCGCCGACTTGACCTGAAGCTCGCTTCAACCATGACGATCAGCACATGACTGCTGATGAGGCATGGCTCGTCGAGTTACAGGAGCGTTCTTTCGACCGGGCCGGAGCAGCGACGACATCGTCCTTCCCGGTGGAGAACCGCATGAGTGGAGCTCAGATTGCTGCTCTGCTCGGCCCGGGCGCGTATGGAGTGTTGGCCACACGCGGGCGGATGGGCGTCCCCATGCCGCGCCGACGAGTCTGGTCTTGCAGGAGCGGGCCGTATGGTTCCCGACGATCAGCGGTGCGGTCCGGCTGGCCAACCTTGCTGCGCATCCGTGGGCATCGCTGGTGGTCATGCGGGGTGACGGACCGGATCATGTGATGGTGATGCTGGAGGGACCTACCGAAGTGATGGACGGCGCGGCCGCCGAGGTCGCGAGCGCTGCGGCTCGGTATGGGCGGGAGCCGGCGTGGGCCACGGCCTGGATCCGGATGACGCAGGAGAAGATCTTCAGCTATGCCGGTGATGGCGCCCGCCAATGACTCGGCTCATTGCGGACCCGCATTGCGGGCACCTCACCCTCTGGTCTTCGCGGGCCACGACGATCCGGGCCCGGCTCCGCCGAACCGCATGCCACAGCTCGATCTTGGAGTAGCGAGACAGGCACTGATCGGGCTCGGTAATCGGGGCGGATGGAGTCGCACACAACGGCTCCGTGTTCTCGCGTCCACGCCCTGGCCGGATGAGGTCACACAAACGCCAACCGTGCGCCCTCAACCACTCGAATGCCGGCGATCGTGTGCTTCCATCCACGTTTCTTGCCTGAGGTGTGCTTTCGAGCCGCGCTGATCGGCACAAGTCGATCAGCGCGGGAGCGCGACCCGCTTCCACGCCGAATGGGTTGCCCGCCCTGCGACCAACGGGCTTCGAATCCGTCGGTCGCAGGTTCGAATCCTGCCGGGCGCGCCCTCAAGAAGCGGCTTTGACCTTGCAATCTTTGGCGGTTGCAGGGTCCCGCTTGATCGTTTCCCTGCTGCAGTGAGCCCGGCGGTGTGCTTGCTCCCCTGACGCGCGTTCAGTCGGGCAGCAGCTCATCGCGGTCACCCCATTTTGTTACCTCTCGGGTTTCGCCGTTTGTGGAGCTGTAGCGGGTTCGGGGCGGTGGGGCGGTTTCTCGGGTGCGAGGTGCCAGACGCGTCGTGCCGCTCGAATCGCTGAGCGCGTTCGGCGATCTTGTGCGGTTTGGCCGTCCGATCGACCACGAGTGCACGAGTTTGCGAGACGGTCATCCGTGGCATTTCGGTTTCGGGTATTTGGTGAGTTTTGTGATGGCGCTCTGCCACCGCAACGGGGGACGTGCCGGATCTTGGAGACTCGTGGGTGTTCTATGCCCCAGCGGTCTCCGCGGTTCGGCCAACGCGGTGCTGCATAGTTTCGACGTGGTGCACGCGGTGCTGCACAGTTTCGACGTGGTAAATGCCGGTGTTTCACGGATCTTGTGGAGTTCGGCGAACCGTTTGCGCGCAACTCCGCAAGATCGGCCGGGCCTGTTCGATCTTGCGGAGTTGTGCGGTCACGTCTGCGGGGAATTCCACAAGATCCAGGCGGCGCGGGGAGGCGCCAGGCGGCGCGGGGCGGCGCGGGGCGGCGCGGGGAGGCGCCAGGCGGCGCGGTGCGGCGCGGGGAGGCGCGGCGCGGGGCAGCGGGGGCGGGGTGCCTGCGGCGGAGGGCAAAGCGGGACAGAGCGCCCGGCGGATCCCCTACTCCGTCGGTCGCGGGTTCGACGGCAGCCGGCGCGCCCAACCAGCATCACCGATTGAGATCGACTTGAACCCCTCCTGGGTGCGCGGCGTGTACCAGGCAAGAAGGTCGCTGCGATCGATGCCCGTTGGTTTGCGGGACGGTGATCTTAGCGGGTCAGTTGCTAGCCTCCGATGCCAGGCCGCCGCCGGAAGGGACGCCTTGTGGTCAATCCTCGACTGGAGATGCAGCGCAGTGCGGGCAAGTTCGCCTTCTTCTTGACGGGCGTCTACCTGCTTGTTGTCTTCGGCCTGGTGGTGAGCACGACGACGGGTTACCCCATTCCGATAATCGGGTGGCCGATCGTGCTCCTGCCTGGTGCGGCCTTCGTCTACTCGTTCATCGACGCGGTCAAGCTGCACCGGACCACTGATGAGACCGCGACCGCCCGGCTCTGGCGGCGCAGCCTGCTGTTGGCGGCAATCGGGATGGCACTGTTGGTCGCTGCCGTCATCATCGTCAACAGGATCACGCCGGTATGACTTTCCGGGTGGAGCCGATGGCGCTGCGGGACTACGCGCGGCAGCTAGGCGACGTTGACCAGGTGGCTGAAGAGGCCGATCGCTACATCTCGACGTACGGAGAACTCACTCTCCACGAGCAGGGCTTGATGGGTTTCGCGGCGCCGGGACACCGGGTGATCGTCGCCGAGCTGCACAGCTTGCTGGCCCATCTCAAGACTCTGGGCATCGAGTCTCAGCGGGCTGTTCGCAACGCCGCGGACGAGTACGAGCGGACCGACACCCGATCCGCTGCCGAGATCGACGCGACCTATCCGGGGGTGCCGCGAGGCGGGTCCTGGGAGTACGAGACCGAGCCGACACGGGGGATGGGGCATGCCCGAGCCGACTAGTCACCTCACAGCGCCGTCCCTGCCGGATGAGAGCTGGAGCCAGGGCTTCGTCAACCCGGTCGATCTCTTCAACTACGTGAGTCCCGCGGCCTGGATCAACAAGGGCGTGGAGGCCGCTACCGGCTTCGACGTCTTCGGGTACTTCACCGATGCTCTGACCGGCGAGTGGGACGCGATCTGGAAGTTCGGCGAGGCCGTGGGGCAGCTTGCCGCGTGCCTCGATGAACTCGGCATCAACGTCCGCAACGGCGTGATCGAGCTGGATGAGCACTGGGATGGCAACGCCGCTGATGCCGCCCGTCAGTATTTTCTCGACTTCGCCGCTGCGCTGAACGGTCAGCAGATCGACCTCAAAGAGATCGAGCAGGGTTACCAGAAGGCCGCCCTCGGAGCGTGGCAGCTGTCGAATCAGCTGGGGAACATTCTTCAGGCCATCGCGGACAGATTCCTCATCGGTGCCATCGCGGCTGCGGCGGGTGCGGCTACCGGCGTCGGTGCGGGGGTCGGCTACGGCGTTGCGGCCCTGCAGGTCGTTGAGATTCTGGCGAAGTTGAACAAGGCCTCGATCATCATCAACACGGCAGGCAGCATGATCCTGGGCATCTTCGGCACCGGGATGACCCTCGGTTACCGGGGTGGGAACCTGACCACCATGCCGCTGCCCGCGGGCGCCTACGCCAAGCCGGGAGCATGAGTTGACCGACGACGCGGTGGAGCAGGAGCTGGAAGCGATGACCGGCAACAGCCGGCTCGCCAGGGAACTGCGCCGGAACCTCGAAACGCTCCGGGACGGCGTGGCCGGTCCTGCCCTGGCGGAGATGGCACGCGACGTGCTCGGCGGTCGCATCAGCCTGCGAGACGTCACCCGCACGTCGGCCTACTCGGGACCGCTGCTGCAAGCCATGGAGACCTTCCAGGAGCATCAAGCGGGGCTCAGCGACGAGGAGCGCGCAGAAGCGATCACCGAGGCCACGCAGCGGCTAGATGACATCAAAAGAGATGACATCTGAGCCCAGTGCTCAGGGTGCCCGGGGCAGCAGCACCGTAACTATCAGGCCGCCTTCGTCTCGGGCGTCGGCTCGGACCTCTCCCCCGTGTGCCCTCGCCACCGCTCGCACGATCGACAAACCCAGCCCGGCCCCCGGGGACGCGAGTCTCTCCGTGCCATAGCGATGGAACGGCTCGAACAGGCCCGGCACCTCGTACCGCGGCACCACCGGACCCGTGTTGCCCACCTGCAGCTCCACCCAGCCGTCCAGGCGCGTCCGGGACGTCACCCTGACCCAGCCGTTGGCCGGGACGTTGTGGCGGATGCCGTTTTCCACAAGGTTCTCCACCAGGCGTTCCAGCAGCACCGGGTCGCCCAGGACCGCCGCTTCACCGGGATCCGTCACGACCTTCACGGTGTCCGACACCGCCACGTGATCGACGATGTCGGCGAGGTCCACGTACGACCTCTCGGTCACCTCGCGGTCCGAGCGTGCCAACAGGAGCAGGCCGTCGATCAGCCGGCCGTGGCGGTCGTTGATGGACAGCAGTGTGGTGCCGAGCTGGCGTATCTCCGGGGAGGCCGTCTCCGGTTCCAGGGTCACTTCGAGCAGGGTTCGGTTCAGGGTCAGCGGGGTGCGCAGCTCGTGGGACGCGCTCGCGATGAATCGTCGCTGGCCGTCGAACGACTGGTCGAGCCTGGACAGCATCAGGTCGAACGTGTCGGCCAGCCGCTTCACCTCGTCGTCCGGGCCGTCCAGGGCGATCCGCTCGTGCAGGCCGCGGTCGGCGGCCGGGGACTCGGCGATGCGGCGGGCCGTCGCGGTGATCTGGTGCAACGGTTGCAGCATCCGGCCGGCGATCAGCCAGCCGAGGGCGATCGTTGCCGCACTGACCAGGGCAAAAGCGATAGCGCCCCGGGTCAGGATGGTGTGCAGGGTGCTCGCCTGGGTGCCTTCGACCACCTTCTGCAAATAGCGTTCGCCTTCGTCGGGTGGTGTCACCAGACGGTCTGTCAGCACCGCGCCGCCGGCCGACGGAGCCCTCTGGTCGACCAGGACGTAGATCGCTCCGAGCAGCACGAGCCCGGCGATGACGAAGAGCCCGCCGTACACGAGGGTGAGCCGGCCGCGCACGGTGAGTTTCATCGGATCTTGTACCCCACTCCGGGTTCGGTCAGCACCACCGGCGGGTCACCGAGCTTGCGCCGGAGCTTCAAGATCGTCATGCGTACGGCGTGGGTGAACGGATCCGCGTTCTCGTCCCACGCCTTCTCCAGCAGCGTCTCGGCGGAGACCGCGATGCCGTCGGCTCGCAGCAGTTCGGCGAGCACGGCGAACTCCTTGCGCGAGAGCGGCACGTACCGGCCGTCGCGGTGCACCTCGCGGCGGTACGGGTCGAGGCTGATCCCGGCCCGGCGCAGGACCGGCGGTGCGGCCGGCCGGGCGCGGCGTCCGAGGGCGGCGACCCGGGCCGACAGCTCCCGGAAGGCGAACGGTTTCGGCAGGTAGTCGTCGGCGCCCAGTGCCAGACCGGTGACCCGGTCGTCGATCCCGGCGGCGGCGGTCAGCATCAGGATTCGGATGTCCGCCTTGCGTTCGGCGAGGACCGCGCACACCTTGTCGCCGTGCACCACCGGCACGTCGCGGTCCAGCACCACCACGTCGTAGTCGTTGACGTCGATCCGTTCCAGGGCCGAGCCGCCGTCGTAGACGACGTCCACGGCGTGCGCCTGCTGCCGCAGGCCGAGCGCCACCGCGTCGGCGAGCAGCGGCTCGTCCTCCACCACCAGGATCCGCATGTCTCCATAGTGGCCCGGCCGCGTGTCAATTCGCCGTCATCGTTTTCCGTGACGCCCGGGAAACCAGGCCGGGACTTCACTGCCAGACATGAGACCTACGACGATGAGGACCACGATGGTGCTCGCGGCGAGCGCGCTGGTAACGGCGATGGTGAGCGGCTGTGCCCCGAACGAGACGGGCAGCCCGGATGTGGCGACGGCCCAGAGCGGGCCCGCCGCCGCGAGCTCATCACCCAGCGCGGCCACGAGCGACGACTCGGACGCACCCCTCAAGTACGCGAAATGCATGCGCGAGAACGGGATGACCTGGTTCCCCGACCCGAATCCGGACAGCAAGGGCCGGATCACCATCAATCTGCCGGCCGGTGTGACGCCGGAAGACATGCAGAAGGCCGAGCAGGCCTGCCGCGAGTGGGCGCCGAACGGCGGGGAGAAGCAGCCGATGAGCGCCGAAGACCTGGAGATGGCCCGGCAGATGGCGAAGTGCATGAGGGAGAACGGCGTGCCTGAATTCCCGGATCCGAACCCGGATGGCGGCATTCAGATCGACGGCAGCAAGGTCGGTGGTCCCGGCGACCCGGCGTTCGACAAGGCCGAGCAGAAGTGCTCGCAGTACATGCCGAAGGGCAGTGACGAGCGCGGCACCGGAGTTCAGGGTGGTGGTGGGGAATGAGCCGGCGGGGACGGACCACGGCGGCGGTCGCCGCGGTGCTGACGGCGGGAGCGGCGGCCGCTGCCGTGTTCGTGGCCGGCCTGCCCGAGGGCGAGGCCGGCGCGCAGCCGGAGAGCGACCTGCCTGCGGCGACCGCGGACATCCGCAAGGAGACGCTTGTCGACAAGGAGAGCCACAACGGCTCGCTCGGGTACGGCGACCCGGTCGCGGTCGCCACCCGGCTCAACGGGACGGTGACGTCGCTGGCGGCGCACGGTTCGACGGTCAAACGGGGCAAGCCGCTGTACGCCCTCGACAACGATCCGGTGGTGCTGCTCTACGGCAAGCTGCCCGCGTACCGAAATCTGTCGTCCGGGGTCGAGGGCGCTGATGTGTTGCAGTTCGAGAAGAACCTGTGGGCGCTCGGATACCGCGGCTTCACCGTCGACGACGAGTACACCTCGGCGACCGCCGGCGCGGTCGAGGACTGGCAGGACGACCTGGGTCTGCCCGAGACCGGCACGGTCGAGCTGGGCCGGGTTGTCTATCAGCCGGCCGCGGTACGCGTCGACTCCGTCACGGCCGGGAAAGGCGACGCGGCCCAGCCCGGCACCGAGATCCTCCGGGTCGCCGGGGTTCGTCAGGTCGCCACGGTCGAGCTCGAGGTCGACGATCAGCGGCTGGCCAGGAAGGGCGCGAAGGTCGACGTGACCCTGCCCGACGGCAAGACGGTGACCGGCCGGATCGCCGGCATCGTGAGCACCATCGAGACCGCCGAGAACCCGTCCGAGGAAGACCGGACCGTACTCACCCTGACGATCAGTTTCGACAAGGCGCCGAGCGGCCTTGACGACGCCGGTGTGACGGTGGACTTCACGTCCTCCCAGCGTGAGAACGTGCTGACGGTTCCGGTCAGCGCGCTTCTCGCGCTTTCCGAGGGAGGGTACGGGCTACAGGTCGTCGACGGCACCACCACCCGGATCGTGGCCGTCGAGACGGGGCTGTTCGCCGACGGCCGGGTCGAGGTCAGCGGCACCGGCCTCACCGAGGGCATGAAGGTCGGTGTACCGGAATGACCGGCCCGGTGATCCACCTCGAAGGCGTCACGAAGCAGTACGCCGGTGGTGTGACGGCTCTGCGAGACGTCGACCTGACCGTCGAGCACGGCGAACTCATCGCGATCGTCGGCCCGTCCGGCTCCGGCAAGTCCACGATGCTGCACCTGATCGGCACACTGGACCGGCCCTCCACCGGAACCGTGCGGATCGACGGGTACGACGTGGCCCGCCTCTCCGACCGGCAACTGTCCGCGCTGCGAGCCCGCAAGATCGGCTTCGTGTTCCAGTCGTTCCACCTGGCGCCGGGACGGGACGCGGTCGCCAACGTGGCTGACGGTTTGCTCTACATGGGCGTACCCAAGAAGGAGCGGGAGCGGCGCGCTGAGGCCGCGCTCGTCAGGGTGGGTCTTGGTGATCGTCTGCGGCATCGGCCGCATCAGCTCTCCGGTGGGGAGAAGCAGCGTGTCGCGGTGGCGCGGGCGGTGGCCGGGGAACCTGCGGTGCTGCTGGCCGACGAACCCACCGGCAACCTCGACTCGCACGCCGGCGCCGGGGTGGTCGAGCTGTTGCGGGAGTTGCACGCGGCCGGGACCACCGTCCTGGTGATCACTCACGATCACGAGATCGCCGGTTCGATGCCGCGGCAGGTGCCGATGCTCGACGGGCAGGTGATCTAGATGGCCCTGCGACCGGCGCCTCTAGGCGCGGCTGACCTGGTCAGGCTGGGTGGGTACGGTCTTCGCTCCCGGCCGCTGCGTGCGGTGCTGTCCGCGCTCGGCATCGCGATCGGCATCGCCGCGATGATCGCCGTGGTCGGCATCTCGGAGTCCAGCCGGGCCGAGCTGGACCGGCAGCTCGACGCGCTCGGCACCAACATGCTGCGGGTCTCGCCGGGCCAGACGATGTTCGGCGAGGACGCCAGCCTGCCCGACGAAGCCCTCTCGATGATCAAGCGAATCGGCCCGGTGACCTCGGCGACCGCGACCGGCACGGTCTCCGGCACGCCGGTGTACCGCACCGATCGGATCCCCGCGGGTGAGACCAGCGGCATCGCCTTGATGGCCACCCAGCTCGACCTGCTGGAAACGGTCGGCGCCGAACTGGCCGGCGGCACCTGGCTCAACGCCGCCACCGCGAAATACCCGGCCGTGGTGCTCGGCGCCACCGCGGCGAAACGGCTCGGTGACGTGCCGGCCGTCTACATCGACGGGCGGCGTTACCCGGTCGTCGGTGTGCTGAAGAACGTGCCGCTCGCGTCGGAACTCGACACCGCCGTGCTGATCGGCTGGGCCGCCGCCGAGTCCTACCTGGACTTCGACGGGCATGCCACAACGGTTTACACCCGGGCCGTCGAGGCGAAGGTGGAGGCGGTCCGGTCGGTTCTCGCGGCCACCGCCAACCCGCAGAGCCCCGACGAGGTGGACGTCTCCAACCCGTCCGACGCGCTGTTCGCACAGCGCGCCGCCAGCCAGACGTTCACCGCGCTGCTGCTCGGACTCGGCGCGGTCGCGTTGCTGGTCGGCGGCATCGGCGTCGCCAACACCATGGTCATCTCGGTGCTGGAACGCCGCGCCGAAATCGGCCTGCGCCGCTCGCTGGGCGCCACCCGGGGCCAGATCCGCACCCAGTTCGTCGCCGAGTCACTGCTGCTGTCACTGCTCGGCGGCGCCGCCGGGGTGCTGGGCGGATTCGCGGTCACGCTTATCTACGCCAGCACTCAGTCCTGGCCGATGGTGGTGCCGCTCTGGGCGATCGGTGGTGGCCTCGCGGCCACCCTGCTGATCGGCGCGATAGCCGGCCTCTATCCCGCGATCCGAGCCGCTCGGCTTGCGCCGACCGAGGCACTCGCTGCCGCATGACCTTCTTGGGTACGGGAGATGCGCTTTCTCCCGTACCCAAAAAGGGTTTTAGTCGGCCTGACCGACCGGACGGGTGAGAGAGACTCCGGTGCCCATGCAGAGGCCTGGCTCCTTGCCGAGTTTCTCGGCGATCTGCAGGCAGCGAGCCACCTGGTCGACGCTCGCATCGGTCCGGGTGATTTCGGCGCGGGTCTTCGCGTTCGCCTTGTCGATCTCCAGGTTGCGGGCTTCGAGAATCTTCTGACCGTACGCGGCGATGGCCTGCGTCGTCGGGTCGTCATAACGCGGCGACTCGAACGCCACCGACTTCACCACGATCTCGTCACCGAGCTCACCGGTGAGCGCGGTGATCAGCGGCTCCTTGTAGGTCTTGTTCAGATCCGGCGCCGGCGCGTCACCGCTTGTCACATCAACCGCGCCGAGCGGATCGAACGAGGCGAAAATCGATGTCATCGCTCCGTTGATCTGCGGATTGACCCGGCGCTCGACGAACACCTCGAACCGCGATTTGCCATCGACCTCGCGGTAGGCAGCCCAGTTCTCCGGCGCCTTCTCCGCCTTGGCCGACCACTCGATCTGTACCGGAATGCAGGCCCGGCGCTGCGCCGCGATCGTCACCCAGACACAGCCCTCACCGAGGTGGGCGTAGGTCTGCCCGGACGCGTCCCACTCGTCGACGTCCTGCCACGGCGCGGTCCACTGGAGGCCGGCGCCGGTGGTCCGGCCGGTCGGCTTGTTCCAGCTGGTGACGATGCCGACGTTCCGGGTCGGCACGACCGTGATGCAGGAGGCGATGAGGAACCCGACGGCGGCGACGAGGCTGGCGGTGAAGGTCAGCCAGGCGGTGCGAGGTTTGGGGAGTTTGCCACTGACGGCGGCGAGAAGGGCGATGAGTGCGACGGCGGCAAGCACGAGGCCGAAGACGAACAAAGGGGGATCCTCACGGTGGGGGTGCGTCTATCCCCCACGGTAGGGCAGCTGATCCACCATGCCGCCAACCTGGCGAACCCGATCAAACACGCGCTGGCGCGGCGTTGTTCAAAGATCTTGTGCCGTTTGGCCGTCCGATCGACCGCGAACTCACGAGTTGCCGGGACCGCCGGACGGCGTGTCGACCTCCGGCTGTCTGGGAGCACCTTTGGTGACGCGCTGCCACCGCAAAGTGGAAAGTGCTGGCTTTGCGGAGACCTGTGGTGGTCTGGGCACCCACAGGTCTCCAAGATCTGGACGGAACGGTCAAGCGGCACCCTGCAACCGCCGTGGATTGCAAGGTCAAAGCCGCTTGTGAGAGGCGCGCCCGGCAGGATTCGAACCTGCGACCGACGGATTAGAAGTCCGTTGCTCTATCCGCTGAGCTACGAGCGCTGGCCTGCACATACTAGGCGGTCGTGCCGGATCTGTCGTCCGCCTCGTCTGCTGCGGCGTGCTCGACTGCGGCCTCGGCTGCTTCCAGGACCTTTGCTACGTCTGCCTGGTCCTCGGGTGCGGTCGGGACCTCGACCTCCGGAGTGCCCGGCGCCGGGAGGAAGGCGTCGGTCCAGCGGGCCAGCTCACGGAACACCTCGGTGCGTACTTCCTTGCCCGAGAGGGTCAGGTCGTGCATGCCGCCGTCGAAGCGGGCGATCGTCACGCGCGGGCCCAGGCCGGGTGACCAGCGAGTGATGTGATCCACGTCAAGGACGGCGTCGGTGACGCGTACGTCGTCGTGCCATTCCTTGCCGCGGAAGGTGCGGTCGGAGCAGGCCACGAAGATCGGGGCGTCGATCGACAGGCCGGCGCGCAGCCGTTGCTGGCCGCGGCGGATGGCTTCCAGCCAGCCCATCGTGACCGGGAAGCCGGTGATCGGTTTCCAGGTGAGGTCGTAGCTCCACTCGCCGTGGTGCTCGTTGTGCAGGCTTTGCCCGTACAGGCCCAGCGACGAGGTCGGCATCTTTCGGTACGGGGACCGGCCGTTGACCGCCAGGATCATCGACAGCATCGGCCGGCGCATGAACCACGGCATGTTGAAGTCGAAGAACGGGCTGTTCAGGAACAGGCCGTCGACCAGGCCCTGACCGTTGCGCGCGTGCGCCCACAGCGAGGTGATCAGGCCGCCCGTCGAGTGGCCGGTGACCAGCAGCTGGTCGTGTCCGTCCTGCTCGCGGATGATCCGGGTCGCCTCATCCAGCTCCGGGAAGTACTCGGTGAGGGTGCGGGTGAAGTTCGGCGTCTGGTGCGGCAGCAGGCTGCGGCCGTACTTACGCAGGTCCAGTGCGTAGAAATCCCAGCCTCGCTCGGCGAAGAAGTCGGCCAGATGGGTCTGGAAGAAATAGTCGACGAAACCGTGGACGTGCAGCACGGCCCGCCGGGTCGGCTGCTCGGCCCGGCGCCGGACCAGGGTCGCCACGACCGGTCCCTCGTCGTCGCGGCCCAGGTCAATCGTGTGCCGCTCGTACGGCCATCCCAGAACATCGGTCTCCACGAACTCAGGCTACCCACCAGTACGCGGCGACGCGCCGTAACAGATCGACCTCCGTATCGGCGCGTCGTCCACAGTTCGGCGTTGTCCACAGGCCGCGACCGCAAGATCCGCCGGCTCGGCCCGGAACCGGCCAAGCTGGCCGCCGTCCGATGCGCTCGACGTCCTGAGGAGGAAACGTGAACGAGACCAACATCGTGATCGTCGGCAACGTGCTCACCGCGCCGGAATGGCGGCGCACCACCAATTCCCAGCAGCTCGTGGCGAACTTCAGGGTCGCTTCGACGGTACGCCGTTACGACCGGGATGCCGCCCGCTGGGTCGACGGCAACACGATGCGCCTGCGCGTCACTGCCTGGCGCAAACTCGCCGAGGGTGTGGCGTCGTCGGTCCACGTCGGCGATCCGGTGATCGTCTACGGCCGGATCTTCACCCGGGACTGGGTGGACGAGGAGAAGAAGAACCGAGTCTCGTACGAAATGGAGGCTTTCGCCGTCGGTCACGACCTGAGCCGGGGCCGGGGCAAGTTCTATCGCAACAAGCCGGCGGCGTCGCTCGCCATGGTCGAGGACTCCGAAGCTGACGCGCAGGTGCTCGGTGAGCACTCGGTCACGCTGGACGGGTCGGAGGCGCCGGTGACGTACGGAGAAGGAATCCCCGACGAGGTGCCGCCCGGTTTCCTGGAGGTCGTGGCCGGTCTGGCCGAACCCGAGGATGACGAGACCGGCGACACGCCCGAGATGCCGCCGATTCCGGCGGACGAACCGCGGCGTGGCCGGCGTGGCGCCAAGCGGGAGCCGGTCGCGGCCTGAGGCATTCCCGGATAGCCGCCGCCCGGAGGACTGTCTCCCGCATGTCTCCGGCGCGGTGGCGCCCGGCGGCCCGGCCCGGTAGGGGTCATCGGGCCGGGCCGCCGGTTGCGGATTTACCTCATCGAAAAGCAGGTCGGTATGCCGACTTTGCCCTCGTGGACAGGTTCCGTCGATAGGGATGGGCCGATCGTGCCGACGCTTCCGCCCACGAGTCGGAGCGGCCCGAGTGGGTATCTGTCGCCTCGACCCGGCAAACTGGACGCGTGCTGTTGAAGGACATCCGCGCCATCGTGAGCGAACCGGTGGTGCTGGCGCCGGAAGACCCGGCCGCCGAGAACGCGAACACGAACTGGTTCGGTGCGCCGCTACACGAGCGCATCAGCCTGTCCGCGGACGAGGTCGTCGCCACGTTCGAGGAGGCGGCTTTCGTGCTGCGTGAACAGATAGCCGGCGCCGGGCATCAGGGCTCCGCGACGTTTTACGTCTGGCACGACGCCATCGCCGGGCAGCTTCGGTGCTCGGCCGGGACGTGCAAGGCGAACGATCTGCCGTTCGATACGCCGTACCAGGTGACCGATGATCTGCGGGCCATCGTGGTCGAGTTCCTCGAGGATCGGGCGCCCGGTTCGATCGTCTGGGGTGAGCTGGAGCCGGTGCCGTTCCCCGAGGGACCGGAGGAGGCGTCCGGCCTGGCCGTGTGGGCGTTCGATCTGACGCCGTTCGGCCGGTGACGTCCGCTGACGCTGCCGGGCTGATCGCCGGTTACCTGCTCGACGCGGTGGTGGGCGATCCACGGCGGTTCCACCCGGTCGCCGGGTTCGGGACTGCCGCAGGTGCGCTGGAGCGGCGGGTCTATCGGCCCGGCCGTGCTGCCGGTG
This sequence comes from Actinoplanes sp. CA-015351, assembly GCF_050955685.1. Classification (NCBI taxonomy): domain Bacteria; kingdom Bacillati; phylum Actinomycetota; class Actinomycetes; order Micromonosporales; family Micromonosporaceae; genus Actinoplanes; species Actinoplanes sp. CA-015351. The sequence goes on from NZ_CP192102.1 coordinate 1,195,166, forward strand.
CGCTCTATACGACTGTCGCGGTCGGTGTGCCGGTGCTTGCCGGGTACGCCGCATCGCGGGCCACCCGTGGGCGCCCCGTGGCCCGGTTCGTGGTCACGGCTGCTGCCACGTGGACGGTGCTCGGCGCGCGTACCCTGCGGCGGGAAAGCCGCGCGATGGGCCGGCACCTGACCGAAAATGACATGCCTGCCGCCCGCGAGAGGCTCAGCCATCTGTGCGGCCGGGATCCGTCGGCGCTGGACGAGCCGGAGCTCGCTCGCGCGACCGTCGAGTCGGTCGCCGAGAACACGTCGGACGCTGTGGTGGCGCCGCTCTTCTGGGGCGCGCTGCTCGGGCCGGCCGGTCTGCTCGGTTACCGCGCCGCCAACACGCTCGACGCGATGGTCGGCCACCGGTCGGAGCGCTACGCGCGTTTCGGTACGCCGTCGGCCCGGCTCGACGATCTGCTTAACCTGGCGCCGTCCCGGCTGACCGGCCTGCTCACGATCGCGGTGGCGCCGATCGCGGGCGGTTCGCCCCGGGAGACGCTGCGAGTCTGGCGGCGGGACCGCAACGACCACCCGTCGCCGAACGCCGGCCAGTGCGAGTCGGCGATGGCCGGCGCGCTCGGTGTCCGATTGGGTGGACGAAACGTCTATTTCGGTCGGAGCGAGACCCGGCCGTTCCTCGGCGACGGCCCCCGCCCGGGTGCCGCGCACCTGCGCCGGGCGGCCCGCGTGTCCGGCGCGGTCGGTGCGGCAGCGGCGGCTCTGGCAGCCGTGGCCGCCCTGTGGCGACGGCGCTGACAAGACGACGGGCTGACAGAAAATGCTGATCGCTGGTACTACATCGGACGCCGGGAAAACTGTTGTGACAGCGGGGATCTGCCGCTGGCTTCATCGCAGCGGGGTTCGGGTCGCGCCGTTCAAGGCGCAGAACATGTCGAACAATTCGGTGGTTGTTCTGGGGCCTGACGGGCGGGCCGGTGAGATCGGGCGTGCCCAGGCCATGCAGGCGGCGGCATGTGGTGTCGAGCCTGATCTGCGGTTCAACCCGGTATTGCTGAAACCGGGCAGCGACCGGTCCAGCCAGGTGATTCTCATGGGGGAGGCGGTCGACACGGCCACCGCCCGTAACTATCGGTCGATGAAGCCGCGGCTCGCCGAGACCGCTTACGCGGCCCTGGCCGAGCTGCGAAACGAATACGACGCGGTGATCTGCGAGGGCGCCGGCAGCCCCGCGGAAATCAATCTGCGAGACGGCGATTTCGTCAACATGGGGCTGGCGCGCCACTTCGGTATGCCGGCTCTGGTCGTCGGGGACATCGACCGCGGTGGAGTGTTCGCGGCGTTCTTCGGGACGCTCGCGCTGCTTTCCCGCGAGGATCAGGAGCTGGTCGCCGGCTTTGTGGTAAACAAATTTCGTGGTGATCTGGGTCTGCTCCAGCCGGGTCTCGACATGATCACCGAAGTGACCGGGCGGCCGGTCCACGGTGTGCTCCCGTTCCATTCCGACGTCTGGCTGGACGCGGAGGATTCGCTGGCTTACGGGCGGATTCTCGGCCGTCCGGGTCCGCCGCGCGGCGCCGAGTGGCTGCGTGTCGCGGTGATCCGGCTTCCGCGTGTCTCGAACGCCACCGACGCCGAGGCGCTCGCTGCCGAACCGGGTGTCCAGGTGCGGCTCACGACCGAGCCGGCCGAGATCGCCGACGCCGACCTGGTGGTGCTGCCCGGATCGAAGGCGACCGTCAGTGATCTGGCCTGGCTGCGGGAGACGGGCCTGGCCGACGCGGTCCGCGCGCACGCCGCCACGGGAAAACCGCTGCTCGGCATCTGTGGCGGATTCCAGATGCTCGGCGAACGAATCCACGATGAGGTGGAGAGCCGGCGCGGCTCGGTGTCCGGTCTTGGACTGCTGCCGGTCGAGGTGACGTTCGCAGCGCGCAAGACCCTCGGACGCTCGTCGGGCGCCGGCCTGGGTGCGCCGGCGCGCGGTTACGAGATTCATCATGGGTACGTGTCATCGGGCGGCCCGGAGCCGTTCCTGCACTACGACGACGGCCGTCCTGAGGGTGCCGTGTCCGGAAATGTTCATGGCACGCACTGGCACGGGGCGTTCGAGTCGGACGAGTTCCGGCGCCGGTTCCTGACCCGGGCGGCGGCGCAGGCCGGCCGGCACGGGTTCACGGTCGCGCCGGACACCCGTTATGCGGCGATCCGCGAGCGCGCTCTGGACGTGCTCGGTGATCTGGTCGAGGAGCACCTGGACACCGGGGCTCTGCTGCGGCTGATCGAGAAGGGCGCGCCGCCCGGTTTGCCGTTCGTACCACCCGGGTCCCCGTAGGGGTTCATCCCTGACGACAGTGGTTGCGTTCCGCGCGTACGTTGGTCCCACGCAGCCATGACTGCCGCGTGAGCGGCGGGGATCGGGGTGAGATCGATGACGACTTCCGACGACGCGACCCAGCCGGTGCGGCGCCGGGTGACCCTGACCGGCATCAGTTCACGTGCCTGGGAGCATCCGGCCGATCGCGGCGCACTCTCCGCTCTGCGCGAGCTGCGCGGCTTCGACGACGTCGTGAAGACGTTCTTCGGCATGTGGAACGAGCGGGGTTTCCGGCTCACCTTCCTGGCCGGTTCGATCCGCGTCGACCACCGGCAGTACCCACGGGTCTACCAGCGCTTCACCGAGGCTGCGGCCACGCTCGACGTGCCCGACCTGCCGGAGCTCTACGTCACCCAGAACCCGATTATCAACGGTCAGGCGATCGGCCTGGACAAGCCGTTCATCGTGATCACCACGGGTGCGGTGGAGAAACTCGACGACGACGAGCTGCGCGCCCTGCTCGGGCACGAGCTGGGCCACGTGCGCAGCGGCCACGCCGTCTACAAGACCATCATGTCGATCCTGACCAGCTGGGCGGCGAACATCAGCTGGATCCCGGTCGGCGCGATCGCGCTCCGGGCGATCATCGCGGCGATGCTGGAGTGGTGGCGCAAGGCGGAGCTCTCCGCCGATCGGGCCGGTCTGCTCGCCGGCCAGGACCCGGCCGCCTCGCTGCGCCTGCTGATGAAACTCGCCGGTGGCGGCGACCTGTCGCAGATCGACACCGCGGCCTTCCTGGAGCAAGCCGGCGAGTACGAGGGTGGCGGCGACCTGCGGGACAGCTTCCACAAGATCGGCATCACCGCGTGGAGCACCCACCCGGTGCCGGTCGCCCGCGCGGCCGAGCTGCGCAAGTGGGTCGACTCCGGCGAATACTCACAGATCCTCGCCGGCGACTACCCGCGCCGTGACGACGACGGTTCCTCGTCGGTCTCCGAGGATGTGAAAGCGGCCGCTTCGGCGTACAAAAAAGATTTTTCGGACTCGCAGGACCCGCTGGTCGGGCTGCTGCGCCGAGTCGGCGGCGGGGCGTCGGACATGGCCGGCGCGGCTGCCGGCCGGGCGATGAATTGGGCGAGCGACGCGCGGCGGCGCGGTCAGGGTGACAACGGTGGTGAGGGCGCGCCGCAGAACTGATCGGGCCTACGATCGGCGGCATGAGCCTGAGTGAATCCGATCTGCGCGCCGCGATCCGGCGCGAGTTGCCCGGCGTCCGTGCCGACCTGGAACGGTTGGTTCGGATCCCGGGCATCGCCTTTGAAGGTTTCGATCACGCGCACGTCGAGCGGTCCGCCGAAGCGGTCGCCGAGCTGTTGCGCGGGTGCGGGCTCGACACCGAGATCGTGCGGCACGGCGGCCAGCCGGCCGTGATCGGGCGCAAGGCGGCCCCGGCCGGCGCGCCGACCGTGTTGCTGTACGCGCACCACGACGTCCAGCCGGCCGGTGACCCCGCCCTGTGGACGAGCGACCCGTTCGAGCCGGTGGAACGCGACGGCCGGCTGTACGGCCGGGGCGCCGCCGACGACAAGGCCGGCGTGATGGCACACGTCGCCGCGCTGCGCGCGTTCGGCAACCAGCTGCCGGTCGGCGTGGTCGTCTTCGTCGAGGGCGAGGAGGAGTACGGCTCCGACTCCCTCGACACGATCATCCACGAGCACCTGGAAGAGCTGCGGTCCGACGTGATCGTGATCGCCGACTCCGGCAACTGGGACATCGGGCAGCCCGCGCTGACCACCTCTCTGCGCGGCCTGGTCAACCTGTTCGCCGAGGTCAGAGTGTTGAAAAGTGCCGTGCACAGCGGCATGTTCGGCGGCCCGGTCCCGGACGCGCTGATCACCCTGTCCCGGCTGCTGGCGACGCTGCACGACGACTCCGGTGAGGTCGCGGTCGACGGTTTGGTCGGCCGGGAAGGCGCCAGCGTCGATTACCCGGCGGACCGGTTCCGCCACGAGGCCGGGATGCTCGACGGCGTCGAGTTCATCGGCAAGGGCACCATCACCGACCGGATCTGGACGAAACCGGCCATCGCGGTGCTCGGCATCGACGCCCCGCGCACGCTGGAGGCGGCGAACGCGCTGCAGCCTTCGGCGCGGGCGAAGATCAGCGTGCGGCTGGCGCCGGGTGAGGACCCGGCGTCGGCGTTCAAGGCCATCAGTGCCCACCTGGAGCGGAATGTTCCGTGGGGGGCCTCGTTGAAGGTCGAGCTGGAAAGTGACGGCTCGCCCTGCGTCATCGATGCGACCGGGCCGGCGTACGACGCGGCCCGGGCAGCTTTCCGTGACGCGTGGGACGGCACCGAGCCGGTCGACATGGGTGTCGGCGGCTCGATCCCGTTCATCGCCACGTTCCAGGAGCTCTTTCCGGACGCGGCGATTCTCGTGACCGGCGTGGAGGACCCGCACTCGAGTGCCCACGGACCGGACGAGAGCCTGCACCTCGGTGAGTTCGAGCGTGTCTGCGTCGCCGAGGCGCTGCTGCTCAAGAACGTTGCGGAGAGCCTGACGAAGTAGTGAAGCGGGGTGGCCGATGGCCGAGTTGTCGTGCGAGGTCCTGGTGGTGGGCGCCGGTCCGACCGGTTTGATGCTTGCCAACTGGCTGACGCGCCTGGGCGTGGACGTGATCGTCACGGACACGAAGGACGGGCCGACCCGGGAGTCCCGGGCGCTCGTCGTACAGGCACGGAGTCTGGAGATTTACGACCAACTCGGCATCGGTGACCAGGTGCTGGAAGCGGCCCGGCGGGCTGAGGCGTTCGCGCCGGGTTTCGGCCCTCGCGCGTTCGGCCGGATCCCGCTCGGGCCGCTCGGGTTGACGGTGACTCCGTACCCGTACATCGAGATTCTCGAACAGAGCCGCAACGAGGAGATCCTCTACGACAACCTGCGCAAACTCGGCGGCGAGGTGCACTGGGAGAACCCGGTCACCGCTGTCACGCAGACCGAGCAGGGTATCTCCGCGAAGATCGGCAATGACACGGTCGGAGCGCGGTTCTGCGTCGGGTGCGACGGGGCGAACTCGGTGGTCCGCCGGGCTCGCCGGATCGGGTTCGACGGGGTCACCAACCCGCATCGGTTCTTCGTCCTGGACGCTGTGGGTGTCTCCGGCCTCGTCGCGGACTCGATCAACGCTCGGCCGAACGGGACTGATTTCATGGTCGCGTTTCCGATGGGTGGCAGGGCGAACTGGCGGCTGATCGGCGCGGTCGGTGAGACGGATCTGGATGAGGAAGACGCCCGGCACCGGCTCAGCCGAACATTTGGCGTTAAATACGAAAAATCTCGATGGTTTGCTACGTACAAAGTGCATCACCGGGTTGCCGCCGCCTTCCGGGACGGCCCGTTCTTCCTGGCCGGGGACGCTGCCCACGTGCATTCGCCGGTCGGCGGGCAAGGGATGAACACCGGCCTGCAGGACGCGCACAATCTCGCCTTCAAGCTCGCCGACGTGCTGCACGGCAAGGCCAAGGACACCTGGCTCGATCGGTACGAGGCCGAACGCCGCCCGGTCGCCCGCAAGCTCGTCGCCACCACGGACTGGCTCTTCGGGCTGATCACGTCGAACCGGCTTCCCGCGCGTACCCTGCGGCGTCTCGTTGTGCCCCTGATCGCGCCGATCGGTGTTCGGCTGCTGCCGCGCTCGTCGGCCGGGTCGCGGTTGTTCCAATACGTGTCGCAGACGCGGATCCACTATCGGGGGACATCGTCCGAGGGCCGGCGCGACCCCGTGGTGGGTCGCCGGCTGCCCTGGAGCGGCGCGAATTACGCCGTGCTGCGCGCCGCCGAGTGGCAGGTGCACGCCTATGGCGACGTGACCGCGGAAGAGGTGCCTGACCTGGGCATACCTGTGCATCTTTTCCCCGCTGCGCCGGGCACGGCGCTGCGTCCCGGCCTGCTTTATCTGGTACGCCCGGACGGCTTCGTAGCGGCCCGCTCCGAACCCGCCGAGGCGGAGCTGCGGTTCCGCTACGCCTTGGCACGGTGACTTAAATCGACCTTTGGTGCGGCGATCAATCCTGTTAGGATTCGAACATGCGTTCGATTGTTGCGCCTGCGCCGACCAGCCGCGTGGTCCGGGCTCTGCCCGCCGGCCCGCGGGACACGCTCGCTCGCCTCCGGACCCGCGATCGGATCGAGTCGATCGCCCGGCTTCGTGCCGCCGCCCGGGCACTGGGAGACGTCGACGTCTCCGGGTGGGACGACGACACGCTCCACGACCATCTCGAGGATCTCTCCAAGGTGCTCTGCGCGCTCGACACCGAGCTGAGCAGGGTCGCCGACGCGGTGCGGGCCCGAGGCTTCCGCGTCGCCGAGCCAAAAGCAGCGTGACCGTGGCGCGGGAAACAGCGTGACCGTGGCGCGACCCAGCGCCGAAAACAGCGTGACCCTGCCAGGATGGGATTCGTGCGGTTCCTCGACATCGCTGCCACCTCGGCCGCCGTCAGCTCGACCTCAGGCCGGAAAGCCAAGATCGAGCTGCTGGCCGACGCATTGCGCCGCCTTGAGCCGGGAGAGATCACGGCCGGTGCGGCGTACCTCGCCGGCGAGCTGCGGCAGCGGCAGACCGGAGTGGGTTATGCGGGCCTGCGCGATCTGCCACCGCCGGCGGCCGAGCCCACGCTGAGCGTCGCCGCGGTCGACGCCGCGATCGCCGAGATCTCGGTGGTCGCCGGGGCCGGATCGCAGGCCCGGCGTCGTGATCTGGTCGGCGCGCTCTTCGGCGCGGCCACCGCCGACGAGCAGCGGCTGCTCGTCGGCCTGTTCGGCGGCGAGCTGCGGCAGGGCGCGCAGGCCGGGTTGCTGGCCGACGCGATCGCCACGGCCGCGCAGGTGCCCAAGACCGCGGTACGCCGGGCGCTGCTGCTCTGCGGTGACCTCAAACAGGTGGCGTCCGCGGCCCTGACCGGCGGCGCTGCCGCGCTCGCCGAGATCCATCTGCGGGTCGGCACCCCGCTGAGCCCGATGCTGGCGAGCAGCGCGCCCGATGTCGGCGCCGCCCTGCTCGCCACCGGCACACCGGCCGTCGTGGACACCAAGCTCGACGGCATCCGCATCCAGGTGCATCGTTCCGGCGATGACGTGGCGGTCTTCTCCCGCAGCCTGGACGACATCACGGCCCGGCTGCCCGACGTGGTCGAGGCCGTCCGGGCGCTACCGGTGCGTGAGGCAGTGCTCGACGGCGAGGCGATGGCGCTCGGCCCGGACGGCAGGCCCCGCCCGTTCCAGGAGACGGTGACGCGTGGCGTGACCCTGATGCCGTACTTCTTCGACCTTCTGCACCTCGACGGCACCGACCTGCTCGACGAGCCGGGCCGGGTCCGCTGGGCCGCCCTCGCCGACGCGCTGCCGGGTGAGCTGCTCGTCGGCCGGTCCACGGCCGAGACCGAGGAGCAGGCCGCGGCCGTCTTCGCCGCCGCGCTCGCCGCCGGCCAGGAGGGTGTGGTGGTCAAATCACCCGAGGCGGCGTACGACGTGGGTCGCCGCGGTGCCGCCTGGGTCAAGGTGAAACCCCGGCACACCCTTGACCTGGTGGTTCTTGCCGTCGAGTGGGGGCACGGGCGTCGCCGCGGCTGGCTGTCCAACCTGCATCTCGGCGCGCGTGACCCGGAGACCGGCGAGTTCGTGATGCTCGGCAAGACGTTCAAGGGGCTCACCGACGAGCTGCTGCGCTGGCAGACCGAGCGGTTCAAGGAGCTGGCCGTCGACGACAACGGCTGGGTCGTGCGGGTCCGGCCGGAGCAGGTGGTCGAGATCGCGTTCGACGGTGTGCAGACCTCGCCGCGTTACCCGGGCGGGGTCGCGCTGCGGTTCGCGCGTGTGCTGCGTTACCGCGACGACAAGCCGGCCGCCGAGGCCGACACGATCGACACCGTCAGAGGGCTGCGAGACTCCGGACATAGTTGACCTGCTGATTGATCACGGCGGCGTCGGACTCCTGGTGAATCTTGACGCGGGCGACGTACTGCCGGGTTCCGCTCATCACCGTGACGTGGACGGTGCCCTGCGGGACCGTCTCCTTGTAAAGCAGGAGCAGCAGGCTCAATCCAGCAGTGAGGCAGATGCCGACAAAAGCGAGAAGTTTCGCCCAGGCCGGGGTGCGCCTCTGCCCGTACCAATGATCGGTGACCTGCCAATGTGACCCGGCCAGCGGGAAATCGCCGACAGGCGTGCGCACCAGCGAGGAGGTGACCTCGATCTCGGCGATCTGGACGATCACCGGGCCGGCTGCCGTCGGTGACACCGCGCTCGGCGGCGGGGAATCCGTGCCCCAGGGGTCACCCGGCGGGAAGGTCATGCCGCGAGATTAATCCCCGGCGCCAGGCGCCGCGAGATCCCTTTCCTTCTCTTTGCGTTTCAGGTCGGCGGCTTCGACCCGGTCCAGCGGGCGTTGCCCGCTTGCGGCCTTCTTGGGTACGCGCGGAGCCTGGCTGACCGGAGCCTGCTTGTCCGGATCATTGAGACCGTGCGCCTCCCGGCGGGCCTGCCACCCATAAAGGAACAGGGCCATCACGGCGAACAGCCACCACTGGACCGCGTAACCGCCGTTCTGCCACGAGTCCTCGTGTGAGATCGGAACCTGCACGAAGGCCGGGTCGGCAGCCGGGGTCTGCTCGTTCAGCAGGACGTAGGCGCCGTAGACCGGGAACGGCAGCTCCTGGGCGAGACGCGGGACACTCAGCCGGCGGGTGTCCAACCGGCCGTCCCGGCGCTCCACCGCGGCAGGTCGGCTTTCCGACAGGTGAATCTGGCCGACGACCGTCACCCGGCCACCGGGCGCGGCCGGGACCTCGGGCGCGGCGAGCGCGCCGGTGTCCCCGGCGGGCACCCAGCCCCGGTCGACGAGGACCGCCGTGCCGTCGTCGAGCATCAGCGGGGTGACGATCTCGAAGCCCACCTCGCTGCCGACCGTCCGGCCGCGGGCCTGGATCTCGTAACTGGCGTCGTATCGACCGGTGAGGGTCACCTTTGTCCAGGCCAGGGCCTTGCCCGGGGCGGCGCCCGGAGTGCCGGCGGCGGTCGGCGCGGTGAGGATCGACGTGAGCGGAACGGCTTGCACCGAGTTCGCGGAATCGATCCGGTCATTGATGTCGGTGCGCTCGTGGTACCGCCGCAACTGCCAGTTGCCGAGCATCACCATGACCACCGCAGCGACGACGGTCAGCGCGAAAGCAGCGAGCCAGCGAGGTGTCAGCAGGAACCGGTACACCCCCAGAGGCTACCTGGCGCGACGGTAACGCCCGCCGCAGCCAGGTAGTCTGCGACATCCGGCAGTCGTTATCACGCGGCTGCCGATAGCGGAATCCTCGGGGGAGACATTGATCACCCAGCCTCGTCTGGTCGTGAGCGCGCCGTCGTCGGGCCACGGCAAGACAGCCATCGCTGTCGGGCTGCTCGCCGCCATCGCGGCGCGTGGCATCCCGACGGCTGGCTTCAAGGTCGGACCGGATCACACCGATGCGGCGTACCTCGGTCTGGCAGCCGGCCGTCCCGGCCGCAACCTTGACCCACGCCTGGTCGGCGCCCAGCGCGTCGCGCCGCTTTTCGCGCATGGCGCGGCCGGCACCCAGCTCGCCGTCGTCGAGGGGGCCATGGGCCTCTTCGACAGCCTCACCGGCCAGCCCGAGGTGGACGGCACCGCGGCCGTGGCGGCAGCGCTGCGCGCCCCCGTCGTGCTCGTGGTGGACGTCGCCGCGATGGGCCACTCGCTCGCCGCGCTCGTCCACGGGTTCCGCATGTTCGACGAGATGGTGCACCTCAACGGGGTGATTCTGAACAGGGTGGCCTCCGCCCGCCACGAGCAGATGCTGCGCAGCGCCATGGACGACATCGGCATGCCGGTGCTCGGTGCGCTGCACCGCGGCGATCTGCCCAACGTCCTGCCGGCCCGGGCGCACGGCCTGGTGCCGGTCGCGCACCGCACCGTCGAGGCCGGCCGGGCGGTCCGCCGTCTCGGCGAGGCCGTCGCCACCATGCTCGACATGGACCGGCTGATGGCCCTTGCCGCGTCCGCTCCGCCGCTGCCCGGCCCGATCTGGACGCCGTCCGAGGCGGCAGGCGAGGCCACCGACCAGCGGCCGATCGTCGCGCTGGCCGGTGGACAGGGCGCGCCCTACACGTACGTGGAGACCGCCGAACTGCTCGCCGCCGCCGGCGCCGACGTCGCGGTGGTGGACCCGCTGCGCGACGAGGCGCTCCCGCCCGGGACGCGCGCCCTGGTGGTGGGCGCCGGCCTGCCCGAGGGGTACGCCGAGGAGCTCTCCGCCAACCATCGGCTCAGCGCGGTCGTCGCCCAGTTCGCCCGCGAGGGCTGGCCGGTCGTGGCCGAGGGCATCGCGTTCCCGTGGCTCACCCGGGAACTGGACGGGCGGCAGATGTGCGGCGTGCTGGACGCCGCGGCGACCACCGCCGAGCAGACCGTCGCCGGTTACCGCGAGGCGACCGCGCCGAGCACGTCCGTTCTGGCTCCGGCCGGAGCGCGCATCACCGGGTACAAGCAGCACCGCGCGATCGTCACGCCGCGCGCGGGCTCGACGCCGGCCTGGACCTGGTCCGGCGGCAATCCCGAAGGCTTCGTCTGGCGGCAGGTGCACGCCTCACAGCTGGGCCTGCACTGGGCCGCGGCGCCGGAGATCGCCAAGCGCCTGGTGGCGGCGGCGCTGGCCGGCCCGGGGCAATCGTCCGGCCCGTCGGGTTCCGGGCAAGGATCCGGGCCTGGTTCGCAGGGTCCTGGGCAGGGCTCGGGGCAGGGTTCCGGGCAGGGGATGTCTGGGCCTGGCATGCAGCAGCCTGCGATGCAGCCGGTCATGGTGCCGCAGCAGCCGCCGGTCATGGTGCCGCAGCCGCCTGCGATGCAGCCCCCTGCGATGGCGCCGGCGGGGATGGCCGGAGCGGGGATGGGCGGAGCGGGGATGGCAGGCGCCGGCCTGGCGACGGCCAATCTCGGGCCGCAGGGTCAGCGGGATCAGCAGTTCGCGGGCGGGCCTGGGAACGGGCCGACCGGTCCGGTGCCGATGCCGGCGAGTTCGGTGCCGGTGCAGGCGGGCTCCCCGGTGATGCGTCAGCAGGGCCCTGGACCGTTGACTCAGCACAGCCCGGGACCGGCCATGCACGGCGGCCCCCCGATGCCTCCGGGCGCTATGCCTCCCGGCACGATGCCGCCGAACGGAATGCCGCCGAACGGAATGCTTCCGAACGGAATGCCTCCGGGCGGGATTCCGATGATGCCGCCGATGCCGAGTCCTGGTTCCGGTCCGGGGATGCCCGGTCCGGGGATGCCGCCGCCCAACCAGGGCCCGGCCAAACCGCCGAACCAGGGTCAGTCCGCGAACCCGGAGAACCGCCCGACCGCGGACATCCCGATTCACTCCTGAGTGGCCGGTGACCAGCCACAAAAGCCGGAAACAACCCTGCGTGCGAAAGCAGATGGCGGCACCCGGAAGTTGTCGTACCCCCCTCGTACGGTGAGGCATACGACAACCGAAGGAGGGCATCGTGGCCGATCGTGTGCCGCTGGACTTCGATCCGCCGGTTCGTCAGATCAGAGCTCTGCTGCTCGGCGTCGACGAGAGAGACCTGGCCACGCCGACGCCCTGCCCGGGCTGGCCGGTCGCCGCGTTGCTGGACCATCTGATGGGCCTGGCCTACGCGTTCACCCAGGGAGCCCGCAAGCGCTCCGGCATCGGGGCCGATGGCCCTCCGCCCGAGCCGTCGGCCGAGCATCTGTCCCACCACTGGCGCAGCCGCCTCCCGGTGGTCCTCGAGGAGCTGTCCATGGCGTGGAAAGATCCGTCCGCCTGGACCGGCACGGCCACCGTGGGTGGCGTGACCCTCCCGGCAACCGACATGGGCATTGTCGCGATGAACGAGTTGGTCATGCACGGCTGGGACCTGGCCCGATCCACCGACCAGGACTACGCGGCCGACCCGCGGACTCTGGAGGTGCTCATCGAGTTCCTCTCCCAGGGCCCGGCCGAGGGCACCCCGGGCCTCTTCGGCCCGGCGCTGCCGACCGGCCCCGGCGACGACCCGCTGCGCCAGGCCCTGGGCCTGGCCGGCCGAGACGCGACCTGGCAACCACCCCGCCGCAGGTGAGACAGCAGTGACGACCAACCGGACCTGATCGTTGACCGCGGGGCGCCCTCCTCGGCTCTCGCCCAAGAATCACGGCGGTGAGGCACCGGGGTTCTACCAGGTCAGTTTTTCGGTGGGCGGGGTGAATTGCTTTTTGGGTTCGCCCTTGAGGGCGTCCCGCAGGGTTTGCGCGACTGTGAACTTCGAGATCGTTCCGCGGCCGGTGCCCACCACGTGCTCCGGGTTGTCCGGGTCGGCGACGAAGGCCGAGGCTGCCAGCTCAGGTGTGTAACCGCTGAACCACGCCGTCTTGTTGCCGTCGGTCGTGCCGCTCTTGCCGGCTACCGGGCGGCCCAGCGTGGCGTGCACCATCTCGGAGGTTCCCCAGCCGCCGCAGCTGCCGCGCGCCGAGCCGTAACCCGTCACGCACCGGGCCGCGTCGGTGGCGGCGCGAGCCACGTTGACGCTGAGTTCCCGGTGGCAGCGTGGCGCGGCGACCAGTTTGCCGTCGTGGACGGCGTGCGAGCCGTCCGGGTTGCGGATCGACATCACCGGCAGTGGTTCACAGTACTTTCCCTCGGCGGCGAGCGTCGCGAAGACGTTCGCCATCTCCACCGGGGTGGCGTCGCTGACGCCGAGAGTGAAGGCGCCCCAGCCGTTCGCGTGGTCCGGGGTGGCCAGTTGCTTGTCCACCTCGGTACGCCACCGCAGGCCCAGCCGTTCCGCCATGGTGACCGCCTTCGCCGCGCCGACCCGCTGTTCGAGCTGCACGAAGTACGTGTTGACGGACTTGCCGAAACCACTCCACATGTTCTGCCGGCCGGTCATCGACTTGCTGGAGTTCTTCGGGCACCAGTGTGTGCCGCAGGTGGCCGGCCCGGGCGCGGTGATGTACTGCGAGTAGAAGCGTTCCGGTGAGTAGAACGACGTCGACAGCGGCATCCCGGCTTCCAGCGCCGCCAGCATCGTGAAGATCTTGAAGGTGGATCCGGCCTGGTAACCGGCCATGTTGCCGCCGCCGAGCAGCGGGTTCACGGTGTTCGGGTAATTGCCCTTGGTGCCGCTCTCGGTACGCCAGTCGCTGTGCCGCCCGTTGTCCTTCTGATCGAGCGAGTACCGCCGGTTCACCGCCATGCTGAGCACCCGTCCGGTGCCGGGCTGGATGACGACCTGCCCGTGCGCGAACGGACTGCCGCGCTTCTCCTTCTTCAGGATGTGCTCCAAGGCGTACCCCTGGATCTTGGGGTCGATGGTGGTGACCACCCGGTAACCGCCGCGGCGCAGATTTTCCTCGCGCTCCTGGGTGTTGCGGCCGAAGGCCGGCTGCTCACGCCACCAGCTCTTGAAGTAGTCGCAGAAGAAGCCCCAGTCGTTGTGGATACGCGCAATCGACACACAGTCGTTCGGCGGCGCCGTCAGCTTCAGTTTGATCTTCGCCCGCTTGGCGGAGACGGCCTGTTCGCTGGTGATCGAGCCCATCTTGAGCATCTGGTCGATGACATAGTTCCGGCGCTGCTTGGCCGCCCGCTGATCCTTGGTGGCCGGGTCGTACGCCGAAGGTGCCTTGACCAGGCCGGCGAGCAGCGCGGCCTCGGTGAGACTGAGATTCTTCGGCGGTTTCGAGAAGAACACCTGAGAGGCCGCGAAGATCCCGTACGCGCGATGGCCGAAGTACGCGGTGTTCAGATATCGCTCCAGGATCTGCCCTTTGGTGAGGCGCTGTTCGACCTCGATGGCGAGCCGCATCTCCCGCAGTTTCCGGGCCGCGGTCTGCTCGGTGGCTTCAAGGGCCTCCTTCGGCGTCCGGGCGCTGTCCCGCAGGGCCATCCGGACGTACTGCATGGTCAGCGTGGACGCGCCCTGGGAGACGCCGCCGGCTTTCTGGTTGGCGACGAACGCGCGGGCGACGCCTTTCGCGTCGACGCCGTTGTGCTCGTAGAAGCGGGAGTCCTCGGAGGCGACGATCGCCTTCGTGATGTACGGCGACATCTGCTTCAGCGCGGTCTGCTTGCGATGCTCCTCGTAGAACATGGTGAGCAGGGTTTTGCCGTCGTTGGCGTACACGTACGTGGTCTGCGCGGACGGCACCTCGGTGAGCTCTTCCGGCATGGCTTGCAATGCGTCGGTGCCGGCCTTGACCCCCATCCCGGCGAGGGCTGCCAGGGGATAGGAGAGGCCGGAGATGACCAGGCCTGAGATCAGCCCGGCTCGGATCAGGAGGGCGACTCTTCCGGCTACGGTGAGGCGTCGGCTCGTCACCCCTTGACGGTAGGACAAAAGGGTTCATGTTCCCCCGGAACGGCAGAAGTCAGGCGTGAAAAGACCTGCGAACTTCGCGCGCCCACGGGTGTGACGGCCCACCAAAATCGCGGCGGACCCGCGTCCGGCATGCTGGGCCCATGACCTTCGATCTTGATCATCACGGCGACGCCGAAGTGGGCGCGGGCCTGATCGATCTTGCGGTCAACGTGCGGCGCCAACCGATGCCCGCCTGGCTGGCCGAGCCGATCACGGCATCACTGGGCGCGCTGGCCGCGTACCCGGATGCCCGGCCGGCGACCGAGGCAGTTGCCGCGCGGCATCGCCGCGACCCGGCCGAGGTGCTGCTCACCGCCGGCGCCGCCCAGGCGTTCGTGCTGCTCGCGCAGGCGCTGCGCGGCGCGCGCCGTCCGATCGTGGTGCATCCGCAGTTCACCGAGCCGGAGGCCGCGCTGGTCAACGCCGGCCACCGGGTCGACCGGGTGCTGCTGCGCGCCGATGACGGGTTCCGGCTCGATCCGGCGCTGGTGCCGGAGGACTCCGACCTGGTTTTCGTCGGCAACCCCACAAACCCGACATCGGTGCTTCACCCGGCCGCCGACGTGGCGAAACTGGCCCGTCCCGGGCGGGTCCTGGTGGTCGACGAGGCATTCGCGGACACGACCTACCGCCCGGGAGATGCCAGCGAGCCGGAGTCGCTCGCGGACGAAAGAGGTATTCCGGGTCTTGTGGTGCTGCGCAGCCTCACCAAGACGTGGGGCCTGGCCGGACTCCGGATCGGATATCTGCTCGGGCCGGCCGACCTCGTGCGCCAGCTGAAACTGAGCCAGCCGCTCTGGGCGGTCTCCACTCCGGCTCTCGCCGCCGCGACGGCCTGCGCCTCGCCGGTTGCGGTCGCGGCCGAACGGGAGATCGCCGCGGAGCTGGCGAGGGAACGCGCCCACCTGGTGGACCGCCTGCGGCACGTGCCGAGCGTCACGGTTGCCGGGAACCCGGCGAGCGCATTCGTCGCGATCAGCTTGCCCGGTGCCGACCAGATCCGCCGTGACCTGCGCGAACGCGGTTATGCCGTGCGCCGTGGCGACACTTTCCCGGGCCTGGGCACCGAGTGGCTGCGGATTGCGGTGCGCGACACTGCCATCACTGACGGATTCGTGCAGACTCTGACCGACCTGATCGAGGAGCGATCGTGACGCTGGAGACCACCCTGGCAGCCATCCGGCCCGCCGACGAGCAGGCCATGACCGCCGCCCGCGAACTGCAGGCCCGGCTGACCAAACCGGCCGGCTCGCTCGGTGCCCTGGAGGAGCTGTCGGTCCGGCTGGCCGGCCTGGCCGGAGTCTGCCCGCCGCCGCTTCCGGCGCCGGCCACGGTCGCCGTCTTCGCCGGCGACCACGGGGTGCACGCCCAGGGCGTGACGCCGTGGCCGCAGGAGGTCACCGCGCAGATGGTGGCGAACTTCGTGGCCGGTGGCGCCGTGGTCAACGCGTTCGCCCGGCAGGCCGGCGCGGACGTCATGGTGATCGACGTGGGTGTCGGGATCCCGCTGCACGGCGGCTCGAACCTGCTGGACGTGAACGTGCGCCGCGGCACCCGGGACATGACCGTCGAGCCCGCGCTGACCCGCGAAGAAGCCCAGGCGGCCGTCGAGATCGGCATCGCAGTCGCCGCGCAGCTCGTCGAGTCGGGCGCGAAATGCCTGCTCACCGGTGACATGGGCATCGCCAACACGACCCCGGCGGCGGCACTGACCGCGGTCTTCACCGGTTCTGAACCGGCGGCCGTGACGGGTCGCGGCACCGGCATCGACGACGCGACGCTGGCACGCAAGACGGCCGTGATCACCGCGGCGCTGGCCCGGCACACGCCCGACCCGGCCGACCCGCTCGGCGTGCTGGCCGCGGTCGGCGGTCTTGAGCACGCGGCGCTTGCCGGTTTCATCCTGGGCGCGGCCGCGCACCGGGTGCCGGTGATCGTGGACGGCGTGATCGCCGCCTCGGCCGGGCTGGTAGCGGCGGCGTTCGCCCCCGACTCGGTGGCCGCGATGGTCGCCGGACACCGGTCAGCCGAGCCGGGCGCGACCGTGGCGCTCGCCCACCTGGGCCTGGAACCGCTGCTCGACCTGGGCATGCGCCTCGGCGAGGGCAGCGGCGCGGTGCTCGCCCTGCCGGTCGTGTCGGCTGCGGTGCGGGTACTGCACGAGGTGGCGACATTCGACAGCGCGGGAGTATCCGAGAAATGAGCCTTTACCCACTGGCCCTGCGGCTGGCCGGCCGCCGCGTCCTGGTGGTCGGCGGTGGCATGGTCGCCACCCGCCGGGTACCTGCGCTGATCGCGGCGGGCGCCCTGATCGAGATCGTGACGCCTGAACTCACTCCCGCTCTGCGCTCGCACGTCGACGCAGGGCGTGCGGTCTGGACGCCGCGGCGCTTCGTGCCTGGCGATGTCGAAGGCGCGTGGCTGGTCCATGTCGCCATCGACGACCCCGTCGCTGCCGCCGAGGTGAGTGAGGCGGCGGAGGCTCACCACATCTTTTGCGTACGCGCGGACGACCGCGACGCCGCGACCGCGTGGACCCCGGCTGTCACCCGGCACGGGCAGGTGACGGTGGCGGTGACCGACGGTGGTGACCGCCGTCGGGCGATGGCGGTCCGTGACCTGGTCGCGCACGCGCTGGAGGCGACACCGCCGGCCGCGCCCGAACTCAAGGGCGTCGCCCTGGTCGGCGGCGGCCCCGGCGACCCCGAGCTGATCACTGTGAAGGGCCGGCGCCTGCTCGCCGCCGCTGACGTGGTCGTCGCCGACCGTCTCGTCCCGGGTGTGCTCCTCGGTGAGCTGCGCCCCGAGGTCGAGCTGATCGACGCCGCGAAGATTCCGTACGGGCCGTCGGCGGCTCAGGAGGAGATCAACCGGATTCTGGTGGATCGGGCGCAGCAGGGGAAGTTCGTGGTGCGGCTCAAGGGTGGCGACAACTTCGTCTTCGGCCGTGGTGGCGAGGAGGCGCTGGCGTGCGCGGCGGCCGGCGTGCCGGTCGTGGTGGTGCCCGGCGTGACCAGCTCGATCGCGGCGCCCGCGCTGGCCGGGATCCCGGTCACCCATCGGGGTGTGGCGCACGAGTTCACCGTGGTCTCCGGGCACATCCCGCCGGAGCACCCGGACTCGCTGGTGGACTGGCCGGCCCTGGCGCGGCTGCGTGGCACGCTCGTGGTGCTGATGGGCCTGAAGAACCTGCCGAAGATCAGCGAGCGGCTGATCGCCGAGGGTCGGTCGCCGGAGACGCCGGTCGCCGTGGTGCAGGAGGGTTCGACGGCGCATCAGCGCTCGTTGCGCAGCACCCTGGGGACAATCACCGCTGACGTTGCCGAGGCTGGGATCCGGCCGCCGGCCGTGGTGGTCATCGGTGACGTGGTTGCCGTGTCCGACGTATTTACGCCAGCCGCGAGCTGACGGGGCGTTCTTCGCGCGTACCGGAAGAAGGCGCCGGGCCGGAAACGGCCCGGCGCCTGACAGCGGGTTTTACGCCTCTTCGGTGTCCGGGGTCTCGTCGACGCCCAGCTCATCGAGGAAGGTGTGTGCCCAGCGAGCGACGTCGTGGGTCCGCAGGTGGCGCTGCATGACGCGCATCCGGCGCTTGAGTTCCGGCTGCTCCGCGCCGACCGCGCGCAGCAGAGCGTCCTTCACGCCGTCCGGGTCGTGCGGGTTGCAGAGGAAGGCCTGGCGCAGCTCGGTCGCCGCACCGGCGAACTCGCTGAGCACCAGCGCGCCGCCGGTGTCACCCCGGCAGGCGATGTATTCCTTGGCGACCAGGTTCATGCCGTCGCGCAGCGGGGTCACCATCATGACGTCGGCCGCCACGTAAAGCGCGGCCAGCTCGTTTTTCGGCATCGACTGGTGCAGGTAGTGCACGGCCGGCACACCCACCCGGCCGAACTCGCCGTTGATCCGGCCGACCTCGCGCTCGACCTTGACCCGCAGCGTCTGGTAGTGCTCGACGCGCTCCCGGCTCGGCGTGGCGACCTGCACCATCACCGCGTCACCGACGTTGAGCTTGCCGTCCGCGAGCAGCTCGCGGAACGCTTTGAGGCGCAGCTCGATGCCCTTGGTGTAATCCAGCCGGTCGACGCCGAGGATCACGGTTTCCGGGTCGCCCAGCTCGGCGCGGATCTGCTTGGCCCGCGCCTGGACGGCCGGATCGGCGGCGAGCCGTTCCATGTCCTTGGTGTCGATGCTGATCGGGAACGCGCCGGCCTTGACGCTGCGCCCATCCACCTTGATCGACTGGCCTTCGTACCGCAGGCCGAGCAGGTGGCGGGCGAGGCGTACGAAGTTCTGCGCGGCGAGACGTTGCTGGAAACCGACCAGGTCGGCGCCGAGCAGGCCGCGCAGGATCTCCGCGCGGAACGGCATCTGCATGAACAGTTCGATCGGCGGGAACGGGATGTGCAGGAAGAACCCGATCCGCAGGTCCGGCCGCAGCTCGCGGAGCAGGGACGGCACCAGCTGGAGCTGGTAGTCCTGCACCCAGACGGTCGCACCCTCGGCGGCCACCTCGGCGGCGGCCTCCGCGAATCGCTGATTGACGATCCGGTACGTCTCACGCCAGCGACGCTTGTAGACCGGCGTTTCCACCGCGTCGTGGTACAGCGGCCAGATCGTTGCGTTCGACTGGCCCTCGTAGTAGCGCTCCAGCTCTTCGGTGCTGAGCGGGACCGGGTGGATGTTGATGCCTTCGAGCTCGAATGGCTCGGGCGCTTCGCCCTCGCCGCCAGCCCACCCGATCCAGGTGCCGCGGTGCTCGGTCAGCACCGGGTGCAGGGCCGTGACCAGGCCACCCGGGCTCGGCCGCCACTGCTTCTCACCCTCTGGTGTGGTGATCTCGTCAACGGGTAGACGGTTGGCGACGACGACGAAGGAACTTCGTTCGGCCACGCTGAGTACACCTCCGAGTGGTTTCTGTTCCCAAGGCGAGCCTACTGTGCGTAGGCTGCCGCGGTTCAACGCCTGGCGATGGACCGGCTGGAACCGGGGTGCCATCCTGAGCCGGTGACCCCCCTCGATGATCATTCCCAGCAGCGGCGTCCGTTGTTCTTTCCTGTGGTAATTGCCACGGTGCTGCTGACGATCATCGGGATGATTGGTGGATACCTCCTCGGTGAGGAACGAAACCGGAAGCCGCGTGCCGAAGTCACGCCGTCACCCGTGACGCTCGCCGAAGGCCCCCTCTGCCCGGAGCAGACCCAGCGAGCCGGTGCGATCCAGGGCGCGTCCGGCGAGCTCGTCGAAGTGCTGCGGGTGCGTACCGTCCGCAAGACCGTGATCTGGATCTGCCAGGACCGGACGGGCCAGCTGTTCTATCACGCCAACAAGGGCGGCACCGACGCCGAATGGATCGAGAACAAGACCGCACTCTTCCTCGCCGGGGTGTGGCAGGACAGCAACGGGTCGTACGTGGCCACGGCCGTCGACGGCAACGTCTTCTCGGTCGACGAGACCGGGCTGACGATCGCGTACTCGGACGGCACGAGCGAGGAGCAGAAGGCGGTCAGGGAGTAAACCTGCCGGGGTCCTCGTTCGGAGTCGTGGGGGTACCTGGAAAGATTGCCCTTTGATTCGGCACCGATCATTCACGATCTTGGAGGTAGGGCACACCGTGGCCCAATACATCTACGTCCTGGAAAAGGCTCGCAAGGCGCACGGCGACAAAGTCGTGCTCGACAACGTGACGCTGAGCTTCCTGCCAGGCGCAAAGATCGGTGTCGTCGGCCCGAACGGCGCCGGTAAGTCCAGCCTGCTGAAGATCATGGCGGGTCTCGACATCCCCAGCAACGGCGAGGCCCGGCTCATGCCCGGCTACACCGTCGGCATGCTGGCGCAGGAACCGCCGCTGAACGAGGAGAAGACCGTCCTCGGCAACATCGAGGAAGCGGTCGCCGGCACCAAGGCCAAGCTGGAGCGGTTCAACGCGATCGCCGAGCAGATGGCCACCGACTACACCGACGAGCTCATGGAAGAGATGGGCAAGCTCCAGGAGGAGCTCGACCACGAAGACGCGTGGGACATCGACTCCAAGCTGGAACTGGCGATGGACGCGCTGCGCTGCCCCGCGCCGGATGCCGACGTCACCCAGCTCTCCGGTGGTGAGCGCCGCCGCGTCGCGCTCTGCAAGCTGCTGCTTGAGGCGCCCGACCTGCTGCTGCTCGACGAGCCCACCAACCACCTGGACGCCGAGAGCGTGTCCTGGCTGGAGCAGCACCTGGCCAAGTACGCCGGCACCGTCCTGGCGATCACTCACGACCGGTACTTCCTGGACAACGTGGCCGGCTGGATTCTCGAGCTGGACCGTGGCCGGGCGATCGGTTACGAGGGCAACTACTCCACGTACCTGGAGAAGAAGGCCCAGCGTCTCTCGGTCGAGGGCCGCAAGGACGCCAAGATGAAGAAGCGTCTCTCCGAGGAACTCGAATGGGTCCGGTCGAACGCGAAGGCGCGTCAGACCAAGAGCAAGTCCCGCCTCGAGCGGTACGAGGAGATGGCCACCGAGGCGGAGAAGACCCGGAAACTGGACTTCGAGGAGATCCAGATCCCGCCGGGCCCGCGTCTGGGCAGCACGGTCATCGAGTCGAAGGACCTGGTCAAGGGCTTCGACGGCCGTACTCTGATCAACCACCTGTCGTTCTCGCTGCCGCGTAACGGCATCGTCGGCATCATCGGCCCGAACGGCGTCGGCAAGACCACCCTCTTCAAGACCATCGTCGGGCTGGAGGAGCCGGACTCCGGTTCGGTGCGGGTCGGCGAGACGGTCAAGCTGTCGTACGTCGACCAGAACCGTGGTGGCCTCGACGGCACCAAGACGGTGTGGGAGGTCGTCTCCGACGGTCTCGACCACATGATGGTCGGCAAGGTCGAGATGCCCTCGCGGGCGTACGTCGCGGCCTTCGGCTTCAAGGGCCCGGACCAGCAGAAGCCGACGAAGGTGCTCTCCGGTGGCGAGCGCAACCGTCTCAACCTCGCGCTGACGCTGAAGATCGGCGGCAACGTGATCCTGCTCGACGAGCCGACGAACGACCTGGACGTGGAGACGCTCTCCAGCCTGGAGAACGCGCTGCTGGAGTTCCCCGGCTGCGCCGTGGTCATCTCCCACGACCGGATGTTCCTCGACCGGGTCACCACCCACATGCTCGCGTGGGAGGGCACCGACGAGGAGCCGGACAAGTGGTTCTGGTTCGAGGGCAACTTCGAGGCGTACGAGAAGAACAAGATCGACCGGCTCGGCGCCGAGGCGGCGAGGCCGCACCGGGTGACGTACCGCAAGCTCACCCGTGACTGATCGTTTTGTGTATGACGTGCCCGTGCGCTGGTCCGACATGGACGCGTACGGGCACGTCAACAACGCTCGCTTCCTCACCCTGTATGAGGAGGCCCGGGTCGCGATGTTCTTCGTCGGCGCCCGCGCGCACGGCCTGGGCTCGTTCGAGGAGGGCATCGTGATCGCCCGGCACGAGATCGACTACCTGCGGCCGGTGGACTTCGGCGACCCGGTACGCGTCGAGATGTGGATCTCGGGTTTGAAGGCCGCGTCGTTCACGGTGGACTACGAGCTCTTCGACGACGGCCAGCTGGCCAGCCGGGCGCGGTCGGTCTGCGTGCCCTACAACCTGGCCGAGGGGCATCCGCGGAGGCTCTCGGCCGCGGAGAAGGACTTCCTGACGCCCTACTGGGTCCGGTCATGAGTGGGCACGGCCTGCTCGGGATTCCCGACGCGGGCGCGTTCCTGGCGAGGCTGACCCGCCTGGACCCGGCGGCTCCGGTCCGGCTCCGGTCCTCCGGAGGGCGTACCGCCCTCTGGGCGCATCTTCCCTGGGACGTCCTGGTCACCCGGGAGGTGGCCGGTGCCGGCCCGGGTGACGCCACGGTCTCGGCGACCGCGCTGCTCGCCGTTCTCGCCGGGGGCGGGGACACCCTGCCGGAGCGACGTGACGTGCTGTGGCGCTGGGCGTTGCCGCCGGCCGCTTCGCACGCCGTGGAATCGGTGTCGGGGGCCGAACTGGACCGGCTGGCGAGCGCCGCCGCCGGGACGCTGCGCGAGATCTCCACGGGTGGCATGTCCGGCCGGGCGGTCGGGCAGCGGGCGGTCCGGGACGCGTTGCTCGATCACGTCGCCCTCGTCGTCACTCCGGACGACGGCACACCCGTTCAGGTCTCGCAGCGACTCGTTCAGGCCGTCGCGCGGATGGGATTCCTCGGTCCTCGCCCGGCCGCCGGGCTGGAGGACGGCCCCGACGCGCGCGTCCGAGTGGCGGGGAGCTGGGTGGGAATTTCCGCACCATATGGAGTGGCGTGGCGACAGAGTGTTCATAAATTGACCGTTACTCCGATGTCAAGTCACCCGAAAGGGTGACGGCATATCGTTCTTACGGGCCCGCCCTCCGGTTGGGGGGATGACCTTCAGGAACGGGACGGGTACCGTCGGCCCTCGGGTCCACTGCAACGTCCGGCGGTGGATCTGTTGGGGAGTGAGGTGCACACGATGCCGTGGTGGTCATGGCGTCCGGGATCGGGGTCGTCGAACGAGCCTGATTCCGGTGGCGAAGTGGCGGTGCAGAGCGCGGTCCGTGTCGGTGTTCCGGCCCAGCGCGAGCCCTCCCGGTCGGCGGTCCCGGCCGAGCTGTCGACGACCGGATCCTCCGATCTGGTCGCCCCGGTGTCGCTGGCGCGCATCGGCAAGGCGCTCGACATGCTCGACATAAGGTTCCTCGCTGACGGTGGCGGCAGCCTGCTGGCCATGTGGGAACGGCACGCCGTGCTGTTCACCCTGGAGGGCCCCGACGACGAGATCCTCGTGATGCGGGCCCGCCCGCACGCGACGGTCCCGCCGGACTGGGCCGACCGGGCATACCGGGTGGTCAACGAGTGGAACCACACGAGGCGCTTCTGCAAGGCGTACGTCGGCGACCCCACCGAGCGGGGTCAGCTGCCGATATACGCCGAGTTGCAGGTGCCGCTCGCGGCCGGGGCGCACGACACCCTGCTGGTCGAGATGCTCGACTGCGGCGCAGCCGTGGCCACATCATTCGTGGACTGGCTCCACGACGAGGGAGCTTTGCTCTAACTCAACGGGAACATGCCGAGGCGGCCGTGGTACTCGCGGCCCAGCTGGTCGGTGTCGGATCCCACGAAGAGGCCCTGTGCGGTCGCCAGGAACGCGCGGACGCCCACGCCCCGGGAGCGGGTCGGGTTCCACGGCAGTGCCTTGCCCGTGTTCGTGCTGACCGCGCCGATGCCCGGCCTGGACACCGCGCCCGGCCCCGGGCCGTTGCTGTCGGTGCCGTACGGGTTGTCGAAGTAACGCTGGTGCCCGCCGAGGTAAACGGCAGCTCCGGTGACCGCCACGGCGTACAGCGAGTCGCCGCCGGTGCGCTGCACCCAGGTCGGGTTGCGCCGGCCGCCGCCGCTGGTTTCGAACCGGGCCGCCGAGTCGCAGAGCTTCTGCGCCGACGACGCCCGGCCGGTAGCCGCGACCACGGCGTACGACGCGTCCGGCGAGAACTTGACCTGCCGCAGGTACGTGTCGAAGCCCTGCATGCACGGCGGCTCGTACGCGGTGGTGTACCAGCTGGACAGCATCGCCGAGGAACCGCCGACGTCGAAGAGCGCGATCTGCGTCCGGGCGTACCCGCCGGACTTCAGGAACGCACCGACGGCGATCAGCTTGCGTCCGTCGGGGGAGACGTCGAAGTGCTCGACGCGTACCCGCTTCAGCCCCGGGCCGGACAGCCGGGCGTCGAAACCCTGGTCGACGGCGCCGGTCGTGGCGCTCATCCGGGCCAGCGCGACCCGGTTCACCCCGTTGACGGCGGTGAACGTGCCGCCGGCGTAGAGGTGGCCGCCACGGGTCGCGAGTGCGCGTACGTCACCCCAGTTGACCTTGGCGTTGAATGGGGCGACCCGGCCGCTGTCCCGCAGCGAGACGCGGGCCAGGCCACGCTGGTTCGCGCCGTTGACGGACTTGAACCCGCCGCCCAGGTAGACGGTGTAGTCGTCACCGGCGGCAAGCGAGTAGACCGCGCCGTCCACCTGCGGCGCGAACGAACGGATCTCCCCGTCGTAGAGGCCGAAGGCGAAGATGTTCTTGCGCGCCACGGTGACCCGGCGTTTCGCGTCGGCCACCCGGGTGAACGCGCCGCCGACCACCACGGTGTCGCCGACCAGGGCCAGCGCCCACACCGTGCCGTCCAGGACGTGAGGTGTCCAGTCGACCGGGTTGGCCGACACCACCGCCGGATGGCCGCGGTCGGCCGAGGCCGGAATGGCCGCGGCCATCACGGGCACGGCGACGGCCGCGGCAGCGGCGGCAGCGAGCAGACGACGGCGCATGGGGATGCTCCTGGGATCGGTCGCAGGTGGTCAACCGATCAACGAGTCACCCGCTGAGGCGACACTCCTAGGAAACGGGATCCATGGTGTTCACCATGAAGTACGCCGCCCGCTCCATGTAGTCCCAGAGCGTGGTCCGCTGCTCCTCGGGCAGGCCGAGCGAGTCCACCGCGGCACGCATGTGGAGCAGCCAGGCGTCCCGGGCGGCCGCGTCGACCTGGAACGGCGCGTGGCGCATCCGAAGGCGGGGGTGTCCGCGGGAGGCCGAGTAGGTGTTCGGCCCGCCCCAGTACTGCATGAGGAAGAGCGTCAGCCGGTCGGCGGCCGGTCCGAGGTCCTCCTCGGGGTACATCGGGCGCAGCAGCGGGTCCTCGGCGACGCCCTCGTAGAACTTGTCCACGAGGCGCCGGAACGTGGGCTCGCCACCGACGGCGGCAAAGAAACTGGCGGGTTCGCTCACCGCTCCATCCTGCCAGCAGGTCAGGGTTGCTCGCTTGTGACGCTCGTCGTGGGCTTCCGGGCCGACGGCACCGAGGCGTTCGCCCGTTCGGCGGCCTCGGCGAACGCCAGCGGGCGAGGCCAGAAGATCGCGACCAGCAGCATGGCGAGCGTGCCTCCGATGCTCCACAGGCCCACCACCGTGGGCAGGAAGAAGTGGTCGGCGAGCATGCCGGTGAGCATCACCGCGCTGAACTGGGACAGCTGGATCCCACTGTTGACCACGCCGAACGCCCGGGCCCGGAATCCGTGCGGCAGGGCCAGCACGAACGTCGCGTTCAGCGTCGGCAGCAGCGAGCCGTGGATCAGCCCGGCGAGCAGGACCAGCAGCGCCACGATCGGGGCGGGCGGGCCGGTGATGGTCGGTACCAGCAGCAGAGGGGCGATCACGGCGAGCAGCGGGATGAGGCGTACCCGCAGGGTCGCGGGCACGAATCGGTTGAACAGGATGCCGCCGATGACGAAGCCGAGCGGACCGGCCGCCATGATCATGCCTTGGTCGAGGCCGTGTGCGTCCTGGCCGGAGGTTCCCTCGGCGGCCCACGCGGCGGCCAGGCCCTCGGGGACGATGGCGAAGATGGTCATGGTGTAGACCACGATCGTGATCGACCGCAGCACCTGATCGCCGAAGACCAGGCGAAAGCCTTCGAACGTCTCCCGGAGCAGGTGGGTGCGCTCGCCGCCGGCCGACTCGGCCGGCCGGCGCCGGACGCCGAAGCCCACGATCGCTGCGGACACCGCGAAGGTGAGCACGTCGAGCCCGAGCGCGATCCGGGGAGTGAGCGCCACCGAGAGGGTCGCGCCGGCCAGGTATCCGATCACCTGCGCGGCCTGCCCGCTGGTCTGGGTGCTGGCAACGGCGAGCGCGAGACGGTCTCGCCCGACCACCAGCGGCAGCATCGCCGAGCGCGCCGACCGGGCCGGCGGCGCGCCCAGCCCGGAGAGGAAGAGCAGCACGAACATCACTTGGACCGGCAGGCCCGGCAGGAGCAGCAGGCCGATCAGCACCATCCGGAACAGATCCGAGGCGATCATCACCCGGCGGTGCGAGTATCGCTCGGCGAGCGCCGACAGCAGCGGGCCGAAGAGCCACGGCAGATAACTGATCGCGAACGAGGTCGCGGAGAGCAGGACCGATTGACTCTGCTGATAGACCAGAGCGGTGATGGCTGCCCGGGAGAGGTAGTCACCGATCTGGTTGACGACGCCGGACGAGAACAGCGCCCGGAACTCCGGCAACCCGAAGACTTCGCGGAAAGTCACCGCCTGCTCGCTTTGCGTGACCGCGTCGGCCGCGTTGCTTGGCCGTGCGGGTTGTTCTGACACCGAGCCCTCCATCGCTGTCGACGATCACCGAGGGCTGCCCGGGCGCGAACAAGCTGTCTGATGCGGACAGCTTTAGCGGATTCTGCCCGATCGTCCTAGCCCACGCTAGGGCAGTTGGGGCAAAAATCGGCCAAACGGGCTAGGGCGGAACTACCGCGTGATGGAGTATGCGCTGGTCAGGAAGTGCTGCCCGGCCGCTGCTCCGAAATCGAAGATGAGGAATTTTCGGAGCCGCCCAGCCAGGCCGGCGGGATCGCGCTGCGCGGTCCCAGCCGGGAGGCGGCGATCCGCTCCGAGAGACCGGAAGCGTCAAGCGCCTCGGTCAGCGCCCGGCGAAGTCTGCCCTGGATGATCGGCTGGGCGTCGGCCGTCGTCTTGGCGATGGTCCGGATCACCGCGCCGTCCACAGTCAGCTGCTCGACACCGACCACGTCCGGCGGCTCGAGGAACTCGGTCTGGTGCTCCGGCTCCGCGGCCACGGCCTCGGCGGCGCGGCGCAGCACGGCGACCGCTTCCTCGGCGTTGACGAAGCCGATCGGGAGGTCGATCACGACCATGCCCCACCCCTGGCTCTTGTTGCCGACCCGGACGATCTCGCCGTTACGGATGTACCAGAGCACGCCCCGGCCGTCGCGAATCGTGGTGATCCGCAGGCCGACGCTTTCCACCACGCCGGTCGCCTCGCCGACGTCGACCGTGTCGCCCACGCCGTACTGATCCTCAAGCAGCATGAACAGGCCGGCTATCAAGTCCTTGACCAGGCTCTGCGCGCCGAAACCGATGGCGACGCCGACGATGCCGGCGCTGGCCAGCAGCGGCGCCAGGTTGAACCCGAATTCACCGAGCACCAGCAGTCCGGCGATCGTGAAGACCACCGCGCTGACGAAGCTGCGCAGCACCGAGCCGATCGCGGTGGCCCGCTGCCTGCGTCGCTCGGGGATGAACTGGCCCTCTTCGGCCGTGTTCGACACCTTCTCCTTGAGCGGTTTCAGCAGCGCCGGCATCGAGGCGCGCGAGGTGCTCTGTGCCAGCCGGTCGATCGCCCGGTGCAGCAGCCATCGGATCAGCATCGCGATCACGATGATGCCGAGGATCCGCAGCGGCTTGATGAACACCACGTAGCTGCTGGACGCGAGCCACTGGTTCCCGGTCCAGTCATAGATCTGCGCGCACAACGCGTCGGCGTTGCATGCCGCGGACACGTCGACGGTCGGCAGCCCGGTGGGCCAGGAGCTGGATGGGGTAGGAGTCGGAGCTAGTTGAACCACGGGGAGTCAAGGTACCGGGTACGGCTGTGCGAAGACCTCAGACGTTTACCGCGTGGCCACAGATTGTGCTGGCAATTAGGTCATCCATCAGGGACTATTGGCGCACGGGCCTCGTTATCGAGGGCCAAATCACACACGCATGGGCTATGGGAGCGGTTACTAGCAACTGACACCGGAGGGTGACTCGCGATGCCTGACATACGACCCAGAGTTGGCTCTTCCGCGTTAGTGCTGAACGCTACCTACGAGCCGCTGTGCGTCGTATCGGTGCGTCGAGCGACAATCCTCCTGCTGACCGCGAAAGCCGAGTGCGTCTCCGACGGCGACGGCATTCTGCACAGTGCGCACCACACCCTCACGATCCCGTCGGTGGTCCGCCTCACGAGGTACGTGAAGGTGCCGTACCGGACGCATGTCGGGCTTTCCCGCCGGGCCATCTTCGCCCGCGACGGTGGCCGTTGCGCGTACTGCCGGGGGTCCGCCGAGACCATCGACCACGTCTTCCCGCGCAGCCGAGGTGGCCTGCACGCCTGGGAAAACGTGGTGGCGGCCTGCGCCAAGTGCAACCACAGCAAGGGTGACAAGACGCCGGCCGAGCTCGGGTGGCGGCTGCACTCCATGCCCGCGGCCCCGCGTGGTGTCGCCTGGCGGGTGCTCGGGCACCGTACCCCTGATCCTCGATGGATGGACTGGCTGGACCTGCCGTCCGCACCTGTCGAGGCCGAGGCGGCATAGCCGCCCGGCCTCGTTTCATGTCTGCGAGTCGACAAGCGAGGCGAAAACGACGATGTTGTCGGAGTAACCGCCGCGCGCGTCGCCCAGCCAGTCCCCGCCGCAGGTCATCAGCCGCAGCGACGGCCGGCTGTAATCGCCGTAGACCCGCTGCACCGGCAGCTTGTCCTTGTCGAATTTCTCCACCGAGTTCACCTCGAAGACCGCGACCGTGCCGTCGGCCCGGCTCACCCTGATCTCCTGGCCCGGCTTCACCCGGTGCAGGTCGTGGAAGACCGACGGCCCGGTACGCGTATCCGCATGCCCCACGATCAGCGCCGGGCCGAACTGACCCGGAGTCGGCCCGCCGTCGAACCAGCCGGCCTCGTTGTGCCGTTTCAGCGGCGGTACGCCGACCGAGCCGTCGTCGGCCAGGCCCACTTCGAGAACCGGGGCGGACACCTCGATGGCCGGGATCTCCAGCCGTTCCGGCCGGCTCGGGTCGAGCACCGGGAAGGCACGGGGAGGTGGCTCGTCCGGGCCCCGGAACAGATCGCTGACGTTGAAGCCGGTCGCGAAACCGAGACCGAGCCCGACCGCGAACAGCCCGAAGAACGTCAGCACCAGCGCGATCGCCGCGATCGGCCCGGACCGCTGCCCACGCCGGAGCCGGGGCCGGGGACCACCGCCGCGCCGGGGCAGGGGCAGTTGGAAGGGAGATCGCCCCCGCACGGTCGGCGTGGGCGGAAGCGGCCCGGTCACCACACCGGGCGGGGGCGCGGTGATCACCTGAGCCGGTCGTTTGCGCTGAACGGAAGCGGGCACCCGGGAACCCCCAGGCACCCGGGAACCCCCAGGCACCCGGGAACCCCCAGGCACCCGGGAACCTCCGGGCGCCCGGTCCTGACTCGCCACGGTGGCCTCAGCCCATTCGGCGGCGGCGCAGGGACACGACGGCGAGCGCCAGGCCAGCGGCTATCGCGGCCAGCCCGCCGCCGATGAATATCGACGCGGTGGAGCCCGGCGCGGTGCCACCGCCGCCGGTGGCCGGTCCGCGTGACGGCTCGACCTTCTCCACGACGTGCAGGGTGGCGGTCGCGGCGCCGCCGTTGTCCGGGCAGCGCAGGGCCACCGGGTAGTCGCCCGGCTCGGTGTCTTCCGGGACCCGGACGGTCGCGGTGAGGAAGCCGAACTCGGGCTGGACGGTCACCTCGCCGATCGGCTCGGCGGTAACGGTGGCCGGCTTGAGGTTGTCGTCGCAGGACGCGCGTAGGGAGATGTCGTCGCCGGCCGGGACCGTACTCGGGTTGAGTTCCACGAAGACGGCCGCAGAGGCCTGGGCGGGCGTGCCGGACAGAACCAGAGCCACCGCGACAGCGGCGGGGATGGACAGGCGCATGAAATCCCCCCTCCTTTGCCCTCCGCGGCGGATACGACGCGGACGGCGCGTGAGGGTGATTTTCGCACCCCGGAGCACATTCCGCGTAGATCCCGACGGCGTGAGACCCCGGTTCGAGACCCGACGGTCCGACACGAGTCGCGCTCCGCTACCGTGATTGATGTTCGGAATAAGTGGTAACACCGGCGCCTGGGGGCGTTCAGTTGTCAGTAATCAGCACCGTTCTGGTCTTTGTGATCATTCCGGCCGCGGTCATCGGCACGGTGGCGACGCTCGTCTTCAGCAACTCTGATCGAGCCAAGCCCTCCCGTCGATACCGCCCGGGCCAGACCTTCGATTTCCCGGCGATGTGGTTCAGCGCCGCGCCGGAGAAAACGGCCGCGCCGGCCATTTCCGGCACCGCGGAGAAGCACGGGCTCGTCATCGAGGACAGCTCCGGCGCTCCGGTCCGGCCCGGCCCGACAGGAGGCGCAAGTGACAAGTGGTGAGCTGACCCAGGTCGAGCAGCCCGCCGACGGTCCCTTCACGACCCGGCAGCTGCTGCGTCTCGACGAGGCGCTCCGGATCGCCGACCAGGCGACCGGGCTGAACTTCAGCATCTTCCTCGGCGAACTCGGCGATCCCTCGCGCGAGACGGCCGAGGACCTGCACCGCCGGACCCGGACACCGCAGCGCTCAGTGCTGATCGCGGTCTCACCGAACCAGCGCAAGCTGGAGATCGTCACCGGCTCGGACGCGCGGCACCGCATCTCGGACCGGGACGCGAAACTGGCCGGCCTGTCGATGGCCGCGTCGTTCGCGGGCGGCGACCTCGCGGGCGGCCTGCTGATCGGCATCGACCAGCTCGCCTCGCACGCGGGTCGTTACTGAAGAGCTAGATCCATCCGGACGGTTTCACCCGGATCGGGTACGGGGCGTCGAGCCGAACGTGGTCGGCGCCCTCGATGCTGTCAACGGCCCGGTAACCCTCGCCGTCCAGCAGGAACGTGTGCAGCACCGGACCCGGTTCCACCCGCCAGAACCCGGGGATGCCGGCGGCCGCGTACACAGCGGGTTTGAGCAGCCGGTCGAACCGCCGGGTCTCCTCGGACTCCACCTCGACCACAAGCGCCACGTCCGCCGGGTTGGCCCAGATCCGGCCGGCCGAACGCGGCCGCAGCACGGTGACGTCGGGGACAACGTTGCTCGACCCGGTGTCGATGCCGCTCCGGTCGCACACCCACCAGCCCTCCGGCGCCGCTGCTCGCAGCGCCTCGACGAGGGAAGCGACCACGGCGGCGTGCCGGTCGTCGGCCGGTGGGGTGACGTGCAGGCTTCCGTCGACGATCTCGTACCGATGGCCGTCCTGTGGAAACAGATGCAGATCCGGCTCGGTCCAGCGGCCGTCCGGCGCGTTCCACCGCATCGGAGCACCCTGGCTCAGCATCGTCACGGGCCACCTCCATCGCCGGGAGTGCAAGCTTACTCACACAGAGTTGTTTCCGGCGGGTTATCGGGGCGTAACTCGTGCCATGTGAAACGCCCCCGCTCCGACCTTGCGAAGCGGGGGCGTCATCTTGGGGAAACTAGGCCGAACGGTCCTTCGCGCGGGCCTTCAGCGCCCGCTCGATGCCGTCCCGGCCCTCGGCCACCAGCCGGCGCAGCGACGCCGGCTGACCCTCACGCTCAAGCCAGGCGGTGGTGAGCGCCACCGTCTCGTCGCTGATCTGGTACGCCGGGTACGCCAAAGTGGCGAACTCCTGAGCCGGCTCGCTGTCCGAGCGGGCCCACACGTCACCGACCACGTCGAAGAACTTGGCCGCGAACGGTTCCGTGAGCGCCACCTGCCGGGTGCTCTGGAAGCCCTGCAGCAGCGACCGGTTCTTCCAGTTCGGCAGCTGCGGACCGGTGAGCTCGGCCCAGACACGGGCCTTGTTCTCCGGCGTCGGCACGAGCGCGTGGGCAATCGCCGCCTCCCGCTCGCCGCTCGCCGTGAGGTCGCCGGCCAGCTCCTGCTCGATCTCCTCGGGCGACGCGGCGCCGAGCGCGGCGAGGCCCTGCAGCAGGCTCCAGCGCAGCTCGGTGTCGACGATCAGGCCGTCCGGACGGGACTCGCCGCTGAGCCAGGCGCGCAGCACGGCCGCCTGCTCGGGCGTACGCGCGGCGGTGATGAACGCCCGCGCCCAGGTGAGCTGCCAGCCACTGCCCGGCTCGGCCGCCGCGAGCTGCGTCTGCGCCAGGCCGGCCAGCAGGTTCCAGCCGGTCGGGTTCCACTCGGGGTCGGCGAAGCTGGTCAGCGCCATGCCGGCCTGCCGCAGCGTGGCCGTGGTGAGGTTGATGTCGGTCTCGGCCGGCAGCCCCGCCACGACCAGGGCCACGTAATCGCGGGCCGCCAGCTCGGCGTCACGCAGCATGTCCCAGGCGGCCGCCCAGCACAGCGCACGCGGCAGCGCCGAGTCGAACCCGGCGATGTGCCCGACGAGCGTGGCGAGCGAGCGCTCGTCCAGCCGCAGCTTCGAGTACGTGAGGTCCTCGTCGTTGACCAGCAGCAGGTCCGGCGCCTTAACCCCGGCCAGCGCGGCGATCTCGGTACGCTCACCGGCCACGTCCGCCTCGATGAGATCGCGCCGCACCAGCCGGTCACCGTCGAGGTCGTACAGGCCGATGCCGATCCGGTGCGTACGCAGGGTCGGGTAGTCCACCGGCGCTTCCTGCTTGACCACCACGCTGGTGTAGTTGCCGGCCGCGTCCACCTCGACGACCGGGCGCAGCGTGTTGACCTGAGCGGTCTCCAGCCACTGCGCGGCGAACTTGCGCAGTTCCCGGCCGGACGCCGCCTCGAGCTCGGTGAGCAGGTCGTCGAAGGTCGCGTTGCCCCAGGCGTGCTTGGCGAAGTACGCCCGCAGACCGGTGAGGAACGGGTCCAGCCCGACGTACGCGACCAGCTGCTTGATGACGCTGGCGCCCTTGGCGTACGTGATGCCGTCGAAGTTGACCTCGACCGCTTCCAGGTCCGGCATCTCGCAGTAGACCGGGTGGGTCGAGGAGAGCTGGTCCTGGCGGTAACCCCAGGACTTGCGGATCGACAGGAACGTCGACCACGCGTCGGCGAACCGGGTGGCCTCGGTGTTGCACCAGTGGCTCGCCCACTCGGCGAACGACTCGTTCAGCCACAGGTCGTTCCACCAGCGCATCGTCACCAGGTCGCCGAACCACATGTGGGCGAGCTCGTGCAGGATCGTGTTGGCGCGCTGCTCGTACTCGTAGTCGGTGACCTGCGAGCGGAAGATGTAGTGCGCCTCGGCGTGCGTGACGCAGCCGAAGTTCTCCATCGCGCCGGCGTTGAAGTCCGGCACCCACAGCTGGTCGTACTTCGGCAGCGGGTACCGCACACCGAACTGCTCGTGGAAGAAGTCGAAGCCCTGCTTCGTGACCAGGAACAGGTCGTCGGCGTCCAGGTACTGCGCCATCGACGCGCGGCAGAAGACGCCGAGCTCGATGCCGTCGTGCGAGTCACGCACCTCGTGGTACGGCCCCGCGCAGATCGCCGTGATGTACGTGCTCATCCGCGGCGACGTGGCGAAGTGGATCTTCTTGGCGCCCGGGCCGGCCTCCTCCTCGGACTCGACCGGCATGTTCGAGATGACCTTCCAGTGCGCCGGCACGGTGGCACGCCAGGTGAAAACGCTCTTCAGGTCGGGCTGGTCGAAGCAGGCGTAGGTGCGCTGCGCGTCCGCGGTCTCGAACTGGCTGTAGAGGTAGATCTCGGAGTCGACCGGGTCGAGGCTGCGCTGCAGGCCCTGTCCGCTCGCCGAATATCCGTAGTCGCCGTCGACGACCAGGGTGTTCTCGGCGGCCAGACCGGACAGGGCGAGGCCCTTCTCCGCGCTCCAGGCACTGAGGTCGACGTCGGCGCCGTTCAGCGTCGCGGAGTGGATCGTCGAGGCCGCTGCCTCGATGAACGTGTTCGCGCCTGGCTCGGCGCACTTGAATGTGATCACTGTGGTGGACCGGAACGTGTCAGAGCCGGGGTTGCCGTGCCCGTCGGTCAGGTCAAGGGTGATGTCATACCCGGTCACCTCGAGCAAACGACTACGCTCCGCAGCCTCGACCTGGGTCAGGTTGTGAACACCGGCCACGTGCACTCTCCTTCGAGCTTCGAGCTGACTTTTGTTCGTTTCTTGAAGCCTATGCGTCGACGGCGACCGAACTCACCCCGACCGGTCACCCAGAAGGGAGGATCATCGAACTCATGACAGAACGCGCCACCGTCGACATGTGGTTCGACCCCCTCTGCCCGTGGGCCTGGATCACCTCCCGCTGGCTGCTGGAGGTGGAGAAGGTCCGTCCACTCGACATCCGGTTCAACGTGATGAGCCTGGCGGTCCTCAACGAGGGCCGCGATCTTCCCGAGCAGTACCAGGAGCTGATGCGCAAGGGCTGGGGCCCGGTTCGTGTCTGCATCGCGGCCGCCGAGGCGGCCGGCCCCCAGGTGCTGCGTGACCTCTACACCGCGCTCGGCACCCGGATTCATCTCCAGAAGTACGAGCTGGACGACAAGCTCTTCACCGAGGCGCTGACCGAGGCCGGCCTCGACCCGGAACTCGCCGCCGCGGCGCACACCGACAGCCGCGACGAAGCGTTGCGGGCGAGTCACAACGCCGGCATGAAGCCGGTCGGCACGGACGTCGGCACCCCGGTGATCCACGCGCCGGGCCCGAACCCGGGCGAGACCGTCGCCTTCTTCGGACCGGTCATCACGCCGGCGCCGAAGGGTGAGGCGGCCGGCAAGCTGTGGGACGGCGTCGTGCTTGTCGCCGGCACGCCCGGCTTCTACGAGTTGAAGCGCAGCCGCGACCTGGGCCCGATCTTCGACTGATTTGGTTGCCATTGGGTGGCGTTCGGGCAAAAGTTCGACTCCCGGACGTCACCCGGTCGTTGGATGAGGTGTACATCACCTCGTTCAGCGCGGAGGCAGGGAAATGCCCGACAGTGAATCGTTCGCCATGTCGACGATCGGCGTCCAGCGCGGCGTTTGGGCTGATCTGCCCCCGGATGTCGCAGGCCTGATCGCGCCCCCGGTGATCGTCACGACCGCGCCTCTCGCATCGACGTCGACCAGGTCACCCCAGCAGATGCCGGTTGGTGGGCTGGGCAGGCACTCCGGGTAAGTTGCCCCCATGACGGTCGTGCACCCGATCAGCCGGGCCTGGATCACCAATGGCGGTACCGGGGCCCAGAATTATGACGAGTTCGCCGACGACGCCGAAATCACCGAGATCATCAAGGCCAACGCCTCCAGTTCTCTGGGCGTCGAGATGCCGCACCTGGCTCCCGAGTCGCTCGGCAAGTCCTTCACCGACTCCCTCCCGGACGCCGTCGTCCGCCTGGAGCGCGCGAAGGCCGAGGGGAAGTACCGCGCCGCCGAGGACGTGGTGGTGCTGTACCGCATCACCGGTCCGGGCGAAGCGCCCGCCTACGGCCTGTGGAGCACTGTCGAGACCGGGCAGATCTCGACGAACGCCGACGAGCCGGGCCTGGTGATCCGCAACGAGGACGTGTTCATCGCGAAGGTGCGCGAGCGTGTCGCTCTCGCTGACGCGATCGGCACCCTGCTGTCACCCGTACTCCTTCTACAGACCGGAAAGGGTGAGGAGCTGCACGCAGCCCTCGCCGACGCGGTTGACGCGGCGGGCGAGCCCGACGCGACCGACCTGGACGGAACCGGCCGCACCCACGCCATCTGGCAGGTCGGTCCGGGCGAGCTTCAGGACCGGCTGCTGGCTCTGGCCGGAGGCGGCGAGCTGGTGGTCGCTGACGGCAACCACCGCAGCCTGGCCGCGCAGACCGGTGGCATCCCGCGCTTCCTGGCCGTCGTGACCACGCCCGCGTCGGTCGCGATCCAGCCTTACAACCGCCTGGTCAGCGAGCTTCCCGCAGCGCTCGACGATCTGCTGGGCCGCCTGCGCGAGGCAGGCGCGACGGTCACCGAGCTGCCGCGCGTCGCGCAATTGCCCGCCAAGGGCACGATCGAGATGTACGCGGGAGGCCGCTCGTTCGCGGTCGGGCTTCCTGAGGACAAGTCCGGAACATCTGTGGAGAACCTGGACCACGCCTTGGTCGAGCGCGTGCTGCTTCGTGACGCGCTGGGCCTGGACCCGGGTGACAAGCGGATCGCGTACATCGGCGGCGATTACCCGGTCGAGTGGCTGCGCGGCGAGGTCGACAACGGCCGCGCCGAGCTTGCCGTGCTGATCGCGCCGGTGACCGTCGACGACTTCGTGGAGGTGAACCTGGAACGGCTCAAGCTTCCGCGCAAGAGCACCTGGTTCACCCCCAAGGCCCGTGGCGGTCTCGTTCTCGCACAGTTGGGCTAGCCGGATGCTCCACCCCCAGGTCACCGCCGCCGCGGCTCTGCGGCGGCGGCCCTCGGCCGAAGAGCTGGCCGCGGACCCGTACACGCAACTGCTCGCGGCGCGCGCCGCCATGGAGGAGTCGAACGAGGCGGAGACCGGGCCGGCGCTGCCGCTGCCGGTGGTCGCCGACTTCGACGCCGACGGCGTGCCCTGCCGGCTGTACGCCACCAAGATCGGCGCGCCGGTCCTGGTCTACCTGCACGGCGGCGGCTGGTGTTACGGCAGCATCGAGACCGTGGACCGGTTCTGCCGCCGGGTCGCCGAGCGGTCCGGCTGTGCCGTGGTCTCGGTCGAGTACCGCCTGGCGCCGGAGCACGTCTTCCCGGCCGCTCTCCAGGACGCCGAGACCGTTCTGGGGTACCTGCGCAAGTCCGGGTCCGACCTGGGCCTGGACTCGTCACGGCTGGCAATCGGCGGGGACAGCGCCGGCGGTCAGCTCGCCACTGTCACCGCACGCCGGCAGCGCGACGCGGCCACCCCGCTCGACTACCAGGTGCTGGTCTACCCGGCCCTCGACCCGCTCACCTCCGCCGAGTCGTACGACGAGGTGGGTGAGTACGGCCTGGACCGCGCGTCGATGAAGCTGGCCTGGGAGACGTTCGTGCCGGACCCGGCGCTGCGCTTCTCGCCGGACGTGGCCCCGCTCGCGGTGGCCGACCTGTCCGGAATGCCATCCTCCCTGATCATCACGGCGGAGTACGACGCGCTGCGCGACGAGGGCGCCGACTACGCCGACGCGCTGATCGCCGCCGGCGTCCCGGTGGTGCACACCCGGTACATGGGCGTGAACCACGGCTTCGCCCGCAAACTCGCCACCATCGACGCCGCCAGGGCAGCGGCGGATCAGGTGGCATCCTCCCTGCGCGCTGCCCTCACCTTCTGAAAGACTTCCGATATGCGTCTTTACCTGGGATCCGACCACGCCGGCTTCGAGCTGAAGGGTCACCTCGTCAACCACCTGATCAAGCAGGGGCATGACGTGGTCGACGTCGGACCGCACGCTTACGACCCCGAGGACGACTATCCGGTGTTCTGCTTCCACACCGGCGCCAAGGTGGTGGCCGACCCGGGCTCGCTCGGCATCGTGATCGGCGGCTCCGGAAACGGCGAGCAGATCGCGGCGAACAAGGTGCCCGGCGTGCGTTCCGCGCTGGTGTGGAAAGCCGAGATCGCCCAGCTGGCCCGCCAGCACAACGACAGCAACGTGATCGCCATCGGCGCCCGGCAGCACACCCTCGACGAGGCGACAGCGTTCGTCGAGGCGTTCATCGCCACGCCGTTCTCCGGCGACGCCCGGCACGCCCGCCGGATCGACCAGCTCGCGTCGTACGAGAAGGACCGCGTCCTGCCGTCGCTACCCACCAGCTGACCGCCATCTCATCCGGCTGGCTTCCACTGCTGACCCTGCTGGTCAATTGAGGATGCCGCGTGCCGGGGGGAGGCGACCTCGACGTCGGCATGGGTGGCGCGCCGGCGAGCCGTAGCTGAGACCTGTTTTGGGGCTGCGATTACGTGGCTGGTGTACGGCCGCCCGCGTCGCCCGGCCGTACACCAGCCACGATATGAGGGCTTGGTGGTGCCTCCAGGCTCTGCCAGTTTCCAAGATCGGCCGTGATGCCCGGCGGGTACGACACGCAGAGCGACGGAACAGGTCGCCGGTGAACCGCAAACCGCCACGCTCCGCAGGGCGGCTCCACCGCAGCCTCGCCGCGTGTTGATTTGGGGTGCGATTCGAACCCGAAGTCGACACAGGCAGCCGTTTCGTCGTGCGTGTGTCGGCATTGGGTGCGGATCGCACCCCAAATCAACACACTGGACCGTAAGTCGACACGCTAGGCCCGGTCGTGTGGTCGTGTGGTCGTGTGGTCGTCCGGTCGTGGGCCCTGTTCTGGCGGGCGGGAAGCCGTTCTGGCGGGCGGGAAGCTGTTCGGAACCGTCCAGTATTCCCGTCGAGGCCGGATAAATCCGTCTTCATCCGATTCCGGCATGCAAGCTTTCGGCGAGCACAGCCCGCTCCGCAGCCATAAGTCTCCAAGAGTCAGCGGTGAGAACCGGCCGGATCGGTTTTTTCAGCGGCGGGGGAGTTCCTCACGGGGCAGCCAGTTGCGGCGGACGATCACGAGGTCGCGCTCGGCGGCGGCGATCTCCTCGTCGCCCGCCCGTGAAGCATCACGGGCACGCAGCGCAGCACCCACGCTGACCTGCGACGACCCGGAGCCGACCAGGCCGCGCAGCCCGCGCTCGGACTCCCGCTCGTCGGGCGGCCCGCCGTTGCCCTGACCCTGAGCCGGACGACGGGGGAAGGTGGCGCGAGCTCTCGGAGCACTCACCTCGACTCCCGGTGGCGGCCCCGGCTGTGGTTGCTGTGGTGGCGGCCCCGGCTGTGGTTGCTGTGGTGGCGGCCCCGGCTGTGGCTGCTGTGGTGGCGGCCCCGGCACCGGGGGAGCGCTGACGACCGGGGGAGCCGGGGGTGCGCTCGGGGCCGGGGGCGGGCCTGGGATCGGCCCGGTCCTCGGGACGGGCGGTACCTCGTCGGCCGTCTCGGCGGGCGGAGCGTCGGCCGCTTGCGCGGCCGACCCCGACGGGGGGCGTACGCGACGGCGGCGGCGTTCGGGCTGACCCATGCCGCCGACGGTACCGCTGCCGCCGCCACCTCAGAAGATTTCGGTCGGACTCGGCTGCCGATGCCAGCGGAACGCGGTCGCCGGATCGTTACCGGTCAGCTGGCGTACCCGCCCGGCCGCCGCGAGCGTGGACAGCGATGCCGAACCCAGGTACGCCGCCCCGAGGTCGGTCACCGAGCAGGCCAGGTCGGCCGGCTCGGTGGTACGCGTACACACCGCGCCGTCCGGGCCGCCGATCAGACGCCAGCGGCCGGAGTTCTGCTCCAGGATCGGGTCGGTCACTTCGAGCACCACATCGACGTCGGTCAGGTATCGGCGGGCGGCCAGCGCGGCCGGCAGGTCGACCAGGCGGATCCAGAGGCCGTCGGAGACTCTCGGCGCGAGCCGCCGTGGCTCGTCGACCAGGTATTGCAGGGGTTCGTCGAGCGCGCCCAGCGAGTAGTTCACCCGGCGGCTCAGGTCGATGCCGAGGAGGAACCGCCAGAGGGCCTGGTACGTCTCCGGGTCGGCGGCCGCCACCTCGCGGACCCGCACCTCGCTGTCCGGCCCGTGACCGGTCCACTGGTCCTTGACCCGCCACAGCGCGTAACCGGTCGGGCCGCCCGGCCCCTCGTGCACCACGGCACGCAGCTGGGTGGCGCCGTCCCGCTTCTCCTTGAGGTCGCTCAGCACGAACCGCCACCAGCGGTCGTCCCGGCTCGCCCAGCCGACCTGGGACGGCCGCAGCTGCTCGAAGACCTTGCTGATGTCGGCGAGCAGATCTTTCGGATCGCCCATCCGCAGGTGACCGCTCGGAACGGCCGGTGGCGCCGGGAGACGAACCTCACGATTCATGATCGACAGCACGAGTCGGTTGCTCGCCGGACCGTACCCGAACCTGGGGTAGATCTTGGTCTCGCTGGCCCAGAGCACCGCGAGCGGCTCCCGCCCCGCCTCGGCGATCTCGCGCAACTGCCGGTGCATCAGCCGGGTCAGGATCCCGCGCCGCCGATGGGTGGGCAGCACGCCGACCCCGGAGACGTGCGCGGCCGGGACCACAGCGCCCGGAACAGTGAGATCACGGGTGAAAGCGTCGGCGTGCCCGACCACCGTGCCGTGGTCATCCGCGACCAGCGAACGCTCGGTCTCGTAGACCTCGGCCTCCAGGTCGGGGAGGACCTCCTCGTGAAACACGGTCCCCAGCAGATCGCAGATCGCGGTGAAATCGGCAGGGGTCGCGGGGCGTACCGAAAGCTCTTCGTCCATGGCATGTGTGTAACGGACTGGCGTGGGCCAGGGCGACCGATTTGTTGGCTCGTTACTCTCGAACTGACGCCGGTCGCCGACCGGGAGTTGAGAGGGGAACAATGCCGGAGCAACCGCAGTGGTCCGAGCGGACGCTCGACATGCCGCCGCAGGACCCGTGGGCCGAGGCGCCGACCACGCCCGTGTCCCATTCATCCCAGCACACCCAGGCCCCACACACCCCGGCCCCGCACACCCCGGCCCCGCACACCCAAGCCCAGCATCCTGATCAGCGCACCCGGGTGCAGCGCCCTGAGTCGCCGCAGTCGCCCGCCCCGCACACCCAGGTGCAGAACCCGTCGGTGCCGCCGTTCGGCCCGCACGGTGCGCATCCGGCGGCTCCGGAGGCCTCGCCGTTCAGTCGCGGCCGGGCCCGGGTCACCCAGCGCACCGAGCAATACACGGCGGAGCACGAGCCGACCGGCACCGGCTGGCCGCAGGAGACCGGTCAGGGCCCGGAACGGCAGCCGCTGAGCTGGCACATCCGCCGGCTGCGCCGGGGCAGCGAGTGGAGCAACGCGCCGCTGATCTTCGCGTTCGTCTCCTGGGGCATCTGGGTGCTCTCGTCGGACGGCTCGATGCTCACTCCGATCATCGTCTTCGTGACGTCGCTGGTGGTCGCCGCGGGTGTGTTCGCGCTGGCCCGCCTCGTTGGCCGGCTGGTGCTGGAACGCCAGCTCGGCCGTCAGCGGCACACCGCCCGCGGCGCCCACATGGCCACCGGTGTCTTCCTGATCGGCGTCGGCCTGGCCCACCTGCAGCAGACCGAGTGGGTGATGACCGCTGTCAACTGGGTCACCGGAGTCTTCACCAACTAGCTGACCGGCTTGCCCCCGGTCACACCGAGCACCTCGCCGGTGGTGTAACTCGACTCGGTGCTGGCGAAATAGACGTACGCGGCGGCCAGTTCGGCGGGCTGGCCGGCGCGGCCGAGCGGGGTGTCGCCGCCGAACGACTTCACCTTCTCCTCGGGCATGGTGGACGGGATCAGCGGAGTCCAGATCGGGCCGGGCGCGACCGCGTTGACCCGCACACCCTTGTCCGCCAGGTCCTCGGCGAGCGCCTTGGTGAACGCCACGATGCCACCCTTGGTGGTGGCGTAATCGACGAGCGCGCTCGACGACAGGTACGCCTGAACCGACGCCGTGTTGATGATCGTGGCACCGGGGCGCAGGTGCGGCACGGCTGCCCGGCAGAGCCAGAACATCGCGTACAGGTTGGTCTTCATGACCCGGTCGAACTGCTCGTCGGTGATGTCGGCGATCCCACCGGGCTGGGCCATCTGGTACGCGGCGTTGTTCACCAGGATGTCCAGGCCACCGAGATCGGTGACGGCGCGGTCGATGATCGCCCGGCAGTGCGCCTCGTCGCGGATGTCGCCCGGCACGGTCACCGCTTTCCGGCCGGCCTTCTCGATCCAGGCCGCGGTCTCCCGCGCGTCCGGCTCCTCCTCGGGCAGGTACGAGATGAGCACGTCGGCGCCCTCCCGGGCGTACGCGATCGCCACGGCCCGGCCGATGCCGGAGTCACCACCCGTGATGACCGCTTTCCGGCCGGTCAGGCGGCCGCTGCCCCGGTAGGTCTCCTCGCCGTGATCGGGCCGGTCGGGCATTTGCGAGGTGAGCCCCGGCGGTGTCAGGTCGCCGCCGTCGTACTCCGGCTTCGGGTACTGGTCACGTGGGTCCACGAGGTGCCTCCTGTGATGGGGAACGTGACCTCCGCATTCCCCGACCAGGCCCGGATAAGCGTCATCGCGGCTCGGAGACGTGGGCCGTGACGATTCGCCACCCTTCCGGTAGACGTACCCAGGTTTGTGACTGGCGGCCCTGCACGTCGCTGCCGTGGTAACCGAACATCGTCGTGACGACGGCGGTGCTTCGCCCGTACCCCTGAATGTCGGTCTCCTTCAGCCAGCGGCCCGGCGGCAGAGCGCTCTGCGCTCGCCGCCACCGGGTTTGTTCTTCGATGCCGAACTGCTGGTCGGCGATGCCGAAGCGGACCGCGTCGGCGGCGAAGAATCCGAGGATGGCGTCGACGTCGTTCGCGACCAGGGCGCGCTCATAGGCTTCGAACGCCGCGGTGACCTCGGTGATCACGTCGGGTAGATCTCTCTCCATGAAGGTTCCTCTCGCCGGCGCGGCCCGCCGATGGAAGGCCGCGCCGGATCAGGGGGTCACTTGGCGGGAACCGGCTCCTCCTCGGCCAGCAGCTCGGCCTCGCCGGGCTCGGGCTCGCGCGGGGCAGGCTTGCCGAGGGCGAAGAGGACGCAGACGACGGCGAGGAAGAGGTAACCGAGCGAGACCGGACCGTCGGCGTTCCACTGCACCTTCTCGGCGTGGATCAGGCCGATGAAGGTGAGCACCGCGCCGGTTCCGGCGAAGATCGCGGCGTGCCAGAAGCGCTTGTCGATGATGAAGGCGACGATCGCGCCGAGCACCAGGCCGGCCAGGATCGCGCCTTCACCGAGCGTCTTCAGGCCCCCGTAGACGACACCGGCACCGGCCAGCGCGTCGTTGCCGACCTCGGCCGCCGACGTGCCGGCCGCGGAGAGCACGTTGTCCATCTGCCCGGTCGCCCAGGACGCGATGTTCGGGATGAGCGCGGCCACCACGGCTGCGGCGTGCGCCCGTGGTGTCGCCTGGAACGCCTGCGCGCCGATCAGCAGGCCGATGTAGAGCAGGATGGGCACGATCGCGGCGGTCGGGAAGATCGCTCCGAGCAGACCGAACAGGCCGAAGAAGCAGAGCAGCGCGATCACCACGCCGGTCGCCATCGAGTAACCGGTACGGCCGCCGGCCGCCTTCCAGCCCGGGTGACCGACGTAGACGGCAGGCGGGAACGGCGAGCCCAGGCAGGAGCCGATCACCGCGCCGGCGCCGTCGGCCAGCAGCACGCTGCGCAGGTTGTAGCGGTCACCGGCGGTGGCGGCGCTCTCCACGTTTGTCATCGCCTCGGTGAAGTTGTAGACGCCGAGCGGGATAGCGGTCGCCAGCAGCGGCGCCATGTCCTGCAGGCCGTCGAGCAGCAGGTCGAACTTCAGGTGCGGGAACGCGAACGCGATGTCGCGGGCCGCAGCGGTCACGTCCGGCACGCTCATGGCGCCGCCGATCCAGCCGATCGCCGAGCCGACCAGCAGCGCGGCCAGGCCGATCG
Source organism: Actinoplanes sp. CA-015351 (assembly GCF_050955685.1). Taxonomy (NCBI): domain Bacteria; kingdom Bacillati; phylum Actinomycetota; class Actinomycetes; order Micromonosporales; family Micromonosporaceae; genus Actinoplanes; species Actinoplanes sp. CA-015351. Next base: position 1,238,888 of record NZ_CP192102.1, read on the forward strand.
GGAAGTTGAAGGGCAGCTTCACGTCGGTGAGCAGGCCGATGAGCAGCATGCCGAAGACCGGCAGGGCGATCCAGGCGTAACTCCACATGTTCCCGGCCGGGTTCATCGAGATGAACGTGATCGAGATGCCGGCCAGGGTGCCGAGAAGCGCCGCGCGCGGCGTGTACTTGCGGATGTACGGGCCGACGAACGCGCCGATCAGCACGATCACGCCGATGATGAACGCCCACGCGATGCCGGCCGTCCACGCCTGGACCGGGTTCTTCGTGGTCAGGTAGATCGGCAGCATGATCACGAAGATCACGATGAACATGTGCGGGACGCTCGGGCCGTAGGGGAGAGCAGTCACATCGGTGCGGTTCTCCCGGGCGGCCAGGCGGCGGGCCAGGTGCGTGTAGTAGATGTTGCCGGCGACCAGGGCGACACCCAGCGCGGGCAGGATGACGCCGAAGACGTCGCCGGCCGGCAGCCCGATCACGCCGATACAGAGGCCGGTGAGGGTGAGCACGTTGACCAGGACGTTGACGCCGAAGCCGAAAAAGGCGTTGGTGTCACCCCGGACCCAGTAAGGCAGCTTGGCAGGTGCCGTGGAGGTGGTCATATCTTCACTCCTGAATGGCGGAGATCACTGCGGGGGATTCGGCGACCCAACCGAAGATGCCGCCCTGTGCGGCGATCATCTTGAGGCCGACCTGCTGGAACTCCGGGAAGTAGGAACCGACGCAGTCGGCCAGGACCAGGCACTCGTAACCCCGGTCGTTCGCTTCCCGGACAGTGGTGTGCACGCAGACCTCGGTCGTCACGCCGGTGACGATGAGGCTGGTCACGCCCGATTTTTCGAGAATTTCCGACAAATCGGTCGCATAGAAGGCTCCCTTGCCGGGCTTGTCGATCACGACCTCGTCACCGATCGGCTGGAGTTCGTCGATGATGTCGTGGCCGTATTCGCCCTGGATGAGGATCCGGCCGAAGGCGCCTGGGTCGCCGATGCGCTGGCTGGGCGCGCCGCGATTGAGCTTCGCCGGTGGGCAGTCGGACAGATCCGGCTTGTGCCCCTCGCGGGTGTGGATGATCGGCAGGCCGTTGGCGCGCCACGCCGTCATGAGCGCTGCCAGCGGCTTGATGGTCCGCCGCAATTGCGACACATCGTTCCCCAGCGACTCACCGAAGCCGCCGGGCATCAGGAAGTCCCGCTGCATGTCGATGACGAGCAGCGCGGTGGTGTTCGGATCGAAGGTGAATTTCCCCGGTTGGGCGTCGACGCTGGGCATCATGCCTCCGTTGTTGTCGCCGCGATCACGTCGTCCGAAGTGGCGACGCAGCCGAAGACACCGCCCTGCATGGTGACCATGTGCAATGCGGCGGTGTGGTTGGACGGATCCGTGGCGCCGGTGCAGTCACTGAGGATCAGGCACTCGTAACCACGGTCGTTCGCCTCGCGCATCGTGGTGTGCACGCAGACATCAGTGGTGATGCCGGTGAGGATCAAATGCGAGATCCCATGGGTACGCAGAACGAGGTCGAGGTTGGTGGCGTAGAACGCGCCCTTCCCCGGCTTGTCGATCACGACCTCGCCCGGCGCCGGAGCGACCTCGGGCACGATCTCCCAGCCCGGCTCGCCCTTGATCAGGATCCGTCCGCACGGGCCCTGATCGCCGATCCCGGCCCCGATCCGGGCCGACCGCCATTTCTTGTTGGCCGGCAGGTCGGAGAGGTCCGCGTCGTGACCCTCCCGGGTGTGGATGACGAGCATTCCCAGCTCGCGGACGTGCGAGAGAAGTTTCGCGGTGTTCGGCAGGCCGGCCCGGGTCAGCTCGATGTCGTACCCCATCGCGTCGACATATCCGCCGGGTCCACAGAAGTCGGTCTGCCAGTCGATGCAGAGCAGCGCGGTCCGGTCCACCGGGACCGAGCCGTCGTAGGGCCAGGTGTACGGGTTGGCCTCGACCGGGCCGATGCGTGCGGTCATGAGTGAGATCCCTTCAGGCGGTGGTTCCGCCAGCCGCCGCTGGCGGTGATGTCCGGTGCGCCGTTCACGGCGTACGCCTCGCAGAGAAAGCCGGTGACCTGGGCGCCGTCCTCCAGCTCGAGCCGGCCCAGGGCCAGCGGTGCCGGGATGCCGGCGAGAAAACCGCCGACCTTCGAGGCGGGCAGCTGCCAGAGCTCGACCTCGATCGAGGCTCCTTCATCTGTGTCGCTCCCGGTCGCCCGGACCAGGCCCGGCGCGCCACTCGACAGCTGGTAGAGGCGGTAACAGGACGCGGTACGCGTGGTCCGCAGCAGCCGCCCGCCACGGTCCAGGAGCTCGTTGTTACGTGGTTCGCCGCGCAGATGCAGGCCGACGACAGCGAGCGTCATCACGTCGTCGGTGGGGATCGTCAGTGCCAGTTCCATCAGGGTGTCGTCACTGAACGCCGGCCCGAACAGCGTGATCGACGCGGGCCGGCCGTCCTCGGTGAACCCGTTCGGCACTGTCACCGCGGCCAGGTCCAGCAGGTTCGCGAACTGGGTGTACCACCCGAGCGTCAGGTTGTGCCCGATCGGGTCCTCGGCGATCTCGTCGTGCGTGAACGTGGTCCCGATCGTCGGCAGCGCCAGCACGTCGATGCGTTCCCACATCCGGTCGGTGGCGGCGCGCAGCTCCTGGAGCCGGTGCTGAGCCCGGAACGCGTCAGCGGCGGTGAACCGGTGCCCGCCCTCCAGGATCTGCCGGGTGATCGGCAGGATGCTGCTTTGGTGCCGGTCGACGAACTCGCCGAGGTCAGCCAGGCGCTCGGCCACCCACGGGCCGCGGTAGAGCAGGTCACCGGCCTCCAGGAGCGGGCTGATGTCCACCGTGGTGTCACCGGTGAACCGGGCGAACGCCTTCTCCTGGCCGGCGTCGGCCTCGATGCTCTCCGGAACGCCGATCCGCGGGCGATCGATCACCTTTTTGTGCTCCACGCGGGACCACGGATCGTCTCGCTCCGGCCCGCGCGCCACCCGCATCACCCGCTGCGCCGTCGCCAGGTCCCGCGCGAAGATCGAGACGCAGTCCAGCGAGCGGCAGGCCGGCACCACGCCGAGCGTGCTGAGCAGGCCACGGGTGGGCTTGATGCCGTAGATCCCGTTGAGCGCCGCGGGCACCCGCCCGGAGCCCGCCGTGTCGGTGCCGAGCGCGAAATCCACTGATCCGTTCGCGACAGCGACAGCCGATCCGGAACTCGACCCGCCCGAGATCAGCCCGCCGCCGAAGACGCTTTCCGGCGATCCGTACGGCGATCGCGCGCCGGTCAGGCCGGTCGCGAACTGGTCCAGATTGGTCTTGCCGACCGCGATCGCTCCGGCCTTTTCCAGGCGCGTGACCACTGCGGCGCTGCGTTCCGGCTGGTAGGCGAAGTCCGGGCAGGCTGCGGTGGTCGGCAGCCCGGCGACGTCGATGTTGTCCTTGACCGCGAACGTCAGCCCCGCAAGAGGAAGTCCCGGATCGATTCCGGCGGCCCGCTCCCGCAGCTCGCCATCATCGAACCGGCTGATCCAAACTCCCGACCCGTCAACACTCACATCGTCGATTGTCGACAGTTTCGTTTCAGAAAACCCCGTGCTCGGTTACGCGCCGATTTCCCAGAGCGATCTTCAGCTCAGATAGGTACGGGCCCCATGAGTGCTCAGCACCGCGAGGATCTCGGAGTGGTCATCGGACTCGATGGCAGCGAAGAGTCGCTCGTGGCGTTGCACGCCGTCCGCCGGAGCGGCAGTCTCGGCCTCGCGGCGCATGTTGACGGCCATGTAGAGCTGGATGCGTACCAAAATCGACTCGTACAAACCGGTGAGCTGGCGGTTACCGCTCAGGGCGACCACCTCGGCGTGGAAACGGCGGTGCGCGTTCGCCAGCTCCAGGCGGTCGTCGGCCTCGGTGGCCTTGCGGATCGTGTCGAGGGCGACGCGGAGCCGGGACAGGTCCGGCGCCGGTGGCATCGTCGAGACGGCGTGGCGTTCCAGCACGTCACGGACCTCGTAAAGCTCCCGCACGTCCTCGTCGGAGAGGGTGGCGACCCGCGCGCCGCGGCGCGGGATGTGCTCGACCAGGCCCTGCTCGGCCAGCAGGCGCATCGCCTCACGGAGAGGGGCGCGGCTGATGCCGAGGCGGCGGGTCAGTTGCTCCTCGACCAGGCGCTCACCAGGATCGGTGCGCCCGCTCAGGATGTCTCGCCGCAGTCGATCGACGGCAAGCTCGACGAGACTGTATGTCTCCAACTCCCCGTCACTCACGCGGCCAGTCTGCCAGTCGCGGTGGGAGGCGCCTCAGATGCCTTCCGATTTGTGGAGCCAGTCCGCCTCGTGGGTCTCTTTGTGCGGTCGGTCCGCCTTGTGGGCCCCGGCCGGGCGGTCGCCGGCGTTGCTGGTGCGCCGGTCGCGAAGGAAGACGAACACTCCCAGACCGACCACGGCTATCGCGGCAATGATGAAAAAGCTGGTCATAGGCCGAACGGTAACCGGCCCTGACAAGGCCGGTCACCGCAGGCTTGGCCTATTGGCCGGCCAGGATCTTGCCGGTCTCCAGCAGCGACTTGAGGTCGCTGAGCACCCAGGCCCAGCCGCCGCCACCCTCGGCGCCGGCCTCCGGGGCACCCTTGATCATCGTGCCGGTCGCGGGCGCGTCAGTGACGTCGTGCGTGATGGTGACCCGGCAGACACCGGGACCGGCGTCCTCGATGTCGTAGGTGAGCGTGGTGAACGGCTCGCTCGCGGTGCTCGGATCCATCAGCATCCGCCAGGTCTGCACCAGGCGGCGCGGCTCGTCCACCTCGAGAATCTCGCCCTCGATGATGGTCTCCGGGATCTGGAAGCCGTTGGCCGCGGAGTAGTCCTTCATCTCCTGGGTGGCGGTCGAGTAGAACTTGCCGCCCTTCTTCAACTCGTAGAACTGGGGCGCCGCGTACCCGTAGCGCGCGTTCCACTCGGGGTCGGTGACGGCGGTCCAGATCTTCTCCGGGGTCGCCTTGATCCAGATGCGGAAAACCTGGGTCGTGCTCATGGCTCTTCCTCCAGCTGTCGCTTGAGATCGATCAGTGCGGTGACCTGGTGCTCGGTGTATTTGTCGATCCACCTGTCGTGGATCTGCCGGATCGGCACGGGGTTGAGGAAATGCAACTTTTCCCGGCCGGAGCGGCGCACGACGACGAGACCCGCCTCCTCGAGCACCTTGAGGTGCTTGGCGACGCCGAACCGCGTCATCTCCAACTCGGACTCCAGCTCGGACTGCGTGCGGCCGTCACGCGCGAAGAGGAGATCGAGCAGGAAGCGACGGCTCGGGTCACCAAGGGCCTTGAACACCCGATCGTCGTCCGTCATCACCCAAAGTTAGGTGACCAAACAGTCACCTGTCAACGTACACGAGGGCCAAAGAGTGACCGAAGGCCAAAGAGTGACCGATGCTCAAAGAGTGACCGAAGGTCAAGAGTGACCGAAGGTCAAAGAGTGACCGAAGGTCAAAGAGTGACCGAAGGTCAAAGAGTGAGTCCGCACCGTGGGGGTCTGGGGGCTCGGCCCCCAGGCAGATATGGCGAGCGCCCCGGTCTGCTGCGTTCCTCAGCAGCAGACACAGGGCGCCCAAAGCGAGCGGGCGACGAGAATCGAACTCGCGTAGTCAGTTTGGAAGACTGAAGCTCTACCATTGAGCTACGCCCGCATGACCCCGATTTTACCCGGGGGCACAGGCACACTCTACTGAATCATCTGCCGTCCGCGCGAACCGGATTCCCCAGCAGGTGACTCCAGCGCACACGCAGGCGAGCCGACCGCATACACTGGCCGACGCCACGGGGTGTGGCGCAGCTTGGTAGCGCACTCGCTTTGGGAGCGAGGGGCCGTGGGTTCAAATCCCGCCACCCCGACTGAAATCAACTGTCCGCAGCAACAAGGAGTACGCCTGTGAAGAGCACCGTCGAGACTCTGAGCCCGACTCGGGTGAAGCTCGCCATCGAGGTGCCGTTCGACGAGCTCAAGCCGAGCCTGCAAAAGGCGTACCGGGAGATCGGCGCGCAGGTGCAGGTCCCGGGCTTCCGTCGTGGCAAGATCCCCGCAGCGGTGATCGACCAGCGCGTCGGCCGTGGTGCGGTCCTCAACGAGGCCGTGCAGGAGGCGATCCCGCAGCAGATCCTCGCCGCGGTGCAGGAGCATGACGTCAAGACGCTCGGCCGTCCCGAGGTGGAGATCACCGAGTTCGCCGACAACGCGCCGCTGAAGTTCACGGCCGAGGTCGACGTCCGCCCGGAGATCACCGTCCCGGACCTCTCCACGATCGCCGTGACGGTTCCCGCCGTCGAGATCGGCGACAACGAGATCGACGAGCAGATCAACGGCCTGCGTGAGCGCTTCGCCACCCTGAAGACCGTCGAACGGCCCGCCGCCGAGGGCGACTACGTGCAGCTCGACCTCAACGCCACCGTCGACGGCGAGGAGGTGCCGGGCGGCTCTGCCACCAACATCTCCCACGAGGTCGGCAGCAAGCAGCTGCTGCCGGGTCTGGACGAGGTGCTCGTCGGCCTCTCCGGCGGCGAGGAGGCCACCTTCACCACGCAGCTGGTGGGCGGTGACTTCGCCGGGCAGGACGCCGAGGTGAAGGTCGTCGTGCGGACCGTCAAGGACAAGCAGCTTCCCGAGATCGACGACGAGTTCGCCCAGCTGGCGAGCGAGTTCGACACCCTCGAGGAGCTCAAGGGCGACCTGCGCGAGCGTCTCACCAAGGTGAAGAAGGTCGAGCAGATCTACGCGGCCCGTGACGAGGCTCTCAAGCAGCTCGTCGAGGCGGCGAACATCCCGGCGCCCGAGGGCGTCGTCAAGGACGAGGTCGAGGGCCGCAAGCAGGCCATGACCGACCAGCTCGAGCGGATCGGCGCGACTCTTACGGACTACCTCGCCTCCGAGGAGAAGACCGAGGAGCAGATCGACCAGGAGCTGACCGAGGCCGCCGAGGAGGGCGTCCGGATCCAGCTGCTGCTCGACACCGTCGCCGACGCCGAGGACGTCCAGGTCTCCGACGACGAGTTCGGCCACGAGATCGTGCACCGGGCGCAGCGTGCCCAGATGCAGCCGCAGCAGTACTACGACCAGCTGGTGCGCTCCGGCGCCGCGGCCTCGGTCTTCGGCGACGTGCGCCGGGGCAAGGCGCTGGCCTCGGTCATGGAGCAGGTCTCGATGTCGGACAGCGAGGGCAACGTCCTCTCGCTCGACGACCTGCGGGCCGCGGGCGAGGACGAGCACGCCGGGCACAACCACTGATAACACCGTTCAGCCGGCCACCGTGCAGCGCTTGCGCCGCACGGTGGCCGCTGCCGTTTCATGGGTACGCCCAGAGGCGGGTGCGCTGTCAGCGAACACCCGCCTGAGCGGGAAGCTGATGCGCATCCGACCAGTTAGGTTGGTCGTACGACGGACAACCTGCCGGCCGGATCTCTCGGCCGACACAGTCAGCTGTGAAGGGCTGCCATGACCGATCTCCACATCCCCGCCACCCCCATGGCGCGGCGGGGCGAAGCACTCAGTGGCAACCTCGACGATTCGGTTTTCAACCGCCTGCTGCGTGAGCGCATCATCTTTCTCGGCAGCGAGGTGACCGATGCGGTCGCCAACCGCATCTGCGCGCAGCTGCTGCTGCTCTCCGCCGAAGACCCCGAGGCTGACATCCACCTCTGGATCAACTCACCCGGTGGCTCGGTCTACTCGGGCATGGCGATCTACGACACGATGCAGTTCATCGACAACGACGTGTCCACCGTCGGCATGGGCATGGCGGCCTCGATGGGACAGTTCCTGCTCTGCGCCGGGACCGCGGGCAAGCGCTACGCCCTGCCGCACGCGCGCATCATGATGCACCAGCCGTCCGGCGGGATGGGTGGCACGGCCGCCGACATCGCCATTCAGGCCGAGCAGATGCTTTACACCAAGCGGATGTTCCAGGAGCGCATCGCGTTTCACACGGGACAGACCCAGGAGCAAATCGCTGCCGACTTCGACCGTGACCGCTGGTTCACGGCGCAGGAGGCGAAGGACTATGGCTTCATCGACAAGGTGATCACCGGGGCCACTCAGGTCCCGGACGGTGCCGGAACGCTGAACTGAGGAGCTGAACCATGACCGACCTTTCTATGCCTCCCGGGTTCGCACCGGTGCACAACCGCTACGTGCTGCCCTCGTTCTCCGAGCGCACCTCGTGGGGGATCAAGGAGTCGAACCCGTACAACAAGATGTTCGAGGACCGGATCATCTTCCTCGGCGTCCAGGTGGACGACGCGTCGGCCAACGACGTGATGGCCCAGCTGCTGACGCTGGAGAGCACCGACCCGGACCGCGACATCCTGATGTACATCAACTCGCCCGGTGGCTCGTTCACCGCGATGACGGCCATCTACGACACCATGCAGTACGTCCGGCCTGACATCAGCACGGTCTGCCTCGGCCAGGCGGCCAGCGCCGCGGCCGTCCTGCTCGCCGGCGGCACCCCGGGCAAGCGGATGGCGCTCCCGCACTCGCGGATCATCATCCACCAGCCGGCCACTGAGGGTGGTTACGGTCAGGGGTCGGACATCGAGATCCAGGCCCGCGAGATCATGCGGATGCGCACCCAGCTGGAAGAGATGCTTTCGCACCACTCCAACCAGCCGCTCGACAAGGTCAAGAAGGACATCGACCGCGACAAGATCATGACGGCGGCCGAGGCCAAGGAGTACGGCCTGGTCGACGTGGTCCTCGCGACGCGTAAGAAGAGCCTGCAGGGCGTCGGCGCCGGCAACTGAGTGCGCCGTGCAGGGGCCGGCCGGTGATGGTTAGACTGGCCGACCCCTGACACGCCCGTTTTGGGGGGTCGGAGAACAGCTCCACAGCGGGTAACGTCGAGTCTGCATCCTCAGTTACGCGGGTCGGCGGACGATGAGATGGCAACGAGGCATTCCGTCCTCGTAAACGGACCGGTCGGCGATCGGCCATTGAACGCAGGGAGAACGTAGGTGGCACGGATCGGCGACGGTGGCGACCTACTCAAGTGCTCCTTCTGTGGGAAGTCGCAGAAGCAGGTCAAGAAACTCATCGCGGGCCCTGGGGTCTACATCTGCGACGAGTGCATCGACCTCTGCAACGAGATCATCGAAGAGGAGCTGGCCGAGACCGGCGAGGTGAAGTGGGAAGAGCTTCCCAAGCCGATGGAGATCTGCCAGTTCCTGGACAACTATGTTGTCGGCCAGGAGCAGGCAAAGAAGGCGCTCTCCGTCGCGGTCTACAACCACTACAAGCGCATTCAGGCCGAGTCGAACGGTGCGCCCGGTGGGGGCAGTGACGTCGAGGTTGCCAAGTCCAACATCATGCTCATCGGTCCTACCGGCTGCGGCAAGACACACCTGGCCCAGACGCTGGCCCGGATGCTCAACGTGCCGTTCGCCATCGCGGACGCCACGGCGCTGACCGAGGCCGGTTACGTCGGCGAGGATGTCGAGAACATCCTGCTCAAGCTGATCCAAGCGGCTGACTACGACGTGAAGCGTGCCGAGCAGGGCATCATCTACATCGACGAGGTCGACAAGATCGCTCGCAAGAGTGAGAACCCGTCGATCACGCGTGATGTCTCCGGCGAGGGTGTCCAGCAGGCCCTGCTGAAAATACTCGAGGGCACGGTTGCGAACGTTCCGCCGCAGGGCGGCCGCAAGCACCCGCACCAGGAGTTCATCCAGATCGACACGACGAACGTGCTGTTCATCGTTGGCGGTGCTTTCGCCGGCCTCGACCGGATAATCGAACAGCGCGTCGGCCAGAGCGGCGTCGGTTTCGGTGCCCGCCTGCGGTCGATCTCGGAGCGGAACACCGACGACATCTTCAGCAGAGTGATGCCGGAGGACATGCTGAAATTCGGGCTCATCCCCGAGTTCATCGGTCGTCTCCCGGTCATCACGACGGTGCGCAACCTCGACCGTGAGGCTCTCATCAAGATCCTCACCGAGCCGCGCAACGCCTACGTGAAGCAGTACCAGCGTCTCTTCGAGCTCGACGGTGTCGAGCTGGAGTTCGACGAGGGTGCACTCGAGGCGATCGCCGACCAAGCCATGCTCCGTGGCACCGGCGCTCGTGGTCTCCGCGCGATCATGGAAGAGGTCCTCCTCTCGGTGATGTACGAGGTGCCCAGCAACCCCGATGCGGCACGCGTGGTGATCAACCGCGAGGTGGTCCTGGAGAACGTGAACCCCACGATCGTCCCGCGCGAATTCGTCGGCCGGCGTCGCCGGCCGGACCGCGAGGAAAAGTCCGCCTGAGTTCTTTAGGCCGCCGCCCGATCTCCGGGCGGCGGCTTTTTGCTGCCCGCTTTCACGGGCCTGAGTCGTACGCTTCAACTTATGCGCGTCGCTGTCTGCCAGCTGAACTCACGTGAAGAGCGTGCCCAGAACCTCACTGTCGCCCGGGAGTTGCTTGAGCGAGCCGCCGCGGGCGGCGCGAAACTCGCGATCCTCCCGGAGTACGTGGACTTCCTGGGGAAGGGGTCCGACACGCCCGAGCCGGAACCGGTCGACGGTGAATTCGGCACGTTCTTCGCGGCGGCCGCGCGCGAGCTCGGGATCTGGGTGCACGCCGGCTCGTTCCACGAGATCGGGCCCGATCACAACCGGACCTACAACACCACGTTGCTCTTCGCGCCGGACGGCACGCTCACCGCCACCTATCGCAAGATCCATCTGTACGACGTAGAGATCGCGGGCCGTGTCTCCTACCAGGAGTCACGAACTGTGGCGCCGGGGGAGGAGACCGTGGTGGCCGCGGTGGCAGGCGTCCCGTTCGGCCTCAGCATCTGTTACGACCTGCGGTTCCCGGAGCTGTACCGGCAGCTCGCCATCGCCGGCGCGAAAGTCCTGGTGGTTCCCGCCGCCTTCATGCTGCACACCGGGCGTGACCATTGGGAGGTCCTGCTGCGCGCCCGTGCGATCGAGAACCAGTGTTACGTGCTGGCTGCCGGCCAGATCGGCGACCATGAGCCAGGACGGACTTGTTTCGGTCGCAGCATGATCATCGACCCGTGGGGGACGGTGCTCGCCCAGGCGCCGGACACGGTGGGCGTCACGTTCGCGGATCTGGACCTGGAGAGGCTGGAAACGATCCGTGCCGAGCTGCCGAGCCTGGCTAATCGCCGGCTTTGAGGCTCAGGTCACAAACTCTGTACGAGGTAGCTGACGACGGCGAGTCCGACCACCGCACTGCCGACCAAAAGAAGAGCCCCACCCATCCGGGTGGGGCCTCTCAGGAACAGGCGATGGACCGAGACAACCACCGTGACCAGCACAAGCAAGCCGATCACGATCTGCCAGAGCGGCACGATGAGGCCGAGAAACGCGTCGACCGCCAACGTCCCGGAACCGTCCATGACGCCACTCTGTCACGGTTTCTATTCGCCGTGTGTCGCCGCGCCGCCCGGACGGACCATGAACGTCGATTTGCGGTTGCCCGCCCCAGTCCCGTAACTTCTTCTCTGCAAGCGGGAAACCGGTACGGAGCGGCACGAAAGTGACAATCCGGAAGGTGACTCGGGAGCAGTCGAGAGCGAGCTAAGCTTGACCTCGACGGCCGGGTGGTGCGGCCAGATCCAAGAAATTGGATTTGCGGCCGCGACGCTGACCGGCTAGAGTGGTTCAGCCAGCAGGAAACGGACGAGATGAAAATCCGGCCGTCTGCTAGAGCCACATCACCTGGGCGATGCCGAGAGGCGAAAACCGACCAGGTAATCTTGAACGGTTGCCTCGACGGCGAGCCTCTTAGCTGAGGTTAACTTCGATGTGCGGTTGTTCTTTGAGAACTCAACAGGGTGCTTGATAAGCCAGTGCCAATAATGGCATTACCCCGACCCATCTCTTACCGGGGATGGGTGGGAGATTCCTTTGGCAACATTTGTTTGTTGCCGGGACGCTTTTCCAAAGATTTTGTTGGAGAGTTTGATCCTGGCTCAGGACGAACGCTGGCGGCGTGCTTAACACATGCAAGTCGAGCGGAAAGGCCCTTCGGGGTACTCGAGCGGCGAACGGGTGAGTAACACGTGAGTAACCTGCCCCAGACTTTGGGATAACCCTCGGAAACGGGGGCTAATACCGGATATTACTTTGCATCGCATGGTGCTTGGTGGAAAGTTTTTCGGTTTGGGATGGACTCGCGGCCTATCAGCTTGTTGGTGAGGTAATGGCTCACCAAGGCGAGGACGGGTAGCCGGCCTGAGAGGGCGACCGGCCACACTGGGACTGAGACACGGCCCAGACTCCTACGGGAGGCAGCAGTGGGGAATATTGCACAATGGGCGGAAGCCTGATGCAGCGACGCCGCGTGAGGGATGACGGCCTTCGGGTTGTAAACCTCTTTCAGCAGGGACGAAGCGCAAGTGACGGTACCTGCAGAAGAAGCGCCGGCCAACTACGTGCCAGCAGCCGCGGTAAGACGTAGGGCGCGAGCGTTGTCCGGATTTATTGGGCGTAAAGAGCTCGTAGGCGGCTTGTCGCGTCGAATGTGAAAACTCGGGGCTCAACTCCGAGCTTGCATTCGATACGGGCAGGCTAGAGTTCGGTAGGGGAGACTGGAATTCCTGGTGTAGCGGTGAAATGCGCAGATATCAGGAGGAACACCGATGGCGAAGGCAGGTCTCTGGGCCGATACTGACGCTGAGGAGCGAAAGCGTGGGGAGCGAACAGGATTAGATACCCTGGTAGTCCACGCTGTAAACGTTGGGCGCTAGGTGTGGGGGACCTCTCCGGTTTTCTGCGCCGCAGCTAACGCATTAAGCGCCCCGCCTGGGGAGTACGGCCGCAAGGCTAAAACTCAAAGGAATTGACGGGGGCCCGCACAAGCGGCGGAGCATGCGGATTAATTCGATGCAACGCGAAGAACCTTACCTGGGTTTGACATCGCCGGAAAACTCGTAGAGATACGGGGTCCTTCGGGGCCGGTGACAGGTGGTGCATGGCTGTCGTCAGCTCGTGTCGTGAGATGTTGGGTTAAGTCCCGCAACGAGCGCAACCCTCGTCCCATGTTGCCAGCATTTAGTTGGGGACTCATGGGAGACTGCCGGGGTCAACTCGGAGGAAGGTGGGGATGACGTCAAGTCATCATGCCCCTTATGTCCAGGGCTTCACGCATGCTACAATGGCCGGTACAAAGGGCTGCGATACCGTGAGGTGGAGCGAATCCCAAAAAGCCGGTCTCAGTTCGGATCGGGGTCTGCAACTCGACCCCGTGAAGTCGGAGTCGCTAGTAATCGCAGATCAGCAACGCTGCGGTGAATACGTTCCCGGGCCTTGTACACACCGCCCGTCACGTCACGAAAGTCGGCAACACCCGAAGCCGGTGGCCTAACCCCTTGTGGGAGGGAGCCGTCGAAGGTGGGGCTGGCGATTGGGACGAAGTCGTAACAAGGTAGCCGTACCGGAAGGTGCGGCTGGATCACCTCCTTTCTAAGGAGCAACTTTCCGCGAAAGCGGACAGTAGCCCGCACCGCCCGAATGTGGTGGTGGGGTGCTCAAAGGCGGAGACACTGGCCAGTTATCTGCCGGCAACGGCCGAATCAGTCTTAGTACACGCAGCTTGCTGTGAAGGAACGGGCTCTCGGTGCGGCTGGGAGACGGCGAAAAACAAGCATCCTGTTGGGTATCTGAAAGAACAACCTTTGTGGTTGGTCTTCAATGCCAGGCATGACCTGGTTCTTTATACCGCTCAGCTTGCTGGGGTTTTGGTGGAGAACTGATCGGGTTGTGGGTTGGTCGTTGGTTGAGAATTGCACAGTGGACGCGAGCATCTTGTTTTTTGTGGTTAAGTTGTCAAGGGCGAACGGTGGATGCCTTGGCACCAGGAGCCGATGAAGGACGTGGGAGGCCGCGATAGGCCTGGGGGAGCTGCCAACCTAGCTGTGATCCCAGGGTGTCCGAATGGGGAAACCTAGCACGAGTCATGTCGTGTTATCCGTGCCTGAATTCATAGGGCATGTGAGGGGAACGCGGGGAAGTGAAACATCTCAGTACCCGTAGGAAGAGAAAACAACCGTGATTCCGTGAGTAGTGGCGAGCGAAAGCGGATCTAGCCTAAACCAGATACGTGTGATACCTGTCAGGGGTTGCGTATTCGGGGTTGTGGGACCCACTTGATTGTTCTGACAGACAGTCGAAGAGTTACAAAGTTTCATGCTAGTCGAACGACGTGGGAAAGTCGGCCGTAGACGGTGAGAGCCCGGTAGACGAAAGTGTGTGACCTCTTTGTGGTGTTCCCGAGTAGCAGCGGACTCCTAGAATCTGCTGTGAATCTGCCAGGACCACCTGGTAAGGCTGAATACTTCCTGGTGACCGATAGCGGACAAGTACCGTGAGGGAATGGTGAAAAGTACCCCGGGAGGGGAGTGAAATAGTACCTGAAACCGTTCGCCTACAATCCGTCAGAGCCACCCTAGCAGTGGTGATGGCGTGCCTTTTGAAGAATGAGCCTGCGAGTTAGTGGCATGTGGCGAGGTTAACCCGTGTGGGGTAGCCGTAGCGAAAGCGAGTCTGAAGAGGGCGCTCTTTAGTCGCATGTTCTAGACCCGAAGCGGAGTGATCTAGCCATGGGCAGGTTGAAGCGTGGGTAAGACTACGTGGAGGACCGAACCCACCAACGTTGAAAAGTTGGGGGATGACCTGTGGTTAGGGGTGAAAGGCCAATCAAACTCCGTGATAGCTGGTTCTCCCCGAAATGCATTTAGGTGCAGCGTCGCGTGTTTCTTGCCGGAGGTAGAGCACTGGATGGTCTAGGGGGCCCACAAGCTTACTGAAATCAGCCAAACTCCGAATGCCGGTAAGTGAGAGCGCGGCAGTGAGACTGCGGGGGATAAGCTTCGTAGTCGAGAGGGAAACAGCCCAGATCGCCAGCTAAGGCCCCTAAGCGTGTGCTAAGTGGAAAAGGATGTGGGATCGCATTGACAACCAGGAGGTTGGCTTAGAAGCAGCCACCCTTTAAAGAGTGCGTAATAGCTCACTGGTCAAGTGGTTCCGCGCCGACAATGTAGCGGGGCTCAAGCACACCGCCGAAGCTGTGGCATTCACATATTAACTTAGCTTGGTCCCTTGAGGATCTTGTTCAGGTGTGTGGATGGGTAGGGGAGCGTCGTATGGCGGGTGAAGCGGCGGAGTGATCCAGCCGTGGACGCCATACGAGTGAGAATGCAGGCATGAGTAGCGAATGAAGGGTGAGAACCCCTTCCGCCGGATGACCAAGGGTTCCAGGGGCAGGCTAATCCGCCCTGGGTGAGTCGGGGCCTAAGGCGAGGCCGAGAGGCGTAGTCGATGGATAACGGGTTGATATTCCCGTACCCGCGTAGAAGCGCCCAAGACGAACCTCATAGTACTAACTATTTGATCAATTCAATGGCTTCGGCCGGCGATGCGGGATTCTAGGACCTTTGTGGGTAGTAGTTTAGCGATGGGGTGACGCAGGAAGGTAGATGATCCCGGCCGGTGGTTGTGCCGGGGTAAGCGTGTAGGCCGTACCGTAGGCAAATCCGCGGTGCATATGAGGCTGAGACGTGATGCCGAGCCGTTCTGGTGAAGTCATTGATCCTATGCTGCCGAGAAAAGCCTCTAGCGAGCTTCGAGCGGCCCGTACCCTAAACCGACACAGGTGGTCAGGTAGAGAATACCGAGGCGACGGGTGAACTGTGGTTAAGGAACTCGGCAAATTGCCCCCGTAACTTAGGGAGAAGGGGGGCCGGACGCGTGAAGCCCCTTGCGGGTGGAGCGTGGTATGGCCGCAGAGAGCAGGGGGAAGCGACTGTTTACTAAAAACACAGGTCCATGCGAAGTCGTAAGACGATGTATATGGACTGACGCCTGCCCGGTGCTGGAACGTTAAGGGGACCTGTTAGCGAGTAATCGCGAGGCGGAGAACTTAAGCGCCAGTAAACGGCGGTGGTAACTATAACCATCCTAAGGTAGCGAAATTCCTTGTCGGGTAAGTTCCGACCTGCACGAATGGCGTAACGACTTCCCCACTGTCTCAACCACAGGCCCGGCGAAATTGCAGTACGAGTAAAGATGCTCGTTACGCGCGGCAGGACGGAAAGACCCCGGGACCTTTACTATAGCTTGACATTGGTATCCGAATTTAATTGTGTAGGATAGGTGGGAGCCGGTGAAGCTCGGACGCCAGTTCGGGTGGAGGCATTGTTGAAATACCACTCTGTTGGGTTTGGGTATCTAACTTGCGGCCCTGATCGGGTCGAGGGACAGTGTCTGGTGGGTAGTTTAACTGGGGCGGTTGCCTCCTAAAGGGTAACGGAGGCGCCCAAAGGTTCCCTCAGCCTGGTTGGCAATCAGGTGTTGAGTGTAAGTGCATAAGGGAGCTTGACTGTGAGACTGACGGGTCGAGCAGGGACGAAAGTCGGGACTAGTGATCCGGCACTTGCGTGTGGAAGCGGTGTCGCTCAACGGATAAAAGGTACCCCGGGGATAACAGGCTGATCTTCCCCAAGAGTCCATATCGACGGGATGGTTTGGCACCTCGATGTCGGCTCGTCGCATCCTGGGGCTGTAGCAGGTCCCAAGGGTTGGGCTGTTCGCCCATTAAAGCGGTACGCGAGCTGGGTTTAGAACGTCGTGAGACAGTTCGGTCCCTATCCGCCGTGCGCGTTGGATACTTGAGAAGGGCTGTCCCTAGTACGAGAGGACCGGGACGGACGAACCTCTGGTGTGCCAGTTGTTCCGCCAGGAGCATGGCTGGTTGGCTACGTTCGGAAGGGATAACCGCTGAAAGCATCTAAGCGGGAAGCCTGCTTCGAGATGAGGTATCCCACCACCTTGAGTGGGTAAGGCTCCCAGTAGACTACTGGGTTGATAGGCCGGAAATGTAAGCACGGTAACGTGTTGAGTTGACCGGTACTAATAGGCCGAGGGCTTAACCACCCTAAATTTATGCTTACGCGTCCACTGTGTGATTCACAGCAAACGAACAACCACCCCGGGTTCGAGAACCGGGTTGCTGGTTGGTCATTCTGCTGACCGTTGTTTCGGTGGTCATAGCGGAGGGGAAACGCCCGGTTACATTCCGAACCCGGTAGCTAAGCCCTCCAGCGCCGATGGTACTGCACTCGGGAGGGTGTGGGAGAGTAGGACGCCGCCGGACTCAACTTGTATGAAAGCCCACCCGGGTTACCCGGGTGGGCTTTCTGCATTCCCGGACTGCTCGATGACTCACCGCCGGCTTGGCGGTTGCCTGTTCAGCCTTGTCAGTCGCGGGTTTGGGTTGCCGTGCGGATCTGGAGCAGCAGGGCAGCGGCTTCGGTTTCGGTGCGGTCCAGGAACATTGCTACCGCGAGGCTGCCGTGGTCGGCCCAGCCGCAGACGGTCAGGGCTGTTCCCTCGGAGTTCGTGGTGCCGCACTTCATGGTGCCGCCCAGCGGGCCGGCATTTACGTCGTCCACGCCGGTGACGCTGCCTTCTTCGTCGCCCAGGAGGGTGAAGGCGTTGTCCAGTTCTTTGTCGGGGGCCCACAGAAGGGCTGTGCCGCCGAAGAAGAGGACGCTGCGGTTGTCGCTTCCTGTGTAGACGGCGCCAACTGCCTTGTCCATGGTGATTTCCGCGGAGATGGCGCTGCGCAGGTAGTCGGCGGTGGCGGCTGCGTCCTCGCTGTCGTCCAGCTGGAGATTGCCGATGGTGGGTGGAGTGGAGAGCGTGGTGTGGCGCTGGGTGTTGACCTGCCAGGCCACGTATCCCAGGGTTGCCGCGCCGGCCAGAGACACTGCCAGCATGCCGCTCAGTACGATCTTGCGTACGTAGCGGCGTTTTTTCGAGGTGTCCTCTTCGCTGGTCTCCGTGAGCTGGAACGGGCCCGCGTTGATCTCGATCGGCTCGGGCTCAGGCGCGGATGGAGCCTCTTCCGGCAGAGACTCCGCAGACTCCGGCGTATCGGCAGGAGTGGGCATGTTCTGGCCGCGTTCCGACATTGCGCGAGCCTATCGTCCCCCGAGCGAGATGGTGTGCATAGCACCTCCGTAGACTTGTCGGGTGACCGATGCGACCGAAACCCGTACTCCCGACAGCCGGCCCACCGGTGGCCTCTCCGCCCAGTACCAGCCGGGCGAGGTAGAGCAGCGGCGGTACGAGCGTTGGGTATCGGAGGGCTACTTCACGGCGGACCCCAAGAGTGACAAGCCGCCGTTCACGATTGTCATCCCGCCGCCGAACGTGACCGGCTCCCTGCACGTCGGCCACGCGCTCGACCACACCATCCAGGACGCCCTGGTGCGTCTCAAGCGGATGCAGGGTTTCGAGGTGCTGTGGCTGCCCGGCATGGACCACGCCGGCATCGCCACGCAGAACGTGGTCGAGCGCAAGCTTGCCGCCCAGCAGCTGTCCCGGCACGACCTGGGCCGGGAGAAGTTCGTCGAGAAGGTCTGGGAGTGGAAGGCCGAGTCCGGCGGCGCGATCCTCGGGCAGATGCGGCGGCTCGGTGACTCCGTCGACTGGTCGCGGGAACGCTTCACGATGGACGAGGGCCTGTCCCGGGCCGTGCAGACCATCTTCAAGAAGATGTTCGACGACGGCCTGATCTACCGCGCGAACCGGATCATCAACTGGTGCCCGCGCTGCCTCACCGCGCTCAGCGACATCGAGGTGGAACACAGCGACGACGAGGGCGAACTCGTCTCGATCCGGTACGGCGAGGGCGCGAACTCGATCGTGGTCGCCACCACCCGGGCCGAGACGATGCTCGGTGACACCGCGGTTGCCGTGCACCCGGACGACGAGCGTTACCAGCACCTGATCGGCACCGAGGTGGAGCTGCCGCTGACCGGCCGGCGCATCCCGATCGTGGCGGACGAGCACGTCGACCCGGCGTTCGGCACCGGCGCGGTGAAGGTGACCCCGGCCCACGACCCGAACGACTTCGAGATCGGCCAGCGGCACGGCCTGCCGAGCCTGACCGTGATGGACGAGCGGGCCGTCATCACCGTACCCGGGCCTTTTGAAGGTCTTGATCGGTTCGAAGCGCGACCGGCGATCGTGGCTGCCCTGCGTGAGCAGGGGCGGATCGTGGCGGAGAAGCGGCCCTACCTGCACTCCGTCGGGCATTGTTCGCGGTGCAAGACCACGGTGGAGCCGCGGCTGTCGCTGCAGTGGTTCGTCAACACCGCTCCGCTGGCGAAAGCGGCGGGCGACGCGGTTCGTGACGGCCGGGTGAAGATCGAGCCGGCCGAGCTGTCCAAGCGGTACTTCGCGTGGGTCGACAACATGCACGACTGGTGCATCTCCCGGCAGCTCTGGTGGGGACACCGGATCCCGGTCTGGTACGGCCCGGACGGCGAGGTCGTCTGCGTCGGGCCGGACGAGCAACCGCCGACCGGTGAAGGCTGGCGCCAGGACGAGGACGTGCTCGACACGTGGTTCTCGTCCGGGCTGTGGCCGTTCTCCACGCTGGGCTGGCCGGAGAAGACCGCCGAGCTGGAGAAGTTCTACCCGACGAGCGTCCTGGTCACCGGTTACGACATCCTCTTCTTCTGGGTCGCCCGGATGATGATGTTCGGCGTGTACGCGATGGACGGCAAACAGCCGTTCGACGTAGTCAACCTGCACGGCATGGTCCGCGACCAGTTCGGCAAGAAGATGTCGAAGTCGTTCGGCAACGTCGTCGACCCGCTGGACTGGATCGACAGGTACGGCGCCGACGCCACTCGCTTCACCCTCGCGCGTGGCGCCAACCCGGGTTCGGACGTGCCGGTCAGCGAGGAGTGGTGCCAGGGCTCGCGGAACTTCTGCAACAAGCTCTGGAACGCGACCCGGTTCGCGATGATGAACGGCGCGACGGTGTCGGGTGACCTTCCGCCTCAGGAGGAGCTGTCGGCTATCGACCGCTGGATCCTGTCGCGTCTCGAGCACACCATCGCTGAGGTCGACGGCTACTTCGCCGCCTATGAGTACGCCAAGGTCTGCGACACCCTCTACCACTTCGCGTGGGACGACGTCTGCGACTGGTACCTGGAGCTCAGCAAGCCGGTGCTCGCAGCCGGAAGCGCCGCGTCCCAGCGGGTTCTCGGCCACGTGCTCGACCAGCTGCTCCGGCTGCTGCACCCGGTCATTCCGTTCGTCACCGAGGAGCTGTGGATCGCACTGACCGGCGGCGAGACCCTGACGCACGTCGCCTGGCCGACCGTTGACCCCGCGCGGATCGACGACGCCGCCGAGGAGGAGCTGGCCGCCCTGCAGAAGGTGGTCACCGAGGTGCGCCGGTTCCGTTCCGACCAGGGCCTCAAGCCGAGCCAGCGGGTCACCGCCGCGCTGACCGGCCTCGGCAACGTCGGGATCGACACGCACGAGCCGCTGATCCGTTCGCTGGCCCGGCTCGACGCGCCCGGCCCCGACTTCACGGCGACCGCGACCCTCGCGGTGACCGGTGCGATCACGGTTGATCTGGACACCCGCGGCGCCATCGACGTGGCAGCGGAACGGGCACGTCTGGAGAAGGACCGCGCCGCCGCCGAGAAGGAGGCGACCCAGTGCCGGGCCAAGCTCGGCAACGAGTCGTTCATCGGCAAGGCGCCGGAACAGGTGGTCGCGAAGATCAAGGATCGGCTGGCAGCAGCCGAGGCCGACCTGGTGCGAATTGCCGCGGCTCTCGAAACGTTGCCGGCATGAGTTCCGAATACGCAGAGGTCGAGGCCGCACTCAACGAGCGCGGCTTCACCCGGATGGCTTTCGACATGCGGAAGATCCGGGATCTGATGGACGTGCTGGGCAGCCCGCAGCGGGCGTACCCGGCGATCCACCTGACCGGCACCAACGGCAAGACCAGCACGGCGCGGATGATCGACGGGCTGCTGCGGGCGCATGGGCTGCACACCGGGCGGTACACCAGCCCGCACCTGGAGACTGTTCGGGAACGGATCAGCCTGGACGGGGATCCGGTCACCGAGGATCGGCTGGTCACCACGTACCACGACGTCGCGCCGCTGGCTGAGCTGATCGACGCGCGTTACCCGGAGCCGCTGACCTACTTCGACATGACCACGGCGATGGCGTACGCGGCGTTCGCCGACGCGCCGGTGGACATCGCTGTGGTCGAGGTCGGCCTCGGCGGCGAGGAGGACGCGACGAACGTCATCGACGCCGGCGTCTGCGTGCTCACCCCGATCGGGCTGGACCACACCGAGTGGCTCGGCGACACGATCGAGGACATCGCCTGGCACAAGGTCGGCATCATCCACTCCGGCGCCACCGTGATCACCGCGCTCCAGGACGAGGACGCCATGCGGCCCATCCTGGAACGCTGCGCCGACATGGGCGCCACCCTGGCCCGGGAGGGCAGCGAGTTCGGCGTGGTCGAGCGCACCCAGGCGGTCGGCGGGCAGGTGCTCACCCTGCAGGGTCTCGGCGGCATCTACGACGAGATCTTCCTGCCGCTGTTCGGCGCGCACCAGGCACAGAACGCCGCTCTGGCGCTCGCCGCCGTCGAGGCCTTCCTCGGCGCCGGCCCGGACAAGCAGCTGGAAGCCGATCTCGTCCGCGAGGGCTTCTCCGGTGTCGACTCGCCGGGCCGGCTCGAGCGGGTGCGCAGCGCGCCCACGATCCTGCTGGACGGCGCGCACAACCCGCACGGCATGGCCGCGACAGTCAAGGCGCTGGAAGAGGAGTTCACCTTCCGGCACCTGGTCGTGGTCCTCGCGGTCCTCGGTGACAAGGACGTGAGCGGCCTGCTCGACCTGCTCGAACCGATCGCGGCCAGGCTCGTGGTCACCCAGAACAGCTCGCCTCGCTCGATGCCGGTCGAGGAGCTGTCCCAGCTCGCGATCGAGATCTTCGGCGAGGACCGGGTGACGATCACGCAGAACATGCCGGATGCCATCGAGGAAGCCGTCGTGCTCGCCGAGGACGACTCCTCCGGTGAGCTGAGCGGCGTCGGCGTACTGATCACCGGCTCGGTGGTCACGGTCGCCGATGCGCGCAGACTGCTGAAACGATGACCGATTCGCAGGAGGGCGCGATGCCATCGGAGGGCGAGCAGACTGCCGCGGCGCGGCCTTCAGGCCTGAAAAATCCCCAGGCAGCTGTACGCGGACTCGGCGCGGCCACCCTCGCGATGGAAGCGCTGGTCCTGCTCCTGGCGATCGCACCGCTGAGTGTCATGGGCGGCGACCGCAAGGGTGCCGCGATCATCGCGGTGAGCGTCGCGACGGTCCTGGCGATCGTGCTGGCCGGCAGCATGAAACGGACCTGGGCGTGGCACGCCGGCAGCGCCCTGCAGGTCCTGCTGCTGATCGGCGGAGTCCTGCACTGGACCGTCGCCGCGATCGGCGTGATCTTCGGGCTGGCGTGGCTCTATGCGCTCCACGTCCGTAAGACGATCCTGAGCTGACAAGGGGAACCGGCTGGAGCTTTCTGCCCCAGCCGGTTCTGTTTCTGTTCTGCTTCTGCTTCTGCTTCTGCTTCTGTGTTAGCGGATGGCCCGCCACTGGGTGATCGCTATGTTGTGGTTGTCCGGGTCGCGGAACGTCGCCGACCACAGCTCCAGCTTGTCGCCCCGGTTCACCGCGCGCGGCGGGTGCACGAACTTCACACCCTTGGCCTTCAGTTCGTCGTGCACCGCGTTCACGTCGCCGACCTCCAGGTTGAGATATATCAACCGGCCGGCCTCGGAAGGCAGGCTGTGCACGGTTCGCAGCACCAGCCGGGTGTCCCCGGACGCGAGAACCGCGCTGCCGTCCCCACTGTCGATCTCGTAGAACCCGAGCACGTCCCGGTAGAACACGATCGACTGATTCAAATCGGTCACGAGCACCGTGATGCCCACGCCGTGAATCGCGCCGGCCGGTCCGGGTCGCGCACTCGGATAGGCCGTGAAGACGTCACCGGCCCGCTCATCCGGCTCCGGCTGGCCGCCGAGGTCACTCCAGGGGTTGGCGGCGGGCACCGCCCTGGCTGCGGGTTCAGGCTCGGGCTCGGGCTCGGGCTCGGGTTCCGGGTCTGGGTCCGGGTCCGGGTCGTCTGGGACGGACTCAGCGGGGGGTGCGACGATGCCGGTCGCCACGGCGTGGGAAGCGGCCGGTGTGGTTTCCGGGGCTGGTTCCGGGTTGTCGTCGAGCGGGATGTCGATCTCGTCGACGGCCCGTGGTGGTGCGGCCGGCCCGGCGACGGTCTCCGGAGGCGGCGCCGTCGGGAACGGCCGATCCGGCGTAGGCGCGACCGGTGGCGGCGCGACCGGCGACGGCGCTGATGCGGTGGACGCCGGAACTCGCTCGGGCTCCGGCGCGGCCCGGAACCCGGTCACGGTGGGCTCATGCCGCCCGGACTGGGCCGGCACGTAAGCGGCGGACCCGGCAGTAGCGGGTTCGGTGAGTGCCACATCGGGTTCGGCGGGCTCGGTGGGTTCGGCGGGCTCGGTGGCCGCTGGACTGGTTCGGGCCTCGGTCCCGGGCTCCTGGTCGCCGGCGGAAGCCGCTGTGGAGCTGTGCTGGCCGCCCGGCTCCTCACCCGGCTGCGTGAAGAACCGGGTGCGCCCCGACGACGTCCGAGCCGACTCGGTTTCGGCCTCCGCGTCGGCCGCAGTCGCGGGCTCCGGGGCTGGGGCTTGCTCCGAGGCTGGGGCTTCCTCTGGGGCTGGGGCTTGCTCGGGGTCGGGGTCGGGGTCCGGCTCGTGCTTGCGCCGGAACGCGGACGCTGCGGCACCGGCGACCGCTCCGGTCGCGGCGGCGAACCCGGCCGCGGCGGCAGCCCCGAACCCGGAGCGCCGCCCCTCAGGCCGCGTCTCCTCGTCGGCCCGGCTTTCCTCAGGCTGACTCTGATCCTCAGGCTGACTCTGATCCGCGCGGTCTGGTTCTTCCAGGGGCAGGTCGATCAGCGGGTCCTGCTCGGCCGCGGGCTCCGGAGCCGTCTCGGACTCGGTCGGGGTGCGCTGGGCCGGTGGCATGACGGTGGCGGTTTCCCGCTCGACAGTGGCCGTGGCCGAACCACCACGGGGCCGTGGGCTCGGACGGGCGCCCGGTGGACGAGAACCCGAGGCGTTTCCGGAGAACGGGGCGGCTTGTCCCGTACCCGAGCTGGTGCCTGAAGCGGGACCGGCGCTGGGACCGTGACCAGTCGCCGGGCTTGCGGCGGAGCCGGAACCGAACGTCGTGAACGGCGCTGACGCCCCACTCCCGGCGAAGGAATCGCGGGAGTTCTCGTCGGCCGGATCTCCGGTGAACGCGGCGCCGGCGGCGCGACGCGGAAGAGGCGGCGGCGGGTCGTCGTCACCGCCGACGACATGGCCCTCGACGATCGTGCCGGCCGGGGTGTCGCGGACCACGACGGGTGTGGTCGGACCGGCCGTGTATGCCGCACGGGGCGCGGGCGGCGGGGGAGGCGGGGGCTCGTCGGCCTCGAACTGCCATTCCCGCTCGCGGCCCTCCCACGGCGCCGGGCCGATGTCGCCGAGAAGGTCGTCGTCGCGGTCGTCGGCCTCCTGGTACGCCGGCTGCCCGACCGGCGGCGGCGGATCCTCGCCCTCGTCACGCAGCGGGGCATCGTTCCAGCTGACCCGGACCCGGCGGGTGTCGTCGACGTCCACGGTGATCGGGACTGTCGAACCGACCGCGGGCCACTTGGCGACCGGAATCCGCGACTCGCGCAGCACGGTGTCGAAGGTACCCAGGCCGGGCGCCACCACGATCACGTCGATGTCGGCACGACCGTACGCGGATGAGAGCGGAGGCGGCGGGATCGCCTTGACCTCCGCGTTCCCGGCGACGGTGGCACGGCCGCCGCGGCGCGGCACGTTCACGATCGCGAGGATCACGGCGAGCACGAGCACGGCGAGGCCGAAGAGCGCGACAGGCCAGCTCGACATGCCGAGTCCGTAAACGATCACGAAGACCGCCAGCGTGCCCATGACCGCCGCCACCAGTTTGCGGGCCGGTGCGATGGGCCGGCCGGTCTGGTTCGCCACTGTGGACCTCCCGGTTGTTCCCGTCAGGTTATGGCCCGGCGCCACATCCGCGAAAGTGCGGTAGTCCGGACATCGCCGCTCACGCGATTCGCGGTACCGATAGGCTGAACTCCCCGCGTGTCGGCCTGCCCTTGCATGGAGGAACTGCGTGACCAGCACCACCGAGCGTTCGCTCGTGCTCATCAAGCCCGACGCGGTGCGCCGCGGCCTGCTCGGCGAGATCCTGTCCCGCTTCGAGCGTAAGGGCCTGATCATCGAGGCGCTGGAATTGCGCACGATGGACGCGTCCCTCGCCGACGCGCACTACGCCGAGCACGTCGACAAGGCTTTCTACCCACCGCTGAAGGACTTCATGACGAGCGGCCCGCTCGCCGCCGTCGTCCTCTCCGGCGACTCCGTGATCGAGGTGGTCCGCGCGATGATCGGCGCCACCGACGGCCGCAAGGCAGCAGCCGGCACGATCCGCGGCGACCTGGCCCTCTCCAACCGCGAGAACCTGGTCCACGCCTCGGATTCCCCGGAAAGCGCCTCGCGCGAGCTGGCCCTCTGGTTCCCCAAGATCTAATTCCTTTGGTACGCCGGAAGCGCGCCAGCCCTTCATCGGGGCCGGCGCGCTTTTCCGTGTCCGTCGTGTTCTGCCCGCCCCGTCGGCGCTCTAGCCGGGATAACACGGTCCAAGGCCAGGTGGGCGGCGAGCCAGCGTGTCGATTCGGGGTTCGGATCGCGCCGTAGATCAAAACGCTTCGGGGCTTCGCTCGGGCGGTGGTGGTTCACCGACCAGCCGGGGGACTGCACGCGCTGCCCTTGCGGCGCGGTGGTTCGCGGGGTGCAGATGACCTGGATTGGTCGCTCTGCGTGTCGTGCGGGCGGGCATCGCGGCCGATCTTGGCAATTGGCGGTGCCTGGAGGCCCCACAATGCTCCATGCATCGGCGATCGGCCGCCCTCGCCGTAACAGAAAGTAACAATTTACGGCCAGCAGTCTCCAAGATCGCCGAGTGGCCGACGCATGCCGCTCGGCGGGTTGGCACCGGGCTGGGCGGGGCGGCACCGGCTGGGCGGGGCGGCACCGGCTGGCGCTTATGGTCGCCGTGGTATGCGGCTGGCAGCCCTGAGCGCCAGCCGGTTGGGTTCGGCTGGAGCGTGCTCTGGGTGCTCTGGGTGCTGGGTGTGTGGGGGCGGTGGGTGGGCAGCTCCGCCCAGAAGCGGTGGGTGGGCAGCTCCGCCCGGGGGCGGTGAGTGGGCAGCTCCGCCCGGCGCGGGCGGCAAAGGCTTGCGCCGCGATCAGGTCGCTCGGGGTGGCACGGGGGCTTGCGGTGACGCGTATCAAATGGGGGTCTGCTGTTTATTGCGCTTTTCGGGCCGAAAGGTAGGACTGAGAGAGCGAGGCATCATGAATTTTCTCCGGCGAATGCGGCTGCGTGTGCGGCTTTTGTCAGCATTCGGGGTGTTCTGTCTTTTGGTGGCGGCCATGACGGCTGTGGGAGTTGTCGAGTCGCGGGCGCAGACGGCGGCGGCGGAGCGTGTTGATGAGATGCAGGTGCTCACCCGGGCGGTCATGCAGCTGAAGTTCCGCAACGCGGACGTGAGCGGCTGGCAGCTGGCCTACGGCTGGGATGCTTCGCTGAAGGGGCCTGCGGCGGCGATCGATCCGGCGTCGGAGAACCGCAAGGGTACGACCGACGCCCTGGACGCGCTGGAGTCCGAGCTGAAGGTCGTGGCTGATTCTGATCTCACGGCTGACGAGCAGGCACTCTTCGCGGCGGTCACCGAGAATTTCGCGAAGTTCCGGGAGTACGACGACCAGGTGGTCGAGATCCTCGGGGCGGGCGGTGCGGACGCGGTGACACGGGCCGCTGAGCTGATCAACAACGACGGCTACGACGTCTACCTGGCGATCGTGGAGAACACCAACAAGCTTGTCGACTCGGTGACGGCTCGGACCGACGCGGCGCAGGCCGAGCTGCAGACCGCGGGGGAACGGCTGCGGTTCGCGCTGCTGACCGGTTGCGCGCTGGCGCTGATCCTGACCGTGCTGCTCGGCCTGCTGCTGACCGTGAGCATCGAGCGGCCGGTGGCCCGGGTGGCCGCAGCGCTGCGGGTGCTGGCCCAACGGGATGTGACGCCGCGCCTGCCGGTCGACGGACGGGACGAGCTGACCGACATGGCGGTCGCGTTCAACGAGGCCGGAGATGCTGTCCGGGAGATGCTCGCCGGGGTCGGCGATCGGGCGAACTCGCTGGCTGAGGCGTCGTCGGAGCTCACCGAGGTGGCCCGGCGGATGGATGGCCAGGCGGTGGACACCAGCAGCCAGGCGAGTGTGGTCGCCGGCGCGGCCGGTGAGGTCTCCGGCAACGTGCAGACGATGGCCGGCGCCGCGCAGGAGATGGTTGCCGCGATCAGCGAGATCTCGCGCAGCACCACGTCGGCCGCCGGTGTCGCCGCGGACGCGGTCGACATCGCGCGGCACACCTCGGAGTCGGTGGCCCAGCTGGTCACCGCGAGCGACGAGATCGGCGCGATCGTCAAGACGATCACCGGGATCGCCGAGCAGACCAACCTGCTGGCTTTGAACGCCACCATCGAGGCGGCCCGGGCCGGTGACGCCGGCAAGGGGTTCGCCGTTGTCGCCAGCGAGGTCAAGGATCTCGCGCAGGAGACCGCGCGGGCGTCCGCCGACATCATCGACAAGATCGCCGCGATCCAGCAGACGACCGGCCTGGCGACCACGGCGATCGGCCGGATCACCGAGGTCGTGCAGGAGATCTCGGAGCTGCAGGAGAACATCGCCGCCGCCGTGGAGGAGCAGTCCGCCACCACCGGCGAGATCAACCGGAGTGTCGCCGAGGTGGCGCACGGCTCGGACCAGATCGCCCGCAACGTGGCGAGCGTCGCGGACATCGCGACGGCGACCACCCGGGACGCCACCACCACCCGGGAGTCGGCTCGGCAGCTCGGCGACATGGCCGGTGATCTGCGGGCGCTGGTGTCGTCATTCAAGTACTGACGACCACCACCGGGTAATGCGGATGAAGGAATCCGGGGGTGGCCGGTATCGTTGTGCTCACGCAGGCAACGAACCGGCCATCACCGGGGAGCCTCCGGAAGAACGGTCCTCCTAGTAGAACCGGGCGTTTTGTCGGCGCGCGCGACCAGCCGACCAGAATGAGCGGGCGTGTCTCGAGACACGCCAAGCGAGGTGGTACCGCGGGCCGGTGAACGGCTCGTCCTCGCAGTCACGACGACTGCTTGAGGAGAACCATGGCTTACCCGAAGCACACCGACGCCACCGGCGTTCCGGCCAGCCCGGACCTGCCGGCGGTCGAACGCGCGGTGCTCGATCACTGGGCCGCCGACAAGACCTTCGAGGCGTCGATCGCGCAGCGCCCGGCCGGGGACGACGGCTCGAACGAGTACGTCTTCTACGACGGCCCGCCGTTCGCCAACGGCCTGCCCCACTACGGGCACCTCTTCACCGGTTACGTGAAGGACCTGGTCCCGCGTTACCAGACGATGCGTGGCAAGCGTGTCGAGCGCCGGTTCGGCTGGGATACCCACGGCCTGCCCGCCGAGGTCGAGGCGGAGAAGCAGCTCGGCATCACGAGCAAGGCGCAGATCGTCGAGCTGGGCATCGACAAGTTCAACGAGGCCTGTCGTACCTCGGTGCTCGCGTACACCAAGGACTGGGAGCGTTACGTCACGCGCCAGGCCCGCTGGGTGGACTTCCAGAACGACTACAAGACCCTCGACCCGGCGTACATGGAGTCGGTGATGTGGGCGTTCAAGACGCTCCACGAGAAGGGTCTGGTCTACGAGGGCTTCCGGGTTCTGGCGTACTGCTTCCGGTGTGAGACGCCGCTGTCCAACACCGAGACGCGGATGGACGACGTCTACCGGGACCGGACCGACCCGGCGCTGACCGTGCGTTTCCGCCTGGACACCGGCGAGGACATCGCGGTGTGGACGACCACCCCGTGGACGCTGCCGTCGAACCTGGCTCTGGCGGTCGGACCTGATATCGAATATGCCGTTCTGACCGGCGAAGAGGGTCAAAAACTCATCCTCGGCGCCGGCCGAGTGGGTGCTTACGTCAAAGAGCTTGAGGGGTACGAGCAGACGGGCACCGTCCTCGGCCGCGATCTGGTCGGCCGCCGCTACACCCCGCTGTTCGACTTCCTGGTCGAGAAGGGCGGGCCGAACGCCTTCCAGGTGCTCGGCGCCGACTTCGTGACCACCGAGGACGGTACGGGTGTCGTGCACATGGCGCCCGCGTTCGGTGAGGACGACCAGAACGCCTGCAACGCCGCGGGCATCCCGACCGTGGTGACCGTCGACGAGCACACCCGGTTCACCTCGCTGGTCCCGGATTTCCAGGGCCTGCAGGTCTTCGACGCGAACAAGCCGGTGATCGCCGTACTCAAGGAGCGCGGCGTCGTGGTGCGCCACGACGGGTACACGCACTCGTACCCGCACTGCTGGCGCTGCGACACCCCGCTCGTCTACAAGGCGGTGTCCTCGTGGTTCGTGGCGGTGACCCAGTTCCGGGACCGGATGGTCGAGCTGAACCAGGAGATCACCTGGACGCCCTCGCACATCAAGGACGGCTCGTTCGGCAAATGGCTGTCGAACGCCCGTGACTGGTCGATCTCCCGGAACCGGTTCTGGGGCTCGCCGATCCCGGTGTGGAAGTCGGACGACCCCAACTACCCGCGGGTGGACGTCTACGGGTCCTACGACGACCTGGAGCGCGACTTCGGCGTACGCGTCACCGACCTGCACCGCCCGTACGTCGACGAGCTGACCCGGCCGAACCCGGACGACCCGACCGGGCAGTCGACAATGCGCCGGGTGCCGGAGGTGCTGGACTGCTGGTTCGAGTCCGGCTCGATGCCGTTCGCGCAGGTGCACTACCCGTTCGAGAACAAGGACTGGTTCGAGCACCACTACCCCGGTGACTTCATCGTCGAGTACATCGGCCAGACCCGCGGCTGGTTCTACACCATGCACGTGCTGGCCACCGCGCTCTTCGACCGGCCCGCGTTCCGGAACTGCCTGAGCCACGGCATCCTGCTGGGCGAGGACGGCCGGAAGATGTCCAAGTCGCTGCGCAACTACCCGGACGTCTACCGGGTGTTCGACAGCTACGGCTCGGACGCCATGCGGTGGATGCTGATGTCCTCTCCGGTGCTGCGTGGTGGGGACATGCCGGTCACCGAGGTGGCGATCCGGGACTCGGTGCGGCAGGTGCTGCTGCCGCTCTGGAACGTCTGGTACTTCTTCAGCCTTTATGCAAATGCTTCTGGCTACGAGGCGAAATTCCGGACAAATTCCGAGCACCTTCTCGACCGCTACATCCTCGCGAAGACGAGTGAGCTGGTCGCGGACACCCAGCGCCAGATGGACGACTACGACATCTCCGGCGCGGCGGCAAGCGTCCGGAGCTATCTCGACGCCCTTACCAACTGGTACGTGCGCCGGTCGCGGGACCGCTTCTGGGCCGGTGACGAGGACGCGTTCGACACCCTCGCCACCGTGCTGGAGACGCTCACCCGGGTGGTGGCGCCGCTCGCGCCGCTGACCGCCGAGGAGATCTGGCGCGGTCTCACCGGCGGCCGTTCGGTGCACCTGACCGACTGGCCCTCGGCGGACGCGTTCCCGGCCGACCACGAGCTGGTCGCCTCGATGGACGCGATCCGCGACGTGGCCTCGGCCGCGCTGTCGCTGCGCAAGGCGAAGGGCCTCCGGGTCCGGCTGCCGCTCGCCACGGCGACCGTCGCGACCCCGTCCGGCTCGGCGCTGGAGGGTCTCGGCGACCTGCTGAAGGACGAGGTCAACGTCAAGAACGTGGTCTTCACCGACGACGTCGAGGCGTACTGCCGGCAGGTGCTCACCGTGGTGCCCCGCGCGCTCGGCCCCCGGGTCGGCAAGCAGGTCCAGCAGGTCATCAAGGCGGTCAAGAGCGGCGACTGGCAGCTGGTCGACGGCGCACCGGTCGCGGCCGGCATCACCCTGGCCGAGGGCGAGTACGAGCTGAAGCTGGTCGCCTCCGACGTGGAGAACTCCGCGCCGCTGCCGGCCGGTGGTGGCGTCGTGGTGCTCGACACCGAGGTCACCGCCGACCTGGCGGCCGAGGGCCTGGCCCGCGACGTGATCCGGGTGGTCCAGCAGGCTCGCCGGGACGCGGACCTGGACGTCAGCGACCGGATCTCGCTGGTGATCGGTGCGTCGGAGGCGGTCCGTGCGGCCGTCGAGACGCATCGGGAGTTCGTCGCCGGTGAGACCCTCGCCACCTCGGTCGAACTGAAGACCGAGAACGCCGGGTTCGCCGGCGAGGTCGGGGACGGCGAGCAGGTGACGGTGACCGTCACCGCGGTTCCCGCCGTGTGATTCATCACTGACGGAGAATTCAGCCGAAAAGCCCGGATGTTCGCCTGGTGGGGGCGAATGTCCGGGCTTCGGTCCAAGATCGTTAGATACTTCCGAGCCCTGGTCCGATAACCTCACAACACCCCCATCCCTACTTCGCACCTGGTGTGCTCCGGAGGACGAGTTGCCGCTGCTCTACTCAATCGGCAAGGTCATCATCGGGACGACGTTGATGACTGGCTGGCGGCCGACCGTCGAAGGCATCGAGCACATTCCGACCAGTGGCGGCGCGATCTTCGCCGGCAACCACCTCTCCGTCGCGGACGAGCTCTTCCTCGGCACTGTGGTGCCGCGTCACCTGGCCTTCTGGGCCAAGTCCGACTACTTCACCGGCACCGGCGTCAAAGGCTTCCTCAACCGCAAGCTGATGGAAGGCCTCGGCGCCATCCGCGTCGAGCGGGCCGGTGGCCGTGCCGCGCTCACCGCGTTCGACGCCGCGATCCCGGCCCTCAAGGGTGGTGACCTGGTCGCCGTCTACCCCGAGGGCACCCGCTCGCCGGACGGCAGGCTCTACCGCGGCCGCACCGGCGTGGCCCGGCTCGCGGTCGGCGCCGGGGTGCCGATCATCCCGGTCGGGATGCTCGGCACCGACAAGGTGCAGCCGATCGGCCGCCTCGCTCCGAAACTCATGCGGGACACGGTCACGGTGAAATTCGGCAAGCCGATCGACACGATCGGCCGGTCCGACGACCGCACCTCGCTGCGGGAGCTCACCGACCAGGTGATGGCCGAGATCCAGAAACTGACCGGCCAGGAATACGTTCCGCGTTACGCGCCGAAGCGCGAAGAGAGCGCTTCCTAGACCAGTCCCTGCAACGGCGCCTGCAACACCTCGTCACGGAGCTGGCTCACCAGCGTGGCGCTCTCGTCGAGTGACCGCCGGGTGAGCAGCACCGTGGCGAGGCTGCCGTGGTCGGCCCAGGCACACGCCACCACCGACGTGCCGTCGAGCCGGCCGATGCCGCACTGCTGGTGCACGCCGAACTCACCGGTGTCGTAATCGGTCACGTCGGACAGGTTCAGCTCGCCGGTGAGCCGGTCCAGCTGTGCCGAGACGTCCGAGCCCGGTGTCAGCCGGAACCCGGTGGCGCCGAAGAGCGTGACCCGCTTGCCGTTGCCGTCCGCGTAGACCCCGGCGAACGCGTCACCCGACGATCCGGCGTCCTGCAGCTGCTCGGCGAGCCGGTCGACGGCCTGCCGCGCCGACGAGCTGTCCCGCAGGCTCAGGTCCGAGAAGGTGTCCGGCAGGACCGCGCTGACCGGGAACTGCCGGGCGGCCGGAATCTGCCAGTAGGCCAGCGGCAGGGCGCAGCACAGCACCAGGCTGAAGACGGCGAGCATCGTCATCCGGCGCAGGGTGCGGCGGATGAAGCTCCGCCGTTTCGGCGGCTTGGCGAGCCAGGGCGCCGGCGGCGGGGGCGCCGGGCGGCGCGGCTGGATCGGCACCTGAGGACGGGTCTGCGCGGTTGCCGGCCTCGGCTTGCGCAGGGAGAACGTCTTGCGCGGTGCCGGGGGAGTGCGCGGTGCCGGGGGAGTGCGCGGTGCCAGCGGCGGCAACCCGCTGCCACCGGCCGGCGGCGGATAGGTCCCGGGCGCCGGAAAACTCGGCCGCGCGGCAGCCTCCGCCTTCGCTTTCGCTTCGGCCTCCGCTTTCGCTTTCGCCTCGGTTTCCGCTTTCGCCTTCGCCTCGGCCTTCTCGGCCAGCAGCTTCGCGATGGTGGCGCGCGCCGACTCTGCCTTGGCCGCCGTCGCGGCAGCCGCGGCCTTCGCCGCCTCAGCCGCCCTCTTCTCCACGACATCCGCCGCGGCCGCCGCGGCATCCAGCCGAGCGTTCAGCGCGGCCACCCGGTCCGCCCGCCCGTCACCGGCGGCTTCCGCCGCCGGAACCTCGACCTTGGTTCCATCCAGGCGCGTCGGTGGCATCTCCTGCATGGGTACGCCCACCGAGCTGTACGCCTCGTCCCAGACCTGGGTCGGCTGGTCGGCCCACGGATCGACGGCCGGCAAGGTCGGCCACTCGTCGTCGGTGTCCCGGCCGCCGCCACCGGTAACCCGGTCGCGCAGCCGGCTCCAGGCCGAGCGCTTGGGCCCGCTGTCCGGAACCGCCGCCGCGCCGCTCCACCGCGGCTGGACCGGCGGCAGACTGAGCGTGGCCGGGTCCCCGGAATCCGGGATATCCGCCTTCTCCGGCAAAGTCACCTCTTCGGTCATTCCGGCGGCCAGAGTCGGTTCGACCGGCTTGTTGTCGGCCATTTTTCGATCTCCTCCTGTGCCCCCAGGTGCCGAACGTCTTCTCCCAGGTTAGAGCGGGTGCGCCAGCGGGACGGCCAGGCCGGAACCGGACTCCCGACACGAATGGCGGACAACGAGGGCGATGTGCGGGACGCTCCGGAGTCGTATGGTTACCCGGACTTGTCATCCGCCCGGCTCGACACGGGCGGAAAGTGCCCGGAGTCACCACCCCTCGGAGATTCCGCTCACCGGCCCCGCTCCGCCCGGAGGGTTTGTTGCGCATGAGCACTACGCAGAGAAACGCCGTCACCTTCAGCGGGGCCGAGTCCGGCCGGCCCATGCTGTTCGCCCACGGGTACGGCTGCGACCAGAACATGTGGCGTTTCGTCACGCCGGAGTTCGAGGACACGTACCGGATCGTGCTCTTCGACCACGTCGGCAACGGTAAATCCGACCTGTCCGCGTACAGCGACGACCGCCACTCCAGCCTTGAGGGATACGCCGAGGACGTCCTGGACATCGTGCACGAGCACGACCTGCGCGACGTCGTCTTCGTCGGCCACTCGGTGAGTTCGATGATCGGCCTGATCGCCGCGAACAAGGAGCCGGAGCGATTCGCCGGCATCGTCATGATCGGCCCCTCGCCGCGGTACATCAACGACGACACCGACGGATATTTCGGTGGGTTCGGCCGTCCCGACATCGAGGAGATGCTCGAGTCGCTGGACAGCAACTACCTCGGCTGGTCCAGCGCGATGGCCCCGGTGATCATGGGTAACCCGGATCGGCCGGAACTCGGTGAGGAACTCACCAACAGCTTCTGCCGCACCGACCCGGCGATCGCCAAGAAATTCGCCAGGGTCACGTTCCTCTCCGACAACCGGACCGATCTGCCGAAGGCCAGGGTGCCGTCGCTGATCCTCCAGTGCTCCGACGACGTCATCGCTCCCACGGTGGTCGGTGAGTACGTCCACAAGCACACTCCGGAGAGCACATTCCAGGTTTTGAACGCGACCGGTCACTGTCCGAATCTGAGCGCTCCACAGGAAACGGTTGACGCGATCAAGTCCTGGTTGTAGACAGCGGGCATGATCGGCGGAGCAGTGGCGTGAGCGAGACTGGTGGGCCGGACGTGACACAAGAGTTACGACTGCCCTGGGACGACGATCCGGAAGACCTCTACGAGCATGCGCCGTGCGGATATCTCACGACGCTGCCGGACGGCACCATCGTCCGGGTCAACGAGACGTTCCTGGCATGGACGGGACACACACGAGCCGCCTTGATCGGTCACCGACGGTTTCGGGACCTGCTCACGGCGGGTGACAAGATCTACCACGAGACCCATTACGCACCGTTGCTGTCGATGCAGAACGAGGTGCACGAGATCGCGCTCGAGGTCGTGTGTGAGGACGGGCGTCGTCTGCCCGTACTCGTGAATTCGGCCTTGGAACGCGGAGCCGGCGGCGCGCCGCGGCTCATCCGCACGATGGTCTTCAACGCCACCGAGCGGCGCAGTTACGAACGAGAGCTGCTCGCGGCCCGGCGCGAGGCCGAGGCCTCGGAGCAGCGTGTCCGGGTTCTTCAGCAGATAGTGGCCGATCTGTCCGCGGCACCGACCGAGGCCGAGGTGGCCGAGGCTGTCGTCCGCGCGCCGGAGCCGGCCTTCGCCGCGGCCAGCACCAGCATCTATCTGGTGGACGTGGAGCGTGACCAGCTGGTCGCGGTCGCGTCCACCGATCCGACCACCGGCAACTGGGACGACATGCCGCGTTCGTCGCCGCGCGCGGTGGCGGCCGTGGCCCGGCGCGGTGACCTGCACGTGATCGGCTCGATGGCCGAGGCGGTCGAGCACTTCCCGGACCTCGCCGAGTCGATGCGCCGCTCCGGCCGCCAGTCGGTCGTGCTGCTGCCGCTCACCACCGGCTCCGGCGACGATCAGGCCATCGCGGTGCTCGGCGTCCTGGCGTTCAGCTTCCGCGAGGAGCGCTCGCTCAGCGACGGCGAGTTGCGGGTCATCCGCCTGCTGGGCCAGCAGGCCGGTCAGGCGCTGGACCGGGCCCGGCTCTACGACGACGCCCGCCGGCGCGAGGACCGAGCGAACTTCCTGGCGCGCACCACCCGGTCGCTGGAAGAGGAGCACCGCCTGCTGCAGCGGGCCCGCCGCCTGGTGGAGCGGGTCGTACCGGAGATCGCCGACTGGGCCGCGGTCCGGCTCCAGGTCGGCCCGGCCGGTCTGCTGGAGGACCTCGGCAGCCCGCCGCCGGACCCGGACCTGCTCGCCGAACGCGTCGCCGAGGCGACCAGCAAGACCGAGCCGATCTTCGCGGCCGACGGCGACGGCCTGGGCTGCACGGTGCTGCCGCTTACCGCTCGTGGCCGGGTGCTCGGCACCCTCGCGTTGCGGATGGCGCCGGACCGCCGCGGAGCCGAGGCCGAGCGGATGTTCCTGCGAGATCTCGCCGACCGGGCCGGGCTCGCGCTGGAGAACGCCCGCCTCTACGAGCAGGAACGGGCCATCGCTCGCACGCTCCAGCGCAGCCTGCTGGCGGCGGACGTGCCCGGTGGGGACCCGCGCTTCGCGATGGAGACGTTCTACCAGGCGGCCGCGCAGGACCTCGAGGTCGGCGGCGACTGGTTCGACGCGTTCCTGATCACCCCGAACAAGCTGGCCGTGGTGGTCGGCGACGTGGTCGGCCGGGGCATCGACGCGGCCACCACGATGGGCCAGCTGCGCAGCGCGATCCGGGCGCTCGCGTCCGCCGAGCACGGACCGGCCCGGCTGCTGGAGCAGCTCGACCGGTTCTGCGAGCGGGTCGACTCGGCCCGGATGGCGACCGTCGTCTACGGCGAGATCGACCTGATGAGCAGCGAGTTCTCGTACGCCTGCGCCGGCCACCTGCCCCCGCTGCTGCACGAGCCGGCCGGCTCGCCGCAGTACCTCCTGCAGGCCCGCTCCGCGCCGATCGGCTCCCGGGCCGGCGACCGCCGCCGCACCGAGCACAAGGTGCGGCTGGCCGCCGGCAGCCGGCTGCTGCTCTACACCGACGGCCTGGTGGAGCGCCGGGCCCGCCCGATCGACCGCGGCTTCGAAATCCTCGCCCGGGAGTACGCGCGCCGCCGCGACGCGCCGCTCAAGGGCCTGACCGCGGGCCTCGCCGACACCATGGTCGGCCGGGACCACGGCGACGACGTCTGCCTGCTCTGCCTCACGCTCGGCACCGAGGAGCGGCTGGAACGCTCGATCGGCGCGGACCCGCTGCAGATCTCGCTGCTCCGCGCCGACCTGCGCGGCTGGCTGGTCGGGCACGGCGTCGACCCGGACTGTGTGAACGCGGTGCTGCTGGCCTGTTCGGAAGCGGTGGCGAACGCGATCGAGCACGGGTACCGCGACGACCCGTTCGGCGTGGTCGACGTGTCGGCGACGGTCAGTCTGGACGCCGTGGAGGTCCGGGTCAGCGACCGGGGCAGCTGGCGAGGCCCGGGCACCGACTTCGCCCGCGGGCGCGGGCTGCAGCTGATCGAGGACTCGATGGACGAGGTCTTCTTCGACCGAGGCGAGGGGACGACGGTGACCATGCGCCGGCACCGTGGAGGAGAGTCGTCATGACCGACCAGTGGGTGAGCTTCTCCCAGCTCGGCATCGCCGAGCTGGTCCACCTCAAGGGCGAGATCGACCTGGCGAACGCGAACGACATCGGGCGGGCCATCGTGGCGCACACCACCGACGCGGACGCCGTGCTGATCGACCTGACCTCGGTCTCGTTCCTGGACAGCGCCGGTGTCCGGCTGCTCGACTTCATCGTGGGCGACCTGGACGATCGGGGTAAGCCGATCAAGCTGGTCGTCGGGGAGCGCGGCGCCGCCCGGATGACCCTGCAGCTCTGCTCGTTCCGGGCCGACCTGCTGTCCACCGATCTGGAAAGGGCCGCAGCGGAGTTGGACCGTTAGCCTCGCGTACCCTGGAGACCCATGAGCGTCAACTCAGTCTTCCCGCAGCTCGAGCAGCTGCTGCCCAGGGTCAGCAAACCGATCCAGTACGTGGGCGGCGAGCTCGGTGCCGTTGTCAAGGACTGGGACGACACCGTCGTCCGCTGGGCTTTGATGTACCCGGACGCCTACGAGGTGGGGCTGCCCAACCAGGGCGTCCAGATCCTCTACGAGGTGCTGAACGAGCAGCCGGACGTGCTGGCCGAGCGGACGTACGCGGTCTGGCCGGACCTCGAGGCGCTGATGAAGGAGAACGGCGTTCCGCAGTTCACCGTCGACGCGCACCGCCCGGTGAAGGCTTTCGACATGTTCGGCATCTCGTTCGCAACCGAGCTGGGTTACACCAACCTGCTCAGCGCGCTCGACCTGGCCGGCATCCCGCTGCTCAGCGCGGACCGCACCGACGACGACCCGGTGGTGCTGGCCGGCGGCCACGCCGCGTTCAACCCGGAACCGATCGCGGACTTCATCGACGCTGCCGTTCTCGGCGACGGCGAGGAGGCGGTCCTCGAGATCACCGGGATCATCCGGGAGTGGAAAGCGGAGGGCAGCCCGGGCGGCCGTGACGAGCTGCTGCTGCGCCTGGCGCGGACCGAGAGCATCTACGTCCCGCGCTTCTACGACGTGGACTACCTGCCGGACGGCCGGATCCAGCGTGTTGTGCCGAACCGTCCGGACGTCCCGTTCCGGGTCTCCAAGCGCACCACGATGGACCTGGACGCGTGGCCGTACCCGAAGAAGCCGCTGGTCCCGCTCGCCGAGACGGTCCACGAGCGGTACGCCGTGGAGATCTTCCGCGGCTGCACCCGGGGTTGCCGCTTCTGCCAGGCCGGCATGATCACCCGCCCGGTGCGGGAGCGCTCGATCACCACTGTCGGTCAGATGGTCAAGGAAGGCCTGGAGTTCTCCGGCTTCAACGAGGTCGGCCTGCTCTCGCTCTCCAGCGCGGACCACTCCGAGATCGGTGACATGTGCTCCGGCCTGGCCGAGCAGTACGCCGACACCAACGTCTCGTTGTCGCTGCCGTCCACCCGGGTCGACGCGTTCAACATCGACCTGGCGCAGGAGCTGTCCCGCAACGGCCGGCGTACCGGTCTCACCTTCGCTCCCGAGGGTGGCTCGGAACGGATCCGCAAGGTCATCAACAAGATGGTGACCAAGGAAGACCTGATCCGGACGGTCGTGACGGCGTACTCGAACGGCTGGCGGC
The DNA here is from genome assembly GCF_050955685.1 of Actinoplanes sp. CA-015351. NCBI lineage: Bacteria > Bacillati > Actinomycetota > Actinomycetes > Micromonosporales > Micromonosporaceae > Actinoplanes > Actinoplanes sp. CA-015351. Next base: position 1,277,675 of record NZ_CP192102.1, read on the forward strand.
AGGTGAAGCTGTACTTCATGTGCGGCCTGCCCAGCGAGACCGACGAGGACGTCCTCGAGATCGCCGACATGGCGCACGAGGTGATCCGGGCCGGCCGCGAGGCCGCCGGCACCAAGGACATCCGCTGCACGGTGTCGATCGGTGGCTTCGTGCCGAAACCGCACACGCCGTTCCAGTGGGCGAAAATGGACACCCCCGAGGTCATCGACGGCCGCCTCAGGATGCTCAAGCAGGCGATCAACAGTGACCGTTCGCTCGGCCGCGCCATCGGCTTCCGCTACCACGACGGTGAGCCTTCGCTGATCGAGGGCCTGCTGTCGCGCGGCGACCGCCGGGTCGGCGCGGTGATCCGCCGGGTGTGGGAGAAGGGCGGCCGTTTCGACGGCTGGTCAGAGCACTTCTCGTACTCCCGCTGGGTCGAGGCCTGTGCCGAGGTGCTTCCGGGCTTCGGCGTCGACCTGGACTGGTTCACCACGCGTGAGCGTGAGGAGCAGGAGGTCCTGCCCTGGGACCACCTGGACTCCGGCCTCGACAAGGACTGGCTCTGGCAGGACTGGCAGGACTCGATGAGCGAGTTCGAGCAGGACGACTGCCGCTGGACCCCATGCTTCGACTGCGGCGTCTGCCCGGCGATGGACACCGAGATCCAGATCGGTCCCACCGGCAAGAAGCTGCTTCCCTTGACCCCCGTGAACTCTCTGCGGGTTCCCGCTTAGGAGTACGCCATTCCCCCGAAGAACCAACCCGTGGGCGGTCAGGCCCCGGTGGTGCAGCGGCTCCGCCTTCGCTATGCGAAGCGCGGACCGCTGCGTTTCACCTCACATCGGGACTTCGCTCGCGCTTTCGAGCGCGCCCTCCGGCGCGCAGCGGTACCCATCGCCTATTCGCAAGGCTTCACCCCACACCCCAAGATTTCGTACGCGAGCGCGGCGCCCACCGGCGTCGGCAGCGAGGCGGAGTACCTGGAGATCGGGCTGCAGGCCCCGGTCGACCCGGAGCAGTTGCGGGTCGCTCTCGACGCGGCGCTCTCCCCGGGCCTCGACATTTTGGAAGCGGTGATCGCCTCCGAGGGCAGCCTGGCCGACCGGATCGACGCCTCGCGGTGGCGGCTCGAACTTTTCCAGGTCGAGCCGAAAGCCGCGCAGGACGCCGTGGCGGCCTTCAATGAGGCCCAGGAAGTGCTGGTCGAGCGCATGACCAAGCAGGGCCGTCGATCCTTCGACGCGCGCGCGGCGGTCGTCCGGTGCATAGTGACGGAGGAGGCAGACCTACCTTCCGGGGCTACGGGAGTACCGTGTGCGATAATCGACCTTGTCGTACGGCAGGTGACACCCGCCGTTCGGCCCGATGACGTCCTTTCCGGCCTGCGCGTGGTGGCCGGCCTGGAGCCGCCGGTCCCCCCACGGGTAACCCGGCTGGCCCAGGGCTCACTCACCGCGCAGGGGGATATCGTCGATCCGTTGGACGCGGATCGCGAGGGCGCCGGCATCGGAGGACGCTGACCGGGTTCCGGTTGGTGTTCGTTGGCAGACTTCGGCAGCCCGTCCGCATCGGCCGGGCCCGGAAACACTTTTGCAGCGATCCTGCGTGGCAGCGCTTACCCGCGCCCGGGGTCGCCGAGAACTGGAGAGCGCCCCATGCTCGATAACGAGCCCCCAGTGAACCTGGGAGACCCGGGCGGTGAACGGGACGGAGCAGTCACTCCGCCCGGAGATGCCGCCACCACCACCCCTGCTCGCCGGACGCGTGCCCCGCGTCGCAAAGCGGCAGCCCCTCCGCCGGAGGAGCCCGCCGCCCTGTTCGGCGACTCGGCCGCAGCCGATCCCGGTGTGGCCGATCCCGGTGTGGCCGATCCTGGCACGGCCGAGCCCGGTGCTGCCATTGAGGCAGCAGCGACCGAGGCTCCGGTCCCGGCCAAGAAGGCGACCCGCAGCCGCCGCAAGGTCGCTGCTCCGGCTGCCGAGGCTCCGGCCGAGGTGACGGAGGAGCCAGCCGCTGAGGTCCCGGCCGGCCCGGCCGCCGAGGTCGCCGAGGCTCCCGCCCCGGCTCCGGCCAAGAAGGCGACCCGCAGCCGCCGCAAGGTCGCTGCCCCGGCCGCCGAGGCTCCGGTCGAGGCCGCTTCGGAGACCCAGGCTGTCGCGGAGACCGAGGCCGAGCCGGTTGCGGAGACCCCCGCTCCGGTTGCGGAGACCCCCGCTCCGGTGAAGAGGGCGACCCGCAGCCGCCGCAAGGTCGCCGCTCCGGTCCTGCTGGAGCCGGTGACCGAGCCGGCACCGATTTTCGAACACCCGGTCGAGCCCGTCGCAGCCCTGTCCGAGGCTGAGGCAGAGGCAGAGGAAGAGCTGCTCGCGGATGCCGCCATCCAGGCGGCTTCGGCTGCCCGGTCCGCCGGTGTCCCGGTGATCGGCATCCTGCCGCTCGACGACGACTTCGTGGAGGAGCAGCCGGCCCGCCCGTCACGGGCCCGTCGTGCCGCCCTTCCGCCCGCTGTGCTGTTCATGCCGCCGGACCCGTCCGAGGCCGAGCCGGCCGCCGCGCCGGCGAGCCGTCGTCGCCGTGGCGCCGCCGCTGAGCCTCCGGCCGAGCCGGTCGCCGAGGCGATCGCCGCCGTGCCGGCCGAGACCGTCGCCGCCGAGGCCGAGCCCGTCGCCGAGGCTCCGGCCGAGGTCACCCGTCGGTCCCGGCGCCGCCGTCGCGGCGCTGCCGAGGAGCCGGCCGAGCTCGCCGTCGTGGTCGAGGAGCCTGCTCTCGAGGAGCAGGACGAGTCCGCGGACGACGCCGAGGACGGTGCTGACGACGACTCCGAGGACGAGGACGGCGCCCGCCGCCGCCGCCGTCGTGGCCGTCGTGGCCGTGGCCGCGGCAAGGGCCCGACGGACGAGTCCGACGAGAACGAGCAGGACGCCGAGGACGAGGAATCGGACGCCGAGCCCACCGAGGCCTCGGCCGAGGACAGCGACGAGGACGGCGAGGACAGCGAGGGTGACGGGGTCACCCGCCGCCGCCGTCGCCGGCGTCGTAAGGGCGCCGGTGGTGACGCCGAGGTCGGGGGCATCGAGGACGGCGTGCACACCGTGGTCCGGGTCCGCGAGCCCCGCCGCACCTCCGACGAGGTGCAGGGCGTTTCCGGCTCGACCCGCCTGGAAGCCAAGCGTCAGCGTCGCCGGGACGGCCGCGAGCAGCGCCGGACCCGCCCGCCGATCCTGAGCGAGTCGGAGTTCCTGGCCCGCCGCGAGGCGGTCGACCGGGTCATGGTCGTGCGGCAGAAAGCCGACCGCACCCAGATCGCGGTCCTCGAGGACGGCATCCTGGTCGAGCACTACGTCGCCCGGGCCACCTCCGGCACCATGGTCGGCAACGTGTACCTCGGCAAGGTGCAGAACGTGCTGCCGAGCATGGAGGCGGCGTTCGTCGACGTCGGCCGCGGCCGTAATGCCGTGCTCTACGCCGGCGAGGTGAACTGGGACGCCACCGGCCTGGAGGGCCGTGCCCGCTCGATCGAGCAGGCGCTGCGTTCCGGCGACTCGGTGCTGGTCCAGGTCACCAAGGACCCGATCGGTCACAAGGGCGCCCGGCTGTCCAGCCACATCGCGCTCTCCGGCCGTCACCTGGTCTACGTGCCGAACGGCAACGCCTCCGGGATCAGCCGCAAGCTGCCGGACAACGAGCGCAAGCGGCTCCGCGACATCCTCAAGAAATTGGTTCCGGACGGCGCGGGCGTGATCGTGCGTACCGCGGCCGAGGGCGCCAGCGAGGACGAACTGGCCCGCGACGTGAAGCGGCTGCAGGCGCAGTGGGAGGACATCCAGGCCCGTGCCGCCGAGGGCAACGCGCCGCGTGCGCTGTCCGAGGAGCCGGATCTGGTCATCCGAGTGGTCCGCGACCTGTTCAACGAGGACTTCCGAGACCTCGTGGTGCAGGGCGAGCAGGCGTACGCCGAGATCGAGGAATACCTCGACTCGGTCTCCCCGGACCTGGTGGAGCGTCTCCGCCGGCACACCGGTGTGGCCGACGCGTTCGCCGAGTACCGCATCGACGAGCAGATCATGAAGGCTCTGGACCGCAAGGTCTTCCTGCCCTCCGGTGGTCACCTGGTGATCGACCGGACCGAGGCGATGACCGTGGTCGACGTCAACACCGGTAAGTACACCGGCGCCGGCGGCAACCTGGAAGAGACGGTCACCCGCAACAACCTGGAAGCGGCCGAGGAGATCGTGCGTCAGCTGCGGCTGCGCGACCTCGGTGGCATCGTGGTGATCGACTTCATCGACATGGTGCTGGAGAGCAACCGTGACCTGGTGCTGCGGCGGCTCACCGAGTGCCTGGGCCGGGACCGGACGAAGCACCAGGTAACCGAGATCACCTCGCTGGGCCTGGTCCAGATGACCCGCAAGCGGATCGGCTCGGGTCTGCTCGAGGTGTTCAGCGAGACCTGTGACCACTGCAAGGGCCGGGGCGTGATCGTTCACCCCGAGCCGGTGCCGGAGAAGCGCTCCAACGGCGGTGGCGGCGCCAGCACCCAGGTGAAGGCGGTGGCGGCCGCGGTGCGTACCGAAGCTCCGCCGCAGCAACAGCAGCAGCAGCAGGCGCCGAGCAGCAAGCAGCGTCGTCGCCGGGGCGGTGACAACGGTGTCCAGGCCGAGACGGTCGAGGTCGTGACGCCGGTGGAGACCGCCGAGGTGGAGGCCGATCCCGTCGCGCCGATCGCCGAGACCCGGCCGGTCGTCGAAACCCAGCCCGCTGTGGTCGTCGTGCCGCCGGTGGCAGCGCCGCCGGTCGCCGGCTCGGGGATCATCTCGCGCCCGGTGAAGCCGGTGGTCACCTCGTCCGACGGCGGGGACTACGACATCAGCGGTTACGACCTGTCCCGCTTCGCCGCGCCGGAGACGAACGGCGACGCGGCCGAGGCCAACGGCGTGGAATACCCGGTCGAGGAGGCTGAGCCGTTGCGTCTGGTCGGCGCCGACGACCCGGACGCCGCGGAAGAGGACGAAGAGGACGAGGACGACGCGGTCGGCGCCGGCACGGGCACCCGCCGCCGGTCCCGTCGCGGAGGCACCCGCCGCCGCACCCGCCCCTGACGATCTAGAAACCGGCCGGCTGTCACACGGTGACAGCCGGCCGGTTTTCTTTGTTAGCTGTAAAGAAAGTTTTCGGTTACCCTCGGCGGGATCGATCCCTGCCCCCCGAGGAGACCGAGTCATGCGAACCCACCTGTACGCGGCGGCGGGTCTGTCCGCCCTGCTCCTGGCCGTCGGAGGCTGCTCCGGCGACGACTCCGGCACGACCGCGGCCCCGGCGGCCGGCGCCGGCTCGACAGTGGCCGGCACCGCTGCCGAGGCGACGTCCACCACGGGCGCCACCGATCCCGGCGCTGCCGCCGACCCCACGGCGAGCAAGGTGTCCGGAAAGGCCGGTGACGCCGCTCTGGCCGCCGACACCGAGGCCATCTGCGCTCAGGCGTCCCGGACCAGCGCCGAGTTCGGCAAGATCTTCATCGAGGACTACAACCGGGTTCTGCAGCTGTCCGGCCAGGCCAAGACCGATGCGGAGCAGAAGGCCACCCGTGACGTGGAGAACTTCTCCTACGCGTTGCTCGACATGTCGAAGCTGGCCGCCGACTCCGGATTGAAGAAGGCTCTCGCCGCGATGGGCGACCAGGTGACGGCCCTCAAGGGTGATCTGGCCGACCTCGACGACAAGAAATTGGTTGGTCTGCACGCCACGCTGGACAAAGCCTGCGGACGTGAGTGACGGCCCGGTTTGGGTCTCGGGCCTGCGATGAAGTAGTCTTGCCGACGGTGCCTTTCCGGGCACCCGTTCCGTGCGCGCCTCACAAGCGCCTGCCGGAGCCACAAGCATTAACCCAGCAATATCCGCCAGCAGCTCTTTGGCTGCGCAAGTCTCAGGGAGTCCGCGTCGATGTACGCGATCGTCAAGACCGGCGGCAAGCAGTACAAGGTTGCCGAGGGCGACGTGATCGAGGTTGAGAAGCTCGTGGGTCAGCCCGGCGATGCTCTGACCCTGGCCGCGGTGCTTCTCGTCGACGGTGACAACCTGGTGACCGATGCGGCCAAGCTTGCCAGCGTGACGGTGTCCGGCGAGATTGCCGAGCACACCAAGGGACCGAAGATTCGGATCCACAAGTTCAAGAACAAGACCGGTTACCACAAGCGCCAGGGGCACCGTCAGCCGCTGACCCGCGTCAAGGTCACCGGCATCAAGAGCGGGAAGTAGGCGCAGCCATGGCTCATAAAAAGGGTGCATCCAGCTCGCGTAACGGCCGTGACTCCGCCGCTCAGCGCCTTGGCGTCAAGCGGTTCGGTGGTCAGCTGGTCAGCGCCGGCGAAATCCTGATCCGTCAGCGTGGGACGAAGTTCCACCCGGGCGACCTCGTTGGCCGTGGTGGCGACGACACGCTGTTCGCGCTGTCCGCCGGCAACGTGCTGTTCGGCACGAAGCGTGGTCGCAAGACCGTCAGCATCGTGCCGGTCGCGGAGTAGTTTTTCTCTACAGCGGGCCGTGGACCCTCGGGTCCGCGGCCCGCTGTTGTTTTCGAACCGGCCGTCAACGCCGGCCGGGTAAGAGGAGTGCTGAAGGTGACCACGTTCGTCGACCGGGTCGTTCTGCATCTGCAGGCGGGTGACGGCGGGCACGGCTGTGCCTCCGTTCACCGGGAGAAATTCAAGCCGCTCGGCGGCCCCGACGGTGGTAACGGCGGGCATGGCGGCAGCATCAAGCTCGTCGTCGACGCTCAGCAGCACACCCTGCTGGACTTCCACTTCCACCCGCATGTGAAAGCCAACAGCGGCGCCGGCGGCGCGGGGTCGAACCGGGACGGCGCGACCGGCCGGGACCTGATCCTGAAGGTGCCGGACGGCACAGTCGTGATGACCGAGGACGGCGAGGTGCTCGCCGACCTGGTCGGCGCCGGCACCGAGTTCGAGGTGGCCCGTGGCGGCCGTGGCGGCCGCGGTAACGCGTCGCTGGCGAACGCCCGCCGCAAGGTGCCGGGCTTCGCCGAGCTGGGCGAGCCGGGCGACCAGATCGACGTCGTACTGGAGCTGAAGAGCGTCGCCGACGTCGGCCTGGTCGGGTTCCCGTCGGCCGGCAAGTCCTCCCTGATCTCGGTGATGTCGGCGGCCAAGCCGAAAATCGCCGATTACCCGTTCACCACCCTGGTGCCGAACCTCGGCGTGGTGCAGGCCGGCGAGGCGACGTTCACCATCGCCGACGTGCCCGGCCTGATCCCGGGCGCGGCCACCGGCAAGGGCCTCGGCATGCAGTTCCTGCGGCACATCGAGCGCACCTCGGTGCTGGTGCACGTGCTCGACGCGGCGGCGCCGGAGATCGAGCGTGACCCGCTCGCCGACCTGGACGCGATCGAGGCCGAGCTGTCGGCGTACGGCGGTCTTGAGGACCGGCCGCGGATCGTGGTGCTCAACAAGATCGACATTCCGGACGGCCGGGACCTCGCCGAGATGGTCCGCCCCGACCTGGAGGCCCGTGGTTACCAGGTCTTCGAGGTCAGTGCGGTGACCCGCGAGGGCCTCAAGGAGTTCGGCTACGCCCTCGCCAAGATGGTCGCCGACTTCCGGGCGAACAAGCCGGTCGAGGAAGTCACCCGTGTCGTGCTGCGCCCACGCGCTGTCGACGACGCCGGCTTCACGATCGAGCAGGACGCGGACGGCGTTTTCGTCATCCGCGGCACCCAGGTCGAGCGGTGGGTCCGGCAGACGAACTTCGACAACGACGAGGCCGTCGGTTACCTCTCCGACCGGATGGACCGGCTCGGCGTCGAAACCATGCTGGGCAAGAAGGGCGCGAAAGCCGGCGACGCGGTCCGCATCGGTACCCGCGAGTTCGACTGGGCGCCGAACGCCGGCGAGTACGTCTCCGGCCCGCGCGGCACCGACTCCCGTCTTGAGGAGCTCGACACCCGGCCGAGCGCACACCAGCGTCTCGCGGCCCGCAAGGCCCGCCGGGTCCGCTCCGAGGACGAGATCCAGCACATGTCCTCTGACGGCACCGTCACCAGCATCAAGAATTCGCACGTTCCGGTGCTCGTGACCGAGGACGACGATGACGAGGGCGACACCGGCGAATAGGGCATAGGCCAGTTCTCGGCAACCCTTTGGAAATGGTCGTCACCTACAGTCACCTCCGTGCTGATCGAGACCCGCCCCGCGCTGGACCCGGAACTGGCCGCCCTCATCACCGCTCAGCAGCGGGAACTGGCGGTCGCCGTCGCCGGGGCGGGCGCCCGGATATTCGAACCGCACGATGACGTGGCGTACCTGGTCGGTGTGGTCAACGGCAGGGGTGTCGCCTGCGGTGGCTGGCAGGCGCGTGACGCCGGGGTCGCCGAGATCACCAGGATGTTCGTCCGCCCGGCGCACCGGGGCCGCGGACTGGGCCGGCAGATGATCGTCGCCCTGGAGGAGGAGGCGCTCGCCGCCGGCCGCCAGGTGATCAGGCTGGAGACCGCGGCGCACATGCGTGCCGTGATCGGGCTGTACCAGTCGTCCGGTTACGCGCGGATTCCCGCTTACGGGGATCCGCGCAACCTGTGCTTCGAGAAGACCCTGCCCGCGTTAGTTCAGTAATCCGATGGCGGTGCGCGTCCGGCGTACCGTCGCTGTGGCAGTCGGACGCACCCGGGCCGCGCCCGGATGGGCGCGAGCAGCGACTCGATCGCGTCGGTCACCTCACGCTTGAGAGCGCCGTAAGAGACCGGGTCGGTCGGCTCGCGTCCGGTACAGGCGCGCGGACTTCTCCCGGAATTCGTGATTCAGCGTCATCGCGGGTGAGTGCCACGAGAGCTCCTTGCAAGGGTACGCACAGTCTCCGGTGCCCCTGCGCGGGCAGCGCCCTCCGGCGGGCATGATGTTGTCATGCCCACCCTGACCCGTGCCGAGGCCGCCGAGCGGGCGTCCGTCGTCGACGTCGAGACCTATAACGTCGACCTGGATGTCACCGCTGACGGCGACACGTTCCGATCGCGCGCGGTCGTCCGTTTCCGTGCCCGGGCCGGCGCGGCCACGTTCCTGGAGTTCGAGCCCGCCGAGATCATCTCGATCAGCCTGAACGGCGCTCCGGTGGACCCGGCGGCGGTCGGTGCCGGCCGGCTGAGCCTGACCGGCCTGGCGGAGAGCAACGAGCTGACCGTCGAGGCCCTGATGCGGTACTCGATCGACGGCGAGGGCCTGCACCGGTACACCGACCCGGCGGACGGGAACGTCTACCTCTACCAGCACCTTTTCATCAACAACGGCGGCCGGGTGCTGCCCTGTTTCGACCAGCCCGACCTGAAGGCGTCCTGGCAGGTCAGCGTCGTGGCTCCGGAGGAGTGGACGGTCGCGACAAACGGCATGCTGGTGTCCCGCGACGGCGGACGCTGGGAGTTCGCGCCGACCGAGCGGATCTCCACGTACCTGGCCTCGCTGATCGCCGGGCGGTACCACGTGCGCACCGACGAGCATGACGGGATCCCGCTGGCGCTCTACGCCCGGGCCGCGCTCGCCGAGCACCTGGACGCCGAGGCCGACGAGATCTTCGAGATCACCAAGCAGTGCCTGGACCGGTTCCACGAGATGTTCGAGATCCGGTACCCGTTCGGGCACTACCAGCAGGCGTTCGCGCCGGAGTTCAACTTCGGCGCCATGGAGTACCCCGGCCTCGTGGTCTTCCGCGACGAGTTCATTCCCCGCTCGGTGATCACCGAGAGCGAGCGGGAGCACCGGGCCAACGTGATCGCCCACGAGATGGCGCACATGTGGTTCGGCGACCTGGTGACCATGGCCTGGTGGGACGACCTCTGGCTGAACGAGTCGTTCGCCGAATATCTGGGCACCCGGGTCGCGTCCGAGGCCACCCGCTATCACGGGACCTGGACCACGTTCGCGATGCAGCGCAAGGCGTGGGGGCTGCGGGCCGACCAGCGTCCGTCCACCCACCCGGTGGCGCCGGCCGAGGTCACCGACACCGACGCGGCCCTGCTGAACTTCGACGGCATTTCGTACGCCAAGGGCGCCGCCGTCCTCAAGCAGCTGGTCGCCTGGCTCGGCGACGAGGCGTTCCTGGCCGGGCTGAACGCGCACTTCGAGGCACACGCGTACGGCAACGCCACCCTGGCCGACCTGCTCTCGGCGCTGTCCAAGGCCAGTGGCCGGGACCTGTCCGGCTGGGCCGAGGTGTGGCTGCGCCGGGCCCAGGTCAACACGCTGCGCACCGAGGTACGCAAGGACGGGGCGAACTACGCCGAGGTGGCAGTGGTGCAGACCGCCCCCGCGGATTACCCGACTCTGCGGCCGCACCGGGTCGGGCTCGGTCTGTTCGACAAGGGCGCCGACGGCACCGTGGTGCGACGGCGTCATCTTGAGGTGGAGCTGAACGCGTCCGGGCGTACCGTGATCACCGATCTCGCTGGTGAGCCCGCTGCCGCCCTGCTGCTGCTCAACGACGGCGACCTGACGTACGCGAAGGTCCGGCTGGACGACGACTCGGCGGCCGCCGTGCCGCAGCTGCTGCCGCTGATCGAGGACTCGCTGCCCCGCGCGGTCATCTGGGCCGCCACCCTGGACGCCGTGGTCGACGGCGAACGCCCGGTCGCCGAACTGGTCACCCTGGTGCTCGCCGCGCTGCCCACGGAGACCGAGGTGGTGATCGTCGAGGACGTCCTGCGCGCCACCCGGGGCCTGGTCGACAGGTACGCCACCGCGGAGACCCGCCCGGCCGCGCTGGAACTCGTGGCCCAGGCCGCCGACCGGCTGCTCGCCGCGTCACCGGCCGGCAGCTCCGGCCAGCTCGCCGCGGCTCGTGGCCTGATCGGCGCCACCACCGAGGTGTCCCGGCTGCGTGGCTGGCTGGCCGGCGAGAGCGTACCGGCGGGGCTTGTCGTCGACGCCGACCTGCGCTGGCTTCTGCACTACCGGCTCGCGGTGCTCGGCGCGTCCGGATCCGAGGCGATCGACGCCGAGCTGGACTCCGACCGCAGCGCCAGCGGCGAGCAGTGGGCCGCCCGTTGCCGGGCCGCGCTGCCGGACCCGGCCGCCAAGGACACCGCCTGGAACGCCGTGGTCGCCGACGGGTCGCTCTCCAACCGTCTCGCCGAGCTCACCGCGGCCGGTTTCTGGCAGCCGGAGCAGCTCGGACTGCTGGCCGGTTACGTGGAACGCTATTTCGCCGAGATGCCCGAGATGATGCGGGTGCGCAGTGGGATGAGCGCGGAGCGGGCGGCGATGGCCGCGTACCCGGATGTGGCTGTCTCGGAACAGACCCGGCGGCTGGCCGCCGAGCTGTTGGACCAGCCGGGTCTCAGCCCGATCCTGCGCCGGGTCGTGCAGGACGCCGACGACGACATGCGGCGTGCTCTGGCTGCTCGCGGTTGATCGGATTTCGTCCGTTCCTGCCCCCGTGACCTCGTAGCCTGAGGACGACGGGGTGGGGTGGGCGCGTGGAGTGGTCCGAGGAGCTGGCCGGCGGCCTGTTGCAGGCCGCACCCGATGCGATTCTGGTGATTGACGCCGGCCGGATCGTGCTGATCAACGAACGGGCCGAGCAGCTGTACGGCTGGCGCCGGGCGGAGCTGGAGGGGCAGACCGTCGAGGTGCTGCTGACCGACCACGCCCGGACCCTTCTCGCTGAGCGCAAGCGGCTCATGCAGGAGTCGTCGCCGGGCTCGATCGGCACGGTCTGCACCACCGCGCGGCGCAAGGATGGCACCGAGTTCCCGTGCGAGTCCTCCACCACGATCATCGTGACGCCGCAGGGCCGGCTCGCCGTCGCGGTGGTCCGTGACATCACCGAGCGGCTCAACGCCGAGACGGAGAAGGCACGGCTGCGCGCCGAGGCACAGGCACACCGCAGCCAGCGGCTGGAGAGCCTGGGCCAGCTTGCCGGCGGCATCGCGCACGACTTCAACAACATGCTCGGCGTGATCCTCAACTATGCGAACTTCGTCATCGAGGAGGCGGAGTCCGCCGACCCGGACGCCTCGATGATCGCCGCCGACGCGAAACAGGTGGTGAAAGCCGGGCAGCGCGGCACCGACCTCACCCACCAGCTGCTGGCCTTCGCCAGGCGCGAGGTGGTCCGCCCGATGCCGCTGGACCTGAACGCGCTGATCGCCGGTGTCCGGGAGCTGATCTGCCGTACTCTCGGTGATCACATCAGGCTGATCCTCCGGCTGGAGCCGGGCCTGCCGGCGGTGAACTGCGACCCGGCCCAGATCGAGCAGCTGCTCGTCCACCTCGCGCTGAACGCCCGCGACGCGATGCCGGCCGGCGGCAACGTGGTGATCGACACCGGCCGGCTGGACGACGAGGTACGGCTACGGATCACCGACACAGGTCGGGGGATGCCCACTGACGTGCTGGAACGCGCCTTCGAGCCGTTCTACACGACGAAGGGGAGCCCGGAGAGCACCGGACTGGGCCTGGCCACCGTGTACGGCATCGTCACGCAGGCCGGCGGCGAGGTCGGCATCACCAGCGAGGTCGGGCTCGGCACCACGGTGACCGTGCTGCTGCCGGGCGGCGCCGAACTCGCGCCCGAGGAGGATCCCGCCGAGCGGCCGGAGACCGGGGGACGCGGAGAGACACTGCTGGTCGTCGAGGACGAGGACGCGCTGCGGGATGTGGCCGGGCGGATCCTCACCGGCGCCGGGTACCGGGTGATCTGTGCCGAGGGCGGCCCGCAGGCGCTGGACCTGGCCGGACGGCACGACGGCGAGATCGACCTGCTGGTCAGCGACGTGGTGATGCCCGGGATGCTGGGCAACGAGCTGGCCGAGCGGCTCACCGGGGTCCGGCCGGGGACCCGGGTGCTGTACATGTCCGGTTATGCCCACCCGGTCCTGGCCTCCGAGGGCACCCTCCAAGAGGGCGTGACCCTGCTGGAGAAGCCGTTCACCGCGACCGACCTGCTGACAGCTGTCCGCAAACGCCTCGACAACTGACTGGACAGCTACTCTTCTCTGATGTCCGGACGGCGTGTGGGAATCATGGGTGGCACCTTCGACCCGATCCATCACGGTCACCTGGTCGCGGCGAGCGAGGTGCAGGCGCGTTTCGACCTGGACGAGGTGATGTTCGTCCCGACCGGTGAGCCGTACCAGAAGGGCAAGGTCTCGCCCGCCGAGGACCGGTATCTCATGACGGTCATCGCCACCGCGTCCAACCCGCGTTTCCACGTGAGCCGGGCCGACATCGACAGGGACGGGCCGACGTACACCGTCGACACCCTGCGCGACATGCGTGCGGTTTACGGGCAGTCCGCCGAGCTGTACTTCATCACCGGCGCCGACGCCCTCGGCCGGATCATGTCGTGGAAGGACGCGATGACGATGCTTCGTCTCGCCCACTTCATCGGGGTGACCAGGCCCGGCTTCGAGCTCTCCGGCGCGGGTCTTCCGGAGGACAGCGTGACCCTGGTCGAGGTTCCGGCCATGGCCATCTCGTCGAGCGACTGCCGGAACCGGGTCGCTTCCGGCTCACCGGTCTGGTACCTGGTGCCGGATGGTGTCGTGCAATACATCAACAAGCGGGGGCTCTATCGGGACTCGGGGATAACCGACCAGGTGTGAGACGCTTTAAGTCCTAGCATCTGACCGAGGGGACTCCTTTGCCCGTCAACGAACGCGCTCTTGAACTCTCGCTGGCAGCCGCTCAGGCAGCAGCGGACAAGAAGGCACAGGACATCACCATCATCGACGTGGGCGACCACCTCTACATCACCGACGCGTTCGTGATCGCCTCGGCGTCCAACGAGCGTCAGGTCGTCGCGGTCGTCGACGCCATCGAGGAAGCGCTCGTCAATCTGCCGGAGAAAGCGAAGCCGGTGCGCCGCGAGGGCGAGCGCCAGGGCCGCTGGGTCCTGCTGGACTACGTCGACATCGTGGTGCACGTGCAGCACACCGAGGAGCGCGAGTTCTACGCCCTGGACAAGTTGTGGAAAGACTGCCCGACAATTCCGTTCGTCGACCGTGACATGGTCGATGCCGGCGCGGCCTCTCCCGAAGCGTGACCACCCGTCTTATCGTCTGGCGGCACGGCAACACCGACTGGAACGCCGCAGGGCGTGTCCAGGGGCAGACCGACGTGCCGCTCAACGACCTCGGGCGCCGGCAGGCCGCGGAAGCGGCGACGCTGCTGGCCGCCTTGGCGCCGGACGCGATCGTCGCGAGCGACCTGCGCCGGGCCTCGGACACCGCTGCCGCGCTTGCCGCGCTCACCGGGCAGCAGGTCGGTTACGACGAGCGGCTCCGCGAGCGGTTCTTCGGCGTCTGGCAGGGCCTGACCACGGCCGAGGTGGCGGAGCAGCGCCCCGACGAATACGCCCGCTGGAAAGCCGGCAACGACGTCGTCGGCGGTGACGTGGAAACCCTCGACGACCTCGGCAAACGAGTCGCTGACGGGTTCCAGGACGCGGCTCGGCTGGGCTCGCTCGTCGTGGTCGCCACGCACGGCGCGGCCGCTCGTCAGGGCATCGGGCACCTGCTCGGCTGGCCGATCGAGCAGGTCCGCACGCTGCGCGCCCTGCAGAACTGTCACTGGGTGGAGCTGACCCAGGACGGCAGCCGTGGCTGGCAGCTGGCGGCGTACAACGTCGGTGTCTTCACGGATCGACCGGTGCCACCTCCGGTCTGAGGGAACCGGGGCGACTCCGGTAACGTCCAACAATCATGTTGATTCGTCGAAGCGTCGTCCCCGTCGCGCTGCTCCTGGCGCTTTCCGCCGGCTGCGCGAACAACACCGGGACCGAGACCGGCGCCCCCGCGCCGGCCTCCGCAACCCCTGAGTCGGCCACCACCGTCGAGCCCAGCGTTCCTGGCAAGCCGTCCGGTGACGGAGGCACGACCACGCTGACCGGCAAGATCACCGCAGGTGTCGAGCCCGGCTGTCTGCTGCTCGACGGCCACCTGCTGGTCTTCAGCGACGCCGCCCAGAAGGGTTCCGTCAAAGCGGGTGACCAGATCACCGTGACCGGCAAGTCCGAGCCGGACCTCATGACGACCTGCCAGCAGGGCGAGCCGTTCAAGGTCTCCTCCGTGGCCGCGGGCTGACCCTCACCTTCATCAAGTACCTTGCCTGCATGACCATCGCGGTAGTCACCGACTCCACCGCGTACCTGCCGGCCGAGTTGAGCGGCACGTATGACCTGACCATCGTGCCGCTCACCGTCGTCATCAACGGCTGGGACGGTCTTGAGGGCCTCGAGATCTCACCGGCCGAGGTCGCCCGCGTGCTCGGCACCCGCCGGGCCGCGGTCAGCACGTCACGCCCCGCTCCGTCGCAGTTCGTCACCGCGTACCGCCGGCTTCTCGATGCCGGCGCCGACGGTGTGGTTTCCATCCACATCTCCGCGAAACTCTCCGGCACCTACGAGGCTGCACAGCTGGCAGCGGCCGAGATCGGACCGCAGGTCCAGGTCGTCGACAGCGGAACAGCCGCGATGGGCCTGGGCTTTCCCGCCTTGGCGGCAGCCTCGGCGGCCGCCAAAAATCAAGACCTCGAGACGGTACGCGTAACCGCTGCCGATCACGCGTCGCGAGTGAGCACTTTCTTCTACGTCGACACGCTGGAGTTCCTCCGCCGGGGTGGCCGGATCGGCGCGGCATCAGCCCTGGTCGGCACGGCCCTGTCGGTGAAACCGATCCTGCACGTGGCGGACGGCGCCATCGTGGTCCGCGACAAGGTCCGCACCGCCGGCCGCGCGCTGACCCGGCTCGTCGACCTTGCCGTCGAGGCGGCCGGTGACGGCGAGGCCGACATCGCGGTGCATCACCTCGGCACACCGGATCGGGCGAGCGCTCTTGTCGACGCGATCAGCACGCGGCTGGGTGAGCGGATGCGGGACTGCTACCTCACCGAGGTCGGCGCGGTCGTGGCGGCGCACACCGGGCCGGGTCTGGCCGGGGTGGTCATCCACCGCCGGGCCTAGTGCTTGTTTTTGGAGCGTGCTGCCAGCAGCCGCTCGGCCCGGTCGGCCAGGTGGTGCAGCGGGTGCCCGGGCGGCGCGGGGTACGGCACCGTGCAGCCGTTCTCGTCGCTCACGTACGCCATCGGGCTCAGCGCCCGGGTGGACTCCATGAAGATCTGCTCCGCCTGCACGAACAGACCCGCCAGGTGGGCGCTGCCGTCCGCCGTCACCAGCAGGGTGCCCCGCTCCGGCGCGAACGCCACCGGCACTCCGCCGACCTGCCCCTCCAGCCGGGCCAGCCATCCCTCCAGAAGCAGGTGCGAGGTCCAGTACGCGTCGCCGTCGTCGACGAACCGCACCACCACCGGGCCGGTCGCCACCCCGTGCAGCACCGCGCCGGAGAGGTTGGACCGGGCTGCCGCGAAGACCCGATCGGCCGAGACGTCCCAGGCCGCCAGCTGGTCGGGAGTCACGTACGTCATGGTCTCCGGATGATCGACCACGACGAACTCGGAGAGAAACGGCAGCGCCGGCCTGCGCAGTGGCGCGCCAGGCGCGCCACCGCGCAGGACCGGGCGCAGCAGGGGCGCGGCAGCGCGCCAATCCGCGGGCAGGCCAGGGGTACGCAGAAGCCCGGCCACGAAGACGTCCAGTTGCCGCCGATTGATCCGGCGGGTCAGCAGTGGCCGCACCTGCAGTACCGTCGGCTCGGTGTCGCCGGGCGCGGTGAATCGGATCGTGAGGGTACGGCGTGACCAGCGCGCGTCCCGGGCGCCGCCGCGGCGCAACCGGCGGACCAGCCGGCGTGCCAGCCGGGCGCGGGTGATCCTTCGTAACAGGCCCACATCCGTCTCCCGAATGGCCCTATCGCGCCGGTACCGGCCGGGCGATGATCGCGTAGGCGTCGAGATCATCGTCGCTGGCCACGGTCGCCGTCAATCCATTCCCATCGGCGATCGCGATCGCGGCCGCCGACTGCGCCTCGGTGATCTCGGAAAGCAGCACCCCGCCGGGCGAGAGCCACTCCCGCGCCCGCTCCGCCACGGCCCGGAAGATCGCGAGGCCGTCGTCGCCGCCGTCCAGGGCGGTGTGTGGCTCGTGGTCGCGTGCCTCGGCCGGGAGGAAAGCGATGTGCCTGGTCGCGACGTAGGGGACGTTCGCGATCAGCACGTCGATGCGCCCGCGGAGATGGGCGGGCAGCGCGTCGTAGAGATCGCCCTGGTGGACGCCGGCTCGCAGGTTCTCTCGGGCGCAGGCCACCGCGACCGGATCCAGGTCGGCGGCGTGCAGGGTGATGTCCGGCAGCGTGTGGTGGACCGCCATGCCGAGCGCGCCCGAGCCGCAGCAGAGGTCGACGACGACGCTCTGCTGTTTCGCGCTTCTCAGCGCCAGACGCACGAGCAGCTCGCTGCGCATCCGGGGGACGAAGACGCCGGGGCGCAGGCGGACCCGCAAACCGCAGAAATCGGCATAGCCGACCACCTGTTCGAGTGGCTCACCGGCGACCCGGCGCTCGACCATCGCGTCCAGCGTCGCGGCATCGCCGGCGGCCTCGGTGAGAACGGCGGCCTCGTCCTCGGCGAAGACGCAGCCGGCGGCGCGCAGGCGGCTAACGGTTTCCGACGTCACTAGCAGGTTCCGGTCCCTTCCGGGAGTTGTCCACAATGCCGCGTCGTCCACAGGGGTGCGGGCGGACAGGTCGCGAACTTCCTAGGTTTCGGGCCGTGCGAGAGGCGAAGAATAGCGGTGAAGTCGTCGAGGCGCGGCTCCGGGCCGTCCTGCGACCGTCCCCGGCGCGCGTACCCGCAGCGAGCGGGCCGCTGAGCTGGTCGGACATCATTCCCGGCTGGGCGGAGGAGGATCTCGAACCCCCTTTCGGGCAACCGCCTCCCGGTGGCGAGCCGGCCCCGGGCGGCGACGGGCACGCAACCGGCTCGCCAAGCTTTCCCTCCGGAACAGCCTGGTCAACCCCACCGGGTGCGGCCTCACCCCGGGCTGAGCCGGGCGGCTATCCCTGGGATGGTCCGCTGCGACGGCCGGCGCCCGAACCGTCGTCCGATTCCCTCTATCGAGCCGGTCCCCAGCCTGCTCCAGATCCTCTCCCGCGGGCGATGCCCGGATCGCCCTCCTGGCCGGAATCCGAGGCGGCCGGGCCTGACCTGGCCGCCTATGCCTGGGAGGACCTGCGGGAGGCGCCGGAGCCTCCGCGTGGCGAGGAGCGGTTGAGCGGGGCCGGTGCGTTCGGTGGGGAGAAACGGTCCTGGGCGCAGGCCTTCGACCCGGGGCGGCCGGGTGTGCGCGCTCTTGCGGCCGTCGCCGTCGTGGTGGTGCTGGTCGCGGGGTTTCTGGCCTGGCGTTCCCGGCCGCGCGTGGACGATGTCGACATCCCGGTCCCACCCGCGTTCGCGTCGTCACCGCCTGAGGCCGGGGTGGAGCCGGCGCAGCCGGGGACCGGCTCGGTGGCCGCCGGCAGCGGGGCGGCCGCGGAGGTGGTGGTCGCTGTCGGTGGCAAGGTACGCAAACCGGGCCTCGTCCGGTTGCCGCCCGGAGCCAGGGTCGCGGACGCCATCGCCGGGGCCGGTGGGGCGGAACCCGGCGTCGACGTGGCCGCTCTCAACCTGGCCCGCAAGGTCACCGACGGTGAACTGATCATGGTGGGCGTGACGCCGCCACCGGGGACGGTCACGGTTCCCGGCGTCCATCCGCCCAGCGGATCCGGCGGCCCGCTGAACCTCAACACCGCCGATCTCGGTGACCTCGACGCACTGCCCGGAGTCGGTCCGGTGCTGGCACAGCGAATCCTCGACGCCCGGGATGCACAGGGCGGCTTCACATCGGTAGCCGACCTGCGCAAGGTCGACGGGATCGGCGACGCCCGCTACGAACAGCTCAAAGAACTGGTCACGGTCGGATGACTCCTACCGCTGAGCGCCGGATGCCGGATCTGCGCCTGGCCGGGTTCACCCTCGGCATCTGGCTCGCCTCGCTGGCCGCGCTGCACCTGCCGGCCCGGCAGGGCCTCCTCCTCGGCGCGGCCGGCCTGATCGCTTCCGGCGTCCTGTTGCTGCTCCGCTCACGGCTCCGGGCGGTGCGGTGGATCGCGGTGGCGGTGGTGCTGGGGACGGGGTGCGGGGCGGTCTCCACTGCTGCCCGGCTGTCGGTGCGTGAGGCGCCCGCTCTCGTCGCGCTCCTGGAGTCCGGCGAACCCGTGGAAGTGGAACTCGTCGTCCGGGACGATCCGCGGCTGTTGCCGGGCGGTGCTGGGCCGCCGACGTATCTGGTGGCGGTCGAACTCCGTACCGTCAAGGCCGTCGAGGCCGCGCCTGTCCGCCTGGCCGCACGCGCGCTGGTTCTCGGCTCCGATCCGGGCTGGCGGGGGCTGCTTCCGGGGCAGCGGGTGATCACTGTCGGACGGCTGATGCCGCCGCGGCCCGGTGACCTGCGGGCGGCCGTGATCTCCGCGCGCAAGCCGCCGGTGCCGCAGGGCAGGTCGTCGTGGGCGCAGCGGGGTGCCGGCGTGCTGCGGGCCGGGCTTCAGCGGGCCTGCGAGCCGTTGCCGGACAAACCCGGCGGCCTGCTACCCGGCCTGGTCGTCGGTGACACGAGCCGGTTGGATCCGGCGTTGGAGGAGGACTTCCGGACTACCGGAATGACGCATTTGACCGCTGTGTCCGGTACGAACGTCGCGATTCTGATCGGCGTTGTGCTCTTTCTGGTGCGCCGTACCCGAGCCGGGCCGCTTCTCTGCGCGGCCGTGTGCGCCGTCGCACTTGTCGGTTTCGTGCTGCTGGCCCGGCCGTCGCCGAGTGTGGTCCGGGCCGGCGCGATGGGCGCGATCGGTCTTCTGGCGCTCGCGTCCGGACGGCAGCGGGCTGCCGTGCCCGCGCTCGCGGCGGCGGCCGCTGTCCTGCTCGCCACCGACCCGGAACTCGCCGCCGACGCCGGTTTCGCCCTCTCCGTGCTGGCCACCGCGGGTCTGCTCCTGCTCGCGCCGGTGTGGCGGGACGGCCTGCGGCGGCGCGGCTGCCCGGCCGGTGTCGCCGAGGCCCTCGCGGTGCCGGCCGCCGCGCAGGTGGCGTGCGGCCCGGTGGTCACCGCGCTGTCCGGGACGATCAGCCTCATCTCGGTACCCGCCAACCTCCTGGCGGTGCCGGCCATCGCCCCGGCCACGCTCGCCGGGGTCGCGGCAGCGGTGATCTCACCGTTCTGGCCGGCCGGCGCCGAGTTCCTCGCCTGGATCGGGCACTGGCCGACCGCCTGGCTCGTGCTCGTGGCACACAACGGCGCCCGGGTGCCGTCGGGTGCCCTGCCCTGGCCCGGCGGCGCCACCGGTGGCCTGCTGCTCGCGGTGGTCACGGTGGCGTTCCTGGTCGCGGCCCGCAAGGCCGTTGTCCGCAGGCTCGCCGCGATCGTCGCGCTGGGCGCGATGCTAGGAGCCCTTCCGGTACGCCTGCTCGCCTCCGGCTGGCCGCCACCGCAATGGCTGGTCGTGGCGTGCGCGGTCGGGCAGGGTGACGCCGTGGTGCTCCCGGCGGGCGCCGGCCGGGCGGTGGTCGTCGACGCCGGGCCGGAACCGGACGCGGTCGACAGGTGCCTGCGACGGCTCGGCGTACGCGAGGTCGTGCTGCTCGCGGTCAGCCATTTCCACGCCGACCACATCGGCGGGGTGAGCGGGGTGTTCCGCGACCGCCGGGTGAACGCGGTGATCGGCCCGGACTGGCCGGAACCCGCCGCCGGCCGGTCCGCCGTGGAGTCGGCGGCCGGCCAGGCCGGTGTGGCGCTGCGTGCGGCCGGGCCGGGCTGGACCTGGACGATCGGCGAGCTGCGTCTCGACGTGCTCGGCCCCGCCGCGCCGTTGCGCGGCACCAACTCCGACCCGAACAACAACTCGCTGATCCTGCGGGCCGTGGTCAGTGGGCGCAGCGTGCTGCTGCTCGGCGACGCGGAGACCGAGCAGCAGGACGATCTGGTGAGCCGGTTCGGCCCGGCCGGTCTGCGCGCGGACGTGCTCAAGGTCGCCCACCACGGCAGCGCCCTGCAGTCGGTCGAACTGCTGGACGCGGTGGATCCGGCGGTGGCGCTGGTCTCGGCGGGGCGGGACAACGATTACGGGCACCCGAACGGGCCGCTGCTGAGTCTGCTGGTCCGGGACGGTGCGCGCGTTCTGCGTACCGATGAAATGGGTGACGTCGCCGCGGTGGCCGCGCCCGGCGGGTTGGCGGTCGCCGCGCGCGGCGACCCTCCCGCGTGATCATCAGATCGGGTACGCATGACGACACGCCCGGCGCGGGGATGCATTTTCGCGGACATCACGGATGATAGTGCTCAATAACGGACGAAACACCACGGAAGAGTCATGGGCCGATTCGGCCTGGGCAGCCGACTGTACGGGCGGCGATTCATCTTTGACTGCCGATATGTCTGGTTTCGCGTTCGGTGATCGGCGTTGATGCGCGAAGGAGTGAGCCGCGCTGACTTGTCGGTGGCGCGTGCGACGATGTTGAGCGTGAATTCCGCTTTGCTGCTCGTCCACGGTGATGAGGAGCTGCTCGCCGCCCGCGCCATCGCCGCGGCGGTTGACGCTGCCCGAGCCGCCGACCCCGGCGCCGACGTCCGGGAATATGAAGCGGGAGCTCTGGCCGCCGGCGAGGTCGCCGAGATGCTGAGCCCGTCACTCTTCGGAGGCCGCCGGGTGCTTGTGATCAAAAGCGGACAAGACGCGCGCAAAGATCTGACAACAGCCCTTCTTGCGTACGCGAGGAACCCCGACCCGGACGTGACCTTGATCGTCGCCCACGTGGGCGGTGCCAAGGGCAAGGCGTTCGCCGACGGTCTGCGGGCCGCCGGTGCCGAGGTGGTGCCCGCGGCAAAGCTGAAAGGTGACCGCGAGCGGATCGCCTTCGTCCGGGACGAGTTCCGCGGCAACGGCGCCCGGTGTGACGAGGCGGCCGCGTCCGCGCTGCTCGCCGCGGTCGGCAACGACCTGCGCGAGATCGCCGCGGCCTGCTCCCAGCTGCTCGCCGACACCGACGGCAAGATCAGCGAAGCGGTGGTGGCGCGTTACTACAAGGGCCGCGCCGAGGTCAGCGGCTTCACGGTGGCCGACGCCGCGATGGTCGGTGATCTGCCCGGCGCGCTCGAAGCATTGCGCTGGGCGCTGCACGTCGGCGTCGACCCGGTGCCGATCGCGGACGCTCTCGCCGACGGCGTGCGGACCGTGGCGCGGGTGGCCTCGGCCGGTCGCGGCAACCCCTACCAGCTGGCGAGCACATTGGGCATGCCGGCGTGGAAGATCCAGCGGGCGCAGGAGCGCAGCCGCGGCTGGACCCCCGACGGTCTGATCGACGCCATGCGTGCCGCCGCGGATTGCAACGCGGCGGTCAAGGGCGGCGCGGAAGACCGCGGTTACGCGCTAGAGCAAGCGGTCTTCGCAGTGGCGGCGGCCCGGCGGAACGGTGGTGCTCGGTGACCAGGACGGTTCGATCAAGGCGGGCGGAAATCGCCAACCAGCCTCTGTACGCGAGGACGCTGCGCCTGCGCCACCTCGCCCCGAGTGGCCTGCTCTGCTTCGTCTTCCTGGAAGGCGCGGTGGTGCTCGGCATCCTGCTGGCCCTCGCCGAGCTGGTCAGCTGGTGGGGCGTCCTGGTGCTGCCGATCACCGTGGCGCTGATGGTCAAGTTCAACGACCTGATCGCCGGAGCGCTGACCCACCAGCACATGGTGGCCGACCCGACACCGGTCCGCGCTTCGGTGCTGCGCTCAGCCGCCATGCCGGACTCCAGTTTCGGGCCCGACGACTCCGCTTTCAGCCAGGCGCAGACCCAGATCACCGGGGCCGCTTTCAGCCAGGCGCAGACCCAGATCACCGGGGCCGCTTTCAATCAGGCGCAGACCCAGATCACCGGGGCCGCGCCGGCCGTGGAGCCGCGGATGACCGGCCCGGGCTTCGGCTTCGCGTCCAGCGGCTCCGAGCAGGCTGGCGCGCTGTTCGGTTTCCCGGGCTCCGAGCAGAACTCAAGGCAGTTCAGCCCGGCCGACCACGAACAGCCCGCATCGATTTTCAGCGGCTACGGCCCCGCGCAGCCGGGTTACGGATCGGTGGGTGCGGACCAGGCTGACTACGGCTCGGTGGGTGCGGATCAGGCTGGCTATGGCTCGGTGGGTGCGGATCAGGCTGGTTATGAGATCGCCGGCGCGGAGCAGCGCGGTTACGGCTTCGCGGGCTCCGGCCAGCCCGGTCATGTCCAGGGCGGCGGCGCGGTGTTCGGCCTCTTCGGCGCCGGGCAGGCGTCGGGTGGCTTCGGGCCGGTTCAGGGTGGTCTCCGGCAGAGCGCGGGTGGCTTTGATCAGGTGCCGGGCGGGTTCGGGCAGGTGCCCGGCGGGTTGGGGCAGGCGTCGGGCGGGTTGGGGCAGACGCCGAGCGGGTTCGGGCAGGTGCCGGGCGGGTTCGGCTATGCCGGTGCGAATGCGGGCGACGGTTACGGCGAGCCCGGATGCCCGGCAGGCCAGAACGGCTACGGCCCGGCGGCGAACTACGTGCACGCCGACGACCAGTCCCGTCCGGGCGTACCCGCCGTTGGCGCCCCGGCGCGGCGACAGTGGGCAGACCAACTCGACGTCAGGCAGCAGATGGCCCGCCAGGCCGCAGCCCGCCGCTACGAGTAAGCGGTGGTCCGTCGCTACCGGTAAGCGGTGGTCCGTCGCTACGGGTAAGCGGTGGTCCGTCGCTACGGGTAAGCAGCCGACAGCACCACACGAGCCCGGCGACCGGCAAGGTCCCGGGCTCGCGTGCACCCCAGAGCCGCGTAGGCGGCGGGCTGCCTTACGCGCTGGGTAGGCCTACACGGCGGCAGGTTGGCTGGCGCGGCGGGTTGGCTTACGCGTTGGGGTTGGCTTGCGCGTTGGGTTGGCTTGGGTGGGGCTTCGATTACCTGGCGGGCTCGTTCGCGCGGTTCCTGTCCGCGGTGCCGTCCGCGTCGGCCCCGTGCAGATCTTGGCGAGTTCGGGTCGCTTGAGTTTCGTCATGCGGCGGGCCGGTTCGGGTTCGGGCGGGGTGGCAGCGCTCGCTGCGAGGCGTTGCCGCAGATCTTGTGCGGTTCAGTCGTCCCGTCGACCGCGAACTCACAACTTCCCCGTGGCCGCCGGTGTGGGTGGTCGTCTTGGGGTGTATCGCGAGGTCCCCGGATGACGCGTTGTCACCACGATGGTGGAATGTGGTGGCTTTGTGGAGACCGGCGGGGGTCGGAGCACCCATAGGTCTCCAAGATCGAGCCTGGTTGCGGGCAGCATCCCGCCTGGCCCTCACCGCTTGTGACGATTCGGCGGAACGAGTGCACCGGCCTGCAGATCCGTGCTCCGGGGACGCTGCGGGCGGTCTGCCGGGACGCGAGCACACAGAAGGGGGCCACCAGCGGTGATGAGGTCTCACCTAGTGCATGTGTGAGCTCCCATCCCGGCCCTGGAGTTGATGAAGCCGCACAGAGTCATTGCGTGCGACCCCGTCCAGCCAATCGCGACGTAGCGTGCGGCCGTGTCCCTGCTCGGTGTCGGATTACGCAGCTCCAGCACCTCGACTGGCTGCCCAGGAGGGCAGCGATTGCCGCACGCGAACATCTGCCCGGCAGCGATGGGCGCACGCGGATGGGTCACTTATGTGTGTGTTCACCGCCGCGGCCTCGCCTGCAGCCCCGGCCTCGGCCTTGGGAGGGCGCGGGAGGGTTTGACTGGATCGGGAGGTGGAGGTGCCGCCTGGATCGGGAGGGCGCGGGAGGGTTCGACTGTATTGGGAGGGCGCGGGAGGGTTTGACTGGATTGGGAGGTGGAGGTGCTGCCTGGATCGAGGGTGCGTGGGGGGTTCGACTGGAGGCCTATTGCGATCGGAGTTCAGCCGGCGCTCGGCAGCCGCACGTCTTTACGTGCCTTCCGCTTCCGATCTTGGCGACTTTCCCGAAGCGGGTGCGGGGAAGTTCACAAGATCGGAAAGCCATCGTCGATCTTGTTGACTCCCGCGATGTCGGCTTGATGCGAGATCGGCAGGCAGGACCCGTGGTGGGCATCATCGAGCGGCGATGGCTCGGACGCCGTCCGCGAAAGCTCTCCGCATCTGGAGGCGGAGGCATTGACTGGATTCGGGGCTGCTGGAGGTGGGTCGGACTGGCTGGAGGCGGGTGGCTTTGGGCGTACCCGGGCATGGCGAAAGCCGGTCACCCTTGAAGGGTGACCGGCTTCGCAAAGCTTGCCCACCGCCAAGTGGGCGTTGTCACTGGCCGCTTCCGTGCGGCCGTGACCTGATCCGGAACGAGAGGATCAGGCGGACAGCGAGGCGATCTTCTTAGCGATGGCCGACTTGCGGTTGGCCGCCTGGTTCTTGTGGATGACGCCCTTGCTGACAGCCTTGTCGAGCTGACGCGAAGCGGCACGCAGCAGCGCGGTGGCCGACTCGGTGTTGCCCGAGTCACTCGCCTCGTGCAGCTTGCGGATCACGGTCTTCAGCGAAGACTTGACCGACTTGTTGCGCAGACGGGCCTTCTCGTTCTGCCGGTTGCGCTTGATCTGGGACTTGATGTTCGCCACGCGACAGCCTTGTCCTGACTAGGTTCGGAAACGGTCTCACGCGGTGGTCCACCTCTGTCGACTGCTGTTGGCAGCTGACAACACCGTGTCACCACACGCGAGGTTCGAGACTACCAGCACCCCTGCGAGCCGCCAAAACGGCTCCGAAACAAGCTCCGGAAACAAGCTCCGAAACAAGCTCCGGAAACAAGCTCCGAAACAAGCTCCGGAAACAAGCTCCGGAAACAAGCTCCGGAAACAAGCTCCGGAAACAGGCTCTGATCACGGTGATGGCCAGCCACGGCGTTCGGCCAGCCAGGCCAGGGCTTGAGTGCCGCTGAAACGCTGGTGCTGGCGGCTGTGCGGCGAGGCGCTGCTGGGGCCGTCGGCGGCGCGCACCAGCCAGTACCCGGCGAGCGCGGCCAGAGCGCCGTCCACGCCGCCCGGGGGCGGGTTCCAGGGGCGAAGGTACGCGTCCACGTCCAAACCACTTGCGTACGCGCTGACCAGCAGCGTGACCGTGTCGTACCAGGGTGCGCCGAGGCAGGGCCAGGTCCAGTCGCAGAGCCAGGCCGCGCCGGATTTGTCGATCATGACGTTGTCGACGCGCAGGTCGCCGTGGCACATGCCGGTGCCCGCGGCCAGGGCCGGGAGGGCGCGTTCGAGGGCGGCCAGCTCGCGCAGCCGGGAGGGGGCGATCGTTCCGCTGGCGGTTGATGGCATCCGCTCGTGACCGGATTCGATCAGCGACCACCAGGACATCTCGGTGCGCAGGATCTCCGGGAGATGCGGGAGTCCGTTCAGTGCGGGTGGCGGTGTGGACAGGGCCGCGGCGGCTGTGGACCACGCTTCCAGGGCGGCTTCCACGTGGGGCCTGCTCCACGGCAGTGATGGGATCCGGCCGTTGATCGCGTCCAGGGCCAGGGCGTACCAGCCGGACTCGGCCAGGGTCCAGCGCGGCCGGGCGGCCCTGACCGAATCCGGCAAGGCGTGGGTGATGGCCGCCTCC
Organism: Actinoplanes sp. CA-015351; assembly: GCF_050955685.1. NCBI lineage: Bacteria > Bacillati > Actinomycetota > Actinomycetes > Micromonosporales > Micromonosporaceae > Actinoplanes > Actinoplanes sp. CA-015351. Next base: position 1,304,157 of record NZ_CP192102.1, read on the forward strand.
CTGGCGTACCACTCGGACGTCGGTTCGCGCAGCGGCGCCGCCTTCACGAACGTGCTGCTGCCGGCCTCGGTGGTGAGGACCGCGGCGAACGCCCGGGTGAATCCGCCGCCTGCGCTTCGCGCGGCGACAACCGGCGAGCCGAGGCGCAGGCTGATCGCTTCACGCACTCTCCGCGGCAGGTCACGCCATTCAGGGCGTACGGAAGTAGCGTCGTACGGTACGTCAGGAAGCGTGACCGGCCGGATCTCCATCTGTGGATTGTCATACCGGGCTGCGAGGATCCAGGTATGAGAACCGACGATTTCTGGGCGGTCGTCGACCGCGCCACCGCGGAGCGGCCCGCCTCACCGGCCGATGTGGCTGAGCGGGCCGTCGCCGACCTGGCCACGCACGACCCCGAGGAGATCGTCGCCTGGGGCCGCCACCTCGACAAGGTGCTCGTCGCCTCCGGCAAGGAGGACCTCTGGGCCGCCGCCTACCTGATCAACGGCGGGTGCACCGAGGAGGGCTTCGACAATTTCCGGGGCTGGCTCGTCGCGCACGGGCGTAAGGCGGTCGCCGCCTCGGTCCAGTCGCCTGACGTGCTGGCCGGCATGCCTGCGGTGCGTGCCGCCGCGGAGAGCGGCGCTGTCTTCGAGGCTGAGGAGGTGCTGACCATCGCCGCCCGGGCCTATGAGCAAGCGACAGGCAAGCCGCTGGCCGCCGACGAGGAGCGGCCCCGCATCCGCCCGGAGGTCAACGACCTGTGGGACTTCGACAACGAGGACGAGATGCGCCGCCGCCTGCCCAGGCTGTCCGAGTTGTTCCTAGAGCCGCCAGACTGACGAGCCGCCAGACTGACGAGCCGCCAGACTGACGAGCCGCCAGACTGACGAGCCGCCAGACTGACGAGCGGCCGCACTGACGAGCGGCCAGGCTCAGGGCCGCCGGACTGAGGAGCCCTCCGGCTGATGAGCCCGGGCTGACGGGCCGTTGGATCGGGGCTTAAAACGGTTGCCGGGTTCGGCAGACTCGATGGCATGAGCGCTGAGCATGGGACTGTCGCCGCCGTCAGCCGTAACGACGCCTACACCTTCACCAAGCCGAACCGGGATGAGATCGTGCTGGTCGCCGGCTTCGGCGTGGAGGGTGACATCCACGCCGGGGTGAACGTGCGGCACCGCGGCCGGGTGGCACTTGACCCGACGCAGCCGAACCTGCGACAGGTCCACCTGATCCACGCGGAGCTTTTCGAGGAGGTGGCGGGGAAAGGTTACGAGGTTCCGGCCGGTGGGCTGGGGGAGAACGTGACCACCAGCGGCCTGGACCTGCTTGGCCTGCCGCGAGGAACGATCCTGCGCTTCGGGAAATCGGTCGAAGGCGGAGCCAAGGAATCGGTCGAAGGCGGAACCAAGGAATCGGTCGAAGGCGGAACCAAAGCCGGGGAAACCGATGAGAACCCCGTCGGCCTGGTTCTCGCCGCCGCCGAGGCAGCGACGCTCGACCCGGCCACCGCGCGGGCTGCCGACGCTGTCGCTGAGGCCGTCCGCCGTGATGCGGACGGCGGTGAGGATGCCCGGCCCGCGATCGTCCTGGCCGGGTTGCGTAACCCGTGCGCGCAGATCAACGGGTTCCGGCCCGGCCTGCTCAAGGAGGTCATCGGGCAGGACGAGCGGGGCGACGTGGTTCGTAAGGCGGGCGTCATGGCGGTGGTGCTGCGAGGCGGCCCGGTCCGGCCAGGCGATCTGGTCACGGTCGAGCTGCCGCCGTCGCCGCACGCCGCCCTCGAAAAGATCTGACCCGGCCAAGCCAGGCCCGCGAGGAAAAGATCAAGCCGGGCCGCGAAGAAAGATCAAGCCGGGCGCTCGAAGAAAAGATCAAGTCGGGCGCTCGTAGAAAAGATCTGACCGGGACGAGCCGGGCGCTCGATCGGGTGTGCTCCGACCGCTCCTCGCGGACGTGGGACGATAGGGGCGCCGACTCTGTTCCTCGGCATGACCCACACCGCGACAAGAACGCGTGACCCTCACCGCGACAAGAACGGAAGACCGTGCCTGGACCGCTCGACCCCGGCGTGAACGTGATCGGATCGACCGATCCCGGCCGCATCCGCAACTTCTGCATCATCGCTCACATCGACCACGGCAAGTCGACCCTGGCCGACCGGATGCTGCAGATCACCGGGGTGGTCGACCCACGCCAGATGCGCGCTCAGTACCTGGACCGGATGGACATCGAGCGCGAACGCGGCATCACCATCAAGTCGCAGGCCGTGCGGATGCCCTGGACCGTCCGGGAGGGCGACCGCAAGGGCGAGACCGCCGTCCTCAACATGATCGACACCCCTGGGCACGTCGACTTCACCTATGAGGTGTCCCGCAGCCTCGCCGCCTGTGAGGGCGCGATCCTGCTTGTCGACGCCGCACAGGGGATCGAGGCGCAGACCCTCGCCAACCTGTACCTGGCGATGGAGAACGACCTCCGCATCATCCCGGTGCTCAACAAGATCGACCTGCCGGCGGCGCAGCCGGAGAAGTACGGCGAGGAACTCGCCAAGCTGATCGGCTGCGACCCGGCGGACGTGCTGCGTGTCTCGGGTAAGACCGGTGTCGGCGTCGATCACCTGCTCGACGTGGTGGTCCGGGAACTCGCGCCCCCGGTCGGCGACGCTGACGCACCGGCCCGCGCGATGATCTTCGACTCGGTCTACGACGTCTATCGCGGCGTGGTCACCTACGTGCGTGTGATCGACGGCCGGATCGAGGCCCGCGACAAGATCAAGATGATGTCCACCGGAGCGGTGCACGAGCTGCTGGAGATCGGTGTCGTCTCGCCCGAGATGGAGAAGGCCCAGGCGCTCGGCGTCGGCGAGGTCGGCTACCTGATCACCGGCGTGAAGGACGTCCGACAGTCCCGGGTCGGTGACACCGTCACCCGCAACCTCCGGCCGGCGAAGGACGCCCTCGGCGGTTACAAGGACCCGAAGCCGATGGTCTACTCGGGCCTCTACCCGATCGACGGCTCGGATTACCCGGCGCTGCGCGACGCGCTCGACAAGCTCCAGCTGAACGACGCGGCGCTCACCTACGAGCCGGAGACCTCGGCGGCACTCGGTTTCGGCTTCCGTGTCGGATACCTGGGCCTGCTGCACCTGGAGATCATCGGCGAGCGCCTGGAGCGGGAGTTCGGCCTCGACCTGATCTCGACCGCGCCGAACGTGGTCTACCAGGTGATGACCGAGGACACCGAACTCAAGACGGTGACGAACCCGAGCGAGTTCCCGGCCGGCAAGATCGCTGAGATCCACGAGCCGGTGGTGCGTGCCACCGTCCTGGTGCCGAACGAGTACGTCGGCGCCGTCATGGAGCTGTGCCAGAGCCGCCGCGGCATCATGCTCGGCATGGAGTACCTGTCCACCGAACGAGTGGAACTCCGGTACACCCTGCCCCTCGCGGAGATCATCTTCGACTTCTTCGATCAGCTGAAGAGCAAGACCAAGGGGTACGCGTCCCTGGACTACGAGCCCTCCGGCGAACAGACGGCCGATCTGGTCAAGGTGGACATCCTGCTGCACGGTGAGCCGGTGGACGCGTTCAGCGCGATCGTGCACAAGGACAAGGCCTACGCGTACGGCACGTCGATCGCCGCCAAGCTGCAGAAACTGATCCCGAGGCAGCAGTTCGAGGTGCCGATCCAGGCCGCCATCGGCAGCCGGATCATCGCCCGCGAGACGATCCGCGCGATCCGCAAGGACGTGCTGGCGAAGTGCTACGGCGGTGACATCAGCCGGAAGCGCAAGCTGCTGGAGAAGCAGAAGGAAGGCAAGAAGCGCATGAAGATGGTCGGCCGGGTGGAGGTTCCGCAGGAAGCCTTCATCGCCGCGCTGTCCACATCCGAGGGCGCGGACACCAAGGGATCAACGAAAAAATAAAAGCGGTTTGGTTTCTCGGGGGGTCGGGAACTCTGGGGCTCGACGGACGCAACAAATGCTCCACCCCCCGAGGAGGAACCAATGACTGTTACCGGAATCATCACCGCCCTGATCGTCGGTCTGATCATCGGCGCGCTGGGCCGTCTCGTGGTCCCCGGCAAGCAGAACATTCCGCTCTGGCTCACGCTGGTCGTCGGTGTTGTCGCAGCGCTGCTCGGCACCGTGATCGCCCGCGCCACCGGTGTTGCTGACACCGCCGGTTTCGACTGGATCGAGTTCTTCTTCCAGGTCGTCCTCGCCGCCATCGGTGTCGCGCTGGTCGCCGGTGTCGGTGGCCGTCGTCGCCTGACCCGATAAGGCACAGCACCACCAGCAACACCCAAAGGCTTGAATGCCGGACCCCACACCCGGGGTCCGGCATTCGGCCGTTCGAGGGAAGAATCAGAAACGGAACTTGTGCTGGGCACTCCGCCGGTTCACCTGGGCGGGCATCTCGCCAGCATCCTGGTACGGCACCCGCTCGCCGGGATCGTGCCGGTCGGTGATGTCCCGCATGGTCACCACGAGACCCTGCACGAGCCGGTCGTCACGCAGATCCCGGTACGTCATCTCGACGAAGGCCTGCGTGTCGTCCTTGCGGCGCAGCGCGCAGAAAACTTTGCCGTCACCCTGTGCGCGCAGCCTCACTCGTACCATCGCCTGGTCGTCGGGGTGGACCAGATCGTCGAAGGCGATGAGCGGTGGCAGCTCGTCGCCGCCGAGCAGGCGGCGGAGTTCCGGGCTGGCGTAACGGATGCGGTGATCGGAATCGATCACCGCCATGATCTCGGCGGTGTTGCGGATCACAGCGCGCAGGTAGAGGTCGCTGTCGCGCCGGCCGACCGCCTCGACCAGGGTGATCCGGTCGAGAGCGAGAGCGGCCTCGCCGGCCAGCACTTCGAGCGCGTCCCGGCCCGCGGTGAGTGCCTCCTTGCGGCCGGTCAGGATGAGCGCGCCGCCGCTCGGCCGGGCCACCGCGAGGGGTTCCAGCCGCAGCGGGCAGATCAGAACGCACTCGTCCGGGTCGTCGGCCGGCGCCCACCAGCTGCGGGAACCTGATCCAGCGGGTGCGGGCGGCAGCGACTCGGCGGCGAGGGCGCCGTCGTCGGTGGCGAGCAGGACCCGGCTGACCGAGCCCGGCGGAAGCAGCCCGATGATCGCGGTACGCACAGCCGCGTCCACCGCAGGCTGATCAGCCGCCGCGACAAGCGCCGTGTTGGCGGTACGCAGACCGCGTTCCCGATTCAACGCGGCACTGTGCTGACGGATCGCGTCGGCCAGGCGGGTGATCGTGAGAAGCAGCGTGACCGCTCCGGTGACGGCGATCACCACCCCGTCGCGCACGTCGTTGTTGAGCGCCTCGATGAGCAGCACCGCCGGGGGAGTGGCGGCCGACGCGGCGAGCAGCACGGTCCAGTGGATCCGCCACGGGGTGGGTTCCGGCGGGCGCGGCTCGGTGAGCCGGACCATCGACGGGTGCAGTGCGGACATCCCCCAGCAGAGATAGAGGGCCACATACGTCGTCTCGGCGGCGAACGATCCCTTGGTCAGCGGATAGAAGATGTCCCCGGCGAGCATGCCGAGCCCACCGGCGAGCAGCAGGATCGCGGCGACGTTGCGGCGGTCGGCCAGGACCAGCCGGACCGCCACGCCCGCCAGGAGCAGGTCGCCGATCACGTCGGCGGCGTTGACCGCACCCATCTGCCCGGCCGATCCGATCACGAAGACCCAGACGACGAGCAGCGTCGAGCAGGAGAACGCCACCAGGTCGATCAGCCGGGCGCGGTCGGCGAGCAGCGAGCCGTCCCGGGTGAACTGGAGCAGGCAGACCACGACCAGGGCGAACATCGCGAGGTAGCAGACTTCGGCGAGGTCCATCCGCCGGTAGGCGTAGAGAACGTCACCGGCACTGAGCGTCGCGACCGCAGCGGCGAGCAGCAGCCACGGGGCCTTGCGGGCCGGTCGGTGACGTCGCACGCCGTACAGGATGGCGACGACGCTTCCCGCTCCCAGCAGGATCCACTCGATCGCCCTCAGCACGCTCTACTTAGTACCAGGGCGGTTGCGGACTGTCCATGTCGATGTATACGCAGCGCAACCCGGAATGCGGCAGATCGAGAGTTACGTCCGGTCACCGGAACACCTCAGCCACCACCTGTGCGGTGTTTCCACCGGCACCGCTGGTTACCGGCTGCCATTTACCGTCCGGCGCGTGCCACTCCAGGTCGGCGAAACGTACCCGTTCGAGGCCGCTCACCGCGGCGTGCGAGACCAGCCAGTGTGCGTACCGCCAGCCGGTGTCCGGGCTGGAGACCGAGACGGTCAGGCCGGCCGGGTCGCTGGCGGTCGCCTTGTTCGGCAGTTTCTTGCCCCAGTCCAGCTTGAGGCTGGCGAGCAGGGCGGTGGCCGCCTCGGCGCCCCGGACCGCCGGAGTGCCGGTGTAACGGCACTCGACGGCGCCGGTGGCCCGGCCGGTCAGCGCGGCGGCGAGCACCCGCGACTCGTCGGACCACTTCTCGTACGCCTCCGGGTACGCCGAGCGCTGCACCTTCTGTGCCGCGTCGGTGACCCGCATCTCCTGCCAGCCCTTGACCTTCTTCAGGGCGGAGTAGAACTTGCCGGCCGCGTACCGAGGGTCCTTGATCTGCTCGAACGTGCCCCAGCCCTGGCTGGGTCGCTGCTGGAAGAGCCCGACCGAGTCCCGGTCGCCGTCGTCGAGGTTCTCCAGTTTCGACTCCTGGAACGCGGTGGCGAGCGCGATCACCACGGCCTGCTCGGGCAGGCCGCGCCGGACACCGACCGCGGTGATCGTCGCGGCGTTCGCCATCTGCACGGAGTCGAGGGTCACCTGGCCGTCGGCGCTGACCGTGCACTCCGGGCCCAGCTGCGGCAGCTTGATGCTGGTCACCACCGAGCGCAGAACCACGAAGACGCCGAGCGCACCGAGGAGGGCCAGCAGGGCGATGCCGCCCATGATCGATTTCTTGCGCACGCCCACCTCCAAGCTGTCGCCGGCCGCCAAGCCTAACCAACGAGCGCCCGTGGCTCGGCGTGACTACATGGCGACGGACCAGGACGGATCCCGTTTCTCCCGTGCCGCGGCGACACCCTCACGTCCTTCCGCGGACTTGAAGTATCCGGCGGACCGGTGTGCCAGATCTGCCAGTTCGGTGCGGATCGACTCGTTACGCGTACGCCGGAGAAGTTGTTTTGTGCCGGCAAGCGCGAGTGGACCGCCGCGAATGAGCGACGCGCAGAAGCCGGCCACGGCTTCGTCCAGATCCTCGGCGGCGACCGCGGCAGTGACCAGGCCGATCTCCGCGGCTCGCGTCCCGTCGAAGACGTCGCCGGTCAGGAAGAGCTCGGCGGCGGCGCGGGGCGACAGCCGGGGCAGGACGGTGGCGCTGATCACCGCGGGGATCACGCCGAGGCGTACCTCGGTGAAGGAGAACGTGGCGGAGCGGTCGCAGACCGCGATGTCGGCCGCGCCGATCAGGCCGAGGCCGCCGGCGCGAGCGGGACCGGCGATCCGCGCGACCACCGGCTTGGGAAACTCCCAGAGCACGGCGAGCACGTCGGCGAGCAGTTCGGCGGGAAGTTTGTCGCCGGGCGCGGCCGCGGCGGTCTCCTTCAGGTCGACGCCCGAGCAGAAGACCGGGCCGGTGTGTGAGAGGACGATCACCCGGCACGCCGGATCGGCGGCGGCCGAGGCCAGATCGTCGAGCATTCCGCGCAGCACTGCGGTGGAGAGCGCGTTGCGGCTGGCAGGGTTGTCCAGAGTCAGGGTGCGGACCGGATCCATGTCCGGAACGATAACTACGCTTGACGGATGGCAGGCGCACTCCCCGATGGTGAACCCGTACCCACTGATGGCTCGCTTCCTGAGGAAGCGACCCGGCACGTGGGTGAGAACGGGTTCGCCGTCTACGTCCATGTTCCGTTCTGTGCCAGCCGTTGCGGGTACTGCGACTTCAACACGTACACGGCCAGTGAGCTGGGTGGCGGTGCGAGCCGCGACGAGTACGCCTCCACCGTTCTGCAAGAACTGGCGCTGGCCGCGCGGGTGATCGAGCCCGGCAAGAAGGTGGACACGGTCTTCGTCGGCGGTGGCACACCGACGCTGCTCCCGGCGGACGATCTGGCCCGGATCCTGGAGGGGATCGACAAGACCTGGGGGTTGGCGGCCAATGCTGAGGTGACCACCGAGGCAAATCCGGAATCTGTCGATATTTCGTATTTAAAAACACTGCGTAATGCCGGCTTCACCCGCATCTCACTGGGCATGCAGTCCGCCGCGGAGAACGTTCTGCGCGTCCTCGACCGCAAACACACCGCCGGCCGGGCACCACAAGCCGCCCTCGAAGCCCGTGACGCCGGGTTCGAGCACGTCAACCTCGACCTGATCTACGGAACGCCGGGGGAGAGCCCGGACGACTTCGCCCGGTCGCTGGACGCGGTCGTCGACGCCGGGGTCGACCACGTGAGCGCGTACGCCCTGATCGTCGAGGACGGCACGCGGATGGCGACCCGGATGCGCCGGGGTGAGCTGCCGTTCCCGGAGGACGACGTCGCCGCGGACCGCTACCTGGCGGCCGAGCAGGCGCTGACCAGTGCCGGCTTCGAGTGGTACGAAGTGTCCAACTGGGCGAAAAAGGGCGGAGAGTGCCGCCACAACCTGCTCTATTGGACCGGTGCCGACTGGTGGGGCCTGGGTCCGGGCGCGCACAGCCACGTCGGTGGGGTGCGGTGGTGGAACGTCAAGCATCCGTCCGCGTACGCGAAAAGGCTCGCCGCCGGCGAGTCGCCTGGCCTGGCCCGCGAGGTTCTCACCGACGAGGACCGGCACGTGGAGGACGTGATGCTCCGCGTTCGTCTGCGGGAGGGCATCTCGCTGCGAGGTCTCAACAAGGACGCGGCAGCACGCGCCCTTGCCGGTGGACTGCTCGACAAGGGCGCTTACGACCGGGGACAGCTGGTGCTGACGCTGCGGGGCCGGCTGCTCGCCGACGCCGTGATCAGGGACGTTATTTGATGATCGAGACGTTCAGCGGGTAACGGAACGGCTGCCCGTTGGTCGCCTTGATGCCCGCGATCAGCGGCACGATCCAGGCGATCAGCCAGGTGGCCAGGACGACCAGCCAGCCGATGAACACGCAGATCAGGATGTATCCGACGATCGTCAGAACCGACCAGAGGATCTGGAAGTTCAGCGCCTGCACGGCCTCGGCGCGGACCTGCGGCGAGCGCGCGCCCTGCGAGAGCAGTGTGATGAGCGGCATGACCCAGCCGAGCGTGCCGCTGCTCAGGAAGGCGACAAGTGCGCTGATGAAGTGGGTCAGCACGATCCAGGTGCGGTCCTCGCCGGCGCCCGGAGGCTGCTGATATCCGCCGTACCCGTAACCCTGCGGCGGCGGATATCCCTGCGGCGGGCCGTAACCGGGAGGGGGCGGCGGCTGATACCCAGGGGGTGGGGTCTGGGCATAAGGGTCGTTATAGGGATCATTTCCCTCAGGAGGGCGAGGAGGCTCGGTCATATCTCCACGCTAAGGCTGGTAATCCACCGGGTCGTGCCCGCCCCGCCGCCCAAGATCTGAGAACGCTACGTACTTTCGATCATCGCGTTGCCGCCCCTGGCGACGTAGACTGGCACTCTGTCTTCGGGAGTGCCAAAGCGAGTGCCAACAGGGGGAGGGGTCATATGAGTCTCGATGACCGCAAACTCGAGGTTCTCCGGGCGATAGTCCAGGACTACGTCGAGACGCACGAGCCGGTCGGCAGCAAAGCTCTGGTCGAGCGTCACCAGCTGGGCGTCTCCCCGGCGACCGTGCGCAACGACATGGCCGTCCTGGAGGAGGAGGGTTACATCCGGCAGCCGCACACCAGTGCCGGCCGGGTGCCCACCGACGCGGGTTACCGCCTCTTCGTCGACCGGCTCACCCGGATCAAGCCGCTGACCCCCGCCGAGCGCCGCGCCATCGAGCGCTTCATGGTCGGTGTCGTCGACCTCGACGACGTCGTGCACCGCACGGTCCGGCTCCTCGCCCAGCTGACCCGCCAGGTCGCCGTGGTGCAATACCCGAGCCTTTCCCGCTCCTCGGTCCGCCATCTGGAGCTGGTGCCGATCTCCACGACCCGGCTCACCCTCGTGATGATCGCCGACACCGGCCGTGTCGAGCAGCGCCTCGTCGAGATGCCGGGGCCGATCGCTGCCGACGACGTCTGGGAGCTGCGCCGCCGGGTGAACGAGAAACTGGTCGGTCAGAAACTCGCCGACACCCCGCTCCTGGTGCAGAAACTCGTCGACGAGTCGGCTCCGGAGCGGCGTCCCGCGATGGCGTGTCTCGCCTCGGTGCTGCTCGAGACGCTCGTCGAGCGCAGTGAGGAGCGCCTCGCCCTTGCCGGTACCGCCAATTTGACCCGCGGTGGTGTGCTGGACTTCCAGGGCACGCTGCGCCCCGTCCTCGAAGCCCTCGAGGAGGAGGTCATCCTGCTGAAACTGATCGGTGACCTGGAACCGAGCACCACCCGGGTCCGGATCGGCGACGAGAACGAGATCGACAACCTCCGGTCGGCATCCGTGGTGAGCAGCGGTTACGGACCAGGTGCGACGATCGTTGGTGGGCTCGGTGTTTTGGGGCCCACCCGCATGGACTACCCGGGCACCATCGCTACTGTTCGTGCAGTGGCACGGTACGTTGGCGACCTGTTGGCACAGAATTGACGGATTCGCGCAGACATTGAGGACTCCAAACCCCGTGGCCAAGGACTACTACGGAATTCTCGGCGTGAGCCGGGAAGCCACCGACGACGAGATCAAGCGCGCCTACCGCAAACTGGCTCGGCAGTACCACCCCGACGTCAACCCGGACCCTGAGGCGCACGAGAAGTTCAAAGAGATCAACGCCGCTTACGAGGTCCTTTCGGACGATCAGAAGCGGCAGATCGTCGATCTCGGCGGCGACCCTCTCGCGCCCGGTGGTGGCGGCGCGCCCGGCCCCGGCGGAGCCGGACCTTTCGTCGGCTTCCAAGACATCATGGACGCGTTCTTCGGCACGGCGGCCGGCGGCGGTTCACGTGGGCCGCGCCCGCGTACCCGTCCCGGCGCCGACGCGATCCTGCGCCTCGAGCTCGACCTTGTGGAGACCGCCTTCGGCGTCGAGGCGCCGATCACCGTCGACACCGCGGTCCTCTGCACCCAGTGCTCCGGCGCCGGCACCGCCCCCGGCACACAACTCGCGACCTGCGACGTCTGCGCCGGCCGCGGCGAGGTCCAGTCGGTGCAGCGCACCTTCCTCGGCCAGGTCGTCTCGTCCCGCCCCTGCGCGAACTGCCAGGGCCACGGCACGACCATCCCGACGCCCTGCCCCACCTGCGCCGGCGACGGCCGGATAAGGACACGACGCTCCCTGACCGTCAAGATCCCGGCGGGCGTCGAGGACGGCATGCGCATCCGCCTGGCCCAGCAGGGCGAGGTCGGCCCCGGCGGCGGCACCGCCGGCGATCTCTACGTCGAGATCCACGAGCGCCCGCACGACGTCTACTCCCGCAAGGGCGACGACCTCCACTGCCGGGTGACGCTCCCGATGACCGCCGCCGCCCTCGGCACCCGGATGACCATCAAGACCCTCGACGGCGAGGAAAACATCGAGGTCAAGCCCGGCACCCAGCCCGGCAGCACGCTGCGCATCCGCACCAAGGGCGTACCGCATCTGCGCGGCCAGGGTCGCGGCGACCTCTTCGTGCACCTCGACGTCAAAACCCCGACAAAACTCACCGCCGACCAGGAACGCATGCTCCGCGACTTCGCCAAGACCCGCGGCGAGGACATCGCGGAACTCAGCAAGCAGGGCGGCTTCTTCTCGCGAATGCGGGACGCTTTCAACGGACATTAAGGTCAAATTCGGATGTCGCAGCGGGGTGGTGGGTTCAGACCGTCGCTCACGCCGAGGGCCCGGCCCGGGTTCGCTGACGCTCCCCGGGCCGCGCGACCTGCGTGAGTGGTCGCGCCCCTTTTCCTGTCACCCCCGTGGCGCGGCCAGGTGTGCAGGTGGCTCCACCACCTGCGGCCGGGTTCGGATGGCCCACGGCCGGTGCGCCGCGCCGGGCGGCTTGTGCTTGGGGCTCCACAATTCGAGCGCTGGCTAGCGCCGGGCGGCTTGTGCTTGGGGCTCCACATTTCGGGCGCTGGGCGACCGTGGGCGCTGGCTGGGGTGGGGTTCGGTAGCGTTCGGGGGTGTCCGCACCTCTGTTTCTGGTCGAGAGTCTGCCCGCTGGAACGTCGTTCACCCTGGACGGGCCGGAAGGGCACCACGCCGCCACCGTGCAGCGGCTCCGGGCCGGCGAGACGCTGATCCTCGCCGACGGCCGGGGCGGCACCGCGAAAGCCGAGGTCAGCGCGGTCGGCAGGGGAACCGTCGACCTGCTGATCGGCTCCCGTACCACCGAACCGGCCGCCGACCCGCGTCTGGTCGTGGTCCAGGGAATCGCGAAGGGCGACCGCGGCGAACTGGCCGTCCAGGCGATGACCGAGGTCGGCGTCGACGAGATCGTCCCGTGGGCGGCCTCCCGATCGGTGGCGCAGTGGCGCGGCGACCGCGGCATCAAGGCCCGCGACAAGTGGGCGTCAACCGCCCGGGAGGCAGCCAAACAGGCCCGCCGATCCTGGCTCCCGTCGGTGTCCGGCGATCCGGACTGCTCCACGAAGCAGGTAGCGGCCCGGATCGCGGACGCGGCGGCCGCGTTCGTGCTGCATGAGGAAGCAACCGAACGGCTGACCTCGGCGCCACTCCCGGAATCCGGCGAGATCATCCTGGTGGTCGGCCCCGAGGGCGGCATCAGCGACGCCGAGGTGGCGACATTCCAGACAGCCGGCGCCGTCCCGGTCCGCCTGGGCACCGCGGTCCTGCGCACCTCGACGGCCGGCGTGGCAGCCCTGTCAGTGCTCTCCACCCGCCTGACCCGCTGGTAGGACAGGACACGCTCGACCGAAATCGCCCAGCCGCGAGTGTCGCCCAGCACCCCGCCGAGTGGCACGAGACAACCAGTCCGCGATCTTGGAGACTGCTTGCTGCGGAGTGTTACGCGCTGTCACGGCGGGGCGGGCCGATGGCCGATGTGTGGAGCATGGCGGGGCCTCCAGGCACCGTCAGTTTCCAAGATCAGCGGGTGGTGCCCGTGGGCACGGCACGCAGAGCGACTAACACAGTCCCCGCGCACTGCCGCGATCAGCGGGCCCGGCCCCGCCACAGCCCGCCCCCACAGCGTGTTGATTTAGGGCGCGATACGACCCCGAAGTCGGCACGAGCAGCCGTTTCGTGGGGATGCGTGTGGACATTGGGTGCGGATCGAACCCTAAATCAACACAGTGGATTGTGAGCCGGCGCCGGGCCCCGGTCGGGCGGTGGAACTTGTGAGTTTCGGGTCGGTCCGATGGCGCAGCCGCACACCGTCGCTTGGCCGCCCGAGCACCGCGACCTTGTGAGTTCTGGGCGGCTCGGGCGGCGCAAGCTCACTAGATCGCGGTGGCTGGTGGCTGGTGGCCGGTGGCCGGTGGCTGGTGGCCGGTGGCCGGTGGCCGGTGGCTGGTGGCTGGTGGCTGGTGGAGTCAGCGGGTCAGGTGGGCTGTCAGGCGGGGGTCGTCGAGGGCGTGGGCGGCGGTCACCGTGTAGGTGCCGGGGATCGTCTGCCAGCCGTCGTTCCAGATCTGGAAAGCGCGCTCCGGCAGCGGCACCCGGACCGTGACGGTCTGGCCCGGTGCGGCGGCCACCGAGGCGAACCCGGCCAGCCAGCGCTCCGGCCGCTCGATCGCGTCGCCGCCATCGCCATCGCCATCGCCACTGTCATCGCCACTGCCGTCGCCGTCGCCACTGCCATCGTCACCGTCACTGCCGTTGGCTTCGAAGCTCAGGTAGATCTGGATCACCTCTCGGCCTGGGCGTTCGCCCGTGTTGGTGATGGTCACGGTTGCTTCGGAGTCGGTGACCGTCAGGTCCGCGTACCCGAAGGTGGTGTAACCCAGGCCGTGACCGAACGCGAAGAGTGGGCTGGCCGGGGAGCGCAACCAGGCGCGGTATCCGATGAAGATGTCCTCGTCGTAGGCGAGGGCGCCGTCCGTGACGCGGACGTCGAGTACCGGGCAGTCCTCTTCGCGGCGCGGCCAGGTGGTGGGCAGGCGGCCGCCGGGCTCGGTGACGCCGAGGAGGACGTCGGCGAGGGCGGCGCCTGCCTCCTGGCCGGGAAACCAGGTGAGCAGGATCGCGGCGGCCTCGTCCGACCAGGGCAGCAGCACCGGGGAGCCGGCGTTGACGACGACGATGGTGCGTGGGTTCGCGGCGGCAACCCGGGAGACCAGCTCGTCCTGGCGGCCGGGCAGGGCCAGGCTGGTGCGGTCGAAGCCTTCGGACTCGACCTGTTCGGTGGTGCCGACCACGACGATCGCCACGTCCGAGCGGGCGGCGAGTTCGACGGCCTCGACGATCAGGCCCTCCTCGTCCGGTCCGGGCGCGCGGTGACCGAGCGTGGTGGCTACCGAGTGGGCCATGCCGGGTTCGAAGGTCTGCCGGAGCACCACCGGAACGGTCACGCCGGCTTCCAAGGTGAGAGAGAAGCGCTGCTCACGCGGGTGCAGCAGCAGGTCGGCGCGACCGGTGCCGGGCGGGTGCAGCGAACCCTTGTAGAGCAGGCTGTCGCCGGCGGTCAGCTCGAACGCGCCAAACCCGGAGATCGCGAGGATGTGCTCGCCGGACTCGGTGGGTGTCAGCGTGGTGCGCAGGACCAGGCTGGTGGCCGTGGCGACGTTGAGGCCGCCAGGCAGGTCGCCGATCCAGCGTACGGTCGCGGTCTCGACAGCAAAGTCGAAGGCATCGAGGTCGGAGCTGCTCAGCGCGAGGTGGAACGTGCCCCACTGCGGGCCCTGGGCGGCGGGCAGAAACGGCCGTGGGTCGGCGCCGATCGCGTACGCCACATCGACGCCTGGCAGGTCCTTGCGGATCCCGTCCAGCGGCGAGATCACGTGCGGCGGGGTGACCTGGGCGCTGCCACCACCGAGCACCCGGGCGTCGGTGGCAAGGGCGCCGATCACCGCGACCCGGGTCAGGTCGCCGGTGGGCAGCGGGAGCACGCCGTCGTTGGTGGCCAGCACGAACGAGCGGGCCGCGACCTCGTGAGCGACCGCGGCGCCGTCCTCGTCGAGCGGGATGTCGGCGATGGCGAAGCCGTCGAGGGCGCCGGTCCGGGCGGCGAGCAGCAGCACCCGGCGTACCTTGTCGTCGATCACGTCCGCCGGCACCTCGCCGGCCCGGACCGCGGCGACGAGCGACGCGCCCCACGGGTTGTCCATGGCGGGCATCGCGATGTCCAGGCCGCCGTTGGCCGTGGGAACCGTCTCCCGGGCAGCCCGCCAGTCGGAGACGACAACCCCGTCGAAGCCCCACTCCCGCTTGAGAACGAGATCCTGAAGCGCCCCGTTGCCGGCCATCGGCAACCCGTTGACCCCGTTGTACGCGCTCATCACGCCCCAGCCGCCCGCGGCCACGACCCGCTCGAACGGCGCCAGGTACAGCTCGCGCAGCGCCCGCGGCGGGATCCGCACGTCCACGGTCATCCGGTCGGTCTCGAAGTCGTTGCCGACCAGGTGTTTCACCGTGGTGCCGACACCGTGCGACTGGACGCCGGCCACGAACCCTGCCGCGATCTCGCCGGTGAGCAGCGGATCCTCCGAGTAGCACTCGAAGTGCCGCCCGCCGAGCGGGGTGCGGTGCAGGTTCACGGTCGGGCCGAGCAGCACGTGCACACCCTTGCGCCGGGACTCCTGGCCGAGCAGCCGCCCGGCCCGCTGCGCCAGCGCGGTGTCCCAGGTGGCGGCGAGCGCCGTCGGGCTGGGCAGGGCGATGGACGGGTCATCGGGGGCGTACCCGGTGCCGCGTACGCCGACCGGGCCGTCGGACATCACCAGTGAGCGCAGGCCGATCCGGGGGATCGCGGGCAGCGACCAGAAGTCCTGTCCGGTCAGCAGGGATACCTTCTCCTCCAGGGTCAGTTGCCCGAGGAAATGATCGAGATCGGTCATGAGAGCGCTCCCAGCGTTAACGACATGGATCCGGCGACCATTCAATCCTCAACGCCTAAGATCCGACAGGTGGAAAACTCCTGCCTCTTCTGCCGCATCGTGGCCGGCGAGATCCCGGCGACGGTCGTGCACCGCACCGAGACCACCCTCGCGTTCCGCGACATCGACCCTAAAGCGCCAACCCACGTGCTGGTGATCCCGGTCGCGCACCACCCCGACGTGGTCGCTCTCGCCGCCGACCCGTCCGCCGCGGCCGACGTGCTCGCCACCGCGGCCGCGGTGGCCGAGAAGGAGGGGCTCACCGACGGCTTCCGGGTGATTTTCAACACCGGCACGCACGGCGGCCAGGAGGTCTTCCACGTGCACGCGCACGTGGTCGGCGGTGCACCACTCGGCCCGATGCTGGCCGGCAAGTGAACGCTCCGACTCCCCGGTACGAGCGAGCCGCCCGCAGAGCACAGTCCGACGGACGCATCCCGGCGTTGTCGGTCGCCCTGCACCGCGCCGACCGGGAACCGTGGGTCTTCACGGTCGGCGAGTCCGGCAACACGGCACACCCGCTCGGCCCGGATACCCGGTTCCGGATCGGCTCGGTCACCAAGACGTTCACCGCGGTGCTCGTCCTGCAGGCCCGGGACGAAGGGCTGCTCGATCTCGACCAGCCGGTGAACGCGTACCTGGACCTGCCCGCGCACGGTGATGCCACGCTGCGCCGCCTGCTCTCGCACACCGCTGGTTTCCAGCGTGAGCCGCACGGCGACGTCTGGGACACCCTGATCGCCCCGGACGCGGCGCAGCTCGTCGAGGAGCTGGACCGGGCCGAGCGGGTGCTGCCGAACGCGCGCCGGTTCCATTACTCCAACCTGGGACTCGCGGTCCTCGGGCAGCTCGTGGCAAAGCTCCGCGGCGGCACCTGGGAGCAGATCGTCGCCGAGCGCATCCTGGTCCCACTCGGATTGAACGCCACCACGGTGGAGGCGCCGCCGCAGTCCGCCGTGGGTTATCTCGTCGACGCGTACTCGGACGCGGCCCGCCCCGAGCCGCCGGTTCCGCTCGGAGGTGTGGCGCCCGCCGCGCAGCTCTGGAGCACCGCCGCCGACATGGCGAAATGGGCCGCCTTCCTGACCAGCCCGGAGCTGGTCGACCCGGACGGCCGCGTCCTGAAAGCGACCACCCTCGACGAGATGCGCTGGCCGCTGACCACCACCGACGAAGCGCTGTGGGGTGCCGGGTTCGGCCTCGGCCTGATTCTGGTGCCCGAGGGCCGGCGGGTCATGCACGTCGGGCACGACGGCGCGATGCCCGGTTTCCTGGCTGGTGTCTACGGCCGCCGGGGCGGCGAGGGCAACCCGGGCGCGCTCGGCTGCGCGGTGCTGGGCTCCTCCGGAACAGCGGGACAGGTCAACGAGCTGGTCCACGAGTTGCTGCGGCTCGCCGTCGAGCTGGACCCGGCCGAGATCAGGCCGTGGCGGATCGCTGCGCCCGCGCCGAAGTCGTACCGATCGGTGCTCGGCCGCTGGTGGAGCGAGGGTTCCGAATTCATTTTCGCCTGGCATGACGGGCAGCTTCAGGCCCGGCTCGCTGAGGCGCCCGCCGACCGGCCGCCCGCGGTGTTCGCCGCGCTGCCCGAGCAGGAGGACGTGCTGCGTACGGTCTCCGGCCGGGAGTCCGGTGAGCTGCTGCGACTGACCCGGGACGAGCACGGCGAGGTGGTACGGATGCACTGGGCCACGTACCGGTTCCGCCGGTTCCAGGACGGCTTCGACGGCGGTCCGGCGTCTTCCGGACCGGAGCCTTACCGGGCGGGTGACCCGCCAGCGGGGCGGCGATAATGGCATCGGCGGGGGAGCGGGCGAGCGGATAGGATGGCACGATCCTCGAGCAAGCCGCCCTCAACCGGGCGACACGGAGACAGAGAGCAGGTGGCGGAGGCCCACTGGGCCAGCCTATGACCGGAACGCCGAACCCTTCCAGCACTGGCTCGTCCAGCCCGGTGCGGGCGCAGACCAAGATCTCGGTGAGTGATCCGAAGATCATGGTGAACCTGCTCGGCCCCGGGGACGAGATCCTCCGTCTCATCGAGCGGTCCGTCACCAGCGACGTGCATGTTCGCGGCAACGAGATCACGATCACCGGGGAGCCCGCCGACAACGCCACGGCGGAGCGGCTCTTCGCGGAGCTCGTCGAGCTCATCGAAAAAGGCGAGACGCTCAGCGTCGACGCTGTCCGCCGCACCCTGGCGATGCTCGAGGCCAACACCTCGGAGCGTCCCGCCGAGGTGCTCACCCTCAACATCCTGTCCCGGCGCGGGCGCACCATCCGGCCCAAGACGCTGGGCCAGAAAAAGTACGTCGACGCCATCGACGAGAACACCATCGTCTTCGGGATCGGCCCGGCCGGTACCGGTAAGACGTACCTCGCCATGGCGAAAGCCGTGCAGGCTCTGCAGGCCAAGGAGGTCAGCCGGATCATCCTGACCCGGCCGGCGGTCGAGGCCGGTGAGCGGCTCGGCTTCCTGCCCGGCACGCTGACCGAAAAGATCGACCCCTACCTGCGTCCGCTCTACGACGCCTTGCACGACATGCTCGACCCGGAATCGATCCCGCGGCTGATGGCCGCCGGGACGATCGAGGTCGCGCCTCTGGCGTACATGCGAGGCCGCACGCTCAACAACGCGTTCATCATTCTCGACGAGGCGCAGAACACGACGCCCGAGCAGATGAAGATGTTCCTGACCCGGCTCGGTTTCGGTGCCAAGATCGTGGTGACCGGCGACGTCACCCAGGTCGACCTGCCCGGCGGCACGAGCAGCGGTCTCAAGGTCGTGCGGGAGATCCTGCGCGGCGTCGAGGACGTGCACTTCGCGGAGCTCTCCAGCTCCGACGTGGTGCGCCACCGCCTGGTCGCGGAGATCGTCGACGCGTACGCGCGTTTCGACCTCGAGCAGGAACAACAGGCCGCACAATCCGTCCACGCCGTGCCGGGCCGGACCGCCACCGGCGGTCGCACCGGGCACCGGCGCTGATTTCCAAGGGGTAATCGCACCGCTATGTCCATCGAGATCGCCAACGAGTCGGGAGTCGAGGTCGACACCGACGCGATCCTCGCGGTTGCCCGGCACGCCCTGGACGAGATGGGTGTCAACCCACTCGCCGAGCTGTCGATCCTCCTGGTCGACATCGACTACATGGCCGAGCTCAACCATCGCTGGATGGGGAGCGACGGTCCCACCGACGTGCTCGCCTTCCCGATGGACGAGGGCAGCGTCGACCACGGTCCCGGCGAGTCCGGGGTCGGTGAGCCGGCGCTGCTCGGCGACATCGTGCTGGCGCCCGAGGTGGCCGCGAAACAGGCGGCGGTCGCCGGCCACTCCGCCGCGGACGAGCTGCACCTGCTCACCGTGCACGGGGTGCTGCACCTGCTCGGTTACGACCACGCCGAGCCGGACGAGGAGCGCGAGATGTTCGCTCTGCAGAACAAGCTTCTGCAGAGCTGGCGCGCCACACGTAAGGCCGGCTGACCATGGAGCCCGCCTCCGGTCTGGCAGCGTCCGCCTCAGCGGGCCTGCCGGACCTGCAACTGATCATTTGCGCGGTGGCGCTGGTGCTGCTGGCCGGCCTGGCGTCGATGACCGACGCCGCGCTGGCCATGGTCAGCCAGGCCCGTGCCGCGGAGCTGGACCGGGAGGGCCGGCGGGGCGCGACCGCGCTGGCCGCCGTCGCCTCCGACGTGGTCCGTTACGTCAACCTGCTCCTGCTGCTCCGCCTGCTCTGCGAGCTCACCGCGACGACGCTGGTGGCGCTCGTGGCGGTGGACACCTGGGGTGTCGGCTGGCAGGCGGCGCTCGTCGCGGCCGGCACGATGACCCTGGTCAGCTTCGTGGTGATCGGGGTCGCCCCGCGGACCGTGGGGCGCCAGCACGCGTACGCCGTGGGGCTGGCGACGGCCCCGCTGGTGCGCTGGCTCGGCAAGGTGCTCAACCCGCTCGCCCAGCTGCTGATCCTGATCGGCAATGCGGTGACCCCGGGCAAAGGCTTCCCGGAGGGCCCGTTCGGCAGTCAGGTCGAGCTGCGTGAGCTGGTCGACCTGGCCGAGCAGCGCGGCGTCGTCGAGCACGGCGAGCGCGAGATGATCCACTCGGTCTTCGCCCTCGGTGACACGATCGCCCGTGAGGTGATGGTGCCGCGTACCGAAATGGTGTGGATCGAGGCGCCGAAAACGCTCCAGCAGGCGCTCTTCCTCTTCCTGCGCTCCGGGTTCTCCCGGATCCCGGTGATCGGCGAGAGCGTCGATGACGTGCTGGGTGTGCTCTATCTGAAAGACGTGATCCGCCGCACGCAGAACGGCGACCCGGCGGCGGCCGCTCAGGCCGTGGCGGACGCGATGCGCCCGGCCACGTTCGTGCCCGAGTCGAAACCGGTCGACGACCTGCTCTCCGAGATGCAGGCGGCACGCACCCACCTGGTGATCGTGGTGGACGAGTACGGTGGCACAGCCGGCCTGGTCACCATCGAGGACATCCTCGAGGAGATCGTCGGCGAGATCACCGATGAGTACGACGTGGAACGCCCTCCCATCGAGCACCTCGAGGACGGCGCGGTGCGGGTTGCCGCACGCCTGCCGATCGAGGACCTGGGCGACATCTTCGGGGTGGAATTGCCCACCGACGAGGTGGAGACGGTCGGTGGCCTGCTCGCGCAGACACTGGGCCGGGTGCCGATTCCAGGCGCCGCCGTCGACGTGGGTGGGCTTCACCTGATCGCCGAGGGCACCGCCGGCCGCCGGAACCGGATCGACTCGGTGCTGGTGTGCCGGGTGGGACCGGGTCCGTCCGCCGAGAACGACGAGAACGTCACTGAGACAGAGGAAAGACAACCAGCAGATGCCTGAGCAGACCTTCGCCGCCGCACCCGTGCCCGGCACGGACGGCACCCCGCTGAGTGCCGAGGACGCCAAATTGGTCACCCTGGCGCGCAGCGCGCGCGCCCGGGTGGGTGCGGTCGAGGGCGCATCGGTACGCGACCAGGACGGCCGCACCTACGCCGCTGCCACGGTCGTGCTGCCCAGCCTCGCCCTGACCGCCCTTCAACTGGCCGTGGCGCAGGCGGTGGCCTCCGGCGCGACCCGGCTGGAGGCGGCCGCCGTGGTGACCGAGGCGTCGACGCTTGACGGCTCCGGCCACGCCGCGGTGCGTGACCTGGCCGCCGACGCGCCGATCCACGTCGCGGGCACCAACGGCTCGCTGCTCGGCACGGTCCTCTGATGGCCGAGGAGAAGAGCGAGCGTCGTCTGACCGAGGGCGAGCGCCGGCTGAGCCCGGGCGAGCGCAACGCGCGCCGTCGTCAGGAACGCCAGGCCGCGAAACGCCTGGAGCAGAGCGGCGGCCAGCCCGCAGCGGGCTCCGGCGGTCAGAAACCGGCTGCCGGACAGAAGCCCGCAGGTCAGAGATTTGCCGGCGGCAAGGGTGCTCCGCAGCCTGGCTCCACCAGGAAGCCCCGGACCCGCAAGGCACAGGCGGGCGCCGCTGAGACGCGTACCGAAAGCTCTTATCCGCAGAGAGTGCACCGGCACAAGGCCGCGGCTTCCGACAAGCGGGAGGACGGGGTTTATCGTGCTGGTTTCGCCTGTTTCGTCGGGCGACCCAACGCGGGTAAGTCGACGCTGACGAACGCGATCGTCGGCCAGAAGATCGCGATCACGTCGAACAAGCCGCAAACCACCCGGCACATCATCCGCGGCATTCTGCACCGGCCGGAATCGCAGCTCGTGCTGGTGGACACGCCGGGTCTGCACCGGCCGCGCACGCTGCTCGGCCAGCGACTCAACGACCTGGTCCGCGAGACGTGGAGCGAGGTCGACGTGATCGGCATCTGTTTCCCGGCGGACGAGCCGGTGGGTCGCGGCGACCGATTCATCTCCTCGGAGATGAACGACCTGAAGGCCACCGTGGTCGCGGTGGTGACCAAGGTCGACCTGGTCAGTCCGCAGGTTCTGGCCGAGCGGCTGCTCGCGGTCTCCAAGCTCTACGACTTCGCGGAGATCATTCCGGTCAGCGCTGTCTCCGGGCATCAGGTGGAGCTGCTGACCGACGCGATGGTCAAGTACCTGCCGGAGTCGCCGCAGCTCTACCCGGATGACGTGCTCACCGAGGAGCCCGAGCAGGTGCTGATCGCGGAGCTGATCCGCGAGGCGGCTCTGGAGGGTGTGCGCGACGAGCTGCCGCACTCGATTGCGGTTCTCGTCGAGGAGATGCAGGTCGAGGGCAAGGTCACGAAGATCTACGCGGATCTGTACGTGGAGCGGTCCAGCCAGAAGTCGATCGTGATCGGGACCAAGGGTGAGCGGCTCAAGCAGGTCGGTTCCCAGGCCCGGGTTCAGATCGAGGAGCTTCTGGGTACGAAGATTTACCTGGATCTTCACGTCCGGATCGCCAAGGAGTGGCAGCGCGATCCGAAGCAGCTCCGTAAGCTGGGCTTTTAGATCGATAGGTAGACATTCTCTGACTATGGGATAATTCACCGGGATTTGCGCTTTTCGGTTCAGCGCGGGTAACACCTTCGGTCATGCGGAACCGGTACTTGGACCTCTTGCGCGCGGTGGCGACCGTGCGAGTCGTGGTCTATCACCTCACCGGGTGGGCGGCGCTGACGGTGATCTTCCCGGCCATGTCGGTGATGTTCGCCCTGGCCGGCTCCCTGATGGCCGCCTCCATCGACCGGTTCGGTGTCTGGTCGGTGGAGCGGCGTCTGCGACGGCTGCTGCCCTCGCTCTGGGTTCTCGGCCTGGTGATCGCGGTGCCGGCGATGCTGATCGCCGGCACTCCGTTCGACGTGCACCTGCTGCTCTGGGGTTTCCCCCTCGTCGATCCGGAGGCCACCGGCTGGTGGATGCAGTCGCTGAGCCATGCCTGGTACCTGCGTGACTTCCTGTGGTTCGTGCTGCTGTCTCCGCTGGCACTGCCGGTGTTCCGGCGGTTCCCACTGGCTTCGGTGCTTACCCCGTACCTTGTGCTGATTTTTCTGGAATTTTCGGGTTTTGTGCTTCCGGCGGTGCCGCGCGATCTCGCGCTCTACGGCGGGGCCTGGCTGCTCGGTTTCGCCCATCACGACGGGCACCTGCGCCGGCTGAGCCGCAAGCGGCTCTTCACCCTCGCGGCCGCGCTCGCGATTCCCGGCGCGGCCTGGGTGATCACCCATCCCGGACCACGAGGGTACGACCTGAATGACATCCCGCTCGGCAACGCACTCTGGTCAGCGGCGTTCATCCTGGTGGCGCTCAGGGTGGCCCCGATGGTCCGGGAGCATCGTGCCCTGACCGTGCTGAACGCGCGGGCGCTCACCATCTACCTCTGGCACATCCCGATCATCGTGGCGGTGAATCAGGTCGGCCAGGCGCACGGTCTGCCGCTCAGCGGCTGGGTCGGCATCTCGTGGCGAGCGGTAGTGGTGTTCATCCTGCTCGGTGTGGTGCTCGCGGCGGTCGGCTGGGTCGAGGACGTGGCCGCTGGACGGCCTCCGCAGCTGGTGCCCGGCCGGAAGAGGCTGCCGGTGCCGGTCTCGCCGGCCCCGGCCGCTGTCCCGGTTTCATCGGGTAGCGCCTCTGTCCCGGTTTCATCGGGTAGTTACGAAGAGGTCGCCGCTTCGCGTTCGTAGGTCGAGGATGTTCTTGGCGCTCGGGTCGTTCTTGATGTCCTCGGCGGTGGCGTCGCCGCTGCCGGTGTCGGTGCGGACCTGGTAGGCGCCCTCGGGCACCATCAGGTTGAGGTCGCCGCTCTGCACCGTCGCGGTCACCGAGGCTGGTGTGCTGATGTCGAGTTGCATGTCGCCGGAGGTCGCCCTGGCCTTGATCGGGCCGGCGATCCGCTCAGCGGTGATGTCACCCGAGGTCAGCTCGACCGTCAGGGACGGCGCGTCGCGCACCAACAGGTCACCCGAGGTCGCCTCGATCGAGACCGGCCCGGTGGCGCTGTCCACCGTGACGTCACCCGAGGTCAGTTTCAGATCGACGATGCCGGCGCCGGAGATGCCCAGGTCGCCGGAGCGCAGATCGCCGCGGACGGCCACGCCGGACGGAGCGGTGATCTCGTAGTCGACGTGACAGTTCATCCCGCAGTCGGTCGCGAGGGTCAGCGTCGAGCCGGTCAATTGGTACGACGGGCCGGGATCGGTCGAGCCGCGGATCACTCGCTTGATCCGGGTCTCGGTGACGCTGCCCGTGCTGATCTGCACGTCACCGCTGCCACCGGCCAGCACGATGTCGGTGACCTTGGCCTTTTCGGTGTCGTCGAACGTCATCCGGGCGCCGACCACGCCGTCGCAGCCGGTCAGGGCAACCACTGAGGCGGCGGCGAGGACAAGGGCAACTCTTCGGCTCATGCTGGAAACGCTATTTCCGGGGGCACCCGTAGCGCCATCGGTCCCGTCCCGGAGGCGACCCTGAGATCCGGGTCAGGGTATGTCGTAGGCACCGGGCAGAATGACGGGATGCCCGCCGGATACCGACGCCAGCTCTACCGCGACGACGCGGTGGTTCTGCGCGTCCAGAAACTCGGCGAGAGCGACCGGATCGTCACCCTGCTCACCCGGCGCAACGGCCGGCTCCGCGCGGTCGCCCGCGGTGTGCGGCGCACGTCGTCACGCTTCGGGGCCCGGCTTGAGCCGTTCGGCCACATCGACCTGCAGCTCGCCGGTTCGCCGGAGGGAGTGGGCAGCTCGTTGCACTCGGTCAGCCAGGTCGAGGCGGTTTCGCTCTTCGGCAAGTCTCTGTTGTCGGACTATCCGCGTTACACCGCGGCCTCGGCGATCTGTGAGACCGCCGAGCGGCTCACCCCGGTCGAGCGGGAGCCCGCGCTGCGGCTCTTCCAGCTCACCCTGGGCGCGATGAAAGCCCTTGCCTCGGCCGAGCACGCCGGCGGGCTGGTGCTTGACGCGTACCTTCTGCGGGCCATGGCTTTCGCCGGCTGGGCGCCCGCGGTCACCGAGTGCGCGGTCTGCGGCACACCGGGGCGGCACGCCGCGTTCGCGGTGCCGGCCGGTGGCGCGGTCTGCCCGGACTGCCGCCCGCCCGGCTCGGCGCACCCCAGCCCGGACACGCTCGGTCTGATGTCCGCGCTGACCTCCGGTGACTGGGCGATCGCCGACGCGTCGGCGCCCTCGGTGCGCCGGGAGTGCAGCGGTCTGGTCGCCGCACACCTGCAATGGCACATGGAACGAGCGCTGCGTTCGCTGCCGCTTGTCGATCGACGGGAGTTGAAACCTTGAGCCCGCGTCCGCCCATCCCGCACATCTCCGGCGCCCGGCCACCGCAGCTGCCGGCCGCCGCGCTGCCCAAACACGTCGCCATCGTCATGGACGGCAACGGCCGCTGGGCGAAAGAGCGTGGGCTGTCCCGGACCAAGGGGCACGAGCAGGGCGAGCACTCGCTCTTCGACACCATCGAGGGCGCCATCGAGCTGGGGATTCCCTACCTCTCGGCGTACGCGTTCTCCACCGAGAACTGGAAGCGCTCGCCCGAGGAGGTGCGCTTCCTGATGGGCTTCAACCGCGACGTCATCCGGCGGCGCCGCGACCAGCTCGTCGACCTCGGTGTGCGGGTGGTTTGGTCCGGCCGGGCCGGCCGGCTGTGGAAAAGCGTCATCTCCGAGCTGCAGACCGCCGAGGAGATGAGCAAGAACAACAAGACGCTCACCCTGCAGTTCTGTGTGAATTACGGCGGACAGGCCGAGATCGCGGACGCGGCGGCGGCGATCGCCCGCGACGTCGCGGCCGGCAAACTCAAGGCCGACAAGGTCAACGAGAAGACCATCTCGCGATACCTGTACCACCCCGAGGTCCCGGACGTGGACATGTTCCTGCGGCCCTCCGGCGAGCAGCGCACGTCCAACTTCCTGCTCTGGCAATCCGCGTACGCGGAAATGGTCTACCTCGACACCTTGTGGCCGGACTTCGATCGGCGTCACCTTTGGTATGCGTGCGAGTTGTACGCCCAACGGGACCGCCGGTTCGGTGGAGCGCTGCCCAACCCGGTGAGTCCTACCTGATCGCTCGTCAGGGAGGTTCGTCGTGGCTGTCCGGCATCTGTGGCTCGTGCGGCACGGTGAGGCCGTGCCCGATCAGTCGGATCTGACCGAGGCTGGGCGGCAGCAGGCGTCGCTGCTCGGTGCCCGTCTGGCCGGCCTGCCCGTCGAAGCGATCAGCCATAGTCCGAAACCCCGGGCGCTGCGGACCGCGCAGATCGTGGCCCGCCACTTCCCGGACGTTCCGGTCCGGGAGGTGGAGGAACTCGACGATCAGGTGCCCACCGACGATCCGGGCGTTTCGGCGGCGATGATCACCCGGTTCACCAGCCCGGTGGCAGACGAGATCCACGAGCTGGTGATCACTCACAACTTCCAGGTGGGGTGGTTCCTGCGGGACGCGTACGCTGCCCCGCCGGAACGGTTCCGGGTGGCGAACCAGTGCAACACCGGGGTCACCCTGATCCGCTATCCGGCCGGCCAGGTGCCCCGGGTGATCCTGGTCAACGACCTCACGCACCTGCCGGCGGAGCTGCGGTGGACGGGGTTCCCGCCGGAGCTGAGGCCATGAGGGCCGCGAGGGCCAGGTCCGGGTCGCTCAGGTCGGGCAGGACGGTGTGCGCGCCTGCTGCCACGAGATCTGCCGTCGTCGTCGAGCCGGTCGCCACCGCGATCGCGACGGCGCCGTTCGCCAGGGCGGCCGTCACGTCGTTCACGGTGTCGCCGATGACGACGGGCAGGAACCGTTCGCCGTACTTCGCCTCGGCCCGCTCCAGGCTCCGCCGGACCAGGGTGGCGCGGACGCTGTCGTCGGTGCCGTAACCGCCGACCTCGGCGTCGAAGACATGATCGAGCCGGAAAGCGGCAACCTTGGCCCGCGCCACAGCCGGAACGTTGCCGGTCACCAGGGTCTGCACCACGGCCGGGTCGGCGCCCAGCCGGCGCAGCACCTCTTCGACGCCGGGCATGAGCGCCCCTTGCTCGGCGAACTCATGCCTGACCTGCTCGACTATTTCCACATATCTGGTGAAGAAACGCTCGGGGGTGCAGTCGGTCACCCCGTGGACTGCGAACACCTCCGCGCAGATGTCCAGGTCGGTGCGCCCGCCGAAGATCGGGGTGTCCCGCCAGGCGAGCCCAGTCACCTCGGTGAACGCCGCCTTCCACGACCGGGCCGCGACCCCGCCACCGCGCAGCAGCGTGTAGTCGATGTCCCACATGACCAGTCGCCTCACTGGCCCAGCACCCGCTCGATGTGCTCGACCTTGGCGGTGAGCGCGCCGGTGACTCCGGGCCGCACGTCCGCCTTGAGCGAGAGGCTGACCCGAGGCGCGACCAGGGCGACGACGTCGACGGCCTGCTTCACGACCGCCATCACCTCGTCCCACTCGCCCTCGATCGTGGTGAACATGGAGTCGGTCCGGTTCGGCAGGCCAGAGGCCCGGACAACCCGGACGGCTTCGGCGACAGCGTCCCCGACAGAGTCGCCGGCCCCGATGGGGGTGACAGAGAAGGCTACGAGCATGAGCCCATTCTCCCAGGCCCACCCCTTGAGTTGATCTATGCACACGACTAGCCTTGTCGTATGACGGCTAGGCATGAGCCGGGACGCTTACACTCGAAGGGTCGGTGCGGACTATGGGGGATCTGATGGCCGGACACGAGGTCGACCCGGACAGTGAGGTGCTGGCTGACGCCGCAGAGCTGTATGGGACAACGACCGAGGCCGAGACGATCAGCGCCGCTCTGCACGACGCCGCCGCTCGGACTCGGCGCACCCGTGCGCTCGCCGAGTTGGTGGAGATCGCCGCGACCGGCCAGTTCGACGAGTTGTTCGACAAACGGAACCGCCCCTGGCAGCGGAAGCAGGCTGCTCGTGGATGACGTGAGCTTCCTCGCGGACACAAGTGCCCTGCTCAGGTTCCTAAGCAATTCCGAGCTACGCCGCATATGGCACCGATCACTCGTGAACGGGTCAATCGCGACGTGCGCGATCACTGAGATCGAGTTGCTGTACACCGCGCGGTCGAAAGCCGACCGAGACCGGCAGGAAGCTCTGATCCGGGAAACGTTCAGTTGGGTGGTGATGCCCGACGCTGTTTTCGAGCAGGCCTCTCAAGTGCAAACGGCGCTGACGGAGAAGGGCACCCATCGCTCGGCCGGTCCCGTCGACCTGCTGACCGCCGCGACGGCAGAATTTCACGGTCTGACGATCCTGCATTACGACGCCGATTTCCTGCAGGTCGCCGAGGTGACCGGCCAGCCAACCCGCTGGGTCGCCGACCGCGGAACAATCGACTGACCGGCACGCATCAGAGGACGTAATTAGCGATCATCAGGCTCAGCTGGCGGATGTCGACGTTGCGCTTGAACTCGAGGCGGACCTTGCCGAGGCCGCTGTACCAGAGGTCCAGTTCGGAATCCCGATCCAGGCTCCCAGCTGTCTCTACTGAGAAGGCTTGGATCTTGCTGTAGGGCAGCGAGGTGAAGTCAGTCTTCGAGCCGGTGATGCCCTGGACGTTGGCGGCGATGAGTCGCTTGTCCGTGAAGACAACGAAGTCGCGAACGGTCTTGAAAGTGAAGATGACCTGTTCGGCCTGAATCAGAAACGGGGCGACCTGCGGGAACACCTCTTGTGGGTCGCACGGGTTCAGCTTGAAGACGGAGCCATTGTTGAAGTCGATCACCCGGTCACGGTAACGGCGCTCTTGCACTTGACTTCTGGTGGGGCGAAGTCGCGGCCGGAGTGACCCATCCTCCGCCCGTGGCATGCCCGTTGCGGGTATCCCTCCAGATCAGGCTTGAGTCGATCTTTGCAAACGACTAGCCTCGTCTCATGACAACTAGGCATTAGCGGAATCGCTCGACCCAAGAAAGGCGTTGGCCTGAAAGCGAAGTCGTTGCTTCGGCATGCAACCCGTAGCGTGGATCGACCGTACTTCTTGGCAGGCGTGCGGGGCCTCGAGGCGCCGGCTTGCCAGATGATGCCGAATCGTTGATATTCACGATAGAATTCACCCAGGGTGGTTGATCGAATTCTCTGAGTAATTCATTGTCGGATGGGGGACAGATTTAGGGCATGGAGGCGGGCGTACCCAGGGGCGTGTGCCGCTCGGTAGCCGAAGAAGAGGCACTCATCGGAATGGGGGATCATGGGCAGTGGCACATTGACCGATATTCGCCCGCAGGATTCAGTGCTGACAATCGCCGGTCACGACGGGGGCGCGGGAATCGATCTTTTGGTCACCGCTATGCTGCCCGCCATGTCGATCGACGCCGAGCGCACCGCGCTTCGCTTGGGGCAGTTCGAGCACCGCACCAAAGAGGCCGAGTTGCAGGTGGAAAAGCTGAAGGTGGAAATCACCCGGCTTGAGGGTCAGGTTCAGTTACTCCGGGACAAGGAGCGAGCCACGGTGCAGGTTGCTCGATTTTCCCTGTTCCAGCGCATCGTCGAGATCATCGGCGGAGCGCTTTTGATCTACATTTCGACATTCCCGCTCCGCATCGTCACGGAACTCGCCGGTAACTTCGCCGAAGGGAAATCGTCTTCTGCGAGCAGCTTTCGCATTGTGTTGATGTTCGCCGTCGTGCTCGGCGTCAGCACGGTAGTTCTTCTCATTCAGAGTCGGCTGCGAAAGCGTAAGATCAAAACGCAGCGCCTGCGTATGAACGGCCTTGAGAAAGAGATCGAGGCGAAGTCCTCGCCGAGTCCGACGGCGGGCACGTGACGTGGACGCCATTTCGGTCGTACTCGTGCTCATGTTGCTGGCGGTCGCCTTTTTCCCGTTCGTGCTGGCCGTGCAGCTCAAGAATCTGGCGCACAGCATCTACCGGAACCGGCTTTGGATCCTTCGGGACCGGATCACCGACGACCTGCGACTAGGGAAGATCGAGGACAACCCGTCGGCTCGGCATGTGAAAGAACTCGTCGATCGGCAGATCCACATCGCTGGGCGGCACACGCTGCTCGACTCCTTGCTGGCGATCCAGATCTTCGATGTGACCGGCGATACCTCGGTATTCGAGGAGATCCTTCCTGCCGGGACACCTGACGTCGACCGTCCTGTGCTTACGGAGTACTTGGACGCGCTGCAAACCGCCACCACGAGTCACCTCAAGTGGGGGTCGGTCTTCGGCTGGCTCGTATCCGGACTCATGGCGGTCACGTACCTCGTCACCATGATCAAAACAAAGCGGACCGGCAACGCAGATCAATCTGCGGAGCCCCGCTCGACGACACCGAGCCACGTCGCGACCCGGAGTAACCGCCGAGACCGAGTTCACCGGCATACGCGGACGCCTATGGGGCAGGCGGCACAGGAGTTGCTGCACAAGGTCGAGCGAGCCGAGGTCGAGATCATGTACGCGGCTGCTCCAGCTCGACGACAGACGAGCGTTACCGACCGCGCCGAGGTTCTCGTCGGCCGATGACGGCGCCAGATCAGTCGGTGTTCAGCGAACGTCGTGTGCAGAAAACCGATCGGTGACCTACGCGGTTACGTCCTCACGCATTGCGTCGGCGAGCGCGATGCGCACGCGAGCAAGTGAATCCGGCGATCGTTTCAGTACGACCACGTCGTAATACTCGGCGGCCACCTGTTCCACGCATGCCGGAGCGACGATACTGATCTCCGCTAGGAGTGCGGACGCGCGGGCACAAGCATCCCGGTACGCTCGTACCGCCTCATGGGTCAGAGCCTCGTCGTCGAATTCCTCGGTCGAGGTGATGTAGATGTCGCAGTGCTCGACCTCGCGAAGTGCGCCGAGGAACCGGCCGTAAAGCGCGCGGCGTTCCGTCGCCAGGGCGCGCTCGTGCTGGACCCGAAGATTCTTGTGCGCGAGCCAGGCTGTGGTGGCGACCGTAACAACGCCGATCGTTCCGGTCACCGCTGGACCGACCCACTCCCAAGCCACGGCGCGATGGTGCCAGCCCGCGTCAACTCAGGCGCGTGGATCAGTGGCGGCGGTAGTGGAGGAGTTCGGCTATTTCGGCTGCTAGGTCTGTGGTGGCTTCGATTTCGGTTTTGCGGATGGAGACGTTTTCCACGTTGAAGCCGTACGGGATGCCCAGGTGTTCGCAGAAGTCGATGAGGTCGCGGGCGATCGCGATGCACTGGCGGTACGACTCGGCCAGCGGGTCGTTGGCGTGGCGCAGGGAGTTCTGGAGCCAGCGGGGGACGTCGACGCCCAGCCAGGCCAGGAACTCCAGGGTCTTCAGGGAGCCGCAGAGGGACAGCGTGAAGATGACCGTGCGCGGGGTGACGCCGCGTTCCCGGCAGCCGTAGTAGTAGTCGGAGAGCAGGTTCTTCGTCTCGTTGGCGTGGTAAACCACCTGGGAGATGAAGAAGCTGGCGCCGCGCTCCTGCTTCTTGAGCATGCGCAGGTGCTCGTCCGGCCGTTCGCCGATGACCACCGCGCCCAGGGGGAGTTTGGGGCGTACCTCGGCGCGGGCGGCTTGGGCCTGGCGCAGGCTGGTCTGGACCGGCTTGTCGCCGGAGGATGCGCCGACGAAGACGCTGAGGACCCGGTTGTCGACGCCGGACATCCAGTCGCGGAGCTCGTCCTCGGGATATTTGCCGACGCAGCGGTAGATGACCACCGGCTTGTCCCAGCCGCCCAGGTGGTCGGCGTAATAGCGGGCCGGGTCGAGGGTCTCCAGGAACGGGAACGGGCGCTCGTCCGGGTTGCGGTCGGACTCGTCGTCGATGTCGTACAGGATCAGGCCGTCGAGGTCGAGGCCGCTGAGGCGATCCAGGGTGACTTCGGCGATCTCCTTGACCCGCTCCTCGGGTGTGCTGCGCCGGGGCGGCGTGATGCTGAACAGCAGCACGCCGCTGCGCGTATCGGCCAGCAGGTGGGGCAGGCGAGGGCGACTCATGCCCTCAACACTAGGGAGGCGTCGTTCAGTGATCGGCACAGCAGGGGGTGGGATCCCGCCTTTCGAACGGGACCAGCCGCCCGCCGACCGCTGGAGTGGTGACCAGCACCAGTTCGCCGCCGCGGAACTGGGGCCGGACGAAATCGCCGGTGTCCACGACGGTGTCCCGGTCGGCCAGCCCGCTGCCGAGCACCTCCACCCGGGAGATCGAGCTGCGCTGGAGGATCTCGCTGACCGTCAGCTCGCCGGTGAGGCGTCCGACGCCGGGGAACCGGACGGCCCGGCCGAACTGTCCGGATGCCGCCGCGTCCGCGGCCGGACGCAACTCCGGCTCGGTCTCGAACGTGCTGGTCGTGAGCAGGCTGATCGCGACGTGCGGGAACGGCGCGGCGATCAGGTGGGTGCAGGCCAGCACCGGGGCGGGCGACAGCGAGCCGATCCAGTGGTCGGCTTCGGCCAGCGTGGTGTGCCCGAGGCTGACTCCGACGATCCGGGCAGCGCCGACGGTGCCGGCCGCCGAGATGGCGGCCGGCGCGACGGAATACGTCATCGGGGCAGAACCCAGATGGGGTTGGTGTAGAACCACAGGTCACCCCACGGGTCGGCAGAGCCGACCACATCGAGCTGGGGACCGTACGGATCGACCGAGGCGCCCAGCAGGCCCGGCTGGGTGCGGTTGCCGTCGGTGCCGCGTACCCGGAGGTAGAACGGCTTGTCCAGGCGGCCGAGGTCGTAGGTGAAGGTGACCTTGCCGCTGGTCTTGGAGACCTCGAACGACTTGACCACCCTGGTGTTCGGGGTGGTGAAGGCGTCCTGGTCCGACACCGGGCCGGTGACCGTGCCGACGATCACGTCGACCCGCTTGAGGACCGGGACGAAACCGGCCCAGTTCGGGATGTCCTGCAGGTCGATCTCGAGGGTCAGCTCGGTCGAGGTGCCCCGCTTGACCTGCAGCACGCCGCCGAGCGGGGTGCCGGTCGACCAGCGACGGTCGCCGGAGACGCGTACCTGGGCGTCCAGGCCCTTGATCAGCCGGCCGTGGTCGACCCAGACGCGACCGGCGCGCAGGCCGTCGACGACCGCCTTGTACGCGAACGACGACGCGCCCACGTTGGTCCGGCCGTAGAAGCCCGGCCAGAAGTCGCCCGCCTGCGTGTTGACCGAGCCGTTGTAGACCGGGTCGTTGTACTTGCCGTTGGCGTTGAAGTCGCTGCCCGGCCCACGCTCGGTCTGGTCGAGGTAGTTGACGTGGCTGTCCGAGTTGACGGTGATCCACCACGCCTTGCCCTCGGCGAGCAGGCTGTCCCAGAGGCCGCCGACCGTGGAGGTCATCCAGTCGAAGCCACCCCAGGTGCGATACGTCTCCAGCGGGTAACCGGCGAACGACGCGGCCGACGGGTTGTTGTCGTAGTAACCACGGGCACCGCCACGGCCGTTCGGGGCCGGGATGCCGGCGGCCTGGTGGCCGGGTGCGCCCTCGAAGCCGACGGCGACGGTCGGGTCGGCTTCACGCCAGCCGCGGATCTCGTGCGGCGAGTCGATGCCGCGCCGGGACGGGTGGTTCGCGAAGAACAGCGCGCCGTCGATCTTGCGCTTCTTCACCTGCTCGCCGAGGAACTTGATGCCGGCGATCGCCAGGGCCTCGTTCTGCGCGGCGGTGTTGGTGGCCGGTACGAACGTGCCGTCGTACGCGTTCTCGAACTGCTTGAGAACCTCGACCTCGTTCTTCGACGGGGTGACGAACACGGTGGCGTGCTCGGCGGCCGGGATGTTCCACTCCAGCCCCTGGAACGTGAGCAGGCCCTTGAGCTCCTCGCGGGTTTTCACGATGTCCGGGTTGACCTTCTCCACGCCGATCTTGGCGTGGGCGGCGCTGCCGTGGTCGGTGATGACCAGCCAGTCCAGGCCGTACGCCTGACCCTTCTGGGCCTGGTCGAGCACCCGGTACTGGGCGTCCGAGCTGTACTGCGTGTGGATGTGGTGGTCGCCGGCGAGCCACTGGAACCCGCCCTTGGCGTTACCGCCGCCGACGTGGTCGTGGGTGTGCGCGAGGCCGGCGGCCTCGGCGGCGCCCGGGCGGGCGAGCACCGAAGCGGCAGCGCCGGCGCCCAGCAGACCCGCGCCGAGCAGGAAGCGGCGGCGCGAGGCGTCGCCGGGGGAGATCTCGCTCTCCGGAATGCTCAGGTCGAGGGCTTCGGGGACGTCAGCCGCACCGGCGGCGTCCGAGAAATGAGAGTGGTCGTGGCCGTGACCCATATCGGTGAACTCCTACGAAGATCGTTGAGTGCACCTCACCCTCGTCCGATCAGGACAACTTCGGTTGTCGATCTGTTGGACGGCAAACGAACGGTCAGCCGACGACCGGGTGGAAGAAGCCCAGCAGCACCGAGAACGTCAGAATCGTGCCGGCGGCGACAGCAGCGCCGGCCATCAACGCGGTGTCAGCTCCGGTGAAATGCTGCCGGCGCGCGTAGGTTCGAGGGGTGCCGGCGTCGAATCCGCGCGCGTCCATCGCCACCGCGAGCCGGACACCGCGCCGCAGCGCGCCGACCAGCAGGGCGAACGAGGTCGAGACGAAAAGCCGCAGCTTCGCGAGAGGATTGCGCCCGGCGTCGATGCCACGGGCCCGGCGGGCCAGGGTGAGCGTCCGCCACTCACTGGCGAGCAGGGGCAGCAGCCGGAACGCGGCGAGCGCGCCGATCGCGAACCGGTCCGGCGCTTTCGCGTTCTGGACCAGCGCATCGGCCAGGTCGGTCGGGTCGGTGGTGGCGAAGACGATGATGCCGGGCAGCGCCACGGCGAAGATGCGCAGGATCAGCCCGATCGCTGACGCCAGCACCCCGGTGGTCACGTCAAAGGCGCCGATCGAGAAGAGCAGGTCTCCGCTGCGCTCAGCCGCGAACATGGTCATCGCGACGAGCACCCCGGCAGCCGCGAGCAGCAATGGCGCGGCGCGGCGGGCGAGCTGTCGGAGCCGGACACCGAAGAACGGCAGCAGGATCAGTTCGAGCACCAGCGCGGTGGCCGGGGTGAACGGATCGACGGTGGCGATCAGCGGCAGCGAGAAGAGCAGCGCCGCGCCCAGCTTGGCGACCGGATTGCGGCGGGCGAGCGGCGCGGACGGATCGGCGATGGGTTCCAGGGCGAGCGTCACGGGCGAACCCGCCGAGGTAACGGTTCCGGATCCGGCTCGCCCAGCGGGACGGTCCGGTCAGCGAGGGTACGCACGAACGCCTCGTCGTGAGTAACCGCGACGATCCCGTGCCCAGCCGTCCGCAGCTCCGCCAGCAGAGTGATCAGTTCCAGCCACGTGCGGCGGTCCTGGCCGAACGTCGGCTCGTCCAGAACGAGCAGCCGGGGCGCGGTCGCCAGCGCCGTGGCGACGCTCAGCCGCCGCGCCTCACCGCCGGAGAGGGTGTACGGGTTGGCCTCGGCCAGCCTCGTCAAACGGAGCCGTTCCAGCAGCTCGTCGACGATTTTCCGGATCTCGGCGGGTGAGCGGCCGACCCGGCGCGGGCCGAGGGCCAGCTCGTCGGCGACCCGGCCGGTGACGAACTGGTGCTCCGGGTTCTGGAAGACCGATCCGATCCGCTGGGTCAGCGTGGCGGCCCGCCATCGGTGCGGGGGCCGTTTGTCGCCGAACGCCTCGATCCGGCCGGAGCTGGGTGCGAGCAGTCCGCCGAGCAGCAGCGCCAGAGTGGACTTGCCGACGCCGTTGGGCCCGGTCACGGCGAGCACCTCACCGGCGCCTGCAGTGATCGAAACCGGACTCAGCCGGCCACGGACGGACGTGTGCTCCGCGCGTACGAAATCGGTCGTTGACGGTGAATTGGCCTTGCGGGGCGGGAAGCTGAAGCCTGGCACCCAGACGCCTTCGTCCGCCAGTTTGTCGCCGTAGGCGGCAAAGATGAGCTCGGGCGCGCCATCGGCGCGCACGCCGCCACCCGGCTCCAGGACGACGACGCGGTCCACCAGCGGCAGCGCTTCGGCGACCCGGTGCTCCACAATGATCATGGTCGTTTCCGGACCTGTGGAGCGGGTGAGCGCCTCGCGGACCAGGTCCGCGCCGGGTGGGTCGA
The DNA here is from genome assembly GCF_050955685.1 of Actinoplanes sp. CA-015351. Classification (NCBI taxonomy): domain Bacteria; kingdom Bacillati; phylum Actinomycetota; class Actinomycetes; order Micromonosporales; family Micromonosporaceae; genus Actinoplanes; species Actinoplanes sp. CA-015351. Next base: position 1,340,145 of record NZ_CP192102.1, read on the forward strand.
GGTTCGCGGTCGGCTCGTCGAGCAGCAGCAGACCGGGACGAAGCGCCAGAACTCCGGCGAGCGCCAGTCGCTGGGCCTCACCGCCGGAGAGCGCCGCCGTCGAGCGGTTGATCGGGTACCGGAAACCGACACGGTCGAGCACGTCACTGACCCGCGGCCAGATCTCGGCGGCCGGAATGCCGCGGTTCTCGCAGCCGAACGCCACGTCGTCGCCGCTGCGGGCCATCACGAGCTGGGTCTGCGGATCCTGGAAGAGGATGCCGACCCGGTCGCGTGCCTTGCCAGGATCAAGCCCATCGATCTCGATACTGCCTTCAGCCTGACCGGAATCGGACGGCAGCAGACCGGCGAGCGCGGCGAGCAGGGTGCTCTTGCCAGCACCGGAAGGGCCGAGCAACAGCACCCGCTCGCCGTGCCGCACGTGCAGGTCGAGCCCGCGGATCGCCCAGGCGCGACGACCGGCGTGCCGCCACCCGAACCCGCGAAGCTGAACCTCACTCATGGTCAGATGAGTGCCCGTTCCCGGCCCGCTCCGAACCGATCCAGGACACCTGTCGGCGCCAGCGCCCGGACCAGGGCCCAGCTGCCCAGACCGGCCAGGATCACGCTGCTGACCACGGTGAACAGGGCGTAGGGGATGCGGTAGCTGCCGAGTGCGTACTCCGAGTTCCAGACGAAGAAGTCGAAGATCGCCGCGCTCACGCCGGTCAGCGCGCCGGCGAGCAGCGCGGACGGCAGTTTGAAGGAGCGGTACCGCAGTGCCGCGAACGCCAGCTCGGCGCCCAGGCCCTGGACCAGGCCCTGGATGATGACCGTTCCGCCCCACTGGTTGCCGAGCAGCGCGGAGATGATCGCCGCGACGGTCTCGGTGTAGAGCGACGCGCCGGGCTTGCGGATGATCAGCCCGGACAGGACGGCCGGCATCAGCCAGATGCCGTACAGGATCGCCTGGGCCGGCGGGAAGAACGCGAACGCGCTCTCGGTGACGCTCCAGACGGTGCCCCAGGCCCAGAAGATGACGCCAAAGGCCACGGCGATGACTGAGGCGATCACGATGTCTATCGTGCGCCAGCGGTTGTTGTCGGTGGATTTCATGAAAGCCTCCCAGTAGGTACCGGGAGGAGACACGTGTGCCTTGAGAGACCGAGCTTCCTGCGCTGGCATTACCCAGATCAGGTACTAGGGTCTGCGGCCTGTTGCCGCACTCTCAGCGCTGTGCGCTCCCCTGTCGGATTACATTGCTTCGATGAACCTAACACCTGGGGGATGAGTATGGAGATCAAGGCTCGTGGGCTGACATTCGAGGTTTCTGACGGCGGTCCCGGGGATGGTGAGCCGGTGCTTCTGCTGCACGGTTTCCCTCAGGACAACCGGGAATTCGATCGGCTTCTGCCCTATCTCCATGAGGCCGGCCTCCGGACCTACGCGCTCAACCAGCGCGGTTACTCACCGGGCGCCAGGCCGCAGAACGTTGATGCCTACCGGCTCCGGGAGGCGGTCGCCGACGCCATCGCCGTTCTCGACGAACTCGGCATCGAGAAGGTTCACGTCGTCGGCCACGACTGGGGCGCGCAGATCGGCTGGCTGCTCGCCGCGAATCATCCGGACCGCTTGCGTACGCTCACCGCCGTCTCCGTGCCGCACCCGCGCGCCCTGATGCTCGCCATCCGGGTACGCCCGTCGCAGAAAGCTCGCCTCGCGTACTTCGAGGTGTTCCGCTCGCCGCGGGCCGAACGTCTGCTGCTGGGTCGCGACGCCACGGTGCTGCGCTGGATGCTGAAACCCCTGCGGGCCGAGCGGGTGCAGCGGTACGTGGACGCAGCGCGCGAACCGGGCCGGCTGACCGGCGGGCTGAACTGGTACCGCGCCTTCACCACCGACCAGATCGCCCGGACCGGCGTGGTCACGGTGCCGACCACGTACGTGTGGAGCGATCGGGACGGTGTGGTCGGGCTGACCGCGGCGTTGCGTACCGCGGACTGGGTGTCGGCCGATTACCAGCTGATGGCGATGCGCGGCGTCAGCCACTGGGTGCCGGAGGAGGCGCCGCAAGAGCTCGCTGACGCGGTCCTGGCACGTATCGGCGTTTGACCATGCTCCTGATCGGGGAAAATGGCGCGGCATGGCAGTCGACACCACCTCCCCTCGTGACAAGGAAACCGAGAAGCAGCGATGGGATCGGAACTTCGCCGATCTCCTGCAGGAACTGCGCGTCGCACAGACCGGGGTGCAGATCCTTTTCGCGTTCCTGCTGACCCTGCCTTTCAGCAGCGGTTTTCCCCAGGCAACCGAGTTCCAGCGGGACACGTACATCGTCGCGCTGATCAGCGCCGCGTTCGCCACCGCGATGATCATCTCGCCGGTGGCGTTCCACCGCGCGCTGTTCCGCCAGGGCCGCAAGCCCGAGCTGGTCCGTTACGCGCACAAGATGGCCACCGGCGGCCTCTTCTTCATGCTGATCTCGATGGTCAGCAGCGTCCTGCTGATCACCGATTACGTGCTGCACTGGAAGTGGGCGGTCGCGCTCACCGTGATCACCGGCCTTTGGTTCGTCACCCTCTGGGCAGGGCTTCCGCTGGCGCACCGGGACTGGGCCGACGACGACGAAGACCGAGACTCCTGAGTTCCAGCTCGGCCAGCGTGTCGACGGCCTCCGGGTCACCGGCACGCCAGCTCTGCGCGATGTCCGGACCGAGCCTGGTCAGCACGCTCAGCGGCTGACTTGCCAGCGCACGCAGAGCCAGAAGATCACGGCCGGCCGGGTCGTCGCGTACCGACGCGGCGACACCGGCCCGCCTCATCCAGCGAAGACGCAACGGCAACCACAAGAACAAAATCAGGGCCATGGGTACGGCAATGGCGACCAGCGGCAGGATCAGTGCCAATTGATCGACGAACTGCTGCTGTTCGAGGCCCGCCTCGGCGATCGATCGGGCGGCGTCGGCGGCGCCGGTGAACGGTTTGGTCAGGTCGTCGCCGACCACCGGCACCCGGCCCACCTTGCTACCGGCCTCGGCCAGGTTGCCGGCGATGCCGGTGCCGGCGCTCTCCAGTTTCTGACCCGGGACAGCGAGCTTCTCGACGATGTCTTGTATCCAGAAAGCCACCCGGATCCAGAGGTAGACCCAGAGGACGGCGAGGATGTCGGTGAGGAGCTGACGGATCGCGGTGGGCAGCCGGTCGGCGTAGAGCTTCACAGTGGAAGCCTCGCACTCAGCTTTTCGCGGCGCACTCCGGGCAGGTCCCGAAAATCTCGAGAGTGTGCGAGACGTCGACAAAGCCGTGCTGGCCGGCCACCTTGTCGGCCCAGGACTCCACCGCGGGCCCGGCCACCTCGACGGTCCGGCCGCAGGACCGGCAGACCAGGTGGTGATGATGTCCCTGGCTGCACCGCCGGTACAGGTGCTCGCCGCCCGGCGGGCGCATCACGTCGATCTCGCCGGCGTCGGCGAGACCCTGCAGAGTCCGGTACACCGTGGTCAGGCCGACCCGCTCACCCCGGTCACGCAGCATCGCGTGCAGGTCCTGAGCGCTGTGGAAGCCCTCGGTCTCACCGAGGACAGCGCTGACCGCGCTGCGCTGCTTGGTGTTGCGTTGGGTCGTTTCCGGATTCACTGTCGGCTCTCCCTGGCATGGCTCACCGCGTCGGCGACGATGTGGGCGACGTGTTCGTCCACCAGGGAGTATGCGATCTCCCTGCCCTGACGGACACCCCGCACGACACCCGCGCCGCGCAGGACCCGCAGGTGCTGAGAGACCAGGGGCTGCGGGGCGCCCAGTTTCTCCACCAGGTCGTGCACGCAGCGCTCGCCGGCGCCAAGTTCCACCACGATGGCCACACGGATCGGTGCGGAGAGGGCGCGCAACAGGGCCCCCGCCGACTCGTACGCTTCGTAACCGGTGGTCGTCATGGCTGCGACCACCGTACAGCGGTGATGCGCTCAACCATGCAACACGACGTCCGGAGGTTCGGCCGCGACCGGCGGGTGCGACCGGCGTACCAGCGCGCGGCGCACCGTGGCGGCCAGGGTGGCGCCGAGGAAGGCGACCAGGGCCAGCAGCACCGTGGTGGCGCCGGGCGCGGTGTCGATCTCGGCCGAGACCACGATGCCGGCGCCGGCCGCACCGACCCCGATCAGCATGGCCGCCGACATGGTGGTGCGGAAACCGCGGGTGACCTGCTGCGCGGCGGCGACCGGCACGACCATCAGCGCGGAGACCAGCAGCAGACCGACGGTTCGCATCGCGATCGTCACGGTCACCGCGGTGGTGACCGCGAGCAGGATGTTGAGCGTCCGCACCGGAAGGCCGCTGACCCGCGCGTACTCCTCGTCGTTGCAGAGCGCGAAGAGCGCCGGCCGCAGCGCCAGCATGGCGACCAGCACCGCAACGCCGAGCCCGCCGATCACCGCGATGTCCTGCACCGACGTGGTGATCAGCGACCCGAACAGGTACTGCATCAGGTTCGAGTTGCTGCTGTCGTCGGAGAGGCCGACCAGCACCACACCACCGGCGATGCCGCCGTAGAAGAGCAGCGCCAGGGCCAGGTCACCGGACGTGCGCCCGCGTTCCCGGATCAGCTCGACGCCGACCGCGCCGATCGTGGCGACCAGGACCGCGGTGAGAACCGGGGAGCTGTTGGTGAGCAGGCCCACGCCGACGCCGGTGAGCGCGACATGCCCGATCCCGTCGCCGATCAGCGAGAGCCGGCGCTGCACCAGATAGATGCCGAGCGCCGGGGCGGCCAGGCCGATGATCAGCGCGCCGATCAGCGCACGCTGCATGAAGGGATAAGCGAGCAACTCCATCAGTACGCCTTCGTCCCTTCGGTCGGCGCCCACTCGCAGATGCCGGCTTTGACCTCGTCGGCGTGCGGGTGCACGTGATCGTGCCCCGGCTCGGCGTGGTGACCGGCCGGCTCCGGCGGTGTCCCCTCGTGCGCGATGCGGCCGTCGTGCACGACCACCCCGCGTCCGATGAGCGGCCGCAGCGGGCCCAGCTCGTGCAGGACCAGCATGATCGTGCCACCGGCCCCGGCGAACCGGGTGAGCGACTCGGCGAACGCCTCCTGGCTGGCCGCGTCCACACCGGCGTTCGGCTCGTCCAGCACCAGCAGGTCCGGCTTGCCGGCCAGTGCCCGGGCGATCAGGGTTCGCTGCTGCTGGCCGCCGGACAGCGTCGAGACCGGGTCACCGATCCGGTCGAGCAGCCCGACGCTGGCGAGCGCGTCGCGTACCGCGGCCTTGTCCGCCGCTCCGGGGAAGTGGAAGATGCCGCGCCGGGCCAGCCGGCCGGACGCCACCACCTCGCCGACCGTGGCGGGCACACCGCTGCCGGCACCGAGGCGCTGTGGCACGTACCCGATCCGCTGCCACTGCCGGAACCGGCGCTGCGGCGTGCCGAACAGCTCGATCTCGCCGCGCCGCAGGGGCACCAGGCCGAGGACGGTACGGATCAGCGTGGATTTGCCGGATCCGTTGGCGCCGAGCACAGCGACCACATCGCCGGCGGCCACGCTCAGTGACACGTCACTGAGGATCTCCCGGCCGTCGTATCCGGCCGCGGCGTGCCGTACCTCGACCACATTCGTCATGACACTGAGCCTTCCTTTGTCATGCCCTCCTGGCCCTCGCGTGCGAGGCCGTGGGACGGTGCGGCTGGGTGCCGCTCGGTGCAGTCGGTCATGACGTGCACCCAAGCGCCTTGGTGAGAGCCGTCAGGTTGGCGCGCATCACCGAGAAGTAGTCCGCATTCTCGTCCGTCAAGCCCTCGAGTGGGTCGAGCACCGCCGTCTGCGCGCCGACCTCCTGTGCCAGCGTCTCGGCGACCTTGGGGCTGACCAGCGTCTCGAAGAAGATCGTGGTGGCGCCGTGCTCCTTGGCCTCCTCCGCGACCGCGGCGAGGCGCTGCGGGGACGGCTCGGCCTCCGGGTCGATCCCGGTGATGCCGATCTGGGTCAGGTCGTACCGGTCGGCGAGGTAGTGGAACGCGGTGTGGCTGGTCACCAGTTCGCGGCGCTCACAGGTCTTCAGCCCCGTGGAGAACTCGCCGTCCAGGGTCTTCAGCTCGGTGCTGAGCGCTGCGGCGCGGGCGGTGAAGTCGGCGGCGTGCTCCGGGTCGGCCTCGGCCAGCTTCTTGCCGACCTGCTCGGCCACGGTCGCGAGCCGGGCCGGGTCGAGCCAGAAGTGCGGGTCGGTGCCGCTCGTGCTCTCCTCGACGTGTTCTTCGCCCTCGTGACTGTGGCTGTCGGCGGATTCGGCCGACAGCATCGTTATCGCCGAGGCGGCGTCGAAGGCGTGTGCGGCGCCGTTCTGCTTCACCGCGTCGTCGACGGCCGGCTGGAAGCCGCTCAGATAGACCACCAGGTCCGCGTCGGTGATCTCGCCCACCTGGCGGGCGTTGAGCTCCACGTCGTGCGGCTCGGCACCCGCCTTGGTGAGGTTGCTGACGCTGACCACGTCGCCTCCGACCCGCTCGCTGATGAACTGCAGCGGGTAGAACGCGGTGACGACGGAAAGCTTCCCGTCGGCGCCGGCGGATGCGCCTCCGCAACCGCTGAGAACGAGGAGGAGGGCGAGGGCGGGTACGAGGCGGCGCATCATGCCACCAACTGTTGTCGATAATGACAATGATTGTCAAAGGCGCATGCTTTACAGCGCCTTCGAGACCGCACCCACCACCAGGAGAGCGAGCAGGACGAGCCGGACAGTACGGGTGATCGGCGTCTGCACCGGCCACGTGGTGAACGTCAGGGCGCCCAGCCCTGCGGCGATCACGGCCAGCAGCAGCGCGCCCACGATGCCCGGCAGGAAAAGCCCTGCTAGCAGGAGGGCCAGGGCCACGGCGAACGCCACAGTCGGATTGACCCGGGCGATCCGGCGCAACAAATGGTCGGACGGTGTCACTGGCGGCTCCTTCGGCGTGCGTACCCTCGTCACATGCTGGTGCTCAACCGCTTCAACATCCCACCGGACACGCAGGACGGCTTCGTCGAGCGTGCGCATGCCGCCCTCGCCGCCCTGGCGAACTGCCCGGGATATCAGTCCGGCCGCCTGGCCCGCGCGCTGGAGGACCCGGCGGCCTGGACCCTGGTCACCGAATGGGAGTCGGTCGGAGCGTACCGGCGGGCGCTCGGCGCGTTCGACGTGAAGATGTACGCCACTCCGCTGCTCGCGCAGACGCTCGACGAACCGTCCGCGTACGAAACCCTCGCCGAGGCCGGCCCCGGCGAGGCCGTCGTGGTGACCGCCAGTGACCGGGCCGCCGATCCGTGGCGCTGAACATTAGGCTGGGGACATGAGCGTGCTTGCTTCGCCACCGCCCGCCGGGCCCGGGGTGCATCCGCCGTTCCCGGCGCCCCCGGTCGAGGGACGCGGCAAGCGGATCGGCCTCGGCTTCGGCATCGCCGGCGGCATCGCGCTGCTGGTCTGCGGCGGTGGTGTGGCGGCGCTGTTCGGCCTGGCCACCGCGATGGACAATGCGATCAACGAGCAGGCCGACGTGGTCGTCACCCGTTACATGGACGCCGTGCAGGACCGCGACTTCGCCAAGGCGTACGACCTGCTCTGCGAGGACTCACAGGCTGAAGAGGGCCGGGTGGAGTACTCGGCGCGGATGAGTTCCACCGAAACAGTGCGCGATTTCGCGGTGGGTGACGTCGATCTGACGTACGGAACCGTCCCGGTCAACGTCACGTACGCCGACGGCGACACCGCTGTTCTCAAGGCGGAACTCGCCCAGAACACGTCGACAGGCGCGTTCGAGGTGTGCGGCGTAGGGGAGTAACCTCGCTTTTCGTCCTGTCAATCACGAATTTCCCCGCCGACACCCAGCCGGCGTAGGAGGAAACCGCACATGCCTGCCGACCGTATCGACTCCGTCGTCAGCCTGGCCAAGCGCCGGGGCTTCGTCTTCCCCTCCAGCGAGATCTACGGAGGAACCCGTTCGGCGTGGGACTACGGTCCGCTCGGCGTGGAGCTGAAGGAGAACGTCCGCCGTCAGTGGTGGCGCACCATGGTCCAGCAGCGCGACGACATCGTCGGCCTGGACTCCGCCGTCATCCTCTCGCGTGACGTCTGGGCCGCCTCCGGCCACCTGGACGCGTTCGTCGACCCGCTGACCGAGTGCCAGTCCTGCCACAAGCGGTACCGGGCTGACCACCTCGAAGAGGCGTACGAGGCCAAGCACGGCAACCCGCCGGCCTCGCTGCAGGAGATGAACTGCCCGAACTGCGGCAACAAGGGCACCTTCACCGAGCCGAAGATGTTCAACGGCCTGATGAAGACCTTCCTCGGCCCGACCGAGAGCGCGGACGGGCTGCACTACTTGCGCCCGGAAACCGCCCAGGGCATCTTCGTCAACTACAACAACGTCGCGACCGCGGCCCGCAAGAAGCCGCCGTTCGGCATCGCCCAGATCGGCAAGAGCTTCCGCAACGAGATCACTCCGGGCAACTTCATCTTCCGTACGCGTGAATTCGAGCAGATGGAGATGGAGTTCTTCGTCGTGCCCGGCAGCGACGAGGAGTGGCACGAGTACTGGCTGCAGCAGCGCTGGGACTGGTACCGCGACCTGGGTCTCTCGGAGAGCAACCTGCGCTTCTTCGAACACCCGAAGGAGAAGCTCTCGCACTACTCGAAGCGGACCGTCGACATCGAGTACCGCTTCCAGTTCGGCGGCACCGAGTTCGCCGAGCTCGAGGGCATCGCGAACCGCACCGACTTCGACCTGTCGACGCACTCCAAGCACTCCGGAGTCGACCTCTCCTACTTCGATCAGGAGAAGGGCGAGCGCTGGGTTCCGTACGTCATCGAGCCGGCGGCCGGCCTGACCCGCGCGGTGCTGGCGTTCCTGCTCGAGGCGTACGACGAGGACGAGGCCCCGAACACCAAGGGCGGCGTCGACAAGCGCACGGTCATGCGGTTCGACCCGCGCCTCGCGCCGGTCAAGGTTGCCGTGCTGCCGCTCTCGCGCAACCCTGAGCTCTCGCCGAAGGCCCGCGAGCTCTCCGCGAACCTGCGCAAGCGCTGGATCGTCGAGTTCGACGACTCCCAGGCGATCGGTCGCCGTTACCGGCGCCAGGACGAGATCGGTACGCCGTTCTGCGTCACCGTCGACTTCGACACCCTCACCGACAACGCGGTGACGGTGCGCGACCGCGACACGATGAAGCAGGAGCGCGTCTCGCTCGACCAGATCGAGGACTACCTGATCAAGCGCCTGCCCGGCTGCTGAGCGGGATTTCTGGTTTTTTGCGATCTTGGCAAGTTGCGGCTGCGATACGGGCGCAGCTTGCCAAGATCTGCTTAAAAGGCGAAGCCGCCGGTTAAAAGGTGAAGCCGCCGGGGCGGCCGTTGCGGTCGGCGATCAGGCCGGCCAGCACCGCCAGAGCGATCTCCGGCCCGGTCCGGCTGCCGATGTTGAGCCCGATCGGCCGGTGCACCCGGGCGATCTCCTCCTCCGGCACACCCAGCTCCCGCAGCGCCGCCACATGCGGCCCCTCGTGACGCGGGTTGCCCACGATGCCGATCCAGCGGCTCTTGCCGGCCAGCGCTTCTTCGAGCACCGCGCCGATCTCCGGCCGATGATGATCGCTCAGCACCACGTCGGTGTACTCGTCGACCCCGGCCGCGACCAGGTCACCCACGAAGATGTCACCATGCGCCCGAGGCGTGCCGGCAAGCCGCGTCGGATCAGGCTCCACGAGCACCGAGTGATAGCCCAGATCCACCGCGAACCGCTGAAGTGCCGCGGCCACCGGCGACTCGAAGACGACAACCAGCTTGCGCGGACTCAGCTCACTGTCTCCCACGAGGAAGGATGCTAGGCGCTTGTGTCACCCTTGAGCGCGTGACCGCACCGCTTCTGCTCGGCAACCATGCCGTCAACCCGCCCGTCGTGCTCGCCCCGATGGCGGGGATCACCAACGTGGCGTTCCGGCGGCTCTGCCGGGAGCAGGGTGGTGGTGTCTACGTCTGCGAGATGATCACCACCCGCGCGCTGGTGGAGCGGATTCCCAAGACGCTCAAGATGATCGCGTTCGCCGAGGACGAGGGCTTTCGCAGTCTTCAGCTCTACGGCGTCGACCCCGATGTGACCGCCGCCGCCGTGCGGATGGTCGGCGAGGACAACCTGGCCGACCACATCGATCTGAACTTCGGCTGTCCGGTGCCGAAGGTGACCCGTCGGGGCGGTGGCTCGGCCCTGCCGTGGCGGCGCAAGCTCTTCGCGCGGATCGTCTCGCAGGCTGTCGCGGCCGCCAAGCCGTACGGCATCCCGCTGACGATCAAGATGCGCAAGGGGATCGACGAGGACCATCTGACGTACGTCGAAGCGGGTCTCGCCGCTCAGGACGCCGGTGTGGCCGCGGTGGCGCTGCACGCCCGCACCGCCGAGCAGCGGTACTCCGGCAAGGCCGACTGGGACGCGATCGCCACCCTCAAGCAGGCGCTCGACGTGCCAGTCCTCGGCAACGGCGACATCTGGGAGGGCTCCGACGCGCTGCGCATGGTCGAGCACACCGGCGTCGACGGCGTCGTGGTCGGCCGTGGCTGCCTGGGCCGGCCGTGGCTCTTCGCCGATCTGGAGGCCGCGTTCACACAGGGCGCCAACTATCAGCCGGTGCTGCCGACGCTCGGCGAGGTCGCGAAGATCATGTCGCGGCACGCTCAGCTGCTGGTCGAGGCCCTCGAGGACGAGAAGCACGGCTGCGCCGACTACCGCAAGCACGTCGCCTGGTACCTCAAGGGCTTCCCGGTCGGCAGCGAACTGCGCCGCAGCCTCGCGATGATCTCGTCATTGGCCGAGCTCGACGACCTGCTCGCCAAGCTCGACCCGTCGATCCCGTTCCCGGCCGACGCGCTGGGCCAGCCGCGCGGCCGGGTCAACGCCCCCGGCAAGGTGACGCTGCCACACGGCTGGCTGGACAGCCGCGACGACGACACCGTCCCGGAAGGCGCAGAAACCGACGAATCCGGCGGCTGATCCCAGGGGGAGTTTTTCCGCAGAGGGCCCCAACTCAACACGGCCCGGCACTTCCCGCCATGTGTGTCGAGTCTGGGTGCATCTCAATCCCTCAGTCACCCCGCCCCGCTCTGCCCGTGCCGGTCACGTCCACCGAAGTGGTGTACGACCTGGACTTTCCGGGACGTAAGAGGCGGCCATCGCAGATCCTTCGGATTGCTTGAAGATCACGAAGGAGAGACCTGCGATGGCCGCAACAGAGAGTTTGAACGTCACTGAGCTGCTGGGCCAGCATCTGGAATCGGCGAGCCCTGATGTACTGCGGGTGATGGTGAAAACTTTCGCGGACGCGTTGATGTCTGCTGAGGCCGACGCCCTGTGCGGGGCCGGCTACGGCGAACGCAGCGACGAGCGCACCAACTCGCGTAACGGATACCGCCAGCGGGAGTGGGACACCCGGGCCGGCACGGTCGAGCTGGCGATCCCGAAACTGCGCACGGGTTCATACTTTCCGGACTGGCTGCTCGAACACCGGCGCCGGGCTGAACAGGCCCTGGTCAGTGTGGTCGCGACGTCGTATCTGCTTGGTGTGTCGACACGGCGGGTGGAGAAACTTGTCGAGCAGCTCGGCGTCAAGTCTCTGTCGAAGTCGCAGGTCTCGGAGATGGCCCGCCACCTCGATGTCCAGGTCGAGGCGTTCCGTAACCGGCCTCTGGACGCCGGCCCGTACACGTTTGTGTGGGTCGATGCCCTGGTCATCAAGGTGCGGGAGAACGGCCGGACGGTGAACGTGCACGCCCTGGTCGCGGTCGGTGTCAACGGTGACGGCGGCCGTGAGGTACTGGGTCTCGACGTCACGTCCGACGAGGACGGTGCCGGCTGGCTGGCGTTCCTGCGCTCGTTGACCGCCCGTGGGCTGTCCGGGGTCCGTCTGGTCGTCTCCGACGCTCACCGTGGTCTGGTCAACGCGATCGGCGCCGCGCTGCCGGGGGCGCAGTGGCAGCGCTGCCGCACCCACTACCTGCGTAATTTGCTCGCGAAGGTCCCGAAGAGCGCACAGCCGTGGGTCGCGACGCTGGTCCGTACAATTTTCGACCAGCCCGACGCCGACGCTGTCCGGGCGCAGTTCGAGCGGGTTCTCGACACGATCGCCGCGAAGTTCCCCGACGCGGCCGAGCACCTCGACGACGCCCGCGGTGACCTGCTCGCCTTCACCGGGTTCCCGCGGGAGCTGTGGCGTCAGATCTGGTCGAACAACCCGCAAGAACGCTTGAACAAGGAGATCCGGCGCCGCACCGACGTTGTCGGGATCTTCCCGAACCGGGCCGCGATCATCCGCCTCGTCGGCGCGGTCCTGGCCGAGCAAACCGACGAATGGGTCGAAGGACGCCGCTACATGGGCCTTGATGTTCTCCGTAAAGCACGCCTGACCAGCATCGATACCGAGCAACACGACACCGAAATCGTCGAAACCACCGCGATCGCCGCATAAGATCAACACACACGGATCAGCGCTGGCCGCCTCTTACACCACGCCAGCGGACGTGACCCCCGTGCCGCTCCGCGTTGGCCCGTGCCGCTCCGGGTTGGCCCGTGCCGCTCCGGGTTGGCCCGTGCCGCTCCGGGTTGGCCCGTGCCGCTCCGCGTTGGCCCGTGCCGCTCCGCGTTGGCCCGTGCCGCTCCGGTCTGCTCCGCTTTGACCGCCGCGAGCCGCTTTGCCCGATCTGCGCCGTTCCGCTCCGCGCCGGTTGGATCTTGTGGACTTCCCCGGAGACGTGTTCACGCAACTCCGCAAGATCGAACAGGCCTGGCCGATCTTGCGGAGTTGTGCGCAAACGGTTCGCCGAACTCCACAAGATCGGCGAAGCGCCGCGCTCAACATGCCGGAACTGTGAAGCACCGCGTTGGCCGAGCCTTGGGGACCGGTGGGGCATAGAACAGGGCATAGAACACCCACGAGTCTCCAAGATCCGGCATTATTCGCCTGCTGTGGTGGCAGAGCGTCACCAGAACGCACGCAGACCACCCGAAACCAACACGCCACGGATGGCCGCCCCGCAAACTCGTGCACTTGTGGTCTATCAGCCGGCTAAACCGCACAAGATCTCCGAGCGGCACCTCGCACCGAGAAACCGCGACGCTGCCCCGCGCCGCGCCGCGACGTGCTGCCCCGCGCCGCGACGTGCTGCCCCGCGCCGCGACGTGCTGCCCCGCGCCGCGACGTGCTGCCCCGCGCCGCGACGTGCTGCCCCGCGCCGCGACGTGCTGCCCCGCGCCGCGCCGTGCTGCCCCGCGCCGCGACGTGCTGCCCCGCGCCGCGCCGTGCTGCCCCGCGCCGCGCCGCGCCGTGCTGCCCCGCGCCGCGCCGTGCTGCCCCGCGCCGCGCCGCGCCGTGCTGCCCCGCGCCGCGCCGTGCTGCCCCGCGCCGCGCCGTGCTGCCCCGCGCCGCGCCGTGCTGCCCCGCGCCGCGCCGCGCCGTGCTGCCCCGCGCCGCGCCGTGCTGCCCCGCGCCGCGCCGTGCTGCCCCGCGCCGCGCCGTGCTGCCCCGCGCCGTGCTGCCCCGCGCCGCGCCGCCTCGCCCCACGCCGCCTCGAACCCGCCACCAATCCGCAAATGGCGAAAGCTGAAACCGCGGCCTCCCTGGGTGGTCAGCGGCGGGTGGTCAGTAGGGCTGTTGCCAGCAGCGGCACCGCTGCCAGGGCGAACAGCGGCGGCAATGGCATCGGCAGGGCGAAGAACGCGTAGAGCAGGACCGCGAACACCTCCGCGCCGAAGCCCGCCACCGACAGGACCGTTGTCCGGGACGTGCCGGTTATCTGCTCCTGCAAGCGTGACTCGGCGTGGACCATGGCGAACTGCAGGAGGCCGAACGCCGCGGACACCGCGAGCATGCCGCTGATCTGGGGGATCAGCGCGCCGGCCGCCAGGAAACCCGCCGCGAGCAGCAGGGACACCGTCAGTGGGCGCGGCGAGGCCGGTGACAGCCGGGAGGCCAGGGCGCTTCCTGCCGCCATTGCCAGAGCGGTCACGGCGAAGAGCAACGGTACGGTCGTCGCGCTCGCGCCCTTGATGATGGAGAGCAGTGGCAGATATTCGTCCAGGGCGCTGAAACCCGGCACGGCAGCGGCGATGACGGCGGCTCGGGCCACGACGCCGCTGCCGGTCACCTCGGTCAGGCCGGATCGAAGGGTCACGAGGTAACCGCCGGATTCCTCGGCGTCGCCTGCTTCGTGCGTACCGTCCAGGAAGAGGGCGAGTAGGCCGCCCAGGGTGACCGTCGCGATGCTGATGGTCCCCACCAGGAGGTATCCGCCGGCGGCGAAAGCCGGCGCTGCCAGCAAGGTGGCCGCGAGCATGGCGAGCAGGCCCACGGTGTCGGCGCGGCCGATGATCTTGGCGTAAGCGGACGAATCGCCCAGCCGTTCATAAACCAGCGATTCGAGCGTGCCCGAGCTGAACGCGCCGCCCAAGCCCCACAGGGCGAATCCGAGGGCGAAGCCTGGGTACGACGGCCAGATCAGCCACAGGGCGAAACCGGTCGCGGTGGTCAGCTCACCGAGGGCGTAGAGGCGTTTGCGGGACCAGACGTCGGCGAGCGCGCCGGCTGGGATCTCGCACACGAAGGAGACCACCGACCAGATCGCGAAGAGTGACGAGATCTCGGCGGTGGTGAGCCCGGTGTCGGCGAAGAACAGTGCGTAGACCGGGTAGAGGAGCACGCCCTCGGCACAGGCGCGCACCGCATAGAGGTGTCAGCGTCAAATCGGGTGCATGCCATCCAGTCTGCTCACCGGCCGAATGGCGTCAACCCAATTGCGCCTCGTCGGCCGCGGCCCGGCCGGAATCCCAGCCTTCCAGGCTGTCCACCCGGCTGCCCCGGGCGCGGACCGTGTTCGGGAAGACCTTGGTGAGGGCCTCCTGCACCTGTACGTCCCGGTTGCGCAGCACCGGCAGCAGATCGCTGCGGGCGGCCATCTCGCGGTCGGAGGTTTCCCGGAGCCGCTGGCCGATCCGGATGGCGTACGCCACCAGGAACGAGCGGCGGAACGCCTTCACCCTGGCCTTGCCCTTGGCCGGCTCGTCGCGGGTCATCGCCCGGTTCGCCTGGACCAGCAATGAGGTGTAGAGCAGCTCGACGCCGTCGATGTCGGCGTCGAAGCCGAAGATCGTGCTGAAGCCCAGCTCCGGCGTCCAGACGCAGCGGCAGTTGTTCGCCCGGGCCACCGCGTCGAGCAGGCTCGCCTTCTCGTTCTCATACGGATGATCCACCCCGATGCGCCGGGCGAAAGGCACCACGTCCACGGCCGGCGCGGTGATCACCTCGATCCGGTACCGGGTGATCAGCTCCTGGGCCTTCGCGCTGTACGCCTCCGCCTCGGCCGCGAAGTCGGTGGCCTCCGCTTTCGCCAGCAGGGCACGAACCCGGCCGAGAATCCGCTGGTCACCGTGGTGCGGAACGGTCGTGAGCGGTGTGCCGGGCGGCGGTACGAGGATCTCGATGGCGGGCAGCAGACGCAGCTCGCACAGCAGGCTCAGCGACGCGTCCATCACCGCGATCCGGTCCGGCCGGCGGCCCTGGACCGCCGGTAGCGACTCGGCCTGCGATTTCCAGCGCTCGTCGACCGGGGTGCGGCCGGCCAGGAAGTTCACCGCGGCCTCGGCGACCAGTCCCGCCTGAATCGGGTTGCCGCGGCGGGCCACGGCCCGGTGCAGCTCAGCCGGTTGCCAGCCGTTGCCGAAGAGCCGATCGAATTCGGCAGTGAGCGCGGCTCGAAGTGCGGAGTCGGCCTCCGCTGCGGGTACGCCGGTGAGAGCGTCGAGGCCGGCCTCGAATTCGAGTACGCCGCGGCGCACCTGGTCGACGATTTCCCTGGCAGACACCCGGAGAATGGTAGATGCCGGGGGCGGGGAGGGTGGTGCGACCCTCCCCGCCCAGGGGTGGCGCTCACGGCTCAGACGTCGAGGTCATTCTCGATGCCGCGCAGCCGGTGACGGGCCATGGCGAGGTTCGACCGGTCGCGGCGCAGAGCCACGTAGAGGAAGAGCCCCTTGCCCGACCGGCTCGTGAGCGGGCGGATCATGTGGTACTGCGTATCGAGGGTGATGAGGATGTCCTCGATCTTCTCGGAGAGGTTCAGCATCTCCATCGCGCGCAGCTTCGCGCGGACCACGTCGGTGTTGCCGGCCGCCGCGACCGTCAGGTCGAGCTCCTTGCCGCCGCCGAGGGTGCCCAGGGCCATGCCGCTGGTGTGGTCCACGAGAGCGACACCGATGCAGCCGTCGATCTCCATGATTTCCTTGAGTGCGGTGTCCATGTCAGCCATGGGATTCGTTCCTTCGCTGAGGTGGTGGGATTGATGCGGCAGGTGCCGCGGGAAAAAATCAGCCGGTCGCCTGACGGCGGCGCGCGACGTTGGAAAGCGTGGACATCGGGGTCCGCCGGGCCAGCGGACTCGTCGGCCCGGCCTGCGTGGGGATCTCCGGCCGCAGCTGCGGCTTGGACTCCAGGGCCATGATCTTGGTGAGCCGGCGTACGCACCGGCGTGCTTCCAGGTGCACCATGGCGAGATTCGCGTCGCCCGAGGTGACCACGGTGAGCAGGGCGTTCGGCCCTGCGGTGTACGACGTGATGTAACCGCCGTCGCACTCCACCACGGACTCGCGCAATTCGCCGTGGTTGACCGCGTGCGCGAACCTGCGTGCCAGCGCCAGGTGCGCCGCCGCGAGCGCGGCCAGGGTGTCCGGTTCGAGGCCGTGCGAGTCGTGCGCTACGACCAGCCCGTCGGCGGTGGCCAGCACACTGCCGGCAAGCTCGGGCACTCTGCTGCGCAGGCGGCCGAGTTCCTCGAGTACCGCCGGATCCACCGTCATCGGATCCTCGCTCCTTCTGCTGTAGGGGGTGCGCGCGTCACCGCAGGGCCCTCAAAGCGGTGCGAATGCGCTTGAGCAGGACTTCGTCGGTGCCCTGATGCACCGGCGGAGATTCGGTCGCCGCGATCTCTTTCGGCAGCTTCGCGCCGGGTTTCCGGCGAGCCAGCCGCGGCCGATTGAGTCCGGCGTTGTGATCACCGGGCGGTGGAGCCGGCGGCGGCTCCGGATTCGGCGACGGCCCGCGAGCGTGTGCCGGCTCCGGCGCCGTCGGCGCGCTGCGGCTTTCTGCCGGGTCCCGGCCATTGATCACGGGTACGGGTGAAGCACCGGTGATCTCGGCGACCGAGTGATCGATGGGTACCGCGGCGCCACGGGGATGTGGCAGCCGGACGAATTCCGGCGACTCCGCCGCGCGTACCCGGGGAAGTTCGATCATGCCCAGCGCCGCGAGGCGCCGCAGTTCCTGGATGGTCGCGTAGCCCGCGCGTCCCAGCAGCAATGCCAGGTCGGCGGGGGTGCGCTGGCCGTCGGCGTGCGCCAGCAGCTCCCACTGCGCCGCGGTCAGGGTGATGCGTTCGCGCGGCGCCCGGGTGACCGGGATGACCGGCGCGATGTCGATCCGCGGGTTCGAAAAGATGTCGTCGAGCAGCTTCACCCGGCGGCGCACCTCCCGGACGATCGCGGACGCGTCGATGTGCACGACCGCGCCGAGCCAGTGCGTCGCGCCGGGCAGGAACTCGATCGTGGCGGCCGGTTGGGCCAGCACGAAGTACGCGGCGTCGTAGGTCGAGCCGAGTACGCAGAGTTCCAGTTCGCCCTGGGTGAGATGGCCCTGCTCGACCAGGAGCCGCCCGACCCGTGCCGTGGAGGTGCCCAGATCGAGTGCGTTCTGCCAGGTACGCCCGGCCAGCCGCCCGGACGAGGTGAGCAACTCGCCCACCCCCGGCGCGGCGGGTGACTCGGCGTAGATGACACGTCCCTCGAAGACGTAGACCGCACCGCCCGGCTGACCGCTCACCACCAGGGCTCCGGTCTGCCGCTCGCCGGCGACCCGCGTCAGCAGGTCCCCGGGCGTTGCGGGCTTCGTGGAGGCCACCGATTACTCCTGTTCGGTTTCAAGGGCTTCGGTTCTAAGGCGTTGCGGGTTACGTCGTGACCAGCTCGTCAGCGATGCGCTGCATCTTGCGGCGGGCCACGGCGAGATTGCCGCGGGCCCGATCGAGCCATACGTAGAGCACCAACCGGCTGTCGAACTCGGTATGGACGATCCGCAACAGGTGATAGCCGCCGGCGGTGGTGATGATCAGATCTTCGAGCAGGTCGTGCGGGATGGCCGAGACGAACAGCGAGCGGCTGTTCGCGGCCTGGACCACGTCGGCCGTACCGGTCGCCGCCGCTTCGTGGTCCTCGTTGGGGGCTGCCCCGGTCGTGGCGACCGGAAATCCCGTGGTGTAGTCGACGATGCTTGCCCCGACAGCGCCGGGGATCGTCATGGCCTCCTGTAGACAGTGGTCGACGCCGGGCACTTCTCTCCTCCGTTGCCCCGGTGGCGTCTCGTCGATCCCCTCGCCGCCACCGTGGGCCATCCTCCGGTGACACTGAGGCGACAAGTCGCACGTTTTGTGCGTCATGGTCCAGTCATCGGCGAATGCCTGGTAAGCGCGCTGCCGCCCCGGATCCTGCGCCCTCTCATCCGTGCCGTAGTCGCACTTCCGGTGCGCTGTTCAGCACCGGGTCACCCGCCCGAGTCGCGTAACGTGATCGTCACATGTCGATAAATGGGAGGTGCGATGCCGAGCCGCTGGGAACAGGTCGTGGTGGACGCGGAGGATCCGGCGCGGCTGGCGCGCTGGTGGGCCGAGGCGCTCGGCTACGTGCTGGTGAACGAGACCCCCGACGAGGTGGAGATCCGCCGTACCCCCGACGAACTGCCCGCGCTGCTGTTCGCGCCGGTGGCCGACGTGAAGAGGGGCAAGAACCGGCTGCACATCGACCTGCGCCCGGACGACCAGGAGTCCGAGGTCGAGCGGCTGGTCGGGATGGGCGCCCGGCCGGTCGACGTCGGCCAGCGCAACGTCGGCTGGGTGGTGCTGGCCGACCCGGAGGGCAACGAGTTCTGCGTTTTGTCGGCAAAACCGGGCCGCTGAAAGCGGGTCAGTAGCGGAACTGGCCGATCAGCGTACGGATCTCCTCGGCCGCGGTGCTGACCAGTTCGGCCTCGCGCCTGGTGGTGTTCGCGCCGTCGGCGGTGGAGGCGCTGGACGCGGTGATGTGCGAGACCGTGCCGCTGATCTCGCCGGCCGCCGAGGAGACCGCTCCGACGTTGCGGGCCAGCAGGTCGGTGGTGGCCGCCTGCTGCTCGACAGCGGCCGCGATGGTGCGCTGCCCGTCGTCGATCCGGCCGATCACCTCGGCGATCGCCTGGATCGCCTCGGCGGTGCTGGTGGTCATTCCCTGGATCGCCGAGATCCGCGCGGTGATCTGGCCGGTCGCCTGCGCGGTCTCCTGCGCCAGATCCTTGACCTCGGTGGCGACCACGGCGAAGCCCTTGCCGGCCTGACCGGCGCGGGCCGCCTCGATGCTGGCGTTGAGCGCCAGCAGGTTGGTCTGCTCGGCGATATTGGTGATCATCTGGACGATGTCGCCGACCTCGCTGGACGCCTCGCTGAGCCGGGCCACCGCCTCGGCGGTCCGCGTGGCGCTCGCGGTCGCCTCGCTCGTTGTCGACGACGCCGAGAGCGTCTGCTTGGCGATCTCCCGGATCGAGGCGGAGAGCTGGCTGGTGGCGGTCATCATGTCGGTCACCGAGCCGGACACGTTCTCCGCCGAGCTGTCCGCACTGCGTGCCTGCGAGGAGGTCTGGTCCGCCGACCGGTCCAGGTCACCGGCGAGCACCTGCAGGTCGGCGCTGGCCTTGGTCAGGGTGCCGACCCGGTCCGCGGTGGCCGCCACGGTGCTCTGGATCGAGGCCATCGCCTCGTTCAGCTCGTGTGCCATCTCGCCCAGCTCGTCGGCGTTGACGATCGGCGCGCGTGCCGTCAGGTCGCGTTTCGCCAGCCTGTGCAGCGTCTCCAGCATCCCGCGCAGCGGGCGGCGCACGGCCCGGACGGTGAGCAGGCAGACGACAACGGTGAGCAGGTTCGCCACGGCCGCCGCGATCTTGATGAACTGGCTGCTCGACTCGGTGGCGCTCTGGCCGCGTGCGCTCGCCGCGGCCACCTCGGCGAGCATCGTGTCGTCCAGGGCGCCAAGGCTCTCCTCCAGGTTCGCGTACTGCTCCAGGAAGGTGGCCAGCTCGTCACGGGCGGTGGCGGGGCCTGCGGCGGCCGCGGCGACGGTGGTGGCCGCGGACTTCGCGTACGCGACCACGTCCGGCCGCACGTCCGCGTAGGCCGCCGTCATCGAGGCCGGGGCCTGCGCCGCCGCCGCGTCGAGTTTCTCGACCATCTTGTCGCCGTGCTCGGAGACCTCGGTTTCGGCGTCGCCGGAGTACATCGCGCTCATCACGTCGGCCTTGAGCGCGTCGTGCATCATGTCGGCGTTCCACTGGTCGCTCATGGCCGAGCTGACCGAGGCGATCTCCAGGTTCGCCGCCGACTGGTCCTCGGAGCTGCGCACGGCGAAGACCGTCACCAGGGCGACCGAAAAAAGACCGGCCGCACCCAGGATCAGCAGCCGGCCGACGATTGTCACGGATCGCCGCCGGGAAACGGACTCCACGGTTGACCCATCGGCAACCTGGACAACCAGCTTAGGGTGAGATCATGACGGCTGCGGACGCCCAGCGGTGGGCATCTGAGCCCGCGAAGGACAGTGGGTACGGACGTACGCCGTACCAGCGGGATCGGGCACGGGTGCTGCACTCGGCGGGGTTCCGCCGGTTGGCCGCCAAGACTCAGGTGCACACGGCCGGGTCGGACGACTTTCTGCGTACCCGGCTCACGCACTCGCTCGAGGTGGCGCAGATCTCCCGGGAGATGGGCGCCCGGCTCGGCTGCGACCCGGACGTCGTGGACGTGGCCGGGCTGGCGCACGACCTCGGCCACCCGCCGTTCGGCCACAACGGCGAGGCGGCGCTCGACCAGGCCGCCGAGGCGTGCGGCGGGTTCGAGGGCAACGCGCAGACGCTGCGGGTGCTGACCCGGCTGGAGGCGAAAGTGCCCGGCGCCGGGCTCAACCTGAGCCGGGCCACGCTCGACGCCTGCTCCAAGTACCCGTGGTTCCGTAAACCGGGGTACCGCAAGTTCGGTGTCTACGCCGACGACCGGCCGGTCTTCGAGTGGCTGCGTGACGGGCGGGACGACGAGCGCCGCTGTCTGGAGGCGCAGGTGATGGACTGGGCGGACGATGTCGCGTACTCCGTGCACGACGTCGAGGACGGCGTGCACGGCGGTTATCTCACCCTCGGGCAGCTGCTGAACGACGCGGACGAGCGGGCCGAGCTGTGCCGCGACGTCGCCGCCACCTATTCCGAGGAGAGCACCGACGAGCTGGGCGCCGCGCTCGACCAGCTGCTGTCCGATCCGGCCGTGTCCATCGTCACCGGGTACGACGGCGGGTACGCCTCCCAGGTCGCCCTGAAACGGATGACAAGCGTGCTGACCGGCCGGTTCGTGGCCTCCGCGGTCGGCGCCACACACAGCCGGTTCGGAACGGATCCGATGCGCCGTTACGACGCCGACCTGATCGTCCCGCGGACCGTCCGCAATCAGTGCGCGCTGCTCAAGGGCATGGCCTTCCGGTACGTGATGCGAACCCGGGCGGCCGAGGACTGGTACTCCGAGCAGCGCGTCATTCTTCGTGAGCTGGTGGAGTCGCTCACGCGTACCCCGGAGAAGTTGGATCCTCTCTTCGGGCCTCTGCATGCGGCGGCAGAGGATGACGCCGCCGCACTGAGAGTGGTGATCGACCAGGTCGCGTCCCTGACCGATCACGCGGCTGTCGCGTGGCACCGAAGCCTGGTGACGGCGCGCCGCTGACCCTGCTGGCGGGCCGGGTGTCCGGCGAGGCAGGATGTATGCCGTGGCGGGCAGGGTCAAGGACGAAGACATCGCACTGGTCCGGGACCGATCCTCGATCGTCGACGTGGTCAGCGATACGGTGACGCTCCGGTCGGCCGGAGGCGGCAACATGAAGGGGCTGTGCCCCTTCCACGACGAGAAAACGCCGTCGTTCAACGTTTCCCCAGCTAGAGGCGTCTATTTCTGCCACGGCTGCGGTCAGGGCGGCGACGCGATCAAGTTCTTGATGGACGCGGAGCATCTGTCGTTCATCGAGTCGGTCGAGCGATTGGCCTCCAAGAGCGGCATCCAGCTGCGTTACGAGACCGACGGTCCCGGCGTCTCCACGCCGCGACCGCAGACCGGCCAGCGGCAGCGGCTGATCGCGGCGCACGCGGCGGCCACCGAGTTCTACCGTGACCAGCTGGGTTCGCCGGGCGCGCGCAAGGCCCGCGAGTTCCTGGCCGAGCGTGGCTTCGGCCGGGACGCGGCCGAGAAATACGGCTGCGGCTTCGCGCCGGACAGCTGGGACGCGCTCGCCAAGCACCTGCGCCTCAAGGGTTTCACCGCCGAAGAGCTGACCGCGGCCGGGCTCTGCAAACCGGCCCGTTCCGGCTCACTGATCGACAGGTTCCGCCGCCGGCTGCTCTGGCCGATCCGGGATGTGACCGGTGACGTGATCGGTTTCGGCGCGCGCAAGCTCTTCGACGACGACGACGGACCGAAATACCTGAATACCCCCGAGACGCCGATCTACAAGAAATCGCATGTGCTCTACGGCCTCGACCACGCGAAACGGGAGATCGCCAAGCGCGGCCGGGCGGTGATCGTCGAGGGCTACACCGACGTGATGGCCTGCCACGAAGCCGGCGAGCCGACCGCCGTGGCGACCTGCGGCACCGCGTTCGGCGTTGATCACATCCAGGTGCTGCGGCGCCTGCTGATGGACAGCGACAGCTTCACCGGCGAGATCATCTACACGTTCGACGGTGATGCGGCCGGGCAGAAAGCGGCGTTGCGGGCATTCGAGGAGGATCAGCGCTTTGTCGGGCGTACCTTCATCGCGGTCTCGCCCGACAACATGGACCCGTGCGAGCTACGTCTCGCCAAGGGTGATCTCGCCGTGCGCGACATGATTGCCGGGCGTGAGCCGCTGGTGGACTTCGCGCTGCGCCAGACCCTCGCCAAATTCGATCTGGACACGGTCGAGGGCCGGGTCGAGGCGATGCGCAAGGCCGCGCCTTTGGTCGCCAAGATCAAGGACAGAGAAAAGCGACCTGAGTACGCGCGAAAGCTCGCCGGCGACCTCGGCATGGACCTGGATCCGGTGCAGCGGGCGGTGAACAACGCCGTCCGCTCGTCTTCTGATCAACCGCAGCAACGGGCGGCGCAGCCGGCCGACTCGCCGCAGCGGATGGTCGAGCGGGAGGCGCTGAAACTGGCCCTTCAGGAGCCCGTCCTGGCCGGCCCGATGTTTGACGCGCTCGGCAGCGAGATGTACGCCGACCCGGTGCTCCAGGCGGTCCGTGAGGCGGTCAGCGAGGCCGGTGGCGCGTCGGCGGCCACCGGCGGCGCGGTCTGGATCGAGAAGGTGCGCGACTCCTGCGCCGACCTCGGCGGCCAGGTGCTGGTGAGCGAGCTCGCTGTCGAACCGCTCTATGTGGACGGCGCTGCCGACCCTCGTTATGTGCAGGTCACCCTGGCACGACTGCAGGGCGCCGCGCTGACCACCCGGATCCGCGACCTCAAGTCCAAGGTGCAACGGGTCAACCCGGTGACACACAAGGATCAATACCTGGCCCTGGCCGGGGAACTCTTCTCGCTGGAACAGCAGGCCCGGGCCCTGCGCGATCAGGCGGCAGGTGGATTGTGAAACTCTTCCGACGGCGTCCCTCGTTGCCGGCCGAGTCCCGGCCGCCGCTCGCCTCCGGGGAACGGGTGGTGGCCTGGTGCCTCTCCGGTGACTCGACGGAGGACGTCGTGGTCGCCACCAACCACGGGATCTGGCTGCCGTCGGCGGTTGCCCGGTTGGGGTGGCACGAGATTCACAAGGTCGCCTGGTCCGGGCGGGAGCTGCGGATCATCCCGGCTGTCGTCTCGTCGGAGCGAGAGGGCTACACCGTTCTGGTGGACGGGCCCGCCGTCACGTTCCTGCTCCTGGAGCCGGGTGAGGTGCCCGACCAGGTGCGGACGCGGGTGACCAAATCGGTGGGGTACACGACGCATCACACGCTGCCGGGCGGTGCCGTGCGGGTGGTCGGCCGCCGGGTCAGCGGACAGGACGGCCTGTCGTGGGCGGTCCGTTACGACGCGGGCACGCCTGTGGAGGACGACGAGGTGATCACCGCGACCGACGAGCTGGTCGGTGCCGCGCGAGAAACTGTCGCACCCCCTCTTTAATGTCCAGGGGGTGTCTTCCCTCATCCATGCGCGTGGCTTGATCAAGCGGTTCGAGTCGTTCACCGCTGTCGACGGCATCGACGTCGACGTGCGGGCCGGTGAGGCCTTCGGCTTCCTCGGGCCCAACGGAGCGGGCAAGAGTTCGACAATGCGCATGATCGGCTGTGTCTCCCCACCCACCGAGGGCGTGCTGGAGATCCTCGGGATGGATCCGCGCCGCGACGGCCCGGCCATCCGCGCCCGGCTCGGCGTCTGCCCGCAACTGGACAATCTGGACGTCGAGCTCACCGTCCGGGAAAACCTGACCACGTACGCACGGTTCTTCGGCA
The DNA here is from genome assembly GCF_050955685.1 of Actinoplanes sp. CA-015351. NCBI lineage: Bacteria > Bacillati > Actinomycetota > Actinomycetes > Micromonosporales > Micromonosporaceae > Actinoplanes > Actinoplanes sp. CA-015351. The sequence continues at coordinate 1,364,707 of NZ_CP192102.1, forward strand.
TCCCGCGCAAGGTGGCTCGCGCCCGCGCCGACGAGCTGCTCGATTTCGTCCAGCTCACCGAGCGCGCCGACAGCCAGGTCGAGCCACTCTCAGGCGGCATGAAACGCCGGCTCACCATCGCCCGCGCCCTGGTCAACGAGCCCGACATCGTGCTGCTCGACGAGCCGACCACCGGCCTCGACCCGCAGGCCCGGCACCTGGTCTGGGAGCGGCTGTTCCGGCTCAAGCAGCAGGGCGTCACGCTCGTGCTGACCACGCATTACATGGACGAGGCGGAGCAGCTCTGCGACCGCCTCGTGGTGATGGACGGCGGCCGCATCGTGGCGCAGGACTCGCCGCGCGCGCTCATCGAGCGTTACTCCACCCGGGAGGTGGTCGAGCTGCGGTTCACCGCCGACGACCAGGGGAGTTACGCGGAGAAGCTGTCCGGCATCGCCGAGCGCTTCGAGGTGCTGCCCGACCGCATCCTGCTGTACGTTGCCGACGGCGACGACGCACTCGCCGAGGTGCACCGGCGAGAGCTGAGCCCGGCCAGCGCCCTGGTCCGGCGCAGCAGCCTGGAGGACGTGTTCCTGCACCTCACCGGCCGGACGCTGGTGGACTGAGATGACATCCGTCCTGGAATACCACCTGGTCCACTACCGGCGGACCTGGCGCTCCAGCGTGCTCTCCACGCTGCTGCTGCCGTTGCTCACCATGGTCGGGTTCGGCCTCGGCGTCGGCGGTTACGTCACCAGCGGCATCGACGGCGTCTCCTATCTGGACTGGATGGTCCCCGGCCTGATCGCCTCGACCGCCGTGCAGACCGTGATCGGTGAGGCCACCTGGCCGGTGCTCAGCTACTTCGAGTGGCTCAAGGTTTATTTCGCGCAGGCCGCGGCGCCGCTGCGGCCCACCGACATCCTCGGCGGCCATCTTGCCTTCATGATGTTCCGGGTGCTGCTCAGCGTCGTCGCGTTCCTGGTGATCGCGGCGGCTTTCGGCACGCTGCACTCGCCGTGGGCGGTGGCCGTGCTGCCGATCTCGGTGCTGGTCGGGCTGGCGGTGGCCGCGCCGGTCGTCGCGTACAGCGCCTCGATCCGCAGCGACAGCTACCTGGCGATCCTGATCCGGTTCGCGGTTCTGCCGATGTCGCTGTTCTCCGGGGTGTTCTTCCCGATCGACTCGCTGCACCCGGTGCTGCGCGCGGTGGCGTGGGTGCTGCCGCTCTCGCACGGCGTCGATTTGAGCCGGGCCGCCACACTCGGGGTCAATCCCGGCCTCGGCGGGCTGTGGCAGCTGCTCTACCTGCTCGTCTGGTGCGTGGGCGGGTGGCTTCTCGCGCTGAGCCGCTTCCGCCGCCGGCTGGTGGTGTGACGTGCTGGCGATGGTTTCCATTCGGCGTACGTCGTCGGTGACCGCTCGCAATGTGACGGCGCTCGGTTCGGCGTACTGGCTGGTGATGCTCGGGGGCTTCCTCGAGCCGGTGCTCTACCTCTTCTCGATCGGCGTCGGGGTGGGCGCGCTGATCGGCGACATCACCCTGCCCGGCGGTGAGGTGGTGGGTTACGCGGCCTTCGTGGCCCCGGCCATGCTCGCGTCGTCGGCAATGAGCGGGGCGCTCGCCGAGACCACCTTCAACTTCTTCGGCAAGATGAAGTTCATGCGGCTGTACGACGGCATGCTCGCCACGCCGATCCGGCCCATCGAGATCGCCCTGGGCGAGCTGACCTGGGCGATGATCCGCGGCAGCCTCTACTCGGCGGCGTTCCTGGTGATCATGGTGCTGATGGACCTGACGACGCCGTTGCGTGCCCTGGCCGCGTTCCCCGCCACGGTGTTGACCGGCTTCGCGTTTGGCGCGGCCGGCATGGCCACGGCCACGCTGATCCGCAGCTGGCAGGACTTCGACCTGATCGGGTCGGCACAGTTCGCGCTCTTCCTGTTCTCCGGGACGTTCGTGCCCGCTACGGCGTACCCGGCGGTGGTGCGCTGGGTGGTCGAGGCGTCGCCGCTCTATCGGGCGGTCGACCTGGTCCGCGGCATCACAACCGGCACGGTCGGGTGGGTGCAGATGATCGACGTGCTCTATTTGTTCGCGCTGATGGCGCTCTGCCTGTCCGCGGCCGGCCGCCGGATGAACAGGCTGCTCTGCAAGTAACGTCCGGCCGCGCCGGGTGCCGCTTCCGGGTGCCTGCGCGGGGTGCCGCTTCCGGTTCGCCTGCGCGGGTTTCGGTTGCCTGGGCGGGGTGCCGCTTCCGGTTCGCCTGGGCGGGTTTCGGTTGACTGCGCGGGGGTGCCGCTTCTCTCGCCGTTTTCCTGCGCGGCCACCGCTGGCAGGATCTTGGCGAGTTTCGGTGGGGTGAGTTCTTCGTTTGAGGGGCTTCGGGGTTGCCGCCCCTCCCGGTTGTCACGCAGGGTGATGGATCGGCGGGCAGGGTTCTGGCTGCGGCGTATTTGTGGAGACCTGTTGGGGTCATAGCACCCGCAGGTCTCCAAGATTGCCGCCTCCTGAGCACGCCTGTCACTACCGGTGACAAGTGCGGCCGGCGCGGCCGGTGCGGCCGGGAATGCCCGGGGCACCTCTGCTGGCGACCGCACGTTGCCAGGATCGCGGATAGAGGGTGCGCAATGGGGCGGCCCACGCCTGCTCGTCCTGCACCGCCATTTGCCGTCGTTCGCAGATCTTGTGAGTTTTGGCCGTCGTGCCGGCCACTCGGGTTTCGCCATTTGTGGAGCGGTAGTGGTTCAGGGCGGCGTGACGGCGTCGCGGCGTGGCGGGGTGGCGGGGTGGCGGCGTGGCGGCGTGACGGGGTGGCGGGGTGGCGGGGTGGCGGTTTCTCGGTGCGAGGCGCCGTTCGGAGATCTTGTGCGGTTCGGCCGGCCAATCGACCACGAGTGCACGAGTTCGCAGGACGGCCATCCGTGGCGGGTCGGTTTCGGGTGGCTGGCGAGCGTTGTGGTGATGCTCTGCCACCACGACAGGTGAACAGCGCTGGATCTTGGAGGCTCGTGGGTGTTCTATGCCAGGTGCTCTATGCCCCACCGGTCTCCAGACCTGGTGAGCGCGGTGCTTCGCAGTTTGGCGTGGTGAGCGCGGTGCTTCACCGCTTCGACGTGGGAGCGCGGTGTTTCACGGATCTTGTGGAGTTCGGCGAACCGTTTGCGCACAACTCCACAAGATCGACTAGGCCCGTTCGATCTTGTGGAGTTGTGCGGACACGTCAGCGGGGAAGTCCACAAGATCCAGGTGGCGCGGCGCGGCGCGGCGCGGCGCGGCGCGGGGCGGGGCAGGGCAGGGCGGTGCCCGGGGCGCGGGGGCGGCGCCCGGTCGTGGAGGGGCGGCGCCCGGTAACGACGGACCGCCTCACTCTTGGGGGAGTGAGGCGGTGCGTTGTGGGGTGGGAAGGGTGGGTCAGTGTTCGCCCAGCCCCTGCTCGCTGCCCTTCTTGAGCTTGCGACTGTCGCGCAGTTGCAGGAACGGCTCGTCGTCGGCCGGGTGGCCGGCGGCGATGGCTCGGCCGCGTTCCAGTTCGGCATCCAGCTCGGCGCCGAGCAGGATCGCGATGTTGGAGATCCAGAGCCAGACCAGGAAGGCGATGACGCCGCCGAGCGTGCCGTACGTCGCGTTGTAGTTGGCGAAGTTGGCCAGGTAGATCGCGAAGGCGGCGGAGGCGATCACCCAGAGCAGCACCGCGAAGATGCCGCCGGGGCTGACCCAGCGGAAGCCGCCGGTCTTGGCGTTCGGCGAGGCCCAGTACAGGACCGCGAACATCAGGCTGATCAGCATGACCAGGACCGGCCACTTGACGATGTTCCAGGTGGTGACGGCCACGCCGCCGAGGCCGATCTTCTCGCCGACGATCTGGGCGAGGTCGCCGGTGAAGATGACGATGGCGGCCGAGGCGATCAGCATGACGCCGACCACGGCGGTGACACCGACCCGGATCGGCAGGGTCTTCCAGATCGGACGGCCTTCCGGCACGTCGTAGATGGCGTTAGAGGCGCGCATGAACGCCGCGATGTACCCGGACGCCGACCAGAAGGCGACGATGACACCGATGATGGCGGCGAGGCCGGCCTTGCCGGTGCCCTGTACCTGGGTGAGCACGGTGTCGACGAGGTCGCGCAGCTGCTGGTTGGGCGCCAGTTCGCTGACCGCGTCCTGCACCGTCTTCTGGCCGTCCGAGCCGAGCAGGCCCAGCAGCGAGACGATCACCAGCAGGCCGGGGAAGATTGACAGCACGCCGTAGTAGGTGAGTGCCGCTGCCCAGTCCGAGACGTTGTCCTCGGAGAACTGCTTGAAGGTCCGCTTCACCGCGGCGAAGACGCCCTTGGCGTGCAGCTGGGTGGGCTTGTCCGGGCCGGCGTCGGGGCCGGGTGCGTTGAGATCCGTGCCCTTGTCCTCAGCGGTCCGGGTGCTCGTGGCGGCGGAAACGTCGTAGTCGGCGGCTCCCCGATCACGGGCCTCGCTGCTCTCGTGGTCTGTGGACTGCTCGTCCTTGGTGGGGCGAAGTTTCATCGAGGACCTCCTTCGGGGTGACGAACCGGCGGCTCGTGGTCGCTCACCCCAGCTGCGACGTGCGACTACGGCCGTGCCAGGACTGTTCCCCGTGTTCGCCGACGCTAACCCGAGCCACCCGTACGCGGCACGCTCGTGCCCCATGGCCGACCCCCCTGATTGTCACTTGTCGATCACGAGACCCAACTTTCGCCAGGATTTGCAAAAGTTTGTGTTGATCAAGAAAAAGGTATGGCTCGATGTGGCGGAAGCGCCCTAGTGTGACCCGCGTAACACGCTGTTAACGGAGGTGTACGTGTACCAGCCTGCGGCTCCTCACCTGCGACTACTGCGGCTGCTCCGCGACCAGGGCCCGGTGTCCCGTGCCGAGCTCGGTGACCGCCTGGAGCTGAGCCGGCCCCGTCTGCTGGCCGAGGTGGAGCGCCTCGTCGCGGCCGAGATGATCGTCGAAGCCGGCATGGCGGCCTCCCGGGGCGGCCGGCGCTCGACGCTTGTCGAGCTCCATCCGCGGCTGCGGTTCGCCGCCGTCGACCTGGGCGCCACCTCGATCAACGTGGAGGTGACGAACGGGCGGCTGGAGCCGCTCGCGGCGTACCAGGAAGCGGCTGACATCCGCTCCGGGCCGCGAGCGATCCTGCTGCGGGTCAACGAGCTGCTGGCGAAAGCGCGGACCGACGGCGTCTACGACCGTCTGGACGCGGTGGGCATCGGCGTGCCGGGCCCGGTCAGCTTCCGCGACGGTGTCCCGGTCTCCCCGCCGATCATGCCGGGCTGGGATCGGTACCCGGTCCGCGAGCTGCTCACCCAGGAGTACGGCTGTCCCGCCGTGGTCGACAACGACGTCAACATCATGGCGATCGGCGAGCGGCACGGCGGCGTCGCCCACTCCGTCGACGACTTCCTGTTCGTCAAGATCGGTACGGGCGTCGGCTGCGGCATCCATCTCAACGGTGGCGTCTTCCGCGGTGTCGACGGCTGTGCCGGCGACATCGGGCACATCCAGGTCGAGCAGAACGGCCCGGCCTGCTCGTGCGGCAACACAGGTTGCCTTGAGGCGCTATTCGGTGGCGCTGCGCTGGCGCGGGACGCCCTGGCGGCGGCCCGATCAGGAGAGTCGCCCGCCCTGGCCGCCCGCCTGGAGGCACTCGGCGGCGGGACACCCGGCGGCGGCGCGACAGCCGGCGGTGCCACGCTCACTGCCCGGGACGTCGCGATCGGCGCCGCCGAGGGCGACATCACCTGCATCCGGCTGATCCGCGACGGCGGACGCCGGGTGGGCAGTGTGCTCGCGACCCTCGTCTCGTTCGCCAATCCGTCGATGATCGTCATCGGGGGCGGGTTGGCGCAGCTCGGCCACGTGCTGCTCGCCGAGATCCGCAGCGTGGTCTACCGCCGGTCGCTGCCACTCGCCACCGGCAACCTGCCGGTGGTCCTCTCCGAGCTGGGCAGCCGGGCCGGCGTCACCGGCGCGACAGTGCTGGCCAGCGACGCGCTCTTCGAGCAGGCGTCATGACCGTCCCGGAGCAGGAACAGGAAAAACCCGTCGTCCTCCGGCTCACCGACGTGGTCAAGGTCTTCCCTGGCGTACGCGCTCTCGACGGCGTGCAGCTCGAGGTCCGGGCCGGCGAGGTGCACTGCCTGCTCGGCCAGAACGGCGCCGGCAAATCCACATTGATCAAGGTGCTGGCCGGGGTGCACCACGCCGACGCCGGCGAGGTCACCTGGCTGGGCGAGCCGTTCGCACCGCCCACGCCGCAGGCCGCCATGCGTGCCGGCATCGCCACGATCTACCAGGAGCTCGATCTGGTGGACGACCTGTCGGTGGCGGAAAACGCCTTTCTCGGGCACGAGCCGAGCCGGGCCGGGTTCACCCGGCGACGTGTCACGGCCTCGCGTACCAAAGAGATCTTGGGCCGGTTGGGGCACGGGGAGATCTCACCGCGCCGGATGGTCCACAGCCTGCCGGCCGCCGCCAAGCAGGTGGTGAGCATGGCCCGCGCGCTGTCACACGACGCCCGGCTGATCGTGATGGATGAGCCGAGCGCGGTGCTGGCCCACGACGAGGTGGCGAACCTCTTCCGGATCATCCGGGAGCTGACGTCGCACGGGATCGCGGTCATCTACATCTCGCACCGGCTCGATGAGATCCGTGAGATCGGCGACCGGGTGACAGTGCTGAAGGACGGCCGGACCACCGCGGCGAACCTGCCGGCCCGAACCACCCCGACCAAGGAGCTGGTCGGCCGGATGACCGGCCGTTCCATCGAGTACGTCTTCCCGCCCCGCGAAGGCAGCCCGGGTGAGAACCCGCTGCTGGTCGTGGAGAACCTGACCCGGTCCGGCGAGTTCGCCGAGGTGAGCCTGACGGTCCGCCCCGGCGAGATCGTGGGGGTCGCCGGGCTGGTCGGGTCCGGCCGGTCCGAGCTGCTGGAGACCATCTTCGGCGCTCGCCGGCCGGACTCCGGCACCGTCACGGTCGAGGGCAGGACGATCCGCGGGGTGGGCGGCGCGGTCCGGGCCGGCATGGGCATGGCGCCGGAGGAGCGCAAGAGCCAGGCGCTGCTGCTGGACGAGCCGGTCTACAAGAACATGACGCTCGCGTCGTTTGCCAAGTTCGCCCGGTTGGGCTTCACCAACACCGGTGGCGAACGGGCGGCGGCCATCCGGACCGCGGATCAGCTGGAGCTGCGCCCGCGCGACGTGGTCCGTCCGATCCGGACACTCTCCGGCGGCAACCAGCAGAAGGTCGTGGTGGGCCGCTGGCTGCTCGGTGGCACCAGGTTGCTGCTGCTCGACGAACCCACCCGTGGCGTGGACGTGGGCGCCCGGGCGGAGCTCTATCAGGTGATCCGGGACCTCGCCGCGAGCGGCGTGGGTGTGCTGCTGGTCTCCAGCGAGGTTCCCGAGGTGCTCGGTCTGGCCGACCGGGTGCTGGTGATGCGGGAAGGCCGCTTGATCCACGAGGCCCCGGCCGGGGAGCTCGAAGAAGACACCGTTCTCAACCTCGTGATGGCGGGGTCGCTTCTGGAAGGAGAGCCGGCGTGACAACTGAAACGGCACCCGCCGACACGCGAGCCGGCCGCGAGCGCCGCCGCCTCGACGAGGGCACGATTCGCAACCTGGGCCTGGTCGCCGTCCTGGTGATCCTGGTGATCATCGGAATCATCACCAGGCCGGAGCTGTACAGCGACCCGACCTGGGTACGGAACAACTTCCTGACGATCCTTCAGCAGGCGTCGGCGATCGGTGTCGTGACGGTCGGGATGACCTTCGTGATCATCGGCGGTGGCATCGACCTGTCGGTCGGGGCGATCATCGCGCTCGCGGCGGTCTGGTGCACCACTGTTGCGACACAGAGCTTCGGCGCTGTCGGCATGATATTCACGGCGCTCGCCGTCGGTCTCGGTGTCGGCCTGGTCAACGGGGTCCTCATCGCGTACGGAAGGCTCGTTCCGTTCATCGCGACGCTCGCCATGCTGGTGGCGGCCCGGGGTCTTGCCGCGCAGATCTCCGGCAAGCAGACGCAGATCTCCGAGAGCTCGGTGATCAACGGCATCGCGACCACGAAAATTCTGGGGATCCCGCTGCTCGTGATCATCCTGGCCGCGGTGGTCGTCGCCGGCTGGGTGCTGCTCAACCGCACGACGTTCGGCCGCCGCACGGTCGCCGTCGGCGGCAACCCGGAGGCCGCACGGCTGGCCGGCATCAACGTGAAGCGGCAGACCCTGCTGCTCTACATGCTCTCCGGTCTCTGCTGCGGCATCGCCGCGATCATGCTGACCTCGCAGGCGACCAGCGCGCAGGCCGCGATGGCGAACCTTTACGAGCTCGATGCGATCGCCGCGGCCATCATCGGCGGCACGCTGCTCAGCGGCGGCCGCGGCACCATCGTCGGCGCCCTCTTCGGGGTGCTGGTGTTCTCCACCATCACCAACCTGTTCGCGATCAACAACCTCTCCACCGAAGTTCAGAACATGGTCAAGGGCGCCATCATCGTGGCCGCCGTCTTGGTCCAGCAGTTCCGCTATCAGTCGCTCACTCAGCTCTTCAAACGATGACGGGAGCAATAATGTCCTCATTGTCCCGTAGGCGCGTTCTGTTCGGCGGCGCTGCCGTCGGCGCCGGCGCCCTGCTCACCGCCTGCACCAGCAACGAGTCCGGTACCCCCGCTCAGGTCAACCAGAACAGCGGCGACGCGAACGCGGCGCCCGGCGACAAGGTGACGATCGGCTTCACCGCTCCGGCCGCCGACCACGGCTGGATCGCCGCGATCACCAACAACGCCAAAGCACAGGCCCAGCAGTACTCCGACGTCGAGCTGAAGGTCACCGAGGCCGGCTCGGACGCGGCGGCCCAGCGTGCGGCGCTCGCCACGATGATCGCCGAGAAGCCGACGATCATCGTGATGCTGCCGCACGACGGCAAGGAGCTGAACTCGGCCGCCGAGGAAGCCATGCGGGCCGGCATCCCGGTGGTCAACCTGGACCGGGCGTTTCCCTCGCGGGACGCGTACCGGTTGCAGATCAAGGGTGACAACTTCGGGATGGGACTGGCCGCCGGGTCGTACATCGGTGAGCAGCTCAAGGCCAAGGGCGTCAGCAACCCGATCATCGGCGAGATCCCGGGCATCGACTCGCTGGAACTGACCCAGGAGCGGTCCGACGGCTTCAACACCGCGCTCGCCGTCTACGGCTTCAAGGTCGCCAACCGCCGTCCCGCCGACTTCACCATCGACGGCGGCCAGAAAGCGGCGACCGACCTGCTCCAGGCGCTGCCCAAGATGGACGCTCTCTGGAACCACGACGACGACCAGGGCGTCGGCGTCCTCGCCGCGATCAAGCAGGCGAACCGCAGCGAGTTCCTCATGGTCGGCGGCGCCGGCGCGAAATCCGCCATCGACGCGATCACGGCGGACGACACCGTGCTCAAGGCGACGGTCACCTACAGCCCCTCGATGGCCTCCTCGGCCATCTCCCTGGCGCGGTTGATCGCCCAGGGCAAGGGCATGAGTGACCTGGTGGAACTCCAGGTGCCGAAGGAGATCACGCTCGCCTCCGAGACGATCACCAAGGAGAACGCCGCACAGTACGCCAAGCTCGGGTTCTAAGAGGGGGCAGCATGTCGCAGGACCTGCGAGTCGGCATGGTCGGCTACGCGTTCATGGGGGCCGCGCACTCGCAGGCCTGGCGAACCGTCAACCACGCTTTCGATCTGCCCTTGCGGGCGCGGATGTCGGTGGTGTGCGGCCGCTCCACGGACCAGGTGGCACGCGCCGCCACGCGCCTGGGCTGGGAGAACCACACCACCGACTGGCGTGCCCTGGTGGAGAGCGACGAGATCGATCTGGTCGACATCTGCACGCCGGGTGACACCCACGCCGAGATCGCGCTCGCGGCGCTAGCCGCCGGCAAGCACGTTCTCTGCGAAAAACCCCTTGCCAATTCGGTGGCCGAGGCAAGAGAGATGGCCGCGGCCGCGGCCCAAGCCCAGACCCATGGGGTACGCGCGATGTGCGCCTACAACTACCGCAGGGTCCCGGCCGTCGCGTTGATGCGAGACCTGGTGGCGTCCGGACGGATCGGTGCGATCCGGCACGTCCGGGCGCAATACCTCCAGGACTGGATCGTCGATCCGGAGTTCCCCCTGGTCTGGCGGTTGCGCAAGGAGATCGCCGGTTCCGGGGCACTCGGTGACATCGGCGCGCACATCGTCGACCTCACCCAGTTCGTCACCGGCCAGTCGATCAGCGCGGTGTCGGCGCTGACCGAGACGTTCATCCGGTCCCGCCCGCTGCCGTCGGAGTCGTCGGGGCTGGCGGCATCGGCCAACGGGACCCTGTTCGGCGACGTGACTGTCGACGACGCCGCGCTCTTCCTGGCCCGGCTGGACGGGGGAGCGGTCGCCACGTACGAGGCGACGCGGTTCGCCACCGGCCGCAAGAACGCGTTGCGAGTCGAGCTCAACGGCGCGCTCGGCTCGCTCGCTTTCGACTTCGAGCGGATGAACGAGCTGGAGTTCTACGACGGCACCCGGGAGAGCACCGAGCAGGGCTTCACCCGGATCCTGGTCACCGAGCCGGACCACCCGTACCTGGCCGCCTGGTGGCCGCCGGGCCACTCGATCGGATACGAGCACTCGTTCACCCATGAGGTCCGTGACCTGATCGAGGACATCGCGGCGGGACGGCCGCCGGCGCCGTCGTTCACCGACGCGCTGCAGGTTCAGCTGGTTCTGGACGCGGTCGAGCGGTCTGCCGCCGGCGGCTCCTGGGCCGAGGTCGAGACCGTCCTGGAGCCCGCACAGGGCTGAGAGATAACGGCTACTCAGGGCCGATGACGTCCCGTCGGGGGCGGCGAGGGACGGCGTGGCTGCGCCCCGCGCCGGTCGTCCGCGGCGGGCGGTGCGGGTGCACGGGAACCCCCTGTGCATCCGCACCGGCGCGTGGCACGCGGCGAACGCACGAGCAGCCGGTCATTGCATGTCCGTTTGTTCAGAATATGAACAATGTGGCTGTCCGACTATGCCCTTCCGGTGCGTGACAACAAAAGCTACTCGCTGGTCACCCGGGTCGAAGGCATTGGCGTCAGTAAATTTACCGGTCTGTTTTAGATCATGTTGTGGCCGGTCAGGATGTCGCACGGCCGGTGTGCCGGTGATCCGTCATGTGACGCAGTCTCGTATCCGAGGACATGCATTCCACGGATGGAGGCGACGATGACAACCCGGTGGCGTGGCAGCGGCCGATCCGAGACAGGTCGCCGGATGGTCCATACTGGAGGCGTTAGCACGAGCGGATGCACGTGCACCTGCACGGGAGACCTCGTCCGGGGAGGAAATTGATGCGGCTGCGCCATCCCTCCGGCCGAATCGTGCACCTGAGCTGCGGCGTCAGCCTAGTCCACGCGGAGACGCCGGCAGATGGGCTGGAGCGGCTCGAGGCCACGGCCGCCGAGCTGCGGTCCCATTTCGGAACCGGGCTGCTCGGTGTGGCCCTGCGGCTCTCGTACCCTCTCGCCGCTGCCCTCGCTGACGACGGCCGCGCCCGCACCCGGCTGCGCGCCGAGCTCGACGCCAAGGGCCTCGAGGTCGTCACGCTGAGCGGAGTGCCCGACGCCGAGGGCGGCGGCGAGAACACCGTCACGACCACCGACGACGCCGCGGACGACCCCCGGCTCCCCGGGGACTGGAGCACGCCGTCCCGGGTGCGCCACACCCTCGCCCTGGCCCGGATCCTCGTCGACCTGCTGCCTTTCGAGGAGGTCCGCGGCGCGATAGCCACCTGCGGCCTCGGACCGGCCACCGAGTGGGACGAGAACCATCAGAAAGCCGGCGCCCGGCACATCTCCCGCCTTTCCGGCGGGCTCGCCGACCTCGCCTGGCGGGTCGGCCGCGCGGTCCGCTGCGGTTTCGAGCCCGGTCCCGGCCAGGTGCTGGACAGCCCGGAGGCCACTGTCGCCGCGCTCACCCGGGTCGACAAGGACCGGCTCGGCGTCTGCCTCGACCTCGCCACCGTGATCCGCGACTGGCCCGACCCGGAAGCCGGCATCGACCGCATCACCGACGCCGGCCTCTCCGTCATAACGGCCCGGATCACCGACCCGGCCTCCGGCTGGCAGCCGATCCTGCGGCACCTGCTCGCCGCCGACACGGCCCGGACCGAGTACGTGGACGTCGACACCCCGGCGGGGGCGGCCGATCTCCCGTACGTCCTGGAGGAGCTCACCGCGATCGGCCTGGTGCCGGAGCAGCAACCCTGCACCGCGCCCTGATCCCGGTCTTTCGCGAGCCCATTTCTGGTCTTTCGCGAGCAGGGCCGCCGCCGTAGAGTCCGGGGAGAGGCACCGCTGCGACGCGCGGGCCGGGATGGGTGCGCAGATCCGTTCCGGCATCGATACGCCGTTCAGTCGTTGCGCGCCCTCGTGGGCCGGTCTCCCTCGCCGGCCGGTAACGCGGCCACGTCTCGTGGCCACATCACCAGCCACGAGGAGGGACCATGGCACGACCCATCACACTCTTCACCGGCCAGTGGGCTGACCTGCCGTTCGAGGAGGTGTGCCGGCTCGCGTCGGAGTGGGGATACGACGGTCTGGAGATCGCCTGCTGGGGCGACCACTTCGAGGTGGACCGGGCGCTCAACGAGGACGGTTACCTCGATCGCAAGCACGAGCAGCTCGCCAAACACAACCTGAAGTGCTTCGCGATCTCCAACCACCTGGTCGGTCAGGCCGTCTGCGACCATCCGATCGACGAGCGGCATCAGGACATCCTGCCCGCCTCGATCTGGGGCGACGGCGAGGCCGAAGGCGTCCGGCAGCGGGCGGCGGAACGGATGAAGGACACCGCGCGCGCCGCGGCACGCTTCGGTGTGCGTACGGTCGTCGGCTTCACCGGATCGTCGATCTGGCACACCGTCGCGATGTTTCCGCCGGTGCCCGCCTCGATGATCGACCGTGGGTACGCCGACTTCGCCGACCGCTGGAACCCGATCCTCGACGTCTTCGACGAGGTGGGCGTCCGGTTCGCGCACGAGGTGCACCCCAGCGAGATCGCGTACGACTACTGGACCACCCGGCGGGCGCTCGATGCGATCGGCAACCGGCCGGCGTTCGGGCTCAACTGGGATCCGTCGCACTTCGTCTGGCAGGACCTCGACCCGGTCGGGTTCATCCTGGAGTTCAAGGACCGGATCTACCACGTCGACTGCAAGGACGCGAAGGTGCGCACCGGCGACGGGCGGCGCGGGCGGCTCGCTTCGCACCTGCCCTGGGCGGATCTGCGGCGCGGGTGGGACTTCGTCTCCACCGGGCACGGCGACGTCCCCTGGGAGGACTGCTTCCGGGCGCTGAACAGCATCGGGTACGCGGGGCCGCTCTCCATCGAGTGGGAGGACGCCGGGATGGACCGTCTGGTCGGGGCGCCCGAGGCGCTCAAGTTCGTGCGAGGGCTGGCGTTCGAGGCGCCGTCGGCCGCTTTCGACGCGGCCTTCTCGTCCCGCTGAGGTTCGCTGCTCGGAAATGCCGCCGGGCCGCCCCGCGACAGTGCGGGGCGGCCCGGGCGACGTTTGACCGGCTAGCGGTACCTCAGTACGTGGTACCGGTGCTGGTGCCCTTCGATCCGGCGAGCGAGTCGCTGGGGGCCAGCAGCTCGTCGGTCGTGCTCGTGGTGCTGGACGTCGTGCCAGTGGTGCTCAGCTTCTCTCCGAGCTTGGACGACTGGATCTTGTCCTTGCCCTCGGTGTACAGCTTGTTGGCCTGCGCCTGTGCGACGCCGGCCGCCTCCTGCACCGTGGGGTTCTCCCAGATCTTCTGAGCGTTGGCCCGGATCTCTTCGTACTTCTCCCGGCCGGCACGGGTGCCCAGGACGAAGCCCGCCGCGAGACCCGTGAGGAACATCAGCTTTCCGCGCATGGTGGCGGCTCCTTCCGTTCGATGACGCGCGTGCGTCTTACGAGTGGTGCATACCCATCCTGTCGGCGCGATACTCCCGTTCAGCAGGTTTCCCGGATGTCGCCCTGTCGGGGTGGGTATCCCTGTTGCTGAGGACCCGGGATGGTCATGTAGTCTGTTCTCCGTTGCCAGGGAAACCCGGCGGCACAGAACAGAACGATCCCCGATAGCTCAATTGGCAGAGCAGCCGGCTGTTAACCGGCAGGTTATTGGTTCGAGTCCAATTCGGGGAGCCACACACCACCCCAGGCGGTTCACCTGCCTGGGGTTTTCTGTTGTCTGCCTCCCTGTATAACCCCGGGCCCCGCCCTGTGTGGTGACGGCTATCCGACTGGGGTGTGCTTTGCGCGTACCCAAGCCGGCTTTTGATCTTGATGGTCTTGCCTTGCCTGGCCTTTCGCCTCCTCGGGCACGTCTGCCCGGTTACGCTGAGTTCCGCGTTGAATGCAGCATGTGAGGTGGTTATGTCGCAGCCGGTTGAGGTGGACGTCGTCATCGTTGGCGGCGGGCTCGCCGGGCTGGCGGCTGCCCGCAGGCTTGATCGCGCCGGGGTCGAATGGCTGCTCGTCGAGGCGAGCGACCGGATCGGCGGTCGCGTGGCCACCGACGTCATCGACGGCTGGCACCTGGACCGCGGCTTCCAGACGATCAACACGGCCTATCCGCTGCTGCCCGCGCTCGTCGACGTGGACGCGCTGGACATGCGGTACTTCACGTCCGGTGTGCTGGTGCGCCGCGGCAGCTCGCTGCACCGCCTGGAAAATCCGCTGCGCGAACCCCTCACCACTACGAAGACCCTGCTCTCCGGCGTTGGCAGCCTCGCCGACCGGCTGAAGTTCGCCGCGCTCGCGACCCGGTGCGCGACACTGCCCGCCGCGAAACTGCTCGACATGCCGGAGATCACCACCCAGGAGATGCTGCGCAACGCCGGCCTCTCGCACCGGATGATCGAGGAGGTGCTGCGCCCGTTCTTCTCCGGCGTCTTCGGCGACCGCAGCCTCGACACCTCCAGCCATGTTGCCGCGATGACGCTGCGTTCCTTCACCCGCGGCCGGATCGGCGTGCCCTCGGCGGGGATGGCCGCGCTGCCCGCCGCGATCGCCGGGCCGCTGCCGTTTCCGCAGCTGCTGATCGGCGCGCGCACCCTGTCGCTGGGCCGGGGCATGGTGGTCACCGAGGCCGGCGAGATCCACTGCCGGGCCATCATCGTCGCGACCGACCCGCTGCACGCCTCCGAGCTGCTCAGCGGCCGCATTTCGCGACCCGACGTGCACGGGCTCACGACCTTCTACTTCGGCGCGCCGCACGCACCCATCGACGAGCCGATCCTGGTGCTCGACGGTGACCGGCGCGAGATCATCGCCAACACCGTCGTGATGAGCAACGCCGCGCCCGAATACGCACCGGGCGGCATGAGCCTCATCGCGGCCACCGTGGTCGGCGTCTCGGCGCCGTCCAGCGCCTCGGAAACCGTGATCCGGGTCGAGCTGTCCCGCATCTACGGGGTGCCCACCGACGACTGGCAGCTGCTCGAAGTGATCAGCATGCCGTACGCCCTCCCCGCGGCCCGCGTGCCGCAATCCCGCCTCCGAAAGCCGGTCGCCCTCGGCGACGGCCTGTTCGTAGCGGGTGATCATCGCGACAGCCCGTCCATCCAGGGCGCGCTCGCCGGCGGCTGGCGCACCGCCGGAGCGGTACTGTCCGCACTCGGCGCCCACGTAGGGGTGTGACCCATCATGAGCGATTTCAACCCGGAGAATTACGCAGAATTCACCACGCAGGATGGCCCGGGAGAGCCAAGCGTGGGCGACGATGAGTTACCGCGGATAGAGGATCTGCAACCGCCGGAGATGGTGGTGGACCCGGCCAGGCAGATCGTCCTCCTGCCGAAATCCCTGGTGCAGTGATAGATCGCCTAGCTGAGGGAGCAGGGCACGAGATAGGATCGCCGCCGGTACGGGGCGGTAGCTCAGTGGGTTAGAGCAGGGGACTCATAATCCCTCGGTCGCGGGTTCGAGTCCCGCCCGCCCCACTCGTATCTCCCTGGGGGCGACCCCCGGACCCCACGTTGCGGTGGGCCAGTGGGTGGCTCGGTGCGGGCGTGGCAGGCGGTGGATGTCTGGGACAGCGAACATGTGCTATTGGTCGAGTTCGCTGGGCAGGCGCCGCACACGTTGATGGCTCAGATCTCCCCGGCCGGGGGTGTGCTGGTGAACAAACTGGCGGTGTTGCAGCCAGGGGCTGCGGAGACCTGGGATCGGCTGCGGGAGCCCGGCGAGGTGCCGATGCCGGCCGTCGAGTGCCCGGTCGAGGTCGCGCTGGCGGAACTGGCCGACGCGTTGCGGACCACGGACATGACCTGGCCCCGTCATGATGACGAGGACTTCGTCGATTTGCGTGCGATGGCCTGGTCGCGATGTCTGCCGTACCTGCCGGACTTCCGTGACTGGCAGCGGATGGGCGAGGAAGAACGGCAACGGCTGCTGGACGGGTTCGCGCCGGTCGGCGACACGGTCGCCAGGTCGCTGGCGGACCTGTTCCTGGATTACGGCGACGGCTACATGACCAGCGGCCCGTTGTGCTGGAGTCCGGAGCAGGTGGGCTTGTTCCTGGCCGACTGGCTGCCGCGCAAGGCGGCGCTGGACGCCGAGCAGCGTGTCGCGCTTCCGGAGGTGTTGCGGCGTTGGATCCGGTACGCCCTGGAACGCCGGGCGGTGGACCCGGTGTGGATCGGTCCGGTGATCGAGGCGGTCGACACGTCTCTTTCGGCATTCGAGGCGGCGTTCGACGACACGGCTGCGTGGGGTCCGGCCAAGCAGATCGCCGCCGAGTTGACGGCCCGTGGCATCGATCTCTCCGACACGGAAGCCGTCGAGGACGCGATGCGGGGCCTCAACGCCGAACGCCTCGCTCGATATCTGACCGACTGATCACCCGAACGAGGCACCCCGTAAGGATCTGACTCCGGCAGGTCATAGGTTGATGGCGTGTCGATGTCTGATGCCGCGCTGCTGCGACGGGCTGGTGACCTCAAGGGCGAGCTGGTGGCGTTCTCTCAGCAGCCCCGCTACGACCGGGCTGCGTCGAGTTTTCTGGCCCAGTACGGCAGCGGTTTGGAAGACGCCGACGAGCAGCGGTGGATGCTGCTCTGGGACTGTTTCATCCTGGAGCACCGGCTGGCGAACGGCCGGACGGTGGTGGAGCAGTTCGTCGAGGCCCGTCCGGACCTGCCGGAGGCCGAACGGGCGATGGTGCTCGGCTGGCGCGATGTGGTGCAGGGCCCGTTCGAGGTGCAGCGCAAGGACGGGCCCGCGCTTGTGGTGGAGAGCCTGGTCGACGACTTGACCTACCGCGTCCGGTCGAACATGGGTCCGGCCGTGTTCAAGCAGATGCCGCGCCGGTCGTTCATCATTGCCCGGCTGGTCGCGGTCGGTGACGAGTGGATGCTGAGCGGGCCGGTACAGATCCTGCGCGGGAGTGAGCGGGGCATCGCCTATGAGCTCGCGTTGGACATGTCTTTGCGTACGCCGGAAGCGGTGTTCCGAAACCCGGAGAAGGTGGCACTGGCATGGGAACACCAGCGTGCTGACCGGGCACGGTTCGTCGAGTTCTTCGGCACCGACCTGCTGGTGGTCCCGGGGGAACAGGCGAAGGAGCGGCTCGACGCCTACTACACGTTCTGCCGTGACGCGGTTCTCGGGCCGGACCCGAAGGACATCCCGCCGGCGGTGTCGATGTCGTTGCCGGAGGATCTGACCGATGCGGAGACGGTGGCGCTGATCTACGACGAGAGGAACGGGCTCGGCTTCTACGCGGAGTTCGGCCTCGTGGAGGAAGCGTTCGCGAACCCCGATCTGCTGCGGCGCCGTCGGTGGCGAGAGCAGACACTGTCCTATCTCGAGGACGACAGCCTGGAGCCGATGGTCCTACGCCGGTTGGCTGATCGGGATCCCGAGAAAGCGACTACCGTCATCCGGCGGCTGCTGAAACGGCCACGGTTCGACTGGAGCCGGGACGGTGAGGCGCTGATGCGAGAGGTCAAGCCGGGCTATTTCGATCGGCCACCGCGCCCGCGGGTGAGCCCGCTCAGCGAGCGCTTGGCAGCATTCGCCAAACGCCGCTGATCAGGAACGAGAGGGCCGGGCGCTACTCGTAGTGGTACCGGCAGGAGATGATGGTGATCTCGTTGGGCTCGACGGCGTACACCATGCGGTGTTCGTCGTCGATGCGCCGTGACCGGAGTCCTGCGAGGTTGTTTCGGAGGATCTCCGGTTTGCCGATGCCCTGGCCGTCGGGGTCACGTTTGATGTCGGCGATCAGCGCGTTGATGCGTTTGAGAGTCTTGCGGTCCTGAGTCTGCCAGTACAGGTAGTCGTCCCAGCCATGGTCGGTCCAGCTGAGCTTCACTCCTCGGGCCCGAAATCACGCTCGGTGGCTCGGCCCGCTCGCCACTGCTCGACGCTCTCGACGAGGCGCTTAGCGTTGGCGGGCGATCGAAGCAGGTAGTTGGTCTCCATGATCGAGTCCCAGTCCTCCTTGCTAACCAGGACGGCGTTGCCACGCTTGGAGACGATCTCGATCGGGGTGTGATCCTCGTTGACACGCTCGATGAGCGGGAAAAGGGACTTGCGCGCCTCGCTAGCACTGATCGCTGAAGTCACGATGCCTCCCAAGGTTGTACCGGATACGGTACCACTTTCGTGGTGGCTGTACGCTCGCTCCTGACACCCGTTCGGGCCGCCCGTGGCGCCCCCGAGTGCGAATTGCGGGCGGTGTCGTCGCGGGGGCGGATCACGTCGTCGAGTTTCGTCACGACTATCAGTGGGGCGCTCTCAAGGCTGATCCGGCCAAGTGGATGGAGCGGTATTTCGACGCGCATCTTTATTTGGCGAACTGGGGCACGCGGCGGATGATGCTGAGACTGCCCCGAGCGGTGCTGGACCCGCGAGCAGCGCTTGGACGAGCTGGCACGGAACCCAGTCCGCGCTTGGGACCAGGTGGACGAATTGATCGCGACGAAAAGTCCGAAGGACTACGACGCGGCGGTGACCCTGCTTTTGGATCTTCAGGCGCTGGCGGTACGGGAGGGTGAGATCTTCGAGTTCGCGGAGCAGATGACCCGGCTGCGGGACCGGCATGCCCGTAAGCCGAGCCTGCAACGTCCGGCCCACCCTTACCTGCCTGGGGGCGACCCCCAGACCCCACGTTGCGGTGGGCGCGCTGGGTGAGTCGGTCCAGGTCGGGTGGCGTTCCCAGCCGGTCTGCTTTAGACGGTGTGCGCCGCGATTTCGCTGTGGGCGGCCGGTTTGCACTTTTCCGACTGCGGCTGCGTCTCAGCCTTCTTGGTAAGGCTCGGTCCGGTGTGCGGGCGAGTCCAGTTGGACACGGCCGGCCTGCGGTACGGCTGTCCCGGCGGCCAGCAGCGACAGCAGCGCCAGGTTGTCGTGCGAGCTGCTGCCCGGGTCGGTGTGGTAGATGAACAGCACCTGGTCCGCGTCGCCGGGCAGCGGCAGCGCCTCGTACCGGAGCGTCATCGGGCCCACGGCGGGGTGAGCCACCCGTTTGACGCCATGGGTGCGCTCGTGCACCTGGTGTCCGTTCCACCACGCGGCGAATTCGGCGCTCTTGATGGTCAGCTCACCGATCAGCTCGTTCAACCGTACGTCGTCGGGATGGCGCCCGGCGTAGAGGCGTAACGTGCCGACCACCTCGGCGGCTACCGTGCGCCAGTCGAGGAACAGCTCGGCCGCCGCTGGATCCAGGAACATCCATCGCGCGTAGTTGCGTTCCCGCGCCGGCAGCCTGGTCCAGTCGGTGAACAGCTCCCGGGCCAGCTTGTTCGCGGTGAGCACGTCGGTGCGCCGGCCGAGGATCAGGGCCGGATGCTCGCTCATCGAGGCGATCAGCTGCTGCATGGCCGGCCGCACCCGCTGCACGGGTGGCTGTGCCGTCCTGTGCCGTACCGGACGGGCGAGGTCGGCCAGGTGGGCGCGGGCCGCCGGTTCGAGCCGGAAGACGCGAGCCAGCGCTTCGAGCACCGCCTCCGACGGGCTCAAGTGCCGGCCCTGTTCCAGCCTGGTGTAGTAGTCGACGCTGACCCCGGCGAGTTGAGCGACCTCCTCGCGCCGTAGTCCGCGCACTCGCCGTTTCACCGGGCCACCGTCGTCGAGTCCCACGGCCTCCGGCGTCAGGCCGGCCCGGCACCTGCGCAGGAAGTCGCCCAGATCCGTACGCGAAGCTGCCATGCCCCGATGGTCGCACCATCCCCGTCCGGCATACACGGTCTGGGTGGGCATGCCGTTCCTATGTAGCACTGGGCCTGCTCAACCGTGTCCGTCCAGGTCCGGGCGATCAAGCATGGAGCCATGTCCAACACATGGTTCGTCACTGGCACTTCCCGAGGCCTTGGCCTTGAACTCGTCCGGCAACTGCTGTCGCAGGGGCACAATGTCGCGGCCACGTCCCGCTCCTCCGAACGCCTCACCGACGCCCTCGACGACGTCGACTGCGCGCGGCTGCTGCCGATCGAACTCGACCTCACCGACGAGCGGGCCGTAACCGCTGCGATCACCGCGACCGCAGACCGTTTCGGCGGGATCGACGTCGTGGTCAACAACGCCGGCTACGGGTTCCTCGGCGCGGTCGAGGAGACCAGCAGCGCCGAGGTCCGGCGCATGTTCGAGGTGCAGGTCTTCGGCGTCTGGAACGTGTTGCGTGCCGTGCTGCCCGGCATGCGGTCGGTCCGCCGCGGACATGTCATCAACGTGTCGTCGATCCTCGGCCTGACCGCGTTCCCTGGGTGGGGGCTGTACTGCGCCGGCAAGTTCGCACTGGAGGGACTCTCCGAGTCGCTCGCGGCCGAGGTCGCCGAGTTCGGCATCAGGGTTTCGTTGATCGAGCCCGGCTACACGCGGACCGACTTCCTGCGTCCGGTCTCGCTTGGTCTGCCCGTGTCGACAGTGGATGGATACAGCGCGATCCGGGAGATGACCACGGCGCATCTCGCGATGCCGGGCACCCAACTCGGCGACCCGGCCAAGGTGGCGGCGGCCGTCATCGCGGTCGCCTCGAACAGCGCGTCGCCACTGCACCAGGTGCTCGGCTCCGACTCGTACGGGCTGGCGAAGGCTCGGGTGGAGTCGCTGCTCAGTGACGTGCAGGCAGGCCGTGACCTGGCTTTGACGACTGACGTCAGCCCCGCCCGTCGGCAGTAGACAGAGGGGCGGGAACACCCCGCGATTGGTGCCCGTTACGAGGCGACGCGGTCGCGGATGCTGTCGAGCACCGCTTCCGCCGCCCATGCGGCGGCGTCGGCGATGTCGCGCCGGTCCATGTCGAACTCGCGGCGGAGCGTCACCCAGGTGCCGGCGGAGTCGAGGTGCGACAACGCCGCGATGACCGCCCTGCGCTGCGCCGCGTCGAGGGAGGGCACCTCGGCATCCAGCAGCCGCTCGAGGTGTGCCCGGTCGGGCGACGGCGATGCGCCGCTCACGCCGCGCATCGCCGTCTCGGCGACGACATGCGCGAGTTCCGGTCGCGCGTCGTACCGCTGCATCGCGTCGCGGATCGCGAGAGGGATGTCGAAGATCGAATGCGACTCCTCGCGGGCGAACAGCGTCGCCTCGATCCACGCTGCGGTCGCCAGCAGCAGGTCGACGCGCGTGGGGTAGTTGCGGAAGACCGTGCGCTCGGCGATGCCGGCCCGGCGCGCGATGACCCGGTACGACACGTCGTCGCTGCCGAGCTCCTCGATCAGTTCGGCGTAGGCGGCGAGGATCGACGCTTGTGTGCCGCTCAGCTCCGGGACAGCACTTGACCCGGTCACTGCTCCGCCCGGGTCACGTCGGGCAGCTTGGCGAGCACGTTGTCGACGGCGCGATCGAACGCGTCGCAGATCTCGCCGGCATCCAGGTCGAAGCCGGTGCGCAGGCGCGCCCAGAACATCGCCGACGAGAAGAAGCGCAGGGATGCCGCGACCCGCCGCTGATCCCGCCGGTTGAGCGTCGGCGCCGCCACGGCGAGCATCGCCTCGATCGCACGGGTGATGTAGGCCGGCTCGGTGTTGATCGTCGGCGAGATCGCGGACGCCCGCGCACCGACGTACGCGTACGCGGGCAACGCGTCGAAGGCACGGAAGCGTTCGTGCACGGCGGCGCGGAAATCGGAAACGGTCACGAAAGGCGGCAGTGGGAAGCAGGTCTGCTCGATCCAGTTCGAGAGTGCGGCGAGCAGGTGCGCGCGCGTCGGGTACTGGCGGTAGATCGTGCGCTCCGAGATGCCGACCTCGTCGGCGAGGGCACGATAGGAGATGTCGTCGAAGGTGCGCTCACGCAGCAGCACCGCCGCGCTCGCGAGAATCGCGGTCGCGGTGTCGACCGGCTCCTCCATCACGTCTCCCTCTGTCGGGCGGCCGCCCGGTACGGGGGTCCGGTGACTTCCGGCGGGAGCACGTAGTGATCGGAATCGTCGAGCGTGAGCGCCAGCGACGAGACGTACTGCACTTCGCCGTGCGGTCCCCGCTCAGCCGAGGCCAGCATATCCGGCCGCTCAAAGGTGTACCCGGTGACATGACAGCGGAGCCGCTCGCCCGAGGGGTTGCCGTTGTCGTCGAACCGGGGGGAGTCGATGCCGTCGGAGCGGCGGCGCAGGTAGTAGCGCCCGCGCGTGGCGAGGGCCACAACCGGCGTGGCCACGAACGCGACGCCGATCGCGATGAGCACCGAGAACGGCTTGAGGGCGGCGCCGAACGCCCCGGCGAACGCGAGCAGCGACAGCACCGAGGCGAGCCCCACCGACACCGGCCCGACCGGGTTCCAGTCGTGCAGCATGCCGCGGCGGAACTCGGGGAAACGCGGCGAGATGCGCAGCACCCACTTGTTGATCGCGATGTCGGTGGCGATCGTCACGAGCCATGCCATGACGATGTTCGCGTAGAGGCTCAGCACGAAGGAGATGAGGGTGAAGACGTCAAGCATCATGAGCACGTAGGCGATCACCAGGTTGAACAGCACGAAGATCGTGCGACCCGGGTAGTGCTTCGCCACCCGGGTGAAGACGTTCGACCACGCGAGCGAACCCGAGTACGCGTTCGTCACGTTGATCTTCACCTGCGCGACCACGATGAGGACCAGGGCGAGGACGATCGCGAGCCAGTCGGGGAGGAGGGTCTGGTACATCACGACGAACTGCTTGGCCGGTTCGGCCGCCTGGCGCCCGAGAGTGGGATCGACCTTCACGAGCAGGTAGACGGCGAGGAACACACCGATCACCTGTTTGGTGCCGCTGAAAATGACCCAGCCCGGGCCGGCGAACGCGAACGAGGCCCACCACGAGCGTACGTTCGACGGCGTGCGCGGCGGCATGGCGCGGATGTAGTCGATCTGCTCCGCCAGCTGAGGGGTGAGGGCGAAGCACACCGCCGCACTCGAGACCACGGCGCCGAAGCTGATCGAACCGTCGGAGTCGCCGGTGAACGACGTGAAGGCGCGTACCGCCTCGGGGTCGGAGACGACGATCCACAGCAGCGGCAGCAGGGCGAGGGCGAGCCACAGGGGAGTGGTCCAGAACTGCAGGCGTTCCAGCGCGCGCATGCCGTAGATGACGATCGGGATCACGACGACGGTGGAGATCAGATAGCCGAGCCACAGCGGCATCCCCGTCGCCAGCTGCAGCCCCTGCGCCATGATGGCGCCCTCCAGGGCGAAGAAGATGCAGGTGAAACCCGCGAAGATCACCGTCGTGATGATGGAGCCGTAGTAGCCGAATCCCGAGCCGCGGGCGATGAGGTCGAGGTCGAGGTTGTAGCGCGCGGCGTAGTAGGCGACGGGCACACCCACGATGACGATGATGACCGACGCGAACACGATGCCGAGCACGGCGTTGGAGGTGCCGTGGTCGATGCCGATGCTCGCGCCGATCGAGAAGTCGGCGAGGAAGGCGATGGATCCGAGGGCGGTCGCGCCGACGGAGGCCGCGCTCCAGCGCCGGAAAGTGCGCGGCACATAACGGAAGGCGTAGTCCTCCAGGCTGTCCTCTGCGGCCGCGCGCGCGTTGTCCGTCGACACAGTGGCATCCCCTAAGGCACCTCGCGTTGGCGCATCCTCCCTATCCGGTGTTACGACGGCATTGCGGGCGTGGGTCATGCCGGCTCAGATCGCCATGGCGGCCCGCACGGTGGAGGTGGCGGCCATGCCACCCACCCCGGTCTGTGTGACGAAGCCCGAGGCGAGTACGACGTAGCGTTCGGCCGCTTCGAGGGCGAAGCCGATGTGCTGCTCGACCAGCAGCACGTTGATGCCCTCCGCGGCGAGTTGCATGATGGTCTGCTCGATCTCGGCGACGATCGTGGGCTGGATGCCTTCGGTCGGCTCGTCGAGGATAAGCAGCTTCGGCTGGGTGATCAGGGCGCGGGCGATCGCGAGCTGCTGGCGCTGCCCGCCGGATAGCAGGCCGGCCTTCCGGGCGGCGAACTGCTCCAGTGCGGGGAAGCGGGCCATCTGCGCGTCGATGAGGGCCTTGCCGCCCCGGCGCCCGTCGGCGACGAGCTGCAGGTTCTCCAGTGTCGTGAGCTGGCCGAACGATTGCTGACCCTGTGGCACGTACGCCATGCCGCGAGCGACGCGCTGGTTGGGCGCGAGTGAAGTGACGTCCTCGCCGTCGAACAGCACCCGGCCTTTCGACGGCTTGATCAGGCCGATTGCGAGGCGCAGCAGGGTCGTCTTGCCGGCGCCGTTGTGGCCGAGCACTGCCACCACCTTGCCGGTCGGCACCGTCACACCGTGCAGCACCCGCGTGCGCCCGTAACCGGCCTCGATGTCGGTGAGCTCCAGCATGTCAGTCCTCCGTCCGCTTATTCGTCCCGGCCACCGGTTCGGGCACGACCGACATGGCAGCCGTGGTGGCGGCGCCCGCGGTGCCGAGGTAGACCTCCTGCACCTTGGGATCGGCCTGAACCTCGGCCACCGAGCCCTGCGAGAGCACCTTGCCCTGGTGCAGCACTGTCACGCGGGTGGCGAAGCGGCGCATGAAGTCCATGTCGTGTTCGACCACGAGCACGATCCGCTTCGCCGCGATGCGCTGCAGAAGCTCGCCGGTCGCGGTGCGCTCGTCGTGGCTCATGCCGGCGACGGGCTCGTCGAGCAGCAGCACCTTCGCGTCCTGCACGAGCAGCATCGCGATCTCCAGCCACTGCTTCTGTCCGTGCGACAGGATCCCGGCCGGCGTGCCGAGTTCGCCGGAAAGCCCGGTCTCCTCCAGCGCCTGCTCGATCGACGGGTCGACACCACGCCGGGCCCGCAGCAGCGAGACCGGCGAACGGTGGCGCCCGGCGGCGATATCGAGGTTCTGCAGCACGGTGAGTTCGTCGAAGACGCTCGCGGTCTGGAACGTGCGCCCGACCCCGAGGCGGACGATCTTGTGCACCTGCTTGCCGAGCAGTTCCTTCTCGCCGAGCCTCGCCGATCCGGTGCCCTTGGACAGCCCGGTGATGGCGTCGATGCAGGTCGTCTTGCCGGCGCCGTTCGGGCCGATGAGGAACCGGACCTCGCCGGGGTGCGCGTCGAAGGAGACGCCACCGACCGCAACGAATCCCGAGAACTCGACACGGAGGTCGGTGACGACGAGCGAAGCGTCGGTCATGACCGCACCTCTTCGAGTTCTGCGGCGACGATCGCCGGGGTGGGCTGTACGTCCGGCTTCCGGCGGGCAGCGGCGATCCGGGCGGGCAGCGATGACAGCCCGTTCGGCAGGAAGAGGACGACGACGATGAACAGCAGGCCGAGGATGTAGGTCCAGCCCTCCGGCCAGGTCGAGCCGAGGCTCGACTGTCCCCAACCGACCGCCATCGCGCCGAGCGCCGGGCCGAAGAGCGATGCGCGGCCGCCGAAGGCGACACCCGCGATCATCAGGATCGAGGCGGCGGCGCCGATCTCGGCGGGGGTGATGATGCCGACGATGGGTACGAACATCGCGCCGCCGATGCTCGCCATCAGCGCGGAAACGATGAAGGCGGCCAGCTTGACGTTGGCCGGGTCGTAACCGAGGAAGCGCACGCGCTCCTCCGCGTCCCGGGTGGCGATGAGGAGTTCACCGAAGCGGCTGCGGTAGAGCTGCCACACCGCGAGCAGGCACACGATGAGCAACGCGGCCGTGATGAGGTACACCATGGCCTTGTTCGCCGGGTCGTTCAGTACGAAGCCGAAGAAGTACTTGAAGTCGCTGAGCCCGGTGTCGCCGCCGGTCTCGCGGATCGTGGAACTGATCAGAACGGCCAGCGCGACGGCGAGCGCCTGCGTCAGGATCGCGAAGTACGCCCCCTTCACCCGGCGCTTGAACAGCGCGTAGCCGAGGACCCCGGCCACGATCACGGGCAGCACGACGATCGCCAGCAGGGTGACCGTCGTGCTGCGGAACGGTTCCCAGAACATCGGGAGCGGCGCGAGCGGGTCGTAGAGCACCATGAACCCGGGGATCCGGTCGCCCGCGGTCTCCAGCGTGAGGTGCATTGCCATCGAGTACGCGCCGAGGGCGAAGAACACCCCCTGCCCCATCACGAGCATCCCGCCCCGGCCCCACGCGAGGCCGATGCCGACCGCGGCGATGGCCCAGCAGCAGTACTTGCCGAGGTTGTTGAGCCAGTGATCGGTGAGCATGAGGGGAGCCACCGCGAGCAGCAGGACGGCGAACACCCCGATACCGCTGAGGGAAAGCCATGACTTCGACTTGGTCATGCCAGACTCCTGGTTCGCACCGTGAACAGGCCCTGCGGGCGCAGCTGCAGGAAGATGATCACGAGGATGAAGGCGAGCACCTGCGCCAGGCTGCCGGTCGTCCAGTACGCGAAGTACGAGAGAGCGACGCCCACCGCCCACGCGGCGATGATGGTGCCCTTGAGCTGGCCGATGCCACCGGCCGCGACCACGAGGAACGCCGGGATGATGTACTGCGCGCCCATCTGGGAGTTCGTGCCGCCGATGAGTGACGCGGCCACGCCGGCGACCCCGGCCAGCCCTGATCCGACAAAGAAGGTGAGGCGGTCGATGGCGCGGGTGGAGATTCCCGTGGTCTCGGCGAGGTCCCGGTTGTGTACGGTCGCCCGGATGCGGCGGCCGAACGCGGTGTACTTGAGCCAGGCCGACAACGCGGCGACGCAGACGACCGCGAGCACGATGGTGAACAGTTGTCGTAGCGGCCAGTTGTAGCCGAGGATGTTCAGCTGCCCGTCGAGCCAGTTGGGCTTCTCCACCGGTACGCCCTGGGACGGGAAGATCTGCAGTGCCGCCTGCTGCAGGATCAGGCCGACACCGACCGTGACGAGCAGGGTGTCGAGGGGCCTGCGGTACATCCATCGAATGATGGTGACCTCCAGCAGGAGACCGAACAGGCCGGCGACGACGAACGCGACCGGCAGCGCGACCGGGATCGACAGGTCGCTGGCCTCGATGACCTGCTGGACGAGGTAAGCGGCGAAGGCGCCGATCATGAGGAACTCGCCGTGGGCCATGTTGATCACGCCCATCTGGCCGAAGGTGAGCGAGAGGCCCAGCGCGGCGAGCAGGAGCAGCGCACCCTGTGCGCTGCCGTTAAGCAGTGGGGCGATCAGTGCGTCCACGTGCTCTCTCCCTGTAGCGGGTTGATGTTCTCTCCGAGCGCGGGGCCGCGCGCCGCAGGCGACACGCGGCCCCGCCGGGCGGTCAGCCCGCTGCGTCCACCAGCTGCTTGCGGATGTCCGCCGGGAACCAGTCGTAGCCCTCGAGGTAGGGATCGGGCTCGATGAACTTGTCGGAGGCCCACACGATGTCGAACTGGTTGTTGGTGTTGATCTGGCCGATGTGGCCCGGCTTGGAGATGTGGTGGTTCTCGCCGTCGAGCGTGACGGTGCCCTCCGGCGCGTCAAAGGTGATCTTGTTCGCCTTCGCCGCGGCGTTCACCGCGTCGACGTCGAACGAGCCGGCCGCCTCGACGAGCGCCTTGTACAGGTACATCGAGATGTAGGCCGCCTCCATCGGGTCGGAGGTGACCCCGCTGCTGTTGGGGTAGGCCTTCCAGCTCTCGATGAACTTCGGGTTGGTCTCGGTCTTGAGCGACTGGAAGTAGTTCCAGGACGCGTAGTTGCCGGTGACCTCATGGCCCATGGCCGGCGCCTCTTCCTCGGCGATCGACACCGAGATGATCGGCGTCTTCGCGGGGGTGAGGCCGGCGTCGTAGTACGCCTTGACGAAGCCGACGTTCGACGAGCCGTTGATGGTGTTGAAGATGAAGTCGGGCTTGGCTGCCACGATCTTCGCCACCTGGCTGGTCCAGTCGTCCTTGTCGAGGGGCACGTACTCCTCGCCGACGATCTCGATGCCGAGCTTGGCCGCGTAGAGCTTGATGATCGCGTTCGCGGTGCGGGGGAAGACGTAGTCGCTGCCGGCGAGGAACAGCTTCTTCACGCCCTTGGAGGCGAGGAAGTCCATCGCCGGGATGATCTGCTGGTTGGTGGTCGCACCGGTGTAGTAGATGTTCGGCGACGACTCGAGGCCCTCGTACTGCACCGGGTAGAAGAAGAGGCCGTTGAGCTTCTCGACGACCGGCTTCACGGCCTTGCGGGAGGATGAGGTCCAGCCGCCGAAGATCGCGGCGACGCAGTCCTGGGTGAGCAGCTTCTCGGTCTTCTCCGCGAAGGTCGGCCAGTCGGTGGCGCCGTCCTCCTGGACGTACTCGATCTTCTTGCCGAGGATGCCGCCGCTGGCGTTGATCTCGTCGGAGGCCATGTGCAGCACATTGGAGACGGTCTTCTCGGAGATCGCCATGCCGCCGGTGAGGGAGTTGAGGAAGCCGAGCTTGACGGTGTCTCCGGAGGTGTCGACGCAGCTGGCTGCCGGGGACGACCCGGCGCCGGCCGTGTCGTCGCCGGCCCGGGCGCCGCAGCCGGCGAGCACGAGGGCCATGGCCGTCCCGAAGGCACCCGTAGCCATCAGCGCGCGCATCCGCTTGCTGGAGTTGGACATATGTGAGAACTCCGTTCCTGGTGAAGGAGACGTGACGCCGGGGTCGCGGCACGACGGATCGTGCGGATGAAAAGTGCAGGCGAGCCGCCGTCGTCTCGAGTTCCCCGCCCCGTGCCGTCGGCTGCCGGTAGTGAGAGCAGACTGAACTTGAGTCATTACTCTGACATTTCTTGACTGTTCCAACTCTGTAGCCACCACATTGGTCAGGCTGCGTAAGTCCTGGATGCACACGGAAAACCACGGCTCCGTGATGTCAAAGTTCTGCCACCACCCGGCGGCGCGCGACGTGCATGGCACACTCCTGACATCACCGATGCGGCCGGCCTGAACGTCTCCACGCGGCAACCCGCTTCGGGCCCGCCAGCAGGCAGCCGCCGAATCGAGCAGTTTTGGATAAGCCGCCGGGACGGCGGTTTTCATATCCTTACGACGTTCCGATCCGATGAGCGGGGAGCGCGTAATGATCACGAAGTTGAACGTCACGTCCATCTACGTCCTCGACAAGGACGAGGCGCTGGAGTTCTACGTCGGAAAGCTGGGCCTGGAAAAGGGCAACGACGTTCAGCAGGGCTCGTACCGCTGGCTGACCGTCCGCGTGCCCGGCGCGGACGGCACCGAGATTTCCCTGGAACAGCCGGGCGCGCCGCTGCACGACGAAGCGACGGCCGAGCAGCTTCGTGAGCTGATGGCGAAAGGCGCGCTGACCGGCCTCGTTCTCAACTCCGACGACGTCCGAGGTCTGTTCGAGACCCTCAAGGCGAGCGGCTTCACCGACTTCACCCAGGAGCCCGCCGACCACTTCTACGGCACCGACATGGGCCTGCGTGACCCTTCCGGCAACCCGATCCGCATCCTCCAGCAGGGCAGCCCGGCGGCCTAGTAGTGGCCGTTGTTCTGGAAGTACGTCCAGGCGCCGCACGGGCTCTGGTAGCGGCCCTTGATGTAACCAAGCCCCCACTTGATCTGGGTGGCCGGGTTGTTCTTCCAGTCGGCGGCGACTGAACTCATCTTGCTGCCGGGCAGGGCCTGGGGGATTCCGTACGCGCCCGAGCTGCGGTTCTCGGCCTTGTAGTTCCAGCCGCTCTCCTTGTTCCACAGCTGGTTCAGGCAGGGGAACTCGGCCAGCCCGAAGCCCTTGTCGAGCATCAGGGTGCAGCCGATCGCGCGGCTGCCGCTGAATTCCTGGCAGGAACTCGGGATCGGGCCGGTGAAGGCGACCGGGCCGGCGTTCGCCTCGGCCTCCGCCTTCTTCTTCGCGATCCGCTTCTTCTCCAGGCTGCGCGCCTGGGTGGCGGCGCTCTTCGCCTCGGTGGCAGCTTTCTTGGCGGCGTCGTTCTCGGCCTGGTGGCGCATCGCACGGGCGGCGGTGTGCTGGTTCTGCCGGTCCTTGAGCAGCTGCATGTCGCTGATTTCGGCCTGGGCGAACGACGCGACGGACGGCGAGAGCGAGGTCTGCTTGCCGAGGTGGACACCCCCGGCCACGCCGGCCAGCAGCAGCGCCACCGAGGCAGTTCTGGCTCCGGCCACGCTCCAGGCACGTTTCACCGTGCCCATGATGGTTTCTGTGAGGCACAAGGGCCAGACCAGATCCGTGACCGAGCCGCTACACCACGATTGACGACCTTGCCAGGCCCACTAGCCGCGCCGCCACCTGTCGAGGACCCGGTCGATGTCGTCGCGGATCTGGGTACGCGCCTGCTCACGCTCCACACCGGACATCAGCAGCTCGTCGTACGGGGTGTCCTCGTGCCGGATCGAGGCGATCACGGCACGGGTCACGGCGTCCGGGTCGAGGGCCCGGCCGGCAGCGCTGCGGCCCACCCGGCCACTGCCACGCACGGCGGTGTGCCGGCTGATCTCCAGTGCCCGTGGTGGCGGGCAGCCGGGGAACAACTGGACGATGTGTTCGGCCAGGTCCTGCTGGAACGTCTCGTCGGCGGCCTCTCGGCGTACCCGGTCCCGCTCTCTGCGGCGGGCGCGGGCGTCCTCGTCGGACAGGCACTCCTGCTCGGCCTGCTCGAGCGCGGTCCGGTCCACCAGCAGTCCCTGCCGGTCGTACCGTTTGCGGGAGCGATTGAACCGCACCACCACCGCCGAGAGCCGGCTGGCCTTCTTGGCCCGGCGGGTCAGCGCCGCGTCACCGGCCGGCAGGAAGACCGCTCTTCACCCAGCGGTGGAAGATCTCCAGCGCGTCGGCGAGGCGATCGGGTGACACCGCGGCGACCGCCTCAAGGTCCGGCACCCGGCCCTGCCGCCAGTCCGTGATCAGCCCCAGCGGCACCCAGCCCAGGCCGGTCAGCACGTCGAGAGGGCTCACGTGATGCCGGCGCTTCAGCGCCTGCTCGGCGGCGGTCACCACCCGGCGTTCCAGCTTCGAGGCGGGCTGCATGGGGGGAAAGGTTACCGACTGTGTCGCGCGGCACAGAAACCTGTGGTGATCCGAACCGGCCAGTGATGCGTATCACCGGCTGTCACCTGTGTGGCCGGCTCCCGATGTGGGGGGCGCACACGCTCGAGTCCAGGAGGTTCGCGTGGCTGCTGTCGGGTCGATGACCGCGTGGCGCCGGCTGTGGGCGGCGGCAGTGATCGCCACCGCTCTGACGTTGCTCGTTCCGGAGGGGGCGTTGGCGGCCGACGTGCCGGTGCCTCCGGAGAACCTGCTCTCCGACCAGGGCGAGGGCAAGCTCACCGATGCCGACCGGGACTTCGTCATCAGGGTTCGTCTCGCCGGGCTGTGGGAGATCCCGGCCGGGGAGATGGCGCAGGAGAAGTCGGAGAGCACCCGGATCAAGCGGATCGGCCGCAGCATCGCCGACCAGCACGCCGAGCTCGACCTTCTCACCCGGAACGCCGCGAAGAAGCTGGAGATCAAGCTTCCGAACGAGCCGAACGAGGATCAGCAGGGCTGGCTCGACGAGATGGAGGAGTCGCAGGGAACCGACTTCGACGAGATTTACATCGACCGGCTCCGGGCCGCGCACGGCAAGATCTTCCCGGCGGTCGCGACGATCCGGGCCAGCACCCGCAACGACACCGTGCGCAAGCTCGCGCAGCAGGCCAATCAGTTCGTGATGACGCATATGACGCTGCTGGAGAGCAGTGGCATCGTCGACTTCGCGGCCCTGCCGACCGCGCCGGCGCCGGCCGCTGCCACGTCGGCGCCCGCTCAGGCGCTGGCGGCCCAGGAGAGCGAGGGCGGTCAGGGCACCGGGGGACAGACCCAGAATCTGCCGCTGATCCTCGCCGCGCTCGCCGGCGGACTTGTCGCCGGCGTCTTCGCCACCAGGCAGATCGTCGGCAACCGGCGGCCCGGTTACCGAAGCCGCCGAACCCGGTATTACGGAGGCTGATCAGCGGTTGGCGGGGCCGAGGACCGAGACCCGGGTGATCTCGGAGTCCTCGGCGGCGCCGAGCCCGGAGACGCGGTAGCTGGTCAGCACCTTCAGCCAGCTGGCCGGCAGGTGGCCACGGTCCGGGTCGCCGACCAGGACGTGCGCGCCGCGAGCCACGGCACGCTGGAGGAAGCTCTGCATCCGGACGGCCAGGCTGGACGCGTAGAAGGCGTCGCCGATCAGGATCACCTCGGCGTCGCCGCCGTCGCCGTCGAGCAGCTCGTCCTGGTCGAAGGTCACCGCGACCGCGTTCGCCTCGGCGTTCATGGTGGCGGCGACAAGTGCGTACGGGTCGATGTCGTTCGCGATGACCGTGCTGGCGCCGGCCTTGGCCGCGGCGATGGCGGCGATCCCTCCGCCGGAGCCCACGTCGAGCACCCGCCGCCCGGCCACCACCTCGGGGTGGTCGAGGACGTACCTAGCGAGTGCCTGCCCACCGATCCAGGCGATCGCCCAGAACGGCGTCGCCCCCGGCCCGAATTCCGCCTCGATCCGCGCGCGCAGCACGATCGGGTCGTCCGCCAGATGCAGCCGAAGCTCCGGGACGAACGAGGGACGCACCAGGCGCAGCCCGTCGAACCCGTCAGCGCGCGAGGCGATGAAGGGCGTGAGCTGGGTTTCGGTCATGGTAGGCAGGGAGTGCTCCGCTCAGTAGGGCCCCAAAGGGCTCAACCGACAGTACGCGATGCCCCTGAGGTCAATCGGACAACCGGTCTGTATGCCACGTTCGGGCGCTCAAGGCGCCTAACTTGCGCTCCATTACTCTGTACGCGTATTCGCGCACTGACTCTTGGCAACCGACCGTCTTGGTGAAATCGTCAAGCGCGTGATCGACCCGTACCTCTGGCTAGAAGAGCTCGACTCGGCCGACGTCCTCCCCTGGGTGGACGAGCGCAACTCGGAGACGCTGGGTGAGCTGGGGGGTGAGGGGTTCACCCGGCTCAAGGACGCCATCCGCGAGGTGCTGGACAGCAAGGACCGCATCTCCT
The DNA here is from genome assembly GCF_050955685.1 of Actinoplanes sp. CA-015351. Classification (NCBI taxonomy): domain Bacteria; kingdom Bacillati; phylum Actinomycetota; class Actinomycetes; order Micromonosporales; family Micromonosporaceae; genus Actinoplanes; species Actinoplanes sp. CA-015351. The sequence continues at coordinate 1,398,025 of NZ_CP192102.1, forward strand.
TCCCGGGCTGGCGCGGCGACGGTTTCTACTACGACTTCTGGCGCGACGCCGACCATCCGCGTGGGCTGTGGCGGCGGACCACCCTCGACCAGTTCCGCCGCGACGAGCCCGACTGGGACGTGCTGCTCGACGTCGACGCGCTGAACGCGGCCGAGGACGAGAACTGGACGTGGAGCGGTGTGACAGTGCTGCGCCCCGGTTACGGCCGCTGCCTGATCAAGCTGGCCCGCGGCGGCTCCGACGCCGTGGTCGTGCGGGAATTCGACCTGGTCGACCGGGTCTTCGTCACCGACGGTTTTGTGCTGCCCGAGGCGAAGACCGACGTCGACTGGATCGACGCCGACCACATCTACGTGGCCACCGACTTCGGGCCCGGCTCGCTGACCACGTCCGGGTACGCCCGCGTCGTGAAGCGGTGGCGTCGCGGCACCCCGCTGGCCGAGGCGGAGACGGTGTTCGCAGGCGAGCCCGACGACGTCCTGATCAGCGCCGGCCACGATCCGACACCCGGTTACGAGCGGGACTACGTGATCCGGCGGGTGGAGTTCTTCCGGACGCAGTACTACCTGCGCCGGGCTGACGGGGAACTGGTGCTCGTCGATCTGCCGGAGGACGCCGATTTCGACGTGCACCGGGAGTGGATGCTGGTCCGGTTGCGGTCGCCGTGGCTGTCGTACCCGGCCGGGGCTCTGCTCGCCACCGGCTTCGAGGAGTTCCTCGCGGGGGAGCGGGAGTTCACCGTTCTGTTCGAGCCGGACCCGAGCACGTCGCTCGTCTCGTACTCGTGGACGCGTAACCACCTGCTGCTCGTGACGATGACCGACGTGGTGACGCGAGTGCATGCGCTCACCCCGGGCACGCCCCTGTGGAGCAGCCGGCCGCTGCCCGGCACGGCTGAGTTCGGCACCACGTGGATCGTCGACACCGATCCGGAGAACGACGACGCGTACCTGATCGCTTCGGAAGGCTTCCTGCAGCCGGCGACCCTCAGCCTGGGCAGCGTCGGCGGTGACGTGACGGTGCTGAAACGGGCGCCGGCGTTCTTCGCCGCCGACGGCCTGGCGGCGCGGCAGTTCTTCGCCAAATCCGCCGACGGGACCCGGGTTCCCTATTTCGTGGTGGGCGGCGACGGCGTCCTGGACGGTGACGGCAAGGGCCCGGCCCTGCTGACCGGTTACGGCGGCTTCGAGATCCCGCTCACCCCGAACTACAGCGGCGTACGCGGCCGGGGCTGGCTCGCGCGCGGCGGCACCTACGTCCTCGCGAACATCCGCGGCGGCGGCGAGTACGGCCCGGCCTGGCATCAGGCGGCGCTGCGGGAGAACCGGTCCCGGGCATACGAGGACTTCGCGGCCGTCGCCGCTGACCTGGTGGCCCGCGGCATCACCACGCCGGAGCGGCTCGGTATCACCGGCGGCAGCAACGGCGGTCTGCTCATGGGCGTCATGCTGACCCGCTATCCGGAGCTTTTCGGTGCCGTCGTCGCGGGTGTGCCGCTGCTCGACATGCGCCGGTACACCAAGTTGCTGGCCGGGAAGTCGTGGATCGCCGAATACGGAGATCCGGACGTCGAGGCTGATTGGGCATTCATCCGGGAGTATTCGCCCTATCAGAATGTCCAGCCGGATCGGCCGTACCCTCCGGCGCTTTTCATCACGTCGACCCGCGACGATCGGGTGCATCCCGGGCACGCCCGCAAGATGATGGCGCTGCTTCGCCAGCACGGATACGAGAGCCTTTTGTACGAGAATGTCGAAGGCGGTCACGGTGCTGCCGCGGACAACGAACAGGCTGCCACGAAAGAGGCGTTGACCCTGGAATTCCTCTGGCGGAAATTGAGCCCTGACGAGGCGTGACCCAGCCCGTACCATCGGGCGGTGCGAAATCGAGGACTGGCTCTGGCAGTGGTCGGCGTGCTGATGCTGAGTGCCTGTCAGAGCGGTGGTTCCACGGGACGGGTGAGTTCTTTGCCCGTACCCACAGAAAGCGGGACAACCGCGCCTGGGTCCGCACCCTCGGGGTCGGTTTCTGCCTCTCCGTCGTCTTCGCCCTCGCCATCGGCAACGAAGATCGAAAAGCTTCCGAAGCCCGGCAATCCGGATGGGAAAGCGACCGTTCCGGCCGCGGCCAGAGCGGTCGACACGAGCAAACCGACGCGTACGGTCGGCAGCGGCACCGCGGCGAGCTGCACCTCCGCCGCCGTGGTGAAAGCCGTCGCGGCCGGCGGGATCGTCACGTTCGACTGCGGGCCGAAACCGGTGACGATCACGATGGCCAAGACGGCGAAGGTGCGGAACACCAGCTCACAGGTGGTGCTCGACGGCGGCGGGCGGGTCACGCTCAGCGGAGCCGGCAAACGGCGCATCCTCTACATGAACACGTGCGACGAGGCGCAGGTCTGGACCACCTCGCACTGCAACGATCAGGACGAGCCACGCCTGACCATCCAGAACATGGCCTTCACCAAGGGAAACAGCACCGGTGACAAGACCGACGGCGGTGGCGGCGGCGCGGTCTTCGTGCGCGGCGGGCACGTCAAGGTGGTCAATTCGCGGTTCACGAGCAACAAGTGCGACCGGACCGGGCCGGACCTCGGCGGTGCTGCCATGCGGGTGCTCGACCAGGGCGGCGGCAAGCCGGTTTACGTCGTGGGCAGCACGTTCACCGGCGGCGTCTGTTCCAACGGCGCGGCGCTGAGCAGCATCGGGGTGTCCTGGAAGGTGCTGAACAGCCACTTCTCCGGCAACTCGGCCGTTGGCAACGGTGCCAATCCGGCGAAAGCCGGCACACCCGGCGGTGGCAGCGGCGGTGCCATCTACCTGGACGGCAACACGTTCTCGCTGACCCTCGACGGCACAGTGATCGAAAATAATGCCGCGGTCGAGGGTGGCGGTGCGATCTTCTTCGTGAGCAACGACCGGACCGGGACGCTGACGGTGCGGAATTCCACGCTCCGTAAGAACCCCAACGACGGTTTCGAGACGCCGGGGCTGCCGGGCATCTTCTATCTGGGATCCGGCGAGCCGTCCGTCAACGGATCCCGCATCCGAAAATGACGAACCGAACGCCTGACCGGCGCTGACCTGCGGATGTGACAGCGTTCCCGGCGTGACGGACAAGCGGGTCGATCTGTTCTGGGCGTTTGTCGCTGTCGCGCGACGGGCGAAAAGCGCTGAGGCTTATGCGACGGCGATCTCGATCTATCGGGATGGTTCGTTCAGTGGGGATTCCGAGGATGAGTTCTTTCTGGTCGTCGAGGAGTATGCGGGGCTGCTGGAGGCCGCCGGTGACTTGAGCGGTGCGGCGGAGGCTGTGCGGTTGCTCACCGATGCTTCTCCTTTTCATGCGGATTCGCAGGCGGGGCTGGCGCGGATCGCTGTGCTTGCCGAGGGTGGTGAGCGGGCGGCCGGGCTGTGGGAACAGGTCGGTGATCGGCGGGTTCAGGCCGGTGATCCGGGCGGGGCATTGAGCGCTTTCGATCAGGCGTTGGAGTCGGTTTCGCGTACCCAAGAAGGCCGGATCCATCGCAAATGCGCGAGTGCGTGGCTGATGCGGCATGAGGTGGATGAGGCGCAGCCGCATCTCGCGGCAGCGGCGGCGCTGGGGCCGGATCCCGCTGAGAGTGGGCGGCTGCTGGGCGTGCGGGCGGCCCTCGCTGTCGAGGCCGGTGACCTTGCCGGAGCGCAGGAGCTTGCCTCGCGGGCGCATTCGGTCGCACGTGATTGCGGTGACGCCGAGGGTGCCGCGGTTTCCGGGGAGACGCTTGCGGTGATTGCGCATTTGCGCGGTAATTGGCGGCCTGAGCTGCACGAACTGCCGAGCGTCTGGGATTTCAACCACTGCCTCAGCCAGTCGCGCCTCTATGAGGCCGGCGATCCTGGTGGTTATGCGCGGCGCATCGTGGCCGACGGTGCCGCCCCCGGGCAGGCTTTCGCCTGGTGTTTGCTGGGGGAGTCGCTTCTGCTGCGTGCCGAATGGGACGAGGCGGCGGCGTGTCTGGAGCGTAGTTGCGCTGTGTACGAGTCGCTGAGTGATCGATCGCCGGAGTTTCCCGGGTCGTCCCGGGCTCCGGTGGCTTTGCCCTGGTTGCGCCGGGCTGAACTTGCCGCCTGCATCGGGGATCACGCCGAAGCGGCGGCTCTGCTTGAGCGGGCCACCGCGATCGCGACGGAAACCCCGATGCCACGGCACGCGTGGGCCCGGCTGCACGCCACCGCCGCCTTCGCGGCGATGGAGCGAGGCTCGGCTTCGGACGCAATCCGATCGGTACGCGCGGTGCAGAGCGCAGCGGCCCGGCACGGCGAGTGTCCGACCTGCAGCGCTGTCGTGAACCCGGTCGGCGCTCAGGCCTATGCGCTGGTCGGGGCGGTGGACAGCGCCCAGGCCCTGGCGGTGTCGGCGGAACGCCTCGCCGGGTTGTTCCCGGGTTCGGGGTGGAGCGCGATGGCTGACTCGGCGGGCGGGTGGGCACTGTTGGCGGCGGGTGACGGGGTCGGCGCTGGGGTGCGCTTCCGCTCGGCAGCCGCAGGGTATGCGGAGGCGGGTCATCGCTTCTGGGCGGAGAGGTCTTCGCTGAACGCCCTTCGTTGAACGGTCTTTGCTGAACGCCGAGGAAGCGAAACTTCCACCCGGAAGCGTGTCGATTGGGGTGCGATTCGCACCTGAAGTCCACACGCTCCGGTGAGACGGTCAGGCGGTGGGGTGGGCGTTTGCGCGGCCATCTATTCCAACCGTTCGATCACGTAACCGAACTGGGCGATCGAGCCCTCTCGATCGATTTCATCGAGGATCTCAGGGTCGAAGCTGGGCATCGGCGGATCGTCCGCCCGCTTGCGCCAGCCTCGCATCGAGACGGACTTCCACTCGAGGTTGACCTCGCCGTTCTCGGTATGGAAGGAACCGCCGCGTTCGAACAGCAGGATCAAGGGCTCGAAGGGATCCTCCAGTTCCTCGGGAAGGAGGAAGTCCGGAGTCGCGCGGAGCGCGGTCCAGTGAAGGATGAACGGCGCGACCTGTTTGACGTTCCAGCCCCCACGCCCGATGGCGAGTTTCTCGACGAGATCGTCGATGACGCGCTGGTCGGCACGAACCGCCGGGTCGACGCACGCGGCGATGTCGAAGAACGGCCCGGGTGCGTCGCACGCGTATACAGCGGACCATCGCGCTGCCCGGCGAAAGTACTCCTTCAACAGAGCGGCTTTCGACCAGGCTTTGTCGCCGTGTCGCTCCCAGTCGATGGAGCTCAGGCGAGTTGTCATCGCATGCAGGGCTTCGTCGAGTGTCATCGTCTCAATCCTCGCAGAACCGTGTCGACGATCGTGTCCAGATTAGAGAGGTCATCGGCCATCCGGATGCCTGAACTGTCGATGCCGAACACGCGCCAGTGCTGAAGAGGAGCATCGGCCCGCCAGGCGTTGGGTGCCAGTTCGTGCGCTCCGGGGTGATCCCGGCTCATGATGCGGTCGCCGTCAGCGTCGAATGCATCCGGATGTGCGGAGCGATAGGGGAGTCCCGCCTCCATGAGCCGGTTCTCGACGTACTCATGGGCTGCAAGGCTGCGGAACGCTGTCACGTCGTCGGGGTCAAGAGTGCCCCGCGCGGCGCCGTCCCAGAGCGCGGCGGTGCGTTCGTCCGGAGTGAAGAATCCGCGTTCCACCTGATTGGGGCCGAGCGCGACGTCGTGCTGCTGGACGAACAGATTCTGGCGCATAACCTCGATGATTCGAGGGTCGAGGCCGGTGTTGGCGGCGATCAGGGGAGTGTCTTCCGGGCTGTGCCGGATCCGCCGATATGCCTCCGCTGCGCGCTCGGAAATCTCATTGCCGTCATCGACGAAGTGGGAGCCGCGCGGGAAGTCGGCGCGGAACTCGCTCGGCCCCGTGGTCAGTGGGTGGGAGCGGGATTGGGTGTTTGCTCGGGTGGTCAGTCTGCTCAGGGCTCCGGTCAGCTTGTCGAGCATGGGGTGCAGGCGGCGGAGGCTGGTCAGTAGGCCTCGGATGAACTGTTGGATTCGGTTTGTCCATTTCAGGACCAGGGCTGACACCTGGCTCGCCACCGCCGGTGTGGCTATGCCCAGGGTCAGGCCCTCCATGGCCAGCCACTGCGGTAAGCGGACCGCCAGGGTGGCCACGAACTCGGCGATCAAGTCGCGGACGATGCCTCGGACCAGGGCCACCAGAAGGCCGGCACCCTCCACCGCGTACGAAATTCCGCGCGCTGCTGTCGCCAGGCCGTTCAGGGTCTCCAGGTGGAGGCGGGCGTGCTCTCGGTACGCGTCACCGGCCGCGCCGAACCAGCCGGTCACCTCGGTGTTCAGGCGACTGATGTAGTCCTGGCGGGCTGTGGCGGTGAAATCGGAGACATTTGACCAGGTGGCGGCTTGGGCGGTTACTTCGTCGGCGTTGCCGGCCAGCCAGTCGAGAGCGTCCTTCAGGGGTTGGACGTGTTCCATCAGCCAGGAGACGCCCCAGGCCACGAGACCGCCCAGCGGGTCGATGGCGAGGGTGAGCAGGTCGAGGCTTGCGCCCACGCCGCCGAGGATCGGGTCGACCCAGCTGTTGTTGCGGATCCCCTCGGCGATGTCGGCGAAGTCACCCGCCAGGCCGAGACCGGTGTGCCAGGTCGTCGAGTCGTGGGCCTGGACCACCAGGGGATTCGGGTACGTCACGGCTTGCCGGCCTCCCTACGGGATAAGTCCTATCCGGAGGAACACCGGCTTGCGGAAGCCGGTTCAGCAGCGGTGATCAGACGGCAAGCTGAAAGTTCGGGATCTTGGGTTCTCGCTGCTCGGCGGGCAGGCGAATATCCCGGACGACCGCGTCGTCGGGGATGAGTGTGCGAGAAATGCCGATGCCTTGCAGGCAATGGTCACACCAGAAGGCGGCGTATCCGACATCGCGATCAGGCCGGCCGGTGAAGACAATCCGGAGGCATCGTTGTCCGCAGTTGGGGCAGGCGATCTCGACGTGCCCCGGCAGCATGTCGTAGGCATCGCTGTAGGTATCCAGCCACTGGTCGTATGTCGCCATCATTGGACTCTCGGCTCGGGTCGGATCGGCTGATTGTCCCACCAATCGTCCTCGTGTGCGTATGCCCTGTCTTCGTAGGCATCCAACTCTGCATCGTCACGGGGATAAGGCCTGCCGGCTGCAAGTTCGTCGTGATGGAACTTTTCGTGGACGAGCGTTCTGGCGAGGTCCTCTTCGCTCCGGAAGCCTGGGACGAACAGCCTGATGGAGCCATCGGGCAGGGTCACGCCGCAAACCCCGCGAATCGTCGGCTTGCCCAGCGAAATCTGCAGTCCAGAGATATCGATGCCATATTTCTCGGCGATTTGTCGCGCTGAGCGCATTTTGAAGGGCCGGGACTCTCCTTCGCCGATCTTTTGAACACGATTGAGAGCATGAGCTGGCACGTTGTCGGTGAGGAGGTTTTTGAGTTCGGTGATTCGGGTGGTCAGGGTTTGGGTGATCGGGGTCAGGTTGCGCAGGCTTCGGATCAGGGCTCTCAAGAACCCCGCGATCCGGGAACCCCACGAACTGATCGCCGCGGTGACCTGCCCTATCACCACTGGCGTCGCCAGGCCCAGGGTGAAGGCTGCCTCGGCTGCGTACACCACGAGCCGGGACACCAGGAAGGCGATCGCGTCGCGGACCAGGAGCCGGACCGCCGCTACGAGTGCCCCGGCGCCTTCGATCAGCTCGGCCAGGGTTTGGGCCGCTGCGGCCAGGGCGGACGTTGCCTGCTGGTCCCTCGCTGACCGGATGCGGTAGGCCATCGCCGCCGGGCCGTCCCACTCGGACAGATCCAGGCGGACCGACCACCCGATTTGGTCGGCCTGCGTGCGCAGGCCTGCGGCTGTCTCGCGCCAGCTCTGCGCGGAAGAACTTATTTGTACGGGATCACCCGCCAGCTGATCGAGTGCCGCGGTCAAGGGCCGGACGTGCTCGATCAGCCAGGCGACCCCCGATTGCAGCAGCATGCCGACCGGATCCGCGACGTAAGCGAGCGCATCGAGGCTCGCGCCGGTTGCGCCGAGCGTGCCGTCGATCCAGCTGCCGTTCCGGATGCCGCCGGCGAGCAGCTCGATGTCCTCAGCGATCCCGATCCCGGCCACAGCTGAGGTCATCACGCCCCGCCGAAAGCTCCGCCGACAACCCCGCCGAAAGCTCCGCCGACAGGCCGGCCGAAGAACCCTTGGCCTCGCAGCTCTGCGGCACCCAAATCGTCGGTGAGCTGGTATTCGTCTGCTGCTCGCCGGATCGCGGTGGCGCTCGTGCCGACCGCTCGGGCCGCCGCGCCGATTGCCTCGGACAGCGGTGCCCTGACCTGTTCGAGAAGAATGAGAACTATGACGCAGAGATGACCGTAGGCGTCGGGCGTCATAGCGGTGTCATCTCCGGCGATTCGGGCGCGGACCAGCTTCTCGGTCACGTCATCCAGGTGGGCGGAGTGCCGCCACAGCTCTTCGGGCGTGACCCTCATCGCCGGGTACCCAGGCGATCGGTGAAGGCTGTCAGCAGCACCCGCCCTTCGGCCGTCTCGTCGTCGCCGTTCTCCCGCGCCACCTGGATCGCTTGGCGGGCCAGTTCGGCTCGGGCTGACTCGGAGGCGGTCAGGATCTGTTCGGCTATCCAGCGGGCCGAGTGGCGGCGTACCTCGTCGGACAGGTAGAGGTTCGTCAGGGCGCCCGCGCTGTCCACGGTGGCCTCGATCAGCCCTCCACCCGACTGGGCGGATCCGGTCAGGGCGTGCAGCTTGACGGACAGGGCTCGGGTACGCGCCAGGCGTTGCTCCAGCCCAGCCTGCCAGTCGCCGACCCAGCGGTCGGCGTCGTCCAGGGCAAAATCGGACATGTCACGAGGTCTGGGTCAGGATGTCGTTGGCGATCTTCTGCACCTCGGCGCGCTGCTTCTCCGGCGCGGTCGCGGCCACCGCCACCTGCCACTTGCCGGCGAAGAAGTGGTCCAACTCCATCTCGTATTTCCCGGTGCCGGACGAATCCAGGAAATTCGTGGCGTTGCCGGCCGCCTTCGGTGTCGCGCTGAACCAGTCCTTCGTCAGCCGCGCGGCGGCCTGCTCGCCACAGGGCGGTGCGCAACTGCGCAGCATCACGCCGACGCGTTTCTCGCCGCTGGGGTCGGATTCGTCGATGCAGATGTACGCCTTCGCGCCGGTCAGCTCGACCTTTGCGCCGAGGCAGCCCCAACTCGCCGGCGTACGGAAGGCAAACGGCCAGCCGCTGAACCGCATCGTCGCTGTCTTCTCCGACGCTTCGAAGGTGGCGCCGGCGACGTTCCGCACGGCCGCGCCTTCCTTCAACGCAGGCTGAGAAGGCAGGGCAGGCTGAGAAGGCAGGGCAGGCTGAGAAGGCAGGGCAGGCTGAGAAGGCAGGGATGGCAGCTTCGGGATCGTCCGGGCCGGCGTCGGTGTCCAGGCCGGGACCGTGCGGGTCTCGGCGGAGGCGGCGACGATCGCGTTGCCGACCGCGCAGAACGCCATCAGCACAACGAGCGCCAGCAGGACGATCGTGGCGATCATGCCGGGGTATTTCTGCGGCGGTGCGCCCAGTGCGCCGCGCATGTAGGCGATCATCGGCGCGCGGTACTCCAGCGCGGCGGTCTGGCCGGGCAGCACGACGACGTCGAGGTCGGCCTTGCCGATCCGGCGCGGCAGAAGGTACGGGACATGAACGTGCACGTGGTGCCGCCCGGGCGCGACCGGCAGCACGATCGGCCGCTTCCAGCCCGCGCGAACCGGCTGCCCGTCGACAGTGAGCACCGGCGTGAACAGCCCGAGCAGCATCGCGAGCGGCGAATACCGCAGCGTCACCGCGAGAGCAGCATGCTGCGGATGACTGGGCTGTTGATAGATCGGGGGAGCGGAACTGACAGGCGTATACGGCTGCCATTGCTGGTCGTACATAGCGAACCCTCTCGCAGGCGGAGGTGCATCCCTGCCTGGAGAAACAGCAACGCTACGCAGTCAGTTCAGTACTCAAAGGCATTGAACTTCATCGGTGGAGAGGGGGTATAGAAAGAGCCCGCCGGGCGCGAACCCGGCGGGCGAAACGAACTCAGGCAGCCGACGCGGCCAGCGGCACACCCCGCCGGGCGGCGTCCGCGCCCTGGTCGTCGAGCTGTTCCTGGGCGGCCAGTTCGGCCATGACCACTGCTTCGTACCGGGCGATCTCGCGCTCGGTCTCCTCATCGGTCCAGCCCAGTGCTTCCGCGACCAGCTTCGCGGTGGTCCGGGCCGCGGCGACGCCGCGGTCTGCGGTTTCCATCGAGATCCGGGTACGCCGGGACAACACGTCCTCAAGGTGACGGGCACCTTCGTGGGTGACCGCGTAGACGACCTCGGCAGCCAGATAGTCGGGTGCGCCGTCGAGCGGCCGTCCGAGCGCCGGATCCGCCTCGATCAGGCCGAGGACCTCGTCGGTCAGCGTGCCGTACCGGCGGAGCAGGTGTTCGACGCGGGACACGTGCAGGCCGGCGCGGCGGGCCAGCTGGGCGCGGCGGTTCCAGGCGGCCCGGTATCCCTCGGCGCCGAGCAGCGGCACCTGGTCGGTGCAGGAGGCCGGCACCCGGGTGTTGAGATCGGCGACGGCGGCATCGACCGCGTCCTTCGCCATCACCCGGTACGTCGTGTACTTGCCGCCGGCCACGATGACCATGCCCGGGACCGGTTTGCCGACGGCGTGCTCACGGGACAGTTTCGCGGTGGTGGAGGCCTCGGCGGACAGCAGCGGGCGCAGGCCGGCGTAGACACCCTGCACGTCGTCGCGGGTCAACGGCGTGGCGAGCGCCTTGTTTACTTCTTCGAGCAGGTAGTCGACATCGCGGCCGGACGCCGCTGGGTCGGCCTTGTCCAGGTCCCACGGTGTGTCGGTGGTGCCGATGATCCAGTGGCGGTCCCACGGGATGACGAACAGCACGCTGGTTTCCGTACGCAAGATCATGCCGGCCTTGCCGGAAATCTTGTCGCGCGGCACCACCAGGTGGATCCCCTTGCTCGCGGTGATCTTGAACTGCCCCCGCTCGCCGGTGAGCATGGCCTGGCTGTCGCCGGTCCACACACCTGTCGCGTTGATGACGCTGCGGGCCCGCACCTCGAACTCGGCGCCCGTCTCCAGGTCACGAGCTTGCACGCCGACAACCCTGCGGCCTTCGCGCAGGAAGCCGATCACTTCGGTACGGGAGGCGACATGCGCGCCGTAGGCGGCCGCGGTCCGGGCCAGGAACATGGTGTGCCGGGCGTCGTCGACCTGAGCGTCGTAGTAACGGATCGCGCCGATCAGCGTCTCGGGGCGCAGCCCCGGGAACGCCTTGAGTGCCTGGCCGCGGGACAGGTGCCGGTGCCGGGGAAGGCCCGCGCTGCCGCCGGAGAGTGCCAGGGTGTCGTAGAGCGCGATGCCGGCGCCGATGTAGAACCGTTCCCAGGCGCGGTGCTGGAGCGGGTAGAGGAACGCCACCGGGCGGACCAGGTGTGGCGCGAGCTTTCCGATCAGCAGGCCACGCTCCCGCAGGGCCTCGCGGACCAGCGAGAAGTCGAGCATCTCCAGGTAACGCAGGCCGCCGTGGATCAGCTTGCTGGACCGGCTGGAGGTGCCGCTCGCGAAGTCGCGGGCTTCGAGCAGGCCGACCGAGAGCCCTCGGGTGGCGGCGTCGAGGGCCGCACCGGCGCCCACCACGCCGGCGCCGATGACCAGCACGTCGAGTTCGTCACCTGAGGACAGGGCGGCCAGGGCGGCGGCGCGAGCTTTCGGCGAGATCATTCCGGTGTTCATTGCTACCCCATTCAAGTGGTGATCAGCCGACGCTGACCCAGCCGAGGGTTCGGTCGATGGCCGCCTTCCAGCGGGTGATTCCTTCGTCGCGCCGCTCCGGCGACCAGGACGGCTGCCATCGCCGGTCCTCGTGCCAGTTGGCGCGCAGGTCGTCGACGGAGTGCCAGAAACCGACGGCGAGCCCGGCCGCGTACGCGGCTCCGAGCGCCGTGGTCTCGGCGACGGCGGGCCGGCTGACCGGCACACCGAGGATGTCGGCCTGAAGTTGCATGCAGAGCGCGTTCGCGGTCACGCCGCCGTCCACCTGGAGGCAGTCCAACGTGGTTCCGGAGTCCTGCGCCATCGCCTCGACGACGTCGCGGGTCTGGTAACAGATCGCTTCGAGCGCGGCCCGGGTGATGTGCGCGGCGGTGTGAAACCGGGACAGCCCGACGATGGCGGCCCGGGCGTCCGGCCGCCAGTACGGCGCGTAGAGGCCGGAGAACGCGGGCACGAAGCAGACGCCGGCGCTGTCCTCCACCGAGCCGGCCAGGGTTTCGCTCTCGGCCGCCGAGTCGAGGACACCGAGCTGGTCACGCAGCCACTGGATGGCGGCGCCGGCCGCGGCGATCGACCCTTCCAGGGCGTACGTGGCCGGGGCGTCGCCGAACCGGTAGCCGACCGTGGTGATCAGGCCGTGGCTGGACCGGACCGGTGTGGTGCCGGTGTTCATCAGCAGGAAGCCGCCGGTGCCGTACGTGCACTTGGCCTCGCCCGGGGCGAAGCACGTCTGGCCGAACAGTGCGGCCTGCTGGTCACCGATGGCGGCGGCGATCGGTACGCCGGGCAGCACGGTGTCCGCGGTTCCGTAGACCTCGGCCGACGAGCGGATCGCCGGCAGCATCTCCCGGGGAATCCCGAAGATCCGCAGCAGCTCGGGGTCCCAGTCGAGGGTCTCCAGGTTCATCAGCATCGTGCGGCTGGCGTTTGTCACGTCGGTCAGATGCTGGCCGCCGGTCAGGTTCCAGATGAGCCAGCTGTCCATCGTGCCGAACAGCACCTCGCCACGTGAGGCCCGGTCACGCAGGCCGTCGACGTTCTCCAGCAGCCACTGGATCTTGGTCGCGGAGAAGTAGGTCGCCGGAGGCAGCCCGGTCTTCTCCCGGATCAGACCGGCGTCCAGACGAGCGACAAGCGCGTCGGTGCGGGTGTCCTGCCAGACGATGACGTTGTGGCAGGGCTCGCCGGTCTCGGCGTCCCAGACCAGCACGCTTTCCCGCTGGTTCGTGATGCCGATCGCGGCCAGGTCGGCGGCGACCAGGCCGGCGCCGGACAGTGCCACACCGATCGTCTTGAGGGTGTTCTCCCAGATCTCGGTCGCGTCATGCTCGACCCATCCGGCGGCCGGCAGGATCTGCCGGTGTTCGAGCTGGTGGCGGGCGATCTCCCGGCCGGCCCGGTCGAAAATCATGAAGCGTGTGCTGGTGGTGCCCTGATCGATCGCGCCGACGAAGTGCGCCACAGTACCCCCTTGATCGCCGCCCCTTGAGAGTTGCGACGTTAGGGAGCTGATCAGGTGGCGGCAACGCGTTCCGTGCGACAATGTCGCACGTGCCGGGCCTGATCCAGTCCATCGAGCGGTCGTCAGCAGTGCTCCGGCTGCTCGCCGCCGACAGGCTGCGGGTCGGCGAGGTCGCCGAAGCTCTCGACCTGCCGAAGTCGACAGCGCACAGCATCCTGCGGACTCTCGAACACGTCGGTTTCGTCGAGCAGGATCCGCGCACCACCCGGTACCGCCTCGGCCGTGGTGTGCTCGACCTCGGCTCGGCCGGCCTCGACACTGCCGGGCTGGACGTGAACGAGCTGCGCGGACGTGCGCTGAACTGGGCGGACGCGCTCGCCGCACGCAGCGGCCAGGAGGTACGGATCGGCGTGCTCCGCGACCGCCAGGTGCTCGTCGTGCACCACGTGTTCCGGCCGGACCACTCGGCGCAGTCGATGGACACCGGGCGGCTGCTACCGGCACACGCCACGGCACTCGGGAAGACGCTGCTCGCCTATCACCCTTCGGTGGCATCCGCCGTGGCACGGGAGGGCTTTGACGCGTACACAAGAAGGACCTTGACCAATCGGCAGGATCTGGCCCGGCAATTGGGTGAGACCCGCGGGCGGGGGTGGGGTCTCGCGGTGGAGGAATGGCGTGCGGGGCAGGCCGCGATCGCGGCGCCGCTGAGGACGAGTGGCGGTCTCGTGGTCGGGGCGATCGGGATCGCGGGGCCGGTGGAGACGGTGTGTGACACGCGGCGGCAGGCGCGGCAGGCGCTGGTCGAGCATGTGGTGGCCGGCGCACGGTCGATTTCCAGGGATTTGGCAGGGGCATGAGCGATCGTTATGTGCTCGCCATCGATCAAGGGACGACGTCTACGCGGTGCATTCTTTTTGATCGCAAGGCGACAGTTGTCTCGGTGGTTCGCGGTGAGCATCCGCAGTCCTATCCGAAGCCGGGGTGGGTGGAGCATGACGCGGCGCGGATCTGGCGGGATGTGCAGCGGCTGATCCGTAAGGCGCTGCGGGAGGCCGGGATCGGGTTTTCGCAGGTGGCGGCCATCGGGATCGCCAATCAGCGGGAGACCGCTGTGTTGTGGGATCGGGTCTCCGGGCAGCCGGTGGCGCCGGCGATCTCGTGGCAGGACGTGCGCACCGAGGAGCTGGTTTCCCGGGTTGATGCGTCCTTTGTGCGAGACAAGACCGGTCTGACGCCGGCTACCTACTTCTCCGCCACCAAGATTCAATGGTTGCTGGACGAGCATGGGTTGCGGGAGCGCGCTGAACGCGGTGAGGTGCTGTTCGGGACGATGGACAGCTGGCTGATCTGGAATCTGACCGGTGGGTCACATTTGACGGATGTGACGAATGCGAGCCGGACGATGCTGATGGATCTGGTGACGCTGGATTGGGATGTCTCGCTTTTATCGGCGTTTGACATTCCACGTGCGATGTTGCCGTCGATCCGGTCATCCGCCGAAATCTACGGATATTTTGAGGGTGTGCCGATCGCCGCTGCCATCGGTGATCAGCAGGCCGCGCTGTTCGGCCAGACCTGCTTCGCTCCCGGTGAGGCCAAGTGCACCTACGGCACCGGCGGGTTCCTGCTGATGAACACCGGCAGCACACCGGTCCGATCCAGCCACGGCCTGATCACCACAGTGGGTTATCGGATCGGTGATGACCCCGTCGTTTACGCCCTCGAAGGCTCGATCGCCACCGCCGGATCGCTCGTGCAGTGGTTCCGGGACGGGCTCGGGCTGATCAGCACCGCCTCGGAGATCGAAACCCTCGCGGCGACGGTCTCGGACAACGGCGGCTGTTACATCGTGCCGGCGTTCTCCGGGCTGTTCGCTCCCTATTGGCGCAGCGAGGCCCGGGGTGTGATCGTGGGCCTGACCTCGTACATCACCAAGGCACACCTGGCCCGTGCGGTACTCGAAGCGACAGCCTGGCAGACCCGCGACGTGGTCGACGCGATGAATGCCGACTCCGGTCTCACGCTGACCGCTCTCAGCGTCGACGGCGGCATGACCGCCGATAATCTTTTGATGCAATTCGTCGCGGACTTTCTGGACGTTCCCGTGGTCCGGCCGATGGTCGCCGAGACGGTGTCGCTGGGTGCGGCGTACGCGGCCGGGCTGGCCGTCGGGTACTGGTCCGACCTGCGGGATCTTCGTGCCAACCGGCATCGGGCGGGTAGCTGGGCGCCCAAGCTGGCGCCGGACCGGCGGGCCGCCGAATACACGAGCTGGCGCCGCGCGGTGGACTGCGCGGTCTTCTACAGCCGTTGATCCCGTAACGCGGAGTTTGAAGTTCTTCGATAGGTTCGGTGTGACTGTTCTTGCCCAATGGGAAGGAAGTTCACCGTGCGCAGACTGCTTACCGCAGCTCTCACCGCAGCACTGATCCTCACCGGCACCCCGGCGATGGCGCATTCGAAGGCCGCCCCGGCTCCGGGCGGCGCCGGCGTCGGCGACGAGTACTACCCGGACTACGGCAACAGTGGGTACGACGTCACCCACTACGACATCCGGGTGCGGTACACCCCGGCGACCGACCTGCTCACCGGCACCACCACGATCCTGGCGAAGGCGACACAGGACCTCAGCCGGATCAACCTCGACTTCCTGCTCGACGTTTCTTCGGTACGCGTCAACAACCGTCCCGCCACCTTCGCGAAGGAGGGTGACCACGAGCTCGTCGTGACACCGGCCCGCCCGGTGGCCGACGGCGGCGCCCTGACGATCGTGGTGCAGTACGCCGGTGTCCCGTCGAGCAAGGTCGGCGCCGGATACACCGCCTGGATCAAGACCCCGGACGGCGCCCTCGCCGTCGGTGAGCCGGAAATCGCCTGGTGGTGGTACCCGAGCAACGACCACCCGTCGGACAAGGCCACCTTCGACGTCTCGGTCTCGGTGCCGGACGGCGTCGAGGCGATCAGCAACGGCGTCCAGCCGCGCCCACCCGTACGCGAGACGCTCGGGTACACCCGGTGGAGCTGGCGTTCGCTCAAGCCGCAGGCCACGTACCTGACCTTCATCGCGGTCGGCCAGTACGACATCACCCAGGACACCACCGAGGGTGGGCTGCCGGTTTACAACGCGTACTCGCAGTCGCTCAGCGAGGACTTCCGGTTCGCGGCTGAGGCCAGTGTGGAGCGGACCGCTGAAATCGTCGACTGGGAGAGCACTGTTTTCGGGCCGTACCCGTTCGAGGCAACCGGCGGCATCGTGGCGCCGCCCGGCACGCTCGGGTTCGCCCTGGAGAACCAGACCCGGCCGAACTACTCGGCGGCGTTCTTCCGGCGCGGCTCCAACACGTACGTCGTCGCTCACGAGAACGCGCACCAGTGGTTCGGCGACGCGATCTCGGTGGCCGAGTGGAAGCACATCTGGCTCAACGAGGGCTTCGCCAGTTACGCCGAGTGGCTGTGGTCGGAGAAGAACAACGAGGGCACCGCGCAGGAGATCTTCGACTACGTGTACGCCTCGTACCCCGACGACGCGGCCATCTGGACGACAGCGCCGGCCGACCCGGGCACCGACGAGCTGTTCGGTGACGCTGTCTACGATCGTGGCGCCCTGACGCTGCACGCGCTTCGCCTGGCCGTGGGGGACGACGACTTCTTCGAGATTCTGCGTAGCTGGGTGGCCGAGAAGCGTTACCGCAACGCGACCACCGAGGAGTTCACCGCGCTCGCCGAGAAGATCTCCGGCGAGGATCTGGACGCGTTGTTCGACGCGTGGCTCTACACGCCGTCGAAGCCGGTGGTTGCTTCGTCGCTGGCTCGTCGTTCTCTTGCGGAGCCGAAGTCGTGGGCCGCGATCAGTGAGGCGCACGAGCTGTTGCACCAGAACTGATTTTCGTGAGGCCCGGGCCGGTGGCCCGGGCCTCACTCTACTTACGGCCAGATATATCCGTCTTTGATCGGCTTCGGCTCGCGCGGCTGCTTCACCGGGTACGCCGCGAACTGCTCAGCGTGCAACCCGAACGACCTGTCCAGCTTGGGCATCCAGTAGGCATCGCTGTGATTGCCGGCGCCGAGCTGGTAATCGTGCTTGACGCCCTTCGCGGCCAGCGCCGTGCTCATCTGCTGAGCCGCCACCCCGAACCGGTACTCGTCGGAGTCCCCACCGTCCAGGTAGAACCGGTGCCGCTTCAGATCAGCCGCGGACATCCCGGCGACCAGGGTGAGCGGCCGCAATCCGGCGTTCGCGGCCCGCTCCTCGGCGGTGCCGACCAGCGGCGCCAGGCTGAGCGCGCCCATGTGACTGGCGATCGAGCTGAACAGGTCCGGGTTGGTGAGCCCGAGCGTGAACGCGCCCTGCCCGCCCATCGACACACCGCTGATGCCGCGGTGGTTCCGGTCGGCGACGGTCCGGTAGACCCGGTCCACCATCGGGACGATCTCCTTGACGATCATCGACTTGAAGTTGCCGGCCGCGGTGTCGACGTACCAGCCGCTGTCCCCGTCCGGGAAGACGACGATCGAGTCCACGCCGAGCTTGTCGAGAACCGCGTCGATGTCACGCGCCTCCCACTCGATGTTGCTGCCGTTGAAGCCGTTGAGCATGTAGACCACCGGGAACCGCTTCGCGGTCGTCTTCGTGTAGCCCTTCGGCAGGTAGACGTTGAACTGCACCCGCCGGTTCATCGCCGCCGAGTCGTAGTCGTCGCGGAAGAACCGCGCGTGGTCACCCAGCTCGACGTCCTTCTTCGGGTCGAGATAGAGCAGCTCACGGGCGGTCGGCAACCCGGTCCAGGTGCGGATCGTGTCGACAACGAGCCGGCCCTGCGAGTCCACGAACACCTCGGCCTGGGCATCGGTCAGGGTGACTTTGCCCTTTTTGAGGAGCGCCTTCACCTCGGCGACGCGGCGCTCGGCGGTGTCGCCCTGGTGGAAGAACCCGTTCGCCAGCGTCGCTGCATAGGCGCGCCAGTCGCCTGCGGCGACAGCGCGGTGCTGCTGGTTCAGCACGGCGCACGCATGAGCCAATTGGGTACGCGTAGCCGCCGTCCCGGTGACCCCGGCCAGGGTACGCAGCCGCGACTTGGAGTAGAGCCCGATCGGACCCTGGTAGAAACCGCCGCCACCGGTGCCGTCGTAGACCCGGACCGCGATGGTGTTCGTGGCTCCCCAGCGAAGCAGGCCGTCCGCCGGGTAGTACTCCCGCGGCACCTCCCACGTCGAGTCGAACGTGGGCGGGAACCCGCCGGTACGCCCGATCTCGGACCCGTTGAGGAAGACCTGGTCAGCGTCGTCGATCTTGCCGAGCGCCGCGATGATCGTCGAGTCGGTGACCCCGGTGGGCCTGGCGGGCAGCGTGAACGTCTTGCGGTACCAGGCGAAACCGTCGTACCCGGACAGGTCCGTGTGGTTGCCCCAGTTGTCGGGAACGGTCCAATCCCGCCAGGCGGTGTCCGAGAAGGACGGGTCCGACCATGCGGCGTCGTCGCCGGTCGTGAACTTCCAGCCGGCACCGGCGAGATCGACACCGAAGTCGACGGATCCGGTGGTGGCGCACGAGGTGTCGGTGGGCTTCGGGGCGGGTCTGGTGCCCGCTGAGGCGGATGTGGGAACGTTCACACACGCCAGCGAAAGAACGAGGGTGCCCAGCAGGGCACCAGCCGAACGGAAGTGTTTTGCGGTCGGTGACATCGAGCCTCTCCTAGAGGACGTGTTCACAAAATCACACACGAAACGTGGTGTTCGCACACTCGCAACATTCGAGATCGATGTCAATGGGGGGGTAGGGCTGTTGCTCTGGGTGGTTGCCCTGTCGCTCTAGGTGGCGTCGAGCCGCGGGGATTCGATGTACCCGAGGGGCGAGGAACTGCACGGGGTATCGAACTGTTCCATCGCTGAATGCGTGAATTGGCGGCGCTGGCATTGGCGTCAGTAAATTTGATGATGATAGCAGCGCGATGATGACTGTGACCGGCCGGCTTAACTGTTCCGGCTGGTTCGGCCGGCTCGACTGGTCCGGTTCGGCCGGCATTCAGGGTCGTCACAATGGCCGTGCGGCAGCATTGCAGGCCGGCCCGCGTCATCCGGCTGGCCGTCAGCGCTGTTTCGACCGCGTTTTGACAGCAGTGAGCGTCAGCCGGCTATCCACAGCGCGGATGAAGTCGCACACAACGGCAACGTGTGCCCATGTCCACGCCCTGGCAGGGATCAGGTCGCACAGATGGCGATCGTGCGACCTGATCCACGCCAACTCGGGCCATCGTGTGCCCCCACCACGGCGCCTTTCGTTCCAGGCGTAGAGCTCACCGTGCGCCGAGGTCTTCCCGGTCGAGCGCTCACTGTGTGCTCTCGTCTCTCCGGGACTCGCGCTCCCTGTGTGCTCTCGTCTCTCCGGGACTCGAGTTCACTGTGTGCCCTCGACTCCGGGACTCGAGCTCACTGTGTGCCCTCGAATGTCTTACCCGCCCAAGGCCGAGCGCCGTCGAGCCTGCCCCGTCGCGCGCGACTTGCGTGTCGAATTGGGGTTAAATCCGCGCCTTAATTCGACACGCTGCCTGCTTTTCCGGGATGCGTGTGAATTTGCGGCGCGATTCGCACCCCAATTCGACACGGGAGTCGGGCCTCGCTGCTGCCGGCGCGGCTGGGGCGTTGAGCGCACGCGCAAGCACTGTGCGTGCGTCGGCCACCCTTACGGTGGCGGTGAGCGCACGCAGAACGACTTCGCGTGCGCTCATCGGCCGTGCCGGGCGGGAACGCGGTGCTCACCGCCCGTGTGGAATGACGCTGCGTGCGCTCACTGCTCTGGGCGGGTGGCGTCGCTTGGGGTGGTGGGGCTTGTGGCCTGGTCGGGGGCAGCTCTTTCCGAATGGCTGGCAGGTCTCTTCGAATGGCTGGCAGGTCTCTTCGAATGGCTGGCAGGGGCTGCCCGGGCCAGCACCTCCTCGGTGGTCAGCGGGCTGCGCGGGTGATGAGTAAGGGAGAGTGGCGTCCGGATCTTGCGGGGCGGCAGGCCCTCGGCGGCGAAGTAGAACTCGCCGGTGCTGAGCCGGGAGATGTCCGGGACGTCGCCGCCCTTCGCCTTCGCCATCTCGCGGGCCGCCTCGATCTGGATCGGGCTGTTCATCAGGCCGTAGAGCTGGGTCGCCGCGTTCCCGGGGATCCGGTTGTGCAGGCCCTTCGGCGCCTGAGTCGCGAAGATCAGCCCGAGCCCGTACTTGCGCGCCTGTGCGGCCAGCGCGAGGGTGCTCTGCGTACAGGCGGTCATCGTGCCGGAGGGCGCGAAGGTCTGTGCCTCGTCCATGATCAGCAGGCCCAGCAGCGGCCGGTCGCCGGCTGGATTTTTCTTGATCCAGGCGAAGAGGGCCATTTGCAACTGGTTGACGAAACTCTGGCGTACGTCGTCCGAGGGCAGCCCGACCAGGCTGATCACCGACACCCGTGCGCGTTTGCCCGGCGCCGGGGTGAGCAGCAGCCCCGGATCCATCGGTGTGCCGTCGCCGCCGAACAGCGGATCGTTCACCATCGCGGCGGTCAGCGTCTGTGCCAGCCCGAGGCCGATCTTCTCGGCGTCGTCCAGGTCGATGATGCCGTCCGGCAGGTTCGCCAGGGTGTCGATCAGCCCTTGGAGCCGGGTGCCGCCCCGGCGACCGTAGTGCTCGACGGCCTTGCGGAGCACCGCGAGCCCGAGGTGTGCCTTGCTGGCCCGGCCGGTGACCATGGCCCGGGGAGCGAGCGATGCCACGGCCGCCTCGACCGCTTCACCGAACTCGTCGGGGTCGTCGAGCACACTCCGGAAGTCGGGCAGCGGCTGGAAACTGAGCGGCCGGCCGGAGTTGCGGCGGGGTGTCCAGATCACCACGTCGGTCTCCGCGAGGTATTCCGCGGCCTTCTCGGCGTCACCGTCGCGCCAGTGCGACGGCGCCTCGGGCCAGCCCTCGCCCAGCCGTGCGAGGTCGTTGTTCGGATCCAGGACGATCGCGGAGACGCCCTGGAGTGCGCACTCCTCAACGATCCGGCGGATCAGGACGGTCTTTCCCGAGCCGGAGCCCGCGAAGATGGTCGCGTGTTTACGGAGGGCTTCGAGCGGCAGCCCGACGGGCGAGCCATCGCCGTAATCGTGGCCGATGGTGAACCCCACCGAATCCCCAAGATCCACAGGAGAAGCGGAAAGACCCGCAGGAGAAGCGGAAAGACCCGCAGGTGGAGGGGCAACGGCCTCGGGAGGCGCTTCCAGTGCCTCCTGCAGGAACTTGATCTCGTCGGTCGGCCGGCGGTCGGCCAGCCATCCCTGCAACTCCATCGTCGAACCGTCGAGCATGATCTGCAGCGCCGTCAACGCCCGCAAATCCGCCTCGTCCAGGGCCAGCGTCCGCCCACCCGCCTGTTCAAAAGCGGCCACCGCATCCTGGGTCTTCGCTCCGCTCGACCAGTCCGTGTTCCGGAGCAGGAAAAGCTTCCGCTTGGGTACGGACGGATCCAGCGCGGCCGCGACACACGCTTTACGGAGCCGGGAGAGCGCCGCGACGGCATGATGGCCGTCGCTGATGGCGCGGAAACACCAGTGGATCTGGTCCTCGGTCTGCTGATCAAGGGTTTGGCGCAGCCGGGCGTGCAGCGGCGGATCGTTGCTGGGCGGCGGATCGACGGTGAAGGCTTCGCCGTCCGCGCCGCGTTCCAGGATCCAGGCGGTGAGCCCGGCGGCGAGCAGCGGCGGCACCCGCGAGCCTTCCGAAGTTCGCTCCAGCACCGCGCCGACGGCGGCGTTCTTCTTGAGTTCGGCGTACCGCGCGTCGAACCGTTCGAGTTCCGTTGTGGAGGCGGCGACGGTGACCCGAGGAGTCGCTGACGGACCGCCGAGCCGGGAGAGTTGGTGGATCTCGCCGTCGGTGACACAAGCACGGACGTGCCTGTCGATCTCGATGAGCAGTTGCCGCGGTGTGAAGTCGCCGGCCTGCGCGAAGGCCTCCGGCAGCACCGGCCACGACGGGTACGGCGGGGTGAAGCCGATCTCGGCGAACCGGATGGCGAAGCGCTTCTCGATGATCGCGCGGCCCAGCTCGTCGTCGTTGATCGGCGTCAGCTGTGGCGCGAGACGGAAGCGATCGCCAACCGTGTCGGCCGCCGAGTTCCGGATGATCGTCCACGATGTCGGCAGGCATGCGACGACGGTGAGGGTGCGCCGGGTGAACTGCCGCAGCGACATCAGCCCTTCGGCGAGCTGCGCCAGCATGAGAGCCTGCGCCGGATCGGTGGCCGCGGCCGTCGCGAGCGCGGGGTCGGCCTGCACCGCGGACTGGGCGATCAGCGTGTCGATCTGGTCGATCGCGACGACCGAGGGACCGGTCAGGGCGATCAGCCAGGAGAGGTCCTGGACGATCTGCTGCGGGTGCCGGGGCGCCCGGCGCATGCCCCATTCGAGGCGCTCACCGGCGACGTTCTCCTCGCCGGACACGAAGTAGTTCTCGGCCAGGTCGCGGTGGGCGACCTCGTCCGAGGCGCTCAGCGCCAGAGCGCGGGCGGTCTCCTGGCTGGCCCGGGCGACGTGCCGGTCGAAGGCGCCGAGGCCCTCGATGAAGGCATCAAGCGCCGGCCTGGTCAGCTCGGTCTCGCCCATCACCGCACGCCGGGCCGTCCGTGGCGCGCCCACCATCGCGGAGAGCCGTTTCAGCAGCAGGCGCAGCTGGGTCTCGCCGCCACCGGGCACCGGCCGGGAGAGCCCGTCCAGCATCGCGGCCAGCACGCTGTCCCAGAAACCGGCCGCGTCCAGCAGGCTGACCAGGAAGAAGTAACCGTCCTCCTGCTGCACCCGCTGCCGGGTCCAGCCGAGCAGGTGGGTCTTGCCCGACCCTCGCTGACCCTGGACCACCAGGCCGATCGGGCTGGGGCCGCTGCTCGCCCGTGCGTCCGCCACCCCGTCGAGCACGTCGCGTGTGACGGCGGTGTGCAGGCCGTCGACGTGGAAGGGCAGTGGCCGCCAGACGTCATCGGGTACCGGCGCCCAGTCGAACCGCAACGCCGCCAGCGCGGCACGTTCCTCTTCCGTCATCAGACACCGATCGCCAGCAGGTGCTTGTCCTGTCCGCCGATGTGCACTGCGGCCTGCACATCGGTTTCGGTAAGCATCTTCTGGTTCGACTCGGGCACGATGTTCACACCGGTCTCCCGGCTCAGCAGGCGCAACGTCTCGTCCACTGCCTCGCGCGGAACGTCGGCGAGGAATGGACGAAGCCGGGCCAGGCCGACCCAGGCTCCGGGTTCGCCGGCGAGCGCGTCATAGGTGGCCTTCACGCGTACCCGAAGAGCTTGATCGTCGGCTGCGGGCGCGGCAGTGAGCGCGCGCACGTCGGTGAGCGCGAAGAGTTCGGCAAGCGAAGCGCAGCCGCTGCGGGCCAGGACCCGGTCGCGAAGCGCTGCCTGCAGCGCGGTGAGTGCCGCGCCCAAGGCCGCGGCCCCACGAGCTTTGAAATCCAGATCCTTCTGTACGCGGACCCAGCCGTCGTCCTCAAGAGTGAGCGCGATCGATCGGCCACTCTTGCGGCTGGACAGGTATCGCAGGCGGACCAGCTTGTCGCGGGACGGTTTCCGGACGACCAGGCCGTAATGCTCCTGGAGTTCGGTCTGGAGGACCTCCCGTGCCTCGGCCATCAGCACCACCAGGAGGGCGCTTTCGGAGGCGATGAGTTTATCGTCGGCCATGGGGATTTCCTTCCGCTGCAACACTTCGGCGGCCTTTCAGGTAGGCGCCGATCTGATGGACCACCGCGCCGACGTCGTGGATGACTCGTGCGTTGGTGAAACGCAGGACGGCGTAACCGTCGAGCTGTAACTGCACGTCGCGCTGCCGGTCCTCCTCGAACCGCCGGGGATGGCAGTGTTCGGGACCGTCGAGTTCGACGACGCATCGTTCGCCGGGCCAGAGCAGGTCCAGCCGGATCGGGGTGGTGAGCGCGTGCGACTGGTACGTCTGGTTCCACATCCGGCCGGCGGCCCAGCTCTTCGCGGCCAGGGCGGCTTCGAGCGCCCGCTCCACGGAACTGGCGGGATGCGGCTTGCCGACGACGCCCGGCCCGGGCAGAGCGGACTCAGGGGAAGCGGGCAGCGGACGGGTCAGCCTGTGCACCGGAATCCGGTCCGCGTCTTCCGCCTCCGGTCCGACGATCCAGACCGCGGGCCCGCCGTTGCCCACGAGCCATTGCGCGCCGGCCGCGACGATCTCGCGGTCGCCGGCGCTCTCCAGCAGCAGCACGACCTGACGACGGCCGAAGGCCTCCGCGACGATCCGGGCGAGGGCGGCGGTCCGGGTGTGCAGCGGGAGGGTGCTGACCGTCGTGTGCCGGGCGGTCAGGGCCAGGATCGCGAGGTCGATCAGGAAGGGGACCGGGTACCGCGTACGCCGGGCGAGGTCGGCCGCGGCCAGCCGGATCGCGGCCAGCCCGAGGACGTCCGGGCGGTCGACCGCCGCCGCGTCCGGTAACCAGGCGGGAAGCAGCTCCACCGCGACCCGTTCGAGTTCGGACACGGCGGCGCGGACCACGTCACGAGGCGCCGCCGGGGTGCCGGCCGGGCGGCTCACCACGACGGCGAGGTCCGGATGGGTGCCGGCGATCAGCAGGGCGAGGTCATCGGCGGGGATGCCGGGAAGTGCGACGACGCGGTCCACCGGCACACCGGCCAGCAGTTGAGCGGCGTTCATCGCGCGAAAGCCTATTCATCCGGCCGTGGTGATCGCCATAGCTTCGTCGTGCACTGTGCTCGCACCGTTCGGCGGAGTGTCGCGTTAGTTCCACAGGGAGTGAGGGCCGCCGTCGGGTCAGGGCGGCGGCCCTTCTCTCAGCTTGACGGGGTCCGGGCGCCGAGCAGGGCGCTCAGTCCACCGGCCCGGTGCAGCTTCTGCCAGCCGAGGCGGATGCCGCCGACGGCAGCGAGCACCGACTGGATCAGCACCAGGTACATCAGCTGGCGGTAGACGAACTGCTGCAACGGGACCATCAGGACCGGTTTGAGTTTCTCGCCGTCCAGCCGGAACGCGTAGACCGTGCTGATCATCTGGATGGCGAGCATGGTCAGCCAGGCGATCGCGGTCTGCAACGGGTCCAGGAAGAGGAATCCGTAGATCAGGAAGACGTCGATCAGCGGCGAGAGCAGCGGCATCAGGGTCTGGAACATCAGCAGGTTCAGCAGGCCGCGGCGGCCGAACTTGCCGCCGGCACCCTTCTCCACCAGGGCGCGGCGGTGCTTCCACATCGCCTGCATGGTGCCGTAACTCCACCGGTAGCGCTGCCGCCAGAGCTGCGAGATCGTGGTCGGCGCCTCGGTCCAGGCGCGGGCGTGCTCCTCGTACACCACTCGCCAGCCGGCTCGGATCATCGCGATCGTCAGGTCGGTGTCCTCCGCCAGGGTGTCGTCGGACAGGCCGTTCACCTGCTGCAACGCTGAGCGGCGGAAGGCGCCGATGGCGCCCGGGACGGTTGCCATGCAGCGCATCACGTCGTACGCGCGGCGGTCGATGCTGAAGCCGACGACGTACTCGATGTGCTGCCAGAGGGCGATCAGGCCCTTCCGGTTGGCGACCTTGGCGTTGCCGGCGACCGCGCCGATCTCCGGGTCGGAGAAGGCCTGCACCAGGTTGCGTACGGTGTCCGGCTCGAAGACGGTGTCACCGTCCATCATGACCACGACCTCGGTGTCGGCCGCGGCGATGCCGGTGTTCAACGCTGCCGGTTTGCCGCTGTTCGGCTGCCAGATGACCGTGACGTTCGGATAGCCCAGCCCTTCGGCGATCTCCGCGGTGCCGTCGGTGGAGCCGTCGTCCACCACGATGATCCGGATCGGGTGGGTGCTTGCCGCCAGGGATCGCACGGTGTCGGCGATGCACTCCTTCTCGTTGTACGCCGGGACGATCACCGTGACCGGATCGGTGTACGGCCGGCCCCAGGTGTGTGGCGCCACCCCCTTCGCGCGCCGTCTGCCATGCTTGTGCCGGTTCGCGTGGCGGCGGCCCAGTGCCAGCATCAGCGTCAGCCGGCCGACCGTGAGCACACCGAAGGCGAGCAGCAGCCAGGAGAACCCGATCGTGGTGTTCCGGGCGATCTGTACCGCGCCGACCAGGCCGGTGCCGACCACGAGTTCCTGGGCGGTGGCCTTCGGGTTGACCGTCGCCATGCCGCTGAGCG
Source organism: Actinoplanes sp. CA-015351 (assembly GCF_050955685.1). NCBI lineage: Bacteria > Bacillati > Actinomycetota > Actinomycetes > Micromonosporales > Micromonosporaceae > Actinoplanes > Actinoplanes sp. CA-015351. The sequence goes on from NZ_CP192102.1 coordinate 1,424,480, forward strand.
CCGCGACAGTGGTGAACGTGTAACCCTGCGTCTGCAGCGCCGGGATCACCGTGGCGAGCGCCTCGGCCGTGTTGGACCGGTCGCCGCCGCCGTCGTGGAAGAGCAGGACCGCGCCGGCGCCGTCGTCCGGGGTGACCGCCTCGACGATGTCGTCCATGGTGACGCCGGCTTCCCAGTCACGGCTGTCCAGGTCGTTGACCACGGTCAGGTAACCGCTCTGCCCCATCTCCTCGATGACGGACCAGTTCGTGTTGTCCAGCGCCGCGACCGTCGACGAGTACGGCGGCCGGAAGATCACGCTGGTCACCCCGGCCGCGCCGGCCAGGGCGTACTGGGTCTCCTGCATCTCCACCGAGCGCCGCCAGTCGTTCTTGCCGGACATCTCGGGGTGGGTGAAGGTGTGAATGCCGATCTCGTGGCCCGCGTCCACGACCTGCCGGACCAGGCTGGGGTACTTGCTGATCTCCGAGCCGATCATGAAGAAGGTGGCCGGCACGTGGTACTCGGCCAGCACCTGCAGGATCTCCGGGGTGTACTCCGGGTCCGGGCCGTCGTCGAAGGTCAGCACGATCTGCTTCGCCCCGGCGTCGACGGTCGTGGTGGTGGTGCCGTCGGTCTGGATGATCGGGCCGCCGTTCAGCGCCTCATCCGGGACCTGGTCGGTATCCGCGGTCGACTCGATCGCGCCGTCCTGGGTGAACTCGCCCTCGACCAGGCCGTTCACGAGCAGGATGCTGGCGAACAGGGTGAGCAGCACCGCGAAGATCACCCATCGGGGTTCGGGCGCGCGGATGCGTCGCAGGATCGGTGGCGAACCCTTTGGTGGTTTCGCCTTCTCCGACGTGTAGACACTCACGCATTTCCCTTTCACGTTTTACTGCCGGCCGGCGCCGAATTGCGCCTGCCGGTCGTGTGAGCCAAGACACAAGAATCGTCGTTCAGTGGCATTTCCTTCCGTTGTTTACGGGTCGAAACGGGCATTGAATGTGTGCCTGCTGTGTCCGGATTGATCGCTTAGGCGTTTATCGTTAAAGCTTGATATGACCGAGAAATGCAACTATCTCGGTATGCACCCCATAAGTCGTCCCCTTGCCGGCCTGGTGGTCGCCGGGCTGCTCTTCACCGGAGCCTGTAAGAGCAGCGAGGCCGAGGCACAGCCCCGGCCGTCCGTGGTCGCCTCCGCATCGGCCGCCAACGCGCCCAATGCGAACTCGTCCAATGCCAGCTCGCTCGGTGCCGAGGCGTCGCCGAGCGGTTCGCCCAGCGCGAGTTCCAGTGCCGGCGCCACCGTTTCGCCGAGCGCGAGTGCGACCGCCATCCCGGAAAGCACCGCCACGGCGAGCGCGGCAGAACAGGACGCCGGGCCGGTCGTGGCGCCGTACGTCGACATCGTCAGCGGAACCGCTGATCTCGAGGAGGTGCACTCCAAGACCGGGCTCACCGATTTCTCGCTCGCCTTCGTGCTGGCCGACGCCGAGGGCACCTGCACGCCGACCTGGGGTGGCACGACGGCGATCGACAGCAGCACGGTGGCTGACGAGATCGAGGCGATCGGCGACATCGGTGGTGAGGCGATCGTCTCCACGGGTGGCGCGACCGGCACCTATCTGGAGAACGTGTGCTCGGCGGGCGACCTTGCTCAGGCGTACCGAAAAGCTCTTGACGTTGCCGGGAGCAATCACCTGGACGTGGACATCGAGCAGGACGTCGATTACGGGACCGTGGCCGAGGCGCTCGCGGCGCTGCAGGCCGGGCAGGGCACCGAGATCAGCCTCACGCTGCCGGTCGGCGGCACCGAGACCGGGCTCACCGACGAGGACGTCGCGCTGCTCCAGACGCTCGCCGACGCCGGCGTCGAGGTCACCGTCAACGCGATGACCATGAACTTCAGCTACGACAGCGGCTGGGGCGACGCGATGACCGAGGCGACCGAGGCGGTGCACGCCGACCTCGCGAAGGTCTGGCCCGGCCGCAGTGAGTCCGAGCTGTACGCGATGCTCGGCGTCACCCCGATGATCGGCGTGAACGACACCGGACCGGTCACTACCGTCGCGAACGCGCGGACCGTGCTGGCCTTCGCGCGGGAGAAGGGTCTGGGATTCGTCCGGTTCTGGTCGGTCAACCGGGACAACGGCGACTGCGGCGACGGCGAGCTCAGCGGGCAGTGCAGTGGCATCTCGCAGTCCGACTACGCGTTCACGAAGCTGTTCGCCGACTTCGAGTGACGGGAGCAGGCCTTTGGGTGGCGGGATCAGGCCTTTGGGCGGCGGGAGCATCCCGGGCTCAGCGAGGCCCGGCGGGTGCAGTCGAGGCGGCCGTCCTGGAGACGGTCGCCCTGGTGGTCAGATCCGCCGACGGCGACTGAACAAAACTGGACACCACGACGCCGATATAGAGCACGGCTGCCGCCGCCGCAGCGATTCCGGAAATCATGAGGATCTTTTTCCGCTTGCCTGTGGAATCGACGAAGACCTTCGCGTCGACGGGCTCGTTCAGTTTGGTGGAGGCGTAGATCATGGTGCTGGTCCCCTCGGAAATGCGGAAATCCCACGGCCCAGCAAGTTAGAAAGAGATTCTGAGGGAAAGCTATGCCAATCATCAGCAGGCTCTGTGCATGAATGCGGAACCTGTCATATCGTTCGGTGACTATGATTCGCCGCTGGCACGTCGTGGTACTCGTGATATTGGCCGTCGTCGCGATCGCCTGTGACGGCGCGGGCGAGGCCGCCCCCGAGCCGTCGAAGAGTTCCCGGCCGGTCATCAAGGCCTATCCGGCCTCGATGGCAGCCCTCGGTGACTCGATCACCGCCGGGGTCGGCAGCTGCCTGGCGTTCGTGGCGTGCGGCCGCAACTCCTGGTCGACCGGCTCGGGCTCCGCGGTGGAGAGCCATTACCGGCGCATCCTCGACGAGAACTCCAAGATCAAGAATCGCGCCGACAACTTCGCCGAGCCGGGCGCCGAGGCGGACGCGCTGGCCGGGCAGGCCGACCGGGCCGTCGACGCCAAGGCGCAGTACGTGACGATCCTGATCGGCGCGAACGACGCCTGCGCCGGCCGGGTGGAGAACATGACGCCGGTGCGGCGGTTCCGCGAGGAGGTCGACCGCGGCCTGGCCCGGCTGAAGAAAGGCCTGCCCAAGACGCGGGTGCTGATGGTCAGCATCCCGGACCTGTACCGGCTCTGGGAGGTCGGCCACAAGGACGAGCAGGCCGCCGGCGTCTGGAGCGAGGGCCGGATCTGTCCGTCGATGCTTGCTGATCCGACGTCGACGGCGAGCGCGGACGCCGAGCGCAGGCGGGCCGTCCGGGACCGGATCGACGCGTACAACACGCAGTTGCGCAAGGCGTGCAAGGCGTACGGGAAGAAGTGCCGGTGGGACGGTGGCCGGGCGCACGAGGTCCGATTCACCCTGGACCTGGTGAACGAGATCGACTACTTCCACCCGAACGTCGAGGGACAGAACGAATTGGCCGATGTGGTGTATCCCGGACGTTTCACCTGGTGACCCGTGTCACAGCCGCCGACGTTGGCACGTTCTCGCCTCGTCCCTGCCACCAGGGATTTCACGTGTTCATTCACCCCGAGTAGTGGCCTCTCACCTATTCGGAGCGTTTTGCTGACGCGGTTCAACGGTAAATATTGACCCTGCACGCGGGGGAGTCAGCAAAAGGCATATCGATACCGACGACAGCGCTGAGAGGACCCCGTGATGGCGGATTGGGTTCTGGTGCCATGCCTGGTGCGGTTGCGTTCGGAGCTGAACACCATCGCCCCCGGCCGTGACAAGTCCAGCGACGGCACGATCGGCGACCGGGCGCATCAATCCAGCGTCTCCGATCACAACGACGACGAGGTCGGCTCGGTGCCGATCCACGACGCGGACTCCAAGCACGAGGTGCACGCGTTCGACGCGGACGACGATCTGCGTACGCCGAGCCTGACCATGGAAATAGTCGTGCAGCACATTCTGCGCCGGTGTCGCAGTGGCGCCGAGAAACGGCTGCGCTACATCATCTACAACCGCCGGATCTGGGAGGCGTCGAACAGCTGGAAACAGCGTGCCTACACCGGCGCCAGCCCGCACACCGAGCATGCGCACTTCAGTGCGAGTTATGAGACGAAGCGCGAGGCCGACACCTCGTCGTGGCGACTGGAGGACATCCCCGTGGCACTGACCGACGCTGACAAGAAGTGGCTCTCCGCCCAGATCGACGCGGCCGCGACGAAGGCCGCCGAGCGGGTGTGGAAGACGAAGCTGAACATCGCGGTGCAGCCCGGTGCGAAGCCGAGCCTCCAGGAGGCCGGCTCGATCCTGCGGTACACCTCAAGCGAGCACCACACCATCGAGACCGAGATCCAGGAACTGCGCGTCGAGGTGGAGAAGGTGCTCGCCGAGGAGGGATGATCCGCGGATCACGTCTGTCAGGGCAGCTGTGTGATCACGTCGAACTCGACGCCACGGGCCTCGGCCAGGTAAATGCGCTGGTTCACGTGCCGCTGGCGCAGCCGCAACAATCCGCGGGGTCCCTCGTACGAGACCGACTCGGCGTTCGCGCCGATCGCGCGCAGGTCGACCGCGCCGGCCTGCTCGACAAGCGCCGCCAGCAACAGCACACCCTCGTAACAGGACTCGCCGAGGCTGCCCAGCGGCGGCGCCTCGGCCCCGAACCGGCGGGCGTAACGACCGTGGAAGTCCAGGTTTTCCGGGGTGATCATCGAAGCGAAGAAGCCGGCCGTGCTGAACAGATCGGCGGTCGCCGTGGCGCCGCTGGCCAGCAGCATGTTCTCGTCCATCAGCGTGCTCAGGCGCAGGCAGCGCCCGGTCAGCCCGGAGCGGGCGAAGGCCCGGTTGAAGCGGACCGCGTCCGTGCCGACCAGCAGCATCAGCACCGCGTCGGCGCCCGAGTGCTCGATCGCCGACAGCGTGCCGGTGAAATCGTGGGTGCCGAGCGGGACGTAACTCTCGCCGACGACGTTCAGGCCGGCGCCGGAGGCGTACCCCCGGGCGGCCAGGGCGGTGCGGCGTGGCCAGATGTAGTCGTTGCCGATCATGTACCACCGGCGGGCCGCTCGCTCCTCACCCAGCAGGCGCATCGCTGGGAAGAGCTGGACGTCCGGCGTCTCGCTGGTCAGGAAGATCCCCTCAGCCCGCTCGCCGCCCTCGTAGAGCGCGGTGTAGACGTACGGCACCCGGCCGGCGACCCGCGGCGCGACGGCCTGCCGGACCGACGAGATGTGCCAGCCGGTGACGCCGTGCGCCCGGCCGGTCCCGACGAGCGCGGCCACCTCGTCCGCGACCACCTTGGGTGGGGCGCCACCGTCCACCGGGATCAGCCGTAGCTCACGGCCGAGCACGCCACCGGATCGGTTGATCTCCTCGGCGGCGAGCTGAGCGCAGGACTCCGCGCTCGGACCGAAGATCCCGGCAGGTCCCCGCAGCGGCACGACGAGCGCCACATCGAAGGTGGTCGGCCGCCGCATGGCCTTATCGTGGCCGAACTTTGTAGAGCTTCGGTAACATCCCTTCGATGCGGGGACCGAACGACCTGATGTACCTGCTCAACCGTGCCGAGCGCCTGCTCGCCCGGCACCTGTCCGACATCCTCGATGCGGAGCACTGCACGCCGGACGCCTGGCGGGTCCTGCAGGTCCTGGCGGACGGCAAGGGTCACTTCATGACCGGGCTCTCCGAACTGGCCTTCCTGCCGCCGGGCAGTCTCACCCGGCTGATCGACCAGCTCGCCGAGGAGAACCTCGTCTACCGCCGGGGTGACGATGTGGATCGCCGGCGCATCCGCGTCCATCTCGCGGCCCGCGGCCGCCGTCTGCACGAGCGGGTGTCGCAGCAGATGAAATCGCGCATCGCGAGCCTGGAGATCGACGATCACCTGGTGGTCCTTCTCGGTTCGCTTGTCACGGCCCTCGATCCCGCGCTCTTTCCCAAAGATCGAGAAGCGAGGGTACGGGTGTAGCGCCCGTCACCCTTTGCAGCGCGGAAAAGCCCTCACCTCATCGAACGTGGTCACAGAGTCGATCACGTTTAAACTTGTGCAAACGTCGATACACAGTGGCCCCCTAACTTCCGGCCCATGAAACGCGCACTCGCCGCCGCCGCCGGCTTCACGCTGGCCGCCGGCTTCCTTACCGCTCCGGCGTACGCCGGTGGCTCGGCTGGTTCTCCCGGCACCTCTCCTGATACCCGGCGCATCGTCGAGTCGCTCGATCGCGGGCTCGTCGCGGTGCCCGCGACCGGTGGCGGCACTTTCCTGAGCTGGCGACTGCTCGGCACCGAATACGGCAACAACGTCGAGTTCAACGTCTACAAGGGCACCAAGCGCCTGAACAAGAAGCCGATCGACGAGTCGACGAACTTCACCGACACCACGGCCGGCTCCGGGATCTACACCGTCCGGGCGATCGTGAAGAACAAGGAGCAGGCGCCGAGCGGCCCGGCCATCACACCCGGCGACATCACGCTGCTCGACGCGCCCAACTACTACGTCCAGCACGCCTGGCCCGGTGACCTGGACGGCGACGGGCGCTACGAGATCGTGGTCGCCCGGCTCTCGTACGACCTGGACAAGCCGAACTACATCGAGGCGTACACGCTCGCCGGCGAGAACCTGTGGCGGGTCGACCTCGGCCCCGCGTCCTACGTGCGGCAGGGCGGCAACGCGGCGAACGACCCGCCGCTCGCCGCGATCAGCGGGTACGGCGAGGTCGCCGGTTACCGCAACGACGACAACGTGACCGTTTTCGACGTGGACAGCGACGGCCGCTCGGAGGTCTTCGTGAAGACCGCGAACGGGACCACCTTCGCGGACGGCGCGGTGATCAAGGCGGGGGCTCTCGATCAGTTCGTCTCGGTGATCGACGGCTGGACCGGCGTGGAGCGTTCCCGCGCCGCCGTCGCCGCCGACTTCGCCGCCGACGGGCCCTCGGGCGGCCAGTACGGCATCGCGTACCTGGACGGTGTGCACCCGAGCCTGATCACCAAGCAGGTCGTCCGGATCGGCGCGAAGCGCGGCGACTTCCGGGTGTTGTTCGCCGCGTGGGACTACGACGGGCGTGAGCTGACCCAGCGGTGGAAGTACATCCGCGGCACCGACCCGGGCACCAGCTTCCACCAGCTGCGGATCATCGACCTCGACCAGGACGGCAAGGACGAGATCGCGGACGGCAACTACGTCGTCAACAGCGACGGCACCTTCCGCTACGTGGTGCCGCAGTCGATCCACGGCGACCGGTTCCACATCGGTGACCTGGACCCGAACCGTCCCGGCCTGGAGGGTTACGCCATCCAGCAGACCGAGGGCGGTGTCTTCACCAACTTCCCCTGGTACTACTACGACGCCTCGACCGGCGAGCGCCTGATCACCGGCTCGCACCCGGACGTCCCGCAGGACGCGACCCTCTGGGATGTACCGCGCGGCACCACCGCCGACATCGACCCGACGCACGAGGGGTACGAGTTCTGGGCGGCCACCGCCAACTCCGACCTGCCCGGCGCCGGAGTGTGGAGCGTCGACGGCACCCAGCTGTCGAAGACCACGCCGAGCGTGAACTTCCGCATCTGGTGGGACGGCGACAAGGGCTCCGAGCTGCTGGACAGCACGTACGTGGAGAAGTGGAACTACAAGAAGTCGGTTTCGACAAAGATCTTCGAGCCGACCGGCGTCGTCTCCTCGTGGCGTAACGCGGTCCCGTTCTACGGCGACATCCTCGGCGACTGGCGCGAGGAGTACTTCGCGGAGACCAGCGATCACACCGCGCTGCGGCTGTTCACCACGAACATCCCGACGAACGTGAAGCTCTACACCCTGGCTCACAACCCGGGTTACCGGCTGGGCTGGACGGTTCGCGGTTACCTGCAGTCGACGCTCACCGATTTCTACTTCGGGTTCGGCAGCAACCCGCCGGCCAAGCCTCGAATCCAGACGACCGCTGGCGTTACCCGTGCCTGGCAGATCATCGCATCAGATAATTTCGTGAAAAATTCGGGCAAATGGCAGGCTGAGCTCCAAAGCGGTGGCACTGTCAACGCCGCCAACGGGATCCTGGACATCGACGTCCCCAACGGCGCCACGATCTGGCTCAAGCAGGAACTCGACGGACCCTACGAGATCGAGTACACCGCCACGCCGATCTCCGCCGGTGGCCCGAACGACCTGGTCACCGACCTGAACTCGTTCTGGAACGCCCGCGACGCCCGCTCCCCCGACGACATCTTCGCCACCACCCGCAGCGGCGGCTTCGCCGAGTACGACTACCTCAAGACGTATTACGTGGGCCAGGGCGCGAACCTCAACACCACGACCCGGTTCCGCAAGTACGTGGGGGAGAAGGGCAACCGCCCGCTGATCTACGACTACACGTCGCCGCTGATCGAGGCGAACACCCCGATCAAGGTGAAGATCGCGGTGGACGGCGAGAAGATCCGGTACTACAGCGACGGTCAGCTGGTCTTCGACTACACCGACGCTGACCCGTACCGAAGTGGTTGGTTTGCTCTTCGCACCGTGGCCAGCCACTTCCACGTCGAGGACTTCACGGTCTGGCGACCCCCGGCGAAAGCCTGATATCGAGTAACTTGGATCACATGGTGGAGCTGTACTCCCGGCGGTCGTTCGTCGCAGGCGCACTGACCGCCGGGATGCTCTCCACCGCGACCGGCTACCTGCTCACTCGCAGCGAGCCGGTCACGCTCGTTCTCGCCACCGGCGCCGACCCGACGGGTGCCCGGCAACTGCTGGTCAGCATGTGGAACCGCCTCCACCCGGACATCACCATCGAGGTGGTGGAGGTCAACAGCTCCACCATGGATCAATACGCGAAATTCACCGAGACCCGGGCCGACATCTACAACCTCGACGTCATTCACATCCCGAGGTTCGCCCGGGCCGGACGGATCACGCCGGTCGTGCCGCGCAACGACATCTCCCTGCTCGAACCGGTGCGCCGGGTGTGCCGGGTGGAGAACTCGCCGGACGAGTTCTGGGCGATCCCGTTCAACACCGACGTCGGGATGCTGTACCGCCGGATCACCGACAAACGCGCACCCGACCTCGCGCCGAGCATGCGTGAGGTGCTCGCCCAGGGCAGTCTCACGGCGCAGCTCAACACCGACGGGATCGCCACCGACGAGGCGTTCGTGATCAACGTGCTGGAGCAGGCGCTCGCTCAGGACGACGCGATCCTCGACGCCGCCGGCACGGTCTCGTTCAGCCTCGGGCAGTGGCGTACCGCGCTCGCGCCGCTCGCCGACGCGCTGCGCCGCCGCCGCGTCCTGGCGGAGTCCAGCGAGGAGACGACTCTCCGGACCTACAACGTGCGCGACCTGCGCTACATGCGTAACTGGCCGGTCTGGTTCCCGTCGGTGGACCGCGCCGAGCGCGGCAGCAAGGCCGGCACCATGGAGATCCGCCTGAGCGGACTGCCGACCGGTGTGCTCGGCGGGCAGAGCCTCGCGGTGGCCCAGGACTCGCCGCACCGCGAGGAGGCCGAGCAGGTGATCCAGTTCCTGACCGACGAGCCGGCCCAGAAACTGCTGGCGTCCTTCGGGTTCGCGCCGCCCGGCTTGGATGCCTACATCGACGCCGGCGTCCAAGCGGTGGCTCCGCACGTGAGCACGATCCGCACTGCGGTGGAGGCGGCTCGCCCCCGCCCGATCCATCCTGGATACCCCGATTTCGCCCGTGCCTTCAAGGACCACACCTTCGCCTATCTGTACCGCGGCGAGGAGCTCACCCAGCGGTTCGTCGAGGACCTGCGGGAGGCGTTGCAATGATCGATACCGGACTGCAGGCGTGGCAGATCCCGATCTTCGTGACCGGCGTGATCCTGCTGGTCGAGGGGGTCGTCCACCTCGTGCTGCGTGCGCGCGGCACGGATTCGGTCACCAGCGCCGGCAGCCTGTCGAACAGGTGGATCCGCACCGGCGGCCTGGTCCTGCTCTCGGTCCTGGCCCTGATCATGGCGGTGGCCGCGCTCGGTCCGGCACTCGCCGATCAACTGGCCGGCGTCACCGCCGCGGCGCTCGCGGCTGCCGGTGTCTGGCTGGCCTGGCGCTCGTACCAGGAGACCGTCAAGCTGGCCGCCGAGATCCGGAAAGCCCGGGAGACGCCGTCGGACTCCTCAGGAGAACCGCTCGACTAACCGCCGCTGCCAGGGCGTCTCCACCGCCCGCGGATGATAGTTCCGCCGCACGAACCCCACGGCCTCACCCGGCGCGACACCGTCCAGCACGGCGAGGCAGGCCAGCGCGGTCCCGGTCCGGCCACGGCCTCCGCCGCAGGCCACCTCGACCCGCTCACCCTCACTGCGGCGCAGGGCTTCGATCAAGACCCTTCGTGCGTACGCGAGATCGGCCGGCAACCAGAAGTCGGGCCACCGAACCCACTCGGCGGTCCAGCCGAACTCGGGCGGCGCCGAGCCGAGCAGATAGACCCCGAACTGCGGCGGGTGCCCGGACGGCATCGGGTCCCGCAGACCCCGGCCCCGGACCAGCCGGCCCGATGGCAGCCGGATCACGCCGGCGCCGGTCAGCTCCCAGGCGACGGTCATAATTCGATCGTATCCAGCGCCGCGGGCACGTAGGGTGCACCCCTTGTGAGCACGCTGATCCAGACCCTCCTGCCCGCACGGCTCGGTACCGGTTTCCGCTGGCTGCTCGCATCCTCCTGGACGACCAACCTGGGCGACGGCATCGCGGTTGCCGCCGGCCCGCTGCTGGTGGCGTCACTCACCCGCGACCCGTTCCTGATCTCCCTGGCCGCCCTGCTGTCCTGGGCGCCACCCCTGATCTGCGGCCTCTTCGCCGGCGTCCTGTCCGACCGGCACGACCGCCGCCGCATCATCCTGCTGGCCAACGCGGTGCGCCTGGTCGTGCTGGCCGCGATGGTCACCCTGCTGTCGACCGGCCACCTGACGGTGCAGGGCGCCCTGATCGGTTTCGGCCTCATCGCCACAGCCGAGGTCTTCGCCGACAACACCACCGGCACGCTGACCCCGATGCTTGTCCACCGCGACGACCTGAGTCTCGCCAATGCCCGCCTGCAGACGGGTTTCATAACCCTGAACCAGCTGGCCGGCCCACCCATCGGCGCGGCGGTCTTCGCGGCCGGCCGAGCTTGGCCGCTGGTAGCCGAAGCCGCCCTGGTGACAGCCGGCATGCTCCTGGTCTCGCGGGTGGTTCTGCCCCCGCACGGCCGCGCGACGGCATCGCTCGACGGGCCGGACGGCGCGGCCGGCAGCGAGCGGCAGCCGGCCGGTTCGGCCAGTGTGTGGCGCGACATCGCCGAGGGTTTCCGCTGGGTGCTGCACCACCCGCCGGTGCGTACCCTCTGCCTGACGATCCTGATCTTCAACCTGACCTTCGGCGCGGCCTGGTCGGTCCTGGTCCTCTACGCGAGCGTTCAACTCGGCCTCGGCGCGATCGGCTTCGGTCTGATCACGACAGTCTCAGCGGTAGGCGGAATCCTGGGCACCGGCCTGTACGGCTGGCTGACCGCCCGCATCAGCCTGGGCAACCTGATGCGCATCGGCCTGACGATCGAAACCCTGGTACACCTGGCCCTGGCCGCGACAACATCACCATGGGTGGCGATGCCGGTCTTCTTCATCTTCGGCGCCCACGCCTTCGTCTGGGGCACGACCTCCACCACGGTCCGCCAGCGAGCCGTCCCGTCGCATCTGCAAGGCCGGGTAGGCAGCGTGAACACGATCTGCGTCTACGGCGGCCTGGTGATCGGCTCAGCCTTCGGCGGCACCATAGCCACCCACTACGGCATAGCCGCCCCCTTCTGGGTCGCCTTCGCAGGCTCAGCCATCTTCCTGATCCTCCTATGGCCCCAAATGACCCGAATAGCCCACACCCCCCACTAACCCACCCAGCCCGCGCCCATCCGCCCCGCCCGTGTGTGGCCTGCTCGTTTCCAGATCCTGTGAGGATGCGCCGCCCGGACCGCCCCAACCTCACAAGATCCGCCCACCGCCCCGGATCTTGTGAGGCTGCGCCGCCCGGACCGCCCCAACCTCACAAGGTCCGCCCACCGCCCCGGATCTTGTGAGGCTGCGCCGCCCGGACCGCCCCAACCTCACAAGGTCCGCCCACCGCCCCGGATCTTGTGAGGCTGCGCCGCCCGGACCGCCCCAACCTCACAAGGTCCGCCCACCGCCCCGGATCTTGTGAGGCTGCGCCGCCCGGACCGCCCCAACCTCACAAGGTCCGCCCACCGCCCCGGATCTTGAGCGACTTTGCACACTCGGCGGTAGAAAATCGCTCAAGATTCGGAGCCGGCGCCGGGTCGCACGACTTGCCGGGTTCGGCCGGCCGCGGGCTCGGCCCTCCACGCCCCCGTTGGGACGTTGCTTCACAGATCTTGTGCGGCTGTGGCTGCCCGGGCGGCGCAAGTCCACAAGATCGCCGCCCTGGCCGCCTTGGCCGCCTTGGCCGCCTGGCCGCCCTGGCCGCCCTGGCCGCCTGGCCGCCTGGCCGCCCTGGCCGCCTGGCCGCCGTGTCGCCTGATCGCCGTGTCGCTGTGTCGCCGTGTCGCCTATTCGGCTGCTTGTCGGATGGCTGGACGGCTGGCTGGAGACGGTGGTGCGGGGTTGGGGTGGGGCCGAGGTAGGGGTGGGTGGAAAAGGGGGAGCGGGGGTCAGGGCGCGTGGTTATAGTTCGGCGCATGTGCTGCTTTGGTGTGCGACGCCGGTCTCTCTCTGGCCGCCGCTGAAGTTTGGCTTTTTGCTGGCGGGTCGTTGCCCGCCGGTGCTGGAGAGCGCCTGTGCTCCGACCCGTCTCGTTTCTCGTGATGGGGTCGACTGTGAATCTTGAACGCCTTCTGCATGACCGGCTTGAGCCTGCTTTTGAAGCGGTTGCCGGTGTCCCCACCGAGCCCGCCGTCCGGGTGTCGCCGCATGCGGATTTTCAGTCCGGGGCGGCGCTGGGGCTTGCGCGTACCCTCGGGAGGCCGCCGAGGGAAATCGCAGCTGAAGTGGCGGGGAAGGCGGACCTTGGCGGTCTCGCCGAGGTCGCCGTCTCCGGGCCTGGGTTTCTCAATCTGACCGTTTCTGATGATCTGATCGTGGCCTCGCTGGACGCGCTCACCGGCGATGACAGGCTCGGTGTCGCGCAAACAAAGACGCCGCGGCGAATCGTTGTCGACTACTCCGGGCCGAACGTCGCCAAGGAGATGCACGTCGGGCACCTGCGGTCCACGATCATCGGGGATGCGCTGGCCAGGCTTCTTGACTGGCAGGGGCACGAAGTGATTCGGGTCAATCATCTCGGTGACTGGGGTACGCCGTTCGGGATGCTGATCGAGCATCTGATCTCCACGGAGGGTGTGGACGGCGACCATTCGCTCGGTGATCTGACCGCTTTTTATCGTGCTGCTCGGGCCGAGTTCGACGCTGATGAGGGCTTCCGGACCCGGGCGCGGCTGCGGGTGGTGGCGCTGCAATCCGGCGATCCGGACACCCGTGAGCTGTGGCGGCGGCTGGTTCAGCGGTCCGAGGAGGAATTCCTGGCCGTCTATGACCGGCTCGGTGTCACGCTCGGGCCCGAGGATTTCGCGGGGGAGAGCGGTTATCAGGATGATCTTGCCGGGGTCGTGGCCGAGCTGAGCGCGAAGGGCCTGCTTGTGGAGAGCGACGGCGCGCTTTGCGCCTTTCCTGCCGGTTTCACCGGCAAGGACGGCGCCCCGGTCCCGCTCATCGTGCGCAAGGGCGACGGCGGTTTTGGTTACGCCGCGACGGATCTCGCGGCTCTCCACCATCGGGTACGCGACCTCGGCGCCGACGAGCTGCTGTACGTCGTCGGAGCACCGCAGCGTACCCACTTCCAGATGATCTTCGCCGTGGCCCGGGCGGCCGGATGGTTGCCGGAATCGGTCAGCGCCGAGCACATCGGGTTCGGCTCGGTGCTCGGTGCCGACGGCAAGATGCTCAAGTCCCGGGCGGGGGAGACGCTGCGGCTCGCCGACCTGCTGGACGAGGCGGTGGATCGGGCGTCGGCCCCGGAGATCGGGCTTGCCGCGATCAAGTACGCCGACCTGTCCGGCGATCGGCGGGGCGATTATGTCTTCGACGTCGACAGGATGCTGGCGACCAGCGGGAACACCGGACCGTACCTGCAATACGCGTACGCAAGGATCTGCTCGTTGTCGGTGAAAGCCGGCGGCGAGCCGGGGAGGGTGATGATCACGCAGCCGGCAGAGCGTGCTCTTGGTCTTGCGCTGCTCGGGCTGGAGCCGGCCGTGCGCGGTGCGGCTCAGGCGCGGGAGCCGCATCGGCTGGCCGGTTATCTGCATGACCTCGCAGCGGCGTTTTCGGTCTTCTACGAGAAGTGTCCGGTGCTGCGGTCGGAGGGTGCGGTACGCGCGAGCCGGCTCGCGCTGGCCGAGCACACCGCGCGGACCCTCCATCGTGGAATGTTTCTGTTGGGTATCCCGGCGTTGGAGCAGATTTGATCTCCACGCAACGTGTCACCGATCGACCGATGCCCGTATCGGCCGTTAAGGTGCGGGGAATGACCCCTCTCTCCGGCATATCGCGCCGTGGTGTGCTCGCCGCCTCCGCGGCGTCCGTCGCCGCGCCCCTCATGGTCTCGGAAGCGGCACAGGCCGGCGGCCACAAGCCCCCCGCCTCGACGACCTACCGGCTCACTGTGCTCGGCACGTCGGACACGCACGGTAACGTCTACAACTGGGACTACTACAAGGACGCTGAGTACGACGACAGCGCGAAGAACGACATCGGTGTTGCCAAGCTTGCCGCTCTGGTGAACAAGCTTCGCGCCGAAGCGACCGGCCCGGTGCTGGTCCTCGACGCCGGCGACACGATCCAGGGCACGCCCCTGGCGACCTATTACGCCAAGCAGGAGCCGATCACCTCGACCGGTGAGAAGCACCCGATGGCCCGCGCCATGAACGTGCTGCACTACGACGCCGTCACGCTCGGCAACCACGAGTTCAACTACGGCCTGCCGCTGCTGAACCTCTGGATCCGCCAGCTCGGCTTCCCGGCCCTCGCCGCGAACGCGATCAGCGTGAAGACCGGCAAGCCGGCGTTCACCCCGTACATCATCAAGAAGGTCTCGCTCGGCAAGCACGCGCCGACGCTGCGCGTCGGCATCCTGGGTCTCACCAACCCGGGCTCGGCGATCTGGGACAAGGCGAACGTCGAGGGCAAGATCGAGTTCACCGACATGATCGCCTCGGCGGCCAAGTGGGTGCCGATCATGCGGGCTCGCGGCGCCGACATCGTGCTGATCTCTGCGCACGGTGGCGACAGCGGCACGTCCAGTTACGGCACCGAGCTGCCCAACGAGAACCCGACCGCGATGATCGCCGAGCAGGTGCCCGGCATCGACGCGATCCTTTTCGGTCACGCGCACCGTGAGGTGCCGCAGCGGTTCGTCGCCAACCTGAAGACCGGCAAGCAGGTGCTGCTCTCCGAGCCGTCGAAGTGGGGCCAGCGCCTCACCAAGATGGACTTCGACATCGTCCGCGACAAGGGCGACTGGAAGATCACGACGAGCGCCGCGGTCATGCTCAACACCAACACGGTCGAGGCCGACCCGAAGGTGCTCGCGGTCGTCAAGAAGCAGCACGAGAAGACCGTGGCGTACGTGAACCAGCCGGTCGCGAACTCCACCGAGACGCTCTCCGCGGCGACCTCCCGGTACGAGGACACCCCGATCCTCGACTACATCAACAAGGTGCAGACCGACACCGTCACGGCGGCGCTGGCCGGCACCGCGTACGCGTCACTGCCGGTCCTCTCGATCGCCGCGCCGTTCAGCCGTACCGCGGTGTTCCCGCAGGGTGAAGTCAAGATCAAGGACGTCGCGGGGCTCTACATCTACGACAACACCCTGGAAGCGGTCGTGCTGACCGGGGCCGAGGTGAAGGCGTACCTGGAGTACTCGGCGAAGTACTTCGTGACGCTCGCGGCGGACGCCCCGGTGAACACCGAGACGATCAGCGACCCGGCGGTGCCGGACTACAACTACGACGTCCTCTCCGGCGTCGATTACGACATCGACATCAGCAAGCCGGTCGGCAGCCGGATCACCCGCCTGCAGATCGCCGGCGTGGACGTCGCGGCGGACGCCCAGTTCGTGGTGGCGGTCAACAACTACCGGCGCTCCGGCGGCGGCAGCTTCCCCGGCATCGTGAAGACCCAGGTCTACAACGCGCAGCAGGAGATCCGCCAGCTCCTGATCGACTGGGCGCAGGCCAAGGGCGCCATCGACCCGGCCGACTTCTACGTCAAGAACTGGCAGCTCGTCCGCGCGGGCGTGCCGATCACGTTCTGATCCCGTGGGGCCCGGGTGACCGGGCCCCACGCTCAGTCGTTGATCTCCCAGTTGCTGTTGAGGTCCGCATCCACGAAGAGCGACGTGGACTCACCGTCCGCGACAAGGGTGAACGTGCAGACATAGGTACGCAGGCCGTCGGAGCCGCGGTCGCCCTCGGGCGTGCACTGCGGGTTCGAGACGGTCGCGCCCACCGACTTCGCGATCCGGCCGTCGTCGAGGATGGTGTCCTCCAGGGCGGCGGTCAGCGACTTCTCCTCGAAGTGGGCATAGGCCGGCAGGGCCACGCGGTACGCCAGCGCCGACCAGAACGCGGTAGCGATCACCAGCGTGGCGCCGAACGCGATCCAGTACGGTGCGCGTTCCCGCCCGTACTTGCGGGCCCGGCCGGAGCGCCGCATCGCCGGGATGACGCCGAGGACGCTGAGGAAGAACGTCCAGCCCACCACCGGCCGCCAGGACGGCGCCGGTGGGCGGGCCGAGCCGTGCACCTCGCCCGGGAACCGGACCAGCAGCTGACCGTGCTTGTTCTCCGGTGAGCCGTACGGAGGCACGACGCCACCGAACGGCTGCGCAGCCAGTTCGTTCTGGACCGGTGCCGGGGTGACCGCCCACGGTGGAGCTTCTGTCATGTGAGGACCTTCCAGGTAGCGGC
This sequence comes from Actinoplanes sp. CA-015351, assembly GCF_050955685.1. NCBI lineage: Bacteria > Bacillati > Actinomycetota > Actinomycetes > Micromonosporales > Micromonosporaceae > Actinoplanes > Actinoplanes sp. CA-015351. The sequence continues at coordinate 1,441,454 of NZ_CP192102.1, forward strand.
ACGGTTGCAACCGTCCCGCTCATCGGCGCAGGCCCTCACGAGTTGAGGATTACGGGGCGGTGCCCCCGCCGCCGGTCCCGGTCGTCGTGGTGGTGGTGACCGTGGGCTCCGGCTCCTCGGGCTCCTCCGGCGCCGTCGTGGTCGGCACGGTCGTCGGCACCGTGGTCGGCGTCGTCGTGGCCGGGGTGGTCGGGTCGGTCGTCGCCGGAGTCGTCTCGCTCGGCGTCGGGGAGGCCGACGACAGCGACGGTGACGGGCTCGCCGACGCGCTGCGCGACCGTTTCACCGGCCGGCGGCTGGTGACCTCGGTCGACGGCTCGGCCTCCTCGCTCGCCTCGGTCGGGAACTGCTCCACCACCACCTGCTCGTTCTGCTGGGTGGGTGAGGTCGTCGGCTCCTTGTCGCCGGTCGGGTTGAGCAGGAAGACCACTCCGAGGGTGCCGGCCAGCGCGAAGAGCGCGAGAATCGCGAACATCAGCCCGCGCTGGGCGAGCGGCTGCGACGGCCGGGCCGCGGAGTACGGCACCGGAGGCGGGCCCACCGGCGCCTGCGGCGGGAAGTTGCGGGGACGCGGCACCGCGCGGGTCGGCGCGGCCGGGCTGAGCGGGGCCACCATGGCCGTGCCGGTCAGACGTTTCCAGTCCATCGGCCCGGCGGCGGCGAAGGCGGCCTCGGCGAACTCGGCGGCGCTCTGGAACCGGTCCGACGGCTGTTTCGCCATCGCCTTGGCGATCAGGTGACGCACCTCGACCGGCACGTGGTCGGGCAGCGGTGGCGGCTCGTCCTCCAGGTGACGCAGCGCGACCTGGAGCGCGTTCTCCCCGTCGAACGGGGGGCGTCCGGCGATGCAGTGGTACGCCACGGCGCCTAGCGCGTACACATCGGTGGCTGGTGTGAGGTCGCCCTTGGCGACCTGCTCGGGCGCCATGTAGAGCGCCGTGCCGACGATCGCGTTGAGGCCGGTGACGCTGGTCAGCGCCGCCGACCGGGCGACACCGAAGTCGATCAGGATGACCGCGCCGGTCGGTTTCACGATCAGGTTGCCGGGCTTGATGTCGCGGTGCACGATGCCGGCCTGGTGCGCGGCGTGCAGCGCGTCGGCGGCCTGGGCCACGATCGAGAGGGTCTCGGTGACCGGGATCGGCCCCTCTTTCACCCGGCTGGACAGCGGCTCGCCCTCGACGAAGGCCATCACCAGATAGGCGACCTTCTCCTGGCCGCCGAAATCGCCGTCGCTCGCGTAGTCGTAGACCTCGACGACACCGGGGTGCCGGAACGTCGCCATCATCCGGGCCTCGCCGTAGAAGCGAGTGGCGAACTCCGGATCCTCGAGCATCGCGGTGCGCAGCACCTTCACGGCGACCGTGCGTCCGAGGACTGCATCGGTGCCGCGCCAGACGTCACCCATCCCGCCGGTCGCGATGCGATCGTCCAACCGGTACCGGTTGTCCAGGAGATCTCCGGCACTGAGCACCAGTGGGACCTTATCTGTATCGGGCGGCCCGAGAGGGTGCCGCGGAGGGAAGCCGAATGCCGCTCAAGAGTACAGATCACCGCCACTGCGCGGGAGGTCAGCGACGGCGGCCTTGGACCGGCCGCGGAGTCCTCAATGAGCTGTTTGAGCCTGGGTTCCCGGGTGTCGCGCGCTCGGCGTTGATCACCGGAGCGCACCGCGGCCCTCCGATACGACGATGAATGTGCTGGAAAGCACTCCGGCTGGCCGCCAGATCGGCGACCAGCCGGCACTTTCGCTCATCCGGTACGGCCTGAAAGCCTCAGCGCTCGTCGTACGTCGGGGTGACAACGATGGCGGTCTCGGCGAGCTCGAGCTCCTCGTTCTCCGCCTGACGTTCCTGTGCGGCCCGTGCGGTGCTGGCCGCGGCCCAGCCGGCGGCCAGGCCGATCAACCCGATCGCGGCGATCAAGCCCCACGGACGGGACGGCTTGCGTCCGGCCAGCGCGTTCGCCGCCGCGTTCGCCCGGCCCCACGCCTCGTCTGTGACGGAACTCACCCGTCCGCCGGCCTGGTTCGCCAGCGACGAGCTCTTCTTGCTGGCACGTTTGGCCAGCTTGCGGCTCTTGTCACCTGCCTTGCCGGCGAGGTTGGTCGCTGTGCCGGCGCCCTCACTGGCCGCCGTCATGGCCGAGGTGAGGTACTCCCAGGCCTGCTCCGCGGTCCGCTCGGCCCGGTTCTTCCTGCTCCACGACATCACTACCTCCTGCGATGGCCCTTCAAGGCCAGCATGCCCCGGATCGGAGTTCGACAAACGTCCGGTATGGACGGCATCACGGTTCGAAAACGATTTGACGGGCCGCAGTACTGTTGACCTCGTTCACACGGGCCACTCAGGCGACTGACAGGTTCAGGGCCTAACCTTTCGGACGGATTCACCGAACCTTCCGGGGGTAGTCCTGCCGGTCTTCTCAACCGGCCTGGCTGACCCACGAACAGAGGAACAACGCCTGGACCAGCCGGGCGGGTGGAGGGAAGAGGCGTGACGCTGTCGATAACGACGTCGACGCTGGCCGACGGGGCCATTGAAATCTCGCCGCGAGGCGAGATCGATGTCGAGAACGCGTACGAGATCCGCGAGGCGGTGGGTGCGCAGCTCTCTGACGCCAGCCCCGGCCGGATCGAGCTCAACATGCAACAGGTGACTTTCATCGACTCTGTGGGGATCAGCGCCCTCGTGGCCGCTTTCCAGCTCGCCGGAGTCAGCGGTGTCAAACTCGTCGTCACGCGGCCGAGCCGTTTCGCGCACAGGCAGCTGTGGGTGACCGGTCTGCTCGGTCTCTTCGGCAATCCGCAGCCCCACGAGCCGCAGGCTTACGAGGACGTGGTGACCACCGCCGGCGCGTGACGTCAGCACAGACCAGTCAGAACCCCGGGCTCTGCACCCGGACCGCTTCGACATTGATGCGAATGTCGGTGTCCTCGTGCGGGGCCCGGATCGGGGTGACCACGGCGAAGTTCTCGGCGAGGGCTGCCAGGTCGCTACCGGCTTCCAGTTCCTCCTCGGCGGCCTGCACGGCCGTCCGGACGAACCCCTCGCCGGCTTCGGCGATGCTCATCTGCACCTGACCGAAACGGGCCAGGTGCGCCTGCCGGAGCCCGCGGATGCCGTCCAGATGCAGGTCCGGCACATTCAGGTTGAAAACCGTCCCGGGCGGCGTGTGCAGCAGCGCCGGGAGGATCCGGACCGCCACCGCGGCGCCGCTGGCCCAGTGGTGCAGCTCGTCGTCGATCGTGTCGAGGGCGGCGATCGCGGCCCCTCCGCTGGACGCTGACGCGGCCGCCGGGGTGAGCACGTCCAGGGACACGGCGAGGCCGCGCAGGCCGGCGTGCGAGGCGGTGAGCGTCGCGCCGACGGTGCCGGAGTGCACCACCGCCGCGCCGGCGTTGGCGCCCCGGTTGATCCCGGAGACCACCAGGTCCGGCACCGGGCCGAACGCCTCACGCAGCGCCAGCAGCACGATGTACGCGGGCGAGGCCGCCACCCCGTACGCCGGGATGTGTTTCGCGCCGTGCAGCTCTCGCGGCTCCGACACGATCTTGCCCTCGTGCACCACTGCTGTCATCGCGGCGCTGCTGCCGCTGGACTCACTCAGTGGGGCGGCCACCACCACGTCGTAACCCTCGTGGGCGACAGCACGGGCCAGCCAGCGGATGCCGGGCGCCTCGATGCCGTCGTCGTTGGTGATCAGGATCCTCATCGGGGGCTGATTGCCCGAGATCGAACTCATGATGCCTTCTTGATCGGAGTCAGTACGACTCGTTCGGTGAGGACTCGTACGGCGTCGACGTGCCCGGTGCCCAGGCCGTGCCGGGTGACGTTCAGCGCACCGGCGGCGGCGCCGGTCCGGACCGCCTCCTCCATCGGGCCGCCGTGCGCGAGAACGGCCGCGACTCCGGCCGTCATCGAGTCGCCCGCCCCGCGGTGCTCGGCCGATATCAGCCGGGGGAGCGCGACGCTGTAGATCTCGCCGTCGATCAGGGCCAGAGCGCCCTCGTCGGACCGGGAGATCAGGACCGTCTCGGCGCCTCGCTCGTGCAGATGTGCGAGCGCCTTCGTCAGGGAGGCGGTGGATCCGTCCGGCACTGTCCCGTCCGCGATCAGCTCCTCGTGGCTGATCTTCAGAACCGAGACACCGGCGTCCAGGACCGCGGCCAGGTGCTTGCTGCACAGGTCCACGATCACCCGGCAGCCGTTGGATCGCAGGTCGGCGGCGAGCCGGCCGTAGACCTCCGGTTTGATCACCGAGGGGTGCGCCGGGCCGCTCAGGATCGCGATCCCGGCCCGCAGGCCCTCGGCGAGCGTCAGGTTGTACAGCTCGTCGAGCTCGTGCCTCGACAGCGGGTTTCCGGGCCGCTCGGCGATCTCCTGACGGCTGCCGCCGCGGCGATCGTGCACGTACCACCCGCTGCCGTGCTCGCGCATGACCAGGCGCAGCGTGACGCCGGGCAGGTCGGAGAGCAGAGGACTGAGCACCCGGCCGACCTCACCGCCGGCGGCCGCGCACAGCGTCACGTGCGCACCCAGCGACGTGATCATCCGGGTCTGCCAGATGCCCTGGCCACCCGGGTGGACGTGCAACTCAGGCTCGTCGTGGTGTTGTTCGATGGTCACCGTCAGCTGGGGCGCCGGCGCGAAGACCATGACCCGGCCGTCACTCATGTCTCGCATTGTTATCTTTTTGCGCATCCGCCGTGGCTGATCGCAAAAAGAACAAGTGCCCCGCTTTACGACTCGCGCCCCGTGATGGTCAACTCGTGGACCTGGTCGGTCAGCTCGGGATGGGCGCGTAACAGCTCTTCGAGGCGGATGCGCCACTTGCCGGCCTCCAGGTCGGTGGCGGACCGGTCGCCACCGGTCCGGGCGGCCTCGGCGACCAGGTACTCGTGGGTGGCGAGCAGAGCCTCGAAGATCTCCGGCCCGAGCAGGTGGTAGGCGGCGGAGGCGAATTCGTGGTGGGACGGCTGGGACGCGGCCCGGACGAAGGCTCGCGCGGCATCCCAGATCACACGCGGCTGGTGGGTGACGTGCGTCGACATGGCTCGATCATCGCGCGCCGGGTGTGATGATCGCCATAGCTGTCACCAGCCGGTCGGCGTGCAGTGCCGGCTCGCGCCGGCCGGCTCCACCTGCAGGGTGGCGTGGTCGATCGCGAAATCCTCGTGCAGAGCGTCGCGGGCCACCGAGAGCACCGCGCCGAGCTCGGCCGCCGGGTCGAGGCGCAGGTGTGCGGAGGCGACGTCCATGCCCGAGGTGAGGGTCCAGACGTGCAGGTCGTGGACGTCGCAGACGCCGGGGACCGAGGCCAGCCGGTCACGGACCGCGGAGATGTCCAGGTGCTCGGGCGCGGCCTGGACCAGGATGCGGATCGCCGAGCGGCCCAGCGCGAACGTCCGCGGCAGGATCATCAGGGCCACGATCACGGCGACGATCGGGTCCGCGTACGTCCAGCCGGTGAACCAGATGACCAGAGCGGCCACGATGACGCCGACTGAGCCGAGCAGGTCGCCGAGCACCTCGATGTACGCCCCGCGTACCCCGATGTTCTCCTTGGCGCCGGAGCGCAGCAGCAGGAAGGCGACCACGTTGGCGAGCAGGCCGCCGGCCGCGACCAGCAGCATCCAGCCGGCCGGGACGTGCGGCGGGTCGGTGAACCGGCGCACGGCCTGGACCACCACGAAGCCGGCGACCACGGTGAGCAGGGCCGCGTTGGCGAGTGCGGCGAGCACTTCGAGGCGGTAGAGCCCGAAGGTGCGGCGCGAATCGCCGCCGCCGGCCCGGCCGGCCGCGGTGATGGCGGCGAGCGTCATGGCGATCGCCAGAACATCGGTGAACATGTGACCGGCGTCGGAGAGAAGAGCCAGTGAACCGGTGAGACCGGCTGCGACCGCCTCGACGATCATGACGGCGGTCAGCAGGCCCGCTGCCCACCAGAGAGGCTTGCGGTGCTTGGCCCCTCCGAGCTGGGCGGCAGTGCCGTGGTCGTGGCCGGCTCCCATGTCTTCTACCTTCCGTCGTCCAGCGGGCCGTCGCCAATGTATGCGGACATTGCTATATGTGCAATCGGTTGTGTGGATGACCATCGCACGTTGGAATCACCTATGACCCGTCCGCAACGGAAAGGAAGTTTCGTGCTTCGCCGTACCTTTGCGAACGCCCTACTTGGCACCGCCCTCGCGGTGACGGTAACCGCCGTACCCGCCGAGGCAGCCCAGTCCAGGGCGTTGACAGGCCCACTACCCAGCACAATCACCCTGCCGAGCGGTTTCCAGCCCGAAGGCATCGCCATCGGGAAGAAGCCGTACGCCTACTTCGGCTCCCGGGTCGACGGCGACATCTATCGCGTCGATCTGCGTACCGGAGCCGGCCGGACCTTCAGCGAAGGGCCGGGCACCGCGTCGCTCGGTCTCAAGATCGATGACAACCGGCTTTTCGTGGCCGGGGGCGCGGGGGGCAATGCCCGTGTTCTCGATCTGCGCACCGGTGAGGTACTGAAGTCGTACCAGCTTCAGCCGGTGGGCACGACGGCCTTCATCAATGACGTGATCGTCACCGATGACGCGGCCTGGTTCACCGACTCGCGCAACGCGGTGCTGTTCAAGCTGCCGTTCGGCCGGCACGGCAAGCTGCCGGCCGCGGCCGCCGCGGTGCCGATCACCGGTGACTTCGTCCAGGGCGAGGGCAACAACGCCAACGGAATCACCACCACGCCCGACGGCCGTGCGCTGATCGTCGTGCAGTCCAACACCGGCTCGCTGTTCCGGGTCTCGTACTCCGGGGTGGCCACGAAGGTCGACCTCGGCGCCACCGAGACGCTTGTCAACGGCGACGGGCTGTGGCTGCGCGGCAGGACGCTGTACGCCGTGCAGAACCGGCTCAACGTGATCGCCAAGGTCGAGCTGAACCGCAAGGGCACGGCCGGGACCGTCGTCTCCCGGACCGGTGACCCGAGCTTCGACGTGCCGACCACGATCGCGGAGTTCGGCAAGCGGTTCTACCTGCCGAACGCCCGCTTCACCACACCGGCGGAGCCGACGACCGCGTACAACGCGGTCGCCGTGCCCATCCCGTAGTAACTGTCGCCGTGTCCATCCCGTAGAGCTAGAGCCAGCCGGGGTTCGTGCCCACCGTGGTCAGCCGTTGCGTCGCACGTGACAGCGCCACGTACAGGGTGCGGATCCCGGCCGGGTCGCTGGCGATCTGCGCCGGCTCGACCAGGACCACGGCGTCGTACTCCATACCCTTGGCCTCCAGCGCGGTCACCACCTGGACCCGCTCCGGCAGACCGGCCACCCAGCCGGCCACCTCGCCCTGACGGGGCACCGGCATGATCACGCCGATCGTGCCGTCCACCTCGGCGAGCTGCTTCTCGGTCAGCTCACGAACCGCACCGGGCAGCCCGTCGACAGTGGTCACCACGTCGGCCGGGTCGACGCCGGTGCTGCGTACCGCCGAGGGCAGCGGCAGGTCCGGCATGATCTTGCGGATCACCTGGGCGGCCACCGCGAAGATCTCCGAGGAGTTCCGGTAGTTGGTGGTCAGCGAGTAACTGTTGCGCTTGCGGGACCCCAGCGCGCGATCGCGCGCACGGTCCAGCTCATCCGCGTCACCCGACCATGCGGTCTGTGCCGGGTCACCCACAACCGTCCAGGATGCGTACGCGCCCCGGCGCCCGACCATCCGCCACTGCATCGGTGACACGTCCTGTGACTCGTCCACCACGATGTGCGCGTAGTCCCGGTAGTCGTCCTCACGCTGCAGGTGCTGCGTGCGGGCGGCCGCCTGCCGGTCCGCGAACGTGCTGACCTCCTGGACGCCGTCGCGCACGTGGAACGGGTTCTTCGACTTCTTGGCCGGCTTGCGCGGGCGGCCCATCAGCTCGTCCAGCTCGTCCAGCAGCGCCACGTCGGCGATCGTCGGCCCCTCGGTGGCGAGCGCGTCGAACGAGCCCTGGAGGGTGGCGATCTCGTCGCGGGAGAGGATGCCGTTCGCGTACGACCGGAGTCGTCCGGGGTCGGCCATCCAGAGCAGCACCCGCATCGGGGTGAACCGCGGCCACCAGGCCTTGAGGAATTCCCGGAAGTCGTTGCGGTCGGCCAGCTCGGCCTCGAACTCCTTCTTCTCCGGCAGGCCACTGCCTTTGTGGTCACGGAACTGTGCCCAGAGCGCGTCGAAGACCCGGTCGAAGCCGTGGCCGCGTACCTCGTTGCGCCGGGCGCCGCGCTGGAGCGCGGCACGGCGGATCTTCTCGAGCGCCGCGGCGTCCAGCCGCAGCAGCGTGCCCCGGTAGAGCAGGCGCAGCTCGGTGGGGCCGCCCGGCACCGCGTCGTGCGAGGCGCGTTCCAGCACCCGCCGCATGCGCAGCGAGCCCTTGATCGAGGCCACCTCGCCGGAGTCGACCCGGACGGCGTCGTAACCGGGCACCAGCGAACCCAGCGAGCGCAGGGTCGCGGTCTCCTCGCCGAGCGAGGGAAGCACTGTCGCGATGTACTCCACGAAGACCCCGGACGGGCCGACCACCAGGACGCCGCCGCCGGCGAACCGGCTGCGGTCGGAATAGAGCAGGTACGCCGCTCGGTGCAGCGCCACCGCCGTCTTGCCGGTGCCCGGGCCGCCGGTGACGATCGTCACACCGCCGGCGGGGGAGCGGATCGCCTCGTCCTGCTCGCGCTGGATGGTGGCGACGATGTCGCGCATGCCCCGGCCGGTCGCTTTCGCGAGGCTCGCCAGCAGGGCACCGTCGCCGACCACCCGCATGTCGTCCGGCGCGGAGTCCGGATCGAGCAGGTCGTCCTCGATCCCGGTGACCCGCTCGCGGCTGGACTGGATCATGCGCCGGCGGACCACTCCGAGTGGATCGGCCGGCGTGGCCTGGTAGAACGCGGCGGCGGCCGGCGCACGCCAGTCCACCACCAGCGGCTTCGAATCGTTGTCGCGGATTCCCATCCGGCCGACGTAATGGGTGGCCTCGGTCTTGAGGTCGAGCCGGCCGAAGACCAGGCCCTCGTGCTCGGTGTCCAGGGCGTGCCGGCGGCGAGCCGCGTGGAAGACCATCGCGTCACGCTCGACCAGGGCTCCGAAGGTGCCGACCCCGGCCAGGCTGTAGCCCTCTTTCTCGGCTCGGGAGGCGTCCCGGCGCAGCTCGGTGAGCCGGGCGTAGACCCGGTCCACGTGCTGCTGTTCGACCGCGATCTCCTGTTGCAGGACGGTGGCGTCGCTCAAGTCCGCTGTCTTCCTCTCATGCCCACCACACCGCTCAGCGCGAAGGGGGGCGAAAAACCTCTGCGCACCACCAGCGCTTGCGCGTAGGGGGCAATCGAACTTACTCCTGTCCGGCTGGCCGCGTCGAACCGCACTCCTCCCGCACTACCCTCCGCCCAGTCCTCGAATCTCTCAGGATTGCCGCCGGGGCGCCGCCGGACTCCCGTTTCAGCTGAAACGGGAAACGACTTAGGCGGCCTCGCGGCAGCGGGTAACGCCCTCGCGCACGGCGCGGCGTTCCCGTTTCGCCGACCGGGCGACTCGCCGGACGATGGTGACGAGCGCCGAGGAGACCTGCTCCGGACGCTCCAGCGGCAGCATGTGCCCGGCGCCCTCGAGGATCTCCAGCCGGGCGCCGGGCAGCGCCTGGGCGATCGACTCGGCGCAGGCCGTCGGGGTGAGCCGGTCCCGGTCACCGACCAGGACGGTGGCCGGGATGTCGGCGATGGCCGCGAGGGTGTCCAGGCGCTGCTGGGCGCCGACCGACGCGCGGAAGCCGCCGATCGAACGCAGCGAGGCGCGACCGATACCGCCGAGGGTGACTTTGAGTGCGGCGTCCGCGCAGTCCTCGCCGAAGAGCAGCCACTGGACTGCCGGGCGCAGGGCGGGCAGCACCATGCGGTGCGGTGACCACGCGCCGGAACGGGCGAGCAGGCCGGCACCGAAGGTCTCGCCGGCGCGGAACACGGCGGCCACCTGCGACGGCAGGCCGTACCGGGTGTGTGTATGTCCCTCGGCGGTCGTGGAGACCAGCAGCAGGCCGGCCACCCGGGCGGTGAACTCCTCGGGGTGGCGGTGCGCGTACTCCATGATCGTCATGCCGCCCATCGAGTGGCCGGCGAGGACCACCGGACCGGTCGGCGCGAATTGCCGCAGAACCTCGGCCAGGTCGTCGCCGAGCTGGGCCAGGGTGGCCCCGCCGAGCCCGGTGTGCCCGGACCGCCCATGGCCCCGGGTGTCGTAAGCGATCACCCGCGGCGCCTTGTGGCCCATGCCGCCGAGGGCCGCGACCTGGTCATGCCAGATCCGGCGGTCCAGGCACCAGCCGTGCAGCAGCACCACGGTCACCGGCGCGTCGGCCGGGCCGGAAACGGTCACGTGCAGGCGTACGCCGTCGGCGAGAGTGATCTCCGAGCGCGTCTGCATGGGCACCTCCGTGAGTGTCACGGTCCCCGTTGTACCCACGGGTAATAATCATCACTCCCGATCACGTGTATTACCAGCATGTTTCGTCAAGGCTTTTGGTCAGATCCGGTCGGACAGTGAGTTACCTCGCAATCACTTTCCCGCCGGACTTCAGCAGCGAAAATCTCTTCATGGCTGTTACCCGAGAAGCGCAGGTCATCACGCCCGCTGAAGCACTCAGCAGACTCGTGACGGGCAACAAGCGGTTCGTCTATGGAAATCCCCGTTACGGCCACGACGTGACCCAGGCGGCTGCCACCGCGGGCGGCCAGCAGCCGCACTCGGTGGTCCTCGGCTGTATCGACTCACGGGTTCCGCTCGAGGCGATCTTCGACCAGCCGTTCGGCTCGATCTGCGTGGCGCGCTCCGGCGCACACGTGCTGGACCGGTCGCTGATCGGCTCGGTCGGCTTCGCGGTCGCCGAGCTCGGCGTCTCGCTGGTGGTCGTGGTCGGGCACAAGCGCTGTGGCGCCGTGAACGCCACGGTGAAGGCCCTGCGCGCCGGCACCGTCTCCGAGGGCGAGATCGGCTATCTGGTCGACCAGCTGGCCCCTGCGGTACGCGAGGTGGGCATGGACGACCCGGACGCCGCCGAGAAGGCGATCCGCGCCCACGTGATCCGGACCACGGACCGGTTGCACAAGGTGGAGAGCCTTGCCGAGGCGATCGCGGCCGGGCGGATCAACGTGGTCGGCGCCATCTATGACCTGGACAGCGGATGGGTAGAATTTCTCTCTTGATTTTTTGGAGGCCTTGATTTTTGCAGGCCTCAGCCTGTCCTGATCTTCATGAAGTGCAAAAAGGCGCCCCCCGGCACAAACCGGGAGGCGCCTTTTTCAGAGGCGTTCTCAGCCCTCGAACACGCCGGCGTCGGCGAGACGCTTCTCGGTCGCGTCCCAGCCGTGCTCCGGGCTGGCGTTGTGCAGCGAGTTGATCTCGGCGCGGATCTTGGCACCGTGGCCGGCCGCGGCCAGCACCCGGATCTCCTCGACGAAAGCGTCCGAGTCGGTCTTGAGGTGCGTGGTCTTGCCGTTGGTCAGGTTACGCACGTACGCGAAGCGGCCGGTGCCGAGCGGGATGAGGTACTTGTACTCACCGAGCACGCTGAGGGCACCGGACGTGCTCTGGCCGGCGCGGACTGATGCGCGGGCGGTCTTTGAGGTGTTGCTCGCCACGGCGGCACTCCTTGGAGGAAAGCTGAGAAAGTAGAAAAAGGGCCGTGGCAACTCTACACGACAGCCCGTGGACCGTGCCGTCGGAGCAGGTACGGGCGTTGCACTGGGTATGCCACTACGGCACGTCCCATAGTCGATGTTGCGGATTCTCTGGCGCACCATCCGTACCACCCGGCATCATGGGACACGATCAACCGCGGTCGAGGTCGTAGGGGAAGACGCACCTCGGTCTCCGGGAGGTCACCGTGCCAACGTGTGGCGTCGTATACGTCCACTCGACCCCACTCGCCGTGTGCCAGCATGTCGAGTGGGCGATCGCGCGCGTCCTGACCGCGCCGGTCAATCTGCAATGGACCGTGCAACCGGTCGATCCCAGCATGCGCCGAGCTGAGTGCAGCTGGACCGGCCGGGCTGGTACTGGCGCCGAGCTGGCTGCTGCCCTCCGGCAGTGGCCCATGATCCGTTTCGAGGTCACCGAGGAACCCAGCGCGGGCCTTGACGGCGAGCGGTTCATGCACGTCCCCGGGCGTGGCCTCTTTCATGGGGTCATGGGCGCTTCGGGCGACATCCAGATCGGCGAGGACCGGCTGCGCTCCATCATGACCTCGGTCCGCGCGCCCGAGGCGCTGGCGCACGCCCTGGACAAAGCGCTGGGCACCGCATGGGATGCGGAGCTCGAGCCGTACCGGTACGCCGGCGACGGTGCGCCGGTCACCCTGCTCACCAGGGTCGGCTGACGTGCGATCCGGCTGATCGGGCGAAAACCGCGACTGGTGGTTCTCGGGGATAAAGTGGCGACGGTCGCCGTGAACTGGTTCGATGGCGTGCGTGAAAAACCTGCTCCGCGTCGCTTTGGCCGTACCTTTGCTGCTTTTGTCCGGAGCATGCGGTAACGATGAGCCGGCGCCGTCGGCAACCACCGCGACGACGCCTCCGGCGTCGCCGTCCCTCGCGCCCGAGCCCTCGGCCAGCGCCGGCCTGGTGATCAACGCGGACCCGGCGGCGCGTGCGGCCGAGGTGGTGACCAGGCTCAGTGACGAGGACCTGGCCGGCCAGGTGCTGATGCCGTACGCCTACGGCAGTTACGCCACCACCGTCGACAAGGGCGCCTCCGCCGGCAACCAGAAGCTCGCCGGGGTGAACACCCCGGCCGAGATGATCGAGAAGTACAAGCTCGGCGGTCTCATCCTGGTCGGCTTCACGCCGGACGACCCGACCGGCGACACCAACCCGACCACGAACGTGGAGAACCCGAAACAGGTCCGCGAGCTGACCAGGGGCCTTCAGCAGGCGGCCCTCAAGCTGCCCGCCGCCGCACCCCTGATGATCGGCACCGACCAGGAGTACGGCGTGGTCACCCGGATCACCGAGGGCGTCACGATGCTCCCGTCGGCGCTGGCCGTCGGCGCGGCGCGGCAGCCCAGCCTCACCGAGGTGGCCTGGCGGGCAGCCGGCGAGGAGCTGGCCGCGATGGGCATCACCGTCGACTTCGCCCCGGTCGCCGACACGCTCGCGACCCGGGGTGGCGGCCTGATCGGCTCACGCTCGTTCGGCTCCGACGCCAAGGCCAACGCCACGCAGGTCACCGCCGCCGTCCGGGGCTTGCAGGGCGCCGGCGTCACGGCCGCCCTCAAGCACTTCCCGGGCCACGGGCACACCAGCGGGGACAGCCACGACGAGCTTCCGGTGATCAAGCAGAGCCGCAAGGACTGGGAGGCGCAGGACCTGCCGCCGTTCCAGTCGGGCATCGCGGCCGGCGCGGGCCTGGTGATGTCCGGTCACCTCGATCTCCAGGCGATCGACAAGGGCACCGCCGCCACGTTCTCCCACAAGATCATGACCGACGTGCTGCGCAAGCAGCTCAAGTTCACCGGGGTGGCGATCAGCGACGCGATGAACATGGCACCGGCGAAGAAGTGGCCGGCCGGCGAGGCCGCGGTCCGCGCGCTCAACGCGGGCAACGACATGCTGCTCATGCCGCCGGACATCGGCGGCGCCCGGGACGGCATCGTGGCCGGGCTCAAGAGCGGCAGCCTCAAACGGGAACGCCTGGTCGAGGCGGTCACCCGGATTCTCACCCTGAAGTTCCGTACCGAGATCAGGAACCAGCCGGACCTCGACGTCGTCGGCTCGCCGGCGCACGCCCGGTCGGTCGGCGCCCTGGACGCCGCCGCGATCACGGTTCTCCGGGGCAAGTGCTCCGGGCCGCTGGTCGAGGGTCCGGTCACGGTCACCGCGCCCGCCTCGCGTGAGGTCGCCCGGGTCGCCATGGTCCGGGCCCTTCAGGAGGCCGGTGTGAACGTCCAGGCCGACAACGGGGCGAAGATCCGCCTGGTCGGTTTCGGCGACTCCCAGGTCGACCTGGACGACTCGGCGGCGATCACGGTGGCGATGGACAGCCCGTCGCTGCTGGGGCTGTCCCGGTCGCCGACGCTTGTCGCCACGTACTCGTCGAGCAGGCTCTCGCTTGCCGCCCTGGCCGCAGTCGTCGCCGGGAAGGCCAAGGCGCCCGGCAAGTCGCCGATCGAGGTGGCCGGGCTGAAGCGGAGCGCGTGCGTCAAATGACCTGAATGAAACAGCCGGGTGCCACGACATTCGTGGCACCCGGCTTTTGGATCAGGCGCGGGCGAAGACCAGGGCCACGTTGTGGCCCCCGAAACCGAACGAGTTGTTCATCGCCGCGGTCATCTCGAGCGGCCGCGCCTTGTGCGCTGCCACGTCGAGGTCGAGACGCTCGTCCGGGTCGTCGAGGTTGATGGTCGGGGGGATCACAGCCTCACGCAGGGCGAGAATGGTGGCGATCGACTCGACCGCACCGGCCGCGCCGAGCAGGTGCCCGCTCATCGACTTGGTCGAGGTGAGGATCGGGTGATCGCCGATGGCGGCCCGGATCCCCTTGATCTCGCTCATGTCGCCGACCGGCGTCGAGGTGGCGTGCGCGTTGACGTGCTGGATGTCCGCACCGGTCAGGCCGGCGTCGGTCAGAGCCATCCGCATCGCACGGATGCCACCGCGGCACTCCGGGTCGGGCTGGACGATGTCGAAACCGTCCGAGGTGATGCCGGCGCCGAGGAGGCGGGCGTAGATCTTCGCGCCACGAGCGATCGCGTGATCGGCACGCTCCAGCACGATCGTTCCGGCGCCCTCACCCAGGACGAAGCCGTCCCGGTTCTTGTCCCACGGGCGCGACGCCTTCTCCGGCTCGTCGTTGCGCGTCGACATGGCGCGCATCGAGGCGAAACCGGCGAGCGGCAGCGGGTGCACGACGGCTTCGACACCACCCGCCACCACCACGTCGACGCGGCCGGCACGGATCAGGTCGAGCCCGAGGGCCACGGCCTCCGCGCCGGTGGCGCATGCGCTGGCCACGGCCCGGACGCCACCCTGGGCACCGAGCTCGATGCCGACCCAGGCGGCAGGGCCGTTGGGCATCAGCATCGGTACGGTGTGCGGGCTGACCCGGCGCGGGCCGGACTGCTCGAGGATGTCGTCCTGTTCCAGCAGCGTGGTGGCGCCGCCGATGCCGCTGCCGATGCTGACCGCGAGGCGTTCCGGGTCCAGGCCCGAACCGGCCAGGCCGGAGTCGGCCCAGGCCTCCTTCGCCGCGATCAGCGCCATCGCCTCGGAACGGTCAAGACGGCGCATCTTGACCCGCTCGATGAGCGTGGCCGGGTCGACCGCGAGTTGTGCGGCGATCCGCACCGGGAGCTGACCCGCCCACTCCTGAGTGAGCGGGCCGACCCCGGAGCGGCCCGCGAGCATTGCGTCCCAGGTGGACGCGACGTCCCCGCCCAGCGGGGTCGTCGCGCCGAGCCCGGTGACGACGACGTCTACGTTGCTCATGTCAGTGGTTCGCCTCGATGTAGGTGACGGCATCGCCGACGGTCTTCAGGTTCTGGACCTCGTTGTCGGGGATCTTGACGCCGAACTTCTCCTCGGCCGCGACGACGACCTCGACCATGGACAGCGAGTCGACATCCAGGTCGTCGGTGAAGGACTTACCCTCGGCGACGTCGTCCGGGTTCACCCCGGCGACCTCCTCGAGGATCTCGGCGAGGCCAGAGGTGATCTCTTCGCGAGTTGCCATTCTCGTTCTTTCTCTCGGTGGGTGGTGAATACGCCGTCAGGTGCTGCTCAAGGGCAGCGGACAACCTGGCCGGCGTAGGTGAGGCCGCCGCCGAAGCCGAAGAGCAGCACGTGGGACCCGGAGGGAACCTCGCGCCGTTCGATCAGCTTCGACAGTGCCAACGGCACACTGGCCGCTGAGGTGTTGCCGGAATGGACCAGATCTTTTGCGACGATCGCGTCCGGGCTCAGTCCGAGCCGTTTCACGATGCCGTCGATGATCCGGGTGTTCGCCTGGTGCGGCACGAAAGCCGCCAGGTCGGAGGGGTCGACGCCGGCGCGGCGGCAGGCCTCGATCGCGAACGGGGCGAGCGCGGTGGTGGCCCAGCGGAAGACCGCCTGGCCCTCCTGCTCGATGTACGGCTGCCAGCCCTCGATCCGCAACACGTCGCCCTTGTCCGGGGCGGAACCCCAGAGCACCGGGCCGATGCCGATCTCCTCGCCGTCCGGAACGGCGGAGACCACCGCGGCGCCCGCGGCGTCACCGAAGAGCACGGCGGTGGTGCGGTTGGACCAGTCGACGACGTCGGAAAGCTTCTCCGAGCCGATGACCAGGGCGTTGCGGGCGGCGCCGGCGCGGATCGCGTGGTCCGCGGTGCCGAGCGCGTACGAGAACCCGGAGCAGGCGGTGTTCAGGTCGTACGCCGCCGGTGCCGTGATGCCGAGCCGGCTCGCGACCCGGGCCGCCACGTTCGGGCAGCGGTCGATCGAGGTGCAGGTCGCGACGGTCACCAGGTCGATGTCGGCGGCGGTGAGGCCGGAATTCGCCAGTGCCTTCTCGGCCGCGTACGTCGCCATGTCGGCGACCGACTCGTTCTCGGCGATGCGGCGCTCGGCGATGCCGACCCGGTCCCGGATCCACGCGTCGTTGGTGTCCAGGTTCATGGCCAGGTCGTCGTTCGTGACCACGCGCGAGGGCTGGTAGTGCCCCATCGCGACGATGCGGGAACCCGCGGTCATCGTGCTCCTCCTTGGTGTCCGCCGTGGCGGGCGATCAGGTCGCGGGCGGCGTCCAGGTCGTCCGGGGTGTTCAGGGTGACGATCTCGGGCGCGCCCTCGCCCTTGAGCTCGCGCTTGACCAGGCCGGCCAGAGTGCCGGCCGGCGGCAGCTCGATCACGCCGGTGACGCCGAGTTCGCGCAGCGACGCCATGCACAGGTCCCAGCGGACCGGCGCGGTCACCTGACGGACCAGGCGGCGCAGCACCTCGGCGCCCTCGGCGACCGGCTTGCCGTCGAGGTTCGACAGCCACGTCCGGGCCGGATCGTTCACGGTGACGCCGGGCGCGACGGCGGCCAGGGCCGCCTCGGCCGGAGCCATGTACGGAGTGTGGAACGCGCCCGCCACGGCCAGCGCGATGACCCGGGCCTTGGCCGGCGGGGCGGCCGCGAAGTCGGCGAGACCGGGCAGCGCGCCCGCGGCGACGATCTGACCGGCGCCGTTGCGGTTCGCCGGGTGCAGCCCGTGCTTCTCGATCGCGGCGATGACCTCGTCCGGATCGCCGCCGAGGACCGCGCTCATGCCGGTCGGCTCGAGGGCGCAGGCGGCGGCCATCTCCCGGCCGCGCACACCGGCGAGGCTGATCGCGGCCTCCGGGGAGAGCGCGCCGGCCAGTGCGGACGCGCCGAGCTCACCGACACTGTGGCCGGCGATCAGGTCGACGTCGCCCAGCGGGAGTTGCTCGCCCGCGAGCAGCGCGGCCGCGACGAGCAGAGGCTGGGTACGGGCGGTGTCCTTGATCTCGTCGGCGTCAGCCTTGGTGCCGAGGTGGACCAGGTCCACTCCAGCGAGCGCGGACCACTCGCCGAGGCGGGCCTCGGCGCCGGGTAGGGCGAGCCATGGGATCAGGAAGCCGGGCTTCTGTGAGCCTTGGCCGGGGGAGAGTACGGCGAGCACGTCTTGACTCTTCCGGATCGGGGGAGGTTCGGGGGTTGCTGGGCGCGACGAAACCCTACGACGATGTTTGTAGGAAACCTACAAAGCCGCCGTTGGCTTGGGACACTTTAGTCATATTCGCCACGGAAGCGGAATTTCCCCCGCGACCCGTAATCAGCGGACAATACGACCAACATGAGGTACGAGGCAGGCATCCCTCAGGTTGCGGGGTCGAGCCTGCCGATTGTCAGCGCGATGCGTAAAGCGAACGCGTCCCGGCCGTCGAACGGCGACAGGGCAGTGACCTCGGCCACCCGGCGCAGGCGGTATCGCACGGTGTTCGGATGCACGTAAAGCTCGCGTGCCGCACTCTCCAGTACCCCGCCGGAGCCGAAAAACGCATCAAGCGTCTCGATGAGTCCGCTGCCGGCCCGGGTCAGCCCACCGTAGACCTCGTTGCGCAGCTTGCGCCGGGCGTCCAGGTCGCCGGCGAGCGCGCGTTCCGGCAGCAGATCGTCGGCGGCGACCGGGGATGGCGCGGCCGGCCAGGCCGGCGCGGCCCGGAATCCGTTCAGCGCGGCGCGGGCCGACTCGGTCGCCTGGTCCAGCGACGGGACGGCCGGGCCGACCACGATCGGTCCCTCGCCGAAGGTGCCGGAGAGCGCGGCGGCTGTGGCGACCGGGTCGGTGGCGCCGCCCGCCACCACGACCAGCCGGTCGCCGTGCACGCCGCCGATCACCTCGAGCCGGGACCGGCGGGCGGCCCGGTAGACGGCATGCAGCACCGCGGTGATGTCCCCGCCCGGCGAACGGCCCACCACGACCGTCACCGGTGGCGCGTCGGTCCAGCCCAGGGCGGCGGCCCGGCTGGCGAGAACGTCCGAGGAGTCGCCGCGCAGCAGGGCGTCGACGAGCAGGGCCTGCAGGCGGGCGTCCCAGGCGCCCCGGGACTCGGCGGCCCGGGCATAGACCCGGGCAGCCGAGAACGCGATTTCCCGGGAGAACCGGAGGATCGCCTGAAGCAGCGCGCCGGTCTCGCCCTCCTCGGCGAACCCCGGCACCTCCGCCTCGGCGACGTCGATCGTCACCTTGATCAGTTGCACGGTCTGGGTCAGCGTGATGGCCCGGGCCAGGGCGCGAGGCGCCGCCGCGAAGACCTCGTCGGAGATCTCCTGGGTGCTGGCGGCGACCGTGGCGCCGGAGCTGAGCCACTCCACGAGAGATCGGACGCCGGCCTGTGCGACGAGCATCACCCAGGATCGCTGGTCAGCGGGGAGCGCGCGGAACCACGGCAACGTCTCTTCCATGCGGGCCACCGCTGACGTCGCGAGCGCCCCGGCATGCCGTTCGATTCGGCGTAGTGTGCCGGGCGCTAGCGGGTTGGTGGTGCTGTCAGCCACATGCCAAGCGTGTCACGGACCAAATGTCGGGTTGAGCTGAGTAGGTTTATGCCGTTTTACGACATTTGACCGGTGTAGCAGTGCGCCCCTTCCGCGATTTCGGTCGGTGACCTGGCATCGTGTCGGACTAGTGCGGTCCGGGCCGGGGGGTTAACACAGGGCGTCGCGGTGCCGATGAAGAGACGGTGCCGAGGAATGCTGGTGTTGGTGTCGAGGACGCGGATCGAGGAGGCGAGATGATGGAACGGGACGACGCGTTGACGCGTACCGACGGTGATTCCGTCCTCGACGATGTGACGGTGCCCGCACCGGTCGACGAGGAACCGATAGTGGATCCAGGATCGGGACGGGTTGGTTGCCGTACCGAACTGCGTGGGTGGGCTGGTGCTCACCTGCACGGTGCCGTGCGCCCGAGAAGGCGCGCGGCGGGACGAGGGCGGCCGCCAGGCCGCTGGTGCTAGACGCTTCGGTACTGAGCGCCGAGCGGGGAGCTGGGGCCCCGAACGGGTGAGTGCCACACCGGCCCGGGCGAGTTTCGCCCGGGCCGGCCCATGCGCCTGGTCAGGTGGGTGTGGTGGATGACAAGAGACGGCTGATCCTGGACCAGGCGCTTGCCCTCGTGGACGAGCGTGGCCTCGCCGCGATGTCGATGCGGGCCGTCGCCGAGCGGGTCGGCCTGACCTCGATGGCCCTTTATCCGTACGTCGGTGGCAAGGACGCGCTGCTGGACGGCCTCGTCGACCTGCTGCACCTGGAACTGGGAACCGCGTTCGGCGATCCCGCCGAACTGGATCCGGCCGGCATCGACTGGCGGCGGCGGTTACGTGCGCTGAGCCGGGCTGTCCGCGCTCTCGCTCACGCGCACCCGAGTGCTTTCCCTCTGCTGCTGACCCGATCGGCGGCCGGCGCCTCGGCATCCTGGCTGGCCGCAGCGTTGCGCGGCATCCTGCACGACGCCGGTGTACGCGCGCCCGACGTGCCGCGGATCGCGCGGATGATCTGTGCGTTGCTTCTCGGTTATCTCACCGGCGAGGTGACCGGCGGGCTGCCGGTGGCCGAGAACCCCCTCGAACCGGATGCCGAGTTCGACGCCGACCTCGACGACCTGATCGCCCTGGTGGAGAGCGTCTCGGTCAGATCCGGCGCCGGATCAGGAACGCCATCCCGGCGAGACCGACCAGGATCGCCAGCAGAACCGCGCCGTTGAGCAGGAAGAGGCGGCGGATCTCGCCGAACACCTCGCTCGCGCTCTCCACCGGGTTCACGTCGGCGTTCAGGTTCTCGCCGACGCCGCCGCCGATGCCGCCGTTCACCACGTCGGGCTTGGCCTCCAGCGGGGCGCCGGACAGGCGCAGCGACTCCGACATGGAGAGCCGGCCGTAGAACCAGCCGGCCGCTTTCTTGCCCGACGGCTGCTTGGCCGGCCGGTATGCCCGGGGGCCGCCCGCCGCCTGCGGATAGAGGTCGTAGGTCTGGCTCGGCGCGTCCTTGACCAGGATGGTCAGTGTGTATTTGTCGCCGAGCTTGCCGGATTTCGGCGCGGACGTCTGCGGCCTGGCCGCAGCCAGCCAGTCGACCTCGGTGAACAGCATCTCGAAGAGCCGGGGCTCGTCGGCCTGCCGGATCACGATCGACTTGCTGATGCCCTTGCCCTTGATCTCCATGGCATTGGGCTCGTCCTTTTTCGGCGCCGCCGCCGCACCTGGCGCGAAGCCGAACGTCAGCACGACGGCTATCACCATCGCACCGGCCGCCGACACCAGCCTGGTGATCGTCCCTCGCACCATCCGACCTCCCCCGCCCGTGGATGCACATGGACCACTGACCCACTGCTCGTGGCCCACACACCCATAGCCTTCCCGGACTCCGGCCCCGGCGCATCTCGCGGCAGGGTGAATTGGAGCCATTTGGGGGACGGCTGAGACAACCGGTGACCGTTGATCAGCGGCCGAATAGTACCTACTCCCCGCAACGCGTGGGGGTGGTGGCCACCCTGGTGACGGAGAGCGTCACCGGATTCGACGACCGGCTATGGCGCGCCGGCCGTCGAATGCGGTAAACGTGTCAGAGACGGGCGCGAGCTGCGGCAAGACGGGTCAGCGTGCGCTCGCGGCCGAGCGTCTCGAGCGACTCGAACAGCGGCAGGCCGATCGTCCGGCCGGTGGCCGCGACGCGTACCGGCGCCTGAGTCTTGCCCAATTTGAGACCTCGCTCCTCGCCGACCTGCTCAAGAGCCGCCTTGAGCGGCTCCGCGGACCAGTCGGTGAGTGCGCTGAAGGCAGCCGCTGTCGCGTCCAGAATGTCCGCTGCGCCGTCCTTCATGGCCTTCGCCCAGGATGCCTCGTCGTGCACGGGCTCGTCGAGGAAGAGGAAGTCCACGTAGTCCACGATCTCGGAGAGCACCGCGATGCGGGTCTGCGCGAGCGGGGCGATCGTCGTGAAGACCGCCGAGTCGAAGGCCTCCGGCGACCACGGCGGCGCGGCGATCGTCTCGGTCCCGGTCAGCCACGGCGCGCAGACCTGGGTGAACTCGTCCGGGCTGAGCGCACGGATGTACTCGCCGTTGAACGCGCGCAGCTTCTTGATGTCGAAGAAGGCCGGAGCGTGGTTCACGTCCTCGATCCGGTACTCCTCCTCGACCACCGACCACGGGACGATCTCCCGGTCGCCGGTGGGCGCCCAGCCGAGCAGCATCAGGTAGTTGCGCATGGCTGCGGCGAGGTAACCCTCGTCCCGGTACGACTCCAGGGCCACCTTGTCGCGGCGTTTCGACAGTTTCTGCCGCTTCTCGTTGACGATCACCGGGACGTGGCCCCAGACCGGCGGGGTGGCGCCGAGCGCCTCCCAGAGGAGCTGCTGTTTCGGCGTGTTCGGCAGGTGCTCCTCGGCCCGGAACACGTGGGTGATGCCCATGCTCATGTCGTCGACGACGTTGGCCAGCAGGAAGACCGCCGAGCCGTCGCTGCGGGCGATGACGAAGTCCTCGAGCAGCTTGTTCTCGAAGGTGGGCTTGCCGCGGACCAGGTCGACGACCACGGTCTCGCCCTCGTCCGGCGTACGGAAACGCAGCGCGCGCCCCTCGCCGGGGCCGAGCGCACGGTCGCGGCAGAAGCCGTCGTAACCGATGTGGGTGTTGCCGGTCCGCGCGATCACGTCGTCGCGCTTGCAGTCGCAGTAGTAGGCCCGTGCCTCGCCGTAGAGCCGGGTCGCGGCGGCGGTGTGGTCG
This sequence comes from Actinoplanes sp. CA-015351, assembly GCF_050955685.1. Lineage (NCBI taxonomy): Bacteria > Bacillati > Actinomycetota > Actinomycetes > Micromonosporales > Micromonosporaceae > Actinoplanes > Actinoplanes sp. CA-015351. The sequence continues at coordinate 1,463,714 of NZ_CP192102.1, forward strand.
GCGGCGTAGGAGGACTGGTAGTAGGGGCCTTCGTAGCTCCCGCGCTCGATGCCGATCCAGTCCAGCGCCGAGATGATGCCCTCGGTCCACTCGGGCTTGTTGCGGGCCGCGTCGGTGTCCTCGATCCGAAGCACGAAGACACCGTCGTGCTGCCTGGCGTAGATCCAGTTCTGCAGCGCCGAGCGAGCGCCGCCGACGTGGAACATGCCGGTGGGTGAGGGGGCGAAACGCACGCGAACAGTCACGCCTTAAGACTACCGATCGCTTTCCGGGCCTCTCCGGCTACACCGTTTCGACTACACGGTGAAGCGGTTTACCAGGCCGGTCAGGCGCGTCGCGGTGGCGGTGAGCTCGTCGGCTGCCCGGTGTGCCGCCGCGACCGAGCGCCTGGTGCCCTCCATCGCGCCGCTGACCGTCCCGATGCCGTCGGCGATGTCCCGGCTCCCGGTTGCCGCCTCGGCGATGTTCCGGGCCATCTCAGCGGTCGTGGCGGCCTGTTCCTCGACCGCCGCCGCGATCGCCGTCTGGAAGTCGTTCACCTGGGCGATCCGCTCGGAGATCGCGTCGATCGCGGTGACCGCGCGGGCGGTGTCCGCCTCGATCGCTGCCACCCGGGCGGTCACGTCCTCGGTGGCCCGCGCGGTCTCCTGGGCCAGCTCCTTCACCTCGCCGGCGACGACCGCGAAGCCCTTGCCGGTCTCGCCGGCCCGGGCCGCCTCGATGGTCGCGTTGAGTGCCAGCAGGTTGGTCTGTTCGGCGATGTTGGCGATCAGCTTGACCACCTCGCTGATCGCGGTGGTGGAAGTACGCAGCTCGCTGATCACGCTGGCCGCCGCGGCGGTCAGGCCGACACCGTCCCGGACGGCCTGTGCCGCCTCCTGGGCGTTGTGCGAGATCTCGGTGATCGAGGTGCCCATCTGCTCGGCGCCGGCGGCCACCGTCTGCACCACGTGCGAGACGGTGTCGGCCGAGGCACTCACCGTCCCGGCCCGGTCGGCGGCAGTGTCGGACGCCGAGGAGAGATCACCACCGGTCGCCGCGACCTGCCGGGCGGTCCCGCTCACCTCGTCGGAAGCGCTTGTCACGTCGCGCATCACCGCACGCAGCTCGATGGCCGCGGTGTTCAGCGCGGTGGCCGCCTCACCGATCTCGTCACGGCCCTTGTCGTCGGCGGTGACCGTGAGATCCCGTCCGGCGAGGCGGGTCAGTGCTCGGGTGAGCCGGCCCAGCCGGCCGGAGAGACGCGCTGCCTGGAAGTACGCGAGAGCCGCGCCGGCCAGCGCCAGCAGCACCGCGGCGATCACGAACGCGGTCAGCATGGTGCGCCGGCCGTCCTGGACCACGGCGACGGCGCTCTCGGCGTCCGCGTCGTACCCGCCGACCGTGATCGCCCACTGGTACGGCGCGTAGTACGCCACCGTCGTCGTGGTGTCCCCGGCGTCCGCCCCGGACGCGCCGGGCAGCTGGTACGTGGTCCGCCAGGTCGCGTCGTCGGCCAGCTCCGGCGCCTGGGTGACGATCTCCTCGACGTACTTCGTGCCGTCGGCGTCGACAGCCGCCAGGTCGGTGGTGCCGGCCAGGCCGTCGAGGCTGGAGGCGATCACCCGGCCCTTGTCGGCCGCCAGGGTGCTGTAAACGGTGACCCAGCCGTTGTCCCGTACCTGCTGGCCGGCGATCGCGGAGGTGAGGTTCGCCAGCGCGTCGGCCTGCGGCACACCGACGAACAGCGCACCGATCACGTCACCTGAGGAGTCCTTGATCGGGTCGTACGCGGTGATGTACCAGGTGTCGACCACCTGAGCCACACCCCGGTACGACTTACCGGCCTTGATCGCGGCGGCCACCGCATTCGCCTTGCCGTCCGCCCCGACGGCCGGGATGTACGTGCCGATCGCCCGGTTGCCGGTCTTGCCGCGGACCGTGGTGGCGACCCGGAGCAGGTCGCCTGCGCTGTTCATCCGCTGGAACAGGGTGACCGCGCCACCGACCAGCTCCTGAGCGTCGTCGACGAACGGGGTGGTCGTCTTCGGATCGGTGTTCTGCCCCAGCCAGCGGCCGTTCACCGTGACCCGGGGCAGCGTCACCGTGGTCTTGTCCTGGCTCACCTGGTTCGTGGCGGTCCACTTGGCGGTACGCGACGCGAGGCGTACCCCGCCGCGCTGGTCGAGCAGGCCGTCCGCGCTGTGCATCCCGACGTCCACGCCGTTCTGGACCTCGTCGCCGACGGTACGCACCAGCGTGGTCACCGACGCCGTGGTGCGATCCAGCTCGGCCTCGTTCTGGCGGAGCACCTCGTCGCGGGTGCTGTCGGCGAACCGGCCGCTCTGCCACGCGCCGACGAGAACCAGGACCAGAGCCGTGACCAGCACGCTGCCGAGCCCGAGGATGAGCAGCTGATGAAGCATGCGGAGACGCATAACCTCACAGTCGGCACCCAGGGGCCAGAGACTGAGGCGGCCCGCCACAAAAGTGACGGGCCGCCTGCAGGAAACGCTGGTGCCTAGCTGTCGCCGCCGGTCTCGCCCACCGGAGCGGCGTTCACGTCGTCGATGGCGTACTTGCGGGCGGCCTCGGCCGGCACGTGTTTCGGCACCTCACCGCGGAGCGCGAGCTGGCGCAGCGTCGCCACGGCGACCGACTCGCCGTCCACGTGGAAGTGGCGGCGCAGGGCGTGCCGGGTGTCGCTCATGCCGAAGCCGTCGGTGCCGAGCGAGGTGTACCCGTTCGGGACCCAGCGGCTGATCAGGTCCGGTACCGCGCGCATCCAGTCGCTGACCGCGATCGAGGGGCCCTCGGTGCCTTCCAGCTTCTGCTGGATGTACGGCTTGCGGGGCTCCTCGCCGGCGTGCAGCAGGCTGTGCTCCTCAGCCTCGATGGCGTCGCGGCGCAGCTCGGTCCAGGAGGTGACCGACCAGACGTCGGCGCTCACGCCCCAGTCCTGAGCGAGCAGCTCCTGCGCCTTGAGCGCCCAGTGCATGCCGGTGCCGGAGGCGAGCAGCTGCGCCTTCGGGCCTTTCTCCACCGAGCTCTTCCGGAACCGGTAGATGCCCTTGAGCAGGCCCTCCACGTCGACGCCCTCGGGCTCGGCGGGCTGGATGGCCGGCTCGTTGTAGATGGTGAGGTAGTAGAAGATGTTCTCCTGCTGCTCCCCGTACATCCGGTGCAGGCCGTTCTCCACGATGTGCGCGATCTCGAACGCGAACGCCGGGTCGTACGCCACCACGGCCGGGTTCGTCGCCGCGATCAGCAGCGAGTGCCCGTCCTCGTGCTGCAGGCCCTCGCCGTTGAGCGTGGTCCGCCCGGCGGTCGCGCCGAGCAGGAAGCCGCGGGTCATCTGGTCGGCGGCCGCCCACAGCTCGTCGGCGGTCCGCTGGAAGCCGAACATCGAGTAGAAGATGTACAGCGGGATCATCGGCTCGTCGTGCGTCGCGTACGACGTACCGGCGGCGATGAAGCTCGCTGTCGAGCCGGCCTCGTTGATGCCCTCGTGCAGGATCTGGCCGCTCGTCGACTCCTTGTAGGACAGGAAGAGTTCCCGGTCCACGGAGGTGTAGGTCTGGCCGTGCGGCGAGTAGATCTTCTTGGTCGGGAAGAGCGAGTCCATGCCGAACGTGCGGGCCTCGTCCGGGATGATCGGCACCCAGCGGGCACCGAACTCCTTGTCCTTCATGAGGTCCTTGAGCAGGCGGACGAACGCCATCGTGGTGGCGATCTTCTGCTTGCCGCTGCCGCGCTTGATGTCGCCGAACGCCTTGGAGTCCGGGATTGCCAGCGACTTCGCCTTGGTACGCCGGGACGGGATGGAACCGCCCAGGTCACGACGCCGCTGCATCATGTACTGGTACTCGTCGGACTTCTCGCCGGGGTGGTAGTAAGGCGGGAGGTACGGGTTCTCTTCCAGCTGCTTGTCGCTGATGTCCAGGTAGAGCCGGTCCCGGAAGCCCTTGAGGTCATCCAGGGTCAGCTTCTTCATCTGGTGCGTCGCGTTACGTGCCTCGAAGTGCGAGCCGAGCGTCCAGCCCTTGATCGTCTTGGCGAGGATCACGGTCGGCTGGCCGGTGTGCTCGGTGGCCGCCTTGTACGCCGCGTACAGCTTGCGGTAGTCGTGACCGCCGCGCTTGAGGTTCCAGACCTCGTCGTCGGTCATGCCCTCGACGAGCTTGCGGGTCCGCGGGTCACGGCCGAAGAAGTGCTCACGCACGTACGCCCCGGACTCGCCCTTGTAGGTCTGGTAGTCGCCGTCCGGCGTCGCGTTCATCAGGTTGACCAGCGCACCGTCGGTGTCGGCGGCGAGCAGGGAGTCCCACTCGCGGCCCCAGACGACCTTGATGACGTTCCATCCGGCGCCGCGGAAGAACGACTCCAGCTCCTGGATCACCTTGCCGTTGCCGCGGACCGGGCCGTCCAGGCGCTGCAGGTTGCAGTTGACCACGAAGGTGAGGTTGTCCAGCTCCTCGCGGGCCGCCAGGCCGATCGCGCCGAGCGACTCGACCTCGTCCATCTCGCCGTCGCCGAGGAAGGCCCAGACGTTCTGCTGGCTGGTGTCCTTGATGCCGCGGTTGTGCAGGTAACGGTTGTATCGCGCCTGGTAGATCGCGTTCAGCGGGCCGAGGCCCATGCTGACCGTCGGGAACTCCCAGAAGTTCGGCATCAGCCGCGGGTGCGGGTACGACGGCAGGCCGCCACCCGGGTGCGACAGCTCCTGACGGAAACCGTCGAGCTGGTCGGTGGTGAGGCGGCCCTCGAGGTACGCCCGGGCGTACATGCCGGGGGAGGCGTGACCCTGGTAGAAGATGTGGTCGCCGCCGCCCGGGTGGTCCTTGCCCCGGAAGAAGTGGTTCATGCCGACCTCGTAGAGGCTGGCGCTCGACGCGTACGTCGAGATGTGGCCGCCGACGCCGATCTCCGGCCGCTGCGCGCGGTGCACCAGCATCGCCGCGTTCCACCGGATGTACGCCCGGATCCGCCGCTCGACGAACTCGTCGCCGGGGAACCAGGGCTCACGCTCCGGTGGGATGGTGTTGATGTAGTCCGTGGATGTCAGTGGAGGAACGCCGACCTGTCGCTCCCGGGCCCGCTCCAGCAGGCGCAACATCACATAACGGGCTCTTTTGGCGCCTCGTTCGTCGATGACTCCGTTGAGCGACTCGACCCATTCGTTTGTCTCTTCAGGGTCGATGTCGGGAAGCTGGCTCGGCAGGCCATCGCTGATCACCGGGCGCTTGCGCTCCGTGGCCACAGGCAATCCTCTTGGTTGAGTGTCGTTTACACCGGGCGACCTAGGTGGCGAATCGCTCGGTCAGGAACTCCATCCTGCCCCCTTTCGGTGGGCCTCGTCACGCCTACCCGACCTGTCAGCGACGCGCGACACGTTTACTGACCAGTAACTTTCCGGTGATCTGGGCAGACGTCCGGATGGTTCTCGCCACCGTCGCGGTGCACAACTCAGCCGGGCAGGAAGGAGAAACGCACCTGGCGGATCGGGTTGTCACCGTTCGGGTCCACCAGGCAGATCGACTGCCACGTGCCGAGCGCGATCCGGCCGCCGATGACCGGCAGGGTGGCGTACGGCGGGATCCAGGCGGGCAGGACGTGGTCACGCCCGTGGCCCCGGGACCCGTGCCGGTGCTGCCACTTGTCCTCGGCCGGCAACAGGTCGTCGATGGCGGTCAGCAGATCGTCGTCCGACCCGGCTCCTGTTTCGATGATCGCCAAACCCGCTGTGGCGTGCGGGACGAAGACGTGCAGCAGGCCGTCCTGCTCGGACGCGACGAACCGCTGCGCCTCGGCCGTGATGTCGTGCACCACCGGAAGGCTGCCGGTCCGGACTGTGATCACTTCGGTACGCATGTTCTATGTATAGATCTTCTAGGTGTAGAGATCGAGCAGCAGGAACACCCCGGCGGTACCGGTCAGCCAGCACAGGCAGACCGCCAGCCGGACGGCCACGTACCTCAAGATCATGTCCTGAGTACACCATCGGCGAACCCGCACGCGCGCAGAGATCGACATGCTTGATCGGCCGTTCTGCATTGGCAGGGCCAGCATGGTTCGGCGATGCTGAATTTCGTGACCACCCCGCAAAACCTCGACGAGCGGTTCCGCGATGCGGTCTCGGCCCTGCGGCCACCGGAAAACCGGCGCGAACCCGGCGATCCGGTCCGTGAGGACAGCACCCTGACCGGCGCCCGCACCCGGGAACTCTTCGACGCCCAGCTCACCGCCCGCCACCTCGACCTCGCAGCGCGATGGCTGCGAAGTTTCAACGAAGGCTTCACCACCACCGGTTCGGCCGGCCATGAGGGCAACGCCGCTGTCGCGGCTGCCCTCCGCGGCGACGACCCGGCCTTCCTGCACCATCGCTCCGCGGCGTTTTATTGCGTACGCGCAGCGGGGCGCGACGAGTCAGCCGGGACCGATCCGGCCCGCCGGTTGGAGGACGCCGCCCGGGATGTGCTGCGTGGCGTGGTCGCCTCGCAGAGCGACCCGGCCACCGGTGGCCGGGACAAACTGTTCGGCAACCCGGACCTGCACCTGCTGCCGGCCCTCTCCACCCCCGGCGGGCATCTGCCCCGGGCGGCCGGGCTGGCCAGGGCGCTGACCCGGACCAGCACGGCGCCCTGGCCGGACGACGCGATCGTGGTCGCCTCGTTCGGCGACGCCGGGGCGAGCGGCCCGGCGGCGGCTGCGGCGATCGAGATGGCCGGCCGGGCGGCGACCGAGGGAAAACCGGTGCCACTGTTGCTGATCTGCGAGGACAACGGCCCCGGATCGGCCGATCCGGACGGCTGGGTGGCGGCACTGCTGCGCGACCGGCCGGGCCTGCGTTACGCGTACGCGGACTCCGCCGACCTGGCGAGCGCGTACGACGCGGCGGTGGACCTGGCCGGATATGTGCGTGGTGAGCGCCGGCCCGCGGTGCTCCGCCTCGCCGCGGTCAACCTGCTCGGCTCCGGAACCGAGTCGGACCTGGACCCCGACCTGGCGCGTGACCCGCTGGTCGGCACCGCCCGGCTGCTCGTCGAGGCCGGGCTGCTCGGCCCGGACGACGTGATCACCAGGTACGACGAGGTGGGCTGGCAGGTCCGCAAGGCCGCCGAGGAGGTGCTCGGCGAACCGAAACTGGCCTCGATCGGCGAGATTGTGGCGTCCCTGGCGCCGCGCCGCCCGCTGCGGGTGTCGAACGCCGTCACCGAGGCCGCCGAGCGGGCCGCCGGCCCCGGCGCGGCCGCCCGGGTACGGGTCTTCGACGGGCAGCTGCCCGAGCACGCCGGCCCGATGACGCTCGCGCAGGCGATCAACGCGACGCTTGCCGACGCGCTCGCCGCCGACCCGACCGTGCTGCTCTTCGGCCCCGGCGTCACCACCGGCGGCCCGAACGGCGTCACCGCCGGTCTGCGGGACCGGGAGTCCGACCGGGTGCTCGACACCCCGGCGGACGCCACCACGGTGCTCGGGCTCGCTCTCGGCGCCGGCACGGCCGGGCTGATCCCGGTACCGGAGATCACCGGCCTGTCCGCCCTGCACACCGCGACCGAGCAGCTGCGGGTGGAGGCGGCGACCATGTCGTTGCTCTCATCCGGGTCGTACCGGAACCCGATGGTTCTCCGGGTGCCGGGCCTGGCCCAGCCGCTCGGGATTGGCGGGCATCTCGCCAACGACAACTCGGTCGCGATGCTGCGCGACGTACCCGGAATCGTCGTGGCGGTGCCCTCCCGGGCCGCCGACGCGGGGCCGATGCTGCGCTCCTGCCTGGCCGCCGCGGCGGTGGACGGCACGGTCAGCGTCTTCCTTGAGCCGGTCGCGCTGTACCAGACGAGGGACCTCTATCAACAAGGCGACAGCGAGTGGTTGTCGGCGTACGCGGAGCCCTCGAACTGGTCCGCCGAGCACGTCCCGATCGGCCGGGCACGCATCTACGGCATGGGCACCGCCCAGGATCTGACCATCGTGACGTACGGCAACGGAGTGCGAATGTCGCTCCGTGTCGCTGCCCAGCTCGCCGCCGACGGGTACGGTTCCCGAGTGGTCGATCTTCGCTGGCTCAATCCGCTACCCGTCGCTGACCTGGTACGGGAGGCCTCGGCCACCGGCCGGGTGCTGATCGTCGACGAGACGCGGCGTTCCGGCGGGGTCGGTGAGGGCGTCCTCGCGGCTCTGGTGGACGGGGCTTTTGTCGGATCGGTGCGCCGGGTGGCCGCCGCCGACGTCCCCGTTCCGCTCGGTCCGGCCGCTCAGCAGGTCCTGGTGGGAGAGGATGCCATTACCCAGGGTGCCCACACGCTGCTGGCGCGGTAAATTGCCACACACTCGGTGCGCCACTTGCGCCCGGGGCCCGGAGTGTGTGGACTACCCCAAAGGTTTTGGGGACTTTCACGGCTAGGAGGATTTGGACAGTGAGCGCGACCGCGGGTCAGGCCGACGGCGTACGCAGCCTGGCGGACCGGTTCGGCTTCGAGCCGAGCATGGTGGTCATGGAGATGGGTTACGACGACGATGTCGATGAGGATCTCCGTGAAGCCCTGACCGAACGCGTCGGAGAGCTGGTCGACGAGGACACCGATGAGGTGGTCGACGCGGTGCTGTTGTGGTACCGCGACGACGACGGTGACCTTTTCGAAATACTCACCGATGCACTTGGCCCTCTCGCCGACAACGGCGTGGTGTGGCTGCTGACCCCGAAAGCCGGCCGTGACGGCCATGTCGAACCGAGCGAGATCAGCGAGTCGGCACCGACCGCCGGTCTGCAGCAGACGTCGACGGTCAACGCCGGCAAGGACTGGACGGGCGCACGCCTGGTTACCCCCCGGGGCGCCAAGAAGAAGTAAAGCTCGCTGCCACCTCACGTCAGGTCGGCGCCCATGACGGCGCCGGCCCTGGTTAGGCTGTGCTCATGCCGATCGAGGTGGGCCAGCCGGCGCCGGATTTCACCCTCAAGGATCAGAACAACCAAGAGGTGCGGCTCGCCGATTTCCGGGGCCGCAAGGCGGTTCTGCTGATCTTCTACCCCCTGGCGTTCAGCCGCCGCTGCCACGGCGAGCTCACCGAGATCCAGGAGAACCTGGCGGCGTACGCGAATGGCGACGTCCAGGTGCTCACCGTGAGCGTGGACTCGGTCTACAGCCACAAGGTCTGGGCTGAGCAGGAAGGCTTCGGCTTCCCGCTGCTGGCCGATTTTTGGCCGCACGGCGAGGTGGCCGAAGCGTTCGGCGTCTTCGACGACGCCAGGGGATTCGCCAACCGGGGGACGTTCCTCATCGACGACACGGGCCTGGTCCGGTTCGCCGAGATGAACGGCCCCGGCGAGGCCCGCGACCAGAACGCCTGGCGGGCAGCCCTCAAGGCCCTGGCCGGGTCGGCAGGGTAGGATGACCACTCCGGTTCAGGAGCCGGGCGCGTAGCTCAGTGGGAGAGCACCCGCCTTACAAGCGGGGGGTCGTAGGTTCGAAACCTACCGCGCCCACAAGTCTCTAGGTGTCCTCTGTCCGCGGAGCGCGCGGACCCGGGACACTTGTCAATTCTGCTCCGGAGGCCGAGCCCCCGGAAACCCCGCGGCGCGGCTCGCCACCGGCTTGGACTCTGTCAGCGCAGGCGAGAGAGCCAGTTGCGGTACTGGCCTGCGAACGGTTCGGTGTCGGTGGACAGGGCCGAGCGCAAGGTCTCGGCTGCGGCGGTCGCGCCGGCCACCACGTCGGCGGGGTAACCGAAACGCACGCGGTTCTGTTCGAACTCGTCCTCGTCGTCGATGACCACGCGGCCGTCGCGGCGCAGGCGGATCACGTCGAGGTCCAGGTCGATCACGGTGAACTGGGCCGGGCCGGTGCGCTCCGGCGGGGTGATCACGTCGCAGTAGATCTCCGAGCGGCCCGGCGCGGCCGAGAACATCGCCATCCACCAGGCGTCGCGCGGCAGCAGCCGGACCGAGTCCTCACGGGTGCGCTCGAACCGCCGCCAGCCGTAGCTGTACCGGACGATCGTGCCGCGCGGCGTGCCGATCCAGGTGCCGTGCTCGTCGTCACCGAGCAGCCTGCCGGTGACCCGCCGGTGCGGCCGCCCGTCGTACTTACGCAGCACCAACTCGACTCGCTCCGAACCAGGCCCAGTCACCTGGCCGAGGCTAGTGCGGCGACGTCGGCGTTCGCGGGAAGCCTCGCCATTCAACCAACACCGCCGAAGCGGCTGATCAAGGTCGGTCACGGAGAAGCAGGGGTGAAGGCCCACCGTGTGCTCGGAGCAACGTGGCCGCGTGGATGGGGACGCACGGGTGCCCGGTGTGGCATAGATGAGGTCGCACGGTAGCGGTAGGTGTGACTTCATCATGGCCAGGGCGTGGACCCGGGCACACGGTGGCGTTATGTGCGACCTGACCCACCCTGCGACCTGACCCACCCTGCGACCTGACCACCCTGCTCGCGGTCGGCTTACTCAGTGCTGGAGCCGGGCGGGGGCCGCGCCGGAACGGCAACCTTGGTGCACCGGGTTGGGGATCAAGCCGCCGTGAGCGGGACCGAATGGGACGGTGCCGGCGGGGTGACCTGCTGGTGGGCGGGTCGCGGCCGGTTTCTCCCTGGCGGCTGGGCCCGCCCGGAAAACCCGGCCTGGCGGCACGAGCCGCCCGGAGACCCCGGCCTGGCGGCCCGTGCCGCCCGGAAAACCCGGCCTGGCGGCCCGAGCCGCCCGGACAAACCGACGTGACGGAGGACTGCCGTGGGCACGGAACTGCACGTCGGGATCGATGGCGAGAAGACTGTTGTTTCCGCGTACCCGATCAGGAGCCGCAGCGGGCGCGCGAGAAGGACCCGGACCGGGTTTTTGGTGGAGACCGTGCCGTGCGCGCCGAGCGGGCGCACCCGGGAGCAGCGCGTGGTTTTCGTGGCGCGCCTCGCGCTGCCGCTGCTGCTTCTTTCCGCGGTGGCGAGCGTCTTCGGGATCAACTGGTGGCTGGCGATGGCGGGTAGTGCCGCGCTGGCCGGGTACGTCTGGCGGCGGCAGACTCGTGCCGCGCAGCCGGGAGCGTTCGCTGTGCCGCGTGACCAGGAGTCGCGGGTGCTGTGGACGGCTGCCGAGCGGACCGCTTTCGACGGTGCGCTTGCTGCCTCGCGACGCGTTCGTGGCACCTGGCCGGCGCTGGACGGGATGGTCGACCCGGTGCTGGCCGACCGTTCGCTGACCCGCGCTCTTGACGAGCTTGCCACCGTGCTCACCCGGCGGCAGGATCTGCGCCGGCTTCGTGCCGATCTGAGCGGCGTCCAGGTCAGCGACATCCCGGCGGACAGCCCGGCCCGCGCCGCGGTCGCCGAGCAGTCGGAGCGCGCCGACGAGCTGTGGCGGGAGACCGGCGAGGCCGCCAACCGGATCCTGCGCAGCATCGACACGGCAGCCCGCGCGGGGGAGAGCTTCCTGCGGGAGCGCCAGGTCGCGGCCACCGCACGGTACGCCGAGCGGACCCTCGCCCGGGTGACCGGTGCTCCGGCCGCCGCGGAGAGCGGGCCGGAGCTGGCCGACCGCACCGAGGCCGTGATCGCCGCTTACCGCGATCTCGCTAACTGAATTCACTCATGGTGGTCACCTGTTCGGGTGACTCGCGCCACAGGGTGCTGACGTACTAGCTTGTCTAATGACATGTGTTCGTGTGCCCACATCAGGCAGACCGTCCGCTCATGGCGACGACGGTCACGCCGCGCGGCGCGACGTGGACAGCTGCCGGGGGATCGCCGGGCGGGCACGCACCGGTCCGGCGGCAGCGGCAAGCAGGTCTTGCACGCGTTCCGCGTCGGGCAGTCGCCAATCCACCTGTTCCGGCGTGACGGTCCAGCGGACCTGGCCGTCGGGCAGGCGGTTCGGCGGCGCGGGGATCCACGAGCCGACGCCGTGCCGGATCACGTCGAGCCGCTGTTCCAGCTCGGGGCGAAGCGGCAGGCCGGGGCTCACCAGAAACATCCATCGCCCGGCTCCGGTGACCGCGACGGGTCCCAGGCCAGGCACTCGACCGCCCAATGTGGCCGGCACTTCCAGCACGTCGAAGGCCGACCCGGTGGGCAACAGCACGGTGTGCGCCTGATGGCGCCACCAGGCGGAGATCCTGATCGGATCTCCGGAGGCCGACTCGGCCCAGGCGTCGAGCGCCGGGTGGCACCCGGTGATCGTGCACCCGGGTCGGCCGCAGTGGAATCGATGTCCGGCGAGGTACGCGCCGGGTGTCACGTCCCAGCCGTGTGCGGCGTACCGCAGGGCGGCACGGCGCAGGCGTACTCGGTCGAGACGATCGAGGAGCGCGGGTGGGACGAACGGCTGACGGCTGGTCCACTGCATAGCTCGATATCCCCCGTATCCGGGTCTGCGGCTGCGGTCGCGGGCGAAACGGCCGTATCCGATGACGATGAACGTCGTTGGGACGGGCAGATCCACCCTTTGCAACTTGCACAAAAAACTACGAGCATCGGTGAGCAGGCGATCACACACGCTGTGCGATCTGTGGACACATGAACGGTCCACACTGCGATTGACACCGGATGGCTCATCGGCGGACGGGCCGCCGGTTGAGTTGGGGGAGGCACCGTGGACGAGCTGCCGATCGGCCGCCGCGTCGCCTATTGGCGTGGCCGACGCAAGATGTCCCAGCAGGTATTCGCGGACCGGCTGGGCAAATCGAAGAGCTGGGTCGACAAGGTGGAGCGGGGAGTTCGCCGACTCGACAAGTTCTCAGTGGTGTACGACATCGCGGATGTGCTCCAGGTCGACGTCCAGCTTCTGCTGGGCAAGGAGGTGGAGCGCAAACCAGAGACGCAGAACTGCATCGACCAAGTTGAGGTCGAGGAGATTCGTGCTGCTCTGGAGCGTTATGACCAGATGAGTGCGTTCTTCCAGGCGGTGCCACACTCGCCGCCGCTCCCGGAGATGCGCAAGGCGGTCAGCCATGCCTGGCTGACGTACCAGCATGCGAAGTACGGCGTGCTGGCCCGGGCACTGCCCAAACTGCTGCGTGATGCGCAGGCAGCGGACAGCGCTCATGCCAACAGTGACGAGGCGCCTGCCGCCGCGCACCTGCTCGGGCAGGTCTACCAGATCGCCAGCTCCGCGCTGCGCAAGGTGGGTGAGCACGAGCTGTCCTGGCTCGCCGCTGACCGCTCGATCGCGGTCTCCCAGCGGGCCGGCGACCAGCTGCTCGCCGGGCTGGCCAGTTACCGGGTCGGCAGCGCTCTGCTCGCGCTAGGCCGGGTCAGGCCGTCGCTCGAGGTGAACGTCAACATAGCCAACCGGCTCGCGCCGGGCCCGGAACGGGCCCGTGGGGAACAGCTGTCCGTTTACGGGATGCTGCTGCTCAACGGCGCTATGTCGGCCGCACGGATCGGCGACGCCGCCACCGTGCGCGACCTGCTCAGCGGCGCCGAACAGGCCTCGCGGGAGCTGGGTGGCGACTTCAACCATTACTGGACCTGCTTCGGGCCGACCAACGTGCAGCTGCATCGCTGTGCGACCGCGGTCGAGCTCGGCGACGGTCGCCTGGCTGTGGAAGCCCACGAGCGGATGGACATGGAAGGGTTCAACGCCATGCTCCCGGAGCGGCGTGCCCACCACTTCCTGGACATCGCTCGCGGCTACACACAGATCGGTGACGTGGAGAGGGCAGGCGAGATGCTGCTCGAGGGCGACCGGCTCGCCCCGTCGGAGATCCGCTGCCGCCCACTCGCCCACGAAGTCCTTTCCGACGTGCTCCGGCGTACCCGGGGCGCGCCACCGGCTCCTATCGCGGAGCTGGCAGAACAGATGGGAGTCGGCGTATGAGGTGGGACTGCACGTGATGACGGGTAACCCCTCACCCGGTGTGCTGTACGTACTCGTGTGCGGCTCACCGATGGCCCGGGACGTCGGGATCCTCGTCAGCCTCGCCCAGAGCGACGGCTGGGAGGTCTGCGTGATCACCACCCCGGACGGCCGCAAGTTCGTCGACGTCGCGGCCCTTCAGGCACAGACCGGTCATCCGGTCCGTTCCGATTACAAGAGTCCCGGCGACCCTGACGTGCTGCCGCAGGCCGACGCGATGATCGTCGCGCCGGCCACGGTCAACACGGTCAACAAATGGGCCGCCGGGATCACCGACACCCTGGTGCTCGGTCTGCTGGTCGAGGGGTACGGGTACGGCGTGCCGACCGCCGTCGTCCCGTACACCAACAAGATCATGGCGCTGCACCCCTCGCTGCACGAGAGCCTGGCGAAGCTGCGTGACTGGGGAGTGCAGGTGCTTTACGGCGAGGACGTCTGCCGTCTCGGCGCCCCCGGGCAGACCGATCGCTACCGTCCGCAGTTTCCCTGGAGGCGAGCCCTCCAGGCGGTGAGCGGGCCGGTGGGAGTGGGCAGCCGAGTGGAGCCCGGGGCGGTTTCGTAGCCATATAGAGTTGGCGGTCGTGACAGTCCGCTCCTTAGTTGAAGCCCTCGACGCCCGTTACCCACGAGCTTGGGCTGAATCTTGGGATCGCGTGGGGCTGGTGCTCGGTGATTTCGAGGCCCCTGTGCAACGCGTTCTCTGCGTCGTGGACTGCGTGCCGGAAACCGTCGAGCAGGCCCTCGCCATCGGCGCTGACCTGATCGTCGCCCACCACCCTCTGCTGCTCAAGCCGGTGTCGTCGATCGCCCCGGACACGTTCAAGGGCCGGATCATCCACCGGCTGATCCGGGGCGACGTGGCGCTCTACACCGCGCACACCAACGCCGACGTGGCGAACCCCGGCGTCTCGGACGCCCTCGCCGCCCGTCTCGGCCTGACCGGCCTGCGCCCGCTCGTGCCCGCCGAAGGCGCGGCCGAAGGCAGTGGCCGCGGTCTCGGCCGGATCGGCGAACTCCCCGCGCCACTCACCCTGACCGCGCTCACCAGCCTCGCCGCGAGCCGTCTACCGGCCACCGCCGCCGGGGTACGCGCTGCCGGCGACCCGTCACGGGTGATTCGTACCGTCGCGGTCTGCGGTGGCGCGGGCGACTCCTTCCTGCCCGCCGCGACGCGGGCCGGCGTCGACGCGTACCTTTGCGCGGACCTCCGCCACCACCCGGTCAGCGAGCATCTCGCGAGTGGTGGCCCGGCCCTGCTCGACGTCGCACACTGGGCGAGCGAGCGGCCTTGGCTCGACGACGTGGCGTCCTGGCTGCGCGAGGAGTTCGGAGTCGAAGTGGTGGTGTCCGACCTGGACACCGATCCCTGGACCGTCCATTCCGCTTCTGCCCATTTCGCTTCTGACCATTTCGCTTCTGAGGAGAAGGAGAACCACCCGTGAAGGCCGCCCCGGAAGCCCAACGCCGCCTGCTCGACCTGCAAGCCGTCGACACCGCTCTGGCTCAGCTCGCGCACCGCCGTAAGTCCCTGCCCGAACTGGCCGAGATCGACGCCGTCGCGCGTGAGGTCTCCGCGCTGGAGGACGACCGGGTTCGCGCCCAGGTCGCGGTCGACGACCTGGACCGGGACATCAGCCGGCTGGAGAAGGACATCGACCAGGTGCGGCTCCGCAAGGACCGGGACAAGAAGCGGCTCGACGCCGGTGGCGCGCTGCGCGAGATCGAGGGTCTCCAGCACGAGCTGACCTCGCTGAACCGGCGCCAGTCCGAGCTTGAGGACGCCGAACTGGAGCTGATGGAACAGCGGGAGACCGCCGAGGCCACACTCACCGAGGTGCAGGGACGGATCTCGGCGGCGCTCGGCCGGCGTACCGAGGCTGAGCGCCGCCGCGACGAGGCCTTCGCGGAGATCACCAAGGAGCAGGAGTTCAAGACCGCCGCGCGGGTCCCTCTCGCCGCTGACCTCCCGGCCGACCTGGTCACCCTTTACGACAAGATTCGTACGGAATCCGGCCTGGGCGCGGCCCTGGTGTACGCGGGCCGCTGCGGCGGGTGCCGGATCGAGCTGTACGGCGCCGACCTGAACCGGGTGAAGACGGCCCCGGCCGACGAGGTGGTCCGCTGCGAGGAGTGCCGCCGGATCATGGTGCGGACGGCGGAGTCCGGCCTGTGACACTCCACGTCATCGTCGAGGCGGACGGCGGGTCCCGGGGCAATCCGGGGCCGGCCGGGTTCGGTGCCGTGGTCAAGGAAGCGGCGACCGGCGAGATCCTGCTGGAACGCTGGGACTCGGCCGGGATCACCACGAACAACGTGGCCGAGTACTCCGGGCTGATCGCGGGCCTGCGCGCCGCCGCCGAGCTGAACGCGACCCGGGTCGACGTGCGGATGGACTCCAAGCTGGTCGTCGAGCAGATGTCCGGCCGCTGGCAGATCAAGAACGCGGGTCTGCGCCCGCTCGCGGCCGAGGCGGCGACCCTGGTGAGCAAGTTCGCCGAGGTGACGTTCGACTGGATTCCGCGGGAGCGCAACAAGGACGCCGACGCCCTGGCGAACCGGGCCATGGACGAGGCGGCCGGCAAGACGCCCAAGACGCCGCAGCCGGTTGCCGCTGTTCCGGCCGCCGACACGACGCCGAAGTCCTGGGCGCCGCCGGCTTTGGAGAACGCCACCCGGATCGCGCTGGTCCGGCACGGCTCCACGCCGTTCACGTCGCAGGGCCGGTACTCCGGGCGCGGCGATGTGCCGCTCACCGACGAGGGTGAGGCGCAGGCGATGGCCGCGGCTGGTCGGGTGGCCGGGATCTACCGGGATGTGGCGGCTGTGCTCAGCTCGCCGTTGTCGCGGTGTGTGCGTACCGCTGAGTTGATCGCCGCCGAGGTTGGTGGTGTGCCGGTCACCGTGATGGAAGACCTGATCGAGTGCGACTTCGGCCTGTGGGAGGGCCGGACGTTCGCCGAGGTGCAGGAGCAGTGGCCGGCGGAGATGCAGGCGTGGCTCGGGTCGACAAGCGTTGCTCCGCCTGGTGGCGAGTCATTCCAGGCCGTCGCGAAACGGGTTCGTGGGGCGATGGCTACGGTGCTTTCCGCGTACCCAGGGAAAGCCATTGTGATCGTCTCGCATGTCTCACCGATCAAGCTGATTTTGAGGGACGCGCTCGCCGCAGGCGACGCGTTCCTGCATCGGCTCTTCCTGGACGCGGCTGGTGTGTCCACGATGGATGTCTGGCCGGATGGGAACATAGCGGTGCGAACCGTCAACGAGACTGCTCATCTTCGATAACTGGATATTGACCCTCCTGGGCGAGACGTTTAGCTTCCTCAATTAGGAAACTTTCTTCAACGTTTCGCCCTGGAGGGCTTATGCGCGGTTTATCCCGTCGCCTCGTTGCCGTGGCGGCCGTCGCCGCGTCCGTCGTGGCAGCGGCACCGTCCCCTGCACAGGCTCATTCTTCTTCCTCAAAACACGTCGCTGTCGCCTACTTCACCCAGTGGGGGATCTACGGCCGTGATTTCCAGCTCGCTGACGTCCAGACCTCCGGTGCGGCGGCGCGGCTGACCCATATCAACTACGCGTTCGGCCCGGTCACCGCCGATGGCGTCTGCGCGTCAGCCGACCCATGGGCGGACTGGCAGACGTCGTTCTCCGCCGAGAACAGCGTCGACGGCGTGGCCGACGTGGCCGGGCAGCCGATCGCCGGCAACCTGAACCAGCTTGCCGAGCTCAAGAAGAAGAACCCGAAGATCCGGCCGTTGATCTCGCTCGGTGGCTGGAGTGGCTCGGCCTATTTCTCGGACGCGGTGCTCACCGACGCGTCGCGGAAGAAGCTGGTCAGCTCCTGCATCGACCTGTGGATCAAGGGCAATCTGCCGGGGCTGGCACCGGGCGTCGCGGCCGGCATCTTCGACGGCATCGACCTGGACTGGGAGTGGCCCGCGTCATCGGGCAACGTCGGCAACGTGATCCGTCCCGAGGACAAGCAGAACTTCACGCTGTTGCTTGCGGAGTTCCGGTCCCAGTTGGACAAGCTGGGCCGCGCCAACCGCCGGCACTACGATCTGACGGCATTTGTCCCCGCCGCTCCGGCCAAGATCGACGCCGGGTTCGAGGTCAAGAAGATCTTCAAGTACCTCGACTTCGCGACCGTTCAGGGCTACGACTTCCACGGCACCTGGGAGCCGGTGACCAACCAGCAGTCGGCGCTGCGGGTGCCCGCGGGCGCCCCGGACAACCCCGACTTCTCGGTCGAGAACACGATCAACGCGTGGCTCGCCGGTGGGGCGCCGAAGAAGAAGCTGGTGCTCGGCGTGCCGTATTACGGCCAGGGCTGGACCGGGGTGACCGGTGGCGGCAACGGCCTCTTCAAGCCGGCCACCGGACCCGCGCCGAGCGTTTTCGGCGGTGGGACCGAGGACTGGAAGACCCTGAAGAACCTGCCGGCGCAGGGATACACCGTCCACCGTGACCTGCGGAACGGGCATGCCTGGCTGTTCGACGGTACGACGTTCTGGACGTACGACGACCCGGCTGTGCTGCTGCAGAAGTCGCTCTACATCCGGGCCAAGGGGCTTGGTGGAGCGATGATGTGGTCGCTCGACGGGGATGACTCGTCGGCGTCGCTGACGAAGGCCATCACCGCGGCCCTTCGTTGATCGTTTGAGGCGGTGTGTCCGTTGGGCGCACCGCCTCGCTCTTTCGGCGCATAGGGGATCGCCCGATCGTCCATTGTCTCGTTAGTGTGACCTCGCACACACCGTTGTAGACGGGAGATACACATGGCCGAGCCGGAACGTCCTCGTACCGATAAAAGCCCCTGGAACTGGCTGCTCCTGATCCCGATCGTGGTACCGCTGCTGACGGTTCTCTACAACCACGACGAGCCGCGCCTGGCCGGCTTCCCGATGTTCTACTGGCTCCAGTTCGCCTTCATCC
Organism: Actinoplanes sp. CA-015351; assembly: GCF_050955685.1. Classification (NCBI taxonomy): domain Bacteria; kingdom Bacillati; phylum Actinomycetota; class Actinomycetes; order Micromonosporales; family Micromonosporaceae; genus Actinoplanes; species Actinoplanes sp. CA-015351. The sequence goes on from NZ_CP192102.1 coordinate 1,482,470, forward strand.
TGCTCGGCGTCGGCACCACGACGCTGGTCTACCAGATGACCAAGCGGAGCAAGCGATGAGCGATCACATCACCGAGATCGTCATCTTCACGTTCCTGTTCCTGCTGGTCAGCGGGATGGGTTTCGTGGCGTCGAAGTGGCGCAGGCCGAAGGACATGGCACACCTCGACGAGTGGGGCCTGGGCGGCCGCAGCTTCGGCGGGTGGGTCACCTGGTTCCTGGTCGGCGGAGACCTCTACACCGCGTACACGTTCGTCGCGGTGCCCGCGCTGATTTTCGGGGCCGGCGCGGCCGGATTCTTCGCGGTGCCCTACACCGTGATCATCTACCCGCTCTTCTTTCTGATTCTGATCAGGCTCTGGTCGGTGTCGCACCGGCACGGTTTCGTCACGCCGGCCGACTTCGTGCGGAGCCGGTTCGAGTCGCCGACGCTGGCGCTGGTCATCGCGATCACCGGGATCGTGGCGACGATGCCGTACATCGCCCTGCAGTTGATCGGGATCGAAGCGGTGCTCAAGACGATGGGTGTGACCGGGGACAGCGTGATCGCCCGGCACCTGCCGATCATCATCGCGTTCGCGATTCTGGCGGCGTACACGTACCAGTCCGGGCTGCGGGCGCCGGCGCTCATCGCGTTCGTGAAGGACACGCTGATCTACATCGTCATCCTGGTTGCGGTGCTGTATCTGCCGTACAAATTGGGGGGTTGGGGTGCGATCTTCGACGCCGCCGACGCCAAGTTCCAGGCATCGCCGGCGCCGGGTGACGGGATCCTGCTGAACGCCAACAATCAGGTGCAGTACTTCACCCTGGCGCTCGGGTCGGCGCTCGCGCTCTTCCTGTACCCGCACAGCATCACGGGTGTGCTGGCCAGCAAGAACCGGGACGTCATCAAGCGGAACATGTCGGCGCTTCCGGCGTACAGTTTCCTGCTCGGTCTGATCGCCCTGCTGGGTTACATGGCCATCGCGGCAGGGGTGAAACCGCTGCCGGGCGCTCGCGAGGGCAGTCTCGACAACAACACCGTGGTGCCGCTGCTCTTCGACCAGCAGTTCCCGGCCTGGTTCACCGGCATCGCGTTCGCCGCGATCGGCATCGGCGCCCTGGTGCCCGCCGCGATCATGTCGATCGCCGCGGCCAATCTGTTCACCCGCAACATCTACAAGGAGTACCTGCGCAAGGACGCCACCCACGCGCAGGAGGCTTCGGTCGCCAAGATCACCTCGCTGGTCGTGAAGGTCGGCGCTGTTGCCTGCATCGTCTTCCTCGACCCGCAGTTCTCCATCGACCTGCAGCTCATCGGCGGTGTGATCATCCTGCAGACCGCGCCGGCCGTGGTTGTCGGCCTCTACACCCGCTGGCTGCACCGGGGCGCGTTGATCGCCGGATGGGCAGCCGGGATGGCGCTCGGTTTCTGGATGCTCTGGCAGATCCCGAACGCCGCGACCGGGCGGGCGCATTTCGGCGGGTCCGCGTTCCCGCTCTCCGAGTTCGGCTTCGACACCAAGAAGACGATCTACGTCGGGTTCGTGACCGTGCTGGTGAATCTGCTTGTCGCGGCGATCGTGACGCTGGTGCTGCGTGCCGCGAAGACGCCGGAGGGGGTGGATGCGACCTCGCCCGACGATTACCTGGCCGACGAGGGTGATCCGCGGGTCAGTCCCGTCTCGCCGGCGGACAAGATCTCGTCGACCTAGATCCGCTGGTAGGTGACGCCGGCCTCGTCGGGCAACCGCGCGACGAGGCCGGCCGCCAATTCCGCATAGTCCTTCCCGGTGGCCGGCCAGCCGATGATCGTCCGGTCGCCGGCCACGGTGATCGTGAGCCGGTCCGGTTCCTGCGTGAGCGTGATCTCCTGTCCGATCCTCATCACCGTGTCCACCGGCAGCGACGCGGCTGCGGCGGCCAGCGCCGCGCTGGTGATCGGGTTTCGCAACGGGCTGATCTGACGTGGCGCTGCTCGTCGGGGCGCGGGGCGCAGCCACACGTCCAGAGAGCCCGGCCGGTCCACCACATCGAGCACTCCGGCGGTCAGGTGCCATCCGACACTCGGGTCCGCTCCGGGCACCCTGCTCCGTGGCGCGCCCAGCGCCGTGGTCATCTCGGTGACGGCCGCGTGGAAGGCGTCGCGCCGGGCGAGGACGTCGGCATCGTCGTGCTCCACCAGGTTCTGGTAGACGGCGGTCACCTCGCCGCGGAACACAAAAGCCCCGGCGCTGCTGCCGAAGTCGCAGGTCACGGCACCCTCGGACGGCTCACGCCAGGTCCAGCCGGCGGCCTCGACCAGCCGCTCCAGCTCGTCGGCTGACCAGCCCCACTCGAACGTCGCGGCTGCCCGTGCCAACGAACTCTCCCTGCTCACGGCGGCCATTGTCGCTCACAATTGCTTCCGAATCGGAGTGCAGCTCACGTCCCTCCGGTAGCGTCTGTCCCAAGCGTCGCCTTTGGTCCTTATTTCTCGTATCGAGGCCTTATCTTTCGTTTCGAGGTCCTTACCCGATGATGACCCTGACCCAGGAGTTCGCCGCTGAGTACGCGAAGGGCGCCGTCCCCGGCATGCTCAGGGCCATCCGCACGATCAAGCGGGCCAACAACCTGATCCTGATAGGTGCCCTGGCCGCCAGTTACCTGCACCAGGCCCACTTCCTGGTCAGCCTCGGCGCCGGCATGTTCGCCTGGATCGTCCCGGCCGTCTTCGACCTGGCCATGCTCTCCATGCTCACGGTCAGCCAAACCGCAGGCATGGCCACCGACGCCAAACGCGCCGCCATGAAGATCCTCGCCGTGGTGGTGATCATCTCCGCGGCGGTGAACTTCGCCGCTCCCGGCCCACTGGGCCTGCGCGTAATCTTCGCCCTGGTGGTAGGCCTGGTAGCCGGCGTCGAATGGGTAGCCGCCAAGATCCGCCCCGACTTCGCCGCCATCGAGGCCCGCGAGGTGGAGGCAACACTCGACATGCGCCCCGCCCGCCGCCTTGATCCGGAGGTGGCGAAGGCACGCGCCGCGAAAGCCGCGGCCACTCGGCGCGCGAATCAGGCAGCGGCGGCCAAGGCCGCCAGGGTGGCAGAGGAAGGCGCAAGGTCCCGGGCGGCCAAGGCCGCAGAGAGAGCCCGGGTACGCACGGAGCAAACCGAGCTGGACCAGATGCTCAACCAGACAAGGGTGATGTACACCGAAGAGGTGGCAGCCCACCGAGCGTCCTGACGGGGGTTTCGTCGGGCCCTTCGGCTGTCAGGCGGCGGACGAGCCGACCTGTACGCCGGATTTTGTGGCCGGGATCGAGACCCCGGTGGCGGCCATCCATCTAGGCCTGCCGTTGCCGGCAGGCTCGAGCAGCCTACCCGCAGGCTCGGGCGAGCAGCCCTCGAACGCCTGCGCCGGTCGCCGCCTTGCGGCAGCGGCCTTGCTTGGCCTTGCTCCGGGTGGGGTTTACCGAGCCACCCCGGTCGCCCGGGGTGCTGGTGAGCTCTTACCTCACCGTTTCACCCTTACCGGCGCCGCACCTAGGTGCGTGCCGGCGGTCTGTTTTCTGTGGCACTTTCCCGCGGGTCGCCCCGGGTTGCCGTTAACAACCACCCTGCTCTGCGGAGTCCGGACGTTCCTCGGCGGTGCCCGAAGGCACCAACGCGACCGCCCAGCCGACTCGTCCGTCGCGCCCACCATGCTACGTGCCGTGACCCCCTGTCCCGCTCAACGGGGTGACCCAGCGAGCCCGGCCGGCCGCCACAGCTCTCTCAGCGCTGACCCTGCTGGCTAGGTCCGGCCGGCCCCTGCCGCAGATCGCAGGGTGGGTCACGTCGCACATAACGCCACCGTGTGCCCTGGTCCACGCCCTGGCCGTGATGAAGTCACACAGACCGTTACTGTGCGGCCTCACCTACGCCAAACCCAGCATCCGTGCGCTCCCATCCACACGCCATGTGGCTCTCCGAGCCCCGAAGTCCCGGCGGCGGCTTCCACGGGCACTGACGTCCGCAGCGGTGGCTGTCCGCGCTATCTGGCGAGGGGCGCCCAGGATGTATGCCACAAAAGCGATGAAACGGTCGGCGGAGCTACGCCAACGACTGGGTGGGCCCTGATCTTGTGAGTTTTGGGCCGGCCCGACGGCGCAACCTCACACTGTCGCCGAATCACTGAATTGACCATCAGGGGTAAGCGCCGTCAAAACGCGCACGAGACAGCAGTGACGGCCAGCCGAAGATGATCGCGAGCCCGGGGACCCTGAGCGACAACCCGCACAAACGGCGGCTGTACGGCGTGGTCGCCCTCGCGTGCAGCTGGCAGCCGTGAATGACAGCCGGCCTTTGGCTGTACCGGACGGTCGCCGTGCTGTGCAGCCGGGCGCCGTGCTGTGCAGCGGGTTGCCGCACTGGGCAGCGGGTCGCTGTGTTGTGCGGCCGGGGGTGGGGGCTCAGGCGGTTTTGGGGCGGAAGGCCCAGTGCCAGGACTCGCGGGGGACGTTTTCGGTGAAGCCGTAGTCCTTGGCGTGGGTGCGCATCCAGTTCAGGGCTTTGGCGTTCAGGTCCAGGTCGGTGGCCATGCCCCAGCCGTGCTCGCTGGTGCCGGGCTTGGCGGCCAGGCCGCCCTGTGAGTACAAACCCTTGCGGCGGGCCAGGTCCACCTGTTCCTCGAACGGGCGGTACGAGTCGGTGATGCCAATCTTCACGCCTTCGCGCTTGGCGTCCTCGATCATGCGGTTGAGGTTTTCGGCGGCTGGTGCCCACAGTTTGTGGCCGGTTTCGCCCACTTTGGTGAGGGCGTCGTCCGGGATCTTCCCGTTTCCGTACGCCACCAGCTCCTCGGGGACGCCCTTGCCGTTGAGTTTGTACGTCTTTTCCGCGGCGGCCGTGCCCTGCGTGGAAGCCACGGCCGACTGCAGCTGGCTGGCGAAGCTCGCGCCGCTGGCGTTCGACGTGGCCGACCGGGTTGCCGTGGTGGCGGCCTGCTGAGTTTGCATCGCGATCATCCGGCTCTGAATGTCGGCGATGCGCTGGTTCACTCCCTCGATACCCACGCCCTAACCGTTCGGCTCCCGGGCGGAAATCTGAGGCCTCCGCCCGGAAAAGCCAGAACCCGGAAAAGCCAGAACCCGGAAAAGCCAGAACCCGGAAACAGCGTCTAGGACGCGGGGGCCAGGTTCAGGTCGATCGTGTGCTGGGTGTGCGACACCTTCGCCTCCAGATAACGGACGTTCGCCGCCGAAGCGTGCACGCCGGTCGGGCGTACCGAACGGACCTCGACGCCGAGGTCGCGCAGCTGGCTGGATTTGTCGGGGTTGTTGGTGAGCAGGTCGATCGTCCGCGCACCGAGCGCGTCGAGCATCTGCGCCGCGGCCGTGTAGTCCCGCTCGTCGTCGCCGTGGCCGAGAGCCCGGTTCGCCTCGTAGGTGTCCATGCCGAGGTCCTGGAGGGCGTACGCGTCGAGCTTCGCGTAAAGGCCGATGCCGCGGCCCTCCTGGCGCAGGTAGAGCAGGTATCCGCCGGTCGTGGCGATCCGCTCGACGGCCTCGCGCAGCTGCGGGCCGCAGTCACAGCGCTGGGAGCCGAAGACATCACCGGTCATGCATTCCGAGTGCATCCGGACCAGCGGGACGTCCCCGGCAGCGCAGGAGCCGAGCGCGAGGGCGAGGTGCTCCTTGCCGTCGGCCAAACCGGTGAAGGTGATCACCTCGGCCGTGGTCTGGTAGCCATCGGCGAACTCGAGCGGAACGGTGACGCGCGTACGGACCGGCATGCTTTCTCCCCTGCACTTGATACTTCAAGTCAAGTACGGATCGACAGCGTGCTCCGGTTCATTAGGCTTTTTCGGACAGCCCTAGATCGATCTCGGAGGTACTGTCCCGCCGGTTCGGCAGGATGTTGGTGATCAGTACGACGAGACAGCCGATCACCGCGAACAGCGTGAGGACCAGCAGGTGGCTGCCGATCGGGGCATCCGGGAAATAGAGGTTGTCGCGGACGGCCTGTACACCGGCGCCGGTCGGCAGGTTCTCGCCGAGGCGGCGGCCGAACGTGGGCAGGAATTCCGGGAGGATGCTGGCCCCGGAGATCACCGTCCCGATCGTGAAGTAGAAGATGCCGACAAGCGCGCCGGCCGGACCGATCAGGGCCACCGCCCCGGCCGTCGACCCGGTGATCGCGAGCGAGATCAGCGAGAAGATCAGCAACATCTCCACCGCGTCGGCGCCCTCACCCACGTTGAACCAGCTCATCGACCAGAGCACCACGGCGGCTGAGCCGATCGCGTACAGGATCAGCAGGCCGAGGTGGGCGGCGCCGCGCTTCCACGACCGGCGGGCCTTCGGGATGAGCTGGCCGAGACCCATCGAGGCGATCGAGCCGCCCAGCGACAGGGCCTGGGTCAGGAAGCCGAGCGAGACGCCGTTCACGTCGTCGGCCGGCAGCGGAACCACATCGGTCACCGACGGGGGAGTGATCAGCACCTCGGCCTGGGCCACGGTGATCTCGGTGGAGTCCGCGGCTAGCGCGGTCAGCTGCTCCGCGGTCTGCTGCTGCATCACGCTGGTGTACGTGGTTCGCAGCAGGCTCGCGGCGGACGCTCCGGCGGCGCTCGCCAGGTAGAGCATCGGGGTGTCCTCGGTGAGGTCGACACCGCCGTACACCTCGCGCTCGCGGATCGCGGTGGTGAGCGCGTCCGCCGAGCCGAACTCGTTGACCTCGAACTTGTTCTCGGCCTCGAGCATCGTGGTGACCTGCTCGGCCTGCTCGCCGGTGGCGACCAGGCCGACCGGCAGGTGGTGCGGCGCGGCCTTGTGTCCCATGCCCAGGTAGTACGCGGTGAGCAGGAGCTGGACGAGCATTCCGATCACGCAGACCGCGAGCGCGAAGCGGCGAAAACTGGTCACGGGTCCGAGCTTTGCAGCTCAGCCGGACCTTTTAGACGAGATCGGACGGATTCGTGTTGGCTCCGCAGAGGAGCACGGCGACGTTCTCGCCCGGCGCCGGCTGATAAGAACCGGACAACAGGGCCGCCTGGGCCGCCGCGGTGCCGTGCTCGACGACGATCCGGTAGTCCTCCCAGAGCCGGCGGCGGGCCTCGACTATCGCGTCGTCGTCGACGAGTACCGACGTGATATTTGCGCTGATAGCCAGCTCGAACGCGATATTTCCGACTCGGCGCGCCCCGAGGGAGTCGGCCGCCACTCCGGAGACGGCGACGTCGACCGGTTCGCCTGCCTCCAGCGCCGCGTTCAGCGCCCGCGACGACGACGGCTCGACGGCCACGACGCGGACCTGATCACGCAGAGCGGCGATCACTCCGGCGATGAGCCCGCCGCCGCCCACCGCGACAAGCACTGTGTCGAGATTTTTCAGGTCATCAAGTAGTTCAAGCCCGATTGTCCCGTTACCTGCGACCATATTCGGATCGTCATAGGCATGGCAGAAGAGCGCGTCCGTGCGAGAAGTCGCCGCCGCATACGCCTCGGCGTACTCATTACCGACCTGGACCACCCGGGCGCCCAGTTTCCCGAGCTTCGCCACCTTCACCGCCGGGGCGGTGACCGGTACGAACACCTCGGCCGGAACGCCCAGCTCACGGGCCGCGTACGCGGCAGCAAGACCGGCATTGCCACCGGACGCCGCCACCACGCCGGCGGCGGGCAACGCGCCGCGCTCGGCACCGGCCAGGATCTGGTTGAACATGCCGCGGGTCTTGAACGACCCGGCATGCTGCAGGTGTTCGAGCTTGAACCACCGGTCCGGCCCGGCGTTGATCACCGGGGTGCGCCGGATCCGGCCGTCGATGCGCTTCGCTGCCGCTCGCACATCTTCCGAAGAGATCATGCCGACCACCCTAGGCGGCGCTCCAGCTCACATGACTCGACGGTACGGGTAACCGTTCGCCCACCAGCCGAGCCAGGTCGAGTAATCGGTTCGAGAAGCCCCACTCGTTGTCGAACCAGCCGCGTACCTTCACGCCGCCGTCCGCGGTGGTCTGCGTGCCGGAGGGGTCGAACAGGCACGAGGCCGGGTTGTTCTTCACGTCGATGGACACGGTCGGGTCCGGGTCGTACGCAAGGATCCCGCGCAGCGGCCCGGCGGCTGCCTCGGCCATCGCCCGGTTGACCTCCTCGGCCGAGACCGGCCGGTCGGTCATCCCGGAGACCTCGGCGAGCGATCCGATCGGCGTCGGCACGCAGTAGTAGCTGTAGCGCATCTCGCCGATCTCGGGCAGGGCCACGCGTACCAGGTCACCGACCACGTGGTTGTGCGGGATGATGCTGTCCGCGCTGGCCCGGCCGAGCCGGGGGTCGTCCCGGGACGTGCCGACGGACGCGTCCTGCACCCGCTGCCATCCCTGGGTCGCCAGCATGACCGACGTGTGCACCGATCGGAGGCCGAACCGGTCGAGGAGCACCTTCGCCATCACAGTGAGCGCGTTGACCCCGCAGGAGGCCGGTGAGACGACGTCGTGCACGGCGGGGTTGTAGCTGCCGTGGTTGGCGCCGAAGACCAGGAACGCGTCCGGGTCGTCGGCCGACGCGCTGATCACCACTTTGCGGACGCCGCCGTGGGTGATGTGCGAGCGTGCCGCGCCGCCGGCCCGGAAGCGGCCGGTGGCCTCGATGACGACGTCCACACCCTCCTCGGCCCACGGGATCCTCTCCGGACGCTCATGGTGAAAGGTCCTGATGAGGCGGTCGTTGACCACGAGGTATTCACCCCGGGCCGTCACCGTGCCGGGGAACGAGCCGCGGAGACTGTCCCGCCGTAGCCCGTACGCCAGCTTCTCGGTCGACGCGATGTCGTTCACCGCGGTGATCTCCACCCCGGTTTGTGGCATGGCGGCCACGATCCGGGTCAAGCTTCGCCCGATCCGTCCGAGCCCGTTGATCCCGATCGCGACAGTCATCGAGCGCTCCTCGATTGCGGATGCTTTGTCAGCATTTTTTCCGTGACCAGGTCGCCCTGTTCCTTCAAGGGTCCACCGCGCGTCACGACACCGACACTATGAGTGTGCAAGTTGCACGTCAACGGACGACATTCTCACACCACCCCAGCGACGGACATCAAAGCCAGGAAAGCAATGTGGACTCGCCTGCGTCATGCTGAGGACGTGCCTATCCTCGTCTCGTACGCAGTCGCTGACGGGCCATGGGCGCAGTGGATCACCCATGAACTACGGGCGGCAGGCTACGCCGTGGATGTGCACATCGCGCGCACCGATTTCGTGGAACGGCTACTCATCGCGCTCTCCGGCTCTGATCCGGTGCTCGTTCTGCTCTCCGCCGAGCACCCCGGCGCCGCCGCGGACTGGCAACGGATCACCGAGGCCGGCGGTGATCTCGTCCCGCTGTGTCTCGACGACTCGACACCCGCACTGACCTGCCGCAGTGTGCACGGCCTGGACGAGGAAGACGTTCTGGAACTGCTGCTCGGCCTGCTGGACCGGCCACGCCGTCAACCGATCAGGTAACGGTGTGCCCGGCGGCGGATCGCACCCCCGCCGCCGGGTCTGCTGCCGGTCTACCCGAGGGAGCCTGTGTGAAACAGGCCGTGACGCTCAGGCCCGGCAGATGATCTCGCCGTGCGGGATGGCGAAGAAACCGTCCGGGTCGTCCGCCCAGACGCGCCATCCGTCGGAGATCCGCCGCAGATCACTTTCGGTCGCGGCGCCCGTTCGCAGGGCGGTCTCCGCCATGTCCGACTTGAGGATGCGGTCCGCCCACATGCCGCCCCACCACTGACGGTCCTCGTCGGTGGCGAAGCCCCAGACGCTGGCGGTCGCGGTGACGTCGGTGAAGCCGGCCGCCCGGGCCCAGGCCAGCATCCGCCGGCCGGCGTCCGGCTCGCCGCCGTTGCCCCGGGCGACCCGCTGGTACAGCGCCAGCCACTGGTCCAGCTCGGGGACCAGCGGGTACCAGTGGAAGCCCGCGTAGTCGCTGTCCCGTGCCGCCACCACGCCACCCGGCCGGGTGACCCGGCGCATCTCGCGCAGCGCCGCCACCGGATCGGCGACGTGCTGCAGCACCTGGTGGGCGTGGACCACGTCGAAGGAGTCGTCCGGCAGGTCGAGCGCGTGGACGTCGCCGACCGCGAAGTCCACGTTCGTCAGCGACTGCCGGTTCACCTCGGCCCGGGCCAGGTCGAGCGCCTCGGCGGTGCGCTCCAGCGCGGTGACGCGACCGGGTGTGACGTGCGTCGCCAGGTCGGCCGTGATGGTGCCGGGGCCGCATCCGACGTCCAGCAGGGAGATTCCGGAGGAAAGATGCGGCAACAGGTAGGCCGCCGAATTCTCTGCGGTGCGCCAGCGGTGAGAGCGCAAGACCGACTCGTGGTGCCCGTGCGTGTACGTCGCCATGCCTTCGAAGCTAGACCTGTCATCCTTGAATGTGGGACATTGATCCCACATTTTGAACAACAAGATTTCTTTGTTCGCAGTTCAGGCCGTACTTTGGTGTCTATGAGGATCGGCATCGTGGGTGCGACGGGACAGGTCGGTGGCGTCATGCGCCGGATCCTGGCCGAGCGCTCCTTTCCTGTGGACCAGCTCCGTCTCTTCGCTTCCGCTCGCAGCGCGGGCCGCACCCTGCCGTGGGGCACCGGCGAGGTGACCGTGGAGGACGCCGCGACCGCTGACTACAGCGGGCTCGACATCGTGCTCTTCTCGGCGGGCAAGGGCGGCTCCAAGGAGTACGGCCCCCGCGTCGCCGAGGCCGGCGCGGTCGTCGTCGACAACTCCTCCGCCTGGCGGATGGACCCGGACGTGCCGCTCGTCGTCGCCGAGGTGAACCCGGACGCGGCCCGCAACCGGCCGAAGGGCATCATCGCCAACCCGAACTGCACCACGATGGCGGCCATGCCGGTGCTGCGGCCGCTGCACGACGAGGCCGGGCTGGTCTCGTTCGTCGCCACGACCTACCAGGCGGTCGGCGGTGCCGGCCTCGCCGGTGTCGCTGAGCTCGACGAGCAGATCAAGAAGGTGGCCGACCGGGCCACCGAGCTCACCCTTGACGGCTCCGCGGTCGAGTTCCCCGAGTCCCGAGTTTTCCCGAAGCCGATCGCGTTCAACGTGGTCCCGCAGGCCGGCTCGTTCGTGGACGACGGCAGCTTCGAGACCGACGAGGAGCAGAAGCTCCGCAACGAGAGCCGTAAGATTCTCGATCTCCCCGAGCTGCTGGTCTCCGGCACTTGCGTACGCGTACCGGTCTTCACCGGCCACTCGATTCAGGTGAACGCCCGCTTCGCCCGGCCGCTGTCGCCGGCCCGCGCGCAGGAGCTGCTCGCCTCGGCTCCCGGCGTGGAGCTGTCCGAGGTGCCGACACCGCTGCAGGCCGCCGGTCGCGACCCGTCCTACGTGGGCCGCTTCCGTGTCGACCCGACCGCGGAGAACGGCCTCGCCTTCTTCATCTCGAACGACAACCTGCGTAAGGGCGCCGCACTGAACGCGGTCCAGATCGCCGAGCTGGTCGCCGCCGAGCTGCGCTGACTTTTCTCCGAATTAGGCACTGCCCGGAAACGGGTGGTGCCTTTTTTCGATGGAAATTTAGGACTTTTTGCGCGAATCGGTAGCGCATGGCCGTTTTTGGCGGCACAGTGATGGAATGAACGACAGTGGGCTCGGCGGAGCAGGCTACTTCTGGTGCCTCCGCGACCACCGGGTTGAGAGCGGCGACCAGGTGTGTCCCGCCCAATACCGGCTCGGTCCCTACGCCACGGCGGATGAAGCTACGCGGGCACTCGACAAAGTCGAGAAGCGCAATGCCGACTGGGATGCCGAGGACGCCCGCTGGACGGGGGAAGCCAGCTAATCGCACGGATCGATCCGGTTCACGGCTCGTTGTCCTAACCGGAGTCGTGCCGTCTCCAGGCGCCGACGTGCCCGCAGTCATTCGCAAGGAGGAACACCTCGATGCCCGCTGCCAAAAAGGCAACGATGAGACCCGCTGTGTCCGCCGCGCCCGCCCGCAAGGGTGCGACGCCGGCCGGTAAGGCGGCGCCCGCCCGTTCGGCGCCCGCCGCACGCGCGGCCGCACCGACGAAAACAGGCAGAGCCGTAGCGGCCGTGTCCAAGGGTGCTGCCGCGAGAAATGGGTCCACAGTGGCAGGGGCCAAGACGGTTGCCGCCGCGCCGGGCCGCGGTAAGAACGTGACTGCCAGGGTGCCGGCCACGAAGCCGGCTGCCCGGTCCGCCGCGGGCAAGAGCGCATCCGCCAAGCCCGCCGCTGTGCGGCCTTCAACCACAAAGTCAAAGGCAGCGACGGTACGCTCCGCGGCTGCCAAGCCCACGACGGTACGGTCCGCGAGTGGCAGCAAGGTGATCGCTGCTTCCAAGGCTGCCGCCGGGAAGTCCGCTGTCGTCAAGGCGTCGGTGGGCAAGACCGCGGCGAAGCCGGTCGTGCAGAAGCCAGTTGCGAAGAAGCCGGTTGCGGCGAAGTCGGTGGCTGCCAAGGCGCCTGCGGCCAAGGTCTCGGCCGTGAAGAAGCCCGTTGCGAAGACGACTGCTGCCAAGGCTGTCGGGGGCCGGGCGGTTGCTCCGAAGCAGGTCGCCCGTGTGGTGGCTGGCGCCGGCGGTTCCTCTGCTGGAGGCAGGGCTGCTCGGGGCGTACCCCAGAGTGGCCGGACCACCGCGGCGCGCAAGCCGGCCGTGGTGAAGCAGAAGCAGGCGGCTGCGGCGAAGCCGGCGGCCGCCAAGGCCGTCGTGCCGAAGCCGGCCGCGCGGAAAGCCGCAGCGCAGAAAGTCGTCGCGCCGAAGGCCCCCGTTTCGAAGGCCCCCGTTTCGAAGGCCCCCGTTTCGAAGGCCCCTGTTTCGAAGGCTGTTGCTTCTAAGGCTGTTGCTTCTAAGGCTGTTGTTCCGGCGGCGCGTTCCGGCCGGGCCAAGGTTGGTGCCGCCCGGCCTGCCGGCCGGCGGGTTGCCGCGGCGATGAGCGGTTCGCCGAAGTCGCAGGTGACGGTCTCCACCGATGAGCTTCGTCAGCTCGACGAGGTGGACCCGAGCCAGGGGGATGACGTGCAGTACGCGGGTGGCTGGTTCCCGCGGCACTCCGGGCCGGCGACGCCGGATGCGGGTTCCGACCAGTGGGGTTCTGACCGTCCGGACCTCGAGGCGGTCGGTAACGGGCCGGACGCGGGCAACGGGGCGCGGGCCGGCGACGAGCCGCCGTCGGATGACGCCGAGGACGACGAGACGCCGGAGGCTCCGGGCGAGCCGGTCGCCGAGGACGACGACGATGACGACGACTGGGCGGCGAGCCGGCGGAGTACGTCGGCCGCGGTCTTCGTCGAGCCGGTGCTGCAGGAGGATGCGGCGCCGATCGCGCACGGCGACTTCGAGGTACGGCATGGCGCGACGCTTGCCTCGTCCGCCAGGTCGGCGGGTGCTCGGGTGGCGAAGGCCGGCCCGGCCCGGACCGCCGGCGCGAAGGTAGCCCGAGGAACAGCACCCGTCGCCGAACCGGCGGCGAGCGTTGCGGCGGCAGTGCCGGCTACCGGTGCCGCCGCGAGGAAGACCGTGCGCAAGGCCGCGGGTGCGAAGCCGCCGGGTGTGAAGCCGGGTGTGAAGCCGGCGGGTGCGAAAGCCGCGGGTGTGAAGCCGGCGGGTGCGAAAGCCGCGGGTGTGAAGTCGGCGGGTGCGAAAGCCGCGGGTGTGAAGTCGGCGGGTGTGAAGTCGGCGGGTGCGAAGGCGGCGCCTAGGACCACGGCAGCGAAGGCGGCCGGTGCGGGGGCGCGGACGACTGCGGCCAAGGCGACCGCGGTGAAGGCGACAGCGGTCAAAGCGACAGCGACCAAGACCGCCGGGGCCAAGGCGACCCCGACCAAGAGCACCGCTGCGAAGGCGACGGCCGCGAAGACGGCTGCGGTCAAGGCGACCGCAGCTGCGAACAAGGCTGCGGCCGCTGCGGCGAAGACGACCAAGGCCACCGGAACCAAGGCCACTGCGACCAAGGCCACTGCGACCAAGGCGACCGCGACCAAGGCCACCGGAACCAAGGCCACTGCGACCAAGGCGACCGCGGCCAGGGCGACCGCGACCAAGGCGACCGCGACCAAGGCGACCGCGGCCAGGGCTTCCGGTACCAAAACTGCTGGGACCAGGGTGGCTGCTGCCAAGGCCGCGCCGGTCGTTAAGGCGGCTGCTGGTGGCCGGGCTGCGAAGGCGGCTCCCGCCAAGGCAGTGAAGACGACCGCAGCCAAGGCCACCAAGGCGACCCCGACAAAGGCCACCAAAGCGACAGCGGTCAAGTCGACGGCAGCCAAGTCGACGGCTGCAAAGGCCTCCACCTCCAAGGCGACTGCGGCGAAGAAGGCCACTGCCGCTAAGGCGACCGCTGCCAAGACCACCGCGGCCAAGGCTACGAAGGCTCAAGCAGCGAAGACGGCCGGGACTCGGGCGAGCACGGCCAAGGTGACGGCGGCGAAGGCCACCAAGGTGACGGCGGCGAAGGCCACCAAGGTGACGGCGGCGAAGGCTGCCAAGGTGACGGCGGCGAAGGTGACGGCGGCGAAGGCTACGAAGGCGACCGCGGCCAAGGCTACGAAGGCGACCGCGGCCAAGGCTGCCAAGGTGACCCCGACGAAGGCCACTAAGTCGACGGCTGCCAAGGCCACCGGGACCAGGGCTTCTGCTGCCAAGGCGACCGCGACCAAGGCGACAACCGCCAAAGCCAAAGCCTCCAACGCCAAGACCGCGGCGCCCAAGGCCTCGACCGTCAAGAGCGCCCCCGGTCGGACCAGCTCCAACAAATCCGCCGCCGCCAGGGCTGGCAGCCCGGCCGGAAATGCGGCCAAGTCGGGCCGGGTCTCCCGTACCCCAGAAAAAGCGCAACGCAGGCGATAAAGCGCAACCAGAAAGCGGGCCGCGCCGTGAGGGGTGGCCCGCTTTGTTGTTCCCGGCCTGATAGGAATGTCGGGTGCCGATCAAGAAGGTCATTGCGCCGCAGATCGACTTCTCCGAGTTGCGGCGGGAGTTGCATTTGCCGGACGAGTTCCCGGCCGCCGTTCTCGCGGAGGCGGAGGCCGCTGCCCGGGCCGCGCGGCCGGCGGGTGCGGATCTGACGGATGTGCCATTCGTGACGATCGATCCGGCCACGTCGCGCGACCTCGACCAGGCGATGCATTTGAGCCGGCGAGAAGCTGGCGGTTACCGGGTTCGTTACGCCATCGCCGACGTTGCGACTTTTGTCCCGCCAGGCGGGACGGTTGCGGCGGAGAGCTGGGTACGCGGACAGACCATCTACCTGCCCGACGGACGTGTCCCTTTGCACCCGCCGGTTCTCAGCGAAGACTCGGTGAGCCTGCTCCCGGACGTGGAGCGGGCCGCGGTGGTCTGGACGATCGACCTGGACGCGGACGGTGAGACCGTCGGCGTCACGCTGGAGCGGGCGCGGATCCGCAGCCGCGCCAAGCTGGACTACGTGAGTGTGCAGCAGGAGATCGACACCGGCACGGCCGCGGAACCCTACGCGCTGCTGCCGGAGATCGGCACCCTGCTCGCGAAACGGGCGTCGGCCCGGGGCGCGGTGAACCTTCCGCTGCCGTCCCAGGAACTCGAACGTGACGGCGACGGCTGGACGCTGGTGCTGCGCGCGCCGCTGGCGGCCGAGGAGCACAACGCGCAGATCTCACTCCTCACCGGCATGGCCGGGGCGTCGATCATGCTGGACGGCGGGATCGGGCTGTTACGCACGATGCCGGCACCGAAACCGGAGGCGGTCGCCAAACTGCGCGCCGCGGCGGCCCCGCTGGGGATCCCGTGGCCGGACGGCACCTCGGTCGGCGGGGTGATCGCGGCGGTCGACCCGGGCACACCGCGAGGCGCGGCGTCCCTGAACCAGGCCGCTGATCTGCTGCGCGGCGCGGGTTACACCGCGTTCGGGGTGCCGGACCAGCAGGAGCGTCCGGCTGAGGCCGGCCACGGTGGCGTCGGCGCGCCCTATGCGCACGTCACGGCTCCGCTGCGGCGGCTCGCTGATCGTTACGCCACCGAGGTCTGCCTGGCGCTGCACGAGGGGCGCGACGTTCCGGACTGGGCCCGCGAAGCACTGCCCCAACTGCCGAAGGCCATGTCGAGCACCGACCGGATCGCCTCGGCCGCGGATCGGGGCGCGATCGATCTCGCCGAGGCGGTGCTGCTGGAGCATCGGGTGGGTGAGACGTTCGAGGCGGCGGTGCTGGACCGGGACGAGGCCGGTGCGAAACGGCCGGCGTCCGCGATGATCGCGATCGACGAGCCGGCCGTTCGGGCGCGGTGCACGGGTGACCTGCCGCTGGGTCGCCGGGTGCCGGTCCGCCTGGTGACGGCGGACCGGGCGACCCGAACGGTGCGATTCGAACAAGCCTGACCAGCCAAGCCTGATCTAGAAGGTGTGCTCCGCGGCCGGGAACTCGCCGTTCCTGACCTCGGCGGCGAACTGCCGGGTCGCCTCGGTGAGCGCGCCCGACAGGTCGGCGTAACGCTTCACGAAGCGCGGCGCCTTGCCGGTACGCAGCCCCGCCATGTCCTGCCAGACCAGCACCTGGGCGTCGGTGTCCGGACCGGCGCCGATGCCAACGGTCGGGATCTGCAGCTCCTTGGTGATCTGCTTGGAGACGTCACCGGGGACCATCTCCAGGACCACCGCGAAAGCGCCGGCGTCGGCCACCGCGCGGGCGTCCGAGATGACCTCGGCGCCCTCGTTCTCCCGGCCCTGTACGCGATATCCACCGATGGTGTGCTCACGCTGCGGCGTGAAGCCGATGTGCGCCATCACCGGGATGCCGGCGCCGGTGATCGCCTCGATCTGCGGGGCCACGCGCCGGCCGCCCTCGAGTTTGACCGCGTGGCAGCCGCCCTCCTTCATGAACCGTACGGCGGTGCGCAGGGCCTGGGTGGGGCCCTCCTCGTAGCTGCCGAACGGCAGGTCGCCGACGATGAGCGCGGTCTTGGTGGCCCGGACGACGGCCTTGACCAGCGGCAACATCTCGTCGACGGTGACCGGCAAAGTGGTTTCGTGGCCGTAGACGTTGTTCGCGGCCGAGTCGCCCACGAGCAGGACCGGCACACCGGACTCGTCGAAGATCGACGCGGTGTACATGTCGTACGACGTGAGCATCGGCCAGCGGTCGCCGCGGACCTTCGCGTTGATCAGGTCACGGGTGCGGACGCGTCGGGTGGGCGGGCCGCCGTACAGCGTGGCAATTTCCGACATTTCGTAAATCTCCTTCCCTCGAGGCCGCGCGGATGCGGTCCCCGGGTGCGCAAATAGTCGCACCGGAGACCGCCCGCCGGTCAGAGGTCAGTGGAGGTTTTCACACCTTCTCGAAACAGGTTGGTAATCGGGAGGCGACGATCACGACCGAAAGCCTTGCCGGAGATCTTGGTACCCGGCGCGGACTGCCGCCGCTTGTACTCAGCGAGGTCGATCATGCGAAGCACCCGGTCGACCAGGGCCGGGTCGTTGCCGGCCTCGACGAGCGAAGCCCGGCCCATGTCGTGATCGACATAGCCCTTGATGATCGGGTCGAGGACCTCGTAATCCGGCAGCGAATCCGAATCCTTCTGGTCCGGGCGCAGCTCGGCACTCGGGGCCTTCGTGATCGAGTTCTCCGGGATCGGGGCGTTCGCCTGGGTGTTCCGCCAGCGGGCCAGCTTCCACACCATGGTCTTCGGCACGTCCTTGAGCGGATTGAATCCGCCGACCGAGTCGCCGTAGAGCGTGGAGTAACCGACGGCCAGCTCGCTCTTGTTGCCGGTGGTCAGCACCAGGTGGCCCTCCTGGTTCGACAGCGCCATCAGGATCACGCCGCGGACCCGCGCCTGCAGGTTCTCCACGGCGAGGCCGGAGAGCGACATGTTCGCCAGGAACCCGTCGACCATCGGCTGGATCGGCTCGGTCCGGTAGTCGATGCCGGTGCGCTTGGCCATCTCGGCGGCGTCGTCCTTCGAGTGCTCGGACGAGTACCCGCTCGGCATCGACACAGCGAAGACGCGTGAAGGGCCGAGGGCGTCCACCGCGATGGCGGCTACGACCGCCGAGTCGATGCCGCCGGAGAGCCCGAGGATCACCGAGCGGAAGCGGTTCTTGTCGACGTAGTCACGCAGCCCGAGGGTGAGCGCCGCCCAGATCTCGGCCTCGTCGGAGATCCGCTCGGCGATGCCGCCGTCCTTGGAGGCGCCGGAAACCGCGAAGTCGGAAAGGACCGAAACCCGCTTGATCGCCATCTCGTCCGGGATCGACTGCTCGACCAGTGGCTTCGCCGCATCGGTCGAGCCCTCCGCGTTCGGCGCCGCGTCCGCAGCCGGCAGCTCCAGGTCGTGGACGAGCAGCCCTTCGCTGAACTGTCCGGCCCGGGCGAGCAACTCCCCGTCCCGCGAGACGATCATCGAGTCGCCGTCGAAGACCAGCTCGTCCTGCCCGCCGACCGCGTTCACGTAGGCGACAGTCGCACCGGCCTCGGCGGCTCGCCGCTGCACCAGGGGAAGGCGTACGTCGTCCTTGTTCAACTCGTACGGTGAGGCGTTGATGTTGACGACCAAGCCGGCGCCGGCTCGCCGGGCCGCGGTGAACGGGCCTCCGGCCTGCCAGATGTCCTCGCAGACGGTCAGCGCGACGTCCACGCCGCCGAGGCGCACGACGGTCAGCTCAGAGCCCGGCTCGAAGTACCGGTCCTCGTCGAACACGCCGTAGTTCGGCAGGTGGTGCTTGAAGTACGTGGCGACGACCTGGCCGCCGTAGAGCAGCGCGGACGCGTCACGCCGGCCCCTGCCGGAAACCGCGTCGGAGCTGGTGTGTGCCGGGCCGTCGGCGTCGACGTATCCCACCACCACGGCCAGTTCGCCGAGTCCGTCACCGACCAGGGAGACCGCCAGGTCGTCGAGGGCCTGCCGGGATGCCGCGACGAACGAGTTGCGGAAGACGAGGTCCTCGATGGGGTACCCGGTCAGCATCATCTCGGGGAAGGCCACCAGGTGCGCTCCGGCGCCGGCCGCTTCGCGGGACCAGCGGCGCACCGCCTCGGTGTTGCCGTGAATGTCACCGACTGTCGAGTTCACTTGGGCAAGGGCGATGCGCAGCGTGGGCATGGCCCTTATTGTTCCCCCAGACCGGGCCTTTCGTTCCCGACCCAGGAGCACGTCACAGGCGGTGGTCAGCGTAGTCTCGGCATGAGAATCGATAACGGCACTAGGGGTGGAAGTGGACCGACAGCAGGAGTTCGTGCTTCGCACACTCGAGGAGCGCGACATCCGTTTTGTCCGTCTCTGGTTCACCGATGTGCTGGGCACGCTCAAGAGCGTCTCGGTCGCCCCGGCGGAGCTGGAGTCGGCTTTCGAAGAGGGCATCGGCATCGACGGCTCGGCGATCGAGGGCTTCGCCCGGGTCTACGAGTCGGACATGGTCGCCATGCCCGACCCGACCACCTTCCAGGTCTTCCCGTTCGAGGGCGGCGTCAGCGGCGAGAGCGCCCGGATGTTCTGCGACATCCTGCTGCCCGACGGCAGCGCCGCCTGGGCCGACCCGCGCCACGTGCTGCGCCGGTCCCTCGCCAAGGCCGCGGAGAAGGGCTTCACCTTCTACACGCACCCCGAGGTCGAGTTCTTCCTGATCCAGGACGGGGTGAACGACGGCTCGGTGCCGATCCCGGTGGACACCGGCGGTTACTTCGATCACACCACCCACGCCGTGGCGCGCGACTTCCGCCGCCAGGCCGTGCTGGCCCTGGAGCGGATCGGCATCTCGGTGGAGTTCAGCCACCACGAGGTCGCGCCCGGCCAGCAGGAGATCGACCTGCGGTACGCGGACGCACTCACCACCGCCGACAACATCATGACGTTCCGGCACGTGGTCAAGGAGGTGGCGCTCTCCCAGGGGGTGAAGGCGACCTTCATGCCGAAGCCGTACACCGACCAGCCCGGCTCCGGCATGCACACCCACCTGTCGCTGTTCGAGGGCGAGCGCAACGTCTTCTACGACAGCGAGGACCCGCAGAAGCTGTCCAAGACGGCCCGGTCGTTCATCGCCGGTCTGCTGGTGCACGCCCGGGAGTACACAGCCGTCACGAACCAGTGGGTCAACTCGTACAAGCGGCTCTTCCCGCTGCAGCTGCCGGACCGGATCACCGAGTCGCCGGCGTTCGTGAGCTGGGGCCACCTGAACCGGTCGGCGCTGGTCCGCGTTCCCGCGTTCGGCAAGCCGAACTCGGCACGCGTCGAGGTCCGCTCGATCGACTCGGCCGCGAACCCGTACCTGGCGTTCGCCGTCATGCTGGGTGCCGGTCTGAAGGGCATCGAGGAAGGTTACGAGCTTCCTCCGGGCGCCGAGGACGACGTGTGGTCGCTCTCCCCGGCCGAGCGCAAGGCCGCCGGTTACGAGGCGCTGCCGGAAAACCTGGCCGAGGCGATCGACGTGATGGCCGGCTCGGAGCTGATCGCCGAGGTGCTCGGCGAGCACGTCTTCGACTTCTTCCTCCGCAACAAGCGGGCCGAGTGGGAGCAGTTCCGCCGCGAGGTCACGCCGTACGAGCGTCAGCGTTACCTGGGCGCCCTCTAGAACGACGCCAGGCGGCGGTGATCCTCCCCGTGGAGAGTGAGGACCACCGCCGCCTGACTGGTTCGGCTGCCTACGCTGGGGTGGGGGCGACCCCGTTGTCAGCCGACCTTAAAAGACACCCGATGGACCGCCCGTTCCCCTGATCCGATCCACCGGGTGCCAGCTTTTATCTGCCCTCGTTGTCCCAGTCGCCGCCGGGATAACCGCCCGGGTTGCCACCCGGCCGCGCGCTGACGCTGACCTGAGGCTTCCCAGAAAAGCTGCCGCTGGGCCGCGGCTTGCCGAAGTCGAAGCAGAAGCGCTCGACCCGGTCCTTCCTGCCGGCCTTCTTCACCAGATCACCGAAGTGATCGTCGTCGAGAGCCTCCCGCCGGCCGTCGGAGTCCCGCCCGTCGAACTCCTTGCAGAGATCAGCGAGGCGCTTCGGCGACGGAGAACCCGATGCCGGCCCCGACGCCGATCCGGACGGCCGCGGGTACGCGGACGACGGCTTCGGGTGAGGCGACACGCTCGGCGACGCTTTCGAGTGCGACGGCTTGGCCGAGGACGACGCGAAGATCGGGTTCGGGATCGTTCCGGTGGATGCGGCGAGGGCCACGCCGCCGACGGTCGCGGTGGTGGCGAAGGCGGCCGCCGCGACCTTGAGGCTCAAAAGTTTGAGCATGGGATTTCTCCGGGTGATAACCGTGTCGGGGGAGTGAGCGGCAACCCGGAACGCGGCCATGGCGGCTGCTTCCCCGGCCAGTTCCCGGTCCGTGGCGGGCGCCTTCGCCGCGGACAGGACGTCAGCCAGTGGGTGCCCGGGGACGCTGCCGCGCAGCAAATTCTCCGCTGTCTTCCGGTCCATCGGGCCTCCTCTCTCAGGGCTGCTCATCTCATCTCCTTCAGCGCCGGTACCGGAAAATGTGTCACCGCGGCGCGCTGGGCGAGCAGACGCAGGCCTCGATAGGCGGCGGTCCGTACCGCTCCGGGACGGCGGCCGAGGATCTTTCCGGTGCTCTTGGCGTCCAGGCCGACCACCACTCGCAGCATCACGGCCTCGGCCATCTCCTGCGGCAGCGTCGCGATGAGCGCCAGCGCGGCATCGGTGGTGACGAGTTCCAGCGCGCGGTCGGCGGTGTCGTCGTCCGCGCGTATCTCTTTCAGGTACTCGTCGGCGGGACCGGCTGACTGCGGACGGCGGCGCTGGGCACGCAGCAGATCCATGGCCCGATGCCGGGCGATCGTGGCGGTCCAGCCGCGAAACCCGTCGCCGTCACCGCGAAACGAGTGCAGGTCGCGGGCGATCTGCAGCCAGGCCTCCGACGCCACATCCTCGGCGTCCTCACCGACCAGCACGCGCAGATAGCGGAGCAGAGCCGGTTGCTGCAGGCGGTAGAGCTGCCGGAACGCGTTCTCGTCGCCGGTCTGCGCAGCGCGCACGACCGCGTCGAGCTCCTCCGGTGCCAGCATGCGACCTCCGCGCCTCTCCCCGTTACAGCACTGCGGGCGACGCCAAACAGGCGACCTCCCGTAGTTACAGCGCCGCGACGCGAGAATCTGTCACAGAACTGGGGCGACAACAATTCGGACGCGCTTGAGGACGCGGTAGATCGTCTCCGATACGGTCGGGTGCTGACATCGTGCGACAAGGGAGAGGCCGTGCTGGAAGACCTGCTTGAGGGCGCCGGGCGCAGCATCGTTTTCGGGCTGGTCGGGATCGGCCTCATGGCCGTCGGCTATCTGTTGATCGATCTGCTGACCCCCGGCAAGCTGCGGGACCTGATCTGGGTGGAACGCAACCCGAACGCATCGTTGCTGCTGGCGGCGAACCAGCTCGGCATCGCGGCGATCGTTTTCACCGCCATCTTCACCAGTTACGACTCATTCGGGCAGGGCCTGGCCTCGACGGTCATTTTCGGTCTGCTGGGGATCGGCATCATGGGCCTGGCATTCCTGGTCCTCGACTGGATGACTCCCGGCAAGCTCGGCGAGGTCATCTGCACCCCGGATCGCCACGGCGGCGCACTCGTCAGCGCGGCCTCGCACTTCGGCGCCGCCTTGATCGTCTGCGCCTGCATCTCCTGAAATCTTTTTCAGTACGCCCTAAGCCTCACGCACAAGAGCAACAACGGCCGGGGCCCCGCATGCAAAGGCATTGCGGGACCCTGGCCGGTGGCTTCACTCCGGGACACTTTCGGTCCGCCCGAAATCCCCGATAGCGGCCACCATCCCGAGCCGCCGCACCCGAGGCAGGTCCTCGGCGATCGCGCCGGCCGACATGATGATCGGAATCGCCGCCAGCTGCGCCACCGCCACCCAGTGCCCGAGCGGGATCACGGCGAGCACCGAGGCAGCGACCACGAGCCGGTAACCGATGCCCGGCAGCCCGAGCATCCGCAGGTAACCGGCGTGCCCGACGAGATAGAGCGCCACGCCACCACTGAGCGCCAGCGCCGTTCCCCAGTGCATCGGCTCGAACGCGTACCCGACGGTCTTCTTGATCCCGACCGCGGTCACCACGATGCCGAGCAGCATCGGCACGTGTCCCCAGCCCCATGCGTTCAGCGCGAGCCGGCCCCGGCGGCGCGGGTCGACGCACCCGGCGAGCACCCGCTCGGAGCGCCGATCGTCACCGGCGAAGTAACACCACCACAGGTAGTACGCGATGCAGAGCCCGAGCACCGCGACCAGGATCGCCCCGCCGTCCAGCGGCACCTCACGGAACCCCAGCCCGATCGCGATGATCGACTCGCCGATCGCGATGATCATGACGAGGCTGTGCCGCTCGACGAAGTGCCCGCCCGCGAGCGAGTGCATCTCCAGCCGGTGCGCGTACCCGGTGGCGATCTGCACGAGCGGCGCCGCGATCCAGCAGGCCAGCCGGTACGGCTCCGGCAGCAGACCGCCGACCAGCACCAGCAGGGCGGCGAGCAGGTTCATCGGGGCGAGGAGCCGCAGCATGCGTACGGCGTTCGGGCCGGCCCGCAGGAACAGGACCGAGTGCACGCCGGTCACCACGACGTAGGCGATCCCGAAGATCCAGCCGTACTCGCCGAACGTCTCCGGGATGGCGATCGCCATCACCAGGAAGCCGGACATCCCGGCGAGCAGCAGCGTCCGCCGGGTCGTGGTGATCGGGCCGACCGCGTTGGTGAGCCACGCGTACCCGGAGTACATCCACCAGAGCACGGCCAAAATCAACAGGACGCGGAGCAGCCCGTGCGGTGTCAAATCGTCGGCAAGAGTCTCGCTCAGCTGCATGACGGTGAAGACGAACACCAGGTCGAAGAAGAGTTCGAGCGTGGACACCCGAATACCGGGCGTCTCCTGCTGCACTGTCATGGCGGGGAGCTTAAAACAGCAGTTTTTCAGCCAGTTTTCAGCACGTCCGCTGGTTGTGTGCTGTCTCGGGGGCCGTGTGACGCGCACAGTCGATGCGCACAGTCGACGCGGACAGTCGACGCGGACAGTGTGACAGCACTGGGAGCCAGCCGGATGACGCGAACTGGCTCGCAGCGCTGTCCCGCAGCCGACTTCACAGCGCTGAGGACCGGCCGGGCCGGCTGGCGCCCAGCGCGCACCCTCTCGCCGAACCACGGCCGTGACCACGGGGTTTGTGGCCACGGCGCCCTCAAGTTCGCCATGTCAGCATGCCGATGCGGCGCGCTGAGCCGCCTGATCACCTGGTGGCGCGGAGAAGCGAGATGAAGGCCCACCGTGTGCTCGGAGCTACGTGGGGCGTGGCGCGTGGGGCGTGGCGCGTGGCGCGTGGGGCGTGGGCGTGGCGCGGGGACGCGACGGGACGGGGACGCGACGGGGACGGGGGCGCACGGATGTTCGGTGGGGCGTAGATGGGGTCGCACGGTTGCAGTCGGTGTGACTTCATCACGGCCAGGGCGTGGACTCGGGCACACGGTGGCGTTAGGTGCGACCTGATCCACCCCCGTGCAGGATCGCTCGAGATCTGGTGATTGGCGGCTCGTCCTGTCGTCCTGTCGCGCGGTTGTCGATCTTGTTGACTTGGGTGGCCCCGGCGACGGCGAATTCCACAAGATCGAGCGCAAGTCGGCTCGGGCTGGCGGCTCGGGCTGGCGGCTCGTGCTGGCGGGCACGCGGGCTGGCGGCTTGGGCGGGCTGGCGGCTCGGGCTGGCGGCTCGTGCTGGCGGGCACGCGGGCTGGCGGCTTGGGCGGCCGGCTGGCGATCACGTGCCCCCGCCTGAGCGCGTCTCTCAGTGCAGTTTGCGTACGTCGATGACCAGCTTGCCGGTGGTGGTGCGGCTCTCCAGGTCGGCGTGGGCGCGGGACACCGCGGTGAGCGGGTACCGGCCGCCGATCCGGGCCCGCAGCAGGCCCCGCCCGGCCAGGTGGAACAGCCGGGCCGCGCCGGAACGGTAGAGCTCCTCGTCGTCGAGCACCCGCTGCAGCCGGAACCCGAGGACCCCGGTCGACGCGGTCATCAGGTCGTCCACCGCGACCACGGCGCCGCTGCCGCCCTCGCCGTAGGTCACCACCCGGCCGAACGGCGCGAGGGCCGTCCGCAGCTGCTCGAAGGTCCGGCCGCCCACACCGTCCAGCACCAGTGTCGGCGCCTCGCCCAGCGCCTGCCGTACGGCCGTACCCAGGTCCGGGTGATTGGAGTCGACGGCGGCGTGCGCGCCCAGCTCGACGGCGTACGCCCGTTTCGCCGGTGACGAGGCGAGGGCGACCACCCGGGCGCCGGCCCAGCGTGCCAGCTGTACCGCGAGGTGGCCCACCCCGCCGGCACCGGCGGTCACCACGACCAGGTCGTCCCCGCTGACCCGTCCCAGGGTCTGCAGGCTGTGCCAGGCGGTCAGCCCCTGCTCCAGCACGGCCAAGGCCTGCTCGTCGGTGACACCGGGCGGGACGTCCACGGCGTACCGCCTCAGGGGGGCCGCGACCTGCGCGTACCCGCCGCCGGAGCGCAGCAGGGCGGCGACGCGGCGGCCGTCGGAGCGGAGGTGGCCCACGACGTCGGCGCCGAGGATCGCCGGGAGCTGTGGTTTCTCGTAAAGGCCTCGTCGGCGGGCGACGTCGGCGTAGTTCACCCCGGCCAGCGTCACGTCGACGATCGCCGCGTCCGGGCCGGGCACCGGCTCGTGCACCTCGTCCAGGGCGAACACATGCGGGCCGCCGAATGAGGTGATCGTCGCGGCGAGCATGCCCCATTGAATCAAGGTCGACCGAAAGGTTGTGTACAGGACAACCACAGGTTGCGGCTATAGTGGCGCCGGTGATTGGCTCCCCCCGGCCGCCCCGATCCGCTGCCCTCGATGCGATCCGGGTGCTCGCCATCCTCGCTGTCCTGGCAGGACATCTGCCGTACCGTCCGCCGTGGCTCCCGCCCACCGTGTACGCCTGGCACGTCCCGGTCTTCTTCCTGCTGACCGGGTACCTGTGGCGTTACGGGCGTCCGGCCGGCGACGAGATCAACCGGCGCTGGCTCAGCATCGGCCGGCCGTACGTCACCTGGCTGGCGCTGCTCGGCGTGCCGTTCCTGGTGATCGGCTGCCTGATCCTGAACGAGTACGAACTCGTCGACCAGGTACGCCGCACACTGACCCTGGTCGGCGCGAACCGTCTCTTCACCACGTTCTGGTTCCTGGCCGCGCTCTTCTTCGCCGCGATTCTGGCCCGGCTGCTGGAACCCGCGCCGCGCGCCGCCGCCTGGGCGCTCGCCCTGCTCGGCCTGGTCGCCGGCTATCTGAACGGCAAGTCGCTGTCCTCGCTGCCGCTCTGGATCGGCCTGGCCCTGCCGTCGCTGTTCTTCATCCTGGTCGGCCAGGAGCTCAAGCGTTTCCGCGAGCGCATCCCGATGCCGCTGGTGACCGGCCTGCTCGCGATCGCGGCCGGCGCCGCCCTGGTGGCCACCGGGCTCGCCGAGACCGTCGACATGAAGTACGCCCGGCTCGGCACACCGGTGCTCGGCGTGCTGGTGGCGGTGCTGATCGGCGCCGGCCTGGTGCTGGTCGCCGAGGTGCTGACGCCGGCCGTGCCGGCCGCGATCCAGCGGGTCGTGATCGCGGTGGCGCAGAGCGGCCTGGTCGTTGTGCTGATTCACCCGGCGATCATCTGGGGACTGTCCACCTGGACCGACCTGCGGATGCCGTTCTTCTACACCGCACTTGTGGTCCTGTCCTGGTCGATCGCGTACACGCTGAGCCGCGTTCCGGGCCTGTCCGGCTGGCTCGTCGGGGTGGACCGCCCGCGTGGTGGCACCACCACGACCGTGCCTGCCGCCCGGACAAGGCCGGCTGTCGAAATCGCACCGGACACCGCACCTGCCGCTGATGCGGTCCTGGCCCGCCGGAGCGACTAGCCTCGACGGCGTGGGGACTGCTGCGCTCGTCATCGAAAACGATCCGTCCGACGGCCTCGGCCGGCTGGGTGACTGGCTGACCGAGGCCGGTCTGCCGCTCACCGTGCTGCGCCCGCACGCCGGCGACGAGCTGCCCGGGACACTCGACGGATTCGCGGCGCTGGTCGTGCTGGGTGGCGACCAGAACGCGTACCCGGATGAGGCGGGCGTGCCCGGCGCGCCCTGGTTCCCGGCGCTGGAAGGGCTGTTGCGCAAAGCGGTGCGCTATCGGGTGCCCACCCTCGCGATCTGCCTCGGCGGCCAGTTGCTTGCTGCCGCGCACGGCGGCCGGGTGGAACGCAGCACCTCCGGCCCCGAGATCGGTCCCGGCCTGATCGGCAAACGCGATGCGGCCGACACCGATCCGCTGTTCAAGTGGGTGCCGCTGCTGCCCGACGTGACCCAGTGGCACCGGGACGAGATCACCGAGCTGCCGCTGACAGCGGTGCTGCTCGCCGCCTCCAGCCGGTTCCCGATCCAGGCGTTCCGGATCGGCGACCGGGCCTGGGGCACCCAGTTCCACATCGAGTGTGACGTGCCGATGATCGAAAACTGGGCCCGCGACGACGCTGCCACCCTGGACGAGCTGGGTTACGACCCGGAGTCGGTGGTGCTGGCCACGGCCGAGTCGCTGCCCGATGTCGAGGAGGTCTGGCAGCCGTTCGCCCAGCGGTTCGCCTCGCTGGCGCTGGGCACCCTGCCGGACGCCGACATACCGAACCTCGGAACCGGCCGGACCCTGCCACTTCTGGGTCAGTGATGACCAGGCCCAGCCGGCTCGCCCGGTACGGCTTCGCCGACAACGGCGCCCGTGCCACCGACCTGCTCGGTGCGGACGGGCTCCGGCTGTGGGACACCACGACCCAGGGCCCGGTCGACGCGGCCGCCGCCGACCTGCTCGACGCGCTCTCCAAGACCGCCGACCCGAACCTCGCTCTGCGCCAGCTGCACCGCCTCGCCGAGTCGGTGAGCCGGGCCGCCGAGCGCAGCAACGGCGCCCGGGCAACCGGTCCGGGCAGCGTTTTCGTGCACAACGCGGCCACCGCGGAGCTGCTCGGCGAGCTATCCGGCGACCAGGGCCTGAAACGCCGGCTGCTGGCCGTGCTCGGCGCCTCGTCGGCGCTCGGCGACCACCTGGTGGCCAACCCCGACGAGTGGCGCACCCTCGCGACCGGCAAGAGCGGGCTTCCCCCGGACGCGGAGGGACGCCTTGCCCTTGAGGACTCGATGGGCGATCGACCTCCCACTGTTCCGGCGCTTCGGACCGCGTACCGAATCTCGCTCTTGCGCATCGCGGCCGCGGACCTGACCGGGGGTCGCGGTCTTGAACCGACGATGGCCGCGCTGTCCCGCCTGGCTGATGAGACGCTGGCCGCGGCCTATGCGATAGCGGTGGCCGGCTTGCCGGCCGGGACGCCGGAGCCGCGGCTTGCGGTGATCGCGATGGGCAAATGCGGTGGCAACGAGCTGAATTACGTCTCGGACGTCGACGTGATCTTCGTGGCCGCCGGTGACGAGGACCTGGCGGCCGGCACCACCGTCGCGGCCCGGCTCATCGAGATCGGCGGCCTGGTCGCCTGGCCGGTGGACGCCGCGTTGCGCCCGGAGGGCAGTCGTGGCCCGCTGGTACGCACCCTCGCCAGCCACCAGGCCTATTACCGCAGGTGGGCGCGGACCTGGGAGTTCCAGGCGCTGCTCAAGGCGCGGCCGGCCGCCGGCGATCTGGCTCTCGCGCAGGACTGGCTGGCCGATCTTGCACCGCTGGTGTGGCACGCGGCCGAGCGTCCGGAAGCGGTCGCCGACGTCCGCGACATGCGTCGCAAGATCATCGACAACGTGCCGCCGAAAGAACTCGAACGCGAGATCAAGCGTGGTCCGGGCGGGCTGCGCGACATCGAGTTCGCGGTGCAGCTGCTCCAGCTGGTGCACGGGCGCATCGACGAGACGCTGCGCGCTCCCGGCACGCTCCCGGCGCTGCGCGCCCTGGTGACCGGCGGTTACGTCGGCCGGCAGGACGGCGAGACGTTGCTCCGCGGGTACCGGTTCCTGCGCGGTGTCGAACACCGGCTGCAACTTCAAAACCTCAAGCGTACGCACACCGTGCCCGACGATCCGGCCGGTCTGCGCTGGCTGGCGGCAGCTCTGGGATACACCGCACTGCCCGGGCGCGACGCGGTCCAGGCGTTCCGGTCCGACTGGGTCGGCCACGCCGCCAACGTCCGCCGCCTGCACGTGAAACTGCTCTACCAGCCGCTGCTCGAAGCCGTCGCCCGGGTGCCCACCGAAGAGCTGCGGATGACCCCGGAATCGGCCCGCAAACGCCTGGAGATCCTCGGTTTCGCCGACCCGGCCGGCGCCGTGCGGCACCTGGAGGCGCTCACCGGCGGCGTGACCAGGACCGCAGCGATCCAGCGGACCCTGCTGCCGATGCTGCTCCAGGACTTCGCCGACGCCCCGGAACCCGACCGTGGCCTGCTCAGTTACCGCCAGGTCTCCGACAAGCTGGGCAGCACACCCTGGTATTTGCGCCTGCTGCGCGACGGCGGCCCGGTTGCCCGGCGCCTGGCCCGGGTGCTCAGCCTCTCCCGGTACGCCTCCGACCTGCTCACCCGTGATCCGGAAGCGCTCCGGCTGCTCGCCGACGACGACGAGCTGCTGCCCCGGCCACGGCAGGCGCTGCTCGACGGGTTCGCCGCGGCCGGCGATCGGCACGCCACCGACCCGGTCCAGGCGATCAGCGCGGTCCGCGCCCTGCGCCGCCGGGAACTGTTCCGGATCGCCTGCGCCGACATCCTCAGCCAGGACGAGGAGCTCGCCCCGGAACGCCCGCTCGACGTCGACACCATCGGGATGGCCCTCTCCGACGTCACCGATGCCACGCTCGGCGCCGCGTTGCGGATCGTCCGGCGTACCAAACCGGGCCCGGCCGGCTTCCGTTTCGCGATCATCGGGATGGGCCGGCTCGGCGGGTACGAGATGAGCTACCCCTCCGACGCCGACGTGCTCTTCGTGCACACCGCGCCGCCCGGCACCCCGGAGGGCGAGTCCAGCACGGCGGCCCGGGGCATCGCCGAGGAGCTGCGCCGGTTGCTGCAGACGCCGGCGCCCGACCCGGCCCTCGGCGTCGACGCGGACCTGCGCCCCGAAGGCCGTCAGGGTCCACTGGTTCGCAGCCTTCAGGCGTACGAGCAGTACTACGCCCGCTGGTCGAAGGTCTGGGAGGCCCAGGCGCTGCTGCGGGCCCGCTTCGTCTGCGGCGACACGTCGCTCGGCGCTGAGTTCGAGCAGCTCGCCGACGGGGTTCGCTACCCGTCCGGCGGCCTCAGCCGTGAGCAGGTCATCGAGATCCGCCGGATCAAGGCGCGGGTCGAGACCGAGCGGATGCCGCGCGGCGCCGACCCGAACACGCACACGAAACTGGGCCGGGGCGGCCTCGCCGACGTCGAATGGGCCGTCCAGCTGCTCCAGCTGCGGCACGCGCACGCCGAACCGGAACTGCGCAAGACCCGGACCATGGAGGCGCTGGACGCGGAGTGCCGGGCCGGTCTGGTCGACTCGTCGGACGCGTCCGCGATGACGGCCGGGTGGACCCTCGCGGCCCAGGTGCGTAACGCGCTCACGCTGGTCCGCGGCCGGCCCACCGACCAGTTGCCCCGGCACGGGGTCGAGCTGGCGGGCGCGGTGCTCCTTCTGGGCGGCGGCGATCCGGGTGAGTTCGTCGACAGATATCTGCGGCTGACCAGGCGGTCCCGGGCGGCGATGGAGCGGGTGCTGGAGTCCTGAGCCTCGTCAACAAGGGCTCGACGTGCCCTCGCCGTTGAAGATCCGGTAAGCATCCTTCTTGGTGATCGTGTAGCTCACTCGCCAGTCGGTGCATGTCTCGTCCAGGCGGTCGTCCGGGCCGTCGCCGGGGTCCTGCTCGCTGGTGAAGGTCACGTCCGCGCCCAGCCGCCCGGGACCCAGGTCGGTCAGTTCGCGCAGCACCACGTCCGAGTCCTTCGCGGTGGCCGTGCCGTCGGTGAACCGGGCCATCTGTTCGGGGTCGTCCGGGTCGAGTTCGCCGGCCGGGTCCAGGACTTCGGCCACCTTGGCGTAATCCTTCGCGTTGATGCCGGTGAAATAGGTTTCCAGCATCGCGGCGACCTCGGGGGCGCGTTCGTGTGCCACGTCGTCGGCTACCGTGACCAGCCTTTTCGGCTCGATGACCTTTTCTTCGCGGGCCGGCGGCGGCGGTGCGGTCTGCGGCGGTGCGTTGCTGCTCGTTCTCTTGTCCTGCTTGTCGGTGGAATCCATCAGGCGAGGTCCACCGAGGATCGCGGCGGCCGCGAGGGCCGCGACGAGGACGACGATCGGTACGGCGGGGACCAGCCGGCGGCTCGACGGCTCGTCGTCGTCGGCGGGGTCGGCGGGTTCCGGGATCCACGTGGTCCTCGGTGTTCCGGGTGCCTGCTTTTCATGGGTTTCATGGGTTTCGCGGGCTTCGCGGTTTTCTGGGGCCTCTCGGCCTTCGCGGGCTTCAGGCGGCAGCGTTTCGGGTGGCGGCGGCCAGGTCCGGCCGGCTACCGAAGGGGGCGCATTGCGGGCGTTTCTCGGCTCCCAGCGCTCCGGGAGCTCGTTCCTTTTGGTCGGCTCCGCATGCCGGGGTTCCGTTCGTTGCGGCCTCGGCGGTAACGCGTCCCATCGGGTTGGCTCGGTGCTCCGGGACGGTCGGCCGCACGCCTGGCACGCGCTCGGATCGCCGTCGTTCGTCTCGCCACAGCTGCCGCAGATCCACATCGGCTGGTCGACTCCCGTCATCCTCGCCGGATCCCAGGACAACGGGAATTTTCCGGGAATTCAGTGAATCGCGCCGCAGAGGATGGCGATAGGCCGCTAAGGGTGACGTTTCCACCGATCAACCGATACGGGTGACGGATTAGTAGCCGATTCGCGAGACGGTCTCAGTGCGTGGCGGCAGCGATTACCCGAGTCAGTGCGGCGTGAACACTTCTCAATTCTTCGAGTGGCATGCCGAGCCGTTCCACCACGGCCGGCGGAATGCGCTCCGCGTCGGATCGCAGCGCCCGACCCCGCTCGGTCAGCGTGATCGCGAGACTGCGCTCGTCGGCGGGATCCCGCTCGCGCCGCAGATAACCGATCGCCTCGAGCCGTTTCAGCAATGGCGACAGCGTGCCCGGGTCGAGTTGCAGCAGCTCGCTGAGCCGGCGCACGGAGAGCGGAGCGTGCTGCCAGAGGGCGAGCATCACCAAGTACTGAGGGTGGGTCAGGCCCATCGGCTCCAGGAGCGGGCGGTAGATCGCCACAACACTGCGGGCGGCCACCGACATGGCGAAACAGACCTGCTGCTCAAGAGCCAGCGGGTCGGTCTCGGAGTGGTCTGGATCACTCACAGTTCGTGTCTCCTCAGGTCAGCCGTTAGTCTACCAATAGTTGGTGTACCAACCATTGGCCCGCAAAGCATCGGAGGCGATCACCATGTCGAAGTTCTCGAACTGGTTCCACCAGACGTTCGACGACTGGGTGTTCCGGTCCCTGATCGGCCCGGCGCAGACCAAGGGCGCCGTGCAGGGCTGCGACGAGCATGCCCGCGAGCAGTGGAAACGCGACCTGGAAAACCGCAAGCGCTTCACCAGGGAGCAGCGCGAAAGGCGTAAGGCCGCTCGTTAGCGCAGGCTGCTGGTGAGTGTGTAGCGGCCGGGGGCCGGGACGTTCACCCGGGTCCAGTCGCCGGCGGCGCTCACCGTTGCGCCGTCAGAAACGGTCAGCCAGCGGTGGTAACGGACGCGCACGTCCACCCGGCCCGCGCTTGAGGCGTCGAAGATCACCGATGCCGCGTCCTGGTGGACCAGGTTGGGGGCGATCGGGCGGGGGTTCGTTACGGCGTACAGATGCCAGTGGGAATGCGACCAGATCAGGGTGAGGTAAGGCAATCCGCTGGTCACCAGCTGGGCTTCGGATCTTCCAGGCCAGGCGAGCGTGACGTCGGGCACCGCGACGAATTGGACGGCCTGTTCGTCGAGCCAGGCGCGGTAGCTGTCGGCGGTCAGCTCGACGCCGGTGCCGGATGCGCCGGGCACTGTCGTGAAGAAGAGCGGGTTCCGATCAATATCGGCCTGCCGCAGCCAGCCGCGCGCCAGCGGGACGTCGCCCATCGAGGCCGCTTCCCAGTAGGCACGGGTCGGCGGGATCTCGACGCGCCCGGTCAGTTTCTCGGCGGCGAGCCGGTCGCGAAGCGGTTGAAAATAGGCCGGATCGGACGCTGGGTTGCCGATGTCGCGCACGTCGTCGATCACCACTGGCGGCTGCCACCAGATCAAAACCGCGAGCAGCGCGATCCCGGCGATCCGGTCCCGCTTTTTGTTGGTACGCGGGAACGACGCACCGTAAGCCGCCAAGATCGGCAGTCCGAACATCACGGCGAGCCTGGTCGCGTTGAGCCCGACCGGAGTGTGGATCAACGCGGCCGCGAGCACCCCCGCCGATGACATCAGCGCTCCGGCACGCACCGCGCGAATCGGCACGAAAACGGCCACGACCAGGCCGGTCACGACCGCACGTACGGTGTCCGTCCGGCTGATGTTCATCCAGCCGCCGTCGCCGAAGAGCAGCGCGGTCAAAGCGAGCGGCACGGCAGCCGGGACGGCGAGAAGAAGCCCGTCCCACCGGCGCAGGCCCGGCGCTCCTTCGGCCGGCGCCGGCGAGTTTCCGGCTGGCGCCGGTGAGCTTCCGACCGGCGCCGGTGAGTTTTCGGCTGGCGTTGGCCGGTTGCCGGTCAGCAGAAGGGCCGCGCCGGCGAGGCCGGTGAAGAGGCCGGCGACCGGGCTGGTCGCGGACGCGAGGAAGGCGGCGGCCGCGGCGAGGTTGCGCCACCGCGGCACGGTGAGCAGGACCAGTGCGGCGATGCCGAAACAAACACCGAGACCGTACGTGACACGGCCGCTGATCAGGTTGCCGGCGAACGCGACCGTGCCGAAGACCGCGCCGAGCCAGGGCCGAGCTGCTCCCGTTCGGGCTTTTTCGGCCCGGGCTGCTGCGGTCGGGGCTGCTGCGGTCGGGGCTGCTGAGGTTCCGGCTGCTGCGGTCCGGCGGAAGAGCACCGCGAGCAGCACGGATCCGGCGACGAGGGAAAGCACGCCGGTGACGCGTACGCCGAGCAGCGCCATCACGGGCTGCGACACGAGGCTGTAGCCGAACTGTTCGACGCCGGCGTACCAGCTCAGGTCGACCGGGGTGAGGCCGTGCCCGGCGAAGAAGTCCGCGCGGGCCACCTGAGCGGCGAGGTCGGAGCCCATCCGGGGCAGCAGAAGGTAGATGCCGCCGAGGATCGCCGCTCCCAGCGCGGTGATCCATTCCAGCCGGTGCCGGGCCCACATCCCGCCGACCCTACCGGTTTCCCGGAGGTAGCAGCCTGTCACGGTAGGGTCGTCGCCATGCCCCGTCCGTCCCTCGTCCGATACACGGGGCTGGCAGGCAGTCTGCTGCTGGCGGTGGCCGCCTGGCTCGGCGGCGCCTCCAGCCCGTGGAAACCCAACGTGACACCGGGCACGATCTTCTCCGGTGACAACGGTGTGCTGCTCCCGGTCAGCTGGCTGGTCGGCACCGTGCTGCTGATCGGCGCGTGGTGGTCGGGCCGGCGGGATGTGCCGTCGTTGCGCTGGGCCTATCTGACGGCTGCGCTCTGGGCGGTGCCGCTGCTGCCGGTCCTTCCGCTGGCCAGTTACGACGTCTACTCGTACGCATGTCAGGGTTGGCAGCAGGCGGCGGGCCTCGACCCGTACTCCGGCGGGGTTGATCTTTTGGGGTGTCCCTGGGCCGACGCCGTCTCGCCTACCTGGAGTGACGCCCCGGCGCCTTACGGTCCGGTGTTCCTGGTGCTGGCGGCGTTTGCCGCCTCGGTGGGCGGCTCGCTCGGCGGGACCGTCGCGATGCTGCGGCTGATCGCGGTCCTGAGTGTCGTGGTGATCGGCTGGTGCCTGCCGATGCTGGCGCGGCGCGCCGGTGTGCCGCCGCAACGGGCGGTGTGGCTGTTCCTCGCATGTCCGCTCGTGCCCATTCACCTGGTTTCCGGCGCGCACAATGACGCGGTCATGGTCGCCCTGCTGGTGGCCGGTCTGGCGGTGGCCCAAGCCGCCGTCACCTGGCCGCGAATGATCGCGGCAGGTGTGCTGCTCGGCCTGGCCGTCGGTGTGAAGGCGACCGCCGTGGTGGTGCTGCCGTTCGCTCTGCTGCTCCTGCCGAAGCCCTGGTGGCGTGCGACTGTGCTATTCGGTTTCGCGGCGCTGGGCACACTGGCGACTGTCTCGCTCGGTGCCGGTCTCGGGCTCGGCTGGGTGACCGGCCTGTCCGGAAGCGGCATCTCGGTGCAGTGGACCGCGCTGCCGACCGCGGTGGGCCTGACCCTGGAAGTGCTCGGGGTGCCGAGCGCCGTGCCGGTCACCCGGGTGCTGGGAATGATCACCCTGGCCGTGGTGCTGGTGGTCCTCTGGGTGCGCGCTTTTGCGCGTTTCGAGCAAGCTGTGCACTATGCGGGCCTTGCCCTGGCCGCCACCGTGCTGCTCGCTCCGGTTTTTCATCCGTGGTACGCCCTCTGGCCCCTGGCCGTGCTCGCCGCGACCGTGCGTAAGGAGACCCTGTGGCTGGTCGCCCCGTTCGCGGTGGCCGCGGCGCTCTGCCTGCCGGACGGATACAACCTGGCCCTCGTCACGAAGACGCAGGGTGCCGTCGGCATGACCGTGCTCGCCGGCTGTCTAGCGTGGAAAGTCCTGCATGAAGCGAATCAGCACACTCGTCGGCCTGGCGCTGCTCACGATGGGGGCGATCGTCCTCACCGGTCTCCGTAACGAGTACTTCGACTCGAAGGTCTATTACGGGGCGGTTCAGTACTGGTTCCGTGACGGCGGGATGGTCTACGACTTCCTGCGACCGGGTACGCCGTACGGATTCACCTATCCGCCGTTCGCCGGTCTGGTGATGTCGCCGATGGCATATCTGCCGTTGTGGCTGGTGGCGGCGGTCGCGAGCGTGGCGACGATGGCGACGACGGCGGCGTTGGTGTGGTGGCTGGCCGGCCCGTACATCCGGCGTCGGCGCTGGCCGTTCCGCTACGCGTTGGTGGTCGCCGTGTTGCTGGCGCTCCTCTTCGAACCGGTCCGCGAGACGATCACCTTCGGTCAGGTCAACACCCTGCTGCTCGCCCTCGTCACCGCGGACATGCTCTTCGGCGTGGCCCGCGGCCGGAAGTGGGCCGGTGTCGGTATCGGACTGGCGGTGGCGATCAAGCTGACGCCCGGCGTCTTCATCCTCTATCTGCTGGTCACCCGGCGCTGGCGTGCTCTCGCCACGTCGATCGGCTCGGCGGCGGCAGCGACGCTGCTGGCCGGGGCGCTCTTCCCGGATCAGTCCCGGGAGTTCTGGACGTCGGCGCTCTGGGACACCAACCGGGTCGGGCTGCTGTATTACCTGTCGAACCAGTCCGAACGGGGTCTGCTCGCGCGTCTGCCGATCGAGACGGTGGAGTCCCGGGTCTGGCTGGTCTGCGTCGTGGCGACGCTGGCGGCCTGGGGATGGCGGGTCTTCCGCGCGCCGGACGATGTCGTGGGCGGGCTCGCCCTGACTGGTGTCCTGGGGTGCCTGATCAGCCCGGTCACCTGGATCCACCACTGTGTCTGGTTGATTCCGGCGTTGGTGCGATGTGTGGAGATGGGACGCCCGTACCTCGGTATTTCGGGGTATGTGCTGATGACCTCGCACCTGACCTGGCTCTGGGAGAAACGGCCCCGGCCACCCCTGGAGCTGCTCGGCGGAAACATTTATGTCTGGTTCAGCCTGGCTCTGCTCTTCTGGACACCCCTGCGCACCCACAGTTCGCCTGAAGTCCATGCGACGGACAAGATCATCGCGTAGTCAGAGGCCATGTCCATTCGCCGTACCACCTCGGCGGTTGTCTCCGTCGTGGCCTTGGCTGCCGTCGGCAGCGTGCCCACCGCGGCGGCCGCGCACGGTTATGCCAACACATTCCAGCGCCTTTCCACGTTCCCCGCATACCTGAACTCGTCGATCGACGACACGGCGGCTGCCGAGATCTCGACCGTCACCGAGGACGGCCGCACGGTCGTCTACACCGACAGCCCCGGCAAGCGCCTCGGCTTCGTCGACATCAGCAACCCGTCGCGCCCGGTCCCGGCGGGCACGCTTGCCGTCGGCGGCGAGCCCACCTCGGTCGCCCACCTGGGCCGTCTGCTGCTGGCCGGTGTCAACACCCGGACCAGCTTCACCGACCCGTCCGGCAAGCTCGTGGTGATCGACTCGTCGTCCCGGGCCGTGGTCCGGGAAATCGACCTGGGCGGACAGCCCGACTCGGTCGCCGTCGCCCCGAGCGGCCGGTACATCGCCGTCGCGATCGAGAACGAGCGCGACGAGGACGTCAACGACGGCGCGATCCCGCAGGCGCCGGCCGGCTGGCTCTCCGTGATCGACGTGGCGACCTGGAAGGTCACCAAGGTCTCGCTGGAAGGTCTCTCGGCGGTTGCGCCGACCGACCCGGAGCCCGAGTACGTCAGCATCAACTCGCGTGACGAGGCCGTCGTGTCTCTGCAGGAGAACAACCATCTCGCGGTGGTCTCCCTGCGTACCAAAAAGGTCGTTTCTGATTTTTCCGCGGGAACCGTCACGGTTGACGGTGTCGATGTTCTGGACGACGACAACATCTCGCTCGACGGCTCGATCACCGCGAAGCGGGAGCCGGACGGCGTCGCCTGGATCAACGACGACCTCTTCGCCACCGCGAACGAGGGCGACTACGAGGGCGGCTCGCGCGGCTGGACGATCTTCAGCAAGAAGACCGGCACTGTCGTCTGGGATGCCGGCAACACGCTGGAGCACATCGCCGTCGAGCACGGCCAGTACCCGGACAAGCGCTCGGACGCCAAGGGTATCGAGGTGGAGAATGTGGCGTTCGCCCGGATGGGCGGCGTTCCGTACATCTTCGTGAACTCGGAGCGGGGCAACTTCACCGCGGCGTACGACGTCTCCAAGCCGTCCGCCCCGAAGTTCAAGCAGCTGATGCCGACCACGAACGCCCCCGAGGGTGTCGTCGCCGTGCCGTCCCGCGGCCTGGTCGTCGTCTCCAGCGAGGAGGAGGACCCGTCGATCGGCATCCGCGGCGGCATCCAGATCTTCAAGCTGGGCGTGCCGGGATCGGACACGCAGGTGTCGTCGGTTTCTTCAGGTGCTTCCCGGAATCCGATTCCGTGGGGTGCGCTTTCCGCGCTCTCCCCGGTGCCGGGCAGCCGTGACAAGCTCGTGTCGGTGACCGACTCGGTCTACACCCCGACCCGGATCCTGACGCTGTCGACCGACGGCGTCATCTCCAAGCAGCTCACCGTCACCAAGGACGGCGCGCCCGTCGGATATGACGCCGAGGGCATCGTCGCTCGCAAGCAGGGCGGTTACTGGCTCTCCGTCGAGGGTTCGTCTTCCGGGCCGAACTTGATCGTCCGGCTGAACAAGCTCGGACAGGTGCAGGAGGAGATTCCGCTCTCCGCCGACGTGGCCGCCGCGATCACCAGCAACGGCCTCGAAGGTGTTGCCGAGGTGGGCAAATACGTCTGGGTGGCCGTCCAGCGCGCCATCAAGGGCGACCCGGCGAACACGGCCCGGATCGGCCGATACGACACAGTGACCAAGACCTGGTCGTGGCTGCTGTACCCGCTCGACACCGCCCCGACGGGTTGGGTCGGCCTGTCCGAGCTGGTGGCTGTCGACGCGAACACGTTCGCAGTGATCGAGCGCGACAACCAGCGGGGCACGCTGGCCGCGGTCAAGAAGATCTACACGTTCGACGTCCCGGCGGCGTGGACGGGTACGGATGTCCCGGTTGTCGCCAAGAAGCTGCGCAAGGACCTGCTGCCGCTGCTGCAGGCCGGTGGCGGCTGGGTTCAGGACAAGGTCGAGGGCTTGGCGGTGGCCGGCGACGGTCGCACCTACGCCGTGACCGACAACGACGGCCTCGACGACTCGACGGGCGAGACGGTTCTCTTGAACCTGGGTCGCCTGCTCTGAGGTCCGTCCGATAGTTCTGCTGCTTTTCTGACCCGGTGCTGATCTTCTGATCAGCACCGGGTCGCATGCTGTACGGGTGACGTTGGAAGTGTTGCCGGGGACGCCGAGGCTGGAGCTTGCCCAGGTGAGGCACGTGCTGGTGCCCGGACGGGGCCGCAATTACGACGGCACCGGGCTGAACCCGGAAGGCGAGGCCCGCTGCCGCCTCGCCGTAGAGTTGGCCGTGCCCGGCCGGATCGTCTGCTCCGGATACAAGTCCCCGATCGACCACAAGGGCCCGGCCTGGACTTCTCCGGAGGGCGAGGTCTTCCAAGGCATCCCCGAGGCTGATCTGATGCGGTCATGGCTTGTGGAGGCCGGGGTGCCGCCAGAGGCCATCGGCGTTGAACGCCACTCGGTCGACACTGTCTCCAATCTGCTCCGCTCCGAGCACGAGGGCCACTTCGGCGACGGCCAGCCGGTTGCCATCGTCGCCCAGCGCGGCCACCTGCGCCGGATTCTGTCGGTGATCGCCCCGCGCGTCCTGCGGCGGCCGTACCTCGGGGTGGTGGTGCCGGGTGAGCCTCGGGAAAGTCCGCTGGCCGCACCGGTGAGCTGGCTGGTCGGGGCGGCCTTACCGGGAGACCCCGCAGCCGCGATAGCCAAAGCCGAGCGCCGGTCCAGGCTCCTGTGGCGCACAGCCGAACGCCTCGGTAAGCGGGACTATTACTGAGCCGCGCCGGTCAGCCCTGTTCCACGGTGAGAGTGACGGCGCCGTCGGGTTCATCGATCCAGCCGACAACGATGCCGGTGGAGAACATGTGGCCGCCCATCGGGTACCGAAACGGCGCGCCGACAACCTGCTCGCGGGTGTACTCACGCGCGAATTCCGGCTTCTTGCGAATTCCGGCTTCATGCGAATTCCGGCTTCATGCGCATTTCTTAGCGGAGCAGGTTCGCCTTCGTCATGCCGGATAGGTACTGCCGCATCCGCGGAGATTCGGTAATAGCGAACGGCGGTCACTCCCGGCCGAAGCCGGGGGTGACCGCCGTTTACCGCGATTCGCGGATCAGACGTTGTAGTACATCTCGAACTCGTGCGGGGTCGGGCGCAGGCGGACCGGGTCGATCTCGTTGGCGCGCTTGTAGTCGATCCACGTCGAGATCAGGTCGTCGGTGAAGACGCCACCGGCGGTCAGGTACTCGTGGTCGGACTCGAGCGACGTGAGCACGCCGTCGAGGGAGCCCGGCACCTGCTTGACGGTGCCCCACTCCTCCGGCGGGAGGTCGTAGAGGTCCTTGTCGATCGGAGCCGGCGGCTCGATCTTGTTCTTGATGCCATCCAGGCCGGCCATCATCTGCGCCGAGAAGGACAGGTACGGGTTGCCCGACGGGTCCGGCACGCGGAACTCGACACGCTTCGCCTTCGGGTTGCTGCCCGTCACCGGGATGCGGGTGCAGGCGGAGCGGTTGCGCTGCGAGTAGACCAGGTTGACCGGGGCCTCGTAGCCCGGCACGAGGCGCCGGTACGAGTTGACGGTCGGGTTGGTGAACGCGAGCAGCGACGGCGCGTGGTGCAGCAGGCCACCGATGTACCAGCGGGCCATGTCGGACAGGCCGGCGTAACCGGTCTCGTCGTAGAACAGCGGCTCGCCGCCGAGCCAGAGGCTCTGGTGGGTGTGCATGCCGGAGCCGTTGTCACCGAAGAGCGGCTTCGGCATGAACGTCGCCGTCTTGCCGTGCTCCCAGGCGGTGTTCTTGATGATGTACTTGAAGAGCTGCATCTGGTCGCCGGCGTGCAGCAGGGTCGAGAACTTGTAGTTGATCTCGGCCTGGCCCGCGGTGCCGACCTCGTGGTGCGAACGCTCGACGGTGAAGCCGGTGTCGATCAGGCGACGAACCATGGCGTCACGCAGGTCGGAGTAGTGGTCGACCGGGGAGACCGGGAAGTAGCCGCCCTTGAACGCGGTCTTGTAACCGCGGTTGCCGCCCTCTTCCTCACGGCCGGAGTTCCACGCGCCCTCGATCGAGTCGATGTAGTAGAACGCCTGGTGCGCGGAGGTCTCGTGCCGGATCGAGTCGAAGATGTAGAACTCGGCCTCAGCGCCGAAGAAGGCGGTGTCGGCGATTCCACTGGCGGCGAGGTACGCCTCGGCCTTCTTGGCCACGTTCCGCGGGTCACGCGAGTAGGCCTCGCGGGTGAACGGGTCGTGGATGAAGAAGTTCAGCGCCAGAGTCTTCTGGATGCGGAACGGGTCGATGAACGCGGTCGCGACGTCCGGCAGAAGCATCATGTCGGACTCGTGGATGGCCTGGAAGCCGCGGATCGAGGATCCGTCGAAGGCGAGGCCGTCGGTTACAACACTGTCGTCGAACGACTCCACCGGGATGTTGAAGTGCTGCATAACACCCGGCAGGTCACAGAAACGTACGTCGACGAACTTGACGTCCTCGTCTTTGAGGTATCGCAGGAGTTCCTCGGGATTGGCGAACACACGTCCTCCTGGCACAGTTTTCCGATACCGGGCGGCATGGGCCGCCACCTGGCAAGGCTGGTCGCGACGTTATGGGTACGCGGTTGCCCCGGCGTATCCCTATTGTTTCTGCCGTGTTACGGACTGAGTCGGCAAGGCACGGCAAGAGCGCGCGCTGATCATCCGGACACTATCGCGTACGCTCGGAAGACGTGGCTGCTTCCGTCAACGAATCCCCCGTGACACCTGCTGGCCTGGCGCCTGCCGGCCTGGGCCCGCGACTGGCGGCGATCGTCGTCGACTGGGTGCTCTGCCTGTTGATCGCGAGCATCTTTGCCAGCCCGGCCGAGGTGGCCTGGCCGCCGGTTCTGATCCTGGTCGTGGCGAACACCTTCTTCCTCGGACTTTTCGGCCAGACGCCGGGAATGCGGCTCGCCCGCATCCGCTGCGCGTCGTATCCAGATGGGGGTGTGATCGGCCTGCGCCGCGGGCTGATCCGCGGCGTGCTGCTCGGCCTCTTCATCCCCGCGATGATCATGGATGGTCAAGGTCGCGGCCTGCACGATCGTGCCGCGGGTTCCATCGTGGCAGGAGTTCCACGGGGCTGACAATCCGCGGGCCATGACAATGATTGATGGCGGCCACAAGCAAAATTTATTGGCCGTCGCGATCGTCCTCGGGCAACGCTGGGGCGGACGAATTCCCGACCACGCCGCCACCCGGCGTCCGCACCCCGAAGGCTTGCTCATGCGTGACCAGATCACCGGTCTCCCGCACCGGCACAGGCTCCCCTCCGAATCGTCGCCTGCCCAGCTCAGGAGCGACAGCCCTGTCCGGCCGCGTGACCGCCGGGCTGCGCAGTCCCCGCGGTCCCTCCTCCGGACGCGCCCGCTCGGGCGCACCGATGACACCGGGCCGCGCCTGAGCCCGAGTCTCCTCGTCGAGCCAGTCCGACCAGGCCGAGTTCCGCTCCCGCCCTGAGGCAGGAGCCGTTTGAGCATCCGGCGCGGCAGGCGAGACCGGCCGGTTGAGCACCGGAGGGGCAGTCCCGGGCCGGTTTCCCACGCCACGGGCTGCGCCCGGGCGCGTCTCCTCCGCACTGCCGGGCTGCCACTCACGCTCCCCGGCGGGATTCCTCAGAACGGGCGAGGTGGCCGCCGGCCGACCTGCGTCGCCCACTCCAGGCCGTCCACCTTGAGGAGCTTGCGAGGGTACGGACGAAGCACCGCGCTGCCCACTCCGGCCACCCGGGGGCGGAACCGGTCCAGCAGGCGCCCCGCCAGATCGGCCAGGTCCCCCGGGCGGCGCACCGTGTCCACCAGGTCCGCGGGCCCCACCAGGTTCGGCAGGTCCACCAGGTCCGACGGTCCCGCTACGACCCTGGCCGATTCCACCGGGCGGGAGCCCTCCGCCGGGCAGCCCAGGCCGCCCGGCAGATCCGCCTGACGGGAGTCCAGGCCGACCGGCAGATCCGCCCGGCGGGAGTCCAGGCCGACCGGCACCGGGCGTGCCCGGAGTGCCGGGGCGTCCGCTGCCCGGCGTGCCCGGCGTGCCTGGCGTGCCGGGCTGCCCAATGCCCGCAGCTCCGGTGCGTCCGGCGCCGGGCGGGGTT
The DNA here is from genome assembly GCF_050955685.1 of Actinoplanes sp. CA-015351. Lineage (NCBI taxonomy): Bacteria > Bacillati > Actinomycetota > Actinomycetes > Micromonosporales > Micromonosporaceae > Actinoplanes > Actinoplanes sp. CA-015351. Next base: position 1,525,441 of record NZ_CP192102.1, read on the forward strand.
CCGGGGCGGCTGCCGCTGGGTGAGCCGGGACGGCCGGTGCCGGGGGCTCCTGGAACGACGACGGGACGGCCGGTGCCAGGCGTGCCTGGCGTGGTGCCGGGGCGTCCGATTCCGGGGGTGCCGGGGCGGGCCGGCTGGGGTTGGACTGGAGTGGTGGCACGAGTGCCGGGGCGGGCGGTCGGTGGCGTGACCGGCAAGGGCGGCTGGTTGGGGCGTCGGATCTCGCGGCCGGTCGGAGGCAGGGGCGTGGGTGTGGGTCCTCCAGTTGGGCGGCGGAGGGATCGGCCGGGCGGCGGTGCGCTGCCGGGCGGAGGCAAGGTGCCGGGCGTCGGCAGGGCGCCAGGGGCACGGCCGGGGCGGCCGAATTGGCCGGGTAGCGGCGGGCGGAACGTCCCGGGCGGCAGCGTCCCTGGCGGGAAGGCGCCCGGGGGAGCGACTTGACCTGGGGGGAGAACGTTCGGCGGGACGGTTCCGGGTGTGGCGCCGGGCGGCAGCGTCCCAGGCGGAAATGTCCCGGGAGGTGTGACGCCGGGCGGCGGGATCGGGGTTCCCGGGGGAAGTCCCCCAGGACTCGGGAACTGGCCGCCGGGCGGGAGATTGCCAGGTCCGGGCAGGCCGCCGGGAGGGAGCGTGCCAGGGGGAACTACGCCGGGCGGCACTACTCCGGGCGGTACTACGCCGGGCGGAGTGACACCCGGCGGGGTGAGGCCAGGCGGGGATACGCCCGGGGGGTTGAGACCCGGCGGGGTCACGCCGGGCGGGGTCAGCCCTGGGGGCGTGAGTCCTGGCGGGACCAGGCCTGGGGGCGTGAGGCCGGGGGGCGTCACTCCCGGGGGGTTCAGGCCGGGCGGGTTCAGGCCCGGGGGATTGAGGTTGGGCGGGTTCAGGCCCGGCTGATTCTGGCCCGGCTGATTCTGGCCCGGTTGATTCTGGCCGGGCTGGTTGTTGGAGACCGGGTCGGTGATGAAACCCGGGTTGTTCTGGCCGATGCCGGGCAGGCCGCCCGGCGTGCCGGCAGGAGGGAGGGCAGAGGGTTGGCTGAGTACGGCGTTCATCGGCTGGACCGGGGGTCCGACGCCGCTGGAGACCACGGCGATGTAATCGAAGAACTGGTTGCCATAACGCTGGGCCAGGGTCTGTGCCTCGCGACGGTACCTTTCGCGGATCTCGGTCTGGTCCTCTTCGATCTCCTCGGCGCGGGCTGCGTTCCAGCTCACGCCGCTGGTGAGGAAAGAGCCCAGGTTCTCGCCGAAGCTGACGTTCTGCGCCTCGCGCAGCTCGCGCTCATACCGGAGGAGGAGCTGGTCCAGGTCGCGGCGGGCGTCCAGCGAGACGTTGACCAAGTGGCGCAGGGCGGTGATGTTGTTCTGGGCAGCGTCCATCCAGACGTCCAGATAGGTCAGAGCCTCGCCGGGACCACGACGCAGGAATGCGTCACGGGCAGCCGGCGACTTCCAGTGCTCGTCCTGGAGCACGGTGCTTTGCTGCACCACGAAATTCCGTACGTCGGCCATGAACGACCAGGCGTTCTGCCACTGGTCGGCCAGCGCCGCCATCTGTTCCGGGTGCAGGTTCCGGATCTTGACAGAGACCGCCTCGACGGTGAGCGGGTTGCCCGCTCCGGGCGGCGACGTGAACGGGATCCGCGACGGCGGATGCGTGCCGTAATGCAACTGCCCGCTGTAGGGGCTGTACCCGTAATTCGGATCGGCGGTGGCTCCCCAGTACTCGCCCATGACTCAGCCGTTCACGTGTGGGCCGGATGTACGCGTGCCGGTCGACACCCGGTTCGTCTCCTCGAGCAGGCCACTCTCATCGGGCCGGTACGTGCTCGTGGTGCTCTCCCGTGTCACCGGATCAACCTTTTCCGTGGTCAGGCTTGTGGTTCGGCCCTCGGCGTCGACTGTTTCGGTGGACTGCTCGGTGACGCTCGTTCCGTCGTACCGTGTCTTTGTCTCGGTGGTGGCAGTGAGCTTGCCGTCCGCGGCGAAGGTCTCCACCGTCGTGGTCCGGACCGGGCCGTCGACGCGGGCCGATGTGCGTGTGCTGGAGGCGGAGACCGTCTCGCCGTTACGGTCGACGATCGTGGTGGTGGCCGTCGTGACGCCGCCCGGAGCGGTCACTGTGGACACCTCGCGACGTTCGCCGTTCGGGCCGGTCGACGTCTGGTTGGTCTGATACGCCGAGACCGGGGTGATCGGGCCCTGTTGCCAGAGCGCGCTGTCCGCGGGCGGAGGTGCGGCGGTGCCCGCCATCTGCTGTTCGAGATACGTGGCGCCGAGGTTCTCCGGCAGGCCGGCAGGGCGGGGCACGCTCTTGTCGCCGAAGGCGAAGAGCACGTCGTTCAACGAGGCCGCGGACACCGCGTCGCCGGATCGATAGCTTTCGGCGATCGTTTGCGCGGCGTTCGCCACGTTGCCCAGCGACTCGGCGAGCTTGCTCAGGTACGACCCGAGTTCTGCGGCGTTCGCCTGCAGACCGGCACGGACCGCGTCCGCCTCACCCAGCACGTCGCCGTTGAAGGCGGTGGCCGGCATGTCGGTCAGCGGGGTGAGATATCCGGAACGTGCTGCCATGTCGGCTTGCTGACTCGAGAGGAGCCGCGCGTACTCACGGAGGCCGTCGAGATCGACGTCCACGGCAGGACCGCCGCGCAGCCACGGCGCCGTTGCGTTCGCCGAGGTCTGCTCCGGATAGGGGTTCTCGGTACCCATCACGCCTCCCCGTATTAATCATGATCACTGTCGCTTGCCGTGATCGGGTGACGCTGGAGAGTACGCACTCTTCCGGGAACCGGTTCGAACCGAGTCAGTCCGGAAGGCGTACGGGAGGGCATAACCCACTTTCGAGAGGCTGGGGAGAAAGGCAATGGCAGGTATCGGGCAGGTCCACGCCACACAGGAACAGCTCACCGCGATGGCGAACCGGTGCGGTGACACCGGACAGAACATCTCGCAGGGCATGAACAGGGTGATGGGTCAGATCCAGGCCCTGAGCGGCGGTGCCTTCGCCGGCACCGCGAACAACGCGCTCCAGGACGTCTCCGTGCAGCTCAACGACGGACTGTCGAAGATCATGAGCGCTCTCGACGAACTGGCGGGCAAGATGTCCGCCGCGTCCACTACGTACGGCGTGAACGACGAAGAGGCCGCGCAGGCAATCCGCGGGGCCGCCGCCGGCACCGACAGTTCCGTCGTCAGCATCCTTCGCGGCTGAGTGCACGCGACCGAGACCGGGGAGATCAACAATGAACATCACCTACAACTTCGGCCAGATCACCGAGACGTCGTCGTCGATCAACGCTTTCCAGAACCAGATGGACCAGCAGCTGAACGACCTGTACACGGCGTTCACCCAGCTCTTCGCCGCGGACTGGACCGGCTCGGCCGGCACCGCCTGCGACGAGGCCCGGCAGAAGTGGAACCAGGGCGCCACCGAGATCAAGGCCGCGCTGGCCGGCGTCGGCGTCCGACTGGGCACGTCGGCCGAGCGGATGCAGCAGGTCGATCAGCAGATCGCCGCCAACATGTGATTTCCGTGCAGACGGATGACCGGCCGCCGGTGCCGAGCCGGCGGCCGGTCCGTCTCAAGAGCCTTCCGGCCGGTTGCTACCGCGAGGATCGGCTCGGAACTGGATGAGACAGCAGTGGTGGCCAGCCGGTTCTGGACAGCGTTTCGGAGGGAGTCGTCATGAGGCACGTGGCATTTGTTGCCGTCGCCGTTCTGGTGGGTGTGCTCGCGCCTGCTCCTGCCTTCGCGGCTCCTGGCGTGAACTGCGCGGAACCTGGTGAGAACGAGATCGTCGCTTCCTGGGCACGCTCGGCGTTGCGGGCCACCACGATCGGCACTGTCGCTGATGGGACCGGGGCGCGGGTTGCGATTCTGTCCACCGGCGTGGACGCGGGGCAGCCGCAGCTGCGGCAACGCGTCTTCAATGGAGTGGACACCGTGGACGGCGGCTTGGCGAACCAGGACTGCACCGGGACCGGAACCCAGGTCGCGGGCGTGGTCGCCGGCCGGGCAGGCGGCGGCGCTGCGGACCACAGCGGCGCGGACAACAGCGGTGCGGACGGCGGCGGTGCTGCAGGTAACAGCGGTGCGGGCAACAGCGGCGCAGGCGGCGGCGGGGTGAGTGACGGCGGCGGGGACAGTGGCGCGGGTGGGTTGGCGCCTAATTCACGCATCCTGCCAATCCGGGTGCAACTCGACGATCCTGCCGGTTCTGAGCCCGACCCGGACGCTATCGCTGTCGGTTTGAATCAGGCGGTCAGCAACGGGGCTGACGTCGCGGTTGTCGTCAGTCCTGTCTACGAGGACGATCCGGATCTCGAGGCGGCCGTTGCTGCCGCGATCGACCAGGGCGTTGTCGTTGTCGCGGCCGTCGGTGATCTGGGTGGTGCTGACGAGGGGAATCCGACTCCGTACCCGGCGGCGTACCGGGACGTGATCGGTGTCGGCGCGATCGACCAGAACGGTCGGATCTGGCCTGACTCGCAGCGCGGTGACTTCGTGGATCTCGTCGCGCCGGGTGTTGCCGTTCCGGTGTTGCAGACCGGGCGGGGTTTCGTCGAGGTGAGTGGGACCGGTGTGGCGGCCGGGTTCGTCGGTGCTGCCGCAGCACTGCTTCACGACCGGAAACCGGACCTCAGTGCCCGGGCCGTGGGACGGCTGCTTGCCGGAACAGCCGCGCCGGCGCCGTCGGGGCCTGCTTTCGGAGCAGGAGTGGTCGACCCGTATGCCGCGATCACCGGTCAACTGGCGCCGGCGAAAGATCGCGCGCTGCCGGCGGTCGAGCCCGCGCCGCTGCCGGACACCACAGCTGAAAAACAGCGGAGGACGTACGCGCTGGTCGGGGCACTGTTCGCGGGAATCCTCGCGGTGGCGGTCGCCGTCGCGGCAGCAGCGATGCGACGTAGCCGCCGACAGCAGTGGCGCCCAGCGATGGCGTCACCCCCGCCGGCGCGCGACGAGCCCCTGGAACCCGGCCCACCGGTAATGCTTCTCGACGAACGCATCCAACCCGCCGAAGCGGGACGCCGCTAGCCCAACTCCAGCCGCCTATGCCTGGCGCCGCTGTCCTGCCTGAGCACGGCGTTGTTGTCGTGGCCAAGCCTGGGGTCGCTCGCCGACGGTTAGCCCGTCGGAGCATGGCATGGCGACTGGCCTGGAGTGCAACCGCCACCAAGGACGGGCGGCGGTGAAACACCAAGGACGGGCGGCGGTGAAAACACCAAGGACGGGCGGCGGTGAAAAGGCCGGCGGGCGATGCCTGCGGGAGCGGTTGGTTGACCTGGGTTGGGCTCTGAGGACGGCCGCTGTGGGGCTGGTCAGTTGGCGCTTGGGGGTGCTGGAATCAGGGCCTTGGCCGGATCCAGGGTCACCCCCTCCGGGATTGTGTTGAGCAGCTGGGTCGGGATGCTGGTCGCGTCCTCTGGGCGATAACCCAGTAGTGCTGCGACATCCGGGTCCGACAAGGCGTGGCGTACCCCGGAATCGGTTATCAGCTGGAGGCCGCCTGCGGCCTTGACCAGCTCGAAGCGTCCGGCGGGGACCTGGACCGCGTCGGCGAGGGTGCGTCCGTCCTGGCTGGCGCTGCCTGTCGGCACGGCTGCTGACAGGGCAGCCACCGGCACCGCCGTCGTCACCTCCGGGGGCGCGGCGGCGTCTCGGGTTATCGCGCATGCTGCCTGGTTCTGGCCGATGGCGGCCAGAGTGGGTACCGCAGCCGGACCCGCGGCGGCAGGGTCGGTGGCTTGGTCCAGGTTTTGCACCGGGAAGCCGGACAGGTCGTTGACCGAGATCTCCTGCGGGTCGCCCGGTGATGCGGCTTCCAGGACTGCCTGCTGCAGGGCGGTGATCGGGGCCAGCCGGTCGTTCAGCACCAGGTAGAACTGGCGGCCGCTGGCTGTTTCGGTGAAGAGCACGTCGCCGTTGTCGAAGCCTTCGACGGCGTCCGAATTGTCGCCTCGGCCGTTGACGTCGACGGGTGCGATGTCGGCGCCGGCCGGCATGGTGTTCAGCCATGAAACCGGCACCGGGGTGGGCTGGGCCGCGCCGAACAGCGCCGGGACGGTGACCCGGGCGTTGCGGATCAGGTGTTTGCGGCCTTGCCAGATCAGGTTGACGCCGCCCGCCGGATCGCCGGCGACCAGCAACGCACGGTCGCCGAGCGGGTCACCGGCGGGCCCGGCGGACGCGACAAGCAGCACCGACGCGGCCTCCGCCCCAGGTGCGGCGCACATCGTCCACGGCAGACGGACCTGTTGTTTCGGGTCCGGCAGCGAGGCCGGGGCGCCGGCTATCCCGATCGTCACGCCGCGCGGCACATCGGTAAGTGACTTCGCGGAAACCCGGTAGACGCGAGGATTCGGCCGGCCCGCTGCGAGTTTCGCCGAGGTGAAGTTCAGTGTCGGGTTCAGCCGGTTGTTCAAGTAGACGAAGCTGGCGCCGGTCTCCCGCTCGACCACCACGGAGCCGTCGGTCTGCCACTGGTCCGGGCCGGTGCGGGTGAGCACGCCGTAGATGCCGAAACCCGCTGCGATCAGGACGGCGACCATCAGCCCGCCGAAGAGCGCGCCGATGCCCCGCCGCAGCGGTGACTGGGCCGGATCGGTCTCGCGCATCACGAACGCCGAGATCACTCGCTGGTTCATGAACTGGTACGACTGGAGTTGATCGCGACGGGACGTCACGGCCTCACCCGCCGATCGAGGCGAACAGCCCCCGGATGCCGTCGAAGACCCCGATCACCGCGAAGGCCAGCGGGATCAACGCCATGATCGCCACGACGTCGAGGATGTCGGCGGCGCGGCCGAGGTAGGGCGACGGCGGGCGGCGGCTGTAGATGAGGGCCGCCGGCAGTGCGATCGCCGCGACCGCGAGAGCACCGGCGAGCAGCACCAGACCAGGAACGGCGCCGGTGAGCACCGGCCCGGCTCCGAGACCGGCCAGGCCGGCGAAACCGGCGACCAGCAGCGGCACCCGCTGTGTCGGGGTGGGCAGCAGCCGGGCCCGCAGCAGCAGGGCGGACACGGCGGCGACCATGAGGAGCACCGCCGAGATGCCGGGGTCGTTCAGCGCCAGGTACGTCATCGCCACGAAGCTGGACAGGGCCGCTGCGAGCAGCAGGCCGCTGAGCACCTCACCGGACCGGACCACTGCGGTGAAGACGTCCTCGCGGCGGGGGACCGGCTTGTCCTTGAGGATCTCCTCGGCCCGGTTCGGCAACTCGGGGAAGGGCAGCCGGCCGAGCCAGCCGGCCAGCACCGGGTACGCCGGAAGCAGCCCGATAGCCGCCGTCAAAGCCACCGCAGCCGAGCCGTCGGCGGAGACACCGGCCAACGCGAGTGCAGCCGCGATCAGGCCGGTCAGCCCGGCCGCCGTGCCCGCCACGAAGAGCCGGGTCAGCCCGGCGACCCCGACATGGCCGAGGACGCTGAGCACCAGGAGGACAGATGAGCCGAGCAGCAGACCGGGCGCGTCGATCGACGGGGCGGACAGCAGCCAGGCGCCGCCGAGAAACGCGTACGGAAGGCCGGAAGCCGCAACGATCGCGCCCGCGCCGGCGTCGCTGAACGCGCGGGAGAGCAGGATGCCGGAGACCGTCAGGGCCAGTGCCACGCCGAGAGCCACGACCGCGGTGACCACCCACGGTGGACCGTCCAGGGCGAGGCCGGCGACGCCGAGCAGCAGTGCGCCAGCGGTGACGGCCAGCCCGCATCGGCGGGTGGCGCGCTCGCTCCAGGTCCGCCCGGCGCGACGGGAACCGCTGGCGATCACTTCGACCACGTCGTCGTACGCCAGCTCGGGCCAGTCCTCCCGGGCCGGGCTCAGATGCAGGAGCTCGCCGTCACGCACGCCCTGAGCAGCGAGATTGCGGCCCGGCTCAAGAACGGTCCCGGTGGCCCGGCGCAGCACCCAGCCACCGGCGAAATCGGCCGGCTCGCCGGGTGAGGCGTGCCGCAGCAGGTGGGGCAGCAACTCGGCGACGAGCATGTTGTCCGGCAGCGCCAGATCCATGCGGCGGGTCGGTGCGGCGATGGTCACCCGGGCGAGGCTCGGCCCTCCCGGAGCGGTCATGATCACCTCCTGCGTTCCTGCGCGCACTCAACGTAGCAGGATCCACCGACACGAATGAGGGAGGAGCGCGGCGATCACAGAGGACGGATAGGATTGATGCGATCCGTTACCAACGGGGAGCCCAGTGTGACCGTCACGATCATCAAGCGCCCGCCGCGCAGACCCGCGCCCGCCATGCCCGCAGGTGAGGTCCTGCTGGATCCGCCGCCCGAGGTTCCGCAGCCCACCGGCAAGGCGTGGACCAGGATGATGATGATCCTGCCGATGGGTGCCGGCGCTGCCGCGATGGCCCTGATGATGGGCGCGCAGCGCGGTGGTCCGATCACCTACGTGGCCGGCGCGATGTACGGCGTCTCGATGCTCGGCATGATGGCGATGATGGCCACCAACACGGGCGGCCCGGGCAAACGCGAGATGATCGAGGCCCGCCGGCAGTACCTGCGGCACCTCTCCCAGCTGCGGGCCCAGCTGCGCGACACCATCCGGCAGCAGCGTGAGGCGTTGTATTACCGCAATCCCGACCCGGACACGCTGTGGAGCCTCCCGGACAGCGGCCGGCTCTGGGAACGCCGGCGTGCTGATGCCGACTTCACCGTGATCCGGGTAGCGGTCGGCCCGCAGGAGGTGGCGACCCGTCTGGTGCCGCCGGCGACCCGGCCGGTCGACGAGCTGGAGCCGCTCTGCGCGACGGCGTTGCGGCGGTTCGTCAACGCGTACTCGGTGGTCCCCGACCTGCCGGTCTCGGTGTCGCTGCGCGACTTCTCGCACATCTACCTGCGAGGGGATGGCCCCGGAAAGAACGATCTCGCCCGCGCGCTGATCGCCCAGATGGCCGTCTTCCACGCACCTGACGACCTCCGGATCGGCGTCTGCGTGCCGGACGACCGGCGGGCCGGCTGGGAGTGGGCGAAATGGCTGCCGCACTCGCAGCACCCGGGCAAGACCGACGCGGTCGGCCCGGTACGCCTGGTCGCCCCGAGCATCCCGGCCCTGGAGGCGATGCTCGACGACGTGCTGGTCAACCGTCCTCGCTTCGACCCGGGTGTGACACCCGGCGGCGCACACGTCGTGGTGGTCATCGACGGTGGCTCGACCGCCGGATCCGACCATCTGATGACCGAGGGCGGCGTTGCCGGGGTGACCCTGATCGACCTGTCCGTGCCGCCGCCCCGGTTGCTCGACGACAGCTCGGTGGTCCTCGAGATCGCACCCGACGGCACGATCACCGGGACCACCATGGACGGTCCGGCCGAGGTGGGCCGGGCCGACGCGCTCGGCGCCGAGCAGGCCGAGGTTCTGGCCCGCGAGCTGGCCCCGCTCCGGCTGTCCGCCGCGTCGTTCGCCGACCAGCCCGCGGTGAACCAGGACATGGGTCTCGCGGAGCTGCTGGAGGTCGGTGATCCGTACGCCATCGATCTTTCTGATCTGTGGGCGAGCCGGCCGAACCGGGACCGGCTGCGGGTGCCGATCGGCGTCGGGCTGGACGGCCGGGCGATCGAGCTCGACCTGAAGGAATCGGCGCAGGACGGGATGGGTCCGCACGGCCTGCTGGTCGGCGCGACCGGCTCCGGCAAGTCCGAGCTGCTGCGCACGCTGGTGATCGCGCTCGGCCTGACGCACAGCCCGGAGATCCTCAACTTCGTGCTTGTCGACTTCAAGGGCGGCGCCACGTTCGCCTCGCTGGACCGGCTGCCGCACACCGCCGCGATGATCACGAACCTGGAAGGTGAGCTGTCACTTGTCGACCGGATGCTCGGCGCGATCTCCGGCGAGCTGACCCGGCGGCAGGAGCTGCTGCGCAAGGCCGGCAACTACGCCTCGCAGCGTGATTACGAGCGGGCCCGCTCGGCCGGTGTGCCGCTCGCGCCGCTGCCCAGCCTGCTCTTCATCGTCGACGAGTTCTCCGAGCTGCTCAGCGCGCGGCCCGACTTCATCGACATGTTCGTCCAGATCGGACGGGTCGGCCGCTCGCTCGGCATCCATCTGCTGCTCGCCTCACAGAAGCTGGAGGAGGGTCGGCTGCGCGGGCTGGAGTCGCACCTCTCTTATCGGATCGGGCTTCGGACTTTCTCGTCGATGGAGAGCCGGGCGGTCCTCGGCGCGCCCGATGCCTATGAGCTGCCCCGCTCGCCCGGCCACGGATATCTGCGCACCGGCACCGAAGGGCTGATCAGGCTCAAGGCGGCGTATGTCTCCGGCCCGGTCCGCCGGGACGGCGCCCCTGTCGCCGGCGGAGTCAGAGCAGGAAACCCGATCCGGGATTTCTCCACGTTCTACACCGCACCGCTGCAAAAGCCTGCGGAAGAGGAACAACCCGAGCAAGAAGACGAAACGATGACCGGCGACACCCTGCTCGAAGTGCTCGTCCGGCAGATGGAAGGCAACGGCACCCCGGCGCATGAGGTGTGGCTGCCACCGCTCGACGTGGCGCCCACCCTCGGCCAGATGCTGCCGCCCACGATCACCCTGCCGGAGCGAGGGCTGGCCGTCGACGTGGCCGACCGGTTCGGATCACTGCACGCGCTCGGCGGGGTCGTCGACAAGCCGTTCGAGCAGCGCCGCGACCCACTCTGGCTGGACCTCTCCGGCGCGGCCGGCAACGTGGTCGTGGTCGGTTCCGCACAGTCCGGGAAATCCAACCTCCTGCGTACGCTCATCGTCTCTCTTGCCTTGACCCACACCCCGCGTGAGGTGCAGTTCTACGGTCTTGACTTCGGTGGCGGGCCGCTCGGCGCGCTCACCGATCTGCCGCACGTCGGCGGGGTGGCGACCCGGCGCGACGTGGATCGGGTACGCCGGACGATCGCCGAACTGCACGGCCTGATGCGGGCCCGCGAGGAGCTGTTCGCCCGGGAGAACGTGGAGGGCGCGGCGGCGTACCGGCGGGCCAAGGTGCAGGGCGGGTTCGCCGAGGATCCGTTCGGTGACGTCTTCCTCGTGGTCGACGGGTGGTCGACGCTGCGCGGCGAGTTCGAGGACCTGGAGCCGATGGTTCACGAGATCGCCAACCGCGGTCTCGGTTTCGGGATACACATCCTGGCCGCGACGAACCGCTGGATGGACGTCCGGCCGCAGATCCGCGATGTCTTCGGCACCCGGATCGAGCTGCGGCTCGGCGAACCCAGCGACTCGGCGATCAACCGGCGTGAAGCAGTGAACGTGCCGGAGTCCGCGCCGGGACGCGGCCTCACCCCGGACGGTTACCACTTCCTCGCCGCGCTGCCCCGCATCGACCGGGAACAACGCAACGAGGATCTCGCCGCCGCGGTCGCCGAGCTGGTCAAGCTCTCGATCAAGCAGTGGCCCGGCACTCCGGCGCCTCGGGTGCGCCTGCTTCCGGCGGAGCTTCCGTACGAAAGTCTGCCGCCCGCCGAGGGTGAGAAGATCCCGATCGGTGTGGCCGAGGCCGACCTCCAGCCGGTCTGGCTCGACTTCGACAACGAGCCGCACGCGCTGCTCTTCGGCGACGTCGAGTCCGGCAAGAGTTCGTTCCTGCGCGGCCTCGCCAAGTCGATCGCGGCGAGCCACACCCCGGCGCAGGCCCGGATCCTCCTGGTCGACCTGCGGCGCAGCCTGCTCGGCTGCATCCCGGCCGAGCACACCCTCGGGTACGGAACGTCCGCCCAGGTCACCACCGACCTGATCAACCAGGTGGCGGTGGCGATGCGCGAACGGCTGCCCGGTCCGGACGTGACACCGGAGATGCTGGCCAGTCGCAGCTGGTGGAAGGGCCCGCGGCTGTACGTGCTGATCGACGACTACGACCTGGTCGGTCAGGCGGCGCTTCAGCCGCTCATCGAGTTCCTGCCGCAGGCCCGGGACATCGGCTTGCACGTGGTCGTCACCCGGCGGGTCGGCGGGGCGAGCCGGGCGCTGTTCGAGCCGATGATCGGCCGGATCCGGGAGCTGGCGTCGCCGGGCATCGTGATGTCCGGACCGCGCGAGGAGGGTCCGCTGTTCGGCACGTTGAAACCGCAGCCCCTGCCGCCGGGACGGGCCTGGATGGTGACCCGCAAACATGGCGCCCGGCTGGTCCAGCTGGCCTGGACGCCACCTAGCCGCTAGCGCCTCGGCATCCCCACGTATTGCTGCTCCAGCGGCGTCTGGTTCAGGAAGACGAACCGGTCCGGGCCGTTTCCGGTCACCGCGATCATGTCGTCGGTCATGAACTGGAGCAGCTGCCCGTTCTGCTGGTCCAGCCGCAGCGACGCTGCCGCGAGGGTGGCCTCGTCGCCGCCGAGCCTCTGCAACAGGGTCAGGCCGGCTTCCTGCAGCGCCGCGACGCCCGGCCGGTCCAGTTGCCGTAGCACGGTGAGCTGCGTCGACCACGGTCCGAGCGGCGGTGCGGCGGCCGGTCCGGTAACGCCCAGGTCGTAAACGATCAGCGACGGCGTCTGCGCGGTGCCGGGCGGCAGGCTGCTCGGTTCGCCGCCGAGGACGGTGAGCCGGTTGTACTGCCCGGTGGCCCGCTCGCCGAACCCGGACCAGGCCCGTTGCTCGGTGGTCACCACGATCGCACGGGCGCCTACTGCGAACGCTCGGAAGATCAAAAGCTGCGCGGCCCACGCGCCACCGACCAGAGCGACGCGCTCCGGCCTCGGCGAGAAGAGCTTCAGGGGTACGGGAATCTGCTGCTGATTGCGCCCGAGGAGCAGCCCGGCGCCGGTGGCCGGGGTGACGGTGATCCGGCGCAGGCCGGCCCGGGGCATCGAGTGCCAGCCGATCCGCAGGCGTGATGTTCGGCCGGACGGTCCGGTGGGGTCATCGTGTTTGTCGGGTTTGTGGGGGTCGTCAGGTGGGCGGCGAGGAGCTGTCGGGCGGGCCAGGGGTGCCGTGGTCACCAGGGGGGCTGAAGCGCGGGCGGTGGGTGTCTGCTGCCCCGTGAGGGCGGAGGGGTGCGATGCCGTTGCAGGCTGGTGGCCGGTCGGCCTTTGGGTGGGGACGGCGGGTTGTTCGGGCGTACCGAATTCGTTCGTGCGAAATGGGGAGCTGTCGCGAGGCGACTGGCTGGCGCCGGGAGGGGTTGTCATCCGGCGCCACCTCCGGTGGGAGCCGTCGCGTAGGTCGCGGGGCCATGCTCGCCGTCGAGCGGGCGAAGCTCGCCGCCGGCCCGGCGAACACCCGCGAGAAGGACCCGGTCGAGGGCGTCGAGGTCGGCATCGGGCCTGGTGGCGAGGCGGATGAACGCGCGGACCGCCACGTCGTCGCCGGTCGGGTCGAGGATCAGTGCGACGGTGGTCTGCGCGGCTGGCGCGGTCGCGGCCCAGGCGAAGAGCGGTCCGATCTCAGTGACCGAATTCGGCCAGGTCTCCAGCCAGTAGGTCCGGTGGATCAGACGGCCGGAGCGCCAGTGGGTCCAGCTTTCGGCAACGCCGGAGCCGTCCGCTTTGCCTGTTTCGGCCAGTGCGGCGGGTTCGACGTCGCAGGAGCGGGCCAGAAGTTCCAGCAGTTCCTCGGCGACGAGGACGCGGCCGGGAATACCGAGGCGGCGCAGCGCGGTCGCGGTCTTGCGGGTCAGCGCGGCGGTCAGAGCAGCCGCCGAGGTGAGGTCGGCGGTGTGATCGAGAACGGACTCGGCGAGGGCTTTGGCGTCGAGCCGGACGCTGATCGAGGACTCCCGGTGGGCGGGGGTCGGCGTGGAGCCCAGCAGCTGGCGATAGGAGGCGCCGGCCGGTGAGGCCGGCGGGAGGTCGGTGCTGGGGGCCGGCACCGTGTGGGTGACAAGCTCCAGGATCACGCCGGGCTGATCGGTAGCGGTCATGGTGCTGACCAGAGCTTCGAGCGGGACCGGAGCTTGTGGATCGAGGGCGACGACGCCGAACCAGCCGGCTTCGTCGCGGGCGATGCCGGTTTCCTCGTGCGGGCTTTTTCCGGATATGTCGGTGACTGTCAGGCCGGGCGCGATCGTCCGGAGAGCGGCCAGAACCGGACCTTCGTCGGCCTGGCGGCGTGCGGCGCGGCGGCGGCGATGATCGCGGGTGAGCGCGTGGTGTTCCAGCCACCAGCGGTTCTGCCGGCGGGTGAGGGCTGCGGCCAGCAGACCGGCCGCCAGCACCGTGGCGACCAGGGCGGGAACGACGCCCTGCGTGGCGGCGGCGATGACGGCGAAGAGGGCGACCTCGGCGATCAAAATCTGACTCAAGGACAGCGAACCGAGGTGGCCGCGCCGGGCGACGGCCCGGACCGTATCGTCTGCCACACCCTCTCCCTACGATCCGTAGTGGACACATCCTATCCGGGTAGTCATGATCGTCGGGCGGCCGCTCGCAGGTCGTCGAGCATCAGCGTCCGTAGATCGTCGCGGCTCGGCATCCGGCCCATCGCCCGCAGCCGCCCCGATTGGGCTTTGCGCATGCCTTCGAGCAGCTTGCGGGCCTCGCGGGCGTTGCCGAAGTTGCGATTTCGCTCCAGGCTGGAGAAGTGTTCGTGCAGGGCGGTCGGCAGCCCGGCCGCGAAGATGTAGTCGTCGTTGCGCGCGATCCGGTCGGCGATCATCACGAGTTCGTCGGGGCCGTAGTTCTCGAATTCAAGGGTCTTGGCGAACCGGGACGCCAGACCCGAGTTGGCGTCCAGAAAGTCCGACATTTCCGTCGTGTACCCGGCCACGATCACCGCGACCTGGTCCCGGTGGTCCTCCATCAGCTTCACCAGCGTGTCGATCGCTTCCTGACCAAAATCGGCCGCCGCCCCTCCGGCCCGGGCGAGCGTGTACGCCTCGTCGATGAACAGCACCCCGCCCATCGCCGCCTCGAACACCGACGTCGCCTTCTCCGCGGTGTGACCGATGTACTGTCCGACCAGGTCACGCCGGGACACCTCGCGGAACTGGCCGAGCGGCAGCACGCCGAGCGCTTTCAGCAGCTGGCCGTAGATCCGGGCGACAGTCGTCTTGCCGGTGCCCGGAGCGCCCGTGAAGATCAGGTGGTGGCTGACCGCGCCGACGCTCAGCCCGGCGCCGCGCCGCCACTCGTTCACCTGGATCTCGTCGATCAAGGAACGGACCTCGTCCTTCACCCCGTCGAGACCGATCATCGAATCCAGTTCGGACAGCAGTCGATCCACCTCGGCGTCGTCCTGTGCGGTGGTCGTGGCCCGGGTCAGGCCACCGCTACCGGTCAGATCGACGGTGGCGGTCGCCTTCTCGTCGACGTACACGGCCGGCTCGGCGGTCTGCTCCACCCGGCATTTCTCGATCGTCGCGGTGCAGCCCGGCCCGACGACGATGCCCGAACCGATCGTCTGATGCACCCAGGTCTCGACGATCCGCGGCGAGCTGCCGTGCGCTGCGACGATGCCGGCGTCACCGGTGCCGGAGATGTCGCAGCGCTCGATGACCGGCCGTCCGGACTGGTAGATGTAGATGCCTCGATAGCCACAATCGGCCACGGTGGTGCCTCTGATGGTGGGATCCGCACCGAGCCGGACGATCACCCCGTCGTCAGAGATCCCTCTGATCTCACTGGACTCGACGGTGCCGCCCGCGTCGGAGAAGACGAACCCGTACTGCGCGCGCAGAACCCTGATCTCATCGGCCTCGACGGTGGCTCCGTCACTCGCTTGCACCCCGGCGCCGTAACCCGCGTTGATCTCGCTTCTTCTGATCGTGAGATGTCCGCTTTTGACCACAGCAGCGGGGTAGTCGCCCGATGTGAGGTCGACCCCCTCGACGACGACCGCGCCCCCGGTGACCTCAAGCGCCGGGCCGTCGAGCTCGGACGCGTCGATCAGCACATCACCGGTGCCGTGGCCGGTGCCGTTGTCCTTGCCGTTGTCTTTGCCGTTGTCCTTGCCGTTGTCTTTGCCGTTGTCTTCGGCCGCCCGCAGCGTCAGCCGCCGCCCGATGATCTCGAGCCGCTCCCGGTAGACGCCGGGCGCGATCATGACGACCGCCCCGTCCGGCGCGATCTCCAGAGCATCGCGCAAGGTCGGATAACTACCGGGGACCGCCAGGGTGCTGACCACGAGCGGAACTCCTTCATGCGTCCGGTTGATCACCGTCCGGTTGCGACTCCGCACGGGGCGTAAGCCGAGGCTATCGCCCCGGACCGATCATGGAGGCCCCCGTCGATATCTCACCCTCTCCATTTTGTACGCGTCAACGAGGCCGGCAAGTGCGACTACACCTCCCGGACTACACCGCGACCTGGCTGCCACGCACGGCCGCAGCGCGAGCATCCGGCCAAGCGCACCCGCGGCGATAGGGACTATGAGCGGACGCCCTCCGCCGCGAGCATCCCACCCCGCGCCGCCCCGCCCGCGCCGTCCCGCCCGCGCCGTCCCGCCCCGCCCCGCCCGCGCCGTCCCGCCTAGTGCCGTGCCGCCTCGTGCCGCCTCGTGCCGTGCCGCCTCGTGCCGCCTCGTGCCGTGCCGCCTCGTGCCGCCCCGCCTCGTGCCGTGTGCCGTGCCGCCCCGCCCCGCCCCGTGCTGTGCTGCCCCGCGCCGTGCCGCCCCGCTCCGCTCGGCCTGGATCTTGTGGACTTCCCCGCTGACGTGTCCGCGCAACTCCGCAAGATCGAACAGGCCCAGCCGATCTTGTGGAGTTACGCGCAAACGGTTCGACGAAATCCACAAGATCTGGGAGGCACCGCGTTCACGACGTCGAAACGGTGAGACACCGCGTTGGGCGAACCTTGGAGACCGGTTGGGACACGACAGTGCCCGGAACAGGGCCCAGAACACCCACGAGTTTCCAAGATCCGGCACTGTTCACCTGCTGTGGTGGCAGAGCGTCACACAACGCTCCCAGACCACCCGAAATCGACATGCCACCGATGGCCGTCCCGCGAACTTGTGTACTCGTGGTCGATCGGCTGGCCGAACCGCACAAGATCTCCGACCGGCACCTCGCACCGAGAAGCCTCCACGCCGCCCCGAACCCCGCTACTACTCCACGAATGGCGAAACCCCGAGCGGCCAGAACTTGCCAAGATCTGCGAGGCGAGGCGAGGCGAGGCGAGGCGAGGCGAGGGCGGTGCGGGCGCGTGGCGTGGCGTGGCGGCGCGAGGCGTGGCGTGACGGCGCGAGGCGAGCCGTGCCGGCGCGAGGCGTGGCGGTGCGGGCGTGGGGCGGCTTCGGGGCGGCGGGCCGTGGGGCGGTAGGGCGGTGGGGCGGGGGAATAGCGCGGCCCGCGTACCCAAGCGCTGTTAAGCGTGAGGGGGACGCGGGCCGGCGGTGGGCCTGGGGTCAGCGGGGGCGCTGCTGGCGGAAAGCGCCCTTGCTCGGGCGCATGTTCTTGGGGATGGCGCCCTTCGGCATCTGCGGGCGGGCCATCAGGGCGCCGAGCCGCTTGTCGAGGGCGTTGACGTCCTTGCCGGTGAGGTTGCGCGGCAGCTTCAGCATCGTGGAGCGCAGCTTGCGGACCGGGAGCTGGCCCTCTTCGCTGCCGATGATGTAGTCGTAGAGCGGCGCGTTGCCGATCACCTTGACGAGGCGGCGCTTCTCCTGGCCGAGCAGGGAGCGGACGCGCTGCGGGTCACCCTCGGCGAGCAGGATGACGCCGGGGCGGCCGACGACCACGTGGACCATGTCGAACTGCGTTGTGGAGCTGGCCGCGGCGCGGACCCGCCAATCGCCGCGCATGTTCTCCATGAGCGAGGCGGCGGCGCCGGGCTGGCCCTCCGCGACGTTCATCATCGCGGTGTTCGAGCGCAGGTTGAGCACGATCAGCACGGCGAGCAGCGTGAAGAGGACGCCGACCGGAATCCAGACCCAGCCCCCGGTGAGCAGCACGACGACCACAGTCAGTGCCACCGGGATCGCGACTGCCGCGATTACCAGCGGGACGAACCATTTGTCCTGCTTTGCCGTGAACGAAAACACCTGGCCGATCTGCTTCAGGCGCTCGCGAAACGACACCTTCTCCTGGGGCTTTGCCATAGCCGCAAAGTGTAGTGGTGCTCAGGTACCTTACGGCGTCCCGGGCACCTCAGGAGTCCTCAGGTAAGGAGGGGTGGGTCCGGGAATCGGGCGTCGTACCCATGACCGGGTGCTGCCTTCGCGCGAAGAGTCAGTGGTGCAAGAAACGCACCGATCGCGAGGAGAAGCACGATGATCCCGTTCACCAACCCCGAGATCCAGCTCGAACTCATCCGTCAGCAGGGGCAGGAGCTGGCCCGCGAGGCCGCGAAGTACCGGCGTGCGCGGGCGCTCCGGCCGGAAAAACCACGCCACTGGCCCCGATTCAAAAGGCCGTCCGGGCAGTCAGTCGCGTGATCGGGCAGGAAATTCTGTCGTACCCGCATGGCATGCTCGACCTCATGACGGTGAGCGCCCACAGCTCGGTTCTGGTCGGCCGCGAGGCCGACCTGGCCGTGCTGCACGAGGCGCTCAAGCGGGTGCGTGGCGCCGAGCCGTCGGCCGTTCTGGTCGGCGGCGAGGCCGGCGTCGGCAAGACCCGGCTGGTCGAGGAGTTCTGCCGCTCGCTCGGCGACGAGCCGGTCCGCATCCTGCACGGGCAGTGCCTGGAGCTGGGTGAGGAGGGCTTGCCGTTCGCGCCGTTCGCGGCTGCGCTGCGTGAGCTGGCCCGCCGTGAGGGCCGGGGTGTCTTCGACGGGCGTGAAACCGAGTTCGCCCGGCTGCTGCCCGAGCTCGGTCCGCCGCTCGACCTTGCCGAGGCTCGCCGCGGGCACCTGTTCGAGCTGGTCGGGGCTCTCTTCGCCCGGCTCGCCGAGGAGCGCCCGCTGATCCTGGAGATCGAGGACCTGCACTGGGCCGACCGGTCCACCCGCGACCTGATCGGTTACCTCCTTCGCTCGGTCCGGGTGCGGCGCCTGCTGCTGATCGCGACATATCGCACCGATGAGCTGCACCGCGGCCATCCGCTGCGGCCGTTCCTCGCCGAGCTCGACCGGGTTCGCGGCGTGCAGCGCCTGGAGGTCGACAGGCTCGACCGCGACGGCACCGCCGAGCTGCTCGGCCACCTGCTCGGCCTGGAGCCCGACCCGCTCACCGTCGACGCGGTCTGCGAGCGGGCACAGGGCATTCCGTTCTTCATCGAGCAGTTCGCCTCCTCCGCCGACCCGCGCTGCGGCGACATCCCGGAGACACTGCGCGACCTGCTTCTCTCCCGCGTCGACCTGCTGCCCGACGACGCGCAGCGGGTGCTGCGGGTGGCCGCGGTCGGCGGCACCAAGTTCGGTCACGAGCTGCTGGCCCAGGTCGCCGGGGTGGACGAGGCGGCGCTGGAGTCCGCGCTGCGCGCCACGGTCACCGCCCAGCTGATCGTTTTCGACCCCGCCGGGGGTTACGAGTTCCGGCACGCCCTGGTCCGTGAGGCCGTCCACGACGATCTGCTGCCCGGTGAGCACGCCCGGCTGCACGCGCGTTACGCCGAGGTGGTGGAGGCTTCGCCGCATCTGGTCGCGCCCGACCGCGCGCCGGCCGAGATCGCCCATCACTGGCACGCGGCCCACGATCATCCCCGCGCGCTGGTTGCCGCGCGTCGCGCTGCTGATGCCGCGAGCAGCCGTTATGCGTACGCGGAGCAGGCCCGCCTTCTGGAGCGGGTGCTCGAGTTGTGGGAGCAGGTGCCCGACGCGGCCGCCCGGCTCGGCACGACGCACCTGGACCTGCTGGAGGAGGCGGCGCTCGTCGCGATCGACTCCGGCGACCACATGCGGGCGCTCAGCCTGACCCGGGCCGCGATCGGCGACCTGGACTGCGAGGCGGAGCCGTTGCGCGCGGCCCGGCTGCTGATCCGCCGGGCCAAGCTGTTGCGCAACGCCGGCAAGAGCGACGGCGCACCCGAGGCCCGCGAGGCCTACCGGCTGCTGCAGTCGGCGCCCCGAGATCTGGCCTGGCTGAAACTGCTGGGCGACGTGGCGTACCAGATGGCCGGCATCGACGGCGACGAGGCGGGGCGGATCGCGCAGGAGATCAAGGCGGCCGCGTCCGAGTTCGGCGACGAGGCCTCACAGGTCGCCGCCGACATCACGCTGGGGCAGGTGTGCGCCGGGCGGATCTCCGCCGAGGAGGGCCTGCCCGACATGTGGCGGTCGGTCGATCGGGCCCGCGCTGCCGGCGACCTGCCGAACTTCGCCCACGCGCTTGTCAACATCTCCGACTCGCTGTTCGAGCTGGGGCGCTACGTGGAGTCCGCCGAGGCCGCCGCCGAGGGCATCCCGCACGCCGACCGGGTCGGCGTGAGCCGGACGACCGGGGTCTACCTCTTGGCGAACTACGCCGAGGCCCTGATGGCACAGGGCCGCTGGGACGAGGCCGACGCCCGCCTCGCCGAGGCAGCCCGGCTCGACCCGCCCGGCATCCTCGCTGTGGCGTGGCTGTGGCTGCGCGCCCGGATCCGGCTGGCGCGCGGGCACGACGGTGCGGCGCACCTGGTCGGCCGGGCGACCGGCCTCCTGGCGAAACCGTTCCTCACGGCCGAGCACCGGGTGCCGTTGCTGGAGCTGCGGATCCTCGCCGACCTGGCGTCCGGCGACGCGGCGGGCGCGAGGGCTGTCGCCCGGACGGCAGTGCATGAGCCGGGGATTCTGGAGCGGCCGCGATACGGGTGGGCGCTGCTGATCGCGGCGGCCCGGGTCGCCGACGACGACGAGCAGCGCTCGGCGATCCGAGAGGTGGCGGCGGCGCTGCCGGTTCGCTATCCGGCCGAGCTGGCCTCAGCAGCCGAGGTGGCGGCACTGCTGAGCAACGAGCCGGCCCTGTGGGCTGCGGCTGTTGCTGCCTGGCGGGCTGACGGGCAGTGTTTTCAGCTGGCCGGGGCGCTGCTGGCCCATGCCGAATCGGTCGCCGGTGATCGGCAGGCGGCTTCCGAGGCGCTCGGTGAGGCTGCCGAGATCGCTGGGCAGCTCGGTGCCACACCGTTGCTCGCAGCCGTGGATGTGCTGGGGCGGCGGCTCGGGGTTCGTCTCGGCGGCGCCGAAATGCCGGGGGGTTCAGGGGCGGCGGGGCACCCCGGGACGGCGGACGTGCTCACCTCGCGGGAACGGGAGGTGTTACGGCTCGTGGCTGAAGGACAGAGCAACAGCCGGATCGCCGCGCAGCTGTTCATCTCGCCGAAAACGGCGAGCGTGCACGTCTCCCGGATCATCGCGAAACTTGAGGTCAGCAATCGGGGCGAGGCCGCCGCGGTGGCCCGCAGGCTGGGCCTGCTCGACGTGTGAGGACGTTCGGCGAACAAAGACTAAAGAGTGGCCGGGTGACCTCCGATACATAGGGCTGAAGCCCTTCACCCCTTCGGAGGCCGATCGTGGACAACGCTCTCGACATGACGTACCAGGTGGTTGAAAGCCTGTTCGGGCCGGACTCCGCTGTGCCCTGGTGGGCCTGGGTCGCCCCGTTCCTGCTGATCTTCGCGAACCAGCTGATGCCGATGGTCGCACCGAGCCCGGCCGGCGCCGGCTCCGGTAAGAAGGGCAAGAAGTCGAAGAAGAAGTGACGAATGCCCTGGAAGCCTCGCGGCGACCAGGGCATTCGTGTGACTCGGTGAGAGAGGGCGTCAGCCTCGGGCGTCGAGGGCCTGCTTGTAGAGCCGGCCCGCCCGGTACGACGAACGAACCAGCGGCCCGCTCATCACGCCGGCGAAGCCGATCTGCTCGGCCTCCTCGCGCAGCTCGACGAACTCCTCCGGCTTCACCCAGCGCTCGACCGGGTGGTGGCGGGGGGTGGGCCGCAGATATTGCGTGATGGTGATCAGCTCGCAGCCGGCCGCGTGCAGGTCGCGCAGCGCCGCCGAGATCTCGGAGCGTTCCTCGCCCATGCCCAGGATCAGGTTGCTCTTGGTGACCAGCTCGGCCTTGCGGGCCTGGGTGATCACGTCGAGGGAGCGTTCGTAGCGGAAGCCGGGACGGATCCGCTTGAAGATGCGCGGCACCGTCTCGACGTTGTGCGCGAGCACCTCGGGCGCTGAGCCGAAGACCTCGGCGAGCTGCGTCGGGTCCGCGTTGAAGTCGGGGATCAGCAGCTCGACGCCACAGCCCGGCTGGAGCTTGTGGATCTGGCGGACGGTCTCCGCATAGAGCCAGGCGCCACCGTCGGGCAGATCGTCGCGAGCCACGCCGGTGACCGTGGCGTACCGCAGGCCCATCGTGGCGACGGACTCGCCGACGCGGCGGGGCTCGTCGGCGTCGAACTCGGCCGGCTTGCCGGTGTCGATCTGGCAGAAGTCACAGCGGCGGGTGCACTGGTCACCGCCGATCAGGAAGGTGGCCTCGCGGTCTTCCCAGCACTCGTAGATGTTGGGACAGCCGGCTTCCTGGCAGACCGTGTGCAGGCCCTCTTTCTGCACGAGGCCACGCATCTGCGTGTATTCAGGCCCCATCTTCGCCTTGACTTTGATCCACGGCGGCTTCCGCTCGATGGGAGTTTCGGCGTTGCGCGCCTCGATGCGCAGCATGCGGCGGCCCTCGGGAGCAATAGTCACAACCCGAGATTACGCCCGAGACAGCCGGGCGTATCGCGTGGGCGACGAGGCTCACGTGGCCGTTTCTGTGAGAGCGATCACGGTAAGCGCAGCAAAATCGGATGCGCCCTTGTAAGTGCCCCGTTAACCTTCTCGTCACGGCAGTGATGGGACCGAGTACCGCCCCGGGACGCCGGCCGAGAGAGCCACCGACAGCTGTGATGGTGGCCCGTGCGCCGGGAGCGCGAAGACACCCCTGAGCCGGGTAACACAAGAGGCGCCCGCCTGAAGCGGGCGTGAAGGTGTGGTGGCACCGCGAGGATCCCGCTCGCCCACACCTCCCTGGGGCCGCGTTGCAGCACTTAGAGGAGGTACCCCGCCATGCAACGCATCCTCTCCACCGAACTGACGGCCCGCACCGGCGAAAAAGTCACCATCGCCGGCTGGGTCCATCGAGTACGGCAGCTGAAGAAGGTGGCGTTCCTGATCGTCCGCGACGCCGCCGGGTTCAGCCAAGTGATCATGACGGAGGCGTCGGAGCAGCTCACCGAGGGCAGCGTCGTCGAAGTGACGGCCGTGGTCACCGCCAACGAGCAGGCACCCGGTGGCGTCGAACTGACCAGCCCTGAGATCACGGTTTTGAGCCGTGTCGACGTACCCCTGCCGTTTGAACTGCATCGACCCGCGCTGAGCGCGGGCCTTCCCGCCCAGCTGGACCATGCCGCGCTCGCGTTGCGGCATCCGACGCGGGCGCGGAACCTGCGAATCGCCGCCGCCGCGACCGCCGGGTTCCGCAAGGCATTGGAAGCGCAGCGGTTCGTCGAGATCCAGACGCCGAAGATCGTCGAGTCGGCGACCGAGTCCGGTGCGAACGTGTTCGAACTGGACTACTTCGGACGGCCCGGATATCTGGCGCAGTCGCCGCAGTTCTACAAGCAACTCATGGTCGGCGTCTTCGAGCGGGTCTTCGAGGTCGGGCCGGTGTTCCGGGCCGAGCCGAGCGACACGGCGCGGCACCTCGCGCAGTACACCTCGCTCGACGCCGAGATGGGTTTCATCACCGACCACCGCGACGTCATGGCCGCTCTGCGCGACACCCTCGCCGGGATGTTCGAGGAGGTCACGCAGCGGACCGGCTTCGTGCCTCCGCCGGTTCCGGCCGAGATCCCGGCGGTGCATTTCGCCGACGCGTTGCGCATCGCCGGCGCGCCCGCGGACGAGCCGGACCTCGCCCCGGCACACGAGCGTGCCCTCGGCGAATGGGCGCTGCGCGAGCACGGTTCCGAGTTCGTCTACGTGACCGGCTATCCGATGCGCAAACGGCCGTTCTACACACATCCCTCCGCCGACCCTCGGTATTCGAACGGCTTCGACCTGCTCTTCCGCGGCCTGGAAATCGTCACCGGCGGCCAGCGGCTGCATCGTTACGAGGACTATCTGAAGGCGCTCGAGGGTGAGTCCTTGGAGCCCTATCGCGGCTACCTCGACGGCTTCCGTTATGGCATGCCACCGCACGGCGGGTGGGCGATCGGCCTGGAACGCCTGGTCGCACGTCTGGTCGGCGCCGCCAACGTGCGCGAGGTGACTGCCTTCCCCCGCGACCTGCAGCGGCTCGCCCCCTGACCCTTTCTCTTGGGTACGGGTAACCGAGGCCGGACAAACCGGGCCGGCACCGCTGCCCCTGGTAAGCGTTCGGCTGAGGACCGGGTGGTTCGGCTGAGGACCGGGTGGTCTGGCTGAGGACCGGGTGGTCTGGCTGAGGACCGGGTGGTCTGGCTGAGGACCGGGTGGTCTGGCTGAGGACCGGGTGGTCTGGCTGAGGACCGGGTGGTCTGGCTGAGGACCGGGTGGTCTGGCTGGCGCTGAGTGCTGTCACAAGGTGGGCGGAGCAGCAGCGGCAGCCAGCCGGATCAGATCTTGAGCGTGAGCGGGCGCCGCCACTCGGTGGGGGCGCCCGCTCGCTCAACAAGATTCGACGGCGCCCTGCGGCCGGCAGCATGCCACCCACCGAGTTTCCATGCTCTGTCCTGCGCCGGCCCGTGCCGTCGCGTGCTCGGCCCCGTGCCGTCCCGCGCCGTTCCCGCGCCGCTAGGCTTGAATCTTGTGGACTTCCCCGGAGACGTGTCCGCACAACTTCACAAGATCGAAAAGGCCCGGCCGATCTTGCGGAGTTACACGCAAACGGTTCGCCGAACTCCACAAGATCGGCGACGCACCGCGTCCTCCAGGTCGAAAACCGCGAAGCCACCGCGTTCACCACGTCGGAACCGTGAAGCATCGCGTTCACCACGTCGGAAACCGCGAAGCACCGCGTTGGCCGAAGCTTGGGACTGACCAGAGGGCATAGAACACCCACGAGTTTCAAGATTCGGCACTGTTCGCCGCTGTGGTGGCAGAACAGAGCGTTACCACAAAGCCGCCAGATCGCCCGAAATCGTCGCGCCACGGAAGGCCGTCCCGCAAACTCGTGCACTTGTGGTCGGGCGGCCGGCCGAACCGCACAAGATCTCCGAGCGGCGCCTCGCACCGAGAAACCGCCACGCCGCCACGTCGCCCCGAACCCGCTACCGCTCCACAATTGGCGAAACCCGAGTGGTCAGCTCGACGGCCCAAACTCACAAGATCAAGAGCGGTTGAGCGAGTGGCGGCGCAGGCTGCGGGCAGCGCGACGGGCGGCGATGGCAGCGCGGGTCGCGCGTTGGGCGGCGGGTGGCGCGGGCGGCGAGGCAGTGCGGGCGGCGAGGCGGTGCGGCGAGGCGGTGCGGCGGTGCGGGCGGTGCGGCGGTGCGGCGGTGCGGGCGGCGAGGTGGTGCGGGCGGTGCGGGCTGGGGTGGCTCGGGCTGGGGTGGTGCGCGCCGAGCAGGGGCTAGAGGATTACGGCGAGGGTTACCACGGCGACGATGGTGAACGGGACGATTGTGGTGATGACCAGGATCGTCCAGGCGACGGGGTGGCCGAAGTTCAGCGCCACCCCACCACCCTGTTTCGGGACGAAGACCCGCTTGTCACGGGGATCGCGGTAAAGAGCCATCAGAACAGCGTAGGCAAGTGCCGCTCGACGACCGGCAGCACCTCGGCCACCGTGATCGGGCGGCCGAGCTCGGCGCTCAGCGAGGTCACGCCGGCGTCGCGGATGCCGCACGGGATGAAGTTGTTGAAGTTCTGCAGGTCGCAGTCGCAGTTCAGCGCGAAGCCGTGCAGGGTCACGCCACGGGCGACGCGGATGCCGATCTGGGCAATCTTGCGGTCGAGGCCGCCGTCGGTGGCTTTGACCCAGGCGCCGCTGCGGCCCTCGACCCGTTCCGCGGTGACGCCGAACTCGGCGCACACGTCGATCAGCAGCTGCTCGGTGCGGCGGACGTAGGCGACCACGTCGACCGGGTCCGGCAGCTTCAGGATGGGGTAACCCACCAGCTGGCCCGGACCGTGCCAGGTGATCTTGCCGCCGCGGTCGACGTCGACGACGGGGGTGCCGTCGAACGGCCGGTCGGTGGCCTCGGTGCGTTTGCCCGCGGTGTAGACGCTCGGGTGCTCCAGCAGCAGGATCGTGTCCGGCCGGGAACCGTCGGCGACAGCCTCGTGGACACGCTTCTGCTCTTCCCACGCCTGGACGTAATCGACCAGACCGGGTCGGAGGACGGTCAGCACATCAGTAGTCACAGCCTTCAGACTACTCACTGGTCGACCGGGTCGACCCCGGGGCGGATGCGCCACAGGAGCACGTCGTCGACCCGCTCGGGCTCGCCGAACAGCTGGATCGCGGCCGTCTTCACGGCTTCCCGGAACAGGATCTTGTGGTCCGACCCGGTGATCTCGTCGGCCAGGAAGATCGCTTCGACATCCCAGTACGCGAGGTCGGACCGGGCGCGTTCCCGATCGGCGTTGGTGAGCCGTGGAACGTACCCATAGAGCGCCGCCCGGGTGAACAGCCAGTCGGTGGCGAGCGGCGGGGCGCCGATCCGGCCCATCTGCTTGCGGCCCTCCTCGCCCGTGGTCATCGGGCCGAGGAAGTATCCGTCCGGGATCCGGAACTGCGCGCCGCCACGGGCCATCGTGTACGCCTGCCAGCGCTGCCCGTCCGCGTGCACGTTCAGCGCGAACGGCAACGCGGTCAGCACGCCGCCCTCGCTGACGTACTGCTGCCAGGTGCCGTTCGCGATGAAGTCCGGCTCGGTGGCGCGGTCCTGGACGCGTACCGGAAGGGGGAAGATCGGGATGAGGCTCACCGCGATGGCCGCCCAGAGGCCGATCCGGGTGTTCTTGGTTTCCCGGCCGCGCAGCAGATCGTCGACCAGGAACGCGAGCAGGATGCCGAAAACGCCGACCAGGGCGAGCGCGAACCGCAGCGGCAGCGCCGAGTCGAACAGCGGCACGTAGGCGAGCGCGGCGTAGGGGAGCGGGATCGGCAGCTCAGCGCCCATCCAGTTCAGCCGCGGGCCCCAGGAGAGCACCAGGAACACCGCACCGGTCACGCCGACCGCGCGCAGCGTGGCACGGCGACCGGGCTCCGCCCGCCGCCAGAGGATCACAAAAGCGACAAGCATCAAGATCAGCAACGGTACGCCGAAAAAGGACGTCTCCTCGGTCCGATTGGGGCCGAGCTCGGAGCCGAGTCCGAACAGCGCCGCCACCGACCGGCTCGGGAAGGCCAGGTAAGCCGCCACGTCCTCGACGAAGTACCGCTGGTTGAAGCCGGTGCCGGAGAACGACTGCGGCCCGGCGAAGTGCATGTAGAGCGGGTACGCCAGCAGCGCCCCGGCCACCGTGGCGGCCACACCGAGGGCTTTCAAGACCGTCCGGACCGCGGCGATCGCCTCGTGCTTGACCGCCTTGGCGAGCGACCACACGGCGATGAACACGCCGCTCGCGATCGCGGTGAAGAACAGGCCCTCCGGCGCGATCGAGAAGCCGACCGCGAGGCAGACGCCGAGCAGCAGGCCGTTACGCAGCCAGCGGCCCTCCTCGCGCAGTTTCATCACCCGCCACAGCACGAACGGGGCGACCCAGCCGGCCGACCAGTTCAGGTGACCGTTCGCATGCGAGACGAAGCCGGGCGCGAACCCGCAGAACAGACCGGCCAGCCCGGCGGCGATCGGGCTCACCGCGAGCCAGCGGCGGAAGAACAGGTGCCACGCTAACGCCGACCCGGCCAGGTTGAGCGTGAGGATCGTCACGAACGTGACCTGCGGCCCGGCCACATGGGTCAGCGGCGCGAAGAGAACCGAGTACACCGTGATCGATGTGTTCGCCGCGAGGTTCACCCCGAGCGGCGCGTTCATCATGTCGGTGAAGTACGGGTTGGCCCCGTTGCTCAGCATGTAGACGCCGTAGCCCAGCAGCCACTCGAACCACGCCTGGTCACCGACGTTGTCGGAGAGGACATGCTGGTACGGCGCGCGCCACAGCCCGCTCGTCACATAGACGGCGAGGGACAGGGCGATCACGGCGACGGTCAGATGCGCACGCCACGGCCGAGATCTCGGCGGTGACGCCGCGGAATCGGACGGGGGATCGGCGGACGCGGCGGGGGCGGGGGCGGTTACGGACATCAGCGGCAGGTTAGCAAGAGTGACCCCGCAATCAGGGGGCCATCACCGCCTTCATGGCCAACGCTCAGGTAACCGTTGCGTGATCGGGTCGCAGCGCGGCCGCCAGAGCACCCTCGATCGTCGGGTACGCCCACGCGAAACCGGCGCCGGACAGCACTCCCGGCAGGATCCGCTGGCTGCGCTGAGCCTCACCGGCGAGCTCGCCGAGAACCAGGTCCAGCGCCGGGCCGGGCACCGCCAGCAGGGCCGGCCGGTTCAGCGTCCGGGCGAAGGCCTTGGTGAAGTCGATGTTGCGGACCGGGTTGGGCGCGACGATGTTGACCGGGCCGGCCACGTCCTCGCGTTCCAGCAGGAACTCGGCCGCGTTGAGCCAGTCGGCGAGCGCCACCCAGGCCATCCACTGCTGCCCGCCGCCGATCCGGGCACCCGCGCCCATCTTGAACGGCAGCAGCAGCGGCTTGACCAGCGAGCCACTCGCATCGATGGCCGGCGCGGTACGCAGCAGCACCACCCGGACACCGGCGTCCTCGGCGGGACGGGCGGCGGCTTCCCAGACCCGGCACAGGTCGGCCAGGAAGGTGGAGCCGGCCGAGGCGTCCTCGGTGACCGCCTGTTCGCCGGTCTCGCCGTACCAGCCGGTGGCTGAGGACTGGAGCAGGGTGCGGGGGCGATCGGCCTCCGGAAGCTGTTTGAGGGTGCGCGCGATGGTGCCGGTGGTGTTGAGCCGGCTGTCGCGCAGGACCCGCTTGTAGCGCGCTGTCCAGCGGTGGTCGCCGATGTTCGCCCCGGCCAGGTTGATCACCGCGTCGGCGCCGGCCAGCACCGAGAGGTCCAGCCGGCCCTGCGCGGGGTCCCAGGTGGCCTCGTCGGGACTCTGTGCCGGTCGGCGTACCAACCGGGTGACGTCGTGGCCGCTCTGGCGCAGCCGGTCCACGAGCCTGGTGCCGAGGAAGCCTGAGGCACCCGCCATGACGATCCGCATGTACTGATTCTTTCCCGAAGATCTCTCACCGCAAAACAAACCGGGGGCACACCTTTCGGCGTGCCCCCGGTCACATGTGCTGTTACAGACCGAGGTCGGCCTCGAAGTGGCCGCCTTCCAGCCGCTCCTTGAGCGTGCCGAGGAAGCGGGCCGCGTCGGCACCGTCCACGATCCGGTGGTCGTAGCTGAGCGCGAGGTAGACCATCGAGCGCGGCGCGATGATCTCGCCGAGCTCCGGGTCGTTCACGATCACGGGCCGCTTGACGACCGCGCCGAGGCCGAGGATGCCGACCTGCGGCTGGTTGATGATCGGGGTGTCGAAGAGCGCACCCCGGCTGCCGGTGTTGGTCAGCGTGAAGGTGCCGCCGCCGATCTCGTCCGGGCCGATCTTGTTGTTGCGGGTCCGGTCCGCGAGGTCCGCGATCCGCTTGGAGAGCCCGGCAAGGTTCAGGTCGCCGGCTTCCTTGATGACCGGGACGACCAGGCCCTTCGGCGCGTCCACCGCGATGCCCAGGTGCTCCGAGCCGTGGTAGGTGACCGTGCCGGCCTCGACGTCGATCGAGGAGTTGACCACCGGGTGCTGCTGCAGCGCCTCGACCGTGGCCAGGGCGAAGAACGGCAGGAAGGTGAGCTTCACGCCGTGCTTGGCCTGGAAGTCGGCCTTCGCCTTGTTCCGCAGGTTGGCGATCTTGGTGACGTCCACCTCGACGACCGTGGTGAGCTGCGCCGAGACCTGCAGCGACTCGACCATGCGCCGGGCGATCGTGGCGCGGATGCGGGTCAGCTTCTCGGTGCGGCCACGCAGCGGGCTGGGCTCCGCCTTGGCCGGGGCGGCCTTGGTGGCGGCCGACGTGGCAGCGGCCGGGGCGGCAGCCGGCGCCGGAGCGGCGGCAGCGGCCTTGGCGGCAGCGGCCTTCTCAGCGGCGTCCAGCACGTCCTGCTTGCGGATGCGGCCGCCGACGCCGGTGCCGGCGAGCGCGGACAGGTCCACGCCCTTCTCGGCGGCCAGCTTGCGGACCAGCGGCGTCACGTAACCGGCGTCGCCGGCGCCGTTCGACTTGACCGTCTCGGCGGCCGGAGCGGCCGGCTGAGACGGTGCCGGGGTGGCCGGCTTGGCCTCGGAGGCCGGAGCCACCTGAGGGGCCGGGGCCGACTCGATCCGCGGCTGAGGCGCGGGCTGCGCCGGCGCCTCCTGCTTCGGCTCGGGCTTGGGCTTGGGCTCGGGCTTCGGCTCGGCGGCGGGCGCGGGCGTCGACTCGGCGGGAGCCGACGCGGGCGCGGCGCCCGGCGTACCGATGATGGCGAGTTCGGCGCCGACGTCGGCGGTCTCGTCCTCGGCGACCTTGATCTCCAGGACGGTGCCGGCGACGGGCGACGGGATCTCGGTGTCGACCTTGTCGGTGGAGACCTCGAGCAGCGGCTCGTCGACCTCGATGGTCTCGCCGACCTGCTTGAGCCAGCGGGTCACGGTGCCCTCGGTGACGCTCTCACCGAGCGCGGGCATCTTGACCGCGGTGCCCTCGGCGGAGCCACCGGCGGCGGGAGCGGCCGTCTGCGGGGCAGGGGCCTCCTCCTCGACCGGCTTCTCGGTCGACGGGGTGTCGAGAGCGGCGGGCTCCGGTTCCGGCTCAGCCTCCTGCTGCTGGGCCGGTGCGGAAGCGGACTCGCCGGCGTCCTCGCCGTCACCGGCGATGACAGCGAGCTCGCTGCCGACGTCGGCGGTCTCGTCCTCGCCCACCACGATCCGGGTCAGCACGCCCGCCGCTGGCGACGGGATCTCGGTGTCGACCTTGTCCGTGGAGACCTCGAGCAGCGGCTCGTCCGCCTCGACCCGCTCGCCCTCCTGCTTGAGCCAGCGGGTGACGGTGCCCTCGGTGACACTCTCTCCCAGCCGCGGCATGGTTACCGATACCGGCATTTTTCCCCAAACTCCCTAAAGCGATGAACGGTGCAGATCAGCTGTGCGCGTGCAGGGGCTTGCCCGCGAGCGCGAGGAAGGCCTCGCCCAGCGCCTCGTTCTGCGTCGGGTGGGCGTGTACGAGCTGGGCGACCTCCTCGGGGAAGGCTTCCCAGTTGTAGATGAGCTGCGCCTCGCCGACGAGCTCACCCATCCGGGCGCCGACCATGTGGATGCCGACGACCGGGCCCTCGTTGACCCGGACCAGCTTCACGAAGCCCGCGGTCTTCAGGATCTGGCTCTTGCCGTTGCCGCCGAGGTTGTAGTTGTACGACGAGATCTTGTCCGCGCCGTACTTCTCCTTGGCCTTCGCCTCGGTGAGGCCCATCGAGGCCACCTCGGGGTCGGAGTAGGTGACGCGCGGGATGCCGGCCTCGTCGATCACGGCCGGGTTCAGGCCGGCGATCTCCTCGGCGACGAAGATGCCCTGCTGGAAGCCGCGGTGTGCGAGCTGCAGGCCGGGCACGATGTCGCCGACGGCGTAGATGTTGCCGACGCCGGTCCGCAGACGCTCGTCGACGATCACGAAGCCGCGGTCGAGGGTGATGCCCTGCTGCTCGTACCCAAGGTTGGCGGTGACCGGGCCGCGGCCGACCGCGACCAGGAGAACCTCGGCCTCGATGGTCTCGCCGCCGGCGATGGTCACCTTCACACCGTTCTCGGTGTTCTCGACCTTCTCGAACGGCTTGCCGACCTTGAAGTTGATCTTCCGCTTGCGGAAGGCGCGCTCGACCTGCTTCGAGATGTCCTCGTCCTCGGCGGCGACCAGCCGGGGCAGGGCCTCGATGATGGTGACGTCGGCGCCGAACGACTTCCAGACGCTGGCGAACTCGCAGCCGATCACGCCGCCGCCCAGCACGATCGCCGAGGTCGGTACGCGGTCCAGCTTCAGAGCGTGCTCGCTGGTGAGCACCCGCTTGCCGTCGACCTCGAGGCCGGGCAGCGAGCGCGAGTAGGAGCCGGTGCCGAGGATGATGTTGCGTCCGGTGTAGCGCTGGCCGGCAACCTCCACGGTGTCCTTGCTGACGAGCTTGCCCTCGCCGGCGACGACCGTGATGTTCTTGTTGTGGCCGAGGAGGCCGGTGAGGCCCTTGTAGAGGCGGCTGACGACGCCGTCCTTGTACGCGTTCACACCGGCCATGTCGATGCCGACAAGATCCGCCTTGACGCCGAACTGCTCGCTCTCGCGAGTCTGGTCCGCGATCTCGGCGGCGTGCAACAGCGCCTTTGTCGGGATGCAGCCGCGGTGCAGGCAGGTGCCGCCCAGTTCGGACTTGTCGATCAGGGCTACCGAGAGGTTGAGCTCGGCCGCACGCAACGCGGCCGCGTACCCACCGCTGCCGGCGCCGAGAATGACGATGTCGAAGGTTCCGCCGTTGGGCTGGCTCACGTTGACTCCAGTGGTCGCATCGTCTCCGTGTGGGTCACACAATGGAAACGGTCACAGTCCCGTCACTGACATCTTGTCACTTGCGGACCCGGTCAATGCAGTCAGGTGCCCCAACGCTGGGCGCGTCGCCGTACCCTTGCTGGATCCGGCTGGAGGAGGGGCAGTGGCTTGGTTTCGGCGGCGACGCGGTTCCGGCGGCCCCGGTGGGCGGCCGGTGAAGCAGGCCGATCTGGAGCATCTTACGGAATTCGCACGTTCCCGGCGCGGTGTCGAGGCATTCATCGAACCGCAGACCACAGTGACCGAGACCACCGTGTTGCTTGTCGCACATGACGGCGAGTGGACCCGGCGCCGGATCGAATCCCCGGAAATCGCCCGGCGGTTCGCCCATCAGCTCTCGATGCCGATCTACGACGTCAAGCTGATGGGCTACCCGCAGCGGATGCGCGATTACAACGAGCGGCAGAAACGTCTCTAGAGCTTGTCGACGATCGCCAGGAACGTGCGGATCGGCACGCCGGTGCCGCCCTTCGTCCAGTAACCGTTCGCCTCACCGGTGTGATAGCTGGGGCCCGCGATGTCGATGTGCGCCCACTCGACACCCTCGGTGACGAACTCCCGCAGGAACACGCCGCCCTGGAGCATGTGGCCGGCCCGGTCCAGGTTCGCGTTCGTCTGGCAGATGTCGGCGATCTCCGACTCCATGCCCTTGCGGACGTCGTCCGGCAGCGGCATCCGCCAGGCCGGCTCACCGACCGCGGCGCCGGCCGCCTCGACCAGCGCGGTCGCCTCGTCCGAGCCCATCAGGCCGGCGATCCGCTTGCCCAGCGAGATCACCTGCCCGCCGGTAAGAGTGGACGCCTCGAACAGGTAATCGGTGCCGTCGGCGCAGGCCCGCGCCATCGCGTCACCGAGCACCATCCGGCCCTCGGCGTCGGTGTTGAAGACCTCGACCCGCTTGCCGTTGAACATGGTGATCACGTCACCCGGCCGGTACGCCGACCCGGACGGCATGTTCTCGGCGATCGCGAGGTAACCGGAGACCGCGACGCCCGGCTTGATCGCGGCGATCGCGAGCATCGCGGAGGCGACGGCGGCCGCACCGGCCATGTCGGACTTCATCTCCCACATGCCGGCCGACGGCTTGATGCTGACGCCGCCGGTGTCGAACGTGATGCCCTTGCCGACCAGCGCGACCCGTTTCGGGTCGGTGACACCCTCCGGCGTGTAGGTGAGTTTCACCAGTCGCGGCGGGGCCTCGGAACCCTGGCCGACCGCCACGATGCCGCCGTAACCACCGGCCTTGAGCTGGTCGAAGTCGAGCACCTCGACATCGAGGCCGGTGCCCTCGGCCTCGGCGACGACCCGGTCGGCGAAGTCGGCCGGGCGCAGCACGTTCGGCGGCTCGTTGACCCAGTCGCGGGTCAGCCGCACGGCACGGGCGACCACCTCGGCACGGCGTACCTCGGCGAGAGCGGTCTCGTCGGACGCGTCCGGCACGTGCACCTGGAGCGCGGTGACCGGGTCGCGGCGGTTCTTCTGCGGCTTGGTCTTGTAGCCGGCGAAGCGGTATCCGCCGAGCAGGGCGCCTTCCAGCACGGCGCGCAGCACCGACGCGGCGTCCTCGTCGGCGAACGGCAGGGCCAGCGCGACCGTACCGCTGCCGGCGAGCGCGCGGACCGCGGCGCCGGCGCCGCGGCGCAGGGTCTCCAGGTCGGGGGCGGGGCCGGTCGGCTCGTTGCCGAGGCCGACGGCGATCAGCAGGGGCGCGGCGACCGTGCCGAGCGTGGCGAGCTTCGTCACCTCACCGGGGGCGCCGCTCGCGCCGAGCAGAGCCAGCGTCGCGGTCAGCTTGCCGTCGAACGCCGCGGCGATGCTCTCGGCGCCGGCGGCGGGCAGCAGCGCGCCGTCCTCCTCGGGCTGGCTGTGCAGGCCGATGACGATGGCATCGACCGCCAATTCGGCCGGGTCGGTGTCGACCAGGCTGAGGCTGGGCTGGGTCACTCGGGCACTCCGGGACGTCGGGGCCGGGCGCCACCGGTGGGCGCGCTCCCGGCTGGTGGGGAAGCAAGTAGCTGTCCCCGCGACTCTAACCAGCCCCAAGGTCACCGGTAAGTTGAGTCTCATGTCTGCCGAGCTTCTCCACTCTCCGCTGCACGAACGCCACGCCGCGCTGGGCGCGAAGTTCGCCGCCTTCGGCGGCTGGGACATGCCGCTCGAGTACGCCGGGGGCGGCGTTCTGCGCGAGCACGCCGCGGTTCGCGAAGGCGTCGGTGTCTTCGACGTCTCGCACCTCGGCAAGGCCCGGGTACGCGGCGCCGGAGCGGCCGATTTCGTGAACTCCTGCCTCACCAACGACCTGGGCCGCATCCAGCCCGGCCAGGCGCAGTACACACTCTGCTGCGACCCGTCGGGCGGCGTGGTGGACGACCTGATCGCGTACCTGTACGGCGACGACCACGTCTTCCTGATCCCGAACGCGGCGAACACGGCCGAGGTCGTCCGCCGGCTCGTCGAGGCGGCGCCGGACGGGATCACCGTGACCGACGAGCACCGCTCGCACGCTGTCCTGGCCGTGCAGGGCCCGCAGTCGGCCGAGGCACTGGCGAAACTGGGCCTGCCGACCGCGCACGACTACATGTCGTTCGAGACCGCCACGCTCAACGGCGCCGAGCTGATCGTCTGCCGCACCGGATACACCGGCGAGCACGGCTACGAGCTGGTGATCCCGGCAGCCGGCGCCGTCGCGGTCTGGGACGCGCTCATCGACGCCGGCGTGCGCCCCTGCGGCCTCGGCGCCCGCGACACGCTGCGCACCGAGATGGGATACCCGCTGCACGGTCAGGAGCTCTCCCTGGAGATCTCCCCGGTGCAGGCCCGCTCCGGCTGGGCAGTCGGCTGGACCAAGCCCGCCTTCTGGGGCCGGGACGCGCTCATCGCGGAGAAAGCCGCCGGACCCCGCCGCCGGCTCACCGGTTTGGAGATCACCGGGCGCGGGATCCCGCGCGGCCACATGCATGTGTACGCCGGGGAGCGCGAAGTGGGTGAGACCACCAGCGGCACGTTCTCGCCGACGAAGAAGGTGGGCATTGCCCTGGCGCTGCTCGACACGTCGGCGGGCCTGTCCGAGGGCGACGTCGTCGAGATCGACATCCGAGGCCGCCGCGTCGAGGCGAAGCTGGTCAAGCTACCGTTCGTCACCCCGTCGGTCCGCTGACCCTCAGCTGAGCGTCAGGACGATCAGGGTCACCGTCGTGGCCGACTCGACGGCTGCTCCGAGGACGTCGCCGGTCACGCCGCCGAATCGGCGTACACAATGGCGCACCAGAAGGACCACGGCGGTGAGTGCGGCGGCGACGGCGAGTGGGCCCTGCCAGGGACGGCCCGGTGTCGCGGCAGTCGCGAGAGCGGCGACGACGGCCGCGGCCGTCAGGACCACCGGAAGCGGCACAGTGGACGCGACCGTGGCGCCCAGGCCTTCCGGACGGGCGGCGGGGATGCCTCGGCGGCAGGCAACCGTGATGGCGAGGCGGCCGGTGGCCCAGGCGGTGATGATGGCGATCGCGCTTGCTTCGGTGAGCGCGGCGGCCTGAATCAGCAGGGTGGTCGCGACCGCCGCCACACCGAACGGCCCGATGTCAGCCTTTTTCATGATTTCTAGGGCTTTGTCGCCGGAGCGGTAGGAGCCCAGCGCGTCCATCGTGTCGGCCAGGCCGTCCAGGTGCAGACCACGGGTCAGCAACGCGCCGGCCGCGACCGTCACGCCGGCCGCGACCAGAGCGGGTGATCCGAGCGCCCGGAGACCCTCGGAGACGCCCGCAAGAGCCGCGCCGATCATCGCGCCCACCAGAGGGGCCAGCGACATCGCCACGGCGGCCGTGGGCCGGTCCCAGCGACTGGCCCGCAGCGGCAGGACGGTCAGCGTGGCGATCGCGAGCCGGAGCCCGTCAAACAACCTCTTGATCCGCCATCATCCCCGGGTGCACCGGAAGGACCGAGGCCAGACCGATCGCGGTACGCAACACCGGCAGCACCGCGAGAGCGTTGGCACCCTCGCCCAGGTCCAGGCCGACCCGCAGCACCGGCGTCAGGCCCAGCACGTCGGCGCCCTGCTTCACCAGGGCGAGCGTGCCCGCCTCCGGCAGCAGGCACCAGTGCCGGGTCTGGCTCGCCAGGTCCCTGGCGACCAGGCCGGCCGCGATGCCGAGCGGGCCGTCCAGCAGCACCGGGATGCGCCGGGCCGCCGCGCCGAGCAGCACACCGGTCGCCACGGCCAGGGCCGGGCCGCCGAGTTCGCGCAGGATGTCGTTCGCGCCACGGGGTTCCTGGCGGATGCGGTGCAGGGCGTCGCGTACCGCGGCGCAGCGGACCATCCAGGCGTGGTCGTCGTACCGGGCGCCGGGCACCAGCACCCGGGGCAGCATCGCGACCGGCTCGGCGCCGGTCGTCGCGGAGAGCACCGCGGTGGCGACCGCTTCCAGGCCGGCGCCCAGCCCGGCCAGCACGATCGCGTCCTTGCCCGCGTCGGCGGCGGCATCGGCGAGCTGCCAGCCCTGGCGCAGCGCGGCCTCGACCGCCTCGTCGCCGGTGACCGGGCCGTCCTCGATGGCGCCGGCCGCACCGGCACGCAGCACCGAGATGTCGGCGCCGGCCTCACCGGCGAGCCGGCCGAGCAGACCGGTGCCCTGCTCGGCCTCGGCGACGCGGCGTTCGATGTCGGCCAGGTCGCTTCCGGCGGTGGCGTCGCCGGCGTGGCCGCCGGCGATCAGCACGACGCGGACCGCGGACCAGGAGCGGGGTTTCGTGGTGTCCTGGGTGGCGGCGGCGAACTCGACGGCCTCGGCCAGCGCGCCGATGCCGGCGCCGGGCAGGTCCAGGGTGCCGAGGCGTTCCCGGGCGTCCGGGCCGGCTTCGCTGCTGGGCAGGGGGAGGTCCATGCCGGGGGCGATCTCGGTGAGACCGGAGTAGATGAGCGGGAGGGTCATGGTGGCGCCGGAGAGAGCCGCGCTCAGGTTCGCCGCCGGCTCTTCCGCGGGCTCTTCCACAGGTGTCACGACCACCGGGGTCTGCACCGGCGGGGCAGGCGGGGCCGGAGTTGCGGCTGCCACCGGCTGCGCCGGCTTCGGCGCGGGGCGCTCGGCCGGCGTCTCAGGCTTCGGCGCGGGGCGCTCGGCCGGCGTCTCACGCTTCAGCCACGTCGCCTGCCCGGCCACCACGAGCGCCACGCCGTCGCAGGCGCTCGCGAGTGCCTGGTTCGTCACACCCAGCGCGTCGGCGAACGCCCGCCCGACCGGCGTCACCGGCACCAGTGACAACCCGACCTCGGGACTCACCAGCACGACACGAGCCACACACGCGCGGACCGCTTCGGCCAGCGCGGCCACGTCGGCCTCGTCGTCGTTGGGCTGACGGGCCGGGTCCAGCACCGCCGCGACCCAGCCGCCGAGGTCGTCGATGAGCAGCGTCTCGTCCGGCTCGGCCTCGGTGAGCAGCGCTGTCAGCCTGGTCGGATCGGGTCCGGTCTCCTCGGTCGACCACGACTGCGGACGCCGGCGCTGGTGCGCCTCGATCCGGGCCAGCCACTCCGGGTCGTCCTCGCCGCCGATCGCGGTAGCGACGTACCGTACCGACGGCGCGTCTGCCACCAGGGATTCGGCGAACGCGGATTTGCCGGAGCGGATTCCGCCGAGCACCAGGACCGTGTTCCACCGATCTTCGGACATGCCCCGTACCTTAGAGCCGGTCCGCACGCGGACAAGCCGTAGGGTGGAAGCCCACCGACGCAGACGACGTGAGGGGGCGGCTTATGCCGTGGAGTTGGCGGTACGAGGACGTCGACGGTAAGCCGGTCGAAGGACCCGCCGAGACGTTCAGCAGCCAGGCGGACGCCGAGTCCTGGATCGGTCAGGAGTGGCGGCAGCTGCAGACCACCGGCGTCAGTACGGTCGTGCTGGTCGAGGACGACCGGGTCGACTACCAGATGAGTCTCACGCCGGCGGACTGACGTGACCTACGAACCGGTCTATACGCGTACGCCGCGCAACGCCTTCCTGCCGAGCCCGGTCTTCGTCGGGATCGTCGCGGTCTTCGCGGTCAGTGGCGTGATGACCTGGACCAGTTTCGGCAACGTCCGGATCGACGTCTTCCTCTTCGTGATCTCGGGCTGGATCATCTCGCTCTGCCTGCACGAGTACGCGCACGCGCTCACCGGCTACTTCTCCGGTGACCTGAGCGTGGCCGACCGGGGTTACCTGCGGCTGAACCCGTTGAAGTACACCCACCCGCTGCTCTCGATCGTGCTGCCGGTGATCGTGGTGATCCTCGGCGGCATCGGACTTCCCGGCGGTGCGGTCTGGATCGACCATCAGTACATCCGCAGCCGGCTCAAGGACTCGTTGATCAGCGCGGCCGGCCCGCTGACGAACGTGGTCCTCGCGCTGGTCGTGGCGGTGCCGTTCCTGGCCGGGCTGGCACCGGAACTGGCACCGACGGTCACCGGTCAATACACCTTGAGCGACTCGGGGCATCTGGAGTTCTGGGCGGCTCTGGCGCTGCTCGCGTTCCTCCAGGTGACGGCGAGCGTGCTCAACTTCCTCCCGGTGCCGGGCCTGGACGGCGGCAGCATCATCTCGCCGTGGTTCAGCCCGGCGTACCAGCGCGCCTGGAACCTCGTCGCCCCGTGGGGCTTCCTCCTGCTGTTCCTGCTGCTCTGGCAGACGCAGGTGGGTGAGTACTTCTACGTGGCGGTGAACTGGCTTGCCGGGCTGATCAACGTGGAGCCGTGGCTCTACGCCCTCGGCTTCGACCTCATGCGGTTCTGGAGCAGCACCTGATAAAAGGCGCCGGACAAAGGGCCCCGGTTACGGACGCTTGGCCGGGCTGGAGGTGAGCGACGGGTCCCGGGTCACGACCGGGTCCAGGATCTCGTCGATCGCCTTCAGCAGGCCGGCGTCCAGCTCCACGCCGGACGCCTTGACGTTGTCGCGTACCTGCTCGGGCCGGGACGCGCCGATGATCGCGGCGGACACGTTCGGGTTCTGCAGCACCCATGCCACGCCGAGCTGGGCCATGGTGAGCCCGGCCTCGGCGGCGATCGGCTCGAGCCGTGCCACAGCGGTGAGCACGTCGTCCTCCAGCCAGCGGGCGATGAACCCGGCGCCGGACTTCTCGTCGGTGGCCCGCGAACCGGCCGGCGGCTGCTGACCCGGCTTGTACTTGCCGGTCAGCACCCCCTGCGCGAGCGGCGACCAGACGATCTGGCCCAGTCCGAGTTCCTCGGAGGCGGGCACCACCTCGGCCTCGATGACCCGCCACAGCATCGAGTACTGCGGCTGGTTCGACACCAGACGGATCTTCAGCTCGTCGGCGAGCGGCTTGGCGGCCCGGATCTCGCCGGCGGTCCACTCGGACACCCCGATGTAGTGCGCCTTGCCCCGGTGCACCACGTCGGCGAAGGCCTCCATGGTCTCTTCCAGCGGCGTGAAGTGGTCGAACCGGTGCGCCTGGTACAGGTCGACGTACTCGGTGCCGAGCCGCCGCAGGGAACCGTCGATCGACTCCATGATGTGCTTGCGGGACAGCCCGCTGTCGTTCGCACCCGGCCCGGTACGCCAGTAGACCTTCGTGAAGATCTCCAGCCCTTCGCGGCGTTCGCCTTTCAGGGCGCGGCCCAGCACCTCTTCGGCGCGGGTTCCGGCGTACACATCGGCGGTGTCGAAGGTGGTGATGCCCTCGTCGAGGGCCGCGCGCACGCAGGCGAGCGCGGCATCCTCCTCGACCTGGGAACCGTGGGTGATCCAGTTGCCGTAGGCGATCTCGCTGACCAGCAGGCCGGAGCGGCCGAGATGACGGTGCTTCATGACACCGTTTCTACAGGACCGGCCGCGCTTCTTCGTTGATCGCTTCCACGGCCGCCGCCCGGTCCTCGTGGATCAGGTCGATCATCGGCTCGCCCTTGCGGGTCAGCGCGCCCCACCGCCCGTTCTGCGACACCAGGAACGCCGACGGGTGGATCACGACCTTTTCGAAGAACGGCTCCACCACGAGCCGGCCGGTCCGGTCCAGCACGCCGAGGCGTTCGCCCGCGCTGACCACGGCCAGGCCCTCGTCGCTGAACCCGTCCAGCTCGCCGCCGATGTGCAGCGTCGTTGCGAACGCCGGCCAGCCCGGCGGCACCGCGATCCGGCCGTGCCGGTCGAGAGCGCCCCACACGCCGCCCTGCTGGATCAGCGCGATACCCCGCCGGAACGGCCGGGCGTCCTCGAACTGGCCGTTCACGACCGCGCGGTTCTGGCGGTCGATCACGAACCAGCCGCCCCGGGGCTGCCGGGACACCCACGCCAGTCCTTCGGCGAAGGGCGCCACCTGCAGATATTCCCGATTTATCAGGACTTTCCCGGATGGGTCGATCAGCTCCCAGGCGGGGGAGTCGGGTCGGCGTACCCAAGCCACACCTTCGGTGAACGGTCGCACCTCGGCGAAACGAGGCTCGACCGCGGCCGCGAACCCCCACAGCCCGGCGCCGTCGTCGAGCAGCGGCATCGGCGCGGTGATCCGCCCAAGCAGTTCGTCACGACTGCGCGGATAGGGACCCCAGCTCTGCGACGCGGTCTTCCTGCTGATCGCGTCCAGCGCCATCTCGACCCGCTCGATCAGCTCCGGGTCACCGCCCTGCCGCACGTCGAGCGCCCGCTCGAAGTGGTTCACCGCCTCCAGGAACCGCCCCTGCTCGAACGCCGACCGCCCAGCCAGCTCGAAGATCTCCGCCCGGGTCCGCGACGGCAGCTCCACCGAGTCGGCCTGCGCGTAGAGCCGGTCCGCCTCATCGAACTCGCCCCGCCACTGCAACACGTGCGCCAACCGAGCCTGCGCGATCGAAATCGGTCGCAACTCCCCGCTGGTTTCAGCGTGCCGCACCGCTTCCCGCGCGTCGTCGAGCGCCTCGTCCAAATCACCGAGAACCCGCGACACCACAGCCCGCAGACTCAGCAGCCCAGCCCGGACGTTGTCCCGCTCGGCGAACTCCAGCCGGTCCGTAAGCCGATCGATCAGATCACCGAGCCGGTCCGGCTCATCGACCTGCTCACGCAGGGTCTCCGGATCGAAGGTCCAGGCATAGGACGCCAAGATCTCCTCAGGATCAGCCCGCCGCCGGTCACCCACCGACCGCTGGTCCCGCCGCTGCCGCACCGGCTCCCGCTTGGGTACGCCCAAAGCAGGCTGATCCCCAGTCCCAGAGGCTGCCTGGCCTCTTTCGGACAGACGGGATCCCAACACCGCTTCGACGGGGCGGCCAGCCTCAGCCGCGACGAGGGCCGTGAGAGGCGCACTCTCCTCAACCGGAACCGTCTCAGCAAGCGAGGTGGTAACGACAACCGCCGCCGGTTCCTCAGTCTGCTCGGCAGCCGGCTCGGCAGCTTCAGCGACCTTGGTCGCCGGCTCGGCGATCGGCTCGGCGGCCGGCTCGTCGGAGGGCTCATCCGCAAACGCCGAGACGCCGAACGACTGGAAGTCAGCGAAAGGCTGATCAAACTCCGGCCCGTGAGCGGCCGGCTCGCCAGTGGCCGGCTCGCCAGTGGCCGGCTCGCCAGTGGCCGGCTCGCCGGTGGCCGGCTCGTCAGCTGTCAGCTCCCCGAAGGTCTGGAACTCAGCGAAGTCCCTGTCGAAATCAGGTTCCTCAACAGCGACGTCCTCTTCAGCTTCCGGCACGATGTCCGCGTCGACGGTCCGGGGGAGGTAAGCCTCTACCTCGCCCACGACCGGCACGTCCGTGCCCGGCTCGCCCAGGCCCGTCTCGGCCAGGTCTGATCCAGCGACGTCAGGCGCGATCACGTCAGGCGCGGCCATGTTGAGCGCGATCACGTCGGGCGCGACCATGTCTGGCGCGACCATGTCGGGCGCGGCCACGTCGGACTCGATCGCCTCTGGTGCAGCCGCGTCGGGCTCGATCGCCTCGGGCGCGGACAGGTCCGGCTCGACGGGTATCGGCTCGAACGGGATTCCCTCCACGGGGAAGGGCTCGACCAGGATTGGGCCGCCTGCGACCGGGGTCTCGGCGAGAGGCTCGTCCTCGAGCGACACCTGCGCGAGGTGCCGAACGACAAGGGGCTCGTCAGCGACGAACTCATCGGGTACCGGCATGTCGACGATCACCGCGTCGAGCGGCCGATCCGCAGGCTCCTCGACAACGGGCGCGACGTCAACCGCGGACTCTTCGACGACGGGCGTGACGTCGACCGGGGGCTCTTCGGCGACGGGCGTGACGTCGACCGCGGGCTCCTCGGCGATGCGCTCCTCGGCGAGGCTCTCGGAGGTGACCAGTTCTGCCCCGAAGGGGTGCTGGACGACGAAGTCCTCGACCGAAGGT
This sequence comes from Actinoplanes sp. CA-015351, assembly GCF_050955685.1. Taxonomy (NCBI): domain Bacteria; kingdom Bacillati; phylum Actinomycetota; class Actinomycetes; order Micromonosporales; family Micromonosporaceae; genus Actinoplanes; species Actinoplanes sp. CA-015351. The sequence goes on from NZ_CP192102.1 coordinate 1,568,123, forward strand.
TCGCTGATGGGTAGATCCTGTGCGATCGACCGAACGGTGAGCTGCTCCGCCACGAGAGCCTCGTCGCTCACAGCCCGCTCGCCGACTGGCTCCGCCGGGACCAACCGCTCGCCGACGGGCTCCGCTGAGGCCAACCGATCGCTGATCGGCTCCTCAGCGGGAGGCTGCGGGGCGGCCGGTTCGTCGGCGACGAACTGCTGGGCGACCTGCTCCTCCGCGACCATATGCTCCGCAGAGGGCTCTTCCGGGGTCGGATTGTCGGTTTCGGCTTCCTCGTCGGATTCGATTGCCGGCGCGAACCAACCCTGCGGCCGTACCTCGGGCACGACCTCCGGCTCGGCCTCGGGCTCCACCTCTGCCTCGGGAACCGGCGTCGTCGCGCCGAGCCCGCTCATCGAAAGCAACCAGCCAAGGCCGTGCGGTTCCTCAGCCGGAACCTCCGGAGCGGCATGCTCCTCACGACGGACCTCAGCGACAGGCTCGTCAGGCCGAGAGTGTGCGGCAGGACGCCGTTCCACGGGCGGAACCACAGGCTCCAGCGGCGGACCGGTAACAGTTCCGAGCTCAGCGCCGGCAGCGTGCGTACCCATTCGGCGCGGGTCGATCACCTGCCGATGCTCGTAGTCCGCCTCATGCTTCCCAGCAAGATCAGCCTGTCGCGCGTCACCCGCCCGGCTCGCCTCGTCCCGGCGCACCTGCTCCCCGGCCGGGAAGCGCTCGTCGCGGCGTACCTGCTCGCCCGTGGGGAAGCGCTCGTCGCGGCGTACCTGCTCGCCCGTGGGGAAGCGTTCCTCGCGTCGCGGTTGGTCGCCGGTCGGGAAGCGGTTGTCGTGGCGTGGCGGCTCGCCGCCCTGGAAGCGGGATCCGCCGCGGAGCTGTTCGCCGGCGTGGAAACGGTTCTGGCCGTCGCCGGACTCCTCCGTACGGAAGGACACGCCCGACCCGGAGATCGGAGCAGGCCCGGACACGGGAGCGACAGCTCCCGCCCCGGAAACAGGCGCGATCGGACCCGAACCCGCCGGCCGAATCGCCTCGCCGCCGTGCCCAGGTACCACCGGAACCGCACCATGCCGCGCAGGCCCCGAACCCGGTTGCCCAGGAAGGCCGCCACCTCCGACCTGAGGCTGGGGTACGCCGGACCCGGCCGGTGAGGGCTGTGCGTGCGGGTAGGCCGCGGCAGGCGGCATGACCGGCTGCTGCGGCGTTACGCGGGTCGGCTGCGGCGCGGGGCGCGACGGGGCCGGCCCGTTCCGATCCTGGGGGACCGGACGCAGGTCGAACGGCGCTTCCGGGGTGCGGCCTTCGCGTGGAGTGCGACGTTCGTCGGTATATGCCGGGAATGCCTCGGGCGGCGCCGGGCGGGCACTGCCGTAGGCGGACCCAGCCGGCGAAACCGGACCCGTCGCCGGACGCCCGTCCGGACCAAGCCGCGGAATCTGCTGCTCGTGCCCCGGACGACCACCCTGCTCGTGCCCCGGACGACCACCCTGCTCAGGCAGCGGCCGTCCATCAGGTGAGTGCCGGAGACCCTGGTGCTCGGGGCGACGACCCTGAAGTCCAGGCTCGCGGAACCCGGGATCCTGCACCGGACGCGGCTGCCCACCAGGACCACCAGGACCGCCAGGACCACCCGGACCACCCGGCTGCGGCGGCCCGGAGAACCGGCCCTGCGGCGGCATGCCCGGACCGCCCGGGTGCTGCGGCGGAACCTGCCCACCGCGGCCAGGGCCATGGGGAGGAACCGGACCAGGAGGGGCGGAACTGGGAGGAACCGAACCGGGCGTAACGGAACCGGGCGGAACGGAACCGGGCGGAACGGAACCGGGCGGAACCGGGCCACCCTGATAACCGGGACCGTTGGGGCGGCCGGTGTAACCCGGCGGCGGGACCGGACCGCGGCCCCACTGGCCGGGCTGACCCTGGCCCTCGGGAGCGATCGGCGGCTGAGGAGCCCGCCCCGCCGCCGGACGCGCGGAACCGTACTGACCCGGACCCTGCTGCCCAGGACCAGAACCAGGACCAGAAGCAGGACCAGGACCAGGGCCAGGCGCGGAGCCTGGGACAGGCCCGGGAGCGGAACCCGGCCCCTGGCCGTAGACCGGGCCACCACCACGGCGCTGGTCGCCGCCGCCCTGCCACGGGCGGTCGTCGACGCGGTTGTGGACGTGGATGGGTCGGTTCCAGGACGGGTCCTCACGAGGGCCGCGCGGTTCCTCGTACCCTCGCTGGGTTTGATCCTCGGGCCACGACGGAGCCGGAACCGGCGCTGGGCCGACCGTTGCGCGGCCTCGGCCGCGACCGTCCGCGCCCGGGCTGACCGGCGCCGCGCTCGTCGGGACCGAACTCGTCGGAACGCTGCTGATCGGGACAGAGCTTGTCGGGACAGAGCTTGTCGGGACAGAGCTGATGGGTACGGCGCTGGTCGGGACCGAGCTGATGGGCGCGGCGCTGACCGGGGCGGACGCACTGCCTCGGGACGCCTCGTAGACCGGGGTTTGCACGGCCTTGCGGCGTCCGGGGTCGCCCGGGTAGCGCTGTCCGGGGAGTGCTTCCCACTCCCACGTGATCTCGTAGACCCACGCCGGCTCGTCGTCCCAGCTGTCCGGGCCCGGCCGGGAGCTCCAACCGTTCATCGGGCGGCCAACGGGCGGCCCGGCAGTTGGCGACTCTCCGTCACGGCGTACTCCACCTTGTCCAAAAATCGTGCCGTGGCAGGCCGGGGACCGGGTTAGAGTCGCCCGGCTCCACTGCGGGGGGTATTCGAAAGGAGATTAACGGCGTGAGCCGGATCGACGCCAGGGTGCTGACGATCTCTCGAATCGGTCCGTTCCGCAGCTCGGCCACTACTTTCGGTGTGCTTGTTGCGTCGGGTTTCCGGAGGTACTCCACCTACCGGCAAGCCACCATAGCCGGATCGTTCACCAACATAGTCTTCGGCTTCCTGCGCTGCTACGTGCTGCTGGCGGTCGCGGCAGGCGCGGTGGGGCAGCGGCCGGCGGGTTACGACGTGGAGCAGCTCGCGACGTACGTCTGGGTGGGTCAAGGGTTACTCGCGGTGATCGGAATGTGGGGCTGGACCGAGCTGGCCGAGCGGATCCGCACCGGTGACATCGCGGCCGACCTGTTACGTCCGGTCTCCCCGGTGACCAGCTATCTCGCCGCTGACCTGGGCCGGGCCCTGCATGCGATGCTCACCCGGTTCGGCCCGCCGCTGGTGGCCGGTGCGATCTTCTTCCCACTTCACGTGCCCTCTCGCTGGCAGACCGTTCCGCTCTTCGCCGTCTCTGTGATCCTCGCCGTGATCATCTGCTTCGCTTGCCGTTATGTCGTGAATGCGACCGCTTATTGGCTCCAGGACGCCCGCGGGCCGATCATGCTCTGGACGCTGGGTTCGGGTGTCCTCGGCGGCCTCTACTTCCCGCTGCGGCTTCTGCCGGATTGGGCCACCGTCACTCTTTGGCTGGGTACGCCACTCCCGAGCCTCCTTCAAGCGCCACTCGACGTGATTACCGAACGTGACGGCCCGGCTCTGCAGGCGGGACTTGTCGGGGTGCAGGCGTTCTGGGCGGTGCTGACAGTGAGCCTGGCCGTGCTGGTGCAGCGCCGGGCCGAGCGCCGGCTGGTGGTGCAGGGTGGGTGAGCTGCGGGCGTACGCGGCGCTGTTCGGTGCGCAGACCCGGTCGGTGCTCAGCTATCGGACGTCGTTCGTGGTCGAGCTGTTCGGCAACATGGGCGCCACGGTCTTCGACGTGATCACGGTGCTGGTGCTGTTCCGAGCAACACCGCAGGTGGGCGGATTCACCCTGGCCCAGGCGGTCCTCATGGTCGGGCTCAGCTCGGCCGGGTTCGCGCTGGCCGACATGCTGGTCGGCAACGTGGATCGTCTCAAGACCTATGTCCGGGCCGGGACGCTGGACGCCGTGCTGGTCCGGCCACTGCCAGCCCTGCCGCAGCTGCTGCTCATGGACCTGCCGTTGCGTAAGGCGCTGCGTGTCGTGTTCGGCTTCACCGTGCTCACCGGCGCGGTCGTGATGAACGACATCGACTGGACGCCGGCGAGGGTCGTGCTGATCGTCGTGACGCCGCTGGCCGCTGCCGCCTTCTTCGGCTCGATCTTCGTGATCAGTGCCACGCTCGCTTTCTGGTGGGTCGACTCCGGCGAGATCGGCTCTGCCTTCACCTATGGCGGGCGGGATTTCACTTCGTACCCGATCACGGTTTATGGGGCTGGATTCAGGGGCCTTTTCGCGTACGCGATGGGGTTTGGTTTTGTGGCCTATCAGCCGGCGCTGGCGCTCCTGGGCCGAGCCGATCCGCTGGGTCTGCCGGCCGTGGCCGGCTATCTCTCACCGCTGGTCGCGCTGGCTGCGGCGGCTGTCGCCGCCTGCGTCTGGCGCACCGGAATCCGTCACTATCGGAGCACAGGCTCATGATTCAGGTTCGCGAATTGCAAAAGACCTTTTCGGTACGCGTGAAAGCAGGCCGATTCCGGCGTGAGAAACGTGTCGTCACCGCCGTCGACGGGGTGAGTCTGGCGATCGAGCGTGGCGAGATGGTCGGATATATCGGTCCGAACGGGGCCGGAAAGTCCACCACGCTGAAAATGCTGACCGGGGTGCTGACGCCGTCCTCCGGTTTCATCGAGGTATGCGGGTTCACGCCGGTGCCGCAGCGCACCCGGCTGGCGCTGCGGATCGGTGTCGTTTTCGGTCAGCGTTCCCAGCTCTGGTGGGATCTGCCGCTGCGTGAGTCGTTCGGGCTGCTGCGGCACGTCTACCGGGTGCCGGCCGACGCTCACGAAGCCCGGCTGCGGCGATGCCGCGCGCTGCTCGACCTGGATTCGTTCATGGATACGCCGGTTCGGCAGCTGTCGCTCGGCCAGCGGATGCGCGGTGAGTTGACGGCGGCGCTGCTGCACGGCCCTGAAGTGCTGTTTCTCGACGAGCCGACGATCGGCCTCGATGTCGTCTCGAAGCAGGCCGTGCGGGCTTTCCTCGGCGAACTCGGCGCGAGCGGCGACGTCACGCTGGTGCTGACCACGCATGACCTGGCCGACATCGAGCGGCTGTGCGAGCGGCTCGTGGTGATCGACCACGGCCGGGTCGTGCACGACGGGACGATCGAGGCACTGCACTCGCGCTACGGGTCGCGGCGAAGTCTCGTGGCTGATCTGGAACGGCCATTGCCCGCAGGCTTCGCACTGCCCGGCGCGGTGGTCACCTCGGTGGAGGCGGGCGGGCATCGGGTGACGTTCGCGCTGGAGTCGGTGGCGGCAGGCGCTGCGGTGGCGGGGCTGGTGGCGGCGGTCGGGGTGCGTGACCTGTCGGTGCTGGAACCGGACATCGAGGACGTAGTAGCACGCCTTTACACCGATTTTTAGCGATGTTCCATGATTAATACCGCCCATGATGGTTCGAGGGCTTCGTACCGATGCGGCACGTCCCCCGGGAACGTCACGTAGTCGCCGGGGCCGAGTTCGACCGGCTCGTCCACCGGTCCGGTCCGGATCCGTCCCTTCGACACCACCATGTGCTCGACGCTGCCCGGAATGTGTGCCTCGGCCTCCCGGGGCTCACCCGGCTCCAACTCCATCATGTAGATGTCGCGCCGGGTCTGCGGCGACCCGGTAGCCAGTAGCGTCGCCACGAAATCCGCGTGGTCCGACCGCAGCCGAGGCCCCTCACCAGCACGAATGATCCGCACCGGCGACGTGGGCGGCTCGACCAGCCGGCTGAACGGCACGTCGAGCGCCACCCCGAGCGCCCACAGCGTCTCGATGCTCGGATTGCCGGTGCCGGCCTCGAGCTGGGAGAGCGTCGACTTGGCCAGCCCGGCGCGGCGGGCCAGCTCGGTCAGGGTGATCCCGGCGCGGTCCCGCTCCCGGCGCAGGGCGGCCGCGATGACGGCCAGCGGCGGTGCCGGCTGTTGCATGTTCGCTCCATCGGAAGGGTTGTTCGGTTTGACGAACGCTTCGCGTTCGTTCATCGTAGCGAACATGAGTACGTTTAAACGAACGCTGCGAGATGTGGGCGCGCTCGGTGCGGCCATGGTCGCGGTGGGTGCGTCGTTCGGCGCCATCTCGATTGCGTACGGGTTACCGACCTGGGCGCCGATCGCCATGTCGACAGTGGTCTTCGCGGGCGGCTCCCAGTTCCTGGCGGCCGGCCTGCTCGCCGCCGGCAACCCGATCGCGGCGGTACTGGCAGGTTTGCTGCTGAACGCCCGCCACCTGCCGTTCGGCCTGACGATCGCGTCAACGATCGGTGGCCGCTGGCGCGATCGGCTGGTGGGCAGCCACATCATGACCGACGAGGCGGTGGCGTTCGCCCTGGCCGAGCGGGACCCGGTGCAGCGTCGCCGGATCTACTGGCTGGTGGGCACCACACTCTTCATCACCTGGAACGTCGGAACGATCCTCGGAGTTCTGCTGGGCGGCGCCACGGGAGATCCGGACACCTTCGGGTTGGACGCGGCATTTCCGGCGGCATTGATCGCCCTGATTTTGCCGTCACTGCGGGACCGGGCCACCCGGCTGGTCGCGCTGACCGGGGCGGTGATCGCGGTAGCGCTGACCCCGGTCCTGCCGGCCGGACTGCCGGTCCTGTGCGCCCTGTTCGGCCTGCTGGTGCTGCTGTTCCCGGCCCGCTTCCTGCACGGCGGCCAAGCATCGTCACCCGCCGAACCACCCCCGGACGCCGCAAATCCACCGGCCACCGCTGGCTCGGGGTCGGGTGCTGGCTCGGGGGCCGTGGCTGGCTCGGGGTCGGGTGCTGGCTCGGGGGCCGTGGCTGGCTCGGGGGCCGCTGCTGCTGAGGAGACCCGATGCTGATCGCGGCGATCGTGGTTCTTGGCGTAGGCACCTACGTCATCCGTCTCAGCGGAGTCCTCCTGCGGGAACGTCTCGAACTCTCCGAATCCCTGCAACGCGTCCTGCCAATGGCGGCAGCCGCCCTGCTCACCGCCCTGGCCGCGACAGCCGTCCTGATGGCCGGCAGCGAGTTCGCCGGAGTGGCCCGGCCCACCGGCGTACTGATAGGCGGCCTGCTCGCCTGGCGCCGAGCACCGTTCGTCGTAGTGGTAGTGGCGGCAGCCGGCGTAGCAGCGCTACTAAGGCTGGCCGGCATCCCCTGACAGCCCCACCTGCCGAGATCTTGTGAGTTTGCGGTCGCTCGCGTTTCGGCACCTCCGCTCCTCGGCGCGGCGAAGGCCACGCGCCCAGCCCGCCCGGCAGCCGGGGCCGACGACGGTGTGCGGTTGCGCCATCGGACCGGCCCGAAACGCACCAGTTCCACGGCTCTGCCGTAGCGGTGGACGCACACATACTCACCGCCCGGAAGTAGCGAGCACCGGGTTACTCCACGATCTTGGAGACTTATGGCTGCGTGTCGACTTACGGTCCAGTGTGTTGATTTAGGGTTCGATCCGCACCCAATGCCGACACGCGCACGACAAAACGGCTGCCTGTGTCGACTTCGGGCTCGAATCGCACCCCAAATCAACACGCGGCGGGGCTGCGGTGGAGCGGCCCTGCGGAGCGTGGCGGTTTGCGGTTCACCGGCGACCTGTTCGTCGCTCTGCGTGTCGTGCCCACGGGGCATCGGGTCCGATCTGGGAAGCGGGCGCCGATCTGGGAAGCGGGTGCCGATCTGGGGAGCGGGCGCCGATCTGGGGAGCGGGTGCCGATCTGGGAAGCGGGCGCCGATCTGGGGAGCGGGTGCCGATCTGGGAAGCGGGCGCCGATCTGGGAAGCGGGCGCCGATCTGGGAAACTGGCGCCGATCTGGGAAGCGGGCGCCGATCTGGGAAACTGGCAGAGCCTGGAGGCCCCACCATCCGCCACACATGCGCGACGGCCCGTCTTGACATGACAGCGCGGAACACTCGGCGGCTCGAAGTTCCAAGATCGCGGAGTGGCCGGCTTGGGCCACTCGACGGCTCGCGGGGGGCGACGGCTCGCGGGGGGCGACGGCTCGCATGGGGGCGACGGCTCGCATGGGGGCGACGGCTCGCCGGGTGCGATGGCTCGCCGGGTGCGACGGCTCGCAGGAGCGCCGGCCTATGTAGCCATCAGGGTCAGTGCTGCGTTCCGGGCGTTTTGACAGCGTTGACAGCCAGCCGGACACACCGGCTGTCACGTACGGCTGCCGGCTGTACAGCACGGCGACCACCTGGTACAGCCCGAGGCCGACTGGCGTGCATGGCGAGCGCCGGCTGGTGTGCATGGCGAGCGCCGGCTGGTGTGCATGACGAGCGGTGGCTGGTGTGCATGGCGAGCGGTGGCTGGCGTTCACGGCGAACGTCGGCTGGTGTGCACGGCGAGCGGCCGCTGGCTGGTCGGTGGAACTGGCGCGTTTCGCCACACTCGCTGATGTCGCGCGGGCTTTGTGTGGACCTCGGAGGGCCGAACCGCGCACGATCTCGGAGCGAAGCTCGGGCGGGGCGGCGAACCTCGGGCCGGGCGGCGAGCGGCGGTCCTTGAAACGGGTCAGCGCGCGCCGGCGGTGGACGACTGGCGCGCGCTGGGGAAGCCGGCCGGCCTCGGACCGGGGCGGGGAAGCCGGTGCCTCAGAGCTTGGCGCCGTACTCGACCTTGGACTTCGGGATCCGCATGCGGCGGAAGGTCAGGCCTCGCATGATGCCGTACAGATAGAGGGAGCCCATCCGCTGAGTGCTCTGCGGGAAGCGGGCCGACACCATCTTTTTGATCTTGCGGGCGATCAGGATGCTGTCGACCAGGACGGCCAGGGCCAGCAGGGCCCAGATCAGGGTGCTGATGTTCTGGATCGTGCGGTTCGGCACGGAGGAGCCGATCAGCACGACCACGGCGCCGGCGATGAACCAGGAGCCCACGGTGCGGCGGGAGTCGACGATGTCGCGGACCAGGGAACGCTCCGGGCCGCGGTCGCGGGCGAGCAGGTAACGCTCGTCGCCCTCGCGCATGCCCGCGTTGGCCTCGGCGCGCTCGGCCCGCTGACGCTCGCGCATCTGCTTGTAGGCCTCTTTGCGGTTCTCCGGGGCCTTGTCCTGCACGCGGCGGCCGGTGGCGGCGCGTTTCGGAGTGGCGACACCCAGCTCTTTCTTGCTGGGTGTGTAACTCCTCGGCCGGTTGTCGGCAGCGTTCACCTCCTCCTCCACCTGGGAGGGGGCGACGTCAGCTGGCTTGCGGCGAAACAGCGGGGACACGCCACGAGCGTAGCCAAACGGCGCGGTGTGACACACACCGCGCCGTTGATCGTGACAAAGATGCAGCTCAGGGACGCTCGACGTGGGCGCCGAGGGCGGCCAGCTTGGCCTCGAAGTCCTCGTAGCCGCGTTCGATCAGGTTGACGCCGTAGACACGGGAGGTGCCTTCAGCCGCAAGCGCCGCGATCAGGTGCGCGAAACCGGCCCGCAGGTCGGGGATGACCAGGTCGGCGGCGTGCAGCTTGGACGGGCCGGCGATGACCGCGGAGTGCATGAAGTTGCGGCGGCCGAAGCGGCACGGGGTGCCGCCGAGGCAGTCCCGGTAGACCTGGATGGTCGCGCCCATCGAGTTCAGCGCGTCGGTGTAGCCGAGCCGCTGCTCGTACACCGTCTCGTGCATGATCGAGATGCCGCGGGCCTGGGTGAGCGCGACGACCAAGGGCTGCTGCCAGTCGGTCATGAAGCCGGGGTGCACGTCGGTCTCCAGCGCGACGGCCTTCAGCTCGCCGCCCGGGTGCCAGAACTTGATGCCACCCTCGGCGCCGGTCACGCCGGGGCGGGCGATCCGGTCGTCGGTGATCTTCAGCTCGCCGCCGATGGACCGGAAGACGTTCAGGAACGTCATCATGTCGGCCTGGCGGGCGCCGACCACTTCGATCTCGCCACGGGTGGCGAGCGCGGCGGCGGCCCAGCTGGCGGCCTCGATCCGGTCCGGGATCGGCTTGTGCTCGTAGCCGGTCAAACGAGGCACGCCCTGGATCTCGATGACCCGGTCGGTGTGCACCGTGATGATGGCGCCCATCTTCTGCAGGATGCAGATGAGGTCCATGATCTCGGGTTCGATGGCGGCGTTGCGCAGCTCGGTGACGCCTTCGGCGCGAACCGCGGTGAGCAGCACCTGCTCGGTGGCGCCGACGCTCGGGTACGGAAGTTCCAGCTTGGCGCCGTGCAGACCGTTCGGAGCGCTGAGGTGCATGCCCTCCGGGGTCTTGTCGACCACCGCTCCGAACTCACGCAGCGACCTGATGTGGAAGTCGATCGGGCGCGGCCCGATGTGGCAGCCGCCCAGGTCGGGAATGAACGCGTGGCCGAGCCGGTGCAGCAGTGGCCCGCAGAGCAGGATCGGGATTCGGCTGGATCCGGCGTGCACATTGATCTCGTCGGTGCTGGCGCTCTCCACGTTCGTGGGGTCCATCACCAGCTCGCCGTCCTCGACGCCGTCGCTGACCTTCACGCCGTGCAGTTCGAGCAGGCCGCGGACGACCTCGACGTCCCGGATGCCCGGTACGTCGTAGAGGTGGCTCGGGGTCTCGCCCAGCAGGGCGGCGACCATTGCCTTGGAAACGAGATTCTTGGCGCCACGGACCCGGATCTGACCTTGCAACGGCGTACCGCCGTGCACGATCAGGACATCGTCGGTCAACGTAACCTCCAGCCGGCGGGCGGTGGGCCGCCCGGTGTACGAGGGGCAGAGCGAGGGTGGGGGTACCCGATTCTGCAACCGGGGAAGCATAGCGCTGAGTGACAAATACGCCAGTCGTGGCGCGGCGCGAAACGCAGTCAAATGCCGTTGACTAAGGCAGCCTTAAAAAATCCACCGGACGAGTGGATTCGCTTGACTACTGTGAGTTACGGCCGGACGGGCAAGAGTTACGGCCGGGCGAGCAAGAGTTACGGCCGGGTGAGCAAGAGTTACGGCAGGGCGAGCATCTGATCGAGCGCCACGCGTGCCTCGCGAGCCGTCTTCTCGTCGACCGAGATGACGTTGGGCACACGTCCGGCGACCAGCTCCTCGAGGGTCCAGACCAGGTGCGGCAGATCGATGCGGTTCATCGTCGAGCAGTAGCAGACCGCCCGGTCGAGGAACATGATCTGCTTGTCCGGGTGGGCCAGCGCGAGCCGGCGTACCAAATTGAGCTCGGTGCCGACCGCCCAGGACGACCCGGCAGGCGCGGCGTCGAGGGCCTTGATGATGTATTCGGTGGAGCCGACGTAGTCGGCGGCCCGAACCACCTCGTGGCGGCACTCGGGGTGCACCAGAACGTTGACCCCGGGTACGCGTTCCCGCACCTCACGCACGCTCTCGATGGTGAACCGGCCGTGCACCGAGCAGTGACCCCGCCAGAGGATCATGCGGGCGTTGCGCAGCTGCTCGTCGGTGAGTCCGCCCTTGGGCTTGTGCGGGTCGTAAAGCACGCAGTCGTCGAGGTCGAAGCCCATCTCCAGGACCGCGGTGTTGCGGCCGAGGTGCTGGTCGGGCAGGAAGAAGACCTTGGAGCCCTGCTCGAACGACCAGTCGAGGGCGCGCTTGGCGTTCGACGAGGTGCAGACGACGCCGGAGTTGCGGCCGACGAAGCCCTTGATGTCGGCCGAGGAGTTCATGTAAGTCACCGGGACGATCTGGTCGGTGATCCCGAGGTCCTCGAAGTGCTCCCAGGCGGTCTCCACCTGGCCGAGCACGGCCATGTCGGCCATCGAGCAGCCGGCCGCCAGGTCCGGCAGGATCACCTGCTGGTCCGGGGTCGTCAGGATGTCCGCGCTCTCGGCCATGAAGTGCACGCCGCAGAAGACGATGAACTCCGCCTCCGGCCGGGCCGCCGCCTGCTGGGCGAGCTTGAACGAGTCACCGGTGACGTCGGCGAACTGGATGACCTCGTCGCGCTGGTAGTGGTGACCGAGCACGAAGACGCGGGAGCCCAGCTTCGCTTTCGCCGCCGTGGCCCGGGCCACCAGGCCGGGGTCGCTGGGCGCGGGCAGATCGCCGGGGCAGTCGACGCCCCGCTCGCTGGCCGGGTCGGTGTTCTGACCGAGCAGCAGGAGGGCGAGGGGGGTGTTCGCGGGTTCGGTCCAGGTCGACGTCACGTCCCTCATCGTTACACAAGGGGCCGGACAGAAGCTGCGCCCGGACGGGGTGTGCTGCCACACTCGCGGGTGTGCGCGTACTGATCTGTCCGGACAAGTTCGCCGGCACCCTTTCTGCCCCCGCTGTCGCCGATGCGATCGCGGAGGGCTGGTCCGTCCCCGATGACGTGCTCGTTCGCCGGCCGCTCGCCGACGGGGGCCCAGGTTTCGTCGATGTGCTGGCGGCCGCCCTCGATGGCCGGCGGGTCCCGGTGCAGACGGTCGATCCGCTCGGCCGGCCGGTCCAGGGCGAAATCCTGATAAAGGACCACATCGCGTACGTCGAGAGCGCTCAAGCCTGCGGTCTGCATCTGCTGGCGACGGCCGAGCGTGACCCGAAATCCACCACCTCGTACGGCCTCGGCCTGCTGCTTGCCGCCGCGGTGGAGACGGGCGCCTCCGAGATCGTGGTGGGCCTCGGTGGCTCGGCGGTGAACGACGCGGGCGCCGGGATGCTCGCCGCGCTCGGCGCCGGGCCGGTCGACGTCTCCGGAAATTCGCTTCCGTACGGTGGCGGCCCGCTGATCGCCGCGGCCGGTCTGGCCGGAGAGCCCCGGCTGCGTCAGGTGAGCCTGGTGGCCGCGACCGACGTCGACAACCCGCTGACCGGGCTGCACGGTGCGAGCAACGTGTTCGGGCCGCAGAAGGGCGCCTCGCGGGAGGACGTGCTGCGCCTCGACGCCGCTCTCGAACATTTCGCGGGTGTGCTGGAGCAGGCCTTCGGGCGTACCCACTTGAAAGAAGAACCAGGTGGAGGCGCGGCAGGCGGCCTGGGGGCCGCTCTGATCGCGCTGGGTGGCCGGGTGATTTCGGGTATCAACCTGGTCACGAATTTGATCGGTCTGGACGCCGAGCTCGACGCCGCCGACCTGGTGATCACGGGGGAGGGGTCGTTCGACCATCAGTCCCTGCGCGGAAAGGTGGTCGCCGGGGTCGCGGCCGGCGCGCGGGACCGCGGCGTGCCGTGCGTGGTGCTGGCCGGGCGCAACGAGACCGGGTACCGGGAGGCGGCAGCGGCCGGGGTGACCGAGACGCACACGTTGGTGGAGCATTTCGGTTCGGTCGAAACGGCCCTGGCGGAACCCGCACGCGGCCTGCGAGAACTTTCCGCGAGCCTGGCCGGCCAGTGGAGTAGGTGATCTGTGATCCCTGAGATTGGGAATCTTCGGGATTGGAGTTAGCGTTGGCCTGTACGGCACCTGACCGCACCCTGCAGGGAGATACCTACGTGACCACTGAAGCGCACACCGAGTCGACCGAGGCGACCGCCCCGACCGGCGTCACCCTCACCGACGTCGCCGCGGTGAAGGTCAAGGCCCTGATCGAGCAGGAAGGGCGCGATGACCTGCGCCTGCGCATCGCCGTACAGCCTGGTGGCTGCTCCGGCCTGCGCTACCAGCTCTTCTTCGACGAGCGTTCGCTCGACGGCGACGTGGTGAACGACTTCGACGGTGTCGGCGTAGTCGTCGACCGCATGTCCGCTCCTTATCTCGCGGGCGCGACCATCGACTTCGCGGACCGCATCGACGCGCAGGGCTTCACCATCGACAACCCGAACGCGCAGAACTCCTGCGCCTGTGGCGACTCGTTCCACTAAAAGCCACCAGAAGCACCGATCAGCAGGCCGTCCCGTTCACGGGGCGGCCTGCTGTGCTTCACCGGCCGGTAGTCTCAGGACGTAACAGCCCCCTGTTTCCTATCCCCGAGGGCCGAAATGAAGATCGCCGTCACCGGCTCGATCGCCACCGACCACCTGATGCACTTCCCCGGCAAGTTCGCCGACCAGCTGATCGCCGATCAGCTGCACAAGGTCTCGCTCTCCTTCCTCGTCGACGACCTGGTGGTCCGGCGTGGCGGTGTGGCTCCGAACATCGCGTTCGGCATGGGCAAGCTGGGTCTGCGGCCGATCCTGGTGGGCGCGGTCGGCGCCGACTTCGCCGATTACCGGTCCTGGCTCGAACGGCACGGGGTCGACTGCGACTCGGTGCACATCAGCGACGTGGCGCACACCGCGCGGTTCGTCTGCACCACCGACGACGACCTGAACCAGATCGCCTCCTTCTACGCCGGCGCGATGAGTGAGGCCCGCAACATCGAGCTGGCCCCGGTCAACGAGCGGGCCGGCGGCCTCGACCTGGTGCTCGTCGGTGCGAACGACCCGGCCGCGATGCTCCGGCACTCGCAGGAGTGCCGTGCCCGTGGCTACGCGTTCATCGCCGACCCGTCGCAGCAGCTCGCCCGGATGGACGGCTCGGACGTGATCAGCCTGATCCGCGGCGCCGAGTACCTGATGACGAACGAATATGAGCGTTCCCTGCTGGAGACGAAGGCCGGTCTCACCTCCGACCAGGTTCTGGACGAGGTGAAGATCCGGGTCACCACGCTCGGCAAGGACGGCGTGGAGATCACCGGCAAGGACATCGAGCGCATCCACGTGCCGGTCGTCCCCGGCGTGATCGGCGAGGACCCGACAGGTGTCGGCGACGGCTTCCGGGCCGGTTTCTTCGCCGGCGTCTCCTGGGGCCTCGGCCTGGAGCGTTCGGCACAGATCGGCTCCCTGGTGGCGGCCCTGGTCCTGGAGACCGTCGGCACCCAGGAGTACGACATCAAGGCCGGCGATTTCAGCAAGCGCTTCGCGGCCGCGTACGGGGACGAGGCCGCCGCCGAGATCGCTCCGCACCTCCCCAACTAGGACGTAAACACATGGTTCTCGCGGTCTTCGCCGGGCTTCCCGGCGTCGGCAAGAGCACCCTCGCCGCGCAGGTCGCCACCGAGCTGCCGGCGGCGGTGCTCGCCGTCGACACTGTCGACTTCACGCTCCAGCGGTACGACGTGCAGGAGCACCGCCCCGGCTACGCCGCTTACGGCGTGGTCGCCGCGCTCGCCGAGGAACAGCTCAAGATCGGCCACAGTGTGATCATCGACGCGGTCAATCCGGTGAAGTCGGCCCGCCAGCTCTGGGTGGACCTGGCCGAGCGGATGGATGTTCCGCTGCGCGTCGTCGAGGTGGTCTGCGGTGACGACGCGGAGCACCGCCGCCGGGTCGAGGCTCGGTACGCGGCCCGCGACCACGACGGCGTCCCGGACTGGGTGCGCGTCCTGGAACGTCAGGCGGAGTACGAGCCGTACCTGGGCCCGCGCCTGGTGGTCGACACCTTCCAGGCGAAGGACCCGGTGGACCCGGTCGTGAAGTACCTCAGATAACCCTTCGCACGTCGAACTGATGGCCGTGGCCGGCGACGAACTCCTGCCCCTTCATGCGGCACCAGGCAGGGATGTCGTTGGCCGCGGCCGGATCGTCCGCGAGCACCCGGACGATCTCGCCGACCGGCACGCCCGGCATCGCCTTGGCCAGCTTGATCACCGGCAGCGGGCAGCGCTGTCCGAGACAGTCCAGCGTGATCAGAACCCGGCCTCCTTCCGGATGTCCTCGACAAGACCGGGCAGCACCGCCAGGAAGCGGTCCACCTCCGCCGAGGTGGTGCCACGATGCAGCGACACCCGGACGTTGCCGTGGCTGAGCACGCCCATCGCTTCCAGGACGTGACTGGGCCGCAGCGTCGACGAGGTGCACGAGGAGCCTGAGGACACCGCGAAGCCGTGCCGGTCCAGGGCGTGCAGCAGGGCCTCGCCGTCCACGTACAGGCAACTGAACGTGGTCAGATGCGGCAACCTGTCGATCGGGTCGCCGACGATCTCCACGTCCGGCACGGTTTCGGCGACACGGTTCCGGATCCGGGTGGTGAGCTCGCTCAGGCGTACCCTCTCGCTCTCGGCCTCGGCCACGACGGCTCGCAGGCTTGCCGCGGCCGCGACCACCGCGGGCAGATCGAGCGCGCCCTGCGCGCGAGGGCGATAAAGATCATCCTGTGGTGACGGTGAGAGCCACCGCACACCCTTGCGCACCACCAGCACCCCAACCCCCGGTGGCCCACCCCATTTGCGCGCGCTCGCGCTCAACAGAGACCACCCCTTGGGTACGCGCAAACGACCCACCGACTGAGCAGCGTCGACGAACAGCGGCACGCCGGCCGAGGCGCAGGCCGCCGCCGCTTCCTCGACGGGCTGGACGGTTCCGGCCTCGTGACTGGCGCTGATCAAGCTCGCCAGGGCCACGCCGGGCGCAGACACGGCCCGGCCCCACGCGTCCAGATCGAGCCGGCCGAGACGGTTCACACCCACCTCGGCAGCCTCAGTGGACCGGGCGGCGTGCAGGACGGCCGAGTGCTCGATCGCCGAGTGGACCAGGGTGCGGCCGGCTCGCTGCCGTCCGGCCAGGCCACCCAGGACGGCGGCTTGGGCGGCGGCGGTTCCGGACGGCCAGAAGGAGACTTCGTCCGTGCGTACCGAAAGGATCTCGGCGACCACCGCGGTGGCCGCCTCCTGCAGTTGCTGGGCCCGCCGGCCTGCCGCGTAGAGGCGCGAGGGGTCCGCCCAGCCGTCGGCGAGCGCCGCGAGCAGGGCTTCTCGTGTCACCGGATGGAGGGGAGCCGCGCTCGCCGCGTCCAGGTATACCGGTGGCCCGGCCGGATCGCCTGTGTAATCCACACAGGGAACGGTATCGTCCGGTTGTCCGGGAGTTTGCTTTGCGGAGGGCCTCGGCCCCCCGGTCGCGGGCGGTCCGTTCTTGGTCGAGTAGTGTGCGACCGTCGGTGAGCCTTGCCGCCAGGTGTCCGGTTTGGGCAGGCGGCAACTGCTAAGGAGGCAGAAGCAGGTGGGCGCAAGGAGTTCGGCCACACGGCCGCGGGCACTAGGCCGGGCGGCCGGGCTGGGTCTCGGCGGTGCGACGCTGCTGACGCTGCTCTCGGGGTGCTCGATCGAGGACTGGGGAAGCGCGTTCGGCCACTTCGGATGGCCGGGCCGGGGCATCAGCCTGCAGGCACATCAGATGTACGACCTGTGGATCGCGTCGACGATCGCGGCCCTCGTGGTCGGCATCGGCGTGTGGGGTCTGATCTTCTGGTGTGTGATCCGGTACCGCAAGCGCGGCGAGGAATTGCCCGTGCAGACCCGGTTCAACATGCCGTTGGAAATTCTCTACACAGTTACGCCGGTTCTCATCGTCGCGGTGCTCTTCTACTACACCGCCATCGTGCAGACCAGCGTGGACAAGCTTTCGAAGAACCCCGACCAGATCGTCGAGGTCGTGGCGTTCAAGTGGAACTGGCAGTTCAACTACCGCGACGGCATGGGCGAAGAGGCCAACACGGTGGCTTCGACCATCGGTTCCTCGGACGTCATCCCGATCCTGGTGCTGCCGGTCGGTCAGAAGATCCGTTTCGAGGAGACCAGCAAGGACGTCATCCACTCGTTCTGGGTGCCGGAGATGCTGTTCAAGCGGGACGTCTTCCCGGGCAGCGTGCGTAACGTCTTCGAGGTCACGCTCGACTCCGAGGGCCGCTACGTCGGCCGCTGCGCCGAGCTGTGTGGCACATACCACGCCTTCATGAACTTCGAGCTGGTCACGGTCTCGCCGGACAAGTTCAACCAGTTCCTGGAGTCCAAGAAGAGCGGCGCCTCGACCCAGGAGGCGATGGCGGTCATCGGCTTCACCGGTGCGGACGCTTACGCGACCACCACGTCGCCGTTCAACACCCGCCGCCAGACCCACAGCTGGAACCAGCCCGAGACCGTAGCCGCAGGGAAGTAGGCTCCACGTGCGCACCGAATACAAGATCTTTTCCGGCGTCGCGCTGTTCCTCTTCGGCGCGGCGGCGGTGTACGGCTTCTACACGCACGCGACTGCCACCGACGGCGCGGTCAGCAGCGGCTCGGCGTACGCGGGCGGCGTGGAGTGGGTCGGCGTTGTCGCGCTGATCCTCTCCGGACTGCTCTGCTCGATGTGCGGCGGCTTCTTCTGGTTCGTCGCCCGGCGCATCGACCTCCGCCCGGAGGACCGCGAGGACGGCGAGATCTTCGAGGGTGCCGGCGAGGTCGGCTTCTTCAGCCCGGGCAGTTACTGGCCGTTCGGCATCGCGCTCTCCGCGGCGATCGCCGGTATCGGCCTGGTGTTCTGGATGTGGTGGCTGCTGGCCTTCGGCCTGATCGCGGTCGTCATGACGTCCTGCGGCATGCTGTTCGAGTACTACTCGGGCACGCGGCACCCGGAGACGTCGTCGCACCACTGAGTTCATTTGTGGAAAGGCCCGCATCCCTGGAGGGTGCGGGCCTTTCTCATGTCTTCTATGCCGCTCTCAAGTCTTCTATGCCGCGCGGCGCTGCTCTGGGGCGATCTTGCGGCTCTTGGGCGGCAGCCACATGTGTACGACGATCGGGGCGACCACCTCGGCCGCTCCGCATCGGGTGCAGATCAGCTCGGGGCAGTCGTCGTGACCGTCCTCGCAGGGCGGAACCTCGAAGAGCATGTCGCCGTCGCAGATGACGCAGCGGAGTTCACGTTCGCGCACGGGTGTCTCCTTGCCTTCGCCGGTGCTGTCACCCCGGAGGGTGTTATTACCCGAATGCCATTCAGACGTTGTCACGCATTTCGGGCAATTTCGGTCATTTAGGCTCGGCGTGTTGGAAGGTTTTCGCTCATTCGGCGGATTTGGCAGCCTGGGCCGTGGCCACCCAGCGGTCCAGCTGAGCCGTCACGGCGCCGGAGTCGATAGTGTCCTGGGCTCGGGTGATTCCGGCCCGCAGCGTGTCCCTGAAGTCGCCGGGGAAGCCGCTCTGTGCCGCGAGGGCAGCTGCCGCGTTCAGCACCACGGCGTCGCGTACCGCGCCGTGCTCTCCGGCGAAGGTCCGCCGTGCAACGTCGGCGTTGAACGCGACGTCGCCACCGCGCAGAGCGTCCGGCGCGCTGCGCGGCAGGCCCAGCTCGGTCGCGTCGATGAGGAACTCCTCCACCTTGCCGTCTTTCGCGACCCAGACCCGGGTCGGCGCGGCGGTGGTGAACTCGTCCAGGCCGTCCTCGCCGCGCATCACCAGCGCTGAGTCGCCGCGGCCGGCGAAGACCTCGGCCATCACCGGCGCCATCCGCGGGTCGAAGCAGCCGACCGCGGCCGCCGTCGGGCGGGCCGGGTTGGTCAGCGGGCCCAGCACGTTGAAGAACGTCGGAACGCCCAGCTCACGACGGGTGACCGCGGCGTGCCGCATGCCGGGGTGGTACCGCGCCGCGAAGCAGAAGCCGATCCCGGCCTCGGCGACGGTCCGGGCCACACCGGCCGGTCCGAGGTCCAGCGGGATGCCGAAGTGCTCCAGCAGGTCCGCCGTGCCGGTGGTGGACGACGCCGACCGGTTGCCGTGTTTCACCACGGTCACCCCGGCGGCGGCCGTCACGATCGCCGCCATGGTGGAGATGTTGACCGTGTTGGCCCGATCGCCGCCGGTGCCGACCACGTCCACGGCACTGGTACGCGTCTTCTCCGGCAGCTCGACCAGGGTGGCGCTGGCGAGCATCGCCTGCACCAGACCGGCCAGCTCGGCCGGCGTCTCACCCTTGGCGCGCAGCGCCACCGCGAAGCCGGAGATCTGCACCGGCGTCGCGTTGCCCGCCATGATCTCGCCCATGGCCCAGGCGGTGTCCGCGGTGGCGAGCTCGTCGCCACGGAGCAGGGCACTCGTCAGGTTGGGCCAGGTACGTGCGGCCATCGAGGGGGCCTTTCGTTCCGAGGGGGGTTTTCTTTCGTTCCGAGGGGGTTTTTATTGAGCCTGGGTGCCGAGCGGAATCGCGCCGGCACGGCGGGCACGTAGCAGCCCGGCCACCGTCTGCCCGGTGGTCACCGGGTCGAGCGGGGCGAGCAGCGTGGCGTCGACCTGCGCGTACGCCGCCAGCCAGCGATCGGCGGCCCGGGCGATGACGACGCAGGTGGGCGGGGGAGTCAGGTACTCGTCCTTGGTCTGACGGGCGATGCCCAGACCGCCGGCGGGCGAGGCCTCGCCGTCCAGGACCATCAGGTCGATCTCGTACTCGTCGAGCAGCCGGCGGCAGTCCTCCCAGGTGGAGGCGTCGGTGAACTCGACTTTCAGGTCGGCGGCGGGCCGTGTGCCGATGGCGAGCCGGATCTGGTCGCGGACAGCTGGGTCGTCGCTGTAGAGCAGAACGGTGTACTCGTTCATCATGTGCCCCGCCTCACGTCGTAGGTCCCGCAGATCGTACCGAATCTGTTATCTCGTGTAAGGCTCCGGTGGCGTCGGCTCTCCGGGGGTTGTGATCTTGGCCTTATCCCGGGCTTCCTCGGCCTCCTGGCGGTCCAGGGCGCGGTCGATCCGCTTGGCCTCCCGCTCCGACTGGCGGACCCACTGCACCACCAGGATGCCGAGCATCGTGACGCTGACGATCTCGCCGCCGGCCCACAGGATGCCGCCCGCGGTGACCTGGTCGGCGTGCGGATCCATCCAGGTCAGGCCCAGGTTCGGGTACCAGTCACCGCCGAGCAGTTCCTTGCTCTGCATGATCGTCAGGCCGAGCACGGTGTGGAACGGGACGCTCAGCACCATCAGCAGGGCGCGACCCGGGTACGGCCAGCGGTTCGGCAGCGGGTCCAGGCCCAGCAGCGGCCAGAAGAAGAGGCAGCCGGTCACCACGAAGTGCAGGTGGACGAACTCGTGCAACCAGGCGTGCTCAAGTGTCTGCCGGTACGCCCCGGTGAAGTAGAGGACGAACGGGTTCGCGATGAACAGTCCGAACGCGACCAGCGGAAACGTCAGCACCCGGACGAAGCGGCTGTGCAGCGCTTTCAACAGGATCTTGCGAGGAGCTGGTCGCAGGACCCGCAGCGCCAGCGTCGTCGGCGCGCCCAGGGCCAGGAAGATCGGCCCGACCATGGAGAGCACCATGTGCTGGACCATGTGTACCGAGATCAGCGTGGTGTCGTACGCCTCGATGCCGGTCACCGACACCGCCGCGATGGAGCCGAGTCCACCCGCGACGAACGCCACGGTCCGCCCGACCGGCCAGTGGTCGCCGCGCTGGTGGAGACGCCAGACGCCGTACAGGTACAGCGATGCCGAGACCACCAGGCCCAGCGCGATCAGACTGACCAGGTTGAACTGAGTGAAGATGGCCGCCGGGCTGAACGGAGGGAGTCCAGTATCCTCTCCGGAGGCCGCGAGTGGGGCCATTTTGTCGAGAAGCACCCCCCGAGGCTAGGCCTACCCGCTGGTCACAGAATATTCCGGGCTGCAACTCGTGCCGGATTAGGGACCCCGGGGGACCTTGGACCTTGTTCGGATGAATAATGAGGCCGTGACAGCGGCAGCCATCGACAAGAGCCGGATCCACTCGCTCACGCGACCGAACATGGTCAGCGTCGGGACAATCGTGTGGCTCTCCAGCGAGCTCATGTTCTTCGCGGCGTTGTTCGCGATGTACTTCTCCATCCGCGCAGCGGATTACAGCATGTGGGAGAAGCACACCGAGGCACTGAACATCCCTTACGCCACCACGTTCACGGTGATCCTGGTTCTTTCCTCGGTCACCTGTCAGCTGGGCGTCTTCGCGGCGGAGAAGGGTGACGTGTTCGCGCTGCGGCGCTGGTTCACGATCACCTTCGTGATGGGGCTGATCTTCGTGCTCGGCCAGGCGAACGAGTACCGCCACCTCGTGCACGACGGCGTCACGCTCAATGGCGACGGATACGGCTCGATGTTCTATCTCACCACCGGGTTCCACGGACTTCACGTGACCGGTGGCCTCATCGCCTTCATCATCTACATGATCCGGACGACCATGGGCCGGTTCACCCCGGCGCAGGCGACGTCGGCAATCGTCGTCTCGTACTACTGGCACTTCGTGGACATCGTGTGGATCGCGCTGTTCGCCATGATCTATTGGCTGCAGTAGTGACCAGCGCCGACGGCGAGGATCTCAACAACACCCAAAGGGACATATCAGATGACTTCTGACACCCCCGCCCGCAGGCGTGCCCGGGTGTTCTCCCGGCGGCGCAGCGCGCCGAGCCGGGCACGCCGGCGGCTCGGTGCAGCGGTACGCATGATCGCGGCACTCGCGCTCGCCGGAGGCGTGTACACCGCCTTCACTCCTGGCGCGTTCGCCGAGGACAACGTTCAGTTGTCCGCCGCTGCCCAGGAGGGCAAGGCACTCTTCGACAACAGCTGCATCTCCTGCCACGGGCGGGACGGTCAGGGTGTCAAAGAACGCGGCCCGAGCCTGATCGGTGTCGGTTCCGCATCCGTCGAGTTCCAGGTGAGCACCGGCCGCATGCCGATGACCCGCCAGGAGGCCCAGGCGGAGCAGAAGGCGCCGCAGTTCGACGAGACCCAGACGAAGCAGCTGGCGCAGTACATCCAGGAACTGGGTGGCGGCCCGGAGCTTCCCGAGGGCGACCTCACCGAGGATCTGAAGACCAACCCCGAAGCACTGGCGCGCGGCGGTGAGCTGTTCCGGATCAACTGCACCTCCTGCCACGGCTTCGGCGGTGGCGGTGGCGCTCTGTCGTCCGGCAAGTTCGCTCCGAGCCTGCACGACGCGACGGAAGAGCAGATCTACGCGGCCATGCTGACCGGCCCGCAGAACATGCCCGTCTTCGGCGACAACCAGCTCACGCCGGATGAGAAGCGCGAGATCATCACGTACATCACGGTTCAGCTCCAGGACGACCGGGACCCGGGTGGTCTGTTCAACCTCGGTCGGTACGGCCCGTCGACGGAAGGCATGGCGATCTTCCTGGTCGGCATCGTCCTCCTTGTCTTCACGTCGCTCTGGATTGCGGGGAAGTCATGACGGCTGTGCACCACGCGGGCGAGGCCGGCACCCCGCCGGTCGACGTGAACGACCCGCACCTCACGCGATTCGACATCGTGAAGGAGGGGCTCCGGCGCGACGACATCGAGATCGTCACGTACGAGTCCCAGTTCCACGGGCAGAACTCCAAGGCGGAGAAGCGGGTCGTCCGCAACATCGCCCTGCTGTTCGCCATCTCCGGGATCCTGACGCTGGCGTTCATCGTCTTCTACATCGTCTGGCCGTGGGAGTTCGAGCTCGGCCACACGCGCAGCGACTACTTCACGCCGATCCTGGGTGTCACGCTCGGCCTCGGCCTGCTGGCGCTCGGGTACGCGATCCTGGCCTGGGCCAAGAAGCTGCTGCCGCACGAGCTCTCGATCCAGCAGCGGCACGGCGACCCGTCGTCGGACGAAGAGCGGCTGATCACCGGGCAGACGGCGCTGTTCGTCGCCGACGAGCTCGGTGTGCAGCGGCGGCCTCTGCTGAAGGGTGCGATCGCGCTCGGCCTCGCGCCGGTCGGTATCGCCATCGCCGCGCCGATCGTCGGTGGCCTCATCGAGAACCCGCACAAGGGTGATCTCCCGATGATGTACACCACCGGCTTCAACCCCGGTAACAACGGCGGCGAGCTGGTTCGCCTCACCCGTGAGGACGGCAGCCCGATCCGGCCCGAGGACGTCACCACCGGCGGTCAGATGACCGTGTTCCCCGGTATCCCGGGCGGCGCGACCAACCACTGGGCCGACTCTCCGACGCTGCTGATCCACCTGCGTGCGGACGACGCGGCCGAGACGCGGCGAAATGCGGAATCCGACAAGAACGGCCGAAACGTCGGTTCGATGTGGGGCAACTTCGTAGCGTTCTCCAAGATCTGCACGCACGCCGGCTGCCCGGCGAGCCTGTACGAGCAGCAGACGAACCGTTTGCTGTGCCCGTGCCACCAGTCGCAGTTCCTCATCACCAACAACGCGCAGCCGGTTTTCGGACCCGCGACCCGGCGTCTGCCGATGCTGCCGCTTACAGTGGACGAGGAAGGTTTCTTCGTGGCAGCGTCCGACTACAAGGACACCGTCGGACCTGACTTCTGGGAGCGGCCGTGAAGCGCCGAAAAATTGACCTCGCACAGGCTCCGGTCAACTTCGCCAAGGGCGCTGATGACCGGTTCCAGGCGGCGACCCCGCTGCGGGGTCTGCTGAACAAGGTGTTCCCCGACCACTGGTCGTTCCTGCTCGGCGAGATCGCCCTGTTCTCGTTCATCGTGCTGCTGCTCAGCGGCGTGTTCCTGACTCTCTTCTTCGACCCGTCGATGAAGGAAATCGCGTACGACGGGTCCTACCTGGGCCTGCGCGGCACCGAGATGTCAGCCGCGTACGCGTCGTCGCTGCACCTGTCGTTCGAGGTCCGTGGTGGCCTCTTCATGCGGCAGATGCACCACTGGGCAGCGCTGCTGTTCATGGCGTCGATCATCGTGCACATGGCCCGTGTCTTCTTCACCGGCGCGTTCCGCAAGCCGCGTGAGGTCAACTGGGTCATCGGCATCCTGCTCTTCCTGCTCGGGTTCTTCGCCGGCTTCACCGGTTACTCGCTCCCGGACGACGGCCTTTCCGGCACCGGTCTCCGCATCGCCTCGGCGATCATGCTGACCCTCCCGGTCATCGGCACCTGGCTCTCCGCCGCGATCTTCGGCGGCGAGTTCCCCGGCGAGCTGATCATCGGCCGGTTCTACATCGCGCATGTGCTGCTCATCCCGGGCATTCTGCTCGGCCTGATCGCGGCTCACCTGGGCATCGTCTTCAAGCAGAAGCACACCCAGTGGCCGGGCCCGATGCGGACCAACGAGAACGTCGTCGGCGAGCGGATGTTCCCGCGGTACGCGATGAAGCAGGGCGGCTTCTTCATGGCTGTCTTCGGCGTCATCGCCCTGATGGCCGGTCTCTTCCAGATCAACCCGATCTGGCTGTTCGGGCCGTACCGGGCGTCCGAGGTCTCCTCGGCCTCGCAGCCTGACTTCTACGTCATGTTCATGGACGGCCTGGTCCGTCTCATGCCGAACTGGCAGATCTACATCTTCAACTACAGCCTTCCGCCGATGTTCTGGCCGGCCGTGGTCGGCCTCGGTGCACTGTTCACGCTGCCGATGGCGTACCCGTGGCTGGAAGCGCGCAAGCTGAAGGACAAGCGTTCGCACCACCTGCTGGAGCGTCCTCGTGACAACCCGGAGCGGGTCGGCATCGGCATGATGGCGTTCACGTTCTTCATGGTCGCCACGATCTCCGGCTCCAACGACGTCATCGCCGACAAGTTCCACATCAGCCTGAACGCGATGACCTGGGCCGGCCGCATCGGCCTGCTGATCCTGCCGCCGCTGGCGTACTACATCGCGGTCCGCATCTGCCTGGGTCTCCAGCAGCACGACCGTCAGGTTCTCGCCCACGGTGTCGAGACCGGCATCATCAAGCGCCTGCCGAACGGCCAGTTCGTCGAGGTCCACCAGCCGCTGGGCCCGGTCGACGAGCACGGCCACCCGGTGCCGCTGGAGTACGCCGGCTGGGTCGTACCGAAGAAGATGAACCGCGTCGGCGCTCTGGCTCCCGCGGTGAAGGGCTTCTTCTTCCCGGTCGAGAAGCCCGCCGAGACGCCGGTTTCCCCGGCCGTCGGCGGGCCGGTGAAGCGGGAAGAGATCAAGTCCGGCCGCTGATCCTCAGGTTCCAGACGAAAGGCCCGTCGCGGATGCGGCGGGCCTTTCGCTTTGCTTGGTGCGGCGGGGCGGCTTTGCTTGGGGCGGCGCGGCTTGGCGCGGCTCGGCGGTTTGGCTGCGCTCGGCGGTTTGGCTGCGCTCGGCGGTTTGGCTCGGCTTCAGTCGGCGTCGGGGAGGCCGATCGCGAAGGCGTCCTCGAGGTCGTGCTTGGAGTACGCCCGGAACGCCACGAACGTCTCGCTGTTGATCACGCCGGGCGTCTTCGAGATCTTGCCGGCGATCACCTCGGCGATGTCGTCGAAGCGCGGCACCCGCACGATCGCGATCAGGTCCACGCCGCCGGCGACCGAGTAGACCTCGCTGACACCTTCCAGCGAGGCCAGCGCCTCAGCAACCTCGGGGATCGAGTCGGTGGCGCAGTCGATGTGGACGATCGCGGTGTTCACCTGCGGGCTCCTCAGCATTGAGCGAAAACCAGTCGGACCCATGCTATCCACGCCCCAGCCCCACCGGCCCCCACCCTGCCCACGCGATGACCGCCCATACGTTTTGCAGGCATGCCCTCGCGCGCAGCTTGATCGACTCTCGCTCCCGGATCTTGTGAGCTTGTGCCGCCGCCCTGGCCACAAACTCACAAGATCGACGGTTGTGATCGAGGGTGATCACCGGTTGACCTCGGTCGTGCAGGACAACGTCCGCAGTCGCGTCGACGCGGGTTCGTTTCGAGCCGAAAGTCGACACGCGGGGCGGGTTCCGTTGGGTGTGTCGATCTGATCCCTAAGTCGACGAAGGACGCCGCGATTCGTGGCGATCTTGAGCGATTTTCTCCGCTGGGGAGTCGAAGATCGCTCAAGATCGCCCGTAGAGGCAGGCAGGCAGGCAGGCAGGCAGGCAGGCAGGCAGGCAGGCAGGCGCGGGGCGGTGCGTCGCGGGGCGGTGCGTCGCGGGGCGGTGCGTCGCGGGGCGGTGCGTCGCGGGGCGGTGCGTCGCGGGGCGGCGCGTGGCGTGGCGGCGCGTGGCGTGGCGGCGCGTGGCGTGGCGGCGGGGCGGGGCGGGGCGTGGCGGCGGGGCGGGGCGCGGGGCGGTGCGTCGCGGGGCGGAGCGTGGCGGGGCGGCGTGGCGGGGCGGCGGGGCGTGGCGGCGTGGCGGGGCGGCGGGGCGTGGCGGCGGGTGTGGCGGGGCGGCGGGGCGTGGCGGCGTGGCGGCGTGGCGGCGTGGCGGCGGGCGTGGCGGGGCGGTGGGGTGGGGCGGCGGGGCGGTGGGGTGGGGCTAGGGGACCTGGACTGTCAGGCCGGTGTGGGCTCGGATGGCGGTGGTGAGGGTTTCGTCGGCCGTCACTGTGGCGCCTGGCCAGATCACGCTGTTGGAGACTGTGCCGGCCACCTGGGCGCCGCCGCCGACCACTGAATTGGTCACTGAGCCGGTCACCACGGCTGACTCGGCGATCAGGCCGGCGCCGGCTGCTGCGTGCAGGTTGGCGGCCAGGTAGTCGGCTGGAGTGCCGGTGTCCAGGTAGAAGCCTTCGTACGGCACGAGCTCCAGCTCGCCTGCTGCCTCGGCGGGGCGCCAGGTGGTGCGTACCAGGCTGCTGTCCTCGTCGGTCAGGTCCTTGATGTAGCGCCACGGCAGCAGGGAGAAGCCGGCGAAGCGCATGCCGCTGAAGCCGCCGGTCTCGCCGTCGCGGCAGGGGAGGACCAGCATGCGTACGGTTTCGCCGGACCAGCCCTCCAGCAGGGCGGCGATGTCCTTGCCCGGTTCGCGGGCCGGGTCGGTCAGGTACGCGTCGGCGTTGCCGGCCAGCGCGCCCCGGCCGTCGATCCAGTTTTTCATCCGGCCGATGCCGCCGGACGTGCCGAGCGGGCCGTCCGGTTCGACCGACAGGTGGGCGCGGTCGCCGACGTGGGCGACAACCTGGTCGGCCAGGTATGCGGCGTTGACCGCGACCGACGAAGGGCCGGAGAGGCCGACGCCGGCCAGGCGGTTCAGGGCGAGATCCAGCAGCGGGATGTTGCCGACCGGGCAGAGAGCTTTCGGTACGAGTTCGGTGAGCGGGCGCAGGCGCTGACCCTCACCGGCCGCGAGAACCACGCCGCAGACTTCGACGGTCATTGCTGATCCTCCCGAGCCGGCGCGTCAGAGCTCGGCGCGACAGCGCGCGGGCCGATGCCGTAGATGCCGAGCAGCCTCTCGGTCGGCCAGGTGAGTTTCGGCAGGTCGTCGACGGAGAACCAGGCCGCCTCGAGCACCTCGCCACCGTCCACGGCGAGGGTGGTGGTCGACGCCGGGACGGAGCCGAACCAGACCGTGTCGACCACGCCGCCGTTCGGGTGCACGATGGCGTTGGGATTGCCGGGTGCCAGGTCGCCTGGCTCCAGGCGTACCCCGGCCTCTTCGAAAAGCTCGCGCGCCGCACCCACAGCGGGCAATTCGCGGCGCTTGAGCAGACCGGCAGGGAGTCCCCAACCGCGACCCGGCGGCTGACGCAGCAGAAGGAGGCGCCCTGGCGCCTCCGCATCGCGGATCACGGTGACCGCACCGACGAGGTATTTGGGGGAGACCGCGCGGGCGATCTGGCGGCGCAGCGGCAACGGCAGCCCATAGAAGACCTGATAAGCGAGGCCGCGCAATTGCCGAGGAGTTTTCACGCCGGTAAGGCTATCCGGGCTCAGTCCGGGTGGTCGACCAGGGCGATCAGCTGTTCGACCACGGCGTCCGGTTCGAGGCTGCGCTCGCAGACCGCGACCAGCAGAGTTTCCAGGTCGGGGTAGCCGAGCTCCTCGGCGAGGCGGCGCAGCGGAACCTCGCTGGCCAGGCCGCGATCGTGTTTGCGAAGGGTGAGACCGATGGTGGCGCGGCCGAGGCGGACCTTGTCGGCGATGCTGATGCCCGGCTCGTTCTTCTCGTCGAAGAAGCGGTTGATCTGCATCTGCGCCTGGCTGGACTTGACGAAGCCGAGCCATTCCTTGCGGGGGCCTCGGGGGGCGTCCGGCTCGACCTCGATCTGCTCGTCGGTCTCGGAGAAGATCTCGACCACGTCACCGTCGCGGAGGGGGGAGCTGAGAGGGGCGAGACGTCCGTTGATGGTCGCGGCCAGACATTGGTCACCCTTGCGGGGACTCAATTCGTACGCCACATCGACCGGAGTTGAGCCGCTGGGCAGCTCGTGGGCGTTGCCCTGGGCGAAAACGGTGATCTGGCCCTCGGCGAGGTCACATCGGAGCGAATCGAGGAACTGGGCCGCGTCGGTCGTGTCCTGTTGCCAGTCGAGTACTCGTTTGAGCCAGGTGAGCTGATCGGCGCCGGGTGGCTCGTCGGCCACCTTCGGATATCGGAAGCTGGTGGCGACGCCGTACTCCGAGTACCGATGCATGGTCTCGGTCCGGATCAGCACCTCGACCAGCTTGCCCTCCGGACCCACGACCGTGGTGTGCAGCGAGCGGTACAGGTTGTTCTTCGGTGAGGCGATGAAGTCCTTGAACCGGCCGGCGACCGGGCGCCATCTGCCGTGGATCGCGCCGAGCGCCGCGTAACAGTCGGTGTCCGGGCCGTCCACGATGACCGCGATGCGGGGCAGGTCGAGCGGGATGCCGCCACCGCCGGCGACGGTGTCTTTCCAGATCGAGTAGTAGTGCCGGGGACGCGGGGTGACCTCGGCGTCCACCCGGGAGCGGCGCAGCGCCGTTCGGGCTTTGCCGGAGACGTCAGCGAGGTATTCGTCCCAGCCGGGACGGTTTTTCACATGGGCGTCGATCCGGGCGAACGAGTCCGGTTCCAGATGGAAGAGCACCACGTCGTCGAGGTCGCGCTTGAGCGCCTGGATGCCGAGCCGGTCACAGAGCGGCACGAGCACGTCCAGCGTGGCAGTGGCGATCCGGGCGCGGGAGGCGGTGGAGCGGGCACCGAGCGTCCGCATGTTGTGCAGCCGGTCGGCCAGCTTGATCACCAGGACGCGGACGTCCTTGCCGGCCGCCACGATCATCTTGCGGATCGTCTCGCCCTCGGCGGCCTTGCCGTAGTACGCCTTGTCGAACTTGGTCACGCCGTCGACCAGGTGGGTCACCTCAGGGCCGAAGTCGCCGTGCAGCGCCTCCAGCGTGTAACTGGTGTCCTCGACCGTGTCGTGCAGCAGGGCCGCGACGATCGTCGTGGTGTCCATGCCCAGCTCGGCGCAGATCTGTGCGACGGCGAGCGGATGCGTGATGTACGGATCGCCGGATTTGCGGAACTGGCCGCGGTGCATGCTCTCGGCAATCGCGTAACTGCGGCGGACCACTGCCACGTCAGCGGACGGGTGGATGCTCCGATGCGTCCGGGTCAGCGTGGCGACCGGATCGTCCTCGTTGCTCTGAAAGCTGAAGATCGAGCGCAACCGCCGGGTGAAAGGGGCAGTAGGCAAGGCACGCCCCAGAGCGGCGCCGTGGCCGGCGTCGACGTCCACCCGGACACCCCCTCACCGATCGTCCAGCTCCACCTGAAGCTTGGAGTCGCCTCGCGTCTCCCTGCTAGCGAAGCACCGAGGCGGCTGATCGCCAAAGGCATCAAGCCGCCAAATGAGGTGAATCACCACGAGGGTCGCGCGTGCCTTACAGCCTAAGCGAGCAAGCGTCATCCGAACGGTCAGTTACCGATAGGCGAACGGACGAGTCTTAGGTCGAAGCGGCACCCTCAGCCCTACTGAGCAGGGTGGCGAAACGCGCGGCGCCACGAACCGGTGACACCCAGTCGCCGGCGGTTTCCACCAAGCGGGTGTCAGGCTTCTCCAGCCACGCCAGGATCCGCTCGGTCTCCTCGGCGGACGCGGCGTGCACCGGGCCGGGTCCGGGAAGGACCGTCTCGGCCGTCATCCTCGCCGCGTCCAGGGTCGGGCGAGGGTGCGCCCGGGGCGGCGAGGTCGCCGCGGCGGCCAGCCGGCCGTGCCGGACCACTGAGATCTCCCAGCCGCCCTTGTCGTCGCGGCGGGCCGCCACCAGCTCGCTCATGCTGGTCAGCGCCTCCAGTTTCTGCATCCGGATCAGGGCGCGCAGCAGGGCCACCAGACGGGAGCGGACGGTGGCTGCCTCCTCGTAACGCTGGCGGCCGGACAGCACGTCGATGCGGGACATCAGCGCGTCAACGACCGGGCCGGGGTCGCCCGAGGTGGCAGTGCGGAACGGGAGCGCCGCGCGTACGTCGTACTCCTCCTCGGAGATCTCGTGCTCGCAGGGTGCCGGGCATTTCCCGAGCTCAGCCAGCGCGCAGGCCGGCGTTTTGGTCTTGAGGGAAAGTTTGTGGTTGCACTGCCGCAAGGGAACGGCGTCGTAGACGCCGGCGGCGGCCAGCTCGGCGGTGCGCCGCGACGAGAACGGCCCGAGATAGGTCGCGCCATCGTCCGCGAAACGCCGCACAACCGACAACCTCGGGTACGCCTCAGCGGTCAGTTTCAGCCAGACGACCCGCTCCGGGTATTTGGACCTGCGGTTGTACGGCGGGGCGTGTGTTGCGATCATCCGCAGCTCGCGGACCTCGGCCTCCAGCGAGTGGGCGCACTCGACGGCCTCGACCCGGACCGCGGCGGTGAGCATCTCGGAGATCCGCGCCCGCTTTTCCGCGGCCGTGAAGTAACTGCGGACCCGGGTGGCGATGTCCTTTGACGTGCCGACATAGAGCGGCCGGTCGTCGGCGGCCCGGAACAGGTAGACGCCGGGCACGTGCGGCAGGCCGTCGGCGAGATGTCTCTGCCGGCGCTGGGCCGGGGTCACCGCCTTGGCGAACTCGATCGCGTCGCCCAACGAGTGCACCTTGAAGCTGCCGAGCCGCTCGATCAGGCCGTGCAGCACGTCGACAGTGGCTTTCGCGTCGTCGAGCGCCCGGTGGTTCGGCTCGACCTCGGAGTGGAAGAACCTGGCCAGGGTGCCGAGCTTGCGGTTGGGCACCTCGTCACGGGTCAGCGCCCGGCGGGCCAGCGCCGCGGTGTCCAGCACCCGGATCTGCGGCCAGGGGTAACCGTGCCGGGCGCACGCCGCCTTGAGGAAGCCGACGTCGTAGGGCGCGTTGTGCGCCACCAGCACCGCGCCGCGCAGGAATTCCAGCAGGGTGGGCAGGACCGTCTCGATCGGCGGGGCCGGCCGCAGCATCGACTCGGTGATGCCGGTCAGCACGGTGATGAACGGAGGCAGCGGAACACCCGGGTTGACCAGGGTGGCGAACTCGCCGAGCTGCTCGCCCGCACGGACCTTGACGGCGCCGATCTCGGTGATGCCCGCGCCGTCCGCGGCGCCGCCGGTGGTCTCCAGGTCGAGCACGACGAACGTGGTGTCCGCGAGGGACACGGCCGCGGGGTCGACCGATCCGTCAGCGGTCAGCAGCGAGTCCAGAGTGCCCTGCACGTATGCGGGTTGTGTCACGGGCGGCACCTTAGACAACGGGTATGACAGTTCCCTTTGAAAAGATCACTTGGTCCGAGAGGCCAATCGGTCATGGCCGGTGTGAGAATGGGGAGATGTCCGCGCCGCTCGAACCCGAAGACCGCCCCGATGAGGAGGCGGCGGAGGAGTTCGTGCCCGAGCCGGTCCTGCCGGAGGCCGTCCGGCAGCGGATCACCGTCCTGGCGGCAGCGGCCCTTCCTGGCCTTCCCGGCGACGAGCTGCCCGTGCCGCTGCGCCGGGTCGCCCGGTTCGCCCCGAATCGCCGGGCCCGGCTCGGCGGTCGTGACATCGCCGCACAGCTCGTCGCCGACCCGCTCTTCCGGCAGCGCATCGGCGCCCGGGTGATCACCGATGCCGGCGATCTCGGCGTGGCCGTGACCAACGGGGTCGCCCCGGCCGCCGCCGACCCGGTCGAGGTCGCCGCACTGGCCTATCTGGCCAGGCCGGACGGCTGGCGGCAGCTGATCGACGCGGCCGGCGACGCGGTGCGCGCCGAGGCGGACAGCGCCGCGATCACCGGGCAGGTGCGCGCCGCCGAGCAGCGCGCGGTCCGCGCCGAGCACGATCGGACGGTGGCCCGGGTCGAGGCCGACAAGCTCCGCGACGAGCTCGCCCGGGTCCGCGAGGAGATGGGCCAGCTGCGCGAGGAGGCCCGCTCGACGGGCAAGGCGCTGCGTGAGGCGCTTGCCACCCAGAAACGCGCCGCCGACCTGCTGGCGACGGAAAAGGGGAGGGCCGCTCGGGCCGCCCTCGACCATGAGGCGGAACTGCGGCGGCTGCGCGGCAAGCTGGCCGACGCGGAGGCCGCCGCGGCCAGCGGCAAACAGGCCGCCAAGGACGCCCGGTCGGTCGACGACGCCCGCCTCTGGCTGCTGCTCGAGACGATCGGGCAGGCCGCCAGCGGGCTGCGCCGCGAGCTGGCCCTCGGCCCGGCCGACAAGCTGCCCGCCGACTTCGTGGCCGAGGCGTCCGCCGAGCCACCCAGCGCCCCGGAGCGCTCCCGCGCCCGCGCGCAGGACACCGACGACCCGGGCCGGCTCGACCAGCTGCTCGCGCTGCCGCGGGCGCACCTGGTCGTCGACGGTTACAACGTCACCAAGCGCGGCTTCGCCGACATGTCGCTGGAACAGCAGCGTAAGCGGCTGATCACCGGGCTGGGCGGCATCGCGGCGCAGACCGGCGACGAGATCACCGTGGTCTTCGACGGCGCCGAGCGGGTGCACGGGCTGCCGCCGGCCCCGCGTGGGGTGCGGGTGCTCTTCTCCCGCAAGGGGATGACCGCCGACGAGCTGATCCGGCAACTGGTGCGAGCCGAGCCACCGGGCCGCCCGGTCGTCGTGGTCTCCTCGGACCGCGAGGTGGCCGACGGAGTGCGCCGGCATGGCGCGTACCCGATGGGCGCCGATTCTCTGATCCGCCGATTGTCGCGGTCGTAAAACTGTCGTACCCCTCGCTTAGCGTGACTGGCACGCGACATTGGAGGGGTAATGATCATTGACTGTGGTCGTTGCGCCGAGCGGACCGCCGAGTGCCAGGGCTGTCTGGTCAGCGCGCTCATCGACACCCCGGACGGCCTGGCCGATCTCACACCGGCCGAGCTGCGGGCGATCGAGACGTTCGAGCTCGCCGGATTCGAGGTGGAGCTGCTGGAGACGCCACCGCCGCCGGTCATGGTGCGCCGGCACGTAGCGTGATCATGATTAGGATATTCAGATGTCGCCGAGAGCTTGGGCCGTTACCGCGCTCGTCGTGTTGTTCGCGGCGCTTGCCGCGTTCGCGGCGGCGAAAATTCCGTGGCATCGCGCGCCCGCGCCCCGGGCCGACCAGCTCGACGCGCTCGGCCGGCTCGACGCCGAGCAGGTGGAGCGGGCCCGTGACTTCCACGGCGAGCTGCGCCCCGGGCGGTACGCCTCGATGGCCATCGGCCTCTCGGTGGCGGTGGTGCTCGGCCTGACCCCGATCGGCGCGCGTCTGGTCAGTGCCGTCGGCGACCACTGGCTGGTCCAGGCCGTGTTCGGCGGGCTGCTCGTCGTCCTGGTCACCGAGCTGGTCACCCTGCCGATCGCGATCTGGCGGCACACCGTCGTGGTGCGTTACGGCATCTCCACCCAGAGCTGGTCCGGCTGGGCGGTCGACATGCTGAAGTCGTACGCGGTGGGCGCTGTGCTCGGCGCTCTGGTGCTGGCCGGCTTCTTCACCATCACCCATTTCGCCCCGCAGTGGTGGTGGGCATTCGGCGCGGTCGGTGTGGCCGGACTGGTCGTGCTGCTGTCGTTCGTGCTGCCGGTGCTCGTCGAGCCGATCTTCAACAAGTTCACGCCGATGGCCGAGGGCCCGCTGCGCACCGATTTGCTCGCCCTCGCCGAGCGCGACGGGGTGCCGGTCCGTGACGTGCTGGTCGCCGATGCGTCGCGCCGGACGAAAGCGGTCAACGCGTACGTGTCGGGGCTGGGGCCGACCCGGCGGATCGTCGTCTACGACACGATGCTGACCGAGGCCACGCCGGACGAGGTGATCTCGGTGACCGCACACGAGCTGGGCCACGCCAAGGACGGCGACGTGCTCACCGGCACGGTCATCGGTGCGCTCGGGGCCGCTGCCTCGGTGATCGTGCTCTACCTGGTCGGTTCCTGGGGCGGGCTGCTACGGCTCGCCGGTGTCGAGTCGATCGGTGAGCCACGCGCGATCGGGCTGCTGCTTGTGCTCACCACGATCGCCGGGCTGGTCGCCGGACCGGCGCAGGCGTTCGTCTCCCGCCGCGTCGAGGCCCGGGCCGACACACACGCCCTCGACCTGACCGGCGATCCGGAGACCTTCGAGGCGATGCAGCGCCGTCTCGGCACCGTGAACCTGTCCGATCCCGACCCGCCGCACTGGGAGCACGCCATGTTCGCCTCACATCCGTCCACCGTGCAGCGGATGGCCGCGGCTCGTGCGTACGCCCGGGGTGCCCGCTGATGGCCCGCACCCTGCTCGTGACGAACGACTTCCCGCCGCGCCCCGGTGGCATCCAGCAGTTCGTGCACAACCTCGCGGTGCGCCAGCCGGCCGGGTCGATCGTCGTCTACGCCTCGCAGTGGCGCGGGTCCGCCGAGTTCGACGCGGAGCAGCCGTTCGAGGTGGTGCGCGAGGACACCGGGGTACTGCTGCCGGTTCCGGCCGTTGCTCGCCGAGCAGGCGAGATCGCCCGGGCGCATCAGTGCGACACCGTGCTCTTCGGTGCCGCCGCCCCGCTCGGCCTGCTCGCTCAGGGGCTGCGGAGGAACGCCGGGATCCAGCGGGCGGTCGGTATCACCCACGGCCACGAGATCGGGTGGGCGGCCCTGCCCGGCGCCCGTGGGCTGCTGCGCCGGATCGCTCGGAGCAACGACGTCATCACGTACCTCGGTGACTTCCAGCGGACCCGCCTCGACAAGGCCTTGCACGGGCTCACCGACCTGCGGCGGCTCGCGCCCGGCGTGGACGTCGACACGTTCCACCCCGGAGCCGACGGTTCCGAGGTGCGCCGACGGCACGGGCTCGCCGACCGGCCGGTGGTCGTCTGCGTCTCCCGGCTGGTGCCGCGTAAGGGCCAGGACATGCTGATCCGGGCGCTGCCGCAGATCCGCCGCCGCGTGCCGGGGGCAGCATTGCTGCTGGTCAGCGGCGGGCCGTACCGGAAAACGCTGGAACGGCTGGCCCGGGAGAACGACGTCGAGGCCGACGTGGTCTTCACCGGTTCGGTGCCGTGGGCCGAGCTGCCCCAGCACTACGCGGCCGGCGACGTCTACGCGATGCCGTGCCGCACCCGCTCTGCCGGGCTCGACGTCGAGGGTCTCGGCATCGTCTACCTGGAGGCCTCGGCCACCGGGCTGCCGGTCGTCGGCGGCGATTCGGGCGGCGCACCGGACGCGGTCCGCGAGGGCGAGACCGGGTTCGTGGTGGGCGGCCGTGACGTACCGGCCATCGCGGGGCGGATCGTCGACCTGCTCAGCGACCCCGATCGGGCGAAATCGATGGGCAAGGCCGGCCGGTCCTGGGTGGAGCAGGAGTGGCGATGGGAGAGGCAGGCGGCCCGGCTGACCGCGCTGCTGGCCGGCGACATACGTGAGTGAGGCGGAATCCCGGTGGACACCGGCTGCTGAAGCAGCGTAATAACGAAGCAGGCCGTTGCCTGCGGCCCGGAAACTGACGGACCCCTCCCGATAGGAGGCCGCCGATGCCGGACGCCGCAAACCCTCCGCCTGAGAACGCCACCCTCCTCGAGTCCGAGGAAGACGGCGAGCTGGAGTTGCCCTATTGGCTGACCAGCACGGCCGAGGCAGCGAACACCACGTTCCTGCA
Source organism: Actinoplanes sp. CA-015351 (assembly GCF_050955685.1). Classification (NCBI taxonomy): domain Bacteria; kingdom Bacillati; phylum Actinomycetota; class Actinomycetes; order Micromonosporales; family Micromonosporaceae; genus Actinoplanes; species Actinoplanes sp. CA-015351. The sequence goes on from NZ_CP192102.1 coordinate 1,604,321, forward strand.
GATGGCCCGCCGGCTGCCCCGGCTGCTCCGGGACGCCTGGTTGCTGGCGTGGCGGGCCAGCGCCCGGACCACCGCTGCGGTTCTCGTGCTGCAGCTGGCCGCCGGCGCCGCGGCCGCACTCGGGCTGATCAGTGTGGTCGGTGTCTTCGACGGTCTGTTGCAAGCTGGTCCGACTCCGGAACGGGTGCGGTCCGCCGTACCCTCGCTGTTGATTTTGATCATTGCTCTTGCGGCGCGTGGGCTGCTCGCGTCGGCTGCGGCAGCGGCGCACGGCCGGCTGTCGCCGCAGGTTTTCGAGGCCGCCGAGATGCGTCTGCTGGATCTGACGACCGGGGTGGATCTGGCGACGTTCGACGATCCGGACTGGCGGGACGCCATGGAGCGGGCCCGGGATCGCGGGATCGACGCGGCGCAGCGGATCGTCGACTTCGGCATCGACGTGCTCACCAACGTGATCGGCCTGGCCGCCGTGGCCGGTGTGCTCGCCGTGCTGCACCCGGTCCTGCTGCCGTTACTGGTGCTGGCGGCGCTGCCGACCGGGTGGGCAGCGGTGCGCGCGGCCCGGCTCAGCTATCGCAGCCGGCTTCGGCTCGTCGCGGTCTGGCGGCGCCAGCACATGCTCGCCGACCTGCTCGCGGCGCGCGAACCGGCCGGCGAGGTGCGGGCTTTCACGGTACGCCGATTCCTGCTCGCCGAGGTCGGCCGGCTGCTCCGGATCTCCACCGTGGAGGAGGTCCGGGTGGTGACGAGATCGGTGCGCAGCAATCTGTACGGGCAGGCGCTCAGCGGCCTGCTGACCGGTCTTGCCTATGTGGTGCTGCTCTGGCTGCTCTGGACCGGCCGGATGGAGCTGGCCGCCGGAGGTGCCGCCGCCTATGCGATCAACATCGGCATCGGGAAGCTCCGTGAGTTGGCGTTTTCGGTCAACCGGGTCTACGAGTTCGGCCTGTACTTCGCCGACTTCCAGGGCTTCTGCGACCTGTCCCAGCAGCGGGCCGAGGCCTCGTCGGATTCGCAGGTCCCGGCTCGTTTCACCGAGATCGTGCTGGACGGGGTGACGTTCAGCTATCCCGACGCTTCCCGCCCGGCCGTCGCCGACGTCAGCCTCACGCTGCGGCGCGGCCAGATCATCGCCCTCGTCGGCGAGAACGGATCGGGCAAATCGACCCTCGCGGCGGTGCTCGCCGGGCTGTACCGCCCCCAGCAGGGCACGGTCACCTGGGACGGCGTCGATGTGAACAGGCTGCACCCGGAATCGCTGCGTGAACAGGTAGCGGTCGTCATGCAGGAGCCGACCCGATGGCCCTTTTCGGCCAGACTCAACATCGCGATCGGCCGCCACGACCGGGTCGCCTCGCTGGCGAACGTGCAGGAGTCGGCGCGGGCCGGTGACGCGCACGAGTTCGTGATGGAGCTGCCCCGGGAGTACGAAACCTTGCTTTCCCGGCATTTCACCGACGGCGCTGATCTCTCCGGCGGCCAGTGGCAGCGGCTCGCGGTCAGCCGTGCCTTCCACCGCGACGCGCCCCTGCTGATCTGCGACGAACCCACCGCGAATCTGGACGCTCGCGCAGAGCATGACGTCTACCAGCGGTTACGCACGCTTGCCGCCGGCCGGACCGTCGTCCTGATCACGCACCGGATGGCGAGTGTCCGCGAAGCCGATCGGATTTTCGTCCTGGATCACGGCTCGGTGGTCGAAGAGGGTGATCACGAAGAGCTGATGGCGGCCGGCGGACTGTACGCGCAGTTGTTCACGCTCCAGGCCAGCGCCTACCAGTCGGCGTGAGGGGCGTGTCAAAGTAGTCCCATGGATCCGGTGGGAGTGGTAGCGGTCGCTGTGGTGCTGGTGGCCGGCGCGGCCGTGGGCCTCTGGCGCCGCCGCACCGACGGCCGGTTGACGGCGGTGAGCCCGGTCCTCAGCCGGGCTGCTGTTCCGGTGGGTGGTTCAGCCGGCGGGTCGTCAGCCGGCGGGTCTTCAGCCGGCGGGTCTTCAGCCGGCGGGTCGCCTGCGGGGCCGGCCTCTGGCGCGGCCGGCGACCCGCCGGTGGCCGAGCCGGGCGATTCCGCTCACTCTTCCGACATTTCGGGTACGCGTCTCAGCGTCGACCTTTTGAAACGACTTGGCGTGGAACCGGCCCCGGCGACGCTGCTCCAGTTCTCGACGGCGTTCTGCGCGCCGTGCCGGGCGGTGCGGCGAGTGAGCGACGAGGTGGCGGCGTTGCTCCCCGGCGTGCAGCACATCGAAGTCGACGCGGAAAGCCACCTGGACGAGGTCCGCGAACTGAACGTGTGGCGGACACCAACCCTGTTCGTCCTGGACGGCGAAAACCGCGTCATCAAGAAGGCAACCGGAGTCCCCTCAAAGCCGCAGCTGATCGCCACGTTGGCCGAAATCCTCCCCGCCCACTGATCCGCCTCGCCGCATCCGCCTCAAATATCGGTGTGTCGCCGAGTTGCATGCACGGGCTATGCGTGGATCTTGGAGACTTCTGGCCGCTCGACTCACGCCGTATGTGGAGCGGTAGCGGGTTCGGGGCGTCGTGGCGGTGGTGCCGTGGTGGCGTGGCGGCGTGGCGGCGTGGCGACGTGGTGGCGTGGCGGCGTGGCGGCGTGGCGGCGTGGCGTGGTGGCGTGGTGGCGTGGTGGCGTGGTGGCGTGGTGGCGTGGCGGTTTCTCGATGTGAGGTGCCGCTCGGAGATCTTGTGCGGTTTGGCCGGCCGATCAACCACGAGTGCACGAGTTTGCGGGGTTGTCGCCTGCGACATGTCGGCTTCGAGTGGTTTGGGGGCATTGTGGCGACGCCTTCGCCGATCTTGTGGACTTAGGCGAACCGTTTGCGCGTAACTCCGCAAGATCGGCTGGGCAGGTTCGATCTTGCGGAGTTGTGCGGTCACGTCTACGGGGAAGTCCACAAGATCCAGGCCGACCTGAGCAGGGCGGGGCTGGGCAGGGCAGGGCGAGGCGGGGCCAGGACGGGTCGCCGGTTATTTGCGCACTGCACGCTTGCCTTCCGCCGCGCTGCAGCGTGGCTGTAGTTGCCGCCCCTGGGCCGCGAAGGGTGGCTCACGATCGGCCAGCTTGCTTGCCTGCCTGCTAAGTCGGATAAATCCTCATTCGAGGCTGGTCGCGGAGATCTTCGCAAGGATGGGTCACCCCGCAGGCAGACGGTGCCACGATCGCGGCTTGGACAAGGGAAGAGCTATGCAGCGGGCGTATGGGCGGGTGGATGCCCGGGCGGCGAGGGCTTATGTGGCAGGGGGGCGAGACGGCGGCGGCGGGCGTGGTGGCGGCGGTGGGCGTGGTGGCGGAGAGGCGGCGGTGGGCGTGGTGGCGGAGAGGCGGCGGTGGGCGTGGTGGCGGCGGGAGGTTAGGCGGCGGTTAAGGGGGAGTGGGTGGGAGGCTTGGTGGGTGGGGGAGGGCGGGTCAGGTTGCGGGCGCCGGGGATCAGCAGCTGGGACGCCGCTGCCAGGAAGAGCACCGCCGCGCAGCACGTCAGCACCCGGTCGGTTCCGAAGCGTTCGGACATCGGGCCGGCCAGGGCGTTGCCGATCGGCATGGCCAGGAACGATGTGACGTAGTCCCAGGATGCGACCCGGCCGAGCATCTGGTGCGGGACGTTGTCCTGGATCGCGGTTTCCCAGGCTACGTCGAAGAAGATCAGGCCGGCGTACCCGATCACCGCGCCGGCCATGACGGCCACGAGCAGGCCGGGCCAGACGAAGGACAGCGCCCACACCGGCATCAGCATCAGCATCAGCCAGCCCGCCCGCAGCGACCGGCGTGGGCGGAAACGCATGCCGATCGCCGCGCCCAGGAAGCCGCCGAAGCCTTCGGCCGCGGCGATCAGGCCGATCGCGTGTGCGCCACCGAGTCGTTGGACGGCCACCACCTGCACCAGGACCAGGATCATGCCGTTGGCGATGTGGTAGACCGTCGCGCCGAACAGTCCGCCGAGGAGCCAGTCCCGGCTGCGGATCTCCTGCCACCCGGCGGCCAGCTCGGTGAGCATGGGGTTGCGGGGGCCGCGCTCCGCGCGTACCGAAATCATCGCGGCCGCGACCAGTGAGAAGAGGAAGCTGACCGCGTTGGCGATGAATCCCGCCGGAGCGCCGAAGGCGGCGACGGTGATGCCGCCCAGGGTGGGGCCCGCGATGCCGCACGCGGTTTGCAGCATGCTCAGCGTCGCGTTCGCGGATTGGCGGCGCCCGACCGGCACCAGCATCGGTTTGAGCGCGACCATCGACGGGGTGAAGAAGCTTCCGGCGCCGGCCGAAACGACGGTGAGCGCGCAGAGCAGCCCGAGGTGATATCCGGAGACGGCGAACATCCAGGCGATGCCGGCGGTGGCGGCGAAACGGATCAGATCGGACCAGACCATCACCCGTTGAGGCTGGAGACGGTCAGCCCACACGCCGCCGAACAGGGTGCAGACGAGCATCGTGGCGATCGAGCTGGCCATCACGAGTCCGAGGTCGCGGGCGCCGCCGCCGATGGTGACCACGGCCACGGCAAGTGCCACGGTCTGGAATCCGTTGCCGAGCCAGGACAGGGCCTGACCGGCGGCAAGCAACCGAAAATCTCGAGTCATGCCGTCGAAGGTAGTTCAGTGTCTAACTATTAGGCAACTAATAATCAGAGGCATGGCAGAATTGGGCCATGGGAGACGGAGTGGATCAGCATGTTGCCCGGTGGGGTGCGTTCTGGAAGGACGAGCCCGCCTTCGTCCCCGAGGTCGAGGGTGCCCTGGTCCGGATGAAACAGATCCTGCGATGGATCGAGCGCGCCGACGCAGCCGAATTTGCCAAGAGCGACGACTTCACGCTGCAGGACTACAAGACCCTGCACGTGCTCATGGTTCAGCCGTGGCCGACCGAGGCGACCCCGGCGCAGCTCGCCGAAGCGGCGAACGTCACCCGTGCCGCGATGACCAGCCGGCTGGACCGTCTCGCCGAGGCTGAGTTGATCACGCGGCAGGTGGATGGCGCTGATCGCCGGCGGGTGCTGATCCGGCCCACGCAAAAGGGGCGGGACATGTGGAATCGATACATCTTCGAGGGTATGGCCCGGGATCAGCAGGCGCTCGGTGCGCTATCTGCGGCGGAGATGGGACAACTCAACGACCTGCTGCGGAAAGTCCTACTATCCCTAGGTGAATAAAGAGCTTGACCCTCGCGGCCAGCGTTTTGCCGCCACGCTCACCAGCATCGTCATCGCCGTCGTGCTGATCACCGGCTCCGGCTGGCTCGCCCTCGCGCAGGCAGTCGTTTTCGCCATCACCGCGTACGACCCGCGGCGTGGCCCGTACGCCCTGATCTTCCGGGCGCTCGTGCTGCCCCGGCTGGGGCCGCCCGCCGAGCGGGAGCCGGCCGCGCCGGTGCGTTTCGCCCAGCTCGTCGGATTCACGTTCCTGAGCGTCTCCGCGGGGGGATATCTTGGGGGCGCGGAGACACTGGGAATCGTCGCAGCCGCGTTCGGGCTGCTTGCGGCGTTTCTCAACGCCGCTTTCGGCCTGTGTCTGGGGTGCGAGGCCTATCTTGCTATTCGCCGCCTAAGCAGCAGAACCGCCGAAAATGTCCGAAAAGCCTAGAATTTCGGGGCGTCGGGAGCTTCCAGCAGGCCCAATCGGAGCGCGGTCATGAGAGCCTGCGCCCGGTTGGCCGCGCCCAGCTTCTCGTACAGCTTCGAAATGTGGGTCTTCGCCGTCGACTCGGAGACGAACAGCTGCTTCGCGATCCCGGCGACACTCATGCCGTCGGCGAGGAGGCGGAGCACCTGACCCTCACGCGGGGACAGCTGCGGACCGGACGGAGCGAGCCGGCGTTTCATCGCCTCGGCCAGGTCGGCCGCGGTGAAGGCGCTGGGAGCGGACGCGGCATGCCTGGCGGCCGCCACGACCTCGTCGGCGGGGGCGGTTTTCGGCACGAACGCGCTGGCACCGGCCTCGAGAGCGCCGAACAGCTGGTCGTCGCCCGCGTACATGGTCAGGACCACGATGCCCATGTTCGAGTTGTTCTTACGCAGCGCGCGGGTGGCCTCCAGGCCACTGCCGTCGGGCAGGCGCAGGTCCATGATCACGACGTCCGGCTGCAGGGCGCCGGCTTGGCGCACCGCCTCCGCCGCGGTCGCAGCCTCGCCGACGACCTCGAACTGCCGGTCGCGCTCGAAGGCGTGTCGCAGCCCTTTACGGATCAGGTCGTGGTCGTCGACAAGCAGGACCTTGGTGCGCCCGGTCGGCGCAGGGGTGGTCATGGTCGGGTTACTCCCCTTCTGGAGCGGAAACACTCTCCCGCACGCTATCGCGCCGAGGCGGTGTTCCGAGCACTACGGCGACGGTTGTCCCGCTCGGGTGTCTCGGCGTGATCTTGAGACGACCTCGGATGCGTTCGGCACGCTCGGCCATGATGGTAAGACCGTATCTGCCATCGGGGCGCTCGTCCGCGAACCCCTTGCCATCATCGGACACTTCGATTTCCGCGTACGGCGGGTCGATCGTGCAGGTGACCCAGAGATTGGACGCGCCCGAGTGCTTGCGGGCGTTGGTGATCGCCTCCTGCGCGATGCGTAGCAGCTCGGCCTCGGTCGCGGCGGGCAGCCGGGCCGTCGACTCGTCGAAGGTGAAGTGCACGCGCAGGCCGGCACTCGTACCCAAAGTCCGTGCGTATTCCGCGATGGCCGCGGCCAGACCGCCGCTGCGATCGACTTCCGACCGTAGCTCGAAGAGGCTCAGCCGCAGCTCAGTGATCACCCGGGTGACCTCGCCGCGCAGCGTGCGCAGCTCCTCGGCGGTCTCCTCGGCGCCCTCCGGCAGGGTCGCCTGCGCGTTGTCGATGCCGTAACCGACCATGACCAGCTCCTGCGCGACCCCGTCGTGGATCTCCCGGGCCAGCCGCTGACGCTCCTCGTTCGTCGCGAGCGAGCGCACGTCGTCGAAGAGCAGGGCGGCTTCCAGCCGCAGCGCGGCCGGGCCGGTCACTTCGGTCACCCCTTGGACCACCCCTGATGGGTACGCCCCAGCGGCATCAGTCTCCAGAATGACCAACCCGATCGTCCGCACCCCGGCGACCAGCGGCACCACCAGCGACGACGCCTCACCGCCCGAGTGCGTGCGCGCCTGCGAGCGGCTGGCGGTCTGCGGCTGCTGGGTGGCCCACGCGTCCGCGATCGCCGAGTCGGCGTCGAGGGTGGTCTCCCAGTCGACCCGCTCGGCGCCGCTCTGCGCCAGCACGACCAGCCGGCCGCCGCCGCTCGCCGACAGCACGGCGGCCCGGTGACCAGGGGCGACCGCGCGCAGCTCCTCGAGCAGGTGCTCGGAGATGCCACCCGGGTCGAGCGTCGCGCCGGGCAGCGAACGAGCCACGCTGCGCAGCTGGGTGAGCAGGCGGGTGGCCTCCGCGTAAGGCTGCGGGGTGGGCTCGGGCGGCTGGAGCAGCTGGCGCATCGTCTCGGCGGCGAACGTCACGATCGCGCCGAGGACCAGCCACTGCCCGCAGGCCGCGATGTAACCCGGCTCACCGATCGAGCCGGAGACCAGGCCGCCGGCCACCATCGTCGCCGCGGCGACGCCGAGCAGCATGGGTCCCTCGGTCGAGCGACGGTGCAGCGCCGCGGTGAGCAGCGGCACCGCGAGGTAGGGCAGCACGGCTTCGGCGCCGAACCCGGCGTCGACCCGGCCGATCGTGTCGGCCGAGGACGCCACGAAACCGGCGGCCAGGCTGGTCACCACCACCTCGGCGGCCCGGCCGGCCGGCGCCCACAGAGGGTGCCGGGGCGACAGGAAGGCGGGCGCGGCGGCGATCGCGAGCAGCGCGATCCAGCCGAGCTGTCGCGGATCCTCGGTGGCGGTCAGGGTGAGGACGGCGACCAGCGCCAGCATCACGACGCGGGCGACGGCTTCGGCCGGGCGCAGACGCGCGGGACCATTTGCTGGGGCTGGCACGTGAGGGATGGTATCGGGAGGGGCCGACATCGGCCCATCCGTCGCGGCCCTCATCAGTCGTCTGTCGCACCCAGCGAGTAGCCTCCGTGCATGGCCGACACCTCGACGCAGTCGATCCAGATGCATGCGCCGCTGGCCCGTGTCGCCGCGGTGATCTGCGACTTCCCGCGTTACCCGGACTGGGCCGAGTCGATCAAACTCGCCGAGGTCGTGGAGGAGTACGAGGACGGTTACGCCGCCCAGGTCCGTTTCCAGATCGACGCCACGGTGCTCGTCGACGAGTACACCTTGGAGTACGCGTACGCCGACGATCTCTCCCGGATCGAGTGGCACCTGATCGCGCCGTCCAAGACGCAGCGCTCCCAGGACGGCTCCTACGACCTGGTGGAGAACGCGGACGGCACGACCACGGTGACGTACTCCCTGGCGGTGGATCTCGCCATCGGCATGCTCGGCATGTTCCGCCGCAAAGCAGAAAAAGTGATCATGGATACGGCGTTGAAGGAGCTCAAGCGCCGCGTCGAGAGCCTTCCGGCGGCCTGAGCCGGCACGGCGACGAGAGGAACGCAGATGGCCGGTTCAGCACGTGATGAGGCCGAGCGGCTGGTCGCGACGTTCCTCGCGAGGGCCGCGGCGGGCAGCCTTGGCGACTCGGTCTCCGGCCTGTTCGGGATGGCCGGGAACGCCGCCGGGTCGCACGCCGCCGGGTCGCACGCCGGCGGGTCGCACGCGATGGCCAACGGCAGCGCGGAGTGCTGTGTCTGCCCGCTGTGCCGGGTGATCGCGGCCCTGCGCGACCCGAGTCCGGAAACGGCCGAGCGGCTGGCCAGCAGCGCCGGCGACATCGCGACCGGGGTGGCCGGGCTGATGCGCGCGTTCTCCTCGATGGCGGGGGAGCGGCCCAAGCCGGCCCCGGCGCCGAGATCACCCGAGCACCACCAGGCAAACCCGGATGGCGTCTGGGCGGCGGCCACTCACCAGGCCCAGCCAGAGCCGGCACCTGCGCAGACAGTCACCGATGACCCGTGGGCGACGGCCACGGCGGAGAGCGCCCGGGAGGCCGCTGCCGCCGCCAAGGCGCGGGCGGCGGCCGCTGAGGAAGCCGTGGCCCGAGCCGTCGCGACGGCGAAAGCGATCCGAGAGCGGCGAGCCCAGGAGCAGGCAGCGCACGATCAGGCGGCCCAGGAGCAGGCAGCGCACGATCAGGCGGCCCAGGAGCAGGCAGCGCCAGAGCGGGAGCCGGCGCCGTTCGAGGACGTGTTCGGCGCCCCGCGGACGCGTACCCATGATGTCTGGGCCTCGGCGATCGCCCAGGCGCAGGCCGCGGCAGAGGCGGAAGCCGGCGCGCAGGCCGCGGCCATAAGCCGGGAAGCGGCCATAAGCCGGGAAGCGGCCATAACCCGGGAAGTGGCGGAGGCCGGGGCAGGTGGCTCGGGCGAGCACCGTAGCGTGGATCATGACCTGGGCGCTTCGGCGCCCGAGGACCGTGGCAGCGCCGGTCCGGGCGACGGCGCCCGGCCAGGCGACGCGGTGTGAACTTCGCAGAGGGGACGGGCAGCGTGACGCTGACCATCGGAATCGACGTCGGCGGGACCAAGGTCGCCGGTGGGGTGGTCGACGAGCAGGGCAACGTGCTCGCGTCGAACCGCCGGCCGACGCCGGCGGAGGACCCGGCCGCCACCCGGGACACGATCGTCGAGGTCGCCGCCGAGCTGGCGGCGCAGTACCCGGACGCGACCGCGATCGGCATCGGCGCCGCGGCCTGGATCGACGCCGCCGGTTCGACGGTGCTGTTCGCACCGAACCTGGCCTGGCGTGACGAGCCGCTGCGCGATTACGTGACGAAGGCGACCGGCCTGCCGACCGTCCTGGAGAACGACGCGAACGTCGCCGGCTGGGCCGAGTTCCGGTTCGGCGTCGCCAAGCACGCCGACGACTCGATGGTGATGATCACCGTGGGCACCGGCATCGGCGGAGCCATCGTGATCAACGGGAAGCTCTGGCGGGGCGCCAACGGCATCGCCGCCGAGCTGGGCCACATCCAGTCGGTCGCGGACGGGCACCCGTGCGGCTGCGGCCGGCTCGGCTGCCTGGAGCAGTACGCGGCGGGCAGCGCCCTGGTCCGGTTCGCCCGAGCCGGAGCGCGGCAGCAGCCGGAGCGCGCGAGTCAGCTCCTGGAGCTGGCCGGGGGCGACGCCCTGGCCATCACCGGCCGGCAGATCACCGAGGCCGCACAGGCCGGCGACGGTGTCGCGAAAGATGCGTTCGCCCAGGTGGGGTACTGGCTCGGGGTGGCCCTGGCCGACCTCGCGCAGAGCCTCGATCCGCAGATCATGGTGATCGGCGGCGGCGTGGTCGAGGCGGGGGACCTGCTGATGGGCCCGGCCGAGCAGACGTACCGGGACCAGCTCGCCCAGCGCAACCGGTTCCCGGTGGCCGAGGTGCGCGCCGCCGAGATGGGCAACGCCGCGGGCGTCGTCGGCGCCGCTGACCTGGCACGTCTGGCCTGACCATGACCCTGCCGAAACTGCGGGTGGTCAGCTACAACGTGCACGGGCTGCGGGATGACCGGCCGGCCCTGGCCGGGCTGATCCGCGAGCTGGACCCGGACGTGCTGGTGGTGCAGGAAGCGCCGCGCCGATTCCGCTGGCGGGACCGGTGCGCCGCGTTCGCCGCCGAGGCCGGCCTGGTGGTGGCGGCCGGCGGTCAACCGGCGCTCGGCAACCTGATCCTGGTCAGCCTGCGGGTGGCGGTTCACCGGACCTGGTGCGTGCGCTACCCGTTGACCCCGGGCCGGCACCTGCGCGGGGCGGCCTTCGCCGAGGGTTCGGTGCTGGGCGCGGCCCGGTTCGTGGTGACCGGCTCACATCTGGCGACGGATCCGGCGGAGCGGCCGGAGCAGGCCGCCGAGTGGAAATCCGAGATGTCAGATATTTCCGGGCCGTTGATCGTGACGGCCGATCTGAACGAGGGCCCCGGCGGCGGGGCGTGGCGTACGGTCGCCGACGGGCTGGTCACCTCGGAGAAGGACGTGCCCACGTTCCCGGCCACACTGCCGCAGCGGCGCATCGACGCACTCTTCGTCAGCCCGGACATCTCCATCGACCGTTACGAGATCATCGACAATGAGCGAGCACGTCGAGCGAGTGATCATTTACCGGTCGTAGCGGACCTTCTGCTCCCTTCCTCGTAAGCCTCGCTTCTGCAAGGATCGCCGGGTGCACGACACCCCCGACCCGGGCGACCGTGGCGACGCCGTCTGTGTCGTCGGCGCCGGCGCCAGCGGATTGGCCGCGATAAAGAGCCTGCGTGAGCAGGGTTTCGCGGTCGACTGCTACGAGCGCGAGACGTCCGTCGGCGGCGCCTGGAACTGGCGCCACGACCGCAGCCCGATCTATTCCGGCACCCATCTGATCTCGTCGCGGCCATTGACCGAGTTCCCCGACTTCCCGATGCCGGACACCTGGCCCGATTACCCGCACCACTCGCAGGTTCTGGAGTACCTGGAGCGGTACGCCAAACACTTCCGTCTCGATCAGGACATCTGGTTCGGCATGGAGGTGTCGTCGGCGGTGCCGGCCGGTGACGGCAAGTGGGATGTCACGATCCGGTCGACCGGGGGTGGGTCGTCCCGGGTGCAGCGGTACGCCGCGATTGTGGTGGCAAATGGGCACAATTGGGAGCCGCTCAAGCCGGCTGTCGAGGGCGAGTTCCGGGGGGAGCTGCTGCATGCCTCGGCGTACAAGGACCCGGCCCGGCTGCGTGGCCGCAAGGTCCTCGTCGTCGGCGGTGGCAACACCGGCTGTGACATCGCCGTGGAAGCGGCCCAGCAGGCCACCCGGGTCTGGCATTCCACCCGGCGCGGTTACTGGCTGGCGCCCAAATATCTCTTCGGCCGCCCGGCCGACCAGGTCAACGATCGCCTGCTCAGCTGGGGACTGCCGCTGCGGCTGCGGCAGTGGCTCTATCGCCGGACGGTGAAGCTGACCACCGGCGACCTGACCCGTTACGGCCTGGCCGAACCGGATCACCGGCCGTACGAGAGCCACCCGATCGTCAACAGCCAGCTGCCGTACTACCTCGGGCACGGCACGATCGTGCCGGTACCGGACGTGGAACGGTACGACGGCGCGAGCGTGATCCTGACCGACGGCACCACTGTCGAACCGGATCTGGTGATCACCGCGACCGGCTACCGGCCCCGATTCGACTTCCTCGCGCCCGCGTTGCTCGACACCGACGAGCACGGCCGGCCCGACCTGCACCTGCACGCCTTCGCCCGGCGGCACCCGACCCTCGCGGTGATCGGCCTGCTGCAGCCGGACTCGGGTGTGTTCCCGCTCGCGCACTGGCAGAGCGTCGCGGTGGCCCGCTGGCTGCGGCTTCGTGTCACCGACCCGGACCGCGCCGCCGCCGTGCAGCAGAAGGAGTCCACCCGGCCGGTGCAGAGCTGGTCACGCCGCCGGGTGATCCCGACCCAGCGGCACTGGTTCGAGGTTGATCACGTGGCCTACCTGAGGTCCGTTGAGGGTTTGCTGGAAGAAATGGGCGCGGTCCGGTGAAGTCCGATCTGGTGCGATTCGAGGACTGGACCGACCCGGTGCCGCCGGCCGCGCGCGAGGTCGTCTCCTGCCTGCCGGAGGACGACATCGGTCACCCGCCGCTGCTTTTCATTTCCGGACCTCGGCCTGCGGCCTCGATTTTTTCTGATCACTGGCTCGGTCACGCCGCCGGTCGCGGATTTCCTTCGTACGCGCTGAGCCCGCGCCCTGGCGGCGACCTGCGGGCCCAGGTTCACGACACGGTGCAGGTGGCCGCGTCGTTGCCCCGGCAGGCGGTGCTGATCGGGCACGGCCTGGGTGCGCTGGTGGTGGCGCGGGCGCTGGGGCGTTACCCGGCCCGCGCGGCCATGCTGACCGCCCCGGTGCTGGGCGGCTGGCCGGTGGCCCGGGCGTTCTCGCTGTTCTCCCGGCCGGCGCTGCCCGCTCCGGTGGGTGATCCGCCGGTTCTTGTCGCGGGCAGCCCGGACGATCGGGCGGTCAGCCGAAAGGCGCTGGACCGGGCGGCTGCCGGTTACGGCGGCGCCCCGCTGCTCTTCCCCGGCATGGGTCACGACCTGATGCTGGAGGAGGGCTGGGAGGAGCCGATCGACGCGATCCTGGACTGGCTGGAGAAGCAGTTACCTATGCCAGGGCACTGAGGCGGCTGGTGCCTTCTCGGCGGTGTCCGGGAGACGCTCCGCGAGCCGGCCGGTGTGATCAAGAGCGGTCAGATAGGCCCGCGCCCACGCCAGGATGTCGTGTCCCACGAGGTGCTCGCGCATCGCGGTCATCCGGGCGGTCAGATCGGCCGGCTCGGCGCTCATCGCGTGCAGCAGCGTCTCCTTGAGCCCGTCGACGTCGTGCGGGTTGACCAGGAAGGCCTGTTCCAGCTCGGCGGCTGCCCCGGCGAACTCGCTGAGCACCAGCGCGCCGCCGCCGTCCTCGCGGGCCGCCACGAACTCCTTGGCGACCAGGTTCATCCCGTCCCGCAGCGGGGTCACCACCATGACGTCCGCGGTCTGGTAGAGCGCCGCCAGCTGAGACCGGGCGAACGGCTGGTTCAGGTAATGGATGGCCGGCTCGCCGACCCGGCCGAATTCCCCGTTGATCCGGCCCACCTCGCTCTCGATCCGGTCGCGTAGGGCCTGATAGCTGTCGACCTGTTCCCGGCTGGGAACGGCCACCTGGACCATGACGGTGTCGCGTACCTTCACGTGCCCGTCCCGCAGCAGCTCGCTGTACGCGGTGAGCCGGTGCTCGATGCCCTTGGTGTAATCCAGCCGGTCAACACTGAGCAGCACCCGTTTCGGCCGGCCCAGGTCGTGACGCAGCTGCTTGGCCTGGCGCAGGACGTCGGGCCGGCTGGACAGGGCCCGCATCTCGGCCACGTCGATGGAGACCGGGAACGCGCCGGTGTGCACGGTCCGCCCGTCCACGATGATCATGTCGTCGGTGGCGTGCGCACCGAGCAGTTTCTGGGCGAGCTGAGCGACGTTGTGGGCTGCCTGCGGCCGCTGGAAACCGACCAGGTCGGCGCCGAGCATCCCGCGCAGCAGCTCGATCCGGCGGGGGAGCTGCATGTAGAGCTCGGGCGGCGGGAACGGCACGTGCATGAAAAAGCCGATCAGCAGGTCGGGGCGCAGGTCCCGGAGCATCTGCGGCACCAGTTGCAGGTGGTAGTCCTGCACCCAGACGGCGGCGCCGTGCTCGGCCACCTCGGCGGCGGCCTCGGCGAACCGGCGGTTGACGCTGCGGTACGTCTCCCACCAGCCCCGATCGAAAACCGGCTGCTGGACGGCGTCGTGGTACAGCGGCCAGAGCGTCGAGTTCGCGAACCCCTCGTAGTAACCGCGCAGCTCGGCCGCGCTCAGCGACACGGGCCGTAACCGCAGGCCACCGATGTCCGGCAACTGTGGGGCGGGGCCGACCCCGCCGGCCCAGCCGACCCAGGTGGCCGGCGTTTGCTCCAGGATCGCGTGCAGGGCGCTGGCCAGGCCGCCCGGACTTCGGCGCCATTCACAGGCGCCGTCCGGGGCGGCATTGTCATCCAGCGGCAGACGGTTGGCTACGACGACGAGCGAACTCTGGCGCATCACCGAAGGTTACTGGCTGAACACCCATGATCGTCTATGTGATCCGTTACAGCGTCGTTCTTGTCGTGGTTCCTGTCGTCTTTCCCGTCGTTTTTCCTGGCTCAGACCACGGCGCCGTCGTCGAAGTCGTCGTCATCGTCGCCGGAGCGCAGCCGCCAGACCAGCGTCACCGCGCCGCCGACGATCCCGGCGAAGCCGAGGAGTGTGACGTAGGTGCTGTCGATGAGCGGGATCAGGCGCGGGAAGAGGAAGAGCACGAAGCCGATCACCACGCTCAGCAGGCCGGCCACCGCGTATTTCGAGATCTTCGGCATCGGCGGGGGCGGCGGCGGGACGTATCGCTCGTCCTCGTCCTCGTCGTCGTCCGGGCTGTCCGGCAGGTCGGTGCCGAACGTGTCGAGTCCGTAGAGGAGGGACTGCTCCTCCGGTGGTGGATCGGTGCGTCGCCTGTTCAGCGGGCGGCCGTCCTCGCCGACCGGGCGGCCGCCGGTCTGCGGCGGCTCCTCCTTGGCCACGCTCTCGACGTCTGGCCAGGGCGTGCCGCCGGTGCCGTCGGTGGTGTGGAAGCCGGCAATGATCTTGTCCCACTCGGCGTCCACCTCGGCCTGCGGCCGGGCGTCCGTCGTCACCGGCGGAGCGGGCGGCGTGGCCGGTAGCCCGCCGGTCACCTTCTCCAGGTGCTCGCGAGCGGTGTCGAGATGTGTGCGATCCACGTAGAGCCGATCGATCGGCCGAGCCGGCAGCGTCGTGGCCCGCAGAATCGGGTTCAGATCCGCCGTCGGTTGAAGGTATGCCGCGATGCCGCCGGCCGCCAGAACATCGAGCAGATGCTCACCCACCCGCGGATCCACGTCACCCGCCACGGCGTAATCCGCCGCGTCGAGCCCGTTGTCGCGTCGCCCCCGACGGGCGCCACCCGTTGTCACCGATGCACCCCCCTTGCCGACCGTGCCTTGAATGGTGACACGGCAGGCGCCTGTTGCGGGAGTGCGTTGTGGCGCGCCGCTCCCGCTTCGTACGCTTCTCCCCGCCCCGGGACGCCGGTGGCATCCACTGAAAGGGACGTCAGTGTTCTACTGGCTACTCAAGTTGGTGATCCTCGGTCCGTTGCTGAGGCTGGTCTTCCGCCCGAAGGTGGACGGCCTTGAGAACGTGCCCCGCTCCGGTCCGGTGATCCTGGCCTGCAATCATCTCTCGTTCTCCGACTCGATCTTCACCCCGCTGATCGTCCGGCGGAAAGTGACCTTCGTCGCCAAAGCCGAATACTTCACCGGCAAGGGGATCAAGGGATGGCTCTCCCGGATGTTCTTCGTGGGCGCCGGGACCATTCCGGTGGACCGTTCGGGCGGGGAGGCCGCCCAGGCGGCGCTGGACACCCTCCTGAGAGTCCTCAAGGAGGGCAACATCGCCGGAATCTACCCGGAGGGCACCCGTTCCCCGGACGGGCGGCTCTATCGCGGTAAGACGGGGGTTGCCCGGCTCGCGCTGGAGAGTGGCGCGGTGGTCGTGCCGGTGGCCCTGCTGAACACCGACGAGATCCAGCCCACCGGCACGCTGATCCCGACGGTGAAGCGGGTCCGGATCCGGATCGGCAAGCCGCTGGACTTCTCCCGGTACGCCGAGAGCCGCGGCGACCGCTTCGTCGAACGAGCGATCACCGACGAACTCATGTACGAGCTGATGGTGCTCTCCGGCCGCGAGTACGTCGACGTCTACGCGGCCTCGCTGAAGAGCCCCGTCAATTCATCCCCGCGCGCCGCTTGAGGGCCTGCACGTCGGTCACGACGATGCGCCGGCCCTCGGTACGTAGCCAGCCCCGGTTGGCGAACGACCCGATCGCCTGGTTCACGCTCTGCCGGGAGCCGCCCGCCATCTCGGCGAGCTGGCTCTGATTGAGCTCGATGGTGATCATCGGCGCCTGGCTCTCCCCGGAGAGCCGGACCAGGGTTTTCGCCACCCGGCCAGGCAGGTCGAGGAAGACGTGATCGGCGTTCTGCTCAGTGAGGCGGCGGATCAGGCCGCCCACCGAGCGCATCACGGCGTCCAGGATCCGCGGGTTCGAGTGCACCAGGTCCATGAAGGCGGCCCGGGACAGCGAGAGCGCCTGGGAATCCTCGATCGCCTCGGCGGACGCGCTGCGCGTCGAAGCGTCCAGCAGGGACACCTCACCGAGCACGTCGGGTGGGCGCACGACGGTGAGCACGGCGCGCTCACCGGTCGGCGCGGTGCGGAAGACCGCGACCGCGCCTCGTTTCATGATGATCAGAGAGTCGCCGGGATCGTGCTCGACGAAAAGAATCTGACCCTTGCGATAGTGACGCGGAACGGCCGTGGCGATGACCCGCTGCCGTACGTCCGGCTCAAGTCCCGCGAACATTTCCACGCCGGTGAGCGCGTCGCCGGAATCCGGCAAGCGATGGTCCACGGCGCTAATCCCTCCCCCGGTGGGGACCGCGTCGACCCGGCCGGCGCCGGCCCCACGACGCGAACGATCACTCTTAGCACGAAGCGCGCCCCGAACGCCATTCCTTCGTCGGACATCGAAGCTCACTCCCGTACGATCATGTCCCTTCGGTTGCTTTCTGTAAACCTCCCATCGCCTTCTGTGATTGTCGCCCCCGCTGTCCGTCGCTTTGGCGGCTTGTGTCGAGATAATCCCGCAGTGCCGGATGATGAGCTCCTTCAATCGACATTGCGCGACCAGTGGCACCTCATTCCATCGAAGATCACCGAACAGCCGTCGGCCCTGATGTCCCGGGGCTGGGAGATCACGACGGCCTCCGGGGCGTACATCGCCCGGCTCACCGAGGCTGGAGCGCGGCAACCGATGGAGGCCGGCCTGATGGCGGCCGAGCACCTGCGCGGGCGGCGGATCGACGCGGGGGAGCCGGTACGCACACTCGCCGGGGCGCTGACCGTGGAGACCGAACAGGGCGCGTTCGCGGTTTCCCGCCGGTTGCCGGGGCGGCACCTCGACGGGCGCGATCCGATCGATCAGCAATGGTGGGGCGAGCGGCTTGGGGTCGTACACAAGGCTCTTCAAGGTTTTCGGCATCCTGGCCTGCGCCCATGGCAGTTGCCTGACCCCGACGCGGCCCATCTCGACGCGGAGCCCTGGGTTCGCGCCGCGGTCTCCACCGCGGTGTCCGCCGCGACCCGGCTGACCGTGACCGATCAGCTGACCTATGGCGTGCTGCACGGCGACCCGGCCGCTGACGCCTTCGTCCTCGATCCGGAGACCGGACGCTCCGGCCCGCTGCACTGCGGCGCCTGCGGCACCGGACCACTGGTGTACGACATAGCGGCGGCCGTCGCCCACGCGGGCGGACCCGATCACTGCGCCGAGATGCTCGACGGGTACCTGGCGGCAGGGCCGGTGCGCGCCGACGAGCTGGACGCGGCTCTGCCGGTTCTGCTGCGGCTGCGCTGGGCGATGCAGGCGGACCGGGCGGCTCGCTGGGAGTGCGCGGAGGGGCTCGGCGCCGCGAGAGAGGCCCTGGAGTCCATGCCCGGATGTTGATGGGCGAAGATAGGCGGCGATGGTGTATCGCTATTTTTACGACTGTGAATTCATCGAGGACGGTCGGATCGTCGACCTCGTCTCGATCGGTGTCGTCGACGAGTTCGGCCGCGAGTTCTACGCGGTCAGCACCGAGTTCGACGATTCTCGCGCCGTGCCCTGGGTGCGCCGCAACGTGCTCGACAAGCTGCCGTCCCCGTCCGACAAGGCGTGGCGCAGCCGGGAGCGGATCCGTGCGGACCTCTACGAGTTCCTGATCGAGCCGATCAAGGGCCGCTCCGAGCAGATGGAGCTCTGGGCCTGGTACGCGGCCTACGACCATGTCGCGCTCGCTCAGCTGTGGGGTGCCATGCCGGCGCTGCCCCGGGA
The DNA here is from genome assembly GCF_050955685.1 of Actinoplanes sp. CA-015351. Classification (NCBI taxonomy): domain Bacteria; kingdom Bacillati; phylum Actinomycetota; class Actinomycetes; order Micromonosporales; family Micromonosporaceae; genus Actinoplanes; species Actinoplanes sp. CA-015351. Next base: position 1,622,783 of record NZ_CP192102.1, read on the forward strand.
GATCCCGCGGTTCACCAAGGATCTGCGCCAGCGGTGGGACGATCTCGGTCGCCCGAAGCTGCCGGAGATGGCCGGGCGGCATGACGCACTTGTCGACGCCAAGCACAACCTGGCGCGCTGGCAGGTACTCGCCAGCACCCCTCAGCCGCTTTAGCGGCTTTTTGGCGGCTTCAGCGGCTTCAGCGGCTTCAGCGGCTTTTCAGTGGGGGGACGCACTCCTTCATCACGGCCTGGACGTCGTCCTCGGTCAGTTGTGGGCCGAGGTCGCCGTTGTCCGGCCGGGCGCGCAACCCGTCCACGATCAGTTGCAGGTATCGCTCGTAGAGCTCGGGCCGGCAGGCCGCGCTGTTCTGCGCCAGGTCGGTGATCATCGCCAGGATGATCGGGAAGTCGTGCATGCCGGCGTCCGCCCGCAGCGTGCCCTCGACGTGCGCCCGGTCGATGATCTGCTGAAGCAGCGGCACCATGAGTTCGCCGATCCGCGCGAAATGGTGCTGGTCCATGGTCAGCGCGGCGTCGCGCAGGCCGCGGTCACCGGCGTGCATCCGGGTCGCCCGGCGCAGGAAATCCACCAGGCCGTCCCACGCGCTCGGCGCGGCGAGCGCCTCCTCGGCGAGCGTGATCATGTCTTCCAGCCGGTCGGTGAAGACCGCCTCGACCAGTGACTCCTTGGTGGGGAAGCGGCGGTAGACGGTGCCGACCCCGACGCCCGCGTGATGGGCCACGTCGTCGAGCGTGGCGGCGAAGCCTCGGGTCGCGAAAACCTCGTGCGCGGCCTCGATGATTCGCTCCCGATTGCGCTGAGCATCCCGCCGCAGCGGCCGGACCTGCGTCTCCGTCATGTGTCGAAGCCTACAACTAAGTGGAGGTAATCCCTCAGCTTCTGCTGCTAGCCTCCGAAACGGAGGATGTTCCTCAACTTCCTGGAAGGCAGCGATGAGCACGCTTACTGATCGACCACGTCCCGCCGGACGTGAGGAGCAGGCGTCGAACGGGCGCTGGTGGGCCCTCGTCGTCCTGGCACTGGCACAGCTCATGGTGGTGCTGGACGCCACGATCGTGAACATCGCATTGCCCACCGCCCAGGCCGACCTTGGTTTTGACGACGCCGGCCGGCAGTGGGTCGTCACCGGTTACGCCCTGGCCTTCGGCAGCCTGCTGCTGCTCGGCGGCCGGCTCTCCGACTTCTTCGGCCGCAAGCGGATGTTCGTCATCGGCCTGATCGGCTTCGCGCTCGCCTCCGCCCTCGGTGGCGCGGCGCAGAACCTCGAAGTGCTGATCTTCGCCCGTGCGCTCCAGGGCGCCTTCGGCGCCGCGCTGGCCCCGGCCGCGCTGTCGCTTCTCTCCACGACGTTCACCGAGCCCGCCGAGCGCGGCAAGGCGTTCGGCATCTTCGGTGCCATCTCCGGCGCCGGTGGCGGCATGGGCCTGCTGCTCGGCGGCGTGCTCACCGAGTACGTCTCCTGGCGCTGGTGCCTGTACGTCAACCTGGTGATCGCCGCGATCGCCGTGGCCGGCGCCTTCCTGAAGCTCAAGGACGAGCCGGTCAAGGCCGAAGGCAAGATCGACGTCCCGGGTGCGGTCGCCGCGATCGCCGGTCTGGTCGCCCTGGTCTACGGCCTGGCGAACGCCGAGACCGACGGCTGGACCGACGCCATGACCCTCGGCCCGATCGTGGCCGGCCTGGTCATCCTCGGCATCTTCGTGGCGATCGAACGCCGCGTCGAGCACCCGCTGCTCCCGATGCGCGTCGTCCTCGACCGCAACCGCGGCGGTTCGTACGCCTCGATCGCGATCGCCGGCGCCGGCATGTTCGGCATCTTCCTGTTCCTCACCTACTACCTGACCGCGATCCTTGCGTTCACGCCGATCCAGACGGGCCTCGCGTTCCTGCCGATGCTCGGCTCGGTCATGCTGACCGCGACCACGGCCGGCACGATCCTCACCCCGAAGATCGGTCCGCGTCCGCTGGTGCCGGTCGGTGCGCTGATCGCCGCGTTCGGCATGCTCTTCCTGACCCAGCTCGAACTGGACTCGACGTACGTCTCCGGCGTGCTGCCGGGACTGATCATTGTCGGTCTCGGCCTCGGTCTGGTCTTCGCGCCGACGCAGAACGCCGCGACCTCCGGCGTCACCCACTCCGACGCCGGTGTGGCCTCCGCGATGATCAACACGGTGCAGCAGATCGGTGGTTCCATCGGCACCGCGCTGCTCAGCTCGTTCGCCGCTTCCGCGGCCAGCGACTACATGGCCGGCAAGACGCCGACCGCGCAGCTCGCCGCCGAGGCTCAGCTGCAGAGTTACCACACGGTGTTCTGGTGGTCGGCAGGATTCTTCCTGCTGGCGGCCGTGGTGGCGGCGGTGCTCTTCCGCACCGGCCCGCTCGACGTCGACCCGGACGCCCCGCCCGCGATGGCGCACTGAGGTTCGTTACCACTGACTACTAACAGCGTGTGGATTTCGGGCTGACCCGAAATCCACACGCTGTTTTGCTTTCTATTTTTCTTGCTTTCTGTTTTCTGCTTTTCTGTTTTCTGCTTTTCTGTACGGATTCGTCCCGGCCGGCCAGTCGGTTGTGAGCCGCTTTCCGCCAGCCGGAGCAGGCAGTCGGAGCAGGGAGTCGGACCAGGCAGTCGGAGCAGGGCTTACCGTCCAAGCTCAGCCGGGCGCCTGCCAGTGTGTTGACTTAGGGTGCGCTCCGCGCCCAGCGTCGACACACACGCGGCGAATTCCCCACCCGTGTGTTGATTTTGGGTGCGCTCCGCGCCCAACGTCGACACACACGCGGCGAATTCCGTGCCCGTGTTGACTTGAGGTTTGGCTGCGGAGGGTGACGCGCTGTCATGGCTAGGCGGGCCGGTAGTCGATGTATGGAGCATGGTGGGGCCTCCAGGCTCTGCCATTCTCCAAGATCGGCACGTGGTGCCCGCGGGCATCACGCAGAGCGACGAACCAGCCCCCAGCGAACCGTGCATCGCCGCGTCCCGCCGTGCACCGCCGCGTCCCGCCGTGCACCGCCGCGTCCCGCCGTGCACCGCCGCGTCCCGCCGTGCACCGCGGGGCCGGCTCCGTCGCTGCCCCCGAAGCGTGTTGATTTAGGGTGCGATTCAAACCTCTTGAGTTTCGCCATCTTGGTGATCTAGGCGGTGGCTTGTTCCCAGGCCAGACAGACGTCGTGGATTTGTTGGGGTGTTGGCTGGCCACGGTTGTGTCCAAGAATCCTGGCGGCGATCATCACGCGGCGTAGCTGGACGATCATGTCGAGGTAGGCGGGCCGGGTTTTGGTGCGGTACCAGGGTGCTTCGGCGCGGCGGGCGGTGACGGTGTCGGTGCCGTGTAGGTGGTACCAGACGATGATCAGGCTTTGGGTGATCAGGCCGAGCGGGACAGTGCGGTCGATCGCGGTGCGGGTGCGGTTGCGGGCTTCGCCGACGCCGGTGAGCTGTTTGGCGTCGGCGAACGCGACTTCGATGCTCCACCGAGCGGCGTAGCGGCTGATGATCCGTTCGGCGCTGGTGTGTAGGTCGGTGGTGAACACGGCGATGCCGTAGCCGCTGGTCATGGCGTGGTCGCGGAGCAGGATGACCCGGATGGCGCGGGAGCGGTAAACGCCGTACCACAGGCAGACGGTGTCGGCGAGGGTGACCGTGTCGGTGCGTCCGTAGCGGGCCACGGTGGCCTCGCGCCAATGGGTGTCGGGGTGGGTGGCCAGCTGTGTCGGGGTGCCGATGCGCTCGCCGATGCGTTTCGGGCGCCCGCTGCGTCCGGGGACCGGGGTGGCGATCCAGTGCAGTGCGGTGTTGGCGCGTAGCCGGGAGGTCAGGGTGACATCGTCGGGCAGGCCACGGTGCTTGGCCGCGCCGAGGGTCGCGCCGGACGCGCCGTCGGCGCCGGCGTACCAGCAGTCGGCGACCACGTCGAGGTGCCGGCCGGGACACGCCTGGGCGATCATCGTGACCAGGCGGCCGGCCAGGGCCTGTTTCGACTGCTCGGCCGCTGTCGAGCCGGGGGTGTGCAGCCAGAGGGCGAACGCGATGGGCAGGCAGACCGGCCGATCCAGTAGCGGCAGCTCCAGCACGATTCCGGCGACGACCCAGCAGTGTCCCCACCGCTGCCGGCTGTCTTTGGCGCCCTTGGTCTTGGTCGCGGCGTCGTGATGCCAGCCCGCCCCGGCCACCCGGCGACCCGAACGGGTGAACAAGGTGTCATCGACCGCGATCAGCAGCTCGGCCTGCGGCGGCACGAGTAACCGCACGACCAGCGTCAGCAACACCATCGACACCTGATCCACCGACCACACCGCCCGGGAGAAGAAGCGGTGTGCTCTGCAGTGATGCCAGGCCTGGGACAGGCCCGCACCGATCAGCATCCCGGTCACCGTCCGCCGCTGGGGCCGGGCGACCATCCCGGACACCAGCATCGTGAACGTGGCAAACGTCGGCGCAGTGAAGCACGCCCGGAAGTGGCACAGCAACCAGAACCAGGAGCCGGGTAACGTCGTAATCGGGAGCATCAACGAACAGCCTTTTTAGCGGAGGGCACGTTCGTTGATGCTCCTTCCTGTCGATCCGCCTACCGCCCGCCCCGGCGGACACCCTGTCCGCCGCCACCCGAACGATCCCCAAAATGGCGAAAGTCGAGAAACCTCAAGTCAACACGGGCGGGCAATTCGCCGCGTGCGTGTGGACATTGGGTGCGGATTGCACCCTAAATCAACACACTGGCCGCGGTTGTGGGGTCGCTTCGGCAGTGCCGGGTGAAACAACGGGCTGGGTGTTGGGCGCGGCGGTAGTACTTGTGAGTTTCGGGTCGTTTCGATGGCGCAACCGCACACCGTCGTCTCCTCAAGCGAATTGGACAGCAGGGGCAACGGCGGCAGTCAGCCAAGTGGATCTTGCGGTGCGGCCGCCGGGTCCGGCTCCGCCCCGCCCCGCCCGGGCCGCCCCGGCCCGCCCGGCTCCGCTCCGCCCCGGCCCGCCCGGCCCGCCCGGCCCGCCCCGCCCCGGCCCGGCCCGCCCCGGCCCGGCCCGGCCCGCCCCGGCCCGGCCCGGCCCGCCCCGGCCCGGCCCGGCCCGGACGTCGGCCTCTGCCTTCGTCACTCCGGCTCGGTTTGGGTTGGGTTGGGTTGGAGGGCGGTGGTTTGGGTGGGTGTGCGGAAGCCCCGGCCGGGGCCGGGGCTTCGGGGCTGGCTGGGGTCAGATCTTCAGGCCGTGTCCGTACGGGTAGAGGGGTGCGGCTGTGTCGTTCGGGACGTCTTCGCGGGATGCCTCGACGGCTGCCATTGAGGACGGGAGTTCGAAGGGCAGCGTCCCGCTTGACCGGACCCGGCCGAACAGCACGTCCAGCAGGGCCTCGTCGCTCGAGCCGAAGCTGCCGATCAGCGCCGCCGCGGTGCCGGCCAGCGGGGTGAGCACGGCCGGCCGGTCCAGCAGGATGTCGACCACTGTCGGTACCGATGCTGCCAGCTCCTGGATCGGCGCCAGCTCGGATTCGGTCCACTCCAACCGACCGGCGTGGAAGAACGCCTCGAAACCGCCGCCACGGGGCTCGAACGGCGCGGCCCGCCGGACGATCGCCACATCGGCGAGCGCCGGGTCGCTGACAACCTTGGCGTAGGACGCCGCCACCGCCGGGTCGACGCCATCCAGATAGACAGCGATCCCCTCCGAAAGCGGAAGCACCGGCGCGTCGGCCGAAGCGGACGCCTGCCCCGGCGCGCCTGCCGAAGCGGACGCGAGCCCCGCCCCAGCTGGGCGGTCGGTGAGGACCACGATCGCGCGGCGCTGGGCCTCCAGCCCGGCTGCCCGGAACGACGACTGGCCCGCGATCCGGCCGGCCTCGGCGGGGTCCACGTACCGGCGGTCGTCGAACAGGCCCATCCGGAACTTGTCGCGCAGGATTCGGCGTACCGAAGTGTTGATGCGCTCCTCGCTGATCCGGCCCTGTTCGACAAGGTCGACGATCAGCTCGGGGCACTGCTCGCCGCCGAGTTGATCAGCGCCGGCATTGATAATCATCTCAACGCGCGACAGCCGGTCCAGGTGCTCGACACCCCAGGCGCGGGCCGGCATCGGCGTACCCATGATCTCGGCGTCGGTGACCAGGCCCCAGTCGGTGCAGATCACGCCGTCGAAGCCGTATCGGCCGCGCAGCAGACCCTCCAGGATCCCCTTGTTGAAGCCGAACCCGACCTCTTCGAAAGAGGTGTCGACGGGCATTCCGTAGTACGGCATCACCTGTGCGGCGCCGGCCTTGAACGCGGCTTCGAACGGCTTGAGGTGGTAATCCCACATGCCGCCCGGGTAAACCTGCTCCCGGCCGTAGGCGAAGTGCGCGTCCTCGCCGTTCATCTGCGGCCCGGCGCCCGGGAAGTGCTTCACCATCGCCGCCACCGAGTCCGGGCCGAGCGCCGGGCCCTGCAAACCCTGGATGTAAGCGACCAGCAGCGACGCCACCATGTCGGCGTCCGACCCGAGCGTGCCGCTGGTACGCGCCCACCGCGGCTCGCTCGCGAGGTCGGCCATCGGATGCAGAGCCACCCGGATGCCGGCGGCCACGTACTCCTGCCGGGCGATGTCGGCGAATTCGCGTACCAAGGCTGGGTCTTTGGTGGCACCCAGGCCGATCGGTTCCGGCCAGGCTGAGAAACCGCCTGCAGCGGCGGAAGCCGCGGGGTTGTCGATGACGCCATGGCGAGGGTCGGTGGAGACGGTGACCGGAATGCCGTGGCCGGTCTTCTCCGCCAGTTCCTGAATGCGGTTGTGCCACTCGGCGATCTTCCGGGGCGGGACCGGGGCCATCGTCAGGATGTTCACGTGATTGATCAGCTTGCCGGCGATCAGGTCGGTCGCGGAGGCGAACATGCCGTCGCCCTCGTGCAGCGTGCCGTCCGGGTTGACCGCGATCATCGTGTGGAACATCAGTCCGGCTTTTTCCGCGAGGGTGAGGCGGGAAAGCAGGTCGGTAACCCGGTCTTCGATGGTGCTCATGACAACCTCCGAGAGATTTTCAGCGTGCGCCGCGGACCATGCGGACCAGGACGGAGCCGACGACGGCCACCACCGCTCCGCTCAGGAACAGGGCGCTGTAGTTCGAGCCACCACCGATCGCGAGGATCGGCGCGGCCAGGATCGGGACGAGCGACTGCGGCAGGGCGTTCGCGATGTTCATGACGCCCATGTCCTTCGCGGCGTCGTCCGGGTTCGGCAGGACGTCGGTGGCGAGTGCCAGGTCGACAGCGAGGTAGACACCCTCGCCGACCCCGAAGATCGCGCAGGCCACCAGGAAGACGCTGAAGCTGCTGCTCAGTGCGATGATCACCAGCGACGCGGCGATCACCATGCCGGCGCCGAGGACGAACGGCTTACGCATGCCGGTGCGGTCCGAGAGGATGCCGCCGAAGGTCGAGCCGGCGACCAGGCCGACGGTGGTGATCAGGGTGGCGACCAGGATGCCGTTCGCGACGTTGTCGGTGGTGTACCCGAAGCGGTCGATCAGCAGGTAGGACTGGTACGTGGTGACGCAGGCCAGACCCATCCAGATGAGGAACCGGCTGACGATGTTCCACGCGAAGTCGGGGTGCCGGCGCGGGTGGATGTAAAAGGTGCGCAGGAACTCGCTGAACCGGTACGGAGCGAAGTGGCCCTTCTCGGCCGGACGGTCCTTGAGGATCACCACGAGCAGCGCCACGGTCGCCACACCGATCGCGGCCGGGACCATGAACATCAGCACGGCGTTGCCGGACAGTGCCGCCGCGAGCGCGCTGCCGACCAGGATCGCGACCGAGGTCATCAGGCCGAGGATGCCGCTGACCTTGCCGCGCTGCTGGGACGGGATCTGGTCGGACAGCAGGACGGTGAGCGTGGAGAGCGTGGCGTTCACGCCGAGCTGTGCGATCGCCCATCCGACGGTGAGCGCCAGGACGCTGCCGCCGAGGGCCACGATCAGCAGACCGGCGAAGCCGAGCAGCATGCCGCCGATCAGCCACGGGCGGCGGCGCCCGAACCGGGAGGTCGTGCGGTCCGACATGGCGCCGAAGAACGGGTTGCCGATCAGCGCGAGCACGGCACCGACGCTCAGGACGGTACCGAGGGCGGAGGCCTTGCTGTCCGGGGCGATCTGCGCGACCCGGATCGCCATCGTGACGACGACCGGGGTGAGGATCGTGAGGTACGCGCCGAGCTGAGCGAGGGCCATCGCCACGATCAGCCTGGTCGGTGCGTCCGGTGCGGGGGAAGCCGGCTGCTGAACCGCTGCCGGACGGGACTGAATCGTGGTCATCGCACACCTCGCGGGGGCTTTTTGTTAACAGCTTGTTTTCTGAAGGTATCGACTTGATTTGCGGTAAACCAGAGGCTGGAAGGCCTGGTCAGAGCCATGATTCGCCTGTGTCTCTGCTTTTTGCGCCGGCGTTATGCCGCTTTTGTAGCCCTGTGGGTGTGACGCCGGTCCCACCCTTGGCCGGATTTTGTCCAGTCTCGGCAAAAGGCCTAGGTTCGAACCCATGAGTGGGCGCCGGGTCCATCTGGTCCGCCGCGATCTGATCTTCGCGGCAGTCCGTGAGGCAGGCCGGATCAGTCGCGCCGATCTCGTGCGCCGCACCGGCATGGCCCGGATGACCGTCAACGGGCTCGTCGCCGAACTCCTGACCGCCGGTGTCCTCGCCGAACAAGCCGCTGCCCACTCCGGCACGCGAGCCGGTCGCCCCGCGCGGTCCCTCACCCTCGGGCCCGCCGCCGGCGGCGTCGTGGGCGCGCTCATCGGAGCGGATGGGGTACGCGTAGCCGAGGCCGATCTGGCCGGCAACATCCTGCATGAACGGCACCACGACATCGACACCTCCGACCCTTCCACCGCCCTGGACGCCATTGCCGAGGTGATCACCGGAACCGGCCGGATCTGGTCGACAGTTGCCGGGTTCTCCGCACCGATCAGCGGCGGCGTCATCCAGAGCAGCAGCGTCCTGCCCGGCTGGGCCGGTACCTCACCCGCCGCCGAGCTGGGTCGCCGTCTCGGCCACCGTGTGATCGTCCGCAACGACGCCGATCTGAGCCTCCTCGGCGAGGTCGGGTACGGCGTGGCCGCCGGTCACCAGGACGTCTGTTACCTGCGGGTCGCCACCGGCATCGGGTGCGGCCTTCTCCTCGGCGGAACGGTGCACCACGGCGCCACCGGGGTGGCCGGGGAGATCGGGCACGTCCAGGTCGACGAGACCGGGGCGCTCTGCCAATGCGGCAACCGGGGATGTCTGGAGACCATCGCGTCACCGCGGCAGATCCTGGCCGCGCTGTCGGCCAGTTACGGGTCGCCGGTGACCGCGTCGCAGGCCGTCGAGCTCGCCCGGACCGACGCCACCGCCGAGCGGATCCTGGCCGACGCCGGACGCATGATCGGCCGGGTGGTCGCGGCACTCGCCAACGGCATCAACCCGTCGCTCGTCGTCCTGGACGGGCCGCTGATCACGCCGGACGGGCCGATCCTGGCGGGCGTCGCCGAGTCACTGCATCGGTACGCGCAGCCGGAAGTGGTGGAGAGCACCGCGGTCCGGGTCAGTGCGCTCGGTGGGCGGGCCGCGTTGCTGGGAGCGGTCGGCGCCGCGTTGCGGGTCACGCCGGCGGCGCGGGGGGAGCGGGCGTTCCTGCCGGTGCCGGCGGCCTCCGCGGACACCCCCGCGGTTCCTTCTCCCGGGCGCCGGGAGCGGCTCGTCCGGCGCGACATGATCCTTGACGCGCTGCGCGGGCAGGGGCCGACCGCGCGCAGCGACCTCGTGAAGATCACCCGGTTGCCCCGGGCCGCCGTCGTGGAACTCCTCGCCGAACTCCGGCACGAGGGCCTGGTCGAACTCTGTGCTCCGGCGGAAGCCCGGGCCGGCCGGCCGTCGCCACATTTCCGGCTCACGGTCGGGTCCGGCCGGTTGATCGGCATCGCGCTGGCCGTACCCGGGATCCGTGCCGTGGTCGCGGACGGCGCCGGTCGGATCGAAGAGACCGTGACGGTGCCGTTCCCGATGTCCAACGACTCGCACCCGATGCTGCGGGCGGCTGGTGATCTCGCCCGGGAGCTGCTCGACCGGCACGGCCCGGAAGCGCGGATCGCGGTGAGTGTTCCGGCGCCCGTACACCCGGGTACCGGACGCTTCGGCATCCGCAGCGTCCTGCCGATGTTCTCCGGTTTCGCACCCGCCGAAGAGATCGCCGCAGCCGTCGGCCGTCCGGTCCGGGTCGAGAACAACGCCCAGCTCGCGGCCCTGGCCGAGATGCGCCGGGGCGCCGCCCGGGGCGCGCGGGACGTGCTCTACCTGAAGGCCGACCAGCACACCGGCGCCGGCATCGTGGCAGGCGGGCGCATGCACCGGGGCGCGATCGGATATGCCGGGGAGGTCGGCCATCTGAACGTGCGGGAGATCGGCCCGTTCTGCATCTGTGGGAGCCGGGGATGTCTGTCCGCGTTCCTGGCGCCGGCGTACTTCGGCGCCCTGATCGAGCCCCGCCCGGCCGCTTTCTCGCCCGTCGCGCCCGGTTCGCCGGCCCCGCCCGGTTCGCCGGCCCCGCCCGGTTCGCCAGTCTCCCGGGCGTCGACCGAGGGCGAGGATCGGCTGCTCACCCTGGCGGCCGAGGGAAATCGTCCGGCTCAGCGGGCGCTGCTCGACGCGGGGCGGCTGATCGGGCGTACCGTCGCGCCGCTCTGCGACGTCCTCAACCCGGCGGTGGTCGTGGTGGGCGGGCGTTTCGTGGAGGCGGGCGGCTTCGTGGTCGAGGGGATCCGCGAGGCGCTGCTCCGGCACAGCGCACCCAGCGCCGCCGCGGGCCTGAGCGTCGTCCGAGCCGAGCTGGGCTTCGACGCCGAGGCCTTGGGCGCGGTGGAACTACTCCTCTGAGGGTATGTGCGAAGGCATGACTGAGCAGGAGCAGCGCGACAAGGTCCGGGACATGGTCTCGGACGCCAAGATCTGCATGGTGACGACGATGACCGCGGACGGGCGGCACGTGAGCCGGCCGATGGGTTTGCAGGAGATGGAGTTCGACGGGGACCTGTGGTTCTTCGCCTACGCGGATTCGGACCTGGTGGAGCAGATCGCGATTCACCCGCAGGTGAACGTGGCGTTCAGTGACACGAAGCAGCACAACTGGGTCTCCATCGCCGGCGCGGCCTCGCGGGTGGACGACCGGGCCAAGGCGGAGGAGCTGTGGAGCCCGCTGCTGAAGGCCTGGTTCCCGGACGGGCTGGAGACGCCTGGCCTCACGCTTGTCAAGGTGGACGGCGAGACGGCCGAGTACTGGGAGGCCGCGCACAGTTCGAAGGTCGTCACGCTGCTGGGATATGCGAAGGCGGCGGTAACCGGAAAGACCCCGGAGGCGGGGGAGAACGAAACAGTCAGGCTTTAGCGGGGCGCGTTCGACCGGTGTGAGGAGGGCGACTACAGTTCGGGTGCGGCCCGCCCCGGGCCCGGCAACGCTGCCGACGATTACGTTCCTGGGGCCATTACGGGCTATCCGCATCTCGCTCGACCCGATCCAGGGGGAAGAAAAATGCGTATCGGCGTGCTGACCGGCGGCGGCGACTGCCCCGGCCTCAACGCGGTCATCCGGGCCGTCGTCCGCAAGGGCGTCACCGCTTACGGCCACGAGTTCGTCGGATTCCGCGACGGCTGGAAGGGCCCGCTCGAGGGGCTGACCAAGCCGCTGGGTATCGCTGAGGTCCGCGGCATCCTGCCGCGTGGCGGCACGATTCTCGGCTCCTCGCGGACCAACCCGTTCAAGATCGAGGGTGGCGTCGAGCGGATCAAGGCCAACCTGGCCGAGCAGGGCGTCGACGCGCTGGTCGCGATCGGTGGCGAGGACACCCTCGGTGTCGCCACGAAGCTGCACGACCTGGGCGTCAACGTGGTCGGCGTGCCGAAGACGATCGACAACGACCTCAACGGCACCGACTACACGTTCGGCTTCGACACCGCGGTCAACATCGCGATGGAGGCCATCGACCGGCTGCACACCACCGCCGAGTCGCACCACCGCACCCTGGTCGTCGAGGTCATGGGCCGGCACGCCGGCTGGATCGCGCTGCACGCCGGCCTTGCCGGTGGCGCCAACGTCATCCTGCTGCCGGAGCGCAAGTTCGACGTCGAGCAGGTCGCGACGTACGTGACCAAGCGCTTCCAGGTCGAGTACGCGCCGATCGTCGTGGTCGCCGAGGGCGCGCAGCCGCTCGACGGTCAGATGGTCCTGCACAACCAGGAGCTGGACAGCTTCGGCCACGTCCGCCTCGGCGGCATCGGCCAGTGGCTCGCCGAGCAGATCGAGGAGAAGACCGGCAAGGAAGCCCGCACGGTCGTCCTCGGTCACATCCAGCGCGGTGGCACCCCGACCGCGTTCGACCGGGTGCTCTCCACCCGGTTCGGCCTGCAGGCCATCGACGCCGTCAACGAGGGCGACTTCGGCAAGATGGTGGCGCTGCGCGGCACCGACATCGTCCGGATCCCGCTGATCGAGGGCACCGGCGAGCTGAAGACCGTTCCGCTGGAGCGGTACGAAGAGGCTGAGGTCTTCTTCGGTAACTGAGCCTGTTAGCTGTACCTGCTAAAAAGTGGGGGCCGGGGCTTTTCCCGGCCCCTTTCTTCATGCCCGGAGGCAAACGTGCAGACCGTCGCAGTTCTCGGTACCGGCAAGATGGGCGAACTCGTCGTCTCCGGCCTACTGCGCTCCGGCTGGCCGGCGGATCGGCTGCTGGCCACGGCGCGGCGTCCGCAGCGCGCGTCGGATTTGTCGGAAAAGTACGGCATCACGGTGGTCGGCAACGCCGAAGCCGCCGACAAAGCGGATATCTTGGCCGTCGCGGTCAAACCGCAGGACGCCGGCCCGCTCTTCGACGAGATCGGCGGCCGGGTCGGCGCCGGGAAGCTTGTGGTGTCGCTCTGCGCCGGGCTGACCACCGGCTTCTTCGCCGCCCGGCTGCCCGAGGGCACCCCGGTCGTGCGGGTCATGACGAACACGCCGGCGATGGTGAACGAGGCGATGACAGCGATCTCGGCCGGCCCGTACGCGTCCGCCGAGCACCTGGACATCGCCGAGCAGATGTTCAAGCCGCTCGGCGCGACGATCCGGGTGCCGGAGTCGCAGCAGGACGCGGTGACGGCGTTGTCCGGTTCCGGTCCGGCCTACTTCTACCTGTTCGTCGAGTCGATGATCGAGGCGGGCGTTCTGCTGGGCCTGCCGCGGCAGACCGCGCACGAGCTGATCGTGCAGACCGCGGTCGGGTCGTCGGTGATGCTGCGCGACTCGGGCGAGCACCCGGCGAAGCTGCGCGAGGCGGTGACGTCCCCGGCCGGGACGACCATCGCGGCGATCCGCGAGCTGGAAAACCATGGGGTACGCGCGGCGATGCTCACGGCGCTGGAGGCGGCACGGGACCGCGCCAGGCAGATCGCGGGAGAAATGAAGTAGTTCGTAACCCTTTCGAGCAGGGCGAGTTACGTTGGGGGAAGCACTCAACCCGTTCGTGCTCTCGCAATATCGATCGGCATGCGCCAAACTAGCGCGGCCGGTGCCAGCTCTCATCGACTGTGGTGATCACTCATGACTCCCGTGCAGACCGTGCGTTTCCAGAAACTCGAGCGGATCGAGGATCTCGAACGGGTGGTCAGCCTGCTGTGTGAGGTCTGGGAGGCGGAGTCCCCGGTCGATCTGATCAATGCGTCCAACCTGAAACTCATGGTGGAGGCGGACGGCTACATCGTCGGCATGTTCACCGACAAGGACGAGATGATCGGTGCGGCCGTCGCCATCCGCGGCAAGGACGCGCTGCACTCGCACTTCGTCGGCGTGCGCCCCGGTCGTCAGGGCCGCGGCCTGGGTTACCTGCTGAAACAGGACGAGGCCGAGTGGGCCAAGGACGAGGGGTTCCGGGTGATCCGGTGGACCTACGACCCCCTGGTCCGCCGTAACGCATACTTCAACCTCGCCAAGCTGAGCAGCAAGGTGCTCAGCTACGAGAAGAACTACTACGGCGAGCTGAACGACGGTCTCAACGACAACGACGAGACCGACCGGTTGATGATCGAGTGGGAGTTCGCCGACGGCGAGCCGGTGCGGCTGGACGCCCCGATGGAGGCCGACTCGTGGGACTTCACCGAGCGGCCCGCGGCCCTGCTCGATCTCGGTGACGGCGTTCATCGGCTGGTGCCGACCCCGGCCGACATCGAGAAGCTCCGGCTCCACGAACCTGAGCGGGCGCAAGCTTGGCGGTCCGGCGTCCGCGCAGGTTTCGCCAAGGCAGAGGCCGATGGGTACGAGGTGACAGGCTTCACCCCCGACGGATGGTATGTGTTGCGACGTCCGTGAGCTCCAGGATCTCGCCGGCGCACCCCCAGGACAGGGTGACCCCGCCGCCGCCGTGCCCGTAATTGTGGATGACGTGTGGATGACGCTCGTCCGGGCCGATGCGCACCTTGTCGCGGACCGGTCGCAGGCCCACCCGGTGCTCCAGCAGCCGGGCGCCGGCCAGGGCCGGTTCGGCCTGGGTGCAGCGCGCGAGGATCGCTTCGCGTACCGCCATGTCGGGCCTGGTCGACCACACTCCGGTGCGGCGGCTGCCACCCAGCATCACCTGGTCGCCCTGCGGTAACACGTACGTCGTGAGGCCGTCCTCGTCGTCCTCGTCGTGCTCCACGAAGAACGTGTCGATGCCCGGGTTGCCGACCACCAGCAGGTCGCCACGGACCGGTCCGATGGTGTCGCCGGGTACCAGCGCGCGGGCGCCGAGGCCGGTGCAGTTCACCACCACGGCACCGAGGCGGGGCAGCTCGGTCCGGGTGATCGGCGCGGTGAGCGCCACCTCGCCGCCGCCGTCGCGCAGCCGGGCTGTCAGATATGCCAGGTAACGGGTCATGTCGATGAGCGGAACCCGGAAGCGCCAGCCGTCCGTGTACGGCTCCGGGAGCGTCCCCGGCTCGCACCGGTGCACGTCCTCGGCGCCGGGGCCGGGTCTCGGGGTGACCAGCCCGTTGCGGCTCGCTTCGACGCCGCTGGTCATCCGGACCCCGGTGGCCGGGTCGCCGGCGAGGTCACGGAAGACGTCGAGGGATTCGAGGGCCCACGCCTCGGCGCGATCGTGCGCCACCAGGTGCGGTCCCCAGATCGCGCCGGCCGCACATGAGGTGCGCCCGGGAAGCTGTGCACTGCGGACGAGCACTCGATGACCGGCCTCGGTGAGGCGCACCGCGC
The DNA here is from genome assembly GCF_050955685.1 of Actinoplanes sp. CA-015351. Lineage (NCBI taxonomy): Bacteria > Bacillati > Actinomycetota > Actinomycetes > Micromonosporales > Micromonosporaceae > Actinoplanes > Actinoplanes sp. CA-015351. The sequence continues at coordinate 1,638,001 of NZ_CP192102.1, forward strand.
AGGTCAGGCCGGAGACTCCGGCGCCGACAACGACCACGTCCGTCCCGTGGATCATCTGTACATTTTATCCGAACTTGGCCAGGTGATCGATGGTGATGAACATGAGATGAATGCGGAAGGTGACAATACGGGGACGTTGCGCTATCGGGGTCGGTGCGGTCCAATCGACTCTTGGAACGAGTCTCCAGACGGGAGCAACACGGGGCGATGCTGGTTCTGGGTGAGGTGCTCACGTCCCTGCTGCCGTCTTCCACGGCGCTGCCGGCCGACGCCTGCGAGCGATTACTGGCGCTCACCACCGGCGCGCAGGTCCGCAGATCCGACCGCCCGATGTCGTACGTGGTGTCGCCGGAGCGGCTGACCGGGGTGGACTGCCAGGTGCCGACCGGCCCGCACGGCACGGCTCGGGCGATCGGCACGGTCACCACCCGGGCGGTGCTGACCGGCGGGCACGTCCTGCAGTCCTCGACGCGGACCGTGGCGGAGCGCAGCTCGCACAACCGGCGGCTGCCCTGGTCGTACTATCTGGCACGGCCGAGCACCGTCGAGGTGGTCGGGAAATACAAGGAGCGGGCCCTGGCCGACGCGTTCCTGGACGTGGTGCCGTCCTCCCCGATGCTCAACCTCGCATCGATCGCCGGGCACACCGCCGACCGGGTCCGGGCCAGCTCGCTTGTCGACTCGCGGGTGCCGTTCCGGAGCCGGCAGACCACGCTGCGCTGGGTCGCGCAACTGTCGTCGAGCGAGGACGCCTTCACCTTCACCGTGGAGCGTGCCGACCACCGGACGGTGCGGCTGGAGACACAGGGCACCGATCTCGGCGACGTGGTGGCGCTCTGCGAGGACCTGGCCCTGCACGACTGGCTGCTGACCACGCTGACCGGCATCGTGACCCGGGCCGCGCTGACCACGCCGAAACCGTCGGCGGCGGCCGACCGGATCCGTCCGGCCGTCGACCACCTGCTGCACCTGTGGATGCCCGGCGCCCGCCTGGAGGTGCGTACCCGGAAGTTCTGGGAGCAGATGGAGCAGCGCGCCGGATTCGGGGTGCAGTGGGCCGCCTCGGTGCAGCGCATCCGCGACCATCTGGCCCTGAGCACGCTGCGGGAGCTCAGCACCTTGCGAGAGCTTGGTCAGCTGGCCGGACCGGCGTCGTGAGCGGGCTGTCCATGCAGGCAGGGAGCTCGGGACGCCGTCTGTCGGAGGTGATGCGCAAGGTCCTGGTCGCGCTGATCACCGGCGGTATCGCGTACGCCCTGACCAACCTCGCTCAGAAGGACCCGCTGCTGTCCGTCACGCTCTCCGTGCTGGTCGGCGGGTCGGCACTGGTGGTGCAGTTCCTGGTGGAGTTCGAGGGCCGGCTGCGCGAGGTGCAGATCGGCCAGGTGGATCAGGCAATCCAGATAAAGGAGTGTGTCGACGAACGGTTCCGGGCGATCAGCGAGGCGACCGAGCTCTTCGGCCTGATCGAGGAGTCCGCGGTGCAGACCGAGTTGCTGAGCCAGCTGGTCCGGCACTCCACCAAGATCGGTACGGAATCACCGGCGCTCGCCCACCGGCTGGCCCAGCGCGAGCTGGCCCGGATGTCGGAGTTTCTCAAGGAGCTCGGTGACGGCGCCGAGGCGATCTACGACGGCGAGGACCGGGACTGGCTGCTCAGCCTCACCCACTCGGCCGGCCAGGGCATCGACGCGACCAGTCTGACCACGGTGGACGGCGGCGGGATGTGGGCCACCGATCTCGGCCAGCGTTACCTGGACTCGCAGCGTGACGCGGTGCAGCGCGGTGTGAAGATCCGCCGGATATTCATTCAGGACCGGCCCGAGCCGGGCGGGCAGACCGCGCTCGACAAGATCTACCGCCAGCACGCGGACATCGGCGTCGAGGTACGTGTCCTCGACCTCTCCACCGCCACCGACCTGCGCCGCACCTCGCTCTTCGACTTCGTGCTTTTCGACGGCGTGATCAGTTACGAGGTGACGACCGGCACCTGGCTCGACGAGAACAACCCGCCGATCGTGGTCAACACCCGGCTGGTGCTGCGTCCCAGCCGGGTCGAGGAGCGCGGCGACCGGTTCCGCGAGCTGTGGGACGTCGCGACACCCCGGTGATCACAGCATTCTGGTCGCGTCGCCGTCGAAGACGTACGAGATCCGCTGCACCAGATCGCCGGGGAGCGCGAAGCTCTCACCCGCGGCGCGCTTGCTGATCTGGAGCTGCACCTCCTCGTCGACGTTCACCTGGCTGAGCACCACGCCGACCGCCGCCTCGATGTTCTGGAAGCGCCGGGCCAGCATGGACAGCGTCCGGTACGCGCTGAACGGCTGAGCTTTCGGATTGAGCCGCAGAATCGCCGGCATCTCCGCCCAGCTGGACGGCAACCGATCGCCGACCGGCTGGGGCGGCGCCACCGGGCGTCCTTCGTACCGGAGCATGCCGAGCCGCAGCAGCTGCCAGACCGACGCGAGGTAGGGGCAGGACCACTGCCGGCCGCCGGGTTCCTCGGAGAAGATTTCGACGGCCAGGAAGATCGAGTGGCGGTTCTTGGCGTTCTCGGTGGGTGGCTGCCAGCCCAGGCGCCGGCTCATCGCGGGCTGCGTGGACGAGCCGGGCGGCCGGTCGCCGTTGGTGAGCCATCCGCTGTCCTGCGGCGGCGGCCACACCCCGTCGGTGCCGGGCTGCGGGTCGGCGACCAGCCGGTCCAGCACCAGCTCGGCCGGGCGGACGTCGCCGGCCTCGGCGCAGCCGGCCTCGCGGGCCACGTAATCGATGGTCAGCCCGTTGTCCCCGGCCGCCTCGACGAGCTGGGCGATCACCACGTCCGGGCTGCTGAACTCGGTGAAGTAGTCGTCCACCAGGAAACACGTGCTGATCCGCGGGCTCTTTCCCGGCCCGAGAACCCCGGCGATGCGATCGTGTGCGGCAGCGACCCACGGCTGCACCTCGCGGAAGTGCCGCCGCAGCTGATCGATGCCGCCGGCGTAATCCTCCATGTAGAGGTGACCCAGCTCGATCGAGACGTGTGCCAGCGGGAGCTGCGCGACCCGGAGCTGCGCCGACCGCTCCTGAAAGGTGGTCTCCGGCGCTCCCGAAGGCCCGGTCACCGGACCTCCCAGGCCTTGTCGTCGAGGAGCAGCTCGGACAGCCGCTTGAACGCGTCAGCGGTCCGCTCGTTGGCGATGCCGATGTTGTTCACGTCGTGAGCGGTGATCAGCTGCTCGCGCCACTGGAGGACCGGGTCGAGCGGCACGGTGTGCAGCAGCCAGAGCGGCCCGGCGCCCTCGGCCTGCGCGATGGTCTGCAGCTTGCCGTCCCACTCGCTGATCCACACTGCCTGCTGGGAGGTGAGACCGGGCCGGGACGGGTCGACAAGCGCGGTCCGCACGAACCGCAGCGACGACAGCAGCTCTTCCCGGTCGAAGCCCAGGTCCTCGCCGGCCTCCAGGATCCCGTGATCGCCGTGCACGAGGGCGGCGGCCGCGATGACGTGCTGTTTCGTCCACCGGTGATAAACCAGCCAGCGAGTCTTCACGCCGTTCAGCTGTTTCGCCGCGGCCAGTGCCATCTGCAGTGCGTACGACCGGCCGGCGCTCAGGTCGACGAAGCAGATGTCGAACTCGCCGATCAGTCGCTTGATCAGGCTCGCGCAGCGGCGGACCTGCTCGGGGCTGCTGGGGAACTCGCCGATGCCGATGTCGCCGGGCATCAGGATCAGCCGGCCCGCGTCGTACGCCCGGTCCTTGACGCTGTCCCGCTCGGTCTCGGCGAAGACGTCGATGCGGTGCGGTTCGGCCACGTTGCCCAGAAGGTACGAGTGAAGGCCGCCTCCGTGCACGCCGAGACGCCCCGAGTCGACGTCGAAGACCGAACCCGCTGTCGGTGACCCGAAGTCGAAGTCGAGGTAGCAGACGTCGTTGCCGGCGAGCGCGCTCTGGTAGGCGACGTTGCTCGTCGTCACCGAACGGCCGGTTCCCCCTTTGTCGGAGGTGGCGAAGACCAGCATCGTCACGACTCGCCGTCGAGGTCGCTGCGGGCGGCGGCGAACCGGTCCAGGGTGAGCAGCACGTCTATGGCGAGGGCCGACGCGGTGCCGGGCCGCTCGTCACGGATGGCACGACCGCGCTTGAGCTTGGCGGCCAGCGCCAACAGGTCCATCTGCATGGCATGCCCGCCGTTCGGTGAGCCCTGCAGCAGCTCCTGGTCGTAGATGTGCTCGGCCTCGCTCAGCAGGTCACCGGCGAAGCCGGCCAGCTCGTCGCTGCGCAGTGGTGGCTCGGTGATCACCTGGGCGGCGGTGATCAGGCAGTCGACAACACGCTTCGTGTGGTACCAGGAGGGTGAGTCGAAGAGGTTGTCGAACTCCTCGAAGACCAGGCCCGGCTGGTCCCAGAGCCCGCGGCGGCGGTCGTCGAGCAGGCGCCGCGAGTCCAGGTGGCTCCAGATCTCGTCGGCCAGCGCGAGCATCCGGCCGCGCAGTTGCGGGTCGCCGAGCAGCCCGGCCAGACTGATGGTCCGTTTCAGCAGCAGCGGCGCGAAGTCGGACATCATCCAGGTCAGCTGCGGGCCACCCTGGTCGTCGCTGCCGCCCAGGTTGATCGGGAAGCCGGGCGCGTGCAGAAGGTACGACTGGTCGCCGGCGAAGACCCGGCGGTTGATCCGGGATCGGTTCGCCAGCTCTTCGAGGACCTTGCCGACCCGGTCCAGGTCGGCGTCGCCGGCACGTTTGCGGACCAGGTCCTGGACGACGATCGAGGAGACGTGCAACGAGAAGTACTCCGACTCCTTCTCCGTGGTGCGCTGCCAGGGGATGTCCTCCAGCGGCCAGCGTCCGCCGCCGCTCGGCACCGCGATCTTCGACCAGTACGACTGGGTCAGGTCCCAGCGCAGCTGTAATCCCTGTGCGAGGCGCAGCTGTTCCTCGTTGAGCAGGCCCAGCTGCCGGGTCCGGGTCGAGAAGAGCGCCTCGATGGCGTCCAGCGCCACCGTGGTGAAGTAGATGTAGGGTGCCGGCTCGGCCAGGCCGGGCAGCTGGTCGCCGACCTCCTGGCTGGTGATGATGGCCGGGGCGTCGCGGACCACACCCCAGCTCCAGCCGCACTCGAAGAGCCGGTCCGGGTGGTCCAGCTCGTCGGCCACGCCGGCGCCGGAACCCATGGTCACGTCGCGCAGGCTGGCCCGGATCTCCCGCAGCGTCTCCTGGATCACCGGGACGATCCGCCGGGTGGAGAGGTTGCGCTGGTTGACCGTACGGCACAGGGCACGGCCGTCGCGGGAGTCCACGTCGAAGATGTTGACCGTGAAGCTGCGCAGCAGGCCCACCATCGCGGCGGAGAGCCGTTTGCTGGCCATCGCCTCCAGCCGGTCGATCTCGGACCGGGAGCTGCGGCGTTTCAGGCTCTTGCGGAACTGCCGGGCGAAACCGATGGTCGCCAGCGACAGGGAGAGCGAGATGGCGAACGAGTCGACCACCGGCTGGGCGAGCTGCTGCGGGTTCAGCGTCGAGATGTCCTCGCCGGGCAGGCCCCGGAAGTAGCTCTCGGCCGCGAAGATCGGCGTGCCGTTCTTGTCGGTGTACGTCGTCAGGTACGACTCGACGGCTTCCAGCAGGGTGAGCGGGATGTCCATCACGCCGCCGAGCGGTTTCATGGCGGCCTGGACGTCGTCGGCCACGCGCTCCGGTGAGTCGAGCGCGAACTGCTCGATGCCGGTGGCCGGGCCGAGGACACAGAGCAGCTGTTCCGCATCGCTGATGGAGTTACGGCCGTCGCGGCCGCCCCACTGCCACTCGCCGTCGCGATAGGAGTGCTCGACAACCGCTTGCCAGATCTCCAGAAGCTGCTGCCGGGGCTGAACCCTCATAGCGGAGTCACCTACCACTCGCGGAGTAGGGCCTGATGGGACGCCAGTTTACAAAGTAGACGCTCGCCGGTGATCCGCCTGTACGACGGAAGCGCGGATCGTAACCGAAAGGCTACAATCCGCGCTCCGCGGCGGAAATTGGATCAATACCAGATGGCGATCCGCGAGCCGTTGTCCTCCTCGGGCGGGCTCGGGTGGCTCAGCCCGGTGCCGGTCGCGACCCGGTGCGCGGTCCAGGCGACCGCGGCGGCGTCCAGGATGTCGTCCGGCGGCGCCTGCCCCGCCGGGCCGAGCTGGTCCGGGAGGACGATGCCGTTGCGAGCCAGGAGCTCCCGGCGCCGGGCCTGCCCGCTCCAGGTCTTTTTAGCGTACGGAAGAGGCTCTCCCGACATGGTCCGGAAGGAGAGCTCGGGGTGGGCCTCGAAGAGCAGGCCCGGATGTCTTTCCCAGATGGCGTTCGCCTCCAGGAGCTTGGGCCGCAGCGCCCAGGACTGCCGGCTGAGGCCGGCGCCGGTCAGCTCGCGGCAGAGCCGGTTCGCCGAGGTGAAGTCCTGTTCCATCCAGACCGGACGGGGCGGCACCCGGAAGACGCTGCTGCGGCGTGGTCCGAGCTGGTCGGCGGCGAGGGTGTCGGCTGATCGCCAGCGGTCGGGGAGCATGCCCAGGGGGATGTCGACGCCGATCACCGCGGCGCCGGAGCTGCCCGCGACGATCTCGTAGAGAGTGGACGCCAGCACCGCGCGCCCGAAGGCGCCGTCCCGGAGCTCGACGCCGACCCAGCCGAGCGCGTACGCGTCGACCCCGATCACGTGAATGCTCATCGGCGGGGATAGTCCAAATCGGTCGCGCAGTGGGTGGGGGCGCCAATGCTGACGTCGAAGATGGTCATGATCTAAGACTACGCGCAGTGCCCGTGTGAACGCACGCCGTCATCGTCGGCTTCCAGATGTTAAACAGACCTTAAAGGTCCTCACCTCCCTTGACTGTTGTTAATCGATGTGACTACGGTCTCTGCATCCCTCTCTTTGGAAAGTTTCCTAACTGTTTGAGGAGACATCCCCGTGCAGAAAACCGCCCGCCGGGCGATCTTCGCCGGTGCGGTCGTGCTCGCGGCAAGTGTCGCGGTCCCGGTCGTGTCCGCGTCAGCCGCCGCCGCATGCGCCACCCCCTGGAGCTCCACCGCCGTTTATGTGAAGGACAACGTCGCCTCGCAGAACGGCCATAACTACACCGCCAAGTGGTGGACGCAGAACGAGTCCCCGGCGACCAACAGCACCCAGTGGGCCGTCTGGATCGACAACGGCGTCTGCGGGGGCACCACCCCGCCGACCACGCCGCCGACGACGACACCGACCACACCGCCCACCACCACGCCGACGACGCCTCCCACGACGACGCCGACGACACCGCCCACCACCAGCCCGACCACGAACCCGCCGACCGGCAGCAAGTGGGTCGTCGGCTACTTCGCCGAGTGGGGGGTCTACGGCCGCGGTTACCACGTGAAGAACATCGACACGTCGGGCTCCGCCGCGAAGCTGACCCACATCCTGTACGCGTTCGGCAACACCACGGGCGGCAAGTGCTCGATCGGTGACTCGTACGCGGACTACGAGAAGGCGTACACCGCCGCGGAGAGCGTGGACGGCGTCGCGGACACCTGGGACCAGCCGCTGCGTGGCTCGTTCAACCAGCTCCGCAAGCTGAAGGCGAAGTACCCGCACCTCAAGGTCATCTACTCGATGGGTGGCTGGACCTGGTCCGGCGGCTTCTCCGACGCGGCCAAGAACCCGGCGGCGTTCGCCGAGTCCTGCTACAACATGGTCGAGGACTCGCGCTGGGCCGACGTGTTCGACGGCATCGACGTCGACTGGGAGTACCCGAACGCCTGTGGTCTCACCTGTGACACCAGCGGCCCGGCCGCGTACGCCAACGTCATCTCGGCGCTGCGCACCAAGTTCGGCTCCAGCAACCTGATCACCTCGGCGATCTCCGCCGACGGCAGCGCCGGCGGCAAGCTCGACGTCGCCGACTACGCCTCCGGCATCGCGAAGCTCGACAAGGTCTTCCCGATGACGTACGACTACTTCGGCGCGTTCAACGCCGCGGGCCCGACCGCCCCGCACTCGCCGCTGACCTCGTACACCGGTATCCCGCAGGCCGGCTTCAACTCCGACGCCGCGATCCAGAAGCTGAAGAGCAAGGGCGTTCCGGCGGCCAAGATCCTGCTCGGCATCGGCTTCTACGGCCGCGGCTGGACCGGGGTCACCCAGGCGGCGCCGGGCGGCTCCGCCACGGGCGCTGCCGCCGGCACCTACGAGGCGGGTATCGAGGACTACAAGGTCCTCAAGACCAAGTGCCCGGCCACCGGAACCGTCGGCGGCACGGCGTACGCCTTCTGCGGCAACAACTGGTGGAGCTACGACACCCCGTCGACCATCGCCGGCAAGATGACCTACGCGAAGAACCAGGGTCTCGGCGGCGCGTTCTTCTGGGAGCTCTCCGGTGACACCACCAACGGTGAGCTGATCACGGCCATCAAGGGCAACCTGTAAGTCACGTACTGAGAACGAGGGGCACCGGGCGCAAGCTCGGTGCCCCTCTTCCGTACGCTTTGCCCATGCGCCGTGAGTGGCACCAGCTCAGTCATCCGGGGGTGGGCAACCCGGCACTCCAGACGTCCCGCCCCTCCACCGACTCCGCGGAGGACGAGGCCCTCGGCCTCGACCGCTGGCGCAGCCTGCCGCGCCTGCAGATGCCGCCGTGGCCGGACATGGACGAGGTCGGCGAGGTCTGCAAGGTCCTCGACAACGTCCCGTCCATCGTCGCGCCGTACGAGGTGGACCAGCTCCGGGTCAAGCTCGCCGAGGTCTGCGAGGGCCGGGCGTTCCTGCTACAGGGCGGCGACTGCGCCGAGACCTTCGCCGACAACACCGAGAGCCACCTGCTCGCCAACGCCCGCACGCTGCTCCAGATGGCGGTCGTGCTGACGTACGGCGCGTCGATGCCGGTGGTGAAGGTGGCCCGGGTCGCCGGGCAGTACACCAAGCCGCGGTCGTCGCTGACCGACTCGCTGGGCCTTCCGGCGTACCGGGGCGACCTGATCAACTCGCTGGACGCGAACGAGGCGGCCCGCGTCGCCGACCCGCAGCGCATGATCCGGGCGTACGCGAACTCGGCGGCCGCCATGAACATGCTGCGGGCGTACCTCGCCGGTGGTCTGGCCGACCTGAACGGCCTGCACGACTGGAACAAGGACTTCGTCCGCGCCTCGCCGGCCGGTGAGCGTTACGAGGCGATCGCCCGCGAGATCGACCGCGCCCTCGACTTCATCCGCGCCTGCGGCATGACCGACGCCGAGGCGCTGCGCACGGTCAGCCTGTACTGCTCGCACGAGGCGCTCGCCCTGGAGTACGACCGGGCGCTCACCCGGGTGAGCGACGGCCGTGCCTACGGCTTGAGCGGCCATTTCCTGTGGATCGGTGAGCGGACCCGGCAGCTCGACCACGCGCACATCGACTTCATCAGCCGGATCGCCAACCCGATCGGTGTGAAGCTCGGCCCCGGCACCAGCCCGGAGACCGCGATCGAGCTCTGCGAGAAGCTGAACCCGGAGAACATCCCGGGCCGGCTCACGCTGATCAGCCGGATGGGCAACGGCAAGGTCCGCGACGCCCTTCCCCCGATCGTGGAAAAGGTGACAGCGACCGGCGCCAAGGTCGTCTGGCAGTGCGACCCGATGCACGGCAACACCCACGAGTCCTCGAACGGGTACAAGACGCGCCACTTCGACCGGGTCGTCGACGAGGTGCTCGGTTACTTCGAGGTGCACCGCGGCCTCGGCACCCACCCGGGCGGCATCCACATCGAGCTGACCGGCGAGGACGTCACCGAGTGCCTCGGCGGCGCCCAGGGCATCGAGGACCTCGACCTGCCCGGCCGGTACGAGACCGCCTGCGACCCGCGGCTGAACACCCAGCAGAGCCTGGAGCTGGCGTTCCTGGTCGCGGAGATGCTCCGTGGCTGACCTCCGGTCGACTGGACTGGCTGCTGACCTCCGGTCAGATACCGTCACCCGGCCGACCGCCGGGATGCGCGAGGCGATGGCGACCGCTGCCGTCGGCGATGACGTCTTCGGCGACGACCCGACGGTCAACGCGCTGGAGCTGCACGTCGCGGCGCTCTTCGGGCACGAGGCGGCGCTGTTCGCCCCGTCCGGGACGATGGCCAACCAGATCGCGCTCCAGCTCGTCGTCGCCCCTGGCGGCGAGCTGCTGGCCGGTGCCGACGCGCACGTCGTGACGTACGAACTGGGCGCGGCCGCCGCGCTCGGCGGCATCTCCACCCGCACCTGGAGCCCGGACAGCGCCGCGCTGGACCCCGAGCGGATCGCCGGGATGATCCGTCCGGCCGGGTACCCGTCGGTGCCGACCTCGGCGATCGCCGTGGAGCAGACCCACAACCTCGGTGGCGGCGGCGTCGTCCCGCTCTCGGTGCTGCAGGACCTGCGCGCGGCCGCCGACGCCCACGGCATCGCCCTGCACTGCGACGGTGCCCGGATCTGGCATGCGCACGTCGCCGACGGTGTGCCGCTCGCCGAGTACGGCGCGCTCTTCGACACCCTCTCGGTCTGCCTCTCCAAGGGCCTCGGCGCGCCGATCGGCTCGCTCGTGGTCGGCAGCCGGGAGAAGATCGCCCGCGCCCGGGTCCTGCGCAAGCGGATGGGCGGCGGGATGCGCCAGGTCGGCATCCTCGCGGCCGCCGGCCGGTACGCGCTGGACCACCACGTGCAGCGGCTCGCCGAGGATCACGAGCGGGCGCACCGGATCGCCGAGGCCCTCGCCGAGTTCGGGGTCGTCGAGCCGGACCGGGTGCGTACCAACCTCGTACCCCTGGATCTGTCGAAATCGGCGCTGGACGCGCCGACGCTGGCTGCGGAGGCAGCCAAGCAGGGCGTCCTGATCGCAGCGATGCTGCCGCGCACCGCGCGGCTGGTCACCCACCTCGATGTCGACGACGCCGCGGTGGATCACGCGATTGAGGTGCTCAGCTCGCTGCTGGCCTGATTAGGCAAAATTCGGGGCCGGGGCGGCCGATAGGGTCCTCGTGGGTAACAGAACTCGGGCCCGCAGGGCCAGCGCTATCGTCGCCGCCACGGTCACCGGACTCTCGGTGATCGTGGTACATCCCGGCGCGGTCTTCTCGGCCGCCAGTGTTCCGGTGTCCCCGCGAACACGGACAATCTCGTCCCTCGCTCTCCCGTCGGTCACGAGCATCGCGCCGACAAGCGGCTCGATGGCCGGCGGCACGGCCGTCACCGTGCGCGGGACCAATTTCCTCACGCTGGACCGCACGAACAAGGAAGCGGTCATGTTCGGCGACGTCCCGGCCAGCCGGTTCGTGATCAAGTCGGACAAGGAAGTGCTGGCGATCAGCCCACCCGGCACCGAGGGTCCGGTCGCGGTGAAGGTGACCAGCCTGGAGGGCGACAGCGAGACGACCGCCGAGTTCACCTACCAGAAGGGTCTCGGCATCGAGATCACCAGCGTCGAGGCCAGCGCGGCGGGCGGCGCCAAGATCATTGGTACGGTCACCGGCGGCACCGTCGGCTCCACCGCGGCCGCTTTCAAGGGCATGCGGATCACCGCCGCCGTCGGCGAGGTGAGCGCACCGGTCGCCTGGGTGGACGCCACGCACCTGCGGATCACGATCCCGCCGACCAGCACGGCCGCCGCCGCGACCGTGACCCTGATCGAGGCCGGCGCGGCCGGTACGCCCTCCACCGGCACTGTCGACTACTACCCCGTGGTCACCCGGGTGTCGCCGTCGCGGGTGAGCACGGCCGGTGGCGCCACCGTCCAGATCATGGGGGCGGGCTTCCTCGGCGTGGACGAGTCGGACCCGTCCGCGGTGACCTTCGGCGCAGCTCCGGCGACCTCGTTCACGGTGGTTTCGGGGACTCAGATCGACGCCGTGGTCCCGGAGGCCCCCTCCGGCTCGGTGGCGGTGCAGGTCGCCACGGTCACCGGCTCGAGCCGGGAATCCGACGCCGCGCGGGTCATCTACCGAGGGCCGCTCACTTTTGATCTGGCCGACGACACCCAGTTCCTGCGTGCCGGTGGTGGGCAGCACATCCTCGGGGTCACCGGTGGCACGGTCGGCGACAGCGCGAAGGCGTTCACCGCCGAGAAGATCAGCGTGAAGATGGGCACCACGAAGCTGCAGACCGCCTGGGTCGACTCGACCCACCTGCGGGTGAGCCTGCCGTCCCTGACCGCCGAGACGGTGACCCTGACCATCCTTCAAGACGTGACGGCCGGTCCGGCGGCCACGCTTCCGGTCGCTCCGGTGATCACCAACATGTCGTCGAACAGCAGCTCCCTGGCCGGCGGGAAGTCCGTGAAGATCACCGTGGCCGGTACGGACTCGGCCACCGACTTCACCTTCGGGTCGAATCCGGCCACCTGCAAGGCGGTGCAGAGGAGCACCACCGTGTTCCTCTGCACGGTCCCGGCTGCCACCGCCGCCGGCCCGGTACGGGTCAGCTTCAAGACGGGCACCGACGTTTCGAGCCGCTACACCGCGGCGTCGGCATTCAGCTATTCAGCACTCGACTGAGAGGGTCATCGTGCACGTCATCCTTCGTGGCGCGGCCGTCGTGACGGCAGGCGCTCTCATTCTCGCCGGCGGCGCCGGTGCGGCCTCAGGCGCCGCGCCTGCCGCCCGGCCCGTCGTCTCCGGGATCACTCCGGCCAAGGTCAGCACGGCCGGCGGCGGCACCGTGACGATCGTCGGCAAGGGTTTCGCCGACGTCTCCACTGTCACGTTCGGGGAGCTGGAGGCGACCTCCTTCGACGTCGTCTCCACCACCAAGATCACTGCGGTGGTGCCGGCCGGGTCCGGGGGCGCCGTGCCGGTCACCGTCACCGCTGCGGACGGGGACAGCCTGGTCACGAAGACCACTGTTGTCACGTACCGCACGCCGCTCGGCATCGACGTCTCGGACAACCCGGTGGCCAAGGCCTCCGGCGGCCCCCTCGTACTCACGGTGACCGGCGGAACGATCGGCGCTACCCCGCAGGCGTTCGCCAAGGAACTCATCTCGGTGCTTGTCAACAGGGTGAAGGCCAAGGCTTCGTACATCGACGAGGACCAGCTGGCGATCACGGTGCCGGCCATCCCGGCCGATTCGGCGGAGGTGACAGTGGTGCACGACTCGATCGCCGGTGAGACCGCCACGATCACCCTGGCCCCGGTAGTGACCAGCCTCAGCGTCAAATACAGCACGCTTGCCGGTGGGGTGAAGACGATCGTGAAGGTGGCCGGCGCCAGCATCGGCGACTCGACCGACTTCATGTTCGGCGGGAACGCGGCCGACTGCTCCAAGGAGGGCAGCGTCGCGAGCCCGTCGTTCATCTGCTGGGTGCCGGCCGCCGAAGAGGCGGGGCCCGTGGTGGTGAGCTTCACGTCGGGCAGCGGCGTGGACAGCAGTTACACCTCGGCGGCGATGTTCTCCTATACCGACAACTGAGCCACGCGGCCCGTACCCGGATCACCGGGTACGGGCCGCTTTTTGTCTCAAGCGCCCCGTGGCACCGCCGATATGTGCTCCCGCTATGAGAAATCGATCCCGTGCCCACCGGGCCACCGCCATCGCCACCGCCGCGACCGTTGTCGCCGGGTTCGGGGTGCTCATCGCCCAGCCCGCCTTCTCCGCAGGGCCTCGTGCCGGCGTTGCCGGCGACCCGGCACCCACTCCTGTTCTCACCAAGCCCGCTCTGACCCGCGCCGTCATCACCGGGGTCTCGCCGGCGACCGGCCCGGTCGAGGGCGGCACAGCTGTCATCCTGGTCGGCCAGGACTTCAGCACCGTCGACACGAGCTACGCCGGTTCCGTCATGTTCGGCGACGTGCCGGCGACCCGGTTCGTGGTCAGCTCGGACACCCGGATCATCGCGTTCGCGCCGCCGGGCACCGCCGGTGACGTCGCGGTCAAGGTGATCAACATTCTCGGGGCGAGCAAGGGATCCGCCACCTTCGGCTACCGCGCGAAGCTCGCCGGCGAGATCGAGGACGCGACCGCCGGAGCATCGGGCGGCTCCAAGATCCTCGCCACGGTCACCGAGGGCAGCATCGGGACCACGACTGCCGAGTTCAACGCCCTGAAGGTCACCGCGAAGGTCGGCGAGCTGGCCGCCACCGCCTCGTGGAAGGACGCCGAGCACGTCCTGATCACCGTTCCGAAGTCCAGCACGACCGGGGCTGTTCCGATCCGGCTGGTGCAGAAGGGGTACGCCGGTCCGGCCTCCACCGGCACCGTCACCTATTACCCGGAGATCACCAAGATCGCGCCGTCGCTTGTCGATCTCGAGGGTGGCACCGAGGTGACGATCACCGGCGCCGGATTTCTCGGGGTGGACCCGGACGACGCGAGCGCGGTGACGTTCGGTGATGTCCCGGCGCCGCACTTCGAGGTGGTCTCGGCAACCCAGATCGTCGCCACGGCGCCCGCCGGTGCGGCCGGTCAGGCCCGCGTCAAGATCGCCTCCGCGGGCGGTGACAGCCCGGAGGCCGTGGCGGCGAAGGTCGGATACCGGGGGCCGCTCAGCATCGAGACCACCGGCCAGTTCGTCCGGGCGGGCGGCGGGGCGCACGTCCTGACGGTCACCGGCGGCACGCTCGGCGCCGGCGCCGCCGAATTCGCCGCCGAGCAGCTGAAGGTCCGGGTCGGCGCCACCAAGAGCCTGCTCACGCCCACCTGGGTGGACGCGACACGGCTGCGGGTGACGCTGCCGTCGCGGATGTCCGGGAGCATGGAGCTGCGCATCGTGCAGGGTGCCATCGAGGGCCCGGTCGCCGAACTGGACGTGGTCCCGGTGATCACCGCGATGTCGGTGACCAGCGATGCGCTCGCCGGCGGCAAGTCCGTCAAGATCACAGCGGCCGGCGCGGGGGTGGCTACCGGGTTCATGTTCGGTGACACCGCGGCGACCTGTGCCATCTCCGGAGCCACCAGCTTCCTGTGCACCGTGCCGCCCGCCGACCAGGTCGGGCCGGTCATCGTCAGCTTCACCTCCGGTAGCGGCACGGACAGCCGGTTCACCCCGGCCGCGATGTTCAACTACACCGACCTCGACTGATGGGTGCCACCGTGAACAACCTGCTCCGCGGCACTGTCGCAGTGGCCGCCACCAGCACCCTGCTGGCCGTCGCCGGCGGTTCCGTGTCGGCCGCCGTCGCCAGCACCGTGCCGGCCGTGTCCGCCGTGAGCCCCGCCAAGATCAGTACGGTCGGCGGCGCCACCGTGACGATCACCGGCAAGAACTTCACCGGCGTCGACTCGGTCAGCTTCGGCACCACCGCCGCGACCTCGTTCAGCGTCGTCTCGGCCACCAAGATCACCGCCGTGGCGCCGGCCGGCACGAACGGCGCCGCCCCGATCAGCATCACCGCGGGCGCCGACGAGAGCGTCGCGTCCACCAGGAGCCGGGTCACCTACCGCAGCCCGCTCGACGTCTCCGGGAGCCTGACGGCCAAGGCCAGCGGCGGACCGCTCGTGCTCACCGTCACCGGCGGCGCGCTCGGCTCGACCGCCAAGGAGTTCGGCTCCGAGGTCGTGTCGGTGCTGCTCAACAACAAGACCAAGCTCTCCGCGACGTGGGTCGACGCGAGCCGGATGAAGGTCACCGTGCCGTCCACCGCCGCCGAGTCGGCGCAGCTCACCGTCGTGCACGACACGATCGCCGGCACCCCGGCCACGATCGCCCTCGCGCCGGTCGTGACCGGCCTGACGGTGAAGTCCAGCCCGCTCGCCGGCGGTGTCACCACCACGGTCAAGGTGGCCGGCGCGAACCCGGCCGGTGCGACGGACTTCACCTTCGGCGGCCAGGACGCCGAATGCACCAGGCAGGGCAGCACCACGAACCCGCAGTTCGTCTGCGTCGTGCCGCCGGCCGACGAGCCCGGCCCGGTGGTGGTCGCCTTCACCTCGGCCGCCGGCACACCGAGCCGCTTCACCGCTTCAGCGGCGTTCGCGTACACCCAGAACTAGAGAATCCGCCGCTTCGGCCAACTCGTGAGCCTGTCCGATCCGCCGGCGGTCTTTGTCACGTCCACGTCGGCTTGGGAGAAGCGGGGTGAAGGCCCACCGTGGGCTCGCGGCCACGTGGCGCGTGGACGCCGGCTGGTTTGCACAGTGCTGTCTCGCGACCGTTTTCACCGCGCTGTGTACCAGCCGGACCGCCGGCGCTCAGCGCACCCGGTCACCGGACAACTCCGCAGGTCCGAAGGTGAGCACAGCGCTCGCCACGCCTTGCCGCCGCCCTCTCTTGCCGAGATCGACCGGATGGGCCGGCCGGGGTCAGCGCGGTACGCCGACCGGGGTGTCCCGCAGGCCCTTGAGCAACGCGATGTCGGCTGCGTGGCCCTCGTGTTCGACGCTTGGCGTCTCGACGATGATCGGGACGCCGGTGGTGGCCGGGTGGGCGAACAGCTCGGCGAACGGCGCCGCGCCGATGGTGCCCTTGCCGATCGTCTCGTGGCGGTCGCGGGTCGAGCCGCAGGCGTCCTTCGAGTCGTTCGCGTGGATGAGCTGCAGCCGGCCCGGACCGGCCGCGGTGACCAGGGCGTCCAGGGTCTCGGTCATGCCCCCGGGAGTGGCCAGGTCGTGCCCGGCCGCCCAGGCGTGGCAGGTGTCGAAGCAGACGCCGAGCCACGGGTGATGGTCGACCGCGTCCAGATAAGCGGAAAGGTCCTGCACCTTCGACGCCAGGCTGCGCCCGCCGCCGGCGCTCGGCTCGACCAGCAGCCGCGGCAGTTCCTCGGCCGCCGCCCGGTCGAGCAGCGGCAGCAGCGACTCGTGCAGCTGGTGCATGGCCTTGTCGGCGTGAGCCTCGTCCACCGAGCTGCCGGCGTGGTAGACCACTGCCGTCGCGCCGATCGCCTTGCCCCGCAGCAGCGCGTGCTCCAGGGTCGCGATCGAGCGTTCCACGGTCAGCTCGGTGGGCGAGCCCAGGTTCACCAGCAGCGACGCGTGGATGTACGCCGGCATGCCGCGCTCACCACACCCGTCCCGGAACAGGGTGTCCTGCTTGGGGTCGCCGGCCGGCAGAGCCCAGCCCCGCGAGTTGGAGACGTACACCTGGAGGGTTTCCGAGCCCGCGGCGTCGACGTACGGGAGGGCGGCTTTCGCCAGCCCGCCCGACGTCTTCGTGTGCGACCCGATACGGCGGTCTAGAAGCACTGAAGCTGCACCACGCTCTGCGGCGCCACCTGGGTGTTGCCGCCCGGGTTCTGCGCCTGGACCGTACCGTTGGGGTTGAAGTTGACCTGGACCTGCAGGTTCATCCCCTGGAGCGTGGCCTGCGCCTGCGGACAGGGCTGGCCGGTCAGGTCCGGGACGATGACCAGCGGCGGGCCCTTGCTGACGTCGAGGGTGACCTCGGCGCCCTTCTCCACACCGGTGCCGGCCTTGGGTGACTGCCCGAGGACCGTGTCGGCCGGCTCGTCGCTGTCCTTGGACCGCTCGACGCTGGTCAGACCCTTCGCCGCCAGCTGTGCGCGGGCGTCGTTGATGTTGAGGCCGGTCAGGTCGGGGATCGTTATCGGGGCGCGGCCCCGGCTCAGCACCACCGTGACGGTCTCGCCCGGCTTGAGCTGGGTCCCGGCTTTCGGGTCGGTGGAGAGGACCACGCCCTCGGCAGCGGTCTCGCTGTACTGCGCCTTGCCTTCCTTGACCTTGAGGCCGAGGCCTTCCAGCTCGCCCTTGGCGTTGGCCAGCTCGACGCCGACCAGATCGGGGACCGGGTGCACCTCGGGGCCGAGGGAGAGGTTCACGGTGATCGTGTCGCCGTTGACGATTTTTTCCTGGGCGCCCGGGCTCTGGGTGACCACCGAGTCCTTCGGAATGGTGTCGCTGTAGACCCCGTCGCCGACCAGGATCTCGAAACCTTTCTCCTGGGCGTGCGCCTGGGCCTGCGCCAGCGGCATGGCCAGCAGCGTCGGTGCCTCGGAGTACCGCCCGGCCGTCACCCACCAGGTGCTGCCGATGATGACCAGGGCCATCACGGCGATCAACGAGGCGAGCACGACGCGACGCCGGTCGGCGAAGAACCCGCCGGACGGTTCGACGGAACGGCGGTGCGGCGCGGTGCGCGGGCCGCCGCCACCCTGCTCCGGCAGCCGGGCCCAGGAGGGCCGGTGCGAGGCCTGATGGTACGAACCCCCGGGCACCGGAGGCACGAACGCGGTCGCGTCGGCGGCCGGCACGGCCGGGACGATCGAGGTGGCGTCCGCCGGGATCGGGCGGGACGGGACCTGGCGCAGCAGCGCCGTCTCCACGTTCGCCGCGCCGAGGCCGTCGCGAACCGCCTGCACCTCGCTGAGCAGCGCGCCCGCGTCGGTGGGGCGGGCGCCCGGGTCACGCCGGGTGGCGCGGGCGACCAGCTTGTCGAGGACCACCGGCGAGCCGGGGGTGATGGTGGACGGGGCGGGCACGTCGTTGTCGACGTGCTGCCAGGCCACCTCGACCGGGTCGTCGCCGTCGAACGGCACCCGGCCGGTCAGCATCTCGAAGAGCACGATGCCGGCCGAGTACACGTCGGTTCGCGCATCGGCCTGACCGGTCTGTACCAGCTCGGGTGCGACGTACGCCACGGTGGCCATCAACTGGCCGGAGTCGTCGACAGTGCTCGCCTCGATGGCCCGGGCCAGACCGAAGTCGGCCACCTTGACCACGGCGTCCACCAGGTTCGCGCTACCGCCGCTCGGCGCCTCGGCGACAAGCACGTTCTCCGGCTTGACGTCGCGGTGGACCAGGCCGGCGCGGTGTGCGGCGGCGATCGCGGCGAGCATCTGCTCAAGGATCGCCATGGCCTCGACCGGGTTCAGCTTGACGCGCTGGCTGAGCACGTCGCGCAGGGTGCGGCCCTGCACGAACTCCATCACCAGGTACGGAAGACCCTGGTGGCGGCCCTGGTCGTAAACCGCGACGACGTTCGGGTGGGTGAGGCGGGCGATCGTTTTCGCCTCGTCGGTGAATCTGTCGACGAAGTGGACGTTCGTGGCCTGTGACGGGTGAATGATCTTCAAAGCGACGGGGCGCTCGAGTCGTTCGTCGGTCGCCCGGTAGACGGTCGCCATGCCACCACGGGCCACGCGACCGGTGATCCGGTAGCGCCCGTCAATCGTTGTGCCGATCAACGTATCGGCGACTGTCGTGTCCATCGGCGTGAAGTGTATGTGTCTTTCCCGTGGGGGTAGACCAGGATGTCATAGCTGAGTCCAAACGGGTACCTGGACGGCGCTGACCTGCGACGACTTGTCCCAGGCCGTGCCCAGCCCACCCCCTGAAGCATGATTTATCCGGCTAATCCCGGTGTGCGCGGCGGTGGTGACGACCGTCGCCGGCGTGGCTCGGAGTGGGGCTGACGGAGTCACTGGGCGCCACTGAGGGTGAATTGTCGGGTTTTTCAGATGGCCGGACCGGCACTGACGGCGAGGCGCTGACCGCCGGCGCCGTCGGCGTGGGCACCGGCGGCGTCATGCAGTCGCAGGGTGACTCGGTGATCCGGGTCCGCTCCGGAGTCACGGTCGTCGGCCGCTCCTGGCGCGAGGTGGCCGGCGCGGCCGCATCGGCGGGAGCCCCGCGAGTGACTTTCGCGACAGGCTTCCCGGCAACCGCCGGGGACGCCGACGCCGGAGTAGTACGCGGCTTCCCGGCCGGCCGCAGCGCGGAACCCATCCCGGCCTTGCCACCGGCCGCCTGGTCCACCGGGATCGGCTGCTCGGCGGCGGCCTGAGGCGCCGAATCCGTCGAACCTGCCGAACCCGCTGAATCCACCGACTCGGCCACGTTGCCGGTCGGCGCGCTGAAGATGCTGGTGGCGACGAAGTACGAGCCGGTCGCCCCAGACATAGCAAGCAGGCAGAACACCGTAACCGCGACAAATCGCCTCGGTGGAGCGGCATCGGTCCGCAACGGCGACGAGGGCAGGTCGACGAGCGAGCCCGGGAAGGTGTTCATTCCGGTCGACGTGACGTCCAGCCCACTGATCTCCGGCGCAGCCTCAGGAGCCGGCGCCTCGGAATGACGCCGGCCCAGGTCGTAACCGACCGACCGCCACGCCCCGGCGACTTCGCCGCGGATCCTCCGGAACAGGCTCATCAACAGTTCTCCGATCTGGTCTGGCACGCTGTACGAGTGAGCGAACCCGTAATCGCCGGCCCGGCCGGATGGATCACCCTGCCGGACGTGTCCGAGAAGCTCGGCCTGTCGATCAGCAAGGTGCACCAGCTGATCCGTGACGGCGCCCTGCTCGCCGTCCGGCGTGACGGCGTCCGGCTCGTCCCGTCAGAACTGGTGGCCAACGAGACCGTCCAGAAGCATCTGCCCGGCGTACTCAACTTGCTGCGCGACGCCGGGTACAACGACGAAGAGGCCCTCAAGTGGCTCTACGAACCGGATGAGGCCTTCGGCGGCAACGCCGCGATCGCCCTCGGTACGTGGCAGGCGCGCGAGGTCAAGCGCCGTGCGCAGGCGCTGGGCTTCTGAACGATCCGCGAAAAAGAAAACCTCCGCGAAAAAAGAAAACCTAGAAGAGCCGGCGGGTAGCGGCCTCGGCGAGGGCGAACAGGACCGAACGGGCCTCGTCCTCGATCGGCGCCTGCTTCAGCGCATCCAGGGCTTCGGCGCCCAGCGTGTCGATCCGGGACTCGGTCGCCGCCAGGGCGCCGGAGTCCCGGATGATCGCGCGCAGCCGCTCCACCCCGGCGTCGTCCAGCCCGGGGGAGCCCAGGCCCGCGTCCAGCTCGGCGCGGGTCGCCTCGTCGATGGCGGCGAACGCGGACGCCACCAGGTACGTCCGCTTTCCCTCGCGCAGGTCGTCACCAGCGGGTTTGCCGGTGCGCTCCGGGTCGCCGAAGACCCCGAGCACGTCGTCGCGCATCTGGAACGCCTCACCCAGCGGCAGGCCGAACGCGGCGTACCCGGCGAACACCTCGGGACCACCGCCGGCCAGGGCCGCGCCGAGCAGCAGCGGGCGTTCCACTGTGTATTTCGCGGCCTTGAACCGGGCCACCTTGCCGGCGCGCTCCAGCGACGTGTCGGCGGTCGCCTGGGTGAGCACGTCGAGGTACTGCCCGACTGTCACCTCGGTACGCATCTGGTCGAAGACCTGCCGCGCCCGGGCCAGGTCGGCCAGCGGCAGCCCGGAGCCGTGCAGCATCTCGTCCGACCAGACCAGCGCCAGGTCGCCGAGGAGCACCGCCGCCGAGTCGCCGAAGCCGGTCGCGTCACCACGCCAGCCCGCGGCGATGTGCCGTGACTCGTACCGGCGGTGGACCGAGGGCTCGCCGCGGCGGGTGTCCGAGCGGTCCATCAGGTCGTCGTGGATCAGGGCGCTGGCCTGCACGAACTCCAGCGCGCTGACGGCCGCGACGACCTCGTCGGAGTCCGGGCCGCCGGCACCCCGGAACCCCCAGTACGCGAACGCCGGCCGAAGCCGTTTCCCGCCACCGAGCACGAACGCCGACACCGTCGCCGCCACCTCGTCGAGCGCCGGATCGATCTCCAGCAGCCGGGTCCGCTGGGTGGCGAGGAAACCGGCAAGGGCCTTGTCGACCCGTTGACGCAGGCCGGCCAGCTCGAGAGGTGAAGTCGTCACGCCTCAGACGCTAGTACAGTGCGTTTGTGTCTCTCGGTCTTCCCTCCCGCCTGCCCGGCACGCCGTCGATCGGCGCGCTGATCCGCGAGCCGGCGCCGACCTTCTCGTTCGAGTTCTTCCCGCCCAAGACCCCTGAGGGCGAGCGTCTGCTCTGGCAGGCGATCCGCGAGCTGGAGTCGTTGAAACCGAGCTTCGTCTCGATCACCTACGGCGCGGGCGGCACCACCAGGGACACCACTGTGGCGGTCACCGAGCGGGTGGCCACCGAGACCACGCTGCTGCCGATGGCCCACCTCACCGCGGTCAACCACTCGGTCGCCGAGCTGCGTAACGTGATCGGCCGGCTGGCCGGGGCCGGGATCCGCAACGTGCTCGCGGTCCGCGGCGACCCGCCCGGCGACCCGATGGGCGAGTGGGTGCGTCACCCGGACGGCGTGCACTACGCCGAGGACCTGGTCGCTCTGATCAAGGAGTCCGGCGACTTCAGCGTCGGGGTGGCCGCTTTCCCGTACAAACATCCCCGCTCGGCGGACGTGGAGAGCGACACCCGCGACTTCGTCCGCAAATGCCGGGCCGGCGCCGACTTCGCGATCACCCAGATGTTCTTCGAGGCCGACGACTACCTGCGGCTGCGTGACCGGGTCACGGCGACCGGCTGCAACACCCCGATCGTGGCGGGTCTCATGCCGGTGACCCGGATGGCGACGATCGAGCGGTCCCAGCAGCTCTCCGGCGCGCCGTTCCCGCAGGCTCTGCTGCGGCGTTTCGAGCGGGTCGCCGGCGACGAGGCCGCGATCCGTGAGCTGGGCATCGAGACGTGTGTTGAGATGTGTGCGCGGCTGCTCGACGAGGGTGTGCCGGGCATCCACTTCATCACCCTGAATCGATCGACCGCGACCCGGGAGGTCTGGCAGCGGCTGGCACCTGCCGAGGTCGCGGCAGCCGCCTGAAAAAGCCGTGACCTGGGACGAGTACGCCACAGCCTGGTCCGGGCTGCACGGCGGCTTCGATCCACGGCGGGCGTCGCCTGTGGTTCGTGGCTGGGTGCTTTGCGCGTACCGGATCGGGTCTTTTCTCGGCAGTAAGCGGATCTCGCCGCTCGCGGTGACCATCGCCGGGGTGATCTTGTGTCTGACCGTGCCGCTCGCGGCGCTGGGCGGGCGCGGCGGTCTCGCGGCAGGTGCGCTGCTGGTGCTGCTCGCGGCGGTCGCGGACGGGCTCGACGGCGCGGTGGCAGTGGTGACCGGGCGAGTGAGCCGGGCCGGTTTCGTCTATGACTCGGTCGCGGACCGGGTGGGTGAGCTGGGCTGGCTCGCCGCGTTCTGGGTGGCGGGCGCGCCCGGGCCGCTGGTGGTCGCGGCAGGTGCCGCGAGCTGGCTTCATGAATATGTACGCGCCCGCGCGGCAGCAAGCGGCATGGCCGAGATCGGTGCCGTGACGGTGGGGGAGAGGCCGACCCGGGTGTCGGTCTCGATCGTCGGGTTGCTCGTGTGCGCGCTGTCACTCCCCGCTTTTGTGCCGGTCGGCGTCTGGCTTCTGTTGCAGATTGTCGGCTTCGTGCAGCTGGTCGTCGCCGTTCGGCGGTCTCTTCGCTGATCGTCTGCTGCTGGATTATCCGCAGGTAGACTTGCCGGCATGGCTGCTCCCGAGCGCACCCAGCGCGACATCACCGGTCTGCTGAACGCGGCCGGGCACGCCCTCTCCAACCGTCTTGCTGCAGCCCTCGCCGAGGTTGATCTGACGCCTCGGATGCAGTGCGTGCTGCTGCACGCGCTGGAGGAGGAGCGCACCCAGATCCAGCTCGCCGCGCTCTCCTTCATGGACAAGACGACGATGGTCAGCACCGTCGACGAACTGGAGAAACGCGGTCTCGCGGAGCGCCGCCCGTCGGCGACCGACCGGCGCGCCCGGATCATCGCGGTCACCGAGAAGGGTCGCAGGGTGGCGGACGAGGGCCAGGAGATCGTCGACCGGGTGCACGGCGAGGCGCTGGTGGGGGTGGCGCCGTCCGAGCGCGAGTCGTTTCTGGAACTGCTCACGTCGCTGGCCGGGGACTCGGGCCCCGGACCGATCCGCCGCGCACGAGGCAAATGATCCTCTTGCAGATAATCCGCTACCGGATTATCTGTTAGCGTAGCGCTATGAGTGGTTCTCGTGGTGCAACGCTCGCCGTGCTGAACACGGTGAGCCTGATGATCGTTCTGGACAGCACGATCGTGGCCGTGGCGATCCCCGCCATCCAACAAGATCTGGGCTTCTCGCCGGCCGGTGTGGCCTGGGTGATCAATGGCTATCTGGTGGCCTTCGGCGGCCTGCTCCTGCTCGCCGGCCGGCTCGGCGACCTCATCGGCTCCCGCCGGGTCTTCCTCGCCGGCCTGGCCCTGTTCACCGTCGCGAGCCTGCTCTGCGGCTTCGCCCCCACGGCTGAGCTGCTGATCGCCGGCCGCTTCCTGCAGGGCGCCGGCGGCGCGTTCGCCTCCGCGGTGATCCTCGGCATGATCGTCCGCCTCTACCCGGCGCCCGGCCCGCAGGCGCGAGCCATGGGCATTTTCAGCTTCACCCAGGCCGGCGGCGCCGCGATCGGCTTCGTCGTGGGCGGCATCCTCACCGATCTGGCCGGCTGGCCCGCCATCTTCCTGATCAACGTCCCGATCGGGATCGCCGCGTTCATTTTCGGTCTGCGGCTGCTGCCCGCCTCCGCTGCCGCAGCGGGTGGTGGCCTGGACATTCCGGGGGCGCTTCTGATCACCGCCGGCCTCTCGGCCGGCGTCTACGCGATCGTCGATGGGGTCATTCCGGTCGGGGCGCTCGCGCTGCTGCTGCTCACTGCCTTTCTGGTACGCCAGAAGTACGCGTCCAGCCCGCTGATCCCTCTCCGCCTGCTCCGCCGCCCGTGGCTGCTCGCGGCCAACAGCGCCGTCCTGCTGATCGTCGCGGCGGGGCTGGGGTTCCAGTTCGTCAACACGCTGTTCCTGCAGAAGGTGCTCGGTTTCGACGCGCTCCGCACCGGCCTGGCGTTCCTGCCGACACCCCTGATGATCGGCGTGGTGTCGCTGCTGGTGGCGGCACGGTTGACGTCCCGGTTCGGGGTGCGTCCGGTCCTGCTGGGCGGGTTGGTGCTGGTGGCGGGCGGTCTCGTGGCGTTGTCGCAGGCTCCTTCGTCGCCGGTTTACGCGTGGCACGTGCTGCCCGCGCTGGTCGTGATGGGTCTGGGCATCGGTGTGGCGGTCCCGGCCGTGATGATGCTGTCGATGGCCGGTTCGTCGGAGGAGGACACCGGCCTGGTGTCCGGGCTGAACAACACCGCCCAGCAAGCCGGCATGGCCCTCGGCCTGGCGGTGCTGGCAGCCGTGTCGGCGGCCCGGACGTCGTCGCAGCTGGGTGCCGGGGTGAGCGCAGGGGCGGCGCTGCGCGAAGGCTATTCGCTGGCGTTCCTGCTGGCGGCGGGCTTCGTGGCAGCGGCCTTCGCGGTGACGGTGACAGCCTTGCGCAACCCGCCGGCCCCACCGGCCGCCGTGCCGGTGCCCGCCCCACCGGCCGCCGTGCCGGTGCCGGATCCCGGGCCTTCTGGCCTCGCGGCCCCGTGACCGTCCGTGTGTGGGCTGGGCAATGTTCTCTAAAAAGGCTCCACACCCACTGTGGGTGTAGCCACACCCACAGTGGGTGTGGCACTAAAACCAACTATCCAGCCGGAGGCAACCGGCCCGGATTGATCCGGATCTGCGGGCTCAGCGCGGGCTCAGGCCCGCGAAGACCACAGCGAGGGTACGAGTCTGAAGGCCGGCGTCCCACCCACCGTGCAGTGCGCCCTGGCAGAGGCTGACGAGCAGCGCCATCACCTCGGGCAACGCCACGTCCGGTGACACCGTGCCGGCGTCCTGGGCCTGGATCAGCAGCGCGCCGACCGCGTCCTGGAGATGACCCACCGCGTCGGGCAGGCGGACGTCGACGCCGGAGCGGGCGAGTAGGTCGACGACGGACCGTTTGGCGGCGGCCTGCGCGACCAGGCCGCGCAGGAAGCTGAACAGGCCGTCGGGTCCGCCCAGCTCGCCGGCCTCCGCGATCAGCTGGGCCAGCAGGCGTTTCATGATGGCCGCCAGCAGGTCGTCCTTGGTGGGGAAGTGGCGGAAGACGGTGCCGATGGCGACGCCGGCCCGGCGGGCGACCTCCTCGGTCGAGCCGCCCGGGCCGAGCTCGGCGAAGACCGTCTCGGCGGCGTCCAGGATGCGTGCCCGATTGCGCTGGGCGTCGGCGCGCATGGGCTGGGGCTCTAGCAAGATGAGTCTCCACTCATTATTCTCGGTCAAGTCGAGTCCTAACTCATCTTAGAGAAGGAGTGCCGCCGTGACACCGAGTGAGATCTTCGAGCGGATGCGAGCACGCTGGCTGGCCGGCGAGACGACCTTCGACGGCGGCATGCTGGCCGACGACGTGGTCGTGGAGATGCCGTTCGCGGCGCCGGGCGGGCCGGGGCGCATCGCGGGCAAGGAGCGGGTGCTCGCCTTCACCGAGGCCGGCCGGGCGGCGTTACCGGTGCGCTTCGACGACTGCCGCGATGTGGTGGTGCACAAGACGGCCGACCCGGACGTGATCGTCGTGGAGTACGAACTGGCCGGCACTCACACATCGACTGGGATGACAGCGTCGGCGCCGTTCATCGGGGTGCTCACTGCCCGGGGCGGCAAGCTGACGCGCTGGCGCGAGTACCAGCACACCCTGGCAATCGCCCAAGCCCTGACGGCCGGAAAATAACCGAATGGCGGGACACGTCGTTGTGTCCCGCCATTCGGCAGCTAGTGCCGACTCTCAGCCGTCAGCGGTTGCTGAGCGCCTTGCGGTAATCGCTGTTCAGCCGGCCGATCAGGCTCAGCGGAATGCCCTTCGGGCAGACCTCGGCACACTCACCCATGTTCGTGCACCCACCGAACCCGGCGTCGTCCTGCGCCTGCAGCATGTCGAGCACCCGGCTGTTGCGTTCGGGCTGGCCCTGCGGCATCAGACCGAGGTGGGTGATCTTCGCGGCGGTGAACAGCATCGACGAGCCGTTCGGGCAGGCCGCCACACAGGCGCCGCAGCCGATGCAGGTCGCCGCCTCGAACGCGGCGTCGGCGTCCTTCTTCGGCACCGGCGCGGCGTGCGCGTCCGGCGCGGTGCCGGTCGGCGCGCTGATGTAACCGCCCGCCTGGATGATCTGGTCGAACGCGCCCCGGTCGACGATCAGGTCCTTGATCACCGGGAACGCTGCGGCACGCCACGGCTCGACGTCGATCACGTCGCCGTCGGAGAAGTGACGCATGTGCAGCTGGCAGGTGGTGGTGGCCTTCTCCGGGCCGTGCGCCACACCGTTGATCACCATGCTGCACGCGCCACAGATGCCTTCACGGCAGTCGTGGTCGAACGCGATGGGGTCGTCGCCACTGAGGATCAGCGTCTCGTTCAGAACGTCGATCATTTCCAGGAACGACGCGTCCGGCGAGATGTCCTTGACGTCGTAGGTGACCATCTTCCCGGAGGAAGCAGGGCCGGACTGACGCCACACCCGTACCTTGATGTTCATTACTTGTAACTCCGCGTGCTCGGGTGGACGTACTCGAAGTTGAGGTCTTCCTTGTGCAGGGTCGGCTTGCCGTCGGCGCCGAAGTACTCCCACGCCGCGGCGTAGCTGAACTCGTCGTCGTGGCGCAGTGCCTCACCGTCCGGGGTCTGGCTCTCGCCCCGGAAGTGGCCGCCGCAGGACTCGCGGCGGTGCAGCGCGTCGATGCACATGAGCTCGCCGAGCTCGATGAAGTCGGCGACCCGGCCGGCCTTCTCCAGGTTCTGGTTGAGCTCTTCGCCCTTGCCCGGCACCTTCACCCGGGTCCAGAACTCCTCCTTGAGCGCCCGGATCAGGCCGATCGCCTTGGTCAGGCCCTCTTCCGTACGCTCCATGCCGCAGTACTCCCACATGATGTGGCCGAGCTCGCGGTGGAACGAGTCGACGGTGCGGTCACCGTCGATCGAGAGGAACTTGGCGATCCGGTCCTCGACGAGCTTGCGCGCCTCGACGACCTCCTCATCGCTCTCGGTCACCTTCGGGAAGGGGCCGGACGCGAGGTAGTTGCTGATCGTGTTCGGCAGCACGAAGTAGCCGTCCGCCAGGCCCTGCATCAGCGCGGACGCGCCGAGCCGGTTGGCGCCGTGGTCGGAGAAGTTCGCCTCGCCCACCACGAACAGGCCCGGGACCGTCGACTGCAGGTCGTAGTCGACCCAGAGGCCACCCATCGTGTAGTGCACAGCGGGGTAGATACGCATCGGCGTCTCGTACGGGTCGTCGCCGGTGATCCGCTGGTACATCTCGAAGAGGTTGCCGTACTTCGCCTCGACCGCGGGCTGGCCCAGCCGCTTGATCGCGTCGGCGAAGTCCAGGTAGACGCCGAGACCGCCGGGGCCGACGCCACGACCCTCGTCGCAGACGTTCTTGGCGGCCCGGGACGCGATGTCACGGGGCACCAGGTTGCCGAACGACGGATAGATGCGCTCCAGGTAGTAGTCGCGCTCGTCCTCGGGGATGTCGGCGGCCTTGCGGGTGTCCTTCTGTGCCTTCGGCACCCAGACCCGGCCGTCGTTACGCAGCGACTCCGACATCAGGGTCAGCTTCGACTGGTGCGAGCCGGACTCCGGGATGCAGGTCGGGTGGATCTGCGTGTAGCACGGGTTCGCGAAGAGCGCGCCCTTGCGGTGCGCCCGCCACGCCGCCGTGACGTTGCAGCCCTTGGCGTTCGTCGACAGGAAGAAGACGTTGCCGTAACCACCGGAGGCGAGCACGACGGCGTCGGCGAACTCGGTGGTGATCTCGCCGGTGACCATGTCGCGGACCACGATGCCCCGCGCCTTGCCGTCCTTGATGATCACTTCGAGCATCTCGTGCCGGGCGTTCATCTCGACGTTGCCGAGCCCGATCTGCCGCTCCAGCGCCTGGTACGCGCCGAGCAGCAGCTGCTGACCCGTCTGGCCCCGGGCGTAGAACGTCCGGGACACCTGGGTGCCGCCGAACGAGCGGTTGTCGAGCAGGCCGCCGTACTCGCGGGCGAACGGGACGCCCTGCGCGACGCACTGGTCGATGATGTTCACCGAGACCTGCGCGAGCCGGTACACGTTCGACTCGCGCGCCCGGAAGTCGCCGCCCTTGACGGTGTCGTAGAACAGCCGGTAGACGGAGTCGCCGTCGTTGCGGTAGTTCTTCGCGGCGTTGATGCCACCCTGCGCGGCGATCGAATGCGCCCGCCGCGGGCTGTCCTGGTAGCAGTACGACTTGACGTGGTACCCCGCCTCGGCGAGGGTCGCCGCGGCCGATCCGCCGGCCAGGCCGGTGCCCACGATGATCACGGTCAGCTTCCGGCGGTTCGCCGGGTTGACCAGCTTGGCGTTGAACTTGCGGCGCTCCCAGCGGGTCTCGACCGGCCCGTCCGGAGCGGCCTTGTCGACGATCGGCTCGCCTTCGGCCCAGAAGTCAGTCATCTTCACTTCACCAATCCGACCGTCACCGCGAACGGCACCGAGAGATACGCGACCACCAGGATCACGGAGAGCACCAGCGCGATGGCCTGTGCCCGGCGCTGACCCTTGGCGGTCTGCTGGCCCAGGGTGCGGGCGGCGCTGAAGATGCCGTGCCGCAGGTGCAGGCCGACCGCGATCACCGAGACGGCGTAGAAGAGCGTCACGTACCAGCGCTCCGGCGCGAAGTCCGCGATCACGTTGGCATGCGGCCGCGACGAGTCACCGACCGGGTTCAGCGTGCCGGTGGTCAGGTCGAGGATGTGGTAAATGATGAACAGCAGGACGATCACGCCGCCCCAGCGCATGGTCCGGGCGGCGTAACTGCCCTGGACCTTGGGCCGGTGGGCGTACTTGACCGGCCGGGCCTTCTTGGCCCGCACGGTCAGTACCGTCGCTGACCAGATGTGCGCGAAGATCGCCACCAGCAGGCCGATCCGCATGATCCAGAGGAACCACACGTCCGGGAGCAGGGGTGTTCCGATCGTGCGCAGCCAGTGCGCGTAGTGGTCGAAGTCTTCATTGCCGATGAAGATCTTCAGGTTGCCGGCCGCGTGCGCGAACAGGAACCCCACCAGGACGATGCCGCTGGCAGCCATGACAAATTTAAGGACGACCGACGAGGGCCGCACTGACTTCCGCGGCGCGGGGCGTGCCGTTGCACCCGCTGCGTTGGTCGTCTTCGGAATAGGAGTGTCTACCGCCACAACCTGGACGGTAGAAAGTCCCGAAGCATTCGTCTAATGCATGAACGCGCGGCTAGTGATAGCGATACTCTATTACCGTGCAGCTGCAACAACTCAGGTACTTCGTAGAGGTGGCTGAGACCCGACATTTCACCCATGCAGCGGACAATTTGGGCGTCTCGCAACCTACGTTGAGTAAGCAGATTCACACGTTGGAGTCCTCACTCGGCGCCCCGCTCTTCGAACGGATCCGTGGCGGCATCACCCTCACTGTCGCCGGCGAGACCCTCCTGCCCCTCGCGCAGCGCATGGTCGCCGATGCCGACGCTGCCCTCGACGCGGTCCGCGACATCGTCGGCCTGCGCCGCGGCGAGGTGCGTCTCGGCGCCACTCCGAGTCTCTGCTCCTCGCTGGTCCCGGCCGTGCTCCGGACGTACCGAGAGGATCACCCCGACATCCAGCTGCACGTCAGTGAGGGCAGCTCCCAGGACCTGATCGCCAACCTGCTGGCGCACGGGCTGGATCTGGCGCTGATCGTCCAGCCCGAGCACGCCCTGGACCCCGCCCTGGAAACCACCGATTTGGTACGCGAGAGCCTGGTCGTAGCTTCGGTCGCCGATGGTCCGCCGCTGACCGTGGCCCGTCAGCTGGATCTCGTCGAGCTGCGGCACACCCCGATGGTGATGTTCCGCAAGGGCTACGACATCCGCGACGTCACCCTGCATGCCTGCGAGCGGGCCGGCTTCACCCCGAAATTCGCTGTCGAGGGCGGCGAGATGGACGCGGTGCTCGCCTTCGTCGAAGCAGGTCTCGGCGTTGCCCTGGTGCCGAGCATGGTTCTCGCCAACCGCCCGCTGCTGCGGGCGACTCCGCTGGCTCCGCCCGGCATGCGCCGGACGATCGCCATCGCGCAGCGTCGCGGCGCGGTTCTGCCGCACGCGGCAGCCGCGCTCCGCGACGTGCTGGTCGAGCACATCGCCTCCGGCAGGCTTCCGTACGGCGTACGCGCACTGTAACGACTGTCCACTTCGTCTAGTCAGCTGTCTATCGGCCGTTTAGCATCCGAGTGTGTGGCATGGCGAATATCGGCATCCACGGCTCGTCGAGGTCTACGACGCCGAATGCCCCTGGGGCTGGGAAGACGATTTCTTCATGGCCGTGCTCGCCGAGCACTCCGCGCCGCGCGTGCTCGACTTCGGCTGCGGCACCGGCCGGCTGGCGATCGCGATGGCCGAGGCCGGTCATGACGTCACCGGCATCGACCCGGCCGGCCCAGCCCTGGACGCGGCCCGCCGCAAACCCGGCGCGGCCCGGGTCCGCTGGGTCGAGGGGTCGGTCGAGGCGCTCGGCGTCCGCGCGTACGACGCGGCCTTTCTGACCGGGCACGTCGCGCAGTTCTTCGTTGAAGATCAAGAATGGTCGGCGCTGCTCCGCGCGTTACGCCGTTCCATGATCGCTGACGGGCGTCTGATCTTCGACAGCAGAGACCCGGCGGCGAAGGAATGGGAACGGTGGAACCCGGAGGAATCCCGGCGGATCATCGTGCTCGCCGGTGGTGAGGTGGTCGAGGCGTGGACCGAGGCCGGCGCCGTGACCGGCGGGGTCGTTTCACTCACGCATCACTATCTCTTTTCCGGTACTGAGGAACTCACCAGCTCGGCTACGCTGCGGTTTCGCACCGAGGACGAGCTTCGGCGGTCGCTTGAGGCAGCCGGGTTCCGGGTGGACGAGATGTACGGCGGGTGGGGCCGGGAACCGGTCGGCCTCAGCTTCGACGGAGAGCTGATCGTGATTGCAGCCGCCGATTGATGCTTTCTTTTAAATGATCATTAAGTGTGCCGACATATCGGTGATCGCATTGCGAAACGTGAATCCCGGACTAGTATCCGCCTCGCATCGATGTCGACGTTAACGACGGGTAAGGTGGCATGTCCGACAACGAGTGGCCAAGGGAGCTTCCGGCCGGTCCCGGTGAGTGGAGCGAACCTCCGCACCGTCCCCGGCGGGCACTTCTCGCGGCAGCACTGGTCCTCGCCGTTCTGGCAGCCGCCGGCGGTCTCACCTGGCAGCTGATGAACAACGGCAACCGCTCCCCGGACGCGGCGCCGACCGCTGCACCGGCGCCCTCAGCCACATCTCTGAGCGTCGCGCCCTGCCCCGACTCGGAGCTGACCGTCGCCGCCGCGCCGGAGATCGCGCCGCTGATCAGCGAGGCGGCCGCCACTCTCAACCCGTCCGGGCTGCGCTGCCCGCCGGTCGTGGTCCGCGCCGAGGAGCCCGGGGTCACCGCGGCCGGCAAGGAGAAACCGGACGTCTGGATCCCGTCCAGCAGCGCCTGGCTCACCGTGGCGGCCGACAAGGCGTACACGGTCTCCGGCAAGCCGATCGCGTACTCGCCGGTGCTGATCGCCGCCCCCGAGGGCATCACCAGTCTGTACGCGAAAGACGGACAGACCGCCTGGACCGGGCTGATCCAGGGAGCGACCGAGAGCAAGTTCCCGACGATCAGCATGCCCGACCCGTTGCGGACCACCGCCGGCCTGCTCAGCGTGCACGCCGTGCACGCCGCAACGGCCCGGACCACGAAGGACACCGGCATTGCCCAGCTGCGCGCACTCACTCTGCGCAGCCGGCTGGAGGAGGCGAGCGCCGACCCGATCGAGCTGCTCGAACGGATGGGCAAAGCCACCGACGCCACCACCGCGGTCTACGACATCGGCGTCTTCCCGGTGCTGGAGCAGCAGCTCACCGCGTACCAGGAGCAGCGGCACGTGGTCCGGCTCGCCGGTGTCCCGCCGGTGGACGGGCGGGTCGAGGCCGACTACCCGTTCACCCTACGCAAGGGCGCCGACAAGGAACTCGCTGCCCAGCTGCGGGAGGCGATCACCGAGCCGGCTGTGGTCGAGGCCGGTTTCCGTACCGAACCGACCGCCGGCGTGCTGCGCCTGCCGAAGTCGGCAGGCAAGCTGCTCGGTCCCGCCCAGCAGTGGGCGCAGTACCGGGATCTCGCGTTCCAGGTGCTGCTGCTGATCGACTCGTCCGGTTCGATGAACGAGCCGGTCACCGACAAGGCTGGCCGGACCAGCACCAAGGCGTCGCTGCTGCGTGAGTCCGGGGTGAACGCGGCAGAGCTCTTCGGCGACGACACCACGATCGGCATGTGGTACTTCGGCACCGCCGCCCGCAACGGCCCGGCACACACCGAGGTCGTCCCGCTGGGCCCGATCAACGGCCTCGTCGACGGCCAGAGCCGGCGGAAAGCGCTGCAGGCCGGCATCGGCGCCTACAAACCGGAGAAGGCCGCCGGGACGCCGCTCTACCAGGCTGTCCTCGACGGCGTGGAAGCGATGCGGGGCCAGGTGAAACCACAGACCGCCACGGTCGTGGTGGTGCTGACCGACGGCGCCGACGGCGGCACCAAGTACGCGATGCCACAGGCCACCTTCCTGCAGAAACTGGAGGCCGGCCAGGACCCCGCCAAGCCGGTCCAGGTCATCGCGGTCGGTTACGGCCCGGACGCCAACATGGCGTCGCTGACCAGCATGGCCGGCGCGACCGGTGGCCAGGCGATAGCGGCCCGCAACCCGGCCGACCTGGCATCCGCGATGGCCAAGGCCTTCCTGGCAGCCCACACCACCTCATGACCACCCGCCGCTCCGCTCAAGCGGCCCCGATCTCCTCCGCGACGATCTGGGCTGACAAGGTCACCATCGGCAACCCTCCGCCCGGGTGCGCCGATCCTCCCACCAGGAACAACCCTCGAACCGGCCCCCGGTTGGAAGCCCGCACCAACCCACCGGCACTCCCGTAGATCGACCCGTCCGGTGACCCCGCCAACTCGGCAGGTGTCCGGACCTCCATGAACTCCAGCCGCCCCCGTACGTCAACCCCGCGCCCGGCCAGCACATCCAGCACATGCCGCCCGTAAGCCTCACCCAGCCCCGGCCGGCGCCAGTCCACAGCGGACCAAGCCGTCCCGTGCCGAGCCGCATTGACCAGGACGAACCACGCTTCGCACCCCGGCGGCCGCACCGCCGGATCAGCGGCCCGGGTAACAAAGATCGCCGGGTCGTTCACCGGGCGCGCCCGACGCGAGGACGAGCCGAAAACCGCATCGAATTCGGCGTCGTAGTCAGCCGGGAAGAACACCGTGTGATGCGCCAGCGACGGCGTCTCCCCGCGTACCCCGAGCAACAGCACGAACCCGCCGAGACTGCGATCGGCAAGCCCCGCCAGCCGCCCCGGGGTCGGTAGCAGATCCCGGTACAGCACCGACGCATCCACATCGGACACCACCACGTCGGCCCGCTCGAACGCACCGGACTCCAGCGTCACCCCCCGAACCGCCCGATCGGCCGAGATCCGTGCGACAGGCGAGCTGAGCTCTACGCGTACCCCGAGATCAATGCAGCGAGCGTGCAGCGAGTCCGCGAGCGTGCCCAGGCCGCCGGGCAGATACCACCCGCCGTGCGTGAGTTCCGCGTAGGGGATCGCCGCGAGCGCCGCAGGCGCGCGACGCGGATCAGTGCCGGTATATGTCGCATATCGGTCCAGCAACATCCGCAACCGTCGATCCCGGAGATAGCCGCGCCCGAGCGACCGCAGCGACCTGCCGGGCGCGATCGCCGCAAGATCACCAACCCGCCAGGAGAGCCGGGCCAGCGACGCCGCGGTCACCGGACGACGCAGCACCGAATCCCACGAGGCCCCCCAGATCCGCGCCGCCCGAACCCAGAACCGATCCCAGTCATCAGCCGCGGCCGTACCCATCGCCGCCGCGATCCGCTCCAGAAAAACACTGTGCACCGGCGACGAATCAAGCACGGTCCGGTCCGCGAACACATGCCGCACCACCGGATCAAGCGGCTCCGGCCGCAAATCCAGATCGAGATCATCGAATACCTGCGGCAGCGTGAGCAGGCTGGGCCCGGTGTCGAACCGAAACCCGTCCCGCTCAAAAACGGCCAGCTTCCCACCGACTTCCGCCGCGCGCTCGTGCACCACCACCCGATGCCCCGCCGCCGCCAGCCGCGCAGCCGCCACCAACCCGCCAACCCCAGCACCGATCACCACGACATCACTCACCCTCTGATCTTCCGCCCTCTCTTTCTTCGGTACGCACCACCACCCCCACAACCGCAACCAAATCTCCCGTCAGTCCTCGCCACCTGCGGGCCCTCCCGCCGGCGCACCCCGCCGCCGGCCCCAGCCCTCCGTCACCCCCACCCCAAGCGCCCCGCGCACGCTCGGGTGGTTCGCGTGGCTCGGGTGGCTCGGGTGGCTCGCGTGGCTCGCGTGGCTCGCGTGGCTCGCGTGGCTCGGGTGGCTCGGGTGGCTTGCGTGGCTCGGGTGGCTCGCGTGGCTCGGGTGGCTCGCGCGCTGTCGGGCGGCTCGCGCTCTTCCCGGATCTTGTGAGTTTGCGCCGTCGCCGCAGCCGCAAACTTACGAGTTTCGGCGGGGCCGCCCAGTGCGGGCGTGCCGCCGCCCCAGCTGGCTAAAAAGGCTGGCATCCCCAGGCGAGCCGTAGCCGGCGTCCCCCAAGTGATCTGAGCCGTCTACTCCGCGATCCTGGAAACTTCTGGCTGCGGAATGTTACGCGCTGTCACGACAGGCAGGCCGAGCATCGATGTATGGAGCATGGTGGGGTCTCCAGGCACCCCCGTTTCCAAGATCGGCAATGATGCCCGCGGGCACGACACGCAGAGCGACGAAACAGCTAGCTGGTGAACCGCGCACCGCCGCTCAGCCGGGCAGCTCCACCGCAGCCCCCTCCCGGGCGTGTTGATTTAGGGTGCGATTCGAACCTGAAGTCAACACGCGCCAGGAGTTTCGTGGGGTGCGCGTCGGCATAGGGCGCGGACTACACCCTTAATCAACACACTGGACCTTAAGTCGACACACTGGACCCGAAGTCAACACACCAAAGTCCGCTCGTGCGGTCCGTGAGGCCGGGGACCCTGTTCGGGCGGGCGCAAAAGCCGTTCTCGGCGGGCGCGGGAACCGTTCTCGGCGGGCGCGGGAATCGGTCTTGGCGGGCGCGGGAACCGGTCTTGGCGGGCGCGGGAACCGTTCTCGGCGGACCGGAAGTTGTTCTTGGCGGGCGGGCCTATTCGTTGAGGCGGACAAATCAGCCTTTGTCTGCTTTTGGGTGGGCCGGTGGCGCAACCGCACATCGTCGTCGGCTTCGCGAATTGATCAGCAGGGTCAGCGCTGACAGCTGGTGAGTTCGGCCTTCGGTCAGACGGGGCGGCCTCGCCAGGACAACTGGTGGCGGCGTTTCCTGTGGAAGGAGCGGGCTACCAGCCAGGCGAACGTGGCGACAGAGGCCGGGTGCAGCAGCGGGTCGGGGAAGATTCGGCCGCCCGTTGCCGCCGCGCTGATCATGCGGCCGGTCACCCCGAGCAGGTAGGCGATCGCCCACGGAGCAGCGGCCAGCAGCAGAGGAGCCGCGTCCAGCAGGGCAGGCAGGGGAAGCAGGGCAGGCAGGGGAAGCAGGGCAGGCAGGGGAAGCAGTGCAGGCGTGAGCAGGGGGGAGTCGGCTGTGGGGAGCAGTCCGGTTAGGAGGACTGTGGCCAGGAGCAGGGGCGGGAGGGCGTACAGAAGGAGGAGAAGGACCACGACGGTGGCCGCGCCGGTGGCGGAGCCGAATGACGACCACAGGGACTTGCTGTAGCCGTCCGTGAGCTCGGACCAGGAGCTGTACATCCGGCAGGTGGCCAGGCGTGAGCCGTCGGCGAGGGTGATGCGGCCGCCGGAGCGTTTCACGGCGCGGGCCAGGCCGATGTCTTCCAGGATGTCGTCGCGGACGGCAGCGTGGCCGCCGGCCTTCTGGTAACCGGCTCGGTCCAGGATCAGCCATTGGCCACCGGCGGCGGCGAGCGACGGGCGCGGGGAGCGTTCCACGGCGCGCAGCGGGAGGAAAGTGAGCCAGGACCACTGCAACAGTGGCTGGGCCAGGCGGCCCGCTCCCGCTATTCGAGGGTACGCCGAAAGCAATGTCACGTCGGCCCGGCGCAGGAGTTCGGCCGCGCCGGCGATCGCGTCGGGTTCCAGTGTGACATCGGCGTCGACAAAGGCCAGAATGTCCGCATCGCCTGCTTTGTCGGCGAGTTGACGGCAGGCGTTCGGCTTTCCGAGCCAGCCAGGCGGCAGTGGCTCCCCGGTGTGCAGCACAACGCGATTACCAGCGATCTTCCGGACCACATCCGAGGTTCCGTCGGTGGAGCCGTCATCAAGGACGTGGATCGTCAGGTTCGGTACGCCACGCTGGGCCA
The DNA here is from genome assembly GCF_050955685.1 of Actinoplanes sp. CA-015351. NCBI lineage: Bacteria > Bacillati > Actinomycetota > Actinomycetes > Micromonosporales > Micromonosporaceae > Actinoplanes > Actinoplanes sp. CA-015351. The sequence continues at coordinate 1,675,015 of NZ_CP192102.1, forward strand.
GCAACGACTCCAGGCACGGCCCGACCCGAGCGGCCTCGTCCCGCAACGGCAGCAGCACGGCGACACGTTCAGCGGTGGTCGCCCCACGCAGCGGGCGACGCAGGAGCAGCGCGTTGACCGCGGTGTGCCCGGTGAGCAGGACCAACGCGACAACCAGCACCCAGCCGATCACGCGACCAGCACCGGTTTCCGCCGTAGAGCAAGAGCCAGGGCAAGGGGCAGGACCGCCGCGCCCATCAGTACGCCTCCCCACAGCGCCGACGCCCACAACCCCAGGAACACGGCGTGGGCCAGGACGGACGACGCATATGTCCAGAGCCACAACGCGTACATCGGCGCGTCCTCAGCGCTCGGCGCGGAGGCCTGCGACGCCACCGACAACGCTGCCATCAGGACCAGGGCGAACCCCAGCCAGCCCAGATAATTGCCGACCGGGATGCCGGGGACACCGGGCAGGGCGGGCACCGGATCATGCCAGCGCCAGTACTGCTCAGCCACCATCTGCGGGTCGAGGAAGAGGTCCCAGGTGGCGAGGCCGGCCGCCGCGAGAGCGATCCGCGCGGCCCGGCCACGAGTGACCCGGACCGCGGCGAGCCACGCCGGCCAGGCCATCCAGGTCCAGGCCAGCGGAATGATCAGCGGTACGCCGAGCAGCTTCGGCCCCAGCTCACCGGAGTAGTCGTAGGTGCCGAACGGAAAACCGGTGGCCACCCCGACCGCCTCCACGGCGAACCCACCGAGCGTCGCCGTCCCGACCAGGGCTGCGGCCGCCCGCAAACCCCGTGACAACAGGGCGTGTGTCACCGACAGGAGCACGCCGATCAGGACTGTGGCCACGGTCAGGCCGGCCCGCACCGAACCACCGGTGAGCGGGTAGCAGATCTGGGCCAAGATCAGCGTCCCCAGTAACCACCAGGAAAAACGTGCTTTCAGGATGGCATGTCCTCAACGATCGGCAGTTCCCGTCCGAGGATTGCGAAGGCTCGCTCGTCGCCGGGGAACCAGAAGTTGCGCAGCACGTCGGTGAAACCGAACCGCCGGTACAGCCGCCACGCCCGGGACGTCTGCTCGTCGGCCTCCGGTGTGGACAGCAGGACGGTCTTGCCCTTGGCCATGGCGAGCAGGGCGCGCAGCTGGCGTGCGCCGAGGCCGTGGCCCTGCGCGACCGGGCGGACGTGCAGTTCCACCACTTCGAAACAGTCGGTGAGCCAGTGCTCGCGGGCCGGTTCGGGCAGGGCCGACTTGACCTGGTCGTGCCACCACTGGCCGGCCACCGAGGTGTATCCGTACCCGAAACCGGCGACGCCACCCTCGGGGGTGAGGGTGGCGACGGCGCGGAAGCCTGGCCGGCGTACGTGCGAGCCGATGTAGCCACGCCGGGTCTGCAGCAGCTCGGGCCGGTAGCCCATCGCCGCTCCGTACACCGCGACCACGTCGTCGAGCCGTCGCAGCAGGTCGTCCGGCTGCCAAGCAACGAGCCTCATCGCTTACGTACGCTCCCTCTCGGCGGCGGACCACCCCAGGACGGACCGGTCGCCGCTGATCTGGCGCACCGCGAAACGGGCGAAAAGCTCCTCGGCGTACCAGCGGTCAACCGGTGTGCGGGCGATCGCGGCGCGGTGCTCCGGCTGACGGTACGCGAACGCGGTGAGGTCCGTGGCGCTGCGCCACACGCTGACCGTGCCCTGCCAGCCGATCGGCGCCTCCCCGATCCCGAACCGGGCGAGCAGGCCGGGCGCCGCGTCGAGTTCCCGGACCACCGGGGGGATCGCGTTCCAGAAGGTGAGTGCACGGGCCGGCCGCAGCCGGGCCCGGGTCAGCGCGAGGATCGGTCCGCCGGATTTCGCGCCGGTCGGCCGGAACGGTTCCCGGCCGGACCACTTGCCCCGGCTGACCAGGGGTTCCAGGTCCAGCCGGACCTGTGCGACAGCGATCGCGTCCCACCCGGGGAACCGCACCGGCCCGTCGCTGACCGAGATAGCCGCCCATCGGGTCAGGTCGCTGTCTCCTGGTCCGAAGGTGAGGCCGGTGCCCGTACCCAGGAATTTGGCGAAACGGACGCCGGGGCGATGACGGCGTCCGAAGGCCATGCGCAGCATGGCGGAACCGACGAAGCGGCGCGGTATGCGCCAGACGTGCAGGCTGACCAGGTCGTCGGGCATGGTCTCAGGCGACGGTCGCCGGTGTACCGGCTGTCACCCGGACGAGCTCGGCGTACGTGATCGGGAAGATCGACTGCGGTACGCCCGCCGCCGCCCACACCTCGGGGTACTGCTCGAGGTCGACGTCGATGAGCGTGCGGATCGGTTTCGGATGGCCGAGCGGCGCGACACCGCCGATCGCCTGGCCGGTGTGCAGCCGGACGAATTCCGGGGTGGCCCGGCGCAGTTTCGTGATGTCGAGAAGCGTCGCGACCCGTGTCGTGTCGACCCGGTGCGCGCCCGAGGTGAGCACCAGCAGCGGCTCGCCGTCCGCGTCGAAGATCAGCGAGTTGGCGATCTGGCCGACCTCGATGTTCAGCGCGGCGGCCGCGAGGGCGGCGGTGTGCACGGCCTCGTTCAGGATGGTGATCTCCACGGTGGCGCCCGCGTTCTCCAGGGCGTCCCGGACCGCGATCACATTGGGGTGGTTCAGCATCGTTCATCCCGTCGCTTCGGCACTGGCTTCCCAGAGCTTGGCAGCCAGCGAATCGTCACGGGCGTGCGGGGCGGGTGTGGCCGGTTTGTCCCGGTCGACGTAGTAACCGCCCTGGACCAGCTCGTCCTTGGGTGCGGTGGAGAGCCAGACCAGCAGCGCGCCGGCTTTTTCCGGGGTGACGAGGCCAGGTGCGTACTTGTAGAAGAACCGGGTCACCCGGCCCACGCCGAAGTTGCTGCGCACCACACCGGGGTGGAACGACACGCTGGTGATGTCCGGCCAGCGGCGGGCCGCCTCGGACGCGAAGAGGATGTTCGCCGCCTTGCTCGCGCCGTACGCCTGCCAGGAGCTGTACTTTCCCGGATTGCCGGCCAGCCGGTCCGGATCCGGTTTGCCCTGCATGTGCGCGCGGGACGCGGTGTTCACCACGCGGGCGTCGCGGAGCCGTTCCCGCAGCAGGGTGGTGAGCAGGAACGGCGACAGGTGGTTGCCCTGGATGGTCGCTTCGTACCCGTCGGCGGTCTTCCGGTAATGCTCGACCATCCCGCCGGCGTTGTTCGCCAGCACGTCGATGCGGGGCAGGTTGGTCAGCAGGTGGTCGGCGAGGGCGCGTACCTCGGCGAACGATTCGAAGTCGGCGCGGTACCGGCCCGGCTCGCGTCCGTTGCCGGCTTCGCGTACCTCGGCGACCGCGTTCGCCAGGCGCTGCGGGTCACGTCCCACCAGGACGACGTCGTCGCCCAGGGCGGCGAACTGCTTGGCGGCCGCAAGCCCGACACCTGAGCTCGCGCCGGTCACCACGATCGTCCGTCCCAAGGTGGGCCTCCTCTTTCACGCAGCTGACATGGTCGCATGTTCCCTGCTCCCTCTACCCAATGCGGGCGCGAGTAAGAGGGTCACGATGATCGAGGCGGCCGACATCACCCCGATCGCGACGGCCGGGGTGGTGAACTCGGCGACCGAACCGGCCAGCGCCGCGCCGACCGCCTGCATGGTGAGCATGCCGGACGTGTGCAGACCCAGCGCCTGCCCTCGCGCGTCGGCCGGCACCACAGCGACCAGACGTTCCTGAAGCAGCAGCGTGGAGCAGTAACCGATCGACGCGATCACCACCGCCACCGCCGCGATCGCCAGGTGCGGATCAAAGGCAAGAGCCAGATACGGTACGGCCAGAAGCAGCCGGAGAAACGGCGCGAGACGATCCCGCCACGACGGCGGCAGGAACCGGCCGGCCAGCACGTCACCGGTGAGCATGCCGACCGCCGCCGACGCCAGAAGCACCCCGGCGCCGGTGGGCGAGTACGGGACGAAAAGGGCCTCGCAGCCGACGATCAGGCCGTTCGGGATCCAGAGGCCGAGGTACACCGGGCGTACCGAAGGAATTGTCCACAAGCGACGGTTGACCCGCCAGGTCGCCACCACCGAAGGCCGTCCCGAGGCGCGCGGAGCGCGACCGGACAGGCCGAGCCGGGCCACCGCGGACGCCGTGAGATGCAGACCCGCGCCGACCAGCAGTGTCTGTCCCGGCGAGAGCACCGTGACCAGCAGGCCGCCGACGGTGAAACCCACGATCTGCATGGTCCCGGTCGCGATGTTCAGCGCCGAGCGGCCCAGAACGTACGCGTCCGGCGGCACGATCTCGGTGAGCAGCCCACCCCGGACACCGCCGGCGAGCGAGCCGGCCAGACCCATGCCCAGCAGCACCACGAAGATCAGCCAGATCGGCGGGCCGGTGGACAGCACGCCGACCAGCGTCGCGGTGACCAGCGCGAGGCTGCTGATGGCGGCGCGCGGCGGCAACCGGTCCGCGGCGGAGAGAAGCAGTGTCGCGCCGGCCAGCTGCGCCAGTGACGGTCCGAACATGCTCAAGGCCGCGAAGAGCGGCGATCGGGTACGGGAATAGACCTCGGTGGCGAGCGCCAGACCGGTGACCGTGCCGGCGGCGTTCTGTGCGCACGCGGTGGTGAAGAGGGCCGCGAACTCGCGGTTGCGGAACAGGTCGCGGTAGGTCTGCATGATTGGTGAGTCTTCGGGGGTGGGGGGTCCGGGGGTTAATGTTTCGCGTGCCGGCGAAAGGTTGCTTGTTGTGGGCTGGTGGAACATCGATGCTGACACGCTCGCTGGGAGCCGGTTCGTCCGGTCGCCGCTGGCTGAGGTGACGGCCGGGCTGATGCGGCTGCACAAGAACACCGCGGAGCATCCGGGTGAGCCGGAGTTCCTGCGCTCGCACCGGGCGGCCTATCGGGCCCGGCTTGCCGCTGACCCGATCGGCGCGGCTGTGGCCGGCGCGGTGCTGCGGCCGCGGTGGATCGCCGATTTCGCGGCGCCGGCGCCGCCGCTTGTCGAAACGAGCTTCGCCGAGGAGGTCTCGGTCGTCCGCTCGGCGTCGCCTTCGCGGGTGCGGCAGGACCTGACGATGGCGTTCACCGCGGGCCGGTCGTCCTCACTGCCGGAGGGGAACGCCGGTGCCGCGCGGCTTGCTGCTCTGCTGGAACGCGACGATCTTGCCGAGCGGATGGCGGACCTGCTGACCTGGGTGTGGGAGCGGGCCGTGGAACCGGACTGGGCTCGTCGAAGCCGGATTCTCGAGGCGGACATTCTCTCGCGTACCCGGCAGCTCAGCCTCGGCGGCTGGGCCGCCGCGCTGGACCGGATGCGGGACGGGATGCGCTGGCTCGGCGAGGGCCGGTTGCAGATCAACGCGCTCGACTACCCGCCGCAGGACATCTCCGGGAACCGCCTGCTGTTCGTGCCGGTGACCATGTCCGGGGGCTGGGTGGCCGGGAGCTGGAGGTCGGGGGGTTTTGCCGGTGAGCAGCGGCGGTCCGCGGTGATCTATCGGTGTTCGGGGCTGCTCGCTTCTCCGGGCACGTCCTCGCCCGGTGCGCTGGGGCGGCTGCTGGGCCCGGGGCGGGCTCGGGTGCTGGTGGAGCTGGATTCGCCGAAGAGCACCACTCAGCTGGTGGCGATCACCGGGCAGGGGCTGGGTTCGGTGGGGCGGCATCTGAAGGTTCTGCTGGAGGCGGGGCTGGCGCTACGGCGGCGGGCTGGGCGGAGCGTTCTTTACGCGCGTACGCCTGCCGGGGATGTCGTGGTGGAGGCCGCTCGCCGGGCTTGACCGTCGCGCTTCATTCGATCATCCGTTCGAAAAAGTGGGTGGCGGGGCGAGTTTTTGTCGGAGGTGGGTGCTAGTCTCGGCTGTAGTTAGAACGGATGTTCGAAAGGGCGCTCGTTCTGATCCCGGGAGCGTGTTTCGCGGCTCGCCTCCCGGTGCGGCGCCCGCGAAGTGCCGCACGTGAGACCCGGGTTTTCGCGGGCCCGGGTCCGCACATGGCAGGCCGTCGCTCGCCGCCCCCGACCCCCGGTGGCGGGCGGCGGACCCGCCGGCGGTGCCGGCCGGGTGTGGTGTGGGGAAGCTTCGCACCCGGTCGGCGTTACCGCTTGGTTCCACCCGCTGCGTCTTCCTCCGCAGCAATCGGTTCGACCACCACGTCGGCTGCGGAAATGGCGAGGAGAAACGAGCATGGCGAGCACCACGGCCCCCGGCCTCAGGTCGGCTCCCGGTCTAACACAGGTGCCCGGCGAGGCCGGCAAGGCGGAAACGCCCACGGTCCCGGCGCACATGCTGCCGCATCGCAGCCCGGCGCAGCTGCTGACGATCGCCCGCGCGGGCTTGAGCGAGGCGGCACACACCACCCCTGACGGACTTCGGTACGCGGCAGCCCACCTGGCAGCCCTGCGCGCCGCGGCCGCCCTGCTGGCGGCACGAGCGAGACCGGCCGCCACCGGCAGGCGAGCCCGGGAGACGAGCGTCTGGTCCCTGCTCTCCCTGGTGGCGCCCGAGTTCAGCGACTGGGCGGGCTACTTCGCCCTGGGCGCCGGCAAACGAGCAGCCGCCGAGGCAGGCATCCTCCGCGTGGTGAGCGCCCGCGAGGCCGACGACCTGCTGCGCGCCGCCGAGCAGTTCGTGACAGTGGCGGAGTCCTCCTTGGGCCTGACCTACCAGCCGCCCTTGGCAGCCTGACCACCCCGGCCGCAGCCCGAGCCTCAGTCTCAGCCGAGCCCGAGCCCGAGCCCGAGCCGAGCCGAGCCGAGCCGAGCCGAGCCTCAGTCTCAGCCGAGCCCGAGCCTCAGGCCGAGCCCCAGTCCCAGCCGACTGTCATGGACAGCGCCTCCCCAACCTGGTCCGAGGCGGACGAAGGCATCCGGTCCGGGTTGGGCGGTCGCTGTTTGCTCGGGTCGAGGCGGGCGCGAGTGCAGTCGTTCTGTCGGGTGGGGCATCCCCTCCTGCTCTCCTGCCCTTGTTGTTCTTCGCCCCGACCTCTGCGCGGCTCGTCCCTGCCTCCTTCCGGATCTTGGGAAGTTCGGGTCGATATGCGGGCGCGGCCTGCCTGGATCGTGCCGGGAGTGGCGGTAAGTGGCGGCGTCGCGGTGGTTGTGGACTCTGAGTGGCGGTTTGAGGTTTTTGTGAAATAGGTGGAGCGGGGCATTACGTGGCGGGGCGCATGATCAGTGGTGCGGCTGCCCTTGCGGGGATGGTCCGGACGGCTACCGAGACCGATGAACCCGGGGCACACCGCGTGCTGCCGGTTGCGCCCGAGCTGGGTGGGTTGCTTCCGTGGCAGGGGTTGCGCCGGGGAAGCACGGTGTCGGTGGATACCGGGCGGGCCGCGCCTGCCGGTGGTGGCACTTCGCTGATGCTGGCGTTGCTCGCTGCCGCGTCCCGGGCCGGTTCGTGGTGTGCGGTTGTCGGTGTGCCGGCGCTGGGGGCGCTCGCCGCGGCGGAGAGCGGCATCGTGCTCGACCGGCTCGCCCTCGTGCCGAACCCCGGCCCGGACTGGCCCACCGTCGTCGCCGCCCTGATCGACGGGGTGGACGTGGTGGTCACCGCGGTTCCGGGCGCGGTCTCGGGGCCGATCGTGAGCCGGTTGGCAGCTCGGGCCCGGCAGCGCGGAAGTGTGCTCGTCCCGTTCGGCGACTGGTCCGGCGCGGACGTCACCCTGCGCGTGGGCGACGGCCACTGGGAAGGACTCGGTGCCGGACGCGGTCGCTTGCGCCGCCGCGAGGTGACGGTCACGGCCCGAGGGCGCGGTGCTGCAGCCCGCCCCCGAGAGGTCGTCATGTGGATGCCCGGTGTCACGGCACATGCGGCAATACCGCCGATTCGCACAAAACGCCCAGCCGTCTCGGAGTCGGTTCCGGTGGCTGCAGCGGCCGTCTTGGATCCGGCTTCGGCGGTTGCTCCGGCCGCCTCGGAGTTGGCTCCGATGATCGCTCCGGCGGCAACGGCGGCAACGGCGGCAACGGCGGCAACGGCGGCAACGGCGGCAACGGCGGGCGACGTGGTGCGGCCTGCCGCGATCTCGTCGGCCCGCTCGCGCCGCGAGGCCACTGTGGACGGCTGGGCCGCGAGTGGGTTGCGGCTGGTGGGGGCGGGGGAGGGCGCTGCCGGCTCGGTGGACGAGGCGGCCGGCGAGGTTTTCGGTGGGCGGGCCGCCGGCGGTGAGGCACTCGGTGAGTGGGTTGCCGGGGGTGGGGACTAGTGGAGACGGCTGTTCGGGCTTTGCTGGTCTGGTGTCCGGACTGGCCGGTGGTGGCCGCGGAGATCGTCGAAGGGGTGTCCTCCGGCGCAGCTGTCGTGGTGCTCTCCGGGAACCGGGTTCTGGCCTGCTCCGAGGCTGCTCGGCGAGAGGGGATCCGGCGGGGGATTCGGCGGCGGGAGGCGCAGAGTCTGTGTCCGCATGTGATCGTGGTTGAGCACGATCCGGGGCGAGATGCGCGGGCGTTCGAGCCGGTCGTCGCCGCCATCGAGGACGTGGTGGCCGGTGTCGAGGTGATCCGGCCGGGCGCCTGCGCCGTGGCGGTACGCGGACCGGCTCGCTACTTCGGAGGCGAAGAAGCCGCCGCCGAGCGGATCGTCGAACAGGTTGCTCAAACCTGCGCCGTGGAATGCCAGGTCGGGATCGCCGACGGGGTGTTCGCGGCGGGGATCGCGGCGCGCACCGGGCTTGTCGTCGAAGCCGGGAAGACACGGGAGTTTCTGTCCGCCGTACCCATCTCGGCTTTGGAGAAGCCGGACCTGACCGATCTGCTGAACCGGCTCGGGGTTAAGACGCTGGGAGGGTTCGCGGCGTTGCCGGCTGGCGACGTGCTCACCCGGTTTGGGTTCGAGGGGGCGCTGGCGCATCGGTTGGCGTCCGGTTCTGATCATCGGCCGCTGGCGGTGCGGCAGCCGCCGATTGATCTTGCGGTGGAGGAGACCTACGACGAGGCGCTGGATCGGGTGGACGTGGCGGCGTTCGCCGGGCGGGCGCTCGCCGAGCAGTTGCACGACCGGCTCGCCGCGCACGGGCTGGCCTGCACCCGGCTCGGGATCGAGGCGGTGACGGCGGACGGCCAGGAGCTGTACCGGGTGTGGCGGCACGACGGCACGCTCACCGCCGCGGCGATCGCGGAACGGGTGCGCTGGCAGCTGGACGGGTGGCTCACCGGGGCTCGGCGCGGTGGTCCGGGCGGGCCGACGGCGGGGCTGGTCCGGATGCGGCTCGTGCCGGACGGCGTGATGGTCCATCTCGGACTTCAGCCCGGCCTGTGGGGCGAGACCGGGGCGGAGCGTGAGCGGGCGCATCGGGCGTTCAGCCGGGTGCAGGGCCTGCTCGGCCCGGATTCGGTGGTGACTGTGGTGCTGGGCGGGGGACGGTCGGCCGATGATCAGGCGCGGCTGGTGCCGTGGGGTGACGAGCGGGAGCCGTCGCGTCCGGCCGAGGCACAGCGGGAGCCGATCCCGGGGATCGTGACCGAGCCGCTGCTGGGACGGATGGCGCCGGTGACCCAGCTGCGCCCGATCCACCAGATCGACACATCCGAAAATTCGGAGATGGCCACGCGGAAGGCCGAGCCGGCGGCCAAGCAGAAAAACCCTTCCTGGCCGGGCCGCCTCCCCCGCCCCTCACCAGCGATAGTCCTGCCCGAACCCCTCCCCGCCATCGTCCGTGACGCCGCCGGCCACCCGGTCGGCGTCAGCGCCCGCCTCGAACTGACCGGTGAACCGGCAACCCTTGCCATCGATCGAGCCGCACCTACGAAGATCACCGGCTGGGCCGGACCCTGGCCGGTCGACGAGCGCTGGTGGGCGCCGGACGAAGCGCGCCGGCGTGCCCGCTTCCAGATGACGATCGAGGGTGGCCGGGCGATGCTGCTCTCCCTCTCCCAGGGCCGCTGGCGTGTGGAAGCGATCTATGACTGATTTCAAAGCCACTGAGGGGAACGACCAATGGGCTTTCACAACCCGGACGTGCCGTGGGCGCAGCTGGAACGAGCGCTGTCCGGCACCGGTCCGGCGGTGCTCGACCCCCTCGCTGTCGACGGCGACGGCGGTGACTCGCCGGCCTGGTCCCGCAAGCGCGAGCCGTACCGCCCGGCTCCCGGCCTGATCCGCACGGAGAGCTCGACGCCGTACGCGGAACTGCACAGCCACACCAACTTCAGTTTCCTGGACGGCGCCAGCCACCCGGAGGAACTCGCCGAGGAGGCGGCCCGGCTCGGACTGACCGGGCTGGCCGTCACCGATCACGACGGTTTCTACGGCGTGGTCCGCTTCTCCCAGGCGGCCCGCGAGCTGAGTCTGCCGACGATCTTCGGCGCCGAGTTGTCGCTCGGCCTCACCCGCCCGCAGAACGGCGAGCCGGATCCGGAGGGCGCCCACCTGCTCGCTCTCGCGCACGGCCATGAGGGGTACGCAAGACTGGCCCGAGTCATCTCGCAGGCACACCTGCGAGGCGGCGAGAAGGGCAAACCGGATTACGGCAGCCTGGAGCAGATAGCCGAGGTGCTGAAAGACCACGTGCTGGTGCTGACCGGCTGTCGCAAGGGGACGGTTCCGCTGGCCCTGGCCACCCACGGTGTCGAAGAGGCGGCGTGGGAACTGGATCGTCTCGCCGACCTGTTCGGCGCTCCGAACGTGGCTGTCGAGCTGACCGATCACGCCGACCCATGCGACGGCGACCGCAACGACTACCTCTATGCGCTGGCCCGCAGCCGCAAACTGGAGGTGGTCGCGACCGGAAACGTTCACTACGCGACCCCGTCCCGACGCCGGCTCGCGACCGCTCTGGCGGCAGTACGCGCTAGGCGCAGCCTGGACGACATGGACGGCTGGCTGCCCGCGGCCGGCGCCGCCCACCTGCGCAGCGGCGACGAGATGGCCCGCCGGTTCAGCGATTACCCGGGCGCGGTGGCGAACGCCGCGATGTACGGCGAGGACCTGGCGTTCGACCTGAACCTGGTGGCGCCGAGGCTGCCCGATTACGACGTGCCGGAAGGGCACACCGAGATGAGCTGGCTGCGCGAACTGACCATGCGAGGCGCCCGCCAGCGATACGAGGACGACGACCGGCGGGCCTACGACCAGCTGGAATACGAGCTGAAGATGATCGAGGAACTCGGCTTTCCCGGATATTTCCTCGTCGTCTACGACATAGTCCTTTTCTGCCGTGATAACCAGATTTACTGCCAGGGCCGTGGTTCAGCGGCCAACTCGGCGGTCTGTTATGCCCTCTTCATCACCAATGTGGACGCCGTCAAACACCGCCTCCTCTTCGAAAGATTTCTGGCACCGGAACGCGACGGCCCACCCGACATCGACGTCGATATCGAATCCGATCGCCGAGAAGAGGTCATCCAGCACGTCTACAAGAAATATGGCCGCGAACACACCGCTCAGGTCGCCAACGTCATCTCCTACCGTCCGCGATCAGCGATCCGGGACATGGCGCGCGCGTTCGGTTTCTCCCCCGGTCAGCAGGACGCGTGGAGCAAACAGATCGACCGCTGGGGCGACGTGGCGACGGCCGGCAACGACATACCGGAAAGCGTCGTCACCGCGGCCAACGAGGTGCAGAACTTCCCCCGCCACCTCGGCATCCACTCCGGCGGCATGGTGATCTGCGACCGGCCGATCATCGAGGTCTGCCCGGTCGAGTGGGGCCGGATGCCGGGCCGATCGGTGCTCCAGTGGGACAAGGACGACTGCGCCGCCGTCGACCTGGTCAAGTTCGACCTGCTCGGGCTCGGGATGCTGTCGGCGCTGCACTACGCGTACGACATGATCGAGGACGAGCTGGATCTCGGGACGATGCCGCTGGACGATCCCGAGGTCTACCGGATGCTCTGCCGGGCGGACTCGGTCGGCGTCTTCCAGGTGGAGAGCCGCGCGCAGATGGCCACGCTGCCTCGTCTCAAGCCGGGCACGTTCTACGACCTGGTGATCGAGGTGGCCCTGATCCGTCCAGGTCCGATTCAGGGTGGTTCCGTGCACCCGTACATCAGGCGGAAAAACGGCCTGGAGGCGCCCGACGTGCCGCATCCACGTATGAAGAACGCGCTGGCCAAGACGCTGGGTGTGCCGCTTTTCCAGGAACAGCTGATGCAGCTCGCGATCGATGTCGCCGGCTTCGATCCGTCCGAAGCCGATCAGCTGCGCCGCGCCATGGGCTCGAAACGCTCGATCGCCAAGATGGAAAGGATCAAAAAGCGACTGTACGAGGGGATGGCTGGCAACGGGATCACCGGTGAGCTGGCCGACGACCTGTTCCACAAGCTGTCCGCGTTCGCCAGTTACGGCTTCCCGGAGAGCCACGCCATGAGCTTCGCCTACCTGGTCTACGCGAGCGCCTGGCTGAAGCGGTACCACCCGGCGGCCTTCTGCGCGGCCCTGCTCAACGCGCAGCCGATGGGGTTCTACTCGCCACAATCCCTGGTGGACGACGCGCGGCGGCACGGCGTCGAGGTCCGCCGGCCGGACATCAACCTCAGCGACGCGGCGGCCACGCTGGAGAGCACCCCGTCAACCCGCCGAAAAGCCGCGGCCGATGAGCCTCCGCACGCTTGGGGACTGCGCGGCCCGGCCGTCCGCCAAGGCCTCTCCAGCATTCGTACGATCGGAGCCGACCTCGCCGAGCGGATCGAGGAGGAGCGCCTGAACCATGGTCCGTATCGGTCAATGACGGACCTGGCCCGGCGTACCGGATGCTCCACCACGCACCTGGAGGCGCTCGCCACGGCCGACGCGTTCGCGAGCTTCGGGCTGTCCCGCCGGGAAGCGCTCTGGGCCGCCGGTGCCGCCTCCCAGGACAAGCCGGACCGGCTGCCCGGCACGGTGACCGGCACCTCCGCGCCGATGCTGCCCGGCATGAGCGACGTGGACGTGCTGGTCGCGGACGTCTGGGCGACCGGGCTGTCACCGGACACGCATCCGGCGAAGTTCATCCGGGAGCAGCTGGACGCGGCCGGGGCGCTGCCGATCAACCAGCTGGCCGAGGTGGAGGCGAACACCCGGATCCGGGTCGGCGGCATCGTCACCCATCGACAGCGACCGGCCACCGCGGGCGGGGTGACGTTCGTGAACCTGGAGGACGAGACCGGGATGCTCAACGTGACCTGCTCGCCGGGGCTGTGGATGCGGTACCGGCGGGTGGCCCGGAGCAGCACGGCGCTGTTGGTACGCGGCCGGCTGGAGAAGGCCGAGGGTGTGCTGAACCTGGTCGCGGACCGGCTCGACGCGGTGACACCACCTGTCACTCCGGCGTCTCGCGATTTCCGATAGATTGCACTATTTGCACGGTAAGGTGCCCCTTTTTAGGAGGGTTCACCATGATCCAATTCGTGATCGGTCTAACCGCGATCGCTGCTGTGGCGCTCGGCGGCGGACCCGCGGCCCGCCCGCCGGCCGGCGATCTCACGCTCACCTACATGGCGGACGCCGGCTTCGCGAGCGCGGTCAAACTGACCTGCGACCCGGTCGGTGGCGGCCATCCCAAGGGCGCCGAGGCATGTGCCCTGCTGCGGACGATCGACGCCGACCCGGCCAGGCTGCCGGCCGGCGACCGGATGTGCATCCTGCTGTACCAGCCGGTGACCGCCGAGCTCAAAGGTGTCTGGCAGGGCCGCGACGTGAGCTGGCGGCACACCTACGGCAACACCTGCGAGATGAACCGTGCAACGGGTGTCCTGTTCCAGTTCTGAAGGTCGCTAGGCTGCCGGGGTGGAAACTTCTGCGCGCACCGGCCGGCCCCTCGTCACGGCTCGCACCGCCGCGGTCTGGGCCGTCCTCCGCAAGGAGCTGGAACAGCATGCCGGCAAAACGCTGACCGTTCTCGATGTCGGCGGCGGGACCGGTGGGTTCGCCGTGCCGCTCGCCGAGGCCGGGCACACCGTCACCGTGATCGACGCGAGCCCGGACGCGCTCGCCGCGCTCACCCGGCGAGCAAGTGACGCGGGCGTCGCCGACCGGATCCACGCCGTGCAGGGTGACGGCGACGCGCTCGCCTCCCTCGTCGAGCCGGGCAGCGCCGACCTCATCCTCTGCCACGCGGTGCTCGAGGTCGTCGACGACCCGGCCCAGGTGGCCTCGGCGATCGCCACCGCGCTCCGGCCCGGCGGCGCGCTCAGCCTGCTGGTGGCGAGCCGTGCGGCGGCCATTCTCGGCCGTGCGATCAACGGCCACCTGCGTGCGGCCGCCGCGCTGGTCACCGATCCGGCGGGCCGTGCCGGCCCGCGCGACACCCTGCTCCGCAGGTTCGACGCGGCGAGCGCCACTGCTCTTCTCACGGCCGCGGGGCTCCAGGTCGAGCAGACCCATGGGGTACGCGTGGTCGCCGACCTCCTGCCCGCCACGGTGATCGAGGACGACCCGCAGGCGGTGCTCGATCTGGAGCTGGAGCTGAGTTCCCAGCCGCCGTTCCGGGACATCGCGTCTCAGCTGCACCTGTTCGCCCGCCGATCATGAGTTTCCCGGCGGACGGTCTCCCCGCCGACGCGCTGCGGATCGTGCGGCCGGCGTACGGCACGGGCAGTCTCGCCGACCTGCTGCCCAGTGTGTCGGCCGTGCTCGGGGTGCCCGGCGCTGTCGACGTTCTCGGACTGACCGCCCGTCTCGACGGGATCGATCGGGTCGGTGTGCTGCTGGTGGACGGGCTTGGGGCGTACCAATTGCCGTTGGCCTCGAAGCACGCGCCGGTGCTCGCGGATCTCGCGGCAGGGGGTCGTGGCCACGCCGGCACGCTGACGGCCGGCTTTCCGTCGACCACCCCGGTCAGTCTGGTCACGCTCGGCACGGGTGTGCCGCCGGGCGCGCACGGCGTTCTCGGTTTCACGGTGCGCCGGCCGGACGGCCGGGTGCTCACCCACATCGCCTGGGGCGACGACCCGGATCCTCGCGAGTGGCAGCCGGTGCCGACCCGGCTGGAGACCGCCGCTGCAGCCGGCGTCGACGTCACCGTGGTCAGCAAATCGGCGTTCGAGGGCAGCGGTCTGAGCCTCGCGGCCAACCGGGGCGGCCGTTACGTCGGCGCCGACGACGGGAACGCCGTGGCCGAGGGGATGCTCGCGGCGCTGCGGCGCTCGCCGGGTCTGGTCTACGGATATCATCCGGATCTGGACCATTTCGGCCACGAGGACGGCATCGACTCGCCGACCTGGCAGGCCGCCGCCCGGGGCGTCGACAAGATCCTCGATCAGATCGTGCACGGCCTCCCGCCGAACGCGGCTCTGCTCGTGGTCGCCGATCACGGCCAGCTCAATGTCCCGCTTGCCGGTCGATACGACATGGCGGACATTTCGGTCCTGCGCGAGGGAGTGGTCGCGGTCGCCGGCGAGCCGCGGGTGCGTTATCTGTACGCGGCCGAGGGCGCCCAAGCCGACGTGATCGCCAATTGGCGCGGGGTTTTCGGCGCGGATGCCCAGGTGATGACCCGCGACCAGGCGATCGGCGAGGGCTGGTTCGGCGAGGTGCCGCCGTCGCACACCGGGCGAATCGGCGACGTCGTGGTGCTCTGCCAGCGGCGGGCCGTCGCGCTCGCCTCCGAGTGGGAACCGGCCGCCGCTGGACGATTGGTGGCATATCACGGCTCGGCCACAGCGGCAGAGATGACGATCCCACTGTTGGTCGTCCGCTAACCACTGGCCGTGATCATTGCCACTTCGGGGCGTGCAGTCGGTCTTTTGGGACGAACCAATCTTGAGGGCACGGAAAATCACCCGCACTCGGCGGTCGTCCGGCTTTCCGACCCGCCACCCCGCTCGTAGACTTGCGTGATAAGGCAGCCGACGGCTGCCCCGCATCACCACACCTGCACCACCGCCGTCCCCGCGAACCGGGGCCGGCAAAGCGCCCGGGGAGGAATGCCGTGCCGCTCTCGGAGCACGAGCAGCGGCTGTTCGATCAGATCGAGCGGTCGCTTGCCGAGGACCCCAAGTTCGCCTCGGCTGTGCGGGCCAGCGACCCGCGTTTCCACGCACGGCGCCGGCTCCTCGTTGCCGCGTTCGTGATCGTCCTTGGTCTCGCCCTCGTCGTTTTCGGGACCGTGAGCCAGAACACGCCTCTCGGCGTGGCCGGATTCGTCGTCATGCTCGGCTCAGCCGCCTTCGCGATGCAGTCGCGCCGGCGCGGCCAGGCACCCGACCTCAAGTCGGTCGGCGGCACAGCAACCCGGCGCACGAGGCAGGGCGGCGGACGCAAGGGCGGCCTCATCGACCGGCTCGAAGACCGGTGGCGCCAGCGCCCGGAGGGTCATCGCTGACCCAGCCGAGCCAGCTGGACAACCGGCGCCCGACGAACGGCGGCCACTGCGGCCGCCTTCGTCATATCTCCATGGGGTGAGCTAGAGCGCGTGCGCACGCGTGCCCGTTTGCGCGTGCCTGCCTTGTCCGCGCCTGTCCGTGCCCGCGCCTGTCCGTGCCCGCGCCTGTCCGTGCCCGCGCCTGTCCGTGCCCGCGCTTGCCTGCCCGCGTCCGCGGCTGCCCGTTCGCGCGCCGACCTTCCGCGACCTTGGCAGATTGGGGTCGAGATGTGGGCGGAGCTTGCCAAGATCGCGGTTGCGGCGCGTCTGGCCCGCCGTGCGCCGCGTCTCGTCCGCCGGCCTTGGCGATGTTGGCGAGTTGAGGTTGCTCGGGATTTGTGAACCCGGTAGCAGGTTCGGGGCGGCGCGACGGTTTCTCGGCGTGAGGTGCCGCTCGGAGATCTTGTGCGGTTTGGCCGGCTGATCGACCACAAGTGCACGAGTTCGCGCGACGGGTATCCGTAGCATGTCGGTTTCGGGTGGTTTGGGAGCGTTGTGGTGACGCTCTGCCACCACCGCCGGTGGACTGTGCTGGATCTTGGAGACTCGTAGGTGCTCTATGCCCCACCGGTTTCCAGGGTTCGGCCAGCGACGGCGGCGTGGCGTTCACCCTGCGTGACGCGCGAACGCGGAGCTTCATGGTTTCGATGTGGCAACGCGGTGCTTCACGGTTTCGGTGTGACGTAGGCGGGGAGCTCAGCCATGCAGGGGGCAAACGCGGTGCTTCACCGTTCCGACGTGGCGAACGCGGAGCTTTTGCAGATCTTGTGGAGTTCGGCGAGCCGTTTGCGCGTCACTCCGCAAGATCGGCCAGGTCTGTTCGATCTTGCGGAGTTACGCGGTCACGTCTGGGGGGAATTCCACAAGATCCAGGCGGAGGCGGGGCCCTTCCGGTTGGTCAGCGGGCTCGGGACAGGAGGCGGCGGGGGCTGAAGCGGGAGGCTGACTCCCGTAGCCGGCTCATCGCCTCGGCTGCTCGGCCTGACTGGTCGGCGATGGTCAGGCGCCAGCTCAGCAGGACCGACGGCGGGATCAGCATGGCTCGGGCCTTCGTCCGGAACGTCGCTGTTCCGGCCAGGCCGGTGCGTACCTGGCGCAGGGCGGCCGTCAGCTCCGCGCCCTGCATGGGCTGGCGGGCGTACCGGGCGCGTTCCTCGGCCCGGCCCAGCAGTGCCGCTGCCTCGGCCGGGTTGTCGGTGAGCAGATTGTCCCGGATCAGCCGCTGGGTGGTCACCCTCGGCGTCTCGGTGGGGTCCACCGGTACGCGGAAGTCGACCATCGTGTCGATCAGTTCGTCCCAGGCGGCGTGTGCGTCTTCGCGGGCGCGGACCGACTCG
Source organism: Actinoplanes sp. CA-015351 (assembly GCF_050955685.1). Lineage (NCBI taxonomy): Bacteria > Bacillati > Actinomycetota > Actinomycetes > Micromonosporales > Micromonosporaceae > Actinoplanes > Actinoplanes sp. CA-015351. Next base: position 1,692,605 of record NZ_CP192102.1, read on the forward strand.
GTGGTGACCGTGATGTCGCCGGCCACCCCGGACGTGCTGGACACCGCTGGTGCCGGGCCGCCCGTCGTCACGGCGTGGCGCCGCCGGCGGAGCAGGGCCCGGCGGAACGCCGGGATCAGCAGGATCGCCAGGAACAGCGCGATGCCGGCGACGACGAGCAGGGGTGTCCAGGAACCGTCGTCCGGTACGACACCCTCGTCGAGTGCGGTGCCGCCGCCGTCGTTCGCCTGCTCGGGACGCTCGACGCCGCCCGGTGCGGCCGAGGACTCGGCGCCCGGAGCCGTGGTGCCGGCCGAGCTGGATACCTCGGGGGCGGGGCTTTCGACGTCCGGCGCCCAGGCCGACCGGGTCGAGCCCTGCACGTTGCCGGCCGGGGTCGCGTCGAACGGGACCCAGCCGAAACCGTCCAGGTAGACCTCGGTCCAGGCGTGCGCGTTCCGGTTGGTGATCTGGTACGTGTTGTCGTCCAGCGCCGTGCCCCGGGTGAACCCGAACGCCACCCGCGCCGGAATGCCGGCGGCACGCACCATCCACGTCATCGCGGCCGCGTACTGCTGGCAGAACCCGGACTTGTTCTCCAGGAAGGCCGCGATGTCCGAGGCGGTGCCGGTGTTCTGGGTGGAGAGGTTGTACTTGAACCCGTTCTCCGACGAGAACGAGTCGTAGATGGCCCGCACCTTGTCGTAGTCGGTGTCCTGGTCCTCGATCAGCTCGTCGACCTTGGTCTGCACGGCCTCGTCGGCGGGGGCGGCGGTGTACTGCCGGTACAGCGCGTCGCTCTCGTCGAGCGGCTCGGCGGTGCGTAACTGCGCGGCGGTGTACCGCGGACGCAGATAGGTGACCGTGTACTTCTGGTCGCCGGTCGTGGCCCGGCCGGAATAGAGAACCTGCTGCCCGCCGTCGTACGACCAGTTGCCTTTGAGTCCTTCGACGCCGGTCGGGTAGCTGTAGACCGGCAGCATTTTCTGCCGCAGGCCGTCGGCGACCTCGATCACGGCCTGGTACTCAGTGTAGTTCGCCCGGTCGCTGGAGGCCTGCGTCGAGGGGTCCGGCAGGCCCTCGGACATCGGGTTGCCGCGGGGCGCCGTGTTGCCGACACCATCCGCGTTCAGCACGTCGGCCACGCCGAACCGCAGGTAGAACGGCTCGCGTTCGTTTGTGCGTACCTTAATGATGTTGATTGTGGCGTTTTGGGTGAGCTGGCCGCTGAGCGCGGCGAAGAGGTTGATCTGCCCGTTGCCGGTGCCACCCGGCCCGAGGCCGATGCCGCTGCCGCTCTGGGTGAGGCGGGTGAGCAGGCCGCCGGAGACGGTCGGCACGGCCAGTGGCAGAAGCACCGCGACCAGCACGCCCACCATGCCGAGACGGCGTCCCGCGGAGGCGAGCGGAGACGGCTCCCAGACGTCCACGTCGCGGCCGTCGCCGGTGAAGCGGCGGCCGAATCGGCGGACCCGATCCACGTTGTCGGCGACGAGCAGCCACATGTAGCCGGTCGCGCCGATGATGAACGGGAAGACCGGGACGCTGTCCAGGTAGACCGCGACCGGGATGGAGTAGATCGCGAGCATCGGCAGCCCGGCTAGGGCCGGGCGGCGGAAGACCGCGGTCAGCAGATCGACCACGATCGCGACAGCGCCGATGCCGAGGACCGCCACGAACAGCAGGCCGTCCCGGTCGGGGACGGGTACGCCGTACGAACGGGTGTCCTCGCCGGCCTGCCGGATCAGATCCGCGAAGTGGGTGAGCGTGGCCGGCTGGGGGATCAGGAGCTCTTTGCCGCTCGGGAAGATCCAGGTCAGCGCGAGCGCCAGCGCGAAGATCATGGCGACGGTCTGCGCCCAGGTGGGGAACCGCAGGGTCCGGGCAGCGACCGCGGCCCCGGCGATCAGGACCACCGTGAGGATGCTCTGGAACAGCCACGTCCAGGAATCGAAGATGGACGACAGCGGTGCGGCCGCGAGCAGGGTCGCGGCCGCCGCGATCAGCCCGAGACGACGACGGCCGGTCATCGGACCACCCCGCTCACGGTCTCGGCCATCGCGGCCCGGTACGCGAAGCCCTGCGAACCCCGGGCCACCGAGGGCCAGAGCGCCGGCAGGGTGTCACCGTGCGTCACCGGCACCGATTTCCAGCCGCTGCGGACCAGGGCGACCGAGGCGGCAGCGTGTTCCCGATCGGACTCCGACCGGTCCCCGTTGGTCATCGGCACCCAGGTGGAGCTGTCGATGGCGAACCCGATGCAGGTCGCGCCGTTGCCACGCAGGCCGGCGAGCAGTTCCGCCTCGGCGACCGTGAGCGCGCCGAACAGGCCGATCACCAGCCCGCCGTCGGAGCGGCGCCGGACGTTCTCGACGAGGGACGCCACGTCGCCGGCCTGGCTGAGCTTGACGTCGGCCAGGGTGTCCAGGATCAGTCCTTCCCCACCGCCCTCGGAGGCGTCCAGGTCGGTGCCGGAACCCGTCACCAGGCGGAGCTTGTAGCCCTCATGGCGCAGGTGCATGGCGATGCTGGCGGCCGCCGAGACCGCCCACTCGAAGCTGGCGGTCGGTCCTTCGCCGCGGTGTGCGTAGAGCCGGGTGTCGAGGACCACGGTGGCTCGGCTCTCCCAGGGCTGCTCCTCGCGGCGGACCATCAGCTCCCCGGTACGCGCGGTCGACCGCCAGTGGACCCGTCGGAGATCGTCGCCACGACGGTATTCCCGGGTGGCCGCGTCGTCCTCGCCGTGCACAGCGACCGAGCGGGCGCGGCTCTCGCCGGTTCCCGCGTACTCACCCGCGAGCCGCACCCGGGGGAGGGCGGTGACCTGCGGGATCACGATGAGCTTGTCGACCGAGGGGAATGACCGGGTCAGCTCGCAGAGGCCGAACGGGTCGGTGAGGCGGATCATCAGCGGGCCGATCGGGTACCGGCCGCGCACATCGGCACGGACCGTGTACGCCACCGAGCTGGCCTGCTGCGCACCGAGCCGTTCGAGAACCACCCGGGGCCGGCTGCCCAGCGCGTACGGCAACCGGTCCTCCAGCAGCATCGTGCCGGTGGGCAGCCGGGACATGTTCTGCAGGCGCAGGATCACCCGCGCGCTGGAGCCGACCGGCGCCCGGCCCGGGTCCAGCGAGCGGGTGCAGGCCAGCTTGTACCGGCTGCGGCTGACGTACCACGCGGCCAGCAGCGGCAGCGCGGCGAGCAGGACCGCTACCCGCAGCAGGTCACGCTCGCCGAGGATGAGCGCCGAGACCGCGGCGGCCATGCCCGCGGCCAGGAACGAGCGGCCGCGTGTGGTGAGTCCCCGCAGCGCCTCCCGCATCCTCACCGCCCCCGGGACTCGTACGACGTCGGCGTACGCCCGTCACGGGTGTCGTACGGGTTGCGGGCCCGGTCGTGCGGGAGCGGCAGCCGGTGCACGATCTCCGACACGATCGTGTCGGTGGTACGCCGGTTCAGCTGGGCGTCGGCGGTCGGGATGATCCGGTGGGCGAGCACCGGAACCGCGAGCGCCTGGAGGTCGTCCGGTAGCACGTAGTCGCGGCCTTCGAGCGCGGCCACCGCCTTGGCGGTACGCAGCAACTGGAGGGTCGATCGGGGCGACGCGCCGAGACGGATCTCCGGAGCCTCCCGGGTCGCGGTGACCAGGGCGATCGCGTACTGCTGGACGGCCTCGGCGGCGTGCACGTCGCGAGCCGTGGCGATCAGCCGGCGGACCATCGCGGCGTCGGTGACGGCGCGCAGGTCGGTCAGCGGGTCGTGGTCGCCGTGGCCGCTGAGCATGGCGAGCTCGGCGCGCGGGTCCGGGTAGCCCATCGCGATGCGGGCGGTGAACCGGTCACGCTGCGCCTCGGGAAGAGGGTAGGTGCCCTCCATCTCGATCGGGTTCTGCGTCGCGATCACCATGAACGGCGCCTGCAGTTCGTATGTGGTGCCGTCGACGGTTACCTGCCGCTCCTCCATGCATTCCAGCAGCGCGGACTGGGTTTTCGGCGAGGCCCGGTTGATCTCGTCGCCGACCACCAGGTTCGCGAAGACCGCGCCCGGCTTGAACTCGAAGTCGCGCGTCTCCTGGTTGTAGACGCTGACTCCGGTGACATCACTGGGCAGCAGGTCAGGCGTGAACTGAATGCGGCGCACCGAGCAGTCGATGGACCGGGCGAGCGCCTTGGCGAGCTTGGTCTTGCCGACGCCAGGCACGTCCTCGATCAGCAGGTGCCCCTCGGCGAGCAGCACCGCGAGCGCCAGCCGCACCGTGGCGCTCTTGCCCTCGATGACCTGCTCGATGTTGGCCATGATGGCCTGCGTCGCGGTGGCGAACTCGGCGTTCGTCAGCGGGCCTGCCGGCTCGCCCCAGGTCGGCGTTGTCACGGGCCTCCTCCAAGTCGTTATTACCCCCTGGGTGAATATCACCCACCGTCAAGGGGCATCGAAGGTTGCGGGCACCCAGCGGCCGTGGGCCTCCGGCGCTCGCCGCCCGTCCCCACAGGTTAGCCCCGCACGTGCACATCGCCGAAAGGCCTGATCGAGACCGATTCGAGATAAAGAAACGGTCGCCTGTGGACAGCTCCGGCTATTTCGCCCGTCGGGATACCGGTCGCCGTGCGTGACGGGCGGCGGGTATCATCCAACGCATGGCTCGGTCCGTTCTGCTCCTTAGCCGGCCGTGCTGATCCGTTAAGACGGACCAGGCACGGCGCCCCCTCCTGCGTGAGGGGCTTTTTTATGCCCTTCAGCTCCCTGTTCGACAAGAAGAGCTGCTGAAAGACGAGATGGTGAAGATGAGCGAGACCGAGACCCCGCCGTTCCGTTACACCGCCGCGCTGGCCGGCGAGATCGAGCTGCGCTGGCAGGCCTACTGGGCCGAGAACGGGACGTTCCAGGCACCCAACCCGGTCGGCGAGCTGGCCGACCCGGCCCACCCGCGTGCCGGAGCACCCAAGCTGCACGTGCAGGACATGTTCCCGTACCCGTCCGGCGCCGGCCTGCACGTCGGGCACCCGCTGGGGTACATCGGGACCGACTGCTACACCCGCTTCCAGCGGATGGCCGGCTTCAACGTGCTGCACCCGATGGGCTTCGACGCGTTCGGCCTGCCCGCCGAGCAGTACGCGGTGCAGACCGGCACCCACCCGGCGGTCACCACGGCCGCCAACGTCGAGCGGTACAAGCACCAGCTGCGCCGCCTGGGTCTGGCGTACGACGAGCGGCGCTCGTTCTCGACGACCGACCCGGAGTACTACCGCTGGACCCAGTGGATCTTCCTGCAGGTCTTCAACTCCTGGTTCGACCCTTCAGTCCAGAAGGCGCGGCCGATCAGCGAGCTGATCGAGCTGCAGGAAAGGACGAACCCCGATTGGGCGGACATGTCGCCCACTGATCGCCGGACGCTGATCGACGGTCACCGGCTGGCGTACATGAGCGAGGCCCCGGTCAACTGGTGCCCCGGTCTGGGCACCGTGCTGGCCAACGAGGAGGTCACGCCGGACGGCCGCAGCGAGCGCGGCAACTTCCCGGTCTTCAAGCGCAGCCTGAAGCAGTGGATGATGCGGATCACCACGTACGGTGACCGGCTGGTCGACGACCTGGACACGCTGGACTGGCCGGAACCGGTCAAGCTGATGCAGCGCAACTGGATCGGCCGCAGCCGGGGCGCGCACGTCGACTTCCCGGTGGGAACCGACAAGATCACCGTCTTCACCACCCGCCCGGACACGCTGTTCGGCGCCACTTACATGGTTCTGGCGCCCGAGCACGAGCTGGTCGACAGGATCGCACCGGGCGCCTGGCCGAACGGCACGAAGGACGTCTGGACCGGCGGTTACGAGAGCCCCGCCGAGGCGATCACCGCGTACCGGGCTCAGGCCGCCGCCAAGACCGAGGAGGAGCGGACCGCCGACGGCAAGGTCAAGACCGGCGTCTTCACCGGCGCGTACGCGGAGAATCCGGTCAACGGGGCACGCATCCCGGTCTTCATCGCCGACTACGTGCTGGCCGGTTACGGCACCGGCGCGATCATGGCGGTCCCCGGCCAGGACGAACGCGACTGGGCCTTCGCGGAGGTCTTCCAACTGCCGATCATTCGTACGGTCGAAGCGCCTGAAGGTTTTGAAGGTGCTTTCACCGGAGATGGACCGGCGATCAACAGTGAGTGGCTGGACGGCAAGGAGGTTGCCGAGGCGAAGGCCGCGATGATCGCCTGGCTGGAGGAGAACGGCAAGGGTTCCGGCGCGACCACCTATCGGCTGCGGGACTGGCTGTTCAGCCGGCAGCGGTACTGGGGCGAGCCGTTCCCGATCGTGTACGACGAGACCGGCCTGCCGATCGCGCTGCCCGACTCGATGCTGCCGGTAGAGCTGCCCGACGTGGACGACTTCTCGCCGCGCACCTTCGACCCGGAGGATGCGGACACCGAGCCGGAGACGCCGCTGTCCCGCAAGAAGGACTGGGTGCAGGTCGAGCTGGACCTGGGCGACGGGCCGAAGATGTACACCCGCGAGACCAACACGATGCCGCAGTGGGCCGGCTCCTGCTGGTACGAGCTGCGCTACCTGGACCCGCACAACGACGAGAAGCTGGTCGATCCGGCGAACGAGGCGTACTGGATGGGCCCGCGCTCGGCCGGCGACAGCGGTGGCGTGGATCTGTACGTCGGCGGTGTCGAGCACGCCGTGCTGCACCTGCTGTACGCCCGCTTCTGGCACAAGGTGCTGTTCGACCTGGGCCACGTCTCGTCCTTCGAGCCGTTCCGCAAGCTGTTCAACCAGGGTTACATCCAGGCGTACGCGTTCCGCGACGCCCGCGGTGTCATCGTGCCCGCCGATGAGGTCGTGGAGCGCGACGGTCAGTACCACTACGGCGACTTCGTGGTTAACCGCGAATACGGCAAAATGGGCAAATCGCTGAAGAACGTGGTCACCCCCGACGAAATGTGCGACCAGTACGGCGCCGACACGTTCCGGGTCTACGAGATGGCGATGGGCCCGCTGGACGTCTCCCGCCCCTGGGAGACCCGCGCGGTCGTCGGTTCGCAGCGCTTCCTGCAGCGCACCTGGCGCCTGGTCGTCGACGAGGAGACCGGCGCTTCGCGCGTCTCCGACGCGCCGCTGGACGTCAAGTCCCGCAAGGTCCTGCACAAGGTCATTGCCGGGGTACGCGAGGACATGGCCGAGCTGCGGTTCAACACTGCGATCGCCAAGCTGATCGAGCTGACCAACACGCTGACCCCGCTGCCGACCGTCTCCCGCGAGGCGATCGAACCGCTGGTCCTGATGCTGGCGCCGTTCGCGCCGCACATGGCCGAGGAGCTGTGGGGCAAGCTGGGCAATTCAGGCACACTGGCGTACGCGGACTTCCCGGTCGCCGACCCGGCGCAGCTGGTGGCCGACTCGATCACGTACCCGGTGCAGGTCAACGGCAAGGTCCGCGGCCGTGTCGAGGTCTCGCCGGAGACGGATGAGGCCGAGGTGCGGGCGGCGGCGCTGGAGGCCGTGGCGGAGGTTCTGGGCGGGCGCGAGCCCAAGAAGGTCATCGTGGTGAAGGGCCGCCTGGTCTCGGTCGTGATCTGAGACCGCACCGGCTTTTGACTGGCCCGCCGCATATTTATGCGGCGGGCCTTTCGATGGGGACTTGAGCGTTTCTTGACCCTTTGGGGCGGACTCGACCTTCGCCATTTGTGGAGCGGTAGTGGGTTCGGGGTGGCGTCGTGTTTTCTCGGTGCGAGGTGCCGCGTTCGGAGATCTTGTGCGGCTTGGTCGGCTTGATCGGCTTGGTCGGCTTGTGCGGCTTGATCGGCTGATCGACCACAGGTGCACGAGTTTGCGGGACGGCCGTCTGCGGCATGGCGGTTCAGGGTGGTTTGAGAGCGCTGTGGTGACGCTTTGCCACGGCAAGCGGGTGGACAGTGTCGAATCTTGGAGACTCGTGGGTGTTCTATGCCCTGTTGTTCTATGCCCCTACGGGTCTCCGAGGTTCGGCCAACGCGGTGCTTGGTTCCGAGGTGGTGAGCGCGGTGGTGCCCGGTTCCGACGTGGTGAGCGCGGTGCTTCACAGTTCCGAGGTGGTGAGCGCGGTGGTGCCCGGTTCCGAGGTGGTGAGCGCGGTGGTGCCCGGTTCCGAGGTGGTGAGCGCGGTGGTGCCCGGTTCCGACGTGGTGAGCGCGGTGCTTCGCCGATCTTGTGGACTTCGGCGAACCGTTTGCGCGTAACTCCGCAAGATCGGCTGGACCTCTTCGATCTTGTGGAGTTATGCGGACACGTCTTCGGGGAACTCCACAAGATTCAAGCCGAGCGGAGCATAGTGCGGGGCGGGCGGAGCGGGGCAGAGCGCGGGGCGGGCGGAGCGGGGCAGAGCGCGGGGCGGGCGGAGCGGGGCAGAGCGCGGGGCGGGCGGAGCGGGGCAGAGCGCGGGGCGGGCGGAGCGGGGCAGAGCGCGGGGCGGGCGGAGCGGGGCAGAGCGCGGGGCGGGCGGAGCGGGGCAGAGCGCGGGGCGGGCGGAGCGGGGCAGAGCGCGGGATGGGCGGAGCGGGGCTGTGCAGAGCGGCCGCGCTGGGAGGCAGTCCTGCTTGCTTGTGCAGGGGTTGCGCTGCCACGTGAACCTTGAGCGATCTTCGACATCATGGGGTGCAGGATCACTCAAGATCTCGTGAGGGCGTCGCCGGTCGCGGTCGAAGGCCGGCCCGCCGCGGCGATCTTGAGCGATTGCGGTCCCTCTGAGGTGCAAAATCGCTCAAGATCCGTGCAGCTCCCATCGCACGGTCCGCCTTGCCGGGGGCTCACGGTGGGCGCCGGGCTGGGCGTGTTGGGGGCTCACGGTGGGCGCCGGGCTGGGCGTGTTGGGGGCTCACGGTGGGCGCCGGGCTGGGCGTGTTGGGGGCTCACGGTGGGCGCCGGGCTGGGCGTGTTGAGGGCTCACGGTGGGCGCCCGGCTGGGCGTGTTGGAGGCTCACGGTGGGCGCCCGGCTCGGCGTGCTGAGGGCTCACGGTGGGCGCCCGACAACGCTGAGGCCGCTAAGCGCGACGACAGCAGCCCCCGGCATGCGGCGAATGGGAAAGCGGAACGTCAAACCACCGCCGGCGCTGCCACACGGCACCCGGCATAAAGCTGGTGGGAGAAGCGGCCCCTCAGGCCATCACCGGCGCGACGACGACGGCGGCTGCTGCGGCTGCTGCGGCGGCGCGGCGGGAGGTGTAGCGCCAGCGCAGGACGATCGCGGTCGAGATGGCGAAGCCGATGGCGGCCGGGGCCAGGGTTGCCGCGTTCATCGAGCCCGGGGCGGCCACCGCCGCGCCGATCACCGCGTAGGTCACCGTCGACGGGATTGCCGCGATCGTGGTGCCGAGCAGGTAGCGCTTGCGGCAGACGCTGGTCGTGCCGTACGCGTAACCGACCAGGCCGAACGGGGCCAGGGGCAGGAAGCGGACCAGCAGGACGGCCGAAAGACCGCGGCGGTTCAGCCAGCCGTCCAGACGGTCCAGCTTGCTGCCGGCGCGGGCTTTCAGGGCGCCGCGGCCGGCCCAGCGGCCGGCGTAGTACGTCGCCGTCGCCGCGATGATCGCCGCGGCCAGGGCTGCCAGGGCGCCGGTTGCGGCGCCGAGCAGGAGGCCGCAGAGCAGCGTGATCATGGTGCGGGGGACCAGGACCGACAGCAGGAGGCCGCCGACCACCGCGACGGCGGCCGGCGCGACCGCGCCGAGGGTCTCGACGCTGTCGCCGATCTCGCGCAGCGGGAGCGTCGCTGCCGCGATCGCCAGGGCCCCCACCACGCCGCCGAGTGTTCCGAAACGGATGAGACGGCGCTTCCAGCTGATCGGAGCGTCCTGAGGGTCCGCGGAGTTCGTCACTACGCCCCGCGGGGCGATCAGGATGTCGGTCATGCAGGCGTACCGCCCCAACTGTCGTCGGTTCCCGAACAAAAAATCAGACCGCGCTTGCTGCTTCCAGCCGTTCCTGCCGGAGCCGGTCGGCCCAGGTGTCATCCAGGGGCGCAAGCCTATCCGCGCCTGTTGACCAGCGCAGTAGCAGATCGGCTATAGCTGGGTTGCGAGCGAGCGCCGGTCCGTGTGAGTACGTTCCGAGAATCTTCCCGGCCCATGCTCCCTCGGTTTGGCCGTCGTTGCCCACTCCCGCGGTGACTCGCGCCAGGGGAGCCGCTTGCGCTCCCAAGTGGGTACGCCCACCGTGGTTCTCGAATCCGGTGAGAGGCGGCAGCCCGAGTCGCGGGTCGATGTCGCCTCGCAGTTCGCCGACGGCCCGGGTGACGCCCCGGTCCGAAGAGATGTCCAGCAGTCCCAATCCCGCGCACTTGGCCCCCTTCGCGAAGAACGAGTGGCCGAACAGCTGGTAACCGGCACAGATGGCCAGAACCGCGGCGCCCTGGTTGACCGCGCGGTGCAGACCGCCGTCGGTGAGCAGCCGCTGGGCCGCCAGCGCCTGCGGCCCGTCCTCGCCGCCACCGATCAGGTAGATGTCAGCGGAGGTCGGCATCTGCTGGTCGGAGCGGACCTCGTAGGTCTCCACCGGGATGCCCCGGGCGGCCGCGCGATGGGCCAGGATCGACAGGTTGCCCCGGTCGCCGTAGGTCGAGAGCAGATCGGGGTAGATCCACACGATCCGCAGAGACTCAGTTGACACGGTCCAACTCCGCTCGGATGTCCTGGAACGCCGTGTAATTGGCGATCACTTCGAGGCGGCCTGGCGGAACGGCCCGCAGCGCCTCGTCGAAACTGAGTACGTGCCGGAACGGCACCTGGTTCACCTGGAGCCGGACGGCCAGGTCGTACGCGCGGTCGCCGGTGATCAGCACCGGGCGGTTGCGCAGGGGCGCGAAGTCGACGTCGTACAGCCATGAGGTGTCGAAGCCGTCCGGGTCGCGGGCGTTGATGGACAGCAGCGTCGGCGCCTGCTCGGCCATGTCGAACGCCTCCAGCCAGCTCGCCGGGTTCTTGGCGAGCAGCAGCCGGATGTTGCGGCCGTCCCGGTCGACCTGGGCGTACCGGCCCGCGATGGACGTCACCCGGGCCAGCCGGGGCAGCGCCTCTATCGGGCGTACGCCGAACTCGGCGGCGACGGCGAGCGCGGTGGCCGCGTTGCCGATGTTGACCTTGCCGGGGAGCTGGAGCTTGACCAGGTGCCAGTCACCGCGCGGGTCGATCACGCCCTCGTCCTCGACCGACCAGTTGGCCCGGGGGCGGCGCAGCGGGCAGCCGGTGCACCACCAGTCGCCGTTGGCCCGCTCGATCGGGTGGCCGCTCTCCGGGCAGACGAACGAGTCGTCGAGCCAGCGCTGGCCGGCGCTGAACCAGGTGACCTGGGAGCTGCCGCTGGCCGCCCAGACGACCATCGGGTCGTCGGCGTTCGCCACCACCTTGATGTGCTGCTGGCTGGCGAGCGCGGTTTTCCACAGCTGCGCCATCATCGACACCTCTTTGGCCCGGTCCAGCTGGTCCCGGGAGAGGTTGAGCAGCGCCACGATCTTGGGCCGGGTGGCCTCGATCACCTGGGCCAGGTAGTGCTCGTCGACCTCGAGCACGGCGAACGGGGTGTGACCCTCTTTCGCCAGCGCCGAGGTGTGGCCGGTCGGCATGTTCGCGCCGAACGAGTTGGTGGCGACCCGGCCGAGCACGCCGACGGCGGCCGCGGTGAGTCGAGTGGTGGTGGTTTTACCGTTGGTACCGGAGACGAGCGCCACAGCCCGGCCGGAAGAAAGGTGAGCCAGGAGGTCCGGATCGATCTTGAGGCCGATCCAGCCCCCGATCACCGAACCGTCGCCGCGTCCCGCGGCCCTGGAGAGCGCCGCAGCGGTCTTCGACGCGGTGGTCGCGACCTTGGCGATAAGAGGCATCTTCCCGTCCGTCACGCCAGCGAGGGTACCGGACCGAAAGGTTACGTCCAGTTGCCGACCGGTCAAGATCGCGTGCGACTTGTGTTTGTGCCGGTCTCGTCGTTTTGACCAAGGATCCGGTGGGAGTGACGACTAATTGTGTGTTCTGTTTCACCCGTAACTCTCGACTGATCGTGATCAGGTGACCGCTTTGAGTAATGGCATTTGTCTCCTCCCGGTAACAAACTGGACATCAACAAATGTGCCAATCACTCTGCGTCACATTTTCGGGGCTAACGATCACGCGGACGGTCAGGTACCAAGGGTGAGCCGGCGGCATCCGCTCGCCGGCTCGTACCAGCCTGGCTAACGCCGAGCCCTGCCCCGAGCTGGATGGTGCGACCGCAGGAACACCGGAACACCGAACAGGCATCTGGGGGCAGGGACGGGGGACCCATTTACGGTCCGTCCCGCGCCGCGGCTCCACGCGGCGATCACGGGACGACCTTGGGGTGAAGTCGCCTCGGCGACCGGGCACACCTTCCCGCCCGAACCCGACAGCTAACCTCGCAGGCGTGCCGGAGGGAATTCTCAACCGTGCACGAACTTCGTTCGCGCCATGGCCGCCGCAACTCCTCGCGCGCTGCCGGCACTGTCGCACTGTCTCTGGGTCTCTGCCTTTGCGCCGGGCAGCTGGTCACCGCGTCACCCGCCGCGGCCGCCAGCACCACACCGGTCATCAAGGTCGCCAGCACCACCACGGCTTCGGCCGCGGCGGCGACGGTCACGCCCAGGCTGTCTGCCAAGGCCAACACCCGGAACCTGAAGTGGGGTTCCACCCTCAAGGTGACCGCCAAGGTCATCGACCCGCGTACCGGCAAGATCGCCAAGGGCACGGTCCGTCTGCAGGGCTATGTCGGTGGCAAGTGGCGTACGTGGGACACCGAGAAGGTCAAGAACCAGAACGGAACGGTCACCCTCAAGTACGCGCCGAAGAACACGTACAAGGTACGGACGATCTTCAACGGCTCGGGCTACAAGACGGTGACCACCGTCAAGACCACGGTGAAGGTCCGGGCCAGCGGCGCCAAGATCCTCGCCGAGGCCAAGAAGCACAAGGGCGCTCTCTACAAGTACGGCGCGTCCGGCCCCAAGCGTTTCGACTGCTCGGGGTTCACGAAGTACGTCTACAAGAAGGCAGCGGGCAAGTCGCTGCCGCACAAGGCGAACTCGCAGCAGAGCTACGGCAAGAAGGTCGCCAAGAGCAACAAGCAGATCGGCGACCTGATCATCTTCCGGAACGGCTCGTACGGGTACCACGCCGGCATCTACGCCGGTAACGGTTACATCTACGACTCGCCGCACACCGGCGCCCGGGTCGGCAAGCACAAGATCTGGAACTCGAACTACGTCGTGCGGCGCCTGGTCGCCTGATCGCGACCGTGTCATTGGCGCAGCAGCGCAGTAAGTAAGGAAAGACCGGCGGCGGCATGGTGGTGCCGTGGCTGAGATCACGCCTGTGGGGTGTGGCCCGTTCCTGGGTCACGCCCCACAGGCGTTTCTCCTTCGGTACGCGTTGCCGAAAGGCCTCCACTGTGCTCCACCGGAGGCCTCCCTTTTCCTCCACTCAGGTGGTTGAGGGGCCGCTCCCACACTGTGAACGTGGAGATATCGGACCTGTTGTGCTCGATGTCGGAAACCAGACCCCGTTGATCATGGTTGCGCCCTCCACTTCGGCCCACCGCCTTTGACCAGGAACTACGTCCGCGAAAAGGGCTCGCGAGCGACCTCATTCGGGTTGCAGGTGGAGGGAAGTGGAGTAGAGTGGGGCGCAGTGGCAGGGCCGAGGAACCGACCTGGGACTGCCGGCCCGAGTTGACAGGCGAGACCGTTCCACCGCGAAGGGACGCGACGCCAAGGCAAGGGGGGTTGAGCCGATGTTCCTCGGCACACACACCCCGCGCCTGGACGAAAAAGGCCGGCTGATCCTCCCGGCGAAGTTCCGTGATGAGCTGGCGGGAGGTGTCGTGATCACCAAAGGACAGGAACGCTGTCTGTACGTGTTCCCGATGCCGGAGTTCCAGCGCATCGCCGGTCAGCTGCGTGAGGCGCCGGTGACGAACAAGGCGGCCCGGGCTTACAGCCGGGTGTTCTTCGCCAGCGCGCACGACGAGGTTCCCGACAAGCAGGGCCGGGTCACCATCCCGGCGCACTTGAGGGAGTACGCGAGCCTCGGCCGCGACCTCGTGGTGATCGGTGCCAGCACTCGCGTCGAGATCTGGGACAAGCAGTCCTGGGACGACTACCTCATGGCGAGCGAGGAAGACTTCGCCGACATCGAGGAGGGGGTGCTGCCCGGCGGACTGTAAGGCGTGGCACCTCGGTGGGCCGCTGTGCGGTCCGGACGCCACTGCCGCCGTACTGCGAGATCTCCAGCCGCTCCCGCTCCTGGCGCCTCTTCCCCGGCGCCAGGCGCGTGTCCGGGGTCGGCCTTCCTGTCAGGGAAAGGCCCGCACGGGACAGAGCGGATGGGGATCTGGCGGTACGGACTGGCGGCCGGGCCGGCAAGAACGGCCGAAGTTGAAGGCAATACCAGGGTGCGACGTGTTCGGGCAGGGCTATGGGGGTCAATATGGGGGAGCCGCGAGGCACACATGTGCCGGTGCTGCTCGAGCGCTGTCTTGAGCTGCTCGCCCCGGGTCTCACCTTGCCGGGCGCCGTTCACGTCGACTTCACGCTGGGTCTTGGCGGGCACGCCGAAGCAGTCCTGGAGCGGTACCCCGATGTGATCCTCATCGGACTCGACCGGGACACCGAGGCGCTCGCTCACGCACGTCACCGCCTGATCCGTTTCGGCGATCGCACCCACCTGGTGCACGCCGTCTACGACGAGCTGCCGCGGGTTCTCGGCGAGCTCGGCATTCCGGCGATCCACAGCGGACTGTTTGATCTCGGTGTCTCCTCGTTGCAGCTGGACGAGGCGGACCGCGGTTTTGCGTACTCGCAGGACGCCCCTCTGGACATGCGGATGGACCAGTCGCGAGGTGTCACCGCCGAGGACGTGGTCAACGGGTACGAGCCGGGTGAGCTGGTTCGCATCCTCCGGCAGTACGGCGAGGAGAAGTTCGCGCCGCGGGTGGTCTCGGCGATCGTGCGGGAACGGCAGAAGGTCCGGATCACCTCGACGGCGCGCCTGGCCGAACTGGTGAAGGACGCGATCCCCGCCGCCGCACGCCGAACGGGTGGAAATCCCGCAAAAAGGACCTTCCAGGCACTACGCATTGAGGTCAACGCCGAACTGGACGCTCTTGAGGGTGCGGTTCCGGCTGCTTTGGATGCGTTGGCGGCCAAGGGCCGGCTTGTGGTGATGAGTTATCAATCGTTGGAGGACAGGATCGTGAAGCGCGCCCTTGCCGCGAGGTCGCGCAGCACCGGGCCGATCGACCTTCCGGTCGAGCTTCCCGGTACCGGTCCGACGCTGAAGCTGCTGACCCGGGGGTCGGAGCTGCCCAGCGAGGCCGAGGTGGCGGAGAACCCGAGGGCAGCCTCGGTGAAACTGCGCGCGGTGGAGCGGTTGGACGAGCAGGACCAGGCATCGGGGACCGGCCGCGAACGGCCCCGACTGTCAACGCGCGGGAAACAAGGGCGGTTACGCCCGGGGGCGAACGAGGGGGAGGGGTGAGCATGAGCGAGCGATACGACGCGCCGCGGTCGGGGGGCCGTGCGGCGTCCCGTGACACGGGCACCCGGGGGGTGAACCGGACCAGCCGCGGCCGGGAGACCGAGCCGGTACGCACAACGCGTCGCAGCAAGCCGGAATCCGACGGCACCGCAGCGCTCGCACTCGAGGTGACCGAACTGTCGGTGACAGCGGCCGAACCGTCCACCACCGGCCGTCCGCGGCTGTGGGTGGCGCCGCCGCTGCCGATGCGGGCGCCACGGGCGACGTTCGCCGCGTCCGTGATCGCTCTGGTGCTCGTCGGTGTGCTCGGCATCCTCCTGATCAACACCAAGACGATGGAGCAGTCCTTCCGGCTCAACGCGCTCCAGAAGGAGCAGGCCGCCCTCGACAAGCAGCAGCAGAGCCTGGAGCAGCAGCTCATCCAGGCGTCCAACCCGGGCAACCTGCACGCCGCTGCCCGTCGGCTCGGCCTGGTCATGGCGGAGTCGCCGGCGATGATCCGGCTTCCGGACGGCAAGATCAGCCGGATTCCGACGCCGGGTCGCGGCCAGCCGGGCGTCACCGCTCAGGGCGGTCTCAAGGCCGGTACCGCTACCTCGGGCGCCGGGCAGTAGGCGACCATGTCGCCGCGAGCAGACGACGAGACACCGCGCCGGGGTACGCAGCCCCGGCGCGGTTCGTCGCGGGACCTCCCCGCCGAGGAGCCCGAGGAGAACCCGGGCCGCCGTGGCCGCTCCAGCATCGGTGACGCCCGTGCCTACACCCCGCGCGGACGGACCGTGGCCGAGCGGGGCCGGGCACCGCGTTCCGGGCGGAACACCGACCCGTTCCGGCCGGCTCTGCAGGTCCTGGACGGCGGCGAGACGCCGGCCCGGACACGCGGCCGAAAGCCGGCGCAGGATCAGGACCCGGCGCAGGACAAGGGCCCGGCACAGGACAAGGGCCCGGCGGCGGCCAGGACCAAGGACTCCGGCCGGCGCACTGAGCCGGCGCCGCGGGCCCGCGAGCGCAAGCCGGCCGGCGGCGACACCGAGCCGCGTACTCGTGGCCGTGGTGACGGTTCTCGCGTTGCCCAGGACGACGGGGCCGGTGGACGCCGGACTCCGCGGGACCGTGCTGTCCCCCGTACCCAAAAAAGGCCGCCCGCGCGGCCGAGACGGCCGGAGAAAAGGGTGGCGGCCGAGCCGCCGAAGCTCGCGAGCGGCACCCGCCGGCTGCGACTCGGCACGGTGCTGGCGCTCTCCCTCTTCGTCACCATCGGCGTGCGGCTCGTGGTGCTGCAGGTCGCGACGTCCCCGGACGAGGCCGCCAGTCTGCTCGCACTGCGGGAGCGGCGGCTGAGCACGGTCGAGCTTCCGGCGCCGCGTGGCAGCATCCTGGACAGCTCCGGCGCCGTGCTCGCGCACAGCGTCGAGGCGCGGTACGTCTACGTCGACCCGGAGAACGCGAAGCTTCAGAAGAAGATCCCGGAGGTCGCCGCGAAGCTGGCACCGCTGCTTCGTGTGCAGCAGTCCAAGCTGATCGAGCTGATGCAGCGCAAACAGTCACTGGGTGGCTGGCTGAAGTTCCGCTATCTGGCCCGCGGTGTGGACGTGGCGGTCGCCGACAAGATCGAGGGCATGGGGTTGCCCGGCATCTACACGCACAGCGATGAGCGGCGTGACGTGCCCGGCAAGGACCTCGCGGCGAACCTGATCGGCTTCACCGGCGACGACCACCACGGTCTGGAAGGCCTCGAGGCACGGTACGACGAACTGCTGCACGGCACCGACGGCAAACGGGTCTTCGAGGTCGGCAAGGGCAACCTGGGCGCGCCGATCCCGGGCGGGTACGAGCAGTTCACCGCCGCGAAGCCGGGCAACTCGCTGCAGCTCACCATCGACCGCGACGTGCAGTACGAAGTACAGCGGATCCTCGACGCCGAGGCGGAGAAGAAGAAGGCGACCGTGGCCGGCGCCGTGGTGCTCGACGCCCGGACCGGCGAGGTGCTCGCCCAGGCGAGCTACCCGGCCTACAACGCGGCGAAGCCGGAGGATTACGACTCGCAGGAACGGATCGACGTGCCGACAAGCGTCGTCACCGATCCGGGCTCCAGCCACAAGGCGTTCATCTTCGGTGCGGCCCTGCAGGAGGGGCTGATCACGCCGGACTCCACGCTCAAGATCGGACCCGGTCTGGAGCGGGGTGGCGAGCCCTTCAAGGACACCCACCCGATGGACAAGGGCACCGAGATGACCATGCCCGGTCTCCTCGCGCTCTCCTCCAACGTCGGCACGATCCTGATCGGGGACATGCTCGGCAAGGACAAGATCTACGAGTACCAGCAGAAGTTCGGGCTCGGCTCGGCGACCGGCGAGGGCATGCCGGGTGAGGCCGAGGGCCTGCTGCTGAAGCCGGAGGAGTGGAGCGGCTCGGCGTCCGGTTCGGTGCCGATCGGCCACAGTGTCTCGGCCACGCTGATCCAGATGGCGGCGGCGTACGCCGCGATCGCCAACGACGGCACCTACATCCAGCCGCAGCTGATCAAGTCGACCATCTCCGGTGTGGACGGCAAGGTGACCCCGGCCGCCGATCCGGAGACGCACAAGGTGCTCGATCCGCAGGTCGCCTCGCAATTGCGGACCCTGATGGAGGCCGTGGTCGACACGAAGGGCGGCACCGGTGGCGCCGCCGCGGTGACCGGCTATCGGGTCGCCGGCAAGACCGGCACCGGCAAGATGCTCATCGACGGGCAGTACACCAGTCACAACGCCAGCTCGTTCATCGGCATGGCGCCCGCCGACAACCCGCGGTACGTCATCGCGGTGTCGATGGACGTCGCCACCGGCAGCGGTGGCGAGGTGGCGGCGCCGGCCTTCAGCGAGATGATGTCCTACACGCTGCTTCATTACCGTGTGCCACCGTCCGGTACGAAGCCACCGACCTTCAAGATCCATCCATGAACCCATGCCGCATGGCGTTGACGGGAACCTGTGCGGCACCGGGTAGGGTCTGACGCCGTGTCAGGCATTCCCCGACCCGTGAACGTCACGCCGGTCCCGTTGAGCCAGCTCGCAGAGCTGATCAGCGTGGATGCGGCGGGCGGTGACATCGATGTCACTGGGGTCACTCACAGTAGCGGGGCCGTGCGCCCCGGCGACCTTTACGCCGCGCTTCCCGGTGCGAACCGGCATGGCGCCTCATTTGTCGCGTCCGCTGCCGCGTCGGGGGCGGTGGCTGTCCTGACCGATTCTGATGGGCTGGCGCCGGCGCTCGAAGCCGGCCTGCCCGCGCTCGTCATCGACGATCCCCGGGCGGTGCTCGGTGCGGTTTCGGCGGCGATCTACGGGGAGCCGTCGCGGCGGCTCACCATGATCGGCGTGACCGGAACGGCGGGCAAGACGTCCACGTCCTATCTCGTGGAAGCCGGGCTGCGTGCGGGCGGGCTGGTCACCGGCCTGGTCGGGACGGTGGAGACGCGGCTCGACGACTTCGTGGTGAAGAGTGTTCGGACCACTCCGGAGGCGACTGATCTGCAGGCGATCCTCGCTGCGGGGGTCGAGCGCGGGGTGACCGCTGTGGTGATGGAGGTTTCCAGTCACGCTCTTGTCATGGGGCGGGCTGACGGGATCGCTTTCGCGGCTGCCGGATATACGAATTTCGGGCAGGATCACCTGGATTTCCACCCGACGTCCGAAGAGTATTTCGCCGCCAAAGCCCGGCTTTTTGATGGCCGAGCGGCTGTCGAAGTTCTTAACTACGACGACGACGCGGTTATGCGCTTAAATAACGAAAAATCGGTCACTTACTCTGCTTCAGGAAATGCCGGGGCGACCTGGTGGGCCTCTGATGTGCGGCCGGCTGCTTTCGGCCAGCTCTTCACCGCCCACGGCCCGGACGGCGTCACCGTCGAGACCGGAGTGGCCCTTCCCGGGCTTCACAACGTCGCCAACGCGCTGCTGGCCCTCGCGCTGCTGTCCGGGGCCGGCATCGACCCCGTGGTCGCCGGCGAGGGAATCCTGGCGTGCAAGGGCGTGCCCGGCCGGCTCGAACAGGTCGACGCTCCCGGCGAGATCCTCGGTGTGGTCGATTACGCACACAAGCCGAACGCGATCGTGGCCGCCCTCGCGGCGCTGCGCGAACTCGCCGGCGCGCGGGGCGGGCAGCTGATCTGCGTGATCGGCGCCGGTGGGGACCGGGACAAGGGCAAGCGGCCGCTGATGGGTGAGGCCGCCGCGCACGGTGCGGACCTGGTGATCGTCACTGATGACAATCCGCGTACCGAAGATCCTGGGTTGATCCGGGCCGCCGTGCGTGAGGGCGCTCTGTCGTCTGCCGGCGCAGCCAAGGTCATCGAGATCGGCGGGCGGCGGGCGGCGATCGACGAAGCCGTGAAGCTGGCGTCCGCCGGTGACGTGATCGCGGTGCTGGGCAAGGGCAACGAGCAGGGCCAGGAGGTCGGCGGCGAGGTACTGCCGTTCGACGACCGGATCGAGCTGGCTGCCGCTTTAGGAGGCCGTTCATGATTGCCATGACTCTGGGCGAGATCGCCACGATCGTCGGTGGGCGGGTGTCGCCGGCCTCTTCGGCGGATGCCGTCGTCACCGGTGGAGTGGAGTACGACTCCCGCAAGGTCGGCCCCGGTGGCCTCTTCGTCGCCTTCGAGGGTGAGAAGGTGGACGGTCACTCGTACGCCGCCGGTGTTGTCGCCGCCGGTGCCGCCGGTGTGCTCGGCACCAAGGAGACCGGCGTGCCGACGGTCGTCGTCACCGACCAGCTGGAGGCTCTTGCCAAGCTGGCCCGGGTCGTCGTCGGCCGGCTGGACAAGCTGACCGTCGTCGGGCTCACCGGGTCGTCGGGCAAGACGACGACCAAGGACTACATCGGGCAGCTCCTGGCCCGTCTCGGCCCGACCGTCGCTCCGGCCGGATCGCTCAACAACGAGCTCGGGTTTCCGTACACGGTGTTGCAGGCGACCGACGAGACCCGCTTCCTGGTGCTGGAGATGGGCGCCCGGGGTGTGGGGCACATTCGCTATCTGACCGATATCGCCCGCCCGCGGATCGGCGTGGTGCTCAATGTGGGCGCGGCGCACATCGGCGAGTTCGGGTCGGTGGAGGGCACCGCTCTGGCCAAGGGCGAGCTGGTGGAGTCGTTGCCTGCCGACGGGGTGGCGGTGCTGAACGCTGATGATCCGCTGGTCGCCGGGATGGCATCGCGGACGTCGGCGCGGGTTGTCCGCACGGGGGAGTCGGCGGCTGATGTGCACGCCGCCGATGTGACCGTGGACGATGCGGGACGAGCCACATATTCACTGAAATTTGGCGGAAAATCGGGAGAAGTCCGATTGGCCGTTGTTGGCCGGCACCAAGTCTCCAACACCCTGGCCGCCGCCGCCGTGGCTCTCTCCGCCGGGATGGACTTCGACGATCTCACCACCGCCCTCGGTGAGGTGGGCATCGTCTCCGGCCGCCGGATGGACGTCTTCCAGAATCCGGCCGGCGTGACGGTCATCGACGACTCGTACAACGCCAACCCCTCCTCGACGTCGGCCGCGCTGCGCGCCCTCGCGTCGATGGGCGCCCAGCGCCGCACCACCGCTGTCCTCGGTTTCATGGCCGAACTCGGCGAGTACGAGATCTCCGGGCACAACGACGTCGGCCGGCTCGCCGCCGAACTCGGTGTGGACCGGCTGATCGCGGTAGCCGGGAACGCCCGTCCGATTCTGGACGGCGCGGCTACCGTGAGCGGCTGGAGCGGTGTCGCGTACTTCGCCGCCGACCAGGCCGCCGCCATCGAGATTCTGCAACAGGACCTGCGCGCCGACGATGTCGTGCTGGTCAAGGGTTCCCGGTACCGGACATGGGACGTCGCCGACTGGCTGCGTCTCGGGGAGGTTCAGCCCACGTGAGGGCAGTCATCGTCGCGGCCGCGGTCGCCTTTCTCATCTCGCTGTTCGGCACCCCGATCGCGATCAAGGTCTTCTCGGCGCTCAAGGCCGGACAGCCGATCCGCACCATCGGCCCGCAGAGCCACCTCGGCAAGCGGGGCACCCCCACGATGGGCGGCGTGGCGTTCATCCTTGCCACGGTTTTCGCGTACGTGGCAGGGCACCTGGCGCTGACGACCCTGCCGGACCGGCAGATCGCTCAGGAGAAGCCGACCATGACCGCGCTGGTCCTGCTCGGCCTGTTCGTCTTCTGCGGCGCTGTCGGCTTCCTCGACGACTTCCTGAAGGTCCGCAAGAAGAACTCGGACGGTCTCAGCGCCAAGGGCAAGCTCCTCGGCCAGCTGCTGATCGGTACCGGCTTCGGCATCGCGGCGCTCTACTTCCCGAGCACCAACGGGCAGACCGTGGCGAGCGAGCACATCTCGTTCATCCGCGATGTCAGCTGGCTCGACGTCGGCAAGGTCGGCTCGGTCATGGTCTTCGTCTTCGTCATCATGGCGATGTCGAACGGCGTGAACCTCACCGACGGACTGGACGGTCTCGCCACCGGTGCGTCGATCCTGGTGCTGGGCGCGTACTCACTGATCGGCTTCTGGCAGTACCGGCACTGGTGCGGTGACGACAACTACCGCGGCACTAGCGCGCTGACCGAAGCGCACTGTTATCAGGTCCGCGACCCTCTGGAGATCGCGATGATCTCCGCGGCGGCAGCTGCGGCGTGCGTCGGCTTCCTCTGGTGGAACACCAATCCGGCCCGCATCTTCATGGGCGACACCGGCGCGCTCGCCCTCGGCGGCCTGATCGGCGGCCTGGCGGTGGCCACCCGCACGACGCTGCTCTCGGTCATCATCGGCGGCCTCTTCGTCATCATCACGATGTCGGTGGTCATCCAGATCATCTCGTTCAAGACCACCGGTAAACGTGTGTTCCGGATGTCACCGCTCCAGCACCACTTCGAACTCGCCGGCTGGAGCGAGGTCAACATCGTGGTCCGCTTCTGGATCATCGCCGGCATCTGCGCCGCCATCGGCCTGGGCCTCTTCTACAGCGACCACCTCGCGGTCATGGGCTGAAACCCCTTCTTGGGTACGCGTAACCGCCGCCCCGCCCCTCGGCCGCGCTCCAGCACCGGCCGGAGGTCAGCGTGTTGACTTGGGGTGCGATTCGCACCTCAAGTCGACACGGACGGCTCGTGTGCGGTGCGCGTGTCGAGTTCGGGTGCGGACGGACCTCAACTGGTCTCGCAGATTCCACCCCCGTTGCGGGTGTAGCCACACCCGCAACGGGTGTAACGCTCAAGGCTGATATCCGCCGGAGACGACCAGCCTGACCCACCCCGCAGTTGGTTAGCCGCGTCCTGGCACCGTCTGCCTGCGGCGAAGTGACCCTTGATTGGCTGGGCTTGGAATCAGCATGAGGTTAGGCGGCCCTGCCCGGCTTGATGGGCAAGACCACCGGTCTCGAGCGGCTTCCCGCCCGCCAGAGCAAGGCCCACGACCGCACAACCGGGCCCGTGTGTCGACTGAGGGCGCAGTGACTGAGGGCGCAGTGTGTTGACGGAGGCCGCAGTGTGTTGACGGAGGCCGCAGTGTGTTGACTTAGGGTTCAATCCGCACCC
Source organism: Actinoplanes sp. CA-015351 (assembly GCF_050955685.1). Taxonomy (NCBI): domain Bacteria; kingdom Bacillati; phylum Actinomycetota; class Actinomycetes; order Micromonosporales; family Micromonosporaceae; genus Actinoplanes; species Actinoplanes sp. CA-015351. The sequence continues at coordinate 1,715,637 of NZ_CP192102.1, forward strand.
AATGTCCACACGCAGGGCACGGAACGGCTGCCGGTGTCGGCGTCAGGTTCGAATCGCACCCGAAATCAACACGCGGCGGGTTGCGGTGGTGCCGACCGGCGGAGCGTGGCGATTTGCGGTTCACCGGCGACCCGTTCGTCGTTCTGCCTGTCGTGCCTGTCGTGCCTGTCGTGCCTGTCGGCATCACTGGCCGATCTTGGAGACGGGTGGTGCCTGGAGGCCCACCGTGCTCCATACATCGGTTACCGGCTCGCCTCGCCGTGACGGTGGGTGCTGTGGCCAGCAGGGCCGGCTGGGGCGGGGCGTTGGGGCGTACCGAAAAGGGGTGGGGTGATGGGGAACATCGCGACACGCCCGGGATGTGACCGTCCGGGATGTGGACATCGGACGATGATGGGGTTATGGCGGACGACCGTACTCAAAAGGCCCGCCCGTCGCTGAGCCGGCAGCTGATGCCCGCGGTGCACGGGCTGCTGGCTCGACCCCTCTCGTCCTATTACCTGCTGATCGCGAGTTCCGGCCTGCTGCTGCTGATCGGGCTCACCATGGTGTTCTCGGCGACCAGCGTGAAGGCGTACGCCGCGAGCGGGAACGCGTTCGCGGACATCTCCAGCCAGGCCGTCTACGCGCTGCTCGGGCTCGTCGGGTTCTGGGTGTGCCAGCGGCTGCCCGCGCAGACCCTGCGGACGCTCGGCAAATACATCATGGGCGTCGCCATCGTTCTGCTGGTGATCCTCGCGGTGCTGCACGCCCTGGCGTCGGCGAAGATCGGCAAGGGCTCGATCGGCCCGATCAAGGCCGAGCTGAACTGGCTGTACTTCGGGCCGGTCAGCCTGCAGCCGGGTGAACTCGCGAAGGTCGGCATGGTGCTCTGGGGTGCCGACGTGATCGCCCGCAAGGGGCCGAAACTGGGGCACTGGCGTGAGCTGGCGATGCCGCTCTTCCCGGTGATCGGCCTGCTGTTCGTGCTCGTCGGTTACAACGACCTCGGCACCATGCTGGTGCTGCTCTCGCTGATCGTCGGCCTGCTCTGGGCGGCGGGCGTACGAATGAGGTTCTTCGCCGCGCTCGGTGTGCTCGGCCTCGCCGGTGTCGGTCTGCTGATCGCCGCGGCCTCGCGGGGCGCCGGTTCCGGCACCACGGGGCAGCCCAACTATCGCCTGGAGCGGCTCACCAGCTTCCTCACGCCGCTGGACAAGTGCGACCCGAACGGCACCTGTTACCAGATCATCCAGGGCCGCTCGGCGATCTTCGAGGGCGGCTGGTTCGGCGTCGGTCTGGGCAAGGGCGCGCTCAAGTGGGGCTGGGTGCCGGAGGCCGACAACGACTTCATCTTCGCGATCGTCGCCGAGGAGCTGGGCGTGGTCGGCTGTGCCGTGGTGCTGGCGTTGCTGTCCGTGCTGGCGTACACCGGGTTCCGGATCGCGCGGCGGTCCAGCGACCCGTTCCGGCGGCTCGCGGCGTCCGCGATCACCACCTGGCTGGTCGCCCAGGCCGTGATCAACATGGGCGGGGTGGTCGGGCTGCTGCCCATCACCGGCCTTCCGCTACCGTTCATCTCCGCAGGTGGAACCGCCCTGGTGGTCACTCTGGCGGCGATCGGCATGCTGGCGTCGTTCGCCCGGGCGGAACCCGACGCGGCGCGAGCGCTGAACGCGCGTCCGACCCCGAGATGGGTACGACTAGTGTGGGCCCCGCTGCCGCCGCTGCCCCCGCCGCGGCGCACGGGTTCGGCGCGTCCGCCGGCCCAGAAAAAGCCTGTCGGTGTGGGGGACGGAAGGAGACGGTGAGATGAGCTCGCTGCGGTCGGTCGTGCTTGCCGGCGGAGGCACCGGAGGGCACATCTATCCGCTGCTCGCCTTCGCCGATGCTCTGCGGCGTCATTTCCCGCACATCCGGATCACCACGCTGGGCAGCCCGAAGGGCATGGAGAACACGCTCATCCCGGCGGCCGGTTACGACCTGCGCTCGATCCCCGCGTTTCAGCTTCCCCGATCGCTGAACCTGGACCTGCTGCGCACGCCGGACCGGATGTACAAGTCCGCGCACGCGGCCGGCGAGGTCATCGACGAGGTGCAGGCCGAAGTGGTCGTCGGGTTCGGCGGTTACGTGTCGGTGCCGGCGTACCTGGCGGCCTGGCGGCGCGAGCTGCCGATCGTGATCCACGAGGTGAACGTGCCGCCCGGCGTGGCGAACCGGATGGGCATGAAGTTCACCAAGCGGATCGCGGTGGGCTTCCCGCACCAGCTGGAGCAGGCCGAGTCGCTGCGTAACGCCCGGCTGGTCGGCGTACCGCTGCGTACCGGCATCACGCACATGGACCGGCCGGCGCTGCGCCCGCAGGCTCTGTACCACTTCGGGCTGCGCCCGGACCTGCCGGTGCTCTTCGTCTCCGGCGGCTCCTCCGGCGCGCGTACCGTCAACCTCGCGGTCGCCGCGGCCGCCAAGCGGCTCGCGCACGCCGGCATCCAGGTGCTGCACGTGCAGGGCGGCCGCAACGACCCGTTCGAGGTGCCGAACGACCTGCCCGTCCCGTACGTGGTGGTGCCGTACCTCTCCGAGATGGAACTCGGTTATGCCGCCGCGGACCTGATGCTCTGCCGGGGCGGGGCGATCACGGTGGCCGAGACGACGGCGCTCGGCATGCCGGCCGTCTACGTGCCGTACCCGTTCAGCAACCAGGAGCAGCGCCGCAACGCGCTGCCGGTGGTGGAGTCGGGTGGCGGCCTGCTCGTGGACAACAGCGAGCTGACCCCGGACTGGATCGAACGCAACATCATCCCGCTGGCCCGGGACCGGCAGCGGCTCGCCGGAATGGGCGCGGCCGCGGCCCGGTACGGACGCCGGGACGGCGACGAGGCGCTGCTGCGCTACGTCCTCGAAGCGGTGAGCTGAGGCTGAGTCGTGCATTTCTCTGAAGGAGTGAACCTGTGAACACGGCGGAGCTGAAGCCAGCCGGTGAGTTGACCGCCGAGGACCTGGGCAGCGTGCACCTGATCGGGATCGGCGGGGTCGGCATGGCCGGCCTGGCCCGCCTGCTGCTGACCCGCGGCGTGCCGGTCTCCGGCAGTGAGCTGCGCGAGTGGCCGGCCCTGGCGGCTCTGCGGGCTCTCGGCGGCACCGTGCACATGTCGCACGTGGCGTCGAACCTGGACGGTGTGGACACGGTCGTCTACTCGACCGCGATCCCGCAGGACCACATCGAGCTGGCCGAGGCGCGCCGCCGCGGTCTGCGGGTGCTGCACCGCTCCGAGGCCCTCGCGACGGCCATGACGAACCGGCAGAGCATCGCGATCGCCGGCACCCACGGCAAGACCACCACCACCTCGATCATGACGGTGATCCTGCAGCACGCTGGGCACGACCCGTCCTTTGTGATCGGTGGCGAGATCTCCGCGGCCGGCGCGGCCGGCCACCACGGCAGCGGGCCGCATTTCGTGGTCGAGGCGGACGAGAGCGACAAGTCGTTCCTGATCTACCGGCCGCACGTCGCGATCATCACGAACATCGAGGGTGACCACCTCAACAACTGGGGCGACCTCGAATCGCTGAAAGCCGGTTTCCTCCAGTTCGGCTCGCTCGCCGACGGGTTCGTGGTGACCTGTGCGGACGGCCCGGGCACCGAGGAGCTGATCACCGAGTTGCGAGCGGCCGGCAAGACCGTCTACACGTACGGCGAGGCCGAGGGCGCCGATCTGCGGATCAGCGAGATCGTCTCGTCGACCAGCGGCGTGCGGTACCAGGCCGAGCTGGACGGCAAGCCGCTCGGCGAGCTGAAACTGGCGCTGCCGGGCAAGCACATGGGCCTGAACAGCGCGGCCACCGTGCTGACCGCCCTGAAGCTGGGCCTGCCGCTGGACAAGGTGACCGAGGCCCTGGAGTCGTTCCCGGGTGTGCGCCGCCGGTTCGAGCGCAAGGGCGTCGCCGCGGGCGTGCGGGTCTACGACGAGTACGCGTACCACCCGACGTCGGTGAAGGCGGCTCTGCGGACGCTGCGCGAGGTGGCCGGGGACGGCCGGCTGCTCGTGGTCTTCCAGCCGTACCGGGTGTACCGCACCCGCGACCTTCAGGCCGAGCTGGCCGAGGGCCTCGCGGTCGCCGACGAGGTGATCTGCATGGAGGTCTTCGGCCCGGGGGAGACCCGCGGGCCGGGCGAGGGCGGCCGGGCGCTGACCGCGGCGATCGACCTCGCGGACGACCGCAAGGTCTTCGTGCCGGACTGGGACGACGTGCCGGCCGAGGTGGTCCGCCGCAGCCGTCCCGGCGACGTGGTGGTGACGATGGGCGCGCCGCCGATCTCGTTGATGGGTGACGAGCTGCTGGCCGCGCTCGCCGAGGCGGACCAGCAGCCGGACCTGGCGGGGTAGACAGTGGCGGGCGGGGGCACACGCAACTGGCGGCTGGTACGCGCGGACACCGACGCCGTGCCGTCCTCGGCACGCCGCTTCATGGCCCGGGCACGTCAGCGCAAGCTGCGGGCCGCGATGCCGTGGCTGGTCGCCGCCGGTGTGCTCCTGGTCGTCGGCGGCCTGGTCTGGCTGGTCTACGGCACCTCGGTGCTGGGTGTGCGCGAGGTCGACGTGGTCGGCACCGAGTTGCTCACCCCGGAACAGATCCGCACGGCCGCCGCGATCGAGCCGGACCGCCCGCTGGCCAGGGTCGACCTTGGTGCGGCAAGCGCCCGGGTACGCGGCCTGCCGGCGGTGGACCGGGTGCTGATCAGCCGCAGCTGGCCGTCGACTGTGGTGATCGAGGTGGTCGAGCGGGTGGCGGTGGCCGCCGTGCCGGCCAAACAGGGCTTCATCCTGATCGACGACGAGGGTGTGCCGTTCCGGGCCGTGGCGGAGCAGCCGGCCGGGCTGCCGCTGGCCCGCCTGTTGACGCCGGGGCCGCTGGACACCAACACCGCTTCGGCGCTGACCGTGCTGGGCGCTCTGAGTGACGAACTTCGCAAACAACTTGTCGCGGTGGCCGTCCCCTCGCCGGTGCAGATCCGGTTGGAGTTGCGGAAGGGTCGTGTCGTCATCTGGGGTGACGACACGAAAAGCATCGAGAAGAGCAAAGTGGCGACCGAACTGCTCGGCCAGAAGGGCGAGGAGATCGACGTCAGCGCTCCGACGGTCGTGACGATCAGGTAGGAAACCGGTTAACCGGACAAGCCCGCAGAAACGGAATAATACGTCTAAGGTTACGGGTGAGTCGGATACTCGCCACGTAAGCGGACGCGACACGCCGTCCGGGGTCTTTGGTCGCAGCGAGATGTTTGCTTACGTTGCGTCGAGAGGTTTGAGTAGTTGACATAACTCTAGACCTCTAGTAGAGGGTGAGGGTTTCCTCGCCCTCCCTTGTACGGCAGCGAATGTTGAAGTGCGGTTCTTGGGCCGCAGGGGCCGTCGACATTCGACCACCCTGGAAGGGAAGGCTGGACACCGATGACACCACCACACAACTACCTTGCGGTCATCAAGGTCGTCGGTATCGGCGGCGGCGGCGTCAACGCCGTGAACCGCATGATCGAGGTTGGGCTGAAAGGCGTCGAGTTCATCGCGATCAACACCGACGCCCAGGCGTTGCTGATGAGCGATGCCGACGTGAAGCTCGACGTCGGCCGCGAGCTGACCCGGGGCCTCGGCGCCGGCGCACAGCCCGAGGTCGGCAAGAACGCCGCCGAGGACCACCGGGACGAGATCGAAGAGGTGCTCAAGGGCGCCGACATGGTCTTCGTCACCTGTGGCGAGGGCGGCGGAACGGGCACGGGCGGCGCGCCCGTGGTCGCGAACATCGCGCGCAAGCTCGGCGCTCTCACCATCGGCGTGGTCACCCGCCCGTTCTCGTTCGAGGGCAAGCGGCGCCAGGTCCAGGCCGAGGCCGGCATCGACGAGTTGCGCAACCAGTGCGACACGCTCATCGTCATCCCCAACGACCGGCTGCTCGCGCTCGGCGACCGCGGCATCTCCATGATGGACGCGTTCCGTCAGGCCGACCAGGTTCTGCTCTCCGGTGTTCAGGGCATCACCGACCTGATCACCACGCCTGGTCTGATCAACCTGGACTTCGCGGACGTGAAGAGCGTCATGAGCAACGCGGGAAGCGCGCTCATGGGCATCGGCAGCGCGCGCGGCGACAACCGCGCGGTCGAGGCGGCCGAGCGTGCGATCTCCAGCCCGCTGCTGGAGCAGAGCATGGACGGTGCGCGGGGTGTGCTGCTCTCCATCGCCGGTGGCTCGGACCTCGGTCTGTTCGAGATCAACGACGCGGCGCAGCTGGTCACCGACGCGGCCCACCCGGACGCGAACATCATCTTCGGTGCGGTCATCGACGACGCTCTCGGCGACGAGGTGCGTGTCACGGTGATCGCGGCGGGCTTCGACGGGGGCACGCCCTCGTACAAGCCGGCCGAGCCGGTGCGCAAGGTCGTTCCGCAGCCCAGCTCGCCGCCGGTCAGCACGCCGGCGCCGGTGGCTCCGGTGCAGAACACGACCCCTCCGCCGCGCCGGGTGCTGTTCGACGATGTGGACGTGCCGGACTTCCTCAAGAACGGTTCCTGATCACTGTCGATGGCTCGTGATGATGAAGGGCGGCGGGCCGAGCTCGCCGCCAACCTTCAGCAAGTGCTGGACCGGATCGCGCGCGCCTGTGAGGCGGCCGGTCGTCCGGCGGGCAGCGTCACCCTTACCGCGGTGACCAAGACCTACCCGGCGAGCGACGTTCTGTTGCTCGCCGGGCTCGGCGTCACCGACGTCGGGGAGAACAAGGATCAGGAAGCGGCTGCCAAGGCAGCCGAGGCGCGGGCAGCGGGGGTACGCCTGCGCTGGCACTTCGTCGGCCAGCTGCAGCGCAACAAGGTCAAATCCGTTGCCGGGTACGCCGATGTGGTCGAGTCGGTCGGTTCGGAGCGCCTGGCCGAGGCGCTGGGCCGGGCGGCGCAGGCCCGCGAGGTTCCGCTCGACATTCTGATCCAAATCAGTCTCGACGGAGATCCATCACGTGGCGGCGTGGTTGAAGATGATCTTTGGCGGGTATCCGACACGGTGACCTCATCGGACGGTCTCCGGCTCGCGGGCGTGATGGCGGTGGCGCCACTGGGCTGGGATCCGGACCGTGCGTTCGAGCGTCTGGCCGTACTGGCTGGACAGATGGGTGAACGGTATCCGGGCGCCACGACGGTCTCCGCGGGCATGAGCGGCGATCTCGAGGCGGCCGTCCGGCACGGGGCGACACACGTACGGATCGGTACATCTTTACTCGGGATGCGAAACTCGCTGCGGTAGCCTTGCGCCGGGCAGCAAACTACACAGGTGTTGTTTTACGCGACGCGCCACCAGCACGGCGGCCGACGCGTCCGACGACGCAGCGTCGCAGCGGGTCGTGGGTCCGAATCGGACCCGTGTGTTCGGCTCGCACAAGGGGGGACGCGGCACGCCGAGGGGGCGCGGGCCGCACAGCGGACACGGAGGTGGGGGCATGGACGCTCGGCAGGGAGGGGCGGCATGAGCGCATTGCGTAAGGCAGGCGTTTGGCTCGGCCTCGTCGAGGAGGACGACGACCGCGGATACGACGACCGCGGCTACCGCGAGACCTCGTACCGTGACCGCGACCGTGACCGCGACCGGGGTCGTGAGCGCGACCGGGATCGCGAGCGTTACTCCAGCGACCGGTACGCCGACGAATTCGCCGAGGAAGACGAAGAAGACGAGCGCGCCGTTCCGCGTGCGCGTTCCGAGCGCACCCGGCTCGACCGGGTGTCCGCGGCCCGTGCCGACCTCGAGCGGGAAGAGAGCGAGCGCCTCGATCGGGCGAGCGTGCGCTCCATCACCCGTCCGCAGCCGGCGTCGGACCAGGGCAACGCGCTCAGTTACTCGACCCGGGAGAACCTCGCGCTGAAGCCGCAGCCGCAGGTCCAGCCCCAGGTCCAGCCGCGTCCGGTGGAGGAGGAGCAGCGTTACCAGATCACCACGCTGCACCCCACCACGTACCGGGAGGCGCGCACGATCGGCGAGCACTTCCGCGACGGTGTTCCGGTCATCATCAATCTCACCGAGATGGATGAATCCGACGCTCGTCGCCTCGTTGACTTCGCCGCCGGGCTGGCTTTTGGTCTTCGCGGTACGATCGAGCGCGTGACCAACCGGGTTTTCCTGCTCTCACCGGCGAATGTCCAGGTCACCGCAGAGGACAAGGCCAAGATCGCTGAGGGCGGCTTCTTCACTCAGAGTTGACCCGAACGAGGGATCCGCCGAACGTGCTGTCGATCGTGTTCCAGACTCTCTATATCTTGCTGTACCTCTTCTTCATGGTGCTGCTGGCCAGATTCGTGCTGGGTGCGGTACTCCAGTACGGACGCCGATGGCAGCCCAGCCGGGGTGCGTCCGCCGGACTCGAATCGGTGTGGAGCGTCACGGATCCACCTCTCAAGGCGTTGAGGCGTGTGATCCCACCGCTGCGCATTGGTAACGTGAGTTTGGACCTGGCTTCCATCGTGCTGCTGGTTATCCTGTTCGTGCTCATGAACTTCGTGCTGGTTCCACTGATCAACACATACAGCTAGCAGCAGCCCCAACCGCGGCCGCGACTGACCCGAGGAGTTTCGATGCCGCTGACCCCGGCCGACGTGCACAACGTCGCCTTCAAGAAGCCCCCGATCGGCAAGCGGGGGTATGACGAGGAGGAGGTCGACGCCTTCCTTGACGAGGTGGAGCGCGAGCTCGCCCGTCTGATCGAGGAGAACAACGAGCTGCGCGCCCAGGTGGAGCGCGGCGGCCGGGGTGGCGCACCAGTGGCCCCGGGTGCCGATCCCCGCATGGCAGCCGAGCTCAACGACCTGAAAGCCCAGCTCGACCGTGTGCAGCGGGACAAGTCGGCAGCCGAGCAGGCCGCCCGGCAGATGCAGGCTGAGCTTGAGCAGGTTCGCGCCCAGGGCCCCGGCCCGGGTGCCGCCCAGACCGCCGCCGACGGCGAGCAGCAGGCGCTGCGCGTCCTGATGATGGCCCAGCGGACCGCCGACGACCACGTGTCGGACGCTCGCCGCGAGGCCGACAAGCTCCTCTCCGACGCCCGTTCCAAGGCGGAGGAGGTCACCCGCGAGGCGCGGGCCAAGGCCGACGCCCTCGAGCGGGACGCGCGTCAGCGGCACCAGGAGGCCATGGGCGGCCTGGACGCCAAGCGGACCGCGCTGCAGAAGCACATCGAGGAGCTGAAGCAGTTCGAGCGGGAGTACCGCACCCGCCTGAAGGCGTACCTGGAGAGCCAGCTGCGTGACCTGGACGGTCGTGGTCAAGGCCTTGAGGCCGAGCTGACCAGGGCCGACGCGGGCCGCGCCGTTGGTGGATCGGGCGGTCTCGCCGCAGCCGGCCTCGCCGGCTCGTACGGCGGCGGCCGGACCAACTCCATCGAATCGGGTCGCTGACCGGACACCCTCCCGGTACCGCGATCGAGAACCGAACCGCGACGAGGATGAGCCATGATCGTTGCTAGTCTCCTGCTCATCCCCGTCGCGGTGTTGTTTCTCGCGCTCGGGCTGATCAACGGCTCGAGCAATCTGCTCATAGCCTCGATCGTCGTCAGCCTGCTCGTCGCGGCTGCCCTTGTTCTCGGGTTGCGCCAGACGGCCGCCCGCCGCGCCGCGGAGCAGGACAACTGGGAACGCCCAGGTCCGATGCCCGAGACCCCGGTCCGGAACCAGCCCGGCCCCGCTGAGTACGCCGACCCTGCCGAGTACCCGGATCCCGGCCCCCAGTACTCGGAGTCCGCCGATTACGCGGATTCCGCGCAGTACTCGGAGTCGGCGGGGTATTCCGAGGCCGCGCAGTATGCCGAGCCCGCGCCATATTCCGAGGCCGCGCCATATTCCGAGTCCGCGCAGTACTCCGAGTCCGCGCGGTACGCCGGTGACGAGGATCCGTACCCCGAAAATTCTGCCTCGGCCGGGCCGGTGTTCGCAGCCGAATCAGGCTTCGCCGATCAGGCCGGCGCGGCCACCCCGCAGGCGAGCGCCGCGGAACCCTTCGACGACTCCCCGGAAATCGCCCGCGCGGCCGGCGAACGGGACGCGGCGGGTCATCTCACGGGTGAATCCGGCGGCGTTCCGTCCAGTGCCGCAGACTACGCGGATTCCGACTCCAGGTCTGATTTCGGCCCCACACCCGGGTTCGCCGACGAGCCGGCCGCGGCCGATTACGACCGTGCCGCCTCGACGATCGGCGCGGCACGGGCGAGCGACGCCGACGCGCCGCCCTGGCGCCGTCCGGGCGACGAGCGCCGCCCGGAAGACGAGCGCCGCCCGGAAGGCGAGCGCCACGCGGCCGGGATGGCCGATCTCGTGGACGAGACCGACGACGAGTTCGACGAGCCGGATGACGACGACCCGGACGACGAGCCGCTGCCGCAGTCGGTGCGGCCGGCCGACGCGGTCCTGGTGGCCCGCCTGGACGCCGAGGTGCTCGTGGTCGACGGCCGCCCCCGATATCACATGGCGGACTGCCCGCACCTTGTCGGCAGGCTCACCGAGCCGCTGCCGGTGAACGAGGCGGTCGAGCTCGGCTTCAGCCCGTGCGGCCTGTGCAGGCCGGTCGACCGGCTGGTCGCCGCCGTCTCCCAGCGATGACCCCGGTCCGGCGATCAAAGCCGGTCGCGCGATGAGACCCGGATCGGTCGCGGTCCGGGTACGCCCCGGCGCAGGGCGCAACCGGGTCGGTGGCCGTTACGACGGACCGCACGGCCCCGCTGTGATCGTCGCGGTCAGCGCCCCGGCGGTGGACGGCCGGGCCACCGAGGCCGTCCGTAAGGCCCTCGCCGAGGCGCTGGGACTGCGCCCGGCGGCGGTCGAACTGCGGCTCGGCGCCACCAGCCGGGACAAGGTGTTCACGGTCACGGCACCGGTGGGCGAGTGGGAACACCGACTCACGGCGCTACTTCAATGACTGTTGGTAATCGGTGAGTCACGTGGGGTGTATCGTCGGTAACTCGACGGCCCGCTGGCTCGTTTCAGCCGGTTTGTCGGGACCGAGGGGGATGGTGGGGTTGTCGGGCCACTTCACCTTCCGTATCCTTGCCAACCTCAACGCGTGCGCGGCTGTTTCCTGCCGCGCCGTTTGTGCAGGTGGGGGAAGATCTACGGCCGGGGACCCCACCGGACTCACGGGGTGAACAGACCAAGGGACGAGGAGTCCCGCAGACCGCGGATCGCCGCGCCGGGCGCGGCCGAGGGAGCGACGATGGCCAAGGCAACCGAAGTCCGGTCCGGTTCGTCCGCTGCGGAGCGCAGCCGCAGCGAGGCGGAGACCGAGGAGATCCGGCACGCTCTGGTCGCGCGGCTCACCGAGCTGCAGGCCGAGTACGATCAGTCGCTCAGCGAGATCACCGAGCTGCAGCGCGAGCGGGTCGCCGACTCGGCCGGGGACGACCAGGCCGACGCGGGCACCAAGACGTTCGAGCGGGAGCAGGAGATCACGCTGGCCAACAACCTGCTCGAGCGGATCACACAGGTGGAACGCGCCATCGATCGGCTCGGAGCGGGCAACTACGGTTGGTGTGAGCGGTGCGGTAACCAGATCCCGGTCGAACGACTGGCGGCGTTCCCGTCCGCGACTCTGTGTATCCCGTGCAAGCAGTTGGAGGAACGACGCTGAACGCCGACGAGCCGGTGACCGCGAAACCGCGGTTCGCCCCCCGCGCCGTGGCCGTCCTGGGCGCGACCGCGGTGATCGCCGTGGCGCTCGACCAGTGGGTCAAGCACCTCTCCACGGAAAATCTGGACCCCGGTGAGCCGGTCCGGATCCTCGGTGGCCTGGTTTATCTGTCGCTGCTGCGCAACAGCGGAGCCGCGTTCAGTTTCGGCAGTTCGTTCACCTGGGTCTTCCCGCTGATCACCATCGTCGTGGTCGGCTGGATCAGCTGGATGGCGCTGCGCCTGCGGTCGGTGCCGTGGGCGATCGCGCTCGGCCTGGTGCTCGGCGGCGCGCTCGGCAACCTGGGTGACCGGCTGTTCCGGGCGCCCAGCTTCCTGCACGGCCATGTGGTCGACATGATCAGCGTCTTCGGTCCGTACGGTGAGTACTTCGCCGTCTTCAACATCGCCGACAGCTGCCTCAGCGTCGGTGTGGTGCTCGCGGTCCTGCTGGAGCTGACCGGCCGGCAGCGTGACGGCAGCCGGCTCGTCGCCAAGAAAAAGAAGGCCGAGGAGCCAGCATGACAGGTCAGCGATCTCTTCCCGTCCCGGACGGGCTCCATGGCATGCGCCTGGACCAGGCCGTCTCCCGCCTCTTCGGGCTTTCCCGGACGGCCGCGGCCGACCTGGTCGAGTCCGGTGACGCGCTGGTGGACGGTGTCGCCCGGCTCAAGTCGGAGAAGGTGACGGCCGGCGCCTGGCTCGAGGTCACCCTGCCCGCGCCGGTGGCCGCGCCGACGATCGTCGCCGCGCCGGTGCACGGCATGAAAATCATCTACAGCGACGACGACATCGTCGTGGTGGACAAGCCGGTCGGTGTCGCGGCCCACCCGAGTCCCGGGTGGACCGGGCCGACCGTGATCGGCGGGCTGGCCGCGATGGGCCAGAACGTGGCGACCAGCGGCGCTGCCGAGCGGCAGGGCGTGGTGCACCGCCTCGACGTCGGCACCACCGGCCTCATGGTGGTGGCCAAGAGCGAGGTCGCGTACACCGAGCTGAAGCGGGCGTTCAAGGAGCGCGAGGTGGAGAAGCGGTACCACGCCGTGGTCCAGGGTCACCTGGATCCGCTGCGCGGCACCATCGACGCCCCGATCGACAGGCACCCGACCGCCGACTGGAAGTTCGCGGTGATGTCCGACGGCAAGCCCAGCGTGACGCATTACGACACGCTTGAGGCGTTCCGGTCGGCGAGCCTGGTGGACGTGAGGCTGGAGACCGGGCGTACCCACCAGATCCGGGTGCACTTCTCGGCGCTGCGGCACCCGTGCGTCGGTGACACGGCGTACGGCGCGGATCCCACGCTGGCCGCCCGGCTGAAATTGGACCGTCAGTGGTTGCACGCCCGCGAACTGGCTTTTGTTCACCCCCGGACGCACGATGAGGTCCGCTTCGTCAGCGACTACCCTGACGACCTGAAATACGCGCTCGACGTCCTGGAGGACGCCAGCAGCTAGCCGAAGAAGTCGGGAGTGAAACGTGGGCCCCGCGCCTGGTCTGCGGGCGGTCCTCGTCAGGTTCGGGGGCGGCTCACTCCGGTCATTGATCATGACCGGAGTCGCGCTGGCGGCTATCACGGCACTGGTCTCGGCACTGATCTGGGCCGACCACGAGCTGCCGGCCGGCGAGTCGGCCGGCGAGGTGGTCCGGGTCGGTGTGGTGGAGGGCCAGTCCGTCGGTGGTTACTCCGACGCCGCGAAGCACGAGGTGGAGACGCTCGGCACCGCCGGCGACACCTGGGCGCTCGTCACCCTCCGGTCGTACGCGTCACCGAGCAGCCTCCCGGCTCTGCTGGCCGGCGCGGCCGTGGCCCAGGTCTACACGCGGGTGCCGCTTCCGGACGCGCGTACCCAGGTGACCCGGATCCCGGTCTATCAGCTGCCCGCCGACGTGATCGACGGGATGCTCACCGCCGCGGTGGCCCGCGACCAGGAGGAGGCCGAGTACCTCCGGCTGAGCGAGGCGCTGAGCGGCGACGGGCGCAACGAGCGCCGGTTGCGGGCCGCCTATCAGAGCGCCGCCCGCACGGCGGCTCAGGAGGCGGCCGCGTACCGGGCCGGGTGTGACTGTGTCTTCGCGGTCGTGGTGCGTGCCGCGCCGGACGTGCTGAGCGGGCTGGCCGCGACGCCGCTGGTCCGGGTGGTCGACCCGGCGCCGGAGGTGCGCCAGCTGGACAAGGCGGAGTTCCGGCCGCCGCTGCCCGAGGAGACGGACACCGTCTCGGAACAGCCGTCGGCGCCGGCCGTGCCATCCCTTGAAGCAGGCGTTGCCTCGGCCACACCTACGCCTATACCGTCGTCGATCGAGGCCGCTGTGACATCCGCCTCACCCGAAAGTTCGACTACCGCCGCACCGCCGTCCGTATTCCCCTCCGAGGTTCCGCTTGCCGTACCCTCGGCGGCGGACGCGAGTCCTGTTCGCGACGGGTACAGCACACCCTCCGAGGTGTCCGGCCGTTAGGTTTTCCGACCCCGGAACGTTCGGGTGGATGCACGTGCACGACCAGCGTGCCGCTATGTGATCAAGAATGACCGGAGGATGGGCGGTCGGCCGGTGGCCCGAACAGGGTCTCGTCCGTAGCCTGTCATGGGGCGAGAACATCGCCTGAAGGCTTAGACCATCGCCGAGGATGACAATCGGGTAGGCGCAGAGAGGACGAGCCGTGGACGGGACCGAGACCGGCTGGGGCCGGCCTGCGGAACCAGCCCCGCGCTGGCGGGCGCTGCTCGACCGGGCTCGGCATGGCAACCGCAGCGAAGAGCCGGAAGAGACTCCGCAGCCGCAAGAGCCACAGCAGCAGGCGCCGTGGGGCCAGCAGCAGCCAGGCCGGGGCGCTGCCCCGGTGGAACGCAGGCCTTTCAATCCGCTCGATCCCCGGGCTCAGCAGCCCGCTCCCGAGCGCCGCACACCGGAACCGCCGCCCGAGCAGCGTGCTGTCCCGCAGCGTCCGATAAACCCGCTCGACCCCCGCTGGCAGGCCCGGCGTGAGCCCGAGCAGCCGAGCAGCTTCTTCGAGCCGGGTGGCCGCGCTGCGCCTCCGGCGCATCAGCAGCCTCCGGCCCAACCCCAACAACCTCCGGCGCGCGATTTCGGTGCGGCCCCTTCCGGGTACGCCTCACCGGCGCGCGACTATCCGGCGAACGGATACCAGCAACCCGCCGCCAACGGTTACGCCGCCCCGCCGCCGGCAAACGGCTTCGCGAACGGCTACGCCGGTGGGGCGTACGCTCCGGCCGCCCAGCCTCCGCCGGCCCCGCCGGTAGTCCCGCAGGCCGCGGCTCCGGTGGCGCCGCCCGCGCCGCCGGTGACCCAGCAGCCGCCGGTGCACCCGCCGGCCACGAGCGCTTATCCGCCGGCGCCGGCCGCGCCCGCGTACCCTCGCAATCCCGCCGCGCAGGGGCCGGTCGTGCCCCCGCAGGCCGCGCCGCGCATCCCCGCGCCGCAGCCGGCGCCGATCTCGCCTGCCGCCAGTGCCGCGGGCGCCCGGATCGAGTGGCGGCAGACGCGCAACGACGACGGCAGCGACCGTGCCGCCTCGGTGCTGCGCCGTAAGCTCGGCAAGCCGCGAGTGCTGGCGTTCGCCAACCCCAAGGGTGGCGTGCACAAGACCACCGCGACCGTGCTTGCCGCGGCCACCATCGGCAGCGTGCGCGGCCGTGGCGTGCTGGCCTGGGACGACAACGAGCTGCGCGGCACGCTCGGTCTGCGTGCGGGTTCGGCCCGGCACGCCCGGACCATCAAGCACCTGCTCGCCGACCTGATGCGCATCGAGAACCTGCACGGCGACGCGCTGCTCCAGGAGCTCGACGCCTACCTGCGGCACGCTTCGGACGGCTCCTACGACGTGCTCGCCGGCGAAGAGAACCCGCGCTTCGCCCAGCGGCTGGACCAGGGCACCGTGCGGCGGGTGACCGACCTGCTGCGGCGTACCCATGATGTGATCTGCGTCGACACCGGCAACAACGTGGAGAGCGTCAACTGGCAGACGGTGATGCGCACCGCCGACCAGCTGGTGATCACCACGGTGCCCCGGGAGGACGCCGCGTTCACCGCCGACTGGATGCTCGACGTGCTCGAGGAGAGCGGGATGGGCGACATGGTGGCGAACGCCGTGACGTTGATCTCGTGCCCGTCGCCGGGCCACCTGCCGCTGCTCGAGGACTTCAAGAAGCACTTCGCCACGCGTACCCGGGCGGTCGCGGTGGTGCCTTACGACCCCGCGCTCGAGGTTGGTTCCTCGATCGAGTACGGCGACCTCCAGGCCGAAACTCGACAGGCTTGGTTGCGTGCTGCGTCGACCATGCTGGAGCCGTTCGCCGAGTAATATTCTGGGCCGTCGACTTATAGGGGGGTCCGGGTGTCCGACTCGTTCGTGCATCTTCATGTTCACACTGAGTATTCGATGCTCGACGGGGCTGCCCGGATCAAGGAACTGCTCGCCGAGGCGAAACGGCTCGGCATGCCTGCTGCGGCGATCACCGACCACGGCAACATGCACGGGGCGTACGACTTCTACAAGCAGGCAAAAGCCGCGGATCTGATCCCGGTGATCGGTGTCGAGGCGTACGTGGCGCCGGAGTCGCGGCTCACCAAGAGCCGGATCAAGTGGGGTCGTCCGGAGCAGAAATCGGACGACATCTCCGGTAACGGTGCGTATACGCACATGACGATGTGGGCGCGTAACGCGGTCGGGCTGAAGAACCTGTTCCGGCTCAACTCGCGCGGTTCCATCGAGGGCCAGCTCGGCAAGTACCCGCGGATGGACTTCGACATCATCGCGGAGCACGCCGAGGGCATCATGGGCACCACCGGCTGCCCGTCCGGCTCGGTGCAGACCCGGCTGCGGCTCGGCCAGTTCGACGAGGCCCTGAAATCCGCCGCGATGTACCAGGAAGCGCTCGGCAAGGACAACTACTTCCTCGAGATCATGGACCACGGTCTGTCGATCGAGAAGCGGGTCCGGGACGGCCTGCTGGAGATCAGCAAGAAGCTGAACATCCCGCCCCTGGTCACCAACGACTCGCACTACGTGCACGAGGAGCAGTCGGCGGCACACGACGTGCTGCTGTGCGTGCAGACCGGCAGCAACGTCGCCGACCCGAACCGGTTCCGCTTCGACGGCTCCGGCTACTTCGTGAAATCGGCCGACCAGATGCGCGCTGTCGACTCCTCCGAGGCGTGGCAGGAGGGCTGCCGGAACACTCTCCTGGTGGCCGAGAAGGTCGACACCGACGGGATGTTCACCTTCAAGAACCTGATGCCGAGATTCCCGATCCCGGACGGGTACACCGAGGAGGAGTACTTCCGGCACACGGCGTTCGAGGGCCTGCGAGCCCGTTTCCCGGCCGGTATCCCGGACACCCACGTGAAGCAGGCGGAGTACGAACTGGGTGTCATCATCCAGATGGGCTTCCCGGCGTACTTCCTGGTGGTCGCCGACTTCATCCAGTGGGCGAAGAACAACGGCATCGCGGTGGGACCGGGTCGTGGCTCGGCGGCCGGCTCGCTCGTGGCGTACGCCATGGGCATCACCGACCTCGACCCGCTGCCGCACGGCCTGATCTTCGAGCGGTTCCTGAACCCCGAGCGTGTCTCGATGCCCGATGTCGACATCGACTTCGACGAGCGCCGGCGCGGTGAGGTCATCCGGTACGTGACGGAGAAGTGGGGCGAGGACAAGGTCGCCCAGATCGCCACGTTCGGCACGATCAAGGCCAAGGCCGCGATCAAGGACTCGGCCCGGGTGCTGGGTTACCCGTTCGCGGTCGGCGACAAGATCACCAAGGCGATGCCGCCGGACGTCATGGGCAAGGGCATCACCCTCGGCGGCATTTTCAACAAGGACGACAAGCGGTACAACGAGGCCGGTGAGATCCGCGGGCTGTACGAGACCGACCCGGACGTCAAGAAGGTCATCGACACGGCCCGCGGCATCGAGGGCCTGATCCGGCAGACCGGTGTGCACGCCGCCGGCGTCATCATGTCGGCCGAGCCGATCATCGACCACATCCCGCTGATGCGCCGGGCCAGCGACGGCGTGATCATCACGCAGTTCGACTACCCGACCTGCGAGACGCTCGGCCTGCTGAAGATGGACTTCCTCGGCCTGCGGAACCTGACCATCCTCGACGACGCCGTGAAGAACATCGAGCTCAACCACGGCAACGGCATGGACCTGCTGGCGCTGCCGCTGGACGACCAGCCGGCGTACGACCTGCTGGCCCGGGGTGACACGCTCGGGGTCTTCCAGCTTGACGGCGGCCCGATGCGGTCTCTGCTGCGCCTGATGAAACCGGACAACTTCGAGGACATCTCCGCCGTCCTGGCGCTGTACCGGCCCGGCCCGATGGGCGTCGACTCGCACACCAACTACGCGCTCCGCAAGAACAAGCTCCAGGAGATCACCCCGATCCACCCGGAGCTGGAGGAGCCGCTGCGGGAGATCCTGGAGCCCACCTACGGCCTGATCGTCTATCAGGAGCAGGTGCAGCGCGCCGCGCAGATCCTCGCCGGTTACACGCTCGGCCAGGCCGACCTGCTCCGCCGCGCCATGGGTAAGAAGAAGAAGGAGATCCTCGACAAGGAATTCATTCCGTTCCGCGACGGCTGCCGGGTGAACGGTTACTCCGACGAGGCGATCCAGGCGGTGTGGGACGTCCTGGTCCCGTTCGCCGGCTACGCGTTCAACAAGGCGCACTCCGCGGCGTACGGCCTGGTGTCGTACTGGACGGCGTACCTGAAGGCGCACTACCCGGCCGAGTACATGGGTGGTCTGCTGACCAGCGTCGGCGACGACAAGGACAAGATGGCGGTCTACCTGGCGGAGTGCCGCCGGATGGGCATCCAGGTGCTGCCGCCGGACGTGAACCAGTCCGCCGGGCCGTTCACCCCGGTCGGCACCGACATCCGGTTCGGCCTCGGCGCGGTCCGCAACGTGGGCGGCAACGTGGTCGAGGCGATCGTCCGCTGCCGCAAGGAAAAAGGCGACTACAACGACTTCTACGACTTCCTGTCGAAGGTCGACGCGGTGGCCTGCAACAAGCGGACCATCGAATCGCTGATCAAGGCGGGCGCCTTCGACTCGATGGGGCACAGCCGCAAGGGCCTGCTCGCCGTGCACGCCGAGGCGATCGACGCGTACGCGGATGTGAAGCGCAACGAGGCGGCCGGCCAGTTCGACCTGTTCGGCGCGTTCGGCGACACCGACCCGGGCGTCTCCTCGACGGTCGCGATGCCGATCATCGGCGACAGCGAATGGGACAAACGCGACAAGCTGGCGTTCGAGCGGGAGATGCTCGGCCTCTACGTCTCCGACCACCCGCTCGCCGGCCTCGAGGTGCTCCTGCAGAACTCGGCGGACACCAGCATCGCCGCGCTGGGCGAGGAGGGCTCGGTGCCGGACGGCGCCGTGGTCACCCTGGCCGGCATCCTCACCGGTGTGCAGCGCCGGATCACCAAGCAGGGCCGGGCCTGGGCGTCGGCGACGCTGGAGGACCTGGCCGGTGGTGTCGAGGCGCTGTTCTTCCCGAACACCTACGAGCTGGTCGGGCAGTACATCGCCGAGGACGCGATCGTGGTGGTCAAGGGCCGGATCGACAGGCGCGACGACCAAGCCCGGATCATGGCGATGGACATGTCCATGCCGGACGTGACCCACAACCCGGACAACAAGCCGGTCACCCTGACCATGCCGGTGACCCGGTGCACGCCGCCGCTCGTGGACGAGCTCAAAGAGATCCTGATCAGTCATCCCGGCGACGCCGAGGTGCACGTCCACCTGCAGAACGGCAAACGTACGACGGTTATGCGGCTGGGTGGCGTGCGGGTCGCGCCGACCCCGGCGCTGCGAGCCGATCTCAAGATGATTCTCGGGCCATCGGCCGTCGCCTGACGATCAGCGCTGATCTGGAAGGATCGTAGGGTGCAACCGAGCGACCTCGAACCGCCCTACGATCCCGGCCCGCCCACGTGGCGCTCGGCACAGTGGTGGCAGTTCCAGCGTGACAGCCGCCGCCCCCTGCGGCGGACCGTGACCGCCACGATCGTCAGTCTGGTGGCGCTCGGCGTGCTGGGCGCGCCGCTGGGCCTGCTCTGGGCGTGGCTCGCCCCGGGTGTGCCGGTGATCAACGTGGGCGACAACGGGATCGTGGTGAACGACCCGTCACCCGAGCAGTACATCGCCTCCGACGGCTGGTTCACCCTGCTCGGGCTCGGGTTCGGGCTGCTCGCGGCGGTCGGCGCCTGGCTGGTGCTGCGCCGCGACCGGGGGCCGTTCCTGCTGCTCGGTGTGGTCGGCGGGACGTACGTGGCCGGGCACTGGGTCGCGCCGTGGGTCGGTGAGCTGATGGGCCGGGACGCGTACCAGCTGTGGCGTGCCTCGGCCGCGCAGGGCGCCACCTATCTGGCCCCGCCGGAGGTGCACTCGCTCGGCCCGACGCTGGTGCCGGCGTTCGCCGCGGCGATCGTGCTGACGCTGCTGGCCGGCTGGTCGAACGACCCGGACCTGGACCAGCCGGGCGCCGCGCCCGGTTACGGCCCGAACCACCCCTATGTCGCACCGGCGCCGGACGTTGCCAACCCGCAAATGGCCGGCCCGGAGAAGGCTAACCCAGAGATGGCCGGCCCGGAGATGGACGACTCAGTTTGGGCTGGCGGGACGGGCCAGGTCGGAGAGCGGCACCGGGACGGCACGGACCCGGGCAAGCAGGCCTGACTCCCGGTTGAGCAGCCGCAGTTCGGTGCGCAGCCGGCTCGCCGTGTCGGGGGTGGCCAGCAGCAGCTGCCGTTCCTCGACGGTGAGCTGAGCGGTCGCCGCGACCAGGTGGGACAGCACTGTCGGGTCGTCCGGCACCTGGTCGAGCACCTCGCTGTTCGGCCGGAGCAGCTCCAGGTATGACCGGAACGCGGCAAGCACCCGCGGCGCCAGGATGTGGGCGGCCTCGTCGGTCTCGTCGGCGTCGGTGAGCCAGCGGACCCGGGCGGTCAGGTAAGGCTCGGAGCCCTGCTCGATGCTCAGCACGGTGAACCGGCGCCGGCCCACGGTCATGATGTCGAACCGGCCATCCGGCAGCTCGGTGACGTGGCGGAGCTCCGCGGTGCAGCCCACCTCGTACAGATCCTCGGTGCGGATCGGCGGCACGGCCGGCACCGGGCCGTCACCGGGATCGGGCGGCACCTCACTGCCGTGGCGCAGGGTGACCACGCCGAACTCGTGCGGATCGTCGGCGGAAAGCGCCACGAGGTCCCGCACCAGCGCGCGGTATCGCTCTTCGAAGATGTGGAGGGGCAGCACCAGGCCGGGAAAGAGCACCGTGCTCAGCGGGAAGACCGGCAGCCGATCGCTCACGCGTTCAGCCTAGTCGCCGACCGACCTTGGTCAACCCGGCGCGGTGTCCCAACGCCTGGGCCGGGTGCGGCGGCTTCGCTGACGGTACGCCCGGCGGCCTAGACTGGACGGGTGCTGAATCGGATCGACCTGCGCGGCTCCTCCCGTGACCCGCGCGGTCTGCTGCCCCGTGCCCAGCTCGACGTCTCCGTTGCCGTCGAGCGGATTCGCCCCGTTGTCGAGGCGGTTCATCAGCATGGATTCAGCGCGATCCAGGAGGCGACGTCGAAATTCGACGGTGTCCAGCTGTCGCGCCTGCGGGTGCCGGTCGAGGAGATCACCGCCGCCGAGGCCAGCCTCGACCCCGAGGTGCGCGCCGCGCTGCTCGAGGTGATCAAGCGGGCTCGAAAGGTGCACGCCGACCAGCGCCGCACCGAGGTCACCACCCAGGTCGTCCCGGGTGGCACGGTCACCGAGCGCTGGATCCCGGTCCGCCGGGTCGGGCTCTACGTGCCGGGCGGCCTCGCCGTCTATCCGTCCACCGTGGTCATGAACGTGGTTCCCGCGCAGGAGGCCGGCGTCGAGGGCCTGGTGATTGCCAGCCCGCCCCAGGTGGAGAACGGCGGCCTGCCGGACGCCCGGGTGCTCGCGGCGTGTGCCCTGCTCGGCGTGACCGAGGTCTACGCCGTGGGCGGC
Source organism: Actinoplanes sp. CA-015351 (assembly GCF_050955685.1). NCBI lineage: Bacteria > Bacillati > Actinomycetota > Actinomycetes > Micromonosporales > Micromonosporaceae > Actinoplanes > Actinoplanes sp. CA-015351. Next base: position 1,737,320 of record NZ_CP192102.1, read on the forward strand.
GCCCAGGCGGTCGCGATGCTGGGTTACGGCTCGACGGGCGTCGATGAGTCGGACCGGTGCGAGCCGGTCGACGTGATCACCGGACCCGGCAACATCTGGGTGACGGCCGCGAAACGCCTGCTCAGGGGCGTTGTCGGGATCGACGCCGAGGCCGGTCCCACCGAGATCGCGATCCTGGCCGACGACACCGCCGACCCGCGGCACGTCGCGGCCGACCTGATCAGCCAGGCCGAGCACGACCCGCTCGCCGCGAGTGTGCTGGTCACCGACTCGCTCGCCCTGGTGGAGTCGGTCGAGGCGGAGCTGGCCGTGCAGGTCGCCGCCACGAAACACGAGGAGCGGGTCCGCACGGCGCTGACCGGCGAGCAATCCGGTGTGGTGCTGGTCGACGACCTGGAGCAGGGTCTGCGGGTGGTCGACGCGTACGCGGCGGAGCACCTGGAGATCCAGACCCGGGACGCGCGGGAGTGGGCCCTGCGGGTCCGCAACGCCGGCGCGATCTTCGTGGGCGCCTGGTCGCCGGTGTCGCTCGGCGATTACGCGGCCGGGTCCAACCACGTGCTGCCGACCGGTGGCTGCGCACGGCACTCGTCCGGCCTGTCGGTGCAGTCGTTCCTGCGCGGTGTGCACATCATCGATTACGACGAGGCCGCTCTGCGTGACGTGGCGGGCCATGTGGTGGCCCTGGCGAACGCCGAGGACCTTCCCGCCCACGGTGACGCGGTCACAGCGAGGTTCGGCAAGTGACCACGATCGACGATCTGCCGATCCGGGACGATCTGCGCGGGAAGACGCCGTACGGCGCGCCGCAGCTGGACGTGCCGGTGCGGCTGAACACGAATGAGAACTCGTACCCGGTGCCGGACGACGTGGTGGAGGCGATCGGCAAGGCCGTGCAGGCCGAGCTGCGCGATCTGAACCGTTACCCGGACCGGGACGCGGTCGCGCTCCGCACCGAGCTGGCGTCCTACCTCGGCCACGGCCTCACCACGGCGCACGTGTGGGCGGCGAACGGGTCCAACGAGGTGCAGCAGCAGCTGCTCCAGGCGTTCGGCGGGCCGGGTCGCACGGCGCTGGGCTTCGGCCCGTCGTACTCGATGCACCCGCTGCTGGCGCAGGGCACCGGCACCCGCTGGATCGGCGCGCTGCGTGACCCGGACTTCGGGCTGCGCCCCGATGCCGCGGTGGCCGAGATCGAGAAACACGACCCGGACCTGATCTTCGTCTGCTCGCCGAACAACCCGACCGGCACCGCCCTGGACCCGTCGGTGATCGACGCGATCCTGGCGACCGCGCGGGGCATGGTGATCGTCGACGAGGCATACACCGAGTTCGCCCGGCCCGGCACGATCAGCGCGCTCACCCTGCTGCCGCACCACCCGCGCCTGGTGGTGAGCCGGACCATGAGCAAGGCGTTCGGTTTCGCCGGCGGCCGGCTGGGCTACCTGGCCGCCGATTCGGCCGTGGTGGACGCGGTGCAGCTGGTCCGGTTGCCGTACCACCTGTCGGCGATCACTCAGGCCGCCGCGCGTGCGGCTGTCGTGCACCGGGACTCGCTGCTCGCCACCGTCGAGGCGATCAAGGAGCAGCGCGACCGGATCGTCAGCACGCTGCGGGCCCGCGGTGTCCGGGTCGCCGACAGCGATGCCAACTTCGTGCTGTTCGCCACCGGTCCCGATCAGAAGTCGGCCTGGCAGGCCTTCCTCGATCGCGGTGTGCTGATCCGCGATGTCGGCCTGGCCGGCTGGCTGCGCGTCACCGCCGGCACCGAAGCTGAGACCACCGCTTTCCTGAACGCCGCTGAGGAGATCCTTTCGTGAGTCGCACCGGGCGGATTGACCGCGTCACCAACGAGACCAAGGTGCTGGTCGAGATCGACCTCGACGGCACCGGCAAGGGCGATCTGAGCACCGGTGTGGGCTTCTACGACCACATGCTCAACCAGCTCGCCAAGCACGGCGGATTCGACCTCACCGTGCGTACCGAAGGCGATCTTGAGATCGACTCGCACCACACCATGGAAGACACCGCGATCGCGCTCGGCGAGGCCTTCGCGCAAGCGCTCGGCGACAAACGAGGCATCCGTCGGTACGGGTCAGCGACCATCCCGATGGACGAGGTGCTCGTCCGCGCGGCCGTCGACCTGTCCGGCCGGCCGTACGTGGTGCACGACGAGCCGCTGCTCACGCCGTACATCGGGCCGGTCTACGCGACAAGCATGACCCGGCACATCTTCGAGGCGTTCGGCCACGCGGCGAAGGTGACCCTGCACGTGGACGTGCTGCGGGCCTGCCGCCCGGGCGGTCACCCGGACGCGCACCACGTGGTGGAGGCCCAGTTCAAGGCGTTCTCCCGGGCGCTGCGCGAGGCTGTCGAGATCGATCCGCGCAACGCCGGCTCGCTGCCGTCCACAAAGGGGGTTCTGTGATCTCCCTGATTCTGTTCGCTGCGGCCGGCATCCTGGTCGGCGGCGTGATCCAGCTGGTCAAGGCGGGTGCCACGAAGTTCAGCGTCGGCATCGTCGGCGTCCTGGCGGCGCTCGCCACGGCCGGCGGGCTCGCCTGGTGGCCGATGGGGGAGGCATAAGTGGCCGCGAACGTTGTGATCCTCGACTACGGCTCGGGGAACCTCCGGTCGGCTGAGCGGGCCGTCGCGCGTACCGGTGCTGATGTGACAGTGACCAGCGACCTGGGCGTGGCAGCCGAGGCGGACGGCCTGGTCGTTCCGGGCGTCGGCGCGTACGCCGCCTGCATGGCCGGGATCGAGGCGCTGAACGCCGGACCGGTGATCGCCGCACGGGTGGCGGCCGGCAAGCCGGTGCTCGGCATCTGCGTCGGCATGCAGATCCTCTTCGAGTCCGGTGTGGAGCACGGCGTGGAGACCAAGGGGCTGGGCCTGTTGCCCGGCTCGGTCACGAAGCTGTCCGCCGAGCGGATCCCGCACATGGGCTGGAACACGGTTCAGGTGCCGTCCGGCTCACGACTGCTGACCGGACTCACCGGGGACGAACGGTTCTACTTCGTTCACTCGTACGCTGCTCAAGATCTTGAATTGCTGGCGCAAGCCGGCGCCGAGGTGACCACCGCGACCCACGACCTGCCGTTTGCCGCCGCAGTGGAAGCCGGTGCGCTCAGCGCCGCGCAATTCCACCCGGAGAAGTCGTCGGACGCCGGGTTCTTGCTGCTCACCAACTGGGTCGCAGGACTGACGTGAGTAAGGAACGCGCTCGTCGGCGGGCCGAGAGGCTCGTCGTGCTGGAGAAGGAGAAGGCTGTCCGTGCCCGGCGGGTCGCCCGGCGTAACGGCCTCCGTTCCCTTCGCCAGAAGCTGACTCCGCGATTCGGGCGGAACGGCCGGATCTACCATCGCAGTCGCCGCCAGCGGATCGGCATCGCCGTCGTCACGCTGCTGGCCGTCGCCGTGGTCTGGACGTTCATCCCGGAACTGGCGCTCCGCGTCATCCTCACCGCACTGCTTGTCCTGGCTGTGCCGGCCCTCGTTGTCGTGGTGCTCGGCCGCCGTGCCTAAGTCGTTCCTAAGCCGTTCCTAGGCCGTTCCTAATGGGAGAGAAATGACCCTCCAACTGCTGCCCGCCGTCGACGTCGCCGACGGCCAGGCCGTCCGCCTGGTGCAGGGCGCTGCCGGCTCGGAGACCGCGTACGGCGACCCGCTCGAAGCCGCGCTGGCCTGGCAGAACGATGGCGCCGAGTGGATCCACCTGGTCGACCTGGACGCCGCGTTCGGCCGGGGTTCCAACGCCGAGCTGCTCGCCGACGTGGTCCGCCAGCTCGACGTGAAGGTGGAGATCTCCGGTGGCATCCGTGACGACGAGTCGCTGACCCGGGCGCTGTCGACCGGTGCCCAGCGCGTCAACATCGGCACGGCCGCACTGGAGGACCCGGAGTGGTGCGACCGGATCTGTGCCGAGTACGGCGACCGCGTGGCGATCGGGCTGGACGTGCGTGGGCGTACCCTCGCTGCTCGTGGCTGGACCCGCGACGGCGGTGACCTGTACGAGGTTCTTGCCCGGCTCGACAAGGCGGGCGCGTCCCGTTACGTCGTCACCGACATCACCAAGGACGGCACCATGCGCGGTCCGAACCTGGACCTGCTCCGCGAGGTGTGCGCAGCCACCGACAAGCCGGTGATCGCCAGCGGCGGCGTCTCCACCCTGGAGGACCTGCGGGCCCTCGCCACCCTGGAGCCGATCGGTGTGGAGGGTGTGATCGCGGGCAAGGCGCTTTACGCGGGCGCGTTCACCGTCCGGGAGGCGCTTGTCGCCTTGGCCGAAGCCTGATCCCACGCTTCTCGTAACGCCTCTTCGGCGGCCTGGATCGCAGGCCGGGCCGCCGAGGAGTCGCGCCAGGCGAGCACCACCCGCCGGGTGGGTAACGGGGTGACCTCGACGACCCGGACTCCGTCGGGCAGTGCCGGGCGGGCGAGTCTCGGGATGAGGCCGACGCCGAGGCCCGCCGCGATCAGGGTGAGCTGGGTTTCGAACTCGCCCACCTGGAAGTCCGGGACCAGGCCGGGGAGTCTGCGGACGAGGTATTCGTAGCAGACGTCGCCGGCGCGGACGCCGATCCAGCGTTCGTCCCTCGCTTCTTTTAAATAGATTTTTCCCTTTATTTCGTGATCTTTTGGCACGATGAGATCCGCGTGATCCTGGCCGATCTCGATCTTCGTGATCGTCTCCGGGTACCTCAGGGCCACCTCGGGCCAGTCGTCCAGCACCGCGAGATCCACGTGACCACGGCGCAGCAGCTCCAGGCCCTCGTGCGGATTCACCTCGATCAGGCCGGTGGTCAGCTGCGGATGCTCGGTGGCGAGCTTCTTCAGCGCGTGCGGCATCAGCGCCCGGCAGGCGGTGGCGAACGCCGCAACGGTGAGCCGGCCGGTGACCGTGTCCCGATGTGCGGCGAGGGCCGCCTCCGCCTCCTGCACGCTTGTCAGCACCCGCTCGGCATGGTCGGCGAGAACCCGGCCGGCGTCGGTGAGCCGCAGCCTGCGCCCGTCTTTCTCGACCAGGACCGCGCCGGTCTCCCGCTCCAGTTTCGCGATCTGCTGGGAGACCGCGGACGGTGTGCAGTGCAGCGCCTCACCGGCCGCGAGCACCGTCCCGTAACTGGCCACGGCGTGCAGAGCGCGCAGCCTCCCGAGGTCAATCATGTAGCGATGCTACATCGTGAGTGTAGGTTATTTTGCTGGTGCTTAACGGTTCTCTGGACGACGCTTCGATGATGAGACCGCGTGACCTCCTCCTGGCCGTCGCTGTGGCGGCGATCTGGGGCTTCAACTTCGTCGCTATCCACGCGGGGCTGGATCACTTCCCGCCGCTGATGTTCAACGCGCTGCGATTCGGTCTCGCCGCCTTCCCCGCCCTGTTCTTCGCCGGCCGTCCCCAGGTGCCGTGGCGATGGATCATCGCGGTCGCTCTGGTCCTCGGCGTGACCAAGTTCTCGCTGCTCTTCGCCGGGATGAACGCCGGCATGCCGGCCGGCCTCAGCTCGCTCGTCCTGCAGAGCCAGGCGGTCTTCACGATGCTCTTCGCGGTGCTGTTCCTGCGCGAACGCCCCCGCCGCCTCCAGATCGCCGGCCTCGCCGTCGCGGTCGCCGGTGTCCTGCTGGTCGCCACCCGGATGGGCGCCAACCTCCCGGCGTTCCTGCTGGTCATCGGCGCGGCGGTGGCCTGGGGACTGTCGAACGTCGCCACCCGCAAGGCCTCGCCACCGGACAGCCTGCGCTTCATGGTCTGGGTCAGCGCCCTAGCCACCGGGCCGCTCATCGTGCTCACGGTGCTCTTCGACGGACCGTCCGCTGACCTCGCCGCGCTTCGTACGATCAACACCGGGGCCTTGCTCTCGCTGCTGTACATCGCGCTGGTCAGCACTCTCGCCGGCTTCGCCGGCTGGGGATTCCTCATGCAACGGTACGGTGCCGCGACCGTAGCCCCGTTCTCCATGCTCGTCCCGTTCTTCGGCATCGCATCGGCTTCCGTCTTCCTCGGAGAGCCGATCCATCCGGTCGACATCATCGGTGGCGTGCTCGTCGTCGGTGGGGTGCTTTTGGGACTGGTCCGGGCTCGGCCTGTCGCCTCCAGGCCCTTGGCTAGGGTTGGAGCATGACGGTCGCGGTGCGTGTTATCCCCTGTCTGGACGTGGACGCCGGACGGGTGGTGAAAGGTGTCAACTTCGTCGACCTGCGGGACGCGGGCGACCCGGTGGAACTGGCCGCCGCCTATGACGCCGCGGGCGCCGACGAGCTGACCTTCCTTGACGTGACCGCGTCCTCCGACGATCGGGGCACGATGCTCGACGTGGTTCGGCGTACCGCCGAGTCGGTTTTCATTCCGCTCACCGTCGGCGGCGGGGTGCGCTCGGCCGACAACGTGGACGTGCTGCTGCGAGCCGGCGCCGACAAGGTGGGTGTTAACACCGCGGCGATCGCCCGTCCCGAGCTGATCTCCGAGATCGCTGAGCGGTTCGGCAACCAGGTGCTGGTGCTCTCGCTCGACGTGCGCCGGTCCGCGGACCAGCCGTCGGGCTGGGAGGTCACCACCCACGGTGGCCGCCGCAGCGCCGGCCTGGACGCGATCGAGTGGGCCGCCCGGGTCGCCTCCCTTGGCGCGGGCGAGATCCTGCTGAACTCGATGGACGCCGACGGCACCAAGGCCGGCTTCGACCTGGAGCTGATCCGTGCGGTTCGCGGCGTGGTCGACATCCCGGTGATCGCGAGCGGCGGCGCCGGGGCGGTCGAGCACTTCCCGCCGGCGGTCGACGCTGGCGCCGACGCGGTGCTTGCCGCAAGCGTCTTCCACTTCGGCGACCTGACGATCGGCGAGGTCAAGGAGTCCCTCCGCGAGGCCGGCAACCCAGTCCGCTGACCGTGTTCTGGGGCGGAGTTGTTGTGGGCCCGGTCAGCGGCCGTCGGCGAGGCGGAGGCGGTACTCGCGGAGCGCTGCGGCGTAGGCCTGGTCGGTGAGGGTCCAGTCCGCGTCGCCTGGTTCGGCGGATCGGTTGAGCTGGGTTTGCAGGGTCATCACCGCTGAGGAGAGGCCGCTGAAAGGGCGGGTTCGCCACAGCTGCTCGCCGGCCGGGGCCACCTCGAACATGTCGTCATCGACGGTGATCAGGCCGGCGCCGGAGAGGCGGCGGACCGATCCCTCGATGTCCTCGCGGCTCGGGACGCTGTGGTGCAGGAAATCCGCGGCGGCGAGCAGGTCGGCCAAGGTCGCGCCGGCCACCGGCAGGGCAGCGTGTATCGCCCTGTCACGCTCCAGGCGCTCGGCGATGACCGCGGAGACGAAGATCCAAGCGTCGTTCCAGTGCCAGCCGCCGACCCCCATGCCGCAATGATGCCGTGCCGTCGCCTCACCTGGAAGCGAATGTGTCCGGATGATCACCGGGCCGTTGCCCGCGCCAGAAGTGGATCAACCAGGGTCAGCTCGGCATAGGGTGCGCATCAGGGTCGGGCAGTCTCAGGGTTCGGTCGTCGCGGCGGCGCTCCGGGACGGTCAGCAGTGGCAGGAACAGGTGCGCGAGGGGGCCGATCGCCAGGGCGTACGCAATGGTTCCGATCCCGACCGTGCCGCCCAGCAGGAAGCCGGCCACCAGCACGGTCAGCTCGATGCCGGTGCGGATCACACGCAGCGAGAGGCGGGGGAACCGGGCGGCCAGGCCGGTCATCAGGCCGTCGCGGGGGCCGGGGCCCATCCGGGAGCCGATGTAGAGGCCGGTCGCGAACCCGTTCAGCAGGATCCCGCCGACCAGGTAACCGACCTTCGCCGGGATTCCCTCGCCCATCGGCAGCACGTAGAGGGCGGCGTCGGCCGAGAAGCCGACCACCACGAGGTTGGCGATGGTGCCGAAGCCGGGGCGTTGGCGCAGCGGTATCCACAGCAGCAGCACGGGCACCCCGACGATCAGCACGATCCAGCCGAAGCTGATCCCGGTCACCTCGGAGAGACCCTGGTGGAAGACGTCCCATGGGTTCAGCCCGAGGTCCGACTCCACCATCAGGGCCATGCTCACCCCGTAGAGGAAGAGCCCGACGAAGAGTTGTGGCACGCGTCGAAACAAGTCCATGTAGCCACTCTCGATGCCAATTGGCTGATGTTAAAGTGCCAATTATTGGGAGGTGGCATGACTACGTCGGTACGCGGGGACCAATTGGCCCGGCTTCTGGGTCGGTGGCACTCATTGCCCGGCCGGCACCGGAACCCTGACTACGCTGCTCTTGCCGGTGCGGTCCGGGGGCTGCTGGCCGACGGGCGACTTGCCCTCGGCGTTCGGCTGCCGGCCGAGCGGGAGCTTGCCGAGGCCCTCGCGGTCAGCCGGACCACGGTGTCGGCGGCATACCGGGCGTTGCGCGAGACCGGGCACCTCACCAGCCGGCGTGGCGCCGGGAGCTGGACCACGCTGCCGAACGGCCATCGGGTCGCCACGTCCGGGCTCTGGACCCCCGACGACGACCTCGACATGATCGACCTGGGGTGTGCCGCGTCGGCAGCGCCGGTCGAGCTGGTGCCGGCGGCCCGGGCGGCCGCCGACGATCTGCCGCGTTATCTGGGTAGTGCCGGGTACCACCCGACTGGGCTTCCTGAGTTGCGGGCTGCTGTCGCTGAGGCGTACACGGCGCGGGGTGTGACCACGTCCGCCGAGCAGATCATGATCACCAGTGGCACGCAGCAGGCCCTCGACCTGGTGCTGCGGCTCTCCGTTCCGGTCGGGTCGCCGGTGCTGGTGGAGACGCCGACGTACCCCAACGCGCTCGCCGCGCTCGCCGCTCGCCGCGCGCGGATCAGCACGCACGGCCTCGACATCGAGACCGGCTGGGACGGCGAGATGATGCTCGGCGCGCTGCGTCAGACCAGACCACGACTTGCGTACGTGATTCCGGAGTTCCACAACCCGACCGGCCACCTGATGCCGACCGAGCTGCGCGAGCGCCTCGTGGTCGGCGCACACGCGGCCGGGGCTGAACTGGTTGTCGACGAGTCCTTCGTCGACCTGCCGCTGGAGGGTCAGGAGATGCCGCCGCCGGTGGCCGTCTTCGACAGGCATTCGCGGGTCACGTCGATCGGTGGCATGAGCAAGGCGTACTGGGGTGGCCTGCGGATCGGCTGGGTCCGCGCCTCGGCGCCGCTCGTCCAGCGGCTCGCCGCGATCCGGGTCGGCGTCGACATGGGCAGCCCGGTGCTGGAGCAGCTCGTCGCGGTCCACCTGCTCCGGCTGGCTCCGGAGATTGTCGCGGCCCGGCGTGCGCAGCTGCGGTTCCGCCGTGACTCGCTGGTCGAGACGTTGCGCGAGGTGCTGCCGGAGTGGCGGTTCATCGTGCCGGCCGGCGGCGTGACGCTCTGGGCGGAGTTGGACGGGCCGATCTCGAGCGCGCTGTCGCGGGCGGCGGAGGATCTCGGGGTGCGGCTCGCCCCGGGCCCACGGTTCGGTCTGGACGGCACCCTGGAGCGTTTCCTGCGGCTGCCGTTCACGCTGCCGGCCGACGACCTGATCGAGGCGGTACGCCGGATCGCCGCGGTTCGCCACGACCTCGACCACTCACCCCGCCCGACCTGGCGGAGCCCCGTCGTCATCACCTGACGCCCAAGATCCGTTTCCAGCGGGCGCTCGAGGCCGGCTCAGCGGCTCTCGCGGCTGGTCCAGTGGGCTTTCGCGGCTGGTCCAGTGGGCTTTCGCGGCTTGTCCAGTGGGCTCTCTCGGCCGATCCAGCGGGCTCTTTCGGCGGCTCCAGCGGGCTCTCCCAGCGGGTCCGGTCGGCTCTCCCGGCGGGTCCGGTTGGCTCTCACGGCTGGGTCGGCTGGCTCTCACGGCTGGGCCGGCTGGCTCTTGCGGCTGGGTCGGCTGGCTCTTGCGGCTGCCTCCAGCGCGCTGAGGCAGCGGTGTGACTCTGCTGGTTGAATTGGCCGGCGTCCCGCAATGTGGCGCCCAGCGTGCCGCCGAGTGATCCGAGCCGGCCGTTCCGCGATCTTGGAAACTCTTGGCTGTGGAGTGTTACTCGCTGTTACGGCGAAGCGGCCGGACACGCATGTGTGGAACATGGTGGTGCCCCCAGGCCCTGCCGATTGCCAAGATCCGCTGCGATGCCCGTGAGCGCAACACGCAGAGCGACGAAAACAGGTCGCGGCAGTTCGCGAACCGCCGCTCTGCCGGGCGGTTCTGCCGGACGGCGCCGCCGCGCCCCCGAAGCGTGTGGATTCAGGGCCCGATTCGAACCTAAAGTCAACACGCGCTGCCGTTTTGCGGCCCGCGTGTTGACTTTGGGTGCGGATTGAACCCCAAATCCACACGCTGAACCCGAAATCCACACGCTGAACCCGAAATCCACACGCTGGGCCCATAAGTCCACACGTTGGTCCTGAGCCCACACGCTGAACCCGAAATCCACACGCTGGGCTCGATCGTGCGGTCGTGCGGAGTTGGACCGTTGGCTTTGCTTTGCTCCGGCTGGGCGGAAGTTGTTGAGACCGGCCAGGCTGGGCGGCGCCTTGCGGTGGGCAACGTCGTGGCGTGCGTGGCACCTTGCGGCGGGCAACGGCGCGGCGGGCCGGCGGGTCGGCGGGTCAGCGGGGCAGCCGGTCAGTGGGGCAGCCGGCCAGGGGAGGGCGGCGGGCCAGTGGAGCGGCGGGCCAGCGGAGCTGTGGGCCAGTGGGGCAGCCGGCCAGCGGGGCGGCGGGCCAGCGGAGCCGTGGGCCAGTGGGTCAGTGGGGCAGCGGGCCAGCGGGGCAGCGGGCAAGCGGGGCAGCCGGGCAGGGGGCTGCGGGTGGCGCCTTGCGGCGGGCAGGCGGGGCGAGGTCTTTGCTGGTTGTTGCGTTGGCTCGGCTGGTCGGCTGGCTCTCGCGGCTGCCTCCAGCGCGCTGGCACAGCCGTAAAACCCGACAAGGCGATCAGCTGGAGGGTTGGAAGAGGCCGATCAGGTTGCCGTCGGCGTCGCGTACCGTCGCGGTGAGGGCGCCGCCGACGTCGTGGGGTGAGCGTTCCGGGGTTGCCCCTGCCACGACGAGGGCCGCGACGGCGGACTCGATGTCGTCGGTGTGCCAGTACGTGATCGGGCCGGCCGCGACGTTTCCGTGGGGGTCGAGGCCCAGCTCAGGCGCGCCCTCGGGACGGAATCCGACGTAGTAGGGCTGGTCTACGTAGGGCTCGATGCCCAGCAGGGTCCGGTAGACCGCGCGAGCTTTGCCGAGGTCGGTGACCGGGATGGTGATCGTGCGGATGCTCACGGACTCAGCGTAAAACGAAGTGAGGCCGGACAAGTCCGGCCTCACCACAAAGCTGGAAGCACGATCAGAGCTGGGCGAGCGAGCCCGCGTACATCTTGTCGATCTGCTCGGCGAAGTTCGTCTCGACGCTGCGCCGTTTGATCTTCATGGACGGGGTGACCTCGCCGGACTCGATGCTGAGGTCGCGGGGGAGGATCGCGAACTTCTTGACCGTCTCCCAGCGGTTCAGCTTGGCGTTGAGCTCGGCGATGTAGTCGGCGACCAGTTTCTCCGTTTCCGGAGCGGCGACGATCTCCGCGTAGCTCTTTCCGGCCAGCGGGCCGTCGGCCGCCCACGTCGTGATCGCGTCCTCGTCGAGGGCGATCAGCATGGTGACGAAGTTGCGGTTCTGGCCGACGACGATGGCCTGCGAGGTGTACGGGCAGACGGCCTTGAACGCGCCCTCGATCGCCGACGGGGCGATGAACTTGCCGCCGGACGTCTTGACCAGGTCTTTCTTCCGGTCGGTGATCTTCAGGTAGCCGTTGGCGTCAAGCTCGCCGATGTCACCGGTGCGCAGGAAGCCGTCCTCGGTGAACGCCTCGGCGGTGGCCTCCGGCAGGTTGTGGTAACCCCGCATGACGGGTGCGCCGCGCAGCAGCACCTCGCCGTCGGTGTCGATGCGGACCTCGAGGTCGCCGAGCGCCTCGCCGACCGTCCCGATCTTGAGGTGACCGCGGCGGTTGACGAAGTTGGCCGCGCAGGCCTCGGTCATGCCGTAGCCCTCGAGGATCGGCAGGTTGGCCGCCGCGAAGAACTCGGAGATGTCCCGGCTCAGCGCCGCCGAGCCGCTGACCAGCACCTTGATGTTGCCGCCGAGCTTGGCCTGCAGCTTGGAGAAGACCAGTTTCTCGCCGATCGCGTACTGGATCTTGAGCGGCAGCGGAAGCGGCTTGCCGGCCTGCTCCAGCGCGACCTTCTTCTTGCCGGTCGCCACGGCCCAGCTGAAGATCTTGGGCTTGAGGCCGCCGCCGGAGAGGCCGCTCGTGACGGTCTTGTTGTAGACCTTTTCGTAGATGCGCGGCGGGGCGCACATCAGCGTCGGCTTGATCACCGCGAGCAGGTCGATCAGCTTGTCGACGCGGCCATCGACATAGGTCGGCACGCCGACGTGCAGGATGCCGCAGAGCAGCGTCTTGCCGAACGCGTGCGACATCGGCAGCCAGAGGTAGTGCAGGTCCTGTGGCGAGAAGAGGCCCAGGTTCTCCTGCGCGACGCCCTCCCAGGTCCAGCCCTTGTGCAGCAGCTCGACGCCCTTGGGCCGGCCGGTGGTGCCGGAGGTGTAGATCAGGGTGGCCACGTTGTCCGGCGTGAGCTGGGCGACCACGTCGTCGATCAGGGACGGGTTCGTCTCCAGCGCGGCCTTACCGAGGTCTTCCAGCTCGGCCAGGGTGATCTGCGGCGGGGTGGCGCCGGCGTCGGCGGGACCCTCGATGATCACGACCTTGGAAACCGCGGTCTCGGCGCCGGAGATCTTCAGAGCCTGCTTCGCGGTTTCCGCGATCAGCACCTTCGACCCGGAGTCGGTGATGATGAACGCGGTGTCCTCGGGCTCGGTCGTCGGGTACACCGTGGTGGCTGCCGCGCCGGCCATGTTGATGCCGAGGTCGGCGAGGATCCACTCGAGCCGGGTGTTGGAGAGGATCGCGACCCGATCCTCCAGGCCGATGCCCAGCGTGCGCAGGCCGGCGCCGATGGCCGTGACCCGGTCACCCACCTGACGCCAGGTCAGCCACTCGGGACCGGTGTCGGTCGCGTTGGGCTTCGCGAGCGCCCGGGCATCGGGGGTTTTCGCCACGCGCTGAAAGAGCATGTCCGGAATTGACCGGTAGGGAACCTCGAGAGCCATATCGGGCGCCGCCTTTAGAAGACCAGAAACGGGGAGTAAGTAACGTCAGTGTTACCGGAGAGTAATGCGCGTCCGGCACCACGGCTAGAGTGCCGCATCAACCAACTTCACCGGCCCGCGTGGTCCCCGTTAACGGGACCGGAACATCTCAATCCTAGTCAGCATGCTCGTGGGGTCCATAGCGCAGGCATGCTCACAGCTACTTCTCAGAGCAAAATGGCCGCGTGGATCTGGTCATCGAGATCGAGCCGGGCGCCGGTGGGACCACCGCTGCCGTTTACCGGGCGTTGCGGGCCGCGGTGATGGACGGCCGGGCGCCCGCCGGGCACCGGCTGCCCGCCACCCGGGTGCTGGCCGCCGATCTTGGCGTTTCCCGGGGGAGTGTGGCCGGCGCCTACGAGCGGCTGACCGCCGAGGGTTATCTGACCGCGCGCGTCGGCGCCGGAACGTTCGTGGCCGAGGCGCACACCGGTGACCGGCCGGTCCGGCCCGCGGCGGACCCGCTGCTGCCGCACGACGACTGGACGTTCACCCCGCTGCCGACCAGCGGGGAGTCGCCAGCGCCGCGGTACGACTTCCGTACCGGCATCCCGGATCCGCGGCTGTTCCCGTTCGACACCTGGCGGCGGCTGGTCGGCGCCGAGCTGCGGTTGCGGGCCAACGATCCCGGTACCTACGCGGAGCCCTCCGGTCATCCAGCGCTGCGGGCCGCGATCGCCCGCTATCTCGGTTACTCCCGGTCGGTGCGTACCACCGCCGACGATGTGGTGGTCACGAACGGCACCCAGCACGCGCTCGACCTGATCGCCCGGGTGATGCTGCGTCCCGGTGACCTCGTGGCGGTCGAGGAGCCGGGTTACCCGCCGGCCCGCCGGCTCTTCGAGTCGCTCGGCGTGCGGGTCGCCGGGGTTCCGGTCGACGACGAGGGCCTGGTCGTCGCGGATCTGCCGGACGACGCGCGGCTGGTCTACGTGACGCCGTCGCATCAGTTCCCGCTCGGCCGGGTGATGAGCCGCGACCGGCGCGACGAGCTTCTCGACTGGGCGCGATGCCGCCGCGCCGCGATCATCGAGGACGATTACGACAGCGAGTTCCGCTTCTCCGCCCGCCCTCTCGAACCGCTCTGCACGCTCGACCGCAACGGCCGCGTTCTTTACGTCGGCACGTTTTCCAAATGCACGGTTCCGGCGTTGCGCACCGGCTTCGTTCTGGTCCCGCCAGGCCTGCGGCCTGCGCTCATCGCGGCTCGGCAATTAAGCGATGGGTACGGTCAAACAGCCACCCAAGCAGCCCTGGCCCGTTTCGTCGACGACGGTGAACTGGCCCGCCACGTCCGTCGGGCCCGGCGTGCCTACGCGGACCGGCGCGCCCGCATCCTGGCCGGGCTGGCCGCGATGCCGGCGCTTGCGGTCGTACCGTCCGCGGCCGGCCTGCACGTCACGGCGCTGCTGCGCCCGGGCGCCGCCGACCCGGTCCGGATCGTGGCGGCGGCTCGCCGGGCCGGCGTCGCGATCGACCACCTGGGTGAATACGTGCCGCCGGGTACGCCGGTCGCACCGGGCCTGGTGCTCGGCTTCGGCGCTGTCGACCCCGACCTGATCGAGGAGGGGTTAGCCCACCTGGCAGGTCTCCTCTGAATCCGCCACGACAGGGGCGCGGGACCTGCTGCTCACCTGCTGGTAGATCACCGCGCCGGCCGCGATCGCCAGGCTGAGCAGCGCCGGCCACCCGTTGAGCCAGAGCAGCGCCACCACGGCCAGGAACGCCACGCCGGCCACCACCCGGGACCACCCGGCGGGCAGCAGGCGCAGCGCGGCCGCCGTCCCGATCACGTAGACCAGGGTGAAGCAGCCGGTCACCAGCAGTGCGGCGGTGTGCAGCCCGAGCGGCAGCAGCGCCGACACCACGCTGGCGACCAGGATGAACGTCATGGACTTGCGCTGGCTGCCGAAGACCCGGCCGGGCAACGCACCTTCGCCGGCGAGAGCCGCCCCGAGCCGGCTCCCTCCGGCGAAGTACGCGTTGACCGCGCCGAGCGTCAGCACCACCGCGACGACCGCGGTGATCGCCCGGACCGGCCCGCCGACGCCGATCGCGAGCAGATCGGCCAGCGGCGCCCGGCTGCCCGCAAGAGCCGGACCGAGGGCGAGGACGCTCACCGCCGCGACAGCCAGGTAGAGCACGCCGACCACGGCGACCGCGATCAGCGTGGCCCGGGGCACGTCCCGCTGCGGGTTGCGGTACTCGCCGGAGAGCGAGGAGAGCGCCTCCCAGCCGGCGAAACCCCAGACCAGGATGGCGGCGGCCGCGCCGATGCCGGTCCAGCCGTGCGGCGCGAACGGCTGGAGGTTCTCCCAGCGGGCGTGCGGCAGGGCGGCGACCACTGTCACCACGAGCAGCGCGGCGAGGCAGGCGGAGAGGACCAGCTGGACCCGGCCGGAAATCCGCAGACCGAACCAGTTCATTCCGTACGCGGTTCCGATGATCGCCAGGAACGTGACGAACTCGGTGGTCCGGCCGCCACCGAGCACGTCGGCCACGTATCCGCCGGTGAACGCGGCAGCGACCGGCGCGCCGAGCGGGACCGCGAAGTAGAAGCACCAGCCGACCGCGGCCGCGACCCGGGGGCCGAACGCCATCCGGGCGTAGGTGGAGACGCCGCCACCGTCCGGGTATCGCGCACCGAGCGCGGCGAACGTCCAGGCCAGCGGTGCGGAGAGCAGGATCAGCGCGAGCCAGGCGACCAGCGAGGCCGGTCCGGCGGCCTCGGCCGCGAGGGCGGGCATGGAAATCAGCCCGGTGCCCAGCACGGCCCCGACGGAGAGCGCGGCGCCCTGGGAGACGGACAGCCCGGTACGAGTGGTCATGCAGTGAACCTAGGACCCGATTGGCGTCGTCAACGAGCCAATTCAACCCCGGTTGAATGGGCCAATTGTCAGACGCCGAGGCGGGCCGTCCGCACCCGCTCGGCGGCGGCCGGGTCGCCCTCGACGGTCACCCGGGCGGCGCGCTGCCGGCCGAAGAAGAAGATCGTCAGCTCGCCGGCGTCGCCGGAGATGTGGACCTGCGGGTTCTCGCCGGTCCGCAGCGGCTCCAGGCCGGTCGGGGTGATCTCGGCGGTGATCCCGAGTTTGCGCAGCGAAGCCCGGGAGATCAGTTTCAGCGTCCGCCACAACGTTGCCTCGAACTCGGGCGACAGGGCGCGGGGCTCCCAGCCGGGGTTGCCGCGGCGCACGTCCTCGTGGTGGATGAAGAACTCGGCGGTGTTGGCGAGCGGGTCCACCACCGGGTTGGTCATCAGTCCCCAGGAGGGTGGATTACGGACCTGCTCGATCAGCTCGGGGTAGGGGAGGGAGGCGCGGGCCAGCCGGACCTTTTCACCGTGCCCGGCGAGCGGCGGGATGAGCATGCCGGCCGACGCGTCCGGGCGGCGCTCGCGGACCACGAGGTGCGCGGCCAGGTCGCGGGTGGTCCAGCCCTCGCAGAGGGTCGGGGCGTCCGGACCTTGAAGCAGCAGCAGGTCGGCGAGGAGGGCACGCTCCTGCCGGGCATAGTTGGTCACCCGTTGATATTAGTCGCTGTAATTGTGCACACAATGTAAACAGTTGCTGGGTTGGGCAGGATGGACAGGTAAGGCCGGAGACCCCGGCCAACACTTACCAGTCAGGTAGGAAATTGAGCGGCAGAACCAGCAATGACGTGCTGGGACGGGGACTGCGGGTGCTCGGCCAGGCAATCCGTACCGAACCACGGCTCTTCGTCGTCAGCTCGATCGGCAGCAGTCTCTTCGGTTTGCTGATCATTGCTAACTCGTACGTCGTCGGGTTTGTGACCGGCCACATCGTCGTGCCGGCGTTCGCGGCAGGGAGCGTGAGCAGCGCGGCGCTCGCGGGGGTCGTGGCGATTCTGGTGGGCATCAGCGGACTGCGGGTGGCGAGCATCTTCGGCCGTCGTCTCGGCGCCGGTTACATGCAGTTCCGGCTGCAGGCCCGCTATCGGCGCGCGGTGACCCGACGCTATCTCGCGCTGCCGCCGTCCTGGCATCAGCGGCACGCCACCGGCACCCTGCTCTCCAACGCGAACTCCGACGTGGAGGCCGCGTTCGGGCCGATCGCGCCGCTGCCGTTCGCGGTCGGCACCATCGTGATGATCTTCGGTGCGGTGATCACGCTCTTCCTCACCGACTGGGTACTTGCCCTGGTCGGCGTGGCGCTCTTCCCGACGCTGTTCGCGCTGAACCTCGCCTACTCGCGGCGGATGTCACCCCGGCAGATACACGCCCAGCAGATGCGCGCAAAGGTCAGCGCGGTCGCGCACGAGAGCTTCGACGGCGCCCTCGTGGTCAAGACGATGGGCCGGGAGGCGGACGAGTCGCGCCGGTTCGGCGTCTTCGTCTCCGAACTGCGCGACGCCCTGGTCTCGGTGGGACGGCTGCGCGGCATCTTCGATCCGCTGATGGACAGCCTGCCCAGCGTCGGCACTCTGGCCGTGCTGCTGATCGGCACCTGGCGCCTGCAGAGCGGCGCGATCAACGTGTCCGAGCTGGTCAGCGTCGCGTTTCTGTTCACCGTCCTGGCGTTTCCGGTGCGCGCGATCGGGTGGGTGATCGGCGAGCTGCCGCGCAGCGTCGCCGGATGGGAGCGGGTCCAGGCCGTCCTTTCCGCCACCGGAGATCTTGAGTACGGAGATGCCGAGGTGCCCGGGACCGGACCGGCCGAGCTCCGATTCGAGCAGGTGAGCTACCGCTACGCCGACGGTCCCGTCGTTCTCGAGGAGGTCACCTTCACGGTTCCGGCGGGCAGGACGGTGGCGCTGGTCGGCGCGACCGGCTCCGGCAAGTCGACGATCGCCTCCCTCGCGGTCCGTCTGGTCGACCCGGTTTCCGGCAGCATCGCGCTGGACGGGGTGAAACTGCCCGACCTGTCCGGCGCGGCGCTGGCCGGGGCGTCGGCGCTGGTCCCGCAGATCCCGTTCGTCTTCGACGACACGGTCCGCGGCAACGTCTCGCTGGACCGCCCGGACATCACCGACGACGGCGTACGCCAGGCGCTGCGGCTGGCACAGGCCGACCGCTTCGTCAGCGGGCTGCCGCAGGACCTGGACACCCAGGTCGGTGAACGTGGCACCTCGCTCTCCGGCGGGCAGCGGCAGCGGCTCACCCTGGCCCGGGCGCTCGCCGGCCGGCCCCGCCTGCTGGTGCTCGACGACGCGACAAGCGCCGTCGACCCGAGGGTGGAAGCGGCCATCCTCGGCGCGCTCCGTGATCGGGACGCGAACACGTCGGTGCTGGTCGTGGCGTACCGGCGGGCCACCATCGCGCTCGCCGACGAGGTGGTCTACCTGCATCGGGGCCGGGTCGTGGCGACCGGCACCCACATCGAGCTGATGGCGGCGGAACCCGGTTACCGGGATCTGGTGACCGCGTACGAGAAGGCGGAACAGCGATGACCGACGAAGGAACAGTCGCCACGATCCGCCGAGGGCTGGCTCTTTCGCCGGAGCTGCGGCCCGGGCTGGCCGGGACGATCGGGCTGGCGCTGCTGCAGATGGCCGGCCGGGTCGCCGTGCCGATCGCCATCCAGCAGGGCATCGACAAGGGGATCAACGCGCCCGGCGGGCCGGACCCCGGCGTCGTGCTGGTCGTGGTGTCGCTGACCCTGCTCGCCCTGGTGATCTCGACGGTCTGCGGATATCTGATGACCCGGCGGCTGTTCACGGTCAGCGAGACCGCGCTCGGCGCGCTGCGCTCCCGCACGTTCCGGCACATCCACGATCTGTCGATGTTGCACCAGCAGTCCGAGCGGCGTGGCTCGATGGTCTCCCGGGTGACAAGCGACGTCGACCAGATCTCCCAGTTCCTGCAGACCGGCGGCATCCAGCTGCTGCTCGCCAGCGGCCAGCTGATCGTCTCGACAGTGGTGATGGCGATCTACTCGTGGCAGCTCACCATCGTGGTGCTGCTCGCCTTCGGCCCGGCCATCCTGGTGATCCGGCTGTTCCAGAAACGCCTCGCCACCGTCTACCGCACGGTCCGCGAACGCACCGGTGTGATGCTCGGCACCGTCGCGGAAAGTGTGGTCGGCGCCACAGTGATCCGGTCGTACGGGGTGGCCGGCCGCACCGGCGTGCGTCTGGACAGCGCGATCGACGACCTGCGGACCGCGCAGCAGAAAGCGCTGAAGACCAGCGTGACCAGCTTCTCCAGCGGCGAGATCGGCGCCGGGCTGGCCCTGGCCGGCGTGGTCGTGGCCGGCACCTTGATCGGCATCGACGGCGGGCTGACCGTGGGGCAGCTGACCGCGTTCCTCTTCCTGGTCACGCTCTTCATCCAGCCCGTGCAGATCGCCACCGACATGCTCAACGAGGCGCAGAACGCGGTGGCCGGCTGGCGGCGCATCCTGGATGTGCTGGACGTGGAGCCGGACGTCGCGGACCCGGACGACCGGGGTGTTCCGCTGCCGGCCGGTCCGCTGGCGGTGACGTTTGAAAACGTGTCGTTCCGCTATCCGGGTGGCCCGATCGTGCTGGACGACGTCGACTTGACGATTCCGGCGCGTACCAAGGTGGCTGTGGTTGGTGAGACCGGCAGCGGAAAGACCACCTTCGCGAAGCTGCTCACCCGGTTGATGGACCCCGCCGAGGGTGAGGTTCTGCTGGGTGGGGTGCCGCTCACGTCGGTGCGGTTCTCGTCGCTGCGCTCGCGGGTGGTGATGGTGCCGCAGGACGGCTTCCTCTTCGACGCGACAGTGGCGGAGAACATCCGGTTCGCGGAGCCGGAGCTGACCGACGACCAGCTGCGGATGGCGTTCGTGGAGCTGGGACTCGCCGACTGGCTGTCCGGGTTACCGCAGGGCCTGGAAACACCTGTGGGTGAGCGCGGCGAGGCGCTCAGCGTGGGGGAGCGCCAGCTGGTGGCGCTGGTCCGGGCGTACGTGGCCGACCCGGATCTGCTGGTGCTGGATGAGGCGACGAGTGCGGTGGACCCGGCGACCGAGGTGCGGTTGCAGCACGCCCTCGACCTGGTGACTCGCGGCCGGACGACGGTGGCGATCGCGCACCGGTTGTCGACGGCACAGGCCGCCGACGAGGTCCTGGTTGTGGATGCGGGCCGCGTCGTTCAACGCGGCCCGCATGCACGCCTCCTCGCCGAGGAGGGTTCGATCTACGCCAAGCTCTACGCCAGCTGGTTGGAACAGACGCGCTGACCGGCAAATACCAGCGCCGGTGAGATGAGCGCGTCGCCCGCCGCGGCTGCTTCCTGCAGATGCCAGGGAGCAACCGCGGCGAGAAACCCGCCATCTCAGCGATTCATGAGCCCCGCGTCAGCGGGCGTAGTACTCCACGACCAGCTGCTCGTCGCAGAGGACCGGGACCTCGGAGCGCTGCGGCGCCCGGACCACTGTGGTGCGCAGGTCCTCGAGAACCGTGGACAGGTACGGCGCGGTCGGCCCGTCGATGTGCGTACCGGTCGCGGCGATCTGGAACGGCGGCTTGGACCGGCTCGTTTCCTTGACCTCGATGACCTGACCCGGCTTGAGCTTGTAGCCCGGGCGGTCGACCTTCTTGCCGTCCACGGTGAAGTGACCGTGCACGACGAGCTGGCGGGCCTGGTAGATGGTCCGGGTGAAGCCGGCGCGGAAAACGGTCGCGTCCAGGCGGCGCTCGAGCAGCGTGACCATGGTCTCGCCGGTCTTGCCCTCAGCCTTGTGCGCGGCGTCGTACGCGGCCCGCATCTGGACCTCGCTGATGTTGTACTGGTGGCGAAGACGCTGCTTCTCCAGCAGACGGACCTGGTAGTCCGAGCTCTTACGACGGCCACGGCCGTGCACGCCCGGCGGGAACGGGCGCCGCTCGAAGTACTTGACACACTTGCGCGTCAGTGGGATGCCGAGAGCTCGCGAGAGCTTCGCCTTGGGTCGAGAGTTGTTCAACTGAGATCTCCTGTTACGGTAAGCCTTGCCTAACTTAGGTAAGCCTAACCGGTGCCCGGAGGTGCTCGTCATGCAACCCAGTCCCGCCGAGATCGCGCGCACGCTCGCCGCCGGTCACCTGCCCGCCGTGGCCCACATCGCCTGCCGTCCCGGACCGGTTCCGATCCGTCATGTCACTGACGCGCAGGGTCGCGTGCTACTACTCGTGCCCGCCGAGGGTACCCTCGCCGCCGCGCTTCGGCCACAAGACGGTAATGACGACACCGCGCTGGTCCTGGACATCCGTGACGTGCCTCCGATGGCGACGTCACCGTCACTCGGCCGGGCCTGGGTCTCCGGGTGGGCCGTGAAGCTGACCGGCGAGGACGCCAGGGCCGCTGCCTTGGATTACGCCGACACCGACGCCTGCGGCGATCTGCTCGACATCGGCGAGAGCCAGATGCTGTACCGGATGGACGTCGCCGAGGTCCGTTACGAACGTGGCGAGAATCTCGTCGAGATCGACCCGGACGACTACGCGGAGGCCACACCGGACCCGCTGCGTGCCGTCGAGTTCGACCTGATCGCCGACCTCGCCGACCACCACGTCGACGAGATGAGCGATTACGTGAAGCGCCAGCTCGGATCGGCCGCGCGGCCCGGTGACGAGCCTCGCGTCGTGCGGATGGACCGGTACGGGTTCCTGGTCCGGATGGGTAAACGCAGCGCCCGCCTGGCCTTCCCGCGCCCGGTCACCGACCGGCACGACCTGGCCCACCTGCTGCACCCGATCCTGTGCCGCCGCTGCGCCGACTCCGGCACCCCGGCCGACCACACGGCCGCCTGAGCACCCTCTCAAGAGTGCTCCCCTGAGCGGGTGGGATCCCGCAGCCCCCTTCTGCCGCCGTCGGGCTGCGAGATCCCACCTTGTGCTCTGCCGGCCGGTGCCGCGGCCGGCAGAGCACACCGAACCACAGACGACGACGGGCGACACCCAGGGGTGTCGCCCGTCGTTGCCGTTCTCACACTTGTCGCGTCACAGCGAGAGGATGCGCTCCAGGAACTCGCGGTAGTTGCGCATCGCCATCCGCATGCTCTCGGTGTCCGGCGTGCCGGTGCCGCGCAGCGGGTCGAGGTCGTCCCGCTCGGCCAGCAGCACCTCGGTGAGCTCGTTCACCGCGTCGGTGAGCAGGTCGTGCGCCCGGGTGAGCGCGTTGACCGGGTCGTCGACGAACTCCGCCTTCACCTCGTGCCACGCCGCCCGGAAGTGCCGGGCCGCGTCCTCGTCCCAGACCGTCCGGGAGATCTCGATCTCCTCGGCGGCCGGCGACTCCTCGTCACGCGACGAGCGGCGGCCGGTACGGCGCACCGGCTCGACGTCCTCGAGGCTCGCCGAACGCCGGGGTGCGCCGAAGTCGTCCTCGTCCGGAACCCGGCGGGCGCCACCGACGGAGATGCCGGTCACACCGCTGCTGTCCGGGAACGGGAACGACGGGAACTCGGCCGGTGGCGGGGTCACCGAGCCGGCACCCGGCGCGGCCGGGGTCACCGATGCGACGCCGAACGCCTCGCCGCCGGAGCGGCCCAGGCTGTAACCGGTCGCGCCGAACCCGAACCCGCCGTCGGCCACCGACGGCAGGGCCGCGGTCTCGCTCGAACGGTCGACAGTGCTGTCCGGCGACGTACGCGTAGCCGGGATCTGCACGGTCGGGAACTGGATCGCCGCGACAGTGGCGCCGGACACCGGAGCGGCAGGCGTCGGGTTGCTCTGGGCGGCCGGCTCCTCGTGCTCCTGCTGCCGCGGCTGCGACGGCGACTGGTGCGGCGACTGCGGCTGGTGCTGTGCCTGCGACTGGTGCTGTGGCTGCTCGGGCGCGTCGGTGTGCGGCGCGCCGGAGACCGGCTCGAGGGTGGCGGCCGGGTGGTCCGGCGTGAAGCCGCCCGGTACCGGCGGGTACGCGAACCCGGGCGAGACCGGAATGCCGGAGACCTGCCCGTTCGCCGGGTTGCCCGAGGTCGGCGTGACCGGGTGGTTCGCGCTGGGCACGGTGGCCCAGCCCGCGGCGGTACGCGGAGCGCCACCCGAAACGGGCTGCTCCTCGATCCCGTCGCCAGACCCGTCCCTGGCCGACCCGTCCCTGGCCGACCCGTCCCTCGTCGACCCGTCCCTCGTCGACAGAGCTTCCCGAGGAGCGGGGAACGTCGTGCCGTCCGGGCCCGACGCCTCGCCGGTCTGGGCGTAATGGGGCGCCCCTGCCCGTCCGTTCATGTCTTCACGTCCGTTCTCGTCGCTGGGCCCCGCCCTGTCGGCGGCGTCCTGGTCGGCGTCCGCCGGCGTCTCCGCCACGGGTTTGTCCGCCGGTGTCGCATCGTCCGGCTCGTCGCCGGCCGGTTTTTCGGCGACTAGAGAGTCGCCGGGTTCGGCGACTTCCGCAACCGGAGTTTCGTCCGGTTCCGGAGAAGGCTCCGGCACGGACTCCGGTTCCCCGGACTCCGGTTGCCCGGATTCCAACTCACCGGACTCCGGTCGCCCGGATTCCGACTTCCCGGACTCCGGCGCCCCGGATTCCGACTTCCGGGACTCCGGTTGCCCGGGCGGCTCCGCGGCGACCTTTTCCTCTTCGGCCGCCGCGCTGCGGTTGCCGAACAGGAATCGCCCGGTCCCGCCGAGACGGAAACCTCCGAAGGCGCT
The DNA here is from genome assembly GCF_050955685.1 of Actinoplanes sp. CA-015351. Taxonomy (NCBI): domain Bacteria; kingdom Bacillati; phylum Actinomycetota; class Actinomycetes; order Micromonosporales; family Micromonosporaceae; genus Actinoplanes; species Actinoplanes sp. CA-015351. The sequence goes on from NZ_CP192102.1 coordinate 1,761,045, forward strand.
GTCCCGGCTCGGGGACTGCTCGCCGGCCTCCGGCTCATGGGACTTTACGTCCTGATCCGGCGTGGGCTGGTCGTCCGTTGGGCCTGAGTGATCAGGATCGCGGGCCGGTGGTCCGGAGAACGGACGGCCACCGGCAGGGCTTCGTGGCACCGACCGCCGGGCTGCCCGGTTCAGGCCGAACGGATCGGCGGGTGTGACCGGCGGCAGCGGGGCGGCAGGGCGGACGCCGTAGCCGTTCAGCAGGTCGGCGGGCGTCTCGGGTGGTTCCGGCTTACGGCGTGAGCCGAGCGCGACCACCTCAGGGTTCTGTCCAGCGTGTTCCGCCGGTGATGCCGGCGCCGGACCGTCGGGATCCGGCCGGACCTGCCAGAACCGGGCGAGGCCGGGTGAGGGCCGGGTGTTGTCGGGGCTGGACGTCGGGTCCATCTCGGTTTTCACCACTCCCGTTGCGAGTGCGCGCCCACCGAAGGCCGTCCGAATTAGTCCAGGCGCACCCAAAGCGGCGGGCGCCGGGCAGTCAGGCACGTACCGCGCTTCGGCGACGGTACCGCTCAGGAACGCCCAGCACATCCCCGGTTACTCAGATCGTGGGCCATTACGGCTCCGCGAACCGATGGGGGAGAATCCAGTCCGTGCCCGTACCCGAAGCAGAGACGTTCCTCGACCCGGCGGTCGCCGCCCGGCTCAAGCGCACCCCTGACGGACTGGTCGCCGCGATCGTGCAGGAGCACGGCACCGGCGACGTCCTGATGCTGGCCTGGATGGACGACGAGGCGCTGCGCCGCACGCTGGCCAGCGGCAAGGCCACCTACTGGTCCCGCAGCCGCGGCGAGTACTGGGTGAAGGGCGCCACCTCCGGCCACCACCAGCAGGTCACCAAGGTGTCACTGGACTGCGACGGCGACGCGCTGCTGCTGACCGTCGTGCAGACCGGCGCGGCCTGCCACACCGGCACACACACCTGCTTCACCGACGACCTGCCCGTCGAAGCCGGCAACCTGCCCGTCGAAGCCGACGATCTTGCCGTGGAGGCGTGATGACCAGCGGAGCCGTGGTTCCCGACGAGGCCGGTTTCCTCGGCGAGGCCGGCCGCAAACGGGTCGTGCCGGTCACTCGCAAGCTGCTCGCCGACGGTGAGACTCCGGTCGGCGTCTACACGAAACTGGCCGGTGGGCCGGGCACCTTCCTGCTCGAATCGGCGGAGCAGGGCGTCGCCTGGTCGCGGTACTCGTTCATCGGGGTCCGCAGCGTCGCCACACTTGTCGAGAAGGACGGGCAGGCGGCATGGCTCGGCACGCCGCCTGAAGGCGTACCCCTGGGGGGTGATCCTGTCGCGGCCTTGCGTGCGACGGTGGCCGCGCTGACCGGCGGCGCCGAGCCGGACGAGGATCTGCCCCCGCTGACCGGTGGCATGGTCGGTTATCTCAGTTATGACCTGGTGCGGCGCTTCGAGCGGATCCCGGCCACCGCGACCGACGACGTGCCGCTGCCCGAGCTGGGCATGATGCTCGCCACCGACCTTGTCGTGCTCGACCACCACGAGGGTTCGGCGCTGCTGGTGGCGAACGCGGTGCTCGCCGAGGACGCGGACGACACGGCGAAGCTCGCCGCTTACCACCAGGCGGTCGGCCGGCTGGACGCGATGACCACCGCGCTGTCCCGCCCGACCCCGCCGATGGTCTCGACTGTTGATCGGCGACCGGCCGGTGAACCGGTGAGCCGGACCGCGCCGGGCGAGTACCAGAAGGCGGTGGAGATCGCGAAGGAGGCGATCCGGGCCGGCGAGTGCTTCCAGATCGTGGTGGCGCAGCGGTTCGAGCGGCACACCGACGCCAACGCGCTGGACGTCTACCGGGTGCTGCGGGCGACCAACCCGAGCCCATACATGTACCTGCTGCGCTTCGACGACTTCGACATCGTCGGCTCGTCGCCGGAGGCGCACCTCAAGGTCAGCGCGAACCGGACCGCGTTGCTGCACCCGATCGCCGGCACCCGCTGGCGTGGCGCCACCCCGGAGCAGGACGCCGCGCTCGCCGCCGAGCTGCTGGCCGACCCGAAGGAGCGCTCCGAGCACGTCATGCTGGTCGACCTGGGCCGCAACGACCTGGGCCGGGTCTGCGAGCCGGGCTCGGTCGAGGTGCCGGAGTTCGCCCGGATCGAGCGGTACAGCCACGTCATGCACATCGTCTCCACCGTCGTCGGCCGGCTGCGGGAGGACCGGTCGGCGTTCGACGCGCTCGCCGCGACGTTCCCGGCCGGCACGCTCTCCGGTGCCCCCAAGGTCCGGGCCATGGAGATCATCGAGGAGCTGGAACCGACCCGGCGCGGCCTGTACGGCGGCACGGTCGGCTACGTCGGCTTCGCCGGCGACATGGACATGGCCATCGCGATCCGGACCGCGCTGCTCAAGGACGGTGTGGCCTACGTCGGCGCGGGCGCCGGCATCGTGGCCGACTCGGATCCGGCCGCCGAGGAGCAGGAGACGCGGAACAAGGCGGCGGCCGTGCTCGCTGCGATCGCGTCCGCCGAGACGCTGCGCGCCGCGCGATGACCAGCGCACGGACGAAACTACTGTCGGTGGTGGCCTGCCTGGCCGGGGCCGGGCTCACCCTTTACGCCGTGACGCGGGTCTGGTCGGTCCAGGTCGAGCACCGGACCGGCCTGTCCGATCTGCGTACCGAACAGACCGGCGCGGAATCCCAGCCGTGGCTGATCGGCCTCGCGCTTGTCGCGCTCGCCGGAACGGGTGCGCTGCTCGCCACCCGGGGCCGGGTGCGGCGCGGCCTTGGCGTGCTGCTCACGCTGATCGGTGCAGGCATCGTGGCCGGTGCGGCGCTGGCGCGCTTCGGCCTGGACGCCGGCGAGGCCGCCGGCTCAGCGGCCATCTGGCTGGTTCTCTGCGTGCTGGGCGGCGCGGCCGTCGCGGTGGGCGGCGTGCTTGCGGCGCGTCACGGCCATCTCTGGTCGGCCATGTCTTCCCGGTACGAGCGGAGCACAGCGCCGCGGCTCTCACCGCAAACCGCTCAGGTGCCCGATTCGCCGGCCGATACGAGGGCCCTGTGGGACGCGCTCGACCGGGGGGACGACCCCACGGTCCGCTGATTCACCCATTCGGGTCTTACCGGGCGGCGGGTTTTAACGGGCGGCGGGTTTTAACGGGCGGCGGCCAGCTTCTTCGTGCGGGGCCGGCGCGCCGGGGTGGCGATCAGTGCGGCCACCGCGCGGCTGGTCTCGGCCCGGGCTTCGGCGCGGGCGCGGTCTGCCTGGATCGCCGACCACGCGTTGTCCCGCGCGGTGCGGACGTTGTCCGGGCCCACGACCGCTTTCTGCACGCCCGTGAAGACCTCGGCCGCGAGAGCGACCAGAGTCCGGGAAACGGTAGCGAATCCCATCGGCTGGGTAAGGGAAACCTGGGTCATGGAGGCAGTGGCCATGAGGTCGACTCCGCAATCATCGTCCGGCTGGCGGCACGCTGGCTGGTACTCGGTGCCGGGACAAGTCTGCCCGAGAGTCATGATGGTGGAGTCCTATTTCCGCACGGTGACGGCAGGGTCAACGCGCGGTGGTATCCACCGTTCGGGGGAGGGGTGCCTGCACAGCGGCCTGACAGCATGCGATTCGATGTGATCGAACGAACAGAGCGCCGGGCAGCCTGGCATTATGCCCCAGCCCAATCCGTGAGGCGCGCCATACCCCGGGAGCCCGGTGACCGTCGCTACCTCCTAGCATCGGGCCGGAGACACCCGGAGAGGGGAGTCATTACGTGACATCCGATCAGGCGGAAGCGGGCAGTGGCGGCACCGCGCAGCGCGGAGCGGCTCCGCAGAACGTTCTCGAGGAGATCCTCGCTGGTGTGCGTGAGGACGTAGCGGCACGTCAGGCGCAGCTACCACTGGAGAAGGTGCGCGAGCTCGCGGCGGCGGCGCCACCGGCGATCGACGCGTACGCGGCTTTGCGTAAGCCCGGCGTCGCGGTGATCGCCGAGGTGAAGCGGTCGTCGCCGTCCAAGGGCGCGCTCGCCGACATCCCGGACCCGGCCGAGCTGGCCGGGGAGTACGCGGCCGGCGGCGCGCGCTGCATCAGCGTGCTCACCGAGGGCCGGTGGTTCGGCGGTTCGCTGGACGATCTCGTGGCCGTGCGCAAGTCGGTGAAGATCCCGGTCCTGCGCAAGGACTTCGTGGTCTCCAGCTACCAGGTGCACGAGGCGCGGGCACACGGCGCCGATCTGGTGCTGCTGATTGTCGCCGCCCTTGAGCAGAACGTGCTCGTCGGCCTCCTGGAGCGCATCGAGTCGCTGGGCATGACCGCCCTCGTCGAGGTGCACAACGAGGAGGAGGCGGACCGGGCGCTGGAGGCGAACGCGAAGGTCATCGGGGTCAACGCCCGCGACCTGCGCACCCTCGAGGTGGACCGGTCGGTCTTCGAGCGCATCGCGCCCGGCCTGCCGAACAACGTCGTGAAGATCGCCGAGTCCGGCGTGCGTGGCCCGCACGACCTGATCCGGTACGCGTCGGCCGGCGCTGACGCGGTGCTCGTCGGCGAGGGCCTGGTCACCCAGAAGTCCCCGCGCGACGCGGTCGCCGAGCTGGTCAACGCCGGCAACCACCCGGCAACGCCGCGGCCGGTCCGATGACCGCGCCGTCTTTGCCCGACCTGGCCGGTCACTTCGGCCGGTACGGCGGCCGGTTCGTCCCGGAAGCGCTGGTCAAGGCGTTGGACGAGCTGGACGCCGCGTACCGGTCGGCGAAGGCGGACCCGGAGTTCCAGGCACGGTTCCAGGATCTGCTGCTCAACTACGCGGGTGTGCCGTCGCTGCTGTACCGGGCGACCCGGCTCTCCGAGAAGCTGGGCGCGGAGATCCTGCTGAAGCGGGAGGACCTGAACCACACCGGCGCGCACAAGGTGCGCAACGTGCTGGGCCAGGCGCTTCTCGCCAAGCGGATGGGCAAGCCCCGGGTGATCGCCGAGACCGGCGCAGGCCAGCACGGTGTCGCGAGCGCCACGGCGGCCGCGCTGCTCGACCTCGAGTGCGTGGTCTACATGGGTGAGATGGACACCGAGCGGCAGGCGCTGAACGTGGCGCGGATGCGGATGCTCGGCGCCACGGTCATCCCGGTGACGAACGGCTCGCGGACCCTCAAGGACGCGCTGAACGAAGCCCTCCGGGACTGGGTCACCACCGTCGACAGCACCCACTACCTGCTGGGCACCGCGGCCGGTCCGCACCCGTTCCCGGAGCTGGTCCGCGACTTCGTCGGCGGCATCGGCGTCGAGGCTCGGGCGCAGGTCCTGGAGATGAACGGCAAGCTGCCCGACGCGGTGGCCGCCTGTGTCGGTGGCGGCTCCAACGCGATCGGCATCTTCCACGCGTTCGTTCCCGATGAGGGCGTGCGTCTCTACGGCTTCGAGGCCGGCGGCGACGGCGTGGAGACCGGCCGGCACGCGGCGTCGATCACCGGTGGCTCGGTGGGTGTGCTGCACGGCAACCGGACCTACCTGCTCCAGGACGACGACGGCCAGACCATCGAGTCGCACTCGATCTCGGCAGGTCTTGACTACCCGGGCGTCGGACCGGAGCACGCCTGGCTGCACGACACCGGGCGGGCCGTTTACGAGCCGGTCACCGACGCGGAGGCGATGGCGGCGTTCACGCTGCTCTGCCGTACCGAAGGGATCATCCCGGCGATCGAGAGCGCGCACGCCCTGGCCGGGGCCGCGAAGATCGCGCCGCGGCTGCGCGCGGAGCTGGGCCGGACCCCGACCATCGTGGTCAACCTGTCCGGGCGCGGTGACAAGGACGTGCACACGGCGGGCGCCTACTTCGGCATCCTCGACCCGGTCGAGACGGTCGTCCCCGGGGAGAACACGTGAGCCCTGCTAGCCCCGCGGCGGAAAACAGAATGCAAAATCGCGGAATCGCCGACACCTTCGCCAAGGCGAAGTCGGAGAACCGGTCGGTGCTGGTCGGCTGCATGCCGGCCGGTTTCCCGACGGTCGACGACAGCATCGAGCAGATGATCGAGATGCACCGGGCCGGGTGCGACGTCATCGAGGTCGAGCTGCCGTACTCGGACCCGGTGATGGACGGCCCGGTGATTCAGAAGGCGAGCGACATCGCGCTCGCCAACGGTGTCCGCACCCGGGACACCCTGAAGATCATCGACGCGGTCTCGTCGGCCGGCGCCACAGTGGTGCTGATGACGTACTGGAACCCGATCGAGAAGTACGGTGTCGACGCGTTCGCCCGTGACCTCGCCGCGGCCGGCGCCACCGGGCTGATCACGCCCGACCTGATCCCGGACGAGGCGCAGGAGTGGATCGCGGCTTCGGACGCCCACAGGATCGACCGGACGTTCCTGGTCGCGCCGAGTTCGACCGACGAGCGGATCGCGATGACCGTGGCGAACTGCCGGGGCTTCGTCTACGCCACCGCCCTGATGGGTGTGACCGGCGCCCGTACCTCGGTGTCCTCGCAGGCGCCGGAGATCGTGGCCCGGATCCGCGAGGCCGACCCGGCCATCCCGATCGGTGTCGGTCTGGGTGTCGGCAACGGCAAGCAGGCCGCCGAGGTGGCCGCTTTCGCGGACGGTGTGATCGTCGGCAGCGCCCTGATCCGGTGCGTGCTGGAGGCTCCGGACCGGACCACCGGATTGGACCGGCTGCGAGCGCTCAGCGCCGAGCTCGCCGAGGGTGTCCGCACCCGCTGAGATCGTGCTGAGGAAGGGCCCGGTCTCTTTATCGAACTGGGCCCTGCCCGGGACTTCCCTTCCAGTTGAGCGCCGGTAGCGTGTGCACCCGTGAACATCGCCGCCATCCCCAGTCCCACGACATCCGTGTGGCATCTCGGCCCGTTCCCGGTGCGCGCGTACGCGCTCTGCATCATCGCCGGAATGGTCGTCGCCACACTCTTGATGGAGAAGCGCCTGCGTAACCGTGGCGTGGCGCCGTGGGTCTCGCTGGACATGGTGGTGTGGGCGGTGCCGTTCGGCATCGTCGGCGCCCGCGTCTACCACCTGATCACCTCGCCGCAGGACTACTTCGGCGCCGGTGGCGACCCGATCCGGGCTCTCTACATCTGGGAGGGCGGCCTCGGCATCTGGGGCGCGGTGATCGGCGGCGCCCTCGGCACCTGGATCGCGGCCCGGCAGATCGGCCTTCCGTTCAGCGTCTTCGCCGACGCGCTCGCCCCGGCGCTGCCGGTGGCCCAGGCGATCGGCCGGTTCGGCAACTGGTTCAACAACGAGCTGTACGGCAAGATCACCACGCTGCCCTGGGGCCTTGAGATCCACGAGATGGACTCGGCCAACCCGGGCCACGCCACCGTGATCGACGGTGAGCCGGTGACCAAACCGGATCTGTACCACCCGACCTTCCTCTACGAGGTCATCTGGGACCTGGGCGTCGCGGGCCTGGTCTGGCTGCTGGACCGGAGGTTCAAGTTCGGCAAGGGGCGGGCGTTCGCGCTTTACGTGATGGCGTACACCGCGGGTCGTGCCTGGATCGAGATCCTGCGGACCGACGAGGCCAACCACTTCTTCGGCGTACGCCTCAACGTCTTCACCGCGATCGTGCTGTTCGTCGCGGCGGCCATCTACTTCGTGGTGGCCAAGGGCCCCCGGGCGTACGTGGTGCCGATCGACGCGCCGGAGACCGAGGCGGAGAGCGCGGCCGAGGCGGCTACCGAGAACGCGGCTGGGAGCGACGTCTCGCAGGTCGACGTCGAGGCCGGCGCCAAGACCGGGACCGGGCCGAAGCTGCCGGTGGCCTATCAGGTGGTGAGCGAGGAACGGTTCCTGGAGTACCAGCGGACCGGCATCCTCCCGCCCGCGCCGGCGTCCGAGGAGCCGGTACCAGCGGCGTCCTCCGCCAAAGACGAGAACTGATCGCCGGGCCCGGCATGCGTACGGCCGTGGTGGTGGGCGCGGGTATGTCCGGGCTTGCCGCCGCGGGTGCGCTGTCCCGCTCCGGCTGGCAGGTCGTCGTCCTGGAACGGGCCGAGCGGGTGGTCGCGCCGCCCACCGCCGTGGTGCTCTGGCCGAACGGGCAACGAGCCCTGACGTCCCTCGACCCGGACGGCGGCTGGTCGGCGATCTGGTCGCCGCTGCCCGACGGGGGAGTGCGGCGCCCGGACGGCCAGTGGCTGGTGGCGCCGCGTACGCGCGCCGGCACCGGACCCGCGCCGGCCGCGGTCCATCTGGAGGACCTGTACGACGCGCTGATCGCCGGCCTCGGTGAGGGTGTGGAGATCCGGACCGGGTTCGAGGTGACCACCGTCGTCATCGGTCGCGGCACCCGGCCGGTGGTCGGAGACGGCCGGACCGTGATCGAGGCCGACCTCGTCGTCGGCGCGGACGGGATCGACAGCCGGGTGCGTGCCGTGGTGGCGCCGGAAGCGGTGGCCCTCGGTGCCGGCCTGGCCGCCTGGCAGGCGGTGATCCCCGGGTTTCGCACCCCCGATCTCGACGAGACTTTTGCCGGTGGGGAGACGCTCGGGGCTGGTTACCGCTTCGTCGCCGTCCCGCTCGGTGCCCGGGCCGCCGGTGTCGGCGGGGTCTACTGGGTTGCCACGGCTGCCGGCGCACCCCGGCCGGAGCCGGCGGTCACCCAGCTCGCCCTGCTGCGCCGCTGGTTCGCCGGCTGGCACGAGCCGATCGGCGCGCTGCTCGCGGCGACCCGCCCCGAGGATCTGATCCCGCAGGGTGTCCGGGAGCTGCGCCCGCTGCCGAGGGATTACGGGTTCCGGTCCGGTTCCGGTGGGGTCGTGCTGATCGGCGACGCCGCGCACGCCATGCCGCATCACCTCGGTCAGGGCGCCTGCCTGGCGTTCGAGGACGCCGCGACGCTGCGGACCCTGATGGTGGACGCCGAGCCGGGCGAGGGCCTGTGCACGGCGATCGAGTCGTACAGCCGGCTGCGCCGTCCGCGCACCACGACGGTGATCCGGCAGAACCGGCGGATGTCCGCGGTGGTGCAGGCACGCGGCCGGCTCGCGCTGCGGGCCCGGGACGCCGCGCTGAACCACATGCGCCCGAGAATCCTGGGCCGGACCCTCGACCCGGTCGCCGACTGGACCCCGCCGGACTAACCCTTCCCCACTCCCGCCAGCTCCCACCGCCGCCCGTCGTCGTCCCGTCGTCCCGCTGTCGCCCCCGTCGTCCCGCTGTCGCCCCCGTCGTGCCGCCGTCGTCCCCGCCGTCCCGCCCCTCGCCCCCCGCCGTCCCGCCCCTCGCCCCCCGCCGTCGTCCCCGCCGTCCCGGCGTGTGGTTTCGCGTGACCGAGCGAGACCGGTGTGTCGATTTAGGGTGCGCTCCGAGCTGTCCGAGCGCTCCGAGCCCAAAGTCGACACGCACATCGCGACTCGGCTGTCCGTGTCGACTTGAGGTTCGCATCGTGCCCTAAATCGACACGCTTCGTTGTTTGCTCGCGCGGTGGCGGTCGGCTGAGCGGTCCGCTCGCTGGCCGGGGTCCGCTTGACGGAGGGGCCGGGTCTGCTTGACGGAGGGGCCGGGTCTGCTTGACGGAGGGGCTGGCTAAATGGCCGGCGCCGCCGCGAGCCGCCGCCCAGCATCCCGCCGAGTGGCGCAACCCGGGGCCAAGCCGGGCACTCCGCGATCTTGGAAGCTTCGAGCTGCGGAGTGTTTCGCGCTGTCATGGCAAGGCAGGCCGGTAACCGATGTGTGGAGCATGGTGGTGCGTCCAGGCTCTGCCAGTTTCCAAGGTCGGCCGTGATGCCCGGCGGGTACGACCCGCAGAGCGACGAAACAGGTCGCCGGTGAACCGCAAATCGCCACGCTCCGCAGGGCGGCTCCACCGCAGCCTCGCCGCGTGTTGATTTGGGGTGCGATTCGAACCCGAAGTCGACACAGGCACCCGTTTTGTCGCGCGCGTGTCGGCATTGGGTGCGGATCGAACCCTAAATCAACACGCTGGGCCGTAAGTCGGCACGCTGGGCCGTAAGTCGGCACGCTGGGCCGTAAGTCGGCACGCTGGGCCGTAAGTCGGCGCGCTAGGCCGTAAGTCGACACGCTAGGCCCGGTCGTGCGGTCGTGCGGTCGTACGGTCGTGCGGTCGTGCGGGCGCGAAGCCGTTCTTGTCGAGCGGGAAACCGTTTTGAACCGTCCGTTACGACCGTCATTTCTACATAAATTGGCCTTCGTCCTATGCTGGCATGCAGCCAGAACCGTGGAACTTGTGAGTTTCGGGTCGGTCCGGGGGCGCAATCGCACACCGTCGTCGGCTCAGCGAATCGACCAGCAGGGTCAGCCGTGGCACCCTACCGGACTCGGTCCTGGGCATCGGCTCGACCGGCAGGATGCACGATTTCGATCGAGAGTGTCCCGGCCTGCGGAGCGCCCACCGCCAGATGGCGGAAAGCCGAGGGGTCGGGCCGGCTGTGCAACCGCACACCGTCGTCGATTCATCGCCTCGGGGGGCCGGCCCTGCAAGATCAGGATGCGGGACGGGATTTCACCCGATCGACACAGTCGGTGTGCGGAGCCCTAAGCTCGATCACTGTTCCGAACGGTAAGGATCATCGAGGGTTGAGGTGCTTACCGCGTACCAACTGGTGGGAACTGTGAGCGAGTCGCTGAGGCCTCTCACATCACAGCGGCAGAGCCGCTGGTTGCGCGATGCATGCCGTGCCCGCCCGGCGGAACCCGACGCGGGTGTAAAGGCGCGCCACGTCGTCGTCGCCTGCGGAGAGCAGCACGAGATCCACCCCGGAGGCCAGCAGCCGGCCGCTGAGAGTGGCGGTGAGCTGCGACGCGTACCCACGGTTGCGCGCCGACGGCAGGGTCGCGACCCCGACGATCTCGGCGACCGTGCTCACCCGCTGGCTGGTCGCGGTCGCGAGAATGCCCTCGGTGGGTGACTCGGCGACCGCGGTGAGGTAATCGCCGCTCTCGAGCATCGCGCGGACCTTATCCGCCTCTTTGTCGGTCAGTGGTTCGGCGGCGTCCCGTTCCGGAGGGCCAGCGCCGTCGATGACCAGGGTGTTCTCTGCCATCTCGAGCGAACTCCGGTATGCCGGCGCGCCGAAGCCGAGGCGGTTGACGGCGCGGGAAGCGCTCATGTCGGCGGCGAAGCTGGGCGCCAGCGGATCGAGGTACCGGATGGTGGCGCCGCGGATGGGCAGATCGGGTACGAGTGCCGCGGGCTCGAGCACCAGCAGGGGCGCCAAAAGCACGTCCAGTCCGGCGGAGCGGGCGATCGCGAGCAGGTCGGGGGCGGTCTCGTGGATCCACTCGAAGGTCTCCGGCACACCGAGCTCACGCTGCAGGCGGCGGGCGTCCATGATGTCGGCGGCCGAAGGGGTGTGCGAACCCAGTGTCGGGCGGGCATAGTAGGGCCAGCCCTCTCCCTCGCGGACGAAGAGAGTCAGCGAGCCGATCTCCTCGACCCGCGCCCAGGGGCGGGGCAAAGCGTCGTAGAACCGTTCGAGTCGGTCGAAGAGGCCGGAATCCACTGGCGCCATCGCGCGAGACTACCGGTCTCCGCACCGGCTGTGCTATTCAGTTCCTCCGCCTATCGGTGCGAGGTGTGATCAATCCGCATCTGGCGGAGATCAGTGTCTCTTAACGTAGACTCAAGAGACTTTGCAGGGCCGACGTCGTCCCGACCTCAGAATGAAACACCAGTGACGACAGGAGGCCCGGTGGCATATCCGCACCCCCAGGGGATGTACGACCCGGCATACGAGCGTGACGCCTGTGGTGTGGCCTTTGTTGCCGACATTCACGGACGTCGCTCCAATGACGTGGTCGCCAAGGGCCTTTCGGCGCTTATCCGTCTGGACCACCGGGGCGCGCGTGGCGCCGAGCAGAACACCGGCGACGGCGCCGGCATCATGATCCAGGTCCCGGACGAGTACTACCGCGCGGTTGCCGGCTTCGAGCTGCCGCCGGCGGGTTCCTACGCCGCCGGTCTGGTCTTCCTGCCGACCGACCCCGACGACGCCGCCCGGGCGATCAAGGTCTTCGAGAAGTACGTCCTCGTCGAGGGCGGCGAGGTTCTCGGCTGGCGTGACGTCCCGGTGGACCCGTCCGACCTGGGCGCCACCGCGGAGGACGCGCGCCCGGCGATCCGGCAGGTTTTCCTGGCCGCCGACCGGCTCAGCAACTCGGCCGCCGGCCCCGCCGGCGAGCGGCTGTCCGGCATCGAGCTGGACCGGGTGGCGTTCTGCATCCGCAAGCAGGCCGAGCGGGAGACGTCGCAGCGTGGTGTCGCGATGTACTTCCCGTCGCTGTCCTCGCGGACCATCACGTACAAGGGCATGCTCACGCCCGAGCAGCTGCCGGCGTTCTTCCCGGACCTGACCGACGAGCGGGTCGACAGCGCCATCGCGCTCGTCCACTCCCGGTTCTCCACGAACACGTTCCCGTCGTGGCCGCTGGCGCACCCGTACCGGCTGATCGCCCACAACGGTGAGATCAACACGATCCGGGGCAACAAGAACTGGATGGCCGCCCGTGAGGCGCTGCTGTCCTCGCCGAACATCCCGGGCAACATCAAGCGGCTCTTCCCGATCAACTCGCCGGAGGCGTCCGACTCGGCGAGCTTCGACGAGGTCCTGGAGCTGCTGCACCTGGCCGGTCGGAGCCTGCCGCACTCGGTGATGATGATGATCCCCGAGGCGTGGGAGAACGACGCCGAGATGGACCCGGCGCGCCGCGCGTTCTATCGGTTCCACGCGAGCCTCATCGAGCCGTGGGACGGCCCCGCCGCCGTGGCGTTCACCGACGGCACGGTCATCGGCGCGGTGCTGGACCGCAACGGTCTGCGCCCCGGCCGCTGGTGGCACACCGCCGACGGCCTCGTGGTGCTCGGCTCCGAGGCCGGCGTCATCGACTTCGCGCCGGACCAGGTGGTCGCCAAGGGCCGCCTCCAGCCCGGCAAGATGTTCCTGGTCGACACGACTGCCGGCCGGATCGTGCACGACGCCGAGATCAAGGCGGACCTGGCGGCCGCCGAGCCGTACGCGGACTGGCTGCACGCCGGTCTCATCGAGCTCGGTGACCTGCCCGCCCGTGAGCACGTGATCTACACGCACGACTCGGTGCTGCGCCGCCAGCAGGTCTTCGGGTACTCCGAGGAGGAGCTGAAGATCCTGGTCGCGCCGATGGCGCGGACCGGCGCCGAGCCGCTGGGCTCGATGGGCACCGACACGCCGATCTCGCCGCTGTCCACCCGGCCCCGGCTGCTGTTCGACTACTTCCACCAGCTGTTCGCGCAGGTGACGAACCCGCCGCTGGACGCCATCCGCGAGGAGCTGGTCACCAGCCTCTCGATGACGATCGGCCCCGAGGCCAACCTGCTCGACCCGGGCCCGGCGAGCTGTCGTCAGATCGTCCTGCCGTACCCGGTGATCGACAACGACGAGCTGGCGAAACTGCTCTCCATCGACGAGGACGGCGACCTGCCCGGCTTCAAGGCGGTACGGGTCTCCGGCCTGTACCCGCTGCGGGACGGCGCGGCCGGCATCAAGGCCCGCCTCACCCAGATCTGCCGGCACGTGTCCGAGGCGATCGAGGACGGCGTACGCATCCTCGTGCTGTCCGACCGCGACTCCAACGCTGATCTGGCGCCGATCCCGTCGTTGCTGCTCACCGCGGCTGTGCACCAGCACCTGGTTCGCGAGCAGACGCGTACCCAGGTCGCGCTGGTGGTCGAGTCCGGTGACTGCCGCGAGGTGCACCACGCGGCGACGCTGATCGGCTTCGGAGCGGCGGCGGTCAACCCGTACCTCGCCTTCGAGAGCGTGGACGACCTGATCGCGACCGGTGCGCTGGCCGGGATCGACCCGCGCAAGGCGGTCCGCAATTACGTCAAGGCGCTCGGCAAGGGCGTCTTGAAGATCATGTCCAAGATGGGCATCTCGACCGTCTCGTCGTACTGCGGCGCTCAGGTCTTCGAGGCTGTCGGCTTGGAGAACAAGCTGCTCCAGCGGTACTTCGCGGGCACCTCGGGGCGGATCGGCGGCGTTGGTCTGGCCGGGATCCATGCCGAGGTGAAGGCTCGCCACGAGAAGGCGTACCCGGCGAACGCGGCCGAGCGTGCGCACCGGCGTCTCGAGGTCGGCGGCGAGTACCAGTGGCGCCGCGAGGGTGAGCTGCACCTGTTCAACCCGGAGACGGTCTTCCTGCTCCAGCACGCGACGCGGTCCAAGCAGTACGACGTTTTCCGTAAATATACGGAAAAGGTGGACAAGCTCTCGGCGGAGGCCGGTCACCTGCGGGGTCTTTTCCGGTTCAAATCGGACCGGACACCCGTGGACATCAGCGAGGTCGAGTCCGCCACCGAGATCGTGAAGCGCTTCGCCACCGGCGCGATGAGCTACGGCTCGATCTCCGCCGAGTCGCACGAGACCCTCGCCATCGCGATGAACCGGATCGGCGGCAAGTCGAACACCGGTGAGGGCGGCGAGGACGTCGAGCGGCTGTACGACCCCGAACGCCGGTCGAGCGTCAAGCAGATCGCGTCCGGCCGCTTCGGCGTAACCAGCGAATACCTGGTCAACGCGGACGACCTGCAGATCAAGATGGCGCAGGGCGCGAAACCCGGCGAGGGTGGCCAGCTGCCCGGCAACAAGGTGTGGCCGTGGGTCGCCAAGACCCGGCACGCCACTCCTGGCGTCGGCCTGATCTCGCCGCCGCCGCACCACGACATCTACTCCATCGAGGACCTGGCCCAGCTGGTCCACGACCTCAAGATGGTGAACCCGCAGTCCCGGGTGCACGTGAAGCTGGTCTCCGAGATCGGTGTCGGCACTGTCGCGGCGGGTGTCGCGAAGCTGAAGGCCGACGTCATCCTGATCTCCGGTCACGACGGCGGCACCGGCGCGTCCCCGCTGAACTCGCTGAAGCACGCCGGCACCCCGTGGGAGCTCGGTCTCGCCGAGGCGCAGCAGACGCTGCTGCTCAACAAGCTGCGGGACCGGGTCACCGTGCAGGTCGACGGCCAGCTCAAGACCGGCCGGGACGTGGTGATCGCGGCGCTGCTCGGGGCCGAGGAGTTCGGTTTCGCCACGGCTCCGCTGATCGTCTCCGGCTGCATCATGATGCGGGTCTGTCACCTGGACACCTGTCCGGTCGGCATCGCCACGCAGAACCCGGTGCTGCGCGAGCGCTACACCGGTAAGCCGGAGTTCGTCGAGAACTTCTTCATGTTCCTCGCCGAGGAGGTCCGGGAGATCCTGGCCGAGCTCGGTTTCCGCACCATCGACGAGGCGATCGGCCAGGCCGAGATCCTCGACGTGGTCAAGGCGGTCGACCACTGGAAGGCGAAGGGCCTGGACCTGGCGCCGGTGCTCTACGTGCCGGAGTTGCCCGAGGGCGCGTCGCGCCGCGGTGTGGTGGCCCAGGACCACGGGCTGGACAAGGCCCTGGACAACGAGCTGATCGCGCTGGCCCAGCCGGCGCTCGTCGACGGCCTGCCGGTCCGTGCCGAGGTGCCCACCCGCAACGACCAGCGCAGCGTCGGCGCCATGCTGGGCGGCGAGGTCAGCCGCCGGTACGGCGGTAACGGCCTGCCCGACGACACCATCGCCTTCACCCTGCGGGGCACCGGCGGCCAGTCGTTCGGCGCGTTCCTGCCGCGTGGTGTGACGCTGCGGCTGATCGGCGACACGAACGACTACGTCGCGAAGGGCCTCTCCGGCGGACGGGTGATCGTGCGCCCGGCCGAGGACGCGCCGTTCGTCGCCGAGGAGAACACGATCGCCGGTAACACCATCCTGTACGGCGCCACCGGCGGCGAGATCTTCCTGCGCGGCCGGGTCGGCGAGCGCTTCGCGGTCCGCAACTCGGGCGGTTCGGCGGTTGTCGAGGGCGTCGGCGACCACGGCTGCGAGTACATGACCGGTGGTGTCGTGGTCGTGCTCGGCCCGACCGGGCGCAACTTCGCGGCCGGCATGAGCGGCGGCAAGGCGTTCCTGCTCGACCTCGACCAGTCGCTGGTCAACCCCGAGCTGGTGGACCTCGCCCCGCTGACCGACGACGAGCGCGAGGTGCTGCGCTCGCTCGTCGAGAAGCACCACGCGGAGACCGACTCGGCGGTGGCCGGCCGGTTGCTGAAGGACTGGTCGGCGTCGGCCGAGCGGTTCACCGCGGTGGTGCCGCGCGACTACAAGCGCGTGATGGAACTGATCAGGACCGCCGAGGCTGCCGGTCGCAATGTTGACGAGGCGGTCATGGGGGTCACCAGTGCCTGATCCGAACGGTTTCCTCCGCTACGAGCGGCAGCTCCCGAAACGCCGCCCGGTTCCGCTGCGGCTGATGGACTGGAAAGAGGTGTACCCGCCCGCGGGCGAGGAACTCATCCGCGACCAGGCCACCCGCTGCATGGACTGCGGCATCCCGTTCTGCCACGACGGCTGCCCGCTGGGCAACCGGATCCCGGACTGGAACGACCTGGTCCGTACCGGCAACTGGGAGTCGGCGATCGAGTCGCTGCACGCGACGAACAACTTCCCGGAGTTCACCGGCCGGCTCTGCCCGGCGCCGTGTGAGGCGGCCTGTGTGCTGGGCATCGCCGACGACCCGGTGACCATCAAGCAGGTCGAGGTGGAGATCGCCAACCACGCCTTCGCGCGTGGCCTGGTCCCGCAGCCGTCGCCGGTGGCGTCCGGCAAGTCGGTAGCGGTGGTCGGTTCCGGCCCGGCCGGCCTCGCGGCCGCCCAGCAGCTCGCGCGAGCCGGTCACTCGGTCACCGTCTACGAACGCGACGATCGCATCGGCGGTCTCATGCGGTACGGGATCCCGGACTTCAAGATCGAGAAAGACGTCATCGACACCCGGCTGGCGCAGATGGAGGCCGAGGGCGTCGTCTTCCAGGCCGGTGTCAACGTCGGCGTCGACATCACCGCCGATGACCTGCGGGAACGCTACGACGCGGTGCTGCTCGCGGCGGGCGCGCTGGCCGGCCGGGACACCCCGGAGACGCCGGGCCGCGAGCTGAACGGCGTGCACCTGGCGATGGAGCACCTGGTTCCCGCGAACCGGATCGTCGCCGGCCTGCAGGACAGCACGCCGATCGACGCCAAGGGCAAGCACGTGATCATCATCGGCGGCGGTGACACCGGTGCTGACTGCCTCGGCGTTGCCCACCGCCAGGGCGCCGCGTCGATCAC
The DNA here is from genome assembly GCF_050955685.1 of Actinoplanes sp. CA-015351. Lineage (NCBI taxonomy): Bacteria > Bacillati > Actinomycetota > Actinomycetes > Micromonosporales > Micromonosporaceae > Actinoplanes > Actinoplanes sp. CA-015351. The sequence goes on from NZ_CP192102.1 coordinate 1,778,173, forward strand.
CCAGCTCGACCAGTACCCGTTGCCGCCGGAGGCGCGTGCCGGCATCAAGGACCCGTGGCCGACCTGGCCGTTGATCCTGCGCAACTACGCCGCTCACGAAGAGGGCGGCGACCGCGTCTTCGGCGTGGCCGTGCAGGAGTTCGTCGGCGACGGAAACGGCAACCTCACCGCGATCCGGATCGCGGAAGTGCAGGTCCAGCGGATCGACGGCGTGCGCACGGTGGTCGTCACTCCCGGCTCGGAGCGCGAGTTGCGCGCCGACCTGGTCCTTCTCGCCATCGGATTCGAGGGTACGGAAGACCAGCCGCTGCTCTCCCAGTTCGGTCTGAACCGCACCCGGCGCAACGTGCTGGACGCGGATCGGAACTGGCAGACCGACGCCGAGGGCGTTTTCGTCGCCGGTGACATGCACAAGGGCGCTTCGCTGATCGTCTGGGCTATCGCCGAGGGCCGGGCGGCGGCCTCCGCCATCCACTCCTATCTGGGCGCGGCCGGCGAACTGCCGGCGCCGGTCCGGTCGGATTCGCAGCCGCTGTCGGTCTGAACGGTTTTTCGTAAACGGCCCGCCGCTTTTCGCGGCGGGCCGTTTTCCGTTCGTTGCGTTCGATGTGCGTCGATATCCAGCGGCTATTTTGCGTGTCGCCGAAGCAAATTCAAATATGGTTACCGAGCGTTAAGTTCGGCGGCCGTCCGGAGGCTCCTGGGAGGGGGTCGGGCATGTGCCGACGGGCGCCCGAGGCCGCCCGTTAGGCTGAACCCGCGGTCGCCGACGCCCGCCGGACGACGCAGCCTGCCCGTGGTGACATGGGCTGACCTCGCCGTCGACACCCGCAGTTCATGACGTTGCCGGGGGTCGGCCGCCGAGCCGACCGTGGAGAAGGACTAGCCTGATGGCCGTGACACGCCGCGTAAAGATCGTCTGCACGATGGGACCCGCCACCAAGTCTCCTGAGCGGATGCTCGGCTTGGTCGAGGCGGGCATGGACGTGGCCCGGATGAACTTCAGCCACGACACTCTCGAGAACCACAAGGAGATGTACGGCCTCGTCCGTGCCGCCGCGGAGAAGGCCGGCCGTGCCGTCGCCATCCTCGGTGACCTCCAGGGTCCGAAGATCCGGCTCGGCAAGTTCGCGGACGGACCGCACCGCTGGGAGACCGGCGACCGGGTCGTCATCACCAGCGAGGACATCCTCGGCACGCGGGAGCGCGTCTCCTGCACCTATACGAAGCTGCCGCACGAGGTCAAGGTCGGCGACCGTCTGCTGATCGACGACGGCAAGGTCGCGGTCGAGGTGACCGACGTCCAGGGTGAGGACATCCACGTCCTGGTCACCGAGGGCGGCCCGGTCAGCAACAACAAGGGCGTCTCGCTGCCGAACGTCGCGGTGAGTGTGCCCGCGCTCAGCGACAAGGACGAAGAGGACCTGCGCTTCGCGCTGAAGCTCGGCGTCGACCTGATCGCCCTCTCGTTCGTCCGCGCGCCGGAGGACATCAACCTCGTCCACAAGATCATGGACGAGGAGGGCCGCCGGGTCCCGGTCATCGCCAAGGTTGAAAAACCGGAAGCCGTGGAACATCTGGAAGCGATCGTTCTCGCCTTCGACGGCGTCATGGTCGCCCGTGGTGACCTCGGCGTCGAGCTCCCGCTGGACCAGGTCCCTCTGGTGCAGAAGCGTGCCGTGCAGCTGTGCCGGGAGAACGCGAAGCCGGTCATCGTCGCGACCCAGATGCTCGACTCGATGATCGAGAACTCGCGTCCGACCCGCGCCGAGGCGTCCGACGTGGCGAACGCGGTGCTCGACGGCACCGACGCCGTGATGCTCTCCGGTGAGACCTCGGTCGGTAAGTACCCGGTCCTCACGGTCAGCACGATGGCGAAGATCGTCACCACCACCGAGGCCGGTGGGATGGGCGTTCCGCGTCTGCAGCACGACCCGCGTACCCACGGTGGCGCACTGACCGTCGCCGCGTCGCAGATCGCGCGCAACATCGGCGCGAAGGCGCTGGTGGCGTTCTCGCAGACCGGTGACACCGTGCGCCGGCTCGCCCGCCTGCACTGCGACCTGCCGCTCTACGCGTTCACCCCGGTCTCCGAGGTGCGCAACACTCTCGCGCTGAGCTGGGGTGTCGACACCTTCCTGACCGACTTCGTCGAGCACACCGACGACATGTTCCGGCAGGTCGACGCGAAGATGCTGGGTCTCGGCCTGGCGAAGCCCGGCGACTACGTCGTCGTCGTGGCCGGCTCCCCGCCGAACGCGCCCGGCTCCACCAACACCCTGCGGGTGCACCAGCTCGGAACGCTCGTCGATCCGGCAACGGTGTGACCTTGCCGTTGCAGGGACAGGCCGCCGTCGACCAACTGCTGGATCTGCTGGATCTGCAGAAGGTCGACGCGGCCACCTTCGTCGGTGAGAGCCCGCAGACCGGTGCCCAGCGGGTGTTCGGCGGCCAGGTCGCCGGCCAGGCGCTGGTCGCCGCCGGGCGTACGGTCGACCCCGACCGGCTGGTCCACTCGCTGCACGGATACTTCGTGCGGCCGGGCGACCCGACCGTGCCGATCACCTTCACGGTCGAGCACATCCGGGACGGGCGGTCCTTCTCGGTACGCCGGTCGACGGCACAGCAGCACGGAAAGACGATCTTCTTCATGTCGGCGTCGTTCCAGGTGCCGGAGAAGGGGCTGGACCACCACACCCCGGCGCCCGAGGGTGTGCCCGCTCCGGAGGACGTCGCCACCATGCTCGACTGGGTGCAGCGTTACCCGGAGCGGATGGCGATGTTCAAGTCGTCCCCGCAGGCCGTCGACGTTCGCTACGTCGGCGTGCCCGGCTGGGTGCCGCCCGGTGACCGTGGTGCCGAGCCGCTGCAGCGGGTCTGGATGCGGATCAACGGCAAGCTGCCGGACGATCCGCTGATCCACGCCTGCGCGCTGACCTACGCGTCGGACCTGTCGCTGCTCGATGCGGTTCTCTCCACACATGGCGAGGTGTGGGGACCCGGTGGCGTGATCGGTGCGAGCCTGGACCACGCGCTCTGGCTGCACCGGCCGTTCCGTGCCGACGAGTGGTTCCTGTACGACAGTGTGAGCCCGTCCGCGAGCGGTTCCCGGGGCCTGGCGAGTGGGCGGATGTTCACCCGCGACGGCCGGCACATCGCCAGCGCCGTGCAGGAAGGCCTGCTCCGCAAGATCGGTGCCTGAGCGTTTCAGCCGCTTTTTGAGCACCCCGCCGGTGGTGGATCGCGGTCTGGCGACGGACCGCTGTGTGATCCATCAACCGGCGGGGCCGGGGACAGGCTCTTCTGCGGGTTGCCCGGCTTACGGGTTGCCCGGATGGTCGTCGCGCGACGACCGCCCGGCCGAGGCGCTCTCCGCGTCGGCAGCGATCTCCGGAGTGTCCGGGACCTGCGGCAGGTCGGTCTGATCAGGCTGTTTGGCTCCGGCGCGCGGCCCGGTGATGCCGGCCTGCACCAGCATCGCGTCAAGATCCGCAGTGGTACGCACGACGTGCTCGTGGTACGTGTCCCCGGGGATGTGGCCGACGCCGCCCGCGGGGTAGACCGACGGCAGATCCTTTTTCGTGGACGCGCCTTCCGGGGCTCGATGCCGGGCGCGTACCGGCGTGGCCTCGAAGTCGGCACGGCCGGCTGAATATCCGGTCAGGCCCTCCGACCGTTCCGGAGGCAGCTGCAGAACATCCTTGCGGGTGGTGTGCGCGACCTCCCGCAGCCGCAGCGAGGTGACCAGGTCAGCAACCGCGCGCAGCACCGCAAGGGCGCCGAGCGTCACGACGATCAGGTCGGTGCTGCGGGCGAACGGGCCGGCCGAGAAATATCCGAGACCGGTCTCCAGTACGCCGATCGTCACGACCAGGCTCCACACCCGGTCCGCGCCGCGGGTCATGATCCCGACGGCGACGTCCACGGCGCCGCGGACCATCAGGTACCACCCGGTCAGCGCCGCCGCCGTGGTGAAGGACGACTCGTCCGGGACCAGCACCGCCGCGCCGGTCGCCGCGAAGATCACGGTGAGTCCCGCGTTCAGCCACCAGGTCCGGGTGCCGGCGAGAGTGCGCAGCAACTCACAGACCGCCCCGAAGAGGATCATCGGTCCGGCCACCGTGGCGATGTCGGCGGGTTCCAGCCGCATCACCGCCCAGGCGATCGCCAGCCACGCCGCGCCGGCGAACATGAGGAATCCCCACATGCTCCCGCGTGCGACGGTGAGGGGCGAAGAACCGGACGACAACATGGGGCCTCCCGCTGCGACTGTCCCTGTCATGACAGCATCCGGTGCGTGCCGTGGCCCGGCGTTCGCCCAGATTCGCAGCTCGTCTTTAGCCCGGCTATTGCACGCCGGTAACGCGTCGGCTATCGCACGGAAATTGATGAGCGTGCGAAAAGGCGTACCCAAGAAGGGGTTTTGGTCAGGCGCCCTTAATCGGGCGTGACCAATATTTAACGCGGATTTTGTGCCCCCGGTGGGATTCGAACCCACACTGTATGGTGTTTGAGACCATCTTCTCTGCCGGTTGGAATACAGGGGCGAGACCGCTCATCTCGGCATGACTGAGGCTTCTCAGCATGACGTTGGGCAGCGTGACTGATCAGGACGTGGGATGGTCACGCCAGGATGAGTCTCCGACAGCCTACCTACTAGGCTTAGGGGGGCGACACCCACATACCCGGGTGTCGCGACATCGACGTTCTGGGAGTAGGGGTTTCCGTGGCCGACACGCAGGCTGGTGCCGAGCGCAAGCGGGTGCTCATCGCCGAGGACGAGGCGCTGATCCGGCTCGACCTCGCCGAGATGCTGGTCGAGGAGGGCTACGACGTCGTCGGCGAGGCCGGTGACGGGGAGACCGCGGTTCGCCTGGCCGAGGATCTGAAGCCGGACCTCGTGATCCTGGACATCAAGATGCCGATCATGGACGGCCTGGCCGCTGCCGAGCGGATCGCCGCGAAGCGGATCGCCCCGGTGGTCATGCTGACCGCTTTCAGTCAGCGGGAGCTCGTCGAGCGGGCCCGCGAGGCCGGCGCCATGGCGTACCTGGTGAAGCCGTTCCAGAAATCCGACCTCGTGCCGGCGATCGAGATCGCCCTCTCGCGGTACTCGGAGATCTCCGTCCTCGAGGCGGAGGTGGCCGGCCTGACCGACCGCCTCGAGACGCGCAAGTCCGTCGAGCGCGCCAAGGGCGAGCTGATGACGAAGTACTCGATGACCGAGCCGCAGGCTTTCAAGTGGATCCAGCGGACCGCGATGGATCACCGGATGACGATGCGCGAGGTCGCAGACCGGATCATCAAAGAGTCCGAGGGCGAGGCCGAACCCGCTGGTTAGAGGCTTGTCGAGCCACCGTTCCGATATTGGCTCTTGACCAAAGGTTGAGGCTCAGTAACGGCTTTGTTACGACCGGGTTCGACGCTCCTGAGCAGGCTATGATCCCCGCCAGTCCTTCGCGTGACGTATGGCGGGGATTTCTGCTGCTAAACACAAGGAGCATCGTTGCGTAGAGCCGTGATCATCTTCACGGCCGTTCTCGGATTCCTGTTCACTTCCCTGGGATTGGGTGCCACGAGCGCCTTGGCCGAGGGCGAGTCGTTACAGGGCACGTTGATCAATGCGGGCCAGCCAGTGGCCGGCGTGGTTATCAAGGTGGCGGAAGAGAGCGGCACTCCGGTCGGCGAGGCGACTTCGGACGCTCAAGGCAAGTGGTCGGTCCCCGTCCCTGCCGCGGGCACCTACAAGGTCGACCTCGACGCCGCGACCCTGCCTCAGGGCGTTGCTGTCACTACCGGCCGCACAAGCCTGACACTGAGCGTTTTCGAGGGCGCCGCACGTAACGTGCTGTTCCCGCTCGGCGCGGCAGCCGGTAGCCCCGGCGCCGACGAGCCTGCAGAGGGTGGCACCTCGCAGCTCGAGCGGGTGGCCGACCTCGTCTATACGGGAATCCATTTCGGTCTCATCATCGCGCTGGCGGCCCTGGGCCTCTCGCTGATCTTCGGAACCATGGGCCTCACGAACTTCGCCCACGGTGAGCTGATCACCTTCGGCGCGGTGGCGTGTTTCTTCATCAACGTGACGGCCAGCGTGCCGCTGGAGATCGCGGCGGTCATCGCCGTGGTGCTCGGTGGTCTGTTCGGTTACTTCCAGGACAGATTCTTCTGGGGCTGGCTGCGTAACCGCCGTACCGGCCTGATCGGCATGATGATCATCTCGATCGGTCTCGCGCTGATCCTGCGGTACCTGTTCCTCTATGTCTTCCGCGGCGACACCCGGCAGTTCGCGCAGTACGTCGCGCAGCCCGGCATGGACCTGGGCCTGATCTCGGTGGCGCCGAAGAACCTGGTCATGGACGGCATCGCGATCATCGTTCTGATCGTGGTCTCGCTGGCGCTGGTGAAGACCCGCCTCGGCAAGGCGACCCGCGCGGTCTCCACCAACCCGTCGCTCGCCGCTGCCTCCGGCATCAGCGTCGACTCGGTGATCCGGCTGGTCTGGACGATCGGTGGCGCGCTCGCCGCGCTCAGCGGCGTGATGCTCGCGATCTTCCAGGGCGTGAACTACCAGATGGGCTTCCAGATCCTGCTGCTGGTGTTCGCGGCCGTGACGCTCGGCGGCCTCGGAACCGCCTTCGGTGCCCTGCTGGGCAGCCTTGTCATCGGTCTCGCCACGCAGCTGTCGACGCTGTGGATCCCGACTGAGCTGAAGAACGTCGGCGCCCTCGCGGTGCTGATTGTGATCATCCTCGTGCGTCCCCAGGGCATCCTGGGCCGCCGCGAGCGGATCGGCTGAGGGGGGCCTGATGAACTGGGACATCATTTTCGGCGTCTCTCTGGAGTCGCTGATCAACGGCACGATGATCGCGTACGCACTGGCCGCGATCGGTCTGAACGTGCACTTCGGCTACACCGGCCTGCTGAACTTCGGTCAGTCGGCGTTCCTCGGCGTCGCGGCGTACGGTCTCGCGATGATGGTGTCGACCTTCGGCCTTCCGTTCTGGATCGGCATCGCGGTCGGCCTGCTCGGCGCGGTCGTGCTGGCACTGCTGCTCGGTATCCCGACGCTGCGCCTGCGCGCCGACTATCTGGCGATCGTGACGATCGCCGCCGCGGAAATCGTCCGCCTGCTCTTCCGTTCGGTCTCGCTGAGCGAGTGGACCGGTGGCTCCGACGGTCTGCAGCAGTTCTCCGACGACTTCTACGCGATGAACCCGTACAGCGGCTCGCTGGAATTCTGGAGCATCAGCTTCGACGAGCGTGAACTCTGGGTCATGACCGTCGGCTGGGTGCTCGTCGCGATCGCGCTGGCGATCGTGTTCCTGGCGATGCGCAGCCCGTGGGGCCGTGTCATCAAGGCCATCCGCGAGGACGAGGACGCCGTTCGCAGCCTCGGCAAGAACGTCGTGTCCTACAAGATGCAGTCGCTCATCCTCGGTGGTGTCCTCGGCTCGCTCGGTGGTTTCATCATCGCGCTGAAGAACGCGGCCGTGCAGCCGGACACCTACGGCACCGAGTTCACGTTCTACATGTACACGATCGTGATCCTCGGCGGCGCCGCTCGGGTCTTCGGCCCGGTCGTCGGCTCGATGATCTTCTGGTTCCTGCTCACGTTCGTCAACGCGCTGCTGCCGACGCTGATCTCGCAGGGTTACATCCCGACGTGGCTCATGGACGCGAACCAGGCGGGTGCGGTCGGCTACATCCTGGTGGGCCTCGGACTCGTACTCTTGCTGATTTTCCGTCCGCAGGGCATCTTCGGCGACAAGAAGGAGGTCATGCTCGATGGCCGATGACGTCACCGTTCCGCCCGGCGTGGCAAAGGCGCGCGCCGCGCTCAAGGACGTTCCGCACGAGCCCGGAGCGCCGAAGCAGGACCCGATCCTGGTCGCTGACTCCGTCGTGCGCCGCTTCGGCGGCCTCACCGCGGTCTCCGTCGACCACATCGAGATCCAGCGTGGCGCGATCACCGCACTGATCGGCCCCAACGGAGCCGGCAAGACGACGTTCTTCAACCTGCTGACCGGTTTCGATCGCCCCGACGAGGGCGACTGGAAGTTCAACGACAAGCCGCTCGCCGGCGTGCCCGCGCACAAGGTCGCCAAGCAGGGCATGGTCCGCACCTTCCAGCTCACCAAGGCGCTGTCCCGGCTCACGGTGATCGACAACATGCGCCTGGGCGGCACCGGCCAGAAAGGCGAGTCCTTCTGGAAATCGCTGATCCCGGGCATCTGGAAGAAGCAGGAACAGGAGATCACCGAGCGCGCCGACGAGCTGCTGGCGCGGTTCAAGCTCGACGCCAAGCGCGAGGACTTCGCGGGCAGCCTCTCCGGCGGCCAGCGCAAGCTGCTCGAAATGGCGCGGGCCCTGATGGTGCAGCCCGACATGGTCATGCTGGACGAGCCGATGGCCGGTGTTAACCCGGCGCTGACGCAGTCCCTGCTCGGCCACGTGAAGAGCCTGCGCGAGGACGGCATGACCGTGCTCTTCGTCGAGCACGACATGGACATGGTCCGCGACATCAGCGACTGGGTCATCGTCATGGGCCAGGGCAAGGTCATCGCCGAGGGCACGCCGGACACTGTCATGGCGGACCCGCGGGTGATCGACGCTTACCTGGGTTCGCACCACGACGGCACCGAGCACGACGCCGCCGAGGTGGCGGCCGAGGTTCCCGGCGCTGCTGATGTGTCCGGCGTTTCCGAGGTTCCCAGCGCTTCTGACGCTCCTGGCTCGTCTGATGCTCCTAGCGCTGCTGGGTCTCCTAGTGTCGCTGGGTCTTCTGGCGTTGCTGGGTCTTCTGGCGTTGCTGGGTCTCCCGGTGTTCGTGGCGTTCCTGACATTTCGGATAAGTCGGATTCTCCGGCTAAGCCGGAAGGGGGCAAGACCGATGAGTGACGCAACCTCCAGCAACGAGGTCGAGGGCCGCGGGGAGCACCTGGCCGCGGCCGAGGGCGCCCTGGTCCGCGTCGACGACGTGACCGCCGGCTACCTGCCCGGGGTCAACATTCTCAACGGCTGTGACCTGTACGCCAAAGAGGGCGAACTGGTCGGCATCATCGGCCCCAACGGCGCCGGCAAGTCGACCCTGCTCAAGTCCCTCTTCGGCCTGGTGACGGTCCGGTCCGGGCAGGTCACCCTGCGCGGCGAGCAGATCACCAACGTCAAGGCGAACAAGCTCGTCGCCAAGGGCATCGGCTTCGTGCCGCAGACCAACAACGTCTTCGGAACCCTCACCATCGAGGAAAACCTGGAGATGGGTACGTTCCTGCGGCCGAAGCGCTTCAAGGAACGCTTCGAGTTCGTGGCCGGCCTGTTCCCCGCCCTGGGCACCCGTCGCAAGCAGCGTGCGGGTTCCCTCTCCGGCGGCGAGCGGCAGATGGTCGCGATGGGCCGGGCCCTGATGATGGAGCCGTCGGTGCTGCTGCTCGACGAGCCGTCGGCGGGTTTGTCGCCGGCTATGCAGGACGAGGTCTTCTTCCGCACCAAGCAGATCAACGACACCGGCGTCACGGTCATCATGGTCGAGCAGAACGCCCGTCGCTGCCTGCAGATCTGCGACCGTGGTTACGTGCTGGACCAGGGGCGGAACGCGTACACCGCGTCCGGCCGTGACCTGATCCACGACCCGAAGGTGATCGAGCTGTACCTGGGGACCCTGGCCCGCGCCTGACCCCACCCCGCACAGCGAAGGCCCCGGAACGAAGTGGTTCCGGGGCCTTCCGCCGCCCGCCCGCCGCCCGCCCGCCGGCCCGCCGCCCGCCCGCCGGCCCGCCGCCCGCCCGCCGGCCCGCCGCCCGCCCGCCGGCCCGCCGCCCGCCCGCCGGCCCGCCGCCCGCCGCCGGCCCGCCGCCCGCCGCCGGCCCGCCGCCCGCCGCCGGCCCGCCGCCCGCCGCCGGCCGCCGGCCCGCCCGCCGCCGGCCCGCCCGCCGCCGGCCGCCCGCCGCCCTTTGCCCGCTGTGTCCGCCGTCCGCTGTGTCCCGCCCTCCGCCCGCCGTGCCCGCTGCCCGAGCCGTGGTGTCGTGCGTTCCCCGGCGCGATTTGGTGAGTTTGGGGTGGCTCGGGCGGCGGAAGCTCACTAGATCGGCTCCGAGTGTCCCGCCACCTGCGTGAACTTGTGAGGTTTGGGCAGGGGCGGCGGTACAAACTCACAAGATTTTCGCTGCCTGTGGCCGGTCGGCGGCACTCGTCTCATCGCAGTCTCACGGAGAGTGTGCGACTGCCGTCGGGGTCCGCCTGATCTTGGAGACCTGTGGGTGCTCTGGCCACCACAGGTTTCCGCGAAGCAGGAACTCCCCACCCTTGTGATGGCAACGCGTCACCGGGAGTGGTCGCGGGCCGCCTGAAGTCGACACGCTATGGCGGCCTGCTCCGAAACTCGTGCGTTTGCGGCCGATCGGACGGCTGAACCGCACAAGATCGCCTCTCGCGCCCGGCGCCTCCGCGACCTTGTGCGGTTTGGGCTGGGATGGCGGAGCAAGCTCACAAGATCTGTGACGGCAACGGGAGGGTTGCCTGCGGCCCGCAGCGGGTCGACAGCGGACTGCAGCGAGAGCGGCAGCGGGCGACAGCGCGGACGGCGGGGCGACAGCGGACTGCAGCGACAGCGCCTGCAGCGACAAGCGGCCTGCAGCGACAAGCGGCCTGCGGTGGGGCGACAGCGGACGGCAGCGGCGGGGAGCGACGGTGGGCGGCTTGGGAGCGGCGGCCGGGGCGGGGCGGGGTGGGGTGGAGGCGGGAGGGCTTTGGGCGTACCCAAGGGAGGGCTGCGGCAGGGGAAAAGGGCGAGGGCCCGGCCAATGGCCGGGCCCTCGCTGAGAAGGTGGTGCGAACTACAGGAGCGGGCTATCAGCCGTCGATCTTGCCGGTCTGGTAGGCGACGTTCTTGTAGGTGTTGTCGGCGCCGTACTGGTAGATGCCGATCGTGGCCTCGGCCGGGTCACCAGCGTCGTTCCACTCGACCGGACCGCTCACGCCGTCGTAGTCGATGTCCTTGCCGCCAGCGAGGGCTTCCTTGCACTGCTGGAAGGTGGTGCACTTCTCGCCACCCTTGGAGACTGCGGCCAGCTGCTTCGAGAACTCGGCGGGCGAGTCGCTCTTGGCGGCCTCGGCGGCCAGGGCGGTGAGGATGGTCGCGTCGTAGGACTCGGCCGAGTAGGAGAAGTCCTTCAGGGCCGGGTCGACCTCGAGCAGCTTCTTCTGGAAGTCGTCGCCGGCCTTGGCGCCCGGCAGGGTGCCCTTGGCGCCCTCGAAGGTGCCGTTCGGGAACTCGGAGCCGTAGTTCGACAGGTTGCCGTCGACGAAGTACCACTTCTTCGCCTTGGCGGTGAGGCCTGCCTCGACCAGCTTCGGAACGATCTTCTTGGTCTCGTCGAAGCCGATCAGGACGATCGCCGACGGGTTGGCCTGCTTGATCTTGCCGACCTCGGCCGAGAAGTCGGCGGCCTTCGGGTCGTAGACCTCTTCGGCGACGACCTGGCCGCCACCGCTCTCGATCGCGGCGCGGGCGCTCTTCGCGAGGCCGGTGCCGTACGCGTCCTGGAGGACGAGGAGGCCGACCGTGGCGTTGCCGTCGGCGACGACGAGGTCACCCAGGACGCGGCCCTGGAGGACGTCCGGCGGCGCGGTCCGGAAGTAGAGGCCCTTGTCGTTGTACGTGGTGAACTGGTCCGACGTGTTCGCCGGAGAGATCTGCACCACGCCCGCACCGGTGATCTTGTCGATCACGGAGAGGGACACCGAGGACGAGGCAGCGCCGATGATGGCGTCGACCTTCTCGGCGAGCAGCTTGTTCACCGACTGGCTGGCGATGTCGGTGGAGGTGTCGCCGGAGTCGGTGTCGCTGATGACGACGTCCTTACCGAGGACGCCACCGGCAGCGTTGATCTCCTTGGCGGCGAGGTCGACGCCGGCGAACTCGGGCGGGCCGAGGAACGCGAGGGAGCCGGTCTGCGGCAGCAGGGTGCCGATCTTCAGCACACCGTCGCCAGCAGCGGCCGCGGGGGCCGAGGACGAGCCGCTCTCGGGCTCATCGGAGTTCGAGCACGCGCCCAGGGCAAGGCAAGCGGCACCCAGCACGGCGACACTGCGCCATGCAAAGTTGCGGCGGATCATCAATTCTCCTTTGTCCAGCGCGGTGGGTGCGTTTGGTGGGCTCCCACTGCCATGACGCTGATGCTGTGGAAACTTAAGTGAGCAGACACCGTCTGCACTAGGGCTCGGGCAGGGCTGCAACAGGACAGTTGCCGTTCCGTAACCTTGAGCAAGTGTCAGACCATTCTCGGGTGACGGGTTCGGCGGCGCGTCCGGTGTTGTCGTACCCGGCGACTAGAGTCCAGGGACGTGAGCGATGACGCCCAGACTCCCCGCCTCCTGCTGCTCGACGGCCACTCTCTGGCTTACCGGGCTTATTTCGCGCTCCCGGTGGACAACTTCAGCACCGCCACCGGCCAGCCGACGAACGCTGTCTTCGGCTTCACCTCGATGCTCATCAACATGCTGCGCGACGAGAAGCCGACGCACATCGTGGTCGCCTTCGACCTCTCCCGGAAAAGCTTCCGCACCGAGAAGTACGCGGACTACAAGGCGGGCCGTTCCGAGACGCCCACGCCCTTCCTGGGCCAGGTCAGCCTGATCAAGGAGGTGCTCGAGGCGCTGCGCATCCCGGTCGTGGAGAAAGAGAACTACGAGGCCGACGACGTCATCGCCACCCTCGCCACCCAGGCACGCGACTCCGGCATGGAGGTGGTGATCTCGAGCGGTGACCGGGACGCCTTCCAGCTGGCCAGCGAGCACGTCACGATCCTCTACCCGGTCCGTGGCGTCTCCGAGGTTTGGCGGATGACCCCGGCGGCGATCGAGGCGAAATACTTCGTGCCGCCGAGCCTGTACCGCGACAAGGCCGCCCTGGTCGGCGAGGCCAGCGACAACCTGACCGGCGTGCCCGGCGTCGGTGACAAGACCGCGGCCAAGTGGATCAACGAGTTCGGCGGCCTCGACGGCATCATCGCCAACGTCGACAAGATCAAGGGTAAGGCCGGTGAGAGCCTGCGCGCCCACCTGGCCGAGGTGATGCGTAACTTCGACCTCAACCAGCTGGTCTGCGACCTAGAGCTGCCGCTGCGGCCGGAGGACGTGAAATGGGCGGGCTGGGACCGCGAGGCGGTGCACGCGGTCTTCGACGCGCTGGAGTTCCGGGTGCTGCGCGAGCGGCTCTACTCCTACCTCGACGCCGTCGAGCCGGAGGCTGAGTCCGGCTTCGACCTGGACGGCGCGATCCTGCCCACCGGCGCGGTGGCCGGCTGGCTGCGTGAGTTCGCCGGCACGGCGCCGGTCGGCGTCGCGGTCACCGGCCGGTTCGGCCGGGGCACGGGCGAGCTCACCGGCGTCGGCGTGGCCACGGCCGGCGGCAAGGCCGCCTGGTTCGACCCGGCGGCCCTGGACGAGAACGACGAGCGGGCCGTCGCCGCCTGGCTGGCCGAGCCCGGCCGGCCCAAGGTGGTGCACGACGCGAAACCCGCGCTGCTCGCGTTCCAGGCGCACGGCTGGGAGCTGGCCGGCGTCACCACCGACACCGCCCTCGCGGCGTACCTGGCGAAGCCCGATCAGCGTGCCTACGACCTGAACGACCTGGCCCTGCGTTACCTCAAGCGCGAGCTGCGGGTCGACGAGCCGGAGAACGCCCAGATCACCCTCTTCGACGGCCCGGACGACAAGGGCGCCGCCGAGATGAACCTGATGCTGCGCGCCCGGGCCACCCTCGACCTGGCCGACGTGATCACCGTCGAGCTGTCCCGTGACGGCGGCGAGTCGATGCAGATCCTCGGCGAGGTGGAGCAGCCGCTGTCGGTGGTGCTCGCCGCGATGGAGCGGCTCGGCATCGCCGCCGACACCGATTACCTGTCGGAGCTGGAGTCGCACTTCGCCGCCGAGGTGAAATCGGCGCAGCAGGCGGCACACGAGGTGGTCGGCCGGGAATTCAACCTGGGTTCGCCCAAGCAGCTCCAGGAGATCCTCTTCGTCGAGCGCAACCTGCCCAAGACCAAGAAGATCAAGTCCGGTTACACGACCGACGCGGACGCCCTGCAGAGCCTGTTCGCGCAGACCGGCGACCCGGTCCTGGCGCACCTGCTGCGCCACCGCGACGTGGCGAAACTGAAGTCCACTGTCGACGGCCTGCTCAAGTCGGTCTCCGACGACGGCCGCATCCACACCACCTTCAACCAGACGGTCGCCGCGACCGGCCGCCTCTCGTCGACAGATCCGAACCTGCAGAACATCCCCATCCGTACGGAAGAGGGCCGGCGCATCCGCCGCGCGTTCGTGGTGGGGCCGGGTCACGAGCAGCTGATGACCGCTGACTACAGCCAGATCGAGATGCGCATCATGGCGCACCTGTCCGGCGACGACGCGCTGATCGCCGCGTTCAACTCGGGCGCCGACTTCCACGCCGCCACCGCCTCGTCGGTCTTCCACGTCGGGCTCGACGAGGTCAGCGCCGACCAGCGCCGCAAGATCAAGGCGATGAACTACGGCCTGGCGTACGGATTGAGCGCTTTCGGCCTCTCCAACCAGCTCAGCATCTCCACCGAAGAGGCCCGCGCCCTGATGGACGAGTACTTCGAGCGCTTCGGCGGGGTGCGCGACTACCTGCAGGCCGTGGTGGTGCAGGCCGGCAAGGACGGTTACACCGCGACGATTCTCGGCCGCCGCCGTTACCTGCCCGACCTGAGCAGCGACAACCGGCAGCGCCGCGAGATGGCCCAGCGAATGGCGCTGAACGCGCCGATCCAGGGCTCCGCCGCGGACATCATCAAGATCGCGATGCTCCGGGTGGACGAGGCGCTGAAAGATTCCGGGCTCACGTCGCGGATGCTGCTCCAGGTCCACGACGAGCTGGTGTTCGAGGTGGCCGCCGGCGAGCGCGAGCAGCTCGAGGAGCTGGTCCGCCGGGAGATGGGCGGCGCGTTCCCGCTCTCGGTGCCGCTGGAGGTCTCGGTCGGCGCCGGCCGCGACTGGAACGGAGCCGACCACTAAATGCCGCTCTGCAGCGGACCCGGCCACTAAAGACCCGGCCACTAAAGACCCGGCCCCTAAAGGCCCGGCCGCTAAAGGCCGCTAAAGGCCGTGAAAAGAACGCCCGGACGGGTGGCAGGTACCGCGCACCTTGCGATGATCTGCCACCCTGGTCCGATGCCGAGTGGATCGATGTCGATGGAGATCGCCGTTGGTGACGAGGTCAGGCCTTCGCTGCTGATCTCGATCATCGCCCAGGTCGCCGGTGTCACGCTGGTGCGCGGCCCGCTGGAGACCGATCGGGCGTCCGTGCTCGCCGGCATGTTCAAGGCGCTCGGCGACCCGGTCCGGCTCCGGCTGCTCTCGATGATCGCCTCGACGCCGAAGGGCGAGATCTGCGTGTGCGACCTGAGCGGCGAGTTCGACCTGACCGGCCCGACGATCTCGCATCATCTGCGAATACTGCGCGAGGCCGGCCTCGTCGACTGCGACCGCCGTGGCACCTGGGTGTATTACCGGCCGGTTCCGGACGCTCTCACTCTTCTGGCTGACGTCCTGGACGTCAGCCCTTCTTGAGCGACTCCGGTTTGTGCACGGCCTCACGGCCGGTCTTGTCGCTCTTCACCTTGTACTGCGGCTCGTCCGGTGAGGCGGCCACGGTCCGGCCGGCGGCCTCGCTCCGCTTGGTGATCTTCTGCTCGACGGTGCCGTGCACGGTCTGGCCGTGGCTACGCCAGGTGACCTCGTCACCCTTCTTCGGGTTCATGCCATCCGGGATACCCGCCAGGGCATCAGGAAAACGGCAGGTCACAGACGAAGATGGCGGTGCCGGGAAAGAGCTTTCCGCGCAGCGGGCTCCACTGACCCCAGATCCCCTCGTGACCTTTCGGCCACTCCGGCTCGATCAGGTCGCGCAGCACGAAACCGGCCGCCACGATCTCCCGGATCCGGTCGCCGAGCGTCCGATGCTGTTCCAGATAGGTGACCTGGCCGTCGTCGTCGCGCTCGACGTACGGCGTGCGGTCGAAATACGAGTTCCGCACGGTGAGCCCGTCCTCGCCGGGTTCGTCCCAGAACGCCCACCGCATCGGGTGGGTCACCGAGAACACCCAGCTCCCGCCCGGCCGCAGCACCCGGGCCACCTCGCGCATGGCGGCGGCCGAATCGGCGACGAACGGGATCGCCCCGAAGGCGGTGCACACGATGTCGAACGCGTCGTCCCGGAACGGCAGGGCCATCGCGTCGGACTGGACCAGCGGGACGCGTACCCTGGTCTTGTCGGCGGCGAGAGCCGCGTGGCGCAACATGCCCGCGGAGAGGTCGATGGCGACCGGATGGGCGCCTTCCAGGCGCAACCACCGCGAGGCTGCCGCGGCGCCGGCTCCCAGTTCCAAGATCCTTTTCCCCGGTACGCGTCCCAGCAGGCGCGCGTCAGCCTCCCGGAGGCGTTCGGGGCACCAGACGAAGTCGGTGTCGCCGAGGAAGGCGCCGTGCTCGTCCTGATAGTCGTCGGCGTCGAGATCCCACCAGGAGCGGTTGGCCCGGCGGGCCTCCGTCTCGGTCACGTTCCCGGCGGCGGATGGGGAGGGGATCTCGATCACTCGGCAACGGTACGGCAGGCGTGGCGGCTGCCAGGAATCGGCCTATATCGGGCAGACTGGCCGGTTCTGACGCGACAATGTGCCGCGCTCCTCAGGAGGGCTTGCAACCTGTGGTAATGCGCACGGTAAGCTAGTCGATGCGCTCGCGGATCGTGTGCCTCGGCAGGGAGCAGGTTCCGTGGTCGCCGGTCTCGGCATGATCGACTGCATATGATCAGACTGCTCCACAGCTTGGTCGTCTCACTCGTTCGTGCAGGTCCCGGTGGCAGTTCCGCCGAGCGCGAGAGACACCACGAATCCATCCGTTCGGAGCAACTGTCCACATGACGAGCAGCATCGAGGCCACCTCGAGCGCCAACAGGGTCACCGTCGACGATCTCGGGTCCGAGGAAGCATTCCTCGCCGCCATCGACGAGACCATCAAGTACTTCAACGACGGCGACATTGTCGAAGGCACCGTCGTCAAGGTCGATCGGGACGAGGTCCTGCTCGACATCGGCTACAAGACCGAGGGTGTCATCCCCTCGCGCGAGTTGTCGATCAAGCATGACGTGGACCCTGCTGAAGTGGTGTCGGTCGGTGACCACATCGAAGCCCTCGTCCTCACCAAGGAGGACAAGGAAGGTCGCCTGATCCTCTCGAAGAAGCGCGCTCAGTACGAGCGGGCTTGGGGCACCATCGAGAAGATCAAGGAAGACGACGGCGTCGTCCGTGGTTCCGTCATCGAGGTGGTCAAGGGTGGCCTCATCCTCGACATCGGTCTCCGGGGCTTCCTCCCGGCGTCGCTGGTCGAGATGCGTCGTGTCCGGGACCTGCAGCCGTACGTCGGCCGCGAGCTCGAGGCGAAGATCATCGAGCTGGACAAGAACCGCAACAACGTGGTTCTGTCCCGCCGCGCCTGGCTCGAGCAGACGCAGTCCGAGGTTCGCACCGAGTTCCTCAACAAGCTGCAGAAGGGCCAGGTCCGCAAGGGCGTCGTGTCCTCGATCGTCAACTTCGGCGCCTTCGTCGACCTTGGCGGCGTGGACGGCCTCGTGCACGTCTCCGAGCTCTCCTGGAAGCACATCGACCACCCCTCCGAGGTTGTCGAGGTCGGCCAGGAGGTCGAGGTCGAGGTTCTCGACGTCGACCTGGACCGTGAGCGTGTCTCCCTGTCGCTGAAGGCGACCCAGGAGGACCCGTGGCGTCAGTTCGCCCGGACCCACGCGATCAACCAGATCGTCCCGGGTAAGGTCACCAAGCTCGTTCCGTTCGGCGCGTTCGTCCGCGTCGACGACGGCATCGAGGGTCTGGTGCACATCTCCGAGCTCGCCGAGCGTCACGTCGAGCTGCCCGAGCAGGTCGTCCAGGTTGGTTCGGACGTTCTGGTCAAGGTCATCGACATCGACCTCGAGCGTCGCCGGATCTCGCTGTCGCTCAAGCAGGCCAACGAGAACTTCGTTGAGGGCGAGGAGCACTTCGACCCGACCCTGTACGGCATGGCTGCCACGTACGACAACGAGGGCAACTACATCTACCCGGAGGGCTTCGACCCCGAGACGGGTGAGTGGCTCGAGGGCTTCGACAAGCAGCGCGAGGCGTGGGAGAAGCAGTACGCGGATGCCCGCGAGCGCTGGGAGGCCCACACCAAGCAGGTCCAGGCGAGCCGCGAGGCCGACGCCGAGGCCGCGCTCAACCCGGTTCCGGCCGGCGGCGTGACCTCTTCGTCCTCGTCGACTTCCTCGTCCACGAGCTCGTCGGCCCCGGCGCGCTCCGCCGAGGAGCCGGCCGGCACGCTGGCCACCGACGAGGCTCTCGCCGCTCTGCGCGAGAAGCTGGCCGGCGGCAAGAGCTGATCCTGGCTGGAGCTGTAGCCAACCGGTAGTACCCGGAAAGGCCGTCCCGACTCTGGTCGGGGCGGCCTTTCGCCATTCCCCGGATTTTCGGCGGCTGGACAGCGCTGTCGATCGAGCGCACCGGGATACTGGTTGCCATGCTGAGGGTGGGACTGACGGGTGGGATCGGCGCGGGCAAGAGTGCCGTGGCCCAGCGCTTCGCCGAGCGCGGTGCGGTGATCATCGATGCTGACGTTCTCGCCCGCGAGGTGGTCCAGCCCGGGACCGACGGGCTCGCGGCGATCGTGGCCGAATTCGGCACGGGCGTGCTCACCGCGGACGGTGACCTGGACCGGCCGGCGCTCGGTGCGAAGGTCTTCGGCGACGAGGCAGCCCGCCGGGCGCTTGAAGGGATCATCCATCCCCGGGTCCGGGAGCGCACGGCCGAGCTGACCCATGCGGCGCCACCGGACGCGATCGTGGTGAACGACGTTCCGCTTCTCGTCGAGGCGGGGCTTTCTCCGTCGTACCATCTGGTCGTTGTTGTTCTCGCGGACCGTGAGCTGCGCATGCTGCGACTGACCCGGTTGCGGGGCATGACGGTGGCGGAAGCCGCCGCCCGGATCGAGGCACAGACCGACGACGAGCGGCGCCGGGCAGCCGCTGATGTGGTCCTCCCGAACGACGCCGATCTTGATGATCTGCATGTCCGGGTGGATCGGTTGTGGCGGGACCGGATCGTCGAGTTCGAGCGCAATCTGCGCCTGGGTCGCGCGGCGCGGCGTCAGGATCTGCTGGTCACGCCTTCCGAGCCGGATTGGCCGGCGTTGGCCGCGCGGCTGATCGCCCGGATCCGGCACGGCCTCGGCGGTCAGCCCGACCTGCACCACATCGGGTCGACGGCGGTGCCAGGTCTTTCGGCGTCGAGGGTCATCGATCTCATGCTGAGCGTGCGGACCCTGGCCGAGGCGGACGCGCTCGCCGGGCGGCTCGGCGAGATCGGCTTCCCGCGCAGGTCGGGGGAGTGGTTCGACAACGCACGCGGTGTGCCCGGGATGACCTGGCCGAAGCGGTTGCACGGATGCGCCGACCCGGGTTACGAGGTGAACCTGCACGTGCGGGTTGCGGGGTCGCCGGGCTGGCGTTTCGCGTTGCTCATGCGTGATCATCTGCGCGCGGTGCCGGAGGCGCGAGACGCCTATGCCGCGGCCAAGGCCGCGTGGATGGCTTCATTCGAGGGGTACGCCGAAGCGAAGGAGCCGTGGTTCGACGAGGAGGCGCAGGCCGCGGACGACTGGGCCGGATCGGTCGGCTGGCAGCCGGGGCTTTGACGGGGTCTTCTGTCTGCCTTGTTTGACGGGGTCGTCTGTCTGCCTTGCTCGGTTGCGGGGTTCGTGGAGAAGCTCTCGCGGCGGCCGGTCTGCGCTGGGCGCGACCCACCGAGGGTGCGCTTGCCCGGGAGATCCCTTGGGGCGCATCGACCACGGTGCGGCACGGATGGACGTGATCCTTGACGGATGTGATCCACTCGGTCCTGCGGCCGCCGCGAGCGGCCTACCGGAACAAGGCTAGGCGGCCGGGTCAAGCGCGACAATGGCGCTGCTCGGGGCGGAATGTGCACCTACCGCACGCCGTCGTGACTCGCGTGCGGCGGCCGTGCCGGAACTTGTCATACCCCCGACGTACGGTGTGAACATGGCGCTCGACATCCCACGACTCGACGGCCGGTTCGAGGTCGTCAGCGAATTCCAGCCCGCGGGTGACCAGCCCGCCGCGATCGACGAGCTTGAGCGGCGGGTCCGCCGCGGCGATCTGAATACTGTGCTGCTCGGCGCCACCGGCACCGGCAAGAGCGCCACGACGGCCTGGCTCATCGAGCGGCTGCAACGGCCGGCGCTCGTGCTCGCGCCCAACAAGACGCTCTGTGCCCAGCTCGCCAAGGAGTTCCGCGAGCTGCTGCCGAACAACGCCGTCGAATACTTCGTGAGTTACTACGACTATTACCAGCCCGAGGCGTACATCGCCCAGAGCGACACCTACATCGAGAAAGACTCGTCGGTCAACGAGGAGGTGGAGCGCCTCCGGCACTCGGCCACC
This sequence comes from Actinoplanes sp. CA-015351, assembly GCF_050955685.1. Classification (NCBI taxonomy): domain Bacteria; kingdom Bacillati; phylum Actinomycetota; class Actinomycetes; order Micromonosporales; family Micromonosporaceae; genus Actinoplanes; species Actinoplanes sp. CA-015351. Next base: position 1,798,700 of record NZ_CP192102.1, read on the forward strand.
AGGTCACTGCTGACCCGGCGCGACACCATCGTGGTGGCGACGGTGAGCGCGATCTACGGCCTGGGCACCCCGCAGGAATACATCGAGACCGCCGTTCAGCTCAAGGTCGGCCAGGAGATCGAGCGGGACAAGCTGCTGCGCCGCCTGGTCGACATTCAATACACGCGAAACGACGTGGCGTTCCAGCGCGGCACATTCCGGGTCCGCGGCGACACGCTCGAAATCATCCCGGCTTATGAGGAGCTGGCTGTCCGGGTCGAGCTCTTCGGCGACGAGGTGGAGAAGCTCTACTACCTCCACCCGCTCACCGGCGAGGTGGTCCGTGAGGTCGACGAGCTGGTCATCTTCCCCGCGACGCACTACGTGGCCGGCGCGGAGCGGATGGAGCGGGCGATCCACGACATCGAGGCCGAGTTGGAGGAGCGGCTCGCCGAGTTCGAGCGGCAGGGCAAGCTCCTCGAGGCGCAGCGGCTGCGGATGCGGACCACCTATGACATCGAGATGATGCGCCAGGTCGGCTTCTGCAACGGCATCGAGAACTACTCGATGCACATGGACGGCCGGCAGCCCGGCGAGCCGGCTTACACCCTGCTCGACTACTTCCCGGATGACTTCGTCACCGTCATCGACGAGTCGCACGTGACGATCCCGCAGATCGGCGGGATGTACGAGGGCGACGCCTCCCGGAAACGGATCCTGATCGAGCACGGGTTCCGGCTGCCCAGCGCCGCCGACAACCGGCCGCTGCGCTTCGACGAGTTCCTCGACCGGGTCGGCCAGATGGTGTTCCTGTCGGCCACACCCGGTCCGTGGGAGCTGGAGAAAGCGCAGGGCGAGTTCGTCGAGCAGGTCATCCGCCCGACCGGCCTGGTCGACCCGCAGGTCGTGGTGAAACCCACGAAGGGCCAGATCGACGACCTGATGCACGAGATCAAGCTGCGCACCGAGAAAGACGAGCGGGTCCTGGTCACCACGCTGACCAAGAAGATGGCCGAGGACCTCACCGACTACCTCCTGGAGAACGGCATCCGGGTGCGTTACCTGCACTCCGAGGTCGACACGCTGCGCCGGGTCGAGCTGCTCAAGGAGCTGCGCAAGGGTGATTACGACGTGCTGGTCGGCATCAACCTGCTGCGCGAGGGCCTCGACCTGCCCGAGGTGTCGCTCGTCGCGATCCTCGACGCCGACAAGGAGGGCTTCCTGCGCAGCGGCCGCTCACTGATCCAGACCATCGGCCGCGCCGCGCGCAACGTCTCCGGCGAGGTCCATATGTACGCCGACAAGATCACCCCGTCGATGCGGAACGCGATCGACGAGACGGACCGGCGGCGCGACAAGCAGATCGCCCACAACGAGGCCAACGGCATCGTCCCGCAAGCCCTGCGGAAAAAGATCCACGACATCCTCGACGACATCTACCGCGAGGCCGAGGACACCGAGAACGCCGTCGGCGGCGCAATGGTCGGTGGCGGTGGCCGGCAGATGTCCCGGGGCAAGGCGCCGGTGCCGGAGACCAGGTCGAAAGCCCGGGCCGGCTCCGGCACGGCCCGGCCGGGGATGGCCCGTGCCGAGCTGGCTCAGCTGATCCAGGATCTCAGCGACCAGATGCTGGCCGCCGCTCGCGAGCTGCAGTTCGAGCTGGCCGCCCGCATCCGCGACGAGGTGCACGAGCTGAAAAAGGAGCTGCGTGGCATGGACATGGCCGGGGTGAAATAACGACCGGGCGATCAGCCTGCGAAGAAGTCGTGGTCCGGGTGGGCGCCGGCCGGAACCACATCCGTGAAGTACTCGGCCAGCGGCGGCTGCGCCAGCGCGCCCGCGATCAGCGCCCGCCACTGGGCGAACCGCTCGGTACGCCGGAAGTTGTGCTCCTGGTCGTCCAGGCTGTCCCACTCGACCAGGAGCAGGAACCGGGTGCTCGACTCGGTGCCTCGTTTCACGCGTACCGAACGGCAGCCTTGCGCGCCCGCGATCACCGGGCGGGCAAGGCGGTATGCCTCCAGGAAGTCGATGTCCCGGCCGGGCAGGACGTCGATCAGCGTGACTTCGAGAACCATGTTCGCAACTGTCCCATACGCGCAACATGGCTAGCTTACTAGGATGCCTTGCGGACTGTCAGGGTTCGCCCCGAAACTCGGAGTCACCGGGACTAGCCTTGAGGGAAGGCGACGGTGAAGGGGAATCTTCCAGGATGAGCGGTTTGGTACGCGAGTCCCGCCACTCTTAGGTCTCCCGGTGTGTAGATCCGGGACCGGATGCGCAACAATGGCTAACCGTGGGAGGGGAGTATTCCCCTGCTCCGGTGTCGTCAGCACGGAACGCCGTCCATCGGCGCGCCCGGGACCGGAGGTCGCGGATTCATCCGCGGCGGAAGAGACCTCCGACAGTCGCACGTCGCTGCTTCATTTGGGCACGAGTCTCGCTCCAGCGAGTCCCGGTGTCGGGTTCTGGTCATTCGTGACTCACTCACGAGTCTCGATCACAGAACTCGGGTACCTGTACTCGTAATGAGACGCGTACATGAGTGGATGCAGCGACGACCCGTGTCTGCCGGAGGTCCTCGTTGAACGTTCCTGTCTGGGTCTGGGTCGCCACCCTCGTCGCGCTGGTGGCCGTACTCGCCGTTGATCTTCTGATCATCGGGCGCAGACCACACGAACCCAGCATGAAGGAAGCGGGAACATGGGTCGGCTTCTATGTCGGCCTGGCGGTCCTCTTCGGTGCCGGTGTCTGGGCGACAGCGGGCGGACAGTACGCCGGTGAGTTCTACACCGGCTGGCTGACCGAGTACTCGCTGAGCGTCGACAACCTCTTCGTCTTCGTGATCATCATGGCCCGCTTCGCCGTGCCACGGCACCTGCAGCAGAAGGTGCTGCTGATCGGCATCGTGCTGGCGCTGCTGATGCGTGGCGCGTTCATCGCTGCCGGCGCCGCCCTGATCACACAGTTCTCCTGGGTCTTCTACATCTTCGGCGCATTCCTCGTCTACACCGCGATCACGCTGGTCAAGGGCGGCGAGAACGACGAGGAGGACTTCAAGGAGAACCTGCTCATCCGCTGGGCGAAGCGTGCCCTGCCGATCTCCTCGTCGTTCGGCGACGGCCGCTTCAGCGTGGTCACCGAGACCGGCAAGCGCCTCTTCACCCCGATGCTGATCGTGATGATCGCCATCGGCACCACCGACCTGATCTTCGCCCTGGACTCGATCCCGGCGATCTTCGGGATCACCAAGGAGCCGTACCTCGTCTTCACCGCGAACGTGTTCGCGCTGATGGGCCTGCGGCAGCTGTTCTTCCTGCTCGGTGGCCTGCTCCAGCGCCTGGTCTACCTCAACATCGGCCTGGCTGTGGTGCTCGCCTTCATCGGCGTGAAGCTCTTCCTCGAAGCCCTGCACACCAACACCCTGTCGTTCGTCAACGACGGGCACGGCTTCCACTGGGCGCCGGAGATCCCGATCTGGCTCTCCCTGCTGGTCATCCTGGGCACGCTAGGCATCGCCACCGCCGCCAGCCTGATCAAATCCTCCCGTGACCGGAAGAAAGACCTAATAAGCTCCTAAACCCCATTTGGGTACGACTAACAGCACCCCCACCGAGCCCGGCGACCACCCATCGCCGGGCTCGCGCCATCCACCCACCCGCCGTGTCCCGCCTGCCCGCGCCGCCTGCCCGCGCCGCCCGCGCCGCGCCGCCTGCCCGCGCCGCCCGCGCCGCGCCGCCCGCCTGCACGCCCGTCGATCTTGTTGCCTTGAACGGACACGGGCCCGCACAACTCACCAAGATCGCGGGGGAGGGGTGGGCTGACGTGGAGGGTTGGGCCGCAGGGCGGGTTGGGCTGCGGGGCGTGGTGGGGTGGGGTTGGCGGTGCCGCTCGCGCCGGATCTTGTGAGTTTCTGGCCGGGCTGCAGGCGCAAGCTCACAAGATCGCCGCGAATCCGACCGGCCCGCCGCTGCCTGCCGCGCTGGCGGACGGCGCTGCCGCCGCCGTCCGTCCGCCGTCCGTCCGCCGCTGGCCGTCACGGCCGTCGGCGCGGCTTGTTGCACTCGATCTAGGCGGCGGCTGCTCGCCTGGCAGCCCGGAGTCGCCACGGTTGCGGTGGAGGGTGGGCCGCGTGGCGGGGTGGGGTTGGCGGTGCCGCTCGCGCCGGATCTCGTGAGTTTCTGGCCGAATCGAGGGCTCTCGAGTTTCGCCAGTTCAGCATGCCGATGTGGCGCGGAGAGCCGGCTGATCACGGTCGGCTACGAGAACCGGGGTGACGGCCCACCGTGGGCTCGGAGCTACGTGACGCGGGGGACGGAAGCGCACGCACGCTCGGTGGGGCGTAGCCGGGGTCGCACAGTCGCGGTCCGTGTGACCTCACCACGGCCAGGGCGTTGACCCGGGCACACGATGGCGTTATGTGCGACCTGACCCACCCTGCGACAGGGTTCGCCGCGCGACAGGCCCCGGCCGGCCCGGCTGGTCCGGCTGGTGCGCAGCGCAGCCGGTCATCGGGCCGGTGCCGGTGTGGTTCCTCTACGAGATTCGGGCATCTCAGGCCATCTGGCACCAGTGAATCCTGCGTTCTGGCCGGCCAGAACAAAGCCGCAGATATCTGAGGCTCGTGCCACGGACCTGCCTGACCCGCGCGGCACCGGACGACCCGTGACCTACGGGCTCCGCACAAATGGCGAAAGTCGAGAGGGCTCACGCTCACAAGATTTCCGAAGGCGACCGTCTCAGGGCGAGCTAAGACGGTGGGCGCGCGCAAGAGTGGGCGAACGGCGAAGGCCCGCCCTGCGCTGGGATGCGCAGGGCGGGCCCTCGGGACGAGCTGACGAACTGGTCGAGCTGACTAGCTGGTCGAGCTGACTAGCTGGTCGAGCTGACGAACTGGTCGAGCTGACGAACTGGTCGAGCTGACGAACTGGTCGAGCTGACTAGCTGTTTTCGAGCTGACGAGCTGACTAGCTGGTCGAGCTGACGAACTGACTAGCTGGGCGAGCTGGGTCAGGTGGCTTACTGGTGCTTGCGGCGGGCTGCGGCGCGGCCTCGGGCGTTCTGGTCGAGGACTACCTTGCGGATGCGGATGGCGGTCGAGGTGACCTCGACGCACTCGTCCTCGCGGCAGAACTCCAGGGACTGCTCCAGGGACAGCTTGCGCGGCGGGATCACCTTTTCGGTGTTGTCCGCGCTCGCGGCACGCATGTTCGTGAGCTTCTTCTCCTTGGTGATGTTGACGTCCATGTCGTCCTCGCGAGAGTTCTCGCCGACGATCATGCCCTCGTACACCTCGGTGGTCGGCTCGACGAAGAGCTGGCCGCGCTCCTGCAGGTTGATCATCGCGAAGCCGGTGACGGCGCCGGCGCGGTCGGCGACCAGGGAGCCGTTCTGGCGGGTGCGGAGCTCGCCGAACCACGGCTCGTGGCGCTCGTAGAGGTGGTGCATGATGCCGGTGCCGCGAGTCTCGGTGAGGAACTCGGTACGGAAGCCGATCAGGCCACGCGCCGGGACCAGCCACTCCATGCGGAGCCAGCCGGTGCCGTGGTTGATCAGCTCTTCCATCCGGCCCTTGCGCGTGGACAGCAGCTGGGTGATGGCGCCCATGTACTCGTCGGGCGAGTCGATGGTGAGGCGCTCGACCGGCTCGTGGATCTTGCCGTCGATGGTCTTCGTGACCACCTGCGGCTTGCCGACGGTCAGCTCGTAGCCCTCGCGGCGCATCTGCTCGACCAGGATCGCCAGGGCCAGCTCACCACGGCCCTGCACCTCCCAGGCGTCCGGGCGCTCGGTGTTCAGGACGCGGAGCGAGACGTTACCGATCAGCTCCTTGTCCAGGCGGTCCTTCACCATGCGCGCGGTGACCTTGGAGCCCTTGACCCGGCCGACCAGCGGCGAAGTGTTGGTGCCGATCACCATCGAGATGGCCGGCTCGTCGACGCTGATCAGCGGCAGCGGGATCGGGGTCTCGGCGTCGGCGAGGGTCTCACCGATCATGATCTCCGGGATGCCGGCGACGGCCATGATGTCGCCGGGGCCGGCGCTCTCGGCCGGCTTGCGCTCGAGGCCCTCGGTGATCAGCAGCTCGGAGATGCGTACGTTGGAGATCGTGCCGTCGGTCTTGCACCAGGCCACGGTCTGGCCCTTACGGATGGTGCCCTCGTGCACGCGGCAGAGCGCGAGACGGCCGAGGAACGGCGACGCGTCGAGGTTGACGACGTGCGCCTGGAGCGGGGCACCCTCGGTGTACTGCGGGGCCGGGATGGTGTCGAGGATCGTGCTGAACAGCACGTCGAGGTTGTCGCTGTCCTCCGGGACGGTGCCGTCCTTCGGCTGGGTCAGCGAGGCGATGCCGTCACGGGCGCACGCGTAGACGATCGGGAACTCGATCTGGTGCTCGTCGGCGTCGAGGTCGAGGAAGAGTTCGTACGTCTCGTCGACGACCTCCTTGATCCGTGCGTCGGGACGGTCGACCTTGTTGATGATCAGGATGATCGGCAGCTTCGCGGCGAGGGCCTTGCGCAGCACGAAGCGGGTCTGCGGGAGCGGGCCCTCGGAGGCGTCCACGAGGAGGGCGACGCCGTCGACCATGGTGAGGCCGCGCTCGACCTCACCGCCGAAGTCGGCGTGGCCGGGGGTGTCGATGATGTTGATGGTGACGGGTTCGCCCTCGGTGGGCTGGTAGCTGATCGCCGTGTTCTTGGCGAGAATGGTGATGCCCTTTTCCCGCTCCAGGTCCATGGAGTCCATGACGCGGTCGGCCATCTCACCGCGCGCGTGGGACTGGCTGCCCTGGCGCAGCATGGCGTCGACCAGGGTGGTTTTGCCATGGTCGACGTGAGCGATGATGGCGACGTTGCGTAGGTCGGTGCGGGTCTGCATAGACCCATTGTCCCTGGCTCAGGTTGCCGTTAGGGACACGGGGTCAAGTCCCGGAACTTGTGGTCGTTTGGTCGGTTTTACGGTCTGCGCAAAACGCCATACTGCTGTTAGCGTCCACCTTCGATGTCTTTCGGGGGAAGGTTCTCATCGATGAAATCGGTGTTACGGACGCGTCTCGTGTGTGCTGCGGTGGTGCTGGTGGTCGCGGGCGGTTGCGGCCTGGCCGGAGCCTCGGAGGAGGACAAGGCGGTCGCGCCGGTTGCGGTCACGCCGTCGGTGACCGAGGAGTCCCCGGAGCCGGAGATCACCGACGATCCGGTGGGTGAGGAATCGCCGTCGCCCACGCCGAGCAAGACCTCGAAGAAGCCGAAGCCGAGCAAGACGTCGGCCACGCCGACCGAGGACCCGAACAACTTTCAGGCACCGGACTGCGCGGACTTCGAGGGCAAAGAGGTTTCCAAGGCCAAGGCGAAGGCGGCGCTGAACGCGGCCGCGACCAAGACGTACTGGCCGGGGTCGGCGCCGAAACTGAAGGTGCCGGCGGACCTGATCCGGGCGGTGTCGTGGCACGAGAGCGGCTGGACGTCGAACATCGTGAACTGCGACGGCGGGTTCGGGCTCATGCAGGTGATGCCGGAGACCGAGGAGTTCATCAACGAGCGTTTCGAGCAGTCGTACGACTCACACGCGTACAAGCAGAACGCCGTCGTCGGGGCGAATTACCTGGCGTGGCTGACCAAGGCGTTCGGTGACGCGTACTTCAAGAAGAACTACAGCCTGAGCCCGTCGAAGTGTAAATCGGACTCGTCGCTCTGCCTGCTGAACATGGTGATCGCCGGTTACAACATGGGCCGCGGCTCGGTCGACGAGGGTTACGCGAACGGCGAGCTGGTCAATCCGGACTACGTGAGCACGGTCCGCCACCTGATGCGCGACTGCTACTGCGACAGGTACTGAGCAGGGGCGGTCCCGGCATCGCCGGGGTCGCGAGCTACACTAGGTGTAGAACCCGAGACCCCCTTTGTTCCATCGTTTTGACCCTTGCGTCGAAGCGGTAGTAGGGTCTCGGGGTTGTCGTGTGTCGTTGATGCTGGCGAGCTGCGTTGTCTCGGCCCGCAGCTCACCCTAAGGAGCCTTACCCGATGCCTCCCAAGAAGAAGACCCATGAGGTAACCCTCGCGCTTGAGGCGGGTAACGCCGCGATGGTCGACCTCGGTAAGATGCTCGGCCCGACCGGTGCCAACATGCGTGCCGTCAAGGTTGAGTACGACGAGGCCACGTCGAAGAACCGCGGCGAGATCATTCCGGTCATCGTCTCGGTCTACGAGGACCGTAGCCACACGCTGGCGTACAAGACGCCGCCGACCAGCTTCCTCATCAAGAAGAGCCTGGGAATCCCGTCCGGCGCGGCCAACCCGCTCACCACGACCGTTGGCACGCTCAGTGCCACGCAGGTCAAGGAGATCGCGGAGCGCAAGCTGCCCGACCTCAACGCGAACGACCTCGATGCTGCCATCCAGATCGTCAAGGGCACTGCCCGGTCGATGGGTGTCAAGGTCGCCTGAAGCGCCTAGAAGAGAGCGGGTCCCGGCACTGCCGGGGCCCGCTCCTTTTTATCGCCCTTTCGGGGTGATCACTTCACCGATCAGGCCGTAATCCAGGGCCTCGGCGGCGCTCAGGCTGCGACCCGAGGACAGATCGTCCTCGACCCGGCTGCGCGGCTTGCCGGTCACCTCGGCGAGCCGGACCACCGCTTCCTCCAGCTCACGCAGGTGCTGCCCGGCTGCGGCGGCCACCTCGTCGGCCGTGCCGGTGACGCCGGCGGCCCGGGGCTCGGCCAGCTTGAACCGGGCGTGCCGATATGCCGCACGCTGATCCGCCGCGGCGAGTACGGCCAGGACCGCGCCGCCCGCCTCCGACGTGACGAGGGCGTGCACCGGAGCGGTCAGCGCGTCGATCACGTCGATGACCGACAGTGCGGCGCTCAGGTCGCCGGACGGGCTCGCCACGTGCAGGTGAATCGGGTCCGGCCCGGCCGAGTCGAGGGTTAGCAGCGCGGCCATCACGCCGGTCGCCGTCTCCGCTGTGAGCTGGCCGCGCAGCATCACGATGCGCTGGTCGAAGAGCCGCTCCTCCAGCCAGCCCGGCAGACCCGGCCCGTTGCCGGGCATGTGCGGCTGCCACTCGGGCTGTGGGTGCGGCGGCGGGAAACCCCACCGGTTCGGATCGTGTCGACCTTCCACCGCTACCTCCAGTGCTCGGGGGTTCTCGCCAGGGTAGCCACTGGCGGCGGGCATCGATGAGGGTTCCGCTGATGGCCGAACCGCCGAACCGCCGAACCGCCGGGCGCGTTGCCACGCGTGACGGCCGGGCGCGTTGCCACCGCGTGACGGCCGGGCGCGCTGCCACGTGCGACGACGGCCGAAACCTGCCGATAACCGGAGAGGGCTAGGGTCCGGCCATGTCCGGGCCCCGACGCCGATCGGCCCTGCTGGCGCGGCTTGCCGACCGGCCGGCCGGCAGCACGCAGAGCGTGATTCTCGACGATTTGCGCGCGATCATCCTGCACGGCGAGGTGCCACCCGGCTCGGCCATCCCCGTCGATGCGGTGGCTGCGGCGTTCAAGGTGAGCCGGATTCCCGTACGCGAGGCCCTGATGACGTTGATCGGGGAGGGTCTTGTCGATCACCGGCCGAACGGCGGTTATCGGGTCGCGATGCTGACGGCCCGCGAGTTCGGTGAGATCTACCTGATCCGCGAGGCTCTCGAATCGGCGGCGCTGCGTGCCGCTGTCGCCGGCGCCACCGACGAGGACGACGGCCAGGCCCGGAACGCGCTGCGAGCCCTCGATGCGGCGATCGAGGCCGACGACAGTGGTGCCGCCTACCACCGGGAGAGCCGGCGTTTCCACCTCGCGCTGATCGGGGCGTGCCGGATGGGCCGGTTGCTGCACATGCTGGAGTCGGCGTGGAACATGACCGAGCCGCTGCGGCCGATGTCGCACCTGACCGCCGCTGACCGGGAACTGCTGCACTCGGATCACGCCGGGATGCTCGCGGCGTTCCTGCGGCGGGACGAGGAGGCGCTCGCGCTGGTCTGCGCGGCGCATCACCACCGGCTCCAGGACTTCATCTCCGACCTGCCACAGCACACCGGCCTCTTCGCCGAGGAATAAAGCCGACGAGCACAAACCGACGAGCACACACCGACGAGCACAAACCGACGAGCACAAACCGACGAGCACAAACCGACGAGCACAAACCGACGAGCACAACGCCGACGAGTAAATCACACTGTCCACATTGTGGAATCAGGGCGCCCTTGAGCTGCGATTCCACCCGATAAACGAACGATTGACGGCGTCAGGAAACGATCCTTATCGAGCCGTGGCCGGTACGGTGCCGCAGTGCTTCCTTCGATCATCGCTGAGCGTTACCGCCTCACCGGCCGGATCGGCCAGGGCGGGATGGGCCGGGTCTGGGCGGCCCGCGACGAGCTGCTCGGACGCGACGTCGCGATCAAGGAGCTGGTCCCGCCACCGGGGCTGACCGAATCCGAACTGCGCACTCTGCGCGACCGCGCCATCCGCGAGGCGCGTGCCATCGCCCGGCTCGACCAGGCCAACGTGGTCCGCGTCCACGATGTCGTGTTCCACGCCGACGTGCCGTGGATCGTCATGGAGCTTGTTGAGTCCCGGTCGCTCTACCAGGTGGTCCGTGCCGAAGGTCCGATGGCGCCGGAGATGGCGGCCCGGATCGGTCTCGGTGTGCTCGCCGGCCTGCGCGCCGCGCACCGGGCGGGAATCCTGCACCGCGACGTGAAGCCCGGCAACGTCCTGCTCGCCCACGACGGCCGGGTGGTGCTGACCGATTTCGGTCTGGCCACGGCAGCCGGTGACTCCAGCATGACCAGCACCGGCGTGGTGCTCGGCTCACCGTCCTACCTGGCTCCGGAGCGCGCTCTCGACGGTGAGATCGGCCCGGCCGCCGACCTGTGGTCACTCGGTGCGACGCTCTACGCGGCCGTCGAGGGGCGTCCGCCCTACGACCGGTCGTCGCCGATGGCCACCCTCACTGCCCTCGCCACCGAGCTGCCGGCCCCTCCGGAGCGCGCCGGCTCGCTGCGCCCCGCGCTGATCGCGCTCCTCCAGAAGAACCCCGCCGAACGAGCCGACGCCGAGACAGCTCAGCGCCTCCTGGTCGCGGCCATGGTGGGTGCTCGCCCTGCGCCCCGCGCCGCCGCCTTTCAAGATCAAGAGCCGAGGGTACGCACAAAAGCCCCCGAAGTTCCGGAGGAGCAACCCGCGACCCGGCCGGCGGTCGCGTCGGAAGGTGGGGAGAGTCCGGAGGTCGCGGCCACGCTGTCAGAGGGCGCGGCTGATGCGGTTGTCGGGCTGACGTCCGTACCCAAAAAAAGCCGGAGGCGGACCGCTCTGCTTGCCGCCGCGGGGTTGATCGCGCTGGGACTTGCGGCTCAGCCGGTGGTGGGTGCGCTGGTCGGTGGGGATCCGGCGCCGGCCGAGGTCGTGCCGGGAGCGAATCCGCAGCCTGGAATTTCGGGGGCGGCCGGCGGGAGCGGGGCGACGATCGCGCCGGGCCCGGTGCCGTCATCTGTGCCGGTGAAAGCGGCAAATCCCGGAAAGTCCGGCCGGGTCCCGGCGCCGACCGTCAGCGGGGCGGCTGCCACCAGGACGACCGTGGCGGCGGCGACCACTACGGCGGGGAGCGGGACGGTCGTGACGACCGCGCCTGGAAAAGCCACCACCGCCACTGCCTCCAGCGCGACGACCGCGGCGACGGCGGTGGGGCGGGAGATCAAGAGCATGGGTACCGGGACCTGCCTGCAGGCCACCGCCGCCCGGGTCGTCCTGAACGCTTGCACGGGTGTGACCGAGCAACGTTTCAGCTTCCCGGGCGACGGCACGTTGCGGGTCGGTGGCCGATGTGTCCAGATCGGGGACTCCGGCGACGGCACGCTGCTGGAAACTGCCACCTGCACCGCCTCCGCCGCGCAGATGTTCACCTACAACAGCTCGTATGACCTGGTCAGCGAGTGGGCGGTGAAGTGCGTGGACGTGCCGGACGCGAGTACCGCGGACGGTGTGCGGGCGCAGATCTGGGAGTGCACCGGTGCGTCGCACCAGAAATGGAGCTACTGAGCCGGCCCCTATTGGGCAGTGCGCAGGTTCAGCAGGCCGGCGAGGCGGGCCAGAACCGGGCGGGCCTCCAGGTGCAGGCGGGCGATGTTGAGCCCGCCGTCGCCGATCACGGCAAGCAGTGCCAGGTCGCCGATCGCGTAGACCGACAGGTACCCGTTCTGGTTGTGGATCGTGACGTCCGCGAAGCCGCCCTGTTGAAGGACCGCGCCGGTGGTGCGGCTGATGCCGTGAGCGCCGGCTGCGAGGGCCGCAACGTCGTGCGGTTCCGGGCCCGAGGTGTTGTCGTGCAGGATGAGCAGGCCGTCGACGCCCGCCACCACGCAGCCCAGCACACCGGGAACCTGGTAACGCAGCGCGGCGAGCTCGGCGTAGACCGGCTTGTACAGGTCGCCGGGGGCCGTCATACGTCCAGGTCCCGCTCGATCTTGCGGAGCTGGTGACGGGCCAGGCCGAGGTTGGCGCGGGTCTTGTCCAGCGACACGTACAGGAAGAACGACTCACCGTGACGCTTGTTCTGGAGCAGGCGGATCAGGTGGTACTGCGAGTCGAGCGTGATCAGGATGTCCTCGATGCCGTCCTGAAGGCCGAGCATCTCGAGGGTGCGCACCTTGGCACGGATCACGTCGGTGTTGCCGGCCGCGGCGATGTTCATGTCCATCGTCTGACCGCCGCCGAGCACGCCCAGAGTGAGGCCGCTGGTGTAGTCCACGAGTGCCACACCGATCGCGCCCTCGATACCCATCGCTTCTTTCAGGGCAGTCTCGATATTCACTGCTGGTACTCCGTTTCGCTGGCGAGAGGGGGCCGCCGACATGATCGGCGGGCCCAACAGTGGCACGCGATATTTGCTCAAGCACTGAACTAAAGCCATCACGGGCCAACTGGTGTTGATCTCCGAGCGGTCGACCCCGGTGGGGGTCGCCCGAACGTCAGCGAACGCGGCGTGTCGACGGATGGACAGCCCTGGCCTTGCGTTTTCTAGAAGGACCGATGCCAGGTCAGCGTGAGATAGACGCTGAAAAATGTGGAGAAGAGGGCGAGCCCGCCGAGCACCACGTACGGCACGACGCGGTTGTGACTGCGGCGCATCGCGTAGACCACCGGCAGCAGGAGCGGGAAGGCCGGGATGAGCATCCGTGCCTTCGCCCAGTAGAACCAGTCGCCGGTCACCGCGATGAACACCACGACGCCGGCGTAGACCAGCAGCGGCCACGGCAGCCGCTCGCCGATCGCCACCACGAACAGCCCGACGGCCAGCAGCAGGACCAGGCTCACCTCGGTCAGTTCGAGCGAGATCCGGTTGTCGAGCAGCATGTTCGAGAACGTGGACAGGGTGTAGCCGCCGCCGTCGAAACCCATCTTCCAGGTCTCGTTCTGCACGTAGAAGTAGCCGTCGGCGCGGCCCAGCCGGATGCCGACCCAGGCCATGTACCCGACCAGGCCGAGCGGGGCGATCAGGCCGGCCGCCCAGGCCCGCCACTCCCGCGGGTTCCGGACCACCGCGACCAGCGCGGTCAGCACGACCGCGGCGATCACCGCGGCGCCGGTGGGCCGGGTCAGCCCGGCGAGCAGGCAGAGAACACCGGCGGTCAGCCAGTTCTTGCGCAGCGCGGCCAGCAGCGAACCGGCGGCCAGGGCGGTGAACAGCGGCTCGCTGTACCCCATCGAGAGCACGATGCCGTGCGGCACGACCGACCAGAGGCCGGCCAGCAGGATGCCGGTCATCCGGTCCCGCAGGTAGCTGCCGAGCGCGTACAGGGTGGCCGCCGCGGCCAGGCCGGTCGCCCAGGAGACCAGCAGCAGCGCCGTGCCGATCGAGACCGGCAGCACGAACGCGACGGCCGCCGACAGGCCCGGGTAGAGCGGGAAGAACGCCAGGTTCGACATCTCCGGAACACCCTTGCCGGTGAAGGAGATGACGGTGTCGTATCCATGCTCGGCGATGCCGGCGTACCACTTCGCGTCCCAGGCGAGCAGCAGGTCTCGCCAGGACGGCGTCTTCTCGTCGCGGCGCGCGTAGAAGATCAGCACGAGCACGTTGACGATACGCAATCCGGCGTACAGGGCCATCGCGGCGCCCGCGCCGGCCAGCCAGCGAACGGTCTGCGGGTGCAGCCGGGGCGCGGTGGACGCCGGAGCGCTGGCCGGCGCAACCTCGGTCGTCGTCACAGGTGGCGCTCCTTGCATCGGCGGTCATTCTCGCCGGGCACCGTACCCGGACCACCCGTCCGGGTGACAGTTGGGGAAGCTTTGGGAGATCGAAGATATACAGTTCCGCACATCCGGGTGAAACAGCGAATTCATAGCGTGACGGCCATGGCCGACACCATCCCCAGCACGCACCACGAGGACCTGGTCGAAGCCGCCGGCATGCCGGTCGGTAGCGGCGTCATCAAGCCTGAATACGATCCCCGCCTCACCAACGAGGACCTGGCTCCCCTGCGGAAGCAGACGTGGGGCTCCTACAACATTTTCGCGTTCTGGATGTCCGACGTGCACAGCGTCGGTGGGTACGTCACCGCCGGTTCGCTGTTCGCCCTGGGACTCTCCAGCTGGCAGGTGCTCGTCTCGCTGATCGTGGGCATCACGATCGTCTACTTCTTCTGCAACCTTGTCGCCAAACCGTCGCAGGCCACCGGCGTTCCGTACCCGGTGATCAACCGGGTGGCGTTCGGTGTGCTCGGCGCGAACGTGCCGGCCATCATCCGCGGCCTGATCGCGGTGGCCTGGTACGGCATCCAGACCTACCTCGCCTCGGCGGCGCTCGACGTCGTCGTCCTCAAGCTCTGGCCGTCGCTGCTGCCGTACGCCGATGTGAACCAGTACGGCTTCCTCGGGCTGCCGCTGCTCGGATGGTGCACGTACGCCGTGCTCTGGGTTCTCCAGGCCGCGGTGTTCTGGACCGGCATGGAGTCGATCCGGCGCTTCATCGACTTCTGCGGGCCCGCCGTTTACGTGGTGATGTTCGCGCTGACCGGTTACCTGATCTACAAGGCCGGCTGGGGCGCGATCGACCTGAACCTGGGTGACGTGGAATATCACGGCCTGGACGCGGTCCCGGTGATGCTCGGGGCGATCGCCCTGGTGGTGTCCTACTTCTCCGGGCCGATGCTGAACTTCGGTGACTTTTCGCGATATGGGAAGTCCTTTACCGCGGTAAAACGCGGTAACTTCCTCGGTCTCCCGGTCAACTTCCTGATGTTCAGCATCCTGACCGTGGTCACCGCGTCGCTGACCCTGCCGGTCTTCGGTGAGCTGATCACCGACCCGGTCGCGACCGTCGCGCGGATCGACAGCACGTTCGCGATCGTCCTCGGCGCGCTGACCTTCACCATCGCCACGATCGGCATCAACATCGTCGCGAACTTCATCTCGCCGGCCTTCGACTTCTCCAACGTCAGCCCGCAGAAGATCTCCTGGCGGGCCGGCGGCATGATCGCGGCGGTCGGCTCGGTGCTGATCACCCCGTGGAACCTCTACAACAACCCCGACGTCATCCACTACACGCTGGAAACCCTGGGCGCCTTCATCGGACCGCTGTTCGGTGTGCTGATCGCCGATTACTACCTGGTCCGCAAGCAGCAGGTCGACGTCGACGCGATGTTCACGATGAGCCCCACCGGCAAGTACTGGTACCGCAAGGGCTACCACCTGCCGGCGATCATCGCGACGGCGGTGGGCGCGGCGATCGCGATGATCCCGGTGCTCTGGACCGGCGGACCGGGCATGCACGACATCGCCCAGTACAGCTGGTTCATCGGCTGCGGCCTCGGTTTCGTGGTCTACCTGGGCCTCCTCAAGCGGCAGCCGGCCCCTGCGCTGATCAAATCCTGATGCTCATCCGGGTCATCAATCCCAACACCACGGCGTCGATGACCAGCCTGATCGAGGCGAGCGCCCGGGCCGTCGCCGGCCCGGGCGTCGTCGTCGAAGGGGTCACTCCGGCGATGGGTCCGGCCTCCATCGAGAGCCATTACGACGAGGCCCTCGCGGTGCCGGGCCTGCTCGCCGAGGTCGCCACGGGGGAGCGGGACGGCGCCGACGGTTACGTCATCGCCTGCTTCGGCGACCCCGGATTGGACGCGGCCCGGGAGATCGCCGCCGGCCCGGTGGTCGGCATCGCCGAGGCCGCGATGCATGCGGCAGCGTTGCTCGGTCGCGGTTTCAGCGTCGTCACAACCCTTTCCCGTACGCGCGGACGAGCGTCTGACCTAGCGCATCGTTATGTCGGGGCCGGCGCGTGCAAAGGCATCCATGCCTGTGAGATTCCGGTGCTCGAACTCGAGGACGATCCGACGGTTCTGCCTCGGGTGGCGGCGCTTGCCGCTCATGCCCTGGAGACGGATGGGTCCGACGTCATCGTGCTCGGCTGTGCCGGGATGGCGGATCTTTGTTCGGAACTTTCGGCTCGGTTGGGCGTACCCGTGATTGATGGTGTCGCGGCCGCGACCCTCATGGTCCAAGCGCTGGTCACGCTGGGTTTGGGCACGTCCAAGCGAGAGGAGTACGCGACGCCTCCGGCCAAGCGATACTCGGGAATACTCCACGGCTTCATGCAACCCGGCTCGAACGTGAGTCGTCATCCAGGCGTGAGAGCGAAGGAGGGGCTCGTGTGAAGAACGAGCGTGATGAGCAATTCCACCGCTTCGTGGCGGCGAAACGTGCCGGACTGGTGCGGACGGCCACTCTGCTGACGGCGGGCGACGCCCACCTGGCCGAGGATCTGGTCCAGTCGACGCTGACGAAACTGTACGTCGCCTGGCCGGCGTTCCAGCGGGCCGACAACCCGGACGGGTACGTGCGGCGCACACTGGTGAACGCGTTGACGGACGAGCGGCGTCGCTGGTGGCGCCGGCGGGAACGGACCATGGCCGAGCTGCCGGAACGGGCGGCCGCGGAGGTGCCGATCGGTGAGCTCTCGGACGGGCTGCGCGCGGCCCTGAAGGAGCTGCCACCACGGATGCGGGCGGCGTTGGTGTTCCGCTACTTCTACGACCTCGACGTCGCCGACACCGCCGATGCCCTCGGATGTTCCGAGGGAACGGTGAAGAGCCAGACCGCCCGAGCCCTCGACCGGCTCCGAGCGGTTCTCGGCACTCCACTGAACACTCCGTTGACCAGGAGCTTTTCATGACCGATCTCTATGACGGGCTGGAGCGTCTCGCCGGACCGGCAGCCGACCCGACCTCCGAGGTGATCCGGGCCGACCTGGCCCGGGGCCGTAGTGCCCTGCGCCGCCGCCGCCTCTTCCAGACCGGTGGGGCCTCCGCGTTCGCGGTCGCCGCCGTCGCCGCGGCTGTCGCGTTCGCCACTGCCGGAGCGGCGCCCGCCTCGGCGCCGCTCGCTGACGGGCCCGCGCCCGCGGTGAGTTCCGTGGTGCCCACCAAGCTGGTGCCCACCAAGCTGGTGGCGTACCAGGGTGAGCAGCCCGACGCGTTCGAGCTGGACCAGGTGCCGGAGGGCTGGATCCTGCAGGGCAACGACAACAGCGGTCTGGTGCTGGCGCCGGACGGGCCGCTCGCCGGCCCGTCCAGCGGTCCCGGCGAGGGCGCCAACAGCGACCCGCACAGCTTCGTCGGCAAGATCGCTGTGATGCTCCAGGACTCCGGCGCTCCGGCCGAGCTGGGCGGCAAGAAGGTCACCGTCGGTGAGAACACCGGTGTGCTGACCAAGATGCTCGACCAGACCGACGGGTGGGCGCTGTTCGTCCAGCTCCCCGACCAGGGTTACCTGGTGATCCAGGTCTGGGACAACCTGGGCTGGGGTGAGTCGCAGGTGCTGGAGTTCGCCGGTGGGATCCACGTGAACTCGAACGCGACGAAGAGCGTCGGCTGATCGTGTTCTGAGGGTTTGTCGCGGGAGACCGGAGCAGGTGAGATGCCCCGGTCTCCCGCTTTTTCATGTCTACCAGCCGCGCGCACGCCACTCGGCGAGCTGCGGGCGCTCGGCACCGAGCGTGGAGTCCTTGCCGTGGCCGGGATAGAAGATCGTGTCATCGCCGAACCGGCCGAAGATCTTGCTTTCCAGGTCATCCATGATTTCTTCATGATTTCGCGGGGTTGCCGTTTTCCCGTGCCCGCCGGGGAAGAGGCTGTCCCCGGTGAACAGGTGCTTGCCCTGGTAGGACAGCACGATCGAACCCGGCGTGTGCCCGACGATGTGGATCACGTCGAGGGTGGCGCCGCCCACCTCGACCACGTCGCCGTCGCGCAGCGTGCGGGTCACCACCGGGATGCCCTCGGCGTCGTCGACGTGCGCCAGCGACTCCGCCCCGGTGGCGAGGGTGATCTCCTCAAGCGCCTGCCAGTGATCCTGGTGCCGGTGCGTGGTCACCACGGCGCGCAGGCCGCCGGAGCCGATCAGGTCCTGCAGGGTGCCGGCGTCGTTCGCCGCGTCGATCAGGAGGCGTTCTCCGCCGTGTTCCAGCAGGTAGGCGTTGTTGTCCATCGGGCCGACCGACACCTTGGTCATGGTGAGGCCACCGCCGAGATCCGTGCTCATTTCCACCTCGCTGGCTTGGGTAGTTCACCGTCGGGAGCGACGGTCAGGTCTGTGCCGTCGGCTCGCCCGATCAGCCACCCGGCGAGCGACTTGGTCGGGCCGCCGATCACCAGGCTGCCGTCTCCGATCTTCAGCGGGTGCTCCAGGCCGAGTGGACGCAGCACCATGGCGGGCGCGTCGGACGGCGGCTGCGCCACGAATTCTCGCAGCAGGCGCAGCGCGAACGCGTCCGTCCACTCCTGCGCGGTGTAGTCGCGGGCCAGGTCGACGCGGTGCACCTCGACCTCGCGCAGCCTGCCCCACGGCACGCCGGCGGCGGACTGGCCGATCGCCGGCAGGTGCGTGAACCAGGCGGCGGCCGGCATCGAGGCGGCGGCGTCGGCGAACCGGTCGTGCGCGGCTCGCAGGTCGTCGATCTGCTCGGCCAGCGGGCGGCTGGAGCCGGACTCGATGGCCTCGTCACGGGCGGCGCGGCTCGGGTACAGCACACCTTCGGCACCGGTGCGCGCGGCGACCAGCAGGTTCGTCAGAGCGTCGGCGTTGCGGGCCAGGTGGGTCAGTACGTGCCCCACTGTCCAGCCGGGCAGCCCGGACGGCTCGGCGATCACGCCGTCGTCCCAGCTTTCCGCATCATGCAGCAGCGCTTCGGTGGACTCTTCCACGTCGGTCATCAGGACCAGCGGATCCATGGTCACGTGCCGACCCTATCGGAAATCGCTTTCGCCACGGTCACCGTGAACGTACCGTCGTTTCAGCCGCGTAGATCGATCGAATCCCAGCGGGGAGGTGAGGAACGTGCAGTTCGTCGATGTCGCGTTTTGTCACCCCGGGGGCCGCTGTACCCCACGACCGTAAAAGGATTCTCATGTCGTACGACCTGTCCCAGCTGGGCTGGGACGAGACTTTCGCATCCGCGTACCGGCCTTTCGACCGCGCCGACGCACTACCCGGGCGGGTTCTGCGTGCTGACCGAGGCGTCTGCACGGTGCTCACCGCGGCCGGCGCCACCCGCGCCAGCCTCGGCGGCAGCGTGCTGCTCGACGCCGCCCGCGACCCGGCGGGGCTGCCCTGTTCCGGTGACTGGGTGGTGCTGCGTCAGTGGCCGGACCGCCGGACCACACTTGAGCTGGTGCTGCCACGGCAGACCACGTTGATTCGGCGTACCGCCGACAAGGACTCCTCCGGGCAGGTCCTGGCGGCCAACATGGACGTCGTCGCGGTGGTCGAGCCGATCCACCCGGAACCCGACGACGGCCGTGTCGAACGTCTCCTGGCGCTCGCCTGGGAGTCCGGGGCCGAGCCGCTGCTGGTGCTCACCAAATGCGACACCACCCCCGACCCGGTCGCGATCGCCCGCCAGATGGCCGAGCTGGCACCCGGCGTGCCGGTGCTGCCGGTGAGCGTCCGCTCCGGCGCCGGCCTCGCCGAGCTCCGCGCGGCCGCGGCGGGCCGGACCCTGGCTCTGCTGGGCCGTTCCGGCGCCGGCAAGTCCACGCTGGTGAACGCGCTGGCCGGCGCCGCCGTGATGCCGGTGCAGACGATCCGGGACGCCGACGGCAAGGGGCGGCACACCACCGCCTATCGCAACCTGGTCACCCTGCCCGGCGGAGGTGCGGTGATCGACACACCGGGTATCAGAGGTGTGGGCCTCCTGAACACCGCCGACGGACTGGAACGGGCTTTCGCCGACATCATCGGACTGGCAGCACACTGCCGCTTCGACAACTGCCGGCACGAGACCGAACCAGCCTGTGCGGTGCAGGCGGCCCTGACCGGGGGAACATTGACGGCCCGCCGCCTGGCGAGCTGGCGCAAGCTGAACCACGAGGTGGCGGTGGAGAGCGCCCGCCGCTCCGCGCGGCTTGCTCGCTAGGGCTCTGGCACAATTCGGCCGGTGCGTGCGGCTGAAGAGATGATCGAGGAGCCGGTGTCGACCGCGGGGGAGGTTCCCGCGGCGACCGGGTCCTGGTGGGTCCGGCGGATCGATGTCTGGGTTCCGCTGGGTTACCTGCTGCTCGCCATCGTGGTGCTGATCCGGCTCTGGATCGACCCCAACGGGCGGGTGCTGGCCAGCAACGACGACGACCACGGCGTCTTTCTCTTCGTGCTGGCGCACGCCGACCGGGTGATCTTCGACGGGGCGTCGCCGTTCTTCAGCGATCGGCTGAACGCCCCCGTCGGGGTCAACATGATGGCGAACACGTCGATTCTGGCGCTGAGCCTGCCACTGGCGCCGATCACGCACTTCCTCGGCGCGGGCGTGTCGGTCGCGCTCCTGATCACTCTCGGCCTGGCCGGGACCGCGTACGCCTGGTACTGGGTCCTCTCCCGGCACCTGGTCCGCAGCCGGGCGGCCGCGGCCATCGGCGGCGCGTTCTGCGGCTTCGCGCCAACCATGGTGTCGCACGCGAACGGGCACGTGAACTTCGTCAACCAGTACGTGGTGCCGTTCATCGTCTGGCAGGTGCTGCGGCTGCGGGAGCCGGGCCGGGCGGTACGCGGCGGGATCATCCTGGGCCTGCTGATCGTGCTCCAGTGCTTCATCAACGAGGAGACGCTGCTCTTCACGGCGCTGACGCTCGGCGTGTTCGTGGTGGCGTACGCGGTCATGTCCTCCGACGAGGTTCGCGAGGTGTGTAAACGGTTCGTCGCCGGGCTCGGGGTCGCCGCCGCTACCGCCGGCGTGCTGCTGGCCTATCCGCTCTGGTACCAGTTCTTCGCCCCGGGCAACTACCACGGCCAGCCGTTCGAGCCGGACATGTACGTCACCGACCTGGCCTCGCTCGTCGGGTTCGCCCGGCAGTCGCTGGCCGGCAACGCGGCGCTGACCCGGACCATGAGCGTCAGCGCGACCGAGGACAACACGTTCTTCGGGCCGTTCGGGTTCGTGATGATCGTGGTGGCCGTGGTCATGGTGTGGCGGAACGTCGCTGCCCGTGCCGCCGGGATCGCCGGCCTGGTGCTGCTGCTGATGTCGTTCGGCCCGGTGCTGAAGGTGTTCGGTCACAACACCGGGATTCCGCTGCCGTTCGGCCTGATCAGCCATGTTCCGATCATCGACCTGGTCAGTGTGACGAGGTTCGCGATGGTGCCGGCGACGATCGTCGGGGTGCTGTTCGCGCTGGCCGCCGACAAAGTCCGTATTTATCCGGTTAAAAAGCGGAGGCTCTTCTGGATCGGCATGACGCTCGCGCTCGTGCCGCTGATTCCGAAGCCGCTGCCCGTCGTCGAAGGGCAGCCGTTGCCGGCGTTCCTCACCCAGGGGATCTACAAGGAGTACGTCGCGGACGATCGGACCCTGATCACCGTGCCGCTGCCGGAAGTCACCACCGGGCGTACCGGGATGCGCTGGGCGACCCTGATGAACTTGGACTACGCCACGCCGCGCGGATATTTCATGGGCCCGGTGAATCCGCCGGCCGACGACACCGGATCGTGGAACGCGCCCCGCCGCTTCACCTCCGACCTGCTCTGGCGGGTCCGGGAGTACGGTCAGGTGCCTCGTCTGACCGACGCCGACCGGGCCCGGATCACCGAGGACTTGATCTTCTGGCGAGCCGGGGTGATCGTCCTGGTGCCCGGGGGCCGCAATCCCGAGGCACAGCGTGCGGTGCTGGTCGACGCGCTCGGCGAACCGCGGTCAGCCGGTGGAGTGGAGTTCTGGGACATGCGGGGTCTGCCGGTTCCTCCGAAGGAGTGACCGCTCCGTCCCAGGGAATGACCGGGAATGTTCGCCATCTGCCAGGCGCTGAACCAGGGTCGGCAGAAAATGTCATACCCCCTGGCTAAAGTGTCTGCTCGACTCATACACCTGTACGGAGAGGCTGGCAGTGGCCGACCGACTGACTATTCGTGGCGCTCGCGAGCACAACCTGCGCGACGTCAACCTGGACCTGCCCCGCGACGCCATGATCGTCTTTACCGGCCTGTCCGGCTCGGGCAAGTCCAGCCTCGCCTTCGACACGATCTTCGCGGAGGGGCAGCGGCGGTACGTGGAGTCGCTGTCGTCGTACGCACGGCAGTTCCTCGGCCAGATGGACAAGCCCGACGTCGACTTCATCGAGGGCCTGTCCCCGGCCGTCTCGATCGATCAGAAATCGACAAACCGCAACCCGCGTTCGACCGTCGGCACCATCACCGAGGTCTACGACTACCTGCGCCTGCTCTTCGCCCGGGCCGGCACCCCGCACTGCCCGGTCTGCGGTGAGCGGATCAGCAAGCAGACACCGCAGCAGATCGTCGACCGGGTGCTCGCCATGGAGGAGGGCACCCGGTTCATGGTGCTCGCCCCGGTGGTCCGCGGCCGCAAGGGCGAATACATCGACCTCTTCGCCGAGCTCCAGTCCAAGGGCTTCGCCCGGGCCCGGGTCGACGGCACGGTGCACCCGCTGACCGAGCCGCCGAAGCTCAAGAAGCAGGAGAAGCACACCATCGAGGTGGTCGTCGACCGCCTCAGCGTCAAGTCGTCCAGCAAGCAGCGGCTCACCGACTCGGTGGAAGCCGCGCTCGGCCTGGCCGGCGGCATCGTCCTGCTCGACTTCGTCGACCTGCCGGAGGACGACCCGGAGCGGGAGCGGCGTTTCTCCGAGCACCTGGCCTGTCCGAACGATCACCCGCTCGCCATCGAGGACCTCGAGCCCCGGGTGTTCTCCTTCAACGCGCCGTACGGCGCGTGTCCCGAGTGCACCGGCCTCGGCACCAAGAAGGAGGTCGACCCCGAGCTGATCATCCCGGACGAGGAGGCCACACTCCGCGACGGCGCGATCCAGCCGTGGTCCGGCGGCTCGACCCAGGAATACTTCCTCCGCCTGCTCGAAGCGCTCGCCGACGCGGAGAAGTTCAGCGTCGACACACCCTGGCGGCAGCTCTCCAGCCGGGTGCAGAAAACCATCCTGCACGGCTCGGACGACCAGGTCCACGTCCGTTACCGCAACAAGTACGGCCGCGAGCGCTCCTACTACACCGGCTTCGAGGGCGTGGTGCAGTGGATCGAGCGCCGGCACAACGACACCGAGAGCGACTGGTCGCGCGACAAGTACGAGGGGTACATGCGCGACGTGCCCTGCAAGGTCTGCGGCGGCGCCCGGCTCAAGCCCGAGGTGCTCGCGGTGACCCTGGCCGGCAAGAGCATCGCCGAGGTCTGCAACCTCTCCGTCGGCGAGTGCGCCGAACTGCTGTCCGGCCTGGTTCTCGACGACCGGCAGAAGATGATCGCCGAGCGGGTGCTGAAGGAGATCAACGCCCGGCTGCGGTTCCTGGTCGACGTCGGCCTCGACTACCTGTCGCTGGACCGGGGTGCCGGCACGCTGTCCGGCGGTGAGGCGCAGCGCATCCGGCTCGCCACCCAGATCGGCTCCGGCCTGGTCGGCGTGCTCTACGTGCTGGACGAGCCGTCGATCGGCCTGCACCAGCGTGACAACCACCGGCTCATCGAGACGCTGGTCCGGCTCCGTAACCTCGGCAACACCCTGATCGTGGTGGAGCACGACGAGGACACCATCCGGACCGCCGACTGGATCGTCGACATCGGCCCCGGCGCCGGCGAGCACGGCGGCAAGATCGTGCACAGCGGCACCGTCGAGGGCCTGCTGGCGAACGAGGAGTCGCCCACCGGGGCCTACCTCTCCGGTCGCAAGTCGATCCCGATCCCGGCTTCCCGCCGCCCGCAGGAGGCCGGCCGCGAGGTGGTCGTGCACGGCGCCCGCGAGCACAACCTGCGCAACCTGACCGTCCCGTTCCCGCTGGGCCAGTTCATCGCGGTCACCGGCGTGAGCGGCTCGGGGAAGTCGACCCTGGTCAACGACATCCTGCACACGGTCCTGGCGAACCAGATCAACCGGGCGCGGCAGGTACCCGGCCGGCACACCAAGATCACCGGCATCGAGAACATCGACAAGGTCGTCGGCGTGGACCAGTCGCCGATCGGGCGTACGCCGCGGTCGAACCCGGCCACCTACACCGGTGTCTTCGATCACGTCCGCAAGCTCTTCGCGGAGACCGCCGAGGCGAAGGTCCGGGGCTATGGCCCGGGCCGCTTCTCCTTCAACGTGAAGGGCGGCCGCTGCGAGAACTGCTCCGGCGACGGCACCATCAAGATCGAGATGAACTTCCTGCCGGATGTCTACGTCCCCTGCGAGGTGTGCAAGGGCGCTCGGTACAACCGGGAGACCCTCGAGGTGCACTACAAGGGCAAGACCATCTCCGAGGTGCTGAACATGCCGATCGAGGAGGGCGCGGAGTTCTTCTCGGCGCTCCCGGCGATCCACCGGCACCTGAAGACGCTTGTCGACGTCGGCCTCGGTTACGTGCGGCTCGGCCAGCCGGCGACCACCCTTTCCGGCGGTGAGGCGCAGCGTGTGAAACTCGCCTCCGAGCTGCAGAAACGGTCCACCGGCCGGACCGTCTACGTTCTCGACGAGCCGACCACCGGCCTGCATTTCGAGGACATCCGCAAGCTGCTGATCGTGCTCAACGGCCTGGTCGACAAGGGCAACACGGTGATCACGATCGAGCACAACCTGGACGTCATCAAGACGGCCGACTGGCTGATCGACATGGGTCCGGAAGGCGGCCACAAGGGCGGCGTGGTGCTCGCCACCGGCACACCGGAGGAGATCGCCGAGGTCGCCGAGAGCCACACCGGGCAGTTCCTGCGTCCGGTGCTCGGGCTGGCCGGCAAGCCGAAAGGCGCTACCGCGGCGACCGGCCGGGCCGGAAAGGCGAACAGCCCGGCCCCGGCGCGCAAGTCGCGGGCCAAGGCGACCGTGTGATTTAGGAATTTCTTAGACGCCTCATAGCGAAGCCGCCCGGTCGGGAAACTAACCTCGGCCGGGCGGTCGTATGGGCATGATTTCGGTAGTGACGGTGAACTGATCAACTGCCCAGCCGCGTATCCAAGGGCGACTCCGCGTGATGGCGAGCGGAAATCCAGTACTGGGAGGGCTACACATGACCGACGTGCAGACGAGGACCGAGGCCACGACTCACCATGAGTGCGCCAGCGCCAGTGGTGCGACCTCGACGCGGCGCTGCATCCTGGTCGGCGCTGGAGCTCTCGGCGCCGGCGCGGTCCTGGCCGCTTGTGGCACCGACAGCAGCGGCACCAACCCGAACGGCACCGACTTCGACACCAACCCGGCGCCGGCCGGCAGCACCGCGGCCGGCAGCACGGACGGCGACACCGGCGACAGCGGCGGCAGCGCCACGGTCCTGGTGGCGGCGTCCGAGGTCGCTGTCGGCGGCGGCGTGATCACGAGCGACCTGGTGGTCACCCAGCCGACCGAGGGCACCTTCAAGGCCTTCAGCAAGGTCTGCACGCACCAGGGCTGCGAGGTCAGCGAGATCGCCGACGGGCAGATCATCTGCCGCTGCCACAACAGCTTCTTCTCGATCAAGGACGGCGCTCCGACGTCCGGGCCGGCTCAGCAGCCGCTCACCGAGACCAAGGTCGAGCTCGATGGCGACAACGTGGTGAAAGCCGCCTGATCGCGTGACGTGACAGGCCGGAGATCCGGCGCCGTGGCGGCGGCACCGGACCTCCGGTCGGGCAATTCTGTCAGTCCCAGGCACTACTGTTGGAGATGTGCCAGACCCGTCCACTTATCGTCCGGCTCCGGGTACCATCCCGGACGCCCCGGGTGTCTACCGCTTCCGCGACCCCGCCGGCCGGGTGATCTACGTCGGCAAGGCGAAAAGCCTGCGTAACCGGCTCAACTCCTACTTCGCCGACGTCTGGTCGCTGCACGCGCGCACCCAGCAGATGGTCACCACCGCCGCCAGTGTGGATTGGGTCACGGTCGGCACCGAGGTCGAGGCGCTCCAGCTGGAGTTCTCCTGGATCAAGGAGTTCGACCCCCGATTCAACGTCAAGTACCGCGACGACAAGTCGTACCCGTTTCTCGCCGTCACCCTCGACGAGGAGTACCCCCGCCTGCAGGTGATGCGGGGAGCCAAACGCAAGGGTGTCCGCTACTTCGGGCCGTACTCACACGCCTGGGCCATTCGCGAGACGCTCGACCTGCTGCTGCGGGTCTTCCCGGCGCGCACCTGCTCGACCGGCGTCTTCAAGCGGCACGGTCAGATCGGCCGGCCCTGCCTGCTGGGTTACATCGGCAAGTGCTCGGCGCCGTGCGTCGGCCAGGTCAGCGCCGAGCAGCACCGGGTCATCGTCGACGACTTCTGCGACTTCATGGCGGGCCGGACCGACGCGTTCGTGCGCCGGATGGAGCGCGACATGCTGCAGGCCTCCGAGGAGCTCGAGTTCGAGCGGGCGGCCCGGCTGCGTGACGACATCGCGGCGCTGCGCCGGGCGATGGAAAAGCAGACAGTGGTGCTCGGTGACGGCACCGACGCCGACGTGGTGGCCTTCGCCGAGGACCCGCTGGAAGCGGCCGTGCAGGTCTTCCACGTCCGGGACGGCCGGGTCCTCGGCCAGCGTGGCTGGGTGGTGGACAAGGTCGAGGACCTGAGCACCGGCGACCTGGTCCACCACTTCTGCACCCAGGTCTACGGCGGCGCCGAGGGGGAAAATGACGTTCCCCGCGAGCTGCTCGTGCCGGCCCTGCCGGACGACGCCGACGCGCTCGCCGACTGGCTCACCGAGCGGCGTGGCAGCCGGGCGAGCCTGCGGGTGCCGCAGCGCGGCGACAAGAAGTCGCTGATGGAGACGGTGGCGCGCAACGCCGCCGAGTCGCTGCAGCGGCACAAGCTGCGCCGGGCCGGCGACCTGACCACCCGCAACAAGGCCCTTGAGGAGATCGCCGAGGCGCTCGGCATGGAGACCGTGCCGCTGCGCATCGAGTGTTTCGACGTCTCGCAGATCCAGGGCACCGACGTGGTCGCCTCGATGGTGGTCTTCGAGGACGGCCTCGCCCGAAAGAGTGAGTACCGCCGCTTCGCGGTCCGCGGCGCCACCGACGATCTGTCGGCGATGAGCGAGGTGATGCGGCGCCGGTTCGCCCGTTTCAAAGCGCAGGAAGGCGCGAGTGTCCCGGACGACGCGGCCCCCGACTCGCTGCCCGGCGTCGATCCGCTCACCGGGAAACCGCGCCGGTTCGCGTACCCTCCGCAGCTTGTTGTCGTCGACGGCGGTCAGCCGCAGGTCAACGCGGTGGCCGCGGTCTTCTCCGAGCTGGGGATCACCGACGTCGCGCTGTGCGGGCTGGCCAAGCGGCTGGAGGAGGTGTGGCAGCCGGGTGAGGACTTCCCGGTCATCCTTCCGCGCACGTCCGAGTCGCTCTACCTTCTGCAGCGCATCCGTGACGAGGCACACCGGTTCGCCATCACGTTCCACCGGGAGAGGCGGTCCAAGCGGATGACGGCCTCCGCGCTGGATGACATCGCCGGCCTCGGCGACGTGCGGCGCAAAGCCCTGCTGCGGCATTTCGGCTCGCTGAAACGCCTGGCCGCCGCGACCCCGGAGGAGATCTCCGAGGTGCCCGGCATCGGACGTCGCACGGCCGAGACGGTTCTCGCCGCCCTCAACCCGCCAACCAACTCGGACCGGTAGCGGACAGGCTGTCCGGCGGTCGTCCAGGTGTCTCACGGCCTAGGATGTTGTGTCGCTCGTGCGATGCGATGACCGATGTGAAAACCGACGCGAGCGAACCGACGCGGGAGGCGTGCGTGGACGAGGTAGTGGAGCCCGATGAGGCCGGTACCGACCTGGTGGTGGTGACCGGACTCTCCGGCGGCGGGCGCAGCACGGTGGCCCGCGCACTGGAGAACGTCGGCTTCTACGTGGTCGACAACCTGCCGCAGGCGCTGATGCTGGAGATGGCGGAGCTGGCCTTCGCGGCGGGTGGCGCGGCACGGCGTACCGCGATGGTGCTCGACGTGCGCAGCCGGGCGTTCTCCACCGACCTGGCGGGCGCGGTCCGTGAGCTGAAGGAACGCGGCTTCGCGCCGCGCGTGGTGTTCGTCGACGCCGACGACGAGGTGCTGATCCGGCGCTTCGAGTCGGTGCGCCGCTCGCACCCGCTCCAGGGCGACGGACGGCTGGCCGACGGGATCGCGGCCGAGCGCAAGCTGCTCGAGGAGGCCCGTGACCAGGCCGACGTGATCATCGATACCAGTCACCTGAACGTGAACCAGCTCCGGCGCCGGGTCGAGGAGCTGTTCAGCGGCGACGACTCACGCCGGCTGCGGATCACCGTGCTGTCGTTCGGCTTCAAGTACGGCCTGCCGCCGGACGCCGACTACGTGCTGGACGCCCGGTTCCTGCCGAACCCGTTCTGGGTGCCGGAACTGCGCGAGCACACCGGCCTGGAGGAGGGCGTGAGCAACTACGTCCTGGGCCAGGAGGGCGCCGGCGAGTTCGTCGGCACCTACGCGGGCCTGATCGCGGCGACCGCACCGGGCTTCGAGCGCGAGGGCAAGCGGTACCTCACGGTCGCCATCGGCTGCACCGGCGGCAAGCACCGCAGTGTGGCGATAGCGGAGGAGCTGACCGCGCGGCTGTCGGGGATGCGGCTGTCCGCACACACCTCGCACCGCGATCTGGGGCGCGAGTGATCCGGGTTGTGGCGTTCGGCGGTGGGCACGGGCTGAGCGCCTCGTTGAAGGCGCTGCGGCACTGTTCCAGGGATCTCGACCTGGAGATCACCGCGATAGTGACGGTGGGTGACGACGGCGGTTCCAGCGGTCGCCTGCGGGTGGAGCGTGACGCGCTGCTGCCCCCGGGCGATCTGCGCCAGGCCCTCGCGGCGCTTGCTGACGATCACCCGACGGCTCGGCGTACGGCGAGTTTGATGCAGCACCGGTTCGCGGCGATGCCGTCCCAGCGCACCAAGCCTCCGGGGGAGCGGCGTGCTGACCGGTCGATGGACACCCTGGCCGGGCACGCGGTGGGCAACCTGCTGCTGCTCGGGTTGATAGAGATGCTCGGCGACCCGGTGCGGGCTCTGGACCACGCGGCCGAGATGGTCGGCGCGCAGGGCCGGGTCCTGCCGATGGCGCTGCACGCGGTCGGCATCGAGGCCGACGTGGTGGGCGCGGCGGGTGAGGCGACGACCGTCCGGGGACAACACGCCGTGGCCGTGGCCGACGGCCGGGTGAGCGCGCTGCGCCTCGTCCCGGAAAATCCGCCGGCCTGCCCGGACGCGATCGCCGCGGTCACCGCCGCCGACTGGTTGATCTTCGGCCCGGGTAGCTGGTACACCAGCGTGTTACCGCATCTGCTGGTGCCGGAACTCGCCGCGGCGATCGTGGCGAGCCCGGCCCGTCGCCTGGTCACGCTCAATCTGAGCGCCGACAAGGAGACGTCCGGTCTCTCCACGGCCGACCACCTGGCGGCGCTGCACTGGTACCTCCCGGAACTCCGGGTCGACACGGTGCTCGCCGACGCCAAGTGGGCGGGTGAACCGGAACCGGTGCGTGCGGCAGCGCTCGCCCTCGGAGCGGAACTGGTATTGGCACCCGTCGCCGTTGCGGACGGCAGCCCACGGCATGATCCTGAGTCGTTGAGCGTTGCACTGGTGCCAGTATTGGGCTCCGCTCGTTAGTTACTGGCGTAGTGCGGCACACACTCTTCAGATCCGGCGCATGAGGTGACTAGAACGATGGCGATGACGGCAGCGGTCAAGGACGAGCTGAGCCGGGTCGATGTTCCGAAGCCCTGCTGTCGCCGGGCTGAGATGGCAGCTCTGCTGCGTTTCGCCGGTGGCTTGCACATCGTTTCCGGCCGGGTGGTGGTCGAGGCGGAACTCGACACCGGCGCGGTGGCGCGGCGGCTGAGGCGCGAGATCTCGGATGTCTACGGGTACCAGAGCGAGGTGCACGTCCTCGCTTCGGGCGGCCTTCGCAAGGGCAGCCACTACATCGTGCGGATCGTCAAGGACGGCGAGGTACTGGCCCGCCAGACCGGCCTCCTGGACGTGCGGGGCCGCCCGGTGCGTGGCCTGCCGCAGCACGTGGTGAACGGCAACGTCTGCTGCTCGGTGGCTGCCTGGCGGGGCGCGTTCATGGCGCACGGCTCGCTCACCGAGCCGGGCCGCTCCAGCGCCCTGGAGATCACCTGCCCCGGACCGGAGGCGGCTCTCGCTCTGCGCGGTGCCGCCCGGCGCATCGGGATCACCGCGAAAGAGCGCGAGGTACGCGGCGTCGACCGCGTCGTGATCAAGGACGGCGACGCGATCGCGGCGCTGCTCACCCGGATCGGCGCGCACTCCAGCGTGCTGGCCTGGGAGGAGCGGAGGGTACGCCGTGAGGTCCGCGCCACAGCGAACCGGCTGGCCAACTTCGACGACGCGAACCTGCGCCGATCGGCGCGGGCAGCAGTGGCGGCGGCAGCCCGGGTCACCCGGGCCCTGGAGATCCTCGCCGATGACGCTCCGAACCACCTGACCTCGGCCGGTGCGCTGCGGCTGGAACACCGGCAGGCCTCGCTCGAGGAGCTCGGCGCGCTGGCCGACCCGCCGCTGACCAAGGACGCCATCGCCGGCCGGATCCGGCGGCTGCTGGCCCTGGCCGACAAGCGCGCCCGTGACTTGGGAATTCCCGACACCGAGGCAGCCGTCACTCCGGAAATGATGGCCTGTTAGACCGTCATGTGACCTTTGGCCCTGTCCGAACCGCTACCCAAATTAGGTAACGTTCAGGTCGCGGCCCCGCTGCCTGATGAATACCAGGTCTCGGATAGGGTCACTTCTGACGGCGACGGTGCCGGCAGTTCGGCCGAACCCCCCGCTGTGACGCGCCGCCAACTCCGGTTGCGGCGTTCCACGCTCCTTCGGGCGCGGCGGCCGGGCACCCTTGTGCCTGCCCTCCATTCGGCTGGCATGCAGACCCTCCGCCGGTCGCAAAATCCGGCGGACCGAAACGAGGAGACCACCTGTGACCATCCGGGTTGGCATCAACGGCTTCGGCCGTATCGGTCGTAACTTCTTCCGCGCGGTGCTGGCGTCCGGCGCCGACATCGAGATCGTCGGCGTGAACGACCTGACCGACAACGCCACTCTCGCCCACCTGCTGAAGTACGACAGCATCCTGGGCCGTCTCGGCCACGAGGTGAAGGCGTCCGCCGACGAGATCAGCGTCGGTGGCAAGTCGTTCAAGGCGTTCGCCGAGCGCGACCCGAACAACCTGCCCTGGGGCGACCTGGGCGCCGACGTCGTCATCGAGTCGACCGGCTTCTTCACCGACGCCACCAAGGCGAAGGCGCACATCGACAAGGGCGCCAAGAAGGTCATCATCTCGGCTCCGGCCAAGAACGAGGACATCACCATCGTCGTCGGCGTCAACGACAACCTCTACGACGCCGCGAAGCACAACATCATCTCGAACGCTTCGTGCACCACGAACTGCCTCGCCCCGATGGCGAAGGTCCTGAACGACACGATCGGGATCGAAAAGGGTCTGATGACCACGATCCACGCGTACACCCAGGACCAGAACCTGCAGGACGGCCCGCACAGCGACCTGCGTCGCGCCCGCGCCGCCGCGCTGAACATCGTGCCGACCTCGACCGGCGCCGCGAAGGCCGTCAGCCTGGTGCTGCCGGAGCTCAAGGGCAAGCTGGACGGCTTCGCGCTGCGGGTGCCGATCCCCACCGGCTCGGCCACCGACCTGACCTTCACGGCTTCCCGTGACACGTCGGTCGAAGAGGTCAACTCGGTGATCAAGGCGGCCGCCGAGGGTGCGCTCAAGGGCATCCTGGTCTACACCGAGGACCCGATCGTGTCGTCGGACATCGTCACCGACCCGGCCTCCTCGATCTTCGACGCCGGCCTCACCAAGGTCATCGGCAACCAGGTCAAGGTCGTTTCCTGGTACGACAACGAGTGGGGCTACTCGAACCGCCTCGTCGACCTGGTCAAGCTGGTCGGGGCCTGATTTTCTTGAAGACTCTCGACGACCTGCTCGGCGAGGGTGTCTCGGGTCGGCGCGTATTCGTGCGCGCCGACCTGAACGTCCCGTTCGACAAGGCCAACCCAGGCGTGATCAGTGACGACGGCCGCGCCCGCGCGGTACTGCCGACCCTGATCGCCCTGCGTGACGCGGGCGCTCGCGTGATCGTGGCGTCCCACCTGGGCCGCCCGAAGGGCGCGCCGGACCCGAAGTTCACTCTGGAGCCGGTCGCCACCCGTCTGGGTGAGCTGCTCGGGTCGCCGGTGGTCTTCGCGTCCGACACCGTCGGCTCCGACGCGCAGGCGAAGGTCGCGGCTCTGGCCGACGGCCAGGTCCTGCTGCTGGAGAACCTGCGGTTCAACGAGGGCGAGACCTCGAAGGACGACGCGGTTCGTGGCGCTTTCGCCGACGAGCTGGCGAAGTTCGCGGACTTCTACGTCGATGACGCTTTCGGTGCGGTGCACCGCAAGCACGCGTCGGTGTACGACGTACCGGCCCGGCTGCCGCACTTCGCCGGTGGACTCGTCCTCAAAGAGGTCGAGGTCCTGAAGAAGGTGTCCGAGAGTCCGGAGCAGCCCTACGTCGTCGTGCTCGGCGGCTCGAAGGTCTCCGACAAGCTCGCGGTGATCCAGGCGCTGCTGCCGAAGGTGGACAAGCTCCTCGTCGGTGGCGGCATGTGCTTCACGTTCCTCAAGGCGCAGGGCCACGAGGTGGGCAAGTCCCTCCTCGAGGCCGAGATGATCTCCGTGTGTGCCGATCTGCTGGAGCAGGCGGACGGCCGGATCGTCCTGCCCGTCGACGTCGTCGCGGCCACCGAGTTCTCGGCGGACGCCGAGCACGACGTCGTGGATGTCTCGGACATCCCGGCTGACCGGCTCGGCCTCGACATCGGCCCGAAGTCGACGGAGCTCTTCGCGTCGGCTGTCGCCGGTGCCAAGACGGTCTTCTGGAACGGCCCGATGGGCGTCTTCGAACTCGCTCCGTTCGCCGCCGGCACCCGCGGTGTCGCCGAGGCGATCACCAAGATCGACGGCTTCTCGGTCGTCGGTGGCGGCGACTCGGCCGCGGCGGTACGCACGCTCGGCCTGGACGAGACCGCGTTCGGCCACATCTCCACCGGCGGGGGCGCGTCCCTGGAGTACCTCGAAGGCAAGACGCTGCCGGGCGTCGCCGCACTGGAGAAGTGATGACGACCCCCCGTAAGCCGATCATTGCCGGCAACTGGAAGATGAACCTCAACCACTTCGAGGCGAATCTGCTCATCCAGAAGCTGGCCGCGAGCCTCACCCCGGCCCAGCTGGACGCGGTCGAGACCGTCGTGCTGCCGCCCTTCACCGACCTGCGCACCGTGCAGACCGCTGTGGACGGCGACAAGCTCGGCATCGCGTACGGCGCTCAGGACATCTCGCAGCACGCGTCCGGCGCGTACACCGGTGAGATCGCCGGCTCGATGCTGGCGAAGCTCGGCTGCACCTACGTGGTGATCGGGCACTCCGAGCGCCGCGAGTACCACAACGAGACCGACGAGCTGGTCAACGCGAAGATCAAGGCGGCTTTCACGGCCGGCCTGACCCCGATCTTCTGCGTCGGCGAGGGCCTGTCGGTGCGCGAGGAGTCCGCTCACGTGGGCCACTGCACCTCGCAGGTCGACGCGGGCCTCGACGGGCTCAAGGAAGACCAGATCAAGCAGATCGTCATCGCGTACGAGCCGGTCTGGGCGATCGGCACCGGCAAGACCGCCACGCCGGACGACGCGCAGGAGGTCTGCGGCGCGATCCGTGCGCGGCTGACCGAGAAGTACGGCGCGGACGTGGCCGACGCGGTCCGCATCCAGTACGGCGGCTCGGTCAAGGCGGGGAACATCGCCTCGATCATGGCGCAGCCGGATGTCGACGGTGCCCTGGTCGGTGGCGCGGCTCTGGACGCCGAGGGCTTCGCGGCCATCGTGCGCTTCCCGGAGCACGTTGCTCGCTGATCTCTGATCACATGCAGATCGCGCGTGCCCGGCCGTAACAAACGGCCGGGCACCCGCTATTGTGGGACCGCTTGCTGTGCCCTTCGAGAGGAATGAACCCGACCATGCCGATCGCGTTCGCTTACACGTTGATCGTGTTGCTGATCACCACCAGCATTCTGCTGACCCTGCTGATCCTGCTGCACCGGGGTAAGGGCGGCGGCATGTCGAGCATGTTCGGTGGCGGCGTCACCTCCAGCCTGGCCGGTTCCTCGGTGGCGGAGAAGAACCTGGATCGCTACACCGTTCTGGTGGGCATCATCTGGTTCGCCTGCATTGTCGGCCTCGGTTTCTGGCTCAAACTTCAGCTGGCTTCCTGACGGGCGCTCATAGTCGTACAATCTGCCGCGCGGCCGGTTTTTCCGGCCGCGCGGTTTTTTGTCCTCGCCGTCCGGTTTGACCAACCCCCGCCCGGGCGGCTCTTGAGGCCCCTCGAGACAGGAGTGACGTCCGTGTCCAGTGGCAGCGCTATCCGCGGCAGTCGTGTCGGGTCCAGCCCGATGCGGCCCGACGAGCGCACCGAACCCGCACCGCGCAGGCAGATCACGTATTTCTGCGCGGCCGGCCACGACAGCCAGATCTGGTTCGCGGCGGAGGCCGCGACCCCGGATACCTGGGACTGCCCTCGCTGCGGGCAGCCGGCCGGTCTCGACCGGTCGAACCCGCCGGGCCGGCTGCGCGCCGAGCCCTACAAGTCGCACCTCGCGTACGTGAAGGAGCGCCGCTCCGAGGAGGACGCCCAGGCGATCCTCGCCGAGGCGCTCGCCAAGCTGCGCCAGCGGCGCGGCGAGCGTTAGACAGACGCGGTTGAGGCCGGCCGCACGGGGGCGGCCGGCCCGATCAAGTCTGCTCAGCTCAGCGGTGACGTGTCGCGGCCCAGATAGAGGGCTCCGGCGTCCGGCACCTCGACGTCGTGGAAACCGAGGCGCTGGTAAAACGCGTAGGCGCCGTGGTTCTCCGGCGCCATCCCGAGGTGCACCCGCGAAACGCCGGCGGCTCGCAGCCCGTTCAGGAAAGCCGCCATCAGCTGCCGTCCGAGCCCCTTGCCCTGAGCCTGCGGCAGCAGGTCGATGTGCAGGTGCGCCGGATAGCCGGCCAGTTCCGGAATCAGCATCCGCTCCGGCTCATGATGCAGATCGAGCATCCCCTCGTCGCGGGGATCCCCGGCGACGAGACGGTCCACAGTGGCCGGAAGCCACTCGGCGCGGTACCACTCCACGAACGCTGCGGTGTCGGCCGTACCGAGGATGTAACCGATCGCGTTGCCCTCGCCGTCCTCGGCGACATGGGTGTGCTCCGGCTCGTGCACCACGTAGGGCACCGCCCAGATGTCCCCGAGCAGCCGATCCGAGCTGTACCGGCCGCGCGCGTCCTGCCCGGCGGCGCCGGTGCGCGCGCAGATGTCGTAGATCGCTTCGAGGTCGCTGGGCCGGTAGCTGCGGATCGTCACGGCCGTCATTCTAGGGAGAGGGCGCTGTGCGCCCTCTCCTCGCCACGCTCAGCGGATCTCTGACGCCGCTGCCCGGTCCAGCAGCCAGAGCGTCTTGCGTACGCCCACAGCGCTCCCAGCGGGCAGCGAAGCACCACCGTGGACAGCGCCGATCGGGGCGGCCTTGTCCGGTCCGGCGGCGATCAGCCACACCTCGTCGGCACTCCGGATCGTGGAGAGGGTCAGCGTCACCCGGGTGGGCGGCGGCTTCGGGCTGTCGAAGACCGCGGCCGCGCTCCCGGTCGCCTCCAGTCCCGGGTGGCCGGGGAACAGCGACGCCACGTGCCCGTCCTCGCCGACACCGAGCATCAGCACGTCGAACCGGGGGAGGGTGTCGCCGAGGACACCCGCGTACCGGGCGGCCGCGGCCACCGCGTCGTCGCCGTCCGGGCCGTCCGAGGCCGGCATCGCGTGCACCCGGGCCGGGTCGAGCGGCAGCTTGTCCAGTACCGCCTCGCGGGCCTGGGTCTCGTTGCGGTCCGGATCACCGGACGGCAGGAACCGCTCGTCGCCCCACCACAGGTCCACCCGGGACCAGTCGATCGCCGCGGCGGCGGGCAGGTCGCTGAGCGAGCGCAGCACCTTCGCCGCGACGCGCCCGCCGGTCAGCACCACGCCGGCCGTGCCGTGCACCGCCTGCGCGTCAATGATCTTGATGGCGAGCCGTGCCGCCACCGTCGACGCCAGGATGTCGGCGTCCGGAACAACCACGACCACGGTCTCACTCAATGAAGGTCTCCCCTATGCAGGGCCGCCCGCCGCGATGCGGCGGACGGCCCGGTGTCGAATTCTTGAACGATGATCAGGAAGCCGCACTGGCCGCGCGGGCGGCCAGTGCCGGGTCCTTCCAGACGTGTACGCGCATCGGCGCCCGCTGGCTCAGGTTCGGCACGCCGGCCATCGCGCTGAGAGCGTCCGCGTAGATCTGGTCGGCGTCGAGCCGGCGCAGTTCCTCGGCGAGCTCGTCACCGACGGCCCGCTTCGGCAGCGGCATGTACCGGTCCTCCTGGCCGGACCGGCTGAACAGCGCCGTGCCTTCCTCGCGGGTGACCCGTACAAAATCGCCGTTCTCGCACTGCAGTTCCACCGCGTGCAGGCGAGGTGACCGGTCGGTGTGCTCCAGCACCGGCTCGATGCCGAGGCGGGACTTGAGCCAGCCGAGCATCAGCCACGCGGTCGGGTCCTTCTCCGGCGCCACGATCCGGGCACCGGTAACCCGGGCGTCGGTCGAGTCGAACGCGCCGGCCACCAGCGTGCGCCACAGGGTGATCCGGGTCCAGGTCAGGTCGGTGTCACCGGGGGCGTAGTCCACGGCCCGCTGGCGCAGTGCGGCCACCGGGTCGGGGGACTGCGCGGCGTCGGTGATCCGGCGGTCCGCTACGACACCCAGGAAGTCGTTGGCGATCGAGTTCGGCGGTTCCTCGTGCCACCACGAGACGACCGGCACGTCCGGCGCCAGCAACGGCATGACCACTGACTCGGCGTGCAGGGCGAGACGGCCGTACATCCGCATGACGACCGCCTCGGCGGGGCCGAGGCGCCCGCCCACGACGATCTCCGCGTCCAGGCGGCTCCGGCCGTCCATGTCGGAGCGAACCACGATGAGCAGACGACACGGGTGTGCCGCCGCGGCGATGGTGGCTGCCGCTTCCGCCTCGCGTACCTTCTTCTCCTCGACCACCGCGATCAGGGTGAGTGCCAGGCCGGAGGCCACGCCGCCGGCACTGCGGCGTTCGGCGGCCAGGGCCTTCACTACCTCGTTGCCGGTGGTGTCCCAAAGGCCGATCATGCTCGCCTCCAAGCGCGGCCCTCGCGGGCCAGCATCTCGTCCGAGGCCCGCGGGCCCCACTCACCGGACCGGTACGGCTCCGGCGTGGTGCCGGCCCAGGCGGCCTCCAGCGGGTCGATGACCCGCCACGACTGCTCCACCTCGGCGGCGTCCGGGAAGAGCGTGCGGTCACCGATCAGTACGTCGAGCACGAGTCGCTCGTACGCCTCCGGGCTGGATTCGGTGAACGCCTCGCCGTACTGGAAGTCCATCGCGATGTCGCGGACCTCCATGGCGGTGCCCGGCACCTTGGAGCCGAATTTCAGCACCACGCCCTCGTCCGGCTGAACCCGGATGACGAGCTGGTTGTGACCCAGCATCTCCACGTCGGCCGGGTCGAACGGAAGGTGCGGCGCCTGCTTGAACAGGATCGCGATCTCGGAGACCCGCCGCGGCATCCGCTTGCCGACCCGGACGAAGAACGGGACGCCGGCCCAGCGCCGGTTCTGGATGCCGAGCCGGACCGCCGCGTACGTCTCGGTCGTGGAGTTCGGCGGGATGTTCGCCTCTTCCAGGTAACCGGGTGCGCGCTCGCCGGCGACCCAGCCGGACAGGTACTGCCCGCGGACCGAGCCCGTCGAGATGTCGGCCGGCAGACTGATCGCTTTCAGAACTTTGAGCTTCTCCGCCCGTACCTCTTGGGGGTCGAAGCTTGTCGGCTCTTCCATGCCGACCAGAGCGAGCAGCTGCAGAAGATGGTTCTGCAGTACGTCGCGTGCGGCGCCGGAGGCGTCGTAGAACGCCGCCCGGGAGCCGATGCCGACGTCCTCGGCCATGGTGATCTGGACACTGTCGACGTACTTGGAGTTCCAGACCGGTTCGAACAGGCTGTTCGCGAAGCGAAGGGCCAGGATGTTCTGAACCGTTTCCTTGCCCAGGTAGTGGTCGATCCGGTAGACCTCCTGCGGATTGAACACGTCGTCGACGAGTTCGTTCAAGGAGACCGCGGAAGCGAAGTCGTGGCCGAACGGCTTCTCCACGACGACCCGGCGCCAGCCACCGAGTTTCGCGTTGTCCGCGAGACCGGTGCGGTTGAGCTGATTGAGCACCAGCGGGAACGCCGCGGGCGGGATGGAGAAGTAGAAGGCCGTGTTGCCGGTGATGCCATTGCGCTCACGGAGATCATCGAGAGTCTCGGAGAGCTTGTCGAAGTCGTCGTCGTTGTCGAAAGAGCCGGGGACGAAGTGGAATTGACTGTTGAGTCGCTGCCAGACGTCCTCCCGCCAGGGCGTCCGGGCGCCCTTCTTGGCGGCGGCGTAGGCCAGCGACTCGAAGTCGCCGTCACCCCAGTCGGCGCGGGCGAAGCCGACGACCACGAAGCCAGGCGGTAGAAGACCGCGGTTGGCCAGGTCGTAGACGGCCGGGATGAGCTTTTTACGGGACAGGTCACCGGTGACCCCGAAGATCACCAGAGCGCAGGGCTCCGGAATCCGCGGAAGCCGACGGTCCTGTGCGGTACGCAGCGGATTACCCACGTTGCCATCCTGCCAAATTTTCGTCAGATGGAACGGCCTGTCGCGGGAGTCCCCGCGACAGGCCTCAAAAACCTCGGGTCAGGCAGCGTCGCTGGGGTTCTTGGCACCGCCGGCGGCGGCCTTCAGCGACTTGGTGACGCCTTCGAGCAGCTCGTTCCAGGCAGCCTCGAACTTCTCGACGCCCTCGTCCTCAAGGACCTTGAAGACGTCGGTGAGGTCGATTCCGGCCGCCGCGAGGTCGGTGAAGACCTGGTGAGCGTTCGCGAAATTCGCGGAGACGGTGTCGCCGCGGGTGGTGCCGTGGTCCTCGTACGCGAAGATGACCGACTCCGGCATGGTGTTGACCGTGCCGGGCGCGATCAGCTCCTCGACGTAGATGGTGTCGAGGAAGTCGGGGTTCTTCGTGCCGGTCGACGCCCAGAGCGGACGCTGCGGGTGGGCGCCGGCGTCGGCGAGGGCCTTCCAGCGGTCGCCGCCGAACACCTTGGTGTACGCCTCGTACGCCAGCTGAGCGTTGGCGATGGCCGCCTTGCCCTTGAGCGCCTTGGCCTCGTCCGAGCCGGCCTTGTCG
The DNA here is from genome assembly GCF_050955685.1 of Actinoplanes sp. CA-015351. Classification (NCBI taxonomy): domain Bacteria; kingdom Bacillati; phylum Actinomycetota; class Actinomycetes; order Micromonosporales; family Micromonosporaceae; genus Actinoplanes; species Actinoplanes sp. CA-015351. The sequence continues at coordinate 1,838,442 of NZ_CP192102.1, forward strand.
AGCCGCTTGTCGATCTCGGTGTCCACGCGGGAGACGAAGAAGGACGCGACCGAGCCGATCTTGCTGAGGTCGTGGCCGTTCGCCTTCGCCTTCTCCAGGCCGGTCAGGAACGCCTCCATGACCGCCTCGTAGCGCTCGACCGAGAAGATCAGCGTGACGTTGACGCTGATGCCGTTCGCCAGCACCTCGGTGATGGCGGGCAGGCCGGCCAGCGTCGCCGGGATCTTGATGTAGAGGTTGGGGCGGTCCACCAGCCACCAGAGGGTCTTCGCCTCGGCGACCGTGGAGGCGGTCTCGTGCGCCTTGCGCGGGTCCACCTCGATGGAGATCCGGCCGTCGATGCCGTTCGAGGCGTCGTAGGTCGGGCGGAACACGTCAGCGGCCCAGCGGACGTCCTTGGCGGTCATCAGGCGGACGGCCTCCTCGACCGTCACACCCTGAACCGCGAGGTCGCGCAGCTGCTCGTCGTACGCGTCCGCGTCCGACAGCGCCTTCTGGAAGATGCTCGGGTTGGTGGTGACACCGACCACGTGCTGGTCACGGCGCAGCTTCTCCAGCGAACCGCTGGTCAGCCGTACCCGGGAGAGATCGTCGAGCCACACCGCAACGCCTTGCGCGGAGAGCTCAGCCAGCCTGTCCGTCATTTGCCTTGCTCCTTAAAGAATCAGTTGCCGGTCTTGTGGCCGGTGATCTCGCCGACCTTGGCGAGTGATGCGTTGGCCTTCGCGACGACGTTGTCGGGGGTGAAGCCGAACTGCTCGAAGAGGATCTTCGCCGGGGCGCTGGCGCCGTAGTGCTCGATGCTGACGGCCTCGCCGGCGTCACCGAGGATGCGGTCCCAGCTCATCCGGATGCCGGCCTCGACGGTGACGCGAGCCTTCACGCCACGCGGGAGAACCTGCTGCTGGTACGCGATGTCCTGCGCGTAGAACCACTCCTGACACGGCATCGAGACCACCCGGGTCGGGGTGCCCTCGGCCTCGAGGCGCTCCTGCGCGGTGAGCGCGATCGACACCTCGGAACCACTGGCGATCAGGATCACCTTGGGCTCGCCGGTCGACGCCTCGGACAGGATGTAACCGCCCTTGAGGGTGCCCTCGGCCGACGCGTACTTGGTGCGGTCGACGGTGGGCAGGTTCTGCCGGGACAGCGCGAGCGCGGTCGGGCGGTCCTTGTTCTCCAGGGCGCCACGCCACGCGTACGCGGTCTCGTTGGCGTCGGCCGGCCGGACCACGTCGAGGCCGACGATCGCGCGCAGCGCGGTCAGCGTCTCGATCGGCTGGTGCGTCGGGCCGTCCTCGCCGAGGCCGATCGAGTCGTGCGTCCACACGAACGTGACCGGCAGCTTCATCAGCGCGGACAGGCGGACCGAACCACGCATGTAGTCACTGAAGACCAGGAACGTGCCGCCGTACGGGCGGGTGCCGCCGTGCACCGCGATGCCGTTGAGGATCGAGCCCATGCCGTGCTCACGGATGCCGAAGTGCAGCGTGCGGCCGTACTCGTGGCCCGGGAACTCCTTGGTGGCGTACTCCGCCGGGATGAAGGACGGCTCGCCCTTCATCGTGGTGTTGTTGCTCTCCGCCAGGTCGGCGGAGCCGCCCCAGAGTTCGGGGAGCACCGGCGCGAGCGCCTCCAGGACCTTGCCGGACGCGGCGCGGGTGGCCAGGCCCTTCTCGTCCGCGGGGAAGACCGGGAGAGCGTCGAGCCAGCCCTCGGGCAGCGTGCGGGTGGCGAGACGCTCGAACAGCGCCTTGCCCTCGGCGTTGCCGGCGGCCCAGGCGTCGTACGCCTTGTCCCACTCGGCGTGCGCCGCCTTGCCGCGCTCGACGACCTGCTGCGCGTGCTTCACGACATCGTCGTCGATCGCGAACGGCTCGTCGGCGAAACCAAGGATCTTCTTGGTGGCGGAGATCTCGTCGGCGCCCAGCGCGGAGCCGTGGATCTTGCCGGTGTTCTGCTTCTTCGGCGCGGGGAAGCCGATGATCGTCTTGAGGACGATGAAGGACGGCTTGTCGGTCACCGCCTTGGCGGCCTGGATCGCGTTCCAGAGGGCCTCGACGTCCTCGTCGTAGCCGTTCTCGCCGCGCCAGTTCACGGTCTGGACGTGCCAGCCGTACGCCGCGTACCGGGCGCCGACGTCCTCGGACTTGGCGATCCGGGTGTCGTCCTCGATGGAGATCTCGTTGTCGTCGTAGATCACCGTGAGGTTGCCGAGCTTCTGCACCGATGCGATGGCGCTGGACTCGTGGCTGACACCCTCTTCGATGTCGCCGTCCGAGCAGAGCGCGTACACGTTGTGGTCGAACGGGGACTGGCCGGCGGCGGTGTCCGGGTCGAACAGACCGCGCTCGCGGCGGGCGGACATCGCCATGCCGACCGCGTTGCCGATGCCCTGGCCCAGCGGGCCGGTGGTGATCTCGACGCCGGGGGTGTGCCCGTACTCGGGGTGACCCGGAGTGAGCGAGTCCCACTGGCGAAGGGACTTCAGGTCATCCAGGGAGGTGCTGTATCCGTTGAGCAAGAGCTGTACGTAAAGCGTGAGGCTCGAGTGTCCGCAGGACAGCACGAAGCGGTCGCGTCCCGCCCACAGCGGATCCGTGGGGTCGTGCCGCATCACGCGGTTGAACAGCAGGTAGGCGGCCGGCGCCAGGCTCATAGCGGTGCCGGGGTGACCGTTGCCGGCCTTCTCCACGGCGTCCATGGCCAGCACCCGGCTGGTGTCCACCGCCTTGCGGTCGAGGTCGGACCAGTTGAGAGCGGGATCTGTGGCAGCCACGTCGGTTGTGCTCCTCGGGCAAAATAATGGAACCCTTTTCGGCTTGACCCTATCCAGTCGGGCTAAACACGTGCGCAGTGAACGCCCTAGGCACATACGCTGTGAGCGGACACGCCGGATCAAGTGGTGTGACCGTCTGCACCCGTACCGGGTGCCCCGAGCAGCGCAGACGACTGCGCGTAGGCTGTCCGGGCGAGCCGCTGGGTGAATACCCGGCAACGGCCGCGAAATAAAGCCGATGCCGGAAGGTGGCTGTCCGTGAGCATGATCACCGAGCGTCCCGTCCACCGACGGTCGCCCGGCGTGGCGGAGCACGCGCCACGTGACCGGATAGCGCTTCTCCGGGCGTACCTGGCGCTCACCAAGCCGCAGATCGTCGAGCTCCTTTTAGTAACCACCGTGCCGACCATGATGCTGGCCGCAGGCGGCTGGCCCGACCCCGTGACGTTCGCGGCGGTCCTGGTCGGAGGCGGTCTCGCGGGTGGCGGGGCGAGCGTCCTCAATTGCTACATCGACCGCGACATCGACCAGTTGATGCGGCGGACCAAACGCCGTCCACTGCCGGCGAACCAGCTCACGCCGCGTGCCGTGCTGATCTTCGGATTGACGCTGTCGGTCGTGTCGCTCGTGGTCATGGCGTTGCTCACCAACTGGCTCGCCACTGTCCTCACCGCAGCGTCGATCTTCTACTACGACGTGATCTACACGATGTGGCTGAAGCGCCGGACCCCGGCGAACACCTTCTGGGGTGGCGCCTGCGGTGCCGCGCCCGTGGTGATCGGCTGGGCCGCGGTGACCGGGTCCATCCCGCCGCTGGCCTGGGCGCTTTTCGCGGTTGTTTTCTTTTGGCAGATGCCGCACTTCTACGCGCTCGCGGTGAAGTACAAGGACGACTACGCGCGGGCCGGCATTCCGATGCTCCCCGTTGTCCGGTCGATGAGCAGGGTCAATTTCGAAATCCTGGTCTACACCGTCCTCACTGTGGTCGCCTCGCTCGCGGCCTGGCCGCTCGGTCTCGGACCGATCTACGGCGTGACCGCCATCGTGATGGGCCTCGTCTTCCTCGCCGAGGCGATCCGGCTCGTGGTCAAGACCCGGGCGGGTGACACGGTCAACCCGATGCGGCTGTTCCACTTGTCGATCACTTATCTGACCGTGGTCTTCATGGCGATCGCCGTCGACGCTCTCATCTAAGCGTCACCGTCCTGGTTTTCGTCGCACCGGATGTCCGGATTGTGATCAGTGTCAGTTACTGTCCGTCACTCGTTGGGTTGATATTGGTGGACCCGACAATTCGGACGTAATCAGCTCATAACAATGTCGCAGATTACGAAACCTGCTGGTAATTGGAGTCACAAAACAAGTCCGGAGTTACCCACGGGGCCTCCTTGCATGCCTAGGCTGCGACCTATGGCAGAAGGTTCCGTTACGACACTGACCCGCGAGATCAAGTCTTTCGCCGCCGAGCACGACGGCGCCAAGGCGGTGATCGAGTACGTCGGTAAGCGCGGCGCCCGCATCGTCCTCGTCGGAGAGGACGGCGAGTGGTCCGACCAGTTCGCCCAGGACACCGGTGTCGCTCGCGAGGCTTGCGAGCAGGCCGGCGTCGCCGTGGAGAACGAGTGGGAGCGGGAGCTCCTGGAGCAGATGCGGCCGAGCAACGACCTGTGGCGTTCGATGGCGCGCCGGAGCATGGCCCGCTGAATGAGCACCGCCCACCGGGTCGCACTCGTGACGTGCGCGACCTTTCCTGACCTCTGGGACGACGATCACCCCCTGCGCGACGCCTTGCGCGAGCGCGGGGTGATCGTCGAGGCGGTCCGCTGGGACGACGAGTCCGCGGACTGGTCCCGTTACGACCTCACGGTCATCCGCTCCCCGTGGGATTACGTGGCCCGCCACGACGAGTTCGTCGCCTGGGCGCACCGCGTGCCCCGGCTGGTGAACCCGGCCGGCATCGTCGAGTGGAACACCGACAAGGTCTACCTCCGCGACCTCGCCGCCGCCGGCATCCCGACCATCCCCACCGAGTTCGTCGCTCCGGGCCGGACCTGGAAACCGCCGGCCGAGGGCGAGTGGGTGGTCAAGCCGACGATCAGCGCCGGCAGCCAGGACACCGGCCGCTACGCGTTCCCGGCCCAGAGCGAGCAGGCATCAGCTCTGGTCGACCGCCTGCACGCGGCCGGCCGGACCGTGATGATCCAGCCCTATCTGCAGGCGGTCGACACGGCAGGCGAGACCGCGCTGCTCTGCACTCCGTCGGCGTCCGGCGAGCTGTCGTTCAGCCACGCCATCCGCAAGGGCCCCATGCTGACCGGCCCCGCCGACGGCACGATCAAGCCGGGCGACGAGACCATCACGCCTCGCGTGCCCTCCGAGGCCGAGCTGGAGGTGGCGGCCAACGTCCTGGCCGCGATCCCCGGCGGAACCTCGCAGCTCCTCTACGCCAGGGTCGACCTGATCCCCGGCCCGGACGGCACCCCCACGCTGATCGAGCTGGAACTCACCGAACCCAGCCTTTTCCTGCGCTCAGCCCCGGCAGCAGCCGCCCGCTTGGCCGACGCCATTTTGATACGGGTAACCGCACAGCTCTCGTGAGTCCCCCGCGAGCCCCGGCGGTGCCCCAGGCCGCAGCGCGCCTCTCGCGCCACGTCGCCGGCCACCCCAGCCCCGCCCCTCACCGCCGGCCTCCCGGCGCGGCCAGGCCGTGACGCGGCCGGGTCGCTGGTTCAGGTTCCTTCGCGCGGCGTGCGGTGAGTGCCAGGTCGGGCTGGCTCGCCAGGCGAGGTGGGCGCGCACTCGGGCCGTTGCGCCGTTCAGGCTGGGTGCAAGGTCGCGGCCGTAACGCGGGCGGCTTGCAACGCAAGGCTGCACCCGCGCCCCCCGGGTGGGCGGGTGTGGGCGAGCCGTAGGGCATGTAGGTCATCAGGCCGGATGATCTCGCTGGGCTACGGCTCGGGGTGGGGCTGGCGGGCTCAGCCGTAGCCGATGTAGGTCATCAGGCCGGATGATCTCGCTGGGCTACGGCTCGTCACTTCGGTGTGTGCGCTCATCGCCCTTCTGCGCTCAAGATCTCGGTTGCCGGGCGATGGCCCAAAATCTCGGCCGGCGTGGCCGGGACCATGCAAGCGGCTCGGGCGGCGCAACGGCCTGGATGCGCCCAGCCCGCATGGCGAGCCAGCTTGACCGGCACCGACCATGCCGCGCGAATGGGCCTGGCCCGGCGAGACGGTCACGTTACGGCCTGGCGCGCGGAAAGCCGGCGGCGACGTGTCGCGAGAGGCGCGCTGCGGCCTGGGGCACCGCCGGGGCTCGCGGGGGACTGACGAGAGCTGTGCGGTTACGCGTACTGAAAAAGGGTTAGGCGGTGACCGGTTCGTTGGCGGTGGGGTAGTCGGCGAGGTCTTTGGAAGGGTTTGCCGGTTTTAGCTCTGGGCGGGTGCGGAGGGACCAGAGGACGGCGAGGGTGGCTGTCCAGGTGATGGCGGCGCCGAGCATGTGGGCGGCGACCAGGAGGACGGGGAGGTGGGTGAAGTACTGGACGAAGCCGATGATGCCCTGACCGAATTCGACCAGGATCAGGACGCCTGCGGCGCGGATGGCCGGGGCGGGGGCGTTGATCGCGCGGAGGGCGAACCAGAGGGCGACCGAGAGGCCGATCAGGAGAAAGACCAGGTCGGCGTGGACCTGGGAGATGGCGGCGGGGTCGAGGCCGTTGCGTTTGGCGCCCTGGTCGCCGGCGTGCGGGCCGCTGCCGGTGACGATGACGCCGACGGTGATCACGGCGAGGCTGACCGTCGCGGTGATCCAGGCGAGGTGCCGGATCGGGGCCGGGACCAGCGGGATCGGCTTGCCGTCGCCCTCGTCGATGCGGCGCCAGAGGGCGTAGCAACCGGCGATCAGCGCGATCGAGAGCAGGAAGTGGATGCCCACGACCCACGGGTTGAGGTTGGTGAGGACCGTGATGCCGCCGACGATGCCCTGGCCGGGGATGCCGAGCGCGACCACGACGGAGAGCACGATCAGCGATTTGCGGCGCGGGCGGTTGAGCAGCGCGGCGAAGAACGTGGCGAACGCCAGGGCGACCAGGACGAAGGTGAGCAGGCGGTTGCCGAACTCGATCATCCCGTGGACGCCCATCTCGGACGTCGTCGTGTAGGAGTCGTCGGTGCATTTCGGCCATGTCGGGCAGCCGAGACCGGACCCGGTGAGCCGGACCGCGGCACCGGTGACGATCAGCGCGGCATTGGCGATCAGCGACGCGAGGGCCAGCGGGCGCAGCACGGAGTACTTCACCCGACGGATCGTACGCGCGAGGTACGACACGAATTTTGGCAGCTCCGGTCACCGGTGTGGTGGATCACCGGGGTTTGGTTTGCGGGCCCTCGCGGAAATACGTAACGTTGCCGTAGTGAAAAACGTGGTGCTGATACCGACGAGTGTGGTGGCGTCCGCCACCGCCTCGGACGGGCGCACCCGGGACCGTGTCGCCCGCCTGCTCCTGGAGCGTGGCGCGGCCACCGCGGCGGAGCTCGGAGCCGAGCTAGGCTTGAGCCCGGCCGCCATTCGCAAGCACCTCGACGCCATGCTCGCCGAGGATCTCGTCGAGACGCGCGAGCTACGCCAGGACAAGCCTCGTGGACGAGGCCGCCCGGCCAAGGCATTCGTTCTCACGGCCGCCGGCCGCGATGACCGCAACAACCCGCACCACTACGACGGCATCGCCACCGCCGCGCTGCGATGGATAGCCGAGCAGCACGGTCCGGAGGCATTGAGCGCGTTCGCAGCGGCCCAGGTCCAAGCGCTCGAGGAGCGTCTGCGAGCCGCGATACTGTCCGCCGGATCCGATCCGATGGCACGGGCCGAGGCACTCGCCGAGGCATTGACCGCCGAGGGTTACGCTGCCAGCGCGACCACGATCGCGTCCGGTGGGCAACTGTGCCAGCATCACTGCCCGGTGGCTCACGTGGCTGCCGAGTTTCCTCAGCTGTGCGACGCCGAGACCGAAGTCATCTCTCGGCTCGTCGGCACCCACGTCCAGCGTCTCGCCACCATCGCGCACGGTGACGGGGTGTGCACCACGCACATTCCCGGCACGCAGTACGCACCCACCGCAATCACGGTTAGGACAGATACATGACTGACCAGATCGTCACTCAGGAAGAGCACCTCGCCGCTCTGGGTCGGTACGAGTACGGCTGGGCCGACACCGACACCGCCGGTGCCACGGCGCAGCGCGGACTGTCCGAAGCTGTGGTGCGCAACATCTCGGCGCTGAAGAGCGAGCCCCAGTGGATGCTCGACCTGCGTCTGAAGGGTCTGCGGCTGTTCGACCGCAAGCCCATGCCGAACTGGGGCGCCGACCTCACCGGCATCGACTTCCAGAACATCAAGTACTTCGTGCGCTCCACCGAGAAGCAGGCCGCCACCTGGGACGACCTGCCGGCCGACATCAAGTCGACGTACGACAAGCTCGGCATCCCCGAGGCGGAGAAGCAGCGCCTGGTCTCCGGTGTCGCCGCGCAGTACGAGTCCGAGGTCGTCTACCACGCGATCCGTGAGGACCTGGAGCAGCAGGGCGTCCTCTTCCTGGACACCGACACCGCGCTGCGCGAGCACGAGGAACTCTTCAAGGAGTACTTCGGCACCGTCATCCCGGTCGGCGACAACAAGTTCGCCGCGCTGAACACCAGCGTGTGGTCCGGCGGCTCGTTCATCTACGTGCCGAAGGGTGTGCACGTCGACATCCCGCTGCAGGCGTACTTCCGGATCAACACCGAGAACATGGGCCAGTTCGAGCGGACGCTGATCATCGCCGACGAGGGCAGCTACATCCACTACGTCGAGGGCTGCACCGCCCCGATCTACTCGTCCGACTCGCTGCACTCCGCGGTCGTCGAGATCGTGGTGAAGAAGAACGCCCGCGTCCGGTACACGACGATCCAGAACTGGTCGAACAACGTCTACAACCTGGTCACCAAGCGCGCCACCTGTGAAGAGGGCGCGACCATGGAGTGGGTCGACGGCAACATCGGCTCCAAGGTGACGATGAAGTACCCGGCGGTCTACATGACCGGCGCGCACGCCAAGGGCGAGGTTCTCTCGATCGCCATGGCCGGCGAGGGTCAGCACCAGGACTCCGGCGCCAAGATGGTGCACGCCGCGCCGCACACCTCGTCGACGATCATCTCGAAGTCGATCGCCCGTGGTGGTGGCCGGACGTCGTACCGCGGCCTGGTCCAGGTGCTGGAAGGCTCGTCGAGCTCGAAGAGCACGGTCAAGTGCGACGCGCTCCTGGTCGACACGATCTCCCGCTCGGACACGTACCCGTACGTCGACATCCGCGAGGACGACGTGAACATGGGTCACGAGGCGACCGTCTCCAAGGTCAGCGAGGACCAGCTCTTCTACCTGATGAGCCGTGGCCTCACCGAGGACGAGGCGATGGCGATGATCGTGCGTGGCTTCATCGAGCCGATCGCCAAGGAGCTCCCGATGGAGTACGCCCTGGAGCTGAACCGCCTGATCGAGCTGCAGATGGAGGGTGCGGTCGGCTGACCGCACTTTTCAACGACTGACAGAGACTCTCAAAGGACGAGATGACAACCGAGGCCATCGCCCCGCCGAGCACCAAGTCGCAGGTGCTGCGCTCCTTCGACGTCACCGAATTCCCGGCACTGAACGGCCTGGAGGAGGAGTGGCGCTTCACCCCGCTCAAGCGGCTTGGTGACCTGGTCAAGGCCACGTCGCTGACCGGCGCGGCGCCGAGCGTCGAATTCGGCGACCTGCCGGCCGGCGTGACGGTCTCGACCGCCGACGACGTCGACCCGGTGCTCACGCCGTTCGACCGGGTCAGCGCGCTCGCGTACGGCTCGGCCGCCGGCGTCACCGTGATCGAGGTGGCGGCCGAGGCCGAGCCCGCCGAGGCCGTGGTGATCCGCCTGGTCGGCAAGGGCGGTGACGCCGCGGCGGCCCGCACCTTTGTGAAGGTGGGCAACTTCGCCAAGGCCACGATCGTGCTGGAGCAGTCCGGCTCGGTCACGCTCGCGGACAACATCGAGGTCGTGGTCGGCGACAGCGCCCAGCTGACGTTCATCACCCTCGCGGAGTGGGACCGCGACGCGGTCCAGGCCCAGCACGTCAAGATCCGGGTCGGCAAGGACGCGCACGTCCAGCACCTGCAGGTCACCCTTGGCGGAGATCTGGTACGCCAATTCACCAGCGTTGAGTACGCCGGGCGCGGTGGCGACGCCGAGCTTTTCGGGCTCTACTTCGCGACGGCCGGGCAGCACCAGGAGCACCGGCAGCTCGTTGACCACAGCGTTCCGGACTGCCGGAGCAACGTGGGTTACCGCGGCGCGCTGCAGGGCGCGTCGGCGCACACCGTCTGGGTCGGCGACGTGCTGATCCGGGCGACCGCGACCGGCACCGACACGTACGAGATCAACCGCAACCTCATCCTCACCGATGGGGCCCGGGCCGACTCGGTGCCGAACCTGGAGATCGAGACCGGTGAGGTCGCCGGTGCCGGGCACGCGAGCGCGACCGGTCGTTTCGACGACGAGCAGCTGTTCTACCTGATGGCCCGCGGCATCCCCGAGGGTGAGGCCCGCAAGCTGGTGGTTCGCGGCTTCTTCGCCGAGCTGATCAACAAGATCCCGGTCGAGGAGCTGCGTGAGCGCCTCGGTGACACCATCGAGGCTCGCCTGGTCGAGGCCGGTTCATAGTGGACTTCGAGTACGTCGGACCGGTGACCGACGTGGCCAAAGGCACCGCCCTCCAGGTGGAGGTCGACGGTGTCGAGGTCGCGGTCGTGCACGCCGACGACGACAACTTCTACGCGGTGCGTGACGAGTGCAGTCACGCCTCCGTGGCACTCTCCGAAGGGGAGGTGGACGGCTGCACTCTCGAGTGCTGGCTGCACGGCTCCCGCTTCGACCTGCGCACCGGTGAACCCTCCGGACCACCCGCCATCGATTCAGTGGCGGTCTACCCCGTCGAGATCCGCGACGGCGACATCTACGTTTCGACGACACCGAGTAATGGAGTAGATCCGTGAGCACCCTGGAGATCCGTGACCTGCAGGTTTCGGTGAAGCTGCCCGAGGGCCAGCTGAAGCCGATCCTGGCCGGTGTCGACCTCACCGTGAAAGCCGGCGAGACCCACGCGATCATGGGTCCGAACGGCTCCGGCAAGTCGACCCTGGCGTACTCCATCGCCGGACACCCGAAGTACGAGATCACCGGTGGTTCGGTCACCCTCGACGGCGTGGACGTGCACGAGCTGAGCGTCGACGAGCGCGCCCGGGCCGGTCTCTTCCTCGCGATGCAGTACCCGGTCGAGGTCCCCGGTGTCTCGGTGGCCAACTTCCTGCGTACCGCGAAGACCGCGATCGACGGCGAGGCGCCGAAGCTGCGTACCTGGGCCGGCGAGCTGCGCGGCGCCATGGAGAAGCTGCAGATGGACCCCGCGTTCGCGCAGCGCAACGTGAACGAGGGCTTCTCCGGTGGTGAGAAGAAGCGTCACGAGATCATGCAGCTCGAGCTGCTGAAGCCGAAGATCGCGATCCTCGACGAGACCGACTCCGGTCTCGACATCGACGCGCTGCGGATCGTCAGCGAGGGTGTGAACCGGGTCCGCGCGACCGGCACGACCGGCTTCCTGCTGATCACCCACTACACCCGGATCCTGCGCTACATCAAGCCGGACTTCGTGCACGTCTTCGTCGGCGGCAAGATCGTCGAAGAGGGCGGCCCGGAGCTGGCCGAGCGGCTCGAGGTCGAGGGTTACGAGAAGTTCCTGACCAAGGCCTGAGAGGTTTTGATGAGCTTCGACGTCGAGCAGGTCCGTAAGGACTTCCCGATCTTCGAGCGGGAGGTCAACGGCCACCCGCTGGTCTACTTGGACAGCGCCAACACCTCGCAGAAACCTGTGCAGGTGCTCGACGTCATGCGTGCGCACCAGGAGCGGTACAACGGCAACGTGTCCCGCTCCGTGCACACGCTCGGCACCGAGTCGACCGAGGCGTACGAGGGCGCGCGGGCTCGCATCGCCGCCTTCATCGGCGCGGGCAGCCCGGACGAGGTGGTCTTCACCAAGAACTCCACCGAGGCGCTGAACCTGGTCGCGCACTCGGCCGGGCAGCACCTGCGGCTCGGGCCGGGCGACGAGGTGGTGATCTCCGAGATGGAGCACCACTCGAACCTGGTTCCGTGGCAGCTGCTCTGTGAGCGGACCGGCGCGACCCTGCGCTGGTTCGGGATCACTGACGACGGCCGGCTCGACAAGACTGATCTTGACGCGCTGATCAACGAGCGCACCAAGATCGTGTCGCTGGTGCACATGTCCAATGTCTTGGGCACCATCAATGATTTTTCGGATATCTCCGTACGGACGCGGGAAGTCGGCGCCCTGCTGGTTCTCGACTGCTCGCAGTCCGTCCCGCACCTGCCGATCGACGTGCGGACCCTCGGCGCCGACCTGATCGCCTTCACCGGGCACAAGATGGCCGGCCCGACCGGCATCGGTGTGCTGTGGGGCCGGTTCGACCTTCTCGCGCAGCTGCCGCCGTTCCTCGGCGGCGGCTCGATGATCGAGACGGTCACCATGACGGGTACGACCTACGCCGCCCCGCCGGCCCGTTTCGAGGCCGGCACCCCGCCGATCACGCAGGCCATCGGCCTCGGTGCCGCGGTGGACTACCTGACCGGGCTGGGCATGGAGGCGATCCACCAGCACGAGCAGGCGATCACGGCGTACGCCTTGGACGCGCTGACCAGCATCAAGGGTGTGCGGATCTTCGGGCCGGCCACCACCGAGGGCCGGGGCGGAACGGTGTCGTTCGGCGTCGACGGGGTACACCCTCACGACGTGGGACAGATCCTCGACGCCCTCGGTGTCGAGGTGCGTGTCGGCCACCACTGCGCGCGGCCGGTCTGCTCCCGCTTCAGCGTTCCGGCGATGACGCGGGCCTCGTTCTACCTGTACACGACGACGGACGAGATCGATGCCCTGGCACGCGGTCTCGACCAGGTGCGGAAGGTGTTCGGCTGATGCTCGACGGGCTGTACCAGGAGATCATCCTCGATCACTACAAGCATCCGCACGGCAAGGGTCTGCGTGACCCGTTCGACGGGGAGGCGCACCACGTCAACCCGACGTGCGGCGACGAGATCACCGTGCGGGTCAACTCCGACTTGTCGGAAATTTCGTACGACGGCCTTGGGTGTTCGATCAGCCAGGCCTCGGCCTCGGTGCTGCACGAGCTGCTCCAGGGCCGGGACGCGGCGACGGCTTCGGAGATCCACCAGGCTTTCCTGGATCTGATGCAGGGCCGCGGCCAGATCGAGCCGGACGAGGAAGTGCTTGGCGACGGCATCGCGTTCGCCGGGGTCGCGAAGTTCCCGGCCCGGGTGAAGTGCGCGCTGCTGCCGTGGATGGCGTTCAAGGACGCGGCCGTGCGTGCCGGCGTTGACGTGGGCGTTGGCCCGGAGGTGAAGGCATGAGCGACAAGACCGATTCTGTCCAGACAGTTGCCACTGCGTACGGTTTTGCCGGCGACGCGGCTGCCGACGAGGTTCCGGGCTGGCTCGCCGACGAGCGCGCCGAAGCCGCCGAGGCCGGTGAGCCGGTCGCGGTTCCCGAGGCGAGCGTTTCGGCGGCTGCCGACGCCCCCGGTTCCGCTGAGCCCGCCGACGCCTCCGGTTCCACTGAGCCCGCTGATGTCGCCGGTTCCGCTGATGTCGCCGGTTCGGCTGCCGCCACGGACAAGGCGCCGGTTCGCAAGGCGACCCAGGACGAGGTCGAGGAAGCGATGAAGGACGTCGTCGACCCCGAGCTCGGCATCAACGTGGTTGACCTGGGCCTGGTCTACGGCACCCACGTCGACGACGACAACGTGGTCACCCTCGACATGACGCTGACGTCGGCGGCCTGCCCGCTGACCGACGTGATCGAGGACCAGACCCGGCAGGCGCTGACCACCGGCCCCGGTGGCGGGCTCGTGCAGGACTTCCGGATCAACTGGGTGTGGCTGCCGCCGTGGGGCCCCGACAAGATCACCGACGACGGGCGAGAGCAGTTGCGGGCTCTCGGCTTCAACGTCTGATTTCGTACGTCATTAGGGCGGTGCGCTGCGAAGCGCGCCGCCCTTTGTCGTACCCCGGTGGTAGAACCGGGGAATGGCATCGACACCGCCCTTTCCCGAGCTGCTGTCGCTGATCGAGTCACGGTCAGCCGCGCTGCGGGAGGCCGCCGACGACCTCACCGCCCCGGTCGCCGGCTGTCCCGGCTGGTCCGTGCGTGATCTGGTCCTGCACCTCGGCCACGTCCACCGCTTCTGGGCTTCCGCGGCCCGGGCCGGCGACCCGTCCGCTCCGCCGCCGCGGGACAGTGCCGTGCCGGGCGGCGACCTCCTGGACTGGTCGGCCGAGTCGACAGGGCTGTTGCTGGAGGCACTGCGCGCCGCCGGCCCGGAGGCGCCTTCCTGGGCCTGGTGGCCGGAGTCAGCCGCTCCGCACACGGTTCGCGCGGTGGCCCGTCACCAGGTGCAGGAGGCGGCCGTGCACGCGTTCGACGCGCAGGAGGCGCTCGGCAAACCGGAGCCGCTGCCCGCGGCGATCGCTGTCGACGGCGTGGGCGAGTTCCTCGAGGTCCCCCTGCGCTCACTCGGCGCGTGGCCGCACCGCCCGGCCCGCATCGAGTTTCAGGCCTTGGAGGGTCCGTCCTGGACGGTCGATCTGTCCCCGGCCGGGGTGACCGTCGGCCCGGCCGCCAGCGGCGACCCGGTCACCCGCCTGCAGGGGAAGGCGAGTGAGCTGGTGCTGGCGCTCTACCGCCGGATCGAGCTGACCGACATCCGGGTCGACGGTGACCGCGAGGTGGCCGACCAGCTCCGCGATTGGAGCAAGGTCTAGCGCTTGGCGGGATCCGCGAGAAAGGCGGTGAGGATCGGGTTCAGCAGGTCGGGGCGTTCCAGGTTGGGCAGGTGGCCGGCCCAGGAGAGTTCCTGGTGGCGGGCGTGCGGCAGGGTTTTCACGAGCTGGACGGCGATCTCGTGGAAATCGGGGAGGTCGTGCGCACCGGAGATCAGCAGGGTCGGCGCGGTGATCGAGGCGAAAGCGGCAGCCGGCTCGCGGTCGGCGTCTGACGCGGGCTTGGCGGGGGACTGCGCTGCGGCGTCCTGCGGCTCGTCTGCGGCCGACGCTGCGGCCTCGCTGGTGGTGTCGAGCGTTACAGCCCCGCTGGTGGTGTCGAGGGCTGCGGCCGCGCTGGTGGTGTCGAGGGCTGCGGCTGGCTGAGCTTCGGACTGCTCGGCGGGTGCTGCCTCTTCGGCGGCCAGCTGGACGTCGAAGGCGTTGCGTTGCATGGTGCGTACCAAAGATTTTTGGTCCTCGCCTGCCTCCGGGCCCAGCCAGAGGTTGACGTTGAGGTCGGTCGCGCCGGCTACGTCCCCGGCCTCCAGCAGAGTGTCCTCGCTGTCGCCGAACTCGCGCAGCGCGGCGCTCGGCTCGTGACCACGCAGCGCGGTGCAGAGCAGCGCGAGAGAGGCCACCCGGTCCGGCCAGCGGACCGCGAACTCGAGCGCGACCCGGCCGCCGCCGGACGCTGCGATGATCGCCGTGCGGGTGATGCCGAGGGAGTCGAGCAGGGCGGCCACGTCGTCGGCCTCGTCCCAGTCGGCGCCGATCGGAATCGGGGACTCGCCATAGCCGCGCAGGTCACACCGGACGACCTGGTGGCCGGCGGCGGTCAGCGCCGGGACCTGCGGGTCCCACATCCGGCGGTCGGCGACGGTCGAGTGGAGCAGGAGGACGGCCGGGCCGGTGCCGGAAATATCATGAGCTAAAAGCATTCGGCGACCCTATCCGGCATCTATCGACGGTTGTCAGACGGCTGCCACCGCTTTGCGGGCCGCCGGCTCGGCGCGGTCCAGGGCCTGCCACGCCGGGAAGACGAACGGGGCCGCGGTCACCGCGAGATATCCGATCGCGGCGAGCAGCGCCGCCGTTCGCAGCCCGAGCACGTCGGTCACCCAGCCGCCCAGCACGCCACCGAGCGGAATGCCCGCCCAGGACACCGAGATCAGCACGCTGAACACCCGGCCGTGCATGTGCGCCGGGATCCGCCGGTAGACCGCCGCCAGCAGGATCGGGTTCACTGTGGACATCAGCGCCCCGGAGATCGCCGCGGTGGTCAGCACGACCCAGACCTCGTTGGTGAACGCGAGTGCGATCAGCTGAGCCGGCCCGCCGACGAAAAAACAGATTCCGAACGTACGCCGCCGGGGCAGCCGTGGCGCGATGACGGTGTACAGGATGTTCCCGGCCACCGCACCGAGCCCGAACGCCGTGCCGACAACCCCGAGGGCTGCGGGTCCGTGCGGACCCTCACGAACCCACACGGGTACGAAAACCGTGGCGTACGCCTGATCGAACATGTTGGTCACGAAGAGCAGCGACATCACGCCGAGGATCAGCCGGTCGTCGCGGACGTACCGGAAACCGTTGCGCAGGGCGGCCCCGTACCCATGCTCCTCGGTCTCGTCGCAAGCGGCAGCGTCGGCGAAGCCGACACGCAGAAGCGCGCCGATCAGAACGGCCGCGACGCCGAAGGTCGCGGCGTCGAAGAGGAGCACGGTCGCCGGGTCGAAAGCGGCGATCAGCAGCCCGGCCAGCGGCAGCCCGACCAGGGTCGACGCGCGGGAGACACCGTCGTAGAGCGTGGTCCCGCGCTCGGTGGAGACGCCGGCCGCGGCGATCGTGCAGGGGAGAAGCGCGCGCTTGGCCGCGTCGCCGAACCCGCGCAGCGCGCCGGCGAGCGCGATCAGCGCGAGCAGGACGCCGAGGGAGGCGCTCTGATAGAACGCGAACAATGGGATGCCGGCGACCGCGAGCACACTTGCCGCGTCGGCCACCACGGCGGTGGGTCGCGGGCCGACCCGGTCGACGATCGGGCCGCCGATCAGGCCGGCGAGAATGTACGGAACCATCTCGGCGAACCCGGCCACCCCGGCAAGCAGGGCCGAATCGGTGCTGGTCAGGACCAGCCACGGCAGCGCCACGAAGGTGATCCGGCTGCCGAGCATCGAGATCCCCTCGGCGGCGAGGAGGACGACGAGCTGGCGATTCATCGGATTTGCGGGAACGACTGCCATTGGAACACCACCCTTCCGGTGTCCGTCGGCGCTTCCTCGCCGGGCTGGTCGGCCGGATAGTCGGCTAGCACTCCGTCAATGCGTACGAGCAGCTCAGCGGCCTGGGACGGGGTGAGCCGCAGCGCCCGGTTGCCGATGGTCACGCTGCCGCCCCACTCGTCGGGGACCATCCCGGCGACCGCCAGGAAGTCCTGCACCCGCTGAAAATCGGCTACCGCTTCCGCCCGCAAACCCACCGGCGCGTCCTCCGGAACGGTCGGCCGCCACCAGCGTTCCCGCCCGGGCCCGCGCCGTGGCTCCTCCTCGACGAAGCCATAACCGGCGAGCTGCCGCAGGTGATAACTGGTGGCGCCGGAACTCTCACCCAGAAGACCAGCCAGGCGCGTCGCGGTCGAGGCGCCCTGCTCACGCAGGACACGCAGGATGCGTACGCGCAAAGGGTGCGCGAGACCACGCAAGGACTGTGGGCCGAGGGTTGCGGGCATCATCCAAAGATAAGTTTGCAAATATACCTTTGCAAGATGGTCGTCTATGCATATCGAGCTTTCACGCCGGTGGCAAATGGTCGATCACGTTGTATCGGTCCAGGGTGAGGCGGCCGTCCTGGTCGGCGAAACGGCTGATCGACGCGTTGCGGACATAGCCCGACTCGGCTTCGACGGCGAGCACTTTGTCCCAGTCGAGATCCTCGACGACGGCTCGCATCATGAGCACGATCGAGTCGTGGGCGACCACGACCACCCGCTTTCCGTTCTGTTCGCGGCGCAGGTCGTCGAGGAACGAGGCGAGCCGGACCCGGATGTCGGCGAACGACTCGCCGGCCGGAGGGGCGTACTCGTATTCGCCCACCTCGGCACGCCGGTCCGCCTCGCCGGGAAAACGGGCGGCGACCGCGGCCCGGGTGAGCAGTTCCAGCTCACCCATGAGCCGATCGACGAGCCGGTTGTCGGTGCTCGGCTCGGGCAGATCCAGACCGGATGCCTCGGCGGCGATGCGCCAGGTCTCGCGAGCCCTCAGATATGGCGACGTGATCACCACCTGTGGCCGATTCTCCGGCGGGAGGGTGGCGATCCAGCGACCGAGAGCGGCGGCCTGCTCCTCGCCGGCGGGAGTGAGCGGAACCTCGGAGTCACGTCCGCTGAACTCCACCTCCAGAAGGCCCGCGGCGTCGGCGGCGGGAAAGGCGACGTTGGCCAGGCTCTGCCCGTGCCGGACCAGAATCAGCTCAGCGACCATGATCGGACCCTATCGAGGAAAGGGCGTTCCGGTCACGTTCCGAAACCAAGGAGAAGCATCACGTAATCAATGGTTGACGTACCGGCCGGGAACGAATCCGCATAGATCACTTGATCTCCGACGAGTCACCACCAGCGCCGCGCCGTCCGGCTGGCTGTCAGTGCTGTCAAGCTGCCCGGGAGGCAGCGCCGGGTGCCAGCCGGATCAGCCGAAGGGTGGGTCAGGTCGCACACAACGCCAACGTGTGCCCTGGTCCATGCCCTGGCCGTGCCGAAGTCGCACGAAACGCATCCGTGCGACCTCACCCACGCCGAACCGAGCGTTCCGTGCGACCCCAGCCACGTGCGACCCCAGCCACGTGCGACCCCAGCCACGTGCGACCCCAGCCACGTGCGGCCCCGGCTGGCTTGTGCTTGCGGTCGTCTTTCCGGCTCAGCGGCGACCGTGGGCGCGAGCCGGTCCCGGCCGGCTTGTGCTTGTGGTTGTGTTTGTGGCTCAACAGCGACCGCGAGCACAAGCCGTGCTCGGTCCGGCTTGTGCTCGGTTGCCGGCTGGCTCGTGGGTGGCCCGGGCCACGGCTGAAATCGGTGGCCGGGGCGCGGCTGAAATCGGTGGCCTCGGGGCTGGGTGGGGTTGATGATGGCGGCGTGAACGCGTCTGAGTCGTATACCGCTGTTTCTGCCGCCGCGGCCGATCGGGCTGGATGGCAGCAGGCGGCTGACCGGTGGGCGGCGGTGTTTCGGCAGTTGTCGTGAGCGGGGCGTTCCTCGCCGGTGTGATCGCCGGATATGGGATCGCTGTGCCGGTCGGTGCCATCGGGGTGCTGATCGCTGGGCTGAGCGCCCGTACGTCACTGCGGGTCGGTGCAGCCGCCGGGCTTGGCGCGGCCACCGCTGACGGGATCTATGCGCTGGTCGCCGTGGTCGGTGGTGCTGCCGTTGCGGCGGTGATCGCACCCTTCGCGACTCCGTTGCGGTGGGCCGGTGCCGTGATCCTGCTCGGGCTGGCCGGTTGGACCGCCTGGGGCGCATTACGCCACCGGGCCACGGCATCCCGGCGAGAGCCGATACGCCGGCCCGGGGTCGCTGAGGCGGGGCCGGGCAGGGCGCTTCGGGCGTACCTCGGGGTCCTTGCACTGACGCTGTTCAACCCGGCCACCGTGATCTATTTCGCGGCGCTGGTGCTCGGCAGTGGCGGCGCCGGAGGCGGCGTGTGGTTCGTGGCCGGTGCGTTTCTCGCTTCGGCGAGCTGGCAGTTGCTGATCGCCGGTGGTGGTTCGCTGATCGGGCGCGTCCTCACCGGCGAGCGCGGCCGTCTGATCACCGCCCTGACGTCCAGTGCCGTGATCGCGGTCCTGGCACTCCAGCTTCTGACCGTAGTCTGACAAGAATGGGCGAACGTGCGGCTGCCGGCGGCGGAAAATGGGTCGATGTCGCCCCGGAGCGCTTGCCGCGATGGCTGGAGAACTTCGGGACCCGGCATGGCGCGTACACGGAAATGGGTTTGACCCTGATCGCCGCTGACGGCGCGACGGCGACGCTGAGCGCGCCCCCGGGCGCCGGTCCGGCCGAGACGGTGGCCGAGCTGATGCGCGAAGCGCAAGCGAGCCGGCGGCTGGGTCTTCTCCTGGCGCGCAAAGGCGCGATTGCGGTAGGCATCGCCGACGGCCCTGACCTGGTGGCTTCCAAGGTGGACACCCACTATGTGCAAGGGCGGACAGCGGCCGGCGGCTGGTCGCAGCAGCGCTTCGCGCGTCGCCGTGACAATCAGGCAAGAGCAGCGGCTGCCGACGGCGCCGGCATCGTCGAGCGCATTCTGCTGCCCGAGGTACGATCATTGGCCGCCGTTGTCACCGGAGGAGATCGTTCGGCGGTCGAGTCCGTGCTGGCATTGCGACACCTGGCACCGATCGCCGCACTCCGGGCCGGACGCCTTCTGGATGTGCCCGAGCCGCGGCGCGCGATCCTGGTGGACGCTGTCGCCGCGGCTCGCGCCGTGCCGATCCTGATAAAAGAGGCGTGATAAAAGAGGCGTGATGAAGGAAAGCGCTTAGCTGACCGCACCGGCCTTGAAGGTGTCGCACTGCTTCGGGTCGCCACTGTCGTAACCGACCCGGAACCACTGCTGCCGCTGCGCGGACGTGCCGTGGGTGAACTCCTCCGGGTTGATGTCGCCGCCACCCTTCTTCTGCAGGGTGTCGTCGCCGATCTGGCCGGCCGCCTGGATGCCCTCCTGGATGTCCTGGTCGGTGAGGCTCGTGAAGATCTTGTCGCCGTCCTTGTCGGTGGTGGTCGAAGCGGCGTTCGCCCACGCGCCGGCGTAACAGTCGGCCTGCAGCTCCAGCTTCACCGACTCGGCGTTGGCCGAGCCCGGGTCGCGTTCCTGCCGGCGCCGCATCTCCGCCTCGGTGCCGAGCACGTCCTGCACGTGGTGGCCGTACTCGTGGGCCAGAACGTAGGGCTGCGCGAACTCGCCCGGCGCGCCGAGCTGCTTCGACAGAACCTCGTAGAAGGTCAGGTCGATGTAGACCTTGTCGTCGGCCGGGCAGTAGAACGGCCCGACGCCGGAGTCGGCCGAGCCGCACCCGGTGCTCACCTGATTGGAGAAGATGTGTGTGACGGCCGGCTTGTACTGCTCGCCGAAGGATTCCGGCAGCTGGTCGCGCCAGTACGCCTGGATCGAGGTGACGAAGAGCCCATTGCGGCATTCGAGCGCCTGGAGCTTCTGGTCGCCGGTGCACTGGCTCAGCGGGGTGCCCGCCGACGAGCCGCCGGTGTCACCGCCCATCGTGTTGATCCCGAAGTATCCGCCGACCAGCGCGATGACGAGGGTGACGACGATGCCGGCCAGGCCACCGCCACCGATGGGCAAGCCACCGATGCCGCCACCACCACCGCCGGATCCCCGGCCGTCCTCGACCTGACTGGTGTCGATGTCCGCACGTTCATTGAGTTCCATGTCGTCCTGCCTTCGCCACGGTTGCCCGGCGAGTACCCGATGATCTTGTGAACTAATCGAGTGGGAGCTGGACGCGACAGCCGAGTAGTATGGCCGCGTGCTGCTCTGCGAAGGCTGACCTGCCCCGCGCCGACCGTCCAGGAGGATGGCCGGCGCTTTATTGCGCCCTGAGTCAGCCCGATCACCCGAGAGCGAGAAGCATAATGATCACCGCCACCGGACTGGAACTTCGAGCCGGCGCCCGGATCCTGATCTCCCCGACGACCCTGCGTGTGCAGCCCGGCGACCGGATCGGCCTGGTCGGCCGCAACGGCGCCGGCAAGACCACCACGCTGAAGGTGCTGGCCGGCGAGGGCACCCCGTACGCGGGAACCGTCGAGACGACGAGTGAGATCGGTTACCTGCCGCAGGACCCGCGGACCGGCGATCTGAACGTGACCGGCCGGGACCGTGTCCTCTCCGCCCGCGGCCTGGACACGATCCTCGCCGAGATGCAGAAACTCGAGATCGAGCTCGAGGAGAGCGCCGACGACAAGCTGGTGCGCCGGTACGGCCAGCTGGAGGACCGGTTCTCCGCCCTGGGCGGGTACGGCGCCGAGGCCGAGGCAGCCCGCATCTGTGCGAACCTGGGCCTGCCCGACCGTGCCCTGGCGCAGACCATCGGCACCCTCTCCGGCGGTCAGCGTCGCCGGATCGAGCTGGCCCGCATCCTGTTCGCCAACTCCGGGCAGAACGGCAAGGGCATCCTGCTGCTCGACGAACCGACAAACCACCTCGACCAGGACTCGATCTCCTGGCTGCGCGGTTACATGGCGCAACACAAGGGCGGCCTCATCGTGATCAGCCACGACGTCGAGCTGCTCGACGCCGCGGTCAACAAGGTCTGGTACCTGGACGCGAACCGCTCGGTCGTCGACATGTACAACATGGGCTGGAAGACGTACCTGGAAGCCCGCGAGACCGACGAGCGCCGCCGCCGCCGGGAGCGGGCAAACGCGGAGAAGAAGGCCGGCGCCCTGATGGCGCAGGCCGACAAGATGCGGGCCAAGGCCACCAAGACCGTTGCCGCACAGAACATGGCGAAGCGTGCCGAGAAACTGCTCGGTGGTCTTGAGGAGACGCGTACCTCGGACAAGGTGGCGAAGGTCCGGTTCCCGAACCCGGCTCCCTGCGGCAAGACTCCGCTGACCGCGGCCGGCCTGTCGAAGTCGTACGGATCGCTGGAGATCTTCACCGACGTCGACGTGGCCGTGGACCGCGGATCCCGGGTCGCCATCCTCGGGCTCAACGGCGCCGGCAAGACCACTCTGCTGCGGATGCTCGGCGGCCTGCTGGCGCCGGACACCGGCGAGGTACGCCCGGGCCACGGCCTGCGGCTGGGTTATTACGCCCAGGAGCACGAGACCCTCGACGTGGACCGCACCATCCTCGAGCACATGCGCAGCGCCGCCTCCGAGCAGACCGACACCGAGCTGCGCAAGATCCTGGGTGCCTTCCTCTTCTCCGGTGACGACGTCGACAAGCCGGCCGGTGTGCTCTCCGGTGGTGAGAAGACCCGTCTGGCCCTGGCCACGCTGGTCTGCTCCGGCGCCAACGTGCTGCTGCTCGACGAGCCGACGAACAACCTCGACCCGGTGAGCCGCGAGCAGGTCCTCGACGCGATCGCCAATTACCCGGGCGCGATCGTCCTCGTCAGTCATGACGCCGGCTGTGTGCAGGCGCTCAAGCCGGACCGCGCGATCCTGCTGCCGGACGGCGACGAGGACTCGTGGAGCGACGACATGCTGGAGCTCGTCGAACTCGCCTGAGCCTCGATCGGGGTGAATCTCAGGATCAACTGCATCGTCAGTTGTCAACTGGTGCCCACACAGACAGTGCGATGTTCGGGCGTTTGTGAACAGGTCGGGCGCGTCCGGGATCGCGTCGAACCCGTTCGATCGTCACCCCTCGGAGCGATCACGCCACTCTCCGGAGCGGTCAAGGCTCCCACCTGCGGGTCGTCTCGATCGAGTGTTTTTGCAGGTGATCGATGGTCTTGGCGAGAGTGCCCGACGATCGCACGCGGACCTGAATTGCCTCGCGGGATGCTGCCGGCAAACTGTCTGACATTGATGCCTGTGGTAACCGTCAAGTTCCTGACAGTAACAAATGGGCACGTTCGCGAGCGCTAGATACCTGGCGCATGATCGTTGGAGACGGTGTAATAGGTGAGACCGTATCTGACCGCACTGTCTGCGACGTGAGGATTCAAGATGGCAGCCACTGGCACAGCTACCAGTACTGAGAAGGGTCGTCGAATCGTCGGTAGCGAGCGGCAGTCGCTCGCCAAAGACCTGGTGAAGCGATACACCTCGGGTGAGAGCATCCGAGCGCTGGCCGCTTCCACCGGAAGGTCCTACGGATTCGTGCACCGCGTGCTCACCGAATCAGGAGTTCAGTTGCGCCAGCGTGGCGGCGCCCGCCGCCGTAAGAAGGCGTGACGACTGGCAACGCCCCGCCTGCGACCGACGAGGTAGGCGTTCGCTACGAACAGGACGGGCCGGTTGCGACGGTGACGTTGTGCCGGCCCGATGTTCTCAATGCCCAGACTCCGTCCATGTGGACGGAGTTCGGCAACATTTCGAGGAAATTACCCGGCGACGTACGCGTCGTCATTGTGCAAGCCGAAGGTCGTGCCTTTTCGGCGGGCCTGGATCTGTCGGTGGCACGCGGTGACGGACATTCTTCACTGGCCACGCTGGCACAGTTGTCCGCCACCGAGTGCGCCGATCGGATTGCCGGCTTCCAGACCGCGTTCACGTGGTTGCGCAACCCGTCCATTGTGACTATCGCCGCCGTACAAGGACACGCGATCGGTGCCGGCTTCCAGTTGGCACTGAACTGCGACATGCGTGTTCTCGCCGACGACGCGAAGTTCTCGATGGCCGAGGTGACTCTCGGCCTGGTGCCCGATCTGGGCGGAACCAAACGGCTCACCGAGCTGGTCGGTCCGTCCCGGGCGCTGGAGATCTGCGTCACCGGCCGCCGGATTCCGGCGGACGAGGCGGACCGGATCGGCTTGGCCACCGCCGTGGTGCCCAGGGCCGAGCTGGACGGCGCGGTGTCCGATCTCGCCGCAGCGGTGCTCGCCGCCGATACCGGCGCGGTCACCGAAATCAAAGCCCTGCTCGCGGGCGCACCCCAGAGGTCGTACGCGGAGCAGGACCGAGCGGAGCGTGAGGCGCAGACGCGGCGCCTGCGCGACCTGCTCGGATCCGGGGAGTAACGCGGAATAGCGTCCTTACCTCCCGGGTTGTCGTACCCACGTGGCAGGCTCCTGCTGTCTCGTCGAGCGACGCCCCGGGAGGTGACGCATGTCCATGCCCAGTTGGACCGTGCTGCGCTCGATCCAGAACTCCGACCAGGTGAACCGTCACCAGGTCACACCCGGCACAGCGCGCCGGATCCTGGATTTCGCCCGGCCCTATCGGCGCGACATCGCGATCTTCCTGGTGACCGTCGTGATCGCGGCCGGCATCGGTGTCGCCACGCCGCTGCTCGCCGGCCACGTCATCAACGCGATCACCGGCGGCGGGCCCGAGGCGGCCGGCACGGTGGTGCGGCTCGCGCTGTTCATCGCCGGGCTGGCGGTCGCCGACGCGCTGCTGTCGCTGGCACAGAGGTGGTACTCGTCGCGGATCGGCGAGGGGATCATCCTCACCCTGCGGACCCGGGTCTTCGATCACGTGCAGCGGATGCCGTTGCAGTTCTTCACGCGTACTCAGACCGGCGCCCTGGTGAGCCGGCTCAACAACGACGTGGTGGGCGCGCAGCGGGCGTTCACGTCGACCCTGTCCGGGGTGCTGAGCAACGTCATCCAGCTGCTGCTGACGGCGGCCGTGATGTTCACCCTGTCCTGGCAGATCACCGTGTTGTCGCTGGTGCTGCTGCCGGTCTTCATCATCCCGGCGCGGCGGGTCGGCAAACGGCTCGCTGAGATCACCCGCGAGTCGTACAACCTCGACGCCAAGATGAACGCGACGATGACCGAGCGCTTCAACGTCTCCGGTGCGCTGCTCGTCAAGCTTTTCGGGCGCCCCGACGCGGAGGCCGCGCGGTTCGGTGACCGCGCCGAGAGGGTACGCGACATCGGCATCCAGCAGGCGATGTACGGCCGGACCTTCTTCGTGGCGATGCTGCTGGTCGCCTCGCTGGCCCAGGCCCTGACATACGGGCTGGGCGGCTGGCTGGCGGTGCAGGGCCAGGTCTCGGCCGGCACCGTCGTCACCCTGGCCCTGTTGCTCACCCGGCTCTACGGTCCGCTCACCGCCCTCAGCAACGTCCGGGTCGACGTGATGAGCGCGCTCGTCTCGTTCGACCGGGTCTTCGAGGTGCTCGACCTCGATCCCGGCATCACCGAGAAACCCGATGCCGCACCGATCCCGGCCGGCGCCGGGCGCATCGAGTTCCGCGGCGTCCAGTTCCGATATCCGAGCGCCGACCAGGTCTCGCTCGCCACCCTTGAGGACGTCACCACCCTCGACCAGCGGGAAAACGAACTGGTCCTCGGCGGCGTCGACTTCACCGTCGAGCCGGGCCGGATGGTCGCCCTGGTCGGCCCGTCCGGCGCCGGCAAATCCACCACCTCGATGCTGCTCTCCCGGGTCTACGACGTCTCCGGGGGCGCGGTCCTGATCGGCGGCGTCGACGTGCGCGACACCACCCTCGCGTCGCTGCGCGACACGATCGGGGTGGTCACCCAGGACTCCCACCTCTTCCACGAGACGATCGCCGAAAATCTTCGGTACGCGTCACCCGGCGCCAGCGACGAGCAGATGTGGGCCGCCCTCGACGGCGCCCAGGTCGGCGATCTGGTCCGCGCCCTGCCCGACGGGCTGGACACGGTCGTCGGCGAGCGTGGCTACCGATTCTCCGGTGGCGAGAAACAGCGCATCGCGATCGCCCGGATCCTGCTGAAACAGCCGTCGATCGTGGTGCTCGACGAGGCCACCGCGCACCTCGACAGCGAGTCCGAGGCCGCCGTGCAGCGGGCACTGGGCGAGGCGCTGCGGGGGCGGACCGCTGTGGTCATCGCGCACCGGCTGTCGACCATCCGGGACGCCGACGAGATCCTGGTCCTCGACCACGGCCGCATCGTGGAGCGCGGCCGGCACACCGAGCTGATGTCAGCCGGAGGGCTGTACGCCGACCTCTACCGAACCCAGTTCACCACCGACTCGCCGATCAGGGTGGGCCCATGACCGGTCTGCTGATCACCCTCGTGGTCGTCGCGGTGTTGCTCTACGGCTTCTGGCGGTTCGCCGGCTGGGCCCGAGGCAAGGGCATCGGTGGCGGCGTGATGGGCCCGATCGACGAGATGTGGCATCCGTCAGCCGACCGCTTCCGCCGCGAGACCGCGGTCCACGAGCAGCGCGTCCTCCCACCCCGCCCGGGCGACGACCTCAGCAACAACTGACCGGCCCCACCCGCCCACGGGAGTCACCGCACCGGCACGAGGTCAGCAACGTCGGAGTGCAGTTTTGCCAAGCCGTGGTCGAAAGTGGCGAGCCGGCCCTGTCGAACGCGGGCGAGGTGAGCCAGGTAAGCGTCAGTGACCTGGCGATGACCGATTACTCCGTCCATCAGGACGGCATCGAACGGCGCATCGTCTGCCCAGAACTCGTGGCGAGGCAGAACCATCAGAGCCGATATCAAGGTCTTGGCTGTCTGAGCTGGCTGCCCTTCCCGGAGAAGAAGCCGAACCAGGCTGCCCTGAGTAATGGGGCAGGTGGCTATCACCTCCGAGCTCGACGCGAACCATGTCTGCGCGGCGTGGTGATGAACATGATCGTCGACGAGAAGGGCGATCAACACATTGGCGTCGAGCAGAACGGTCACTGTTCGTCGTCCAATGCTCGAACGTCGTCCGTGGTGATCGTGGCACCAAGATGGACGGTCGGCAGGCCGGTCACCGCGCTGGTCGAGATCTCTCCGCTGATGCCCTGGCCGAGACCACGCCGCATCAGCATGGCGACTGTCTCGCTGAGCGAGCGGGAGGTATCCCGAGCGATCGATGACGCCTGGCGGTGCAGGTCGTCGGGAAGATCGATCGTTGTCCGCATCACTCCAAGCTACACCGCCGCATCATGATGCGGTGATGCATTCGGGCGTCGGCGTGCCGAAAGACCAAGTGTCCTAGCTCGTTGCTTCGCGGAGGCGCAGGAACTCGGTTATCAGGGCGGGGAGCTGGAAGTGGGCGTTGAGGCCGCTCGGGTTGGGCAGCACCCACACCGGGGTTCCGCCGATCTGGTCGGGTTGCGGGCCCAGCCGGGCTTTCGGTCTGCCGAACGCGGTGCGGTACGCGGTCACGCCCAGGATTGCCACGTGGGTTGGTTCGGTTACGCGTACCACATGGGTCAGGAGCTTGCCGCCTGCGATGAGCTCGACCGGCGAGAGTTCGTCGGCGCGGGCCGTGGCCCGCGCGACGACGTTGGTGATCCCGAGGCCCAGCGATGGCAGCAGGTGTTGTTCGGAGGGGTGCAGGAGCCGGTCGGTGAAGCCGGCGCCGTGCAGGGCCGGCCAGAAACGATTGCCGGGACGGGCGAAATGGTGGCCGGTCGCCGCGGAGTACAGGCTCGGGTTGATGCCGGAGAAGAGCACGCGCAGGTGCGGCCCGACGACATCGGGAATGGTCCGCCCGGCGGCAGCGGCGATCTCGTCGGCGGACGGCTTGTTCACAGCGTGCGCATCGAGCCGCCGTCGACGGTGACCGCTGTTCCGGTCACGTAGCTCGCGGCGGGGGAGAGCAGGAAGGCGGCTACGCGGCCGTACTCCGGGGGCTCGCCGATGCGGCGCAGCGGGATGGCGCCGGCCACCTGCGCTGTCGCGGACGCCGGGTCGTCGGCGGCCTCGAACAGCTCGCGGCTGCGGTCGGTCATGAAGCGGCCCGGCAGGATGCTGAGCACCCGTACGCCACGCGGGCCGAACTCGTCGGCCATGTCCTTCGCGACCATGGCGAGGCCCGGCCGCAGGCCGTTGGAGAGCCCGAGCCCGGCGAGCGGCGTCTTCACCGAGGTGGAGAGCACCAGACCGACCGCGCCACCCTCGGGCAGCGACGACGCGAACGTCCGGGCCGCACGGACCGAACCCAGGAAGACCGTGTCGAACGCTTGCCGCCACTGGTCGTCGGTCATGCTCGCGGCCGAACCGGGCGCCGGCCCGCCGACCGAGACCAGGGCGCCGTCGAGCCGCCCGAAACGTTCGAGAGCGGTGTCGACCAGCTCGCGTGGCGTACCCGGGTCGCTGAGGTCGGCGGCCACCCCGGCGGCGTGTTCCGGCCCGCCGAGATCGGCCACCGCGCCGGCGACGTGGTCCGCCGAGCGCGACGAGATCACCACCCGGGCGCCGTCGTCGACCAGCGCCTGCGCGGTGGCGAAGCCGAGACCGCGCGAGGCCCCGGTGAGGATGTAGACGCGTCCAGCCAACCCGAGATCCATGACTAGATCCTGCCACTCCCGGTCCGGTGGTGCTCCGCTCACTCGGTGTCACCTGTCCCTCGGAAGCGATCGCGGCAGGACCGGCCACAGGGGACGAACTCAACCCATCGGCCAGGCCAGCAGGGCCAGCATTGCCAGGGAACCGCCCACCAGGTACGGGCCCATCGCGATGTGGGCGTCCCGCTGCACCCGGCGGGTGAGCAGCAGGCCGGCCGCCACCAGGCCGCTGCCGAGGAACGCCAGGAACAGCACACCCAGCACGGTGCCCCAGCCCCACCAGCCGAACAGCGCCGCGATCGAGACCACCAGCTTCACGTCGCCGAGGCCGAGACCACGCGGCCCGAGCAGCAGGGCCGGCACGAGCAGCCCGGCACCGTACGCCAGCGCGCACAGCACCGACCGGCCCAGCGCGTCCCACTGCCCGCCGGTCGCCGCGGCGACCGTCTCCAGGACCAGCACCCCGGCCAGTGCGGCGCCGGTGAGCGGGTCGGGCAGCCGATGCACCCGCAGGTCGATGAAGAGCAGCGGCACGGCGCAGGCCACCCACCAGCCGATGGCGAACCCCATCGGCACCGACGGCGCGGCGAGGACGGCGAGCCCGGTGCCGATCACGGTGAGAACCTCGAGCAGGTACGGCGGCGCACCGAGCTGGGTGCCGCAGCCGCCGCATCGGCCCACCGGCAGCAGCGCCGACCCGGCGGCGGTGGCCGGGCGCAGCGGCAGGCCGCAGCCGGCACAGGCGGTCCGGACCGCGGCGCCGGGCTCGACCGCGTACCGGGCCGCCAGCAGGCGCAGACCGGGGGCGAGCGCCAGTAGCATCGCCGTGCGAGCCCGGTGCCGAGTTCCGGGCCCGGAGGCCTCGGCCGATCCGCGCCCCATCAGGTTGCCCACCCCGCTTCGAAGGACGTTACGGCGCTGATCGATTGGTGAACGACCTGTCATGGTGGGTCGCAGTCGATCCATGCTGCCGATGTGGCGTATCACTGTCGTGTCAGGACGTGTCGCAGCCAACCACATGAGTGCCACACCGTGCAGGCCGCGTCATCGGGGGAAGGGCCCAACGACGGACATCACGATGATCGGGGGGCACGGGTGAGTGGGAGGTCGTTCGCGCTCAGTGGCGGCGGACGGCCTCTTCTACCACGTCCAGGACGCGGGCCAGCTCGCCCGGCGGGCGGCCGGTCGCCAGGTGCAGGACCAGGCCGTCGTACGCCAGCTCCAGGAACTGGGTGAGCACCTCGACCGGCACGTCCTGGCGCAGCACCCCGGCGTCACGCTGACGCTCCAGGCGCTCCCGGGTGGCGTCGGCGATCGCGGCCGAGCGCTCCGCCCAGCGTTTCGCGAACGCGGGATCGGTCCGCAGCCGGTGCGCCACCTCCAGCTGGGTGCCGAGCCAGCCGGCCGTGTCGCCCTCGCTGCCGCCGGCCCGGGCCAGCAGGTCACGCATCACCTGGACGAGGCCGTTGCGGGTGACCGTCTCCACCATCGTGGCCGCGTCATCCTCGGCAACCGCGAGGAAGAGCGACTCCTTGTCACGAAAATGGTGGAAAATCGCTCCACGGGACATGCCCGTGGCCTCCTCGAGGCGGCGGACCGTGGCGCCCTCATATCCGAACCTCGCGAAACACGCGCGAGCCGCCGTGAGGATCTCGTGGCGGCGCGCGTCTAGCTGGTCCTGACTAACCCGGGGCACGCGCTGATCGTGTCATGGGGCGGTCAGGTCTTGCAATCCGTACGTACGGCTTTTTAAACGGGGGCATCGCTCGATCGGATGATGCGAATTCCGGGCTTTTGTTAACACTCCTGGACTGTCAGGTTTGGCAGCGCCTCACGTAAGGTGCCCGGGTGCCTCTAGTCTTCCTCGCTCTGGACGACACCCTGCTTGATCGCGGCGGTGCGTTCCGTCTGTGGGCTAAAGGCTTCATCGACGAGATAGCCGCGCCGCAGGAAGATCTCGACTGGCTGGTCTCCGTGGACGCCGACGGGCTGACCTCGCGGTGGGACCTCGCCGACCTGATCCGGGACCGCTACCAGCTACGAATCCCGTCCATCGATCTCGTGGACGAGCTCAACGTGGGACCGCAGGCGTTCGAGCGTCTCGATCCGATGGTGGGCTGTGCGCTCGAGATCGCCGGCGACGCGGGACTGATCCCCGTCGTGGTCACCAACGGTCCTGCCGAGCAGCAGGAGGCGCGCATTCGGCGTACCGGTCTGGACCGCTATGTTGCCGACTGGGTGATTTCGGAGCAGTGCGGGGTGAGCAAGCCGAACCCGAGAATCTTTGCGCTGGCCGCCCAGCGGGTCCGGATGCGCCTCGCCGGCGCGTGGGTGGTCGGCGACAGCCCGGAAGCGGACATCGGGGGCGCGGCCGCGATGGGCTTGCCGAGCGTGTGGCTGCACCGAGGCCGCGAGTGGGTGGACAGCAGGTTCGCCCCGACGAAGGTGGTCGGCAACGTGATCCAGGGGATCTCCGCGATCATGGCGACCCGCTGAATTAAATAGGTTGCGCGGGGCTCGGTACTTGAGGAGAGTCGTCCGCGTTGGTTATTCCGAGAGAGAGAAGGGGGTGGACACCGTGGCCGTCTTTGTGATGCCTGCCGTCCAGATATCCCTGTTTACTTCTTTCTCTGAGGAGACCCTCCAGTGCGCGAGCACTCGATGCGGCGTGGACGCCGCAAGTTCGACGACGACGAACCAGACTTTCTGAAGCGCGGCCGGCTGGAGCCGGCTCTGCACGAGGACCCCGACCTCCCCCCGACCGGCGATCGCTGGTCAACCTGGGATGGCGCTCTACACGGTCCAATTCCCAGACCCGATTGGGTACGCACGGAGCACGGCGCTGTCGACACCGAACTCGGCATCCTGAAAACCGGCAAGGAAGCCGACGTTTTCCTGGTCCGCCGGGCAGTGCCTGATTCCGGGCAGGTCTCACTGCTGGCCGCCAAGCGTTACCGCGACGGCGAGCACCGGCTGTTCCACCGCGACGCCGGATACCTGGAGGGCCGTCGCGTGCGGCGCTCCCGGGAGATGCGCGCCATGACCAATCGCACGGCGTTCGGCAAGGAAATGATCGCCGGGCAGTGGGCGGCCGCCGAGTTCGACGCGCTCGGCCGGCTGTGGCAGATCGGCCAGGAGAGTGGCCTGGTCTGCGTGCCGTACCCGGTCCAGCTCATCGGCACCGAAGTGATGCTCGAATTCATCGGCGACTGGGAGACCGGCGAGGCCGCACCCCGGCTGGCCCAGGTGCGGGCGAACCCGGACGAACTGGCCGACCTCTGGCGCCAGATGACCGACGCCCTGTCGGTCCTGGCCCGCGCCCAGGTCGCCCACGGCGACCTGTCGCCCTACAACACTCTGGTACGCGACGGACGACTCGTTCTCATCGACCTGCCCCAGATCGTCGACGTGATCGCCAACCCGCGCGGCGCCGAGTTCATCGCCCGTGACGTCAACAACGTGGCAGCGTGGTTCCGCTCCCGGGGCCTGCCGGTCGACCCGGAGGCCCTGATCGAACGCCTCCACTACGAGGCAGGCCTCCGCTGACCGCGCCGGCGTGCTCTCCGCAGCCCGGGCTGCCTCTCACACACGCGCCACGGTCCGGGGCGGCTGGGGCGCGCGCGTCATGGTCCGGCGTGGCGGCGGGGTGTTGTCTCCGGCTCGGGGCGGGGCCGGGGTGTTGTCTCCGGCTCGGGGCGGGGCCGGGGTGTTGTCTCCGGCTCGGGGCGGGGCCGGGCAGGCGTCCGGTTCCCGGTCCGCGGCCGCCGCGTCCACGGCGGCCGCGACCGGGGCCACGTCACTGGATGTAGCCCTCCACCTCGCTGACGGCGTGCGCCTGCTCGGAGTCCGGGTCGTTCCCGGCCGTGCGGGCCGCACGCCGGCGGCGCAGCAGGTCCCAGCACTGGTCCAGCGATTCCTCGAGATCCTTCAGCCGGGCGTGCTCCTCATCCGAGGAGATCGTGCCCTGGCTCAGCTGCTGGCGGAGCTGGTGCTCCTCGTCGACCAAACCGTGAATCCGGCTCAGCACCGTCTTGTCATCCATTCCCGAAGCCTATTCACCCCACCGCACCCCAGCCCCACCCACCCAGCGTGTTCCCCGCCATGCCGCGACCCGCCATGCCGCGCGAGCCGTAGCCCATGTAGGTCATCCGCCCCGATGACCTACATAAGCGACGGCTCGCTCTGCCAGCCACCCAGTCGCCCAGCCGTGCAGCCGCCCAGTCCAGCAGGTCCGACATGGCCGGCTTGCGCTTACGGTCGTGCTGCAACGTTTCAAGGCGACCGTGAGCGCCAGCCAGACCTGCCTGCGGCCCCGCGTCGCGCCCGCACTCACGCCGCGCAGGCCGCGCCCGCACTCGCGCGCCCGCACTCGCGCGCCCGCGCCCGCCCTCGCGCGCCCGCCCTCGCGCGGTCTGGGCCACTGACTGGATGCGACATGGATTTGACGGTGTTGATCGGTGTTTTTAGATTTCTGGCGTGGGCTGGATTCAGAGGTTGCGGCAGGCGGCCGGTGACGGGGGCGTGGGTACGCGCCGAGCGGTGGAAGCGGTCGATGATGCCGCGCGTGCTTTTCGGGTGGGTGATGCGGCGCGGGCGGCTGAGCGTGGGGGTGAGGCTGTCCGGATGCTGCGGGAACTCGTGGACGAAGGGGTGCGGGCGGCGGAGCCGGTGCTGGTGCGGGCGCTGGACAACCAGTCGGGTCATGTCGCTGTGCTCGGGCGTTCGGAGGACGCGCTCGCGCTCGCCGCTGAGGCCGCCGGGCTGGCCAGGGCTGATCCGGCGTGGGGGCAGTTGCTGGCTACCGCGTTGGTGACGCTTGCGAACCGGCTGGTGAAAGCGGGCCGGCTGGCGGAGGCGCTGGACGCAGAGCGGGAGGCTACCGGGATTGTCGAGGCTTATCCGGAGCCGGTTCTGGCGCGCGGGATGTCGGCTCTCGCGGCCGGGCTCGCTGAGGCCGGGGAGCATGCCGAGGCCGTGGTGATCAGCGAGCGGGCGCTGGCGATGTGGCGGACGCTGGCCGGGCGGGATCCCGGCGCGGACGAGCGGCTCGGGCAGTCGTTGAGCGAGCATGCTGATCGGCTCTATGAGCTGGGGCGCTGGGCCGACGCGGTGGAGCTGAGCGCTGAGTGTGTGTCGCATCATCGGCGGAGCGCCGAGCAGCAGCTCGCCGCTGACCTGCGGCGGCATGCGGTGTTCCTGGAGAAGGTGGGACGGGAGCACGAGGCGGCCGCGGCGGCGGAGGAAGCGGAGAAAGCGGAGAAAGCGGAAAGCCCCGCCTCGAAATGAGACGGGGCTTGCCGGGCAAAATCAATCAGCTGCGGAGCATCTTGCGCAGGACGTACTGCAGGATGCCGCCGTTGCGGTAGTAGTCCGCCTCGCCGGGGGTGTCGATCCGGACGACGGCGTCGAATTCGAGGCCGGTGTCCGTGGTGACCTTCACGGTACGCGGGGTGGTGCCGTTGTTGAGCTCGGTGACGCCGGTGAACGAGAAGGTCTCGGTGCCGGTGAGGCCGAGCGATTCGGCGTTCTGGCCCGCCGGGTACTGCAGCGGGAGCACGCCCATGCCGATCAGGTTCGAGCGGTGGATGCGCTCGTAGCTCTCGGCGATGACGGCGCGGACGCCGAGGAGCATGGTGCCCTTGGCCGCCCAGTCACGCGACGAGCCGGAGCCGTACTCCTTGCCGGCCAGGATGACCAGCGGGATGCCGGCTTCCTGGTACGCCACCGACGCGTCGAAGATCGTGGTCTGCTCGCCGGTCAGGTGGTTGACCGTGAAGCCGCCCTCGACATCGTTCAGCAGCTGGTTGCGCAGCCGGATGTTGGCGAACGTGCCACGGATCATGACCTCGTGGTTGCCGCGGCGCGAGCCGTAGCTGTTGAACTCGGCGCGCGGAACGCCGTGCTCGGCGAGGTACTTGCCGGCCGGGGAGTCCGCCTTGATCGAGCTGGCCGGCGAGATGTGGTCGGTGGTGACCGAGTCGCCGAGCTTCGCCAGCACGCGAGCGCCGGCGATGTCGTTCACCGGCGACGGGTCGGCCGACATGCCCTCGAAGTACGGGGGCTTCCGCACGTAGGTGGACTCGCTGTCCCACGCGAAGGTGTTGCCGGTCGGGGTGGGCAGCGACTGCCACTGCTCGTCGCCGGCGAAGACGTTCTGGTACGCCTGGCTGAAGCCCTCGGCGCCGATCGCCTGCGCGATGGTGTCGTCGATCTCCTTGGCGGACGGCCAGATCTCGTTGAGATAGACCGGCTTGCCGTCCGAACCCGTGCCGAGCGGCTCGGTGGTGATGTCGATGTCCATCGAGCCCGCCAGGGCGTACGCCACCACGAGCGGCGGGGACGCCAGGTAGTTCATCTTGACGTCCGGGTTGATCCGGCCCTCGAAGTTCCGGTTGCCGGAGAGGACGGACACCGCGGTCAGGTCGGCCTCGTTGATCGCGGCCGAGACCTCCTCGGGCAGCGGGCCCGAGTTGCCGATGCAGGTCGTGCAGCCGTAACCGACCAGGTTGAAACCGATCTTGTCCAGGTACGGCGTGAGGCCGGACCGGTCGTAGTAGTCGGAGACGACCTTGGAACCGGGCGCGAGGGTGGTCTTGACCCACGGCTTGCGGGTCAGGCCACGCTCGACGGCCTTTTTCGCGAGCAGCGCCGCACCGATCATGACCTGCGGGTTCGAGGTGTTCGTGCAGGAGGTGATGGCGGCGATGACAACGGCGCCGTGGTCGAGCTCGTACGTCACCCCGTCGTCACCCTTGACCACGGTGGGCTTCGAGGTGCGGCCGGTGGCACCGAGCGCGGCGCTGAAGGCGTGCGGCTTGTCGGCCTCGTCCTGGACGCCGTTGGCCGGGGCGTCGGAGGCAGGGAAGGACTCCTCGCTGGCCTCGTCAGCGTGACCGTGCGGCGCGGCGTAGGTCGGCAGCGCCTGCCGGAACGACTCCTTCGCGGAGGAGAGCAGCACCCGGTCCTGTGGACGCTTCGGGCCGGCCAGCGACGGAACGATCGTCGACAGGTCCAGCTCGAGCTTCTCCGAGTAGTCCGGCTCCGCGTTCGGGTCGAGCCACAGGCCCTGCCGCTTCGCGTACGCCTCGACGAGCGCGATCTCCTCTGCGGACCGCCCGGTCAGCTTGAGGTAGTCGATGGTCTGCTCGTCGATCGGGAAGATCGCCACGGTCGAGCCGTACTCCGGCGACATGTTGCCGATGGTGGCCCGGTTCGCCAGCGGCACGACGCTCACGCCGGGGCCGTAGAACTCGACGAACTTGCTGACCACACCGTGCTTGCGCAGCATCTCGGTGATGGTCAGGACCAGGTCGGTGGCGGTGGTGCCGGCCGGCGCCTCGCCGAACAGCTTGAAGCCGACGACCCGCGGGATCAGCATGCTGACCGGCTGGCCGAGCATCGCGGCCTCGGCCTCGATGCCGCCGACGCCCCAGCCCAGCACACCCAGGCCGTTGACCATCGTGGTGTGCGAGTCGGTGCCGACCACGGTGTCCGGGTACGCCTGCCCGTTGCGCTCCATGATCGTGCGAGCCAGGAACTCGATGTTGACCTGGTGCACGATGCCGGTGCCCGGCGGGACGACCTTGAACTCGTTGAACGCGGTCTGTCCCCAGCGCAGGAACTGGTAGCGCTCGCGGTTGCGCTGGTACTCCAGCTCCACGTTGCGCTGGAACGCGTCCTCGCGGCCGAACAGGTCGGCGATGACCGAGTGGTCGATGACCAGCTCGGCCGGCGCGAGCGGGTTGACCTTGGTGGGGTCGCCACCGAGGTCCTTTACCGCTTCACGCATGGTGGCCAGGTCGACCACGCAGGGAACGCCGGTGAAGTCCTGCATCAGCACCCGTGCCGGGGTGAACTGAATTTCGACACTCGGGTCGGCGTTCTGGTCCCAGCTGCCGAGCGCGTTGATGTGGTCGGCGGTGATGTTCGCGCCGTCCTCAGTGCGCAGCAGGTTCTCCAGGAGGATCTTCAAGGAGTAGGGCAGACGATCGTGCCCCTTCACCTTGTCGATCGTGAAAATCTCGTAGCTCGCGTCTCCGACGCGCAGCTCGCTCTTCGCACCAAAGGTGTCGAGGCTGGCCACCGTCTTCTCCTTCACACCCAGCGACTGGAAGTCAAGTCTTTCGCACCGAAAGGGCGACCTTCGGGTTAGGTAGGCCTAACTCTCGGTTCACGTCTTCTGTAAACCGTACGTCCGTCTTGCTAACTCTCGCAAGGCGGGGTCCACCTGCCGATCCTCTCAGCCCCGGCCGCGTTTGGGATTTTGGATAGATGGGCATACGCGCCGCATGACGGCACCGGTGCACACCGACGAGCTCACCGACTTCTTCGGACGTTACGGAGCGGCACTGACCACCGGCGATGTCGCGGCGATCGCCAATTGCCACGCACTGCCCGGACTGGTGGTCTCCGACTCGTACAGCTTCACGTTCAGCTCGCCCGCCGCTGTGGCGCTGTCGTTTCTCGGGGCCGCGCCCGCGTACCGCGAGCATCGGATCGTCGCGGCGCACGCGCAGCTGCTCGCCGTGCAGCAGCTCTCCAAGGCTCTCACGCTGGTGTCGGTCGAGTGGGAGTACCTGGACAACGAGGGTGGGGCGGTCCCCGGCGAGCGGTACCGGTATCTCATCCGCACCGGCGCGGACGGTCCGCTGATCACCACGGTCATCGCCACACGCTGAGCCGACCTCTGCGACCATGGTCCGGTGACGACGATCGAGATCACTGCGACCGCGATTGACCCGCCGCAGAGCCGGACCCGTCCGAAATGGCTCATCGTGCACTATCACCGGCCGGATGGTGATTATTCCGGCTGGTCGCTGCATGCCTGGGGCGACGTGGCCGACGAGATGGTCTATCCGGGTGGCGTGCCGTTCGACGGCGAGGACGCTCATGGCCGGTTCGCCTGGGTTCAGTTGGCGGACAACGCCGGTGAAGTCGGATTCTTGATCGTCCACCGTTTTGGCGCGAAAGACGTAGACGTCGATCGCTGGGTGGATATCTCGGAAAAGTCAGAGATCTGGATTACCGCCAACGATCGGCGCCTCCAAGATCCACCGCCGGCAGCTGACCAACCGGAAAACGTGGTCATTCACTACCGGCGACCTGACGGTGACTACAGCGGGTGGGGCCTGCACTGCTGGGAGGGCGTCCCGGTCAAGGACAAGACCCCTTGGGGTACGCCCATCGCACCGGCCCGCTTCGATGCCTTCGGCGCGGTTTTCGAGATCACGGTCCGCCCCGACGCCGCCGGCCTGCGTTTCGTCGTGCACCGCGGCGACGTCAAGGACCTGCCCGACGACCAGCGCCTGGACCTCACCATCGCCCGCGAGCTGTGGATGGTGGCCGGCGTGGCCGCCCCGGTCCGTCCCGATCTCGGAACGCTCGGCCCGGAGCTGGACCCGGCGCGGTCCTACGCCGTGTTCGTGGACCGCGGAACGATCGCCCTGCCGGACTGGTTCGCGGATCGCGGGGTTGCTTTCTCCGTGACCGGGCCGGATCAGGAACTGGCGCTGGTGCCCCGCCCCGGCGGGCTCTTCCAGGCGCAGAGCCGCCGGTTCCCGCACCTGCGCGCGTACCGTGCCTTCGCCATCCGCGAGATGGGCGACGCTGCCCTGGGCGACCTGCTCCGCGGCCGGCTTCTGGTGACCGGAACCGACGAGAACGGCGAGGTCACCGCACTGACCTCGGTCCAGCTGGCCGGCGTCCTCGACGACCTGTACGCGGACGCCGCCGACGCCGAGCTGGGCCTGACGTTCGGCGACGAGGACCGCCCGCAGTTGTCGGTCTGGGCGCCGACCGCCATCTCGGTGAAGCTGGAGCTCTTCCGCGAGCCCGATGACGAGCCCCGCGTCCTGCCGATGGACCGGGACCCGGTCACCGGCGTCTGGTCGATCGCGGCGAAGCGCAAGTGGCTCGGCCGCTACTACCGCTACCAGGTCGAGATCTGGCACCCGGCGGCCCAGCGGATCGTCACGACAAGCGTGACCGATCCGTACTCGGTCTCGCTCGCCGCCGACTCCACGCACAGTCAGCTCGTCGATCTCGGCGACCCGGCGCTGAAGCCGCCCGGCTGGGACCGGCTGGACAAGCCGCCGGCCGTGGCGCAGGCCCGGATGCAGATCGGCGAGGTCTCGGTCCGCGACTTCTCCATCTTCGACGCCTCGGTGCCCGCTGCCGAACGCGGAACCTTCGCGGCGTTCGCCCGGGACTCCTCGGACGGGATGCGGCACCTGCGGTCGCTCGCCGACGCCGGGCTCACCCACCTGCACCTGCTGCCGATCAACGACTTCGCCACCGTCCCGGACCGGCGCGCCGACCAGAAGGTGCCGGCCTGCGACCTGGCGTCGTTCCCGCCGGACTCGCCGGAGCAGCAGCAGGCCATCGCCGCGATCGCCGACGAGGACGGATACAACTGGGGTTACGACCCGTGGCACTGGACCACGCCGGAGGGCAGTTACACCACCGACCCGTCCGGTGCGGCACGGATCCTGGAGCTGCGCTCGGCGGTGGCCGCCCTCAACACGGCCGGGCTGCGCGTGGTCCTCGACGTGGTCTACAACCACACGATGGGCGATGGCCTGGACCGGTTCAGCGTCCTGGACCGGCTGGTGCCCGGTTACTACCACCGGCTGCTCGCCGACGGCAGCACCGCCGAGTCCACCTGCTGCCCGAACACCGCGACCGAGCACATGATGATGAGCAAGCTGGTCATCGACTCGCTGCTCACCTGGGCGGTGCACTACAAGATCGACGGATTCCGCTTCGACCTGATGGGCCATCACCCGCGCGCCAACATCCTGGAGGCGCGGATAGCTCTGGACCGGCTCGGCGAGCACGGCAGGGAGATCTGCCTGTACGGCGAGGGGTGGAACTTCGGCGAGGTCGCGTACGACGCGCGGTTCGCTCAGGCCACCCAGGTCAACATGGCCGGCACCGGGATCGGGACGTTCAACGACCGGCTCCGGGACGCGATCCGCGGCGGCGGCTCGTTCGGCGACGATCCCGGGGTGCGTGGCTTCGCGACCGGGCTCGGCGGGCACACCCCGCTCTGGCTGCACGACCAGATCAAGGTCGGGCTGTCCGGCGCCCTGGCGACCTATCGCCTCACGACCCACACCGGGGTCGAGCTCAGCGGGGCGCAGATCGACTACAACGGCTCACCCAGCGGTTACGCCCACGATCCGGGCGAGGCGATCAACTACGTGGACGCCCACGACAACGAGATTCTGTACGACGCGATGGCCTTCAAGCTGCCGGCCGGCATGGCCCCGCTGGACCGGGCCCGGATGCAGGTGCTCGCCCTGTCGCTGGTGGTGCTGAGCCAGGGCGCCGGTTTCGTGGCCCTCGGCAGCGAACGTCTGCGGTCGAAGTCGCTGGACCGCAACTCGTTCAACTCGGGTGACTGGTTCAACCAGATCCGCTGGGACCCGGCGCTCGGCAACGGTTTCGGGGTTGGCTTGCCGCCGTACTCCGACAACGGTGACAAGTGGTCGTTCGCGCGCCCGCTGCTGGCGTCGCCGGAGCTGATCCCGCCGGCCGACGTGATCGATCTGGCCGCCGAGCGGTACCGGGAGCTGCTGCGGATCCGCCGCTCGTCGCCGGTCTTCGGGCTGCCGACGGCCGACGAGGTGCAGCGCCGGCTCACCTTCCCGCTGAGCGGGTCGGCCGAGACGCCCGGCGTGATCGTGATGTCGCTCGACGCCACCGGGCTGGATTCGCCGTGGGCAACGATCGTGGTCGTCTTCAACGGCACCGAGGACGCCGCCGAGCAGCGGGTGCCGGATCTGCCGGTCCTGCGGCTGCATCCCGAGCTGGTCGAGTCGGCGGACCCGATCCTGCGTACGGCATCAGCCACCGCCGATCTGCTGAGCGTCCCACCCCGTTCCGTGGCGGTCT
This sequence comes from Actinoplanes sp. CA-015351, assembly GCF_050955685.1. Taxonomy (NCBI): domain Bacteria; kingdom Bacillati; phylum Actinomycetota; class Actinomycetes; order Micromonosporales; family Micromonosporaceae; genus Actinoplanes; species Actinoplanes sp. CA-015351. The sequence continues at coordinate 1,878,937 of NZ_CP192102.1, forward strand.
TCGTCAGTGACGCATCCTGATCGGCATGTCATCGGAGGAAACCGCCGGCGAATTTCTTCGTGTCGCCGTGGCCAGAGGCTGCTACGACTACGACACGCTCGTCGGCGACTGCGTCGACCACCTGGCCGGCGAGGGCGACCCGGAGACGATCCGCGCGCAGGCAGCGCGGCTCGCCGGGGTGCGGCTCGCCGAGCACCGGGACATCCAGGAAGGGTGGCCGGAGCGGACCGACAGCGACCGGCTGACCGACGCGTTCCGGGCGCTGGACCTGGCCGGGATCGTCGCGCGCGAGGACTTCGCCTGCTGCCAGAACTGTGGGGTTGCCGAGATCGGGGGAGAGGGCACGGGCCGCGGCTACGCCTTCTACCACCAGCAGGACGCGGAGAACGCTGTCGATTCCGGTGACCTGCGGATCGCATTCGGGCTGTTCGGCGCCCCGCCGACCGCGGAGATCGGCGAGGAGGTGGCGGCCGCGTTGCGGGCTGCTGGGCTGGACGTCTACTGGAACGGCTCGCCGAACGAACGGATCGGCGTCCGGCTGCGCTGGGCGCGGTGGCGGCACGGGCGGATGGCCGCGTACCCGGGCAACCCCGAACCCGACGGGCCGGCCACGCTCGACGTCTCCTACGAGAGCCTGCCGAACGGAACTCAGCAGGACCCCATCGGGATGACTCTGCCGGAGACGCTCGACGTGCTGCGGCGCTTGCCCACGCGTACCGAATCGTGGCTTTCCGCAGTGGGCCGGTCTGGCGGCATCGTGCAGATGCGCTGGGAGGACGGCCGCCTCTGGCTGGAGACCCCGGACGCCGAGGCGGCGGCATCGACCGGCAAACACGCGACCCTCGCCGAGGCGGAGCGGATGCTCACGGTGCTGTCCACCGAGGATCGGGTGGCGATCCGCGACCTGCCGGGTATCCGCAGCACCGGCTGGACAGAATGATGAGCTAGATTTCGGCGCGGTGGCCTGCCGACAGTCGGCGTGGCCCGCGAATCGGAGGTCCTGGTGCGGCTCGAGCGTGCCCTGTGCGCGTTGGTCCTGTTGTCTCTCGTCGGCGGTTGCACGTCGGACGAGAAGAAGCCGGAGTTCACGGATCCCGCGCAGTCCGCGTCGGCGGCGCCCGCTGGGGCTGCTCCGGCGTGGACCGAACCCACTGCCTACACCTACAAGCTGATCCGTGGCTGTGATGCGAACGCGCCTCTCGGCACCTATCAGGCCACGGTGACCGGCGGCGTCATCTCGGCGGCCGAGCGGGTGGACGCTCCGGTGGCTTCGCCGGCGCCCTCGGCCGAGGTCGATCTCGGCCCGGTGACCGGCGAGGAGGGCGAGGAGATCGAGGTACCGACCCTCGCCGAGCTGGTCGAGATGGCGCAGACGGCGAGCGAGGACGGCGCCGAGGTGGCGACCGAGTTCTCTCTTGACGATGGACATCCGACAAAGGTGACGATCAACGTGACGGACACGGCCGCGGGTGCCGAGTGCTGGATAGTTGACGACTACAAGGTCTGAAGCTCGGGGCTCAGGGCGGCGCGGAGGAACTCGCCGGCCTGAGCCGTCGCCGCGGTCACCGCGCTCGTGGCGCGAAGCGCGAAGTCGTGAATGATCCCCTGGTAACGGACCGCCGTGACCGGCACGCCTGTCGATCGCAGGGTGGCCGCGTACGCCTCACCCTCGGCCCGCAGCACGTCCGCCTCCGGGACGATGACCAGCGCCGGCGGCAGCCCGCTCAGCACGCCGGTGCCGGCCCGAGCCGGTTCGTCCCGGGGTGAGTCGGCGCGCAGCCAATGGCTGTGCTGCGAGTCGGTGTCGAACGACGCGTCGGTGACCGGGTAGTACAGCAGCTGCGCCTGGATCTCCGGCCCGCCGCGCTGCTTCGCCAGGACGGACAGCGCCGCCGTCATGTTGCCGCCGACCGAGTCACCGGCCACCGCGATCCGGGTGGCGTCCAGGTCGTGCAGGCAACCGTGCACGACGATCCAGTCCAGCGCGGCGTAGACCTGTTCGAGCGCGATCGGGTACCGCACGTCGGGGGCGTGGTCGTACTCGACGAAGACGATCGCGGCGCCGGAGCGGGCCGTCAGCTCCCGGACCAGCCCGTCATGCACGCCGGAGTCGCCGAAGACCCAGCCCGCGCCGTGCGTGTAGAGCACCACCGGCAGCGAGCCGGACGCACCGGCCGGCCGGTAGATCCGGATCCGCACCTCACCGGTCGGGCCGCCCGTGAAGCGAAGCTCCTGAACAGCTGATAGGTAGCTCATCGGGGTTCTCCTCGTCCTCGGACAGCCGGTCGAGGATGAGAAAACTCCGAGTCAGTGCACATTCAGTGCATCGCTGATGCACAAGCCTCCACCCGGGAGATCACCGCGTCGACCTCGTCGTCGCCCCAGACCACCCGGTAGATGTGCGAGTGCTGGGCGGCCGCCTGCCGGAACCCGGACACGACCGCGGACGCCCGGGCCGTGTCACCGAGGGCGAGCGTGGCCTCGGCGAGGATCGCGCTGGCCTGGAACGGCGTGAAGACCTCGGCCGGCGGGGCCAGGTCCAGGGCGGTCGAGGCGTACCGAACGGCTGCGGGATGATCGCCGAGGGCGAGTTTGATCTCGGCGAGTTTCACAGCGGTCTGCGCTGACATGTCCAGGACGTCGGCCTGGACGGCGAGCTCGTGGGCCTCCAGCGCGGCATCGGCGGCGCTGGCGAGGTCACCCTGGTCCTGCAGTTCGGAGCCGAGCGCGGCGAGGGCGAAGACCAGCACGCTCGGCTCGCCGCAGAGCTCGGCCGTGTCGACCGCCCGTTTCGCGTACATCAGGCGTTCCGAGGGCTCGGCCGTTGTCGACCAGGCCATGTTGCGCCACACCATGGCCTGCCCGGCCAGGTCGTCGATGCTTTCGTAGAGTTCCAGGGCCCGTTCCAGCCGGGACCGGAACCGACGCGGGTCGGTCGAGTGCAGCCCGATCGAGCTCTCCCGCAGCATCCCGGCTTCCAGGACCGGTTCGCCGAGCGACTGCGCGGCTTTCAACGCCCGCTCGGACTGCTCGGCCGAGTCAGCCGGCGGTTCCACCACGGCGCCCCGGGCGGCCCGCAGGTCGAGCACCATCTCGATGGCCTCGCGATGCCAGCGCCGGAGCAGCGCCAGGTCGATGACGGCGCGCAGGGTGACCTTCTCCCGCAGGTACCACTCCAGGGCGGCGGCGAAGTCGGCCGGCCGCTCGATCGTCATCCCGGCCGACGGCGGCCCGAGGTAGGTGACCTGCGGCCGCCCGAACATCAGGTACGAGTGCCGGATGCTTCGCACATAGTGCTCGACGAGGCGTTTCTCCGCCTCCAGCCGTTCGCCGGAGCTTTCCAGCAGCTCGTCGGCGTACGCGTGCAGCAGGTCGTGCATCGTGTACCGCCGCCCGTCCGCTTCGGTCAGCATGTTCGCCGCGCTCAACTCGGCGAGCAGCGACCGTGCTTTCGGACCGGCCCCGGCGATGCTTGCCGCCGACGCGATCGAGATCTCCGGCCCGGGGTGCACGGCGAGCAGCCGGAACAGCCGGGCCGCCGCCGGGCTGAGCGCTTCGTATGACCAGGAGAACGCGGATCGCACGTCGTCGCCGGACTCGCCCGTGGAGAGGGCGTCCAGTTCCAGTTCTTCGACGAACTCGCTGAGCCGCAGCTCCGGGCGTACCGCTGCATGGGCTGCCGCGATCGCGAGCGCGAGCGGAAGTCCCGCGCAGAACCGCACGAGGTCCTGGCTCGCCGCCGGCTCGGCGGCGAGCCGGGCCGAGCCGATCCGCTTGGCCAGCAGCTCGCTCGCGGCCTTGTCGCCGAGCCGGTTCACGTGCACGGGCCGGGCGCCTTCCCGGGCGACCAGGCCGGTCAGCCGGTTGCGGCTGGTCACGACGACGAGGCAGCCCGGTACGCCGGGCAGCAGCGGCCGGACCTGCTCGGAGTCGCGGGCGTTGTCCAGCAGCACGATCATCTTGCGGTCGGCGAGGGCGGACCGGAACCGGGCGGCCCGCGCGTCGAGGCCGGTGCCGCCGAGCGAGGCCAGCGAGACGCCGACCGATTCGAGCAGGGTGTTCAGCGCGTCGACCGGGTCGACGAGGCGGCCGCTCGGGTCGAAGCCGCGCAGGTTGAGATAGAGCTGACCGTCCGGGAAGCGCGGGGCGAGCCGGTGCGCCCAGTCCACGGCGACTGCCGTCTTGCCGACGCCACCCATGCCGCTGAGTACTACGATCGCAGCGCCGTTGGCCTGCGCGTCCAGGGCCGAGGTGAGGTCGTGGCGGGGCACGAACCCGGCGACCCGGCGGGGTAGCTGAACGGGCCGGTCCTCCTTCAACGCCAGGTGGTGTGCGGCGCGCAGCTCGACACCTGGATCGGCACCTAGTTCATCGGCGAGCCGGTGCCGCACCTCGTCGAAGAGCGCCAGGGCCTCGGCGCGGCGCCCGGAGAGCACCAGCAGCCGGATCAGCCGGGCCTGCAGCGGCTCGTGCAACGGCGCGGACGCCGCGATCCGCTGGACGCCGCTCAACGCGCCGGGATCATCGGCGGCGTCCACGGCGATCTGGATGCGTTCCTGGGCGAGCGCCACGAACAGTGGGTGCTCCAGCACTTCCGGGTCCAGCCCGGCGAACGGCGGCTCCTGCACGGTGTCCAGAGATAGCGGCCCTGATATGTCCGAAATATCTTGACTTATCGTGAGCCGATATCCCTCGCCGGCCGGATTCACCCAGTGGCCTGTCGTCCGGCTGGGCAGGTTCGGCTCGAACAGTCGGCGTACCTGCCCGACCAGCCGGTGCAGTTGATTGACCGCGCTCTGCGACGGCTCGGCGCCCCAGATCAGCTCGACCAGCTCGGTGATGCCGACGACACCACCGCGCGCGGCGAGCAGCGCGGCCAGCAGTACCCGCTGCCGGGGCGGTCCGATGTCGACCTCGACGCCGTCACGCCACATGCGGAGCCCGCCGTAGGCACGAAGCCTGACGGCGGGCTCGGGCGTGGTCATCCCACCACTCTGCCCAGCGCGAGCGCCGAGCAACAGGTCACAAAGGTCACAGCGGGAGCCGGGGACCCGCCTCGCGCTGCGACGCCAGCCACTGCTCGACCTCATCGGACGAGCGCGGCAGGCCGGCCGACAGGTTGCGGCAGCCGTCGCTGGTGACCAGGACGTCGTCCTCGATCCGGACGCCGACACCCTGCAGTTCGGCCGGGACCAGGTCGTCCTCGGCCTGGAAGTAGAGACCCGGCTCGACGGTCAGCACGTAGCCTTCCTTGAGCTCGCCGTCGCGGTACGACTCCTTGCGAGCGTTCGAGCAGTCGTGCACGTCGATGCCGAGCATGTGGCCGAAGCCGTGCAGCGTCCACCGGCGATAGACAGTGCTGTTCTCGCTCATCGCCTCGTCCACGCTGACCGGCAGCAGCCCGAGATCGTTCAGACCCTCGGCCAGCACCCGCATGCAGGTCTGGTGGATGTCCTTGAACTTCACACCGGGCCGGATCGCGTCCATACCGGCCTGCTGCGACGCGTGCACGATGTCGTAGACCTGGCGTTGCAACGGCGTGAACGTCCCGTTCACCGGCACCGTGCGGGTCACGTCAGCGGTGTAGAGGTTGTTGCCCTCGACACCCATGTCCATCAGCAGCAGTTCGCCGGGAGTGGTGACGCCGGTGTTGCGTACCCAATGAAGGATCGTGGCGTGCGGCCCGGAACCGACGATGGAGCTGTAACCAACGTCGTTGCCCTCGTGCCGTGCCCGCAGCCCGAACACGCCCTCCAGCAGCCGCTCCTTCACCGAGCGGTCGGCCGGGAGCACCCGCGCCACATCCTCGAAGCCGCGCACTGTCGCGTCGATCGCGGCCTGCAGCTGCCCGATCTCCCACTCGTCCTTGACCAGCTTCAGCTCGGAGATCACCCACGCCAGCTCGCGGTCGCGCGGCTTTTCCCGGTTCGGCTCGTAGGCGAGCACGGCACGGTCCACGTTCGCATCGAGGCCGCGCAGCACCCGGGTGCGCCCCGGCGCCGAACCGGCCAGCACCGTGCCGAGCTGCCCCAGCGACGCCGTGTCCACACCCAGCTCAGCCGACTTCTCGGCGAGGGTGTGCGTGCGGCCGACCCAGAGCTCACCGTTGCGGTCCCGGAAGAACCGATCGGTCTCCTTGGAGTTGCGCTCCCGCGTGAACAGCACCGCGTCGTGCCCCGAACCGGTCGGCAGCAGCACCAGCACGCTGTCCGGATCGCGGTCGCCGGTCAGATAGAAGAAGTCACTGCCGGGACGGAACGGGTAGTCGGTGTCGTTCGCCCGCACCTTCTCGTTGCCACTCGGAATGATCAGCGTCTCACCCGGGAACGCCTCGGAGAGCGCCGCCCGCCGCTTGGCGTAGTTGGGAACCTCCGGCAGCGGCGTCACCGCGAGCGGATCCTCCCGCCAGCCACTGCGCATGAACTGCAGAAACGCCTCCGGGAAATCCGGATCGTGCGACTCCGTCTTGGCTTGCTCGGCCATCTGAGGATGCCTCCGTTCTCGCTGGCTCGACGGTACAACCCCAGCGGTGCGCCCGGCAGGCGCGGTCACTTCCGCTCCTGCTTTTGCTCATACGCACGGACGGCTCTCGCTGTTTCGTGAAGGCCACCACGGCCACCGCAAGCAAAGGCATCGCACCCACGCCGTTGTTTCGCTGCCTTATCCGCCTTATCCGCGGCCCGGCTGGTTCACATAAGCCGGAACCGGATCCCGCGTGAGACAGGCCAGCCTCGCCCCAGCGGTCCCGGCCTCACCGTGCCCGGTGTGCGTTCCTTCAGCGTGCAGAACAAACGACCACGGCGGCCTCGCAGCGTCGAACCGCCACTGCTGCACACTGGTAGCCACGGCGGCCCCTTCGCTGTCCGTGGTGAGGTCCAGCCACACCTCATTGGCCGGATTCGCGTAGGCCGGGTCAACCGAAGGCTTCCCCGGCCCAGCAGCCGGATCAACCCGATGCTGATAGTGCGGCCCAGCCTCGGCGGGGTCAGCCGTACACGGGTTGTTGTGCAGATGAGCCCCGTACTTCCGCCCCGGAACCAGCCCGCTCACCGTGGCCTTGACGACCACTCCGCCCTTTTTCGCACTGACACTGACCTCGGCGGTGGCCCCGACCGGCACAGCGACAGCGTCATAGGTGACAGCCGTAGCCCCTTCCCGCCACTGCCGAAATGTCCCCGAGCTGACCGGCCCGGGCTCCAGCCCGGGCGCACCGTCCGGCACAGCCGAAACCGCCGACCCGGACACCTCAGGCGAGGCCGGAGTAGCCATCGCGCTGGCACAAGCCCCCAGCACAAGCGGAACCACCAAAACCACAAGTCGCAAATTCATCCCCAAAGTGTCGCAAAATCACCTATATAACTAGCACCGTCACCCCCCAAAGCCCCCCAACCGCCCCCCACAGGCCCCAGCCACCACCCCAGCTGCACGCCGCCGCAAGCCGCCAGTCCAGCTGCACGCCCCGCAAGCCGCCAGTCCAGCTGCACGCCAGGGCCGCCGTGGTGTTCAGCCAGCAGCCATGGGCGACAGCCACCCCGCGCCGGCTGTACGTCAGGGCCGCCGTAGCGTGCAGCTGGCAGCCGTGGGTGACAGCCACCCTGCGCTGGCTGTACGTCAGGGTCGCCGTGGTGTGCAGCTGGCAGCCGTGGGTGACGGCCGCTCTGCGCTGGCTGTACGTCAGGGTCGCCGTGGTGTGCAGCTGGCAGCCGTGGGTGACGGCCGCTCTGCGCTGGCTGTACGTCAGGGTCGCCGTGGTGTGCAGCTGGCAGCCGTGGGTGACGGCCGCTCTGCGCTGGCTGTACGTCAGGGTCGCCGTGGTGTGCAGCTGGCAGCCGTGGGTGACGGCCGCCCTGCGCTGGCTGTACGTCAGGGTCGCCGTGGTGTTCAGCTGGCAGCCGTGGGTGACGGCCGCCCTGCGCTGGCTGTACGTCAGGGCCGCCGTGGTGTTCAGCTGGCAGCCGTGGGTGACGGCCGCCCTGCGCTGGCTGTACGTCAGGGCCGCCGTGGTGTTCAGCTGGCAGCCGTGAGCGCCAGCCGCCCCGCTCTCGGCTTGGGCTTGTGGTCGTGCAGGCGCCGGAAACGCGACCTCAAGCGCAAGCCGCGGCCTCGCGCCGTTAGCCGGCTGCTTGTTGCGGCGGGGTTTTCGGAGCGCCGGGGACGCCGTGACTGGACGCCGTCCGGGGTGAGAGGCTGGCGCGGGACGGCAGAGGGGGCGGCTATGGGTTACGCGATGGTCATGGGTGAGGCGCTGATCGACCTGCTGGAGGCTGATGCCGGCGGTGAGCAGATCTACAAGCAGGCGATCGGTGGCGCGCCACTCAACGTCGCGGTCGGGGTGGCCCGGCTGGGCGGCGAGGTCACCTATGCCGGCTCGCTGAGCACCGACGTCCTCGGCGACCGCATATCAGCATTTATCCGAAATGCCGGAGTCAATGACCGCGGAGTCCGCCGTGTAACCGCCCCCACCACCCTCGCGGTCACCACCTTCGAAGGCGCCGAACCCACCTTCACGTTCTACGGCGAACCACCCAGCTACGCCCTCCTGGGCCCCGACGACCTGGACCAGCAAACCGTGGCGAACGCGAGCCTGCTCTACACCGGCTCGATCTGCCTGCTCCGGGAACCGTTCCGATCCGCGGCCAGAAAAGCGTGGCAGACAGCCGGACCCCTGAAGGTGTTCGACCCCAACGTCCGGCCGACCCTGCTGCCCGGCCCCGCCGCGATCACCGAGCTCCGAGCGCTGGTCGAGGAGTTCTTCGCCACCGCCGACCTGGTAAAACTCAGCCTGGCCGACGCAACGATCCTCTACGACGAACCGGACCCGGCAACCGCGGCCGAGCGGATCCGAGCGCTGGGAGCCAAGGCTGTGGTGGTCACCTGCGGATCAAAGGGCGCGTACACGGCGGCAGGCGACGGCGGCGTGATGCTGCCCGCCCCGACTGTGGCGGCCGTGGACGCGACCGGCGCGGGCGACTCGGTGATGGGGGCGCTGATCCGCCGCCTGCTGGACGAGGGCCGGCCGGAAAACCTGAACGACTGGCAACGCCACGTCCGCTTCGCGCTGGCCGTGGCCGGCCTGGTCTGTGAGCGCCCCGGTGGCGCCACCGCGATGCCGACCGGCCCCGAGCTGATTACCCGATGGGGCGCTCTGATCTAGAAATGAAGCTCTGCCGGTCCACCAAGATCCGCTCCACCCGCACCTCGGCCACGATCGCGCCCCGGTCCTGAACCGTCACATCGAAGACCAGCGTCCGCCCGTCCACCTTGGTCAGCGTCGCCGTGGCAGCAACGGTACGCCCCACCGGGGTGGGCGCGCGATGTTCGATCTCGGCCCGGCTGCCGACCGTGGTGACACCGCCGGGGATCTGCCGTGCGGTGGCGGCGACGGTGGCTGCTTCGGCGAGGGCGAGCAGCCGGGGCGTGCCCAGCACCGGCACGTCACCGGAGCCGATGGACTGCGCGGTGTCGGCGTCGGTGACGGTCAATTCGACTCGGGCGTTCATCCCCGGTGCGAACTCCGGAAACTCCATCCATACACCTTAGGACCCTCAGGCCGAGGGAACATGAGCCCGCGCCGCCCGAGCCCGAACCGCCAGCTGCTCGGCAAGCGCCCAAGCCTCGGCAAGATCTCGATCCCGAGCCACCCCGGACCGCCCACCGGCGGTATCGGCGTAAACGGTCGCCAGCCCCAACCTGCGCTGCAACGGCCCTTGAACGACCCGCACGCTCTGCAACCGTGCGTACGGAACCAGGCTCAACTCCCGCGTGACCCGCCCCTGCCGCGTGACGAACACGTCCGGCGTCAGGCCGGCGCCGTAGAACCGCAGGCCGATCGGGTGCAGCCAGCGCGCACGTGCCGGCGGCGGCGAGGTGGCGAGCGTACCCAGGTCGACGCCGGGAAGAACGGCCGCGACCAGCGAACGAGCGGTGGCGATGTCGCCGACCGGCATCAGCCGATCCGAGTTCTTGTCGTCACCGGGTTCCGGCCCGCTGTACCCGGCGATGTCCAGCCGCAGATTGAGCCACCGCGCCTTGCGCCACAGGAACGGCCAGATGACCCGCACGGTCTGCACCCGGAACAGCGGCACCACCTGGTTGCGCGTCTCGACCAGCCCGTAGTGCAGCACGAGTCGCCGGTCACGATCACGGCCAAGCTGGAAATCCCAGTCGCCGAGCACCCGCCGGATCGGCTGGAGCAGCACACCGGCCATCGCGGTCACGGTGCTGGCGATGCCGACGAACGTCCATGATCCCTCCATCACGAACTGCGTCACCACCCACGCGACACCGATCGGCAGGAAGAACGCCTGCGGCGTGAGCAACTGGCTGATCAGCAGGTCACGGTTGCGGACGCGATAGAGGGGGGCCTGCGCGGAGGTCACCGCGGCGGCCCCGGCCGCCGGCTCTGCGACACCTGCGCTTCCACCAGCTTGGGTACGCGCGGAGAGCGCGAGAAGCCGTTCCCGGAGCAGTCCCGCTTCCCGGACCGTGAGGTACGCCAGTGGCGCCTCGGTCTTGCCGCCGCCGACGACTTCGAGGCGGAGTTCGGCGAGCCCGGTGAGCTGGGCGAGCAGAGGCCGGCGCAGCTCGACGGACTGAAGCCGGTCGAGCGGGATGGCCCGGTTGCGCCGCCAGATCAGCCCTTCGGCGATCCGCAGTTCCCGGCCGATCACCTGGTACCCGGTGTTGTACCAGCCGATCACCGAGAAGATCACCACACCGACGGCGAGGATGGCCACGAGCATGGCGAAGTGCGTGGTCCCGAGCTGGGACAGCGTCTGCCAGGACAGCGCCGCGACGATCACCACGATGCTCTTGGCGCCGCTCAGCAACGGGCTGAGCGGATGCAACCGCTGCCGCGTCTCCAGCCCGGCAGCGGGGTCGGCCTGCCACCCCGGCGGCGGCCCACCCGCGACCGGATAACCAGGCGGCGGATAGCCGGGCGGATAGCCGGGAGGCGGCGCGGTGGCGTGCCAGCCGGGCGCACCCGGGAAATGCTCCGGATGAGGCCCGGGCGCGGCCGGCAGCGGCTGATGAGCCGGCCGGGGCTGGGAGTCCGGCGGGGGGACCGATGGGGGCAGGCCGGCGCTGGTCACAGGCCCTCGGCCCGGTCCTCGCCGAGGGCGGTCAACCGGTCACGCAGCCGGGACGCCTCCTCGGGTGGCAGACCCGGCACCCGGGCGTCACTGGCCGCCGCCGCGGTGTGCAGCTGCACGGTGGCCAGCCCGAACGCCCGCTCCAGCGGTCCCGCGGTGACGTCGACGTACTGCATCCGTGCGTACGGAACGATGGAGAGATGGCGCAGCAGCAGGCCGTGCCGGACCAGGAGGTCGTTGTCGCGTTCGGCATATCCCCAGGCGCGCACGGCACGCACGTGGACGACAGCACGCCAGGCGCCGAGCAGCAGGACCACGCCGATCCCGATGAGCCAGCCGGAGTGGCGGCCGAAGAACCAGGCGATGCCGAGGCCGGCGACGAGCACGGCGAGCCAGACGGCCAGGCCGATCAGCTCCACGACGATCAGTTTGGGGGAGACGGGGCGCCACTGAACCGTGTCGGGCCACGGTTCGAGGGCATCGACTGTGGTGCTGGGCGGCTCGCTCACATATGAAGCCTATGAGATGACCGCATCTCCTGCCGCCGTGAAGGGCGTGACCTCTCGCAGGAAGCGTCGCGCTTCGAGGAAGGCGCCGAGCGTCTCGCGGTGATCCGCGCAGGCCAGCCAGACTTTGCGGCGGTCCGGAGTGTGCAATTTCGGATTGTTCCAATGCAGCTGCCAGACCGCTGCGACACGGCAACCTTTGGCGGAGCACTGCGGGACGAGTTCCTCAACCATTCCGAGAGAACCTTTCGGAAGGGAGTATTAGCGCCGGGCGGCCACGGGGGAAGCCGCCCGGCGACAAGAGAAATGCTACACGCTCCAAATCCGCGTGGATCCACCCGGTGACCGTGCCCGATCCGGCGGATCGCGCAGAAAGATCAACACGTCCGGCCTCTTGCGCTCAGGGCTGCGGTCGTGGCTGGCAGCGGCGATGATGACGGGGAGGTGACAGCCCTGATGACCAGAATGGGCGAGCACGGCCGGAAGACTTCTTAGGAACCTCCCAGCCGTGTGGTGTTGTCTGTCGTGTAAGTCTTGAACGTCGGCATCCATGTCGGCGTATCACGACCGTTGTGGAGGACCGGTGTCCCAGCCGAGCATGCCCGAGACCGAGACCAGTCCCGGCGCCCTGGCGCCGGTCACGCCTGCCCAGGACGCTTCGCAGCTTGAGCGGGCCATGTTCGAGGTGAAACGGGTCATCGTCGGACAGGACCGGATGGTCGAGCGGATGTTCGTGGCGCTGCTGGCCCGCGGTCACTGCCTGATCGAGGGCGTTCCCGGCGTGGCCAAGACGCTGGCCGTGGAGACGCTGGCCAAGGTGGTCGGCGGTTCGTTCTCCCGGGTGCAGTTCACCCCTGACCTGGTCCCGGCCGACATCGTCGGCACCCGGATCTACCGGCAGTCGAGCGAGCAGTTCGACGTGGAGCTCGGCCCCGTCTTTGTGAACTTCCTGCTCGCCGACGAGATCAACCGGGCCCCGGCCAAGGTGCAGTCGGCGCTGCTCGAGGTGATGGCCGAGCACCAGGTGTCGATCGGCGGCAAGAGCCACGCGGTCCCCGACCCGTTCCTGGTGATGGCCACGCAGAACCCGATCGAGCAGGAGGGCGTCTACCCGCTGCCCGAGGCACAGCGTGACCGCTTCCTCATGAAGATCATCGTGGGTTACCCGACGGACACCGAGGAACGGGAGATCGTCTACCGGATGGGCGTGAGCGCGCCGGAGCCCAAACAGGTCTTCACCTCCGAGGACCTGCTCGCCCTGCAGCGCCGCGCCGACCAGGTCTTCGTGCACAACGCCCTTGTCGACTACACGGTCCGGCTGGTCCTGGCGACCCGCGCGCCGGCCCAGCACGGCATGCCCGACGTGGCCCAGCTGATTCAGTACGGCGCGAGCCCCCGTGCCTCGCTCGGCATCGTCCGCGCCACCCGGGCCCTGGCGCTGCTGCGCGGCCGTGACTACGCGCTGCCGCAGGACCTCCAGGACATCGCGCCGGACATTCTGCGGCACCGCCTGGTGCTCAGCTACGACGCGCTCGCCGACGACATCCCGGCCGACCACATCGTCGCCCGGATCATGCAGACCGTCCCGATGCCGTCGGTCGCGTCCCGCCAGGGCGCCAGCCCGAACGGCGGTCCCAACGGCGGTCCGAACGGCAACCACGGCGGCAACCTCAACGGTGGCTTCCCCGGTGGTCCGGCCGGCGGCTTCAACGGGCACGGCGCCCCGCAGATCCAGCCGACAAGCGGCGTCCCGGCGGCCGTCTTCGACCCCCGCCACCAGCAGCCCTACCCCCAGGCCCAGCCCGGCGGAGGCCAGCCCGGCGGAGGCCAGCCCGGCGGAGGCCAGCCCGGCGGAGGCCAGCCCGGCGGAGGCCAGCCCGGCGGAGGCCAGGCCGGCGGAGCACAGTTCGGTGGAGGCCAGCCCGGCGCGGCACCGCAGCCCGGCGGAGCGCAGCCCGGCCCGAACCCCGGCGATCAGAGCCCCGGCGGCCACCAGGCCGGCGGCCCGCAGGGCTGGCACGGCCAGCAGTGACCGCCCCGGGCCAGACGCCCGTCGCGCCGGACGAGTCGGCGCGGGCCGAGGCAGTCCTCGGCCGCCTCCAGCTGCTGGTCACCCGCAAACTCGACGGGCTGCTCCAAGGTGATTACGTCGGCCTGCTGCCCGGACCAGGCACCGAGGCCGGCGAGTCCCGGGAGTACCGCCCGGGCGACGACGTGCGCCGGATGGACTGGCCGGTCACGGCACGCACCACGCTGCCGCACGTGCGCCGCACGGTCGCCGACCGGGAACTCGAGACCTGGATGGCGATCGACCTCTCGGCCAGCCTTGACTTCGGCACGGCACGCTGGCTCAAGAGTGATCTGGTGATCGCCGCGGCCACCGCGATCACCCACCTCACCGCACGGGGCGGCAACCGGATCGGCGCGGTCGTCGGCACCGGTTCGGGCGTACCGCAGAAAAGCGAGAGCTGGTGGCGCCGTAAGGCGGCGACGGCGCCGAGCCAGCCGCCCAGCTCGCCGACGGTCCGGATGCCGGCGCGTCCCGGCCGCAAGGAGGCGCAGGGCCTGCTGCGGGCGATCGCGCGCACCCGCATCCAGCCCGGGCGTGCCGACCTGGGCGAGCTGATCGAGATGCTGAACCGGCCGCCGCGCCGTCGTGGCGTGGCCGTGGTGATCTCCGATTTCCTGGCGCCGGTGGAGTCCTGGGCTCGGCCGATGCGCAAGCTCGGCGTCCGGCACGACGTGCTGGCGATCGAGGTGGTCGATCCGCGAGAGTTGGAGCTGCCGGACGTCGGGGTGCTGACCCTGGCCGACCCCGAGTCCGGTGAGCTGCACGAGGTGCAGACCGCCGATCCGAAACTTCGGCAGCGTTACGCCGAGGCGGCCGGTGAGCAGCGGGCCGGCATTGCCCGCGCGCTGCGTGCCGGCGGCGCGGCCCACCTGCGGCTGCGCACCGACACCGACTGGCTGCTCGACATGGTCCGTTTCGTGGCGGCTCAACGCCACGCCCGCACCCGAGGGACCACACGATGATCCGTTTCCTGGAGCCGTGGTGGCTGCTGACGATCCTGCCGGTGATCGGCATGGCCGGCCTCTACGTCTGGCGGCAGTTCCGCAAACGCAATTACGCGATGCGGTTCACCAACGTCGACCTGCTACGCACCCTCGCGCCGAAAGGCCTGGGCTGGCGCCGGCACGTGTCGGCGGCCGCGTTCCTGCTGATGCTCGGCGCGCTGGCGGCGGCGACGGCCCGCCCGTCGGTCGACACCGAGCAGCCTCTGGAACGCGCCACGGTGATGCTCGCCATCGACGTGTCGCTCTCGATGCAGGCCGACGACGTGGCGCCGAGCCGTATCGAGGCCGCGCAGGAGGCGGCGAAAGCGTTCGTGAACGAGTTGCCGGCCACCTACAACCTGGGCCTGGTCTCGTTCGCGAAAGCGGCTAACGTGCTCGTCCCGCCGTCGAAGGACCGGTCAGCGGTGATCTCCGCGATCGACGGGCTGACGCTTGCTGAGGCGACCGCGACCGGTGAGGCCGTGTTCACGTCGCTGGACGCGATCCGCTCGGTGCCGTCGGACGGTGCGGACGGCGCCCCGCCGGCCCGGGTCGTGCTGCTCTCCGACGGTTACCGCACCTCGGGCCGGTCGATCGAGGACGCGGCGACCGCTGCCTCGCAGGCGAACGTGCCGGTGTCGACGATTGCGTTCGGCACCGACACCGGTGTGGTGGACATCCGCGGTTCGGTGCAGCGGGTGCCGGTGGACCGGCTGTCGTTGCAGGAGCTGGCGGAAAGCACCAAGGGCTACTTCTACGAGGCCGCCTCGGTGAGCGAACTCAAGCAGGTGTACGAGGACATGGGCAGTTCGATCGGCCACCGGACCGAACCGCGCGAGGTGACCCAGTGGTACGCCGGAGTCGGCCTGCTGCTCGGCCTGCTGGGCGCCGGCTTGAGCCTGCTCTGGACGTCGAGACTGCCCTAAGAGTTGTGGGCGAGAACGAAAAGCATTACCACCCACACCGACAGCAGGGTGAATCCGAGAGGTGCAACGAGGTTCTTCATGATCAACCTGCTTCCGCTGGCGACTGAGCGAAACTGAAACGCGCAGGTCACGGTCGCGGCCAAGCCCACATCCGGCGTCGCGGCGCAGGCGACGTTCGCCAGCTCGCCGATCAAGGCGGCGAACCGGTGGATGCAGGTGGGAGAAATCTGGTCAGCGGTCAGAAACGCTGACGAGCGTCCCGGCCACGACTAGGAGGATCGCTATCTCGCACAGCGATCACCTCCATAGCTCGTTCGGGCCCTGGGAACAGTGTGGGAGCGTACCCCTTAAGTCGCACCTAAGAAAATCGGGTCACTCGATCGGTTATTCCCCGGCCGCGACCAGGCCTGTTTCGTACGCGAGCACCACGGCCTGGGCCCGGTCGCGCAGGCCGAGCTTGCCGAGGATCCGGCCGATGTGCGTCTTCACTGTCTGCTCTGCGACGACCAGGTCAGTGGCGATCTCCTGGTTGGACCGGCCCCGGGCGATCAGCCGCAGCACGTCGGTCTCGCGCGGCGTCAGCGCGTTGAGCACGACCGGCCGCGGCCGGTTCGGGTGCGGCCGGGCGGCGAACTCGGCGATCAGCCTCCGGGTCACCGACGGAGCCAGCAACGCCTCGCCGGAGGCGACCACGCGTACCGCGTTGACCAGGTCGGCGGCGGGCGCGTCCTTGAGCAGGAAGCCGCTGGCGCCGGCGCGCAGCGCCTCGTAGACGTAATCGTCGAGATCGAACGTGGTGAGAATCAACACCCGGGGGCCGGCGGCCGCGTTTCCGCTCGTCAGCCGCCGGGTCGCCTCCAGGCCGTCCATCACCGGCATCCGGACATCCATGAGTACGACGTCCGGGGAGAGCCGGCGAACCTCGGTGACCGCGTCGGCGCCGTTCGCCGCGTCGCCGACGACGAGCAGGTCGGGCTGGGCGGCGAGCAGCGCGCCGAACCCCTGCCGGACCATCGCCTGGTCGTCAGCGATCAGAACCTTGATCATGCCGGCTCCTGCTGGCACGGGATTGTCGCCATGACCTGATAACCGCCCTCTCCATCCGGGCCGGCGGCCAGCTCGCCGCCGAGCAGCGCGACCCGTTCCCGCATGCCGACCAGGCCATGCCCGTCACCGACACCGGTATCCGCGGCCGCCACCGTCATCCTGTTGTGCACGCGCAACTCCAGCGAGGCCGCGTCAGCGCGAGCATCGAGCCGCACCGGGCCGCCAGGCGCGTGCCGCGCCGCGTTCGCAAGCGCTTCCTGCACGATGCGGTACGCCGTGAGCCCCACCGTCTCGGGCAGATCAGCGAGATCCTGGATCTCGGCGGACACCGGCAGCCCGGCTCGTTGCGCTGTCGTCACCAGGTCGGCGATCTGGGCGTACCCAGGCTGTGGCGCGGTGAGCGCCTGGTCCTGTTCCGCACGCAGCACGCCCAGCAGGCGCCGCATGTCGGTGAGCGCCTCCCGGGCCGCCGCCGCGATCGTGGTCAGCTCCTCGCGGGCCGCGTCCGGAAGACCCTCGATCCGGTACGGCGCGGTCTCCGCCTGCACCGCGATCATCGACATGTGGTGGGCCACCACGTCGTGCATCTCCCGGGCGATCCGGGCGCGTTCCTCGAGTACCGCTCGTTTGGCCCGTTCCAGCTCGTTGAGCTCGGACTGCTCGGCCAGCATCTCCCGGGTGCTGCGCCGGCGGGAGATGATGTCGCCGAGCGCGGCGACCACGGCGATCAGCAGCGCCGCGCCCCACGCGTTGGCATCCGGCGCGAAGATGAAGACCGGCACCACGGTGAGCGAGACCGCCCAGATGGTCACCAGCGACTCGTTCGTGGCGGCGAGCCGGAAGAGGACGACAAGCGCCCCGATGATCTGCACGGTGTTCCACGGCCAGGGCTCGTCCGGCTGCGCGCCGATCGTGCCGGCGAACAGCATCAGGAAGGCCAGCCGCCAGGCCAGCACCGGCCGCCGGTACGCGACCAGCACCGGCAGCACCGACCCGATCGCGACCAGCGCGGCGGCCGGGCCGTCCAGCCCACGGACCTGGGTCAGAAAATTGCCGGCGACCAGTCCGAGGCCGCCGAGCCCCAGCAGGAGCAGCGGCAACGCGTTCCGGAACCGCCGGCGCCGGGCCGGTGGCCTGCGGATCTCCTGTTTGAACGTTAGGTAAGTCAGCGGCCCCGTCACGCCACCGCCACTGCTGGGGCCGTTAGTCTCCATTCCCAGCAGGTTACGACGCTGCGCAGAGGCTGTCGTGACCCTGCGGTGCCACCCGGCACCCCCTACCTGGGTATGACCTCGTCGAAGGAGTGGGTTGTGGCTCGCACCGTTCTGGTGACCGGAGGAAACCGCGGCATCGGCCTGGCCATCGCGCAGGCGTTCGCCAAGCAGGGTGACCGTGTCGCCGTGACGCACCGCGGCTCGGGCGTGCCGGACGGCCTGTTCGGGGTGCAGTGCGACATCACCGACTCCTCGGCCGTCGACGCCGCCTTCACGTTCGTTGAGAACGAGCTGGGTCCGGTCGAGGTCCTCGTGGCGAACGCCGGCATCACCGACGACACGCTCCTGCTCCGGATGTCCGAGGAGCAGTTCGAGCGGGTCATCGACACCAACCTGACCGGCGCGTACCGCTGCGCGAAGCGGGCCAGCGGCAAGATGCTGCGCGCCAAGTGGGGTCGGATGATCTTCATTTCCTCGGTCGTCGGCCTG
Organism: Actinoplanes sp. CA-015351; assembly: GCF_050955685.1. Classification (NCBI taxonomy): domain Bacteria; kingdom Bacillati; phylum Actinomycetota; class Actinomycetes; order Micromonosporales; family Micromonosporaceae; genus Actinoplanes; species Actinoplanes sp. CA-015351. Next base: position 1,897,266 of record NZ_CP192102.1, read on the forward strand.
TACGGTGGCCCCGGACAGGTGAATTACGCGGCCAGTAAGGCCGGCCTGGTCGGCATGGCCCGCAGCATCACCCGCGAGCTGGGCACCCGCAACATCACCGCGAACGTGGTGGCGCCCGGCTTCATCGAGACCGAGATGACGGCCGTGCTGCCGGAGTCCCGCAAGGCAGAAATCATCAAGTCAGTCCCGGCCGGGCGCCTCGCGAGCGTGGACGAGGTCGCCGCCGCGGTGACCTTCCTGGCCAGTGACAGCGCGGCTTACATCTCGGGCGCCGTGCTGCCTGTCGACGGTGGCCTCGGAATGGGTCACTGATCAGCCCGGGAATTTCTTCAGGAGAGAATTACGTGTCTGGACTTCTGGCCGGAAAACGGCTGCTCATCACAGGTGTCATCACCGACGCCTCGATCGCCTTCTCGGCGGCGAAGGTCGCTCAGGAGAACGGCGCGACTGTGGTGCTGACCGGCTTCGGCCGGCTCTCGCTCGTCGAGCGGATCGCCAAGCGTCTGCCCGAGCCGGCCCCGGTGATCGAGCTCGACGTGACGAACCAGGAGCACCTGGACGGGCTGGCCGACAAGGTCCGCGAGCACGTCGACGGGCTCGACGGTGTGCTCCACTCGATCGGTTTTGCCCCGCAGAGCTGCCTCGGCGGCGGGTTCCTGGACGCTCCGTGGGATGACGTGGCAACGGCGCTGCACATCTCCACGTTCTCCTACAAGTCCCTCGCCATGGCGGCGCTGCCGCTGATGGGCCGGGGTGGCTCGGTCGTCGGCCTGACCTTCGACGCGACCAAGGCGTGGCCGGTCTACGACTGGATGGGCGTCGCGAAGGCCGGCCTGGAGTCCGCGAACCGGTACCTCGCGCTGCACCTCGGCAAGCAGGGCATCCGCAGCAATCTGGTCTCGGCCGGCCCGCTGCGCACGATGGCCGCCAAGTCGATCCCGGGCTTCTCGCAGTTCGAGGAGGCGTGGGCGGAGCGTTCGCCGCTCGGCTGGGACCTGAGCGACCCGGAGCCGACCGCGCGGGCCATTTGCGCTTTGCTCTCCGATTTCTTCCCGGCGACCACGGGTGAGGTTGTGCACGTCGACGGGGGTTACCACGCGCTTGGTGCGTGAGCCGGTGGCAGGATGGCTGGGTGGTATACGACGCCTTCGTCCTGCTCTCCTTCGGCGGGCCTGAGAAGCCCGATGACGTGATGCCGTTCCTGCGCAACGTGGTGCGCGGGCGCGGAGTTCCGGATGAGCGCCTCGTCGAGGTGGCAGAGCATTACATGCACTTCGGCGGGGTCTCCCCGATCAATCAGCAGAACCGTGACCTGCTGGCCGCGATCGACACCGAGTTCGCGGCGCACGGCATCAAACTGCCCACGTACTGGGGCAACCGCAACTGGCACCCGATGCTGGCCGACACCGTGGCGCAGATGCGCGACGACGGTGTCGAGACCGCGCTCGGCTTCGCCACCAGCGCGTACGGCGGTTACTCCTCCTGTAAGCAGTACTGGGAGGACATCGCGGCAGCGCGTAAGCACGTGGGCGACGGCGCTCCGAGAATCCTCAAGCTGCGCCAGTTCCACGATCACCCCGGTTTCGTGGAGCCGAACATCGAGTCGGTGCGCGACGCCCTGGCGCAACTCGACCCGGCTCGCCGCCGGACCACCCGGCTGGTCTTCACCGCCCACTCGATCCCGGTCAGCATGGCGAACACTGCCGGACCGACCGGCGGCCGGTACAACGCCCAGCTGGAGGAGACCGCCCGGCTGGTGCACGCCGCGGCCGCCGCCGACCTCGGTTACGACCTGGTCTGGCAGAGCCGTTCCGGCCCGCCGCAGGTTCCGTGGCTGGAGCCGGACATCAACGACCACCTGGAAGCGCTCGCCGAGAGGGGCGTGACCGACGTGGTGGTCAGCCCGATCGGATTCGTCTCCGACCACCTCGAAGTCATCTGGGACCTGGACAACGAGGCGAAGGACACCGCGGCCCGGCTCGGCCTCGGTTACGCCCGTGCCGCCACCCCCGGCGTCCACCCCCGGTTCGTCGCGATGGTGCGCGAGCTCGTCGGAGAACGTACCGCCGAGGCCCCGCACACCGGGCTCGGTACGCTCCCGACGTGGGACCTCTGTCCCACCGACTGCTGCACGCCCCCACAGCGACGAGGAGCCCCCTGATGAAGGAACGCAAGCGCATCGAGAGCTGGCTCACCGACATGGACGGCGTGCTGGTCCACGAGGGTGTGCCGGTACCGGGGGCGCCCGAGTTCGTGAACCGGATGAAGTCGTCCGGCAAGCCGTTCCTGATCCTCACCAACAACTCCATCTACACCCCTCGTGACCTGCAGGCCCGGCTCAACCGGATGGGCTTCGACGTCCCGGAGCAGTCGATCTGGACGGCCGCGCTGGCGACCGCGCAGTTCCTCTCCGACCAGCGGCCGGGCGGTACCGCGTACGTGATCGGCGAAGCCGGCCTGACCACCGCGATGCACGCCTCCGGTTACGTGCTCACCGAGTTCGAGCCGGACTACGTGGTCCTCGGCGAGACCCGGACCTACAGCTTCGAGGCGATAACCAAGGCGATCCGGCTGATCAACGGTGGCGCCAAGTTCATCTGCACGAACCCGGACGCCACCGGTCCGTCCAACGAGGGCCTGCTCCCGGCGGCCGGCTCGGTCGCCGCGATGATCTCCAAGGCGACAGGCGTGAAGCCGTACTTCGTCGGCAAGCCGAACCCGATGATGATGCGCTCCGCGCTGAACGCGATCGGCGCGCACAGCGAGACCACCGCGATGATCGGTGACCGGATGGACACCGACGTGCTCTGCGGCCTGGAGGCGGGTCTGGAGACGATCCTGGTGCTCACCGGGATCAGCAGCCGGATGGAGAGCGAGACCTATCCGTACCGTCCCTCGCGGATCGTGAACTCGGTGGCCGACCTCATCGAGGAGATCTAACTCAGCACTTCCACCCGTCGTCCGATCGGACCTATGTGATCGGGCGACGGGCTGTCCTCGCCGTCGGGCTGGTGGGCGGCCTCGCGATCAGCGGCGCGCTGGTGTGGCACTCCACCGGCGCGGTCTTCTCCGCCGCTACCAGCAACACCGGCAACCAGTGGCAGGCCGGCAAGGTCGTGATCGGCACCGGCACGTCGAGCGCGCTGTTCGCCCTCGGCGGCACCAACCTCAAGCCCGGCGACACCGGCACCCAGTGCATCACCGTGATCTACAGCGGGAACGTGCTGGCCACCGTGAAGATGTACGAGAGCGCGCAGTCCGGCAACCTCGCCCAGTACGTGCAGCTCACCGTCGACCGGGCGGACGGTGCCGGCGCGACCGACTGCAGCGACTTCGCCGCGCTCGCCAACCCGGCCACCGTCACGACCAGCTCCGACCTGGTCTGGCTGCGCACCAACGCCGGCACGTACGCCGACGGCCTGAGCCCCTGGACCGCCTCGGCCGCGACGACCAAGACCTACCGATTCCGGTACGCGCTGAGCAACTCCACGCCGAACTCGGTCCAGAACGAGACCGCGTCGGCCACGTTCGTCTGGGAGGCGCAGACATGAGCCGGCTGCTCGCTCTCGTGCTGCTCTTCGCGACCTGGACCGCGAACGTCTCCTGGACCGGCTCGGCGACCAGCGGCACCTTCCCGAACGGCCCGGTCGCGGTCTGGGGTTACCTGCTGGAGGGCGAGTCCGGGTATGGCGGCGCGGACCAGGGTTATCCGCTGCGCGTCGGCGTCACCACCTGGACCGCGGTTGCCGCCCGCGACGACCTGACCTGCGCCATCCAGACCGGCGACAGCCTGTACTGCTGGGGCGACAACGCGGACGGCCGGGTCGGCGTGAGCACCGCGAACAACATGGTGCCGGTTCCCACGGTGACCAGTGGCGCGTACGCCTCGGTGAGCGTCGGCGGCAAGGCCGTCTGCGCGATCGTGAAGACGGCCGCGACGCTCAGCTGCTGGGGAGCGAACGCCTCCGGCCAGCTCGGACTGGGTGACACCACCGGCCGGGCCACCCCGGCCACGCTGGGGGCGGCCACCTGGAATTCGGTGAGCGCCGGAGCCGAGTTCGCCTGTGGCGTGCACAAGGCCGACGACACCCTGTGGTGCTGGGGCAACAACGCGTCCGGCCAGCTCGGCCTGGGCAGCACGACGAACCAGACCAGCCCGGTGCAGGTCGGCTCAGCGACCTGGAGCCGGGTCACCGCCGGCGCCGATTTCGCCTGCGGCCTGCACAAGACCGACAGCACCCTGTGGTGCTGGGGCAGCAACGCCAACGGACGCCTCGGCATCGGCAGCACAACCACACAGACCAGCCCGGTGCAGGTCGGCTCGGCGGCGTGGACCACTGTCACGGCGGGGCACGAGTCGGCCTGCGGGATCCGGGACAGCGGCAGGCTGTTCTGCTGGGGACGCAACGGCAGCGGGCAGCTCGGTGTCGGCGACACCACCGATCGGACCGCGCCGGAACCGGTGGGCTCGGCGACCACCTGGACCTCGGTGCGGCCCGGCCGCGGGCACACCTGCGCGCTGCGCAGCACCACCGAGACCTGGTGCTGGGGGACCAGCGGGTCCGGTCAGCTCGGCAACGGCGACACCGCCACCCGGACCGCGCCGAAGGAGATCGTCGGGATGACCGGCTGGACCTCGCTGGCCTCCGGCACTGCGCACGGCTGCGGCCTGCGTACCGGCGGGATTCTGATGTGCTGGGGCGACAACGATCACGGGCAGCTCGGCCTGGAGCTGAAGAACCGGACGGCGAGCTTCAATCCGCGTACACCGGCGGGGCCGTTCACCATGCTGGCCGCCGGGGGATCGTTCGTCTGCGGGCTGCGCGCCGACCACACGCTGTGGTGCTGGGGTGCCAACAACCGGGGGCAGGTCGGCGCCGGGGATGTGATCTACCGGTTCGCGGCCACCCAGGTCGCCGGCGCGTGGGCGCACGTTTCGACCGGGTGGGACCACACCTGCGGGGTCACCACGGCCGGCGCCGGTTACTGCTGGGGACGGGACAACAACGGGCGCGGCGGATCCGGCGTCTTCCAGCCGGCCAGCAACGAGAACATCATGACGCCGCTGCTCGTCGCGGGCGGGCACACCTGGAGCCGGATGGGGCTGTCGGCGTACAACAGCTGCGGTATTCGTACCGATCAGAGTTTGTGGTGCTGGGGTTCGCCGAACAACGGGGCGCTCGGTGATGGCGTGACATACCTGAGCACGTACACCCGGCAGACCACGCCGGTGCAGACGGTGCCGCACAGCGCTACGTGGAGCACGGTCTCCGGCGGGGACTACTACCACTGCGGCCTGCGCACCGACGCCACGCTCTGGTGCTGGGGTCTCAACGACAAGGGGCAGATCGGCTCCGGCAGCGCGATCGCGGCCAACCCCACGCCGCTTCAGATCGCCGGGAGCTGGCGGGACATGTCCACCGGATATGACCACGCCTGCGCGATCAAGGCCGACCGCACGCTCTGGTGCTGGGGCGAGAACACCAGCGGTGAGCTGGGCCGGGGCGCCACCAGCACATCGGGGACGTCGCCGGGCCAGGTCGGCACGGACACCGACTGGGACACCGTGACGGCCGGCCGGGCGTTCACCTGCGCCCGCAAGACCGACTCCACGGTCTGGTGCTGGGGAATCAACAGCGAGGGCCAGCTCGGGGTCACCGCGGGGGCGCCGGCTACGCGTACCTCGCCGGCTCAGGTCGCCGGCGTCACCGCGAGCGCGATCTTCGCGCAGAACTACACCCAGACCGTCTATGCGTTCCTCTGACGCAGGTGGCGAGGCCGCCTTTTCACCGACCACCCCATGGGTACGAGGAAACAGAGCACCGTCACGACGAGAGCGGTGACCGCCAGACGCGGATAGTCGCGTTCCAGCCACCAGAGCATCGGCAGCCCGACGTACGGCACGCGCAGCCGGCCCATGCCGGTCACCGAGCCGGCCGGGATCGGGATGGAGTCGGCCGTACGATTGGCGTCGCCTTTCGTGACGAACCGCCCGTTCTCGGTGATCTGGGTGATCCGGTGCAGAATCGACCGGCCCGGCCGGTTCGGGTCGTGGAACCGGATCACGTAACCGACCGCGACGTCGTCCTCCGGCAGCGGCGAGGTGACCACGACGTCGCCCGCCTCGACGGCCGGGCTCATCGACCCGCTGATCACGACCGATGACGACCAGCCGAACAGCAGCGGGATCAGCGTCCAGAGCAGCAGCCCACCGGCGGCGGCCAGCAGGCCGACCGACAAGAGGGACAGCACGGCCTTGCGGGTCACAACCACCCGTTCGGCGCCTGTGAGATTTCCCTGAGCGGCGCCACCTCAAGTGCCGGGGTCGAACGCCGATCAAGGCGGCATGACGCAGAAGCACGGGCGCCACCGGATGACCACGGACCAGCGCGGCCTGAACGGTGGCCCGATCGCCGTGGCCGCTGCCCTCGCCGCCGGCCTGCTGATCAGTGGCTTCACCGTCTGGACCGCGTCTTCTGCCGCGTTCACCGGCAGCACCGACAACACCACCAACGAGTGGCACGCCGCCAAGGTGGCACTCACCGACAATGACGGCGGCGCCACCGCCATGTTCAACCAGACCCTGATGACGCCGCTCACCAGCGTCTCGAAGTGCATCGTGGTCACCTACAGCGGCGACGTCGCGCCGACCGGCAACGTGATGCTCTACGGCCTCGCGTCCAGCGTCAGCACCACGCCGAACCTCGCCCAGTACCTGAACCTGACCGTGCAGGTCGGCGACTACAGCTCGGCCGGTGCGGCCTTCGACTGCTCCGGCTTCGACCCGCTGAACGCCGCGACCACGATCTCCACGGGCACGACGCTCTACACGTTCCAGACCACCAAGACCACCTTCGCCAACGGCGTCGACACGACCTGGCACCCCGCGGCCGGCGACAGCAAGATGTTCAAGATCACGACCGTGCTCCAGGACAACAACGCCGCGAACGACAAGGACATCACCGGCGTGCCGTTCACCTGGGAGGTACAGCGCAGCTGACGCCGCCCGCCACTTGCTAGCGTCGCTCCCGTGCCTGAGCTGACAGAAGAGGTCGTCGCCGCCGCGTGGGTCTGTGTCCGTGATCGGCGCGTGCTGGTGGTACGCGCCGACGGGTCGGACGCTTTCTACTTGCCCGGCGGCAAACCGGAGCCGGGCGAGACGTACGCCGAGTCGGCGGCCCGGGAAGCCCTCGAAGAGGTGGGCATCCCGGTCGACCCGGCAGCCCTGCGCCCCTTCTCGACAATCGAGGCGCCCGCACACAACCGCCCGCCCGGCACCCGGGTCCGCCTGATCACCTTCATCTCCGACGCCCCGGGCGAACCAGCACCGGCCAACGAAATCACCGAACTGGCCTGGTTCACCTCAGCCGACACCGAGCGCTGCGCCCCCGCCATCCAGCTCCTGGTGGCCGAGCTGGTGGCGGCCTCGCTGATCGACTGACGTCAGCGGGTGGTGAACCAGCGGTTGGCCACGGCGGTGTGGATGCTGAAGCCGAGTTCGGCCGGGCCGTAGAGGACCTCGCGGCTCAAGGTCTCGCCGACTGCCGGTGGCGGCGGCAGCGCGGCGGCACTCGGTAACGCCGGTAGCAGGCCGAAGATCAGAATCGTTCCGTCCGGGGCGCTTACCGTGTCGTAAAGGCGTACCGAAGAAGGGTCTTGATCCAGACCTGTCTCCTCGCGCAGCTCGCGCGCCGCCGCGGCCTGCCATGTCTCGCCGACCTCGATGAATCCGCCCGGCAGGGCGAGCCGGCCCTCGGCCGGTGCGATGCCGCGCCGGACCACGAGAAGACCGGTGCCGACCGGCTGGACCGCGACGGCGACCGGGCTGGGGTTGCGATAGGTGACCTCGCTGCAGGCCGTGCAGTGCCGCGGCCACGGCTGTCCGGGCAGGAAGCGTGCCCCGCAGAACATGCAGTGTGCATGCCTGTCCTGCATGGGCTCAGGGTCGCAGCGGTGAGTTGCAGGCCGCCACCAGAGCCTGTCGGCAGGCGGCCGTGAGCGGTCGCAGCGCCGCATCGCGAGCCTGTGCCTCGAAACCGTTGACCGCGCCGCCCGGCGCGTTCGTCCCGGCGAGCGCCAGGACCTGGTCGAGGACGCTGGCGCGGGCGAACAGACGGCGCGAGCTCGGGTCGAAGCCGGGTGGCAGAGTCGCCGTGCTCTCCGGGCGGCGCAACGCCTGCAACGCGCCGGCCAGCTCGGGTTTCCACTGGGCCACGTCCAGTTTGGTGAGCGTCGCGGTCGCCTCGCCGAGGGCGGCGGTCAGCTCGGCCTCGGCCTCGGCAGCGCCCATCTGGAAGACCTGGCGGTGCTCGGGCGCCGGATGCACGCGCCACAGCACGGTCTCGAACTCCACGCCGGACCCCGACGTGTGCCGCCGGACCTCGGGCACCACGCCGAACTCGGGCGTCATCACCACTTCGCCGGCCAGCAGCGCGGCGCCGGTCAGCTCGCTCGGGCCGGGCAGGCCGCGTGGGTCGCCGGGCGCGGGCAGCACCAGCCGGATCTCGTCGGGGTGCAGTTTCGCGAAGATCGGCAAGGCTTTCGCGAGCGGCACGTCCGTCCAGGTGCCGGGCGCGTCGGCGACCAGGTGCTCCTCGCCGTCGGCGATCTCGTCGGCGAGGTCGTCGAACGGCGTGAGGCCGGCGCGCCAGGCGCGCACCCAGGCGACGAACCTGGTGGACCGGCGGGCGGAACGGATGGCCGCCCCAGTAGCGGGTGACATGCGAGCAAGGGTACGTGGCAGCACGGAAGCTTGTCTCGGCTCGGAGCGTCACCATCGGTGTGTTCGTGATCGCGGGTTACCGTGCGGGACATGTATGGGGAGGATGTGCTGGCGGGCAATTGGCGCCGCCGCAAGGTGATTCCGGAGGTGGACGCCGAACCCGATCTGGTAGTCGAGGACGCCGATTCGGGGTTCTGCGGCGCGGTGGTCGGCTTCGAGCTGGGCGCCGTGGTGCTGGAGGACCGGCACGGCAAACGCCGGAACTTCCCGCTCGCGCCAGGTGCTTTCCTGCTCGATGGTTCGCCGGTCACGCTGCGGAAACCGGCCGCCTCGCCGGTCGCGCCGCAGCGCCGGGTCACCGCCTCCGGCTCGATCGCGGTGGCCGGGGTGAAGGCGCAGGTCGCCAAGGCCAGCCGGATCTGGGTGGAGGGCATTCACGACGCCGCGCTTGTCGAGCGGATCTGGGGCGACGACCTGCGGATCGAAGGCGTCGTGGTGGAGCCGCTGGACGGCATCGACGATCTGGCCGCCGAGGTCACCCGGTTCCGCCCGGGCCCGGGACGCAGGCTCGGCGTGCTCGTCGACCACCTGGTGCCCGGCTCGAAGGAGAGCCGCATCGTGGCCGCGGTGAAGCATCCGGACGTGCTGGTGACCGGGCATCCGTACATCGACATCTGGCAGGCCGTGAAGCCGGAGCGGGTGGGTTTGCGGGCGTGGCCTGTCATTCCGCCGGGTCGTCCGTGGAAAGAGGGTGTCTGCGAGGCTGTCGGCGTGCGCGAGCCCGCTGACATGTGGCGGCGGATTCTCGGGTCGGTGCACAGTTACAAGGACGTCGAGACGCCGTTGATCAACTCGATGGAGCGGCTGATCGATTTCGTCACCGTGCTTGATGATTGATGGCCTTGCCGATTCGTTCGCCGGCCTCGGTCAGGCGGTCCGGAGGGTGGGCGGCGTAACCGATCACCAGGCCGGGCGGGCCAGGGCGCTGGCGGTGCCAGGAGAGCGGGTGGACCATCACACCTGTTCCGGCGATTTTCTCGGCCAGGGATGTGTCCGATTCTGAATGCTCGGGCAGCATCACCAGCAGATGCAGCCCGGCCGCGACGCCGGTCACTCGTGCGCCGGGCAGGTGGGTGCGCAGCGCGCTGAGCAAGGCGTCCCGGCGGAGGCGTTGCCGTGCCCGCACCGCGCGCAGATGCCGTTCGTAGACGCCGGTGGACAGCAGCTCGGCGAAGACCAGCTGCGGCAGGGCCGGATTGCCGAGATCGGTCGCGTGTTTCGCGGCGAGTAGGCCGGCCTGCATCCGGCGCGGGGCGATCATCCAGCCCAGACGCATCCCGGGAGCGAGCGATTTCGAGACGCTGCCCAGGTAGACGACCTTATCCGGTGCCGAACCCTGCAGCGCGGCGACCGGTGCCCGGTCATATCGGTGCTCCGCGTCGTAGTCGTCCTCGATGATCAGTCCCGGCCATTCGAGGAGGGCGCGGCGACGAGCCGGGCTGAGCACGACGCCGGTGGGGAACTGGTGCGCCGGTGTCAGCAAGGCGGCCTCGGCCGTTGTCTCGAACAGCTCGCCGACCCGCATCCCCTCGTCGTCAACCGGGATGCCGATGGGCCGCATCCCCCAGTACGCGAGCTGATCGGCGGCGCCGCGGGAGCCGGGGTCCTCCACAGCGATGTCTGCTTTTGATCGTTGTTGCGCGATCAATGCGAGCCCCTGCGCGACGCCCGCGCAGACAACTACGTCGTCCGCTTCGGCGCGGACCCCTCGGGTACGCCCCAACCAGCTCGCCAGTGCGAACCGCAGCCGTGTGACACCGCCCGGGTCGCCGTACCCGAGATCAGTTCCGGTCACCCGGTCCAGCACCGCGCGTTCCGCCCGCAGCCAGGCCGTGCGCGGGAACGCGGACAGGTCGGGTACGCCGGGGGAGAGGTTCAGGTCGATGCCGTCCGGAGTGGAGAGCGGCAGCCGCAACTGGTCGAGGGCGCGCCGCCGGTCGACGGCTTCCGGCCGGGTCTTCGGGGCGCCCCGGCCGGTGACCACGGTGCCGGAGCCGGTGCGGGCGGCGGCCAGCCCTTCGTCGGTGAGCCGCTGATAGGCCTGGACGACGACGCCCCGGGAGACCCTCAGCTCGCCGGCGAGCAGGCGGGTCGGTGGAAGCCGGTCCCCGGGGGTCAACCGGCCCGCGGTGATGGCCTCGCGGATGCCGTCGGTGAGCCAGGCGGTCAGCCCTTTGGCGGGCGCCGTCTCGGGGTGAAGCTGAAGGAAGTCAGAAATTGGTCCACCTCATCCCGCGCGGATTGGCCCTCGAAGCGGACCATAACGCGGCGCAGGATCGGCGGTGTGAAAGCGGTCCCCATTCTCGCCGGCGCGACCGGCATGGTGTTCGTAGGCGGAAGCGTCGCGGTTTCCGGGCATTTGACCGAGGCGCCGTTGTTCACGGTGCAGGCGCTGAGGTACGGGGTGGCGTGCTTGCTGCTGCTCGGCTGGGCCGGTTGGTCCTCGGCTGGCTGGGTCTCGGCTGGCCGGTCTTCTACTGGCCGGTCTTCTGCTGGCCGGTCTTCTGCTGGCCGGGTCTCTGCTGGTTGGCCCTTTGTTCGCTGGTCCTCTGCTCGACGCGTGCTGCGGGCCGCTGGGCTGCGCCGGCCGCGGGGTGCCGAATGGTTCTGGCTGCTCGGAGTCACCGGCACCGGCCTGCTGCTCTTCAACGTCGCCCTGGTCCACGGCGCCGCCCACGCCGAACCGGCCGTCCTCGGTGTCGCCGTAGCCTGCGTACCCATCCTGCTGGCGATCGCCGGCCCGACGCTGGAGGGCCGGGTTCCCGCCTCCCGGGCTCTCGCCTCTCGGGTTCCCGCCTCTCGGGTTCCCGCCTCTCGGGTTCCCGCCTCTCGGGTTCCCGCCTTCCGGGTTCCCGCCTTCCGGGTTCCCGCCTTTCGGGTGATCGCCGCCGCTGCCGTGGTCACCGCCGGCGCCGCCGTCGTCCAGGGCCTGGGCCGAGCCGACGCGACCGGGCTGGCCTGGGCATTCGTGACGTTCGTCTGCGAGGCCGCGTTCACCCTGCTCGCGGTGCCGCTGCTCGGCCGGCACGGCCCGCTGGGCGTATCCGTCCACACGACCTGGATGGCGGCCGTCCTGTTCGGGAGCGCCGGGGTGCTGCTCGAAGGACCAGCCGCCGCACTCGACCTGCACCCCACCGAACTCCTGGCCGGCGCCTATCTCGCCGTAGCGGTGACAGCGGTCGCGTTCCTGCTCTGGTACACCTGCGTCGCCCGTATCGGAGCAGGCCGGGCCGGGCTGCTGACCGGCCTAGCCCCGATCAGCGCCGCGATCGTCGGAATGACGCTGGGCGGCCCAGCACCACGACCACTGGTCTGGCTGGGCATCACAACGGTGGCGGTGGGACTCGGCCTGGGGTCGCCAGGGCGCAGCCAAGCCCCAGCCCACGAGCCACCCACCACACCACCACCGCCCCCACCACCACCGCCGCCCACCACGCCGCCGCCCACCACGCCGCCGCCCACTGCGCCAACGTCCGCTGGCGCGCCGCCGTCCGCTGGCGCGACGACACCGGCCACCGTTGCGCCGCCACTGTCCGCCGCCACTCGGATCTGGTGAGTTTGCGTCGCCCCTCGACTTTCGCCATTTGTGCGGAGCCCGTAGGTCACGGGTCGTCCGGTGCCGCGCGGGTCAGGCAGGTCGGTGGCACGAGCCTCAGATATTTGCGGCTTTGTTCTGGCCGGCCAGAACGCAGGATTCACTGGTGCCGGATGGCCTGAGATGCCCGAATCTCGTAGAGGAACCACGCCGGCACCGGCCCGATGACCGGCTGCGCTGCGCACCAGCCGGATCAGCCGGACCAGTCGGGCCGGCCGGACCAGTCGGGGCCTGTCGCGCGGCGAACCCTGTCGCAGGGTGGGTCAGGTCGCACGTAACGCCATCGTGTGCCCGGGTCAACGCCCTGGCCGTGGTGAGGTCACACGGACCGCAACTGTGCGACCCCGGCTACGCTCCACCGAGCGTGCGTGCGCTTCCGTCCACGCGTCACGTAGCTCCGAGCCCACGGTGGGCCGTCACCCCGGTTCTCGTAGCCGACCGTGATCAGCCGGCTCTCCGCGCCACATCGGCATGCTGAAATGGCGAAACTCGAGCGTCGCCCGAACAGCCGCAAAGTCACAAGATCGCGGGCAGAACTCCGCGCGGCGCCGGCCACCGCCCAGATTGTGTGAGCTTGTGCCGCCACCGATTGAATTCAAGACCCCCACCGAAAGCTCACAAGATCGGCGACACGGTCTCTCCTAGAGCTTGCCGGCTCAGCCCGGAATGGCCGAGCGCTGGCCGGCCAGCCGAGTCGCGAGCACACGCAAGGGGCCGGCAGCGGTGATCAGGCCGCACGAAGTACGTGTGTGAACTCCCGTCTCGGCCCTGGCGTGAATGAAATCGCACCGAGCGGTTGCGTGCGACCTGATCCACGCGGACCCCGCGATCGGTGCGCCCACATCCACGCCGATCGGTGGTTGCGTGCGACCTCGTCCCCCGCACCCCAACCGAAACCTCACAAGATCCGCAAAACCCCGAAAAAGATCCCGCAATAGCTACCGGAAAGCTCCCGCAAAAACTGCACAAAGCAGTGCCCCGCCGACGGTAATCCCCGCCGACGGTAATCCCCGCCGCGTCCAGCGAAAAACGGCTAAATCACGCCAAATGCTCCGGCGAACGGCGATAAACGAAGGTAGCGATATCCAACCCCTCCACCTGCCCGTCCCCACCCCGCAAAACCGCCATCACCTCACCCTCGTTGTTCCCCGCCACCCCCCGCCACCGATCCGGCGCCTCCCGTACAAACCGAGTCCGATGCCAAGGCCCACTCATCACCAGCGCCGAACCATCCGGCACCACCTCGTACTCATTCCCCATCCACCACCACCGCCCGCACACCTGCGCCGCCTCGCCGACCGGCACCACAGGCGGCCGCCACGCCGCAACCCCTTCCGGCTCGGCGTCGACAGCGACCGTCAGCGCCCGCAACGCCACCTCCCGGATGTGATCACCGGCCAGCCCGTAAGCGTTGGCAAACGCGATCACCCCCAACCGGGACCGGCGATGCACGGCCAGGTGCGCGACGTACCCCGGCATCGACCCGCCGTGCCCGACGAACACCCGCTCACCGACCCGGAACAGCTGCGGCCCCAGCCCGTGCCCCACCGTCCACGACTCCAGGTCGCCGATCACCACCGGCGCACACATCTCGTCGACGGTCTCCCGGGACAGCACACCCGGCGCCGGATCCGCGAGGAACCCGGCCCACTTGGCCATGTCGGTGACGGTCGACCACAACTGCCCGGCCGGCGCCATCGCGCCGGTGTCCGGCCGCGGCTCCTCGTGCAGCACCCCTCCAAGATCATGAACAACGTAACCCCGGGCATACGGCTCGACCGGCGCGTACGTCGTCCGCTTCATCCCCAGCGGATCGAGCACCCGCTTCCCGGCCAGCTCCGCCCAGCTCTGCCCGGTGACGCGTTCCAGGACAGCGCCGAGCAATCCGTACGCCAAATTCGAGTACCGGAACCGGCGAAACGGCGCTCCGGCCACCTTCTCGTACGTCAACCCGGCGAGCAGAGAATCCACGTCTCCACCGGGGTTCCGTTCCCACCACAACCCGTCCGGCTCGCGCTGCAACCCGGAGACGTGCCCGAGCAGCTGCCGCAGCGTCACACCGCCGATCGGTGTGCCGGGCAAATGCCGGTAGAGCAGGTCGTCCAGTCCGAAGAAGCCCTCGTCACGCAGCTGCATCACCAGCGTCGCTGTGATCGTCTTGGTGATCGATCCGAGGCGGTACTGCGTTTTCTGGTCCGGCCGGGGCTGCTCGCCCGCGGCGGCGAAGTGCAGCACGGCGCGGTCCCGGACGACTGCGAGGGCAAGTGACGGCACCCGGCCGGTGGACTGTGCACGGGCAGCGATCTCGTCGATCCGCCGGGCGGTCTCCGCAAGCAGCGACACAGTGGAACCTCTCGGAAGCAGGGGACTGACGGGTTTAACTGTTCGATGACGATTCGGCTACGCCAAATCGTCATGTGCCGCACGTGCGTCGGCGTGCCACGATCGGAGATGTGGAAGCCGTACTCTGGGTCGTTCTCGCCATCGCGCTGGTGATCGGCGAGGCCTTCACCGCGACGATTCTGGTCATTTTCTTCGCGGCCGGCGCCGCGGCTGCTGCCGTGGCGGCAGCTTTCGGCGCCCCGCTCCTACTACAGGTCGTCGTGTTCGCGGTGGTCTCCGGACTGTCGGTGGCGGCCGTCCGCCCGATCGTGATGCGGCACGCCCGCCCGGCGCTCGAGTCGGGGGACACCCCGTTCGGCATCGAGGCCATGGAGGGCGCCCGCGGCACGGTCGTGGACGAGGTCAGCGGCGTGAGCGGCATGATCAAGATAGATGGCGAGTTGTGGCAGGCGCGGTCCTGCGACGACAAGGAGAGTTTTCAGCCCGGCGAGCGGGTCCGCGTCGTCAAGCTCCGTGGCACCACCGCCATGGTGTGGCACGACGATCTCCCCGACGTCTAGTAACACCCATCGAACGATTTGAGAGGCGTCATGGAAGTCATCATCGCGGTCCTCGTCATAGTCATCGCCGTCCTGGCCGTGACCACTCTCGTGCGCTCGGTGCGGATCGTCCCGCAGCAGCGGATGGACGTCGTCGAGCGTCTCGGAAAATACAAGCGCACCCTGTCGCCCGGCCTGAACCTGCTGGTGCCGTTCGTCGACGCGGTCCGCACCAAGGTCGACATGCGCGAGCAGGTGGTCTCGTTCCCGCCGCAGCCCGTGATCACCTCGGACAACCTGGTCGTCTCGATCGACACGGTCCTCTACTTCAAGGTCGTCGACCCGGTCCGGGCCACCTACGAGATCTCCAACTTCCTCCAGGCGATCGAGCAGCTCACCGTCACGACGTTGCGTAACGTGATCGGCTCCCTTGACCTGGAGCGCGCGCTGACCAGCCGCGACCAGATCAACAAGCACCTGTCGAGCGTGCTCGACGAGACCACCGGCCGCTGGGGCATCAAGGTCACCCGCGTGGAGATCAAGGCGATCGAGCCGCCGCCGAGCATCCGCGACTCGATGGAGAAGCAGATGCGCGCCGAGCGGGAACGCCGCGCCACGATCCTCAACGCCGAGGGCCACAAGCAGGCCGCGATCCTCACTGCCGAGGGTGAGAAGCAGTCCCAGGTGCTGCGCGCCGACGGTGACCGGCAGGCCCGCATCCTGCAGGCCGAGGGCCAGGCCAAGGCGATCCGCACGGTCTTCGACGCGATCCACACGGCGAACCCGTCGCAGAAGGTCCTCGCCTACCAGTACCTCCAGGCGCTGCCGCAGATCGCCAACGGCTCCGCCAACAAGGTCTGGATCGTCCCGACCGAGCTCACCAAGGCCCTGGAAGGCTTGGGCGGTGCACTCGGTGGCCTGGCCGGCATGGTCGGTGACGTACCCAAGGCCTCTGTCGACTCGGGCGCCGTCGAGCGCGAGGCCGAGGCAGCCGCTGAGGCCGCCGCCGCTGAGGCCCAGCGTGTGAACGCCGAGGTCCGAGCCGCCGAAGCGGCAAGCGCGCCCCCGTCCGCCCTGCCCTCTTCGGCCGAGCCGCCGACCACCGAGTTGCCCCCGGCCGCAGCTCTCGGTGGCGCCGACTACTCGGCCAACAACCAGGCCGAGAAGGCCTGATCAAACCCGGTCGCCGGTCCCTCTCACGGGACCGGCGCCGGCCCTTTCCCGGGTACGCGCAAAGCCCTCACAAATCCCGGAGGCGTACCCACAATCTCGGCCGACTTATCCCATCTTTTGGTGATTAGGCACACAGTCTTCTGAGTTTTGACATGCTTCGCCTCAGGATTCCGACCGGTGCCCCCCGGCCGCTCGGCTCGTTGCCCAGGAAACAAGGCGGAGCCATGAGCATCAGCCAACGTCAGACCGCTAGCGGACGTCCACTCCGGGTCGCACCGGCGTGGGTCGGTTCGCCGAATCCGGCCGCCGGCATCGAATCGGACCATCACCTGCTGCCGGTACGCGAGGCAGTGTGGATCTGGTCCGTCCGCCGCTACGCCAGGCTGGCGCTGTGGGGCCTGCCGGTCGCCGCCGTGCTGTACGGCTGGCTCACCATCGGTGTGAACAGCGCACCCGGCCCGCTCGCCGTACGCTTGGTGGCCGGCTGGCTGGCAACGGTGGCGCTGATCGCCCTGGCCGGGCTGCTCGCCGGCTCGCGCACCCGGCGATGTGCGCTCGTCGGCCTGCTCGTGACGCTGGCCGGATCAACAACACTGGTTCCGCTGGCAGCGCTGCCGGCCGATGCCGTGGTGGAGAGCGCCCCGATCGTCACCGGCCACGTCCCGGCGCTGCTGGCCGGCGCCGGCGCGGTCACCGGTGCGGGCCTGCTGCTGCTGGGCTGGGCGGTTTTCCGATCCAAACTCGTGAACCCCGCCGATGGAATCCTGCTGATGCTCGCAGCGGTAGCCATCGGATCCGAGTCCTTCGTGCCGCTACCGATCCCCACGGTGGGCGCACTTCTGCTGCTGGCGGCCGGAATGGGCCTCGCGTGGACGGGCGGCCGCCTCCTCCCGAAGGCGTGAAACCCCGTCCGGCGCCGGACCAGTTCGCGATGATGGCGTCCGAGGCCGACCGGTCCTAGGTCCTGAGCCCTGGGTTCGGGCCCTGGAGCACAATGCCAAGGTGCCAGCTCTCACCATCACCAGCCCCGACGATCCGCGCATCGCTGACTACCGCGCTCTGACCGACGTCGAGTTGCGTACCAAGTGGGAGCCTCCCAACGGCCTGTTCATCGCCGAAGGCGAGCTGGTGATCCAGCGAGCACTGCGAGCCGGCTACGAGCTGCGCTCCGCCCTGGTCGACCAGAAACGCGCCGACCAGCTGACCGGCCTGCCGCCGGAGACCCCGCTCTACACAGCCCCCGCGCCGGTCCTGGAGTCGATCACCGGCTTCCACGTGCACCGAGGCATCCTGGCGTCCTTCCACCGCCGAGCCTTGACTCCGCTGCCCGAGCTGCTGGCAAACGCGAAACGCATCGCCGTCCTGGAGGACCTGAACACCCACACGAACCTGGGCGCCCTCTTCCGCAGCGCCGCCGCCCTGGGCATCGACGCGGTGGTCCTCTCCCCGAGCTGCGCAGACCCTCTCTATCGACGTGCGGTCCGGGTAAGCATGGGCGAGGTCTTCGCCATTCCGTACGCCAAGTCCGACGACTGGCCGCGAACCCTGACGGCGATCCGCGACGCGGGCTTCACCCTGCTGGCCCTGACCCCAGCCGACGACGCGATCCCGCTGCAGCAGCTGACCCCGGCGCAACGAGCCCGCCCTGCCCTGCTGCTGGGCGCCGAGGGCCCAGGCCTGACCCCGCACGCCCTCCTGACAAGCGACGCCCGAGTCTCCATCCCCATGCAAAACGGCGTCGACTCCCTGAACGTGGCCACAGCAGCGGCAATAGCCTTCTGGGAAATCTGCCGCTAACCCCCTCACGCCGCGCCGGGGCGGCAGCTCTCGCTGCGAGGCGTTGCCGCAAATCTTGTGCGGTTCAGCCGTCCCGCCGACCACAAACTCACCACTTCCCGGCGGCCGCCCGTCCCGGGATCTTGAGCGTTTTTCTCCAGCAGGGGGTTGAGGATCGCTCAAGATCCGTGGTGCGCCGGGCGGTATCGCGCCTCGGCTGCGTTGGCGGCCGGGTGGGCTGGTCCTGGCTTGGGGCTGGGGCTTGCTCCCGCCGGATATTTCCGGCACATCCGGCATATGGTGGGGGAGGATGTAACTAACTTTCTCGGAGGGTTTGTCAGTGTCGGCTGGTTCGGGACCGGGCTCCGACCCGCATCTGCTCGCGCTGCTGCGAGCGATCCGGTTGCGCCAGAACGCGCCGGACGCGGCCGCCGCAGGCACCAACGACACCGCCGCCGCGCTGTCCGAGATCGCCGCCCAGCATCGAACCGACCCCCAGCATCGAGCCGACCCCCAGCACTCCGCCGAGGGCCACACGGGAGAACTGCCCGAAAGCGGCCAGCCCCCGACGCCCGGCGCGGACCACCGCTCCAACACCCCCAGCGGCGCGAACTCCCCATCCGGATCCAGCGAGCCCGGCAAATCCAGCGCGCCCGGCAGGTCCACCGCTCCCGGTAAATCCAGCGCGCCCGGCAAATCCAGTGCACCCAGCGCCCCGGCCCGCCGTGGCACCTCGACCCCGGCCACCCTCTCCGACATTTACGAAATGTCAGTAGAGAGCGCCGACTTCGACCACGCCCACCACGCCCATCAGGCCGCCGCTGCCGTCCCCGGCTCCCCGAAGCCTGACGCCTCACCACTGGGAGGCGAATTGTCCCCCGAATCCCGCTTCCCCAACGAGCCCGGCGCCCACCCCCACCGCATCCATCCCACGCCGCCGCCCCGCTCTACCCCGCCGAATCGCCCGCCCGCCGATCGCCAAGGCGCGGGTCACCCCAACCCCAACTCTGAACTTCTCTGGCGCGGCGACCCCGCCACCACCCTGGGCCGCTCCAACCTGGGTGCGAACGCAGCGAAACCGGCCCGCCGTTCCGCTGCTCAGAAAGGCGTCTGGGGCGCGGCCGCCGGCCGGATCAACCCGATCACCGGCGTGAACCCTTCCGGCCCCGCGACACCCGCTCTGCCGGTGCCCGGGCTGGACGCCGTTCGGTCCATCGGTTCTCCAGGCACCGAGTTCCCTCAAGACCCTTCTTTGTACGCCTATCCGCCCCGAACCCCCCAGAATCCGCCCCCGAGACGAGCGGCCCCCGGCGTGGACGGCATGAACCCCGCCGACGACGCCGAGCTCCGTGACACCCAGCGGCTGCTGAGCACCAGTCTCACATTCGCCGGCGGCACCGAGGACGTGGCCGACCGGCTCTGGGTGGCGCTGTACCAGGCCCAACCCGACCTGCTGGCAAGCCTGCCCGGCACCGACAAGACCCAGCGCCTGCAACTGGCCCGGGCACTGACCTGGCTGGCCCACAATCTGGACAACCCGCCCCACGTGGTGTCCGGCTGCGGTGACCTGGGCGCCGCCCTCGCCGAATGCGGCGTCCAGTGGAACCAGCTCCAGCTCGTCGGCGCCGCCCTCGCTGAGGCGATGCGTGCCGGCATGGCGCCGGGCGCGTGGCGTCAGGACTTCGACCATGCGTGGCGCTGGACGTGGCAGCACACCTACGAATGGATCGTGCACGGCGGCACCCTCGCGGCCTATCAGCCCACGGCCTGGGGCGCCGAGGTGATCTCCCACGAGCTGCGCCGCCCCGACCTCGCCGTGATCCGGGTACGCCCCTTCATGCCGATGCCGTACCGCCCAGGCCAGTACGCCCGCGTCGAGGTGGCCGATCAGCCCGGAGTCTGGCGCCCGTTCTCCCTGGCCGGTGCCCCGCACCGGGACGAGACCCTGGAACTGCACGTCCGGGCGAGGTCGTCCACCGGCGTGAGCCACACACTCGTACACAAGACTCGCAAGGGTGACCACATCCGCCTGACCCGTGCGGAGGGCGACATGATGGTGCCGGAGGAGGCCGGGCGCGGCATCCTGATGATCGCCGGCGACACCGGTGTGGCCCCGATGAAGGCGATGCTCGCCCAGGTGGCGGCCACGGCGGACGCCCGCCCGGTGGTGTTGTTCTGGGGCGTACGCGATATTTCCGAATTGTACGACATTGATGACTTGTCGGCGATCGCCCTGCAGGCCCCGAAGGCGAAGGTGGTCCCGGTCGTCTCCGAGGGTAATCCGGGCCCGTACGCATATGGCCTGGTCACCGACGCGGTGGCGGCCTACGGCGAATGGTCCCGCCACGAGGTCTGCGTTGCCGGCCCGCCGCTGATGGTCGCCGCGACGACCGCCGCCCTGGAACACCTGCGAATCTCACCGGCCCGCATCCACCACGACCCACCGGACTGACCGGCCAGGAATCCGGGGCCGGCCAGGAATCAGGGGCCGGCCAGAAGTCAGGGGACGGCGTACCCCGCGATCGACGGCCACCGGACCGTCAGCACCACCGACTCCTCGGCGGCGAGCCAGTTGTGATCCACGCCCCGGCCCCAGACCACGTAGTCACCCTGCTTGTCGAGGACCACGGTGCGCTGCGGGAACTCCATGTGGAAGCAGCCACTGATCAGCACGAGCAGTGCGGTGCGCTCCTCACCGCGTACCCAAGCCGCCCGCCGATCGCCCTGGGGATGGCGACCCCACTTGATCTCGACATCCGTGCTGTGCCGCGCGTCGCCTTCCGGCTTGAAGTGCCCGAGCAGCCAGCCGCGGTCGGCAAGCGCATCCGGATCAGCGTTGCCGACATAGATCCCATCCGTCACGCCCGCCGACGCTACCCGCCCGCCAGGACGGCAATGAGCAGGGCGGGCACCTCCGGCGCCGCGCCCGTCGGGTACGCACAACGCTGCCGCGTGTAAGCGAACACGATCCCCCGCCCGGGATCCGCCAGGGCGTGCGCCCCCGAGGCGCCGCTGTGTCCGAAAGCGTTCACACTCAGCCCCGGGTACCGCAGGTGCTGGACCTCGAAGCCGAGGCCGAAGTGGCGGCGTTCACCGGTCACCCGGTCGAACCCGTCCGACGAGATCGTGGCGAACTCCGTGAGCGTGTGCCGGTCCACCAGCGGCCGCCCGCCGTCGACACCCCAGACCGCAGCCGCGTACATCCTGGCCAGGCCGCGAGCACTGGCGACACAGCCGCCGGAGACCGGGCCGCCGGCGCGTACCTCGGGCAGGTTGATCCAGGAGACCATGTCGGTGGGCGGGCTGGCGTGCAGGTTGAAGGCGATCTCGGTGAGGCTCCCGGCCGGCACCCGAATCCGCTGCGGCGGTGCGAGGACGGGCCGATAACGATCTGCCGAGGAAGAACCGAAGAAAACGTCCGTCCGAATCAGATCATTGAAGAGCGCCACCAGGGTACGCCCGGTCGCGTGCCGTACGACCTCGCCGAGCAGCGCCCCGATCGTGAAGGCGTGGTACCCGTACCCCGAACCGGGCCGCCAGTACGGCTCCTGACGCAACAACCGGCCCGCCATGGCCCGGTCGTCGCGCAGTTCGTCCGGGGTGAACCCGCCGTCCACCCCGATCAGCCCGGCCCGGTGCGCCAGCAGATCGCCCAGGGTCAGCTGGCCGAGGGTGAACTCGGGCCAGTACTCGACGACCCGCCGATCCAGGTCGAGCACACCGTCGGAGACGAGACGGGCCACGACCAGGTACGCCGCGCCCTTGCCCGCCGAGTAGACCCCGGTGAGCGCATCACCGCCGCCCGCGCCGTCCGTCCACAGGTCGGCGACGACACGTCCGCCGGACCACACCACGAGCTGCGAGCCGGGGTCTTCCGGCAACGCGGCGAGCGCGTCCGCCACGGGTGCGAACGCGTCGTCGGTGAAACCCCGTACCGAAAGCACCGTCAGCCGGCCTGGACCGCCTCGTCGAGGAGCTTGCGGTACGCGGGCGGAATGTGGTTCGGCCCGCCCGGCGTGAATACGGTGCTGTGCGAGGCGTCGTCCCAGGCCGAGCCGGGCACCGCGGCACGGAGCGCGACCAGCACCGGGGCGTCGTCGGTGAGCATCGAGAGGGCGACCAGGCACTCCTCGGCCTCGCCGACACATTCGAACGGCTTGTGCGCGCCGACGCCGAGCAGCTCCATGAAGCCGGGAACCTGAGCCTCGTCGGCGAACAGGTCGTGGCCGAAGATGCGCGCGAGCCGCTCGCGGGGCATGTGCGGCGCCATCGCGAGGAACACGAACCGGCACTTCGGACAGTCACCGCACCAGCGAGCCGTGGGGTCGTGAAGTTTAAACGCTTTGTTACAACTGGTAACGACATCGTCGTACGCTGTGTAACTGGCGAACAGCTGGGCGATGTGCAGCTCGGAAAGTGTGCGCAGCAGCGAGAAGTACGGGTCGGCGATGCCGGCGTACGCCGTGACCGCCGCACGCAGCAGCCCCTCGGCCTCGGCACCCTTGGACCACTGGTGGTTGACCTCGTGGCCGTTCCAGATCAGGTTCGGGTCGGAGGCGGAGCGCTCGTTCGACATCACCACCGGACCGAGGCCGTGCAGGACCGCGGTGGCGATCGCGATCAGTGAGTTGATCGCGGTGACCGGGATGTGCCCGTTCAGCGCGCCGGCTTTGTTCAGCTCGAACAGCCGCGGGTCGAGCTTGCGGCGGGCGGCCAGGGCCGGCAGGCCGGAGGCGGCGTTCACGTTCTTGATCACCGGGTTCGGGTTGACCGAGAACGGCACCGGGTCGAGCCCGGCAGCGCGCAGGATCTCCAGGGTGACGATCGAGTCCTTGCCACCACCGACGGCCGACAGCGGCCTTCCCGGCATCTCCGAAATTTCCGCATCGGGCGTCACGCCCGGCACCTCGACGACCAGCGACAACACGTGCGGCAGCTGGTTCCGATAGGCGTACTCAGCCAGCCCGTGCGTGTAAACGGCAGTGAAGAAGGCCGCGACCGCCGGCGGCACGGGACGAGGGGCCACCACCCGGGCGGGCGCGCCCACCTTGTAGTAGCTCACTCCCGCCACCACGTGCAGCAGGTCGAGCACCCGATGAAACGCGTCCGGGACCTCGCCCGGGAACGGCACCGGGAAGGTGATCGTCTCGGTGAAGCTCAGCGGCTCCGGACCGTCCAGCAGGTAGTCGAACGCCGCCACCCCGGTCGTGGGATCGAACGAGTACGAGGGGAAGCGCATGACGTCGAACTGCACCCGGGAACTCCTGTCTTGAGGCCGACGGGCAATATTAGTTCGGTCCCGCGAAGGGACACAGCGACCCGGCTTCCGGGTCAGCCGCCCGGTGAAGGGGAGAGACGTGCGCCTGGAGGATCTGCGTGGCCGCTCGGTCGCGGTCTGGGGCACCGGCCGTGAGGGCCGGGCCGCGGTGACCGCTATCGCGAAGCGCGGCCCCGCCCGGCTGATCGCCGTCGACGACAGCGCCAACTACCTCGCCACGCCGTGGGAGGACGCGTTCGCCGCGCTCGCGCCCCTGGCCGGTGGTGAGCACGCTCAGGCCGCCCTCTACACGGCCGATGTCGTGGTCCGGTCGCCCGGTGTGCCGCTGACCCACCCGTACCTTGTCGAGCTGCGCAACCGAGGCGTCACGGTGACCAGTGGCACCGCGCTGTGGATGGCGGCGAACGCCGCCAAGACCGTCGGCGTCACCGGCAGCAAGGGCAAGAGCACCACGTCCAGCCTGATCAGCCACCTCCTGGCCGCGGTCGGCCAACCCAACGCGTACGGCGGCAACATCGGCATCCCGCTGCTCGACCTGCCCGAATCTGATCTGTACGTGCTGGAGCTCTCCAGTTACCAGTGCGCGGACCTGTCGGACTCGCCGCGCGTCGCGGTGGTCACCTCCCTCTTCCCCGAGCACCTGGACTCGCACGGCAGCGAAGAAGCCTATTACCGCGACAAATTAAACCTCCTTGGGTACGGTCCAGAGCTCATCGTGGTGAACGCCGAGGACGAGCGGCTACGCGACGAGATCCGGCGGGTGATCGACTCCAGCGGCTTCCCGCCGGTGCCGGCGGCCGCCGAGGACTCCCGGTTCCGGGTCGAGGACGGCACCGTCTTCTGCAGCGACGAGCCGCTTTTCCCCAGGTCGGCGCTGACGTTGAAGGGCAAGCACAACGAGCGCAACCTGTCCGTGGCGCTCGCCGTCCTGGACGGTATGGGCGTGGACGTGGTCGGCCGGCGCGACGAGCTGGAGGCAGCGGTCCGCTCGTTCCGGGGCCTGCCGCACCGCCTCACCGAGATCGAGGACGCCTCCGGGCTGACGTTCGTCGACGACACCCTGTCGACAAGCCCGTACTCAGCGATCCACGCCATCGAAGCCTATGAGAACCGGCCACTCACCGTGCTCGTAGGCGGCGCCGACCGAGGCCTGGACTACGCACCGTTACGGGCGTTTCTGGAGCCCCGCACACTGACCGTGATCGGCCTCCCGGACAGCGGCCCCCGCATCCTGTCCGAGCTGGCCACCCTCCCGGGCGTGCGTACCCAGCTAGCCGAGGACCTGTTCGACGCGGTTCGCATCGCCCGCGAGGTGACGCCGGCCGGGGGAGTGGTCCTGCTGTCCCCGGCAGCCCCGAGCTACGGCCGCTTCCGCAACTTCGAACACCGCTCCGAAGCTTTCCTCCAAGCCATAACCGACACCACCAAATAACCCACCCACCCCCTCACCGGCCTCACCAGCCCCCGTCAGTCAGCCCCCACCAGCCCCCGTCAGTCAAGCCCCCACCAGCCCCCGTCAGTCAGCCCCCACCAGCCGCCCAGACCCGGCCGGCGCTGAGGGCTGCCGGCTGCACGCCACGGCGACCGTGAGCGTCAGCCGGGGGCGGAGCGGCGGGCGGTCTGGCTGGCGGCTGTGGTTGGCGGCTGTGGCTGGCGGCTGGACGTTGTGGCGGCCGTAAGCGTCAGCCCGGGCTTTGGGGTGCGGGTTCGTGGCGGGGAATCGGCGCGACGGCGGGCGGCTGGGGCGGCTCGGGCTGGACCCGGTTGGGCACTCTCCGTGATGGGTTGGCTCCGGAGGGGTGACCACTGACTCGGGCGGCGGCTGCATGATCGGCTGGGGTTGCAGGTGGCCGGCCTGGGCGGCGAAGGTTTTGTGGCTGCTTTTGGCCAGCCTCCGTCACGCGTACGAGAAATTTTTTGATTTTGTTTCCTGCGTGACGGTGAGGTTTCGGCGCGTCACGGAGATCGGCTGAACGGACTAGCTCGCGTAGGCCGAACGGGCTCAAGCCTATCGGTCGAAAAGGCTATGACAAAACGGGCGTTACGCGGACATGTGATGGCGGACACATCGTAAGGGTTATTTGCTGATTGATGGACGTCATCTGCCCTCTCCGAAACATCAGTTCATTGCCGCAGGTCAGGTAACGGTTTGAAAACTTCGACCACAGCCTTGACACAGGGGGCCGTTTAGTAAGAACTTTTACCGCGACAGTAAACAGTCCTTCCTGAAAGGGTGTCCGATGGCTGAGCCGGAGATGGACGGCATCGCGTGGAGCGCGACCGCCGACTCGCTGGTTCGCGACGCCCGCAACGGAAGCGACCGGGCCCACGCGAACGTGACGGTGCACAGGACGCCGAATGCGATCGGCGGGGACCACCCGTCGGACGGTGTTCTGCTGCGGGTGCGCTCGCTGCTGCCGGAGTTCACCGGCGCGCTGCAGCGAGTCGCCGAGCAGGTGCTCACCGACCCGGCCGCCGCATCGCGGGCCACCATCGTCGAGCTCGCCGAGCGCAGCGGAACGTCGCCCGCGACGGTGACCCGGTTCTGCCGCGCGGTGGGATTCGACGGTTACGCGGACCTTCGCCTCGGCATCGCGGCGGAGACCGGCCGGGCGCGCTCGGCCGGCTGGCACGTGGACATCGGCCGCGAGATCCAGCCGAACGATCCGCTGGAGCGGGTCCTAGGCCAGATCATGGCGGCCGACACCCGGGCCATGCACGACACCGCTTCGCTGCTCGATCTGAGCGAGGTGGAGAGGGCCGCGGTGGCGATCGCCGCCGCGCCTCGCGTGAACATCTTCGGCGCCAGCGGAAGTGCGCTGGTCGGCGAGGAGATGCAGTTCAGTCTGCACCGCATCGGCATCCCGGTGTGGGCTTGGACCGACGTGCACAACGGTCTGGCCAGCGCCGCGTTGTCCCGGCCCGGCGACGTCGCGCTCGGTATCTCGCACAGTGGCGAGACCGGCGAGACGATCGAGCTGCTCGCGGAAGCGAACAGCCGGGGCGCCACCACCATCGCGCTCACCAGCTTCCCACGCTCACCGCTGGCCGAGCTCGCCGACATCGTCCTGCTCACCGCCACACAAGCGACGACCTTCCGGCCGGACGCGCTCAGCGCCCGGCATCCCCAGCTGGTCGTCCTCGATCTTCTTTACGTCGCCGTCGCTCAACGGACCCACGAGCGCTCGCACGCGGCCTTCCAGCGCACCGCGAAAGCGGTGCACGGACATAAGGCCGCGAAAGACAGCTGAACCCTTCTCAAAATTGAAATTCCTTCCGGGAGGAAAAGTGAAGCGCAAGATTGCGGTGGCCGCGGCCCTCGCCGCGACGCTGTTCGGCGCCGCCGCGTGCGGCGGTTCGTCCGATTCCGATGAAGGCGCGACCTCGGCCAACGCCACGGTCGACGGCAAGGGCAAGACCCTCAAGGTCTGGCTCATGGTCGACGCCGAGACCGCGTGGAAGGGTGTCGTCGACGACGCCACCCAGCGGTTCACCGCCGCCACCGGCGCGCAGGTGAACGTCGAGTACCAGCAGTGGGCCAACCACCTCACCAAGCTGGACGCGACGCTGGCCGGCACCGACGTCCCGGACGTGGTCGAGCTCGGCAACACCGAGTTCTCCAAGTACGTCTTCAACGGCGGCTTCGCCGAGCTCAACAAGGGTGACTTCGAGAACTCGGACACCTGGCTGACCGGTCTCTCCGGCGCCTGCGAGCTGGACGGCAAGACCTACTGCGTGCCGTACTACGCCGGTGCCCGCGTGCTGATCTACCGCACCGACCTCTTCAAGGCGGCCGGCATCGCCGACGCCCCGAAGACGTACGCGGACTTCCTCTCGGCCGCCGACAAGCTGCAGACGGCGAACGCGAAGGACAAGAAGTTCAGCGCGTTCTACATGCCCGGCCAGTACTGGTACGCCGCGATGTCCTGGGTCAAGTCGAAGGGTGGCGAAATCGCCACCAAGGACGGCGACAAGTGGACCGGCCAGCTCTCCTCGCCGACCTCGCAGGCCGGCCTGCAGGAGTGGGTCGACGTCGTCAAGAAGTACTCGAAGGCTGACGTCACCAAGAACGAGAACGAGCAGGCGGGCATCTTCTCGCAGGGCTCGGGCGGCATGTTCTACGGCAACGGCTGGGAGCAGGGTTCGGCCGAGGAGGTCCGTAAGGACCCGAACGACCCGACCTCGCCGCTCGTCCCGACCAAGGTGAAGGGCAAGCTGGCCGCCGCGCCGATGCCGGAGATCCCCTCCTTCCTCGGTGGCTCGAACCTGGGCGTGACCCAGAAGAGCGAGAACAAGGAGCTGGCCGCGCAGTGGATCAAGGCCTTCACCGACGCCAAGTCGATGGAGGGCCTGATCAAGGCCAACGCGCTGCCGAACTCGACCGCGCTGCTGGACAAGGCCGCCGAGAACCCGGCGATCGCCACCGCCGCGCTCGCCGCGAAGTCGAGCTGGTTCCCGCCGAACGCCGAGAAGTGGGCCGACGTGGAGAAGGCCAGCATCCTGCAGACCATGCTGACCGACATCCTCACCGGTAAGAAGACGGTCGCCGACGGCGCCAAATGGGCCGACGAGCAGATCAACGCCACGCTCAACGAGGCCTGATTCGCCGCACCGCCCGCCTCGGTGCCAACCGGGGCGGGCGGTACGCCTGGAGGGATCACTGATGTACGCCGTCGAGACGCCGCCTTTGCAAAAAGAGCCGGTTCCGTCGCAGCCCCGGAGGGCGAACCGGGTTCGCCGCCGCAGCCAGCGTGAGGCTCGTACCGCCTGGTTGCTCTCCCTGCCCACGCTGCTGATCCTGGTCGCGCTGCTGGCTTACCCGCTGTACCGCATGATCGTTCTGTCGTTCCAGAACATGCGGCTGCGGGAACTGATCACCGGACTGACCCCGCCGTGGGTCGGCTTCGACCAGTACACGAAGGCGCTGACCGACGGTGTCTTCTGGGGTGTCGTGGCGCGTACCGCGGCCTTCACCGTCGTGAGCGTCACGATCTCGGTCCTGGTCGGCCTCGGCATCGCGCTGCTGATGCGCCGGGTGCACGCCAAGGTCCGGCTGTTCATGATGATCGCGATGATGTTCGTCTGGGCGCTGCCCCAGCTGGTCGCCGCGCAGGCGTTCCGCTGGCTGACCGACTCCGACTTCGGGGTCCTGAACTACCTGATCGACAAGATCCCCGGGGTGGACTTCGCGAACCACAGCTGGTTCGTCAACCCGTGGGAGGGCTGGGCCGTGATCACCACGCTGGTGGTCTGGGCCGGCATCCCGTTCCTGGCGATCTCGCTGAGCGCGGGGCTCACCCAGGTGCCGAAGGAGCTGCTCGAAGCGGCCACGGTCGACGGGGCCTCGTCCTGGCAGGCGCTGCGCAACATCACGCTGCCGATCCTGAAGCCGCTGCTGACCATCGTCACCACTCTTTCGGTGATCTGGAACTTCGGCCTCTTCACCCAGAACTGGGCACTGCGCGACAGTCATCCGGAACCGGTCTACCAGACCCTGGCGACGTACTCGTACACCCAGGCGTTCGGGCAGTCCCGGTACAGCTACGGCTCGGCGATCTCGGTGATCACCGTGCTGATCATGCTCGGCGTGATGGTGTTCTACATCCGCCAGATGTTCAAGATCGGAGAGGTGGACTGATGGCACGCCACGACGAGGGCGTCGTCACCGTCGGACGCAGCCGGGCCGGCACGATCGCGGCGAACGCCACCGGCATCATCTTCGGCGTACTCATGATCTTCCCGGTGTACTGGGTGCTGAACACGGCGTTCAAGCCGGACAGCGAGGTACGCAGCTTCACGCCGACGTTCCTGCCGCAGAGCCCGACCCTGGACAACTTCAGGTCGGCGCTGGGTGAGGAGCTCTTCATCCCCAGCATGATCAACGGCTTGATCATCACGGCCATGGCGGTCGCGGCCGCGCTGGTCGTCGGCTTCCTGGCGGCGCTCGCGATCGCCCGATTCAGCTTCTACGGCCGTAAGGCGATCATCCTGGTCGTCCTGGCCGTGCAGCTGGTCCCGTTCCTGGCGCTGCTCATCCCGCTGTTCCTGATGCTGCAGCGGGCTCAGCTCACCAACACCCTGCCCGGCGTGGCCCTGGTCTATCTGGTGCTGCTGCTGCCGTACACGGTGTGGACCCTGCGTGGATTCATCTCCGGCATCCCCCGGGAGCTGGACGAGGCCGCGATGATCGACGGCTGCACCCGGGCACAGGTGTTCTGGAAGATCATCCTTCCGCTCACCGGCCCCGGACTTGTCGCCACCAGTGTCTACGGGTTCATCCAGGCGTGGAACGAATTCATCATCATCAACACGCTGAACAGCCCGCAGAAACAGAACCTGATGGCCTGGCTGCTGTACAACCAGACCGAACGCGGTACCGCCTGGGGCCCCCTCATGGCCGGTGCGATCATCACGTCGATCCCCGTGGTGGTCTTCTTCTTGATCATTCAACGCAACATCGCTACAGGTCTGACGGCCGGCGCCGTCAAGGGTTGATTTCGAAGGGGTTTTCGTCATGTCGGACATAACAGGATCTGAACTCGACCGCCGTACCCTGCTCCGCCGCGCGGCCGCGGTCGGCATCGCTGCCACCCCGGCGGTGGGCATGCTCTCCGCCTGCGTCGGCGGCGGGGCTGACGAGGACACTCCCGAGCAGGCGACGGGTGAGAAGTCGGCGGACAACCCGCTCGGCATCGACCCGAAGACCGGCATCGAGATCGTGATCTTCGACGGTGGCCTCGGCACCAAGTACGCCACCGACGTGGACACCCCGCTGTACAACTCCAAGTGGCCGGACTCCAAGGTGACGTACTCCGCCACCCAGGAGGTCTCCACTGTCGTCCAGCCCCGGATCAACGCGGGCGACGCGCCCGACATGATCAACAACTCGGGCTCGAAGCTGATGGACTTCGGCGCGGTCGTCAACGCCGGCCAGGCGCAGGACCTCACCGAGCTGTTCGCCGCCCCGTCCTTCGACATCGCCGGCAAGACGGTCGCCGAGACGCTGGTGCCGGGCGCGATCGAGCAGGGCACGTACAACGGCAAGCCGTACGCGGTGAACTACGCGTACACGGTCTTCGGCCTCTGGTACAACAAGGCGCTGTTCACCAAGAACAACTGGACCGTGCCGGAGACCTGGGCCGACTTCACCGCCCTGCTCGCCAAGATCAAGGCCGCCGGCATCACGCCGTACGGCTACGCGGGCGCCAACGCGTCGTACTACCAGGTCCGGGCGATCCTGACCAGCGCCGGCAAGATCGGTGGCGAGCAGGTCCTCAAGGACATCGACAACCTGAAGGCCGGCGCCTGGAAGAACGACGCCATCGTCAAGGCTGCCGCTGCCTGGGCCGAGGTCGGCAAGACCTACCTGGACAAGAGCTTCCTCGGTCTCAAGCACACCGAGATCCAGCTCCGCCAGAACCAGGACAAGCTGGCCTTCTACCCGTGTGGCTCCTGGCTGGAGAACGAGCAGGCCAAGGACACCCCGCCGGGCTTCGAGTACGCGGTTGCCCCGTACCCGAGCGTGACCACCTCGGACGTCCTCCCGGCGGCCGCACTGAACGCCGCGGCCGGCGAGATCTACTTCGTCGCGGCCAAGGGCAAGAACCCGCGCGGTGGCATGGAGTACCTGCGCACGATGCTCTCCAAGGAGGCGGCGCTGGGCTTCACCAAGCTCACCAAGTCGCTTACCGTGGTGGCGGGCGCTGCCGACGGGGTGACCATCTCGCCCGGTCTGACCAGCGCGAACGACGCTGTCGGCAAGGCCGGCAAGGACATCTTCATGGGTTACCTGTTCGACACCTGGTACAAGAAGCTGGACGACGAGTCCCGCTCCGCGGCCAACGACCTGATGTTCAAGGATTACGACGCGCAGAAGTTCGCGGACCGGATGGAGGCTGCTTCCCAGGCGGTCGCCTCGGACACCTCGGTCACCAAGTTCACCCGCAGCTGATCTCAAGGTAGGTAGCGCGCCATGCGGCACGGCAAGTATCCCTTCATCATCGGCTTCCTTGCCGTGCCGGTGGCTCTGTACGCCACCTTTGTCGTCGCGGCGTACCTGCAGACGTTCCAGCTGGCCTTCACCAGCTGGTCCGGTCTGGGCCCGATCAAGTACATCGGCTTCGACAACTTCGAGCGGCTCTGGAACGACGACCTGTTCTGGCGCTCGGTCGGGCACAACCTGTACCTGCTGATCCTGCTGCCGATCATCACGATCGCGATCGCCCTGGTCTTCGCGTTCCTGTTGAACGCCGGCGGCGGCTCTCATGGCGGCCGGACCAGGGGCATCGCCGGCTCCAAGATCTACCGGGTGATCTTCTTCTTCCCGCAGCTGATGGCGCTCGCCATCGTCGCGGTGATCTTCGGCCGGGTGTTCTCCACCGACGAGAGCGGCATGCTCAACGGCCTCTTCCCGGCGTCCTGGTCGCCGTGGCTCTTCCTGGCCGACGAGCGGTGGGCGCTGACCTGCATCCTCGCCGTGATGGTGTGGCAGGCGGTCGGCTTCTACGTGGTGCTCTTCTCGGCCGGCATGGGCTCGATCGAGCAGGAGGTCTACGAGGCCGCGGCACTCGACGGCGCCAACCGGATCACGCTCTTCTTCAAGATCACGATCCCGCTGCTCTGGAACACCCTGCAGGTCGCCTGGGTCTACCTGGGTATTGCCGCGTTCGACGCGTTCGCGCTGGTCAACATCATGTCGGTGGACCGGGGTGGTCCGGACGGCGCAACCTCGGTGCTGTCGATGATGATCTACCGGAACGCCTTCGAGTACTCGCAGGCCGGTTACGCCTCGGCCCTCGGTGTGGCGCTCTTCTTCCTGACCCTGACGTTCGCCGCGCTGACCCTGCGGGTCACCCGGCGGGAGGCACACTGATGACTACCACTACTGATGCCCCCGCCGTTCCGGTCGCCGCTTCATCAGTTGAACGGAAAAAGCGCGAAATAAGCCCGCTTAACGGGCTTGCGCATATTGCTCTCTTCGCTTGGGCGGTCGCCACGGCCGGTCCGCTCATCTGGGTCATCCTGGCGTCCTTCAAGAGCAACACCGAGATCTTCCTGGGCAAGCCGTTCGCCCTGCCATCATCGTTCTCGTTCACGACGTACGTCAGCGCCTGGAACGAGGCCAACATCGGGCAGTACTTCCTGAACAGCGTCTTCGTCGTCGCCATCAGCACGGCCGGGACCATGCTGTTCGGCTCGATGGCGGCGTACGTGCTGGCCCGGTACCAGTTCAAGGGCAACCGGTTCCTGTACTACCTGTTCGTCTCCGGCCTGGCGTTCCCCACGTTCATGGCGATCACCCCGCTCTTCTTCATTCTCAAGAACCTCGGGCTGATCAACACGTTCACCGGGCTGATCCTGGTGTACATCGCGTATTCGCTGCCGTTCACCGTCTTCTTCCTGGCGGCGTTCTTCAAGTCGCTGCCGAACGAGATCGACGAGGCGGCCACCGTCGACGGCGCGTCGCACACCCGGAAGTTCTTCCAGATCATGATGCCGATGGCGAAGTCCGGCCTGGTCAGCATCACGATCTTCAACATCGTCGGCCAGTGGAATCAATATCTGTTGCCGGTCGCGATCATGCAGGGCGCCGGTGCCGACTCGAAGTGGGTGCTCACCCAGGGCATCGCGAACATCAGCGTGCAGGCCGGTTACCACGCCCAGTGGTCCACGCTGTTCGCCGCGCTCACCCTGACGATCCTGCCGATGATCGTGGTCTACGGGATCTTCCAGCGGCAGATCCAGGCGGGCCTCACCGCCGGCGCCGTGAAGTAAGAATTTTGTCGTACCGCGGGCGCAGAATGGCGGCGTGCTAGTAGCGGTACTCCCCGACGGTCGGCTGCAGGACCTGCGAGCCGACGGCGGGCCGGCCGGTCCACCTCACCAGGTGGCCGACCTGCCCGCGACCATGGCTGCCCGGGAGGCCGCTGACCAGCCTCGCTGGGTCTGGTCGTCCACCGCCGACATCTATCCGGCCCTGCTGCGGGCCGGGGTGCGGGTGGCCCGCTGCCACGATCTGGAGCTCACCGAGGCTCTGTTGCTCGGGCACGCGGGGCGCTGGGGCGAGCCACGGGGGGTCGCCGCGGTGCTCGCACGATCACGCGGCCTCCCGGCGCCACCCGATCCGCCACGTCACGGCGCCGAGCCGCCGGGCTTCGCCCAGGCAGCCCTCTTCGAAGCCGCCTCGGCGCCGGCCATGGAGATCCAAGACCTCCTTTTTGGGTACGCGTCACAGCAGCAACGCATCGCCGAGACCGAGCACCCCGGCCGCTTCCGGATGCTTGTCGCCGCCGAGTCGGCAGGCGCGCTGGTGGCCGCCGAGATGGGGCATGCCGGCCTGCCGTGGCGCGCCGACATCCACGACGAGCTGCTGCGTGAGCTGCTCGGGGCGCCGCAACCGGTCGGCCCGCCCCGCCGTCTCGCCGAGCTGACCGCGGACATCAACGCGGCGTTCGGCGTGCGCGGGCTGCACCCTGACTCGCCGGCCGAGGTGCTACGCGCGTTTGCCCGGGCCGGCATCCAGGTGCCCAACACGCGAGCCTGGGTGCTGCGCGAGGTGGACCACCCGGCGGTCGCCCCGCTGCTGGAATACAAGGAGCTCTACCGGATCTGGACGGCACACGGCTGGTCCTGGTGCGACGCCTGGGTGCGCGACGGCCGCTTCCGCCCTGAATACGTTCCCGGAGGCGTCGTCTCCGGCCGCTGGGCGGCCCGGGGCGGCGGCGCGCTGCAGGTCCCCAAGGTGGTCCGCCGCGGCGTGGTGGCCGATCCCGGCTGGCAGTTCGTGGTCGCCGACGCCGGCCAGCTGGAGCCCCGGGTGATGGCCGCGGTCTCCGGCGACGAGCGACTGGCCCAGGCGGCGGCCGCCGGCGACCTCTACGCCGCCCTGGCGGCCGACTCGTTCGGCGGCGACCGGGCCAAGGCGAAAATCGCGTTGCTCGGCGCGATGTACGGCCAGACCGGCGGCGACGCCATCCCGGCGCTCGCGGTGCTGCGCCGGCACTACCCGGTGGCCTTCGACTACGTGGAGGCAGCAGCGCGCACCGGGGAGACCGGCGGCCTGGTCCGGTCCTGGCTGGGCCGGACGTGCCCACCGGCGTTCGCCTCCCGGGACGCCGGCCTCGACCCGCCCGACGAGGCCGCGGTGCCACCGGGCCGGGCCCGGGGCCGATTCACCCGAAACTTCGTGATTCAGGCCACGGCGGCCGAGTGGGCACTCGTCCTGCTGGCGCTGCTGCGCACCGAGCTGGAGGGCACACCCGCCGAGCTCGTCCTTTTCGTGCACGACGAGGTCGTTGTGCACTGCCCGTCCGACCAGGCCCAGGACGTCGTGCGGGCGGTCCACGAGTGCGCGGCGCGGGCCGGCCGGATGCTGTTCGGGGACACCACGGTGCGTTTCCCCCTCGACGTCTCAGTGGTTGGTGCCTACGCCGATGCCAAGTGAAGAAGTGGGTATCGTTGACGGTCCGGCCGAGAGGCGCTGCAGCGGGCCCACCCGTCACGCTCGACCGGTGAAAACCGACAAGGGCGCCTCCGAACTACTCGGAGGTGTGTCGTGACTCAGAACGTCACCAAGCTGCGCGAACTACTCGCCGAGCGGATTCTGGTGCTGGACGGCGCATGGGGCACGATGCTCCAGGGCGCCAAGCTCACTCCGGCCGATTACCGCAACGAGCTGATCCCGGCCGACCACCCGAAAGACGTCACCGGCGACCCCGATCTGCTGATCCTGACCCGGCCGGACGTGATCCTCGACGTCCACCGGCAATACCTGGCGGCCGGCGCCGACATCACCACGACCAATACGTTCACCGCGACCAGCATCGCCCAGGCCGATTACGGTCTGGAGCACCTGGTCCGCGAGATGAACGTGCAGGGCGCCAAGCTGGCCCGGCAGGCCGCTGACGAGGCCTTCGAGCGTGACGGCCGGCCCCGGTTCGTCGCCGGCTCGATCGGCCCGCTCAACGTGACACTCTCGCTGTCGCCCCGCGTCGACGAGCCGGCGTACCGTGCTGTCACCTTCGACCAGGTCAAGGCCACCTACGAGGAGCAGATCTCGGCTCTCGTCGAGGGCGGCGTCGACCTGCTGCTCATCGAGACGATCTTCGACACGCTGAACGCGAAGGCCGCCGTCGCGGCTGCCCGGGAAGTCGCTCCGGAGATTCCGCTCTGGATCTCGGTGACGATCGTTGACCTTTCCGGGCGTACCCTCTCGGGCCAGACCGTCGAGGCCTTCTGGCGTTCGATCGAGCGGGCGAAACCGCTTGTCGTCGGTGTCAACTGCGCGCTCGGCGCAGCCGAGGCGCGCCCGCACGTGGCCGAGCTGGCCCGGCTCTCCGACGTCTACGTCGCCTCACATCCGAACGCGGGCCTGCCCAACGCCTTCGGCGGTTACGACGAGACCCCCGCGCAGACCTCCGCGCTGATCGCCGAGTTCGCCGAGGCCGGCCTGGTCAACATCGTCGGTGGCTGTTGCGGCACCACCCCGGCGCACATCGGCGCGATCGCCCAGGCCGTGCAGGGCACGCCGCCGCGGGTGATCGACCCGCCCGCGCCGACCACCCGGTTCAGTGGCCTGGAGCCGTTCGCGATCGGGCCGGACACCGGTTTCGTCATGATCGGCGAGCGGACCAACGTGACCGGCTCGGCCAAGTTCCGCCGGCTCATCGAGGCCGACAACTACCAGGCCGCCGTCGACGTGGCTCTGGAGCAGGTTCGCGGCGGCGCCAACCTGCTCGACGTCAACATGGACGCCGACCTGCTCGACAGCGAGCAGGCGATGACCACGTTCCTCAACCTGATCGCGACCGAGCCCGAGGTGGCCCGGATCCCGATCATGATCGACAGTTCGAAATGGAGCGTCCTCGAAGCCGGCCTCAAGTGCGTCCAGGGCAAGGGCGTGGTCAACTCGATCAGCCTGAAAGAGGGTCCGGAACCCTTTTTGGAGCACGCCCGGCGGATTCGTGACTTCGGCGCCGGCGTCGTCGTCATGGCCTTCGACGAGCAGGGCCAGGCGGACACCGCCGATCGCAAGGTCGCCATCTGCGGGCGGGCGTACGACCTGCTGGTCGAGGACGGCTTCGACCCGAACGACATCATCTTCGACCCCAACGTGCTCGCCGTCGCCACCGGCATCGCCGAGCACAACGGGTACGCGAAAGCGTTCATCGACGCCCTCCCGCGGATCAAGGAGCGCTGCCCGGGCGCCCGGACCAGCGGCGGCATCTCCAACCTGTCGTTCGCGTTCCGCGGCAACGACGTGGTCCGCGAGGCCATGCACTCGGCGTTCCTGTTCTACGCCGTGAAAGCCGGCCTGGACATGGGCATCGTCAACGCCGGCCAGCTCGCCGTCTACCAGGACATCCCGGCCGACCTGCTGGAACTCGTCGAGGACGTCCTCTTCGACCGCCGGGAGGACGCCACCGACCGGCTGGTCACGTTCGCCTCCACGGTCACCGGGACCGGCGCCAAGCGCGAGGTGGACCTCTCCTGGCGGGACGCCCCGGTCGGCGAGCGGCTCACCCACGCGCTGGTGCACGGCATCGTCGACTTCATCGAGGCGGACACCGAGGAGGCCCGGCAGCAGCTGCCCCGGCCGCTCGAAGTGATCGAGGGACCGCTGATGGACGGCATGAAGGTCGTCGGCGACCTCTTCGGCGCCGGCAAGATGTTCCTGCCCCAGGTGGTCAAGAGCGCCCGCGTGATGAAGCGTTCGGTCGCCTACCTCGAGCCGTACATGGAGGCCGAGAAAGAGCAGGCCCGCCTCGAAGGCCGCGTCCAGGCGGACCGCGGCCAGGGCAAGGTCGTGCTCGCCACGGTGAAGGGCGACGTGCACGACATCGGCAAGAACATCGTCGGCGTCGTGCTGGGCTGCAACAACTACGACGTCATCGACCTCGGCGTGATGGTGCCGGCCTCGAAGATCCTGGAGACCGCGCTCGCCGAGGGTGCCGACGTGATCGGCCTGTCCGGGCTGATCACCCCGTCGCTCGACGAGATGGTCGCGGTCGGCGCCGAGATGCAGCGCCGGGGGATGAGCCTGCCCCTGCTCATCGGCGGTGCGACCACGTCCAAGCAGCACACCGCGGTGCGGATCGCGCCGGCCTACGAGGGCTCCACGATCCATGTGCTGGACGCGTCCCGGGTCGTCGGCGTCGTCTCCAACCTGCTCGACCCGATCCGGGCCAAGACTCTCGACGAGGACAACCGGATCGAGCAGGAACGCCTCCGCATCCAGCACGAGCAGCGCCATTCGCAGCCGCTGCTCACCCTCGCCGAGGCGAGGGCGAACAGCGAGTCGGCCGACTTCAGAGAGCTGCCCACTCCCGCTTTCACCGGGGTACGCGAGGTCGCGCCGACAATCGCCGAACTGCGCCAGATGATCGACTGGCAGTTCCTGTTCCTGGCGTGGGAGCTGAAAGGCAAGTACCCGGCGATCCTTGACCAGCCGGTGGCCCGCGAGCTGTTCGACGATGCCAACACGCTGCTCGACCAGATCATCGCGGACGGCTCGTTCCAGGCCCGCGGCCGGTACGGCTTCTGGCCGGCCCACGCCGACGGCGACGACATCAAGCTGGACAACGGTTTCTCGTTCCCGATGCTGCGCCAGCAGACCGAAAAACCGGCCGGCCGCGCCAACCGCTGCCTGGCCGACTACATCGGGCCGGCCGGCTCGGGCGACCACCTCGGCGGCTTCGCGGTGGCGATCCACGGCGCCGACAAGCTCGCCAAGAAATACGAGGACCAGCAGGACGACTACCGCGCCATCATGGTCAAGGCGCTGGCCGACCGCCTGGCCGAGGCGTTCGCCGAGTACCTGCACCTCAAGGCCCGCCGCGACTGGTTCGAGCCGGACGCCAAGCCGCTCCTCGCCGACCTGCACGCCGAGCGTTTCCGCGGCATCCGCCCGGCCCTCGGCTACCCGGCCTGCCCGGACCACAGCGAGAAGAAGGAACTCTTCAAGCTCCTCGGCACCGACGCGATCGGCGTCCACCTCACCGAGTCGTTCGCGATGACCCCGGCCGCCGCGGTCAGCGGCCTGATCTTCGCCAGCCCGGACGCCAAGTACTTCACGGTCGGCCGCCTGGGCAAGGACCAGATCGAAGACTACGCGCTCCGTCGCGGCCTCCCGGTCGCCGAGGTGGAGCGCTGGCTCCGCCCCAACCTGGCCTATTCGAACGACTGACGCGCGGTGGTGGCGGACCTGCGACGCAGGTCCGCCACGTCAGGGTTGGTCTCCAGCAGCACGGTGAGCGGCACCACCGGCAGCTGATAACCGGTGACGGTGACAGTGAGGACGACCGGAAGCCGCGGCACGATCGAGATGCGCATCTCGATCAGCCCTCCCGCGAGCCAGCGCCGGGGCGCAGGATGATCGAGCCACGGGTTCTGGCCGACGTACTGGTGCAACCGATCGTCCCAGCGCGGCATCAAGATGGTCTCGAAAGCCCGCGAGGCACAATCGCTGTCACCCTCGGCGATCAGCAGATCGAGACGCCGAGGCCGAGCCGGCACACCCTGCGCCAACGCACTGAGTCGCCCCGCCACCGCGTGCGGCACCCCGTCAAGCCGCTTCCAGATTATGCCGGCACTCCGAACGAAGGCCTCCAGCTCAGCAGCCGCCTCAGCCCCGGTGAGAATGTCCCTGAGCCGAGGATCAGGCCGAGCCTCTGTCTCGGCGACAAGCCGGCTGCCCAGAACAGCGAACAGCGCCTCGACCCGCCCCAGCCGCAGATCCGTCACCCCGCGCTCCACCCGGGAAATCCACTGCTGACTGGTCCCGGCCGCGGCCGCGAGCTCCGCCTGACTCCACCGAGCGTCAAGCCGAGCAGCCTGCAGCAGCATCCCCACCCGCCGAGCCAACGCCTCACCCACAACCGACCCACCTCACCACCATCACCCGGCCCTTCGCCCTCGCCCTCGCCCTCGCCCGATCGTGCCGCTGCACCGCCCCCGCCTGCCGACTCTTTTGCCGGCCTGTGGATAACCGCGCCGTCCGCGCGTCCGCGCCGCCGTTCGCGCGTCCGCGCCGCCGTTCGCGCGTCCGCGCCGCCGTTCGTGCGTCCGCGCCGCCGTTCGTGCGTCCGCGCCGCCGTTTGTGCGTCCGCGCCGCCGTTTGTGCGTCCGCGCCGCCGTTCGTGCGTCCGCGCCGCCGTTCGTGCGTCCGCGCCGCCGTTTGTGCGTCCGCGCCGCCGTTTGTGCGTCCGCGCCGCCGTTCGTGCGTCCGCGCCGGCTATAACTCAAAAAGGCCTTACACCCACTGCGGGTGTGGTCACATCCGCGGTGGGTGTAGGGCCGAAAAGGAGTTAGGTCCGCGGCCCGGCGAGGGCCGCGAGTTCGCGCGGGCGGCGAGGCCAAGAGCGGTGGCCGATCAGCCCGGGCGGCGAGGCCAAGAGCGGCGGCCGATCAGCGCGG
This sequence comes from Actinoplanes sp. CA-015351, assembly GCF_050955685.1. NCBI lineage: Bacteria > Bacillati > Actinomycetota > Actinomycetes > Micromonosporales > Micromonosporaceae > Actinoplanes > Actinoplanes sp. CA-015351. The sequence continues at coordinate 1,937,165 of NZ_CP192102.1, forward strand.
GCGGCGAGGTGGCGGTGTCAGCGGCTGGCCCAGACGTCCAGGTTGAGGCGTTCCAGGACGCCGGGGACGAACAGGCCGGCTATCGAGAGCAGAGAGATCACGGTGAAGGCGGTGCGGAGGACGATTACCTCCACCTTGCCGCCCACCCTGACCGCCATGCTGTTCGGGATGCCGACCATGCGCCACATCCGCCGGTTGATCGGAATCGGCCAGAGAATGGGTACGCCGTTCTTGGTGATCATGTCGCCGAGGATGTGGACGACGCAGCCTATGGCCACGGCCAGACCCAGGAGCGGATAGCCGCGGTCGCCCGGGAGGTTCGCGGCCGTGAACCAGGCGATGAACGCCGAGGCGAGGGTGACGATCACCCAGCCGGCGCGTTCGGCCCACTCGTCGAAGAGGCCGCGCAGCGCCAGACCTGCCATGAAGAAGACGATGCCGACCACCGCCCATTTTCCGTACGCGGTAGCCAGGGCCGTGGTGCCCCAGCCGATCAGCGCGCAGAACGGCAGGGTGTGGGTGAACGTGCGGTGCCCGTTGTCGCGGCGTGGGTCGCGGCTCAGTTTCGTCGCCGTGTAGACGCCGAGCGAGAATTTTTCGACCACCTCGGCGACGAACAGCGACGCGACGCCGAACGTGCGTGCGACCGTGGCGCCGCCCTGGTTCCGGGTGACCTTTCCGGACATGTCCAGGTCGGGCAGGAGTGCGCCGCCGGCGCAGACCGCCGTTCCGACCGCGACCTCGAGCGGTGACTGGCTGACGCCGGCGAACTGGGCGAGCGCCCAGCTACCCGCCAGCCAGGCGGCCGCGCCCGAAAGCGCGTGCGACGGTCCCATCATGTGTTTCGTCCCTCCCCGAACAAACTCGGCCACTCTGGCAGAGGGAGGGACGAAGATCAACGACCGTCGCGGCCACGTCGGGGTGGTGCCGGACACCCGACAACGGGTGGTCAGTGGACGCGGCCGTGCGCGTAGCTGTAGCGGAATTGATAGCGGCCATAACGGGCGTGCCGGACCAAGCCCATGACCAGGAACGCGATCGGAATGACTGGCCAGAAGAACTGCGCTCCGGAGAGCAGCCACAGTCCGGTCAGGACACCACCGATGATGAGGATGAAACTGGCGTGCCGCTGCAGCGATCGGCGTGTCGCGGCCCGCGCCTGCGGTGTGCGGGCCAGAGCGGCGCGGCCACCGTCGGGGAGATCTGAGGTGAGCGGCGCGAGCTCGTCGCGATAAATCGCCGCGTACGCCTTGGCGAGCCGTTCCTCCCCCTCGTTGAGATCGATCCGTCCCTCGGCCATCGAGGCACGCAGGATCTCGGCGACCTGTTCGCGTTCGGTGTCGGAGGTGCGGAGCCGGGTCCCGGGTTGCATGGGGTCTCCTCCTTGTCGGCCCGCCAGGCGGGTCGTTGTGATGGATTCAGCCTCCTCGCAACGGGGTTCCGGCGCGTCGGCCCGCGGGAGCATCCCGAGGGAGTGCCCGGGGTCTCCCGGCGTACGCGGCATACGCCCGGGGGAGTACGCGGGCCGACCCAGGTAGTAGGCCCGCGGGCCGACGCGCCGGCAGTGCCGATTGCCGTAGGTTCGCTGCATGAGGCATCCGGGCAGCCCGCGGCGATTCGCCGCCGATCGTGCTCCCCGGTCGCCCTGGGCGCGTCAGTCGTGGGCCGGCTACCCGGAGGACGGCTGGCCGCGGCCCCGGCCGCCGTGGGCGCGGCGCATGCACCGGCACTGGCCTCCCGGCGCCGTGATCGGCGCGGTGCTGTTCCACGTGCTCGGTGCCCGCGACTACACCGTTCACCTCGACTCCGCTCACGTCAGCAGCGGCGCGCTCGTCTACGGTCTGCTGCTCGTCGGCCCGCTCGCACTGTTCTGGCGGTGGCGCGCACCGGCCCGGGTCTTCGCCGTGGCGGCGGCCGGGTCGGTCGCCTTCGCCACGATCGCGTCACCCCACTGGACGTACGCGGTGGCCCCCCTCATCGCCCTGTTCAGCCTCTCCTTCGCCGGCCGGCACCGGACTGCGTTCGTCGCGGCGGGGCTGGCCGGGGCGGCGTACCTGGTGGTCACGCTCGTGCTGATGGGTCCGCTGGGCCTGCCCGGCACCCCACCGGGCCTGCGGGAGTCGCTGCTGCTCGTCGGTGGGCTCGGCGGGTCGGTGGTGGTCGGCGCGGTCGCGAAGTCGTACTCCGAACAGGTCGCCGCGATCGCGAAGGTCCGGCTGGAGCAGGCCCGGGCGCGAGAGGAACAGGAGCGCCGCCAGGCCTCCGAGGAACGGCTCCGGATCGCCCGGGAGCTGCACGACGTGCTCGGCCACCACCTCTCGCTGATCAACGTGCAGGCCGGCGTCGGGCTGCACCTGATGGACAGCCGCCCCGAGCAGGCCCGCGAGGCGCTGTCGGCGATCAAGACGGCGAGTTCGGAGGCGTTGCGTGAGGTGCGTTCGGTGCTCGGGGCGCTGCGCACCGACGGCGAGGCCGCGCCCCGGCAGCCGGTGCTCGGCCTGGCCCGGCTGGAAGACCTGACCGCCGACGCGGGGTTCCCGGTGCGGACCGTGATCCGCGGCGAACCCCGCGACCTGCCGGCCGAGGTGGACCGCGCGGCCTACCGGATCGTGCAGGAGGCACTGACCAACGTGCGCCGCCACGCTGCCGCCGGCCCGTCACCGGACGCCGAGGTGGCGGTGAGCTACCTGCCGTCCGCCCTGCACTTCTCCATCCGCAACAGCGGCCCACCGATTGACCCGCCCCCGGTCAACCCGGCAGAACGCGACAACCCGGCAGAACGCGACAACCCGGCAGAGCGGGCCGAGGCGGAGGAGCGGGGCAGCGGTATCGCTGGGATGCGGGCACGAGTGGAAAGCCTGGGTGGCCGCTTCGAGGCAGGCCGGCCTGCGGCGGGCGGTTTCCTGGTGTCAGTCGTGCTCCCGACGGGAGAGTCATGAGGGCGGGATGGGCATGATCTCGGTGGTTCTGGCGGACGATCAGGCACTGGTCCGGGCGGGCTTCCGGGCGCTGCTCGACGCGGAGCCGGACATCACGGTGGTGGGCGAGGCCGCCGACGGGCTGCAGGCTGTGAGCCTGGCTCGGGAGACCCGGGCGGACGTCGTGCTGATGGACATCCGGATGCCCGGCGTCGACGGCCTCGAGGCGACCCGCCGGATAGCCGCCGATCCGGAGCTGGCCGGCACCAAGGTGGTCATCCTGACCACGTTCGAGCTGGATGAGTACGTGTTCGAGGCGCTGCGGACCGGCGCTTCCGGGTTTCTGGTGAAAGACACCGAGCCGGTCGAGCTGCTGCGGGCCGTGCGTGTCGTCGCGGCCGGTGAGGCGCTGCTGTCGCCGAGCGTGACCCGGCGGGTGATCGGCGAGTTCGCGGCCGGCCCGGCCGTCCGTGGCCGGGCACCGGAGCCGTCCCGGCAGCTGGAGCAGCTGACCGATCGTGAACGGGAGGTGATGGTTCTGGTCGCCGAAGGCCTGTCGAACGACGAGATCGCCGGCCGCCTGATCATCAGCCCGGCCACGGCGAAAACACACGTGAGCCGGACGATGATCAAGTTGAGCGCCCGCGACCGGACCCAGCTGGTGGTGCTGGCTTACGAAGCCGGCCTGATCAGACCAGGCTGGCTCAGCAGCTGACCACGCTTCACCAGCCGGGGATGATGCCCTCGCCCGGTGCCGCGAACCAGGCGGGTGCCTGCTCGGGCAGGGCCGTCTGGATGCGGTGGTGTGCGTACGGGTTGAGCTCGGGCAGCGCGTCCAACGAGAACCAGCCGACCTGCAACGACTCCGAGTCGTTCACCCGGGCCTCGCCGCTCACGGCGCGGCAGCGGAACCAGGAGTTGACCATCTGGCACTGGTCGCCGTTGGTGTAGGTGACGTCGTGCAGGGCGATTCCGGCCAGGCGTTCGATTTTCACCTGGACGGCGGTCTCCTCCTCGACCTCGCGGATCACCGCGTCGGCCGGCTGTTCGCCGGGGTCCATGATGCCGGCGATCAGGGTCCACCGGGCGTTGTCGCTGCGCTGGTGCAGCAGGACCTCGCCGAGATCGTTGAAGACGACCGCGGTCACCGTCGGGAACATGATCAGGCCGGTGCCGACCTTGGCGCGCAGGTCGACCACGTAATCAGATGCAGGCACGACGCCGACCCTAGTCGGCGGGAGCGGGCATGCGATAAACCCCCGATCCGAACCACACTTGACACATCTACGTGACAGTCTCAGTGTGATCGACTTCGGACGAAGAGTTATTGGAGGGCGTAAGTGTCGGAGCGGGACCGGCTGGCTCAGGCGGACTCCGGTGAGCAGCCGTGGCGCGCATGGGGTCCCTACCTGGCCGAGCGTGCCTGGGGCACGGTTCGTGAGGATTACAGCGAACACGGCACAGCCTGGGATTACTTCCCGCACGATCACGCGCGCTCCCGTGCGTACCGATGGAACGAGGACGGCATGGCCGGCCTCTGCGACGACCGGCAGACGTTCGCCTTCGCGCTCGCGCTGTGGAACGGCGAGGACGCGATCCTCAAGGAACGGATGTTCGGCCTCGGCGGCGACGGCGGCAACCACGGCGAGGACGCCAAGGACTACTGGTGGTACCAGGACTCGACGCCCACCCACTCGTGGATGCGCTGGCGGTACCACTATCCGCAGGAGGAGTTCCCGTACGACCAGCTGGTCCGGGTCAACGGCCAGCGCTCCCGCAACGAGGGCGAGTACGAGCTGGTCGACACCGGCATCTTCGACCAGGACCGCTTCTGGGCGGTGACCGTCGACTACGCGAAGGCGTCGCCGACCGACGTCTGCATCGCGATCACCGTCTCCAATCGGGGCCCCGATCCGGCGACCCTGCACGTGCTGCCCAGCCTCTGGTTCCGCAACACCTGGTCGTGGGGCCTGCCGAACCGGACCGCGCCGACCATGGCGGGTACGCCGGGGCGGCTGGCCGGGACTCATCGATCGATCGGCCACATCACGCTCGACGGCGTCGACGAGGCGCCGGCGCTGATGTGCGACAACGAGACGAACTCGCAGCGGCTGTGGGGGCTGCCGGGGCGGTCGGCGTACCCGAAGGATGGGATCAACGATTTTCTGATCCACGACATGCCGACGGTGAATCCGCTCGGCACCGGAACTAAAGGCGCGCTTCACTACGAAATTTCCCTTAATTCGGGAGAAAGCCGGACAATTCGCCTGCGGCTCACGCAGAGCGACCGTCCGCTCGAAGCCGCCGACCTCGACGCCGGCTGGGACGACGTGATGCGTGCCCGCAAGGACGAGGCCGACCGGTTCTTCGACTCGGTGATCCCGGAAGCCGCCTCGGCCGAGGAGAAGCAGGTGGCCCGGCAGGCCATCGCCGGGCTGATGTGGGGCAAGCAGTTCTACCACTTCGACGTGAAGCAGTGGCTTGTCGGCGACCCGGCCAACTCGCCACCACCACCGGGCCGGCGCTACGGGCGCAACAACGGCTGGTGGCACATGAACAGCTTCGACGTGATCAGCATGCCGGACCCGTGGGAGTACCCCTGGTATGCCGCCTGGGACCTGGCCTTCCACTGCGTCAGCATCGCCCGTGTCGACCCCGGTTTCGCCAAGTCCCAGCTCCTGCTGCTGCTCCGCGAGTGGTACCTGCACCCCAACGGCCAGATTCCGGCGTACGAATGGTCGTTCGCTGACGTGAACCCGCCGGTGCACGCCTGGGCCGCGCTGCGCGTGTTCGAGATCGACGGCTCCCGGGACCACGACTTCCTGTCCCGGATCATGCATAAGCTGCTGCTCAACTTCACCTGGTGGGTCAACCGCAAGGACGTCGGCGGCAACAACGTCTTCGAGGGCGGCTTCCTCGGCCTGGACAACGTCGGCCCGTTCGACAGGTCGGCCGCGCTGCCCGTAGCCGGGGTGCTCGAACAGTCCGACGGCACGGGCTGGATGGCGATGTACGCACTCAACCTGCTCGACATGGCGATCATCCTGGCGCTGCACGATCGGGCGTACGAGGACATGGCCACGAAGTTCTTCGAGCACTTCACGTACATCGCCGAGGCCGCGTACCGGCAGGGGCTCTGGGACGACGAGGACAGCTTCTTCTACGACGTGCTGCGGCTGCCCGACGGGAACAAGGTGCCGTTGAAGGCCCGCTCGATCGTCGGCCTGCTGCCGCTCGCCGCCACCACCCGGCTCACCTCGGACACGCTGAACCGGCTGCCGTCGCTGAACTCGCGGGTGCGCTGGATGCTGCACACCCAGCGTGACTACGGCGACGTGATCAGCGCGCGGCGGCTCGGTGGCGCCGACCGGCGGCAGCAGCGGCTGCTCAGCATGGTCGGACAGGACCAGCTCCTACGAATATTGGCGAGGCTGCTCGACCCGGAGGAGTTCCTGTCGCCGTACGGTCTGCGTACCCTGTCCCGCTCTCACCTGGAGAAACCGTTCACGGTCTCGCTCGGCGGGTCGGATTTCACCGTCGGGTACGAGCCGGCCGAGAGCACGAGCGGGTTGTTCGGCGGCAACTCGAACTGGCGCGGGCCGGTCTGGATGCCGGTGAACTATCTGCTGGTGGAGGCGTTGCGGGAGTTCGCGTCGTTCTACGGCGAGGACCTGAAGGCGGAGTACCCGACCGGATCGCAGACGAAGATGCCGCTCGGCGAGATCGCCGACGACATGTCGCGGCGGTTGATCGCGTTGTTCCTGCCCGGCGCTGACGGGCGACGGCCGATCTACGGCGCGACCGACCTCTTCCAGACCCATCCGGACTGGAAGGATCTCATCGTCTTCCCCGAGTATTTCCACGGTGACAACGGCGCCGGCCTGGGAGCATGGCACCAGACCGGGTGGACCGCGCTCGTGATCGACCTCATTTTCGAATTGCACTCGAAACCCGTGCAACCTTAGAACCGGCTGCGACCGTTCCACCTCCGTCGAAGGAGGTAGCCGATCTTGAACGCCGAGGAAGAGGAAGGTTTTCGCCAGTTCGTAGCGGCCCAGCTGGGCCCGCTCCGGAAGCTGGCGTACCTCACCTGCGGTAACTGGCACACGGCTGAGGATGCCGTTGCCACCGCCCTGGCCAAGCTTTATCCGCGCTGGCGCAAGCTCGACCGGCCCGACCTGTACGCCAAGACCATGGTGTACCGGGCAGCGGTGGACGAGACCCGCCGGCCGTGGCGCCGGGAACGCTCCGCCGGGGACGCCATGCCGGATGTCGCCCTGCGCGACGACCCGGCCGCCGCCACTGACGAGCGGCTCCGGGTTCAGGTCGCGCTGCGCGCAGTGCCACGCAAGCAGCGTGCCGCGCTGATCCTCCGCTACTACCTCGGGCTCAGCCTGGAGGAAACCGCGGGAGTTCTGGGTGTCTCCGTCGGCACCGCCAAGAGCCAGACGTCGCGCGGGCTCAGCCGCCTGCGCGAAATTCTGGTAGCCGAAAAGATCGACCTACAGGTCGCGGAAATCGAGGAGTTGTCCCGTGCGGTTGCATGAGGTGGTGGATCTGGCGACGTCGGACGCGCCGCCGGACTCGAACACGGTTGATGAGATCGTCGGACGCGGCCGGCGGGTTCAGCGCCGTCGCCGCGCGGCTTTCGCCGGCGCGGGCGCGGCCCTCGCGGTGGTTGCGGTGACTGCGGCGGTCTCCGTTCCTTCGATCTTCGGGGGTACGGGACAGAGCACGGTGACGCCGCCCGCGGCCGCTCCCGGCAAGGTTGCCGCCGCCCCGGCCAACTGGGCCTTCCCGGAGGACCCGTTCACGTTCACTTTCGACGCGTTCGACGCCGGTCGCTGGCACGTTCAGGCGCCGATCGTCACGTCTACGGCGTACCAGATCGCTTCGGTTTATCTGGACGGCCGTGAGTCGAATGACAAGGCGGCGACCGATGAAGAGGTCGCCGCGATGAACGACAAGCTGGAGAAGCGCAAGAATGGCGAAGCCATTCCGGAGACTCCGTCGATCTACGCGTACCTGGTGCTCTACCGGCCCGGTGCGTTCGACCCGGCGAAGCTGGCCGGTGCCACGTCGCTCACGGTCGACGGCAAGAAGGCGTTCCAGACCGGCGGCGACGGCAACGGCGCGATGTTCCGCCGCGCCCTGGCCTGGGAGTACGCGCCGGACGCGTACGCCGTCCTGGAGAGCCACTCCAACGAGGAGATCGACCCGTCCGCCGACGAGATGCAGAAGATCGTCGCCGGTCTGAAGCCGTCCTCGTCGCCGGCCAAGGCGAAGCTGCCGTTCGAGCTGGACTACGTGCCGGCCGGATATCAGCCCGTCGAGACCGGTACAAACGCGATGTCCGGTCTCAACGGCATCGCGTCGGCACGGGACGGCAACTACGGTGGCGCGATCTTCTCGAAGACGCCGCCGGCCACGACCGGCCTCGTCGAGCCGTTCGGCGGCGCGGACGGCGAGGACCTGCCGGGCAGCTTCCAGATCTTCGTGGTGCCGCAGGCCAACTCGAACCAGACCACCGGCAACACGACGATCAAGTGCGGCAACGGTTTCTGCACGCACCGCAGCCCCGACGGCAAGACCAGCATTCAGGTCGCCAGCGGCGGACGCCTGTCCGACGCTGAGATGACCAAGGTGCTCAAGGGTCTGAAGCTGGCCGACGTCAAGAAGCCGTCGACCTGGTTCGACGCTTCGGACGCCCTCAAGTAAAAAGATCTGCTGAGTAACGGCCGGGCTTTCGCCCGGCCGTTACTTTTGGTGCAATGGCGGGCATGACGGAGATCAATGCCGACGCCCACATCCGCCTGGCGCGGCCGGTTCGGGACCTGGCCGCGGCCGAGCGTTTCTACGCCGGAGGGCTGGGGCTGGACGTGCTCTACCGGGGTTTCGCCAACGGACCCGGGGAGCACGACATCCTGATGGTCGGGCTGGCCGGGGCGGCGTGGCATCTGGAGCTGGTGCGTGCTCCGGTTCTTGACATCTCCGGGCACGATCTGCTGGTGATCTACCTGGGTGCCGTGCCGGTGCCCGATGCTCTTGTCGAGCGGATCGTCGCGGCGGGCGGAAACCGGGTGTCCGCCGGACCGTACTGGGACCGCTGGGGCGTGACGTTCGCCGACCCGGATGGTCATCGGGTGGTGCTTTCCACACGGAATTGGGCGAACACGCCTGCGGTGGCGTGCCCGCCCAAGGCCTAGTCGGCTCAGTTGGCCCGGCTCACGATTTCCTCGGCCACGTGGCGTAGCTGCTCGTGGTCGGGGTTGAATCCGGCGGCGATGTCCGGGTGCAACCCCGCCTTCGCCTGCTCGAGCAGCATCGTGGTGACCTGCTCGACGCTCTGCCCGTCGTACTGATGGGTGATCTTGGTAGTGGCGGCCTGAAGGGCCGAGCTGAGCTGGTCCTCGAGCGGACCGCGCAGCTTCTGCTCCACCGGGTTGAGCGAATACGGATCAAGAGTGACGTGCGGCTCAGCCAAGGCCCTCTCCTCGCCAGATCATGCTTCTCAGGTCTCGCTGCTGCTGTTGCTTCAGAGATGTCGCTGCGTCTGTTGCTTCAGAGATGGCGCTGCCTGTTGCTTCAAAAAATGTCGCTGCGCCGACCGTGTTCCCGCAGGCCCACGCCCGCAAACCAAGTCGAGGTCAGCCCCGCTCGCATGTCACCTCGAAGAATGAGGGCCGCCGGTTGCTGGTGTTACCGCCCCGCGGTTGGTCGTTGTGGTTCACGCGGCTGGTCGTTGTGGTTCATGCGGCTCGTGTTCTGGTTCATGCGGCTCGTCGCTCTGTTCGGGGGCCGCTCCAGCCGGCGGCTAGCAGGGCCGCCCGCACGTCGGCGGCCACCTCCTCGGGCCGGTGCCGGACCGCCCACCCGGGAAAACGCAACAGTCGCACCCCACTGATCGCGATCTCGTTCCCGGACCGCATGTCGGCATACCAGCCGCGTACCTCCATGTGCTGCGATCCGTCGATCTCCACCTGCACATCCCACGGTTCGAAGAACACATCCCGGTACCGCCGCCGCCCAGCACGATCCCGCCGTACTGCCTGCCGCGAGGGCTCAGGCAACCCGGCCCGCCGGCAGAGCCGCAGAAAATCCACCTCATAACCCGACTCCGACCCGCCACCCGCATCGACGAGAGCAGCAGCGATCACCGTCCGCCGCCGCAACCGCCGCCTGTTCTCAAGGACAGCCCACACCTCGTCCGCAGCGACAATCCGCTGCTGCAAAGCCGCCGCGATGATCGAAATAGCCACGGTGTCAGTGAGGGCCCACTGCCCAGCATCGACAAGAGATCGCCCAGGAATGGTGCATGGGACGGGCGCCGTGCGGCAGTAGTCGGCCGGGGTGAGGTACCGGCTGCTATGGACGATGACGTTCCACGGGGGATCCTTGTCGGTCATGTGTGCGGGAAGGATCGTGTGAATCGCCGCGACGTCGTCCGGCGCCCCCGGAAGCCGGAGGCCGAGCACACGCAGCGCGGTCACGCCGGAGAGAAGCGCGGGGCGACCGTTGCCCACGGCGAGACTCGCGATCCACCACTGCTGGATTTCGGTCACCGGTCCCGTATGAGTCAGGTAGACGCCGAGGTGCATCCGTTTCCATCGGCCCGATCCGACGCGGTGCCAGATGGCGCTCCCGGTGAGGTGGGCGCGGGCCTGCCGCCATGAGATCACACCGTGCTGGCGCTTGAGGATCGCTTCCAGGGGAACACCGTGGGCTGCTGTCATCGTGCCAGCATCCCGGTGCCGCAGCGCTCGCGGTAACCCCTGTGGACAGCGGCGCCCGAGCCGGGCGGAGCGCCTGTGGACAACGCCTGCAGGGTTGCGGGAGCAGCAGCGTAGTTGGAGGCACACCGAACGGGCGGACTGCGTGGACGAGGCCGCACAACAGTGCCGATCAGGGTGGATGAGGGCTCACGTAAGCCCTGCGTGTGCCCTGGTCAGCGCTATAGCGGTGATGAAGTCGCACATAGCGGTTCGGTGTGCCCTGGACCAGGTAGATGGATCATCGCTGTCTCCAGCCGAGACAAAAGCCCACGGTGTGCCCGGCTGCAGGCAGAACAAGAGCACACGGTGGTCCTTGGTGTTGGCGGGATGGCGGCACACGGTGGGCTTGGCGTCAGCCGGGATGGCGGCACACGGTGGGCTTGGCGTCAGCCGGGATGGCGGCACACTGTGGGCTGTGGCGCCGGTTGGACGGCGGCACACGGTGGGCCGCCGTCAAGGCGTAGGCCGGTGGTCCACGGTGAGGCTCTCGATCACCGTGGACCACCGGTACCTCTTTCGCTACCCGCTCACGATCGGGCTAATCACGTCCGCCAGCAATGGCGGCAACAGTTCTCGCAACACGTCCACGCCGTCCCGGCTCAGCACCGACTCCGGGTGGAACTGCACGCCCGCGAACCCCGCCCCGCGCAGCCCGTGGACCAGCCCGTCCACCGGATCGCACGCCAGCTCCACATTCGCCGCCACCCCCGGCGACGCGACGGCGGCGAAGCTTGAATAGAAGCCGACCCGGCGGACCGTTCCGAACAGGTCGATGTCGCGGGCCAGTCCCTGATACGGCGAGTCGCGGCGAACCAGCGACAACCCCAGCTCCGAAGCCAGCACCTGCTGGCCGAGGCAGACCGCGAAAAACGGCCGTTCCGTATCGAGCAGTGTCCGGACCAGCGCGTGCAGCGTCGCCATCTTTGGGTCGGAGAGGTCACCGGGATCGCCAGGGCCAGGGCCGACCACGACGAGGTCGGCGGGCGGGACCGGGGCTGACCACGGCACCACCGAAACACTCAGGCCGAGCGCTTTCAGCTGATGGGCGAGCATCGCGGTGAACGTGTCCTCGCCGTCCACGATCACGGCGGTCCGCCCGGTCAGCTCCGGGACCTCCAGTGCGCCCGGTTCCCGGGAGTCGAGCCAGAATCGGGCCAATTCGTCGTTGCGGGCGGCCAACAATGCCTGGGTTTCCGGGGACTGTTCGGTTTCGCGTACTGACGAAGAAGCGGAAGTGAAGGCACCCAGAATGCCCGCCGCCTTGGTGTGGGTCTCGGCGATTTCGCCGGCCGGCGTCGAATGCCGGACCAGCGTGGCACCGACAGGAATGCGCAGCGTGCCGTCGGGGGAGATCTCGGCGGTGCGGATCAGAATGGGCGCGTCGAGTGTCTGCCGGCCCGCCGAATCGTGGTCGAGAAGGGCGACGACGCCGGCATAATACCGGCGGCCACGCTGTTCGTGGCGGGCGATCACCCGGCAGGCGTTCTCGATCGGGCTGCCGGTGACGGTCGGTGCGAACATTGTTTCGCGGAGCACGTCACGCACGTCGAGGGAGCCGCGTCCGGCGAGCAGATATTCGGTGTGGGTGAGGTGGGCCATCTCTTTCAGGAATGGTCCGGCGACCTGCCCGCCGTGTTCGGCGACGGTGGCCATCATCTTGAGTTCCTCGTCGAGGACCATATAAAGCTCCTCGATCTCTTTGGGGTCACGCAGGAAATCGAGGATGGACCCGGATCCGTTGCGGAACGTGCCACTGATTGGATTCATCATGGTGATTCCATCAGCGACGCTGACGTGGCGTTCCGGCGTGGCGCCGACGAGCGTGCGGTCGCCGGTGTGCACCAGGAATGTCCAGTAGGTGCCCTGCTCGTTCGCGAGCAAACGGCCGAAGACAGCCCGTGCCGCCTCGACCGGATCGCCGTCGACGGTGCCGTTCCACACGCGGTGAATGACGAAATTGGCACCCTCGCCGCGCCCGATCTCGTCGCGCAGAACGCGTTCCACGATCGTTCCGTATTCGTCGTCGCTGATGTCGAATCCGCCGTCCCGCACGGTCAGATCGCCGGGCGGAAAGGTATCGAGCGGCTGCCGTTCGATGCTGTCGACGAGGAGGCATTCCAGCGGGGTACCGTCATCGACGCAGTCGAAACCGCGCTCGGCGATCTGTCGATAGGGGATCACCGCGAGAACGGGCCGGCCCGGCTCCAGCGGAATATCGGCGAGCGTTTCCACCGTGACGACATCACCGGTGAGCACTTCGACGTGGTCGGCGCCGTCGCGGTGAAGCAGGGCGAATGGCATGAGATCCTCGTTCCTCGGCGGGGCCGCTCACCGAGGACGGGCCACAGCAGAACGGCCGCCTCGGAGAGGCGGCCGCGGTAGCTGATTCAGCTCGCGATAAAGGGGCCGCCGGTCAGGCGGGCCACCACATCATTTTCGCGAGCATGGCGGAAAGCTTAAGGCCCGCGCGTTCCGCGCGCCAGAGGGTACGCACAATCGACCCCCGTGGTCACCGCCAGCAGTCACCCGAACGCGCGTCGGATGGCATTGCGAGCCCACCTCATCCGGTTGATCGCGCAGTCCGGGTGCTCGCCGAACTCCTGGGCGACCCGCTCGGCGCACCCGGTCGCTCCGAGCCGGTCCACCGTGGCGGTCACCGCCTCGCGGATCAGCTCCGGCGTCGGCTCCTGCGAGCGCTGCACATCCGAGGCGAAGAGCGCTTCGGAACGTTCGTCGTCGAGCAGTGCGTTCATCGGGTCCTCCCAGCCATCCGGTGGCGCTGCGGTTCATCGGCCGCGGTGTTCGGCTGATCCAGCACACCGCCGGGAAGATGCAACCCCGGCTCCTCCAGGTTGCCGCTGAGTTGCGCCGGCGTCGTCCCCTGTTCGTGCCTGCCGCCGGTCGCAGTTCCGACCCCCAGCCAGGTTTAACGCGATAAAGTCCAATAAAAGGGTCGAGGGGGGAACTGCCGTGACGACGGTCCTGGTGGCCGACGATGATGCCGACATCCGCGATCTGGTGGCTTTCAAGCTGGAACAGGCCGGTCTGGAGGTCATTACCGTCGGGGACGGGCAGGCCGCCGTGGACACGGCGCGCGCGCATCATCCGACCCTTGCCGTGCTCGACGTCTCGATGCCAGGTCTTTCCGGCATCGACGTCTGCCGAATGCTGCGGGCTGACGCCAGCACCGCCGACATGCTGATCATCATGCTGACCGCACGCGTCCAGGAACAGGACGTCGAGGGCGGCTTCAGCGCAGGCGCCGACGATTACGTGACGAAGCCGTTCAGCCCCCGCGAGCTGGTCTCCCGCATCCAGGCCTTACTGAGCCGAACCCGCACATAGAACGAGCCCCGCCCCACCCGCGATCTCGGCAAGCCCGGCCCGAATGCAAGCCGCTCGGGCTTCGTCATTTGTGGAGCGGTAGCGGTTCCCCGGTGCCAGGGTGCCGGGGGGGTACCGGGGTACCGGGGTGCCGGGGGTACCGGGGGTACCGGGGGTACCGGGGGTGCCGGGGTGCCGGGGTGGCGTGGCGGTTTCTCGGTGCGAGGTTCCGCCCGGAGATCTTGTGCGGTTCGGCCCGCCGATCGACCACAAGTGCACGAGTTCGCGGGACGGCCATCCGTGGCATGTCGATCCGGTTGATTTGGAAGCGTTGTGGTGACGCTCTGCCACCACAACGGGGTGGACGCGCCGGACCGTGAAGACTCGTGGGTGTCCTATGCCCCACAGATCTCTAAGGTCCGCCCAGCGCGGTGCCTCACAGTTCCGCCGTGGTGAACACGGAGCTTCACCGTTTCGACGTGGTGAACGCGAGCCTTCACCGTTTCGACGTGGTGAACGCGGTGCTTCACCGATCTTGTGGACTTCGGCGAACCGTTTGCGCGTAACTCCGCAAGATCGGCCAAGCCTGTTCGATCTTGCGGAGTTACGCGAGCACGTCTACGGGGAACTCCACAAGATCCAAGCCAAGCGGAGCGGGGCGGGAAGCGCCGGGCGGGCGGGAAGCGCCGGGCGTGCGGCGCGCCGGGCGGGAAGCGCCGGGCGGGAAGCGCCGGGCGGGGCAGCGGCCCGCGTGCCGGGAGCCGCCAGCGGCGCGTGTTGTCAGCTGTTGGCTTCTTTGACCAGGTTGTCCAGCTGCTCGGCGTGGAGTGGGCTGCCCGGGAAAGCGGCCATCCGGCTCAGCGGCAGGCTTCCCAGCATCATCATCATGGCCGGGTCGGCGGCCATGGCGGCCATCGGGCTGTCCGCGTCGCCGGCGGCCTCGGCTGCCGCGGCGGCGAAAGCGGCGCCCAGCAGTTCGGCGCCGCGGGGGTCGGCGAACCACTCGCCGACGCTGGACTCGACGGTCAGCGGCACCCGGGCGTCGTCGGCGGTGACGTCGACACTCACCTCGGCGCGGATGTCACGGGACGAGGCCCCGATGGACACCTGGTAGGCGCCGCCCTCGACCACCCAGCGGCCCAGCCGGGTCTCCCAGTACGCCAGGTCGGCCCGGTCGATCGTGAGCACCACCTCGACCGTCGCCCCGGCCTCGATCTCGGCGCTGGCGAACGCCTTCAGCTCGCGCGGCGCCCGGCGTACCGAGGAGCCGGGGAGCGACACGTAGGCCTGCACGACCTCGCGCCCGCTGCGGCCGCCGGTGTTGGTGACCGGGATGCGGACCTCGATGCCGGTCGCGGTGGCGACAGCGCTCGGGGCGCCGTAGCTGAACGTGGTGTACGACAGGCCGAAGCCGAACGGGTACGCCACCTCCTGCGAGCGGGCGTCGAAACCGCGGTAGCCCACGTGGATGCCCTCGCCGTACCGTACGTGGCTGTTCTCGCCGGGGAAGTCCAGGTAGGAGGGGTGGTCGGCGAGCTTCAGCGGGATCGTCTCGGCGAGCCGGCCGGACGGGTTGACCCGGCCGAAGAGCACGTCGGCGATGGCGCTGCCGCCGGCCTGGCCGAGCAGCCAGCCCTCGACCAGGGCCGGGACCGTCTCGTCCCACGGCTTCGTCGCGATGACCGCGCCGTTGGAGAGCACCACGATCGTCCGGGGGTTGGCGGCGGCGACCCGCTCGATCAGCGCGAGCTGGGAGGCCGGAAGGTCGAGCGAGTCGCGGTCGGCGCCCTCGGTCTCGTGCACGCTGCCGACGAAGACGACCGCCACGTCGCTGGCCCGCGCGGCCGTGACGGCCTCGGCCAGCAGAGCCTCGTCCGCCTCGGTGCCCTCGACCGGGTAACCCGGTGCGAACGTGACACCCGCGCTTGTCGACGACTGGATCTGGGTGAGCGCGTCGTCGAGCTGGGTGGGCGTGATCTGCGAGCTGCCGCCGCCCTGGTAACGCGGGGTGCGGGCGAACTCGCCGAGCACCGCGATCGACACGCCGGAATCAGCGAGCGGGAGCAGGCCGCCCTCGTTCTTCAGCAGCACGATCGCGCGGCCGGCGATCTCCCGGGCGAGAGCATGGTGCGCGGCAGCGTCGTAACCTCCCGCCGGGCGCTGCCCGGCCTTCTCGACCAGCTTTCGTACGCGCTCAGCGGACACCCGCAGCAACGCCGGATCGAGCTGCCCCGCCTCGACGGCGCCGACGAGCGCGGCGTCCCCCTCGGCGTCCGGCCCCGGCATGGTCAGGTCGAGCCCGGCCGCGACGGCCTTGACCCGGTCGACCACGGCGCCCCAGTCGGAGACGACCAGGCCCTCGAAGCCCCACTCGTCGCGCAGCACCTCGGTGAGCAGCCAGTGGTGCTCGCTCGCGTAGACCCCGTTGATCTTGTTGTAGGCGCACATGACGGTCCACGGCTGAGCCTGGGTGACGACCCGGTGGAAGGCGCGAAGGTAGATCTCGCGCAGCGTGCGCTCGTCGACGTCGGCGCTGACCCGCATGCGGTCGGTCTCCTGGCTGTTCACCGCGAAGTGCTTGAGCGACGCGCCGACGCCCTTGCTCTGCAGGCCGCGCACCCACTCGGTGGCGAGGACGCCGGTGAGGATCGGGTCCTCGGAGAAGTATTCAAAATTACGCCCGCCGAGCGGGCTGCGCTTGATGTTGACACCGGGGCCGAGCAGCACCGCCACGTCCTGTGCGCGGCACTCGTCGCCGAGCGCCTCGCCCATCCGGCGCAGCAGGCTGGGATCCCAGGTGGAGGCACTCGCGACAGCGGGCGGGAAGCAGGTGGCCGGGACGCCGGCGAGCAGGTCACCGCCGGAGGCCTGCATGCGCACACCGTGCGGGCCGTCGGTCACGGTGACCGCGGGCAGCCCGGCGGACTCGACCGCGCTGGTGTGCCAGAAGTCGCTGCCGCTGGTGATCGCCGCCTGGTCGGCGGTGCTGAGCTCGGAAGTCATGAGATCGAGGCTCCTAGAGGAGGCGGTACTTGAGAAGGTCTTACTGAGTACCTACTAGGTATTAATTAACTGGAAACATAGCCCCGCCGGCACCGGCGGAGCAAGGGGTTGCTGGTAGGAAAGACGCTGTGAAAACCCAGCCCATCCGCCGCGAGCGGGCCCGGCTGCCGGCCGCCGAGCGGCGCCGGCAGATCATCGAGGTCACGACCCGTCTGGTCGCCGAGCGCGGCTTCTGGGGGCTGTCGATGCAGGACGTCGCGGACGGCTGCGCGCTGACCGTTCCGGGCCTGCTGCACCACGTCGGCACCAAGGACAATCTGCTGATCGCGGTCCTGGAACACCGCGACGAGGTGGACACCCGCACGCTCGCCGAGGAGCTGGCCGTGCCGGTCGACCAGGTCTGGACCCCGGACGCCGGGATCACTCTGAGACAGGTCTGCCGAGCACTGGTCCGCCGCAACGCCGGCCAGCCGGAGATCGTCCGGCTGTTCGCCGTGCTGGAGGCCGAGTCGCTGGCGCCCGGCCACCCGGCGCATGGGTACTTCCAGGCTCGGCAGCGCAACACCCTGATGCTGCTGGCGAGCCTCGCGCCGGGCGGCGAGGTGGCCCGGTCCCGGCTGGCCGGCCAGGTGGTCGCCATGATGGACGGCCTCCAGATCCAGTGGCTGCGTGACCCGGCGTCGATCGACCTGGTCGACTCCTGGGAGTCGGCCGCGGAAAGTCTCTTCGCCGGTCGGTGAGACCCGAACCCGAGCAGGCCTCAGGCCTCTTTCGGCGCACCCAGCCATTCCCGCACCTCGGCGGACTCCTCGTCGGTCAGCGCGATGGAGGCCGCCTCGGCCCGGTTCAGCACGTTGTCGGCGAACGCGGTGGCGATCTCCTCGGCCACCGGTGGCGGCTGCCGGTAGAGCGGGGCCCCGCCGAACGCCGTACCCCGGGTGACGAAGGCGATCGAGGCGCGGCTCACGTCCACGCCGTTCTCGGCGAGCCGGTCGCGGGCCCACCGGGTCGCCTCGGTCAGGTTGAAGTGGTGGTCGGCCGCGTACTCGGCGAGGGCCTGGTAGACGTCCGGCCACATCTCCCGGGGCAGCCGGGGCAGGCTGAGCAGGGCGCTGAGACGGCCCACCGGCTCGGGCGCCGGACCGGAGCCGCCGGAGGACTCGGGCGGGTCGTGCCGGCTCTCGTCCCAGACGAAGTGGTTGGAGAACTTCGCGTGCGCCAGCCCGAGACTCTCCAGGCCGCGCACGAAGCCGCCGAAACCGAACCAGTTCGTCTCGTCCACGCTCGGGCCGAGCTGGCGGCGCAGATCGTGCGCGAGTGACGCCAGATTGAGCGGGGCGGTCGCCGCCTCGTACCGCCAGCGGACCAGGTCGCGGAACTGCTCGTAGGAGACCGGCGCCTCGGCGACCACCGCGGCCGGGCCCTCGGGCGGCTCCTCGTCGGTCTCGACCGGCTCACCCTGCACCAGTTCGAGCAGCTCCTGGCTGGTGATCAGGCGGTCGGCGACGGCCACGAACGCCTCCGCGGCGTCCGACGGCGAGACGATCGTGGTACGCCGATCGGAGCGCCGCAACCGCACCAGCAGCGGCGTCATGTCCGAGTCCCCCGAAGCGATCACGAACTCCTCGTAGACGACCGGGTCGGCCAGCGCGTCGACGGCGTCCACCACCATCCGGATGTCCGCCGCGTTCTTCGTGTGCGTCAGCCTCGGGCAGTCGATCACCTCGAAGCCGGCGTTCACGAAGAACGGCCGGAACTGGGAGTAGTAGAGGCGTGGCGGGCTGGCCGCCGGGTCCGGGTTCGGCACCCAGCCGCCCGGGTTCATGTAACAGCGGACCACGAGCCAGCGGCGCGGGCCGTCCACGGTCAGCGAGGCGGTCAGCCGGGCCAGCCATGCGGCCGGCTCCTTGGCGAACCGGATGGCCACGTCAGGGTCCTGTTTGATCAGGCCACTGAACACGTTGTCGAAGTCGAGATAGAGAGCCGCGCGTACCCGGGCCATGTCCGTGAACCTACCGTGCCTGGCCTGCTCGTGCCTCGGATCGCGCCGAGATGCGTGCCCCGAGCGTGACGCGACCGTGCCATCGCCGAAATCGCACACAGCGGGCGACCCAAGCCGGCGGAACCGTCGTTGACTGGGCGAGATCCAGGATCCGACTGGGCGAAACCCAGGACCCGACTGGGCGAAACCCAGGACCCGACTGGGCGAAACCCAGGACACGAACGGAGCGGCCGGTGCGACTCGGCGAGGTTCTCGACGTCATCGAGCGGCTGCTGACCGGATGCGGTCACCCCGAGATCGAGTCGATCCATCGGTACGGAACCGACCAGGCCGCCGGCGGCCCATCCCCGGCCGGCGTGCGGGTGCGGTGCGTCAGCGGCGCCGAGGCGTACCTCTGGGGTGCGATCTGGACCGGGGAGAACGCCCTGTCCACGCCGGCCGTGCTGCCGTGGCCGGCCCGGCCGGACCGGATCGCCGTGCTGGTCTGCCTGCTGCTCGACGCGGCCCGCCCGGCCGGGCTGAGCAGCTGGCAGCTGGTGGCACTGGACGGTCTCGGCCCGTCCGACGCGCGCGGCAAGGCACCCCGTGGCCTGCGGATCGTCGCGGCCGACGGCACATCGCTGCTGCTCCGGGCGACCGCGGCGGGTGCTCCGATGCCGGAGCCGGCCGATGACCCGTACCCCGGCTGGGCGATCCCGGAGACGCTCAGCGTGAGCTGAGCAGGGTCTTTGCTGTCAACAACGAAGATCAGCGGCCGGACATCGAGGCGCCGGATCCGTCGGTGGTGGCGAGGTATGTCGTGCCGGGCAGGCCGCCGCCGGCGCTGCGGGAGCCTTCGGCGGATGACGGGTCGGTGGATCGGAAGTCCGATTCTGACCAGCCGGAGTCCTGCCAGGAGTTGTTGTTCGCCTTGCCGCCCGACGACAGCGAGAACTCGCCCTGGTCGTTGCGGATCGCCACGTTGAGCCGCAGGATCGCCGGCGCCGTGGTCATCGCGAAGCCGAGGCCAGTGTTGCGGTACGCCGTGTTGTTGCCCAGTTCGATCGCCGCGGTGTTGCCCTCGTCGACGAACCCGTGACCGTTGTTGCCCCAGGCCGCGCTGTGCCGTACGCGGTGCGCGGCGGTGCTGGCCGGAGTGCCGCCGCCGAGCGCGAATCCGTTCGCGCCGTTGCCGAACGACCAGGTGTACTCGACCGTGACGGCCGAGTCGAAGGCGCCCAGGTTGACGCCGTCGCCGCCGTTGCGGAACGCCCGGTTGCCGCGCAACCGGTTGCCGTCGCCGTTGCCGAACTGGACCGCGAGGCCGGAGCCCCGGTTGTCGTAGAAGTCGCTGTCCAGGACCTGGTTCGCGGCCGTGCCGTCGTCGCGCAGCATCAGCCCGGAGCTACCGCTGCCGTGCACCGAGAGCCGCTGGAAGACGGTGTTCGTGCAGGCCAGGCAGGTGTACGCCTGATTGAGCGCCCCGGTGATCTCCAGGTCCCGGACCGTCCAGTACGACGACTCCTGGGTGATCGCCCATTTGTCGGCGGGAATGCCGGAGGCGTCGATCACCGCGCGTTCGCCGGCGTAACCGGTGAGCGTGACGCGCTTCGCCGCGGTGCCGCTCGTGGTGATCGAAATCGGGCTGGTCGGCCGGTAGGTGCCACCGCGTAGAGCGATCGTCTGACCCGGTTTCACGACCGCGACCGCCTTGGCGATCGACGCGTAGGGCCGGCCGGCGCTGCCGTCACCATCGTCCGAGCCGTTCGGCGCGACATAGATGTCGGCCGCGCTCTGCACGGGCGCGGCCGAGCTGGGACGGGAACTGGCGCTGGGTGACGAAGACGGCCGGGCCGACGCCGGGACCTGCGCGGACGGCGTGATCACCGGCAGCGGAGCCACAGCCGCCGGCGTCACCGGCTCGGCGGGCTGGTACAGCACCGCATAGGCAAATCCGCCACCCGCCGCCACGGTCACCGCCGTGGCCGCCACCAGCGCTTTGTTCTGCACCAGCGCGACCAGGCTCATCGCCACCGGCGGGGCGGCGGCCGGACCGCCGGCCTGCAACGCGGCGTGCACGGCTGCGGTGAGCGCAGCCGGCACCGGCAACAGCACGGCGCCGAGCAGCAGCCGTTCCGGCGCGACCATACCGGTCTGGTGGACATGGCATTTCGGGCAGTCGCGCACGTGCCGGGACAGGCGCTTGCGCCACAGCGAGTCGGCGGACCTGTCCCAGAACCGGATCGTGTCCGACAGCTCCGGGCACATCGGCCGGGCACGCAGCGCCCGCACGATGCCGCGCGCCAGGTCGAGCTGCGCCTTCATCCGCTGCACCCGGACCGCGGCGTGTTTCGGCTTCACCGCGAGCGCGGCGGCCAGCTCGGCCCGGCTCAGGTCTCCCCGGGCCTCCTGCCACCAGAGTCCGAGCAGCTCACGGTCGCTTTCTTCGAGCCAGCGGCCGGCTTCGGCGAGTTCCCGGCGCTGCTCGGCGACGACCAGCTCGGCGGTGGTCCGCTCGGCGAAGTCCCCGAGCGGGTCGGGCACGTCGACCGGTTCCGGGTGGCGGCGGGTCAGTGTCATCTTTCGCGACCGCAGGTACATCTGCACCCGCCGGTACGCGATCGCCACCAGCCACGAACGGAACCGGTCAGGGTCACGCAGCGAGCGCAGGCTGCGGATGGCCTGGAGCATGGTGTCCTGCACCAGGTCGTCGACGTCCGGGTGCCCGTTCAGAGCCCGGCCGATGATGTTGTAGATCAGCGGCAGGTGCGCGGTGATCAGCTGGTCGAGCGCGCCGACGCTGCCACCCTGCGCGGCACGGACAAGAGCGCTATCCGGTGCGGTCGCGATCTTACTCTCCGTCACCGCACGTCCTTCGCTGCTGGTCCTCGGCCGTTTCGCTGCTCACTCGCTGTAATATCGTGAGATCGAGCCGTATCGTGGCACAGCTTTTCCGGCGCTGTAAAGCGAGGCCGCCGCTTATATCCGGGAAGGGCCTGGTCGGCAGGCGTTTGTTGTCGTACCCCCGGCATAGGCTGCGGGTCGTGAGGGGCGAGCCGAGCATTCTGCACGTCGACCTCGACGCGATGTTCGCGGCGGTCGAGCAGCGCGACAAGGTGTCGCTGCGCGGCAAGCCCGTGGTTGTCGGCGGGGTCGCGGGCCGGGGTGTGGTGTCCACCGCGTCCTATGAGGCGAGGGTCTTCGGTGTGCGCTCGGCCATGCCGATGGCCCAGGCCCGGCGGCGCTTGCCGTCCGGGACGGCCTATCTCTCACCCCGCTTCGCGGCCTACAAGCGGACCAGTCAGGTGGTGATGGAGCTGCTCACCGGGCTGACGCCGCTCGTCGAGCAGGTGAGCATCGACGAGGCGTACCTCGACTTGGCCGCCGGAGGCCACGACCTCTCACCGCGCGGCGTCACCGAGCTCGCGCTGCGCCTCAAACGCGAGATCGCCGAGGCCACCGGCGGCGTGACCGGCTCGGTCGGCGTCGCCTCCTCCAAGCTCCTCGCCAAGATCGGCTCCGAGCTGCACAAACCCGACGGCCTGACGGTGGTCCCGGCAGGCGAGGAGCTCACGCTCCTGCACCCCCTGGCGGTGGGCGCGCTCGGCGGTGTCGGTCCCGCGACCGAGCAACGCCTGCACCGCTCCGGGGTACGCACGGTCGGCCAGCTCGCCGCGGTCCCGCTCGCCGACCTGGTCGACTGGTTCGGGGTGGCACACGGCAACGGCTTGTTCCGGCTGGCCCGCGCCGAGGACAACCGTGCCGTCGTCAGCGAGCGCGAGGCCAAGTCGGTGTCCGCCGAGGAGACGTTCGACGTCGACCTCACCGACCCGGTGCGCCTGCAGCGGGAGCTCGACCTGCTCTCCGCCCGGGTCGCCGGCCGCCTGCGCGACAGCGGGCTCAGCGGCCGGACCGTCAACATCAAGGTCCGGCATCCGGACTTCACGACGGTGACCCGGGCCCTGACCCGCGACCAGCCGACCGACGACGGCCGCCTGGTCGCGCAGCTGGCCCGGCGACTGCTGGCCGAGGTGAACACGACGGGCGGCGTCCGGCTGCTCGGTGTGGGCGTGTCGACGCTTGCCGACTTCGCGCAGGACGAGCTGTTCTCCCTGGACGAGTTGTTCTCCCAGGGCGAGTTGTTCTCCCAGGGCGAGTTGTTCTCCCCGGGCCGGCAGAGCGAGCGGTTCTCCCCGGAGCCGCAAACGCTGATCGAGCCGCCGTTGCCGGCGGCGGAGCCCGAGCCGGCGCCGGTCCCGGCCGCCAGCGAGGCCGGTTCGCGGGTGTGGCGGCCGGGACAGGACGTGCGGCACGAGGAGCATGGCGCCGGCTGGGTCTGGGGGAGTGGCCTGGGCCGGGTGACCGTCCGGTTCGAGGGTCCGCGCACCCTGCCCGGCCCGGTGCGCACGTTCGCCGTGGACGATCCGCTGCTGCACACCGCCGACCCACCGGACTGGACAGAGCCTGCCGCCTAAACACGCTGACCGGCTGTCAGCGCATTTCGTCGGTACGGTGTGGCACACACTGGACACTTACAGATCTTGGCGTCTTCCGGCCGCAGATTGTTACTCGCTGTCACAGCAACGCCGCCCGGTCGCCGTTGTGTGGAGCATCGCAGTGCCTCCAGGCACCACCGATTACCAAGATTCGCCGCGACGGCCATCAACCCAACACTCAGCGCGACCAAGCTAGGCCGGCGGCCCGCCGCTCAGCGCGACCAAAGACAGACCGCCGCCCCGCCGCTCAGCGCGACCAAAGACAGACCGCCGCACCACGCTAACCGCAGGCCGCCCGGCACTGCAGGCGGCGCCGCTGCGACTCACCTCCGACCAGACCGCGGCCCAAGCGACCAGCCATCACTGCGCGGGAGAGTCGCTGCAGCGTGTTGATTTCAGGGCGCGCGTCAATGGGCGGGGCCGACAGGGCGGTGCGCGGCGCGGTGGGGGGACGGTGGCCTTGGCGGGATGGCGGGCCGGGTTGTGCGGATGGTGCATGGCGCAGGGGGTTGATCCCTGCCGGTGAATGTGGCCGGGTTGGCAAGGCGCGCACCGCGGAGTACGAACAGTCCGGGAGGACATTTCGATGACCGCTGTTGCGCCTCGTCCTGTGCAGACCCGGCCGTGGCCGGTGCGGCGTCAGATCCGCGGCTCCTGGCTGGCCCGCACCATCCGCACCACCGACGCGAAGCAGATCGGGATCCTTTACCTGATCACCGCCTTCGCCTATTTCGTGGTGGGTGGCCTGATGGCGCTGATGATGCGCGCCGAGCTGGCCCGGCCAGGCATGCAGTTCCTCTCCCCGGAGCAGTACAACCAGCTCTTCACCATGCACGGCACGATCATGCTGCTGCTGTTCGCGACGCCGATCGTCTTCGCGTTCGCGAACTTCGTGGTCCCGATCCAGATCGGCGCGCCGGACGTGGCGTTCCCGAGGCTTAACGCGTTCGCGTACTGGCTGTACCTGTTCGGCGGGCTGATCGCGGTGGGCGGCTTCCTCACCCCGGGCGGCGCTGCCGACTTCGGCTGGACGGCGTACACACCGCTGAGCGGCGGTCAGCACTCGCCGGGTGTCGGCGGCAACATGTGGGTGGTCGGGCTGGCCATTTCCGGTCTCGGCACCATCCTCGGCGCGGTCAACATGATCACCACGATCATCTGTCTGCGCGCTCCCGGCATGACCATGTTCCGGATGCCGATCATGACGTGGAACATCCTGCTCACCAGCGTGCTGGTGGTGATGGTCTTCCCGTTCCTGGCGGCAACGCTCTTCGCTCTGGCCGCCGACCGGGTCCTCGGCGCGCAGGTCTTCAATGTGGAGACCGGCGGGCCGATGCTCTGGCAGCATCTGTTCTGGTTCTTCGGGCACCCCGAGGTCTACATCATCGCGCTGCCGTTCTTCGGCATCGTCACCGAGGTCATCCCGGTCTTCAGTCGCAAGCCGGTCTTCGGTTACAAGACGCTTGTCGCCGCCACCATCCTGATCACGACGTTGTCGATGAGCGTGTGGGCACACCACATGTTCGGCACCGGCCAGGTGTTGCTGCCGTTCTTCAGCCTGCTCAGCTACCTCATCGCGATCCCGACCGGGATGAAGTTCTTCGTCTGGATCGGCACCATGTGGCGCGGGCAGCTCAGCTTCGAGTCGCCGATGCTGTGGGCGATCGGGTTCATGGTCACGTTCCTGCTCGGCGGCCTGACCGGGGTGCTGCTCGCGTCGCCGCCGGTCGACTTCCATGTGCACGACAGCTACTTCGTGGTGGCCCACTTCCACTACGTGCTGTTCGGGACGATCGTGTTCGCGGTCTTCTCCGGCATCTACTTCTGGTTCCCGAAGATGTTCGGCCGAATGCTCGACGAGCGCCTCGCCAAGCTGCACTTCTGGCTGACCTTCATCGGCTTCCACATGACGTTCCTGGTGCAGCACTGGCTGGGCGCCGAAGGCATGCCACGGCGGTACGCGGACTACCTGGAGAGCGACGGCTTCACCTTCCTGAACATGCTCTCCACGATCGGCGCGTTCATCCTCGGAGTCGCAACGCTGCCGTTCATCTACAACGTGTGGAAGTCGTACAAAGCGGGCCCGGTGGTGACCGCGGACGACCCGTGGGGCCACGGCAACTCACTCGAGTGGGCTACTTCAAGCCCTCCGCCCTTGCGGAATTTCGATCGGATGCCGCGGATCCGTTCCGAGCGCCCGGCGTTCGACGCCAAGTTCCCGCAGCTAGCGGCCGGTGAACAGTCGGAGGCGGGACCGCCAGAGGGTGGCGCCCGCCCGCTGACCGAGGAATCCACGGGTGGGGCGAGCTATCCGGAGGACCGATCGGATCGTTGATTCCGACGGTGATGCGATGGTCTGTCCCTTTCGCCGCTATGCGCTCATGGTGAGTGGTCCCTGAGCCTGCCGTAGCTCACAAAGGGTGCATTGCGATGAGAGATCGGACATCTTCCCCACCCGGAGGGACGCACCACATGCCGATCGCTCGCCGCCACATCCCCCTGCCCCGCCGACGGAGTGCGGCCCAGTCCGCAGCAGCCGCCGTCGTGGTCGCACTCGCCGTTCCGGCGGTGCCCGCTGCGGCAGCGGCAGCGACGACGGACTGCACTGCCGGCCGGTTCACCGCCCGTTCGCAGGCCGACCTCGCCAAGATCACGGTCCTCGATCCGGGACCGCTGCACCGGGACCTGCCGTCGCTCGCCGACGTCCGGCTCGCTTCCTCCCGCGGTGAGGCGGACAGCAAGGGCAAGCCACACAAGACGGTCGCCTCCGCCCGGTACGCCGATGCGAAGCTGCTCGGCATCTCCGGCGGTCAGGCGTCCGCGATCTCCACGGCGCCGCGCAGCAAGGGGCCGGCCAGCGTCGACCTCGCCACGGCCGACATCGCCGGGCTCGCGACCGTCAGCGCCGGCACCGCCACGGCCGAGGCCACCTGGGAGGACGCGTACCGGTGCGGCAAGACCGGACCGCTCACCCGGTCGGCGACAATGCTCGCCGGGCTCTCGGTGCTCGGCGGCACGCACGGTGTTCCGGTGCTCAGCGTCATCGACCACCTGACCCACGCGTCGCGCAACACCAGCCTGCTCAAAATCGGTCCGAGCGGCTCCACCCAGAGCGCGACCGATCTCGTCCGGCTGAAGCACGGGCAGGTCGGCGTCCGCGCCGGCGCCGGTGTCGCCCTCGGTGACCTGAGCCTTTTCGCCGGCACCGAGCACGAGATCGGCATCAAGGTGGTCAACCAGCCGACGCTGGAGGTCGTCGCCGCGAGTGACCCGAAGAAGTCCACTGTCGACTACCGTCCGGCCGTGCTGGAGATCAGCTCCGGCGGCAAGTCGGTGAGCACCCTCGAAGATGCCGGCGCCGACGTCTCGCTGAGCCTCGCCGGGGAGGCCGACGCACTCGGCCTGGGAGGCGGAATCGGTCAGCACAAGACCTCCGCTCTCGAGGTCCGGCTCTCCCTCGGGCGGGCCACTTCGGACATCGGCAAGCGCACCGTCAGCGCCGAGGCCGCCTCGCTCCGCGTCGAGGTGAAGATCGGCAAGGCTCACGTGCTCGACCTCGCCCTCGGATTCCTCTCGGTCGCCGCGTGCGCTCCGGAAGCCGTGAAGCCGCCGCGCGATCGCGGCCACGACGGTTACACCCCGTCGCCGTCACCGTCGGCATCCTCACCCGCGGTCACCCGTCCGTCCTCGCCCGCTCCGTCCGCGCCGGCTTCCCGCTCGGCCTCGGCTTCGCCGTCGGCCTCGGTCAAGCCGGTCGCGCTGGGCGAGCCTCTTCCGAGCGGCGGGGGTACGGGCGGCGGCGCGCTCGCCCTGACCGGCGCCAACGTGGCTGTGCTCGGTATCGGGGGAATCGCGCTGGTGCTGTTCGGAGCGGTCGCGTTGCTCCTGGGCCGTCGCCGCCGGAGCGCCTCGGGGAGCTGATGCTCTGCTCCGGTGGCGCGTACCCCGGCCGGTCCGGCATCCAGCCCGGACCGGCCGGGGCCTCAGCCCTTACTGGCCGTTCCGTTCGTTACCTAGGATGGGATCGTGCTGCCGCAGAACATCCCGTCCCGGGACTCGATCCATCGGGCGGCGACCGAGCTTTTCGTCCGCGATGGTTACTCGGGCACTACGGTGCGTGGCATCGCCGCCGTCGCTGGGTGTGACCCTGCCCTGGTGATTCGCCACTTCGGATCCAAGGAAGGCCTCTTCCTCGCGACCATCTCGGTCTCCCAGGAGCTGCCGAGGATCCTGGCCGGGCCGATCGAGTCGATCGGGCGGGAGCTGGTCCGGTTCGTGCTCCGGGCCTCGGACACCCCGGCCGCCGGGGTCTACCGCGCGATGCTGACCGCGTCGGACCGCCCGGAGATCAAGGAGAAACTGCGGGCCTCGATGCACGACGTGTTCGTCGGTCCGCTCGCCGACCGGATCGGTGGTTCCTACCCCGAGCTGCGGGCCCGGCTTGTGGCGGCCCAGTTCGCCGGGCTGATCAACGCGTACTGGCTGGTCGCTGATCCGGTGCTGAGCTGCGCCGACCGGCCGGCGATCGTCGCGCTGTACGGAGACGCGATCCAGCGGCTGCTAGACAGTGCCGACCCCGTCGCCGGAGAAGCCTGAGCCCGGCCCGGTGCACCTTCGCCGGTTTGTCGCGCGATGAGGCCAGCTTGTCGCCCGATGAGGCCGGTTTGCCGCCCGATGAGATGGGCGTGCTCGGCGTGGCTGCCGGCCGCGGGTCGCGAAAATCGGCATCCTGTGCCGGCTCGTCCTGGGCCGGCTCGTCCTGGGCCGCCTCCTGGTGGCGGTGCTGGGCGAAGACCCAGCCGCGCAGCAGGACATATCGCAGGCCGCCGATCAGGCTCCCGGTGAGCGCCAGTATCAGCGCCTCTTCCAGGGAGTTCGGGTTCGGGCCGGCGATCCCGGCGAACCGCGGGGCGACAACGAGATTCGCCAGGTACACGGCGACCGACGTGAGGCCGGCCTCCCAGTGCAGCCGGCCGACCGCCGAGGTCTTCACGTTGAAGGTGACCCGCCGGTGCGCCTCGGTGTTCAACGGCGTGATCGCGAGAAGGGCGATCCAGCTCGCCCAGGTCGCCGGTACGGCAAAACGCACGGACACGTAGACGAGGGTCTGCAGAACCGTGCTGAGCGCGCCCACCAGCATGAACCAGAGCAGCTGGCGGGGCAGTGTGGCGAGCCGTGGCATGACTGAACGCTTTCGGACAGCGATGTTTACCGTCGTAGTGTCAACAACGTTGACGGCACCTGTCAACGTTGTTGACGGCGTGACGAGGCTTACGCGTACCCTCGACTCTTGATCATTTGAGTTTGATGTTTTGGCTGCTCAAGGGTGGTGTCCGCGGAGATGGTGTGCCTCGGGCGTAGCAACACTGCAACCTGTCTGTGATCGGACAGACGTGGGGCGGGCCGCGCGGGTACATAGCGAACGCCGGAGGGAGAGCGGATGAGCGCGAGCAGGTGGTACGGCACGGCCGGCGCCGCAATCGCCGAGTGGCAGGAGCAACTGATCAATCTCAGCCACAGCCTGCACGACGAGCCGGAGGTGGCCTTCGCTGAGCAGGCTTCGGCCGCCAAGCTGGCTGAGCTGATGCGGTCAGCCGGGTTCAAGGTCACCGAAGGCGCCGGTGATCTGCCGACCGCGCTCACCGCCGTGCACGGCGAGGGCGAGCTGACGATCGGGGTGTGCGCGGAGTACGACGCGCTGCCCGAAATCGGTCACGGCTGCGGCCACAACATCATCTGCGCGATCGCGGCGGGCGCGGCGATCGGGCTCCGGGCGGCGGCCGATCGGTACGGGTTCCGGGTCAAACTGATCGGTACGCCGGCCGAGGAGAGTGGTGGCGGCAAGCAGCTGCTGCTGGACCGTGGTGTGTTCGACGACGTCACGGTGGCGATGATGGCGCACCCCGGGTCGATCGACGCGGCAGGCGCTCGGGACAGCAGCCAGGCGTGCAGCCGGTTCGGCGTGACCTATCGCGGACATCCGGCCCATGCGGCGGGTGCGCCGTGGGACGGGGTGAACGCGGCGGACGCGGCCGTGGTGGCACAGGTGGCGATCGGTCTGCTGCGCCAGCAGGTGCCGCCGTCGAGCCGCGTCGCCGGATTTATCCGTCACGGCGGGTCGGTCACCAACATCATTCCGGAGCTGGCGGTGCTGGATTACGAGGTGCGCGCTCCCGACGCCGACAAGCTGGACGTGCTGCGGCAGCGGGTACATGACTGCTTCCGGGCCGGGGCGCTGGCGACCGGGGCCGAGGTGTCGTTCCAGCAGGCCGGGCCGGACTACCTTGAGCTGCGCAACGACCCGTGGCTGATCGGGTCCTACGGCGCGCACCTGCCCGATTTCGGCCGGACGGCAGTGGCGCTCCCGCCCGGCTTCAACAGCGCCTCGACGGACATGGGCAATATCAGTCACGTGATTCCGTCGATGCACCCGATGATCGGGCTGCGGGGTGCCACCGCGACAGCACACACGCGCGAGTTCGCGGTGTCCGCCCGCTCCGCCGCGGCCGACGAGGCCGCGATCGACGGCGCGAATCTGCTGGCCAGAGTGGGTATCGACCTGGCCAGGGACGCGGGGAGACGGGCGGGGTACGTGGCACTGAGAGCCAGCCACCGATCCGCACCCGATTGATCACACTGGAGCACTCGGCTCGGGCGGCCGATCGCCCGATGAGCCTGGTAATCCGTCGTGGCAAGTCGCCCGGTGGTCATGAACCCCCGGGGAGCCACATATGTCCAGTCGTCAGTTCGTCACCTTCGAGGTTGCCGGTCAGTTCTTCGGCGTGGACGTGGACGCCGTGCAGGAAGTGCTGTCGTACAGCGAGTACACGCCGGTGCCGCTGGCGCCGAACGCGGTCGGAGGGCTGTTCAACCTGCGCGGCCAGGTGATCGCCGCGGTGGACCTGCGTGTGCAGTTCGGGTTGCCGCGCCGGGACATGTCCGGTCTGGTGATGAACGTGATCGTGCGGTACGGCGACGAGCCGGTGAGCCTGCTGGTGGACCGCATCGGACAGGTCGCCGACCTGGACGCGGAGTTGTTCGAGGAGCCGCCGGCGACGCTGACCGGGCCGTCCCGGGCGCTGGTCACCGGCGCGTACAAGACCGAAGGCCGGCTGCTGCTGGTGCTGGACGTCGCCGAGTGCGTGAACACCGGCCGCGTCTCGGCCTAAGGATCGGGTCCGGTCAGGAAGTCGCGGAAGGTCCGGGCCGGGGTCCGGTCAGGAAGTCGTGGAAGGTCCGGGCCGGGGTCCAGTCCCGCGCTCGGGCTCGGGACGTGTCCAGGACCACCGGAACGGTCAGCTGTTCCAACGCGTACCGGGAAAGGGCCGGTGCGCGGCGGGTGCGGCGCGCGATCATGGCTGAGGCCCTCGCGGCCGCGCGGGCCAGGGTGATCGGCAGGTGCTGGACCGGTACGCCGCAGGCCGCGCTGACGATCTCGTCGCGCCGGTAAACGGGTGCGTCCGCGACGTTGTAGGCGCCGGGTGTCCAGTTTCGGGCAGCCAGGCACGCGTCGGCGAGGTTCTCCACGGCCGTCAGACTGAGCGGGATGTCCGGTCCGGGTAGCAGGACGCGGCCGCCGCGGACGGCTCGGCGCAGGCGGGGCAGCAGGTGCGGGTCGCCGGGGCCGTAAACCGCGCGCGGCCGCAGGATCACGGCGCCGGCCGCTGCGGCGAGACGTTCACCGGCGGCCTTGGTGCGACCATAAGCGGTCATGCCGCCGAGCGGGTGATCCTCGTGGATGGGCCCCGGCGTGGTCGGGGTGGCGTAGACGCTGGCGCTGCTCACCCAGATCAGCGTGCGGGTTCCGGTGGCTTGGAGCAGGCGGGCGGTGCCCGCCACGTTCACAGCGTGGAACGTTGCCTCGGCTGCGCGGCCTGGCGGTGGGTCACCGACGGCTGCGGCGAGATGCAGCACGAGATCGGTTCCGGTCAGATCGGGTGCGGTACGCGTGGCGTCCCAGTAACGGTGCTCGCCGGTCGGCCCCGGTCGCCGGCCCAGGCAGACCACCGTGGCGCCGGCGTCGGCGGCGGCAATCGCCACCGCGCTGCCGCAGAAGCCGCTCGCGCCGGTGACCGCGATCCGCAGTCCCCGAAGTGAGCCGGTCATCGAAGTGAGCCGGTCATCGAGTGGGAGCCGGTCATCGAGTGGGAGCCAGGATCAGCGAGGACCAGCCGGGCAGGGCGCTGTGCCGGTCCGCTTTGGCAGTGACCACTTTCGGTCGGTGAGGAGCCAGCGCCGCCAACGTGTCGGCCATCTGGGCACGGGCCAGGCGGGCGCCGGGGCAGGCGTGCGGGCCGACGCCGAAAACCAGTTGAGCCACGGCCGGCGGCGCCGGATCGGCCGGGTTCGGGTCGGTGCGGTGGGCGTCGACGGCGTGCCTGGACACCAGGACGAGGCGGTCGCCGGCTCGGATCGGGCAGCCGGCGACGGTGCCTGGCTCGGCGGCTACCCGGGGCAGGAGCGGCGTCGGGCTGGTGGCTCGCAGCAGCTCGGTGACCAGGGATTCCAGGGCGGTTTCCGGGTAGCGCCAGAGGTCCGCGTCGGCACACCAGGCCGCGGCGCGGGGGAGAGCGGCGACGGTCGTGTTGATCGCGGCCACCGCGAGCATGGCCGCCATCCCGCCGCCTCCGCTGATCAGGTTGTTGAGGTGGGTGGCCGCGGCCTCGGCTGCCCGGCGGGCGCCCGGGCGGGGGATGCCCGGCAGATGGTCCCGGGCTCCGGCCGCTGCGGCGGCTCGGGCGGCCGCTGCCAGTTCGCGGCCGTCGACGGTGAGACCCAGCATGGCGGCGGTGGTTGTTCCGGCAATGTCGGCGGCGATGTCCACCAGATCGATCGGGTGGCCTGCCGCCAGTGGGGCGAGGCGTTCGTCCAGCAGACCGGTCCAGATCGGACGGAGGCGCGCCACGCCCTCGGCGCTCAGCGAATCGGCCAGGTCGCGGCGGGTGGCGCGGTGGTCGTCGCCCTCCTGGTCGAAAAGCAGGCCGCCGCCGGTCAGCCGGCCCGCCGCGCCGCCGGTGGTGCCCTCGGCGGTCCGGTCCAGCGGTACCCGGAGCAGCCCGTCGAGGAAAGCGGCCCGGGAGTTCGCGATCACCGTGCTGCCGATCCGAGTCGCCGGGCGGCGACGGACGGCGGCGAGCAGCGCGAACAGAACGGGATGGCTGCTGAGATAGACCCGCCGGTCACGACGGCGGGCCCGGCGGATGGCGGACGAACGGGTCATCGGATGTGCACCGCGGCCGCTGCCGGCGGGCGCCAGCGCCGGTCCCAGTGCCAGAGCAGGGTTCGTTTCGGGCCCCACGCTCGCAGCCGGCGCAGGCTGGACTCGACCACCAGATCCTCGGCGCGGACTATCCGATCGGTGTGGCGTCTCGCCCGGTTGAGCAGGGTGACGTCCTCGGCGCCCGACTCCAGCGGTTCGCGTTCGGTGCCGCCGCAGCTCAGGTACAGCCAGGCGGTCATCGCCAGGTTGTGGCCGTGCACCAGGACGTACGGCGTGCGGAACGCGGGATCACGGTGAGCCCGCCGATATCGGCCGTAGACCGCGGCCAGCCGTACCGCGCCGGGGAAGACGACACGCTCCATCCAGGACGGCTGCTCGTCACGGCGGGGGACACTGCGGCCGCAGACCATGTCGGCGCCGCTTTCCAGGTACGCACGAGCGGTCGCCACCCAGTCCACGGCCGGCCGGCAGTCGGCGTCGGTGCGGGCCAGCATGGTGGCGCCGGTGGCGATCGCGTGCCGGAAACCGGTGTCGGCAGCGGTTCCGGCGCCCGGGGACGGCTCGGTGACGAGCTCCACCGGGAACCGGGACGTTGCGGCGAAGCGGCTCACCACCAGGGCGGTGTCGTCGGTGGACGCGTTGTCGACGACCACGAGGCGGAACCCGGTGTCGGACTGGGCAGCGAGCGCCGCCAGGGTGTCGCCGATCGACCCGGCCTCGTTGAACGCGGGCACGATCACCGCGAGACTCGGTGTGCTCATTCCCGTACCCCAAGAAGGCCGGCGGCGAGTCTCGCCGCCGCGACCCGGTCGGGTTTCTGGGAACGGCCGGAGAGCGGGATCTTGGTGAGGATGATGTGGTCGGGCCTGGCGGCGCCCATCCGGTCGAGGGGCTCGCGCAACGCCGCGCGGACGGCGGGCTGATCGGCGCGCAGACCGGTTTCGATCAGGGCGACAAGGGTTTCGTCGCCGTCGCCGGCCGGGACGCCGACCAGGACGGCGAGGGAGACGCCCGGTACGTGCAGGGATGGTTCGTAGAGGCCGGGATAGATGTTCTCGGCGCGGCGCAGGATCATGTCCTTGCGGCGGCCGGCGAGGACGACGCGGCGGTCGTCGAGGCGTGCCAGGTCGCCGGTCGCGACCCATTCGTGCGGCTCGGCGCCCAGGTATCGTTCGCAGACGCCGGCGCCCGCGAGATGCAGCTCCCCGGCGTCGTCGAGGCGGGCGCGCACGCCCGGCAACAGGTCGCCGACCAGGTCACCGGTCTCGACTCCGGTCTCGTCTCCGCTCTCCGTGAACGCCGTTTTCGCGGTCGCCTCGACGGCCGCGGCCGGGAACACCTCGGTCAATGCGTAGACGCACCAGGCCTGATCCGCCCCGGCTTCGCGTACCCGGCTCAGCAGCCGCGCGGTCACCGGCGCCGAGCCACTGTAGACGCGACCGGTGAAGCGCACGCCGGCGTCCAGCGCGGCCCGCAGCCGCGGCGGCGTCAGGTAGATCGCCTGCGGGCGCAGGCGGGTGATCTGCCGGGACAGTGAACGGCGGGCCGGCAGGGCGGCCGGCGCACCGGCGGCGAGCGTCGGCAGCATCACGAAGAACGTGCCGCCGATGACCGGCACACCGGGGCGGGGCTGAACCAGGTCGGTCACCGCTTGCAGACTGTTGGACAGGCCGGAGCGCGTGTGCACAACGGCCCGCGGGCTGCTGGTGGTGCCCGAGGTGAAGATGACGACCGCGTCGCCGTCACCGTCGAACGTCTTCGCCGTCCCGGTCACCAACTCCAGCGACGGCGCTGACCCGGGCAGACGCCGACCCACGGTCACGGTGGGCGCCAGCGAGGCGAGATCTGGCAGGGCGAGGCCGGCGCGGCGGGCGAGGGGTGCGGCCCAGCTCGCGACCGCTTGCGCGGCCGCGTCCGCGACGATCAATCTCGGTCGCGCCAGCGCGAGCCGGGCGGTGAGCACGTCAGGCCCGGCGTTCGGGTCCAGCACGGCGACCCGCAGACCGATTTTGTACGCGCTGAGCAACGTCGCCAAAGCCCGTGGCCCGGGACGCACCGCGACGCCGAGGGTGTCACCGGCGCGCAGGCCGTGTGCGTGCAGCGCGGCCGCGTACCGATCGCGCAGCTCGGCGAGATCGCCACGGGTGAGCGTACGACGGCCGGTGATCAGCGCGGGGGTGTCGTCGCCGGGCCGCAGGCCGGCGTTCAGCGCGTCGAGAGTCATCGCGGATCCGGGGTGAGCGGGCCGCTGCCGCGGTCGAGGTACCACTTCGCGGTCGCCAGAACGCCGTACGCCTTGATCCGCCGCGTCGAGTTCTCCACGACCATCGTTCTGCTGTGGACGATCGACGCGGTGGTCCGGCGTACCCGGTTCAGGAAGAGGCGGTCGGTGGGTGACGGGCGCCGGGGCATGCCGCCGCACGCCTCGTAGAGACGCGCCGTGATCGCCATGTTGTTGCCGGCGTGCATCCGGTACGGCGCCAGGTATTCGCCGCCGTGGTGTGCCGGGCGCAGCCGGCCGAAGAGCGCGGCCAGCGTGACCAGCCCGGCGAAGAATGCCCGGCCGGCGGGTCCGTGCTCGTCGCGGCGGGCGGTGATCCGGCCGCAGACCATCTCGGCGCCGCCGTCCAGCGCCGCACGCGCCGCGGCCACCCAGCCGGGTCGCGGGATGCAGTCCGCGTCGGTACGCACGATCAGCTCGGCCCCCGCCGCGATGGCATGCCGGAACCCGGTGTCGACCGCACACCCGACACCCTTTTCCGGCTCGGTGAGCACATGGGTCTCGAAGGGCGCGCACCCCATGAAGGCGCACACCGCCTCGGCCGTCGTGTCGGTGGATCCGTTGTCCACGACCAGCAGGGTGAACGCCGTGTCGGTCTGCGCCGCCAGGGCGTACAGGGTGGCGGTGATCCGGGCCGCCTCGTTGTACGCCGGAACGACCACCCAGAGCCGCGTGCTCACGACCGCTCCCAGACCATCGTCATCAGGCTGACGCCGCCACCGAGCCCGACCAGCAGCACCCGGTCACCGGGCTTGAGATCGGGGTGGACCCGGGCCAGCTGCACCCCGATGGTCGCGCTGGCCATGTTGCCGAGTCCGGTCACGGTGATCTCCAGCCTGTCCCGTGGCACGCCGGTGACCTCGACGAACCGGTCGAGGTACGGCAGCGTCACCTGATGCACGAGAATCTTGGCGTAATCGGTGTGCTCGAAACCGGTGCGGCTGCGTACCCGGTCGAGGATGCCGGCGCCGACCTTCTCGAAGACGCCGCGCAGCCGGTGGCCGTCGCCGGCGAAATAGGTGTGCTCGTCGCCGCGCGGATGCCGGGAGCCGCCGCCCGGGATGCCGCCGGCCGTCCAGTGCTCGGAGTACGTCTCGGAGTCGATGTCCAGGATGCCGCCACGCTCGACCGGCTCCAGCACGACTGCGGCGCCGGCATCGCCGAACGTGTAGCCGGCGAACGACCGCCGCGCCTCGGCCAGGTCAGCGGTGAGGCGCATCGCCCGCGACGGCGTCTCGCCGGTGACGACCAGGGCACGCCGGGCCCGGCCGGCCAGGATCATCGAGCGGGCCAGGTCGATGCCGTTCACGAAGCTGTTGCAGGCGTTGGTGACGTCGAGCGCGTGCGCCCGGCTGCCGAGCGAGGCCTGCAGGATGTGCGCGGTGGCCGGTTCCACCATGTCGCGGCTGGCCGAGGCGAACAGCAGCAGGTCGATGTCGAGCGGGTCGAGGTCGGCGCTGTGCAGGGCGGTTCGGGCGGCGTGCAGGCCCAGGGTCGACGCGTACTCGTCGGCGGCCGCGATCCGGCGCCGCTCGATGCCGGTGAGCCGGGCGAACAGGCCGCGCGGAAGCCGTGCCGAGACCTGTCGCTGCAGGTCGGCCGTGGTTACTTCGTGCTCCGGGAGGTATGAGCCCACCCCGGTTATGCCGACCCGCATCTGGTGCGCCAACCCCCGTCAGTTCTTTCAGGGGGTTATTGTGCGGGCCGCTGAGGAACATCGTCTATTCGGAACTCAGAACTTGTGAGGTTTGTCCGATAAGACGCCGCGGTATTTGCCGGCTCCTCAGGAGCGTGCGTCGCCTCACGCTGCGAACGTGGAGAGGACCACGGTGAGCTGAGGCAGCGCGGCATGCCACGCGTCGCGCGCGGTGCGCCATTCGATCAGGTACGCCTCGGCGCCGCTGGCCACCACCCGGCGCAGCCCGCGCATCGCGACCGAGTCGGGGTTCAGGAACGTGTACTCCCAGACCGCTCCGGTCTTGCCGGGCAGCGCTTCGATCCTCAACCGCCGGTACGCCGGGACCTGAATATCCTGTTCCTGAGCGAGCAGACCGGCCACCACATCGCCGGCCGGGCCGGCCCAGCGGCTGATCCGCAGCATCGTGCCGCCGCTCGGGTCGGCGAACGAGACCTCGCCGTCAGCGAGCGGGTCCGGCCGCCAGCCGTCCGGCACCGCGACCCGGAAGCCGCTCGGATCCGCCCACCAGCCGAACTCCTCGGGCAGCACCGAGGCGACCGCTGCGGCTGAGGAGACGGGCTGGCGAGCGCCGCCGTTTCCGCCGCGGGTGTTCGCGGCGACGGCGGCCAGCAGCGCCAGCAGGGTGATCACGGCGGCGGCGGCGGAGAGGCGGCGGCGCAACCAGGGCCGCCCGGCCTCCTCAACCTCGTCAACCGACCGCCCGAGCGGCATCGCCACCTGCGGTGTGGCCGGTTGTGTCTCGTGCGGTGCCGCGGGCTGCACGTCCTGCGATGCGGCCGGTTGTGTCTGGTGCGGTGTGGCGGGCTGTGGCTCGTGTGGTGTGGCGGGCTGTGGCTCCTGGTGCGGTGCGGCTTGGGCGACGCGTTCGGCGGCGGTGGCTTCGTGGGCGGGCTCCGGCAGGGCGGGGCGTGACCAGGTCGGTTTCCACCAGTTGCGGTCGAATTTCGAGCGTCGCACGCCGGCGACCTTGCGGAGTTTCGCCTCGACCTCGTGGACCCCGAGGCGGGTGGCCGGGTCGCGGCGGAGCAGGCCGGCCAGGAGCGGGGTGAGCGGACCGGCCTGCCGGGTCGGGTCGGGCTCGGTGTCGGCGAGGGCGCGCAGCACCCCGGTCGTACTGGAGCGCAGATAGGGTGGCCGGCCCTCCACCGCGTGATACAGCGTCGCGCCGAGCGACCACAGGTCCGACGCGACCGTGGAGGTGTGCTCGAAGAGGCGTTCCGGCGCGATGTACTTCGGTGAGCCGAGCACCACGCCGGCCTCGGTCAGCGCCTGGATGCCGGCCGACGTGACGGCAGGACCGAAATCGGTCAGCACGACACGACCGTCGTCGCCGATCAGCACGTTGCCCGGCTTGACGTCGAGATGCAGCACGCCGGCGTCGTTCGCGGCGGCGAGCGCGGCCAGCACGGCCAGGCCGATCTCGGCGACCCGGACGGGCGGCAGCGAACCCTCGGTCTCGACGATCTCCTGGAGCGAGCGGGATGGCACGTACTCCATGACGATCCATGGGCCGGCGTTGTCCTGGCAGACCTCAAGGGTGTGGATGAGGTTCGGGTGGCGTACCCGGGCAGCGGCCCTGGCCTCGTGAAACGCCCATTGGCGGACGACGTCGCGCTGCTCGGGGGAGAGCCCGTCGGGGACCGTGCACTGCTTGATGGCGACGTGACGCGCGACACCGGCACGATCGTCGGATGCGAGCCAGACGCGGCTCATCCCACCGTTGGCCAAGGGCCGGAGGATGCGATAGCGCCCGGCGACGACCTCTCCCAGCGGAACCATGCCGTCACCTCGGTTGTGGACGCTCACAAAAGCACTATCGACGCTACTGGACGGACGCGATCGTGCGACTGTCGGATTTCTGGTGATCCGAGACGATAGCGATCACTCGACCGGAGTGGACGGAAGGTGTGAACTCCCAGGGCTCGGTGACCCTAGGCAACCTCACGGTTATTCACTGTAATCAAACTCGGGCAACCCGAGAAGTGGCTGCGAGGGAAGATCATGCACGCACCTGGGCGGAGCCGGCATCAGCCGCCCGTCCTGATCTTTCGCGCTGCCCTGCTCACCGACGACTCCGCCGCTCGCGCGCTACACGGGTTGTTGACAGAAAATTCAACACTGTCCGCCCAATATGTGAGACGTCCGACCGGGCCCAGTCCGTCCGACCGCAGAAGTAGTTCCCAGGCGTGACCAAGCCACCACTGCCCGCTCCGGCTACTGCCGCCCGCTTCCACCACTGCCCGCTCCGACCACTGCCGCCCGCTTCCACCACTGCCCGCTCCGACCACTGCCGTTCCCGCCAGCGGCCGCTCCGACCACTGCCTGCTCCCGCTACTCCGATCGGCGAGCGCCCAGCCGGCACCCACCGTCCGCCGCGGCTCACGTCATCGGCCGGGACAGCGGCCCACGAAAGGGGCTGGCAACGGTGACGAGGCACCACGCAGTACTTCCGTGAGCTCCCATCACGCCCCTGGCGTAGATGAAGCCGCACGGAGCCGTTGCGTGCGCCCTCGGCTACGTGTCCACGCCGCTGCGTGCGCCCTGGTCCACGCGACCACTCCGTTGCGTGCGCCCTGGTCCAGGCTGATCACCTGAGATCCAGCAAACCGGCGCCGCGATAGGCGGCCAGCAGGGGGCCGGCGCATGCCGGAGGCTCGCGCAGAGACGCGAGCACACGCAACGCCCGCCCGCTCGCGCACCCGCCCGCTCGCGCACCCGCCCGCTCGCGCACCCGCCCGCTCGCGCACCCGCCCGCTCGCGCACCCGCCCGCTCGCGCACCCGCCCGCTCGCCCGCCCCGCTCGCCCACCCGCCCGCTCGCTCGCTCGCCAGGAGATGACAAAAGCACCAATTCTGCAAAAGTGAACGAAACGGCGGTGAGCGCGCGCGGAAGGCCTGCGTCGAGCTGGGAACGCACGCAAGACGCTCGTGCGTGCGCTCATTGCCCCGCTGATCATCTGGCGGCGATTTCCGTCGGCCGGACAGGAAGGGCGGGGATTGGGCGCCGGGTGTCCGGCGCGGCGACCGTTGGTGCTGCCCGGGCGCGGCCGGCTTGTGCTTGTGGTCGGCGGATGGTGGCTGGAGGCGACCGTTAGCGCTGGCTGGGTTGAGCTCGGCTGGCGCTTACGGCTGTCCGCTGTCATCTGTGGCGACCGTGTTGTGCAGCTCGAGGTGCGAGGTGCGAGGTGCGAGGTGCGGGGTGCGAGGTGCGGGGTGCGGGGTGCGGGGTGCGGGAACACGCAGGGGAGGGGAGGGGAGGGGAGGGGAGGGGAGGGGAGGTGTGGGGTGGGAGTGCGGGAGTGCAGGGGGAGGGGTGGGAGTGGGAGTGCGGGTGGCTGGCTCTCGCTGCTGTCCTGGCTGGGGGAGACGGCGGCGAGAGCCAGCTCGATCTTGTGGCGGTGGCGGTGGCGGGGTGGGTGGGTTGGCGGTGAGTGGGCACCGGTAGCGAGACGGGCCGGGCGGCCTTGAGGGGCAGGTGGTCGCTCAGGGTGTTACGCGAGCCTTGCGAAACGCGTACTAAAAGGGGGTTTTGACCAGGAACCATTCGACGCCGCCTTGAGCGTCGCGGTACGGGGTGGCGTTGTCGAGGGGGACCGGGGTGGGGCCGTAGCGGGCCAGGCGGACGGCGTCGGCGGAGCCGTCGGCGGAGATGAGGAGGTATTGGATGTTGTGGGCGGTGGGGTCGGCTACGGCGGCGGCGAAGTCGCGGTCGGGGGTTATGACGAATTGGTCCGGGTTGTCGCTGGCCAGGACTACGCCGAAGGCGTAGGCGACATCGGTCAGGACCGATCCGTCGGGGAGGTTCATGGAGTCCAGGTCCGCCGCTACCTGGGTGTTGATTCGGTGCAGGTCAGAAGTGTTGAAGCGGCCGCTCTCGGAGACCCACTGGGCCTCCTCGCGGGAGAGGTTGGAATCGGACAGGATGCTGAACATGGTGGGGTACGCCGCGAGTACCAGGACCAGGGATGCGGCGGTTATGAAACGCTGGCGGGCGTCGGCGATCAGGTGGGCGGCGAGCAGGACGGTGAGGGGGACCACCGCGATGTGGAAGCGCAGCCAGCCGAAGGACGTGCCGGAGAGGAACGCCATCGCGTCGAAGGCCAGGACTGAGCCGAGGACCGTGATCGGGGCGAGGATCGCCAGGTCGCGGCGGTGCCAGGCGAAGGCCAGCGCGGCTACCAGCAGGATCGCGGCGAAGGGTGCCAGGCCGGTCATCTGATGGCCCCAGTACGCGAGACGGCTGCCCAGATCGTCGCCGGTGACCGAGTCGATGTCCGCGGCGGATGTGCTGACCTGGGCCGAGTTGCCGTATTCCGAGGAGAACGTGGCGAACCACTGACCGACGATGATCTTGCTGGCGAGGGCCCAGAGCGCGACGGCGAGGAGGCCGGGCAGGCCGACGATCACGGCGTCGGTTCGGGCGAGGGCGCCGTTGCGGCCGCTGCGCCACCAGGTGATCGCGGTTACCAGGGCGGTCACGGCGGCCAGGGGCGCGAGGGCCTCGTAACGGGCGCCGTAGGAGAGGGCGAGGGCCAGGCCCAGCGGGACCAGTTGCTCGACGCGCTTCTCCACGAGCCAGAGGTGCAGCGAGCGGACCGCGAGCATCAGGGTGAAGAGGAAGCAGGCCTCGCTCATGCCGTTTCCGGCATAGAGGAGCGTCATCGGGTGCAGGGCGAAGGCCGCGGTGAGCGCGATCTGCAGCGCCCGATTGGCGACGATCCTCTGGATGACCGAGTGGAAGAGTCCGACCGTCGCGGTCATCAGCGCGGCCGAGGCCAGGACGGCCAGCAGCGATTCCTGGGTCAGCGCCGGGAACAGCAACGTCAGCGGCAGGAACGGGATCAGCAGCAGCGACGGCAGCGGGTTCCAGACGAAGCCGATCGCGGCCAGGTGCGGGTCGCGGCTGAAGATCGTGTAGTACGCGTTGGCGAGGCGGCTGCTGGAGTCGCCGGGCATCAGGTGGTTACGCCAGAACCAGATGGCGATGCCGAGGTAGAGGATGCCGGTGACCAGCACGACCACGTTGATCTTGCGGGTTTTGACCGGGGTGTCGACGAGCGTCATTTCGAGGCCTCCTGCAGGTGCAGCCCGTGGGTCGTCTTCTCCCAGTAGGAGGGTTTGACGACCAGCTGCCACGCGGCTTTGGCCCCGGCGAGGCTCATCATGGCCCAGTACAGCGGGGAGAGCAGTGCGGTGCCGAGCAGGTCCGGGCGGTCCATCGTGCGTACCGACAGGACGTTCAGGTAGATCACCGTGGCGTTCCCGAAGATCAGGCAGAACAGTCCGATGTAGTAGTACGGCGGGATGAAGATCTCCTCCATGATCGGCGGGCGGTCCAGGAACCACAGCAGCGTGGTGGCCCAGAGCACCGCGTTCAGCACCGCCGCCAGCGGAGTGCCACCGACGAAGAGGTTGAGACAGAGCAGCCCGCGCCAGCCGAGCTGACGGAACGTGGCTCGCGGCGAGCGCAGATGCACCAGCCAGGTCATCAGGTAGCCCTTGTACCAGCGGCTGCGCTGCTTGATCCAGTTGATGAAGTCGGAGTTCGCCTCCTCCAGCGTCACCGAGTGCAGCACGCCCACGCGATAACCGGAGCGCGCCAGCCGGATGCCGAGATCCGCGTCCTCGGTGACGTTGTAGGGATCCCAGGCGCCCAGCTCACGCAATTCTTTGGTACGGAAATGATTGCTGGTGCCGCCCAGTGGAATCGGCATCCGCAGCGCCACGAGTCCGGGGAGCAGGGAGCGGAACCAGGTGGCGTACTCCAGGGAGAACCAGCGGGTGATCCGGTTCTGGTCCACGTTGAAGTAACTCAGCTCGGCCTGCAGGCAGACGTAGTCGTTGCCGAGCCGGCGCAGCGCCACCACGGCCCGGCGCAGCTGGAGCGGATCCGGGATGTCCTCGGCGTCGTAGATCGTGACGAATTCGCCCCGGGCCTGTTCGAGGCCGACGTTGCACGCCTTCGGCTTCGTCTTCGGCTGGGACTCGGGCACCACCAGGATCCGGACGTGATCACCGCTGATCGAGGCCTCGGCCGCGTCGATGGTCTCCCGGTCGTCCTCTTCGAGGAGCAGGATCACTTCGAGCTTGTCGCGCGGGTACTCGAGGGCGCCGAGGTGGGTCATCAGCATGCCGATGACGCTGGGCTCGTTGTACGCCGGTACCAGCACGGTGTAGATCGGCAGCTCGTCGTCGGGGACGGCTCGGGCGTCCTCGTCGCTGACGCGTACCTGGTGTTCGCCGCGACCGGCGGCGTAGACCAGGACGACGCGGAAGATGATCGCGGCTCCGTAAGCGAGGGTCACGATCGCGACGATGGTCTGCAGGACGAGCATCGGGCGCAGGATCGCCGTGATGG
The DNA here is from genome assembly GCF_050955685.1 of Actinoplanes sp. CA-015351. Taxonomy (NCBI): domain Bacteria; kingdom Bacillati; phylum Actinomycetota; class Actinomycetes; order Micromonosporales; family Micromonosporaceae; genus Actinoplanes; species Actinoplanes sp. CA-015351. The sequence goes on from NZ_CP192102.1 coordinate 1,980,216, forward strand.
CGATCAGCAGGAGGGCGACGACGAGGCCGATCTGCTGACGGCGGGTCAGGACGACGTGGGCGGAATGCGGGCCGTTCACAGGGTGCCTCCCGCGCTCAGGGCGACGGCGACCGTGCCAAGAGTGAGCAGAGCGAAGCGGGCTCGGGGTAGGAACATCGCGCTGTTTCCGCTTTTCATGGGGCTCCATCGAGCAATGAAGATCGTGATGGTGGCGGCGAGTGCCAGGTCGATGAAGATCGGTTTCTGCGCGATCCGGAACGCCTCCGGTCCGAAGAGCCGGCCGACGAGCAGGACCGCGAGGACCGCGCCGATGGTCACCGCGATCACCGTCACCGTTGCGGCGACGATGCGGACGAGCGCTGACCGGCTGAACCCGGAGATCACCACGGCGCTGATCACCAGGCAGGCGAGGGCGCCGAACAGGGCGAGGCCGGGGAGCTGGCCTCGTTGCAGCAGAAGGTCGTTGATGGACAGACCGTCCGCGCTGTTCACCGGTCCACCCGGCTGGCCGAGGGTTTGGATGATCGAGCCCAGTGCGTTGTCGACGGTGTTCCGGACGCTTTCGGAGCTGACCGCAGCGATCGGCAGGAGCAGCAGGACCCAGCGCAGCCGGGCCGCCGTGCGGGTGCCGACCAGCAGGATCGCGGCGCCACCGAGGTAGAAGAGCGCGGCTGCGGCTGTCGCGTCCGAGAAGATCAGCAGGGCGGCGGCCGCCACCATGCAGGCCGTCGCGATCAGGCCGTCGGTCTGCCGGTCGTGCACGTTCGGCTCGTGGTCCGCGGGCCGCAGCCGTCCGGCCACCAGCGCCACGGCCGCGGCCAGCGGGATGATCAGCGGAACCGTGTCACCACGCGTGTCGATGCCGGTCCAACCGGCCGTGAGCAGCGCCGGGAAGGCGACCGCGGTCAGCGCCAGCGCAAGCAGCAACCGGACCTGCGCGGTGCGCCGGACCGTGTTCATCAGATCGTTCGGCGTGCCGTAGACCCAGGACGTCGTCACCACGTACCGCAGCAGGAAGACCACCACGATGGCGAGCACGTTCGCACCCAGATAGTGCAGTCCGCCGAGCTGCACCAGAGCGAAGAGCAACCCCAGGTGTACGGGTGTCAGCGTGTTGTTGAGCAGCAGGAACCGGCCGAACCGGTGTCCTCGGGTCCGTTCGCCCGGTGGCATCACCAGGTTGTCCACGACCAGGAAGTTCCAGATGATCGCGACCTGCACGGCGAGGAACGCGGCGACCAGGTACGGCAGACCGGCCACCTCGCCGAGCGCCCAGAGCGCGGCCGAGTTCACCGCGGTGCCGGCCGCACCGGCGAGCGCGAAACCGAGAATCCGGCCGGTCGACGATCGCGGGTGACGCAGGGTGGCGACGCGCAGCCCGGCGAGGTGCCGCCCGTACCGCAACCCCTCCCGCAGCGATGCCTTGCTGTCACCGGCGGCGCGCGGCTGGAAGGTGTACGGGACCTCGGCGATCCGCTCGACCCGATTACGGACCAGCACTTCGAGCAGGATCTTGTAGCCGTCCGGGCGGAGCTCGTCCGGCCGGATCGCGTCGCGGCGGATCGCGAAGAAACCGCTCATCGGGTCGGTCACGGTCCGCAGCCGGCGCGGGAAGAGCACCTTGGCGGCCAGCCCGGTGGCGCGGGACGCGAACCGGCGGAACAGCCCGCCCAGCCCGTCGACCCGGCCGCGGTCGAGGTACCGGCTCGCCACCACGGCCTGTGCCGTCTCGTTGCGGCCGGCGGTGAGCAGGTCGGGCACGGTCTCCGGCGGGTGCTGGAGGTCGCCGTCCATCACCACGACCCAGGGCGCCTGCGCCGCGGCGAACCCGGCGGCCACCGCACCGCCGAGGCCGCCGTCACGGTGCCCGGCGGTGCGGTGCACGAGCCGGATGTCGTCGTCGGCAAGGGCGGCGATCACCTCCGGGGTGTCGTCGTCGCTGTCGTCGACGAAGACGATCTCGCCGGGCATCTCGCCGAGGGCGGTCCGGAGCCGTTCGACGAGGGGACCGACGTTGTCCGACTCGTTGCGGGTCGGTACGACGACACTGACCATGGGCGGTGCTTTGGTTTTCAGCGGGACTGGTGCGGTCGGTGCGACATCCACCATTGTCGTCTCCTCAGAGGACATTCTGGTTGAATCTGGCCAAGGCGCCGCCGCCTCGCTCGTAGAACTCGACGATTACGGTGTGCTCTCCCGCAGTGACCTCGATGTCAGCGGTGAACGTGGTGGGTGCGTGGTCGGACCAGCCGTCGACGACGGTCACGCCGTCGAGCAGCACCCGGATGCCGTCGTCGCCGGTCGCGCTGAACCGGTACGTGCCGGCCGCGTACTCGGCGGACCGGGTCCAGCGGGCCGACCAGCCGTCACCGGGCAGCGCCGGGTCGGGGCTGCCGGCGCCCCAGTCGAAGTTGACGTTCTCGTCCTGCCTCGTCGAGACAGGTGTGCCGGCCAGCTCGGTGCCGGCGAAGAACTCGGCGTCCCAGGTGTCGTCGGGTGCCACGTCACCGATCCGCTGGTATCCGAACTGGGCGATCGCGCCGCCGTCGTTCTCGTAGTACTCCACCCGGATCTGGTGTGTCCCGGAGAAGACCAGCCGGTCGGTGCTGAACGTGTCGTTCTGGTTGACCCACTTGTCGACGATCGGGACACCGTCCAGATAGACCCGGATGCCGTCGTCGCTGCGCCCGGAGAACCGGTAGACACCGGCCGGCAGCGTGTCGGTACGCGTCCACCGCGCCACGAAATGGTTCTCGTCGACGGCCGGATCGGGTGAGCCGCCACCCCAGTCGTTGCTGATCACCGAATCGGTACGGGTGAGATCCGGTGCCCGGGCCGGGATGGCCGGGGTGGCGGTGTTCCAGAACTCGGCCGCCCAGTCCGGTGGATCGGTCGCGTCGGCGGTCTGCCGGACGGCGAGTTTCGCCACGGCGTCACCGAAGTTCTCGTAGTACTCCATGACGATGGTGTGCGGGCCACCGCTGAGCAGGGTCGTCTCGGTGTTGACCCGGGCCGCCCCGTCCGCCCAGTCGTCGATCAGGCGCAGGCCGTCGACGGTGAGGCGTACTCCGTCGTCGGCGGTGGTGGTGAACTCGTACTCGCCGGGAGCGAGGCTCACGGTGCGGGTCCAGCGGGCCGCGAAGTGATCTGTCGCCGGGAGAGGCGAACCGGTTCCCCAGTCGTGGTCGACGGCCGGCTCGTTCCGGGTCAGCGCCGGTGCGGTCACCGGCAGGGTCGGCGACTCGTTCGCGCCGGTGATGTCCCAGTACTCGGCCTTCCAGGTGTCGGCCGGCTGGTCGATCGCGGCCACCCAGTCCAGTTTGGCCAGTGCCTCACCGCCCGCCTCGAAGTACTCCATAGTGATCGTGTGGGTGCCCGCGCCCAGGCCACCGACCCAGTCGTACGCGGTGCCGGACTGCCCGTTCCATTGATCGAGGACCAGTTCGCGGTCGATGTAGAGGCGTACGCCGTCGTCGGAGACAGTGGTGAACCGGTATCGGCCGCCGGCGAAGTACTGCTTCTTGGTCCACCGCACCGAGAACTCGTCGGCCGGCACGGCCGGATCAGGCTTTCCCGCACCCCAGATGAAGTCGATCGTGGGGTCGGAGCGGGTCAGCAACGGCGTACCGGCGAGGTTGCGGTTGCCGTAGAACGTGGCGGTGAACGCGGGGGAGGGCGCGTAGTTGGCCGTGAAGGTGGCCGCCTGTGCGGGTGTCACGATGGTGTGCCGGATGCCTTTGCCGTCCGACCAGCCGGTGAAGTGCAGGACGGTTCCGTCCTCGGTGGTGGCGGTCGGTGGGGCGTACACCTCGCGCTGGAAACCGACCACGCCGAGCCGCTCGTGCGGCGTCGTCTCCGGGATGCCGTCCAGATAGAGCGGCAGGCCCGGCGGGTTGGTGGTCAGGGTGAACGTGCTGGTCACCGGCCGGATGTTTATCGACTTGGTGGCGCTGAGCCCGTTCGCGTCGGTGGCCGTCGTGGTGATCCGGTACCAGGTGTCGGCCGAGGACTCACCGGTGACCGGGATGGTGAACTGGCCGGCCCGGCCGGTCAGCGGCCCGACGAACGGGTGGATGTGGGTGCCGTGGTGCAGCACCACGTTCGTCTTGATGTCGTTGTCGTCGAGGTCGAAGCCGGCCGCGTCAGTGGCGAACGAGTTGTAGGTGATCACGTCGCCGGCTCGGTATGTCGCGCCGTCGGCGGGGACCGCGATCCGGACCGTGGGGGGTATGCCGACCTGAATGATGATCGGGACAGCGGAGTTGGTGTTCCCCTCGCTGTCTCTGACGGTCAGGGTCGCTTGATAAACGCCAGTCTGGTTGTAGGTTTTTGTCGGATTTTTACTGACACTTGTTGTTTCATCGCCAAAATCCCACTCGAAGGTCAGGCCATCGCCGTCGGGATCACTGCTTCCCTCGCCTGAGAAGTGGACCGTCAGCGGGCTTCCCCCGCCTGTCACGTCTGATGACGCCACTGCGGTCGGCGCGTGATTGCCCAGGCTGTAGCTGACCTTGTAGAGCCGTCCCGGGATGAACGTGAGGTAGTAGAGCGAGCCGTCCGGCCCGACCTTCATGTCCACCACCGACCCGGCGGTGGCATCGAAGTCGGTCACGCTCGTGGCGTTGCCGGCCGCGTCCAGAACGGCGCGGCGGATGAAGCCCTTCGCGTAGTCGGCGAAGAAGAGATTGCCCTGGTACTCGGCGGGAAACTGGTCACCGCGGTAGATCGGTCCGCCGGTCGCGGCCGCACTTTCCCCGTTATGGGGGTAAACGTAAATGGGATCGGTGAAACCGGCACAGTTCGCGGCACACATGCCTTCTTTGAGCGGCCAGCCGTAGTTGCCGCCCTTGACGATGTGGTTGACCTCTTCCCAGGTGTAGTCGCCGACGTCGCCGCCGTAGAGCTGGCCGGTGAGGCTGTCGAACTGGAACCGCCAGGGGTTGCGGAACCCGTACGCCCAGATCGCCTGCTCCTTGCCGGCCTGGCCGTAGAACGGGTTGTCGGCCGGGATGGAGCCGTCCTTGTTGATCCGCAGGATCTTGCCGTGCGGGTTGCTGAGGACCTGGGCGTTGCTGGAGTAACCGTTGTCGCCGACCGCGAAGTACATCTTCCCGTCTGGTCCGAACCGGATGCTGCCACCGACGTGCAGCTGCTGGGAGAGTGACTCGGTCCGGAAGATCGTGTATGGCCCGTCGGTGCCCACGTCACCCGAGGCGTCGAAGCGAACCAGGCGATTGTGCAGGTCAAGCCCGGTGTAATAGAAGTAGACGTAGTGGTTGGCGACGCCGAAATCGGGGTCGAACGCGATGCCGATCAGTCCACGGTCGCCACTCGCCTCGCTCGGCAGGTCGGCAAACGGTGTAGCGAGCAGGTGACCGTTCTTGTAGATCCGGATCTTCCCGGACCGCTCCAGGATGAAGATCCGTCCGTCCGGGGCTATCTCGAAGCCCGATGGCTCGTTCAGGTCGGCGCCGATCACCAGCGAGGTCTGGAAGTCGGGCGGGGGAGCAGCGTAGGCCGGTGGTGGCTCGAGGAGTGTCGCTGCCAGCACAGCGACAATGATCATGATGATTCGCGTCCTCACGGTTCCCCCCAGTTTCGTCCGCGACTACCGAAACTAGAGGGCTGTCATTTCCGGGCAGGACCAGAACTCTGAATGGTGAATGACGCACTTGATTCCCGAGGATTTCCGGCTCGGGCTTTCCGTACCAAAGTGGACCGTCCCTGCGAAATAAATGGATCACGGAATTTCGTGATCCATTCCCGCTGCCGTTTCCGGCAGGTTATCGAATGGGAACGTCCAGGTAGGACCGCCGCCGATAGTGATCTTGTCGCCGGCCGGGTTGTCGTGGTGGCAGGTGCGGGCCGGCCGTGCCGCGGACCTTCCAGCGATGCCGGTTCCGAGAATATTGAGATGATGACATTCTCGTTACCGGCAAGTAACGTGACTCGTCGGTAGCTAAGGGGGTGCAGGTGCTGTATGGAGCCCCGATAACGCGTCGACGAGATGCCCAGCGCAACCGTGCGGCCATCCTCGAGGCGGCCAGCGAAGTGCTGACCCGCAGTGAGGGTGTCGCCCTGATGCCCGAGATCGCGCGCCGGGCCGGCGTCGGTCAGGCCACCCTTTACCGCCACTTCGCCGACCGGCACGCCCTGCTCGCCGGCGTCATCAGCCACCAGCTCGAACGGCTGGAGACACACGCCGCGCACACCGATTTCCGTACGCTGCTCCGCGAGACCCTGCACTCGCTGGTCTCGTTGCGCGGGCTGGTCAGCCTGGCCCGGCGGCTCGACCCGGCCGCCCAGGAGCGGTACCTGCATCGGGTCATCGCCGCGTTCACCGGGCCGCTGCGCCGGGCCCGTGACTGCGGGCATGTCCGGCCCGATCTGGAGCCCGGCGACCTCGCACTGCTCTTCGCGATGGTGCAGGGCGTCGCCGAGACCACCGCCGACGTGTCGATCGCCCGGGCCGCCGCTGATCGCTCGGTCGACCTGCTGCTGGAGGGTGTGTTCCGGCCGCTGGGCTGATCCGGCGTACTAACTCCGGTTGAGGCGCAAGGTGCGCAGCGAGGTCTTGAGCAGGTGGGTTTTGAGGGTTTCGTCGGGAAGGTCGGACAGGGACGACTCAGCGCCTGCCATCACCAGGCCGCCGGCCACCATGACGACCTCCACCCGGGCGGCCGGCGACGGGTCCGGGCCGGTCAGCAGCTCCACCAGCTCGGAGATCACCGTCATGGCCGGGTGCTGGCGGACTAGGCGGACCACCACCGGGTCGAAGCTCAGCACCGCCGAGAGCCGCCGGTGCTTCACCACCAGATCGACCACCGCGTCGAGGACGTGACGACGCCGGGACGCGGGGGTGCGGCGGCGCGCGGCCGAGGTGGCTATCGGGGTCAGGCTCGCCAGGACCGGGTCGATGACCGCAAGGACGATCTCCTCCTTCGTCGGGAACTGGTGGTAGACGGCGGCCTTCGTGACGCCCATCCGGTCGGCGATCATCTGCAGCGACGTGCCGCTCACGCCGTGTTCGGCGAAGAGATCCAGGGCTGCTGACAGGACCCTTTCCCGTGCGGTTCGCATCCGCGGATCGTACCCAGATCTTGTTTCTCGCCTAGCCGAGCGGCTAGGTTGCCGATCATCTGTGCAGTAGCCGATCGGCTAGGAGACGTAACGTGTCCGAAATCTTTGATCGCGAAGTTGACGTGCTCGTGGTGGGTACCGGGGCGGCGGGGCTGACCGCTGCCATCGCCGCGGCCGACGCGGGCGCGAAGGTCCTTGTCGTGGAGAGCACCGGCAAATGGGGCGGGACCACGGCGCTCAGCGGCGGCGGGCTGTGGATGCCGACGAATCCGCTGATCCGGGGCGAGGACTCGGTGGAGAAAGCGCTCACCTATATGCAGGAGGCGATCGGCGACGTCGGTCCGGCGAGCTCGCCCGAGCGGCGGCGGGCGTTCGTGGAGACCGTGCCCGAGGTCTTCGAGTTGCTGCGGAGCAAGGGTGTGCGGTGGGTGGCCTCGCACGACTACCCCGATTACTACCCGGACCGGCCGGGCGGCATGGTCGGGCGGGGCATCGAGGTCGAGCCGTTCGACACGAAGAAGCTCGGTGAGTGGTTCGAGACGTTCCGGGGGCGGGACAGCATGCCCGCGCCGCTGAAGACCGACGACGTGTGGCTGCTGTCGCGGGCCTGGTCGACGCCGAGCGGGTTCGTCCGGGGTGCTCAGTTCGTCTTCCGGACGCTGTTCGGACTGGCCACCGGCAAGCGGCTGTTCGGGATCGGGTCGGCGTTGACGGCGAGTTTGTTCACGATCGTTCGTGATCAGGGGACGCCGGTGTTGCTGAACACTGCTTTGACGGAGTTGATCGTGGAGGACGGCGCGATCGTCGGGGCGGTGGTCGGGTCAATTCGCGTTAAGACGCGAAATATCATCCTTGGTGCCGGCGGCTTCGCGCGCAACGCCGAGTGGCGGGAGAAGCACCACGGCACCCCGGGATTCACCTCCGCCGCCGACGGTGACCTCGGGGACCCGATCCGGCTCGCCGCCGAGGCGGGCGCGACACTCGACCTCATGGACGACGCCTGGTGGGGCGCCTCGGTGCCGCTGCCGGACGGGCATCACCAGTTCGTGCTGTCCGAGCGGTCGATGCCGTACAGCATCGTGGTGGATCAACAGGGTGACCGGTACACCAACGAGTCGGCCAGTTACATCGACTTCGGACACGCCATGCTGGAGCGGGGGAACGCGATCCCGAGCTGGCTGATCCTGGACACCCGGCACCGGCGGCGTTACCTGTTCAACGCGTTCCTGACCGGCACGAAGAAGCTGCGTGCGGCCGGTATCGTCCGGTCGGCGGACACGATCGAGGAGCTGGCGGTCCTCCTGTCGATGGACCCTTCCCGGTTGCGAAAGACGGTCGACCGCTTCAACGGCTTCGCCCGCAGCGGTGTCGACGAGGACTTCGGCCGGGGCCGGACCGTCTACGACAACTACTACGGTGACCCGTCCGTGAAGCCGAACCCGAACCTCGGCACGATCGAGAAAGGCCCGTTCACCGCTGTCCAGCTGGTCCCCGGTGACCTGGGTACGAAGGGCGGGCTCCGCACCGACGAGAATGGTGCCGTTGTGGGCGTTTCCGGCCTCTACGCGGCGGGCAACACCACCGCGTCAGTGATGGGCCGGACCTACCCGGGACCTGGTTCGACGATCGCGCCCGCAGTGGTGTTCGGGTACCGGGCGGGCCGGGCGGCGGCGACGAGCCTGGTCAACGGGTAACCTGAGACCTTCGCGAAGCGCCACGCCGGCGCGTGTGCGAAGACTTCGAAGGAGTTGATGTCCGCCGTGGGCGGATACGGGTGGCAAGTTGTCCTCGTCGTAGTGCTGGTGCTGCTCAACGCGGCCTTTTCCGGTAGCGAGATGGCTCTCATCTCGCTACGGGAGGGCCAGTTGCAGAGACTGGAGAGGCAGTCACGCACCGGGAGGACGCTCGCCAAACTGGCGCGGGATCCGAACCGGTTCCTGGCGACCATCCAGATCGGCATCACCCTCGCCGGCTTCCTGGCCTCGGCAGCCGCCGCGGTCTCCCTGGCCCAGCCGCTGATCAAGCCGCTGAGCTTCCTCGGTACGGCCGCCGACACGGTCGCGATCGTGCTCGTCACGATCGTCCTGACGTTCTTCACCCTGGTCATTGGCGAGCTGGCCCCGAAACGGATCGCGATGCAGCGCGCCGAGGGCTGGGCCACGCTCGTCGCCCGGCCGCTCGACATCATCGCGACGATGAGCCGGCCGGTGATCTGGCTGCTCGGCAAGACCACCGACCTGGTGGTCCGCCTGGCCGGCGTCGACCCGAACGCGAGTCGCGAAGAGGTCAGCACCGAAGAGATCCGCGACATGGTCGCTCAGCAGCAGGACTTCACGGCCGAGCAGCGCACCATCATCAGCGGCGCGTTCGAGATCGCCGACCGGATCCTGCGGGAGATCCTGGTGCCCCGCCGTGACGTGCTGATCCTGCCGGCCGAGACGCCGGCGGCGGAGGCTCTGGACAGGCTGGTCGCAGGCGGTCACTCGCGGGCGCCGGTGACCGGCCCGATGGGTCTCGACGACGTCCTCGGCGTGGTCCACCTGCGTGATCTGATCGGCGCGCAGGGCCCGGTCCGCGAGTTCATGTTCAACCCGCTGTTCCTGCCGGAAACGCTGAAGGTCTCCGACGCGATGCGCCAGCTGCGCTCCCAGCACCAGCAGTTCGCCATGGTGGTCGACGAGCGCGGTGCCATCGACGGCATCATCACGATGGAAGACCTGGTCGAAGAGGTCGTCGGCGAGATCTATGACGAGACCGACCGGGACGTGCAGTCGGTGATCCGCGAAGAGGACGGGACGATGCTGCTGCCCGGCACCTTCCCGATCCACGATCTCCCGGACATCGGCGTCGACATCGAGGAACTCGACGCCGGTGACTACACCACGGTCGCCGGCCTGGTCCTGGCCCGGCTCGGCCACATCCCGACCGAGACCGGCGAGACCGTCACGATCGACGGCCACACCGCCGAGGTCGTGGAGATCACCGGCCGGGCGATCACCCGGCTGCGGTTGCGCCCGCTGGCCGAGAAACCGTCCGAGGACGTAGCAGTCTGACGCTTCCGGCTGGGATGCATCATTTTTTTGGGTGGGTGCGTCTCTTTTCGGGCGGGTGTGTCATTTTCCGGCGGGTGTGTCGCGCGACGCATCCCGCCCGGTCGCGGTCCGGCTCGTCACGACCTAGGCTGCGCCGGTGTCCATGATCATCGCGTTGGTGCTGCTCGGCGCGGTGCTCGCGTTCGCGGTAGCGCGGCCCAGGGGGTTGCCCGAGGCCACCGCGGCGGTTCCCGCCGCGTTGCTGGCCGTCACCCTAGGCCTGGTCACTCCGGCTGCGGCTCTTTCCGAGGTACGGGAATTGGCACCGACAGTGGCATTCCTCGCCGCTGTTCTGGTTCTGGCGTACACGGCGGAGCGGCACGGTGTGTTCGGATACGTCGGAGCGGTGGTGGCCCGCTCGGGCAAAGGTCGGCCGCGCCGCCTGCTCGCCGCGGTATTCGGGGCGGCCGCGCTGACCACGGCCGTGCTCAGTCTGGACGCCACCGTGGTGCTGCTGACTCCGGTGGTCTTCGCCGTGGCGGCGCGGGCCGGGGTCATGCCGAAACCTCATGCGTACGCCTGCAACCACCTGGCGAACTCGGCGTCCCTGCTGCTGCCCGTGTCGAACCTGACGAACCTGCTGGCCTTCGCCGCCAGCGGCCTCACGTTCGCCGGTTTCGCCGCCCTGATGGCGGCGCCCTGGATCGCGGTGATCGCCGTCGAGTACCTGATTTTCCAGTTCTTCTTCGCCCGCGATCTCGACCTGCCGGCGTCGAAGGAACCGGAGCATCCGGGCCCGGCCCCGCGATACGCCCTGAGCGTCCTCGGCGTCACCCTCGCCGGGTTCGCGATCCTGCAGCCGCTCGGGGTGGAACCGGCCTGGGTAGCCGTCGCCGGCGCCGCCCTGATGGCGGTACCACTGCTGCGCCGCCGCACGATCAAGCCGGTCTCGCTGATCGTCGAGGCGCACCCGGCGTTCTGCGCGTTCGTACTGGCGCTGGGCGTGGTGGTTCTGGCAGTCCGCGACAACGGTCTTGGCCACTGGGTGGACAGGCTGGTGCCCCATCATGACGATCTGCTGAGCCTGCTCGGCGCGGCGGTACTGGCAGCCGTCCTGGCAAACCTGCTGAACAACCTGCCGGCGACATTGGTGCTGCTCCCGGCCGTGTCGTCATCGCCGGGGCTGCTGCTGGCGGTGCTGATCGGGGTGAACGTAGGCCCCAACCTCACCTACGTCGGCTCGCTGGCGACGCTGTTGTGGAGGCGCATCCTGCACGCGCGGGACGCGGCCCCGCGTACGTCGGAGTTCCTGCGACTCGGCGCGCTGACGGTGCCACTGGGCCTGGTGGCAGCGGTGACGGCCCTCTGGGCGGGCCTGCATTTGTCCGGCGTCTAACGGCCCGCCACTGCCGGAGACGCGGCAAGACAACCCGCTACGCCCAGCCCACCCGCCGATTCGGCCGCGGTAGGTCTGCGGTCGGTCCGCGGTCGGTCCGCGGTCGGTCCACGCGTCCACCGTTCGCGTGTTCGCGGCGGTCTGGTCGTCAGCGTGTTCGCTTGTTCGCGGCGGTCTGCTCGTCAGCGTATTCGCGTGTTCGCGTGTTCGCGGCGGTCTACTCGTCCGCCGTTCGTGGTCGTCGCGCTTTGCCCCGCTGAGCCGCCCCGCTGAGCCCCGCTGCGCCCCGCTCCGCCCCGCTGAGCCCCGCTCCGCTCTGTCTGGATCTTGTGGACTTCCCCGTAGACGTGTCCGCACAACTCCGCAAGATCGAAGAGGACTGGTCGATCTTGCGGGGCTCAGAACACTCGTGAGTCTCCAAGATCGGCACGTCCATCCGCTGTGGCGGCAGAGCGTCACGACAAAGCACGCCAACCACCCGAAACCGACGAGCCGCGGACGGCCGTCCCGCAAACTCGTGCACTCGTGGTCGATCAGCCGGCCAAACCGCACAAGATCTCCGCGCGGCTGCCGCGGCGGCACAAGCTCACAAGATTCACTCGTGACCGGCCGAAGCGAGCGCGCCACCGGCACCCGCGGCCGCACGAGCCGGCTACATCCCGGCCGGCGGCCCATCCCGGCCGGCGGCCCATCCCGGCCGGCGGCCCATCCCGGCCGGCGGCCGCAAGATTCACCCCAGTCGGCTGTCACGGCTGTCTCGGCGGCCGTGAAGCCGCAGTGGCAGCCAGCTTGTAGTAGATCTTGGGCTCGGGTCGTGCGGCTGTCGCTGAGGGCTGTCGGAAACTCCGCGAGGCAGTACTCGGCACCGGCTGGACAGCAATGGGTGAGTCATAGCGCGCCGGCACTTCGGCGACCGCTCGGCTCTGCCGTTGCGGTGCGCATGAGGCGGGTCGGGCGGGCGGTGGTAGCGGGGTGGCCGGGTGGCGAGACGCGGGCACACGTAGGCGGCTGGTGGCGGTGATCAGGCCGCACCGAGTGTGTCCGTGAGCTCCTGTCACGGTCCTGGCGTGGATGAGATCGCACCGAGGCGTTGCGTGCGACCTCACCCATCCGGATTGAGCGGTTCGTGCGACCTCACCCACGCACGGTGAGCGCCCGGCGGGAGGCTGCCCGCACCCAGGTGGATCGAGCCACGGGTGGCCATCGCACGCGGAGGCCTTGGGCAGGGGCGGTCAGCGCACGCGGAGAGCTTGGGCAGGGGCGGTCAGCGCACGCGGAACGGTGATGCGTCCGCTGACCGCCACTGCCTTGGCCTGTCCGGCCTCTGCCTGCCCTCGCCCCGAGCGACAGGCGGCGACAGGCGGCAACAGGCGGCAACAGGGGGCGACAGGCGGCGAACAGGTGGCGACAGGCGGCGAACAGGCGGCGACAGGCGGCGAACAGGCGGACGGAAGGCGGTGGGCTGGCGGGCCTGGTGGCAGGTGGGTGGGTGGCTGGTCGGGCCTGCTGCGGTACCGGCGTCAACAGGGTGTGAATAAGGGGGGCAGGGGCGTCTGCGTGGTGTGAACGGACCTGTCGACACCACGCCGCGCGGGATTTGCTTTGGGTGCAAGCAAAAAACCTCTCGACTCTGGAGTTCTCCCGTGGCTGATCTCGGGTTCGTCGTTCTCACGGTGGCGCTGTTCGCCGCGCTCACCGTGCTGATCCGGGCGGTCGAACGCTGATGAGCGCCGTCAACCTGGTCGGCCTGATCCTGGCCGTCGCTCTCGCTGTCTTTCTCGTGGTCGCCCTGCTCTTTCCGGAGAAGTTCTGATGGCCGGCTGGATATTCGTGCTGTCGCTGGTCGCCGCGATCGTGGTGGTGTACCGGCCGTTCGGCGACTACATGTACCGCGTGGTGACCGGAGCCCGGCACCACGCCGTGGAACGCACCGTCTACAAGGCTGTCGGCGTCGACCCTCAAGCCGGGCAGACCTGGGGTGTCTACGCACGAAGTGTGCTGGCGTTCTCGGCCGTGTCGCTGCTCTTCCTCTATCTGTTCCTGCGTGTGCAGGACAGGCTGTGGCTCTCCCTCGGGCTGCCCGCGGTCACCGACCACATCGCCTGGAACACCGCGGTCAGCTTCGTGACGAACACGAACTGGCAGGCGTACTCGGGTGAGTCCACGATGGGTCATCTGGTGCAGATGGCCGGGCTCACCGTGCAGAACTTCGTCTCGGCGAGCGTCGGCATCGCCGTCGCGGTGGCGCTGATGCGCGGGTTTGCGGCCCGCCGATCGAGTGAAATGGGCAACTTCTGGGTCGATCTGACCCGGATCACGCTGCGGATCCTGCTGCCGCTCTGCGTGCTCACGACGCTGATCTTCATGGTCGCGGGTGTGGTGCAGAACCTCTCCGGCGGCACCGACGTGACCACGCTGACCGGGGCCACCCAGCATGTCACCGGCGGCCCGGTCGCCTCCCAGGAGGCGATCAAGGAGCTGGGCACGAACGGCGGTGGGTTCTACAACGCCAACTCGGCTCACCCGTTCGAGAACCCGACGACCTGGACGAACTGGCTGCAGATCTTCCTGATCCTGCTGATCCCGTTCAGCCTGCCCCGGGTGTTCGGCCGGATGGTCGGGCAGAACCGGCAGGGTTATGCCATCGCCGCGGTGATGGCGATCCTCGCCATCGGCAGCATCGCCCTGACGGTCGCCTTCGAGAACCACGGCGGCGGTACGGTCCCGCAGGCGGTCGGCTCGGCCATGGAGGGCAAGGAGACCCGGTACGGCGTGACCGGCTCGGCTGTTTTCGCCGCTGCCACCACGCTGACCTCGACCGGTGCGGTGAACTCGTTCCACGACTCGTACACCGCGCTCGGCGGCATGATGCCGATCGTCAACATGATGCTCGGCGAGGTGGCGCCCGGCGGCACCGGTTCGGGTCTGTACGGCATGCTGATCCTCGCCGTGATCACGGTGTTCGTCGCCGGCCTGATGGTCGGCCGCACGCCGGAGTACCTCGGGAAGAAGATCGGCGCCCGCGAGATGAAGCTGGCGTCGCTGTACTTCCTGGTCACCCCGATCCTCGTGCTCGCCGGAACAGCGGTGGCTTTCGCCACCGGAAACAACACCACCGCGCTCAATGCCGGACCGCACGGCCTCTCCGAGGTTCTGTACGCCTTCACGAGCGCCGCCAACAACAACGGCTCTGCCTTCGCCGGCATCACGGTGAACACCGGATGGTGGGACACCTCGCTCGGACTCGCCATGCTGCTGGGCCGTTTCCTGCCGCTGATCCTGGTCCTCGCGCTGGCCGGCTCACTCGCCAGACAGCAGCCGGTGCCCGAGTCCGAGGGCACCCTCCCGACTCATCAGCCGCTCTTCATCGGCATGGTCGCCGGCGTGACGGTCGTGCTGGTCGCGCTCACCTTCCTCCCCGCTCTCGCTCTCGGACCCCTCGCGGAGGGCCTCTCATGACCGCCGTACTCGACAAGCCCGCCGCCGAACCCGGCGACGGAACAGCACAGAAGCCGGTCAAGGCCGGCCTGATCGACCCGAAGCAGTTCGGCAAGAGCCTGCCGGACGCGCTGCGCAAGCTCGACCCGCGCACCCTGTGGCGCAACCCGGTGATGTTCATCGTCGAGGTCGGCGCGGTCTTCACCACGGTGCTGTCGATCGCCGGCCCGAGCCTGTTCGCCTGGCTGATCACCGGCTGGCTCTGGCTTACGGTGATCTTCGCGAACCTCGCCGAGGCGGTCGCCGAGGGCCGGGGCAAGGCGCAGGCCGCCGCACTCCGATCGGCCAAACAGGACGCCGTCGCGATCCTGGCCGACGGCAAGGAGATCGCGGCCACCGAGCTCAAGCAGGGCGACGTGGTCGTGGTCGAGGCCGGCCAGACCATTCCCGGTGACGGCGACGTCATCGAGGGCATCGCCAGCGTCGACGAGTCGGCGATCACCGGCGAGTCGGCGCCGGTGATCCGGGAGTCCGGCGGTGACCGCTCGGCCGTCACCGGCGGCACGAAGGTGCTCAGCGACCGGATCGTCGTCCGGATCACCCAGAAGCCCGGCGAGAGCTTCGTCGACCGGATGATCGCCCTGGTCGAGGGCGCCAACCGGCAGAAGACGCCGAACGAGATCGCGCTGAACATCCTGCTCGCCGCGCTCACGGTGATCTTCCTGCTCGCGGTGGTGACGCTGCAGCCCCTGGCGATCTTCTCGAAGGCCTATCAGGCAGCGGCGCCGGACACCTCGGCCATCGACGGGAACGGCGTCACCGGCATCGTGCTCGTGTCGCTGCTGGTCTGTCTGATTCCGACCACGATCGGCGCACTGCTCTCGGCCATCGGCATCGCCGGCATGGACCGTCTCGTGCAGCGCAACGTGCTCGCCATGAGCGGCCGGGCCGTCGAGGCAGCCGGTGACGTGAGCACGCTGCTGCTCGACAAGACCGGCACGATCACTCTGGGAAATCGGCAGGCGTCCGAACTCGTACCCCTGAATGGTGTTGATCCGCAAGATCTCGCCGACGCGGCGCAACTGGCCAGCCTGGCTGATGAGACGCCCGAAGGGCGTTCGGTGGTGGTGCTCGCCAAGAACGAGTACGGAATCCGGGAGCGCGAGCCGGGGCTGATCGGCGAGGCGACGTTCGTGCCGTTCACCGCGCAGACTCGGATGAGCGGCGTGGACATCGGCGATCGCAGGATCCGTAAGGGTGCCGCGGCCGCGGTGATCAAGTGGACCGGGTCGTCGAGTGCCGAGGTGGACGCGATCGTCGGCCGGATCAGCGACCAGGGCGGCACACCGCTCGTGGTGGCCGAGAACGATCGGATCCTCGGCGTCATCCACCTCAAGGACGTGGTGAAGTCCGGGATGAAGGCGCGGTTCGACGAGATGCGCCGGATGGGCATCCGGACCGTGATGATCACCGGCGACAACCCGCGCACAGCGGCCGCGATCGCCGCCGAGGCCGGAGTCGACGACTTCCTCGCCGAGGCGACGCCGGAGGACAAGCTCGCGCTGATCAGGAAGGAACAGCAGGGCGGGCGCCTGGTCGCGATGACCGGGGACGGCACCAACGACGCGCCGGCCCTCGCGCAGGCGGACGTCGGCGTCGCGATGAACACCGGCACGTCGGCCGCGAAGGAGGCCGGCAACATGGTCGACCTCGACTCGGACCCGACCAAGCTGATCGAGATCGTGGAGATCGGCAAGCAGCTTCTGATCACCCGGGGCGCGCTCACCACGTTCTCGATCGCCAACGACATCGCCAAGTACTTCGCGATCATCCCGGCGATGTTCGCGGCGGTCTACCCGGGCCTGGACACGCTCAACGTCATGCGCCTGCACTCGCCGGGCTCGGCGATCCTGTCGGCGGTCGTCTTCAACGCCATCGTGATCGTCTTCCTGATCCCGCTCGCGCTGCGCGGAGTCCGGTACCGGCCGTCGTCGGCGAGCGCGCTGCTGCGCCGAAACCTGCTGGTTTACGGCCTCGGCGGTGTGATCGCGCCGTTCCTCGGCATCAAGCTCATCGACCTGTTCATCCAGCTCATCCCCGGGATCTGAACCTCATGAGAATTCCTTCATGGCTTGCTCAACACGTGGCCGCGCTGCGGGCGCTGCTCGTCTTCACCGTTCTGCTCGGCCTGGCTTACCCGCTGATCTTCGTGGGCGTCGCGAAAATACCCGGAATTTCCGATAAATCGGGTGACGTCACGCTGATCGGGCAGTCCTTCACCGACGCCGACGGCAACCCGATGACTCGCTATTTCCAGAGCCGGCCGTCAGCAGGTGGCTACGACCCCACCGCCACCGGCGCCAGCAACCTGGGTCCGGAGAGTGTCGTCGACACGCTGTCGGACGACGCCGAGGAGGCGGCACAGAGTCTGCTCACCCAGGTCTGTGCGCGCAGCCTCGCCATCGGCAAGCTGGAGGGTGTCGACGGCAACCGTCCGTTCTGCACGCCCGATGGGGTCGGCGCGGTCCTCGCGGTCTTCCACCGCGACGGCTTCACCGGCCCGATCACCCGGGTGGTCTCGGTCAACCAGACCGGTACCCCGTTCGTCGCGACCTACCAAGGGGTGACGGTGGAGCCGGCCAGGAACGGCGAGGACTACCAGGCCCTCGGCGGCGTGATCACCCCGATCCGCGGTGACGCCCCGGCCGAGCCGGCCGTCCCGGCGGACGCCGTGACCGCCAGCGGCAGCGGCCTCGACCCGCAGATCAGCCCGGCGTACGCCGAACTCCAGGCACCGCGGATCGCCCGGGAGCGGGGCATCAGCCTCGACCGGGTGCGGGAGCTGATCGGGCAGAACACCGACGGCCGGGCACTGGGCTTCATGGGCGAACCGGCGGTCAACGTGCTGAAGCTGAACCTCGCCTTGGACCAGCGGTAACCCGTCATGGCTCGCGGCGAACTGCGGATCTATCTCGGGGCGGCGCCCGGCGTCGGCAAGACGTACACGATGCTGGAAGAGGCGCACCGGCGCGCCGGGCGCGGCACCGACGTGGTCATCGCCTTGGTCGAGACGCACGGCCGCAAGCACACCGCCGCGATGATGGGCGACCTGGAGGTGGTGGCGCGCCGCGAGCTGAGCTATCGCGGCGCGGCCTTCGCCGAGATGGACCTCGACGCGGTGCTGGCCCGCCGGCCCGAGGTGGCCGTCGTCGACGAGCTGGCGCACACCAACGTGCCGGGCACCCGGAACCCGAAGCGCTGGCAGGACGTCCAGGAGCTGCTCGACGCCGGAATCGACGTGCTGACCACGGTGAACGTGCAGCACCTCGAATCGCTCAACGACGTGGTCGCCCGGATCACCGGGGTCGAGCAGCGGGAGACCGTGCCGGACTCGTTCGTCCGGGGCGCCGGCCAGGTCGAACTGGTCGACATGACCCCGGAGGCGCTGCGGCGGCGGATGGCACACGGAAACGTGTACCGGCCGGAGAAGGTCGACGCGGCGCTCGGGAACTATTTCCGTACCGGGAACCTGACCGCGCTGCGTGAGCTGGCCCTGCTCTGGCTCGCCGACAAGGTGGAGCAGCAGCTCGGCCAGTACCGGGCCGACCACGACATCGAAGCCACCTGGGAGACCCGGGAGCGGGTGGTGGTCGCGCTCACCGGCGGCCGGGAGGGTGACACGCTGATCCGGCGGGCCGCCCGGATCGCCGCCCGGGGCAAGGGCGCCGACCTGCTCGCCGTGCACGTGACCCGCAGTGACGGGCTGGCCGGCGCGAACCCGGCCGAGCTGGCCCGGCAGCGGGTGCTCGCCGAGAGCCTCGGCGGCACGTACCACCAGGTCGTCGGCGTCGACGTGGCACAGGCGCTGCTCGATTTCGCCAGGGGTGTGAACGCCACCCAGATCGTGCTCGGCGCGTCCAGCCGGGGCCGGCTCGCGCGGATGCTCGCGGCCGGCGTCGGAGTCACCACGATCGCCCGGTCCGGCTCGATCGACGTGCACCTGGTCCCGCACGAGCTGGCCGGCCGGGGCCGCCGCCGCGGTCCGCTGCCGCCCGCGCTGTCCCGGGGCCGGCGGATCGCCGGGTTCGTCACCGCGCTGCTCGGCCTGCCGCTGCTCACCGCCGCGCTGGAGGTGGGACCGGCCCTGCCGCTCGTCGACGACATCCTGCTCTTCCTGGTCGCTGTCGTCGGGGTCGCGCTCGTCGGCGGGCTGTGGCCGGCGCTTGTCGCCGCGGTCGGCGGTTCCCTGCTGCTGAACTGGTACTTCACCCCGCCGGTCGGCCGGTTCACCATCGCCGAGGGGCAGAACCTGCTCGCCCTGGTGATCTTCGTGGGGGTGGCGGTGGCGGTCAGCTGGGTGGTCGACACGGCGGCCCGGCGTACCCGGCAGGCGGCCCTGGCCTCGGCCGAGGCACAGACCCTGGCGACCGTGGCCGGCAGCGTACTGCGTGGTCAGCGGCCGCTGCTGGCACTGCTCGACCGGCTTCGCGAGACGTTCGCCCTAAACTCGGTGACGCTGCTGGAGGCAGGCGTAGCCGTCGCGTCCGTCGGTGATTCCCAGGGGCCGCCCGACGCCGAGGTCAAAGCCGACGACGACGTGCTGGTCCAGCTGCGCGGGCGCACTCTCGAAGCGTCCGACCGGCGGATCGTCGAGGCCTTCGCCGCCCAGGCCGCGGTCGCGTTGCGCCAGGAGCGCCTGGCCGCAGAGGCGGCCACCGCGAAACCCCTCGCCGAAGCGGATCGGTTGCGCACCGCGTTGCTCGCTGCCGTGAGCCACGACCTGCGTACGCCCCTGGCCTCCGCGAAGGCGTCGGTCGCCAGTCTCCGCAGCTCCGAGGTGGAGTTCGACGACGAGGACCGGGCCGAGTTGCTGGCCACCGCCGACGAGTCCCTCGACCGGCTGGATCGTCTGGTCGCGAACCTGCTCGACATGAGCCGGTTGCAGGCCGGAGCACTCGGGGTCAGTCCGGTCGAGGTGGGCGCCGAGGAAGTCGTACCCCTGGCTCTCGATGATCTCGGCCCGGAGGGCCGGACGGTGACCGTGCGTGTCCCGGAAGATCTCCCGATGTTGCACGCCGATCCCGGCCTGCTGGAGCGGATCCTGGTGAATCTGCTCGGCAACGCGCTGCGGTACAGCACGCCGGACGCGCCGCCGATGATCACCGGGAGCACGCACGGTGACACCGTGGAGTTGCGGGTCATCGATCATGGTCCGGGGATTCCGAGCGACCGGTGGGACGATGTGTTCCTGCCGTTCCAGCGGCTCGGCGACCGGGACAACCACACCGGCGTCGGGCTCGGGCTGGCGCTCTCCCGGGGACTGACCGAGGCGATGGGCGGCACACTGACGCCGGAGGAGACGCCGGGTGGCGGACTCACCATGATCTTGTCGCTGCCGATCGCCTTCCTCGGCCGGATGGAATGATCCATGCATGGTTCGCGAACGCGCCGCGGTGTCCCGGGGGAGGCAGGTCACCGGGTTCCTCACCGCCCTGATCGGGCTGCCGGCGCTCACCGGCCTGCTCGCCGCGCTGCCCGATCCGTCACTCGCCACCGACATCCTGCTGTTCCTGGTGGCGGTCGTCGGGGTGGCGCTGATCGGTGGGCTGTGGCCCGCGCTGGTCGCCGCGATCGGCGGTTCGCTGCTGCTGAACTGGTTCTTCACCCCGCCGTACGGGCATTTCCTGGTCGCCCAGCGGGAGAACCTGCTGGCGTTGGTGATCTTCGTGGGCGTCGCGGTCGCGGTGAGCTGGGTGGTCGACACCGCCGCGCGCCGGACCCTGGAGGCCGCGCGGGCGTCCGCCGAAGCACGGATGCTCGCCACGGTGGCCGGCAGTGTGCTGCACGGTGAGCGGCCGTTGCCGGCGTTGCTGGGCCGGCTGCGGGAGACGTTCGCGATGGACTCGGTGACGCTGCTGGACGCCGGTGAGGTGGTCGTGTCGGTAGGCGAGCCGGCCGGCCCGGCCGACGTCGAGGTCCGCGCCGATGGCGATGTCGTCGTTCAGTTCCGCGGGCGGACCCTGGAAGCGTCCGACCGGCGGATCGTGGAGGCCTTCGCCGCTCAGGCCGCTGTCGCGTTGCGCCAGGAACGGCTGGCCGCCGAGGCTGCCACGGCCAAGCCGCTCGCCGAGGCCAACAAGCTGCGGACCGCGTTGCTCGCTGCGGTGAGCCACGATCTGCGTACGCCTCTCGCGTCGGCGAAAGCGTCGGTGGCGTCGTTGCGCAGCTCCGAGGTGGAGTTCGACGACGAGGACCGGGCCGAGCTGCTGGCCACCGCCGACGAGTCGCTCGACAAACTGGGCCGGCTCGTGGCGAATCTGCTGGACATGAGCCGGTTGCAGGCCGGAGCACTCGGGGTGTCCGCCATCGAGGTCGGCGCCGAGGACCTCGTACCCCCGGCTCTTGATGATCTCGGCCCGGAGGGCCGGACGGTGACCGTGCGTGTCCCGGATGATCTCCCACCGCTGCACGTCGATCCTGGCCTGCTGGAGCGTGTGCTGGTGAATCTGCTGGCGAACGCGCTGCGTTACAGCCCGGAGGGCCGGCCGCCGATGATCACCGCGAGCGCGCACGGCGAGACCGTGGAGCTGCGGGTGATCGATCATGGGCCGGGCATTCCGGTGGACCGGTGGGACGATGTGTTCCTGCCGTTCCAGCGGCTCGGCGACCGGGACAACCACAGCGGCGTGGGGCTCGGCCTGGCGCTGTCCCGAGGCCTCACCGAGGCGATGAGCGGCACACTTACCCCTGAAGAGACCCCGGGAGGCGGCCTCACCATGATCATCTCTTTGCCCGCGGTCCCGGCATGATCCGGATCCTGGTTGTCGACGACGAGCCCCAGATCGTCCGGGCACTGCGGATCAACCTCAAGGCCCGAGGGTACGAGGTTGACACTGCACGGGATGGCGCCTCAGCACTGCATCTCGCCGCTCATCACCACCCTGACCTCGTCGTTCTCGACCTCGGCCTGCCCGACATGGAGGGCACCGAGGTGATCGGCGGCCTGCGCGGCTGGACCAACGTGCCGATCATCGTGCTCTCCGGGCGGGCCGACAGCACCGACAAGGTGGCGGCGCTCGACGCCGGCGCTGACGACTACGTGACCAAGCCGTTCGGCGTCGACGAGCTGCTCGCCCGGATCCGTGCCGTGACCCGGCGGATCCAGCCCGCTGACTCCTCTCCGGTTGTCAAGATCGGCGAATTCGTCGTCGATCTGTCGGACCGGTCGATCAGCCCGGACGTCCGGCTCACGCCGACCGAGTGGCAGCTGCTCGAACATCTGATCCGGCACCCCGGGAAGCTGATCACCCAGCGGGAGCTGCTGCACGACGTGTGGGGGCCGCAGTACCAGACCGAGACGAACTATCTGCGGCAGTACATGGCCCGGTTGCGCCGCAAGCTGGAGGCCGATCCGGCACGGCCGCAGCATTTGATCACGGAGCCCGGGATGGGGTATCGCTTCCGGCCTTAATCCGCTTCAGGCCGAGCCGATGGTAGGGATGGACCTGGCGACTTTCCCTGAGGAGACCCATGCGGTTGTTCGGTTCCCGTCAGGCGGCCCCCGAGGCCGCTCGCCCTGTGCCGCGGGACGTCGAGGCGCTGGAGGAGCTGGTCCTCGCTCTGGACAACGCGATCGACGAGAGCACCGCCTGGCGGATCACGGTGGCCAGCACTGTCGAGTCGTACGGCTTCGGGTACGGCGCGGTCTGGGTGCCGGAGGGCGGGCAGCTGCGCCTGATGCACGAGACCGGCCGGATCGCGCCGAAGATCCAGACCGCCGCCGGCGGTGTCACGCCGGGCCGGACCATCCCCGCGGACAGCGGGCTGGTGGGCAAAGCCTTCCGCAGCCGTCAGGCTGTCTACGCCGAGTCGCCCGAGGAGTGCGGCGACTGCCGGCGCGGGCAGGCCGCGTTCCAGAACGGCATGGTCGGCGCGGTGATCCTTCCGGTCGCCAAGGGCTCCGAGGTGCACGCGGTGCTGGAGTACTACTCGCCGGCGCCGCTGTACCTCGACGCGAACCGGCGGGAGAAGTTCACCGCCCTCGCCCGGATCGCCGAACGGGCCCGGGCCAGCGCGGTCGTCGCGGCCGAGCTGCGTCAGGTGGCCGACGACCGTACCGCCGTGACCACTGTCGTCACCAAGCTCGGCACGGCCGCGGACAGCCAGAGTGCGATCCGGACCGCCCTGGACAGCGTGCGCAGCGCATTCGGCTGGGCGTACGGATCGTATTGGGAGGTCGACCCGGACGAGAACGTGCTGAAGTTCCAGGTCGAGTCGGGATCGGCCGGCGACGAGTTCCGCCGGGTCACCCTGGCGGCCACGTTCGCCGAGGGTGTCGGGCTCTCCGGCCGCGCCTGGCGGGCCAAGGACCTGGTCTTCGTCCGCGACCTCGCCGAGATCACCGACTGCGTGCGGGCGCCCGCGGCGCAGCGGGCCGGCGTACGGTCCGGCGTCTGCTTCCCGATCATGAGCGGTGACCGGATCGTCGGCACCATGGACTTCTTCACCACCGAGTACATTGACCTCTCGCCGTCCCGGGCCGCCTCGTTGCGCAACGTGCAGCAGCTCGTCTCGCAGCGCCTGGACGTCCTGCGTGGCAGCGAACGGGCCGCCCAGAACGCCCGCGCCCTGCTCGACACCGTCGAGCGGCTGCGCAGCGCCAGCGGCGACGCCACATCGGTGGCCGAGCAGGCGGTCGACCGCGCCTCCGCGATGACCGCCGAGGTGGCCGCGCTCGGCCAGGCGTCCGCCGCGATCGGTGACGTCATCAAGATCATTGAGTCGATCGCCGAGCAGACGAACCTGCTGGCGCTCAACGCCACCATCGAGGCCGCCCGGGCGGGGGAGAGCGGCAAGGGCTTCGCCGTTGTGGCCGGCGAGGTCAAGGAGCTCGCCCGGGAGACCGCCGAGGCCACCAAGAAGGTCGCCGACCAGATCGCCGGCATCCAGGCCAGCGCCGAGACCGTCGCCGCGGGTATCCACACCACCAGCGAGACCATCGGCAAGATGGACAGTGTGCAGGCCAGCATGAACGATGTGCTTGCCGAGCAGGCGGAGATGGCTCGGGCGTTGCAAGGCTAACTCGTTCGATTCCCGGGCTGTCATGCGCGGTGCTTTGCGCCAGGATGTGTGTCGTACGGCACACCCGAGGGGAGCGAGCATGAGCGGTATTCGATTGCTGGTGGGCACCCGTAAAGGTGCTTTCATCCTGACATCTGATGGCGAGCGGAAGAAATGGGAGGTGAGCGGGCCGCACTTTCCGGGGTGGGAGATCTACCACGTGAACGGCTCGCCCGCCGACCCCAACCGGATCTGGGCCTCAGCGTCCGGTGGCTGGTTCGGCCAGGTCATCCACCGGTCCGACGACGGCGGCGTCACCTGGGAGCAGGTCGACCACGACTTCGCCTACCAGCCGCCGGTCGGAGATCATCTTTGGTACGACGGGACGTCGCGCCCGTGGGAGTTCAAACGGATCTGGCATATCGAGCCGTCCCGGACCGACCCCGACGTCGTGTACGCCGGAGCTGAGGACGCGGCTCTGTACAAGTCGACCGATGGTGGGCAGAAGTGGGTTGAGCTGGCCGGTCTGCGTACCCATGCCTCGGCTCCTCAATGGCAGCCCGGCGCTGGAGGCATGTGCCTGCACACCATCATTCTCGACCCGGTGAACCCGGACCGGATCTTCGTGGCGATCTCGGCGGCCGGCGCCTTCCGCAGTGACGACGGTGGCGTCAGCTGGCTGCCGATCAACAAAGGACTCGTCTCGGACGGCATCGCCGACCAGGACGCCGAGGTCGGGCATTGTGTGCACCGGCTCGCTCAGCATCCGTCCCGGCCGGACACGCTGTTCATGCAGAAGCATTGGGACGTGATGCGTACCGATGACGCCGGTGCCAACTGGCGTGAGGTCAGCGGTGACCTGCCGACCGACTTCGGATTTCCGATCGCGGTGCACGCGCACGAGCCGGAGACGATTTACGTCGTGCCTATCACGAGTGATTCGCTGCACTATGTGATGGACGGCAAGCTGCGGGTCTATCGCAGCCGGACCGGTGGGGATTCGTGGGAGCCGCTGACCAATGGGCTGCCGCAGGAGCACGTTTATGTGAACGTGCTGCGCGACGCCATGGCCGTCGACACACTCGACGAATGCGGCATCTACTTCGGAACCAGTGGCGGGCAGGTGTACGGGTCCTCGGACAGCGGGGATTCGTGGCGTGCTCTGGTGCGTGATCTGCCGCCGGTGCTGTCCGTGGAAGTGCAGGTGCTGCCGTGATCCGGGTGATCCTGCCGCCGCATCTGCGGACTCTGGCGAAGGTGGACCGGGAGGTCTCGGTTTCGGTTTCCTCGCCGGTTACTCAGCGGAGTGTGCTGGACGCGGTGGAGAAGGAATATCCGATGCTGCTCGGGACGATGCGGGATCGGAATACGGGGCGTCGCCGGCCCCTGGTGCGGTTTTTCGCCTGTGAAGAGGATTTGTCTAATGAGTCGCCGGATGCGGCTTTGCCGGAGCGGGTGGCTCAGGGGGAGGAGCCGTTCATGGTGGTGGGGGCCATGGCTGGTGGGTGATTTTTGATCTTTGCTTTTTGATCGGCGGCCGGGGTGGTTTCCCCGGCCGCCGGTGATTGTTCTCTGTGGTTATTCGATGGTGATTCCGAGGGCTGCCGGGGTTTCCGCGGGTGCCGGGGTTTCGGTGGGCGTCGGGGTTTCTGTTGCCGGCGGAGTGTCGGTTGTCGTCGGGGTTTCTGTTACGGCGGGGGTTGCCGATGCCGCTGGGGATTCGGTTACGGCCGGCGTTTCGGCTGCTGGAGTTTCTGTTGCTGCTGGAGTTTCT
Organism: Actinoplanes sp. CA-015351; assembly: GCF_050955685.1. Classification (NCBI taxonomy): domain Bacteria; kingdom Bacillati; phylum Actinomycetota; class Actinomycetes; order Micromonosporales; family Micromonosporaceae; genus Actinoplanes; species Actinoplanes sp. CA-015351. The sequence continues at coordinate 2,005,996 of NZ_CP192102.1, forward strand.
GTTGCAGCCGGGGTTTCTGTTGCAGCCGGAGTTTCTGTTGCGGCGGGGGTTTCTGTCGGTGCCGGTGTGCTGGTTTCGGCTGGGGCTGGGGTGTCGGTGGGCTCCGGAGTCGGTTCTCCGGGCGTGCCCGGTGCACTCGGCGCTGGGCCCGAGCCGCCTGGCATGGGGCCTTGATCGCCCGGAGTGCCTGGCCCGCCCTGGCCGCCCTGTCCGGTCTGTCCGCCCGGGCCGCTCTGTCCGCCGTGGAGGGGGCCGCCCGGCCATGCGGGTGAGCCGCTCTCGTATTCGACGTACAGGACATACAGCTTCCGTGCGCCCGCGAACTGTTGTTCACAATCGTGCTGGTCCCAGAACTCGAGGCGGGAGCCGAGCCTGCTGATCGCCTCGCAGGCCACCTTGGTCTCGTAGTGGCCGGCGACGCTCGGCGGGGCGTCCGGCGGCGGGTTTCCGGGCGATGCCAGGGCGGGACCGGCCCCGAACGTCGCACCCGCGAGGACGCCGAGACCGGCGATGGTCAGACTCCGTGTCGCCTTGCTCATGTCGAACCTTTCCACTTCCGTTGGTCATGACCCGGACAGCTGAGCACGGTTAATCCGAGAATTCTTCGCGTTCAGTGGGGTTTGGCCCCGAGGGGCAAATGTGTTTGACCGCCTACGATCGGGAGATGGTCAGACGGACCGGGGAAGCCACCCGCGAGGAGATCCGCACGGCGGCGACCCGCCTGTTCCGCGAGCGTGGTTTCGCCCGAACCTCGGTACGCGACATCGCCGCCCTCGCCAGCAGCAACCCGGCCTTGGTGATCCGGCACTTCGGTACGAAGGAATTGCTGTTCCTGGAGACCATGCATCTGACCATCGACGACGAGCCACTGCTGAACGTGCCGCCCGAGCAGCTGGGCGAACGCTTCATCGAACGCCTGCTGGCCGACGACGACATCCGCGGCGTGTACTTGGCGCTGGTCCGAGGCAGCAACGAGGCCCAGATCAAGGCCAGGCTGCAGGACATCCACGAGCACACGTTCGTAGGCCCGTTGAGGTCCAGGCTCGTCGGCGAGGACACCGACATCCGAGCCCGCCTGGCCGCAGCGGTGATCGGCGGGCTGTTGTACGCGCTCTGGGTGGTCGGCGACGAGGTCCTGGTGGCAGCCGACCCCCGCGAGCTGGTGGTCCGCTACGGATCCCTGCTCCAGCAGATCCTGACCCCACCAGCCTGAAACAGGCGCGCCAGCGGAATCCCGGCGTCCGCCGGCCGCCGCTGTGACGGCGGTGAGCGCACGCGAACGCTTATCGCGTGCGCGCCCCGCCCTGCCCGGCGAGCAGAGGGTCGACGGGGGTCGCATGGAGCGGCGTCGACGGGGTCGCATGGAGCGGCGTTGACGGGGGTCGCATGGAGCAGCGTTGACGGGGTCGCACGCAACGGCAACGTGTGCCCGCATCCCTGCCCTGGCCGTGATGAGGTCGCACGGATCGTCATTGTGCGACCTGGTCCAGGTCGATTCGGGCGATCGTGTGACCCCGCCTACGCGCCTCGGGCCCACGGTGTGCCCCGGCCAGCCCTCACGTGGCGCACGGTCGTTGCTGGGGTGGGTGCGGCCAAGGCGGGACGGGGGCGCACGGTGCGCCCGCGGCTGGCTTTTTGAGGGTGGGCGCGAGAACACCGTGCGCCCTGTTGGCCCCGTGCACCCCTGTCGGCCTCGGTCGGCCTCGGTCGGTCCCGGTTGGGGTGTTACTGGACTGACCAGCCTCCGTCGGAGGGGAGGATTACGCCGTTCAGGTTTACGCCGTCGTCGCTCAGTAGGAAGGTGATCGAGGCGGCCAGGTGTTCGGCCAGGGCTACCGGGGGGATCGTGCGCAGGTGGGGGCCGGTGCGGGCCAGGCCGTAGTCGGACTGGTTGCGGGGGACCATGCCGGTTGCCACGCCGCCCGGGGCTACCGCGTTGACGCGGATGCCCTCCGGGCCGTACATGAAGGCGGTGTTCTTCGTGATGCCGACGACCGCGTGCTTCGACGCCGTGTAGGCGACGCCGGCCGCGTTGCCGCGCAGGGCCGCTTCGGAGGCCACGTTGACGATCGAGCCGTTCTTCGCCTTCAGCATCGACGGGGCGACGGCGCGGGTCAGTTTGAAGACGCCGTCGACGTTCACGGCGAAGACGCGCTCCCAGACGGCGTCGGCGGTCTCGTGGATCGGGGTGAAGTCGTCGACCACGCCGGCCACGTTGGCGAGGCCGTCGATGCGGTCGCCGGCTGCCTCGATGATGCGGGCGACGTCGTCGGCCTTGGTGATGTCGGCGATCACCGGGATGACCGACGAGCCCAGACCGGCGGCGAGGTCGGTCAGACCCGCGGAGCTGATGTCCACGGCGACGACCCGGCCGCCCTCGCGGACGATGCGGGACGCGGTGGCCCGGCCGATGCCGGACGCGGCGCCGGTGACGATCACGGTCTTGCCGTCGAAGCGACCCGGCGTGATCTTCTCGCGCCAGCCGGTGCCGCCGTCGTCGGCGGGCGCCACGCCGCCGTTGACCGACAGCACCAGGTGGTCGACGGCCTCCTGCGGGATCTGGCCCTGGCTCATCGCGACCAGCTGCTGCAACGGCAGGCCGCGGGCCGGGGCGAGGCGGGACTCGTCGAAGTCACCGCCCTGGCCGAGCAGCGCGCGGATGGCGGGGCCGCCGTCCGGGTGGTCGAGCCACTCACCCACTGTGCTGGAAGCGCCAAGCGACATCTCGAATCCTCTCGATACAAGGCTGACCTGCGAAAACTCCGAAGTCAACTTAGTTTACTTCGACGAATTCGCCAAGACAGCCCCGGGATTTGCCAGGAGAGCCCCGGAATTCGCCAATAGCGCCCCGGGAGATCGGTGAGCGGGCCACGATCAAGAAATGCCCGTCCTGAGTCGTCGACAGGTCAATGTCGTCTTCGTCGCGATCCTGCTCGGGATGCTGCTGGCAGCCCTCGACCAGACGATCGTGTCCACCGCGCTGCCGACGATCGTGGCGGACCTCGGCGGCGCCGGGCACATGTCCTGGGTCGTCACGGCGTACCTGCTGGCCGAGACGATCGCGACGGTGCTGGCCGGCAAGTTCGGTGACCTCTTCGGCCGCAAGCTGGTCTTCCAGGTCAGCGCGGTGATCTTCGTGGCCGGCTCGGCGCTCTGCGGTCTCGTGCAGGACATGCTGATGCTGGTCGGCGCCCGCGCGATCCAGGGCATCGGCGCGGGCGGCCTCATGGTCACCGCGATGGCGTTGATCGCCGATGTCATCCCGCTACGCGAACGCGGCAAGTATCAGGGCGCGCTCGGCGCGGTCTTCGGCGTCACCACGGTGGTCGGGCCCACCCTGGGCGGGCTGTTCACCGACCACCTGAGCTGGCGCTGGGCGTTCTACATCAACGTGCCGATCGCGATCATCGTGATCGCGATGGCGGCCAAGGCCATCCCGTCGATCAAGGCCGGGGGCAAGCCGGTCATCGATTACGCCGGCATCGGCCTGATCGCGGCGGCCGCGACCACGATGATCCTGGCGCTGGAGTGGGGCGGCAGCGAGTACGCCTGGAGCTCCCCCACGATCATCGGAATGTTCGCCGGCTCGATAGCCCTGTTCGCCGCGTTCGTCGTCGTCGAGATGCGGGCGAGGGAACCGATGCTGCCGATGCGGCTGTTCCGCAACTCGGTCTTCTCGGTCTGCTCGACGCTCAGTTTCATCGTCGGGTTCGCGATGCTCGGCGCCATGACGTTCCTGCCCACCTATCTGCAGTACGTCGACGGTGTGACGGCGACCGGCTCCGGCGTACGGACGCTGCCCATGGTGGCCGGCCTCTTCATCATGTCGATCCTCTCCGGCAACGTGGTCAGCCGCACCGGCCGGTACAAGATGTTCCCGATCGCCGGCGGCGCCGTGATGACGGTCGGCCTGTACCTCATGTCGACGATGGGTACGACCACCAGCACCTGGCTCGAATCGCTGTACATGTTCATCCTGGGCGCCGGCATCGGCCTGTCCATGCAGGTGCTCACGATCGTCGTGCAGAACACCGTGCCCTACGCCGACCTCGGCACCGCCACCTCGGGTGTGACGTTCTTCCGTACCCTGGGAAGTTCGTTCGGAACGGCGATCTTCGGCACTCTGTACTCCAGCCGGCTGGAGGGTGAGCTGACCGGCGCGATCACCTCGACCGGGGTCGCACCGGCCGTGGCGCAGAGCCCGACCGCGCTCAACGCGCTCGACGACGCCCTGTCCGGGCCGATCATCGCGGCGTACGCGGACGCGATCAACTACGTCTTCCGCTGGGTCGTCCCGGTCGCGGTGCTCGGCTTCCTGGTGGCCTGGCTGCTCAAGGAGCTGCCGCTGCGGGACAGTGCCCGGGCCGCCGCGACCGACGTCGGCGAGGGCCTCGGCGCGCCCGCGACCGACGACCGGGTCAGCCAGCTGGAACGACAGATCAGCGACACCATGCGGCGGGCGCGCGACGACCGGACGATCATGGACGGCGTCCTGGCCGGCTCCGGCGCCGACGTCAACCCGTCGCAGGCGTGGGCGATCGGGCAGACGCACCTGCACGTGACCGCGAAGGGCAAGGCTGAGCTGCCGGCCATCGCCCGTCAGCATCGGATGCCCGCTGAAGTGCTGGAACCCACGTTCGAAGATCTTCGACAGGCCGGATATGCCCGGGTTGAGGGTGATCAAGTGCATCTGACCGAGGCCGGTCAGGAACAGTTCGAACGGGTCCGGCACGCGTGGCGCCAGTGGCTCGACACGAATCTGGACGACATCGCGCGCACCGATCCGGACGACAAGGTGTTGATCGACCAGGCGTTGAACAACATCGCCACCCGGCTGGTCGACGAGCACCGACCCGCTTGATCTAGGCCTTCGCAGGCTACTGTCCACCAATGGGATTGCTGGACAGGTTCGTCGGCTCACCGCAGCGCCGGTTCGCCCAGCTGGCCCTCCGGGTGGCCCGGGGGACTCCTGGGGTGGAGCGCGCGACCTACCGCGCGGACGAGTTCGCGATCGCGATCCATCGCACCGGCGGAGCCGGTCCGGCCCACCTCTATCTCTCGAACGTCTTCCGCGAGACCGCGGAAGCCACCCCGGCGGAACGCCGGGAGCGCCTGGAGCGTCTGGTCAAGCTCATGGCCGCGCCGCCGGCTGACGACACCTGGGAGACGGTACGCGCGAAGCTCCGCCCCGTGGTCCGCCCGGTCACGTTCGGCGCCGCCGGCCCGGTGGGGATGCGGCCGCCGCTGTCCCGGATGGCCATGCCGTTCCTGCGCGAGCTCGTGGTGATCGACGCACCGGACGCGATGGCGTACGTGATCCCGGACCGTCTCGACGAGTGGGGTGTCACGGCCGGCGACGTCTTCGAGGCGGCCCGGGAAAATTTGGCCGAGCTGGCCCGCCGCTCGCTGGCCCGTCCGTGGCCGGCCGGCCCGAGCCTGATCCGGATGCTCGACGACGGCGACGGGTACTTCACGTCGCTGCTGCTCCAGCCCGGCTGGCTGGCCGACGTCGGCGAGCGGATGGGCACACCGGTCCTGGCGTTCGCGCCGGACAACAACACGCTGCTGGTCAGCCCGCTGCCGGAGAACGAGGCGGACCAGCTCTACGCCGTCGTCGAGCGCGGTTTTCAGGAAGCGGTGCGCTACCTGTCGCCGGTCGGGTACGTCGCCGGACCCGGTGGGGTCTCGGTTCCGTACACGCCTGTGGCCGGGCATGTGCACTATCTGCCTGCCCGCCGGGCCGAAGCGGTGCTGGCCCTCACCGAGTACTCCAACCAGACCGACTGGCTCGCCGAGCAGTACGAGAAAGCCGGTGTCGACGTGCACGTGGGCCGGCTCATCGCGGTCGAGCCGCCCGACGGCGGACCGGCCGAGACGATCGCCACCTGGGTCGAGGGTGTCAGCACGCTGCTGCCCAGGGCCGATTCGGTGGCGTTCGCCCGCCCGGAGTCGGGCGTCGAGTTCCGGGTGCCGTGGCACCTGGTCGAGGAGCAGGCCGGCCTGAGCCCGGAACCGCTGCTGGCGCCGTCTCGGTACCGGGTGGAGGACTGGCCGCCGGCGAACGTGCTGAGCAGCCTGAAAGCTGACGAACTCTAAGCGTGCTCACCTCGGTTTGCCGGGTGCCACGACGCGGGGCCAGACTGGGGCCATGAGGCAAGAGGACGAGGACGCCCGGCTGCACGTCGGCCCTCCGGCCGACCGTGCGGCCGGCCTCAAGGCGGTCCGGCTGAGCTTGACGAATGCCGTACAGGAAATGGGTCTGCGCAAGACGGTGCGCAACCTGCGCACGCTGAATCAGCACGACGGTTTTGACTGTATGAGCTGCGCCTGGCCGGATCCGCAGGATCATCGGCACGCCGCCGAGTTCTGTGAGAACGGCGCGAAGGCGGTCTCCTGGGAGGGCACCCGCGACACGGCAGGACCGGAGTTCTTCGCGGCGCACCCGATCGCTGACCTCGCCGGGCGCACCGACCACTGGCTGGAGAAACAGGGCCGCCTCACCCACCCGATGGTCCGCCGCGACGGCGGTACGCACTACGAGCCGATCTCCTGGGGTGACGCCTTCGAGCTGATCGGCACCCACCTGAACGCGCTCGGCAGCCCGGACGAGGCCGCCTTCTACACCTCCGGCCGGGCCAGCAACGAGGCCGCGTTCGTCTACCAGCTGTTCTCCCGGGCCTTCGGGACGAACAATCTGCCGGACTGCTCGAACATGTGCCACGAGTCGACAGGTTCCGCGCTGATGCGCACGATCGGCGTCGGCAAGGGCTCGGTGACCCTGGAAGACCTGCACCAGGCCGACCTGATCGTGGTCTCCGGGCAGAACCCGGGCACCAATCACCCGCGGATGCTGACCGCCCTGGAGATCGCGAAGCGGGACGGCGCGAAGATCCTGGCGATCAACCCGCTGCCCGAGGCGGGCCTGCTGCGGTTCGACAACCCGCAGAAACCGCGCGGCCTGGCCGGGCACGGCACCGCCCTGGCCGACAAATTCCTGAAGATCCGGTCGAACGGTGATCTGGCGCTCTGGCAGGCGATCGGCCACCTGCTGTTGACGAAGAACGTTGCGGACGTCGACTTCATCGAGAGTTCCACGGTCGGCTTCGAGGCCTGGGCGGCGCACCTGAAAGAAGTCGACCAGGAGAAGATCGAAGCAGCCACCGGCCTGACCTGGGCCGAGATCGAGGAAGCCGCCGACATGCTGGCGGGCGCGAAACGGATCGTGCACTGCTGGGCGATGGGCATCACCCAGCACCGCAACGCCGTCGCCACGATCAAGGAGTTCGTCAACGTCGCGCTGCTCCAGGGCATGATCGGCAAGCCGGGCGCCGGCCTCTGCCCGGTGCGCGGGCACTCCAACGTGCAGGGCGACCGGAGCATGGGCATCTGGGAGAGGCCGCCGGCGGCGTTCCTCGACCGGATCCGCGACGAGTTCGGCTTCGAGCCGCCCCGCGAGCACGGCCACGACGCGGTCGACACGGTGAAGGCGTTCCGGGACGGCCGGGCGAAGGTCTTCGTGGCCCTCGGCGGCAACTTCGTCGGCGCGATGTCGGACACCGACGTGACCGCGGCGGCGATGCGCAGCGCCACGCTGACCGTGCAGATCTCCACGAAGCTGAACCGCAGCCACGTCGAGGCGGGGCACACCGCGCTCATCCTGCCGACTCTGGGCCGAACCGAAAAAGACCTGACCGGCGGCCGTGAGCAGCGCATCACCGTGGAGGACTCGATGTCCGCGGTGCACGCCTCGCGGGGGCGTTCGGAACCGGCCGGGCCGCTGCTGCGCTCGGAGGTCGACATCATCTGCCGGATGGCGGCGGCCACGCTGGGGGAGCGGCACGAGATTCCGTGGGCTGAATTCGCCGGCGACTACGAGCAGATCCGGGAGCGGATCGGCCGGGTGGTTCCGGGCTGCGACGACTACGCCACGAAGATCCGCAACGGCGGCTTCACGATGCCGCACCCGCCGCGCGACTCCCGGAATTTCCCGACGCTGGAAGGCAAGGCGGTCTTCACCGTCAGCCCGCTTGAGGTGATGACGGTTCCGCCCGGCCGGCTCGTGCTGCAGACGCTGCGGAGCCACGACCAGTTCAACACCACGATTTACGGGCTGGACGACCGCTATCGAGGGATTTATGCGGGCCGCCGGGTCGTCTTCATCAGCAAGGCCGACCTCGACGAGCTGGGCTTCGCGGACGGCGACACGGTGGACCTGGTCTCCGAGTGGGCCGACGGTGTCGAGCGCCGGGCCGCCCGGTTCCGGCTCGTCGAATACGACACCCCGAAGGGCTGTGTGGCCGCCTACTACCCGGAGACCAACTCGCTGGTTCCGCTGGAGTCACAGGCCGAGGAGAGCGGAACGCCCACGTCAAAGTGGGTCATCGTCCGACTTATTCCTATGGATTCGGTCTGATATGTGGGAACAGTGTGTAATGCCGGTCACTTAACCCTGGTAAGCGGTCACCCGGGTGAATAGGTTCCTGCGGTATCCACCGCACGGAGAGATCCCCCATGAACCTTCCGCTCACCCGGCGCCGCGCCCTGGCCGCCTTTGCCGCTGCTTCCGTCACCCTTGCCGCTGCCGCGTGCTCGTCGTCCTCGGACGAGACCACGACGACGGCAGACGGAAAGACGCTCACCAAGATCCAGGTCGCGCTGGACTGGACCCCGAACACCAACCACACCGGTCTCTACGTCGCCAAGGAGAAGGGCTACTTCGCCGCTCACGGCCTCGACGTCGAGATCGTCCAGCCGGGTGACGCCGACCCGTCCGCCCTGGTCGCCGCCGACAAGATCCCGTTCGCGATCAGCGCGCAGGAGTCGCTGACCCAGGCCCGGGCCGAGGGTGCACCGCTCGTCTCGATCGCCGCGATCATCCAGCACAACACGTCCGGTTTCGCGTCCCCGAAGGACCGCAATCTGACCAGCCCCAAGCAGTACGCCGGTAAGACGTACGGCGGCTGGGGTGGCCCCCTTGAGGAGCCGCTGCTCAAGGCCGTGGTCAGCAAGGACGGCGGTGACGCCTCGAAGATCAAGACCGTGAACGTGGGCGACGCCGACTTCTTCGCGGCCACCAAGAAGGGCATCGACTTCGAGTGGATCTTCTACGGCTGGACCGGCATCGAAGCCGAGCTGCGGGGTGAGCCGGTCAACATCCAGTACGTCAAGGACTACGACCCGGCGCTCGACTTCTACACGCCGATCCTGATCACCAACGAGAAGCAGATCGCGAACAACGCGGCGGTCGTCAAGGAATTCACCGCCGCCGTCTCCGAGGGGTACGGATACGCCGCCAAGAACGCGTCGGAGTCCGCGGAAATCCTGCTCAAGGCCGCGCCCGACCTGGACGCCGAACTGGTCAAGAAGAGCCAGGAGTGGCTGAGCCCGCGGTACCAGGACGACGCCGCCCGCTGGGGCGAGCAGAAGCCGGAGATCTGGACGAACTTCTCGGCGTGGCTGCTCGACCAGAAGGTCCTCAGCAAGGAGGTCGACGCGTCGAAGGCGTACACCAACGAATTCTTGCCGACGGCCTGAGAGCATGACGCTCCGCAAAGCGCTTCCCCCGGCGATCACAGTTCTGCTGCTGATCGCCGGGTGGCAGCTCTACACCACTCTCTCCGGGATCGACACGTGGCTGCTGCCGAGCCCCTCCGATATCTGGACGGCCGCCGCTGACCAGCGCGAGGCCCTTGCCCGGCACACGCTCGCCACGGCCGAACTCACCCTGTACGGCTTCGGCGCGGGCGTGGCCACCGGCCTGTTCGTCGCCGTCGTGCTGCACCTGCTCCCGGGCGTACGGGCGGCGATCTATCCGCTGCTGGTGATCAGCCAGAACGTGCCGACGATCGCGATCGCCCCGCTGCTGGTGGTCTGGCTCGGCTTCGGTATCGCGCCGAAGCTCGTCGTGATCATCCTGGTCTGCTTCTTCCCGGTCGCGGTCGCCACGCTCGACGGGCTCGGCCGCAGTGACGCGCTGATCGCCGACTACATGCTGATGAGCGGCGCGAACCGGCGGCAGCTCTTCACGAAGCTGCAGTGGCCGCACGCGCTGCCGACGATGTTCTCCGGTCTGAAGATCGCGGCCACCTACAGCGTGCTCGGCGCGATCATCGCGGAGTGGCTCGGCAGCGACAAGGGCATCGGCCAGTACATGATCATCCAGAAGTCGGCGTTCCGTGCCGACCGGTTGTTCGTGGCGATCGCCATCGTGGTGGTGCTGGCGCTGGTCGTTTTCGGTCTGGTCGTGCTGCTGGAGAAGCTGACAGTGAAGGGGCGCCGCCGTGACTGAAGCCGTCGGGACTGAAGCCGTCGTGACTGAAGCCGCCGTGACTGAGGCTGTGCGGGTGGCCGGCCTGAGCCACAGTTTCAAAAACCTAGATGTCTTGAAAAATGTTGACATAACGGTTCAGAAGGGCGAATTCGTCTCGATCGTCGGCCCATCCGGCTCCGGCAAGAGCACCCTCTTCCACCTGATCGGCGGTGTGCTCACCCCGACCGCCGGCACGATCGAGATCAACGGCGCGAAGGCGCGGCGTGGCCAGATCGGATATATGCCGCAACAACCGGCGTTGATGCCGTGGCGCACCATCGAGAAAAATGTCGTCCTGGCCCAGGAAATAGCCGGTAAAGCCGACATCGCGTTAGCCCGTGAGTGGCTCAGCAAAGTCGGCCTCGACGGCTTTGCTACGAAATATCCGCACGAACTCTCTGGCGGCATGCAACAACGGGTCGCCTTCCTCCGCGCCCTCCTCTCCGACCAGGAACTCCTCTGCCTCGACGAGCCGTTCAGCGCCCTCGACGCGATGACCCGCCTGGAGATGCACCGCTGGCTCCTGGACATCTGGGAAGGGAATCGGCGTGCGGTCCTCTTCGTGACCCACAACATCGAAGAGGCGCTGCTGCTCTCCGACACCGTCTACGTCTTCTCCAGCCGCCCGGCGACAGTGATCGAAAAAGTCACCGTGCCGTTCGGCCGTCCCCGCCGCGACGACGTCGTCGACGACCCCGATTTCGTCAAACTGCGCCGCCGCCTCACCGATCTGCTGACAGGTAGCCCTCGATGACCCTCACCCACGTCCGCGTGATGCTCGAATACTTCCACCCGTGGACCAACGCGGCCGGCCTCTACGTCGCCAGCCGCGAAGGCTGGTACCGCGACGCCGGTCTCGACGTCGAGCTGACCGTTTTCGATCCGCAGCGCGGCGACACCCTGGAACACCTGGCCCGCGGCGAGGTCCACCTGGGCGTCTTCCCGACCAACCGGCTGCTGGTCCGCAGCGCCGCCGGCCAGCCGCTGCACGCTGTCGCGTCGATCAACCACCGGGGCATGGAAACCATCCAGACCGTCGTCGGCCGCGGCATCACCCGGCCGCGTGATCTGGAGGGCAAGCGCCTCGCGCTGAATCCGACCCCGCGCGGCCTGGCGATGGTCCGGCACCTCGTGGCGGTCGACGGCGGCGACCCGGACGCGGTCATCCTCGTCGACAGCGGTTACCGCGAACTCAGCGCCGACGACATCGCGGCCGGCGAGGTAGACGCCACGTTCGGCGGTTACTGGGCCTGGGACGCGCTCTTCGCCCAGATCCCAGGTCCGGAAAGGATCACCTGGCCGGTCGACGAGATCGGCGCACCGCCGTACCACAGCTACCTGCTCGGCACCGGCCCTGCCGCGCTGGCCCCCGACGAACTCGCGGCGTTCCTGTCAGCGACCGAACGCGGTTACCGCACCGCCACCGAGCAGCCCGGACTGGCGCTGGAAATCCTGGACCGGGTCATCCCGTATTTCCCCCGGTCGATCCTGTCCCGCTCCCTGGAACTGATCGCGCCCACCTGGTGGCACGGCGACCGCTGGGGCGAGATCCGCCCCGACCTGATGGACCCCTACACCGACTGGCTCGCCGCCAACGCCATCCTCCCCGCCACCTTCGACTGGCGCCAGGCGGTCGCGACCCCCGCGGGGGTCCAGGCGGTGCCGCGATGACCAGCTTTCTGCTGGGTCCCGCTGCTTTATCAGTACGCGCAACGCAGGCTCCCGTGGTCATCCTCGATGCAACGGTGGAGCTTGCAAAGGCATTGCAGGACGGTGACCACAGGGCAGTCTCCGGGCTGGCCGGCTGGGCCGAGTCACACATCCCCGGCTCCCGGCACGCCGACCTGCTGCACGACCTGAGCGACCCGGGTTCCGGCCTGCACTTCACCCACCCCTCCGCCCCGGAGCTGGCAGCCCGGCTGGCAGCGCTGGGCGTCCGCCCCGACGTCCCGGTGGTCACCTACGACCGAGGCGACGGCATCTGGGCATCCCGCCTGTGGTGGCTGCTCGACTGGCTGGGGCTGGAAGCCTACGTTTTGGACGGCGGCCTGCAAGCGTGGCAAGAGGCCGGCCTCCCGGTGACCTCCTCCGAGCGTGTCGAGTTGGGGTTTGATCCGAACCCGGAATCGACACGGGCCGGGGGAAACGCCGGTGCGTGTGGAGTTGAGGTGCGGTCCGCGCCTGAAATCGACACGCGGGACGTGGCCTCGCGGTGGGTGGGGCGGGCCGAGATCGAGGAGTGGCTCGCCGGGCGGGTCGAGGCGAGTGTCGTCTGCGCGCTCAACCCGGAGGCGTTCGCCGGTGAGGTGCCGACCCGGTATTCGCGGCGCGGCCACATCCCCGGCACCGCGAACCTGCCGGCCCGCTCGCTGATCGGCGCGGACGGCACATTCCGGCCCGAACCCGAACTTCGCGAGGTCCTTGCCGACCTCCTTGCCGACCCGGCACCGATCTGGCTGTACTGCGGCGGCGGCATCTCGGCGACCACGCTCGGCCTGGCGCTGCGCGAACTCGGCCGTGACGACGTCGCCCTTTACGACGGCTCCCTCGAAGAGTGGTCCGCCGACCCGGCTCTGCCCATCGAACGGGGCCGGTCGGCTTCAGGTGCTGCGGTGATCCCGGACGAGGTCCGGGAGTTGATCGAGCGGCCCGAGTTCGCGGTGCTCTCGACCACCGAGCCGGACGGGCGAGCGCAGCTTTCCGTCATGTGGGCAGCCCTCGACGGCAACGATCTGGTGATGACCACCAAGGCGGGGCGGCGCAAGGTCCGCAACATCGAACGGGACCCCCGGGTCACCGTGCTGATCCACGACCGGCAGCGGCCCACCAGTTACGCCGAGATCCGCGGCGTCGCCCGGATCACCGCCGGCGACCCGGCCGGCCTGGTGCACCAGCTGGCCCGCCGTTACACCGGTGCCGACCACGTGATCCCCGACCCGGCACAGGAAGCCGGCCGGGTGATTCTGCGGATCACGCCGGAGAAGGTGCTGTTCCGGCCGTGACGACACCACTGGACGCCGCGGTCACCCGGGTTCTCGACTGGGCCGCCGGGCAACAGCCCTCGGCCGGGACGCGGAAGGTTCTCGCTGTCGAAGGGCGCTCCGGATCGGGCAAGACCACTCTCGCCCGGGCCGTCGGCGAGCGCCTCGGCGCGCCCCTGATCCACATGGACGATCTCTACGCCGGGTGGGACGGGCTCGAACGTGGTGTGACCGCGCTGCGGGACTGGGTTCTGGAACCGCTCGCCGAGGGCCGGCCCGCGGTCTGGCAGCGCTGGGACTGGGCGGCCGGCGAGTACACCGGGCACCATCCGGTTCCGGACGCCGACTGGCTCGTCGTCGAAGGCGTGGGAGCTGGCGGGCGCCTGCTTCGTGCGTACACATGCGGGGTTGTCTGGTTGGAGAGCCCCACCGCGGTGCGCAAGCAACGCGCCCTGGCCAGGGATGGTCAGACCTATGCGCCGCACTGGTCCCGGTGGGCGCGGCACGAGGACGCGTTCTACGCGACCGAGCAGGTTCGGGAGAGCGCTGACCTGCTGATTCTCACTGAGGAGTAACCCATGCGCATCCGCCTGAACGGCCTGCGGCAATCCACCCCCGGGCACACCGCGATCGGGCTCTGGCGGCATCCGGACAGTCAGGCTCATCGATATCGTGATCTGTCCTACTGGGTGGAGACCGCGCAGATCCTGGAACGCGGCAAGTTCGACGCGCTCTTCGTGGCGGATGCGCTCGGCCCGCTCGATGTCTATCAGGGCAGTGTCGACGCCGCGCTGCGCGACGGCATCCAGACACCGACCGACGATCCGTTGCTGCCGATCAGCGCGATGGCCGCCGCGACCCGCAATCTAGGCTTTTCGGTCACGGTCTCTTCGACGTACGAGCTTCCGTACGCGTTCGCCCGCAAGATGACGACGCTCGATCACCTGACCGGCGGCCGGATCGGGTGGAACATCGTGACGTCGGCGCTGGACAGCGCGGCCCGCAATCTCGGCCTGACGCGGCAGATGGCGCACGACGACAGGTATGCGATGGCCGAGGAGTTCATGGAGGTCGTCTACAAGCTGTGGGAGGGCAGCTGGGCCGACGACGCGGTCGTGCGCTCCGCTTCACGGGGTGTCTTCGTGGAACCGTCGCGAGTTCGGCCTATCGCTCATTCTGGGACTTATTACGATGTTCCGGGTATCGCGCTGTCCGAGCCGGGTGTGCTGCGCACGCCGGTGCTCTATCAGGCCGGAACGTCCCGGGTGGGTCGTGCGTTCGCCGGCCGGCACGCCGAAGGTGTCTTCCTCTCCGCCTATCTGCCGTCGATGGCACGCACCCTCGTCGACGGGGTCCGGGCCGAGGCCGTGGCGGCCGGGCGTGACCCGTCGTCGGTGAAGTTCTTCGCCATCGCCACCGTGATCGTGGCGGAGACCGACGCCGAGGCGCAGGCGAAGCTGGCCGACTATCAGCGATATGCGAGCGTCGAGGGCGCGCTGGCCCGGTGGAGCGCGCTCATGCACATCGACCTGTCGGCGCTGGATCTGGACAAGCCACTGGAGTACGTCGACACCGACGGGATCCGCGGCATGGTCGAACTGTTCACCACGCTCGACCCGTCGCGGACCTGGACGCCGCGCGCGATCGCCGAGTTCGTGGGCGTCGGCGGCGGTGGCCCGGTGATCGTCGGCAGTCCGGCCACGGTGGCCGGCGAGCTGGAACGCTGGGCCGAGGAGTCGGGTGTGGACGGCTTCAACATCGCCGACCCGGTCCCCCCGGTGACGTTCCGCGATTTCGTCGACCTGGCCGTGCCGGAGCTGCAGAGGCGAGGGCTCACGCGGACTTCGTACGAGGGCAGCACGCTGCGCGAGTCGTTCTACGGCGAGGGCGCGACCCGGGTCCGCGACGACCACCCGGCGGCGGCGTACCGCTTCCGCTGAGAGGTCCGCTCCGGCCGCCCGCATCCGCCGGCTCGTGGCTGGTGGTGTGTGTGTGGGAGCCGTCGTCCATGTAGGTCATTTCCGGCAATGATCTCTCTGGGCTACGGCTCGGTGGCGTTACGGGTGGTCAGGTGGGGTGGCAGAGGGCTGGATTGGCTAGTTCGGCGCACGGGCGGTTGCCGTGGGCCCGGAGGATGTCGGCGCCGACCTGGTTCGTCAGGTATCGCAGGAAGCTTGCGGTCAGGGACTCGGCGGGCGGCTCGCCGTACGTGTAGCCGTACTCGGTCTCCCAGAACGGGTAAGCGCCGTGGTCCGCCTCGGTGACCGTCGCGGGGTGGCCGCTGATCCGGACGATCGTCAGATCGTCGCGGCCGCCGGCCGCGCCCAGTTCGCTGTAGCCCAGCGCGCCCGGGGTGTCGGCGACCGCGCCGAGCACGTCCTCGGTGGAGTCGCGGGCGCAGCGGACCACGCCGGCCGGGGTGCCCGGGTCGCGGTTGCGGCAGTCGTCGGAGTTGCTGCCCGGTTCGCGTACGCCGGCCAGGACCCGGCGCTGGAACGCGTTGCGGGTGCCAGAACCCGGGTTCCGGCTGATCAGCCGGACCGGCTCGTCCGCGCCGCCGACCTGGTTCCAGTTGGTGATCTCGCCGCGGTACAGGGCTCGGACCTGGTCGAGGGTCAGGTCCCGCACGCCGGCGTCCGGGTGGGCGATCAGGGTGAACAGGAAGAACGCGATCGGGCGGGGGAGCAGGGCGGGCATGCCGTCCGGCTTCTCGCCGTCGGAGAATGCGATCACGTCGGGGCTCGCGGCCTTGTTCAGGGCGAGCAGGCCCTCGCCGCTGCCGCGCATGTCGAGATCGAAAGAGGCGCCGGGGCAGGCATCCCGGTACGCCGACACCGCCTGCGTAGCGATCGGCTCGAACGCGGTCGAGCCGACGACCCGGATCCGGCCGGTGGCGCAGTCCAGTGGCGCGCCGGTGTCGCTGCGCAGGAAGACCACGAGCTGCGCGATGACCAGCAGGACCAGGAAGCCGACCAGGGCCATGGCGCGTTTCGGGGTACCGGTGCGGCTCTGCGTCTCCTGGATCCGGCCACCGCGGACGCCACCCTTGATCCCGCCGATCACCACGGGCGCCGGGAAGATGCCCGGGTCGCTGCCGTTGCCGCCGGCGCGTTCCAGCGCGGCGAGGACCTTGTAGTGCGCGGACCGGTTGAGCGGTACCTTCGGCAGCTCGATGACGTCGCCACGGACCGCGAGGCCGGAGCCGTCCTGGAAGCTGGGCCGCAGGTAGTCGTCGCTGAGCTCGGTGACCACCATGCCGACCACCTGGCGGCCGGGGAAGCGGACCCGGATGCCGACCCGGTCGTCGTCGAGGACCGCGTAGTCCCGGGTGTCGATGTTGGTGGCGCCGTTGTTCTCGATCCGGAGCAGCACCAGGGTGGGGTCGTCGATCGGGACGTCGTCTCGCTGCAGTTCACGCAGGGCGCCGGCGTGCACGGTCTCGACCACGTCAGTGGCAGTGGTGTCCATCTGGACCCGGTATCCGAGTCGTTTGCGTCCTTTGACGACGAACTCGTAGATCGCGACGATGCCGGGAACCACCACACCCAGCGTCGCCAGGGCCACACTCCACCAGAACTCTATGCGGTCACGGTAGGACGCCAGAGTGGACAGTAAGACAAAGCCCCGATGAACAGACAGCCGTGTTGAGTTGATCGGAATCAACTCGACACATCCAGGTCAACAGGTTGACGGTCAACGCGATGCGTCACGTCAACCTGTGATCGGGGACAGCCTGACTCGCTTCGTCAGCTCGGCGATGGCCTCTTTGCGGCCGGTGCCGAGGCCGTGCCGTGTCACGTTGAGGGCGCCTGCTGCCGTCCCGGTGCGTACCGCCTCGTGGGGCTTGCCGCCTCGGGACAACACGGTCGCCACTCCCGCGGTCATCGAGTCGCCGGCGCCGCGGTGGTCGACCACCTGCAGCGAGGGCAGCTCGACGAGCAGCGGCTCGTCGTCGAGCAGGGCGATACCGGGCTGGCCGGCGCGGCTGATCAGTACTGCCCCGGCACCCTCTTTGCGCAGATCACGAGCGGTGTCGACGAGCGCCGAGACGCTGTCGTCACGGGCGCGGCCGGCGTCCAGCAGCTCCTCGTGGCTGACCTTGAGGAAGTCGACACCACCTTCGAGGACCGCGGTGAGGTGGTCGCCGGAGAGGTCGGCGATCACGGTGCCGCCGTGCGTGCCGAGGTCGGTGGCGAGCCGGCGGTACACGTCCGGCGCGACGACATCCGGGGATGCCGGGCCGCTCAGGATGCTGACCCGGGCACGCATTCCGGCGGCAAGCGTCGCCCCTGTCATCTCGTCGAGGTCGTGCCGGCCGAACGGGCTGCTGGCGTTTTCGGCGACCGTCGTCCGGGTGCCGTCGCGGCGGTCGTGCACGTACCAGCCGCTGCCGGACGAACGGCGTACCGTGCGTACCTCGATATTCTCGTCGCGCAGCAGGAGCGAGATGATCTCGCCGATCTCGCCCCCGACCGCAATACAGAGGGTGACCGATGCGCCGAGCGCAGCGCACATCCGGGCTTGCCAGATTCCCTGGCCACCGGGGTGGACGTGCAACTCCGGTTCGGCGGACTGTTGCTCTATGGTCACGGTCAGCTGTGGCACCGGTGCGAAGACCATGACGGTGCCTGGGTCGTCGGCGGGCATCAGGCACGACTACCCGCTCGACCCGGGATCAACCCTTCACGGCACCAGCTGTGATCCCCGCCACAAAATGACGCTGCAGGAACGCGTACGCCAGCACCATCGGCAGCGATGCGACGACCACACCGGTGAAGAGCAGCGGGTACTCCGTCAGGTACTCGCCCTGGAAGTCCAGAAGCGCCAGTGGAAGTGTCCGTTTGTCCGGGTCGTCGATGAAGAGCAACGGATAGAGCAGGTCGTTCCAGTGCATCACGATCAGGAAGATCGCGGTGGCGGCCAGCGATGGGTACGAGACCGGCACCGCGATCCTCCGGTACGACGCCCACGGACCGGCGCCGTCGAGTTCCGCGGCCTCGTAGAGTTCGGCCGGCAGCGTACGCATGAAGCCGGCCAGGATGAAGACCGCGACCGGCAGCGTCACCACGATGTTCACCAGGATCAGGCCGGTCAGACTGTTGCGCAGGCCGAGCCGTTCGAACTGCACGTACTGCGGGATCATGACGGCCTGTGCCGGAACCGCGAGCCCGGCCGCGAAGATCGCGAAGAGGATCCGGGACGGCCATCGCGGCAGCCGGGCCACCGCGAACGCGACGAGGCTGCCCAGCAGCAGGGTGACCGGCACCGAGATGGAGACCACGAACAGGCTGTTGCCCAGCACCCCGAGCATGTCCTGTTTGGTCAGCACGGTGGCGTAATTGTCGAGCGTCGGGTTCTCCGGCAGCCCGAACGGCGAGGCGAACAACTCGGGCGTGGTCTTGAAACTACCGCCGACGATCACCACGAGGGGCACGACGATCAGCAGGGCGTAGACCCCGAGGACGAAACGCCTCATCCGTGGACCATCCTCGCGGCGCGATTCTGCAGGAGCGTGACCGCCGCGATGGCGATCATGAAAACGACCGACTCGGCAGCCGCGTAACCGAGCTGCGAGTTCGCGAACGTCGTGTAGATCCGGGTGGCGAGCACGTCGAGCCCGGACCTCGGCGGGTTGCCGGCCAGACCCAAAACAAGATCAAAAGCTTTGAAGGACTGCAGACTTGTGTACGCGATGACGAGCGCGGTGGCCGGCGCGACCATCGGCCAGGTGACGTGCCGGAACTGCTGCCACCGGCCGGCGCCGTCGGTCTTCGCGGCGTCGTACAGCTCCTCCGGGATCTGGTTGATCCCGGCGATGTAGATGACCATCATCTGCCCGGCGTGGAACCAGACCTGCGCCACCGCGACCCAGAGGATCGCGGTGCCTTCGTTGCCGAGGTACGCGGACTGGAACCGGTCCAGCCCGACCGCGCCGAGCAGGCTGTTCGCGAGACCGAAGTTCGGGTCGTAGACGAACTTCCAGATGAACGCGACAGACACCGACGACAGCACGGTGGGCAGGAAGAACAGTGCCCGCAGCGCGGTCGAGGCGCGGCTGCGCGCGGCGAGCAGGACCGCGAGCAGCAGGGCCAGGGCGGTCTGCCCGACGACCACGGCCAGCAGAAACTTGAGGTTGTTGGTGAGCGCGTTGCGGAACAGGTCGTCGTCGCCGACAACGTCCGTGAGGTTCGACAGGCCCACGTCGTTGAACGTGGAGCTGTAACCGTCCCAGTCGGTGGTGGCGTACCGCAGACCCTGTACGGCGGGCAGCAGGAAGAACCCGCCGTACAGGATCAGGGCCGGAACCGCGAAGAGGAGGAGAGTGAGACGGGCTCTCATTTATTCTGGTCGATGACTTTCTGGGCGGCCTCGGCCGCCTCCTCCGGGCTCTTGCCGCCGGCGACCTGCACGGTGGCGTTCTCGACAGCGCCACGGACGTCGAGGTTGCTGAACTGGAAGCGCGGCGCCAGCGCGGTCTTCTTGGTCAGCCACGGCGCGAGCGCCTTGAGGTCGGCGTTGGTGTACTCGACACCCTTGACCGTCACGTGCTGCGAGGTGCCGTTGGCGTAGACGCCGGCCACCTCCGGGTCGGACAGGTGCTCGATCCAGGCGCGGGCGGCGTCCTGCTTGCCGGACTTGGCGTTCACGCCGAGGATGAACGTCGCGTTGAAGACGCCCTCGTACTTCGCCTTGTCCGCCGTCGTGGTGATCGGGGCGAGCAGGTCGATGCCGAAGGTGGCGCCGAGCTTGCGGACGCCGGCGACCTGGAACGAGCCGGTGCCGAGCAGGCCGGCCTTGCCCTGGGCGAACAGCGCCAGGGCCGCGTCGCTGCTGGTGCCGGTCGCACCGGTCTGGAAGTACGGCACGAGCTGCTGGTACTGCTTCAGCACGGTGAGGAACCAGTCGTCGGTGACCTTGTTCTCGCCGGTCTCGATCTTGCCGAGCGCGTCGTCGGTCGGCGCGTTGTTGACCACCATGACGTTGAGCAGCTGGCCGGCGTTCGCGGCGTCGCCACCCGGCCAGGCAAACGGGGTGACGCCTTGGCTCTTCAGCTTGTCGAGCAGCGACAGGAAGCCGTCCCAGTCCTTCGGCGCTTCACCGAAGCCGGCCTTGCTGATCAGGTCGGTGTTGGCGAGCGGGGTGTTGAAGACCAGTTGGTACGGGACACCGAGCTGCTTGCCGTCCTGAGCACCAGCGGTGATCAGGGCCGGCTCGTACTTCTGCACGAGCGCCTGCCCGGTCAGGTCGGCCCAGACGCCGGCCTTCGCGATGTCGAGGAACTGCGCGCCACGGAACGCGGTGAACGCGTCGCCGACGCTGCCGCCGCGCAGCTTCTGCAGCGCGGTGCTCTGGTAGTCGTTCGACGGCGAGATGTCCTGCCGGACCTTGGCGGCGGTGTAGCCGGCGATGATCTTCTCGAAGACCTCTTTGTCCTCGGCCCGCCAGTGAGCGAACGAGAGGGTGTCGTCGGACTTGGCGGAGTCCGATGAGGATGAGCCGCCCGGGCCGGCGCAGGCGGCCAGCAGGGAAGCGGCTCCGGCGCCGGTGGCGAGGCGGAGCAGGTCACGGCGGTTCATGTATTCAGTTCTCCTATGAAGGCGGGGAGGTCAGAAGGTTGCGCCGGCGCAGCTCGGGGATCAGGCCCTCGCCGGCGTGGTACGCCTCTTCCAGGTGCGGGTAACCGGAGAGGATGAACTCGTCGATGCCGAGGTCGTGGTACTCGGCGATCCGATCGGCGACCTCGGTGTGGCTGCCGACAAGGGCGGTTCCAGCGCCCGGGCGGACCAGGCCGATGCCCGCCCAGAGGTTCGGGTAGATCTCGAGGGCGTCGAGTTTGCCGCCGTGCAGGGCGAGCATCCGCTGCTGGCCGACCGAGTCGGCCTTGCCCAGCGAACTCTGCGCTTTCGCGATCTGCTCGGGGGTGAGCGCGTCCAGCATGGAGCGGGCGACGGCCCAGGCCTCCTCCGACGTGTCCCGGGTGATCACGTGCAGCCGGATGCCGAACCTGATCTCTCTTGATGAGAGGGCACGGACCGCGGCGATCTTCGCGGCCACCGCGGCCGGCGGCTCGCCCCAGGTCAGGTAGACGTCGGTGTGCTCGGCGGCGACGTCCAGAGCGGCCGGCGACGACCCTCCGAAGTAGATCGGCGGCTGGTCGAACCGGCGCGGGGCAAGGGCTCCGGCCACCTGGTAGTGCTTGCCGTCGAAGTCGTACGGGCCGTTCCACGCGCCGCGGACCACGCTGAGGAACTCGCCGGTGCGCTCGTAACGCTGGTCCTTGTCCAGCCAGTCGCCGAAACGCTGCTGCTCGGCCGCGTCGCCGCCGGTGACGATGTTGAGCATCAGCCGGCCGCCGGTGATTCGCTGGAACGTCGCGGCCATCTGGGCCGCTAGCGTCGGCGACAGCGAGCCGGGCCGGAACGCGACGAGAAACTTCAGGGTACGGGTGTGCTGGGCGATCGCTGCAGTGGTCAGCCAGGCGTCCTCGCACCAGGTGCCGGTCGGGGTGAGCACGCCGGTGAACCCGTTGCGCTCGGCGGCACGGGCGACGTCGATCAGGTACTCGATGTCGGGCTCGCGCAGCTGCTTTTCAAAAAGCGGATCGGTGTGAGTGCTGCGACCGCCGCGATCATCGACGCCGACGATCGACCGGCTGTCACCGGTCGTGGGGAGGAACCAATGCAGGACCACGGGCATGGCCGAGATATTGGCACAATTCCTATCGACCAACAAGGCGATCTAGATTATGTGCACGTGATCACACAACGCCCACAGGTATCGATGCGGCCAGACTTGTGGCCGGGAGCGTGAACGCGAAGATCGTGCCGCCACCCGGATTGGGCGCGGCTTCGATCCGGCCGCCGTGCCGTTCCACGATCCGCCGGCAGATGGCCAGGCCCAGGCCGGTTCCGGGGTGCCCGACGCCGTTGCTGGCCCGGTGGAAACTGTCGAAGACCAGGGCGTGCTCGCCGTCCGGGATGCCGATCCCGCGGTCCGCGACCTGGACGCGTACGTCGCCGTCCGGCTCGGCGCGCCCGGTGATGTCGATGCGGGGCGCCTGCCCCGGCGGGGTGTACTTGATCGCGTTGCCGACCAGGTTGTCGATCACCTGGCGGAGCAGGACCGGGTCGGCCTGCACCGGCGGCAGCGCGCCGACGAAGATGTCCGGCCGCAGGCTCGACCCGTCCGGGTTGTCGGTACGCGCGGTCACCACGTCGTCGACGAGCGACCGCAGGTTCACCTCGTTCAGCCGGAGCGTGGCGTCGCGGGCCGCCGCGTAGTCGAGGAGCTCGGTGATGAGCTGCTGCATCCGGAGCGCCCCGTTGATCACCTTCTCGGAACCGCGGCGGGCCTGGGCGAGGGCGGCCGCGTGGTGTCCGGCTTCCAGCTCGTCCAGGGCGTCGGTGATCAGCTCGGCGTATCCGCGTACCGAAGTGAGGGGTGATTTGAGGTCGTGCGCGACCACGCCGGCGAAACCGCGGAGCTCGATCTCGACGTTCTTACGTTCGGTGATGTCGTGGAAGACGGCGACCGCGCCGCGCTCACCGGCGGACGTCTCGATCGGCTGGGCCGACACGCTGATCACCCGGCCCTCCGGATGCTCCGGATGTCGGATGATCATCTCGATGTCCCGGCTGCTCTCGCCGCCGAGTGCCTTGACAAGGGGAATCTCGTCGGTCGCGAACGGGGTGACCCCGTCGATCTGGAACAGACCGTAATGGCCCTGCCAGGCCTCCACCCCGGCGTTCGGGTCCGCCCGGCCCAGCATCCGGATCGCCGCCGGGTTGTGCAGCAGGAACTTGCCGTCCGGGCCGATCACGCCGACGCCGTCGCTGATGCCGTCCATCACGGCGCTCAGCAGCTCGGCCTGCCGCCGGCTGGTGGTTTCGCCGGCACGCAGCTCGGCGGTGGCGGTCCGGACCTGTACGCGTGCCCGATCCCGGCTGGTGGCCAGCACCCAGACCAGGCTGGTCAGCACGCCGGTGAGCAGGAGGCCGCCGACGATCACCGCGAGCGGCAGGGCGCTGCGCACGCCGGGCAGGCTGGCGGCGTTCGCGGCGACACGCAGGGTCCAGATCTTGTCGGCCACCGGGATGTCCACCGCACGCTGCAGGTCACGTCGGCCGGCGCCGGCCGCGTCGAGCTCGGCGACCGCCAGCTCGCGCCGATCCGAGCGGGCCGCGACCAGCGTGAGGTCGAGCAGGCCCTGGCCGGCGAGCGCGAACGTGTCACCCATGAAGTTCTGCCCGCGTATGCCCAGCACCACCCAGCCGAGGAACCGCTGCTCCGATCCGCGATAGACCGGTGATGCCAGGATGAACGAGTTCTGCCGGCGTTCCGCGGGCAGGGCAATGTCGGTGAGCAGATGATAGGAATCGGACACGGCCACCTGGCCACTGCGGCGCGCGGCGTCCAGGGCGGACGCCGGGGCCTCGGCCTGTGCCAGGTCCAGTCCGCCCGCGGGCCGGGAGCCGTCCAGGGTGGTGCCGGTGACCACGAAGGCATGGTCGCCGTGGCCCCTCGGGTTCAGCACGAGATCCGTCATGCCGAGGTCGCGCCAGTGTTCCTGGAGGGCGGCCACGTCGTCGTCGCCGGAGGGGACCACCAGCACGATCAAGTTGGCCCCGGCCAGCCTCATCGTCTTCAGCGGTTGGGTGATCATGCCGAACTCGGGGCCGGTCAGCCTCTCCTGTCCGCCGGCACCGGCCGCCGTGCTGCGCAGGATGTCGACGTAGCGGCGGGTCTCGGTGCGTACCGCGTCGGCGGCCGCTGCGGTGCGCCGATCCATCTGCACCTCGGCGGCCGCCTCTTCACGCCGGGCCAGGGTGACGGACACGACCAGGGTGACGGCACAGCCGACGACCGCGACCAGCGCGCTGAGGACGGCGGCGCCCGGTCGCTTACGGCTCACACAGGTTTTATCGACGCGGTGCGGGGCATGCTGAGCGACCCAAAACGCGGGCCCCGGCGCTCGTCAGTGCCGGCGCGGTACCAGCCAGCCGACCTTGCGGACCAGGTCGGTGGTGTTCACCGGCTTCGGCAGGTACTCCTCCGCGCCGGAGACGAAAGCCAGGTCGATGTCGGTCTCGGTGGCACAGCCGCTCAGCATGATCACTGGGATCTCGGCGGTGGCCGGGTCGGCGTGCATCCGGTAACACACGCTCAGGCCGTCCATGCCGGGCATCGCGATGTCGAGCAGGACCAGGTCGGGACGGGTCTCGGCGACGAGAGTCAGCGCCGTGCACCCGTCCGGCGCGCAGACCGTCTGGTAACCGGCCATCTCCAGCTTGAAGCTGACCAGGTCCCGGATGCCCTCGTCGTCGTCGGCGACCAGCACGGTGGGCAGGTCGGTACGGAGGCGGGCCTGCGGGCGAACGGCGAGGGTGTCGATGATGGCCGTCATGCTGCTCCGATCGTCGAGCGGGCGGCGGCGCCGGAGCGTCGCCGAGGTGATCGGAGCTATCGGCGGTGACCCGGCCCACTCCAGGTAAATGTCGGTTGCCAGCTGGTTGCAGTGATTCCCCGTCGTCAGCAACCCGGTGGCACGGCCGATGGACGGGCATGACCAAGGTGTTCTACGGCGTTCTCGGCACGGCTCTGGCCGCTGTCCTCGGCGCGCTTCTGTTCGCCGGCGTGGATGCTCAGCAGGCCGCCGGCCCGGTGCTGATCGCCTTCGACCTGGTCTCGATGACGTTCGCGGTCCTCACCAGCCGCCGCCGCGACCTGCACCGGGGCACCCGCCGCGGGTGGCGCTGGATCGCCGCCGCGATGGGGACGCTGGTGATCGCCTCGGTCTGTTTCGCTGTCTTCAAGCACTGGAGCATGTTCCCGGCGCCCGGCGACGTGGTGCGGCTCGCCTTCGTGCCGGTGATGCTGACCGGGCTGCTGACCCTGCAACGGCGTGGCGGCGGTGGACGCTCCCAGCACAAGACGCTGCTCGACGTCGGTACCGTGGTCGCCGGTGGCGCGATGGTCATGTGGTACTTCGCGGTCGGCCCGCTGCTGGACGACGGTCGATCCAGTGGCGCCGCGGTGCTCGGCGCTCTCGCGTACCCCATCGGCGATCTTGTTTTGCTTTTTGGTGTGGCGCTGGTGCTCACCCAGGGCGCCGACCCGTCGGTGCGCCGGCCGTTGCGCCTGATCGCGGTGGCCCTGCTCTTCGAGATCTCCGGGAATCTCTACCTCGGTTTCCTGCGCGCCCACGACCAGTTGCAGGGCAGCACGCCGGCGAGCTGGCAGTTCGCCTGCTGGCTGGTCGGGCACGCGCTGATCGCCGCGTCCGCCTTCGAGCAGTTCCGGACGGCACGCGGCGAGCAGCCGGTGACCGGAACTGATCGCGAGCGGGTGGTCAATCGCCTGCCGTACCTCAGCGTCGGCCTCGCGCTGGCGCTCCTGACCGGCGCCGCGCTGCGCGCCGGGAAGCCGTCCTGGATCGGCCTGGTCCTCGGCTCGGTGGCGCTCACCGGTTTTGTGGTGGCCCGGCAGATCGTCGCGCTCCGCGAGAATCACGAGATGGCGGTGACCGACGGGCTCACCGGGCTGGCGAACCGGTCCCGGCTGGGCGATGCGCTCGGCCGCGCGCTGGCCCGATCGTCGCGCAACGGGCGAGCAGTGGGTGTGCTGCTTGCCGACCTGAACGGCTTCAAGGAGGTCAACGACACGCTGGGACACGCGGCCGGCGACCGGATGCTCGTCGAGTTCGCCGGGATGCTGCGCCGCTCGGTGCTCGGCAGCGACGTGGTGGGCCGGCTCGGCGGCGACGAGTTCGCCGTGGTGCTGCAGGACATAGGGTCGCGGGCGAACGCGGAGGCGGTGGTCCGCCGGCTGCTCCGCGAGATGGAGCTTCCGATCATGATCGACGACGTCGTGGTGCGTATCCAGGCGGCCGTCGGCATCGCGGTGGCGGAGCCCGGCGCGATGGACGCGGACGCGCTGCTGCGCCGCGCCGACGAGGCCATGTACGAGAACAAGCGGCGGATCAAGAGTGGCGTGCCCGGTGGCACCGAGGAGGAGGAAGACCTCGCGGCCGGCCTCTGGGGTGCCGCCGAGCGGGGTGAACTGCGCGTTCACTACCAGCCGGTGGTCGATCTGCCGACCGGCGAGATCAACGGGATGGAGGCGCTGGTCCGCTGGCAGCACCCGGAACGTGGCACGATCCCGCCCGGCGTCTTCATCCCGATCGCCGAGCGGACCGGCGCGATCGAGGAGATCGGCGCGTGGGTGCTGGCCGAGGCGTGCGCTCAGGTCGCCCGGTGGCGTGCCGGTGGGCGCCGCCTGCACCTCGGGGTGAACGCGTCACCGCGTCAGCTCACCGACGGTTTCGCCGACCAGGTGATCCGTACGCTCACCGCGACCGGCCTCCCGGCCACCGAGCTGATCATCGAGGTGACCGAGAGCGTGCAGGTGGAGAACCCGACAGTGGTGGCCGAGCTGCACCGGCTGCACGGCCACGGCGTGCGGATCGCCCTGGACGACTTCGGGACCGGGTACTCCACGTTGCGGTACCTGACCCAGCTGCCGATCGACATTCTCAAGATCGACCAGTCGTTCGTGGCGGTACTCAACGGCACCGCGAACGGCGCCGTGGTCACCGACACCGTGCTGCGGCTGGGCCGGATGATGAACCTCTCGACGATCGCCGAGGGTGTCGAGTCGGCGGAGCAGGCCACCGAACTGGTCGAGCTGGGTTGCCGGAGTGCTCAGGGTTACCACTTCGCGCGGCCGATGCCGGCCGCCGAGCTGGAGGCCCTGCTCTATCCGGCCGAGGTCAGCTCGGCCGCGTCTTCCTGATCCTTTTCGGCCATGGCCCTCACCGCGGCGCGGGCGTTGATCTGCTGACTGGTCACCGCCCGCTCGGACCGGCTCCGGCCGAGGAAGGCAACCGCCCAGCGGACCAGCGAGCTCGCCCGGTTGCGGCCCTTCGGCAGGTACGCCCAGTGCACCCCGAGCCAGAGCAACCAGCCGGCGAGCCCGCTCAGCCGTAGTCCGCGCAGGTCGGCGACCGCGGAGAACCGGGAGATCGTGGCGATGTTGCCCTTGTCGAAGTAGTGGAACGGCTTGCCGGTGGTCCTGCCCGCGAGGCGATCCCGGATGGTGCGGCCCACGTATCCGCCGCCCTGGATCGACACCTGGGCGACGCCGGGCAGCTTGCCGAGGCTCATCAGGTCGCCGACCACGAAGATCTCCGGGTGACCGGGAACGGTCAGGTCCGGCTCGACCATGATCCGGCCGGAACGGTCGGCCGGCGCACCGGTGGCGTCGGCGATGCGGCGGGCCAGCGGGGCGGCCGCGACACCGGCGCTCCAGATCTTGGTCATCGCGGTGATGCGCTCGGTTCCGGCGCTCGTCTGCACGTCCGCGCCGGTGGCGTCGATGTCCACGACCTTGGTACCGAGCCGGACGTCGACGCCGATCTTGCGGAGGCGCTTCTCGGCGGCGGCCGACGACTCGGGGGAGAAGGTCGGCAGCACCCGGTCGACCGCGTCGACGAGCACGATGCGGGCCTTCGCCGGGTCGATCCGGCGGTACTCGCCGGGCAGCGTGCGGCGGGCGATCTCGGCGATCTGCCCGGCCAGTTCCACGCCGGTCGGGCCGGCGCCGACGATGACGAAGGTGAGCCAGCGCTGGGCGGCGGCCGGGTCGGTGGCGAGTTCCGCCATCTCGAAGGCGGACATGATCCGGGCGCGCAGCTCGACCGCGTCGTCGATGTTCTTCAGGCCGGGGGCGAACTCGGCGAACCGGTCGTTGCCGAAGTACGACTGGGTGGTGCCGGCCGCGACGATCAGGGTGTCGTACGGGACCTGGTACGGCACCCCGTCCGGCGCGGTCGCGGTGACCGTGCGAGCGCCCGGGTCGACGTCGGTGACCCAGCCCTGCAGCACCTCGGTGTTCTGCTGACCGCGGAAGAACTCGCGGACCGGGGTAGCGACCTCGCCGGGGGAGAGCAGTCCGGTGGCGACCTGGTAGATCAGCGGCTCGAACACGTGGTGGTTGGTCCCGTTGAGGATCGTCACGTGCGCATCGGCCTTGCGCAGCGCGCGGGCGGCGTATTTACCGCCGAAGCCGGCTCCGACGATGACGACTCGGTGCTGTCCCTGTTCGGTCATCACTTCACGCTCCTTGTTCCACTTGATAAAACCGCGGAACAGGCGCCGGAAGTCCGTATCTCAGTGATGATGATGATCACCAAGGCCGGGTGTCACATCCGGTTTGGTCATCTCGTCGCGTGAAAAAGCCCGCCTTCTGAAGCAGAAGGCGGGCTGTCTCAAGACCTTACTGGACCACGAAGAGCAGGCGGTTCGGGGAGCCGGTGCCGGGGCTGGTCACCACGTTCGGGGTGGAGTTGGTGATCAGGGACGAGGCGACCTGAGCCGGCGTGTAGCTCGGATTGCGGGAGAGGGCCAGCGCCGCGGCACCCGCCACGTGCGGGGAGGCCATCGAGGTGCCGCTGATCGTGTTGGTGGCCGAGGTGCTGGTGTACCAGGCCGAGGTGATCGACGAGCCGGGAGCGAAGATGTCCAGCACGCTGCCGTAGTTCGAGTAGCTGGCGCGGGCATCGGTGCTGGTGGTGGCGCCGACGGTCAGTGCGGACGCGACGCGAGCCGGCGATGCGGTGGACGCGTTGGCGTTGGAGTTTCCGGCTGCGACGGCGTACGTGATACCGGAGGCGATCGAGCTGGCGACCGCGTTGTCCAGGGCGGTGCTGGCGCCGCCGCCGAGGCTCATGTTGGCGACAGCGGGCTTCACCGCGTTCGCGGTGACCCAGTTGACGCCCGCGATGACACCGGCCGTGGTGCCGCTGCCGGTGCAGCTGAGCACCCGGACGCCGACCAGCTTGACGGCCTTCGCCACGCCGTACGTGCTGCCGCCGACGGTGCCCGCGACGTGCGTGCCGTGGCCGTTGCAGTCGGTGGAGTTGCTGTCGCTGTCGACGAAGTCGTACCCGCTGACCGCACGGCCGCCGAACTGGCTGTGTGTGTTGAGGATGCCGGTGTCGATGATGTAGGCGGTGACGTTCGAGGCGGTGACCGGGTATGTGTACGTGGTGCTCAGCGGGCGGGCCCGCTGGTCGATCCGGTCGATGCCCCAGGTGGCGTTGGTCTGCGTGGCGGCCAGGGAGATCACCTGGTTCTGCTCGACGTACGCCACCTTCGAGTTGGCCGCGAGGCGCTTGGCCTGGGTCTCGGTCATGGTGGCCTCGAAGCCGTTGAGCGCCTTGCCGAAGCTGCGCTTCACTGTCGCGCCGTACGCCTTGGAGAGTGAGGCCTGCTGTGCGCCTGACTTGAGGACCACGATGTAGCTGCCGTCCACCGCGGTCGCGGAGCCGGCCAGCTTGATCTGTCCCAGCACCGGCGCCGCTGCCTCGGCCGGGGTCGCGGCAGCGACCGCACCCAGTGCGAACAGACCTGCGGCCAGGATGCGGCCGTGTCGTCGAATCGCCATCTTCGTTCCTCTCTCACGCCGCCGGCGAACGTCCCGGGGGGTATTGACGCTCGTCTCTCGGCTCTGGGGAAAGCCTAAACGTGAGTTCACTCCTCATCTATATATCGAAATAGCTATATCAGTTCAGAAGTCCGCCGTAGGTGCCGAACAGACAGGTGTGACGAGGATGTCCGTTCCGAGCACCGTGGGTTTCGCGGTGCTCTACCTGATCGCGCTCCTGGCCGGCCGGCTGACAGTGCTGACCGAGCTGGACGTGCCGGTGCTGTGGCCGGCCGCCGGGGTGGCGGCCGTGTGGCTGGTGATCCGTCGTGAGTCCCGATGGCGCTGGCTGGACATGGTGGTGCTCGCCGTCCTGACCGTGGCCGGCCTGGCGCCGACCGGGGTGGATCCGGTGGCGGCGGCGGTGCACGCCGGCGCGGCCGTGGCGGCCGGCATGACCTTCGCGGTGGTGACCGCCCGGCTGTTGCCCGGCGTCTGGGCCGGCGAGGACGGCGGGCGGCCGCTCTCCAGCCTCGACGACCTCGCCCGGATGCTGGTGGCCGCGATCGCCTCCTCGGCGGTGATGGCGTGCATCGACATGCTCGGTGACGGCCTGGCCGATTACCACAGCGGGATCACCATGTTCGGCATCCGGGTGGTCCGGGACACCGGCAGCATCCTGATCTTCGGGGTCGCGATCCAGCGCGCCTGGTACCTGCTGCGCGGGCAGCACCGGGTGTCGCTCGACCAGAACCGCGCGCTGGAGTGCCTCGCGATCTTCGTGGTCTCCGGCGGGGCGTATTACTACACGTTCGGGGTCAACCACCAGCTGCCGATCGGGTTCGCGCTGCTGCCGCTGACCGTGTGGGCGGCGATCCGGGTACCGACGGCGCTCGCCATCGGCCACTGCCTGATCTTCAGCTGCGTCGCCGCGGTCCTGACCCAGCACGGCTGGGGCCCGTACGCCGAGATCGCCGCACCGGACACCCGGGTCCTGGTGATCGACCTGTACGTCGCCATCCTGGCCGTCGTCGCGCTGGCCCTGGCGCTGAGCCGGGACGAGCGCAACGCCCTGATCGCCCGGCTGCAGGTCTCCGAGCAGGAGGCCACCGACAAGGCCGGGATGATGACCATGATCGTCAACTCGATGACCGAGGGCCTGGCCATCCTCGACCAGAACGGGCGGCTGGTGCTGCGCAACCCGGCGGCCGGCCGGCTGCTGGGCAGCGTCAACACGATCGCCGGCGGGGTGGCGCTCGGCAGCGACTACGGCTTCTTCCACCCGGACGGCACCCCGCTCGCCGACGCCGATCTTCCGTACGCCCGAGCCCTGGCCGGCGAGGAGGTGCCACCGATGGACGTGCTGGTCCGCAACGCCGCGGTGCCTGAAGGCCGGATCGTCCGGTTCAACGTGGCCCGCATCGCCATGAACCCGGACTCCCCGGCGCACGTGGTGGTCGTCTTCCACGACGTCACCGCGGACCGGCGGCACCGCGACGAGCTGATGTCGTTCGCCGGGCGGGTCGCGCACGACCTGCTCAACCCGCTCACCACGATCGAGGGCTGGGCCGAGGTCCTCGAACAGGAACTCGCCGGTTACAAGCCGGCCGAGCGGGTCACCCGGATCCAGCGGGCGTCGGCGCGGATGCGGACGTTCCTGAACGGCCTTCTCGCGTACACGGCGGCCCGGGACGGCAAGCTGATGCCGACCACGGTGAACCTGTCGCTGCTGCTCGGCGACATCGTGAACAGCCGGTACGACCAGGCGGACAGCACCGGCACGGCGCCGCCGTACTTCGAGATCGGCCAGATGGAGCCGGTCGAGGCGGACCCGGTCCTCATCCGGCAGCTGCTGGAGAACCTGATCGACAACGCGCTCGGGCCTACGCCGCCCGGTGTCACGCCGTACGTCAGCGTCTCCTGTCAGCCGGCGCGGAACGGGATGCTGCGCATCGACATCCTGGACAACGGCCTCGGATTGCTGCCGGGCCAGCGGCAGGAGGTCTTCACCAGCTTCCACAGCGGCCGGGACGAGCACGGCAACGGGCTGGAGCTGGCGGTCTGCAAGCGGATCGTGGAACGGCACGGCGGGACGATCGAGGCGATGGTCAATCCGTACGGCAGCGGAACCCGGATGTCGTTCACGCTGCCGGCGGGCCGTTCGGTCTATGCCCGCACGCTGGAGACCCAGTGGGCCGGCGGGCGTGCCCCGGCCCGCTAACCGGAAGGCACCCGGCCAGGGCCTCACACCCGCACGGCCGCGACCGACTCTTGAATGAGACAGCAGCACGTTGTGATGGGCGAAGGAGGGCCGAGTTGACGGACGTGTACCAGATCCTGGACACCCCGGTCGAGGACGACTTCGACGACATCGCGGCCCTCGCGGCCCAGCTGTGCGGGACGCCGATGGCGGCGATCAGCCTCGTCGACGGTGACCGCCTGTGGTTCAAGGCCCGGTTCGGCCACGACATCACCGAGACCCCGCTGGCCGGCTCGATGTGCGAGCGGGCGATCGAGGGTGACGAGGTCATGCAGGTCCTGGACGCCGTGCTCGACCCTCGGTTCGCCGGGCACCCGACCGTCATCGGCGTGCCGCACGTCCGGTTCTACGCCGGCGCACCGCTGGTCTCGCCGTCCGGGCAGCCGCTCGGCACGCTCTGCGTGGTCGGCCAGGAACCCGGTGAGCTCACCGCCGAGCAGTGTCAGAGCCTGCGAGCACTGGCCCGGCACGTCGTCTCGCAGATGGAGCTGCGGCGGTACGCCCGGGACATGCGTGACCTCACCGAGCGGCTGCGCGCCGCCGAGGAGGTCAAGGACGAGTTCATCTCCCGGGTCACCCACGAGTTGCGTACGCCGCTCAGCTCGATCCACGGATATCTGGAGGTCCTCGGCGACCCGGAGCTGCCGGCCGAGACCCGGGACGGCTTCCTGGCCCGGGTTCAGCGCAACTCCGACCGGCTGCTCAACCTGGTCGACGACATGCTTCTCGCCGCGCAGGCCGGGGCGGGCGACCGGGCCTTCCACAGGCGACCCACCGACCTGGCCGACCTGGCCGCCACCGCGGTCCGGCAGAACGAGGCGCTGATCGCCGCGAAGGGCCTGTCCGTGACGGTCCAGGCCGACGGGCCGGTCCTCGCCGACGTGGACGCCGTCCGGATCGGCCAGGCCCTGGCCCGGCTCGTTCTCAACGCGGTCAAGTTCACCGCCTGCGGTGCCATCACCGTCGGCGCGACCAGCCACGACGGCCGGGCCGAGCTGTGGGTACGCGACACCGGCGCCGGCATCAGCCCGACCGATCGGAGCCGGGTGCTCGCGCCGTTCCGGCGGGCCGGCTCCGCGGAAAGTGCCGAGGTGCAGGGCGCCGGTCTGGGCCTGACGATCGTCAAGGCGATCGTCGACGGGCACGACGGCGTGCTGCGCATCGACGGCGAGCCGGGCCACGGCACCACCGTCACCATCGAGCTGCCGGCGTCCTTCCGGAGGCCGGACACCTGGTGAAGCGCCAGCCCTCCCCAGGGTCAGGCGCTTTCCAGGGTCAGGCGCTTTCCAGGGTCAGGCAGAAGACGCTGCCGGCCGGGTCACCGGGCTGGTAACCGACCGAGCCACCATTCGCCTCGGCCAGGCTCGCCACGATGTGCAGTCCCAGCCCGTGGCCCTCGGCGCCGTTGTCGCCGGCCCGGGTGTACCGCTCGAACAGGTGGGCCCGCAGCTCCTCCGGGACCCCGGGACCCCGGTCGTGCACCGCGATCCGGGTGGACAGCTCCGCGGTCGTCACCTCGATCGCGGTCGCCCCGCCGCCGTACTTGCCCGCGTTGCTCAGGAAGTTGACCACGATCTGCCGCAGGTGTGCCGGGTTGACCAGCACCTCCGCCGACGGCGGGCAGGAGAGCGGCACCTGCTGATCGGCGGCGTCCAGCGCGTCGCGCAGCGCCTCGGCGAGGCGTACCCGGTGCCGATCGGTGCGCAACCGGGTCTCACTGAGCGTGCACATCGACAGCACGTTGTGCCGCAGCTCGTCGATCCGCCGGGCGGCGCTCATGATCTTCGCGGTGGATGCTTCGAGGGGCTTCGGCAGATCGCTCTCCACGAGCAGCTCGCCGTACCCGATGATCGACGTGAGCGGCGTGCCGATGTCGTGCGAGAGCATCCCCATGAGGTCGAGCTTGAGCAGGTTGGCGCGTTGCAGCTCACCGTTCGCCAGCTCCAGCTGGTTGTTGCGCTCGGCCAGCACGGCCTCGGCGGCGTCGCGTTCCCGCTGGGCACGCAACTGTTCGGTGACGTCCTGGATGACGCCGATCAGGTTCACCGGCACGCCGTCCGCGTCACGGACCAGGCGTACGCCGATGTGCACGTCGACCAGGTGCCCGTCGGCATGGACCAGGCGTTTGGTGCGTTCGTACGACTCCTGCTCCCCGGCGAAGAGGCGGGCTGTCATCAGCGTGCCCTCGGCCCTGTCGTCCGGGTGGGTGTAGTCCTCGTTGCGGCGGCCGATCAGCTGCTCCGGCGAGTACCCGATCATCCGGGCGTACGCCTCGTTCACGTGCTGGACCAGGCCGTCCAGCCCGACGATGGCCTGGCCGACGGTGGACTGGTGGAACTGCACCCGGAACTGCCGCTCGCTCGCCGCGAGCCGCTCCTCGGCGTGCCGCCGGCCGGTGATGTCGGTGCTCGTCTCGATCACCTCGTGGCCCGCGCCGCCTGAGTCGGGCCGGAGCACGTGCCGGCTCAGCACCACGATGGACCGCCCGTCGGAGCGGCGGTGGGTCACTTCACCTTCCCATCGGCCGTTCGCGGCGAGGGCCCGCTCGACCGCGGCGGCGCTACCGGGGAAGACCGTGGCGAGCAGACGATGGATGTTGCGGCCACGAGCGGCCGCGGCCGGCCACCCGTACATCTGCTCGGCGCCGGTGTTCCAGAAGCGGATGGTTCCGTCCGGGGCACGCACGATGATCGCGGCCGGGGCCGCGTCGATCAGCTCGGCCTGCCGGCGCAGCTCGATCTCCACGGCGTGACGTGCGCTGATGTCGTGCAGGAAGGCGTGGAAGACGAGCCGTCCGCTGTGCCGGGTGGCCTGCAGGGTGAACTCGACCGGGAACCGCCGGCCTTCCCGGTCGATCGCTGGGAGTTCGATGCGCTGCCCGGCCAGCTTCGACTCGCCGGTGGTGCGTACCCGGGTGAGGCCTCCGTAGTGCGCGTCCCGGTACTCCTCGGGGATGATCAGCGGCGCCAGGTCCTCGCCCACGGCCTCCTGCCGGGTACGCCCGAACAGCTTCGCGGCCGCCGGATTCCACTCCACGACGTGGCCGTCCGCGTCGATCGCGATGTACGCGTCCTGCGACACCTCCAGGATCCGCCGGACCACCGCTGAGGTCTCCTCGGCGTTCCGAGCCGCCCGGACCAGCTCGATCTCGGTCCCGACGGCCGCCGCGAGATCCTGCAGGACGGCCAGGTCCTCCGCCGACCAATCCCGGGGCTTGCCGTCGATGGCGCAGAACGAGCCGAGCACCTCCCCGTCCACCCGGATCGGCATCCCGGCGTACGCGATCACGCCGATCTCCGGGATGGCGAGGTTGTCCTTGAGCCGGTCGACCAGGCGCGCGTCGCTGACCACGAGAGGGGCGTCGTCGTCCACGACGTGCTGGCAGAACGAGTGCGACAGCGGGGTCTGCCCGAGATCGGCCCACGGCTGCGGCAGGCCGACCTGGCTGGCGAAGACCTGCCTGTCGTCGAGGACCAGCGACACCAGCGCGGTCGGACTGCCGAGCAGCCGGCTCGCGAGGCGGGTCAGCCGACCCAGGCCGGGCGGCTCCGGCATGTCGAGCACGCCGGTGCCACGAACGGCGGCCACACGCTCGGGGTCGCGCACCCGGCGCCGCGGTTCAGCCACGAGGATCAGATCGGTTGCGATCCGGTTGTTCTTAGCCCTTACGGGACCGCGCCCAGCATGGTGAGAACCCCGGTGAACAGGGCATGGGTGGCGTCCTGGTCGAGATGGCGGGCCTGCCAGCCCCGATGGTCGATGCCTTGGAGCACGCCGGCGGCTGTGGTGCGTACCGTGCGCAGCGTCGCGGGTGAGAGCAGCACCGCGGAGGTGCCGTCGGCGTGCGCCGCGCGCTCGGCGGCGCCGAGCGCCACCAGCGCCGCAGCGGCGCCGTTCAAGATCTGGGCGACATGCAGGCGGTCCCGGTCCAGGTTGAAGGCGGCCACGTGTACGGCAAGACCGAGGGCGGTGACCAGCCGTCCGGTCTCGTCGCCGCTGAGCACCGCGGGCATGGTGGCCGCGTCGTCCTCGGTGGCGGTGGCCCCGGCGCAGAAACCGTCGATCAGCTCACCGGCGATGCCGGCCGGGATCCGGATGTCGCTCAGCGCCGCCTCCGGGAACCGCCGTCCCAGCGCGGCCTCCACGGCGTCGCGGACGATGTAGTCAGGAACGACCTTGTTCTGCTCGCCCAAGCGGCGAAGGATCTCCTCGACGACATCGCCGAGGCTCATCGCGCCGGGCGGGTCCATCTGCTCACCGTAACGGTGCACGCCGGATCCTCAGCGGGCGCCGGGCAGCGAGATCCGGGCGCTGACACCGTCCGTTGTGTTGAGCACGACCAGATCGCCGTGATGTGCCCGCACGATGTTGCGGGCGATGGTCAGCCCCAGTCCCACGCCGGGCACGGCCAGCTCCCGGGCGTACCGGCCGCGGTAGAACCGGTCGAAGATCAGCGGCAGCTCGTCGGCCGGGATGCCGACGCCGCCGTCACGGACCTCGATGGCCGGTCGGGGTGCGGCCTCTATGCGTACCATGATCGGTTTTTCCGATGGGGTGAAGAAGAGCGCGTTGCGGAGCAACTGCTCGACCGCGTGGGCGAGGCGGGCGAGATCGGCGCGGACCGGGATCGGTTCGTACGCCGCTACGTCGACCGGGCCGCCGCGCAGCAGGATCAGCGGGCGGCAGGACGCGATCGCGGCCGCCACCACCGTGCTCAGATCGACAGTGCCGGCCGAGTCGGCGGGCGCCGGAAGTGGCGCCTCCCCGGGCCGGGTGCCGGACAGGATGTGGTCGACCATGTCGACGAGACGCCGGCCGTTGCGGTGGATCGGCTCGATCAGCCCGCGATAGTCCGCGAGACCCTCCTGGTCGCCGAGGATCTCCAGATAGCCCTGGATGATCGCGACCGGCGTACGCAGCTCGTGGGTGATCGTGGCGACCAGGTCCTCCTCGCGCAGCGCCGCGCGGGCCAGCTCGTCGCCGAGGTCGGCCATCCGCATCCGGCCGCGGACCGCGGACAGGTGCCCGGCGGCCTGCTTCGCGAACGTGACCAGGTTGTCCACCTGGCGGTCGCTGACATCGTGCGGCAGGGTGTCGACGACGCACATGGCGCCCAGCACGTGACCGTCCTCGTCGATCACCGGGGCACCGGCGTAAAACCGGATGCCCGGCTCACCGGCCACGTTGGCGTAGTCCGCGAAGCGGGAGTCCCGGGTGGCGTCCGGAACGATCAGCGGCGCCCGGGCCGGCACGACGTGCGCGCAGAACGACACGTCGAGCGGGGTCTGCTCCTCGGCCAGCCCGACCCGGCCGGCGAACCACTGCCGGTCCTCGTCGATCAGCGATACCGCGGAGATCGGGGTGTCGAACATGCCCGCCGCGAGGCGGGTGAGGTCGTCGAGGACCACGGGACGAGGCCGGTCGAGAACCTGGTACGACCGGAGAGCGGCCAGCCTGGCCAGTTCGTCCGGGTCTTTCATCATCGGAGCGGATCCCCCCACGACTGCTCTTCGGCCCGGGAAAAGCTGACCTGAGCGGATCCGGGAACGGGCGGGATCGTGAATGTGAATATCGATCCGCCGCCCGGGTCGTCATCGGCGCCGATCGTGCCGCCGTGCCGTTCCACGATGCGTTTGCAGATGGCCAGGCCCAGGCCGGTGCCGGCGTACTTGGCGGTCGGATGGGCCCGGTGGAAGTTGCCGAAGATCGCCTCGTGCTGCCCGGCCGGCACACCGATGCCGTTGTCCGCGATCCGGATCCGGACCAGGTCGTCGTCGGGCTCCGCGGTGACGGTGACCTCCGGCGTCACACCCGGCGCGGTGTACTTGACCGCGTTGCCGATCAGGTTGTCCAGCAGCTGCCGGATCAGGACCGGGTCGGCCTGCACCGTCGGCAGATCACCCACGGTGAACCGGGGCACCGGCAGGCCGGCCGCGATCGCCGCGTCCAGCCGGGCCACGGTCACCTCGGTGACCACCTGACCCAGATCGACCGGGACGGTCGCGACCGT
Source organism: Actinoplanes sp. CA-015351 (assembly GCF_050955685.1). Classification (NCBI taxonomy): domain Bacteria; kingdom Bacillati; phylum Actinomycetota; class Actinomycetes; order Micromonosporales; family Micromonosporaceae; genus Actinoplanes; species Actinoplanes sp. CA-015351. The sequence goes on from NZ_CP192102.1 coordinate 2,043,978, forward strand.
CGCATCACGAGCCGTCGTGTACGCGAGAAGTCCGTCGATCAGCAACCGCATCCGGCCGGCCGCCCGGTGCACCCGGGCCAGACCGTCGCGCGCCTCGTCGACCTCCGGGCCGTCCGGCAGGGCCGCGAGCGCCTCACCGGCGAAGTCGCTGAAACCCTCGATCGTGGTGACCGGGTTGAGCAGGTCGTGCGCGACCACCCCGGCGAAGTTGGTCAGCTCGTCGCGGTGCCGGCGCTCAGCAGTCGCGTCGTGGAAGAGGATCACGGCGCTGCGCCGGCCGGCGCCGTCCTCCAGCGCGGCGGCCCGGACGCTGATCACCCGGCCCTCCGGCACGCCGGGGTTGCGGACCAGGATGTGCACGTCGTTCAGGTCCTCGCCGGCGAGCGCCCGGGTGTGCGGCATCTCGTGATTCTCCAGCGGCGTGCCGTCGAGGTGGAAGAAGCCGCCGGCCGGGCTGGTCTGACCACCGAGCAGCCGCACGGCCGCCGGATTGCGCAGCGTCACCCGGCCGTCGGCGTCGACCACCGCGAGGCCGTCCGCGGTCGAGTCGATGATCGCCCGGAGCAGCTCGGCGCGCTCGGACGCCTGTTCCCGCTGCTGGCCCAGCTCCGCCTTCTCGGCGGCGAGCTCGGCCAGCAGAGCGGACCGCTCGTCGCGGCCGAGGGCCAGGGAGAGCCCGATGACGGCGGTCAGCATCACGAAGAGCTGGGCGACGACCGCCCGGGACGCGTGATTGCCGATGTCCGCGAACGGCCCGGTCCCGTCCAGCGTGAAGAGCACCACGATGACACCGGCGAACAGGTTGTGGATCACCACGAAGGAGGTCGCCAGCCGGGTGCCGGCCCAGACCGTGACGCCGATCAGCAGAAACGCCAGCGGAAGCCCGTGGCTGTACGCGAACCCGGCCAGATAGGCGGCTGTCGAGCAGACGATCAGGGCGGCGTACTCGGCGATCTTGCGGCCCGGAACGCCCTTCAGCCACCTGAGGGAGTCCTGCCACGCGGCCGGACCGCGGGTCAGCCACGGGCCGAGGCAGAACCCGACCGCGCCGACCACCAGGATGCTCGCGGTGTTGCGGGACAGCCACACCGACGTCGTCGTCCACGAATAAGCACCGGTGACCAGCCAGACCACCGACGGGCCGACCGCGGCGCCGGCCACCGTGGCTCCGAACGCCGCGGCCATCAACGCCCACAGATCCGGTGGGCTGCGCAGCGGCTCGGTGCCGCCGGCGCCCCAGAGCCGGGGGCGCCAGCGGCCGATCAGGCTCACGAAAACGAAGGCCTGCGCCAGGTTGGCGGCCACGAAGATGACGGCCATCGGCGCGGAGGCCTTGGTCGCGGTGTTCACCGCTACCGTGATCAGGCCGAGGGCCACGGCGTCCGCCCAGCGCAGCGGGGAGTGCCGCTGCCGGCAGAACCAGATCGCCGCCACGCCGGCGGCCGGCCAGACCAGGCTCAGGTTGGCGTCGTCCATGACGGTGGCCCGCCCGGCGAAGGTCGCGAGCGCGTAGACAACCGCGAAGATCCCGGTGCGCGCCAGCGACCTGCGGTAGGTCATACCCCCGCCTTCCCGGAACCGATTCGTCCAGGGACTAATCGGCCGGAAAGGGGGCGAACTGAGCGTTGGGTCAGCTCACGGCAGCACGGCGGGCCGTGTACTCCGAGTCGCGACGGCCCGGGTACGGGACCAGGTTGTCCGGCTGCTCCTCGTACGAGGATTCGGCCCACCGGCGACCGGCCTGCTCCATCGGCTCGGCGTCGTAGACAGAGCGGTTGTGGAAGCGCTGGGCGTAATCCATCATGCCGTCGACAAGCCGGTCGACGTCGGCGGTCGGTCGTACCACGAGGCGCATGAACTGGCTGGTCATGCCGAGCTTGTTGCCGCACTCACGGGTCATGATGCCGTGGTTGGCGACCAGGTAGTCGCGCAACGCGACACCGGACCACTCGGTCGGCAGCTTCACCAGGAAGAAGTTGCCCTGTGACGGGAAGACGGTCAGGCCCGGGATGCGGCTCAGCTCGCGAGCCATCGACCGGCGGTCCCGGCTGAGCAGGCGCAGGCTCTCCTCGTACTCCATCTCGTGGTCGGAGATCATGTGAACGACCTTTTCCGCGAGCGAGTTGAGGTTCCACTTCGGCAGCATCTTTGCGATCTTCCCGGCGATGGCCGGGTTGGCGAGCATGTACCCGAAGCGGATGCCGTGCAGGCCGAAGTTCTTGCCGAGACTCTTCAGCACCACGGCGTTCGGCCGGATCACCGCGTCCGGGCCGACCGAGGGGTACCGCTCAGCGTCGGAGAAGTCGATGAACGACTCGTCGATCACGACCAGATCGAGGTCGCTGAGCGCGTCCATGAACCGGATCACGTCACGCCGCGGCAGGTAGTTGCCGTCCGGGTTGTTCACGTTGCAGACCACCGCGACCCGGGATTTGCGTTCCCGGATGAACTCCACATATTCCTCGAGGTCGAGCCGGAAGCCGTCACGCTCCTGCAGCGGGAACATGTCCACCCGCTTGCCGGTCTCCAGCGGCTGGTCGGTCCACCGGCCGAAGGTCGGGATCGGGATCGCCAGGCTCTCCTTCACCAGCAGGTGGTCGATCCAGGTGATCAGCTCGGTGGAGCCGTTCGCCATCGCCACCGTCTGCGGGTGCAGGTTGAGCACGCTGGCCAGCTTCTTCGTGATGGTGGCCGAGTCGCTCGGGTAGTACTTCAGGATGCTCTTCAGGTCCCGGGTGAGCTCGTCGAACATCTCCGGGGTGGGGAAGTACGGGTTGCACGGGATGCAGAAGTCGACGATCTCCGCACCCTCGCCGGCCGCTCGCGCCAGATCGAAGTAAGACGCGCTGTGCGATCCCTTGTGCAGGATCGACGTGTCGATACCGGTCCGTGCCACGGTTGTTCCTCCTCGATGACGGTCCCGCCCCCAACGCCACCAAGTACGGGGCCGGACCCGGATTCGTTCAGCGGGCGGTTGTTTCATCCACGCCGGATGAGGCGTGCGGTGACCTTCGCGATGAAGCTCGGGGCTGGTATCCCCGAGCTTCGGAGGACGGCATGACCGGCATGAACGCACCGCTCGATCCCACGCCGCGCCCGGTGGTGAACGGCGGCAAGCTCTGGGCCGGCGGCGCCGCGACCGCCGCCGTCGCCGCCCTGATCGCCGTGGCCGGCATTCTGCTCGGCCGCGGCCTCTTCGACATCGACGTGCTGGCGCCCAAGGGCGAGGGCACCTGGGGTGACGCGAGCACCGGCTGGTACGCGCTCGGCGCCGCCCTGGCCGCGCTGGTCGCCACCGGACTGGCGCACGTGCTGATCGTCACCACGCCACGGCCGATGCGGTTCTTCGGCTGGGTCGTCGGACTGAGCACGGTCGTGGCGGTGCTGGCGCCGTTCGTGACCGACGCTGATCTGCCCGTCCGGTTCTACACGGCCGGGCTCAATCTGCTGCTCGGCATCGCGATCGGTTCGCTGGTCGCCGGGGTGGCGCGATCCGCGACCATCCTGATTCCGCCCCGGCCCGCCGCGCGCCCGTACCCGCAGCAGTACCGCTGAGAGGCGCGACCGAGTTCTCGATCGCCAACCGTCGCCGTCCCGTGGGGAGCAGAGGATGAGCATGCCCGGCTTGCAGCAATTCGGGGACGTGGCGCTCGGCGCCGCGATCCGCGCCGGTGAGAGCACGGCCGGTGCGGTGGAGAGGCTGCGTGCTGCCGCCAGGCCGGGCGAGGCCCTGCGTCCCCAGGTCGGTGAGCTCCAGGAACTGCTGGCGGCGTTACGCCGGCGCGGTGAGGCCGAACGGCAACGGGGACAGGGCGCGCTGGGCCGCGCGGTGGACTCCGCGATGACCGCGATCGCCGAGAACCCGTTGGTGAACCGGATCGTCGACGTCCAGGTGGACCGGATGCTGGCGATCCTGGAGAAGGAGCCGGATCGGTTACGTGGCCTGGTACGCGGGCAGCGCGACACGGTTGTCGGTGAGATGGTCGGCAGGGTGCGCACCGGCGCGGCGGCCGGTGACGCGGCCGTGGACCGCCTCACGCTGCGGATGACCCGGCGCGGTGATACCGCCGAAACGACGTGAGCGGGTACGGAGGGCTGGTCAGCCGGGCGATGGCGTACGCGGCCGACGCGTTCCTCGTGGCCCTGCTGACCGGTGGCACCGCGACGGTGGTCGTGATGATCGCGTCGGTCGTCGGCGCCGAGGCGCGCGAGCTCAGCCGGATCGTCGTGTCGTCCTACGTGGTCTTCCTGCCGTCCGTGATGGCGATCTACTGCGCGCTGTTCTGGATGCTCGCCGGGCGCACGCCGGGAATGGCGATCCTCGGCCTGCGGGTGGTGCGGACCGACGGCCGGCCGGTGGGCTGGGTGTCCGCCCTGGTCCGGGGGCTGTTGCTGGCGTATCTCCCGGTGTTCGCGCTCTGGCTGATCGTGGATCGCCGGCATCAGGGGCTGCACGACAAGGTGGCCCGGACCACGGTGATCAGGGTGGCTTCGCACGAAGCACGTCCGGTCATCCGGTGATCCGGTGCTCCGGACGGAGAGAACCGGCCATCGTCACGGTGGCCGGTTCTCTGCGTCCGGGGACGCTCACTGGTTGAGGATGCGGGCCTTCTGTGCCTCGAACTCGGCGTCGGTCAGCACACCCTGTGCCCTGAGCTCGCCGAGCTTCTGCAGCTGCTCGATCCTCGCGCTCGTCGGGTCCAGCGGGGCCGCGACGGGTGCGGGCGCCGGCGCCGCGTACTGCGGTTGCTGCTCGTACTGCTGGCGCATCTCTTCTTCCTCGTTCTGACGGGACCAGCGGCCCGCCTGACGCCGGGAGACGCGGTTGGAGACCGCCGTCGCGGTGCCGGCGACGACCGCGGTCCGGGCCATTCCCCTCAGGAGACCTGGCATGCCGGTCACCGCCTTCCGAGTTCGGAGACCGCCGGCACGAACGCCGACTCGGTCTCGTCCAATGCCGCGAGCAGGGCCTGCACCGGGATCCGGCCGCCGGCCACGAGCTGGGCGCCGTTGCGGCGCAGGGTGACGGCGAGCGGCGCCGCCCAGGTGTTCTCGTAGACCAGGAGGACCGCGGCCGATCCGGCGGTGAGCACCGCGCCGACCTCGCGGAGGTCGTCGCCGCCGAGCATCCCCGATGCCGCGCCGTGGAACGCGCTGAGTTCGTCGAAGTCCAGGTCGCGGCCCTCGACCGCGGTCACCGTACCGTCCAGGTTCTTGCGTACGAACGCGATGTCGAGCACCCGGATGATGTGCCGATCCACCAGATCGAGCAGGAGCGGGAAGGCGGTGCCCTTCAGACTGCCGTCCGGGAACTCCACGCACAGGTAGTCGATCGGGCCCATCTCTTGCAGTTCGTCAACCATCGTTCTCCTCAGATCGTCGTGCCGGTCAGGACGCGGCTGTGCCCGGGAGCACCGGAGATGTGGGTCAGCGCCACGATGCTGCCCTGGGATGCGGCGACCGGGCCCGCGAGGTCGCGGACCCAGCGGTGTTCCAGAAGCACGGCGAGGGCATCGGTCTGTACGTCCACCATCGAGGCCACCTCGTCGATGTCCGATTCGGTGATCAGACCGGTCGCCAGCCGGGCCAGCCGGATCCGGTCGCCGCACAGGCCCGGAAGCTCGCTCAGCTCCACGGCGCACGCGCCGCCGGCCGCATCGGTGCGGACCACCAGAACGTCGACCACACGCATCTCCCCGGCAGCGGCAAGCCGGTTCAGCGTCGCGCGGACGCCGTCGCTCAGTTGGTCGGCGGGGAAGGACAAGACCATCAGTTCCAGCGGCCCGAATGCCATTGCCTCAGCGTGCGGGACCGGAGCTGGAGCTGGCTCACCCGCCGCGGATGAACCGAGTGCCAGATCGGCTGGTTCATCCGCGACGGGTGAGGTGTGGTGCACGGCGGTCCAGGAGGGTCGGGCCATGACGATCCCGGTTGACGACTCCGGCGTGCGATCCCAGGTCGCTGCTGGTGAGGCTCATCCCGTACCCGATGATCCGGAGGTCTTGCGCCTCAAGGCCGAGGTGGCCGCGTTGCGTTCCCAATTGGACGCACGTCCGCGGAAGCGGCGGACGGCCCGGACCATCCGCTCAGCCCTTGCCGCCGTGCTTGTCACGCTGGCCGCGTTCGCGCTGGTGACGAGCGTCGTGGGCCTGTGGGCAGCGCGCACGACACTGAACACCGATCGATGGGTGGCGACGGTCGCGCCGCTGCCGGAGGATCCGAAGGTCAACGCGGCGGTGGCCGAGTACGCCACCACCGAGGTCTTCGCTGTCGTCGACGTGGAGCAGCGGCTGCGGGAGGTGTTGCCGGCGCAGGCGGCGTTCGTGGCCGGGCCGATCGCCGGGCAGCTCCGCGAGCAGGTACGCAAGACCGTGCAGAACGTGCTCGGCAGCGACCGGTTCCAGGTGATCTGGGTATCGCTGAACCAGCAGCTCCATCAGCGCGCCCTGGCGGTGCTGGAAGGCCGGAGCGAGGTGGTGACGGCGGCCGGCGACAGCGTCCGGATCGACCTGTTGCCCCTGATCAATCAGGTGCTGCGGGAGTTGAGCGCGCAGTTGCCCACCCTGTTCGGCAAGACGGTGACGTTGCCCGACCTCAGCAGTGGGGAGATCCCGGCCAATCTGCGGTTGCGGATCGAGGAAGCGGTGGGCGTGACGCTTCCGGCGAATTTCGCGCAGTTCACCGTCTACGATTCCGGGCAGCTGTACGAGGCGCAGCAGGTAGTAGTCACAGCGAAACGCTATTTAGCGGGATTTGTCGCCCTGACACTTGTTTTGTTGATCGCCGCTTTCGTGGTGTCGCCCGGCCGCCGGCGGACGATGGCCCAGCTGGGATTGTGGCTGGTGATCGCCGCGGTGGCGATCACTGTCGTGCTCCGGGCGGTCCGGCGGGAAATCCTCGAAGCCGTTCCCGGCGGTGTCTATCGAGACGGTGCCGATGCGACCGTGACCACCGTGTTCAGCCTGCTCCGGGAGCGCGGTGTCCAGCTGATCGTCATCGGTGTGCTGCTGGCCCTGATCGGATACCTTGCCGGGCCGGGACGGCTTCCGGTGTGGTTGCGTGGTCAGGTCCGGCGCGGTGCGGCGGCCGGCTGGCAGGGTACGACGCGCGGCGCCCGGGTGGTGGCCGATCGCGGGCCCGGATTCGTGTACCGCAACCTCGACCCGGTGCGGATCGGCGGCGTGGTGGTGGCGGTGCTGGCCGCGCTGATCTGGTCGTCCTGGACCGGTCTGCTGGTGATCGTGATCCTGCTGGCGGCGTTCGAGGTCGCCGTGACGCTGACCGCCCGCCAGAACGGGTCCGCCGGACCGCCGGCGGCGACAGTGTGAGTTCGGCGCCACGCCCACTACGGATGTGGCTACACCCGCAATGGGTGTAGCCACATTGTCGATATGACGCCCCGGCGTCTCAGATGCCCGGCTGGCTGCTCAGCCGGCCCTCCTCGACCGCCTCGGCGAACGCCGCGTGGTCGCGTTCGGCCTGGTCCGCGTAGAGCTCGGCGTACGAGACGAGCGCCTCGTCGAACTTGTCGCTCGAACCGAGATAGGCGGCGATCGCGATCCGGTCGCCGCATCGGGCGTGTGCCCGGGCCAGGGTCCACGCGCAGAGCCCACCGTAGACGCGCATGCCGGTCGGGTCCATTTCCTCGACCACCGCGCCACCCTTCCAGTCGCGCAGCTGGCGCACGTAGAAGTCGCGGGTCTTGCCGTCGAAGCCGGAGATCCGGTGCCAGCCGAGGAAAATGTCGCTGGCCGCCTGCATGAGCCGCTGTCCTTCGACCACCCGCCGCCCCTCAGGCACGCCGTCATCTCCCGAGGACGACAGGACCGATCGGCCGGCCTCCTTCACCTGGAGCAACAGCGGATCCTCGTCGTCCCGGCCGGTCAGCAGCACGATCCAGCACCGGGTTCCGACACTGCCGACGCCGACCACCTTGCGAGCCAGGTCGACGAACTCGAACGCGTCGAACAGCCGCCGCCGGTCCTCGGCCAGGCTGTCCCGGAAACCGTCGAGCAGACCACGGATCTGGCTCTCCAGCTGCTTGCGGGCCAGGTCCGGAATCAGGTCCTGCACCGGGACCAGCAGCGGGGGATCGGCGACGATCCGGCGCTCGCCGTCGATCACGGTGGTCAGTTTGCGATAGGCCTGCAGGCTGGTCCGGGTGCGCGCCTTGGCGCCGGCCTTGGTGAGCCGGGCCAGCCGGCTCTTGCCGAGCTGGTCGCCGAACTGGGTCCGTAGCTCCTCGACGTCGGCGCGTGCGTACCAGAGGTCCAGTTCGCGCATCGCCGCGAACTCCGCCATCGCCTCCCGGTACCGCCGGGCGGCGAAACGGACCGCACCGGCGCGGTCCCGGCGCCGGAACCCGTTCGCCCGGCCGGCCAGCGCGATGCTCGTCACCAGGCGTTTCACGTCCCACTCGAACGGGCCGGGCGCGGTCTCGTCGAAGTCGTTGAGGTCGAACACGAGACGGCGCTCGGGTGAGGCGTACACCCCGAAGTTGAACATGTGTGCGTCACCGCACAGCTGGGTGATCAGCCCGGAGTGCGGCGCCGCGGCGAGGTCGGCGGCCATCACCCCGGCCGAGCCGCGCAGGAAAGCGAGTGCCGAGGCCGCCATCCGGGCGTGCCGGATCGGCAGCAGCTCCGGGACGCGATCCTCCTCCTCGGCGGTGAGCAGCGCGATCGGGTCCACCCTGTCGTCCGCCGCCGACCAGGCGGCGTGCGTCTTGAGCGGCGCGGCCTCGCGCGCGGCGCGGCCTGCTGCCGCGCGCGCCTCCGGATGGCGATTTTCGAGAGTACGCGTCATCGCGTGTGATCCCCGAACGTCTCGAGAAGGATCTCCTCCTCGCCTTCGGTCAGGTTTGTCGCGATCAGTTTGCTGTGCAGGCCGTGGAAACGTTCGCCGAGCCGGTCCAGGTTGCCGTCCCGGGTCACCACGAAGAGCGCGGACGTGCCCTCGGTGATCTGCGAGCGGATGCGTTCCAGCTCGTCGCGGCCGATGCCGGTGCCCTGCAGGGTCTTGTCCAGCGCGCCGATGCCCGCGCCGAGCACCCCGCCGGCGATCGGCACCAGAAAGAGGCCACCGATCACGATGCCCCAGAACGCGCCCCAGCCCGCGTGCCGGTACGTGCTCGAGTGCTCGTGCCGGGTCTCCGGCTTCTCGGCGCCTTTCGGCCAGGTGACCACCGCGTAATCGACGATCTTCACCAGGCCGTCGGCGGCGGCGTCGTGCAGGATCCGGGACATCTGTTCGGCGCGTCCCGGATCATCGAACTTCCATACCGTGAACGTGGTCATGACGTGCTCCTCAAAGGTTCGGGCGGGTGCGGTGACTCGCTGGAGAGCAGGACGTTCACCCAGCGGGTGGCCGGATCGATGTCGATCAGCAGGCCCTTGGCCAGCAGGGTCAGCGGGATCGCCAGCAGAGCGCCGAGCCCGCCCAGGACCCAGGCCCAGAAGATCAGGGAGAGGAATGAGACGGTGGCGGAGAGCCCGACCGCGTCGCCGACGATCTTCGGCTGGATCACCGACTGGATGACGAAATTGATCACGCAGTAGAGCGCGATCACGGCCAGCATCAGCTCGAGGCCACCCTGCAGCAGACCGAGCAGGGCCGGCGGGACCAGACCGACCACGAAGCCGATGTTGGGGATGTAGTTGGTGATGAACGAGAGCAGCCCCCAGAGCAGCGGCAGCGGCACGTCCAGGGCCCAGAGCGCCAGCGTGTCGATGACCGCCACGATCAGGCCGAAGACGGTGGACACCCACAGGTACCGCCGGGTGCCCTGAGCGAACGACCGGAACGCGCTGACGACCTGTGGGCGCTCGGTGTTCGTCGTCCGGAGCCGTTCCGGGAACGACACGGCGTCGAGGCACATGAAGAGCAGGCAGGCGAGCAGGAAGAACGTGCTCGACAGGGTGCCGGCGAGACCGCCGAGCAGGCCTTCGATCAAATTGACCACGGTGTTCGGGTCGGCTCCGGCCACCGCGTCCTGCAGCTGCGCCGCGCTGATCCCCAGCCCGCCGAGGCTCTGCACCAGGCTGTCGCGCAGCTCGGCGAACTGGGCGGCGTACTGCGGCATCATGTCGATCAGTTGCGCCACCGAGACGGCGAGAGCGGCGCCGAGGCCGATCAGGATCAGGTTGACCGTGATGATCATGGCGGTCACCGCCGCCCAGACCGGTGCGCCGTGCCCCCGCAGCCAGCCGGTGATCGGGCTGACCGTGACGGTCAGCATCAGCGCGAGGAAGACCGGGCCGATCAGGTCGGCGACGCCACGCATCCCGGCCACCACCACGACCATGCAGGCGGCTCCGAGCAGGACAATGACGCCACGGGGCAGGACCTCCCGCGTGAGGAGGGTCCTGCCCGGGCGGGCGTCAGTACCGGACCTCACGGCCGTGCACGGTGAGCGCGTAGATGACCAGGACGTCGAGGGCGATCACGATGGTGGACCAGATCGGGTACGCGGGCAGGAACGCCAGGTTCGCCAGTGCGCTGAACACGGCGATGACGATGCCGACCACACGAGCCCACATCTGTCCGTACAGGATGCCGAAGCCGGTGCCGAGCGTGATCCCGCCGATGATCAGGTGGGTCCACCCCCAGGCGCTGAAGTCCATCGGGATGACCAGGCCGGCGTTGGTGGTCACGTAGAAGTCGTCACGGAAGAGCGCGACGAGTCCCTCCACGATCTGGAACCCGCCGAGCATCAACAGCATGACGCCGGCGAACACCACCATCCCCACCCATCCGGAGGGCTGATGCCGCCCGGCCGGCGTGTACGGCGGATCCTCGTACGACCGTTTGGACTCTGTGTCCGTCATGCTCCATCTCCTAGTCAGAGGTGTTGCGGCTGGAGCTCCGATCGTCTTCCGCGGCGGCTGCCGGACACGCCATCCGTGGCGAATGAACTCCTCAGCGGACGCGGCTCAGGCAGACCACCTCGACGCCGGAGTCGTCCAGGCTGGTGAGCAGCCGTTCCAGGTCGCGGTCGGAGAGCCGGCCAAGGATCGTGCTGTGGGCCGGCATCGTGCGGAACCGCAGCCCGCGCAGTGCCATCCGCATCAGCGGGCCGAGAAAGCCGCGTACCCGGATCTCGAAATGCTCAGCCATGACCTGCTCCTTCTTCGTGCCGTTCGCTGGGCTTCCGACGGTCGCGCGGATCGCGTACCCATGCCTCGTCCGGCGGGGATGAACGGCGCGGAGCGCCGGAGGCCGGTGTGCGGCCGCCGCGGGAAGTCATCCGTGCGGAATGAGGAGAGCCGATCGCCGTCATGGCTCACTGGGTTGCAGACGCCGTGCCGCGCCGCGGCGGCACAGCACGAGAGGAGAACACTGATGTCAACTCTGGTCGCCATCGGGTATCCCGACGAGACCACGGCGACGGCGGCGTCGCTGGAAGCCGATCGGCTGGCGAAGGACCTGATCATCCAGCCGGATGCGATCGCCGTGATCATCCGAGATGCTCAGGGCAAGTACCACGTCACGACGAACCACCATCCCGTCGCCGGCGGCACCACCTGGGGGATGTTCTGGGGGCTGCTCTTCGGGATGCTCTTCTTCATCCCGGTGCTGGGCATGGCGATCGGCGCCGGACTGGGCGCGCTGACCGGCAAGCTCACCAAGAACGCCATCAGCAAGGAGTTCCAGAGCCGGATCCGCGAGGAGCTCCAGCCCGGCACGTCCGCCCTGTTCCTCATCGTCGAGGCGGTCACACCGGACAAGGCGGTGGAGGCGCTGAGCAAGTTCGGCGGCACCGTGATCAAGTCCTCGCTGTCCAAGGAGACCGAAGCCGAGCTGCAGGAAGCACTGCACGGAGGCGCGCAGCGGTAACGTTCGATCACGTCCGGACGCCGCCCGAAAACTTCGGGCGGCGTCCGTCGCGAATTTCTGAGGCCAGATCTTCTGGGGACGGATCTTCTTGAGGAGTGCGGATGGCAGCGGCGGACTGGATCCCGGGTCTGACGGCCGCACGCGAGTACCGGCCGGCCTGGCTGCCGAAAGACGTGCTGGCCGGCATCGTCCTGACCACGCTGCTGGTGCCGCAGGGCATGGCGTACGCCGAACTGGCCGGCCTGCCCGCGATCACCGGGCTGTACACGTCGATCCTGTGCCTGCTCGCGTACGCGGTCTTCGGCCCGTCCCGGGTCCTGGTCCTCGGCCCGGACTCCTCGCTCGGCCCGATGATCGCCGCGGTGATCCTGCCGATCGCCGCCTCGGACGGCGACCCGGCCAAGGCGGTCGCGCTGGCCTCGATGCTCGGCCTGCTGGTCGGTCTGTTCATGACGGTGGCCGGCGCGGCCAAGCTCGGCTTCATCGCCGACCTGCTGTCCCACCCGACGCAGCTCGGTTACGTCAACGGCCTGGCACTGACCATCCTGATCGGACAACTGCCGAAACTGTTCGGGTTCTCGACCGACGGTGACGGGCTGATCGCGGAGGCCACCGGGTTCGTCCACGGGGTCGCCGCCGGGGAGACCGTGCCCGCCTCCCTCGCGATCGGCGCCGGCGGCCTGCTCGTCATCCTGCTGCTCCAGCGCTGGGTGCCGAAGGTGCCGGGCATCCTGGTCGCGGTCCTCGGCGGGATCGCCGCGGTCACGTTGCTCGGCCTGACCGACAACGGCGTCGACGTGGTCGGCCCGCTGCCGCAGGGTTTCCCGCCGTTCGACATCCCGTCGGTGTCCTGGTCGGACCTGGGTCTGCTGGCCGCCGGCGCGCTCGGCATCACCCTGGTCTCGGTGACCGACACGATCTCCACGGCGTCGGCGTTCGCCGAGCGCAGCGGCCAGGAGGTCCGCGGCAACCAGGAGATGATCGGCATCGGGGCGGCCAACATCGCGTCCGGCTTCTTCCAGGGTTTCCCGGTCAGCACCAGCGGATCGCGTACGGCGGTGGCGTTCACCGCGGGTGCCCGCAGCCAGCTCACCGGCGTGGTCGGCGCCGGAGCGATCACGCTGATGCTCGTGCTGGCGCCGGGCCTGCTCGAGGACCTGCCGCAGCCGATGCTGGCCGCCGTGGTGATCGCGGCGTCACTGTCGCTTGCCGACCCGGCCGGGCTGCGCCGGCTGTGGCGGCAGCGGCGCATCGAGTTCGCCCTGGCGGTGGCGGCCTTCCTCGGCGTCGCGCTGCTCGGCGTGCTGCCCGGCATCCTGGTCGCGGTCGTGCTGTCGGTGCTCAACGTCTTTCGGCGGCTGTGGTGGCCGTACCGGGCGGTGCTGGGCCGGGCCGGCGGTGTGGACGGTTACCACGACCTGCGCGAGTTCCCGGACGCCGTCCAGATCCCGGGCCTGATGATGTTCCGCTTCGACGCGCCGCTGATCTTCGCGAACGCCCGGACCTTCCGTGAGGAGGTCCGGCATCTGGCACACACCGACCCCGCCCCGGAATGGATCCTGGTGGCCGCCGAGCCGATCACCGATGTCGACACCACGGCCGCGGACATGCTGGAGGATCTGGACGAGGAGCTGAACGCGGCCGGGATCTCGCTGGTCTTCGCGGAGATGAAGAGCCCGGTCCGGGAGAAGATCGACAGGTACGGCCTGACCCGCACGATCGATCCGGAGCACTTCTACCCGACCGTCGAGGACGCCGTCGCGGCGTTCCGCATGATTTCATCCCGCCCGGAGGAGCCCACCGCCTGACCACGGGCCGACTCTTCTCGGCATGGCCACCTCTCATACCGGCGCCGAGCATCGGCGCCTGCACGACGCCGACACAGGCACTGCGCCCTGGCGACGCTGGGGTCCGTACCTCAGCGAGCGGCAATGGGGCACCGTCCGCGAGGACTACAGCCAGGACCAGGACGCCTGGAACCATCTGACTCACGACCAGTCCCGCTCCCGGGCGTACCGATGGGGTGAGGACGGCATCGCCGGGTTCTGCGACGAGGAACAGTCGGTCTGCCTGGGGCTCGCCCTGTGGAACGGCCGCGACCCGATCCTCAAGGAGCGGTACTTCGGGCTGACCAACAGCGAGGGCAACCACGGCGAGGACGTCAAGGAGTACTGGTTCTACGTCGACGCGACGCCCACTCACTCGTACCAGAAGATGGTCTACAAGTATCCGCAGCGCGAGTTCCCCTACAACGACCTGGTCGCGACGAACGGCGGGCGGGGACGCGACGGCTTCGAGTACGAACTGATGGACACCGGGATCTTCGCCGACGACCGCTACTTCGACGTGGTGGTGGAGTACGCGAAGGACGGCCCGGAGGACATCCTGGCCCGGATCACCGTGCACAATCGCGGGCCGGCCGACGCCTCACTGCGGGTCCTGCCGTCGATCTGGTTCCGCAACACCTGGTCATGGGGGACCTCCGGGGGAGCACGGCCGGAGCTGCGCTCGGTGCCCGGCCGGTCGGCGGTCGAGGCCGTGCACGAGCGGACCGGAACCCGTTTCCTCTCCGTCGTGGGCGACCACCCGGTGCTCTTCACCGAGAACGAGACCGACGGCCCCTATCGCAAGGACGCTTTCCATCGGTACGTGATCAGCGGGGAGAAGGAAGCGGTGAACCCGGCGGAGACCGGCACCAAGGCCGCTTTCGACGTCGCTCTGGACGTGCCGGCCGGCGGATCCTCGGTCATCCGGCTGCGTTTCGGCGAGACCGTGGGTGATGTGCCGGCATCCGCGGTTGATCAGGTGATCGACCGGCGGATCGCCGAGGCCGACGAGTTCTACGCCGAGTGCTTCGCCCCAGCACTGACCGACGACGAGCGCCAGGTGGCCCGCCAGGCGATGGCCGGGATGCTCTGGAGCAAGCAGTACTTCGGTTACGACGTGGAACGCTGGCTCACCGAGCACGGCCGGGACCCGTTGCAGGCCCGCGACCTGCGCAACGGCGACTGGTTCCACATGATCTGCCACGACGTGATCTCGATGCCGGACAAGTGGGAGTACCCCTGGTTCGCGGCCTGGGACCTGGCCTTCCACACGATCGCTCTGAGCCTGGTCGACCTCGGTTTCGCCAAGAAGCAGCTGGACCTGCTGCTGAGCCGCCGTTACCTGCACCCGAGCGGGCAGATCCCGGCGTACGAATGGAACTTCAGCGACGTGAACCCGCCGGTGCACGCGTGGGCCACCGGCCTGGTCTACGACCTGGACAAGGCCCGCAACGGCGTCGGCGACCACGCCTGGCTGGAGTCGGTCTTCCACAAACTGGCGAAGAACTTCACCTGGTGGGTGAATCGCAAGGACCACGACGGCAACAACGTCTTCCAGGGCGGCTTCCTGGGGCTGGACAACATCGGCGTCTTCGACCGGAGCGCGCCGCTGCCCACCGGCGGATACCTGGACCAGGCGGACGGCACCGCGTGGATGGCGCTGTATTGCCAGAGCATGCTGAAGATCGCACTGGAGCTGTCCGAGACCGACCCGGTCTACGCCGAGCAGGCACAGGCGTACTTCGAGCACTTCGCCTGGATCGCGGTGGCGGTGAACCACGAGACCGGCAGCGCGACCATGTGGGACGAGGAGGACGGTTTCTTCTACGACCTGCTCCGGCTGCCCGGCGGCAGCGCGCAGCGGTTGCGGGTGCGCTCGCTGGTCGGCCTGCTGCCACTCGCCGCCGCCACCGTGTACGACCCGGCGCTGACCGCGCGGCACCCGCAGCTGCTCGACGGCATGCGGGACTTCATCGACCGCCATCCGAGCGTGAGTTCGGTGCTGATGCCGGGCCGGGTTCAGGGGCAGCGCGGTGAACATCTGCTGGCGCTCTTCGACGAGAGCCGCCTGCGCCGGATCCTGACCCGGATGCTCGACGAGAACGAGTTCCTCAGCCCGTACGGGATCCGCTCGCTCTCCCGGCACCACGCCGAGCACCCGTTCGAGTTCCGGGTGGGCGATCAGACGTACGGGGTCGGGTACCAGCCGGCCGAGTCGGACAGCGCGATGTTCGGCGGCAACTCCAACTGGCGCGGGCCGATCTGGTTCCCGGCCAACATCCTGATGATCCGGGCACTGCTCAACCTCTATCTCGCGTACGGCGACGACTTCACGATCGAGTGCCCGACCGGCTCCGGCGACGAGAAGAACCTGTTCGAGGTGGCCCGGGAACTCTCCGAGCGGCAGACCCGGATATTCCTGCCCGGCGCCGACGGCGATCGGCCCTGTTACGGTGGCCAGAAGGTCTTCGCCTCGGAGCACTGGCGGGATTTGATCCTTTTCTCGGAGTACTTCCACGGCGACAACGGCGCGGGTCTCGGCGCGGCCCACCAGACCGGCTGGACCGGGCTGGTCGCGCTCTTCCCCAACGTCTTCGCCGGGCTGGCCGGGACGGACCTGCTGGAACAGGGGATGGCCGGGATGCTGCACCAGCTTCCCGTGGTGGACACGGAGGAGTCGACATGAGCGGGTGGCCTTCTGCGCTGGCGATCTACGAGATCGACACGTGGCCGTGGCTGGAGGGTCTGAGCCGCCGGCTGGGCCGCACGGTCACCCTGGCCGAGGTGCCGGGCGAGATCTGGGACGAGGTAGCGGCCGACGGGCTGGACGCGGTCTGGCTGATGGGCGTCTGGGAGCGCAGCCCGGCCGGCCTGGCCCTGGCCCACGCGGACGAGAACCTGCAACGGGCCTTCCGGGAGGCGCTGCCGGACTTCACCCCGGACGACGTGACCGGTTCGCCGTACTGTGTGCGCCGGTACGCCGTCGACGACCGGCTCGGCGGCCGGGACGGGCTGGCGAAAGCGCGCGCCGAGCTGAACTCGCGGGGTCTGCGCCTGGTGCTCGACTACGTGCCGAACCACACCGCGCCGGATCACCCGGGGACCGTGGAGCACCCGGAGTGGTACATCGAGGGCACCCCGGAGGACCTCGCCGCCGATCCGGCGAGCTGGTTCACCACCGGTGGGCGGGTGCTGGCGCACGGCCGGGATCCGCTCTTCCCGGCCTGGCCGGACGTGGCCCAGCTGAACGCGTTCGCGCCCGGCCTGCGGGAGGCGACCGCGGCGGTGCTGATCGACATCGGCGAGCAGTGCGACGGGGTGCGCTGCGACATGGCCATGCTGCTCACCAACGAGATCTTCGCCCGCACCTGGGGCAGGTACGCCGGCCCGGCACCCAGCGAGGAGTTCTGGCCGTCGATCTTCGCGACGGTCCGGGCGGTCAACCCGGACCTGGTGCTGATCGCCGAGGCGTACTGGGACATGGAGTGGACGCTCCAGCAGCAGGGCTTCGACTTCTGTTACGACAAGCGGCTCTACGACCGGCTCGTGCACGAGAACGCCGACGCGGTCCGCACCCACCTCGCCGCCGGCCGCGATTACCAGGACCGGCTGATCCGCTTCCTGGAGAACCACGACGAGCCACGGGCCGCCACCACGATGCCGGGCGGCCGGGACCGCGCCGCGGCGATCGCGGTGGCGACGCTGCCCGGCGCGATCCTCTGGCACGACGGCCAGTTCGAGGGACGCCGGGCGCACCTTCCGGTCTTCCTGAACCGGTACCGCGACGAGCCGGCCGACCTGGGTCTGCGGGAGTTCTACCACCGGCTGCTCGCGCTGACCGCACCGCTGCGGCGGGGCGATTGGCGGTTGCTCGGCTGCGACGGCTGGCCGGACAACGCGTCACACCGTGACGTGCTGGCCTGGGCCTGGTACGACGACGACGCGCCCCGGCAGGTGATCGTGATCAACTTCGCGGCGCACGATTCGCAGGGCAACGTCCGGCTGCCCTGGCCGGCACTCGCCGGACGGGCCTGGCGGCTGACCAACCTGCTCGACGGCCGGGTTTTTGAACGCGACGGTGACGATCTCGTCGCGAACGGTCTCTTCGTGGACCTGCCACCGTGGGGAGCGCACGTCCTGACCGTGGAGTAACGGCTGCCACACCGAGGGTCACGACTATCCGATCCGGACGATGCGCGGGTGAGTCACCGCGACGAGTCTGTACGAGGAGATCGCACGGGGTCGGCCTTCGGAAGGACAACACGTGGTTATGGAATTGATCGCGGATCTGCCCGGAGCATCTGGTTTCGACGTGGACAGCTCGTTACTCGACTCCAAGTTCATGGTCCCGGCGGCGCCGCCGTTCATGGTGGCCCGGCCCGGCCTGCTGGACAGGGTGACCGAGGGCGTCCAAAGCTCGGTCACCCTGGTCACCGGACTGGCCGGCAGCGGCAAGACGCAGCTACTGGCATCCTGGGCGCGCAGCGGGGTGGTGGACTGGCCGATCGCCTGGATCACCTGTGAGCCCGGCGACGAGCAGCCCTCGGCCTTCTGGCCGTACATCATGGAGGGCCTTCGCCGTGCCGGCGTGGCCGTTCCCGCGTCGCCCGGCGGTGTGGCCGGCCGCGTCGCCCTGGGCCGGCTTGCCGCCGCGATCGACGAGCAGCCCACCCCGGTCGTCCTGGTCCTCGACGGGACCTCGCAGCTGGCCGGTCGCGACTGGGCGGTCGAGCTGGATTTCCTGATCAGTCATGTGCGCCGGCTGAGGGTGGTGCTGACCGGGCGATGGGATCCACCGCTGCCGATCTACCGGTACCGCCTCGCCGGGCAGCTCCGCGAGCTACGCACGGCCGACCTGGCGTTCAGCGCCACCGAGGCCGCCGAGCTGATGGAGTTGCACGGTGTCGATCTCGGCGTGCCGGAGCTCACCCTGCTGCTCGAGCACACCGAGGGCTGGGCCGCCGGCATCCGGCTCTGCGCCTGTGTGCTGCAGGGCAGCCCGGACGCGAAACGGATGGTGGACACGATCTCGGGAGGCGAGTCCACGATCGCCGAGTACTTCGTCGGCGAGGTGCTGCGCCTGCAGACGCCGGAGGTGCGGCGTTTCCTGCTGGAGACCAGCGTGCTGGACACCTTCACTCCGGCGCTCGCCGCAGCGGTCACCGACCGTTCCGACGCGAGCCGCCTGCTCTCCACCCTGACCAGGGAGAACGCGTTCATCCAACCGGTCGGTGAGGGCTCCGACCTGTACCGGTACCACCGGCTCTTCGCCGAGCTGCTGCGTGCGCAGCTGGTCTGGTCGGAGCCGGACGACGTGCCGCTGCTGCACACCCGGGCCGCGGCCTGGCTCTCCGAGCAGGGGCGGCTCGCGGAGGCGGTCGGTCACGCCGCGCAGGCCGGCGACTGGGGGTCGGCGGCGGCCATGGTGGTCGAGGACTACGCGGTGGGCAAGCTCGTGAGCGAAGGCAGCGCGGGCCGGCTGGGCGGATTCTTCACCGCCATGCCGGAGCACGTGGAGCTGCCGGAAGCGGTGATGGTCCAGGCCGCGATCGCCTACGGCGACGGGCGTCCGGACCGCGCGGCCGAGCTTCTCGCGTACGCCGGCAAGTTGCTTGCCGTGGACGGCAGCACCTGTGGCGACGGGCTCACCCTGACCGGCTTCCTCGTGCAGATCCTGCTCCTGGCCGGCGGCCCGGAATCGGAACGGGTGGGTGAGCTGGTCTCGGTCGCCGAGACATTCCTCGCCGTGGCGCCACCCGAGCGGCTGGCCCGGCACCCCGAGCTGCGCGTCCTTCTGCGAGCGGCGGAGGGCACCGCGCTGAACAACGCCGGCGCCGTCGAAGCGGCGGTCGACGTGCTGGCCGACGCGGCCGCGACGATCGTGCCCGGATGCGAGTCGATCCGGATCGACTGTCTCGGACAGCTGGCGCTGGTCGAGGCGTACCGGGGCCGGCTGGGCCGGGCGGAGCACGCCGCGCGGCAGGCCCTGGAACTCGCCGCCGACGCCGGGCTGGGTCGTGGCGAGCGGCCGGGCATCGCCGAGGTGGCTCTGGCCTGGGTCGCCCTGGAGCGATACGACATCGAGGCGGCCGACCGGCACCTGCGGGTGGCGCAGCCGCTGTGCGGCCCGGAGGCCGGCGCGCCCGCGATGTTCGGGTACGCCGTCGTGCGGGCCCGCCGCCTGCACACTCGTGGTGAGCTGCGCGGCGCGGTGAACACGTTGCGGGCCGCCGAGCAGTCCGGCGCCGGCATGGCCGCGCCGGCGTGGCTCGCCCGTGAGGTGCTGCTCGGCCAGGCGCGGCTGCTGATCGCGGGCGGCCGGGTGGAATCCGCCGCGGTGGTGCTGGAGCGCTGCTCCGATCCGGCCCTTCCGGACGTCGCTGTGGTGCGGGCCGCCCTCGTGATGAACCAGGGCGACAGGCAATCGGCGTTCGGCCTGGCCCGCGCCGTCGCGGATACCGCTGGGGTTCCGGCGCCGGTCGCCCTCGACGCCTGGTTGCTGCTCGCCGTGCTCGCGGCGCAGGACGAGGACGCGACGGACGCCCGGGAGGCGTTGCGGCGCGCGCTGCGGGTGGCCGCCGCCGAGAACCAGCGGCGCCCGGTGCACCAGGCCTGGGGTCAGCTGCGCCGGCTGATGCGCGACGACGACCGGCTGGCGGTGCAACTCGGCATGATCGGCGCGGTGCCGGGAGCCGCGCACACCGGCGCCGCCGCGGTGGTGGCGGCCGAGCCGGTGGTGGTGGAGGCGTTGAGCAAACGAGAGCTGGACGTCCTGAAGGGGATGGCCGCCATGCTCCCGACCGAGGAGATCGCCGCCTCGCTGTACGTCTCGGTCAACACGGTGAAGACGCACGTGCGGAGCATCCTGCGCAAGCTGTCGGCGTCCCGGCGCAACGAGGCGGTACGCCGGGCCCGCTCACTCAACCTGATCTGACCTGCGGGCCCGGCGCGGAGGCGCCTCATGCGGGCCGGATGAGAAACGGGCCGTGGCGATCTGCACTGTCGTTCGCCAAGTTGTATTTCCGACACTTCCGTAAACGTGCAACTTGCATGTTGAGCACTACGTTCGATGATTGGGCCAACACGAGGGGTTGCTGCTCGCGCACCCTCTGTGCTTCGGTTGCGGGGATAGGTTCGCAGGTGCTTCACCCTCCGTAATCCTCACGATCACTCCATCGGAGTCGCGGCGCGAATCCCCAGTGGACAGTGACGCTTCGTGTTGCAGGCGTGTCGGCGGCCGGCCGGCGCGAGGTGTAGCCCGCGGGCCAGGGCGGCGTTCACGAACAAGGCGTGGGGCAACAGGCGTTTCCGTCCGCGAAACGGAGTGCCGGAGGCCGCGCCACGCTGTGGGGGTGGTTACATGCCGGAACTGGCACGAATTGTTCATTCCATACCGAGGCCCGACCGATCCGTTCCACCACGGCCGCCGCAGGGCGTGTTATGGCGGCCACGTCTGACCGGCGCGCTCGACGCGGGCGTACGCCGGGCAGTCACGGTGATCTGTGCCGGGCCGGGCTGGGGCAAGACCGCGCTGGCCGCTTCGTGGGCCGGCAGCCGCTCCGTCTCCGAGCCGGTCGCCTGGCTCACGTGCGAGGACCGGCACAACGACCCGGCGGCGTTCTGGCCGGACCTGTTCATGGCGTTGCGCCTCGCCGGCGCGGACGGGTTGCCCGAGCCGGGCGACGATCCGGCTCTCCGCCGGTACCTGCTCGACGGGGTTCGCCGGCCCTTCGTCGTCGTCCTCGACGACCTGCAGGTGGTGACGGATCCGAGAACGCTGAACGGTCTGGCCGCGATCGTGCAGACCCTGCCCGAGCGGCTGCGTTTCGTGCTGATCAGCCGGACCGAGCCGGGTGTTCCGCTGCACCGGATCCGTGCCGCGGGGGAGCTGACCGAGATCGGCGCTCCGGCGCTCGCGTTCCGGATCGAGGAGGCGGCACAGTTGCTGGCGGCGCGGGGAAACCACCCGTCGATGGAAGAGGTGGCCTGCCGGGTCCGGAACACCGAGGGGTGGGGCGCCGGGCTGCGTCTGGGCCTGGAGGAGCCGGCCGGATCCGGCGGTGTCGCCGATGCGGTCGAGGATTATCTGGTCCGGGAGGTGCTGGCGGCCCAGCCGACGGGGCTCCGCGAATTCCTGCTGCGGACCAGCGTGCCGGACCGGATCTGCGGGGAACTCGCCGAGGCGCTCACCGGCCAGCGGTACGGCCACCGGACCCTGGAGCGGCTGGCCCAGGCGAACCTGTTCGTCGAACGCATCGGGCAGGGTCGCTGGTTTCGCTATCACGGCATGTTCCGTGCGGTCATGCGGCATCAGCTCGCCGTGGCCGAGCCGGAGCGGACGTCGCGGACTCATCTGCTGGCCGCCCAGTGGCACGCCGCGACCGGCAACGGGCTCACCGCGATCTCCCATGCCGCGTCCGGCGGTGACTGGGGACTCGTCGCCCGTCTCGTGGTCGACCGAGGGCTGCAGCTCTTCGCCTCGGCGGACCGGGAGGAGTTCTTTCAGATTCTCCGGCGAATCCCGGCGGACCACCTCACACAGAACGCCGAGCTGGCATTCTGTGCGGCGCTCCGGTCCTTCGCGGACGGTGACATCGCCGCGATGCCGCAGCGCATCGCCCGGGCCCGCGTTCTGCTCACCGGCCGCGGCCCCCGGTACCGCGCGGT
This sequence comes from Actinoplanes sp. CA-015351, assembly GCF_050955685.1. Classification (NCBI taxonomy): domain Bacteria; kingdom Bacillati; phylum Actinomycetota; class Actinomycetes; order Micromonosporales; family Micromonosporaceae; genus Actinoplanes; species Actinoplanes sp. CA-015351. The sequence continues at coordinate 2,066,306 of NZ_CP192102.1, forward strand.
GATCGATCTGGCCCTGAGCGTCCTGGAGAGCGGCGTGGTGATCCGCTGGCGGGGCGACATGCCGAGGCTGGTCGCGGTCGCCTCTCAGCTGCTCGACGACCTGACCACGCTGCGGTGGGACCAGGTGCCGGCTCGCCTGCAGTACCGGGCCATGATGCTCTGTCACAAGGGTGCCGGGCTGCTCTGGACCGGCCGGCTGGACCATGCCGAGCGTTTCCTCTGGGCCGCCGCGTCCGCTGCCCGGGCGTCCGGGGTTCCGATCGTCGAGATCAACGCGCTGGGGCACCTGTCCCTGCTGGCCTATCTGCAAGGCGCGTTGAACGCCGCGAGTGAGCACGCGACAGCCGCCATCGATCTGGCTCGCCGGATCGACGCGCGGAGCAGGCCGGGGTCCGCGATCGCGTACCTCACCCGGGCGCTGATCGAGGCCGAGCGAGGCCGCGACGCCGAGGCGGAGGATTCACTGCGCCAAGGGTCGCACTTGATCGGCGACGAACCGGAGGCCGCGACGGCCGTGGTGGTGGCGCTGGCCCGGGCACGGCTGCAGCTGGACCGCCGGGAGCCGCTCGCCGCCCGCGCGGTGCTGCACCGGGCCCGTGCCGAGGCCGGACCATATTTCGTGGCTCCGCTGCTGGACCGGCTGCTGGCTCTCGGAGCGGCCGAGGCCGGTCTGGCCCTCGGTGACCACGCCGCGGTCGTGGCCCGGTACGCACATCGCCCGGCCATCCCCGCGCTGCTCCCGGCCGAGCAGGTCTGCCTGGCCAGGGCGTACCTGCTCGCCGGTGACGAGACCGGCGCCGAACGGCTGCTGGCCCGGGTCCGTGAGGGCGCCGACCGGGTCGCGGCGGTCTCGGCCTGGATCGTCACGGCGCTCGCCGCTGACGCGAGAGGGCACGGCGGACGGGCCGGCGAGGCGCTGTCGCGGGCCCTGGCCGACGCGGAGCCGGAGCTGCTGCGGCAACCGTTCCACCGGTTCGACGCACCCCGCATGATGGTCCTGGCCGAGCGGCAACAGTGGCTGAGCGAAGCGCGGGGCCCGGGCCGGGACACCGTGCTCGCGGAGATCACCGGCGAGATCCCGATGATCGGCGGTACGCCGGCCGCCGGGCCGCTGAGCGAGCGGGAACTGGAGGTCCTGCAGTACCTGCCGACGGTCCTGACCGCCGGGGAGATCGCCGAGAACCTGGGTATCTCGGTGAACACGGTGAAGGCGCACATGCGCTCGATCTACCGGAAGCTCGGCGCCGGGCGGCGCCGCGAGGCCGTCGTCCTGTCCCGGCAGCTAGGCCTGCTCTGATTTGGCCCGCTCTGAATCGGCCTGCTCTGAATTGGCCCGATCCTCCGCGCGGCCGGCCAGCACACCGCCGGCCACCGCGCAGAGCAGCAGGCAGAACGAGAGCACGTAGAGCCAGCCGATGTAGGTGAAGGCCAGCCCGATCGTCCCGTACCGGTCGGCGCTGGACTGCAGCGCCCGGGGCAGGTAGACCGTGCCCACCTCACGGACGCCGATCATCGCAATCCCGAAGATCGCCGCGGAGAGCAGCAACCGGGCCCGGTGCAGCCCAGGACCGAGCAGGACGCGGGGCAGCAGGACGGCCAGCGACACGTCGGCCACCAGGGTCAGGACCACTCCGGAGACGTGCGGCGCGGGAAGCATGCCGCCGAGCCAGCCCAGCAGCCGGGCGCCGAGGACGAAGGCCACCAGCAGCAGGACCGCGCCGACCTGCCAGGCGGTCGCGACCGGCCCGGCCCGGCGCCCGCGCTCCGGCCAGATGGCCCGGTACGAGCGGGTCAGCGCCCGGGCCAGGCCGGTCGCCGAGATGATCACGATGAGGCTGCCGATCACGCCGAACGCGTTGCTACGGCTGCCGCTGAGCGCCTCGTCGATCAGCCGGGCGCTGCTGTCCGGAACCTGCAGCACCTCGTCCAGCTCGTCGCGCGCCCGGTTCCCGACGATCGCGCTCATCATGATCAGGAGTGGGAAGATCGAGGTGAAGGCCTGTGCCGCGAGGGTCATCGCGCGGTCGAAGATCTGCACCCGGAACAGCTCGCTCGCGGTGTGCAGCAGCACCGTGCCGGCCCGGTTCCCGAGGATCAGGGCCGCGCCGGGACGCAGCCGCCGCGGAATCGCGGCGAGCACGCTCCCGGGCGTGAAAGTGCGGTCCGGCTCGGTCACATCGTCATGGTCGGCGACCGGTCCGGGCTGAGCCTCATCCGGCACGGATGGGGTGACGCCGGATCCCGGACCCGAAACTGATCGCATGCCTGTCGCCGCCACCCTGACCACCGTCTGCCTCGGGGCCGCGGCGCTCGGCGTCACGATCGGGGTGATGCCCGGCATCAGCGCGGACAGCGGATGGGCGGTGCTCGCCGCGGCGGTCCTGCTCGGCCTGCTCGGCGCGGTGCTGCGCCCGGCCCTGGTCAGCGTCTTCGCCAGGATCGGCTGGGCCGGGGTGGTGGCCGGCTGGCTGATCGTGCAGGCCTGCCTGGTCTACGCCGCGTTGTGGCTGGTGCCCGGCGTGCACGTGGACGGTTTCTGGACGGCGTTCGGCGCGTCCTGGCTCGGAGCGATCCTGACCAGCGCCGGCCTCTGGGTGGTCACCGCCGGGCAGGCCGGCTCGGTCACCCAGCACCTGCTGCGGGTCAACAGGCGCTTCCGCCGCGACGTCGCACGCAGCGAGACGCCGGGCGTCATCATGATCCAGATCGATGGCCTGTCCGCGCCCCTGGCCCGCTGGGCCGTCGACGCCGGCAACCTGCCCACGCTCGGCCGCTGGTTGCGCTCCGGGAGCCACTCGCTCATGGAGTGGCACGCCCAGCTGCCGCCGACGACGCCGGCCAGCCAGGCAGGACTTCTGCACGGCGCGAGCGATCAGGTTCCGGCTTTCCGATGGTACGAGAAGACGACCGCCCGCCTCGTCGTGACGAACCGCCCCAAGGACAGCGCGCTCGTCGAATCCCGCAGCTCGGACGGCCGTGGGCTGCTCGCCGGTGGCGGCGTCAGTGTCAGCAACGTCTTCTCCGGCGACGCGGCCCTCTCGCTGCTGACCATGAGCACCGCCGGGTCGAACGCGCCGTCCCGGTACGTCAGCGCGTACCTGATCGATCCGTTCGGGCTGACCCGCTCGCTGATCCTGACCGTCGGCGAGATCGTCAAGGAGCTGTACCAGGCCCGCCGCCAGCGGCTGCGCGACGTGCAGCCGCGGATGCGCCGCCGGGGTTCCTACGTGCTGTTGCGGGGCGCCACCAACGTGCTGTTGCGCCACCTGAACCTGGCGATCCTCGCCGAGCAGATGATGCGCGGCGCGCCCTCCATCTTCTGTGACTTCGTGGACTACGACGAGATCGCCCACCACGCCGGACCGGCCCGGCCGGAGTCGCTGGCCGCGCTGGAAGGCATCGACGGCGTCCTCGCCACTCTCGAACAGGTCGCGGCGGCCGCGCCCCGGCCGTACCACTTCGTGGTCCTCTCCGATCACGGCCAGAGCCAGGGCGCCACCTTCGAACAGCGGTTCGGCCTGCGTCTGGAGGAGCTGATCGGCCGGCTCACCGCCGCCGGCGACGTGGTGGCGACCCGCGAGGACGAGCAGGAAGGACGTGCGCGCGCTCTGCGCGCCAGTCTCTCCCCACCAGACCACTCGGGTACGCGCGAAGCAGTCCCCCCGGACGTCCCGGAGATCGTCGTGGCGTCCTCCGGCAACCTGTCGCTCGTCTACCTGGCCCGCCTGCCCGGCCGGGTGAGCCTCGAAGTGATCGAGGAACGGCACCCGGCCCTGCTTCCCGGGCTCACCGGCCACCCCGGCGTCGGCTGGGTGATGGTCCGTTCCGACGAGCACGGCCCTGTCGTGCTGGGCCCGGCCGGCCGGCGCCGGCTGCGCGACGACCACGTCGACGGGCTCGACCCGCTGCTCGGGTTCGGCCCGCGCGCCGCCGACGACCTGCGCCGCCACGACGGCCTCGCGAACACCGGCGACCTGGTGATCAACAGCTGCTGGGATCCGGCCGCACAGGAGGTCGCCGCGTTCGAGGACCTGATCGGCTGCCACGGCGGACTGGGCGGCTGGCAGAACCGGCCGGTCCTGATCCACCCGCGGTCCTGGCGTACGCCGGCCGAGCTGGTCGGCGCCGACGCGGTCCACCGGCTGCTCCGAGGCTGGCTGGCCGGCACTCATCCGCCGGGGGTGAGCCCGGTGGCGCGGGTCGGCCACCACGATGAAACCCCGCGCTGAGAGGAACCCGTCATGTGCCGCTGGCTTGCCTATTCCGGTACGCCCATCAGGCTCGAGGAACTGCTCTACAAGCCGAACCATTCGCTGATCGACCAGAGCATGCACTCGAAGCTCGGGGTGGAGACCACGAACGGCGACGGCTTCGGGATCGGCTGGTACCCGGTCGACGAGCAGTCCCAGCCCGCGCTCCTGCGCGGCACCGGCCCGGCGTGGAGCGACACGAACCTGCGGGAGATCGCCCGATCGACGGTCTCGCCGCTCTTCCTGGCGCACATCCGGGCCAGCACCGGCACCGCGGTGCAGCAGACCAACTGCCACCCGTTCCGCTACGAGAACTGGCTCTGGCAGCACAACGGCGCCATCCACGACTTCGCCCGGCTCAAGCGGGACCTGGTCCTCGCGGTCGCGCCGGAGCTGTACCCGGCGATGACCGGATCCACCGACTCCGAGGTGATGTTCTACCTGGCGCTGACGTTCGGGCTGCGGGACCGGCCGGTCGCCGCGGTGGAACGGATGGCCGGCCTGGTCGAGTCGGTCGGCCGTGCCCACGGGGTCCCGAACCCGCTGCAGATGACCGTGGCGACCACCGACGGCGACAGCATCTGGTGCTACCGCTACTCGTCGGAAGGGCACAGCCGGTCGCTGTTCTACAGCACCGCGACCACCGCCCTGCAGACGCTCTACCCGGAGAACAAGCAGCTGGCCCGGCTCTCCGACGAGACCCGGCTGGTCGTCTCGGAGCCTCTCGGTGAGCTGGCGGGCGCCTGGCAGCCGGTGCCCGAGGCCAGTTACGGCGTGATCCAGAAGGGCGCGGACGAGCTCGGCCACTTCGAGCCGGCGGTGCCTTGAGCGTCGTCGTCGCGCACCTCTCCGACCTGCATCTGGGCGCTGACGACCCGCGCGCGGTGGAGAGCATCGTGGACGACGTCGCCCGGGCCCGGCCGGCACTCACCGTCGTCACCGGGGACAGCACCATGCGCGCCCGGACCGGCGAGTTCCGTCGCGTCCGGGAACTGCTCGACGCCCTGCCCGGCCCCCTGCTCACCGTCACCGGGAACCATGACCTGCCACTGGTGAGCTGGAGACGTGTGCTTCGACCGTACCGTCGCTATCGGAGATGGATGGACACGGACCTGGACCCGGACCGCCAGGTCTTGGGCCTCACCGCTCTGGGTTTGCAATCGATGCCGCGGTGGCGGTGGAAGAACGGGCGGGTGAGCGCCCGCCAGGCCGCGATGGTGGTCCGGGTGCTGGGCGGCGCGCCCGCCGGCGATCTGCGGCTGCTGGCGCTGCACCACCCGCCGCTCGCCATCGGGACCGCCCGGATCCTCGGCCGGGACAGGCTGCTCGACGCCATCCGCGCGGCTCGCGTCGACCTGGTGCTGGCCGGGCACACGCACGTGCCGGAGGTGCGCGCCTTCCGGCCCGGCGGACCGGTCTTCGTCGTGGCGGGCACCTCGGTCAGCCGGCGGACCCGGCATGACATCGGCTGCTCATGGAGCCTGATCAGCGCGCACGAGAGCGAGGTCGTGGTACGCGAGCGGTACCTGCGCGACGATCGCTGGGTGACCGGTCGCATCGTGACCGTCCCGAGGATCTAATGCAGCAGGGTTTTCAGGGCGATCAACGAGATGCCGAACATGCCGGCCACCGTGGTGGAGAGCAGTCGTTCCCAGGTGGTGAGGCGGCCGGCCGCGCCCATCAGCCAGCCACCCACGCAGAGCAGGATCGTGGTGCAGATCAGCGACAGGATCTCCGCGGTGACCAGTTGCGTGCCGACCAGCCGGGCGACCACCAGGACCAGCAGCGGCAGGGCCGACGCGGTGACGATCTCCCATCCGGTGGTGAGCTGTCTGCGGACCGTGTGCCAGGTCGGGCGGTGGCCTTCGTGGATGCGTTCGGCGACGATCCGGGAGTACCGTTCCGCCGCCCAGTAAATGGTGAGTGTGACCACCTCCGCCACCACGGCCGCGGCGGCTGTCTCCGGATGTGAGGCGACCAGGACCGCGGCGCCGACGATCAGCCCGTAGATCCCGGCCGCGGTCGCCTCCTCGTTCTCCCGGGCGATGCGGACCCGAAGTGGATTGGTGCCGGCCATGGAGCTCCCCTCGTCACGTCGAGACTCGCCTGAGCGAGGACGGAAGGCCTCGTCCGGCGGGGATGAATCACCCGCTGCGAATGGGGACGGCGCACGATCGGCTGGCGATGCTCATCGCCATGGGGAATCCGCTGCGCCGGCGTTCGGACCGGATCGAAAGCCTGATGGTCTTCACGCTGGTGATGGTCTTCCTTGCCGGTGCGCCGGCGCTCGGCTGGTGGTCCGGCCGGTCCAGCTACTTCTCCGACGTCCGCGCCGAGGAGTGGGAACGGACCCACATCTTCTCGGTACCGGCCGAGATCATCAGCGAGCCGGCGCCGCTCGGCGCGAGCGGGCCGGCCACCGCTGCCCCGCGCGCCGCCCAGGCACGCTGGACCGGGCCGGACGGTGGGCCGCACAGCGGACTCGTGCCGGTCGGGGCGGCGGCCCGGCTCGGCGACACGATCTCGGTCTGGGTGGACGACCGGGGACAGCTACGGGGACCTCCGGTCGACCGGGACCCGGTCGCGCAGGCAGTGATGGCCGGCGTGGCGACGATCCTCTGCCTTCTGGCGGCGCTCGCCGGGCTGCGGCGGATCGGCCTGGTCCTGCTCGACCGTCACCGGTCGCGGGTCTGGCAGCGCGAATGGCTCGAGGTCGGCCCCCGCTGGAGCCGGGACCGACGCTGATCTTTGGAGGCGAGATGGCAAGGTTCCCGGCACATCTACGGCAGGCGCTCATCGCGTTCGCGCTGGCGCAGTTCATCTGCAGCTTCGCCGGCTCGAACATGAATGTGATGATCACCGACATCAGCAAGGATCTGGGCACCACGGTCCAGGGCGTGCAGCTCGCCATCACCCTCTTCCTGCTGGTGATGGCCGCGCTGATGATTCCCGGCGGGAAGCTGACCGACCTGCTCGGCCGCAAGTGGTGCCTGGTCGCCGGGCTGATTCTGTTCGGTTCGGGCGCCTTGATCAGCTCGTTCGCGCAGGGGCTGCCCATGCTGATCATCGGGTACTCGGTCCTCGAAGGGGTCGGCACCGCGCTGCTGATCCCACCGGTCTACATCCTCACCACGCTGCTCTTCACCGGCGTCGCCGCGCGGGCCCGCGCCTTCGGCCTGATCAGCGCGATGGGCGGGGTGGGCGCCGTGGCCGGCCCGCTGATCGGTGGGTTCGTCGCATCGGCGATCGACTGGCGGGCCGCGTTCATCCTGCAGAGCCTCATCTGCCTGGTGATCGTGCTGCTCAGCCGCCGTGCCGTGCGGGACCCGCTGCCCGCCGACCGGTCCATGCCGTTCGACGTCGGCGGCGCCGTGCTCTCCGCGCTCGGGCTGATCCTGATCGTCAACGGCATCCTGCTGGCCGACGACAACGTGCTCGCGATGCTGGGCCTGCTGGTGGCCGGCGCGCTCGTGCTGACCTGGTTCTTCGTCTCGGTACGCGCCAAGGAACGAGCCGGCCGTGAGCCACTGCTCTCCCTGGAACTGTTCCGGAACCGGACCTCCAACCTCGGCCTGATCACCCAGAACACCCAGTGGCTCATGGTGATGGGCACGTCCTTCGTGGTGTCCACCTACCTGCAGGTGGTCAAGGGCTTCAACGCGATCGAGACCGGCGCGGTGTTCACGGCGACCACTGTCGGTGTGCTGCTCTCGTCACTGAGCGCCGAGCGGATGGCCCAGCGGCGGCCGCAGCGGACACTGGTCATGGGCGGCTTCCTGATCACCATCGCCGGCATCGCTCTGCTGCTGGTGGCCGGCGGCACCGCGGCCCGGGTGTGGGGGATGCTGCCCGGACTCTTCGTGATCGGTCTCGGCCTGGGCGCCATGCTGACCCCGTCGGTGAACATCGTGCAATCCGCCTTCCGGGAGGACCTGCAGGGTGAGATCTCCGGGCTGTCGCGCAGCGTCTCCAACCTCGGATCGTCGCTGGGTGCGGCGCTCACCGGCACGATCCTGGTCGCCGGGGTGTCCGGGGCGGCACCGGGGCGGGCGTACGTCTGGGCGATGGTCGCGGTGGCCGGCGCCGGGGTGATCGGGCTGGTGGCGGCGTACTTCCTGCCGCGAGACGTCCCGGCGCGACCGGAGGGCGCGCAGCCGGAGACCCCTGAGCCGACCGCTTCTCAACCGACCGCTTCTCAACCGACCGGTTCGCAGTCTTCCGGTTCGGAGTCTTCCGGTTCGCAGCCTTCCGGTTCTCAGTCTGAGGAGCCGCGCCTTGCGTAGATCATCTGATCGCCCGGCGTCCGCTCCTGCTCGCGGGCCAGCAACTCCATGGCCCGCAGGTCGGCGGGCGCCGGGCGAGCGGGGTCCAGCGCGCGGGGCCACAGCCGGGCATGCCGGACCACGGCGATCTCGGCGGCCAGCACGAGCACGTTGCTGAGCAGATAGAGCAGGGTGAACACGCCGGCCACGGTGGCGAACGCGCCGTAGACCCGGCCGGCCCGCCGGACGAGTTCGGGCAGCACTGTGGCGCCCAGGTTGAGCAGGGCGGTGACCGCCACCGCCCCGATCGCGGCGGCCGGCACGAGCCCGTTCAACGGCGCCCGGCGGACCAGCAGCAGCCGTGCGACGAGCAGCAGCACGCCGAAGGCGACCAGGCAGGACCCGAGCAGGGCGCCGGCACGGGAAAGCCACGGCAGCATCGGCACCGCGGCGACCGCGACGGTGAGCAGGCCGACGGCGACCGATCCGGTCAGGATGACGGCCAAGCCGGCGACGACCCGCAGGTATCGGGAGATCACCCCGCGCTCCCGGAACGGGACACCGGCGAGATGGTTGAGTGTCTCGTACGCCGAGGAGACCACCCCGGTGCCGGAGAAGACGAGTCCGATCACGCCGGCGATCAGAGCGACGTTAGACGATGATATTTCGGAAATCCCGGATTCGACCCCAGGCTGCAGCATCGGCGGCACGATCGCGGCGATCAACTCCTGCCGCAGCGCGGGCCGGCGGGACAGCACCTGCGTGACGATGGCGACGCCGAGCAGCACCGTCGGGAAGAGACTGAGGAACCCGTAGTAGGTGATCAGGGCGGCCTCGCGGACGCCCTGATCATCGAGGTACTTGCGGAACACCGCCCAGGGGAAACCCAGCGCGGCGTGCCGCCGTTGCAGGTCGTCGAGACGGCGGAGGATCACTTCCCCTGCGCGTCCGCCACCTCGGCGCCGTGCCGGGCCACCGCCCACATCACCAGGACGGACAGCACCAGCCCGACGCCCGACCAGACCGGGTGCACGGCCAGGAACAGGAAGTCGGCCAGGGCGATGAGCAGGGCGAGCTGGACCGCCACGATCCGAGCCCAGAGCTGTCCGAGGAACAGCGCGGTGCCGGTGATCACGGCGAGCGCCCCGAAGGCCATGTGCAGCCAGCCCAGCGCGGTCAGCGAGATTCCCAGCAGCTGATCGGAGCGGGTGCCGGCCAGCACGTCCGGGTTGACCAGGGCGACCGATCCGAGGAACAGGTGCACGGTGCCGAGCAGGACCAGGGCGATGCCGCCGAAGAGCACGAGGCCGACCCAGGCGGTGGCGCGGCTTTCCTCGACCTCCATCAGCAGGTCCCGCCGATCGCGTCGCGCAGGGCACGGGCGCTGTCACCGACCGCGGTGATCGCGCCACGGACCGCGGCGAACGTGGCGGCGCCCGGATCGGCTCGTGCGCCGTCGACGCTGGCGGACAGCTGGTCGACAGTGATACGCAACTGGTCGGCCTGCGGCTTGAACTGCGCCTGCGCGTCGAGGACGAGCTGGTTGAGCTGATTGAGGAGCTCGGCGACGTACGGGCGGACCGCGACGATGCCGTTCTCCGAGACGTTGGCGTTGCGGATCTGGGTCACCGTGTTCTGCACGGTCGCGAAGCTCTCGCACACCGCCGGAGCGTCCGATTCGGAACCGGCGCACCCGCTGGTGCCGAGGACCGCAGCCGCCAGGATCGCGGTGAGGAGCCCGGGGTTTCGTGTCATACCGCGATCGTGCCGTCGCCCGCGTGATCGTTCCTCACCCGCGCCGGATGAGGACGTGCCCTCCGGCCCGGCATGGCCAGCCGCCGCAGCCGTGTCCAGTCCATCTCGGGACGGGTCTCCGGTACGCCGGGCCGGGTACGCGGCACCCGGACCCGCAGCGCACCGGGCCGGATCGAGCAGCGCACCGGGGTCGGCAGGGAGACCGACTCACCGTCGATGCCGACCGGCACCTCCGGCCCGTCCGATTCGATCACCACCTGGCCGGTACGGCGTACGGTGAGCGACCTCGCCCGGCCCCGTCCGCTGATCAGCCCGGCGGCGTCGGCGGCGCCGCGCACGGTCACCGCGAGGACGCCGAGCACCCCGCCGTCGAGCCGGTATCGCCGGCCCAGACCGGCGATGTCGTCCGCGGCGTACGGGTTGTTGCTCACCAGCACCGCCTGCGGCCCGGCGACCGTCGTGCCGTCCACCGTGAGCCGGAGCCGATCCTGGAAACCGGTGAGCGCCTGCGGCAGCAGGTCCAGCGTCGTCCCGATCTTGTCGTCCCGGTATGCCGGGCTCCGCACGATCGCCGCGTAGGCACCGAACGAGGCGTTGTTCACGAACGTCCGGTCGCCGATCAGGCCCAGATCGATCCGGAGTTCCACGCCGTCGGTGAGCGCGTCCAGGCAGGCCGCCGGATTCTCCCGGTCCAGGCCGAGATCGAGCGCGAAGTGGTTGCGCGTACCCGCGGAGATCACCAGGAACGGCACGCCGTGTTCCGCGGCGATTCCCGCCACCAGGGCCTGGGTGCCGTCGCCGCCGGCGACACCGAGCAGGTCGGCTCCGTCGCGGATCGCCTGCCGGGCCACCTCGGCCACGTCCACCGCCGGTCCATCCAGGAGGAAGACCCGCGCGCCGAGCGCGCGAGCCCGCTCGGCCAGGCGGAAACGCTCCACCTTTCCGCCACCCGAGCGAGGATTCATGATCAGGTACGGGGACCGCGGCGCCGAGGTCTCGACAGGTTCCGGCGCACCGTCTCCGCCGGGCACCGCCAACGCCCTCCTACCGGCGGTCACGGCACCCGCCCAGAGCAGGCCGAAGACCACCACCACCCAGATCAGGTTCGCTCGTGCGAAGAGCACCGCGACGGTCAGCGGGGCGAGCACCACCACCATGCCGGCCAGCCAGCGCAGCAGCCCGCGGTGGGTGAGGAACCACCAGGCGGCGGCGAGCCCGGCGGCCGTGCCGATCGCGCCGGTCAGCACCAGCAGCAGGCTCGCCCGGAGCCCGGCGACCGTGAGCACGAGCAGCCCGGCCACGCCGGCGGTGAGAAACGAGAGTCGTGCCAGCCAGCGGTGCGAGCGGGATTCCAGCATGGATTCAGCGTCGCGGCCGCGGCCGGACCCGGCCTCATTCCAACGGGATGAGGTGCAAGCCCGCCGTCACGTTGGATCGTCGGCCGTCACCCCTCGCGGACAGGAGGCCCGTCGTGGCGAACGGCACCAGGTTGCGGCACCCCGCTGAACTTCCCTTCTACGTGTTCATGGTCGCCCTCAACCTGATCATCATCTGGTTGATCATCCAAGCCGCCGTCGTGGTGCCGTTCCTGCCGGAACGGTTCCAGGAATCGGGCTGGGCCACCGCTGTGCGATCGGCCCTCATCGGCCTGCTCCTGCTGGTACCCGGTCTGATCATCATCCGTGAGACGCAGCGCGCCTCGATCCGCGGCACGGCCGTCGAGCTGTCCTCGCGCCAGTACGGCGATCTGTATCGCACCGCCGACGAATTCGCCCACCGGCTCGGACTGTCCCGGCGTCCCACCATCTACCTCGGCAACGGCAACGGCACTCTGAACGCGTTCGCGGCGCAGGCGACCGGCCACGATTACGTGGTCCTCGCCAACGAGCTCTTCGTGAACCTGTACCAGAACAACCGGGAAGGTCTGCGGTTCATCCTCGGCCACGAGCTCGGGCACATCAAACTGCATCACGTCTCGCTCTGGTACCAGCTCTCGGTGGCGTACTCGGAACGGATCCCGCTGCTCGGCCCGGCGCTGTCCCGGCTGCGGGAGTACTCCTGCGACCGGCACGGCGCGCACCTCTGCCCGTCCGGCGCGACCGGCCTGGTCATCCTGGCGTCCGGCCGGCACACCGAGCACACCACCGACGTCGAGGAGCTGGTACGCCAGGGCCAGGCGCTCCGCGGTTTCTGGGTGGAGCTGGCGCAGCTGCCGCAGTCGCATCCGTTCACCGTCCGCCGCCTGGAACGGCTGTTCCGGCTGGGCCTGCTGCACGCCCGGGTGCGCGGCGAGGCCGAGTCGGGCAGGCCGGTCTGACCGCCCTCACCCCTGCGGGGTGACGTGCGGTGGGTCGATCCGGCACACGCTGTGACCACCGGCGAGGCGAGGAGAAGTGGATGGGGCACAAGGCTGACCGAGGACTACGTCCCTGGCAGGTCGAGTTGCTGAAACTTCAGGCTCACCTCGAGGCGCAGAAGCTCCGGATGATCGTCCTTTTCGAGGGGCGGGACGCGGCCGGCAAGGGCGGCGCCATCCGCCGGGTCACCCGGTTCATGAACGAGAAGCACTACCGGGTCGTCGCGCTCGGACGGCCGACCGAGGAGCAGCGCTCACAGTGGTATTTCCAGCGGTACGTGGCGCAGTTCCCGGCCGGCGGTGAGATGGTCCTGTTCGACCGGAGCTGGTACAACCGCGCGATGGTCGAACGGGTCTTCGGCTTCTGCAGTTCGAAGGAGTATCACGACTTCCTGCGCGGTGTGACCGGCTTCGAGAAAGACCTGGTCCGGCAGGGCACGATCCTGGTGAAGCTCTATTTCAGCGTCACCCGCGAGGTGCAGGCCGGCCGTTTCGAACGCCGCCGCAGCGACCCGCTGCGGCAGTGGAAGCTCAGTGAGATCGACCTGCAGGCCCAGGACCGATGGGACGACTTCACCATCGGAAAGTACGAGATGCTCCGGCGCATCAGCATCCGGCCCGCGCCGTGGCTGATCGTCCGCTCCAACCACAAGGGACGTGCCCGGCTCAACTCCATGAAGGTCATCCTCAACGCTGTCGACTACAAGGGACGCGACCGGACGCTGGACTTCGCGCCGGACCCGGAGATCGTCGTGGCCGGCGAGCAGGAGATCGCTCTGATGGAAGCCGAGCGCAGACATAGCGGCAAGTTCACCGGATAGCTGTCCGGCGGAGGGAGGGGCAGCTCATGCCCGACGCGACATACCAGGTGCGGGTCTCCGGAGTGATTCCCGCGAACGTCCTCGAAGAGTTACCGGATCTCACCGTCAGCGTCTCTCCACCGGAGACGATCCTGCACGGCTCGTTGCCCGACCAGTCGGCGGTGGTGGGCCTGATCTCCCGGATCCACGGGCTCGGTCTGCGGCTCATCGAGGTACGCAGGCTCCCGGCCGAGGATGATCCGGATGCGCCGCCGGGCATCGCACGTTGAGCACCCGGCCGGCGCGCGGCGGATACGGCGGCGTGCTCGTGATGATCCTGGCGACGTACCTCCTGGCGCTGGTCGCCGAGAATCGATGGCTGGTGGCGTTGCTGCTGTTCGTGCAGACCTTCACGGTCTGGCACCTGCTGCGGGTCGCCGGTGCCCGTGCGGGCTTCCGGCTCGCGGCGGGGCTGGTGTTCCTGCTCGCGCTGGTGGCGGCGGCGGTCAACATCCTGGCCCAGGAGTCGCCGCTGGTCGGGTGGACGTTCTTCGCGGCCAGCGCGCTCTACCTGCTCGCCCCGTACCCGATCGTGAGGGATCTGGGCCGCCGCGGGCGGGTCGACCGGCAGACGCTGCTCGGTGCGCTCGCCGCGTACCTGCTGATCGGGATGTCGTTCGGGTTCGCGTACGAGTGCATGGCCGTCCTGCAGCCCGGACCGCTGTTCGGCTCGGAGGGTGATCCGGGCCTCGCGGACGCCCTCTTCTTCAGCTTCGTCACGATGACCACGACCGGTTACGGCGACCTGGTCCCGGACGGGAACCCGGCGCAGAGCCTGGCCGTGCTGGAAGCGCTCATCGGCCAGCTCTTCCTGGTCACTGCGGTGGCGAAGGTGGTCGACAACTGGCGTCCCGGCAATTGGAGCGAGCCCGATAAGGCGGGCTGAAACCAACCGAAAGGAGAAACCGGATGGACAACTCCCGTTCCTGGTACTGGGCCCGGCTCGTGCTCGGGGTGGCCGCCGTCGTGGTGGGCATCGTCGCGTTCGCCTGGCCGTCGGCGACCCTCCGGGTGATCGGCTTCCTGTTCGGACTCAACCTGCTGCTGATGGGCGTGACCCGGATGCTGCTTCTGCTCTTCTACGCGCCGAACCATCCGGTGCTCTACCGGGTCCTCGGCATCCTGCTCAGCCTCCTGGTGGCCATCGTCGGTCTGCTGTGCCTGCGCAACATCGTCGCGTCGCTGGGCCTGATGCTGGTCCTGGTCGCGATCGGCTGGATGCTCGACGGTCTCGCCGAGATCTTCGTGGCGCTCGGCTCCGGCCGGGAGGGCGGCGGCTGGCGCATCGGGCTGGGCCTGGTGGCGGTACTCGCCGGAGTCGCGATCCTGGTCTGGCCCAACATCGGCCTCGGCGCTTTCCTGTTCATCGGCGCCACCTCGGTCATCTTCGTCGGGCTGCTTCTGGTGATCTCCGCTGTCTCGGGACTGCGCGGCGCGCGTACCGTGACCGCCTGAGCAGAGACGGAAAAGCGGGTCCGGCGCAGTTCGCGCCGGACCCGCTTCCTGCCCGTCCTCCTATCCGCGATATCGCTGGAGGAACCGGGCTTCGGCGAGCGCCAGACGGGCGATCTCACCGGGATCAACGCTTTCGTTCGGCGCGTGGATGAGTGCCAGCGGCTCCTCGACGCCCATCAGGATGATCTCCGCGTCCGGGTAGGTCGCGGCGAAGACATTGCACAGGGGAATCGAGCCGCCCTGCCCGAGAGTGGTCATCTCCCGGCCGAACGCCTCCAGCATCGCCGCGGACAACGCCCGGTACGCCGGCCCGCCGGTACGCGCCTCGAAAGGCTGCCCGATCGCTTCCGGCTCGACGGTCACCCGCACCCCCCACGGCGCCGCCGCGTGCAGGTGTGCGATCAACGCGTCCTGCGCCTTCACCGCATCGGTGCCGGGCGGCACCCGCAGGTTGAGCCGGGCACGGGAGCGCGGCTGGATCGCCGCGGCCGAGCCGACCACCGGCGGGCAGTCGAGGCCGAGCACGGTGACCGCCGGACGCGACCAGAGCATGTCGGAAACTGTTCCGTCGCCGAGCAAACCGGCCCCGTCGATCAGGCCGATGTCGGAACGGAATTGTTCGGGCGGGTACGGCGCACCCTGCCAGGTCTGATCATGCGCAAGCCCGGCGATCGTGGTGTTGCCGGCCGCGTCGCGCAGGGTGGACAGGATCTGGATCAGTGCGGCCAGGGCGTCCGGCGCGGCGCCGCCGAACATTCCGGAGTGCAGTTCGCCGTCCAGCGCCTCGACCGTCACCACCACGTTGACCAGCCCGCGCAGCGTGACCGTGGCGGCCGGTACGCCCACCGCGGCGTTGCCGGTGTCGCAGACCAGGATGGCGTCGGCGCGCAGCAGATCCGGGTTGTGCTCGACGAAGTCCTCGAGCCCTCCGGTGCCCTGCTCCTCGGAGCCCTCCACGATCAGCTTGAGGTTGACCGGCACGTCGTCGCCGAGGGCGCGCAACGCGGTGAGGTGCATGACGATGTTGCCCTTGCAGTCCGCGGCGCCCCGGCCGTACCAGCGGCCGTTCACCTCGGTCAGCGCGAACGGCGGGGTGTGCCACGCCTTCTCGTCCAGCGGCGGCTGCACGTCGTAATGGGCGTACAGCAGCACGGTCGGCGCGTCCGGTCCGGCGGTGAGCCGTTCGCCGTAGACGGCGTTGCTGCCGTCCGCGGTCGGCCGGAGCGAGAGGCCGGTGAAGCCGGCCTGAGCGAACCGGTCGACAACCCAGTTCGCCGCCTTCGCGCACTCCTCGGGTGGGTACTGCCGTGGGTCGGCGACCGAGGGGATGGCGACCAGCTCGCCCAGGTCGATGCGAGCCTGGCCCATCAGGGCGTCGATGCGATCGGCGAGGCTCATCACGCCACCTCCGCGAGCTTGAGGTCGTCGACGACATCCTGGAACCGATCGAGGTATTGCGGGCAGTAGACCTCGATGATCAGGAGCTGACCCTTGACGACCTTGTTGTCGGCGATGACCGGGCGCAGGCCCGGGCCGGCCGCGCCGTTGGTGAGCTGGCCGTAGAGGACGCCCCGGCGCAGCGCGCTGCCCGGGTCGAAACAGACCGCGCCGCCGTCGTCGCCGAGTGTCCGGACGATCTGGTCGGTGGTCGGCGTCCGCATCCCGGCCGCGGACATCGCGGTACGCAACTGGAGTGCTTTCGTGGTGGCGTCCTGCGTCTGTTTGGCCTCGCTCCAGCTGAGCACCGCGACGGCGCCGAGCACCAGGATCAGCAGGCCCGCGCAGACGTAGAGGACGGTGTTGTTCCTGGTCATGCCACGGCCTCCTCGGCGGGCTCGGTCTTCCAGGTCGGCTTGCGCAGCCGCAGGAAGAGGTACGGAACGAGCAGGCCCAGCCCGAGCGCGCCGCCGGCGACGACCGCCAGATAGACGCCGATGCTGCCGGAACCGAACTGCGACGGCGGGACGAAACCGATGAGCAGCGCGGCCAGCGACGCGGTGAAGCCGATCCCGCAGAGTCCGGTGAGCATCGGTGCGCGGTACCCGCGCGGGTGGTCCGGCTGGTTGCGCCGCAGTCGCACGGCGGCCACGAACATCAGCAGGTACATGATCAGGTAGACCTGGGTGGTGATCACCGAGAAGATCCAGTACGCGCTGGAGACGTCCGGGATGAACGCGTACGCCATCGCGATCGCGGTGGTGACCAGGCCCTGTGCGACCAGGATGTTCTGCTGCACGCCGTGCTTGTTGAGCCGCTGCAGCACCGGCGGCAGGTAACCCTCCTGGCGCGAGATCAGCAGCAGGCCTCGCGACGGTCCGGCCAGCCAGGTGAGCATGCCGCTCAGCGACGCGGCGACCAGCATGATCCCGAGGATCGGGGTGAGCCATTGCGAGCCGAAGGCAGCGAATACCGCGTCGAACGCCTGCATCACGCCGGCGGTCAGCGACAGCTGCTCGGCCGGCACCACCCAGCTGATCGCGAGCGCCGGCAGGATGAAGATGACCAGCACCAGGCCCACGGCCAGGAACATCGCGCGCGGGAACTCACTGCCCGGCTTGCGCAGCGAGGCCACGTGCACGGCGTTCATCTCCATGCCGGAGTACGACAGGAAATTGTTGACGATCAGCACGAGGCTGGACAGGCCGGCCCAGGCCGGCAGCAGGTTGCTCGTGGTCATCGGGGCGGCCGACTCGTTGCCCTGGCCGAGGAAGGCGACGCCCAGGATCACCAGCAGGGTGCCCGGGATCAGGGTTCCGATGATCAGCCCGGCGCTCGCCAGGCCGGCCACGCCACTGGTGCCGCGGGACGACACCCAGACGCCGGTCCAGTAACAGACCATGATCACGAGGGCGGTCCAGACGCCGCTGGCGGCCAGGTCCGGGTTGATGACGTACGCCAGGGTGCTCGCCACGAACCCGAGCAGGCTCGGGTAATAGAAGATCGTCATGGCGAACTGACACCAGACGGCGAGGAAGCCGAGCGGCTTGGACAACCCCTGGCTCACCCAGTTGTAGACGCCGCCCTCCCAGCCGGAGGCCAGCTCCGCCGAGACCAGGGCGGTCGGCAGGAGAAAGACCAGCGCCGGGATGACGTACAGAAAGATGCTTGCCAGACCATAAACCGCCATGGTCGGTGCCGGTCGGAGACTGGCCACCGAACTCGTCGTCATCAGCGCCAGCGCCACCCACGAGATGTACGCCACCACCGGTGCCTTGCGGGTTCTGGCCGTCGTATTGCTTGCGCTCACGCTGCCCTCCGATTCACACGGTTCGAGATCGTGTCCCGGCGGCATCATCGGCGTTTTTGAATGTGGCTCGCCTCATCCCCGGCGGGCGGTTCGGGTCGGTGAACCGGCCCCCGTACCAGTAGCCGACGACCGCGCCGGCCAGGCCGAGCACCTCGATGAACAGCAGTCCGCCGTCGGCCAGCCGGTCCTGGCTGCGTACCCGCATCAGGGTGAGCACCGCGAACCAGATCAGCACACCGACGTCGAGCAGCAGACTCAGGAAGGCGACCCGGGCGGCTTCCGGGCCACGGGCGGCGAACGCGTCGAAACCTGCGGCGAGCGCGGCGATCAATCCGCCGGCCAGGCCCGCGACCAGGTTCCAGAAGGCCAGGGTGCCGACAAGCGACGGCGCGCCGAGCAGGCTCGCCAGGTCGAAGATCAGGGCCATCGCGAAAAGGCCGAGCGGGAACATCAGCAGCAACGGCTGGACAGCGTGGCCACCCAGGCGGAGTCGGCTCTGCATGCGGCTGGCCCCCTGGCGTTCACCTGGTCACCGGACGCCCTCCAGCCTGACCCGCCGGCGCCGATCAGGCCTCACCCCGGGAGGGTGACAGCCGGACGCTTCCGGGTGACCAGGGCGGCGCCCACCAGCATTCCCACCGCTATCGCGGTGAGCAGGCCGACCATGTCGGACACCCCGGTCACGCCCTGCACCGGGTCGCCGCCGATCCAGCTCTCCAGCCCGCGCAGCCCGTGCGACCCGGGCGTGAGCACATAGAAGGCGCCGAGGTACAGCACGTACGCCGGAGGCGTACCGGGCCGGCGGCCCAGCCGCAGGGCCAGGACGGTCATCGCCACCGCGCCGGTGAACGTGCCGACCGGGTCGCCGAACGACCGGGTCGCCAGCTCGGTGACGGCGGCGGTCACCAGCACCAGGCCCAGTGCCCAGCCGAAATCGCGCGGCGCCATCGAGAACGTGAACATCACCCCGGCCGCGAACAGGACCCAGCCGCCCCAGACCAGCGCCGGTCCGAGATTGCCCGGCACCGGCACGTCGAACAGGGCGCTCGGCGGTACCCGCAGCAGCACGGTCGCGACCAGCGCGCCGAACGCGAGCACCAGCAGCACCGCGACGCTGTAGATCAGCCGGGCCGCGCCGGCCGTCATCCGGTTGGCGGCCAGCTCCAGTGCGCCCGCGGTGATCGCGTCACCCGGGATGAAATAGAACAGCGCCGGCACGATCAACTGGATCGGCCCGCCGTCGATCAGCCCCCGCTCGGACAGGGTGACCACGATGGCCGAGACCAGCAGGGACGCCACGAACGGCGAGATCAGCACGAGCCGGTGCCGCCCGGCAGTGCCGACCACGAGCAGCCCGACCAGCAGGCCGGTCAGCGCCGAGATGCCGACCTGCTGCCAGGTGGCCTGCACCGAGATGCCGAAACCGACGGTGAACGCGGTCAGCCCGGCCACCTGGACCGGCCGGCTCCAGCGGGGCGGCATCGCGCGGATCTCGGCGAGCCGGGCCGCGGCGGCGTCCACCGCCAGCCCGTTACCGATGGCGGCGAGCAGCTTCTTCCGTTCGGACACCTGGTCCAGCGGAGGCACGCCGGGTTCCCGGGCGTACGCAAGGGTGCGCTCGCCGACGGTGAGCAGCGCGGCGTCGGCGAAGAAGACCACCTCGACGTCGTGGCCGTACCGGGCGGCGACAGCCCGCACGACCTCCTCGCACTCCATGGTCCCCTCGAAGCTGGAGCTCAGCAGCCACTCGGTGAGCGGGCCGAGCAGGTCGAGGAGCTCCTCGGTCGTGGTCATAGAACCCTCCGCAGCCCGTGCTCGACGGCCCGGTAGACCGGATGCCCGCAGAGCACGCCGAGCGCGACCGCCAGCATCGAGGCGACAGCGGCGGTCAGGTCCTCCGAGCCGCGGATCGAGTCCTGACCCAGGTACTCGGTCATCCCGATCAGGGTCAGCGCGCCCGGCACCAGCAGCCAGAAACCCGGCAGGAACGAGACAAGCGCCGGTGGGCCGTGCGGTAATCGTTCGACCAGGTACGCGACGACGGTCAGCACCACCGCGCCGACGAATCCGCTCAGATAACCGCCGAGCAGCTGGTTGCCGAGGTACTGGCCGGTCCACCCGGCGAGAAGGACCAGGCAGAGCCAGCCCAGCGACCGGGGCGGCCCGGCCAGCATCAGGTAGTTGCCGAGCCCGACGACAAGCGTGCCGACCCACGGCGCCCACCAGCCGATCCCGTGCGGGGCGCCGGCCGGCCCGACCTCCGGCGGCGGCACGCCGATCGCCTGAGCCGCTCCGATCAGCCCGAACGTCAGGAGCAGGAGCTGCATGATCCCGGCGACGAGCCGGCTGGCCCCGGTCACCATCTCGTACGCGGAGAGCTCCACCACGGCCATGGTCAGCATGGCCCCGGGCAGGAACGTCGCGAGTGGCGCGACCATGGCCCGCAGGTCGGCGTCGATCCACCCGGAGCCGGCCAGCAGGAACGAGATCGACGCGACGGTGAACGCGGCGATCACCGGCATCAGCATCTGCAGGTTCTGCCAGCGTGCGCCGGCCAATTTGAAGACGCCGACCAGCACGCCGAAGAAGCCGGCGACAAGCAGGTCACCGCCGGTCGGCATCAGGATCATGCAGATGCCGACGGTGAGGATGGCGTGGCCGAGGACGCGTACCACCGGGCCGAAACGGGGCCGCATGGCGACCAGCTCGAGCACCCGCCGGGCGCCGTCGGCCGGATCGACCTCGCCGCGCTCGGCGGACCGCAGCAACTGGTACAGCGCGGCGGTCTGGTCCAGCCGCAGGCCGCCGCCGAGTTGCCGGGTCGGCTCCTGGGTCACCGGCCGGCCCGGCTCCAGCGACAACATCAGGAAGGTCGGGAAGACGCTGATCCGGGCCAGCGGCGCACCGTACGCCGTAGCGACCCGCAGCAGGTGCTCCTGGATCACGTTGACCGCCTCGCCGGCCGCGGTCAGTGCGCTGCCCAGATAAAGCAGCAGCTCGTGCAGTTCCTGGTCCCTCGTGATCGGTTCCGCCATCCGCGCACCTCCGCGTTCGGACGGTAGGTGATCGAGCAACGCTTGAAATCACCCGGCGCGAAGGATGCTCCGCCCGGTGTGCACGGCGACGCTGGATCACATGTCCACGACCGGAACCGACCGCGCTGCGGGACTCGGGGTGCTGCTGGCCGCCTGCGTCTCGGCTCTCGTGGTCAACGCGAACACCTCGGCCGTCACCATCCTGCTCCCGGCGATCAGTGCGGACCTCAGCGTCCCGGTCGACACGCTGCAGTGGGCGGTGACCGGGTACATGCTGGTCGGCGCCGCGGTGATCGTCACCTCCGGCGCGCTCGGCGACGTCTTCGGCCGCCGGAAGATCTTCCTCGGCGGCCTGATCCTCTTCGTCGCGTCCTGCGTCCTGATCGCACTGTCGGACGGCGCGGCCGGGGTGATCGCCGGTCGGATGATCCAGGGTGCTGCCGGATCCACGATCCTGGCCTGCGGAATGAGCCTGCTCTCGGTTGCGTCGTCGGGCGCCGCGCAGATGAAGGCCATCACGCTCTGGGGCGCCGCGTCGGCGATCGGCGCGGCGGCCGGACCGCTGATCGGCGGTGCGCTGGTCGGCGCGACCGGCTGGCAAGGGCTGTTCTGGCTGGACGCGGCGATCGCGGCGGCCTGCATCCCGCTGACGCTGTCGTCGGTGAGCGAGTCCCGGGACCCGAACCGGCCCCGGTCGATCGACATCCTCGGCACCGTCCTGGTCGCCGTCTTCCTGGTGCCGCTGGTCCTGGCGCTGAGCGAGAGCGGGGACTGGGGCTGGTTCTCGGTGCCGACGATCTCCTGCCTGGTGATCGCGGTCCTCGGCGCTGCCGGATTCGTCGCCGCCGAGCGGCGGGCCGCCGCGCCGCTTGTCGACCTGCGGCTGCTGCGCAACCGGGTGCTGGTCGGCTCGACGATCGCGATCCTGCTGGTCGCGGGCGTGCTCAACGCGCTGATGTACCTGTTCAGCCTCTACTTCCAGGATCCCGCCACGTTCGCCATGTCGCCGCTGGACGCGGGCGTCGCGACGTTACCGGCAGCGGCCGCGATGATCGCGGTGACGCCGCTGATCACCCCGTTCGCGGTCCGGATCGGCTCGCGCCAGGCGGTCGCCCTCGGGTTCGCGCTCGCCACCACCGGCGCGGTCGCCCTGATCTTCGTGACCGAGTCCTGGTCCTACTCCGCCTTCGTGCTCCCGATGATCGCGATCGCGGTCGGGCTCGGCGTCGCCAACGGGCCCGCCTCGTCCGCTTCCACCTCGGCCGTTCCGGACGACCAGGTCGGCCAGGCATCCGGCATCTCCAACATGGCCCGATATGTCGGCGGGTCGCTCGCTGTCGCGGGCGCCGCCACGGTCTCCAGCGGCGTGACCACCGGCCGGACCGCGGACGGAGCGTCCACCGCGGACGCGCTGGCGGCCGGCCTGGCGGGGGCATCCGTGCTGCTCGCCGTCATGTCGGTCGCCGGCGTGGCCCTCTGCGTCCTGCTGGGACGGCACCGCGGGGAGAAGACGACCGCCGTGCACCTGGCGGCGGCCGCGGCCGGCACCAGCCACACCATTCCCACCCGGCCGGTGCCGGTGCCGACCTCAGGAGGCGTACCAGGATGAGCTTCACGACCAAGGACTTCACCCGCCGGATGGAACGGGCGCTGTCGCAGGCCGCCGGCGCCGGGCTCACCGGCGTGCTCGTCACCCCCGGCCCCGACCTCGTCTACTTCCTCGGATATCAGCCCACCGCGATCACCGAGCGGATCACCATGCTGGTTCTCGACGCCGACCACGACCCGCACCTGATCGTCCCGGTGCTGGAACGCCCGGACGCCGAGGCCGCACCCGGCGCCGCGGCAGTCACCATCACCGACTGGGCGGACGGCTCCGATCCGTACGCCGCCACCGCCCGGCTGCTCGACCCGCAGGGCCGTTACGCGCTCTCCGACTCGGCCTGGGCCATGCACCTGCTCGGCCTGCAGGACGCGCTCCGCGAGACCCGGTACACCTCGATCACCGGCTCGCTGCCGATGCTGCGGGCGGTCAAGGACAACGACGAACTGGACCGGCTCGCTGCCGCCGGCGCGGCCGCGGACGCGGCCTACGAGCAGATCACGACGGTACGCTTCAGCGGCCGCACCGAGCGTGACGTAGGAACCGAGCTGGCCGGGCTGCTGCGCGAACACGGACACTCCCAGGTGGACTTCACGGTGGTCGGCTCCGGCCCGAACGGCGCGAACCCGCACCACGAGATGGGCGACCGGACGATCGCCGAGGGCGACATGGTGGTGCTCGACTTCGGCGGCCTCAAGGACGGGTACGGCTCGGACACCACCCGCACCGTGCACGTCGGCGAGCCGACCGCCGAGGAGCGCGAGGTCTTCGAGCTGGTGAAAGCGGCCCAGCAGGCCGGTTTCGAGGCGGTCCAGCCGGGCGTCGCCTGCCAGGACATCGACCGCGCCGCCCGCCGGGTGATCACCGGCGGTGGTTACGGGGAGTACTTCATCCACCGGACCGGGCACGGTATCGGGCTGACCACGCACGAGCCGCCGTACATGGTCGAGGGGGAGCGGCAGCCGATGGTGCCGGGGATGTGCTTCTCGATCGAGCCGGGCATCTATCTGCCAGGCCGGTTCGGCGTGCGGATCGAGGACATCGTGACGGTCACCGAGAACGCCGGCCGCCGCCTCAACAACACCAGTCACGACCTGCGAATCGTCGCGTGACCGCCATTGATCGTCGTATATGATCTTGTGTCGTCTAGCTGATGGTTTATGACCTGCTCTGATGCGACGATGACGCACTGTGCCGTTGGCGTGACGGCCGGGCCCCTCACCACCGAGAGCCGGTTTACGCGGTCGCGCCCCGAGTCGATCACGGGGTGAGCCATGAGTTCGACGGAACAACCTGCCATAGCCGAACCGCATCTGATACGCCCGCGCTTGCACGGGCTGCTCGACGACGGCGTGCAGAGAGGGGTGACGCTGGTCCGGGCCGGTCCGGGCTGGGGAAAGACCACGCTCGCGGCCGCCTGGGCGGCCCGGCGTCCCCAGCCGGTCGCCTGGCTGACGCTGCGCCGGCTGCACTCGACCGGACCGGCCTTCTGCTCGGCGGTCGCTGCGGCGCTGCACGCCGCGTTTCCACCGGCCTCGGTGCCCGGCAGGTTCGGGCACGTCTCCGACGAGACCGGGCTGCGCCGGCTCTGCGCCGGATTCGCCCGGCCGGTCCCGCTGGTTCTGGACGACCTCCAGGCCATCGACGGCTCGCCGGCCATGCGGTTGCTCGCCGCCCTGATCCGGCGGCAACCGGCCGGGCTGCGGTTCGTGCTGCTCGGCCGGACCGAGCCGGATCTGCCGCTGCACGTGCCGCGGTCGTCCGGCAGGCTGTTCCCGATCAGCACCGCCGACCTGCGGTTCGACGACCGCGAGGCGGCCGCGCTGATCGCCATGCTGCGGCCCGGCACCGTGACCGCGTCGTCCGGCGCGATCGTCGCGGCGGCCGAGGGCTGGCCGGTCGGCCTGCGCCTGGCCGCCGTCACACATGGCAACGACCCGGGCGAGGTGATCGGCGACTACCTGACCCGGGAGGTGATCGCGGGGCAGAACGCGGCGATCCGGCGGTTCCTGATGCGGACCAGCGTCGTGGACGAGGTGTCGCCGGAGCTCGCCGACGCGCTCACCGGCAGTACCGGGAGCCGGCGCGCGCTGGCCCTCCTGGAACGACGCACCGGTCTGGTGTCCGGATCCCGGTACCACGGTCAGCTGCGCGCCGAGCTGCGCCGGACGATGCGGCGGGAGGCGCCCGACGAGGTGGCCGAACTGCACCGCCTGGCCGCCCGCTGGTACGCCGGACAGCGGCGGGCCGCCGAGGCGTTACGGCACGCCGCGGAGGCGGAGGACTGGGATTATCTGAGCCACCTGGTCGTCGCCCTCGGACCCGGCATCGCCCTCTCCGCCCAGTGGCGCACGTTCGCCGAGGTGCTCCAGCGGATCCCGCCGGAGCTGCTGATCACCACCCCGGAGTTCGTCGTCTGCGCGGCGATCCAGACCGTGTTCGCCGGCGAGCACCGTGCCCTGCCGGGGCTGATCAGCCGGGCGCGGGAGCTGATGGCCGGCCGGTCGCCGGCCGAGCGCCTCGCCGTCGACCTCGCCGTCGACATGATGGAGGCGGGCGCCGTCATGCGCGTGACCGGGGACATGCCCGGAGTGGTGGCGGCCACCGGCGGCGTCCTGGCCCGGCTGCGCGACGCCGGCCCGATGACACTGCCGATCGTGCCGTACGTGCGCGTGACCGCGAAGATCAACAAGGGTCTCGCCCTGATGTGGCTGATCCGGCTCCAGGACGCGCACCGGTACCTGAGCGAAGGCCTGGCCGAAGCCCGTGACCTCGGCATGCCGCTCGCCGAGATCAACGCGGAGGGCCATCTCGCGCTGATCGCGTACTTCCGCGGATCCCTGCGCGAGGCCGAACGGCGTGCCTGCACGGCGTACGGCCAGGCCGAGATGATCGGCGCCACCGCAAGCATCCAGGTCACCGCGGCGTGCCTGGCCCTGGCCCTCGTCGAGGTCGAACGGGACCGGCATGCCGAGGCGCAGGTGGTGCTCCGCAACTCGCAACATTCCGCCGCCGACCCGCCGGAGGCCACACTGGCTGTGGTGTCGGTACTGGTCCGGGCTCATCTGGCGCTGGCGCTCGGTGATCCCGCGGCGGCCGCGGCCGTGCTGCGGCAGGCCCGCGACGACGCCGGACCGGCACTGCGAGCGCCGCTGATCGACCGCTGGCTGGACGCCGTGCAGAGCGAGATCGACCTCGCGCTCGGCGAACCCGCACGCGTTGTGGAACGGCTGGGCCAGGTGGCCGGGCTGTCCCCGGCCGAGCTGGTCCTCCTCGGGCGGGCCCGCCTCGCCCTCGGCCAGGGCGCGGAGGAGCTCAACCGGGTGCTCGCCGGCGCCGACCCGCTCGCCGCGGTCACCGCCGGGATCACCATCGCGCTGGCGGCCGAGGCCAGGGGTGAGGCGGCCAGGGGCGAGTCAGCCAGGAGCGAGGCGGCTCGTGTCGACGCGGCGCGCGGCGCGGCCGCAGCGGCCCGGGCCGTCGCGCTCGCCGCACAGGAGGGTGTCGCCCGGCCGTTCCGGATCCTGGGCGCGGAACATCTGCGCAAGCCGGAACCGGATGCGACCCTGGCCGAGCCGCTGACCGAACGCGAGATCGAGGTCCTCCAGTTCCTGCCCTCGGTGCTCACCGCCAGCGAGATCGCCACCGAGCTGGGAGTCTCGGTCAACACGATCAAGGCACACCTGAGGTCGATCTACCGGAAGCTGGGCGCGGCCCGCCGGCGCGAGGCGGTGACCCACGCGAACGGGCTGGGCCTGCTCTAGCTCGTTCTCAATTCGTCTGCCAGGCCTTCCACAGCTGGGCGTACCGGCCGCCGGCCGCCAGCAGCTGCTCGTGGCTGCCCTCCTCGGCGACCCGGCCCTCGTCCATGACCAGGATCCGGTCCGCCGCGGCCGCCTGGGTGAGCCGGTGCGCCACGATCAGCGTGGTCCGGCCCTCGGTCGCGGCGACCGCGGCCCGTTCCAGATCACGGGCGCCGGAACTGCCCGCCTCGGCGGTCGCCTCGTCCAGGACCGCCACGTCCGGGCCGGCCAGGATCAGCCGGGCCAGGGCGAGCTGCTGGGCCTGGCCGGCGGTCAGCCGGTGCCCGCCCTCGCCGACGTGGGTGGCGAGGCCGTCCGGCAGGGCGCGCAGCCAGCCGCCCGAGCCGGTCCGCTCCAGCGCGGCGGTCAGCTCGTCGTCGCTCGCGTCCGGCCGGGCCAGGCGCAGATCGTCGGCGAGCGGTCCGGTGAAGACGTGCACCTCCTGGCTGACCAGGGCGATTCGCCGCCGGGTCGCGGATTCCCCCAGGTCGGTCAGGGGTACGCCACCAAGCCGTACCGCCCCGTCAGAAGGCGGGATGATCCCGGCGGCGATGGCGGCCAGAGTGGTCTTGCCGGCGCCACTGGCACCGACCAGGGCCACCCGTTCCCCGGGCTCGAGGGTGAGCGTGACGCCGGCGAGGACCACCGGCCCGCCCTCGTAACGGTGTTCGGCGACGGTGACCTCGAGCCGTGCTCCACTCGGCTTGAGCGGCGCGGCCTCAGGAGGCAGCGGCAGCGACGCGACCCCGACCAGCCGGGCCAGGCTCGCCCCGGCCTGCAGCACGGTGTCCGCCTCCATCAGCAGCAGACCGATCGGGTTGAACAGCCGGTGGAAGTAGAGCGCCGCCGCGGTAGCCGCACCGACCGACGCCATGTCCTCGCGGACCAGCAGGAACCCGGCGATCAGCACGGCCGACAGCCCGACCAGCTCGGCCCGGTTGATCCGCGAGCTGAACCGGGTGTAGATGGTGAAGACGTCCAGCGCCAGATCACGGGTGACCTGCGACCGCTGCTCGATGAGATCCGTCTGCTCCCGCTCCCGCCGGTACGCGCGTACCGTCGCTGCTCCTTGCAGTGCCCCCGCCATGGCCTGCGCTCGTTCCGACGAGGCGACCCGCTCCTTGACGTAGTAGGGAACGGAGAGCGGGAGGTACCAGCGGAGCGCGAGGGCGTACCCGGGCGCGGCGGCGAGGCCGGCCAGGCCGAGCCGCCAGTCCAGGGCGAAGAGCCCGGCCGCGGTGAGCACGATGGACAGCAACGCGCCGACGAAGAGCGGCCCGCCACCGGTGATCGCGGTCGCGACCACAGCGACGTCGTCACCGGTACGCGCGACCAGATCCCCGGTGCCGACCCGCTCCAGCGTGGCCGACGGCAGGTGCAGCGCCCGGTCGACGACCCGTTCCCGCAGCCGGGCCAGCACGGTCTCACCGAGCCGGGCGAAGACCGCCGCCCCGGCCGCGGTCAGCAGACCACCGACGACCGCGGCAGCCGCGATGACGGCGACCCGGTACAGCAACTGTTCGGTTCCGGCGCCCGCGATCACGTCGTCGACGAGGCGGCCCAGCACCCACGGCGCGACCAGGCCGGTCGCCGACGCGCCGACCAGCAGGACCGCCGCGGCCGTGCTCAGACCGGGCAGCCGGGCGAACTCGGCCCGGGTCACCGCCCACGTCTCGCGGGCGGTGGCGGTGGGCAGAAGCGGCCGGCTCATCGGAGCACCATTTCCCGGTAACGCGGCTGCGCCGCGACAAGTTCGTCGTGGGTTCCCTCGGCGACCACCGTGCCGCCGTCCAGCACGGTGACCCGGTGTGCCGCCCGCAGCAGTGCCGGACTGCTGGTGATCACGATGGTGCCGCGCGGTGACTGCCCGCGTGCCTCGGCGAGCCGGTCCGCGATCAGCGCCTCGGTGACCGCGTCCACGGCGGTCGTCGGGTCGTGCAGGACCAGCACCGGGGGATCGGCGGCGAACGCCCGCGCGAGCGCGACCCGCTGCCGCTGGCCGCCGGAGAGGTTGGCGCCGCGTTCGACAAGCTCGTGGTCGAGACCTCCGGTCAGCACGTCTTCCGCCGCGGCCGCGTGCACCGCCGCCAGCAGCTCCTCGTCGGGGCGGTCGCCCAGGTTCTCCCTCAGCGACCCCTCGAACAGCGTCACGTTGTGGTGCTCCACCAGCACCACACCACGGGCCTCGGCGATGGCGAGGGTCTCCGCGGGCACGCCGTCGATGCGTACCGTTCCCTGGTATTCGTCCTTCGCCACATTGCCGGCGAGCAGGGCGAGCAGCGCCTCGGCGTCGCGCGGGTCGTAGGCGAGCACCCCGAGCACCTCACCGGCTCTCACGCTCAGGCCGAACCGCTGGAGTCCACCGTACGAAATGTCGTGAAGAACGACCCGGTCGGAAGCCGGCGCCGGAACGCGTCCTTCACCCGGCGTGATCGCCGGCGGCGCGTCGAGAACCTTCGACACGCGCCCGGCGGAAGCACGCGCGGTCGCGAACAGCTGCACGCACCAGCCGAGCGTCTGCACCGGCTCGGCGATGAACTGCGCAAGACCCACCACCGCGACCAGCTCACCGATCGTGATGTCACCGCGCAGCGCCAGCCAGCCGGCGACACCGGTGATGGCCGCGAGCAGCAGACCGTTCACCGCGGTGGTCAGGCCCAGATGCAGGCCCTTTGTATTCGCCGTCCGCAGCGTCTGCACCAGGGTGTGTTTGCTTGCCGCCGCGTAGCGCTCGGCGGCATGGTGCTGCGCGCCGATTCCGCGCAGCACCCGCAGGCCGGTCACCAGATCGACCGCTGTCGCGGTCGTTTCGGCAAGAGCCGCCTGCTGGGCGTCACTGCGGCGAGTGAGCAGCGGCGCAAGCCACTGCAACGCAAGAAGCGCCAGGGGTACGACTACCAGCACACCGATCCCGAGAGGCGGATCGACGACGATTAGTGCGACGGCGGAGACGAGCAACGCCGTGCACGCCGCCGCGGACAGCCCGACCGCCCGGATCGCGTCCACCGCGTGCTCGGTGTCACCGGCCGCCACACTGAGCAGCTCACCGTCACGCAGCCCGGTTTTGCGGCCACGCGGGTCCAGCGCCCGCTCGGCGATCTCCACCCGGAGCAGGTGCGCTTCCCGCTCAGCCGCCCCATAACTCAGCCGCGACCCGAACCGCCAGGCCATCGCCAGCACGGTGAACAACACGGTCAGCCCGGCCAGGGTCAGGACGAGCGCGCCGATGTCCGAAGTGGCCACGGCCCGGTCGATGACCAGCCCGATGACAACCGGCACCAGCGCCTCGGTGGCCTGATGCAGACAGAGCAGCGCCACCCCGCCGGCCAGGCGGCCGCGGTGGCGCTTGATCGCGCGAAGAAGCAGGCTTCGTTTCATGGTTAGGCCACCCTAACCAACAGGTCAGCGGGTCTTCCGCTCACAGTCTCTTTCGCCGTTGTCCTTTACCAAGCCGCACGTGGCTCTCGTTACCTGGCCGCAGTTGTCCACAGGGCACCCGGCGATCTCCTCCGGTTTCGGTCACCCTGTCCCGATGCCCGCACCACCCACGTCAGCCCCGTTCCGCGGCTCCGCCGCAATCACCGCAGGCCTCATCACCCGATCCCGGCTGCGAGGCGATGACTGGCGGCGTCTGTTACCGGATGTGTACGTCCGTCGTGAGCTGCCGATCGATCATCGGACCTGGTGCATCGCGGCCGGCCTGTTGCTGCCGGCCGGCGCGGCAATCGGGGGCCTCAGCGCCGCCTATCTCTGGGGAGCCGACCTGATCCGGCCCGATGCGCTCGTCTCGGTGGTGACTCCCCGCGACCGGAGGATCAGAGGCCACGGCCGAATGGTTCCGCACTACACGGTCCTCGACGAAGCCGACATGACGGTTCTAGGTTCGCCGGTGACGGCGCCTTTTGGTCCGCCGGTGACGGCGCCTCTTGGGCCGCCGGTCACGACGCCCGAGCGAACGGCGTTCGATCTGGCCCGCCGCCTCCGCCGCACCGAGGCTCTCGTAGCGGTCGACGCACTGGCCGGCACGGGTCGCCTGGACCTGCCGGCGCTATCCCAGATGGTCCGCGAACGCCGGCATTGGCCGAGAACCGCACAAGCGGAGGAAGTGATCCGCCTCGCCGACCCCCGCGCCGCATCCCCGATGGAGACGCGGCTGCGACTTCTCATCCACGACGCCGGCCTGCCCACGCCACAGCCTCAATACGAAGTACGCAACGATCACGGCCACCTGATCGGCCGAGTGGACCTGGGCTGGCACACGAAAAGGGTGGCCGCCGAATACGAGGGCGACCACCATCGCGACCGTGACCAGTTCCGCCACGACCTGGCCCGCGTCAACGAGCTACGGATGGCCGGCTGGATCGTGCTCCGCTTCACCGCCAACGACGTCCTCCGCAGCCCCCAGAAAACAGCCGCCATGATCGCCGCCGAACTAGCCCGCCACTGACCACCACAGCCCCCACACCGCCCAGCCGGTCGTAGCGCTCGGCCGGTTGTGGTGCTCAGCCGCCAGCCAAGCTGTCGCCCACGGCGACCATGACGTCAAGCAGGCCGTTCGGCTGTCGGCTGTCGGCTGTCGGCTGTCGCGTGCGGCTGCTGGCTGTCGCGCACGGCGACCGTAGCGTTAAGCCGGTCGGAGTGGGCTGGCGCTCAGGGTTGCTGGCTGTACGTGAGGGCGGCCGTGGTGTTAAGCCGGCAGCCGTGGATGACAGCTGGGTGGCCGGCTGAGTATCACGGTGACCACGGCGTTAAGCCGGTCGGAGTGGGCTGGCGCTCAGGGTTGCTGGCTGTACGTGAGGGCGGCCGTGGTGTTAAGCCGGCAGCCGTGGATGACAGCTGGGTGGCCGGCTGAGTATCACGGTGACCACGGCGTTAAGCCGGTCGGAGTGGGCTGGCGCTCAGGGTTGCTGGCTGTACGTGAGGGCGGCCGTGGTGTTAAGCCGGCAGCCGTGGATGACAGCTGGGTGGCCGGCTGAGTATCACGGTGACCACGGCGTTAAGCCGGTCGGAGTGGGCTGGCGCTCAGGGTTGCTGGCTGTACGTGAGGGCGGCCGTGGTGTTAAGCCGGCAGCCGTGGATGACAGCTGGGTGGCCGGCTGAGTATCACGGTGACCACGGCGTTAAGCCGGTCGGAGTGGGCTGGCGCTGACGGTTGCTGGCTGTACGTGAGGGCGGCCGTGGTGTTAAGCCGGCAGCCGTGGGCGACAGCCGGGTGGCCGGCTGAGCATCACGGCGACCAAAGCGTTAAGCCGG
This sequence comes from Actinoplanes sp. CA-015351, assembly GCF_050955685.1. Taxonomy (NCBI): domain Bacteria; kingdom Bacillati; phylum Actinomycetota; class Actinomycetes; order Micromonosporales; family Micromonosporaceae; genus Actinoplanes; species Actinoplanes sp. CA-015351. The sequence continues at coordinate 2,098,185 of NZ_CP192102.1, forward strand.
TCGGAGCGGTCTGCCACTCAGAGCTGCCGGCCGCCAGCCCGCCGGCTGCCAGCCCGCCGGCCGCGAGCCCGCCGGCTGCCAGCCCGCCGGCCGCGAGCCCGCCGGCTGCCAGCCCGCCGGCCGCGAGCCCGCCAGCTGCCAACCGCGAGCCGACCCCGCGTAGCTTGTGCTTGTGGTCGTGCGAGACCCGAAAACGCGACCACAAGGGCGACCCAGCCCCGCATACCTGGTCGCGTTGGTCCGCGGACTGCAACCGTGCGCGCCAGCCGAGCTCACGGCAGCACCGCACTCACCGCCTCGAGCACCCCCGGCCCACTCACCAGCACCCTGTCGTTGTGATCAGCCCTCTCGATCACCACGACCCGCACGAGACCCCCGGCCCGCGACGCCACCTCGGCACTCTGCACGCACCCAGCCGCAGCCCATCGGCGGTCTTCAATGTAACGGCGCTCACGCCAGGCGCGAGCGCCGGCGCCGGCCGCCCCGGAAACTAGATCAACTTCCGCTGCAACGACCACCCAGCAAGCAAGATCAAAAGCAGGGCCATCAGTACGCCGAGACCACGCCCCAAAAGCACTCGGCCCATCCCGTCATTCTCCGCATTCCCGCCCGCACCGCACGCAAAGACATTGCCGGACCCCGCTCAACCCGGCGTAACGTGCCAAACCCGGTGCGACCAGCCTATGTCGACGCTGGTCAGAACGCGGAACCCGGAATCACCGAGCAGTTCGCCGATCCGCGAAACGCTACGCCGGCCACTGCCGAACGCGGCCCGCATCAACAGATCCTGCTCGATATCCTCAAGCTCGTCATCATCATCGGCAGGCCGATATTCCTCGACCAGAACCACGTCGGCCCCGGCAGGCAGCGCCTGGGCGAATTCGGTCAGCAGATGCCCGGCGTCCTCATCGCTGAGCCAATCGAGCAGCCGCACCAGCAGATGAGTGGCCCCGGTTCGGACGGGCAGAGCGCCCGACGTGGCGACCAGTTCGACCCGCTCGGCAACCTCCGCGTCGAGAACCTGTTCGCGCAGCACGGCCAGCGCGGACGGCAGCGCAGCCACGGTCAGCGCGAGATGCGGATGTTCCCGGCCGATGGCGTTCAGCGCGGCACCCGCCGCATGCCCGGCAGCCAACAGAGCGGTCGACTCCGACCAGTCGTACGCAGTGATCAGTTTCGGAACCATCCAGATGGCCGCGTCCTCGACGGCGGCCCGGGCCGGACCGCCGAGGCCGGGTTCGCGTTCGAACAGCGAGCCCAGCGACTGCCCGGCGACCGCCCGCCCGGCGAGGCCGAGCAGTGCGAACTCCAGAACGGACGCCGGACCTTCCAGGTGGTACTCGTCCCCGTCGTCGAGCAGTTCTTCGCCGACCTCGGTGAGCCCGAATCCGCCGGCGTCGATGGTGAACACGTCGAGACCGGTCAGATAGGTCATCAGCAGTTCGAGAGCGCCCGCCTCCAGCCCGGTGGCGTCGGCCAGTGCGGTGAGCGTGTTCGTACCCCGGTCGACAAACCCGACGATGCCCAGCGTGACCGCCACCCGGATCGCCAGCCCCGGCGTGATCTCAGCGAGCTCATGAAGCCGCTCATGAGCGTCGTCACCGTCCTCGGCAACGGAGGCCGCCGCCGCAGGAGAAGCGGTCCGCTTCCAATACCCGGTGATCTCCACCTGCTCCGCCGGCAACCCGCGCTCCACCCGCAGATACCGCCGCAACGGCCGGATCGCCCCGGCCTCCCCGGCCACCCAGGCGAACACCCTCCCATCAGGCCACGGCATCGCCATGACCGCCTCGGCCAGCGTCATGAGACTTCCGTTGACCCACGTGACCTCGGCATCCGCCGCCGTCGGCAGCTCCTGCCACCGATCCATGTCGGTCACCTCGACGAAAACCCGCGCCCGGGTGCCCGCCGGCATCTCGCGCAGCCACCGCCGCAAGGCGGGCAGCGCGGTCTCGTCCCCGGCCGCGACGATCCAGTCGGCGCCGGCCGGGTGGCTCTGCGACATCTTCGGCCCGGCCATCCAGATGGTGTCGCCGGCAGCGGCGTTCTCGGCCCAGCTCGCGGCCGGCCCGGTGCCGTGCCGGACGAAGTCGAGGTCCACCTCGTCGGCGGTGACCCGGTGCGGCGTGTAGTCCTTCGCGATGGGACGGGCGTCGACCGGCCAGTCCAGGCTGGCGATGGCCTGCCTGGGCAGCACCGGCCGGTCGGCGCCCGGCGCCGCGAAGAAGAGCTTGACGTGGTCGTCGAAGCCAACACTCCGCAGCGCCGGCAGGTCCAGCCCGTCCCGGTGGAACGCTCCGAGCTGCGGGCCCCCGATCGTGACCCTGCGAGTGCCGTCGTTGATGTCGGCGACCCTCAGCACGGTCAACTCCCGCAGCACGATCGGAAACGTCACGGTGGTGCGCATGTTGCGGCTGGACACCAAGCGAGGGTACGGGTGACCGGGCACTCCCGATCCAAACGAGAAGCCGCTTCGTCATCCCCGCAGCACACTTAGGGTACCCTTACCCGCACTCGCCGGGTCCACAGCGGAAGGCGAACGCCCGAGACGGGGAGGAATGCCGTGACGGACACAGCTCTGCTGGACGCGGTTCTCGCCGAGTGGGGCCACGACCCACACACCCACGAGGAGCATCAGTTCCTCTACGTGCCACTCGGCCGGATCGTGGTGACCGCCGAGGGCGCCGAGCACGTGATCGAGGGCGCGTCCGGCCTGTGGATGCCGGCCGGCATCGAGCACAGCGCCCGCTTCGGCCCGGACGCCCTGGTCATCGCGGAGGAGTTCGACGCCGGGGAGAACCGGTTGCCGTACCGCGCGGCGACCGCGGTGGAGATGACACCACTGGCCCGGCGCAGCCTGCTCGCCCGGGCCCGGTCCGGTGACGAAGGGCTGGGCTGCCCCGAGCTCTTCGCGACCCTGGTGGCGCTGCGCGGCAGCCGGCTGCCGCTGCCCGAGCCGCAGAGCCGGATCCCGCGGGCGGTCGCCCGGCAGCTCACCGAACAGCCTGCCGACGCCCGGACCGCGGCCGAGTGGGCGTCGGTCTTCTTCACCAGCTCGACCAGCCTGCGCCGCGCCTTCCGGGCGGAGACCGGGCTGGCCTTCACCGAGTGGCGGACCCGGCTGCGGCTGAACCTGTCGCTGGACCTGCTCGCGAAAGGGAACCTGGTCGGCGCGGTCGCCGCTCGGGTCGGATTCACCAGCGCCAACGGTTACATCCTGGCGTTCCGCCGGCACTTCGGTGAGACGCCGGGCGCCTATCTCGCCCGCCACTGCCCCGGAGGTCCGTTCGATGTCCAACTACAAGATTCGTAAGCCGGTCGACCCGCATGTGCTCATGCTGGAGGTCACCGGCACCGAACGAATCTCGCCGAACATGGTCCGGGTGACCCTCGGCGGCGACGGACTCGACAGGTTCACGCCTCTCGGTTACGACCAGTGGTTCCGGCTCTTCCTGGCCCGCCCCGGCCAGGACACCTTGAAACTACCGACCAGAACATCAGGCCTTTGGTACGCCCAATACCTCGCAACCGCCAAGCAGAAGCGCCCCTACGTCCGGTGCTACACGGTCCGCGGCCACCGCCCCGGCGCGCTCGACGTCGATTTCGTGGTGCACGTGGACGCCGACGGCCACAGCGGCCCGGCCAGCTCGTTCGCCCTCTCCGCCAAGCCGGGGGAGCAGGTCGGCCTGCTCGATCAGGGCTGCGGTTACAACCCGCGGGCGGGCCACGAGTGGACACTGCTGGTCGCTGACGAGACCGGCCTGCCGGCCGTGGCCGGGGTCTGCGAGTCGTTGCCGGCCGACGCCAAGGGCATCGCGATCGTGGAGCTGCCGTCCCTGCGGGACAAACAGGACTTCCGGGTTCCCGAGGGTGTCGACCTGATCTGGGTGACCCGGGACGGCGCCGACGGGGTGCCGGGCACGCTCGCCCTCCAGGAACTCCAGCGCGTCGCATTCCCGGCCGGCGACGTCTACGCGTACCTGGTCGGTGAGTCGGCGCTGGCCACCGGCGCCCGCCGCCACCTCGTCGGTGAGCGGCAGGTGCCGAAGCAGAACATCGACTTCATCGGGTACTGGCGGCACGGTCACGCCGCAATGTGACAGTGATGGTCGTGCCGCCGAGAGGTGAGCCGTCCACCGTGATGGTGCCGTGATGACGCTCGACGATGCGCAGGCAGGTGGAGAGGCCGATACCGTGCCCCTTGCGGGCGGCCGGATCCACCTGCGCGAACATGTCGAAGACCCGCAACCGGTCGGCCGGCGGGATGCCCAAGCCGTTGTCCGACACGGTGATCTCCCAGCCGCCCGGGGTGGCCGTCCCGGCGATCTCGACCCGGGGCAGCCGGTCCGGGTGGCGGTACTTGATCGCGTTGTCGACCAGGTTCTGTAGTAGCTGCCGCAGCAGGGTCGGGTCGGCGTCCAGGCAGAGGTCGCCGTCGGTCACCACCTCGGCGCGCTGTGCGTCGATCAGGGTCCGCAGGTCGTCGGTGACGCCGCCGGCCACCTCGGCGAGGCGTACCGCGCCGAACGAGCAGGGCGCGTTGCCGGCCCGGGCGTAGAAGAGCAGCGCCTGCACCAGCTGCTGCATCCGGCCCATCGAGGTGGACGCGCCGGTCAGCCACTTGGCGGCCCGCTCGTCCAGCCGGTCGCCGTACAGCTGGCCCAGCAGTTCCAGATAACCGCTGGCGCTGGCGAGCGGGCGTACCAGGTCGTGGCTGACCGCTGCGGCGAAGCCCTCCAGCTCGTCGTTGGATCGCTGCAGCTCGGCCTGTGCCGCTTCGAGCTTGTGGCGGTGCGTCCGGTCGGCCGTCACGTCGGTCATCGCGATCACCGCGCCGATCCGCTCACCGGCGTCGCTGACGATGCTGCGGCCGTTCGCGACCAGGTTGATCAGTTCGCCGTCGACCGTACGCAGGACCATCTCGGCGTCGGTGACCACGTCCTCGTCGAGGGCGCGGCGCAGCGGGCGCTGGTCCTCGGGCAGCGGGGTGACACCGTCGGCGGCCAGGACCTCGCAGCGTTCGGCGACGATCCAGGGCGCCGCGTCCGGGTCGGCGGCGGCACCGCCCCAGTGCCGGGCAGCCCGGTTGAGCAGCGTCATCCGGCCCTGCGCGTCGGCGGCGGCGATGCCGACGTCGACCGATTCCAGCAGGCTCTCGGTGAACTTGCGGTTGCGCTCGGCCTCGGTGGCCAGCTTGCCGTTGAGCAGGGCCTGACGACGCCGCTCGAAGAGCCCGACGATCACCTGGGCCAGATCTTCGAGGCGTTGCAGCTGCCGCTCGCCGAGGACCTTCGGCACGGTGTCGAAGACACAAACCGTGCCGAGCGCGTACCCGTTGGGGGTGATCAGCGGCGCGGAGGCGTAGAAGCGGACGTCGGCGAGCCGGCCGTCCACCCACGGGTTGGTCGCGAAGACGTGGTGGCGGCTCGCGTCCGGCACGTGCATGATCTTGCCGTCCCGGAACGCGACAGCGCACATCGAGTCGTCGCGCGAGGTGTCGCAGCCGTCGAACCCGATCGTGGTGATCTGGCACTGCCGCGTCTCGTCGATCAGGTTGAGCGCCGCCGTCGGCACGTCGGCGATGGTCGCGGCGATCCTGATGACCGCGGAGAGCTCGTCGTCGGCGGGGTTGTCCAGCAGCCCGTACTCGTGCAGGGCAGCGACACGGGCCTGTTCGAGGTCGATCAGCGAGGTCGGCACGAGGGCAGTATCGGCGGGGCAAACCGCCACATGAGGATTACCCGAAGGCTCCGGACAGCTCCAGCACGGCCGGCCCGATGATGATCACGAAGATCGCCGGGAACATGCAGAACAGCACCGGGAAGAGCAGTTTCACCGGGATCTTCTGCGCCTGCTCCTCGGCCCGCTGCCGGCGGCGTACCCGCTGGTCCTGGGCGTGCTCACGGAGGATCGGCGCAACCGAGATGCCCAGGTCACCGGCCTGCACCAGCGCGGTGACCAGGCGTTTCAGGTCACGGACCGTGGTACGCCCGGACAACGAGCGCAGCGCCACGGTACGCGAGACACCGAGCCGCATCTCCTGGAGCACCCGGTGCATCTCGTCAGCCATCGGCCCGCGCATGGTCCGCGCCACCTGGTCCATCGCCGAGTCCAGGCCGAGACCAGCCTCGACGCCGATGACCAGCGCGTCCATCACGTCCGGCAGGCTGCGCTGGACCAGCTCCTGCCGCTTCACCCCGGCGTTGTTCACCAGCAGCTGCGGCAGCAGGCACCCGCCGACGAACCCGGCGATCGCACCGATCACCGAGCCGGGGTCGCCTTTCCAGGTGTCGCCGAGCGCCGAGCAGAACATCGCGAGACCGGCGGCAGCGATCGGCCGCATCCGGATCACCTTGGTCAGCGGCCAGTCCGGCGGGTTGCCGGCCCGGTCCAGGCCCCGGATCAGGCGTTCCCGGTCGCCGGGCGGACCGAGCATCGAGCCGATCCGGTAGAGCAGCCGGCTCATCGCCGACTCGTCCTTGTCGTCCTGCTCGTCTTTGTCGGGCGCGTCGCCGCGGGTGTACTTGGCCAGGGTCTTCAGGACCCGTTCGCGGCGCGGCGGCGGGATCAGCACCGCCGTGGCGGCCAGCCCGACCGCGAGGAGCAGGCTGATCAGCGCGACGATCAGGGCGGTCACGGGTCAGACCTCGACCTTGACGACCACACGCAGCCAGAGCGCGCCGAGCACCACGCCGGCCACCGCGACACCCAGCATGATCAACCCCGCCGTCTCGGTGACCAGCGGTTCCAGGTAACCCGGCTCAGTGAGGTAGATGGCGCCGCCGGAGACGATCGGCATCGCCGTCAGCACGTACGCCGAAACCCGGCCCTCACCGGAGAGCGCCCGTACGTGACGCTGCAGATAGGCACGCTCCCGCATGGTGTCCGCGGTGGTCTGCATGACGTCGACCAGGCTGCCGCCGACCTCCCTCTGCAGGCGCAGCGCCATGACCAGCCAGACCATCTCCGAGCTGTTCACCCGCTCGCCGATGCGTTCCAGCGCGTCCTCGAAGTTGCCACTGATCCGGGTCTCGGCCAGGGCGCGGCGCAGCTCGACGGCGACCGGGCCCTCGTCGTCGCGTACCGAAGCCTCGACGGACTGGTGCAGCGTGAAACCGGACCGCAGCGAACTGATCATGAGGCCCAGCGCGCCCGGCAGTTCGTCGGCAAACGTCTTCTCACGCCGCTTGATGAAGAACAGCAGGCCGCCGTTCGCGGCGAAGAAGCCCAGGATCAGCCCGATCGGCAGGGACAGGAAGAACCGGGTCAGGATGACGGCGGCCAGCCCGAGGACCGCGCCGGTCGCGAACCGGATGACCAGCCACTCGGTCGGTTTCAGCACGCCGCCGATCCGGTCCAGCAGGCCGGCGTCGCGTTCGGCCAGCCGGATCAGCGCCGGATATTTCAACGGATACTTGCCTGCCGCGTTCAGGATCCGGCGCAGCAGTGGGATCTTCACGTGCTCGCGGTGCACGGTGAAGAGCTTCAGCGCGGCGAGACGCCGCTGCATCGGCGTGCGGCCGAAGAGAAGATCAATGAGAAGGTACGCGGTAACGAACGCCGCGGTGACGGCGCAGATGATCGCTACCAGGAACGGGGTCACCTCCGGCGGCCCGCGAACATGGTGGCCGGCAGGGTCACGCCGTACATGGCGAGGGTGTCGGTGAAGTTCGGGCGTACGCCGGTCGGACGCAGGCCTCCGGTGCTGCCGGGTGTCTCGGCGCCGGCGTTCGGGTCGTACAGAAAAATGTCCTGAAGGGTGACGACCTCGCCTTCCATGCCCACCACCTCGGTGATGTGGGTGATCTTGCGGGTGCCGTCCTTGAAGCGGCTGACCTGCAGGATCATGTCGACCGCCGAGGCGATCTGGTCACGGATGGCGCGGCTCGGCAACTCCATGCCGGCCATCAGGACCATGGTCTCCAGGCGGGAGAGCGCGTCACGCGGCGTGTTCGCGTGCAGAGTGGTCAGTGACCCGTCGTGGCCGGTGTTCATGGCCTGCAACATGTCCAGCGCGGCGCCGTCGCGGACCTCGCCGACCACGATCCGGTCCGGCCGCATCCGCAGCGCGTTGCGGACCAGGTCGCGGGTGGTGATCGTGCCGCGGCCCTCGGAGTTTGCCGGGCGTGACTCCAGCCGGACCACATGCTCCTGGTCGAGCTGGAGTTCGGCGGCGTCCTCGACGGTGACGATGCGTTCGTCGGCCGGTACGAATCCGGAGAGGATGTTCAGGATCGTCGTCTTGCCGGAGCCGGTGCCGCCGCTCACCAGGACGTTGCGGCGGCCGCGCACGGCGGCGTCCAGGAACTCGGCGGCCTGCCGGGTCAGCGTTCCGTACGACAGCAGGTCGCCGACGGTCAGCGGCACCGAGGAGAACTTGCGGATCGTCAGCGACGACCCGTCCAGGGCGATCGGCGGCACGATGGCGTTGACCCGGCTGCCGTCCGGCAGGCGGGCGTCGACCATCGGGCTCGACTCGTCGACGCGCCGGCCGACCCGGGAACAGATCCGGTCGATGATCCGGCGCAGGTGGGACTCGTCGTCGAACTCGGCCGGCGCCTTCTCGAGCCGGCCGAACCGCTCCACGAAGATCAGATGCGGGCCGTTCACCATGACCTCGGTGACCGACTGGTCGCGCAGCAGCGACTCGATCGGCCCGTGCCCGAGCACCTCGTCGATGACCTCCCGGATGATCCGGGCCCGGTCGTTGCCGGACAGCGGTGTCTCCTCGCGGGCCAGCAGGTCGTTCAGGGCCTCCCGGACGCGGGCGTCGAGGTCGTCGCCGCCACTGCCGGGCGCGTTGCCGTACAGAGTGGGTCCGAGCTCGTCGGCGAGCTTGCGCTGCAGGCGCAGCCGCACCTCGTTGACCTGGTCGGTGGGTGGCCGGGCGCCGGCGGCGCGGTATCGGTCGGCGCCGGACTGGCCGCTGCCACCGCGTTCATCGGGTTCCTTGCCCTGTGCGGCGGCGAGACGGGCGGAGAGGCTCATCAACTCACCTTCTTCCAGTTGAAGAAGCGCCGCTGGCGCTGCGGCGCCGTCTCGACGCCGGCGCACCGGTCGGCGAGCTCCCGGATGGCCCGGCTGACCGGGTGCAGCGGGTCGGTCGCGGTGAGCGGCTCGCCCTGGTTGACCGAGACCGGCACGTCGCGACTGGACGGCACCTGCACGGCGAATCCCATGCCGACCGCTTCCTCGACGTCGGCGGGGGTGAGGCCGACCAGGGTGTTGGCCCGGTTGAAGACCAGCAGCCGGCGATCCTTCGGATAGTTGAGCAGGTCGAACATCTCGCCGGTGAGCCGCACCGACTTCAGGGTGGGCAGCTCGGGCGTGACGATCGGGACGTACCAGTCGGACATGTCGAGGGCGGCGAGGACCTGGTCGGTCACCACGGCCGGGGTGTCGACGACGATGAAGTCGTACAGCGGCCGGGCCACGTCGAGCAGCTCCACCACGAACTCGCGCCGGACGCCCTCGCCCTCGGCCGGGCTGGCCGGCGCGAGCAGCGCGTCCAGGCCTGGGCGTGCCGACGTGATGATCGAGCGAAGGCCCTGTTCGTCGAGGCGGCCGGCCATCGAGAGGCCGTCGGCGATGCTGCGGTCCGGCGCCAGCTTCATCATGATCGCGACGTCACCGAACTGAAGATCAAGATCCATGATCAGTACGCGTCGCCCGCCGCCCGCCAGCGCGACGGCCAGGTTGACCGCGACGACGCTGCGGCCACAACCACCCTTGCCGGCGAAAACGGTGATAACCCGCGCGTACGGCGCGGCGTCGGTGGCGCTGCGCATCGTGGTGCTCAGCGCTTTCGAAAGGTCGATCGAGCGGATCGTCGCGTCCCGGAGACCCTGCTGGTCCTTCTCCTCGACGATCTCGCGTACGCCGGAGCGCAGACACTGCAGCACGATGTCCGGCTCCAGGGTGTGCCGGATCAGCACCACCCCGATCAGCGGACGCTGAAGCCGCTGGTACGCGGTGAACATCAGCGCCTCGCCGAGGTCGACCGTCGCGCCGAGGATCACCAGAATCGTCTCGGGATAGCGCGGCAGATGCACCTCGAGTTCGGCCATGCTGGTCAGCACGGTGCAGCCGACCTCGCGGAACTGGGGTCCGATGACCTCGCGCCGGTCCTCGTCGGGCTCGACGTAAACGTAAAGGCTCATTCGAACAGTTCCTGCGAGTTGACCCACTCCCCGACGGTGGGTGTTGCTTTCGGTCCCAGAAGCGCCAGGTAGAGCGCGCACTGCTGGGTCGCGTGGATCAGTCGCTGCGCGTCGGTCGCGTCGACGGAGAGAGTCGCGACATATCGCTGGAGCGTCGTCGACGTGGTGCCGGGCGAGGTGTCGTACTTGCTGGTCGCCGACGGCGACGGTGACGCGTCGGCCGACGCCACGGCGGTGGCCGACGGGGTGGCCGGCGCCGGCGTGGCCGGCGTCGGCGCCTCGCCGATGGTGATCACTTTGGCGTCCGGCAGCAGCAGGCGGGTCCGCTTGTCCTGTTTGCCGTCGAGCTCGCCGCCCACGATGTCGAGCATGCAGGAGGCGTAGACGGCGACCGTGTCACCGGGTTCGAGGTCACCGGCGACCTGCGGCGCGACGCTGAGCGCGACGCTCACGGCGAGCCGGCCCTTGGGCACCTTGATCCGGCGGGTCGGTGATGGCGACGCCTTGACCGGTGACTGGAACAGCGGCCGCATCAGCAACTGGCTGCGCTCGAGCGGTGCGGTCAGCCGCAGCTTGTCCAGGTCGGGATCCCAGACGGTCAGAGCGCCGTCCGGCACGGTCTTCGCCGGGACCAGGATGCGCTCGGTGAGCCCTTTTTCCCGGATGGCCGAACCCAGCGTGTCCGCTGGGATGCGCTGCTTGGCCACCAGGACCCACAGGCCCTGGTTGCCACTGAGCGCACGGCGGTCGGCCGAGCGTGCGTACGAGAGGACTGCGGTACCGCTGATTCCGGCCAGCAGGAGCGCGGCGAGCAGGATGAGGATGCGCCGTCGCATATCTCCACCTTCTCAGGTGAAGGACGCCCGTTGAGGCTGATCAGGATTACCCGATGATCAGCCGATGCAGGCCATCACACCGGTGGCCTTGAGCGTGACGGGAGGGATGGTGTGGTTGCTCAGCCGCTTGATCATGCTGGTGAGCGGCGTGACGGGCTGGAACGGCCGGGTGATGGTCACGACCGAGTCGGAGCCCGCGACGGATGCGGAGGTGCAGAGGGTCGGCGTGGTCCCGTAGGTCAGGGTGACGCCGGCGCCCACGATGCTCTGCACCTTGTTCTTCACGTCGGTGGAGGTGCCGTTCAACGCTCCGAGGCGGGCACCTTCGCGGGCCGCCTCGGTCATCTGAATTTGTTGTTGCAGCATCCGGCCCATGTCGATGATCGAGAAGAGGATCAGTAGCAGGATCGGCAGGATGATCGCGAACTCGACGGCCGCGACGCCATCGTCCCCCCGGGCCGGCGACTTCGACGAAGCCGGCCCGAGACGGGGCGTGATGCGAGCGTGCGCGAACCTCATCGTTCGCCGTTGCCTTTCGTCAGATGGCGGCCATCAGCGTCGAGATCATCGCCACGATGTCCTGGCGGAGGTTCGTGACCGCGAGGATCAGGCCGCCGGCGATCAGTGCCGCGAGCAGTGAGTACTCGACGGCGGTCGCGCCCTCGTCCGACTTGTGAGCGGCGCGGATGTACGAGACGAGAACGTTGATGAACGCCATGGTGTGTTCCCCCGATGTCTGGCAGGCCGTCCGGCTTGGCGGCCTTGTGCCAGACTTATCGGGTCCCGGAGCCTCGGGTTTGAGAGCCACAAGGGTGCACCGGGTTGCGGATCGGCTATCGACTCGGCGTTGCCGTTCCCTGCGCCAGCACACTGCGCAGCATCCCTGCCAGGATGTCCGCGGTGTAAGGCTTCGTGATGAACGGTGAACCGGCCTTGATCAGGCCTTTCTTCACCGCTGTTGCCTCCGGGAGCCCCGACACGTACACCACTTTCATCTGTGGTCGTACGGCCGCGGCCGAGCGGGACAGCTCGCCGCCGGAGACTCCCGGCAGCCCTAGATCGGTGAGCAGCACGTCGATCGGGCCATCGTGCACCCGGCATTTCATCAGCGCGCTGACCGGGTCCTGTGCCGCGATGACCGAGAAGCCGCGTAACTCCAGCATCTGGGAGGTCACCTCGCGCAGGTCCTCGTCGTCCTCGACAAGCAGGACGACCGGACCTGTTCGTTCTGTCGGCTGCCACATCGTCGTTCCTCCTGGGACCTGCGTGAACCGGTCTCACGGACAACTTATCGATCCGGCCACCCCCAGCCGCCCGGAATGCCAAAACGCCGATCACCGATGACCTCCCCGGGCCACCGCCGGCCGAGTGTGACCGGCGCCTCAATCAATCGGGAATTATCGATGCCATGCCCAGGTTCCACGGATCAAGTCCTTAAGATTTGAACTTCTTTTCGAGGGTGGTTGACATGAGTGAGCAGAAGGTCATCGCGGTCGTCGGAGCTACCGGCTCGCAGGGTGGCGGTCTCGTCCGGGCGATCCTGGACGACCCCGACGGCGGCTACGCGGTACGCGCGCTGACCAGGGACGTCACCTCGCCGAAGGCGCAGGAGCTGGCCAAGCTCGGCGCCGAGGTGGTGCAGGCCGACAACTACGACGAGGAGAGCCTGGCGGCGGCGTTCGCCGGGGCGTACGGCGCTTATCTGGTGACGGATTTCTGGGCGCACATGTCGGCGGAGAAGGAGCTGCAGGAGGCCACCAACCTGGTCAACGCGGCCAAGCGGGCCGGTCTGCAGCACGTGATCTGGTCGACGCTGGAGGACACCCGGGACCACATCCCGGTCACCGACGACCGGATGCCGACGCTGCAGGGCACCTACAACGTCCCGCACTTCGACGCGAAGGCCGAGGCGGACGAGCTGTTCCGGGCGGCGGGTGTGCCGACCACGTTCCTGCGGACCACGTTCTACTGGGAGAACCTCGCTAACGGCTGGGGCGCCACCCGCGACGCGGACGGCGTGCTCACGCTCTCCCTGCCGATGGGCTCCAGCAAACTGGCCGGGATCGCGGTCGAGGACATCGGCCGGACCGCGTACGGAATCCTCAAGGCCGGCAGCGAGCTGGTCGGGCAGACCGTGCACATCGCCGGTGAGCACCTGACCGGCGAGCAGATCGCGGCGGGCCTCTCCCGGGCCGTCGGCGAGCCGGTCGTGTACCGCCCGCTGACCCACGACGCGTACCGCGGCCTGGGCTTCCCGGGCGCTGACGAGGCCGGCAACATGCTGCAGTACTACACCGAGTTCGAGGATTACTTCACCGGCGTCCGCGACCTGGACGCGGTCCGCGAGCTGAACCCGCGGCTGAAGACCTTCGACCAGTGGCTGGCGGCGAACGGGCACACCATCCCGACAGCGTGACGATGGAAGACGTCGTTGGGGCTGCCGCGCCGATTCCCGGTCCACCACAGCCGGGATCGGCGCGGCAGCCTGTCCGCAAGGCTAGCGCACGCCGGAACCCCAAGAACCTAGCCTCCTAGGATGCCCTGCGGGTTGTGCGGCGTTTAGAGTTCGAACTCGTGTCCCTTCCCGAGATCTCGCTGGCCACGCCGGCACACCGCGAACGCGTCGTGACCACTCTCGTCGCGGCCTTCCCCGACGACCCGGTGCTCCGTCATCTGTTCCCACGGGACTATCCCGAGCACGCCGCAGCGTTCTTCGGGCACCTCTTCGACAAGCGGGTCCACCAGAACTCGATCTGGATCGCGGGGGAGGGCTCATCAGCCGGCGCGGCGGTCGCGATCTGGGAACCACCCACCCTCACCGGCGCGACCCCCGCTCCGACCCTACCCATTTCGCTGCCGGCTTCGGAGATGGAGCGCATGCGAGAGTACGACGAAGCGGTGCACTCAGCCCTGCCGAAGGAACCGTTCTGGTACCTCGGCGTCCTCGGCACCCACCCCAACTGGACCGGCCGCCGCTGGGGCCACGCCCTGATGTCCGAGGGCCTGCGCAGAGCCGCCACCGACGGTTTCCCCGCAGTCCTGGAAACCAGCAAACCAGGCAACGTGGACATGTACCGCCGAGCCGGCTGGCAACTCTTCGCCCACATCACCACCCCGGTCCCCACCTGGATCATGCAACAACCCACCTAACCCCACCCACCCACCGAACCCAAGCCCCACCCTCCGCCCACCCCGCCACCGCACCCGCCGCCCGTCGCCTGACCCGCCCGGGCGCGGCTGGCTGCCCGCTCGGCTGGCGCTCACGGTCGCGTGTAAGCCGAAATAGCGACCGTAAGCACGAGCCGGTCCGGTCCGGCTTGTCTTTGTGGTCGCGCGGACGCGGCAAACGCGACCGCGAGCGCAAGCCGGCCCCGGCCTTGCCCCTGTTGATCTCGCCTGGTCCCTGATCCGCGACAGGAACGGTCGCTCGTCAGGATCTGCGGGCCGGAGCACTCGTCCCGCCGAATCGTCATCAGGAACCTCGCGAAATACCCTAAAACGACCGCCCGCAACGGCGGCCGCCGGGAAGTTGTGAGCTTCTGGCCGACCGGACGGCTGAACCGCACAAGATCTGTGGCAACGCCTCGCAGCGAGAGCTGCCGCCCCGCCCGAACCCGAAGCCGGCCCGCAGGATGGCGAATCTCGAGCGGGCTGAGATCGCCTGGATCGCGACCAGGAAAACGTGATAAGTCGGACTCGGCGACGGCGCCTGCGGTCACCCTCCCAACTGGCTGGCGCTCACGGCTGCCAGCTGTCGACAGCCGGCGACCATAAGCGCCAGCCGGTGGCCGTGAGCGACAGCCGGTGGCCGTGAGCGACAGCCGGTGGCCGTGAGCGACAGCCGGCGATTGAGGGCTTGGCTGGGTCAGGCCGGTTGGAGGGATCTGGAGGGTTGGGGGCGGGATGCTGTCAGCCACACCGTCAGGATCAGGGCTAGCTCGCCGAGGTTGCTCAGCCACAGGATCGACGCCCCGGCGCCGGCTGCTGCGAACATCGCCACGCCGCCCACCAGGAGCCACGGCCAGCGGGCTCGGGCCAGTAGGGCCGAGCCTACCCCGATCATGACGAGGATTGCGATGATGGCGGGGATCGGGGGGCCGTTCGCGGCGGCGTTCGTGTAGCGCAGGGTGTCGGCGTACCGGGTCGGCTCCAGTTCCAGCGTGACGATGTCGGCCCAGGCGCCGAGTGCGATCAGTGCCACGGTCAGCGCTCCGAAGACTGCGGGCGCGACTTGGCCGGCGAAGAAGCCGTATCGGCGGCCCAGCCCGACCGCCACCATGATCAGCAGCGGTACGAGCAGCGCGTGCGTGACGTAACGGGGGAGAGACAGCGCCTCCAGCAGGTCGCCGAAGCCCAGTGTGCTGCCGAGCGCCACGATCGCGTTGTCGTAGATCAGCGCGAGGATGACCAGCACCAGCAGGGTCAGCGTCCAGTCCGGATCCCGGCGGCGCAGGGTGATCACGAGAGCGAGCAGGACCACTTCGGCGACGACGATCAGTCCGAAGAGCGCGCTGACCATGAGCGGCATCCGTTTCGTTGGGGGAAACGCTGTTGCCCCAACGTAGACGGATCACCGCGTGACGGTCAATGTCGTGTTCAGCGCATTCGTGCCGTCCGCCTGCGACCAGACGCCGTCGTTGGCGAGCCGGATCGCGTACGCCGGGGTGGACGCGAGCCTGGCCGACGGGTCGGGCAGGCTCAGCGAGAGTGGGTAGGAGCCCAGTTTCGACGGGGCAGTGAACGACACACTCAAGGTGATCGACTTCCCCGGTGACCACGTCCGCAGATCAGCAGGGACAACCACCGCCGCGGACGAACCGACGAGCAGTTTCACCGGCCGATTCGCCGCCGGGGAGGCGTACCCGACGTTGGAGAGCGTGACGCGCGCGGTGACCTTGACCCCCGGCTTGGTGGTGGCGGGGAGGACCGCTGAGGTGAGCCGGATCCGATAGCCGAGATCGCGTGCCGCGGAAGCGAGGCCGTCGGCGCCCCACGAATCCAGCACGTCGGCGTTGAACGAGGGGTTCAGATAGGTCCAGTGGTAGGCCGCCATCTCGGCGCGGGCGTTCGCCCAGCCGGACCGGTTCGACACGGCGCAGGTCTCGCCGCCGACCAGGATGTTCTGCTTGGCGAGCCAGGCACGGTCGTCGCCGATGTAGGTGCCGTAGTCGGAGTCATCGGCCAGGAAGCAGTCGTTGTGGATGCCGACGCGGGCGTTGTCCGGGAGCAGCCTGCGCTTGTACTGCGGGGTACGCACCTGCACCGGCACGCTCGCCGGAGTGGCGGCGAGCAGCGCGGACAGCACCTGCTTGCGGTCCGACCAGTCGGTACGCGTGAAGTTCCGGGTGTAGTACCACTCGCCCCACCGGCCGATCAGGCCTGCCTGGACGGCCGTGATGATGTCGGCGTTCGCGGTGAGGACCGTGCCGAGCTGCCTGATGTGCTTGAGGACCCGGGCCAGTGGCGCGTCGGCGTCCGAGGTGGCGGTGTACGCGAACCGGACCACCATCTTCGCCCCGGCGGCCCGGGCGGCGGTGAAGTCGGCCCGGATCCGGTTCAGGTCGGCCGCCGAGATGGTGTCGGTGCCCTGGTACTTCTCCAGGTAGAAGATCCGGAAGACCAGGGTGTGCGCGTCGTCGACCCGGGCCTGCTCCAACGAGGCGGTGTCGAGCGGGACGTAACCGGTGCCGTCGGCGTACAGATGGGTCTCGGTGTAGGTGAAGAAGCCGCGCCCAGGGTTGGCGATCTCGGCGGTGGACGCGCTGAAAGCGCGGGTGACCGACGCGGGTTTGGTCGCGGCGCAGGCGGCGCCGGGAATGAGGACGGCAGCCGCGGCGGTGGCGGCGGTGAGAACCCTGAGCATGGCCCGAATTATCGGTGGGCTTTCTCCCGACCTGAGAGGTCCTCGAGGCCCAGCAACCGGTCGAACAGCCGGAACCGCAGCACGATCGTCAACGTGCCGTACCACAGCAGCAGCGCCGGCAGCACCACGAAGAACACCGGCTTGGACGGCCCGATCAACCCGAAGTACTGCCAGAAGACCGGTACGCAGAGGATCGCGCTGAACGTGATGCACAAGCCCAGCACCAGCAACGCCGGCCGGGTGTCACCGGTCGGCGCGGTCCACGCGGCGAACGCCTTGGACCGCGGCGCCAGGAACAGGATCAGCCCGAACGACGCGAAGCAGAAGAACGTGGAAAGCCCGGTCTGCGCCAGAATCGTGGCCGAGGCGGTGGTGAAGTCGGCGTCGATGCCGTAGGTGAGACCGGTGTAGCTCTCGAACTCGGAGATGATCTCGTGCGGTGTCCGGCGTCCTGAGTTGAAGCCCTTCACGATCATTTCGTAGAGGGCGGTGTAGACCATTGCTCCGAAGGTGGCCGTCACGACGGAGGCCGGGAGCACAAACCTAACGATATTTCGCAACATGTCCGGATCGGGCCGCGACGGCTTCGCCCAGAACGTCAGGAACACCGTCGGCACCCCGACCGTGAACATCGTCAGCCCGACCTGGGTAGGCGAGTACGGGAACCCCAGCCCCAGCATCGTGACCGTGAGAATCACCAGCCCCTGGCTGACCACCCGGGCGAGGAAAATGTACAACGAGATCCCGATCCCGTTGATGATCTTCCGGCCCTCCTGCTGAGCCGGTGGCAGCGCCGCGAACGAGTCCTCCACCAGCACGATGTCCGCGACGTCCTTGGTGACCGCGCTGCCGCTGCGCATCGCCACACCGATGTGCGCCTGCTTGAGCGCCCGGGCGTCGTTCACCCCGTCGCCGATCATCGCGACGTACCGGCCCTGCCGCCGCAGCGACCGCACGATCCGTTCCTTGTGCTCCGGCGCGACCCGGCCGAAGACCGCTGTCCGGGCCACGACCGCGTCCAGCGCCGCGTCCTCCAGGTCGTCGAGGGCCGCACCGGGGACCGGCTCCTCGGCGTCGATCCCGGCGCGGCGGGCGATCGCGGCGACCGTACGCGGATCGTCGCCGGAGAGGACCTTGAGCGACACACCCTCGGCGTGGAATCGCTGCACCGTCTCCACCACTTCGTCCCGCAGCTCGTCGGCCAGCGCCACCAATGCCACCGGAATGAGCATCGGCAGCTCCGGGTGGCCTTCGGCGTCACGCAGCCCGCCATCCTCGGCGCGGGCCAGCAACAGCACCCGCAGGCCGAGCCCGGTCCGTTCGGTGACCTCGGCGGCCGGTACCGGCGTACGCAGCCGATGCGCCAGCGAGTCCGGGGCGCCGAGCACCCAGGTGCCCTCGTCGGCGACGAGACCCGACCATCGCAGCGAGGAGGAGAACGGGACCTCGTCGCGTACCTCCCAGGGGTCACCCGGCAGCGCCGCGATCAGCGCGAGAGCCGTCAGGTTCGGCGTGGTCGCGTTGTGCGCGAGGCTGCCCAGCGCCGTGGAGACCTCGCCGTACTCGTGCCCGCCGAGCGGAACGATCTCCTCCAGGGTCAGCTGCCCGGTGGTCAGGGTGCCGGTCTTGTCGGTGCACACCACGTCCACGTTGCTGACCGACTCGACCGCGTTGACCTGCTGCACCAGCGCACCGTGCCGCGCGATCCGGACCGCACCGGCGGTATAGGCGAGGGCGATCAGGAAGAACAGCCCATAGGGTACGAGTCCGGACAGCACCGCGGTGATCTGCACGACCCGCAGAACGCTGAACCCCTCGATGGCGGCCTGCGCGATGATGGCGCCGCTCATCAGCGCGGTCAGCGCCATGACGAGCCGCACGATGAACTCGATCCGCCGCTGCAACGGCGTCTTGTCGGTGGTCGACCGCCGCGCCTCAGCGGTGAGCCGCCCGGCATAACTGTGTGCGCCGACATCGCGCGCCAGCTGATGCCCGTCCCCGGCCACACAGAGGCTGCCGGACCGCAGCTCGTCACCCGGATGCTTCACGACCGGGTCGCTCTCCCCGGTCAGCAGCGACTCGTCAGCTTCCAGCCGCCCGCCGTCCAGCAGCGGCCCATCCACCACGATCTGGTCGCCGGGCCGTACCCGCAGCACGTCCCCACGCACCACCAGGTCCGGAGCGATCTCCATCTCCTGACCGTCCCGGATCACCACCACCCCGGTGCGGTCCAGCAGCTGCAGCCGGTCCAGCTTGCGCTTCGCCCGAATCTCCTGCGCCGCGCTGATAATAGCGTTGATCAGGCCAAGCCCGACACTGATCAGCGCATCGCTGTACCGCTCCAGTGCCAGCAGCGCCGCACCGATCACAAAGAGAATGAGATTGAAGAACGAAAATACGTTCGTCCGCAGAATCTCGCCATAACTCCGCGACCCACCCTGCACCGCGGTGTTCGCCTCGCCACGACGCCGCCGCGCCTCAGCCTCAACCCCGGTCAGCCCTTCGGCCGGCGCGAGCATCACCTGTTCCATTCGATCGCCCCACCCCAAAGGTACATTCCGGACGCGACTTTTTGTACGCGTCACCCGACTTCACCAACCGCATCAACCACCTCCAGCCCCCTCGCCACCTGCGGCCCCTCCCTCCGGCGCCCACCCCACCACCCCCAGACCCCCGTCACCCCAAAACCCACCCCGCCCGTCCCCGGCCCCGTGCCGCGCCTGGCCCCGGCCCCGTGCCGCGCTTGGCCCCGCCTCGCTGCCGCGCGGAAAGGCCGGCGTGTCGATTTAGGGTTCAATCCACGCCCGAAATCGACACGCACACTGCGAATCGGCTGGCCGTGTCGACTAAGGGTTCGAATCACGCCCGAAATCAACACGCGTCGGTGGTTCGTTCACCCGTTGGTGCTCGTCGGCGGCGGCGGCGGCGGCCACGGGCTCGCGCGGCGGCGGCGGGGCTGAAGGCTCACTCATCGGTGCGGCCGTGGCTCGGGCGTTGCCGGCGACCAGCTTTGGTCGCTCTGTGTCTCGTGTCGGCGGCCATCACAGCAGATCTTGGTAACTGGCGGAGCATGGAGGCACCACGATGTTCCACACATCGGCGGCTCACCGGCAATGCCGTGACAGGGAGTAACAATCCGCAGCCAGAAGTCTCCAAGATCAGTCCGGCTGGTTCTCGCGGTCGTCTCAAGGCGCCCGAAGCAACCGTCGCAGCCGGCCAGCAAAGATCGAACGCCTCTGCGCCGGCGTTCCGTGCGCTGATCGCCCCTGGGCCGGCGTCCGGGCTGACTGGCAGTTACGGCCGGCCGGTGCTCGCGGTTGTTTCGGCGTGGATGCGGCAGCAGGGAAGCCCGGCTGGGTCAGATCTTGGTGGACAGGAGGTGGTCCATGCCGGCTATGAAGATCCGCAGGTCGAATTCGAGCTGGGCGTCGCCCGGCTGGAACTGGTTGGCCATCAGGCGGCGCGTCGTACGGTAATCCTCCGGCGGTGCCGTGGCCAGCGCCTCCTGGATCTCGGTGACCTGCGGGTGGACGCCGTAGCGGTCGATCATGATGGCGTCACGGGCCGAGGAGAAGACGAACTCGGCGATGAATCCGAGCGCCCGGGCCGCCTCCTGATCGTCGAAGCCGGCTGCCATCAGCGTTTCGGCCAGCCGTTCGGCCGGGGCCAGGCTGGAGAGTCCGCCGACCGGGACCCGGACGTACTCGAACAGCGCGCCGGTACGCACCATCGCGGCACGCATCGTCCTGGCGAAGTGCCGGGTGGCGTCGCGCCAGTCCGCGTCCGGTGGCGGTTCGTTCTCGCCCACCTCGGAGTGCAGGACGTTCAGAGCGACCAGTTCGAGCAGCCCGTCCCGGTCGCTGACATGGTAGTTCAGCGCTTTGCGGTCCACGCCGAGGCGCTCCGCGACGGCCTGCATGGTCAGCGTCGCCGGGTCCATGGTGCGGGCCTCGGCCACGATCCGATCCCGGCTGATCCGAGGCGGACGCCCGCGCCTGCGAGCCGGCCCTTCACTGCGGCGAGCCGGAGAAGCCGGCCCTTCAGCGCGGCGTCCCGAAGGACCCGGGGACGGTTCCTCTGAACTGGATGCCATATCGCCCGTTCGCCCCCTTGTTGCCGCCCGCCGGGGCACAGCATATTTCCCCCAGCGGGAAGTAAGCCACATCACCCTATTGACCTCGCGGTGACCTGCGCTTTAGTTTTCCCCCACGGGGAATTATTAACCCGGCCGTAACACACTCGGGGCCCGTCGAGAGGACCTTCCCGTGGCACCACCGCCCCGGCTTTCCGTTACGGACACGGCCTGAGGTACTGAGTTCGCTCAATGGTCGAGGGCTGTTTCCGCAGCCCTCGCCTTGGCTCCCTAACGTCGGCCCACATGCCGACCGATCCGGATGTCAGCGTCGTCATCCCGACGTGCAACCGACCGCAACTCGCCGCCCGCGCCGCCGAGTCCGCCCTCGGGCAGACCCACCACGACCTCGAAGTGATCGTCGTGGTCGACGGGCCGGACGACGCGACCGTCAAGGAACTGTCCGGCATCGGCGACCCCCGCCTGCGCGTCGTGGTGCTGCCCGAGCGGGGCAAAGCGCCGCGCGCCCGCAACATCGGCGCCCTGGAGGCGCGGGGGCGGTTCGTCGCACTGCTCGACGATGACGACGAGTGGCTACCCGTCAAGATCGAGACGCAGTTTGCGCTGGCGCGGGCCTCACACAAGAGGCTCCCCATCGTTGCCAGCCGCCTGATCAACCGAACCCCGCGCGCCGACTCCGTCATGCCCCGCCGGTTGCCCAGCCCGGGGGAGCCGCTCAGTGAGTACTTCACCGTGCGGCGCGGCCTCTTCTACGGCGACGGCTTCATCCAGACCTCGACGATCATGGCGCCGACCGAGCTGCTGCGGGCCGTCCCGTTCACCGTCGGGCTGCGCCGCCAGCAGGAGCTGGACTGGACGCTGCGGGCGATCCGCCACGAAGGCGTCGAGCTGATCTACGCACCGGAGCCGCTGGTGCTGTGGCATCAGGACGAGGACCGGCACCGGATCAGCCTGGAGATGCCGTACGAACAGCAGCTCGCCTGGCTGCGCGCCAACCGGGAGCTGTTCACGCCGCGCGCGTACGCCGCCTTCACGCTGAGCGTGCTCAGCTCGATGGCCGCGCCCGGCCGCGAGATGAAGCACTTCCGCGAGCTGCTCGCCGAGGCCCGCGGCCACGGCAAGCCCGGCGCGCTGGACTATCTGACCCACGCGCAGATCTGGGCGCTGCCGCCGGCGCTACGTGCCCGTCTCCGCGACCTGATCGTGGGCCGCCGGGATCAGCCCGCCGAGGCCCAGCCGGTCGATGTCCACTGAACCGCGAGTGACGATCTGGCGCAGCGCCCTGCTCGCCGGATCGGAGACCTTCATCCGCGGCCAGGGCGACGCCCTGACCCGATGGCGCCCGTCCTACCTGGGCGCCACCCGCACCGCATCACCGCTGTCCCGTGCCGACGACGTCATCACGTTCGCCGGCGATCCGCGTGCCTTCCTGCGGCTGCGCCTCACCGGCGACTCACCGCGACTGCGCCGCGCCCTGGCCCAGCAACGTCCCGATCTGGTACACGCCCACTTCGGCGGCGACGGCTGGCTGATCAGCGGAGCCGCCGGCTACTTAGGAAAGCCCCTGATAGTCACCGTGCACGGCCACGACGTCACCCGCCAGCCCGACGCTCCCGGCCTGCACGGCCTGCGCTACCGCCGCAATCTGCGCACCGTCTTCCACCGCGCCGCCCTGATCATCGCGGTCTCCGAGGTCATCCGCTCCCGGGCCATTGCCTGCGGCGCCGACCCGGAGAAGGTGCGCGTGCACTACACCGGCGTACCGGTCCCGGCCGCGCCGCCGGTGGTCCCGAAGCGCTGGGACGTAGCGTTCGTAGGCCGCCTCGTACCCAAAAAAGGCGTGGACGACCTGCTCACCGCCCTGTCCACGATGCAATCCCCGCGAGCCCTCTTCATCGGCGACGGTCCCCTGGAGCAGTCCCTGCGAGCCCGAGCCGAACAGCTGCGCCTCGACGCCACCTTCCTCGGCAGCCACCCACCCGAGATCGTCCAGCGCCACCTCGCCGAATCCCGCATGCTGGTAGCCCCGTCCAAAACCGCCCCCGACGGCGACACCGAAGGCCTGCCCACCACGATCCTGGAAGCCGCCGCCCTGGGCCTCCCGGTGGTGTCGACCCGCCACAGCGGAATTCCCGAAGCGGTCACCGACGGCGAGACCGGCCTGCTCTGCGGAGAGGGCGACCCGGCAGCTTTGGCGGCGGCGATGACCCACCTGCTCTCCGACGCCCAGCTCCGCCACCGCCTCGGCGCCCAGGCCCACCGCCGAGCCACAGCCGACTTCAACCTCACAACCCAAACCAAAAAGCTCGAATCCCTCTACGACGAGGCGACCACCCTCCCCCTTTCAATACGGAATTAGAACCCCCACAACCGCATCAACCACCTCAAGCCGCCCCAGCCCCCTGCGGCCCCTCCCGCCGGCGCCCCAAGGCGCCACCCCCGGCGCCCCCAAACCCGCCCAAAAACCACAAACCCAAGCCACCCGCCCGCGATCGTCCCCTCGGGGTCGCAGGGGGCGGCCGCTCGGGTTCCGCCATTCGTGGATCGCTAGCGGGCCCGGGGTGTTGTGCGGTTTCCCGGGGCAAGGTGCCGCTCGGAGATCTTGTGCGGTTTAGCCGGCTGATCGACCACAAGCACACGAGTTTGCGAGGCGGCCATCCGTGACATGCCGTTTTCGGGTGTTATGCGTGCTTTGTGGTGCTGCTCTGCCGCGACGGCGAGTGGACGGCAACGGATCTTGGAGAGTGGCGGGTGTTCTATGCCTACCGGTTTCCCAGGGTCGGCCAACGCGGTGCTTCACCGTTTCGACGTGGTGAACGGGGTGCTTCGCCGATCTTGTGGAGTTCGGCGAACCGTTTGCGCGTTACTCCGCAAGATCGGCCGGGCTTTGTTCGATCTTGCGGAGTTATGCGGACACGCCCGCGCGTAACTCCGCAAGATCGGCCACGCCTGCGCGTAACTCCGCAAGATCGGCCACGCCCGCGCGTAACTCCGCAAGATCGGCCACGCCTGTTCGATCTTGTGGAGTTGTGCGGGCACGTCTGCGGGGAAGTCCACAAGATCCAGGCAAAGCGGGCCGGGGCGGGCAGAGTGCGGGGCGGGGCAGAGCGCAGGATTTGGTGGATCGGGCTACTTTGGGCCGCGGGTGTTCAGGGTTTGCGGATTTGGTGTAGGGCTGTTCGGGCGGCCTTCTTGCCGGTGCGTAGCGCGCCTCGCACCGCCGTCGCTGCTCGGCCCGGGACGGTGCCCTTCAGCAGCGCGATGATCCGGTAGGCCCTGGCCAGTTCGGTGTCGCGGACGGCCAGCCTCTGCTCGTACCAATTGATCCTGGTCTGCGCCTCGCCCAGCTCTCGCGCCAGGCGGTCGTGAGCCGCCGCGACCTCGCGGAACGCCTCGACGCCGGGGCGGATCGCGGCGCCGCCGGCTGCCGCCTCGATGCCGGCCATGGCTTCGATCAGCTCGGCCAGGTCGCCGGGCGCCGCTTCGATGAAGTGCCGCAGCGCCGGACCCGGATCCTGGCTCTCGCCCAGCCCGAGATCGTGCAGCCGCCCGTCCTCGCCCACGACGATCTCGTCGGCGTCGATCCCGGCGAGCTCACCGCCCTGCCACGATGTCAGCAGCGACCGCAGCGCCGGCAGATCCCGGCCCCGCGCGGCGTCAAGCAGAGCATCGAGCAAATTCCACCCGGCGGGCACCGGCGACGGCGCGTCGAACAGGTTCCACCCGGCGGGCATCGGCGACGGCGCGCCGAGCGAGCTCCCGCCGGTCGGCGCCGACAACGGGCTGTCCGGCTTTGTGGCCTGCTGCGTCCAGCCCTGCGATGTCCGATTCAGATGATGGACCGGGCCTGATTCGGTCGCCAGCACCACCTCCGGCAGCGTCGCCTGCCCGCCCTTGGCGGCCAGCACGAACCAGCCGGGCGCAAGGTCCGCGGCCAGGTCACTGTTCAGCATTTGTACGGCAACCGGCCGCGGATCCGCCAGCACCGGCCCTTCCGGAGTACCCGCTCGACGCAGAGCCCCCGAGAAGAACCCGTGCAGCGAACGATCACCCAGAGCCGCAGAGCTGGCCAGCAGACGGGGTGACCGCGGCGAAGGATAGGCCGCGTAGTCCCGCAGCACGGACATCCCGGCGCCCACGATCCGCTCCCGTAACTGGGGGAGATTGGCAGGCGCCCCGCGATCGCCGCCATCCCAGTCGCCGGAGCCCGGCTCCTCGGACAGGGCCAGCAGGCGGTGCAGGCCGGCCGGGTTCTCGCGGCCGAGCAGCAACTGTCCGCCGGGCCGCAGCACCGCGAGCAGCGCCCCAAGACTGTCTTCCCAGGTCAGGCCGTCGCTTTCGGTCGTGACGGTCCGGTCCAGGCCGTCGAGGGCCAGCACCGTGTCGTACGCCGGAACAGCCGCGAGCTTCTCCAAACTGCCACAGCACACCTCGAAACCGGCGCGCGACGCATACCGCGCGGCCAGCGCTTCGGCGTCGGGCACACCGCGTACCAGGACGGTGATCTGCCGGGCCGGCACCGCGTCGATCAGCGGGAACGAGTGCGGCCCGACGATCAGCGTGTGACCGCGCGCCGCGGCGGCAAGCGTGGCCAGGGCGGCCCCGCCCGCCGGGTCGGTGTCGGACCAGTGCGGCATCTCGCCGCCGAGCAGAAGCGGGATCATGCGACAGCCTCAGGTTTACGCGGCGGGGAAGGCTCGCTCAGCAGGGAAGGGTCACCCGGCGGGGAAGGCTCGCTCGACGGGGAAAGCTCGCTCGGCGGGGAAGCGGAGCCGGACCATCCGAACAGCGCTCGCAACTCGGCCGGCGTCAGCAGCCGGTCAGCGCCGAGCTCGTCCACAGCGACGGCATGAGCCACCACCGGATCCACCCGCGTACCGTGCAGCGCGGCCCACTGCCTGCGGATCCGTTGCCGGCCGCCGAACAGGTCCTTTTCGTCGCGCAGCTGCATCGGGTCGCCGTACACGGCCGGCTCGCATCCGGCGAGCGCGCCGTAGAGGACCGCGCTGCACAGCCGATTCGACGCCACCCGCTCATGCCGCAGCAACTCGCCGAGCTGCCGGTCGAGGAAGCCGGGGTCGAGGTCTTTCCACCAGCCACCCCGATAACCGTGGCAGATCACCCGGAACCCGGCCCGCTCGTAACGGCGGCGAACCGCGGCGGTGCGGTACTCCTGCCAGTAGAGGCAGACCGTCACCGGCCCCGGTTCGGTGTCCTTGATGTCGGCGATCAGCCGGTCGTGGTCACCCTGGACGTGCTGGCCCTCCCAGCCGTGGAACGGGTACCAGATGGTGCCCTCGCGCGGCTCCGCCGGCGACGACAACGACGGCTGTGTCATGGCCAGCAGGTAGGCCAGGGGAGCGCCGGTGACGTGCACCCGACGCCGCCCCATCGACCAGGCACGGCGCCGGGTCCGCTCGCTCCAGACGAACGAGGGGACACCGGGCACGTACTCGTGGTCGGGCGCGAGGCCGTCCCCGATGTTCCAGCCGTGCTGAAGGTACCCGCGGATCCGGGGCGGATCACCCTGGAAACCGCAGTACCGGGCCATCACGTACGAGTGGCCGTAGTAGTGGTTGGCGTGGTGCACGACCCATCGAAACGTGCCGAGGCGTCCGCCACGAGAACGTGAGGCGTCCGTCAGTTGTCGGGTGGGTCGGCCAGTGGCCATCCACCGGCCGCCAGGTGCGCGGACACCCGTACGACGTCGTCCGGCGTGGCGTTCTGCAGGACCGTGGTGCTGATCATCTCTTCGATGTCCTGCGCGGTGATCGGCTCCGCGGACTGCGCGGCGAGGTCACGGGCGATGCCGCGTACCTCGTCCTCGCTGAGCGTGCGCCGCAGCAGCCCGAGCAGGACGACGTAGTCCCGCCGGGGAACGCCGTCGGGATATCCGGCGCGCAGCCACTCGACGGCCCGGGTCAGGAAGTTGGAACGGGAGTCGGCCATCGTTCAGTCCTTGGCGACCAGGGTCGGGTACACGTGCTCGAAGCTGAGCTCCTTGCCGAAGCCGGTCGCCACGATGAACGTGATGCCCAGGGCCACGCCGAGCAGCACCACGCCGAAGCAGGCGGCGGCACCGATCCGGCCGATCGGGTGCGGCCGCGGACCGGCGGATCCGGTCGCGTGCACCTCGGCGTCGCCGCCGGTTCCGTACGCCATCGAGCGGATCCCGAACGCGAAGATCGCGGGCAGTCCGGCGCCGATCAGGATGCCGATGAGCAGCACCTTCCAGGCGCTGTCCAGCGCCAGAGTCAGGTTGTTCATGCGTTTTCCTTCAAGGGAGCAGGGGCCGGAGCTGGCTGCCACTCGTCGTTGACGTTGTTGTGGTCGATCGGCGTGCGGCGCGAGTACTGGTACATGGCCGCGGCTCCGGCCAGCATCACCACGAAGATCGTGATCGCACCGGCGATGCCGCCGACCAGGTCGGCGATGAACCACATGAGCGCACCGGTCAGGCCGGCCGCGGGCAGGGTGATCATCCAGGCGGCGACCATCCGGCCGGCGACGGCCCAGCGGACCTGGGCACCCGGACGCCCGACGCCGCTGCCGAGGATCGAGCCGGTCGCGACCTGGGTGGTGGAGAGCGCGAAGCCGAGGTGGCTGGACGTGAGGATGACCGTGGCGGCCGCTGATTCGGCGGCGAAACCCTGCGGGGGCGCGATCTCGACGAGACCCTTGCCCAGGGTACGGATGATCCGCCAGCCACCGAGGTACGTTCCGAGGGCGATGGCGAGTGCGCAGCTCACGCGTACCCAAAGGGGGATGTCCTCGGTGTTGGACCACTCGCCGGCGGCGATCAACGCGAGGGTGATGACGCCCATGGTCTTCTGGGCGTCGTTGGTGCCGTGGGCGAGCGAGACCAGCGAGGCGCTGCCGATCTGTCCCCAGCGGAATCCGTTGTCGGTGAAGCGCGCCGCGACCCCGATCGTGATCTTGTAGATGATCCAGGTGCCGATGGCGGCCACCACGCCGGCGACCACCGGCGAGATGAGCGCCGGCAGGACCACCTTGCCGAGGACGCCGTCGAGCTTGCTGCCGTCGCCGGTCCACTTCACGCCGGCCCAGCCGAGGCCCGCGACGGTGGCGCCGATGATGCCGCCGAACAGCGCGTGTGAGGAACTGGACGGCAGTCCGAGCAGCCAGGTGAACAGGTTCCAGAAGATGCCGCCGATGACACCGGCCAGCACGATCACCAGCAGTGCGGTGCCGCCGTCGGCGAGCAGTTCTGGTTTGGGTGTGCCGTCCGAGTTCTGGATGTTGACGACGGCGTTGGTCACGGTCAGCGCCACCTCGATGGAGAGGAACGCGCCGACCAGATTGAGCACTGCTGACAGCAGCACGGCGACTTTCGGCCTCAGGGCCCCGGTTGCGATCGACGTCGCCATGGCGTTCGCCGTGTCGTGGAACCCGTTCGTGAAGTCGAAGCCGAGGGCAGTGATGACCACCAGGGTCAGGATCACGATTGTCTCGGTCACCCCTCGATGGTCATCCCGCCGCAGGAATTTTGCTCCATGGGAAAGCAAGAGTTATCCAGGCATTGCCATGCCTGGATAACTCTATTCATCGAACGCTCAGTTTATTCTCAGCCGGTCACGCTGAGCAGGACCTTTGCGTACGCCTTATAACCGTCCGCGTTCGGGTGGAAGGACTCCGACACGTCGTCGGCGACCGAGTGGATCCACGGCTCCTTCGTGCACGCCTCGTGGCCCGCGAAGATCACCCGAGCGTCCACGTAGGTGAATCCGGGATGCTTCGACACGGCCGCGGAGATCACCTCGGAGAGGGTGTCGGAGGCCTCGTTGAGCGTCTTGCGGCGCGCGTCGACGAGCGAGTCGCACTTGACCCCGTTGCCCGGGTCGGCGACCAGGTGCGGGTAACCGAGCACGTAGACCTTGGCGTTCGGCGCCTTCGCCCGGATCTCGGTGTAGAGGCCGTCGAGCCCGGTCGGCAAGGTCTTGTCCATCGTGTCGACAGCGAGCTTCACCGAGTCCGCGCAGGTCTTGTCGGAGCCGAGGACGCACTGCTGCAGGGTGGCGACGAACCCGGCGTCGTTGCCGCCGACGGTCACCGTCACGTACCCGGTCTTGTCGTTCAGCGCCGTGAGCTGACGGCTGCGGACCGTGCCGATCAGCGCGCCGCTGCAGGCGTTGTTCACGGTCGCGCCGAGCGCGGCAGTGCCCTTGTCCTCGATCCAGAGCTGCGGGTACGACTTGTCCTTGCTCTGCAGGCAGCTCGTGTCGACGTAGTCGCCGCCGCCGAGCCCCGCCGCGTACGAGTCACCGAGCGCCACGTAATCCCGGGCGACGACCGCCTGCACGGTCTCGGTGACCTTCTCGTCCGCGCCGCCGCTGCACCCGGTCACCGTGACCATGACCGCCATGCCGGCCGCGATCCAACCTCGCCTCACACCAACTCCTCATCGCCGTGTTCCGTGCACGATCATGCCGCAGGGATACTTCTTGACTGTGACACCACGTCTGGAGATCGAATACTGCACCCAGTGCCGCTGGCTGCTGCGCGCCGCCTGGACCGCGCAGGAGCTGCTCACCACGTTCGCCACCGACCTCGGCGAGGTGGCGCTGGTCCCGGGGATCGGCGGCGTCTTCGAGATCCGGCTGGACGGCGAGACGCTCTGGTCACGCAAGGCCGAGGGCGGGTTCCCGGAGCTGCCGGCGCTCAAGCGAATGGTCCGGGACCGCGTCGCGCCGGACCGAGACCTCGGACACAGTGACCGGAAAAAGCCCGAAATATCGGATGAGAGCTGAGCGCAACCGCCTCAACTTTGGCACTGTTGACTCGATGAGCCGTTGGAACGTCTATCTGCCGGTCCTGTCCGTCGCGGCATTGATCCTGACGTGGGGCCGCGATCTGCCGCCACCGGCCGTGGCCCTGGTCGCGGTGCTGCTCGGCGGCGCCGTGATGGCCGCCGTCCACCACGCCGAAGTCGTCGCCCACCGGGTCGATGAACCGTACGGATCGCTGATCCTCGCCGTCGCGGTCACCGTGATCGAGGTGGCGCTGATCGTCACCCTGATGATCAGCGGCGGGGAGAAGTCGCAGTCGCTCGCCCGGGACACCGTCTTCGCCGCCGTGATGATCACGGTCAACGGCATCATGGGCATCTCGCTGCTGGTCGGCGCGATCCGCCGGCGGATCGCGGTCTTCAACCCGGAGGGTACGGGCGGCGCGCTGGCCACCGTCGCGGCGATCGCCACGCTGAGCCTGGTGCTGCCCACGTTCACCACGAGCCGCGGCGGACCGCAGTTCTCGCCGGCCCAGCTCGGGTTCGCCGCTGTCGTCTCGCTCGGGCTCTACCTGCTGTTCGTGCTGGTGCAGACCCGCCGGCACCGGGACTACTTCATGCCGATCACCACCGAGGGAGAGGTGATCGACGCCGAGGAGCACGCCGAGGGCCCGTCCAGCCGCGACGCCCTGAACAGCCTCGGCCTGCTGCTGCTCGCCCTCGTCTCGGTGGTCGGCCTGGCGAAGGGCATCTCCCCGTCGATCGAGTCCGGCGTGGCGTCGGCCGGTCTGCCGCACGCCGTCGTCGGCGTGGTGATCGCCCTGCTCGTGCTGCTGCCGGAGACCATCGCGGCGGTACGCGCGGCCTCCCGCGACCGGATACAGACCAGCCTCAACCTGGCGCTCGGCTCCGCCATGGCCAGCATCGGCCTGACAATCCCGGCAATTGCCGCCGCGATGATCTGGCTGGAGGGCCCGCTGCTGCTCGGCCTCGGCGGCACCCAGATGGTCCTGCTCGTGCTGACCTTCGTGGTCGGAACGCTGACAGTGGTACCCGGCCGCGCCAACATCCTCCAGGGCGGCCTGCACCTCGGCCTGCTCGCGGTCTTCCTCTTCCTCGCGGCCAGCCCGTAACCCTCAGCACAGCCCAAACCCGCCCGTTCCCGCCAGCCGGCCATCGGGGCGTCCCGAGTTCCGGGGCGATGAACGCACGCGCAAGCGTTCTGTGTGCGCTCACCGCCCCCGCGGGCTGACCGATCGCGATGCTCGGGCGGTCCGCGAAATCCGACAAGCCCGCCGCTGACGAAGGCGACGGCGCACGTAACGCGTGATGTGGGTGGACCAGGTCGCACCCAACGACTCGGTGCGACTTCATCCACGCCAGGGCCGAGACCCAGGCACACGCAACCACTCCGTGTGACCCCATCAACGCTGCCGATCCTTTACGCGTGCCCTGGTCATGGGATGGAGGGGGCGGGCTTCATCAAGATCTTGAGCGGTGTCACACCCCAGAATGTGGAGGATCGCTCAAGATCCGTGAGGTAACTCGTTTCGGTCGCCGGCACCCAGCACTCCAGCCGCACCGCCCGCCGTGATCACCCGTTCGTGATCCGCGCTCCGGCACGGACGGCCGGTAAATTCGCACGGTGGCCGAAACCCAGACACTGGAACGACGCCGGGGGCTCGGCTCGGTGGAGTTTCTCGCCGCGCTCCTGATCCTTCTGGTGATCTTCCGAGGGCCGCTGTCCGGGCTCGTGGCGGGTGCCCGGCTGGAGGCCTGGACCACCGTGTTCGTCTCGGTGCTGGTCCAGGCCGTGCCGTTCCTGGTTTTCGGGGTACTGCTCTCGGCGATCATCGCGGTCTTCGTGCCGAGCTCGTTCTGGGCCCGGGCACTGCCGGAACAACCCGCACTCGCGGTGCCGGCGGCGAGCCTGGCCGGTGTGGTGCTGCCCGGCTGCGAGTGCGGCAGCGTGCCGGTCGCCGGGTCGCTGATCCGGCGCGGGGTCACCCCGGCCGCGGCGCTCGCGTTCCTGCTCGCCTCCCCGGCGATCAACCCGATCGTGCTGACCGCCACCGCCGTCGCCTTCCCCGGCAATCCGGAGATGGTCGTGGCCCGGGCCCTGGCCAGCCTCGCCGTCGCAGTCATGATGGGCTGGCTCTGGCTACGACTGGGCCGCGCCGACTGGATCCGGCTGCCGCATCAGCCGGACATCGCCGGCAAGGGCCGCGCCTTCTGGTCGGCCTGCCGGCACGACATGATCCACGCCGGCGGTTACCTGGTGGCCGGCGCCGCGGCCGCCGCCACGATCAGCGTGCTGGTGCCGGAGGCGTGGCTGCAGACCCTCGCGTCGAACCCGGTCCTGTCGATCCTGGCGCTCGCCGTTCTGGCCGTACTGTTGTCGATCTGCAGTGAGGCGGACGCCTTCGTCGCCGCGTCGCTGTCCCAGTTCTCGCTGACGTCGCGGCTGGTGTTCCTGGTGGTCGGCCCGATGGTCGACCTCAAGCTGATCGCCATGCAGACCGGCGTCTTCGGCCGTCGTTTCGCGTCCCGCTTCGCCCCGGCCACGTTCGCGCTCGCCGTCCTGGCCGGCTCACTCACCGGATGGATCCTGCTGTGAACAAGCAGGCCCAGGCAGTCGTCCTGCTGCTCTTCGGCGGCGCGATCCTCAAGGCGTCCTGGACCGATCTTTATCTGCGCTACGTCAAGGAGGGCCTGCGGCCCTTCCTCCTCCTGACGGGCGCCTTCCTGGTGGCCACGTCCCTCATGACCCTTTGGTACGAGTACCGGCCCGCAACTTCGCCCCAGGACGCCCCCGACGACGGGCATGGTCACGGGCATCACGAGCCTCGCGTCGGCTGGCTGCTCCTGCTCCCGGTGATCGGCCTGCTGCTGGTGGCGCCGCCGGCCCTCGGCGCATTCACTGCCGACCAGTCCGGGAGCCTGCCGGCCGCCGCCGAGTCCGACTACGGCCCGCTGCCGGAGGGCGATCCGGTCCCGGTGGGCCTGCTCGACTACGCGTCCCGCAGCATCTACGACGACGGGCGCAGCCTGACCGGCCGCCGCCTGGAGTTGACCGGCTTCGTCACCACCGGCCCGGATGGCGCCCCGATGCTGGCCCGCATCGTGGTGAGCTGCTGCGCCGCCGACGGCCGCCCGATCAAGGTGGGCCTGACGGGAGGCCCGGCCCTGGACGTCCCGTCCGGCACCTGGCTACGGGTGACCGGCAGGCACAGCCCGCAACGAACGAAGGACCCGGTCAACCAGGCAGACATCGCCTACCTGGAGGTCGAACAGTGGCAACCGATCACCCCGCCGAAGCAGCAGTACGAGTGACGCGGACAAGGGCTCCCCGCCTCGGCCTGATCGTCGCGCTGCTGTCCGCGGTGGCGCTGCTGGCCGGAGGCCTGCCGAGGCAGAAGGCCGCCGTGCCGCCGACCACAACCCGGCCCACCCTGGCGCAGGCGTGGCCGCAGGCCGCCCGCGCCGACCTTCGCGACCTGGGTCTGGACCCGCTGCTCTTCCTGGACGCGACAACCCCGGTCGGCACGGTCGAGACCAGCGACGGCCGATTCATCAACCTGCTCATCGAATATCGCGATAAATCGGGCGCGATAACCGGCGACGGGCGCCGGGAGCTGAGGCGTCTTCCCTCCAGCGCCCGCTTCGACAACCTCACCAAGGCCGGTGACCATCTGCTCTGGACCGAGACCTCGGAGGACGGCCGCACCGAGATCTGGGTCCTGGACACCAAAACCGGAAAAAGTCCGAAAAAGCTGACCTCGGACACCGGCAACATCCTGCTCTACGGCACCCAGTACGACCTCGTCGTCGCGGACAACCGGGTCCACTGGGCCGCAGCCGACGACGACAAGGCCACCGAGATCCGCTCGATTCCGCTGACCGGTGGCCCGGTGGACAAAAACACCGAGAAAGGCCAGTGGGCGCTCTCCGCCTGGCCGTGGCTCACCGACGACGTGGGCGGCCAGTCCGGCGAGATCCGGTTGCGCAACAGGGAAACCCGGGAAACGCGGACGATCACCGCCGGCCCCGCCGAATGGACCATGTGCAGCCCGGCCTGGTGCCGGGTCATGGTCAACTCTGCCGCCGGTCTGGCCCGCATCGACCTGATGCGCCCGGACGGCTCCGAGCGCCGGCGCATCGCCGGTCCCGGCACCCAGGCCGCGGTGAACGACGTCGCGGTGCTCGACCGTTTCGAGATCCTCTCCGAGCCGCGCCCGGACTCCGACCTCACCGGCACGGCCGGCCTGATCGTCCACGATGTCCGCACCGGAACGACGGTGACCCTCTCGGCCGCCGCCGACCTGGCCGCGAGCCGGGACGGAATGCTCTGGTGGTCGACCGGCAGCCGGGAGGCGACAGTGTGGCACACATTGGACCTCCGGACCGCGTGAGAAAACGCTCCGTATTCACTCTTTTGCGGAGAGTGGTTATGTCGGTTAGGTTGGGAACGCGCCGGAGAGACCTCCCCGGGAGTCGCCACGATGCTGTTCCTGAAACCGAGAATCGATCCGCTCACCCAAACCGTTCTCGATGACGGCGAACTGCTGGGACGACTGGTGGACGGCCTCGGCTCACCACTCAACGTGGTCCTTCCGCAGCGTGTCAGCGCGAACGTCGCCGCCTTCCGCGACGCGTACCGAAGGCATCGCCTCAACGGGCGGATCTATTTCGCACACAAGGCCAACCGCTCGTCGGCGTTGCTGCGGCAGTTCGCCGCGACCGAGGCCGGCGTCGACGTAGCCTCGGCGGGCGAGCTCCAGCACGCCCTCAGCGCCGGATTCACCCCCGACCGGATCATGGCGACCGGCCCGAAGACCCGCGAATACCTCTGGCTCGCCGCCCGCACCGGCGTGATCGTCAACGCCGACTCACCGGCTGAGCTGAGCGAGCTGGCTTCGCTGGTGGCAGCCTTCCGGCTGCCGAGGGCGCGGGCCATGGTGCGCCTGTCGCGCTTTCAATCCTCGGGGGTACGGGTCCAGAGCAGGCGCAGCCGCTTCGGGTTCGCGGCGGGGCTGCTCACCGAAACCTTGGACCTGCTCGGCAAACACGGTGACCACGTGGAGCTTGTCGGTGTCGCGTACCACCTGGACACGGTGGAGGTGCGGGAGAAGGCGGTGGCCCTGGAGGGCTGCCTCGCGGCGCTGGACGAGTGCCGTGCGCGGGGACTGCGCCCGTGGTCGCTGGACATCGGCGGCGGCTTCGGCGTGAACTACCTGGCCGACCCGGCCGAATGGGAGCGGTACACCTCCGAGCTGGCCCAGGCCGTGCTCGGCAACCGGCCGCCGCTGACCTGGGGCGGACATGGGTACGGGCTACGCGCCGAAGCCGGCACCCTGCGCGGCTCACTGGCCCTCTATCCCGCGTACCGCCCGGTCGCCGGCGCCGGCTACCTGGACACGCTGCTCGGCACCGAGGCACCGGACCGGCGCCGCCCGCTCGGCGAGCTGCTGCTGGACCACATGTACGACCTCGACGTCGAACCCGGCCGGGCCCTGCTCGACCAGTGCGGGCTGACCGTCGCCCGGGTGCTCGAAGTCCGCGACGACGGCGATGACGTGCTGGTGCGTCTGGACTGCAACGCCCGGGACGTGTCGGTGGAGGAGCACGGCGTACTCATGGACCCCGTACTCGTACCCCTGAGAAAGCCGGCGGCGAGTCGCCCAGAGGGAGTTTTCCTGCTCGGGAATTTGTGTCTGGAGTCGGACCTGATCACCCGGCGCAAGGTCTTTCTGCCGAGGCGGCCGGAGGCCGGCGACCTGCTGGCGTTCGTGAACACGGCCGGGTACCTGATGGATTTCACCGCGACCGAGGCGCTGCTGGCGCCGCAGGGCCGCAAGGTGGCCGTCGTCCGGGCCGGTGACGGAACGTGGTCGTGGCGTCTTGACGAGAACTACTGGCCGATCCATTCGCAGCCACCGCTCCACTCGCATCCGGAGGTTTCATGAAATATGACGACATCACGGAAGCCATCGGGAACACGCCGCTGGTCCGGATCGACCCCGAGGTGCATGGGCTGCGCAACATCGACCTCTACGCGAAGCTGGAGCTGCTCAACCCGTTCGGATCGGTGAAGGACCGGGCCTCGTGGAGCATGCTGCGCCCAATGCTCGGCGACGCGGTCCGGCGCGGCGACACCGTCGTCGAACTCTCCAGCGGCAACACCGCGAAAGCGCTCGCGCTGCTCGCCGGGATGTACGGCCTGCCGTTCCGCAGCGTCACCAACCGGATGAAGATCCCGGAGATCAAGGATCTCCTGCTGCTGCTCGGCGCGGAGATCGACGAGCTGCCCGGCCGGTCCGAGTGCCTCGACCCGGCGGACACCGACGACCCGCTCACCCGGATGTACCGCACGCTGCAGACCAGCGGCGAAGGGTACGTGCACACCGACCAGTACTTCAACGAGCGCAACGCCGACGCGCACTTCTCCGGCACCGGCCAGGAGATCGTCAAGGATCTGGACGGGCAGGCGCCTGATTACTTCGTCGCCTGCGTCGGCACGGCCGGCTCGTCGACCGGGGTGGCGCGGGCGCTGCGGGCACACGGGGCGGACACCACGATCGTCGGGCTGGTCGCCGCGAAGAGCGACTTCATCCCCGGCATCCGGACCATCGACGAGGTGCACGAGGTCGGCCTCTTCGATCCGGGCACGTATGACGCCATCGAGACGATCAGCGCGGACGAGGCGATCGACGGGCTGCTCACGCTGGTGCGGCGCTGCGGGACGCTGTCCGGGCCTACCGGGGGCGGGGCTTATCAGGGGGCGGTGCGCTATTTGCGTACGATTGATGGGTCTTTGACGTCGCGCCGGTCCGCGGTTTTCATCGTGTGTGATCGGGTGGAGAGCTACATCAGTTATCTGCGGGAGCGGCGGCCGGGTTTGTTCGGGAGGCCGGCGCGGGCGAACTCACTCGGGTCGCTGTCGGCTGATGAGATCGCCGAGGCGCCGTCGGTCTCGGTGGGTGCCTCGCTGGACGGGTGTCTCGTCATTGATCTGCGCAGCTCCTATGCCTATCAGGCACTGCACATCGACGGCTCGATCAACATCGGTGAGGACGTTTTCGAGACGATGCTGAGTGCCGGGTTGCCCTTCAGCCGGAGGCAGCGTGTGGTGCTGGTGTGTCCGGTGGGGGAGAAGTCGGCGGCTTTCGCGGCGCTGCTCACCCGGATGGGGCATCCGGACGCCCGGTCGCTGGCGGGTGGGATCATCGCTTGGCGGGATGCCGGGGCGCCGTTGGTGCGGGACTGAGCATGTCATCGTGGCACCGGGGGATACGGGCTCAGTTTCCGATGATCGTCGGGAATCCTGATATAGCTTATCTGGACAATGCGGCTACTTCGCAAAAGCCGCAGGCTGTGCTTGATGCCGCTTTTTCCTATTTGACTACTGAGAATGCTAATGCTGCTCGGGGGACGTATCCGTGGGCTAATCGGACTACGGCGCGTCTGGTATCGGCGGCTTCACGACTCCGGTCGTTCTTATCCGACTTTTCGGATATTTCGGGTGTGCACTTCGTCAGTGGGACCACCGAGGGGTTGCGTGCCGTGGCCCGGGACTGGCTGCTCCCACAGCTGCGTCCCGGCGACGAGATCCTGGTGCCGTTCGCCGACCACACCGCGAACCTGATGCCCTGGCAGGAGGCGGCTGCGCTGTCCGGGGCCACGGTCCGGGCTCTGCCGTACGACACGGCACACGATTACGCCACCCGCACGCTGGAGGTCGGCCCGCGTACCCGGCTGATCGCCGCCACCCATGTGCACCACGTGTACGGCAACGACATGAACGTGCACCGCCTGCGCGCCCTCGCCCCCGACGTGCCGATCTGCCTGGACGCCGCGCAGAGCTTCGGCCACCTGCCCCTGTCGGTGGCGTCGCTGGACGTGGACTTCGTGGTGTTCTCCGGCCACAAGGCGATGGCCCTGCCCGGAACCGGGGCGATCTGGTCCCGCAACACCCGAGGCCCGGCCTTCGTCCCGGCGGGCTGGAGCGGCTCACCCAACACCAGCGGCATCATCAGCCTGGCCGCCGCGATGGACTGGCTCGACGAGGCTGGCCTGTCCCGCATCGAGTCCTGGAACCGATCGCTGGGCGTGCGATTGACGTCGGGATTGTCGCGGTTGCCGGCGTTCGAGGTGCTGGGCTGCCAGCAGAGCCTGCTGGCAGATTCCCCGGTGCAGCAGCGGCACGGCATCGTGGCGTTCCGGCACCGCGAGATCAGCTCGAACGACCTGGGTTTCATCCTGGCGGCCGACGGGCTGCTGGTCCGCGCGGACGAGCACTGCCAGGCCCCCGAGGGCGAGAAGACGGCGTCGGTGAGGGCGAGTTTCCACGCCTACAACAGCGCCGACGAGGTAGACCGCCTGCTGAACACCCTGTCCCGCCTGCAGAAGAGTTCCTGACTGCCGGGTGCCGAGTTCCGCCGAGCTATAAGTGGCGTTAAGCCGGTTGGGGTTGGCTGTCGCTGAGGGCTGCCGGCTGTACGGGGTGGCGGCCGTGGTGTTCAGCCGGTTGGGGTTGGCTGTCGCTGAGGGCTGCCGGCTGCACGTGGTGGCGGCCGTGGTGTTCAGCTGGGTGGTTGCTGTTGGCCGCGAAGCACCCGCGTGACCATGAGCCCAAGCCGACCCTGCGGGCGATCGGCCCCGCAGAAAAGTCGGCCCTACGGGCGGTCTGCCCCGCGGAAAGTCGGCCCCCCGCGACCCGCCATAACCCGCCGGTCCCTGTCTGCCCTGCGGACAGTCGGCGCCGCGGGCGGGCGGTCGGCCGGGCGGATGGCCTTCGGGCTGTAGGCCTCGCGATCTAGGCGACTCGTGGCCGCTATTTGGGCAAAACTCACCAAGATCTCGACGAGCGAACCACCGTATCGGGGCGAACCGGACCCAGAGCACCGGTTCGAGCTGGCTGTCGCTGAGGGCTGCCGGCTGTACGTGGTAACGGCCGTGGCGTTATTCCGGTTGGGGTTGGCTGTCGCTTAGGGCTGCCGGCTGCACGTGGGGGCGGCCGTGGTGTTCAGCCGGTTGGGGTTGGCTGTCGCTTAGGGCTGCCGGCTGCACGTGGCGGCGGCCGTGGTGTTCAGCTGGGTGGTGGCTGTCGCTCAGGGCTGCCGGCTGTACGTGGCGGCGGCCGTGGCGTTCAGCCGGCCCTGGTCGACAGCTGGCTTCCGGGGGTGCTGGTGGTCGCGGCTCAAGTTGTCTGAAGTCTCGGGAACCAACCGGGTTCGGGCGGCGACTAACGGGCGATCCCGAGCACTGAGGAAGATGATGCTGACTGTCGCCCCGTCCCGCCGTACCCGCTCTGCCGTTGTCGCGGCAGTAGCCGCAGCGTTCGCTCTCAGCGGCCTGGCAGGCTGCACAAACAGCGAAGCCACCGAAGCCAGCAGCGGCACGAAAAGCAGCAGCGCAAACAGCAGCAGCACGAACAGCAGCGGAACCAGCACCCAAACCCTCACCGTGCGCGACCCCTGGGTCAAGGCCGCCGACACCGGCATGACCGCCGCCTTCGCCACTCTGGTCAACGACACCAAAGCCGACATCACCATCCAATCCGCCACCTCCCCCGCCTCGCCGATCGAGCTGCACACCATGGCGATGAAGGACGGCAAGATGGTCATGGAGCCCAAGGAAGGCGGCTTCGTGATCAAGGCCGGGGCCACCCACGAGCTCGCGCCCGGCGGCGACCACCTGATGCTGATGAGCCCGTCCGCCGCGGTCAAGCCGGGTGACGAGCTGGCGTTCACGCTCACTCTCGCGGGTGGTGGCACGGTCGCGTTCACCGCTGTCGCGAAGCCGTTCGCGGGCGCTCAGGAGAGCTACGACCCGGGCATGACCATGCCGGCCGCGAGCGCCCACTCGTGAGACTCGCGCGCCGCGCCCTACTCGCCGGAGGAGCGGTGGCCGGCCTCGGCGCAGCCGCCGCCGGCGGCGCGGCACTGGTGGTCCGGCCAGGCGACCCGGTGCCGGCTTCATTCCCCAGCGTGGGTACGGGTGAAGCGACCACCCCCTTCCACGGCAACCGCCAGGCCGGAGTCACCACGGAGCCTCCGGCGCATGCCGCGTTCGTGGCGTTCACGCTGAACCGGGGTTCCGGCCGCGACACCCTGCGCCGGATGCTGCGCCTGCTCACCGACGACGTGGCCCGCCTCACCCGGGGCGAGCCGGCTCTGGGTGATACGGACGCGCAGCTCGCTGTGCTGCCGGCCGCGCTGACCGTGACGTTCGGGTTCGGCCCGGGGCTCTACCGGGCCGCCGGGCTGACGTCGGCGGTGGCCGACCTGCCCGGTTTCTCGATCGATCGGCTTCAGGACCGCTGGTCCGGTGGTGACCTGCTGCTCCAGATCTGCGCCGATGACGCGCTGACCGTGACGCACGCCCAGCGGATGCTGATCAAGGATGCCCGGCCGTTCGCCGCGGTCCGCTGGGTGCAGCGCGGGTTCCGCCGCAGCCCGGGTGTGCACGCGGCCGGTTTCACCCAGCGCAACGTGTTCGGCCAGCTGGACGGCACGGCGAACCCGAAGGACGCGGCGATGGAGACCGCGGTCTGGGCGCCGGACGACAGCACCACAGTGGTGGTCCGCCGGATCCGCACCGAGATCGAGACGTGGGACCTGCTCAGCGTCGCGGACAAGGAGGCGGCGGTGGGCAGACGGATGGATTCCGGCGCGCCGCTGACCGGAACGGCCGAGCACGACGAGCCGGACTTCACTGCTGTCGACGACACCGGGCTGCCGGTGATGCCGGACTTCGCGCACGTGACCAGGGCACACATGACCGATCCGCGGTTCAAGATCCTGCGGCGGCCGTACAACTACGACGAGGCGCCGGACTCCGCGGGGCGACCCGACAGCGGGCTCATTTTCGCCTCGTACCAAGCTGACATCGCCCGCCAGTACCTGCCCATCCAACGGCGACTCGCTGAGAAGGACCTGTTGAACGAATGGACGACACCGATCGGATCCGCCGTTTTCGCCATCCCGCCCGGCTGCTCGGAGGGCGGGTGGATCGGCGAGCGGTTCCTCGACTCCTGATCGCGCTGGCCGCGATGGTCGCCGTGCTGCTGCCCGGCGCGCCGGCCTTCGCGCACAACGCGCTGACCGAGGCGACCCCGGCGAAGAACGCCGAACTGAAGAAGGCGCCGGACGGCGTCACGCTGAAGTTCCTGCAGAAGCTGAACCCGGATTACACGGTGATCTCGGTCAGCGACGCGGACAAGCAGAAGGTCGCCACGTCGGACCCGAAGATCGACGGCGCGACCGGGAGCGTGACGTTCGACGAGCTGCTCGCCAACGGCGTCTACACGGTCGCCTACCAGGTCGTCTCGACCGACGGCCACACGGTGAAGGGCTCGTACAAGTTCACCCTCGACGACCCGTCGTACGTGGCGCCGACAAGTGCGGCACCGTCCCTGTCGCCGTCGGCTGAGCCGGCTGCTCCGCCGGTCTCCGCGGCTCCGGCGGTCATCGATGCGGAGCCCGCAAGCGACTCCGGCTCGTCGTCCGCTCTGGCGTGGATCGCCGGCATCGCAGTCCTCGTTTTCGCCGGCCTGGCCGGTTTCCTGTTCGTCCGTCGCCGCAAGGCGTGATTTCCCTGAAGGCGTGAAAGGTCTCCTGATGAATACTGCAGTTCTCCGCCGTACCGCCGCCATTTCCGCCGTGGCGGCCGCTTTCGTGCTGGCCGTGGCTTCCCCCGCCGCCGCGCACGTGACGGTCAACCCGAGCACCGCGACCCAGGGTGGTTACACCAAGGTGTCGTTCCGGGTGCCGAACGAGAGTGACACGGCGTCGACCACGAAACTTGAGGTCAGCCTGCCGGCGGAAAGCCCGATCGGCTCGGTGTCGATCAAGCCGGTTCCGGGCTGGACCGCGGTCGCTGAGAAGACGAAGCTGACCACGCCGGTCGAGGTGCACGGCAGCCCGCTCACCGAGGCGGTCTCGAAGATCACCTGGACCGCCGCGAAGGACTCGGAGATCAAGCCGGGCACGTTCCAGGAGTTCGACGTCTCGCTCGGCCCGCTGCCGGAGACCGACCAGCTGGTCTTCAAGGCGCTGCAGACGTACTCCGACGGCAACATCGTGCGCTGGATCG
Source organism: Actinoplanes sp. CA-015351 (assembly GCF_050955685.1). Lineage (NCBI taxonomy): Bacteria > Bacillati > Actinomycetota > Actinomycetes > Micromonosporales > Micromonosporaceae > Actinoplanes > Actinoplanes sp. CA-015351. The sequence goes on from NZ_CP192102.1 coordinate 2,139,979, forward strand.
ACGAGCCCACCACCGACGGCACCGAGCCGGAACTCCCGGCCCCGGTCCTGAAGCTCACCGCTGCCGGCGCCGAGGCAACCAGCCCGTCGACCGCTGCCGTAGTCCCGGTCGCCGAGGAGTCGTCCGACGACACCAGCAGCGGCAGCTCCGCGTGGGGCATCGCCGGTTTGGTCGCCGGTCTGGCCGGCCTGATCCTGGGCCTGCTCGCCTACCGTAAGGCCGCTCAGAAGCCGTAAGGCCGTTGAGGAAAAGTCGTAAGGCTGTTTCCGGGCGCCGGTCTCCACGATCCGGCGCCCGAACCGCTCAGCGGGAGCTGCGCAGGGGGAGGGCTCGCACCAGCATTCGGTGGGAGCGCCAGCCGGGGAACGGCACCAGGTCGCCGACGTGCTGGAAGCGCATCCGCTGCAGCGCGTGCCAGACCCGGGTGTTCGTCTCGGTCACCGCGAGGGACACCCGCTCCTCGGAGCGGCTGTCCAGCAGTTCGGACATCATGCGTACGCCCAGCCGGTGCTTGCGGAACTCGGGCAGCACGAACGCCTCGCACACCGCGAAGGTGCGGCCCTCCCACTCGACGGCGAGTTCGGGGTCGGTCACGTCGGTGAGGTCACGCCACCACAGGGTGTCCGGCGGCAGCGGGCAGCCCATCACCGTTCCGGCGACCTGGCCGTCCACATAGCCGATCGCGGCTTCGAAGCCGGGCGCCTCGGCGGTCCAGCGCAGCCGGTCCTCCAGCGACGGGTCGCTGTGGTCGACCATGTGCAGATCGGCGGCGTGGACGCGCCGGTAGACGTCGGCCAGCACCTCCAGATCGACATGGCTGGTTATTTCCACGGCGCTCTTGACGCCGTCCACTTCCAGAGACATTGAAGCCTTCCCTTATTAGGTGAGGCTTACCTAATCAAACAGAAGTAGCACAGGCAACCCACAAGTAACATCTGGCAGCGAACGCTCAGTCGAGCGCGTCGGCGACCTCGGCCGGTGCCCGCATCCGCCAGGCGTCGGTGATCAGTTCTTCCAGGCGACTCGCCGAGACCTCGGGCAGGCGGAGCATCACGAGCGGCAGTCCGTCGTACCCAGATGTGGTGAAGAAGAGTGCGGGCTCGCCGAGCAGGAGCGCCTGTTTCTCGGCCTCGTCGCCCACGTAGAGGACTGCCACGTCGGTGCGGATCTCGCGCGGCTTTCCGGGCCTGCGTTCCGGGTACGACCAGACGAAACCCTTGTTCGCCACCCGGAAGTCGAATCCATCACTGTCGATCTCGACGGTCTCCGGGAGCGCCAGCGCGAGGCGGCGCACGTCATCAGCGTCAGCCATGCCCTCATCCTGCCATCAGTGAACGAACGCTTGCAGAGCGCCACCGTGACCTATAATCTCCGATCTACTAAATAGGAAATGCAGGCCACATGGGCAAGGCAGCCTTGTGGACAGTCCCAGCAGGTATCCACCCCATCCACCACTGGCGGTAGAGACATGCAGAAACTCCTCCTCCTGGCCCTCGTCGGGTTGGGCGCTCAGCTAGTCGACGGTTCGCTCGGCATGGCGTACGGCGTCACCTCGACCACACTCCTGCTCGCGATCGGCACGAACCCGGCTGCCGCGTCGGCCACCGTGCACCTCGCCGAGATCGGCACCACGCTGGTCTCCGGTTTCTCGCACTGGAAGTTCGGCAACGTCGACTGGAAGGTCGTCCTCAAGATCGGTGTGCCGGGCGCGTTCGGCGCCTTCGCCGGTGCGACGTTCCTGTCCAGCCTGTCGACCGAGACGGCAGCGCCGATCATGGCGCTCATCCTGCTGGTACTCGGCCTCTACGTGTTCGTGCGCTTCACCTTCCAAGGCCTGCCCAAGGGCAACCTCGGCAAGCCGCTGCGCAAGCGGTTCCTGGCGCCGCTCGGTGTCGTGGCCGGCTTCGTCGATGCCACCGGTGGCGGCGGCTGGGGCCCGGTCGGCACGCCGGCGATCCTGGCCAGCGGCCGGCTCGAACCCCGCAAGACGATCGGCTCGATCGACACCAGCGAGTTCCTCATCGCGGTCGCCGCGAGCCTCGGCTTCATCTGGGGTCTCAGCGACGAGAGCATCGATTACGGCTGGGTCCTGGCCCTGCTCATCGGTGGTGTGATCGCCGCGCCGATCGCGGCCTGGCTGGTCCGGCACATCCCGCCGCGGGTGCTCGGCGCCGCGGTCGGCGGTCTGATCATCCTGACCAACACCCGGTCCCTGCTGCGCAGCGACTGGATCGACGCGCCGGACGCGGTTCGCTACACGTTCTACGCGGTCATCTACCTGGCCTGGGCCGCGGCACTTGTCTACTCGATCAACCAGTACCGCAGCCACGCCGAGGAGGACCGCCGGATCATCGCCGAGGCGGAGGCCGCCGCGGCGGCCGGCGAGTCGCCCGACGAGAAGGCATCCGTTTAAGCGAACCGCACAGGACCGAAACGCCCCGGGAGCCGATCTCCCGGGGCGTTTCCTGTGCCGATCCCGATCTTGTTGATTTCGTCCGCCCCGTCTTCGTACAACTCAACAAGATCGCGGCGGGGTGGGTCAGAAGTCGTCGTCGAAGCTGACGCTCCCGGTCACGCCCACCTGGTACGCCGAGACGCGCCGCTCGAAGAAGTTCGACAGCTCCTGCACGTCCTGCAGTTCCATGAAGGCGAACGGGTTCTTGCTGCCGTACACCGGCGCGATGCCGAGCGCTTCGAGCCGCCGGTCCGCGACGTGCTGCAGGTACTCGCGCATGTCCGTGAGCGACATGCCGGAGACGCCCTGTTCGAGCAGGTCGGCGGCGAACTGGACCTCGCACTCGACGGCCTCGGAGAGCATGTCGCGGACCTGCTGCTCCATGTCCGCGTCGAACAGGTCCGGCTCCTCGGCGCGTACCTGGTCGACCACGTCGAACGCGAACGCCATGTGCATGCTCTCGTCGCGGAACACCCAGTTGGTGCCGGAGGCGAGACCCTGGAGCAGGCCGCGCGAGCGCAGGAAGTAGACGTACGCGAAGGCGCCGTAGAAGAACAGTCCCTCGATGCAGGCCGCGAAGCAGATCACGTTGAGCAGGAACGCCCGCCGGTGCTCCTTGGTCTCCAGCGTCCGCAGCTCGAAGACCGAGTCGATCCACTTGAAGCAGAACTCGGCCTTGCGGGCGATCGAGGGGATGTTGTCCACGGCGGCGAAGGCGGCTGCCCGTTCGTCGAGATCCGGGACGTACGTGTCCAGCAGGTTCAGATAGAACTGGACGTGCACGGCCTCCTCGAACAGCTGCCGCGACAGGTACAGGCGGCCTTCCGGGGAGTTGACGTGCTGGTACAGATTGAGCACCAGGTTGTTCGCCACGATGGTGTCACCGGTGGCGAAGAACGCGACAAGCCGCGACACCAGGTGCTGCTCGGCGGGCGAGAGCTTGGCCAGGTCGGCGAGGTCGCCGTGCAGGTCGACCTCCTCGACGGTCCAGGTGTTCTTGATGGCGTCCTTGAAACGGTCGAAGAAGTGCGGGTACTTCATCGGCCGCAGGGTCAGGTCCATTCCAGGGTCGAGCAGCATTACTGGCAGGCCTCACACGATTCGGGGTTTTCCAGGGAGCAGATCTCGGCCTCGGTCAGCGCCGGGATCAGCGACACCGGTGCGACCTGCACCGGTGCCACTGCCGGGGCGCTCACTGCGACGGTCGCCTGCTGGATGCGGGTCGCGGGGCGCGACCGCAGGTAGTAACTGGTCTTGAGGCCGGCCTTCCACGCGTACAGGTACATCGAGGAGACCTTGTTGATGGTCGGCGCGGCCATGAACAGGTTCAGCGACTGCGACTGGTCGATGTAGGGCGCGCGGGCGGCGGCCAGCTCGATCAAAGCCTTCTGCGGCAGCTCCCACGCGGTGCGGAACAGCTCACGGACCTCGGCCGGCAGCTCGTTGATGCCCTGCACCGATCCTTCAGCCCGCTTGATCGCCTCCCGGATCGGGGCCGTCCACAGTCCTCGGGCCTTCAATTCCCGTACCAGATAGGTGTTGATCTGAAGGAACTCGCCCGACATGGTCTCGCGCTTGAAGAGGTTGCTGACCTGCGGCTCGATGCATTCGTAGCAGCCGGCGATGGACGCGATCGTCGCCGTAGGCGCGATCGCGACGAGCAGTGAGTTACGCAGACCGCTGGTCGCGATCTTCGAGCGAAGAGCGTCCCAGCGCGCCGTCTGCGACGGCGTGACACCCCAGAGGTAAGGGTGCAGGTCACCCTTTGCGGCACGGGTTTCCGGGTACGCCGGATGGGGCCCGAACCGCTCAGCGAGAACAGCCGAGGACTCCAGGGCGGTCAGGAAGATCTCCTCCTGGACCCGGGTGGACAGTTCGCGAGCCTCGGCGGAGTCGAACGGCAGGCGCAGCATGAAAAACGCGTCCTGCAGCCCCATCAGGCCGAGGCCGACCGGCCGCCAGCGCGGGTTCGACTTCGCGGCCTGGTCGGACGGGTAGAAGTTGATGTCGATGACCCGGTCCAGGAACGTGACAGCGGTCCGCACCGTGGCCCGCAGCTTCTCCCAGTCCACACCGTCCGCGGTGACGTGCCCGCCGAGGTTGATCGAACCCAGATTGCAGACCGCGGTCTCGTCGTCCGAGTTGACTTCGAGGATCTCGGTGCACAGGTTCGACAGGTGGATCGTGTTGCCGGGCGCGCCGGTCTGGTTGCTGAGCCGGTTGGACGGGTCCTTGAACGTCATCCATCCGTTGCCGGTCTGCGCGAGGGTACGCATCATCCGGCCGTACAGATCGCGGGCCTTGACGGTTTTGACAGCTTTTTTCTCTGCTGCTTTATAAGCCGCGTCGAACTCGGCCCCGAAGAGGTCGGGCAGCTCAGGGGCATCCGACGGGTCGATGAGCGACCAGTCCTGGTCGGCCTCGACCCGGCGCATGAACTCGTCCGGGATCCAGTTCGCCAGGTTCAGGTTGTGGGTGCGGCGCGACTCCTCGCCGGTGTTGTCCCGCAGCTCCAGGAACTCCTCGATGTCCGGGTGCCACGGCTCCAGGTACACGCAGGCGGCGCCCTTGCGCCGGCCGCCCTGGTTGACCGCCGCCACACCCGCGTCGAGGGTCTTCAGGAACGGGACGATGCCGTTCGACCTGCCGTTGGTGCCGCGGATCAGCGCGCCCCGGCCGCGTACCCGTGACCAGGAGATGCCGATGCCGCCGGAGAACTTCGACAGCTTCGCGACCTGGTGGTACCGCTCGTAGATCGAGTCGAGCTCGTCCTTGGGGGAGTCGACAAGGAAGCACGACGACATCTGGGTGTGCCGTGTGCCGGAGTTGAACAGCGTTGGTGAGCTGGGAAGATAGGCCAGCGACGACATCAGGCGGTAGAAGCCGATCGTCTCGTCGACGTTCTGCGACAGGCCGCAGGCGACGCGCAGCAGCCAGTGCTGCGGAGTTTCGATGATCGTCCGCTTGGTGGGGTGCCGGAGGAGATATCGGTCGGCGACGGTGCGCAGTCCGAAGTACTCGAACTTCAGGTTGGCGTCGTCGTTGACGGCACTGTCGAGTTGTGCAGCATTTTTCGCGACAAATCCGGCTGTGTCGTCGCTGATCAAGCCCTCGTCGTGACCGAGCTTGATCGACTCGCTGAACGTCGTGACGCCCTCCTCGCTGACCTCCTTCTCGACGAAGGTGGCGAGCAGCCGGGCGGCCAGGCGCGAGTACTGCGGCTCCTCGCTGATCAGCTCGGCAGCCGTCTGGATCGACAGCTTGTCCAGCTCAGCGGTGGTCGCGCCGTCGTAGAGGCCGCTGATGGTCTTGGTGGCGACCCGCAGCGGGTCCACCTCGTCCAGGTCGGCGACCCAGCGCTCGACAGCGGTGACGATCTTGTTGACGTCGACCGGCTCGGTCTCGCCGTTGCGCTTGCGCACCTGCATGGCGTGCCGTCGCTGCTCCGGAACAGCGATCCTGTCCGGCACTGCTTTTTCCGGTGTGAGCGTCATGCCCTCTCCTCGCGCCCTCTCGACAGGTCGTCGGATGCGCAGGAGGACGCCGCCGGGCGCGCAGCAGCGGCCGGCTTCTGGCGTCGGCCGTCCCACGCGGCCTTCGACCGCCGCACACCGGTGGCGTGCGGCGCGCTGGCAGGTCTTCGGACTCGTGGGCGCGGCTTTTCCAGCCTCCTACTGGCCGTCGCTTCCCAGACCCTGGTGGATCCAGTGCTTCGTTGACGGCGGTCGTTCCCACTCACCGCTGCGGGGCAGTTCCGGTGTCGCACCGGATTCCCTCTTGCCTCGGGCGCGTCCTGACGGCCGCCCGAACCAGCTGCGTGAGACACCATATATGGAGGGCGTCAGAAACACGCAACCCCAGATGATGTGATCGGCGTGTCGGGTGATCTTGCTTATGGTCCCGCTGAAGATCCGGCGCGCCGAGTGGCGTCAACCGCACGGCACCCGATTCTTCAGAGGCTGACATTCCGGCGGGAACCCGCGGCGCCGAGCGGACAGGAACAGGGTGTGACTCAACAACTGCGTGCCCGGATCCGGGCCGGTGACACCGCCGCCTTCGGGCGGATGTTCGACGAACACGCGAGAGCCGTCTACCGCCATGCCGCCCGGGTGGACGGCGGGCACGCGGGCGCCGAGGACGTGGTGTCGCTGACCTTCCTGGAGGCCTGGCGGGTCCGGGACACGTTGCGGCCGGAGGGCGGCAGCGTGCTGCCGTGGCTGCTCGGCATCGCCACCAATGTCCTGCGCAACCGGCGCCGGGCCGCCAGGCGGCACCAGGCGGCGATGCTGCGGGTCCCGGTCGCCGCCAGCGTTCCGGACTTCGCCGACGAGGTGGTCGGCCGGCTGCACGACGGTGACCAGCTGGCCGCAGCTGCCGCCGCGCTGCGTGGCCTGCGGCGCCGGGAGCGGGAGGTCTTCCTGCTCTGTGTGTGGTCGCAGCTCGACTACGCGGCGGCGGCGGAGGCGCTCGGCATTCCGGTGGGCACGGTGCGGTCACGGCTGTCACGGGCCCGGACCCGGCTGCGCGCTCTGGCCGAGGCGGAGATGGCGCGCCCGAAAAACCAGGAGGAACCGGCCGCCGGCCCGGGACAGGTATGGGGTGACCGCGCCGCATCGGTCCGGTCCGTACAGGAGGATTACCGATGAACGACACGTCACCCCACCACGATGACCTGACCGAGCTGGCCCGTCTGCTGCCGCCGGCCGGTGACCCGCGGATGACCGCCGGGCGTCACCACGAGCTCAGAGCGCACCTTCTCGCTGAGATCGGCCCGGTGGCACCGGCTCCCCGCCGCCGCTGGGTGTTTGCCGCGGTGCCGATCGCGGCGGGTGTACTGGCCGTCGCGATCGCCGGTGGCTTTGCCCTGCGCTCGTCGTTGATGGGCGAGGGCTTCGAGACCGCTCCGGTGATCCAGGTGGTGCGGGGCGAGGCGGGTGCCGCCGCGTTCCTGGACCGGGTCGCGCTGATGGCCGCTGCCACGCCGGACATCGGGGTCGCCGCAGGCCAGTACGTGTACATCAAGAGCCGCGTCGCCTGGACCAGCGCAGGCGACGGCGAGGCGCCGAGGCTGGCCAAGGTTCATGATCGGGAGATCTGGTTGCCAGTTTCGGACGACGGCGACGGTTTGGTCGTGGAGCGCGGCAAACGGATCCGGCTCGAAGACGCGATCAGCAACGCGCGAGCCGCTGACCTTCCGACCGACCCGGACGTGCTGCTCGAGAAGATCTACAAGGACACCGCCGGGCAGGGCAACTCACGTGCCGGGAGGGCGTTCACGTTCATCGGGGACACCCTCGCCGAGTCGGTCCTGGATCCGGAACTCAACGCCGCGCTCTACCGGGCCGCCGCGAAGATCCCCGGGGTGGTGCTGGTGCCGGATTCGGTCGACGCCACCGGCCGGTCCGGCATCGCCGTCGCCTTCGTCGAGAGCGGCGAGCGTACCGAATGGATCTTCGACAGGGCGACGCTCGAATACCTCGGGGAGCGGAGCTACCTGGTCGAGGACACCGACGCCGGCCGAGCCGGCATGCTCACCGCGACTACCGCCGTCACCGGTCGCGCCGTGGTCGGCGAACTCGGCGAGCGGCCCTGAGCGGGCGCCGTCGCCCGGTGCCACGATCAGCCGGAAGGGCCCGCTAAAGATCCGGCGTGCCGGGTGGCGCCATGATGCGCAGCGCGTTCGCGTCGAGGGCGATCCGCAGCGGCGTCTGCCCGCACGGCTCGCCGTCGACCTCGACCGCCGCGGGCCGGTCGGTCTCCAGCCACAGCTCGTTCACCGCGAGGAACGGGCGCTCGTGCAGCGTGCGGCGATGGCCGGTCAGCGCGTTGCGCGCCGTCTCGCGCAACAGCTCCCTGCGGGTCGCCCCACCGACCGGGTACGCGACCAGAAGCCGATCGTCAGCGTGCGCGTCCGCGGTGATCGGCCGGCCGGCGTGGAAACCGCCGTTCGCCACGTATACCTGATGGGTGGTGAAGACGATCTCCCGGCCGTCCGCGCGTACCGTGGCGCGCAGCGGACGGTGCCGGGTCATCAGACCCAGCGCGGTGATCGGGTACGCGAGCCGGCCCAGCCGCTTCTTGAGCCTGCTCGGCACCTTCGTCATCACCTCGGCGGACAGCCCGATGCCCACGTGGTTGGTGAACGGCATGTCCCCGGCGATCCCCAGGTCCACATCGATCACCAGGCCCTCGGTCATCGTGGTGACAGCGGTGTCCAGGTCGGGCGGGATGCCGACGGTACGCGCGAAGTTGTTCGTCGTCCCGAGCGGCAGCAGGCCCAGTGCCATGTCGCGGTGCGCCAGCATCCGGCCGGCCGTGCTGATCGTGCCGTCGCCGCCGCCCGCCACGAGCAGGTCCGGCCCCAGGTCGATCGCCTGCTGGAGACTCTGCTCCAGGTCGCGTTCGACGGCGTACGCGCCGAGCAGCTTGAAGCCGGCGTTGAGCAGCCGGGCGTGTGCGTCCTGGTAGAACTGCCTGCCCCGCCGGGACTTGGCGTTCACCACCAGCACTGCCCGCCGCTCACGATGGATGTCCTCGGTCAGCTGCTGCTTCGTCCGCACGGGCAAGACCCTATCGTCCGCTGCTGGTGGTGAGCTGAATCGCTGCGTAGCCCCGGAGTACGAATGTCGGGTGGCGTACCGGCTCGGCGGCCAGCCGCAGGTTCGGGGCGTGCCGCAGCAGCGCGGTCAGGGCGGCCGACAACTCGATGCGGGCCAGCGGCGCGCCGAGGCAGAAATGCAGGCCCGCCCCGAAGCTCAGGTGCGGGTTCGGGTCCCGGCCCACGTCGAATCCGTCCGGGTCGGTGAACACCTCAGGATCCCGGTTCGCCGCCCCGATCAACGCCGCCACCTGGGCACCCTCACCGATCGTGATGCCGTCGATCACCACATCCCGGGCGGCGGTACGCACGAAGAGGTGCAACGGGGAGTCGTACCGAAGCATCTCCTCGATCGCGCTGGGCACCAGCGCGACGTTCGCACGCAGCCGGACCAGTTGATCGGGATGGCGCAGCAGCGCGACCACGCCGTTGCCGAGGCCGCTGACCGAGGCCTCGTGGCCGGCGTTGAGCAACAGAACCGCGGACGCGACCACCTCGTCCTCGGTCAGCCCGGCGCTGCTGAGGTGGCTGAGCAGGTCGGTCCGGTGGAGTCTTCGGAGGTAGTCGGCGAACTCCTCGCAGGCCGTGATCGCCGCGGCCTCGACCTCGGGAGTGCGGTTGACCTCATACATCCGCACGATCGCGGCGGACCACGGCCGCAGCCGGTGCCTGTCCGATTCCGGGATGCCGAGCAGCTTCGCGATGACGGTTACCGCGAGCGGCTCAGCCAGATCGTTGACCAGGTCGAACTCCGGTCCCGCGGCGGTCAGCAGGTTCTCCGCCGCCTCCTTGATCCGTGGCCGCAGCCGCTCGACGTGACCGCGATTGAACGCCTTGGCGGTCAGCGAGCGCAGCCGCGTGTGCACCGGCGGCTCGTTCTCCATCATCTGGTTGCGATGCAGCAGATTGAACGGTTCGAGAATGTCGGCCGGCTCGCGGTCGGTCCAGAACCGGCCCAGGTCACGGTCGCGCAGCACCGCGTTGACGGTCCGGTGGCTCGCCGCCAGCCAGCGCGAGGTGGGCGCGTGCCAGGCGAGCGGGGCGCGCTCCCGCAGCAGGGCGAGGCTTGGGTACGGGTCAGCGAGAAACCCGCCCGCCGCAAAGTCGATCTCCACCGGGGCAACGTAACGGGCCCGCGTTTCAGAAGGCGGCTCTTCCGGTGGCGGGTTGCCATGCGTGCCGTGTCTGTCGGGGAGTGGATAAGTGGTGGTCGCGGGATATCGCTCGCGGTGAGAATGGCTCGGTGGGGATTCGAGTCGGTGTGCTGGGGCCGGTCGCGCTGAGTCGTGACGGCCGGGACATCCCGCTGACCGGTGCGCCGCAACGGATCCTGCTGGCCCGGCTGGCGCTCGCCGGCGGGCGGCCCGTCGGAGTTCCGGAGCTGCTCGACGCCCTGTGGGACGGCGAACCGCCGGAGAACGCGATCGGCAATCTGCACAGTTACGTCTCCCGGCTCCGGCGGCACACCGGCGGCGACGTGATCCGCCGCGAGCCGGGCGGTTACCGGCTGGCCGGTGCCGAGATGGAAACCGACATCGTGCGGCAGCTCGTGGAGACCGCCCGCACCCAGTCACCCGGGCCGGCCGCGGCCACCCTCACCCAGGCTCTCGCCGTCTGGCGCGGTGACCCACTCGCTGACGTGTCCGACCGGCTCGTGTTCGCCCCGGAAATCGCCCGCCTCACCGAATGGCGGCGCCACCTGCGCGAGGAGTGCCTCGGCCTGCGCCTCGACGCGAGTCAGGCGGCCGAAGCACTCCCGGAGATCGAGGCCATCGCCACCGCGGAACCCCTGCGGGAGCGTCCCCAACTGCTCCTGGTGCGAGCCTTGCACGCGTCCGGGCGTACCCCGCAGGCGTTGACCGTGCTGAGCGCGTACCGAAGAAGGCTTGCGGAAAGCCACGGCCTTGACCCATCGCCTGCCTTGATCGAGATGCAGCGCAGGATCCTGGCGGAGGATCCGGAGCTGCGGCCGCAGGTGTCGCCCATGATCGTCAGGAGGGCGGCGGGCCGCTTCTTCGGACGCCGGACGGAGCTGGCCGCGATCCGCGAGGCGCTCGGCACCGACCGGGTGATCAGCCTGGTGGGACCGGGTGGCGTCGGCAAGACGCGGCTCATGACCGAGGCGCTGACCGGTGGCGAACTCGTCGTCGAACTCGCCGAACGTTCCGTCCCGGGCGACGTCGCGAGCGCGGTCGCCGGCGCGCTGGGGATGCGTGCCGCTCCGCGTGGCGGTGTCGCGGCCCTCGCCGAACGGATCGGCGCCGCACCCGCGGTGCTGGTCCTGGACAACTGCGAGCACCTTCTCGACGCGGTTCGCGACCTGGCCGGGGAGCTGGTGGCGCGCTGCCCGCGAGTGCGCGTCCTCGCGACGTCGCGGCGACGCCTGGACGTCGCGGGGGAGCGGGTCCTGCACATCGGCCCGCTGCCGGCTCCCGACCGGGTCGCTCTCTTCTGCGACCGCGCGGCCTTGCTGCGTGCCGATTTCCGAGACGACCTGCGTACGCGTGAACTCGCCGCACAGATCTGCGAACTGGTGGACGGCCTGCCGCTGGCCGTCGAGCTGGCCGCCCGGAGGGAGGCGGTGTTCGGGCTGGCGCATCTGCGGGATCGCCTCGGCGCGGGGCTGGACGTGCTGGACCCGGCCCGGGGCGGGGACCGGGCCACCGCGGTGTCGGCGACGGTCGAGTGGTCGTACCGTCTCCTGGATCCGGCGGCGCAACGCCTGCTGGACCGGCTCGCGGTGTGCCGGGGCGGATTCGGCATCGAGGCCCTGCCCTACTTCGGCGCCCACAACAGTGAGCGCCTGCTCGCCGAACTCGTCGACGCCTCGCTGATCAGCTGTGATCTGACCACCGACGAGCCTCGCTATCGGCTTCTGGAGACCGTTCGGCACGTCGGGCTGGGGCACCTGGACCCGGAGGGTGAGCGCGAGGCGCGCGCCGCGCACGCTCGCTGGATGCTCGACCTCGCCGCTGAGCTGGTCGGCCGCGGCCGCAACCGGGACCCGTGGACCACGCCGACATTCCGCCGCGAGACAGCGAACCTTCAGGAGGCCCTGGCCTGGCTGGGAACCGAGAACGGCGCTCTCCTCGCCGCCCACCTCGCGGTGATCAACTCGGACGCGCCCGATCCCGGTGTGACCGAGCAGCTGGTCGCCTGGAAACCGGCGGTCGTCGAGACCGGGAGCGACCTCCTGCGCGGCCTGGCCGCCGGGAACGCCGAGTGGCTGCGCGGCAACCTCGCCGAGGCGGATCGCCTGCTCACCGAGGTGATCAACAGGATGCCCGAGGACCATCCGCTTCGCTGGGGAGCGCTGATCGTCCGGATCTCCAACGGGATGTTCGCCGGCCGGGCCGCCGCGGTACGCGCCGACGCCGAGCTGATCGCCGCCGACCGGGGCGCGCCGCGGTGGGCACGGGCGACCGGGATCTGCTGCGCGGCGCTGATGGACGTCTACGCCGGCGACCCGCGGGCGGGGGTGGACTGGATGGAAGAACACGCGGCCTATCTGCGTACCGAAGGCCTTGATGGATTTGTGCCTTTCACCCGGGGTGAGCTGCTGGCCGGCAGCGATCCGGAAAGCGCGCTGACCTGGTACGACCGATCGATCGCGGCGAGTGAGCGGGTGAACCAGGTGTACACCGCGAACGTGGCCCGGGTGGCGCGGGCGGCCGTGCTGATCCGGCTCGGCCGGCGGGAGCAGGCTGTGGCCGCGTGCCGGGAGACGATCGTGGCGGTCCGCGACGTCAACATGACGGCTCAGCTCTGGACGATCCTGCGGCTGACCGCGGAGCTGCTGGGCGGCGAGGCGGGCTCCTACATCGTGCGGTCGGCGGACGAGGACCCGCTCGCCCCGGCGGTGATGGGACCTGATGTGGAGCGGCTGACCCGTCTGAGGGGCACCAGCACCGGAACCGGCGACCTGGCCACGGTCTGCGGTCACGCCCTGGATGAGCTGGCGAAACAGCGGCCGGCAAGGTTCCGGCAAGGGGCGGCCCGCACGGTGGACGCATGACGAATTCAACTCTTGACGAAGCCCGCGTCGAAGCGTTCACGGGCCGGTTGATCACCGATTTCGCGGGGGCGGCGAGCACCGCGATGACCGTGCTCGGCGACCGGCTCGGCCTGTACCGGGCGATGACCGGGCCGATCACCGCCGGTGAGCTCGCGCGAAAGACCGGCCTACATCCGAGGCTGGTCACCGAATGGCTCCGGCAGCAGGCCGTCTCCGGGTACGTGACCGTCGACGGCGACACGTTCGAGCTGCCCTTCGAGCACGCGCTGGCGCTGTCCGTGGTGGACTCGCCGGTGCATCTGGTGGCGGCCGGAGAGATCATCACGGGGTACTTCCAGTCCCTGGAGAACCTGGAGGCGGCGTTCCGTGGCGACGGCGGGCTCTCCGGCGACGAGGTGCCGGGCTGCACGTACCACGGCATCGAACGGTACTTCCGGACCGCGTACGTCAATCAGCTCGAACAGGTCTGGTTCCCCGCTGTTCCGGGGCTCGTCGACAAGCTGGCGGCCGGAGCCCGGATCGCCGACGTCGGTTGTGGACATGGTTTTGCCGGGCTGCTGATCGGGCGTACCTGGCCGTCCGCCACGGTGCTCGGCTTCGACAACCACGAGCCGTCGATCGCCACCGCCCGGGCCCGCGCCATCGAGGCGGGCAGCCCGGCGAACGTCTCCTTCCACGTGGCGGACTCGGCCACCATCGGCGGGCACGGGCCGTTCGACGTGGTGGTCTTCTTCGACGCCCTGCACGACATGGGTGACCCGGCGGCGGCGCTGCGGGCCGCGTACGCGTCACTGAACCCGGGCGGGATCGTGGTGGCGGTCGAGCCGTGGTCGGCGGACGACTGGACCACCACGATCGGGATGCCGATCACCCGGATCGGGTACGCCTCCTCGACCGCCCTCTGCACGCCGACGTCGCTGGGCCAGCCCGGCGCGTACGGCCTCGGCACCCTGGGCGGCCCGGCCGAACGCCTGCGGCTGCTCGCCGAGGCGGGGTTCACCGACCCGATCCTGGCCGCTGACACCGGGTTCAACCTGGTGGTGTCAGCGACAAAGCGTTAGGCGTCGCAGGCAGGTCTCGCCGGCTCTTCATCGGCCCGCTGAGCAGGATCAGCCCGCTCAGCGCCAGCCCGGACGTCATGCACCACAGGGCCGGCCGCACCCCGAGAGCCGAAGCCAGCGACCCAGCGATCAGCGCACCCACCGGAACCGCGCCCAGGTTGAGGAACTGCATGCTCACCAGCGTCCGGCCGAGCAGTTCCGGTGGCGTGTACTGCTGACGGAAGGCACCCTTCACCACGTTGCCGGCGACCACGCCGATCCCGATGACCAGCCCGCCGACGGCCAGCAGGGTCAGTCCGGCGCCCGGGCCGGTCATCGGGATCACCGACCCGAACGGCACCGACGCCCCCTCGCAGATCAGCATCGCCCGGGCCGTTCCGATCCGCCGGGCCAGCTGGGTGGCGACAACCGCGCCGACAACCCCGCCGCAGCTGATCGCCGCGATCAGGCCACCGACCACGCCGGGGTTGACGCCGACCTCCCGGACCAGGAAGACCACGAGCAGGCGCCAATCGCGACGCTGCCGAATCACCCCACCCGGGCCGGGAGCGTTATGGCCCAACCCGGATTGCGCCGAAAAGCGACCCCCAACTGGGCTGTCAGTCCTCGGCGGGGGGCCCGGGAGTCTCCGGCGACGCGCAGATGTAGTTCGGCTCGGCGTCGTATTTCCAGGTGAACTTCTCGCGCTTGACGACCTTGCCGTCGCGCTGGAACAGCCGGAACGCGTCCTGGGTGAAGCCCGGCAACCCGCCGGTGGCGATGCAACCCGGTCCGTCCGGCAGGGTGATCGTCTGCGGGGAGGTGAGGTTGCGGCGCTTGCTGTACTCGGTGGACACCTTGTCCCACACCTTGGTGCTCCACACCGAGACCGTGATGCTGTTGCTGGTCCACGCCGTGTCCAGCAGTACCCCGTGCGGACTGTCGTTCTTGAACCTGAAGTCCAGGTCCGGGTAGAAGATCGTGGACTCGATCACCGCCGGATAACGGTCGAAATAGTACGAGTGCGGCTTGTGCTCGACGTCCTCAAGGCCCGCGTAATACGTAGCGTTGAACAGCGTCGTGGTGAACTGCGAGACCCCGCCACCGACGCCCGGGGTCAGCTTGCCGCCGAGGATCACCGGCGCGTCCTTGTATCCCTGCTTGTAGCTGCGCTCGCCGGTGTGCTTGTTCAGCGAGAACGTCTCGCCGGGCAGCACCAGCGCGCCCTCCACCTGTTTCGCGGCCTGGACGATGTTCTGGCTGCGCGACGAGCCGAGCCCACCGGTGAACTTGGTGGTGAACGTCGAAATCTTCTCCTTGACGCCGAGCTTGCCCAGCGCGGCGGCGTCCACCGCGGGCTTGGCCTCGGTGACGGTCGCCACGATCGACCGCTCGCTCGTGCTGCGCAGCGCGGTCAGGATCTCCGGGCTCATGCCGGCCAGGTCGACGGCCGTACCCTCGGCTCCTTCGAGAATCGACGGCTTGCCGCCCTTGAGGCTGAAGCGTGCGTCGCGGGGTTTCGTCTCGAGTTTCGCGAGAGGTTTCGCGACGGCGGCGCGCAGCTTCTTGGCGTCCAGGCGGGGCTCGATCCTCCCGGCCTTGTCGGCGGTCAGGACCAGGCTTTTCGCGATGGCCGCCGGTGGCACGGTCAGGGTGCCCTTGTCCGAGGTGATGGTGAGCGGCCCGGACACGGCGGGTGCCGCCACCGTGGTGACGAGCTGGTCCACCTCGTCCGCGGTGGTCACCGGCTGCACCTCGACGAGCGGCACGGTCACCGCGGTGCTGGCCGGCCAGCTGGTCCGCACGATCTCGGCGGTTCGTGCCGGGTCGATGTCGCGGCCGGGCGACGGGTGCACGGCGCGCGGCTTGATCCCGTCGAAGACCACTGCCGGCTGGGTCATCGGGGCCCCGATCTTGCCGAGGGACTTGCGCAGGGCCGCGTCGAGCATCTCGGCGTCGACCGCGACGACCGGCGCGACCGCCCGCGAGCCGAACAGCGACGGGTTGCCCTTCGCGGCAGCGGCGATCGTGGCGTCGACGTCGACGACCAGGCCGACATCGGCCGGTTTCACCGAGGCGTCGCGCCCGTCGACGGTGACGGTGAGCGGCTCGGCGAGCCCTCTGGCAGCGGAGAGGTGGGCGCGCAATTCAACGGCGGCTTCGGTACGCCCAAGGCCCCCGAGCTTCGCCCCCAGAACCGTCACACCGAGCGGAATGTCCCCCCGGTAGGCCCAGGTGGCAGCCGCCCCCGCCCCGACGGCGAGCACCAGCACGGTCGCACCGGCGATGAGAACGCGCTTGCGCGAGGACGGCGGAACGGGCGCCGGCTCGGAACTGTCCAGGACGTCGTGGGTCGGCACGGCCTGCGACGGCAGGAAGACGGTAGGCGTCTCCTCGACGGTCGGCTGGCGATCACCTGCAGCGCTCACCGGGCGTCCTCCACGGCTCGGGCGGGTGACTGACACGCCGCCGGGCCACGGATGCTAGTTGATACTCGTTACCGCCAACCTGTCAGTCACCTGTGCGAGGTCGCATTCAGGGCACCTCGTACCGTACTGACCAGGGCTTCCCGGTCGAACGGCTTAGCCAGAATGGTGGACCCGGGTTCCAGGTTGTTGCCGTTCTCGTCGATCAGGGATTCGGCGAACCCGGACACGAAGACGATCGACAGGCTGGGCTGGCGCATCGCCGCCACCTTGGCCAGCTGCCGGCCGTTCATGCCCGGCATCACCACGTCGGTGACCAGGGCGGACACGTGACCGGGGTGCTGTTCGAGGATGCGCAGCGCCTCACCGGCGTCGGCCGCGGTCAGCACGTCGTACCCGGCGCCGGACAGTATCCGGGCGGAGACCTGCAGCACAGCGGACTCGTCGTCGACGAGCAGCAGCGTCTCGCCGCCCGTATTGTCCGGCGTGGCGGCTGACGGCGGTGGCGGTGGCGGCGCCTCGCTGACCAGGGCCGGCAGGGTGAACGTGGCGGTGGTGCCGTGGCCTTCGCGGGAGCGCAGGGTGAGCTGCCCACCGGCCTGGCTGATGATCCCGTGCGAGGTGGACAGCCCGAGCCCGGCGGTGCTGCCGGCCAGCTTCGTGCTGAAAAACGGCTCGAAGGCGCGGTCCAGGACGTGCTGCGGCATCCCGGTGCCGGTGTCGGTGAGGGAGACCGTGACGTTCTCGTCCTGCACCGACGTGATGATCGTCGCGGTGCCACCGGCCGGCATCGCCTCGGCGCTGTTGCGGACCAGACTGCGCAGCGCCTGAGCGATCTGTGCGGGGTCGGCCTTCACGTCGGGCAGCGACGGTTCGAGGTCGAGGATCAGTTCGACGTCCGGGCCGGCGGTCTCGCGCAGCGACGCGGTGTTGTCGCGCAGCAGCGTGTTCAGGTTGATCGCGGCGGGCTGGATGATCTCCCGGCGGCCGAAGGCGAGCAGCTGCGTGGTGAGCCCTTTGGCGCGTTCGCCGCCCTTGACGACGTGCTGCAGGTCGCCGATGAGCGACTCGGCGGTCTCGGCCGGCAGGGTGCCGTCCTCCAGGGCGTCGTTGATCGTCTCGATGGCCAGGTTGGTGTACCCGAGGATGGCGCCGAGGACGTTGTTGAAGTCGTGGGCGGTGCCGCCGGCCATCCGGCGCAGGCTGTCGAGGCGCTCGGCGTCGCGGTGCCGGGAGTCGTCCTGGCGGCGCAGGATCTCCTCGCGCAGCCGTTCCTCGGCGGAGACCAGGTCGGTGACGTCGTCGACCATCAGCACGCCGCCGGCGAGCCGGCCGTCATCGTCGTCGTGGATCTGCCGCAGGTGCAGGCGCAGCCGCCGGGTGGTCCCGTCGGGCCAGGCGATCCGGTGGTCGAACCGCAGTTCGGCGGTGTCTCCGGCGCCGTGCAGGAGGCTGAGGGCGGCGTCCTGCGCCGAGTCGTCGAGGCAGTCCAGCCAGCCGGCGCCGAGCAGACTCTCCTGCGGCATCTGCATGATCTGGGCGAGCCGCTCGTTGATGTAGTCCGCGGTGCCGTGGGTGTCCAGGATGCCGATGCCGACCGGGCTGGCGACGGCCATCGCCTCGAAGCGCCGTTCGGTGTCGTGCAGGGCGCGCACCTTCTCGATCAGCTTCGCGTTGACGGCGTGCAGGTGCGCCTGGGCGAACTCCTCGTCGGCGGCCGGCACGTCGAGCAGGACCGGGCCCTGTGCCAGCGCGGTGTCGACGGCTTCGAGCAGGGTGTGCGGGTCCTGGGAGCGCAGCACCACCTGGCTGACGCCGCAGGCCTCGGCGATCGGCCGGGTCTCCGGCTCCAGGTAGTTGGCGGTGTAGAAGATGACCGGCGCCTGCGCGGCCTGCCGGTCGGGGTCGGAGCGCAGCCGGTGTACGAGCTCCAGGCCGTCGATGCCGGGCATCAGCACGTCGGAGACGACGACGTCGGGGTGGTGGACGTGGGCGAGCCGGAGCGCGTCGGCACCGTCCCGTGCCTCGATGACGTCGTGGCCTCGATATCCGAGGAGCATCCGGACGATGTCCCGGTTGGCCGCCACGTCGTCGACGACCATCACTGTCGCCACGGCGTCTCCCTCATGATGTGTTGTTTGTCCGTAATAAGGCTAAAGCATGTAGGTTGATTCCGAATCACATTCGGCTTTCGAGGGGAGATGTGCCGTGGGCAAGGCCGGCTGGCTCCGGTACGCACTGGTGGCCGGCGGGATTGCCGGGGCAGGCGTGACGCTCGGTGGTGAGCTGCTGCGCCGAGCCGGCCGCCGGCTCGACCAGTACTTCTATCTGGCGGCCATCCTCGAGCAGACTGCCACGCCGGCTTTCGTGAAGAGCGCCAGCGGCAGATACCGGCTGGTCAGCGGCGCGTACGAGCGGCTGCACCGGGTTCCGCCGGGTGTCGCAGCCGGCCGGTTCGACCACGAGGTCCACCCGCCGGAGAAGCTCGCCGAGCACCGCCGCCGCGACCGGCTCGTCCTCGACTCGGACGGCCCGCTCGCCTTCGAGGACGAGGTCACCGACCACGACGGCGCCCGGCGGAGGTTCATCACCACCCTGTACGCGCTCCGCGACCGCCGTAACCGCCCGTACGCCATCTTCGGGGTGAGCAGCGAGGTCACCGAGTCGAACCGGGCCACCCGGCAGGCGGCCAGCGAGCGCCGCCTCCAGTCGCACATCAACGCCCGCCTCGCCGCGATCGTCGAGGCCTCCCAGGACGCGATCGTCAGCAAGGCCCTGGACGGCACGATCCGCACCTGGAACCCGGGCGCCGAGCGACTGTACGGCTACACAGCCGCCGAGATGGTCGGCAGCGACGTGACCCGCCTGCTGCCGCCGGACCGCAAGAACGAGGAACGGCAGCTGCTGGCCCGGGTCAACGCGGGCGAGGCGCTGAGCCGTTTCGAGACCCGCAGGCAGCGCAAGGACGGCAGCATCATCGAGGTCTCGCTGAGCATGGCCCCGATGCGCGACACCGACGACACGGTCATCGGTGTCTCCACGGTGGCGCACGACATCACGGCCCGGGTACGCGCCGAACAACGCCTCCGGCTGGAACGCGAACAGCTGGAAATGATCATGGGGGCGGCCAGCGACCCGTTCTTCACGATGGACGACGACGGCCTGATCTCCGAGTGGAACCGGCAGGCCGAGCACGTCTTCGGCTGGCCCCGCGACGAGATCATCGGACGCAACGTGTCCGACACCGTGCTGCCGCCGCGGTACCGCAACCCGCTGCGCCGGCTGCTCGACGGCCGCTGGGACTGGTTGCTGGACAGGCCCACCGAGATGGCCGCGACACACCGCGACGGGCACGAGATCCCGGTCGAACTGACCATGTGGCGGATCGGCCACGACGGCGGCGTGCACTTCCACGGATTCGTCCGCGACATCACGGCCCGCCGGCAGACCGAGCTGGCCCTGGCCGAGGCCCGTGACCAGGC
The DNA here is from genome assembly GCF_050955685.1 of Actinoplanes sp. CA-015351. NCBI lineage: Bacteria > Bacillati > Actinomycetota > Actinomycetes > Micromonosporales > Micromonosporaceae > Actinoplanes > Actinoplanes sp. CA-015351. The sequence continues at coordinate 2,159,995 of NZ_CP192102.1, forward strand.
GATCGAGACAGCCCGGCTGAAGTCGCAGTTCCTGGCCTCGATGAGCCACGAGATCCGTACCCCGATGAACGGCGTGATCGGCCTGACCGGCCTGCTGCTCGGATCCAGCCTCGACGAGAAACAGCGACGGTACGCCGAGGGCATCAGCTCTGCGGGCTCGACGCTGCTCGCCGTGATCAACGATGTTCTGGACTTCTCCAAACTGGAGGCCGGCAAGGTCCTGCTGGAGGAAGCGAACTTCGAGGTGGGCCGGCTGATCGACGACGTGGTCGCCCTGGTCGCGCCGCCGGACACCCGCGGCGGGGTGTCGGTCGGCGGTGGCTGTGACCCGCGGCTGCCACAGACCGTCTGCGGTGACCCGACGAAGCTGCGCCAGGTGCTGCTCAACCTGGCCGGCAACGCGGTCAAGTTCACCACCGAGGGCCGGGTGACGATCACCGCGAAGGTGGACGACCGGCAGAGCACCGGGCCGGACGCGGTGCCGATCCGGTTCGAGGTGCACGACACCGGCATCGGGATCGACGCCGACCAGCAGGAACAGCTCTTCGAGGCGTTCACCCAGGCCGACGCGGGCACCACCCGGCGGTTCGGCGGTACCGGGCTCGGCCTGGCCATCAGCCGGGACCTGGTGGAGCTGATGGGTGGCAGCATCGGGGTGGAGAGCGAACCGGGTTACGGCAGCACGTTCTGGTTCACTGTCACGTTGCGGACCGCCCGGGACGATCTGGACCTCTCCGAACGGCACTCGCTGGACGGCCTGCGGGTGCTCATCGTGGATCGCGACGAGAAGGACCGCGAGGTGCTGACCGACCAGCTCACCGGCTGGTCGATGCGGGCCGCGACGGCCGCCGACACCCGGAGCGCCGAGGTGGCGCTCAAGGAGGCGGCCGAGGCGGGCCGGCCGATCGACCTGGTCATCGTCGACATCGGAACGGCGCAGGAGGACGGCCTGGACGTGACCGGCATCGACCTGGCGCCACCCGGCGGTCCGCAGCCGAAGACGATTCTGCTGGCCGACGAGGCGCACCGGCTTCCCGGCGAGCCGGACCCGGAGCGGTACTCGGCGGCGTTCGCCAAGCCGCTACGCCAGTCACAGCTGTACGACGCCCTTGTCGGGGTGCTGGCCGACCGTGCCAACGATGCTGTCGTCGACGTGCCGGACCAGATGCTGAAGGACCGGGGACACCTGCTGCTCGTCGAGGACAACGAGATCAACCGGACGGTGGCGCTCGGCATCCTCGCGAACCTCGGATACAGCGCGGACGTCGCGGTCAACGGTGTGGAGGCGGTCGATCTCGCGTTCCGCCAGGACTACCTGGCGATCTTCATGGACTGCCTGATGCCGGAGATGGACGGGTACGCGGCCACCGCCGAGATCCGCCGCCGCGAGCCGGAGGGCCGGCATGTGCCGATCATCGCGCTGACTGCGAGCGCGCTCGCCGAGGACCGGGCCCGCTGTCTCGCCGCCGGGATGGACGCGCACATCGCCAAGCCGCTCATCCCGGGTGACGTCTCCACGGTCCTGGAGCGCTGGACCAGCCGGCTGCCGGAGCCGGACATCACCACGGTGATCGGCGAGATCGATCATCGGATGGATCAGCTCCGCGGACCGAACCCGGCCGCGACCGCCGCCGCGCTGGACGGGCTGCTCGGCACGCTGGCCGCGAAGATCCCCGAGCATCTGGACCGGATCGCGCAGGCGCTCGCCTTCGACGACGCCGACGAGCTGCGCTCCGAGGCGCACCAGCTCAAGGGCATCATGGCGAACCTCGGTGTGGCCGCTGCGACGCTCGCCTGCGGCCGGCTGGAGGACGACGCCCGCGCCCGTGATCTGGACGCGGCCGTCGCCTCGCTGTCGCACGCCCGCCCGCAGGTCGCCCTGGTCTGTGCGGCGGCGGCCCAGATCCGCCGCCGCTTCAGCGACCAGAAGGCCGGCTCAAACGTTTAGCGCGGCGCGTTTGTTCGCGATCAGGCTGGTCACGGTCACCGTGGCCAGGGTTACCGCGATCACCGCGAGCGACAGCTCGGTCGGGATGTCCGGCACCGCCGACGGCCAGAGCTTGTGCGCCCAGTGCAGCACCAGCTTCACCCCGATGAACGCGAGGATCACCGCGAGCCCGTAATCCAGGTGCCGCAGCTTGCCGAGAACGTTGCGCAGCACGAAATAGAGCGCCCGCAACCCGAGCAGCGCGAACATGTTTGTGGCGAACACCAGATAGGGATCCTCGGTCACCCCGTAAACGGCCGGAACCGAGTCGACCGCGAAGACCAGGTCGGTCACGAAGACGGCCACGACCACGAGCGCCAGCGGGGTCAGGGTACGGCGGCCGCCATCTTTGAAAGACAACCGGCCGCCGTGATAAACGCTGCTCACCGGCATGAGCCGGCGCAACAACCGCACGCTGCGCATGGTGTCGATGTCTACCTGATAGTCCTCGTCGCGCGCCGCGTCCCGCACCACCTTCACCGCGGTGGCCAGCAACGCCGCGCCGAACAGCAGGAACGCCCACGCCCCGGTCTGCAGCACCGCCGCACCGGCCGCGATGAAAACGGCGCGCAGCACGAGCGCACCGATGATGCCGTAGAGCAGGACCCGCTGCGCCAGCTCCGGCGGCACCGCGAATGCCGCGAGCAGCAGCATGAAAACGAACAGGTTGTCGACGGACAGGGATTTTTCGACGACCCAGCCCGTGTAGAACTCCATCGCGGGCTTTCTTCCGTACACCTGCCAGAGAATGACGCCGAACGCGGCCGGAAGCGCGAGATAAAAGAGTGACCAACCGACTGCCTCGCGCATTTTCACGTCGTGCGGGCGGTGCGTGATCGCGAAATCGGCGGCGAGCAATGCCAGCAGCACGGCAATGGTGATCGCCCAGAGTTGCGGGGACGCGATCGTGGACAGATGTGACACGTGGGGCCTCCTCGGACATGCGTCGAAGTCCGAGGTCTCCCTCACCCACCGCGGCACCGGCAGGCAGCGCACGAGGGCACACACGGGTGCCCGTGATGACCGCCACGCTTCAGATGGAGGTACTCCCCTCATGCACACCATAGGCAAATTCGGCCCCGAAGGGCATGCCAACCACCGGGTTCAGCGATTCCGGTTGACGGCCGGGCCGCCGCGCGCGACGGTTATTTCTCCAGCTAGCGAGCGGTACCGAGGAGGTTCCGCATGTTGCTCGACATTCTGGTCGGCGCGGTGGTGATGGTCTGTCTTTTGATCAGCAGCATCGCGCTTCTGCCGCCGCCGGCCCGCCACGGGCGCGGCCACGGCCACCATCGGGCCAGTTTCCATTTCCACTGGCCGCACTTCCACCTGCCTCATCGTCACAGCTGAATGCGCTGGGCGGGTTTCCGAGAAAAATCCGCCCAGCGTCTTCGCTACAGCAGCGCCCGCAGATTCGTCGCGAACGACGCCGGCGCGCTCAGATGCGGAAACCCGGCCCGCGAGACCTTGCGGTCCCGCTTCTTCTTGCCGAACCAGCTCCGGTACGAGTGAAGCAGGGCGACGTCTCGCCGAGGTACCGCGAACTGCCGGTAAAGCTCCGGAACCGCGTCCAGATCAGCCGTCGCGAGATGCTGCTCCACGGTCTCCGGCAGATCACCCGGTGGCTCGTCGACGGTCAGCACCGCCTTCGTCGCGTACTCCGCCGCGAACGCCTCGGCGAGCAGCGCCGACTCGCCGTGGCCGACCAGCACCGGCGCCCGGTGCAGATCCAGCCTGTTGATCAGCACGGCCAGATCGGCGGCGAGGGTGCTCAGGCCGTGGTCGCCACGCGGCGCGGAGTCGCCGTGCCCGGGCAGGTCGACGGCGAGCACGCTGCAGGTGCTGCCTCTGTTTTTGGACTGCCCCAGCTCAGCGGCCACCGGCCACCACATGGTGCGGTCGTAGAGCAGGCCGTGCAGCAGCACGACCGGCCGGCCGAACTGGCCCCAGCGGTCGTAGACGAGACGGTTCACCGGGGTTCCGTACGCATGGGTGGTGCGGCGGGGAGCTTGGGGATGCATGGCAGGGTGCTTCCTTGTCCGGGGGCGAACCAAACATGCGGATATACGGGCGCGGCGATCTTCCGTATCAACGACGTCAACACCGCTTCGGTCGCCGTCAACGTCGCGTATCGGTCCCTTCCCGCGCGTTTTCGCAGGCCGCACCGTCGAAGGCATGACACTTGCCGACATCCTTCCGACCCTCGGTTCGTCGCTGTCGCAGCGGCTGGACGCGGAGGTCTGGCCGGTCACCACCCGCTGGGGCATTCACGGTGGACTCGAGGTGGGCGGGATGAGCCTGTCCCGGCTCGTCGCCGATCACGGCACCCCGGTCCGCGTCCTCGACGAGACCGACGTGCGTGCCCGGGCCATCGGATACGCCGCCGCGTTCGGTCCCGGTGGCGCCTCCGGTGGCGCCTCCGGTGGCGCCTCCGGTGGCGCTTTCTACAGCGCCAAGGCCGGGCTCACCGTGACGATCGGCCGATGGATCGCCCAGGCCGGCCTCGGCTGCTATGTCACCTCCGCCGCCCAGCTCCGCACCGCCCTGCTCGCCGGGTTCAATCCCGGTGACCTGGTCCTCTGCTCGGCCGGCAAATCCATCGCCGACCTCGACGCGGCTTTCGCATGCGGCGCGAGCGTGGTGGTCGGTTCCGCCGCCGAGGCGGCAACGGTCGCCGGTCGCGCCCCTCACGGTCAGCGGGTCCTCTTGCGCGTGCTGCCCGCCGCACCCGGGCGACCGCATGGGTACGGGCTACGCCTCGGCACCTCGACAGCATTCTCCGCGCTCGACGTCGTCCTGTCCTCGACGCTGACCCTGACCGGGCTGGACTGCTCGCTGGGCCATCAGATCGCCCGCTTCGGCGCGTACGAAAGATGTCTGCGCGAGGCGATCGCCTTCATGGCCGTGATCCGGGCCCGGCGGGGTTTCCGGGTTCCGATGATCAATCTGGGCGGCGGGCACGCCGTGCCGTACCGCGACGGTGAGGACGGGCTGGCCCTCGGCGCGTTCGCGTCCCGGCTGCGCGCGGTCGCCCAGGTCACCGCGGAACGCTACGACCTGACGCCGCCGGCCGTGCGGGTGTCGCCGGGGCGGGCGCTGATCGCCCGTGCCGGGGTGACGGTTCTCGACTCCCGGCCCGAGGTGCCCTGCTGCCCCGTCGAGCACACCGTCGTGGAGTCGGGGAATCTCGTCGTGGTCGCCGGGACCGGGGCGTACCACCACGAGGACACGCCGTACGTGGGCCGGCCCGCGCTCGTGGGCGTCAACGGTGGCCGGGCCCGGACGCTTGTCCGCCGGGTCACCGTCACCGACCTGATGCACATTTGACCGGAGGTTCCGCTGGTGGTCATGAGGTTGTTGCCCGGCCGATCGCAGCTGAATCTTCGCTGTGAACATGCGCGTCGTGCTCGCCACAGAGTCGTTCCTTCCCGACGTCAACGGTGTCGCCAACTCGGTCGTGCGTATGGCCGAGCACCTGGTGCGCTCCGGTCATGAGCCGCTGGTCGTCGCCCCCGCTTTCTCCGGCGCCGATCTGCCCGCTCTCCCTTATCCCGTCGTGCGGGTGCCATCCGTACCCATGCCCGGCTACCCGCAACTGCGGCTCGGCCTGCCCGCCCCGGCGTTGCACGCCGCAATCCGGGGGCACGGGGCTGACGTGGTGCACCTCGCCAGCCCGTTCGTGCTCGGGGCGTGGGCGCAGGCCAGCGCCAAGACGCTGCGGCTGCCGTCGGTCGCGGTCTACCAGACGGACGTGGCGGCCTACGCCCGCGCGTACCGGGTACGGCTCACCGAGCGGATGGCGTGGCGGTGGATCCGGACCGTTCACAATGCGGCTACGCGTACCCTCGCTCCCTCGACCGAATCGGTGGCCGCGCTGGAAGCACACGGTGTGCGCCGGATTCATCTCTGGCGGCGCGGCGTCGACGACGTGCGTTTCCACCCGTCGCAGCGCAGCACGGCGATCCGCCGGGCCCTGGCCCCGAACGACGAGGTGCTCGTCGGCTTCGTCGGCCGGCTCGCCGCCGAGAAGGAGGTCGACCTGCTCGCAGGCGCGTCGTCGCTGAAAGGGGTACGCGTCGTCGTGGTCGGCGACGGGCCGCACGCCGGCTCGCTGCGGCGCGCGCTGCCGGACGCGGTCTTCCTCGGCGCCCGGCACGGCGCGCAGCTGGCCCGGATCTACGCGAGCCTTGACGTGTTCGCGCACACCGGGCCGTACGAGACGTTCGGCCAGACCGTGCAGGAGGCGATGGCGAGTGGCCTGCCCGTCGTCGCCCCGGCCGCCGGTGGGCCGCTCGATCTGGTCGGCCACGGGCTGACCGGTTATCTCGTACCGCCGCACGCCGGCGCCGGCTTCACCAGCGCGATCGCGGAGCTCGCGGGGGACCCGGCACTGCGCCTCGCGATGGGCGCGGCCGGCCGGGAAGCCGTCCGCGGACGTAGCTGGTCCGCCATCGGCGACGAGCTGATCGGCCACTATCAGGCCGCCCTGTCCGCTCCCGTTCTTTCTCCGGTGCCGGTGGTGGCTTAGTTTTTCCCTCATGGCGTACGTTCTCGACACCGCGGGCCTGCCCGCCGGCGACCGCGTGGAAGCCGTGCACACCGCGATGATGTACGCCTCCGCCCCCTGCCACGTGATCCACGAGGACCCGGCCCGTCCGGTCTACGCGCGGATGGGCGTGTGGGACCTCGGCGACGCCAACATCTTCACGCACCGATCCTCCGGGATCCGGCTGCTCCGGACGGCGAAACTGGCCCGCCAGGACGCCATGCCGGTGATCGCGCTGTCGGTCCAGCAGCGGTCGACAGGTTTCCTGGAGCAGGGTCGTGCCGGGCCTTTTGTCTGTGCGCGGGGTGAACTCCTCGGCGTCGACCTCTCCGCGGCCTACGACTACTCCTGGTCCGGCGACGGCGCCGCCGGCTGCCTGCAGATCCCGGTCGACCGCCTCGGCCTGCCCATCGACGTGATCCGCTCGGCGCTGGGCCGATTGCCGGCCAGCCCGCTGTACCGCCTGGTGACCACCCACATCACCGCCCTGTCCCAGAACCCGGACCGGATAACCAGCGACCAGTCGGCGGCCACGGTGGCAGCGGCCAGCATCGACCTGTGCCGAGCCCTGCTCGCCTCAGCAGCCCGCACCGACCGGCACTCTTCAGCGACGCGGGCGGTCCTGGCCGAGACGCTGCTGACCCAGATCCGGGCCTATGTCCGCCAGAACCTGTCCGACCCGGACCTGACCCCGGCCCGGATAGCCACAACCCACAACATTTCCCTGCGCCACCTCTACAAGCTCTGCGCCGACGCGGGCCTGAGCCTCGAACAGTGGATCATCACCGAGCGCCTGCAGGGCGCCCGCCACGACCTGCTCACCCCGGCCAACCGCACCCGCCCGATCGCGGCGATCGCGAGAGCCTGGGGTTTCCGAGACCCGACCCATTTCACACGGCGGTTCCGAGCCCGCTACAACTCAACCCCAAGCCAGCTGAGGGCCTCCTCAACCGAAGCCCGAACCCCCGGCGACCCGGTTCTCTAGCCAGGTCTCTTGATCGATTTTGGTGCTTGGGGTGCGCTTACACCAGGTTCGGGGTCGGGTTCCGCCATTGTGGAGCGGTCCGCGGGTCCGCGGGTCCGTGGCGGTGTGGCGGTGTGGCGGTTTCTCGGTACGAGGTGCCGCTCGGAGATCTTGTGCGGTTCGGCCGGCCGATCGACCACGAGTGCACGAGTTCGCGGGACGGCTATCCGTGGCGTGCCGGTTACGGGTGGTTTGAGAGCTTTGTGGTGTCGCTCTGCCGCCACGACAAGTGGACGGTGCCAGATCTTGAAGACTCGTGGGTGTTCTATGCCCACCGGTTTCCAAGGTTGGGCCAACGCGGTGCTTCCCTGTTTCGACGTGGTGACGTGGTGCTTCCCTGTTTCGACGTGGTGACGTGGTGCTTCCCCGTTCCGACGTGGTGACGCGGTGCTTCCCCGTTCCGACGTGGTGACGCGGTGCTTCACAGTTTCGACGTGGAGATGCGGAGCTTCACGGTTTCGGCGTGGTGAGTGTGGTGCTTCGTCGATCTTGTGGAGTTCGGCGAGCCGTTTGTGCGTAACTCCGCAAGATCGGCTGGGCGTGTTCGATCTTGTGGAGTTGTGCGGGCACGTCTGCGGGGAAGTCCACAAGATCCAGAACGAGCGGCGCGGGCGGGCAAGCGGCCCGGCGGGGCACGGCACGGCGGGGCGGGGCACGGCGGGGCGGGGCAGGCGGCACGGCGGGGCAGACGGCGAGGGCGGGGCAGACGGCGGGGGCGGGGCAAGCGGGGCAGGCGGCACGGCGGGGCAGGCGGCACGGCGGGGCAGACGGCGAGGGCGGGGCAAGCGGGGTAGGGCAGGACGGGGCGGGGCAGAGCGCGGGGCAGGCCGGGGCGGGGCGCTGGGTGGGGTGGCTGGCGGCGTTCAGCGAAGCGGCTCGGTTTCCTCCTCCTCGCTCGCCGGGTCTCGTCTGGTCGCCGTGACTGGGGTGGCATACCCGGATTCGACGGTCGATTTGGGTGTGGGTTTGAAGCGTGCACTCTCAGCCGAGGACGGTGCACTCACAGCACGTCTCGGCTGGGGTCGGCGCGGATAGCTTGCGGTAGTTATGAGGCTCTGGGGGAGAGCCGGGGAGAGTGCCGCGCTTCGGGAGTTGGCCGAAGGGCTGCGCTCGGGTCTCGGCGCAGCGTTGGTGTTGCGGGGCGGTCCGGGCGCCGGCAAGACCGCTCTGCTGGACGAGGCCGCCTCGAAACTGGGCACCGCCGCTGCCCCGAAACTGGGCACCGCCGCTGCCCCGAACCTGGGCACCGCCGCTGCCCCGAAACTGGGCACCGCTGCCCCGGCTTCTGGGGTACGGGTTTTGCGGGTGGATGGGGTCGAGGCGGAGCGGCGATTTCCGTTTGCCGCATTGCATCGGCTGCTCATTCCGCTGCTGGCCGGTTCGGACGGTGTGATGGCCGGGCTTCGGCGCGATCATCAGGACGCCCTCTACGCCGCCTGCGGTCTGAGCGACGGGCCGCCGGCCGGGGCCAGGGCCACCGGGCTGGCCACTGCCGCGCTGCTGGCCCGGGTCGCCCCGGTGCTCTGTCTCATCGACGATGCCGACCGGGCCGACCGGGAATCGCTCGAAGCCCTGGCCGCCTGCGAAGCCGCCGGCGTAGGGCTGGTGTTCGCGATACGCGGCGAACCGGGTCCGGTCGCCGGACTGCCGCTGATCGACATCGCCGGCCTGACCGAGAACGACGGTCTCGAACTGCTGCGTTCCGCCGTGGACGGACCGATCGACAGGCAGATCGCCGCTCGCCTGGTGGCCGCCACCAGCGGAAACCCGCTCGCGCTCCTCGAACTTTCCCGCGAGCTCACCGCCGGCCAGTTGACCGGCGCACACTCGCTGCCGGATCCGCTACCGCTCGGCGGCCGCCTGGCCGAACCCCATCTTGCCCGGGCGCGAACCCTCCCGGAATCCGCGCAGACCTGGCTCCTGCTGGCCGCGGCCGAACCCTGCGGCGATCTGCCCTACATCACGGCCGCCGCCCGGCGGCTCGGACTTGCTCCGCGCCCACCCGAAACGGCACGCGACTTTCACAAACCCTCTGCGAGGGCGGCTGTCTACCATGGAGCTACCGGGGTTCAGCGCCGTGCCGCCCACGCCGCCCTGGCCGCTGTCATCACCCGGCCGGACGACGCCGATCTGCGCGCCTGGCACCTGGCCGCCGCGAGCGTGGGCCCGGACGACGAGATCGCCGCGGAACTCGCCCGCACCGCGGATCGGGCCGGTCGCCGGGGTGGGCATGCCGCGCGGGTCACGTTCCTGATTCGCGCGGCCGAGATGAGCCGCAACGCCGCCGAGCGCCAGAAACACCTGCTCACCGCTGCGGAGACGGCCCTGGCCGCGGGCGCGCCCCGGCAGGCCCTCCGGCTCGCCGCAGACGCGAGCCCGAATGCGATCCACGACGCGCGCCCGAATGCGATCCACGACGCGCGCCACAACCAACTCACCCTCAGCGAGGCGACTCCAGCGACGATTGCCGATGGCAGGGCATTGATCGTACGCGCGAACGCCCTCGTGATGATCGGCAGCGAGAACGCGTACGCACAAGGGCCTGATCTGTGTCTGCGAGCCGCGCGCGCGTTCGGGGAGAAGGCGCCGCTCCTGGCTCGCGAAGCCCTGAGCGAAGCCGTGGATCATTTTGTCCGCGCAGGTCACCTGGCACCCGCCGGCACGGCGGCGGACATCGCGCAGGCCATCAAGAACACGATGCCGGAGAGCAGGAACCACGAGCTGCTGGCCGCGTTCGAGCTGCTCGTGGCCGAGGGCAATGAGCAGGCGCTTCCGGCGATCCGCCGGGCCGCGACGTCCCCGCTCGCCACCGGCATGAGTGTCAGCGTGCTCAGCACCCTGCTCTGGGACGCCGGCCTCAAACGCCGGCTCTGGCGCCGAGCCATCGACACCGCCCGGGAAACGGGGGAACAGCGGCAGCTGGTCGTGGCGCTGTACTGCCTCGCGACCGTGGAGGCCGAGCTCGGCCAGACCCGGGCCGCCACCGAGCTGCTCGCCGAGGCGGACATCGTACGAGGAGAGCTGGGCGGCACCGCGGAGCTGCGCCGGCTCCACCAGCATCCTGGGCTGGCCGCCTGGCGGGGCACGACCGGCGCGGACTTCGCCGAGGAGCTCGCGGCGGCGCATCGGCTCGGGGCGGGTTCGATCGTGTCGGTGATCCGGCGGGGGATCGTGCTGCTGGCGCTCGGCCGCGGCGATTACGCGCAGGCCAGCACGGTGGCCCGGGACGTGTTCGACACCGATGAGCTGGGACTGCACCCGCAGGTGCTGCCGGACCTGGTCGAGGCGGCCGTGCGCGGCGGGGATCGAGTCCTGGCCGGGCGAGCGTTCGCCGTCTTCGCACCCTTGGCGAGGGCGGCGGGCACGGACTGGGCGCGGGGGTTGCTGGCGCGTACCCAAGCCGTGCTGGCGTCTGCGGACCGTGCGGAACCGCTCTACCGTGAGGCGGTCGCTCTGCTTGACGGCTTGCCGGCGCGTGCCGATCTGGCTCGCGCGCATCTGCTGCACGGTGAGTGGCTGCGGCGGCAGCGCCGAAGGCGGGACGCGCGGGCTGCGCTGACCATCGCACGGGAGATGTTCGAGGTGATGGAGGCGGCCGGGTTCGCGAGCCGGGCCGCGCAGGAGCTGGAGGCCACCGGTGCCACCGTGGTGCGGAACCGGCCGGCCGGGCTGACCGCGCAGGAGCTGGCGATCGCGCGGCTCGCGGCCGCCGGAGCAACAAACGGTGAGATCGCGGCGCAGCTTTACCTGAGCGCGAACACTGTCGACTATCACCTGCGCAAGGTGTTCCGGAAGCTGGATGTGACATCCCGGCGGCAGCTGGAACCGGCGCTGCGGCGTGAGGTTGCGTAGGCTCGCGCAGGTGAACCCCTGGATCGACCACGCCATCTGGTGGCATGTCTACCCGCTCGGCTTCACCGGCGCCCTGCACGGGGACGGCAGGCTGACGAAGCTGATCGACTGGCTCGACTACCTCGTCGAGCTCGGCGCCAACGGGCTGCAGCTCGGCCCGATCTTCGCGTCCGAGTCGCATGGGTACGACACTGTCGACCACTTCCGCATCGACAGCCGCCTCGGCACCGAGGAGGACTTCGACGCCCTCGTCGCTGCCGCCCGTGACAAGGGTGTGCACATCCTGCTCGACGGCGTGTTCAACCACGTGGGCCGTGGTTTCGCGGCACCGGCGCACTGGTTGAAAGGCACCGCCTTCGAGGGCCATGACGCGCTCGTCGAGCTGAACCATGACGAGCCCGAGGTCGCCGACCACGTGGTCCGGGTGATGAACCACTGGCTCGATCGTGGGGCGTCCGGGTGGCGGCTGGACGCGGCTTATTCCGTACCCCCGCGGTTTTGGCGTGAGGTGCTGGCGCGTGTGCGCCCAGCGCATCCCGGCGCATGGTTTGTCGGTGAGGTGATCCACGGTGACTATCCGGGTTATCTGATGGAGAGCACCCTCGACGGGATCACCCAGTACGAACTCTGGAAAGCGACCTGGAGCAGCCTCAACGACGGAAATCTGTTCGAGCTGGCGTGGGCCGTCAAGCGGCATCAGGACGTGGTGGCCGCGGGTACGCCGATGACGTTCGTCGGCAATCACGACGTGACCCGGATCGCCAGCAAGCTGACCGACGAGCGGCATCTCGCACACGCGCTCGTGGTGCTGTTTACGCTGGGTGGCGTGCCGAGCGTGTATTACGGCGACGAGCAGGCGTATCGCGGGATCAAAGAGGATCGGGCCGGCGGGGATGACGACATTCGGCCGATATTTCCGGAAAATCCGGCAAGTCTATCCGAGCTGGGCCGGCCGGCTTTCGAGCTGCACCAGCGGTTGATCGGGATCCGCCGGCGGCATCCGTGGCTGGTGCGAGCCCGGACCGAGGTGACCGAGCTGACGAACACCACAGCGGTGCTGACATCGACCGATGGCGTGAACCGGCTGAGGGCCTACCTCAACATCGGCGACCATGAGCACAAATTTCCGGAAAAGTCGGTGGGGCCGCACGACTCGTTTGTCGACGAAATGAACTAAGCATTTCGCCCGATCCGCGCGTTGAAAGGACAACCGGATCCAGGGGGACGACGCATGACGTTCGAGGAGTTCGTGGCGGCACGGCTGGGCGCCCTGCTCAGATACGCGACCGTGCTCACCTTCGACCCGCACCACGCCGACGACATCGTCAGCGAGGTGCTGGTCCGGGCGTCCACCCGGTGGCGGCGGATCACCCGGATGGACCAGCCCGAGGCGTACGTCAAACGCATGATCGTCAACGAGTTCATCTCGGCCCGCCGCCGCTCGGCCCGGGTCGTGCCGATGAGCCACGAGCAGCTGGACAACGCCGCCGCCGGGGTCGACCCGCACGCCGGCCTGCCCGATCGTGACGCGTTGATGCGCCACGTGAGCGCCCTGCCCCGCAGGCAGAGGGCGGTGATCGCGCTGCGCTACTTCGAGGGGCACAGCGTCGACGAGATCGCCGACATTCTCGGTGTGCGGCCGTCGACCGTGCGGGTGCACGCGTCGCAGGCCCTGGCCCGGCTCCGGATGAACGTGACGACCGTGGGGGAGAACCGATGAACGACGACGTGCTGCACGGCCTGTTCACGGACGTCGCCGATCAGGCGCACGATCCGGCGACGCTGGGCCCGGCGATCCTCACCCGGGCACGGGTGCGCCGCCAGCGCCGGGGCCTGCTCGCGGCTGCCGGGACGACAGCGGTGCTGGGCGCCGCGACCGTGGCGGTCTGGCCGCGGCCTCGCGCCAGCGCTCCCGCGCCGGCCCTGGTCGCGCCACCTTCTTCTGCCGCGCCCTCACCCTTAATTCCCGGTGCGACGGTACGACTGAAGTACCGGCCGAGTTGGCTCCCGAAAGGTTTTGTCGAGGTGAGCCGGATAGCCGGCTCGATCTCGCAGACCCGCTCGTTCCAGCGGGGTGGTTCAGAGAGCCTGGAGCTCATCCACCTCTTCCTCAGCTCTTTTGGGAAGAACCCGTCGCCCAGCGGGAAACGCACCACGCTCGGCGGCCGGACGGCCTGGCTGGCGCGCAATCCCGACGATCAGACCCAGGTGACCCTCGACGTCGGCGACGGCCTGAAGCTGGGCATCGCCGTGGTCGACGCGGACGACCGGGCCGAGATCGCCAGGCACGTGGCCGCGAAGATCGTCGAGGACGGCTCCACGATGGCCGAGATCTCGCTCGCCTTCGGGTGGTTCCCGGAGCGTTTCTCCCGCGGCCAGCCCGAGGTGAGCATCGACGGCACGGCGAACTCGTGGACCGAGGTGCTGCGCTTGAAGGACGGCGATCGACTGCTGTTCGAAGTGGAACTGGGCCCGGATTACCCGCGTGTGGACGGCGGCGAGCGGACCACGCTGCGCGGCCGGTCCGCCTGGGTCTACGAGGGCGGCCACCCGGATCCGTTCTGCCCGCCGTCGACGGAGAAGCAGCAGATCACCTGCGGGGAGTCGGCCGCGCAGACCCGGGTCGAACTCGGCAAGGGCCGCATCCTGACGCTGCGCCAGGCCGCCGAGGACCTGGCCGCCGACGAGATGAAGCGCATGGTCACCGAGCTGCGTGTCGGGCCGGCGCCGGACACGAGCTGGCTGCCGGGCTAGAAGGTCTGGTCGCGGGGGAGGCTCGGCCGGTCGTCGGGGATCGGGTCGGGGAGATGGCCGTTGTCGGCGAGCCAGCGCTCGACAAGCGGCCAATACCAGACCGAGGTGCCCGGCTCGGGCGGCGGGAAGGCGGCGTGCGCCGCTCGCCAGCCGTCCGCCTCGGCGGGGCGTACCCGGGTGCGGTGCGCGATCTGATGCATCGTGACCAGCGCCGGATCGTCGGAGTCGCGCTGCTCGGCGCTGGCCCAGACACTGACGTCCGGTTCCTCCCAGCCGCGCGACGCAACCCCGGCCAGCAGCGGCGACGTGGTGCGCAGGCGTTCCCGGAGCAGCTCGCGGTTCGTCTCGATGGTGTCCCAGACGGCGGCGTTCGCGGCCCGGATGCTGCCGTACTCGCCGATGTGGCCGATGCCGTACGGGCGGGTGCCGACCTCGGCCCGCCAGGTGCCGCGCGGACCGGGTTTCACCGAGCCGCAGGTCATCGACGTGAACTCGGGGACCGCCACCGGCCGGCCGCAGTCCGACGCCAGGCGGCAGGCGGTGATCACCTCACCGAGCGGGGTGGGGCGGGAGTCGCGGTGCATGGCCGCCACGTGCACGGCGAGGCGGTCGGCCGGGTCGAGGCGTTGCCACCACAGTTCGCGTACCCGGTGGAGCAGGTCGTCCAGGGCGGGGACAACCACGGCGTGCGTACCGTCGGGGGCGGGCCGGTGGGCCACCGTGAGCGGATCCCGTTGCCGGGCCACCGCCGCCGTCAGGTCGCCGACCAGCCGGACGACGTGATCGGCGAGCCGCTGATCCTCGCCGGACGGAACACGCACAACCATCGATTCTCCTCCCCGTATCGAGAGCATGCCTGTCGGTGACGCCCCCGTCTGTCCCGGCGACTGTCGGGTGCGTAACACTTCTCCAACCTGTGGATCCGGTAACGGAGGTGGAAAGTGCCCAAAATTGTCGACCACGACCAGCGGCGGCTCGAGATCGTCGAGGCGTACCTGGCGGTGGTGACCCGCGATGGCCTGCCCGCGGCCACGAGCCGGGCCGTCGCGGCGGAGCTGGGTGTCGGCACCGGCGCGCTCTGGCACTACTTCGACGGATTCGACGCGGTGGCGGCCGGGGCGTACCAGCGGATCAGCGAACTGACCACGGAACGGATCGTGGAGGTCACCACCGGGCTGCGCGGGCTTGAGGCGTTCATCGTGATGCTGCGCGAGATCCTGCCGCTGGAGAAGAAGACCGTCGACGAGGCGTACGTGGTCGTCGGGTTCTGGGGGCGGCTCGCGGCGAACAAGCGGATCGCGGAGACGCAGGCCGACGTCGTCGACGAGTGGCGGGAGATGCTGCGCCGTCACCTCCAGGAGGCGATCGAGGACGGAACCCTGCTGCCGGAGACACCGATCGACGAGGTGATCGGTGTGGTGCTGACGATCGCGGTGGCCCAGCAGGTGCACGCCGTCACGGATTCCGAGCTGGCGGAGCCGTCCCGGCAGTTGAAGATGGTCGAGTTCTGCCTGCTTCCATGGCGCCCGGCGCGGTGAGCGGGTATTGATGGGAGATGGGTGACTTCAGGCTCAGCCGCAGGTTCGTCATCACGGGCGGCTCCGGTGTGTTCGGAGTGGCCGTCCTCAATACGCTGACCGGGTGTTCTTCTGATCCCGCTCCACCGGCACCGGCCGCATCATCTGCCGCGTCGCCGGCCGCTCCCGCCGGGAACGCGGTGGTCGGTGACTGGCAGCGGGTCAATCTCTCGTTCGTGTCGGTCTACCTGCTGATCCGTGGCAACGAGATCGCGGTGGTCGACACCGGCACCTCCAGCGCCCCGCCCGAGATCGAAGCCGGCCTCAAGGCGGCCGGCTTCGGCTGGGACGCCGTGAAGCACGTCATCGTCACGCACCGGCACCAGGACCACGCGGGTGGTCTCGCCGGCGTCGCGCCGGCGGCGATCAACGGCACGATCTACACCGGCGACGGTGAGGTCGCGGAGATCACCGCGAGCAAACCGCTCCAAGGCCTCAAGGACGGCGACGAGATCTTCGGACTCCAGATCATCGGAACGCCGGGACACACCCCCGGGCACATCTCGGTCTTCGAGCCGGCGACAGGTGTCCTGGTGACCGGCGACGCGCTGAACAACACCGGCGAGCTGACCGGGGCGAACCCGCAGTACACCGCGGACATGACCCAGGCGGCCGCCTCGGTGAAAAAGCTGGCCGGCCTCGATGTGAAAGCGATCCTGCCGGGCCACGGCGAGCCGCTGACCACCGGAGCCGCCGACGCGCTGCGCAAGCTGGCCGCCACGCTCTAACCGCGAAATATTCAGGTCCGACTGTTTCCGGCCGATCATCACAACGAACCCCGGATGTGAGTGAGTGTGTAGGTGACGCAGATTGGCCTGAACGACCTGGTCGTCGGGGAGGAACTCGGCCGGGGCGCTTTCACGATGGTGCACCGCGCCCGTCGAGGCGACGTGTCTTATGCGGTGAAGCGTCCCCTCGCCACGCCTGACGCGTACCCGGGGATCCGGGCCGTCTTCAACCGGGAAGCGGCCCTGCTGGCCTGCATCGACGACCCGGCTGTCGTTCGTGTGCACGCCGCCGGTGACCTCGACGGCATGCCGGCACTCGTGCTGGAGCAGATCCCCGGCGGCACGCTCGCCGACCTGATCGCCGGCGGCCTGCTCAGCCAGGAACGCGTCGTCGAGATCGCCGCTCAGCTGGCCCGCGGGCTGGCCGCCGCGCACCGGCTCGGCCTGGTGCACCGCGACATCAAACCCGGCAACATCATGGTCTCCGGCGACCGCCCGGCAAAGCTGATCGACTTCGGCCTGGCTCAGCTGGGCCAGGAAGCCCATGAGGACGAGGCGGTCGGCACCTTCCTGTACGCGGCGCCGGAGCAGTCCGGCATGCTGAAACGCCCGGTCGACGGCCGCTCCGACCTCTACTCGCTCGGCATCGTGCTCTTCGAGTGCCTGACCGGGCGGCTCCCGTTCGAGGCCGACGACGTCGGCGAGCTGCTGCGCCTGCACCTGACCGCGCCGATGCCGGACCTCGCCACGATGCGTCCCGGCGCCGACCCGGCCCTGGTCGCCGTCGTCGCCCGGCTGCTCGCGAAAGACCCCGACGACAGGTACCCGGACGCCGCCACGCTCCTCGCCGACCTGCGTGGCTGCCCCGGCGGCACGGCAGCCGAGCGCCCGGCCGTCACCGGCTGGCCGCTGATCGGCAGGGAACCCGAGACCGAGCGGCTGCGCCGGCGCTGGGAGCTGGCCCGGGGCGGCACCGGCGGGGTCACCGTGATTCGCGGCGGTGCGGGGTCGGGGCGTACCCGGCTGGCCGCCGAGGTGGCCGCCTGGGCCGCCGCTGACGGTGTGCCGGTGATGCGCGCGACCTGCCGGCCCGACGAGGCGACACCGCTCGCGGCCGCCCGGGAAGCCGTCGGGGGCTGGCTCGCCGAGGCCCGCCGCTTGCCGGAGACGCAGCGTCTCGCCGAGGAGTCCTCGGTGGTCGCCGGTCGCGGCCTGCTCGGCCGGTTCCTGGGCGAGGAGGGCGAAGGCGAGGGTGAGCACGCTCTCGCCGCAGCGGTCACCTTCGTCGGTGAGCTCGCCACCCGCTCCGGCGGGCTGCTGATCGCTGTCGACGACGCGCACGACCTCGACTCCGGCACCCGGGCACTGCTCGCCAAGCTCGCCGAAGAGCTGCCGACGCTGCCGGTGATGCTGCTGCTCACCGCGCCGGACGGCGCCGAGCTGCCGGACACCGCAGGCAGCCTCGAGGTGACCTGTACGCCGCTGCCCGAGCCCGCGGTCGCCGAGATGGTCGCGTCCCGGCTGCCCGGCGCCCAGGTGCCGGACGAGCTGGTTCGCCACGTCGTGGCCCGGACCGACGGCACACCCCTCGCCGTGGTCGGCCACCTGCTGCGGCTGCTCGACGCCGGCCTGATCAGCCCGCTCTGGGGTCACTGGCGGCTGGACACCGTCGGCGCCGACGCGCTGCCGGCCGCCGCCGACGTGCGTGACCTGCTCGCCGACCGGCTCACCCGGCTGCCCGGCGGCGCCCTCGACTGCCTCACCACGGCCGCCGTCGCCGGTGTGCGTTTCCGGCCAGAACCGTTGCTCGACCTCGGCGACGCCGACCAGGTGATGACCGCACTGACCGCAGGCGTCGACAGGCACGTCCTGGAACCCCGCCCCGGCGGCCGGTACGCCTTCGTCCACCCCCAGCTCCGTGACGTGCTGCTCGACCGGCTCGACCCGGCCGGCCTGCGGGCCCGGCACGCGGCGCTGGCCCGGGCGCTGGACCGGCTGCCTGACGGGATGCGGGACGAGGGTCACGCGTACGCGGTGGCCCGCCACTACCGCCGGGCCGGTGACGCGGCGCCCGCCGCCGACCGGCTGCGCGGGGTGGCGGCTGCCGGCCTGCGCGCCCTGGCCGACCAGGCGCCTGTCGAAGCCGTCGACTATCTCAGCGAGGCCGTCGGCGGCGATGCGTCCGCCGGTTACGAGCTGCTGCACCCGCTCGCTCAGGCGTACCTGCGATCCGGCCGTTACGACGACGCGGCCGCGACTCTGGACCGGGCGCTCGCGACCGAAACCGATCGGCTGCGGCGGGCTCGGCTGCTGACCACCCGGATCGAACTTCATCACACTCTCTGGGACGACGAGCGTGCCCTTGACGCGACCCGGGCGGCCCTCGCCGAGCTGCGCCGGCCTTTGCCCGGTGCGGGGCTTCTGGCTCTGCTCGCCGCACTGTTCGTGGCGTTCGGTGGTGGGGTCGTTCGGCGTACCAAATGGGGGTTTGGCACGGCACGGGGCCGCCGCCGGGAAACATCCGCTGCTCTGACCGCGGTTTTGGACGCCGGCGGCTATGCCGCCGCCATCGGTCTGAGGTTGCGCGAGGCGGGCACTCTCGCGCTGCGAGCGGTGTACGCGGTGAACCGGCTGGGCCCCTGCCCGGAATACGTCCGTGTCTACGCGCTGATCGGGTACGTCACCGCGGTGATCCACCTACGCGGCACGAGTGAGCGTTGCCTGCGCCAGGCGGCCCGTGTCGCCGACGAGCTCGGTGACCCGGCCCTGACCGCTTATGTCGAGTGGCTGCGCGGCTGCGCCCTGCTTTTCGGCGGTTACGACGACGGCACCGCCTGGGAGAAGGTGATCGCCCGGCACTCCCGCTGGTACTCGCCCGCCCAGATGATCCCCGGTTACGCGACGGTCGGCCTGCGGCTGCTGCTGCGCGGCTACACAGCGGAGAGCGAGAAGGAGTACGAACGCGCCCTGCGCCACCTCGGCGACCAGGACCAGGCGCTCGGCACGTCCCTCGGGATGCTCAGCGTGATGATCCCTTCCGGTCAGAGCCGCTTCGGCGATGCGGGCGCCGCGCTGAAGCGGCTGCGCGCCGCGTTCCCGGACGGCGCCGGGACACCCGTGCAGCGCGCCAACATGCTCACCGCCGCCTGCTGCTTCCTGCTCGAACAGGGCGAGGTCGGCGCCCAGCTGGAAGAGGTGCTCACCGAGTTCCACTCGCTCGGCCTGCGCGCCGCCGAGCTGATGCCGCAGCACAAATGGGTTTACGTCTACCAGGCGCACGCCCGGCTCATCCAGTTCCGGTACGCCCCGGACGCCGAGCGCTCCTCCCGATTGGAAACCGCCCGCAAGGCCGTCGCCGACCTGGGCAAGGTCGGCGGGACCCCGCTGCTGCGCGCGGTGCATCTGACCACGCGGGCGTCGCTGCACTACGTGGCGGGGGAGCACCAGCGCTGTCTCAAGGTCGCCGACGAGGCCGAGCTGAAGCTGCGCGGGCTGGACGCCCCGTTCATCCAGTACGAGGTGTTCCGGATCAGGGCGCGCGCCATGCGAGCCCTCGGCATGGCGAACGAATCCGAACGCCAGGCCCGGTACGCCCTCGCCATCGCCGCCCACCACGGCTGGGAACAGCGGCGCCGGCAGACCCGGACCGAGTTCGGTGTCGAGGAGGGGGCGGGGACGCATCGGCGTACCGTCGCGGAGCGCCGCCCCAGCGGCCGCAACCGGCATCTCGACGCCCTGCAACAGATCGGCGCGGCCGCCGCGACGATCCTCGACCCGCGGCAGCTGGCCCAGGTGGCGCTCGACGAGATGCTGCGGATCCTGGGGGCGGAGCGCGCCCTGTTCTTCCTGGTGGACTCCGACTCCGGAGAGCCGGTGCGCTATGCCGGCCGGGATGCCTCGGGCGAACTCGCCGACGACATCGCCTATGGGGCGACGCTGGTGCGGCGGGTCGCCGAAACGGGTGAGCCGCTGGTGGTGACCGGGACCGAGGAGGGCGCGGCGCTCGGCTCCCGTAGTGCCGTGGTGCACGGGCTGCGCAGCATCCTGGTCGCGCCGGTGCAGTTCAAGGGACGGCTGATCGCCGTCGTCTATCTGGACAGCCGCCTTGCCCGGGGAATCTTCACGGACGACGACGTCGCTGTTCTGACGGCGGTGACGAGTCACGTGGCGGTGTCGTTGGAGACGGCTCGGGCGGCACAGCTGCACTCGGCGGTGGAGGCGGCGCGTCAGCAGCAGGCGATGGCCGAGATGCTGCGGGCAAGCTTGGCGGAACTGACGACGATCCTGGAGCCGGACCGGGTCCTGCGCCAGCTGTTCGTGATCCTGCATGATCAGTTGGGCGCTGAGGCGGGGTGTTTGATCGGGCCGGGTGGGGATGTGCTGGACGTGTTCGGTGCATCGTCGCAGGCCGTGGTCGGGTTGCCATCGAACATTTCCGACATTTCGGATATTTCATTTCTTGACCCAGCGTTGGTGGCGGAGTTGCGCGAGCAACTCCTCGGAGGCTCGCCGGTGGCCCTGGCCGTCCCGTTGCAGGGCCGCGAATCCCCAGCCGGCCTGATCCTGCTGGGCGGCGCCACCCTCGACGACACCAGCCGCCAGGTGGCCGCCGCCCTGGCGACCCAGGGAATGACCGCGTACGAGAACGCCCGCCTCTTCAGCCGCGTCCAGGAGCTGGCCACCACCGACGAGCTCACGGGTCAGCACAATCGACGCCACTTCTACGCGATAGCCGGCGCCCTGGTGAACACCGCGGCCCGGCACGAGCGCCAACTGGCAGCGGCAATGCTCGACATCGACAAATTCAAGAACATCAACGACACGTACGGCCACGGCGTAGGCGACGAAGTGATCCGCACCGTGGCCGCCCGGGTCCGCTCGAAGCTCCGCACCTCAGACGTCCTGGGCCGCTACGGCGGCGAGGAGTTCGCCGTGGTCCTGCCCGACCACGAAGGCCAGGCAGCCGAACTCGCCGAGCGGGTCCGCGAGGTGGTGGGCGCCTCACCGGTGATGACCCAGGCCGGCCCGGTCGTGGTGACGATAAGCGTGGGCCTGGCGAGATTGGAGCCAGGCGACGCAAGCCTGGACGAGCTGCTGGCCAGGGCCGACCACGCCCTCTACCGAGCCAAGGAATCAGGCCGCAACAGAGTGATAAGCGCCTGACCGGTCCGGATCGGCTCGGTCTGGCAGACTGCCCTGGCGGCCGGCTCCGGCGAGGATGAACTCGAGGACCTGCGTCAGGTAGAGCTTCTGGCCCAGGACGTCTTCTCTCGATCGCTGGACGAGGAGTGGTTCAGCCTTCTTGCCAACGTGGCCGGTGCATTTCTGCTCTCCCCTGCGACCGTCCCGAACGAGCGGGGCAAGGCGATCACCTTGGTGACCACCAAGATCAGTACGACCGAAGGCATGCTGCTGGCCTGGTCCAAGGGCCACGACATGATGCCGGCCAAACCCGCGCGTGCCGCGGTGGCAGCAACGGTCCAGGGGTGGTTCGGGCCAGCGGTCCTGTCGCCCGGATATGCGGCCAGGGCGGGAGCAACGACAGAGGTCACTGCCAGACCCACGCCAACCGGCACCCCGGCATCAATCAGCGAGGAAAAGACCGTCTAGACATTCAGGTCATCACAGGTTCGTCGTGCTGAAGTGCATGTAGTCCTTCAACGACTTCCACCGCCCGCCCCAAGCGAACCCGTTCCCGGTGAACGCCTCCACCGCGCCGCCCTCATGCACCATCCCCGGCCAGTAGTTCTCCCGGGCCAGCCACTTCTCCGTATTCGGCGGATCCAGGTAGTCCCCCCGGATCATCGGGTTCTGCCGAGGATTCACGTCAACCGCGCGGCCATAAGAATGCTGCGACCACTTCGTAGTCCCCGCCACGAACCGGCACTCGTACCCACCGGTCAGAACAGAGCGATCCGTCAACCCGGGCATATTCACCGACGCCGGCTGCATCACCATGATCGGGAACCGCCACCGATACAGCTGCGCGAACGACCTCTGCGTCTGCGCCACCAGCGAACCGTGCATGATCAGGCTTCCGTTGTGCACCTTCCCCTGGAAGTCGATGTACCGCACCCAGATCCGCCGCAGCTCCTCGACCGGCACCGGACACTTGCGGCCCACGCTCCCGTTGGCCTCCTTCTCGGAGACCACTTCGGTACGCGTCCGGAACTCCGGGATCGGCGCCCTCGGAGCGGCAAGCCGCAGCATCCCGTCGGCCCGCAACCTGCTGTACGACCCCAGGCCGTTCCAGTCCCGCAGATCCGCGACCCGCACCCCGTGCCGCGAGGCGACAGCGGCCAGCGTCTCCCCGGGCTGGACCACGTGCGAAACGGAGGCCTCCGAGGCCGAAGCCGGAACAGCCGGGAAAAGGGCGAGCAGCGCCACTGACAGTGTTTTCCACACAGCTACCCAGGATCAGCATAAAAGCTGCCCAATATCACCATAAGCCTATTAAGTAACCAAAATCACACCAGCCTCAATTCTGTGGCAAGCCAGGGGCGTCACCGATCCTGACCAACCCGCGCCGGAGCGGGGGCGGTGAGCGCACGCCGCGCTCCTTGGGCCGCGAAGTCCCCCCACGGAGGCACGATGCGGCCCGCGCCGAGGCCAGGAACTGCCGGGACCAGGAACTGCCGGAGCCAGGCACTGCCGGGACCAGGGCCCACCGTGTGCTCCTGTTCGGGGTAACGAATCGATCGGGGTGGACGAAGTCGCACGCTTCCGGTCATCCGCGGAGATGAGGTCGCACGCAACGGCACTGTGCGATGTCATCCACGCCAGGGCCAAGACAGGAGCCCACCCATGCACTCCGTGGAGCCTGATCACCTCTGCCGGCCCGTTGCGTGTGCCCGCGTCTCCCCCTCAGCCGGCTCGAACTGCCCGCTCGGCCTGCCCGCTCGGCCTGCCCGCTCGGCCTGCCCGCTCGGCCTGCCGGCTCGGCCTGCCGGCTCGGCCTGCCGGCTCGGCCTGCCGGCTCGGCCTGCCGGCTCGGCCTGCCGGCTCGGCCTGCTCGCTCGGCCTGCTCGCTCGGCCTGCTCGCTCGGCCCGCTCGCCTGGCTAGGGCGAGTGCCGCGCCCGGATTCGACTCGGTGCGGCCGAGCGCTGGCGGCTGTGTCGATTTCGGGTGCGGATCGCGCCTCAAGTCGACACGGAACCCACGGTTTCCACCCTGTGTGTCGATTTCGGGTGCGGATCGAACCCGAACTCAACACGCTTCCAGGTGGTCACCCAAGCGCCAGGCCACCGCGCCACCAAACCACCGCGCCACCAAACCACCGCGCCGCCGGGCCACCAAACCACTGCTCCACCACGCTGCCGGCTCCGCCGCCGGGCACCCCGCCGGGCACCCCGCCGGGCACTCCGCCGGGAACGCGAGCATCACACACGTACCGTTGCCTGATGCTCTGGCCGTACCCCTCCCTCGACCTGACCCGGCTGAAAGCCGGCGGCTGGCGTCCCCAGCCGTTCCGAGAGTTCGTGCTCAAGGTCCACCAGCGCTGCAACCTCGCCTGCACGTACTGCTACGTCTACGAGTCACCCGACCGCAGCTGGCAGACCCGCCCGCGGATCATGAGCGACGACGTCTGGGCCGCGACCTCGGCGCGCATCGCGCAGCATGCCGCGACTCACGCTCTTTCCGGGGTACGCGTGATCCTGCACGGTGGCGAACCCCTGCTAGCCGGAGCGGCCAGTCTCCGGCACCACGTGGCGAAGCTGAAGAAAACCCTGCCCGACGGCTGCGAAGCAACGGTCACCATGCAGACCAACGGTGTCGGGCTCACCGAGCAGGCCCTCGACGAGCTGGCCGCCGAACAGATCCGGATCGGGGTGAGCGTCGACGGAACACCGGCCGACCACGACCGGAACCGGGTGTTCAAGAACGGCCGGGGCAGTTTCGCGGCGACCGAGAGGGCGCTGCACCTGCTGAAGAACCGGCGAGACCTCTACGCCGGCCTGCTCTGCACGATCGACCCGGCCACCGACCCGATCGAGACCTACGAGGCCCTGCGAAAGCACGACCCGCCCGCCATCGATCTGCTGCTGCCGCACGCGAACTGGGCGAGCCCACCCATCACCGACGCCGCCCGCTGGCTGATCGCCGTCTTCGACCACTGGTACCCGGCCCCGACGACCCGGATCCGGCTCTTCGAGGACATCATGAGCCTGCTGCTGGGCGGTTCCAGCGGCTCCGAGCAGGTCGGCTTGAGCCCGGTCGCCGTGGCCGTGGTCGAGTCCGACGGCGACATCGAGCAGGTCGACGCCCTGAAGACGGCGTACCCGGGTGCTTGCGCGACGGGCCGCAACGTACGCACGGACGCCTTCGACGACGTCCTGGAGCACCCCGGTGTGGCGGCCCGGCAGATCGGCGTCGAAGCGCTCGCCGACGGCTGCCGAGCCTGCCCGGTGCACCGGGTGTGTGGCGGCGGGCATTACGCCCACCGCTACCGGCCGGGCGACGGTTTCCGGAACCCCACTGTGTACTGCGCCGACATGCGCCGGCTGATCGAGCACATAGCGAAAAGGATCAAGCGGGATCTGGCTGCGGCTCGGGTTCAGCAGCGGGAGGGTCAGGAACGACCACCGGCTGATCGCTGAGCTGCTCCCGCGTATACGTCCAGATCACCGCGACGATAGCCGCCACCGGCACCGCCAGAAGCGCACCCACGATCCCGTAAAGACTGCTGCCGAGCGTCACCGCGAGTAGCACCACCGCGGCGTGCAGCCCGAGCCCGCGGCTCTGCACCATCGGCTGGAAGACGTTTCCTTCGAGCTGCTGCACGGCCACGATGATGGCGAGCACGATCAGCGCGTCGGTCCAGCCGTTCGACACGAGCGCGATCAGCACCGCGACGAAGCCGGCGAAGAGCGCGCCGACGATCGGCACGAACGCCGACACGAAGGTCAGCACGGCGAGCGGCAGCACCAGCGGCACGCCGACGATCCAGAGGCCGACACCGATGAAGACGGCGTCGAGCAGACCGACGAAGGCCTGTGAGCGTACGAACGAGCCCAGGGTGTTCCAGCTGCGGCTGGTGATCTCCGGGACGTCGGTGGAGAGACGGCCGGGCAGCTGCTGGGAGAGCCACGGCAGGAAACGCGGGCCGTCCTTGAGGAAGAAGAACATCAGGAACAGCGCCAGGATGGTGGTCACCAGGCCGTCAACGATGGTGTTCACGCCGGTCAGGGTGGCCGTGGCGATGTCGCCGATGCTGTTCTGGAGCCGGTCGATGGCGGTGTTGAGGGCCGAGTTCACCTGGTCGTCGCCGATGTTGAGCGGCGGGCCGGCCGCCCAGTCCCGGACGGTCTGGATGCCGTCGGCGACGCCGGTGGCGAGGGTGCCGGACTCGGAGGCCACCGGGACGATGATGCCGATCAGGGTGCCGACCGCCACGACCAGGAACAGGATCGTGACGAGTGAGGCGGCCAGCGCGGGTGGCCAGCCGTGCTTGCGCAGGAAACGGACCGGCGGCCAGGTCAGCGTGGTCAGCAGCAGCGCGACGACGAGCGGCCAGATGATCGACCAGGCGCTGCCGAGCAGCCGGAGCACCACCCAGGTCATCAGCAGCACGATCAGCAGTTGCAGCGAGATGAACGCCGATGTGCGCAGCGCGTGGCGCGACTTTCTGACGCTCAGAGTGGGGCCCATGTGATCACCCTAGGAATACGGAGCGAGTCCCGCACCCCCAGGGGTGCGGGACTCGCCGATGAAGCCGGTGATTCGTTCGGGTCAGGCGGAAACCTTGCCGTCCGAGTCCTCGCTGATTTCTTCGTGCCGGTGCTTGGCGGCGGCAGCCTGACGGCGGCCGGTGGTGACCATCCAGAGTCCGAGGACCAGGAGGATGGCACCGAGCACGACGACGCCGAGCGGGAGCCAGCGGCTGATCAGCAGCACCTGGCTCTTCGTGTCGGAGGTCGACTGCACGTTGTTGGTGACGGTGTCCTCGGTGTAGACGAAGTCACCGTTGAGCAGCTGAACCGGCGTGCCCACGTTCGGGACGAAGGTCTTGCGCTGCTGCTCCGACACCTTGATGAACTGACCAGTGGTCGGTTCCACCCAGATGGTGCGGGTGTTGCTGTAGTTCACCGTTCCCGCCGTGGCGGTAGGAGCGAACGCGCCGATCAGGGACGCCACGCGCTCGGAGGTGAAACCGAGGTCGGTCTCCGGGATCACCTGCTCGAACTTGTAGACCTCGAGGCCCTGGATGTCCTCGGTGCCCTTGTACTCGATCGGGAGCGCCTTGCGCAGGTCACGGTCGAAGTACTCGTAGTTCTTCTGCTCCGTGCCGAACGGGAACTTGTAGAGCTGGCCCTGGAAGCTGACCGACGCCGGGGTCTCGGTGTCGTTCAGTGCCTGGCCGTTCCACTCCACCGCCGAGGCGGTGTCGCGGTCGAGAGCGATCAGAGCCTCGTACTGGCTGATCATTTCGCTCTGCTCGACCCAGACGGTCGTGCCGAGCCCACGCCAGACGACCGAGTCGCCCTCACCGAACACGTCGTTGGTCGTGTCCGCGAGCGGCGAGATCTCGGTGGTCGACCGCAGCGTCCCCGACTTGATGGCGACCTCGGGCGTCGGAGCGCCCTTCGTGTAGAGGAACTGCGCGTTCGTGGCCTCGGCAACGCTCGGCCGCAGGCAGTCCTCGGTCACGGTTTTGGTGCACAATTTAAGGTCGTACGGCAGCCGGGCTACTGTCGGCGCGACATAGAACGCAAGCCCCGCGGCGATAACCACCGCGAAAACGCCGATGCCGAACAGCACGGCACCCAAGCGAGCTTTCACTGAACCTCCCCATCAGACGGCCGACCGCATTGCGCCAGAGGCGCCGTCGCCGATAATGACCGGAGGTTACTCGCCGGTTACATGGTTACGGAACCCTTGGACGGTACATGTCTGCACCGATTTCGACGGCTACACTGCAACGCCTCCCCGCCCTGGACGTGGTCCGGGTGATCGGCGCGCTCGCTGTGGTCGGGCACCACGTCGGATTCGCCACCGGTGTCAATACCGGTGGTGGTGCCTGGGGTGGCTGGCTTGCTCGTCTGGACTCCGGCGTCGCGGTGTTCTTCGTGCTCTCCGGGTTCCTGCTGTTCCGGCCGTGGGCGCAGGCCCAGACCACCGGCGGCCGGAAACCAACGACGGGCCGCTATCTCTGGCGACGCGTGATGCGCGTGCTTCCGGCGTACTGGGTGGCCGTGGTGGTGTGTCTGCTGCTGCTGGATCGCAACTCCGACGCCACCCGTGCCGACTGGATCCGCCACTTCACATTGACCCAGATCTACCAGAGCGCCGATCTGAGGCACGGCCTGAGCCAGACCTGGAGCCTCTGCACCGAGGTGGTCTTCTACCTGCTGCTGCCGATCATCGGTGCGCTGCTGACGGCCGGTCGGAAACGGACCGGGCGGCCGTGGGTGATCATCGTGGGTGGCAGCGTGGTCACCGCGGTGTGGGTGGCGCTGATCGGCGCGGGCGTGCTGTCACCGAGCCTGCACACGATGTGGCTGCCGGCGTACGGGCTGTGGTTCGGCGCCGGGATGCTGCTGGCCTCGGTCCACGTGTCGATCCGCAACGGCCTGCGGCCGCACTGGCGTTTCCTGGATGGGATCGCCGCGGCGCCGCTGGCCTGCTGGGCGGCGGCGCTGGCGGTCTACGCCATCGCCACGACCCCGATCGCCGGCCCGCTCGGACTGGGCGAGCCGACGGCCGGCCAGTTCGGCACCAAGATGGTCCTGTACACGCTGCTCGCGGTGTTGATCACCATCCCGCTGGCGTTCGGCCCGCAGACCCGGGCCAAGGAGCTGTTCAGCAGCTCCTCAGCCCGCTGGCTCGGCACCGTTTCGTACGGGATCTTCCTCTGGCACCCGTTCGTCCTGGAGATGTTCTACCAGGTCACCGGCCGTCCGGAGTTCACCGGCGGCTTCTGGGAGACGTACCTCGTGGTGGCGGGCGGCGGGACGGTGCTCGCCGCACTCAGCTTCTACATGATCGAGCGTCCGGCTCAGCGCTTCAGCCACCGCTGGCCGCGTCCGCGGCGCAGGATCACCGAGAGCCAGAGCAAGACCACCGCGGCGACCGCGGTGAGCTGAGGCAGCGCGGCGGTGTGCCCGCCGAGCGTCACCGCGTAATACCCGGCCGCCGTGAAGAGCACGACCGGTAGCAGCCAGCCGGCCAGGACACTGGTCCGGCTGAGCCGCCGCCGGTCGTGCTCGCCGAAGTACGGGCGTAGTACCCGGAACACGAGCACGGCCGCCGCACCGATCAGGGCCAGCCCGATCGCCGCGAACCCGCCGAAGACCACCAGGGCAGCACCGCCGAACAGCGCGGGTAGCAGGACGCCCCGGCGGCGCCGGGCGGCAGCCACCATGATCGGCAGGCCGCCGGACGGACGTCCCCGCCCGGCCAGGATCGCGACCACCGTGACGCCGGTCAGCAGCAGCGCACCGCCGCTGATCGCCGCGCCGTAGAGCCGGTCCGGATCGAAGCGCATGACCACCTCGCCGCTCGCGCCGGCCGGCACGAGCCAGGCCTGCTGCCAGCCGTCCACCACGATCGCCGGCAGGTCCTCGCCGTCGATGCTGGCGGCCCACCCCGTGTTGACGTTCTCGCGCAGCGCCAGGACCCGCTGGTTCGGGTACGCGTCCAGGACCACCCGCCGCTGCGTCGCCGACCAGGATTCGATCGTCAGCGGCGTACGCACACCGGTGGCCGCCGAGGCCACGGTGTCGTCGACGACCGGGCTGCCGCCGGCCTGCCCGCCGGAGGCGCTGGAGGCCTTGACCGGCGTCAGGATCACCTGGCTCGGCACGGACACGGCCGAGGCGGCCGCCACCACCCGGGTCACGCCTGCCGAGACCGGGATCGGGGTCCGCGCGGTGGAACCGCAGAGCCGCGTCTCCACCTCGCGCAGTTCGAGCAGGTCGCGCCGGCTGGCGATCATCGCGGTGTCGCGGGCGACGCCTTCGACGGTCACCTTCGGCCCGCTGCCGCAGCCCAGGTCCAGCTTGGTGGTCTGGCTGGCGCGCTGCGGCGCCTCGTCGGGCAGGGCGGTGAACTCGCCGACCGCGACCGGCAGGGTCCGCTGCACGTTGCGGTACGGGTCGTAGCTGTTCGCCCGCGCCGTGTCGGTGATCAGCACGGTGAGTTCGTCGGTCTTCATCGGCGGGTCGAACACCAGGGTGCCGCCCTCGTCGAGGAACCCGTCCCGCACGTCGTGGTCGCCGAGCGCGGTGACCTGCCAGGGCCGGGCCGCCGCGGTCGCCTCGGTGGTGGTCAGCTGGATCCCGTTGATCTGGCGTACCGCCGGCCAGGTCATCCGCAGCCAGGGCTTGGTGTCGCCGTCGGCGGCGTACCAGGCGGTGTCCGGGTCGCCGTCGGCGACCACACCGGGCCGGGTGGCCGGTTCGAGGACACCGACCGATGAGGTGGTGACCGTCGGGGTGATGTCCTTGGCGATGGACGCCTTGCCGCCGGCGTTCATCAGCTCGTTGAGCGCCGATCCGGCGCGCGGCCGGGCGGTGAGCTTGAGGTTGTATTGCGCGTCGACCGGCAGCGTGGTGGTCCGGTCGATCCGGGTGCCGTCCTCCGAGCCGCGGGCCAGGTCGCCGTTGCAGATCGGCCGGCCGTTGTCGAAGTAGCAGGCCGGGATCGCGGTGGCGAGCGAGAAGACCATGCTCGGGGCGACGCCGGCCACCGGGCTGTCCGGCACCACGAGGGTCCGTTCGGCCTTCACTCCGGGGATGTTGAGCTCGGCGATGCCGACGCCGCCGAACCCGATCCGCACGTCGCGCACGGCGTCGAACGAGATCCGGATCCGGTCGGTGAGCTTCGTCGGTTCGAGTTCGACGACCGCGCTGGTGCCGGAGACGTCCTGGGTGACCGGCAGGTTCTGGCCGGCGGTCACGGTGATCCTGGTGGGCACCGAGTCGCTGCCCAGGTCGAAGGTGAGCCCGATCTGCTCGACCCGCCGCTGGCTGGGCAGCCTCACCTCGAACCACTGCTCGGTCGCGATGGTGCCGGGCGCGGACCGCCACGAGGTTTCCCGGTCACCGTCGAGGGCCGCGAACGGCTGGTACGCGGGCCGTGACCCGGTGAGCGGCTGCGCCTGCGAATACGCGCTGGCCGCCGTGACCGACTTGATCCCGGAGTACCGGGCGACGGTCTCGTTGCCCTCACTCCAGCTGGGCAGGTAGTCACGGGCCGGCACGTCGAGAATCTGCTCGTCGGTGGCCTGCATGGTGGCCGACGCGCTGTCGTGCGACAGGCCGAACGCGACCTCCTTGCGGCGCAGCCCGTCGGTGAGCACCACCGGGCCGTTCGCGGTGTCCTCGGTACGGTCGCCGGCCAGCACGGTCGGGCCGGCCGGGAGCGCGCCGGCCGCCGACGCGGACAGGATCGACTCGGGCCCGCCGACCACCGTGGTGATCTGGCTCGAGTCGTACGCGACCACCGGGTCGACCTCGGCCTGGACCTCCCAGACCTCCAGCGTGCGGACCTTGGTGTTGAGCCCGTTGTCGACGTAGAGGCCGGGCAGGTGCCCGCCGCCGATGTACGGCCCGAACCCGGCGACCTGCCGCAGACCGGGTGAGCGGGCGAGCGCCTGCTTCACGATGACCGGCTGGGTCGCGCCGGAACGGCCGTAATCGAGGTCGGAGCGCAGCAGCAGGTAACGCACCCCGGAGCGGGCCAGGAAGTCGGCCAGCCCGGCGGAGCCGGCACCGGACGTCAGGGTCTGCTCGATCGAGTCGAGCACCCGGATCGTCTCCGGCGGGGTGAGCGGGATCGAGCTGCGCACACCCCAGCGCTTGTCCAGCAGCGGCTGGGTGATCTCGTCGCTCGGGTTGCCCCACAGGTATCGGGGGAACCGGGTTCCGGGGACGACCAGCACGTGTTCCTGGTCGAGGTTGCGGTTGAGCCAGCCGGAGGCCTGCTGCCAGTACTGCGGCACGCTCTGGAAGCTGCCCTGCGCGGCGAGACCACCGCCGAGCGCCGGGGCAGCCACGCCGCCGACCGCGATGAGGGCGACGCCGGCGACCACGACGGCACGCAGCTGGGCCGGCCGGATCTGGTTCCGGAACTGCGGCGCGGGTGCGGCCGCGGCGGCCCGGGCGAAGACGGTGAGCAGGTGGGCCATGCCGAGGATCAGTGGCAGCCGGACCACCACGTCGAACTTGTGCACGTTGCGCAGCGGCGCGCCGGCCCCGTCGAGGAACGTGCGCTGCGCCTCGGCGAACAGGCCGGAGACCGCGCCCACGTGACCGAGACCGACCATGGCGAGGCCGACCAGCAGGCCGGTGATCAGGAATCCGCGGTGCGGCATGCCGCGGCGGGCCAGCCCGGCGATGCCGAGCCCGGCGGCGACCAGGGTCGCGACGACCAGCGGCTGCTCGGTGGCGAGGCGCCAGCCGGCCGTCCAGGGCGCGCCGAACGAGCTGCTCAGGTACGCGTGCCAGTGCGAAGCCCCGCGCAGGACCGTCACCGTGTCGGTGGTCGAGGTGGTCACCGCGCCGGTCTCGATGTAATCCAGGAACGGCGGGCTGTACCGGCCGAGCAGCAGCAGTGGCACCACCCACCAGGCGGTGGCGCATCCGACCGCGACACCCCAGGCCAGCACTGCTTTGATCCGCAGCGAGAACGGGCGCAGCCCGAGCAGCCAGATGCCGGCGAGCGGGACCACGGCCAGCACAGCTGTTGCGTTGACACCACCGGCGCACGCCACCATCAGCGCGGACCGGGTCACCGCACGCAGCAGGGGAGCGCCGGTGGCGAGCCCGACCAGCGGGATCAGCACCCACGGCGCGATCGCGCTGGGCCACGCCTCGACCGAGATCGGGCCGAGCTCGGTGATCATGCGGGGGGAGAGGGCGAACGCGACGCCGGCGAAGAGCCGGGTCCAGGGCGAGCCGATGTTGAGCTTCTCGGCGAGCTTCACGACGCCGGTGCAGGCGACAGCCATCACGACGGCCCACCAGAGCCGCTGGATCACCCAGGCCGGGAGCCCGATGACCTTGCCGGCCAGGAAGAACGAGCCCATCGGCCAGAGGTATCCGTACGCCTGGTTCTGAAGCTGGCCGAACGTGCCGGCCGGATCCCAGACGTGCAGCGCGCGGGCCATCCATCCGGCGGGATCAACGGCCAGGTCGACCTTGGTGTCGATGACGATCTGTCCGGGATCCTGGAGAAACCCCAGCGCGGCCAGGCCGAGACAGACCGCCACCAGGCGCATCCGCCAGATCGAACGCTGATCAGCGCCGCCCACATCGGCAGTTTCAACGGTGTTTCGTGGGTGGCGCATGTTTCTCCCGTTCCGCCATTGCGGAGTCATCTGGCAACCCCATAGTGTGACGCGACCCGCGAATGCTACTCGCTAGTAGAGGTGATTGTGGACATACCGGCAGCCGCATCCCGGCACGTCATGTTCCTCAACTGGCGGGACACTCGTAACCCCCACGGTGGCGGATCCGAAGTCTACGTGGAGAAGATCGCCGGGGAACTTATCCGTCGGGGATATCGAGCGACGCTCTTCTGCGCAGCTCACGACGAGGGTCCGGCCGATGAGACGACCGCCGCTGGTCTGCGCGTGCTGCGCAGAGGCGGCAGGCACACGGTGTACCTCCGTGCCGCCCTCGCCTACCTTCTGGGCATGATCGGCATCGGCCCGCTGAGCCGGCGCCGGGGTGGCCGGCCGGACGTTCTGGTCGACGTCGGTAACGGTCTGCCATTTTTCTCGCCGCTCTGGAGCCGGCGTCCGGTCATCGCTCTCGTTCACCATGTGCACCGCGAGCAATGGCCGGTTGTGCTGACTCCGCGACTCGCGCGTATCGGGTGGTGGATCGAGTCGTGGCTGGCGCCGCGGCTCTACAGCCGCTGCCGGTACGTGACCGTTTCGGCCGCGACCCGCGACGAGCTGGCGGTCCTCGGCGTCGACCCGGAGCGCGTCACCATCGTGCACAACGGCACCCCGGAGATGGCCCCGGCAGCCCCGGTGGCGCGTACCCCTGAGCCCTCCCTCGTGGTGCTGGGCCGGCTCGTTCCGCACAAGCGGGTCGAGATGGCGCTGGACGCGGTGGCCGAGCTGCACCACGAGTTCCCCGGCTTGACACTTACTGTCGCCGGTCAGGGCTGGTGGGAGGACGAGCTGCGGGAGTACGCGGTGAAGCACGGCATCGCCGACCGGGTGCGGTTCGCCGGTTTCGTCAGCGACGAGGAGAAGCGCGTCCTGATGAGCGAGGCCTGGCTGGCGCTCACCCCCTCGCTCAAGGAGGGCTGGGGCCTCACGATCGTCGAGGCCGGCGCGGTGGGTACGCCGAACATCGCGATCCGCGGCGCCGGTGGCGTCGAGGAGTCCCTGGTCGACGGGCGTACCGGCCTGCTGGCCGACGACACACCCGACTTCATCGCGAAGACGCGGCTGCTGCTGGCCGACGACGCGCTGCGGGCCGAGATGGGCAGCGCCGCGCGGGCACACGCCGACTGCTTCACCTGGCCGTCGGCGGGGGAGAAATTCGCGGGCCTGATCGCCTCGCCGCGCGTGGTCCGGGCAGTCGACCGGCCCCGGCAGCGCACCCACACAGCGGGATAGAACCCAACGAAAAAGGTCCCGGCCAGCCGAGCTGCCGGGACCTTTTCGCGTGGCTCAGCGGCTGCCGTACACGCCCGACTGCAGGACGTCCTCGGACACCTTGGACTCGTCCACGCTGTTGGCGGTCGCGGTCGACGAACTGTTGAGCGTGTTCGCGAGTGCGGCCGTGCCGAGCGCGCCCAGCCCCAGGGCGACCACCCCGGCCAGAAGCAGCGGAAGGGCTCTGGTCATTCGGTAACTCCTCCTTGACGCGTGTGTGCTCTGCGTGCGCGGGACGCTACCACGTAGTAACTTCCGTGCGAAGAGTGTTCTCGTACAGGTCCAGATACGGACCGTCATACACGAGCCGTAAACCGGTCAGCGCGGCAGCCGGCACCTCAGCTTTCCCGGCGACCCGCTGCACCACGACCCAGCGAAGTCCGAGCGAGGCGAGCGGGGTCCCGGTTCGCAGGGCCTGTCGCGCCGCGGCGGCCCGGTGATCCTCACCGGTCACCACGATGTTCCCCACGACCAGCCGGTCGTCGGTCACCACGTCGGCGTCGAGATAGCGCGGCAGCGGATCGAGCACGGTTCGCCCGAGATTCCAGGAGTAGGTGTGATAGGCGGAGAGCGGCAGCGAGAGCACCGGACCGGGCGCGTCGCCGACCAGCCGCGCCACCACCGCGAAATCCGCCGGGTACGGCACCGGCCGCAGCCGGTTGACGGCCCCGAACGCCAGGTCCGGCTGGATCGCGACAGGCAGCAGCAGCGCACCGGCCAGCACCACCCGGCCCGCGAGACGATCACCCACCCGGATGGCGGCCCGCTCGGCGCCGAGCGCCATCGCGAGACAGAGCAGCAGAGCGTACGGAAGAACGAACTTCTGCCCGTCCCGCAGCAACCCCGCGCCGGGGACCGTGGCGACCAGCCACTCCAGAACCGTCCGCCCACCCGGCAGCAGCACGAACGCGGCCACCAGGAAACCACCGGCGGCCAGCACGAGCAGCCGGATCGCGGCGCCGGCCGGCCATCGGTCCCGCAGCGCCTTCGCGCCACCAAGAGCAAGAAGGAGAAGCGCCAGGGTTCCGGCCGGCGCGAGCACCGATTCGCGGCTGGGCAGGGTGGTCTGCGCGTTCCAGATGCCGCCGGTGCCGAGCAGCGAGCCCAGCGTGCCGCTCCAGTTCTCCGCGCGCGCCGCGAACGCCGCCACGCCGTCCGGATCACTGCGGGCTTCCGCGTCGGTCAGGGCGGCCGCCAGCAGCCAGGGTGTGTTCAGCAGCGCGACGCCGGCGATCGCCACCGCGGACAGCACACTGCGGCGAGCGGCCATCACCGCCGTGGTGACCAGCGCGAGCACGCCGCCGGTCGGTGTCACCGAGGCGAGCGCGCCGAAACCGAGCAGCGCGATCAGGGCCCGCCGGTCACCCTCCCGGACGCGCGTCGCGCTCCCGGCGATCCAGGGCAGGCTTGCGTACGCGAGAAGCAGCCCCCATTGCCCGAGCAGCAGCCGTTCAGCGAGGTACGGCGTCCAGGCGTACGCGACGGCCGCGACGAGCCGGGTGCCAGTGCGTTCGGCGGGGACCAGGCGGCCGGCGCCGATCGCGGCGAGCAGCAGCACCGCGGCCAGCACGACCCGCTGGAGCAGCCAGCCCGGCACGACCTGGGTGGCGAGCGAGACCAGCGCGTCCAGCGGCACGGCCCGGGGCAGCGTCGCGGACGGCGCGACCAGATCCCAGCGCAGCGGCTGCCTCGGCACGAACACCATGTCGTACGCCAGCAGGTAGCCGGGAGCGGCGAGCGGGGCCAGCACCAGCGCGGTGACGACGACGGCGGTGGCAGGCAACGCCAGCCGTCGCGGATCAGGCCGTCCCAGGGCGGGCCTCCTCAATCAAGATCGCGTCTCTAGCATGAGCGCGGCACGGCGACACCGTACACACAACGGGGACAGGAACAGGACAAGCAGGATGGCGAAGAGCAGCGGGATAGGAACGGCCGGACTGGCCGTCACCGGGGCGGGTGTGCTGGCCAACGCGCTGGCCTACGTCGTACCCCTGCTCGGTGCGCGGCAGCTGAGCCCGGCGGATCTCAGCGCGCTCGCCACCCTGCTCGCGATGACGGCGATCGCCGGGGTGGCCAGCACCGGACTGCAGATCGCCGTGGCCGTGCACCGCGCCCGGTCCGGGCCGGTGCCGACGGCCCGCTCCGCCTTGTACACCGTGCTCGGCACCGCCTGCGCCCTGCTGTTCGTCATGCCGATCGCGGTCGTCGTGCTGGACCTGCCGGCGCCCGCGACGGCGTTCGCCGCGATCTCCACGGTCGGCGTGGTCGCGGCCGGGCGCTGGCTTGGCGAGATGCAGGGCGACCAGCGGTTCCTGCCCTTGGCGGCGGGCATCGCGGTGGTCTCCGGCGGCCGGTACGGCGGCGTGGTGCTCGGCCTGGCCATCGGACTCGGGCTGACCATGTCGCTGCTGCTCGGGGCCGTCACCGCCGTGCTCGCACTGCCGGTCCTGCATCTGCTGGCGCGTCGTCCGGGCGTACCCAAGGAGGGTGCGGCTCTGCCGCTGCGGGCCGTGCTCACGGCAGGGGGAGCGACCCTCGCGATGCTCGTGGTCTCTTATGCCGATCTGCTGCTGGCCAGGCGTTTCCTGTCGCCGGAGTTGTCCGGCGCCTACGCTGTCGGCACCGTTCTGACGAAGGGCGCGCTCTGGGCGCCGCAGGTGGTCACCATTCTGGCGCTGCCCCGGCTGGCGCAGGGCAATCAGCGCACCCTGCGACTGGGGCTGCTCGTGGTCGGCGGCTGCGGCGTGTTCCTGGTTGCCGCGTCGGCGCTCGCCGGTGGGCTGGCATTCGGGCTGGCCGGCGGCCCGGACTATGTGGAGATGGGCCGGTACGCCTGGATTTTCGCGGCGACCGGCGCCTGCTACGGGCTGGTCTTCATGCTGATCAACGCTCAGGTCGCTGCCGAAGCCCGCTGGCCGTCTGCTCCGCTGTGGGTGGTGACGGCGTTGTTCGTACTCGGGACCTGGCTCTTTCTGCCGCACACCGTGCCTGGCATCGCGGCAGGTGCGCTCGGGGCCGCGGTGCTCGCGCTGGCCGCCACCGGAGCGCTGGTAGTGGCACGTGTCCGGACATCCGTTACCGAAGCGGAATCCAGTCATGAAAGTCTCTTCGTCGAGTAAAGGCGACGGGGGTCGGAGTTTTGGACAAGGTGACGCGCCGGGTGTTCGGTGGTCTCGTGGTGGCCGTGCTGATCGGCGGGACCGCGGCGGCGGCCACCTGGGGTGGCGAGGATCCACCCGAGGACGGCGGCGGGATTCCGGCCGAGCAGCTGACCGCGATGTTCCAGACCTACGGCGACACGTCGGGCACCTGGCTCGGCGCCGACCGCACGGCGTCGGTGAAGCTGCCGGACGGCCGGATCCTCTGGCTCTTCTCGGACACGTTCCTCGGCAAGCCCGGCGCGGACGGCTCCCGGCCGCGCACCTCCGGCCTGATCAACAGCTCGGCCATCGTGCAGACCGGCGCCGAGCTGGGTCCGCTGCGGTACGGCGGCACCTCGGCCGCGCCGACCTCGCTCGTCCCGGTCGGCAAGGACGCCGATTTCGCCTGGGTCGGCGACGCCGTGGTCACCGGCGAGTCGGTGCAGGTTCTGGTGAACAGGTACAAACGCTCCGGCGCCGGGCCGCTGGACCACCGGCTGACCGGCACCACACTTGCCACTTTCGGGCTTCCCGACCTCACCACCGGGCCGGTCCGGAACCTGCCGCTGGGCACCCGCATCTCGTGGGGCTCCGAGGTGATGCCGGACGGTGAGTTCACCTACGTCTACGGCACCGAGGTCACCAGCGACATGAAGTTCGCGCACGTGGCCCGGGTCCGCGGCACCGACCTGAACCAGACGTGGGAGTTCTGGACCGGCGCCGGCTGGACGGCCGCGGAGGACAAGTCCGCGCGGCTGATCAGCGGCGTCGGCACCAACTACGGCATGCGTAAGGTCGGCGACCGGTACGTCCTGGTCACCCACGAGAACAATCTGACGTTCAGCTCGGAGTTCGTGGCGTACACCGCGGAGTCGCCGACCGGGCCGTTCGGCGGGCCGCACTATCTGTTCACCGCGCCCGAGGTCGCCGACGGGCACATCGTCTACGACGCCGACCTGCACCCTGATCTGGCCCGGCCCGGCCGGCTGCTGGTCTCGTACAACGTGAACAACCTGGACGAGGCAGTCACCTACGGCGACGCCAGCATCTATCGCCCGCGATTCTTCGAGATCGGGTGGCCGCTCGACGGCTCATCGGACGAGGGCCCGGACGTGCCGGAGGGCCTGGCCGCCACACCGGACGGCGCCGGCGTCGCGAGCCTGGCCTGGCAGCCGGTCGACGGCGACGACATCACCTACCGCATCTACCGGCGCGACATCTCCGACGGACAGACCCATTTCGTACGCCTTGTCGAGACGCCGGGCGGCGCCACCAGTTTCCGTACCGACTTCCTGGTGAACGGCCACGACTACGAGTTCGCGGTGACCGCCGTCGACGACGACGGCGAGAGCGCCCTGTCCGCGCCGTCGACGATGCGGGCCACCGTGCCGCCGCCGTCCGCCCCGGCCGCGCCGCAGGTGCAGACCCTGCCGGACGGCCGGGTCACGGTGCGCTGGGAGTCGATCGCGTTCGTGCAGCTCTTCAAGATCTTCCATCGCGATACGACGAACGGCCAGGACAAGGCGGTATCGGCCGGCACCTACCCCGGCAAGAGCGCGACCATCGGCCCGCTGAGCTCCGGCCACGAGTACGAGATCACCCTGGTCGCCGTCGGCGGCGGCGGAGACAGCGAGCCGTCGGCGCCGGCCCGGGTCACCGCGATCGTCGCGAAACCGCCGGCGCCCGGGCAGCCCAGCGCCGAGGCCCGGTCCGACGGCTCGATCCGGATCGCCTGGCCGCAGGTGGCGCCCGGACTGTCCTACCAGGTGTTCCGGCGCGACCTCACGGACGGCGGTGACTACGGGCCGCCCGGCATCGCCGACGGCACCACGTTCGACACCGGGCGGCTGGTGCACGGCCACGAGTACGAGTTCACCGTCGCGGCCGTCAACTCCGGCGGGGTGGGTGAGCGGTCACCTTCGGTACGCGCCACCGCCGACCTGGCCGCGCCGGACGAGGCGCCGACCCGGCTCAAAGCCGACCCGGACGCCGGCCAGGTCGAGCTGACCTGGCGGACCACCGGCTCCGACTGGTACTGGGTCTTCCGCCGGGACCTGACCGCCGGCGAGCGCGAGTTCACCCGCGAGGAGATCGCGGTCGAGGGCACCAAGGCCACCGTGCACGGCCTCGTCGACGGGCATCAGTACGAGTTCACCGTCGCCGCGTTCAGCGACGGCGGCGTCGGCCCGCAGTCCAAGGCGGTGAAGGCCACGATCCCCTCGGCGCTGCCGACCGGTCTGTCCGCTCGCAGCGACGGACCCGGCGCGGTGATCGTGACCTGGAAAGAGACCAGGCCCGGGACGCTGTATCGGATCCAGGTGCGCGACGCGACCGCGGGGGAGCAGTGGCAGACCGACCCGTACCCGGTGAACGGCGACCGCTTCGACAAGACGATGCTGACCGGCGGCCATCGGTACGAGTTCCGGATTCAGCTCGCGGACGGGACCACATCGGATGCGGCCGGGGTAATGGTCAAGTAGGACGCGGCGTGCATAATTCGATGTCCATCGTCGTGCGGGGGTTCTGAATGGGTGAGCCGGCCCTCGCTGCGGCTTTTCCGGTGCCGGCGCTCGCTGATCTGGCGGTGCCCGCCGCGGTTGTCGACGCGGACACGGCGATGGGTGACATCGAAGGGCTCGTCCATGCCGACCCGGGAATGCTCGGTGTCGTCACGGTCGTGGACGGCGTCCATCACCTCGTCGCCCGCGCCCGTCTCGACGTGCTGCTGGCCGGTCGCCTCGGATATGGCCGGGCGCTGCTGCACCGGCGCCCGCTGCGGGCCGTCATCGGTGAGCCGGCCCTCGTCCTGCCCGCGGCGACGACCTGGGACGACGCGGCCCGGGTGGCGATCGGCCGCCCGGATCACCGCAAGTCGAACCCCGTCGTGGTCGCCTTCGACGACGGCGCCCTCGGGCTCGCCCCGGTCGGCCCGCTCGTCGAGTACCTCAGCGGCCGATACGCCGCGATGGCGTTCACCGACGAGCTGACCGGGCTCGGCAACCGCCGCCAGCTGGCTTCGCAGGGCGCGGTCTTATCGGGTGCGGTTTTGCCGGGTGCGCTGTTCCTGATCGACTTGAATCGCTTCAAGGAGATCAACGACGCTCTCGGGCACGCTCGTGGCGACGAGCTGTTGCGTCATGTGGCGTCCGCGTTGAGCGCGGCGTGCGCGCCGGCACCGGCATACCGCCTGGGCGGCGATGAGTTCGTGATCCTCACCGCCGGCGGATGGCCGGCAACGCCGCTCGCCGACGCCGGGCGGGATCTGCTGCGTGCCATCGAGGGGCCGTTTCACGTGGCCGGGGTGCCGATCACCGTCGAAGCCGCCGTCGGCATCGCCGAGGGTGCAGCCGGCCTCGACGAGGGTGCAGCCGGCCTTGACGAGGGTGCAGCCGGCCTCGACGAGGGTGCAGCCGGCCTTGACGAGCTCCTGGCCCGCGCCGACGCCGCCATGTACCTGGCCAAACGCGACCGCACCCGGGTCGAGGTCTGGGCCCGGGACACCGCCGTCGTCGGCGCCGCCGACCTGGGCATGGAGACCGACCTGCGCTCCGCCGTCGCCAACCAGGAGCTGGTGCTGCACTACCAGCCGCTGGTGTACGCCCGCTCCGGCCAGGTCGCGTCGTACGAGGCCCTGGTCCGCTGGGCACACCCGGAACGCGGCCTGCTGTCACCACGCTCGTTCCTGCCCCGCGCCGAACTCTCCGACGTCATCCACCCGCTCACCGAGGCGGTCCTCGCCGAAGCCGTCGGGCAGGCCGCGTGCTGGCACCGCGCCGGCCGGACCATGCCGATCGCGGTGAACCTGGCCGCGCCGGTGCTCGCCTCCGAGGGCATCGTCGCGATCGTGGAACGCCTGCTGGAACGCACTGGCCTGCCGCCCGAGGCGCTCATCGTCGAGGTCACCGAGAGCGCCGTGATGACCCGGCCGGACCAGAGCGCCGACCGCCTGAGGGCGATCCGGGCGATGGGCGTACGCATAGCGATGGACGATTTCGGCACCGGCTACACCTCGCTGGAGCTGCTCACCAGACTGCTGCTCGACGAGCTGAAACTGGACCGCTCGTTCGTCATGCGGGTGCACGAGCCACAGGAACGGGTGATCGTCGAAGCGGTGGCCAAGATGGCGCACGGCCTCGGCCTCACCCTGGTCGCCGAGGGTGTCGAGGACAGCCGGACCGCCGAAACCCTCGCCGGGATCGGCTTCGACCTGCTGCAGGGTTACCACTTCGGCCGCCCCGAACCGGCTGCGGCTCACAACCCGGTCCCGGGCATAGTGACGTCCGGGTAATCAGGTACACACGTCTCTGTTGACGGACCGGAAACCGCGGCTTGAAAGCGTGAACCCCGTCGAGCTTCGAAAGGGGTGCGTGTGCCTGCCGATCTGACCCAGGTGAAGACCGTGTGCGGGTACTGCGGCGTCGGTTGCGGCATCGTCCTCGAAGTGGAGGGCCGCCGGGTCCTCAAGGCCAGAGGCGACAAGGCGCACCCCGCCAACGCCGGACGACTCTGCACCAAGGGCGCCACCAGCCTCGAACTGCTCGCCGCGCCGGGCCGGCTGGACACCGGGCTGATCCGGCCCCGGCGTGGCGCCGAGCCCGAGCGCACCGGCGTCGACGCCGCCATCACCGAGACCGCCCGGCGGCTGCGCGCCATCATCGACGAGCACGGCCCGGACGCCTTCGCCATGTACGTCTCCGGTCAGATGACCCTGGAAGCGCAGTACCTGGCGAACAAGCTGGTCAAGGGCTATATCGGCACGAACAACATCGAGTCGAACTCGCGGCTGTGCATGGCGAGCGCCGGCACCGGGTACAAGCTGTCGCTCGGCGCCGACGGGCCGCCCGGATCGTACGACGACCTGGATCACGCCGATGTTTTCCTGGTGATCGGCTCGAACATGGCGGACTGCCACCCGATCCTGTTCCTGCGGATGATGGAACGGGTCAAGGCCGGCGCCAAGCTGATCGTGGTGGACCCGCGGCGAACGGCCACCGCTGAGAAATCGGATTTGTACCTGCAGATCAAGCCCGGCACCGACCTGGCGTTTCTGAACGGCCTGCTGCACCTTGTTCCTCGCGATGAGGAATTCATCGCGGCGCACACCACCGGCTGGGAGGCGATGCCACCGCTGCTCGCCGACTACCCGCCGGAGCGTGTCGAGGAGATCACCGGCATCCCGGCAGCGGACATCCGCACTGCCGCCGAGTGGATCGGCGCGGCCGGCAACTGGATGACGCTCTGGACGATGGGCCTCAACCAGAGCACCCACGGCACCTGGAGCACCAACGCCATCTGCGATCTGCACCTGGCTACCGGCGCGATCTGCCGTACCGGAAGTGGGCCTTTCTCTCTGACCGGGCAGCCGAACGCCATGGGTGGGCGAGAGATGGGTTATATGGGTCCGGGCCTGCCCGGACAGCGATCGGTGCTGGTCCCGGCCGACCGCGAGTTCACCGAGCGGGTCTGGGACGTGCCGGCAGGCACGCTGCGCACCGAGGTCGGCAAGGGCACTGTCGACATGTTCGAGCAGATGGCCGACGGCCGGATCAAGGCCTGCTGGATCGTCTGCACCAACCCGGTCGCGTCGGTCGGCAACCGCCGGACCGTGATCGCCGGCCTTGAGGCGGCCGAGCTCGTGATCACCCAGGACGCCTTCGCCGAGACCGAGACGAACGCCTATGCCGACATCGCCCTGCCCGCGGCGATGTGGTCGGAGACCGACGGCATCATGATCAATTCGGAACGCTCGCTCTCGCTGATCCACCCGGCCGCTGACGCGCCCGGCGCGGCCCTCCCCGACTGGCAGCTGATCGCGCGCGTCGCCGCCGAGATGGGTTACGCGGATGCCTTCACCTACGCCAGCGCCGCGGAGATCCTCGAAGAGATCAAAACCTTCACCAACCCACAGACCGGGTACGACCTGAGCGGTGTCACGTACGAACGTCTCAGCGATGGTCCGGTGCAGTGG
Source organism: Actinoplanes sp. CA-015351 (assembly GCF_050955685.1). Classification (NCBI taxonomy): domain Bacteria; kingdom Bacillati; phylum Actinomycetota; class Actinomycetes; order Micromonosporales; family Micromonosporaceae; genus Actinoplanes; species Actinoplanes sp. CA-015351. Next base: position 2,203,186 of record NZ_CP192102.1, read on the forward strand.
CCGGCGGCGGTCGGCGGGCCGGACCGTAACCCGATCCGGTACCTCGACGCCGAGCGGGGACTGCGGTTCGCCACTCCGGACGGCAAGGCGGTCTTCCATGCCCGGCCGCACCTGGACGCCGCCGAGATGCCCGACGACGACTTCCCTTTCGTGCTGAACACCGGCCGTCTCCAGCATCAGTGGCACACCCTCACGAAGACCGGGAAGATCGCGAAGCTGACCAAGCTCAACCCGGGCCCGTTCGTCGAGATCCACCCGGACGACGCCGACCGGCACGGCATCGCCGCCGGCGACAAGGTGGAGATCGCGTCCCGGCGCGGGCGGGCCGTGCTGCCCGCGGTGCTCACCGACCGGGTCGCGCCGGGCAACTGCTTCGCGCCGTTCCACTGGAACGACCTGTTCGGCGAGTACGTCAGCGTCAACGCGGTGACCAGCGACGCGGTAGATCCGTTGTCCTTCCAGCCGGAGCTGAAGATCTGCGCGGTGTCGCTGACCAGGGTGGCCGCGCCGGATCCGGTCGCCGCTCTTCCGCTTCCGGTTGCTGTTCCCTTTGTCACGGCCGGTGGTCTGCACGAGATGCTGGGGCTCGACTCCGCGCCGCCGGTGCTCGACGACGACCAGCGGCGATATCTCGCTGGGTTCCTGGCCGGGGTGCCTGCGGGGCGTCCCGCTCCGCCGCTCCTGCCGGACAATGCGCCGTTCGACCGGGGTACGGCCATGTGGATCAACGGGTTGATGGCGGCGGCCGCCGCTTCTTCCGTACCCTCGCGGGAAAGGCCGGGAACCGCTCAGCCGGCGGCGGGCCGCCTGCAGATTCTCTGGGCGTCGCAGACCGGCAACGCCGAGGAATTCGCGCGCGAATTGGCCGGGCGGCTCGCGGTGACCGGGCGGCAGATCAGCGTTCTCGGAATGGATTCGGCCGCCGGTGAACTGCTCGAACCCGGCGCCGATCTGTTGTTGGTGACGAGCACTTTCGGCGACGGCGACGCCCCCGACAACGGCGCGGAATTCTGGCGATCGCTCGCCGACGCGGCAGCGCCACGCCTCGACGGCCGCCGGTACGCGGTGCTGGCATTCGGCGATTCCAGCTACGACGATTTCTGCGGGCACGGGCGCCGCCTCGACGAACGCCTCGCCGAGCTGGGCGCGGTACGCCTCGCACCACGCGCCGACTGCGAGCCGGATTTCTCCGACACCGCGACCGGCTGGCTGAATTCGGTCACAGCCGCACTCACCACCCCGCCGCCCGTGGCCCCGACGAAGGCCAAACCGCTGACGTCCACCCTGGCCGGGAACCGTTTGCTCAGCCTGCCCGGGTCGGCGAAAGAGGTACGCCGGTTCACGTTCGCCACCGAGGGCCGGCTGGACTATTCCGCGGGGGATGCGTTGGGCGTCTGGCCGGTCAACTGTCCGGATCTGGTCACCGAATGGCTGGCCCTGACCGGGCTGTCACGCTCGACCGAGGTCTCGTTGGGCATGACGCTCGGTGAGGCGTTGTCGAGCCACCTCGACATCACCCGCATCACCACCGACCTGCTGCGCTTCACCGCCGAGCGAGCCGGAGCCGCCCAGCTGAAGACCCTGCTCCGGCCGGACAACAAGGGCGAGCTGGCAAAGTGGACCTGGGGCCGCCAGATAGCCGACCTGTTGGCCGAACACCCGGTCACGGCGACCGCGGAGGAGTGGATCGGCGTCCTGAAACGCCTCCAGCCACGACTGTATTCGATCAGCTCGACACCACTTGTCGACCCGGACCGAGTGAGCCTGACAGTCTCCGTGGTCCGATATGGCCGGCGAAAGGGCGTCTGCTCCACCCACCTGGCAGACGCGCCGGCAGGCGCCGAGGTCCCGGTGTTCGTCCAGCGGGCCCCACACTTCCGCCCACCGTCAGACCCGTCCACCCCAATGATCATGATCGGTCCGGGCACGGGTGTCGCCCCGTTCGTAGGCTTCCTGCAGGAACGCCAGGCGACCGGAGCCACAGCCCCGAACTGGCTCTTTTTCGGCGAACAGCGCCGGGCGACAGATTTCTACTACGAGCAAGAGCTGTCAGCCTTGCAGGAGTCAGGCACCCTGACCCGCCTGGACCTGGCCTTCTCCCGCGACCAGCGGACCAAGATATACGTGCAGGACCGCATGCGAGAACAGGGCGCCCACCTGTGGTCCTGGCTCCAGGAAGGCGCCGTCCTCTACGTTTGCGGCGACGCCAGCCGAATGGCCCGGGACGTGGACCAGGCCCTGCACGACATAGCGGTGAACCACGGCCGCCTCTCCCCAGAGGCAGCAACCACCTACCTGAAACAGCTGACAACCGAAAAACGCTACCGCCGAGACATCTACTGACCCTCGCCGATCCTGTTGACTCCCAGCACGCCGCCATCACAAGACTCAGCGATTCCAACGGCCGGGTGAGCGTGACCGCGCACCACCCCGTCGGGCACCGGTCTCCCCGAGCCGGCGGCAGCCAACTCTCAACATCCCAACAACAGACCGGCAAGCACCCCACCCCACCCGACCTTGCCCTGCCTTGCGCCGCTCGGCTCGGCTTTGCGCCGCTCGGTTCGGCTTTGCGCCGCTCGGTTCGGCTTTGCGCCGCTCGGTTCGGCTTTGCGCCGCTCGGCTCGGCTTTGCGCCGCTCGGTTCGGCTTTGCGCCGCTCGGTTCGGCTTTGCGCCGCTCGGTTCGGCTTTGCGCCGCTCGGCTCGGCTTTGCGCCGCTCGGCTCGGCTTTGCGCCGCTCGGCTCGGCTTTGCGCCGCTCGGCTCGGCCTTGCGCCGCTCGGCCCGGCGCCGCTCCGCCTGGATCTTGTGGACTTCCCCGCAGACGTGCCCGCACAACTCCACAAGATCGAACAGGCCCAGCCGATCTTGCGGAGTTACGCACAAACGGCTCGCCGAACTCCACAAGATCCGCGAAGCACCACACTCACCACGCCGAAACCGTGAAGCTCCGCATCACCACGCCGAAACCGTGAAGCTCCGCATCACCACGCCGAAACCGTGAAGCTCCGCATCTCCACGCCGAAACCGTGAAGCACCGCGTCACCACGTCTGAACTGTGAAGCACCACGTCACCACATCGGGACTGTGAAGCACCGCGTTGGCCGAACCGTGGAGACCGGCGGGGCACAGAACACCCACGAGTCTCCAAGATCCGACACCGTCTACCCGCTGTCGTGACAGAGTTTCATCATAAAGCACGCAGAACATCCGAAATCGACATGCCACCAACGACCGCCCCGCAAAGTCGTGCACTCGTGGTCGATCAGCCGGCCAAACCGCACAAGATCTCCGAGCGGCACCCCGCCCCGAGAAATCGCTACGCCGCCCCGAGAGATCGCCAGGTCGCCCCGAGAGATCGCCAGGCCGCACCGAACCCGCTACCGCTCCACAAATGGCGTAACCCGAGCGGTCGGAAGTCGCCAAGATCGGCGCCCTCGGGAGGGCAACAACGCGAGGTGACGGCCCGCCCCGCCGTGCCCCGCCCCGCCGGATCTTGAGCTTTTGTCCACAGTCCAGGGTGGACAAAGGCTCAAGATCTCAGCGCGAACCGCTCTTGGCACGCCGAAATTGGCACTGGCCGGGCCGGCGAGCGATGGCGCCTGGGAGCAGTGCCGCCTGGGAGCAGTGCCGTCCGGGAGCAGTGCCGTCTGGGAGCAGTGCCATCCGGGAGCAGTGCCGTCCCGGGAGCAGTGGGAGGGTCGTCAGGGCTGGGGGATTTTGGTGGCTGAGCCCTTCGCGGCCTCCACCGTGTAACGCCTTCCCGCCTCACCCAGCTTGGACTCCGCCGCCTGCACCAGGTTCACGTCCAGCACATCCGCCAGCCGGACCAGATAGATCATCACGTCGCCCAGCTCGGCACGGACTCGCGGGCCCAGCACTGGATCGCTCATCACGGCCGCCGACTGCTCCGGTGTCAGCCACTGGAACTCGGCCAACAGCTCGCCCACCTCGCCGGCCAGTGCCATCGCCAAATTTTTCGGGGTGTGGAACTGTTCCCAGTCCCGCTCGGCGGCGAACGCCCGGACCTGTTCGGCGAGCGAGCGCAGAGTTGACACGGCGCAGAGCCTAACGTGAACGCCATGACGAACGTCCGCGAACGCTTCCGTGAGCTGCATCAGGCCGGCACCTTCATTCTTCCGAACCCGTGGGACGTCGGCTCCGCTCTGCTGCTCGAAAGCTACGGTTTCCCGGCTCTCGCCACCACCTCCTCCGGGTTGGCCGCCTCGCTCGGCAAGCTTGATCAGCAGGTCACCCGGGACGAGCTGGTCGCGCACGTGGCGGCGCTGACGGCGGCGGTGCGGATCCCGGTGAACGTGGACGCCGAGCGCTGCTTCGCCGACAGCGCGGACGGCATCGCCGAGACGGTCGATCTGCTCGCCGGGGCGGGCGCGGCCGGCATCTCGATCGAGGACTACGACCCGGCCACGGATCGGATCGAATCAGTGGAAATCAGCGCCGAGCGGGTGGCGGCGGCCGCGAGCGCGGCGGCTCGGCACGGCATCGTGCTCACCGCCCGCGCCGAGAACTTCCTGTACAGAGACACCGGAAACACCGACCTCGACGACACGATCGACCGCCTGCGGGCATACCGCGAAGCCGGCGCCGACGTGGTCTACGCCCCGGGCCTGCGTGAGCGGGACGACATCGGCCGGGTAGTGGAGTCGGTCGACGCCCCGGTAAACGTCCTGGCCGTGGCCGGCGGCCTGAGCGTCCCGCAGCTGACGGAGCTCGGCGTACGCCGGGTCTCGATCGGCGGCGGGCTGGCCTGGGTGGCATATGGGGCGTTACGGGACGCCGCCCGCGAACTGCTCGACTCGGGCACCACAGCCTTCAAGGCACGCGGGATCGCCGAGGAAGATTTGGAGAAGGCGTTCCGTCGCTAACAGCAGCTTGACATCGGGCAGCGCGGCGCGGATTCTTTCCCCTCCGGCGTGTTGACCTGCGGTTTCGCGCTGGTTGGACCACGGCGGAGGACTCTCATGGAACTGCACCCGGACGATCGTGACGAACTGCTGAACGGCAGTTCGCCGGTGGAGATGTGGCGGCGGAGCGAGCACGCGACCGAGGTCTCGGCCGAGCTGATGCGGCTGCACGGCGGGACGGTGCCGATGAGTGAGCTTCTCTGGCTGGGCGCCGAGTCGTTCCTGCCCCGGCAGTGGCAGGCGGGTCGCGCCACGGATCCGAAGGCGGCCGCCGCCGAGGTCTACGAGCGCTGGCGCCGGATTGAGCAGCGACGCCTCGAGAGACGCCAAGAAACCCCAGATCAAGACCAATAACGTACGCCGAAACGACCCGCGTCACCGTCCATGGTGGCGCGGGTCGCTGCGTTTCGTGGCCGTTAAACCCCCATGACGTTGCGCCACTTGATCTTCCCGGCGACGCGAACCCGCTCCTATTTTGATCGCAAGTTTGAACGCGACTCAAATTTTGAGGTGCCGATGAAGCGTCCTGCCATCACCGCCGCTCTAACCCTCGCTCTGCTCGCCTCGATCACCGCCTGCGGTGGCGGTGCCGGCTCAGCGGGCGGCGACTCCACCACCCCGAAGGCGGGCGGCACCCTCAACGTGGTCCGCTCGAACCCGTTCGAAGGCTTCGAACTCGACAAGGAGACGCTGAACTCCTCGTACCAGATCTCGCAGGCCGTGATCGAGCCGCTGATCCGGACCACCGAGGACGGCACCGGCCTCGAGCCGGGCCTCGCCGAGTCCTGGGAGTACAGCAAGGGCGACACCGTGCTGACGGTGAAACTGGACGCCGACGCGAAGTTCAGCGACGGCAAGCCGGTGACCGCTGCCGACGTGGCGTTCTCGGTGAAGACCTGGCAGGCGGGCGCGAACTACGGCGCCACCTACGCCAGCATCGCGAGCACCAAGGTCGTCGACGACAAGACCATCGAGCTGACCCTCGCGGCGCCGGACACCGCGCTTGCCGGGTTCCTCTCCTGGGCCACCGCGGGCGTCGTGCCGGAGGACTTCGGCGGGCGTACCGCCGCGGAGTACTGGCAGAAGCCGGTCGGCGCCGGCGCGTTCACCGTCTCGGAGTGGAGCGCCAACGGCCAGGTGGTGCTGACCAAGAACCCGGACTACTACCGCGACGGCGGCCCGTACCTCGACAAGATTGTCAGCACGTACGCGAGCGACCCCAACTCGATCACCCTGCAGATGCGCTCCGGTCAGCTCGACATGGCCGACGAGATCATGCCGGTGACCGCCGCGACGCTGCCGAAGGACCAGGTCAAGGCGCAGCCGCAGCACCTCACGCCGGTGCTGCTGATGAACACGAAGGACCCGGCGCTCGCCGACGCGGCAACCCGGCAGGCCATCGCGTACGCCATCGACTACGCCGCGATCAGCCAGAGCGCCCTCAAGGGATACGGCGTGGCACCGACCGGCGCCCTGCCCACGAACAGCCTGAACTGGGCCGCGCCGAGCCAGCCGTACTTCACGCTGGACACCGCCAAGTCCCAGGAGCTGCTCAAGAACGAGAAGAAGACGCTGAGTCTCGTCTACCCGAACGACCCCAGCTCCACGCTGATGGCCCAGATCATTCAGCAGAACCTGGCCGCCGTCGGCATCACCGTCGAACTGCAGTCCGCCGACAGCGCCACCGCCTTCGCCGCGGAGAGCAGCGGCGAGTACCAGCTGGGCATCTTCAGCTACAACGCGATCTCCCCGGACGTCGCCGACCCCGCCTGGTACGTGGCCGGCACCTCGACGATGTTCACCGGCCTGCCCGCCGATGACGCCATCGCCGCGCTCACTGATTACGCCGCCACCACCGACACGGCGAAGAAGAAGGCCGCCGTCACGAAACTCCAGGACATCTGGTTCGAGCAGGCCCCGTTCGTGGCCCTGGCGCACACCTCGGCTCTGGAGGGCCAGCGCGACGTGGTCCACGACGCCCACGTCACCCCGTGGGGCACCTACTACTTCGACACCGTCTGGAAGAACTGACGATGGGCCGGTACGCCTTCGTCGCCCGCCGCGCGATCAGCCTGATCCCGCTGCTGCTCGGCATCCTCTTCCTGGTCATGCTCCTGCTCAGCCTCGCGCCCGGCGACCCGGCACGGATGGTCGCCGGCCCGCGGGCCCCGGAGGCCGAGGTCGCCCGGATCGCCCACGAAATCGGCCTGGACCAGCCGATCTGGGAGAGGTACGCCCATTACGTGGTGCAGGTCGTCCAAGGCGACTTCGGCACCTCGTTCAAGACCGGTCAGCCCGTCGCCGACCAGATCGTTGCTCAGCTGCCCGTCACGCTGACCGTGGCGATCGCCGGTGTGCTGCTCGCCCTGCTGGTCACGGTCCCACTGGCGGTCCTGGCGGCGAAGCGTCCGGACGGCCCGGCGGACCACGTGATCCGGATCCTCGGCACGCTCGGTATCGGTCTGCCGACGTTCTGGGTCGCGATCATGGCGATCCGGCTGATCGCCCTGCCGACCGGCTGGTTCCCGGTGGCCGGCGTCGGCCCCGGCCCCGGCCAGTACGCCCTGGCGATGGTCCTGCCGTCCGTGGTGGTCGCGATCAGCATCACCGCCCCGATGATCCGCAGCCTGCGGGCCACCATGATCGACCTGCACGAGGCCGAGTTCGTGGTGGCCGCCCGCACCCTCGGATTCACCGGGCTGGCGCTGCTCCGGCAGTTCCAGCTCCGCAACGCGGTCCCGCCGCTCATCACGGTGACGGCCGCGCAGGCCGGATATGCCCTCTTCGGCACGGTCGTCGTCGAGGTCGCCTTCGGACTGCCCGGGATGGGCCAGGGCCTTGTCGTCGCGGCCAGCACCAGGGACTTCCCGCTGGTGCAGGGCTACGCCATCGTCTTCGCGGTCCTGGTGGTGGCGCTCTACCTGATCGCCGACGTGGTCAACGCGGCCGTCGACCCGAGAGTGAGGATCAGCGCATGAAGGGCCCGAAGCTCTGGATCGGCGCCGGCGTGGTGGGGCTCTACGTGCTGGCCGCGATCCTCGCGCCCTGGATCGCACCCCATGATCCACTCGCCCAGGATGTGGTCTCGGCCCTGCAGGGCCCGTCCGCGGCGCACCTGCTCGGCACCGACGAACTCGGCCGTGACCAGCTCAGCCGCATCCTGATGGCGGCCCGGATCGATCTGCCGGTCGCCGCGCTCGCCACTGTGCTGCCGTGTCTGCTCGGCACCGCGCTCGGCGTGATCTGCGGTTACTTCGGCGGCTGGTTCGACGCGATCGTGATGCGGATCAGCGACCTGCTCCAGGCGTTCCCGATGTACATCCTGATGATCGTCCTGGTGTTCAGTCTCGGTCCCGGTGTCCGATCCCTGCTGATCAGCTTCACCGCTGTGGGCTGGGTGGTCTACGCCCGCCTGGTCCGTGCCGAAGTGCTGCGGATCCGGCAGACCGAGTACGTCACGGCCGCGATCACGGCCGGCTTCGGTGCACCCCGGGTGATCGTCCGGCACGTCCTACCGAACACCCTGCGACAGACGCTCATCTATCTGACATCGGACCTGGTCTTCGCGGTGACCGCCCTCGCGGCGTTCTCGTTCCTCGGCTTCGGCATCCAGCAGCCCACCCCGGAGTGGGGCAGCATGATCGCCGCCGCCCAGCCGTACATCACCACGCAGGCACTTCTCACTGTCGTCCCGGGCCTGGTGATCACCGTGCTCGCCCTCGGATTCGCCCTGCTCGGCGATGCCCTTCAGGAGAGGAAACGAGCATGAGCGCCCTGAAGATCAAAGGCCTTTCCCTGGTACGCGCGGACGGCGTGACACTGGTCGACAACGTTGATCTCGCCCTCGCGCCTGGTGAGACCCTCGGCATCGTCGGCGAGTCCGGCAGCGGCAAGAGCCTGACCCTGCGTGCGATCCTCGGCATCCTCCCGGCCGGCATCACAGCGACCGGGGAGATCACCTGCACGGCACGGACGGCGATGGTCTTCCAGGAGCCGGCCACCGCTCTGAACCCGACGATGCGCGCCGGTGACCTGGTTGCCCGAGTCTGGCGGCGGCACCACCCGGGCCGATCAAAAGCGGACGCCCTGACCGCTGCCATCGAGCTGTTCGAGCAGGTCGGCATCGACCGTGCCGCCGATCGGCTGCGCGCCTGGCCGCACGAGCTCTCCGGTGGCATGCGGCAACGCGTGATGATCGCCGCCGCGCTGGCCGCGGAACCCGAGGTGCTGCTCTGCGACGAGCCCACCACGGCCCTCGATGTCCGGGTCCAGGCGCAGATCCTCGACCTGCTGCGTGACCTGATCGCCCGGCGGTCGATGGCGATGATCTTCGTGAGCCACGACCTGGCCGTGGTCGCCTCGGTCAGCGCGCGGCTGCTGGTGATGCGCCGCGGTGAGGTGGTCGAGACCGGCGTGCTCACTGAGGTCCTCGCGGCCCCGGCCCACGAGTACACCGCCGAGCTCCTCGCCGCCAACCTGGGCCGCCGGCTCCGGAGCGAGAGCCTGGGCCGCCGGCTCCGGAGCGAGAGCCTGGGCGGCCGGCTCCGGAACGAGAACCTGGGGAGTGTGACGCGATGAGCGCACTTCTGGAGATCGAGAACGTCACGGTCAGTTTCGGTCGTCGCAAGCACGCGATCACCGCTGTCGACAACGTGACCCTGCACATCGCGAAAGGCTCGGCGACCGGGATCGTCGGAGAATCCGGGTCGGGCAAGTCGACTCTCATGCGTACCGTATTGGGGTTGAACCGGCCGCAAGCCGGCAGCGTGCGTTTCCGTGGCGCCGAGCTCGGCGCCCGGCGCGACCTGGCCACGCGGCGTGCCATGCAGATGGTCTTCCAGGATCCGGGCACCACGCTCAACCCGGCCCGGACCGTCGGCTCGACTCTCGCGGAGATGCTGCGTGTGCACAGGGTGGTGCCGGCCGAGCTGGTCGACGCCCGGGTCGGCGAGCTGCTCGACCTCGTGCATCTGCCTGCCGAGATCCGCGAGGCCCGGCCGCACCGCCTCTCCGGCGGGCAGAAGCAGCGCGTCGCGATCGCCCGGGCTCTCGCGCTCGAACCCGAGTTGCTGATCGCCGACGAGGCGACGAGCGCGCTCGACGTGATCGTGCAGGCAGGTGTGCTCGACCTGCTCGCCGAGTTGCGCGCCAGCACCGGCGTCACGCTGATCTGTATCAGTCACGATCTTGATCTGGTTCGATATCTGTGCGACACCGCCGTGGTGATGCGCCACGGCCGGATCGTCGAGCAGGGGCCGATCGCCGAGCTGTTCGCGGCGCCGGCCGACCCGTACACCGCCGAACTGATCGCCGCGGCGCCCACACTGCCCGGCAGCACGGAGGAATCAGTCCGATGAGCACCAAGCAGGCCATGTGAGTACGAAAAGGCAGGGCAAGAAAGCGGAGATCGCCCGGGCGGCGATCCGGCCGCTGAGCGTCCAGGGGGTGCACAACGTCCGGCTCTCCGACATCGGCGCGAGCCTCGGTATGACCGGCGCTCACCTGCTCTACTACTTCGAGTCCAAGAACGACCTGTTCACGGCATCGATGCGGATCGTCGAGCAGGATCTGCGGACGCGGATCTACGCCGCTTTCGAGACCATGGAGTCCGGCCGGGAACGCTGGGAGTGGCTTCTCGACACCGGCGCACCCACCGGCCTGGACGACAGCGGACTGCTGCTCTGGCTGGGCGCCTGGAATGAGGCGGTGCACTCCGAGGACTTCCACAAGCTGATCACCGAGCTGGAAAGCGACTGGCAGGGCCTGCTTCGCGAGACACTTCGGTACGCGATCGGCCGCGGCGAACTGCCCGCCGACCTCGACGTCGACCCGATCGTCGAGGGGGTGTCGGCGCTGCTCGACGGCCTGACCATCCGGGTCGTGATCGGGTACCGCCCGCTCGACCACGACGCCGCCATGGCGATCGTCCGTCGCTTTGTCGATCCGCAGCTTCCCTGGAGAAACGCATGAAGCCGGGCAACGACCTGACGTGGCGGATGCCGGCCGAGACCGAACCGCACGAGCGGGCCTGGATGGCCTGGCCGTCGGCGGCGTACACGCTTGGCGACACAGCGTCCGACGCGGACGAGGCGTGGACGGCGTGGGCCGCTGTCGCCAACGCGGTGGCCGAGCACGAACCGCTGTCGATGCTGGTCACCGCCGAGGGACGGGCTGAGGCGCGGCGGCGTCTCGCCGGCGACATCGAGCTGCACGAGTGCGAGCTGGACGACGCCTGGTACCGGGACTCCGGCCCGACCTTCGTGGTCGGAGCGGCCGGGCTCGGTTCGGTGAACTGGGTCTTCAACGGCTGGGGACAGCAGGAGTGGGCGCGGTGGGAGTTCGACGCGTACGCCAGTGAGGTCGCCACCACCGCCAGCGGCGCGGTCCGGATCTCCTCGGCGCTGGTGAACGAGGGCGGTGGTCTGCACACCGACGGCGAGGGCACGTTCCTGATCACCGAGACCGTGCAGCTCGACCCGGAGCGGAACCCGGGCTGGACCAGGGCCGACGTGGAGGCCGAACTGGCCCGCACGGTCGGCGCCCGGAAGGTGATCTGGCTGCCCCGGGGGCTGACCCGGGACAGCGCCACCTACGGAACCCGGGGACACGTCGACATCGTCGCCACGTTCACGGCGCCGGGCGAGGTGCTGATCCACGACCAGCGCAGCGAGGAGCATCCGGATCACGCCGTGATGGCCGAGATCCGGGAAGTGCTGGCCGCATCAACAGACGCCGCCGGCCGTCCGTTGCGGCTCACCTCGTTGCCCGCTCCGAAGACGCTCACCGACGAGCACGGTTTCGTCGACTACAGCTACGTCAACCACTTCGCCGTGAACGGGGCCGTCATCGCCTGCTCGTTCGACGACCCGAACGACGACGAGGCCCTCGACGTCCTGGCCGGCGCGTACCCGGGCCGCACGATCATGCCGGTCGGCGCGCGGGTGCTGTTCGCCCGGGGCGGCGGCGTCCACTGCATCACCCAGCAACAACCCGCTCTTCCGGGAGGAAACGCATGAAGACCCTTGTCGCCTCGCGGTTGCCGTCGCCGGCCCGCGTCAGTTCCGAGGACCGGCCGCTGACCGTCGCGCTCGTGCAGACCCGCTGGCACGCCGACCCGGCCGAACATCTCGCCGTCCTGGACGACGGCATCGCCTCGGCCGCGGCCGCCGGTGCGAAAGTGGTGTTCCTGCCCGAGCTGACCCTGATGCGGTACCCCGCCGACACGGTTCCCACCGGCACACCGTCCGACCTGGCCGAAGACCTGGAGACTGGGCCGACCTGCACGTTCGCCGCCCGGGCCGCCGCCGAGCACGGGCTGTTCGTGCACGCGTCGCTCTACGAGAAGGCGGACGACGGCGACGGCCTCGGCTTCAACACGAGCATCCTGGTGGCGCCGGACGGGACGATTGTCGGCCGGACCCGGAAACTGCACATCCCCGTCACGGCGGGGTACTACGAGGACACCTATTTCCGGCCGGGCACGGGCGGTCACGCGTACCCTGTCTGGGAATTGGATCTTGAAGGCGCGCCGCGCCTGGGCATGCCGACCTGCTGGGACGAATGGTTCCCGGAAGTGGCTCGCGCCTATTCGCTTGGCGGGGCCGAGCTGCTCGCCTACCCGACCGCGATCGGCTCCGAGCCGGACCACCCGGATTTCGACACCGAGCCGCTGTGGCGGCAGGTGATCGTGGCGAACGGCATCGCCAACGGCCTCTTCATGGTCGTTCCGAACCGGTGGGGCAACGAAGGGCTGGTCACGTTCTACGGCTCGTCGTTCATCAGCGACCCCTACGGCCGGGTTCTGGTGCAGGCGCCTCGCGACGAGGACGCCGTGCTGGTCGCGACGCTCGACCTGGCACAGCGCACCGACTGGCTGACGCTGTTCCCGTTCCTGGCCACGCGCCGACCCGACACCTACGGCGCACTGACCGCCGCCGCCACTGATGTCGCCACCGATGTCGTCCCTGATGTCGCCACCGATGTCGCTTCCGAGGAGCTTTCATGAGTTACGTCCTGGTCCGGCCGCCTGCCGCGACCCTCGCCGACGGCGTCGTCACGTTCATCGAACGGCAGCCGCTCGACCTCGATCTCGCTCGCCGGCAGTGGGCCGGATATGTCGCCGCGCTGGAATCGAACGGCTGGCCCACGGTCAGCGTCGACATCGACGACACGCTGCCCGACTCGGTCTTCATCGAGGACGCCGTGGTGATCTTCGGTGACCTGGCCGTCGTCACCAACCCCGCCGAGCCGGCTCGCAACCCGGAGACGGTCGCGACCGAGAAGAAGATCCGCGAACTCGGCTTCGAGACGGCCACCATCACCGAGGGCACCCTCGACGGCGGCGACGTGCTCAAGGTCGGCACCACCGCGTACGTCGGCCTCACCGGCACCACCAACGAGGCCGCGGTCGGCCAGCTGCGCGGCCTGCTCGAACCGCGCGGCTGGACCGTCGTCGCGGTCCCGGTCACCAAGGCGCTGCACCTCAAGAGCGCGATCACCGCGCTCCCGGACGGCACGATCATCGGGTACGGGCCAGTGGTTGATGATCCGACGATCTTCCCGTCCTATCTGGAGGTGCCGGAGGAGCCCGGTGCTCATGTGGTGGTGCTTGATGCGTCGACCGTGCTGATGAGCTCGGCCGCGCCGGAGTCAGCTGCCATCTTCGAGGCACGGGGTCTGCGGGTCGTGGCTGTCGACATCAGCGAGTTCGAGAAGCTCGAGGGCTGCGTCACCTGTCTTTCGGTGCGGGTGCGCGGATGAGCGGGGTGCTGTTCGTCGCCCGGCGGATTCGTACCCTCGCTCAAGGGGACGTCACCGGTGTGCTCGTCCGCGACGGGGTGGTGGTCGCCGCAGGCGACGCGGCCGACCTGCGGGGATCCGCCTCCCGAGTGATCGACTACGGCGATGCGGTGATCACTCCCGGACTCGTCGACGGGCACAGCCACCCGGTCTCCGGGCTGTCGCTGACCGCCGGCGTGGACCTGACCGACGTGCTGGAGTTGCCGCTCGTCCGCGCGAAGCTGGAGGAGGCGCGTGCGGCGCTCGCGCCGGGGGAGTGGTTGCGGGCGTGGGCGCTCAACCCGGTCGTCTTCGGTACATCAGAGCCGTCGGCTGCAGCTCTCGGGCCGGTACTGGATGGGATTCCCGCTTATATCGTTCTTTATGATGCTCATTCGGCGATCGCGTCGCCTGCCGCGTTGCAGCTGGCCGGTGTGGTGGGTGCCCGCTCGTTCGCTTCCAGTTCCCGCGTCGCCGTCGACGCCGACGGGGTGCCGACCGGATACCTGCTCGAAGCCGAAGCCTCCGACCTGGTCGAACGGGTGATTCCTGCACCGTCAACGGCTGCGCAGGCGGCGTCGCTGCGAACGTTGCTGCGCGGGATGGCGGCGGTCGGATACACCGGGCTGCACGCCATGGACTTCCACGACCCGGCGCGCGAACTCGTCACGATGCTCGAAGAACAGGGCGACCTGCCGCTGCGGATCGGCTTCAACCCGATGCTCATGCCGGAGGATTCCTATCCGGATGTGGTCGCCCAGCTGGGACAGGGCGGCCGGCGCTGGCGGGTCGAAGGCATCAAGCTCGTCGTCGACGGAACCGTCGACGGCGGCACCGCCTGGCTGGAGTACGCGGACACCCGTGGCGAAGGCCTCTCCTCACTGTGGCGTGACTTCGACAGATTCCGTACGGTCGTGTCCGACCTGCACGCGGCGGGCGTCAACTGTGCCGTGCACGCGATCGGCGACCGTGCCGTCCGCGAAGTGCTGAACATCTTCGCGTCGCTCACGCCCGGCAGCGCCAGCCACCGCATCGAACACGTCGAGACCATCCCCGACGACCTGGTCAAACTCTTCGCCGACGGCGCCGCGGCGGCGAGCATGCAGCCGTTGCACTGCACGTGTTTCAACAACGCGGACCGGTCCGATTCGTGGTCCGTCCGGCTCGGCGACGTCCGGGTGGACCACGGCTTCCGCTGGAACGACATCCGGACGGCCGGTGGCGTGGTGGCGCTGGGCTCGGACTGGCCGATCGCGCCGTACGACCCGCGCTGGATCATGGCCGATGCCCGCTTGCGGCGCCGTTTCGACAGGCCGTCGGCACTGCCGATGCAGCCGGAGCAGGCGCTGACGGCGCTGCAGGTGCTGGAGGGTTTCACTACTCAGGCGGCACTGGCCTCGGGCGAGCAGGGCCATCGGGGCCGGATCGCACCGGGCTTCGACGCCGACTTCACGGTGTTCGGCGGGGATCCGGTCGACTGCGCTCCGGAGGAGTTGGCTCACCTGCCGGTCGTGGGAACCGTGGTGGCCGGCAGGCCCGTCGAGTAAGGCCGATTGCCGACGGGGTCAGAGCAGGCAAACGAGAGCACACGGTGGGCGCCCGTCCAGGGGCCAGGTGCCCGGTGATGGGGGCACACGGTGGGCTCCCGCCAGGTGCCCCGGTGACGGGGGCACACCGTGTGCTCCCGTCGGGTGCCCGGAGTTGGGGACACACGGTGCGTTCTCGTCAAGTGCCCGGCCCGCCAGGTGCCCGGTGATGGGGGCACACGGTGCGCTCCCGTCCGCGCTCAGAACACAGACCCGAATCCGACACGCCGCGCCGGTTTCGGTCGTATGTGTCGGGATTGGGGCATGTGGCATCGCCGCCGCTTTCGGGGTGGCGTGACGCTTTCTCGGCGCGGTGTGGTGGTTTCTCGGTGCGATGCCGCTCGGGGATCTTGTGCGGTTTGGCCGGCTGGTCGACCACGAGTGCACGAGTTTGCCGGGGCGGCCGTTCGTGGCGCGTCGATTTTGGGTGGTTTGGGAGCTATGGGGTGACGTTCTGCCACGATAGTGGGTGGACATGCCGGATCTTGGAGACTCGTGGGTGTTTCGTGCCCTACAGGCTTTCAAAGGTTCGGCCGACGTAGTGCTTCACGGTTCGGCGCGGTGATCGTGGTGCTTCACGGTTCCGGCGCGGTGATCGTGGTGCTTCACGGTTCGGCGCGTGAACGTAGTGCTACACAGTCCCGACGTGGTGAACGCGGTGCGCCGCGGATCTTGTGGAGTTCGGCGAACCGTTTGCGTGTAATTCCGCAAGATCGGCCACGCCTGTTCGATCTTGTGAAGTTGTGCGGGCACGTCTGCGGGGAAGTCCACAAGATCCAGGCAAAGCGGGGCGGGGCGGGACGTGCAGAGTGCGGGACGTGCAGAGTGCGGGGCGTGCAGAGTGCGGGGCGTGCAGAGTGCGGGGCGTGCAGAGTGCGGGGCGGGTTGGGGTGGGGCAGGGCGGAGAGCGTGGCGGGGACGTGGTGACGCGATGCTTCACGGTTTCGGCGTGGTGAACGTGGTGCGTCACGGATCTTGTGGAGTCCGGCGAACCGTTTGCGGCTAACTCCGCAAGATCGGCCACGCCTGTTCGATCTTGTGAAGTTGTGCGGACACGTCGGCGGGGAAGTTAACAAGATTCAGGCAGCGCAGCGCAGCGCGGCACAGCCGGCCTCATCAATCGATCGACGCAGCCATGGGCGTGCCTGGCAAGACGCACTCGAAAGACGGCGGTGTCGCCGTCGAAAGGTGCTGGGGGCGCCCCGGCTGGTGACGCCGATGCCGCGCACCTGTGAGCGGCGGCGGCACCAGAGTGGGCCGAGGGCACACCGAAGAGCGCCGCGGGCACGCCGACGGGCGCCACGGGCACACCCAAGAACGCCACGGGCACACCCAAGAACGCCACAGGCGCACCGAGCCCGCCCGCACCCCACCCCATCCCACCCTTTAACCCGAAATATCCGGTTTCTCGATAAATGGGATTCGAACGACTCACATTCACCCGGACATTTGCCGAATAGAAAGGGTGTGATTCCGGAACAGATCGGCGACTGGGTGTTGCACGAACTGCCCCGCCTGAACCGAGCGATCCTGCAGCACCACGCCTCACCCGAGCTACTGCACACCGAGGTCGGCGAGCACGTGCTGGACCACCTGCCGGAGGTCGCCCAGCTGACCCCGCTGCAGGCCCAGCAGCTCGTGGTGAACCTCGGTTTCGTCGGCGCCTCGGTGGCCCGGCACTACCAGGAGCACGCGCCGGGCGGGCCGACCCACCCCGACGACGCGTTCGCCGAGCTGGTGGCCGGGCCGCAGCGGATACCGTTCCGCGCGTACTTCGAGGCCCTGGCCGCGCACACCGGCACCGGGCACTACGAGCGGGACAGCTTCGCCTCGCTGGTGCGGTGGAACGTCGGGACGGTTCAGGTACGCCTCGACGAGGAGGTGTTGGGCGTTCTGCCCGGCGTCTTCGACGACGGCCGGATCCGCAGCTATACCGGCAGCCCCGGCGAGGAACGGTTCTTCCTGCTGGTCAAACAGGGTGAAGTGGTGGAGATGGCGGTCAACAACCTGCTCTGCCCGTTCACCCGGGAGAACGCCGGCCTGACCTGCGAGGACGCCCGCCATTCGGTACGCCTCGCCACCGACCTGCTCGACGCCCTGCGCCGCCTCATGGTCGACTTCGCGGCTCTGCCGCCCGAGCAGACCATGCCGGCCGAGCATTTCATGGACGTGTTCCGCCAGTTCGCCGCGCACTGGACCCTCGGCGACATCTCGCCGAGCGGCGCGCTCGACCCGGAGGCGCTGAAACGGGACTTCCTGCTCGGCCTCGCCGTGGAGGACTACGACAAGCAGGCCCGCCGGCTCTTCCCGGCCCTGCTCGCCGCCGAGCGCGAGGAGCTCAGCCGGCTGATGGACATGCCGACGCTGCCGGCGCGGCTGCTCGACGCGCTGGGCACCGACGAGCGCGACCTGCGCCTGCTCGACGAGCCCGACCTGCGCCGCCTGGTAGCGCGGCACCCCGCTCTGATCGACTGGTACCGGCTGCTCGCGATGCACGCCCGTGCGGCCGGCGCGCACCTGATGCTGAGCAAGAAGTTCCTGTTCAAGCCGCAGCGGTTGCGTGACGAGGCCGGTCTCGGCGACAAGGAGCTGGTGTCCAACCGGGCCGGCACGACAGGCATGACGGAGACGTTCCTCGAACGGCTTACCCGGGCCCGGCAGAATCATGCTCTCGCCGCACTAAGGCCGGTGATTACCAGCGAAAGAGCACATACCGGCCATCCGAAGGAGGTAGGTTCCGGTCGCGTGGTGGTGGAGCTGGCCGGTTGAGCGGGGGCGGGGTGAAGCCAGGTACGACGTCACCGTTGGCGGAGATCGGTCGTGACCAGCTGATGGCGCTGATCGACCACACGTCCGCGGTGATCTACATGCGCGATGCCGACGGCCGATACCTGCTGGTCAACCGGGAGTACGAACGCCTGTTCGGGCTGCGCCGCGAGAACATCGTGGGGCTCACCGACCACGACCTGTTCCCGCGTGACATCGCCGACGCGTTCCGGGAGAACGACCTGGAAGCGCTCGCCGGCGGTGTGCCGGTGCAGATGGAGGAGGAGGCGCCGGGCGAGGACGGCCCGCGCGCGTACATCACGGTGAAGTTCCCGCTGATCGATGCGGCCGGGCACGCGTACGCGGTAGCCGGCATCTCCACGGACATCACCAAGCGCAGCCGGGCCGAGGCGGCGCTGCGCGACAGCGAGGAACGGTTCCGCCTGCTGGCCGAGCACGCCCAGGACATCATCTTCCGGTACCGGCTGGAACCCGAGCCGGGCATGGAATACCTGAGCCGGGCGGTCGAGTCGATCACCGGCCGTCGTGCCGAGGAGTACTACGCAGACCCCCGGCTGATCCTGGACAGCGTCCTCCCCGAAGACCTGGCGCTCTTCGAGCAGTCCTGGCGGGCGCTGCGGACCGGCACCATCACGTTCCGGCTGCGCCGCCCGGACTCCGGGATCGTCTTCATCGAGCAGCGGGCCGGCCGGGTCACCGACGACGACGGCCGGGTGGTCGCGGTCGAGGGCATCCTGCGCGACGTCAGCGAGCGGATCGCCGCCGAGCGGGAGCGCAACGTGCTGGAACAGCAGCTGCGGCAGTCGGAACGGCTCGACTCGCTGGGTCAGCTGGCCGGCGGCATCGCGCACGACTTCAACAACATCCTCGCGGTCATCTCCGGGTACGCCGACATGCTCGCCGACGAGCTGGGGGAGGAACATCCCGGGCGCGCCGACGCGGCCGGGATCAAGCAGGCCGCGAACCGGGGCAGCGCGCTCACCCGCCAGCTGCTCATCTTCAGCCGTTCCGAGCCGTCCCGCCCCGAGGTGCTCGACCTGAACGAGGTCGCCGCGGACACCCAGCGGCTGCTGGCCCGTACCCTTGGCGAGGACATCGAGTTCGTCACCGACCTGGCGTCCGGGCTGCCTCCGGTGGTGATGGACCGCAGCAAGCTGGAGCAGGTGATGATGAACGCGGTGCTGAACTCGCGCGCCGCGATGCCGGACGGCGGCCGGCTCACCGTTGCCACGAGCCTGGAGCAGACCGCCGGCGGCGAGCGCCAGGTGTGCCTCTCGATCACCGACACCGGTTGCGGGATGCCGCCGGAGGTTCTCGCGCGGGCGTTCGAGCCGTTCTTCACCACCCGGGGCCGGGGCAGCGGCACCGGGCTGGGGCTGGCCACGGCGTACGGGGTGGTGACCGACGCGGGCGGCACCATCAGCCTGGAATCGGAGCAGAACCGGGGCACCACGCTGCGGGTTCGGCTGCCGGCGGGCACCGAGGCGGCGCCCGGGGTGAGCCCGGCCGCGCCGGCCGCGCCGGCCCGTTCCGGCCACGGCCGCAAGGTCTTCGTGGTGGAGGACGAGGAAGCGGTCCGGGCCATCGTCTGCCGCCTGCTCGGCAAGGCCGGGTACGAGGTCGCGTCCGCCCCGCATCCGCAGGAGGCGCTGCGGATGTACCGCGAGGAGGGCCTCACGTTCGACATGCTGCTCAGCGACGTGATCATGCCCGGGATGTCGGGCACCCAGCTCGCCGCCGAGCTGCGCAAAGATCGGCCGGACCTGCCGGTGCTGTTCATGTCGGGTTACACGAGCGGCCCGGCGCCGGGCGGGCAGGCCATCCCGGAGGACGCCCCGCTGATCCACAAGCCGTTCGACTCGCAGACGCTGCTCAACGAAGTGCACAGTCTGCTGGCCCAACGCATCCATTGACATGAATTTTGTTGCAGTCGTACCGTGCGCGAGCCATCAGTGAAGAGCGCCGGAGGCCGACCATGCGCAGACGTTCGTTTCTCGCCCTTCCCGCAGCGGCCGCGGTGCTGCCGGCACCCCGGCGGACGAGACTGACGGTGGCTGCCGACGGCTCCGGCGACCACACGAGCGTGCAGGCCGCGATCGACGCCGTCCCGGCCGGCGAGCCCGCCGTCATCGGCATCCGCCCCGGCACATACCTCGGCCAGGTGATCATCCCGGCGGCCAAACCGCTGATCGAGCTGCGCGGGCTCGGCCGCTCACCGTCCGACGTGGTGATCGCCGACGATCGGGCCAACGGCACCCTGAAACCGGACGGCACGCCGTGGGGCACGTCGGGCAGCGCCTCGGTCACCGTGGACGGCGCCGGCCTGCGCGTCACCGGCCTGACCTTCGCGAACCTCTTCGACGAGGCCGCCCATCCGGAGATCACCAACCGGCAGGCGGTCGCCGTGCTGACCCGCGCCGACAAGCTGGTGTTCGACCGGGTTCGCTTCCTCGGCAACCAGGACACCCTCTATGTCAACGGAGGCCGGGCCTACTTCCGGGACTGTTACGTCGAGGGCGACGTCGACTTCATCTTCGGCCGGGCCACCGCCGCCTTCGAGCGCTGCCACATCCACTCGCTGAACCGGGGCAGCACCCCGAACGGGTACGTCACCGCACCCAGCACCCTGCGGACCAACCCGTACGGACTGCTCTTCCACCGGTCCCGGTTCACCTCCGACGCACCCGGCGGAACCGTCTTCCTGGGCCGGCCGTGGCACCCCGGTCAGGATCCCGAGGCGATCGGGCAGACGATCATCCGGGAGTCGTGGATCGGCGCGCACATCCCGGCGGCGCCGTGGACCGACTTCGGGGTGTGGCCCTGGGAGGAGGCCCGGTTCGCCGAGTACCGCAACGTCGGCCCGGGCGCGACGGTCACCGCCGACCGCCCGCAACTCACCGATGAGGAAGCGGTCGCGTACACAGTGGACGCCGCGCTGCGCGGCGCCGATGGGTGGAGCCCGTGCGGCTGATGCAAGAGGTCAGCTCGCCCGCGGCCGCATCACCGGGCCGAACAGTCGCTGCGCCTGCTCCGCGCGCAGCGCCACGAACAACCCGGTAGCCGTCACCAGCGCCTCGTCCGGCCGCTCGGCCGTCGCTATCGCTCCGACCGCCGTCACCCGCCGGCCCTCGACCTGCGAGACCTCAGCGGTCAGGCGCAGGGCCGTCATCAAAGGCACAGGCTTTCGGTACGCCGTATCGAGCCGAACCGTCATCCCCGGATTACCGGACGACGTGACCGCGTGCCCGAGCATCTGGTCGAGCAGCATCGCGCTGACGCCTCCGTGCGCGTACATCGGCGGGCCCTCGTAGGCCAGGCCGAGCGTGCAGGTGCCGACCGCCACGCCGGCGCTGCTCTCGATGTGCACCGGTGGGGCGAGGGCGCTGCCGCGGCCGATCACCGGGTTGTACATCCGGACGCCGCCCAGCAGATCGTCGGCGGCGGCCACCTCGCTGCGGGTCCGGATCCGTTCACCCAGTGGACCGGTGGCCTGCCGGATCCGTTCGGCGGCCCGGCGCAGCTCGTCGGTGGGCGCCTCGGTCGCCGTGGCGTGCTCGATCAGCAGCCGTAGCGCGTCACCCAGATCGCTGATCGCCTCGCGCCGCTCCAGCAGCCGGTCGATGGATTGAAGCCTATCGGTCACGTGGTCTCCCGGGCGCCAGCAGAAGCACAGCCGAACAGAATCAGGTTCTACCAAGCGAACCCCGCCGAACACGTGTGCACCTAGTGAATCATCTCACACTGCTATAACCTGTTCTAGTTATTGCCGCCCCATCACGAGCCGGTAAAGGGGACGTCATGGAAGAGTTCGACGTGGTCGTGGTGGGCGCCGGCGCGGCAGGCATGACAGCCGCCCTCACGGCCGCCCGCAGTGGACTCAGCACCATCGTCCTGGAGAAGGCGCCGGTCTTCGGCGGCTCCGCGGCCCGGTCCGGCGCGGGCATCTGGGTGCCGAACAACGACGTCCTGCTCGCCGCCGGCGTTCCGGACACGTTCACGAAAGCCGACACCTACATGGCCGCAGTGGTCGGCCCCGAGGTGCCGGTGGCCAAACGGCAGGCGTTCCTGCGGGCCGGCCCGCCGGCGATCGCTTTCATCCAGCGCTGGTCGCCGCTGCGTTTCCGCTGGATGGAGGGTTATTCGGACTATTACCCGGAGCTGCCCGGCGGGATGCCGAACGGCCGCTCGATCGAGCCGGTGGCGCTCGACGCGAACATCCTGGGCGCCGAATACGCGAACCTGAACCCCTCCTATCTGCCCACACCGCCCAGCACCGTCGTCTACGACATCGACTACCGATGGCTGGCTCTGATCGCGCGCCATCCGCGGGGTGTCGCGGTCGCCACCGAGATCGTCTGGCGTTACCTCCAGCTCGCCGCGCAGGGCCAGAAACCGATCACCATGGGCCAGGCCCTCGCCGGTGGCCTGCGGGCCGGCCTGCTCGCCGCCGACGTGCCGGTCCGGCTGAACACCCCGCTGGTCGATCTCCACGTGGAGAACGGCCGGGTGGCCGGCGTGATCGCGCTCGTCGGCGGCACCGAGACACTCATTCGTGCCCGCCGCGGCGTGATGATCGGCAGCGGCGGGTTCGAGCACAACGAGCGGATGCGCAAGCAGTTCCAGGACGAGCCGATCGGCACGGCCTGGACGGTCGGCGCCGCGTCGAACACCGGCGACGGCATCGAGGCGGGCGAGCGCGCCGGCGCCGGCCTCGCCCTGATGGACGACGCCTGGTGGGGCCCGATGATCCCGCTGCCCGAGGGGCCGTACTTCTGCCTCTCCGAGCGGACGCTGCCGGGCAACATCTTCGTCGACGGCACCGGCAGGCGGTTCGTCAACGAGGCCGCGCCGTACAGCGACGTCGTCCACACGATGTACGCCGGTGACCACTTCCCAGCCTGGATGATCACCGACCAGGAGTACCGGAACCGCTACCTCTTCAAGGAGACAGCGCCACTCCTGCCGTACCCGCAGGCCTGGTACGACAGCGGCGCCCTGGTCAAGGACTGGACCATCACCGGGCTGGCCGGCAAGATCGGCGTACCGGCGGCGGCGTTGCGCGCCACGCTCGACCGGTTCAACGGCCAGGCCCGCGCCGGCCGGGACACCGACTTCCATCGGGGCGACAGCGCCTATGACGCGTACTTCGCCGACCCGACGAACCGGCCCAGCCCGTGCCTCGCGCCGGTCGGCCTCCCGCCCTTCTACGCCTTCAAGATCGTGCCGGGTGACCTCGGTACGAAAGGCGGCCTGACCACCGACGTCCAATCCCGCGTCCTGCGCCCGGACGGCTCAGCGATCCCCGGGCTGTACGCGGCCGGAAACGCGTCGGCAGCCGTGATGGGTCACAGCTACGCCGGCGCCGGTTCCACCCTCGGCCCGGCGATGACCTTCGGGTACCTGGCCGGAAAAGACCTGGCCGGAAAAGACCTGGCCGGAAAAGACCTGGCCGGAAAAGACCTGGCAGCAAGCTAGACAAACAGGAGGAACGTCATGCCCAAGGTCAGCGTGTCGACCGTGACGAAGGCAAACCCGGAGCAGATCTGGGCCGTGCTGGTGGACCCGAGCCGCACCCCCGAGTGGAACGCCATGCACCAGGGCTTCACCGGCGACGTGCCGGCCACCCTGACCGAGGGCGCTCAGTACAGGCAGAAGGTGAAGCTCATGGGCATGCCCGCGGACATGGCCTGGAAAGTGGTCACCGCGGACGGTAAGACCCTGGAGCAGGCCGGCGACGGCCCGATGGGTGTGAAGGCGAAGAACCGCTTCCAGCTGGAACCGGCCGAGGGCGGCACCCAGGTCACGTACGACATGGAGTTCCTCGGCCCGGCGCTCAACGGCCCGATGGCCGCCATGCTGGAGAAGCAGGCCGGCCCCGCCGCCAAACAGGCCCTCGACAAGCTGACAGGTCTAGTGGAGTAACAACCTCGTCGCCAGCTCCAGGTGATTGACGACGTCGTTCGCCGACGCGCGGCGGGTCACCCAGGCCACCAGGTTCGACAGCCACACGTCACCGATCACCCGGGCTTTGGCGCGGTCGTCCGCAGTCGGCTCGCCGTCGTGCATGGCCCGGGTGAACATGTCCTCCATGAGCCGCGCCACCGCGTTGACCTCGGCACTCGCGGACGGGTCGGCGAACATGAAGGCCCGGGTCATCGCCTCGGCGAGCATTGGGTCACGCTGCAGCGCGCCGGTCACCCGGGTGAGGACGTAGAGCGTGCGGTCATAGGGCGTGTCGCCCGGGATCGGCTTGCGGTTCAGCTTGTCCTGGATCGCCTCGAGCTCCAGCGCGAGCGCGGAGACCAGCAGATGGATCTTCGAGGGGAAGTAGCGATAGAGCGTGCCGAGAGCGACCTCGGCCTTTTCCGCCACCGTGCGCATCTGCACGGCGTCGTAACCGCCCTTCGACGCCAGCGCGAGCGTGGCCTCCAGGATCCGGCGGCGCCGATCACGCTGCGCGGCCGAACCCTGCTCGACATCAGTGGTACTCGTTCTCGCTGTCGCCATCGTGCCCCTTCCGCAGTGAATC
This sequence comes from Actinoplanes sp. CA-015351, assembly GCF_050955685.1. Classification (NCBI taxonomy): domain Bacteria; kingdom Bacillati; phylum Actinomycetota; class Actinomycetes; order Micromonosporales; family Micromonosporaceae; genus Actinoplanes; species Actinoplanes sp. CA-015351. The sequence continues at coordinate 2,227,788 of NZ_CP192102.1, forward strand.
AAGCCTAGCAACGGCGCGTTGCGTACCTGTGTCACCCATCGGTGGCGCACTCAAACTGAAACATGTTCTAATCCGAGTATGGATTTCCGCCCGGACGAGACGCAGAAGGCGATCAGCCGGCTCGCCGCCGAGGTGGTCGCCGGGTCGGACACTCCGGAGCGTCTCTGGAAAGACCTTGGCCAGGCCGGCCTGCTCACTCTCGGTGCACCGGAGGGCGACGGCGGCGCCGGGCTAGGTATCTTCGAGACCACCCTCGTGCTCACCGAGATCGGCCGCCACGCGGCCACCACCCCGGCCATCCAGATCCTTGGCGACTCGGTCACCCTCGTTCCCGACCATGGGGTACGCCTTGACGGCCCCTACCTCCACGAACAGCACCCTTTCGCGATAGCGGCGGCGTGTGCCCTGGCCGACGGAGCACTGGCCGGCGCCCTGGATCTGACCGCCGGGCACATCCGCACCCGGCACCAGTTCGGCAAGCCGCTCGCCACGTTCCAGGCCGTCGCCCAGCAGATCGCCGACGTCTACATCGCCAGCCGCACCCTGCACCTGGCAGTGCTCACCGCATGCTGGCGGCTCGGCACCGGCCGGCCCGCCGGTGAGGACCTCGCGGTCGCCGCGCAGTGGCTCACCGCCGAGGCGCCGCCGGCCATCCGCACCTGTCATCACCTGCACGGCGGTCTCGGCCTGATGATCGATTACCCGCTGCACCGGCACACCACGATGATCCGCGACATGGTCCGGTTCCTCGGTGGCGCCGAGCAGACGCTGACGACGTTGGGGGAGCACTGTGTTCCTCGATCTCACTGATTCCCAGCGGGAACTACGTGAGGAGCTTCGTGCGTACATGGGCAGGCTCTTGACCGTGGCGCAACGCGCCGATCTCGCCCGGGAACGGCATGGACGCGCGCATCGGGAGCTGGTGGCGCGCCTGGGCCGCGACGGGTGGCTCGGGCTGGGCTTCCCGGCGGAGTACGGCGGGCGGGGGCTCGGGCCGGCCGAGCAGCAGATCTTCGTGAACGAGGCGGCGCGCGCTGATGTGCCGCTGCCCGCCGTCACGTTGCAGACCGTCGCGCCGACCCTGCTGGCGCACGGCACCCAGGCGCAGCGTGACCGATTTCTGCCACCGATTCTCGCCGGGGAGCTGCACTTCTCGATCGGCTACACAGAGCCTGAGTCCGGGACTGATCTGGCCTCGCTGAGCACCCGGGCGGTTCGCGACGGCGCGTACTATGCCGTCGACGGGACGAAGACGTTCACCACCGGCGCGCACGACGCGGATTTTCTTTGGCTGGCGTGCCGCACCGATCCGGACGCGCCCCGGCATCGTGGGCTGTCGATCCTGATCGTCGACACGTCCGATCCTGGTTATTCGTGGACACCGCTGATCACCTATGACGGTGCTCATCACGTGAACACTGTGCATTTGAGTGATGTGCGGGTGCCCGCCGAGATGCTTGTCGGTGCGGAGAACGACGGGTGGCGGCTGATCACCGCGCAGCTCAATCATGAACGCGTGATGCTCGGTCCGGCCGGGCGATTGGGTGCGCTTTTCGATTCGGTACGCGATTGGGCGTACCGAAGCGGGAGCGTGACCCACCCGGAGGTCCGCCGCGCGCTGAGCGCGAGTTTCGCGGCGCTGCGTGTGAATGAGTTGCTGAATGGGCAGATCGCCGGCGGCGAGCCGAATCCGGCCGACGCTTCCGCCACCAAGGTTTTCGCCTCGGAACGGCTGTTGCGGATCGGCAACGAGCTGGCCGAGGTCGTCGCCCGGTTCGGCGGTGATCCGGAACTGCTGGAGTGGCTGGACCTGCAGAACAAGCGGAACCTCGTGCTGACGTTCGGCGGCGGCGTGAACGAGGTGCAACGGGAGATCATCGCTGGTGCGGGTCTTGGCCTGCCGCGAGTGCCGAGGTGAGTTCTGTGCAGGATGTGATCGCGCGATTGCTGGCGGCGGGGGATTCGGAATCGCGGATCGGACGGGATCCGGTCAATTTGCCGATGATCCGGAATTGGCTGGAGGCAATGGGTGATCGCCATCCGGGTTATCAGGCGGTCGCGCCGCCCGCGATGATTCAGGTCTGGACGATGCGCGGTCTTTCTCCGAGGGCTGCCGATCCGTTGCAGGAGATGTCGGCCGTGCTGGACGAGGCGGGTTTCCCCAATGTCGTCGCCACCGATTCCGAGCAGGTTTATCACCGTTATCTGCGGGTTGGTGAAGAGGTTTCGGTGCGGAGCCGGTTGGAGTCGGTGACTGGTCCTAAACGGACATCGCTGGGGGAGGGGTGGTTCGTCACGACGGTCAGCACGTGGTTCTGTGGCGACGAGCCGGTGGCGACGATGACGTTCCGGATCCTGAAATATCGCCCTGGCTCGCCCGGCGCCGTCTCTCCTGCGCCGCTCGGCACCGTCTCTCCTGCGCCGCTCGCGCCGGTGATCACGCTGGACACCGCGTTCTTCTGGGACGGCATCGCCGCTGGTGAGCTGCGAATTCAGCGTTGCGGGGAGTGCGGGGCGCTGCGGCACCCGCCCGGACCGGCCTGTCCGCGATGCGGTGCGGCGAAACAGGAGCACACGGTGGCCTCCGGTCTCGGCACGATTCACAGCTTCGTGGTGCACCACCATCCGCCGATTCCGGGGCGGCGGACGCCGTTCGTGATCGGGCTGATCGACCTGGCCGAGGGGGTCCGGATGGTCGGCGAGGTGCGCGGGCCACGGCCGGTGAGTATCGGTGATCCGGTTCGGGTGTTCTTCGACGGCGGGCTGCCCGTCTGGCGCCCCGATCTGCCGATCTTGGATTCTTGGACGGTCGATGTCACCCCCACGATGATCATCAGCACCGCGCTGGCGACCAGGGATTTCCAGGACGTGCATCATGATCGCGACGCCGCGGCCCGGCGGGGTAATCCAGATATTTTCGTCAATATCCTGACGACGACTGGGCTTGTTCAGCGGTACGTCACCGATCATCTGCCGGATGCTGCCGTGCGAGGCATCTCGATCCGGCTCGGCACACCCTGTTACGCCGGCGACACGCTCACCTTCACCGGCACCGTGCTCTCCGAGCGTGAGATCGCCGTCGTCGGCCGGACCGCCCGTGGCGTTCACGTCACCGGCACGGTCACGGTGGCGTCATGATCAGCGGCACCTGCGCGATCGCCGGGATCGGCGCCACCGAGTTCTCCAAGGACTCCGGCCGCAGCGAGTTGCGTCTCGCCGTCGAGGCAGTGCGTGCCGCGCTCGACGACGCCGGCCTGCGGCCGTCCGACGTCTCCGGCCTGGTCACGTTCGGCATGGACAACAACCCCGAGATCGCCGTCGCGCGCGAGCTGGGGATGGGCGAGTTGCGCTTCCTGAGCCGGATCGGGTACGGGGGCGGAGCCGCCTGTGCGGTAGTCCAGCAAGCAGTCCTCGCGGTCACGGCCGGCCTGGCCGACGTCGTGGTCTGCTACCGCGCTCTCAACGAACGGTCCGGCCGCCGGTTCGGCCGGGCGATCGCCTCCCCGGACCCGGACTCCGGCTGGCACCACCCGATGGGGCTGGCCACCCCGGCCGCGATGGTCGCGATGGTGGCCCAGCGGTACCTGCACGACTACGGCGCCGCCCCCGACGACTTCGGCCGGGTTGCCGTGGCGATGCGCCGGCACGCGTCCACAAACCCGTACGCCTGGTTCCACGGCCGGCCGATCACGCTCGACGAGCACCGGGCGTCCCGGTGGATCTCCGAACCGCTGCGGCTGCTGGACTGCTGCCAGGAGAGCGACGGCGCGGTGGCCCTGGTGGTGACCTCGGTTTCCCGGGCGCGTGATCTTCCGCAACGTCCCGCCGTGATCAGCGCGGCGGCGCAGGGGAGTGGCCCGGACCAGTTCGTGATGACCAGCTACTACCGGCCTCAGGTGGCGGCACTGCCGGAGATGGGAGTGGTGGCGGCACAGCTCTGGCAGCAATCCGGTTACGTGGCGTCCGATACCCGCACAGCCATTCTGTACGACCACTTCACTCCGTACGTATTGATGCAGTTGGAAGAACTTGGGTTCTGTGGCCGTGGCGAGGCGCGGCATTTTGTCGCGGACAGCGGGATCGAGCTCGGCGGCCGGCTCCCGGTGAACCCGCACGGCGGCCAGCTCGGCGAGGCCTACATCCACGGCATGAACGGCATCACCGAAGCCGTCCGGCAGGTACGCGGCACCGCGGTCAACCAGGTGCCCGGCGACGGCCCGGTGCTGGTCACGGCCGGTACCGGAGTGCCCACCAGCGGCCTGGTGCTCGCCTAAAACGAGTGGTCGAGGGATCTTGCGTGAGCTAGGTTCGCGCGCATGCGACCACTCGACGAGAAGGTGATCAGAGATTCCTTCATCAACTGCAGCAAGGGTGAAGCCAGCCGGATCAAGCTACCGGCCGGTTTCACCTCCGTACCCTGGGCTGACCTGGACTTTCTCAGCTGGACCGACCCGGGCGCACCGCAGCGGGCCCTCCTGGTGATCCCGGGCGCTGACCGTCTTTCCGGGCTCGTGCTCCGGCGGCCGGAATCGGTCAAGGCGTCCGCGATGCGCGCCAGCATGTGCCAGGTCTGCCTGACCGAGCACGGCGCCGGCGGGGTGGTGCTCTTCGTGGCGCCGCTGGCCGGCCCGTCCGGTAGGCGCGGCAACACGGTGGGCATCTACATCTGCGCCGACCTGGGCTGCTCGCTGTACCTGCGCGGCAAGCGCCAGCCGAAGATGCGCCTGGTACGCCGTGAGGAGACGCTCACCCTCGACGAACGCATCGACCGGGCGACGAAGAACCTGGCCGCGTTCACCGACCGGGTGGCGGCAGGCTGATGTCGATCCTGGCGGAGGTAGACCGTACAAGACTCGGCCCCGCTCAAGCGGGGCCAAACAGCTTCCCCTGATAATCACCGCTGCTGCCCGACCGAACGCCTTCCCCAAACCGCCTTCACCCACCCCATGCCCGCGCCGGCGTCTGTGCCCGCGCCGGCGTCTGTGCCCGCGCTTTGGTCTCGTTTCGCGCCGCAACTCGATACAGCTGGGGTCGGCACCTGCCTGCGTGTCGAGTTCGGGTGCCAGCCGGCGGGCGGAAGGCGATGCGGGCTGACCTTGTGAGCTTTTGCCGCGACCACAACCTCACAAGATCTGCGAACAACGCCAGCTCCGAACAACGCCAGCTCTGTGCAACGCCAGCTCTGTGCAACGCCAGCTCTGTGCAAACGCCAGCTCTGTGCAACGCCAGCTCTGTGCAACGCCAGTTCCGTGCAACGACCCGCCGCGGCCCAACCCCCGCGGATTGCCGGGCTTAGCTTGGCGCGGCTGCCAGCTCCCTCGCTATCGCGATCAACTGGTCCTCCTGGCCGCCCACCAACCGGCGCTCGCCAGCGCGTACCAAGATCTCCGCCCCCGACACCCCGTAACGCTCGGCCAGCGAATACGCATGCAACAAGAAGCTCGAATAAACCCCGGCGTACCCCATGATCAAAGCCATCCGGTCCAACCGGCATTCATCCGGCATCACCGGCCTGACCACTTCTTCCGCGGCGTCCACGATGGCGAAGAAATCCACGCCCGTCTCGATCCCGAGTTTGTCGCAGACCCCCACGAAAGCCTCGACCGGCGTGTTTCCCGCGCCCGCCCCGAAGCGCCTCGTGGACCCGTCGATCTGTTGAGCGCCGGCGCGGACCGCCAGGATCGAGTTTGCCACGCCGAGCCCGAGGTTCTCGTGGCCGTGGAAACCGACCTGGGCGTCGTTCCCCACCGCGGAGACCAGCGCCGACACCCGATCGCTGACCTGGTCGAGCACCAGCGCCCCCGCCGAGTCGACCACGTAGACGCACTGACAGCCGGCATCCGCCATTATCCGGGCCTGACGCGCCAGCACGGAAGGCGTGACGGAGTGGGACATCATCAGGAACCCGACCGTCTCCAGCCCCAGGTCCCGGGCCAGCCCGAAGTGCTGCACCGAGATGTCGGCCTCGGTGCAGTGGGTGGCGATCCGGCAGACCGTCGCGCCGTTCCCGGCGGCGGCCCGGATGTCGTCGATGACGCCGACGCCGGGAAGCATCAGAAACGCGATCTTCGCTCGTGAAGCCGCTGCCACCGCGACCTTGATCAGCTCCTGCTCGGGCGTGTGGCTCAGTCCGTAGGTGAACGACGACCCGCCCAGCCCGTCGCCGTGTGTCACCTCGATGACCGGGATCCCGGCGGCGTCCAGGGCGGACACGACGTCGCGTACCTCGCCGGTGGTGAACTGGTGCCGTTTGGCGTGCGAGCCGTCCCGCAGCGTCGAGTCGGTGATCCTGATCGAGGTCGTCATCGCGCCAGCTCCTCGGCCACCCGGACGGCGGCAGCGGTCATGATGTCCAGGTTCCCAGCATAATTCGGCAAATAGTCGCCAGAACCGGATATTTCGACGAACACCCCGACCCGCAACACCGATCCGACCACATCGAACTGCGGCTCGTCCAGCAATCGATATCCCGGCACATATCGGGCGACGTCCGAGGCCATCTCCACAATCGACTTCACCACGACCGCCCGATCCACCGACGGCGGAACAGCACAGAAAATCGTATCCCGCATCACCAGCGGAGGCTCAGCCGGATTCAAGACAATTATCGCTTTACCCCGTTCCGCGCCACCGATCGTTTCCAGTCCCCGGCTGGTTGTCCGGGTGAATTCGTCGATGTTCGCCCGGGTACCAGGGCCCGCCGATTTCGAAGCGACCGTCGCGACGATCTCCGCATAGGAAACCGGCGCCACCCGCGAAACAGCGAACACTATCGGAATGGTCGCCTGACCGCCACAGGTGATCAAATTCAGATTCAGTGCATCCCGATGGTCACCGAGATTCACCGACGGCACCACGGCCGGGCCCACCGCTGCGGGAGTAAGATCAATCGCCCTGATGCCGGCGGCGGCGTACAGCGAAGAATTCGCCCGATGCACGGTCGCCGAAGTCGCCTCGAACACGATGTCCGGCAGCGGATCAAGCGAGGTAATCCATTCGGCCCCGCCGGAACTCGTCGCCAGCCCGGCGTCGGCCGCCCGCGCAAGCCCCGGACTCGACGGATCGATCCCGGCCATCCACCGAGGCGCGATCACCGGTGAACGCAGAAGCTTGTACATCAGGTCGGTCCCGATATTTCCCGACCCGACGATAGCCGCTGTCTTCATGGTTCCCCCACAAACGCCAGCCGCACCGATCCGAGCCCACTGAACTCCGCCCGGAACGAGTCCCCGGGCCGCACATCCACCGCCCGCGCGCAGGCCCCCGGCATGATCAGATGCCCGGCCCGCAGCCGGACCCCGAATCCCGCGACGGTCCGGGCCAGCCACGCGACAGCGATCACCGGATCACCAAGAACGGCGTCGGACCGGCCCTCCGCCACCGGTTCGTCACCGCGATAAAGAACCGCGACGATGCCGCGAGAATCAAGAGACGGTACGCGCGAAGCCCCCACCACAAACCCGGCAGACGAAGCATTGTCAGCGATCGTGTCCCCAAGCCCGATCCGCCAGTCTTCGATCCGGCTGTCGATCAACTCGATGGACGGCGCGAAGGCCTCGGTGGCGTCAAGAACATCCTGTTCGGTGCAGTCCCGGCCGGGCAGATCCGCCCCGAGCAGAAACGCCACCTCGATCTCGACGCGCGGATAGCAATACCGGCGAGCGTCCACAGGCGAATCCTCGTGGAGCCGCATGCCTTCCAGGAGATGACCGTAATCGGGCTCGTCGACACCCATCATCTCCTGCATGGCCGCCGACGACAGGCCCACTTTGTGCCCGACAACCCGATCCGGCCGCCGGCTGACATTCAACAGCTGAATCCGGTAAGCGTCAGCCGCCGTCAGCCCGGGCCAGTCCCGGGTGATCGGCGGAATGGGCACCCGATCTCGCTCAGCTGTCCACAATCGGTCAGCGATCACCCGGCATTCATCATCAGTGAGCATTTGCACCCCCCAGGAGCAAAGCAGCAGCCGCCCGGTACAGCGTCGAGTCACAGATCCGCCGCCGTAGCGATCCACCAGCAACGCGTGCCGGGCTGCGCGCACCCGATGGCGCCCCGGAGCTTGATAACTATAACCTGTTCTAGTGAGAGAATTCGATGTCGTCGTGGTTGGTAGCGGCGCGGCCGGGATGACCGCGGCGCTCACCGCGGCCCGGCGCGGACTGACCACGATCGTGGTGGAGAAGGCGCCGCTCTTCGGCGGTTCGACGGCTCGTTCCGGCGGCGGCCTGTGGCTGCCCGGCAACGAGGTGTTGAGAGACCACAGCGGTGACGCAGCCGTTTATCTCGCGCACGTCGCCGGGCCGGACGTCCCGGTCGCCCGGCAGAAAGCGTTCCTCACGCACGGCCCCGACATGCTGGCGCTGGTCCGCGCGCACACGCCGCTCGATTTCACCTGGGTGCCGGGTTACCCGGACTATCACCCGGAAGCGCCGGGTGGCCTGGCGCGTGGGCGTACCGTCGAACCTCGCCCGCTGGATGCCCGCATCGCCGGACCGGATCTGAAAGATCTCGCACCGCCCTACCTCGCGGCGCCGAACGGGATGGCCGTGACCGCTGTTGATTACCGTTGGCTCTCGCTGGGCCTGCGGCATCCCCGCGCGGTCGCCACCGCGATCCGGCTCGCCGCTGTGACCGCCGCTGACCGATTCCGGCGCCGCCGCAAGCTCACCATGGGTCAGGCGCTCGCCGCCGGCCTGCGGGCCGGCTTGCGCGCCGCCGGCGTCGAGGTCCTTCTTGGTACGCCGATGAGCGACCTGATCGTCGACAGCAACCGGGTGATCGGGGTCCGCTGCGGCGAGGAGGAACTGCTCGCCCGGCGCGGGGTGCTTCTGGCGAGCGGCGGTTTCGATCACAACGAGCGGATGCGCCGCCAGTTCCAGAACATCGGCACCGAGTGGACGGTCGGCGCCACGGGCAACACCGGCGACGGCATCGAAGCGGGCCGGCGACTCGGCGCCGCGCTCGACCTGATGGACGAGGCCTGGTGGGGGCCGTCCATCCCACTGCCCAGCGGGCCGTACTTCTGCCTGGCCGAACGCAACCTGCCCGGCAGCCTCGTGGTCGACCGTTCTGGGAGCCGTTACCTCAACGAGTCAGCACCGTACGTCGAGGCCGTCCACACCATGCTCGGCCCGCCCGCACACCTGCCGTCGTGGCTGGTCACCGACCAGAGCTACCGCGATCGATACGTTTTCGCCGGCCGCGCCCCGCGTACCCAGTTGCCCCGCCGCTGGTTCGACGCCGGCATCGCGTACCGCGCGGACACCCTGGAAGACCTGGCTGTTGCGATCGGCGTCCCGCCCGAGGCGCTACGTTCCACCGTGGAGCGTTTCAACGATTTCGCCCGCGACGGCCACGACGGCGACTTCGGCCGCGGCGAGTCCGCCTACGACCGTTACTACGGCGATCCCCGCCAGCGCCCGAACCCGTGTCTCGGTGCCCTTTCCAAGGCCCCCTTCTACGCGTTCTCCCTGGTCCCCGGCGACCTCGGCACAAAAGGTGGCCTCCGCACCGACGAACGCGCCCGGGTCCTGCACTCCACCGGCGCGCTGATCCCCGGCCTCTACGCGGCCGGCAACACCTCGGCAACGGTGATGGGCCGCGGCTACGCGGGCGCCGGAGCAACACTGGGCCCGGCCATGACATTCGGATACATAGCCGCGCTGGACATGGCCGGGTCGTGAAGCCAGCCCGGGCGCCGAGACATACATTTCGATCCCGTCATTACTGTGCGGTTTCGGTAAGCGAATTCTCGGGGCAGGTTCGTGGATTTTCAAACATTTCTTGATCTGAAGATCGGGCGCTTGTTGTCGTTGATGCCGGGTTGGTTGCGGACGATGGAGGTATGGCGCAGCTCTCCTTTTTTCCGACGAGGCATCTCCGGGATCGGACGCTGCGCCGTAATTATTCGGCCGCGGCCGAGGAGTTCCGGCGGGAGCACGAGCGGCATCGTTCGTGGGGCTTGACGCAACGACATGCCCGGCGCCTCCGTCAACTGCACGCCCGCGACACCGCCGACACCGCCGACAGCGCCGAGACCGGCGACACCCGCGACACCGGCGACACCCGCGACAACTGTCTGCCCGCACCACCAGCCGAAACCGATCCGAGCGACAGCACCGCAGCCACTCCACCAGGAAAAACTTTCAGCGCGTGCACCCAGACGCCCACCATGGCCGCAACAGCCGAAGCCCTGGGACATGAAGAACCGAAGCAGGCAGCCCGAGACCGCCGATCCGCCGCGATCACCACAGCCGATCCGGCACCCGCCGATCCGGCATCCGCCGGGCTCTCCGATTCAATCCGGTCACCCGCTTTACACAAACCCGAATGCGGCCCCGGGGACCGCAGACCCGGGCGCGTCCTTCGCATCGCGATCGATAGGCAGAATCAAAGCCACCCGAAACAGCGCGGCCCTCCCTATGCGAATGCGAAGGCAACGCCAACATCCGCGCCGATTCGTTCAGAAGTAGGTGATCGAGACCGTTGGGGTTCGGGGGATTGCCTGGCAGGCCAGGATGTAGTTCTCGGCGAAGTCCTCCTCATCGAGGATCTCGTTGTGGAGCAGGTCCACCTCGCCGCCGGTCAGGCGGACCGCGCAGGCGCCGCACTGGCCTTGGCGGCAGGAGAACGGCGGGTTCAGGCCGGCGTCGATCAGCACGTCGAGCAGGCGGCTGCCGGCCGGCCAGGGGAGGGTGTGGGTCTGGCCGTCGATGGCGACCTCGATCGACGAGTCGATGTCGCCGACCGGCTCGATCTCGAAGCGTTCGATCCTGATGCGCGCGGCGGGGACGCCGGCCAGCTGCAACGCCTTCTCCGCGACCGCGACAAACGGTTCCGGGCCACAGACGAACGCTGCGCGATCACGGTACGGAATGAGCAACGGCGCAAGCCCGTCCGCGGTGGGCAGCCCTTGCGTGCGATCGAGCCAATGCGTCACCGGGAGAAGCCGGTCCAGCTCGTCCCGGAAGATGATCGAGTCGGCGTCGCGGTTCGCGTACAGAAGAAAGGCCTGGCCGCGGAGGGCCTTGATGATTCCCATGATCGGGGTGATGCCGGAGCCGCCGGCGAGCAGCAGCAGGTCGTCGTCGAGCGTCGACGGGGTGAACGTGCCGGCCGGCGCCGAGCACTCGATCCGATCGCCGGGCCGCACGTGATCACAGATCCAGTTCGAGACCGCGCCGCCGCGCACTCGTTTGACAGTGATTTTCGGCAGCGAGGACGCAAAGGGTGAGCTGGACAGCGAATAACACCGTGCACCAACCGGTGTCCGCACTGTCAGATATTGCCCCGGCTGATAGGAGAACGACGCGTCAAGAACCAGCGAGCACGCCTCCGCAGTCTCTATGATCACCGAAACAACCGAAATATCCGAAAAATCGGGCAACTAGCTCACCTCCAATCGCCCCTCGCGCACCGCCCGATCAATGCTCGCCCTAAGATCGGGGCAGGTCGGAACCAGCGCTGGAGGCCGCCCGCCGGCAGCATCGAGAAGCCGGGAACACCCACCCGCCGGCCACTGCACGCTCGTCTGCATGGCACTGCGTTTGCCGGCCAGAACCGACGCCCCGCACCGGTCACAGCCGATTTTCTTCAAGCCGCCGGTCAGATAGGAATCCCGTTCCGGAGATGACTTCATGAGGCCTGCGCGGCCTGATTGGCGGCGACCTCGGCCTCCCAGGTCTCCACCGCCCGGGTGGTGTCCACCTCGAACTCGTACCGCGCCGTCATGTCGTCGGTGACATCAGCGACGTCCACATAGAACTGTTCGTACCACCGCCGCAGCTGGTAAACCGGCCCGTCCTCGGCGCAGAGCAGCGGATTGTCGATGCGTGACTTGTTCTGCCAGATCTGCACGTCCTGCAGGAATCCGACGCCGACCCCTTCGGCGAACTTGGCGGCGGCCCGGGAGGCCTGCTCGGTGGTGAGCCCTGGCAGCCGCTTCACGATCACGCCCCATTGCAGGACGAACGAGGTCGGCGAGACCGGATAGTGGCAGTTGATCAGAACCGACTCGACCTCGATGCCGTGCCAGGTGTTGTAGAGGTAATCGATCATGTAGGACGGCCCGTAGTAGGCCGCCTCGGACCGCAGCGTGGTGTCCCCGGACTGGCTGGCCGTGATCGGCACGTCCGGGCGTGGCCGGGTGTTCAGGAACTGGGCCGCCACGTGGCCCTCCAGAACGTTCTTGAAGAACGTCGGGAAAGCGAAGTGGATGTAGAAGAAGTGCGCCATGTCGACCACGTTGTCGATGACCTCCCGGCAGTTCGCCCCGTCGATGCGCACCGAGTCCCAGGTCCACGAACTCCACTCGTCGGAGAAAGCACCGTCGATCCGGGGTATCGCCACCTCCGGCGGCGGTGAACCACCCTGTGGATCGTTCCAGACGAAGAGCTGCCGGTTCTCCTCACAGGTGATCCAGGATCGGGTACGCGCGCGCAGCGGCACGCGATGTGCGTACGGAACAGCCTCGCAACGACCGTCGCCGCGCCACCGCCAGTCATGGAAGGGGCAGGCGATGGTGTCGCCCTTGATCGTCCCCATGGTGAGATCGCCGCCCATGTGCCGGCAGTAACCGTCGAGCACGTGCAGCTCACCGCTGGAATCGGCGAAGACCACGAGCTTCGTGCCGAACGCCTGGATCGGGTGCGGCTGCCCGTCGCGGAACGAGTCCGCCAGCCCGAGGCAGTGCCAGCCGCGGGCGAACCTGGCCGGAGCGGTTCCTGTGTCGATAAGGCGAGGTTGCATGGCATCGACCTCCGGAGGATCTGGTCGGTCATGTAGAACGTGTTCTACTATAGGCGCCACGCCGAGAGAGAGCCAAACACCGAGCCGAAGACCTGGGAGGCATCTCATGGAAGCGGTACTTGACGCGGTCCGGGAACTGTTACCGGTTCTTCGCGAGCGAGCCCAGGACACCGAGGACCGTCGAGCCCTCGATCCAGAAATGGTGAAGTCGCTCGCCGAGACCGGCTTCTTCCGTCTCCTGCAACCGTCCCGTTTCGACGGCTTCGAAGCGCATCCCCTCACGTTCCTGACCGGCGTACGCGAGATCGCCTCGGCGTGCGGCTCCACCGGCTGGGTCGCCTCGGTGGTCGGCGTGCACAACTGGCAGCTCGGCCTCTTCCCGGACCGTGCCCAGCAGGACGTCTGGGCACCGGACCCGAGCACCCGGCTGTCGTCGTCCTACGCACCCACCGGCAAGATCACCGCGGTCGACGGTGGTTACCGGGTGACCGGCCGCTGGAGCTTCTCGTCCGGTTGTGATCACGCCACCTGGGTGCTGCTCGGCGGCATCGTCCCGTCCGGCGACGACGGCACACCGGCTGATTTCCGCACGTTCCTGCTGCCGATCAGCGATTACCGGATCGAGGACGTCTGGAACACCGTCGGCCTGCGCGGCACCGGCAGCAACGACATCGTTGTCGACAACGCGTTCGTGCCCGGATATCGATCGTTGAGCTTCAACGACACGTCCCGCCTGCGCTGCCCCGGCCAGGAGCAGAACCCGGGCCCGCTCTACCGGATCCCCTACGCGTCGATCTTCTCCTACGCGATCACCACACCGCTGATCGGGATGGCCACCGGCGCGTACCGGGCGCATGTCGACTACACCCGCGAGCGTGTCCGGGCCGCCTATGCCGGGGTCCGCGCCGCTGAGGATCCGCATTCCCAGGTCCGGGTCGCGGAGGCGGCGAGCGATGTCGATGCCGCCTGGCTGGCCCTGCGGGCCAATATGACCGAGCTGATGGATCTGGTCACCGCGGGCGAGAAACTTCCGATCTCGTTGCGCTTGCGCATCCGGCGCGACCAGGTACGCGGAACCGAACTCTCCATCCGGGCCGTCGACCGCCTCTTCGAGAACTCCGGCGGCCGGGCGCTCGCTGTCGGCACCCCGATCCAGCGGTTCTGGCGCGACGCGCACGCCGGCCGGGTCCATGCCATCAACGACCCGGAGCGCGCACTGTCCATGTTCGGTCGCGGCGAGTTCGGCCTGCCGCTCAACGACGCAATGGTGTGATCTGATGCTGGCTTTCTCCCGCGAGGGCGCGGGCTCACCGGTGGTCCTTCTCCACGGAGGCGGCCCCGGCGCGTCCGCCAAGAGCAATTTCGAGCGTACGATCCCCGCGCTGGCCCCGCATTTCGACGTGCTCGCCGTCGACCAGCCGGGATACGGCGGCTCGCTCGGTGACCCGATCACCGGGCAGTACTTCACGGTCGCCGCAGACCGCCTCGCCGACCTGCTGGACAAGCTCGGCATCGACCGGGTCGACCTGATCGGCAACTCGCTGGGCGGTGGCACAGCCGTACGATTCGCCCTCGATTTTCCGGAGCGCGCCCGTCGCCTGCTGCTGATGGGCCCCGGCGGTCTGAGCCTCAACGTGTTCTCCGCCGATCCGACCGAGGGCGTGAAACGCCTGGGCGCTTTCGGTCGTGACCCGAGCCGGGAGAAGCTCGCGGCATTCCTGCGCACGTTGGTCTTCGACCCGTCGCTGATCACGTCCGCGCTGATCGACGAGCGCTTCGAGGCGGCCTCCGCGCCGGCCGCGCTGCGGGCCATGGGCGAGATGGGCGCGTCCTTCGCCCGTTTCCCCGAGGAAGGTCTGCTCTGGCGGGACGCCCATCGGATACAGCACGAGACGCTTCTTGTCTGGGGCCGGGAGGACCGGGTCAACCCGCTCGACGGCGCGCTCGTCGCGCTGAAACTGCTGCGTAACGCCCGGCTGCACGTCTTCGGCGGCTGCGGGCACTGGGCACACCTGGAGAAATTCGACGAGTTCAACCGCCTGGCCATCGACTTCCTCACCAAGGAGGACTCGTGAGTCTCATCCGTTCTCTCGGCTACCTGCGGGTCGAGTCGACCGACGTGCCCGCCTGGCAGGAGTTCGGCACCAAGGTGCTGGGGATGGCGCTGGGCCGAGGGCCGGCTCCCGATTCTGTCTATCTGCGCATGGACGAGTTACCGGCCCGCATCGTGGTGACTCCCGGTTCCAAGGACCGTCTGGTGGCCACCGGATGGGAGCTGGCGGATTTTTCGGCATTGGCTCGTCTGCGTGACGCCCTGGAATCCGCCGGGGTAGCCGTCAAACCGGTCGACGACCTTGCCGACCGCCGGGTGGCCGAAGCGATCACCGTCGACGACCCGTCCGGGAACAGGCTGGAGTTCTTCTGCGGCGCGGCCCTGGACACCCGGCCGTTCGCGTCGCCGTACGGCACCACGTTCGTCACCGGCGAGCAGGGCATGGGCCACGCCGTGCTGCCGGCCACCGACGACGCGGCCTCGTTGCGCTTCTACACCGAACTCCTCGGCTTCCGGCTGCGCGACTCGATGCGGCTGCATCCTGAGATGATCGGACTGCCGCCGTCCGGCAAGCCGCTCTGGATGCGCTTCCTCGGCTGCGGCCCGCGCCACCACAGCATCGCCTTCGCACCGATTCCGGCACCGACCGGCTTGATCCACCTGATGACGGAGACCGCGTCGATCGACGACGTGGGCCGCGCCATCGATCGCTGCGGCCGCCACAAAGCCCCGATGATCTCGACCCTGGGCCGGCATGCCAACGACGAGATGATCTCGTTCTACGTGCGTACGCCGAGCGGTTTCGACATCGAGTACGGATATGGCGGCCTGACCGTCGACGACCCGGCCTGGGTGGCCCGCGAGACGACCTCGCACAGTGTCTGGGGCCATCGCTTCTTCGGCGGCGGCGAGCATTGACCCTCTCGGTGTCCATCGATCCCCGTCGTTTCCGCCGCGTGTTCGGGCACTTCTGCACCGGCGTCACGGTGATGACCACGGCCGACCACGAGGGCCCGGCAGGTTTCGCCTGCCAGGCCTTCGCCCCGCTGTCGCTGGACCCACCCCTGGTCCTGTTCTGCGTACGCTCCGCCTCCCGGACGGGCCGCCGGATCCGGGCCGCCGGCTTTTTCGCGGTGAACGTCCTGGCCGACGACCAGCGCGACCTCTCCCGCCTCTTCGGCAGCCCGGGAGGCGACCACTTCACCGAGGGCGCCTGGTCACCGGCCCCGTCCGGCGCGCCAATCCTGACGGGCGCCCTGACCTGGGCCGATTGCCAGATCGAAGCGGTCCACCCGGGCGGCGACCACGTCATAGTGGTGGGCCGGGTGACAGCCTTGGGGGAGTGCCGCGACACCCCTCCGCTGGTCTTCCATCGGGGCCGCTACACAGCGACGGTGGCGGTCTCCCCCCACGAAACCCCCGAGGTGGTCGACACCCTCCTCTCCTGGCCCCGCCACAACGACTGGATCTGACCCAACCCGCCCAGCCGCTCGGCCAGCCGGCCGAAAATGGCTGGCCGTCCGTCCGACGGGCAATGTCGTTTTATGTCCCACACCCATTGTGGGTGTGGCTACACCCACAATGGGTGTGCCACGTGAAAAGCACATAGGTCCCGGAGTGGCTAACGGCGCCGGTGCCGATGCCGCAGCACGCAGGCCCGTCCCCAGCTGATCAGGCCGAGGACGATCAGAAGCTTGAAGTACACGTATCCGTCCCACGGCGCCCCCGGCACATCCGGTGGGATCGCCGCGGCAGGGTGAAGCAGTTCCGAGACCACCGCCGCCGTCGGCAGTGCCAGCAGCACGCCCCCGGCCCAGGCGGACTTGTTCCACGGCCGGAGGCCGACGTGCCCGGCGGTGAACATCAGCGCCGCCGACCCGCCGAGCAGCAGCCCGGCGACGCCGCCGGCCAGCGCCAGCTCCCGTACCGGGGCCGGCTCGGGATGCTGGAACACGATTCCCTCGCCGCCGTACCGGGTGTCGTGGAAGACGGCCATCTCCACACCGTGCCGGCGGGCAGTCACGAACTCCACCGTCTGACCGTCGCTGATCCGTTCGACACCGGAGTTCGGCAGGATCCGCCAGCCGGTCCGCGCCAGCGTTTCGCGAACCGCCGCGACGTCCGGCACCGGAACGCTCACCAGCACCGACCCACCGTCGTACTCGTCATCGCTGATCAGCCGGGTCACCCAGGCAGGCATCTGGTCGCCGAAGGTCACGTCCCACCGTTCGATCTCACCGATCACCGCCCCCGGCAGCACCTCACCGACGATCTCCGTCGCCTGCTGGTCACTGGGCAGCGGACCGGCGTTCCGCCATCCCACCCACGCACCGGCCGAGGCCAGCGCACCCGCGCACACCACCGCCACCCAGGCCACCGCACCCCAGCGAGCCACCCGGCGCCACATCCGGTGGCCGACATGTCGCACATCCGCAGCAGAAGCCAGCATGCGCGCACCCTAGATCAATTACGAAGATTGAGATCAGGCCAAGAGGGCTTCGGCCACCCGGTTCAGGTGCTGCTGGGGTGAGCCGAACAGCTGGGCCGCATCCCACGCCCGCCGCAGGTAAAGGTGTGCGTCGTGTTCCCAGGTGATGGCTATTCCGCCGTGTACCTGGACCATCTCGGCGGCAACCTCGCGGAACGTCTCGGAGCACCACACCTTCGCTACAGCGGCCAGATGGCTGGCTTCCGGTGCGCTCGCCACCAGGGCTTCGGCGGCAGTCCAGCACGCGGATCGCGCGGCTTCGGTGCGGACGTGGCTCTCGGCCATCCGGTGCTGCAGGACCTGGAACGCTCCGATCGGCCGGCCGAACTGGACCCGGGTCTTGGCGTATTCGACGGTCAGCTCCAGCGCGCGCGAGGCGGCGCCGACCTGTTCGGCGGCGAGCGCCACACAAGCGACGTCCCGGAGCCGGTCAGCGGACACCGGTCCAAGACGCACGGCCACCGAGCCGGACAAAGCCGAGCCGGACAAAGCCGAGCCGGACAAAGCCGAGCCGGACAAGACCGCGCTGCGTTGCCGCGTCAGGTCCAGCGCCGGCAAGCCCCGCCGGGACTCGGGGTCGACTTGAAACAGCGACCCCTCGGACACCGCGACCAGATCGGTGAAGCCGTCGATCACCGTGCCGTCCCAGCTCACACCGACGATTCGTTCGCCGGAACAGACCTCCGGGAGCAGCCGGGCGCACACATTCGTATTGCCGGAGTCCAGCAACGCCTGAGTGCCCAGCAACCCGCCGAGCATCGGCGCCGGCGTCAGCGTCCGGCCCAGTTCCTCCAGCACGACGAGCGCTTCGAGCAGAGTCGCGCCGGAACCGCCCCACTGCTCCGGAATCGTCAGGCCGGCCACCCCGATCTCGGTGCAGAGCCGCTGCCACAGCCCGGTGCCATGACCGGACCGTGCCGAGGCCCCGGCCAGCATCTTGCGTACCGCCGACCGCAACGCGTCATGTTCCTCGCTCATTGTCCCCTCGCCAGTTCGGTCATCACGCGGGCCCGGTGTTGTCCGGGCGTACCCCAGCTCAGAGCCAGCACCCGCGCCTTTGTCAGCCATCGTTCGAGCCCGTGCTCCCGCGTGTACCCGATGGCCCCGTGAACCTGCAACGCCGCCCGAGCCGCCCGCTGCGCAGCCTCCGAACAGGCCACCTTCGCCGCTGACACATCCCGCCGCGCATTCCCATCGCCGTCCAGGGCGGCTGCGGCGGCGTACACGAGCGGCCGCGCGAACTCCAGCCCCACCGCCACATCCGCCAGCCGATGCTGCACAGCCTGGAACCGCCCGATCGGCCCGCCGAACTGCTGCCGGGTCCGCGCGTACCGAACCGAAGCCTCCAGCAGCGCCCGCCCCAGCCCCAGCAGCTGCGCCGCACAGACGAGCGCCCCGAGATTCAGCGCGCGCTCGACGACGGGGACGAGCGCCGGGCCTTCGGCCACGACGCTGCCGGGTGAGACCTCAGCGATCCGGCGCGTGCTGTCCATCGATGGGTACGCGTAACCGCCCCGCCCCATCCGAACCACGTCTCTGTCCGCACCAAGCACCAGACCAGCCGAGTCCCCATCAACGGCGAACGGCAGCCACGGCGGCGCGACAAGGCTGGCGACGATCCGGCCGGCGGCGAGTTCCGGCAGCCACTTCGCGGCGAACTGCTCGTCGCCGCACCCGGCGAGCAGCACCGGAACGGCGGCAATCGACTCGGCGACCGGCCCGGCGACGGCGTGATGCCCCAGTTCCTCAGCCGCCACCACCAGATCAGCAGCCGAGGCCCCGGCCCCACCGAACCGCTCCGGCACGGCAAGCCCGGTCACCCCGGTGGAGGCAAGCACACCCCAGCCCGGCGACGGCCCTCCTGCCGACGGCCCCCAAACCCCGGCGAGCGCGTCGTGCAGCGCCCCCGCGAACGCGGCCTGTTCCACCGACGGTGCGAGTCTCATCGCGTACCCATGTCCCGGGGAAGAGCAAGCACCCGCTGAGCGAGGATGTCGCGCTGGATCTCGTTGGTCCCGGCGTAGATCGAGCCCGCCAGGGCGAAGAGATATCCGGCCGTCCAGGCCGGATCGATCTCGGCGCCCGCACCGAGCACGTCAAGCGCTGTCTCGTGCAGCGCGATGTCCGTTTCCGACCAGAAGAGCTTCGTCGCGCTGGGCGGGATGGGCCGATCAAGCGAGAGATAGGCGCTCATCCGATAGGCCCGCGCCGCGATCCACGAGTCGGCAACCCGATCCCGCAGCGCACCGCCGGAGAAGTCCGAAGAATCGGTGGCGGACCACCACAAGGCCACCAACCGGTCGGCCGCCACGGTGAAGCGACCCGGACCACGCAGCGTGAGCCCTCGTTCGTGACCAGCAGTGCTCATCGCCACCCGCCAGCCGTCACCGGGCTCACCGATCACGTCCGAGTCCGGCACGAACACGTCGTCCAGGAAGATCTCGGCGAACCCGTGCGACCCGTCCAGCTGCTGGATCGGACGAACCGTCACACCCGGCGCCCGCAGGTCGAACATGAGATAGGTGAGCCCACGATGCCGCTCGGAGTCCGGCGAGCTACGGAACAGCCCGAACGCCCGGTCTGCGATCACCGCCCGTGAGCTCCACGTCTTCTGCCCGCTGAGCAGCCAGCCACCGTCGGCAGGAACGGCCCGCGACCGGATCGAGGCGAGATCACTGCCGGCGTCCGGTTCGGACCAGGCCTGCGCCCAGACCGTGCCGGCCCGGGCCATCGACGGCAGAATCCGCGCGCACTGTTCCGCGGTGCCGTGCGCGAGCAGGGTCGGCGCCAGCAGGAACAGGCCATTCTGTCCGATCCTGATCGGCGCGCCCGCTGCGTGGTACTCCTCATCAAAAAGCAGGGTGTGCAGTGGCGGAGCATCCCGGCCACCCAGCGAGGAAGGCCACGCCACCACCGCGAGCCCGGCGTCGAAAAGCTGCCGCTCCCAGGCGCGATGCGCGGCGTCACCGTCCGGTGTGTCCACACCGGGCAGTGGCTCGGACGGTACGTGCGCGGCCAGCCAGTCACGGGCCTCAGCGACGAACGCCGCCGCGGCCGGATCCAGATCGAGGTTCACCGGGCGGCCTTTTTCATGGCGGCCGCGTCCATCCCACCCAGGGAGTCCGCGCTGGTCTCGGCGTTGTGCGCGTGCGCGACATGATGCAGGCCGAAGACCGAGTCCATGCCGGCGCGCAGACCCATCTGGTCCTCGCAGAGATTGACGGCCCGTTTCGCCAGGGCCAGCCCGAACGGCGGCATCGTGGCGATCCGCCCGGCCAGCGCGAACGTCTCGTCCGCAAGGCGTTCCCGGGGCACGACCCGGTTGACCATGCCCACCTCGTAGGCGCGCTGTGCGGAGAACCGATCACCGGTGAAGAGCATTTCGCGGGCGAACCGCGGCCCGGCCACCCACGGATGCGCGAAGTACTCCACGCCGGGAATGCCCATCCGCAGCACCGGATCGGCGAAGAACGCGTCGTCGGCCGCCACGATCAGGTCGCAGACCCAGGCCAGCATCAGCCCGCCCGCCACGCAGGCGCCCTGCACCATCGCGATCGACGGTTTCGGGATCTCCCGCCAGCGGCGGCACATGCCCAGGTAGACCTCCAGCTCCCGGGCCATCCGCCGATCCGCGCCGGCTTTGTCGGTGTGGTCCCACCACTGCGCGGCCCGCCGGGTGAAGGACTCGTCGGCGTCGCGTTCCGGCGTGCCGATGTCGTGCCCGGCGGAGAAGTGGTCACCCGCGCCGGCCAGCACGATCACGGCGACGCCCGGGTCGTCGACGGCCCGGGTGAACGCGTCGTCGAGCGCATAGGTCATCGCCGAGTTCTGTGCGTTGCGGTACCGAGGCCGGTTCAAAGTGATCAGCGCGGCCCGGTCCCGCACCTCGTAGAGCACTGTCATCGCTCACTCCGCAACAGAAACTTGAGCACCTTGCCGGAGGCGTTGTGCGGCAACGACTCCCGCACATCCACCCGCCGCGGCACCTTGAATCCCGCGAGCCGCGCCCGGCAGAAACTGATCACTTCCCCAGGATCAAGATCAACCCCATTCCTGGGTACGACGAAAGCCCGCCCCACCTCACCGAGCCGCTCGTCGGCCACTCCCACGACGGCGGCCTCAGCGACCCCCGGCATCGAGGCGAGTGCCCGCTCGACCTCGGCCGGATAGACGTTGAACCCGCCACAGATGTACATGTCCTTGAGTCGATCGGTGATCGTCAGATAACCGCGCCCGTCCAGCCGCCCGACGTCCCCGGTGTGCAGCCACCCCTCAGCGTCGATCGCGGCGGCGGTCGCCTGCGGGTCGTCGAGATAACCAAGCATCACGTTGGGTCCCCGCAACAGAACCTCCCCGTCGTTGCCGGCGAGCCGCACCTCCATCCCGGCGGCGGCGCGGCCGCAGGTGGTGGCCACGGTCTCGTCGTCGTCACCGGGCCGGCACATCGTCGCGACGACGGCCTCGGTCAGCCCATAGGCCGTGAGCACCGTCCCGATGCCCAGCTCGGTGCGGATCCGAGCCACCAGCGCCGGCGGCACGGTGGCGGCGCCGGTCACGGCGAGCCGAAGCGACGACAGGTCCTGCTTCTCCCGCTCCGGGTGGTCGAGCAGCCCGATGTAGAGCGTCGGCGCGCCGGGCAACACCGTGATCCCCTCGGCGGCGATCAGCTCACCGGCCCGCCCCACGTCGAAGACCACCTGCGGGACGATCGTGGCCCCGGTCAGCAGGCAGGCCAGAATCCCCGCCTTGAGCCCGAAACTGTGGAAGAACGGGTTGATCGCCAGGTAGTTGTCCTCCGGTCGAAGCCCAGCTGTCGCACTCCACGAAGCCGCGACAGCCAGCGCCTGCCGGTGTGCGCTCATGGCACCTTTGCTGCGGCCCGTCGTGCCGGAGGTGAAGAGGATGTCACTGAGGTCGTCCGCGCGTACCCCCGCCGCTCGTGACTCCGCAAGCGCGACCGGCGCGGAAAGGCCGCGTCGCAGAAAGCTCGCCCACCCCTCATCGGCAAGGGTGACCGTCAGCGCGAGGTCGGCGGCGCTCAGCTCCGCCGAACGGTCCCTGCCCAGGAAAGAACCGGAAACGATCAGTGCCTTCGCGCCGCTGCGGGTGAGCACGTCGGCGGCCTCGACCGCTGTGTAGCGCGTGTTGATCGGCACCAGCGCGGCTCCCGCGCAGCTCGCGCCCAGCGCCGCGAAAACCCAGTGCGCCGTGTTCGGCGCCCAGATCGCCACCCGGTCGCCCGGCGAGATCCCGGACGCGATGAAGGCCCGGGCCGCCGCGAAGACCTCGTCCCGCAGCTCGGCGAACGTCCACCGGCCGGCAGCCGGATCCACCAGCGCCGGCGCCGGACCGAACTCGCGCGCCGCGCGGATCACCGCCGCCGGGATGGTCTGCTCCACCCAGGCCTCCCGAGGATTTACCAAGCAAGTGCTTGGTTCGGTAGGGTGAGCCTACGCGCGCTCCGGGAGGTGACGCCAGTGTCCGGCGATGAGGCGTTCCGCAACGAGATCAGGGATTGGCTCGCCGCCAACCTCACCGACGACCTGCGCGGCGCCGGTGGCCCCGGCCGCGAGAACGAGGCCTTCGCGCAGCGCCTCGCCTTCGCGCGCCGCCTCGCCGCCGCCGGATGGACCACGCTGGCCTGGCCGGTGGGTCACGGTGGGCGAGGCGCCTCCCTCGCGCGGCAGGTCATCTTCCACGAGGAGTACGCCCGAAGCGCCGCACCCAGCCGTGTCGACCACATCGGCACCACCATGGTCGGCCCGACCCTGATCGAGCTGGGCACACCTGAGCAGCAGCAACGCTTCCTGCCCAGGCTGGCGAGCGTCGACGAGCTGTGGTGCCAGGGTTATTCCGAGCCCGGCGCCGGCTCCGACCTGGCCGGTGTCACCACCCGCGCGCGGCTCGACGGCGACCAGTGGGTGCTCACCGGGCAAAAGGTGTGGACGTCACTGGCCCACGTGGCCGACTGGTGCTTCGTCCTGGCCCGCACGTCGCCGGCGGTCGAGGGGGAGTCACGCCACCGGGGACTGTCCTATCTGCTGGTGCCGATGCGGCAGCCCGGTGTCACGGTCCGGCCGATCCGGCAGTTGACCGGCGACAGCGAGTTCAACGAGGTGTTCTTCGACGACGCCCGCACCGATCGTGACCTGGTCGTCGGCAAACCCGGCGAGGGTTGGCGGGTGGCGATGGCGACGCTCGCCTACGAGCGGGGTGCTGCCACTGTCGGGCAGCAGATCGGGTTCCAGCGTGACCTCGACGATCTGGTCGCACTGGCCCGCAAGGCCGGCGCGGCCGCGGATCCCCTGTTGCGCACCCGGCTGGCCCGGGCGGCGGTCGACCTCACCGTGCTGAGGTCGCACACGGTGCGTACCCTCGCCGCGCCGTCACCGCCGCCGGCCAATCCCTCGGTGGTGAAGCTGCTCTGGACCCGCTGGCGGCAGGCGCTGGCCGAGCTGGCGATGGACGTGCTGGCATTCCAGGGATCGGAGGCGACCGCCGACGAGGTCGAGCGCTGGCAGCGGCTGTTCCTGTTCAGCCGGGCCGACACCATCTACGGCGGGTCCAGCGAGATCCAGCGAGGCATCGTGGCGGAGCGGGTCCTCGGTCTGCCGCGCGGGGATCGGCGGTGACGCCTCCGGCGGGCCGCTCGCTGCTCGGCGGCAAGGTCGTGGTCGTCACCGCGGCGGCCGGGGCGGGCATCGGCTCGGCTGTCGTGGCGCGCTGCCTGGAGGAGGGTGCGAGCGTCGTGATGAGCGACAGCCACGCCCGCCGGCTCGGCGAGGCGGCCGAACGCTTCGCCGGTGATCACCCGGGCCGGGTCTGGCCGGTGCCGTGCGACGTCACCGACGAGGCCGCCGTGCAGGAGCTGATCAACGCCGCGGCGGGGCAGTTCGGGCGGCTCGACGTGCTGGTCAACAACGCCGGCCTCGGCGGCAACCGGCCGGTCACCGAGATGGCCGACGGCGAGTGGTCCCGGGTTCTCGACGTCACGCTGACCGGCACGTTCCGCTGCACCCGGGCCGCGCTGCGCCGGATGAGCGAGCAGGGCACCGGCGGCGCCGTGGTGAACAACGCGTCGGTGCTCGGCTGGCGGGCGCAGGCCGGTCAGGCGCACTACGCGGCGGCGAAGGCCGGCGTCATGGCGTTCACCCGCTGCACCGCCCTGGAAGCAGCGGCCTTCGGGGTACGCGTCAACGCCGTCGCGCCGAGCCTGGCAGCGCACCCCTTCCTCGACCGGGTGATGGACGCCCGGGAGCTGGCCGAGCTGGCTGGCCGGGAAGCGTTCGGGCGGGCGGCCCAGCCGTGGGAGGTGGCGACAGTGGTGGCGTTCCTGGCCAGTGACTACGCGTCCTACCTGACCGGTGAGGTCATCTCGGTCAGCAGTCAGCGGGCGTAGGAGTCTTTCGCTCGTGGTTACGGGGCAGTAGATTGTAACGCGTTCTACTTTGTGGAGGACGCGATGAAGCGGCGGATCACAGGTGCGACACTCTTCGGGCTCGGCGTTCTGTGCCTGCTTCTGGCCGGCGCCCTGGCGTGGATAATCGTCCCCTCGCAGCGGAAGGTTCCCCTCGACCTGATCCCACCGGATGTTGTGGTGCAGGCCGACAGTGCCACGTTCGTGCAGGCCAAGGTCCTGCCTGACGGCTCTCCGCAGATCGCCGTGCAAACCGCGGGCCTGCGCAGCGCGACCGGCATCAAACCCGACTTCCAGGAAGCCGCCGATCTCAGTGGTGACCTGACCGACGACACTCTGATCTGGAACGTGTACCACGCGACGGACCGGACCGACACGGCCGAGCCGATCAACAGGTCGGAGAGCCGGATCGCGCTTGATCGCGTCTCCGGCGCGGCGGTGGATTGGGACGGGCAGTGCCACAGCGAGTCGGCGGGTGAGCCGTGTGCGGCGGGCAACGTCCACTTCGCCGGGCAGCTCTACCTCTTTCCGTTCGGCACCGAGAAGACGACGTACCAGTACTGGGACTCGACGCTGCACAGCGCGCTGCCGATGGAGTACCAGGCCGAGGAGAACTTCAACGGCCTGCCCACCTATCGCTTCCAGCAGCAGATCCCGCGGCAGACGGTCGAGATGGACCCGGCATCACTGAGCGGGCTGCTCGGGTTCCTCGCGCCGGACGCGACCACCGGCACCGTCTCCTACCAGGCCACCCGCACGCTCTGGGTGGAGCCGGAGACCGGCGCGATCGTCGGATATCGCGAACAGCAGCATCGCGAGCTCGCTCCGGACGTGGGCGCGCCGATCGTCATCTTCGACGCTGACCTTCAGTACGACGAGGCGACGCTGAACGCGGTGCACGACGAGGCGGCCGACGGTCGTACCCTTTTGATCCTTCTGGGTTTCTGGGCGCCGCTCGGCCTGCTCGTCCTGGGACTGGTGCTCGCGATCGTGGGTTTCGTGCTGGTGCGCGGCTCCAAGAAGGAGCACACACCGGCGCACGCGGCCGAGTCCGAGCCGGCGCCGGTCGGGTGAATCGAGAGTCCCGGTCGCGCCGAAGAAGCGCGACAGGCGCGACCGGGACCGATCAGCGAGAGCCGTAAAACGCCGGCGGGACCTGCGGTTCGGTGCCGGGCGTGTTCGCGGCGACCTCACCCGCCGTCGGGTTGAGCGCGGAGACCACCGCGGTCACGCCGATCGCCGCGAGCACGACGGCCGCCACCACGGCGGCTACCAGGTTCTTCAGCAGAAACATCGATCTCTCCTCACAGCCGCTCGAGAATGCTCGCTGTGGACATCGCGCCGCCGGCACACATCGTGATCAATGCGGTGCTGCCGCTCGAACGTTCCAGCTCGTGCAGGGCGGTGGTGATCAGCCGGGCCCCGGTGCTGCCGACCGGGTGGCCGAGCGCGATCGCGCCGCCGTTGACGTTGACCCGGGATTCGTCCGCGCGGTGCACCGCGAGCCAGGAGAGCACCACGCTGGCGAACGCCTCGTTCACCTCGAACAGGTCGACGTCGTCGATCTTCATGCCGGCTCTGGACAGGACCCGCTCGGTGGCGCTGATCGGCCCGTCCAGGTGGTAGTACGGTTCCGCGCCGACCAGGCACTGCGCGACGATCCGGGCGCGCGGCCTCAGGCCCAGCTCGCGGGCGCGGCCGGCGTCCATGAGCAGCACGGCGGCGGCGCCGTCGGAGATCTGCGAACTGGTGCCGGCGGTGTGCAGGCCGTCGGGGAGGACGGGTTTGAGGTTTCTCAGCCCGTCGAGCGTGGTCTCCCGCAGTCCCTGATCCCTGGTCGCACCGGCCACCGGGATCACCTCACGGTCGAAGCGGCCCTCATCCCAGGCGCGAGCCGCGTTCGCCTGCGAGCGGACACCGAACCGGTCGAGGGAGTCCCGGCTCAAACCCCTGCGGACCGCGATCCGCTCGGCCGCCACGAACTGATTCGGCAGGTCGATGTCCCAGCTCTCCGGCCGGGGCAGGCCCGCTTCGCCGAGGTTGGCGCGCAGCGGGACCCGGCTCATCGACTCGACGCCGCAGGCCATGCCGGTGCTGATCGCGTCGGCCGCGATCAGGGCGGCGATCAGATGGCTGGCCTGCTGGGCGGAGCCGCACTGGGCGTCGATCGTGGTGCAGCCGGTCTCGTGGGGGAGGCCGGCGTGCAGCCAGGCGGTGCGGGTGATGTTGCTGGACTGCTCGCCGCCCTGGGTGACGCAGCCGCCGATGGCCTGCTCCACATCGACCGGGTTTCTCTCCAGAAGCGCTTTCTGCGCGGCACCCAGGAGCGCGGCGGCGTGCAGGTCCGACAGCCATCCACCCCTGCGGCCGATCGGCGTGCGAACGGCATCGACGATCACCGGTACGCCCACGTCAATGCTCCTTCTAGAACGTGTTCTCGTCCTGAACCTACCATCCTCGATGAGTTACGTGTTTGAATCGGTAGAACCTGTTGCTGTAGTGCTGGAGGAGCCGTGGCCGAGCCGCGTACCCGTATCGACTTCACCGATCCGGACATCTACGTTCACGGCATCCCGCAGGCCGAGTTCGCCGAGGCCCGCACGCACGCGCCGGTCTGCTGGGTGCCGCAGGAACGAGGCAGCGCCGGGTTCGACGACGACGGTTACTGGGCGGTGACCCGGCATGCTGACGTGATGACCGTGTCCCGCGATTCCGACACGTACTCGAGCTGGGAGAAGACGGCGATCGTCCGGTTCGGAGCGGACATGACCCCGGACCGTCTGGAGATGCAGCGATACATCCTGCTCAACATGGATCCGCCGCAGCACACCCAGCACCGGTCGATCGTCTCGCGGGGTTTTACGCCACGGGCCGTCAACAGCCTGCGCAACGCACTTCAGGAGCGGGCCTCGCAGATCGTGGCGTCCGCCGGCGAGTCCGGCGACTTCGTCAACGAGATCGCCTGTGAGCTGCCCCTTCAGGCGATCGCCGAGCTGCTCGGCGTGCCTCAGGAAGACCGGCACGACGTCTTCAACTGGTCCAACGCCATGATCGGCCAGGATGACCCGGAGTTCAGCGACGGCAGCGACCCGATCGAGCCGGCGATGTCTCTGCTCTCCTACGCCATGACGATGGCCGAGGACCGCCAGACCTGTCCCCGCGACGACATCGTCACCACCCTGGTGAAAGCCGAGATCGACGGCACCCACCTGTCCACCGACGAGTTCGGATTCTTCGTGCTGATGCTCGCGGTGGCGGGCAACGAGACCACCCGCAACGCGATCTCGCACGGCATGCTCGCGTTCATGGAGCACCCGGAGCAGTGGGATCTCTATCGGTCAACCCGCCCGCGGACAGCCGTTGACGAGGTGGTCCGCTGGGGTAGCCCGATCAACGCCTTCCAGCGCACCGCGAAAGTCGACACGGTACTCAACGGCCAGCCCATCCGGGCAGGTCAGCGGGTTGCCATGTTTTACGGCTCGGCCAACTACGACGACGAGGTCTTCACCGACCCGCACCGCTTCGACATCACCCGCAGCCCCAACCCGCACCTGGGATTCGGCGGCAGCGGCGCGCACTTCTGCCTGGGCGCCAACCTCGCCAGGCTGGAAATCGACCTGATCTTCAACGCGATCGCCGACCAGATGCCCGGGATGACCCTCGCCGGTCAGGCCTCACGCCTGCGCTCCGGCTGGATCAACGGCATCAAGCACCTGCCGGTCAACTATCGCTGAGATAGCGTGGCCCTGGTGCACGACGGGCTGATCACTTTCGGCGTTCTCGGGCCGGTGATCGCCGAGGACGGACAGCGCCGGCCGATATCGCTCAAGGGTCCGATGCACCGCACCGTGCTGGCTCGGCTCCTGGTGGCCCGCCGCCGGGTCGTACCCATCAATGATCTTGTCGACGATCTCTGGGTCTCGCCGCCGGACGGCGCCATCGCCGCGGTCCGCACCTTCGTCGCGGCGCTTCGCCGTGCCATCGAGCCCGGCCGCCCAGCGCGGGCGCCGGCTACGTTGCTGGTCACCGAGGGCCTTGGGTACGCACTGAAAGCCGCCCCCGCCGACGTGGACGCCTGCGTTTCGAGCAGGCGGTGGCCGACGCCGGCCCGGCCGAGCCGTCCGCGGCGCTCGCCATCCTCGACGAGGCACTGGCCTGGTGGCGGGGCCCGGCGTACGCGGATTTCCCCGGCCTGGCCTGGCCGAGGGCGGACCGCTCGCGCCTGGCCGAACTCTGGCTGCAGGCCGTCGAACGCCGCGCACAGGCCCGCTTCGACCGCGGCCGCGCCGCCGACGCGGTGCCGGACCTGGACGCTCGCGGGTACGCCTCGAATCCGCGGTCGGGCTGCTGGGGAACCTCGCCGTCACCAATCGCGCGGAAACTCGACGATCCGGTGCTGCTGACGTTCGCTTCGCCTGAGGAGCGATCGCCGCCGGTGACAAACCGGCGATGCGCAGAGCGCGAGAAGCACTCACCCCGGCGGCGGGGGAGTGGGCCGGCGCGGCCAGCGGCCTGCTGACCCTGGGTCCGGTCGCCGACCATCTGGCAGCCCTGACATGAGAAAGGCCCGCCCCCTGGAGGGCGGGCCTTTCCACTACTACGAAATCAGCGCTTCCAGGTACGCGTCGCGGTCGTCCT
Organism: Actinoplanes sp. CA-015351; assembly: GCF_050955685.1. Classification (NCBI taxonomy): domain Bacteria; kingdom Bacillati; phylum Actinomycetota; class Actinomycetes; order Micromonosporales; family Micromonosporaceae; genus Actinoplanes; species Actinoplanes sp. CA-015351. The sequence goes on from NZ_CP192102.1 coordinate 2,257,134, forward strand.
GGTGTTGCCCACCTTGTCGACCGCCCGAATCTTGATCTTGAGTTTCTTTCCGTACTTACTGACCTTGATCTTGAAGGTGTACGGCTTGGACGCGTCCTTCTTGACCAGCTTGCCGTTGATGTAGAGCTCGACCCGGGCGATGCCGCTCGCGTCGCTGGCGGCCACCTTGACGGTCACCGTGCCCTTGACCTTCTTGCCGTTCTTCGGGGCACTCGTGATCTTCACGGTGGGCGCCTTGTTGTCGGCGATCACCCGGCGGTTGTAGGCGCCGTAGTTGCCGGCCTTGTCGAACACCCGCCACTGCAGGTTGACGTTGCCGCTGTACTTGCCGCTGTTGTATCGCAGCGAGTACGGCGCCGTGTTGTCCCGGCCGACCTGCTTGCCGTTGGCATACAGGATCGCGTGCGACAGCCCGGAGCCACCACTGTCCGACACCCCGGTCGCGGTCACCTGAACGGCGCCCCGGAACCGCTTGTTGTTACCCGGGTTCGTCCCGGTGATCCGCGGCGCGGTCGTGTCGATACTGGTCACTGCCCGTGCGGCGCGGATCTCGCCGTATTGGGAGAACCCGGTGATTTCCGTCGGCCGGGCGGTACGGGTCAGTGCGTTCACGAGGGCCGTGTTGCCGGCCTTCGGCGCCTTCGACTTCAGCAACGCGACCACTCCGGCGACCAGCGGCGATGATGCCGAGGTGCCGCAGAACTCCGCGTAGTCGTCGGCGGTCGACGCCGTGTTGAACCCGTCCAGGTTGGCGGCGGTCGTGCACCAGGGCGCGGCCACGTCGACCCAGCTCGGGCCGTAGTTGGACCCGAAGTAGTAGCCGTTGATGATGTCGACGTAGAGGTACCAGTCGCTGTCCGTATCGGTGCCGCCGACGCCGATCACGCCGGGGTACGCCGCCGGGTAGTGCAGCGTGCCGACCGCGTCGTTACCGGCCGACGCGATCACCAGTGAGCCCTTGCGCTGTGCGTACGCCACCGCGTCGCGCAGGGCGGCGACGTTGGCGGTGCCACCGAGCGAAGCGTTGATGATCTTCGCACCCTTGTCGGCCGCGTAGATGATGCCCGACGCAACAGTGCTCTGGTACCCGGAGCCCGCGCTGTCCAGCACCTTGATCGGAAGGATCTTGCAGGACCAGCAGACGCCGGCGATGCCCTTCCCGTTGTTGCCCTGCGCCGCGATGAGCGAGGCCACCGCGGTGCCGTGGCCGTTGTCGTCGGCCGCGTTCGTGTCCCTGTTGACGAAGTCGTAGCCGGGCAGCACCCGGCCGGTGATGTCGTTGAACGAGGTCACGCCGGTGTCGACCACCGCGACGGTCAGGCCGGAGCCGGTGGTGGTGCTCCACGCGTCCGGCACGGTGATCTGCGGAAGCTCGATCTGCTCCGAGTACAGCGGGTCGTTCGGCGTGACCCGGTCAGCCGTGACGACCGCGTCTTCCTCGACGTAGGTGACGCCTGCCGTCGCTCGCAGCTTTGCCGCGGCCTGGCCGGCCTCGGCGCGCGGCACCGAGACGATGCGGACACCGAGGCGGTCGAGCGCCGCGTTGCCGTTCGAGGCGAAGCCGAGTGACGAGGCGCTCGCGGACCCGCCGACGATCAGGTTCACCGTCGAGCTCTGCGGTGTCTTCGCACTGCGCGGGGTGGCCCCCGCCGCCGCGGCGGCCTGTTTGCGGGACTCGACGTCGGTGCCGTCGACCGCCGCGTGCGCGGCCGGTGCCGTGATGCCGGTCGCGACGAGCGCCGCCGGCAGAACCAGCCCGGCAGCGACGCGTTTCATGAGCGTGCCCAAATCGAACCCCCCGAATCGCCGATCATGGATGTTTCGATCCTATGTAGAGGAGGCGCGAATGGGACGAGGCGAACGGCCGCCTGCCCCTGTCGGAACGGGCCCTTGACTTCAGGCAGGCGGCGCACGGTTCCTGCAGGGTCACCCGTACCCCGCCGATCGTCACGACGAGGGCGCCGTTCGAGGCGTACGACCAGGCCAGCACTCCCGTGTACGCCGAGCACCGGGACCCGTTCGACCCGGACCAGACCTGGTTCGTGCTGTCCGCGTCCTCACCGTCCGAGTCGGCGTTGTCGTGCGACTCGGCGCTCCGGACCAGGTTGTTCGCCGGCCACTGGCTGTTCGGCGTGGTCGACAGAATCCGGGACAGCTGCAGACCGGTGTCCCTGTTGAACCGCGTGATCGTCCGTTCCAGGACGTTGTTGCTGCCACCGAGGAAGATCCCGTTGTCGCCGGCCCGCTCGACCACGACGCCGTACACCCGCCAGTAGTTGCCGTTCACCGCGAGCCCACGGTTCGCCGGGTCGTCGCTCTGCGCGGCGAAATTCAAGATCGGCACTTCACTGTGGTACGCGGAAAGAGTCTTGAGAGCACCGGCAGAACCGTTGTTCCCGGCCGTGATGGTGACCGTCTGCACAGGGCGTTGGAGGCTCGCTCGCTGCTGGTTTGTTGCAGAAATGGTCAGGCGTGTGCCGTCAGGAACTGATCCATGCACCGTTCCGCGTTGGCGGTGATGGTCAGCGCCGGGTTCGCCAGGGCCGCTGATCCCGGCAGCAGGGCGCCGTCGACGCAGTACAGGTTCGGGTACCCGTTGACCTTGCCGCCGAAGTCGGTGGCCTTGCCCATCACCAGGCCGCCCAGCGGGTGGTACGTGTTGCGCGAGCCCAGCCCCATGCCGGTGTTGCGGTCGTACGACGGCAGGCCGGTGAGCAGCGAGCCCTTGCTGCCCTCGGTGGCCCACCACAGCCGGGTCGCCAGGTCCCGGCCGGCCTTGTCGGCGGACGTCTCCATCTCCGCGTACGGCCAGTACACCTTCCCGGCGCCGGTGGCCGCGTCGTAACGGATCTCGCCGCGCTCGCTCGCCAGGCTGGTGATCAGGTGGGCCGTGGTGCTGGGCAGCCAGGATGGGATCGGCGCGGCTTCCCACGCCATCGCGGCCGGTGCGTACGGGTTCGAGTCGTCGTAGAAGCGGACGTTGCCGGGACCGCCCTGTGCGCTGCCGACGGTCTTGCGCAGGTTCAGCCGGGCGACCAGGAAGTCGCCGTTGTTGCCCCAGCCCTTGCCGACCTCGGCGCTGGTGAGCTTCGGCAGCCTGCCGCGCGCCTTCGACGTGAGCAGCAGCGACGTGGTGTTCAGCGAGCCGGCCGCGAGGAACAGGTAGTCGCTGACGAACGTCTTCGACGCGAGCACCGATCCGGTTTCGTCGATCTGCCGGGCGGCCACCTCGAAGCGATCAGAACCGGACACCTCGCGAACCTCGGTGACCTCGTGCAACGGCAGCACCGTGACGTTGCCGGTCTCCTCCGCCCACTTCAGATAGTTGTGGTCCACGCTGTTCTTGGCGCCGGAGTTGCTGCCGAACGGGCCCTCGCCGATCGTGTGGCACGTGACCACCCGGCCGGCCAGCTCGTCGCGCACGACGTCCCAGTTCACCCCGAACGGCACCGGCGACGCGGCGCGGCCGAACTCCGCCACGTACTGCAGCCAGCTTCTTGCTCCCGCGTACGAAGGATGGTTTTGAATGTCGCTCGGGATCGTCGCGGCGCCCAGGCTCTGTCGCGCGCGCGGCCAATAGGTGGCCTCGAAGTCGGAGTACGCCAGCTCGGCGGGGTAGACCCGCTCCCAGTCGGCGCGGCGCGGCTGCGGCAGGAACATGCCGATGACCAGGGAGCCGCCGCCGACGCCCGCGCCGCACATCACCTGGATCCCGTCGCCGACGTGCTTCTGGATCAGTCCGGCCCGGCGCTCGATGACCTTGCTGGTGTCCAGGCCGAGCGGCGGGCGGTCGCCGAACCACGCGCATCGCCAGTCCGGATTGCCGATCGTGCAGAACGTGGTGCCGGCGGCGTTCACGGTCCATCGCCGACCGCGTTCAAGAACGGTCACGGTCATCCCGGCCTGGGCGAGACGGTACGCGGCGACGGCTCCGCCGAAACCGCTGCCGATGATCAGCGCGGTCTTGCCTCGCAGCGCGGGGAGCGCGGGCAGCGTCCCGGCGGCGGCGAGCGCGCCGATCCGCAGCACGTTACGGCGAGTGATGTTCACGGTTGGCCCCTTCAGGGTTGCTGACCGACGACCCACATGGAGAAGAACTGAGATCCGCCCCCGTACGCGTGACCGAGCGCCGTCGCGGCGCCGGCCACCTGGTGTTCGCCCGCCCGGCCCATCACCTGCATGGCGGATTCGGCAAATCGGAGCAGCCCGGACGCGCCGATCGGGTTGGAGCAGAGGACACCGCCGGACGGGTTGACGGGAAGCCGCCCGCCGATCCGGGTCTCGCCGGACTCGGTGAGTTTCCAGCCCTGGCCAGGGCCGACGAAGCCCAGGTTCTCCAGCCACATCGGCTCGAACCAGGAGAACGGCACGTAGATCTCGGCGACGTCGATCTCGTCGAGCGGGTCCTTGATCCCGGCGGCGGTCCACAGCGCGTTCGCGGCCTCGACCCCGGCACGCGGGTTGACGTGGTCTTTTCCGGAGTAGAAGGTCGGCTCGGTGCGCATGGCGGTGGCTTTGATCCACGCGACCTGGTTGTCGCTGCGGCCGGCTGCCGCTTCGTCGCCGATCACCACGGCACAGGCGCCGTCCGACGACGGACATGTCTCGTCATAACGGATCGGGTCCCAGAGCATGCGGGATTCCCGTACCGACTCCAGGGTGATCTCCGGCTGCCGCAGGTGGGCGAACGGGTTGAGCGCTCCGTTCTGCCGATCCTTGACCGCGACCAGGGCGCCGATGTGGTCCGGAGCCTCGAATCTGCGGATATATGACCGGATGTGCGGCGCGAAGTACCCGCCGGCGCCCGCCCCGATCGGCGCGGTGAACGGCGGCTGGATCGACAGCGCCCACATGGCGTTCGACTCGGACTGCTTCTCGAAGGCCACCGCGAGCACCCGCCGATGCACACCGGCCCGGATCAGGCTGGTCGCCACGATCGCGGTGGCGCCGCCGACCGAGCCCGCGGTGTGCACGCGCAGTAGCGGCTTTCCGGCCGCGCCGATCGCGCCGGCCAGGAAGAGCTCCGGCATCATGACGCCTTCGAAGAGGTCCGGCGCTTTACCGAGCACGACCGCGTCGATCTGCGACCAGTCGGTGCCGGAATCGGTCAGGGCGCGGTCGATGGCCTCGCGGCAGAGCCCGGCCATCGAGACATCGATCCGCCGGGTGCGGTGATGAGTCTGCCCCGTGCCGAGCACGGCCGCGCGCCTCATCGTTCCGCCGCCATCTCTGCTGCGGTCTCGGCCGCGGTCTTCGACGCCGCCTCTGCGGCGGTCTCCGCTGCCGCGAGCACGCAGATCAGGTTCTGTTGAAGGGCTGGTCCGCTGGTCGCGTGCGCGGCTGCCGTCTCCGCCCGCCCCGACATGATTTCCTCGGCCGCAGCCCCGATCCGGGAGAGCCCGGCGGAGAACATCGCCTGGCCGTCGTCCCGAAGTATCCGGACTTGTCGCCCGGTGGGAAGCGCTGCCCGCAGCAGCAACTCCTGATGCGTGAACGGTGCGTGCAGCGCGACCACGTCCACCTCTCCGTCAAGCCCGGCATCGGCCGCCGCGAGCGCCGCCGACGGAACCGCGGTCAGATCCCGCTCGCCCAAACCCTGCGGGTCGATGCGGTGCGCGATCCCGGTGATCCACGCGGGCCGCGGCCGGCTTCGGTCAGCGCGGCGTCGGCGGGCTCGCTCGCCGACGGCGAGCACCACCGCCGCGGCACCGTCTTTCACCCGCGCCACGTCGTGCGCACGCAGCGGATTTCTGAGGTACGCCCGACCGAGCAACTCCTCGACCCCCGCCCCGGAATCCCGCGCCGCGACGGCGGCCATGTCCCGCTCGCTGAAGAGGCCGGCCTCCAGCGCGAGCCGCGCCTGCAACGCCGCCACACTGATCGAATCCGGCCACAGCGGCGCGACGGTATAGGGGTCCAGCTGCAGCGCGAGAACCCGGCTCAGGTCGCCGGCGCCGGCCTTGCCGAACCCGTACACCAGCGCGGTCTCCGCCTCGCCGGCCAGAATCTTGAGGTACGCCTCGTAGAGCGCCCACGCCGCGTCCATCTCCACGTGCGATTCGCTGATCGGTGGCACCGCGCCGATCGCGTCGACCGCGTTGACGAACGAGAACGCCCGCCCGGCCAGGTAGTCCGACGACCCGGAACACCAGAAGTCGATCTCCTGCCGCCCGAGCCCGGCCTGCGCCAGGGCCTGCTCGAAGACCGGAACCAGGGTCTCCACCCCACTCGTGGTGATCGACGAGTCCGAGCGGGCAAACCCGATCACCGCAACCTCGCTCATAAGTGCTCCGCATAGGACTCGTAAGCCGCGTCCGGTTCGCCGGTCGGCTCGAAGTGGGCGATGTTCTCCGGCGTGACCGACCAGTCGGAGCGGTCGCGCCAGACCGCGGCGACCCGCATACCCATCCGCACGTCGCCGGCGTCCAGGCCGAGCACCAGGTGCGGGATGGGAATGTCGGCGCCGTCCAGAAGCACCTGCGCCACGACGTACGGCGGGTCGAGGCGCTGGCCTGCGAACGGCACGTTGACCACGCAGAACGTGGTGACGGTTCCGCGGTCGGCGACGTCGACGATCTCACCGGGCGCCACTCCGTCGGCCGGGCAGACCCGCGGGGGGACGTAGACCTTGCGGCAGGCCGGGCACCGCTGGCCGATCAAGCGGCCGTCGGCGAGAGCCCGTAGGTAACGGTCCTCCTCGTCGGAGGTGGTGTGAAGGTAGTGCAGCCGGATCGGGGTGGTCATGATCTCGACGGGTGGTCCGGGCGACGTTTCTGATACCTCGCCCGGGATGGCCGTCGACTCCGTGCCCGGCTCGAAACACGCTATGTCGTTGATGTGCCCGGTCCGGGAGGGTGACCACTTCGCGCGTACCCGAAGGCCTGTCCGAATTTGATCTTGATCTTGAATGTCGACCGCGTGCAACAGCGCGGTGTCCGCGCCGTCGAGCCGGATCAGCGCCCACGCGAACGGCCTGCTCAGCGGCTGGCCCTCGATCGGCTGGTCGACCCACGTCCAGCTGATCACCGTGCCGGTGGGGGAGACTTCGACGAGGTCGGTGACCGGTTCGTGGGTGAGCGGGTCGAACTCGAGCGGCGGCACGTGCACGCGGCCGTCCGAGGTGCGGCCGCCGAGCACGCGCCCGTCCCGCAGCCCTGTCATGAACCGGCCCAGAACTGGCCCGAGCGAGCGGGTGTAATCGAAGGCGATCGTCATCGGCGCTTCCACGCCAAGAGTGAAACACGTTATAACTTTGACCGGCAAGCATGTAGCCGGGCTGCTTTCAAAGACTTGAAACGAGTTATAGAGTCTCGGCATGAACGGGATCGGGATGTGGACCGTTGCGCGTGAGTCCCCGCAGCGTGAGGCGATCGTGGAGCCGGGCGGCCGGACCCTCACCTACGGTGATCTCGCCGCCGAGGCGGACCGGATCGGCCGCGGCCTGCGCGCGGCCGGGCTCGGTGCTGACGACACCATCGCGCTGCTGATGCCCAACGGCGCCGACATCCTGATCATGTATTTCGCGGCGGTGCAGATCGGGCTTCACGTCGTACCCCTGAATTGGCATCTCACCGCGCCCGAGCTGGCATACATCCTCCGCGACAGCGGAGCGAAGGCGTTCGTCGCCGACGCACGCTTCGCGGACGCCGCGCTCGCCGCAGCGGACGAAGCGGACCTTCCGCCCACCTCCCGCTTCGCGGTCGGCGACATTCCGGGCTTTCTGCCTTCGCTCGCCCTCGGCGCGGGGGGATCCGGCAGACCAGAGCCGCGTACGCTCGGAGCGCTCATGGTCTATACGTCCGGTACGTCCGGCCGGCCGAAAGGTGTCCGCCGCCCGCTGCTCGGGCTGGACCCGGACGATGTGCCGCCGGTGTCACTCTGGTTCTTCGGCCTGTTCGGCCTGCGCCCGTTCGATGATCACGTGCATCTGTGCTGCTCGCCGCTGTACCACACGGCAGTGATGAACTTCGCTGTCATCTCGGTGCAGATGGGGCACCAGGTCGTGGTGATGGATCACTGGGATTCCGTTGATTTCCTACATTTGGTGGACCGTCATCGAGTCACTCACAGCCACATGGTGCCGACCCAGTTCCGCAGGCTGCTGACCGTTTCTGATCGCGGGCGCTTCGACATCTCCTCCATGCGCGCGATGATCCACGGCGCCGCGCCCTGCCCGCAGCCGGTCAAACAGGCGATGCTGGACTGGTGGGGGCCGGTGGTGATCGAGTACTACGCGGCCTCGGAGGGCGGCGGCACTCTGATCACTGCGCAGGAGTGGCTGGCGCGGCCGGGTTCGGTGGGACAGGCGTGGCCCGGTTCGCGGGTGCGGGTGCTCGACGACGACGGCAAGGATGCGCCGGAGCTGTCGCCCGGGCGGGTCTACCTGCAGATGGGTGACGCCACGTTCGAATATCACGGTGACGCCGAGAAAACCCGGGCGTCGTGGCGGGACCGCATGTTCACGGTTGGTGACATCGGCTACCTGGACGCCGACGGATACCTGTTCCTCTGCGACCGGGCCAGCGACGTGATCATCACCGGTGGCGTGAACGTCTACCCGGCCGAGATCGAGAACGAACTGAGCGGCCATCCGTCGGTGGCCGACGTGGCGGTGTTCGGCATCCCGCACGAGGAGTGGGGTGAGGAGATCAAGGCCGTCGTCGAGCCGGCCGACGGGGTGGTGGCCGGCCCGGAGCTGACAGCTTCGTTGCTGGATTTCCTGACGACCAGACTGGCCCGTTTCAAGATCCCACGGACCGTGGATTACGTGGAGAGGCTCCCACGCGACCCGAACGGGAAGCTGTACAAGCGTCTGCTCCGTGATCCCTATTGGTCGGGCCGCGACCGAGCCATCTAGTTTTTCGCGAAGCCGTCCACCAGTACTCCAAGCCGCCGCTCGTGGTCCTCGCGGCGCAGCCGGCCGCCGCGCATCAGTGTCATCAGCCCGTGCAGGCTTGCCCAGAACACCTCGGTCTGCGCGTCGATCTCCTCGTCGCCGACCACTGCTCGCACGGCCGCGCGTACCTCGCCGAACCCCTCCTGCAGCGGGGCCGGCGTCTCCAGGCTGGCGAACACCACATCGACGGCCCGGGTGAACATCGTTTCGTACAGCACCGGCCGTGCCTCCGCGAAGTGCGCGTACGCGGCGGCGACGGCGGCCAGTGCGGTGTGCGCATCGGGGGCGCCGGTGCGCGCGGCGCGCAGAGCGGCGGCCAGCTCGGCGAAGCCGTCGAGCGCCACGGCGGCCATGATGGCGTCCTTGCCCTTGAAGTGGCTGTAGAGAACCGGCTGGCTGTACTCGATCCGCTCGGCAAGCCGGCGCGTCGTGACGGCGTCCCAGCCTTCGGCCTCGGCGAACTCCCGGGCGGCCTCAACGATCAACCGCTCCCGGTCCAGCCGCTCGCGCTCCCGGCGCTCTCGAATAGACATGACAGCAATCCTAGCGCCGCTAGCCCTCGTGGCCAACGCGTGCTAGCGTCGAATGAAATCCTAGCGGCGCTAGAAAAGGAATTTGTCATGATCACTGTTGTCGCCTACGGGCTCGCCATCGTGCTCAACCTCTTCATCATTTTCATCGGAGCCAGGTTCTTGCTGGTGCCGGAAGCGGCAGCGGCGGGCTACGGCGTGCCGGCCACAGCGAGCGCGTATCTCACGGTCAAAGGCGTGCGCGACCTCACCTACGGCCTGGTCGGCCTGGCCCTGCTCGCCTCGGCCGGCGCGCCGGCCGAGGCGTGGTTCATGCTGGTGGTCGCCATCGCCCCGTTCGGCGACACCCTGATCGTCCTACGCCACGGCGGCACCAAGGCGGTAGCGTTCGGCATCCACTTCGCCACGGCGGTGACGGTGCTGATCAGCGCAGCCCTACTGTTCGCGCTCTGACCAGGGCTTGGCACGCGCGGAACTGACCGATTCCGGCAGGACCGTTGATCAGTTCGCCGGCTCGGTGAAGAAGCCCAGATGATCTGGCGCCAAACCGAGGCCGGGATGGGCCTCGTGCCATAGGAAGCCTGCTTCGGCGCTGCTCGGAGCATAGTGAAAGGGTTCGCCTCCGTGCCGGACCGGGATTTCTCTCCGGACGCCGTTGACCATCAGACCGACAAGCAGCTCCCAGTCCAGGTCACTGTGGCCCTGCGTAGCCGTGATCCTGATCGCGGCTTCTTCTCCGGGCTGCAGACGGATGCTGCCGCCCCGGGAAAGCCGGAACTCGCCACCGGATGTCGGAGTGCGCTGCAGCCAATCCAGAGGAATGTCGGTGGGCCGAGGTTCGTCGGTGAGGACGATGAAAGCACTTTCCGGCAGCGGGGATTCTTCCTTACCCGGCTTGGGGATGCAGCTGATCGGCACGACGTGCGTGGGTGCCCGCTCGGACAACAAGCGCGGCCGTAACGTCTTTACCTGAATATCGACAGGTGCTTTCGCGGTGATCTCAACCTGAATGTAAGAGAGGCCGGAATCGTATCCGCCCTGAGCGCGCAATGATTGACGTAATGCCGAGCAGTCGCGGGGCGCATCAACACTCCGAGGTACCTTCCCTGCCTCGAAGGCCATCGTGTCGTCTACGGTTTCCCCTGTACTGGGCGGGTCGAAATACTCGCCGGTGACCGAGATCATCTGGTCCGCCGTCAAGCTTGCCTCGCTGGCCGGTGACTGCCATTGCGAGGTGGTAACCGTCGATGGCCAGCCACCGTAACTTGCCGCGAAACTCGCGGCTCCCGTGACAATGAGGACCGCCGCTACAAGGAGACGCCGTTTCGGCCGCCGGCCTTCACCGGTTGAATCAGCCGGCGCTATTGTCGGCACAGCTCGTCGTACCCCTCCGTTCGGCACACGTCGCTAGTCACCGGTGGTGACCCAAGCCTGGTCAATCGGCTGGAATTCGTACTCCGCCTGGTAATTCGGTCTCTCCGGCGTAGTGCGAAACGACTGGCCGTCACCGGGAAGACTGATCGTCTGCGAAGCGCTGCCGGCCACCACATCCAGATCCAGTCGCCAGGTGCACAGATTCGCTCCCGGCCACACTTCAACCTTCAGAACGACCTGCTCGCCGGGCCCGAGGGTGATGTAGCGGCCGGCGAAATACGGCTCATGTGGACCCGCCCCTGGACCAGCCCGTCTCGCGACCGGTACGGCTTCGCCGAGGTCGAATGCAAGATTGACCGAGTCGGCACTGCCTTCCGCGCCGGGAATGGTCAGAAGCGTGCCGGAGAGCGGTCGCTGGCGACTGCTCACCGTCGCACGGATCTGGCGGATGACCACCGACGGGCTGTGTCTACCCTCCAGCGTCACATCCAGATGCGAGACCATTCCGGCACCACCACGGGCAAGTGCCCACCGCCGAGCGGCAGCAGGGGCCGCCGGGATCTGGGCGCGGTGAACAAGTCCCGGCACGATCAGCTGAGTGCCGTCCGCCGCGTACACATTGAAGTCGATGGAGGCCTTCACTGCCGGGCCCTCGGGTTGATATGAGTTCACCAGCCGAGCCGAGACTGCCCCGACCACAGCGACCGCGACGGTGGATGCGAGGAATGCGGCGACGCCGCGCAGGCGGCGGCCCTTCTCGGAAGGCGGTTCGGCCGCAGGTACTGAAGGCTGCTCCGCAGCCGGCCTAGGCCTGCGGCGCCTGCTCCGAAGACTCATATCGACACCTCAGGGTTTCCAGGACTGACGTCGGCAGCGCGCCTCGGTTGCGGCCGGATTCGGAAACCAGCCTGTCCACCGGGCGCGTAGCTCCGCCTGTTTTACCTGTGGTTCGCATGTGGGCAGACGGATTTGGTGTCGTTTTAATTCGAAAGAGAACGTGTTTGTTCCCGATGTCGGCAATGCGCTCACTGAAGAGCCGGTGAAGCACTCTTGAAGGCGCCAGGAATCGGTATTCGTCACCGCGAGATTCAGTGACATCGTGCACGGAAAGGCCGTAGGCCTCACGGATTCCCGAAGCTCCGGTGGGCGGTGCGCCGTCGAGCGCACCGCCCGCACCCCAGCTCAGGCGCCCGCTGCGCGCACCCTCTCGTGCAGCTCAGCCGCCCGGTCGATCAGCTCCGCGACGTCCTCGACCGCCGCCGGCAGCGTGACATAAACGTGGTCCGCGCCGGCCTCTGCCAAAGCCGCCACATCCTCCGCCAACTGCGCCACATTGCCCGCATAAGCAGGCCTCGGAACGGCCACCGACTCCGTCAGATCCAGGGTCCCGATCTGCACCGTGCAACTGATCGAAGCCGGGTCCCTTCCGGACTCCTGCGCCATCGCCCGCAATCCCGCCAGCGAATCCTTGACCTGTGAAGGCGTCACCCCGCTGGCCACCCAGCCGTCAGCGCGCCGGGCTACCCGTCGCAGAGCCCGCTCATTTCCGGCCCCGAGCAGAATCGGAATCTTCCGTACCGGCTTCGGCCCGACATCGGCCACCGAGACCTCGTAGTTCCGGGATTTGAAACTCACCGGATTGGGTCCCCACACCTCGGCCGCGACATCCAGGAACTCGTCCAGCGCACGGCCCCGCTCGGTCAGCGGAACGGCTCCGACCGCCGCGAACTCGTCCGGCGACCAGCCCGCGCCGAGGCCGGCGATGACTCGCCCGTCACTTGCCGCATCCAGCGTTGCCAATTCGCGCGCGAGCCGGAACGGCAAGTGCAACGGCACCACCAGAACCCCGGTCCCGAGCTCGATCCGCGACGTCACCGCAGCCGCCGTCGTCAATGTCACCAGCGCGTCAGCGACACCGCGATACCGTTCCGGCCAGGCCAGGTCCGGCACGTTGTACAGGCCATGGGAACCGCTCTGGTCCTCCGGCACGAGCACCCGTTCGAAAACCCACAGGCTGTCGAAGCCGATCTCCTCCATCGCCCGTGCCGCGGCGACAACGTCCTTGCCGGGAGTGAAATGCTGGAACTGGGGAAGGCTGACACCGAGTTTCACCATGCCCCAACAATTCCACAGAGGACACCCCTTTTGGGTACGCGTAACCGCCCCACCCGAGCATGGCGACGGGAGTCACACGACCCTGCCTGACGCCGGGCGGGCCCGGTGACCCGATCGAGGTGCCAGAGGTCGCCGCTCCTCGGTGGCAGTCGACGCAACCAGCGGCAATGCAGGTGGCCCGAGCCGGCCGTGAGAGGATTCGCCCATGGGAACTCAGCGCGTGAACGGCGATATCGAGGCGCGGGTCTCCGTTGCACAGGACCGGACGACCACCCCCGAGGCGCTCTACGAGCTGGCTTCCGACCCGTCGGCCCGGGTCCGCGCGGCGGTCGCGGCCCACCCGGATGCTCCGGCTGAGGCGCTGCGGCCCCTCGCCCGGGACCGCGACCGTGACGTTCGCGAAGCGGTCGCACGGAACCCCTCGGCCTCCCAGGGAAACCTGCTGCGCCTCGTCGGCGACGCGGACCGCTGGGTGCGCTGGGCTGTCGCGGCCAACCCGGCATGTGACTCCCGCATCCGCGGCGTGATGGCGAAGGCTCCGGACAAGGAACTCCGCGGCCTGCTCGCCGAGATGCCGGATCTCGAACCCCACCTGGCGGCGCTCCTCATCGAGGACGCCTCACCCGAGGTACGGGAACGGCTCGCCAGCCACAGCACCGATCCGGACGTCATCGCGGCTCTGATGCGCGACCGCACCCTGCGAGTGCGCAAGGGTGTCGCCGTCAACAAGCACACCACCGCCGAGCAGCGGCACACCCTGGCCCAGGACTCGTCGCCGGACGTCCGCGCCGCGCTGGTCCGGGCGGTGAAGCTGGACGAGGCGGATCTGCGGGATCTGCTGGACGACCGTTCCGCCGACGTCCGCCGCGCGATGGCCACCTCCGCTCTCACGCCCCAGCACATCCGGCAGGAGTTGGAGAACGACCCCGACGAGGCGGTCGCGGAAGACGCCCGCGGTTACCGAGGCCCGCAGGCCCCGAGCGAACCCGCGCGTCCGCCGCGCGCCGGCCGCCGCCCCGCCATTGGCAAGCGGTTCCCCGGCAAGACCACCCGCTAGCGGCGCCGGTCCCGCGTCGCGCCGGGCTGATCGAGGTGCGACTTCCGGTGATAGGGGAGTTTCAGTATGCCTGCAGTCATTGATGTACATCACTGAATGAGGGCAGCCTCGGGGGTACCCGTTCCCTATCCCCGGAGGAAGCCATGCTGCTCCGCAAACTTGCGGTGGCCCTCTTCGCCGTGCTCGCTGTCACCGGCGTCCAAGCGGTCACCGCCGCACCCGCCACCGCAGCGCCCCGAATCCTGTACTACGACGCCAGCCAGGCCCAGGAGTTCAAGGCCGTGGTGGCCCAGGGCGCCCAGATCTGGAACAACAGCGTCGCCAACGTACGCCTCGAGCCCGTCCCGTCCGGGCGTACTCCCAACATCCGCGTCTACGCCGACAACGGCTGGCCCCGCGCCTACACGCAGTCACTCGGCAACGGTTACTGGTACATGGGCCGCCAGGCCGTCAACCAGGGCTACTACCAGCCGCGGATCGCCGCCCACGAGTTCGGCCACCTGCTCGGCCTCCCCGACCGGCGTACCGGCCTGTGCACCGACCTGATGTCCGGCAGCAGCGCCCCGGTCAGCTGCACCAACCCCAACCCGAGCAGCACCGAGGCCCGAACCGTCAACAACAACTTCGCGACCGCGCTGACCACCGGCGCCCGCGTCTACACCTGGGCCGGTAGCGCGTCCTGACGGCCACGGCCGTACGGCGAACGGTTCGCCGTACGGCCGTATCCTCATGACGTCTTCAGCCTGCCCGGGAACCCGTAGTACGCGTCCCAGATGTCGGTGAAGAACGAGTGGCACTGGTCGAGCGCGCCGGCGTAGTAGTCCTTGCCGCCACCGCCGCCACCGTCGTTGATGCCCTTCGCCGCCACACTGCCGTCCGAGTTGACGGTGTAGACCGGGCCGCCGGAGTCGCCTCCGCGCGTACACCAGCCGGTCTTGTTCTTGCTCATCACGATGCCGCGCGTCCAGTAGCCACTGGACTTCACGTTGCCGCCGGCTGACTTGACCGTCCAGCCACAGATCTCACCGGAGAACGAGCCGCCGGTGCAGAACTTGTCGCCGGCCTGCGACCGCCGGTGCCACATGGACTTCACCGGAGCGCTCGTCGTGCTGCTGGCGTTGCCGCGGTAGATCCGCGCCGCCGTGCCGCTGGTGGCCGGCACCACTGCCATGTCACCGCGGTACACGCTCTGACCCTGCAGTTTCACCGTGCCGTTGGTGTAGTTCTCGCGCGTGTTGTTGTTCACGATGCTGCCGATGGCCTGACCCTGGTTGGTGTACACGTAGCCGCCTGTGGGATAGCAGTGCCCGGCGGTGAGCAGGCCCTGCTGCGTCGTGCTGATGTTCCAGGCGAAGGCGGTCGTGCAGTGGCTGTTGGCGGTGCGGACACGCGCGCCACCGTAGTACGGCAGGTTGTCGGCGAGCCTGCCAACCTGGGCGGTGACCTGCGGATTCGCCTCGGTGATCAGCTCCACTCGATCGCCGAACAGGTCCTCCAGGGCCTGCGCGGCCGGGCTGGTCACGTCGCCCATCGTGATCGCGACCCGTCCGGTCTCGCGGTCCACGTCGGTCTTCCACACGTCGGCCGCGGCGATCGCCGGAGTGTTGTCGACAGCGTTCTGCACCTGCTCGCGCAGAACTTCGGTCTCGGCGCGGCTCAGTGCGACGGTGTTTGTCGCCATGTCGACGCCCGCCACGTTGCTCTGGCCCTCGACCGCGGATTCCTCGGCCTTGTTCTCCTCGGGCTCGCCGGTGGTCGGTGTGGTCTGCAGGGTTCCATTGGAGAGAGCCTCGGCCTTCTCCGCGGCCTCGTCGGTGACCACGTCGACGACGATGGCGCCGCCTTCGACGTCCGGGTAACCGAAGTCCTCCGGGTTGCCCTCGGCCAGCTGGTCGTAGGTGCCGAGCGCGTCGCGCAGCTCGTCCGGGACCGGTTCGTTGAGCTCGTCGGCGTCGATGATGACCACGCCCTTGTTCACCGCGAACTCACACCACGACGTCCACGGCCCCTGGCCGTTGGCGGAGACACCCCGGGTACGCCAGCGGTAGGAGCCGCCGTCGGCGAGCTTCCCGGCCGGTACCGTCACCGACGCGACAGTGCCGGAGGCCTGGTTCGCCGACGCGGCCGTCAGCAGGGCCGTGCCGTCGAGTTTCGTCAGTTCGAAGTCGGCGCGAACCGGCGTACCCGAAGGGTCGTCGACAGTGACGTTCAGTCCTGGGGTGACATTGTCGATGGCCGGGCGGTTCGCGCCGGTGCTGCAGGACGAGCCCTCGTCGAGTGACGGGTCGGTCACGCTGACACCCACGCTGTAGGTGACGTCGATGTACGGCGCCTTCGCCGCGTCGGTGTAGTACCGCGACCAGAACTGTTTGTACTGGCTGAAATCGGCCTCGTCGACCGCCCGCAGGCCCATCGTCGGCGTGCTGACCTTCTCCTGGGCGGCGCGTTTGACGAAGCTCGTCACGTCCGCCGTGACAGCGGTGTCCGAGCAGCTCGTCGCGGTGGCGGTGGTCTCCAGGTGCTGCCAGGCCGGCTGTACGTCCCAGGACGTGCCGGCCGTGAACGCTCCGGTGGTCCAGATCTCCCACGGCGTCGCTGCGCACGAGGTCGAGTACGGGTTGTGGAAGTGGGCCGTCGCCGACTCGATCCGCTTGTTCTGCAGCGCGGACGCGTCCCAGGACAGGAACGAACGGGCGGTGAAACCCTCGTAGGCGCTGCCCAGGAAAACCGAGTCGGCGCTCGGCCAGCCGGTCGGATAACCGGTGACCGCCGAGGTGTTGTCGAGACTGGAGATCCGCAGCACCTGGGTGGCCGCGGCCTGCGCCGTGGTGGCAGGCAGTACGGCGGCTATGGTGACCGCCATCATCAAGCTGGTTGCGGCAGCAAGGCCGCGTACTTTCCCCCGTGTGAACCGAGACACTTCACCCTCACGTCTACAGGCTCGATCCCGATGTGATCGAGCGCGAACTATATAGACGATCTTGTTGATGAGGGATCGTGAAAGCAATCCACCGTTCGGTGGTCGACCTGGGAGGGAACACCATGAACACCCCAACCGGCACCCTGAGGCTGACGTTCGCCGAAATGACCGAAAGTGATCTCGACGACCTCGCCGCCCTGCTCGGCGACCCGGAGGTCATGCGTTACTACCCGCGCCCGAAATCCCGGTACGAGGCTGAGAACTGGATCACCTGGAACCAGGACCTCTATCAGCGCGCCGGCTTCGGCCTCTGGGTGATTCGATCCCGCGAGACCGGCGAGTTCCTCGGTGACTGCGGCCTCACCCCCCAGCAGGTCGACGGCGTCACCGAGACCGAGATCGGCTATCACGTACGCGCGGACAGACAACGCCTCGGGTACGCCACCGAAGCCGCCACCGCCTGCCGTGACCACGCTCGCCAAGTCCTCGGCGTGAACCGGCTCATCGCGATCATCGACTCCGCGAACGAACCGTCCCAGCGGGTAGCCGAGAAGATCGGCATGCACCACGAGCACGACACCGTTTACGGCGCTGCCCGGCAGCCGGTACGGATCTACACCGAGAACTCCTCGACCCCCACCACCCGCAGCAACGCCAGCCGTTCCCGGGTGTCGTCGTCAGCCGGCGTCAGCACCAGCAACAGCTGACCCAGATCTGGCGTCACCAGCGTCTCGCAGTCCATCGTCAACCGGCCCACCCGCGGATGCAGGAACGACTTGCGGTCGGCGCGACGCACCTTCACCTCGTGATCGGCCCACAACCGGCGGAACTCGTCGCTGACCGCCAGCAACCGCTTGACCAGGCGTTCCACCTCGGGCTCGCCGGCCCGGCGACCGGCCACCGCCCGCAGATCAGCCACCATCTGGCGGCTGCGGTGCTCCATGTCCTCTTCCGAGAGCACGGCGCGCGCGTCCGGCTCGGTGAACCATCGGTACGCCAGGTAGCGCCGATCCCCGGTGAACCTGGTGTGATCCCCGTTCATCAGCTCGGCCGGCCGATTCTGCGCCAGCACCTCACCGAGGTCGGACATCACGAGGGCCGGAGTGTCCCCGAGCAGATCCAGCATCCGCAGCAACCCGGCCCGAGCCTGCCGCGCGGTCCCGGCCCCGAGCGGCGCCTGATGCCCGGCCAGATGGAACAGGTGAGCCCGCTCGTCGTCCGACAACCGCAGCGCCCGCGCCAGCGCGCCGAGCAGCTGCGCCGACGGCTGACTGCTGCGCCCCTGCTCCAGCCGCACCACGTAATCCACCGAGATCCCGGCGAGCCGCGCCACCTCTTCCCGGCGCAGCCCCGCCGTGCGCCGGCGTGGCCCGTCGACGAGGCCGACCTCGGCCGGACGGATCGCCTCACGGCGGCGGCGCAGGAAATCGGCGAGCTGGTCACGCTGCATGAGCCCATCGTGCCCCGGCGGGAGAACGCGCAGCCAGGGAGTGCCGCTCCCACGATGAGCGCTCCTCTCCCGTACCCCGGAAATCCGGCGCACGGTGAGAGCCATGAAGACACGAACTCTGGGAAATACCGGCCCGGCCGTCTCCGCTCTGGGCCTCGGCGCGATGGCGATGTCCGGAACGTATGGCCCGTCGGACCGGGACGAGAGCATCAAGACCGTGCACGCCGCCCTCGACGCGGGTGTCACGCTGATCGACACCGGCGACTTCTACGGCATGGGCCACAACGAGCTGCTGCTCGCCGAAGCACTCCGCGGCCGAAACCGTGACAGCTACCAGCTGAGCGTCAAGTTCGGCATGCTCCGCGGCCCGGGCCACGAGTTCGGCGGCACCGACGGCCGTCCCGAAGCGGTCAAGAACTTCCTGGCCTACTCGCTGAACCGCCTCGGCGTCGACCACATCGACATCTACCGCCCCGCCCGCCTCGACCCGAACGTCCCGATCGAGGACACCGTCGGCGCCATCAAGGAGATGATCGACGCCGGATATGTCCGCCACGTCGGCCTCTCCGAGGTCAACGCCGCGACGATCCGCCGGGCCCACGCGGTCCACCCCGTCGCCGACCTGCAGATCGAGTACTCCCTGATCTCCCGCGCCGTCGAGACCGACATCCTGCCCACCCTGCGCGAGCTGGGCATCGGCCTGACCGCGTACGGCGTCCTGAGCCGCGGCCTGATCTCCGGCAACTGGACCCCGGGCCGCGCCGACGACCCCCGCAACCACAGTCCCCGCTTCGCCACCGGCAACGTCGAACACAACCTGTCGCTCGTCGACGCCCTGCGCAACCTCGCTTCAGCGAAAGGCTGCACGGTTGCCCAGCTGGCGATCGCCTGGGTAGCCGCCCAGGGCGACGACATCGTCCCGCTGGTCGGAGCCCGCTCCCGCACCCGCCTGACCGAGGCCCTGCCCGCCCTGGACGTCCAGCTGACCGCCGACGACCTCACCGACATCGAGAAAACCATCCCGGCCGGCTCAGCCCACGGCGACCGCTACCCAACACCCTTCATGTCCTCCCTCGGCACCGGCAACTGACCCCGGACGCCGCCGAACCCGCCGATCCGCATAGGTGTACATCGCTCTGAGAGAGCGATGGGGGTACGTCAGATGGAAGTCGCCGGGATCGGCCTGGCCGAAGACGCTCAGCAGCTCGCCGCGGGCATCCGCAGCCAGAACTGGGTGGACAGTGCCATCGGAGGCGTCGGCGTATCCCTCGAAGGGCTGTCCCTGGCCGTTGACCCTCTCGGCACCGTGGCCAGCTGGGGCGTCGCCTGGCTCATGGAACATGTCCGACCCCTGCAGCAGGCTCTCGACCACCTGGCCGGTGACGCCGACGATGTCACCGCGCAAGCCGCAACCTGGGCGAACGTCGCCGCGCTCACCGCGGCGGCGCACCAGGAACATGCAGACCACGTTCGTACGCAGACTGCAGGCTGGTCAGGCGCGGCCGGCGACGCGTACCGCGCCCACGCCACGGAGAACCTCGCCGTGCTCGACGGCATCGCGGCGGCAACGGGTGGCATCGCGTCGGCGGTGGAGGGGGCGGGCCTGGTGGTTGGTCTGGTCCGCGAGATCGTCCGCGACCTGATCGCCAACTTCATCGCGACTCTGGCTGTCCGCCTGCCGCAATGGCTTGCCATGGAAGGGATCACGCTCGGCATCGCGACGCCCGTTGTGGCGGGCCAGGTATCCGCGCTCGTCCTGAAGTGGGCCAACAAGATTCAACACTTCATCCGAGGTCTGCTCGGTAGTCTCCGCCGTTTGAAAACTATGATTGACCGCCTGGGTGAGGTCCTCAACAACCTGCGAACATTGGCAGGAAGCGTCGCCCGATCCGCACCGGTCAATCGTTCCGAGGCCGGGCAGTTCTTCAGTAAGAGCCGGGTGCGCACCAACCGTGACGTGCTGGAGAACGGCTCGGGCACCCCGATGACGCTGGAGAACATTCACGCGACCGCCGAGCGAATGGGAATCGATCTTGGCGACGTCGATATCGTCATCATCTCCGACGCGGAGGAGATCCGGTACCTGGATTACATGGACGCGGGCGCCTACACGCCATCGGAACGCAATGGAGCCCAGATTCGCTTCGGCCCGGCCAGCTTCGCGGATCCGGATAGCCTGGCGGCGACCATCGCGCACGAACATACTCACGTCCAACAGCAGCGCAGCGGCGAACACCTGTGGCGCGTGCTGCGTGACCTCGAGGACGAGGCGTACGCGAGTGAATTACCGGCCCTGGAGCTCTATCGGAGGGAGCAGCCGTGACAGCCACCCGTTTCCAGATCAACGAGGTGTTCGACATCGCGGCGCGTGCCGGCCTACTGGTTGTCGGAAGCGCTGACGTGGACTTCACCGGGGTGCCGCGCCTGCGCGACGAGCTGACCGGCCACCCGATCACCATCCTCGGCGTCGACTTCCCGACCCCGCGAACCCTGCGCACCGGCGAGACGATCCTCGTAGTTGACCGCGCCGACGCGGGCTATGCCACCACCGGACGGATCTGGGCCGCCTGAGATTCGACCGACACCACGTCGCGGCGGCGCTGCGTACGCTCAATGGCCTCGGAAAGCGCAAGCATTGCGACCGGCTGGCAGGATGTCCGGGGTGTCGAAGGTCGTGAGGCGGCTGCGGATTCCGCTCGTTGTGCTGCTCGTCGCCGTCGCGGGACTGTGGCTCGGCAACAACTCGACGCTGGTGACCAGCGATGACGAGCCATTGCTGCTGGCGCATCGCGGCCTTGCGCAGACCTTCGACGTCTCGCGGGTGCAGGCTGACACGTGCACCGCGCAGGTGATTCTGCCGCCGGAACACGCCTATCTGGAGAACACCCTCGACTCGATGCGGGCCGCGTTCGACGCCGGCGCCGACGTGGTCGAATTCGACGTGAAGCTGACCCGCGACGGCCAGCTCGCGGTTTTCCATGACGCCGTGCTCGAATGCCGCACCGACACGACCGGAACCGTCGCCGAACACACCATGAACGAGCTGCGCAAACTTGACATCGGCTACGGCTATACGGCCGACGGGGGCGCCACCTATCCATTCCGCGGAAAGGGCGTCGGCCTGATGCCGGCGGCCCCCGAGGTTCTGGACGCGTTCGCCGGCCGCGAGCTGCTGATCCACCTCAAGAATGACAATTCCGCGGACGGCGAGGCGCTGGCCGAACTGCTCGCTGAACGGCCTCACCAGCAGCTGACCGTCTATGGCGAGGACACCGCAGTCGCCGCTTTCCACACGGCGCTGCCCGAGGTCCGGGCGACATCAAAAGCAATGATGAAGAACTGCCTGCTCCGGTACGAGTCAACAGGCTGGACCGGCCACGTCCCCGACGCCTGCCGCAACACCCAACTGCACCTGCCGGCCCGTTACGGCCGCTGGCTGTGGGGCTGGCCGAACCGTTTCGCCAATCGCATGGCCGAAGCCGGCACCAGAGTCATCCTGGTGGCCGACGGAGGCGACTATTCCGCAGGCTTCGACACCCCGGAAACCCTGCGACAAATCCCCAAGAACTGGCCCGGCGGCATCTGGACCAACCGCATAGACGTCGCAGCACCCCTGACCAGCTGAGTGGGGATGTACCGCCGAGTGGCAGGCGCCGGTCACTCCGCGATCTTGGCGACTTCTGGCCATGGAGCCTTACTCGCGCCGAGTTTTGTCGGACTGCGGAACTAACATCCGCCGCATGATTGAGGAGTTGGTCAGGCGGGCCGCCGTCGATGACGATGTGGCGGTGGAGGAGCTGGCGGAGATTGCGGACGCTGCTCCGGGTGAGCTCACCCCTCATCACGGCCTCATGCTCGACCTCGATCTGCTGTGGCCGGCGAAACTGTTCCGGGCCGCCGATGACGTGACGGTGCGGCGCCTCGTCGAGCAGGTTGACGATGGGCAGGGGCAGGGGCAGGGGCAGGGGCAGGGGCGGCTCAACCGCCTGCTGCTCGTCCTGGCACACAGCGGACATCCGCTCGCTGAGCAGGCCCTGCGCCGCTGGTTCACGTCCCCGCCGCCCGGGGCCGACGAGCTTCATGCCGGGTCGCTCGCCTACGCGCTCGAGGGCGGCTGGACGGTCGACACGGACGGCAGGCGGCGGGAGTTGTGCGGGGACACCGCCTACGAGTGGCTGCTGCGTGAGTCGGCAGGGGAGCCGACCGGTGCGACCTGCCCGTGGTGCACGTCGCCGCTGTGGGTGGCCGCCGACCTCGACGTCGATGCTGATCCGGCGGTGCGGGCTGCTCTGGCGCACACCGGCTGGTCCGGGCGCCTTGTTGTCGAGACCTGTCACTTCTGTGCGTGCTACGCGACGCTGTTCAGCAAGGTCAGCCCGGATGGCGGGTCGAGCTGGTGGGCCGGCAACACGCCGCCGGGCTACCTGCCCAAGGACGCCGGCCCAGAGGATCCGCCCGCACTGCTGCCGGTGGCGGGTCCGGTCCGGGCGAGCCCGTACCAGGGCAGCGCCTGGAGCGAGGGCGGGTCGACGCTGGGTGGGCGGCCCGACTGGATTCAGGACGCGGACCATCCGGAGTGCCCCGGGTGCGGTCAGCCGATGGACTACCTGGGTCTGATCGGTGGCGCGGACATCGACGACGGGGAGGGTGCGTACTACCTGCACCTGCACCAGCAGTGCGGGTTCGCGGCGGTGAATTACCAGCAGAGCTGAGGGTACGGAGAAAGCGTGGCCACTTTCGTTCTGATTCACGGCGCTGGTGATGCCGGCTGGTACTGGCATCTCGTCGAGGCCGAACTGCGGGCGCGACGGTTCGACACCGTGGCGCCGGATCTGCCCTGTGACGACGACACGGCCGGCCTGGCCGACTACGCGGACGCCGTGGCCGCGGCCGTCGGAGGCCGTACGGATCTGATCGTTGTCGGACAGTCGCTCGGCGGATTCACCGCGCCGCTCGTCAGCGAGCGGGTGACCGGGGCCGTGACGCTGATCGTGCTGGTCGCGCCGATGATCCCGGCACCGGGGGAGGCGCCCGCCGACTACTGGGCGAACACCGGCTGGGATCGGGAAGAGCGAAAGCAGCACGACGACCTGTTCTATCAGGACGTTGCGCCGGAGCTGGCCGCCGAGGCGTGGAAACGGGGCCGGGACCAGTCCGAGGCCCGGCTGCGGGAACCGTCGCCGTTGAAGGCCTGGCCCGATGTGCCCACCCGGGTGCTGGCCTGCCGTGATGATCGGTTGCTGCCTGTCGGGTTCGTGCGGCGGGTGGCCCGGGAGCGTCTGGGCATCACCCCGGACGAGATCGACGGCGGGCACACGCCGGCGCTGAGCCGCCCCCGGGAGCTGGCGGACCGTCTCGAGGGATACGCGGATGAACGTTGACTACGACGCTGAGCTGCGACTGCACCACCAAGCGCTCCGCAAGGCCTGGGGTGTCCGACCCGGCGACCACATCCTCGACATCGGCTGCGGGGCGGGGCGTACCACTCGCGACGCCGCAAACGCAGCCGGGGACGGGAGCGCACTGGGCGTCGACATCTCAGGGCCGGCCATCGAAAAAGCCCGGGCAGCAGGCGACGCCGGAAATGTCACCTTCGAGCAGGCCGACGCACAGACCCACGCCTTCCCACCGGAACTCTTCGACCTGGTGATCAGCCGGTTCGGCACGATGTTCTTCGCCGACCCGGTCGCCGCGTTCACCAACATCGCCCGCGCCCTGCGGCCCGCCGGACGACTCGTGATGATGGTCTGGCAGGACGGCGAACTCAACGAGTGGCGTGTCGCCATCCGCCGAGCCCTCGCCGGATCCGTCAGATCGGGCGGCCCGAACGCCTTCTCCCTGGCCGATCCCGCGACGGTGAAAGAGATCCTCGCCGCCGCCGGGTTCACCGATATCACCTTCGCCGATGTGCACGAACCGGTCTTCTACGGCCCGGATGTCGACGCCGCGCTCGACTGGGTCCGGGGTTTCGCGTACACCGGCGACGCCCTGACCGACCCGGCCGTGACCGAGCGCCTCCGCGACATGCTGGCCGAGCACCGCCGCGAAGACGGAGTCTGGCTGGACTCCCGAGCCTGGATCATCACGGCACGGAAAGGCTGATCACGGCACGGAAAGGCTGATCACCGCGAGTAGAAGTGCGACTTCTCGGTAAGAATTCGCCGGCAGTCCGCCAGCAACCTCTCGTCCTCGTTGACCTCGTCGAAACCCTGACCGAGATTGCTCAGATTGTGCCGGAGTGGGATCGCCAGCTCAGCCTTGGCGAACCGGCTGCCGTACGCCAGCATCCCGGTCTCCACCCACAGCCGCGCGATCCCGGGCCGCAGATGCGGCGAAGCCTCCCAGACCGGCCCCAGCTTCCGCACGCTGCTCGGGTTCCCGGTGATCCGCCACAGCGCACCGGCGGCGGCCGCCGCCACATCACCCCGCGTCGACCGCCCCTTGACCAGGCGATTCAGCACACCCGCCCGGCCCAGCGCCCGCGAGTTCAGCTCGGCGAGGCCGTCAATGGCCGCGACCGCATGCGGCGACCCCGCGAGATAGCGGTCATAAACGGTCGCCGCGGCCTCCGCATCCCCGGCCACGAACCAGATCGCCCGCGCGGCCGCCAATGCGAGATCCGGCTCCTCGCTGCTCAACAGCGTGCGAATCTCCGCAGCCCGCGACAGCGACGCCCGGCCGGTCAGTGTCAGCCGAGCCAAACCGGTCACGTCGAGCGGTTCGGCCACCAGATAGTCCGCCGCCTCCTGCGGAACGGCGGCGATCAACGCGTCCAGCAACCCGGCTCGATAGATCTCGGTCGACCAGTCCTGCTTCACGCTCCGCAGCACCCGGCGCAGCGTACGACCCAGCCCACGAGCCCGAACCCCGTACCCGGCGATGTATCGGTGCAGGTCACGCGTGTGCGGCGCGTCGTCGAGCAGCCGCTCCAGGATCGGCAGCACCCGCGGGTCACCCAGCCGGGCCAGGATGTCCAGTGCCGGGATCAACTCGCCCTGGTGGATGTACGGCTTAGCGCCCGACAACGTCTCCCACACCGCGTCAGCGGCCGGTCGAGCCACCTCGCCGATGCCCTGCAGCAGCCGCAACGCCGCCGCCCTGACCTGCGCGTCCTTGTCGAACAGCAGGTCAGCGGCCCGGTCGACGAGCTGCCCGTACGGTCCACGCAGACGCTGGACCAGCGACCGCGCCTCGTGCAGCGCGTCCTGCCGGGCATCCCAGGCATCCATGTCGAGCATCTCGTGCAGAAGTTCCAGATGCGCGGTCACGTCGTCGCGATAGCCGGCCCGCACCGCACCGACCACCTGGTGATAGCCGGGCGTCCACTGCCGGGTCGCCATCCGCGCGCCGGCCAGCAGCGGCCCGGCGATCTCACCGACCGGTTCGGGTTCGCGGTTGAGACCTTCGCGGTACGCCGCGAGCAGCGTCTGCCGGGCGCGGCCGGTGTCGAACGGCGGCGGGTTGTAGAGCGCCATCATCTCGGTGAGAGCACTGATGCGTACGCGCAGATCGTCATCGGTGTCAGCGACCGACGCGAGCCACACCTTGGTCAGCTCGTACCCGCCGCCGACCGCGCCGGTGATCACGCTGGTCCGCAGCAGCATGAGCCGCACACCCGGATCCGGCTCCTCGGCGAACCGCTCCCACAGATCCCCGGTCGGGTTGGTGATCAGGCGATAGACGGCGCGGACCGTGTAAGCGGCCGCCTCCCGCACCACCGGATCCTCATCCACCAGCAGATCGGACAAACCACCCCGCTCGGCGAGGAGTCGTTTTGCGCTGAGGGTGCGCCCGGCCATCTGCCAGGTCCGGTCGGCGCCCGCGAGGTCACCGACCAGGCGCAGGATCTCGCCGCGTAACGGCTGCGCCGGATCGGTGACCAGGTCGAGCAGGAACGGCAGCGCCGAGACCACCCACTGACGTACGTCCTCCCCGTCGGGGGCGAGCCGATAAAGATCACGCAGGGTGGTGGGGTCGCCGCCGGCCAGGCCGGAGAGCAGACGGGGTACGGCTGACCCCTGCTCCAGCGAGGACCAGTCGATGTCGTGCAACCCTGCGAGCGCGGCCATGCCGTAGATCATGGTGGCCAGGGGCGTTCGGTTTCAATTCCCGTAACGGGTTGGTGTCGATCACCCCTCGGTGTTATGCCACTCGGTGTTATGCCACGAAGATCGTTACGAGCTCGCTGATCCGGCCGTCACGAACCGTGATGATGTCGATGCCGCGCACCGCCGGTTCACCCGCCGGGCCGAACGACCAGGCGAGCGCTCCGCGGTCCGGTCCGGCGTACCGATGTCCGTCCTCGGCGAAGACGAAGTCCGCCGGCACCTTTTCCAGCAGCCCTCGCGCTTTCTCCTCCAGGGCGTCCCAGCCCCGGACGGTCTCCTCCGGGTCGATGAACGCGACGTCCTCGGTGTAGATCCGCTCGATCGCGGCCCGCCGGGCGGATGCGTCCCGGTTGCCGAAGACGTCGGTCAGGTTGGCGGCCAGCAGTTCGATCACAGTGCTCATACCCTTGATGATCTCAGTCCTGGCGGAACTGGGCGGCCGCCGCTTCCAGGCGGTCGTGGTAGCCGGACCACCACTGCTGGTCCTCATCGGGCAGGTTGTTCCGGATCCGGCCGAGCCCGGCGGAGCCGTCGATGAGCTCGCGGACCAGGTCGGCGTGGCCGGCGTGCCGGTGCGTCTCGGCGGTGACGTGCACCAGGATGCGATGCAGCGAGGCCACCTGCCGTTCCTCCGGCCACCACGGGACCCGGCCCCGGGCGTCCAGGTCGAGCGCCTCGATCGTCGCGTCCGAGTGGGCCCACACCCGGCGGTAGAGCGCGATGATGTCGTCCCGCTTCTCCTCCGGGGTGGCCCACATGTCGGCGTTCGGCTCGGCGTCCTCATCCATCCACGGCATCGGCTCGTGCAGCGGCCGCCCGAATGTCTCGCCGAAGTAACCGCCCTCGACACCAGCACTGTGTTTGACCAGCCCGAGCAGGTTGGTGCCGGTCGGCACGAGAGGCCGGCGAATGTCGTATTCCGACAAGCCTTCCAGCTTCCACACCAGAGCGTCACGGGCCTCCTGCAGGTATTGCCGAAGGTCACCTTTGGGATCGAACGAAGTCATGCCGAGCAGCATGCCACCACCCCCTGACAGCTCCACCGCAATAGCGGCCCGCGGAGCCGGGTCAGGGGTCCAGCGGCTCGATGACCTGCTTGTGGGCGTGCTGGTAGATCACCGAGGAGCGGAATCCGACGATCTCCCGCCGCCCGCTGAACTTGTCCATCACGAACGAGTGCAGCGCGTCCACGCTCGGCACCGCCACGTGCACCTGGAAGTCGTCGCCGCCGGTCAGCACGATCACCGACAGGACTTCGGGCAGGCTCATCGCGTACGTCTTGAAGTTCTCGATGACCGTCCTGCTCAGTGGCCTGACCTGGAGGTGCAGCAGCGCCTGGACGCCGCGGTTCAGTGCCGCCAGGCTGATCTCGGCGTGATAGCCGGTGATCACCCCGCGCTCGCGCAATGACCGTACCCGCTCCAGGCAGGTGGACGGCGCGATCCCGACCGCCCGGGCCAGCTCGCGGTTGGTCTGCCGTGCATCAACCTGCAAAAGCTCCACGATCGCCGCATCAAGTTCGTCCACGACCGGAATTTAACGCTTTTCTCCGAACGACGTTCGTCAGAAGCCGATCATGCCCGGCCAGATGTCTACCGTCCGGGGCATGGAGCACGAAAACATCGTCATCAGGCGCGGCACCCGATCCCGCCTCCCGATCATCGTCGCGGTGCACTCCACCGCCCTCGGCCAGGCCATCGGCGGTTGCCGGCTCGCGCACTACCCGCACTGGCGGGACGGCCTCACCGACGCCCTGCGCCTCTCCGCCGCGATGTCCGACAAAGCGGCCCTGGCCGGCCTGCCCAACGGTGGCGGCAAGACCGTCGTGGCGCTGCCACCCGGCCGTACCCTCGACCAGGCTGAGCGACGCGACGTGCTGTACGACGTCGGCGACGTGATCGCCTCCCTGGACGGCGGGTACGCGACCGGCCCGGACGTCGGCACCGGCCCGGACGACATGGTCACCATCGCCGAGCGCACTCCGTACGCGTTCTGCCGCCCCGTCTCCGCGGGCGGCAGTGGCGACTCGTCGGTGCACACCGCCGCCGGTGTCCTCGCCGCCCCGCGAGCCGTCTGCGCGGAGCGGTTCGGCTCACCCGACCTCGGCGGCCGCAGTTTCGCCGTGCTGGGCCTGGGCCGGGTCGGCACGCATGTGCTGCGCCTGCTGGCTCAGGAGAAGGCCACGCTGGTCGCCGCCGACATCGACGAAAGTCGCCGCGCGGACGCCGGTGACGCCACCTGGGTGACCCCGCAGGAATGCCTGACCGCCGACGTCGACGTGCTGGTCCCGTCCGCACTCGGCGGCCTGTTCACCCCGGCAACCGTGCCGCACCTGCGCTGCGCCGCGATCGCCGGACCTGCCAACAACCAGCTCGACGAACCCGCCACCGCTGCGCTTCTGCACGATCGCGGCATCCTCTGGGCGCCGGACTTCGTGGTCAGCGCCGGCGGCATCATCCACGCCACCGCGGTCGAGCTGCACCACGAGACGTCCGAGCAGGCCGGCGCGCGCGTCGAAGCCATCGCCGGCACACTCACCGAAATCCTGCGAACCACCGGCTCGACACCTCTGGCGGCCGCCCGGGCCAAGGCCCGCCGGCGGATGATGGGCGAATGACGCGTGGAGTGGTCTTCTTCGATGTGGACGGAACGCTCGTCCCAGGGATCAGCAGCGGACAACACCTCGCCGACCGCCTCGGCCACGCCGACCTCTGCCGCGAGGCCGAAGCCGGTTACGACGACGGCACCCTCACCAACCAGGAAGCCTCCGTCGTCGACGCCCGGGGCTGGGCCGCCTGGACCCCGTCCGACGTGCGCGAATTCCTCACCTCACTGCCGCTCGTCGACGGCATTGCCGAAACGCTCGCCTGGTGCCGCGCCCACGACCTGCTCCCGGTCGTCACCACACTCGCGTGGGACCCGGTCGGCGCCTACCTCTGTGACCGATTCGGATTCGCCCGCTCCTGCGGCCCGAGCCTGGAGGTCATCGACGGCGCCTACACCGGCAAGGTGGCCAGCCACCTCGACGAATACGGCAAACGAGACTTCGCCCTGAGCGTCGCCGCCGAGCTGAACATCGACCGAAGCAACTGCGCAGCCATCGGCGACAGCCGCTCCGACCTGCCCCTTTTCGCGGTCGCGGGCCTGGCGATCGCCTTCAACGGCGACCGGTCAGCCCGAGCAGCAGCCCACACCAGCGCCACCGGCACCGACCTGCGGGCCGTCATCCCCCCGCTGACCACCTGGCAAGACCGATTCCACTCACCCTGAGCCTCCCGCTGACGCTCCCTCATGGGTACGCACGAAGCGATACGCACTCAACCAGTTGATCCGGACCAGGGGTCGACCACAGCGATGCGGTATCGAGGGGGCCTGCTGCGGAGATGCGCTGCATCCATTCAATTACCGAGCGGGCCGGCTGGGCGCGCATCAGCTCCGACACGACATTGGTGTCGAGGACGATCATTCGCGAAGATCCGCCGCTCGTGGCCGGGTGGACCGCGCCGGAAGGTCGAGGTCGGCGCCGCCGGGACCGGAGAATCGGTCGGTCAGCGCGCTGAACAGGTCAGCCTGGGGCGTCTCCTCGGTCACGGCGTCGTCCAGGTCATCGATGCTCAGGGCCGCCATCTGCTTACCTCCTCATGCCGCCGCTAGCTGGAGCCCATGCTAACGCCGCAGGCGCCTGGTCCTTCTGGCAGTCGGATTGCTCCTACTGACGGAAGAACCAGGCGCTGAGGAGCAGGGCTACTTCGCCGCGACCTTCATGACCATCGTCGGCGCGTTGCGGGCGTGCTCGGTGGTCCATCGCGCCGCCACCTTGAAGACGTCGACGTCCATCACCTCGTGGCCGGCGGAGTGCTGGTACGCGTGCTTTTCCGCCTTCTTGACCAGGCGGATCACGTCGGAGACCGAGCCCGGGTGCTCGCGGCAGATCCGCACGGCGACCCGGAACTGGCGGTCGGTGACCGGGATCAGGTATTCGCGCATGCCGGCCTGCCAGGCCTTCGGGTGCACGATGTAACCGCCGGGCAGATTGCCGGGGCCGCCGATCGGGTCGAGCACCGACAGCTTGTTGACGTGGGTCGGGGTGCCGGCCATCGCCATGTATCCGAGGCCGCCGAGAGCGATCGCGACCACGATCCCGACGGCGAGCAGCGGGCTGCCGGTGCCGGCGGTGAGGATCACGCCGAGCACCAGCAGGATCATCCCGCCGGCCACCATGATCGGGCTGCCGCCGGCGCTGTTCGTGCTCGCACCGCGGTACGCGTCATCCATGCACTTGTCCATCACGCTGTTGAGCAGCTCGTCCTGGGGCTGCCAGCGATCGTCGCGCATCGGCACGAGGCGTGCTGAAGGCTCGTCATTCATCGGGTGGATTCCTTTCCGTCCGCAACGAGCCCATGAATCGGCCGCGCTGCGGGCGGGTGTAGGAATCTGCTAGGCGAGAAGTGATTCGCGCATCTGTTTGCCCGGGTTCCACTGCCCGACGAACCGGCTGATCGCCGGGTCGAGCACGTCGACGCTGGCGTTGGAGCGCATCTGCTCGCGGACCGGCGGCGGGAGCGGGGGCGGGTCGCCCATCTCGTTGCGCAGGACCGTGGCCGTGGTGATCAGCCCGGCGGCCAGTTCGGCGCCGTTCACGTCGACGAGCACCCGGCCGTACTGCCAGCCGGCCACGGTCAGGTCGAGCAGCTCGAAGACGTGGGCGAGCACCGGTTCGGGGTCGGTTACGCGTACCGTCTGGCGCGCTTGTGCGCCCACGGCCGTGACCGCCGCGCTGACCTGGATGTATGGGTGCAGGGGTTGGCCGAACAGGGGCGAGCGCAGTCGTTTGCCGGCGTTCTTCCAGAGCGTGCGGTAATTGGTGCGATCCGCGACGAGTCCCAGGTCAGCGGCCTGGAGCACCACCGAGGAGTGTGCGCCCTCGGCGAACTCGCGCAGGATCTCGCCGGCCACCAGGACACCGTCGTCGCCGTCGAGCAGTTCGCGTATCTCGGCTGCCTGATCCGCGTAGCGGGTGGTCAGGTGGGTGCCGAATCGTTGCTGAACGTCCTGCAGCAATTGCTGTTGCAGGGCGGGATCGTGCTGGACGCGCCGCTTTCGCAGCCCGAGCCGGAGAAACCGCATGTCGCCTCGCCTCACCGCTTGCCGAACGCAGCAAATGTTAGTCGAGGTCCATCAGGTCGTTGTGGATCAGGGCCTGATGTCGCGGATCGGCGGTTCCGCCCTAAAGATCAACTAGCCGGAAGTCGCACGTTAACGGCCCTTTCCGCGATCTCGGACGCCTGCGCTGCGTCTGCTGTTAACCGTCTGTGTATCGACTGTGTACGGAGGCACACAACCGTGTGCAATCGCACGCGCGGCGTGTGTCTCCACCATCAGACGAGGCGGAACTGTGGCTGCGGCACGTTTCGGATTTCTCCGTAGTCGATCGAGCGACTTTGTCAGCTGGCGACTGCTCACCACCAACAACCGGGACCTGGGCCGAGCGCCCACGATGTTCCCTGACATCGACTCCTGCCGGGCTGCCGCCCGCTGGACGCAGCAGCATGCCGCCGAGCTGAGTGTCACGATTGTGCGCTCCGGCGCCACCGCCTGGCGCTGGCGGATGGAGGCGGCCGGCGGCGCCGTCGTCGCGGTCGCCAGCCGTGATTACCAGCGCCGCATCCAGGCTGCTCAGGCCGCCGCCGTCGTGCTCGGCCTGCTGGCCGGCGCCGAGCTCGGCGAAATGCCGGTCCGGGTCCGGGTATGACCACCACGCTCCTCAAGCCGGCCGCGGCCGCGGTTGCCGAGCAGCGCCGCAGGTTGCGGCCTTCCGGCGGCGCGGACCGCGCCTACCGCGTCGTGCTGCGGCTGGCCGGCGCCGGCGTGCTCCTTCTGATGACGCTTGTCGGCGCGTTCCTGTTCGACAAGGCAGCCGATGCGCTCAGCATCGCCGGCTGGTCGTTCTTGACCACCGAGAAGTGGGAGCCCGACTCCGGCAACTTCGGCATCGCCGCGGTGCTCACCGGAACCGTCCTGATCGCCGGGGTGGCGATCGGCATCGCGGTGCCGCTGGCCATCGGCATGGCTCTTTACGTGTCCGAATATGCCCCGCGCGGCCTTCGCCCGGCCCTGATCGGCCTCGTCGACCTGATGGCGGCCGTGCCCAGCGTCGTCTACGGCCTCTGGGGGTTCGCCTTCCTGCAAGGACACGTCATCGGCCTGGCGCGCTGGCTGGCCACCTACCTGTCCTGGATCCCGCTCTTCGAGGTCACCGGCTCGGATCCGCGCGACCCGCTGGCGACCGAAACCGTCTATACCTCGTCGACGTTCATCGCGGGCATGGTCGTCGCCATGATGATCGCCCCGGTGATCTGCTCGATCATGCGCGAGGCGTTCTCGCAGGCGCCGATCGGCGAGCGTGAGGGCGCTTTCGCGCTCGGCGCCACCCGCTGGGGCATGATCCGTTCGGTGGTCCTGCCGTTCGGCCGCGGCGGCATGATCGGCGGCACGATGCTCGGCCTGGGCCGCGCGCTCGGCGAGACCATCGCGGTCTACCTGATCATCTCGCCGGTCTTCTCGATCCAGCCGCACATTCTGCAGAACGGCGCCAACTCGGTCTCCGCGCTGATCGCGCTGCGATACGGCGAGGCCGGCCCGGTCGCGCTCTCCGCCCTGATGGCTGCCGGCGTCGCGCTGTTCCTGATGACCCTGGTCGTCAACTTCGGCGCCGGGATCATCGTTGCCCGCAGCCGCTCCGGCGCCGAAAGCGAGGCGTGATGACCGTTCCAGATCAAGATCAAATTCCTGAGGTACGCCGAAACACCGCGACTCTGCGGTCCGAGGACGTTCTCACCGCAATCGGCGCCGCCGTGGCCGCTGTCTGCCTGACCGCCCTGATCTTCTACTGGATCGCCCCGTTCTCCGGCGCCCTCGGATTCGTGGTCGTCGCGTTCCTGGCCTTCCTCGCCCTGTACGCCGTCCTGCTCTGGCTCGACGGCGACGGGCCCTCGGTCCGCGACCGGCTGGTCTCCGCGATCGTGCACGGCCTGGCCGCCCTGCTGCTCGTCGCGTTGGTCTTCGTCGTCAGCTTCACGCTGATCAAGGGCTTCAGCGCGCTGGCGCACCCGAACTTCTTCACCGCGGATCTGAGCGTCACCGGCCCGCTCGCCCCGCTCACCGAGGGCGGCGGCCTGCACGCCCTGGTCGGCACCCTGGAACAGATCGGCCTGGCGCTGCTCATCACGATCCCGGTCGGCCTGCTCTGCGCGCTGTTCCTCTCCGAGCTGCGCGGCCCGTTCCCCCGGCTGGTGCGTACCGTCGTCGAGGCGATGACGGCCCTGCCGTCGATCGTCGCCGGGCTGTTCATCTACGCGACGGTCCTGCTGATCTTCGGCTTCGAGCCGTCCGGCTTCGCCGCGTCCCTGGCGATCAGCGTGATGATGCTGCCGATCATGATCCGGGCGGCCGATGTGGTGCTGCGGCTCGTGCCCGGGCACCTCAAGGAGGCGTCGTACGCGCTCGGCTCCAGCCGGTGGCGTACCGCCTGGACAGTGGTGCTGCCCACCGCCCGGCCGGGCCTGGCCACCGCGATCATCCTGGCCACCGCCCGTGGCATCGGCGAGACCTCGCCGGTGCTGCTCACCGCCGGTTACACCAAGGCGCTCAACACCGACGCCTTCCACGATCCGCAGGTCTCCCTGCCGCTGGCCACCTTCATGTTGATCAAATCGCCGGAACCGAATGTGGTGGCCCGGGGTTACGGCACCGCCGCCCTGCTGATGGTCCTGGTCCTGCTGTTGTTCGTCATCGCCCGCCTGGTCGGCGGCCGCGGACCGCAGGAGCTGACCCCGCGACAGCGCCGGGCCCGGGCCCGCGCGTCGGCCAGGGACTTCGCCCGCTTCCAACGGATGGAAGCCCGCCGCACGCCCGCACCAGGAGATGAGAACCCGTGAAAACGCTGTTGCGTGCCGTCTGTTCGGCAGTGACGGTGCTGGCGATCCTCGCCATCAACCCACTGCCGGCATCCGCGGCCTACGTGCCGATCACCGGCTCCGGCTCCACCTGGAGCATGAACGCCATCGAGCAGTGGACCTCCAACGTCCAGCAGTACGGCATGCGCATCGACTACTCCGGCGGCGGCTCCACCTTCGGCCGCAACCAGTTCGCCAGTGGTCTGACCGACTTCGGCGTTTCGGAGATCCCGTACGGCAAGGACGACGGCGCCGCCAGTGAGGCCCGGCCGAAGTTCCCGTTCGCGTACATGCCGATCGTCGCCGGCGGCACCGCGTTCATGTACAACCTGGAGATCGGCGGCCGGAAGGTCACCAACCTGCGGCTGTCCGGTGACACGGTGGCGAAGATCTTCACGAACGTGATCACCAACTGGAGCGACCCGGCGATCAAAGCCGACAACCCCGGTCTCACGCTGCCGGCCCGCAAGATCGTCCCGGTGGTCCGGTCCGACGGCTCCGGCACCACGGCGCAGCTCACCACCTGGATGAGCAGCCAGCACGCGAGTGTGTGGAACGCGTACTGCGCGAAGGCCGGCCGGTCCAACCCGTGCGGCGTGACCAGCATCTACCCGTTGTTGCAGGGCAGCGCCATGACCGCACAGTCCGGGTCGCAGAACGTCGCCGGTTACGTGGCACAGCCCTCCAGCGTCGGCGCGATCACGTATGTCGAGTACTCGTACGCCCGGAACCTGAAGTTCCCGGTCGCGAAGATCCGCAACGCGAAGGACTTCTACGTCGAGCCGACCTATCAGTCGGTCGCGGTGGCGCTGATGGCCGCGAAGATCAACACGGACAAGAGTTCGCCGGACTATCTCACCCAGGATCTGCAGCCGGTCTACACGTACAACGACGCGCGTACCTATCCGCTGTCGAGCTACAGCTACATGCTGATCCCGGTCGACGAGGAGAACGCCCGCTTCAAGAAGAGCAAGGGCAAGACCCTCGGCGACTTCTCCTACTACTTCCTCTGCGAGGGCCAGCAGCAGGCCGACGATCTCGGGTATTCACCGCTGCCGATCAACCTGGTCAAGGCCGGTCTCGAACAGGTCAAGCGGATCCCCGGGGTGGACAGCCAGGCCGTCGACATCAAGAAGTGCAACAACCCGACGTTCTCCTCGGACGGCACCAACACCCTTGCGAAGAAGGCCCCGTACCCGCCGGCCTGCGACAAGGCCGGAAACACCCAGTGCGGCACCGGCACCGGCGGCGCGCCTCAGGACACACCGACCACCGGCGGTGGAGGCAACACCGGCGGAGGCGGGACCAACAACGGCGGCGGATCGACCGGAGGGGGCGGTTCCACCGGCGGTGGCGGGACGACAGGCGGCACCCCGACCACCGGCGCGACCAGCGGATCCCCGACAGGCGGCACGGGAACAGGCACCGGAACCGGCACTCCGGCCGGCGGCGCGGCACCGGTGGTCGACCCGGACACCGGTCAGGTCGTCTCCGGTGGCGGAGCCGGCGCCGGCACCGGTCAGCTCGCCGGTGACAACACCGCCCTGGCCGTGCCGGTCACGGTCGGCGTCCAGCTCGACCCCACCCTCAAGACGGTCCTCATCGGTCTGGCCTGCGCCCTGCTCGTCGGGCTGACCGTCGGCCCGCCGCTGATAGCCCGCCGATTCAACAGCGGAGACCGGTTCGGAAACGGTGACCGCCGATGACACCACGACGCATCAGCGCCGCCGTGCTGGCGACCGCTCTGGCCGTACTCTCGGGTCTGGTCTTTCTGCAGGACACCCAGCCTGCCGCAGCCGCGGGATCCGCGGTGACCGTGTCCGGAGCCGGCGAGTACGCCGACCTCAAGGTCACCGTCGCGCAGACCACCAACCTGATCAACCAGGTCGTCAACGTCACCTGGACCGGCGGCAAGCCCACCGCCGACAGCGCCGTGCACACCGACTACCTGCAGATCATGCAGTGCTGGGGTGATGCCGCGACCGGGCCGGCTCGCGAGCAGTGCCAGTTCGGCACGCTCTACACCGACGCCCGCGGCGGCTCCTGGACCGGATCACGCCAGGTCACCTACGCGCCGTACTGCTCGCCCGAGAACGAGAAGGCGAAGACCTGCCCGGCCGGCCTGCGCGACCCCCTCGAAACGATCAAGATGCCGTCGACGGGTGACCCGCAGTTCGTGCCGTTCACCTCCTACGACGGCACCACCTCGGACGGCAAGGAGTACTTCGACGCGACCACCACGAACGAGATCCCGTACGGCCGGACCGGTGGTGACGGCGCCGGCGGGGAGTTCTTCGAGGTGCAGACCCTCGCCGAGGCGCCCGGCCTGGGCTGCGGCGAGCTGCTGGCCGACGGCACCGGCCGCTCGTGCTGGCTGGTCGTCGTCCCGCGCGGCGCCACCGAGGTGGACGGCACCACCGGCGACGCCAAACCGCACCGCTGGCTCGACTCGTCACCGCTGAGCGCCACCAACTGGGCGCATCGCATCGCCGTACCCCTGAAGTTCCAGCCGATCGGCCGGGCCTGCCCGCTCGGCAGCGCCGAGCGCCGCACGGTGGGCGCCGAGGCGATCAGCGAGGCGATCCTGCGCTGGCAGCCCGCGCTCTGCGCCGGCAGCGGCACCACCCGCGTCTTCGGGTTCTCGCAGACCACCGACGAGCTGGCCCGCGACCGGCTCGCCGCGACCGACCCGGGCCTCGTCTTCGTCAACCGCCCGGCCACTCCGGACCCGGCCAGACCCGAGCTGTACGCGCCGGTCGCCGTCTCCGGGCTGACCATCGCGATGAACATCGACTGGCAGTCCGGCCTCGGTGCGAGTGCGGAGCAGCAGCTCAACGAGGGCAAACGCCTGCCCGACATCAAGCTCACCCCGCGCCTGGTCGCCAAGCTGCTGACACAGACCTACCCGGCCGGCGCCGACGCGAAGCACGCCCCGGTGGCGGAGAACCCGTTCGGGCTCAGCTACGACGAGGAGTTCCGCGAGCTGAACCCGGACTGGATCCCGGACGACAAGGACAACGACGCCAGCGGCAACCTGCTCCCGCTCTCCTTCGGCGACGCCCTGGTGGGTGTCGGGCAGACCGACATGGCCACCCAGCTCTGGGAGTGGATCCTCACCGATGCCGAGGCGAAAGCGTTCCTGACCGGCACGCCCGACAAGTGGGGCACCAAGGTCAACCCGGTCTACTCAGGCCTGAAGTGGCCACAGACCACCTTCCCGAAGAGCGATCTGTACTGCACCAAGCTCGCCAGTGACGCCGGCCAGCTGCTCGACTGGTGCACGCTCGACATGCACCCGTACGCCAACAACATGCACGACGCGGCCCGCTCGGCCAGCCGCGGTGACACCCTGGTCCGCAACGCCACCGCCCGCGACAACGTCGGCGCGGTGATCGGCTGGAAGAAGGGCGCGCCGCAGTCTCCCGGCAAGCGTTCGGTGCTCGCCGTCACCGACGTCGCGACCGCCGAGCGGTACGGCCTGCCGATGGTCAAGCTCCGCAACGCCGCGGGCGAGTTCGTCGCGCCCACCACGGCCAGCCTCCTCGCCGGGGTGGGCGCGATGACCGAGTCGAAGACCGTCGAGGGCGTCCTGTCACCGAACCCGGCGACAACCGACGCCGCCGCGTACCCGCTCACCTCGGTTCTGTACGCCGGGACCGTCCCGTCCGCGATCACCGAAGAGGCCGGCAAGGACTACGCCGACCTGCTGCGATACGCCGCCGGCAACGGGCAGACCCCTGGTGTCGAGCCGGGCACCCTGCCGTTCGGATATGCGCCGCTGCCGGACAGCCTGCGTGCACGGACCCGTGAGATGGCGACGACCCTCGACAAGACGGCCGGTGTTCCCCTGCCGTCGCCGGCCACCACCACCGCGACACCCAGGCCGGTCACCACCACGACCAACGCCGCCGTGGTGGCCACGACGGCGACCGCCACCGTGACATCGCCGGCCACCGCGGCACCGACCACGGCCAGTGCCACCGCCACCACGCCGGCCGCCGGCGCGCCGCCGGTCGCGGCCGTGCCCACCCCGAAACCGGCTGGTCACGGCTCTGCCGTCCCGGTCGCGGAAACCCGGATCACCCCCGCCAGCCCGCTCGGCAACCTGCGGTACGGCCTGGTCGCCGCGATCGTCGTCGGCACCGTGGCCGCCCTGGCGGGACCGATTTTGCTCAGGATCTCCCGGTCCCGAACCATCTCCCGGTCCCGAACCAGGAGATGACAAACGTCCGTGGCCAGGAGCGGTCACTCCTGGCCACGGCTGGGTGCTGCGGTAACGAGCCGCCGCACCTCGGCGGCCGGACGCCAGTCCGGCCGGCAATCGCAGAGAAAAGGATAGCCGCAGTGCGAAACAAACGGATCCTGGCAGCAGTCGGGGCCGGGTTGGTCGCGGCGCTTGTCGTGGCCGGCTCGCCGGCTCAGGCCGACCCCTCGGGCACGCCCACCTACCGTCAGCTCGCCGGCGTCGGCTCGGACACCACCGAGGGCGTCATGAACGGGTTGTCCGATGTCGTCCTCGGCACCGACGGCAGCAAGCTGATCGGCTCCTACGACGCGTTCGGTTCCACCTCCATCACGCCGAAGGAAGGCTGCACCATCAATCGGCCCGCCGGTTCCGGTGCCGGTGTGACCGCCCTGGTCGCGTCGATCGACGCGAACAACGGCTGCCTCGACTTCGCCCGTTCCTCCAGCAACAACGCCTCTTCGTACGCGGGTAAGAACCTCACCTACGTACCGTTCGCTGTCGACGCGGTCACCTACGCGGTCCGCTCGGACAGCGCGATCTCCCGCAAGCTGACCAAGGCGAACCTGACCACCATCTACAACTGCGCGGCCGGCGCCAACTACAAGCCGCTGCTGCCGCAGTACGGCTCGGGAACCCGCAGCTTCTTCCTCAAGTCGCTGGGCTTCACCGACGCCGCGAACTTCACCAGCACCGCCGGCCACACCTGCATCGGCGAGGCCGACTCGACCGGCAAGGCGTTGCAGGAGAACAACGGCACGCTGCTGAGCGACGCCAAGCACGTGGCGCCGTACTCGATCGCGATGTACCTGGCGCAGACCACCAACGTGGTCGCCGACGTGCACGGCAAGACCGTGCTCGGCCAGCTCGACGGCATCGCGCCGACCGTGCTGAACACCGCCTCCACCATGTCGCGCGACGTCTACAACGTGGTGCCGACCGGCAAGCTCACCACCGCGCCGTACGCCGAGGTCTTCGTCGGCCCGTCGTCGAAGGTCTGCGCCAACGCCAACACGATCAAGAAGTACGGCTTCGCGCCGCACAACTCGTGTGGCGACACCACCCTGCGGACCCCGTAACCAGAAGGCGAGACAGATCCCATGAAGATCAAGACCTACGCCGCCGGTGCCGCGCTGGCCGCCACCGCCGCGGTCGTCATCTGCTCACCGGCCGCCCAGGCCGCCGGCCCGAACGGCACCTGGACCGCCGACCCGGCCACCGGCACCGACGTGACCGCGCCGAGGGTCATCACCTCGACCGGCTGCGCCACCGAGTCGAACGCCTACCTGGCCAAGCTGTACGGCCCGAACGGCTTCGAGGACGGCGTCGTCGTCACCCCGACGCAGGACCCGAACTTCTCCACGTCGGCCGGCTTCCCGGTCCAGGTCGAGAACAGCTTCAAGGACGTCGCCACCGACCTGGGCACCACGATCGTGGCGGGCAAGTACGACCTGATCGTGAGCTGCGTGGACAACTTCTCCCTGGAGGAGTTCGCCACGTTCAGCGGTTCGTTCTGGTTCACCTCGCCGACCGCGTACCAGACGACCGACCCGAACCAGTCCGAGTCGTCGACGACCAGCCTGACGGTCAGCCCGTCCGGCACGGTCACCGCCGGCACCCCGGTCACCCTCAAGGCGACCGTCGCGCCGGCCACCGCGACCGGCACCGTCCAGTTCAAGGACGGCGCGGCCAACCTCGGTGACGCGGTCGCCGTGAGCGGCGGCGTCGCCGAGCTGACCACTGCGGCCCTGGCCGCCGGCGACCACCCGATCACCGCGGTGTTCACCAGCACCAAGGCCGGCGTCAGCGGATCCACCTCGGCGGCCGCCACCCTCAAGGTCGAGGCCGCCCAGGCGCAGAACACCACGACGGCCCTGGTCGTCAACCCGCAGGGCTCGGCCGAGCAGTACAAGGACGTCACCCTGACCGCCACGGTCAGCCCGTCCACGGCGGCCGGCAAGGTCCAGTTCACCGACGGCGGCAAGAACATCGGCGCCCCGGTGACCGTCGCGGGTGGCTCGGCCACCTTCACCACGAGCAGCCTCGACGCGGGCGACCACTCGCTGACCGCCCGCTTCGTGCCGGCCAGCGCCGCCCAGTACGCCGGTTCCGAGTCGGCGAACGTGTCCCTGACGGTCACCCCGTTCAAGGGCGCCAGCGGCTCGCAGACCATCTCCACCACCGTGGAGAGCGGCGCGCTCACGATCAGCGTCGAGAACAACAACCCGGTCGTGCTGCCCACCCCGCAGCTTGCCACCGACGCCTCCAAGCTCACCACCGGCGGCACCCTCAACGCCCTGACCGTCACCGACCTGCGGGCCGGTAACTTCGGCTGGAACGTCTCCGGCCAGGTCTCCGACTTCAGCGACGGCTCCAGCCACGGCATCAACGCCGCGAACCTCGGTTGGTCGCCGAAGGTTCTCGACAAGTCGCCGTCGCAGTCCGTCACCGCGGGCGCCAAGGTCGACCCGGCCGACGCGATCGCGCCCGGCGCGACCGCGCCGTCCGGCCGTGGCCTCGCCAGCAGCCGGACCCTCGCCACCGCCGGTGCCGGTGCGGGCGTGGGCACGGCTCACGTGAACGCCGACGTCTCGCTGCAGGTCCCGACCACGACCGTGGCCGGCACCTACACCGCGACACTCACCATCACCGCCATCTGATGTTCCGCGGGGCGGCCTCCGGGCCGTCCCGCACCCCTCTTCTTCGCTAGGACGGTTTCCATGCGGCGTGCGGCTTCGGCAGTGCTCGGCATCCTTCTCGGCCTGGGCTTGGCCTCTCCCGGCGCCGCAGCCCCCAGCAACGGCAGCGGCCGGGCCACCTTCGGTGTCCGGCCCACCGGCAAGGACGCCCCGGACGACCGGCCCACCTTCTCCTACGCAGCCACCCCCGGCGGCGTGTTCCAGGACCAGGTGGAGATCTCCAACGCCGGTACCGCGCCGATCAGACTGAAGGTGTACGCCAGCGACGCCTTCACCACCCCGACCGGCGGTTTCGACGTGCTCGCCGCCGGCGGCAGGTCCGACGACGCCGGTTCCTGGCTGAAGATCTCGCGCGGCTCGGTCGACGTGCCCGCCCGTGGCCGTGTCGTCGTCCCGTTCACCCTCACCATCCCGGCGACCGCCACTCCCGGCGACCACAGCGCCGGCATCGTCGCGTCGCTCGCCACCACCCAGAAGGACGCCAAGGGCAACCAGGTCGCCGTCGACCAGCGCGTCGGCACCCGGGTCTACCTGCGGATCAGCGGCGCCCTGGAACCACGGCTCACCGTCGAGAAGCTGACCGCGACGTACCACCCGAACGGCAACCCGCTGCGCTCCGGCCGCACCACCCTGACCTACCGGGTACGCAACACCGGCAACGTCCGCCTCGGCGCCGCCCAGCAGGTCACCGTCCGCACCCTGTGGGGTGGTGAACGCAAGGCGACCGGCGTCGCCGACGTGCCGGAGATCCTGCCCGGCGACGAGGTCACCATCACCGCCGAGATCAACGGCGCGCTGCCCGCCGTGTGGCTGACCGGCGCGGTGCACGCCGACCCGGTGCCCCAGCCCGGCGACCAGAAACTGGCTCTCACCGCTGTCACCCGGGAACGCGGCTTCTGGGCCGTCCCGTGGATCCTGCTCGGCATCGTGGCCGGTCTCGCCCTGCTGGTCACCGGCGGCCTCTATCTGCGGCGCCGCCGCCGGACCAGCCATGCTGCTGGCTGAGCTGGCCCTGGCCGGGACTTTGGGGTTCACCCCGGCGGCCAGCAT
Organism: Actinoplanes sp. CA-015351; assembly: GCF_050955685.1. NCBI lineage: Bacteria > Bacillati > Actinomycetota > Actinomycetes > Micromonosporales > Micromonosporaceae > Actinoplanes > Actinoplanes sp. CA-015351. The sequence continues at coordinate 2,299,531 of NZ_CP192102.1, forward strand.
CGACACCGCCGCGATCGTGATGACGACCTCGGCCGGCTGCCCCGCGCCCGCCGACAGCTTCCACGCTGTCGCGCGCGGGCACGGGTTCCCGGCCGACGGGCAGATCGTCACCGCGCCGACGGCAGCCGGCCTGTCCCGGACCAGCGCTTTCGACGTGTACTTCGCGCAGACCATGAAGGACTTCGCGGCCGACAACCACACCACGACGCTTGCGCCGGGCGTCGAAACGCCGGGAAACACCGGTTGGATCGCCGCCGGCATCGCCACCGTCCTGCTCTCCTTCGAGGCTGGGCGCCGCTTCGGACGCCGACGTCCGTGACCTCCTGGAAGGGAAACCGCATGCTCCGCACCGTCCGCGCCTGGCTCGGCTCGGCCGCGCTCATCCTCGGCGCCGCCACCATGACGGCCGGTCTGGCGCTGCCGGCCAGCGCCGCCGACACCCCCGGGACCCTCACCTTCGACCGGGCCACCGGTACCGACGTGGAGGCCCCCGAGGTCCGCACCTCGGGACCCTGCCCGGTCACCAGCAACCGGTACAACGCGTACCTGACCGGCCCGGGCGCGTTCGCCGAGGGATATCTGATCACCGCCACCCAGGACGTCGGCTTCTCCGCCACCGAGGCCTTCGACGTGCAGCTGGAGAGCAGTTTCAAGGACGCCGCCACCGAGCTGGGCACCACCATCCTCGCCGGCGATTACCTGGTCACCGTCTACTGCGTCGACGACTTCTCGCTCGAACGGTTCGCCAGCTTCACCGGCGGCGTCACGTTCACCACGCCGACCACGTTCGTCACCGGAACCAGTCCGTCGGCCTCGGCGTCCCCGAGCGCGAGTGCCAGCGTGAGCCCGTCCGAGTCTCCGTCGGCAGAACCCTCCGAATCTCCGTCCGAATATCCCTCCGAGACGCCCTCGGCCAGCCCGTCCGCACCGGCGAGCGAGAGCCCCAGCCCGGCACCGTCGGTGAGCACCGCGAACACCACCAGCCCGGACGCCACCTTCACCCCGGCGCCGGTCGCGGCCGCCTTGCCGGTCACCGGACCGCCGGCCGGCAGCATCATGATGGTCGGCATCATGCTCCTGGTCGGCGGCTTCATGCTCGTCGCCCTCGGCCGCCGCGCACCGGACACCACCCCATGGTGACGATGACCGCCCCGGTGGCGCCGGCCACGCCGGCGCCACCGCAGAAACCTCCGCGGCGCGAGCCCTCCGGTCCGCTTCCAGGTTCTTTTCCGGTACGCCTGACCGGCACCGCCCTGACCATCCTCGCGGCCGCCCTGCTCGGATTCGCCGCCCAGCTCACCGTCCTCGGGGCACTCAGTCACGACCGCGCGCAGAAGGTCGCCTACGCCAGCTTCCGGTCCGAGCTGGCCCTGGCGACCGCACCGATCACGCACGTCGACGCGGACGGCAACGCGCTCGCCTCCGGAACCGCGATCGCGATCCTCGACATCCCCGCCATCGACGTGAACGAGATCGTCTTCGAGGGCACCGCCGGCAACGTGCTCGCCGACGGGCCCGGTCACCGGCGGGACACGGTCCTGCCCGGCCAGGCCGGTGTCAGCGTCCTGATGGGCCGCCGGGCCGCGTACGGCGGACCGTTCGCGCGCATCACCGAGCTGGCCGGCGGCGACCGGATCACCGTCATCACCGGTCAGGGCGAGCACGTGTACGAGGTGATCGGCGTACGCCGGGCCGGCGAACCCCAGCCGCCTGCCCCGGCCGCCGGGGCGGGCCGGCTCACGCTGACGACTGCCGACGGTGGCGCGTACCTGCCCAGCGACGTGCTGCGTGTCGACGCCGACCTGAAATCCACTGTGCAGCAGACGCCACCGCTCGCGGTTTCGTCGCAGCTGCTGCCGAAGCCGGAGCAGGTCATGGCGATCGACCCGATCGCACTGGTCCCGCTGGTGCTCTGGGGTCAGCTGCTGGTCGCGGCGAGTCTCGGTGTCGCGTGGATCCGGCAGCGCCTGAGCCCCTGGCACGCGTGGCTGATCGGTCTTCCCGTACTCGGTCTTCTTGGTCTTCTCGTGGCGGGCGAAGCCGCCCGCCTGCTACCGAACCTGCTCTGACGCTTTGCGACGCCTGGAGATATCGATGACCGAAACAGCCCTCATGCCGCAACCCTCGGATTTCGGCGCACCGGCCCTCGAAGCGCACGCGATCTCCGCCTGGTTCGGCGATCGCAAGGTCCTCGACCGGGTCTCGCTCGCCATGCCCGCGCGCATGGTGACGGCGCTGATCGGCCCCTCCGGCTGCGGCAAGTCCACGTTCCTGCGGATCCTGAACCGGATGCACGAGCTGGTGCCCAGCGCCTCGCTCGCCGGCGAGGTACGCCTCGACGGCGCCGACATCTACGACACCGCCGTGAAGGTCACCGAGGCCCGCCGCCGGATCGGCATGGTGTTCCAGAAGCCGAACCCGTTCCCGGCCATGTCGATCTACGACAACGTGGTGGCCGGCCTGAAACTCACCGGCACCCGCGTCTCCCGGTCCGGCCGCGACCAGCTCGTCGAGGAGAGCCTCAGCCGCGCCGGCCTGTGGAAAGAGGTCCGTGACCGGCTCCGGCAGCCCGGCGGCGCCCTGTCCGGCGGCCAGCAGCAGCGGCTCTGCATCGCCCGTTCGCTCGCCGTGCGGCCCGAGGTGCTGCTGATGGACGAGCCGTGCTCGGCGCTCGACCCGACCTCGACCCGCCGCATCGAGGAGACGATCACCGAGCTGGCCTCCGAGGTCACCATCGTGATCGTCACCCACAACATGCAGCAGGCCGCCCGGGTGTCCCAGCAGTGCGCGTTCTTCCTGGCCGAGCAGGGCACGCCCGGGCACATCGTCGAGGCCGGCGACACGACCCAGATGTTCGGCGCGCCTGTCGACCCGCGGACGGCTGATTACGTGAACGGCCGCTTCGGGTGACGCCGGTGGTTTTTGCACCTAGAGTGCGATAACCACCGTCATCAATCGGGAGGGTCAGTGTTGATACCCCGCCGAAAACTGTTCGCCCTGCTCACCGGTGTCGTCCTCGGCGCCGGGAGCCTGTCCGCACCTGCCGTTGCGTCGGTCAAGGAGGAGCCGAGGCCGGTCGTCTTCGTCCACGGCAGCGCCGGCTCCGCCATGCAGTTCCGTACCCAGGCCAAACGCCTGGCCAGCAACGGGTACCCGGCACGATTCATCGAGGCACACGAGTACGACTCGCCGAACGTGGCCACGATCCTGCCGCAGATCTACGCCGGCCTCGACGCCCGCATCGATCGGCTGCTCGCCGCGTCCGGCGCCGACCGGGTCGACCTGCTGGCGCACTCGCTGGGCACCTTCGTGATCCAGGGCTATCTGAACAGCTCGCCGGCGCGGGCCGCCCGGGTCGCCCACTACGTCAACCTCGACGGGCGTACCGCCACCGCGCTGCCCGGCGGGGTGCCCACCCTGGCGATCTGGGGTGAGGGCGACCCGGCCCGGGCCGTCACCGGCGCCACCAACGTCGCGCTGCCGGACCAGTCACACACCCAGACCGTCTCGTCCGTGGAGACGTTCCGGGCGTTCTACCGGTTCTTCACCGGCCGCGATCCGCGTACCGTGAAAATCACTGCCGATCGGCATCCGCAGATCTCCGGCCGGGCCGTCCTGTTCCCGAGCAACGCCGGTGTGGCGGGCGCGACCGTTGAGGCGTACCCACTCCATCCGTTGAACGGCAGCCGCCTGTCGAAGCGACCCGCGCACGTGCGGGAGGTCGGCGCCGACGGCGTCTTCGCGCCGATCCCGGTCAACCCCCGGGCACGGTACGAACTCGCCCTGGTCCGTCCCGGCCAGGCGGTGCACCACTTCTACTTCGAGCCGTTCCAGCGCACCGACACCTTCGTACGCCTGCTCACCAGCAACCCGGGCGAGGGCATCGGCGCCCTGGTGGACATCAGCGAACGGCACACGGCCCTGACGTTCCAGCGCCAGAAGGAGTGGTGGGGTGCCGAGGGCGACAGCCTGTTCGTGAACGGCCACAACATCCTGAACGGTGCCAACGCGCCCCGGACCAAGCGGGTCATCGGCATCTTCGCGTTCGACAACGGCAGCGACGCGGTCACCGATCTGACCGCGCCGCTGCCGGAGTTCTTCGCCATCACCTTCATGACCGGAATCGATTACTACATCCCGGCCGGCCGGACCGTCTCGATCGTCGCGAAGTCCCGCGGCGACGGATACACCTATCTGCCGGTGCCCGCCTGGAGATCCAGCGAGCACCGGGTGAGCATCGAGATCGACGACAACTGACGTTCCCCTGACCGGCCGCGCTGTGCCCTCGGCGGCACAGCGCGGCCGGGTTGATCAGTTGAGGCCCTTGGCGTCGATGACCAGTTCCTCGACGTGGGTCTTGCCCTTGTTCCACTTGCCGACCTTGTGCATCAGGTACGCGAACGTGGTGCCCGGCTCCCAGATGATCGTCGTGCTGCCGCTGGCACTGCCCGACTTCTTCACGGTGAGCCGCATCTTGGTCGCGGACAGCACCTCGGCCTCGATCGCGCCGGTGGACTTGCCGGCCGCCGCGAACGACTCGGCGATCACGGCCTCGACGACCACCCAGATCGTCGAGACGATCCGGCCGTCACCGCCCTCCTGCGCGAGGAACTTCCGCGCCTTCACGGCGTCCTTGTTCAACAGCTCCTGCAGCGGCCCCTCGTCGATCACGAACTTGGCGAGCTTGAGCTTCGCCGACTTGGCGCGCTCGTACGAGAACGACGCCGTCCCCGACGCGGCGGCGGTGAAGTACTTCAGGCCGGCGTCGGCCTCGACCTCGGCCTTGGCCTGGCGCTCCCACACCACGTCCGCGGTCGTGACGTAATGGACCCGGCCCTTGAGCAGCGCCCGGTCGACGTGATCGGTGACGTTCAGGCTGGCCTTCGTACCCAGCGGGTCCTCTTTCTCGCCGTAGGAGCACATCACGATGTCTTCCGACTTGTCCCGGAAGTACCTCTCGCCGTTGTGGACGAAGGTGTGCTTGGCGACGCGTGACTCGGACATTTCAACCTCCTGTTGATGGGCTGCGCCGAGCTTCGCGGGCCGCCGTTAGCGGTCCGTTAGCCACGGACCCGTCAGTCGCCTAAGCGACTCGTCCGTTGTCCTGCGGCACCTGCTGGATGCCTGATGGGTGAGTGCGACTTCCCGGCGGGCCACCACGGGCGATCAGCGGCGAGATCCTGCGTACCCGCCTGATCGACCGCCTCGCCGCGCGCTGGGACGTGCCGGTCACCACCGTCGTGGCCGGTCCCGGATTCGGCAAATCCACCGCGCTGGCCCAGGCGACCCGCCTGCACGCCGCCGATCCGCGCGGCCTGGAGGCGTGGGTGACCTGCGAACCCGGCGACGAGGACGCCCGCCGGCTGTCCGCCGCGATCTGCCGCGCGTTCGCCGTCGACACCCCGGCGGTCAGCCCGCTCGACGCGGTGCTGGAGGCGCTGCGGTCCGCGTCGCCGATCGAGACGTGCCTCATCCTCGACGACTGCCACGAGATCCCGCCCGGGTCGTCCGGGCAGCGCCTGATCACCGACCTGGTGGCCGGCCTGCCGATCGGCGCGCATCTGGTGCTGAGCGGCAGGCGACTGCCGTCGGCACGCCTGCACGCCGCCGACCTTCTCGACGGCGTTCTCGAAGCCGACCTCGCGTTCGACGCGGGCGAGCTCGATCAGGCAGCCCGGCACGCCGAACGTCCCGCCGCCGACGTCGCCGGGCTCGGCGGATGGCCGGCCCTGGTACGCCTCACCCTGGCCGCCCCGGCCGGAGTTGCCCGCGACTACCTGTGGGAGGAGGTGATCAGCGCCCTCTCCCCGGGTGATCGGGACGCGCTGCTGTGCCTCGCGGTCCTCGGCTCGGCCGACACCGCCACGCTGGGCTCGCTCGCGCCGGTGCCGCTGGAGCTCGATCGGATTCCGCTGGTGTCCCGGTTCGGTGCGGGGGAGTTCCGCGCCCATCCGCTGTGGAACGATGCCCTGGTCAGGCTGATGCCCGCCGACCAGGTCGCGTCGGTCCGGGCCCGCGCCGCCGACCTGCTGCTGGAACGCGGTGACGCCCTGCGCGCCGGCAGCATCGCGATCGCGGCCGGTGACGTGGCGCTGCTGGACCGCGCGTCGGTGGTGCTCGTCGCGTCGACGCTGGCGACGTTTCCGCAGGACACCGGGGTGCGATGGCTCGCCGCCGTGCCGGAGGTCATGCACGACCGGCCAGGGTTGCGGTTGCTGACCGCTGCCACGCGCTACGCGTCGCGCGCTGACGACGCGTTCGTCGACGACATGGCGCTGAATCACGAGGATCCGCGGGTGAAGACGGTCGCGTTGAGCCTCGCGACGATCGCCGCGCACGCCCGGGGCGACGAGAACCGGCTCGGCGCGCTCTTCCAGGAGTCCCTCGACCTGGCCGGCGCGGAGCGCGAACCCACGCTCCGGCTGCTGATGGCCGGGGTGCGCGGCGCGATCTTCGAGCTGATGGGCTCGATCGACGACGCGTTGGCGCTGCTCGAAGACTTGCCACCGGACGATGTGGATCAACAGCCCGGCAAGATCATCGTACGGTTCCACGTCTATCTCCTGCTGCTTGCCGGACGCGCCGACGAGGCCGCCGTGATCGCCCAGACGTACCTGGCGAACTCGCCCTACGCCCACGTCCGCCGGATGCCGCAGTTCGCCCGCTGGATGGCCGGCGACCCCCGCGACCTGCTGCCCTCCGCCCACGACGCGAGCCACCCCGCTCACCTGCCCGAATCCGACGCCAACGACAGGTACCGCGTCAACTTCCTGGCCTTCGCGGCCGTCGTCGCCGCCTCCCTCGGCGACCGGCCCGCCCTCGATCACGTGTCGGCCCAGCTGGACGCGAGCGGCCTCGGCGCGGACACCCGGGACGCCGCGATGCTGGCCACCGCCTCCGCGGCCCGCGCCGTACTCGACGGCGACGAACAGGCTGCCACCGCCGAGATCGCCGATTTCATCGCCGATCACCCCCTCGACGATCCGGTCGCCCAGGTGCATTTGCGGCGCTTTCTCGGGTACGCGTATGTGCTCTCACCACAGGCGCGAGAACTGTGGGACGCGGAGCCGCTGGGTCCGGCGCATCAACGGGTCCGGGAGGCTGCTCGCCTGCTGCTGGCGGGCCGGGCCGGCCGCCTGACGTCGACCGGCGACGTCACACCGGAGACCGTGCTGATCGCGTTGCCGCTGCCCTGGTCGGTGGAGCTGGCCGCGCACGCGACTGCGGCCGGCCTGGCCTTCGGCCGCCGCCTGATGCAGTGGCTGGCCGATCACCTGGGCAGACGAGCCCACGAGGCGCTGCTCCTCGTTCAGGCGCGACCGGCTGTGGCGGCCGGTGCCCGCCGGCTGCTCGCGGAGGTTCCGGCGCAGCCGGCGGGACGTGCCCGGGTCGAGGTGCTCGGACCGCTGCGGGTCGTGGTCGACGGCAGACCGGTCGAGCTGCGCCGCCGCCGGGTCCGCCAGCTGCTGTGCGTGCTCGCCGCCCACGAGGAGATGGACCGCGAGCGCCTGATGGACCTGCTCTGGCCCGACCTGGACCCGGCCGCGGCCGCCCGGAACCTGCGCGTCACCCTCACCTATCTCCGCCAGGCCCTCGGCCCGGACCACCTGCGATGCGATCGTTCCTGGGTCCGGCTGGCCCGCTCGGCGGCACTCACCGTGGACCTGGCCGAACTGCGCGACCACCTCGACGAGGCACGTCGCGCCCGGCAGCGCGGCGACCCGGCCGCGGTCGACGGCGCACTCGCCGCGGCCCTGCGACTCTGGCGGGGCGAGCCTCTGCCAGACCTGCCGACGGCCGACTCCACCGCGGACTCACTGCTCGCCGAGCTGACCGAGGCGGCGCTCACCCTGGGGGAGCGCAGGCTGGCCCAGGGCGACACCACGGCCGCCGCCGACCTGGCCCGCCGCGCGATGGCCGCCGAACCGTACGCCGAACGCGCCATGCGACTGTTGCTCGCGGTCGAGACCCAGCGCCGGGACCCAGCCGCATTGCGCCGCACGGTCTCCCAGGTACGCCAGACACTGAGCGCCCTGAACGCACCCCCCGAACAAGCAACCCGCATCGTCCTGCGCCAGGCCGAACTCGCCGCCCGGCCAAGCCTTCGCCCGCGCGGTGCCGCCCTGGTCGAGCACGTGCTCTAGCGACCGAATCCGTTCAACCAGCCCGGTGCTACACCGCCACGCCAACCCCGCCACCGCAGGACCGGCTCGACGCGATCCTGACCTCCTTCAGCACCCGCCGCTCGATCGAGACCCGGCCCCCGGCGAGAAACCGTCGGCGCTCGATCCGGACCGCTCCAAGCTGTCCCGCCTCGCCGACCTCGACTCGCTGATCGAGCTGCATGGGCACATCCGGGCGGTCAATCCCGACCTCGACGTCCACTACATCAGCGCCCGGGACTCACGCATGATGTCTTCCGTCCGAAAAACGCCGATTACCTCGCGCAGAACTTCGTCGGTGACACGTACAGTCTGCTCTTCAAGGTTCAGGTGCTGACCGGCGGCGGCGCCGCCACTCCGGACTGGACCGCGCCGGACACCGTCCTGCACTCCGGGCCGGAGGGATAGGAACATGCCGGGCCAGGTGTCGATTGTCGACGCCTGCGAACCCCACCACGGAGGACATGCCGCAGCCGGGTAACAGGGCGACTGATCAGTTTGGCAGAGGAAAAGCGAAACCCGATCGGCTCTGCTCTCGTTATGACGCGTAGCGAAAGTCAAGATCTTCGCGCCCCATTCCCCACCCGTTGATCCCGGAGCGGACGATGCCAGCCCATCTTGATGCCGCGGAACTCCACCACGGATCTCACCGCCGCCTGCTGCGCGACGAGAAACTGCCATGGGGCAAACCGTTCGCGAGGCTCGACGCGATCATGGTGCCGACGGTGCGGCCGGTCGATTCACTCCGTCATGTCATGCAGGTCGGCCGTTTGATCGACTGTCCGGTGGTCGTGTTCTGCAGCGGATCCGCATCGGCCGCGAGCGCGCATCAGATGGCCGAGGAACTCGGTGCCGCCGTATTGGCCATCGACGTTCACCGGCCGCTTGCCAGCACGCTGCCGCGGTTCGCCACCGATCAGCTTCTGCGGGCGAACGGATTCGGCAGTGACAGCGACCTCAGCCTCAAACGAAATCTGGGACTCGCGCTGGCTCGGGGTTCGAGCTGGCGGCGGGTGCTTTTTCTCGACGACGACATCGCGGTGGAAGACCCGATGCAGCTGCACCACGCGGCCGGACTGGTTGATCACTATCGGGCTGTCGGGCTCGAGAACCACGGCTTCGAGGACAACTCGGTCGTGTGTCACGCGTACCGCCAGGCACACGGGAAGCAGGAGAGCTTCATCGGTGGCGGCGCGATGATCGTCGACGCGAGCCAGACCACGTCGTTCAACCCGAACATCTACAACGAGGACTGGTTCTTCCTGCTCGGCGACGGCACGCCGATCCTGGTCGCGCGAGCGGGTGCGATGAGTCAGCGGATATTCGACCCGTTCGCCGATCCGGAACGAGCCCGGCGCGAGGAACTCGGCGACACCCTGGCCGAGGGATTGTTCTAGCTGCTGGATTCGGGACAACGGGTGGACATCGCCGGCCGGTTGTCCTGGGCCGAAATCCTGGATCGCCGCCGGCGCTTCATCGAGTTGCTGATCGTGTCGAACTCGGACGAGCAGATCCGCCGCTGCCTGGAGGTGGCACGCGAACGCAGCTACGAGATCAAGCCGGGACTCTGTCAGCGGTTCATCGAGTCGTGGGAGGCCGATCTGGAGCGGTGGCGGGAATTCCTGAGCTGGCTGCCGGTCACCGACAATCCGGAGAAATTCCTCCACGAAGTCAATCTGACCGATTACGTCCGCTTCTCCGAGGCGTACTGGCGGCGCTCACCCGGCTGACCGATGCCGGAGATTTCGCACCGCTGACCGCGCCATCGGAACCAGCGGCGTCGACCCCATCAGCGCCAACTCCTCCGCCGGCGACGTCCGCCCATCCAGGAACCGCAACACCCGATCCGGCGGATTGCGCAGGAACAACCGCTCGAAGAACTCCGGCGCCGACACCAGCCCGCTGTCCCACGCGTGCAGCGCCACCGAGTCCATCCACAGATGTCGACGCGGATAGGCGGCATCCGGCACCGGGTCACGACCGGTTCTGATCAGCTCGGCGATCTGCGTGGCCTGCCGCCGCATCGCCGAGAACGTGTACCCCGTCGACGGCCGCGTCGCCCCGCCCGCCGTCCCGATCCGCACGACGCGCGCCGACGGCCTCCGCTCGAACGGCGCATCCGTCATCGGAATCGCACCGTCCTCAACCTCGTCAACAATCACATTCCCCACCCCCAACTGCCTTGCGTACGCACGAAGCGCCACGTCATAGGCAGAATCCCCGAGCCGGCGGGGCGAGAACTCGGTGTACTCGATGAGCGCGGTGTTCGCACTGGTCGGCAGCACGTACCCGAAGGACACCCCGTGAGCCGGCTGCGGAGTCCGGAAGTCCATCAGAACGGCCGACTCCGGATCGAAGACCGGGGTCTCGGAGCGCACCCACCACCCGCGGAAATGCTGAAGCCAGAAGGTACGGCCGGGCCTCGCGGGCTTGACCGGCCGTGAATCGAGCACCCAGCGCGCCCGGAGAACCGAGGTCCCGCCGTCGTCGAGGACGTCGACGGAGGAACCGTTGTCAACGAGATCGCCGACGTTCGCGACGACGGTGTGCGTGGTGAGACGGCCGGCCGCGTCGGCCGCGAGCGCGAAGATCGGCTCGGACCGGACCATGGCGTAACGCATCGGGCTGAGATCGAGCCGCTGCTTCTTCCCGGACGGCCCGAAAAGATCGACCCCGGCCCACTGCGCGTCCAGAACCGGATCGAGCTCATCAGTCGCGCCGGTCCAGAAAGCCCAGGTCCGGCGCTTGGAATCGGTCGCGTCCATCCCGGCCGGGTCAATGACGGCGACCCGCAACGGCGTCGTCAGCGCCGACAGCACCAGCGCCGCGGCGCCGCCGAACCCGACAAGTGCGAGATCAACCTCCACCGGCCTCAGAATACGCACCGCCCGTGATGAACCGGGCGCACGGCCCACGGGTACGCCACGGGGAAGGGGGTGGCTGTAGTGAGAGACATCGATGCGGCCGACGAGTGGCTGGAGAGCTGGACCGCGCGCATCGACGCGCAGGCCGCACGCGCGGCGCAACTCGCGCAGCGGGTGGCTGGGCTCAGCGCGCAGGCGCGAGGCCATTACGCGACCGTCACCGTGGGCGCGAACGGCCAGGTCACCAGCCTTTCCCTGGATTCGCAGATGTACGAGTTGAGCCCCGACGAATTGAGCTCGGAGATCCTGGCCGTGATGCGGTCCGCCCAGCGATCACTCGTCACGCTGGTGTCCGACGAGGTCCGGGACACCGTCGGCGCCGATTCCGAGACGGGCCGGGCGGTGGTCGACGGATTCACCAGCCGATTCGGAGAAGAAGATGGCTGAATTCGTGGATCTGCCGGTCGAATCGGTCATCCGGCACGCGTCGGCGGTCGAGGGGGTCGCCGATGCCGTACGCACGGCCCGCTCCGCAGTGAGCCAGGTATCGATGGATCCCGGCGCCTACGGAATGCTGTGCGGGTTCCTGCCGGCAATCCTGTCCGGCGTTTTCGAGGTGGCCGTGGTCGCCATGAACGGCAGCGCCGAGGCGTTGCAGGAGACCGCGCTGAATGTGAAATCGGCGGTCAGCTCCTTCCAGAGCACCGACGATTTCTCGGCCGGTGAGATCAGGTCACCGTGACCGCCCCGGTCTCCAGCGTCGCTCCGGTTTCCGGCCTGGGCCTTGTCGACGACGCCCGCCAGATCGCCTCGGGCATCCAGAACGGCAGCTGGATCGACGCGTCACTAGGTGGCGTAGGCGTCTCGCTGGAGGCGTTGTCCCTGGTCCTGGACCCGCTCGGCAGCCTGGTCAGCTGGGGCGTCGGCTGGCTGCTGGAGCACGTGTCGGTGCTGCGCGAGGCCCTGGACCAGCTGGCCGGCAACGCCTCAGCGGTGTCGGCCCAGGCAGCGCAGTGGCAACAGGTGCCATCGGCGATGGCGGCGGCCCGGCAGTCCTACCTGGCCGGCATCGAAGCAGACACGGCGACCTGGGCCGGCGACGCGGCCGAGGCGTACCGCACGCACGCCGCCGCGCAGCTGGCGGCGATGGACGGCGTCGGGGTCGCGGCAGGCGGGATCGCTTCAGCAGTCGAGGGTACGGGCCTGCTGGTAGCCCTGGTCCGCGAAATAGTCCGCGACCTGATCGCCGACTTCGTGGCAACGCTGGCGGTGAGACTGCCGCAGTGGCTGGCAATGGAGGGCTTGACGCTCGGGGTGGCAACACCGTTCGTGGCGAGCCAGGTGGCAAGCCTGGTAGCCAAATGGGCCAACCGAATCCAGCACTTCATCCGAGGCCTACTCTCCAGCCTCCGCCGCCTCCTCCCGAAAACCGACGACCTGCGCAGAATCTTCGAGTGGCTAAGAGATCAGCTGGCCAAGCTAGCCCGAAAATCCCCGACCGATGGCCGGTTCAACAACTCCGCCGATCCTGCACCTGCTGGTGGCGGTGGTTCTGGCGGACTCACCAGCAAGGGTTCCGGAGGCGCTGGCGCCGGGCCGACTGCTCCCTCGCTGCCACCTGATCCGACGCGAAAGCCGCGAGGGGACAGGACGATAGCGCACCCCACCAAGGTGAAGGCGCTGCCGTTGCGACGCGAGAACGAATCGGCGGACCTGCTCGCACAGAAGGGCTTCGACGTCGAGCAGAACCCTGAGGGGAAGCCCAACCGGAAGAATCCCGACTACAAAGTCGAGGGAGAATACTTCGACTGTTACGCGCCGCAGACGGACAGCCTGGACAACATTCGAACCAAACTGAGTGACAAGGTCGCGAAGCAGGCCGAACGTCTCGTCCTCTACATGGATGACACGCCGCGGACCACCGACGATGTCGCCGACATGCTTCGGCGTAAGCCGATTGCCGGCCTCAAGGAGATTATGGTCGTGCAGGACGGAAGAGTTGTGCCCTTCTATCCCTTCAAAGAGTGAAGGCTGCCATGGCGATCGAGTACGACCTGCGCAGTGATGCGGACCTGGATGCCGGTGAACTGCTGGCCTTCTTCGCGGAGGCCATCGGCAGCGCTGTCGTCCGCGATGGTGCTGCCTTCCGCGAGGGCATGTATGTGACGCCCGATCGAGTCCCCGAGGAAGACGACGACCCGACGGTGGGTTGGTTCGGATTCAAACACCGCTCCACGACGACATTCCGGTTCAGCAACCAGGCGGATGTCGCAACGACAGAGCACAACACCGCCGTCATGGTCGGCGCGGTTCTGGCCTTCTTCCATCGATATGACGTCCACGGCGTTCTGCTTTTCAACGGGGAAGTCGTCGTCATTCAGCGTTTGACGGACCGCGTATCGGTCGCCGACGACTGGGCGGAGTGGCTGGACGGCGGCGAGGTGGCAGCTCTGATCGCCGGTCAATCCGTCCACCCGCTGGCGCAGCCGCTCCTATGATCGCCCCTCGCCTCGCAGCCCTTTGATCAGGAGGCTGACCAGGCGGCGGGCGTCGTAGCGCTCATCATCGCGTACACCGGCGCACAGATTCCCGACGCCGCGCATGACCTCATAGCCCGAGACCTCCACGCGGATCTCGCCTGACGCCCGGGCTGCCGCCAGCAACTCCTCGCAGACCGGCAGCAGGCGTGTCAGGAACAAGCCGTGCAGCGACGTGAAAGCCGCGTCGTCGGACTGCAAGGCCTCGGCCAGGCCGTGTTTCGTGACCAGGAAGTCGACGAACAGGTCGATCCAGCGAGCCAGGGCGAAGTGTGGGGACTCGCTGGTCGCCAGCAGCCGCGGGCCTGCCTCGGCGCATGCCTCGATTTGATGGCGGTAGACGGCGACGATCAGGTCGGCACGCGTCGGGAAGTGGCGGTAGATCGTGCCCACGCCCACGCCCGCCGTCGTGGCGATGTCGCGGACCGGGACGTTCACCCCGGACGTCACGAAGGCTGCCGCGGCCGCCTCCAGCAAGGTCTGCTCGTTGCGGCGTGCGTCGGCCCGCTTTCTCGCCTCAGCCACGTATGTCTCCTCCGTCACGCCGGTTGCTAAACGGAACAGCGTTCCGTATGTTGGTTAACGGAACGGGGTTCCGGTTGGGCTCACAGCATGACAGATCATCAGGAGGAACGGCTATGCAGTACCGCACCCTAGGTCGCACCGGTGTGCAGGTCAGCACCCTCGTGCTCGGCGCCATGAACTTCGGGAAGATCGGCAACACCACGCAGGCCGACGCCACCGCGATCGTCGACGCCGCCCTCGAAGCCGGGATCAACATGATCGACACGGCTGACATGTACGGCGCCGGCGGCTCCGAGGAGATGGTCGGCAAGGCCATCGCCGGCCGCCGCGACGACATCGTGCTCGCCACCAAGGCGACCATGCCGATGGGGGAGGAGCGCAACCACCGGGGCAGCTCCCGCCGCTGGCTGTTCACCGCCCTCGACGACAGCCTGCGCCGGCTCGGTGTCGATCACGTCGATCTCTTCCAGATCCACCGCTGGGACCCGCTGACCAGCGACGAGGAGACCCTGTCGGCGCTGACCGACCTGCAGCGCGCCGGCAAGATCCGATCCTTCGGATCGTCCACCTTCCCCGCCTACCGCATCGTCCAGGCGCGGTGGGCGGCGCGCGACAACCACATTCCTGGGTACGCCACCGAGCAGCCCAGTTATTCGATCCTGCAACGTGGCATCGAGGCACACGTGCTGCCGGTGACCCAGGAGTACGGCATGGGCGTGCTCGCCTGGAGCCCGCTCGCGTCCGGCTGGCTCTCCGGGGCCGTCCGCGCCGGGCAGGAGATCACCACGAGCCGTTCGACGATCCTGCCGGAGCGTTTCGACCTGACCAACGCGTCCAACCGTGCCCGCCTCGACGCTGTCGAGCAGCTGGTGAAGGTCGCCGACGAGGCCGGGCTGACCCTGATCCAGCTGGCGCTCGGCTTCGTGACGGCACACCCCGCCGTGACGAGTGCGATCATCGGCCCGCGCACCCTTGATCACTTGCGGTCACAGGTTGCCGCCGCCGACACGGTGCTCACCGCCGACGTGCTGGACGCGATCGACACGATCGTCGCTCCGGGCACCGACCTGGCCCCGCAGGAGAAGTTCGACACGCCCCCGGCGCTGCTCGACAGCTCGCTGCGGCGTCGCGCCGGAGGAACCCGATGACACCCAGTTTCGGCATCATGACCGCCCCGATGAACGTCGACTACCAGGACATCCTGCGGGTCTGGCGGGAAGCCGACGACATCGTCGAGATCGAGCACGCGTGGCTGTTCGACCACCTCATGCCGATCGGAGGCGACCCGCTCGGTCCCGCGTACGAAGGCTGGTCCTTGCTCGCGGCCATGGCCGCGCAGAGCCGGCGGCTACGTCTGGGGTTGCTCGTGAGCAGTAATCGTTTCCGGCCACCGGCCATGCTCGCGAAGATCGCCGCGACCGTCGACGTCGTCTCCGGCGGCCGGCTCGACTTCGGCATCGGCGCCGGCTCGCGGCCCAGTCACCCTTTGGCGAGGCGAGAGTACGACGGACACGGTCTGCCCTATCACGACTTCACGCACTCGGTGGATGCCCTGGCCGAGGCCTGCACGGTCATCCGGCGTTTGTGGACCTCGCCCGAGCCGTTCGACTTCAACGGCGAGTATGTGCAGCTCACCGGCGCGTTCGGCAACCCGAAGCCGATCCAGCGGCCGCACCCACCGATCGTCATCGGCGGCCGATCGAGCGCCCTGCTCCGCGTCGTCGCCGAGCATGCCGACGTGTGGAACATCCCGGGCGGCAACCTGCCCGACGCGGTCAGCCGCAGCGCCCTGCTGGACCGCTACTGCACCGAGATCGGCCGCGACCCGGCCGCGATCACGCGGTCGATCCACCTGCCGGTGGACTACGAACGGCCCGCAGACACCCGCGCCGCGATCAGCGAGGCGGTGAGCGCGGGCTTCGGACACGTGGTGCTCGGCCTGCCGGCGCCATACCCGGCCAAGGCCGCCCGCTGGGTCACCGACGAGCTGATCACCCCGGCGACCGGATGATCGCTCACATCAAGTGGATCTCGACGTCGAATCCGTCTGCCAGCACCAGCGAGAAAGCCTCCAGCGAGACGCCGACGCCGACGCTGCCCAGCGACGCGTCCACCCAGCTGCTGTCGCGGATGCCGGCGACGGTCTCGTAGACGTCCTGCACCAGGCCCGGCCCGGCCGTGGCGGCCAGCGGGCTCGTCACGGCTTCCTCCCAGGGTGGCTCCTCTGCCTGGGTGTACCGATTCGGCCGGGGTGCGGTTCAAGGCCGGTGACTTCGCCGCAGGCCGCTCGCGCCACGATTCTGGGGCTGGGGAACGACACGCAGTGGACGGTCGCGAACAAGAATGTGGGTTGATCCACAGATGCACGGGCAAACTTGTAGATGTGAACTGGCTCGAATTCACCCTGCTGCACGCGGAAACGCCGCGTACCGTCCACGTCGACGGTGCGGAGGTCGGCCCCTGCCTCGTGAAAGAGCGGGTGATCTTCTGCCCGCCGGATACGGTCGTCGCGCCGGGCACCCGGGTCACCCTGCCCGGCGGGCATGCCGTCCGGGTACGCAACGCCGTCTTCATGGACGCCTGCGGCACCGGCCTGCCCGAGCACTGGCAGCTGGACGTCGAGGCGGATCGTTACTGCCACGCCGGCCGCAGAAGGGTGTGAGAAGAGCGGGTGAACCGGACATTAACAACTGGTTGGACCTGTTGACTGGCACTCGGTGACGCCATGAGGATGCCCGCCATGATGCGGGTTACGGCGGGTTCGAACCTGCCGCTGAAATTGTTCGCTGTGGTCGCTGTCGTGGAAGTCGCGGCCGTGACCCTCGGCGTGCCCGCGTTGCAGTGGATCACGAGACCGCTACTGGTCCCGTTGCTGATCTGGTTCCTGATCAGAAAACGACAGCCCGACATGGTTGTCTATGCGCTGGCCTTCGCCGCCGCCGGTGAGATCGCTCTGCTGATCCCGAACCGGGGTGGCCTGCTCACCGGCATGGCCTTCTTCCTCGGCACCCTGATCTGCCTCACGCTCGCCTTCCTGAACCGGGCGAAGCCGCTCCCGGCCCCGTCCGCGTTCTTCGCGCTGCTGGCCGTCTCGGGCAATGCGCTTTTCGGTGACCAGTGGGGTGCTTTGCGCGTACCCATGCTGGTTTATAGCCTCGCGCTGGCCGCAATGGCCGCGGCAGCGGCAGGGGTCTCGTCGTTTATTGCGGCTGGTGGGGCACTTTTCCTGGTTTCTGATGTCTTGACGATGCTCCCCAACGACGATGTGAAACCGGTGGCTGTTGCGCTGCATGCGGCCGCGCTCGCCCTGATCGTGGCAGGGTGGGCGCGGCCGCAGGACTGGCCGGGATCAGAACGCGGCGGTGCAGAGCAGCCGATTCGGCGATCCCGAACCTGGGCTGGTCACGACGCCGGTGGTCGCGTTGCTGACGATGGCGCTGTGTACCTGAGCAGGTGAATCCGTGGGATGGGTCGCGAGGTGGAGCGCGGCCGCTCCGGCGACATGTGGCGACGCCATCGACGTGCCGCTGATCGTGTTGGTGGCGGAATCGCTGGTGTTCCACGCCGACGGGATGTTGATGCCGGGCGCGAAGACGTCGACGCAGGTCCCGCGGTTGGCCCAGGACGGTTTCGCGTCGTTCGTGTTGGTGGCCGAGACGGTGATGGCGGCGCCGACGCGGGCCGGTGACTGGGTGCAGGCGTCGAGCGCGAACAGGCCGAGGAATCCGTTTCCGGCCGCGATCGCGTAACTGACCCCGGACGCGATCGACGCGCTGACCGCGTTGTCCAGGGCGGTGTCGGCGCTGCCACCGAGGCTCATGTTGGCGACCGCGGGCTTGACGGCGTTCGCGGTGACCCACTCGATACCGGCCACCACCTGCGCGGTCGTTCCGCTGCCCTCGCAGTCGAGCACCCGCACGCCGACCAGTTGGACACCCTTGGCGACACCGTAGGCGCTGCCGCCGACCGTTCCCGCGACGTGTGTGCCGTGCCCGTTGCAGTCGTCCGCCGTCCCGCCGTCGACCGCGTCGAATCCGCTGGTCGCGCGGGTGCCGAAGTCCTGGTGGGTGGTCCGGATCCCGGTGTCGATGATGTAGGCGCGCACGTTCGACGCGGTCGTGCTGTACGTATAGGCCGCGTTCACCGGCCGGTTACGCTGATCGATGCGGTCCAGACCGTAGGACGGCGGGTTCGCCTGCGTGTCCGAGATCCGGTGGACCACGTTGGGCTGCACGAACGCGACGTCCGGGTCGGCAGCCACCTGCCGCGCCTTGCGCTCCGTCATGCTCGCCGCAAAACCGTTCAAGACCTTCTGGTACGCGTGAAGCACTGTCGTGTCGTGTTCCGCGGCAACGGTGCTTGCCACCTTGCCGGACTTCAGCACCACGATGTAGCTCCCGGGCACCACCTCGGCGCCGGGCACCGCGCGTACGTCGGCTTCGGCGGGCGCCGCCTGGGCGCCTGTCGCTTCGGCGGGCGCCGCCTGGGCGCCTGTCGTGAGCCCGAAGAGCGCGAGTGCGGTAGCGGTGGAGACAGCGAGGATCCTTCTCATCTGTTTCTCCCAACGTCGGGTGTGCAGACGCTAACACTCCGCATTTATATCTGTGAATGCTTCTGCAACCCGATGGCGACCGGTGCACTCCCGGTCGGTGATCCAGCGGGGGTGAGCGCGGCCGAACTGAAGGGTGTAACCGCGAGACATCAACGAGAGGGTCAACTCCTTGCGCAACGCTCTTCGCCGCTTCGCCCTGGCCGCCCTCATCGCCCCGGCCGCCATCGGCGCCGCTCTGATGATCGCGTCCCCGGCCGAGGCCGCGCCGAAGGCGTCCGAGGTGTCCCTGCAGGCCGAGATCAACCGCCTCGTCGACGCCGAGCGCACCGCGAACGGCTGCGCCGCACTGACCGTGAACGACCAGCTCACCGACGCCGCCCGCAACCACAGCGGCTGGATGGCGCAGACCGGCGAGTTCTCGCACACCGGCAAGGCCGGCTCCGACTTCTACGCCCGGGCCACCGAGGCCGGGTACGCCACGCCGGCCGCCGAGAACATCGCGTGGGGTTACCGCTCCGCCGAGCAGGTCGTCGCCAGCTGGATGAAGAGCCCGGGCCACCGCGCCAACATCCTGAACTGCGCGAACACCACCGTTGGCGTCGGCGCGGTCTACGCCGAGAGCGGCACCCCGTACTACACCCAGAACTTCGGCTCTTGATCTTTTGCTGAGCCGATATACCCGCGATGCCCCAGCCGATCCCCCTGCGGCTGGGGCATCGCTGTGTCCGGTTGCGCGGAGTTCCGGTTCTGGAGGCTGGTCCTCCACAACTGGGATCCGCGGGTCGGTCTCACTCGGGCGCGGTCATCGGGCCGAGCCTGGTGCCGAGCAGGTGCAGTGGGGCGGCCTGGACGGCGGCCTTGGTCAGGGCGTCCCAATATGCGGCTGCCTGGTGCGGCTCGACCGGGCCCAGCACTGGTGGCAGGCCGTCGGCGGCGGCGTGCAGCAACGACTCCAGCTGGCAGGAAGCGATGGTGCCGGGCAGGCTGAACTGGGCGGACGGCAGGCCCGCTGCGACCTCCCGGGTTGACGGGCCGCAGTCCAGGAGGCCGCCGCCGACGATCAGGACGTCGCCTCGGTCGCGCATCCGGGCCAGGGCTTTCGCCGTGTCGAAGCAGTGCGGGAACGAGTCGTCGACGACGATCGTTCCCGGCCGCAGGCGGTCGACGTCGATGGTGCCGGGGCCGCCGCTGGTCGCCGCGATGATGACGTCCGCGCGATAGACCTCGTCGGGTGCCGCCGGTGTCGCCGTGACGATCTCGGCTGTCATGCCTGGGTTGGCTGTCAGGCTCGGGTTGGCTTCCATGCTCGGGTTGGCTTCCATGCTCGGGTTGGCTTCCATGCCCGGGTTGGATTTCAGGCTCGCTTCGGCGGCCAGTGCCGTCATTCGGTTTGTCGCCGCGGGCAGGTCGCAGAGGATCAGGCCTGCCGGGGTTGCCGGGCCGCGGTCCAGCAGCAGCTTCAGGGAGGAGCTGCCGATCGAGCCCACGCCGACCACCGCCACGACGCAGTCGGAGAGTTTGCGGTTGTGGGCTTCGAGGGCGGCCAGGGTGGTGCGGACCACCGAGGCGGCTGTGACCGCGTGACCGATCGTGATCTGTGCTGTGGAGCGGACCAGTTCGGCGACCGCCGTTCCGTAGCCGGTGTGTGCGGGGATCATTCCGGCCAGGGAGACGGTTCGGGCGCCTAGGCCTGCGGCGATGTCGACAGCGGCTGCGGTTTGCTCGGCCAGACCGATTTTGCCCAGCCCGCCGGTTTGGCCCAGTTCGTCGGCGAAGCGGGGGATGCAGATGAAGCCGGATCGGCCGAGGGGGGTTTCGACGGTTTCCAGCAACCGGGGTGTGCCCTCCGGGAAGAGCATTGTCCTGATTGTTTCCCGGTCGAGGGTGGGGAGCTTTGCGCGTACCGAAGAAGGGATCAATTGGCTGAGCTGCGCGGGAGCGGGGAGGTAACCGATCAGCGCGGCATCGAGGGGCGGCCGCAGCTCGGAGCGAAGCTCCGACGCGAGCCGGTCGAGAGTCGTGGCCGGAAGCCGGCCGCGCAGGGTGAGGCGCAGGCCGCCGTCGAGGGGACGGGCCGCGAGCAGGACGTCCGTCCCGGGCGGCACGGTCAGCTCGGAATCGGCATCGTCCCAGGTCAGACGCAATGTCTCGCCGCGCAGCGGACCCAGCGCGTCGAAGTCGAGATAGGTCAGGAAATAGGGCCATCCAGTGGGCGCGACGAAGGTTCGGGTGCGGGCATCCTCGATGGATTCACCGCGACGCGCCGTGACCGCTGTCGCACATGGTCCGAAGATCCGGGCCAGGTCCGGGAGCGCGTGATCACGACCGGTCACGGCCACGCCGATCACCGGCTCCGGCGAGCCGGTCACCCTGATCAGACAGCGACGGTACGCACGGAGCAGGGTCGGGAACGGCACCCGGCTCGTGACCGAAAGTGACACGGTCGAAAGGTCGCCTGGGGTGAACGGGCCGCGCTCGACGATCTCCGGGGTGAGGGCGTCGAGCAGCCGCACGTAATCCCGGAAGCTTGATCGCAGCGGCGGCAGCGACTGGCCGTCGTAGACCGCGAACAGCTCTCTGACCAGCAGTGCGACGCTGTATCCGTCGCCGATCAGGTGGTGCGCGTGCATGATCAGCACGTGCTCCTCGGGGGCGATCCGCAGCAGGCGCAGTCGCAGCAGCGGCCAGGTTGACGGGTCGAAGCGGTGCAGGCGTTCGGCCGCGAGTTCGTCGGAGAGTGAGCCCGGCTCCGGCTCGTAACCGACAGTGAGCTGGCCGGGGGCGGGGAGTTCGTACTGAGTGGGAGGCCGGGCGTTCGGGTTGAAGGTGGTTCGGAGCATGGGGTGGCGTTCGACCAGGGTGTTTACCGCTTGCTGGAAGCGGGGGAGGTCGAGTGGCCCGTGCAGGCGGGGTGCGGCCAGCCAGGTGGAGGGTGCGCCTAATGCGTCCGAGAGTAAATAGCCGCGCTGACTGGCAGTGAGGGAAAATTCTTTCCTTTTAGATCCTTCCCCGGTTTCAGGTTTTTGTTCGGTTTCAGGTTTTTGTTCGGCGGCGGTCGCGGGCTCGGTCGCGTCGATCGCCGCGGCTAATGCGGCGAGGGTGCGGTGCCGGTAGATCACCGTCGGGCGCGGCAGGGCCGGGATGACCGCCTCCAAACGGGCGAACATGTCGAGCGCGCCGATCGAGTCCCCGCCGAGCGCGAAGTAATCGTCGTCGCGATCGATTTCGGTCAGGCCGAGTTGTTCACGCCAGATCGCGGCGAGGATCTCCTCGGTGCGGCCGGCTATGCCGGTGAGTTCGCGTCCAACCGGCGCAGGCAGGCGCACCTTGCCGGTGGGCGACAACGGCAGCGCGGCGACGATCTCGAAGCGGGACGGGACGAGGTACGCCGGCAGCGACTCGCCGAGGAACGCCCGCAGCTCGGCCGGCTCGACGTGGTCGCGGGGCTGCACCCAGGCGGTGAGACGGCCGGCCTCGACGCGAACGGCGCAGCTGTCCACAGCCGGGTGCTGGCGCAGGGCGGCCGTCACTTCACCGGGCTCGATCCGGTATCCGTGGAGTTTCACCTGGTCATCGACGCGACCACGGAACCACAGGACACCGGAGGCATCCTGGACCGCGCGGTCGCCACTGCGGTACCAGCGCCTGCCGTCGCGTTCGATGAACCGTTCGGCGGTCTGCTCCGGGTCGTCGAGATAACCGGCGGCCACGCCGATGCCGCCGATGTGCAGTTCGCCGGCCTCGCCGGGTGCGCACGGCCGGCCGTCGTCACCGATCACCTCGACGACCGTGCCGCCGATGGGCCGGCCGATCGGGAGGCGGGTCACGTCGTCGGCGGGGCGTTCGGTGATCTCGTGGAAGGTGGCGTTGATCGTGGTCTCGGTCGGTCCATAGAGGTTGGTGATCCTCTGGCCGGATCCTAATCGGTCGAACCATCGGCGGACGTGGGCGGGGGAGAGCTCCTCGCCGCCGACGTGGGCGAGTCTGAGCGCCAGGCTTGCCGATTTTTTAGGGTTCAACGGTGCTTTTTCGGCAGCGCTGAGCAGGCGCTCCCACAGGGTCGGCACTGAGCTCCAGACGGTGACCCGGTCGCGGGCCAGCCGGTCGAGCAGCACGGCCGGGTCACGCACGGTGTCGTTGTCCCAGGCCACGATGGTCGCGCCGACGAGCAGGGGTGCGAGCAGCTGCCGCACCGAGGCGTCGAAGCAGATCGAAGCAGTCTGCGCGAGTCGATCCCCGGCGTGGTAACCGAACTCGCTGATCGCCCAGTCCAGGTAGTTCGCCATCGAACGGTGGGTGATCGGCACACCCTTGGGGCGGCCGGTCGAACCCGAGGTGAAGATGACGTACGCGGTGTCGTCCGGCTGCGTACCGGCCTTCGGGGGTGTGGCCAGGGGTGCGCTCCGGGTGTCCACGAGCGTGAAGCCGCGCGGGGCCGTCGCGCGCGTCGACGAGTCGCAGACGACGACGCTCGCAGTCGAACGCCGGAGCTGGTCGGCCAGGCGAGCCGGCGGGTGGGAGGCGTCGAGGGGTACCCAGGCGGCGTTCGCCTTGAGGATCGCCAGCAGGCCGATGACGGTTTCGCTGCCGCGCCCGGTGAGCAGGCCGATTCGCGCTCGCTGCGAGGGGGAGCCGGTTGATCGCGGGGAGGTGGCGGCGGCTGATCGCGGGGTCGTGGAAGCGGCTGATCGCGGGGTCGTGGCGGCGGCTGATCGCGGGGTCGTGGAAGCGGCTGATCGCGGCGCTGTGGTGGCGATGATGGTGGCTAGTTTGGCGGCCAGCCGGTCGGAGGCCAGATCGAGGTCGAGATAGGAGAGCGGGCGGCCGTCGGTGAGCACCGCGATGGCGTCGGGGGTGCGGTGGCATTGAGAGCGGATCCGCTCGACGACCGAGGCCGACCAGGGCCCACGGTGTGCCGGCGATTCGGTTGATCGGGGCCCACCGTGTGCCCGTGTCTCGGTTGATCGGGGCCCACCGTGTGCCCGTGTCTCGGTTGATCGGGGCCCACCGTGTGCCCCGATCAAGGCTGCCGCCGCCCCCGACCCGAGCCCACTGTGTGCCCCGATCAGGCTTGCCGCCTCGCCCGCCCCAGGCCCACCGTGTGCCCCCGTCCCTCCGGATTCGGCTAGGGCGACCACCTCCGCCAGATGCTCCGCCGCGAACCCCTCCACCCTCTCCGCCCCGAAAAGCCCACCCGGCCAATTCCACGAGAAATGCAGAGCCCCGTGCGCCTCAAAACACACAAGCCCGAGCCGGGTAGCCGCCGAAGCCGTCCCCGCGACCGTACCCACCACCTGATCAACAGCGGTCACCCCAGCCGACGGGAATCGAGCGAAACTGAAGCTGGCCGGACTGGCCGTTCGAGGCCCGCTCCCATCCGAAGCAAGCAACCGAGCCAGGTCCACGGTCGACACCGAGCCATGCTGCTCACTGACCAGCCACAAATCCCGGAGACGCCCCGCCAGAACGGCAGCTGGCTCGTCCGGATCAACCACGACCAGCACCGGCAACGTGTCAGCGAACGGACCCACCATCCTGTCCATTCCGGTCAGCCGCGCGTTCCGTCCGGCACGGGCGATCTGCACCGGCACGGCTGCCTGCCCGGACCACCGCGACAAACACCGCACATAGGCCGCGAGCAACAAATGGAACAGCGACACCCCGGACTCCCGCGCCCGTGAGGAAAGCCGTGCCGTCAGCCCCGGATCAGCCGAGACCTGATGCACCGCATATGGCGGCCGAGGCTCGGCCTCACCGTCGAACGGCAACGCCAGCGCCGGATATCCGGCCAGCGCCGCACGCCAGTACTCCAGATCAGCACCCACCGGTCCAGCACCCGCCCGTCCAGCACCCGCCGGTCCATCACCCACCCGTCCAGCACCCGCCGGTCCATCACCCACCCGTCCAGCACCCGCCGGTCCAGCACCCTCCGAACCAGCACGAAGAGCCTCGTGGTCAGCGAACGTAGCTGTCAGCGCCGCACCCGGCTCCGCCCCCGCATAGATCGACCACAACTCGTCACCGAGAACCGCGAGACTGAACCCGTCGAGCGCCGCATGATGCGCCACCACGATCAGATGCGCCAGCTCCGGACCCTCCACCGCGAGCACCGCGCGAACCGGCGCCTCCCGCGTCAGGTCGATCGTCCGATTCCGCAGCTCAGCGTCGAGCGCCTCCACCGGCCCGTCCAGCTCGGTGACCGAGAACCACGTCGCCTTCCCGGCAGCCTCGAATCGCTGCCCACCCTCGCTGAACCTCACCCGCAACATCGGATGACGCTGTTCCAGCGCCACAAAAGCACCCCGCAGCCGCTCCAGCTCGACCGGCCCGGTCACCCTTTGCCTGACGTACGCGTAAGCCGGCACCTCCGGATAGAGCAGACCCGACGTGACAAACGCCCGCTGCACCGGACTGAGCGGGAACTCGTCCGGCGCGGCGAGATGACGGGCCAGCTCGTCAACCGTGCGATGCTCGAAGAAGAGCGTGGTCGACAGCGTCCGCCCGAGCCGCTCCTCAAGTTCCTTGACCAGGTCGACAGCGGTGAGCGAGTCCAGCCCGAGCGACAGAAACGGCTCGCCCAGCCCGATCGCCGCCGGCTCCCGCTCCAGCGGCCCACCAAGCAGGTCCCGCAGAATCGCGACAATCTCGTCATACCCACCACCGCCATATCCGTGCTGACCCACCTCACGCCCCGCAGGGTGAGCTGGGCTGCCGTCACCCTCCGACCGAGATTCGCCCGACAAGTCGGATATGTGCTCTCGGGCAACGGGATCGGATGCGACCAGAGCACGGGATGACAGGGGCGCCGAGCCGCTCGCCGGAATCTCGACGAGAACCTGCGCCGACTCCAGACCGGCTGCCTCCCACAGCAGCTCAGGCACCTGCGACACCGGAACCGAGCCGCCGATGCCCGCGGCCAGGCCGCCGCCAGCCAGGGCCGGAAGGTTGACCGCGACGAAGCGGCGGCCGGCCGCTCGCTGCGCCGCCGCGAACGAGTCGAGGAACGCGTTGGCGGCCACGTAGTCGCCGATCGCGCCGGCCAGGCCCGGGACCACCGAGGAGACCGACGACAACAGTACGAACAGGGTCCGCTGATCAGGGATCGCCTCAGCCAGCAGCCGGGTGCCCTCCACCTTGGACGCGATGGCGGTCTCGATCTCGCCGGCCGGCTTCGCGCGCAGGCTGCCCGGCCGGACCGCCCCGGCCGCCTGCACCACCACGTCGAACGACCGGCCCGCCACGAGCGCGGCCACGTCGGCTTCGACGGCGACGTCGGCCACCCGGTATTCGGCTTTCGCGCCGAGTTCGCGTAGCTCAACCAGAAGCTCGACCGGTTCTGCGGACCGGCCCGCCAGCAGCAACGACGGCCGTCCACGGCGGGCGAGGTCCCGGGCGATCTCCGAACCGGCCGCGCCCGCGCCGCCCACGATCAGATAGCCGCCGTCCGGCGGCAACGCGACCGGCTCCTGCGCGGATGCCGGCGCGAACGTACGCTCCCATCTCCGGCCGTCACGCCAGGCGACGATCGAAATCGGTCCGGGCGGTGGCGGGGCTGCCGACTCCAACTCGATCGCCGCCCGGCGCTGCTCCTCGGAATCGGCAGTGCAGAGGTCGATGAGGCGTACCCCGAGGTGTTGATTCTCGTCGGCCCACGCCATCGCGAGGCCGAGCCGGAGCGCCTGGGCCGGGTCGTGGGGTTCGGTGCCGACGCGGAAGGCGTTCTCGGTGACGACCAGCAGGTGCCCGCTCGAGGCCTCCCGCAACGATCTTCCCGGCTGGCTCTCACGGCTGTCTCGGAGCGCCGGAGACAGCAGTGAGCGCCAGCCGGGTCCCCGCAGCACGTGAACAGGCCCGGTCGGCGACGAGGCGGCCGGCGACGAGGCGGGCTGTCCGGTTTCGATCCAGGCGGGCGTGGCGAACGCGACCGGCGGTGTGATCCAGTAGCGGCGGCGCTGAAACGGGTACGTCGGCAGCGGAACCCGTCGGCTCCCGGCATCAAGACGTGTCCGATTCAGAACAGCCCCGAGCTGCCACAGCTCAGCGGCGGCCTCCAGCAGCCCTCTGACGCTGAAGCCGGCGGCAACCACCGAACCACCCCCAGCCGGCACCCCGATCCCACCGCCCGCTGCTGGGGAACCACCCGTTTCGGCCGCACCACCCGCTTCGGCCGCACCACCCGCTGCGACCCCGCCGCCCGTCCCGAAACTGACAAACGTGTCATAACCCTCGGCCAGCAGTCGTCCCCCGAGGTCATCGAGGGTCTCGCCGCCATCCGCGCTGAACGAAGGTATTTCCGCAGGTCGTTCCGCATGAGCGAGACCCGGCGCGGCCGAGGCGAGGAGAACCGCCTGTGCCGGGGTCAGCGCTCCGGCGACGACGGCGGCGGTCAGCTTGCCCACGCCGTGACCGGCGACGGCGTCCGGGCGTACTCCGAAAGCGCGCAACTGCATCGCCTGCCCGACCCCCAGCGCGACCGCGACCGGCGCGGCGACCTCGTCGCGGGACAGCTCGTCGGCGGGGATGTCCGATTCGGTACACCAGGCGACAAGCGTGCGCCCACCGATCAGACCAGCGGCAGCGGACATTTCGTCCAGCGCCGCCCGGAACTCGGCCCCCGACCCATAAAGATCCGCACCCCGCCCCGGCGCCAGAGCACCCCGCCCTGGCGCCAGAGCACCTCGCCCGCTCAGGCTGTTTTGCCCGCTCACGGCGCCGGCTCCGGCGAAGAGGAACGCGACGCGGGGGGCGCGGCCTGTGCGCGGCGCGGGCTTCGCTGCGGCGAGGCGCGCGGCGAGATCGCCTTCAGAGACGAGAGCCATGCGGTACGGGTGATCGTCGCGAGCGGTCGACGCTGTACCGCAGACGTCGTGTTCGCGCAGCTCAGGGTGGTTTCGCAGATGATCGGCCAGGTCGGCGGCCGCGGCGGACAGGGCTTTCGGTGACCGCGCGGAGATCGTGAGCAGACGAGGCTCGTCCGGCAGCGATGATGTGGTGGCGAATTCTCCCGCCGGGGGAGCTGCCAGGACCGCGTGAGCGTTGGTGCCGCCGAAGCCGAAGCTGTTGATGGCGGCCAGCGGCCCGGTCCAGCTGCGGCGTTCGGTGAGAACCTCGAAGCCGGCGGCGGACAGGTCGAAGCGTTGCGACGGTTCGTGGTGGTGCAGCGACGGCGGCAGCTCGCGGTGCTGGAAGGCGAGGACCACCTTGAGCAGTGCCGGCATGGCGGCGGCATTGAGCAGATGACCGATATTGGACTTCACCGAGCCGATCAGGCGTGGCTCGCCGCCGGGCCGGGGCGGGAACGCGTAGGCCAGCGATCGCGCCTCGATCGGGTCGCCTACCGGGGTGCCGGTGCCATGCGCCTCGATATAGGTGACGTGGTCGGGATTTATGCCCATCTGCCGGTACGGCCGGGCCACCGCCTCGCGCTGCCGCATCGGGTTCGGAGCCATCAGGCTGAGCGAGCGGCCGTCGTTGTTCACGGCCGTACCCTTGACCAGCGCGAGCACCCGATCATCGTCGGCGCTGCCGAGGCGCGTCAGCACGATCACCGCACCGCCCTCGCCCGGCACGAACCCGTCCGCGTCCTCGGCGAACGCCCGGCACCGCCCGGTCGGTGAGAGCGCCTGCGCCCCGGCGAGCAGGGAGTGACCGGTATCGGTCAGATTCAGGTTGACCCCGCCGACGATCGCGATGTCGCAGTCACTGGCGGCCAGGCTGAGCCGTGCGAGATGCAGCGCTACCAGTGCCGACGAACAGGCGGTGTCGATCGCGAGCGCCGGCCCGTGCAGGTCGAGCAGGTGGGCGACGCGGGCGGCGGTGAGGTTGCGAAGGCTGCCGGTGAGAGCGTGCGCCCCGGCCGGCGGCGGTGTGGGCATCACGTCGCGAACGAGTTCCGGATATCCGGACTCACCAACGGCCGCGAAGACACCGATCCGGCGGGCGTGCCGGCGGGGTCCGGCGTAACCGGCGCGTTCCAGGGCTTCGTGGGCCAGCTCCAGGAAGATCCGGGCGTGCGGGTCGAGGTAACGCGCCTCGGTGTCACCGATTTCGAAGTAGCCGGCGTCGAAGAGCGACGGATCGGCGAGGAATGCGCCGTGGCCGTCCCAGCGCTCGGCCCGGGTGACCGAGTCCCGGCCGTTGACCAGGTTCTCCCAGAACTGCTCAGGCGTGTCCGCACCCGGAAACCGGCACGCCATCCCGATGATCGCCAGGTCATCGCCGCCGGCGTGGGCTTCGGTGGTCCGATCCTGGGTGGTGGGTGCCGGCGCCGACATCAAGAGGTCGGTCAGGGCGGGGATGGTCGCGCCGTCGCGCAGTAGTGCCGGGTCGAGGTCCCGGCCGAGCGCGTCCTCCAACTCGGCGAGAACCTCCATGGCCGCCAGCGACGATCCGCCGATCGCCAGGAACCGGTCGCCCGGCCCGATCGTCTCCGGCTCGACCCGCAGCACCCGCGCCCACACACCCCGGACCAACCGCTCCATCCCAGCCCGCGACCCCAAAGCCCCGGACCCCAGAGCCCCGGACCCCGAAGCCCGGCTTGCGCTCCCGGCCGTGGGAGAGCGCTCCGCGGAACCCTGAGCACCAGCCGGCCCAGCCGGCCCAGCCGGCCCAGCCGCGCCAGCCGCGCCGGCCGGCCCAGCCGGTGGCGTCGACAGGGATGTGAGGAGGCGGTCGCGCAGCGGGACGCGGCGTAGCTTTCCGCTTGTTGTCCGGGCGAACGCGCCCCGGGGGACCACCTCGACCCGGACCTCGTCGTACCCCAGTGCCTCTGCCACCCGGCGCCGGACCAGCTCGGTCACCCCGGGATCGGCCCGGAGCGCCGGTGCCGCCACGAAAACCGCGACCACCTCGCGCCCGCTGTTCGGATCGGTGGCGCCCACGACGGCTACCGGGCCGGTGCCGAGGCCCGGGGTCGCGGCCGCCACTTCTTCCAGGTCGGCCGCGTGGAAGTTGCGGCCGTGGACGAACAGCACGTCCTTCTGCCGGCCGCTGATCACCAGCCGGCCGTCGCGCAGGAAGCCGATGTCGCCGGTGCGCAGCCAGTTTCCGTCGAAGGCCGCAGCGGTGGCCGCTGGGTCACGGTGGTAGCCGCGCGTCACGTTCGGCCCACTGACCTGCACCTCTCCCACCAGGCCGTCCTCCAGCGGGGAGCCGGACTCGTCGACGACGCGGATCGCGCATTCGGGGATCGGAAAGCCGACGTCCATGAACGAGACGCCCGAGGTGGCCGCGACAGCCACGCCCCGGGACAACGCCGCCCGGCTCACCACCACCGGTACCGCCACCTCGCCCATCGGCGGGAACGCGACCGCCACCGTGGCCTCGGCCAGGCCGTACACCGGAGCGAGCGCCGACGCCGCCAGCCCGGCGCGAGCCATCTTCGATGCGAACGCCTGCCACACCGCCGGGGAGATCGGCTCCGCGCCCACCATCACGAAGCGCACGCTGCGCAGATCCAGCCCGTCGAGCGCGGAGTCCGGCACCCGGCGCAGGACCAGCGCCAGGGCGAAGTTCGCCGCCGACAGGATCGTGGCCCGGTGCCGGGCGGCGACCGTCAGCCATTCCAGCGGCCGCTTCGCGAACGCCATCGGGCTGATCCGTACCTGCCGGCAGCCGACGAAAACCGGCGTCAGGTGCGTGCCGATCAGGCCCATGTCGTGGAAGTACGGCATCCAGGTCACGACCACGTCCGACGGCCCGGCCCCGCAGGCTCGCACGGCCTGGGACAGGTTCGCCACCACGTTGCGGTGGGTCAGCTCGACACCCTTGGGCGTCCCGGTGCTGCCCGACGAGAATTGCAGAAACGCCAGGTCGCCGGGGGAGACCTCAACCGGCGCCGGTAGCGGCTCGGACGCCCGCAGAGCGGACAGCGAAAAGCGGCGCGCATCGGGAAGAACGTCGTCGCCGGCCAAGGCCGGCGACGACAGGTGACGCCAGACGGCGGCCAGGCGTTCCGGTTCCGGCGGCAACGGCACGGGTACGACTCCGGCCAGCACCGCCCCCCAGAACAACGGCAGGAACTCGTGGCTCTCCGACGCCACCACCAGCAGCGGATCCCCGGCGGACAACCCGGCGGCCCGCAGCCCACCCGCTACCCGCAGGGCGTCAGCCAGCAAATCGCGGTAAGTCACGAAATGTTCTGAGGACCCCACGTGCACCACGCCCTCGTCGGGTGCATCCGTGGCGGCCCTGACGAGGATATCGGTGAGCGTCATGGCCGCAGACGTTACCGAAGATCATCAACGGTGCTCGTTCGCGCGTACCCAGAGATCGGAGGCCGAAGGCGAAGCCGAGGCCGAATCGCGCATTCGGCTGAAACGGCGGGTGAAATCGGCACACCCTTACAGATAGGTGCAACCCGTCCGCTACTCAGGCGGGCCAGGGGGAGGCCGATGGGTACGACGCGCCACCCGGCGTGTCCGGCAGACCTGCGGAGGTAACCCATGCGTCTTGTGCCCCAGTCTCTGCGGCGGCGCCGCGCGCTGCTTGCAGCGTCCGGAGCGGCACTGGTCGCGGCGATCGCGACCGTTCTCGTGCTGAACTCCACGCCGGCCGCGGCCACCTGGCAGACGTTCTCCGGCACGCCGACCTGCGACTGCGTCGTGCAGGACAGCAAGACGAATACCTACCGCGCGGTGTTCGGGTACGTCAGCAACAGCAGCTCGACCGGCAAGATCGCCGCTGGTGACAACAACAAGGTCGTGCTCAGCAGCAACTCCAGCACCGACGCGAAGGTCACCACGCGTTTCGAGCCGGGCACCCACAAGGCATCGTTCGCGACCGGCTGGATCTCCAAGGACACCCAGGCCACCTGGAAGGTCGGCGGCAAGAACGTCACCGCGAACTGGAACAAGCCGACCTGCGGCAGGGACGTCAGCCTGCCGGCCGGCGGTAACGGCTCCGGTCCGCTGATCGCTCTGATCATCGCGGGCCTGGTAGGCGGTGGAATCTACCTGTGGCGTATGCGTCGCACGGCGGCCCAGCCGTGACGATGCGCAGCGTCCTGGCCATCGGCGCGCACCCCGACGACATCGAGCTCGGCTGTGGCGGCACCCTCGCCGCCCACCGGGCCGCCGGCGACAAGGTCACCATGCTCGTGGTGACCGGTGGGCAGAACGGTCCCGGTCTGGTCGACGGCCGGCGTGCCGAGGCCGAGGCCGCCGCCCGCAGCCTGGACTGCCTGCTGATCTGGGGCAGCCTGGTCGACTGCGAGGTCAGCCCGGACGCCGCCACGGTGTCGCTGATCGAGCGGGCGATCCGTGAGGCGGAGGCGGACGTGGTCTACGTGCACGCGCCGGACGACTCGCACCAGGACCATCGGGCCGTCGCCGCGGCCACCATGTCGGCGACCCGGCACAGCCGGCGCATCCTGCACTACCGCAGCCCGTCCACCATCCGTTTCGAGCCGACCGTGTACGTCGACATCTCGGCTCACCTGGACCGCAAGATCAATGCGTTGGCCTGTCACCGCAGTCAGGTCGAGTCGTCAGCGATGGTCGACCCGGAAGTGGTGTCCGCCTCGGCCCGGCACTTCGGCGCGCAGGCCCGGGTGCGGTTCGCGGAAGCATTCATGCCGGCGAGGTTCGTCTGGGACCTGGCACCGCCGATAGTCCTGCCGCAGCAGACCTCGCTTGCCGAGATGGCCGCCGCGTGATCAGCGGCGTGGCGTCCCCCTCCGCACGAAGAGGGGGGCGCCATCGCCGCGCACCAGAAAACTTCCGTGGTGGCCTGCTCACCCATGCCCTGGTCCTCCTCGCGGCGTTCGCGCTGTTCGGGGTGGATCGGACGCTGGGCTGGATCGCGACGGTGCTCAACATCGTGTTCCTGCTCTTCTTCTTCCGGCATCTCGCGTTCGCGGTCTCGGCGGCCCGGTGGGCCGAACGGGATCTGGACGCACCCGTGATCGGCATCGCGACCTACACCCCCTCGATCGCCGTGCTGATCGCGTGCAAGGACGAGGAACTCGTGGTCGACGGCATGGTCGCGGCCATGCTCGACCTCTCCTATCCACCCGACCGGCTCACCGTCGTGGTGGTGGACGACGCCTCCACCGACGGCACCGGCGCGAAACTCGACGCCTGGCACGCGGCCAATCCCCGGCTGCGGGTGCTGCACCGCGAGCCCGGCGCCGGCGGCGGCAAGTCCGGCGCCCTCAACGATGCTCTCGCCCTGGTCGACGCGGAGATCGCGGTCATCTTCGACGCCGACCATCAACCCGAGTCGAGCGTTCTGCGCCGGCTCGTCCGCCATTTCCGGGACCCGCGGGTCGGTGCGGTGATGGGGCGCTGCGTCGTTCGCAACGGGGTGGAGTCGAACCTCGCGTCGACCATCTTCATCGACTATCTGTCGGGTTATCTGGTCAACGAGTACGGGCGGCAGGCGCTTTTCGAACTGCCCGCCTATGGTGGCGCGAACTGCGCTGTGCGTACCGACCTGATCCGAGGGCTGGGCGGGTGGAATCCGCACACGGTGACCGAGGACACCGACCTCACGCTGCGGTTGCTGCTCGACGGTTACCGCGTCCGGTACGACTCCACGGCCGTTGATTTCGAAGAAGCCGTTCTCTCCAACAGCCGGTTCTGGCGGCAGCGGTACCGGTGGGCTCGCGGGCATCAGAAGTGCCTGCGCGATTACTGGTTGCCGGTGCTGCGAACCCGTTTTCTCAGCCCGATGGAGAAGCTGGAGACCATTCTTTTCCTCTGGGTCTATCACGTGCCGGTTCTGTGCGGCCTGGGCCTGGTACTGATCGGGCTGCGCGCGTTCGGGATCGGCGGGTCGTCGTTCATCCAGATGATCGCGCTGTCGGCGCTGCTGTTCGCCGGGCCGTTCACCGAGCTGGCCGTCGGTCTGGTGCTCGGCCGGGTGTCCCGCAAGGCCGTGTGGATGCTTGTCGGATTCATCCCCGCGTTCGGGATGTCGATTCTGACCGCGTCGAAGGCGTATTTCGACGGGATGTGGGGGACGACCTACACCTGGTCCAAGACAGCGCGATCGGGAGCGACGAGCGCGTTGGTTTTGCCGCCTATGAGCGACATTTCTGAAATGTCGCCTTTAAACCCGGATAACCCGCGAGTCGCCGCATGACGCTCGTCGCCCGCCGGCTCGATCATGCCCTGCACGACCGGGCCCGCCGCCGCCTCGTACGCTCCGGCACCGCCCGCCGCCGCCAGCTCGTCATCGTCGAGATGCTGCTCGCGGTGGCCGGTTGCATAGCCGGATACACGCTCTTCATCGACTGGGCCCGGCACTTCGAGGTACGCGTCTGCGAGCAGATCATCCTCGCCATGGGCGTCGACCGGATCTCCGCCGCCCTCGGTGACAGCTTCATCGTCTTCGGACCCGGGTTCGAGCCGGTGACCGCACAGATGACCGGCTCCTGCTCGATCCTGTCGAGCGTCCTTGCCCTCGCCGCGCTCGCCGTCATCGTGCTGCGCGAACGCTCCCAGGTGCTGCTCGGGTTCGTCGTCGCGAGCGTATTCGTGCTCGCCGCCAATCAGGTCCGGCTGCTCCTGTCACTGCTGGCCGGACGCTACTTCGCCGTGGACGCGCTGGTCTTCTTCCACGACTGGATCGGCGCGGTCATCAATTTCGCCTACACCCTGATCGGACTGCTCATCATGATCGGAATGACGATGTACGACGCTCAGCGTGCCGAACAGGACCACACCGGCCGGCACACCGCGGACCGGCCCGAGGCGTGGGCGCGTCCCGGGCTCGGGCACCGTGTGCCGCTCGCCGACAGTGAAGCACCGACCGTACCGAAGGTGCCGAAGGTCCAGGTCGCGGCGTTCCTGCACCGCAAGATCCTGCCGCGGGCGCTGTCCGTGCGCCTGGCCCGCCGCCGCGAGCGCACCCGCGTCGATTACCGGGTCGGCCACGAGAACGCCGCCCGCCGCGCCGCCATCGTCCGTGAACTCGCCGCGAAAGGTCTCGGCGTGCACACCGCCACGCTGCTCGCGGTCGCCACTCACGAGACCGACATCGGCGTGCTCGACGCGCTCGCCGACGCCGTCGCGGCCCGCCAGTGGGAGCCCGTCGCCAATGCCGACGTCATCGCGCTGCGGTTGTGGGCTCGGGCCTGGCTCATGCGTACCCCGGCTGTTGATGTTGATCTTGAAAAGGAGAGCGGGCGCCTGATCGCGGTGACCGGCGCCGGCGGTCCTGCCGGAGTGGCGGTGATCCAGGCGCTGCGCAAGGCCGGCGACGCGGTTCTCGCCCTCGACGCCAACCCCGACGGGGTCGGTCTCCGTCTCGCGACCCACTCTGCGGTGCTTCCCCGAGCAGACCAGCCAGGGTACGCGGAAAGCCTGCTCAGCATCCTCGCCGAACACCGTCCCGGTGCGCTGGTGTGCACGGTCGCCGAGGAGTATCACGCGCTCACGCCGCTCGTCGGTCACCTCGACGAGCTGGGCGTCCGCACCTGGCTGCCCGATCCGGCGTCCGCCGAGACCTGCCTCGACAAGGTCGCTTTCGCCACCGCCCTGCACGCCGCCGGGGTGCCGCACCCGGCCACCGCCTGGACCGCCGACACCGCCGGCCTCGTCCCCGGACCGTGGGTGGTGAAACCGGCCCGCGGCCGGGGCAGCCGCGACGTCGTCCTCGTCGACAACCCGGCCGACCTGCCGCACGCGTTCTTCTCGGTGCCCGGCGCGATCGTGCAGACCCGCCTGGCCGGCCAGGAGTTCACCGCCGACGCGCTGGTCGCCCGGGACGGCCGGATGGTGGCCTGCGTACCCCGCTGGCGCGACGAGACCCGCGGCGGCATCTCGGTACGCGGCACCACGTTCGCTTCGGCGACCGTCACCGACGTGGTGGCCGCCACCCTGCGCGCCGTCGGGCACAGCGGCCCCGCCAACGTGCAAGGTTTCGTCGATGTCACCGGCGCCGTCACCATCGTCGAGGTCAACCCGCGATTTTCCGGCGGTCTGCCGCTGACCCTCGCGGCCGGCGCCGACGTGGTCAGCGCCTATGTGGCCGGGATCCTCGATCCGGCTGCCGAAATGCCGGCTCTGGAGTTCCAGCCGGGAGTGCGCATGGCGCGATATTTCAGCGAAGTCTTCTACACCTCCTCCTCTCTCGAAATGGTGGGTGCGGCCCGATGAGCCTCCGCAAGATCCTCGTCCCGTTCGGTACCCGGCCCGAAGTCATCAAGCTCGCACCGGTGGTCGCCGCGTTGCGTGCGCACGGGCACACGGTGATCGCCGTGGACACCGGGCAGCACACCGATGCCGTGATGGCCGGTGACGTGCAGCGCGACCTCGGGCTGACGCCGGACATCCGGCTGACGCTGCCGTCCGGTGGTAATCGGCTCGGAGCGGTGCTGGAGGGTGCTGACGGTGTCCTTGACTCCTCGCGTCCGGACCTTGTGCTTGCTCTCGGGGACACGCACACCGTTCCTGCCTATGCCCTCGCGGCCCGGGCCGCCGGAGTGCCGTTCGCGCACCTCGAAGCCGGCCTGCGCAGCTTCAACCCGCGCAGCCTGGAAGAGGTCAACCGGCGGGTCGCCGCCGCTGTCGCCCAGCTGCACTTCGCGCCGACCGGCCGGGCCGCCGGATTCCTCGCCGAGGAGGGTGTCGACGCCGACCGGATCTTCATCGTCGGCAACCCGGTCATCGACGCGCTGCGGCAGCGCGGGATCAGCCCGGTGCCGCCGGCCGACCGTACCGGCGTGCTCGTCACGGCCCACCGTGCCACGAACGTCGACGACCCGGAACGCCTCAGCCGTCTCATCGACGTCGTGGCCCGGCTCGCCGACATCGGGCCGGTCCGCTTCCCGATCCATCCGCGTACCGGCGCCCGCCTGGCCGAATTCGGTCTCGCCGAACGTCTCGCCTCGGTCGGCGGCGTGACGTGCGAGGACCCGCTGCCGTACGACGATCTGCTGCGGGAACTCGCCCTGAGCCGGGTCGTGGTCACCGACTCCGGCGGGCTTCAGGAGGAGGCGTCGTACCTCGGCGTACCGGTCGTCGTGCTGCGCCGCTCGACACCGCGCTGGGAAGGCGTGGAGACCGGAACCTCGGTGCTCACCGGCATCACCAGCGACGAAGAGGCCGACCGTGCCGTTGCTGCCGCGCACCGGCTCAGCCAGCCGCTGATGCTCGCGCACATTGCCGCGCTGCCCTGCCCGTACGGCGACGGCAACACCGGCACCCGGGTCGCCGACTTGCTCGCCGACCCGGCGGTCGAAGCGCTGCTCCGCCTGGACGAGCCCGACTACACCGATGGGCCACTGCCCTGGGCTCTGGCGTGACCGCTTTTGATCGGCCCGCTTCAGATCGGCCCGCTTCAGATCGGCCCGCTTCAGATCGGCCCGCTTTTGATCGGCCCGCGGCTGTGGTAGTCGATCTGGACGACACGCTGTATCCGCAGGCGTCGTACCTCTACGGCGCGGCCCGCGCGGTGGGCCGCGCCGGCGCCGCGGCCGGCCTCGACCCGGTCCGCCTCGCCCGCGCGGTCCGCCGCCAGCTGATCGCCGGGTCGGATCGAGGCGGGACGATCGATCGCGCCCTTCATGGGTACGGATTACCGCCCGTCGAAGTGGCAACACTGGTGCCGGTCCTGGTGGCGGCGTTCACCGGCTATCGACCGAGGCGGCTGCCCCTGTTCCCCGGTGCGGCCGCGGCGCTGGCATCGATCGCGGCTTCCTACCCGGTCGCGTGCCTGACCGACGGCAACCCCCTGATCCAGCGGGCGAAGCTGGCCGCCGTGGGGTTGTCCGATTCCTTCACCGCCGTGGTGATCACCGACGAGCTGGGCGGCCGGTCCTTCCGCAAGCCCCACCCGGAGGGCCTGCGCTCGGCCGCAGCGGCGCTCGGGTTCCCGCCGGCGGACCTGGTGATGATCGGCGACCGCCCGGGCAAGGACATGGCGGTCGCCGAGGCGTTGGGCGCTCAGTCGATCCGGGTACGTACCGGCGAGTACGCCGACGCCCCGGACGACCCCGCCGCGACGGCAGTGGTCACCGACCTGCCCGAGGCGGCGGCCCTGCTGCTTTCGCTCTAGGGGGTCCACTCCGGGCTGTGGGCCAGCTTGTACCCCTGGACGAAGCCGTTGTCGACGTTGCCGAGGAAGAAGGCCCAGGCGACCGTGCCGCCGGCGTAGGGGCCGATCTCGGCGAAGACCTCGCGGGCCTCGGCGCGCCGGTTCGACATCATGTAGTACAGCGCCAGCCAGTTGCGGCAGGTCATGCCACGGCCCGGCGCCGGCGTACCGGCCCGCCACTTCTGCGCCCAGGCGTCCAGCTCCATCTGCACCTCGCGGGTCTGCAGGTAGTTCGCCGTGTCCGCGACGGACTGGCCGGTGGCCTTGTCCCAGCTGAACTCGCGCATCGCGTACTCGAAATGCGCGACGAACGGCACCATCACCGTGTTGGATCCCGGCGGCGCGGCGGCGGCTGCCTCACGTGCCGCGGCGAACATCTGCTCGTGCGAACCGAACCACTTCTCACAGAGCAGGTTCACCAGTGTCAGGTGCAGCTCGAAGTGGTGCGGAGCGCGCCGCCGGGCCTCGGCCAGCACCTGCCGGAACTGCTCGGAGTGCACCTGGCCCGCACCGAACATCGCGTCCAGCAGCAGGATGAACGGCGTCGGGTCGTCCGGCCCGGCCAGCGCGATCGCCCGCTGACTGACCTGGCCGGCCGCCGCCGACAATTCCGCGTACGCCTGAAACTGCGCCTGACTGGTCTGGTTCGCCGGGGCGCTGCCACGCGCCTCGCCGGCCCGCTCCAGCAGCATCGCCGCGTGCAGCATGACCGCGGCCGGATCGGCCGGCGCAGCCCGCAGCCAGTCGATCAGCCACCGGTCGTTCGCCGCGGCGGCGTCACTCAACAGCATGATCCGCCGCGACCGCAGCTCCCAGTCGGCACCGGCGGCCGCCACCACGTCGCGAGCGGCACCCCAGTCACCCACAGCCACCCGGCTGCGCGCGGCCCGCAGCTCGTGGTCGTCCATGGCGGGGTCATGGTCACGCCCGGGCACGCTCACCTGAGGGCGGGCCGGCTTGGACTCACGACGAAGAAAGCGCGACAGCATCGCAAGATCTTAAGACCACGCGCCCGGCCACCCCGCTGCGCCGCCACCCGCCCGCCCGTCCCGCTGGGCTGCCGCCTGCCCGCCCGTCGCGCTGGGCCGCCGTCCGCCCGGCCGTCGCGCTGGGCCGCCGCTCCGCTGGGAGCTGGGGCGCTCGGGGTGCGTGGACGGGAGCGCACAGATGGCCGATTCAGGGTGGACGCGGTCGCACGGATGCGCGATTCAGCGTTGACGCGGTCGCACGGTTGCGGTCTGTGTGACTCCACCACGGCCAGGGCGTGGACCAGGGCACACGGTGGCCTTATGTGCGACCTGACCCACCCCGCACCCCACCCTGCGTGTTGATTTTGGGTGCGATCCGCGCCCAACGCCGACACTCCCCACCACAAAACAGCTGCCCGTGTCGACTTCAGGTTCGAATCGCGCCCTAAATCGACACGCATCGGGGCTGCGGCCGAGTGGCCGGCGCCGGCGGGTCCGGCTGGGCCTCAACGCGGGGTGTGCGGAATCGCTCACGATCTGCCGAGGATGCCAGGTGAGTGGCGTACCCGCTCTGGTTGGATGGGCGGGTGAGTATCACCGTGACTGACGCGCCGGAGCGGGAGCGCTTCGAGGCGCGTGACGAGGACGGCAACCTTGCCGGATTCGTCACCTACCAGCTGACCGGCCCGATCATCGTCTACACGCACACCGAGGTCGACCCGTCCTTCGAGGGCAAGGGCGTCGGCGGCACCCTGGCCCGCGCCGTGATGGACGACGCCAAGGCCAGGAGCCGGACCGTGGTGCCGATCTGCCCCTTCATCAGCGGCTGGCTGGAGAAACACCCGGAGTACAACGACCTGGTCGCCAGATCCACCCGAAAGGTCAAATAGGACCGAGCCGGGATCTGCGAGAATCGGTGACCCCCCCGTCGTTGGTGGAGCCGCCGCATGATCCGTGCCGTCCTTCGATTCCTCCAGGCCGCGCTGGTCACCGTCGCGGGCCTGGTCGTTGTGCCGATCGCGGTCAATATCGAGACTGGCGGAGACGCTCCGGCCTGGCTGAGTCCGTACATCGGCTGGCTCTGGCCGGTTGCGCTCCTCTGTGTTCTTCTGGTGGCGGTCCTCGAGTTCCTGGCCCGCTGGGAGGGCCGGCCGGTCAAGCCGATCTCGTCGCTGCACCCGGACGATCCGCAGAACGCGCCGCTGGCTCTCGCGCAGGTCACCCACTACATCGAGGGGCGGCAGAAGGGCGCGCTCGACGAGAAGGTCCGGCTCGCGCTCGCCCTGGACGAACGCCCGGCGTCGGTACGCCAGACCGTCCACCTGGTGCAGCGGATCAGCGGTGCCGAGTTTCACCTGTCGCACGACCGCGGCATCGTGGACGTCTTCGACGAGATGTCCGGCTCCCTGCTGATTCTCGGCGCACCGGGCGCGGGCAAGACGACGTTGCTGCTCGACCTGGCCAAGGTGCTCGCCGCACGGGCCGACGAGGCCCGGATCCCGGTCGTGCTCGACCTCGCCGATTGGTCCCGGTCGGCAACTGGTCGCTGGTGGTACTACCGCGGGGTTCAGGACGAGCCGCGCGAACTCGGGCAGTGGCTTCTCGGCGCGCTCAGACAGCGGTACGGGATTCCGATCTCGGTGGGCCGTGCTTGGCTGGAAACCGACCGGCTGATCCTGCTTCTGGACGGCCTGGACGAGGTTCGGACGTCACATCGGGACCGATGCGTCGAAGAGATCAACAAGCTTCAGGAACGGCTTAATGCCAAACATGTAGTGGTGTGCAGCCGAGAAGCCGATTACGACCTGCTTGCCGGCCGGCTGCGACTTCAGGGCGCCGTGTCGATCCGGCCGCTCACCCGCGAGCAGGTGAGGAAGTACTTCGACGCCATCAGCCCCTTCTTCGCCCGCACGGTCGACGCGTTGCACCGCGACAGCGAACTGTGGGATCTGCTGACCACACCGCTGATGCTGAACATCATGGCCCTGGCCCAGAGTGACGGCGCTCTGCCGGAGGCCACCGGCGACGCTGATCCGGCAGCCAGGCGGGGCCGCATCTTCGACGCGTACCTCGTCGAGGTTCTGGCGCGGCGCAGGCCTGGCCGGTCAGGCACGTCGGAGCACGTGTTGCGGGCACTGGCACTGCTTGCCAGAGGATCGGTCAACGCCGACGCCGGAGTCCGGATCGTGGTACCTGACGACAAGAACATGAGTCAGGTCGCCAGCCCTTCCGCGAACGCGTGCGCGGCCGAGCGAATCTTCCCGATCACGTACATCGTCTGTGTGTCCCTGTCGACTGCCGCCTTGGCCGCGTTCGCCGCCGGGCTGGTCGCGCTGTTCGTCGGAGTATTCATGTCGTTCGTGCTCATCGGGAACGCTGCCGGCGCGAACTGGAGTGCCGCTCGCGTCCTGCGTCCTGCGGTGATGCTGCTCGTCAACCTGCTGATAGCGGTGCTGATCGCCGGCGTGCTTCTGGCGGTGACGACTGCTGCTGGGTGGATCGAGCCGGCATCCGACCTCACCCTCGTGGTCCTGCTGGCTATCGCGGTCGTCGCGAACGTGGCTGTGCGGTGGGCCGATGGCGGCTCGTCGGACCTGCCGCCGATCGCGTTCCCCTTGGCGGGCGGCGTGCTGGCGCTGGGTCTCGTGCTGGCCGCCGGCGTTCCCGGTGCGGGCATCCTCGCCTGGGTGATCGGCTTTACCGGAGCGTTGCTCCTGCTCGGGCTCTGCTTCCCGTTCCTGGCAGGCTGGACGGGCGACGACTCCCGGGGATCGCTCGGATGGCCGCAGTCCTTGTTCGGGGTTCTCTGTGCCGCCGGAGCGCTGCTCCCGGCGATCCTCCTCACCTCGTCATGGCTCGGTCACCTGGGCGCGGTAGTCGTGGGCTTGGCCCTTGGCGTGACGATGGCGGTGTTACCCGGATTGGCGTTGGCGGCGTGGTTGGTCCCGCCCGCCCTGTTCGTCGCGTCGTACTCGGTCGGTGATCCGGTGCCGTGGCGTGCCTCGTTCCTGGCCTTCGCCGCCGATCGCAGCATCCTCACCCGGGCCGAGAACGAGTACCGCTTCATCCACCTGCTGATCCGCGACCACCTGGCCGCCTGCGACCCGGACCTTCTTGCGACCGCCGTCGACAGACGACGTGCCGAGCTCGGACCTGTCTGAGGGGGGCTGGCATGGGCCGTGACGTTCTTCGCATGCTTCAGATCGCGTTCGGCGCGGTCGCCAGCCTGCTCGTGGTGCCGGTGGCGGTGAACGTCGGCACCAGTGGCGACGCGCCGCCGTGGCTGAAGCCGTTCATCAACTGGCTCTGGCCGGTTGCGATCGTCTGCGTGGCCGTGGTGATCTTCCTGGAGTTCCTCTCCAGGCGCGACGGCCGCCCGGCGGGGCTGATCTCGGCGCGGCACCCGGAGGACGCCCGCAACGCGCCGCGTGCCCTTGCGCAGATCTCGCACTACATCCAGGGCCGGCGGAAGGGCGCACTGGACGAGAAGGTGCGACTCGCGCTCGCTCTGGACGAGCGGCCCGAGACGGTACGGCAGACAGTGCATCTGGTACAGCGGATCAGTGGGCACGAGTTCCAGCTGTCGCCCGGGCACGGCGTCACGACCGTGTTCGACGAGATGGACGGCTCACTGCTGATCCTGGGTGCTCCCGGCGCCGGCAAGACGACGTTGCTGCTGGACCTGGCGGCGGCGCTGGCCGCGCGGGCCGACCAGTCACGGATCCCGGTCGTCGTGGACCTGGCCGACTGGTCCCGATCCGGCGCCACCCGACTGTCGATCTTGCGGGGCGGTGAGGCCGAGCCACGTGAATTCGCCGAGTGGCTGCTGGTCTCACTCAACAAGCGCTATCAGATCCCCATCGCGGTCGGGCGGTCCTGGTTGGCCACGGACCGCTTGATTCTGCTTCTGGACGGCCTGGACGAGGTTCGGGAGTCGCACCGCGACCGCTGTGTCACCGAGATCAACAAGCTCCAGGAGGAGCAGCAGGCCACCCGGGTTGTGGTGTGCAGCCGTGAGGCCGACTACGAGCGGCTCGCCGGGCGCCTGCGCCTGCAGGGTGCGGTGTCGATCCGGCCGCTGACCCGTGAGCAGGTGATGGACTACTTCGACACGGTCAGTCCGTACTTCGCCAGGACGGTCGAGGCGCTGCATGCCGACGACGAGCTGTGGGATCTGCTGACGACGCCACTGATGCTGAACATCCTCGCTCTGGCACAGCGTGACAGTCCGCTGTCGGCGCTTCCCGGCGAGAAATCCGAACCCGTCGTCCGGCGAGGGCGGGTGTTCGACGCCTATCTCGTCGAGGTGCTGTCCCGCCGACGGTACGACCAGGTCAGTTCGGCGGAACGTGTCCTGCACGCGTTACGCAACCTGGCAAATGGTTCCGTCGTGACCTCATCCGGAGTCCGGATCGTGATTCCTACGGAAAGTAATGCGGACAAACTCATGAGCCCCGCCGGGTCCGTCTGCGCGATCGAGATCTACGTGCCCTTCGTCTGGACGGTCGGGGCGGCGTCCGTCTCCGTGGCTCTCGCGGTTTGTGGGCAGGGCCTGATCGCGTTCGTGTTCGGCGTTGCCTTGGCGGCATTACCACTCTGGGGACGATTCGGTTCCGCCTGGAGATCGGCCCGGATCCGGAGTGGCTGGGTGTTCGCCGTGAGCCTCCTCGCGCTGGCGATACTCGTCGGCGGTGTCATGTACGCGGGTGTGGCAATCATGGGACGGATCAGCTCGGCTTCCCCGGCCTGGGTAGCGGCGAACCTGGTGGCGATCGGCATTCTGTCGATGGCATTGGTGCTTCTGGTTGAGCGCGACGACTGGCTGTGGGGTCTGCTCTGCCCCGGAGTCGCAGTCGTGTTCGCTGGTCTCATCCTCACATTCGGGGTCTCCCGTGAGGCACTGACCATGTGCGGTATCGG
Organism: Actinoplanes sp. CA-015351; assembly: GCF_050955685.1. Lineage (NCBI taxonomy): Bacteria > Bacillati > Actinomycetota > Actinomycetes > Micromonosporales > Micromonosporaceae > Actinoplanes > Actinoplanes sp. CA-015351. The sequence continues at coordinate 2,343,100 of NZ_CP192102.1, forward strand.
ATTCGCCGTGATGTGGGTATTCGGTAGCGTACTTATCACTTTTAGCAATATTTCTTTGCCGGGGACTTCCGCACGCGGTAACGGCCCGGCGCTGGTCATCGCTCTTGGGTGTTTGGCCGCCGGTTTCGTCCCACCGCTCATGGTCGCTGAGTACTGGTCCGGGTCGATCATCGCGGCCATCGCTGGATTCGTGGCCGGACTGGTGATGGCTCTCGTTCCCAGCGTTCTGGTCGGCGGTGTGTTCGTCAGATCGGCGGCCGGCCTGGTGCTGCATGTGGCAGGTGATCTGGTGCCGTGGCGTCGCCGCTTTCTCGCCTTCGCTGTCGATCGCAGCATTCTCGTCGAGGCCGACGGCGAATACCGCTTCGTTCACCTGCTCATCCGGGACCACCTCGCCGCCTGTGATCCGGACCGGTTGGCGGTGGCTGTGGAGAAGCGGCGTACCGCGCTCGGGCTTGCTTGACACGATGGGGCTGGACACACGCGCTTGCTTCAGCAAGCAGGCCCGTCGCAGGGTGTGGGGATGGACGTGGAAGAGACGCCGGAGATCAAGATCGGGCTGGCCCTCGGGGGTGGCTCGGTGCGTGGTGCCGCGCATGTCGGGGTGCTGGAGGTGCTCGACCGGGCCGGGCTGGAGCCTTCGGTGATCGCCGGGACCAGTGCGGGCGCTCTGGTGGGGGCTCTGTACGCCGCCGGGCAGGCTCCGTCGGAGATTCTCAAGCTGGCGCAGACGTTGCGATGGGCGCGGCTGGTGCGCCCGGGGCGTACCCGGAAGGCGCTCTTTGAGACGAGCAAGCTGGGTGTCTTTCTGGAGGCGGCGCTCGGTAATGCCACGTTCGAGGATCTGAAGCTGCCGTTCGCGGCGGTCAGCTGTGATCTGGCCACCGGTGCTGAGGTGGTCATGCGGGCGGGGTCGGTGGCTCAGGCCGTGATGGCCAGCGCTGCCGTGCCCGGTGTGTTTCCGCCGGTGGATCGGGACGGGTTGATGCTTGTCGACGGTTCGCTCGTCAACATCGTGCCGGCCGGGGTGGCTCGGCGGCTCGGTGCGGACATCGTGGTGGCGGTCGACGTGTCCGGGCCGCTGCCTCGGCGGCCTCCGGCCACCATTCTGCACATCATGGTGGCCGTCTCCACGCTGCAGCCCGGTGGCATCCACAACCTGGCGAGCGATGCTGACCTGGTGCTCAGCCCGGACGTCGACGGGTACGCGTTCTGGGAACTGTCCCGCATCCCGGAGTTCGAAGAGGCCGGGCAGGCCGCGGCGGAGGAGGCGTTGCCGCTGCTGCGAGCGCTGAAGGATGCCGCGGCGGCCCGCAAGCTGTGGGAGAGAAGCCGTCAGCCGACCGCTACCCAGGCGTCGTCGAGCATGCCGTGAAACTGGTCGTTGTTGCCGAAGGCGCTCTTGCCGCCGAGGCTCAGCGGCTCGTCGTTGACCACTGACAGGCCGGCCGGGATCGTGACCGAGCCGTGCGCGGCCCGGTCGACGTAGACGGCCAGGTTCACCCTGTTGCGGCGGCATTCGATCGCGTGCCACTTGTCGTCGGCGACGCTCACGTCGGCCAGGACCAGGTGGATCGTGCTGCCGGCGACCAGGGCGCAGCTGGGGTGGCCGGACTTGCCGTCGATCTGGAGCTTGTACTGGCTGCCCTCGGTGGAGTAGCCCTTCTGCAGGACGTTCTGTCCCTTGCTGGTGCCGTTCGGCGCGAGCCGCACCGACGCGCCGAACCGGAACGGGCGGCCGGCCGGGTTGAGGTCGGCGGTCGTGGTGGCCTGCAGCGCCAGGCGGGGACACGGGGACTTGCGGCATCGGGCCGGGAACTGGATGGCCTGACCGGCGTCACGGGCGACCAGATCCGGTGTGGCGCCGTAGCCGATGATCGGGGTGAGTACGTGCCCTTTACCGGATGTGTCGGCCAAGAACTGGGGGCCGTCGAACGAGTAGCTGGCCACGACGACCGGAGGAGGCGCGGCGACCCAGAACGCCGCGCCGGAGCGCTGCGTCCGGGCGGCCGTCGTGGCGGCTATCAGCGATGCCAATGCGAGCAGTACCCCGGACAGCAGGAGAGGGCGGGGTGGAATGCGATACACGTACCATCAACGCTCTGAAGATGGACAAGGCAGCGGGCCGCAGCGAATCGCTGCGGCCCGCGCCCGTCAGTAAGAACTAAGAAAGCGGGTGGCCGGGGCCGTCGCCGCCGTCGGTGGTGACGAACGTGCCTTGCGGACCCGCCGGAGCGGGCAGCGTGACAGGCTTGCCGGGAACCTTCTTGCCGGGAACGCCGTTCACCGACTCGGTCGAGAACGCGAAGGTGAGCTGGGCGAAAGCGATCAGATCGCTGTTGATCTCCAGCGCTTTGTAGTCAAGGTTGCCGATGTCGTCGCAGGCGATGTGGTAACACGGGTCGAACGACTCACCGGCGACACCACCCCAGATGGCCTGCTGCTCCTCGGTCTTGACCACCTCGGCGCCGGTGAAGAGACCGCCGGACGGGATGCCCGCCTCGATGAACGCCTGGTAATCACTGCGGCCGGAGAACTCGGCGTCGTCGTAGGGCTGACCCTTCCAGGTGTAGTACGACTCGTAGAGATCCTCGATCGCGGTCGAGCCGGGCGGGACCACGACCGGGGCCGGGAACGACGACTCGTCGGCGTCGTACACCTGGAAGATGTAGTTCGGCGAACCGACCATGTCGTAGTTCAGGTACAGCGCGATCCGGTCACGCTCGGCCTGGGTGAGTTCCTCGACGTACGCTGACGAGCCGATCAAGCCCAGCTCCTCCGCGCCCCACCAGGCGAAACGGATCGTGTTCTGCGGCTTGACCTTGGCGAGCTGCAGCGCCGTCTCCAGGATCGCGGCCGATCCGGATCCGTTGTCGTTGATGCCCGGGCCCTCGGTCTCGCTGTCCAGGTGTGCTCCGGCGAAAACCACGTTGTTGCGATTCTTGCCGGGCAGCTCAGCGATCACATTCACGTCGGTACGCGTCTCCGAAGGCAGGATCCGCACGTGCGCGGTCGAGCCGGCCTGCGCCAGGGCGACGCCGTTGGCGAAGCTGCCACCGACCACCGGGATGGTGATGCCGTGGTCCTCGCCGAGCGTGCCGACGATCAGCGCCTCACGTGTCGGGTCGTTGCCCTGGTTGAAGATCACCACGGCCTCGGCGCCGGCCGCCTCGGCGTTCGCCGCCTTGATGGCGAACGAGCAGGCCACCCCCTCCGGGGTGGTGCCGCCGCGCTGGATCAGCGCGATGTCGCTGGGCCCGCTGAAGTCGAGGCCGGTGAAGTCGGCGGCGGAGCAGCCGCTGGTGCTGGCACGGTCGCCGGTCAGGTTGATGTCGACCGGGATGACCGGGCCGGTCACGTCGCCGGGCGCGCTGTTGGTGAACGCTCCGGTGGGATATTCCGCGTTCACCGGGGTGAGCTGCTGCAGCAGCGACGGGTAGACGAAGTTGAACTCGAACGGGTCGAGCGTGACCCGGTAACCGGCCTTCTTGAGCAGGCCGGACACGTAACGGACGCTGTTCGCGTAACCCTCGGTGCCGGCCGCGCGGGTGCCGGGGTAGTAGGCGTCGTCGTTCTTCTCGGCGATCTTCTGGAACTTCTTCAGGTGACCGAGCACGCCGTCGAGCGTGACGCACGTGAGCAGTTCGGCGTAGGTGTCGTTTGCCTGATTGCCGCAGGAATTCCCATGGCCGTGACCGCCGGCGACGGCGGCGGTGCCTGGGACGAGCACGAGCATCGTGGCGGTGGTGACCGCCGCGAACAACCTCAGCTTCATCTCATCTCCTGTCCACATCGGATCACCGCTGAACCTAGACGATGGTGATGATCGATGCAGCGGGTCGATCGGTCAGACTCCCGTTGATCGATCAGCGACGATATAGTGCGGCGATGCGACTCGTCCTGGCGGCACTCGTGGCTGTGTTCGGCGCCGTGGTGGCTCCCGCCGCGCCTGCAATGGCTGTTGATCCCGGCACCCAGCCGATCCACGACTACGCCTCGGCGGTCCGTGAGCGGGTGTGGGTGCAGACCGCCGTCGACAGCGACAGTGACGGCAAGCCGGACCGGGTCGCCGTGCGGATCATCCGGCCCGCGGTCGGTTTCAAGGTGCCGGTCATCTTCCAGGCCAGCCCGTACTACGCCGGACTCAACGACGTGCCGAACCACGACGACATCGACCGCGACGGCGGCCTCACCGTCGGGTCCACAGCGGTCGCCGACCGGGCGCAGAACATCACCTTCGCCGGGTACCTGGACAACTACTTCGTCCCGCGCGGATACGCCGTGGTCTTCGCCGACAGCCTCGGCACCGGTGACTCCGAGGGCTGCCCGACCTCGGGCGGGCGCAACGAGACCCTCGGCGCGAAGGCCGTGGTCGACTGGCTGAACGGGCGGGCGCCCGGGTTCGACTCACTGGGCAACCCGGTCTCCGCGGGCTGGTCGACCGGGCGGACCGGCATGATCGGGGTCTCCTACAACGGCACCCTGCCGAACGCGGTCGCCGCGACCGGTGTGAAGGGCCTGGAGACGATCGTCCCGATCGCCGCGATCTCCAGCTGGTACGACTACTACCGCGCCAACGGTGGTGTCGTCGCACCCGGCGGATTCCAGGGCGAGGACACCGACGTGCTCGCGAAGGCGGTACTGACCAGGGAGAACCCGGAACTGTGTGCTGACGTGATGGCCGACCTGGAGCGCGAGCAGGACCGGGAGACCGGCGATTACAGCGCTTACTGGGCCGAGCGCGATTATCTGCGCGACGCGAACAAGGTCCGGGCCAGCGTCCTGCTCGTGCACGGCCTGCACGACGACAACGTGCGCACGCTCCAGGCCGGTCAGTGGTGGGACGCGCTTTCCGCGCGCGGCGTGCCTCGCAAGATCTGGTTGCATCAGGCCGGGCACACCGACCCCTTCAACGTACGCCGGCAGCAGTGGCTCTCCACGCTCCACCGCTGGTTCGACCAGTGGCTCTACAAGATCGACACGGGCATCATGCGGGAGCCGATCGCCGACGTGGAGACCTCACCCGGCGTCTGGCAGACCTCGTCCCGCTGGCCGCTGACCGGGTTCACCAGCTCACTGCGGCTCGGTGACGGGACGCTCGGTGGTGGCTGGTCGCACGGGCGGCAGACCTTCGTGGACGACCCGTCCCGCACGGCCGCTGACCTGGTGGCTCCGGCCGGTGCCGACCCGAACCGGCTGGCGTACCTGAGCACGCCGCTGACCCGTGCGACCCGGGTCTCCGGGACGCCGGCGGTCACCGTCCGCGCCGACCTGGCCGGGGACTCGCCGTACCTCACCGCGCTGCTCGTCGACTACGGCGTCGCGGATCGGTTCGCCGGCCTGCGTACCCTGCCCACCCAGGACTGCGTCGGCCCCGGCATCGAGGGTGACCCGGGCTGCTTCAACCAGCGGGAGTACGTGACCGCCTCCACGCCGTTCGAGATCGTCTCCACGGGCTGGCTGGACGTCCGGAACCGGTTCTCGCCGTCGCGTACCGTGCCGATCGAGGCGGGGAAGGCGTACACGTTCCACTGGGACCTCCAGTCGACCGACCACGTCTTCGCACCGGGACACCGGATCGGGCTGGTGCTGATCTCGACCGAGCGCGATCACACACTGCGCTACCCGGCCGGGACCGTCGTCGGTGTGAAGCCGAGCCTGTCCAGCCTCCAGATCCGCCTCAGCTGAAACCCCTCGACATGCGCCGCGGTCACCGTCCGCCCACACTGGAACCGTGATGCGCAGAGCATTGCCCTACCTCGCGGCGGTGCTGGCCACCGTGCTTCTGGCCGGCACGTCCTCGTGGGGGGACGACGACGCCGTGGCGGGGGACTTTCTCGACGGGCGGCAGCTGCGGCTGATGGCGCCGGCCGCCCCCGGTGGTGGCTGGGATCAGACGTCGCGGGAGATGCAGACGGCGCTGCGGGACATGGTCGGGCGTACCGAGGTCTACAACGTGGCGGGCGCCGGCGGGACGATCGGGCTCAGCCAGTTCGAGCGGTACCAGGGTGACGCCACCCAGCTCATGGTGATGGGTTTTGTGATGCTCGGCGCGATCGAGAGCAACGACTCGCCGGTCACCCTCGCCGAGACCACCCCGATCGCACGGCTCACCACCGATTACGAGGTCATCGTGGTGCCCGCCAGGTCTTCGGTACGCGGGCTGCCCGATCTGGTGGAACGGATGCGGCGCAACCTCGGGTCGGTCTCGTTCGCCGGTGGTTCGGCGGGCGGCGCCGAGCAGATCCTCACCGGGCTGATCGCCGACGCGATCGGTGAGGACCCGGCCGGCGTCAACTACGTCGCGCACTCCGGCGGCGGCGAGGCGCTGGCCACGCTGCTGTCCGGGCGGGCCACCGCCGGCCTCTCCGGTGTCTCCGAGCTGGAGGGTCAGATCAAGGCCGGTACGGTACGCCCCCTCGCGGTGTCCAGCACGGAACGGCTGCCCAGCCTGCCCGGTGTGCCCACGCTGAAGGAGGCGGGCGTCGACGTGGAACTGGCTAACTGGCGCGGGGTGGTCGCGCCCGCCGGGATCCGGCCCGCCGACGAACGCGCCTTGGAAGACCTCATGGTGCGGATGGCACAGAGCGCCGCCTGGCGGGAGACGCTGCAGCGGCGTGGCTGGGGCGACGCGACGCTGACCGGGCCGGCGTTCGACGGGTTCCTCGGCGAGGAGCAGAAGACGGTACAGGACGTCCTGGTCAAGATGGGCCTGGCATGACCGAACCCGATCAGGCACGCGCCTCGTTTTTACTCGGTTCGATCATGGCGCTCGGCGCCGTCGTGGTGCTTGTCGACGCGGCCCGTCTGCGTGACTCCGAGGAGGCGGTCGGGCCGGCCGCCGCGCCGATGCTGATCGGGACACTTCTCGGCGTGCTCGGCGGTGTGCTCGCGTGGCAGGGTGCGCGCTCCGTGCGTACCGTGGCTGGCCCGGAAAAGGGAGAACGGCGCCTCTGGCGCCTCGCCGCGCTGGTGGTCACGCTTGTCGCGTTCGCCTTTGTCCTTCCGATCTTCGGGTACGTGCTGAGCTCGGCGGCGTTGTTCACCGCGGCCGCCCTGCTGCTCGGCGCCCCGCATCCCGCCCGGGTCGTCGCCTACGGGTGGACGCTCGCCGCGGTCGCCTTCCTGATCTTCGACCGGCTGATCGGGCTGAGCCTGCCCGCGGGGCCGTGGGGATTCTGAGATGGACGACCTGCTGACCGGTTTTGCCCAGGCGCTGACGCCGGGCAACCTGCTCTGGGCGCTGATCGGCGTCACCATCGGCACCGCCGTCGGCGTGCTGCCCGGCATCGGCCCGGCGCTCACCGTGGCCTTGCTGCTGCCGATCACTTTCCGACTCGAACCGGCAGCCGCCCTGATCATGTTCGCCGGCATCTACTACGGCGGTATGTACGGCGGATCGACCACCTCGATCCTGCTGAACACACCCGGCGAGAGCTCTTCGGTGGCAACCGCCCTGGAAGGCAACAAGATGGCCCGCGCCGGACGTGGCGCGGCAGCTCTCGCCACCGCCGCGATCGGCAGCTTCGTGGCCGGCACGATCGGCACCGTCGCGCTCACCGCTGCCGCGCCCCTGGTCGCCGACATCGCGATCGGTTTCGGACCGCCGGAGTACGTCGCGCTGATGGCGGTCGCGTTCGTGACGGTCAGCGCCATGCTCGGGCCGAGCCTGCTGCGCGGCGGCGCGAGCCTGGTCATCGGTGCCGCCGTCGGCCTGATCGGGATCGACACGCTCACCGGGCAGCCGAGGCTCACGTTCGGCGTGCCGTCCCTGCTCGACGGCATCGACGTGGTGATCGTCGTGGTGGCCCTGTTCGCGCTGAGTGAGACGTTCGCGCACGTCCTGGAGGGCACCGGGCGTAGCGGGGTCGAGCCGGTACAGGGCGCGCCGATGCTGTCCCGCGCCGATTTCCGCAGGTCATGGCCGGCGTGGCTACGCGGCACCGCCCTTGGCTTCCCGATCGGAAGCCTGCCGGCCGGCGGGGCCGAGGTGCCGACGTTCCTGAGCTACAGCCTGGAGCGGCGGCTGTCGAAGCATCCCGAGGAGTTCGGGCACGGCGCGATCGAGGGCGTCGCGGGGCCGGAAGCGGCGAACAACGCGGCGGCGGCCGGGGTGCTCGTCCCGCTGCTGACGATCGGGCTGCCGACGTCGGCCACCGCCGCGGTGATCCTCACGGCGTTCCAGTCCTACGGCTTGCAGCCGGGGCCGCAGCTGTTCACCGAGTCCGGTGACCTGGTGTGGGCGCTGATCGCCAGTCTCTACATCGGTAACGTGCTGCTGCTCGTGCTGAACCTGCCGCTGGTGAAGGTGTGGGCGCGGCTGCTCACCATTCCGGCGTACGGAATCTATGCGGGTGTCCTGCTCTTCGCCTGCCTCGGCACGTTCGCGGCGGGCGGGACCATCGCCGATCTCGTGGTGCTGACGGTCCTCGGGCTGGTCGGGCTGCTGATGCGGCAGGCGGGTGTGCCGGTCGCGCCGGCGATCGTCGGGCTGATCCTGGCGCCGCTCGCTGAGCAGCAGCTGCGGCGGGCGCTGTCACTGTCCGACGGGGATTGGACGGTGCTGATCTCCAGCCCGCTGACCGTGATCCTGTGGTTGATCGTGGTGGCGGCGCTGGTCATTCCTTTGTTGCTACGGCTTTTGCGGCGACGCTCAGCTTCGCAAAAAACATCGTGAGGCTTCCTCTGGTGGCCTGCGCGCCGTCGAAGCCACGCCAGCTCGTCCGCAGCAGGCCGGCCAGCTCGTAACAGGCGTCGATCGGAACCAGGAAAGCACCGGCCCGGCGGATGATCAGTGCCTCCACACCCGGCCGCAGCGCCGCGAACGCCGGATGCCGCCCGGTTATCCGCTCCCACACGGTGACGGGCAGGTCGTGCTCGACCACCCGGTCCGGCGCCGGACCGGACACCAGCAAACGCTCCTCGGTACGCCACAGGAACGCCAGCCCGGCCGGAACATCCAGCTCGTCCCACGTCTCCCGGTCCACCACCTCGCCGGGCAACTCCAGGAAGCGATCGGGAACCGGCCGCAAACCGCCGGGGTTCTCATGGCAATCAGCGCAACCGCAGACGAGAGATCGCTCAGAGAGGTCGACGAGATGCCGGCCGCCGGTCGCTGTTCTGGTCAAGCAGACGCCGCAGCGAGGACCGCCACGCTGCCGGGGGATCTGCCGCTTGATCGTCCGCAGCACGGGTTTCGAGGTCATCGAGGTCATCGAGGTCTCCTGAGCGACGGATGTGGCCCACAGGCTAAACGCCCGGCGAGGACGTTCCGCAAGGCTGACCACACCATCGGATGAGTTAACCGCTGGCTCGCGCACCGTCCATATAGTGTGCGGATGGCTGCCGGGTTGAGCTACAACGACGCACTGAAACTGCTCGGCGGCTCCGGCCCGCTCATGAAGATCGCTGACAACGTGCTGGGCGGCGCGCTCTCCGTCGCCACCGCGGGCGGCAGCGAAGCTGCCATCGGCCTCTTCGATGCCAAGACCGAGGCGATCCGGCTCGGCCACCTGCTCACCAACAAGATCACAGACTTGGTACGCGGACAGAGCCGCTACAACCGCAGCCAGCGCCTGCACGCCGCCCACGGTGTCCTGGTCGTCACGGCGTTCTTCGAGGTCCTCGACCGTGACTCCTCTCGTATTGATCAGATCGCCTCCGTGGCGGCGACGGAAACACCTGTCGACGGCTGGCAGGCCATGCTGCTCGCGGCCCCGATCCCCGGCCCCGGCCCGGACGTCAGCTACGACGAGTTGCTGGACCGCCTGACCACCTGGTACGCGGCACGCACCTCGTTCGACTGGCTCCCGGCGCTGGCCGTCGCCCGTTACGAGGAGCACGTCCGCCGCCTCGTCGAGGAGGTGCCGGAGTTCGCGATCTGGATGCGCCATCATCACGGCCGGGCCGCCTCCCGGGGACTCGAAGCCCTGGAAGCCACCCTCCTCACTGTCACCTCGTACCGTGATCCGGCCCGCCACCGTGCCGCGCTGGCTCTCGCGTACCGCGCCGACCTCGGGCGGCCGATCCTCGGCGGGGACACCGGTGAGCTGTCGATGCCTAGCCTCGGTGGCGCGTACCTGGATCCGCGCTTCCGGGTGAAGCCCGCCGGACCGGGCGCCCGTCCGGCCCAGGAGGACTGGTGGGACACCAGGGTGGCGACCGACTTCGCCGGTTTCCTGGCCACCTATCTGACCACTCCGCAGTCGGTGGAGGCGCCGCTGCTGCTGCTCGGGCACCCCGGCGCCGGCAAGTCGTCGCTCACCCGGATCCTCGCGGCCCGGCTGCCCGCGAGCGACTATCTCGTGGTCCGCGTCGTGCTGCGCGAGGTACCCGCCGAGGCGGAGATCCAGGACCAGATCGAGATCGCCCTGCGCGCCGCCATCGGCGAGACGGTGGCCTGGGCCGACGTGGCCCGGGACGCCGACGCCGCGATGCCGGTCATCCTGCTCGACGGTTTCGACGAGTTGTTGCAGGCCACCGGCATCCACCAGTCCGATTACCTGCAGCGGGTGGCGGCCTTCCAGCAGCGGGAGGCCGCGCTGGGCCGCCCGGCCGCCGTGATGGTCACCAGCCGGGTGGCGGTCGCCGACCGGGCCCGGCTCCCGTCCGGCAGCCTCGCCGTCCGCCTCGAACCCTTCGACGCCGCCCAGCTGGAACGCTGGCTGGCCACCTGGAACCACGCCAACGCGGGTTACTGGCAGGCCACCGGCCGCGACCCGCTCACCCTGGACGTGGTCAGGCGATACCCGGATCTCGCCGAACAGCCGCTGCTCCTGCTGATGCTGGCCCTCTACGACGCGGACGACAACGTCATCCAGCGTGCCGGGGAGGCCCTCGGCACCGGTCAGCTCTACGAGCGCCTGCTGCACAAGTTCGCCGAGCGTGAGGTCCGCCGCCTGCACCGCAACCAGCTCGACTCGGCGATCCCCGGCCTGGTCGAGGACGAGCTGCTACGGCTGTCCGTGGTGGCGTTCGCGATGTTCCACCGGCTGCGCCTGTGGGTCACCACCGACGAGCTGGACAGCGACCTCGCCGGCCTCGGCCTGCAACCCCAGCGGGCGCAGACCCAGGCGTTTCGCGGCCCGCTCACCGCGGGCCAGGAGATGGTCGGTCGCTTCTTCTTCATCCAGAAGGCGCAGGCTCAGCGCGACGACAAGACCTTGCAGACGTACGAGTTCCTGCATGCGACGTTCGGCGAGTACCTGGTCGCCCGGCTGGTGGTGCAGGCGCTGACCGATGCGGCAGCCCGATCTCGTGCCCGAACCTTGACCCTGGGCGCCGGTGCCGAGGACGACCTGCTGCAGTCGTTGCTCGGCTACACACCCCTGTGCGCCCGCGCCACGGTCCTGCCGTTCACCGCGGAACTGCTGATCGGCTCGGCCGGCGTCAGTTCGGCTGGCGTCCGTGAGTGGATCGTGGAACGCCTGCGGATGGCGGTGACCAGGCCGGGCCATACGCCGCGCGCCTACCAGCCGATCGACAAGCGGGCCGATCACTGGATGGCGACGTATTCGTTCAACCTGACCATGCTGGCGCTGGCGTGCGGGGGCGAGCTGCGCGCCTCGGAGCTGTTCCTGCACGCGAAGGACCCGGCGGGCTGGCTCCGCGACCAGACGCTGATGTGGCGAGTCGCCGTCCCGGGCAGCATGTTCCTCGACGCCATGGAAACAATCACCGTCACCCGGACCTGGACAGCTGACGAACGCCGCGACCTGGTCCTGAAGGGCACGGCGTCCGAGGGTGAGGTCCGGGCTGACGCCCTCTGGGTGCACGGCCTGCGCCCGAGCTCGGCGCTGCGTGTTTCGGACCCGGGGACCGCACTCGCGGGCTCCTTCACGCTGGACCCGGCCCTGGTGTCGATGCAGATGAGCAGCGCACTGAGCGACGACCTGCTGCGGCACAGCCTGGAACCGATGCTGAAGCGGATGCCGGACGAGGTGACCGGCCTCGTCTTCCACGGCCCGGACGACGCGGAGTCCCCAGCACACAGCCTGCTCAACCTCTGGCTGACGTCATCGCTGTACGAGCCGTCGCTGCGGCGCGCCTACGAGCGCGCGTTGACAGCCGCGCTGAGCCGGGATCTGGCGACCGACGCGGGAGCCGACGGCATCGGCCTGGTGCTGCGGTTGCTGGCCGCCGACGCCAGCCGATTGCCGGCGGCGGACGTAGTGAACCTGGTGGACCATATCTGGGACACCAAGGAGACCTTCCACGCCCGTGATTTCGCCTTGGCCGTGGTCTGTCTGCTGCGGGCTCATGGATGGCGGTCCGCGAACGGCGAACGGCTTCTCCGCGGTTTGCTCCCGGTCGTGGTCACGGTCGGTAAAGAATTCTCGCCCGCCGATTGTCTGCAATTGATGGACGCCTTCTTGTGGGCCGAGCCGGCAACCATGGTCAGGCCGGCCTGGGACGCGATCGAGAAGCGTCTCGCCGGGCCGGATATCCGTTCACGGCTCGAGGCCGACGGGGATCTCGCGGCCCGCATCGCCACGGCCCGCGCCCGCCTCAATGATCGCTTCGAGGGCGGGCCCGCCTCCGTGTGAGTCTGTGGCCGGCGTGGCGCCTCAAGCTCACAAGATCTGCGATGGTGGGTGATGAGGAATCCCGCTGGGACGAGCTCGCCCTCCCCGGCGAGGAATCCGGGAAGGGCGAGCTGTTGGGGGACGGGTCGACAAAGGAGTTACAGGCTGATCCGGCCGGCCCCGGCATTCGCCGTCACGATGGACTTCACGTTCGCGGGGGCGTCCGCCGTGTACGAATACGGGATCGACGCCACCGAACCACCGGTCTGACCACTACCCGAGTTGACCAGCAGGTTGTTGCGGGCGACGAGCGTACCGGCATCCGACGAGCCCTCGCCCAGGTGGAACGGGTCGTCGACGCCTTCGAACGAGTTCGCCTCGACGAGCACCCCGGCGCCCTCGGTGGACGCCACGCCGTACCCGGAGTTGTTGTAGTAGTAGTTGTTGTAGACGTGCACCGGGTTGCCGAAACGCACCCGCGGGTGGCGCTGCGTCGACGCGTCGAACCAGTTGTGGTGGTACGTCACGCGCAGGTGGCCGACGTCCTGGCCGGCGTTGCTGTCGCTGTGGCCGAGCAGCATCGATTTGTCGTGGTTGAATACCCGGTTCCACGAGACGGTGATGAAATCGGAGCCGCGTTTGATGTCGACCGCGCCGTCGTACCCGTTGCTGAAGCTGTTGTGGTCGACCCAGATGTTGGTGGCCGACTCCTGCACGTTGATCGCGTCGTCGTTCCAGTTCCGGAATGAGAGGTTGCGGATGATGACGTTACGGTCACCGTTGATGTTGAATCCGCAGCCGACAATCGCGGCGCCGGAGTTGCCGATGATCGTCTTGTTGGACCGGACGCGCAGCATGCCGCTGCAGCTGATCGTTCCGGACACCCGGATGTTTGCGGCCGACGTCGAGGCCAGCGCCGTGGTCAGCGTGGATGCGCTGGTCACAGTTGTGGTGGCGGCGCTGCCGCCTCCGGTGGTGCCGCCGTTCTGAGTGGCCCATCCGACCAGGTCGGTGATCGCGAAGGTCTGCACCGGCGCGGCGGTGGCCCCGCTGATCAGAACGAACGGCAAAGCGAGCGGTAAAGCGGCAGCGGCAAGCCGGGGGATTCTGCCTAGCATTTGGTACCTCAATTCCAAATCTCGATCCGCATCGGGGAATACGGATCATGGGGACGTGGGGAGCGCTCCCGAGGCCTAGAAAAACATAGGTGCACATGGATGTGAAGAGAAATCCGTTTGCAGGTTTTTTGCAACAACCCGGTAGGGTTCGGTCGTTCCTGGCAGGCGTCCAGGCGCTGCACCAGCAATAATCTTCCGGTGCGTTCACCCTGGCAGCATCCGGCGCGGATCGTTCCGCTCGCCTTCCTCGGCGCGATCGCGATCGGCACCGCGTTGATGATGCTGCCGGCCGCCCGCGCCGAGCCCGGCCACGCCCCGTTCGTCACCGCGCTCTTCACCGCAGCGTCCGCGGTCTGCGTCACCGGCCTGGCCGTGGTGGACACCCCGACGTACTGGACGACGTTCGGTCACGTGCTGCTGACCGTGTTGTCGCAGATCGGCGGCTTCGGCATCATGACCCTGGCCACCCTGCTCAGCCTGCTCGTCTCGCGCCGCCTCGGCCTGCGTGGCCGCCTGATGGCCCAGGCCGAGAGCGCCGGCCTGGCCGGCGGCAACATCGCCGCCGTCCTGCGCCGGGTCGCGATGGTCATGCTCGTCTGCGAAGGCGCCATCTCCGTCGTGCTCACCCTGCGTTTCTGGCTCGGGTACGACTACCCGCTGGGCAAAGCGATCTGGTACGCGGTCTTCCACGCTGTGCAGGCCTTCAACAACGCCGGATTCGCGCTGTACCCGGACAGTCTCATCCGGTTTGTGAGCGACCCGTGGATCTGCCTGCCGCTGGCGTTCGGCGTACTGGGGGGCTCGATCGGTTTTCCGGTGCTGTTCGAGCTGTTCCGCGAGTGGCGGACGCCGAAGTGCTGGTCGACCCACACGTTCCTGACCGTGACCGGCAGCCTGCTGCTGAGCGTCTTCGGCTTCGTCACGTTCCTGGCGATGGAGTGGCGCAACCCGGGGACGCTCGGCCCGCTCGATCTCCCGGCGAAGATGCTCACCGCGTTCACCCAGGACATCATGACCCGCTCGGGCGGCTTCAACAGCGTCGACCTGGGTCGGCTGAACAGCGAGACGATCGCCGTCACCACCGGCCTGATGTTCATCGGTGGCGGCAGCGCGAGCACCGCCGGCGGCATCAAGCTGACGACGTTCCTGCTGCTGGCGTACGTGATCTGGGCCGAGATCCGCGGTGAGCCGGACGTCGTGGTCCGCAAGCGCCGGATCGCCGAGGAGACACAGCGGCAGGCCATGACCGTGGCGCTGATGGGTGTGGCCCTGGTCGGCACCGGTACCGTCGTGCTGGACGCGCTGACCGAGAACGTTCCGTTCGACCGGGCCCTCTTCGAGGTCACCTCGGCGTTCGCGACCGTCGGGTTGAGTACCGGCATCACGCCCAGCCTGCCGCCGTCCGCCCAGGTCGTACTGGTCGTACTGATGTTCTGCGGCCGGGTCGGCACGATCGCGGTCGGCACCGCGATCGCGCTGAACACCCGCCGCCGCCTCTATCGCTACCCGGAGGAGAGACCCCTAGTTGGCTGAGAAACGCGCCGATAAAGAGAAGCCCGCAGGTACCAACGTCGCGGTGATCGGCCTGGGTCGATTCGGCGGCTCGGTCGCCGAGGCTCTGCTCGACCTCGGCTACGAAGTGCTCGGCGTCGACAGCGACCCGCGCATCGTGCTCGACTGGTCGGACCGGCTCACCCAGGTGGTGGAGGCCGACTCGACCGACGAGGACGCGCTGCGCCAGCTCGGCATCCAGGACTTCCCGCGCGCCGTCGTCGGCATCGGCACCAACCTGGAGACGAGCGTGCTGACCGTGCTCGCCCTCGCCGAGCTGGGTGTCCCGGAGATCTGGGCGAAAGCGACAAGCGTCAAACACGGCAAGATCCTCTCCCAGGTCGGCGCCGACCACGTCATCTATCCCGAGTCCGAGATGGGTGAGCGCGTCGCGCACCTGATCAGCGGCCGGATGCTCGACTACATCGAGTTCGACGACGGCTTCGCCATCGCCAAGGTCCGTGCGCCGCAGGGCTCCGGGGGACGAACCCTCGCGCAGCTCGCGCTGCGCACCAAGTGGGGGGTCACGGTGGTCGGCACGAAACGGCCCGGCGAGGATTTCGTGTACGCCCGGCCGGAGACCGCCGTCCCGGAAGGCGCCGTCCTGATCGTGGCCGGCGACACCGAGAAGGTGGAGGCCTACGCGGCCGAGAACTGACCCAGCCGGCCAGGCCCAATCCGGTCCGTCCAAGGCCACCTCGTGCCGCCCCGCCCGGGATCTTGTTGAGTTGGGGGTTTGCCATTTGTGGAGCGCTGGCGGGTTCGGGGCAGGCGTGGCGGCGTGGCGGCGCGGTGGCGTGGCGGCGTGGCGGCGTGGTGGCGTGGTGGTTCCTCAGGGCGAGGCGCCGCTCGGAGATCTTGTGCGGTTTAGCCGACTGATCGACCAAGAGCGCACGAGTTTGCGGGCCGGCTACCCGTGGCATGTCGGTCTCGGGTGGTCGGCGCGCTTTGTGGTAACGCTCTGCTACCACAGCGGTTGGCCCACCGGATCTTGGAGACTGGTGGGTGTTCTATGCACCACTGGTTTCCAAGGTTCGGCCAACGCAGTGCTTCACAGTTCGGCGTGGTGATCGCAGTACTTCACGGTTTCGGCGTGGTGAACGCGGTGCTCCACAGATCTTGTGGAGTTCGGCGAACCGTTTGCGCGTAACTCCGCAAGATCGGCCGAGCGTGGCGTGGTGAGTGCGGCGCTTTACGGATCTTGTGAAGTTGGGTGAGCCGTTTGCGTGTTACTCCGCAAGATCGGCCGAGCGTGGCGTGGTGAGTGCGGTGCTTTACGGATCTTGTGGAGTTGGGTGAGCCGTTTGCGTGTTACTCCGCAAGATCGGCCGAGCGTGGCGTGGCGAGTGCGGCGCTTTACGGATCTTGTGGAGTTCGGCGAACCGTTTGCGCGTAACTCCGCAAGATCGGCCGAGCGTGGCGTGGTGAACGCGGTGCTTCACGGATCTTGTGGATTTGTGCGGACACGTCTGCGGGGAAAGTCCACAAGATCCAGGTCGAGCGGGGCGGGGCGCGGCGGCGGTGGCGGCGGCGGCGGTTGTGGGTGGCGGTGGTGGTGGGTTGTTGGTGGGGGAGTTGTGACGGGGTTGATTTGGGATCGGTCGGCAGGGCGCGAGAGGATCGGAGTCGTGAGCGAGAACGGGGACCGCGGTGAACTGCGGGTGGCGCTGCTTGGTGCGCTGAGCGTGCGCCGCGGCGACGCCGACGTGCCGCTGCCCGGCGCCCGGATTCGGGGCCTGCTGGTCCGGCTCGCGCTGGCCGGTGGGCGTCCGGTCACCCCGGCGCAGCTCACCGACGCGCTCTGGCCTGACGACCGGCCCTCCGACCCGGCCAACGCCCTGCAGTCGCTGGTGTCCCGGCTGCGGCGGTTGCTCGGCGCCGGTGACGCGGTGACTCAGACCGAGGGCGGGTACCGTCTCGCGGTCGCCGCCACGGACGTGGACGTCACACGGTTCGACCGGCTCGCCGTCACCGGCCGGGAACGGCTGCGCGCCGGCGATCCGGCCGGCGCCATCGTTGCGCTCGGCGAGGCTGTCGCGTTGCTGCGCGGTCCGATCGCCGCCGAGCTGGCCGAGGTGGTCCCGGCCCAGGCCACCCGGATCGCCCGGACGGTCGTGGACACCACCGCCGACCTGGCCGAGGCCGAGATCGCCGTGGGCCACCCGGAACGGGCCGGCGCCCGCCTCACCGCGCTGCTCGCCGAGCACCCGCTCGACGAACGGCTGGCCGCCCTGCTGATCGACGCCCTGGCCGCGCAGGGCCGGCAGGCCGACGCGCTCGCCGTGTACGAGCGGATCCGCGCTGACCTCGCCGAGCACCTGGGCGCCGACCCCGGAGCCGCCCTGCGGGATCGGCACCTCCGGCTGCTGAGGGGTGCCTCACACGGAACGCGAAAAAGCGTACCCACGGAAAGCGGGAGGGAAGCGCCTGGCGCGCCCCCGACGAATTTGCCCGCGCCCCTGACCAGCTTCATCGGGCGTGATCACGACCTGGCACGGGTGGACGACCTGCTCGCGGCCGGGCGTCTGGTGACCGTGCTGGGGCCGGGCGGGGCGGGCAAGACGCGGCTCGCGCTGGAAGCGGCCCGGCGGCGCGGCGGTGGATATCGCGACGGCGCCTGGCTGATCGACCTCGCGTCGGTGACCGAGCCGGCCAAGGTCGGCGCCGCTGTGGTGGCCGCGGCCGGGCTGCGCGGATCGGCGCTGTTCGAGACGGCGAACCGGGTTCGCGCCGACCGTGACGACCTGGACGTGCTCGCCGACCGGCTCAACGGGCGGGAGATCCTGTTCGTGGTCGACAACTGCGAGCACCTGATCGACGCGGTGGCCCACCTGATCAGCGCGCTGCTGGTCCGCTGCCCGAGCCTGCGGATCCTCGCCACCAGCAGGGAACCGCTCGCGATCGACGGCGAGTCACTCGTACCCCTGGGTCCTCTCGAACTGCCCCCGGCGGACGCCGGACCGGAGCGGGCTGCGCAGGCACCGGCGGTCCGGCTCTTCGCCGAGCGGGCCGGAGCGGTCCGGCCGGGATTCACGATCGACGCCGGGACCGTCGGCGACATCGTCCAGATCGTCCGTGGCCTGGACGGCCTGCCGCTGGCGCTGGAACTGGCCGCGGCCCGGCTGCGCACCCTCGCGCTGCCGGACCTCGCGGCCGGACTGTCCGACCGGTTCCGGCTGCTCACGACCGGGAGCAGGACCGCGCAGCCGAGGCACCGCACGCTGCGCGCGGTGATCGCCTGGAGCTGGAACCTGCTCTCCGAGGACGAGCGGACCCTCGCCGAGCGGATCGCGGTGCTGCCCGGCGGCGTCACCGCACGATCGGCGGCCGCGGTGATCGGCGGTAGTACGGCGGTGATCGGCGGTAGCACGCAGGACGCCGCCGACCTGCTCGCCGGGCTGGTCGACCGGTCGCTGCTGCAGCTAGCGCCGGACGGTGGCCGGTACCGGATGCTGGAGACGCTGCGCGAGTACGGCATCGAACGCCTCACCGAGCAGGGCATCCTGGCCGACGTCCGGGACCTGGCCGCGCGGCACCTGTCGGTGCTGGTCGCCGAGCAGGACCCGGTGCTGCGCGGCGCGGACCAGATCGGCGCCCTCGCCGTGCTGCGCGCCGAGTACGACAACATCCTCGCGGCTCTGCGCCACCTCTGCGATTCAGGGAACGCACCGGACGCTGTCCGCCTCGCGTTGGATCTCTGCTGGTACTGGCAGATGTTCGGCCGGGAGGCCGACGCCGGTTACTGGCTGACCGAAGCGCTCGCCGTCCCCGGCGATGCCGACCCGCTGCACGTCGACCTCGCCGAGGCGGTACTGGTCCTGAACCGGACCGGGCGGGAACCGCAGCACCTGACCGAGACGAACACTCAGCGCAAGGCCAGGGTGCGTTACCTCGCCGACCGGCTGCTGCGGCACGGCGAGCTGCCCGGACCACAGGGCGTGATCGCCGTGGTGATGCTGTACTACGCCGGCGAGAACGAGATCGCCGACGCGCGGATCAACCGGCTGGTCGACGGCGACGACCCGTGGATCAGCGCGCTGGCCCGGATGTTCCGGGCGCAGATCGCCGAGAACAACGGTGACCTGGTTCGCCTCGCCGCCGACGTGACGGCGTCCCTCGACGGGTTCCGCGCTGTCGGCGACCGCTGGGGCCAGGCCACCGTGCTGCCGCTGCGCGCCCTGATGCGGCAGTACGAAGGAGACCTCGACGGCGCGCTCGCCGACCTGACCGCGGCCCGGGCGCTGGCCCGTCAGTTCGGTGCCATGGACCTGGCCGACGAGGTCTTCATCGAGCTGCGCTGGGCCGACCTGCATCTGCGCCGCGGGGAACCGGAGCAGGCCGCGATCGCGGTCGCCGCGGCCCGGGCCGGCGCCGAGCGCTCCGACTCGATGGAGATGGCGCTGCTGGTCGACGCGCTCGAAGCCGGGATGCTGATCTCGCAGGACCAGCTCGGCCGGGCCGAGGAGTTGCTGGATCGCGCGAGCCGCGGCCTGGGCATCGGCGAGAACGTCCTGCCG
Organism: Actinoplanes sp. CA-015351; assembly: GCF_050955685.1. Lineage (NCBI taxonomy): Bacteria > Bacillati > Actinomycetota > Actinomycetes > Micromonosporales > Micromonosporaceae > Actinoplanes > Actinoplanes sp. CA-015351. Next base: position 2,362,810 of record NZ_CP192102.1, read on the forward strand.
CTGATGGGCGGTGACCACGGCGCCGCGATCATCGGCTCGGTCCGCGCTTCGCTCGCCATTCGCAAGAACGACCCGGAGACCGCGGAGAAGGAGCTCAAGAGCGCCTATGTGGCGGCGGTCGAGACCGAGGACATGCCGATACTGGCCATGGTCGCCGTCGCCGCGGCCGGTCTGGCGGCGCACCGGGCCCAGTACCGGGACGCGGCGGTCCTGCTCGGGGCCGCGGCACGGTTGCGGGGGTCGCACGACAGTACCGACCTGAACATCATCAAGGTGACAGGGTGGGCCCGAGCCGGGCTGGGTGACGCCGGGTTCAGTGAGGCGTACGCGGCCGGTTGGACTCTGGAGTCCCCGGCCGCGCTCACCCAAGTGGATCCGTCGCTGCTCTAGGCGCGCTTCGCGTAGGCCCGCAGGGCCAGCGGGACGAAGACCAGCAGCAGGCCCGCCATCCAGGCGAGGGTCTGTACGAGGTCCCCGGCGACCGGACCGCCGACCAGCAGGCCGCGGATCGCGCCGACCAGCGGTGTGATCGGGTTGACGGCCACGAACGCCTGCAGCCAGCCGGGCAGCGTCTCCGATGAGACGAACACGTTGGAGCCGAACGTCAGCGGCAGCACCAGCAGGAACATGATGCCCTGCACCGCGCCCGAGGTACGCGCCAGCATGCCGACCCACACCGAGATCCAGCAGAAGCAGAGCCCGAACCCGATCGACAGCGCCACCGCGGCGATCGCCGGGACCACGCCGGTCTCGACCCGGAAGCCCATGATCGTGCCGAACGACAGCATCACCACGCAGACCGTCAGGTACCGGATGACGTCGGCGAGCACCGCGCCGACAAGCGGCGCCGACCGGGAGATCGGCAGTGATCGGAACCGGTCGAAGACACCCTTCTCGATGTCCGCGTTCAGGTTCTGGCCGAGCGCCACGCCACCCATGGCGAGCGACTGCGCCAGCATGCCCGGCAGCAGGAACTGCAGGTAGGCGTGCCGGTCGCCGTCCGCGATCGCCCCGCCGAACAGGTACGTGAACAGCAACAGGAAGATCACCGGCTGGATCGTGACGTCGATCAGCGCTTCCGGTGTGCGGATCGTCTTGATCAGGCTCCGCTGTGCGAGAGCGCCGCTGTGCCGGATCAGCGCCGGCAAGCCGCGTTTAAGACGATCGGGCGCGGCGCTGTGCTGGGTGACGGTCGTGGGTGTCACGGTCTGCGTGCTCATACCAGTTCCTCCGTCTTCGTCCGGCCGGTGAGGGTGTGGAAGACCTCGTCCAGGCTCGGCAGGTGCAGTGCGAGTTCGGTGACTTCGATTTCGTATCGGGTGAGCTGGGCGATCGCGCCGGCCAGCGCGGCGTCGCCGGTGACCGGCACGCTCGCGGCGCCCGGGCGGGAACCCGCTGCCTCGTCCCGTACCGCTGTCATGCCCGGTGCCGCGACGGCGTCCAGCACCTGGAGCACCTCGGGCAGGCGGGACTGGTCGGCCGGGCGTACCCGCAGGGTCTGACCGCCGACGCGCCGCTTCAGCCCGTCCGGGGTGTCGTGCGCGATCACCTTGCCGTGGTTCACCACCACGATCTCGTCGGCGAGCGCGTCCGCCTCCTCCAGATATTGAGTGGTCAGCAGCACGCTGGCGCCGCTGGCGACCTGGTTGCGCACCACGCCCCACATGTCCTCGCGCTTGGCCGGGTCGAGGCCGGTCGTCGGCTCGTCCAGGAAGATCACTTCCGGTCGGCCGACCAGGCTCGCCGCCAGGTCGAGACGGCGGCGCATGCCACCGGAGTACGTCTTCGCCGGCCGCTGCCCGGCCTCCGCCAGGTCGAACCAGGCCAGCAGCTCGTCAGCCCGCTGCCGCGCGGCCTTGCCGGTCATGTCCAGCAGGCGACCGATCAGGACCAGATTCTGTACGCCGGTGAGGTCCTCGTCGACCGACGCGTACTGTCCCGTCAGGCCGACCACCCGGCGGACGTCCTGTGGCCGTTTGAGCACGTCGATGCCGGCCACGAAGGCGCTGCCCTCGTCCGGGCGCAGCAGCGTGGCCAGCACGCGTACCGCGGTGGTCTTGCCGGCGCCGTTCGGGCCGAGCACGCCGAGCACGGTGCCCCGGCGCATCGCCAGGTCGACGCCGTCCAGCGCCTGTGTCTTGCCGAATCGTTTGCGCAGCCCCTCGGCGCGCACCACCAAATCTTCCATGCCTCGAGATTGCGGTGCGGCGCTGTCATGGGCCGCACACGACGCTGTCCTGGGTCAGCCGGCGCTGTCAGCGACCTGGTATCCGAGGCGCGCGACCAGTTTGGCGCCGGCCGCGGCGTCGAACGCGTGCTGGATGTCGTCGTCGAAGTGGTTGCGCCAGTCGCCGGCCTCGCCCTTGCGGTAGTGCGAGACCTCGCCGGCGCCCTTTTTCCCGCTCATGCTGGAGAAGCTGTAGCGATCCAGCAGCGTCTCCAGTTCCGGGCGGGGGATGGTGATGCCGCAGTGCCGCATCAGCCGGTCCATCTCCTCGATCTGCTTGATCCCGGTGAGGTCTTCGTACTTGACCAGGCGGACGGCCTCGTCGTCCGGCGCCAGCACCCAGGACCGCAGCGCGTTGAACCGGCCCTTTTTCGCGAGGTCGTCGATCAGGAAGAGCAGGCCCTCCTTTTTCGGCAGGCCGCGCAGCACCTTACGGACCTCGGCGACGTCGCCCATCGGGCCGTGCGAGTCCCTGGTCGAGAAATAGCTGGAGACGACCATGTCCCGGGGGTCGCGCAGCACGAAGAACGCGCGGTACCGCGCGGGCTTCGGGATCTCGTCGAAGCGTTTCCTGGAGAAGAAGAGTGACAACGCGACACGGTTCGGCGGGCACACGCGAGGATCGCGCCAGTCGTAATACCGCGGATCGTAGGTGAGTAATCCGGAGTGTCGGTAAACGATCGGATCGCTGAAAATCGACTTGACCCACTGGCTCGCCGTTTTACGCACGGCACAGTGATAGACGTTGACGTAATCACAGCGCTCGACCACCGGCACGGTCAGCCGGAGCCGGGCATTGTGACCCTCAAGCATCACCCGGCGAGCGCGAACCCGCAGGTGATTGGGGGTGTTCTGCTTGGCGAACATGACAGCGCGATTGAGCATTGGTCCAGTCCCGTGTCCTTTACCGCGGCACGTTGTTCCGGGGACTTTACAACAAGATCGATCAAGTTACTACAGATGAGTTAACGAGCCGTTTACAGGCGTGTCGGACATTGACCGGTAACGCTCAGCCGCTTTACAGGGTGTGCACAGCCAGAATTGGTACGGACGTGAATGTTTCTTGCGCAACGGGAAAGATTTGCGTCAGCGGCCGTGAAAGGTCGGAGGGCGCTTCTCGATGAAGGCCTTCGGCCCCTCCTTGGCGTCCTCGCTGGTGAAGACCCGCATGCCGATCTTCGACTCGATGGCGAACGCCTCGTCCTCCGGCAGGCCCTCGGTCTCCCGGATGGTTCGCAGGATGGCCTGCACCGCCAGAGGCCCGTTGCCGGCGATCACCGTGCCGATCTCGAGGGCGCGGGCCAGTGCCGTCCCGTCCGGCACCACGTGGCCGATCAGGCCGGCTGACAGGGCCTCGGCCGCGGTCAGGTGCCGGCCGGTCAGCAACAGGTCGGCGGCGACCGTGTACGGCAACTGGCGGGGCAGCCGGACCGCCGAGCCGCCCAGCGGGAACAGCCCCCAGCGTGCCTCGGACACACCGAACCGGGCGCTCTCACCCGCCACCCGGATGTCGGTGGCCTGCAGGATCTCGGTGCCGCCGGCGACCGCCGGCCCCTCGACGGCGGCGATCAGCGGCTTGGTCAGCCGCCGGCCCTTGAGCAGGGCGTCGATCCGGGAGAGGTCCTGATCGCGGAACTGGTCGCCGGGGTGTGCGGCGGTCATCGCGCGCAGGTCGGCGCCGGCGCAGAACGCCCCGCCGGCCCCGGTGAGGATCGCGACCCGGATGGCCGGGTCGGCATCCACCCTGTCCCAGGCGTCGCGCATCACGGCCATCATTTCGGCGGAGAGCGCGTTGCGCGCCTGCGGCCGGTTCATCGTGACGATCAGAATCGGTCCGCGCTGCTCGACGAGGGCGTCCACGGAGGTTCCTTCCGGAAAGGCGGGACAACTGAGCCTTGCCCGAAACGATAACAGGTTCTACTTTCTGATGATGGCGGCCAATATAGCGGACCTGTTCGAGCATGCGGTCGACGCCTTCCCCGACCGTGTCGCGGTGGCCTGCGGCGAGCGTGAGATGACCTACACGGAGCTGGAGGAGACCGCCAACCGTCTGGCCCATTTCCTGCGAAATCAAGGAGTGGGCACGGGCGCCCACGTCGGTCTTTACGCGGGCAACTCGATCGAGGCCGTGGTGGCCATGATCGCCGTGTACAAGCTCCGTGCCGTGGTCGTCAACGTCAACTACCGGTACGTCGAGAACGAGTTGCAGTATCTCTTCCAGGACGCGGAGCTGACCGCGTTGATCCATGACCCGGAATATGCCGGAAAAGTGGCAAACGTGGATTCGCCCGGCGTGCTCGTCCAACTCGGTGTCACCGACTTCTCGGCCGAGGATCCGGAACGCGACTTCGGCGAGCGCGACGGCGGCGACATCTACCTGCTCTACACCGGAGGAACCACCGGCTATCCCAAAGGCGTGATCTGGCGCCACGAGGACGTCTGGCGCGTTCTCGGCGGCGGCATCGACTTCATGTCCGGCGTCCCGCTCGACGACGAATGGGCGCAGAGCACCCGGGACATGCCCCCGATGACCCGGTTCTGCCTGGCCCCGCTCATCCACGGCAACGCGCAGTGGGCCGCGCTCGCCGCACTCTTCTCCGGCGACTCCGTGGTGGTCCTGCCACACTTCGACCCGGAGGAGGTGTGGCGCACGATCGAGCGACGCCAGGTCAACGTGGTGGTGCTGATCGGTGACGCGATGGCCCGGCCGATCATCGAGGCGTACCTGGCCGGCAGGTACGACGGCTCGTCGCTCGTGGCGATCTCGTCGAGTGCCGCGCTCTTCTCACCGTCGGTGAAGCGGCAATACCTGGAAGCGTTACCGAACGTCATGGTCACCGATGCGATCGGCTCCTCCGAGACCGGGTTCGCGGGGTTGGGCATCGTCGCCGACGTGGAGGGTGGCGCGGTCGACGGTCCCCGGGTGATGCCCGGCCCGGACACGATCGTCATCGACGAGCACGGCCGCAAGGCGGCACCCGGCGTGATCGGCCGGCTGGCCCGTGGCGGGCACGTGCCGCTCGGTTACCACAAGGATCCAGACAAGACGAAAGCTCTGCTCACCGAGGTCGACGGGAAGCGTTACGCGATACCCGGGGACCTCGCACGCATCGAGGACGACGGCACCATCACCCTGCTCGGCCGAGGCAACACCTGCGTCAACACCGGCGGCGAGAAGGTCTTCCCGGAAGAGGTGGAGGGCGCGCTGAAAGCGCACCCGGGCGTCTTCGACGCCCTCGTCATCGGAGCTCCGGACGATCGCCTCGGCCAGCGGGTGGTCGCCCTCGTGCAGACCAGGTCAGGGGTACGCGTAAACCTCGCCGACCTGGACAGTCACGTAAGGCAACGCGTCGCCGGCTACAAAGTGCCCCGCGACGTCTGGCTGGTCGACCGGATAGCCCGCACGATCAGCGGCAAAGCCGACTACCGCTGGGCCCACGAGTACGCGAGAACCCACGAAGGACAGAAAAGTGCGGACTGACCTCTGCGAGCGTCTCGGCATCGACGTCCCGATCGTCGGCTTCAGCCCGTCCGAGCACGTCGTCGCGGCGATCAGCCGGGCCGGCGGACTCGGCGTGCTCGGCTGTGTCCGGTTCAACGACGCCGACGAGCTGGACCGCGTCCTGACCTGGCTGGACACCGAACTCGACGGCCGCCCGTACGGGGTGGACATCGTCATGCCGGGCCGGGTGCCGACCGAGGGGACCCCGTCCGACCTCGGGAGACTGATCCCGGACGGCCATCGGGAGTTTGTCGAGCGGACTCTGCTGCGCCTCGGCGTGCCACCGCTGGGCGTGGACGAGTCACGGCGGGCGGGCGTCCTCGGGTGGCTGCACTCGGTTGCGCGTACCCATGTGGAAGTCGCACTGACGCACGCACCGCGACTCATCGCCAATGCTCTTGGCCCGCCTCCGCCGGACGTGATCGCCCAGGCCAAGTCGCACGGCCTGGTCGTGGCCGCGTTGGCGGGCCGTGCGGATCACGCGCGCAGCCATCTCGCCGGTGGCGTCGACATCGTGGTGGCGCAGGGGTACGAAGCGGGCGGGCACACCGGTGAGATCGGCAGCATGGTGCTGGTCCCGGAGGTGGTCGACGCGGTCGGGCCGGACGTGCCGGTGCTGGCGGCGGGTGGCATCGGCAGTGGCCGGCAGATCGCCGCGGCGCTCGCGCTCGGTGCTCGCGGCGTGTGGATGGGTTCGGTGTGGCTGGGCACGGCGGAGTATCAGAGCACGCCGGCGTTGCGGGACGCGCTGCTCCAGGCCGGTTCGAGCGACACGGTCCGGACCCGGATCTACACGGGTAAGCCGGCCCGGCTGCTGCGCAACCGCTGGACGAGCGCGTGGGAGGACCCGGAGGCGCCGAAAACGCTGCCGATGCCGTTGCAGAACCTGCTGGTGTCGCCGGCGCACGATCGGCTGATGGAATCCGGGGATCCCAGCGTGGTGCCGATGCCGGTGGGGCAGATCGTCGGACGGATGAACGCTGTCCGGCCGGTGGCCGATGTCATGTCCGAACTGGTCACTGAGGCGGACGAGACCCTGGCTCGACTGGCCAAACTTTAGGGGGACACATCGGCGCGGCGTCACCGGCAGGGGAGGCGCCGCGCCGGTGTGAGATCAGAGCGGGCGGATGTTTTCCGCCTGCAGGCCGCGCTGGCCCTGCGTCACGTCGAACTCGACGCGCTGGTTCTCGTCGAGGCTACGGAAGCCGGAGGAGGCGATGGCCGAGAAGTGCGCGAATACGTCGGCGCCGCCGCCATCCTGCGCGATGAAGCCGAAACCCTTGTCGCTGTTGAACCACTTCACGGTACCGGTAACCATCAGATTCTCCCTGCAATCAAGACGAAAAAGGCCCGACGGGATCGATACCCATCAGGCGTCAAGAACGTCTTCGGAAATCAAAGTGCAACTCGGGCCAAGGTATCACAGAATATTGGCCCGCACGATTTTGACCTGCTCGATCCCGCCTGCGATGACCCGCTGAACCAGTCGACCCGCCGCAGGCGGGAAAATCGAGACGCGCACGGTAAGCGTCGAAGAAGATCAAAGGAAAATTCGAGCCCGTGCGCCGAGCGATCACGAGAAAATATCAAGTTCGCTGCGCTGACCGTAGCACGAATCCGAATTTTCCCTGGTGACTTGCATCATTCGGGCTGATGGATCAGGCGGTTGCCGCCGACTCACTGAACTGGGTTCGATGCAGCTCTTGATAACGGCCTCCGGCGGCCAGCAACTCGGTGTGCGTACCGCGTTCGACTACCTTGCCGCCCTCGATCACCAGGATCTGATCGGCCGCGCGGACCGTCGACAGCCGGTGGGCGATGACGACAGCGGTACGGCCGGCGAGCGCCTCACCGAGGGCCTCCTGCACCGCCAGCTCCGATGTCGAGTCGAGGTGCGCGGTCGCCTCGTCGAGGACCACGACCCGGGGTTTCGCCAGCAGCAGGCGGGCGATCGTGAGCCGCTGCCGTTCGCCGCCGGACAGCCGATATCCGCGTTCGCCGATCACCGTGTCGAGGCCGTCGGGCAGCGCCTCGACCAGGTCGGCGATGCGGGCCCGGCGCAGCGCGTCCCACAGTTCCTGCTCGGTGGCCTCGGGGCGGGCGAGCAGGAGGTTGGCGCGTACCGACTCGTGGAAGAGGTGCCCGTCCTGGGTGACCATGCCGAGGGTCTGCCGCAACGACGCGGCCGTGAGGTCGCGGACGTCGACGCCGGCGAGGCGTACCGAACCGTGATCGGCGTCGTAGAGCCGGGGTAGCAGCGACGCCATCGTCGACTTGCCGGCGCCGGACGAGCCGACCAGGGCGATCATCTGACCTGGTTCGGCGCGGAACGAGACCTCGTGCAGCACCTCGACTCCACCCCGTGTATCGAGGGTGGCGACCTCTTCGAGGGAGGCCAGGGACACCTTGTCGGCGCTCGGATAGGCGAACCGCACCGCGTCGAACTCCACCGCGACCGGGCCGTCCGGCACCTCCCGGGCGTCCGGTTTCTCCTCGATCAACGGCTTCAGGTCGAGGACCTCGAAGACGCGCTCGAAGCTGACCAGCGCGCTCATCACCTCGACGCGGGCGCTCGCCAGCGAGGTGAGCGGGGCGTAGAGCCTGGTCAGCAGGATGGCCAGGGCCACCACGGCGCCTGGTTCGAGCTGGCCGCGCAGCGCGTAGACCCCGCCGAGGCCGTAGACCAGCGCGATCGCGAGTCCGGATACCGAGACCAGGGCGGTCATGAAGATCCACTGGGCCATCGCTGTGCGTACCCCGATGTCCCTGACCCGCCGCGCCCGCGCGGCGAACTCGGCCGATTCGGCGCCCGGCCTGCCGAACAGCTTGACAAGCGTCGCGCCCGGCGCCGAAAAACGTTCCGTCATCTGCGTGTTCATGGCCGCGTTGTGATCAGCGGCCTCCCGTTCCATCTTCGCCAGCCGCCGGCCCATCCGCCGCGCCGGAAACACGAAGATCGGCAGCAGCGCGAGCGACAACAGCGTGATCTGCCACGAGATCCCGATCATCACAACGAGGGTCAGCGCCAGCCCGACCAGATTGCCGACCACACCGGACAGCGTGTCGCTGAACGCCCGCTGCGCCCCGATCACATCATTGTTCAATCGGCTGACCAGCGCGCCCGTCCGCGTCCGGGTGAAGAACGCGACAGGCATCTTCTGCACATGGTCGAAAACCGCGGTCCGCAGATCCAGAATCAGCCCCTCACCGATCCCGGCGGACAGCCACCGTTGCACCAGCCCGAGCCCGGATTCGGTCAGCGAGATCACCCCGATTGCCACCGCAAGCAGAACGACAAGCTTCGCGTCATCACCGCCGACAATGGCGTTCACCACCCGCCCGGCAAGCACCGGCGTGGCAACAGCCAGCGCGGCCGTCACCACGCTCAATAACAGAAAGCCGGTGAGCGCACGCCGATGCGGCCGTGCGAACCGCGCGATCCGCTTCAACGTCGCCATCGAAAACGGTCGCCGCTCATCCTGCTGATTCATGGCGTGATACATCGAACTCCACGCCGCCATCTCAAGACTCATGTCAGTCCTCCCCGACACGAACCTCTCACTTAACGTGAGGTTCAAGTCAAACCCTTTTTCGGGTACGCGCAACGCCAGGCCCCGTGCCACGCCGCCCCTGACGCCCGTCCCCCCGGCGCACCCCGCCGCCGGCCCCGGCGCCCCCACAGCCGGACCCAACGTGATCAGCATCCACACATCTCGATGCAGCGCGAAAGCGACGCCCGTCTGGCCGGCGCAAGCGGTCACCCGGAGCTGGGCGGCATCCGGGCGCGTGGCGGGATCCGGGCGCGCCGCAGCATGGGGGTACGTGGCAGCATCGGGGCGTGCGGCGGGATCCGGGCGTGCGGCCGGCTTACGCTCCCGGTCGCATTCCCGCGTCCGCGCGACCGTAAGCGCAAGCCGACTTCGAGGTTCTGGCGGGGCGGAAGCTCTCGCTCGCGGCGAGGCGTTGCCGCAGATCTTGTGCGGTTCAGCCGTCCCTCGGGTTTCGCCATTTGTGGAGCGGTAGCGGGTACGCGGCGGCGTGCCGGTTTCTTTGGCGCGAGGTGCCGCTCCGGAGATCTTGTGAGGTTTGGCCGGCGGATCGACCGCGAGTGCACGAGTTTGCGGGACGGCCATCCGTGGCATGTCGAATTCGGGTGGTTGACGAGCGTTGTGGTCACGCACTGCCACCACAGCAGGTGAACAGTGCCGGATCTTGGAAACTCGTGGGTGCTCTATGCCCCACAGGTCTCCAAGGTTCGGCCGGCGCGGTGCTTCACAGTTCGGCGTGGTGAACGCGGTGCTTCACAGTTCGGCGTGGTGAACGCGGTGCTGCAACGTCCGACGTGGTGACGCGGTGCTTCACCGATCTTGTGGAGTTCGGCGAGGCGTTTGCGCGTAACTCCGCAAGATCGGCCGGGCCTTTTCGATCTTGTGGAGTTGTGTGGACACGTCTGCGGGGAAGTCCACAAGATCCAGGCCGAGCAGAGCAGAACGGCGCGGCGCGGCGCGGCGCGGCGCGGGGTGGTGGCTCACTGTGTGCTCGTGGTTCGGTGGGGTGGTGGCTCACCCGGCCTGCCAGTAGCTGCCGTCGAGCTGCGGGGCCGGCTATCGCATGGTGATGACGGCTCGGGCGGTCAGGGTGCCGGCGGCCAGGTGCTCGTAGGCGGTGGTGATCTGGTCGAAGGGGAACAGTGAGACCTCGTTGCGGATCAGGCCGGCCTGGGCCAGGGCTATCACCTCGCGCGCGTCGGCTATCGAGGAGCCCTGGAACGTGAAGACCTCGCCGTCCCGGGGCAGGGCGCCGAACCACGGCCGGGTGAACGTGCCGCCCGCCGAGCCGATCAGGCCGTAAGCGCCGCCCGGGCGGACGGCTTTGAGCCCGGCGGTGATGGTGTCGTCGGTGCCGACGAAATCGAGGACGGCGTCGGCGTCGCAGCGGCGGGGGACATCGGGCGAAACCGTGTGGGCGCCCACCGAGGTCGCGTACGAACGGCGGGCCGGCAGCGGATCGACGGCGATCACCGAGGCCGCCGTCAACGCGCGCAGGAACTGCACGGCGAACGCGCCCAGGCCTCCCGCCCCGATCACCACGACCGTTCCGGCGGGGCTGATCCGGGGGATCGCCCGGCGCACGGCGTGGTAGGCGGTTGCTCCGGCGTCGGTCAGCGGACCGGCCGTGAGCGGGTCGAGACTGCCCAGCCTCAGCAGGTCACGCTTCGTGGCGAGCACGAACGATGCCAGGCCGCCGTCTCTCCCGTACCCTCGCCCGCTGAGACCGGCCATGCAGTTGCTGTCGCGTCCCCGCAGGCAGAAGTCGCACTCCCCGCAGGATGCGGGGGAGACGAGCGCGACCGGCTCACCCAGGGTGACGTCGCCGGGGAGCACGCCGGAACCGAGCGCGGCGACCCGGCCGGCGGTCTCGTGGCCGAGAGTGAACGGCATCCGCCAGCCCATTTTCTCGCCGGCGGCCTGCGGGATGTGCGGCATGGTGAGGTCGGAGCGGCACAGGCCGCAGCCGGCCACGCTGATCAGAATCTGCCCCGGGCCGGGTGACGGGACTTCGGCGGTGGTGGTCTGCGGCTGGGCACCCCAGCCGGTCATCCGATAGGCGCGCATCGACTCCACTGGAACACGTTATCGCAGTATCGAGCAGCTATGTTGACCCGATATTAGAACTCGTTCTACCGTGAGGATCGTGCTTACGAAGCCGTTCGCCGACGCCATCCGGACCGCCGAGCAGATCATCACGAGCGCGCCGCACGTCAGCGGCGAGCAGGACCTCGCCGAGGGATACGACTACCTGGCCGGCAGCATTCGCGGCGCGCTGCAGATGGCCTGGGCCTATGAAAAGGACAACCCCTGTTTTGTACGCTCCACCGGACCCTGGACCAAGATGGGACTGGATAATCCGGACACGCTGTACTTCCACGCGTGGCTGCGTGACGACGCCGAATACCTCGTGACCGGCGTGCGCGGCACCACCGCCGACCTGAGTTTCCAGACCCTCGACGGCGATTATTCGCCGGTTGACGTGCCGGGCAGTCTGTCCGCTTTCGACGATCGGGAGCTGACGATCGGCGTCGATGGGGCGTACCGGCTGAGGCTCGGACCGGCGCCGAAAGCCGCGATGCTGGTGGTTCGCGAGGTTTTCAGCGACTGGGACGCGGAGCGGCCCGGGATGCTGCGGATCGAGCGCGCTGATCGGATCGGTTCGGCGCCGCCGCCGGTCACCCTGGAGAAGAACACTCGACGGTACGGAGTAGCCGGCAAGATCCTGGTCAGCCGGTTGACGACATTCCTGGCGTTCGCCGAGCGATTCTATCTCGGACTGCCGGTCAACACGCTGACGCCACCACGGGTGACTCCGGGCGGGCTGTCCACGCAGTACTCGTCGGTGGGCCACTACGACCTTGACGACGATCAGGCCATGGTCGTCACGGTTCCCGCGTCGGACGCGCCCTACCAGGGGATTCAGCTCGGGAGCATGTGGTACATCTCGCTCGACTACATCAACCACCAGACCAGCCTCACCCGGGACCAGGCGCACGTCGATCCGGACGGGCTGATCCGCTTCGTGATCAGCGAGCGCGATCCCGGTGTGGCGAACTGGCTGGAGCGGACCGGCCATCGCCGTGGATACGTGCAGCTGCGCTGGCAGCGGCTGTCCCGGGCGCTGACCGCCGAGGACGGACCCCGGGTCGACATCGTGGCCGTCGACGACCTGCCCAAACAGCTGCCGTTCTTCGAGCCGATCAGCGCCGAGGCGTGGCGGGCGCGGATCGCCGCACGGCAGGCTTCGACCGCTGCCCGGATGCTGGGGTGAGTCGTGCTGCTCGCGGAGAAGGTGGTCGTGGTCGCCGGGGTCGGGCCGGGTCTGGGGCAGGAGATCGCTGTCCGGGCCGCGCGGCAGGGGGCTGATCTGGTGCTGGCGGCGCGTACCGAGCCGGTGCTGGCGGAGGTCGCCGGGAAAGTGGTGGCGGCTGGGCGGCGAGCGGTTGTCGTTCCAGTCGACCTCGCCGTGGAGACGTCGGCCTTGGTGGACGCGGTGATGGGCGAATTCGGTCGTGTGGATGTGCTGGTGCACAACGCGTTCTCGATGCCGCCGATGCGGGGGCTGCTGAAAACAGATTTGCCGGAAATTTCGCGGAGTTTCGACGTTAATGTGGTTGCGGCGCTGCGGACCGTGCGGTTGCTTGCCCCGGCGCTCATGGAGTCCCGTGGCTCGGTCGTCATCGTCAACTCGGCGGTGTTGCGGCACTCGCGGAAGCCCTTCGGACCGTACAAGATCGGCAAGGCCGCGCTGCTCGCCGTGGCGCAGAACCTGGCGAGTGAGCTGGGGCCGTCCGGCGTACGCGTCAACTCGGTCGCGCCGGGCTGGATCTGGGCCGACACGCTGCGGACCTGGTTCGAATACCTGGCGTCCCAGCGGGGTGTCCCGGCCCAGACGATCTACGACGAGACGGCTGCCACGACGGATCTGCGGCGGCTGCCCGAACCCGGTGACGTGGCGGACGCGATTCTGTTCCTCGCCTCGGATCTGGCCCGGGGGATCACCGGTCAATGTCTCGACGTGAATTGCGGGGAGTTCCACCATTGATTGCCAACGATCGTACCGACGTCGGGACCGTGGACGACCTGCAGGCGTCGGCTGTGCGGATGACGGGGCTCGACGATTTCGGGGACTCGGGTTATCGGGACGGGCTGGGGGTGCTGCTTTCGGCGTACCGAAATGAAGCGGCCTTGACCCCCGCGGGGAGCAAGCGAACCCGGCAGCTGTTGCGCGGTGCTCTTGTCTCGCGGTTGCTGAGTGAGGGGGCGTGGCGGCAGTACCCGGCCTTTTCGCAAGCGCCTGTGGAGCGGCCGATTTTCGTGACCGGCCTGCCGCGGACCGGAACCACGGCGCTGCATCGGCTGCTCGCCGCGGATCCCGCCCATCAAGGGCTGGAATTGTGGCTCACCGAGGTGCCGCAGCCACGCCCACCTCGGGATTCGTGGCCGTCGCATCCGGTCTACGCGCTGTTGCGGGACGCCTATCTGTCGCATTCCGAATTCAACGGGGTGCATCACCTCGGCCCGGATCAGGTGGAGGAGTGCTGGCGGCTGCTCTGCCAGTCGATGACGTCGGTGTCGTTCGAGTGCACCGCCTTCATTCCGTCGTATTCGTCGTGGCTTTCCACGCAGGACTGGGTTTCTGCATATCAGCGGCATCGCCGCAATCTTCAGCTGATCGGGCTGAACGATCCGGGCCGGCGCTGGGTGCTGAAGAACCCCAGCCACCTGTTCGCCCTGGACGCGCTTCTCGCGGTGTATCCCGACGCGATAGTGATTCAGACCCACCGCGATCCGCGGGCGGCGATCGGCTCGGTGTGCAGTCTGAACGCTGTCGCTTCGACGGGGTGGTCAACGGTCTTCGAGGGGCCGGTGCTGGGGCGCGCTCAGCTTTCGTTGTGGTCGCGGGGCTTACAGTCTTTCCGGGAGGCCAGGGCGCGCCACGACCCGTCGCATTTCATCGATGTCCGGTACGAGGATTTCGTGACGGATCCGCTGGGGACGGTGGCGGCGATCTATGCGCGGCTCGGGGCCGGGTTGAGCGACGAGGCCCGGGCCGCGATGGCCGCGTCGCATGCCGGCGCGGGTAAGCCTTCCCACGCTTATGACCTGGCGACATACGGGTTGACGCCGGCCGAGGTGGACAAGGCGTTCGGCTCACGGGAATAGGTAGATCTTGTCGAGCTTCCCGAACACGGGGCCGCTCAAAGTCGACAAGATCGACGAGCGATCAGATCTTGGTTATCACCTCGTCGGCGAAGTGGTGCAGGGCGTCCTGTTTCACCTGCAGCGGCGCGTCGAAGCCGGCTCGATGGGTGACCCAGGGGACCACGATCGCGTCGGTGACGCCGATGTCGGCCTGGCGGCGGTAACCGTCCAGGCCGAACTGGTCGACGCAGACGGCCTGGATCTCGAACGGGGCATCGGCCCGGCCGTACTCCGCGCGCAGCACCCCGAGGCGGTCGATCACCTCGCGCAGGTCGGCCAGGCGCATCATCGCCGACGACCAGCCGTCGCCGATGCGGGCGGCGCGGCGCAGGGCCGGCTCGGTGTGGCCGCCCACGTAGAACGGGACCGGCTCGGCCGGCGCCGGGCTCATCCGGAGCTTCTCGAACGCGAAATGTTTCCCGGAGTACGAGACCATCCCGCCGCCCAGGATCAGCTTCAGGACCTCGATCGCCTCGTCGGCGCGGGCGCCGCGGTCACGGAACGGCGTACCGCACCATTGCGACTCCTCGGGTGACCAGCCGAGGCCGACGCCCAGGCCGAAGCGGTTGCTGGTCAGGTTCGCCACCGAGTTGACCTGGCGGGCCAGCAGTACCGGGTTGCGCGGGTCGAGCTTGAGCACCTGCGTGTAGAACCTGATCGTGCTGGTCACGGCCCCCATCGCGGCGGCGGCGACCATCGGGTCGGCCCAGGGCGTGTCCGCGTCCCAGAACCGCCGTCCGTCCGGTGTGTACGGGTACGACCCTTCGGTGTGCTCGGCGAAGAAGATCGAGTCGGGCAGAGCGATCGACGTGAACCCGCACTCCTCGGCTGTCACAGCGAGTGACGTCAGCTGATCGAGAGGGCTCAGGGCTATACCGAGGGTGAATTTCATCCGATCTCCTCCGCGAGGGCGAGCAGGTGTGCTGTTGCCCCGCCGAAACGGAACTCGTGCTCCTTGGCGGCCAGGAAGTGCCGGTGCAGCGGGTACTCCAGGTCGAGGCCGGTGCCGCCGTGCACGTGGACCGCGGTGTGCAGCACACGATGACCGGCCTCGGCTGCCCAGAACCCCGCCGTCGCGATCTCGGCGGTCGCCGGCGGGTCGTTCTCCAGGCGCCAGACCGCCTGCCAGAGCGCCACCCGTAGCGCCTCGACGTCGATGTAGGCGTCGGCGAGACGCTGGGAAACGGCCTGGAAAGAACCGATCGGCCGGCCGAACTGCACCCTTTCACTGGCGTGCCGGGCCGTCATTTCCAGGGCCTTTTCAACAACGCCGAGTTGATAGGCGGCCGAACTCACCACGTCGTCGGGCAGCTCGATGCGAGCGGCATGGCGGCCGAGCTCGACGAGAATGGCACAGCGCTCGGTCAACCCGTACCCGGCGTCGTTGGCCTCGAAAAGGAGGTCGCGACCGGAAGTCGCGAGATCGCGGGTGAGTGCCGCGGCCTCGCGCGCGGTCTCCGGCAGGGTGAAGTCCATCGGAGCTCCTATCGCCGGACCGGCAGGCCGAGTGCGCCGGCCGCGATGATGTCACGCTGCACCTCATTGGCACCGCCACCGAAAGTCAAAATCAAAGACGCGCGATACATTCGTTCCACCCGATCGGTCACGGCCTTTTCGGGTACGCGTCCCGGAGCCGAAAGAACCTCGGTAAGAAGCCGATAAACCTCGATGGCGAGTTCGGTACCGTATACCTTTCCGGCGGACGCGTCGACGGGCGACAATGTGCCGGACGCGACCCGCCAGTTGAACAGCTTCAATACCTCGACCTTGGCATGCACCCGGGCCAGGTGAAGCCTGATCCATTCCCGTTCGAACCGGCCGGTCTCCTTCGCCGCGTGCACGACCTCGCGCAACGACCGCTGGAGCGGCGCCGCCGAGGTGAGCGCGACCCGTTCGTGGTTGAGCTGATCGGTGATCAGCTGCCAGCCGCGGTTCTCCTCGCCGACCAGCGCGGTGATCGGCACCCGGACGTTGTCGTAGTAGGTCGCGCTCGTGGTCGGCCCGGCCACCGTCCGCACCGGAGTCCAGGAGAAACCGGGCGCGTCGGTCGGCACGACCAGGATCGACAGGCCCTTGTGGCGGGGTGCGTCCGGATCGGTGCGGCAGGCCAGCCAGACATAGTCCGCATACCGGATCAGGCTGGTCCACATCTTCTGCCCGTTGATCACGTAGGAGTCGCCGTCCCGGGTCGCCCGGGTACGCAACGACGCCAGATCGGTGCCCGCGCCGGGCTCGGAATAGCCGATCGAGAAGTGCAGCTCGCCGGCGGCAATTCTCGGCAGCAGATCGGATTTCTGCTGGTCGTTGCCGTGCCTAGCGATCGTCGGCCCGACCGTGTAGAGCGTCAGGAACGGCACCGGCACCCCGGCAAGCGCCGCCTCGTCCGTGAAGATCAACTGCTCCACCCGGTCCAGGCCGTCCATCGCCAGCCATCCGTCGTGGCCCAGCTGCCGGACCACCTCCCGGTACGCCTCTCCGTCGCCGTATTCGCCGTCCGGGTCGTCGAGGGCTTTGCGCCGAGCCGGGGTCATCAGATCGGCGAAGTAGGACCGTAGTCGCAGGCGCAGCTTCTCCTGCTCCGGTGTGTATCCGACGTGCACGTCCCACCCCGCAGCGCTAGATTAGAACACGTTCTACAAGTAGACCGAGGAGTCGGGGAGGCGTCAACAGTGGACGCGTATCTGGTCGGCGCGGTGCGCAGCCCGATCGGCCGTCGAGGCGGGTCGCTTTCCGCGGTGCACCCGGCTGACCTGGCCGGACAGGTGATCGTCTCGTTGCTGGAGCGGTCCGGCGCCGATCCGGACGTTGTCGACGACGTGATCCTCGGGTGTGTCGACACGCTCGGCCCGCAGTCCGGTGACATCGCCCGGACGGCGTGGCTGGCGGCCGGTCTTCCGGAACACGTTCCTGGTGTCACCGTTGATCGGCAGTGCGGGTCGGGGCAGCAGGCCGTGCACTTCGCGGCCCAGGCGGTGGCGAGCGGTTCGGCCGATCTGGTGGTGGCCGGTGGGGTGCAGAGCATGAGCCGGGTGCCGATCGGCAGTGCGATGGGGGAGGAGGGGCCCTATCGGGGGTCGGCGGGATGGGTGCTTCGGTACGGCTCGCAGGAGGTCGACCAGTTCCGCAGCGCCGACGACATCGCGGCGAAGTGGAGTCTGCACCGTTCTGAACTGGAGGAATACGCGCTGGAAAGCCATCGCCGGGCGGTCGCCGCGATCGACAGTGGAGTGCTGAAAGCCGAAATATCCGGAATCGGGGTGGACGAGTGTCCGCGTCGCGACACCGATCGCGTCCGGATGGCGGCTCTCGCACCGCTTCGCGACGGGGGTGTCACCACGGCCGCCACTTCCAGCCAGCTTGCCGATGGCGCTGCCGCCCTCCTGGTCGCCAGCTCGCTCGCGGTTCGTCGATACGGGCTGCGGCCCCGGGCTCGGATCAAGCACCTTTCGGTACGCGGTGACGACCCCGTCCTGATGCTGACGGCCCCGATCGCGGCAACGGCGCACGCCCTGAGCCGAGCCGACCTCAAAATATCCGATATATCGAGATTTGAGGTCAACGAGGCCTTCGCCAGCGTGGCACTCGCCTGGCTGCGCGAAACCGCCGCCGACCCCGAACGCACCAACATCAACGGCGGCGCGCTGGCCCACGGCCACCCGCTGGGCGCAACCGGCGCAAAACTGCTGGTCAGCATGGTGCATGAGCTGGAGCGCTGCGAAGGCCGCTACGGCCTGGTCACCATGTGCGAGGGCGGCGGCCAAGCGAACGCGACAATCATCGAACGCTGTTAGCTCGCACCCGCCCGTGGCTGGTCCAGCCGGCTCTCAGCGCTGTCCTGCGGGCGGTGGAACAGCGCCGACAGCCAGCTCGTGTCGACCAGCCGACCACCAAGCACCGTCCCACAACCGTTTTCACAACACCGACCACCAGCCGCCCCGCCGACCAGCCGATCCCGCCGACCAGCCGATCCCGCCGACCCGGCCGGGCTGCCGGGCCAGTCGGGCTGCCGGGCTGCCGGGCTGCCGGGCCAGTCGGGCTGCCGGGCTGCCCCGGCCAGTCGGGCTGCCCTGGCCAGTCGGGCTGCCCTGGCCAGTCGGGCTGCCCTGGCCAGTCGGGCTGCCCCGGCCAGTCGGGCTGCCCCGGCCAGTCGGGCTGCCCCGGCCAGTCGGTCCAGCTGGGGCTCGGTGAGTCCAAGATTCGGTCCGGCTGGTTGTCGTCGCTGACTCCTGCTGGCTACCGCCTCGGCGTCCCCGGGAAGCCGGCGGACAGAGGGCCGCCGAGGGGCATGAGCTGGACACTCCGCGATCGTGGAGACTTCTGGCTGCAGAGTGTTGCTCACTGTCACAGCGAGGTCGGCCGGTCGCCGATGTGTGGAGCATGGTGGTGCCTCCAGGCCCCACCCGCCACCAAGATCGGCCCGCGATGCCCGTAAGCGTGACACGGAGAGCGACGAAACGGGCCGCCGGTGAACCGCGGACCGTCGTTCCGCCGGTATCTCCGCCGCAGCCCCAAAATGGCGTGTTGATTTAGGGTGCGATTCGAACCTGAAGTCGACACGAAGCAGCCGTTTCGTGGCGTGCGTGTCGGTACTGGGCGCGGATCGCACCCTAAACCAACACGCTCGGCCCGAAGCCGACACACTTGGGCCCGAAGTCGACACGGTCAGCCCGAAGTCGACACGGTCAGCCCGAAGTCGACACGGTCAGCCCGAAGTCGACACGGTCAGCCCGAAGTCGACACACTCGGGCCCGAAGCCGAAAACGGTCAGCCCGAAGTCGACACGGTCAGCCCGAAGTCGACACACTCGGGCCCGAAGCCGAAAACGGTCAGCCCGAAGCCGACACGGTCAGCCCTAAGTCGACACACTCGGGCCCTAAGTCGACACGCTGGGCCCCGGTCGTGATGTGGTGAGCCTTTACCGGCGACGTATGCCGTGGAAAGTGATGGAACGGCCGCGAAGTCGCGCCGACGACTACCCCAAGTTCTGATCTTGTGAGTTCCGGGTCGGTCCGACGGCGTAACCGCACACCGTTGCCGACTCCGCCATTTCACCAGCGTGAGGCAGCAGTGACGGCCAGCCGAAGTGGATCTCGCGCACCTGGCCGGGACCCGGGAGGCCGGCCGGCGCACACCGAACGCCAGCGCGTGCGCTCACCCGCTCAGGCGGCGAGTCAGCCGGTGGACGGGAGGCGGATCAGGGCCTCGTCCGCTTCCTGCATGATTCGGTTGAGCAGGGTCGCGCACGACGGCAGATCGGCGATTACTCCGGTGACCTGGCCGGCGGGCATTACTCCGTACTCTGGGTGGCCTTTGACCATCGCTGTGCGTAACAGGATCGGGGTGCTCGCGGCGCGCATGGTTTGCGCCCAGCTCATCTCACGCCCGTGCCGCGCGCTTCGCCCGGCAGCCAGCAGTTGCGGCCAACTAAGGCCGGCTAGGCGGCGAAACGCGACCGCGTGCCTGGTCGCGCGCAGCAGCGCGCTCACCCTTCCCGATTTTTCCAGCCCTTTGATGTACGCGGTGAGCAGCACCCGATGCGGCACACCGTCGACTTCGGTGGTGACGATCGTGCCGGTCACGCCGGCGTCGAGGTAAAGCTGTTTCACGGCGTCGGGCACCGGGCTGTCGGTGGTGAGCAGGAAGCGGGTTCCCATGGCGATGCCGGCGGCGCCGTACGCGAGAGCGGCGACCAGGCCCCGCCCGTCGAAGAAGCCGCCGGCCGCCACGACGGGGATGTCCACGGCGTCGACGACCTGCGGCAGCAGCAGGGTGGTCGGCACCGGACCGGTGTGCCCGCCGCCCTCGCCGCCCTGGACGAGGACCGCGTCGACTCCCCAGGCCGCAACTTTTTCGGCGTGCCGGCGGGCGCCGACCGACGGCATGGTCAGCACGCCGTGGTCGGCGCATTTGCGCACCAACGACCGGGACGGGGCCAGGGCGAACGAGGCGAGGCGCACGTTTTCCCTGATCAGCAGGTCGATGCGCTCGCCGGCGTCGGGCATGTCGGCGCGGATGTTCACACCGAATGGCGCGTCGGTCCGCTCCTTGACGCAGCGAATCGCCGCTTCCAGCGCAGGCAGGCTCATGGAGGCGGACGCGATGATGCCGAAACCGCCGGCGTTGCCGACCGCTGAGACCAGGCCGGCCCCGGCCACGTACCCCATGCCGGTCTGCACGATGGGGTGCCGGCAGCCGAGCAGATCGGTGAGCGGGGTTTTCATCGTTCCCGCTGGCTGCCGGGGTCGAGGCGGTCGCGGATCAGGGTGAGTTCGGCAGAGGTCGGGTCCCGGGTGACCGGCACGGCGGGGGAGGGGATCGTCAGCGGGAAACCGGTCGCGGCGACGACCTCGCCGACGCTCACGCCGGGGTGGGTGGAGCGCAACCGCATCGAGCGGTCCGGTGTGGCGAAGTCGAGGACGGCCAGGTCGGTGACGACGACCCGGATCTCGTGGGCGCCGCGGTCGCCGCCGATGCCGGAGACCATGTCGACCTTGTCGACGAAGACCCGCGGTGAGTGGCGTGGCACCCAGTAACTGGTGGTGTGGTTGATCGTGTTGCCGGGGGCGCCGCGTACGCCGAGTAGTTGCCGCCTCGGCCGCTCCCAGTCACCGATGCAGGAAATGTTGGAGTTGCCGAACCGGTCGAGCTGGCTGGCGCCCATCATCACGTGCCGGGTGCCGGCGGCAACCGTGGCGAACACCTGGCGATAGGGCAGCCAGCCCTCGGCGGCGCCGTCCCGGAGCAGGGTGGCCTCGCCGTCGGTGACCAGGAGGTCCGGTGCGAACGTGAGCTGGGCGAGGCGGGCGCCGAGGTGCGGGATCAGCCCGGCGGAACTGGCGAGGACCGCGCCGTCACCACGCCAGGCTTCGGCGCAGGCCACCACGCAGGTCTCGGCCCGGGTCATCGGGTTATCGCTTTCTGATAGTCGGACTCGTCGCCGTCGAGGTAGCGGGATCGGAACGTGTTCCAGTCGGTGGTGGCGTACTCCCGCTGGAAGATCTCGTCGCGCCCGTAGTCGGGGACGCAGCTGGTGAAGTGCGCGCCGTGCGGTGTTTCGACGACGGCGTCGACCATCGATCGGTTGGTCAGCAGGGTCTGCGGGGGACCGCTCTCGATCAGCTCAGCGGTGCTCAACAGACGCTCGCAGGACAGGAACCGGCGTTTCGCGGCGAGGCAGAACAGGTCGTCGAAGTACGGGTCCGGCCCGAGGTAACGGCCGTTGCCGCCCGCGTCGGCCCGGTTCAGGTGGATCAGCGCCACGTCGAGGTGAACGGCCGGCATGGCAACGAGCTCGGTGCCGTCGTGGTAGGGCGACCGGACCGTCTTCAGCCCCGGGTTGACGCGCATCACGTCGGAGCCGACGCCGGCGCGGATCGGCAGGAACGGGAGCCGGTTGGCCGCCGCCAGCAGGCCCCAGTAGAGCATTCCCTCGTCATATTCGGTCAATGCGATATTCCCGGCTTTCCGGGCGAGGCCGAAATGTGGTTCAAGAGGGATGCTGTCCAGCGACACGAAGCCGGTGACCACCCGGCCGACGCACCCGGCGGCGGTCAGCAGACCGACGTCGGGACCGCCGTAACCGACGATCGTGAGGTCCCGGCGTCCGGCCCGGACCAGCGCCCGGACCAGCGCCATCGGCTTGCGCCGGGACCCCCATCCGCCGATCCCGACGGTCATCCCGTCCCGGATCTCGTCGACGATCTCGGTCATTGTCGCGACGGTCATCGGCCCTCCACGAAGCGCCGGCGGGCGCGGTCTCCGGCGCCGTTGAGGTTGAGCTCGAAGGTGAAGCCCTGCTCGAACCGGTAGGAGCGCTTCACGTCCATCGGATCGATGCCGTTCAGCGATGCCTTTGCCGCCCGGATCACCACCGGGTCCTTGCCGGCGATCTCGGCCGCCAACCGCCGGGCAGCGGCACGCAGCTGATCAGGCGGAACCACGTCCAGGACGGTGCCGAACCCGTGCAGCAGAGAAGCGGGGACCGTCCGGCAGGTGTAGACCATCGTGCGCATCAGCTGGTGCGGCACCAGCCGGGCCAGGTGGGTGGCCGCGCCGAGCGCCCCACGATCGACCTCGGGAAGCCCGAAGACCGCGTCGTCCGAGGCGATCACCAGGTCGGCGTTGCCGGCCAGCCCGACCCCGCCGCCCAGGCAGAACCCGTGCACCGCGGTGATCACCGGCACCGGGCAGTCGTAGACGGCGGCGAACGCGGCAGCGCACCCCCGATTGGCCGCGATGAGCGCATCGTGGCCCTCGGTGCGCTGCATCTCCTTGATGTCCACGCCGGCGCAGAACCCGCGCCCCTCGGCCGCGATCAGCACCACCCGGGTGCCCGAATCAGCGCCTGCCGCGGCGACCGCGCCGGCGAGCGTCAGCCACCCGTCGGCCGGAACCGCATTTACCGGCGGGAAGTCGATGATCACCTCGGCGACCGCGCCGCGGTGCAGCCGCACACCCATGCCGGGACTCTAACCTAGCGCTTGCTTGGGTAGCTAGGATCGAACTTCATGGACGCCCTCGACTTCACCGGCCGCTCGGTCGTCGTCACCGGTGGCACCCGCGGCATCGGCGCCGCCATCGCCCGGGCCTTCCGTGCCGCCGGAGCGCGGGTGCTGGTCTGCGGGCGAAATCAGCCGGATGTCACTGATGACTACTTCCGGGCCGACGTCCGCGATCCCTACCAGGCGGCGGCGCTGATCTCCGAGGCGGTGCGGCGGCACGGCCGGCTCGACGTGGTGGTCAACAACGCCGGCGGCAGCCCGCAGGTCTTCGCCGACGTCGCCTCGCCCCGGCTGCACGCCAAGGTCATCGAGCTGAACCTGATCGCGCCGCTGCATGTGGCCCAGGCGGCAAACGCGGTGATGTGTGATCAGCCCGGCGGCGGCGTCATCCTCATGATCGGCAGCGTCAGCGGGGTCCGTCCCTCTCCGGGGACCGCCGCCTACGGCGCTGCCAAAGCCGGCCTGCTCCATCTCGCCGCGTCCCTCGCTGTCGAGTGGGGCCCGAGGGTACGCGTGAACACCCTCGTCGTCGGTCCGGTCGGCGACGACGCGGCGGCCGCCGAGACGGTGGCCATGGGCCGCGCGGCCGCACCCGAGGACGTGGCCGGCGCCTGCCTGCTCCTGGCGTCGCCACTGGCCGGATATGTCAGCGGCGCCGCCCTCGCGGTCCACGGCGGCGGCGAGTGGCCGGCCTATCTGGCGGAGCTCCGCACGCGGGCGTAGTCTCCGCAGAAAGCAGAAACTAGAACACGTTCCAGTGGAGGTGTGCGGGCATGGTCCTCTCCATCAAGGCGAAGCGCGACGAACTCGGCATCACCACGGGCGAGTTGCTCATCGGCGGCGTCTGGCGCCCGGCCGCCGACGGCCGCACCTGGATCCACCCGCATCCGGCCACCGGCGAGGAGGTCGGCGCGTTCGCCGTCGCCACACCTGAGGACGTGGACGCCGCGGTGCGCGCGGCTCGCACGGCGTTCGACGAGGGGCCGTGGCCGCGTACCCGGGCCAAGGAGCGCATCCGGGTGCTGCGCCGGATCGCCGACGCCATCCGCGCTGACGCCACCGGCCTGCAGGCCACGCAGGCCCTGGACAACGGGGTGCCGATCAGCTTCGGCGAGACGTACGCCATGTCGATGGAGTGTGTCGCCGACATCTTCGACCACCATGCCGGCTGGGTGGACAAGCTCGGCGGTGAGACGCTGCCCGGTTATCAGGGCGGCGAGCACATGGTGCTCACCCTGCGCGAACCGGTCGGCGTGGTCGCCGCGGTCATCCCGTGGAACGGCCCGCTGCTGCTCGCCGCGCAGAAACTGGCCCCGGCCCTGGCGGCCGGCTGCACGGTGGTGCTCAAGCCGTCGGAGTACGCGACGTTCTCGGCGCTGCGGCTCGCGAGGATCGTCGAGGCGGCGGGGCTGCCCGAGGGTGTTTTCAACGTGGTGACCGGCCCCGGCGAGCCGACCGGCGAGGCCCTGATCAACCACCCGCTCGTCGACAAGGTCACGTTCACCGGCAGCCGCGCGATCGGGCGGCGGGTGCTCGCCGCAGCGGCCGGCGGGGTGAAACGGACCAGTCTGGAGCTCGGCGGCAAGAGCCCGTCGCTGGTCTTCGCCGACGCCGACGTCTACGCGGCCGCCACCACCACGATGGGCATGGTCACGCTCGGGTTGTCCGGCCAGGCGTGTGTGGCGCACTCCCGGGCGCTGGTGCATCGCGACGTCTACGACGAGTTCCTCGCCATCGTCGAGGCGATGGCGGCGCTTGTCACCTACGGCGACCCGTTCCATCCGGAGACAACGGCTTCGCCACTGATCAACGAGCGCCAGATGAATCGGGTCCTCGGGTACATCGAGCAGGGCCAGGCCGAGGGGGCACGCCTCGTGGTCGGTGGCGGGCGGCCGGACGGCGAGCTGGCGAGCGGCAACTTCGTCGCGCCGACCGTCTTCGCCGACGTCAGCAACGACGCCACCATCGCCCGGGAGGAGATCTTCGGCCCGGTCCTGGCCGTGGTGCCGTTCACCGGCGAGGACGAGGCGGTGCGGCTCGCCAACGACACCACGTACGGGCTGGCCGCCACGGTCTGGACCAACGACGTGAAGCGGGCGATGCGGCTTGCCCGGGCCGTGCGCGCCGGGACGGTCGGTGTCAACGGATACCAGCTGGAGCCGCACGTGGCGTTCGGCGGGTTCGGGCAGTCCGGCCTGGGCCGGGAGGGTGGTCGCACGTCGATCGAGGCGTACACCGAGCTCAAGACCGTGCTCATCCCCATCACCGACGAGATGATGTAGCCTTCCCTTCCTAGACGACACTCGTCTAGGAAAGGTGGGGCAGCAGTGGAGAAGCTTGCCGGCGGGCTCGTCTCGATCGAGGTGCCGATTCCGGACAACCCGCTGCGCTACACGCTGTCCTACCTGATCCCCGGCGACCACGGCATGGTCGTGGTCGACCCCGGCTGGGACAGCGACGCCGGCTGGAACGCGCTTGTCGGAGGTCTTGCCGAGGCCGGCGCCGCCCCGGCCGACGTCACCGGTGTGGTGCTCACCCACGTGCATCCCGATCACCACGGACTGACCGCCCGGCTGCGGGACGCCTCCGGCGCGTGGATCGCCATGCACCCGGCCGAGCGCGCCTCGATGCTGCGCGACCGGGAGACCGCCCCGAGCCACGCACTCGGCGCCTGGATGCGCGGCCTGCGGGTGCCGGACGCCGAGGTCGACGACCTGCTCGGCACGTTCGGCGCCGCCGTCGACTCGCACTTCGCGCCGATGGCGGACGCCACCGTGCTCCTCGACGACGGCGACTTCGTGCCGCTGCCCGGTCGCCGGCTCCAGGCCGTCTGGACGCCCGGGCACACACCAGGCCACCTGTGCCTGCTCGAACCGGACGCCCAGGTGCTGCTCACCGGTGACCACGTGCTGCCCCGGATCAGCCCCAACATCGGCCTCTCGCTGACCGGTGGCGACCCGCTCACCGACTATCTCGCGTCGCTGGAGAAGGTGGCGGCCTACGACGCGTGCGAGGCACTGCCTGGGCACGAGCACCGGTTCCGCGGAATCGCGGCCAGGGCTGCGGCCTTGGACGCCCACCACCGGGATCGCTGCGACGAGATCGTCGAGGTGGTCGGGCGCCTCGACCAGCCGACGATCTGGGAGCTGGCAGCCGCACTGACCTGGTCCCGGCCGTGGGAGAAGATCGGCCCGATGAAGGTGGGCGCGATCGCCGAGACCGCCGCCCACGTCGAGCTGCTGGTGAAAGCCGGCCGTCTGACCTGGGACCGGTCGGGCACCCGGCTGCTCAGCCCGGCGGTGGCGGGATTACCGGGTCACTGACTTCAGGACGAAGTCGACCAGCTCTTCGGCGTAGCGGTCGGCGCCGGCTTTCACCTGGTCGCGCAGGTGGGCCGGTGCCACCAGGGCGTGGTTGAGCGCGCCGCCGCTGATCGTGTCGAGCAGCAGGGTCACGCTGGTGTCCGCGCCGAGCTGGCCGCGGTCGATGCCACGCCGCACGATCGCGCGGGCGGCCACGGCCTGCGACTGGAGGAATCGGTCCAGGTGCTCCTGGCCGGCCGGGACACTCGCCGCTTCGACGGTCAGCCGCAGCACGGCGCCGCCGTCCTCACCGAGGAACGCGTTCAGCACCTGCCGGGCGAGGGCGACCAGGTCGTCGCGTACCGAGCCGGTGTCGATGTCCTTGACCCCGGAAAGCCTGCTCGCCAGAGCGGCGACCAGCAGCGCTTCCTTGTTGGGCCAGCGCAGGTAGATCGAGGCCTTGCCGACGCCGGCGCGCCGGGCCACCGCGTCGACCGAGAAGCCGGACCAGCCCTGCGTGCCGAACAGCTCGGCCGCGGCCCGGGTGATCCGGTCGTCGACCTCGGGGTCGCGCGGCCGCCCGGCCTGGGTTCCAGCAGACATGGTGGAAGACGTTAGCCGAGCAGCTTGCGATGATCCCAGCTGGCGATGCGTACCGGCTCCACGATGTATGCGGCCCGCTTGCGCGCGGCATGCGAGACGTACGCGTCGAGCGCGTCAGCCGGCACGTCCGGCATCCGGGCCGCGATGAGCCGGCCGACAGCGGTGACGCCGTCGAGATCGTCGATGCGCCGTGCTTCGCCGGACACCTGCACGCCGCGCAGCTCGAAGTAGTCCTCACCCTCCTCGACCAGGCAGGTCAGCCGGGGATCGCGGTCCAGGTTCCGGGCCTTCTGCGCGGCTCGGTAGGTCCAGAACGCGATCCGGCCGCCGGTGAGCCCGAAGAACATCGTGACCAGGTGCGGTGTGCCGTCCGGGTTGATCGTGGCGAGCTGCATCTTCCTCGCCGACGACAGGAGACCGATCTGCTCGTCGTCCGTCATCGACACCGTCTCGCGCTGTTTCACCGTGTCTCCCCGCCGAAACCGATTGTGGTATCGGCCAACGGTAATGTCTGCTCGCACACGAAGCCCGGTTTCGGCGGCACCTCGGTGAAGACCGTGCTCAGCGCGGCCTCGACCTCGTGCGGCGTCCACTCGCCGGTCGCGGCCCGGAACACCGCGCGCACGGTCGGCGGCCCGAGCACTGCCACGACGCCGCCATGCACGACGAACACCTCACCGGTGATCCGGTCGCCGGCCGGTCCGGCCAGGTGCAGCACGAGCGGGGTCACGTGCCGGGGCGCCATCGGGTCTTTTCCGTCCGGCGGCGGGCCCATCAGGTCGCCGGTCATCGCGGTGCGGGCTCGGGGACAGATGGCGTTCGCGCGTACCCCATAGGGAGCGCAACCACGCGCTGTCGCCAGCGTCAGTGCGACGATGCCGCCTTTGGCGGCAGCGTAATTCGCCTGCCCGGCGGAACCGAGCAGGAAGGCCTCCGAGGCCGTGTTGATGATTCTTGCGTACGCCGGACGGCCCTCCCGCTTGCTCGTGTCCCGCCAGTGCGCGGTGGCCAGCCGGGTGGTCAGGAAGTGTCCGCGCAGGTGCACCCGGATCACGGTGTCCCACTCCTGCTCGCTCATCGCGAAGACCATCCGGTCACGCAGCACGCCGGCGTTGTTGACCAGCACGCCGAGCCCACCGAACGTCCCGATCGCCGTGCTGAGCAGCGCCTGCGCGGTCGACCACTCGCCGATGTCGCCGGGGCAGGCGACCGCCTCGCCGCCGTTCTTGCGGATGTTCTCCATCGTCTCGTCCAGCGCCGGACCGGGCAGATCGTTGAGCACGACCCGGTATCCGGCCGCGGCGAGGGCGGTGGCCTCGGCCGCGCCGAGTCCCTGCCCGGCGCCCGTGACGATGGCGACCTCGCCGCTCATCTCAGTAACCCGGTCCGCTGA
The DNA here is from genome assembly GCF_050955685.1 of Actinoplanes sp. CA-015351. Lineage (NCBI taxonomy): Bacteria > Bacillati > Actinomycetota > Actinomycetes > Micromonosporales > Micromonosporaceae > Actinoplanes > Actinoplanes sp. CA-015351. Next base: position 2,391,094 of record NZ_CP192102.1, read on the forward strand.
GCAGGCCGCCGTCGGCGAGGAACTCGGCGCCGGTGGTGTACGACGACTCGTCGGAAGCCAGGAACGCGACCAGACGGGAGATCTCCACCGGCTCGGCGAACCGGGCGATCGGCAGTGCCTTGAGGAAACCGCTGCCGTCCACACCGGTCATGGTCCGCGCGGCGGCCAGGGCCATCGAGGTCATCACGCCACCCGGGTGCACCGAGTTGACCCGGATGCCGAACGGGCCGAGCTCCTGCGCGGCCGAGCGGGTCAGGCCACGCACCCCGAACTTGCTGGCGCTGTACGCCGAAAGCCCGGCCGCGCCGGCGATGCCCTCGATCGACGAGATGTTGACGATCGAGCCGCCGCCGGCGTCGCGCATCGGCGGCACGACCTGGCGGACGCCGAGCCAGGAGCCGACCAGGTTGACGTCGATGACGTGCCGGAACTCGTCCGGATCCATCTCGGCGACCGGGCCGTGCCGCAGGATCCCGGCGTTGTTCACCAGGATGTCGATCTTCCCGAAGGCGGTTGTCGCCGCCTCCACCGCCGCCGCCCAGTCGCCGGCGCTTGTCACGTCGTGCCGGACGAACACGCCACCGACCTCGTCGGCGACCCGGCGCCCTTTCTCTTCCAGCACATCACCGATCACCACGCGGGCGCCCTCGGCCACGAAGTGCCGGGCATGCGCCTTGCCCATGCCCCGCGCCCCACCGGTGATCAGTGCGACCTTGCCGTCGAGCCGCCCCATCGCGCCCCCTGCCGATTGGAAACCAAACGCTTGCTTGGTCCTGACGGTAGACCGGCGCGGCGCGCGGCGCTACGGCCGTGCGGTGATGCCGTCGAAGAGCAGGCGCAAGAGGCCGTCGACGATCTGGCCATCGGTCCAGGCGTTCGTCGATTGGGCCCAGGACGTCGGCATCCAGAGGATGTCGCGCAGCAGCCGGTAGGTCAGGCGGGTGTCCAGGTCGGACCGGAACAGCCCGGCCTGTTTGCCGCGGTCCAGCTGGACGGTCCAGGTGTGCTCGATCTCCTTCATGGCGGTCCGCAGGTACCCGAACCGCGGCTGCGCGCTGAAGTAGGTCCAGTCGTTCTGCAGCATCGTCAGCGCCGCCCGGTGCCGGCTCAGGGTGGCCGTGCTGGACCGGACGATCTCCTCGATCGCCGCCCGGGGATCCTCGATCACCGCCGCCGCGCGATAACCGGCGAGCACGTCGTCGAGGAACGCGCTGAGCAGCTCGTCGCCGATCGACTCCTTCGAGTCGAAGTGGTGGTACAGGCTGCCGGACAGGATCCCGGCAGCGTCCGCGATCTCGCGCACCGTGGTGGCCCGGAAGCCCTTCTCGGCGAAGAGGTCGCCGGCGAGCTGGACCAGGTGCGTACGCCGCTCGGAGTTTTTCGGGGTCGTCACCAGTCCCATTATGCGTGGCGCCCAAACGCTTGCTTGGTACCACCCTCGCCGATAGCGTAGAACGCGTTCTACTTTCGAGGGGGTGGCGGGATGCGCGCGGCGGTTCTGCACACGATCGGCGACGAGAAGCTCGACATCCGGGACGACGTGAGCGTCCTCGGCCCCGGCCCCGGCGAGGTGCACCTGCGGGTCCGCGCCTCCGGTGTCTGCCACTCCGACCTGTCCGCGCTCAACGGCGGCCTGCCGCAGCCGGTCCCGGCCGTGCTCGGCCACGAGGCAGCCGGTGACGTGATCGCCGTCGGCGCCGGCGTGGAGGACCTGGCGCCCGGCGACCGGATCGCGGTGAACTGGCTGCCCTCCTGCGGGGTCTGTGCGCACTGCCTGTGCGGCGAGACTTATCTCTGCATGACCCACGTGATGGCCGGTTACGTGATGCCGCGCTTCATGGCCGGCGAGCTGCCGATCTTCGGAATGGCCGGCTGCGGCGCGTTCGCCGAGGAGATGGTGGTGCCCCGGGCCGGCGCTGTGAAGATCGCCGGCGACGTGCCCTACGAGGTCGCGGCCCTGGTCGGCTGCGGTGTCACCACCGGTGTCGGCGCGGTCATCAACACGGCGAAGGTGCGGCCCGGCGATACCGTCGTGATCATCGGCTGCGGTGGCGTGGGCATCGCCGCGGTGCAGGGCGCCCGGGTGGCCGGCGCGGCCGTGATCGTCGCGGTCGACACCGTGCCGGCCCGGCACGAGGCGGCCCTGCGCTTCGGCGCCACCCACAGCTGTGATCCGGACTCGCTGGGCGACCTGTCCGCCGAGCTCACCGGCGGTGATGGGTTCGACTATGCGTTCGACGTGGTGGCCGCGCCGCAGACGCTGCGCGCCGCGTGGACGGCCTGCCGTCGCGGCGGGACCGTCGTGGTGGTCGGTGCCGGTCGCGCCGACCAGTTCGTCGAGTTCAGCCCGTTCGAGCTGCTCTTCGAGAGCAAGACGATAGTGCCGTCGCTCTACGGCTCGGCGGAGCCGCACCGGGACTTCGGCCGTCTGCTCGCCCTGTGGCGGGCCGGCCGGCTCGACATCGAGGGCATGATCAGCCGCCGGCTCCGGCTGGACCAGGTCGGTGACGCGCTGACCAGCCTGGGCAGCGGTGATGTGATCCGCCAGGTGATCGTGCACTGATGCGACTAGGCATTCAGATCGGTTACAGCGGTGAGGGCTTCGCGGACGCGGTCGACGAGGTCGTTGAGTTCGAGGAGGCCGGGGCCGAGCTGGTCGTGGTCCCGGAGGCGTACAGCTTCGACGCGGTCAGCCAGCTCGGTTATCTCGCGGCCCGGACCCGGCGGATGGCGCTGGCCTCCGGGGTGATGCAGCTCTACACCCGGACGCCGACGCTGACAGCGATGACCGCGGCCGGGATCGACTACGTGTCCGGCGGGCGGTTCTCCCTCGGGCTCGGCGTCTCCGGACCCCAGGTGATCGAGGGGTTCCACGGGGTGCGGTACGACGCTCCGGTCGCGCGTACCCGGGAGGTGGTCGAGATCTGCCGGCGGGTGTGGCGGCGGGAGAGGCTGGTTTTCGAGGGCGAGCACTACCGGGTGCCGCTGCCGGGGGACTACGCGAAACCGCTCAAGCTGATCAATCGCCCGGTCCGGGAGCGGATCCCGGTCCTGCTGGCCGCGATGGGTCCGCGCAACGTCGCACTGGCCGCCGAGATCGCCGAGGGATGGCAGGCGCTGTTCTTCGACCCGCGTGCGGCCGGCCGGGTCTTCGGGGACGCTCTGGCCGACGGACTGTCCCGTCGCGACACCGCGCTCGGACCGTTGGACGTGTCGGTTCCCGTACCCTTTGGGCTTGGTGAGGTGTCGTTGAGCGCGCATCGCGCGCAGCTCGCGCTTTATCTCGGTGGGATGGGTGCGCGGGGGCGGAACTTCTCCAACGACCTGATCAAACGGTACGGGTACCCGGCCGAGGCCTCGCTGATCCAGGATCTGTTCCTCAGTGGCCGGCGGGCCGAGGCGGCGGCGGCCGTTCCGGACGATCTCGTGGCGGCGACGTCGCTGGTGGGCCGGCCTGATCAGGTGCGGCGGCGGCTCGACGAACTGGCAGCCGCGGGAGTGACGACGCTGCTGGTGTCGCCACTGGCCGCGACCAGGGCCGAGCGGGTGAAAGACGTGGCACTGCTCAGGGACATGCTCTAGAAGAAATCGCCGTCGAAGATGTCCGGGCCTCCTCCGCCGCCGTGGTGACCCATTCCCATCAGCGAGTCGAGCAGCAGCATGCCGCCGATCGTGCCCGCGCCGGCCGCCAACGCCGTCTTCCACCAGGGCGTGGAATACCAGCCGGCCGGCATCGGGCGGCCGTTCTGGTAACCGCCCGGGTAGTAGTACGGCGTCGCCGAGGAGTGCTGCGGGCCGACCCGGTAACCGTTCATCTCGTGCTCGTTCGTGACCGTCCCGGCTTCGGCCGCGGCGAGCGCCGGCAGCTCCGGGCCCGGGTCCAGGCCGAGGGTGATCCGGGCCGCCCGGACGTACGCGAGACCTTCGAGGGCACTCTCCCGGGCCAGCCGATACTGGGTGACCGTTCGTGCCTGGGAGAGCTGGGCGCCGGCGGCCTGGTGACGTTCGGTCGCGTCGACCAGGGCCTGGCGGGCAACGTCGCCGTCGGCCTGCAGGTTCAGCAGCTGGCCGCCGAGGCGCTCGTACCATCTGCTCGCGTCGGCGCGGGCATCCGCGAGGAACTCGTCGCCGCGTGCCACCCGGGTGCGCCGGCCACCACCGTTGACCAGGACCATGACACCGGCGCCGAGCAGGATCAGAAGCAGCAGAATCATCATGGAATCGATGGTGGGCGCGCGATCTGAGCGCCCGCCGTCGGCTGTCTGTGAGCGGTCTATGAGCCTCCGAATTTCCCGGATTGCCCGGAAAAGCCCGCTTAGGGTGGGGCGCATGAGAATGTTGACGAAAATTGCCGCCTCGCTGACCGCCGGGGTGGTGGCCGGGTTGGCCTTTTCCGCTCCCGCCGTGGCCGCGCCGGCGAAGCTCGCGGACGGGCTGCTCACCGAGAAGGACCTGCCCAAGGGCAAGGGATGGGCGGCGTTCGACGCCGAGGTGATGGGCGCCGGTCTGCTGCCCGGGCTGATCGACCCGAACTCGCTGGGCGGGGACCCGTGCAAGGTGCCGGACGTGCCGCCGCTCAAGGATCTGCTGGCCCCGGCGACGACTCAGCCGGTGGCACCCCGGACCGCCGGCAAGGTGAAGCTCGAACTCGCCGCCTTCATGAAGGGCGCCGACGGCCCGATGCTGCTCCAGACGCTCGCCGGCACCGGCAAGAAGGCTGCCCACGATCTCGTCGACGGCACCCGGGACATGCTCAAGCGCTGCCCGACCGTGAAGAGCGGCAACCTCAGGATGGAGATGTCGGCGCTGAAGGCGTTCCCGAAGGTCGGCGACGACTCGCAGGCCATCTCGGTGATCGTCACGCTCAAGGACGGCAACTTCGAGATCGCCGTACCCGGCAAGCTTGTCGCCGTGGCGCAGGACGACGTCTACGCGACAGTGGCGCTTGTCGGCTCCGAGGAGCCGGAGACCGCCGAGCTGAAGAAGCTCACGAAGCGTGCCCTGAAGAAGCTCGACAAGGCGCTCTGATCCGTCCGGGCCCGGCTCCTTACAGGCTGCCGGGCCCCGGCGGACCAATACCACCAAAACAACCATGAAAAGCACTCTTACGGCATAACGTCCCGAACGTGAAAGGAGTCGCGCCGTTAGGCGTCGCCGTCCTGCTGGGTACGTTGTTCCTGCTTTTACCGGGTGTGGAAACGACAGTGCCGGCACGCGCCGCGCAGACCACCTGTCCCGCACCGGTGACGATCGCGAACGGTGACTTCGAGGCGCCGGTGATCGCCGCGAACTCGATGTCGCTGATCGCCGAGGGCCCGGACATGCCCGGCTGGAAGACCACCGCCCCGGACAAGGTGTTCGAGCTGTGGCGCGAGGTCCGGCAGACCTTCACCTCCGCCTCCGGCAACCAGTTCGTCGAGCTCAACGCCAACTACGTCTCCCAGCTGTACCAGGACCTGCCGACCACGCCCGGCCAGACGCTGCGCTGGGAGCTGCGGCACCGCGGCCGGCTCGGCACCGACGTGATGGCCACCAAGATCGGGCCGCCCGGCGGCACCCTGGTCCAGCAGGGCTCGCTGATCACCGACGGCTCCGCGGCGTGGGGGACCTGGTCCGGCATCTATACCGTGCCGGCCGGGCAGACCGTCTCCCGGTTCGCGTTCGATTCGATCTCGGCGGCGCAGAACAAGCCGACGTACGGCAACTTCCTCGACGGCATCTCGTTCGGCAACTCGCCCTGCCTGGTCAGCACGACCTCGGTCTCCGCCGGGTCGGGCAACGTCGGCGACGTGCTCACCTACACCGTCAACGCCTCCAACCAGGGCGGCAACCCGGCGAAGAACGTGATCTTCACGGACGACCTGCCGGCCGGGGTGACGTTCGTGCCCGGCTCGATCAAGACGATCACCGGCTCCAGCTCGACGACGGTTTCCGACGCGGCCGACTCCGACACCGGCGAGTACGACGCGGCTTCGCGTACCGTCCGGGTCCGTGCCGGAACCGGCGCGGGCGCGAGCTCCGGTGGTCAGCTCCCGGTGACCGAGTCACGATCCTTCAGCTACCAGGTACGCGTGACCTCGGCGGCCGCCGCCTCGACGATCAGCAACGCGGCCGCCGTCTCCTACCTCGACGCGCTCACCAGCACGACGGTGACCTCGACCTCCAGCACTGCCGGGACGACCATCGCGTCCGCCGCCGACCTCGCCGTCACCGCCGCGGTGGTCGCACCCGGCACGATCGCCGGCTCGCCCGCCGCCACCGTGCTCACCGTGCTCAACAAGGGCCCGAACACGGCGAACACCGTGCAGGTGAGCTCGGTGATCCCGTTCGGCATCATCGGAATCGGCGCCACGTCGCCGCAGGGCACCTGCACCGTCTCCGGTTACGTGGCGACCTGCGACATACCCTCACTGGCCGCCGGGGCCACCGCCACCATGAACATCACCGGCACCGTCATACCCCAGGCCACCCCGGGTGTCCAGGCAACCCTGACGGCGTCGGCGACCAGCGCCACGTACGAGATCAGTCAGGCCGACAACGCCACGTCGGTGAGTTCCACGGTCGCCACGCACACCGACCTTCGGGTGGTTCAGGCGTACACACCCGCGGTGCCGGTCGCCGGAACCACCGTGACCTACACCGCGACAGTGACCAACAACGGTCCCTCGACGGCTCGCGACATCATGCTGACCGACCCGATCGTCACCGGGTCCACGTTCATCAGTGCCACCCCCTCGGCCGGCACGTGTGCGCTCGCCGCGGCCACCCGCACGGTCGAGTGCACCCTGCCCACCACCGATCCGGGCGTCTCGCGCACCGTCACCATCGTGGTGCAGCTCGACTCCAGCGGCACCGGCGCTGTCAACAACGCCGTCTCGGTCAGCTCGTCGACACCCGAGACCGACATCACCGACAACAACTACTCGGTGCAGTCGGCCGGCACCGCCGAGGCCGACGTCGGCGTGCAGCTCACCATCGGCGCGACCAGCGCCAAACCGGGTGACACCGTGCCGTTCACGCTGACCGTCACCAACAACGGCCCGTCGGCGGCGACGAACGTCTCGTTCAACACGGTCGTGCCGGTCGGGTTCACCGTGAACCGGCCCTCGTCGCAGTACTGCACCGCCAGCGCCTGCACGTTGCCGCTGCTGCCGGCGCAGTCGCCGTACAACGTCGTGCGGATCTCCGGCACCGTCACCGTCGGCGCCAACGCGGCAGCCGGCCCGCAGCGGGCCGGCACCACGGTCATCTCGCCGACCACCGACCCGAGCTCGGCGAACGACACCTCGGTCGTCCTGTTCACCATCGAACTCGAAGCCGACCTGACGGTGAGCCAGGTGATCACCAACGACACCGACACCACTCAGCCGCTGATCGCCGGGCACAACGCCAAAGGTGTCGTCACGGTCGGCAACGACGGTCCCACCCGGGCCGAGGGTGTCGTGCTGCGCCAGGCCATCCCGGCCGGCCGGCCCATCCCGGTAGCCACCCAGAGCGGCGGGACCTGCGCCTTCCAAGGCTCCGGCGCGCCCGGCACGGTCACCGCCGACGGCGGTATCTACGTCTGCACCCGGCCGTCGCTCGCCACCTCGGCCAGCTGGCAGATCGAGTTCGCCGGGGTGCTGCTGTCGGCGTCGTACTCGGCAACGGTGTACTCGCGTACCGCCACGGTCTCGGCGTCCAGCACCGACCCGGACGGCTCGGACAACAGCGTCACCACCACCCGGACCGTCGAGCACCGCTCCGACCTGCGCGTCACCAAGTCGGTCAGCCCCACCGCGGTGGTGCAGAGCGACCAGCTGACCTTCACGATCCGGGTACGCAACTTCGGGCCGTCCGACGCCACCAGCGTGATGGTGCGCGAGGACGCCGACGCCGGCCTGGTCCTGCTCACCGGCACACCCAGCGCCGGCAGTTACGACGCGGGCGTCAGCATCTGGTCGATTCCGCAGATCACGGCCGGCGCCGCCGCCGAACAGCTGCTGCTCACCGCGAGCGCGCAGGGTTTCGGCTCGCTCTCCAACTCCAGCCGGATCATCGCGTCGAGCAGCACCGATCCGGACACCAGTGACAACGCCGATTCGGCGACCGTCACCGTCACGGCGGCCGCGCCGGTGCTCACCCTCGAGGTGCTCACCACGCTCTCCTCGGGCTCGGCGGTCGGCGCCGCCGCCAACGACACGATCAGTTACCAATACAAGATCACCAACACCGGCAACCTGACCATGAGCAGCCTGTCGGTCAGCGGCACCCGCGGCGGCGCCGGCAACTGCGGCGGCGTCACCAGCCTCGCCCCGGCCGCCGTCGTCACCTGCACGGCCGCCAGCAGCTATCTCGTCACCTCGGCGGACATCACCGCCGGCACCCCGATCAGCGACACGGCAACCGCGAAAGCCCAAGCCCCGATCAACATCGAACCCATTGCGTACGCCCAGACGACCGCCAGTGTCCCGGTAGTGGTCGCCGTCCCGTCGCTGACCGCCGTGGTCACCGCCACCGTCAGCACGGTCAGCCGCCAGAACGCGGCGGCCGCCGGCGACCGCATCGACTACGCGTACGCGGTCACCAACAACGGCAACGTCAACATGGACAGCATCGCGGTCACCGACACCCGGGTCGCACCGGTCAGCTGCCCGCAGAGCACCCTGGTCATCGGCGCCACGATGACCTGCACCATCTCGCCCGCCAACCGGTACCCGGTCACCCCGGCCGACCTCGACACCGGCGGGGCCATCACCAGCTCGGCCACGGTCACCGGCATACCCAGTGGTGCCACGACAGTCAGGACGTACGGGCCGTACAGCGCCTCCGTCACGCTCGCCGTCCCGGCGCCGGCGCTCGCGGTCGTGGTTACCCCGGTCGCGGCGGCCACCGTCGGCGTGGGCGACACCATCGGGTACACGTATGTCGTCACCAACAACGGCAATGTCACCCTCGGCAACCTCACGGTCAGCGACTCCAAGGTCTCCGGCGTCACCTGCCCGGCCACTGTCGCCGCCGGCGCCACCGTGCCCTGCCAGTCCGTCGCCCCGTACCTCGTCAGCCAGGACGACGTCGACGCCGATCGGCCCGTGTCCAACGACGCCATCGTCGCCGGAACGAGCGTGGCGCCCGGCGCCGCGGTCGCCATCGCCGAGGGCGGATCGTCGGTCCCCGTGGTCGGATCCACGCCGCTGCTGACCCTGGCCGTCACCACCAGCGTCAGCCCCGGAGCCCACCAGAGCGGCGTCACCCTCGGCGACCTCGTCGACTCCGAGTACCACGTCCGCAACACCGGCAACGTCACGATGTCCGGCATCTCCGTCACCGACACCCTCGGCGGCGCCGCCTCCTGCCCCTCCACCAGCCTGGCTGTCGGCGCGGACATGGACTGCGACGCGACGACGTACACCGTCCGGCAGATCGACGTCGACACCGGCGGCACCCTGACCGGCGCCGTGCAGCTGCGCGGCCGGACAGCCACCCAGAGCACGGCGAGCCTCCAGGCCACCGCGCCGGTCACCGTGCCGATCGCGCCGGGCACGTCCCGCCTCACCCTCACCGGCCAGGCGCTGGTCACCCCCGACAGCCACCGCAACGGCGTCGAACATGGCGACACCATCGGGTACGAGTACACGGTCACCAACCCCGGCACCGTCACCATGAGTGACGTTGTCGTCGAGGACACCCGGCTCGGCGCCGCGAGCTGCACCCACGACACGCTGGCACCCGGTGGCTCGATGACCTGCCGCTCGCTGGCCCGCTACACCGTGACCGTCCTCGATGTCGCCGCCGGTGGCCAGGTCCGCAACCGGGCGGCGGTCACCGGGCGAAGCGGGGGACAGAACCGCACGTACGGGCCCATCGAGATCGGCGTGCCCGTCCTGGTCAGCGAACCCGCCCTGGTGGTACGCACCACGACGACCGTCACCCCGGCCGCGCACCACGACGCGGCCGAGATCGGCGACACCATCACGTACACCCACGAGGTGATCAACTCGGGGAACCAGCCGGTGACCGGCATCGCCGTCGCCTCCACGCGGGTCGGCCCGGTCAGGTGCCCGCTGGACAGCCTTGCCGTGCGGGAGAGCATGACCTGCACCAGTGGGGTCTACCGGGTCACCCAGGGTGACATCGACGCGGCCACCGCCATCCTCGACCAGGTCACGGTTGTCGGCAACGCCCCGTCGGAGACGTCGTTCGGGCCGTTCACGGTCAGCGTCGGGGTGGCCGATCCGTTGCCCGCGCTGCGGCTGCGGATGTGGGCGTCGATCATCGGGTCGGCTTCGGAGGCCGGGGACGTCGCGGTGCTCGCCGCCACGTCCGCCGACATCGGTGACACCGTGCGGTACCGGTACCAGGTCACCAATGCCGGCAACGTCACCGTTCGCGCCCTGACCGTCACCGACTCCCGGGCCGGATCGGTGACCTGCGCCGACACCCGGCTTGCCGTGGGGGTGTCGACGACCTGTACCGCTGATCGGGCGTACCAGGTCACCCAGGACGACATCGACAACAGCCGGCCGGTCGACGCCCGCGCCACCGCCGCCGGGCTGTGGTCCACCACCGACCGGGGCGTCGGCTCGAACAGCGCCGAGACGACGGTGCCGGTCGTCGCGGCCCGGCCGAAACTGACCGCCGACCAGAAGGCCACCTGGACCGACGTGGACGGCGACGGCAAACTCGGTGTGCCCGACGACGTGGTCTCCACCATCGCCGTGCGCAACGAAGGCAACGTCACGCTCGTCAACGTACGCGTCACCGGCCTGCCGGCGAAGGTGACCTGCCCCGCCACCCGGCTCGCCCCGGGCCGGACGGTCACCTGCAAGTCCGGCGTCTACCACCTGACCGAACACGACGTGGCCAGCGGACGGCACACGTACGAGGTGCTGGTCACCGGCGATCGGACGGCAGCGGCAGCCGATCCGGTGGAGGCCACGGCGCCGTCGACGGTCGTCGTACCCTCGGAAGATCCGCAAGCGGGACCGGATGACCCACCCGGCACCGTTCCGGTGACCGGCGGCTCTGCCGCCATGTTCCTCGCCGGATTCGCGATGATTCTGGCCGGCGTCGCGTTGCTCCTGGTCACCCGCCGATCGCGCCCTGAGTCCACAGTCGGCTGACCTCCCGGGTCCGTGCCAACGTTCGTGACCTCACAGGAGTTTCACAGACGGTGCGGTGGGATCTGTGCCACGAGGCCGGTGCGAAACCGGCCGACCGGCATGGGGGGAACAGATGACACACCCGAGGAGACGGAGGCCGATCGCGGTCGTCGCGGTGGGCGCGCTACTGCTCACGGGCGCCGGCGTGAGCGCGGCGGAAGCGCGGTGGCACCTCCGCCGCTGTCCTTCGTGGCCGCCGCCAAGACCGTGACCGCCGAGCGGTACGCCGACGGCGACGACGTCTACGTGTACTTCGACCTCGGCCTGCACGTGATCGCGGGCAAGGACCCGTTCGAGATCCGTGCCACCCGCAAGGGTTACGACTCGCCGATCGTCGCGACCCGCACCGTCGTGAAGAACGGCAAGAGGACCCAGGCGGTACTGCCGCTCGGCACGGTCCGTGACTTCACCGGGCTCAAGGACTTCACCACGATCACCATCACCGACAAGGCGGGGAAGGTGGTCACCAGTTACAAGACGGCGTTCTGCGCGAACTCGTACTCGTCCGGGCGTACCCGGCGGGACGCGCCGGCCACGAACCCGTACCCGACCCGGTGCGGCGGGGAGAACCCGTTCACGCTCGGCGCGGTCTGGGGTATCCAGGCGGGCTGGGACGCCGCGGTGCCGGACCAGCCGAACAGCACGACGCTGGCAAAGCTGAAGGCCGGCAAGTACACGGCGACCGCGACGGTGAACGCGAAGTACACCAAGCTGTTCGGGATTCCGGCGAAGCAGGCCAGCGCGAAGGTGGCGCTGAACGTGGTAGACGTGAAGTTCTCCTCCTTCGCCAAGAAGAAGCCGGCCGCGCCGGCTGCCGGGGTGCACGATCTGCACCACGGTGAAGGGGACGCCAGCCGGCAGGTCTCCTCGTTCCTGCCCGAGTTCCGTGCCGCTGCGGCCCGCCCGAAGACGGTCAAGACCGTCCCGGCCGGTCCGAAGCCCGACCTCAAGTCGCTTCCCGCATGGGGCATCTCGCTCTCCGAGGGCGTCAACGAGAAGACCGGCAAGCCGGACGGCAAGACGTACGTCAACTTCGGCGCCACTGTCTGGAACGCCGGCACCTCGCCGCTGCTGGTCGACGGCTTCCGCCGGACCGGCACCGAGGTGATGGATGCGTACCAGTACTTCTTCGACGCCAAGGGCAAGCAGGTCGGCTCCAAGGCCGCCGGAACCATGCAGTGGGACCCGCGTGAGGGCCACCTGCACTGGCACTTCACCGACTTCGCCCAGTACAACCTGCTCGCCGCGGACAAGAAGCTCGTCGTGCACAGCGGCAAGGAGGCGTTCTGCCTGGCCAACACCGACGCCGTCGACTACACGATCAAGGGCGCGAAGTGGCGGCCGGACAACACCGATCTCGCGACGTCGTGCGGTGCCAACACCGTCGTCGCGGTGCGGGAGGTCCTGGACATCGGCAACGGTGACACGTACAGCCAGGACCGGCCGGGCCAGTCCTTCGACATCACCAAGCTGAAGAACGGCACCTACTACATCCAGGTGCTCGCCAACCCGTCGAAGAAGCTCGCCGAGACCAGCACCACGAACAACTCGGCGCTGCGCAAGATCGTGATCGGCGGCACGGCCACGAAGCGCACCCTGACCGTCCCGAAGGTCAACGGCATCACCGGCTGACACGTTTCTACAGTTGCCGCCCCGCCCCGCCTCCGAATGGGGCGGGGCGGGTGCGTTGCCGGGAAGGCAGCCGCACCCTGCTCGTTTGGCTCCAACACCGGGGTTGCCCTCGGGCGTGATTGGTATCTAACATTTCAGTTGTGGAGACGGTGGGACGGCATCTGTTGCGGGACGCGGCTTACGGGCGGCTGCTCGGCGCCATCGTCGACGGCACGCTCGCTCCCGGCGCCGCGCTGCGGCCCGACGATCTGGCCGAGCGGCTCGGTCTCTCCCGGGCTCCGATCCGTGAGGCGCTGGCCCGGCTCGCCGGTGAGGGGCTCGTCGAGACGAAGCCGCAGAGTTACACCCGGGTCACCGAGGTGGTCGCCAAGGACGTCGAGGACGCGGCGGCTGTGGTCGGCGCGATGCACGGTCTTGCCGTCCTCTCGATTGCCTCGACATTGACCCCTGACCAGGTGGAACGCATGCGGGAGGCGAACGCCAGGTTTGCCGCCGCCGTCGCCGATGGCGACGTCGAGGCGGCCTTGACCGCCGACGACGAGGTGCACGCGATCCCGCTGCGTGCTTACGGCAATGCCGCGGCCACCGGCACCGTCGATCGATACACCCCTTTGGTACGCCGAGCCGAGCGCCTGCTTTTCACCTCAGCACAAGCCTCCCGCTCGGTGCGGCTGCACGACGAACTCATCGAAGCCCTGGCCACGCGCGACGAGGCGCGGGCCGTCGAGGTCAACTCGACCATCTGGGGCCATCTGCACCACAGCGTCACGTTCTGAGGAGTTCGCATGTCGCTCGCCGATTTCCCCCGCCACCCGCTGCTGTTCGGCCCGTCACCGGTGCACCGCCTCGATCGGCTGACCAGGCATCTCGGCGGCGCGGCCGTCTGGGCCAAGCGGGAGGACTGCAACTCCGGTATCGCGTACGGCGGCAACAAGACCCGCAAGCTGGAATATCTCGTCGCGGACGCGCTCGCGCGGGGTGCCGACACGCTCGTCTCGATCGGCGGGGTGCAGTCGAACCACACCCGGCAGGTCGCGGCCGTCGCCGCGGCCACCGGCCTGAAGTGCGTGCTGGTGCAGGAGAGCTGGGTGGACTGGCCGGACAGCGTCTACGACAAGGTCGGCAACATCCTGATCAGCCGGCTCGCCGGCGCGGACGTCCGGCTGGTGAAGGCCGGTTTCGGCATCGGCTTCAAGGAGAGCTGGGACGCGGCCATCGCCGAGGTCACGGCCGGCGGGGGTACGCCCTACGCCATCCCGGCCGGCGCGTCGGACCATCGCCTCGGCGGGCTCGGCTTCGCGAACTGGGCGTACGAAGTGATCGAGCAGGAGCGTGCGCTGGACGTCTTCTTCGACACGATCATCGTGTGCTCGGTGACCGGCAGCACCCAGGCCGGCATGATCGCCGGGTTCGCGGCCGCCGGTGGACGCCCGCGCCGGGTGATCGGGATCGACGGCTCGGCCAAGCCGGTGGAGACGCGTGACCAGGTGGCGCGGATCGCGCGGGCCACGGCCTCGCTGATCGGCGTCGAGCGGGACCTGACCGAGGACGAGATCATCCTGGACGAGCGGTACCACGGCGGTGTCTACGGCATCCCGGACACCGCGACGCTCGACGCGATGAAGCTGGCGGCCCGGACCGAGGGCATGGTGACCGACCCGGTTTACGAGGGCAAGTCGATGGCCGGGCTGATCGACCTGGTCGGCCGTGGTGAGATCGCCCGGGACTCGAACGTGCTTTACGCGCACCTCGGCGGACAGCCGGCGCTCAACGCGTACGCGGGTCTTTTCTCCTGAAAGTTACTCGGACCAGAAGACTTCGACGTGGGTGTGGTCCTCCGGGTCGGTGACACAGCGGAACTCGGCGCCGGGGATCGCAAGACCCGCCTCGGCGGGCGTGAGCGACTCGCGCACGACGGTGTCGACCTCCTCGGTGCCGTCGTACGCGTGGAGGCGGAGCTCCACCCGATAGACGTCAGCCTTGTGGGTGTCCGAGATTGATTGGACCGTGGCTATGCAGGGGCGCCCGTCGCTGATCTCGCCCTGGTCGAACTGGTCGACGTCGATGAGGCGGCTGACCAGCCAGGTGATGCCGCTGACCACGCCGAGCAACACGGCGACGATGCTCGCGGGGAGCATCCAGCCGAAGTGAAGCCTTCTCCTCATGCACGTTCTCCCCGGTGTCGCCGCGATTCCCGGCCTTGATCGGGCGGCGGCTGGAGCGTATCCGCCTTACCTGGAGGAAACCTTCGCGTCGCCTGCCGGTCCCCCTCGAATCGGCAGGCGACGCGCTCAGGCGCGGGTGACCACCGCGTGGTCGAGGACGCGCAGGCCGGGTGGCAGGCTCTTGAGCCCGGTCGCGGACTCGTCGTTTGCCTGCCTGGTCTGGAAGTCGGCGAAGTCGCCGGTCTCAGCCGGGCCGGTCAGATAGAGGTAGAGCGTGTACTGGCCCTTCTCCTTGGGGTTGCCGAGCGGGACATCTTCGAACGACCAGCCGCCGTCGTTCACCGTGCAGATGCCGATCGGGTACCAGAGCCCGTCGGACCGGACCACCAGCCAGAGATCGTTGTCGGCCGGGAGGTTCGCCGCCGTGCCTTCGGCGTCGATCGTTGCCGCTGTCGTGTTGTGCTGCGGGGCGGACGGGTTGCTGAAGGACGACTGGGGCCGCCTCCAGTCGAGCCAGAAGCCCTTGACCACCGGGACGGCCGCGACGAGCGCGGCGACCGCGGCGACGAGCGCGATCGTCAGGTTGATCTTGTCAGCGCGACTCCACATCGAATCTCCCCATCTGGACGGGGGCGGCCGGACGTTGCCGCATCCGACCGCCTGCCGCGCAATCCAACCCAGCCGGGGAGATCTCCAGGTAGGGGTTCCGGACTGGCCGGACAACCCCGGATCAGGTCCCGGACAACTCCGGACGCCCGGATCAGCAGGGCGCGGTGTAGGGATCGCCGGGTACGTACTGCTCCCATTCCTGCCGGGTCACCGGTTCGCCGGCGGTGGCGCACACCCAGGCGGACACCCTTCCGGGATCGAGCTCCCACAGCCGGATACGGGCGTCCTGGCCGGCCGAGACCAGCGTGTGCCCGTCCGCGGCGAAAGCCACCGTCCGAGCAGGCTCGGACAGCCCGCGCAGGATCATCGATGGAGTGCGTTCCGTGACGTCGTCCCAGACCAGGATCGTGCGGTCCGCCGAGGCGGCCGCGAGGGTATGTCCATCAGGAGCGAAGGCGACCCAGTAGACGTTCGCGCCGGCCCCGGTCAGCATCCCGGCGTCTCGCACGATCTCCGAACCGGTGACGTCCCACAGCCGGACGCTGCGGTCGGCGCTCCCGGCCGCGAGGTACCGACTGTCCGCGCTGAAGGCGACGCTGTACACGTATCCGCCGAATCCGCCTAGGTCGGCACCGCGTTGCCGGGGCCGGGCCGGGTCGCTGAGGTCGACGAGCCGGACGGTGTTGGCCGTGGTGCCGATCGCCAGCGACCGCCCGTCCGGGCTGATCGCCACGGAGTAGACGATCGCGCTGCCCAAGCCGATGCTCGCGATGGCCCGCCCGTCTCCGCGTGTGTCCCAGATCTTCACGGTCCGGTCCTGGCCACCGGCGACGACATGATCACCGCCGGGGCTGAAGGCGACGGTCTCGACGAGGTCGGCAAGGCCGGTCAGCGGCACCCCGGCACGCCGGGGCCGGGCCGGGTCGCTGACGTCCCAGAGATGTACCGGCCCGGTTCGGGTGCCGATGGCGAGCAGCCTTCCATCAGGGCTCAGGGCGGTGGTGCCGGCGTAGGGAACGTCGTCATCGGTGCTGGTCAGGACGGGTCCGATGGGCGCTGGGCGACGAGGGTCGGTGATGTCGGCGAGCCGGGTCGCCCGGTCCTTGGAGGCCGCGGCGGCGACGATCGGGGTGTTCGTACCCCGGCTGACCCCGGCCGCCACGTTGAAGATCGTTCCGCCGGCGCCGCCCAGGCTGGGCTCGCCGGCGCGCCACACCCGCACCGTCGCGTCGCCGCTGCCGGCGACGACGCTGTCGCCGGCACCGAAAGCGATCGAGGTGAGTTGCGCGGGACCGGTGAGGGTCGCGGCAGGCGCGCCGGTTCCGGCTTCCCAGCTGCTGATCGTACGATCGGAGGCCGCCGCCGCCACGATTGTTCCGTCTTTGCTGAACGCGACCGCGTTGATCCAGCTCGACGGGCCGGCCAATGGAGCGAGACGTGCTGCGGGCCGGGCCGGATCGGTGATGTTCCAGAGCCGTACCGTCTGATCCCGGCTGCCTGAGGCGATCGTCCGGCTGTCCGGGCTGAACGCGACAGCGGTGACGTCACCCTCGTGCCCGGCCAGCGTCACCGGAGCGCCGCCTGCTGCCGGCCACAGCCGGACCTCTGCTCCCTGGCCGGCGGCGAGGACCCGGCCGTCCGGGCTGAAGGCTATCGAGGTGACCGGGAGACGAGTGGTCTCGCCGGTTTCCAGGGACGGGAGCGCGGTGCCGCCGGACCAGCGCCAGATCCGGCCGTCGGCGGAACCGGCGGCGATCGTCCGGCCGTCCGGGCTGTACGCGACCGAGTACACGGTCGCCGACGGCCCGGTCAGCGGCGGCAGCGGCACCGCCCGTGTGGTGTCGGTGATGTCCCATCGGTGCAGCGCTCCCTCGCTGCCGGCCGCCACCAGGGTGCGGCCGTCGGGGCTGAAGGCGACCGTGTACACGGTTCCGGACGGCCCGGTCAGCGCCTCACCGAGGGTGGTCAGGGGCCCGCCGGGTCCGCCGTCGCGCCACAACCGGACGGTTCCGCCGGCGCTGCCCGCCGCGATCACCGACTCGCCGGGCGCGACCGCCACCGCCTGTACCTCGCCGGCGAAGCCGCCGAGCCGGGTAGCCGCTGGTCCGGCGTACGCCTGGAGCAGGCTGGCCCGGGCCTCCGGTGTCGGTGTGAGCCGGTACGCGGCCAGGCTCAGTTGCATGGCGAGCGGAGCGTCCGTCTCGCGCAGTGTGTCCGCGCGTCCGGCGAGCAGGCGGCTGACCGCGTCACGGCGCTGCTCGTCGCCGAGGGCACGCTGACGCTCGACCTCCCCGCGGCGATCGAGGGCGTAACCGGTGGACAGCAGCAGGGTCAAGGAGAGCACGCTGAGCGTGGCCACGGTCCGGCGCAGCACGGTCGTGCGGCGCCGTGCGTGCCGCTCACCGGCGGCGAGGAAGTCGCTGACCTGCGCTGTCGGGTCGGCGCGCGGCCCGGATGCCCAGCTCTGCGCTGCTGCCAGGCGAGTGCCTTGGTAGAGGTCCTCGGGGTGCCGTCCGTCCCGGTCCCAGGCCTTCGCGGCGGCGATGACCTGGGCGCGGATCAGCAGGCTGTTACGGTCGGCGTCGAGCCAGTCGCGCAGCTGCGGCCAGCCGGTGATCAGTGCTTCGTGGCTTACTTCGATGTATCTCTCACCGGCGGTGAGGAGCCGGGCATCGACGAACTCGCGGACGATGTCGTCCACGATCACCGGGTCGCCGACCTCGGCGGAAAGGCTGTCACGGCTGAGTCGCCGACGGGTGTCCGGCGAGTCCGGGTGCAGATGCACGAGGCTGAGGAAGAGCCGTCTCGCGAGTTCCTGCTGGTGAGCGTCGAGCCCCAGGTACACCGTGTCGGCCGTGTTCGCGACGGCGCCGTGGATGCCGCGGGTCTCGCGGTACGCCGCGACGGTGAGCTCCCCGCCGGCGATCTTCCAGGTGCTGAGCAGCGCGTGCGAGAGCATCGGCAGCACGCCGGGTCCGCCGATGGCCTCCCTGACGATGAGTTCGACCAGCCCGTCCTCGGGCTTCACACCCACCCGCTCAGCCGGCCTCCGGATGACCTGCCGCAACTCGTCGGCATCGAGGGGGCCGACGGTGATCTGACCGTCCCGGATCGCGTCGACCATGCCGCGGTGACCGAGCAACTGGTCGTAGAAGTCCGCGCGCAGGCCGAGCACCACGACCGCACCGCCGGGCGGATTCGCCAGGTCGTGCACGCCGGCCAGGTAGCGGTCCTGTTGGTCTTCGGTGAACGCGTTCGTGAAGATCTCCTCGAATTGGTCGATCACCACGAGTCGCCGCCCCGGCTCACCGGCCGTGGATGGTTCCGGCTTGTCCACAGGGGTTCGCACCGAGATGGTCACCGGCTCGCCGGCAAGCGCCGGAATCACCCCGGCGCGCAGCAACGAGGACTTCCCCGACCCGGACGGGCCAACCACGATCAGGATTCCGCCACCGTTCTCCCAGAGCTCACGGATCCGGTCGAGGATCTGCCGGGTCAGCGTCTCGCGGCCGAAGAAGAGCTCGGCGTGGGCTGCCTCGAAGGCCTCCAGCCCCCGGTACGGTTCCCGCGCCGTGCGGCGCGGTCCGGCCTTCAGGCGTACGCGTCGCCAGGCGGCCAGCCACTCGTCCGTGTCCGTGACGCCGAGGACCTCGAGCAGCGCTGCGAAGAGGGCAGCGCTCTGTGGCCCGGGCAGCGATGTGCCGCTGACCCAGTCACCCACCGTGCTGTGTCCCGGCTGGGTACCGAGGCCCGGTTCCGCGATGAGCCAGGCATCGTCGGAGACCTCGCGGACGGTCCGTCCGGTGTGTTGCCACAGCTCCCGCAGGTGCTTGCGTAACTCGGCGGCGGTGCGGATCTCGGCGGGGTCGATACCGGGCACGCGGTCATTATCGACAATCGACGGTTTCGCGTCGGTCCTCTGTCGCGTTTCGGATACCGGCGTTGACCGGCTTCCCTGTCGGCCGGACACTTCCATGTCGGCCGGACGCTTCCATGTCGGCTGGACAGAGGTGGCATAGGGCATTCATAGACTCCGCTGTTTGCATGGTTCCCAAGCAATCGGCACATTGCGGAGGAAACGTGAGTTCAACTTTTCAGGGTCGTCGGCTTCCTAATCCGGACGAGGAGGTGTTCGACCAGGGGCTGGGGTTCGACCTCGGCACACTGATGGGACGGCGCAACGTCCTGCGCGCGTTCGGGGCCGGTGCGGTCGCGTTCGGGCTCGCGGCGTGCGGTGATTCGTCGTCCTCGACCTCGTCGGCTGCCACCTCGTCCACGGCGACCACGTCGTCGGGGGAGATTCCGGACGAGACCGCGGGGCCGTACCCCGGCGACGGATCGAACGGTCCGGACGTTCTCGAACAGAGCGGGATCGTTCGCAGCGACATCCGGTCCAGTTTCGGCGATGCCAGTGGCACTGCTGAAGGCGTACCCATGTCGCTTGAATTGACGATCAAGGACCTGGCGAACGGCGGGGCTGCGTTTGCCGGTGTGGCTGTCTACGTGTGGCACTGTGACCGCGCCGGTCTGTACTCGATGTACTCCGAAGGGGTCACCGAGGAGAATTATCTGCGCGGCGTCCAGATCACCGACGACTCGGGCACGGTGTCGTTCACCAGCATCTTCCCGGCGTGTTACACCGGGCGCTGGCCGCACATCCACTTCGAGGTGTACCCGACCGAGGCCGACATCACGGACTCGACGAAGGCGATCGCCACCTCGCAGGTCGCGCTTCCCAAGGACGTCTGCGACACGGTCTACAAGGAGACCGGGTACGAGGCCTCGGTGGCGAACCTGGCGCAGGTGACCCTGGACAACGACAACGTGTTCGGCGACGACGGTGGCGCCAGCCAGCTGGGCACCGCGACCGGCGACGTGAGCAGCGGATATGCGGTTTCGCTGTCGGTCGGGGTGGACACGCGCACGACGCCGACCGGTGGCGCTGCCCCGGCCGGTGGCGGCGGGCAACCGGGCGGGACGCCGCCGTCGGGCGCGCCGGGTGGTGGTGGCCCGGGCGGGACGCCGCCGTCGGGTGCTCCGGGTGGCGGCGGTCCGGGTGGGGCGCCGCCGTCGGGTGCGCCGGCGGCCTGAGGTCCGTTGTCCTTGCTGAAGCGCCGCGTGGAGATTGGCTCCGCGCGGCGCTTTTGCTGTGGCGCTTTGGTGTGGGCGCCTTGGTGTGGCGCCTTTCGCTCGGTGTGGCGCTTTCACTGCCGAAAGTCGTTCGCGTTCGGACAGTGCGGTCGTGATGATGCGGTGATGACCAATGTGCCTGAGGGCTTCACATATCGCGTCCGGAAGAACGGCGACATCGAGGTGCTGCATCATGGGCGGCCGGCGGCGGTGCTCCGGGGTGCCGCAGCGCAGCGATTCCTCGTCGACGTCGACCTTGAGGATCCGCAGGAGTTGATGGCGCGGCTGACCGGGAACTACAAGCATGGCAACGAGCGAATGGCCCGCAACCATCCGCGCAATCGCCGGCGCTGAACGGGCAGCTCAGAGGACCTTCGTGCCGTACATTTCGCCGAGGGGGTCGGCGATGAGTTCGATGCGGGCGCCGTCCGGGTCCTGGAAGTAGACGGAGACGCCGCTGTGAACGGTGTGGTCCACGCCTGCCTGGGCCAGCCGGGCGACCAGCTCGTCCCAGCGAGCCGGGTCGACCGAGATGGCCATGTGGTGCAGCCCGCCGAGGACTTCGGCGTACGGGCCCAGGTTCAGGCCGGGGAGGTCGAAGAACGCCAGAAGGTTGCCGTTGCCGATGTCGAAGAAGAAGTGCGAGGAGCCGGGGTAATCGCGGTTCTCGATCAGCTCGGTCAGGGGGAACCCGAGCAGGTCCTGGTAGAAGCGGACGGTCGTCTCCACGTCGCTGCTGATCAGGGCGGTGTGGTGCAGACCGCGGGCGGTGGAGGCCGGACGGTCCGCGGCGGGGATCAGATGCGTCTCGCGGATGCGGTGGCGGTCGGCTTCGAACTTGGCGAGGTCGGTGTCGCTCATGGTTCCTGAGCTTGCCATGCGTCGAGACAGGCAGACACGACTCTCGGGCGCGGCCCTGCACAGCCCTGGGGTGGCGTGACGACCGCCACTGTGAGGCCGGGGCCACTTCTCTGTTTAAGAGAGGTGGCTTTGGTGCACAGTGATGTGCAACTTACCGGAGGGCGGCGGTCATGGTCGTAGTCGTGGTGTTCGCAGCGGCGTTGGTGCTCGGGGTCGGCTCCGCGCGAGCGATGTGGCCGGACGAGCTGGACAACTGACGGGCCGCGGGTTCGCCGGGCTCGGCCAGGCCACCCGATTCACGGCCGAACAGCTGCGGGCCGCGAGCCGCGGGGTCCGATACCCGGCAAACGCCGCTTGACCAGAGCTTGCCTTGATTGCGACGGCGCAGGGCTCGCATGCCGCCCGCGACGACGGCGCGCCCGGCCCGACGTCTCTCGGTCGCCGGATCCGTGGTGATCCGGGACGGCTCCCGGGCCGCGCACGTGGAGCACACGATGGCCCTGCATGGACCCCGGTTCGTCCTCCCGGCCCACATGGGGTCTGCGCCTCAACGCCGCCGAAAGTGCGAACGCACGCGACCGGGACACCGGGAGCACGAAGCGTCCTCCACGGGGCGACGTCGCCGAACTGCGAGCGCACGCGGCCGAGACGAGGGCGCACGGAAGCGCCGCCCAGCGGTGATGATGGCCCACGTAGCAGGTGTGTGCGTTGGCGTCTCGGCTATGGCGTGGATGAAGGCGCACGGAGCGGTTCCGTGTGACCCGGTCCACGTCGCTCGGGGCCGAGAGCTTCGCAGGGTCCCGAGGGCCCCGGCCAGGCGGCCAGCGCCGACCAGCGCACACGGAACCCGTGGCCCTCCGCGACGACAACAGCGGAAAGAGCCTGCGGCACCGAAAACGCTCGGGCCGGGCCACGCTCGGGCCGGGCCACGCTCGCGCCGGGCCACGCTCGCGCCCGCGTCGTTGCCGCGCTCGCGCCTTGGCGGCGCAGAACGCGAAAATTCGGTGACCGCGGCACGCTCGGGCCGAAATGCGGGCAGGACTTGCCACGATCTGGACCGGGTGACGCGCGAGCGGGCGGCACGCCGGCAGGCGGCACGCGTGGCGGATAGCGCGCCGGGCAGACCGCGCGTGGCGGATAGCGCGCCGGGCAGACCGCGCGTGGCAAATTGCTCGCTGGGCAGATTGCGCGTGGCGGATAGCTCGCTGCGCAGACTGCGCGGGTGGTGGGTGCGGAATCGGCCCGCTTTCGGAATATAGACAGATCTCGTTCAACATCGTTACGGCGCGGTAAAATGAAGCATGTGGGAGCGCTCCCAGAACGCGCTCTCAAGCCGACCCGCAGGAGGACCTGTTGCGTTACGGGCACTTCGATGACGACAAGCGCGAGTACGTGATCGACCGGCCGGACACGCCGCTGCCGTGGATCAACTACCTCGGCACCGACGCGTACTTCGGGATCATCTCCAACACCGCCGGCGGGTACTCGTTCTATCGCGACGCCAAACTGCGGCGGCTCACCCGCTACCGGTACAACAACGCGCCCCTCGACGTCGGCGGACGTTACGTCTACGTCCGCGACGACGAGACCGGCGACTATTGGTCACCCTCCTGGCAACCCACCCGAGAGAAAGAGCTGACCGGGTACGAATGCCGGCACGGCCTGTCCTACACGAAGATCGCTTCGGCCCGGGGCGGCATCGCGGCCGAGACGCTGTACTTCGCGCCGCTGGGTGAGAGCCTCGAGGTGTGGCGGGTGCGGGTGACGAACACCCGGGACACCCCGGCCGAGCTGTCGCTGTTCTCCTCGGTCGAGTTCTGCCTGTGGGACGCGCAGGACGACGCCACGAACTACCAGCGCAACTACTCGATCGGTCAGGTCGAGGTCGAGGACGGCGTGATCTACCACAAGACCGAGTACCGGGAGCGGCGCGACCACTTCGCGTACTTCGCCTGCTCGGAGCCGTTGACCGGGTTCGACACGTCACGGGACGCTTTTCTCGGTCCTTATCGAGGGTACGACCGGCCGGCTGCCGTGGAGAACGGCGCGGCAAGTGACTCGATCGCGCACGGCTGGCAGCCGATCGGCAGCCACCACGTCAAGCTGGCGCTCGCGCCCGGCGAGACTCGTGAGGTCGAGTTCGTGCTGGGGTACGCGGAGAACCCGAAGGACGCCAAGTTCGACCCGCCGGGATCGCAGACGCTGAACAAGTCCCGGGTCAAGCCGGTGATCGAGCGGTGGCTGCGGCCGGAGACGGTCGAGCAGGGGTTCACCGAGTTGACGACCTACTGGGACGGGCTGCTCGGACAGCTCCAGGTCAGGACCCCGGACGGCGACACCGACCGGATGGTGAACATCTGGAACGCGTACCAATGTCTTGTCACCTTCAACATGAGCCGCTCCGCCTCGGGGTACGAGTCGGGGATCGGCCGTGGCATGGGGTTCCGCGACTCGAACCAGGACCTGCTCGGCTTCGTGCACATGGTTCCGGAGCGGGCGCGGCAGCGGATCCTGGACATCGCTGCCACCCAGAAGGAGACCGGCGGCGCGTACCACCAGTACCAGCCGCTGACGAAGCGCGGCAACAACGACATCGGCGAGGGTTTCAACGACGACCCGCTGTGGCTGATCCTGGGCGTGGCCGCGTACGTGAAGGAGACCGGTGACACCGGGCTGCTGGACGAGGCGGTGCCGTTCGACAACGCGGCCGGCAGCGAGGAGCCGCTCTACGAGCACCTGCGCCGGTCCCTGCGGTACACCCTGGAACGGCTGGGCCCGCACGGGCTGCCGCTGATCGGCCGGGCCGACTGGAACGACTGCCTGAACCTGAACTGCTTCTCCGACACTCCGGGTGAGCCGTTCCAGACCACCGAGAACGCCCACGGCGGGGTCGCCGAGTCGGTGTTCATCGCCGGTCTCTTCGTGCTGGCCGCCAAGGAGCTGGCCGGTATCGCCGCGCTGCGGGAGCTGGACGGCGAGGAGGTCTACTACCGGGCCGCTGCCGAGAAGATGGCCGGCACGGTCGCCGAGCACGGCTGGGACGGCGCGTGGTTCCGGCGGGCGTACGACTTCCACGGCAACGTGATCGGGTCAGGGGAGAACGACGAGGGGCAGATATTCATCGAGCCGCAGGGCATCTGCGTGCTCGGCGGGGTCGGCCTGGACGACGGCCTGGCGGCGAAAGCCCTGGACAGTGTGGCGGAGCGGCTCGCCACCCCGCACGGCATCGTGCTCCAGCAGCCGGCCTACTCGGGGTACCGCATCGAGCTCGGCGAGATCTCGTCGTACCCGCCCGGGTACAAGGAGAACGCCGGGATCTTCTGCCACACCAACCCGTGGATCATGATCGCCGAGGCGATGACCGGCAACGGTGACCGCGCGTTCGACTACTACCAGCGGCTCAACCCGTCGGCGCGGGAGTCGATCAGCGAGGTGCACCGCTGCGAGCCGTACGTGTACGCGCAGATGATCGCCGGCAAGGACGCCCCGACCCACGGCGAGGCGAAGAACTCCTGGCTCTCCGGCACCGCCGCCTGGAACTTCGTGGCGATCACGCAGTGGATCCTCGGCATCCGCCCCGATTTCACCGGCCTGCGGGTCGACCCGGTCCTGCCCGGCGGCTGGACGGGATTCGAGGCGACCCGCAGGTTCCGTGGCGCCACCTACGAGATTTCGGTGCGGGCCGGCGACCGAGTCACCCACCTGGAGATCGACGGCGCCCGCGTCGAGGGAAACCTGATCCCCCTGGCGGAGCCGGGCGCCGTCGTCAAGGTCACGGCGTTCAGCGAGTGAAAGCGCCGGGGTGCGCGCTCGCCGGCGGGCGCCCCGGCCTCACCGTAGCTCCGATGAGGGCACGGGGATGTCGTCGGCCAGCAGCCAGGCGTTGGCGAGGTCGCGCCAGAGGCCGTCCGGAATCGGCAGCCGCGCCATCGCCGCCGCGTCGGCCACCTCCTCCGCCGACCGCATCCCGACCAGCACCGACGTGACCGCAGGGTGGGCGAGGGGGAACTGCATCGCGGCCGCCCGCAGCGGCACGCCGTGCCGCTCGCAGAGCCGGGCCATCGCCTGCGCGCGGGCTGCGATCTCGGGCGCCGCCTGCCGGTACTCGTAGATCTTGGTGTTCCAGGGGTCGGCCAGCACACCGGAATTGAAGACGCCGCCGACGATCACCGAGACGCCCCGGCGTTCACATTCGGGCAGCAGGTCGGCCAAGCCGGATTGGTCGAGCAGCGAATAACGGCCGGCGAGCAGCACACAGTCGAGAAGGCCGGTGCGAACGAATTCGGTCAGCATCCGGGATTGATTCATCCCAGCGGAAACCGCCCGGATCACGCCGTCCTTGCGCAGGCCGGCGAGCACCGGCAGAGCGCCGGCCAGCGCCTCGTCAAAATGGGAATCCGGGTCGTGCAGATGAAGAACGTCGATCCGGTCCAGGCCGAGACGATTCAGGCTTTCTTCGTACGCGCTCCGAGTCCCCTCAGCGGTGAAATCGAAGACCGGGGTGCAACCGGTGGGTTCGGCCCAGATATCCGGTTCTGGCGGGCCGGCCCGGGGCACCAAACGCCTGCCGACTTTCGTCGAGAGCGTGAAATCGGAGCGTTTTCGCAGTGCCGCGCCGGCCCTGCGTTCCGACAATCCGGCGCCGTAGAGCGGCGCGGTATCGAAGAAACGCACCCCCAGCCGCCAGGCCGTATCGATCGCCTCCACTGCGGCCTCGTCACCGACCGGGGTGAACAGACCCCCGATCGGAGCCAGACCCATGCCGAGCCGGGTGACCGTGACGCCGGAGGCGCCGAACTCCACATTCTCGAACGGATCCACTCCAGTTGTTTAACGGTGATCGATGTCCGGGTCAACCGCTGGCGGGACGCTGCGTACATATTCCGTCGCAATCGGTCGATGAATCGGCCCCGGTATGAGCACCCCGCACCGGCCGAAGATCCGCTGCGCGGGTGACCGACGTGAT
Organism: Actinoplanes sp. CA-015351; assembly: GCF_050955685.1. NCBI lineage: Bacteria > Bacillati > Actinomycetota > Actinomycetes > Micromonosporales > Micromonosporaceae > Actinoplanes > Actinoplanes sp. CA-015351. The sequence goes on from NZ_CP192102.1 coordinate 2,417,598, forward strand.
AGGCAGTGAGGATGAAACCGCGCCGCTATCCGGTTCCGGCCCCTGTCACCGAGGGGGATCTGACGATCTGGCGTGACGCCGTCGTCGGCGAGGTGAGCGGATTCCGGCCGCTCATGCTTGACGTTTTCCGGCCGGCGGGTGACGACAAACGCCCCCTGATCGTCTGGATTCACGGCGGCGCGTGGCGCAAAGGCAGCAATAAAGGCGAGGCAGTCGCCCAGGTTCCCGACCATCTGGTGAAAGCCGGGTACGCGGTGGCCAGGGTGACGTACCGGCTCAGTGGCGAGGCGCGGTTCCCCGCGCAGCTGCACGATGTGAAAGCGGCCGTCCGCTGGCTGCGTCAGCACGCCACCGAGCTGGGTGTCGACCCGGCGCGGTTCGGTGTGTGGGGCGAATCGGCCGGCGGGCATCTCGCCGCCATGGTGGCGCTGACCGGCAAGGACCCGGAGCTGGCCGGCGACGTCGGGGTCTCCGGCCCGTCCGACTCGGTGGCGGCCGCCGTGGTCTGGTACGGCCCGTCGAACCTGCTCAGCATGGCCTCGCAGAACCACCCGGACGGCCTGCAGGACCACGACGACCCGGAGTCGCCGGAGAGCCGCCTGATCGGCGGGCCGGTGCAGGAGCTGCCCAAGGAGGCGGCGGCGGCCAGCCCGGTCACCTACGTGACCGAATCGGCGCCGCCGATCCTGCTGGTGCACGGCGACGAGGACCGCATCGTGCCGGTGGGGCAGAGCATCGAGCTGCAGCAGCGGCTCGCCGAGGCGGGCACCCAGGTCGAGCTGCGGATCGTGGCGGGCGCCGATCACTGCCTGATCGGCGCCGACCTCGGTCCGGAGGTGAGCGCGTCGATCGCCCATCTTGACGGCGTACTCAAGAAGTCATAGACGGGGCAGGACCTTCGCGCCGAAGGTCTCCACGAACGGCCCGAGATCCTGACCCACGTGGTGCAGATAGATGCGGTCGAAACCGAGCGCCGCATAGCCCTTGAGCCAGTCGACGTGCTTCTCCAGGTCGGCGGAGATGTTGACCGACTCCCTGACCTGGTCGACCGTCACGTTCGCGGAGATCAGGTCGAATTCCTCGGCGGTGGCGGTGTCCCAGCAGACCGGCGGCTTGAAGATGTTGCTGCGCCACTGGTGGTGGGCGATCTCCTCGGCCTCGGTCTCGGTCGGCGCCCAGCTCAGATGGACCTGAAGGGCGATCGGGCCACGACCGCCGGCGCCCCGGTACGCCGAGATCATCTCGCGCAGGTGCTCCTCCGGCGCGTTCACCGTCACCAGGCCGTCGGCCCACTCGGCACACCAGCGAGCGGTCTTCACACTGATCGCCGCGCCGATCAGCGGCGGCGTCGCCTCCGGCCGGGTCCAGAGTCGCGCCCGATCGACGGTGATCAGGCCGTCGCGGGACACCTCCTCACCGGCCAGCAGGTCGCGGATCACGTCGACGCTCTCGCGCAGCCGGGCGTTGCGGACGTCCTTGCGCGGCCACTCGCCGCCGACCACGTGTTCGTTGCTGAACTCGCCGGAGCCCAGCGCGGTCCAGAACCGGCCCGGGTACATCGAGCCGAGCGTGCCGATCGCCTGCGCGATGATCGCCGGGTGGTAGCGGTGTCCGGGCGCGTTCACCACGCCGAACGACAGGTTCGTCGCCTGCAGCGCGGCGCCCAGCCAGGACCAGGCGAAACCCGACTGACCCTGGCGTTCGCTCCACGGCGAGAAATGGTCGGAACACATCGCCGCTTGGAAGCCGGCGCGTTCGGCGGCGATCACCGCCTGAAGGAGGTCACCGGGTGGGATCTGCTCGTGCGAGGCGTGGATGCCGTACTCCGTCATGCCTTCCTCGTACCCCAGCGAAGTGCCTTCACTAACCCGGTGCCATCACCAGGATCCCGAGACACATCTCGTCGCTGGTGCCCTCACCCCACACCACATAGCGCGACGGCAGCGTCTTGAGCTGCGGCAGCTGCTTGCGCAGCAGCGCGTCATGCGTACAGGTAACCCGGACTATGTCACCCTGAGCGACTTTCACCGGCTTTTTCAGGGGTACGAGTGACTGGTTGTCGAAGTCGTAGGCAGGTACATCGAGAACCGTTGTCGCTTTCGGTGTGCCCGGGTTCAGTTCGACCTTGATCGACCGGCCGAGCAGGTGCATGTGCCCCGCCGCCATGTAGATCGTCCCGGCCTCACCGACCGGCTGGTCGCAGTGCTGGGTGTTGCCCGCCTTCGGGGCCTGCCCGCCGTTGCACCACTGGTTGAGCTGCTCGACGGTCTCGGCTGACTCGGCGCCGAACCGTTTCGCCACGTCGGCGATCGCGGTTTCCCGGTCGCAGAGCGGTCCGCTGCCACCGGGCTCGCAGGGCAGTTCGATCGGCGCCTGCGCCAGCGCGGTCTCCAGCGGCTTGAGACCGGAGTCGCCGGCCGCGAGCCGCATCTTCATGCCGGACTGGTCGGCGCCGCTGGTGTTGAGCAGGTTGTAGTGCACCTGCATGATCAATTTGCTGCCGGGCGGCATGACGAAGCCGAACCCGTCCGGCATCAGGGTCTCGCCGGCGCCCGGGGCCCAGTGCGCCACCCACGCGGTCTGCCCCTGCACGCCGGAGTCGCCGAAGCAGGTCCAGCCCTCGCCGGTGCTTTCCTGATCGACTTTTTCGGCCTCGGTGGCCTGCTCCGGGTCGACCCGGTAGAAGATCGCGTGGTGCACGATCGCCTCGTTCTGCGGCAGGAACTGGCTGCCGGTCAGGTACGCGGGCTCGGTCAGCTGCGGATCGACCAGGAAGCACCGGTACTCGTCGGTGCCGCCGTTCGGCGCGGCCGGCGTGTAGGGCTGATCCAGCCCGACGTCGACGAACCGCTCGCCGTCACGCAGGGGTGAGGGGGGCGGCGCCGAGCCGCCGGTATGGCCGGCATGGCTGCTCGCCGCGGGTGCCGCGGGCTGCTCTGCCTCTGGGCCGGCCGCGCAGGCCGCCGTTCCCAGCAGCAGTGCGGTGACGGCGAGGGCTAGCGCAGGACGGGTGGATCTCATACGGGCCTCCCCGGGGCCAGGTTACGAGACCACCTCATCCTCCCGAACTGGTCATGATCGATGTATCCGTGACAACCCGGAAAAAGCGCCCCTTAGGGGTGGACCGGTAAAGGTTCCTTGGTAATTGTTCGCTTTGTGTTTGGGAGCGCGACCAGTAAGGTCGTCAATCGCGCATTATCGACTATTGCCGAAGCGCAATTTAAGCCGCCCATAATCAAAAATTGAAACTTACGAGGAAAAGACATGCGAACGTACGGTCGCGGCCGTCGGCTGATCGCGGGGGCGATCGCTGTGCTGGCGTTGGGTGCGTGCTCACCGGGCACTCCGCAGGCGGAGGGTGTCGCGGTCAACTCGACGCTAGACCCCGCTTCACCTGGGACAACAGGAGCAAGCGCGGTTCCGGGAGGCGTCCCGGTCAGTGGTGCGGCGAATCCGTCGGCCGGCCCTGGCGGCTCGGTGGGCGCGAGTGCGGGCGCCAGTGCCAGTGCCAGTGCCAGTGCCGGCGCGAGTGCCGGCGCGAGTGCCGGCGCCGCCGCCACCTCGGGGAAATGCGCTCGCCCGGCCTCGGCCGCTCCGAAATCCGCAATCACCGACGTGAAGCTGCCGAATTCCGTCATCGGATACGGCTCCGAAGGTGACACCGAAAAGCTTCCGCTCGCCATTGCGGCCCGTCCCGACGGCACCTCCTGGCTGGCCTGGATGGGCACGAACGGCAAGGTCAACCTCGGCAAGCTCGGCTGCGACGACAAGCTGACCGGCACACCCACCAGCTTCACCGGCATCGATCTGCAGGATGTGGCCGCCGACGCGACCGGCGGTGTGCTGCTGCTGACCCGCAAGGGCACCTGCGGCGACGGGCCGCTCTGCGGCGGCGAGTCCAGCCCGTGCAACACCATGCACATGGTCCGGTTCGACAACAACGGCAAGCTGGTCTGGGAGCGCCAGGTCACCAACCTGACCGGCGGCAAGCAGGGGTACGACGACGGCGCCCGGTTCATCTGGTGGTACCAGCATCACGGACGGCTCGCGACCGACGGCAAGAACTGGGCGGCCTACTTCGGCGTCGCCATCACCGTGCAGAACGGCAGCTGCGTCGACGTGCACGAGGGGGACCGGATGCAGGTCGTCTCCGCGAACGGCAAGCTCGTCAGCGGGCACGCCGACGCGTTCGAGGTGGGCTGCAGCCACGCCTGGACGTCACGGATCGTCTGGGACCCGAGGACGAAGAAGTTCGTGACGGTCTGCGCCACCGACAACGAATGCCGGATCGCCCAGCCCGACCCCTATCGAACGGTCGCGGCCGGTACCTGTGACGGCAGCCTCTTCAACGGTGACGTGGTGCTCGCCAAGAGCAAGGGTTACTGGGCGGCGTGGAGCCAGGGCGGCTCGGTGCGGCTGGAGAAGTTCAGCACCGGCACGTCGACCAGCACGGTCAAGACCGGCGCTTCGGCCGCGCACCCGCATCTGGTCGGTTACGGCACTGGGCGGATGCTGCTGGCCTGGCAGTCCGGGTCGTCGATGGCCGTTCAGGCGTACGACTCGAGTACCGGCTCGACCGTCGGTGCGAAGCTGACGGTCAAGGTGAAGGACCACGCCTACCAGGCGTTCAAGGCGTACTCCGACGGCAGCGTGGCCTATCCGGCCGCCGGCAGCGGCAGCACGTCGGTGAAGATCGCGCGAGTCCTGCCGATCGGCTGACGTACGGGGAGGCGCCTTCCGAAGAAGGCGCCTCCCCGTCACGCGGTGATCGGTGTCCAGTCGACGTACTTGCCGCTGCGGTTGTCGCCCGAGGACCGCCCGCGCAGGCGCCGGTTGATCCACGGCAGCACGTGCTCCCGGTAATAGCGCACCTCGGCCGCCAGGCTCTTCGTCCCGGCCGGGTCCGGCGCCACCACGTGCGCCTCGGTCGGGTAACCCAGCGCGTTCAGCACCACGCCGGCGACCCGGCGGTGGCCGTTCGTGTTCAGGTGCAGCCGGTCGCCCGACCAGTACTGCGGCTTCTGGATCTCCTTGTCGTGGAACATGTCCACGAACGTCAGGTCGTACTTGCCGACGAACGCGGAGACCGCGTTGGTCAGCGCCTCACCCTTCGGCCTCATCCGGCTGCCCATCGGCAGGTGCCCGGACGGGTCGGCGCCGCTGAGCAGCAGCACCCGCACGCCGGCGTCGAGGCACCGGCGCACCGCCTGCTCGGTCATCTCGACGAGACGAGCCATGTCGTTGCCCGGACGCATCATGTCGTTGCCTCCGCCGTTGAGCGACAGCAGCGTCGGCGGCGGTGACAGGGACAGGGCGGCGTCCAGCTGCTCCGTGACGATCGGCTCCAGAAGCCGGCCACGGATCGCCAGGTTCGCGTACTCGATGGGTTTTCCCTCGCCGGCGGCGATGCCGGCCGCGACCAGATCCGCCCAGCCGCGCTCGCTGCCGTCAGGCAGCGTGCCGCCCAGTCCCTCGGTGAAGCTGTCACCGATGGCGACGTACCTCGTCATAACCCACTCCCGCGTTGTTGATCAGCTCTGACGCTACCCGGCGGGGGACCCCGAGTGATCGTTCAGGACGTGTCCTGGCAAGCTTTGCGGCCGTGGAAGCTCTCCGGTTGGTTCTCCTCTTCATTCACCTCGTCGGATTCGCGCTGCTGCTCGGCGGCGGTGTCGCGACGCTGCTTTCCGGCAAGATCCGGATCAGCAAGCCGGTGCTCTGGGGCTCGATCATCCAGCTGGTCAGCGGCCTCGGGCTGGCCGCGCCGCTGCGCGGTGGCGGCGACGACGAGCCGGACCCGGTCAAGCTGGGCGTGAAGTTGCTCGTAGCGATACTCATCTTCATCATGGTCTTCATCCCGCGGAAGCGGGACGAGCTCAACAAGGGCCACTTCATCGGCATCATCACGCTTACCGTGGTGAATGCGGCGGTAGCGGTCTTCTGGCGCTGAGCGCATACGGGGAAGGCAACACTGGCCGGCGGCGCGTACCCTCGATCGGGCAGCCGGCGACCCACGTGATCATGCCCACGGCGCGGCCACAGGGCGGTTGCGTAGGATTTCGGGTCGCACGACCGCAACTGACGCAAGCCAAGGAGCACGATGCCGCTCACTCCCGCTGACATTCACAATGTCGCCTTCAAGAAACCCCCGATCGGCAAGCGGGGTTACGACGAGGAGGAGGTCGACGCGTTCCTGGACGAGGTGGAGCAGGAGCTGATCCGTCTCATCGACGAGAACGGCGCTCTGCGTGACCAGGCCCAGCGCGGCGGCGGCGCCCCACCGAACGCGGCTTCGACGATGGTGCTCAACAACGAGTTCGCCGAGCTCGCCTCCCAGCTGGAGCGCCTGCAGGAGGCGCGCGCCCGCGCCGAGCAGAACGCGCGCAACATGCAGTCCCAGCTCGAGCGCGCCCGCTCCGAGGCGTCCAGCCAGAGCCAGGCCCTGGTGCCGGTCGATGACGACCGCAACTCGCGGGTGCTGATGATGGCGCAGCGCACCGCCGACGAGCACATGCGTGACGCCCAGCGCGAGTCCGACTCGGTGCTCACCGGCGCACAGAACAAGGCTGAGCAGCTGATGAGCGACGCCCAGCTCAAAGCCAGCACGATAGAGAGCGACGCGCGGCGCAACCACGCCGAGGCGATGGACAGCATCGTCGAGAAGCGTGCCGCCCTGCTCGACGAGATCGACCGGCTGGCCCAGCTCGCGCAGAGTTACCAGGGCGCGCTGACCAACCACGTCCAGCAGCAGCTGATGGATCTGACCAGCGCCCCCGACGGCGCGGTCTGACGGTCATGCTTTGCCCGGGGCTCTCAACGCCCCGGGCAAAACTTCTTTAAGGCCGCATTTCGTACGCGCCGACGAGCGACAGAACCTGGTCCCAGATCCGGCCGGTGCGCTCCGCGTCGACAACCGGGCGCAGCACCTGTGACAACGCCCACTGAGCCTGGGCCTCGGTCGTCGCCGACTTCCCGTGCAGCTCGGTGGCGTACGCCGAGAAGTCCTGGACCAGGATCCCGAAGATCTCGTCGAGGATGTCGGTCTGGTTTCCGGTTTTCTCGGCTTTTCCAGCCATTTCGGTGTTTCCGGCGTTTTCCAAGATTAGCTGGCCGTAGACGACAAGCGCGAACAGCTGGCCCACCGCGATCAGGAAGTCCAGGTCGCCCTGCTGCGACTCGTCCGGCGCGTGCTTGAGGAGCAGCTCGCAGAGGCCGTCGGCCTGCTGGCGGAACCGGGCCACGTTCGGAATGCTCGCGTGCGCGTCGTACACCGTGCGCCAGTCGTGGAACTGGATCTGCCCGAGACCCCGCGCCGGACCCTGCCGGAACAGGAACTCGTCGTCGGCGTCGTCCTGCCGGGCCGGCACCGGCTCGTACACCGCCGGCTTGAACAGGTAGTTCGGCATGAACTTCAGGATCAGGGCGAGGTTCACGTGGACCGTACCCTCAAGTTTGGGAAGTCCCCGGATGTCCTTGGCGGCCTTGTCGAAGTAGGTGTCCGCCTCGAAGCCCTTCGCCGCGATCACGTCCCAGAGCAGGTCGATGACCTTCTCGCCCTCGGTGGTGACCTTCATCTTGGTCATCGGGTTGAAGAGCAGATAACGGCGGTCGTCCGGCCCAGCCGAGCGGAAATAGTCCACCGCCCGATCGGCGAAGAGCTTCATTGCCACAAGCCTTGTGTACGCGTCGGTCAGCTCCCGCCGCACGTGCGGGAACGCGGTCACCGGTTTGCCGTACAGCATCCGGCGGTGCGCGTGGGTGACCGCCTCGTACATGGCGTGCTCGCTGATGCCGATCGCGGCCGTGCACAGGTTGAACTTGCCGATGTTCACCGTGTTCAGCGCGGCGTCGAACGCGGCCTTGCCGGTGTGCAGCACGTCCTGCTCACGCACCGGGTAGTCGTCGAGCCGGAACTCGCTGACGAACATCTGCGAGTTCACCACGTTCTTCACGAGGTGATAATTCGGGTGCCGGCTGTCGGCGGCGAAGAACACGTACCCCTCGGGGCCCTCGATGTCGGACCGGCGGCCGAAGACGCTGACCAGGCCCGCGACGTTACCGTTGCCGATGTAGTACTTGCTGCCGGAAGCGGTGAAGCCGTCCTGCCCGGCGGTCGGCGTCAGGACCATGTCGGTGGCGTAGATGTCGGCGCCGTGGCTGCGCTCGGAGAGCCCGAACGCCATCACGTGGCCGTCCCGGAGCAGCTGCGCGGCGTGCTCGCGGGCTTGCGCGTTGGCGCTCTGCCAGACCGGGCCGAGGCCGAGGACGGTGACCTGCCAGGTGTACCAGTAGTTGAGGCCGTAGAAGCCGAGGATCTCGCTGAGTGCCACGTTGCGGGCGGTGTCCCAGCGGGTGCCGTCGTCACCGCCGTCGGCGGTCGGCGTCAGAAATTTCGCGAAAAGTCCCTCTTTGCCGACGAATTCTAGGAAGTCCGCGTACCACTCGCGATCGATGTACGTGTTGAGCAGCGCCTTCTTGCCACGCTCCTCGAAGAAGTCGATCGTGGCGCGCAGCAGGCGGCGGGTCTCCGGGTCGAAGTGCGCCGGGTCATAGGTGTGCGGGTTGAACAACACTGTTCTGTACTTTCCTCTCAGATTTTTCGCAGCGTCTCGAGGACGTCGTCGAGCCAGTCGAGCAGCATCCGCTCGTAGGCGATTCCGCCTCGCAGCACCACGTGCTGCAGCCGTTGCCCGGTGTCCAGGTCGGTGTCGTCCGGGAAGTCGCGTTTCTCGCCGGTCAGGTACCGGTTCAGTGTCGCCTCGTGGTCGGCCCGATATCGCACGACCTCGGTGATCAGCGCGGTCCGCCCGGCGTCGTCGTCGAAGGCCGCCCCGCGAATCTTCACGGCCAGCTCGTGCCGGACCGCCTCGGGCTGCACCGGCTCCCGGAGCCACCCGACCAGCTGGTCACGCCCGGAGCCGGTGACCGAGTAGGCCCGTTTGTCCGGCCGGCCATCCTGCCCGATCTCCTGGGAACTCACCCACCCGTCGGTCTCCATCCGCTTGAGCACGCGGTAGATCTGCTGGTGCGTCGCCGTCCAGAACCGCCCGATCGACCGCTCGAACCGCCGCGCCAGCTCGTAGCCCGACCCGGGCTGTTCCAGCAGCGAAACCAGAATCGCGTGCTCCAAGGCCATGCCCCCATCCTGCTATGCAACAAGTTGCATAGCAAGACCATCCCGCCGGTACGCGAACCGGCTCCCTCCCGCGCGGTTCCTTTCCCGCGTGGTTGCTTTCCGCCCGGTGTCCTCCCGCCCGGATCCGGCTCGGATCCGGCTCGGGTGGCTCTGGCGTGGGTGGGGTCGCAACCTGATCCGCCCTGCGGCCGGTCTCGCGAGGGCGCCGGTGTCGGGTCGGCCGGGCTGGCCGGTGCGGCGATGGCTTCGTGCGGACCTGGTGAGTTTGTGCCCGCGGGCCGACCAGAAGCTCACGAGATCTCGGAGCGTTGCCTCGGCCGGTGAGGGTTTCGCCGTCGCCGGGCGCTTGTGGGAGCGGCGCGGAAAATGATCAGCGGCGGTTGCGTGGGTGCTTTGGGCGGATATGACACGATATGGTGATGCTTTTGTCTCGTCGGGCTGTGTTGGGGGCGGGGGCCGCTGCTCTCACCGGCGCGGCTGTTCAGCCTGCTCGGGCTGATGGGCTCGCGTCGACCGACCGCCTGGGGGACGGGCTGGTCCGCCGCGGCGGACCGGCCGGTGCGGGCCTGCGCCGGCCGGTGCCGCGGCCTGGTGGCGGCCGGTTGTCCACGCCTGACTGGGTGGCTCTCGCCGCCTCGCTCGACGGGAGTCTCGAGCTTCCGGACACCGCGCTCTACGAGCAGATCCGGCAGCTCGCCGACCCCCGTTTCGATCAGGTTCGCCCGCCGGCGATCGCGCGCGTCGCGCATGCCGCCGATGTCGCCGAGGTGGTGCGGTTCGCGCGCGCGGCCCGCATCGCCGTCGTGACGCGTGGGGGCGGGCACTCCTACGTCGGGGCGTCCACCTCGGCCGGCGGCGTCGTGCTCGACCTGCGCGGGATCCAGGACGTGCGGTACGACTGGGGGAGCGGCACCGCGACGGTCGGCGGCGGCGCGCGGCTCGGTGACGTCTACGACCGGCTCGGTGCGGCCGGGCGGTCGATCCCCTCGGGGTCGTGCGGTTCGGTCGGGATCAGCGGGATCACCCTCGGTGGTGGGATCGGCATGGCGGCCTCGGCGTACGGGCTGACGTGTGACGCCGTCGTCGAAGCGGAGGTGGTGACCGCCGACGGGAGTACGCGGGCGGTGGACGCGCAGCGGGAGCGGGACCTGTTCTGGGCGTTGCGCGGTGGTGGTGGCGGCCAGTTCGGGGTGGTGACCGGCTGGCGGATGCGCACCCACCGGGTCACCACGACCGGGACGTTCGTCCTGAACTATCCCTGGGGTGAGGCCGCCCGGGTAGCCGCCGGCTGGCAGGCGCGGCTCGCCACGGCACCCGACGAGACCTGGTCGACCTGTCAGTTCGCGTCCGACCGGAACGGGCGATTGAGCGTACGCATCTCGGGGGTTGTCCTGGAGGGTGACCCGGACGCGGAGGCCGCGGAGATCGCTCGGGCGGTGGGGCGTGAGCCCGCGCTCGCGAAGCTGGAGCGCCGCGCTCACCTGGACGTCCTGCACGATCGCGCGGGGGAGGCGCGGCGCGGGACGGAGCTCGCCGGTAGTGAGATCTTTCGATGGGCTCTGCCGGAGCCGGCGATCGCCGAACTTCTCGCCACGGTGGAGCGGCGGGCTCGGGCGCGCAAGCCCGGAGTGGCGAAGTTCAAGCGGCTGACCGGTGCGGCCGGGCGGGTGCCGACGGACGCGACCGCGTTCCCGTGGCGGGGCGCGCACACCATGCTGCAGTGGCTGGTGCTGCCCGGAAGCACCGATCCGGCAGCCGTCCAGGATGGTTACGCGTGGATCGAATCCGGTCACCGGGTGATGAGCCGCTGGTCGGCAGGCCGGTACGTCAACTATCTGGAGCCGAGTCCGGCGGTGCTGCCCCGCTATTACGGATCGAGCTTTTCGCGGCTGCGCTGGATCCGGGCCACGGTGGACCCGCAGTCGCTGTTCCGGTCACCGTACGCTCTCTGAGATGCAGCGTGTCCTGATCTCCGGCCCGGCCTCCTGGAACCTCATGATCCATCTTGCGGCGTTTCCGCGCCCGGAGCCGCACCAGGTCTTCGCCGACTGGCATCACGAGGCGATCGGTGGGACCTCGGCGGGGAAAGCCCTGAACCTGGCCCGGCTGGGTGTGCCGGTCACGCTGCTGACGGTGGTGGGCGACGACGAGCCGGGCCGGCGGATCAGGGCGGCGCTCGACGGGATCGACCTGTTGGTCACCCCCAGCGCGAACGGCTCCGAGCGGCACACCAACCTGATGGACGGAAACGGCCAGCGGCTCTCGATCTACCTGAACCTGCCGTCGATCGAGGGTGAACCGGCCGTGCCGGCGCTGGACGAGGTCGACGTGGTCGTCGCCGACCTGGCCGAAATCAGTCGTCCGGTCCTGCGCGCCGCCCGCGCCGCAGGCAAGGAGATCTGGACCGACCTGCACGACTGGGACACCGAGAGCGAGTACCAGCGCGAGTTCGCCGAGACCGCCGACGTGATCTTCGCGAGCGCCGACCGGCTGCCCGACCCGGTCGTCTTCATGCGCGACCGGATCGATGCCGGTGCGCGCCTCGTGGTCTGCACGTTCGGCGCGGAGGGTGCGATGGCGCTGGAACGCGGCGCCGACCCGATCCACGTCCCCGCCGAGCGGGTCGACGAGGTCGTGGACACCAACGGTGCCGGGGACGCGTTCGTCGCCGGTGTCCTGGCCGGACGGCTGCGCGGGATCCCGCTGCCGGAATGCCTGCGGGAGGGCGCTCGCGCAGGCGCCGCGGCGGTCCGCTCCCGCGAACTCGCTGGCTGAGATCTCCTACACTCGCGGCGTGCGATTCGATCGACGCGCGTTGCGCGCCTCCGTCGCGGTGGTCGCGGTGGGCGGCGCGCTCACTCTGGGTGTTCTTGCGGGGGTACGGTGGACAGCCGCCGGTGAGCCGCTGACGATCACCCCTCCGGCCGGTGCCGACGAGCGGCTGCCCGAGGGCGGTTACGAGCCGGTGATCGACAACGAGGCCTCGGACGTTCACCGCACGCTGGAGAGCGACCGTGGTTCGGCCGAGGTCGGCACCTACGCCGTGCCGCCCGCGACCACCTGGGACGACGTGTCGTCCGTGGTGGCCGGGCAGCTCGGCGAGGGCTGGCAGCGGTTCGGCGACTGCGCCGACACCGGCAAGCGGGTGATCACCTGCCGCTGGGAGGAACCGTCCCGATGGTGGCCGCGATCGGTGCAGGTCGTGCTGATGCGGCCGCCGGCCGACCGGTCGAAGGACGACTTCGTCTGGCCGGACAACAAGTTCCTGATCATCGGGGCCGGCCGGGGCTGATCAGGCTCGTTCGAGCACCACGACCGGGATCTCCCGGTCGGTCTTCTTCTGGTACTCGTCGTAGTCCGGCCACGCCTCGGCCATCTTCGCCCACATCTCCGGTTTCTCGGCCGGGGTCGCCACCCGCGCCGTCGCGGCGAACCGCTCACCCTTGATCTGGACCTCGACCGCGGGGTCGGCCTCCAGGTTCACGAACCAGGCCGGAGGCGCGTCGGTGCCACCTTTCGAGGCCACCACCAGGTACGCGTCGCCGTGCTCGCGGAAGATCAGCGCGTGCGAGCGCTCCTCGCCCGTCTTCCGTCCCGTGGTGAAGAGAATCAGGATCGTGGTGCCGTTGCGCCAGTAGAAACCTTCCTCGCCGTCGGTCTCCAGGTAACGCGCAACGTGCGGGGCGCCGTGCAGATCGATCGCAGATGTCATGATCTGACCCTACCCAGCCGTGCGATGTGACCCACATAAAAAGGGATGACAAGCCCCAGGGGCAATGTTGCAGCATCAATGTCGTGGATGCGCGCGGACCGGGACGATTTCTGTGGTGGCTGGCTCGGCAGTGCCGGGGGTGGGTGGCGCTCGGCGCGTTGTTCGGGTCACTGTGGTTCGTCAGTCTGGCCCTCACGCCGTACCTCATCTCGCAGGCCGTTGATCGCGGCCTGGGGCCGCGTGACCTGAGCGCGCTGCTTCCCTGGGTCGCGGCGGTTTTGATCCTGGGTGTGGCCAGCGCCGGGCTGGGGATCATGCGGCATCGCAGCATGACCAAGCTGCGGCTGAAAGCCGCGCTGCTCACCGTCGACATGGTGATGACGCACGCCACCCGGCTCGGGTCCGCGCTGCCGCGCCGGGTCACCGCGGGCGAGGTGGTGACGATCGGGATCTCCGACGTGTGGACGATCGGCCGGGCGATGAACGTCGGCGGTGTCGGTGTTGCCGCGACGCTGGCGTGTCTCGTGGTGGCGACGCTGCTGTTCCGCACGTCGCCGCCGCTCGCCGTCGTGGTGCTGATCGGTGTGCCGGTGTTCGCGCTGATCGTCGGGCCGCTGCTGGGGCGTACCCAGAAGGCCGGCGCGCGGTACCGGCAGGCGCAGGGCGAGCTGAACGCGCGACTCGTCGACGTGCTCGGCGGCCTGCGGATTCTCAACGGGCTCGGCGGCAAGGAGACGCATCTGCGCCGTTACGAGGGCCAGTCGGCGCGGGTGCGCGAGCTCGGTTACCGGGTGGGCCTCCCGGCCGGCTGGATCGGCGCGCTCGGTGACGGCCTGCCGCTGGTCTTCCTCGGGGTGGTGACGTGGCTGGCCGCGCGGCTCACGGCCGCGGGCTCGCTCACCGTCGGTGAGCTGATCGCGGTGTACGGGTACACGGCCATGCTCGTCATTCCGGTGAATGTGCTGATCTTCTGCGGTTTCGACATCACCCACGGTCTGGTGGCGGCCCGGCGGGTGACCGAGTTCCTGCGGCTGCCCGCCGACGATCCGTCCGGGGTGTCCCCGCCGGACGAGCCGGCGGTGCTGCACGACCCGGTCTCCGGTGTCTCCGCCGCGCCGGGCAGGTTCACCGCGCTGGTCGCCGACAACCCGTCCGACGCGGTGGCGGTGATCGATCGGCTGGGTTCCTATGGTGTTTCGGCGGCGTCCTGGGGATCGGTGCTGCTCAGTGACATCGCCCAGCCTCTGGTGCGATCCCGGATCCTGGTCGCGGAGAACGACGCCGCCCTGTTCGCCGGGTCGCTGCGCGAGATCGTCGCCGGGCGCGACGAGCCGGACGACGATCGGGTCCGTGCCGCCATCGGGGTGGCGGTCGCGGGTGACATCGCCGCCGATCTCGCCCGGCCGGTCGACTGGGGTGGCCGCAACCTCTCCGGCGGTCAGCGGCAGCGGCTGCGGCTGGCCCGGGCGCTGCACGCCGACCCGGAGATGCTGCTCGCCGTCGAGCCGACGTCGGCCGTGGACGCGCAGACCGAGGCCGCCATCGCGGAACGTCTCGTGGCGGCTCGTGCCGGGCGCGGGACGCTCGTGGCGACCACTTCTCCGGTGCTGCTGGCGCGGGCCGACGAGGTGGTCCACCTGGTCGGCGGGCAGGTCGCGGGTTGTGGCACGCATGCCGGGCTGCTGGCCGGCTCGCCGGGTTATCGGGCCCTGGTGACCAGGGTCTTCGACGCTTTCGAGGGGGACGTGTGAGCGCCGTGCTGCCAGTCGCCGGCAACCGTGAGGTCGGGCGGGCCGCGCTGCTGCTGCTCGCCGCCGATCGGCGTGCCGTCGCCACGATGATCTTCCTCAGCTCGCTGGCGGCGGTCGCCGGGCTCGGAGCGCCGTGGCTGCTCGGCCAGGTGATCGACACGGTGACCTCGGGTGGCGGTGGCCGCCGGGTGGACCTGCTGGCGGCCGGCGTGCTGGCCTGCGCGGTGGTGCAGACGGTACTGGCGCGGTTCGCGCTCACCGTCGGATACCGGTTCGGGGAGCGGACGGCGGCCCGCATCCGCGAAGGGTTCCTGCGCCGGGCCCTGGCCCTGCCGGCTTCGGTGGTGGAGCGGGTGCCCGCCGGTGACCTGGCCGCCCGGGGCAGCACCGATGTCGACACGGTCGCCACGACACTGCGCGACGTCCTGCCGAAAGTGTTCATCAGCTTCGTCCAGGTGCTGTTCATCGTGGCCGCCGTGCTGGTGCTCGACCCGCTGCTCGGACTGGCCGGCGTGCTCGGGCTGTCGGGCATCTGGTTCTGCGTGCGGTGGTACCTGCGGGTGGCGCGGGACGCGTACCTGGCCGAGGGCGCGGCCAACTCGCGCCTCGCCGAAGAGCTCGCGGCGACCACGGCCGGTGCGCGTACTGTCGAAGCATTCGAACTGGCCGGCCGCCGCCTCGCCGCCGGTGATGTCGCGATCGCCGACACCCGCCGCACCCGGCTGGCCACGCTCGCCCTGCGCAGCGTCTTCTTCCCGCTGGTCGAGACGTCGTACGCGATCCCGACCGTGCTGGTTCTGCTGCTCGGCGGGGTGCTGTACATCGACGGCCATGCCAGTCTCGGCACTGTCGCGGCGGCGGTGCTCTATCTGCGGCAGCTCGTCAACCCGCTGGACACGATCCTGCTCTGGGTCGAGCAGTTGCAGAGCAGCAGCGCGTCGTTCGCCCGGGTCGAGGGGATCGGGTCGCTGTCCGCCTCGGACCCGGTCTCCTCGTCAGCCGTCCCTTCCGGTGATCGGATCGAGGTTCGCGGGGTGCGGTACTTCTACGAACCCGGCCGGGACGTTCTGCACGACGTCGATCTGACCGTGCGACCCGGGGAGCGGCTCGCGATCGTCGGGCTCTCCGGCGCCGGGAAATCCACGCTCGGCCGGTTGATCGCCGGGGTGGACCGGCCTACCGCGGGTTCCGTGAAGGTCGGTGGGGTGCCGATCGCGGATCTCGGCCCTGATCAGTTGCGCCGTCAGGTCGTTCTGGTCACCCAGGAACACCACGTGTTCCGTGAGACCCTGCGGGACAACCTGATGGTGGCCGCCCCTGATGAGGCGTTGCGCCGTGCGCTGGCCACGGTCGGCGCGGACTGGGCCGGCGACCTCGACCGTGACCTGGGGGAGGAGCCGCTGGACGGTGCTCAGGCACAGCAGCTGGCGCTGGCACGGGTGCTGCTGGCCGACCCGCACACGGTGATCCTGGACGAGGCCACGGCGCTGCTGGATCCGAGGGCTGCGCGTACCGCGGAGCGCGCACTGGCAGCGGTTCTGCACGAGCGGACGGTGATCGCGATCGCGCACCGGCTGCAGACGGCTCACGACGCTGACCGGGTGGCGGTGATGGAGGACGGGCGGATCATCGAGCTGGGCACGCACGACGATCTGGTGGCGGCGGATGGGTCCTACGCGGCCTTGTGGAGAACGTGGCACAGCACACCGTCGATCCACGGAGATCAGCTGACAGCCCCGAACCAGTAACCGAAGTAGAGCGACTACCCGATCCGTCGCGGCGCCGGGTGCGTCGTGGTGTCGCGGTGCCGGGCCGTCGCGGTGCGGGGCCGTCGCGTCGCGGGGCCGTCGCGGTGTCGCGGCGAGGCGGTGTCGGGGGCCGCGCCGGGCCGGGCCATGTTGCGGCGAGGCGGTGTGGGGGGCCGCGCCGGGCGGGGCGGTGTCGCGTGCGGTGCGAGGCGGGGGCGAGGCGGGGCCGGGGTGTTGGGTGCTGCGGTGCCGGGTGCTGTTCCGTGCCGGCCGTGCCATGGGTGCGTGACCTTTTCCGGCGGCCTGGGTGTCGTAGTGCGGTCGGCTGGTGCCTGTGGTCATGCGGTGGGCTGGTGCCTGTGGTCATGCGGTGGGCTGGTGCTTGTGTCGTGTGGGGCCGAAATGCGACCGTGAGCGCGAGCCGGGACTGTGCCGCTAGTTGGCAGGCTGGGGATCGCTCACGATCCGGGTGGGCCCGCCTGGGGCTGTGCTGGATCTTGAGTGATTGTTGACCACTCGAGTTTCGCCAGTTCAGCATGCCGATGTGGCGCGGAGAGCCGGCTGATCACGGTCGGCTACGAGAACCGGGGTGACGGCCCACCGTGGGCTCGGAGCTACGTGACGCGTGGACGGAAGCGCACGCACGCTCGGTGGGGCGTAGCCGGGGTCGCACAGTTGCGGTCCGTGTGACCTCACCACGGCCAGGGCGTTGACCCGGGCACACGATGGCGTTACGTGCGACCTGACCCACCCTGCGACAGGGTTCGCCGCGCGACAGGCCCCGACTGGTCCGGCCGGCCCGACTGGTCCGGCCGGCCCGACTGGTCCGGCCGGCCCGACTGGTCCGGCTGGCCCGACTGGTCCGGCTGGCCCGACTGGTCCGGCTGGTCCGGCTGGTGCGGCTGGTGCGCAGCGCAGCCGGTCATCGGGCTGGTGCCGGTGTGGTTCCTCTACGAGATTCGGGCATCTCAGGCCATCCGGCACCAGTGAATCCTGCGTTCTGGCCGGCCAGAACAAAGCCGCAAATATCTGAGGCTCGTGCCACGGAACTGCCTGACCCGCGCCGCACCGGACGACCCGTGACCTACGGGCTCCGCACAATGGCGAAAGTCGAGTTGACCACATGGGGTGGAGGATCGCTCAAGATCTCGGGGTGATCAGGCGCCCCGGGCAGTTGTTGGCTGTTCCCTGCCGTTGGGAGTCTCCCGTGCGCGGATCTTGAGCGATTTCCGACCCCAGGGACTGAACAGACCCCAGGGGGTGCAGGATCGCTCAAGATCCGGGTCACCGGTGCGCGTTGATGGGCCGCCGGCCGCGGTGGCGGCGGTGGGTCGCGGTGGCCGCGGTGGCGGCGGTGGGTCGCGCTGGCCGCGATGGCGGCGGTGGGTCGCTGGGCCCTGCGTACCGCTGAAGACCTCGACCGGCGGCAGGCGCCTCTGATGGCGCGCCAGCCGCTGGTAGGTCCCGGCCCAGGTTCCCGCTGGGATCGCGGGGGAGTGCCTGGGTTGTCTGGTTACCCGCTGCCATCACCACGGTGGACGCCGGTGGCTGTCCGGGCAGGGCTGACCAGAATTGTGGACAACGCACCGCCTGGCAGAGCGGGCTCCCACGCCACGATGACGGAAGCCGGGCGGCCCCGAATCGCCACGATCGCGAAGGTGACAACGCGAAGTGCTCGCTGCCGGATCGGCAGCGAGCACTTTCGGGAACTACGGAGCGGGGAGAGCGGTCCAAGCGCCGAGCGGTCCAAGCGGTCCAAGCGGTCCAAGCGGTCCAAGCGGTCCAAGCGCCGAACGGACCACGCGCCGAGCGGAAGGCGGGAGGGTTAGATCGGGTTGGTGTATTCGCGGCCTGTGCCCGGGACCTTGGCCGGGATGCCTCGGCGAGACCGCTCTGTCTTGACCGCCACCTCGATCACGTCGTAAGCCGCGCCGATCACCGCGATGGCGATGATGATGCCGGTCAGCCAGTTGAGCGGCTCGACCGTGCCCCAATCCAATGTGGACATCCACTCCGGGTTGAAGAAGCGCTCGGTCGCCAGCAGCCACACCGCGGGAGCCGTGAACAGCACCGCCAGCACGGCGTTCACCGCGGTCACCGTGTGGGTCCAGGCGCCCTTGCGGAAGAGCCAGATCGCATAACCCACCTCGAGCAGCAGGACCACGATCAGGAACGGCCACCAGAAGGTCCAGTTGTCCGGGTTCAGAACCGGCACGTCGGTGAAGGTGAACTGCTGCAGGACCAGCGCGACGATCAGCAGCACCGGCCAGATGATGGCGGTCGCCAGCTCGCCGATGCTGATGGCGCGGGGTTCGTAACGAGGCAGGTCGGTCAGGTTCCACCCGCGGCGGTTGGAGCCGGGCAGCTCGTCGTGGGCCACGCCGGTGCGCTCCAGCAGGGCGAAGATCGCGGTGGTCCAGAAGGCCATGTGCGCCCCGACGGTGATCAGGGTGCTGACGGCGGTGCCGATCGCGGTGCCGATCGACGGGTCGTCCAGGGTGCGCAGCGTGGTGAGCGCCACGACCACGATCGGCAGGACGATCGTGAGCAGCATCTTCAGCACCCGCCACCAGACTCCGAAGAGTTCCGGACCGATCAGGTACTGCTTACGGTCGGCGTACCCATCAGCGAGGTGGTCGGGGTCGCCCAGCTCAAGCAGCGTCTCCTCGATGGCCGCCTCCGGCGGTGAGCCGCCGGCCACCCGGGCCTCGACCGCGTCTTCGATGGACGTGCGCAGCTCGCGGTCGATGTCGGTGCGCTGCTGCTCGGGGATGCGGCGCAGGACGGTGTAGACGTAGCGGTCGATGAGGGTGGTCACTTGTCGCCCCTTGAGTCGAGATCGGTCACTGCCTTGTCGAGCCGCGTCCACTCCTCGCGCAGGGCGGCCGCGATCGCGTCGCCCTGCGGTGTGGTCCGGTAGAACTTGCGCGGCCTTGCCTCGTCGGTGTTCCACGCGCTGGTCAGCAGGCCCTGGGCCTCCAGGCGCCGCAGCAGGGGGTAGAGCGTGTTTGCCTCCACCTCGAAACCGGCCGCGCTCAGTGTTTCGAGCAGCGAGTATCCGTAGCCCGGCGTCTGCAGGACGGTGAGACTCGCAACGACGACCGTGCCGCGGCGCAACTCCTGCAGGTGAGTGGAGAGCGTCGCATCCGTTGTCATGTGAGAAACGATAGTGTGTGCCGCACACTATGGCAAGCCACACGACATTGCCTCAGCCAGTTTGTTTAACCCGGCAATCTGGACGCGCCGCTAAGCTCGGCCGGTGAGCATTCGTCATTTGCTGCGTGGCCTGCCCGTTCTCGCCGGTCCGCTGCCGTCGTTCGACGCCGGCGACGCGCCGGACGACCCTCGCGAGCTGTTCGTGACGTGGCTGACCGAGGCGGTCGAGGCCGGTGTCCGGGAGCCGCACGTCGTGACTCTGGCGACGGCCGGCGCCGATGGCCGGCCGGACACGCGCGTACTGATGCTCAAGGAGCTCGACGATCGTGGCTGGCTGTTCGCCACCGGCGCGAGCAGCGCCAAAGGGCGCCAGCTCGCGGAAAACCCGTGGGGCGCGCTCAATTTCCATTGGCGTGAGCAGGGGAGACAGATCAGGGTACGCGGAACCGCCACCCCACTGGACGCACAGCTCGGTGCCGCCGATTTCCTGTCCCGCCCGGACATCTCACGGGCGGCGAGCCTGGCGGGCCGGCAGAGCGCGGTCCTTGCCGGCCCGGAAGAGCTGGAGCGAGCCCTCGCGGCGGCCGAGCAACGCGTGCGGGACGATCCCGGCGTCATCGCCGAGGACTACACGGTCTACGTCGTGGCGCCGGTCAGCGTCGAGTTCTGGCAGGGTGACGCTGACCGGCGCCACGTGCGGTTGCACTATCGCCGCGAGAGCGACGGGTGGATCAAGGAGCGGCTCTGGCCGTGAAGCCATCGAGCGCCGCGAGAATCAGGTCGGCGGCACGATCGGCGCCGCCCTCCGCGCGTACCCTCGCCTTGATCGTGGCGGACTGAGCCGGCGCCGAGCCGGCGAGCAGGTCCAGCAGGGTTTTCCGGAGTTCGGCGGCGGTGACCGTGGCGGAGTCGATGACCGTCGCGACGCCCAGTTCGGCCAGCTGGGCGGCGTTGGCGAACTGGTCGGCGGCCTGCGGAGCGGCGATCATCGGGGTGCCGGCCCAGAGCCCCTCGCTGCTGCCGCCCATCCCGGCGTGGGTGAGGAACGCGTCGGCCTGATCGAGGATCGCCAGTTGCGGGACCCACGGGTGCACCTCGACGCTGTCCGGGATGCCGCCGAGGGTCGCCGGGTCGACGTGCTTGCCGATCTGGAGCACGGTGTGCCAGCCGGGCAGATCGCCGAAGGCGGTGAGGCAGCGCCGGTAGAAGTCGGCGTGGTCGGTGAAGGCGGAGCCGAGCGAGACCAGCAGGACGTTCTCGGCCGAGGGCGGCCGGGTCCAGGTGCCCTGGTGGGAGCGATCGCCGAAGATCGGGCCGACAAAATCGACGACAGTCGGGTCCACCCGGTCGGCGTGGGGCTGGAGGGCGCGCGGGATGAGTGCGAGAGCGCGCGGCGTCCGGCCCTGGAACGCCATGCTGTCGGTGACCGAGGAGCCCTCCGCGGTGAGCCACTCGGTGAACCGGCGGTAGTAGCCGGCGCCGCGCGGATCGGACCGCATCGCCTCGATCATCGGTGCCATCTCCGTCTCGTATCCCTCCCAGGCCACGAATGTGGACGAGAGCTGGATCGCGGGGATGCCCCACTGCTCGCCGAGCAGCCGGGCCGGTGCGCCGGCGATGTCGTAGAGGAACAGGTCGGGGCGATCGCCGGTGTAGGCCTCGCGCAGCTGCGGGAGCATCGCGATGGCGTCGTCGAGGAAGAGTGTGAGCTGCTCGATCGGATCGTCGGTCCAGACGTCGTCGGTGGTGGGCAGCGTTGATCGGTACGGCTTCAGGGTCGCCCCGGTGGACTCGATGACCTCGGCGAACGAAGCGTCGTTCGCATAGGTGAGCCGATGGCCGCGGCTCGCGAGGGTACGCACGATCTCCAGGCTCGGGTTGACGTGCCCGTGTGCGGGGATGCTGACGACGGCGATGTGCGGCATGAGGCCCTCCAGCGGAAGTCAATGAGACGAGACGTATCGTCTCGCTAAAACAGGCGAGCGTCAAGACGAGACGTTGCGTCTCGCTGTAGAGTTCTCCTATGACCGCCGATCCCGCCCGGCGCAGCGAGCGTTCCCGCCGCGCGATTCTGGCCGCCGCCCTCGAACTGCTCGCCGAGACGGGGTACTCCGACCTGACCATCGAGGCGATCGCGGCCCGGGCCGGAGTCGGCAAACAGACCATCTACCGCTGGTGGCGCGGCAAGGGCGCGATCATCCTGGACGCGCTGATCGACGCGACCGCCTCCGCCGAAGCCCTCGTCCTGCCGGACACCGGCGACCTGGAGACCGACCTGCGGACCGTCATGCGGGCCACGGTCGCCGAGTTCGCCGACCCGAAGCTGTCGGCGACCACCCGGGCTCTCACCATCGAGACGCTCAACGACGAGAAACTCGCTGAGCAGGTCCGCGACCAGCTGCTGCGCCCTCAGCTCGACGCCGTGAAAGACCGGCTAGCGAAAGGCCCGATCCGCGCCGGCGTCGATCTTGATCAGGCCGTCGAGCTGCTCTTCGGCCCGCTGTACCACCGCTGGCTGCTGCGGACCGGGCCGCTCACCGACGAATATGCCGACGGCGTGGTGCAGCTGGCGATCACCGCGATCAAGCCGTGACGGGCGCCGACGGGCTCACGCTCCGGCAGCTCGGTCCCACCGTCTACCTGCCGTCCGGCGTCTACTCGATCGGCACCGGCGCGATCGCGCCCGTCCTCGCGCTCTCCGCCACCGAGCTCGGCGCGTCCTTCGCGGTGGCCGCGGTCGTCGCCGGCATGGTCGGTGTCGGTCAGATCCTCGGCGCGGTGCCGGCCGGCGTGCTGGTGTCCCGGATCGGTGAGCGCCGGACCATGCTGCTCGGTAGCTCCCTGGCCGTGCCGGCGCTGCTGGCCTGCGTGTTCGCGGGGCACGTGCTGCTGCTCGCGGTGGCCGTCATGCTTGTCGGGCTGACCGCCGCGGCGTGGGGTGTGGCCCGGCACGCGTACATGACCGAGGCGGTGCGGCCGGAGCTGCGGGCCCGTGCCATGTCGACGCTCGGTGGCGTGGGCCGGATCGGCACGTTTCTCGGACCGTTCGCGGGGTCGGTAGCCGTACACCTGATGGGTTTGAAGGGTGCGTATCTCGTCGCGCTGGGCGCGGCAGTGATCGCGAGCGTCCTGCTGCTCGCGCTGCCGGAGGTGCCGCATGATCGGCCGGTGTTCTCCGGCGCCGCGCCCGCGCTGCGCGACGTGATTCGCGACAACGCCCGCACGCTGCGCACTCTCGGTCTGGCGGTGCTGCTGGTCGGTGCGTTGCGGGCGTCGCGGCAGACGATCCTGCCGCTCTGGGGCGCGTCGCTCGGACTGGAGCCGGCGACCATCGCGCTGATCTACGGCATTTCCGGCGGGGTGGACATGCTGCTGTTCTATCCGGCCGGGAAGCTGATGGATCTGTACGGCCGGCGGTCCGCGGCGGTGCCGGCGATGGCGCTGCTCGGTCTCGCGTTCGCGGTGCTGCCGCTGGCGAGCGGGGTGGCCGGGCTGGCCGCCGCCGGGGTGCTGATGGGCATCGGCAACGGGCTCAGCGCCGGGCTGGTCATGACGGTCGGCGCGGACGTGTCACCGGCGGCCGGGCGGGCGCAGTTCCTCGGGGTGTGGAGGGTCTGCGCCGATCTCGGTGCCGGTGGCGGGCCGCTGCTGATCGGGGTGGTGACGGCGGTGGCCTCGCTGACGGCGTCCGCTGTGGTGGTCGGCGCGGCCGGCCTGCTGGCCGCCGGCCTCATGCATCGGTGGCTCGCGAAACAGTAGCGACCGCGAACTCGCCTGGGAAAACCCCGGCCTCGGCGATCAGCTCACCCTGGGTGGACCAGATGCCGGAGCGCCCAGAGGTACGGTCGAAGCCGCCCCCGGTCGGGCCGGCGAACGCGGCCGTGGCCACCCACACCCCGTGATCCGCGGCGACCCGGCGGGCCCGATCCCCGTGCACGTGCGCCTCGTGGTCGTGGTGCACCACGCCTGCCACGTAACCGTCGATGCCCAGCGCCGCGGTCCGTTCCGCGTGCTCCGGGATCCCGGTGTCCCGGCAGACGGCCAGCCCGAGCCGCCAGCCGTCGACGTCGAGGACCGCCGGCTCGCCCGGCTTGAACGACTCCGCCTCGCTGCCGTGCAGGTAGACCTTGCCGTAGACGACGCGGGCCCCGCCGCCGTCGACCGCGAGCACGCCGATCCACGGACCCGGCACCGGCGCGCCGACCAGGGCGATCGTCGACGTTTCCGCACAGGCCTCGACGATCGGGGCGAGCCTCGGGTCGTCCGGTTCGACCACGGCGGCGTCCAGTTCGTACCCGGCGAGGGACATCTCCGGGAAGACCACCACCCGGGCGCCGGCGGCCCGGATCGCCGCGGCGTGCGCCACCGCGTTCGCCGCGACGGCATGGGGGCTGGTCAGCGGCTGGGCCACCGCGATGGTCAGGCTCTGCGAGAATGTCTCCACTTCCCGAAAATACCTGGGAACCCTTTCGACGGGCTGCGCGTGTACTGGTCATGACGGCGGCGGCAGCCCACCTGTCAGATTTATCCGTTAAATCAGTCAGCGCTTTCAGGTTCTAGCGCAGTCCCTCTTTTGCCCTCGCTTCGGTCGGGGCCAGCGCGCTGCTCAGCGTTCTCGCCGTGTCGATCAGCGGGACGTGGCTGAAGGCCTGCGGGAAGTTGCCGACCAGGCGGCCCGCGTCGGTGTCGTACTCCTCGGACAGCAGGCCCACGTCGTTGCGCAGCGCGAGCAGCCGCTCGAACGTCTCCCGGGCCTCGTCGTGCCGTCCCATCAGCGCGTAGTTGTCGGCCAGCCAGAACGTGCAGGCCAGGAACGCGCCTTCGCCGGGTGGCAGCCCGTCCACGTCGGTGTCCGGGTGCTGGGTGTACCGCTGCACGAACCCGTCGACCAGCAGGTGCTCCTCGATCGCGGCGACCGTGCCGATCACCCGTTCGTCGTCGGCCGGCAGGAATCCGACGAGCGGCACCATCAGCAGCGAGGCGTCCAGCTCCTCCGAGCCGTAGAACTGGGTGAACGTCCTGCGCTCGGTGTCGTACCCCTTCTCCAGGATGTCGTTGCGGATCTCGTCGCGCAGCCGGCGCCACCGGTCCACCGGGCCGTCCAGGGCGAACTCCTCGACCGCCTTCACCGCGCGGTCGGCTGCTACCCACGCCATCAGCTTGGAGTGGGTGAACTGCTTCGAGCCGCCGCGGACCTCCCAGATGCCCTCATCCGGGTCCATCCAGTGCTCCTCGACGAACTCCATCAGCTTCACCTGCAGCCCCCAGGCCGGGTCGTCCGCCTTCAACCCGGCTCGCCGGCCCTGGTGCAGGGCGTCCATCACCTCGCCGTAGACGTCCAGCTGGAACTGCTCGGCCGCCGCGTTGCCGATCCGGACCGGGTTGCCGTCGTAACCGGTCAGCCAGTCCGCCGTGTACTCGTCGAGGCGGCGCTCGCCGGCTACCCCGTACATGATCTGCAGTTCTGAGGGGTTGCCGGCGATGGCGCGCAGCAGCCATTTGCGCCAGGCCGTGGCCTCGCTCTGGAAACCGGAGAACAGCAGCGATTGCAGCGTGATCGTGGCGTCGCGCAGCCAGCAGAACCGGTAGTCCCAGTTGCGCACCCCGCCGAGTTTCTCCGGCAGGCTCGTGGTCGCGGCCGCCACGATGCCACCGGTGGGTGCGTACGTGAGAGCTTTCAAAGTCAACAGCGAGCGTACGACGGCGTCGCGCCACTCGCCCTCGTACGTGCACGCGGAGATCCAGCCGCGCCAGTAGCCCTCGGTCACGCCGAGCTGGTGAACCGGATCGGTCGGCTCCGGCGCGGTCAGGTGCGACGGGCGCCAGGTCAGGGTGAAGGGGATGGTGTCGCCCGCGCGTACCGTGAAGTTCGCGTGGGTGGCGAGGTTCTCCCCGCGGGTCTCCACCGGGGTGCTCAGCCAGACCGCGTCCGGGCCGGCGACCGCCACCAGGTCGTTCTGCTCCTTGTAGACCCACGGGATCACGTGGCCGTAATCGAAGCGCAGGCGCAGGACCATGCTCATGTCGACTTCGCCGCGGACGCCCTCGACGAGCCGGATCACGGAGGGCGACTCGGTGCGGGGTGGCATGAAGTCGATGAGGCGCACCAGACCGGTCGGTGTCTCGAACTCCGTCTCCAGCACGAGGGTCTCGTCGCGGTAGCGTCTTCTCGCGGTCGACTCGCCTTCCGGCGCGATCGTCCAGTGCCCGTTCTCCTCGTCGCCGAGCAGCGCCGCGAAGATGGCGCCCGAGTCGAATCTCGGCACGCACAGCCAGTCGATCGACCCGTTCCGGCCGACCAGGGCTGACGTCTGTGTGTCCGCGATGATCGCGTAGTCCTCGATCGGGAGAGCCATGACCAGTGTCTTTACCCAGAAGTGCCAGGATGACACGGTGACGCTTGTGGAGATCAACGGCTCGTCTGCCGGCATCGAGGTCGTGCACAGGGCCGCTACCTGGAACTATGGCCACTACACCTCGATGCAGGTCCGCGACGGCGCGGTCGCCGGGCTCTCGCTGCACCTTGCCCGGCTGCGCGACGGGTCGGCGGCGTTGTTTCCCTCCGCGGCTTTCGATTCCGCAGCGGTGCCGTCGCTGATCGGCCACGCTCTCTCCGGCAGACGAGACGCCTCCGTGCGCGTCGCGGTTCTGCCACACAAGGACTTCGAGGGTACGGACGTGATGGTGTCCGTTTCCGATCCGGTTCCCGACGATGACCGTCCGCCGTTGCGGGTGCGTTCGGTGGCTTACCGGCGGGAGCTCCCGCACGTGAAGCACATGGCGACGATGGGGCTGACCTACCACACCCTGGCCGCGCGGGCCGCCGGTTTCGACGACGTGCTTTTTCTTGGTGACGGCGGTCTGGTGCTGGAGGGCTCGGTCTGGAACGCGGTGTTCTTCGACGGCGAGGCCGTGGTCTGGCCCGAGGCGCCGATGCTGGAGGGGATCACCATGCAGGTGCTGCGGTCGCGGCTCGAAGCGCTCGGCATTTCGTCGGTCAGCCGTCCGGTGCTGGCCGGCGATCTGGCGGGCCTGCGGGGAGCGGCCACGACGAACTCGCACTATCCGGGCCAGCCGATCACGTCTGTCGACGACGTGGCCTTCCCGGGGTCCGAGGAGTTGAGCGCGCTCTTGCGGAACGCCTGGAAGAGCGTGACGTGGGAGCCGTTGCTCGACTAGGGGGTCCAGGGCCGGTCGGCGGGCGTGTGTGGTTTTGGGCTCTGCGCTTCGGGCTCCGGGCTTCGGGCTCCGGGCTTCGGGCCTCCGGCTTCGGGCCTCCGGCTTCGGGCCTCGGGCCTCGGGCTTCGCGCTTGGCGCCCAAAGTCGACACGCACACCGCTAATTGGCTGTCCGTGTTGAGTTGAGGTGCGGATTGTGCCCTAAATCAACATGCTTCGGTGCTTCGCTCGCTCGGCGGTGGCTGACCGCCGGTGCTGCGGGCTCGGCTTGGCGTGAACCGGGTGGGTTTGTGGTCGAGGGGCGGCCGAACCGCCCAAGATCGGCGCGGGGCGGGGTGTTGGAGGGATGCGGCGATGCCCCAGCCGCAGGGGGATCGGCTGGGGCATCGCGGGTCTTGGTTCCTCAGTAACCGAAGTCCTGGGTGTAGTAGGGGGTGCCGTTGGCGGAGTAGACGGCGCCGACGCCGACGGTCTTGGACTTGCAGTTGACGATGTTGGTGCGGTGGCCTGGGCTCTTCATCCAGCCGTTGACGACCTGGGCGGCGGTGCGGTATCCGTAGGCGACGTTCTCGGCGGACGGGCTGGTGTAGCCGGCGGCCTTGGCGCGGGCGACGAAGTTGGAGTTGCCGCGGCCGGTGTGCGAGAAGGTGCCGGTCTGGGCCATGAAGGCGCTGTGGCCGCGGGCGGCGACGGTGAGCTTGGCGTCGACCTTGAGCGCGGCACAGCCGTTCGAAACCCGCTGAATGTTGATGAGGCGGTTGATCTCGTTCTGCAGGACGGTCTCGCTGGTCTTCGCCGGCGCCGCCTGGGCGGGGCTGACAGACATCGTGGCGAGGCCGAGGGCGGCCGGGGCGATGAGGGCAGCGGCCAGGGCGAAGCGGCGAAGAGCGTTGCGCAAGAGGTCCCTTTCGGCAGGTCAATGTTGCTTGCGCTGTTCTCTTCGGCCCTGCCCGAGCCCGCTGGATCACCGAGCTGGTGCGTGTCGGTCACCGTCGGGTTGCCAGAAATCCGGCTGAACGCTGCGGCCGCCGCAGGTGACAGCCGGGGGCCGTGACGTTGAGCCGGGGGCCGTGGTGTGCAGCCGCTTCCGACCGGCTTAACGCTGCGGCCGCCGTGGACGACAGCTGGGGGCAGTGGTGTTCAGCTGGTGGGTGGGGGTTTCAGGGGGACCAGGGGAGGGACTGCCACAAGGACGGCTGGTGGGTCAGTTGGATCAGGCGCTTCTCCAGCTCGCGGTATTCCGGGCCGTGGACCGAACTGCCCCACAGCGGCGCGCTGCTCACCCCGTCTGCCGCTGAGGTCACCAGGGTCATCACGTCGAGGGGGAGGCCGTCCGCCTCCAGCTCGGCGGTCAGCGCCGCCGTGTCGGCGTCGACCAGGGACGCCACGGCCGGGACCGTGGACAGCTGACTGATCAGTGCGATCGAGCGCCGCAGCGCCGCCTCGTCGGACGGCGGCGCGAGCAGGGCACGAATGTATGCCCTGGTGAACCGGCCGGGAGACACGTCGGCGGGGTCCAGGCGGCTCTCGATGTCGGCGTGGAAGGCGGCCAGCAGGCTTCGGGCCAGTTCCAGCAGCAGCTCTTCCTTGCTGGCGAAGTGGTAGATCAGGCCACCCTTGGACACGCCGGCGTGGCGGGCGATGTCGTCCAGCGAGGCGTTGAGGCCGCGCGTGCGGACAACTTCGCCCGCTGACTCCAGCAGCGCACGCCGGGTGTCCTCGGGTGATCTACCAGCAGTTCGTCCCATTTGTCCCAACTTCATACCAGGCCGGAAAAGTGAGCCTAACGGGACGGGATCAACCGCCACGCGACCACGGCCGCCACGAACATCAGGCCGGCCGCTACCAGTGACGTCGCCTGCATCGCGTACAGAAAGGCGTCCTTCGCGGATTGGATCAGTGTCGCGTCGCGTACCGGGTCCAGTACCCGCAGCGCCGAGCCGAGCGAGTCCGAGGCCGCCGCTGACGAGGGCAATCCCAGCGTCGACCGGTACACCGAGGTCAGCAGCGAACCCAGCACCGCGATGCCGAGCACGACGCCGAGCTCGTTCGCCGTCTCGGTCACCGCTGACACGGAGCCCGCTTTCCGGGGCGGCGCGGCCGAGATGATCGCGTCGCCGGCCAGGGTCATCGACAGGCCGACCCCGAGGCCGACCGGAACAAGACAGAGCGCTAACCACCCGTACCAAGGCTGGCTCGCCGCAGGCGCGACGAGAGCGAGACCCGCGGCAGCGACGGCGAGTGAGGCGGCGATGGCGCGGCCGCGACCCAGGCGGGTGATGGCGATGCCGACGAGGGCCACCACGACCATCGATGCGATGGTGGCGGGTAGTTCGGCGAGGCCGGCTTGCAGAGGAGTGAAGCCGCGGGCGAACTGGAGGTACTGCGAAAAGAAGAAGAGCAGTCCGACCAGGCCGAAGATGGAGATGACGTTGGCGGCGACCGCGCCGGAGAAGGCCGGGCTGCGGAACAGGTCGACGTCGAGCATCGGGTTGGGAAGGCGGCGCTGGCGGCGTACGAAGAGCCAGCCGGCCAGCAGGCCGACCGCTGCGAGCGGCCATGCGGAAAGGTGGGTGATCGCGAAGACGATCGGCACCACCGCGAGCATCGACAGGAACGCCGACGGCCAGTCGAAACGGCCGGGATTCGGGTCGCGCGACTCGGGGAGCAGAAAGATCCCGGAGACGACCAGGACCACCATGACCGGCACGTTGATCAGGAAGACCGAGCCCCACCAGAAGTGTTCGAGCAGAAATCCGCCGACCATCGGCCCGGCCGCCGAGCCGGCGCCGAACGCGGCCGACCAGACGGCGATGGCCCGGGTGCGTTCGGCGTCGTCCGGGAAGATGTTGCGGATCAGCGAGAGCGTCGACGGCATCAGCGTGGCGCCGGCGACGCCGAGCAGCAGGCGGGCGATGATCAGCTCTTCCGCGCTGGTGGCGAACGCGGCGAGCAGCGAGACCGCGCCGAACAGCACCGAGCCGGCCAGCAGGATGCGCTTGCGGCCGATCCGGTCAGCGAGGTTGCCCATCAGCGCGAGCAGGCCGGCCAGGGCGAGCGAGTAGATGTCGCCGATCCAGATGACCTGCTCAGCGGTGGGGGACAGGCTCTCGGTCAGGGACGGCACCGCGAGCGCGAGCACCGTCCCGTCGATCGAGAGGAGCAGGACCGCCGCGGACAGCACCCCGAGGGCCGCCCAGCGGCGGTTCTTGACCGTGACCGTCTGACTCATGCCGGTACTGTACCGACCAGTCGGTAAAGTTTCACCGGGTTGTCGCGGTGATCACTGCCCATCGTTGATTGCCGCCCGAGGTCGGCTGCCACAGCGCGACAGTCGTGCCATCGGCGGTCGCCTCGCCCGGCACGTCGAGCAGCCGCCGCGCCGCCACATTGATCAGCGTGTAGGTGCCGTCGCCGGTAGTCGACAGCGTCCACAACGCCCCATCGTCCCTACTGCCTGGGGCCTCGACCACCACCACGCCGTTGCGCACCGCCAGCCGCTGCCCGGTCGCGGCATTGCTGATGACGTAGCGCTCCTGGCTGCTCAGACCGTTTCCGATCGCTGCGAACGTCCAGCGCTGCTCGATCGACGAACCATCGGTGGTCCGGATGGCGGCTTTGCCGCCGGCCGGCACGAGGCTGCGGCCGCTTTGCACCCCTTGGAGACGGTACGCGGAACCGGCGCTGACGTGGCTCGTAGCCGATGACGAGACGCCACTGATCAGGAGGTGGAACCACGGCGGCGAATTGCTGAACGCCTCCCATCGCGTGACCCTGTCCTTGATCTGGTCGACCCACCAGCGCTGGTTCGGGTCGGCGTCGAAGGTCCAATGGGCCGGGTCGCCGGGGTTCCACCAGTTCTTGTCGGTGGGCCGTACTGCTGCGGCGCCCGCCAGAATCCGGGCACCGCGCCGCCGGGCCGCAGGTAGTCGGTCACGGTCGGCGCGTTCCCGCCGCCGATGTTGAAGCGGGCCGATTCGTCCAACCCTTCACGGCTCCGTCGGCAACCCGACGGTGACCGACACGCACCAGCTCGGTGATCCAGCGGGCTCGGGCAGGGCCGAAGAGAACAGCGCAAGCAACATTGACCTGCCGAAAGGGACCTCTTGCGCAACGCTCTTCGCCGCTTCGCCCTGGCCGCTGCTCTCATCGCCCCGGCCGCCCTCGGCCTCGCCACGATGTCTGTCAGTCCCGCCCAGGCGGCGCCGGCGAAGACCAGCGAGACCGTCCTGCAGAACGAGATCAACCGCCTGATCAACATTCAGCGGGTTTCGAACGGCTGTGCCGCGCTGAAGGTCGACGCCAAGCTGACCGTCGCCGCCCGCGGCCACAGCGCCTTCATGGCCCAGACCGGGAAGTTCTCGCACACCGGCCGTGGCAACTCGAACTTCGTGGCCCGCGCCAAGGCCGCCGGCTACACCAGCCCGTCCGCCGAGAACGTCGCCTACGGATACCGCACCGCCGCCCAGGTCGTCAACGGCTGGATGAAGAGCCCCGGCCACCGCACCAACATCGTCAACTGCAAGTCCAAGACCGTCGGCGTCGGCGCCGTCTACTCCGCCAACGGCACCCCCTACTACACCCAGGACTTCGGCTACTGAAGCCACTGACCCCCTGCACGACCAGCGATGCCCCAGCCGATCCCCCTGCGGCTGGGGCATCGCCGCGTCGTCACGGAGTGCGAGCATCCCGGCGTGGTAAAGCCCGGACCATGCGCGCCGGTCACCGCCAGAGAAACGCCGCTGGCGAAGCGCCCGCCGGGCCAGTGCCACAGGCCCCATGCATCGCCAGCGGTCTCTCATTGCGGGAAAATGCATCGCCAGTCTTGGATGCTTCGGGAAGCGTGAGCGCTGACCGCAGCAGCTCGCGACAGGAGCAAGATCATGCAGCACTGGCAGGACGTGACCGCGTTCTTCGTGCCCGGGTACAACCGGAACCCCAAGCAGCGCACCACCCGTTACCGCTCATCCCGGGAAGACGCCGCACGCAGCCTGCGCCGGGAGGACCAACGCCTCACGCGCAGCTCCGACAACCCAGGATAAACGCTAGTTCGGAGTGAACAGGCCCTGCAGGCCGACGATGATCGCGATCACTCCGAAAATGGCGAGCAGCAGAGCCCGGCCGGACAGGACACCCTGTCCGGACGGGTTCTCGCCGCCGGCGGTCAGCGCCTGGCGGCCGGTCAGGCGGTCCCAGAGCAGGATCACGCCGACCGCGATGCCGACCACCTCGAAGTGGAAGACGTGCGGGCCGGAGAACAAGTGCACGATCAGGTAATAGCCGCCGGTGATCAGGGCCAGGAGCCCGACCAGCCATGCCCACGGTGCGATCTTGTCGGTGAACCGGCCGATCGGGTTGCCGACGTTTGGCAGGCCCCGGAACAGCGGCACCGCGAGCAGCAGCCCGCCCAGAATGTTGGCGATGTCGAGCAGCAGCGCGATCACGGTGCGGATCCTCCCGGGTGACGTTGTTGGGAGCGTACCCATGAGGATCTTCGCAGAAACTCAGGTGGCGCCCGGAGGCGCCACCCTCGCAGGTCACGCGTGCTTGAGCGCCCATTCGACGGCGTAATCGGCGACCGCTTCCCAGCCCGGCTCGGCGCAGGTCCAGTGTGAGCGGTCCGGGAACTCGTGGTACTCGGTGATCGTGCCCGGCGCCTTGTAGTGGCTGGCGTTCGACTTGTTCACCGACGGCGGCATGATGTGGTCCTTGCCGCCGCCGATGAACAGCAGCGGGGCCCGGGCGGCGTTGTGGTAATCGACCCAGGTCTCCTGCTTGCCCGGCTTGAAGTTGGCGATCAGGCCGTAGGCCCAGACCCAGCTGCCCGGCGCCGGGATCGCGTAGCGTTCGTACGCTTCCAGCGCCGCGTCCTCACCCAGCGTGTTGGTGAACGCGTAGTGGAACTGCTCGGCGGTGAAGCCGGCCGCCTCGTGTCGCTTCGCCGGGTTGTTCAGGATCGGGAAGAGTGACTTGAGCTGCGACGGCGGGGTGACCCGGATGCCTTCCGTCGGCGCCGAGTCGATGACCACACCCGCGGCGCCGTGCCCCCGGTCGAGCAGCAGCTGGGTGAGGGTACCCCCGAAGGAATGCCCGATAAGAATTGGTTTCTCCGGTAAATCCGATAAAACGGATTCAAGGTGCGCCACCGTCTCCGGCACCGTCAGCGAAGCGATCACCGACGGATCAGCCCGCAGCGCCTCCACCTCGACCTCAAAACCGGGGTACGCCGGCGCCAGCACCGTGTGCCCCTGAGCCCGCAGATAAGGGATCCACTGCTCCCAGCTACGGGGCGTGACCCACAACCCGTGGATCAGAACGATCGTGCTCATGCGGCGTATCCGTTCAGGAAGGTGAGCAGGTCGTTGCCGAGCTGCTCCTTGTGGGTGTCGGTGATGCCATGCGGCGCGCCCGGATAAACGATCAAGTCAGAGCCCTTGACCAGCGCCGCCGACGCCTTGCCGCCCACCTCGAACGGCACGACCTGGTCATCGTCACCGTGGATCACCAGAGTCGGCACATCAAAAGCAGCGAGGTCGTCACGGAAATCAGTGGCCGAGAACGCGGCGATCGACTCGTACGCGTTGCGGTGCCCGGCCGCCATCGACTGCAGCCAGAAGGCGTCCCGGATGCCCTGCGCGACCGAGGCACCCTCCCGGTTGTTGCCGAAGAACGGCCCGTCGGCGAGGTCCTTGTAAAGCTGCGACCGATCGGCGAGCGACCCGGCCCGGATGCCGTCGAAAACGGACAGCGGCACCCCGCCCGGGTTGTCGTCGCGGAGCACCATCAGCGGTGGCACCGCCGAGACGAGCACGGCCTGCGCGACCCGAGAGGTGCCGTGCCGGCCGATGTACCGGCTGATCTCGCCGCCGCCGGTGGAGAAGCCGACCAGAGTGACCTCTCGAAGATCAAGAGACTCCAGCAGAGACGAAAGGTCGTCCGCGTACGTGTCCATCTCGTTGCCGTGCCAGGTCTGCGTGGAACGGCCGTGCCCGCGCCGGTCGTGCGCGATGACCCGGTACCCGTTGTCGGCGAGGAAGAGCTGCTGTGCCTCCCAGCTGTCCGAGTTGAGCGGCCAGCCGTGGCTGAGCACTACCGGCCGGCCCGCACCCCAGTCCTTGTAGAAGATGTCCGTACCGTCGGGGGTGGTCACGAAGCTCATCGGGCGGCCTTCTTGATCAGGTCGGCGGCGGCACGGGGCTGGGAGATCATCGCGACGTGCGACGCCTTCACCTCGACGGTGTACGAGCCGGCGCGCTTGGCCATGAACCGCTGCAGGGCCGGCGGGATCAGGTTGTCCTCCTTGGCGACCAGGAAGAACGACGGGATCGTCGTCCACGCGGGCGCGCCGGACGGCGACTGCAGGGTGGAGGCGTCGCCGGGCCGCTGGGTCGCCCACAGCACGTCGGTCGTGGAACGCGGCAGGTCACCGGCGAAGATGGTGCGGAACACGTCCTTCTTGACGTATCCGTCGTACCCGCCGTCCCACTTCCGGAAGTCGATCGAGGTGGCCGGATCGAGCAGGCTACCGTCGAACTGGGCGGTCAGGTGGCCCACGTCCTCACCGGCGGCCGGCGCGAACGCCGCGATGTAGACCAGCGCCTTCACGTTCGGGTTGCCGGTTGCCGCGTTGGTGATCACGAAGCCGCCGTACGAGTGCCCGACCAGCACGATCGGCCCGGTGATCGTGGCGAGGAACGACGCGATGTATGCCGCGTCGGAGGCGACGCCACGCAGCGGGTTGGCCGGCGCGAACACCGTGTAGCCATCGCCGGTCAGCCGCTTGATCACATCGGACCATCCGGCGGCGTCCGCGAACGCGCCGTGCACCAGGACGATCGTCGGCTTCGGACCTTTGCCATGAAGACCGGCAGCCTGAGTCGCGGCAGTCTGAGCCGCGGCGGGCGTGCCGGTGGCGGCGGCCGCGGCGCCGGCGGCCACCGCGGCCGCGGTGCCGAGGACAACTCTGCGGGAAACGGGAGAAGACATAAAGATCAAAGGCCTTTCATGGGTACGACCTGACTGGCCGCACTCCGAGCCAACCAACACCGCCCGCGACAGGCCATGCAGGACGACCGGCAGAACTTCGTTTCAGCTGTTCAGCGCGGCGAGCGCGGACCGCACCTTGCGGCTGACCCGGTCCTCGGCCACGCTCTGGAACAGCACCAGCGCCCGCTTCAGGTCGTTGCGGGCTTCGGTGGCGGCGCCCATCCCGGCTCGTGCCATGCCGAGCGCGAGGTGCACGTTGCCGAGGGCGCCCGGTTCGCCGTACGCGACAGCGAAGGGCATCGCCAGGTCAGCCTCGGCGACCGCCTCCTCCCAGCGGCCCATCTCGACGAGGGCCTGCGCGGCTGACGTCCGGGCGACGAGGGTGGCGTTCAGCGCGGGGCGGGGTGACACCGGGCGTACCGAGACCTCCCGCAGCGTCGACCGGAACTCGGCGAGCGCTTCGGCGTGCCGGCCCAGCGCCAGCAGCGTCAGCCCGACGCCCTGGAACAGCTGGATGTAACCGTCGTGGTCACCGACCCGGTCGGCGAGCCGCTGGGCCTGCCGGTACGCCTCCAGCGCCTCCTCGAAACGGTCGCTGAACCGCCAGGCCATGGCCGCGTACTGCAGCGCCCACGCCTCCTCCTTGATGTCACCGATCTGCACGGCGAGCCGGCGCGCGTCAAGAGCCGCCCGTAAACCCTCGTCGAGCCGGCGGACACAGGCGGTGGCCGCCCAGGAGAAGTAGTTGAGGTGGACCACCGCGAGCTGCCGGTCGGGCAGCCGGGCCGCGGCGTCCCGGGACCGGCCGTAGACCTCGTACCAGCCGGGCCAGGTGACCATCGTGTCGGAGAACCAGTGCAGGGCCTCGGCCACGTCCACCACGAGGTGATCCTCGGTCACCAGCCGCAGCGCGCCCAGCCAGTTCGCGGCCTCGGCCTGCAGCCAGCCGCCCGCCTCTTCCAGGGTGGCGAGCGGCACCGAACCGCTCCAGCCGTCCGGCAATGCTCCGTACCCGGGCTCGAACCAGCGGCCGGCCACGATCGTGGTCTCCAGCAGCCAGCGGACCATCCGGGTACGCGTAGCCGCCCGCGAACCGGCCGGCTCCTCGGCCCGCAGCCGTTCGGTGGCGAAGAGGCGGATCAGGTCGTGGAACCGGTAACGATCGGAACCCTCGTGCTGGAGCAGCCCCAGCTCGACCAGCTCGTCGAGACGGTCCGACGCGTCGTCCGGGTCCGATCCGGTCAGCACCGCGGCCAGCGGCGCCGCGAAATCGGCGCCGGGCACGTGCGCGAGCCGCCGGAACAGCGCCCGCCCCTCGCCGGAGAGCTGCGCGTGCGACAGCGCGAACGCGGCCGCCACCCCGGTGTCGCCGGTGTGCAGGTTCGCGAGGCGCCGGTCGGCGTCGGCGAGCCGCGCCACCAGGGTGCCGACCGTCCATCCCGGCCGGTTCGCCAGCCGGGTGCCGGCGATCCGCAGGGCGAGCGGCAGATGACCGCAGAGCCGGGACACCGCGTCGACGTCACCGGCCGACGCCGGGTCGCCCGCCTGCCCGGCGATCGCCCGCAGCAGCGCGGCCGACTCGGCCAGGTCGAGCGGGGCCAGCGCGGTGCGCAGCACCCCCTCCAGGCCGCCGAGCAGCCGCCGGCTGGTCACCACGACCAGCCCGGCGCCCGCACCGGGCAGCAGCGGGCGTACCTGAGCCTCGTCCGCCGCGTTGTCGAGCACCAGCAGGCATCGCCGGTCGCGCAGGGTCGCCCGTAGCTGGCTGCACCGCTCGTCGTCGGTGGAGCCGATCCGGCGTGGGTTCACCTCCAGGGCCTTGAGCAGCTTGGTCGCGGCCTCGCCGGCGGTCGGCGGGTCCTCGTCGACACCGCGCAGGTCCACGTAGAGGCAGCCGTCCGGGAACTGCTCGCGCAGCATCTCGGTGACCCGGACGGCGAACGCGGTCTTGCCGATGCCCGGTTGCCCGTGCACCACGACGACCGGCACCGGGTCGGTGCGCGTACCGGCCGTGGCAGCCTGCCGGACCAGGTCGAGCTCGGCGGCGCGGCCCACGAAGTCGGCGACCGGCCGCGGCGGCTCGCAGAGGCGAGGCCGTTCCCCGGCGGTGTGCATCCGCAACGCCCGGGCGTCCTCCTCCAGCCGCGCCCGCTCCGCGCCGGTCACCCTGAGCGCTTCGGCGAGCGCGGCGAGGGTACGCGGCTGAGGCGCCCGGATATGACCGCGCTCCATGTCGCTGATGGCACGCACACTGACCCCGGCCGACTCGGACAGCTGCTCCATCGTCAGCCCGGCGCCCCGCCGAAGCTCGCGAAGGCGATCACCTAAAGGCATGCACCGAACCTACGAGCCGGTGCCCGCTGCTCGCGTACGTAGAACTATGTAATCCGCAGCGCCCGGGCCAGTTCGCTGCGCGACGTGATGCCCAGTTTCGGGTAGACCCGGGAGAGATGCGTGGTGACCGTGCGCGGCGACAGGAACAGCCGTTCCGCGATGTCCCGGTTGCTCAGCCCGACGGCTGCCAGCCGGGCGATCTGCGTCTCCTGAGGAGTGAGTTCGGCGGCGGTCTCGGCGGGTTTGCGCAACGACTCGCCGGAGGCGCGCAGCTCGGCCCGGGACCGCTCGGCCCAGGCCGTGGCACCGAGCGCGTCGAACGTGGTGGCCGCGGCCCGCAGCAACGGCCGTGACTCGGCCGGCTTACGGCGGCGGCGCAGCCAGGACCCGTACGCGTGCCGGCGGCGCGCCTGCTCGAACGGCCAGCCCGGCAGGTCCTCGCCGACCGCTTTCTCCCAGCCCTCGGCGCTGTCCTCCAGCACCGCCCGCGCGTACCCGAGACCGGCCAGCAGCGCCGGCGCCTGGGACTGCTCGCCGATCGGGGACAGCCGCTCGACCAGCCGCCGCAGCTGCGCGAGCGAGCCACTGCCGGCCGCCGCCTCGGCCAGGTGCGCCACCAGGTAGAACCCGGTGTGCAGGTGGTACGAGTGATCGGCCGGATCGAAGACCCGGCTCAACTCGCGGAACGCCTCGTCCGGCCGTCCCGCGCCGAGCGCCGCGATGCCCCGGATCTGATGCACTCCGGCGAGCAGCGGGTTACGCCCGTACGGCAGCAGCACAGCCTCGGTGGCGGCGGCACGTTCCTCGGCGGCGGTCACGTTGCCGCGCAGCGCCTCCGCGGTCCCGGCCGCGGTCCAGGCGGCCGGCAGCCAGTTCGGCTCACCGATCTCCCGGGCCAGCGCCTCACCCTCGGGGAGCAGCGCCAGCGCGGTACGCACGTCCCCGGCGTGCACCGCGGGCATCGCGTGGCAGATCAGCGCCCGGTAGAGCACGCCGAGCCGGCCCTGTGCCCGGCAGCCGACAGCGGCGACGGCATGCAGCTCACACGCCATCGGTGCGTCGCCGATCGCGGACGCGCCGAGCCCGAGCTGATAGGCGGCATAGGGATCGGCGCCACCGGCGATCAGCAGTTCACCGATTCGTCGCCGGGCCAGCTCACCGTGGGTGATCGGTGCGATCAGCCCCAGGAAGCCGGGCAGCTGCTGGTCCGGTGAGATGTCCATCAGCTGCTCGATCGCCACGGCCAGCCGCTGGACGGCGGCCGGCTCGCCTTCGGAGAAGTGGGCGCGCAGGGCGATGGTGTCGAGCAGTTGTACGGCCCGGGTCACCTCGCCGGCCGCCGTGAGTGTGTCGAGTGCGTCCGCGAAACTGGTCAGCCACTCGGTGCCGGTGAAGCGGGTGCCGTGATAGGTCTCCAGGCGTAGGTCGTAGACGGCGCGATCACCCCGGCTGAGCTCGTGCGCCCGGATCTCACCGATCAAGCGGCCGACAGCCACGTTGTCGCCCTGTTCGGAGGCCATGTCCGCGGCGGACAGCAGGCGGTGGCCACGGGCGGCGGGATCCTCACTGAGCCGCGCGGCCTGCTCGAACGCCATCATCGCGATGCCGGCGGCCTGCCGGTGCCTCGCCTGCGAAGCGGTCTCGGTCAGCTGCCGCGCCAGCGACTCGTCGGGGGCGTCCGCGGCGGCGGCCTGGTGCCAGACGCTGCGTTCCGGATTCGTGGCGAGCGCTTCGGCCAGGGCCGCGTGCGCCCGCCGCCGCTGCATCGCGGTCGCCGAGTGATAGAGCGCGGACCGCAGCAACGGATGCCGGAACTCCACCCGGCCCTGCTCGTCGACGTGCACGAGCCGGGTGGCCAGCGCCGGGTCGATGTCCTCGTGGCGGACCGCTCGCGGTTCCACCAGGCGGCACGCGCGCACGATCTCGTCCAGGTCGTCGCCGTCGTCCAGGGCGGCCACCAGTAGCAGCGAACGGGTCACCGGTGGCATCTCGGCGACCAGGCCGGAGAACGTGCGCTCCAGCCGTTCGCTCAGCGGCAGCCGGCTCGGCAGGATCGCCACGCTGCCGGAACGCAGCGCCGCCTCACCCAGTTCCACCAGGCCGAGCGGGTTGCCCCGGGCGGCCAGCAGCACCTGCGTCGCCAGGCGATCGGCCAGCCCCGGCGCTGCCCTCTCCAGCAGGGCTGCTGAGTCGTCCCTGGTCAGCGCTTCCAGGCGTACCTCGGGAAGTCCCGCACCGGAAAGCCGGCGGTTGACGTCGCGGCCGTCGCGGGCGGTGAGAAGCATTACCGCGCGGTCGGCGCGCAAGCGCCGCGCGACGAACGCCAGAGCCTCCCAGCTGGCCTCGTCCAGCCACTGAAGGTCCTCGACCGTGATCAGCACCGGGGTGTCGTCGGCGGCAAGCACGTCGAGCAGCGCGGCCGCGGCACGGAACGGCAGCGTGTCCGGTGATCCGAGGATCTCCACGGCCGCTCCGGCCACGTCCGGCGCGGCGCGCAGCAGACGATGCAGGCTCGCGTACGGAATGTGCACCTCGGCCTGGACCCCGGCGGTGCCGAGCACCCGCAGGCCCCGGCCGGCGGCCTGTTCGGCGGCGTGCTCGAGCAGCGTCGACTTGCCGATCCCGGCCTCGCCGCGCAGCACCAGAGCGCCGCCGTCGCCTGTCGCCGCGCCGTCGAGAAGGGTCGCCAGCGCGTTGATTTCCGTTCGGCGGCCCAGGATCACCTGAACATCCTAGTGATGCCGCGCTTGCGGACGGTCAGCCCGGCGGACGCCTCCGGAAGGTTGTGCCGCGCGACACAGCCACCCCGGCCAGGCAGAGAACGCCTCCGGCGAGGGTGAGCCAGCCGGGCACCTCGCCGAGCAGCAGCCAGGACAGCAGCACCACCACGGCCGGGACCGCGTAGGTCGTCGAGCCCATCTTGCCGGCGGTCGTCCGGGCCAGCGCGTACGCCCATGTGGTGAACGCGATCGCGGTCGGGAAGACGCCCAGGTAGATCACGTTGAGGGTGGCACTGAGCGGCGCCGCGCGTACGTCGGAGATCAGCTGTCCGGCGAACGGGAGGCACGCCACCGCGCCGATCACCGCGCCGAACGTGGTGGCCTGCAACGCGCTCGCGTGCCGCAGGGCCGGTTTCTGGGCGACCACGCCGGCCGCGTACGTGATGGCCGCGACCAGGCAGAGCAGCACCCCGAGCACCGGGGAGTGCCCGCCGCCGGACATCGACAGGCCGACCACCACCGTGCCGGCGAAGCTCACCGCGATGCCGGCCAGCAGTTTCGGCGGGAAACCCTCGCCGAGGAACACCCCGGCGAGCAGCGCCATCACGGCCGGGCCGACGTTGACCACGAGTGCGGCGGTGCCGGCGTCGACGAGTTCCTCACCCCAGTTCAGCGCGACCATGTAAAGGCCGAACCAGAGCACTCCGGAGATCACGATGCCGGGCCAGGCCGCGCGCGCCGGCAGGCCCTGCCGGCGCAGCACCAGGAAGATCAGCAGTACCAGCGCACCGGTCAGCAACCGGCCCAGCGCGAGCGAACCGGGGGAGAAGTACGGGGCGGCGGCCCGGATCCCGACGAACGCGGACGCCCACAGGACGACCGTCACGGAAGCAGCCGCGACAGCCCTCCCGGGAACTGTTTTTTCTGGCACAGGGACGGACCGCTCGGACAGCATGTGCGTAGCAAACCCTGTCCGGCGGCCCGTCGGCTAGCGGGAATCAGACCTCGAGGTCGGCCACGTCCGGCGTGGGGACCTCGCGCAGGTGGCGGTTGTGCCGCGGCTCCTGCTTGGTCTTCGAGTCGTTGAGCTTGCGGCGCAGGTCGTCGCGGGCGTCCATGACGGCGGCGTGCAGGTCTTCCTCGGACGAGGTCGTGACGATCTCGTCGCGCCCGGAGATCCGGCAGATCAGCGAGACGTGCTGGCCCTTCCCGCCGCGCTCTTTCACCGAAAGCTCCAGATCCGTGGCGTCCGCGTGGAATCCGGCGAGCCGGCTGTCCAGCGTGCTGAACAGCTCGGTGATCCAGTTGCGGTCACCCTGCGAGAAACCGGCGCCCAGGCGCAGGCACTCCTCGATGGTGGCCGGGTTGGCGACAGCAGTCATCAGAACTCCTCGATCCGGCGAAACGGGACGTAATCCTCGTACCCCCGGAGATCGCGTTCGAATCAGCCTTCCCCGAAGAAAGCGCCGGACCCGGTGGCCGGGATTACGCTGCTGGTATCCACAGGCGGGGAAAGGCACGCGGGCCATGAAGCTTTCTCCACGGGCATCCGGCGTGCTGGTGGGGTCGCTTTCGGCGTACACAATCATGGCCGCCGGTGTCATGATCAGATGGACCATCGATCGCCGCCGCAGGCGGCAGCCCTCTGAGCAGGAGATGCTCGCGGCGATCGTGGAGCAGTCGTCCGACGCGGTGATTTCCTGCGATCTGGGCGGGATTGTCACGTCGTGGAATTCCGGCGCCGAGCGGATTTACGGCTATCGCGCGGACGAGGTGATCGGCAAGCCGCTCACCGACCCCGGATCTTTCCTGTGAGCTTTCGCCAAATGTCCCGCGGGGTCGAAGCACTGGTCACTCACAGCCACCTCCGACGAGACCCGAGGCACCGGCGGCCAACCGCTGCCGCGCGGGTGAACCGCTGCCGCAGCGTGTTGATTTCGGGTGCGATGCGAGCCTCAAGTCGACACGAACAGGCGCTTCACGGGCTGCGTGTCGACATTGGGCGCGAAGCGCACCCGAAATCAACACACCAGCCCAGCGCCGGCGTGACCTTGGGTCATGGTTCCCGCCGTCGGTTGGCGGAAGCCTCTCTCCAGCGGCCGTCCTGCCCGTCAAGTCGGATAAATCCGCATCAGTCGGCGCTGGCCTTCGAGACCTTGTCGAGGACGGGTCACTCCCCGGGCAGAACTTGCCAAGATCGCGGCGTGCGGCGTGCGGCGTGCGGCGTGCGGCGTGCGGCGTGCGGCGTGCGGGCGGGGCGCGCGGGCGGGGCGCGCGTGCGGGCGGGGCGTGCGGGGCGTGCGGGCGGGGCGCGCGTGCGGGCGGGGCGTGCGGGGCGGGCGGGGCGCGCGTGCGGGCGGGGCGTGCGGGGCGGGCGGGCGGGGCGGGCGGTATATCGGACAGAGTGCTACACCCATTGTGGGTGTAGCCACACCCGCAATGGGTGTAGCGCTTTTTTAGGAACATCGCCCCGCCCTGTGTGGGCCGCCCGATCGGGCGGCCGCGGCCGCGGCCGCGGCGCGGGGAGCGGCCGCTGGGGGAGGTCATGAGGGGGCGTTTGCGTAGAAGGCGAGCTGCGCGGAACGGACGGCTGCTGACTGGCCTTGGACGAGCGCGAAGAGCGCGTTGCGCGCATGCAGTTGCGCGGTGTCGTCGCCGGAGATGCCGTGCCCGGATCGCGCCGCGAGCAGAGCGCGTGTCAGCGTGCCGAGCGCCTCGCCGGACGCGACCTTGAGAGCGAGCCGCTCATCGATGCGATAGGGCCCGCCACCTGCCGCGGCAGCCTCGTCGGCCAGGCTGTAGGCCTCCGCGCGCAGGCGCGCGATCCGCGGGATCCAGCTTGCTGCCACCGCTCGCGCCTGTGGGTCGCTCGCGCTCTTCAATTCCTTGAGTACGCGCAAAGCCAGCCCGAAATGGTGCGGACGCGCGTCACTGGCGGTGCCGATGTCGGCGTGCCGCCACGCGCCGATGCTCTGCGTGCCGAGCACGTCCTCCTCGGGCACGTCGATCGCGTCGAGCCGGACCCGTTCGGTGCGGCTGCCGCTGACCGCGCCGAGTCGCAGCGGTTCGCCCCGGGTCCGTGAACTGACCGGCACGAGGGCGGTCACGACCGTGTTCGTGCTCGCCTCCACAGCCGACACGGTGAGCGCTTCGTTGAGCCCCCAGCCGCTGACCCAGCTGATCGTCCCGTCGAAAACCCAGCCCTTCGGCGTGCGGGTCGCCGCGATGTAGTGATCGGGAAACCGCCGCACGTCGCTGATCCCGGCGCCGAGCAGCACCCGCCCGCGCAGCACCCGCTCAACAAGCGCCCCGGGAGAAGCCGCCCCGCTGGGAGAAGCAGCCGCGCTGGGAGAAGCAGCCGCGCTGGGAGAAGCAGCCGCGCCGGGAGAAGCGGGCGCGCCGGCAGAAAAAGCGGGATGAGCAGCGGCGAGCCGGCCGACCAGCGGCGCGTGCTGCGCCCAGACGAGCCACGTGTTGAAGCAGGCCCCCGCGATGATCTCGTGGACCCGGCGGTCGTCAGCGATGCCCAGCCCGGCGCCGCCGTACTCAGCGGGCGCCAGGTGGTTGAGCGCGCCGAGTTGTGCCAGGTCGTCGATGGTCCGCGCCGGCACTCCGATCTGGTCGGTCTTCAG
This sequence comes from Actinoplanes sp. CA-015351, assembly GCF_050955685.1. Classification (NCBI taxonomy): domain Bacteria; kingdom Bacillati; phylum Actinomycetota; class Actinomycetes; order Micromonosporales; family Micromonosporaceae; genus Actinoplanes; species Actinoplanes sp. CA-015351. The sequence continues at coordinate 2,460,951 of NZ_CP192102.1, forward strand.
CGCGGCCGGCTCCAGAACCCGCCCGGCGTACTCCTCGATCCGGTCGACAAAAGTCGCCATCGATTCCCCTCTTATGTCTCAGGTCACAGTTGAATCCTACCGGCCCTATAGGGAATATAGTTTAACCCGGCACCGGGGCCCCCTCCGAGCACAGGAGTGATCCATGTCCGACCTCCGAAGTTCCATTGAAAACTCTGAATCCCACCGAAAGCGATGGCCCTGGGTCGCCGGCGTCGCCGTTCTCGCCGTTCTTCTCGCCGGCGGCATCGGATTCGCCGTCACCCGCGATGGATCCACCGGTGAAGCCGCCGCCGGCGACGGCCAGCCGGTACGCGGCGGCACCCTGCAGTTCGCCCTGATCGACTACCAGCGCAGCCCCGACCCGCAGCTCGGCACCAACTACGCCGAGTCGCTGATCGGCAACAACGTCACCGACAAGCTGACCTGGCAGGACCCGGACACCGGTGAGATCACCCCGTGGCTCGCCGAGTCCTGGGAGTACAACACCGACCTGACGCAGTTCACCTTCCACCTGCGCAAGGACGTCACGTTCAGCGATGGCACGCCGTTCGACTCGGCCGTCGTGAAGGCGAACTTCGACCAGTACGTGCACGGCGACGACAAGCTCGGCATCAACCCGAACGGCGCGGTCCTGCTGCCCGGATACGTCGAGACGCAGACCCCGGACGCGTACACCGCGGTGGTGAAATTCGCGAAGCCGCTCGCCAGCTTCCTGCAGGCGTCCTCCTTCACCGCGAACGCGCAGCCCGGCTTCCTGTCGCTGTCCACGCTGGCCCGCAGCGCCGAGGAGCGCACCGACCCGACGAAGGTGATCGGCACCGGGCCGTTCGTCTACGAGTCGTGGGAGGAGCAGGTCAAGACGGTGCTGGTGAAGCGCAAGGGCTACAACTGGGCGCCGCCGTCGATCAAGCACGAGGGCGAGGCGTACCTCGACAAGGTCGTCTTCAACACGATTCCTGAGGCCAGTGTGCGTACCGGGTCGCTCGCGTCCGGCACCATCGACGCCACTCTGGATGTCGGGACCACCGACGAGAAGCCGCTGAAGGATCAGGGCTTCACCATCATCTCGCGGAGCGTCTCCGGCACCGCCATCTACTTCAACTTCAACTCGCAGCTCTTCCCGACCAACGACATCGCGGTCCGCAAGGCCATTCAGCTGGGCTGGGACCGGTCGGCCGTCGAGAAGACGGTGCTCACCGACTCGTACTCGATCGCCACGTCGATCCTGAACAAGTCGGTGCAGGGTTACGCCGATTACAGCGGCTCGGTGCTGAAGTACGACCCGGCCGCGGCCACGAAGCTGCTCGACGACGCCGGCTGGAAGCCCGGCGCGGACGGGATCCGGGTGAAGGACGGCAAGCGTCTCGTGGTCAAGCTGCTCGGCATCAGCAACCTGGTGGCGAACAAACCGGCGTACGAGTCGGTGCAGCAGGACCTTTCGAAGATCGGCATCGACCTGCAGCTGACCGTGGTGCCGATCCCGGACTACACGGCTCTGATCGCCAAGGCGAAGACTGACTTCAACGCCACCGCCGCGAACCGTTCCCGCAACGACGCCGCCGCGCTGAACCTGGTCTACAACCCGAACCTGGGCAACAACAGCTACCTCGCACAGGGCGCCTCCACCGGCATCGACGTCAGCGAGGTCACCACCGCGCTGGACAACCTGGAGACCACGCTCGACCCGGCCAAGCGCAACGAGTACGCCAAGGTCGCCCAGGATCTGCTGCTCGAGAAGTACGCGCTCACCAACCCGATCTACAACCCGTCACAGGTGATCGCGCACGCGGACTACGTGCACGACATCATCTTCGACGCCCAGTCCCGTAACCACTTCGTCGACGCCTGGAAGAGCAACGGGAAATGATCCGCTACGTGGCCCTGAAGGTGGGTCGGGCGGTGTTCGTGGTCTGGGCCGCGTTCACGGTCACGTTCGTCCTGCTCTTCGTCCTGCCCGCCAATCCGGTCGACCTGCTCTTCGATCCCACCGAGCTGAACAGCATCCCGCCCGAGGTCCGCGCACAGGTCGCTGAGAACTACGGCTTCAACAAGCCCGTTCTGCTCCAGTACGCGGACCGGCTCGGCCACGCGCTGACCGGCGACTTCGGCAACTCGGTGCAGTCCGGCCGGCCGGTCATCGCGGCGATCCTGGACGTGCTGCCGAGCACGCTGATCCTGGCGTCGGCGGCGCTCGTCCTGGCGACCCTGATCGCCTTCGCGATCGCGCTGGTCGCCACGGCGACCCGGCGGCCGTGGCTGCGCAACCTGGTCGAGGCGCTGCCGTCCGGAGCGGTCTCGGTGCCGGTCTTCCTGTCCGGCATCCTGATCCTGCAGGTCTTCTCGTTCCAGCTGGGCTGGTTCCCGTCGTTCGGCGACAACGGCGTGCAGAGTCTGATCCTGCCTCTGATCACCCTCGCGGTCCCGGTGGCCGGACCGATCGCGCAACTGCTGGTACGCAGTTTCGCGACCGAGTTCGGCGCCGGGTACGTGACGACGAGCTGGGCCAAGGGCGCCACCCGCGGCCGGATCATCGTGCACGACGTGTTCCGCAACGCCGGCCTGCCGGCGCTGACCATCGCGGGTGTCACGTTCGGCAACCTGATCGCCGGCTCGGTCATCACCGAGACGGTATTCGCCCGGCGGGGCCTCGGCCGGATGACCCAGACCGCGATCAACACCCTGGACGTCCCGCTGGTCGCCGGGATCGTGGTGCTCGTGGCGGTCACCTTCGCCCTGATCAACCTGACGGTCGACCTGATCTATCCGGTGCTGGACCCGCGGCTGCGGGCAAGCCTGACGGCAGGTGTGTGATGACGGCTATCGCATTGACCCTCAAAAAGCCGATATTTCCGACAAAGCTGGCCTGGCAGCCCATCCTCGTCCTGTCCTGGATCATTGTGCTCACCGTCATCGGATGGGCGATTTTTCCCAGCCTCTTCACGGACTACAGCCCCTACGCCGGCGACCCCACCGCCAGCTTCGCCCCGCCGAGCGCCGAACACTGGTTCGGCACCGACCGCCTGGGCCGCGATCTCTTCGCCCGAACCGTTTACGGCTCGCGAACAACCCTGACAGCGACCCTGCTGGCAGTAATGATCGCGTTTGGCATCGGCGCCCTGGTTGGTCTCACCGCCGGATTCGCCGGCGGCTTCACCGACACCGCGATCATGCGAGTGGTCGACGTCTTCCTGGCCATCCCGAGCCTGCTCCTGGCGATGGTGGTGGTCTCCGTCCTCGGCTACTCGACGAACAACATCGCCCTCGCGGTCGGCATCTCGGCGATCGCCGCGTTCGCCAGGGTGATGCGGGCGCAGGTGCTCACCGTGGTCAACCAGGACTACGTGAAGGCCGCGTACGGGCTCGGCGTCGGCCGGCTCGGCGTCATGCTGCGCCACGTCGTGCCGAACTCGCTCAGCTCGGTGATCGCCCTGGCCGCGCTGGAGATCGGCACCGGCGTGCTGGCCGTCGCCTCGCTGGGCTTCCTCGGTTACGGCGCGCCACCACCACAGCCCGAGTGGGGCCTGCTGGTGGCGGAGGGCCGCGATTACGTGGCGGTCCACCCGTGGGCGTCGATCCTGCCCGGCCTGGCCCTCGCGATCGTCGTGATCGCCACCCACCGGATCAGCACGTCGTTCCGAAAGGAGCACCGGCGATGAGCGAGCCTCTGCTGTCCATCAAGGATCTGTCCATCGAATACCGCACCGGGCACCACCACACGTCGGCGGTGAAAATGACCAGTCTCGACGTCGAGCCCGGCGAGTTCGTTTCGCTGGTCGGCGAGTCCGGCTCCGGCAAGACCACGCTGATACACGGCGCGCTCGGCCTGCTCCCGGCCGAGGCCCGGATCCGGTCCGGCTCGATCGCGTACTCCGACGTCGACGTGACCGGCTGGAACGACCGCAAGATGGCCCTGGTCCGCGGCAATTACGTCGGCTTCATTCCGCAGGACCCGAACACCTCGCTCAACCCGGTCAAGAAGATCGGCCCGCAGGTCATCGAGGCGGTCCGGCTCAACCACCCGAAGAGCAAGGACTTCCTGGAAGCCGCTCTGGAGAGCCTGCGCACCGCCGGTCTCGCCGACGCCGAACGCGTCTTCCATCAATACCCGCACGAGCTCAGCGGCGGCATGAAACAGCGCGCCCTGATTGCCATCGCCCTGGCCGGCCAACCGAAGATCATCGTTGCGGACGAGCCGACGAGCGCCCTCGACGTCACCGTACAGAAGCGCATCCTCGACCATCTGGTGAGCCTGCGCGAACGTCTCGGCATCGGCATTCTGCTGGTCACCCACGATCTCGGCGTCGCGCTGGAGCGCTCCGATCGCATCCTGGTCATGCAACACGGCGTCATCGTCGAACAGAGTCCGGTCGACGAGATCCTTCGCGATGCGAAGAGCGAATACACCCGCCGGTTGCTCGCCGCCGCCCCCTCCCGCCACGCGGGACGCCTTCTTCCCACCGCAGGGGTACGGGTTACCGAGCCGGCAGCCCAGCCAGAGGTGCTGACCGCCGACGGGCTCACCAAGACGTACCGCCTGCGCGGACGGGCCCGGTTGACCGCACTCGGCAACGCCGGGCTGACCGTGCGGCAGGGCACCACGCACGCGATCGTCGGCGAGTCCGGCGCCGGCAAGTCGACACTGGCGAGCATCCTGGCCGGGTTCACCACAGCCGACGCCGGCACAGTGCGGCTCGGCGACACCGAACTGACCGGGCTGCGCCGCGGGCAGTTGCGCGAGATCCGGCGTGATCTGCAGTTCGTCTTCCAGAACCCGTTCACCTCGCTGGACCCGCGGTTCACCGTACGCAGGCTGATCGCCGAACCGCTGAAAGCGTTCGGCCTGCCCGCCGGTGACCGGGTCAGCGAGCTGCTGGCCGCGGTTGCCCTGAACGACAGCTACCTCGACCGGCTGCCCGGCCAGCTCTCCGGCGGGCAGCGGCAACGGGTCGCGATCGCCCGGGCGCTCGCGATCGACCCACGGATCCTGGTGCTCGACGAGGCGGTCAGCGCGCTCGACGTGTCGGTGCAGGCCCAGATCCTGCAGCTGCTCGTCGACCTGCAGGCCGAACTCGGTCTCAGCTACGTCTTCGTGACCCACGACCTCGGCGTGGTCCGCCTGATCGCCGACGACGTGACGGTGATGAAGGACGGCGCCGTGCTGGAGACCGGCCCGGTCGCCGGCGTCTTCGCCGATCCCCGGCACGAGTACACCCGGCAGTTGCTGGACGCGATCCCGGGCGCCCGGGTCGCGCGGGTCTGAGGAGCCATCGTGCTGCACATCAACGTCAACATCCTGAACGCCGGTGTGTTCGGCGGCTCGTGGCGGTTCCCCGGCATCGACGGCCTCGGCGCGTACACGATCGAGCACTACACCGCGATCGCGAAGAAGGCCGAACAGGCCAAGCTCGACGCCGTCTTCCTGGCCGACGGCCCGGTGCTGGACCCCAGCGTCCGGCACCGCCCCGGCAACAACCTGGAGCCGACAACCGTGCTGGCCCGGATCGCCGCCCAGACGCAGCGGATCGGGCTGATCGGCACCCTGTCGTCGTCCTACAACGACCCGGTGGAGCTGGCTCGCCGGCTCGGCGACCTGGATCACGTCTCCGGCGGCCGGTTCGGCTGGAACGTGGTGACCACGGCCGGCCCGAGCGCGGCCCGCAACTTCGGCCGGGCCGGCGAACCCGAGCACTCCTGGCGCTATCGCCGGGCCGCGAGCTTCACCGCGCAGGTCGTCGCCGCCTGGGCGAACCGCACCGAGCTGGCCTCACCGCAGGGCCGCCCGGTCGTGGTGCAGGCCGGCGGCTCCAGCGCCGGCAAACGCCTGGCCGCCCAGGTCGGCGAGGTGATCTTCTCAGCCGACCAGGACCTGGAGCACGCCCGGGCGTTCCGCCGCGAGTTGCGAGCACGAGCCGCCGGCTTCGGCCGCCGGCCCGACGAGATCGTCGTCCTGCCCGGTCTCTCCACCGTCGTCGGCAGCACCGAGGCCGAGGCCCGCAAACGCCGCGAGGTCCTCGACGACCTGCTGCCGGACGCGTACGCACGAGGCCGCCTCGCCGGCCAGCTGGGCATCTCGCTCGACGGCCTCTCCGACGACGAGCCGATCCCCGCCGAGCTGCTCGTCGACCCGGACGAGGCCGGTGGTTCGCAGACGTTCTACCGGGTGGTCAAGGAGATCATCGACCGGGACCAGCCGACGCTCGGCCAGCTGCTGAAACGGCTCTCCGGCGGTGGCGGGCACCGGATCGTCACCGGCACACCCGAGCAGATCGCCGACGACATCGAGACCTGGTACCGCGCCGGAGCCGCGGACGGCTTCAACGTGATGCCCGACGTGCTGCCGGCCGGATTCGACGACTTCGCCGACCACGTCGTGCCGGAGCTGCAACGACGCGGCCTGTTCCGCACCGAGTACGACGCGGCCACCCTGCGCGGCCACCTCGGTCTCGGCCTGCCCGCACTACCGGAGGTGGTCTCATGAGCACGATCGTCCAGCTCGCTCTCGGGGTCGGAGGGCCCGGCCTGCCGTCGCTCGCCGACGCCGGCGACATCGCGGCGGCCGCCGCCGAGGCCGGTGTCGCGGCGATCCGCCTCGCCGACCAGTCACCGGCCGGGCGTGCCCTCGACCCGACCGTGGTGGCCGCCTATCTGGCCGGGCTGCACGCCGGCATCGGCTTCCTGCCGGTCGTGCCGACCACCGGGAACGCGCCGTACAACGCGGCCCGCCGCCTGCTGTCGCTGGACCGCGCGACCGGCGGCCGCGCCGGGGTCGTGCTGCGGCCCGGCGGCGGCGACGAGGTGAGCGAGGCAAGCGTCCCCGACCCGGGCGCGACCGACCCGGCCCGGCGCTGGACCGAGTACGCCCGGGTGCTCACCCAGCTCTGGGAATCCTTCCCCAACAAGGCGCTGCTCGGTGACCAGCAGGCCGGCGTGGTCGCCGACGACACGCTGATCCGGCCGATCGCGCACGAGGGCGAGTTCTACCGGGTCGCCGGGCCGCTCGACGGGCCGTCGTCGGTGCAGGGCCGGCCGGTGATCGTCGCTGACCTGGGCACGCTCGACGTGACAGCGGTCGCGGCCTCGGCCGACGTGGTCGTCGTGGACCGTACCCAGGCCGCCGGCGTGGACGCGGTGCTCAGTCAGGCGCTGCGGCTGGCCGGCCGGGACCGCAGCGAGGTGGCCCTGCTCGGCCGCATCCCGGTGAACCGGGGCGACGCGGTCGCCGGTGGACTGCCCGCCCGGCTGCGCGCCTGGGCCGACGAGCAGCTGCTCGACGGCTTCGAGCTGGTCCCGCAGGGCGGCCCGGACCACGTGATCGCGATCCTGCGAGCCCTCGAACCCCGTCCGCAGGCCCCGACGTTGCGCGCGGCTTATGGGCTGCGGGAAGGAGCTCTGGTATGACCGCCGAGCTGATCGACGTGGCGTACAGCGTCGAGGGGATCCGGGACGGTGCCGAGCCGATCCTGCGGCGGCTGGCCGCCGGGGCGCGGGACCGGGAACTGACCCGCAGCTACGCGTTCCGTGAGGTCGCCGAGCTGGCCGAGCAGCGGATCACGCTGACCGGGATCGCGAAGGCGGACGGCGGTGCGGGCGGAACCCTGCGCGACGTGGCCGACCTGATCATCGCGATCGCGCGGGCCGACTCCAACGTGGCGCAGGCGCTGCGTTCCAGCTTCCTGACCGCCAACCAGGTCGCGTCGCGTCCCGACCTCGTGCATCGCGCGGTCACCCTGCGCCGGCTGCGCGCCGGTGACCTGTTCGCCGGCACCAACAACGAGCGCACCGGCGGGGCCAACGGAACGATCAACACGACGCTGCGCCGCGACGGCGACGGATACCTGGTCGACGGCGAGAAGTACTACTCGACCGGCGGGCTCTACGCGAACTGGTTCACCGGCTCGGCCCGCGACGAGAACGGCGCGATCTACACGGTCACCGTCCCGGTCGACCGTGACGGCGTGCGGCGCCTCGACGACTTCGACGCGGTCGGCCAGCGGCTCACCGCCAGCGGCACCACCCGCCTCACCGGGGTACGGGTCGCCGCCGACGAGGTGGCGCTGCGGGACAACTCCACCCTGGACAGCCCGTGGCTCGGGTCGTTCGCCCAGCTCTACCTGGCCGCCGTGCAGGCCGGGATCGCCGCCGCCGCTCTCGACGACGCCGTCTGGTTCGGCCGCGAACGGGCCCGGCCGATCAAGCACAGCAGCGCCGCGGCAAGCGTCGACGACCCCTATGTGCGGCACGTCGTGGGGGAGATCGGCGCGAAGGCCCATGCCGCTCGGGCTGTCGTCCTTCTCGCGGCTGAGCAGCTTCACGGCGTACCCGGGCTGGAAGGGAAAGCGGCGCGTGCCGCGGGCGCGGACGCTGCGGTGAGTGTCGCGCAGACCGGCGTGATCGCGGCCGAGAGCGCGCTGCGCGCCGCCGAGCTGATCTTCGACGTGGGTGGTGGCTCGGCGACGAACCGGGATCTCGCGTTCGACAGGCACTGGCGCAACGCGCGGACCGTGGCGAACCACAACCCGCGCGACTGGAAGGCGGCGGTCGCCGGCGCTTACCACCTGACCGGCCAGGAACCGCCGGCCACCGGTCTCTTCTGACAACCGTCCGCCCTGCGAAGGAGCCGTTCGTGAGTGCCATCCCTTACCGCCGTGCCGGAAAATCCGGACTCGACCTGTCCGCGTTCGCCTTCGGGCTGTGGCAGAAGTTCGGCACCGACTACTCGTACGACAACCAGCGCGCCATCCTGCTGCACGCGTTCGAACTGGGCATCACGCATTTCGACAACGCCGACCGGTACGGCCCGCCGCACCGGGCCGCGCAGAAGCTCTTCGGCGAGGTGCTGCGCAAGGACCTCGCGGCACACCGGGACGAGTTGATCCTCTCCACGAAGGCGGGCAACCCGATCGGGGCCAGCCCGTACCTTCAGGGCGGCTCCCGCAAGTCGCTGCTCGGCTCGCTCGACCACAGCCTGCGTGACCTGGGCACCGATTACGTCGACATCTTCTACCACCACCGGGCCGACACCTCGACCCCGCTGGAGGAGACGGTCGGCGCGCTGTCCGACGCGGTCCGCCAGGGCAAGGCGCTCTACATCGGCATCTCCAACTACCCGACCTCTCTTTCCCAGGAGATCTCGCGGCTCCTGCGGGCAGCAGGCGTGCCGCTGCTCGTGCACCAGCCGCGGTACTCCATCTTCGACCGCAGCCGGGAGGAGGACGGGCTGCTCGACCTGGCCGCCGAGGACGGCTTCGGGGTGGTGGTCTACTCGCCGCTGGCACAGGGCCTGCTCACCGACAAGTACCTGGACGGCATCCCTGCCGACGCCCGGGCGCAGAACAGCGCGTTCCTGTCGCCGGACGCCATCACCGACGAGTACCGGGAGAAGGCCCGCGCGCTCAACAAGCTCGCCGCCGAGCGCGGCCAGTCCCTCGCCCAGCTCGCCTTGCAGTGGGTGCTGCGCCGCACCGAGGTCACCGCGGCGCTGATCGGCGCGAGCTCGCCGGCGCAGCTCGACCACAATGTGCGGGCGCTCGACTTCCCGGCGTTCACCGACGACGAGCTGGCGTTGATCGACGAGCATTCGCGATGAGCCTCCGCCTCGGCTTTCTGCTGCATCTCGACGGCGACCTGCCTCCGGCGGTCGCCTATCGACAGGCCATCGAGCTGTTCGTCGCGGCCGAGGGGCTCGGGTACGACTCCGGCTGGGTGATCCACCGGCACTTCCGGCAGGGAAAGGAGCACGTCTCCGCCCCGCTCGTGGTGCTGGCCGCGATCGCCGAGCACACCCGGCGGATCCGGCTCGGCACCGGCGTGCTCGTGCTGCCGCTGGAGGACCCGTTGAAGGTGGCCGAGGACGCGGCCACCCTCGACGAACTCTCCGGCGGGCGGCTCGAACTCGGCGTCGGCTCCGGGCCGTTCCCCGGCGCGTGGGAGGCCTTCGGCCGTGATCTCGGCGAGCGGCACCGGCTCTTCGACGCCTCGGTGGCCCGGCTGCACGAGGTGCTCGACGGGGTGCCGCTGAACAGTCTCGGTGAGGTGCTGCACCCGCCGGGCAGGGGAGTCCGCGAACGCCTGTGGCAGGCCACCTCCAGCGATCCGGCCGTGGCGCACGCGGCGGCCGCGGCCGCCGGCAAGGCCGGTGACGGCCTGCAACTCTCTCGCGCGAGCGCGTGGCGGGGCGGTTCGGTCTCCGCGGCGCGTGCTGTCGCTGAGGCGCAGCAGCGGCAGGCGTCGTGGATCGCGAGTTACCGGGCCGCGTCGGCCGTCCCTCGGGTCCAGGTCTCCCGGGCGGTGTATCCGCATCCGTCCTATGACGAGGCGGTCCGGCTGGTCACGCCGGGGGTGCGGCGCTGGCAGTCCTGGAACTCCGCCGCGTCCGGCCTCTCCGTCGCCGATTACCTCGTCGCCGACCACGCCCTGCTCGGCCCGCCCGAGGCGATCGCCGCGTCGCTGCTCGACGACCCGGCGCTGCGCGAGTCCACCGACCTGCTGGTCAGCTTCGTGCCCGGCGTACCGGATTTCGACGAGCACCTGCGGCTGCTCACCACCACGGCGCGTGACCTCGCGCCCCTGCTCGGCTGGAGGCCAGCGTTGTGACCGGCTTTCACCTCAACATCTCCCTGATGACGCCAGGCCATTTCCGGTACGCGTGGCGGCTGCCGCACCGGGATCCGCTCGCCTATCTGGACATCGACCACTTCGCCCGGCTGGTCCGGATCGCCGAGGACGCCAAGATCGACGCGGTCTTCCTGGGCGACGGTCCGGCTCTGCGCGGCGAGATCGAGGACGCACCGGGTACCGGATTGGACCCGCTCGTGCTGCTCGGTCATCTGGCGGCGCTGACCTCGTCGCTCGGTGTGGTGATCACCAGCTCGACCACGTACAACTCGCCGTACAACCTGGCTCGGCGTTTTCAGGCACTGGATCACGTGACTCGCGGGCGAGCGGCGGTCAACATCGTCACCACCGGGACGCCGGCCGCGGCGGCCAACTTCGGGCTTTCCCAGCATCCGTCCCGCGAGGACCGGTATCGGCGGGCGCACGAGTTCTTGGACGTGGTCACCGGGCTGTGGGACGGCTGGGATCCAGGGGCCATCGTGGCTGACAAGGCCACCGGGCGTTATGGCGTACCCGAGAAGATCCGTCGCCTTGATCATGAGGGTGAGTTCTTCGCGGTAGCGGGACCACTCCCGGTGCCGGCGGGCTCGCAGGGCCGGCCGGTGATCGTCCAAGCCGGTGGGTCGGAGGGCGGGTTGTCGCTGGCCGCGCGCTATGCGGACGTGGTTTTCACGGTGGCGCAGACAGTGGAGAAGGCTGTCGCTTTCCGCGCTGATATCCGCGCGCGGGCGGCTGCAGCCGGCCGTTCGTTGAGGTCTCGCTGGGCGTGGTGGTGCTGGTCGCCGCGACGTCGGAGGAGGCGGAGGTGCGCGCGCAGGAGCTGTATGCGACATTGCCGATCGATTCGTTGACTGCGGTGCTCTTATCCAATCTGGGGTTGCCACCGGGCTCCTTCGGGCCGGACGATCCGATTTCGGCTGCCGATTTGCCGGCGGAGATTCCAGACAATTCGTTTTCGGCAGGAGGTTTCGCCCCTGATGCCCTTCACCGCCCGTTACGGAGTTCCCTTCTCGGGTCTTTCCAATGAAGTCCTGGCCGCCCAGCTGACCCGGCGATCGGTCCGCAAGTTCGGCCCGCGCGATGTCACCGAGGACGAGCTGACCACGCTGGTGGCGGCCGCGCAGTCCGCACCGACCTCGTCCAACCTGCAGTTCGACAAGGTGATCCAGGTGTTCGTGATGGTCATCGCGCCGGTCACGATCGGGATGCTGGTGCGTGCGCTGGCACCGGCGGTGGCGGACCGGCTCAGCCGCCCGGTGCGGGTGCTGTCGCTGCTGGTTCTCGTCTCGGTGGTGGCCCTCGTCCTGCACGCCCAGCGCGAGCATCTCGGCGAGTACTTCGTCGAGGTCGGGCCGGCCGCGCTGGTCTTCAACCTTCTCAGCCTGCTGGCTGGATATTGCGTGCCGCGGCTGATCGGCGTCGACCATGCCTCGGCCCTCGCCGCCGGTTTCGAGATCGGCATTCACAACACCGCGCTCGCCATGACTGTCGCGCTGAGCCCGGCGCTGCTGAACAACGCCGAGATGGCTGTTCCGGCCGTGGTCTACGGCATCGTCATGTTCTTCACAGCACTCGGGTTCGGCTGGCTGAGCAGTCGTCAGAGTTCGGCGAGGAACTTCGCGGCGCGGCCCGCGAACAGATAGGACTCGCGGTCGGTGGCGAGTTCGTGCGCGGACTCGGCGGCGGCGCGGACCACGTCGGCGGGTTCACCCTGTGCCTGCAGCAGCCGTGCCCGCAGCAGCAGGACCAGTCCTTCGGCGTACCGCTGGCCGTAGGATTCGAGGGCCTGGCCGGCCCGGTTGAGGGCGATGCCGGCCTTGTCCGGAACCCCGGCGGCCAGCCACATGTCCGCGATCAGCGCGTGGTGGTACGCGACACCCCACCGCGGCGGGTCCACGAGCGTCGCGTCCAGGAGCTGTTCGGCTTCGGCCGCGACACCTGCCGGGTCGTCGCCGGTGAGAGCCCGGGCCCAGTACCAGTTCAGGCGTACGTAATGCTCCTGCTGGACCGCGGCGCGGCCGGTCCCGACGGCGATCCACCGGTTGATCGTGCGGATCACCCAGGCCGCGTCACCGGCCATCGACGCGATGATGGTGACGTAGTACGCCCAGGTGGCGACCGCGTACGGGTCCTCGGGGCCGTTCCAGTCGTCGATCATGGCGCCGGCCGTGGCGACGTCACCGTGCATCGCGGTGAGAACGGCTCGCCAGCCGGGCCACTCGCCGGAGACGTCCCGCCGGATCGGGGTCTCGCTGTGCGGCGAGACAACCTCGTCGAGCAGGGCGCGGTCGTTGCCGGTGAAGCACCGGTGGGCCTCGCCGATGTTGCCGATGTCCCATTGGTGGAGGCCCCACGCCTGCCTGCCGTAGACCTGAACCACCGGATCCGCCGAGGCCCGCCCCTGCTCCGCCAGCCGGCGGACCAGACGCTCACGGTCCCATTCCAGGAATGTGTACGCCCCGAAGAGGCGGGCGAACAGGAGACCGGCGGCGTCGACATCCCGGCCGAGCTGTCGTGCCAGGACTTCGGCGCGTTCGAGCAGGTCGAACGTCGTACCCCCGAAGCCGGCTTGCCGGCGTGGCGCGATGGCAAGCAGCGAGAGTGCGGAGAGTTCCGCCTCCGGGAGCCCCGCGATCCGGGCAATTCGCGCGGCCGATTCCAGATGCCGGTCAGCGGCAGCGAACGCAAGCTTTGCGGCCGCCCTGCGCCCGGCGCGCTTCAACACCTCCACGGTACGCACGGAGCTGGCGAGCGGACCGGCGGCCCGCAGGTGGTAAGCGAGCCGTTCGATGACGGCGTCGTCATCCGCGTGGCCGTCCTCAAGAGCGTCCGCGATCCGCAGGTGCAGCCGCGCCGCCCGCTGATGTGCCGTCGTCTCGGTGATCGACTCGCGAACGATGTCGTGCGCGAAGCGCCACGAGAACAGGCCGTCCGGCCCGGCCTCCAGCAGGCCGAGCGTACGCAGCGGCTCCACCAGTTCCAGGCACTCGGCGACGTCGACGCCGGTGGCACGGGCCAGCAGTTCGAGGTCGACCTCACGTCCGACGAGCGCCGCGACCTGCAGCAGGTCGCGAACGCTGTCGTCAAGACCGGCCATCCGGGCGCGCACGACATCGCGCACGGTGGTCGGCACCCCGGCGCGAGCGGCGGCGTCCTCGTCGCCGAGAGCACCGCGGTCGCGCAGCAGCCGGGACAGTTCGCGGACGAAGAACGGATTGCCTGCGGTACGCGCATGAATGGCGCCGGCGACGTCCGAGCCGGGCTCGTGGCCGGTCTGGCGGCGGACCAGCTCCGCCACGTCGATCATGCTGAGCGGGCCGAGCCGGAGGCGGCGGTGGCTGGGCAGCCGGCTGGCTGCCGCGAGCACCCGGGAGAGGTCGGATCCGGGCGTCGGCGCACGATCCCGCAGAGCGCCGATGATCGCTATGCCGGCCGGCAACCGGCCCGCCAGATGGCCGAACAGCTGCAGTGAGGCCGCATCGGCCCACTGGAGGTCGTCGACGACGAGCAGCAGCGGCCGTTCCGCGGAAGCCTGCCCGAACACCGCGACGACCTGCTCGAACAGGCGGAACTGGGCGCGGCCGCCGGAGCGCGGTGGCGAGGTGTCGTCCTGCCGCGACTCCAGAATGGTGCCGAGCTCGCCGGCCAGCCACTTCTCCCGGGCCGGCGCGGGCAGGCTGTCGAGGACGGCGGTGAGCGCCTGCTCCCAGGGCCACATCGACGGTGTGCCGTCACCCTCCAGACAGGACGCCCAGACGACGAGCGCACCCTGCTGGTCGGCGACCTCCGCGGCCTCACCCAGCAGCAGTGTCTTGCCGGTGCCCGGTTCACCTTCGACGATGCCGAGCCCGGACCGGCCGTCGACGGCCTGCTCGATGACGTACCGCAGGACGCTGAGTTCCTCGCCCCGGCCGACCATGTCCGAGGGCTGCCCGACCGGCGGCGTGTCGTCCACCGGCTCCGGGTTGTCCGGGGTCTGCCTCAGCACCCGCAGGCGCGCGGCCTGCAACGCCGGGCCGGGGTCGATGCCGAGTTCCTCACTCAGGCGCGCGCTCACCGCTTGGAACGCGGACAGCGCTTCCGCCTGCCGGCCGGCAGCGCCGAGCGCGGTGATGAGACCGGCCTGCACGGGTTCGTGGAATGGCGCGAGCGACGCGGCCAGCTGCAACGCCGGGATCACCCGTTCCGGCCGGCGCAGCGACACGGCCAGATCGGCCGCTGTCGTACACGCGGCGTGGAACTCGTCGTCGAGCGCGGCCAGGATCGGAACGCTGGCCGCACCGGGGAACAGCCCGTCACCCACCCGGCCCTGCCAGAGGTGCAGCGCCTCGACGTAGTGGTCGAGCGCCACGGTGCGAGCGCCCTCGGCAAGCGCGGCCGAGGCGGCCTCGACCTGGTGCCGGAACGCGACGAGGTCCAGCGTGCCGGGCCCGGCGTGGAACACGTACGCGTTCCCGCGCCGATGCAGATAGCTGCCGGCCGCCCGGACCGGAAGCTCGGGCTCCAGCGTGCGCCGCAATGCCCCGACGTACTTCTGGATGACATTGAGGGCGCTGAACGGAACGCTTCCTGCCCAGATCAGATCGATGAGCTCGGTGGTGCTGACCGGGCGGCCCGCGGCAGCCAGGAGCAGCACCAGCAACTGAGCCTGCTGCCGTGGCCCGGCGTCCAGCTCGACGCCGTCACGCCACAATCGCAACGGACCGAGGATCCGCAGCCGCACCGAACCCGCGTCCACCGGCGAATGCCCTGGCACAGCCACGCCTGCCGACTCCCCGACGAGAGAATGTGTGTCCTGAGTCTAGCGGTGGCACCTGCGCTCACCGCTACGGCGATCTGGCCGCCGCGATGCGGGCGGCGCCCGGATTGCCACGTAGTGTGATCCAGCGCTCACTCGGCGGGACAGAACATCGATGGTGTTGCTTCTAGGGTGAATGAGCATGAGCGATGACATCGATGTGCGGGCATGGTTGCAGGAGCGCGGCGCCGACACGGTGAAACATCCGGGCGGAACCCTCTACAAGCACCTCTGCCGGGTCTCCGACCGCCTCGCCGACCTCGGCCACAGTCCGCAGGTGCAGGCGGCCGGGTTGACCCACGCGGCGTACGGAACTGACGGGTTTGATCTGGCCCTGCTCTTCTGGCAGGAACGCGACGAGCTGCGAGGACTCGTCGGCGCGGAGGCCGAGGAACTGGTCTACCTCTACGGCTCCTGCGACCGGGACCGCAGCTGGCCGCGGCTCGCCGAGACGGGTGAGGTGACGAACCGCTTCACCGGCGCGATGAGCAGCCTGAAGGGCGAGCAGTTACAGGTCTTCGTCGACCTGACCGCGGTGAACGAGCTGGACGTCATCGACAAGGACCCGTCGATCCTGGCCCGCAACCGGACGTTCTTCACCGAGCTGTTCACGGCCTGGTCGAAGGTGGCATCGGAGCCGGTGGCCAAGGAGATGCGGCTGGCCCTCTGAACCGTGCCAGGCGGATCGCTGTAGCTGAAGGTGGCTGACGACCGCGGGCCGGGGAGAGGTGAGCGCCGATGCAGGCTCTGCTGGAGGACGCTCAACGGGTCAGCAGCGGCATTCACGACAACAGCTGGGTCGACGGAACCCTCGGCGCGGTCGGTGGCAGCCTCGATGCGCTCGGCATGGCGATCGATCCGCTGGGTACGCTGGCCGCATGGGGCGTGGGCTGGTTGATCGAGCACGTCAGGCCGCTGCAGGAGGCGTTGGACTGGCTTGCCGGCAAGCCGGACGAGATCGCCGCGCAGGCCGGAACCTGGCAGGGTGTCGCGGAGTCGATCGGTGTCGCCCGCGAGCAGTACACGAGCGCGGTCGCAGCTGAGACGGCCGGCTGGTTCGGCGCGGCGGCCGGCGCCTACCGGGAACACGCCGCGGACCAGCTGACAGCACTGGACAGTCTCGCAACGGTGACCAGGGCGATCTCATATGCGGTCGAGGGCGCCGGTCTCCTGGTCGGCCTGGTACGCGACATCGTGCGTGACCTGATCGCTCAGTTCATCGCGACGCTCGCCGTCCGATTGCCGCAGTGGCTGGCGGCCGAAGGGCTGACCCTCGGTATCGCGACTCCGGTGGTCGCCGCCCAGGTCACCGGGCTGGTCTCCCGATGGGCGAACAGGATCCAAGGCTTCCTGCGCGCGTTGGTGAGCAGCCTGCGCCGGCTCAACGACAGGCTCGACGAGCTGGTCGGGGTCCTCGGCCGGCTCAGCAGGACGGCACGGGACACCGCAGTGCCGGCTCCGCAGCGCCCTAGTCCTCGCATCCATGGCGGCCACTCCACCCGGCCGAGGAATGTGTACGAGTTCGAGCAGCAATACGCCTGGGCCGACAACGCCTATGCCAGCATCCGGGCCGACCCGGACGCCGACGTGATCGCGAACAGGCTGACTGGCGTCTCGCGCCTGGACGGCTCCACCGGTTTCAGCAGGCAGGAGATCGAGCAGATCCGGCAGCACATCTTCTTCGAGGAGCATCCGCTGTCCGACTACGACGGCGGTGTAGTTCAGCAACGTTACGACGCGAGCCCGGACATGGCCGAGGCCTGGCTGCGGCTACGTTCCGGCCGGCATCTGCCGGAGGACGTCGCCCTGCTGGAGCACGAGCTGGCGGAGTCGCGCCACTACCGTGCCCATCCCGGTTCCACCTACGAGGACGCGCACGCTGCGGCCAACGAGGTGTCCAACTGGCAGAATCAGATTCCCAGCCCGACGTACGAGGACCATGCGATGCCCTGGAGGTGACCGTGGGAATGATGGTGACCGGCCGCAAGGTGTCGGAGACACCGGACGAGGTTCGATACGAGTTCGGGCTCGATCGGCGATTCGATCGGGTCCTGACCATCGACAAGGCGAGCTGGGAGGTCAGCCCGGAGGACGGGCAGCTCGACACGGCCGCGGGCGCGGTCGTCTCGAAGATCAAGAAGGCGTGGCGGGAACAGGGTGAGTTCCCGCCCGGCGTTCTCTTCGCGAGCTGACCGTCAGGAGCCTTTGTTCAGGCGCCGGTAAACCGGCGCCAACTGCCTGTGCAGGCGCGTGTAGATCGCGAATATCTCGTCATAACGAGCCTGGTCCGCCCCCGGCGAGAACACCTCGTTGTTCTGCGCCAGCTCCGAGATGTCGGAGAACTCGATCAGCCCCGCTCCGACCGCCCCGATCCACCCCGCGCCCCGCGCGTTCACCAGCACCGGGCGCGGATCCCGGCGGATCTCCACCCCCAGCACGTCAGCGAAGATCTGGCACCACGACGACGACCGTGCCGCGCCGCCGGTGATCACCAGTGAGGACATCGGCGCCCCGAGGAAGCGATTCACCGCCCCGGTCATCCACCGCGTGTTGAGCGCCACCCCCTCGAAAACCGCGCGCAGCAAATCGGACCGCGTCGTTTCCAGAGAGATGTTCAAGAATCCGGCCCGCAGATGCGGATCGTCGACCGGCGCGCGCTCGCCGTACAGCCACGGCATGTACAGAACACCGTCAGAACCGGCCGGCACCGACGGAATGATTTTGTCGAAGGCGTCGAAGATGGTGCCTTCGTCGCGGCTCACATGCCCCGCCGAAACCAGCGGATCGTCGAACTCCACGATCTTGTCGCGCAGCCAGGTCAGATTCGCCCCGGCGGTGGCCTGCAGCGCCGTCATCAGATAGCGATCCGGAATGGCGCACGGAATCGACGCGATCCCGGCGACCACATCGGTCTTCTTCCGCGGAACGTGCGCCGCGATCCACGACGACGTGCCCAGATAAAGGTGGGCCTCGTTGTCCCGGACCGTTCCGGCGCCGATCGCCGCGGCCGTGTTGTCGATGGCGCCGGCCACCACCTGCACCGACTGCGGGAGCCCGAGGTGATCGGCAGCGCTGGGGGCAAGCGTGCCGATCACCTCGGTGCATGTGACGATCGGCGGGAACTTGTCCCGGTCGATCCCGCTGGCGGCGACCAGTGACGGCGCGTATTGAATCGCGTCCGCTTTCCGGTTGTCGGTGACCCACGAGGTGAGGATCGAATCGACGGTCGCGACCGTGCGGCCGGTGAGCTTCAGATTGATCCAGTCAAGGACATTCAGGAACGTCTTCGTCCGCTCATAGATGTCAGGCATCTCGTCGCGGATGAAAAGCATGTGCGCCGCCGGATCCTTGCCGGTCACCGAGGGCATGCCTCCGGTCAGGCGCAACCAGCGCACGATCTTCAAGAGCGACATTCCTTGGTACGCCGGAAAACCCGCGAACTGACGCCGCAGATGCCCCGCCCCCCGCATGTCGAGCCACGTCACGCACTGGGTCAGCGGCTCACCGTCCGCATCCACGGCGATCGTGCCCTCGCCCTGGGTGGAGGAGCAGATGGTGGTGACCGCGCGCAGGTGCTCCGGGTGGTCGCGGCCGAGATCGGCGACGACCTCGGCGAGCGCGTCCCACCAGGCGACCGGGTCCTGTTCGGCGCCGCCGCCGGGCAGCACCCGCAGCGGCACCGGTCGTTCGGCCCAGCCGGTGACGGTTCCGTCGGGGGAGACCAGGGCCGCCTTCATCCCCGAGGTTCCGAGGTCGATCGCCAGGACCTGAGGGGCTAGGACCATTCAGACCCCCTCGACCAGCGCGAAGACCTGGTCGAAACGGGACAGCGCGTCGTCGATGACCTCGTCGGTGTCGGCCATCGACGTGTACATCCGCGACCCGGCGAGCGTGATGATGCCGTGCGCGGCGTACGCGGCGCCCATCTGCTCCATCAGCGTCTTGCGGCCCTTGTTCTCCTTGAGCAGCTTCACCGGGTTACGCATGTCGAGCAGCATCACGCCGCTGCATTCGAGGTGCACGATCGAGCCCTGGTTGTAGGCGACGTACGGCAGACCGTACTTGTCGATCAGCTTCTGCAGGCCGCGGGTGAGCCGGTCGCCGGCGCGACCCGCGATGACCGGGGCGTTGGTGCGGGCCATCTCCTGGATCGCGAAGTACCCGGCCGCGCAGGACAGCGGGTTGGCCGAGAGGGTGCCGCCGACCTGGATGTGCGCGCCGCTCTTGCCGTCGAGCCCGGAGCCGAAGACGCTCATCACCGCGGCCTTGCCGCCGACGCCGCCGGCCATCGGGTAACCGCCGGAGACGGCCTTACCGAAAACGGTCAGGTCGGGGGTGACGCCGAAGTAACCGGCCGCGCCGCCGAGCCCGGTCCGGAAACCGGTGACCACCTCGTCGAAGATCAGCATCGCGCCGAATTCGTCGCAGAGCTTCCGGACGGCCGCGTTGTATCCGTACGGCACCGGGCGGGTGCCGGACTCCGGGCCGAGCGGTTCGACGATCACGGCAGCGGTGCCGCCACGCAGACGGTTTTCGATCAGCTTGCGCTTCAGCGTTCCCAGATCATGAGGAAAAGCTTCCCGGGTACGCCCGGTCGCGCCCCACGGGATGCCCTTCGCGTTCATCCGGAAGCTTCCCGGCACCCGTAGGCCGTAGACCACCGTGTCGGACCAGCCGTGGTACGCGCCGCCGACCTTGATGACCATCTTCTTGCCGGTGTGCGCACGGGCTGCCCGGACCGCCGCCATCACGGCCTCGGTGCCGGAACCGAGCGACCGGTACATCTCGATGTGCGGCATGTACTTGTTGATGATCTCGGCGAGCTTGAGCTCGTACTCATGGAAGAGGCCGGTGACCGGCCCGCTCTCCTTGACCACCGCGGCGACCTGCTCGTTGACCGGGGCGTAGTTGCTGCCCAGGATCGTCGGGCCGCCGGCCTGCAGGAAGTCGATGTAGACGTTGCCGTCGCGGTCGGTGAGGTGCGCGCCCTCGGCCTTGTCCACGGCGAGCGGGAACGGGTAGTTGAACGCCAGGTTGTGCTGGACACCGCCGGGGATGCGCTTCTTGGCCCGCTCGGTGATCTCCTTGCTGGCCGTGCACTTGGTCTCGAAGTAGTTCAGCGTGTCGAGCAGCGCGTCGTGCCGCAGCCCGCGCAGCGGCTGCGAGACCAGCGCCTTCAGCCGGCGCATGGTGTCGTCGACGTCGAGGTACTCGGTGATCATGTAGCCGAGGTCCGGCGATGCGGTTTCAGTGGCCGGCTGCGCCACCGCGGCGGCGCTGGGCGGTTCCTCGTCAGCGGGAACCCGGACCGGCTCGACCGCGTCGACGATCTGCGAGGCGATCCGCTTCTCGTCCTTCTTCAGCTTGCCGAAGGCGATCTCGCGGATCGTCGACGGGATCGTGTAGACCTTGCCGGCCTCCGACGTCAGCGCCATCAGGTACGCGATCGACACCTTTTCCAGCAGCGCCATGTTGAACACCGCGCGGCCCGGGTCGGTGCCCACCGCGACCACGCCGTGGTTCGCGATGATGAAAGCGTTGTCCCCGCTCACGACCTTCTTCTGGACGTTCTTCGCCAGGAAGCCGGTGCCGGACGGCGCATAATCGATGATCGCGACCTCGCGGCCCAGGAACCGCACCTGCTCGTCGGTCAGCGCCGGGATCGGCTTGCGCAGGAACGCCAGGGCCGAGGCGTACGGCTGGTGGGTGTGCACGATCGCGTTGACGTCGGGCCGCGACTTGTAGATGTTCGCGTGCATCCCGCACTCGATCGACGGCACGAGCCCGCCGGCGCCGCCGAGATCCGGCACGTGCTTGCCGTTGAAGTCGACGACGCAGATGTCCTCGTCGCGCATCTTGTCGTAGTCGTAGTTGCTCGGCGTGACCGCGTAGAGATCATGACCCGGGATACGCACCGAGACGTTGCCCTCGGTCGCCTTGAGATATCCGCGTTCGAGCATCGTCCGGCACATGTCGACCACGTGGCGGCGGGACAACTGGTGTTTCACGGGCGGTGTCCGATCGGAGGGGGCGGTGTGACCAGCACCATCGTCGTCGCGACAACAGCACAGTTCACCGTCTTCCAGCCAGCAAGATGCGACCGTACCTTTATCACCGGGTGACAAAATCCAGGGATGGAAACACCCTGGCAACGCTTGTCCGTTGATCTCGCGCCGGCGATGCGCCCCCGGCTGCCCGCCACGGTCCAGGCGATCGCCGACACAGCGGCGACCGCGTTGCAGGGTGACGGCGGCGCGAAGTTCGAGCGCGACGTGCGTACCGCCGTGCAGGTGGCCCTCGACCGGTTCCTGGACCTGGCCGGTACCGCCGAGCCGGCGCTGCCGCCAGGGATCCGGGAGGTCTTCGTGGCGCTCGGCGCCGCCGAGGCCCGGGAGAACCGCGGGCCGGAGATGCTGCTCGGCGCGCTGCGCACGGCGGCCCGGCTGATGCTGCGGACCGCGTCCGAGTCGCTCGCGGCACTGCGTCCGATCACCGTCGACGAGCTGATCGACCTGACCGACGCGACGAGCGCCTACGTCGACGAGCTCGCCGCGGCCTGCACCGACGGCCTGGCCCGGCAGTTGCGCGAGCAGGCCGGCGAGGGCGACCGCCGCCGCCGGCAGATGGCCGACCTGCTGCTGCGTGGCGGCGCGCCGCCCGACCTGGCCCGGGACGCGGCGGCCGGCATCGGCTGGCTCAGCCTCGACCTGGTCGTCCCGGTGCTGCTGCCACCGGACCAGGCCCGCGACGCCCGGTTCCGGTTCGGTGCTGACGGCGTGGTCGCCGAACGCGGCCGTGACGCGGTCCTGTTGCTGCGGGCCGGCCCGCGCGCCGAGCGGGTCGCGCTCACCGAGGCGCTGCGCGGCCGGGAAGCGGTGGTCGGCCCGGCCCTGGCCTGGTCCGAGACCCCGGAGGCGGTCCGCCTCGCCGAACGCACCGCGGAGCTGGTCAAACCCGTGCCTGACGCCGGCCCGGTCTTCGCCGACGACCATTTCGCGGCTCTCGCGCTGCGGGGGGTGACCGGCGCGCTCGCCGTGCTCGCCGCGCGCCGCCTCGCGCCCCTCGCGGGGCTCAAGGCAGGCCAGCGCGATCAGCTTCTGGTCACCCTGGAGAGCTGGTTGCGGCATTGGGGATCGCGTACGGCAGTGGCCGCCGAGCTGTTCGTGCATCCGCAGACCGTCAGCTACCGGTTGAACCGTCTCCGGGATCTGCTCGGTGACGATCTGGACGATCCCGACACGCGGTTCGAGCTGCTGCTGGTGCTGACCCGTCGTTGATCTGCCAGAAAACGGTCGGACTCTGCTCTATTGTCTCCAAAATGGATAATTCCGTTCTTGTGGTCGGTGGTGGGATCGCCGGCCTGGCACTGGCCCGGGCACTCCGCGAGCGGGACATCCCGGTGGAGATCGCCGAGCGTTCCGTCCCCGGCGCCGGCACCGCGGGGCTGGCGATCAACCTGCCGGGCAACGCGATCACCGCGCTCACCGCCCTCGGCGTCGGCGACGGCCTGCGGAAACTGGGCCGGCCCACCCGCCGCCGGGAATACCGCTCCACCCGCGACCGCCTGCTCTTCGCCGTCGACGAAGACGAGTTCTGGGGTGACGACGCGCAGCCGCGGTGCGTACCCAGGAAAGATCTCCTGGCGCTCCTCGGCGACGGCCTGGACGATGCGATGCGCTCGCCCGCCGCCGTGCGTGAGGTGCGTCCGGCGCGAGCCGGCGCCGAAGCGGCCTTCGACACCGACGAGATGCAGACGTACGCGTTCATGGCCGGCGCCGACGGGGTCCACTCGGTCGTCCGGGCCAGCGTCTTCGGCGGCGGGAGCACCCGCGAGTCGCTGCTCAGCGCCGCCAGCTGGCGATTCATGGCGCCGAACCCGGGCGTCGACTGCTGGACGGTCTGGTCCGGCGCCGGCGGCGCGTTCCTGCTCATCCCGGTGGACGATCACGAGGTGTACGGGTACGCGTCCGGCATCCGCGGCGGCCCGATCGGCGCCGAGCCGTCCTGGCTGCACGAGACGTTCCGCGATTACCCCGATCCGGTTCGCGCCGTCCTGGCGCACATCGAGAAGGACCCGGGCACGCTGTACCACTCGCCGATCGAGGAGGTACGCGCCACGTCCTGGGCGTCCGGCCGCTGCGTGCTCGTCGGCGACGCCGCGCACGCCACCGCGCCGGTCTGGGCGCAGGGTGCGGCCCTGGCCGTCGAGGACGCGCTGGTCCTGGCGAACGTGCTGGCCGCCGGCGACTGGGACACGGCCGGCGCGCGGTACGAGGCGAAACGCCGTGCCCGGGTGGCCCACGTGCGGACCGCGACCGACCGGTTCGCCAAGGCGGCCGGCCTGCCGGCCTGGCTGCGCAACCCGCTGATGCCGGTGATCGGCCCCCGCGTCTACCGGGGAGCGTACGAATCCCTGCGAACCGTCGACCTGAAGTGAGAGTGATTAGACGGTTTTATTCAGGTTAGCCGGATAGTTACCGACAAGCGTTGGGGCGGCGGAGGAGGTTTGCCTTGAGCGCTGGTCGGGAGCAGGACCACGGCGGTTCCTTCGCTGTGCCCTCCTCGGACGCGTCCGACCTCGCCGCGACCCGATGGATGCGCGGTGCCTTCGCCAGCTTCTACGTGATCCTCGCGATCACCAACTTCGTCATGCTCGACGGGTACGCGCGGGTCTCCACGACCGTGCTCGCCGCGCTGACCGCCGGGCTGCTCGTCATCGCGGCGATCCCGCTGCCGCGCCGCTGGGGGCAACCCGACTGGGGCGACCACCTCGGTTACGTGCCGGTGCTCGACGGGGTGGCCCAGGTCGCGATCACCGGGCAGATCCACTACACCACCACGCTGATGCTCACGCTCGTCGGCATCGCGGTCGTACTGCGCTATCACCGGACGTTTCTGGCCGCGACCACGCTCGGCTGCGCCGGCTGGGCGGCGGGTGTCGTCTGGGTGCCCGGGCTGCGCGGCGACGAGCTCGGGTACTGGGCCGTGCAGCTCGGGATCTCCGGTCTGGTCGCGATCATCCTGAACGAGGCGCTGCGTCGCCGGCAGCGGCAGCTGCGCAACGCCCGCGACGAGATCTCCGCGGTCGCCGACCGGTTCGGCAGCCTGTTCCACGCCTCGCCGTCCGGCATCGCCATCGTTGACGAGCAGGGTGTGATCGCCGCCGCCAACCAGGCCTTCTGCGACCTGGTTGGCCGGTCGGCCGACGAGCTCGTCGGCTCTGCCTGCTCGGCGTACCAACCGGGTGAGGACTCCACCGAGCAGCGTTTCGAGCGACCGGACGGCACCGTTCGCTGGGTCTGGTCGACCGTCGGGCACAGTTCGACCTGGACCCTGATCCAGCTCCAGGACGTCACCGACCGGCACCTCGCCGAGCAGGCCGTCCGGGACTCGGACCGGCTGCTCGCCGCGGTCTCGCTCGCCGCCCGGCGGATCCGCACCGGCGAGGACGCCCGCAACACGATCATCGGCGCGATCCGGGACCTCGCCGAGGCGGACAGCGTCAGCCTGATGGAACCCAGCGGCACCGAGGCGCTCTTCGTCACCGGCGCGCTCGGCGCCCAGGTGCTCGGGACCCGGATCCCGCTCGACGGCACCTCGATGACCTCGCGCGTTTTCACCGACGGGCAGCCGGTCTTCCTCGAGGACGCGACAGTCGACCCGCGCGTCTCCCCGGCCCTGTTGAAGATGGTCGACGGCCGGTCGATGCTGTGGCAGCCGGTGATCGCCGACGGTGCCGTGCTGGCCGTCCTGGTGGTCGGCTGGCGCAGCCGCGTCGCGTCGGTCAGCGACCACCGGGCCCGTGCCGTCGCCATGCTCGCCGACGAGACGGCCCTCGCCATGGAGCACGAGCGGCTGCTGCGCCGGCTCGAGCAGATGGCGTTCACCGACACCCTGACCGGCCTGCCCAACCGCCGGGCCTGGCAGGAACGGCTGGCGACGCTGTTCGCCCGAGGCCGCACGATCACCGTGGCGATCGCCGACCTGGACCGGTTCAAGCGGTACAACGACACCCACGGACACGTGGCCGGTGACGAGTTGCTGCAGCGCGCGGCGGTGGCGTTCGCCGGCGAGCTGCACGGCGACGACGTGATCGCCCGATGGGGTGGCGAGGAGTTCGTGATCGCCCTGCACGGCGCGGCCGCTTTCGCGACCCTGGAACGGGTCCGGCTCGCGACGCCGGACGACGAGACATGCAGCATCGGGTACGCGGTATGGGACGGCGTGGAGTCGCCGCAACAACTCCTGGAACGTGCCGACCAGGCGCTGTACGCCGCCAAGAACGGCGGCCGCAACGTGGTGCAGGCGGCGCCGGAGCCGGCGATCGTGCCATCCTGAGCTTTTTCTGATTCCCTGCATTGACGTCTGTCGCTGTCATGGGCAGGCTCCGAAGATGGACACCGACCTGCCGGAGTACCCGTTCGCGCAGCCCGCGGCCCTGGAGCCGCCCCCGCAGTGGTCCGAGCTCCGCGCCGGATGCCCGGTGGCTTCGGTACGCCTGGCGAGCGGCGACCAGGCGTTGCTGCTGACCCGGTACGCCGACGTGCGGCAGGTTCTCAGCGATCCCCGGTTCACCCGGCAGCTCGACGCCGACGGCGCGGCCCGGGTCACCTCTCAGGAGTCGGGTGGGGTGTTCGGTGCCGAGCAGTCGAGCATGACGCCGACCGGCGAGGCGCACCAGCGATGGCGGCGCCTGGTCGGCCGCTGGTTCACCGTGAAGCGGATGGTCGCGATGGAACCGCGGATCGCGGCGATGGCGGAGCGGCTGATCTCCGGCTTCGGGCCCGGCCCGGTCGACCTGGTCAAGGCGTACGCGTTTCCCCTGCCGGTCTGGGTCATCTGCGACATGCTCGGCGTGCCGGACAGTGACCGGGACCGGTTCGCGTACTGGTCGGACACGATGCTGAGCCTCACCCGGTACGGTCAGGAGGAGATCAACGCGGCGCAGCTGGAGTTCGGCGAATATCTCTGGGCGCACATCGAGGCGACCCGGGCGAACCCCGGCGACGACCTGATCAGCGACCTCGTGACGAACGACGAGCTGTCCACGCTGGAGCTGCTCGGCACCGCGCAGGGGCTGCTGATCGCCGGCCACGAGACCACGGCCAACATGATCGGCAAGATGGTGGCGATGCTGCTGGCCGACCGGTCGCGGTGGGAGCGGCTGCTGGCGGATCGGGCGCTGGTGCGTACCGCCGTCGAGGAGGCGCTGCGGTTCGACGCGAACCCGGGGTTCGGCATGCCTCGGTACATCACCGAGGACATCGAGGTGAGCGGCGTGAAACTGGCCGCCGGCACTACGGTGATCAACAGCATGGCGGCGGCCAACCGGGACGAGTCGGCGTTCGAGCACGCCGATGACATGGATCTGGCGCGCCGGCCCAACCCGCATCTGGCTTTCGGCGCGGGTCCGCATTCGTGTATCGGGCAGGCTCTTGCGCGTACCGAAATGCAGGTGGCGCTGATCGCGCTGCTGGACCGGCTCCCGGGTTTACGCCTCGACGGTCCCGCGGAGGAGTTGCCGCGCCGCGAGGGTCTGATCGTCGGTGGCCTGGAGAGGGTCATGGTCCGCTGGTGATATTGCGTTGTGCGGACTGACCGAGGTTTGTCATCCTCTGGGTGGCCCCGGCGGTTTCAGAAGCGAGTCCTTTCGCAACGGACGCATTGGCGCTCAAACCACGCTCGTCCGGCTGCCTTCTAGGCGACCGATCCTTCACATCGGATCCGCTGCGGGGCCACCCTAAGCTTTCTGCATATCCCATTATGAGGTGAAAAATGTCCACCAACCGCGAGGTGATCATCCGCAGTGGATTCCGTGGTCTGAAGTACGTCGACGGCCGGTTCGAGCAGGTGCTGGAAGCGGGCCGTTACGAGCTGCCGCGCCGGCGTGCCCTGGGCCGCCGGGTGCCCCGTGTCGACATCGCCCTGGTCGACCTGCGCGAGCGCGAGCTCAACATCAAGGGCCAGGAGATCCTGACGGCCGACAAGGTCGCGGTCCGGGTCAACATCATCACTCACTTCCGGGTCACCGACCCGGTCGCCGCCGTGGAGCGGGTCGCCGACTACGCCGACCGCGTCTACAGCGACGTGCAGCTCGCCGCCCGCCGGTCGCTGGCGTCCATGTCGCTCGAAGCGATCCTGACCAACCGCAACCAGCTCAGCGAGGACATCCTGCGCGACGTCGAGGGCGTCTCCGCCGGGTACGGCGTCGAGATCATCCGTGCGGACGTGAAGGACCTGGTCTTCCCGGGCAACCTGCAGGACGTGATGAACCGGGTGCTCACTGCCCAGCGGCTGGCCGAGGCGCAGATGGTCGAGGCGCGTACCCGGGCCGAGCGAGAGGCTCTGGAGGCGACGTCGCGGGCCGAGACCACCCGGCGTACCGCCGAGGCCGACGCCGCCGCGAAGCGGATCCGTGCCGATGCCGAGGTCGACGCGCTGCGCCGGCTCGCCGAGGCCGCTGAGGCGTACGCGCAGCACCCGGCCCTGCTGCGGCTGCGCGAGCTGGAGACGCTGGGCGCGCTCGGTGCGAACGCGGAGGCCCGGCTGTACATCGGGTTCGACAAGCACGTCTCGCTTTCCGAGACGCCATAACATCGGTGTGATGGTCAGTCCGTGATCTACCGCGTCCCGGCCGCCGATGGATAGCGTCCGACCAGAACGGAAGCGGCGATCGCCGCGACCGCTTCTGATCGGTCGCGTGGCCACCGTCGCGCACCGAGTCCCCTACGCACGGGCCGGCCACGGCGCACCCACCGTGGCCGCCTGCGCGGGGTTTGACAGACTCTTCCCTCATGGGGTTGTTCACGCTCGACCAGGCCCGCTCCGAGCTGACGCGGCTGCGCCCGGTGCTGGATGAGATCGTGTCCGTCCGCGCCGACCTGGTTGAGCTCACCGCTGCGCTGGCTCCGGGTGGTGAGCCCACCGACCTGGGCGGTCTGCCGGAGCGCAAGGCCGCGGAGGCCCGGCTCAACGAGCTGATGACCGAGGTCCAGGAGACCGGCGCCGAGCTCAAGGGCGTGGCGCCGCTGCTTGTCGACTTCCCCGCTGATCTTGGTGGCGTCCCGGTGCTGCTCTGCTGGCTGGAAGGCGACACCGATCTCGCGTGGTATCACCGCGCCGATCTGGGCTTCGCAGGCCGCCGCCGCCTCACTGACTGATTTCGATCCCCCGCTGCGGCTTTCCGGGGACAACCCTCCGCCTTAGCCGAACAGACGCTCAACCCCGGCCGGCCTCTAGGTGCCGGGGCGTCGGGTGCCGAGCGTCGCGCGCGGGTGCCGCGCGCCGGGTGCCGAGCGTCGGGTGCCGAGCGTCGGGTGCCGAGCGTCGGGTGCCGAGCGTCGGGTGCCGAGCGTCGCGCGTCGGGTGCCGAGCGTCGCGCGTCGGCGCTGGGCGGCGGGCGGCGGGCGGCGGGTGTGACGCTGGGGCGGCCCGCGACGGCGGGCCACCCCAGGCGAGTCACTTCTTCTTGGACTTCTTGTCCTATTTCTTGTCCTTCTTCGACTTCTTCGCCATGAGATGCCTCCCCTCGCCGGTGAGTGCCACTGCTTGCCCGCTGTTAACCGTAGGTCCACTCAGGTGCCATGTCACTGTCGGCAAGATGAACTAACTGTGGGTAATGACATCTTCAGGTCAACACCGCTGACCTGCTATCACGCGCGTTATAGCGTCCCGTGGCTGTCTCCAAAAGACACTCCAGAGAGCATTCGTAGCCACCAGTGGCAGGCAGGTGCGCCAACCTCGTGAGTTTGTGGCTGGCGCAGCGGCACTAGACTTTTGCCATTTGCGGTCCCGCCCGGCGACCGGGCCCATCGCTTGAAAACTGGTGACCCTGCGGATCCGCCAAACCGACGCGATTTCCCGACGCAGACCGCGATCAGCCACGACGCAAGATTCACCGCCATGCCGGGCGCCGACGCCATCCGCCGCGGGCACCCCACCCCACGCCGCGCTGCTCTGCGCCGCGCTGCCCCGCGCCGCGCCGTTCTGCCCCGCGCCGCGCCGCGCCGCGCCGCGCCGCGCCGCGCCGCGCCGCGCCGCTCTGCTCGGCCTGGATCTTGTGGAATTCCCCGCAGACGTGTCCACACAACTCCACAAGATCGAAAAGGCCCAGCCGATCTTGCGGAGTTACGCGCAAACGGCTCGCCGAACTCCACAAGATCCGAAAAACTCCGCGCCACCACGTCGGACGTGCAGCACCGCGTTCACCACGTCGGAACTCTGAAGCACCGCCTTCACTACGTCGAAATTGTGAAGCACCGCGTCGGCCGAACCTTGGAGACCTGTGGGTCAGGGAACAGGGCATGGAACACCCACGAGCCTCCAAGATCCGGCACGTCCACCTGCTGTAGTGGCAGAGCTTCGCCACAGCGCTCACCAACCACCCGAAACCGACATGCCATGGGTGGCTGTCATGCAATCTCGTGCACTCGCGGTCGATCAGCCGGCCAAACCGCACAAGATCTCCGAGCGGCACCTCGCCCCAAGAAACCGGCACGCCGCCGCGAACCCGCTACCGCTCCACAAATGGCGAAACCCGAGCGGTCGGCCAGGCGGCACAAGCTCACAAGATCCACTCCGGCTGGCCCCCACGGTCGTCTCAAAGCCCGTGAAACAGCCGTAGAGCCAGCCGGACACGATCTTGCGCCGGCACCCCGCCCGGTCGGCCCGCCCGGCCCGGCTGCTCTGGCCCCGCCCGGCAAGGTCCGGCCCGCCCGGCAAGGTCCGGCCCGCCCGGCAAGGTCCGGCCGGCCCGCTCGGTCTGGCCGGGGCGGGACGGATCGCGTCGGCTTGGGGTGGCTTTGGGTGTGTCTCGGCTGTTAGGGGACGTCAATGATGTTTCGGCCTAGGGGCCACAGGGCGGCCGGGACCAGTTTGAAGTTGGCGATGCCGAACGGGATGCCGATGAGCGTGACGCACTGGGCGACGCCCGCTGCGATGTGGCCGAGCGCCAGCCACCACCCGAACAGAACAAGCCACAGGATGTTCGCCAGGCCGGACGCCACCCCCGCACCCGGATCGTCGACGATGGTGCGGCCGAAGGGCCACGCCGAATAAATTGCCAGGCGCAGCGACGCCACGCCGAATGGGATCGTGACGATCAGGATGAAGCTGATCAGGGCGGCCAGTGCGTACGCCAGCGCCAGCGCCCAGCCGAAGAAGATGAACCAGAGCACGTTGAGGATCAAGCGGATCACCTCTACAGCGTGACGTACCCGTGCCACCCTCTGTCATTGCCGCGGTAGTAGGAGCAGTAGAAAGAGAGGGATCAGTAACCCACGCGGAAAGTCGCGTCCTGCTTCGTGGCCGCCGCTGACGAGCTGGTGATCGGGTCGATCCGCAGCACGTACCCGGAATGCCGCAGATAGCGATCCGGGAAGTTGTGCGACCGGAACGACGTCCAGCCGGAGTCGGCCCAGCCGGCCACCCGGTGGAACGTGGCGTCGCCGGCGAACGTGCTGGTCCCGTCGTTGGCCGCCAGTACGATCGCGTAGTTCGAGTGCCGCAGGTACCGGTCCGGGTAGTTGACCGACCGGAACGACACCCCGGCCGGGTCGGCGAGGCCGGGCACCAGGGTCCACATCTGATCCTGGTACGGGTCGAACGGGTACGTGTCGATCCGCCCGACACTGTTCGCATGCCTGATGTACCGGTCCGGATAGTTGTAGGACTTGACCCGGTTCCAGGCCGGTGTGCCCCAGCGGGTGGTCAGCGCGGACATCTCGGCCGCGGTGATCGGCGTGATGCCGGGGTGCTTGGAGTTCAGCGGCTGGGTGTAGAGCCGATCGTTGAGCAACGACCACGATCCACCGGCGACGTTCGTGGACTGCCAGCAGAAGAACCGGCCGTTGGGGCTCCAGGTGTCGCCCCACATGTGCCACGTCTCGGCCGTGTTCGACTTGACGATCTGCGGCGCCTCGACACCCCGGCCCGGCGTGATCGCGCCGGTGTAGACCGAGAAGCTGCCGGGGTTGACGGAAGTGGATCGCGTGCCCAGTAAACTACTGTTCGTATTATTTTTGTAGTACATGTAGTTCACACCACCGACTGTCACGAAATTTCCGTCGATGGCGTCGTAACCGGGGTCGAAGAAGACCTGGCCGGTCGTGGCGGTGACGAAATCAGTGGTGTAGCTGACCATCAGCACATTGCGACCGCCGACCACCGACGAGTAAACCACCGCG
Organism: Actinoplanes sp. CA-015351; assembly: GCF_050955685.1. Lineage (NCBI taxonomy): Bacteria > Bacillati > Actinomycetota > Actinomycetes > Micromonosporales > Micromonosporaceae > Actinoplanes > Actinoplanes sp. CA-015351. The sequence goes on from NZ_CP192102.1 coordinate 2,492,568, forward strand.
TATTGGCTCCGGGCCGGGTCCCAGACCGCCTCGGGCGCCCATGCGTGGGTCGCCAGCGAGTGCACCTTCAGCAGCCGGTACCCGGTGAACGTGCGCAGGTCAGGGGAGTCCCAGACGTGCAGATGCTGACTTTGGTACGCCCAGTCGGTGCCGTTCAGGTCGGTCGCCAGGACCACGAATCCGCCGGTCTGCTTGCGCAGGATGAACGGGTCACGCAGCCCGCCGCTGCCGAGCGTGGGTGTGGCGACCGGGGCGTTCTGGTTCAGCGGGGTCCAGTTCAGCCCGTCGCCGCTGACCGCCAGATGCACGCGGTAACTGGCACCGGCCATCGTCGGTGACTCGGTGAAGTACGCCATGGCGTACCCGGAATAGGTCGCGGCCCTGGCCGCGCCGGGCAGAATGAGCGCCCCGGCGGTCGCGCCTCCGAGCGCCGCGAGAAGGTCGCGGCGTTTCACTTCGCTGTCGCTGTTCCGTGGCGGCAGCCGGAGCAGCCGACGGCGCTCAGGCCGGTCCAGGTGTTGAGGTCGGAGCTGGTCGCGGTCCAGACACCACCGTTTGTGTACTTGTCGACGTAGATGCGCCAGCTGCCGTTGTCCAGCTTGACCAGGGACGGTCCCTCGTAACCGGAGGTCCAGAGGTTGCCCCGGTTGATCCAGCCCTCGTACAGGTTGGCCGTGGTGGTCCAGTGCTCGATGTACTTGGTGGTCTCGTTCTTGGTGAACGCGTGCCAGGTGCTGCCGGATTTCACGACGAACGTGTCGATGTGGTTGGTGCCCAGGCCCCACATCTGCGACGGCCCGCTCCAGCTGGTCAGCGCGGTGTTCTGGGCCGTGTAGACGTACGGCCGGAAGCACCAGGCGCAGGCGGTGGATGCCACGCTGGTGATGACCCGGACGACGCCGTTCTCGACGTAGAACTCCGGGGCCCAGGTGTAGTTCGCCCCCGAGATGCCGGCCGGAATGCTGGTGACGTTGGTCCAGGACGTCAGGTTGGTGCTGGTCGCGATGGTGAAGTAGGTCGAGTTCGTGGTCCAGGACTGGACCGTGTACGCGATGTAGTAGCGCCCGTTGTACTTCAGGATGCTCGGGTCGCGCAGCACACCGGTCGGCCCGCGGAAGTTGGTGTCGGACAGGACGCTGTACGACGTGCCGCCGTTTGTCGACTGGTAGACCCAGAGCTCCTGGTCGGCGGCGCCGTCACCCTTGAAGGTGGCGTAGATCAGGGTGGTGGCGGCCGAGGCGGGCTGCGGTGCGATGAGGGCGCCGAGAACTAGCGCGAGAAAGGCAGTCAGAAGTCTCATGTGAGCCTCCGATGGGGGAGCGAGCGTTAACAGCTCAGAGGACGAGTGTCTGGCCCGCGGCGTGGACGGCGACGAGGGCAGCGAAGGCGGCAAGCGCCGCTACAGACAGCAGACGTACGAGTTTCCAGGGCATCGGGAGAGTCCCATCGTCTCGTGTTTCGTCCATGTTAACGATCACACGACGACTGTCAATGTCTTGGAAAGACCACCACAGGGCGGGCCGCCTTCGGCAGGCCGGCCGGGTCGCCGGCGGGCCACTGCGCGGGCACCTCGCCGAGCGCCGTCAGCTCCGCGATCTGGAGCCGGCACCACGGGGAGAACGTCTCGTCGGACGCCTCGGCGCGGAACGAGTCCCACGTCGTCCAGCGGGTCGCCTCGACCTCGTCCGGGTTCGGGTCGGGCTCCGCGCTGACGGTGGCGTAGAAGACCGGGCACATCTCGTTCTCCACGACGCCGTGCAGCTCCGCGCGGTATCGGAACGCCGGCAGCACCAGACGGACCTCGTCGAGGGTGAGCCCCAGCTCGAACGAGGCGCGCCGGCGGACCGCGTCGGTCATCGCCTCACCCTGCGCCGGATGGCCGCAGACGCTGTTCGTCCAGATGCCCGGCCAGGTCTTCTTGCTCAGCGCTCGCTGGGACACCAGAAAACGGCCGGAAGAATCGAAAATATAACAGGAGAACGCGAGGTGAAGCGGCGTCGAATCGGTATGAACTGTTTGTTTGTCCGCAACGCCGACAGCCGTGCCGGATTCGTCGAGCAAAATGACATGTTCCACGGTCTTACCTGTTCTTGCGGAGAAAAAGAACGTCCGGCAACTGCAGATTAACTGGTGTTCGAGAGATCCGCCAGACACGGAGAGTAGTTAGTTAACACAGTGGAGCATGACCGGTTCTGTCACGTTGCACCCCAAGGCATCCGGTACCTCCGGGCTTCCGTCGAAGATCATCTATCGAGTACGCTCCGTGCATCCTGAGAGGTTCTCACCTTGTTTCCGGCCGGGTGCGGATCACCTCAGGTAATTGCGCGTTAACCATTGCGGACTGTTACTTCCGTCCACTGTGATCTATGTCGCACTCGACTAAACGCGTTGATCCAATTAACGATTAGTGGCAGAGAAACAGGGTTGGTCGGCCGCGGGGGGCGGGCGACCGGGCGGCCGGCGGGCTGCCGGATAACAGGGGTCGAGATGCAGGACGTGTCTGTTTTTGATCACCTCGGCGGTCAGATACGCCGGCTCTGCGACGTTGTCGGGATCGATCCCGCTACGCCGGTGGAGCTCCTTTCCGAACTGCTCGGCGCACACGGTTCACGACCGCTGGACGCGCCGCCCGCATGGCCCTCCGACGTCGCCGACGACCACACGCCGATCGAGTTCTCCATTGCGTACAACGACAGCGAACCGCCCGCTCTGCGCATTCTCGCGGAGGCGTTCGGCACCACCCCGGGGGTACGCGCGAACGCCCTCGCCACCTACGACTTCCTGCGCGCCCAGGCGGAGCGCTACGGCCTCTCGACGCGCCGGCTCGAAGCGGTACGCGACCTGTTCGCCACCGAGACGCCACAGGGCGACTTCGTGCTCTGGCTGTCGCTGGTGTTCCGCAGCGGGCACCCGCCCGAGTTCAAGGTCTACTTCAACCCTGAGGTTCACGGTGCGGAGCGCTCGCCGGATCTGGTGGCGCGTGCGCTCGACCGGCTCGGCCTCGGTTCCGCGTACCAAATGATGGTGGGCCAGGCCATCCGCCCGGGTGAGCTGGGCCGCAAAGATCGGCTGACGTTCTTCGCTCTTGATCTTCAGGACGGGCCGCAGGCCCGGGTGAAGCTGTACATCTCGCACCATGACGCGCAAGCGGGCGACGTGGCCCGCGCCGCCTCGGTGGTGGACGGCGTCGATCCCGGGCAGGTGGCCGAGTTCTGTGAGAGGGCCGGGCGAGCCGGGCGATTCGCCGGGCGGCCGCTGGTCGGCAGTTACACGATCACGCAGGGCGCCGAGCGGCCTAATGGTTACAGCATCTACGTGCCGATCCGCAGCTATGTCGCGGACGACCAGGAGGCCCGGGAGCGGGTACTGCCGCTGCTCGAACGCTACCGATTCGATCCGGCGATGCTCGACAAGGCGATCGCGGCGGTCACCAGCCGGTCGCTGGACAGTGGCGTCGGCCTGATCGCGCACGTCTCGCTGAGGCTCGGCCCGCCGCGGCCGGGCATGACCGTGTACCTGTCGTCCGAGGCATATCAGGTTTTCGAAGGAGCGTCCCTTGTCCGCTGACCACATACCGCTGCCGCCGCCGTACCGGATCAAGGTGGTCGAGCCGATCCCGTTCCTCACCCCGGAGCAGCGCCGGGAGGCCATCGAGGCGGCCGGGTACAACCCGTTCAACCTGCGGTCCGACCAGATCACCGTGGACCTGCTGTCGGACTCCGGCACCGGCGCCACGTCGTCCGCGCAGGAGGCGGCAGCGGCGATGGGCGACGAGTCCTATGCGGGTGCGCGCTCCTGGTTCCGGTTCCGGGACGAGGTCGCCGACCTGACCGGGTACCCGCATCTGCTGCCGGTGCACCAGGGCCGGGCCGGTGAGCGGATCCTGTTCTCCAGCCTGCTGTCGCCGGGGCAGATCTGCGTCAGCAACACGCACTTCGACACGACACACGCGAACGTTGAGATTGCCGGCGCGACCGCCCTTGACCTGCCTTGCCGGGAGGCTCGCGATCTTGACTCGGCCGAGCCGTTCAAGGGCAACATCGACCTGGAGGCGCTCGAAGAGGTTCTGAGCGGCCCGGACGGGTCGCGGGTCGGACTGGTGCTCATGACGATCACCAACAACGGGCTCGGCGCGCAGCCGGTCTCGATGGCCAACCTGGAGGCCGTACAGGCGCTCTGCCAGCAGTTCCGGGTGCCGTTCTTCCTGGACGCGGCCCGGTTCGCGGAGAACGCGTGGCTGGTGCGGCAGCGAGAGCCCGGCTATCAGGACTGGACGCCCCGGCAGATCGCCACGCGTGCGTTTCAGCTGGCCGACGGCTGCCTGATCAGCCTGAAGAAGGACGGGCTCACCGCGATCGGCGGCCTCATCGGCCTGCGCGACGAGGCGCTCTTCGCCCAGTGCGAGGCGAACCTGATCGCCACCGAAGGGTTCTCCACGTACGGCGGTCTCTCCGGCCGTGATCTGGAGCGGCTCGCTGTCGGTCTGCGCGAGGTCGTCGACCCGGCGTACCTGGCCTCGCGGGCCGCTCAGACGGCCGCTCTGGCCCGGATGATCAACGATGCCGGGGTGGACACCATCCAGCCCGCCGGCGTCCACGCGCTCTATCTGAACGCCGGTCGTCTGCTGCCGCACCTGTCGCCGAGTGAGTTTCCGGGGCATTCGCTCGGGTGCCAGATGTACCTGGACGGCGGGATCCGGGTGGCCGAGCTGGGGTCGCTCTATCTCGGCGAGCTCGACGACTCCTATCAGGTCGTCGAGCCGGCGCCGTTCGAGCTGGTGCGGCTGGCGATCCCGCGGCGGGTTTACACGGCTGAGCACTTCGAGTACGTCGCCGCGGTGCTCGGGGCGATCGCGAAGGACCCGGAGCGGATTCGCGGTTACCGGATCGTGTCGGCGCCGCCGCTGTTGCGCCACTTCAAGGTCCGCCTGACGCCGATCGGATAGATCAGGCCTGAGGATCGTGTCCGGCTGGCTCGCACGGCTGTCTCACGCTCGTCGAGACAACCATGCGAGCCAGCCGGACACCATCAGGCCGCCTGGGGGAGGCGGGACATCGCGTGCCGGACCAGGGCGATCAGCGCCAGCTTGCTGGACGACCGGTCACGCGCGTCGAGCCAGACCAGCGGCACCTCCGGGCCCAGCTCCATCGCCGACCGGATCTCGTCGTCCGTGTACTCGCACTCGCCGAAGAACTGGTTCACCGCCGCCACGAACGGAATGCCGCGCCGCTCGAAGTAGTCCACCGCGGGGAAGCTGGTGTCCAGCCTCCGGGTGTCGACAAGCACGATCGCGCCGACCGCGCCCTCGGCGAGCTCGTCCCACATGAACCAGAAGCGGTCCTGTCCCGGTGTACCGAACAAATACAGCACTACATCCGGACTTATCGTGATGCGCCCGAAATCCAGCGCCACCGTCGTGTGCGTCTTGGACTCGACGCCTGTCACGTCGTCGATCCCGACACTGGCCGACGTCAGGAGCTCTTCGGTGGTCAGCGGCGTGATCTCGCTGACCGAGCTGACCAAGGTCGTCTTGCCGGTGCCGAAGCCACCCGCTATGACGATCTTGACCGATGTGCGATTCACCTTGTCTCCTACAGCCGTTCGAGGCCGGCCAGGACTGCGTTGAGCAGCCGCATGTCGACGACTTTGTGTTGCGCGGGAGCGCCGCTGTCCAGGTATCCCTGTTCGAGCAGCACGTCGACCATCACCTTCACGATGGTCAGCGGGATGTGCAGGTAGGCGCCGATCTCCGCGATCGAGATCCAGCCGCCGCAGCGGTTGAGGATCTGGAGATACTCGGGTTCCAGCCGGCTCGAGTCGACCGGAACCGCGATCACCTGGGTGGCCAGGTCCAGGTTGGTGTCACGAGGGCTGGTCCGTCCGTTGACCAGGACGTACAACGGAACGAACCGGCCGGCCGCGGTCTCGTCGTCGCCGTCCCAGGCCTCACCCGTCATTACTGCGGGCCGGGGCGCTCAGGTAATCGCCGATCCGGGCGACCAGCCGGCTCACCTCGTAGGCGACCATGCCCATGTCGACGTCCTGCTCACAGAGGACCGCGAGGCGGGCGTTCTGCCCGGCCGCCGCGATGAACAGCGTGTGCTCGCCGTACTCGATCACAACCTGCTGGACCGGCCCGCTCTTGAAGTGGCGGCCGGTGCCGGCGGCGACGCTGTACATCGAGGACGCGCCGGCCGCGAGAATCTCCGCGAGGTCCTGCTGCATCGACGTGGACTTCTGGACGATCAGCCCGTCGGTGGAGAGCACGACCACGGAGACGACCTGCGGGACCTCGACGAGGTCGTCCAACATCCAGGGCAGATCGATGGAAGATGTCGGGTTGGTCATTCGTCCCTGCCTTGCTCAGCGGTGGTTTCTGTTTCGTTGTTGGCTGCTTGGCCTTCGGCCCAGCCGCGCTGGTAGCGCGCGAACCGGTTGCGGACGTCATCCGGCGAGCGCGGCGCGAGCACCTGCTCCGGCTCCTCGTCGACGGTTTCCCGCAGGCCGGGCGCGAGGTGCTGCTGAGGACGTCGCTGCGGCAGCGGCGGCTTACTGCCTGGTCGCCCTGCTTCTTTTGTACGCGTTTCGCTGGGAGCCGACGCCTCTTCCGGTACCGCTGTCGCCGGTACCGCTATGTCCGGTGCAGGTGTCATCTGTCGAGGCCGTTCCAGCACCGCGACCGGGGCGGCAGCCGGTGCGGCTTCCTCCCGGGCGGGCGGAACGGCGGGGGTGACCGGCGCCGACACCGCACCGGTGTCCTCGTCCGGCTCGCTGTTGTGGATCAGCAGTCGTTCCGGCAACAGCACGATCGCGAGCAGGCCGCCGTACGCCGATCGCCGCAGGCTGACCTGCAGGCCCTCCCGCTTGGCCAGCTCGGCCACCACGTAGAGGCCGACCTGCGAGCCGTCCTTCAGCTCGGTCACCTCGGGGGTGGGCGCGGTCGCGAGCAGCGTGTTGGCCCGGTCGATCGCCTCCTGGCTCATGCCGACGCCGGCGTCCTCGATCTCCACGGCGACGCCGTGCTGTGCCCGGCTCGACGTGACCCAGACCGTGGTGCCGGGCGGGGAGAAGGCGAGGGCGTTGTCCAGCAGTTCCGCCATCAGGTGGATGACCTCGGCGACCGCGTACCCGACGAGCGCCACGTCGGTGGCGCCGCGCAGGTTGATCCGCTGGTAGTCGCGGGCCTCGGCGAACGACGCGAGCAGTACCCGGCGCAGCGGCACCGGCTTGGAGAACCGCCGTCCGATCTGCCCGCCGGCGAGGATGACCAGGTTCTCCAGGAAGCGCCGGGTCTGGTTGAGCTGGTGGTGGATGTCGAAGAGGTGGGTCAGCAGCTTCTCGTCGCCGATCTGGCCCTGCAGGTCCTCGATCACCTTGAGGCCGCGCTGCAGCGGGCGCTGCGGGCGGCGGGCGACACCCATCAGCATCGCGGTGCCGGCGGCGCGGGCCTTCGCCTCGTCGACGGCGGCTTCCGCGGCGACCGTCAGTGAGCGGTGGATGACATCGGCGACCTGGCCGATCTCGTCGCTGCCGTAATCGGTGGCGGCGAACTCGGTCTCCAGGTCCACCGGCTCGCGTTTGCGCAGCCGGGCCATGACGGCCGGCAGGTGGGTGTCGACCAGTGCGCCGGCGTCGGTGCCCAGCCGGGACAGGCGGGTCGACAGGGCGCGGTCGACCAGGACCGCGGACGAGCGCAGCGCCCAGAGGATGACACCGATCGAGATGGCGAGCGCCACGAGACTGCCGAGCAGCGCGGTGAGCAGCTGGTTGTTACCGGTGCGCAGGGTACGCGCGGACACCTGGTCGGCTTCGTCGATGGTGAGGTCGACGAGGCTCTGCGACACGGTGCCGGTGATCATCGCCCAGCGGTCCCGGTTGACCGTCACCCCGTTCGGCACGCCCTTTTTCCAGGGTGCGCTCGCGATGATGGAGTTCTCCGCGCCTTCCAGGTCGTTCCAGGCGCTGCTCGCCTCCATGGTCTGCAGCCGCTCGCGGACGGTCGGCTCCAGGTGGTCCCGGATGTTGTCCAGCTCGAACCGGTACGCGCCGACCAGCCGGACGAACTCCAGGTGGTCGGCGCGGCCGAGCGCCTTCGCGGCGAACGCGCCGTCCATCGTCGACGCGGCGCGCGACATCAGGTCACTGGCCTTGAACATCTCGACGGACGTGACACCGCCGAGTGCCGCTGTCGCGTCCGGGGTGATCCGCGCCTGGATGTCGAACAGCGTGGTGGCGGCGTCGAGCAGCTCGTTGTAGACGTCGTACGCGCGGCCCGGGGTGGTCGACCTGGCGTCGATCGAGCTGCGCGTGGCCGGCAGCTGGTCGAGGTAACCGACCAGGGTCTGCCACTGGTTCTTGATCGAGTCGGGGGCCTGGCTGAGCGCGCCGGGCGCCACCTCGCGCAGCTCGGTGAGCTGGCCGTCAGTGGTGCGGCGCTGTTCGAGCAGCGAGTTCAGATTTGTCGACGGCCGGGCCAGGTACGCGACACTGAGCCGCCGCTCCTGCTGGATCGAGGAGAGGGCGGAGACGGCCGGGATCGAGACGTCCCGTACCGAGATCGCGACCGCGCGGTTGTAGAAGCCCTGGAAGATCAGGTAGCCGGAGGCGGCGAACCAGATCAAGAGGGCCACGACACTGGGTACGAGGACCAGTCGGACGACGCGTCGTTTGATCGACTGCTGACGTCGGGAGCGCCTCAGGGGTGCGGTCGACTGGTCGGCCGGTGTGGGCGCCAACGTGAATCCAATCTGGGCAGCAGAAAGCACCGACCGGCGGGCGTTTTCTCCACCCCACCGACGTGCGTGCAAACCGTAGCGTCGTGACTTGATCTTCGCCAGCGAAGGAACCTCCACTTTCGCCCGTTTGCATCCGTGTTTCGGCAGGTCAGTGCGATGCGCGCGACACGTAAATTCTTCATGTACGGCTGACGTGATCCAGAGTGGAACCGCTGGAGGGTGAACTTCCGATATCCGGTGATTCGCCGAGTACCCTGAGGCGCGGATGGAGGGGCACGTGAACTCGATGACCGGCCCGGACGTAATCACCGGCGTGAGCCCGATGATCAGTGCGACTGCTGAGTTCGATCACCCAGGTCTGCTGTACCGCACGCCCGCCGAGTACCGGCAGGGCACGGCCGCCTTCGCGCGGGCCGCGGTCGCCGCCGGTGACGCGGTGCTGGTGGCCGTACCGGGCGGCAACCTGGCGATGCTCCGGGACGAGCTGGCCGGCCTCGGCGCGGCGGTCCGGTTCGCCGACATGGCGGTGGACGGCCGCAACCCCGGCCGGATCATCCCGTGTGTGCTGCTGGCGTTCGCCGCCGAGCACGCCGGGCGCCGGGTGTCGATCATCGGCGAGCCGGTCTGGCCGGGCCGGTCCACCGTGGAATACCCCGCCTGCGCGGCCCACGAGGCGATGATCAACGCGGTGTTCGCCGGCCGGGACGCCGCGATCCTCTGCCCCTACGACGCGTCCGAGCTGGACCAGGAGCGGCTGCACGACGCGTGGCGCACCCACCCCGTGATGATCGTCGGCGGCGCCCGCCGGCCGAGCCCGTGGTACGCGGACCCGTACCGGACCGCCGAGGGCTTCAACCAGCCGCTGCCGGAGGTCCCGTCGCAAGCCGGCACGCTGTCGTTCACCCAGGTGGCCCAGCTGTCGCGGGTCCGCCGGTTCGTCGCGGCCCGGGCGAGCGCGGCCGGTCTGCCGGCCGAGCGCGCCGACGACCTGACCATCGCGCTGAACGAGCTGGCCGAGAACAGCCTGGCCCACACCGGCGCCGGCGCGGCGATCAGCGTCTGGGCCGAGGCCGGCATGCTGGTCTGCCAGGTCGACGACGCCGGGCACCTGGCCGACCCGCTCGCCGGCCGCATCCCGCCGGGGCCCAGCTCAGAGGGCGGCCGCGGGCTGATCCTGGCGCACCAGCTCTGCGACCTGGTGCGCATCCACGCCCGCCCGGACGGCACCAGCATCCGTGTCCACATGAGCCTGTGACAGCAGCCGCAGGGCGAGCTGGAGCACCGGCACGGCGAGCAGCGCCAGCGGCATCCCGGTGACCAGGTGCAGCACGGCCATCACCGCGCCGGTGCCGAGCGTGTCCTGCCACGCGCCCCGGTCGGCAGGCCGCCGCCACAGGTGGACCGCGCACCGCACGCAGACCAGCGCCAGAAGCGCCATGCCGGCCAGCAGCACCGGCTCATGCCCGGCGTGCCCGGCGTGCCCGGGGTGCCCGGGGTGCCCGGCGTGCCCGGGGTGCCCGGGGTGCCCGGCGTGCCCGGCCGCCAGCACCAGGTGACCGACGGTCCCCACGATGCCGGCGGCCGCGGCGAGGCGTCCCGCGACGACCGGGTTCAGGCGCAGCATGATCCGGACGGCTTGACCACGGACGGGACGTCCAGGGTCGGGTTGCGGTCGAAGAAACCGTCCGGCGTCAGCGTGAACCCGGCGTAGTCGACCGGCATGATCGGCCAGTCCTCCAGCCTCGGGAAATGCGTGAGGCCGAACGTGTGCCAGACGACCAGGTCCTGTCCGTCGACGTCGCGCCCGGCGGCGGCGTACGCGGGCAGCCCAGCACCACCGGGGTGCTGGTTGACCACGTCGCCGGCCGCCCACAGCTCCTCGGGCGCGTACCGCGTCACCCACAGGCTCTTCGTGGCGAACCCGGCCCGGGCCACCGCGGACGACGACGGGTCGGCCATCAGCAACGGCCCCTCGTGCGGGTGCAGGACGTAGGAGGGCGCCCCGCCCATCCGGTTGCGCGTGGAGCTGCTGGAGATCCGCCACACCCGGCCGGCCTCCGGCGCCGACACGCGCGAGCCCTCCTGCGACAGCCGGGTGATCGTACGGGTCAGGGCGTTGCCCCAGGGGTTCTCGGCGGAGACCGGGACGCGCGCGACGTCGATCTCGTCGACGGTGTTCGCGACGCCGTCGACAGTCATGTCCAGGCGGGCGCAGAACAGGTGCTGGTGCGCCGGCGCACCGAGACCTGGCGCGATCTCGGTGGCGTACGGGTAGTCGCCGCCCGGATGCCCCGAGGTGAAGACGATGCCGGTCGCCTTCGCCTCCAGTTCGATCTTGCCGTCCAGGTAGAGGTACCAGTAGAAGCCGTAGTCGTAGTTGCCGACCGTGACGAAGAAGCTGACCACCAGACGGCGCTGCCGGCGGGTCTCCTTCGTGCCGGAGAAGCCGTCGCTGTGCTTCCACAGCACGCCGAAGTCCTCCTCGTGGATGCAGATCGCGTTGGGGATGACCTTGGCCTGGCCGAGGTCGTCGACGACGGTGGCGGATCGGTAGACGATCTCGCCGAGGCAGTCGCAGCCGAGTTCCAGGGAGTTCGCGAGCCGGCCGAACTGGTACTCGCCGACGTCGAAGTAGTTCTGCCACGCGTGCGTCGGCGACGGGTCGCCGTAGTTGACCACCATCTCGCTCACCGACGCGCGGTAGACGATCGGCCGCTCCGCGAAGCTCAGCTGGTGCAGGGTGAGGCCCTCACGCCCGTTGAAGCCGAGCCGCACGCTCCAGCCCTCCCAGGACAGCACGTCGCCGTCGAGGGTGAAGCTGACGCCGTCCGGCTGGGTGATCGCGATCGGCTTCAGGGTGGTCCGCAGCGGTCCGCGCACCGCCGGATCGGTGTAGTCGCCGGACTCGGCCGGCACGTCGGTGTGTCCGGTGTCGATCAGCCGGAGGATCTTGCGGTTGGTCAGGTCGACGTGCGCCACGACGCCGTCGATCGGGTGCGCCCAGCACGAGTCGGCCGGGTGGTCCTGCCGGAACGCCAGGACTCGGGTCATGCGCACGCCGGCCTCATCGGCGTACCCGAAGACGCCCGCGCTGAGCGCGACGATCCGCACCTGATCGAGATCGGTCACGCCGCGCGCCGCGAGAGCGGCGACGTAGGCCGCGTCGGCCTTGCAGATCTGCTCGGCCACCACGAAGTCCTCGTCGAGGCTCGGTGCCACGCCGTCCCGTGCCGGGTCCAGTTCCTTCGCGGTGACCAGCAGTGGAGCGTCCAGGTCGGTGACGTCCACGACGACGTCGGTGACCGTTCCGGCAGCGAGATCGGTGATCAGCGCCGAGATCTCACGCCGCGCCCGATCGCCGGGACGGTGGGCGAGAACAACCTCCTTCTCGGGTTCGCGCAGTAGCACGTACGACAGCCTGATGCTCTCGCCGGCGATGCCGGCTTGCGCGAGTGCGGTCTGGAGCGCGCCGATCTCACCTACGGTGAGCGGCGTCAGTGGGTGGTCGATCTTGGTGCTCATGCGCGATCTCTTTCAGGGGTACGGGTGGGAGCCGGCCGTTTGTGATCAGCGACCGGGGTGTTCGTGCTGACCGAGACGGCGAGACCGATGAACAGGGCCACCAGTGGCGCGGCGGCCAGCGAGAGGTTGAGCGCGGACGACGTCGAGCCGGTGAGCGCGTCCATGTTGGTGATCGCGGTCCAGCCGACGACGACCAGCCCGATCAGGCTCAGCACCGGAGCCGCGACGGTGTGCCAGATCCGCCGGTCGAGGCGGGTGCGGGCGAAGAACACCACCACCGAGACCGAGGCGAGCAGGAAGAGCAGCATGATGCCGAGCGCGCCGGTCGACGAGACCCAGGTGAAGATCTGGGTGAGCGGGTCCCAGCCGAGCGCGAGCCAGATGCCGAGCAGGACCAGCGAGATCACCGAGACGACGACCGACGCGACGTACGGCGAGCGGTGCGTGCCGTGGGTGGCGGACAGGCGGGCCGGGATGAGCCCGCCCCGGCCGAGCGAGTGCAGATAGCGCGCCACCACGTTGTGGAACGAGATCACGCAGGCGAACAGGCTGGTGACGATCAGGACGGCGATCGTGTCGGCCAGCCAGGTGCCGACGTAACTGGCCGCTGTCGCCGGGACCAGGTCGCCGGCGCCGAGGTGCTCCAGCGCCGCCGACCGCACGTCGCCGGTGCCCCAGGCGAGCACCAGCACCCAGGTAGCGAGGGTGTAGAAGACCCCGATGCCGATCACCGCGGCGTACGTGGCCCGGGGGATCGTGCGATGCGGGTCGCGCGCCTCGTCCCGGAAGATCGCGGTTGACTCGAAGCCGCTGTAACCGCCGAACGCCATCAGGATGCCGAGACCGAGCGGCCCGGCCGAGAAGACCGACGGGCGGAACGAGTCGAGGTTGATGCCGTGCGCGCCGCCCTTCGCCAGGACGGCGACCGACAGCACGACGATGACCAGCACTTCGAGGACCAGCAGGACGCCGAGGACCTTGGCGGAGAGGTCGATGTCGCGGTACCCGAGATAGCCGGTCACCGCGATCGCGGCGAGCGTCCACAGCCACCACGGCGTCTCCGGCCCGCCGAACGTGGTGATCAGCCCGGTCGTGGCGAAACCCAGGTACGCGAAGATCGCGGTCTGGATCGCGAGATAGGTGAAGAGGGCCAGGAAGGCGGCCGCGGTGCCGGCGTGCTTGCCGAGTCCCGCGCCGACGAACGAGTAGAACGCCCCGGCGTCCTTGATGTGCCGGGCCATCGCGGTGAAACCGACGGCGAAGAGCAGCAGGATCACGCCGGCGAGCAGGTAGTTGGCGGGGATGCCGCCGCCGTTTGTCAGGGCTATGCCGATCGGGCTGGCCATCACGACGGTGAGCGGCGCCGCCGCTGCCACCACCATGAAGACGATCGCCGCCGGTCCGAGACGGCCGGAGAGACGGGGGCCGGGTTCTGTTGTCATCAACGCTCCTACGCTTTATTGAGCGGGTGCTCGATAAAGTTATTGAGCGTTTGCTCGAAATAGATGACATGATCATTTCGATCAAGTAACCCGTGCCCGGTAGCGTGGGCAGCCGTGCCGAAGATTGTCGATCACGAAGCCCGCCGGACCGAGATCGTCGAGGCGTTCCTGACCGTCGTGGCCCGCGACGGGATGCCCGCCGCGACAAGCCGTGCGACAGCGGCCGAGCTGGGCGTCGGCACCGGCGCACTCTGGCACTACTTCGACGGGTTCGACGACGTGGCGGCGGCCGCGTACCAGCGGATCGCGGAGCGGACCAACGCCCGGCTCGCCGCGTCCACGGCCGGCCGGCGCGGGCTCGACGCCGTGCACGCCATGCTGCGCGAGATCTACCCGCTGGAGAAGGAGACCGTCGACGAGGCGTACGTGGTGGTCGGCTTCTGGGGGCGTCTCGCCGCCAACGAGCGGATCGGCGCCGGGCAGGATGTCGCCGACCACTGGAGCGTGCTGGTCCGGGACCACCTGGCCGAGGCGGTCCAGGACGGCGAACTGGTGCCGGAGACCCCGGTCGACGACGTGAGCGACGTCCTGTTCGCGGTCGGCATGGGCCAGCAGGCATTCGCGGTCATGCGTTCACCGTTGTCCGCGCCGGCCCGCCAGCTCTCGCTCATCGAGCACTGTCTTATACCGTGGCGCACACCGGGTTTCGCTCGTTCCCACGATGGGTAGAGTGCGCCCGCCCGCCGGAACTGATGGAGGAAACGTCGATGGACTGGACGATCGAACGAGAGGGCGACACCCTCGTTCTCTCCCCGGAAGGCGACCTGGACGTGGCGAACGCCGCTGTCCTGCGTCAGGTGTTCCAGCAGGTGCTGGACCGGCGTGACTGCAGCCAGCTGATCGTCGACATGAGCCAGGTGACGTTCCTCGACTCGTCCGCCCTCGGCGTGCTGGTGGCGGCCCGCCGTGCCGCCACCGCGCAGAACGTCACGCTGCTGCTGCGCGACCCCGGCCCGATGGTCCGGATGGTCCTCGAGGTGACGAACCTCCAGCACCTGTTCGCCGGGGATCAGACCGTCGAGCAGGCCGCGGACAAGAGCTAGGGGCGGCGCTGGTCCTTGTCGCGGTCGCGGCGGGCCAGCACCTTACGGCCCCGGATCGACGCGTGCCGCAACGCGGTGATGACCTCGTCGGCCGCGTCGGCCGGTACCTCCACCAGCGAGAACTTGTCGGCGATCTCGATGGCGCCGATGTCGCGGCCACTGAGCCGGGTCTCCCCGGTGATCGCGCCGACCAGGTCCTGCGGGCGGATCCGGTTGCTGCGGCCGGAGTTGATGAACAGCCGGGTGGTGTGACCGCCCCGCGCGGCGCCGCGCCCGGTCGGCCGGACGGTGTCGCGGCGCTCCCGCTCGGGGCGCAGCGCGGTCTCCGGGATGTCCTGCTCGTCGTCGAGGTCGCCGCCGTTCAGCTCGTGGGCCAGCTTCACCGCGGCGAGCGCGACCTCCATCACGTCGAACTCGTCGGTGAGCGTCTCGACGACCACGCGGAAGCGGTCCA
The DNA here is from genome assembly GCF_050955685.1 of Actinoplanes sp. CA-015351. NCBI lineage: Bacteria > Bacillati > Actinomycetota > Actinomycetes > Micromonosporales > Micromonosporaceae > Actinoplanes > Actinoplanes sp. CA-015351. The sequence continues at coordinate 2,507,824 of NZ_CP192102.1, forward strand.
GGTCGTCGGTGAGCAGGCTCTCCTGCAGCGCGGCGCGGGTCATCTCCAGCTTGCGGGTACGCAGATCGGCCACGGTCGGCACCTTCTGCAGCAGGATCCGCTGCCCGGTGGTCCGCTCCACGGCTTTGAGCATGCGGTGCTCGCGCGGCTCGGCCAGGGTGATCGCGACGCCCTCACGCCCGGCCCGGCCCACCCGGCCGATCCGGTGCACGTACGTCTCCGGCGCGGCCGGCAGGCTGTAGTTCACCACGTGGCTCAGCCGGTCGATGTCCAGGCCACGGGCCGCCACGTCGGTGGCGACGAGCAGGTCGGCCCGGCCGTCGCGGAGCCGGTTGACCACCCGGTCGCGGTGTTCCTGGCTCATCCCGCCGTGCAGCGCCTCGGCCCGCTGGCCGCGGCCGTTCAGCGTCTCGGTGAGCTGGTCGACCTCCTCGCGGGTCCGGCAGAAGACGATCGCGGCGGTCGGTGACTCCACGTCCAGCACGCGGCCCAGGGCGGCGGGCTTGTGCGGGCGGGCCACCACGTAGGCGCTCTGCCGGACCAGCGGCGCGCTGCCCGGCTCCGGCTCGGCGCGGCCCATCTGGATGCGGACCGGCTCGGTCAGGTGGCGCCGCGCGATGGCGTCGATGCGGCCCGGCATGGTCGCCGAGAAGAGCACGGTCTGCCGATCGTCGGGCGTCTCCACCAGGATCGCCTCGATGTCCTCGGCGAAGCCCATGTCGAGCATCTCGTCGGCCTCGTCGAGGACGACGGTCCGCACGGCGCTCAGGTCGAGGGTGCCCCGGGAGATGTGGTCGAGGGCGCGGCCCGGTGTGGCGACCACCACGTCGACGCCGCGGTCCAGGGCCTGCAGCTGCCGGCCGATCGGCTGGCCGCCGTAGATCGGGACGACCCGGGCACCGAGGTCGCGGCCGTACCGGTGGAAGGCCTGGGAGACCTGCATGGCCAGCTCGCGGGTCGGCACCAGGACCAGGGCGGCCGGGCTCTTCGCGGAGCGGCCGGCGTCGAGCAGCTGCAGGACCGGCAGGGCGAACGCCGCGGTCTTGCCGGTGCCGGTCGCCGCCTGCCCGAGCAGGTCACTGCCGGCGAGCAGCGGAGGAATGGCCTCGGCCTGGATCGGGGTGGGTTCCTCGTAACCGAGATCGGCGAGAGGCTTGAGAAGTTCGGGGCGCAATTGCAGGTCGGCGAAGCCGGACACGGTCATGCAAATCTCCTGTGATCGGGCTCAACCGGCGTGCTGTTGTTCCTTCCAGTATGTCGGCTGACCGCGAGACGCTTGCGAGCAGGCGTTCATCCACCGGTTCCGGCCAGGCTTTTCTCTTGCCAGGACGCCAGCATGCTCGCCGCCCAGACAGTGTCCAGGGCCAGCGCGCAGCGGGCACCGAAGAGTACGTCGCCGGCCAGCTCCGGCTCGGCCCGCGCGAACGACCCGGCCAGGTCGTGCGCGGCGATCTGCTCGTGCACCGCGTCGGCCTCGACGTGCTCGTCGTAGAACGCGGTCGCCTCGGCATCCCCGCCGAGCCGGCGCAGCCCGTTGCCGTACGACCGGTTCGGGGCTGTCGACGTCATCTCGTACGCCGCGAGATGTCCGATGATCATTCCCCGGTTCCGGCGGTGCAGGCCGAACAGCGACATGAGGTTGTTGTTCGCGAGCGTCTCGGCGCGGGCCGTGTCCACGTACCCGCCGTACGTGGTGTCCAGGCCGAACCAGTTCATCGTCTTGGTGAACAGCTCCTGGTGCATTCTCGGGGCGCGTCCGTTGCCGTACTCGTCGATCTGGATCTCGATGAGCGCTGCTTTCGCCGCTCCGGCGAGCCGGGGGATGGCCCAGGTGTGCGGGTCGGCCTCCTTCAGGTGGTACACCGACCGCTCCGCGACGAATTCCCGGAACTGCTCGTGAGTCGCCCGGCCGCGCAGATATCCGGAGAGCGAGGGCCCGTCGTCGGCGTCGGCGAGCTCGCGCAGCCGCTGCGGGACCGTCGCCGGGTCGACCGGTTCCGGCGGGCCTGCCAGGTCGCGCAGCGCCGCCATGAAGCGTTCCTCGGCGACCGCCCGCAGGCGCAGAACGCCCGGGTTCCACTCCCAGCTGTCGTCCACGCCGTCCCATCCGCGGTACGCCAGTTCGTAGCAGACGAACAGCGTGAGGTGCAGGTCGCCGTCGTCGTCGAGGACCGGCCGGGCCGGCAGCTCGGTGCTCCGGCCGGACAGGACGTCGATCAGGGCGGCCGACACCGGGCCACGTGCGGACGGAAGTTTCATGGTCACAAGCTTCCCTGGGAGCACATGGTCAAACGATCGGTTTCAGCCGTCACCCGCAGGGCATTCGTCAGACGTGATGGCTGACATCGTTCCTTACGAAGACGGCCCGCTGATCGTGCGCGGGGACTTCGAGCTGCACACCCCGGATGGTCAGCGGATCGACCCCGGGCGCGGGACGGTCGCGCTGTGCCGCTGCGGGCGCTCCGCCGTGAAGCCGTTCTGCGACGGGACTCACAAGGCGGTCCGGTTCAAGGCCGGCTCCGGGCGGGAGACCCCGGCGCCCCGGGTCTCAGTCGCGGATCAGCAGCCCCAGTGACATCGCGATCGCGACCGACTGCTCGACGGTGATGACCGCGTCGCGTACCGAAGTCTCGGTGGGGTTGAGGGTGGAGATGTCGGAGCCTCGCAGGTCGCAGCCGGTGAGATCGGCGGCGGTCAGGGTGGCGCCGGAGAGATCGAGGTCGCGCAGCGTGCCGTTCCGGCATTTCGCGCCGGTCAGGTCGGCCTCGCGCATCCGCACGCCGGTCAGGGTGGCGCTGCTCAGGTCGGCGCGGATCAGGCTGGTGAAGGACCAGTCGCCGCCGTCGACAGTGGTGATGTCGAACGAGCAGCGCTCGAAATGGCTGCCGACCGTCTTGCAGTTCGTGAACGTGGCGTCGAAGAAGTTGCAGTTCACGAACGTGCAGTTCAGGTACGCCACGTCGGTCTGCTGCGAGCAGTTGAAGCGGGCGTCACGGAACACGCAGCCGTCGAACTCGACGCCGGTCAGGTCGGTCTCGCAGAGGTCGAGGCCGGAGAACTCGGTCCGCTCGTGCCGGGCGAGCTTGCCGGTCCCGGCGTCCCAGTCCCGGGTCGTGACGATGCTGCGCGCTGTCATGGGCTGAGCTTAGGCAACCTTCGGTGGCCCGGTGGACCCGCGCACGACGAGCCGGGTCGCCACGGTGATGCCGGGGTCGGTGGCCGCGCCGCTGAGCAGGCCGAGCACCACCTGGCCGGCGAGCGCGCCCTGGTCGCGGACCGGCTGGGCCACGGTGGTGAGATCGGTCAGCTCGGCGAGCGGGTGGTCGTCGATGCCGATCACCGAGATGTCCTCGGGCACGCGCAGACCGGCCCGGCGGATCGTGCGGAGCGCGCCGAGTGCCACCTCGTCGGAGTGCGCGTAGACCGCGGTGGGTGGCTCGCGCAGGCTGAGCAGCTCGGCCATCGCCTCGGCGCCGGCGGCACCGCCCCACGGGACCGTGACGGCCAGGTCCGGATCGGCCGGCAGGCCCGCGTCGGCGAGCGCCGCGTGGTACGCCCGGGAGCGCCCCGCCCGGATCGGCCAGCCCGGCTGCCCGGGGTCGTTCGTGGCGATCATGGCGATCCGCCGGTGGCCGAGGAAGAGCAGGTGGTTGACCGCCTGGCGACCGGCCACCATGTCGTCGATCGAGACGAACGGGTACGGCTCGATCTGTCCGCCGGCCGCAACGATGTGCACGCCCATCATCTCGAGGCGTTCCCGCTCGGGCCGGGCGACCGGCATCCCGAGGACCACGACGGCGTCGACCTTGCGCCGGGCCGGCAGCCGCTCGAAGAACCTCCGCCGGTCGGCGGCGTCGCCGACGTGGTAGACCAGCACATCCTTGTCGGCCTCGCGCAGCACCGACTCGAGACCGTCCAGCAGCGCGCCGAAGAACCAGCGGGACAGATGCGGGACCACGACCGCGATGCGGTCGGTGACACCGCCGGCCAGGCGGGACGCTTCCGGGGAGACGACGTACGCCAACTCGGCGGCGGCGTCCAGCACGCGCGCTCTGGTGGCCGGCGCCACGTGCGGATGGTCGCTGAGCGCGCGGGAGGCGGTGGCCATCGACACGCCGGCCAGGCGTGCCACGTCGGCCATGTTGACCATCGCTCCACTTTAGTCGTGGAAGCGATTCCAGCATCCCCTGGGAGTAGGAATCGCAGATAACGCTGACTCTCTTGACATGAGACCTGCGTCACATGAACGGTGGTTTCTGGAAGCGATTCCAAGGTCCACCTTCAGCGACGAAGGGATGGCACCGTGCTGCACAGAAATTCTGCCGCCGCCCTCCTCCTCCTGACAGCCTCGGTGCTGGCCGGGTGCGGCGGCGGGACCGGTGATGCGAAGACACTGACCTACTACATCGCCGACGCCGCCCAGCAGGACGTGGCGCAGCGATGCGCCGCCGAGTCCGGCGGCGCCTACGACTTCAACATCCAGCGCCTGCCGAACAACGCGGCCGGTGGCCGTGAGCAGCTGCTGCGCCGGCTCGCCGCCGAGGATCGATCGCTGGACATCGTGAGCGTCGACCCGCCGTTCATGGCAGAGTTCGCCAACGCCGGTTTCCTGCGGCCGTTCACCGGCGCCGAACGGCAGGAATTCTCCGACGGCGTTCTCAAAGGACCCCTGGAGCAGTCGACGTTCCGTGACGAGCTGTGGTCCGCGCCGCTCTACGGCAACACCCAGCTGCTGTGGTACCGCAAGTCGGTGCTGCAGAAAGCCGGCGTCGACCCGTCAGCCGGCCCGGTCACCTGGGACCAGCTGATCCGCGGCGCCGAGCAGGCCGGGGTGACCCTCGCCGCGCAGGGCCGGCGCAACGAGAGCCTGATGGTCTGGGTCAACGCCCTGGTGGTGTCGGCCGGCGGGACCATCCTGGCGGAGGGTTCCGAGGATCTCCCGGCCAACCAGGTCCGTGGCGAGCTGGACAGCCCGGCCGGAGAGGCCGCGGTCAAGGTCATGCACGACCTCGCGGTCTCGCCGGCCGCGCCGGCCGGGCTCAGCACCGCCGGCGAGGAGGACTCCCGGGCCGCCTTCCAGGCCGCCGACGGCGGCTTCATGGTCAATTGGCCGTACGTGTGGGCGGCGTTCGACTCGGCCATCGAGGAGGGCTCGCTGCCGGCCGGTTGGAAGGACGACATCGGCTGGGCCGCCTACCCTCAGGTCAACGCCGGGACCCCGGGCGCGCCCCCGTCCGGCGGGCTGGGGTTGTCGGTGAGCGCGTTCAGCACCCGCGCCGACCTCGCGGTCGAGGCGATCCGCTGCCTCGCCTCGGCGCAGAGCCAGAAGGAATTCATGATCACGGCCGGTAACCCGGCGGCGCTCGGCGCGGTCTTCGACGACCAGGAGATCCGGGACATGTTCCCGATGGCCGACGAGATCCGGACCGGCATGGACACCGCGACACCCCGGCCGGTCAGTCCGTACTACGGCGACGTCACCGGCTCCATCCAGGCCGGTTTCCACCCGCCGGACGCGCTCGACCCGGCGGCCACCCCTCGAGAGGCGAACCAGTTGCTCGAGGACGTCCTGTCCAACAAACGGCTGATCTGAGGAGGGGCGATGGCCGTGTCCACCGTGGCGAAGCCCGTACCCAAGGCACGCCGAGCGAAGATCACCGACCGTACGCGTAAGGAACGCAACCTGGGCTGGATGCTTGCCGGCCCGGCGTTCCTGGCGATGGTGCTGGTGACCGGGTACCCGATCCTCAACGCGCTCTGGCTCTCCCTGTTCGACTACCGGCTCACCGACCCGGCCGGGCGCGAGTTCATCGGGCTCGGCAACTACGCGATGATCCTGACCGACGGGCTGTTCTGGCGGCAGTTCGGCGTCACCTCGCTGATCACCGTGGTCACCGTGGCGATCGAGCTGGTCCTCGGCTTCGCCCTGGCCATGGTGATGCACCGGGCGCTGCACCTGCGGACCCCGCTGCGCACCGCGATCCTGGTGCCCTACGGGATCATCACGGTCGTCTCCGCGTACGCCTGGGCGTACGCGTTCAGCAACACCTATGGCTTTGTGAACCCGCTGCTCGGCCTCGGTGACTTCGACTGGTTCGGCGGCACCTGGCCGGCGCTGTTCACGGTCTGCGTCGCGGAGATCTGGAAGACCACGCCGTTCATGTCGCTGCTGCTGCTCGCCGGGCTCGCGCAGATCCCGGAGGACTATCTGGAAGCGGCGAAGGTCGACGGCGCCCGGGCCTGGCAGCGGGTGAAACGGGTGATCCTGCCGAACATGAAGGCCGCGATCATGGTGGCGTTGCTGTTCCGGACCCTGGACGCGTTCCGGATCTTCGACAGCGTCTTCATCATGACGGCCGGCGCGCAGGGCACCGAGACGCTGTCCTTCCTCGCCTATCGGCAGACCATCAGCCGGGTCATGATCGGGCTCGGCTCGGCGGTCAGCGTCATCCTCGCGATCCTCGTCGTCCTGATCGCTTTCCTGTTCATCAAGGTGTTCCGCACCGACCTGTCGCAGGCGAGGGGTGATCGCAAGTGAAGGTGAGCCGCCGGACACAGGTCTACTGGATCGTGGGCGCTCTCGCGGTCATCGCGTACGCGCTGATCCCGGTCTTCTGGATCGTCTCGCTCTCCTTCAAGGAGGGTGACGACATCACCAACAACTCGTTCCTGCCCACCGTGTGGAGCTGGGCGAACTACCGGACCGTCTTCGCGTCCGACCTGTTCACCACGGCGCTGCGCAACTCGGTCGGTATGGCGATCATCGCCACCACCATCTCGGTCGTGCTCGCCACCCTCGCCGCGTACGCCATCTCCCGCCTGGAGTTCCCCGGCAAGCGCCTGGTCCTCGGGGTGGCCCTGGCCATCACGGTGTTCCCGGTGATCGCGATCGCCACGCCCCTGTTCAACCTGTGGCGCACGATCGGCCTCTACGACACGTGGCTCGGGCTGATCATTCCGTACCTTTCCTATTCGCTGCCGCTCGCCGTCTACGTCCTGGCGGCGTTCTTCCGGGAGATCCCCTGGGAGATGGAGCAGGCCGCCCAGGTCGACGGCGCCACCGCCTGGCAGGCGTTCCGCAGGGTGATCGTCCCGCTGGCCTCGCCCGGTGTGTTCACCGCGGCGATCCTGACCTTCTTCGCGGTCTGGAACGACTTCGTCTTCGGCATCACCCTCACCTCCAGCGAGGCCGCCCGTCCCGTCCCCGCGGCCCTCGCGTTCTTCCAGGGCGCCTCGCAGTTCTCCCAGCCGACCGCGCCGATCGCAGCGGCCGCGGTGGTCGTCACCATCCCCGTGGTGATCCTCGTGCTGCTGTTCCAACGCAAGATCGTGGCCGGTCTGACGTCCGGCGCCGTGAAGGGCTGAAAGGAGTTCGAGCATGGCTGCCATCGAGATGCGCAACATCGTGAAGGAGTACGGCGACGGCTTCAAGGCCGTCAACGACGTCAGCCTCGACATCGCGGACGGTGAGTTCATGATCCTGGTCGGGCCGTCCGGCTGCGGGAAATCCACATTGCTCCGGATGATCGTCGGTCTGGAGGACATCACCTCCGGCGACATGCTGATCGGCGGCGACCGGGTCAACGAGAAAGCGCCCCGCGACCGCAACCTCTCCATGGTCTTCCAGAACTACGCGCTCTATCCGCACCTGACCGTCTTCGAGAACATCGCGTTCCCCCTGCGACTGAACAAGAAGATCAAAGAAGAAGAGATACAGACCCGGGTACGCGACGCCGCCTCGATGCTGGAGCTCGACGAGCACCTGGACCGCAAGCCGGCCAACCTCTCCGGCGGGCAGCGGCAGCGGGTCGCGATGGGCCGGGCCATCGTCCGGCGGGTCAATGCGTTCCTCTTCGACGAGCCGCTGTCCAACCTGGACGCCAAACTGCGGGGCCAGATGCGTACCGAGATCTCCCGGATGCAGCGCCGGCTCGGCACCACCACGGTGTACGTCACGCACGACCAGACCGAGGCGATGACCCTCGGCGACCGGGTCGCGGTGCTGCGCCGCGGCCTGCTCCAGCAGGTCGCGTCACCCCGTGAGCTGTACGAGCAGCCGGTCAACATGTTCGTGGCCGGCTTCATCGGTTCCCCGCCGATGAACTTCATGCCCGCGGTCGTCTCGGGCGACCGGCTGACCCTGCCGTTCCTGGAGGCCGACGTGCCGGCCACCGCGGCCGGCAAGGTCACCGACGGGCAGCTGCTGATCGCCGGCCTGCGTCCCGAGCACTTCGAGGACGCCCGCCTGCTCGACCCGGCGAAACGGGAGCGCGGCGTGACGTTCCGGGCGCCTGTCGACGTCACCGAGTGGCTCGGCGACTCGCAGTACGCGTACATCCCGTTCGAGTCCAACCCGGAAGTGGCCGAGCAACTCGCGAAGCTCGCCGCCGAACTGGACAGCGAGGCGCTGCGCAGCCAGCTGATCATTTCGATCGACGCGATGAGCCGGCTGCGGGAGAACCACGAGGCCGAGTTCTGGGCGGACACCACCCGGATGCACCTGTTCGATCCGCGTACCGGGGAGAACCTGACCCGGGACGAGGAGGCCGCCGCCGACCTGGCCCGGTTCGAGCAGGAGGAGCTGCGCGAACGGATGGAGAAGACTCCGTGACCTGGTGGCGTGACGCCGTCATCTACCAGGTCTACGTGTGGAGTTTCGCCGACTCGAACGGCGACGGGATCGGTGACCTGCCCGGTGTCCGGTCCCGTCTGCCCTACCTGCGCTCGCTCGGCGTCGACGCGGTCTGGCTCAACCCGTTCTACCCGTCGCCGCAGGCCGACAACGGGTACGACGTGGCCGACCACCGCGACGTGGACCCGCGTTTCGGGACTCTCGCCGACGCCGAGGCGCTGATCGAGGACGCCCACCGGCTCGGCCTGCGGGTGATCCTCGACCTGGTGCCGAACCACACCTCCGATCGGCACCCCTGGTTCCGGGCGGCGTTGGACACGCCGCCCGGCAGCCGGGAACGGGCCCGGTACCTGTTCCGCGACGGTCCGCGCAGCGACCAGCCGCCGAACAACTGGATCAGCGCGTTCGGCGGCCGCGCCTGGAGCCGGGCCGGCGGCCAGTGGTACCTGCACCTGTTCGCCCCCGAGCAGCCCGACCTGGACTGGACGAACGACGAGGTCCGCGCCGAGTTCCGGGACATCCTGCGGTTCTGGTTCGACCGGGGCGCCGACGGGTTCCGGGTCGACGTGGCGCACGGCCTCGCCAAAGATCCGCAGATGCCCGACGTGGACTCGCTCACCACCGGCGCCGCCCCGGAAGGACATCCGCACTGGGATCTGGACGAGGTGCACGACGTCTACCGGGAATGGCGGGCGCTCGCGGACGCGTACCCAGGGGAAAGGGTTTTTGTCGGGGAGATCTGGGTGCAGAGTCCGGAGCGGCTCGCCCGATATCTGCGACCGGACGAGCTGCACACGGCGTTCAACTTCACGTTCCTCTCCGCGACGTGGACGGCGGAGGCGCTGCGGACGGCGATCGACGAGAGTCTGCGGTCGCTGCGGGCGGTCGGCGCCCCGGCCACCTGGGTGCTGTCCAATCACGACGTGACCAGGCACGTCACTCGTTACGGCGGAGGCGAGGCAGGGGTACGCCGAGCGCGCGCCGCCGCGTTGCTGATGCTCGCGCTGCCCGGCGGTGCCTACGTCTACCAGGGTGAGGAACTCGGCCTGCCGGAAGTGCTGGATCTGCCGGACGAGGCGCGGCGGGACCCGACGTTCTTCCGCAGCGGCGGCACCGATCCCGGGCGGGACGGCTGCCGCGTGCCGCTGCCCTGGTCGGGGGAGTCACCGTCGTACGGATTCGGGCCGGGCGAGAAGTCGTGGCTGCCCCAGCCGGACCAGTGGGCCGGCCTGACCGTGGAGCGGCAGAGCGATGACCCGGAGTCGATGTTGCGGCTCTACCGGGCGGCGTTGCGCCAGCGGCGGCTGCTGCCGGCGCTCGGTGACGGGGAGATGGAGTGGATCCCGGCTGCTCCGGGTGTGCTGGCCTTTCGCCGGGAGCCCGGGTTCGTCTGCATGGTCAACGTGGGGGATTCGCCGGCGCCGTTGCCGGTTGATCTCTCGGTGGTGCTGGCGAGCTCGCCGTTCGACGGGCCGTTGCTGCCGGGGGCGACGGCGGTGTGGTTCAGGTCTTAGCTGTTCAGCCGGGCGACGGCGGTGTGGTTCAGGTCTTAGCTGTTCAGCCGGGCGGTCACCAGGTCGGTGAAGCCGTTCGCCAGCAGGATCACCGCGATGGCGGTCAGCAGGATGCCGGCCACCCGGTCCAGGATCGCCGACGTCTCCAAGGAGATTCGGCGTTCGACGTGTCCGGAGAGATAGAGCGTCACGCCGGTGACGATTCCGTAGGCGAGCGCCGCGACCGACAGCCAGAGCCGTCCGGTGACGTCGCCGGCGTCGGCTGAGGCCGCCACGCCGAACGCGAAGGTGGTGCCACCGACGGTCAGCGGGAAGGTGAGCGGCGTGAAGAGAGGATTCTTCCGTTTTATCACCTCTTCTTCGGGCGTTTCTGTCGGCGGTGCCGTTTCTCCCGCGCCGCGCATCAGCGGCACCGCTGCCAGGATCAGCGCGATACCACCCGTCGCGGTCAGTGCCGCAGTGCTGATGCCGAGCAACTCCAGCAGCGGCTCGCCCACCCAGACCGCGATCAGCACGAACACCAGCGCGTTCAGGGCCAGCCCGAGCGCGAGCCGCAGCTGCTCGGCGTGCGTGTAACCGCGGACGTAGGGCAGATAGGAACTCAGCGCCGCGACCGGGCTGTAGAGCGCGAACAACGCCAGAAAGAAGACCAGCGCCTCGTATGTAAAGGACATGTCAGAAGTCGACGGCGTCACGGATCAGCGGGCACGTCATGCAGTGCCCGCCACCCCGGCCCCGGCCCAGCTCCGCGCCGACGATCGTGATGACCTCCACGCCGGCGCGGCGCAGCAGCGTGTTGGTGGTGGTGTTCCGGTCGTAGGTGAAGACGACGCCCGGTGCGACGGCCACCGCGTTGTTCCCGCTGTCCCACTGCTGGCGTTCGGACGCGTACACATCACCGCCGGTCTCGATGACCCGCAGCGCCTTGAGACCGAGCGACTCGGCCACCACCTCGGTGAACTTGCGGTCGCCCTCGTCGACGACGTCCACCCCGGGCTCCCGGTCGGAGGGGTAGAGGCTGAACGTGTGCACCGCGTCCATGATGGTCGGATACAGGGTGACGATGTCCCGGTCGGCGAAGGTGAAGACCGTGTCCAGGTGCATGGCCGCCCGCAGCTTCGGCATCCCGGCCACCACCACCCGCTCGGCCGCGCCGGCAGCGAACAGCGACGCCGCCACCTGGGTGATCGCCTGCCGTGACGTCCGCTCGCTCATGCCGACGAGGACCACGCCGTTACCGACCGGCATGACGTCGCCGCCCTCGAACGTGGACAGCCCCCACTCCTGCTCCGGGTCGCCCCACCACACCGTGGCGCCCTTGAAGTCCGGGTGGAACGTATAGATCGCCTTCATCAGCAGCGTCTCGTCGTGCCGGGCCGGCCAGTACAGCGGGTTCAGCGTCACCCCGCCGTACAGCCAGCACGTGGTGTCCCGGGTGTACAGCGTGTTCGGCAGCGGCGGCATCAGATATTCGCGGGCGCCGGTCGCCTCTCGGGCCAGCGCCACGTACCCGGAGCGGAAGTCGTCCGGCAGGTCGCTTGTCGCCAGCCCGCCGATCAGGAACTCGGCCAGCTCACGGGGCTTCAGCTCGTCGAGGAACGCCCGGGTGTCGGTGACCAGCCCGAGACCCACCTCGTTCGCCACGATCTTGCGGTCCAGCAGCCACGACTTCGCCTCCGGGATGGCCACCGTCTCGGCGAGCAGCTCGTGCAGCTCCACCACCTCGACGCCGCGGCCGCGCAGCTTGTTCACGAAGTCGCCGTGGTCGCGCTGGGCGTTCTCCACCCACATCACGTCGTCGAAGAGCAGGTCGTCGGAGTTGGTCGGGGTGAGCCTGCGGTGCGCCAGACCGGGTGCACAGACCAGAACCTTGCGGAGCTGTCCGACTTCCGAGTACACGCCGAGGTTGGTGGACATGGGAATGGCCCCCTTCAGATGGAAATCCAGCCCGCGGCGAGCGCGGTGATGCCGGCGATCGCGCCGATCACGGAGACGGCGAGGATGACGAGTTCCCGGCCGGAGAACAGCTCCCGGCCCTGCTCGCGACGTGCCTTGACGAACAGCAGGGTTGCCGGGGCGTAGACGATGAACGAGACGAGCAGGAACTTCGGCCCGGCCGCGACCAGCAGGAAGATCGTGTAGACCACGGCGAGCACGGCTATGAGTTTCTCGCCGGATTTCTCGGCGATTCGCAAGGCATAACCGGCGGCGAGCAGGAACGGGATCAGGCTCAGCGCGCTGGTCAGATCAAGCGCGAAGTTGAACGCGTCCGACGAGAAATACGTGACGATCAGGACGAACTGCACCAGGATGCTGGTCAGCAGCAGGGCGTTGAACGGCACGTCACCGGTCCGGGTGCGGCCCAGGAACCGCGGCATGTCGTCGTCCTTCGCCGCCACGTACAGCACCTCGGCGGCCATCAGCGTCCAGGCCAGATAGGCGCCGAGCACCGAGACGATCAGGCCGACGCTGACGAACGCCATGCCCCATCCGCCTACGGCGGCTTCCAGAACCCCGCCCATCGAGGGCTGGCGGAGCTGCGCGATCTCGGTGGCCGGGAGGATTCCGTACGACACGATGGTGACCGACGCGAACACCGCGAACACGCTGACGAACCCGAGAATCGTGGCCCGCCCGACATCCTGCCGCCGCGCTGCATGCCGTGAGTACACACTCGCGCCCTCGACACCGAGGAACACGAACACGGTCACCAGCATCGTGCCCTTGACCTGCTCGAACAGCGAACCATAATCGGTGCCGCCGCGCAGATTGCCAGCGAAGACCGCAGGATCAAGAGCAAAAAGAGCAAGAAGGACAAAGACAATGATGGGTACGACTTTGGCAATCGTCACGATCCGGTTCAGCACCGCCGCGTCCTTCACACCACGCTGCACCAGATAGAAGAAGAGCCAGATGCCGGCGGTGGAGCACAGCACCGACAGCAACGTGTCACCCTCACCGAACGCCGGCGCCACAGCCCCGACGGTCGACATGATCAGAACCCAGTACGTCACGTTCCCGACGCAGGCACTCGCCCAGTACCCGAACGCCGAGAAGAACCCGAGATACTCGCCGAAACCCGCTTTCGCGTACGCGTAAACACCGGCATCGAGGTCAGGTTTGCGCATCGCCAGGGTCTGAAAGACGAACGCCAGCATCAACATGCCGGCCCCGGCGATCGTCCACGCGATCAGCGCCCCGACGACACCGGTCTCCTCGGCGAACCGTCGCGGCAGCGAGAACACACCCGCACCGACCATGCCACCCACGACCATCGAGGTCATCGTCAGCAGAGTCAGCTTCTGGGTGGTCGATGTCTGGGTAGCCGTCACAGCTCAGGACGCTAGATTCACCAGGCCCCCCGCTGACTCATCCTTTTCGGATGATTCCCGCTCGCCGGCCCGCTCCCGTTGGCTGTCGTTCATGGCGACCGTGAGCGACAGCCGGATTCTGCCGGCCGGCCTTCAGCTCGCCTGGGCGCGCACTCGCCGCGCGGATGAGGGCACACACAATCCCATCGTGGGGTCTCAGCTACGCCACGGCCGTGTCCCGGGCACACGAAGCGCATCCGTGTGCTCCTGGCTACGCGAGTTCGAGCCTCCGTGTGCCTTCGTCCAGGTCGGGGAAGGCGTCCGCCCGGCCTGTGTCCGCCCGGCCTGTGTCCGCCCGGCCTGTGTCCGCCCGGTCTGCGCCAGGAGCCGACCCGTCGGATCGAGCCGACCCGTCGGATCGAGCCGACCCGTCGGATCGAGCCGACCCGTCGGATCGGGGGTTTGGCAGGATGGGCGGCATGTCTGCACCCCTCGACGTAGAGGCCGCCGCGAAGTTCTGGGTCGCCTCCAGCCTGACCGGCGAATACACCGTCGAACGCTTCGGCGACTCAGCAGAGATGGCCGATGCCCTGCTGGCTCTGGTGATCGATGGCCGCAAGCGCGCGACAGCGTCACTGGCCCGGCAGTTCGGGGACGAGCCGCTGCCGAGGATCGGCGTGCACTGGATCGTCTGCGACGGGGTCGGCCGGCCGCGGGTGGTGCTGCGCACGGTCGAGTTGCGGATGGGCTCGTTCGCCAGCGTGACGGACGAGTTCGCCTACGCCGAGGGCGAGAATGACCGGACTCGCGATGGTTGGATGGCCGCCCACCGCGACTACTTCACCCGAGTCTGCGCAGCTGAGGGCACCCCGTTCGACGAGGAGCGGGAGGAGACCCTCTTCGAGCGTTTCCAGGTGGTCTACCCGCCCGACCTTGCCGACTGATCCCGACTCCCGGCGACACTCAACTCCCCAAAGCGCCCACCGTGGGAAGTAATGAGCACGAGAACCATCCGGGCGGTGTGTACGCCGTCTCCTACCAGCTGTGCATCGTTCCGTCTTCCAGGCGATTGACCGGAAGCGACGCCGGGCGATACGGATATCTCGCCGCCAGCTCCTCGTTGATGTCCACCCCCAGGCCGGGCTCCTCGGACGGATGCAGGTATCCGCCGGCGAAGTGGTAGCCGTGCGGGAAGACCTCGTCGGTCTCCGGGGTATGGCGCATGTACTCCTGGAGGCCGAAGTTCGGGATCGCCACGTCCACGTGCAGCGCCGCCGCCATGCACACCGGGGAAAGATCCGTCGCGCCGTGCGAGCCGCTGCGGACGTGATAGAGCGCCGCCAGGTCGAAGATGCGGCGCAGGTGGGTTATCCCGCCCGCGTGCACGACCGTCGTCCTGATGTAGTCGATGAGCTGCGACGTTATCAACTCCTGGCAGTCCCAGATCGAGTTGAACACTTCGCCGACCGCGATCGGGGTCGTGGTGTGCTGCCGGATCAGCCGGAAGCCCTCCTGCAGCTCGGCCGGGACCGGGTCCTCGATCCAGGTCAGCGCGTAGGGCTCCAGCGAACGGCCCAGCCGCGCGGCCTCGATCGGGGTCAGCCGGTGGTGCACGTCGTGGAGGAGCTTCAGCGTCGGGCCGAACTCGGCGCGGACCTCGGCGAAGACCTTGGGTACGTGCTCGAGATAGTGGGCCGTGGACCAGATGTTCTCGGTCGGCAGCGCGGCGTCGGCCGGCTCGTAGAACATCTTGTCGCCGCCGACACCGTAGGTCGACTCCAGTCCGGGGATGCCGGTCTGCACGCGGACGGCGCGATAGCCGAGCGCCACATACGACGAAATTTCCGACAGGACGGACTCGACGTCGTCCGCGTTCGCGTGGCCATAAACGGTCACGCCCTCACGGGATCTCCCGCCCAGCAACTGATACACCGGCAGTCCGGCCACCTTGCCTTTGATGTCCCACAACGCTGTGTCGACCGCCGCGATCGCGGTCATCGTCACCGGCCCTCGGCGCCAATACGCGCCCTTGTACAGGAATTGCCAGATGTCCTCGATCCGGGACGGATCACGGCCGATCAGCGCCGGCACCACGTGGTCCTCCAGATAGGACGCGACGGACAGTTCCCGTCCGTTCAGCGTGGCATCCCCAACCCCGGTGACCCCTTCGTCGGTCACGATCTTCAGGGTCACGAAATTGCGGCCTGGGCAGGTGACGATCACCCGTGCTTCGACGATTCTCACTCCGGATCCTCCTTGACCCGTGCGACCAACTGGGTGGGATTGACGAACCGTAGGGCCACGACCAGCAGCGTCAGCATCATCACGCAGTAGATGACGGCCATCGCGTCCACCGACTGCTGTGCGCGGATGCCCGCCGCCGACATCGAGTAGAAGAGCGCCACGACGAGGGTCTGCGAATCCGGCCCGGCGGTCAGAAATGTCAGCTCGAACATGCCGACCGTGCGGACCACCACGAGGATCACCGACGCCAGGATGCCGGGAATCAGCAGCGGGGCGAGGATCCGATGGAAGACATGACGGGTACGCGCACCACACATCCGCGCCGCCCGTTCCACCGCCGGGTCGATCTGCTCGATGAACGGCGTCATGGTGAGGATGACGAACGGGATCGACGGCACCAGATTGGCGAGTACGACACCGGAGAGGTGACCCGCCAGGCCGTACTTGTAGAGCACCGTGGCGAGCGGGATGCCATAGGTGATCGGGGGCATCAGGATCGGCAGCAGGAACAGCAGGTACAGAATCCGGCTGCCCGGAAAGGAACGCCGGGCCAGCACATAAGCGGCCGGCACCCCGACCAGCACCGAGATGCCGGCGACGAGCAGGCAGACGATCAGCGTCACCGTGAGAACCGGGAACAGGGTGAATTCGTCCCACGCCTGGCCGTACCAATCGGTGGTGTACGCCTCGGGCAGCCACGAGTCGAACCAGCGCAGCCCGAACGAATTGACCACGACCGAACCGATGATGCCGGTCAGGAAGACGAAGAAGACGGTGACCGTGCCCCACACGAGCCAGGCGGCGGGTGAGGCGACAATGGAGCGCCTCATCCTTTCCCTCCCGCGGTCGAGCCGGTGTAGAGCAGGCCCCGCAATCCGAGCACGATCGCGATGACAACGAGTTCGACGGCGCCCATGATGATCGCGGCGGCCGACGCGCCGGCATAGTCGTATCGGACGTATGCCGCCTCATAGGCCGCGATCGAGATGACCCGGGTGCTGCCGGACGGGTCGCCGACCAGGATCGCCGACGGAAAGACGCTGAACGCGAGCACGAACGTCAGGCAGAACGTGGTGGCGAGTCCCGGCGCGAGCAGCGGAAGCGTGATCCGGAAAAACCTCTGGCGCCAGCCGGCGCCGAGCGTCGCGGCCGCGCGTTCCAGGCTCGGATCGATGCCGGACAGGTACGACAGAACAAGCAGAAAAGCAAACGGGAAGCCCGTGATGACGAGCGAGAAGAACACGCCCCAGTAATTGTTGGTGAGCCGCACCGGAGCGTCGGTCAGCCCTGCCGTCATGAGGAACCGGTTGAACCACCCGGCCGGCCCGAGAAAGTTGAGCAGGCCTTCGGCGGTCAGCACGGTCCCGAGCGTGATCGGTACGACGAGAATCGTGGTGAGCAGCCGTTTGCCACGGAACCGCCCGCGCATTCGATAGGCGATCGGCACCGACGCGACGACGTTGAGCAGCGCCGCCGGCAGCGCGATGACGAGCGTTGTCCCGATCGTGTCCCGCTGGTACGCGTCAGCGAAGAACGCCTGGTAGGCCGCGAGCACACCACCCTCGGCAGGCTGAAGTGACACCGCGATCCCGTACCCGAACGGGTAGATGAACAGCGCCACGACGAACACCGTGGCCGGCACGAGCAGCAGCATCTGCCGGTCCACGCCGCGTTCGGCGAGCCGGTGCCGGACAGCGACGGTAGCGGCTGTCATGGCGCGTCCGAACCGAATATGAGCAGCCGATCCGCCGGAAAGCCCACTCTCACCTTGTCGCCGACGGAAAGCCGCGTGCCGGTACGCAGATGCAGCATCAGCCCGTCGTCGGTGCGCGCCTCGACGGTGAATTCCCGGCCCTGATATTCGACGACGTCCACGGTCGCCTCCAGATCGCCGTCGAGACGGATGTCCTCGGGACGGATCGCCGCCACCACCGGATCACCGTCGTTCACCGACTCGATCGGTGTCCCTTTCACGCGTACCCCGGAAGGGTCCAGAAGGAGGGAGGCGCCGCTGGAAGCGCGCCCCGGCAGGAGATTGCGGTAGCCCATGAAATCGGCGACGTGCCGATTGGCGGGGCGGGTGTGCACCTCCTCCGGCGTGCCGATCTGCTGCACCCGGCCGGCACGGAGCACCACGAGACGATCGGAGAGCGAAAGGGCCTCCTCCTGATCGTGCGTGACATAAACGGTGGTGAGGCCGAGTGATTGGTGCAGGCGGCGGATCTCGGTACGCATCTCCAGGCGCAGTTTCGCGTCGAGGTTGGAGAGCGGTTCGTCCATCAGGACCAGCGACGGTTCGATGACGACGGCACGGGCGATGGCGACGCGTTGCTGCTGGCCGCCGGAGAGCTGGCCGGGCAGTTTCGCCGCGTGTTCCTCGAGGTGCACGAGGCGGATCGCGTCGGTGGTCCGGCGGCGCGTCTCGGCGCGAGCCACGCCGTGCATCTGCAGACCGAAGGACACATTCTTCTGGACGGACATGTGCGGGAAGAGGGCGTAGTTCTGGAAGACCATTCCGAAACCGCGTCGCTCCGGTGGCAGCGTGTCCAGCCGGACGTCATCGCGCCAGATGCTGCCGGCGGTGAGCGGCAGCAGACCGGCCAGGCAGTTCAACGCGGTCGACTTTCCGCAGCCGGAGGGGCCCAGCAGGGCGATGAACTCGCCCCGCTGGATCTCCAGACTCAGTTCGCTCAGCGCGTCGACGCCGGCGAACTGCCTGGTCACGCCGTCCAGGCGCAGCCGCTCGAAGCGTGTCACTTCTTGACCTTCGAACCGCCGATTTCACGGTCCCAGCGGTCGAATGCGGCAACCAGGGATTTCGCGTCGAGCGGCACTTCCAGGGGGTTGTTCGCGATGAGATCGGTGTACTCCGGCCGCCCGTATTCGAAGATCGCCTGCTGGCTCTCCTGCGGCGCCATGGTCAGCGGCACGTCCTTGATTGCCGGGCCGGGGAAGAAATAGCCCTTGTCGTACGCCTTGGCCTGCTGTTCCGGGGTGAGCATCGAGGCGAGCAGGGAGAGGACGGCTGCCTGCTTGTCGGTCGACACACCCTTCGGCACGACGGCGTAATGCGCGTCGGTCACCCAATGGAACCCTTCCAGGGTGCCGATCTTCGCCTCTTTCGGGACGGTACCGAGCACCCGCGGGTTGATGTCCCAGCCGGTCGTCGAAAGGATGATTTTCGCCGAGCCGTTGGCCAAATTCTTCATCGTCTCGCTGGTGCTGGACGGGTACAGGGTGATCTGCGCGTCGAGTTCCTTCAGGAACGCCCAGGTTTTGTCCCAGCCGCCCTCCGGGTCCTTCGGGTCGCTGTCACCGAGCAGGTACGGCAGACCCATCAGGAACGTGCGGCCCGGCCCGGAGTTCGACGGGCGGGCATATTGGACGGCCCCCGGGTTGGCCTTCGCGAAATCGAGCAGTTCCTGCGCGTTCTTCGGTGGGCTCGGCACCTTGCCGGGCAGGTATTCGATGAGCGGCCCGGACGGGTAATAGGTGACCGTCACGCCGTTGTCGCCGGCGAGTTCCTGCATGGCGGCGGCGCCGGGCAGATAGGCCGCCATTCCGGTGAGCCGGCTCGCGTGGGCGGGCAGTAGCGGCAGCCAGAGGCCCTGATCAATTCCGGCCGCGAGGCCGTCGACGCCGGTGAGCACCAGGTCGATGTCGACCCGGTTCGCGTCCTGCTGCGCCTTGATCTTGCCGACCAGCTCGGGAGCGGTGGCCTTGGTGTAGGTGACCTTCTCGACCACGTCGGAGTTCTTCGCCACGAAGTCGTCGATCATGCCCTGGGTGAGCTGGAGGTTCCCGGCCACGTCCAGGACGTTCAGGGTCACCGCCTTCGTGGGTTTGTCGGGTACGGGTCCGTCGGTGCCGGTTGCACCCCCATCGGATTCTGGGGGACTGCACGCGGCCAGGGATAACGTGATGATCGCAGCGAGACTGAGAGTGACCTTTCCTTTCATGGCCTTCTCCTGTGTCAGAGGTGTGCGGGCCCGGTGGAGGCACGCACGATGAGCTGAGTAGGCGTTCGCTTGTGCGGCGGCTTGCGGCCTTCGTCGTTCTTGAGCAGCTCGTCGTTCTTGAGGAGCTCAAGGAACAGATCGACCCCCGTGCGGCCGATCTGTTCCTTGGCGATCGCGACCGTGGTCAGCGCGGGCGTGACCAGGCCGGCGAGCAGGATGTCGTCGAAACCGACCACGCTGATCCGCTCCGGCACCGCGATCTCCCGCGCCCGGAACCGGTTGAGCAGACCGAGCGCGACCAGGTCGTTGTAGGCGATCACGGCGGTGACCGGCGACGCGGCGACCAGGTCGGCGACGGCAGCGCCGCCGTCCACCGTCGGCGCCACGTTGCCGGCCTCGATCAATTCCATGTCGTACGTGCTGGTGGCCGAACGAAGGCCGCGCAGCCGATCACGGTTCGACCAGGACGTGCGGGGCCCGGCCACGTACGCGACCCGGCGGTGCCCCAGAGCGTGCAGATGCCCGATCGCCTGGCGCATGCCGTCCGCGCTGTCCGCGGTCACCGAGGGGAACGGGGTGACCCGCCGGTTCAGCACCACGATCGGGGTGTGGCCGGCGAACGCGCGTAACTCCTCGTCGCCGGCCCGGGGTGAGCAGAGCAGGAACCCGTCGACCTGCTTGGCGAGAGCCCGGATCAGCGGCACTTCGAGCGCCGGGTCCTCGTCGGTGTCGCTGAGGAAGACGGCGTAGTCGAACCGCCGGGCCTGGGTCTGTATCGCCTTCACCACGCTGGGGAAGAACGGGTTCGCCAGGTCCGGCAGCACCACGCCGATGTTCGCGGTCCGGCCGGTGATCAGGCCGCGGGCCGCGCGGTTCGGGTAGTAACCCAGATCGCTCGCGGCCCGCTCGACCCGCTCGCGGGTCTCCGGCCTGACCTGCTCGGGTTTCGCCAGGGCCCGGCAGACCGAGGACGCCGAGACACCGGCGAGCCGGGCCACGTCCTTGATGGTCGCCGCCATGGCGGACCCCCTGATCATTTATGACAATCGATCGGTGGGGCCAGTCTGGAATCGTTTTCAGGAAATTGTCAAGGCGTTGTCAGTTGGTGCTGTTCGCCCGCAAACCGTTGATCAGGGCGGCAGGTGTGCGCGGGTCGTCGAGGGTCACCGCGAACCGGCGGCCGTCACGCAGCTGGAGCACCAGTCCCGGCCCGCCGCGCAGGACGAGCGCGCTGCTGCCTGGCTTCACCCGGTAACCCCAGCCACCCCACTCGATCGGATTGATCTCGGCGACCTCGGCGCCGGTGATCTCGTCGAGCGCGATCCGCTTGAACGCGAAGCCACCGACCGCGGTGGTCAGGCGCAGACCCCGCCGGTCCACGGTCACCCGGAGCAGCGACCGCAGGGTGGTGCTCCACGCCGCCCGCTCGGTCGGTCCGAGAGCGAGCGCGTCCACCGGCTCCTGTGCGGGCACGTCGATCCGAGGCGCACGCCCGGCGATCAGCCACACCGCCAGCCCCCAGGCCAGGCCAATCGCGAGATAGCCGAAACGCCAGCCCGGGCGCGGGTCGGTCGAGTCGGCAAGCGCCGCGGTCGCGGTGGCAACCCAGACCCCGGTCGCGGCCCCGGCGACAGCGCCGGCTCCGATCACCGAGGTACGCCCAGCGGCGACCCGCCGCACGTCCCGCGCCGGGTCGTCAGTGGTCTTCCCGCCCGCTGAGTCGTTCGCGCTCCTGAATGCCGATGCGGTCACGGCGGCAGCCACCAGGGCGACCATGCCGGCCAGCACCCCGGCGATCAGTGTGCCCACCCAGAACCCGGTCGCCGAGCTGAATCCGTTTGCTGCTCCCGAGCCGTTCCAATGCGTGGCGATCCGATCCGGCAGATCACTCAGCCAGGTCCCGGTCCCCGCCGTCGCGGCCACCGGCAGCCACACCGCCGCCGCAGCGGCCCACAGTCGTCTCATGGTCGTGCCCCCTTAACGATCTCCAACATCTCCGTCTCGCCGAGGCCCTGTTTCCGGGCCTCTCGCACGAATTGCCGCGCCAGCTCCGCCAGCCGCAGCCGGGCCGCGTCGGCGTCACCTCGGACCACCGCGCCCCGGCCCCGGCGCAACTCGATCAACTCTTCGTCGCGGAGCCGGCCGTACGCCCGCAGCACGGTGTGCAGGTTGACGTCGAGCACCTCGGCCAGCTCCCGGGCGGCGGGCAGCCGCTCACCGGCGGCCAGCTCGCCACGCATGATCCCGCCACGCACCTGAGCGGCGATCTGATCGGCAAGCGGCTCGGCAGCCGCCACGTCCACGCGGAACAACATGTTTGCATACTACTATAACAACTATACTCGTCAATCCCGACCAGCACAGCGCGGCACAGCGCGGCTCGACGGTGGGGCGAGGCGCGGTGGGGTGGGGCGCGGTGGGGTGGGGCGAGGCGCAGGCGGCGGCGCGGGGTGGGAGGTAATGCGATTCGCATGCCACACCCACTGCGGGTGTGGACACACCCGCAGTGGGTGTAGGACCGAAAAAGGTTATAGCCCTGGGCGCTCCGGCGCGGCGAACGAGCGCCCCGGCTGCGGGCGAGCGAGCACTCGTCGGCTGCTGGGCGACGTGGGGTGGGGCGATGCTGGGCGACGTGGGGCTGGGCGAGGGGCGACGTGGGGCTGGGCGAGGGGCGACGTGGGGCTGGGCGAGGGGCGACGTGGGGCTGGGCGAGGGGCGACGTGGGGCGACGTGGGGCTGGGAGCGGGAAGCGGGCGGGGTGGGCAGGGGATGGGGGTGGGGGTGGGGCAGGGGCGGGCGGGTATTGGCGTATGTCGACGCCACGATGAGTGGGTTGGGGCGAAGGTGGTTGCGGGGGAGGGTTACGCCACTACTCTGTTGAAAATGAAAATCGCTTTTACGGGCAAGGGTGGCAGTGGCAAGAGCACCCTGGCTGCCCTCTTCGTCGGGCACCTGCGGGCCACCGGGCAGCGTGTCCTCGCGATCGACGCGGACGTCAACGTGCACCTCGCGCCGCTGCTCGGCGTGGACGCGGGCGCTGAGACCGCCCTGTCGCACCCGGACAACGTGCGCCGCGTGCGTACCCATCTGCTCGGCAGCAATCCCCGGGTGGCCGGCGTCGAGCACTTCGTGGCGACCACCCCGCCGGGGCCGGGTTCGCACCTGGTCACTCTCGACGAGACGGATCCCGTCCTCGCCGGGCACGCCACGAGGCTGGACGAGGCGGCGCATGTGCTGCACGTCGGCACCTACGAGGCGAAGGACATCGGCTCCGGGTGTTATCACGGGCACCTGGCGATCCTGGAGAACCTGCTCTCGCACATCAGCCTCGAACAGCATGACTGGGTGGTCTGCGACATGGTGGCCGGCACCGACGCGTTCGCGAACTCGCTGCACGCCCAGTTCGACGTGATCGTGGTGGTCGCCGAGCCAACACCCGAGTCGGTGTCGGTGGCGCGGCGTTACCGGGAGCTGGCCGAGGCGGCCGGGGTCGGCGACGTGGTCGCGGTGGTGGGCAACAAGGTCGCCGACGACACCGACCGCGACTATCTGGCCCGGGAACTGGGTGGCGAGCCCCTCGCCACGCTGACCAACCAGGCCGGTCTGCGGCGGGCCCGGCAGGCCGGTGTGCCGCCCCGGCCCGCCGATCTCGACGACGACGGAGCGCTCACCGCGATCGCCGCGCACGCCCGTGGCCGGGAGATGCCCGGGGAACGGCGGGATGCTTTGATGCGTACCCTCCATTTGCGAATGGCGCAGAAAGGGTGGGTGCGCAGCGCCCACGGTGACGTCAGCACGCAGCTGGCGGAGGTTTGACAGGATCGAGCGGTGAAGATCTGGGGCGTGGCGCGGATCCTGGTCGTCCTGCTGTGGATCGCCGGTGCCGCACTGACCTGGTGGACCACCCCGCGTGAGGTGAGTTACGAGCGTGCGCTCGCCGCGGTGAGCAGCGGCGAGGTGCGCGATTACGAGTGGGGCTTCAGCTGGAACGACAGCAGTGACCGCTGGTTCGAGCCCAAGACGCTGAGCCGGAAGGGTAATGCCGCGCCGTGGTTCGTCTGGCGCACCAGCGACCAGCGGGTGTACTGGACGGACACCTCGCTCGCCGCCGTCGATCAGGAGTCCGTGGTCATCGACGGCGCTCCGCACGGCGGCGGCGCGGCACCCATCGCGCGGCAACTCGTCCAGCAACCCCAGTCGGACGTGCTGGTTCCGTGGAGCAGCTGGCTTCAGGGGATCAGCCTCGTGCTCGCCCTCACCTCGCTCGTCGTGGTGATCAGTGGGCCGGCGCCGGTGCGGGGGACGCGGTGGTACTGGTTCTGGATGGTCGCGCTGATTCCGTACGGAATCGGTCTGGCCTTCTGGCTCTTCCGTGACCGCCCGTGGGCGAGCGCCGAGCCGGATCCCGCGAAGGAGCGGGATCGCGGCTGGTTCGGCATCGTCACGGCGATCCTGGCGAACCTCGGGATCACGCTCGTTCTGCTGCTTTTGGCATCGGTTTTCTAGAGGCCGTAGGTTTTGCCGATGATGTCCCGCTGGATCTCGCTGGTCCCGCCGTAGATCGTCGACACGAGGGTGGCGCGGACGTGCCGTTCCATGTCGTATTCGGTCGCGTACCCGTAACCGCCCATCATCTGCATGCCCGCGAGGGCGACCTCGCGGGCCACCTCGGTGGTCTTGAGTTTGACCATCGAGCTCTCCCGGGGCAGCACCCGTGACGGATCGCGATCGACCAGCTCGGCGGTGCGGCGCACCAGCAGGCGGCAGCACTCGATCTCGGTGGCCAGGTCGGCGATCCGGTGCCGGAGCACCTGGAACGTGCCGATCGGGCGGCCGAACTGCCTGCGCTCCTTGATGTACGCGAGTGTGTCGTCGAACGCGCGCTGTGCGGTGCCGAGCATCAGGCCGGCGAGGATGAGCCGTTCCACGTTGAGGCCGGCCATCAGCTGCCACCAGCCCTTGCCGGCCGTGCCGACCACCGCGTCGGCCGGCACCCGGCAATCGGTGAAGTAGAGGTCGTTGACCTCCCTGCCGCCCATCGTGTCGATGCCGCTGATCCGCAGGCCGGGGGTGTCGGCCGGAACGAGCAGCATGGTCAGCCCCTGGTGCTCGCCGGGTGCGCCGCCGGTGCGGGCGACCAGCAGGATCGCGTCGGCGAAGTGCGCGTTGGAGATCCAGGTCTTCTGCCCGTTGATCACGTAGCCGTCGTCGTCGGCGACTGCCCGGCAGGACAGGTTGGCGACGTCGGAGCCGGCTTCCGGTTCGGACATGGCGATCGAGTACGAGCGGCCGCCGGTGAACCCGCCGAGCACGGCCTTCTTCTGCTCGTCGGACCCGGAACGGGCGACCGCGGCGGCCACGATCGCGGACACCGGGAACCCGCCGACCGGCAGTAGCCCGTACCCGATCTGTTCGAGGAAGAGAACGGTGCCGGTCATGCTCTCGACGGCGCCCTCGATCCAGCCGAGATCGGCCATCTGCTGGTAGGTGCCCTGGTGATGGGCGTGGCGGCCGCTGTCGGTGAGCGCGTCGCGCTGCTCCCGGGTGCCGGCCTGGCGTTTCGCGAACTCGGCGACCGCCTCCGTGAAGGCGCGTTGCTCGTCGGTCAGATCGATAGCCATGTCAATCTCTCCCGAAGATTCGTGCAGGTAGCGACGGGTATTGACAGTGAAAGTAACATATCAAATATCAAATCTGCGGTCGGAGGCACTACGATGGCCACCCTGCGTTCCTTGAATCCCACGACAGCCGAGCTGCTGGGGGAGTACGAGATCGCCGACGCGAAAACGGTTGAGGAAGCCGTCGCCGAGGCCCGGATCGCCGCGGAGTGGTGGTCCGGTCTCGCGGCCGGCGCCCGGCGTGATCGGCTGCTGACATGGAAGCGGGCGATCGCGGCCGGGTCCGACGAACTCGCGACGCTGATCCACGAGGAGACCGGCAAGCCGGTCGGCGACGCGCTGCTCGAGGTGATGCTCGCGGTCGAGCATCTGAACTGGGCCGCGCACAACGCCGGCACGGTGCTGCGCCGCCGCCGGGTTCGCAGCGGCACGCTCGCCGCCGACCAGGCCGCCGCTCTGGAATACCGGCCGCTCGGTGTGATCGGTGTGATCGGCCCGTGGAACTACCCGGTTTATACGCCGCTCGGCTCCGTCTCCTATGCGCTCGCCGCCGGCAACGCGGTGGTCTTCAAACCCAGTGAGCACACGCCGGGCGTCGGCGTCTGGCTTGCGCGGGCGTGGGCCACGGCCGTGCCCGAGCACCCGGTGCTCCAGGTCGTCGTGGGGGACGGGACAACCGGCGCGGCCCTTGTCGGCGCCACCCCTGACAAGATCGCTTTCACCGGATCGGCGGCCACCGCGCGGCTGGTCATGGCGGCGTGCGCGCGGTCGCTCACGCCGATCGTGGTGGAGGGCGGCGGCAAGGACGCGATGATCGTCGCGGCCGACGCTGATCTTGAGGTGGCCGCCCGGGCCGCCGCCTTCGGTGGTTTTGGCAACGCCGGCCAGACCTGTGCCGGGGTCGAGAGGGTCTATGTGGAGCGGGCCGTCTACCAGGACTTCCTGCAGCGCTTGGCGGACCTCGCCGGGAACGTGAAGACCGATGCGTACGGTCCGATGACCACCCCCGAGCAACCCGAGATCGTCCGTGCGCACGTCACCGACGCCCTGGCAGCCGGTGGGCGTGCCGTGGTCGGTGGCGTCGAGTCGATCCGCGAGCCCTATGTGACGCCGGTGCTGCTCGCCGAGGTGCCGGAGGAGAGCGCCGCGGTGACCGAGGAGACGTTCGGCCCGACGCTCGTGGTCAACCCGGTCGCCGATCTGGCGGAGGCGGTGCGGCTCACCAACGCGTCGAAGTACGGCCTGGCCGCCTCGATCTTCACTGCCGACACGAAACGAGCCGCCGCGCTCGCCCGGCAGATCCGAACCGGCGCTGTCTCGATCAACTCGGTGCTCGGGTTCGCCGGGGTGCCGTCACTGCCGTTCGGCGGGGTGGGTGACTCCGGGTTCGGCCGGATCCACGGCGCCGACGGGTTGCGCGAGTTCAGCCGGGCCCAGGCCGTGACGTGGCGCCGGTTCGCGCCGCTGATCGACCTGATGCGCCTGGACCGGGACCCGGTGGCGCTGGACCGGGCCCGCAAACTGTTCCGGTTCCGTCACGCCCGATGATCCGTTTTCACTCCCAGAGGCCGAGGTCGTCCAGGTGCTTCACCAGCAGCTGGGCGCCGTCGGTGAAGTGCCTGGTCATCACGGTCCGGGCGGCGGCGCCGTCGCCCGAGCCGAACGCCACGAGCAGCGCCTCGTGATCCTCCACCATGCCGGCTCGCCAGCCCGGGTCGGCGGCGTAGAACCGGGCCGGCGTGTACCGCGTCGCCGTGTGCAGGAACCAGCTCAGCTTCCGGGCGTCCGCGATCAGATTGATCGCCCGGTGGAACTCGAACTCGAGCCGCTCGATCTCATCGGTACGCCGGGCGCGGGCCAGCGCCTTGTTCTTCAGGGTGATCTCGGCCAGTTGCAGCCCGGTGATCCGCTCCGCGACCCGGCCGGCCAGCTCGGCGGCGATGTCGCCCTGCAGCTGGAAGACGTCGAGCACGTCCTGTTTCGACAGGGGCGACACCACGTACCCTTTGCGGGGTTCGAGTTCGACCATGTCCTCACCGCGCAACGTCAGCAGGGCCTCGCGCACCGGCGTGATGCTGACGCCGAGCTGCGCGGCGACCTCTTCGAGGCGGATCCGGGCGCCTGGCCGCAGGTCACCCGACATGATCCGGCCGCGCAGGGTGGCAGCGACCTCCTCCGACAATTGGGGCCGCTCAGCAGGAATCACCACGGCGTGACGGTACGGCGTTGCGGTATCAAATATCAAATCTGGAGGCGCGTGGCATGACCCGCCGTTACGAGAACGCCAAACGCATCGCGGCGCTCGATCCGGAACGCGATCACCTGGAGATCTATCAGATCTCGTCCGGCCTCGACTTCCCGTGGGACTACACCCGGGCTCTGGAGTTCGCGCTGTTCCGCACGTACTGCGTACCGAGCATTTCCGCGCTGCTCGCCGCCACCGGCGAATTTCGCGACCGGCCGCAGAAACGGTATGACGACACCGCTCTGCTGATGGCCGAGATAGCCGCGCACGGATACGACTCGCCGCGCGGCAAAGAGGCCCTGAAAGTGGTCAACCGGGCGCACGGCCGCTACGCGATCAGCAACAACGACATGCTCTACGTGCTCTCCACCTTCATCTACGACCCGCTCGACTGGCTCGACCGGTACGGCTGGCGGCCACTGCACGTCAACGAACGCCTCGCCGCGTTCCATTACTACAGCGAGGTCGGGCGCCGGATGGGCATCCGCGACATCCCGGCCGGTTTCGAGGCTTTCAAGGCTTTCAAGGCCGCTTATGAAAAAACGAATTTCGTCTACTCCGGCACGAACCGGAAAATCGGCGAATACACCGTCGAACTGTTCGCCGGATGGTTCCCGTCATTCCTGCGCCCCGCCGCGCGCCTCGGCGTCCGCGGCATGCTCGACGAAGCGATGCTGCGTGCCTTCGGCTTCCAACCCGCGCCGCGCTGGGTGCCCGCACTCGCCGAGGCGAGCCTCAAGGCCCGAGCCGCCGGCGTACGCCTGCTGCCACCGCGCCGCATCAGCAGACTTGCCGTCGAGCCGGGCAACCGCACGTACCCCGGCTATCCGGACGGCATCAACGTCTCCGACCTGGGTCCGCCACCCGCACCGGCCGATCTGCCCGCCGAGCACCTGCGTCGTGGGTGATCGCTCATGGGCGTGCGACGGGGTTCAGTGGCGTGGAGGTACTTCGGCGACGCGCGCAACATGCTGCTGGGACCGCAGATCCTGGTGCTTCAGGTGGCGCACCCGGTCGTCGGCGCCGGGGTGCTGGAGCATTCGAACTATCGCGACGACCCGTGGCGGCGGCTCGTGCGTACCTTCTTGTCGCTCTCCACGATCGTGTACGGAGGCGAGCGCGGCGCCGCCTCCGAGGCGGCCCGTCTGCGTGCGCTGCACCGCGAGATCAAGGGGATCGACGCGGCCGGCCGGCGGTACCACGCGCTGAACCCGGAGGCGTACCTCTGGGTGCATGCCACGCTGGTGCAGGGTGGTGTCGAGGCGCACCGGATCTTCGGCAAGCCACTCACGCCCGAGCAGATCGAGGAGTACTACGCGGACATGCGCGAGGTCGGCCTCGTGCTCGGCCTGCGCGAGCATCACCTGCCGGTGGACTGGGCGGCGTTCCAGGACTATTACGCACACGGGCTGGTGACGCGGCTCGAGGACAACCAGGCGGTCCACGACGTGATCGAGAGCGTCCACCGGTTGAAGAAGCCGTTCCGCTGGATACCGGGCCCGCTCTGGTGGCCGGTCGCCGTCCTGGCCGGCCGGATCGCCGGCCTGGTAACCGCCGGCACTCTGCCGCCGCTGCTGCGCGAGCGGTTCGGCATGACCTGGACGCCGGGTCAGGAGCGCAGGCTGCGCCGATTCACCCGCCTGGTCCGCGTGCTGATGGCGCTGGTGATCCCGCCGCTGCGGATCGCCGGCGCGGTGGCCGCCGCCGCATGGACCGTCCGGGCCGGTGAGCCGGCCCGGGAGCAGAGCTCGGGCGGGACGGCTCAGCCGGCCGGCGCGGGCCAGTAGGGCCGGGCGCCGGTGAGCACATCCCCGGAGCCGCTGCTGAGCCGGGCGTTGCAGGAGGCCGCGCCGCCGAAAAGTTCCGTACGCTCGGAATCGACTTATCGGTCCATCAGCAGGACCGGCTTGATGGTTCGGCCGGCGAGGGCGTCCTGGGCAGCGGTCTCGATGGCGGCGAACGGGTACTCGGTGACGATCTTTTCGAGTGGCAGCTTCATATCGATGAGCTGGGGGATGAAGGTCGCCGGATCGGCGTCGCCCTCGATCACGCCGCGGATCCGGATTCCGTTCGCCATCACGGTCATGATGTCGAACGCGGCGGATCCGCCCATGCCGACCAGCGCGAGGGTGCCCCGGCGGCGCAGCGAGCCGATCGCCCGCTCGATCGCGTCCGGGCGGCCGGTCGTGTCGATGGCGTACTGAGCGCCGCCTCCGGTGAGCGCTCGCAGTGCCTCGACCAGGTCAGGGGTGGTCGGATCGAGGGTTTCGGCCGCACCCAGTTCGCTGGCGAGGTCGCGTCGCGCGGGGATCGGGTCGACGGCGAAGACGGTGGCGCCCTGGACGACGGCGGCCATCATGGCGCTCAGACCGACGCTGCCGGCGCCGAAGACGACCAGGGTGACGCCGGGGCCTGCTTCGAGGACGTTGAGGACCGTGCCGGCGCCGGTCTGCACGCCGCAGCCGAGCGGGGCGGCGAGGGCCGGCGGGAAGTCGGCTGGGATCTTGACGGTGTTGCTCTCGTGGGTGAGCGCATAGGTGGCGAAGCTGGATTGGCCGAAGAAGCCGCTGTAGCTCTTGGTGATGGCACCGGAGCGGCCGCCTCGCGTGTTCAGGTCGCTGCGCTCGCAGTACGGCCGGTTGTTTGATGAACATTCCGGACAGTTGCCGCAGCTCCGGTAGCTCAGGCAGACCGTGTCACCGGGCGCCACCGAACTGATCTCCGCGCCGACGGCCTCGACCACGCCGGTGCCCTCGTGGCCGAAGACCATCGGCAGTCGTTGCTGCGGCCATGCGCGGCGCATCGTGAGGTCGGTGTGGCAGATGCCGGCCGCAGTGATCCGGACCAGGATCTCGTCCGGGCGGGGCTCGTCGATCTCGACGTCATGCAGGGTGAACGGCCCGCCGGGGGCCTCGACGAGGGCAGCCCGCGCCTTCACTCGATCTCCTTGGTCAGCAGGAAGTAGTAGTGCCGGCCGTCGTCGGCCATCACACCCTTGCCGTTCATCACTCCGAGCACGGTCTCGTCGTCGACCCGCTTGAAGTGGTCGAGGATGGGCCGGCCGTCGTAGACCATCGTCGCGGTCGGCTCGCCGCGGAACTCCACGGTCCAGAGGCTGGCGCCGCCCTTGGCGAAGTCGATGTTGGCGTACTTGTTGCCGTCGTCGTCCAGGCAGACCAGCGGGGTGACGTCGGTCAGCGAGGCGAACGTCTTGCCGTGCCAGCGGACCCGCGCGAGGTTGCCCTCGAAGGGGTGGCCGCTGACGAACTCGCTGCCTTTCCAGGCGCCGAGCATCTCCTCGGGCCGGATGGTTTCCAGGGTGGTCCAGAGCTGGTCGAGCTCGTCCGGGCTGACTTTTCCGCCGTGGGTTCGGATCTCGTCGATGCGGCCGCGTGCGTCCATTGTCGTGTACCTCCTGTTGACACTCTGCCAACAGGCGTGTGTTGCCAACAAGTTAATGACATGAGTCAATGAGTCTGGGAGCGCTCCCAATTGCTCCGCCCCTTTCCCCGAAGGTGGATCATGAAGAAAACCCTCGGGGCCGCCATCCTCGCGGCCCTCATCCCCCTGTTCTTCTTCGTGCAGCCCGCGTACGCCGCGACCGGCCTGCACGTCAGCGGAACCGACATCGTCGAGGCGAACGGACAGAAGTTCGTGATGCGCGGCGTCAACCACATGCACACCTGGTACGCAGGGCAGACCCAGTCGTTCGCGGACATCAAGGCGGCCGGGGCCAATACGGTTCGCGTCGTGCTCAGCGGTGGCCGCTGGACCGCGAACACCGCCGCCGACGTGCAGAACGTGATCGACCTCTGCAAGGCGAACAAGCTGATCTGCGTGCTGGAGAACCACGACACCACCGGGTACGGCGAGGACGCTGCCGCGTACACCCTGGACCAGGCGGTGAACTACTGGGTCGGGTTGAAGAGCGTGCTCACCGGCCAGGAGGACTACGTCGTCATCAACATCGGCAACGAGCCGATCGGCAACACCAACCCGGGACAGTGGACCGCCGCCACCGCCGCCGCGATCCAGAAGATGCGCAGCAACGGATTCCAGCACCTGTTGATGGTCGACGGGCCCAACTGGGGACAGGACTGGCAGTACACCATGCGGGACAACGCGCAGGTTGTACTTGACGCGGACAGTCAGCACAACACGGTGCTGTCGATTCATATGTACGCGGTTTTCAACACGTCAACGTCGATCGTGAACTACCTGGACACGTTCAAGAACAACGGCTGGCCGCTGGTGATCGGCGAGTTCGGCTGGCGGTTCGACTCCAGCCAGGTGGATCACGAGACGCTGCTGTCCGAGGCGGTGGCTCGCGATCTGGGATATCTGGGCTGGTCGTGGGCCGGCAACACGGATCCGATCCTGGACATGGCGGTCGGCTTCGACCCGGACAACCTGAGCACCTGGGGTGAGCGGATCTTCAACGGCGCGAACGGGATCAAGGCGACCGCCCGGGAAGCGTCGATCTTCGGCGGGGTGACCCCGTCGCCGTCGTCGCCGTCCCCTTCCGTGAGCTCGTCGCCGTCTCCTTCGGCCAGCACGTCGCCGTCTCCCTCGGCCAGTACGCCGCCGTCCTCTGCCGGTTGTGCTGCCGTCTATGCGGTGACCGGGCAGTGGCAGGGCGGCTTCCAGGCGGACGTCAAGGTGACCGCCGGGACCGCGGCGATCAACGGCTGGACCCTCACTTGGACGTTCGCCAACGGGCAGAAGGTCAGCAACGCCTGGAGCGCTGATGTGACGAGCAGCGGGCCGGCCGTGACCGCGCGCAACGCGAGTTGGAACGGCAAGCTCGCGGCCGGCGCCACGACGTCGTTCGGCTTCCTCGGATCGTGGACCGGCACCAACGCGGTTCCGGCGGTGACCTGCACGGCTTCGTAAACCACCGATCTTGGTGCATTCGTGGCAGGATACCGGCCAGTAACAGAAGGCCAGTAACTCGGAGGGCCGGTGTCCTGCCATGCGAACCGCGTACCGAACCTGTCCGCTCTGTGAGGCTGCTTGCGGCCTGGAACTGACAGTGAGCGAGGATCGCGTCGTCGCCGCGCGCGGCGACCGTGACCACGTGTTCAGCCACGGTTTCGTCTGTCCGAAAGGCGCCACGTTCGGGCAGCTCACCGGCGATCCGGACCGGCTGCGGCAGCCGCTCGTGCGCCGCGACGGCCGGCATGTCGAGGTCAGCTGGGACGAGGCGTTCGCCGTCGTCGAGGCCGGTCTGCGGCCGCTGCTGGAGAGGCACGGGCGCAACGCGCTCGCGATCTACCTCGGCAACCCGAACGCGCACACGATGGCCGGCGGCCTCTACGTCACGCCGATGATCAAAGCGGCCGGCACCCGCAACGTCTTCTCCGCCAGCACCGTCGACCAGATGCCCAAGCACGTCTCCAGCGGCTATCTGTTCGGCCACCCGCTGACCATTCCGGTGCCCGATGTGGATCGCACCGACTTCCTGCTGATCCTCGGCGCCAACCCGTGGGAGTCGAACGGCAGCCTCGCCACCGCCGCCGATTTCCCCGGCCGGCTCACGGCGATCCAGGCTCGCGGCGGCCGCTTCGTGGTCGTCGATCCACGCCGCACCCGCACTGCCGAACACGCCGACGAGCACCTGTTCATCCGGCCCGGCACCGACGCGTACCTGCTCTTCGGCATCGTCCACACGCTCTTCGGCGAAGGGCTCGTCAACCTGCGCGACCTCGCCGGGCACGTGACCGGGATCGATCAGGTGCGTGCGCTCGCCGCCGGCTTTGATCCGGACAAGGTCGCGGCCGCCTGCGGCGTGCCGGCCGAGCGGGTGCGAGATCTGGCACGGCAGCTCGCGCTTTCCGAGAAGGCAGCGGTGTACGGAAGAATCGGCACCTGCACCGTCGAATTCGGCACCCTGACGAGCTGGCTCGTCGACGTGATCAACGTGCTGACCGGGAACCTCGATCGTCCCGGCGGGGCGATGTTCCCGCTCGCTGCGCACGTGCGGCCGTCGCGCTCGTCCTCCGGTTTCACGGTGGGCCGGTGGCACAGCCGGGTTCGCGGATTCCCCGAGGTCAAGGGGGAGCTGCCGGTCGCCACGCTCGCCGACGAGATCGAGACACCGGGTGAGGGGCAGGTCCGCGCGTTCCTCACCGTCGCCGGGAACCCGGTGCTGTCGACGCCGAACAGCGGCCGTCTGGACCGGGCGCTGGGCGGACTCGAGTTCATGGTCAGCGTCGACCCGTACCTGAACGAGACGACACGGCACGCCGACGTGGTGCTGCCGCCGCTCGAAGCCACCAGCAAGGGGCATTTCGACTTCTCTTTCCTCGGGTTCGCGGTGCGCAACTTCGCGGCGTACTCCCCGCCGGTTCTTCCGCCCGTTGGTATCGACGAGTGTGACATTCTGGCCCGGCTGATCGTGGTGCTGACCGGCGCTTTTCCGGACCCTGATGCCGTACACGAGCACCTGCTCACGCAGGCGCTGGAACGCTCCGGCTTCGCGCAATCCAGAGATTTGGTACGCGGGGACGGCCCGGCCGAACGACTTCTTGACGTGGCGGTGCGCTCCGGTGCGTACGGTGATCAATTCGGTGAGCGTCCCGGCGGCCTCTCGCTGGAACGGCTGCTGGAGAACCCGCACGGCATCGACCTCGGCCCGCTGCAACCGCGTATCCCGGAGATCCTGAAAACTCCGAGCGGCACGATCGAGTTGTGCGTGCCGCAGCTGGCCGAGGAGGCCGCGCGGCTGCTCGCTTCGCCGGTCCCCTCCGACGGCCAACTCGTCCTGATCGGGCGGCGGCATCTGCGGTCCAACAACAGCTGGATGCACAACGTGCCCGCCCTGGTGAAAGGACGCGACCGGTGCACGCTGCAGGTCAACCCGGTGGACGCGGCGCGGCTGGCGCTCGGTGACGGCGACGAGGCGCAGGTGACGTCCCGGGCCGGGTCGCTGACGGCGCGTGTCGAGGTGACCGACCGGGTGATGCCGGGCGTGGTGAGCCTGCCGCACGGGTGGGGGCATTCCCTGCCGGGCGTACGCATGTCGGTGGCAGCCGAGCACCCGGGCGTCAACTCCAACCTGCTCACCGACGAGCTGGTGATCGACCCGCTGTCCGGCAACAGCGTCCTGAACGGCATCCCGGTCGACATCAAACCCCTCTGAACACCGAATCCAGCTGTCGCCCACGGCCGCCGGCTGTCGCGTATGGCGGCCGTGGTGTTCAGCCGGTTAGGTGCCTACGCGGAGGACTTCGCTCAGGTGTTGGCGGCGGCGGAGGGCGGACTCGGCCGGGGCCACTGTCAGGGCCACCACCAGGAACGACGTGGAGACCAGGATCAGCGCCGGCCACGGCAGGTGGACGGATGGGTTCGCGGACTGGCCGGTCAGCAGGCGTAGCGCCAGCGGGCCCAATGTCTGCCAGGCCATCCCCAGCCCCAGCGCCGGGCCCGCGACCGCAGCAACCACCGCGAGCGGAAGCAGCTCGGCCGTCGCGACCCGGCGGGCGTCGCGGGGCCGCAGTCCGATGGTCCGTAGCCGGGTAAGCGTCTGCCAGCGCTCCGGCGCGGTGGCCGCCGCGCTGAGCGCGAACCCGAGCAGTCCGAGCGCGAGCATCACTACGGCCGAGGCCCACGCCAGCCGGAGAAGGCCGGCGACCAGGGGAGCGTCGTGCCGTTCCCGCAGGATCTCGGTGCGGATCACGGCGTCACCGGCCACCCCGCTGGTGGTGATCGCCTGCGCGGCGCCGGGGCCGGTGGCCCAGATCGTGTCCGGTTCGGCGGTCATTCCGGCGGCGGCGAGGGCGTTCGCGTCGACAAGGACCACGTCGGGAGCGCCGCCGATCGCGGGAGCCGTTCCGACGGCGACGAGAGCCACGGCGGGTGCGTCGTCACGGAGCAGCTGAAGCTTCATCCCGACCCGCATGCCGCCATCAGACGACAGAACCAGCGCAGGAACAGGAAACTCCCCATCCGACATTCCCGATTTGTCGGGCAGGGTGGAGGGCACGACTGAAGGCACGACCGAGGGCGAGACCGGCGACGTCAGCCTCGCCAGCGCCTCGCCATCCGGGAGTGGCGTGTCCGCCAGCAGTTCCCGGAACGCCGCCGTGTCCACGATCACCAGGCGCGGCGACACCGTGACCTCCGCCGCCACGATTCGCGCGCCGTCAACGACCTGACCAGCCACAACATGCAAGACACCACTCTGCCCAGCGAGCCGCCGCACCAGCTCGGACGAAGCCGACGACTCCGACCCCGACGGCGACCCCGACCCCGACGGCGACGA
Source organism: Actinoplanes sp. CA-015351 (assembly GCF_050955685.1). Taxonomy (NCBI): domain Bacteria; kingdom Bacillati; phylum Actinomycetota; class Actinomycetes; order Micromonosporales; family Micromonosporaceae; genus Actinoplanes; species Actinoplanes sp. CA-015351. Next base: position 2,543,610 of record NZ_CP192102.1, read on the forward strand.
CGACGGCGACGATGGCGATGGCGATGGCGATGGCGATGGCGAATCCAGCGCGAGGTCCAGCCGCGCCTCCGCCCCGACTGTCCGCCACGCCCCGTCGCGCAACCCCGCCTCCACCGTGCCCGCCACGGTAAACGCGAACACCGGCAACCCCGCCGCCACCACCATCGTGACCAGCGGCAACACCCGCCCTGCGGTCTCCGATACCCGGGATGCCCCGAAGACCGCGAGCGGCCGCGCCGACCGTACCGCCCACCGCAGCGCAATTCCGGCACCCACCGGTGCCAACCGCAACAGGATCAGGGCACCTGCCAGAACCCCGAGCGTGGGCGCGGCCGCCGGTAACGCGACAGCAGCACCAGGCGAAACTCCACGCTGGTGAAGCGCCGCGAACGCCGCCGCGACCACCACGAGAACCGCGAGTTCTCCCGCGACCCGGCGCATCTGGGCGGTGCGTGCGATCCGCCGCCGGGCGCTGCGGTTGGCGGGCGCGCGGCGGTCGCGGGTCGCGCGTGCGGCGGCGATCACCGCGAGCACCGGCCCGGCCAGGACGGCCGCGAGCACCACCGGCATCACCGCGACCACTGCGGCAACCCCGAAAACAGGCTGCGGGCCGTTGCCGCTCACGCTTTCCGAGACGAGCGTACGCGCAACAGCGAGCCCGATCCCGGCAGAGACCAGCGTGACCGTGGCCGACTCGATGACCAGCTCGATCGCGAGGACGGGCAGTCCGGTGCCGCGTTGCCGGGCCACCGCCAGCGCCGGGGTGCGGCGGTGCACCAGCAGGCCGGCGGCCAGCAGCAGGACCAGCACGGCAACCGTGAGCACCGCGATGAGCAGCACGGATGCCTGCGCGGAGGCAGCGTTCACCTGTGCGCGCACGTCGCGGAGCACCGCGTCGAGCTGGGTGTTCCAGGTCGAGGCGGTGTCGAACGAGCTGGACGACGCGGACGTGGCCTTGAGCGTCACCGCGGTCGCGGCGATCCGGTCGGCGGATTCCCAGGTCAGAACGTCGGGGTCGGGGCTGAACCAGACGGTGCGACTGGTGTCGTCGGGTCCGAACGCGAGCCGCGCGTCGGGCAGCGACGCAGCGGAGAGCAGGCCACCGAATCGGGTGCTGCCGAGGCCGTCCGCGCCGGTCACCGGTTCGAGCAGCCAGGGCGCGAGCCGCCACGCCGGGTCGGCCGGGTCAGTGGGCCGGAACACGCCGCTGACCACGACGTCCTTCGTGTTACCTTTCTCGTCGGCGACCGGGATGTGGTCACCGGGCTCGGCGTCGAACGCCGCGGCCGCCGTCTCGGACAGCCCGATCGACACGGTCCAGGGCGGCCCGGACGGCGACACCTCGGGGAAGCCCTCCTCGGTGGGTCCGGGTTCGCCCCCGGTGAGCCAGGTGACGGCCGGCCCGCCGTCGCGGGACAGGTATCCGAGCCGCAGCGTCCGCAGCACGCTCCCGTCGGTGACCTTGAGGGTGGGCGTGGTGACCCCGGCGACCGGCGGGAGCAGCGCCGCGCGCAGGCCGCCGCCGAGCTCGTCGAGGGCACGTTCCCGCAGCGCCGTGACGTCCTCGGCGAGCCGCGGCATCCGGATCCGGCCGGTCTCGCCGTCGTCCGGTTCCCAGCGGGCGGTCACTGTCACGTCAGCGGCGCTGCCGGCCCGGCGTACGGCGTCCCGGACGGCGTCGTCAGCGGTCGACCGCAGCAGCGACGGCACCGCCCCGGCCAGCGCGGACACCACGGCGACCACGACAGCGGTGAGCAGAAGCGGGCCGGCGTCGGCTCGCGCCCGCCCCCGCACGCTGGGCCAGTGCAGGATCGGCCAGTGCAGGATCGGCCAGTGCAGGATCGGGAGCTTCATGAGGCGACTCGCAGGTGGGCGGCGTCGGCGCGGCGGGACTGCACGAGCACGACGGTGGCGACCGCGATCAGCGCGGCGGCGAGCAGGGCGAACAGCAGTCCGGCCTGCGCCGGCCAGGGCCACATCGGAACCACGCCGGGCACCGGGGCGGCGCCGGTTTCCGAGCGTACGAGCAGGGGCGCGACGATCCAGGCGGACAGCGCTCCGACGGCCGCGCCGGCCGCCCAGAGCGGGAGCAGGACCACCATGTGCTGGCCGAGCAGGGTGCTGCGGATCTCGCGACGGGTCATGCCGAGGCCGCGCAGCCGGGCCACTTCGAGGGCGCGGGCCTGCAGGTCGCAGGTGACGTGCAGGAGCACGCCGGCGAGCAGCAGCAGGGCGGCCGCCGGTACGAGCAGCCGCAGCACGGCCGGCAGCCCGGCGGGCACCGGCCCGGCGGTGAGCCGGTCGGTCTCGCCGGCCCGGGTGACGGCCGTGCCCAGGTGCAGGCCGGTCAGGTCGGTGCGGACCGGGTCGCCGACCCACCACGCGTCCACCGGCGAACCGAGGTCGCCGCGAACGGCCAGGGCCCGGGAGAGGGTGTCCAGGTCGGCGAGCAGGGCAGCGCCACCGGGTGCGGACGGCACCGCCGGCACCAGGTCGGCCACCGTGATCGGTACCGCGGTCAGTCCGATGGTCAGATCCAGCCGGCCACCCACCCGTACCCCCAGGTCGTCGGCGAAGCCGGCGGAGACCGCGACCGGAACCGGTCCGGGGTCGGGAAACGCGGTCGCGACCAGGGTGCGGGCCGCTTCCGGCGGGCCGCCGAGCTGAACGGTTCCGGTCATCCGCAGCCCGCTCGCGCCGGTAGTGACGGCCGGATCGGTGAGCTGCTCGGCGGACGGCGCCGCCGAGGTGGCGGTCCACTTCTCCGAGGCAGGCGTGGTGCCCGGGATGGTCAGGGTCACGGCGATGTCACTGGTTCCCGTCGCGTCCCAGGCGATGGCGTCACCGGTCACCGGGACGGCGACCGCGATGACGCGTACCCCGGAAGGCGGATCGCACGCGCTCAGCTGGTGTGGTCGCGCGTCGAGGGTGACCGGCGCGGTCGCGCAGGTGGTACGCAGGCCGGTCGCGTCCTCGAGGAGGAGTTCCGGGGTCACCGAGAGGTGAGCGCCGGAGCTCGCGGTGCCGGTGAGAGTGGGCGTACCGGTGAGAGGGAGGCCGTCGGCGTGGGCCGGAGCGGCGAGGTTCGCGCCCACGTCTGCCCAGGTACGGCCGTTGTCGAGACGGCCGCGCAGCAGTGCGCCGGCCCGGTCGGTGTCGACCGCGACCAGGCGGGGAGCGGAGCCGGCACCGCCAAGCCATTGACCGACGGCGACTCCCCGGTCGACGGCGGGGCTGACCGTTCCGCCTGTCGCGGCCGCCACCGCGGCGCCCTGGCCGGCTGCCGGTGGCTGGGTGAGCGCGAGGGTGAGGTCGGTGCCGACGGCGAGGGCGGCCTGGTCGCGCTGCGAGCGTTCCCAGGTGGCGTCCAGGGCGATGCCGAACGTCGCGGACGCGCAGGCCAGGGTGACCAGCAGCCCGGCCGCGGTGGCCTGCGGGCGGCGGGCCGCCTCGAACGCGGCGAGGGGCAGCGGGAGGCTGTTCGCGCGGCGGGCGAAGCGGTCGGCCAGCGCGAGCGCGGGCGGCGCGAGACGCAGCGCCAGGGCCGCGCCGGCGATGAGCAGCAGCGCCGGCGCCAGGACCCGGACCACGTCGGGGCCGCCGGAGTCACCGGTGGGCTGGGCGCGCAGCTGCCACCAGCCGCCGGCCGCGAGCGCGACCAGCAGGACGTCGGCGCCGGAGCGGGCCAGCAGGTCGCGGCGGGTCCGTTCGTCAGTAGCCGGCGCGGACCGCAGACCGGAAACGATCAGCATGACGGCGAGGGCGGCGGCGCCGGCCGCGATGGTGAGCACCTGGACGATGGTGATCGCCGGCGCGGATGCCAGCCCCGCGCTACCGAGCGGTGGCAGACGGGTGAGCGCGGCGTGCAGCAGCGCGGACGCCGGAATCGCTGCCGCGATGGAGAGCAGCGCGAGCGCGGCGGCCTCGACGGCGGCCACCCCGGCGAGCTGGCCGCGGCCCGCGCCGAACGACGAGAGCAGCGCGGACTCGCCGGCGCGCAGCTCGGTGGTGAGGCGGCCGGCCAGCGACAGCGCGGTGGCGGTGAGCACCGCGCCGAGGACCGCGACGGCGAGCACCGCCGCGCTGGTGACCTGCTGCTGGTGCTGCGACGACTGGAGCACCGAGGGCAGCTCGGAGGCGACCCGCTCGATGCGTACCCGCTCGCCGAGGACCCGGGCCAGGCGGCGATCGGCGGTGCGCACGTTCGCCGTGACGGCGTCCAGGTCGGACAGTCGGGGCGCGGACAGGTCCGGCACCGCGGTGATCTCCAGCCGGTCGAGCGTGGAGCCGGTGGCGAGCAGGTCGTCCCAGCCGACCAGGAACGGGCCGTACGCGCGGGAGTCACGCAGCGAACTCGTGTCCCGGTACGCCGGGTCGAATCCGGCGCCGGCCAGGGGATCACGGTCCCAGCCGGTGCCGGCCAGTGGGCGTACCACCCCGACAATCGTGACGGTCAGCGCCGGTGCGGGGTCGCGGGCGAGTTCGGGGCCGAGGCGTACCCGACTGCCGGTGGTGACGCCGAGCTGCCGCGCCGTGGTCTCCAGCACGACGCCCTCGCCCGGCGCGGCGGGCCAGCGCCCGTCGGCGAGCTCGGCGCTGGCGGGCAGGTCCTGGACGGCGGAGAGATAACCGGCGGAGTCCTTCGACAGTGATCGCAGCACACTGGAGGCCCGCCCGTCGGTGCGGACGCCGAACGGGGCCAGCGACGTGGTCAGCAGGTCCCGGGTGTCCGCCGCGACCCCGGCGGCGTCCGCACCCAGAACCGTCACGTTGTACGCCGTGACCTCGGCATTCTCGCCCGTCACCCGGGACGCCGCCACCTCCAGGGCCCGGTCCGCGGTACGCGTGACGAGCAGCGCGCAGGTGCCGAGCAGAGTGGCGCCGAGCGACACGATGGCGACCAGGACGGCGAGGAGCTGCCACTGCGCCCGTGCCCGCCCGAGGAGCAGCCCGGTCACTCGGTGATCCGGCCGTCGTTGATCCGGATCACCCGATCGGCGAGCGCCATCATGATCGGGTCGTGGGTCGAGATGAGCGCGGTGACGCCCTCGGACTCGACCACCCCGCGCAGCAGCGCCATCACCGCTCGGCCGGTGTCGGCGTCGAGCTGGCCGGTCGGTTCGTCGGCGATCAGCAGCCGCGGCGACGCGGCCAGCGCGCGGGCGATCGCGACCCGCTGCTGCTGGCCGCCGGAGAGCTCACCGGGCCGCTGCCCGGCGTGGTCGCCGAGCCCGACCAGGTCGAGCAGCAGGGCGACCCGGCGTTCGCGCTCGGCCGCCGGCGTGCGCGCCAGCCGCAGCGGCGCGCCCACGTTCTCGGCGGCGGACAGGACCGGGATCAGGCCGAACGTCTGGAAGACGTACGCCACCTTCTCCCGGCGCAGCCGCGACAGGCCGTCCTCGTCGAGGGCGGTCACCTCGGCGCCGTCGACGTGCACGGTGCCGGTGTCCGGGCGGTCCAGGCCGCCGATCACGTTGAGCAGTGTGGTCTTGCCGGATCCGGAGCGCCCGACCAGGGCGACCATGGTGCCCGGCGCGACGTCGAAGCTGACGTCCTGGAGGGCGTGCACGGCGTTTGCCCCGGCGCCGAAGGTGCGCGTGACTGCTTTCACCCGTAACAGGGTCATTCCGCACCCTGGATCGTGATGTGGTCGGCCTCCAGGGCCAGCCGTACCCGGCGGGTGAGGTCGAGGGCCTCGCGGTACTCGCGGGGGATCTGTACGCGGCCGGCGCGGTCCATCACGGCGTACTCCTCGGCGATCACCTGGGTGTCGCCGTTCTCGGCGGTCGCGGTGCGGCGCAGCACCTCGCTGCTGGTCCGGCCGTCGCGGATCGCCACCGTGCGCTCCACCTGGCCGCTCACCGACGGATCGTGGGTGACCACCACGACGGTGACCCCGAACTCCCGGTTGACGTGGCGCAGCGCCTCGAACACCTCGGCCGACGTGGTGGTGTCCAGCTCACCGGTCGGCTCGTCGGCGAGCAGCACCCGCGGCCGGTTGGCGAGCGCCACCGCGATCGCGACCCGCTGCTGCTGACCGCCGGACATCTGGGACGGACGCCGGTCGGCGCAGTCGGCGATGCCGAGCGTCTCGAGAAGCTCACCGGCGCGTTCGCGCCGGTCTCGCTTCGGCATCCGGGCGGCCGCCATCGGCAGGTCGATCACCTGCTTGGCCGAAAGGTACGGAACCAGGTTGCTCGCCGTCTGCTGCCGGACGAACCCGACCGTCTGCCTGCGGTACCGCACCCGGTCGGCGCGTGACATGGACAGCAGGTCCCAGGTGTCGACGTGCGCGCGGCCGGCGGTGGGCGCGTCGATGCCGGCCAGGATGGAGAGCAGCGTGGACTTGCCGGAACCGGACGCGCCGACCACAGCGATCATCTCGCCGGCGTCGACCGACAGATCGAGACCTTGCAGAGCCTGTACCTCGATCGAGCCGGTCTGATAGATCCGGACCAGGCTCTCGCAGAGGATCAACGACATATTTCCCCCCGTACGGATCTTGAGCCTGCCTTTCCTACTCCTGTTTGCCGTGCCTTGTAAACATGTCCGGTCGCCTGGCTCGTCTTTCATGGTGAGGGGGGAAATTCATGCGGAGCGGCTTCGAGGAGTACGTGAAAGCGCGTGGCGACGCCTTGCGCCGATTCGCCTATCTGCTGTGCGGCGACCGGCATCTCGGCGAGGATCTCGTGCAGGAAGTGCTGGTCAAAGCCTATCGGCGATGGCATCGCATCGAGGCTGATCAGCCCGACAGTTATTTGCGGACCGCTCTGGTGCGTTCGCACGTGAGCTGGTTGCGCCGCCGATCCAGTGGGGAGCGGCTCGGCGCGGTCGCGGAGGACCGGGCGATCGCCGGTGACATGGCCGACGAGCAGGCGATCCGGGCCGATCTGTGGACCCGGCTCGGGCTGCTGAGCCGGGCGCAGCGGGCCGTCCTGGTGCTGCGTTACTACGAAGACCTCGACGACAAACAGATCGCCGAGGTGCTGCGCTGCTCGCCGGCGACTGTCCGGGTGCACGCCGCGCGCGGCCTGTCGCGACTGCGGGCCGAGCTGATCCCGTCCGTTACCGGGGAAGGAGCTTCGTCGTGAGTCTGGAAGATGATCTGCGGATCGCCCTGCACGAGCACGCCGCCGAGCCGGCGCCTCAGCGTGATCTCTGGGCGGGCGTCAGCTCCGGGGTCCGCCGTGACCGGCGCCGCCGTGCGGTCCTGGCCACCGGCGCGGCCGTCGTGGCGATCACGGCGGTGGCCACGGTGCCGGCTATCCTCGCCGCTCGCGACGACCGGTCGGCGCCGATCATGCCGGCCACACCGGTGCCGTCCGTGCCGTCGGTTCCGGCTGTCGACTGGGTGTGGCCGATCCCGGCCGAGCAGCTCTTTCCGCGCGAGCCCGGCTGGGTGCCCGGCGGCCTGGGCGAGCCGACCGCGACGGTGATGGGCGCGAACAGGCTGCTGCACTACGAGCAGGGCGAGTCGGTCCTGGAGGCCGAGGTCGGGCCGATCGAGCCGTCCTGGGAGTCCGAGGGCGAGGAGGACCACGCCGCCGACGTGGGCGGGCGGCCGGCGACCGTGCGGACCGCGTCGAGCTTCGACGGTTCGAAACCGGGCGAGCAGTTCGTCGGAGTCCGGTGGCGGGTGGCCGCCGGTGACTGGATGCAGGTGCTGAGCTGGGGCGACCGCGACGAGGACGAGATCCTGCGGTTCGCCCACGAGCTGAAACCGGGCAGCGGGCCGGGCGTGCCGGACGATCTCGCGTTCGCGCTGGTGCCGTCCGGGTTCAGCGTGCAGCACCAGAGCGAGGGCAGTCTCTGCATGGCAGCACCCGCGGTGGTCGCGTCGGAGCGCCAGCCGTCCGGTCTCTGCGCCTATGTGGTCGACGAGCCCTATCAGCCACTGGCCGAGGCCGGCCCGGAGCACGTGACGGTCGCCGGCCGCCCGGCCACCTACTACGCGGACCCGGCTCGGGTCGACGTGGATCTGGGCGGCGGCAAGACGCTGAACATCACCTGGGACGCGGAGGCGATCCCGCTCACCCGAGAGGAGGCCTTGCGCTTCGCTGAAGGGGTGACCGTCCGAGGCTGATCAGCCGATGTGGATGGTCGTGGAGACGCTGTTACCTTGCCCGCATCCGAGATCAATTCGGCCGGGGCGGGGAGTGGCGGGTGCCGGAATTCTGGGAAGCCGTGGGACAGCGCTGGCAGGCCGCGGTCGACGCGGCCGGCGACGTCCCGGACGGGCGGCTGGTCACCGAGGAACTACGCAGACGGGACCGTCGGGAGTTGTCCGGGACCATCGCGATCACGGGTTACCGCGGTGCGGGCAAGACCGTGCTGCGTGACGGTCTGCTCAACCGGATCGAGCAGAACTACGTTCCGCCGCCGAAGAGCCTTGTCGACGAACTGCATCGGTTCACCCTGGAGCGAGGCCGGGACCTGCGGCGGATGGGCCTGGTGGTCGTCCCGGGACAGTCGTCGGCCGACCGGAGCGATTCGCTCGCGCGGATCTTCGATCCCCGGCGGGAGATCGCCCCGGCCGGCGTGATCCACGTCGTGTGCTGGGGACACAACACGATCGACTCGGTGCAGGACCGCCGGACGATTCGTAAGGAGATCGAGGCGAGCGGGCGCGAGTTCGACCTCGGTGCGCTGCAGGACTGGAACCGGCAGGCGGAGCTGGAGGAGTTCCGGCAGGTCGCCGAGCACGTCGGCGGGGTCTGGGGCCGCAATTCGACACCGTGGCTGATCATCGCGGTGGCGCAGTCCCATCTGTACTGGAACGCGATCGAACGGGCCGCCCACCACTACGTGCCGGGCTGGCCCGATCCGGACGAGAAGAAACCGGGCCAGCCTGTGCCGGGCCAGCCTGTGCCGGGCCAGCCTGTGCCGGGCCAGCTTGGGCGGGGCCACTCTGTGCCGGGCCGGGAGCCGGAGCCTGAGTCGGAGTTCCGGCAGGATCTGCGCGGCCTGGTGGAGGACATGCGGACCCGTGGGCAGACCCGGATCGCGGTCCTGCCGCTGGCCAGCTATCCCAATGACTACCGGTTCGACAACATCCGGATCAAGTCCGGTCTCGGGGCCGCGGAGGGCCGCAACCTGATGGGTACGTTCGCCACGACGCTGGGGGAGTTCTGTGACCTCGGAACGCGATAGCGAATCGGCGCTGACCACCGGCGAGGAATTCGACGAGGCCCTCGACCGTGCCGAGCTGCTGCTGCGGGGGATCCAGGAGATGCGCCTGGCGGTGGCCAGGATTCGCCTGGGACAGTTTTCCGTGGCAGCGGGCGGTGCCCTCGCAGGCGGGCTTCTGGCGGCCGCCGGCGTCGTGGCGGACGTGATCGCCGTCGGGGGTTTCCTCACGGTGCTCACCGGGATTCTCGTGGGCGCCCTTCTGTCGTTTCTTCGTGTCTTTCTGGTGGGGCCGTTGCTGCCCCGGATCCGCCGGGATGAACGGACCATGATCGAGCTGGTGGACACGTTGCGGGAGCTCTTTCCGCATCTGTCCCGCCGGGAGCAGTGGAGCGACCTGAGGCGCTATCTGGTCCGCACCCGGCTCGAACAATTCCCGGTCGGCGCGAAGGACGTGACCCGGTGAACGCCGCGCCGGGCACCACCCGATCGGAGCGACGGTGGACCTGGGCCGGTCGTGCCGCCGACGCGTCAGCACTGGTCCAGCTGGCCTGGAACGCCGTCCGGCTGGTCACCGCGCCGGTGCTGGCCGGCGTGTGGCTGGCCTCGGTGGACAGCGTGGGCCTGGCACTGCTGGCCGGTGGCGTGGCAGCGGCCGTTTTCGGAGCGGCCTACCTGATCTGGGCCTGGAAGAAGCGCGGCGACCCGTACCTGGCCTGTGATGCCCGCGCGAACCGGCGGGTGACGTTGTGGCTGCGTGCGGGTGCCGGAGTCGCGGCGGCCGGGTTGGTCACGGTGGGCGTCGCGGTGGTGCTGCTGGCCCGGGGGTAAGCCAGGGACTTCCCCTGGGGCGATGCCGGTGCCCGGCGAGCGATCGTGTTCATGCGGATGCCGGACGGCATCGGCGAGCGCACGGAGGTTGAGAACGATGGTGGATTACCAGGTCGAGATCGTGGTCCTGCCGGTGCACCTGGTCGCCGATGACATCGTGGCCGCCCACGACGACCTGGTTGCCAAGGGTGTCGACGTGAGCGACGTCTTCCACGACGCCGGTGGCGTGTTTCACCACGCCGGCACGGACGCGCGTCTCGCCGGGCCACACCCGGACCGGCAGACCTACGGCTCGTGGCTGTCGTTCGCCGACCCGGACGGCAACCAGTTCTTCGTCCAGGAGGTGACGAAGCGCCTGCCCGGGCGGGTCAGCCAGGTCGTCTACAGCTCGGCCGGCGAGGTCGAGCAGGCGCTGCGGGACGCCGCGATCGCGCACGGCAAGCACGAGGCCGAGGTGCTGGGCGGCAAGCACGACGAGGACTGGCCGGCCTGGTACGCGGCGTACATGGCCGAGGCTGCGGGGCTGGGCGCCGGAACCGGCGCCGCGAGCGAGACGATAGGACCATGCGAACTTTTGATGTGGTGGTTGTCGGCGCCGGCCCCGGTGGCGAAGTCGCGGCCGGATACCTGGCTCAGGCCGGGCTCAGCGTCGCGGTGGTCGAGGGTGACAAGGTCGGCGGCGAGTGCTCCTTCTACGCCTGCATTCCGTCCAAGTCCCTGCTCCGGCCGGGTGAGCTCGTCGCGCAGGCCGGTCGCACCCCCGGCGTGACCGGTGCGACGCTCGACGTCCCGGCCGTCCTCGCCTACCGGGACACGCTGATCGGCAACCTCGACGACGCCGGCCAGGTGCCGTGGCTGCTCGATCGCGGCATCGAAGTGATCCGGGGCTGGGGCAAGCTGGTCGGCGAACGCCGGCTCGTCGTGACGAAAGACGGCGAGCAGGAAACCATCGAGGTGCGGAAAGCGGTGATCCTCGCCGGTGGCACCCGGGCCACCCTGCCGCCGATCGACGGGCTCGCCGAGGCGAACCCGTGGACCAACCGGGAGGCCACGACCGCCCAGGAGATCCCGGAGTCGCTGGTGATCATCGGCGCGGGCGTGGTCGGCACCGAGATGGCACAGGCCTACACGTCGCTGGGCGCACACGTCACGCTGATCGGCAACGTGCTGCCCCGCGAGGAGGGCTTCGCCGGCGAGCAGGTCAGCGCGGCGTTGCGGGAACAGGGCGCGGACATTCGTACGGGCGTGCGGGCCGTGTCGGTCACGCGTACCGACAAGGAAGTGACCGTGACGCTCAGCGATGGCGCGGCAGTGAGCGCGAGGGAGGTCCTGGTCGCGGCCGGGCGCAGCCCGCAGAGCGCCGGACTGGGGCTGGAGAGCGTCGGGATCGCCACGAGTGGATATGTGGCGGTCGACGAGCGGATGCGGGTGGCGGGCAGCGAGTGGCTGTACGCGATCGGCGACGTGAACGGGAAAGCGCTGTTCACGCACATGGCGAAGTACCAGGCCGGCATCGCGGCCGCGGAGATCCTCGGCCGGAGCATCGTGACCGAGCACCTCGCCGACGGGCCCGGATCGCCGCGGGTGATCTTCACGGAGCCGCAGGTGGCGGCCGTGGGTTACACGGTGGCGGGCGCCGCCGAGGCCGGGCTGAACGTCCGGGTGGTCGACGTGGACACCGACGGTAACGCGGGCGGGTCGTTCGCCGGTGGCATCGGCGGGACTGCGCGGTTCCTGGTCGACCAGGACCGGGACGTTCTGGTCGGCGTCACGATCACCGGTGCGGACGTCGCTGACTTCCTGCAGGCCGCCACGATCGCGATCGTCGGCGAGGTGCCGGTGCGGCGGCTGCGGCACGCGGTGCCGGCGTTCCCGACCCGCAGCGAGCTCTGGCTGAAGTTCCACGACGCGCTGGGAGTCTGATGCCGGTCCGCACGCTCACGCCCAGGGTGAGCAGACCCGCTCGCGGATCACGGCCGCCGAGATCCGCGAGCGGGGCGTGGACTCGACGAGCCGACTGACAACCTCGACCGCCCGGCCCGCGACCGGCTCGTCGCGGTCCTGGACCGGCTGCCTGCTGCTGGTCAGCCACGACCGGGAGCTGCTCGACGAGGTGGACCGGATCGCGGCGCTGGTTGCCGGGGAGATCCGCTGGTACGGCGGCGCCTACAGCGAATACGAGGAAGCGCTGCGCGGGGAGCGGGAGGTCGCCGAGCGGGAGGTTTCGACGCCGATTTCCATATTCGCGGGCCGGAGCGGATCGCGTCGACCGGGCCGAACGGTGTCGGGAAATCGACGCTGCTGCGGCTGATCAGCGGCGCCGACCAGACCGCCTACCTCTCCCAGCGTGATGGTTGCGCCGGGAGAATCGGCGCGGCGATGCCCGCGAACAATTGCGCGCGGCGCACGACGCATTCACCAGCATGGGCGCGACCGGCTTCGCCGACCGCGCCGGCCGGGAGCTGCATCAAACGGTGCAGTTGCCCTGACTCGTCATTGGCCGACTCGATCCCGCGCTTTCATCGGCGACCCTGAGTGCTGATGTTGACGCGATCTCGCGCAACGCATTCAGCACGGTCCGCGCCGCCGCCCGATGCAACGTCTCCGGCCTGGTCAACACGTCAATGTGTCGTCCGGCCGGCAGATCAGCCAGTGGACGCAACACCAACCGTGGATCGGCGACGCTCGTATAACCGGGCAACAACGCCAGTCCACCACCGGCCGCCACCACGGCTGCCGCGACGGTGAACTCGTTGATGCGATGCACCACGTCCAGCGGCCGCCCCGCCGTCGCCGCGATCGCGGTCAGCACACCCTGCAGCGGGAACCCGTCATGGACACTGATCCACTGTTCCGTACTGACATCAGCCGCGGTCAGCTCCGCCCGCCCGGCCAGTCGATGACCTGCGGGCATCGCGATGTACAGCGGCTCGTAGACCAGTGGCGCCACCGTCACCCGGTCAACCGGCCAGGGCGGATCGTGGGCGAGCCGGTGCGCGACCACCAGGTCGTAATCAGCGACGAGCGCCGGAAAGTCGGCGTGCGCCACGTCCTGATCCGAACACCGCACCGCCGGCTCGCCGGCGCTGATCAAAGCCGGGAAGTACGCCAGCGCCGCGCTGTGGAACGCCGCCACCGTCACCGGCGCGGCCGGGTCCTCCAGGTACGCGTCCACCACCCGGTCGGCGCGGTCCATCGCCGTCCAGATCTCCGCTGCTGCCTCGGCGAGCGCTCGGCCCGCGCCGGTCAGCACAAGACGACGGCCCTGGCGCTCGGTCAGTGGAACCCGCGCGGACCGCTGCAAGACCTTGAGCTGCTGGGAAACCGCTGACGGCGTGATGTGCAGGGCCTCGGCGACGGCCGCGACGCTGCCCCGGTCGCCCAGCTCGCGCAACAGGCGCAGGTGATGCAAATCCATTAGGTATGACTACACCATTGGTTCAGAATCTCGTCCCTGGACTTCATCCGCGACACCCCGCAGGCTCGACACGTGCTCAAGGACCTCCCGCTGCTGGCCGTCGCGATCGTTTGGGGCAGCAGCTACCTCACCGCCAAGGACCTGACGGTCGCCGGCGGCGTGCTGGCCCTGCTCGCGCTCCGTTATCTGATCTCCGCTGCCGCGATGCTGCCGGTGCTCGCGATCCGCCGGCCGCGCCGGCCCAGCCGGCGCGAGATCGCGGTCGGCACGCTGCTGGGACTCACGCAAGCTTTGGTGCTCGCTTTCGAGACGTACGGGGTAGCGCACACGTCCGCGACCAACGCCGGTGTCCTGATCAGCCTGACGATCCTGCTCACACCGACGCTCGAAGGCGTCATCGGGCGACGTTTCCTGCCACCGGGCTTCTTCGTGGCCGCCGCCGTGGCGGTTGGGGGAGTGGTGCTGCTTGTCGCCGGCCCGGGCCTGCGGGCGCCGTCGGCCGGGGACGCGTTGATCCTGGTGGCGGCGATGATCCGGGCCGTGCACGTGACGCTTTCCGGTCATCTCGCTCGTGGCCGGGACTACGACACGGTCACGCTGACCACCGTGCAGACGGTCGTCGGGGCGGTGCTGTTCACTGCGGCCGCCGGTCCAACGCTGTTCACCGCGGCCGCCGGTCCGACGCTGGGTGCGGCCGTCTCCGCGTACGGAAGAAATCAGTGGCTCGCGGTGACCTATCTGGCGCTGGGTTGCAGTGTCTTCGCCTTCCTCGTGCAGCTGTGGGCGATCCGCCGGACGTCGGCGGCGCGGGCGTCGCTGCTGCTCGGCACCGAGCCGGTGTGGGCGGTTCTGATCGGGGTGGGGCTGGGCGGGGAGCACCTGACCTGGTTAACCCTCGCCGGGATCGCGCTGGTGCTCGGCGGAACCTTCGCGGGGCAGCGGGTGGAGGCAAACGTACGCCGGGAGCTGCGGAAACCGATAGGTTCGGTGGAGTGGCAACCTCGCGTCCCGGAGAAGATGACGGGCAGTTAGTGCCGCATGGCACCGGGCAGGTGCCTGAGGTGCTCCATGAGCACATGTCCGATCTGAATCACTTCCTGATGGTGTACCGGTTCGGGCTCGCGGAGATCAACACCAAGCTGGACATCCTGGCCGAGGAACTCGCACACCACGGGACCGGCAATCCGATCGAGCACATCCGGCCGCGGCTCAAGACGCCGGCAAGCATTTCCGCGAAAGCGCGCCGCATCGGCTGCCCGCTCACGTACACCGACTTGCGGCAGCGGATCCGTGACATCGCCGGGATGCGAGTGGTGTGCGGGTTCGTCTCGGACGTCTACACCGTTGCGGAGATGCTGACCCGGCAGCCCGACGTTCAACTCGTGCTGACCAAGGACTACATCCAGAACCCGAAGCCGAACGGGTACCGCAGCCTCCACCTGCTCGTGGAGATCCCGGTCTTCATGTCGGACCGGATGGTGTCGGTGCCGGTCGAGGTGCAGTTGCGGACCGTGGCGATGGATTTCTGGGCCAGCCTGGAGCACAAGATCTACTACAAGCACAGCCCGCAGGTGCCGGCCCGGCTGCGCGATGAGCTGACGGCGGCGGCCAACGACGCGGCGCGACTGGATGAGCGGATGGAGCTGCTGCACCGGGAGATCCACGGTGGCCCGCCGCCGGTTCGGCCATCCGCCGGCCATTCGTCTGCAAGATGATTCACATCTTGCAAGAGCTTGCAATCTGATCGATTCACCCTAGGCTATGCGTGCCTCCCTCCACTGGGGAGGATCCATGCCTGACCGTCTGCCTTCGTTAACACGAAATTTACGGATAAGGCTGGATCCTTATGGATTCCAGGAGTGCTATGCGTTCGATCAGCAAGATGTTCCTCGCGCTGCTTGTCGGCCTCGCCGGCGTGCTGGCCATGATCACCCCGGCCAGCGCCTCACCCCCGCCGCCCACCCAGCTGGGCGGGCTCGACATCGGCGCGTACTGCCGCTCGATCGGGTACGCCGACGCGACACTGGCCGGCTCGACCGCGTACGACTGGAAGTGTGTCGCCGACGGTCGTGAAGGTGACCTGGCGTTCGACGCGGCCTGCCGCTGGGCGTACGGGAACGAGTACATCGTCGACCGCATCGACGACTTCTACGACCCGACCTCGGTGTCGTGCTGGTCGGTGCAGCCGGACGTGGTCACGCCGAACTTCGAGACGTACTGCACCGGGCTGGGATACAGCGGAGCCGCGCTGCTCGGGACCACGGTCTACGACTGGCACTGCGTGCAGTACAGCCGGGCCGGCCCGACCTACTACGACATCAATGTGGCGACCGCCTGCTCCACGCTGACGTCCGGGTACGCCCGCCTCGACCGATTCGCCAACTTCTACGACACGTCCAGCTGGCAGTGCCGAGTCTGAACAGGTCGTGATCCCTGGGCCGCAACCGCCACGACCGGTTGTGGCTCAGGGGTGGAGTCTCGCCTATCTGCTGATCCGAGGTGTCCGGCGTACCGCTGCCGAGTCGCCGGACCGACCCAGATGGCTGCCGAGCGCTGCGGCGATCTCGGCGGCGGCGGTGAGTTGCGCGGGGGTGAGCGCGTCGACGAAGAGTTCGCGGATCGCGCGCAGGTGCGGGATCGTGGCGGCGTCAAAAGCGGATTTGCCGGCCGGCTGAAGTACTGCCTCGGCGCCTCGGCTGTCGGTCAGGCACTCCTCGCGGCGGATCAGGCCGCGGCGGTCCATCCGGCCCAGGTGGTGGGACAGGCGGCTGCGTTCCCAGCCGATGTGTGCTGCCAGATCGGATGATCGCAATCGGCCAGCAGGCGCCTCGGCCAGCGCCAGCAGCACCGCATAGTCTCCCGGCGACAATCCGGAGTCCGCCTGCAGCCGCGCGCTGATGCGGCCGCGCAGCAGGTCGGTCATCTCGATGAAGTCCCGCCACGTGCTCAATTCGTCGCGAGCGGGGAGCTTGCGTCCGCCGGGCATAAACACCCACCTCCGGTAGTTGACGTGTCCATCATACTTTGCTGACACGTCAATTACACGGGAGGAAGCCATGATCCTGGGCCTCGACACGTTCGGTGACGTGCCGGAGAGCGACTCCGGCACACTCGTCTCGCACGCCGCCGCGATTCGGCAGGTGGTCGATGAGGCGGTGCTCGCCGACGAGCTCGGCGTGGACGCGATCGCGCTCGGCGAGCATCACCGTCCGGAGTACTCGATCTCCACGCCGGAGACCGTTCTGGCCGGCATCGCGGCGCTCACCAAGCGGATCAAGCTGGGATCCGGCGTCACCGTGCTCAGTTCGGACGACCCGGTGCGGGTGCATCAGCGGTTCGCCACCGTCGACGCGATCTCCCGGGGACGCGCCGAGGTGATCCTCGGACGCGGGTCGTTCACCGAGTCGTTCCCGCTCTTCGGGTACGACATGAGTCAGTACGACCTGCTCTTCGAGGAGAAGCTCGACCTGTTCGTGAAGCTCCTCGACGAGAAGCCGGTGAGCTGGAACGGTCAGACTCGGCCGGCGCTCGTGGACGCCGAGGTGTTCCCGAAGACCGAGAGCGGCCGTCTCACCACCTGGGTCGGTGTGGGTGGCTCGCCGCAGTCGGTGGTGCGCACCGCCCAGCACGGGCTACCGCTCATGCTCGCGATCATCGGCGGTCAGCCGTCGCGCTTCGCGCCCTACGTCGACCTCTACCGGCGGGCCGCTGAGCAGCTCGGCACGGTCGCGCATCCGGTCGGGATGCACTCGCCGGGCTTCATCGCGGACACCGATGACCTGGCCAAGGAGATCTACTACCCGCACTACAAGGTCCAGCGTGACCGGATCGGCGCGCTGCGCGGATGGCCGCCGCTGCGCAAGACCGAATTCGACGCGGAGGTCGAGCACGGCTCGCTCTACATCGGGTCGCCGGAAACGGTCGCCCGCAAGATCGCCAGCGGTGCCGGGTCGCTCGGTGTCGGCCGGTTCGACCTGATCTACACGGCGGGGGCTCAGCCGGTCAGCGCCCGGATGCGGGCCGTCGAGTTGTTCGGGGCTAAGGTCGCTCCGATGGTCAGGGAGATGATGGCGGAATGACGACGATTGGCATTCTCGGCGCCGGGAAACTCGGCACCGTTCTGGCGCGGCTCGCCGTCGGTGCCGGTCACGAAGTGCTGGTGGCGGGATCCGGCGATCCGGCGAAGATTCGCCTGATCGTCCAGGTGCTGATTCCGGGCGCGACCGCGGTTTCCGCCGCCGAGGCGGCAGAGCGGTCGGACATCGTCATTCTCGCCCTTCCGCTCGGCAAATATCAGACGGTTCCGGTCGGGGAACTGCGCGGAAAACTGGTCATCGACGCGATGAACTACTGGTGGGAGGTCGACGGCGTCCGCGACGACTTCGGCTCGTCGAGCGCCCTGGTGCAGGCGTTCCTGCCGGACTCCCGGGTGGTGAAAGCGTTCAACCACATGGGTTACCACGACCTTGACGAGTCGGGCCGGCCCGCCGGAACCGCCGGCCGAAAGGCCATCGCGATCGCCGGCGACGATGCGGACGGCCTCGCCGCTACCGCGGCATTGGTCGAGGCCTTCGGATTCGATGCGGTGATTGCCGGGTCGCTTTCCGACGGCGTACGCATGGAGCCCGGAACGCCATTGTTCGGAGCCAACGAGGACGCGGCAACAGTGCGGGAAATGCTCGCAGCGGCGTGACTCATCGGCGTCTTTCCTGGCCGGCAGCGGCTCCCGCAGCCGTCTGCAGAGTCGCAAATCCGGCCACCAGAATCAGCGACGCGGTCCAGCCGCCGGTCTGCTCGGCCAGCAGACCGGCGAGGAACGGGCCGCTGGCCGCCAGCAGGTAACCCAGCGACTGGGCCATTCCGGACAGCCGCGTCGTCTCGGCGTGGTCGCGCCCGCCGAGGCTGATCAGGGTGAGCGCGGTGACCAGCGCCGCGCCCTGACCGAGTCCGGCTATCCCGGCCCAGACCACGGCGAGGGCCGGGGCAGCCAGCAGACCGAAGATCGCCAGCAGGACCGGCAGACTCGCGACGACCGCTCCGGCCGAGCGCCTCCCCGGGTCACGCAGCAGAAACGGGATCGCGAGCCCGCCGAGAATGCCCATGCCCTGAAAGAGGAAGAGGTGCAGCCCGGCGGTCCGCTCGGAAATCCCGCCGTCGATCTCGATCGTCGGTAGCCACGTCACCAGCACATAGAACGTGGTCGACTGCAACCCCATGAACGCCATGATCAGCCAAGCATGCGGCTGCCGCCAGACGCTCACCGCGCCCTCGGTCCTCGCCGCGTTCCCGGCCGATGCGGCGCTCGCCTGGGTCTCGGCCTGTGTGGCGCTCGACCGGGTTCGCGGCAGCCAGATCACCGCCACCACCAGCGCGAGCAGCGACCATATGCTCAGCGCGAGCCGCCAGTCGGCCAGCCCGGCGATCGGCACGGCCAGCGCGGAGGCGGTCGCGGCAGCGAGGGTGATGAACGCCGTGTAGATCCCGGTCGCGCGCGACACATTCCCCGCGTAATCCCGCTTCACCATCGCCGGAACCAGGACATTCCCCACCGCGATGGCACAGCCGATCACAACGGTTCCGGCCCAGAGGCCGACACTTCCTGTGTACGCGCGAACGACTCCGCCGGCAGCCAGCACCAGTAGTGCGGCAAGCACCGCCCGCTCCGTCCCGAGCCGGCGCGCGAGACGATGCACCTGCGGGGAGACCAGTGCGAACGCGAGCAGCGGCAGCGCGCCGAGCAGCCCTTGGGCGGCCTCGCCGAGCTGTTCGTCAGCGCTGATCTGCGGCAGAAGCGGCCCGACCGCGGTGATCGCCGGCCGCAGACAGAGCGCGACAAGAAAGACGGTCGCAGTCAACACGATCACTTTCTACACCCAAAATGATCACCGCGCTGAGCAGCCGCATAGCAGCGTTCCTGGCACAGTCCCCGTTCCTTCCGGCCCGGCACGGCGGCCGGCCGAGACAGGGCCACACGCAAAAGGCCGGCAGAGGTGATGAGGTCACACAGAGCGCGTGTGTGAGCTTCCGTCCCGGCCCCGGCGTTGATGAGGTCGCACAATGGCGTTACGTGCGACCCCATCCACGCCGCCTGAAGCAGTCATTTGCTGACAAAAGTAGTCATTCGGCGTGGGCGGCGATACATACGAGAGTGAGGGGCTGCGCGCGAGGCGGTGTGTGTGGCTTTGAGCTGGAGCGCGCCAGGATCGGAGGCAGACGGGCATCCGCTTCCAACCAATCTCGCGAACTTCTCACCCTCGGGTTTCGCCATTTGTAGAGCGGTAGCGGCATCGTGGCGTCGTGGCGGTCTCTCGGTGCGAGGTGCCGCTCCCAGATCTTGTGCGGTTCGGCCGGCCGATCGACCACAAGTGCACGAGTTTGCGGGACGGCCGTCCGTGGCATGTCGGTTTCGAGTGGTTTGGCGAGTGTTGTGGTAACGCTCCGCCACCACAGCAGGTGGACAGTGCCGGATCTTGGAGACTCGTGGGTGTTCTATGCCAGGTGCACTATGCCCAAAGGTCTCCAAGATTCGGCTAACGCGTGCCTCACAGTTCCGACGTGGTGAACGCGGTGCTTCACGACGCGGTGACGTGGTGACGTGGTGACGTGGTGACGTGGTGACGTGGTGACGTGGTGACGTGGTGCTTCGCCGATCTTGTGGAGTTCGGCGAGCCGTTTGCGCGTAATTCCGCAAGATCGGCCGGGGCCTTTTCGATCTTGTGGAGTTGCGCGGACACGTCTGCGGGGAAGTCCACAAGATCCAGACCGAGCAGAGCGGCGCGGGGCACAGCTGAGAGCGCGGGGTGGGGCAGAGCTCGGGGTGGGGCAGAGCGCGGGGTGGGGTGCCTGCGGCGGAGCATCGGCACCCGGCATAGCAGGGAATCTTGCGTCGCGGCTGATCGCGGTCTGTATTTGGGACACCGCGCAGCCTGCCGGGTCCGACTCCTTCAGCCTAGCCTCCTAGGATGCTCGAGGCGCGGTGAGGCGGATCGCGGCATCGGCACAGCGGGCATTGCGCACCGCCAAAGCAGGAGCACGGCTGCGGAAGCGGAAGGGCCGGGTAGCTGGGTGGGCGGGATCTTGGGGGTGGGGGAGGGATGTTGGGGGCCGGATACTGTGCAACACATGGTGTTTCCGGCCGTTGTGCTTGCTGGTTTGATCGGGGCCGTGCCCCTGGCTGTCCCCTCCATCAGCGGTGGGGCGACGGTTCCGGTCGCTGCGGTGCGGGCTTCCGAGCGGCTGTGTGAGATCAAGGACGACCGGCTCAATGAGATCTCTGGGCTGCTCACCGACGGCGACGGCTATGTGGTGGTCAATGACGGGGCTGATGATCCGGACGGGCGGCGGATCTTTTTTCTCGATCGGAAGTGCAAGGTTGTCCGGACGGTGAAGTATCCGTCGCGGCCCCGGGACACCGAGGATCTGGCTCGAGGACCGGACCAGACCGTCTGGGTCGGTGACATCGGGGACAACAGCGGCAGCCGGGAGACGATCGGGTTGTGGCGGCTCTCGCTCGGGGCCAAGTCGCCCAAGCTATTCCGGCTCTCCTACCCCGATGGGGCGCACGACGCGGAGGCCCTGCTGATCTCTGGGGACGGTACGCCCGTGGTGATCACCAAGGATCCGGTGACGGCGGGGATCTATGTTCCGGACGGTGAGCTTCGCTCGGGGAAGGCCACGCCGCTGCGGCGGGCCGGGGACTTCGGGATCCCGGTGACGAGTACCAGCAACCCGTTCGGCTTCCCCGGACGACTGGTGATCACGGGTGCCGCTGTGAACGCCGGCCGGACGCGCGCTGTGCTCCGGACGTACTCGGACGCTTTTGAATTTGATGTCACGCAGGGTGACGTGGTTGCGGCCTTGACCGGTGGTAGTTCCCGGACGGTCGCGCTGCCGGACGAGCCGCAGGGCGAGTCGATCGCCTACAGCGCCGATGGATCCGCCCTGCTCACGGTCTCCGAGGGGAAAAATGCGCCGATTCGGAGCTATCCGCTGACCGGGCAGCCGGCCGATGCGCCCCAGGCCGAGACGCCATCCCCGGTGGAGGCAACGAAGACGGTGGAGGCAACGCAGGGTGCAACGGCCGTGCGGGGCGAAACCTCGCCGGCGGAGACGCGTGGGGCGCGCGCGGTTTCTCGGGAACTTCCGTTCGGCGCGATTGCCGCCGCAGCCGTCATGATCATTGCGGGCGCCGCGCTGGGCCTGCTGATAGCGCGACGCCGTCGTTCCTGAACGCGAGGACCGTTACTCGGGGTGGAGGCGGATGTCGTCGACCTTGACGTCTACGTTGCTGACGTGGAGGCCGTAGTTCTCGACCGCCGCGATCACTGCGGTCCGCACGGCTGCGGTCACCTCGGAGACGACCTTGCCGGCCGCGATCACCAGGACCACGGTGATTTCGACGTCGAGTCCGTCCACGCTGGCCGTGACGCCGCGGGTCGCGTCGCCGACCTTGTCCAGGCCGATCTTGTCGAGGACCGAGTTGAAGAAGCGGGCCACGTCGCCGCCGAGCTCGTCGACACCGGGTACCGAGCGGGCGGCCGCCGCGGCGAGTTTTTCGACCACCTCGCGCTCGAAGTGGGTCTGCCCGCGATAGGCGGCAACCTCCACGACTTCGGCGCCCCCATGTGCGGGGGGCACGGGCGAGACCGATGCAGGCAGAAAGATCTCCTGTGTACGGTCCGCGCGGAACTCGCCGTCGTCGTTCATTTGCGTCCCTCATGTGGTGCCGTCCGGAGCCACGTGAGCCTACTAGAGATCTTTCGTGGTCGAACTCCACTCCGGTTCGCCGGGCGATGGCTGTTGACCCAGCTCGTTGAGATCTGGGTGGGTTCTGGCTGCTATGCGGGCGATCGGGTATCGCCATTTGTGGCGCGGTCGTGGGCTCGGGGTGGCGGAGTGGCGTGGCGGCGCGGAGGAGTGGCGTGGCGGCGTGGCGGTTTCTTGAGGTGCAGCTGGGAGATCTTGTGCGGTTTGGCCGGTTGGTCGACCACGAGTGCACGAGTTTGCGGGACGGCCGTTCGTGGCATGGTGATTTCGGGTGTTTTAGGAGTTTGTGGTGACGCTCTGCCGGCCCCAGCGGGTGGGCGGTTCCGGCGTGGTGAACGCGGTGCTTCGCCGATCTTGTGGAGTTCGGTGAGCCGTTTGCGCGTTAGTCCGCAAGATCGGCTGGGACTGTTCGATCTTGTGGAGTTGTGCGGGCACGTCTGCGGGGAAGTCCACAAGATCCAGACCGAGCAGAGCGGCGCGGCGCGGCGCGGCGCGGCGCGGCGCGGGGCGCGGCAGAGGGCAGAGCGGCGTGAGGCAGAGCGGCAGAGGGCAGAGCGGCGTGGGGCAGAGCGGCGCGGGATGCCCCGTGGGAGCTTGGGTGCGATGTCCTCCGGGGCTGTGCGCGGTGGCCGCCCGCGGGAGGCGGGCGGCCCGTTGTGCGTACCCGGTGGTCAGCTGCGGAAGGTGTCGCTCAGGGTGAGGGAGCCGGTGGCCGGGACGGTGGCGGTTCGGTTGGCGCCGGATTCCCAGGTGACGGTGCCGTCGCTGTTCTTGCGGAGGTATTTGTATTCGAAGCTGGTTCCGGCGGGCAGTGCGACAGTGCCGGTCCAGACCGGGTAGGTAGCGGAGGAGAGGGCTACCGCGCTCGCCGGCGTCCAGTTGCCGAGGGCGGACTGATTGCCGGTCACGAAGATGTTCTGACCGAGAGTGGTCGTCGCGGTTACCCCGAAACGAGCCCCGGCGGACGTGGAAGCCGACGGCGACGCGGAAGCGGAAACCGAAGCCGACGGTGCCGGCGAGGAGGGGGAGGTCGTGGTCGGGCTGACACCGCCGGTCGCGCCGACGTAGAGAGCCACCGCCTCGCCTGCCGGGATCGTCGCCGTGAACTGGCCTGCTGCGTTGACCGTGTAGGAAACGCCGCTGCATCCGCCGCCGGAGACCGGGTCGCCGTGCTGGACGTCGCAGTACGAACCGGCCGGCAGCGACGTCTGGAAGGTACGCGTCAGCGAGCTGGTCTCGTGGTTGATCGCGACGTAACCCTTGCTGCCGCGTCCGAAAGCGATCTGGTCGGCGCCGTTGCTCCACCAGTTGGTGACGGCGGTGCCGGCGACGTTGTTGCGGAAGCCGACCATGTTGCCGACCTGGCGCCAGGCGTGCTGGCACTTCCAGCCGTCGGTGTAGCAGGCGTTGACCGTGCCGCCGTTGGGCGGTCCGGCGTCGTGGTCGGTGAACTCGTAACCGGAGTTGACGTCCGGAGCGCCGTACGGCCAGGCCAGGGTGAAGACCTGCGCGAGGGTGTACGCGGACCCGTTCTTGTAACTGAGCGTGTCGCCACCGCGCTCGGTGTCGTGGTTGTCGACGAAGACGGCCGCCTGGTTGCTCGGCAGGTAACCCCACGAGGCGCCGAAGTTCGACAGGTAGGCGAGGTTCTCGCTGAGGAACACCCGCTTGAGGTCGCGGGCGAACCGGAATTCCTGCACGTCGCCGGTGCCGGTGTACTCGGTCGGCTGGACGGCCTCGCCGGAGCCGAAGATGACCTCCTGCTTCCAGTACGCGCCGGTGTTGGAGAGCTTCGACTTGATGCCGGCCAGATCGGCGGCGGACATGTGCTTGGCCGCGTCGACCCGGAATCCGTCGACACCGAGTGACGACAGGTCGTTGAGGTAGGCGGCGATCGTGGAACGCACGTAGTCGCTGCCGGTGTTCAGGTCGGAGAGGTTGACCAGCTCGCAGTCCTGCACGTTGGCCCGGCTGGTGTAATCGGTGATGGCCGCCCGGCAGGAGTGGAAGTCGGCGTCGGAGTAGTACCCGGGGTAGTTGTACTTCGAGTACGACGTGCCACCGGTTCCGGTGCCGGAGCCCGCGCTCATGTGGTTGATCACCGTGTCGGCGATGACCTTCACGCCTGCGGCGTGACAGGCGTTGATCATGGAGATGAAGGCGTTCCGGTCACCCAGACGACCAGCGATCTTGTACGAGACCGGCTGGTACGACGTCCACCACTGGCTCCCTTGGATGTGCTCCTGCGGGGGCGAGACCTGGACGAACCCGTACCCGAGCGGGCCGAGCCGGTTGGTGCATTCGGTGGCGATCGAGGCGAACTTCCACTCGAACATCACGGCGGTGACGTCCTTGCTGCCCGGCGGGGCGGCATAGGCGTCGGGGCCGTTGACGAGGGACGCGACGCCGAAACCGCCGAGTCCGAGGGCGAGGGTGGTAGCGGCGAGGACGGAGGCGAGACGACTGCGGGGACGAGTCACGGGGATCTCCTGCGAGAGATGGGGGATGTCTTGCTGCAACAGGAGTGAAACTTTCTGAAAATACTTGCGACAAAAATAGGGGCCGGTCACTCTCCCGTCAAGGGAGTGACCGGCGCCGACGCCTGCTGTTTCAGGAGCGACTGTCCTTTCGCGCCTGCCGCCGCCTGCCGGAAGCCCGGGTCGAGGCGGCACGTTTGCGCAGATCCGGTGAGTTCGGACGGCGGTCGATGAGCTGCGGTGCCGGTTTCTGCGCCTTCTGCCGCTTCGGCGCAGCAACGGGCGGCGGATCCGCCTTCAAGCGCTCGGTCTCGTACGCCTCGGCGCTGGCCTGCGCCACGAGGGACAGTTGCCGGCTCACGGTGGCGAGCAGGCCCTCGAAGATCTCGGCCTTGTACCGCCGGCGGGCGTTCTGCGCGTGCGCCTTACCCCGGCCGCCGGCCTCCTCGACACGGGTCGCGGCCCGTCGCCGGTACGCCTTCACGTACTTGGTCCGGGCTCGCCGCACCCGGTTGTGCAGATCGATCAGGGCGTCCTCGTCCAGCCCGGCGATGCGGCCCGGTTCGGTCTCCCGGACGAGGGCGAGTTCGTTTTCGGTCAGTGATCCCAGCAGCGCGTCCATCCAGCGACGCTAGGAGCCTTTTTGTCCGGCCCGCCTCATCCCGGCGGGGTGAGATATCCGAGCAGGGCTCGTTTGAGCTCGGTCACCAGGGCGGCGCGTTCCGGCTCGGCGGCGGCCACGATGGACGGCATCAGCGCCGCGACGATCTGCACGGCGACCATCGCGGTACGCCGTACGTCCGGCTCGGGCAGTCCGGGAAATTTGAGGCTCACCAAGGCGGCGACCCGGCCGCTGACCGCCTGGTGCAGCGGCTGGGCTCCGGCAATCGTCCCGGCGCCGATCAGCACCTTCGCCCCGGGGTTCGCCACGTTGAACGCGACCAGGGGATCCACGACCCGGTCGAGCAGATCGGGCAGCGGCAGGGCGGCCGCTTCGCTCGGGTCGAACGCTGTCGCGTGCGCCTCGCGCATCTGCTCCAGCAGCCGCCGGGAGAGCGCCTCGGCGATCGCCTCCTTGTTCGGGAAGTACTGGTAGAGGGAGCCGGGCGAGATTCCGGCGCGTGCCGCGATCGCGTTTGTCGAGGTCCGGTCGTACCCGGCCTCGGCGAACAGCGCGAGCGCGGCGTCCAGGATCTCGGCGATGCGGCGCTCGCCGCGGGCCTGTCGCCGGACCATCGGCACCTCCGTTGCTAATACGAGCGGTCGCTCGTATTCTCGATTTTGCGAGTGATGACTCGTAATTCTAGGGGGTGGTCCCTGTGCTCTTCCGCCGACGCCGCTTGATCCTGATGATCGCGGCCCTGCTCACCGCCGGTCTGGCGGTCCTCGCCGCCGGGGCGACGAGTTCTCTGGTGCTCAGCCGCTGGGAGGCGCCGGGCAGCGAATCCGTCGAGGTGCAGCAGCTGCTCGAACGCGACTTCGGCACCGGCAACGCGAACCTGGTCCTGCTGGTGACCGGTGTCGTCGACGATCCGGCGGTGGTCGCCGCCGCGAGCGAGGTCGCCGGCTCATTGAAAAGCGAGCCGGGCGTCGCTGACGTCTGGTCCTATTGGTCACGGGATCGGGACCCGGCGATGCGCAGCGCCGACTTCACGAGCGGGTTGATCTTGGCGCATGTTCAGGGCGACGCGACCGCCGCGCGCGAGAGGATCCGCGAACACCTGCTGCCCGCCTACACCCGCGACACCGGCGTCATCACTGTCGCCGTCGGTGGCTCCGAAGCGGTCTCCGCCCAGGTCAGCGAGTGGGCCACCCGCGACTTCCTGCGCGCCGAGCTGCTGATCGTCCCGGTGATGATCGTGCTGCTGGTGCTCCTCTACCGCCGGGTCCGGCTTGCCCTGCTCACCCTCGGCGTCGGCCTGATCGCGGTGATCGGCACCCTCGCCGGACTACGGATCCTGACCGGGTTCACCGAGGTCGCCACGTTCGCCGCCAACATCACCCTGGTGATGGGGATCGGACTCGGCATCGACTACAGCCTGTTCGTCATCGCCCGCTTCCGCGAGGAGATCATCGGGGGCGCGGCGGTGCCGCACGCGATCGCCACGACGGTACGCACCGCCGGCCGCACCGTCGTCTTCAGCGGCCTGACTGTGGCGGCTTCGCTGTCCGCCCTGCTTGTCTTCCCGTTCCCGTTCCTGCGCTCGTTCGCCTATGCCGGGATCCTCGTGGTGCTGTTCGCCGTGCTCGCGGCGCTGACCGTGCTGCCGGCGGCATTGAGCGTTCTCGGACACCGGGCGCTGCGGCGGGGCAGCGCGCGGCAGGGCGTGTTCTGGGCGCGTACCGCCGGGCTGGTGATGCGGCGTCCGGTTCTGTTCAGCGTGCTGGGCCTGGTGATCGTTGGGGTTCTCGGTGCTCCGGCGCTCGGGTTGCGGATCGGGCTGCCGGACGATCGGGTGCTTCCGGTGGAGGCGTCGACGCGGCAGACGTACGACGTGATGCGGGCCGCCTTCGACACCGAGCCGCAGGACGCGCTGCACATCGTGGTCAGCGGTGAGGTGTCCGCGGATTACGCATCCGGCATCTCCGAGATATCGGGGATCGCGCAGGTCAACTCGTCGGCCGGAGTCTTCGTCGGCGGCGTTCGCGTCAAGGACGTCCCCGACCCGCAACGGTTCACCGGGGACAAGGGTGGCAGGCTCGAAGCGATACCCACCCACGCCGTCCTCACCGGCACCGGCGTGCCGGAACTCGTCGAGGCGGTGCGCGCCCTCCGGTCGGAGTACCCGATGGTCCTGGTCGGTGGTTTTCCCGCCGAACTCACCGATTTCCGGGCCATGCTCACGTCTCGGATCCCGCAGGTCGCGGTGCTGCTGCTCGGCATCTCGTTCGCCGTGTTGTTCGCGATGTCGCGCAGCCTGCTGCTGCCGATCAAGGCGACCGTCCTGAACCTGCTCAGCCTGGCCGTGATGTTCGGCGTGCTCGTCGTGGTCTTCCAGAACGGCGCGTTCGCCTCGGTGCTGGGGTTCACGCCGATCGGCACCCTCGACCCGGCGTTCCCGATCCTGATGTTCTGCGTCGCCTACGGCCTGTCGATGGATTACGAGGTGTTCCTGCTCTCCCGGATCAAGGAGAGATACGACGCGACAGGTGACAACACCCGCGCCGTGACCGAAGGCCTGCAGCGCAGCGCCCCGCTGGTGACCGCCGCCGCGACGATCCTGGCGGTGTCGTTCGCCCTCTACGCGACAGGCGACGTCATGTACCTGCAGATGGTCGGTGTCGGCACCGCCGTGGCGATTTTCATCGACGCGACGATCATCCGGGCCATCCTGGTACCGGCCCTGATGAAACTCGCCGGCCGGGCGAACTGGTGGCCGTCGCGCCGCACCGAAAATCGATTGCCGGACCTGGTTAAAGTTTCGCGATGATGAAAGTTCTGGATTGATCGACTCCGAGCGGCTCGACCGCGCTCTCAGTGGCACGCCCCGGGTCATCGGCCTCGTCGGCCCGCCCGGTCCCGACCGCACCGCGCTGGCCCGCGACGCCGTCCAGCGGTTCCCCGGCGCCGGCTGGATCACTCTCGCCGGGTGGCCGCCCGAACCGGACTGGATG
The DNA here is from genome assembly GCF_050955685.1 of Actinoplanes sp. CA-015351. Classification (NCBI taxonomy): domain Bacteria; kingdom Bacillati; phylum Actinomycetota; class Actinomycetes; order Micromonosporales; family Micromonosporaceae; genus Actinoplanes; species Actinoplanes sp. CA-015351. The sequence continues at coordinate 2,571,843 of NZ_CP192102.1, forward strand.
CACTGGCCGGACACCCCGGAAGCGGCTGACCTCACCCTCCAGATCGTCCGCACGCTGCGGTCCTGGGACGGCGATCTGCCGGTTCGCGAGCCGGTAGCCGCCGAACGCGCGGCCGCCGAACTCGCCGCCGCCAGCAACGGCCGCCTGCTCGTTGTCGACGGCGTGCGCACCGCCGAACAGGTCGCGATGTTCGACGCGTTCAGTCTGCGTGGCCGCCTCCTGCTGATCACCGAGAAGGCGTCGCTGCTGCCCCGAGGCGCCGTCGTGGTCTGGGGTCCGCCGTCCTCCGCATTCGCTTTTCCGCAAATCGCTGCCGACCCTCTCGACCCTCTCGACCCTTTCGACCCTCTCGACCCTCTCGACCTGGATCCGGGCTGGATCTGCCGGCGTCTCGCCGAGGAGGGCGCTCCCGCACTCGCCGTCGATCTGGCGATCGCCTGGGCCGCCGAGCCCAACCCCGCGCTGGTCACCCTGGCACGCACACTCCGGGCCGAGGAGATCAACTTCGCAGGGGTACGCACCCCGAGCACCCTGGCAGCGCTCATCACCGGGCGTCTGGGGCTTCCCGGGCCGGTGCCGCCGCCCTGTCTGGTGAACAGGTGGCCACCGCCTGGCCGATTCGGATCAGCGCTGGTCCGAAGAATCATGATCGACCGGAGCCTCGTCGCCCTAGCCGTCACCAAGGGCAGCATGTGGACGGCCGACGGCGGCGCCGAGATCGCACAGTGGGATCCGCTCGCGGGCCGCCGGCTGCGCCGGTTGACCCTGGAGGGTGTCCGGATCACCGGTCTGCTGCCCGCGCCGGACGACTCCTGGATCGCGATCAGCTTGCGTTCCGGGCTCGGCCGGGTGGACAGCGTTTCTGAGGTCGACAGCGCTTTTGGGGTCAGCCTGGTCGACCCGGTCACCCGCGAGGTGCGCGGCCTGATCCCCGGCGACGTCGTGGCTGCCGCACCCGACGGAAGCTGGCTCGCGGTCGGCGACCAGCGAGGCGAGGTCCGCGTCCACGACACCGCCACCTTCGAACAGCTCCAGCTCATCGCGGCACACTGGGCCCGGATCACTGCGCTGGCCGTGGCGCCGGACGGTTCCTGGCTGGCCAGCGCCGGAGAGGACGGCACGGTCCGGATCACCGACGTACGCACCGGCCGGCCCCGCCGAGCCCTCGCCGTCCCGAAAGTCACCCGGCTGGCCGTCGACCCGCGCGGGAAGTGGCTCGCGGCGGCCGGCCCGTACGGCGTACACCTGATCGACCCGGCACGCGGCAGCAACCGCCGCATCCATCCCGGCGGCGGCACCGTCCACGATCTCGTGACGGGCGGCTCATGGCTGGCCGCCGCCTATGAGGGGCTGGGCGTGCTGGTCTTCGACGGCCCGGATCTCCGGCACACCCTGCCGGTCGAGGTGGCCCATCACACCCGGCTCGCGTCGGCACCGGACGGTTCGTGGCTGGCGGCCGGTTACCCGATGCGGATCTGGGACACGGCCACCGGCGTTCGCCGCCCCGGATTCCCGGCAGGCACCTGGAGTTCCCAGGCGGTCGCACCGGACGGCACCTGGCTGGCCGCCCACGTCGGCAGCGACGTGCTGATCCTCGACCTGACGACAGCCGCAGCCGCCGGCCCCAGCCCCGTCGACCCCAGCCCCGTCGACCCCAGCCCCGTCGACCCCCGCCACGCCGACCCCCGCCACGCCGACCCGGTCCAGCAGCTCGCGGCAGGCACATCCTGGCTGGCCACCCGCGCTCCCGGCGGCACAGTGAGCTTCTGGGACCCGGCCAACGGCCGCAGCCTGCCCACCGATCCCGAGGCCGGCGACGTCGATTTCGCGTCCACGCCGCCCGTTGTGCTCGCCGAGAACATCCGCGCGGACCACGGCGACCGCGAGATCGCCGCCACCGCCCTCTCCCCGGACGGACGATGGCTGGCGGTCCTCAGCCACCACCCGGTCCGCGGCTTGGCACCCCAGCTCCGGATCTATGACCACCGGTCCGCCACCCTGGCAGCGACGATGCCGGCGATCGACGGCCCGGCCGGTTGCCGCTGGAGCCCCGACGGCACCGGCGTGTTCCTCTGGGGCGACGGCGGCCTGCACGGCTTCACCTGGGTGACGCCATGACGACCACGACCGCTACCCGCCTGGCCGAGGCGCTCGCCGGGAACGCCAGGGTGATCGGCCTGGTCGGCCCACCGGGCTCCGGCCGTACCACCCTCGCGCGGCGGGTCTGCGCGCAGATCGCCGGGTCCGGGCGCTTCCGTACCGGAGCTGTCTGGGTCGAGCTCGGCACACCGGCCGAGCCGCCGGCCGGCCTGCCGTGGACCGACTCACCCGCTGCCGCGGACCTGGCCGTCCGCCTGGTCCAGATCATCCAGCAGCTCGGCGGCGAAGAGCTGGAACCGGCCGACCCGGTACAGGCCGTCACGGAGCTGGCCCGGATGAGATCCGGTGTCCTGTTCGTGGTCGACGACCTGCGCGACGCCGAGCAGGCGGCGATCTTCCGCCCGTCCCGGTTCGACCGGGACTGCCTGCTGCTGATCACCGCCGACGCGTCGCTGCTGCCGCCGAACACCGTGGTGATCGAGATGGGGCCGATGAGCCGCGACGAGTCCGTGGCGCTGATCAGCCGGGTGGTCCGCTGTCCGAGCCGGTTCGACGACCGGCTGGCCGCGCGCTGCGGCGACCTGCCCCTGGCGATGGTGCTGGCCGGTCACATCTTCGAACGCGTACATCGGCTCACGTCCAGTCATGAGAACGCGGACCGGGCGGTTCCGTCCGGCGGCCCCGATCCGATCGGGGAGTCCGTCGAGGTCCTGCTGCAACTGCTGCCGCCCCTGGTGGCCGGCCGTTTCCGGGCTCTCGGCGTCTTTCCGGCCGGACGCGACGTTCCGCTCGTGGCGGCACGGCTGTTGTGGGGGACCAGCCGCGGCGACACCCACCTGATCCTTCATGAACTCGCCGGCGCCGGCCTGATCGACGACTACCACCCCGAGACCGGCCTGTTCCGCCTGCACGAGGCGATCCATCCGCGCCTGGCCCGTCCGCACGACGCATATCTCGATCTTCTCGATCCGGGTGACGGCCGCTGGTGGCGGCTGCCGGAGGAATTGCCGTTCCTGGCCGCGACGCTGGCGTCGCAGCTGGCCGCCGCCGGGCGTACCGAGGAACTCAACCGCCTGGTCACCGACGCGCGCTGGGTGATGCGCCGGCTCTCCGACGGCGGCCCTCCGGCGCTCGCGGCCGATCTGGTGACCGCTCTGGTGAACGGTGAAACCCCAGCTCCGGGGGTGGTCACCCTGCTGCGGACGCTGCTCACCCTGCCGGGCTGGGCCGGGCCGATCCTCGCGGCGCACGACGGCAGCTGGCTGGCCGGCCTGACCCGGCAGGTCCTCGGGTTGGACACCGCACCCGGCGGCAGCCGGATCGCCGTGCTCAGTAACCGCGACGACCACGGCTCACCAGGTCTGCCCCGCTCGGCAAGTGAACTCCGCGTCTACGACCTGGACTCCGGCCGGGTCGTGGCGCGGACACGGATACCCGGTGGAGACTCCGGATGCCGCTGGAGCCCGGACGGCACAGCGGTGTTCGTGTGGGGCGGCTCCGGTCTGCACGCCGTCAACCTGGTCACCGCCTGACCGATCTTCCCGGCCGGTTATCACTGCCGCCCCTGCTGGCTAATTCCGATGTATGGAACACGGCGGGGCCTCCAGGCTCTGCCCCGCCGCAGCCCGGGTGCGTGTTGATTTAGGGTGCGATTCGGACCTGTAGTCAACACGAGCAGCCGTTCCGCGGCGCGCGTGTCGGCATTGGGTGCGGAATGAACCTTTAATCAACACGCTGGGCCTGAGTCGACCCACGCGGTTGCGCGGTCGTGGTCCTGTTCTGGCCGGTGCCCGCCACTTTGGTCACGAGTCTCGGCGGCGGGGTCAGCAGTGAGAGCCAGCCGAAAGTGGGCTCGGGGTGCGGATCCGGCCGGAATCGGTACGGTCGAAGGGGTGGAGACCGCGCGGCAGCGATTCACCGGGGGCATGCGGGTCGGGGCCGGGCTGGCCGCCGCGGCGTTCGTGCTGGCGATCACGTTCGGGGCTACCGCCAAGGATCAGGGGTGGAGTGCGCTTGCCGCGATCGGCGCCTCGGTGCTCATTTTCTCCGGGTCGGCGCAGTTCACCCTGCTCGCGGCGCTGGCCGGCAGCGGCGGTGCCGGGCCGGCTGTTGGTGCGGCGCTACTGATCAATGGGCGGTTCCTGCCGATGGGCCTGGCTGTCGGGCCGAGTCTGTCCGGTGGGCGGTTTCGGCGGGCGTTGCAGGGACAGGCCGTGGTGGACGGGTCGTGGGTGGCCGCCCACCTGGGCGGCGGCCGGTTCGACAGGTGGCGGATGTTCGGCGCGACGATCGTGCAGTGGCCGGCGTGGGTGGCCGGCACCGCGATCGGGGTGGTCGGCGCGCCCTCGGCGGATCTGGTCGAGCGGCTCGGGCTGGACGTGGTGTTCCCGGCGTTCTTCCTGGTCCTGCTGCTCGACGAGATGAAGCCCCGGGAAGAGCGGCCGGCGAGGATCGCGCTCGCGGCGATCATCGGCGCGGTGGTCGCGGCCGCCCTGCTCTGGTGGGTGCCCGCGGGCATCGCGCTGCTCGGGGCGACGGTGGGCGCGCTGGCCGGCCTGCGCACCCGGACACCAGCCCCGACCGCGCCGGCCGACCAGGCTCCGATCGCCCAAGACCCGAGCGACCAGGCTCCGATCGAGGAGGCGCGGGGATGATGCTCTGGCTGGCGATCCTTGCCGTGGCAGCGGGCAGCTTCGCGCTGAAAGCAGCAGGCCCGGCCCTGCTCGGCGACCGTGACCTTCCGCCCTGGAGTGTCGGCGTCATCGCCCTTCTGGCGCCGGCCCTGCTGGCGGCGCTGATCGTCGTCGAGGTGCTGGGCCGCCGCTGGGCCGGCCTCGACGGGACAGTCCTGGTCGCGCTGGCCGCGGTCGTCGTCGCCCGGCTGCTCAAGGTTCCGATGCTCCTGGCCGTGCTGCTCGGCGTCCTGACCGCAGCAGCTTTGCGAGCCCTCATCGGCTAGTGCTCGTGGTCGCCCGAAACCACTGTCGCCCGAAACCACTGTCGAGCGACCGCGAGCGCAAGCCGGAGCGGTCAGAGCTTCGTGCGTACCCAAGAAGTGGTGATCTCGGCCAGGGCGTCCAGGCTTTCGTAGAAAGCGTGCGTCGCGCCGGGGATGACCACCACCTCCGAACCGGGCGGCAGCAGGTGCCGGCCGGCTTCGGTGATCGCCGCGAGGACCTGTTCCTGCTCGCCGGTGTCGCCGTGGATCACCAGGATCGGCACCTTCACCGCGCCGAGCAACTCCTCCTGGGTGCCGGTGGCGCCCAGCCTCGGATGCTGCCGGTTCACCACCACGTGGGTGCGCACCGCCGAGCCCTCGATGGGCAGGTGGACGTCCTCGTCGCGGTACCAGGCCTCGGTCTGTTCCGGGGAGAAGAACGGGTACGGGCGATCGCCCTGGCCCGCGCCGGTGAGCGCTCCGGTCAGCACCAGCGTCACGACGCGCGGCCGGTCCGGCGCGATCCGTAGCGCCACCGCTGAGCCGAGGCTCTGCCCGTGCAGGATCTGCCGGGTGTAACCGAGCGAGTCCAGGTGGTCCAGGGCTGCCGAGGCGTCCTGGAGCAGCTCGTCACCGTCGATCACGCCGCCGGCCGACTCGCCGAAACCGCTGAAGTCGATCCGCAGCACCGCGTGGCCGAGCTTGGCATATTCGAAAGCCAGCCGGTCGAAGCGGCCGCCGGCGCGACGGTCGGAGAGGAAGCCGTGCAGCAACAGGACGGCGGTGTCCCCGCTGCCCGGAACGAAGTCGTAGGCGAGCCGCCGGTCGAGGAAAGTCATCAGATCCCCAGGTGAGAGCGAAGAGTCGTACCTTCGTAATCTTTACGGTAGACGCCGAGCCGTTGCAGGTGGAGCCGTAGAGGGCTGGTGACGGCGAAGCGTATATCCTATCTAAAACATAGGCAATGTGTGTTTGAACATTGACGATCGTGGCTGTCCACATCGACCATGGCGATCATGTTGCGAAGACTCGCCGTCTCCACCGCGGTAGCCGTCCTCGTCGTCACCGGCTGGAACGCTCCCGCCCATGCCGACGCGCTGCCTGCCGTACCGCCGAGGGCCACCCCGATCGGCGACATCACCGGTTACCCCCGCCAGAACGTGCTCCCGGTTTGGCCGGACAACCCCGACGACGCCTCGATCCCGATCGGCGTCATCGCGTACGACGACATCGCGCCGAAGCTCAACGCCCTCCAGGCAGACAGCGACCGGGTCTCCGCCCGGGTCGCCGGAAAGTCGTCCGGCGGATACGACCTCTACGTGGTCACCGTGACCGCGCCCGAGTCCCGGTCCGAAGCCCAGAAGCAGGAACGCTGGAAGCGCCTCATCGAGGACGACCCGGTCCGGGCGCGCAGCGACAAGCAGCTGCTGCGCGACTACAAGACGCCGCTGTTCGTCAACGCCAACATCCACGGCAACGAGTGGGAGGGCACCGACGCGGCGCTGCGGGTCATCTCGGAGTACGCGTCGAGCACCGACCCCGCCGTCGCGTCGCTGCTCCAGCGCAACCGGCTGGTCTTCAACATCACGTCCAACCCGGACGGCCGGGTCGCCGGGACGCGGGCCAACAGCGCCGGTTACGACCTCAACCGCGACCTCACGATCGTCTCGCAGCCGGAGACGAACCTGATCCGGGAACTCGCCGTCGACGTCAAGCCGATCATCACGCTCGACCTGCACGGGTACGTCAGCCCCACCCTGCTGCACCCGAGCACCCCGCCGCACAACGTCAACAACGAATACGACCTCTTCATCAAGCACGCTCTGCCGAACGCTCTCGGCATCGAGCAGGGCCTCAAAGACCTTGGGTACGCGGAAACGCAGAGCGCCCGCATCCCGTTCCGTGACGACGAACCGGGTGTCTGGGACGACTTCCCGCCGATCTACGTACCGTCGTTCTCGCTGTTGCAGTCGAGCATCCCGTACACGATCGAGGCGCCGCTGAACCCGCGCGGCAACCTCACGCCCGCCGAGAAGCTGCGCCGCTCGGGCATCAACACCGACGTGCACGAGGTGGCGATCAAGAAGTCCCTGGAGTACATCCAGGCCAACCGCAACCAGGTCATCTACGACCAGGCCGAGGTGTACCGCCGGGGCTGGGCCGGCGAGCCGCAGCGCGACATCCCGGACGAGTACGTGCCCGGCTGGGGCCCCGAGGACGACTACCGCACCGTCTTCCCCCGCTCGTACGTGATCCCGGCCGGCGACCGTCAGCATTCGCCGGCCGCCGCCGCACGGCTCGTCGACCTGCTGATCGGCAGTGGCGGCCGGGTGTGGCAGGCGTCCTCGTCGTTCCGGGCGGACGGGAAGTCGTACCCGGCCGGCTCCTATGTCATCGATCTTCACCAGCCGAAACGCGGCATCGTGAACTCGCTCCTCGAACCGGGCGCCGACATCACCGACCGGGTCTCCGACCTGTACGCCGGACCGGCCGGCTGGAGTCAGGGCCTGACCTGGGGCGCGACGGTCGACACCCTGTGGGACTCGCTGCCCCGGACCCGGCTTACCCGGGTCTACGACGGGGTGGCGCGTGGCTCGTACCCGCCCGGCCGCGTCTCCTATGCGCTCGACATCCAGGACGCGACCGATCTGCGTGCCGTCAACGACCTGCTCGCCGGGGGCGCGCGGGTTTATCGGCTGGCCGACGGCTCGGTGGTCGTACCGTGGTCGCCGTCGTCGCAGGCCTTGATCAAGTCTGCTGTCCGTCAGCATGGAGTTTCCTTTGCCGCGGCGCCGAAGCGCTGGTCGGGCACGCTGCTCGACGAGGTCGTGGTCGGGTACGTCGGCGGCGTCGAGGTCCGGGACACCCTCGCGGACACCGGGTTCGCGGCGCGTGCGGTGTCGGCTTCCACGCTCGCGACGTCGCTGACCGGCGACGTGGACGTGCTGCTGGTGGCGAGCACGCTGAACCCGGCGACGCTGACCGCGGAGAACAAGGCGGCGCTCGACGCGTACCTGGCCCGTGGTGGTGGCGTGGTCGGCGTGGACACCGCCGGGCCGGCGTTCAGCACCGCGGCCGGGCTGCTCACCGCCGTCGCACACTCCGGGGCGAGCCTGGCCAGCGGCGTGGTCAACGTCGTCAACAACGGCGGGCCGGTCACATCCGGTGCGATCCCGCACTCGTTCATCGCCCAGCCGGTCTGGTACACCGGCCTCGGTGCGGACGTGACGGTCGAGCAGTCGTACGCCGCCGACCCGCTGCTGGCGGGCTGGTGGGCGCCGGCGTCCAACGGAACCGGCGGCCAGGACCAGGCGGCCGGGCAGGCCTCGATCGTGCGTAGCACGACGGCGGCGGGCAACCCGGTGGTGCTGATCGGCACCGACCCGATCTGGAGGCTGCACGCGAAGGGCCTGCAGTCCCAGCTGGGCCGGGCGCTGATCTGGGCCTCGCAGAGCTGACGCTTCGGTCACTCGGGAGAGAGGGGCACCTGACCAGGCGTCCCTCTTTCCCGGGATGCTCGGGATGCCGATTCCGATATTTGCTGGTAGACAATTATCGTGCCGGACGACTACTTCACGATCACCCGGGCGCCGGCCACCCCCGGGACGGTCCGGCTGCTCTTCAGCGGCGACCTCGACATGGGCAGCCGGGCGGACATCCAGGAGGCCCTGCGGGCCGCGGTGACCGACGCGCGGGTCCTCGAACCCGCGTCCAGCGGAGGCGCGGGTGAGGGCTCACGGATCGTCATCGACCTGCGAGGCGTCCGCTTCATCGATTCCGAGGCGATAGCCGCGATCCTCGACGGCTACGTGGCCGCCGAGGCCGTCGGCGTTGACTTCCGCCTGGCCGGAGCCCTGGGCATAGTCCGCCGCGTCTTCGACGTCATCGGCCTCCAGCACCTCTTCGAGTCCTGACCGCCGTTCACGCGCTTTCGGGTCCGGGAGCTGTCAGATCGCGGCGATCAGGCTGTCGATCATGGTCTTGATGTCGTCGCGGAGGGCGGTCACCGCGACGATCAGGCCGCCCGCGATCAGGGCTGCCAGCAGGGAGTACTCGACGGCGGTGGCGCCCTCGTCGGAGGAGGTCGCGGTGCGCAGGTACGCGATGAGGACCTTGAACTGCTCCACGAGAGGCTCCTTTTCGGTGACGACGTGTTCGGTGCGCCGCCTTGAATCGGTCGCCCGCCGTCCCGCTTGAGAATCCGGCCCCTAGTACTTCAAATACTGACGGGTCATCTTGGCGACCTTCTCGACGAGTTTGATGCCGCTCTCCTGGGACGCGTTGTCGTGGGACAGGACGGCCACCGACACGTCCACCTCGTCGGACGTGATCCGCCCGATCGAGTTGACCACCCACTTGCCGCCGTCGGCCGTCCGCGTGTCCCACCCGTTCTTCACGCTCGCCGTCTCGCCGGCCTTGGCGATCACCGGCACACCCCAGTCCTGCGCTTCGTCGACCGTGGTCATCAGATCCAGAGCGGTCTCGCGGGACTCGTCGTCGAGAGGTCCTTCCTCGTCGTCGAGCTGGGTCAGCAGCTTCACCTGATCACCGGCAGTGGTCCGGGTAAGCCCCCAGTGCACGTCGATGGCGGTCTTGGTCAAGCCGAGGCGTTTATTGCACTGGGTGACCGCCGCCTTCCCGCCGATCCGCTGGAACAGCGATGTCGTGGCGTTGTTGTCGCTGAGCCGGATCATCGGTTTCGCCAGCGACAGCTCCCGGCTCGACGGCTCCCGGTCGGCGTCCTGCGCCTTGAGCAGCATGCAGGCGAGAATGTCCGCCTTCACGATGCTGGCGGTGTCGAACTTCTCCGAACCCCGATATTGGTACGTCTCGCCGGTCTTCGCGTCGAGCACGGCGACCGAGAACTCGGGCGACGAGGCCGCCACCTTCGTCAGCGCCGCGTCGAGTTTCTTGACCCGCGCGGCCCGTTCGGCAGCGGCGAGTTCCTCGGGGCTGGGACCGGTCGGCGAGGGCGAGACAAACGCGGTCACCGACGGCGAGGAACCGGAACCCAGACCGGAATAGATCAGACCCCCGCCACCGATCATCACACCGGCCGCCACCACCGGAATCAGCAAACGACGCACCCGTGCATCCTGCCTAACTCTGCGAACCGCCCGTTCCCGGGGTCCCCGGACGAGGAACCACAGGCAGGTACGTGCGCCGGACCCAGATCGTTGAACGGCGTGTCATTGCACCGAGGCGGCTCCCCGATCCGTGGAATAGCGCAGCACCACGACGCCGCTCGGCAGCGGGGTGGCGTCGGTCAGGGTGAGGTGGTGCGGGTGGAAACCGGCCGACGCCAAGGCGATGCCGGAGCCGGCGATCACCGGGTTCAGCTTGATCACCAGCTCGTCGATGGCCGGCAGCAGCGCGCCCGCGAGGCTGCCGCCCCCGGCGAGCCAGATGTCGCGGCCGGGCTCCTGCTTGAGCTTTTCGGCGAACGCCACCGGATCGTCGGCGACGATCCGCACCGCCGGGTCCGGCGACGCGGTCATGGTGCGCGAGAACACAACCTGGCGCAGGTGCGCGTACGGGCTGGTCACGCCCTCGGCGAGGGCCGGCTCGTAGGTGCCCCGGCCCATCAGCACGGTGTCGAACGACTGGTTGGGCACGGTGATGCCGAGCGCGCCGCGGATGTGAGTGGGCACCGTCTCCGGATATCGCTCGAGCATGTACGCCATGACGTCGTCATGCAGCACGAAGAAATCCCACGACCCGTCCGGCGCGGCGATGAACCCGTCGACGGTGGCGGCGACGAAGTACACGAGCTTGCGCATCTGGTCCTCCCGACCGTTACGACTGTCGCGGTCAAAGCTACGGCGGGCGACCCGGCTGCCGCGGCGTGGCATCATGCGCGGCATGGAAATTTTGCCGGGGCTCGGAACCCCCCTGGTTCAGATCGGGGAGAGCCGTGAGGTCGTCGAGTGCAAGCTCGGCACGCCCGTTCACCCCGGGCGGCTCGACCGGGCCGTCTACCAGACCTCGCCGATGCTGGTGCTGTCGTACACCGACATCGAAACGGTCGAAATCGTGGAGATCGCGTACTCCGGGGACGGCGGTGAGGAGGCGTGGTTCGACGGTGTGCAGCTGACGTACCGGTTCCTCGACGACGTGGTGGCCGACCTCGCGGCCCGCGGGCACCGGGCCGAGCCGATCGACATCGGGTACCGCTTCGAGCCCGGCTTCGCGCTCTTCTCGGTGGGTTCGCGCAGCCCCCGCGACCTGGACCCGGCCGCCGACGAAGACGACCCGCGCCGGATCTGCGAGGGTGTGCTGGTGGCGCCGTTCGACTACTTCGACGCTCCCGACGAGGAAGAGGTCGAGCAGTACATCCGTGACCGGATCGAGGCGGCCGGGCTGAGCGGCCCGGAGGCCGAGGAGTTGCGGGACTTCCTGAAGCAGAGCTTCGGCGGCTGAAACTTTCCACCGCTGCAAGAGTTGCGGTGCGATTGCCAACGGCGGGCACCTCTCAACCGGAGGCGCGGGGGGCCGACTCCCGGGGCACGAACCCCGACGTTGGGAGCCGGCATGCCCAGCAAGACACGTACTCGCGCCAGCGAGACACGCAAGCAGATCCTCGGCGTGGCCGCCATCGTCACCGGCACCGCGGTGGCGTTCGGCGGGCTGGGCGCGTTCGCCGTCGACAGGTACACCACCGACCGGGTGTGCACCGACATGGTCAAGCTGGCGACCGGCGACGTGAAGCCGCAGACCGAGGCCGAGGCGCAGCCCGACGCGACGCAGCTGGCTGACCTGCGTGCGGAGCTGGACCGTACCCAGAGCCGGTTGCTCTTCAACGCCGACCTGCGGACGGCGGTGCGGGGCTTCTCGGCCGACATGGTCCAGGTGGAGCAGGTGGTCAACGACCTGGCCCGGTTCACCGCGGTCGCGAAGAGCGGTGAGACCACCACCGAGCAGGCCCAGGCCCAGGTCGACCTGGCGAAGAACTCGATCGCCGTGCTGCGGTCGATGGACGGCCACGTCCGTCAGGCCCAGGTCGCCTGCGGGCAGGTGCCGGTCGGCATCCCCGCGGTCCAGGAAAAGCTAAGCCTGCTGAACACCTGACAGCGCGTTGATGCCCGGGCTGCGGATACCGGTGCGCGCCGTCAGACGCCGCAAGTCGTCGATCCACGCCGGCGCCTCCGGACGGCCGTGCCGCAGGCCAAGTTCGCACTGCGCGTCAAGAATGTGCGCGTCGAGCCAGACATAGGGGTCAGCCAACCGGTTCGACCGCGTCCGCGCCTCGCTGAGCAGCGCGAACGCCTGCTCGGTGTCGCCGCGCGCCTCGGCCGCCAGCGCCAGCGAGCGCGCCGCCGTCCCCTCCCAGCAGGGATCACCGAGCCGGCACGCACGCGCGAACGCCTGCCGCGACACCCGCTCAGCGGCCTCCACGTCACCGGCCGCGAGGTGGACCTCGCCACGCAGCGCCTGCGGCCACGGCAGAAAAGCCAGCCAATGGTCACCCTGAGCGATCTCCTCCGACCTCGCGAGATGCGCGGCCGCAAGATCAAGATCATTCAGGAGCAGATGTACGCGTCCCAGCATGGACAACGCGTATGCCCCGGTACGCGGATCGTCGGCGGAGCCAGCCAGGTTGATCGCCTTTTCGAGCAGGACACCGGCTTCGGAGAACTCGCCGCGGTCGCTGTGCACAGCACCGAGGTAGGTGGTGATCCGGGCTGTGGCCGCCGGGGAACCCTCGGCCGCCGCGAGCGCGCCGGTGAGCCAGTGGTGCGCCCTGTCGTAACGGCCACGCAGGAAATCCACGTACCCAATCTCTGCTCTGGCCTGCGCCGACGCGGCCTGATCGGTCGTCGCGAGAGCGAGCCGGTCGGCTTCGTGGAGGGTCGCCAGACCCTCCTCGTCCATGCCGCGCAGCGAATGGACCAGCGCCTCGGCCAACCGGAGCCGGGCTGTCAGGCGAAGATGGTGTCTGGTGTCGGTACTCGCGGCTCGCTGGTCGTTCTTGTCCGGGAGCTGGTCGGCCAGGCGGACCGCCGCGCGCAGGGACCGGACTCCGGCGTCGACCGCGCCGGCCGCCACCGCCGCGGCGCCGGACTCCACGATCGCCTCGACCGACGCTTCGTCGGCGGGCTCGTCGGGTTCCCGGCGGATCTCGCGCATCGCCTGCTCGACAGCGATGCCGGGCAGCACGCCGAGCTCGTCGCGGAACAGCTCGGTGACCGCCGCGAACTGCCGTTTCGCTGCCACGTCGTCGCCGGCCAGCCGGTAGAGCCGGATCACCAGCGCCTGATGGTTCTCATCGAGCGGATTCATCGCGGCGGCCCGCAGGGCCAGGTCACGGGCCGCATCAAGCTCGCCCCCGGCGAGCCGGCCCAGCGCGGCCTCGTGCAGCATCGCCTCGGACGCGGCAGCGACCCGGCGCCGCTCGGAGAGCAGCCACGACTCGAACGCGGGCGCACCCCGGACCTCGATCCCGTCGAGCAGCTCCGCGCCGAGCCCCGGCAGCCGCACCGCCGACGTCCACGAGCCATAACTGAGCACGTGAACATCGACGACCGCGTCATCCGGCAGGCGCAGCGTCACCGGATCGCCGTCCACCGGCACACCCAGGCAGCGGCGGATCTCGGTGAGCCCCCAGCGCAGCGCCCGCAGCGGATCCTGTGCCCCGGGATAGAGCATCCCGGCGAGCCGGCCCCGGGTCGGCGGCCGGTCACCGAGCAGCAGACAGGCCAGCAGCGCCCAGCTCTTGCGGCTGCGCACCTGGTAACCGGCCTGGTCGACATGCGGCCGGCCGAGCAGGTGCACAGTGAGCGCCACGGGTCCTGTCAGCCTTTCGCGGTGATCGGGTAGATCTCGTCGGCGACCAGGCCGTGCGCCTTGGCGTGCACGGTGTTCGCCGCCTCGGCGTCGGGCGCGTCGACCAGGCAGAAGATCTTCCCGGCGTCCTCGTCGACCCAGTACTTCAGGTAGTTGACGCCGTACTCACCCTGGGTGGCAAGGTCTTTCTCGTGGGCGGCGGCTACGTCAGAGCCCGTCACTCCGCCTTCGACGTGGTGGATGTCCATGAACAACGGCATTGGTTCGCACTCCTTGGTGGCCCGGGCGTTTCCCGGGCTGCCTCCATCAGAGCGGGCCGGCGTTTGACGCGCCGTTTGACGGCTTTCTGATCACCGGTGCGCCTGCCCGGATGGCGCGCGGGATCTCGGCGATCTCGTCCACCCGGGCGAGCAGGCCGGTCAGAACGCCGTCGTCGCCGGGGGAGTCGAGCTCCACGGTGTAGGCGATGCCGGTCGACGTCCAGGTTGTCGTGTCGAAGGCGCCGGCGGCGGTTACGCGTACCCCAGAAAGGTGGATGCCGAGGCCCGCGGCCTCGCGGTAGAGATCGTTGAGGACGCAGCCGGCCGCGGAGAGATGAAGCAGATGGGCGCCGGTGAAGTCGGCCCGGACGGTCACGCCCGCCTCAGTCCATCGGTGCGGGAAGCGGACAGCGCCCTCGCCGGTGTCCTGAAACGAGCCGGCGCTGACTACAACCCCGAACTGATCCATCCATTCAGCTTAGACAAACTCCCGGCGGTGGCCGGCACGTCGGGGTTGGCAAGAAATCGTCGGGGTTGGCAAGAAATCGTCGGAGCAGGCAGCGATGCCGAGAGCCCACGGTGTGCCCGCGGCGACGCTCGGAGGGTGTCTTGCGCGCTGTGCACGCGCTCACCGCTCCTGCTCGCCGGGCGCGCCTGTCGCGGCGCGGTTTGCCCGTCGCGGGCTGGTTGTGGGGGCGCTGTGTCGTGGGTGGTTGGGAGCGCTGACCCCGCTGGTCGATTCGCGGAGTCGACGACGGTGTGCGGTTGCGCCATCGGACCAGCCGGAAACTCACAAGATTTAGAACGCGGGTGGTCGTTGGCGCGGCTTTGTGGCCGTTTCGTCATATTTATGGCATGCGTCACCTGTGAGTTCCGGACGGCACCGCGGACCCTGCTACCGAGACTCATGACCAAGTGGCGGGCACCGGCCACTCCACCGCAGAAAGGGCCAACGACCGCACGACCACGGCCAGCGTGTTGATTTAGGGTCCAGCGTGTTGACGTAGCTTCCGGTGTGTTGATTTAGGGTTCAAACCGCACCCAATTCCGTCACGCACACCGCGAAACGGTTGCTGCGTGTTGACTTCAGGTTCGAATCGCACCCGAAGTCAACACGCGGGGGGTCTGCATAGCGGAAACGCTGTCTGTGTGTTGACTTCAGGTTTGAATCGCACCCTAAATCAACACGCATCGGGGCTGCGGCTGGCCGCCCGGTTCGCGGGGGGCCGGGGGCCCCTTTCGTTGCTCGCGTGTCGTGCCCGCGGGCATCCGGGGCAGATCTTGGTGACTGGCGGTGCTTGGAGGCCCCAGCATGTTCCACACATCGGCGGTCGGCCTGTCTCGTCGTAACCGTGCGTGACACTCCGCCGCCAGGGTCTCCGAGAATCGCGGAAGGGCCGGTTCGTGCCACTTGGCGGGACGCTGGGCGCCGGCGTGAGGGGCGCCGGCGTGAGGGGCGCCGGCGTGAGGGGCGCCGGCTTGCGGGGCGCTGCTTGCGGGGCGCCGGCGTGAGGGGCGCTGCTTGCGGGGCGTTGCTTGCGGGGCGCTGGTCCGGGCCCATCCGGCGCCACAGGGCGGTGCCGGATGGGCCCGAGCCGCCGACCGCAAGCCCTCGCGATCGTTGCCGAGGCGTCCGTTGCCTGATCGCCACGCTGGACGGTCTGGGCCGGACCGGCCCGATCGTGGTGGCCGGCAGCCTGCTCACCGACGACACCCCGGTCCGCGACGGACTGCTCGGCGTCCTCCGGGCGCGCGGCACGTTTCCGCTGATCAGCCGCGATCCGGCGGTCGCGGCGGCCTGGCTGGCCCGGCCCGGCCGGTCCGCGGCCACGCACGCCGCCATGCACGCCGCCATGCACGCCGCCATGCACGCCGCCATGCACGCCGCCACGCGCGCCGCCACGCGCGCCGCCATGCACGCCGCCATGCTGGGCGCCGGATGACGTCACGGATTGTCGCGCGGCGATTACCATCGATGGAGCGCGGGCCGCTTCGCGCGTCGGGGATGAGGGTTGCCTTGGTGACACGGTTCGAGGTCGGCGTCGGCTCCAGGGTTCTCGCGGTTCAGGTGTCCGGCGCATCCGACGGGATTCCGGTGTTCCTGCTGCACGGCACCCCCGGCTCGGGCTCCGGTCCTCGTCCCCGCAGCAGCGTGCTCTACCGGCAGGGCATTCAGTTGATCAGTTACGACCGCCCGGGTTACGGCGGCTCCACCCGGTTGCCGAACCGGCGGGTCATCGACGCCGCCACCGACGTGCGGGCCATCGCCGACCGGCTGGAGATCAAGCGGTTCGCCGTGGTGGGCCGCTCCGGCGGCGGCCCGCACGCGCTGGCATGCGCCGCCGTGCTGCCGCACCGGGTCGCCCGGGCCGCTGTCCTGGTCGGACTCGCGCCCTGGGAGGCGGCCGACCTCAATTGGTACGAGGGCATGGCCGACGAGAACGCCAGCAAGCACGTCGCGGCCGACCGCGGCACCGCGGAGATGATGCACGAGCTGCGAGCACTGGCCGAGCAGACCGCCGCCGACCCGAAAAGCCTCCTGGAAGAGCTGCGTTCCCAGATGTCCGCGCCCGACCTGCGGTTCATGCAGAGCGTGCTGTACCGGCGTCTGCTGGTGAAGAGCTACGCGGACGCGCTGCGCGACGGGCCGTACGGCTGGCTCGACGACATCGTGGCGTTCCGCCGCGAGTGGGGCTTCGCCCTGGACACGATCGTGCCGCCGGTCCGGCTCTGGCACGGCGCGCACGACACGTTCTCGCCGGCCAGCCACAGCCGATGGCTGGCGCAGCGGATACCGCGGTCGGAGGTGCACGTGCAGCACGACGCGGCCCACTTCGGGGCCATGGAGGTGCTGCCGAGGATCCTCAGCTGGCTCGCGGCCTGAGGCCGGTCACGGAGAATCCGGGCCGGCTGGTAGCTGCCGTGCCTCGGCGGCGAACGCCTCGAGCTCGCCGCAGAGCTGCAGCAGATGGTCGACGCTGTGCAGATGGACGATGGCGGCGTTGCGCAGGCGGGTCGCCCGGTTCGCGTTGGGCACACCCCGGGCCAGCTCCTGATGCCCGGTGGACATGATCTGCCGCTGATGCCGGAGCGCGTTCTCCAGTTCGTTCCAGATCCGTTCGAACCGGGCCGACTCCTCGGTCGGCTCACCGTTGCGGACGCGTTCGCTGAGCAGCGCGCGCAGATGGTTGCCGTCGATCCGCAGCGGCGTCACCACCCGCTCGTAGAAGAGCCACTGCTGGCTGTCCATGTGAGCCTGGAGCAGATGGGCCGACTCCAGAGCACGCGCCGGATCGGCGAGTCTGCCGTTGACCACCCGGGCCGCTTCCACGAAGGCGTTCGTCGAGGCGCTCACCTCCTGGACCAGGTCCTGGACGTAGTCGCTGGTGATGCGTACCGAGGCGGTCAGCTGTTCGAGCGCCGCATCGTACCGGGTCTCCAGCCGGACCCGCTCCAGCTCCTTCACCTGGTACTCGGCCAGCCGCGCGATGATCACCAGAGCCAGTGGCAGCGCCAGCAGCCCGCAGATCAGCTCGGCCAGGATGTTCGTGACGAACTGCAGGCTGCCCCACCGGTTCTGCACATCCGCCGTGATCGCCAGGATCACCGCGACGCCGCCGAGACCCCACACCCAGTACGTGAACCGGCGCAGCACCGGCGGCGCGGTACGCCACGCCGAGGAGATCAGCGACGGGATGGTGCTCTCGGTGTTCTCCCTGACCGCCATGGGTGCCGTCCCTAGAACTGGTGGGGGTCGATGATCCGGTACAGGTACCGGCGCCGGTCGAGACCGCTGACGATCGGATGCGTTCCGCCGAGCCGGAGGACGACCCGCTCGCGAAGCGCGGCGAGCCGGTCGTCGGCGCTCTCGATGCCGAGCACCTCCTCGATGAGGGCGAGGTTCGCCTCGTGCCGGAAGGTGTTCGGGTGCTCGGGCCCGAACACCCGCCGGATGTCGCCGGCGATCGCCAGCAGGGTCTCGCGTGCCGTCTCCGGCCCGGTGCCGCCCTCGGCCTCCTCGGCCTCGCAGATCGCCAGGTTCATCTGCGCCGACAGCGTGTACGGGTGGTCCGGCCGCAGCACCTCGATCATCTCCGGGACCGTGGGCCGGATCCACGCCCGGGATTTCGGCAGGTCGCCGAGCCTGCGTTCGGCGATGGCCAGGTCGTTGCGGCACACGAGCGTGTACGGGTGCCGGTCGCCGAGCGTGCGCTTCCAGAACGTGTGGATCTCCAGCAGCTCGGACACCGCCTGCGCGCCCTCCCCGGCGCTGTGCAGGGTGAGCGCACGGCTGAACCGGCAGCTCACCGTCTCCGGGTTCTTGTCGCCGAACAGCAGTAGGAGCCGGTCGTACGCCTCGTGGTGCAGCTGGAGCGCCTCGTCGATCCGGCCGATGCTGCGCAACGAGACCGCGTAGTTCGACTTCGTCGTGAGCGTCGACCGGGAATCCGGCCCGCGGGTCTCCAGCAGATCGTCGAGGGTCTGCTTGAGCAGGGCGGCGGACCGGTCGAAGTCGCCCGCGTCGCGCCAGTCCCGGGCCAGGCAGGCGGCCGTGCCGAGGGTCCAGAGATTGGTCTCGCCGTTGACCTCACGGCGGCGCAGCCACGCCTCCTCGTCGTGCTGGCCGGCCAGCTGGAACTGGCCCATCATCCGGTAGGAGACCGCGAGATTGTTCTGCGCGGCGAGGGTACGCGGGAAGTTGTCGCCGTACTGGTCCTGCCAGGCGCGATAGGTGACCTTGTCGATCTCGAGCGACTCGGGGTAACGGCCCAGACCGCGCAGGTCGGCCGCGTAACTGCCACGGGTCATCAGGGTGTGCGGATGGTCCGGGCCCAGCAGCCGTTCCTGCTCGGCCAGCACCCGCTCGTCCAGTTCGTGGGAGGCCGTGAACTCACCGAGGTCGCGCAGCAGGTTGGCCAGGTTGAACTGGAGCTGGAGCAGCTGCTGGAGCAGCACGCCGGCCTGTTCCGGGTCGGTGGTGGCGTCCAGCTGCTCCTGCCAGATCCGGCTGACCCGCTCGGCCGGGCCCCGGCCGGTCACCGGGTCACCCTGGACGTAGTAGTACCGGATGCGGTCGACGACCAGCCGGCGTACCGACTCGTCGGTGCTGTTCACCGCGTCCGAGGCCTCCAGGTGCGGCCAGAGCATGCGGAAACGCGGCCAGTGCTCCGGTTCCTCGACCTCGCCCTCGGGGCGTGCCTTGGCGAGCACCTGATGCACCTGCCGCCGGGCCTCGGCCCGCTCCTCGTCGGTCATCCGGTCCCGGACGGCGTCCTGCACCACCTGGTGGATCAGGATCTGGCCGCTGCGGTCGGCGTTGCCCGGAGAGCTGGGCCGCTGGTCCAGCCGGAGCAGCGCCAGCCGGTTGATCTGCTGGACCAGCGCGCCGCGCAGCATCCGCTCGGAGACGGCCGAGTTGTGCGGCTTGAGGAATTCCGCCATCTGGTCGCTGTAGACCAGATCGAGCGAGATCTCCGGCGCCAGCACGCTGCACAGCTGGAAGAGCCGGTACGCCGCCCGGTCCCGTTCCCGCAGCCGGTTCAGCGACAGGTCCCAGGTCCGTGCGATGGGCCGGCCGGCGGTGTCGACGAGCGCGGCGCTCGGTCCCTCCGCCTGGATCAGTTCGAGGTACTGCTCGACCGGGGTGTTCGACTCGTCGAGCAGGGCGGCGGCCGCGGCGATCGCGATCGGAAGATCGTCGAGCTGTTCCGCGACGAGGCCGGCGTCGTGCTCCTCGATGCCCCGGACCCGCTGCATCAGGTGATCGATGCTCTCGGCCCGGGTGAAGACGTCGACCTGCACCGGCTGGGTCTGATCGCCCCAGGCGATGTTCCGCGAGGTGATCAGGACGTGCGCGGTCCCGTGCGGCAGGTAGTCGAGGATCGCGTCGGGCTCCTCGGCGTTGTCCAGGATCAGCAGATAGCGTCGCTTGTCCCGGCTGAGCTCCTGGACGACGGCCCGGGCGAACTCCCGGCCGGGCTGCTCGGACTGCAGGTGCAGCCGCCCGCCGAGCTCACGCAAGGCGTTCTGCAGATTCTCCTCGGTGTCGGCCTTCAACCAGGCCACCACGTCGTACGCGGCGCGGTACCGGTGTGCGTACTCCAGGGCCATCTGGGTCTTGCCGACGCCGCCCATGCCCTGGAGGCTGACCGCCTGGGTGCCGAAGAGCACCACGGCCGTCCCGGAGCGCAGCCGCCCGCGCAGGTCGCGCAGCCCGGCTTCGCGCCCGGTGAAACGGGCGTTGCGGGCCGGCAGGTTCACCACCAGGTCGGGCTCCTCGCCGGGGTACCGCGGCGAGCCGGCCAGCACGACGTCCAGATCGACGGCGGGCCGGCCGATCAGCTTCAGGATCTCCTCGGCCGCGGCGCTGCCGCCGAGCCCGGCGACGAACGCCGAGTTGGCCGCCGGGATGCTCCGCCACGGGGTGATGTCGGCCGTGTAGATCGCCCGCAGTCCCGGATCAGGGGTGAGCGCGCCCGCCGCGCCGGTGAAGTAGTCGGCGCCCTCGGCCCTGGAGATGATCTTCAGGTGCTGGGCGTTCAGCGGCGAGTCCTTCTCCCCGCCGTCGTCGTCCGGAGCGTGCACGACCCGGAGCCCCGCGGCGAGCAGGACGTGTTCCACCCACTCCAGCCACACCTGGTCGAGACCGGAGCCGGAGAGCAGCACGGTGTCGGCCTCGGAGAACGGCTTACGCTCGAACCGCGTGATGATCTGCTGGCGCAGGCTCGCGTTCATCGGCGGCAGCGTGGTGACCCGCCCCTCGGTGATGTGCGAGGCCAGCGCCTCGTACGCGCTGAGCAGCGTCCCGCGGGCGCCCGGCGCGTCACCGAAGGTCGCCAGCGTCTCCTCGTACGCGTAATACGCCTGGTACGGCACCTCGACACCGTGCCAGTACGCCCGCCGCCGCCCCTCGTCGAGACCGTTCGGCAGGTCGGCGAATTCCCGCATCGCGACCGTGCGCCCGATGTCGGCCTTACGCTTCTCGGCCGGGTCCACCCGCATCGGCACGGGCAGCACCCGGATGTTGCGGGGGCTGTGCAGCTGCCGTGCCATCCGGGCCGCACCCTCGATGCCCTGCTCGCTGAAGGTGAAGCAGTCCACCAGCACGTCCGGCAGGTGCCCGGTGCAGATCCCGGCGATGTCGCTGTGCCCGGTCCGGCTGTCGATCAGCGTGAAGTCGTAGCGATCCTTCATGTCGGCGCGCATCGCGTCGAAGAACCGGCCACCGCCCCGATCCTCGTAGAACTCGTCCCACTTGATCTGGCTCAGCCCGCCGTCGTACGCCGGGTTCTGCCGGCCGGCGGAGAGGAAGTCGAGGGTGCCGCCGTCCTGGAAGTGCTCCCACTCCAGCGAGAAGGAGTGCTGCTGGACGCTGGCGTAACCGCCGAGCAGGGCGGGATCCCAGTTCTCCTCGGACGAGTCCCACTCGTACCGGTTGATCATGTCGACGACGCCGCCGGTGCTGGCCAGGAATCGCAGGTCCATGAAGGGCGCGAAGTATCGGTGCAGGCCGGGTGACTCGAGGTCCCAGTCGACGGCGAGGACCCGGTGGCCGTTCGCCGCAAGGATCCAGGCGATGTTGGCCAGGGCCATCGTGCGGCCGGTGCCGCCCTTGTAGGAGTAGAACGTGACGACCTGTCCGTTGCGCCCTCTGCTCATGGCAAGTCCTCCCACGGTCCTCGCGAACGCCTGCTGCGAAGGAAGTTCCGGCGGGCCTTGGTGACCGCCTCGTCGATGGCTCGCTGAAGTTCCGGTGCGTCCCGGGCGATCTGCACGCCGTTGCGCGTCATGGCTCTGGCCCGGGCGGCCAGATCGTGTGCCCGGACGGCGCCCTCCGGGCGGATCACCATCACCACGGTCATCCACGGCGGCATGTCCCGGAGGATCCGTTCGGTGATCGAGCGGGCGTTCGGATCGTCGAGCACCGCGGAGTCGAGCAGCAGGACACCGGCCGACTCGTGGAACCCGTTGGCGGTGCCCGGCGCCGCCGGGGCGAGCACGATCTCGGGCAGCAGCGACAGCCGCTGTGCGGCGTGCCGGGCATGGTCGGTCACCCAGCCCGTGTCGGTGCCGAACGGCGACCAGTCGACGCCGCGCCCGTGCGGCCGGACCACCGTGATCAGGAATCGTGCCGCCGGTGACCGGGCGGGCATCGGCAGCGCCGGCCGGCTGCGGATCCAGAGCGGCACCTGGTCGGGGTCCTCGGCGGCGGACACCACGCGGTCCGCAAGCTCCTCGATGATCTGCCGCAGCTCCGCGGTGTACGCGCTGAGCCGGCAGATCGAGACCATCCCGTACTCCGCGTACTCCTGGACCGAGGCACCCAGCGAGGTGGCCTGGGCGAGGCCGTTGACCCGGCGTGCCGGGAGGTGCGGCTCCCAGAGGACCGGGTGCACGAAGGGCGGCTCGTCGGAGTCGTTGAGACGGTGCAGCCGGTTGCCGAAGTCGGCCGGTGGCTCGTGCAGGAACTCCCGGCTGTAGAGCGGGACGAGCACCCGGACCTGGGGGATTCCGGTCTCCAGCGCCCGGCGGGCGTCGCCGGCGGTGGGGAAGTAGATCGAGCCGCGGCGCAGGCCGTGCGGCGGGTCGGCGCGGCGCTGAACCTCAAGGTCGAGCCGGTGATAGAACCCCTCGACCCACTGGTTCGGGACCGACGTGCGCGCATGGATCAGCGCGAAGTACAGGTCGGGCGCCGGCACGGTCGGTATCCGATCAAGGAGCCCGGAGGCCGGGCAGGTTTTCCTCAATGCGCACGTTCGCTCCGATCCCCGATCCAGTTACGACCCGGAGTTCAGCGTAATCGCCCGGTTCCACTGTGTCACCGACGGAGATCGATGCTCAGCTGCGATTGCTGGTGAACCATTCCTCGGCCTGATCCACCGCCGGCACCAGCGGGACCAGATGAGCCTCCGCGTCACCCACCCGGCCGGTGGTCGCCCAGGGCTGCCGGAGAAGATCACGTCCCGCCTCGCCGAAGTCGCTGTCGTCGAGCTTCAGCGCCTCGAACCGCTCTATCCGGCGCTGACCGTTCTCGGTCACGAAGCAGGAGTACTCCATGATCTTCGCGGGCTGCGGAAGCCGGTACTCGGCGAGGTGCAGCGCCGTGCACTTCTCCATGCCGATGCCGAGCAGCAGAATCGAGGCCTCGGCCTGGTAGAGCGCACCCAGCGGCGACCGCTCACCAAGGTGGCAGTCGAGATCATGCGTCGTGACGATGGCCGACGCCGCGGGTCCGAGCGCGGCGAAGGACGTCTGCGGGTGCGCGCTGCGCAGCGCTCCGGGATGTGACCGGACATGCTCAGCGAACACACCGACTCCGTACGACGCCGTGGTGGCCGGATCGAAGCCCGGCATGCCGTCCTCGTAACGGGCGCGCTCGTCCGCGGTCATGCCGGCCGTCGCAGCCCGGTACACCGGGCTGGTCAGGGAGTTGTTCGGGGTATGGGTGGGCACCACGACCGTCCCCTCGGAGCCGGACACCTCACGGATCGCGGCGAGCAGCGTGGACACGCCACCGTCGATCCAGCCGATCCGGCGCATCGAGCAGTGCACCAGCACCGGACCGCCCTCGGCGAGGCCGAGGGCGCTCAGGTCGGCGACGAGATTGTCCTGGGTGACGGCCCGCCCGCTCACGAGTCCCAGGACTCCACGGCGTCGGCCATCCGGTCGACGAAATCCACCCCGAGCGGCGTCAGCGCGTTCGAACGGCGGAGCGCGGCGGTCGCGTCGACGGTCCAGCCGTGGTGTTTCGCGTACATCTCGGGGGCTCGCGGGTCGCTGCCGATGCGCCGCCGCCACACGTCGGCGACCGCGGCATGGGCATGAACGCGAGGCAGGACGGCCTCGACAGGGCTGGGCTCGGGTTGCCAGCCGACGGTGATCCGGGCGCCCGGCTCGCTGTCGTACAGGTCGCAGAGGTCGAGCAGCGCGTTCACCTTGGCCTGCTGGAACTCTTCGACGAGCAGGATCGCGAGTTCGGCCGGACCGGTCAGGGCGGCGGCCACCGACCCGAACGCGTCGGCGGCGGTGTCCGCCCGCGGCGTACCGGCCGGGTCCTGTCGCAGCGGTGTGATCACCCGGAGGGCGGTACGCATCGCCGGCGCGTACTCCGGCAGCTCGGTGACGATGAGCCGCCACGCCTCGGCCAGCGTGTCACGCCACTGCCCGGCGGTGTGCTCGTCGAGCGGGGCCGCCGGTGTCCAGCCGTGGCAGTCACGCGCGGGGTCGCTGTCCTCGAGGCGGACACCCCAGCCGCCGAGGGTGAGGTGCCGTGCCGGCCGCCAGACCGCTGTCGCGCCCGGCTGGGCCAGGTCGACGGTGATCACCCGGTCGGGTCCGCTGAGCCACAGCTTTCCCTGGTCCACCGAGATCCGGGCGGGCGCGGTCACCTCGTCCGGCCAGTACAGGGTGCCGGCGGTGGGCAGCACGACCACCCCGCGCTCGATGCGCACGTCGGTCTCGACCGGCACGCCCGCATGCACCGCCGCGGCGGCGGCGAGACCGCCGACATAGGACAGCCGCTCGGGCTCGGCGCCGGCGCGGAGCAGGCCGACGGCCCAGGCGCGAACGTACGGATGGGCCAGCACGCGGCGCACCGCTGCCGGGTCGGCGTTCTCCACCTCGACGAGCGCGTCCCAGCCGGCAGCGGGACCATGCTGGTCGATCGCCGCGGACACCAGCGCACGGGTGACGGCCAGCTGTTGCTCGGCGAGCCAGCTGATCGTCGCCTCGTCACCGAAGCCGGAGGCGATCTGGGCCACCAGGCCCGTGAGCACCGCGCTGGTGTCCTCCGGTTTGACGCCCGCGCCGTGCAGCCGGCTCTCCTCGTTGGTCCGATCGATCAGGACACGCAGGTCGGCGCAGTACGCGGACGGATTGTCGAATCCGGAGCCGGTGCGGAAACGGTGGGCGTACAGGCCGCCGGCGCACTGCTGCAGGACGGGGCACTCCCGGCAGATGGCACTGAGGTCGCGGACGCCGTTCTGCCGCAGTGCGATCGGGGCGAGCCGGGAGACGTCGTCGACCGTGTGGGTCAGCACGCTCAGCCCGGTCGCCGGCGCGCCGTCGTACGCGGTCTTCACCGAGTCGGCCTGCTCGTACTGCCCGTCGGTCTCGATGACGACCATGTCGACGGAGTCCGCGCCGAGCTGCTCGCTGCCGCTGGGCCCGCCGTTCGCGGTGGAGTGCAGCCCGTCGAAGAGCCGGATCCGCATCGGCCGGCCGTCGGCAAGCCAGCGCCGGTGAATGGCGGAGAGCCACGTCGCGTACGGCGTGGGGTCGTCGCCGAGCCGTAACGGCGGGCTGTCCCAGGTGGCGTGCGGAAGCAGGAAATCAACCTGCGGTGGCCGCTCGGCGAGCAGCGCCTCGTAAACCCGTTCGGGGGAATTGCGGATGTCGATGGTGCAGAGGATGCCGGCGAACAGTTCCCGGTAGTCCGGGCTTCGCAGCAACGTCAGCGCGGCACGTACCTGGTCGAAACTGCCGGCGCCGTTGGCGAAACGGCGGTGCCGGTCGTTGGCGGCACGGTACCCGTCGAGCGAGACACCCACCCGGACGCCGTGCTTCCGGAGGACGTCACCCATCTCCGGGTTGAAACGCACGCCGTTCGTCTGCATCATCAGAGTGAGCCGGGTCACCGCCTCGATCGGCGCGCGGACCTGACTCAGCAGCTCGTCCATCCGGGCGGGCCCGAGAAGCAGGGGCTCACCGCCATGCAGCACGACCCGGACCTGTGGGAGCCGCCACGCGGCGGCATGCTCGGCGATCCGGCGGGCGGCGGCCCGGGCGATGTCCCGCGACATCGCCTTCGGTTTCGTCCGCCAGCTCTGGTCGGCGTGCTCGTACACATAACAGTGATCGCACGAGAGGTCGCACCGGCCGTGAACCTTGAGGATGAACTGGCTCAGCGGATGAGGTTCGCCGCCGGGCCCGTCACCCGCCGGGCCGGGCATGTCAGTGTGCGGACTGGAAAGCGTTGACGTCCAGCCGTCGGAGGAGCGACTCTTTGTCCACGATTCGCCGCACGACCCGGTCGGCCTGCTCGGCCCGGATCTCCCGCAGCGGAGTCTCCTTGATGATGGCCAGCGGCCCGACCAGAGTGTCCATGGTCGCGACTTCGGTGTTCACGATATCTCCAGGTCGTATCAGGTTTCGAGGTCTCGCGGCCGGCCTGCGCTGAGTCAACGAGAGCTGAGCCGTTTTGGTTCCGGTTGGGTCTCGTGTGACAACGACCGCCTCGCACCGACACGAATGCCGCCGAAATCGCCATCCGTAATCATGTCACAGCCCTCCTAACCCAGTTGGATGATACGGAAGGATCTTCATAGGCGTAATCAACGCCACCTCACGGTTTAGACAAGCTCACTCGATAGCGTTTGCCGCGATGCGGTGTGCGTCCGCATTGACCAATTTCGGCGCCTCGTTTGGAGGATGACAACTGACGAGAGAACCAGCAGCCCACCGGCCAGCTGGGTGATCGTCAGCGACTCGTGCAGCAGCACCGCCGCCAGCACCGTCGTCACCACGGGCTCGAAGGTGGACAGGATCGCCGCCGCGGACGGACCCGTCCGGCGCAGACCAGTGAAGAACGCCAGGATCGGCAGCACCGTCGAGACGATCACGATGCAGCCCAGCCAGAACCAGCCCGTGGCGCCGAAACCGAGGCCGACCCCGCCGCTGAGCAGCGCTTTGCCTGCCAGCGCCGTCGCCGCTCCGGTCAGCACCAGCGTGGTCAGCAGCAGCGGCGGCATCCGCCGCACCACCCGGTCCGAGCAGAGGATGTACACGGTGTAGGTGACCGCCGACGCGAACGCCAGGATCACCCCGATCGGATCGATGGCCACGCCGCCCGCGCCGAGCAGCACCAGCAGCACTCCGGCGGACGCGGCGAGCAGCGCGGCGACCTTGGCGGGCGTCAGCCGGTCGCGGCCGAGCGCCACGGCCGTCACCGTGACCAGCAGCGGATACAGGTAGAAGACCAGCGACAGCAGCGACGCGTCCATCCGGTGCAGCGCTTCGAAATACAGGCTCGCCTGGGCCGCGTACCCAAGGGCGCCGAGAGCGAGTGCCGCGGCCAGGAGCTTGCCGGGGGTCTTGATCTTCCGTTGCGTAAGACGGTCTCGCCGGATGGCGAGGAATGCGGCCATGACCACCGCTGCCAGACCGAAACGGATCAGCAGCAGCGCGCTGGGGGAGACACCGGCTTCGAACGCGAGCTTGCCGAAGATGCCCAGCGCGCCGAAGCAGACCGCAGAGACGAGGCAGAGAACGGGACCCATGACTCCGAGCTTTGCGCCGCTGACTCGTCAGGTCCAGTGATGATTCGTGGAGCTGATTGGTTAGGGTTTATGCATGGTCACGCTCGATCTGCGCCGGCTGCGCTTCCTCCGCGAATTCCAAGTGCGTGGCACGCTGGGCGCGGTCGCGACGGCCCTCGGTTACAGCCCGTCGGCAATCTCGCAGCAGCTGACGCTGCTCGAGAAGGAGGTGGGCGCCACGCTCTTCGAGAAGTCCGGGCGCGGCGTGCGCCTCACGGACGCGGGTCGCCTTCTGGCGAGCCACGCGGAGGTCCTTCTCACTGCCGCCGATGCGGCAGTGGCGGACCTCGCGGCCCAGACCGATTTTGTACGCGGAACCGTCCGCGTGAGCGGCCTCCAGTCCGCCGCCCGCCGCCTCTTGGTCCCGGCGGTCGCGAGGCTGACGCTGTCCTCGCCGGGCATCCGTGCCGAGGTGCGCGAGCTGGAGGTCGAGCAGGCACTGCCGGAGCTGCGCCTCGGCTCGGTCGACCTGCTGATCAGCGATGAGTACGACGGCCATCCCCGCCCGCGCCCGGCCGGCCTGCGGTTCGCACTGCTGCACACCGAGCCGCTGAAACTGGTGCTGCCGGTCGCGCATCCGCTCGCCGCCGCAGGCACGCCGGTGCCGATCGCGGCGCTGCGCGACGAGGTCTGGGCCACCTCCGACCCGGGGACCGGTCACCACGCCATGGTGGTCGGCAGCTGCCGCTCCCTGGGCGGGTTCGACCCTGATCTGCGGCACCGCTGTTACGACGCGGAGGTGCAGCTGGAGCTGGTCCGCCGGGCCGGCGCGGTGGCGTTGCTGCCGCTGCTGACCCTGCCCGCCTCCGACCCGGCAGTGGCGTTTCGCGACGTGGCCGAGCAGAGTCTGGGGCGGCGGCTCTATGTGGTCACCCGGGAGGGCCCGGAGGCGCCGGCCCTGACCGCCTTTCTCGCGGCTCTGGGCGACGTGGCATCTTCTCCAGGTGACTCCGACCGAGACCCAGATCCGCGAGATGCACCGGCAGGCCGCGCCGAGCCGTGAGGCGTTCGACTCGGTGTGGACGCATTGTCAGATCGTCTGGGCGGTCGCTGCGCAACTGGCCGGCTCTTCCGATGACCTCGATGTCGACCTGGTGCGGGCCGGCTGCCTGCTGCACGACATCGGGGTCTACCGGCTCGCTCCGGACGACAACTACGTCCGGCACGGCGTCCTGGGGGAGGAGCTGCTGCGCGAACTGGGCCTGCCGGACGTGCTCTCCCGGTTCTGTTCGCATCACACCGGCGTCGGGATCACCGCCGAGGACGTGGTCCGGCAGGGGCTGCCGCTGGCGCCGGCCGATTACCTCGCCGAGACCGCCGAGGAACGTCTCGTGATGTATGCGGACAAATTCCACAGCAAATCGACGCCGCCGTCGTTCGTGACCACTGACACATTTATGTCGTCGGTGAAGCGCTTCGGACCGGACAAGCCCGCCCGTTTCAGCGCGCTCACCAGCGAGTTTGGCCAGCCTAACCTTAGTCTTCTGATAGGCGAGTTCGGCCATTCTGTCCGCTGATCAGCCGGTTCGGGCCCATGAGATCGACTTGATCTCAACCTAGGTTCAAGTTTTAGAGTCTTGACGGTTTCCTGTCGATCATCGGCGTGGCCGGACTCAAGCGCGAGTGAGGGATTTACCTATGGATCGCCCCCTGCGGGTTGCTGTCATCGGTGCGGGACCGGCCGGCATCTACGCCGCCGATCACCTGATCAAGGCTTCGGAAACGGTCACCGTCGACATTTTCGACAAACTTCCCACCCCCTACGGCCTGATTCGGTACGGCGTGGCGCCCGACCACCCGCGGATCAAGGAGATCGTCAACGCGCTCACCCGGATCCTGAACAACGAGCGGATCCGCTTCATCGGCAACGTCGAGTACGGCACCGACGTGAAGCCCGAGGAGCTCAGCCGCTTCTACGACGCCACGATCATCGCGTCCGGCGCGGAGAAGGACCGGGCGCTCGACATCCCCGGCATCGAGCTCAACGGCAGTTACGGCGCCGCTGACTTCGCCTCCTGGTACAACGGGCACCCCGACGTGGCGCGCGAGTGGCCGCTCGAAGCCACCGAGGTCGCCGTCATCGGCGCCGGCAACGTGGCCGTCGACGTCGCCCGGATCCTCGCGAAGACCGCCGACGAGCTGCTGGTCACCGAGATCCCGGACAACGTGTACCAGGGTCTGAAGGCCAGCCCGGTCACCGACGTCCACCTGTTCTCCCGGCGCGGCCCGGCGCAGGTCAAGTTCACCCCGCTGGAGCTGCGCGAGCTCGACCACTCGCCGAACGTCGAGGTGATCGTCCACCCCGAGGGCATCGAATTCGACGAGGGCAGCCTCCAGGCGATGCGCGACACCCGGCACGTCAAGATGTGCGTCGACATCCTGCAGAACTGGGCCGTCCGTGACCCGCGGGACCGTCCGCGCCGCCTGCACCTGTACTTCCTCCAGGCCCCGGTCGAGGTGCTCGGTGCGGACGGCAAGGTGGTCGGTCTGCGTACCGAGACCCAGGAACTGACCGGCGACGGCTGGGTCCGTGGCACCGGCGAGTTCACCGACTGGCCGGTGCAGGCCGTGTACCGCGCCGTCGGGTACCTCAGCACCGCGCTGCCCGACCTGCCGTTCGACACCAAGACCGGCACCATCCCGCACGACGCCGGCCGGATCCTCGACCTCGACGGTGAGCACATCCCCGGCATGTACGTCACCGGCTGGATCAAGCGCGGCCCGGTCGGCCTGATCGGCCACACCAAGGGTGACGCCGGCGAGACCGTTCAGAGCCTGCTCGCCGACACCGACAAGCTGCCGGCGCCGGTCGAGCCGTCCCCGTCGGCGGTCCTGGACTACCTGCGCTCGCGCGACGTCGACTTCACCGACTGGGAGGGCTGGCAGAAGCTGGACGCCCACGAGATCACCCTCGGTGAGCCGCACGGCCGCAAGCGCGTCAAGGTCGTCGCCCGCGACGAGATGACCAACATCTGCAACGGCTGATCTTTTCGGCTTCCAGGGCCCGGCGTGCCTCGCACGCCGGGCCCTGCTGTGTGGTGGCCCTGCTGTGTGGTGGCCCTGTTGTGTTGTGGCACTGATTATATTTACGAACGGTCGGTCGTTTTGTAGGGTCGGGGTATGACTCAGGACGGCCGGCTGATCCGGGGCGAGCGGACCCGCACCGCCGTGCTCGATCAGGCGTTGCTGCTCGCCACCGTGAACGGGCTCGACGGCCTGTCGCTCAGCCAGGTCGCCGACGCGCTCGGCGTCAGCAAGTCCGGCCTCTTCGCGCACTGGCGGTCGAAAGAGGCGCTCCAGCTCGCCGTGATCGACCACGCCCGGGCGCAGTGGACCGCGCTGGTGATCGGGCCGGCCCGATCAGCGCCGGCCGGCGTGCGGCGGCTGTGGGCCGTGCACGACAGCCGGCTCGCCTTCTACGAGTCCCGGGTCCTGCCCGGCGGCTGCTTCTTCGCGAACGCGCACTTCGAGTTCAACGCCCGGCCCGGCGTGATCCGCGATCGGCTCGCCGCCGAACTGCGCGACTGGATGGCCTTCCTGACCAGGACAGCCGCCGACGCGGTCACCCTCGGGGAGGTGCGTGCTGACGTGGATCCTGGCGGTCTCGCGTACCAAACGGAGTCTCTGGGGATCTGCGCCGTCATGCAGGCGCCGGTCTTCGGGACGGGACCGACGTTCCACCGCGCCCGCCAAGCCCTGCTCGAACACCTGCACTCGATCGTCACCGACCCCACGACTCTCCCGGAGCTGACATGACCGCCGCGCTTTCCGCTGTTTCCTTCGGGGATGTGGTGCACGTCCCCGTCCACTTCGACGACCTGGACGCCATGGGGATGCTGCACAATTCCCGGTACGCGGTGCTGGTCGAACGCGCCATCTCCCTCTGGTGGGCCGAGCGGGGCGTCTCGTTCTCCGGCGGCCGCCCGACCACACCGGACGCGTTCAACGTGGTCCGGGAGTACGGCATCACCTTCAACCGCCCGGTCCTCGGCACCGGCAACGTGACGGTCCACTTCTGGCTGGAGAAGCTCGGCACGTCGAGCGCGGCCTACCGCTTCCGGGTCACCTCCACCGACGGCGAGACGGTGTTCGCCGAGGGCCGCCGGGTGAACGTCCGCCTGGACCCGGCCACCATGCGCCCGTCCCCGTGGACCGACCACGCCCGCTCCTTGGCGGCCACCATCCTGCAGCCCAGCTGAGCCGGAGCCTTTCCGGCGGGCCACGGTCCGAGGGCGGCCAGCGGTTGCCGCGCCCCGGTTGTCGCCGCTATTTGGCGAACCTCTGCGTCACGTAGTCCTTTTCGGTCACGCAGCCGAGCACCCTTGCCGTCCAGGCGCAGGTTTCGGTGCGGACGTCGTACGCCGCGCCCAGCTCCACCGGTGCGTCGCCCACGTGCTGGCCGGACAGCGACTCATCGATCGGCTTTTCGGTGAAGATGTGGCCGAAGCGGAGCATGTTGCCCGAGTCGATCCTGGCCACCGAGCCCGGGTGGGTCCAGGACGTCGCGCCCTTGTCATCGAGCAGGGTCGTGTTCGTCTCGCTCTGCACGATCACCGTGTTCCCGATCGGGAAGACCCGGATTATGCCGGTCAGCGCGGCACTTTCCCAGGCGGCCGCGCCGGTCAGCGACAGCCGGACCACGGTCTGCTCCTTCGCGCCGCCGACGGTTTTCACGAAGCAGACCAGGTCGTCGCCGCACGGGGCCAGGCCGGTCAATTCGGTGTCGGGCTCGGCGGTGTAGAGCAGGTTCGGGCTGCCCGTCGTCAGGTCGTAGGCGACCACGCGCTGAACGTTTCCGGACTCACGGATGATCAGCTGGCCGTTGTGGGCGTACACCTCATCGTCGGCGACGGCGCCGGTCTGCCAGCTCTTGCCGACGGTGCCGGAGCTCATGTCGACCAGGCGTACCGAATGGTCGGCGTTGATCTGCACGAGCCGCTGGTCGGTGAAGGCGGGGCTGAACGGCCGGCCGCGGCCGCTGCTCGGACCGGTGAGGTCCTCGGGTGCGCTGATCGGGAGCGTCCGGGTGCCGGTGTCCGAGAGGTCCGGCAGGCGCCAGAGCTCGCTGCCGGTCGCCGCGTCCAGGCCGATCAGCTGGTGGCCGGCCACGTCGACGTGCACGGCCACGTCCTTGCCGTAGATCATCTGGTCGTCCGTGCCGAGCAGGATGTCCCAGAGGAGCTGGCCCTGTTCCGAGCCGAGCACCACGGTTCGTTTCGGGGTGGCCTTCACCCCGGTGGTGCCGGTGATCATCACGCCCCAGGGGAGCGCCATCATGCCGGTCCAGCGCTTCGCGGTGCCGGCCGCCGTGCTGCTCCAGAACGGCTGCGGCGAGTGGCCGTCGATCGCGGTCACCCCGACGGCGCCTTTCGTGTCGGAGCTCGCGAAGTAGATCCGGTCGCCCGACACGGTGGCGTCCGACCAGGCCGAACTCACCGGCACGACGGGCGAGAAGTGCTGACCCTCGGTGAGCCGTTCGAAATCGAGCGCCGGATAACGCGGCCAGAAATAGACGATCGCCGCCGTCGCCACCGCCAGCACCACTGTCATCAGCGACGCGAGCAGGACGACGAGCCAGGTTCGGCGGCGCGGCTTCCGCGCCGCCGGTTTTTCCGGTGGGTACGCGTAATGCCCGTCAACCGGAGTGTTGAAGCCCGCCGCGTGTCCGGCCCAAGGGTCGACCGGGTCACCGTAAGGCTGATCAGCCCGGGCCATCACGGTCGACGGCCCAGGATCAGCAGCCGGCGCGACACCGGAAGCAAACGCGACTGCGGCCCGAGCCTCCTCCGGCTTGTCCGGCTCCTCGGGCTTGCCCGGAGCTGGTGATTCGTCCGGAATCGGAGACTCCTCCTGATCCTTTTTGTCCCCCGCCACCGGATCAGACATGCCGCGCCTTTCACGTTCACATTCAACTGGTCCGCCATGCTACCCAGCCGCCGGTTTCAGAGGAGTGCCGACGCGACTTGAGCAGTCGCTCAAAACCGTCTACCGTTCCATCTTGAGCGACTGCTTAAAAGGAGTTCGCAACGGGGGAGGTTGATCGTGGAAGGTGTTCGATTCCGGCCGGCGAACGTCATACTGGCCGCGATCATCGTGGTTTTCGGGGTGGTGCTCTTCTGGGCCACCGTGCGATCCGGGCGGACCAACAGCGCGCTGCTGTTCGTCGTGCTGCCGATCGCCGTCGCGGCCGGGCTGGCGCTGTCGCCGGCAAGAGCACGCACGGCCGGTCTTCCGGCTCACCACGATCAGCCTGCTGCTGGCGGCCGTGGCGTTGCACGAAGGAGCGATCTGCGTCGTGCTCGCCGCGCCGCTGGTGTACGCCGTCGCCCACGGCATCACCGCCCTGGTCCGCGGGTTCGGCGGAAACCCGGCGCTGCGGGTGCTGCTCCCGATCCCGCTGCTGCTCACCGGCGTGGAGGGCGTGCAGCCGGAGTGGCGGGTCAACCCCGATCAATCGGTACGCGTGACCCGGGACATCGCGGCCGACCCGGCCACGCTGCCGGCCCTGCTCGCCGCGGGTCCGCAGCCGTTGGACGCCCGTCCGCTGGTGCTGAGCCTGCTCGGCGTACCGGTGCCGGAGCACGTGCACGGCAGCGGCCTGGCACCCGCCGGCCGCCGCCGGCTGATCCCGCGGGTTCTGCTCCAGGTAGGCCTCTTCGCGGTGCTGCTGCTCTGGCTGATCCCGAGCGTGGCTTTCTCCCTCGGTGACGGCGGCTGGGAGCATATTTCCGGACAATGGTTTATATACCTGCAAGCCGGCTTCCTCATTGCGGTGCCTGCGCTCGCGGCGGTGCGAGTTCGCCCTGCGTGGCGGCGGGACGCCGTTCCCCTGGGATCCGCCGGTCCGGCTCGTGACCAGCGGACCCTATGCCTATATCGCCAACCCGATGCAGGTCAGCGCGATTCTCCTGCTCCTCTCGCTCGCGGTCGCGACCCGCAGCGCGAGCCTGGCGTTCGCCGCGCTGAGCGGGGCGGCTTTCGCCACCGGACTGGCCAAGGTCTCCGAAGATGCGCAATTGGTGGGGCCACGCACGCGTCCCGCCTCGATGATCGTGCCCGGGCGGCTCTGGCTCGACGACGACTGCGGCCCGTGCGCGGCGGTGCGGGACCGGCTCGCCGGCACATCGCTGAGTCTCGAGTCAGCGTCCGCGTTTCCCGGCCCGACACTGTGGCGCGCTCGTTATGAGGCGGATGACGGGCACACCGCTTCGGGTGTTGCCGCCGTGGCTCGGGGCATCGAGCACTGTGGGTTGCTTTACGCGTACCCAAGCTGGTTTTTGCTGCTCCCGGGCCTGGACCGGCTCGCCCAGCTGGTGACCGACGCCCTGATCGCGCCGCCGCACCCAGCGGTGGAGAAGAATGGCGTGCGATGAGCGGGGACACGAAACAGCGACTGGTCGAGGGCGCGCTGGCAGCGATGCGCGAGCACGGCGTGGCGGGAGCGTCTGCACGCACGATCGCGGCCGCGGCGGGGGTGAATCAGGCGCTCGTCTTCTATCACTACGGCTCGGTCGACGAGTTGCTCGGCGCGGCCTGTCAGGAAGCAACCCGGCAGCGGGTCGGCGCGTTCGCGGACCGGTTTGCCGCGGTCGGTTCGCTGCGTGAGTTGTTGCAGGTGGGACGGGATTTGCATGCGACCGAGCTGGCACAGGGAAATGTGTCGGTGCTGGCCCAGCTGCTCGCGGCCGCGCAGACCGGTGATCGGCTCGCGGCGCCGACGGCTGCTGCTTTTCAACTGTGGACCGACGAGATCGAGGCGGTTCTGAACCGGTTGCTGGCGGATTCGCCGGTGGCCGAGGTGGCTGACATCCAGGGGCTGTCCCGGGCGGTGGCGGCGGCTTTCGTGGGGGTCGAGCTGTATGAGGGCATCGATCCGGAGGGTGCGCAGCGGGCCCTCGAAGCCCTCGACCAGCTGGCGGTGCTGGTCGAGGTGGTGGACGAGCTGGGGCCGCTGGCCCGTCGGGCGCTGAAGTCACGGATCAAGAAGGCGCGGTCCTGAGCTTTTTGGTGGCGTCTCCGAGTCCTGAGCTTTTCGGCGGCGGCTCTCAGTCCAGGCAGAATTCGTTGCCCTCGATGTCCTGCATGTTCAGGCAGGACTCGTTCTCGTCGTCGGCGAGCAGCAGCTGGCCCCGGGTCGCGCCCAGGGGTAGCAGGCGGGCGCACTCGGCCTCCAGCGCGGCCAGGCGCTCCGCGCCGACGAGGCCGGTGCCGACCCGCACGTCGAGGTGCACGCGGTTCTTGACGAACTTGCCCTCGGGGACGCGCTGGAAATAGAGCCTCGGGCCTGCACCGGTGGGGTCGACGCACGCGACCGTGGTGTTTTTCGCCAGCACGTAACCCAGGGCCTCGCACCAGAAGCGGGCCACCCGCTCCGGGTCCGCGCAGTCGAAGGTGACCTGGAACTCTTTGACCTCTGGCATCGGTCCGTTTTACATCAGGGCGAGGATCTTCTCCACCGTGTTCCAGTTGCGCATGGTTGCCGGTGGCGTCTTGATCTTGCCAAGCGCCTTGATCAGTGGGCTGTCGCGCATGCCGTACGGGCACCAGATGTACGTCTCGGCGCCGTCCACGACATAACGCTCCTCGCCGTCGGTGACTCCGTCGAACGGTGCCGAGGCATCCTTCGCGAACGACACGAAGTAGCGGGAGCCGTCGTTCGCCACGTCGCCGAGCGGGTTGTGTGCCACGACCCGGGCCAGCTCGTCGCGGCTGCGCAGGATCACGTCGGAGAAGAAGCCGAACCGTTCCTCGATCAGCTGCTCCAGAGCGGGGGCCAGCTTGGCGGCGGGGAGATCGGAGCCGAGCACCACGTTGCCGCTCTGCAGAAGGGTGGTGACGTTCGTGTAGCCGGCCTCGGTCAGTGTCGTTTTGAGGTCGGCCATCGCGATGCGCCGGTTCTTGCCGAGATTGATCCCGCGGAGCAGGACCGCATAGCTAGCCATCCCGCTATTTAATCCGGTTGTGGCCACTATCGGTCGTGTCTGGCCTCGATCGTCGGCAACCATACGGTGACCGACACGCACCAGCTCGGTGATCCAGCGGGCTCGGGCAGGGCCGAAGAGAACAGCGCAAGCAACATTGACCTGCCGAAAGGGACCTCTTGCGCAACGCTCTTCGCCGCTTTGCCCTGGCCGCTGCCCTCATCGCCCCGGCCGCCCTCGGCCTCGCCACGATGTCTGTCAGCCCCGCCCAGGCGGCGCCGGCGAAGACCAGCGAGACCGTCCTGCAGAACGAGATCAACCGCCTCATCAACATTCAGCGGGTTTCGAACGGCTGTGCCGCGCTGAAGGTCGACGCCAAGCTCACCGTCGCCGCCCGCGGCCACAGCGCCTTCATGGCCCAGACCGGGAAGTTCTCGCACACCGGCCGCGGCAACTCCAACTTCGTCGCCCGCGCCAAGGCCGCCGGCTACACCAGCCCGTCCGCCGAGAACGTCGCCTACGGATACCGCACCGCCGCCCAGGTCGTCAACGGCTGGATGAAGAGCCCGGGCCACCGCACCAACATCGTCAACTGCAAGTCCAAGACCGTCGGCGTCGGCGCCGTCTACTCCGCCAACGGCACCCCCTACTACACCCAGGACTTCGGCTACTGAAGCCACTGACCCCCTGCACGACCAGCGATGCCCCAGCCGATCCCCCTGCGGCTGGGGCATCGCCGTGTGCCGCATGGTGTGTTTCCTCTCCAGGGACCGCTCCACACGTCAGGCCGGACCGCGCGGCACCGAGGCGCTGATCAGCTCTCCTGGGCGGCCTTCCACTTCGCGTAGCTGAGCTCGCCCAGCGTCGCGTCCGGGCCGGGGACCAGCGTGGTCTCCTCCAGCAGGGCGCCGAAATAGCGGGCCTCCGGGTCGGCGAGGACCTCGCGCGGGTCGCCGAGGCGGGACAGTCCGGCCCGGAAGAACTCGTCCATCCGGAACTGTTCCGGGCCCGCCACCTCGATCGTCGCGTTCAACGGGGCGCCCACCGACGTCCGGCCCACCGCTGCCGCCACGTCATCACTCGCGATCGGCTGGAACAGCACCGGCGCGAACCGGACCACGTCGCCGTCGGTGGCGGCCGCCACCATGGCCTTCGCGAACTCGAAGAACTGGGTGGCGTGCACGATCGAGTACGGGACCCCGGACTTCTGGATCAGCTGTTCCTGGACCAGTTTGGCCCGGAAATACCCGCTCTCCTGCAGCTTCTCGGTGCCGACGACGGAGAGCGCCACGTAGTGCTTCACCCCCGCGGCAGCCGACGCCTCCAGAAGGTTGCTGGTGGACGTACGGAAGAACGAGAGCACGTCGTCGTCGGCGAACGAGGGCGAGTTCGAGACGTCGATGACCACGTCGGCGCCGGTGAGCACGTCGGCGAGGCCCTCGCCGGTGATCGTGTCGACGCCGGTGTTCGGAGCCGCGGCGACCGCCGTGTGCCCATGCGCACCGAGCCGCGCCACGACCTTGGAGCCGATCAGACCGGTGCCGCCGATGACCACAACCTTCATGATGGGAACCTCCGTGCGATCCGGGCGACCCTGTGCCATCCCGTTCGTCAGCCAAGACCGGATGGCGTGAGGCTTTGTGACAGCTGGAGGAGGAGAAGTTTCTCGGCGCTCGCGGATCCGGGCGTCGCCGTGTAGACGACGAGCCGTTGTGACTGGTCAGGATCGATGAGCTGCTGGCAGTTGAGCTCCAGCGGGCCGAGCGTCGGGTGCACCAGCTGCTTGACGCCGCAATACCTCCCGGCCACCGGGTGCTGCCGCCATAAATCCGAAAAATCAGCGCTTGTCGCCAGCAGGGCCGTCACTATCGCGCCGGCCCGCGAGCCCGGACCGTCCCGCAGGAAGGAGGCGTGCAGGTCGGCGACGATGAGCCGGTCCTCGTCCGGATGCATCAGCCGGGTGGCGGGATCGGTGAACCAGCGGTAGTGCATGCTGCGCGCCAGCCCGGTGTGCGTACTGAGATCACCGAGCAGCGCCACCGACAGCGGCGTCTGCAGCAGGGTCTCGCCCAGGTGGCTGACCACCTGGGCGGCCGAGTCCCGCAGCCCGTCGAAGATCCGCATCATGCCCGGGTTGACGTGATCGGAATCGGCCGTTCTCGGCGGTGTCGCGTACCCGCCCAGCTGGAAGAGGTGTGGTCGCGCTCCTCCATCGAGAGACGCAGGCCGCGGGCGAGTGCGCCGAGCATCTGCTCGGACGGGTGCGGGCCGCGCGGCTGTTCGAGCCGGCTGTAGTAGTCGATCGACATGTCGCTGAGCACCGCGATCTCCTCGCGGCGCAGCCCCTTCGTCCGCCGCCGCTGCCCGCGCGGAAGCCCGACGTCCTCGGGCTGCAACGCTTCCCGGCGGCTGCGCAGATAGTCGGCGAGCCGAGCACGATCCACTTCAAAACCCCTTCTTGGGTACGCGCTAAAGGACGACTTTCATTGACCAATCCCAGAGACGGGCCGCTGATTCCGGGTCCCGTGCCGACCGATAGATCGCCAGTTCAGCGGGTCCGCCGGTGAACTGGCCGATCCCGTCCGGGCCGTACAAGCGTCCTCCCATCGCTGCCGGGCTGGCGGCCGCGTAGAGAGCCGGCAGCACACCCTGCTCCACCCCGTGAACCAGGACACCCCACCCGGCCAGCCTCTTCATGATCGCCTCGTGCGGCGCGGGCTTGGCGCGGCCCAGGTTCGGCCCGGCCGCATAAAGCCCGGTCAGCGTGGTCCCGGGGTGTGCCGCGTTGCTCACCACACCCAGCTTGCGCCGATCCAGTTCGAGCGCGAAGAGCAAATTCGCCAGCTTCGACTGCCCGTACGCGCGGACCGCCGAATACTTCCGCTCGCCCTGCATGTCGGCCCAGTTCAGTGTGGCCTGCCGAGCCGCGCTGCTGGTCATCGTCGTGACCCGCCCGCTCTGCAGCAGCGGCAACAGCCGGGTGGTCAGTGCCACGTGCCCCAGATAGTTCGTACCGAACTGCAGCTCGAACCCGTCGACGGTCACCTGCCTCACCGGCGGCGCCATCACACCGGCGTTGTTGATCAGGATGTCGAGCGGCCGGCCCTCGGCGAGCAGCCCGTCCGCCATCTCGGCGATCGAGCGCAGCGACGCGAGATCCATCGTTCGCAGCGAGACCCGGGCGCCGGGAACCTCGCGTCGAATGCGATCCAGTGCCGATTGTCCGCGGGCTTCGTCGCGTACCCCAAGAAGAACCTCCGCACCCGCGGCCGCAAGCCGCGTCGCGAGGCCCAGCCCAAGCCCGCTGCTCGCGCCGGTCACGAACGCAAGCCGGCCGGCGAGAACAGGCATCGGGGAGATAGTCACTGTGTCCATGCCCCAAAGCTGCCGCGCACGAATCCGCCCAACCATGCCCTGCGAATACATGGCTCCCGCACCGCCGTCACAGCGAGCGGTGGCCGGCGCGGCAAGCGGCCCGGCGGGAGGCCCACGGTGTGCTCGCTTCCCGGTTGGCCGGGGGCGCACGGTGTGCTCTGGTTTCGGTTGGGCGGGGGCGCACGGTGTGCTCTGGTTTCGGTTGGGCGGGGGCGCACGGTGTGCTCTGGTTTCGGTTGGGCGGGGGCGCGCGGTGTGCTCTGGTTTCGGTTGGGCGGGGGCGCGCGGTGTGCTCGGGTTTCGGTTGGCCGGGGGCGCGCGGTGTGCTCCGGTTTCGGTTGGGCGGGGGCGCACGGTGTGCTCCGGTTTCGGTTGGGAAGCGCGGCTGCGTTCGCCGTACTTGGCGGCTCGGAGTCACCTGGCGCGTGGACGGGAGCGCACGCATGCCCGGTGTGGCGTAGATGGGGTCGCACGGTTGCGGTCTGTGTGGCTTCATCATCGCCAGGGCGTGGATACGAGCCCACGGTGGCGTTGTGTGCGACCTGATCCACGCCACGAGGGGGTCCGGCTAGCTCCCTGTGCTGCTTCGGGCGCCGTGTGACAGCCCTGACAGCACTGACAGCACTGACAGCACTGACAGCACTGACAGCCAGCACACGCCTTCACGCGCCCCGGCTTCCCGATCTTGTCGAACCCCCGATATCGGCGTGATGCACATCAACGAGATCAATAGCCAGTGTCGACCTCTCTGCCGCAGACCCCCACCCGCCCCGCGCTCTGCCCCGCCCCGCGCTCTGCCCTGCCGCCCTGCTCTGCCCCGAGTCGCGCTGCACTGCTCGGTCTGGATCTTGTGGACTTTTCCGCAGACGTGTCCGCGTAACTCCGCAAGATCGAATAGGCTCGGTCGATCTTGCGGAGTTACGCGCAAACGGTTCGCCGAAGTCCACAAGATCGGTGAAGCGCCGCGTTCGCCACGTCGGAACTGTGAGCTCCGCGTTCGCCAGGCCACGCGAAATCGGCATGCCACCGACGGCCGTCCCGCGAACTCGTGCACTCGTGGTCGATTGGCCGGCTGAACTGCACAAGATCTCCGAGCGGCGCCTCGCATCGAGAAGCCGTCACCCCGTCACCCCGTCACCCCGTCACCCCGTCACCCCGTCACCCCGTCACCCCGTCACCCCGTCACCCCGTCACCCCGTCACCCCGTCACCCCGTCACCCCGTCACCCCGTCACCCCGTCACCCCGTCACCCCGTCACCCCTTCACCCCGTCACCCCTTCACCCCGTGACGCCGTCACGTCGCCGCTTCGCGCCGGCGGAAACCGAGTGAGGGCTATGGACCCCACGGATCTCCACGGATACGCGACAGACCCACGCACCGTGTACCCGCTGCACCGCTCGACCACCGGCACAAGCCTGCCGGGGCGGCGGGTCCGCGGCGTCCGGTTCGCGAAGCCGATGCCGATGTGTTCTGGCGGTACATGGGTGGTGGGTACGGCGTGGGGCTGGCGCACATATGGATGTGCGTGGTTCGCTCGTAGGGTGGGGTCATGGTGGTCAACCTCGATCTCGGTGGGCGGGTCGCTCTCGTGACCGGTGCGGGTAGCGGCATCGGGCGAGCCTGTGCCGTGCGGCTCGCGCGGGCCGGGGCGACCGTGCTGGTTGCTGATGTGGACGACGGCTCGGCCAAGGAGGTCGCCGGTCGGATCGGGGGCCGGGCGGTCGTTGCTGATCTGTCCCGGCCGGAGAGCGCCGACGACATCGATGCCGCCGTGGACGTGCTGGTCAACAACGCGGGGCTGCAGCACGTCGCCGCGTTGACCGAGTTTCCGCCGGAGCGGTTCGCCTATCTGCAGCGGGTCATGGTGGAGGCGCCGTTCCGGCTGGTGCGGCGGGTGCTGCCGCATATGTACGCCCAGAACTGGGGCCGCGTCGTCAACATCTCCTCGGTACACGGGCTGATCGCCTCGCCGTATAAATCGGCATATGTCACCGCCAAGCACGGCCTTGAAGGGCTGTCGAAAACGGTCGCGCTGGAAGGCGCCGAACATGGCGTCACGTCGAACTGTGTGGAGCCGGCATTTGTTCGCACGCCGCTTGTCGACAAGCAGATCGCCGACCAGGCCCGGATGCACGGCATACCGGAGGAGCAGGTCGTCGAGCAGATCATGTTGGAACGGGCCGCGATCAAGCGGCTGATCGCGCCGGAGGAGGTCGCCGAGCTGGTGGCCTATCTGTGCACGCCGGCCGCCGACCTGATCACCGGTGCGTCGATACCGATCGACGGTGGATGGACCGCGCACTAGATGGCCGGGGAGTTTCTGGAGCTGCTGGCCCGCGAGGCCGCCCTTGTCGAGTTCGAACGGCCGGTGGTGGCCGCGCGGACCGCCGGCGCGCCCGATCTCGACGATCTGGAGCGGGCGAAAGTGCTCGCGCTGCGGGTCCGTGCGCTGCTGGAACGCCGGCGGCGGCGTGAGGAGGAGCTGTCCGCGCTCTACGACACGGCCGGTGACCTGGCCGGGCTGCGCGACGTGGACGCGGTGCTGCGGGCCATCGTGCACCGGGTTCGCACGCTGCTCGGCGTCGACGTCTCCTATCTGACGCTCAACGACGCCGAGCGCGGCGACACCTACATGCGGATCACCGACGGGTCGGTCGCGGCCAGCTTTCAGCAGCTCAGGCTGCCTCCGGGGGCCGGGCTGGGTGGGCTCGTCGCGCTCACCGGCACGCCGTACGCGACAGCGAACTATCCGACCGATCCCCGGTTTCAGCACACCACCGAGATCGACGAAGGGGTTGCTGACGAAGGGCTTGTCGCGATTCTCGGCGTACCGTTGCGGCTGGGATCGGCAGTGATCGGTGTGTTGTTCGCGGCGAATCGCGCCGAACGGCCGTTCGCCCGCGAAGAGGTCGCGTTGCTGTCCTCGCTGGCGGCGCATGCCGCCGTCGCGCTGGACACGGCCCGCCTGCTCAGCGAGACACAGACGGCGCTCGCCGAACTCTCTGCCGCCAACGCGGTGATCCAGGCGCACAGCGAGTCGGTGGAACGCGCCGCCGACGCCCACGACCGGATGACCGCTGTCGTTCTGCGCGGCGGGGGAGTGGACGACGTTGCCGCTGACCTGGTCGGTGTCCTCGACGGCGCCCTCGTGGTGATCGACGCGCAGGGCCGCACGGTCGCCACCGCGCACACGCCAGGCTCAGCGGCCGACCTTCCCGACCCCGCGGGGGTCGAGGCGGGTGAGGCGGTGGCGGCTTCCCGGTCCGAGGGGCGCAGCGTACGCCGGGACGGCCTGGTCATCGCCGCAGTAGTAGCCGGCGCCGACAACCTCGGCGCGCTGCTGTTTCGTCCCGGCCGCACACTCACCGGGGCCGACCAGCGGATTCTCGAGCGGGCCGCACAGATCACGGCGTTGCTGCTGTTGTTCCGGCGTACCGTCGCCGACGCCGAGGCGCAGGTTCGCGGCGACCTGCTCGACGACCTGATCAGCCGGCCGGTGCGCGAGCCCGACGCGGTCCGATCCAGGGCGGCACGGCTCGGGCTCGACGTCGACGCGCCGTACGTCGTGGTCGCGGCGGGCGACGACAGCGGCGAAGGGCTGCGCCAGCGGGCGGCGTCGTGGGCGCGGACGTTCGCCGCGAATCGGCGAGGGCTCGCGGTGATGCTTCAAGGACGGGTGGCGCTGCTGCTGCCCGGGGAGGATCCGGCCGGTACCGCGAAACTGGTGGCCGGGGAGTTGACGCGTACCCTCGGGCAGGCTGTCACGGCGGGCGGAGCTGGACCCGCACGCGGCGCCGAAGGCGTCGCCGGCGCTTACCGTGAGGCCGGGCAGTGCCTTGACGCGCTCATCGCTCTCGGCCGCGCCGGAAGCGGCGCTTGCGCCGGTGACCTGGGATTCGTCGGGCTGTTGCTCGGGGATGGACGCGACGTGGCCGGGTTCGTGCGGCGTGCGGCCGGGCCGGTGATCGACTATGACGAGCGGCGGGGGACCGCGCTGAT
Source organism: Actinoplanes sp. CA-015351 (assembly GCF_050955685.1). NCBI lineage: Bacteria > Bacillati > Actinomycetota > Actinomycetes > Micromonosporales > Micromonosporaceae > Actinoplanes > Actinoplanes sp. CA-015351. The sequence goes on from NZ_CP192102.1 coordinate 2,615,537, forward strand.
CCGCACGCTCGAAGCATATTTCGAGGCGAGCGGCGGGCTGGCGAAGGCCGCCGAATCGCTGCATGTGCACGTCAACACGGTGACCCAGCGGCTGGATCGCGTCGCGCAGCTGCTCGGCGACGACTGGGACCAGCCGAGCCGCGTCCTCGACCTGCAGCTGGCGCTGCGACTGCACCGGCTGCGCTGAAGCCACATACCGGCGGGCCTCAATGTGTGGGCGCGATCCATGGGTTCTCGGGCGGGACGAACGTAACGTCCCGTTAACACCTGGCTGATCGCCCGAGAGGAGCAGCATGTCCACCACCGCCACACCCGAGACGGACGCTCGGCGTGCACCCATCGTCAAAGTCGTCTTCGCGTCACTGGTCGGCACCGCTGTCGAGTGGTACGACTTCTTCCTCTACGGATCGGCTGCCGCGCTCATCTTCGGCACCCTGTTCTTCCCCAAGTCCGATCCGGTCACCGGCACCCTGCTGGCGTTCGGCACGTACGCCCTCGGCTTCGTGGCCCGCCCGCTCGGTGGTGTCGTCTTCGGACACTTCGGCGATCGGCTCGGCCGCAAGAAGATGCTTGTCGTCTCGCTCATGCTGATGGGTCTCGCGACCGTCGCGATCGGACTGCTGCCGACGTACGCGACGATCGGCATCGCCGCGCCGATCCTGCTCCTGACCTGCCGGCTGTTGCAGGGCTTCGCAGTCGGCGGCGAGTGGGGTGGCGCCGTGCTGATGGCGGCCGAACACGGTGATGACGCCCGTCGCGGATTCTGGTCGTCCTGGCCGCAGGCCGGCGTGGCGCTCGGCAACCTGCTCGCCACCGGCGTGCTCTGGATCCTCGCGCTGGTGCAGTCCGACGAGGCGTTCGAGTCGTGGGGCTGGCGGATCCCGTTCCTGCTCAGCGCGGTCCTGGTGCTGGTCGGCCTCTGGGTACGGCTGACCGTGGAGGAGTCGTCGATCTTCAAGCAGGCGCAGGAGCAGCTGTCGTTGAAAAAGAAAGATCATCAACCGCTGCTCGAAGTGATCCGCCGATACCCCCGGGAGATCCTGCTCGCGATGGGCATGCGGCTGGCCGAGAACATCTCGTACTACCTGGTCACGGTCATCTCGATCACGTACCTGACGACGTTCGCCGGCGACGCCTCGGACAAGGGGATGATCCTCAGTGCGCTGCTGATCGGCTCCGCGGTCCAGTTCTTCGTCATCCCGCTGCTCGGCGGGCTCTCCGACCGGGTGGGCCGCCGCCCGCTCTACCTGACCGGCGCGGCCGGCATCGCGATCTGGATGTACTTCTTCTTCGACCTGATCGGCAGCCGCTCCGAGCCGCTGATCATCCTGGCGATCCTGGTGGGGTTGCTCCTGCACGCGCTGATGTACGCACCCCAGGCCGCGTTCTTCTCCGAGCTGTTCGGCACGTCGGTGCGGTACACGGGCGCCTCGGTCGGTTATCAGCTCGCGTCGATCCTGGCCGGAGCGCTGGCCCCGATCATCGCGCTGCGGCTGCTGGGCGACGTCGAGAATCCCAACACGACGGCCGTGGCGATCTACATGACTGTCGCGTCAGTGCTGACCATCGTGGCGGTGCTGCTGGCGAAGGAGACGGCGCGGACGTCGCTTCGGCACGACCGTACCCTCGAAGAGCCGGATCACTGAGCCGGCGCCGTCTCTTTCTCGGCCAACGGCAGTTCGCGCAGGTTGCGGACCGGGGAGAAGACCCGGAACAGCGGGGCGCAGAGCGTCACCGCGCCGAAGAGGAACAGCGTGGTCCGGGCGCCCAGGGGCCCGGCCAGCGCGCCGGCGATCAGGCCGCCGATCGGGATCGCGCCCCAGGACACGAATCGGACGGTTGCGATCACCCGGGACAGCATTTCCGGCGGGCTGACGATCAGCCGGTAGGCCGCGTGCGTACCGGAGTTCAGGCTGTTGCGGGCCTGCAACTGCTCGGCCGGGACGATCTCCGGGAGGAACGTCTGGTTCGCGACGGCGAACAGCACGTTCGCGAAGCTGATCACCAGGGACGCGAAATAGCCCGCCGCCGCGATCAGGCCCATCTCGAACGCCGACGCGTGCAGGACGGTGAGCGCGGTCAGCGGCAGCGCCACGCCACCGACCGCCGAGCCGAGACCGCTCGCCGTGCCGGCGGTCCACCATCGCCAGAACACAGTAAGTTTCATATGGGAACGCACTATGGTCGTCAGCGTGAAACGGGTCGACCTCGCGGACGCGTGCTCTACTGCTTCCCGGGCGCGTTCGTACCCGGCGCGCAGGGCTATCCGCCGTACTGGTCGGACATCCCCGGAGCGGCAGGGTGCACGCTGGAGTCGCTGACCTACGCCGCCCGTTTCGACGCCTTCACCGCCGCCGGTGCGACCGTGCGAGGTGTGAGCACCCAGCGCCCCGACCAGCTCGCGGCCTTCGCCGAGCACGCCGGCCTGCCGTTCCCGCTGCTCTCCGACCAGGATCAGAAGCTGGCGGCCCGGTCGACGAGATGCTGCGGCTGGTCCAGGATCGCGCTCAGTAGTGCGGATCGGTTGCCGAACGGTTGTTTGTGGCAACCCTGTTGTATCGGCTGGGCCGGTTCTCGTTCCGCCGGCGCAAGCTGACCCTCGCGGGCTGGGTACTGCTGCTCATTGCCTTCGGGGTCGGTGCGGCCACGCTGTCCGCGCCCACCACCAGTGCGTTCTCCATCCCGGGCACCGAGTCGTTCCGGGCCATGGAGGTGATCGCCGAGAAGTTCGGCGCGAGCTCGGACAACGCCTCGGCGAAGGTCGTCTACACCTCGTCGGCAGGGCTGACCGACGCCGAACTGGAGCCGGCCGTCACCGCGTTGAAGAAGCTGGCGACGGTGGCCGACCCGGTGTACTCCTCGAACAAGCAGACCGCGTACGTGACAGTCACCTACGACGTGCCCGTCACCGATGTGAGCATCGCGGAGCGGGAGGAGCTGATCGCCGCCGGGCGGACCGGCGGTGTCGCCGCCGAATTCTCCGGCGAGGTCACCGAGACCGTCGAGGAGAGCCACGCCTCCGAGGCGCTCGGCATCATCGTGGCCGCGTTCGTCCTGCTGATCACGTTCGGCTCGCTGGTCGCGGCCGGCCTGCCGCTGGTCACCGCGATCGTCGGGGTGGGCGTCGGGATGCTCGGCATCGAGATCGCGACCGGCTTCTTCGACCTGTCCAGCTCCACCTCGGCGCTCGCCACGATGCTCGGCCTCGCGGTCGGCATCGACTACGCGCTGTTCGTCGTCTCCCGGTACCGGCACGAGATCGCCACCGGCCGCGCCGGCGAGGAGGCGGCCGGTCGCGCCGTCGGCACCGCCGGTTCCGCTGTCGTCTTCGCCGGCCTCACCGTGATCATCGCGCTGGTCGCACTCTCGGTGACCGGCGTCCCGTTCCTCACCGCGATGGGTGTGGCAGCGGCCTTTACCGTCGGTGTCGCCGTGCTGATCACGCTGAGCCTGGTCCCGGCCGTTCTCGGCTTCGCCGGCATGCGGATCCTGCCGCGCAAGCACCGCGCCGACCCGGCGGCCGTGGAGCACCACGCGAAGGTGCCGTTCGGCGAGATGTGGGCGCGCAACGTGCTCCGGCACCGCTGGATCGCGCTTGTCCTCTCGCTCGTGATGATCGGCGCGGTGGCTCTGCCGGCAATGGATCTGCGGCTCGCGCTTCCCGACGACAGCACCGCGGCCGAGGACTCCACCCAGCGCAAGGCGTACGACCAGCTGGCCGCCGGGTTCGGCGCCGGATTCAACGGCCCACTGATCGTCGTGATCGAAGCGGGCGCCGGCGCTGCCCAGGCAGCGGCGATCCAGGCGCAGCAGCTGATTGGCGACCTCGACGACGTGGTGACGGTCAGCGATCCGGTCGCCAACGGGTCCGGGGACACCGCGATGCTCACTGTCATCCCGGACAGCGGCGCGACAAGCGAAGCGACGAAGGATCTGGTGCACGACATCCGCGCGCACTCACTCGTCGGCGCGACGATGGCGGTCACCGGCGCCACGGCGGTCAACATCGATGTGTCGGAGAAGCTCACCAATGCTCTGATTCCGTACCTGGCAATTGTTGTCGGTCTGGCCTTTGTGCTGCTCATGCTGGTGTTTCGCAGCATCCTGGTGCCGCTCAAGGCGACGATCGGGTTCCTGCTGTCGGTGGCTGCCGCGTTCGGCGCGCTCGTCGCGGTCTTCCAGAAGGGCCATCTGGCCGGCCTGATCGGGCTGGAGACGACCGGGCCCCTCGTCAGCATCATGCCGATCTTCCTGATCGGGATCCTTTTCGGTCTCGCGATGGACTACGAGGTCTTCCTGGTGACGCGTACCAGGGAGGAGTACGTGCACGGCGCCGCGCCCGACGATTCGGTGATCAGCGGCATGAGGCACGGCGCGCGGGTGGTCACCGCGGCCGCGCTGATCATGATGAGCGTGTTCGCCGGCTTCATCCTGGCCGCCGACACGATCATCAAATCGCTCGGTTTCGCCCTCGCGTTCGGCGTGGCCGTCGACGCGTTCCTGGTCCGGATGACCATCGTGCCGGCGGTGTTGTCGCTGTTCGGCCGGGCCGCGTGGTGGCTGCCCGGCTGGCTCGACCGGGTCCTGCCGAACGTCGATGTCGAGGGTGAGGAGCTCACCCGCCGTCTGCGCGAGGAGTCCCGGCCGGACTCCGGGAGTGAGATTCCGGCCGCAGCGGCCTGACCCGGGTCTGTGAAACCGTGCGACGGTGTCCAACGCGCTGTCCGGGTTTCTCCTTCTCGCGGTCATCGTCCTGATCGGCTGGGTTCTGCGCCGTTGGGGACGGTTGCCGGAGAACGCGGAGGCGGTGCTGGGCCGGCTCGCGTACACCGCCCTCGCGCCCTGCCTGCTGTTCGAAGGCACCGTCAACGCCGACCTGCACCTGCTGATCAGCGGCCCGCTGCTGGTGTCGACACTCGCCGCGGTCATCTGCTTCGCGATCTTCGCGCTGATCTTTTTCAGACGTGATCGCTCGATCCGCATCCTCGGCGCGCTCTGCGGCGGGTACACCAACGCGAACTACATCGGCATTCCCGTCGCCACCTACGTCCTCGGTGACGCCTCGCTGGTCATCCCCATCGTCCTGCTGCAGCTGCTGATCATCACTCCGCTCGCACTGATGCTGCTGGAGGCACGCGGCTCCCTGCGGTCCGCGCTGTCAGGACCCGCGGCAAACCCGCTGGTCGCGGCGGTCACCCTGGGTGCATTGGTCAACATCACCGGGGTACGCGTACCGAGCGCGCTCCTCGACCCGATCGTCACCGTCGGTCAGGCGGCGGTGCCGGTGGTCCTGATCGCGTTCGGCATGTCGTTGTCCGGCCGCCGGGTGCTCGCGCCGGGTCCTGACCGGGTGCCCACGGTGGTGGCCGTGACGCTGAAGCTGCTGGTCATGCCGGCCGTGGCGGCCCTGCTGGCGGTGGCGCTGCGCCTGCCGGAGTCGTCGGTCTACACGGTGACCGTGCTGGCCGCGCTGCCGGCCGCGCAGAACCTGTATCTCTACGCCCAGCGCGCCGAGACGCCGCTGATCCTGGTCCGGGACGCCATCTTCCTGTCCACAGTGCTCTGCCTCCCGGTGATGCTGCTGATCACGCTGTTGAGCAATCGGTGAGCGTTCGCATGAAATGATCGTGGCCGTGTCCCGGAAGCGATTGATCGTGGTGGTTGTGGTGGCCGTTGCCCTGGCCGCCGGGCTCGGCGCCTGGTGGGCGCGGCCACGGGTTGCCGAGGGCAGCCTCATCGGCGCCGGCGACGGCATGACCTGGGCGAACGACGGGGTCGAAGACACCCGGATGCTGGTTCGAGGGCGGCAGACCGGGCCGGTCACCGCCACGTTCAGCATCCGCAACGACGGACGCCTGCCGTTCTCCGTGGAGGGCCTGGATGTCTCCGATGAGGGAGACTGGCTCGCTCAGCAGACGGTCACATTCGTCGCGGGTCTGCCCGGCGACGACCCCACGGTGAAGCCGGTCGACCGGATCACCCTCGGCCGGGGCGAGGAGGCGACCGTGAACTGGTCGATGGACATGTCATCCGCCGAGTCGCTCGGCGAGGGCGACATCGTGGAGATCGACGCTCTCCGGTTCCGCTTGAGCTGGCTGGGCCTTCCCCGCACCGGGGAGCTGCTCCTCGACCAGCCGATCACCTTCGTCGGCCCGATATAACACCGAGGAGCCGGCCGCTTCATTGCGCGGCGCGTCGACGATCCCTATCTTGCCGCCGATCTGACCGCGGACGTGTTCCTGCTGGTCATCGACTCAGCGCACACCTATCGCCCGGAGCGGGGCAGTGTCGTCGGCTGGATGTTCGGTGTGGCGTACAACGTCCTGGCCGCCGGACGGCGGCGCGCGCGCCGGGAGATGGCCGCGACCCGGCGAATAGCCGGGCGGCGGCTGCTCGAACCCGCCGGCATCGCCCGCATCGAGGAACGCATCGATGCCGAGAACGCCGCCCGCGAGATCCACCGGGCGCTGCGACGTCCCCGGCCCGACGGGCCGGCTGCTGGAACTCGTCGCCGTCGACGGTCTCGCCGTGACCGAGGCGGCGGCCGCGGGACCCGGAAGGGCTGGAGGCACGGATCGAGGCGTTCGGACTGGTCGACTGGGCGCCGCTGGCGAGCGAGGACCACTACTTCAAGGTGCATCCCGAGTACGTCGGGCCGGGGCAGACCTTCGTCTCCACCGTACAGATGAAGAAGGGTGACCAGCGCGCTGCGATCAGGCTGGCGAATGGGCCGGTCGCAGCGTGCGACCCGGTGCCCGGAGATCTCGTCCCGGTTCGACGCTGACGAATGTTCGCGTTGACACGGATTGCCACGAACTGCGGGATCTGACTCACGAGAGCGCTAACATTTATCGATTTTTTCTGGGATGTTACGAGCAACCTTCGCGGCCCTCCCAGCCACTTGGGTTGCAACCGTCCTCATGGAAGGAACATCCCCATGTCCCTTGCGATACCCCGCCGTCTCCGGGCGGGTCTCGTCGTCATCCTCATGGTCGCCGCGGCGCTCACCGCGGTCGTCCTCCAGCCGCGGAAGAGCGAGGCGGCTGTCGCGTTCACCAACCCGGTCGCCCAGGCGCCGTACGGCGCCGACCCCTGGATGGGGTACGACAACGGCTACTACTATGTGGCCGCTACGACCTGGAACTCGCAGGTCGTGATCAAGCGGGCAACGTCGGTGGCGGCGCTGCCCGGCGCCACCGAGAACGTCGTCTACACCGGGACGGCCGCCGCCAGCTGCTGCAACGTGTGGGCGCCGTCGATGCACAAGCTGACCGGCCCGAACGGGACCCGCTGGTACCTCTACTACTCGGCAGGAACCACCGCCTGCTGTGACGGTCAGCGCTCGTTCGTGCTGGAGAGTTCGGGCACCAGCCCGTTGGGGCCGTACACGTTCAAGGGCCAGCTCAACGTCCAGGCGAACAACGGCTGGGCGATCGACGGCAGCGTCGCGACGATCAACGGAGCGAACTACTTCCTCTATTCGTCCTGGGTCGGCGACCTGCAGAGCCTGTTCATCGCGCCGATGAGCAACCCGTGGACGGTTTCCGCGTACGGAACCCGGATCTCCTACCCGACGCACGACTGGGAGAAGGTCGGCGGCAACACCGAGGAGGGCCCGTACATTCTGCAGCGCAACGGGCAGACGTTCCTGACGTTCTCAGCCAGCTCCTGCAACACCCCCGACTACAAGATCGGCATGCTGACCCTGACCGGCAGCAACCCTCTGGCCGCATCGTCGTGGACGAAGAAGAGCACGCCGCTCTTCCAGCGCAGCGATGCCAACAGCGTGTACGGCCCTGGCCACCACTCGTTCTTCACCTCACCGGACGGCAGTGAGACGTGGATGGCGTACCACGCGAACGAGACCACCGCGCAGGGCTGCGGCGCCACCCGCACGACCCGGATCAAGAAGGTGAGCTGGAACTCCGACGGCACGCCGAACCTCGGCACCCCGGACAAACTCTCCACGTCGCTGACCGCGCCGGCCGGTGACCCGGGTGGCACCGTGTCGTTCCCGGTTTCCGGCACCCGTTATCGGCTCGTCAACCAGGCCAGCGGCAAGGTCCTCGACGCGCAGAACTGCGGCACCGCCAACGGGACCGCGATTCAGCAGTGGACGTCGCTCGGCAATGCCTGCCAGCAGTGGACGTTCACGAAGACGACAAGCAACTACTACCGGATCACCAACGCCAACAGCGGCACGGTCCTCGACTCGGTGAACTGCGGCGCTGCGAACGGGACGGCCCTTGATCTGTGGGCGTCGCTGGGCAACGCCTGCCAGGAGTGGAGCGTGACCCCGATCAGCGGCGGCTACCTGATCGCCAACCGGGGCAACGGCCTGGTCCTCGACGTGACGAACTGCGGCACCGGCGACGGCGTGGCAGTCCGCCAATGGACGTCCCTGGGCAACGCCTGCCAGCAGTGGAACATCGTGGCGTAACCAGCGGCTGGCAGCGCTCCCTCGCATCATCAGATCTTGTGGAGTTCCCCGAACCGTTTGCGGGGAACTCCACAAGATCGAACGACCGCCGCAGATCTTGTGCGGTTCAGCCGTTCCGTCGGCCGCAAACTCACAACTTGCCGGTGGTCGCCGGTGCGGTCGGTCGTTTTAGGGTGGTTCGCGAGGTCGCGGGTGACGCGTTGTCCCCACGTTCGTGGATGGTGCTGGCTTTGTGGAGACCTGTGGGGGTCAGAGCATCCACCGGACGATTCGGCGGGGTGCTGTGCGTCGACCCGCCCAGCAGTGGCCGGGCGGGTCGGCGAGTGGGGTTGGTCAGGAGGCGTAGGTTTCGAACTCGCCTACTCTGGGCGTACCCGAGGCGCTGTTGATTTTGAATGTGATCTTGGTGGTGGATGTCGCGGTGAAGGAGATGACTCCGGAGCCGGATCCGCTGGTCAGGACCGCACCGGTGGAGCCGTTGAGCACCTGGTACGCACCGATCGCGCCGCCGCCGCTGGTCTCACGAATGTTGATGCGCGAGATCGTCTTGGCGGTGTCCCACTTGATCGAGATGTCACCGGTGGTGCCGTTGGGTGACCAGTACGTGGCGAGGTTGGCGTCGCGGACGTTGCCGTAACTCGTGCCGTTCGCCTTGCTGGAGCCGTCCGATCCGGCGCCGATGCTCAGGTTGGTGCCGGACGGCTGGGACGGGGTGGCCGACGGCGAGGACGGCGGGGGAGTGGACGGCGACGCTGACGCCGACGGCGACGACGACGGGGGAGTGGACGGCTGGGACGTCGTCGAACACGTCCCGGTCGACGTCTTGATCCCCTTGTTCGCGCCGGCCGTCAGCGCCACGATCGACGGCACGCACGAGGCGTTGTCCAGCGTGTACGAGTACGGCACGCTCACGCTCGTGTTAGACACCGGGTTCGGACCGGCCGGGTTGTTGTCGGTCCCCGGCGACGACCACGTCACGTTGTCGAAGATGTTGCCGCTGACCTGCCAATACCCTGCCGCGTCGGTGTAGAACGTGCCGAGCACGTCCTTCGAGTCCTCGAAGTAGTTGTTGTCCACCTTGGCGCGGGCGCCGGCCCGGGAGTTGATCCCGGACTCGTTCAGCGAGACGTAGTGGTTGTTGTAGATGTGCGCGATCCCGCCCCGCAGCAACGGCGTACGCGAGTCGATGTTCTCGTACTTGTTGTGGTGGAACGTGATGTTCCCGCTGCCGGTGTCGGTCTCGCTCGACCCGATGAGCCCGCCGCGTCCGGAGTTGCGCAGGATGGCGTAGGACAGCGTCACGTACTCGACGTCGTTCTTCAGGTCGAACAGGCCGTCGAAGCCCTCCGACTCGCCGCCGGACGCCTCCAGCGTGACGTGGTCCACCCAGACGTTACGGACCGTGCTCTCCATGCCGATGGCGTCGCCGCCGTTGGACGTGGGTGAGCCGGACTTCTTGACGTTCCGCACCGTCACGTTCTGGATGATGATGTTGCTGGAGTCCCGGATGTGGATGCCGAGCTGGTCGAAGACCGCCCCGCCGCCCACTCCGATGATGGTGACGTTGCTGATCTCCTTGAGCTCGATCACCCCGGCCGCGGTGTTGCAGCTGCTGCCGGAGACCTTCGCCGTGTTGCCGTGGTTGATGGTGCCCTCGACCTCGATGGTGATCGGGGTGCTGGCGCTGGCCCGGGTGCAGAGGGCGGTGTGGATCGCGGTGCCGGTGGTGGCCCGGACGGTCGTCCCGCCGTTGCCGCCGGTGGTGCCGCCGTTCGCGGCCGCGAATCCGGTGGCGTTGCCGACGGCCGCCGCGTTCGCCTGGGCCAGGGGGAGGGCCAGGGCGGCGGCGGCAACCACGCCCGTGCCGATGCTGATCGCAAGTGCTCGTTTCATGCATGCCTCACTCAAGCTTGGGGATGTCGTCGAGGTGCAGGAAAGCGCTTTCCTGACGAACGATAGAAGCGCATCGATTAACCCGCAAGAAACATCCGGGCCAATCTAGTTGCAGGTTTGTTGTCGTCGTCGGCTGGTCGATCCACCCTCGGATGCGGTGATCCTCCCCGCCGCGGGCGCCACCCCCCCGCTCAAGGCCACCACGAGCGGCAAGTGCATCGACGTGCCGGCTGGTTCGGCCCGCCTCGGCGTCCAGTTGCAGCAGTGGGGCTGCGTGGCCTCACGGACCACCGGTGTCGCGGGCGGCTCGACCGTCACGGTGACCAGTGCCCTCCGCGCTGGACAGCGCGCTGCAGGCCGCCGGCGCCCGCATCATCAAGATCTCCGGAACGATCGCTCTGACCGGCATGCACCGGGTGGCCTCGAACAAGACCATCCAGGGCGCAGGCTCCAGCTCAGGTCTCAGCGGCGGTGGACTCACCCTCGATCTTGGGCTTGCCGCACACCCTGCTTGTGCGGCACTCGAAAAGCCAGGCCGCGTCAGCAGTCGCTGAGGATCGGGTGGTTCAGCTCGGCGGTGACCACCAGGTCGGCTCGGGTGCGGGTGGCCTCGACCAGCATGGCGTTGTGTTCGTCGGTGCCCTCGGCCCAGGCGATCGCGTCGGCGGCGTCCTTGCCGAACATCATGTGGCGGCGGACCAGGCGGCGCATGCGTTCGCCGGAGTCCAGGTCGACGTACCAGATCTCGTCGAACAGCTCGCGCGCGGCGGACCAGCGCGGATCGTCGAGCAGCAGGTAGTTCCCCTCGCTGACGATCAGCCTGGTCGCGGGGAACACCGGGATCGACCCGGCGATCGGCTGCTCGAGTGTGCGCTCGAAGCTTGGTGCGTACAGAATCTCGTCCTGATCCTGGCGGAAGCGGCGCAGCAAGGCCGCGTACCCGAAAGCGTCGAAGGTCTCGGGCGCGCCTTTGCGCGACCGGAGGCCGAGGCGGTCGAGCTCGATGTCGGCCAGGTGGAAGCCATCCATCGGCACGTGCGCGACCCCCTCGCCGAGCGATCTGATCAGCGCTTCGGCGAGGGTGGTCTTGCCGGCGCCGGGCGGGCCGGTGATGCCGAGGACCGCGCGGCGGCCGTTGCCGGTCAGCGCACGGGCCCGGTCCAGCAGGTGGTTCATCGTGGGTACGCCGAGAGCATGGTGGCGATGTACGCGCGGGCGTGCCGAGCCAGGTCCTCGCCGTCGGTCCAGAGGTTCCGCCAGATCGCCAGGTCGTTGGAGAGGCCCTCCATGACGACAGCGGACGAGAACGACTCGAACGTGATCGGGCCGGTGTATCCGATGTCGCCGAGCGCGTGGAAGAACGCCGTGAAGTCGAGGTGCCCGGAGCCGAGGTATCCACGGTGGTTCTCACCGATGTGCACGTACCCGAGGCGGTCGCCGACCTCCAGCACCGGGCGTACGAAATCGTCCTCTTCGATGTTCATGTGGTACGTGTCGAGGTGGATCAGCACGTTGTCCTCGCCGATGTCGTCGGCCAGACGCAGCGCGTCGTGTGCGGTGTTGATGACGTTGGTCTCGTAACGGTTGCAGATCTCCAGGCCGAGGGTCATTCGCCGGCTGCGGGCCTCTTTGGCGAGCTGCCGCAGAACGGTGATCACGTTGTTGCGCCCGGTCCCGGTGAGTGGCGCGCTGTATTTGCCGAGGGCGCTGTAGAGGGCGCCGGTGAAGATTCTTCCGCCGAGGCCATTGGTGAGTTCCAGCGAGTCATGCAACAGATTTTCGCCTTTTTTCACGATATCGAGGTCGTCGCTGGACACGTCGGCGTCGAACGCCAGCCCGCGTGAACAGGCGACCTGCAAGCCCGCGTCATCAAGCGCTGCCCGCGCATCGGCAACATCCAGATTCAACGAGTCATGCAGCGACAATTCCAGCAGGTCGAACCCGGCAAGCTTGCTCTGCGCCACCGCGTGCCGGACCGACGCCGGCGACGTGTCACCCGTCCAGACCAGAGCGTGCACACCGATCGGATTCTCAGCCATTCTTAGCTCCCGTGATCAGGGCGACGATCTCTTCGCCGCTGGTTTCCTCGGTGCGGCGCCCGCCGGCACAACGGCCGGCGCGCATCACCTGACCGGTCTTGCCGGCGGTGGCGACCGCGCGGGCCACGCCGAGGCCCATGTCGTCGTTGGCGACGAAGAATCCGGCGAGATCCGGCTGGGCGCGCAGGATGTTGGTGGCCTGGGTGAGCGCTTCCTGGCGTTCCCAGTTCGCCGCGACCGTCTGAACGAGGTCGAGCTTGCCGGTGACCGCGGTGCTGAATCCTTCGACGCGGGCGCCGGAGGTGACGTCACCGGCGGTGCCGCCGATGGCGGCGACCTTGCCGCCGCCGGGCAGCAGGGTCAGCATCTGCTCACCGGCTTTCTGCCCCGCCGAGACGTTGTTGGTGCCGATGTACGTGGCCGGGGTCGCGCCGGCCGCCTTCGCCGCCTCGGCGTCCACCGGGCTGTCGATGTTGACGATCGTCTTCTTCTGCGCGGCGAGCTGCGCGATGCCCTGGATCAGGTTGGTGCCGGAGATCGGGTTGACGATGTAGCAGCCGAAGTCCTGCCCGGCCAGGCCGGTGAGTTTGTCGGCCTGCCCGGTGGTGTCGCTGATCGAGTTGGCGGCCTGCACGGTGACGGTGGTCCCGGACGTCGTGGCCTGGTCGTTGATGCCCGCTTCCATGCTCTGGAAGAACGGGTTGTCGAGACCCTTGATGACCGCGGCGACCTTCGCGTCGCCGCCGGCGGTCGTGCCTTCATCGCCCGAGCCGCAGGCCGAGACGAGTACGAGGGCGGCGACGGTGGATCCGGCCGCTATGCACCGACGGGTTCTACCCATGGGAGGGGTCCTGTCTATGTGTCGTTGGGGTTACGTCGATTGAACGGCCGACTTATGACGACTGTCAAGCAAAAGTTGGCGACCTTTCGATTAGTGGATGAACGTAATAGGATCGCGACGTGTCCATGACCGCGTCGCCCCTAGCCGTCGCAGCCGGTCCCGGCGACGTCCTGCAGCTCTTCCGGACCCAGCCGACCCTCACCCGCGCCGACGTGATGGCGCAGACCGGGCTGTCCCGCTCCACCGTCAACCAGCGGCTCGACGCGCTGCTCAGCGCCGCCCTGGTGGTGCCCAGCGGCGAGGGCGCGCCCACCGGCGGCCGACCGGCCAGCCGGTTCGCGTTCAACAGCGACCGCGGGGTGCTGCTGGTCGCGGACATCGGGGCGACCGGCATGCGCATCGCCCTGTGCAACCTGCGCGGCGAGGTACGCCACGAGCGCGATCAGGACATCGACGTCGCCGATGGCCCGTCGCCCGTGCTCACTGCCGTGGACGTCGCGTTCCGGGCGCTGCTGGCATCGGCGGGCTGCGACCCGGCCGACGTGCACGGCATCGGCATCGACGTCCCCGGCCCGGTCGACTTCGACAGCGGCCAGGTGGTCAGCCCGCCGATAATGAGTGGCTGGGACCGATACGACATCCCGGCCTGGTTCACCGGCCGCTACGACTGCCCGGTCCTGGTCGACAAGGACGTCAACGCGATGGCCGTGGGCGAGCACCGCAGCGTCCACCCGCACGTACGCCAGCTCCTGATGATCAAAGCAGGCACCGGCATCGGCGCCGGCATGATCATCGACGGCGGCGTCTACCGAGGCGCCGACGGCGCAGCCGGCGACATCGGCCACATCCAGCTCTCCGTCTCCGACCTCTCGGGTACGGACGCGCCGGTCTGCCGCTGCGGCAACGCCGGCTGCGTCGAGGCGTACGCGGGTGGCTGGGCCCTGGTCCGCGACCTGAACTCTGCTGGACGCAGCGTGCGTACCGTCTCCGACGCGGTCGCCCTGATCCGCACCGGCGACGTGACAGCGGTTCGGCTGGCCCGCCGGGCAGGCCGCATCCTCGGCCACGCCATCGCCGACTCGGTGAGCCTGCTCAACCCGAGCGTGGTCGTGGTCGGCGGCCAGCTCGCCGGGATCGAGGAGCAGCTGTTCGCGGGCATCCGCGAGATGGTCTACCGCCGCTCACTACCGCTGGCGACCAGAAAACTGACCATCGTCGCGACGACGCTCGGCCCCCGCTCCGGCCTGGTAGGCATGGCCCTCCTGCTGGCCGACAGCATCTTCGCGGCCCCAAGGGTGGAGACCCTGATCGCTCGCCAGTGATCCCACCGCTCCGTCCTGAGCCGGACGCGACGAGAACGGCGATTCAGACATCACCGCCGGATTGGGAGCCGGAAGAGATACCGGAGCCTTTCGCGACGAGTCCGGGAGCGCCGCAATGCTCGACGGACGACTGCCGCTGACTGCCAGGCCGCCCCAGCATCGTCCTGGGAACATGGGAACGGGCTGTACAGTGCCTGATCGGCCAAAAGTGCCAGTTGCGCACCGGCGACGTTCGCCTCGCTGCTGCGCGCGGTGATCACCTCGTACAGCATGCCTGGAGTGAGCGTGCGAGAAGGGGCCTCGGTAATTGGCGCACACTGCCCGAGTACATCGCGCCAAGCTCTGATGACCTGCTGATCCGGTGTTCCGCCACGGTGCCGCCACCAGAAGCGCCGAACGGGGGGCGCGATCAGCACGATGCCGAGCGAAAATACTGCGGCGATCAGGATGATGAGCGCCAGAGGCCAGATCCTGCCGACGTCGGCACGGTCAGCGACCGGTGCGGCGGGATCCAAGGCGACCGTGGGAGGCGGGTCGTTCAGGTCGGGCGGTGGCTGTTCGGCGGGCGGTGGTGGCGCTTCGGCGGTGGTCGCGGGTGGGGTCGGGTCGTACGTCACCCAACCGGCGGCGACATATTTCAGCTGGACCCAGACACGTGCGTCGCGCCCGCGCACATTGACTGTCCCTGCCGTATCATGCGTAGACGCCGCGAAGCCGACGACGAGGCGTGCGGGGATTCCCAGTTGTCGCATGGCGAGAGCGAACGCGACAGCGAACTGGACGGTGGTGCCGGGTCGTCCTCCGATGAGAAACCCGGCCATGGCGGCGGCGCCCGCTGTGCTCGGGATGCCGGTGACGTTACGCCGATGATTGCGGAGGTACCACAGGACCGCACCGGCGCTTTGGGCCGCCGGCATTCCGGCGCGCAGCGGCGCCTGGCGCAGGAGTGCGCTCACGTCATCGCGAAGAATCTCCGGCACGGCCAGCTCGTCGGAAGTCCCGGCAGCCGCTGGTTCGCTCTTGGTGGGGATCGGTTCGAGCGAGGCCAGGGAGGTCACTTGGTAGCGAGTGCCGGGTCCGGGCGGTTTCGTGGCGAGCAGAACACCATCGGAGGCGTCTACCGCACCGACCGCCCCGCTGACGCGTACGGGACGGTCCGCAGCCGGCAGATAGAGGCAGTCAAGCTCCCGGATCTCGATCCGTTGTTGGACTGTGGCTTCCCGTATCGGGCCGGAGTTTGGGGGTACTCCCAGGCCTGCGGCGCTGAAGGTTGCTGATGACGTCCAGGTTTGGCTGTCGTAGCGGTCCAAGACTGCGAGGCGCCATTGCCGGACGGGTCCTGCCTCGGCAGTGAACAGGACGTCCTCGGGTGGAGCAGAGAGCCAGCCACCTACCTGGTCCAGTAGATCAACCTGCATGGAAATCCCGGCAGATCGTGAAAACCAGTCACGAGGATCGTTGCGGTCGGCCGCGGTTCGGTTCGGCAGCCACCATAGGGGAACCGCAGCGACCACAACCGCGAGAAATGCTGCTGCGCTGCGGGCACGACTGTAGAGCGCGACTCGTCGGACATTGCCGGCGATCAAGAGCCCGACTGCGGCCATGCCCAGCAGAAGTGACGTCCGGTGCGCGGCGCCCAGACCCGATGCGACGACTCCGAGTACACCCACGGCGGCAGATGGGAGTAGCGACTCGAGTCCACCGGGCCGGCGCTGGAGCAGGACGGCCGTCGCTGCGGCGGCGGCAGCGGTCCACAATGTCGCGATCAGCGCCAGGTGCGGCGGCAACGGGAGCGTCAGCCGTAGCAGGTCACCGGGGCCGTCCCGGACGACCGTGGCGATTCGGGCCCAGCCGTCCGCGCCGGTCGAGGTTGCGAGGTCGACCGGCTGGCGCAGGACGGCGATCGACACGATTGGCCCCGCCAGCACAGTGGGGACGGCGAGCAGGTGCCGCGGGTACAGGATTGCGACGGCAACTGCGGTGAGCGATACGGCCAGGCTGATCCCGGCTGACGGTTCGAAAGCCGGCGCGAAGGTGAGCCCGGCACCAGAGGCGGCTGCTACAGTCGCCAGCCGGCCGACGACGTCGACCCGATAGGAAGTCATCGGTGGTTCCACCGCTGCCACGCGGCGGCCGCCTCGTCCAGGCTAGTGATGACCAGGTCCTCGCCGCCGGTTTGAATGTCCGATCGCCGGCTGGTGAACGCGAGGATCGGGCCGTGGGGCGAGTACGCCCGTCGCAGTTCGGCCACCCTGCGGGGGTCGGCCGTCACCACAGCGGTGACTGGGCGGCCAAGGGGCGATGCCGTGGTCCCCGCTGGTCGTGCGGCCACGGTGAGCAGAGCCTCGTCGGCGCTCTCGGGCCCATAGACCTGGTCCACGCCGTCGAGGACGAGATCTGCACCGGCCCGGACGAACGACTGGGCGAGATCGACAGCGCATTCGAAGGCCTCGTCATGCTCCCGCGCCGATTCCGGAGAAGGCGGCCCTCCAAGGAAATGTGGATCAAGCACGATGACATGTTCCTCGACGACAGCAGGGGCGAACTGCCGAACGTAAAGCCCGTCGTCGGAGGCGCGAGCGGACGCGGCCCAGTCGATGTGCCGGATGTCGTCACCGGGTTCGTACTCGCGGAGCCCGGCGAAGGCCATTCCTGCTCGGAACATGGCCGATGCGGGGCGGCCGTCCCGGTCGTCGGAGGTGGTTTCCGGCAGCTGCTCCAGCGGCACGTGATGTGGTCGTACGGTAATGGTGACAGACCCGCCGGTGAAGGTGACCTTTCGCTTCCATAAGGCGAGAGGTCCGAGGTCCAGCACTTGGTCGATCGTGAATCGTACCCGGCCTCGGTGAAGCGGCGGTGACTTTCGGTGAAGCGGTCTGCCGGTGGGCAGCGGGATCGTCACAATATCTTCGGCGATGCGCAGCCGGGCGATGCCCCGTCCAGTGGTTGTAACTCCGATCATCATGGTGCCGCCGCGCACCGTTTCGTGCGCGTCACAGGTTATCTCTATGTGCAACGGACTACGGGAACGCAGCTGTGCGGGGAAGCCGAGGACCAGGAGGGTAGCGCCCGTCACGGCTAGAGCAAGGGCCACCGGGTAGCCGTACAGGAGCCAGCCCACCAGCGACATCAGGGAGCAGATCGCGAGCGCGACTCCGTTGGCGGTCACGTCCCGAACCGTCTCGGGCGTACCGTCGCCGGGTGCGCGGTGTGATCCTGCGGTACACGGACGTCGTCGATGATGCGGGTCATCATGTCCCGCTGGGCATCGGCAGTGCTCCGGGCTCCTGAGAGGACGATGCGGTGGGCGAGGACGTCTACGGCGATTTCTCGGATGTCGTCTGGACGGAGGAATGGCTCACCCCGTATGCGGCCGGTGCCTAACTCCCTCTCCCAGCGCAGCAATGCATTGACCCGCGACGCACGCAGAAGTTCCGCGCTGGCTCGTGGACTGGCGCCCAGGGCCACTTCGGGGCTATTCCGGGTGGCGTCGATGACGTCCAGCAGATAGTCGTAGACCGAGTCGGCAACCGGGAGGCGAGACGCGTACTCGGCCATGGCGCGTAGCTGCCTGGCCGGAATGCCGCGTTCTGGAGTGACGCTGGCCGGCGTGCCCCAGACGAGGCTGCCCTGCGCCTTGAGCATCTCGCGAGCCGGATTACGATCGGGATAACCGAGCGTGAGGCGCATCAGGAAGCGGTCGAGTTGAGCCTCGGGCAGCGGGTATGTGCCCAGGGTCTCCTGCGGGTTCTGCGTTCCGATGACCATGAACGGGTCGGGCAGTCGCTGTTCGTGCCGGAATGCCGTCACCCTGCGTTCCTGCATTGCTTCCAGCATGGCTGACTGGGTGCGGGGCGCACAGCGGTTGATCTCATCGAAAAGGACAATGTTCGCGACCACCGGTCCGGGGCGGAACGTGAATTCACCGGTCTCCCGGTCGTAGATCGAGTTGCCGATGATGTCACTGGGCAACAGGTCCGGGGTCCCTTGGATCCGGGAGGTGGTCGCGTCTTCGACTGCTCCGGCCAGAGCGCGGGCGAGGGTGGTTTTTCCGACACCGGGAACGTCGTCGAGCAGAAGATGTCCGCCGGCGACAAGACAGATCAGGGACCGCTGCACCTGCTTGTGCTTGCCGAACACCTCGCGCTCGAGAGCTTGGGTCAGATGGGTGAAAGCCTGGGAGAACGCTTCGAGTTCAGGGAGGCGTGCCGGTACTTCGTCGGTCTGCATCCTGTCTCCGGTCCGTTGGCGGATCGACGCGGGTGACATTAGCGCCCAGTTCCGGAGATGTGACTGGTTGTCATTCGAATGGTGTCCCATGTGGCCTGTTCGACCAGTGGCTGTCCAACTGTTCCGGTCGACTGATCCTCCACTCGGATCTCCGGAATCGACTCAAATGGCGGCGGCGTCCTGTATGGGTTCAGCCGTAAAGTCCTCAGCCAGTGAGGTGACCGATTGATCATGAACAATTATTCCAAGTATTTGCGCGGCGGCCACGTCACGACCATCGGAGTCCTGGTGAGCGTTCCACTCCTGCTTGCCGCCGCGGTGCTGTGGTCAGGGAAGCCGCCGCCCGCACTCCCGGTATACGAGGCCGCAACGATGTGGTTGGTCTCGCCTGCAGGGCAACTAGTCCATGCGAACGGACTGGTGGCGGCGCCGGGAGCGCAGATCATCGACGCGGTGGAATTTCCTGCGGCAAGGTCCGGAGCACAGGTGATGCGTGCCGCCGGTGCTCTCGTCGCCGCATCATCCGGTAGTCAGGTCAGTCTCATCGACACTCGGACTCATCAGACCGTGGGGTCACGGCGGATCGCTGCGTCGGAGCTCGCCTCGGACGGATCACGGATCTACCGCATTGGCGACAATGACGTGACCGTCTTGGACAGTGAGCGGCTGGCGCCGGCTGCGGTGCATCGGATAGCGGCGCGCAAGTGGTCCACCTCGGAGGATGCCCTTTATCTTCTGCGGTACGACGGGGGAGTGGTACGGATCAACGAGGATGGAGCTGAGTTCGCCGGAACGACGGACGGAGGCGCTACGGCTCTGTTGGATCGTCTCCCTGACGGGGTGGCCGCGTACGACCCCGGAAGTGGCATCGTTTCCCTCATAAGGGGGATTTCGTCAGCTGGGGCCATTCATGCGCTTGCAGGGGGATCCGCTTTTGGCGCGTCCCCGGACGGCCGGAGCGTCGCCGTCGTCACCGGACGGACCCTGCACGTGACGACGCCGCATGGTGACTTTGAGTCGCAGCTCGGTTTCGCGCCCGGAACCGATCCGCCGGTGATCCTCGGTCGGTCCGTTTATCTGGCCGACCCAGATGCCGGGCGGATTCAGGTATTCCGGACATTACCGGGACTTCCGCGAGGTGTGCAACTTGATTTCGGGTCTTCCGGGCGGATTCGTCTCGTGACGCATCGTGGCCGCGATTCCATATGGTTCGACGATGTCAGCGGGCGGGTCGCCTTTGCGATCCATGGCGGTCAGGCTCGCAAGATCGAGAAGTATGCGGCACGCCCGGACCGGCCAACGCCGCCCCGCACGTCCACCACAACCCGGCCGACGGCGACTGCTCGCCCGGGAACCGAACCGCCTGTCGAGAGCCCACGGGGCACGTCCCGGGCAAGTCGGCCGACGACTCTGCCGGCATCGAACCCACCGCCCAGCACAAGCAGCAGACCGTCGCCGGCCGTGAGCAGGACACCGTCGCCGGCCAATAGCCGATCGGTCTCGCCCAGCCCATCCTCCACAACTAGTCGGGCGCCGTCACCGAGCGCGTCCCGCACACCGAGCAGGTCTCCGTCACCGTTACCCAGCACCGATCCGCGTGAAGACTGCGGTGGCCGGGAAACCGCCCTGGAAGTGCGTGACGCTTCGTCGACTGGGCCACGCCCCCGCATTGAGGTGACGGTCTGCGAGCCGGCTTCCGGCGGCGACGAGTACTGGATCGTCAGTCGTAACGACGAAGGACTCTGGTTCGCCAAACAATTGATCGACGAGCGGCGAATCTATCGTATTCAGCTCCGTCACGGATCCGGGGAGCCGGGCCAGACTCGCGAGTTCCTGATCGTGGCCGGTCGTTCCAGCGGGGCACGTTCCTGGCTGCAGCGGAATTTAGAAGCGGACATCGGCGACCAGCCGTTCGACCGCGCAGATCTCCCCGGAGGCACGGACATCGTCTCCGCAGGTGTCTCATCCACATCCTGAAAGTGAGAACCGAATGAACGCATATCGCATCCGGCCCGCCGTCATGACCGCCGGGTTTCTGGCCGTACTCTGTGCTCTCGCCGGCTGCCCGTCAGGGAACGGCGACACCGGCGCGCAGCAAGTGTCCACATCATCGGAGCCCGCCGTCTCTGCGGCGCAGCCCACGCCCTCGACCGGGCAGCTCCCCGAGGGCGCAGTGGAGTTGGACTCACCAAAAGACGAGGCCGAGGTGAAACGGTGCGAGATCTTCAAGGGCCGGGCCAACCTGCCGGATGACAAGACGATCATCATCGGAGTTCGCAACAAGGACAACCACAATCCGGAACGATATTTCGAGGCGGTCACTGATTGGGAATACCCCGAGGACCTCGACTCCTGGACCGGCATGCAGTGGTTCGGTGACGCGGACAGCGCCGTTGGGCAGAGCTTCCGGGTAGAGGTCTTGATCGTTGACCTCGAACTCGCCCGGAGCATGAACAGGCAGGCGAAGGAGAAGGGCTGGCACTCACCGGAGAATCCCGATGGGGCCGAGGTGGCAGCTCACATCGATCTCGACCGGGTCAAAGGCGCAGGCCCGAAGGAGTGCAGCTGATCAGCAGCGCGCTCAGCACGCAGATACCCGTTTCTGGTCGACCCGTACCTGTGCGGCGCGCCGCAAGTCATTGATCGGGATCTGACTGTCGAAGTTCCCTTCCGCAGTGCTCTGTGCCTCGCGAATCGCTTCGACCTCACCCACCAGTACGTAAATGTCGTGCTCCTGATCGCGGGCGCCGCCTCCCGCCACCTTCGCGCTCCATGCGCGCCGGCTCGCCTGAGTCTCGGGATCGTCGACCAGATAGTAGAAAAACGGTGTGCCGTCCTTGCGGACCTGCCGGATCGCGGCCATGAGCGTTTGCCCGGGGGCGAGTCCTTCCACGGTTCCTTGCAGGAGGATGCAGCCATCGACGCGGGCACCCTCCGTCGGTGAGGTGATGACGACACCGGTGGCCACCGGATCGTTCAGCCACGGCGGCTCGGTGGCTTCCGGAGCAGGCTTGACAGCGGCGGTGGTCGTAGCCGGATTGTTCGTCGGCGTCGCGGGCCCAGCCTGGTAGGGGTCAGTCGTCCGGCCGTTCGCCCACACCACCGCCGTGATGATCAGAGTGCAAGCGAGTAACGCGCTTGCGGTGATCGTCCCCCGTCGTACGTCTCTTCTCAGGCGCGTCGCAGTCGGCTGCGATGTCTGTGGGTAATCGAGTTCGCGTTCGTGCCTGGTGACCTCGGGGGGCACCGTGCCGATCGATCCTGGTTCCCGTTCCTCCGGGCCGTGCACGGTTACCGTCGCGGACCCGGACTCCGCCGGGGCCGGGTGGTCGGCAACCGGGCGCAGACGGTCGGCGAACGGGTGGAGGAGATAGCGTGACGAGCCGAAGGTGGCCCGGGCGAGCTCGGGTTCTTCGGCACGTGATGTGACCACGACCCACGACTTGCCCCCGAGCAGATGCTTGAGGAAGCGATGGAGTTCGGCCCTGTCGGGCAGACCGTTGTCGCCGCTGTCCAGGATCAAGAGGTATTGATGGGCGCGTAGGTGGTTCGCGACCCGCTCCATCTGCACGTTCCAGGAAGACTCGTGAAAAGATTGGAATTCGGATCCCGAGAAGAGAGCCGACGCAATGTCGCGCACGATGGCGCGGGTTGACAAAGCTGGGTCATCGAGGGGAATCGTCACTGCCTGCTTGGCGAGTCCGGTACGCAGCCACCACCAGCGCAACAGTTCCGTGGTGAAGGCTGTCTTACCGGCGCCAGCGGCTCCGTGGATCAGAATCTCGTTGGGGGCACCCGGGCGCAGCAGCATTCGTTCGACGGCGAAAACGTCGGAGTCCCGGCCGGTGATCGCGTGCGGTTCCGGCCCAGCGTCGGCCCGTTCTGCGTAGTGCTCCTCAAGCTCCTGCTTCGTCATGGTCGGAAACTCCAGGCGTACTGTCTCCGCCTGTTGGAAGATGACCGGCACGAGCCAGTCCTCCAGTCGCACTCTCCGATTGAGTTGGTCCACCCGCATCGGGTTGAAGAGAAGCTCTCGCCGGGCCTCCTTGACAGCCTGAGCTGGGTTCTTGCCGCCGGCCATCGCACGGTAGAAGACAGGCATGGCCTGCTCCGCGGCCAGCGGCGTCACCGCATACGCCATCCCCACCGCCACCGGAACTCCGGCGGCACAGAGACGTTCGGCGAGGCTGGAGTCGTTGCTGGGGCCCTTTGCTGACTGGCAGGAATTGAGCACGGCCACCGGAATCCGATGCCGTGCAAGTAATTCCGCCACGGCATCGGCCGGCACCGGGCCTGCCGTTCCGTCGGTATCGGTCTCGAAGAGGAGATAGGCGTCCTCGTCGTCGAGGCCCTTGTGCGGCGGGAGCGGCTCGGCTGATCCTGGCAGTTCCTGCAATCGGCGCGGGGTCGATACGATGCCGTGTGCGTCGAAGTGGATGGCCTGATACCAGCCAGGGCCGCGGCGGGGATCCTCATTGACGTTGTGGAGGTGCTGTTCCAGCGCTCGCCAGGTACCTGGTCGTACGAGATCGACCCGAAACGGTTGGTCGGAGTTCCACGACTCGGCGAGCAGGACCCGGGTGACCGTGCGGTAATTGAGATCATCCGCTCCGTATGGCCGAGCCGGCACCACGAGCACGTTCAAGGAGGCCCGAGCGCCGTCGGTTGTCCACATGATCCGAGGATCACGAGCCCGCCGTTGGACCGGAATCATCACTGACAGCGGCTCTCCGAAGTCCGGGTGCCGCAACGCCTCCCAGTGCAGCCGGTGGAATTTGAGGTTACCGGTGATGAGGAGGCGGCAGTCGGCGAAGGCGCGTCGCCGGTACTGCTCCAGTTCCAGGCCGACGTCGGTTCGGCCGAACAGTTGCTGGAACAGCTCTACTCCGTACTTCCGCAGTTCGTCTACGGCCTCCTGCCGTCGTTCGTTGCGCCCGGGAGCGGACGCCAGTGATTTCTCGAAGTACCAGCTGAGGAGATCTTCGGTGCCCGCACGCGCAGGGTCTCTGATCTCTACCGTGAACTCGCGTTCACGATTGAAGCGGAGACTCACCTGGAATCGGCCATCGCCACGATCTCGTAGTTCGCTGACGTCGATGATGATGTCGACCATGATCAGGCTGATTGTTGTTCGTCGCTGATCGGCGTCTTCTTCATGACGAACACGGTCCGCAGGTTGTCATCGGTCGTTTCCTCGACCGCGGCGACATCGTCACCCGCCAGTGGCCGGCACTTGCGGTAGAGCCGGGTCACAAGTTCGATCAGGACGGTGCTGCCCACATTGACTGCCAGTGGGATGACTACGAACTCGACGATCTGTGGAAAGTCGTAATGGGTCGGTGTCGAGCGATGAACCTCTGGTGAGGCGTCCATCAAGGCTTTGGCCTCGGTGTCATTCTCCCAGGCGTCGGCAATCTCACGAGCGTCGACTCCCAAGTCGGCGGCGAGTACCAGTTGGACCTCAACCACGATAACTTCCCTTCGCCGGGCGTGCTCGAGCAACGTCCGTCCATCGTGCCCGGCGTCCGGTGAGCACGACATCACCCGACGCGGCGATCAAAGTTTGGCCGTAGGTCGGTATCGATGAACCTCCAGACCGTCGGTTATGGCCGTTACGACCGTAGGACGACCAGGGGGGGCCAGACTCGTGTGGGCCCGGGGTGTTAGTGGTCCAGAGGAATATCGCCGTACGGCTCGTCGCGGTGTCGGGTGACGGTGGTGGCCTGGCGCAGCGGGACTTGGTCCTGGCAGTGATCGGACCCGAATTCCCCAGGATCGAGGCGGCCGTGGCTGCGGTTGTACAGCAGGCGGACGGCCAGGTCGAGGTAGGGCCGGTGGGTGGTGTTCCGGTAAAACTCGACCAGCGCCGATTCGGGCTCGGACGGCCGGGCGGCTGGTCCGTTCCGGTGACCGAAGTGACGGGTGACCCGAAGGGCCTCACCGAAGGCCTCGAAAGTGGCCTGCCAGTCGCCGAGGAGGCCGCCTGGGGTGAACCGCGCCGCGTCGGCGGGCAGGGACCGGGGCGGACGGCGGCTGACTGGTGGGAGGACGGGACCCTGATTCATCGGGCGCTCCTCAGCCGACACGAAAATGCCGAAAACGTTTTCGCTAGGTTTGAGATCCGCCTCTCGCCTCGTTAACGGGCTGATCGCATGGCCGTCGATGAAACGCCGGAGGACGCATAGAGTCGGAGGGTGGCGACAGTCGTTGAATCTGACGCGGGGGGCGCTTTCAAGGAATGTCCTACTAACGAGTAGGCAAGAAATTCGAGGGCCTTCCGGCGGGCACGGTTTACTACAGTCCGGACCGGTCGTCACCAGCTCGGGTCGAGCAGGCCGCCGGCCGATGCCAGGAAAGAGAAAGGGTTCGATTCGGTGTTCCGTCGTATCGTGATCGTCAACCGTGGTGAGGCGGCCATGCGCCTCATCCACGCGGCCAGAGACCTGTCCGCGGAGACCGGGACTCCGATCGAAACCGTCGCGCTGTTCACCGACGTCGACCGGCACGCCACGTTCGTGCGCGAGGCCGACGTCGCTTACGACCTGGGCCCGGCGGCCGCCCGGCCGTACCTGGACCTGAAGGTTCTGGAGCGGGCACTGGTGGAGACCAAGGCCGACGCCGCCTGGGTCGGCTGGGGCTTCGTCGCCGAGGACCCGGCGTTCGCCGAGCTCTGTGAGCGGGTCGGCGTGACGTTCGTCGGGCCCAGCCCGGACGCGATGCGCAAGCTCGGCGACAAGATCGGCTCGAAGCTGATCGCCGAGGAGGTCGGCGTCCCGGTGGCGCCGTGGAGCCGTGGCGAGGTCGCCACCCTGGAAGCAGCGAAGGAAGCCGCCGAGCAGATCGGTTACCCGCTGATGCTCAAGGCCACCGCCGGTGGCGGCGGGCGCGGCATCCGGGTGGTCCGCAGCGCCGACGAGCTGACCGACGTCTACGAGCGCACCAGCCAGGAAGCGGCCCGTGCCTTCGGCAGCGGCATCGTGTTCCTGGAGCGCCTGGTCACCGGCGCCCGGCACGTCGAGGTCCAGGTCATCGCGGACGGCCAGGGCACCGCGTGGGCGCTCGGCGTCCGGGACTGCTCGGTGCAGCGGCGCAACCAGAAGGTCATCGAGGAGTCGGCGTCGCCGGTCCTCAGCGCTGAGCGGTCCGCCGAGCTGAAGGCCTCCGCCGAGCGGCTCGCCGTCGCGGTCGGTTACCGCGGCGCCGCCACCGTCGAGTTCCTTTACCACCCCGGCGACGACCTGCTCGCCTTTCTGGAAGTCAACACCCGCCTCCAGGTGGAGCACCCGATCACCGAGGCGACCACCGGGTTCGACCTGGTCAAGGCCCAGCTCTGGGTCGCCTCCGGCAACCGTCTGGAGGGTGAGCCGCCGGTCGAGCGCGGCCACGCCATTGAGGCCCGGCTCAACGCCGAGGACCCGGACCGTGACTTCGCGCCGGCACCGGGCCGGATCGCCCGCCTCGACCTGCCCGCCGGCCCCGGAATCCGGGTCGACACCGGCGTGAGCGAGGGCGACACCATCGCCGCCGACTTCGACTCGATGATTGCCAAGATCATTGCGTACGGGCGGGACCGCGACGAGGCTCTCGGGCGGCTGCGCCGGGCGATGACCGAGACCATGGTGGTCATCGAGGGCGGTGCCACCAACAAGAGCTTCGTCCTCGACCTGCTGCACCAGCCCGAGGTGATCGACGCGAGCGCCGACACCGGCTGGATCGACCGGGTACGCGGAGAGGGCCGCCTCGTCTCCAACCGGCACTCCGCCGTCGCGCTGACCGCCGCGGCCATCGAGGTCTACCAGGAGGAGGAGCAGGCCGAGCAGAAACGGCTGCTCTCCACCGCGTTCGGTGGCCGCCCGCAGGTGCAGCACGAGAGCGGACGCCCGCTCGACCTGAAGCTGCGCGGTGTCACGTACCGGGTGCGGGTGGCCCGGGTCGGACCGCAGCGCTTCCGGGTCGGCATCGATTCGGGCGCCGAGGAGCGGGTCGCCGACGTCGAGCTGGACCGCTTCGACCGGCACACCGGCCAGATCCGGGTCAACGGCGTCCGCTACCGGCTGCTCACCGGCACCCACAAGTCCACACACGTGGTCGAGGTCGACGGCGTCACCCACCGGATCAGCCGGGACGAGGGCGGCGTGCTGCGCTCCCCGATGCCGGCGCTTGTCGTCGCCACCCCGCTGGAGGTCGGCGCCGAGGTCGAGGCCGGTGCGCCGGTGCTCGTCCTCGAGGCCATGAAGATGGAGGCGGTGCTCCGCGCCCCGTTCAAGGGCCGGCTCAAGGAACTCGTCGTCTCGGTCGGCAGCAAGGTCGACGCGGGCGCGCCGCTGCTGCGCCTGGAGCCGATCGCGGCCGACGAGGCGGAGGAAGCCGAGGTCGTCGAGGCCGTCGAGCTGGACCTGCCGGCCGAGCCGGGTGAGGGCTCGGCTCGCGAGCGTGCCGTCCGGGGACACCGTGACCTGCGCAGCCTGCTGCTCGGCTTCGACGCCGACCCGCACGACAACCGGCGGGTGCTCGGTGACTATGTCGCGGCGCGTACCGCGGCGGTGTCGAGCGGCGCGCGGCCGCTCGCCGAGGAACTCGACCTGCTGGAGGTCTTCGCCGACCTCGCCGAGCTGAGCCGCAACCGCGCGGCCGGCGACGAGAGCGGCGGCGACAGCCGGGTGCACAGCCCCCGGGAGTACTTCCACACCTACCTGCAGAGCCTCGACGTGGAGCGGGCCGGGCTGCCCGAGACGTTCAAGGCGAAGCTGAGCAAGGCGTTCGGCCACTACGGGGTCACCGAGCTGGATCGGACGCCGGAGCTCGAAGCCGCGGTGTTCCGGATCTTCCTGGCCCAGCAGCGGGCCGCCAGCGACGCGAACGTCGTCGCGACGCTGCTGCGCTCCTGGCTGCGGGAGCCGCCGCCGGACGGCGCGCTGCACGAACCGGCCGGTCTCGCGCTGGAGCGGGTCATCTCGGCGACCCAGGTCCGGTTCCCGGTCCTCGCCGACCTGGCCCGTGGCGTGGTGTTCGCCTGGTTCGGCCAGCCGCTGCTGCGCCGCAACCGTGCCCTGGTCTACGCCGGGATCCGCAAGCACCTGCGTCATCTGGACGCCAACCCGGCCGCGCCGGACCGCGCCGAGCGGATCGCCGAGATGGTCCGCAGCACCGAGCCGCTGATCCGGCTGCTCGGCCAGCGGCTCGGCCGCCCGGCCGACAACTCGGTGATGCTCGAGGTGCTGACCCGCCGCTACTACGGCAACAAGGGCCTCATCGGCGTGCAGACCCGGGAGGTGGCCGGCTGCGCGTTCGTGGTGGCCGAGCGCACCGACCTGCGGGTGGTCTCCTCGGCGGTGCGGTACGAGGAGTTGAGCAACGCCCTGAGCGGGCTGGCCGACCTGGCCCGTGCCGGTGACGTCGTCGCCGACGTCTACCTCGGGTGGGAGAGCCAGCCGTCCTCCGCCGACGAGATGGCGGCCGCTCTGCACGAGGTGGTCGGCGCCGCGACGCTGCCGGAGCAGGTACGCCGGATCACCATCGCGGTGGCCGGACGGCACGGCGCGGTGGCGCATCACCACTTCACGTTCCGGCCCGCCGGTGACGGGATGGCCGAGGAGCGGCTGATCCGTGGCCTGCATCCGTACATCGCGACCCGTCTCCAGCTGGAGCGGCTCTCGAAGTTCGAGCTGACCCGCCTGCCGTCGGTCGACGAGGAGGTTCACCTCTTCCAGGCGGTGGCCCGGGAGAACCAGTCCGACCAGCGTCTCGTCGCGCTCGCCCAGGTACGCGACCTCACCGAGTTCCGCGATCACGAGGGCCGTCTGGTGGCCCTGCCGACCGCCGAGGATGTGGTGGCCAGCTGCCTCGACTCGATCCGGCGGGTGCAGTCGCAGCGTCCGGCGAAGTCGGCGTTCAAGGGCAACCGGATCGTCATCCACGTCTGGCCGGCGATCGAGCTGACCGTGGCCGAGCTCAACATGATCGCCCAGCGGCTGGCGCCGAGGGCGGCGGGCGCCGGCCTTTCGGAGATCCTGTTCATCGGGCGGCAGCGTGACGCCGGCGCGCTCAGCAAGATCGCCCTGCGGATCGCGTTCGGGCCGACCGGCCGCCCCGAGTTCTCGGTGGGCGCGCCACCGGTCGAGCCGGTCGAGCCGCTCGACGACTACCAGCAGAAGGTGCAGCGGGCCGCGGCACGCAACACGGTCTACCCGTACGAACTGACCGGGATGCTCGGCGAGTTCGTCGAGCACGACCTGGACGCGGAGAACGTGCTGGTCCCGGTGGACCGGCCGAAGGGCCGCAACTCCGCGGCGATCGTCGCCGGTGTCGTCACGACCCGGACCATCCGGCACCCGGAGGGTGTCACCCGGGTCCTGCTGCTCGGCGACCCGACCAAGGCGCTCGGCGCGCTCTCCGAGCCGGAGTGCCGCCGGATCATCGCGGCTCTCGACCTGGCCGCCGCCAAGAACGTCCCGCTGGAGTGGTACGCCCTCTCCGCCGGCGCCCGGATCTCGATGGAGTCCGGCACCGAGAACATGGACTGGGTGGCCGCCGCGCTCAAGCGGATCGTCGAGTTCACCCAGGACGGCGGTGAGATCAACATCGTGGTGGCCGGTATCAACGTCGGCGCCCAGCCGTACTGGAACGCCGAGGCCACGATGCTGATGCACACCAAGGGCATCCTGGTGATGACGCCGGACTCGGCGATGGTGCTGACCGGCAAGCAGTCGCTGGACTTCTCCGGTGGCGTCTCCGCCGAGGACAACTTCGGCATCGGCGGGTACGACCGGGTGATGGGCCCGAACGGTCAGGCGCAGTACTGGGCGCCGGACCTGGTGGCGGCCACCGCGGTGCTGATGTCGCACTACGACCACACCTACGTCGCTCCGGGCGAGAGCGGGCCCCGGCGGGTGTCCACCACCGACCCGATCGGCCGGGACATCCGCGACTTCCCGCACACGGTGGCCGGCAGCGACTTCACCACGGTCGGCGAGATCTTCTCGGCCGTGTCGAACCCGGACCGCAAGAAGCCCTTCGACATCCGTACGGTCATGCGTGCCGTCTCCGACCAGGACCACCCGGTCCTGGAGCGCTGGGCCGGCATGGCCGACGCGGAGACGGCAGTGGTGCAGGACGTGCACCTCGGCGGCATCCCGGTCTGCCTGCTCGGCATCGAGTCGCAGTCGGTGACCCGGCGGGGCTTCCCGCCCACCGACGGCCCGGACACCTACACGGCGGGCACGCTGTTCCCCCGCTCGTCGAAGAAGGCGGCGCGGGCGATCAACGCGGCGTCCGGCAACCGGCCGCTCGTCGTGCTGGCGAACCTCTCCGGCTTCGACGGCTCGCCGGAGTCGATGCGCAAGCTCCAGCTGGAGTACGGCGCGGAGATCGGCCGGGGCATCGTCAACTTCCGGGGCCCGATCGTCTTCTGCGTGATCTCCCGGTACCACGGCGGCGCGTTCGTGGTCTTCTCGAAGGCGCTGAACGAGAACATGACCGTGCTCGCGGTGAACGGCTCGTTCGCCTCGGTGCTCGGTGGCGCCCCGGCCGCGGCCGTGGTGTTCGCCGGGGATGTGAACGCGCGTACGGCGGCTGACGCCCGGGTGCGTGACCTGGAGACGCGGGCTGCTCAGGCGACCGGCACGGAGCGCAGCGCGCTGCTGGCCGAGCTGGACGGTCTGCGGTCGTCGGTGCGTTCGGAGAAGCTGAACGAGGTGGCCGCCGAGTTCGACCGGGTGCACAGCATCCAGCGCGCGGTCGAGGTCGGCTCGGTGGACGCGGTGATCGAGGCGGCCGAGCTGCGGCCGCGGATCATCGAGGCGATCGAGTCCGGTCTGCGGTGACTCTCGCGGGGGCACCGGCCGTTACCGGCCGGTGCCCTCACCGCGAAAGCTAAGGT
Organism: Actinoplanes sp. CA-015351; assembly: GCF_050955685.1. NCBI lineage: Bacteria > Bacillati > Actinomycetota > Actinomycetes > Micromonosporales > Micromonosporaceae > Actinoplanes > Actinoplanes sp. CA-015351. Next base: position 2,646,180 of record NZ_CP192102.1, read on the forward strand.
CAGGCAGATGAACCAATGGCTGCCCGATCGGGTCGTCGCGGCCGAACGCGAGGTCGACGACACCTTCGACGTCTCCGCGTGTGTGCGGGAGCCGATCCACAAGCTGGGTGGCGTCCAGTCGTACGGCGCCCTGGTCGGCGTGCGGGACGGCAAGGTCGTGGTGGCCAGCGAGAACGCCGGGACCGTGCTGGGTGCGCCCGAGCCTCGCGGCGCGGTGACCCGGTTGCTCACCGACTGGCAGATGGCGACGCTTGCCGCGCTCGCGGACGCCGACACCGGGCAGACCGCGACGATGCCGGTCGAGCTGGGCGGCGTGGGCGGCGGCCGCCGTTTCGACGTGACGGTGCACCGTGCCGACGGGCTGCTGGTGCTGGAGTTCGAGCCGGCCAGCCCGGCGGGGGAGTTCGCTTCGGCGTACGCGCCGGTCCGGCAGGCCCTGGTCCGGCTGCAGCGGGCCGGCACCGTCGCCGAGGCCTGCCAGAAGGCGGTCCGGGAGATCCGGGCGATCACCGGGTACGACCGGGTGGTGGCGTACCGGTTCGAGTCGGCGGACGGCCCGGGCGAGGTGATCGCCGAGGAGGTGTCGGCGGGCTGGGAGCCGTGGCTGGGGCTGTGGTTCCCGGCGACCGACATCCCGCCGCAGGCGCGCCGGCTGTACGAGCACAACTGGATCCGGGTGATCGCCGACGTCGAGGACGAGACCGCGAGGCTGGTGCCGGAGGTGCTGCCGGACACCGGTGAGCCGCTCGACCTGTCGATGTCGGTTCTGCGTACCGTCTCGGATTTTCATCTGGAGTACCTGCGCAACATCGAGGTGACCTCGTCGATGTCGGTGTCGCTGCTCTCCGGCGGCCGGCTGTGGGGTCTGATCGCCTGCCACGGGCGCGTCCGCAAGGAGCTGAGCCCGCCGGTCCGGTCGGCCTGCGAGTTCTTCGGGGTGGCGCTGTCGTTGCAGCTCGCGTCGTTGCGCGAGCACGACGTGACGTCGGCCCGGGAACGGTCCCGTCAGGTGATCGCCGAGCTGCTCGCTGGCGAGCCGTTGCGGCCGGCCGGGCTGAAGGACCTGATGGATTGCGACGCCGTGCTGGTGCGTTCCGGCGGGGATCTGACGGTGTACGGCGACGGGCTGGGGCCGCAGGCGGCGGCCGCCCTGCTGGCGGCGCTGCCGGACACGACCGCCGGGGAGATCTGGAGCAGCGAGTGCCTGGCCGACGACCTGCCCGGCATGACCGGGAACGGGCCGGCCGGCGCGCTCGCGCTGCGCTCCGGCGCCGAGGGTGACGTGGTGGTCTGGGTACGCGGAGAGCGCACCGTCGCCCGCCGCTGGGCAACCGACCCGAGCCGGCCGATCACGGTGGGCCCGCACGGCCGCCGCCTGACCCCGCGCGGCTCGACCGCGGTGTTCCTGGCGTCGGTACGCGGCCACAGCATGCCCTGGTCGACGACCGATCTCGTGATGGCGGCCGAGCTGGGCCGGGCGATGATGGCCTCGGTCCTGGCGAACGCGCGCCGGCTGTCGGCGCTGAACACCGAGCTGTCCCGCAGCAACGTCGACCTGGACTCGTTCGCGCACGCGGCGGCCCACGACCTGAAGGAGCCGTTGCGCGGCATCGCCAACACGGCGACCTTCATCGTCGAGGACGCCGAGGGCATGGACGAGGTGACAACCCGCCGCCTGGAGTCCATCCAGCGGCTGGCCGAGCGGATGGACGAGCTGCTCAACGCGTTGCTTTACTACTCACGGCTGGGCCGCACCGAGGTGCAGAGCGAAACGGTCGGGCTGCGCGACGCCGCACTGCGCGCCTTGGAGGTGGCCGGGCCGAGGCTGCGCGAGGTCGACGTCGAGGTGATCCTGCCGGACCCGGCCGTCACCGTGCACGCCGACCCGATGATGTTCGACCAGGTGCTGATCAACCTGCTGGTCAACGCGGCGAAGTACGCCCAGCAGGAACCGCCGCGCCGGGTCGAGATCGGCGTCGACGACGGGTTCTTCGTCCGGGACAACGGCATCGGCATGCCCGCCCACCTGCGCGAACAGGCGTTCCAGCTGTTCCGCCGGCTGCATCCGCCGACCGGGCCGCAGGACGGCTCGGGCGCCGGCCTGGCGATCGTGCGCCGGATCGTGGAGCGGCACGGCGGTCAGGTCTGGGCCGAGGACTCCCCGGGCGGCGGCACGACGGTGCGAGCGACGTTCCCGGAACGGCGCGACCCCCAGTAATCCAGGGTCCGGCTCAGCACGCTCTGGAACAGCGCGAAGTTGAGCGGCTTGTAGATGTAGCTGTCGGCGCCGGCCGCGTAACAGGCGTCCGCCTCGGCCTGCTCCTCCGACGAGGTGAACACCACGAGGGTGAGCCCGGCCAGGTGCGGCAGCGCCCGGACGTGCCGGACCACGTCGAGTCCGCTCTCCCCGGGCATGTTGAGGTCGAGCAGGACCATGCCGGGCAGGTCCGCACCGGGTTCGGTGAGCCGGGGAAGCACCTCGCTGCCGGAGCGGAAGAACTCCATGCGTACCCCGGGATGTGACCTGCCGATCGCTCGGGCGATCGCCTCGGCGTCCTCCGGTGAGTCCTCCACCACGAACAGATCGGTCACGGCAGCTCCACCCGGATGGCCAGCACGGCGATGTCGTCGGCGCGCGCGTCGCCGAAAGCGGCCGCCGCCCTGCTCAGCTCGTTGACGAGGGTCTCCACGGGCGCGTCGCGGAGCTTGTCGAGGGTCTCGGTGAGGGCGTTGTCCTCGAACATCCGGCCCTGCGGGTCCCGGCTCTCGGTCAGCCCGTCCGTGAAGATCACCAGGGTGTCGCCGGGCGTCAGGCGTACCCGGGACCTGCCGAATCGCGGCTCCGGCAGGATGCCGAGCGGCACGCCACCGCCCCGGCCGCGTCGTGGCGGGGCGTCGCGCCGCAGCAGGATCGGGGCCGGATGCCCGGCGGACAGCCACTGCACGTCGAAGTTCCCCGACCCTCCGGAGCCGCGAACACCGGATGAACCGGCCGGGCGCAGCATGGCGACGCCGGCCGTGACGAACCGCCAGGAGCCGTCGAGCCGCAGCCGGGCGTTGAGGCGGCTCATCGCCCGCGACGCCGGAAGCCGTTCGTCGACCAGGGCAGCCAGGGTGTGCCGGGCCATCCCGGTCAGCGCCGCCGCGTCCACCCCACGGCCGCAGACGTCACCGATCAGCGCGGCCACCGTGCCGTCGTCGCGGACCACCACGTCGTAGAAGTCGCCGCCGACCTCCAGATGCTGGTCGCCGACGGCGTAGGACGCGGCGATCGACAGGCCCTCGACGGACGGCAGGCGGGACGGCAGCAGGTGGCGCTGCAGGGTCATGATCTCGTCGCGCCGCTGCTCGTACAGTGTGCTGTTGTCGATCGCGAGAGCGGCCCGGTCCGCGATGTCGCGCAGGAACGCGACAGGCGGGATCCGGTCCGGCTCCCTGTCGAACAGGAAGATCAGCACACCGATCACCCGGCCACGGGCACGCAGCACCTGCGGGTTCATCACCCGGGCGTCGAAGTCCGGGCTGCCGGAGGCGGCCTCCAGCGCGAGGGCCGAGAGCCGGTCCACCGTGGCCGGGTCGGCAAGCATCGCGGACAGCCGCCGCATGTCGACGTGCACCGAGCTGCGCAGCACCGGTTTGCCGCCGTCGTAGACGTACACGAGGCAGCCCTCGGCGATCGCCGGGACCGCCATCCGGGGGATCCGGTTCATCGTCTGTGTGGTGTCGAGGACCGCGTCCATCTGCAGCGACGCCTCGGCGAGCAGCGCGTCCCGGATGTGCTGCTGCTGTTTCAGCCGCCCAGCGGCGAGCCGGCGCAGCGCCTCCCGGGTCACGTCGACGACCTGCGCGAGCCGTCCGGCGAGCAGTGTGGTGTCCGCGGTGTCGTCGATGAGCAGCATGAACGTCCCGGACGGCTCACCGCCGGCATCGAGGTGCGCCTTCAGCACCCGGGTCACGCCGAGCGCGCGCAGATCCGCGTCCGCCGCGATCTCGGTGCCGCACGATGCGCCGAGGCGCCTCGCGACCTCGCGCCACTCACCCTCAAGATCAATCCCGGCCCAGCGGTACGCGACAACGGCCCCGTCGGGTCCGTGCCGAAGCCCCCAGACACCGGTGACCCCGGGCTGGTCGAGCAGCGGTGGGAGCACGAGTCCGGCCAGCTCGTCCCGGACGCCGATCATGGCTACCGAGGTCCACATGGCGTGCAGCGTGCGCGCCCAGTCCTCGCCGTCGCCGGAGCTGTTGCCGGACGCCACCACCCCGCGGTCCCCTCCTGCTCGACGTCGTCGCTGCGTCGAGTATCCATCACCCCACCAGGTCTCTGGTCAGCTCTCAGATCGCCTGGCCGCTGATGAACGGGAGCCATCCGGCGTACCAGCCGGAGAGGATCCCGAGCGTCACCAGCAGGATCCCGGCATTGCGGTTCGACATCCTGGACATCGCCAGAGCCGGCACCAGCAGCACCGTGAAAGCGGGCAGCAGGTGCCGGCTCATCATCGAGATGTGCGCGTGCGAGCCGACCGCGAGCACGAACGTGGCCACCGCGTAGACCGAGAGCACCCAGGGCGCCTTGTTCGCGATCAGCATGACCATCAGCAGGATGAACCCGAACAGCACCAGCACGTTCAGCACCCGGATCGGCTTGGTGGCGTCCTCGCTGTTGCCGAGCATCACGTCCCAGACCAGCTTGGTGGTCGACTCGCCGTAATCCCACCAGGCGCCGAACGTGTTGCTGTGCACCTCGAAGTACTTGCTGATGCCGCCGACCTTGCTCCCGGCGTAACCCACGTAGGCGAGCAGACCGGCCGGGGCGATCAGCATCGCCGCGTACGGCCGCCAGCCGTCCTTGCGCTGGATCGCGGCGATGAGGGCGGCCAGACCGACCACGCCGATCAATGCGGCCGCGGTCGGGCGGCTCAGGCCGCTCAGCCCGGCGAGCAGTCCGGCGAGCAGCCAGCGCTGTTTGAGCACGGCATAGAGCGCCCAGGCGGAGAGCGCGGTGAACAGCGACTCGCTGAACCCGCCGTTCTGAGTGAGTGCGGCGGGCGCGACCGCCCAGGCGGCGACCAGCATGATCCCGACCCGATGGTCGTGGACGTGCCGGCCGATCAGATAGAGGCCCCACGCCGCGGCCACGGCCGAGATCGCCGAGACGATCAGGCAGGCCGTCATCGGTGAGATGAACGGCAGGGCCGCGAACGGCCGGGCCAGCCACGGGTACAGCGGGAAGAACATCAGGCGGTTCAGGTACGGCACGCCGTTCTCGTCCACCGCGCCGACCGGGCCTTCGACACCCTGGCCGGCGATCAGCATGTACCACCGGGCGTCCCAGGAGAACAGCGCGTCCATCGACGAGGTGTAACCACGCCACTGGTTGGTCGAGCCGTCCGGGTACACCTGCTTGGCGGGGTCCTGGGCGTACGCGTACCGGGCCAGGATCGCCATGAACTCCAGGCTGAGCAGACGCAGGAAGATGTAGACGCCGATGGCCGGGATCGCGTCCCGGACCGCCGTCCGCCAGCCCTTCGCCGCGGGCTCGGCGCCGACATCGGCCGGAGTCACGTTCGTAATGGTCATGAGCCCTTCCCCGCGTTCCTGCTCCCGCCGGGAGACTAGACGATTTCGCCCGTATGGGAAGGCCCGACGCGGAAGACGTCGACGGTCATGTATTGCATGCATCTGCGATCGTCGATCGCGAACCGGGACCGTCCCGGCACGGGAGGCATCGCATGCATCGAAGACTGCCCGCATTGATGACCAGTTCTCTCCTGGCTTTGGGGCTGTTGTCAGCCCCAGCGGCAGCAGCCGAAAAACCGTTACAGCTGGAAAAATCAGGGCAGAAGGCCGTCGCCCTGATCACCGGTGACCGCGTCACCGTGAACGGCAAGATCGCCTCGGTCCACCCCGGCCCGGGCCGCGAGAAGATCACCTTCGCGAGCTACCTCGACGCCGGGCACCGCTACGTCATCCCGTCCGACGCACAGGGCCTGCTGAAGGCCGGCCGCCTGGACAAGCGGCTCTTCGACGTCACCGGGCTGGCGGCGCTCAAGAGTGGCGGCGAACTGCCCCTGCTCGTCACGTACCCCGACGCCGGCGCGTCGCGAGCCCGTTCCGCGCTGACCGCTGGGGACGCGCGGGTCACTCGCGATCTGTCGGCGCTGGACACCCTCGCGGTCCGGGCGGATGTCGAAGGCCGCGCGAGCATCTGGTCGTCGATCACCGCCGGCCCGGAGACCGCCCGCACCCTGCGTGCCGGCGTCTCGAAGGTCTGGCTGGACGGGCGTCGTCAGGTCAGCCTGGATCGCAGCGTGGCGCAGATCGGCGCGCCGGCCGCGTACCAGGCAGGGTTCGACGGCACCGGCGTGACAGTGGCGGTGCTGGACACCGGCATCGACGCGACCCACCCGGACCTGTCCGGCCAGATCGCCGCGTCGGAGAACTTCACCACCGAGCCGAGCACCGACGACATCGTCGGCCACGGCACCCACGTCGCCTCGACGATCGCCGGCACCGGTGCCGCGTCCGGTGGCAAGTACAAGGGTGTTGCTCCGGGCGCGAAGCTCGCGATCGGCAAGGTCTGCGAGACGTTCGGGTGTGAGGAGTCGGCGATCCTGGCCGGCATGATCTGGGCGGCCGACCGGGCGCCCGTGGTCAACCTCAGCCTCGGTGGCGGCGACACCCCGGAGGTCGACCCTCTGGAGCAGGCCGTTGAGGATCTGACCGCGCAGAAGAACACGCTCTTCGTGATCGCGGCCGGTAACGCGTACGACCGGGGGACCATCGGTTCGCCGTCGTCCGCCGACGCGGCCCTGTCGGTCGGCGCCGTCGACCGTGAGGACCAGGTCGCCGACTTCTCCAGCAAGGGCCCGCGTACCGGTGACGGCGCGCTCAAGCCGGACATCACCGCGCCGGGCGTGGACATCGTCGCGGCGAAGGCCGTCAACGGCGAGATCGGCGACCCGGCCGAGGACGGTTACGTCGCCCTCTCCGGCACGTCGATGGCGACGCCGCACGTCGCCGGCGCTGCCGCGCTGCTGGTCCAGCAGCACCCGGACTGGTCGTCGTCGCTGCGCAAGAACACGCTGATCGCCTCGGCCAAGCCGACCGCGGACACCAACGCCTACGACCAGGGCGCCGGGCGGGTCGACGTGGCCCGCCAGATCACCCAGACGGTCACTGTCGACGAGGGCAGCCTCAGCTTCGGTGTACAGGCGTGGCCGCACGACGACGATCAGCCGATCACGCGTACCGCTACCTACCGTAACGTCGGCACCGCGCCGGTCACCCTCGCGCTGACCGTCTCGGGCGCGCCGTTCACGGTTGCCGCGAGCAGCCTGACGGTTCCGGCCGGTGGCACCGCGTCGACCACGGTCACCGCCACCACCAGCGCAACCCTTCCGGAGGGCGAGCTGGGCGGTTACCTCACGGCCGTCGCCGCTTCCGGGGTACGCGTGAGCACCGCCCTCGGTGTCGTCAACGAGGTGGAGAGTTACGACGTCACGGTGAACGTCACCGGTCGTGACGGCCAGCCGAACGAGGACTCCCTCACGGTGCTGGTCGGCCTGGACAACTTCGCCTCGATCGACGTCTTCGGCTCGGGCACGGTCCGCGTCCCGAAGGGCCGGTACGGCACCTTCTCCTGGGTCCCCCAGGGCGAGGAGTCGACCTCGATGCTGACCGAGACCGAGCTGGTCGTGGACAAGGCCAAGACTCTCACGGTCGACGCCCGCAAGGCGAAGCCGATCAAGGTGACTCCGCCGCAGAAGAACGCCGCCACGGTGCTGGCCGCCCTGAACGCCGAGTGGTCCACCGACGACGGCGGCGGTTACGGCGCCAGCCTGCTGGGTGACACCTTCAGCTCGCTCTTCGCTGCTCCGCTGTCGAAGGTGTCCAAGCCGTTCTTCGTCGCCTCGGTCAACGCGTCGTTCGCAGCGCTGGATGCCGAGGGAACCGTCCGCAACAGCCCGTACACCACCGACCTCGCGTACTTCAACGAAGGCCGGATGTTCAACGGGCTGACCAAGGAACCCAAGCTCCGTGACCTGGCGGCCATCAAGGCGTCGTACGGCGTCGAGGCCACCGGCGTCGACGGTGTGAAGGGCAACTCGGCACGGTACTCGGAGAACAGCGGCGGCTGGACCACGTTCATCCCGTTCAGCCTGCCGTTCCAGCGCACCGAGTACGTGAACCCGGGCGTCGACTGGTCGGGCGAGTTCCACCAGCAGCTGCCGGTGAACGAGGAGGGCTGGTCCGACTGGCTCGACGAGGCGATCAGCGCTCCCCAGAAGTACAAGGCCGGTCGCACGTACCAGCAGCAGTGGAACCGGGCCGTGGTCGGCCCGAACGTCACCCAGCCGCCGTACGCGCCGTACTGGGTGACGCGTACCAGTGACGTGATCATCGCCAACGTGCCGTTGCACGGTGACGGTGCCGGGCACCCCGGTTTCGCGTACACGTCGGAGTTCACGTCGAAGCTGTACCGGGGCTCGACCCTGGTCGGCGAGGGCACCGAGTTCGAGGTGCCGCCGGGCCGGGCCACGTACCGTCTGGAGCAAGCGGCCAAGCGCGGCGCGCCGCACACCCTCTCCACCGAGGTGAGCGGCGTGTGGACCTTCAAGTCCGGGCACGTGGACGGCGAGCTTTACGAGAACTTCGAGCGGCTCCCGCTGCACACGGTCCGCTTCGCACCCGCCGTCAACGCGAAGAACGCGGCGCCGGCCGGCAAGAAGTTCGAGATCCCGGTCATCGTCGAGCACCAGCCGGGCGTCAAGGTCGGCAAGGTCAAGTCGGTGCAGGCCGAGGTTTCCTACAACGACGGCAAGACCTGGCAGAAGGCCGGGTTGCGCGGGTCCGGCGACAAGCGCCTCGCGACCGTCCAGCACCCCAAGGGCAAGGGCTTCGTCTCGCTGCGGGTCTCCGCATCGGACACGGCCGGCAACACGGTCACCCAGACCGTGATCCGCGCCTACGGCCTGAGCTGATCCCCGGCAAGGGCCGGGCCCTCGCGGCCCGGCCCTTGCCGCCGGTCTATCGGTCGGTGCGATCGTCCGGCAGGAACTTGTCGAGCAAGCCGCGCCAGGTGGTGTCCTTGTTCATGTCGGCGCACTTCCACCACATGCGTTCGTCGTCAGCGCAGTCAGCCTGTTTGTCCTCGGGCGTGCTGTCCTCGCCGTCGGCTTCGCTCGGCGGATTCACCGGGCGTCCGATGACCGGCACGTCGGGAACCGGCCATGACTCGTCGGCGACGATTTCCTCCGCGTTCGGGAGCTCGCCGGTCTTGGTCCAATTGGTGAACCAATCCTGAAGTTGGTCGCCGGAGCCCTTGGTAACTTTCACCGGCCCCGGCTGCGTCGGTTCCTGAGCCGGGGTCTCCGGTGGACAGTAGGAACCTCCAGGATAGGCGGAACACAGTTCGATTTTCGCCGGCGTACAGAACTCGGAACTCGGATTCTCCGTGCAGAAGTCCGGGCTCGGAGCTGCGGTCGCCGGTGTCGCCGAGAAGGTGACGGCCAGCCCGGCAGTGACCGCTGCGACGGACAGAATCCGTTTCATTTCTCCTCCAGCTGTGTCCAGAAATGGCGATTCCAAACATCGGTTGGGCTCAGCGTAGGGCCGGCCGATCGATCGGGTGGCGCATCAGGAAAGCCAAGAAAAGTCAGTCCTTCGGCGGCGGGAATCGGGGGAGGAAACGACCCGCTACGGGACTTCGGGCCGGTATTAGTTCGGTACCCGTACCCGGAGAACAGGCGGAAGAAGAATGCGTCGCCGGACCCTCATCGCTGCTGCCGGCGTAGCCGGCGCCGCTCTGGCAAATGCTCAGCCGGCTGGTGCCGCGCCCAGGAACGGGCGGGCCGCGGTACGGACCGGTTTGGATCAGCTGGCGGCGGAGGACTGGGCGCGATTGCGCGGCGAGACCGTCGGAGTGGTCTCCAACCTGACGGCTGTCGACCGCGAATACCGGCACCTCGTGGACCGGATGCACGCGGCCGGTGTGCGAATCGGCGGGATCTTCGGGCCGGAGCACGGGTTCCGAGGGTCGACGCGCGTCGGTGGGGATTCCGGGATGGATGCCCGGACCGGGCTGAAGGTGTACGACGCCTACCGGGTCACCCATGATCAATGGGCCGCTCTGTTCACCGAGGCCGGTGTCCGGACCGTGGTCTTCGACATCCAGGATGTGGGCGCCCGGTTCTACACCTACATCTGGACGTTGTACGACTCGATGGTCGCGGCGGCCCGGCTCGGCCTGCGCTACGTCGTGCTGGACCGTCCGAATCCGATCGGCGGCCGGGCGTTCGGGCCGATGCTGAAACCTGGCTTCACGTCCGGCGTCGGACTGAAAGAGATCGTCCAGCAGCACGGCATGACGGTGGGGGAGCTGGCCCGGTTCTACAACGGCGAGTTTCTGACCACGCCGGCCCGCCTCGAAGTGGTGGCCTGCGAAGGCTGGCACGGCGGCCTGTTCGCCGCGGACACCGACGTGCCCTGGGTGATGCCCAGCCCGAACATGCCGACGCCGGACACGGCGGCTGTCTATCCAGGAACGTGCCTGTTCGAAGGGGTCGCGTCGATCTCCGAGGGCCGCGGCACCACCCGTCCGTTCGAGATCTCCGGCAGCCCGTCGCTGGATTACCGCTGGCGGGACAAGGTGGCGGCACACGCGTTGCCCGGCGTGGCGCTGCGCGAGGCCTACTTCGTGCCGGTCACCAGCAAGTTCACCGAACAGCTCTGCGGCGGCATCGAGCTGAAGGTGACAGACGCGTCCGCTTTCGACCCCATCCGAACCGCCGTGGCGATGCTGGTGGAGGCCCGCAAGCTGCCCGGTTTCGCCTGGCGTGACGACAACCCGGGCCGCCCACCCTTCGCCGACCTGCTGTTCGGCTCCGACGTCGCCCGCACCATGATCGACGCAGCCGCCTCGGTGACCGACATCGTGGCCTCGTGGCAGGACGACCTGGCCGCTTTCACCAAGCGAAGGCAGCCCTATCTCCTCTATCCCCGACCCCGATAGTGGCGGTGGCGGTGGCGGTGGCGGCGGTGGCGGTGGCGTGGCATCGGCTGGTCGTGGTGGTCGGCGGGGAGCACTCGCAATGACGCGGTTCACGTGGACGAAGGCACATGTAAGGCGTGGTCCGCGTGGATGAGGTCGCACGTAACGGCGACGTGCGACCTCATCCACGCCAGGGTCGAGACGCGAGCACACGCATGCGTTCGGTGGTCCCTGATCACCGCTGCCAGCCCCGCTGCGTGTGCCCCCGTCCTCGCCTCGCCGCCCGCCTGGCTCCACGACCCGACCCCGTCGCGCCGCAGCAGGTTCCCACGCCCGGGGCGATCTTATTGATCAAGCCGCGGGCGATGGGCACTATGTGATCATGACGTTCACCCTGCCTGAGGCCCTCCGCAACCCTGACGACGAAGCTGCGCTCAGGCTGCTGCGTCGTTACTACGGCGACCCGGTCACCGGCGCCGGCGCGGCCATTGGCGCAGCCTTCGATGACTGGGACAGCACGGGTACGCGATTGGCGGATGCGGACCGGTTCGTCGCCGACGACCTGGTGGCGGTCAGTCTGTTGTCGGTCCGCGTGCCCGGCGCGGCAGCGGTCGTGCTGTTACGTGACCGTGCGGACGAATTCGCGGAGCTTCTCGGTGCGATCGGCCCGGACCGTGATCTGGTGGACGAGGCCGAACCACTCACCGACGACAAGTGGCCCGGCTGGCGTCTCCAAGCGGCTCTGCGCACGATCGACGGCATTGACACCACCATCGCGACGAAGTTGATCGCACGGAAACGGCCACGCTTGCGGCCGATCTGGGACCGCGTGGTCGCCGAGGTGACCGGTGCTCGTAAACACCAGTGGGAACCGTTGCGCGCGAAGCTTCAAGAAGACGATCGATCTCTGCAACGTCGATTGATTGGCCTGCATGCGAAGGCCGGCCTGCCCGAGCAGGTGTCACCGCTTCGGATCTTTGATGTCATCGCGTGGCGGGAGGGTAAGGACCGCGGCCTGTGAGCGGGCGCTCGCCGGGTCAGGGGGCGACGCGGCCGTGCTTCTCGAAGGCGGCGTGGGTCAGCGGCATCAGGGCTGCCCACTCGGCTTCCATGCGTTCGGCGACCATTTCGATCTCGCGCTGGGGGAAGGACGGGACCTTCGCGTTCTCCCGCTTCGTGCGCAGGGACAGGAAGTGCATCAGCGAGCGGGCGTTGCACGTCGCGTACATCGAGGAGAAGAGGCCGACCGGGAGGACCGCGCGGGCCACCTCGCGGGCGATGCCGGCGGCAAGCATGTCCTGGTAGGCGTCGTAGGACTGCCGATACGCGGACTCCATCGCCTGCACGGCACCGGCATGCTGCTCGGCTGTGCCGTCGCTGAACTCGTACTTGCCGGGGCGTCCGTGTTGCACGAGCGCCCGGTCCGGCGCCGGGGTGTAGAAGACCGGCTCCAGCTCGCGGTACCGGCCGCTCTCCTCGTTGTACGACCAGCCGGCCCGGTGCCGGTGGAACTCGCGGAAAACGAAGATCGGAGCCTGGACCAGGAAGGTCATCGAGTTGTGCTCGAACGGCGTGCCGTGCCGGTCACGCATCAGGTAGTTGATCAGGCCGGTCGACTTCTCCGGGTCCCGGTCGAGTTCCTCGATCGAGGCCTCGCCGGCCGTCGAGACCCGGGCCGCGAAGAGCACGTCGGCGTCACCGGCCGCGCTGCGGACCAGGGTGACCGTCACGTCGGAACGGAATACGGGAGGCGTCACGATCCGTGATGCTGCCACATCGCGGGGTCTTAACCTGGTGGACACCCTGCGCCGATACCGTTCAACCCTCGCTGTCGACCCAAGGGCTGAACGCCATGACATCGCCACAGCAGCTACCGCCCGCCGACGACCTCTACCTGGCCGCGCACGACGGCATCGGTGGCCGGATGCTGGTCTCGGGGCACGTGCTCGGGATCGGTCTCGGCGCCGCGCTTCTCGGTGAGCTGATGTTCTGGCGCCGCATCCAGCTCACCAGCGAAAGCTCTCTGCAGGTGATCGACGCGCAGCCCACCACCGACGCGGCGACCGCGGCGGTCCTGCGCAGGCTCGTGGAGTCACCCGGGCCGCACGGCCTCCGGCAGTGGATCATGCACCTCTCCACCGGGCTCGCCACCGGCCTGATCGAGCACCGGTTGACGGCCGCGGGGGTGCTGCGCCGGGAGACCAAACGGCGGCTGCTCAGCACGAACACGTCACTGGTCTTCGCGGACCCGCTCAGCCCCGGGCAGCCGGCCATCCGGATCCGTACCCGGCTCTCCTACAACGAGTCGCTGGAGATACCCGACCTGATGCTGGCCGGGCTCTTCCTCGCGACCGGCCTGGACCAGCTCGTCTTCGACACGCTGAACCCGCGGGACCGGGCCCGGCTGTCCGACCAGTTCCGCCGCAACCTGCCGCAGCCACTGCACCACCTGGTGTCCTGGACCCGCACGGTCGCGGCGGAAAGCGCCACGGTCGGCATCAGCTGAAAGCCCCGCCGGGACGTCAGCTGACCGCCACGTCGTCGAACCACACGGTTCCGGTGTTGTCTCCGGACTTCAGGTGCAGCTGCACGGCGGCCGCGTTCGCCGGCGCCACCGTGTCCACCACCAGCTTCGTCCAGCTGGTGTTGCCGGCCGGCAGGCGGTTCGAGGTGGTCTGGCTCAGCCACTTGCCCTCGGCGTCGAACCAGCTCAGCGCGATCTCGGTGGTACCGGTCGCGTTCACACCCCGGGCGTACGCCTCGGCCCGCCATTTGTAACCGGCCTGCACCGGCGTGATCGGCGAGGTGACCAGCGACGGCAGGCCGGCCGCCGTACGCGTGGTGTCGGAGAACCGCGCCGAGTACTTCCCGTTGCGCGGCATGTCGGTGGTGATCTCGGCAGTGCCGGCCTGCGGGAGGTTGTCGCGCCACGGCGAGTTGGCGACCGAGGACTCGAAGCCCAGGTTCAGGAAACTGTTCGGGGTGGTCCCGGTCGTCCAGGCGGTACGGACCACGTCAGCGGCGAGCTTCGCGGTGCCGTCAGCCCGGTAAAGGCCGAACTTGTACTGGGCCGGGATCGTCGACACGTTGGAGTGACTCGGGATCGCGGTGTCCGAGAAGTCGTTGAGCGTCCACGGAGCGACCGAGCCGACCCCGGCCTCCTTGGCGGCGCGGAAGACCCGGGCGAAGTACGCGGCCTGTTCACCTTCGGCGCCGCCGACGCTGCTGACACCGGTCTCACCGATCACCACGGGTGCGGGGGAGACGGCGGCCTTCGCTTTGCGGATCTCGGAGAGGGACCGCTCCGAGTTCCCGTAGAAGTGGAAGTCGTAGTAGTCGAGCGGCGTCGAGGTCAGCGACGACTTGATCTTCGCCATGCCGGCGGCGCCGGTGCTGCCGTCGACCGAGAGGGTCAGCGGCATGGCGGGCGCGGCGGCCCGGATCGCCGGGATGACCTTGCGGACCCAGGTGACCGCGGCCGCGTCGGAGGGCTGGAACTCGTTCTTCAGCTCGACGGCGATGACCTGCGGGTCGTTCGCGTACGGCGCGAGGACCGTCTTCGCCCAGCTGATGCTGTTCGCGACGTCGCCGTAACCGGCCCACCAGTCGAACAGGGTCATCTTCACGGTGAGGCCGTGCGAGGCGGCGATGCTGAGGAACTTGCGCAGCCGCTCGGTGTAGGCCGACGACGGCTTCGGGTACCCGAACGTCTCCGGGAAGACGATGACGCGGACGTTGTCGGCGCCGAGCGCGGCGGCCTTCGCCAGGTCCTTGTCGATTTTGGTCGCGTCGAAGTTGGTCCACATCGCCGACCAGCCCGCGTCCGACGGGTAGTAGTTGATGCTTTTCGCCGACTGCACCGAGGCCATCCGGCCGGCGAGGGTGGGCGCGGCGGCCTGCGCGGGCGACGCGGCGAACACACTGCCGAGCATAAGCGTCGTCGAAACCAGAATGGTGGCGCCAAGCCGTGCGCGGGTCATCAGGAGATCGAGGCCTTCCGTCGAGTCCAAATCATTCGGTCGGACTCTTATCGGCGACCCGCGCACGGTTAACAGATTCCAGTTGATGGCATTGCGGTTGCAGTCGGGTAGTCCCGGCTCAAGAGGGCCAATCCACGCTCAGGTACCGCGTCTCCTGGAATTCGCGCAGCCCGTCACGCGCGCCTTCACGACCGAGCCCGCTCTGCTTCATCCCGCCGAACGGCGCCGACGGGTCGGAGACCAGCCCGCGGTTGATGCCGATCATGCCCGCCTCGATCGACTCACCGAGACGGATGGCGCGGGCCAGGTCGCCGGCGAAGACGTAGGCGGCCAGCCCGTACTCGGTCGCGTTCACCTGCTCGATCAGCGCGTCCTCGTCGGTCCAGGTGGTGATCGGCGCGACCGGGCCGAAGATCTCCTCCGGCAGGTTCGGCGCGTCCACCAGGACGGTCGGCGGATAGAAGTGCCCGGCGGCCTCCGGGACGTGGGCGCGGTGCGTGATCCGGGCGCCGGCTTCGATCAGCTTCTCGACCGTACGGGTAACCCGGCGCACCGCGTTCTCGCTGATCAGTGGGCCGATGGCGGAGCCGTCCGCGGCTGCGCCGACCGTCAGCTTCTCCACTGCCGTACCGAACTTCGCGAGAAATTCGTCGGCGACGGCGGCGTGCACGAAGAACCGGTTCGCCGCGGTGCAGGCCTGCCCGCCGTTGCGGAACTTGGCGATCATCGCGCCGGCCACGGCGGCGTCCAGGTCGGCGTCCTCGGTGACGATGAACGGCGCGTTCCCGCCGAGCTCCATCGAGGAGTTGACCACCCGGTCGGCGGCCTGGCGCAGCAGCACCCGGCCGATCCCGGTGCTGCCGGTGAAGGAGATCTTGCGGACTCGCTGGTCGGCGAGCCACGCGCCGACCACGCCGGGCGCGTCGGTGGTGGTGACCACGGTGACCACGCCGTCCGGCAGGCCGGCCTCGGTGAGCAGCCGGTTGATCGCGAGCGCGGTCAGCGGGGTCTCGGCGGCCGGCTTCACCACGGCGGTGCAACCGGCGGCGAGCGCCGGGCCGATCTTGCGGGTGATCATCGCGGCCGGGAAGTTCCACGGCGTGACCAGTGCGGCCACACCCACCGGGCCGTGGCTCACCAGGGTGCGTGAGCCACCGGCGGGGGCTTCGCCGTAGTCGCCGCCGGGGCGTACCGCCTCCTCGGCGAACCAGCGGAAGAACTCGGCCGCGTAGGTGACCTCGCCGGCCGCGTCGACCAGGGACTTGCCGTTCTCCCGGCTGATCAGCTGGGCGAGCTCGTCGCGGTCGCGCAGCATCAGCTCGAACGTGTGGTGCAGGATCTCCGAACGGCGCCGGGGAGCGGTCCGCGACCAGCCGCGGAACGCGCCGGCGGCGGCGTCGACCGCCTGCCGTGCCTCGTCGAGTCCCTGGTCGGGCAGGTCGGCGATGGTTTCCAGGGTGGCCGGGTCGATGACCGGGAACGTGCTCATCGGTGCGCCTCCAGGGCCTCGGCCAGAACGTCGAACGCGTCGTTCAGCAGGTCGTCGCTGATCGTGAGCGGGGGCAGGAACCGCAGCACGTTGCCGTAGGTCCCGCAGGTCAGCACGATCACGCCGTGCTGGTGTGCGAAACGGGCGACGTCGCGGGCCAGGCGAGGATCGGGCTCGTTGCCGCCGGGGCGTACCAGCTCGACAGCGATCATGGCGCCGCGTCCGCGTACATCTCCCAATCGGACGTCTTGGGCCGCCAAGCGCGACAGGCGCTCCTTGATCAGGTTTTCGATCTTCGCCGCCCGGGCGACCAGGCCTTCTTCCTCGATCGTCTCGATCGCGGCCAGAGCCGCGGCGCAGGCGATCGGGTTGCCGCCGTAGGTGCCACCCAGGCCACCCTCGTGCGCGGCGTTCATGATCTCGGCGCGGCCGGTGACGGCGGAGAGCGGAAGGCCGCCGGCGATGCCCTTCGCGGTCACGATCAGATCGGGTACGACGTTCTCGTGCTCACTGGCGAACAGATCACCGGTGCGGGCGAAGCCGGTCTGCACCTCGTCGGCGACGAAGACGACACCGCTGGCCCGGCACCACGCGGCGAGCGCCGGAAGGAAGCCCGGCGCCGGCTCGATGAAGCCGCCCTCACCCTGAATCGGCTCGATCACCAGGGCGGCCAGGTTGTCCGCGCCGATCTGCTTCTCGATCTGGTCGATGGCCCGCGCGGCGGCTGCGGCACCATCGAGGTGACCGTCCCGGTAGGGGTAGGAACCGGGCGCCCGGTAGACCTCCGGCGCGAACGGCCCGAACGTGTGCTTGTACGGCTTGTTCTTCGCCGTCATCGCCAGCGTCAGGTTGGTCCGCCCGTGGTACGCGTGATCAAAAACGACCACCGCGTCCCGCCGCGTGTAGGCGCGTGCGATCTTCACGGCATTCTCGACGGCCTCGGCGCCGGAGTTGAACAGCGCGGTCCGCTTCTCGTGGTCACCGGGGGTGAGCGCGTTCAGCTTCTCCGCGACAGCGACATATCCGTCGTACGGAGTGACCATGAAGCAGGTGTGCGTGAACGCCGCGACCTGCTCGGTGACCGCCGCGACGACCCGCGGGGCGCTGGCGCCGACGCTGGTCACGGCGATGCCGGAGCCCAGGTCGATCAGCTGGTTGCCGTCGACGTCAACGAGGATGCCGTCGCCGGCCCGCGCCGCGAAGACCGGCATCGTGGTGCCGACGCCGTCGGCGACCGCCGAGGTCTTGCGTTCCATGAGGGCGCGGGAGCGCGGTCCCGGCAGTTCGGTGACGAGAAGGCGTTTGTTCACAAACGAAGTCTCGGGGTTTTGACCTATGCTCGTCCAACACCCGTTGAGCTGCATCAAGATGCCTCGGAGGCATAGATTTGGAGCTGCGCCACCTACGCTATTTCGTGGCGATCGCCGAGGCCGGCACGGTGAGCGGCGCGGCCGGTCGGCTGCACGTCACCCAGCCGTCCCTCTCCCGGCAACTGCGCCAGCTCGAACGCGAACTCGGCGTCGACCTGTTCGATCTGGTCGGGCGGCGGCTCTCGCTGTCAGCGGCCGGGCGGACGCTGTTGCCGCTGGCCCGGGACGTGCTCGGCCGGGCTGACGCGCTGCGGGTGGCCGCCGCCTTCCACGCGCAGGGCCGGCTCGCCCGGCTCACCATCGGGGCGCCGGCGGTCACGCTTACCGACGTGGTGGCTCCGTTCATCGCCGGGCTGGCGGCCGACGATCCGAACATCGACGTACTCGGCGCGGATGGTCTCTCTCCGGCGGAAACGCTCCGGCTCGGAGCGGACCTTGCCATCGGAACGGCGCATGCGACTGATCCGTTCCGGTCTTTGGCATTGGCGGTGTTGCCGGTGTGGGCCTATGTCCCGCCATCACATCGCTGGGCCGGCCGGGGGTCGGTGGCGCTGGCTGATCTGCTGGGGGAGCCGCTGATCGTGCTGCCGCCGAGCACCACCGCCCGGCAGGCGTTGCAGAGCGCCATGCCGGATTTTTCAAACTTCATCGAGGCGGCCAACGGGACCGTGGCCCAAGCCCTCGCGGCGGCCGGCCGGGGGATCGCCATCGCTTCGGACGACCCCCGGTTCGGTCTGGTTCCGCTCGCCGTCGATCTTGGAGATCGCCGGCTCAGCATCCGCCTCGTGGCGGTCTGGGACGCACGGCACGCGGCGGCCGGCACCATCGAGCAGTTCGCCGGCCGCCTCGGCCTCTTCGTGCGTCGCCGTTACGACGCGCCCGCTAGTTGATGCGGATCGTCTCTCTCTCCGGCAGCGACCGGGACGACGAGCCGACCGACACCGTGTACTTACCGGCCGCCGTGCGCCACGCGTCCCTCCCGCTGTCCCAGTAGGACAGCGGGTGATCCGCTGACTTCTCCCGGATCTTTACGGTGACCGTCTTGGAAGCACCAGGTGCCAGCTTCGACTGACTGAATCCGACCAGTCGCTTGCCCGGCTCGCCGGTCGACGACGGGAGGGGCAGATAGACCTGGCTGGTTTCGGTGCCGGTGCGGTCGCCGGTGTTGCTGCTGCAGGCGTCCTCGGCGCTGATCCCGGACGAGTCCGGCGTGTTCGACGCGGTGGCGCCGATCACCGCGATCGTGGTGCTCTCCCCGGTCCTGCCGCGTCGATCTGTCCGCTGGTGATCGTGTGTCCTGCTTGATCCGCTCCGGGGTGCAGTAGATCGGCCGGTTCAGCTCCTGGTCCAGGCCGGCCTTGATCGACGGCCCGGTGGAGCACCGCGAAGAAGTCGGACATGACGGCCTACGCCCTGGCGATCTGTTTCGGTCTGCTCGCTTCCGAGCAGCGGGCACACGCCGGTGCCCGGCTGGCCCAGCTCGGCGCCGGCCGCGCCCGGTTACCGGTCGCTGCTCATCCGGGGCCGGCCGAGGACCCGGTGCGGCCGTTGCCGCCGCGCCAACGGTTCTGAATGTCTCCCCGTACGCTTTGATCGGATCTTGAATTTTGGAGAGGACGGCGGTGGCCCGCGCTACGATCCGGGACGTGGCCGGCGTTTCCGACGGCATGGTCAGCAACACGCTGAACCGGCCGCACCTGGTCAACGCCGAGACCCGGGAACGGGTCCGGCAGGCCGTGGAAGCCGTCGGGTACGTGCCGACGCGGCGGCCCGCGCCCTGCGGGTCGGCCGCAGCCGCACCATCGGGCTGGTCGTCCTGGACTTCTGCAACCCGTTCTTCGCCGAGGTGGCGGCCGGTGCCGAGCAGGTAGCCACCGATGCCGGTGCCGACGTGGCGCTGTTCAACACCGGCATCGGCCGGCATGCCCGGGAGAGCCGGCTGCTGCACCGCCTTGCCGAACGCCGGCTCGACGGGCTGATCATCACGCCCAACGACGTCGACGATCCGCTGCTCGCGGTCATCGAGGAGCGGGGTACGCCGGTGGTCGTTCTCGCCCGCGAGGTGCCGAGCCGCCGCCGCAGCGCGGTACGCAGCGACGACGTGCTCGGCGGCGAGCTGGCGGCACGGCACCTGCTCGAAAACGGTCACCAGCATCTCGCGTACGCCGGGTGGCGGCACGACGAGCGGTACATCGGTGCCGTCCATGCCACCGGCGCGGCCGGTGCCCGGCTCACCAGGATCGGCACCGCGAGTGACGGCTTCGCCGCCGGGCTCGCCGCCGGTGAGCGCCTCACCGCGCTGCCGGCCGAGAACCGGCCCAGCGCGGTGTTCTGCGCGAACGACCTGATCGCCACCGGTCTCGTGCAGTCGGTGACGCACCGGGGCCTGCGGATCCCGGCGGATCTCGCGGTGGTCGGTCGACGACACCGACCTGGCCAGCGCGGCCTGCGCCGTCGGGCTGACAAGCGTGCACCAGCCGGCCGCCGAGATCGGCCGGGCCGCTGTCCGCCTGGTCCTGGACGAGATGAACAACCCGGTGCGGGTGGCTCAGGACGTCGTTTTCGCCCCGGAGCTGGTGGTCCGGGAGTCGACCGGACCTATTTTGTCAGCCAGTCGCGGTACGACGTCCGGGTGATCACGGCACCTTCCTTGGCGATCAGGACGTCGCCCTTCATGGCGGCGAACATGCCGGCGCCCGGATCGGTGACCACCGTGCGGTTGTCGCCGTGGGCGGCCAGCGTGATCCGGCCCAGGTCGTCAAGGCCGAACGTCTCCGGCCCGGCGATGTCGCGGATCCCGTTCAGCGGTGCGCCGGTGGCGACGTCGGCCACCGCCTGGGCAACGTCCGCTGCGGCGATCGGCTGGATCGGGGTGGCCGGCAGACGGACCGTGTTCTCGTCGGCGGTCCAGGACAGCACCGCATCCATGAACTCGAAGAACTGGGTGGCGCGGACGATCGAGTACGGCACCGGGCCCGCTTCGAGGAGCTCCTCCTGGAGGACCTTGGCGCGGTAGTAGTCGAGGTCCGGCACCTGGTCGACGCCGACAATCGACAGGATGACCGCGTGGCCCACCTGCGCCGTGCCCGCCTCACTGAGCAGGTTCTCCATGGTCGTACGGAAGAAGGCGGGGGAGGCGTCGTCGAAGGTCGGCGAGTTGGTCAGGTTGACCACGACGTCGGCGCCGGCGAGTGCTTCCGGCAGGCCCGCGCCGGTGAGCAGGTTCAGTCCGGTCGAGGTGGAGTGTGGGACGGCCTGGTGGCCCTGCGCCTGGAGGATCGTGACGACCTGGGAGCCGATGAGGCCGGTGCCACCGATGACTGAGATCTTCATGCAAGCTAGGACAGGGTGGCCCGCTGGTTTGTGACAGCGCTGGTTACTCGATGCCGGCGGCTTGGGTAAGATCCGTCGGCATGTCGGCCGACCAGTACGAATTGACCAACTCGAATGGAATGCGCGTTCAAGTCCTCGGATATGGCGGGATCATCCAGTCCGTCGAGGTTCCGGACCGGGACGGCGTCCTCGCGAACGTCGCGCTGGGGTTCGCCGACGTGCAGGGGTACGTGGATCACCCGGGGCCGTATTTCGGGGCGATCATCGGCCGGTTCGGCAACCGGATCGCCAAAGGACAATTCACGCTGGACGGGGTCACCTATTCGGTGCCGCTCAACAACGGTCCGAACAGTCTGCACGGTGGACTTTCCGGATTTGACCGGCAAATCTGGAAATGTCGGGAGGTTGAGGGTGGTTTTGCCCTTAGCCACGTCAGCCCGGATGGTGATCAGGGCTACCCCGGCGAGCTGTCGGTGACGGTCACGTACACGCTGACAGGTGACAACGCCCTGCGGATCGACTACGAGGCGGTCACGGATGCGCCGACCGTGGTGAACCTGACGAACCACAGCTACTTCAACCTGGCCGGCGCCGGTTCCGGGGATGTCTACGGTCACCTCATGCAGATCCACGCCGACGGCTTCCTGCCGGTGGACGCGGGGCTGATCCCGACCGGCGAGATCGCCTCGGTCGACGGCACCGCGATGGACTTCCGCGAGCCGATCGCCATCGGCGCCCGAATCCGCAGCGACGAGGAACAGCTGCTGCTGGGCGGTGGATACGACCACAATTGGGTGCTCCGAGGCGCAGGGCTGCGCGAGGTTGCCCGGGTGGTCGAGCCCGTGCACGGCCGGACGCTGACCGTGCTGACCACCGAACCGGGCGTCCAGTTCTACTCCGGCAACTTCCTGACCGGCACCTTCGCGGGCGCGGGCGGAGCGGCGTACCGCCAGGGCGACGGATTCGCCCTGGAGACCCAGCACTTCCCGGACTCCCCGAACCACCCCGCATTCCCGTCGACAACCCTGCTTCCCGGCAGCACCTACACCTCCACCACCATCTACCACTTCGCCACAACCAACGAATAACCCGCGCCGCCGCGCCGCCGCGCCGCCGCACCGCCGCACCGCCGCGCCGCCGCACCGCCGCGCCGCCGCACCGCCGCGCCGCCGCACCGCCGCGCCGCCGCACCGCCGCGCCGCCGCACCGCCGCGCCGCCGCACCGCCGCACCGCCGCACCGCCGCGCCGCGCCGCCCGCGAGCCCCTCCCTGCCCGCTGGCGATCCTCTCCATTGCGCGATCTTGAGCGATTTCCAACCCCCAGGAGTCTTCTTCTTGGTTTGTTGGGATGTGGTTGTCAAGTTTTGGTTCGGGTGGTTTTCCGGAGGTATTTGGTGGCGTTGTAGGCGGTGGTGATGGCGATGACTTCGGTGTGGGCGGCGTCGCCGCGGGAGTGTAGGCGCCGGTCGGTGCGGAGCAGGTGCGCGAAGACGGGTTCGATCATCGGGCTGCGGCGGGTGTAGAGCTGCTGGTCGGTGTCGCTGTCTTTGCTGGTCACGCCAGTTAGTGGGATGCCGGTGATGGTCGCGGGTACTGCGGGGGCGAGGAAAGCGCCGTCGGCGAGGTGGTGGCCGAAGGGCTCGATGATCCCGGCTTGGCGGCAGGTGCCGGCAGCGGCGGTGAGGTTGGGCAGCAGCCCGTGGGCGTCGTTGCCGTGTTGCGACAGCAGCCCGGCGATGATGAACTGTCCGCTGATCACGGTGATGGTCAGTAGCCAGCCGAGAATCCAGGCGGGTGTGTTCGCTTTGCCTTTCAGGATCCGGGCGGACCGGTCGGTGAGGTTGGCCCGGGCGGCCGGGCCGTCGCGAGCGGTACCGGAGCCGGCCTGGGCTTGAGTGAGCCGGCTCCGAGCCCGGGCCAGAGCCTGCTGCTTGCCGCGGATACGGATGTGCTGCTCGGGCAGACACGGCGGCCCGCCGCGCGGCGGCTGCCCGGCGGCGGCTCGCGCTTGATAGGTGTCGTACTTGTCCTGCTGGCGGCGGGTCATCTCGGCCAGTTCAGCGGTATGCCGATCGACGCGGGCCTGCCAACGGGTGATCTGCTCGTCATGTCGTGCGGCCGCCGGCCGTCCGCGTTCGCGGGCCTCGGCCTCGGCCTGTTCCAGACGCCGTAACCGGACCAGCAGCAACTGCTCCGCGCGGATCATCTCTGCGTAGCCGTGCTCGAGGAACCTCGCCAGATCAGGATCGTCGAGCATGTCCTGACGGCGTTGCTGCAACCCGGCCAGCTCACGACGCGCCGCGTCGATACGGGTAGTGATCAGCGGGGCCGTCATCGTCTTCGACAACGCGGCCGGCGCGATCACCGGAGTGCTATCCGTCGCGGTCACCGATACATCGACCAGTCCCGCCTGACCAGAGACCCTGATCAGCGAGTCCGCGACCGTCTGCCAG
This sequence comes from Actinoplanes sp. CA-015351, assembly GCF_050955685.1. Taxonomy (NCBI): domain Bacteria; kingdom Bacillati; phylum Actinomycetota; class Actinomycetes; order Micromonosporales; family Micromonosporaceae; genus Actinoplanes; species Actinoplanes sp. CA-015351. The sequence goes on from NZ_CP192102.1 coordinate 2,669,795, forward strand.
CCCCGGCGATGACCTTGCACGAACCGGCGCAGACACGCCGCCGACGGCACCTGCTCGCGCTGCCACACCACCCGCAACGACGCTTGTTCCCGACACGCCCGGGCCATGTCCTGCGGACTACGCCACTGCCGGCGGTAACACCACCACACCGTGACCAGCATCAACCGCGGGTCATACGGCAACCCGCCCACCCCATCAGCCCGGTAATCCTGCTCGAACCCCGACATGTCAACACGCTGCGCCAACGCGAGAAACCGGAAGATCTCCGGATCCGCCCACCCCCGCACCTGCTCAGACACCGGCTGCTCAGGCCCACGAAAACGACGTCCCATACCTGCCGCTCTACGCCCTCACACCCACCACTTCCCACCCCACCACCCCAACGAGGGACCCGAAACCACCCCAACAAGGCATCGACAACAACCCCACCAGCCCTCAAGAAGAAGACTCCAGAGGGTCAAGGATCGCTCAAGATCCACGGTGGCACCCCGGCAGCCCTCGCCGGGCACCCGAACTCGACACGCAACAGCAGCGCTGCTCGTGTCGAGGCCACCCGTCCGCGAGCCGCGTGCGGGACGCTGGATCTTGGCCGGCTGACTGCCATAGCTGCCTCGCGGCGCTTCACGCAGCCGTGAGCGCCAGCCGGCCCGGCCCTGCGCCGCCGGGCCCGGCCCTGCGCCGCCCGGCCCGGCCCTGCGCCGCCCGGCCCGGCCCTGCGCCGCCCGGCCCGGCCCGCCCCGCCCGGCCCGGCCCGGCCCGGCCCGGCAATGCCCCGCCCCGCCCGGCCCGGCCCTGCGCGGCCCGGCCCTGCGCGGACCGGCCCTGCGCGGCCCGGCCCGGCCATGCCCCGCCCCGCCCGGCTCGGTCCTGAGCCGCCCGTCCCCGCGCTGTCCGGCCCGGCCCGGCGCCGCCTGGCTCCCGCCCGGCCCGGCGCCGCGCCGGCTGCCGCCCGGTCCTGCGCCGTCCCTGGCTGAGCTGGACGCGGCGGCCTGGGCAGTTCTGTTGATCTCGCGTGACCGGCAGGTCAGGCCTGTAGCAGCTTCGGCAGGTCGTCCATGCTGGTGAAGATGTGGGTGGCGCCGACCGTGAGCAGCGCCTGCGGCTCGTGGTGGGCGAGGCTGTCGGGCGGGCAGTACCCGTACACCGTGGCGCCGGCGGCCACTCCGGCGCGGACACCGGCGGGGGTGTCCTCGATGACGGCTGTGTGTGCCGGGTCGACGCCGAGGGCGGCCGCGGCGGCCAGGTAGACGTCCGGGGCCGGCTTGCTGCGTGGCATCTCCATGCCGCTGAAGACCTTGCCGGCGAACGCGTCGGCCAGGCCCACCTTGGTCAGCTGAAGATCGATCTTGGGGCGATCGGCACCGCTCGCGCAGGCCACCTTACCGTTGAAGATCCGGCTGATCTCGTGGACGGCGGACACCGCACCGGGGATCGCCTCCAGGTCGAGGGCGAGGGCCTCGTTGCGGCGGCGGCGGAACTCGCCGATCCACTCGTCGGTCACCACGAACCCGGTGTTGGCGAGGATCACCCCGGCCTCGTCGGTGAGGGCGCGGCCGACGAAGAGTGTGAAGCCCTCCGATTCGGTGAGCTCCCAGCCCAGGTCGCGGAGCATCGCGCGGAGCACACGGTTGGTGATCCGCTCGGAATCGACGAGGACACCGTCACAGTCGAAGAGCACAGCTTGGAACATGACCATGACCCTCACACACCGTCGGTGTCCTGATGGCGGCGGGTGCTCTCGGCGGAGGCGCCTGCCACAACGACGGCAAGATCGGCGCCGGCTGGGGAAGCGCCCTCCTGAAACGCAGGCGGGGGCCACTCTCCGTCGAACGGGCCGACCGCTGACGCCATGAGCTGCGAGTTCGGGATGTTCAGCGGCCCATCGTCGGTGTCCAGCACCGTGTAGAGCAGCCCCGCCGACACGATCACGCCGACGTGCGGACCGTTCAGCGCGCCCGTCATCACCCGGATCCGGCGGCCCGGCACATAGGGCCGGGCGAAGAGCAGGACCAGCCCGGCGAAGAGGTTGCCGAGCACCGGCTGGGCGGCCAGGCCGACGATGATGCCGGTCACCGCGCCGCCGACCAGCAGATGTTCCAGGCCGACGCCGAGCATGTCGCACACCGTGCTGATCACCAGGACGTATCCGGCCAGCTGCACCAGCAGCCGCAGTGGTGTGCCGGCCTCGTTGCCGGCCCGGGCCACCGCGATGCGGTGCACCTCACGGGCGGCCGACCGGGTCGCGAGCATCCCGAAGAGGGCCACCAGCAGGGCGGATCCGTATCGGATCGTCGGCGTGCCGGTCTGCGTACCGACGATGAGCGCGACCAGGGCGCCCAGGCCGAATATCACCGCCCGGCGGAAATCGGGACGGATGTGCTCCTCGATCAGCCGCTTGCGCCACATCGTGCCGGCTCCTCCGAAAGCTGTGGATCTTGCGGAAGAGAGTAACGAGCAGTCGTCTGACGGACGGCAGCGCGGTCGTGAGGCTGAAGGATCGGAAGCACAGGAACGAAAAATCGGAGGAAAATCCCATGTCGACCACTCCCACCGTCGTGCTCGTGCACGGCGCGTTCGCCGACGCGTCCAGCTACGCGAAGCTCATCCCGGAACTGCTCGACAGCGGCGTCACGGTCGTCGCCCCGGCCGTGCCGAACCGCAGCCTGACCGGTGACGCCGCCTACATCGCCTCGGTGGTCCGGCAGATCGACGGCCCGGTCCTGCTCGTCGGGCACTCCTACGGCGGCGCGGTGATCACCGTGGCCGGTGCCGAGGAGAACGTCGCGGGCCTCGTCTACCTGTCCGGTTATGCCCTCGCCCAGGGTGAGAGCCTCGGCGAGCTGCAGGGCGGCTTCCCCGACTCGGACCTCGCGGCGGCGCTGGTCTACACGAAGTTCCCGGTACCGGGCGAGGACGACGGCACTGACGTGTCGGTCGACATCGAGAAGTTCCCGTCCGTTTTCGCCCACGACGTCGACCCGGCGCTGGCCCGCGTTCTCGCGGTGTCGCAGCGTCCGCTCGCCGCGTTCGCGTTCGGCGAGCCGGCGCCGTTCGCGGCCTGGAAGACCAAACCGTCGTGGGGCATCGTGTCCAGTTCGGATCACACCATCAATCCGGACGTCGAGCGTTTCGGTTACCAGCGGGCCGGCGCGAAGGTCACCGAGATCGACTCCTCGCACCTCGTGATGCTCTCCCACCCGAAAGAGGTCGCGGACATCATCCGGGAGGCGCTTTCGGTCACGACAGGTTTCCGAGCTGGTGCCGACGACTGATTCCGGTCTTGCGGTAGACCCGGGACAGGTGGGTGCCGACGGTCCGCGCCGAGATGAACAGCTGCTCGGCGATCGCGCGGTTGCTCAAACCCTGCGCGGCCAGCGCGGCCACCTGCCTCTCCTGCGGCGTCAGCGCCGCCGGGCCGTCGTCCGTCGAGGTCGCACCCACCGCGATCTCGCGGGCGGCAAGCTCGGCGGCGCCTCTCGCGCCCAGTTTCGCAAAGACCTTTCCCGCGTACGCGAGAACGACCCGAGCCTCCCGCGGACTGCGGTGCCGGCGTAACCAGACGCCGTAATGCAGGTGCGCGAGCGCCCGTTCGTAAGGGTATTCGCTGTCGACGGTGGCTTTCCGGAACAGTTCTTCGCTGTCACTTTCGGACAGCACGGCTTCGCTGAGATCGATCAAAATCGTCATCCGGGCGCTCGGCTCGGCCCCGGCCGCCTCACGGACCCGCGCCACCACCGTGCGGGCGTCGGCCTGCTGACCGCAGCGGACCGCCGTGACGGCCAGCTCGGCCACCCCGCGCGACGACAGGTACGGGTGCAGCGGCCGCCCGTCCACATCGAACATCGACCGCAGATATCGGTAACCGTTCTCCTGGTCGCCGCCGTCCGCCGAGGCCAATCCGGCGGCGCGCAGCAGCCGCACGTGCGAGGCCCGGTTGCCCTGGATGTCGAGCCGTTCCCAGGTTTCCCGGGCCATGGTCAGCGCTGCCTCGCTGTCGCCGCGCAGCGCGTGCAGCAGGGCCCGCAGCGCGGCGAGGGTGACCCGCATCGCCGGCAGGCCGACGGCCTGGCGGGGCTCGGCGTACCAGTCGGCCGACTCCCACTCGCCGGCGTCGATCATGGCGCTGATCAGCGACGGCAGTGTCCCGAAGCCCGGCGACGCGGCCGGGTCGTCAGCGAACGAACTGCGTAACAGTCCGGCCGCCAGCGCGACCCGGTCCTCCGCCACGGCAATCGCGCCGAGCAGGGCGAGCCGTTGCCGGTCGGCCGAGGTCAGAGGGGTGCCGGGTGCCGGCACGACGGCGGTTTCGAGCAGTTCCCGCGCGGTGTGCGCGGCCGGGTCGATCACCTGCTGGGCGTAGGCGGCGATGGCACGATCGGGTTCGTCACCGGCCGCCGCCAGCAACTGGGTGAGGCCGCGGCGGTGCTCCTCGTCGCAGGTGACCCACGCGATCTGGGCGGCGATCAGGGCGAGACGCGCGACATCGGCCGGGTTCGCCGGTGGGCCCGCGCGCAGCGCGGCCATGATGATTCCGTACGCCTCATGCGGCCGGCCGGCCCAGTGCATCGCGGTGGCGGCCGGGCGGGCCGCGGCGGCGAGTACGTCCGGGTCGTCGGTGAGCCGCCACACCTGGGCGTGCAGTTCGGCCGTCCACGCGGTGTCCCGCAGGTCACGGGCGTCGGCGACGGCCCGGGTGAGCCGCCGGGCCGCGGCCTGCGGTGACGGGGAACGGTCGGCGGACTGCTGCATGGCGGCGGTGGCCTCATATCGTTGCCCGCGCCGGCGGAAGATCGCGGCGGCCTGCTCCAGCGCGGTGGCGACCTGCTCGTCCGGGCCGGAGCCGGCGGCGGCGAGCTGGATCGCCTGGTGCTCGGGGCGGTCGGCGAACGCGGCGGCGAGATCGTGGTGGACGCGGCGTCGCAGATGCGCGGAGGCATAGCGGTAAGCGGCCTCAGCGGCGAGCGGATGGCTGAAACGGATCAGGGCGCCGGAGCGGGTGATCAGTCCGGCGTGCTCGGCCGGTTCCCAGACCTCCTCGGTGATCGCGGCTGCCCGGGCCAGGCGGGGAGCGTCGGTGGGGAAGCCGGCCGCGGCGGCGTAGAGCAACAGGGTGCGTACCGGGGTCGGGAGCCCGGCCAGGGCGTCGGTGAACTCGGCGAGCAGGCCGCCGGCCGGAGACGCGGTGCTGCCGAACTCGATGAGCGCGGCCGGATTGCCGGCGGACCGGTGCAGGATCGTGGCCCGGTCGCGCGCCGAGGGGGAGCGGTCGCGTTCGTCGAGCAGCCGGGCCGCGTCCTCCGGGCCGAGCGGGGGCAGCGTGAGCAGCGGCAGCGCGGCGAGGGCGTCCGGTGGCGGGGTCCGGCCGGCGGCGAGGACGGCCACGTTCGGATCGTCCGGCAGCGCCGCGAGGGCGTCCTCGCCCAGGTTGTGCACGTCGTCGGCGACGATCAGGATCGGGATCTTCGCGGCTACCGCGGTCACGGCCGAGCGGACGACGGCGGGCAGTTCGCCCGGATCCGGTGGCGGCAGGTCCGTTTCCAGGCCGAGGAGCGCGAGTGCCGGGCCGCCGGTCTGCGCCGGCAGGGCGGCGAGATCGTGGCGGATGGCGAGCAGCAGCTGCCGCAGTGGCCACGGACCGGGACCGCCGCGCAGCACGAGGACCCGCCGGCCGGCGTCACGCGCGGCGCCCGCCGCCGCCGCGAGCAGCGCGGACTTGCCCGCACCGCGAGGGCCGGAGATGAACAGCGAGCCCGTGAGGTGGCTGATCCGGGACAGCTCGGCATCCCGGCCGATCAGCAGTGAGAACGGCATCCGTCAGCTTTCGATCAGGGCGCGGAGCTGGTGGCGACTGCCGACGCCCAGCTCCGCATAGATCCGGTACAGGTGGGAGCCGACCGTGCGGGGTGAGAGGAACAGCTTCTCGGCGATCTGCCGGTTGCTCATCCCGGCGGCCGCCATCCGGGCGATCATCTGCTTCTGCGCGGTGAGCGCGGCGAACGCGTCCGCCTCGGGTTCCGGCTCGCCGGCCGCGCGCAGGCCGACCGGCAGGCCACGGCGGGCCTGCTCGGCGTGGCCTTCGGCGCCGAGCCGCAGGAACGTGTCCCGGGCCGCGAGCAGATGCGGGCGCGCGTCGTGCAGGCGTCGCCGTCCGCGCAGCCAGAGGCCGAGATTGAGCTGGGCCTCGGCGTACTCAAGGGGCCATCGCAGGGCGCGCTGCGGGTCGGCGAGGGCGCGCTGGAAGTGCTCCTCGGCGCGGCCGGTTTCGTCGAGCAGAGCTTCGGCGTGGGCCAGGAGCATGGTCATCCGGCTGGTGGTGTTCCCCGCCGCGGATGTGGCGAGTCGCAGGACCGTCATGGCCTCGGCGCGGTTGCCGGTGGTCGCGGCGGTCAGGGCGAGCTGCGGCAGGCTGCGGGGCCCGAGGAAGTAGTGCCGGGGTGTTCCGTCGGTGTCCCACAGGCTGCGGAAGCGCTGGTAGGCCAGCGGGTAGTCGCCGGCGGACAGGGCGGTGAGGGCGGACGCCCGCTGCTGGAGGTTGCCGATCAGTGTGGTGTCCGGCGGATCGGCGGGGGCCTCGGTGGGCGTACCCACGTGGCGCAGTGAGTGAAGGACGGACCGGAGGGCCGGCAGGACCGAACCCAGGACCGGGACGCGGATCTCGGCGGACTGCTCGGCGGCGTCCATCAGGCGGTCGGCCTCGGTCCATTTCCCGGCGTCGATCAGCGCGACGATCAGCATCGGGAAGGAGCCGAGGACGGCACCGTGGGCGCCGTACTGCGTACCCATGTCCCAGAGTGAGCGGAGCTCGGCGGCCGCTTTCGCGGAGTCGTCGATCAGGAACGCGACGATGCCGGTGAGCAGCGTGCCGGTGAGCAGCGTGCCAGTGAGCAGCGTGCCGGTGGTGCCCTCGCCGGTGATCGGGCCGGGGGTGAAGGTGGCCGGGTCGGCGATCGCGAGGATGGCGTCGCGGGTGAGCTGGTCCTCGGGTCCGGTGCCGGCCGGGAGCATGCTCGGCAACTGCTCGCGGTGAGCGGGGTCGCCGGAGTGCAGAGCCGCCGCGGCCACCGCAAGGGTGATCTGGCTCGCGCGGGCGCCGTCGCGGGCGGCCTGGGCAGCGATGTCGAAGGCCTGCCACGGCCGGCACAGGTGGACCAGGGCGTAACCGGCGCCGGCGGCGGCCATGCCGGTCACGTCCGGATCGGTGGTCAGGGCGACGGATTTCTGGTAGAGCCGGATCGTCCACTCCGGATCGCCGCTGCGGTGGGCGGCGAAGACGGCCCGGGCGTATCGCCGCGCGGCGGCCTCGTCGTCGGCGCTGCGCTCGGCCGCGGACTGCAGAGCCCCGGCGGCGGCCAGGTAATCGCTGCGCGCGAGTGAGCCGGCGGCGGCCGTTTCCAGAGCGGCGGCCACCTTCTCGTCGCGGCCCGGGTTGCCCTCGGCCAGGTGCCGGGCCCGGTGGTACGGGTCGTCGGTCGCGGCCGCCAGATTGCGGTGCGCCCGGGCCACGTCGTCCGGGGTCTCGACGACGGTGCAGGAGGCCCGGTACAGCGGGTGCCGGAAGTGGGACTGCCCGTCGCGGACGGCGATCAGCCCGGCCTGCTCGGCCGGGGCCCAGTGACGCAGGTCCAGGGACATGCCGGCGGCTCGGGTCAGGGTGCCGATGTGCTCGGGGTCGCCGGCCAGGGCCGCGTGCAGCAGCAGCCACCGGGTCGCCGGGGGAAGCGCGCGGATGGCGTCCGGGAATTCCGGGGGGAGGTGCTCGCCGGCGTCGGCCAGCACTCGAAGAGCCAGCGGGTTGCCCTCGGCGCGGCGCAGGATCTCGGCGCGGTTGTGGCTCCCGGACGTCGGCGTCAGCGTGTCGAGCAGCCGGGCCGCCGCCTCCTCGGGGAGCGGGCCGATGTCGTAGCGGGACAGACCAGGGATCGGCGGCGTGTCGTCGCGGGCGGCGAGCAGCATGACGATGCGCTCGGTGGAGGTGTTGCTCAGCGCGGTGGCGAGGGTGCGCAGGGACGCCTCGTCGGAGCGGTGGATGTCGTCGGCCACGATCAGGGCTGGGCCGTCCTGGGCCAGCCGGTCGAAGGTGAGCAGTAGCGCTGTCACCAGTGCTGGCTCGTCGAGTTCGGCCGGATGCCGGCGTAGGTGGTGTGGCAGGTCGGATTTATCGTCTTTCAACAGCGTGGACAGCAGCGCGGATGGGGTCACGCGCCGGACCAGATAACCGCGGCGGAGTGCGTCGTCCGCGGCAGCCTCCAGCAGTGCTGTCTTTCCCACGCCGGCCGCGCCGCGGAGCAGCAGCGACGCCGGCCCGTGCCCGGCAGCGCCGACGGCCGCGGTGAGGTCGGCCAGCTCCCGCGCCCGGCCGATCAGTTCCACGCCGCCCATTTTCCGCCTGCCCCCCGTGTGAAGGAACAGTCCACTACCCGGATGTGAGATACGCCAGGCAGAAAACATGAAGATTAAAGGTTCTGCGTGACGCTCGTCGCTGTTGGTACGCGAGCAGTCATTCGACGGATGGCACCCCCTGCCGCAGCGGGCAGTTTGGAGTTCGAGCGATGCGGGACGGCCGCAGCGACATCCGGCGAGGAGCCAGCCATGCCTTTCATCACCACTGACGACGGCACCGAGATCTTCTACAAGGACTGGGGCAACAAGGACGCCCAGCCGATCATCTTCAGCCACGGCTGGCCGCTGAGCAGCGACGCGTGGGACGTCGAGATGAAGCTTGCCGCCGACAACGGGTTCCGGGCCATCGCCCACGACCGCCGCGGGCACGGCCGGTCGACGCAGACCTATTTCGGCAACGACATGGACACCTACGCCGCCGACCTGGACGCCCTGGTGCGCGCCCTGGACCTGCGTGACATCATCCTGGTCGGCCACTCGACAGGTGGTGGCGAGGTGGTCCGGTTCGCCGCGACGCACGGCGTCGGACGCGTTGCGAAGATCGCCACGGCCGGTGCGGTCCCGCCGATCATGGTGAAGTCGGAGAGCAACCCGCAAGGCACGCCGATCGAGGTGTTCGACGGGATCCGGGCCGGCGTCCTCGCTGACCGCTCGCAGTTCTTCAAGGACCTTTCCGAGCCCTTCTTCGGTACGAACCGGCCCGGCTCGACGATCTCCCAGGGCCAGCGTGACCAGTTCTGGCGGCTCGGCATGCAGGCCGGCTTCGCCGCGGTCTACGACTGCGTGAAGCAGTTCTCCGAGACCGACTTCACCGCCGACCTGCAGAAGCTCGACGTCCCGATCTTCATCGCGCAGGGTGACGACGATCAGATCGTGCCGCCGGCCGCTGCCTCCGAGAAGGCCATCAAGCTGGTCAAGAACGGCACCCTGAAGCTGTACCCGGGTGGGCCGCACGGTATCGCGGGCGAGTACCAGCAGGAGCTGGACAAGGACCTGCTCGAGTTCTGGCTGAGCTGACTCAAGCCGGGCTGACGGTCACCGGTGGTAACGAGAGACGACGTCCCGTAGCCGTCGGCCGTCTTCGCGGACGAACAGGCCGCGAATCTCGGTGAACGGGTTGCTGCCCGGCGGAACGTCGTCCTCGTACCCCGCCTCGGGGTCCTCGGGGAGCTGGACGAACGGGGTCTTCGGCTGATCCGGGTGGGTGGGCACGACCGGATTGCGGTACCACGACGTGCCGCAGTTCCGGTTCTGCACCTCACCGAGGTACCAGGCCGGGACCGTCACCACCGGCTCGTCCTCGGCGGCGAGCAGATCGTCCCAGCCGGCGAACCGCTCGCGGAGCAGCTGTTCGAGGCGGTCCAGCGAGTCGATCGAGAAGTCCCACTGCTGCCCGGTATCCCGGGACCAGGACGGGAAAGCAGCCTCCTGGCTCGCCAGCCAGGTGTTCAGCCTCGGGTTGTCCGCCCAGCTCATGCCGCACCCCGTCGTTGCTCGGTTGTCGTTCGGTTGTTGTTCGGTCGTTGCTCGGTAACGAAACGATATCCATAGAAGTCGATTGACCGTATCGGGCTGCGCCGATACGGTCCCGTTCCATATGGTGCCACAGGCGCCGGGAACCAGACGACTACAAACGGGGAGGCATCCGGCGTTTCGCTCGCCTTTCGAAGTCTTCTGGGCCTCCCTGGACGGGGATCCTGATGAGCAACCCCAGACCCGCGATGCGCGCGCGCCTGCTGATGCGAAGCCTGGCCGCTGCCGTCTGCGCGGCCGTGCTGGCGTTCGGCGCGGTGCCTGTCGCCGCCGCTCCCGCGCCGCTGCCGTTCACCGGGCAGCGATGCGACAAGAAATTCGACCTCTCCGGCCCGCCGTCGAAACCGAACACCATTCCGGTCGGTGACGCGAGCCGGGTCAAGGCGGACTGGGACACGTACGACTACACCAACCAGCGGCAGGCGATGGACGGCCTGCCCGCACCCACGGCCAAGGACATCGCGGACGCCGGTGAAGACCCGAGCGTCTGGCAAGAGGGCGACAAGCGCAAGGTCTACGCCAGTTACAACCGGCGGCAGAGCAGCACGAACCCGTACACCGGCTCGTTCAAGGACTGGCTCAACGACGCGTACATCGAGAACGCCGCCCGCAACTCCCGCGGCGCCGCGTTCGGCGAGAAGATCGCCCGCGACTTCAACATGACCGGCGCGCACTGGCTCTGCGAAGTTCAGATCAAGGACGCCAGCGGCAAGGTCATTCGTACGTACGACGCGGTGAACACGAAAACCAAGGAGTTCGTCGAGTTCAAGTCCGGCGGGGCGCACTCGGGTGGACAGATCCCCGGTGACCGCGCGGTGCTCAAGGACAGCCGGTTCGCCGAGTACAAGCTCCGGTACGTCTTCGGCCAGGAGCAGGAGAAGAAGACGACCACGGCGCTGCGGAACCTCGGCAAGGCCGTCGGCAACACTCCGGAAGGGCTGGCCCGGGTCACGGCGTACGAGCACCGGTCCACCCCGGTCGCACGGTTCACGCCGGGGCAGTACACGAAGTTCGACCCGCTCCTGAACCCGGCCTCGTCGGCCGGCCAGGGTGCCCGCGGTGGCCTCAACGACATGCTCAACCAGTCGAAGCCGACGCCCGAGACGATGCGTCAGCAGATGGAGCGGATCCGGCAGGGTGACCCGGCCGGCCAGCGTCTGCGCGGCCCTGGCGGCGTCGACTTCTCCACCCTGGAGCTGCGCTTCGTCGGTGCGCCGGCCAAGGGTGAGGGACTGAACTACTCGTTCTCCGCCAAGAAGATGCCCGACCCGGACGAGAACCCGGGGTACGGCGGCGAGGAGAAGGCTCAGCTGATCTCCGATTCGTTCTTCACCTGGCTGGCGCTGACGCCGGAGAAGTTCTGGGTGAACCTCAACCCGGACGAGCCCAACCGGATCATGGACAGCACGTTCGGCAAGACCGACGCCGGACGGGTGCTGCTCGAGGCCGACCTGAAGATGAAGCAGGACTTCGCCCAGGCGATGAACCCGGAGAAGGCGCTCGGCAAGAAGTTCTGGGACGCCACCCAGCTGAAGGACGGGCTGCCCTGCCTGCACAGCATCCGCAACTGGATCGAGCCGGCGCCCGCGCAGGTCCGCGAGCAGGACGGCGGCATCTACATCCTGGACGCGCCGCTGAAGCTCAGCTCGGTGCCGCAGGAGTTCACCGTGCAGCCGCCCGGCGAGGCGTGCAAGCCGACCGAGTCGCAGATCAAGCACAACCAGGAGGTCGTCGAGGAGCTGATCGTTCCCGAGGTCGAGCGCCTGATCAACAACGATCCGGCGTACGCCGACCTGCGCCGGGTCTACACCTCCCGGGTCGCGGCCGAGTGGATCCGCCTCCAGGACGCGAAGAAGGCCACCGACTACCGGTCGATCATCAACAGCGACAACGTGGCGAAATGGCCGATCCGCGGCGAGAAGTGGGACTTCAACGAGACCTGGCAGCGGTACCTGAAGTCGTACAAGGAGGGTGACTACGAGTTCGAGTGGGAGGCCGGCGGCAAGGTCTACATCTACACGATGGGCGGCGTCGACTTCTCCAAGGCGCCGAAGAAGAACGTCACGAAGCAGGTGTTCACGGCGAAGCACCAGTACCTGCCGCGCAGCACCGAGACGTCGGTGAAGGCGATGACCGACGACGCCGAGAGCGACGAGATCCTGCTTCTCGGCGGCAACACGGACGCGAAGCCGACGGTGCCGCCGTCCTCCGAGCCGGGTGACGGTTCCGGCGGCGGCGATGGCTCCGATGACGGCGACGACGGCGACGACGACGGTGACGCGACTGCCACGCCGACGCCCGGTGGCGACGACAACGCCGGCGGCCTCCCGATCACCGGCGACAGCGTGCCGGTGCCGGTGCTGATCTCGGTGGCGATCGCCCTGATCGCCGTGGGCGCGGGCCTGGTCCTCTGGGCCCGCCGCCGTAGGCGCACGTTCGTGAGCTGACCAGCATCAACGAGCGGCGGCACCACCCGGTGCCGCCGCTCACCATCTTTCATCGCTGCCTTCCCTGCTGCTCGCGCGTTGATCCGGTGAGCGGGAGGGGTGCGGCGTGCGGGTGGGTGTGGCGGACGGGCGGGTGGTCGGGTGGGATCCTTCGACCGGGGCTTGGGTGGTGGTCGGGGAGGACCTGCTGGGCTTTCTCGGTGGCGGGAGTTCGGCCATCCGGGAAGCTGAGGGTGCCTTCGGTGACCCGTACCGAAAAGAGAGCGTGAGCGGACCGGCCGGGCTGCCGATGGAAGCAGCCTCGCTGCGGTGTTTTGGTCTTTGGGAATCGCACATGGTCAATGGTGCTCGGGGGCTGGTCGCCGCTTTCGCCTCGCCGGGGGTGCGCAGGGTCGCCAAGGTCTTTGAATCGGTTACCGGCAATGTGTTGCCGGCCATGCGGCCGAAGGCGAACTATTACCGGGATCCGCAGTTCTACATGGGTAATCACCGTTCGATGATCCCGGACGGCGCGACGCTCGGCTGGCCCTCGTTCGCCGAGGTTCTCGATTTCGAGCTGGAGTTCGGGATCGTGATCGCCAAGCCGGTGAAGGACTGCGACGCCGCTGAGGGGCGGGCGGCGATCGGCGGGTTCGTGATTTTCAACGACTGGACCGCGCGGGACACGCAGTGGGACGACACGCGGCGCGGAACGTTCGGCGGCGTGGTCAAGGCTAAGACGTTCGCCAATGCGATGTCAGCGATCGTGGTGACCGCGGACGAGGTGTTGCCGCGCTGGCGTGAGCTCACCGGAAGAGTCGTCGTGAATGGCGAGAACTGGGGAGAAGGTACGACGAAAGACCCGATGTTCGATCTGGGCGCGGTGGTCAAATACGCGGCCCGCGGGGAGTGGCTGTTGCCCGGTGATGTGCTGGGCAGCGGGACCATACCGGGCCTCTGCGGTCTGGAGATGGGCCGTTTCCCGCGGCCGGGCGACGAGGTCCGGCTCGAACTCGATCTGGCCGCCGGCGCTCCGATCACCCTCACCAATCGGATCGGCGGGACCTGATCAGTCAGTTTCGGAGAAGCGCCGGTCACGCTTCCAGCCCTGGCGTGACCGGCATGAACAAGTGGATTCGACAGGCTCACCGCTGGCTCGCGATCGCCTTCACGGCGACGGTCATGCCGTACCGGGCTAAACGGAAGACGGCCTGATCACGCGTTCTGGTACGCGCCCGCGATGATGTCCTCGACAAGTGTCGGCCCGGTGGGATCCCAGCCGTACGCCGCCCGGGTGATCTCACTCGACGCGCTCATGTCCAGGGCGAAGAACCGCCCGAGGAAACCGAAATGCTCCACCGCGTCCTCGGGCGCGACCGACTTGACCGGCAGATCCAGCGATTGCCCGATCGCCTCGGCGATCTGCCGGCTCGACACCGCCTCCTCGGCGACGGCGTGCAGACGGGTGCCGGCCGGTGCCTGCTCGAGACCGATTCTGACCAGCCGCGCCGCGTCGTCGACGTGCACCGCGGACCACGCCGACGACCCGTCGCCGACATAACCGGCGAACCCGGTACGCCGGGCGGCGGCCACCAGGATGGCGATGAACCCGTGGTCGCCGGTGCCGTGCACGGTGGGGGCGAAGCGTGCCGCGATCGCGTGCACACCCAGCTCGAACGCCCGGTTCTCGGCACCGCCGCGCGGCGAGTCCAGCCCGACGAACGGCGACGGGTCGTTCTCGGTGGACGGCCGGCCCTGGGCGAGCGCGGCCAGCCCGGACGCGAACACGAACGGCTTGCCGGTGCCGGCGAGCGCCCCGGCGATGGCTTCGACAGAGGCCCGCTCGGCCCGGTTCGACTCGGCCGGGTTGGCCCAGTCGTGCTTGTTGGCGAGGTTGACCACGGCATCGGCCTCGGTGGCGCCGCGCCGCAGGGCGTCCAGGTCGTCGAGGTCGCCGCGCAGCACCGCCGCGCCCTTGCCCTGCAGAGTTGCCGCGGCGGCATCCGACCGCGCCAGGCCGGTCACGTCGTGGCCTGCCCTCAGCAACTCGTCGACGGTGTGCGAGCCGATCCAACCGCTTGCTCCGGTGACGAACACGCGCATGGCGTGCCTCCCTTACCCATGATGTCAGTGACTGACATGACGCTACACCCTGATGTCAGCTTCTGACATCACTATGATGCGGATCATGGGAAGATGGCAGGGCGGCGCGGCGGATCGCCTCAAGGAGGCGGCACTCACTCTTTTCCAAAGCCATGGGTACGACGGAACGACGGTCGCTGAGATCGCGGCAGCGGCCGGGGTCACCGAGCGCACGTTCTTCCGCCACTTCGCCGACAAGCGTGAGGTGCTGTTCTTCGACCAGGACGCGTTCGAGGGAGTGTTCCTGTCGGCCCTGCCGGCGTCCGGCGCCCCGATGGAGCTGGTCACGGCCGTGCTCGCCGGTGCCGCCTCACTCTTCCCCGACGAGCGCCGCCCGTGGTCACGCGCCCGGCAGGCGGTGATCGCCGCCAACGTGGCATTGCAGGAGCGCGAGCTGCTGAAGATGTCGCTCCTCGCGGTGGCGCTGACCCGCGCCCTGACCGAACGCGGCATCGACCCGGTCGGCGCGGCGCTGGCCGCCGAAGCGGGGGTGGCGGTGTTCCGCACGGCGTTCGCGGCCTGGATCGCGGACGGCGAGGAGCGCCCCTTCCCGGAAATACAGACCGAGGTCCTGAACCGCCTGCGCGCCCTGCTCTGAGCTACGCCTCGCCGGGGAGCCTGCACCCGCTCCGCTCTGGCCGGCCCCGCTCCGCCCCGTCCCGCCTGCTGTGCCCGCCCGGCCTCGATCTTGTGGACTTCTCCGCAGACGTCTCCACGTGATTCCGCAAGATCGAACAGGCCCAGTCGATCTTGCGGAGTTACGCGCAAACGGTTCGCCGAACTCCACAAGATCGGCGAAGCATCGCGTTCACCACGTCGAGACTGTGAAGCACCGCGTTCGCCACGTCTTCAAGATCCGGCATGTCCACCCGTTGTGCTGGCAGAGCGTCACCACAACCCTCGCAGACCACCCGAAACCGACGTGCCACCGGTGGCCGTCTCGCAAACTCGTGCATTGGTGGTCGATCAGCCGGCCGAACTGCACAAGATCTCCAAGCGGCGCCTCGCACCGAGAAACCGCCAAGCCGCCCCGCCCGAACCCGAGGCCGGCCTGCGGGATGGCAAGACTCGAGCGGTGGAGAATCGCTCAAGATCGCGGGCGAGACGAGACGAGACGAGGCGGGGCAAGGCGAGACGAGGCGGGGCAAGGCGGGGCAAGGCGGGGCGAGGGGGGCGAGGGGGCAAGGCGGGGCAAGGCGGGGCGAGGGGGGCGAGGGGGCGAGGCGGGGCGAGGAGGAGGCGGGGACGGACCGGGCTGGCGCGTTGGCGGGCTGGCTGGTGTGTGAGCGGGGCTCCTCCGCAGGCCCCGTTCGCGGGTGGGTTACTCGTAACAGTTCTGGTTGTCGTGTTCCAGGAACAGTTCGGCGACCTTGCTGTCGGTGAAGTGGAAGCGGTAGTGGACCTTGTCGCCATCGTCGCCGGCGGCCCAGGCGCGGCCGTTGCCGCTGTCCAGTGTGTCGTCGACGCCGCCCGCGAGCAGGTCGTCGTAGGCGCTCTTCACCTGCTTCAGCGTGCTGCCGATGCGGATGCCCTCCGGGGTGGTGAGCCGGCCGTAGGCGGGGATCGAGATGACTCCGAGGTCCGGCGAGTGCACGACGGAACCCGCGTCCGGCGAGGCCTTGAGTACTGACGCGCCGCATCCGGGCGATGATCCGCCTTCGTAATTCGTGATCAGCCCGGTCGCCTTCGCCTGCGCGACCGTCATCCCGATCGTGAGCTTGCCCAGCCCGGCCGGCCCGAACACGAGCCGCGACGAAGAAGACGAGGGCTCGGGCGACGGCGAAGAAGGAGGAACAGGCGGCGAAGAGGAAGGAACAGACGACGGCGAAGAAGAAGGAACAGACGACGGCGAAGAAGAAGGGGAAGAAGCAGGCGGGGAAGAAACAGGGGACGAGACCGCGCCGACCGGCGTGGCCTGCCCGTCCAGACGCTCCGGGGACGAGGCACACCCGGCCGTCACCACAAGCCCTGCCGCCACTCCGAGAACCGAGATCATACGTCGCATCGAGGTGCCTTTCTTTTCGCTGAGGGTCGGTCCTCAGGTGTGATGCGTCGCGAGTGGACTCGGTTCGCGTGCGGAAGTCAGCTGGCACGAAACCGGTAGACGTGCGCCATCTGAACAAGGACAGCACGTCGGGGGATGCCACCGCTGCCCGTACCTTGTCAGGATTGGATCGTGCAGTGGACCCGCGCGACCCTTTACACCAAGCGCGGCGACCGGATCCGCTGTGACCTGTGTCCACTTCGCTGCATGCTGAAGGACGGCGAGGCCGGCGTCTGTGCCGTGCGCAGGCGAAACGGTGACCGGATGGAGACCGCGACCTTCGCCTCCACGATTCAGCACGTCGACGCGAACGAGCGCAAACCCTTCTTCCACTTCCGGCCTGGCGGCCGCAGCCTCACCCTCGCGGCCCCAGGCTGCACTTTCGCGTGCGGTTACTGCATCAATCACCGCCTTTCCCAGTACGGAAGAGAGGACTCCGTCGCCTGGACCGCACAACCGGTCGATCCGGCCGAGGTGGTGGGCCGGGCCGTCGCCGAGCAGGCCGACATCTGTTTCTCCTACACCGAGCCGTCGCTCTCGCTGGAGCTGACCGAGGCGATCGCGGCGCTGGCCCGGCCGGCCGGCGTGAAGGTGCTCTGGAAATCGAATGGCTTCCTCACTCCGGAAGCGGTCGAGCGGGCCGCCGCCGTGGTCGACGCGGTGAACATCGACATCAAGGCCGCCGAGACCGGGCCGCACCATCGGCTCACCGGCGCCCCGCTGGAACCGGTGCTGGAGACGGTCCGGGAGTTCGCCCGGCGCGGTGTCTGGGTCGAGGTGACCACGCCGCTGATCCCCGGCACCAGCGCGGACCCGGGCCAGCTGGCCACCATCGCGCGGTTCGTCGCCTCGGTGAACACCAGCATGCCGTGGCACCTGGTGCGGTTCACCCCGACGTTTCGGATGCCTGACGATGCGCCTACCACCCCGGCGACGCTTGTCGGCGCGGTCGCGATCGGGCGCGAGGCCGGCCTCCGGCATGTGTACGTGGAGCGGGCTCTCGGCGACGAGGGCCGGGCCACCTACTGCCCGGGGTGCGGCGAGACGGTCGTGCGCCGGGGGATCTGGCGGCTGGAGCACTCCGAGATCCAAGAGGGACGGTGTGGCCGGTGCGGCTCACCGATCGAAGGACGGTGGAACTGACGTGACCCGTTACGAGGGTGTCGAGGACCTGCCCGATCTGATCGACGCTTCGGAGTACTCCGAGCATCCCGAGGGCGACCTGATCCGGCTGCGGATCTCGGTCACCCCGGACGGCGTCGAGGTGCTCGGCGACGGCATGCGTCCTGAGGTCCTGGAAGCGCTGCTGGAGTCCCTGGAACCGGAGACCATCGAGCAGATGTGGTGCGGCTGACCAGCTAGGCCGCTCGTAAGACCCTGGTCAGGACCCACCGCAGCGTCGCTGCCGACGGGGTCGTGCTGATCAGGTGCCGGCCGGATCGGCGGGCGAGTGCCCGCGTGCCGCCGCGCGGATAAGCCACCGTGATGGTCTGCAGGTGCGGTACCCGCAGCGGCGCCTGGAACGGGTGGGTCAGCAGCACGACCAGCGGCGGCGTGCCCATGCCGTCGGTCAGCCCGGACAGCAGCGAGGTAACCGTCTGCGCCGCCTCGGCGGTGCGCGGCGGGCGTACCGAACGGGCCGTCCAGATCCGCAGCAGGTCGGCGGGCTCGTCGAGCGCGGTCATCGCGGAGGGTTCGCCGAGCGGCACGAGCAGGCACCGCCGGCGGTACTCGATCATCGAGCCGGCCAGCAGATGCGCGCAGGTCCGCAGCGTGATGCCGACCTGGCCGTGCGCGGCGGGTGTGTCGTCGAGGACGATCACGGCGGAGCGCGGTTCCGGTGGGAGCCGGCCGCTGCGGGTGCGGTACAGCAGGTTGCCCTCGGCGTACTGCATCTCGAAGACGTCCTGGTCCAGGGCGAGCAGCGTCGGCAGCAGCCGGTTGAAGCGGCCGTGCCGGGCCAGGCCGGCCCGTTCCTCGCCGGTGCCGCCGCCTTCGGCCCGCCCGTGCCCGGACACGTCCAGGCGTACGCTCAGAAGCCGCAGCTCGCGCGCGCCCAGCGGCGCGAGATGGGCGCGCAGGCCGCGCATCCGCACCGGCAGGGTCGGGTCGTCGGCGACCGCGCGGGGGCCGAGCAGCCGCAGCAGCGTCATGGTGCGTTCGTCGATGTCGCCGAGCACCCGGGCCAGGTCGGAGATCGGCGGCGCGGGGGAGTCCGGCTCGACGGTGACGCCGAGCAGCACGTCGAGCAGCTGCCGGGTCATGTCCTCCAGGAGCGCGCCGGCCGGGGCGCGGTACCGGGTGGCGGTCTCCAGGTCGGCGGCGATCATGGTGACCAGGCCGATCCGGGCGTCGACCGGCCAGCGCAGGGCTCGCAGCGCCCGTACACCCCGCAGGTCGGCGACCGCGTCGAGGGCCGGCGCCGGATTGTCCTCGCCGAGCAGATCGAGAAGCTGCACGAGCAGGGTGAGCGGCTGGCCCTGACCGAACCCGCCGAGCCGGGCCAGCAGTGGTGCCGGATGGTGCAGCGCGGCGCTGTCGGCGTCGGCTGCCGGCCGGGACAGCCGGTACCGGATCGTCCGCCCGCCGGTGTAGGTGACCGCGAGCTGGTCACCCGCAGGTGACCAGGTCACCGTCCAGACGTCGCGGGCCTCGGCATCCGGTGGCGGGATGCGGCACCGGGTCCGGCCGTCGGCGACACCCCAGATCTCCACCTCGCCGCTGAGCCGGTCGCCGGACGCTCCGGCCAGCAGTTTGGCGTCCGGTGACCAGGCCAGCGCGGGAGCCCAGTCACGGCCGCCGGCCGGGGCGAGGGTGTGGTACAGGTCTCCGGACGACGTCAGGAAGATCTGGGTGCCGCCGCGTCCGGCGGAGGTCTGTGCGGCCAGGAACTCGCCGTCCGGTGACCAGGAAACCCGGGTGGTGAGCACGTCGGTACCTGGCATCCGGATGAGGCGTTCGCGCTGCCAGGTCCGGGTGTTCCAGATGATCACCTTGCCGTCGGCGGCGCCGGCCAGCCACGCGCCGTCCGGTGACCAGGCGATCCGGCCGACACCCTCGTCGACCGGCAGCCGCGCGACAGGTGAGGGGTCGGTGATCTCGTAGATCAGCACAGCCCGCGGGGCCGCACCGGCTTCCGGGACGGCCAGCAGGTCACGGTCGTCGGGCGCCAGCACCGGGGACTGCCCGCCCGGGAACTCACCGGCGTCCTCGCCGGTGCCGGCGTCGAGTACGCGTACCCGTCCGCGCTGATTGCGGGCCGCGATGGCGACGTGCCGCACCCGGGGGTCGGCGGTGATCTCGGCGATCGGCTCGTCGATGTAGCGGTCCCACTCCGGGTGGGCGGCCCCGGCCCGGGCCCGGATCAGCCGGCCGGCCGGCGACTCGGCGATCCAGCCGTCCAGTGTCCAGACGAAACCGGGGCTGCCGCTGCCCTCGCCGGCCTGCGGGATCGGTTCGGCTTCGGTGGCGAGCGGCCGTTCGTCGTACGCGACACTGCGCGCCCGGCCCACGGTGAGCGCCATCGACGCGGCCCACCGGCGCACGGCGAACGTGTCGGTCTCCCGGTCCAGCCGCCGGCGGGCGTCCGGCGGGCGGTAGACGGCCACCGAGGTCTCGTCACGGCGTACCGCGACCAGGCCGCACTCGGCCCGGGACAGGTGGCCGCCGGTCAGCACCTCGCCGGGTAGTTCGGCCTGCTGGACCAGGGCGGTGTCCAGCACGTACACGTTGGCCGGGGTGCCGAGCAGCAGCCGGGACTCGTCGCGGCTGAACGCGAGCGCCACCGCGGCCGGCACCTCGGCGATCAGGTCGCTGGTCGGGCCACGGGTGCCGAGCAGGCGTACGCCATGACGGTCGATCAGCGCGGTCCGTGAACTCCGCGTCCCGTGCCGCAGCCCGGTGACCCCGTCCAGGGCGATGGCCGGTGTGCGTACCATCGTGCGCCGGTCGGTGTCCCACTGCTGCACGGTGTCGCCGGTCGCCACGAGCAGGCTGCTCGGACCGTTCCAGGCCAGGGCCACCACGGGATCTATCGCGCTGAGTTCACGCGTACCCCTGCTCTTGAGATTGACGAGATGGACCGCGCCGCGGCGCGTGCCCACCGCGAGGTCCTGACCGCTCGCGTCGATCGCCAGCGCTGTCGCGTCAGCGACCGCGCCCAGCGCCGGGGTGTCGGTGAGATCGCCGCCGGTGTCGGCGCGCAACGCCAGGATCCGGCCGCCGACGGCGGCGAAGAGCACGTCGCCGGCGGGCGTCCAGAGCATCGCGGACGGCGCGGCCCGGTGGATGGCTTCGGTACGCGTCCACAGCGTCGCCTCGTCGTCGACCAGCCGCCAGCCGTGCGCGTCGGCGATCAGCAGGGTTGACCCGAGCGGATGCAGAGCCAGGTGGTTGACCCGGTCGGCGCGATGGACCGAAACGCCCGCGGCCCAGCTCACGCGTCTCCCCGGCCCAGCGCGGCGGCCTCCAGCAGACGTGCCGCCGCGGCGAAGTCACCGGCCTGCTGCAACAGCCCGGCCGCCCGGATCGGATCGTCGTCGTTCTGCGCGATCAGGGCATCGCGGTGCAGCTCGGAGCGTTCGGCGCCACTGACGTCGGTGTCGAAATCCGGCGACGGCACCGGTGGGCGGGCGTCGAGCAGACCGTCGAGGCGGCGCAGGATGTCTTTCGCGCTGCCGGACACCTGGGCGCGGACCTCGGGCAGTTCGGCGGCCCAGAGCGCCCAGATCGGCACCGCGTCGTCGAGCGAGAACCGGCGGACCGTCCCGTCACTGATCACCACAGCGGTACGCCGGGCCACCGCGAACAGCGTCTGCCGGCCGCTTGCCGGGATGGTCGGATGCAGCCGGTGCCCGTCGGCGAGGTAGAGCCCGCCCGGGCCGATGCGCCGCAGCGGGCTGCCGAACGGCAGGTCGGCGACGAGACCGCCGGGCTGCTGGATCAGGAAGCATCCCGGCCCTGGCGTCAGGTATCCGGTCTCGCCGAGCGGCCGTCCGGTGAGGTAGACCCGCAAATTTTCCAGGTCGGCGTCGTCGATCAGCACGGCGTCCGGCCGGCCGGCGTTCGTGGCGTCGCGGACCAGCCGCACGGTGATGCCCTGCGGCACGAACGACGACCGTTTCTGCGGCAGGCCGGGCGCCGCCGACAGGCCGTCCGAGCTGTACAGCTCGTCGGCGCTGTACCAGTTGCCCTCGCTGCGCGGCACCAGCCAGGAGCCGCCGTCCAGGCCGCCGATCACCCAGCGCTCGTCCTGCGGGATCTCGCCGAGCAGGTCGGCCGGCTCGATCGGCAGCCGGTGGTCGAGCGCCACGATCAGCCGCTGCTCCTGGTCGTACGGCTCACCGACGACGGTCTGCGGCAGCTGGGTCAGGGTGCGGACCAGCGAGCGGGGCAGGCCGCCGGCCCGGATCACCCGGATCAGCACGGCCGGCCCCGGTTTCTGGTCCGGTCCGGCCTGCGTCGTCTTCACCTGCTGGTAATGCACCTCGGCGCCGGCGCCGATCGACCGCCGGATCACATGGTTCGCCACCGGGCCGTTGACCAGCAGGATCAGCTCGTGCCGGGCGGTGGCCGACTCCTGGGCCCGGCCCGGCACCGCCGACAGCAGCTCCAGCAGCGGCACCGGTGTATATCCGGGGAAGGCGCTGTGGTCGGCGTACGGTTCCCCGCCGCAGGCCCAGACGATGCCGGTCGCGGTGTCCGGCGGCACCGGCGCGCGCAGCCACAGAGAACCGTCCGGCGCCCGGCGTGCCTCGACGTCGATGCCCTGGCCGGCGATCGCGCGCAACTGCGCCCAGCAGGTCAGCGCCCCGGTCGGCCGGGGGAACCGCGCGAGGGTCCCGGAACCGGCCGGCGCGGACGCGGCAGCGTGTTCCGGCAGCCGCTGCCCGGGGACCTCCGGGTCCGGCGCGCGCCGGATCGTCAGCTGTGCCTTGCGGGGCGCGGGCGGGGGTTTCTTACGAAAGAACGCCACGGTCAGTCCACATGGGGTAAGGGTTGGTCGGGTACGCCGAACGTGTCGCCCAGCGCGACGGCCGCCCAGCCACGCCAGCGGGCCACCGTGTTCGGCGTCCGGGCGTGGTACGCGGCCGCGAAGATCTGTGCGGCGAGGTCGTGCCGGCCGGCCTGGTCGGCGGCCTGAACCGTCCAGTCACGCAGGTCGGCGCGCATCTGGTCGGGGGTGATCGCGGGCAGCGCCACGGCACACCGCTGGACCACGGCCGCGAGCGCGCCCGCGTCGCCGCGCAACCGGACCGCACACAGCGCCAGCCCCAGCTCCCGTCGCAGCCGGCCGGCGTCGGTGGCCGGCGCCGCGTCGGTGAGCAGCACCTGCGCCTGGGCGGTCCGGCCGGTGTGCAGGGCCAGCACCCAGCCGGCGCTGAGCAGATCGCCGACCTGTTCGTGGCAGGTGACCGCGTCGTCCGGCCGGCCCAGCTCGATCAGGATCGACGCCGCCGCGTCGGCCGCGCCGCACCGCCGGTACGCGTCGGCGGCCGCTTCCCGGTCGCCGGCGTTCTCGAAGCTCTGCGCCGCCTTGAGCACCAGGCCGGCCTCGGCGTAACAGCGCCCGGCGTCGAGTGGCAGGCCCGCCTTCGCATAGCTCTCGGCGGCCCGCTCCAGCAGCTCGGCGCGACGGTTCACAGCTCCTGCCGCTCCGGCGTGTCCGGGGTCTGCTCTTCCTGCTCCTGGCCATCGCGGGCGAACGTGGCCTGGTCGACGAGGATGCCGGCAATCGGCACCGTCTCCTCGATCTCGGCGCGGCGCTCGACCAGCGCGCCGAGGCTCTCGGCGACCTCGTCGTGCTGGCCGTCGTGGTCGGCCCGGCGGCCGACACCGGTGTCGACGACCTGGAACACCTCGATCTCGCCGGTGTGCTTGTTGATGCGTACCTGGACCTGATAGTTCACGATCAGGCCTCTCTCTGGTTGAACTGGATGTCGATGAAGTCGCCGTTCTCCTGGACGGTGAGCCCACCGGCGCCGACCCGCTGCGCGTGCGCCACGAGGATGTCCCGGTACGCCTGGGCCAGCGGCAGGTTGATCTCCCGCAGGTAGTCCTGCTGGTAGGTCTGCGCGAGCAGCGCGGCCTCGTTGCGGGCGTCCGCTTCCCGCCGGGCCCGTTCCTCCTCGATCGCGGCGAGCGCCCGGGCCCGCGCCTCCTCGTCGATGTCGGCGGCCGCCTCCTGGAGGCGTTGCAGCGCGGCGGCACGCTCCGCCTCCGCGTTGCGCAGGGCGTTCTCCCTGGCCTGGACGGTCGCGTCCTGCCCGGCCTTCTCGTTCGCCTCACGCTCGGCGACAGCTTTGGTACGCCCGGCGTACCCGTCGGTGTAGTACGAGGCCTCGAACTCGGCGTCGGCCGTGCCCTGCGCCTCGCCGGAGTCGGCCCGGGTGGCGCTCGCCTCCACGGTGAACTCGGCGGTCACCCGGGCGACGATGGCGACCTCGCCGGTGTCCGGGCGGTACTCGACGTAGCCACCGGGCATCTCCCGCCGCAGGGCGCCGTCGACGACCCGCCAGCCGGGGGTGGCGCGGAGCAGGTCGACCAGCCGCTGGCGTACCGGTCCGGGCAGCTGGCGGCCGAGTGGCTGGGTCAGCCGGGCCTCGCCGGTGGCGGTGTCGCTGGCCTGCGCGGTCCGGGTCACCTCGGCCCGCCAGGCCTCAGCGAGCTGGCGGCTCGCGCGTACCCGGATGCGACGAGGGTTGCACATGGTCATATCTCCGATCGTCTAGCGGCCGTTCTGGTCCGCCCGGGAGAGCAAGCTCTTGATGGATTGCTGGATCTGGCTGTCCACCTCGGTCGCGGCCGGGTGGTGCCGGTGCAGGTACAGCTGAAGCCGGTGCAGCTCGGTGAGCCCGCGTTCCAGCACGTGCGGGCCGTTCTCACCCTGCTGGAGGCGTTTCAGGGTCTGCGCGTACACGTTCTGCGCCTGGTACGCGATGGTCTGCACCGTCTCGACGCGTTCCATCGGGTCGCCGCCGTCGGCCTCGACCCGGCTCTGCACCACCTCGGTGAAGACCGGCACGTCGGCCGGGTCGGTCC
Source organism: Actinoplanes sp. CA-015351 (assembly GCF_050955685.1). Classification (NCBI taxonomy): domain Bacteria; kingdom Bacillati; phylum Actinomycetota; class Actinomycetes; order Micromonosporales; family Micromonosporaceae; genus Actinoplanes; species Actinoplanes sp. CA-015351. The sequence goes on from NZ_CP192102.1 coordinate 2,694,380, forward strand.
AGAAGTGCAGCAGCGGCCAGAAATCGCCGAGCTGCGCACGGTCGGCGCCGCGCATCAGGGCCGCGCCGGCGACCAGTTTCCAGCCGCGGACCACCCGCCGGTCGGACAGCGTCACGTTGGCGGCCAGCAGTTCGCGGATCACGTCCTCGTAGTGTCCGCGTACCCCGGTGAGGTCGACCTCGTGCAGCAGCTGGGAGAGCCGGACCACGTCGGCGACGTCGAGGATGGGCTGTTCGCGCTGGCTGGCGGGGCGTTCCTCGGTCGCGCCGGGCGGCTGCTCGCGCAGCCGTTCCTCCTCCTGCGCCCAGCCCCTGTCGATCAGGTCGCCGAGGTGGTCGGTGGCGATCGAGTTCAGCTCGACGCGCAGCAGCATCCGGTCGGCGAAGGCACGCAGGATCGGGTCCTGCGGCGTCTCGTTCGCGGCACCGATCAGGGTGAGCAGCCGGGTCGAGACCGGCTGGGATCCGTTGTGGAACGTCCGCTCGTTGATCAGGGTGAGCAGCGAGTTCAGGATCGCGCTGCTGCCCTGGAAGACCTCGTCGAGGAACGCGATCTGCGCCCGGGGCAGCATCCCGGTGGTACGGATCCGGTACGTGCTGTTGCGGAACGCGGCCATGTCGAGCGACCCGAAGATCTCGGCCGGCTCGGTGAACCGGGTCAGCATGTACGCGAACTTGTCCGCATTGACCAGGTCGGCGAAGCGCAGCACCAAATCGGTCTTGGCGGTGCCGGGCTCGCCGAGCAGCAGCACGTGCTCCCGGCAGATCAGGGCCAGCTGCAGCAGCCGGACCGGGAGATCCCGGCCGACGTACCGGCTGGCCAACCGGCGGCGTACCGCGTCAAGGCTGTTGATCGTCTTGGTGGTCTCCGGCGACCAGCCACGTCGTGTGTCGGTCACAGGTGGCTCTCCCGTTGCTCCTTGAAAGCCCGATTCATCTTCCCGACCAGCTCGCCGATCAGGAACGGGTCGTTCGACTGCCGCCCGTGCAGCTTCTGCGCCACGTACGCGTCCCGCAGCAGGGACTGGATGTGGTCGCCGCTGCGGGTGTCGGTGGCGTCGACCATCAGGTCGACCAGCTGCGGCGGCAGGTCGATCTTGAAGCGTTTGGCGTGCACCTCGATGATTCCGCGCCGGGCGATCGGGTCCGGCGGGCCGATCCGGATGCCCCGGAACCGGCTCGGCCGCAGCAGGGCCGGGTCGATCAGGTTGAGCTGGTTGGTGGTGCCGACGACCAGGAACGGCACCTGCTCGCGGAAACCGTCCAGTTCGGTGAGCAGCTGTGCCACCATCGCGTTGCCGGCCCGGCTGCCGCCGTCGTCGCGGTCGCTGCGCCGGCCCGCGATGGCGTCGAACTCGTCGAAGACGATCACCGACGGGGCGTTGCGGCGGGCCTCGGCGAACAGCTCGCGGATCTTGCGTTCGCCCTCGCCGACGTACTTGTCGGTCACCTCCGGGCCGGAGACCACCATGATCGTGGCGTTCAGCTGGTTCGCGATGGCCTTGGCGAACAGCGTCTTCCCGGTGCCCGGCGGCCCGTGGAAGATGAAGCCGCGCGGGATGAGGTCGCTCTGCAGCAGCTCCTCGGCGGCCGACTCGGGGTCGGCGCCCCCCTGCATGATCTTCAACGCGTCGGCGATCTCCCGCTTCACGTCGTCGTACCCGCCGATGTCATTGAACGACACGTTCGGCACTTCGAAACTCGCCGACAGCTGCGCCTTGAACCCGCGGATCGTCTTGAACAGGTCGAGCCCGGTCGGATTCTCCCGGCCACGGTGCTGGTGGTACGCGTACTGCATGGCCTGGCGTACCCGGATGGCGTTGAGCCCCGCCACGTGTTTGTGGAATTCGCTCGGGTCGTAATCCTGGAAGAGATCCGCTTCCTGGCGGGTGACCAGCAGCTCGCCGAGCAGCCGGGGCCGCCCGTCGAGCGGGTCCGGCACGGCGCGTGGACTGCCGGCCAGCCCGATCCGGGCGGTGAACCGGCTGGCCAGGACCTCGGGCAGCCCGATCGACGGGTCGGCGAAGGCCAGCAGCAGACCCTCCGAGTGGTTGTAGAGCAGCTCGACGACCTCGCGGGTCTCCGCGTTGAGCTGGTTGTCCGGGCCGCCGGCGAGCAGGTCGGCGTGCGGGACGATCAGGAACATCCCGTCCTTGAGTTCGGCGAGCAGCTCCCGGAGCCGGGCCAGCTGCCGCTGCCGCTGCGGTCGCGGCATCATCAGGGTCGGGTCGGCTTCCTCACCCGGGGTGTCCAGCACCACGGCCTGCCGCCCGGCACGCTCGGCGATCAGCGGGCCGAGCTGTTCGACCACCAGCTTCTCGCAGGACACCAGCACGGACAGGTCCTGGCGCAGGAACGACGCGATCGTCTCGATCTCCTCGGCGTACGCGAGGCCGACCGCGTTCCGTACCGTGATCTGCTCGGGGAAGGCCGGCGCCGCCTCGCGGGGCGGCGGCTCGGGATAGTGCGAGGCCGGCGCGGGAACGCCCGGCTGCTCGGGACCGCGGGGCGCGGGCACGGCGCGGTACAGCGGCGTGTCCAAGTCGATCTCGGCGGGCGTCCGGACGACCAGGTCGACGTCGCCGACGCGCAGGTCGGCGAGGAGCCGGTTGAACGGCTGCGGCAGCAGGTATGTCCCGCCGCGCAGCGCCTCGGCGATGGTCTGGCCCCGGTCGGCGCCGTAGAGCCGCGACCGGTCCTCCTCGCTCCAGGCGATGATCTCGAGTTGCCGGCTGTCGGTCACTTCACCATCCCCAGTCTCCAGGCGGTGCGGTACAGATCCAGGCCGAACGCGTAGTCGCGCAGCCCGAACCGGGACTTGAGCGCGGTCGCGCCGCGCCCGCGTTCGAGGTAGGACAGGGCCTGCCACCACTTGGCGACCGGCGCGACCCGGCCGGTGTCGAGAACCCCGCCGAACGACAGGCCCCGGCGGGCGAACCGCACCTGCTCGACCAGCGCCGGCCGGTGCTGACCGAGCGCCGTCTCGTAGACGTCCAGTACCAGGGCCGGCTCGCCGGGCCGCAGCCGTTGCAGGAGGCTGCCCCGCCACAGGCTCTGCTCCGGCGTCGCCGGCGGCCGGCTCAGATGCCTGATCAGCGTGACCCGGCCCTGCGGGTGGAACAGCAGGTCGTCGAGGGTGTCCTCGGCGACCATCTCGGGCGCGCCGCCGGGGTGGTCGAGCAGCGCGGTCAGCGGGGACGCGGCCAGCAGGGCGGCTCGGAAACCGGCCGAGCCGACGCCTTCGCGTACCGCCGGTTCCACGACCGCGTGCCGGGCCAGCAGGTCGTAGCCACCCGCCGGTTGACCGGCCGCCCGGAGCAGCTCCAGCGAGGCGCTGTCGCCGGGCGCGCCGACCGCCGCCGCCACCAGGATCGGCTCGCAGCCCAGCTCGGCGCGGCCGCCGAGCGGCGGGGCGTCGAGCATCATCCGGGCCGCGGTCACGGCCGCGGTCCGGGCCACCGCGCGGCGCAGCACCGGCGGCGGCGCGGCCAGGTCGGCCACGTCGCTCAGGGCGCCGGTCGGTGCCGGGCCCCGCGACTCATCGGTCGCGGTCGCCCAGATCAAGACGCGTAGCGCCGTGTCCATCGCGCTCATCGGTCACCCACAGGGCACAGCGCTCCATGTCGTCCTCGGTCGCCGCGAAGAATCGCAGCTTCCGTTCGGATCGGGTCAGGTTGATCAGCCCGGCCACCTGCCAGGGCTGGCGGAACGTGCTGTGGTGCAGTTTCACGTCCACCGAGGACAGATCCATGTGGTGGTCGGCGGGGAAGAGGTGGGTGTGGTACCAGCCGACGAGCCTGCTCGGCCCGCCGGTCAGCTCCCGGGTCATCTCCTGGAAGGAGTCGACGGTGAAGGTGAAGTGCACCGACGAGGCGCCGGTGTGCTTGGCGGGCAGCACCCGCTCGATCAGGACCACGTATCGGTCCTCGCCCGGCGCGACCCGGAAGATCTGGCCGGCGAAGAAGCCGCCTTCCTCCATCTTGAAGCTCAGGTTCAAGTCGCTGCTGAGCTGGCGGTGCGGCTCGGGGCGCAGCACCACGGTGATCGGCGCCCGGCGCCCGGGTGTTACTCCCAGGTTCGCTGTCTCGAGCAGCGGCAGCTCCGGCTCGGCGGCCTTGCGGATCGAGAACGGGACGCTGCGCGGCCGGTCCAGGTCGACGTCGACAGCGCCCTCGACGCGTGGCGCCGGCCGGACCACCTCGCTGGTACGCCCGTCGTCGCTCTCCCGCCCGACCCGGATCCGCAGGATCACCACGGGCAGCGAGCGGCTGTCCTCGACCAGTTCGGCCGCGCCCTCACCCTCGACCCGGCGTACCGACAACGGCAGCCGGCGAGCGTCGGACTCCTCCGGGGAGACAATCGGCATCCACGCCATCCGGCCCTCGTTGAGCTGGGTGATGTCGAAGAACCAGCGGGATCGGGTCTCCGGATCCAGGTCCTTCGCGAGCCGCTGGATGACCGGTTCCAGCAGCTCACGGACCGGGTGCTCACCGGTGTAGACCTGTTCCTCGTCCACAAAGATCATGATGTGGAAGACGCCGAGATTGCCGTTCAGGTTGATCAGGGAATCGCCGGTGGCCGGGGTCGGATCCGGTCGCTCCAGAAGCGCGGCGGTGAGGCTCACCTTGCCGCTGCGGGGGATGCGGTCGCCCAGACCGAGCCGGAGCAGATGCACCAGCGGCCAGGAGTCGACCGGCGACCGGACGTCGTCCTTGTAAAGACGCACGCTCGGCCGTTTCCGCTGTTCATCGCTCATCGGCGTGCTCCGGTACCACCCGCTGGCCGGCGTGGCGTACCTGCAACGGCAGCGGCGCGCGGACGTTCTCCTCCAGGCGTTCGCGGACCGCGAGGGAGAGCCCGCCCCGCGCGACTATCTGCCGCTGGCCCTCCGCGGAGAGCGCCCAGATGGCGGCGTCCTCGTCGAGGAAACCGTGGCTGTCCAGGATGCCGGGCGGCAGCGCGCCGTAGTTGCGCCAGCTGGCTATGTCGACCAGCAGCTGGCACAGGTCGTGGAAGTCCAGGTCCGGCCGGTACGCCTCGCGGATCGGCCCGAGGCAGGCGGTCCCGGTCGGCATCCGGGGCAGGTCGACGGCAGCGATGTTGGGGTGGAAGAACGGCTTCTCGAAGAGCACCACCGGCGGCCAGAGCGGGAAGTACTCACCGAGGCCGATGTAGAGCCGGTGGGTGTCCTGCAGAACCGGCTGGATCGGATGCTCCATGCTCTGCGGCGGCCCGAAACCGGGCGCCTGGAACTCGATCTCGTACCGGGTGGGCAGCAGATCGTCGTCCTTGTTGACCACCCGGAATGTCGGGTGGCCGGCCACGTACTCCTCGATCTCGTTGCGGACCCGGGCCAGGGCGTCGATGTGCCGCTGCCCGGCCATCGCGCCGGCCGTGCTGTCCGCCTGCACCTGGAGCTGGTCGCCCTCCTCGACGCCGGCCTCGTGCAGGGTCTGCGCCGGTTCCAAACGGTCGATCTGCGGCGGTTCGCCGGCCTGGCCGGGCACCACCCGGTCGACGACCATCCGGCGGTTGCGGCCGAACCGGTCCTCCCGGGCGTCGGCGGCGTACAGGCCGAGGACGGCGTGCGGGATGTCGCGGACCGGGGTGGTGGCCGGAATGTTCTCCACGACGAAGGCCTGCTGGTCCGGGCCGACGACGTTCAGCGTCTGTATCAGGTACGGCTGGTAGTCGAACTCCTGGAAGCGGACCTGGATGTCGGCTTCCGGATCGATCTGCCGGGCCAGTTTCGCCAGCTCCTCGACCATCGCCTCGGCCCGTTCGCCCTCGGGGACGTACACCGCGGTCTCGGTGGCGGCGGCGTAGAGCAGGCGTGGCTGGGGGCCGAGCCGTTCCCGGACCAGGCGCATGAACTGGTCGTACCGCTCGCTGCCGGTGAACAGCAGGGTGGGCCAGATCCGCGGGGTCTCCTCGGGAGCGTGCGGCGCCGCCGGTGCGGGAGCGGCCGCGCGCTGCGGCGTCTCCGGCACCCGGCGGGTCTCCGCCAATTCCTCCGGCGCCTCGGCGGCGATCTGGAACGTCGTATTGCCCGGGTACTGCCGCAGGGCGGCCTCGGCCAGCCACTCCGGCCCGTGGCCGCGGATCCGCCCGCGTTCCAGCGCGGTGACGATCGTGGTCCAGAACGCGATCGTGTTCGGCTGGGCGGCCCAGACCGGGGCGTGCTGCAACGGGTACTCGATGTCTTCGAGCAGCGCGTGCGCGATCGCCTCCTGCGCGAAGATACTCGCCAGCTCGTTGATGAATTCCCTGCGATTTCTCACCGGCGGGGCTCCTCGGAAGTGGTGGACAGTTCGATGAAGCGCACCGCGCTCGTCACCCGTCCGAGCCGGACGGGCAGGATCTCGCCGGGCGCGACCCCGATCTCGGCGAGCGTCCGCGACGGTGTCACCGAGCGCAGGAACCTGCGTCCGGGCAGCACCGGCGGTCCCGACGCGTCCTCGCGGAACCCGGCCCAGGTCATCACGTCCTCGTCCGGACCGATCCGGGCCAGCACCTCGGCCACGGTCGCCGCCGTGGTCAGCGGCAGTTTCGTCACCGCCGAGGCCGGGATGTCGTCGTGACAGGGGCAGTCGATCGCGCGGCGCGGACCGGGTCCGGTCGCCGCGCCGCCGAGCACGTCGACCCGGGTCAGCTCCGCGGCCGGCAGCCCGAACAGCAGCCGCAGCGCGAACGCCGCCTGCCACGCCCCGATCAGCGCGGAGACCGCCACCGAGGCGCCGGCCTCGACAGGTGAGGCGAGCTGCCCGCAGGCCCACGGGTCGTCCAGCACGGCTCGCTCGGCCGGGCTCAGCGGGCAGGCGTAACAGGCGCCGCCCGCCGGGTACCAGCGGATCTCGCCGCCCCACGGCCGGGTGCCCGCGTCCAGCATCCCGGCGCCGACACTCGCGCACCGCCCGGCCAGCTCGATCCGGGCGGCCATGCTGTCCAGCGCGCTGACCACCAGCGTCGCGTCCCGCATCTCACCACGCCCGACACCGCCGGTCAGCGTCGCCGGGCGAAGATCCAGCGCGATCCCCGGCGCCAGCTCGCTCAGCGCTGCGCCCGCGGCCGCGACCTTGGCCCGGCCCACATCATGGGTACGGAAGAGCACACACCTGCTCAGGTTCGACTCCGTCACCACGTCCGGATCGACAAGGGTGAGCCGCCCGGCACCGGCCATCGCGAGTGAGCGGGCGACCTCGTTGCCCAGCGCGCCGACGCCGACCACCACGATCCAGGCGGCCTTGAGGCTGTCCTGGTCCCACCCCGGGATCAGCTCGTGCCGGGCGAACCGGGGCGCAATCATGTCAGGTTCCGGTAGTTCATCGGGCAGACGCTGATCTTGCCGCCGCGTTCGGAGAGCAGGTCGTCGTAACAGAGCAGGTTGTGTGCCGGGTCGCGGTGCACGGTCAGCGCGCAGACCTTCTCGCCGGGGCTGCACACGCAGACCACGACCTGTTCGAGGGGGCGGAACGTGTTGGTGCAGACCATGCAGCGGAACCGGGCTTTTTTCGGGCGTACGTTGGCGCGTACCTGAAGCAGAGGGTGACCGGGCAGCAGCCGTTCCAGGTACGGCGTGACCGGCGGGTCGAACGTCTCGATGCCCCGGAAGAACGTCGTGGCGGTGTCGGTGTCCAGGGGTTCGAGCTCGGTGGCTCCGGTGCACCAGGAGTCGCCGTCGTGGCGTACCTCCTGGATCTTGCCGCGCTCGTCGACAGTGACCTGCACCGCGTCGCCGAGCCGGAAGTCGTGCCAGCAGATGCCGCACCAGGACCGGAACCATCGGGAGTTCTTCGTGGTGACCGCCCGGCCGGAGGTCATCATGCTGGCCGGGTCCTCGCCGTTGCGCTGGCCGTCGTTGAAGGCCGCCTCGATTCCCTCGCCACTGCTCAGGTCGGGGGCGCTCATGCGGCCGGCTCGATCAGCAGGTCGTGCGGCGGGCAGCCGACGACGTCCATGGCGGCGGTCGCGGTGCGGAACGCGTCGTGGACGGTCCAGCCCTCACCGAGCGCCTTGTAGAACGGGCCGGTGAAGGCGAGCGCGCACTCGTCCGCCAGCGGTCGCGGCGAGCCGATCACGGTCTCGGTGGCCGAGCTGAGCAGGTCGGCGTAAGCGCCGAGGAAGCAGGAGGTGAGCACCACCGACCGCAGCAGCGGCACCGTGCTCAGCAGCTTGCCCAGCGCCTCGACCGGCACCGGATGGGAGCGCCCGGCGTCGTCCTCGAGCAACAGCGCGCCCTGCGCGTCGCCGTGGCCGGCGAAGTGGACGATCTGCGGTTCGGCGTCGATGACGCGGTCGACGAGGTCGCGGGCGCGGGCGGCCGGCTGCAGGATAGCGAGGACCGGGCGGCGGGACCGGGCGGTCGCTTCGAGGATGGTGCGGTGCTCGGCGCCGAGCCGGAGCCGGTTCTCGTCGATCGGTCCGGCGGAAAGGCAGAGAACGCGTAGTTCGCCATTGTTTCGTGTGGATCCGAGAAGTTCCTTCAATGATTTGTTACCCGGGTATTGCCGCGCCGCCTCGGTGAAAAGGGTCTCTAGATCAACATTGACGTACCTCCCTCTGTCCAAGATCCGACAGATGGCGCGCCAATGCTCCTTCGCGGAGAGTCGGCCGAAAGGCGGGAGGTCGCTGGCCGAAAGGCCGATTTCTTCCAGAAGGAACCCGACCGAGTCCTCGTCGGGGTACAGATCGGCGAGCACGGCGAAGCCCTGCCGCCGGACGAGTTCCGTGTAGGTCAAGGGTGGCACGCTGCGTTTTCTCCCGTCTTTCCCCACCGAGAAGCAGCTTTGGAGATCATTTTTAATTGATCTCCGTGGTCTTCTGATCGTCAACATCGTGGTCCTTCCCGGCGCGCTTTGGAAGGTGTCCAGGAGGGATTGTCATGGTTGTACCTCGACGCTACTCTGGCCTCCTTATCGGACCCTGGAGGGGGACGCCGAATGGCGCCCAGGCGCGAGCGAATCCCGCTTTACCAGCCACACAGAAGATCTGCTCCACCGGTCGCGCTGGAGTTCGTCTGGTCCGGAATCCGCTCCATCGTGGACGGTCTCGTGGCCGAGCCGGGCACGACGGTCACCGGTGACCCCGTGGTGCGGCTCTCGTCCAGCTCGGTGCAGAGCTACGAGACGCTGCGCACCGAGGTCGAGATCGGCATCCAGCTCGTGCAGACCTTCCCCTCCTTCCCGCCCCAGCTGTCCCGCCTGGTCGGTTACGACGTCCCCGGCCGGCCCACCCTGGCCGTGGTGACCCGCACCGGCGAGCAGCTCTCCGACGAGCGGGTCCGTGCCATGTCGACGGCGGGCATCCGCGCCGCCGCCGAGTCCCTGCTCGACGCGCTGGGATACCTGGCCGAGGCGCACATCGCCCACCGCGACGTCACACCCCACCGGCTCTACTGGGACGGCACCCACCTGCAGCTGACCGGATTCGGTCAGGCGGTCCGGGTCCTGCCGCCGGTCCGCCGCGAGGGCGGCCCGCAGTCACCGCCCTGGACCGCGCCCGAGCAGCTGCGCGGCGAGGGCGTGGTCGACACCGCCGACGACCTGTACGCGGCCGGCGCGATCCTGTTCTGGATGTTCACCGGCGAGCAGCCGGGTGAGGCGGCTGCCATGGCGACCCGGCTCGACCTGCAGAGCGACAACCTGCGCGAGCAGCTCGACGGCATGTTCGCCGAGCCGGCCGTCCACCGCCCCTCGCTGACCGAGGTGCGCCGCCGCTGGCGCCCGCCGGTCCCGGCCGGTCCCCGCGCGCCGGCGTTCGAGGAGCGTGCCCGCGAGGCCGACCGGGCGTTCGCCGAGCTGCGCCGCCGGCAGCTGGAGGACGCGCCGCTGGGTGTGGTCGCGGCGCCGATGTTCCTGGATCGCGCGGCGCCGCCCTGGGCCGGCGCCCGGGAGCTGATGGCGGCCGGCGGCCGGTGGCCGCTCGCGGTCGGCGCGGTCCTGGTGTCCCTGGTGCTGACCGCCATCATCTTCCTCGTCCGGGGGTGAGGCGTGGCCGCGCCGCGAACCATTCGCCAGATCCGCTGCCCGATCTGTCTCTCCCCGCTGAGCCGGCGACCACCGCGTCCCGTCCTGCTCGACGAGGCCGGCAACCGGCAGCCGTTCGTGCCCACGAACCCCCGCGACCCGGTGCTGACCCGGGCCGAGGAGATGTCCGCCTTCCAGATCTGCGACGGCGACGGCTCGGTGGACGCCCATCACCTGCCCCTGCGGTACGCCCATTACGGCGAGCCCCTGGTGGTCGGCGTGATCGGCGCCGGCGCCACCGGCAAGACCACCCTGCTGGCCGCGATGATCGGCTCGCTGCTGACCGCCTCGCAGACCAACCGCCTGCCGCTGCAGGTCGACGCGCTGGACCTGCGGCTGCACACCAACTTCATGAGCCGGTACGTGAACCGTCTGCTCGTGCAGCGTGAGGTGCTGTCGATCACCCGGGTCGGCAGCGTCGAGCTGGCCGACGCCCTGCGCGTGCACAGCCCGGCCACCGGCCGCGACCACGCCGTCGTCTTCTTCGACGTGGCCGGCGAGCAACTGGAGAACGCCGAACGGCAGAACCGCTTCATCAGCGCGATGAACGCTCTGATCTTCGTGGTGGACGGCGAGGAGCTGAGCCATCGGCGCAGCCAGCGAGGCGCTCAGACCGCCGGCGACGCCGCGTTCGAGGTGGTGCTGAACCGGCTCGCCCAGGTGCACGGCTACACACCGAACGGCTTTCTGCGCCTCCCGTCGGCGCTGGTGGTGGCGAAATCCGACCTGCTGCGCTTCTACAGCGACCCGGATCTGGACCGCTGGTTCAGTTACGGCGACGCTGAGGAGTTCGACCTCAGCACCTGCGAGGAGGAGAGCCGTGACGTCTACCGGCTGCTCTTCCAGCGCGGTCACGGATATTTGCGGGGCGCCGAGAAATTCCTGCGCTCCAGCCTGCACTTCGCCTCGGCGACCGGCACCGCGCCGGACGACTCCAACCGGTACGCGGCCGAGGGCTTCGGCCCGCGCCGCACCCTCAAGCCATTGCTCTCCGTCTTCCAGATGGCCGGGGTGCTGGGATGACGGTTCATCAGCTGATGTTCCGGTGGGCCGAGATGACCCTGACCGGCAACAAGGGTGTCGGCCCGGTCGCGTCCTCGATGGACCTCGAGCAGACCAGCGCCTGGCGTGCCCGCCTGGAGTCGGAGATCTGGGCGGCGACCCGGCCCGGCATGTCCTACCTGGAGTCGCACGGCGCCGGCGTGGTGGTGCACAAGCTGCCGGTCAACGACAACAACGACCGGCCCGGGTCGACGCTGACCCACGTGTTGATAGGGCGTCCCGAGGACCTCGGCGCGCAGTTCGCCCTCGGACTCACCGACTGGCACGGCTGGATCCGCGAGGGCGGTACCACGCCGGAGGGCGGCCGGCTCCCGGTCCTGGACGCCGCCCAGATCGCCGCGGACGCCGAGCGTGGCCTGCGGCAGCTGCGGCCGCGTGCCCGCGAGGTGCTGCCCGGCCCGCTGGAACAACTGGTTCGCGCGGTCCTCGACGACCCGGCAACACCACTGTCGGTGCTGGCCGGCAGCCTGCCTGCGGCCGAGGTGCTCTGCGGCATGATCGACCTGCTCGGCCCGGCGTACGGGCCGTGGACGTTCGCCACGGCTGACGCGGGCGACGACGGGGCCGGCCGGCCGCGGATAGTGTTTCTGGACCGGGCGCCGGAACGGGTGTCCGCCCGCAACCGGATCAAACTGGGCTGGGACGCGCAGGGCGACGACTTCCTGGCCGCGTACACCGAGGCGTACCGCCGGGGTGGGCTGCGGGCCGTCGGGCCGGTGCGGCCACCGGCCGTGTTCACCAAGGCCAAGGACATCGCCAACTGGGAGCGCGACGCCCAGGTGGTGCCCGGCGTCCTGAACAGCCCCTTCTCGCTGCTCCTGCGAGCCGGCCGGGCCGCGCTCACCGAGGCCGAGCTGGAGTACGTCGGCCGGCCGCGGACCGTCGACGAGCTGGCCGGCCTGCTGCCGCGGCTCTCCGACCAGGAGCTGACCGAGGTGGTGCAGGAGTGGGCCGCGCCGGAGGGCCGGGAGCAGAGTCCGGACCTGGCCGACCGGGTCACCGACGTCGCCGTGCAGCGGATCATCCTGGTTCCGCAGCGGTCGGCGGAGCTGGCCGTCGCCACCGAGGCGCTCGCGCCCAGCCCCGACTCGGTGCACCGCGCGGTCGAGGCGGCGCTGTCGGAGATCCGCGGCCACCCCGAGCCGCACCAGATCAAACGGCGGATCGGGCTGCTCCGGGTGGTGACCCGCCTCGGTGTGCCTTATCTGGCCAGCAACCCGACGATCGCGCTGATCCTGTCCGGCATCTCCGGGCCCACCCTGATCACCCTGATCGCGACGTCGTCACCGGAGACCCCGCGCCTCACCGAACTGCTGCTCGGCGACCTGCGGCGGGTACGCGCCGAGGGCAACGACGCCCGGCCCGTCTTCGAGGCGATGCGCCAGCACCGGCTGCTGCTTCCGGTGCTGTTGCGGTCACGGTCGCCCGCTGAGGCCGTACCCATGCTGCGTGACCTGCTCGCGGGGATGTTCGGGCCGCTCGCCGGAGCGGCGACGACGATCGAATATCTGCTCGCCGGCTTCCCGCCGAACGCCGTCCCGGCCGCGGCGCTCGCCGCCCTCGCGCTGGTTGCGGACTCGGAGGAGTCGGTCCGGCTGCTCGGCGAGACCAGCCTGCGCCAGCAGCTGGCCGCCGACGGGATCGAACTGCGTCTGCCACCGCCGAAACCGAAGGAACCGTCGCAACAGCAGGGTCCAGCGCCGATGGCGGCCATTCCGGTGGCCGGACCGCGCCCGGCGCCGGTGCGGCCGGACCGGGCGGCCACGGCCACCGGTGAGTTCGCCGAGCGCAGCGTGTGGCCGCTCGTGGCGACCGTCGGCCTGGTCTTCGTCCTGGTGGTCGTGTTCGGGCTGCTGTTCACCTATCGATGAGGACCGGAACAGATGGACAAGCAAGCACTCCAGCTCGTCGGGGACGAACTGGACTACCTGGCACAGACGCCGGGCACCAACGAGGCCGCGCTGAGCCTGCTCGCCACCGAGCTTCATCAGGGCGGCGCCCGTCTGGCCGGCGTCGACCTGCTCGCCGCGTACCCTCCTGATCTGCTCATCGACCACGACGCGGCCGGTCGCCGGCCGCGGGCCTTGACCATCATCGCGACCGTCCGTGATCTTCTGGTCTTCGCCCCGATCGCGGTGACCTGGTGGAGCCTGCATCAGGTGCTGGACGCGTGGTCGGGCCAGAACTATCCGGGCAACCTGCTGCAGTTCTGGCAGACCCGGCAGGAAGGCCTCAGCCTCAGCGAGGCGGCGCTCTGGGTGGTCGCGATCCTGGTGCTGGTCGCGGCGCTCACCCTGATCATCGTGGTGGCGGACAGCGGCGAGCGGCGGGTCGCCCTGCTCAAGGAACGCCTCACCACCCAGCTCACCGCCGCGTCGCTGCTGCTCGCCGGGCCCAGCCAGGAGAGCCGGACCACGGCGCGGCAACTGGCCAGCACCGCCGGGCACCTCGGTGACAGCACCTCGCACCTGGTCGAGGCGATCAACCGGGTCGGCGGCGACCTGCACTCGGTGGCCACCGCCGGTCCCGGCAGCGACCTGCACGACGCGCTCATGGAGTGGCGCAACTCGGCGGCCGCGCTGAGCCGGCTCGGCGAGAGCATGACCGCGCCGGCCGAGATGATGCGGGAGTTCGTGGCGCTGCGCACCGCCGTGGAGGCGGAGGAGGCGGCCCTGCGCCGGGCCATCCAGACGGTCGCCGAACGCCTTGAGGAGTCGACAACGGTCGCCGTCCGCGAGGGTCTGGCGCACACGCGCGTGGCGGAGGACGCGCGGGAGGCCACCCAGGGGCTCAGCACGGCGCTCGACCGGTTCACCGAGCGCACCCAGGACCTCGGCACGCTGGTGGCCCAGGTCCGTCAGCTGCTGATCCGCCTCGAAGCGAGCGGCCTGCTCGTGCCGGAGCAGCGGATTCCCCGGGACAACGCGTACGACGGGTTCCCCCGATGAGAAAGTTCGGCTTCTCGTCGCTCGCGATGATGTCCGGGTGGCTCTTCGCCGACCTGTTGCTCGTCCTGTTCCTCACGGTGCTGAGTTCGAGCGCGGGCGGCAATCCGATTCCGATCCCGACGGAATCGGCCACGCCCTCACCCAGTGTGTCGCCGTCGGCGTCGGTTTCGCCGAAACCGACGCCGACCAAGAAGCCCTGCGCCCAGTCGTTCGAGCTGCGGCCGCAGCAGATCATCGTCGACGACATCTCGCTCTCCGGCCTGCGCAGCGGTAACACGGCCGCCCGCAACCGGCTCAAGCAGGTCGTGCAGAAGGAGATCCGGGAACGGAAACTGCAGAACCAGTTCGCCGGCCTGGTGCTCGCCTTCGGGTACGCGCCCAACGCGAACCGGACCCTGGCCCGGGCCGCGGCGCTCGAAGCCGGACAGATGCTCAAGGCCGACCTGCCCCGGTTCGAGCGGATCCAGATCCGCGAGTTCAGCTTCGAGACCAGCGAGACCAACCGGGTACGCCTCGATGTCTACTTCTTTGTACGCTGCTGAGCTGCCGCCACCACTGGCCGGTGACGTCGATCAGTGCTGGCGCCGGCTCCAGCGATTCCTCGACGAGGGGGAGTCCCGCGTCATCACCGGCGTGCAGGCCCGAGCCGTCGCCGAACGCTTGTGGCGGCGGATCTCCGAGCATCCGTACGGTGCCCGGCCGGAAGCCGACCCGCGGGTCAGCGCCGCCCTCGCCACCCTGTACTGGTTCCGGGTCCGAGCCGCCGGGACGTCGGGGGACGTGGAGGAGCAGCGCTCCCTGGCGCTGTTCCGCTGCCTGGCCCGGCTCGGTGACGGCAAGGTGGTCCCGCCCGGACCACGGAGACGCCTGGACGAGGAGGACGAGGAGAACGGCCAGGCCGAACAGCTGAACGACATCGCGGTCCAGCTCCTCGCCGAGTACGCCGCCAACCGGTCCCGGGGCGCCCTGCAGGAGTCGATATCGGTGCTGCGGCAGGCTGCCGGCCACGCGAAGCCCGGCACCCCGGTCCTGGCCCGGCTGCAGACCAACCTGGCCGGGGCACTGCTCACCCTGTACAAGACCGAGCAGCGTCGCGACATCATCCGCGACGCCCTGACCAGCGGCGGGCGTGCCGTGGCGAACGAGCTGACGTTCGGCGTCGACCGGGCCGCCGCACTGTCGAACTACGCCACCGTGCTGGTCTTCGCCGCCGGTGTGCCCGGACTCGTCGAGCGGCCGGCCCTGCGCGCGGCCGTCGACCACGCCCGGGGAGCGCGGCGCAGTCTGGGGCCGGCCAGCCCGCTGGATTCGTCGTACACCGACACGGTGATCAGCGTGGCCCGTGTCGTCTTCGAGCGGACCGGGGAGTGGCACGACCTTCAAGTGGCGCTGGCCCTTGCCGAGCAACGCCGGCCACGGTGGGTTTGAGTAATCGAGCGGCTACCTTCCGGTAACAATTCTCGGTACCGTGGCCGGAGACGAAGGGGTCAGGAGGGCACATCATGTCCACGACGCACGTCTCCGAGAAGCAGGCGCGGCAGACCGCTGAGGCCGCCCGCGAGTCCGAGTGGCGCCAGCCCAGTTTCGGCAAGGAGCTGTTCCTGGGCCGGTTGCGGCTTGACCTGATCGATCCCCGGCCGGATGTGCCACCCAGTCCGGAAGCCGAGGAGTTCCTGGCGAAACTTGGGGCGTTTGTGCGTACCCATGTGGACGGACAACAGATCGAGCGCGACGCGCGCATCCCCGATGATGTTTTCCACGGCCTCGCGCGTCTTGGTGCTTTCGGCATGAAAATCGACAAGGAGTACGGCGGGCTCGGGCTCTCCCATCTGCATTACTGCAAAGCGCTCACGCTTGTCGGCTCGGTCAACGCGTCGCTCGCCGCTCTGCTGTCCGCGCATCAGTCGATCGGTGTGCCGCAGCCGTTGAAGATGTTCGGCAGCGCTGAGCAGAAAAAGGCTTTCCTGCCCCGGCTCGCGGCCGGCGAGGTGTCGGCGTTCCTGCTCACCGAGCCGGACGTGGGCTCCGACCCGGCGCGCCTCGGCACCGTCGCCGAACCGGTCGACGGCGGTTTCCGCCTCAACGGCCTGAAACTGTGGGCCACGAACGGCACCCTCGCGACTCTTCTCGTGGTGATGGCCCGGGTGCCGGAGAAAGGCATCACCGCTTTTGTCGTCGAGGGCGACGCGCCGGGCATCACGGTCGAGCGCCGCAACGAATTCCTGGGCCTGCGCGGGCTGGAGAACAGCGTCACCCGTTTCCACGACGTCTTCGTCCCGTCCGGAAACGTGATCGGCGGGCTCGGAAAAGGCCTGAAAATCGCGCTCACCACGCTGAACACCGGCCGTCTGTCGCTGCCCGCGATGTGCGTCGGCGCTGGGAAACGCGCACTCGCCATCACCCGCGAATGGTCCGCGGAAAGGGTGCAATGGGGTCGACCGGTCGGTCAGCACGAGGCGGTCGCCAAGAAGATCGCCTTCATCGCGGCGACGACCTATGCCATGGAATCCATGCTGGACCTCTCCTGCGTGATCGCCGACGACGCCCGCAACGACATCCGCATCGAGGCCGCGCTGGTCAAACTCTTCGCCAGCGAGATGGCCTGGCAGGTCGCCGACGAGCTGATCCAGATCCGCGGCGGCCGGGGTTACGAGACCAACGACTCCCTCGCGGCGCGCGGCGAACGCACCGCCGAAGCCGAACAGATCCTGCGTGACCTGCGCATCAACCGCATCTTCGAAGGCTCCACCGAGATCATGCACCTGCTCATCGCGCGCGAGGCCGTCGACGCGCACCTCGCCGTCGCTGGCGACATCATCGACGCCGAAGCCGGGCTCGTCCGCAAGGCCCGCGCCGGGGCGCGAGCAGGCGCGTTCTACGCACGCTGGTTGCCGACACTCACTGTCGGTCAGGGCCAGAACCCCAGTGGGTACGCCCCATTCGGCCCCCTGGCGGCCCATCTCCGGTACGTGGAACGTGCCTCGCGCAAACTCGCCCGGTCCACGTTCTACGCGATGTCCCGGTGGCAGGGCAGGCTGGAGCGCAAGCAGGCGTTCCTCGGTCGGATCGTGGACATCGGCGCCGAACTCTACGCGATGTCGGCCGTGTGTGTCCGCGCTCGTGCCGAGGGGCGCCCGGAGGGCCGTGAACTGGCCGATCTGTTCTGCCGGCAGTCGCGGTTGCGGGCCGACGCGTTGTTCGCGGCGCTGTGGGACAACACCGACCGGCTTGACGCGGAGGCTGCTCGGCGCGTGATCGGCGGGCGGTACGCCTTCGTCGAGGAGGGTGTCGTCTCTCCGCCGTCGTCCGATGCCTGGGTGGCGGCGTGGCAGCCGGGCGCGGCCTCGGTGCCGGATGTCCGGCGCCGGATCCCGCCGGCGCCGTGATTGTGCCGCGTGGCACTCGTTGTCACGAACGAACGTTCGCTTTACATTTGGGGCATGCCCCGAGTCACCGAGGAGTACCTGGCCGGTCGCCGTGCCGAGATTCTGGCCGCGTCCGCACGGCGGTTCGCCGCCGACGGCTTCCACGCCACCTCGATGGCCGGGATCATCAGTGAGTCCGGGCTGTCCGCCGGTGCGGTCTATCGGTACTTCCGCAGCAAGGAAGAGCTGATCTCGGCGGTTGCCGAGATCGCGTTGTCGAAGGCCGAGGAGGTCTTTGAAGGCCTCCTTGTCGACGGGGCTACGCCATCACCCGCCGAGGCGGTCAGCGCGATGGTGCACGGGGTTGTCGCCCGGGCCGCCGACGACACCATCACGAAGACCGACCTGACCAGGCTGGCGGTCCAGGTCTGGGGTGAGGCGCTGAGCAATCCCGAGGTGCATCAGCGGGTCGGCGACGTCTATCGCAGCCTGCGCGGGCACTGTGCCGAGGTGGCTCGGCGCTGGCAGGCCGCCGGTCACCTGCCGCCCGAGGCGCCGCCGGAGCAGGTGGGCACGGCGATGCTCGGCCTGGTCCAGGGTTTCGTCCTGCAGCGGCTCCTGCTCGAGGAGACGAGCGCCGACGCTTATCTTGCCGGCGCGACGGCCCTGCTGCCGGGTCGCCCGGCGGGCAGCGGGTGACCTGCGGCGGTATGGTGTCCGTTTGTTCAGGAAGGACTCCTCATGACGACCGAAGCCGTGCCGGCTGGTTCTGGTCCGGCTTTTGCCGGTGCGCAGCGGCGGGGGCGTCGCCGGGATGCCGAGGAGAACCGGGACCGCATCCTGCTCGCGGCCCGGGCGCTGCTGGTCACCAACCCGAACGCGAGCATGGACGACGTCGCGCAGGCGGCCGGTGTCGTCCGCCGCACGGTCTACGCGCACTTTCCGAACCGGGACGAGCTGCTGACCGGCCTCGGCGATCGGGCCGCGGCGGACATGCTGGACGCGTTGAGTCGTACCGATAGATCTGCTCTTGATCCTGCGGTCGCGATGGCGGATTTCTCGCTGACGATCTGGACGGCGGGCGACCAGTACCGCCTGCTGATCTCGCTCGCCGAGAGCGAGTTCGGCAGTGCGCGGCTGCGCGATCTGCTCGCGCCGATCCGCAAACAGGGCCTCGAGTTGCTGGTCCGCGGCCGCGACGAGGGCCGGTTCGCGACCCACCTGCCGCTGCCGGTGCTCAGCGCCGCGCTGCAGGCGGTCACGTTGTCGCTGTTGCAGGCGGTCAACGACCAACTCTGGACCGACGACGGCGACCGGGCCGCCCGAGCGGTACTGATCACCGCGGGCGTGCCGGCAACCGACGCCGACCGTGTGATCCAGCAGGCACGCGCATTGTGATCGCTGTTCTTCACGGCTAACGTGCACGCAGCTGTGCAGGTTAGCGGTTCGGCGTCGGTTTTACCGGGGCCGCCGAAGACGGTGGAGGGGGTGGTCGCGTGATGGTCACGTTCGCGGTACTCACGATGGGCGCGTTCGGCGTGTCCGGAACAGCCAAGGTCACCGCCGTACCCGACACTCGCAGCACCGCGGTCCGCCTGGGATTCTCGCCGGGAGAGTTCCGTGCCATCGGCGTGCTGGAGCTGCTCGGGGTGGTGGGCGTGCTGGCCGGCCTGTTCATCACCGGCATCGGCGTGGCGTCGGCAATCGTGCTGCTGCTCCTGATGACCGGCGCGACAGCGATGCACCTGCTCTCCGGCGACGGCCTTTTCGGCACCATCCTCCCGGTGCTGGCGGCAGCACTGTTGTCCGCCTACCTGATAACCCTCACCTGAGAACCGGCCTGTCCAGCGGGCCGGCCAAATGCGCCCGCGATGACCCCGGCTGGCTCCCAGAGCTGAGCCTGCTGCGTTAAACGCTGGCGCGGCTCCCCGTCGCTCGGTCGCCCGTCGTCTCCACGTGTGGTACCCAGTGGCATGTACTGGCCGCTCCGCGATCTTGAAACTTCCGGCCGGAAGTTACTCGCCGTCACGGCGATGCCGGCCGGTCGCCGATATGTGGAGCATCGTGGTTCCGCCAGGCTCCGCCAGTTACCAAGATTGGCCGTGATGCCCGTCGGCACGACACCCAGCGTGATGAAGCACCGAACCGTGTTTAGTCAGGGCGCGATGCGCACCTCAAGTCGACATGAACAGCCGATTCGCGGTGCGCGTGTCGATATTGGGCGCGGAGCGCACCCGAAATCGACACATACGCGGACTTGGGCCATCGTTGCTGGCCTCAAGCGGCGGAAAGCTGCCCGCGATCGGCTGCGCCTGCCCGCGATCGGCTGCGCCTGCCCGCGATCGGCTGCGCCTGCCCGTCAAGTCGGATAAATCCGCATCAGTCGGCACTGGCCTGCGAGATCTTGTCGAGGACGGGTCACTCCGTGGGCAGAGCTCGCCAAGATCGGGGCAGGGCGGGCACCTCGGTGGCCGATGAGGGTGAATATTCTCTGGTCAGCGCGTTGGCTCAATGGGACAGCAAGGTCAGGGGCGGTCTCGCGCCAGTCGGCTGTCGCCCGCGCCGGCTGGCTGTCGCCCGCGCCGGCTGGCTGTCGCCCGCGCCGGCTGGCTGTACAGCATGGTGACCGCCTGGTGCGGCCCGCGGGCAGCCGTCGCGCGGTGCGGGGTTCGTGTGGACCTTGTGAGTTTCTGGTTGAGGGGACGGCCGTATCGCACGAGTTCAGAAGCTCGCACTCCATCGAGGGCCCGCGAAGGCCGGGGGAGCCTCACATCGGCACATCGCCTGCGATCGGCACCCGTTCGGGTGACCTGGTCGGGGTCTACATTGCTCATAGATTCGGCACCCGAATCCTGGCCGGCGCAAGCTGGTGTTCGGTGAGGCGTACACCCTGAAGGACTTCGGCATCTCCGGGATCGTGAAGCTGCAGATCCGCTTCACCGGGGCGCTCGGCCGAACCTACGGCGCGGTCGGCAAGCCGGTCATCTGGAAATGATGGTTCAAGCCGTCGCCCTGCGCCGGCGGTGTGCCTGGGCCAGCTTCCACGAGGCCATGGGTACGCCCACCGCCCCGAATATCGTCGCGCCCAGCGTGAACCAAGCGACCCGGTGGTTCTCCGGCACCCGGGTGTCGCGTACCTCGCCGGCAGGGTTCCGCGGGTCGTAGACGATCGGGACAGTGTCGCCGGCCCGGGTTCCGCCGACGGAGTCGCCCTGGCCGATCAGGGTGTCGACGGTCCGGCCGTCGGCGGTGGTGAAAGTGACGTGGACCCGGCCCTTGCCGCCGACCTCGGTCACCTGTGCGGTGGTCTCGACGCCACGGTCACGCAGGGCGAAGTCGTTGCTGAAGTTCCGGACGGTGAGCCAGGCGAAGACGCCGACGACGATCACACCGAGCGAGATGTACAGCCACAGAGGCGGGAGCTTCCGGGATCCCATGTGGACACGATGCCCGCGAATTGCCGCGTTCAATCAACGGGGAACGTGACCGTGTTGCTGAGGCCACCGCCCGGGCGGGAGCGAGCGGTGATCTTCGCACCCTGCTCGGCCGGAACGGACGGGCCGGTGTTGGCGACGGCGAGCGTGCCGCGACGGCGAGCGTGCCGCGACGGCGAGCGTGCCGCGACGGGTGCCGGCCCCGCCGGTCCCAGGGCTCACCGTGTGCCACAGTCCTCGCTTCGGCGAGACGGGAGCACACCGAATCGTTGCGTGTTCCCGGGTCAACGCTATGACGGTGGTGAGGTCGCACGGATCGGTTGCGTGCGACCTCACCACCGCGTTCCGCGTTGAACGAGCGAACAAGCAACCGTTTCGCGTGAGCGCACGGCCCTCATGGCGGCGATGAGCGAACGCGCAACCGTCTCGCGTGAGCGCACGGCCTTCATGGCGGCGATGAGCGAACGCGCAACCGTTTCCGCGTTGAACCGAGCTCAGTCGGCGGGATAAGCGCGCGTCTCGGTCGCCTTCACGGCCACCCAGATCTGCATCCCCGGTTCGAGGTGCAGCTGGGCCGCGGCCGCCGGCGTGATGTCGGCGGCCACTGTGATCGGGCCGTCCAGGGTGACCCGCAGGTTGTCGCCGTGCCGCTGGATGTCGGTCAGCACGGCCGGCCACGTGTTGCGCGGGCTCCCGTCCGGCGCCGACAGGTGCAAAGCCACCGCGGACGGCGGGAACGCCACGAACGCATCTCCGTTCACCACGTCCGTGGTGGACAGCGCGAACCCGCCCCCGAGGACAACGAGGTGACCGTCGCCCCGCCCCTGGTACAGGTTCAGCCCGACGAGCCGCGCCACATAATCGGTCCGCGGCTGCGATGTGATCGTGGCGGCGTCGCCCTCCTGCACCACCCGGCCGTTCTCGATCACGACGAGCCGGTCGGCGAGGACCAGTGCATCGAGGGGATCGTGGGTCACCAGCAGCGTGGCGCCGGGGTGGGCAGCCAGGTGTCGTCGCAGCTCACCGCGGGTCTCCAGGCGGGTCCGCGCATCCAGGGCGGCGAGCGGCTCGTCGAGCAGGAGCAGCAGCGGGTCGACGGCGAGCGCCCGCGCCAGGGCCACCCGCTGCGCCTGCCCGCCGGAGAGCTGCCGCGGCTTACGGCGGGCGAACGATGCGAGCCCGACCCGGTCCAGCCACCGGTCGGCGATCTCGTGCGCGACCCGGCGGTCGACGCCGTGCCGCCGTGGACCGAAAGCCACGTTGTCCCGGGCGCTGAGGTGCGGAAACAGCAGATAATCCTGGAAGACGACGCCGATCGGCCGGTTCTCCGGAGGGGCCGAGGTCAGATCCACGCCATCCATCCGCACAAACCCGCCGGATAAATCCGACAAACCCGAGAGAACACGCAAAGTCGTGGTTTTTCCGGCGCCGTTTGGACCCAGCAGCGCTACGGTCTCGCCGGCTGAAATCGTCAGCCGGATGTCGAGCTCGAACGTACCCCGCGAGGCGACCACATGCGCGTCGACAAGACTCACGGCGCCGTCAGCCACTTGTCACGCAACGCCGCCAGGATAGTCACCGACACCGTGAGCAAGATCAGGCTCAGCACCACCGCTCCCTCCAGATCACCACTCTCCATCGTCTGATAAACGGCGAGCGGCATCGTCTGCGTGATCCCCGGATAGTTCCCGGCGAACGTGATCGTCGCCCCGAACTCACCGAGCGCCCGCGCCCAGCACAACACCGCCCCCGCCGCGATCCCCGGCGCCACCAGGGGCAACGTCACATGCGTGAACCTCACCCAGGGCGTCGCGCCGAGCGTAGCGGCGGCCTCTTCATAGCGGGAGTCAGCCCCGCGCAGCGCACCCTCCACCGAGATCACCAGGAACGGCAGCGCCACGAACGCCTCGGCGATCACCACCCCGGCCGTCGTGAACGGCAGCGTGATCCCGAACGTCTCGTCCAGCCACGATCCGACCAGCCCGCGCCGCCCGAGGGCGAGCAGCAGCGCGATGCCACCGACGACCGGCGGCAGCACCAGCGGCACGGTGATCAGCGCGCGCACCACACGCCGCCCGGGAAACTCGACACGCGCCAGCAGCCACGCGAGCGGCACACCGAGAACGAGACAAACCAGCGTCGCGACACTCGCCGTCAGCAGCGAAAGGCGCAAGGCCATCAGCACGCCCGGCTCTGCGAGCCGTTCCCCGAGCGACGACCATGGGGTACGCGCCAACAACCCCACCAGTGGCAGCACGAGGAAGACGAGTCCCAGTGCTGCCGGCAGAAGCAATGGCAGAGGTACGCCGAGACGACGGTTCCGCACGGTGGTCACAATGATCAGGGTGCCTGGAAACCGGCTTCGGTGAGAACCTTCGTGCCCTCGGCGGACAACACGTAGTCGACGAACGCCTGCCCACCGGCCGCGTTCTTGGCGCTTTTCAGCACGGTGATCGGGTAGTCGTTGATCGCCTTGGCTGACTCGGGGAACTCGACCGCGTCGACGTCGGCGGCCGAGGCCTTCGCGTCGGTGCGGTAGACCAGGGCGGCGTCGACCTCACCGAGCTTCACCTTGGAGAGGGCCGCTTTAACATCCTGCTCCAGGGTGACCGGGGTGACTTTCACGCCGGCCGCCTCGATGGCGGTCTTCGCGGCGGCGCCGCACGGCACCGCCTCGGCGCAGAGAGCCACCTTCAGGTCGGCCTTGGTCAGATCGGCCAGCCCGGTGATGCCTTTCGGGTTGCCCTTGGCGACCGCGATGACCAGCTGGTTCTTCACGAACGTGGTGGGGGTGCCGGCGTCCGTGACGACCTGCATGTTCTTCGGCGAGGCCGAGGCGAAGACGTCGGCCGGCGCACCCTCGTTGATCTGCGTGGCGAGCGCCGAGCTGCCGCCGAAGTTGAATGTCACAGTGCTGCCCGGGTTCGCCGACTCGAACTGCTTGCCCAGGGTGGTGAACGACTCGGTCAGGGAAGCGGCCGCGAAGACGGTGACCGCCCCGCCGGCAGAGCCCGAGGTCGCCAGAGCGGAGCCGGTGGAGTCATCGGTTTTACCGCCGCAGGCGGCCAGACTCGCGGTGAGAAGCACAGCGAGCCCGGCCACGGCGAAACGAAGCGTCTTCACGGCGATCACTTTAACCGCTCCGCAGATGCGGCCGGAAGAACGACGGGGTGATCGCAGACACCAGTTCGGTATCGACCTTCGCTATCGCATCTGCAGGCAAGCCGTCATCTGCTCGACCTGCTTCCGGATCTCCGGTACCGCCGTCGCCTCCCACAGCCGGCCACGCCGCAGCGGCCCGACCAGCCACAATCCCTGCTCGACAGTGCCGTCGGCACCGATCGTCCGTCCGTCGTCATCGGTGTCGATGCCGAGGCCGTGCGGGCCGGGACGCAGCAGACCGTCGCGCAACAATCCGGCGGCCAGCGGTCCGGCCGCGCCCGGAAGCGATCCCGGGCCGGTGCAGTTGACGACCGCGCCGTACCGGCGGGGCTCCTCGCCCTTGATGTGCACGGTCAGGCCGCCGTCCGGGTGCGGGACGACCGAGGTGAGCCGGCCGGCGCGGGCCTGCAAGGTGCCTTCCTGGCGCAGTTCGGCGATGCGGGCCGCGACCGGCGGGGCCATGCGGTGCCGGTGGACCTCCCAGAACCGGTGGCAGTGGCGCAGGAACCGCTCCTGAGCGGCCGTGTCCAGGGCGGACCAGAGTTCGTCGGCCTTCGTGCGTACGAAATCCATCACGGCGACCCAGTCGGAGCCGGCGGCGATCTGCTCGCGCACCCGGCGCAGCAGCGGCCGCAAGGTCGCTGAAGCCGGCAGATCAAAAGCGGTCCCCGCAGGCGGAAGCTCGGGATGCTCGCGAGGCACCAGGCCACGCCGCGACAGGGCTTCGACGGGGGTGCGGCGACCGTTCGCGGTGAGCGTGAGGGCCACGTCGATCGCGGTCAGCCCGGTTCCGATGAGCAGCACCGGCTGGTCGGCGGGGACCGCGTCGAGGGCGCCGAACGCCCACGGGTCGTTGATGTACTCGAAGCTGCGGAACGCCTCGTCGCTGACGGCCGCGGGCCTGGTCAGCGTGGGGTTGCCGACCGCGAGGATCACCTGGTCGGCATAGGTGTGGCAGCCCGAGTCATCGGAGACCAGGAAGCCGCCCTCGTGCCGCCGGATCGACGTGGCGGTGGCGAGGTGGTGCTGGAATCGGTCACCGGCGGCCTTCGTGGCCTCGACGAACTGGTCCGCGAGATAGTCGCCGAACTCAGCGCGGGGCAGGAAGTCGGTGGGCTCGGTGGCCAGGCCGCGCTCCTGCCGCCAGCGGACAAGGTGCAGCGGATCGGCGGAGTCGACGCTCATCGCGGCGGCCCGGGAGTTGAGCACGTGCCACGGCTCGGCGGCGCCGTAGGCGACCCCCCGGCCAGGCTGCGCCTCGGGCGCGACGAGGACTGCCCGCCATGTGGTATTTGTCAGGACGGAGCGGACAGCGAGCGCTCCGCTGGCGCCGCCACCGACGATCGCGACCACCTCCGTGCGGGTCCCGGGATGGGGCTCGGTCACCCTCCCGCGGACAACGGTGCTGGTCACCGTGCATCCACCCGGTTCGATGGCCGCTTGGTACAGACGCTTGGCATGTTGTCCTCCCGTGGTCCGGCGCCACTCTGCGCTGTTCTCAGCAAACCATAAAGCCTATAGTTTTTGTAGGCTATGCGCGCATGAGACGAGAAGGTTAACAGAGCAGCATCCGCCGCTGGCCGACCAATTTCTCGCCGGGCGTGGCGTCCGTTTCCGGCCGGTTACCATGGCGAGTCGGCACCATCGGCTTGCTCGCGGGGAGAGATCTTGGTCGCGTCCCCGGAGCACGGCCGGCACGAGCCCGGCACGACCGCCCGGTCCACTGACCGGATGATGCCGTGGCCGCAGGCGAACACCCTCGCTCGTGAGATCGCCCGGCCGCTTCCCGGCCGCACCACCCCGGTGGTCCAGGCAGGCGGCCAGGTCCTGGCCGAGACAATTGCCGGTGTACGCCCGGTGCCCGCATTCGACACCGCAGCGATGGATGGCTTCGCGGTCTCCGGCGGGGGCCCGTGGACGATCACCGGCCTGCTGCTGGCCGGCGGTTACGACACGTTGCCGTCGCTGTCGTCAGGCGAGGCCGTCGAGATAGCCACCGGTGCCCCGGTCCCACCGGGCACGACAGCCGTCCTGCCCTACGAGGAGTCAACGGTCGGCGCCGGCACGGTTTCCGGGGTGATCCGGGGGCGCATTCACATCCGGCGTACCGGGGAGACACTGGCCGTCGGCGCCCAGGTAGCGCCGGCCGGCCGCATCGTCACCGCGACCCTCGCGGCGGCCGCCGTCCAGGCCGGCGTCGACGACGTGGTCACCCACCGCCCGCCGGCCGTCACCCTGCTGGTCACCGGCGACGAGGTCATCTCCGACGGCACACCCGGACCGGGCCAGGTCCGCGACTCGTTCACCGGCCTCGTCACCGCGATCACCACCCGAGCCGGGGGAGTCCTGACCGCGAGCCGTCACCAACCCGACGACCCGGCAACCCTGGCCGAGGCGCTGACCAGTGCCGGCACCGACGTGATCGTGGTCAGTGGTTCATCGTCGGCGGGAGCGGCCGACCACCTGCACACCCTGCTGACCGAGCGCTCCGCGACCTGGCACGTGCGAGGCGTAGCCTGCCGCCCCGGCCACCCGCAGGCCCTGGCCGAATTACCGGACGGCCGCTGGGTGGTAAGCCTGCCAGGCAACCCGTTCGCCGGCCTGGTGGCAGCGCTGACCCTGCTGGAGCCCCTGCTGGAAACTCTCGCCGGCCGCCCACCGAAGCCGTACCCCACCGCCCCGATCACCGGAACGGCGAAGCTCACCCCGGACGCCGCCCGAATAGTCCCCGTCACCTGGACAGGCGAGTCAGCCAGCATCATCCCGGGTTCCGGACCGGCCGGCCTGCACGCCGCAGCCTCCGCCGATGCCCTGGCCGTCCTGCCCGCCACCTGGACCCCCAGCACCCCGGCCCACCTACTGCTCCTCCCGTGAGCCAGCCCACCCGGCTCGTGCTCATGGCAGTAGCAGCGCCCGAAAAGCAGCCGTGAGCGCCAGCCGGAAATGGTCTTGCCGGCTCCCGCCGTCAGTGGTCGCTCCGGAGTCTGGTGGCGGTGGCGCGGATCAGGAGGATGGCTTCTTCCAGGTCGGTGGGGCGGTATCGGCGTTCGCCCGCGCGGGTCCGGACGTCGGGGTTGAGCAGCACGCTGACCAGGAGGCGGCCGCTCTCGATGCGCATGGTGAGTACGCACACGGCGGCCTGCGGCACCGCTGAGCCGTCGTCGCCGGTGATCCGTCCGTCAAGGGCTGCCATGGTCCCAGGATCGTCGCCGGTCGTCACGCCGCTGTCATCATGGAGTGACCAGCGGGAAGAAAACGCCGGCCGGGATGAACCGGTCATCGGGCGACGATCACCGAGGACTCCCACGCCTCCAGGTCGGTGGGAGCTCGCAGGTCGAGCTCCTCGCACATCCGAGCGCGGAAACAGCGGTACAACCGCACCGCCGAAGCGACATCCCCGTCCGACAGATGTGCCGCCATCAACGCCCGATGCACGCTCTCCCGGAAGGGGTCGAGACGGGCGGCCGCGGAACCGGCGGCCACTGCTTCGGCGGGGCGGCTCTCGCCGGTCCGGCGGCGGCAGAGGCGTTCCAGTGCGCGTACCCGGAGAAGCAGGAAGCGTTCCCGGGCCATGATGACCCAGTCCTCCTGCTCGTCCGGCAGCAGGTCGCCGTCGCCGACAAGCAGGTTCTCGCCGTCGTCGGCACCGCCGGCGGCGACGATCTCCGCGATCCTGGTGTGCTCCCACAGGTCGACGCAGAGGTCCGGGTGCAGGGCCAGATGCGACCGGTCGGCGAGCAGCCGGTCGCCGACGAGCCGCCGGATGCGGTGCACGACGCCGCGCAGGTTGCCGGCGGCCCGTTCCGGGCAGACCGCCGGCCAGAGCGCTGCCGCGGCGCCGGCCCGGCCGACCGTTCCGTCGTTGACCGCGACGTACGCGAGCAGCCGCCGGCCGCCGGTGCCGACGGTGATCTCGGTGGTGCCCTGGTGCAGTGCGAACCTGCCCAGCAGGCGCAGGCGCCAGCAGGCAGGGGAGGCGCATTGGTCGGGCATGCGGCCCTCCGGCGGGGTTGTGACGACGCGGGCAGAGTTCGCCTTCATCGTGGCCCGGAAGGGCCACCCGCCGGAATCCTTGAACTGACGCAGTCGCCTTGCTGACTTCAGGCGCGACCGGCGTCGTTCTGGCTTGCGATGCTGGAGGGCTGGCTTGCGTTGCTCGACGGGTTGCCGGCGGCCGTGAGCGTCTCGGTCACCAGGTTCTTGCGCAGCTCGTCGCAGCGGTTGCGCCGGGAGAGCGCCTGACAGTCCTGGAAACTCTTGTCGCCGATCAGGTTCGCGAGCAGCTTGCGGCCCTGCAGCGAGCAGGTGATCCCGCGGCAGAGGTCGCACTGGAACACCTCGGGGTCGCCGAACGGCGCGAAGACGATGTCCAGCCGCCAGCCGGCTTCGAGCGCCTGCACGTACAGCTTCTCCCAGTCCGCGCCCGGCGCGACCTTGGCCGTGTCCAGGTCATCGACGAGTTTCTTGACCTCGGCGACCCGGGCCTTGAGTCCTTCCGGCTCCTTCACCAGGACGTCGTCGAAGAACTTCTCCACCTTCTCGACCCGGGTACGCAGATCGGCGATCCGGTCGGCGGTCCACTGCTCACCGGTGAACCCGCAGTCCTCTGGCACACCCTCGGTCGTCTTCTCCGAGCATTCCCGGATCGACTTGAGGATGTTGTCGAACGCCTGCTTGAGCAGCGGCCGGCGGTCCGCGTGGATCTTGCATTCGAGGAAGCTGGACAGCTCCTCCAGCCGGGTCTTGAGCGCCTTGGCCGCGCTGTCGGCGGCTCGGCGCTCGGTGCCGTACCCGGTGCGAGCCGCCTCGAACGCCTTCTGCCGGTTGTCCAGCGCGGTGGCGCTGCTCGCCAGCTCGTCGGACTCCGCTTTCACAGCGGCGGCCTCGCACTTGAGGTCGTCGATCCCG
Source organism: Actinoplanes sp. CA-015351 (assembly GCF_050955685.1). Classification (NCBI taxonomy): domain Bacteria; kingdom Bacillati; phylum Actinomycetota; class Actinomycetes; order Micromonosporales; family Micromonosporaceae; genus Actinoplanes; species Actinoplanes sp. CA-015351. Next base: position 2,723,283 of record NZ_CP192102.1, read on the forward strand.
GAGATGTCGCACCTTGCCGGCTTGTCCGGCTTCGGCGGCGGCTTGGGGGAATAGCCGGGCGGCGGCTGGGGGGAATAGTCGGGCGGCGGCTTGGGGGAATAGCCGGGCGGTTCCTTGTCCGGATGTTCCGGAGGGGTGGAAGGCGAATACTCAGCCGGCGACTCCTCCGGTTCCGGAGCCTGATGTCCGGGAGCCGGTACCTCTCGCGGTCGGCTCCCGTAACGCGGGTCGGAGTGCGGAGGGCTCGTCATGGCGGTGCCTTCTTTCGAGTAGGAACGAGAGACCCATCGTCGGGAGCAAGGCGTCAGGGCCGCGTCGCGTTGGCGTCATCCGGTGCCACGGCCGCGTGACGAGGGTGTGACGGCCGTTCCGGACAGTCGTCGGCATGAGTGGTTACCGGGTTCTCGACGCGGCCAGTGAAGGTCTGCGCCGATTGCTGTGGAACTCACTCAAGGACGACCAGGCGCTCAAGGACCTGGTCGGCACCGAGGACGGCATCGTCTTTCTCAACCCGACGCAGACGGCGGAGCAGTCGGACCGGCGGCTGTCGCTCTGGCTGTACCACGTGGCCGAGGACGAGCACCTCAAGAACACCCCGGCGGTGCGGCTGACCGACGGCACGTTCCGGATGACGCCGCTGGCCGTGGACCTGTATTACCTGCTGACCCCGTTCGCGCTGTCCGGTCAGGGCAATCACCAGCTGCTCGGGCGATCGATGCAGACGTTCCATGACAACGGCATCGTGCGGATCACCGACGGCCAGCCGGGCGGGGTGAACGAGCAACTGCGGATCAGCCTGTACCGGCGGTCGCTCGACGAGATCTCGCAGGTGTGGCAGGCGCTGCGGGAGCCCTATCGGCTCAGCGTCTGTTACCAGGTGAAGGTCACCCGGCTGGACTCGGAGCGCACCGACGACTCGGTGCCGGTGATCGAGGTGTCGGCGGCCTGGGATCCGGACCTGGAACGGGCGGAGGCGTCATGACCGACGTCCGCTCCTACCGGCCGGCCGGGATCTTCGACGTCCGCGACGACCTGCGCGAACGGCGTGCCGCCGACGGGGTGGCGGCCACCGTCACCGGGCCGGTCCGGTTCGCGGTGCGGGCCGTGGTGACGCCGCTGGGGCGTACCGAACCGGAGGACTGGGTGCTGCACACCGGGCGGACCATCTCCGGGCTGGCGGTCTTCCGGAACCGGGTGGTGGAAAACAAAAGGACGACGCGCCGGCTCGCGGCGGCGGTGACCGGCGTCGAGCTGCTGGTGGAAAGCCCCGGATTCCAGCCGGCCGACGTCACGTTCGCGCCGGTCGGGGGCGCCCGGATCCAGATCGACCTGGCGCCGGGCGTGGATTATCCGTTCGGCCCGGCGACCTCCCTGCTGCGCGGTGGTGTCGTGGACGACGCGAACCAGGGAGTGCCCGGTGTGCTGGTCAGCGCGCCGGAGGCGCTCTACGGATACCGCACCGCGGCCGACGGCGCCTGGGCGCTGGTGCTGCCCGGCCCACCGGATCCGCCGCTCCCCGCCGACGTCGCCCTGACCGTGACCGTCCCGGCCGGCGTGGAGGTCCTGCCCGGCGGTGGGTGGACCGGTAACGGCCCGGCGGTCACCCGCATCGTGCCCGGAGCGCTGCCCGGGAGAACCACGTCCGTACCCGAACTTCGGCTCCGGCTCACCTAGGAGGCCAGCCAGCATGCCCGAGTACCTCGCTCCCGGCGTCTACACCGAGGAGATCAGCACCGGACCGGTTCCGATCACCGGCGTCAGCACCAGCACCGCGGGGTTCGTCGGACTCACCGAACGCGGGCCGACAACCGTGCGCCTGGTGACCAGCCTGCGCGAGTTCGAGCGCTGGTACGGCGGCCCGATCGAGGACTCGTTCCTGCCGCACGCGGCGAAAGGGTTTTTCGACAACGGCGGCCAGCGGCTCTTCGTGGCCCGGGTGACCCGGCCGGACGCGCTGCGGTCCGCGGTGAGCCTGGCGACCGCCGATGACCCGCTGGTGCTGGAGGCCAGCGGCCCGGGTGAGCTGGACAACCGCCTGTTCGCCCGGGTGCAGGCACCGAGCCGGCGGAACCCGGCGAACCCGGCCGTGACCGATCCGCAGCGTTTCCGTCTCCAGCTGCTCTACTACAGCAAGGACCTGCCGCCCGGCGCGTTCGTCGATCCGTTGCTGCGGGCGAACCTGCGTGACGCGAACCGGCGGGAGCCGGACGTCTTCGAGGACTGGGATGACCTGTCCGTCGACCCGCTCTCCGACTCCTACGTACTGAACGTGCTGCAGAACTCGCAGCTGGTCACGGTCGTGGCGGGAACCACGCCGGGCCTGCCGGAGGTGAACAACACCTGGACCCCGTTCGCCGGCGGAACGCCCGGTGGCGACATGACCCTGGCGCCGTTCATCGGCACCGAGGATCCGCCGGCCGGCCTCGCCGGGCTGCGGATGATCGACGAGATCTCGCTGATCTGCGTGCCCGACGAGGTGAACGCGACGCTGATCCCGGAGGCGGCGGTCCGCGACGGGATCCGGCAGGCAGTGGTCACCCAGTGCGAGGAGCTCAAGGACCGGTTCGCGGTCCTTCAAGTGGACCGCAACCAGGGCAACGCCGACACCATCCAGCCGACCCTGACCAGCTCGTACGCCGCCCTGTACTACCCGTGGGTGCGGGTGCTCGACACCCGGACCCTTGACACGATCCTGGTGCCGCCGGGTGGTCACGTCACCGGCATCTACGCCGGCACCGACATCCTGCGCGGTGTGCACAAGGCGCCGGCCAACGTGGAGGTCCGCGGCATCGTCACGCGGGACCTGCCGGGCAATCGCAAACCCCTGGAGTTCCTGGTCAACAAGAGGCAGCAGGACATCCTGAACCCGCGCAACGTCAACGTGATCCGGGACTTCCGGGCCGACCGGCGCGGCATCCGGGTCTGGGGCGCGCGAACCCTGTCGTCCGATGCGCAGTGGCGGTACGTGAACGTACGACGGCTGTTCCTGTTCGTCGAGGAGTCGATCGACGAGGGCGTGCAGTGGGTGGTCTTCGAGGGCAACAACGAAGCCACCTGGGAACGGGTCCGGCGCAGCATCGTCAACTTCCTGACCAGCGTCTGGCGCAGCGGCGCGCTGATGGGCACCCGCCCCGAGGAGGCGTTCTTCGTCCGCTGCGACCGGACCACGATGACGCAGCAGGAGATCGACACCGGTCAGCTCATCTGCTTCATCGGCATGGCCGCCGTGAAGCCGGCCGAGTTCGTCATCCTGCGTTACAGCCACCTGACCATCGAGGCGGAGGCCTGAGATGCCGGCGACCGGGGATCGCAACGATCCGTACTCGCAGTTCAACTTCATCGTCGAGGTCGACGGCGTGATCATCGGCGGGTTCGCCGAGGTCAGCGGGATCGGCATGGAAAACGAGATCATCGAGTACCGCAACGGCGACGAGGACATCACCGTACGGAAACTGCCGGGCAAGGCGAAGTACAGCAACCTCGTCCTCAAGTGGGGTCTCACCCAGGGCCGTGAGCTGTGGGAGTGGCGCCAGCTGGTGATCGCCGGGCAGACCGACCGGCGGCCCGGGACGATCCAGCTGCTCGACGAGGCCCGGCAGCCGGCCCTGCAGTGGGATTTCCGGGAGGGCTGGCCCTGCAAGCTGGAGGGCCCGGCGTTGAACGCCAAGGGCAGCGACGTCGCGATCTCCACGCTGGAGATCGCCCACGAGGGAATCCGGCAGCAATGACGTCGCCGCTGGTGCGGGGCAGGGCGTCCGGCCGTGGCCCGGCCGGCCCGGCACGCCCTGCGCCCGGCGTCGCGGTGGAGTGGGTCGGACCGCTGTTCGAGCAGCTCAGCGGGGTACGATCGGACATCGCCGGGTTTGCCGGGTTTGCCGTTCGCGGGCCGGTGGGCGTACCGAGGCGGTTTGCCGGGGCGGCCGAGTTCGACGACGAGTACGGCCCGGCGCCGGCCGGATCGTTCCTGGCCGCCGCGGTGCACGGCTTCTTCGCCAACGGCGGCGAGATCTGCTGGGTGGTGCGGGTCGCCAAGGGCGCGGCGGCCGCGTCCGGCGGCATCTTCACCGCCCGTAGCCCGGGGACCTGGGCGAACGGTCTGGAGATCGCCCTGCGGCCCTCCGGCGGGAAACGGTTCGCTCTGACGCTCACCGCGCCGGACGGGCGTCGCGAGGTGTGGCGCAACCTGACCTTCGCGGGGCTGACGGAACGGTTCGGCCCGGAGGCGGAGTCGTCGTCCACCATGTCGGCGCTGGTCTCCGCGGTGTTCGACGGGTCGCCGGACACCCCGGTCGTCCCCTCGCTGATCAAGCTCGAAGGTGGGGACGACGGCCTGGAGCCGGTCGCCGCCGACCTGACCGACGCCGCGGAGCTGTTCGACGACATCGCCGAGATCGGGCTCGTCGCGATCCCGGACCTGGTCCGGCCGCGATTCGACGCCGACGTGATCGGCGACGAGCAGGTCCGGCTCGCCGCCGCCTGTGAGGAGCTGCACGATCGGATCGCGCTGGTGAACCACCCCGACCCGGACGCCCTCGCCGACGAGGTGATCGCCTGGCGGGGGAGGTTCGTGACCGCCTTCGCGGCCGTCTACTGGCCGTGGCTGCGTACCGGGGTGACCGAGACGGTGCCTCCGTGCGGTCACGTCGCCGGGGTGATCGCCCGCTCCGACCGGGCGGCCGGGCCGCACAAGCCGCCCGCGAACGAGCCGCTCGCCGGGGTGGTCGGGCTGAGCGTGCCGGTTGACGACGAATTGCACGGGCAGGTCAACGCGGACCAGGTGAACGCGATCCGGGTCGTGCCCGGCCGGGGGATCCGGGTGGCCGGTGCGCGTACCACCAGCCGCGAACCGCAGTGGCTGTACCTCAACGTGCGCCGGCTGGTCAGCCACGTCCAGCGCACCCTGGCCGGTCGGGCCGCCTGGCTGGTGTTCGAGCCGGACAGCCCGATCATGCGGGACAACCTGGAGCGGGTGACCCGGCAGTACCTCGACGAGCTGTGGCGGGCCGGCGCGCTCGACGGGCGTACCGCCGACGAGGCGTACTCGGTGGCGGTGGGCGACGAGGGTGAGGGCCGGGTCGTCGTCGAGGTCGGGTTGCAGCCGCCCTGGCCGGCCGAGTTCGTGGTGGCCCGGATCGACGTGACCGGAGGCGATCGTGGCGTCGACAGCTGACCGCGCCGACCCGTTCCTGGCGTTCCGGTTCGAGGTACGCCTCGACGACCTGCCGGTCGGTGGCTTCTCCGACTGCGGCGGGCTGAGCGTCGAGACCGAGTTCTTCGACTACCCGGAGGGCGGGGTGAACGACCACGTGCAGCGTTTCCCGGGCCGCAGCCGGCACCCGAACCTGGTGCTCAAGCGCGGCATCGTCGACAAACTGCTCTGGGACTGGCACGCCGATCTGCAGCGCGGCGTGGTCCGGTTCCGCAACGGCGCCGTGCTGGTACGGGACGCGTCGGGTACGCGTACCGACATGCGCTTCGAATTTCACGGAGCCCTGCCGATGAAGTGGACCGGGCCGGAGCTCTCGGCGGGCGGCAACGCGGTGGCCGTCGAGACGTTCGAGCTGGCGCACAACGGCCTGGACCGGCGGATCTGACATGCCGCTGCACATCGGATCCCTGACGACCGAGGTCACCGTCCTCGACGGCGACCTGCCGCTCTCCGAACGCCAGCTCTGCCAGATCGCGGCGGCGGTGGTCCGGCTTCTCGAGGTACGCGACCGGGACGCCCGCCGCCGTCAGGCGTCCACCGAGATCCAACGCTCGGCCCTGGGTGATTGAGATGGCCCTGGAACACGCCGTGATCGAGATCCTGGACGCCGCAGCGGTCAATCCGTCGCGCGGGCTGACCAAGTACATGTCGGTGCAGTTCAACCCGACCGAGTACAACCGGACGAAGGCCGCCCAGCTCGCCGAGATCCCCATCCCCGGCCTGGACTCGCCGATCATCCAGTTCATCAGGGGACAGACCGAGACGCTCAAGCTGGACCTGTTCTTCGACACCACGGCGAGCGGGATGGACGACGGCGCGACCGACGTCCGGGACCTGACGAACGGCTTCTACCAGCTCGTCAAGATCCAGCCGGCCACGCACGCGCCGCCGCGGATCCGCCTGACCTGGGGTGAGGGCTTGTCCTTCAAGGCCATCGCCGAGTCGGTCGATCAGAAGTTCACCCTGTTCACGCCGGGCGGCATCCCGGTACGCGCCACGCTCAGCCTGGCCCTGCGCGAGTACAAGACCCTGGAGGAGCAGCTCGCCGAGCTGAATCTCCAGTCGTCCGACCACACGAAGCTGCACGCGGTCGTGGAGAACGAGACTCTTGCCTCGATCGCGCTGGCCGAGTACGGCGACGCCCGGCTCTGGCGCCGGATCGCCGACGCCAACCGCACGCTCGTCGACGACCCGGCCGCGCCGCCGGCCGGTGTGCTGCTGGAGATCCCGAGCGACGAGACCCGGAACGGTGTGCGATGAGTTCCGCGACGCTGCCGGTGACCACCGCCGGGGACTTCTACGTCCCGGCGTTCGAGCTGAAGCTGCGCGGCCGCCCCGCGAAGAAGGACGTGATCCACGACGTCGTCTCGGTGTCGTACAAGGACAGCATCACCGACATCGACAGCTTCGAGGTGGTGATCAACAACTGGGACGCCGGGACCCGGTCGTTCAAGTACTCCGACGACACGCTCTTCGACCCGGGCGCCGAGGTGGAGCTGAGCATGGGCTACCGGGGCGGCGGCGATCTCGACCTGATGATCACCGGGGAGATCACCTCGTTGCGGCCGTCGTTCCCGTCCGGCGGTCAGCCCACGCTCACCATCGGCGGGCTCAATCTGCTGCACCGGTTCCGCAACGAGCAGCGTTTTCTCGCGTACACCGACAAGACCGACTCGGAGATCGCCGTCGCGGTCGGGCAGCGGATCGGCGCGCGGGTACGCACCGGCGCCACCGGCGAGCCCCGGCACAAATACGTGTTCCAGGACGGGTACGACGTGGCGTTCCTGGTCGGCCGGGCCCGGGCCAACGGGTACGACCTGTTCGTCGAGGAGTCCGATTCAGCGCAGCCGAGGCTGTACTTCGGCCCGTCCACCGAGATCCGCCGGCCCACCTACGAGCTGGTCTACGGCCGCTCGCTCGTCGAGTTCCAGCCCGAGCTGACGACAGCGAACCAGGTCGGTGAGGTGGTTGTCAGCGGCTGGGACCCGATCCGCCAGGAGAAGATCGAATACCGGGCACGCCTGCCGGAACTGGAGACCGAAGGCATCACGCCGGGCGTCCGGAAATCCTTCGAGAACCGCAAGGAGATCGTCGCCGACCGGGTGGTGGACAGCCTGGCCGAGGCGCGGCAACTGGCCGTGGAACTCCTCCAGCAGATCGCGAAGGGCCTGGTCAAGGCGACCGGTTCGACGGTCGGGCTGCCCCGGCTGCGGGCCGGCAGCGTGATCGAGGTGGGCGGCCTGGGCACCCGGTTCGCCGGCCGGTACTTCGTCACCGACACCACACACGCGATCAGCGACAGCGGTTACACGACCCAGTTCGGGTGCCGCCGCGAAGAGGTGAAAGGGAGCTGATGACGGTCAACAACGTGGTGCTCGGCGTCGTGGACGACCTGAAGGATCCGGCGAACCTCGGCCGGATCCGGGCGCTGCTGCCTCAGCACGGCAACCAGCTCTCCGAGTGGGCGCCGATCGTGTCGGCCGGCGCGGGCAAGGGCCGGGGCTCGTACTTCCGGCCGGAACGCGGCGACCAGGTGATGATCGCCTTCGAGCGGGGCGACCTGCGCCGGCCGTACGTGCTGGGCGGTGTCTGGTGCGTGCCCGGCCCGCCGCCGGAGAAGTCCGGTGTGGCCGAGGTCAACGACGTACGCCAGATCATCACCCGCAGCGGCCACGTGCTCCGCTTCGACGACAAGCAGGGCGCCGAACGGATCGAGCTGATCACCGCGGGCGGGCAGCAGAAGGTGGTGCTCGACAAGGCCGCCGGCCGGATCGAGGTGACCGCCACGGCGGGCCAGGTGGTGGTGGACGCGGCCGGCGACGTGACGGTCAAGAGTTCGGCGAACCTCAGCCTCACCGCCACCGGAGACATCTCGATCACGGCGACCGGCGCGCTCAAGCTGCGCGGCAAGACCGTCGACATCAACTGAGGGGCAGGTGGACCGACATGGGCAAGCCGGCCGCGAAGCAGGGCGATCGGATCACCGCGATCGACCTGCACCTGATCCAGCCGACCACCGTTCCGCCACCGCCACCGATCACGGTCCCGCACGCGTTCAACGGCATCCTGACGCAGAGCCTCAGCCGCGACGTGCGGATCGAGAAGCGGGCCGCGGCGACCACCGGCTCAGTGGCGATCAACACGCCGCCGCACCTGCCATCCGGCGGGCTGTTCGTGAAGCCGCCGGACAACCGGGGGACCGTGCGGTCGGGCAGCTCCACGGTCCGCATCAATGGCAAAGCCGCAGCCCGCGCCGGCGACCCGGCGACGACCTGCGCCGACCCCGCCCCGAACCGGGCGGCCACCGTCATCGCCGTCTCCACGGTGCGGATCGGAGGCTGAGATGCGCGACTTCCTGGGCAAGGGCTGGGCTTTCCCGATCGCGGCGACGACCAGCCGTGGTCCCTCGTTTGCCGAAAAAGCCGACAAAATCCGGCAGAGCATCTGGCTGATCCTGAGCACCGCGAAGGGTGAGCGCCCGTTCGACCCGGACTTCGGCGCCGGCATCCACGACCTGGTCTTCTCGGCGAACACGGCGGGCCTGCGCGGTCTGGTCGCCGCGGACGTCCGCGACGCGCTGACCCGCTGGGAACCCCGGGTCGACGTGCTCGACGTCCGGGTCGAGACACCCGCCGACGCCCGCAACCGGCTGATCATCTCGATCGGCTGCCGGATCCGGGCCAACAACGCCGCGCTGAACCTGGTCTACCCGTTCTTCCTCACCGAGGGTGTCGGGCTGGCGGGTGGTCCCCGTGCCGATTGAGCCGCCGAACCTGGACGACCGCACGTTCGAGCAGATCCGCGACGAACTGCTGCTGCGGATCCCGCACTACACGCCGGAGTGGACCGACTGGAACCTGTCCGATCCAGGACGCACCCTTGTCGAGCTGTTCGCCTGGCTCGCCGAGACGATCGGGTACCGCCTGAACCAGGCGCCGGACCGCAGTCTGCTGACCTTCCTCGCAGTGCTGGGCATCAACCCGGACTCGGCCCGGCCGGCGTCCGCCGACCTCACCTTCACGGTCCGCGACGGCGAGACCCGCCCGATCCTGGTCCCGGCCGGTTCCCCGGTCAGCTCCGGCGCCAGCACCGTGGACGGGCCGATCGTCTTCGAGACCGAGGACAGCCTGTCGCTGATCCCGCTGCGCATGCGCAGCATCCAGGTCGGCGGCCTCGGTGGCTTCGAGGTGATCTCCAGCGACGAGTCGGCGTACGCCGATTTCCGCCCGTTCGGCGCCGACCCCCAGCACGGTGACGCGCTCTACCTGGGGTTCGGTCCGGCGGACGCGGCTGTTGAATTCCCGCAGCAGATCAGCCTGCTCATCGACCCCAGCGCGGACCGGCAGGGCACGGTGACCGACGCCCGCCTCCAATGGGAGTACCGGGCCGACCCGAACACCGACCGCTGGAGCCCGCTCGGCTTCTTCGAGGACGGCTCCCGGGCGCTCACCCGCCGCGGTTACGTGCTGATCGACGGGCCGCGCAACAGCGTCGCCGTACCGGATCTCGGCCACGAGCCCCGGCCGATGCACTGGCTGCGCTGCCGTTTCGTCGCAGGTCAGTACCCGCCGGGACAGGAGCCGGTCATCGGGCTGCTGCGGTACAACACGGTGGCCGCCCGCAGCCTCACCAGCGTCCCCGCCGAGACGGCCGGGCGCAGCGACGGGCGTACCGATCAGGTGTTCCGGCTGCGCAACCGGCCGCTGCCGGAACCGCAGGACACGACCGTCGACGTTGCCGACCCGCAGAGTGACGAGCGGACCCGCTGGCAGGTGGTCCGCGATCTGATCAATTCCGGTCCGGAGGACCAGCACGTTCTTGTCGACGGCGGGCGCGGCGAGCTGCGTTTCGGCGACGGCCGCAACGGCCAGGTGCCGGTGGCCGGCCTCGACATCGTGGTCGGTTACCGCTACGGCGGCACCGCGCTCGCCAACGTGCCGGCCGGTGACATCACCGGTCTGCAGAACACCCCGCCGGGTGTCGAGTCGGTGACCAACCAGCGGCCCGCCGGACAGGGCCGCGAGGAGGAGACCGCCGAGGACCTGAAGCGCCGCGCGCCGGCCGTGCTGCGCAGCCGGGACCGGGCGGTCACCGCCGAGGACTACCGCGAGCTGGCCTGCCGGGTCGGTGGTGTCGCCGACGCGGTCGCGATCGGGATGCGGCACCCGTCCTTCCCCGGCACGCCGGTGCCCGGCAGCGTCCTGGTGGCGGTGCTCGCGCGCTCGTCCGCCCGGGTACCGGTCGCCGCCCCCGAGCTGCTCGAAGCGGTCGAGAAGGAACTCGCACCGAAACGCACGATCGGCACCGAACTGCACATCCGCGGCGCCCGGTTCGTCGAGGTGGCAGTCACCGCGGTGATCCAGGTGTCACCGTTCGCGGCGATCGGCGAGATCGTCGCCGAGGCCCGCCGGCGCATCGACGAGGCGCTTTCCCCGGCCGGTGGCCGGTTCGGCCGTGGCTTCTTCCCGACCTCACTCTTCGGAGTGCTCCAGCAGATCCCGGACATCCTGGCGGTGCCACTGCTGGAGGTGCGCATCGACGGCGCCCGGCACGAGATCGAGAACGAGGTGCCGATCGACGCCGATCAACTCATCGTGCCGGCCGAGAACCACGAGATCGACGTCCAGCCGCCGAGGAGGAACCCGTGACCAGCGGCGCCACCATCGTCCCGGGCTCCTGGTGGTTCGGCCGGGGCTGGCTTCCCTGGCGCACTGCCACGTCGACCGTGACCATCGGCGCCACCGCCCTCACCCTGCCCGCGACGCCGTGCGGCCCGCTCGGCATCGCCTCACCGAACGGCACCCTCGGCGGCCGCACCCTGCCACCCTCACTCACCGTTACCCCCGAAGCCACTGCGTGGCTCCTCAACCGCGGAACGCTGCGGCTCTTCGACGCTCTTTCCGGCCGATTCCGTACGATCCACAACACCCCGTTCTCCACCACAGCATCCTCGGTGGCCGCCGCCTCCATCGGCATTGCGATCTCCGATCCACAACGGTCACACGTGATCGTCCTGGATCCCGGCACCCTCAGCGTCCGGGCCGTCCTGCCGCTCGGCGATCGCCGTCCGGTATCCCTGGCCGTCACTGGCGGCCGGCTGCTCGTCCTCGACGACCACGCCACGATCTCCACCCCGGCGCTGGGCCACCTCCGGCCGCTGTTCCAGGTCCCGAAATCAGCCGGCACCGGCTGGCAGCGCATCGCGGTGGACACGGCTGGCCGCCTCCACGTGGCCGGCGGTGACCGGCTGGTGGCCCGCACCCCCGAGGGCCGATGGGCGGAACTGCCGGACGCGACCTTCCCGGCACTGCCGCTCCCCGTCGACCACCGAGGCCGTTTCCAGGTGCCCCCGCGATTCCGGGTTTCGCCGGACTCCGACGACCAGTGGTTCGACTCCTCCGGACGGCCGGTCACCATCGCACCCGAGGACGTCGCCGGGCCCCGCAGCTTCGCCACTCGCGGTACCTGGACTAGCGAACCCCTGGACAGCGCGGTCCTCGGCTGCCGCTGGCGGCGCACCACGCTCACCGCCGTCATCCCGCCCGGCTGCGCCATGACCGTACGAACCTTCGCGAGCGACACCGCCTTCGACCCGGCCACGATCGACAGCGACTCCTGGGCCCGGGCCCACGTGCTGACCGGACGACCCCAGCCCCGCCGGCCCGCCGATTCCGCCGTCGACGCCGACCTGGCCGTCCTCGCCGACCGCGGCCGGTTCCTCAGCGTCAAGGTCGAGCTGTCCGGCGACGGCTGGGACACCCCGGCAGTCGGGCAGCTGCTGGTCGAGCCGCAGGCACCCGGTCTGGAACGTTTCCTGCCCGCCGTCTACCGCAGCGACGAGCAGACGACCGACTTCCTGCGCCGCTTCCTGGCGATCTTCGCCCGCGAGCTGGAAGGGGTCGAGCATCGGCTGCGCACCCTGCCGGCCCGGTTCTCCCCGGATGCCGTGCCCGACCGGCTGCTCGCCGCCCTCGCCGCCGAGCTCGGCGTGGCCCTCGAACAGACCTGGGCGCCGGAGCAGCAGCGGGTGCTGCTCGCCGCGGCGCCCGCGCTCTACCCGCGCCGGGGCACCCCGGCCGCGATCACGAACATCCTGCGGGAGCATTTGCGGGCCGACCTCGGCCGGCCGGTGCCGAGCTTCGTCCCGGCGATCATCGAGGGATATCGGGAACGGCCGGAGGCCACCATCGGGCGTACCCGGCTGCCGACCGGCGCCGGCGTCACGCTGTGGAGCGACTCGGTGGTGGACCGGCCCCGGCTCGGCGCGCCAGGGCGGCACGACACGATCAGCCTCATCTCGGTCGGTGACCAGCTCACCGACCGGTTCCGGGTGCACGCCAACCGTTTCAAGGTCCTGGTGCCGCGCGGCCTGCTGCCGGACGCGGACGCCCGGGACCGCTTCGAACGACTCGTCGCCGCCGAGAAACCGGCGCACGTGGATCACGAGGTGATCCTGGTCGAGCCGCGGACCGTCCTCGGGCGGCAGGCGCTGCTCGGGGTGGACGCGTACCTGGGCAGCCGGCCACCGGCCCGGCTCGTGCACGCCGGCGACCGGACCGGCCCGCCGCTGGGCCGGGGCCTGCGCCTGAGCCGGGGCCTGGGCCGGGCAGGCCGCGGGGATTTCCTTGGCGTCCGAACGGTCCTGATCTAGTAGTTGAGGAGAGCGTGATGAACCGAGGTGACGGCTCCGCCGGCCACCGTGCGGGTGCGCTGCCGCGAACCCGGCCGCGGTGGTTCACCGGCCGATTCCTGACCGCCCGCGACCTGACCGACGAGCAGGAGTACCACCGGGGCCGGCGGCACCTGCACAATCGGCTCCTGCACGGGTGGGGCGTGGTCTGCGGTCTGCGGGTCCGGCCGGACGACCGGGCCGGCCAGGCGCACGAGTACGTCCGGGTCGAGCCGGGCATCGCCCTCGACGCACGAGGCCGGGAGATCGTGCTGGACGAGCTGGAACGGGTGCGGTGGCCGGCTGATCCGTCGCTTCCGTACGCGGGACACACACTCGGGGTGCTCTGCATCCGGTACGACGAGTGCCTGGCCGAGCCGCTCCCGGCGATCGCCGGTGACTGCGGCGCGCCGAACACCACCGAGCCGGGGCGGATCGTCGAGAAGCACCGGTTCGAGGTGCACGTCCCGACCGGCGAGCCCGGCGACCCGTGGAGTGAGCTGCTGTACGGCAGCTCCGGTGATGCCTCGACCGACGGCGATGGCGAGCCGGGCTGCGGACCTGACGGCGGCTGTGTGGAACCGGCGGACGACCTGGACGGCTGTGTGCCCATCGCGTTGCTGTGCCGGACGGGCAAGGAGCCGATCCGCGTCGATGTGGACGGTGAGGGCGTTGTGCGTACCGTCAGGCGAAGCCTGCCGCCACCCGCGGCCTGGCTCACGCACGTCTCGCAGACGAGCTGGGAACACGGGTCCTACGTCCCGGTCGACGAGCTGATCCGCGACCACGGGCGGCTGCACGTCTGGTTCGACCGGGAGATCGCCGAGGGGGACGAGACCCGGGTCGGCGTCAATTCCTTCACGTTCGTCGTGGAGGTCGAGGATCCGCGCGGCAACCGGGAACGGCTGGCCGCCGACCCCCGGTACCCGCCGGTGCTCGTCGGCGAGCGGGAGGCCGTCTTCACCATCGACCCGGACGAGCTGCAGGCCCGGCGCAAGGGCGGCCATCCCGGGATCGTCGGCGAAACCGTCTTCGTGACGGTGTACGGCGACCTGATCCACGACTGTCACGGCCTGCCGGTGGACGCCGACTACCTCGGGTCGTTCCCGTCCGGCAACGGGGTCAAGGGCGGGGTCTTCCGCAGCTGGTTCACGGTTTCCCCGGAGGCTTCCCAGGAGGCGGACAAATGATCACCGAAGGCCTGGAGCGTCCCCTTTTCACCAGCGGGATGGTGCTCTCCGACACCGACCTGACCGCCCTTGTCGACTGGATACGGGCCCGGTTCGCCCTCGGCCGGCACCGGCACGGCTGGGGCGTGGCCGCCGGGCTCGACGTCCGCTGCCGCCCGGACCGTCCGTCCCAGGTCGTCGTCGAGACCGGGTACGCGGTGAGCAGCACCGGGGCCGATCTCGTGGTGGCCGCCGCGATCGACGTCGACCTGGCCGAGTTCGCCGGGCCGCCGCGGGCGCAGGGCACCAAACCGGATCCGTGCGGCGAAGCGGTCGTGGACCTGTTCCTGGAGGAGTTGGAGACACCGGCCGTGGCCGAGCTGGTGGACCGGTGCGGCTGCGGCGGCGGATGCGACAGGGCCGGGACGCAGGTGCTGACCCGGCTGCGCGAGGGCGCGCGGGTAATTGTGAAACCGGTGCCGCAGGCAGTGGTCAATGACGACCCGGAGGCCGGCGGGGTGGCGAAGTGGCAGACCGAGTGGACGAGCTGCCACCAGTTCCTGCGGGACTTCCTCTCCGACAAGCAGGACGCCGCCACGGGCGACGAGATCATCAGCTGGCTGGACCGGCGCACCGGCCTCGAACCGCCGTGCGACTGGCTGCCCACGCTGCGCGCGGCGCTGAAGGGTCTGGCCGTGGAGCCGGCCAAGGCCGTGGTGACGGCCGCGTTCCTGGATCTGGTCGCGGTTCACCGGCACCGGCTGCTGCGCCGGCAGTTCACCGAGCCGGGGCTGCGGCTTGCCCGGGTGTGGCTGCGCCAGCCAGCAGCGACCGCCACACCGGCAGTGGCCCGGGTGGACGTCTATCCGCCGTACCGGCGGGAGCTGTCGCTGTCGCCGGGGCATCCGGTGGCCGGCGGCACCTTCGACCTGACATCGCTCGTCTGGCATCGGTGGGATCAAGCGGTCGAGAAGTGGCACGCGTTCGCCGGCGCCGCGAACGCCGTCGTGGTGACCCCGGGTACCGTCCCGGACCTGCTGACATTGCTGGACGACAGCGACCTGGTCGCGTGGAGCTGGTTCAGCGCGCCGCCGCTTCCGATCCTGGTGGACACCACGTGTCTGGGGCGGCGGGTGCTCGGCTTCCGCAGCCTCGCCAAGGGCCTCGAACCGGTGAGCCCCGGCCCCGGCATCGCAAACGCCCCGGTACCGGTACCCGTGCCGGTGCCGGAACCAGCACCCGCACCTGGACCGACGCCGGAGCCGGACCCCCTTGAGGAGATCAGCGGGATCGGCCGGACCACCATCGGTGGGCTGCGCGCCGCGGGAATCAACACCTTCCAGGATCTGGTGGACACGCCGACCGCGGTCCTGACGAAACTGCTGCGTGGCCAGCGGATCGACAAGATCAAGGCGGCGGCCCGGGAACGGATCGGGCCGACGCCGTGACCGGGCGCGCCGACTTCCGGGACGGCCGCAGGCTGAGCGCCGCCGACCTCAACCGGGAGTCCACGTCGCAGGCCGACGATCGGGACACCCACCTGGTGAATGCCCATCCGGGCGTCGACGATGACCAGGGCCTGGTCGCTGGCGGGATAGTTTCGCCGGCCGAGGCGACCACGATCAGCCTCGTGCCGGTCGGCCCGTCGACAAGCGTCCGTGCCGGTCTGCCCGGCGTCGCCGAGGCGGTGCGTCTGGCACCGGGCGGCCATCGCGTCACCGGTCCGGTCCGGGGCACCGGAACCCCGGTGGCGGCGACCGGGTTGATCCGCCTCAGCCCGGTCGCCGGCCCGGAACCGGTGGCCGCGCCGTGGACGTTGCGAGCCGTCGAGGTACGCGACGACGAGAACCGCCTGATCGCCCGGGAACTCCGGGTGGAACTCGAAGCGCCGGCCGGATCCGCCCCGGACAACAGCCGGATGGCCGTGACCGCCGGAGCGGAGACACGCTTCGTGGCCGACGCCGCCGGCAACGTGCGGATCCGGGGGGACGTGCTCGTCGCCGGAACCGTCTCCCAGGGCTTGATCGGTCCCGACCCGGCGGACCCGAGGTTCGTCGCGGCACTCACCGACATGGTGGCGCGCCGGCTCCTGAGCATCCCGGCCGGCCCAGGCAACCCCACGCTCAACACCGTCGTCAAAGCGGGCGCGGCCTCGACGAACACACTCACCGCCCTGGAGATCACGCTGACGCCGGCCCAGCGGCTGAATCACCTGGCCGTGGCGATGGAGGTACGCCGGGAAGGCGTCACGCTGGGTATCGAACTCGTGAAGATCGCCAACAGCGTGCCGGCCGGGGTGGAGTTCCCGCTGACGCGCTCCCTGCCGTGGGACCCGCCGCTGAGCACGAGCAACTTAGGGCTCGTGGTGGTCGAGGTGGTGGCCTTCGATGCTTTCGGTCAGTTGCTGCTGGAACGGCGGCAACAGCCGATCCTCTTCGTCACCTAGGGGGACGACGCATGTCACGTACCGTTTTCCAGGACGGCCGGGTACTTCGTACCTCCGACTTCGTCGCCGACCAGGCCGACCATCTGGCCCGGCACCGGCGGCACAACATCGGCCAGCATCGCTGGGGCATCGTCGCCGGGCTGGGCATCGTGCTCAGCGAGGGCGACCTGACCGTCGAGCCCGGCCACGCGGTCGACGGTTACGGCCGGGACGTCGTGCTGACCAGCGCACAGACCCTGGACCTGCGCAGCCTCGACACGCAGGGCATCCAGGACGTCGAGGTCTGGCTGGTGTACGACCAGGAACGGCTGCCGGCCGCCGGCGACGGCGTGGACCGGCTCAGCGACTCCGCCACCGTCGAACCGGCCGCAGCGATCTTCCTCAGCGATGTGCGCAAGCCGCCGGGTGTGCCCGAGGCCGACCTGACGACCACGTCGCCACCGGAGACCGACGACCCCGGACGGCGCTGGCCGATCTACCTCGGCCTGATCACCCGCGACCTCACCGAGGCGGACGGCGCACCCGTCATCAACCTGGACAAGAGGCCGTACGCCGGTCTGGTCGGCGCCACTGTGGAAAGCCCGGACCGCGACGTGTGGATCGACCTCGGCGCGGCGAAGGCCCGCACCCTCGCGGTCCGGATCACCGGCGCGGACGGCAAGACCCAGCAGACACCTCTGGAGGTCGGCGACGACGGCTTGCGCTTCGAGGGCCGGCTCACCGTCAACGGCGACCTGACGCTGCGCGGCGGAGCCCTGACGATCGAGGCGGGTGAGGTGCCCGACCCTCTGCCCGACTGGTCGCTGAGCCACGCCAAGACCGAGGGCAACGTCCCGGACGAACTGTGTGTCACCCTGCCGGCCGGCAGCACGGACGTACCCACCCGGCTCGTGGTCGGCGCGTTCGTCGACGGAACGTTCCAGCCCAGCCTGGTCATCGGCGAGAGCGGAACCGTGGTGATCGCCGGGAACCTGGAGATCGGCGGGCACCTGCGAGCCGCCTCGATCCGGGAGTCCTCGCTCAACGAGGAGGCGCGGAACTTCATCGCGGGCGCGCAGGCGGGCAGCCTCCTCTCGCTGTTCACCCTGCCGCTCTCGTCCACGGCATGACGAGGTCCGGATGGAGGTGACTGTCGCCGCGTTCGACCTGGTGGCCCGGGTTGTCGGTGCCGTGCGCCCCGATCTCACGGCGGTCCTGCTCGACGGTCCGGCCCGGGAACGCCTCGTGGAAGCGCTCGCCGGCTCGTTCGGCGGCGACGAGGTGATCATCGTTCGGGAGCTGCGCTGCCGTGCTGTGGTCGTCCTCGGCCAGCCGTTCGCCGATCACGTCCTGCCGGAGGCGATAGCTCGCGCCGTGGCCCGGATCGTCCGGGACCACCCGTTCGACGACGACCTGGTGGCACGCTTCCCGGACACGCCGGCGTACCTGGCCGCGTACCTGCACGACATCCGGGACGGCCACGGCGATCGCTGGTACTACGCGCCGCTGGCCCGTTTCCGGCGCCCGGACGGGACCGCCGACTGGGAACGCCTGCTCACCGAACACCACTGCGCACGGTGGCAGTTCCTGGCCCGGGCCGACGGCCTCGGTGACCTGGAAGCGCTGCTCACGGCCCTCGGCCCGGCCGTGCTGACGGACATCCTCGCCCCGGCCCCGGGCTCGGCGTCGCTTGCAGCGACGGCAATTTCATTGGTACGCGCGACCGGCGCTGAACCTCGCCCTGTCGCTGGACTGCGCGATGTGGCAGTCCCGGACTGGCGTGACCCGTCCAGCCTCGGCAGCGCGCTCGGCGTGATGGTGCGGCAGTTGCTGGGCGGATCGGGTGTGGAGCCGGCGGCGGTGCTGCGCGAGGCCGGGCGGTTCGACTGGTTCGACCAGGGGGCTTTTGCGGTGGGGCTGGGCTTCGTCCCGGCAGGCTTGGCAGGGCCGTCCGCAGCGATCGCTGACGCTCGCCCTGCTGATGAGCTGTCCCAGACCTCTGAGCTGTCAATGGCGGTTGAGCTGTCACGGGAAGCTGGGTCTGCCGGACCGGCTGGGGTGGCTGGGGTGGCTGGGGCGATCTTGGAATCGGGAGTGGATCGGGACGGCGTCGGTAGTCCGGGATCGCAGGCGCTTGGGGCTGTGTTGTCGCCGCGGACCCGGCAGGTGGTCGGGGATCTGTACGCGGTGGTGGACGGCGATCCACGGTTGTGGCTCGATCCGGGGGACGCGGCGGGCGCGGCAAACGTTGTCCGGCTTGTCGCGGCGTTGATCCGGCACTCGCCTCGGTGGCGTGACGACGAGCATGCACGGTCGGTGGTGGCGCACGTATTGCGCGTCTGGAATGGTCCGCCGGCTCTGCCCGACCGTTTCTCGATTGTTGAAACCGGAGAAAAGCAATCGCTGGTGGTTCTCGCGTACAAAATGGGTTTGCGTTTTGGCCGGGAACGGACCGTGAGTTATGCGCCTGGCGTGAGTGGCGCGGGGTTGCTGCTTTTCCGGACGATGAATGCGCTCGGGTTGGGTACGGCCCTGCTGAGCCCGATCGGCGCGAGTGGCGAACCGTTGCTCGCGGCCCTGCTGCGCGCCTGGACCGGAGTGGGCGCCCAACGCGATCCGCTGCTGGAGCTGGTCGAGCTTCTCAGCCGTGCCAGAAGCACACGGTGTGACGTTGGCGTCGTGGCTCGGCGGATGGTGGGGCAGCGGCTGGTGGTGGGGCCGTTTCGGGTGGTTGCTCTTCCCGATGGGCTTGTCGCTGTGGCCGGCGCTGATGATCGGGTTCTGCCGCTGCTGGCGCGGGATGTCTCAACGCTGGAGCGTTCGCTCCTGGATCTTGGCGAGTCCGGGCTTGAGCGGGAGCCGGCTGATCCTGCTGAGGGCGCGGCTGCGAACGCCGGTGACGCTGTGATCGCGGGTGCTCTGGAAGCGGTTGGGGCGGAGGATCCGCAGGTCGGGCTGTTTGCGGTGGGGTGTGTGCAGGCGTGGGCGCGGTGGTTGCCCGGGTTTGCGACCGCGTCGGTGCCGTTCCTTTTGGAGCGGTTCGTGCGGCGGCCGGCGGAGGTTGCTGTCGGTGATGGGGCGATCGAGGTACGGCTGTCGCCGCGGCCGCATGACGTCGTGCTCTCACTGGCCGGATATCTCGAACCGATCACCTTCCTCGATGGGCGGGAGTTGCGTTTTGTCATCGCCTGAGCATTATGCGAGCAGCGAGGAACACCTGAACGAGCATCTTCGGAGGGTTGAGCACCTGGTACGCGCGCAGGTCGAACGCTGGCGTGACGCGGTTGCCGACCAGCGGCCGGACACGCGCTGGGGTACCGGAATCCTGGATGCGGCGGAACTCGCGCGATATCTGGCGCACCCGTTCGGCGAGCCGATGGACGATCTCGCGCGCAGCCCGGCCGGTGCGCATGCGGCGGTGTTGCAGGCGGCCGCGCTTGCGGCTCGGATCGAGATGCGCCGGCGGCAGGAACCGGTGCCTGAACTGCGCGTCGAGCGTTTGCGGGAAGCCTTTGGTCTGCGGCCCACCGACCTCGACGTGTTGCTGATCTGCATGCTCGGGGAATTGGATTCGCGGTATCGGCGGCTTTATGGCTGTCTCGCGGATGAGGAATGGCGGCGGGCGCCATCGGTGGGGTTGCTGGCCGAGATATTGCGGCCGGGTGCCGGTGAACTCGCTGGTTTTCGAGCGCGATTCTCGCCGGAGGCGCCGCTGGTGCGGAATCGGTTGATTTCCCTGGCCGCTCCCGGTGTGGATGCGGGTCTTTCGGCGCAGTCGGTGGTCATTGATTCGCGGATCGTGGCGTTTCTCGGCGGGGTGGATCATCTGGAGTCGTGGCTTGTGGAGAGCGTTTCGCTTGCTGGTTCGCCGCCGACGCTGATCTTCACGCCGCAGCAGCAAGCCGTTGTGGACGGACTTATCGAGAAATGTCGGGTGGTTGCCCTGCTCGGGGCTGATGGCAGCGGCCGGAAAACCCTCGCCCGTGCCGTGACCAGCGCCCTCGACATCCCGCTGTTGATCGCTGACGCCCGGGCGGAGATCGTGCCGGACGTATACCGGGAAGCGTTGCTCAGAGACGCCGCCGTCTACTGGAGTGGGTGCGGATCCCTGGCCGGCCGCGCCGCCGCTGACGACCGCCCCTGGTCGGATCTGCTGACCCGGGCCGCCACCCACCCGAGGCCGACCTTCGTCGATCATGCGCAGCCGTGGGACTCGGTGCTGCAACGGGTGCCGTGCCCGTCGCCGTCCCTCGCCGAACGCCGGCTGATCTGGGAGAAGCTCCTCGACGATCCGGCGCCCGCGGGCCGGTTGGCGGCGACGTTCCTGCTCACACCCGGCCAGATGCGCGAGGCGATCCGGATGAGCGACGGCTCCGAGGCGAGTTTGCACCAGGCCTGCCGCCGCCAGTCGTCGCGCCGGCTGCTGAGCATCGCCCGCCCGGTCGAGGCCCCGGCTGAGATGACGCTGGACGACATCGTGCTGCCCGCCGACCGCAAACGGGACCTGCTCACCCTGCGCGACCGGATCCGCAACCGACCGCACGCCCAACGCATCCTCGGCCGCGCCGGTACGAAAGGCCTGGTGGCGATGTTCGCCGGCTCCTCCGGCACCGGAAAGACCCTGGCGGCCGGCCTGATCGCCAAGGACCTCGGCCGGGACCTGCTCAAGGTGGACCTGTCGCAGGTGGTCAGCAAGTGGGTCGGCGAAACCGAGAAGAACCTGGAACGCGTGTTCAGTGAAGCTCAGGACGCCCACGCCATCCTGTTCTTCGACGAGGCCGAGGCGATCTTCGGGAAGCGGGGGACGGTGACTGACGCCCGCGATCGGTACGCCATGCAGGAGATCAGCTTCCTGCTGCAGCGGATCGAGGAGTACGAGGGCGTGGTCATCCTCGCGACAAATCTGCGGCAGAACCTGGACGAGGCGTTCGTCCGCCGGATCACGGCGATCGTGGACTTCCCGCGGCCGGATGAGGAGTGCCGCCGGGAAATGTGGAAGCTGGCGCTGTCCGGTGTCACCCACGATCTGAACGACGCGGATGTGGACCGGCTGGCCGCGAGCCACCGGTTGTCGGCGGCGGCGATCGCGGGGGTCGCGGTGGCGGCTTCGTTCGTCGCGCTGGGCCGGGATGCACAGGCGGAGTGCGTCACCGTCGGCGACGTGGAGGAGGGGGTACGGGCGGAGTTGCAGCGACTCGGATTACCGCAGTAACGGATCGACGTAGAAGTCCGGGAGAGGGCTGGCCGGTGGCGTGCCGGGCAGGGGAGTGGCGGTGAGGGCGATGCCGTTGCCGAGCGGGGTGGCGGTGATCCCCGGCAGGGTGACCAGATCTCGCCAGACGGCGGTCTCCAGGCGGCGGGCGCTCAGATAGGTCCACGGGGTCAGCACGGGCGTTGCCCCGGCCTGGCAAGCGCTCTCGAAGTTGATGGGGTCCGACTCCGGCATCGCCACGTTGGCGAAGCTTGTCACGAGCTCCGGTTCGGACGCCCGGATGATGTCGCCGGTCAAGTCGAGGATGCGCTGCCAAGCGGACTCGAAATCGGGCTTCTCCACCGGGAATCCTGGGCTGAGCACCAGGTAGTGGTAAGGGGCCGCGGGCCGCCAGAAGTGATCTACCACCAGGGGATGAGGTAACTCCTGATCGGTCAGAATGACGGGCCGGTCTCCCCACTCCGGCGCTGATCGGTCGGGTCTCTGGAAGATGAGCCGGTCGTCGTCGAGGGCGAAGTCGATTTCCGATCTGCTTGTCAGCAGTGCTGCGACGGCGCGGACGAGGGCTGCAGATGCGGTCGAGTCCGTCGGCGAGCAGAACAGGAAATTGGCGATCGCCCAGTATTCCTGCTGGTCATTTGTCGGCATCAGGTCAGTCCCGTTTCGGTTACTTCCACCTTCGGCTTCTTCGTGGCGGCATGGATCTTGACCAGGTTGATGAGCTGATTCAGTTGATTCAGGTGTACCGGCTTACCGTCGAAGTGGAGCTGGACATCGTAGACTTCGACACCCGCGCCGACCTGTGCGTTCATTTTAGCGGCCTCGTCGACATATCTTTTCATCTGGGTCAGGAACCTCAAAGCGTCTTTACTGCCCATTGTCAGGTTTATGTCGCGCCAGGACTTGACCTCGACCAGGCTCACCTTGCCGTCGATTTTTACCACGTAGTCAGCGAATGCTCCAGTGCTCAAGTAGATCTGGACCGCCAGCAGCGTGTATTTTCCAGCGTTCACCACCTCGATGATCTCTTCCATTTCCCTGCGGTGCCCTCGCGCCCGGGCATCCAGATAGGTGGCGTCACCTGCCCAATACTTCCTGAGTTGCGATATCGACCCCAGGGGATTTCCCTCGACGGGATGCCGGGACTTCGCGGTCTGTATCGCCTGCCGATATCTGTCTACCAGGTCGAGGTCGTAGCGATGTGGTCCCAGGCCGATGTAGATCAGACCCGATGGGTTGACGCTCACTCGCGGGTACTCGCTGGGGCTGCCCGCGACTCCGATGCGCTTCAAGCCGTAGAACCTTGGCTCGCCGGGTCCTTCGGGAAGCCGGGGGTCGTCCTCCGCGTACCCATCGGGCAACTTCTTGCTCTGCAGGATGGGATCGACAGGCTTGCCGATGACTTCGAAAATCTTGTAGGAGCCCCCTACCTGGTTGAAGATCTGGATGAGGATCGGCACCAACTGCTGTTCATTCTGTGTCAGCTGCTTCTGCTGCTGCGGTGCTGGTGGTGGGCTGGTGGCGGCCGGTGTGCCGTGCGTCTG
Source organism: Actinoplanes sp. CA-015351 (assembly GCF_050955685.1). Classification (NCBI taxonomy): domain Bacteria; kingdom Bacillati; phylum Actinomycetota; class Actinomycetes; order Micromonosporales; family Micromonosporaceae; genus Actinoplanes; species Actinoplanes sp. CA-015351. Next base: position 2,746,511 of record NZ_CP192102.1, read on the forward strand.
GCTGAGATTCCGCACTACTCGGTCGGCGATCACGTCACCCTTCTTGAGCAGGTCCAGGGCAGACTTGACCAGGTTCCCCAACGTGCCGGTGCTGTCATTCGTGACAGCGTCGCCAACCTTCTTGCCGGTCAGGAAGGTCATGAGTGACTGCCGTGTGCTCGCCACCATGAAGGTGGCCTCGTCGCCGGACACGTCGATCCACAGCCGGTGCTGCTCACCACCCGCGGTAAAGGCCATTTCCTCGCCGACGCTCTCCTCGCCGGCCCCTGCTTCCGCCTCGTCCTTCTTGCCGATTCCGAGCGCCGCCAGCAGCGCCTTCCCCTTCTCGATAACCCAGGCCAGCGCGCGCTCGATCATCCCGAGCACCCACTCCCGCATGCTCTCGACCTTCTCCGCCACCGCGGCCGGCAGATCGCCGAGACTGAGATAGTCGGCGATAAAGGCAAGCACCGGTGCGATCAACTGCACCAGCGCTTTCTCCACCGCGACCGCGACCGCCCCGACATTCCCCGCCAGAATGTCCGCGATCCCGCTGACAACCGTGTCGACGAGCGTGAAGATCCGGCCCGCGTTCTGGAAAATCCACTTCAGAACCCGGTAGATGGCCTCGATCGCCTGCAGGATCGCTCCGGCCGGATTGAACAGCGCGATCACGCGTACCGTGACCTGCTTGATGATCGCTTCGCTGAGGAAATCCACCGCGAGCTGAATGATCTGGTCGATGACCCCCTGTGGATCGAGTTTGTCCTTGATCATCTCGTAGATGCCGTCGATGCCGCGTTCCATCAGGTCCGCGACGATCGAGTAGACCTTCTCCAGGAGAGCGACGTTCTTCGGGCCGACCAGTCTCACCAGGATCTTGCGGATGTTCGGCCAGGTGATCCCCATGATCTGCAGGAAGAAGCCGATGATCCCGCGCAGCGACAGCTCCCGGGGGATCTGCACCCCTTTGATTCCACCGAGCAGCCAGTCCAGGAACCCGTGCAGCAGATGCTTCGGGAAATTGTCGAAGAACCGGCCGAATCCCTGAGCGAGTCCGGCCATCAGATTGTTCGCGAACCGCAGCGGATCGTCGGCGATGTCCCCGATGACCTTCTTGATCTTCGCGACCAGCGCCCAGAACGCGGGTGGTGCGATGCCGAGCAGATTCAGCAGGCCGTCGATGAGGAACTTGGCCGGGTCTTCGAGGAACCGGTTCACGGCGTCGACGAATCGGCCGATGATCCCGGCGGCTTTCGCGCGCAGGGCGGCGACTTCTACGCGTACGTCGTCGACTGCTTGCGCCGAACTACGTACCAGATCGCGGTTGAAATTGTTCCTGGTGGTCGTGACCTGCGCATGCAGCGCGTCGAGCTGACCGTCGAACCGCGCCTGCTCGCCAGCTGCCCAAGCACGCAGATTATCCGGCAGATCCGCGAAGATCTTGGTGATCCGGGTACGCGCGGTCGCGATGATCTGGTCGCACGCCAGAATGACCGCATTGACGTGCGTCGAGATCTCTGTGAGCTTCGCGATCACCCCCTCGGCGAAATCGGTTTCCGCCTTGGTGTAGCCCTCCTCGGCCCAGTCCGGCAGGCCGGTCAGCGCATCCCAGCCGGAGACGAAGAACCCGCCGACGCCGGAATGGCGCTCGTCCACCCGATCCTGCACCGGTTTCAGATCGGCCTTGAATTTCGTGGCGAGCAATTCCTTCGCCGCGTCCCAGTTCTCCATCGCGGTTTTCGGCAGATCCTTGAGCATCACCGAGACCTGCAGGCGCGCGTCGGTGAAAATGGTCTGCGCCGCGGTGGCGGCCCCGTTGCGCATCTGTTCCTCGGTGCCGACCATCCCGCCCTGCCGAGCGGTGTTGCCCTCGGCAGCTCCGGCCCGCGAGGCCTCCAGGGCGGTCAGGGCCTGGTACTGCAGCGCCGCCATGTTTCCCTCGGCCTGCGCGAGGGCGTCCTGCTGCCGGGCCAGCACCTGCGCCGGGCCCTCCTGCGCGACCTGGTCGAGCTCACCCCGCGCGGCGCGCGCCTCACCGATCGGCCCGGTTTGCACGAGTTGAGCAGCCGGCGAGTCGAGCCCGGCCTGCTGCGCCCGCTGCCGGCTGGCCTCGGCATCCTTCTCCAGGCTGACGTTCTCGGCCGGGATCGCATCCGGCACTGCCGCACCGGCATTCACGTCCGCGGTCCGCACCGCCGGCGGCTGCGGCGGCAGATCCTGGCCCTGCTTCGGCGCCCCCGGCTCGGGCGCCGCCTCCATCGGCCCGTAATTTTCCTGAACCTTTTCGGTCTCGCCTTGAACGGTCGTGTTCAACTCGTTCCCGGCGTTGAGCGCTTCGCCTTCCGGCTCGGCCGCCATGAGAGCGTCCTCATCCGGCGGCCGCTTGTTCCGGATGACCTCCCGGATCCGCTCACAGAGCGCGACGATCTCCTGGCTCGGTTCGGCCTTCACCGCCGCGATCAACGCGGCCTGAGCCCGCGCGAGCGCCTCGGCATCCGGCTCGGTGACCGCCTCCCGCGCATCACCGACCTGGGTCCCACCCGCGGGTAGGTCACCCTGAGCGGTCGCGGTCCGCCCCGCGCGGCCCTGAACGGCCCGCGTCCGGCGCACCGTCGCAGGCGACGGCTTGGTGGGTGGTTCAGGCATGTGCATGGGTACGCGTGAAGCAGCCCCGCTCCCAGAAGGGGCACGGCCGGCCACATCGCTTCCACTCTCCGGAGCGCGAGGGTTGCTGGTGGTTTTGTTGTCCTGGGCTTTTTCGGTCGCAGCACTCTTGGCCGGGGTGGTGGATTCCCTAGGTGGGGTAGTGGCTTCCTTGGGTGGGGTAGTGGATTCCTTAGGTGGGCTGGCGGTTTCCGCTGCCGGGCCGGTGTCGGCGGCGGTGCCGGCGGCCGGTTCCACGAGGGAACCCAAGAACGCGGTGATGAGCGACCCGAGGTCCTGTTCTCCCGTCGTGCTGCTTGTGCTTCCCGCGTTGCTCGGGGCGGGCGTTTCCGGACCCGCCGCCATGACAGGGACCGATCGCGCCCCGCCCTGACCACCCGCCGCCTCAGCCGCACCCCGCCGGATCCGCGCCTGCATCCCGCCGCCGGCGCTCCGAGCAGTTGTCCCGCCGCCGGCGCTCCGAGCAGTTGTCCCGCCGCTGGTGCTCCGAGCAGCCGTGCCGCCTCCGGATGCGCGCCGGGGCGACTCACCGTTGGCGGGCCGGGTGGAGGTTTCGTCTGTCCTGGTCCGGGGCGCGGGTCCCGCTGCCGCCGGCCGTTGTCGCGTCGCCGGCCGGGTCCGCACCGCCGGCATCTGCGACAGCACGGTTGACGGCGAGGTGCTCGCCGAACGCCCGCTCTCCGGCAACGGCGTGGCGAGCGATGCCGTGGCAGCACCCGCAGGCTCCGCGATGTCGGTGGTGGGGCGGGCTTGCTCCCGTGCCTTCTCGGTTCCCAACGGAGCCCCCGGATCTCAGCGGTGCGCCATCTCCCGGCGCCCCGATCCAACGTGCGCGGGCTCCTGGCGCGCTGATCCGACCTGGGCGGGCTCCTGACGCGCTGACCCGGCCTGGGCGGGCTGCTGGCGCGCTGATCCGACGTTCGCAGGCTCCCAGCGTCCCGGTCCGACGTGGGCGGGTTCCCTGCGTGCGGATCCGGTCTGTGCGGGGTCCTGCTGGGGCGGAGCGTTGTCGAACGGCAGCAGCGCGGCGTGCTCTGCGTCGAACGCCGCGGCGGCGCCCGGGCCGAACGTCTCGCGGAGCAGCTCGCGGTACTGGTCGGCCTGCCAGCGGGCCCGGCCCCAGCTGCCCTCGTCGACGAGGGCGTGGATCAGGGCTAGCTGGCTGCGTTCGCGCAGGGGATCGGTGGCGACGAGCCGCATCGCGTAATCGATGGCCCGTGCGAACTTGCCGGCCCGTCGCAGCGCGTCGACCAGCGCTTCGAGAAAGCGGATCTGGAGCTGACCGAGGCGTTCGCGCTCGACGATGACCCAGTCCTCGTACCAACCGGGCAGCAACTCCTGGGAGAGCCGCTCGAAACCGAGCCCGGCCGCGGCGCTGATCGAGCCGTCGAGCAGGGCCCAGCCGGCCTCTTCCAAGGTCACCACGTCGACACCGAGACCGGGCCGCAAGCCCAGCGAGGAGCCGCAGCAGACGACGACACCGGGGGAGCCGGCGCCGTTCATCCGCCACAGGATCGACCGCAGGTTGGCCGATGCCCGTGATTCGGTCTTGTCCGGCCAGAGCGTCCCGGCGATCACCGCCCGCCGAACCGGCCGCCGATGCAGCGCGAGCAACGCGATGAGCCGCTGCCCGATGTCCGAGACCTCCACGACGTCCGCCCCGGCACGCAGCCGGAACCCGTCGAGTAACTCCAGCGACATCCCGGTCATCAGCCCACCCCCTCACGAGGTGCCCCCTCGCACCGCAGCAGTGTGGCGGCCTTCCCGTTACGCGTCCGTCACCCGAGCGTCGCGCCGTGCCGCGCCGTGCCGCGCCGGGCGTCGTGCCGTGCCGTGCCGGGCGTCGTGTCATGCCGCGCCGGGCGCCCGCCGGAGCGGCTGGATGCGAGCGGCTCCGGCTTGGCTGCCCGGCTAGGGGCGCGAGTTCGGTGCATCTACGTCAACCGGACGGAGTCCTCCAGCGGGAGCGCAACCCGCCGCTGTGCTCCGGCGTAAGCCAGCAGCGTGTCGACTTCGGGCGCAATCCGCACCCGAAGTCGACACGTAAGTCGGGAGTCGCCTGCTGGTGTCGAGTTGGGGTGCGAATCGCACCCGAAATCGACACGCACGGAGCACGGCGGCGGATGGGGCGCCCGGCGACGTTTGCGCGCCGTGACGTTTGCGCGCCGCGACGCTTGTGCGCGGCGGCGCTCGTGCCGGACCTTGTGAGCTTGTGGCTGGGGTGGCGGCGCAAGCTCACAAGATCTGCGAGCTACCCGGTCGACCGTAGCGAGGCCGGCGGTCAAGACGACGCCGGTGAGCCGGGCCGTTTGCCCGGACCTGCACGCCCTCCGCTGCAGGGCGGCGCCGGCCCTCGCTTCCGGGCGGCGCCGGCCACCCGACGGGAGCTGGCGATTTTGCCGATGTGTTACCAGTTTATTGCACTGACGATGCAGAGACCCCGAACTACCTGGAGGTTTCATGCGTCGTCTCGTCGTCCTCCTCACCGCCGTGCTGGCCGCGCTCGCGCTCAGCCCGGCCCTCCCCGCGGCCGCCGCCCCCGGCACTCCGGTGGTCTTCGTGCACGGTTACACCGGTAGCGCCTCGAACTGGACCACCGCCATCTCGGTGTTCCGGGCCGGCGGGTACGCGAGCAGCGAGCTGTTCGCGTACGAGTACAACTCGTACGGCAACAACGTCACCAACGCGCAGGGTCTGGCCACGTACGTCAGCCAGGTTCGGGCGCGCACCGGCGCGGCGCAGGTCGACATCGTCAACCACTCGATGGGTGGCCTGGTCAGCCAGTGGTACCTCAAGCAGCTGGGCGGCAACCAGTACGTCCGGCACCTCGCGTCGATCGCCGGCGCCAACCACGGCACCACGTCCGCGGGCGCCTGCCTGATCTACGTCACGTGTCAGCAGATGTACCCCGGTTCGTCGTTCATCAACACGCTGAGCAGCGGCGATGAAACCCCGGGCAGCACCAGGTACGGGACCTGGTACTCACCGTGTGACGGCGTCATCGTGCCGTACACGAGCACCACACTCAGCGGCGCCACCAACAACTACGTGGCCTGCCAGACCCACCTCGGTTTCCTGACCGACACCACCACGCTCACCCGGATCCGGTCCTTCCTGGCGACCTGATCCACTTCGGTACGGCCGTGTGCCCACCGGGCGCACGGCCGTACTGCCATGCGGCGTATCCACCCACTACAGTCCAGTTGGTCGCCCCCGGCCTCGCGTTGTGGAGATCCGCATGAGCATCCTGCACAGCCTCGTCTCCGGAATCAGTGGCGGTTCGATCGAGGTCGTCGATCTCACCGCGCCGCTCTCGTCCGGTACGCCGATCCTTCAGTTGCCGCCGCCGTTCGCGAACACGATCCCGTTCCGGCTGGAGGAGATCAGCCGTTACGACGACCGTGGGCCTGGCTGGTACTGGAACGACATCCACACCGGCGAGCACACCGGCACCCACTTCGACGCTCCGGTGCACTGGGCGACCGGCCGCGACGGCGAGGACGTCTCGCAGGTGCCGGCGCAGCGGCTGATAGCTCCCGCCGCGGTGATCGACGTTTCACAAGAAGCCACGAAAAATCCGGATTTTCTGCTTGAGGTGGAGCACGTTCGCACCTGGGAAGCGGAACACGGCCCGCTGCCCGAGGGCGGCTGGCTGCTGCTGCGTACCGGCTGGGACGCGCGCTCCGGTGACCAGGAGGCGTTCCTCAACGCGAACGAGACCGGCCCGCACACTCCTGGCGTCTCGGTGGAGTGCGCGAAATGGCTGGCCGAGGAGGCGCCGGTCATCGGCATCGGCGTGGAGACGGTCGGCACCGACGCTGGGGCCGCGCACTCGTTCGACCCGGCGTTCCCCTGTCACTCGTACCTTCTCGGCGCCGGGAAATACGGCCTCACCCAGCTGCGCAACCTCGACCGGCTGCCCCCGACCGGCGCCGTCGTGATCGCCCCGCCGCTGCCGATCGTCGGCGGCTCCGGCAGCCCGGTCCGCGTGCTGGCCCTCATCGAAAAATGACCGCCAGCACCGCCGGAACGAGCGCCAGCCCGGCCGCGAGCGCTGGCCCGGCCTCGAGCGCCGGCCCGGCCTCGAGCGCTGGCCCGGCCTCGAGCGCTGGCCCGGCCGCGAGCGCTGGCCCGGCCTCGAGCGCCGGCCCGGCCGCGAGCGCTGGCCCGGCCGAGATCCGCGACAGCACCGCCGGGATCAAGGACAGGACCGTCGCGGACGTCGTCGGCGCCACCCTCGCGGAACTCGGCGCCGATCACGTCTTCGGCGTGGTCGGCAGTGGCAACTTCCACGTCACGAACGCCCTGGTGGCGAACGGCGCCCGTTTCATCGCGACCCGGCACGAGGGCGGTGCCGCGACAGCCGCCGACGCGTACACCCGGCTCACCGGCCGTCCGGCGATCGTCTCGGTGCACCAGGGCTGTGGTCTCACCAACGCCATGACCGGGATCGCGGAGGCGGCGAAGAGCCGTACCCCGATGATCGTCCTCGCCGCCGAGCCGGCGGCGAGCGCACCGCTCTCGAATTTCCGCGTCGACCAGGACGCGCTCGCGCACGCGGTGGGCGCGGCGAGCGCGCGCGTGCACGGCCCGGCAACCGCGGTCGCCGACACGGTCCGCGCGTGGCGCCTCGCGCTCACCGAACGCCGCACCGTAGTCCTCAACCTCCCGCTCGACGTCCAGGCCGCGTCATCAGCGCAGCATGTGAAGCCCGCGTCGCCTGGACTCGCGGTCCTGCCGCCACGCGCCTCCGATGACGCGGTGGCAGCCCTCGCGGATCTCCTCGCTACTGCGCAACGACCGATTTTCATCGCTGGTAGGGGAGCGCTGCACGCCCGCGCCGAGATCGAGGAGCTCGCCGGGAGGTGCGGCGCGCTGCTGGCCACCTCGGCGGTGGCGAAAGGCCTCTTCGCCGGCAACCCCTGGAACCTGGACGTATCCGGCGGTTTCGCCACACCCCTGGCCGCCGAACTCATCTCCTCCGCCGACCTGATCGTCGCCTGGGGCGCCACGCTGAACATGTGGACCACCCGCCACAACACGCTGATCAGCGACGCCGCCACCGTCGCGCAGATCGACATCGACCCATCCGCTCTGGGTGCACATCGCTCTGTCGACCTGGGCATTGTCGGCGACGCGAGGCTCAGCGCCGTTGCGCTCACCACCGCGCTCCCGCGCACCACCCCCGGTTTCCGGACCCCTTCGGTACGCACGAAGCTCAGCGAATCCGGCCGATGGCGTGACGTACCGTTCACCGACGACGGCGATGAGACGCACATCGATCCGCGTAGCCTCAGCATCGTCCTCGACGACCTGCTCCCCGCCGAGCGCGTGGTGGCCGTCGACTCGGGCAATTTCATGGGGTACCCGTCGATGTTTCTGTCCGTTCCGGATCACCGCGGGTTTTGCTTCACCCAAGCATTCCAGTCGATCGGTCTCGGCCTGGCGACGGCGCTGGGTGCGGCCCTGGCCCGCCCGGACCGGCTGCCCGTGGCCGCGTGCGGCGACGGCGGCTTCCTGATGGGCATCGCCGAACTCGACACAATCCGGCGGCTCGGCCTGGGCATGCTGATCGTGGTCTACAACGACGAGGCCTACGGCGCCGAGGTCCACCACTTCGGCCCGGGCGGCCACCCCCTCGACACGGTGGTCTTCCCGGAGACCGATCTGGCCGCGATCGCCCGGGGCCATGGGTGCGGTGCGGTCACCGTACGCAAGGCCTCTGATCTTGATCTTGTTCGTGATTGGCTGGCCGGGCCGCGGGAGGTCCCGATGGTCGTGGACGCCAAGATCGCCACCAGCCGCCCGTCCTGGTGGCTGGAGGAGGCCTTCCGCGGCCACTGACCGATAGAGTTCTCGGCGTGGTGGAGCCTCTTGCTCGGGGGACATTTCCGACGCCGCTGGAGAGTGCGCCCGGCTGGCGGCCCCGCTGCCGCCGGGCGATGGCCGGCCTGGCCGCTGCTGCCGAACCGGGAAGCCGGGTGGTCTTTCTGCACACCGGAGGCCTGCCCGGCCTGTTCGCCGCCGACCCGGCCACGATCATCGGCTGACGGCTCCGCACTATGGTGAGCGTCACTCATCTTCGCGCGAGGGGGCGTTTCATGGAGGGTGCTGGGCGGCGGCGGCAGAACGCGATCTACCGGGCCGGGGTGCTCGGGCGGCGGCCGGCGGTTCCAACCGATTTCGCGGAGCTGGAGCGCCGGGCGCGGAAGGCCAGCAGCGCCGCCGGGTGGGCCTATGTCGCCGGCGGGGCCGGTGAGGGGCGCACGATGCGTGCCAACCGGGCGGCGTTCGACAGGTGGGCGATAGTGCCGCGGATGCTGCGCGACGTCGCCGAACGCGATCTCACCAGCACCCTGCTCGGCACGGACCTGAGCGCTCCGCTGCTGCTCGCGCCGGTGGGAGCCGGGCAGCTCATCGCCGCGGACGCCGACCTGCACACGGCACGGGCCGCTGCCGCGGCCGGCGTGCCCTACATCTTCACCAACCAGGGTGGCACGGCCATGGAGGAGACCGCGGCCGCGATGGGCGCGGCCCCGCGGTGGGTCCAGCTCTACTGGAGTACGGACGAAGCGCTCGTGGACAGCCTGATCCAGCGTGCCGAGGCGGCCGGGGCCGGTGCGCTCGTGGTCACGCTGGACACGACAGTGCTGGGGTGGCGGCCGCAGGATCTGAACCTGGGTTCGCTGCCGTTCGCGAAAGGGCTGGGGATCGCGCAGTACACGTCAGATCCGCGCTTCCAAGAGCTGGTAAACACTCATAAATCGGATAAATCGGATAAATCGGGAAAGCAGGAAATCACGCTGCAGGCGATCCGCTCGCTGATTTCGATCACCCGGAACCACCCCGGCCGATTCTGGGCCAACCTCCGATCCCCGAAGCCACGGGCATCCGTCGAGACGTTCCTCGGGATCTACTCCAACCCGCGCCTGAGCTGGGATCACATCGCCACTCTGCGGGAGCGGACCCGTCTGCCGATCGTGCTGAAGGGCATCCTGCACCCGGACGACGCCAGGCGCGCTTTCGACGAGGGCATCGACGCGATCGTCGTCTCCAACCACGGCGGCCGCCAGGTCGACAACGCGATCGCCTCCCTGGACGCGCTGGTCCGGATCCGGGAGGCGGTCGGTCCGGTACCCAAGATTGTGATGGACAGCGGGATCCGCACCGGCGCTGACGTGTTCGTGGCGCTCGCGCTCGGCGCGGACGCGGTGCTGCTGGGGCGGCCGTACATGTACGGGCTGGCGATTGCCGGCCAGCGCGGCATCGAAGAGGTCATCGCGAACGTGATCGCCGAGCTGGACCTGACGATGGCGCTGACCGGGATCAAGAACCTCGCCGAGATCACCCGGGATGTGCTCGTCCCGCGGGGGACACTGTCGTCATGACCAATCACGTGTACCGGCTCAGTGAAATCGTCGGCAGCAGCCCGGACAGTGTCGAGGACGCCATCCGTACCGCCATCTCGAAGGCGTCCCGCACGGTGCGCAACATCGAGTGGTTCGAGACGAAGGAGATCCGCGGCCAGGTCGTCGACGGCGACGTCGCCCACTTCCAGGTGCGCCTGAAGATCGGCTTCCGCGTAGAGGACTGAAGCGTAGAGGACTGAAGCGTCGAGGACTGAACCGCCAAGAACTAACTCAGGACGGGCAGGAAGCGCTGGGCCAGCTCGGGTGCCGGCACCGGGCGGGCGAAGTGGTACCCCTGCGCGGTGTCGCAGCTCAGCTTGTTCAGCGCCTCCGCCGTGGCGGCGTCCTCGACGCCCTCGGCGACCACGGTCAGGCCCAGGTTGTGCGCCAGGTCGACAGCGGCCGCGACCAGGGCGTGGCTGCTCGGGTCGGTGACCATGTCGGCCACGAACGAGCGGTCGATCTTCAGCTCGTCGACGGGGAGCAGTTTCAGGTACGTCATCGACGAGTACCCGGTGCCGAAGTCGTCGATCGAGGTCTTCACGCCGAGGGCGCGTACCTGGTTGAGCGCTTCGATCGTGGTGCTGGGGTCGGCCAGCACGGTGTGCTCGGTGATCTCGATGCAGAGCAGTTCGCCGGGTACGCCGGTGGCGTCGAGCAGCGTGGCCAGCCGGTTCGGGAACGTCTCGTCGAGCAGGCTGCGGGTGGAGAGGTTCACCGCGACCGGCACCCGGTGGCCGGTGTCGAGCCAGTCCCGGGCCTGTTGGAGGGCGATCGTCAGGACCCGCTCGGTGAACGGGTGGATCAGGCTGGTGGTCTCCAGCACCGGGACGAACTGGCCGGGCGGCACCGGGCCCTTCGTCGGGTGCGACCAGCGAGCGAGGGCCTCGACGCCGACGAGTTCGCGGGTCTCCAGCCGGATCTTCGCCTGGTAGTGCAGGGTGAACTGCTCGGTGTCGGTGAGCGCGCGGCGCAGGTCGCCGAGCAGGGTGAGCCGGTCGGCGCTCTCCATCGCGGTGTCCGAACTGAACCGGCGGAACCCGTGGTGCTGCTGCTTCGCCTCGTGCATGGCGCTGTCGGCGTGCCCGAGCAGGGTGCTCACGTCGTCGTCCGCCGCCGCGGTCGCCGCGCCGATGCTGACCTCCAGGTCGACGGTCAGCTCGTCGAGGTGGAACGGCTGATCGAACGCTTCGAGGAGCCGGCCCGCCACAGCTTCGGCATGATCCGGGCCGGTTTCGCGCAGCAGGATCGCGAACTCGTCGCCGCCGACCCGGGCGACCACGTCGGTGTCGCGGACCACCGCCGACAGCCGCCATCCGGCCTCGGCGAGGAGCCGGTCGCCGATGTGCGGGCCGAGCTGGTCGTTGACGTGCCGGAAGCCGTTGATGTTGACGGTCAGGATGGTGATCGCCGGTCTGGGCCCGGTCAGGGCCTGCTCGGTGTGCGCCGTGAACGCGGCCCGGTTCGGCAGGCCGGTGAGCGTGTCGGTGGCGGCCAGCGCCTCCACCTGTTTGCGGTGCGCCCGGGTGTTCAGCACGAAGAGGGCGAGGACGACGAAGCTCATTCCGGCGGTGATCAGGCTGCCCCAGACCAGCCGGTCCGAGTCCTTGCGGGCAGCGGACTCGTACGAGTCGTAACGCTGCTGGTGGCTGTCGCGCAGTTCCAGCAGCCGGGTCATGTTTCGCCGGTACGCCGGCTCGATGATGGTCTCCAGGATCTGTTTCGCCTGCGCGGTCCCGCCGCGGTCGAGCGTCGACAGGAACCAGATGATCTGCTGGCGCAGGTTCAGCTGACGCTGCGCGATCGTGCCGGCCTCCTGGACGTCGTCGTCCTCGTGGTCGGTGTCCGCGATCGCGATGGTCGCCTGGTACGCCTGCTCGTCCACGGCCAGCAGCTGCTGACGTTCCGGCCCCTGCGGGTTGTTCATCGTCGCTTCGATCAGCGTCATCTCCCACGCCGACAGGTACGCCGCCTGCTGATAGATCGACACCTGATCGCCGATGTCGATGATCTGCTCGACGATCTGGGCGTGCCGCCGGCTGTCCAGCAGCGAGTACCCGGCGAGCAGGGCCATCAGCAGCACCAGCAGTGCGATCGTCCAGCGCCGGGCCCGCGAGGTCGCCGCGCCGAGGTTCATCCCGCCACGACCCGGTTTCGGCCACCGCGTTTCGCCTCGTAGAGCGCCTCGTCGGCGAGCTTGGTGAGCTGCTCGGCGTCACCGGCGGTGGACGGCGAGCCGGACGTGACGCCGACACTGATCGTGACGATGCCGTTGTCGGCGAGCGTGTGCGGCTGGCGCAGCCTGCTCACCGCCTTGCAGGCCCGGTCGGCGACGAGCATCGCGTTCTCGGCGTTGGCACCCGGCATCACGATGCAGAACTCCTCGCCGCCGTACCGGGCGACCAGGTCGGTGACGCGTACGCTGTCCCGGATCGCGGCGGCGACCAGCCGCAGGCATTCGTCGCCGCCCTGGTGGCCGTAGTGGTCGTTGTACTTCTTGAAGTTGTCGATGTCGATCATCGCGACGCCGATCGGCACGTTGGTGCGTTGCGAGCGCAGCCACTCGTCGTCGAGGAACGTGGTGAGTTTGCGCCGGTTCGGCAGCCCGGTCAGCGGATCGGTGACGGTGAGCAGCTCCAGGCGCAGATTCGCCTCGGCCAGTTCTTCGGTACGCTCGGCGACCTTGCGTTCGAGAGACGCGTACACCTGGGCGTTCTCCAGGGAAACGGCGAGCTGGCCGGCGATCAGCTGCACCGCGTCGAGCCGGCCGATCGAGAAGGCGCGCCGGTTCAGCCGGTTCTCCAGCACCAGTATGGCCCGCGGCTGACCCTGGCTGAGCACCGGGACGACCAGCAGCGAGCAGTGGTCCAGCCCGGTCAGGTACGGGTCCCGGCCCACCCGCCCGTCCAGGGTCACGTCGTCGACGAGCATCGGCTCGCGGGTGCGTTCGGCGTACCGGATCGCGGTAAGCGGCAGCAAGCCCTGGCTGCCGGCTTCGGCGAGGCTGAGCACGGGCCGGTCGCCGTCGGCGGGCAGGAACCAGCCGGGTCCGTGCGGCAGCGGGAGCGAGTCCCAGAGCAGCACGTGTACGGCCGTGGCGCCGGTCATGGCGCGCAGCACGTCCTGTACCCGGACCCGCAGCCGGTCCAGCTCGGTCTCCGAGCTGAGCACCCGTGCCGCTTCGAGGACCGCCATCAGGTCGATGACCTCGGTGGAGAGGTTGATGCTGTGTGTGCTGCTGAGCGTGGCGGCCCGGGGGGCGGCGGCACCGGCGAGTGCTGATCCGAGCGACGGGTGGGCCCGCTTCAGTTCGTGCACCTTGCCGGGAGCGCCCCATCGGGCGTACGCCTGCACCGACTCGGCGAGCAACCGTTCACCGACGTGGTCGAGGCCGTTGCCGAGGTAGAACCGGGCGGCCCGCTCGGTGATCACGGCGGAGTGCCAGGACCGGCCGGCGGTCGCGGCATCGGTCATCGCGGCGTCGAACGCGGCAGCGGCCTCGCGGAATTCGCCGATCGCGGCGGCACGGACCGCTTCGACGAACCGTTGCAGGTGCCGGAAGTTGCCGGGCTGGTCGGCGGCGCGAGCGGTCAGGAAGGCGAGGCTGGTGTCAAGATCGCCGAGAGCGTCGGCATCCCCGCGACGAAGCCGGACGGCTGCGCCCAGGGCGTGGAAGATGTGCGACGGGATGTGGATGTAGGTGCCCGGGATCGACGGCAGAAGGTCCACCGCGACCTTGCTGTGCTTGATCAGGACGTCGTCGTCACCGAAGACCACGGCGGCCAGGGACCGCGACGCCGTGTAGAACGCCAGCGCGGCGTCGTTGCCGGCGAGGCTTTCCAGATAGGTGTCCTCGTCGAAGCCGAGCGACCCCGGCGGCGACGTCTCGCCCCGCATGGCCCGGACCAGCCCGCCGGCGACCACGAACATGGCGGTGTCCGCGCCGGCGCCGATCCGCTGGCCGAACTCCAGCGCGTCCTGTGCCTCCCGGCTGAACGTGTCCAGGTTGGCGGCGCTGCCGAGCATCTGCGGCACTGACGTGTAGTAGGTGTAGAGCGCGTTGCGCAGGTCACCGCCGCGCAGCAGTCCGTCGCGGGCCTCGTGCGCCATTCGGACGCCGTTCTCGAGCGGCTCGAACCACGGCAGGGTCGCCAGGGCGTGCAGGAATTTGGCCTGTGAGGTCTCCGGTTCGTACCCGTGCTGTTCGCCGGTCGCCAGGATGTGCAGCAGCGCCTGGTACGCGGCCCGGTGCTCACCGCCGCCGGCGATGGTGACCACGCCGATGTTGCCGAGCACGCCGGTGAGCGCCGCGCACGGCCCGTGCCCGGCCCACAGCTGGCCGGACTCGGCGACCAGCCACGCCATGGTGTGCTGGTCGGCGAAGAACGCCGCCGGGATCAGCTTGTTGATCAGGTGGGAGGCGGCGAGCAGCCGCGGATCGGTCATCTCCGGGCGGCTGCCGGCGTCACCGGCGGTGGCCAGCCAGCCGTAGAACGCGGCCATCCCGGCGCCGATCCGCGGACCCAGCTGCTCCGGCGCCGGCACATCCACGCCGAGGTCGGTGAGCAGCCCCAGCCCCAGCGTCAGCGCCTCGCGGAGCATCCGGCGGTTGGTCAGCGTGCCGAGCTGCTCGGCCACCGGTCCGGTCATCCACACCGGATCGCGGCCCAGCGCGGCGAGCTCGCTGAAGACCTGGTCCGCCTCGTCGAACCGGGCCAGGCCGCACAGCGCGGAATGCCACTCGGCGCGCACATCGGCGTACCCAGGGCCGGTTTTGTCCAACAGGCGCAGCGCGGCCGCGAGATAAACCTCGCGCGCCGCGTGGTTGGCGACCATCTTGGCCGCCGAGGCGGCCTTGACCAGCTGCTTCGCCGCCGCCGGCTTCTCACCGGGCAGGGCCGTCGAGGGTACGAGAAGAGCGTCGGCGCCGGCGAGGTACAGCGGCGCCGCCGCCGGTGCGCCGAGCGGGTCGTCCGCGAGCCGGCGTGCCAGGGTCAGGCTCAGCCGTCCCCGGCCGGCAGGGTCGAGCCGGCCGAACGCGGCCTGCTGCACCCGGTCGTGCCGGAACCGCACCGCTGTCTCGTCGATCACCACGAGGCCGTCCTGCGCGGCCGGTCGCAGCTCGCCGACGATGTGCCCGGCGGTGTGCCCGGACGCGAGGCTCAGCATTTCCAGACCCACCTCGCCGCCGAGGCACGCCATCACCTCGATCAGCTCGCGGGTCGGTTCGGGCAGGGCCTCGATCCGGTTGCCGAGCAGGTCGACGACGTCACCGTGGCCGACGAAACGGCGTACCGCGTCCTCGTCCCACCGCCAGCCGTCACCGTCCGGGACCAGCACGCCCTCCCGGCGCAGCGCGTTGATCAGCTCGACCGTGTCGAACGGGTTCCCGCCGGTGCGCTCGGCCAGTACCACGGCCAGCGGCGCGGCGGCGGCCTCGGTCAGCCGCAGCATCTCGGCGATCATCACAACCAGATCGTGCGGGGCCAGGTTCTCCAGGCGTACCTCGGCGGAGTCGGCGCGTTCACGTCGCAGCCGGGACCGGACCGCGGCGAGCGGGTGGGTCTCGTCGACCTCCTCCTCCCGGTACGCGCCCAGCACCAGCAGGCCCGGCAGGTCCGGCTGGTCCAGCACGTCGTCGAGGAACCGGAACGCCGCGCCGGCCGCCCACTGCAGGTCGTCGAGGAAGAACACCACCGGGTTGGTCCCGCTCGCCACGGTCCGCAGCACGGCGAGGACCGCCGCCCTCAGCCGGGCGAACAGCTGCCGCGGATCGGCGTCGCCGGGCTCCTCCGGTTCGGCGCCGAGCAGTGTCCGGAACGGCGGCATCATCATCGCGGCCAGGCCGCTGTTCGAGCCGAGCGCCTCACGCAGGCGTACCCGCAGCTCGGCCACCACCTCGTCCGGCTCGGTCAGCAGCTGGCTGCCGAGCACGTCGAACGCCTCCCGGACCGCGTCGCCGCCCAGGTCGTGCCGGAACTGGTCGAACTTCCCGGAGACGAATCTGCCCCCGGCCGCCGCGATCGCCGGCCGCAGGGCGGCGACCAGCGCGGTCTTGCCCACCCCCGGCGGCCCGGTGATCAGGGTGAACGTGCTGTGCCCGGCCACCGCCTCGTCGAGCAGGCGCCGCAGCGTGGCCAGCTGGCCGTCGCGGCCGATCAGCCGGGCCGGCGGGGCCAGCCGCATCGGGAAGTCACGGGCGCCGAGCTCGATCTCGGCGGGCAGCCCGGCCGCGAACCTCGCTCGCAGCAGCGCCAGGTCGTAAGCGAGGCCCTCGCCGCTCTGATAGCGCAGGTCGGGCTCCTTGCGCAGCAGCCGCATGATGATGCCGGACAGCGCCGCCGGCACCTCCGGATTCACCTCGGCCGGCGGCACCGGCAGACCGGCCAGGTGGTCGTGGATCAGCTTCAGCGGCTCCCGGTCACGGCCGAACGGCGGCGCGCCGGTCGCCAGTTCGTAGAGTGTGGCGCCGAGTGCGTACAGGTCGCTGCGGTGATCGACAGGCCTGCCGGTACGGCCGGTCTGCTCCGGCGCGAGATAGGGCAGCGTCCCGGCCAGACCGTCCTCCGGCACCGGATTCAGATCCTGCGCCGCGAGCGTCGACAGCTCGTAGTCGATGAGCGTCGGTGTCTGCCCCGGCGTTACCGGGATCAGGATGTTCGCCGGGCTCACGTCCCGGTGGATCACACCGTGCCGGTGCACGTCGGCGAGGAGCAACGCGAGGCTGTGCGCGAGATCGATCAGCGCGGCGGACGCCCAGGGGGCGTCCATCCCCGCGAGGGTACGGGCATTCGCGTCCAGCAGCGTCAAGGACCCGTTCACCTGCTCGTCCGCAAGCTGAGGCGTCCCCTCGACGCCGCCGAGACGGCGGAGCACCTCGAGTTCGTTGCGCAGCCGCTCAGTGGCGCCGGGGCCGAGCGGCTGTTTGCGCACCAGCGCGGTACCGTTCGCCGCGCGTATCCGGGTGACCCGGGTGCGGTCGCTGTCGTACAGCAGGTCATCGGGACGGTCAGACGTCACGTCGTGTCTTTCGGCAGCATTCCGGTCAGCACTGAGCGTCTCCGCGGCGCTCTTCTCCCGCAGATGAGGCGCCGGCGCCCCCTCGGCGTAGAACCGGGAGAGGGGAACCGCCGATGCCCATCGATACCGTCCTGCTCTCACAGGCTGAGGCGGTCGGCGTCCCGATGCTGGTGCTGCTCGTAGGTTCCGGAGAGGGTGTGTGTGCACTCCGCCCGCCGGGCCTGGACGGCCGCCCGCAGGGCCGGCCACAGGCGTAGCCGGCGGGAGCTGTCAGCGGCGGCGAGCAGCCGGGCGAGATCGTCCCGCTCGTGCGGCGGGACCATGGTGATGATGACGATCACGGGGAGAGCAGCCGCGATCAGTTCGGTGATGACGATGGCCGCCAGCACGACCACGGCGACGATCACGAGATAGCCGGTCATGTGAGTCACTCCCGTCTTGTGGTTTCAGTGCGCTGTCGTGACTGCTGCTGGTTTCAGTGCGCTGTCGTGACTGCTGCGAGGACGAGCATTGCGAGGGCGATGACAGCGGCGAAGGCGACGACGGCCGCGGCCGCGACGGCCTGGATCAGGGCCCCGATCGGAGCCAGTGCTCGCCTCAAGAAGCGAAGGGCGATCAGCAGGCAGATCGCGGCGACGGCGAGGTAGACGAGCGGCTGATGCATCCAGGCCGCATCGAGAGCGTCCACAGTCGCGGGGGAAGTGGTGGGGAAGAGGAAGGACATGATGACCTCCGATCCGCCGGTTGCGCGGGATCGCCGCGCATATGCGCCGGTAAGGGTCGCGACCACAGTGTCCGGAGTCAGCGCTCACCGCCGGTCACCAGCCCGCCGGATTTCGTTACTTCTCCGTGACCCTCACCTACGAATATGCACTGCTATGCGCGAGAAGGCAATCCTCATTCCCATGAATGAATTTGACCGTCCACCTTGGTTACACACTGTGTATGTTTGATGCCTTGTTTGGTGTCGCCCCGTGAGTAAAGTGGCCGAAGTGATGGTTGCGCTGAGCCGCAAACGTGGTTGGGTGGGACGGGATCCCGAATATTCCATGATCGACTTGACAAAGGGCGTATCTTCCCCTTGTGAACTATGACAATCCGGGCTTCTCGGGCGACGCTGCCCCGAAGTTGACGCTGCTCACCTCGCTCTGCGGTTCCGGCACCTGCCCGACCGTGTACAAGACCGACCGGGGCACCATCGTCGTGCAGGGCTACACCGTCACGGCGGAGAGCGCAGGCATCGACATTCCTGCCGGCGAGCAGTTGGTGGAGATTCCAGCGGATCTCCTTGCAGCGGCGATGCAGGTGGGTGAATAAACTAGGTTCCAGCGGATGGGCGAAGGGAGGCGATCTCAGATGACCGGCCTCCCGGGTCCCGACGACCGCCCGGTCGAGCTGGTCGGCTCCGTGCTGGCCCGCTGGCGCAAGCGGCGCAAACTCACCGGCCAGGAACTCGGTGACCTCGTCGGGATGAGCCAGGCCAAGATCTCGCGCTTGGAGAATGGGAAGGTCCTGGCCGAGCCCGGTGATGTGCGGGCGATCGCCGAGGCGCTCAACCTGCCAGACGAGGAACGCGAGCGGGTCGTCGAGCGGGCCGAGCACGCCGATGACCGGCTCACCGAGTGGACTCCGGCGGGACGCGACCTCGCCGACCGCCAGAAGGAATACGGGCGGATGGAAGCGACCGCCAAGGAACTCCGCATCATGCAGCCCGCCGTGGTTCCCGGCCTCCTGCAGACCAGTGAATACGCCCGGGCGCTCCTCGCCGATCTCAAGGACGAGGTGGACGATCTTCGTTCCGCTGATTCGGCGGTGTCCGAGGCGGTCAACGCCCGGATGCAACGGAACCAGATCCTGCACGAGCAGGGCCGCGAGTTCCACTTCCTGATCACCGAGCAGGTGCTGCGCAACCAGGTCTGCCAGCCGGCCGAGATGATTTCGCAGATCAGCCGGATGCGCGAGGTGGCAGCCCAGCCGAACGTCCGGCTGAGGATCGTCGCCGACGACGCCGTGCTGCCCATCGCGCCGTACCACGGCTTCGTGGTAGCCGACGACCGCTGGGTCAGCGTCGATCTCTTCAGTGCCAGTCTCCGGTCGGCCGGCCGCCAGGCGGTGCGCACCTACCGCCGCATCTTCGACGCCCTGGAGCAGGTCGCGCTGACCGACGTCAGCGACCTGCTCGATCGTTACCACGCGCGGTACGTGGCAATGCTCATGCCCAAATCCGTCGTGCGCTGAAAATCCTTGCGCTTGTCCGGAGCCGCCGGTGTTTCTACCGTGGAGTAATGACGAACCCTGATGACGCGGAACGTCCGGCCGCGACTAACGGTCCGCCGGAACCCGCTCCACAACCGGTGATCACGCTCTGCGGCACTGGCAGCTGTCCGACCGTCTATTCCACCGGCGGGGACAACGTGCTCGTGCAGGGCTACGCCGCAACCGGCGTTGCCGTACCCGAAGGTGAGCTGCTCGTGGAGATCCCGCGGGAGCTGCTGATCGAGGCAGCCCGCCGGCTTCAGGAACAGAACGACTGACCCACCGTCCTCGTTGGTCCGCCTCCGCTCGACGACGTGCGGCTGATCCCTCGTGGCACCGCCCCACTGACGTGCCGCCAGTCCGGCGCGTGCCCGCACCCGGCTTCGCACGTAATTCGATCGAGTGCCCCTATCGGGCGCGATAGCACTCCTGGGCTGCACCGTCACGGCAGCGGCGCGGCCGGGCGACTAGACTTTTCCCATCGGTCGGCGAAGGGGAGAAGTCGTTGACACACTCACCTGATCGTGATGGTCGCCCGTCGGAGCAGGTGGGCCCGATCTTGTTGCGCTGGCGCAAGCACCGGAGGCTGAACGGCCAGGAACTCGGCGACCTCGTCGGGATGAGCCAGGCCAAGATTTCTCGGCTGGAGAACGGGCGTGTCCCGGCCGAGCCCGGTGACGTCAGGCTGCTGGCCGAGGCGCTCGGGGTTCCGTCCGCTGAGGCGGAGCGGGTCATCGAGCTGGTCGAGCATGCCGACGATCGGCTCCTCGAGTGGGTTCCCGCCGCGAGCAGCCAGGCCGAACGCCAGCACGAGATCAGCAAGGCGGAAGGCGCCGCCAAGGAGATTAGGATCCTGCAACCGGCGGTCGTGCCCGGACTCCTTCAGACGAGCGAGTACGCCCGCGCCATCCTGTCCGCTCATGATCAGGCCGGGACCGACGCCCGCGGCAACGACGCGGCGGTCACCGAGGCGGTCATCGCCCGGATGCAGCGGAACCAGATCCTGCACGAACCCGACCGCCAGTTCCACTTCCTGATCACCGAGCAGGTTCTGCGTGCCGGGGTCGGCCGGCCGGCCGAGATGATCTCGCAGATCGACCGCATGCGTGAGGTGGCCAGGTTTCCGAACGTCCGCCTGAGCATCATCACCGACGGCACCATGGTGCCGATCCCGACCTACCACGGGTTCTTCCTCGCCGACGATCACTGGGTCAGTGTCGATCTGTTCACCGGCACTCTCCGGTCGACCGGGCGCAAGATCGTCCGTGAGTACCGCAAAGATTTCGATGCACTCGAATCGGTGGCCGAGACCGATATCGACGATCTACTTGATCGTTACCAGGCTCGGTACGCGCGGATGCTGCTGCCGAACCAAGTCGCGGGTTAGCCGTCAACGCCGTTGTTCCGGTGGGTGGGGTGGTCGCCGTGTGGGCCGAAGCGGTGCAGGATCTCGGCCGGGCGGTTGTCGGCCGGGCCGAACCAGTGGGGCTGGCCCGCGTTGAAGTCGGCGGTGTCGCCCGGGTTCCGCAGCCGGCGGTCCTGGCGGATCCGGCGCAGCCGCGGACCGTTGCCGTCGAGCACCCCTGGAGTGTCGGATCCACGCCATCAGTTTGCGGTCTTCGCAAATCTCCTGGTCCTGCGGGGCGTGAGCGCGTGACGATCCCAGCCGTGGAGAGAACACGTCCCTGGCTGGTGCTCGCGATCTGCTGCACCAGCATCTTCCTGGTCGGGATGGACACGACCGTCGTCAACATCGCTCTGCCGTCGATCGGGCACGACCTGGGCCTCGCCACGAGCGGACTGCAGTGGGTCGTTGACGCGTACACACTGGTCCTCGCAAGCTTGCTGATCACCTCGGGTGCGCTGGCCGACAAGGTCGGCCGGCGCAGGGTTTTCCGGATCGGGCTGGTGCTTTTTGCGATCGGCTCGGCGGCGTGCGCGCTCGCGCCGGCCGCGGGTGCGCTGGTGGCCGCGAGGATGGTACAGGGTGCCGGCGGATCGATGCTGAGTCCGGTCGCGCTGGCCATCGTGATCAGCGCGATCACCGATCCGCGGCGGCGGGCGCAGGCGATCGGGGTGTGGGCGTCGGTCTTCGGGCTGAGCATGGCGGCCGGGCCGGTGGCCGGCGGGCTGCTGACCGGGGGACCGGGCTGGCGGATGGTGTTCTGGGTGAACCTGCCGATCATCGCTGCGGTGCTGGTCCTGACGGTGTTCTTCGTGCCGGAGTCGCGATCGCCGTCGCCGCGCGGGCTGGACCTTTTCGGTCAGCTGTTGTTGATCGTGATGGTGGGGTCGGCGGTGGCGGCGCTGATCGAGCATCGGGTTTTCGGGATCGTCACGGCTGGTTCGCTGGTGGCTTTGGTGCTGTTCGAGAGGCGTCGGGCTCAGCCTCTGGTTGACCTGTCGCTGTTTCGCCGGCCGGCTTTTGTCGCCGCTATCGGTAGTGCGGTGCTGGTTTTCGTCGCTTTCAGTGTGACGTTGCTGGTCAGCAGCCTCTATTTGCAGCAGGAGAAGGGCCTCAGCCCGATCGAAGCCGGGCTTGCGACGTTGCCGATGGCGGTGGGCGCGACGATCTGCCCCACTATTTCCGGATTTGTCACCGGCAGGATCGGGCCCCGGCTGCCTTTGCAGATCGCCGGGCTGTGCACTGCTGCCGGCGGCATCCTGATGATCGTTTCCGGTAACTGGTTCGCTTATCTACTCCTCGGCGCCGGCCTCGGCCTCGCGAACGCGCCGATCACCAACACCGCGGTCAGTGGCCTGCCGCCCGCGCGTTCCGCGATGGCCGGTGGGCTCGCGTCGACCGCCCGGCAGATCGGTACCGCACTCGGCATCGCGCTCGCCGGTGGCATCGCCGGTCGCGGTGATCCGGTGGCGGGATGGGTGCTGGTCGCTGGGTGTGGCGTCGTGGTGGCGGGGGTTGCCGGTGTGGTCGGTTCCAGCGGCCGGGCGCGTCGAGAAATCGCAGCCCGCGCTTGAGGCCCCACCTCTCGGGGCGACAATCCTGGCGATCCGGCCGCCTGCGAAGCGGCGGATATTTACAGTGGGGCGGTGCTGACCCGTCGTCTGATCGCCCCGCTTGTGGCTGCCGCGTTCCTGGGTGTCTCCGCGAGCCCGGCGGCGGCCGTTCCCGGACCGCCGCCGTTGCTGCAGGGCTGGATCGTCACTGAGCGCAACCCGGCACGCTGCCTGACCGGCGGACCGGTCGGCACCGTGCTCACCACCGCGGCCTGCAAGTCCGGCATTGACGCGCAGGAGTTCTACCAGACCAGTGAAGGCCACTTCACCAACGACGGCCACTGCGTGCAGCCGGAGAGTGACGAGTCAGGTGCACGGATCCGGGTGGTGGCCTGCACGTACACCACGGACCAGGAGTGGTGGTTCACCGGGACCCTGCGGGCCGGGGAGAACGGGCGCTGCGCCACCGAGATCGCCATCGACCGGTCCGGTATCGGTACGGTACGCCTGCGCAACTGCAGTGAGAAAGCGAACCGCAAGTGGCGCAACCACACCCCGTGGTGATCAGACCCGGCGTCCGGTGACCATGAACTGCATCTGCACCTCGTGGCCGGGGGAGACGCCGTACCGGTTGTCCAGCTCGAAGATCGTGGTCAGCGGGGTGACCGAGACGTCCTCCAGCCCGCCGTTCGCGAGCGCCAGCGCGGTCTCGTCGATCGACTTGGCGGCGGCTAGGGGCAGCAGGGACTGAACCTCGGTGTCGTAGAAACCGGCCGACTCCAGCCCGTCCGGGAACCAGGTGCTGTCGACCATGGCGACCAGCCCGCCCGGTCGCAGCAGACGGATCCAGTTGGCGACGGCCTCACCGGGCGAACGCAGCGTCCACGCCACATAACGGCCGACGATCGCGTCGAAACTGCCCTCCGGGAAGTCGGGGTTCACGGCGTCACCGAGAAGAAACTCGGGACCCGGCCGGCGGCGGGCCTCGGCCAGCATCCCCTCGGACAGGTCGATCCCGGTCACCCGGTGACCGAGCCCGGCCAGCGTCAGCGCGACATATCCACTCCCGGTGCCGACGTCGAGGACGTCAAGTGGCGCCGGCGGCAGTGTCTTCTCCCAGATCTCCGACCAGGCCGCACGATCGGCGTCGAGCCGTTCGGGGCGCTGCTGGTACGCGTCATAGGCGGGGGCACGGCCGGTCCAGTACTCGTTGATGCGGTCCTGCGCGGTCACGCCGGGTTCTCCTCCGATAGTGGTTCGAACAACAGGTGTAAGGAACCCTCTATATCCAGACGGCGGATTCCAATGCCATATATCGGTTCGAGGATCGTCGGATCCAGCACTTCGGGGGTCTCACCGGCGGCCACCACCCCGCCGGAACCGAGCAGAACCAGGTCGTCGCAGTACCGGGCGGCCAGGTTCAGATCGTGCAGCACCACCACCGAGCAGGTGCTCAACGACCGGACCAGGCGCAGGATCTCATGCTGATACCGGATGTCCAGGTGGTTGGTCGGCTCGTCGAGCAGCAGGTGGGTGGCTTCCTGGGCGAGGGCCCGGGCGATCAGCACCCGCTGCCGTTCACCGCCGGAGAGCCCGGCGAACGACCGCCCGGCCAGGTGGGTGGCACCCACCCGGGCCAGGCAGCGGGCCGCGACCTCGTGGTCGTCGGTTCCGGCCCGCTGGAACGTCGACAGGTGCGGGCCCCGGCCCAGCAACACCATTTCGGCCACGGTCAGCGCGGTCTCGCCGCCGGACTCCTGCACCACGACGGCCATCCGCCGGGCAGCGTCGCGCGGGCTCAGCGAGGACAGCCGGTCACCGTCCACCCGCACGCTTCCCGCGCTGCTGCGCAGCGCTCCGTACAAAAGCCGTAGCAGGGTGGTCTTCCCACTGCCGTTAGGACCGATCAGCCCGAGTACGCGTCCCGGCCGCGCCGTCACGGCGACACCGTCGATGACCGGGGTCGTCCCGTACCGCCAGGAGACCCCGGAGGCTTCGATCACGAGAAGCGTCGCACGATCTTCTCCAGGCCGTCGATGGAGAGCGGCGACGGCGGTTCGGTGAAGTTGAACAGCTGCGGCAGCACGTCACCGTTCGCGACGGCTTTGAGCTTCTCCGCCCCGGGCAGGCTGGTGACGGCCTGCTCGACGGCCTTCGGGTCGCCGTCGCTGTAGAGCAGGATCAGCACGTCCGGGTTGCGGCCGAGCAGCTCCTCCAGCGTCACCTCGAAAACGCGCTCCTTGTTGTCACCGAACACGTTGCTGAACCCGGCCGCCTGCAGCTGCGGGTGCGCCATGCTGGCCGACCCGTACGCATAGGTGACCCCGCCGCCGACGGTCGGGTAGAGCACCGCCGCCGTGCGTACCCGGGAAGGCTTTTGGATCTCGGCCATCCGCGCCTGGAGCGCGGCAATCGCCGCAGTGGCCTCGGCCTCGCGACCGAAGACCTTGCCGTAGCTGGTCATCTGCGAGTAGATGTCGTCGAAGGCCGGCACGGCCGTGGTGCCCTGGCACAGTGCCGGCTCCTCCAGCAGCGGGATGTCCACCGCGGAGAGGGTGTCGCGGGACAGGTTGTCCACCTCGCCGAGCACCAGGTCGGGCTGCTGGCTGATCACCACCTCCTTGGAGATCTGCAGGTGGCCGCTGGTGTCGGTCTTGTCGGTGAGCAGCGGGATCTTGTCGATCTCGGCCTGGGTGGCGGTGTCGTAGTACTCCTTCGGGTATTGGCCGGCGCGTGCCGTGACCCGGTCCATCACACCGAGTGAATGCAGGTAGGGCACGGCCGCGCTCTTGAGCAGCACGACGCGCTCGGGTGCCTTGTCGAAGGAGACGTCGGTCCCGCAGTTGGTGATCGTGACTTTCTTGTCGCCGGCTGCGGTCGGTGTGGCGTCGGCGCCGCATCCGGCGACGAGCAGCAGCAGGGCAGTCGCGGTCGCGATTTTCGTTGTCACTGGGGGACTCCATGCAGGCGTTTGATGAGGACCAGGAGGAACGGGGTGCCGATCAGGGCGGTGATGATGCCGATCGGGATCTCCTGCGGCGCCAGCAGCACCCGCGCGATCACGTCGGCCCCGACCAGCAGGATCGCGCCGAGCAGCGCGGCCACCGGAACCACGCGGACATGCGGGGCGCCGACGATGCGACGCGCCAGGTGGGGTACCACAAGTCCGACGAACCCGATGCTCCCGGACGCGGAGACCAGTACGCCGACGCAGAGCGAGACCACCACGAGCAACCGCAGGCGCAGCCGGTCCGGCGCGATGCCCAGCGTGTGCGCGGTCTCGTCACCGACGGCGAGGGCGTCCAGGCTGCGGCCGATGACCGTGAGGTACGCGATCGTGCCGCCGATGACGACCGCGGCGACCGCGAGCAGGGCGTCCCAGCGGGCCAGCCCGAGCGAGCCGAGCAGCCAGAACATCACCGACCGGGCGCCCTCGGCACTCCCCGAAGCGAAGATCAGGAAGCTGGTCGTGGCGTAAAGGGCGTACCCGACCGCGACGCCGGCCAGCAGCAGCCGGATCGAGGTGACGCGGCCACCGGAGCGGGCGATCAGGAAGACCAGCAACGATGCGGCGAGCGCGCCGGCGAAAGCGCTGGTGGAGAGGGCGTACTGGCCGAACCCGGCGCCCGCTCCGAAGAGGATCGCCGCTGCGGCGCCACTGGACGCGCCCGAATTGATCCCGAGCAGGTAGGGGTCGGCAAGC
Source organism: Actinoplanes sp. CA-015351 (assembly GCF_050955685.1). Taxonomy (NCBI): domain Bacteria; kingdom Bacillati; phylum Actinomycetota; class Actinomycetes; order Micromonosporales; family Micromonosporaceae; genus Actinoplanes; species Actinoplanes sp. CA-015351. The sequence goes on from NZ_CP192102.1 coordinate 2,772,503, forward strand.
ACGTTGCGGACCATCGCCTGCAGGGCAACCCCGCAGACTGCCAGGCCGGCGCCGACCAGGATGCCGAGCAGCACCCGGGGCAGGCGTACCTGCCAGACGATTGCCTCCTCGGGCGGCGTCCAGGTGATGTCACCGACGTGCAGAAGCTGGTGACCGATGATCCGGGCGACCGTGACCGGGCTGATGCCGACCGCCCCCGTGCCGACGGCGATCAACCCGGTCACGACCAGGGCGGCGGTCAGCGCCACCAGCCAGATCGTGGTCCGGCGCCGCTGCACGCCGAGCACCTCGGTGACCACCAATACCCCCATCTTGGCTATTGCAAAAGATGGGCAACAACTTAACATCAAGATCGCGAATGAATGAAGGGGGCCGGTCCGGGTATCAGGCCGCCGTGACGACATTGCGTGCCGTGGTACTCGGTTGCACTCTCAAGCCTTCCCCCGCCGAGTCCAGCGCTGAGCTGCTCGGACGAGAGATCCTCGCGGCTCTCGCCGACCACGATGTGGACGGTGAGGTGATCCGGGTCGCCGATCACGCCGTCAAGTTCGGGGTCTCCGCCGACGAGGGTGACGGCGATGAGTGGCCGGCCATCCGTACCAAGATCATGGATGCCCAGATTCTGATCATCGCGACACCGATCTGGATGGGCCAGCCGTCCAGCGTCTGCAAGATGGTCCTCGAGCGTCTCGACGCCGACATCTCCAAGGTCTTCGGCAAGGTCGCCGCGGTCGCGGTCGTCGGCAACGAGGACGGCGCCCACCACGTGACCGCCGAGGTGTTGCAGGCGCTCAACGATGTCGGTTTCACGGCTGCCGGAGCTGCCTCGACATACTGGGTGGGCGAGGCGATGGGCAGCCTCGATTACAAGGACGCCGGCCCCAAGCCGGACACCACCGGCGCGGCCACCAAGACCCTGGCCGCGAACACCGCCCACCTCGCCCACCTGCTCGCGGAGAACCCTTACCCTGCGGCGTGACCTTGCGCATCAAGAGATCTGATTCGGTACGCACGGCGGCCGCGATCTGGGCCCGCGCCACGGCTCGCCGCGACGGCCAGCCGGCTTCCGTGGAGTCGCAACTTCCCGGCGTGCGAAGGCGTCTCGCTCAGGGCGGAGTCCTGCACATCGCGTTTCGCGGTGAGGACGCGGTCGGCTTCACCATTCTGGTCGGTGCCGAACTGGTCTATCTCGCCGTCGACCCGCAGGCATGGGGTAGCGGCGTGGCCGGCGCCCTGCTGACCCATGTGGACGACCAGGCGCGCCTCGCCGGGATCAGCGACCTGGAGCTGTGGGTGATCGCCGGCAACGAGCGAGCGATAGCGGTCTACGAACGAGCCGGCTGGACCCGCACGTCAGACGTGACGAGCGGCGAACGCCGCCTCGTCCGGAAGCTCACCGCAGATTAGCTTCGGCATCGGCCAGCCCTTTCTCGTTGTCGGCCTGGCTGGTGATGCCGGTCAGTTCGCCGGTGGCGATGCGCCGGGCGAAATAGTCGGCCTGGACCGCCCATCGGAACCGGATCATCGTGGGCAGGCCCCGCTCCAGCTCCGAGAGATCAACCATTGGGTACGCGTTGACGACCCCGTCGCCCGCGTACATCACCGCCGACGCCAGGTCGTAGAGGAGCGGGCCGCGCATGGCGATGCTCCAGTCGATGAGCCCGCAGACGCCGGTGGCGGTGTCTAGGCGGAACGCCTCCGGTGCCGGATCGGTGTGCAGCAGTCCGGTGGTGAGCGCGCCGAGCTCGTCATAGGCGGCGATCGCTCCGGTGATCGCGTCCCTGAGCCAGGGGCGGATCGCCAGGTGCGTGCTCCGGGGGTCGAGCCAGTGGAAAGTTTCCTCGCCGGGCACGGACACGTCTCGCAGCGCCTGATGGACCCTCGCCAGCGTCGCGCCGATCACCCGCTGATCGTCGCCGGAGAGAGGGCCGCCGGAGAGAGGGCTGCCGGAGAGAGGGCTGCCGGGCAGCGGGCTGCCGGGGACCCAGGTCAGCAGGGCCAGCGGGACGTCGGTGGCTACCAAGTCTCCGCTGCGAGTGGGCACCGGGGCGCCGGCCGGGATGCCTGCGGCTTCGACGGCGGTGGCCACGGCCAGGCCCGCGGTGAAAGCGGGCCGGTCGGCCGGGGCGACCGCCTTGGCGACCCGTCGCTGGCCGGGCCGGGTGGGTGAGTCGATGAACCACGTCGCCGAGTTCATGCCTCCGTTGTGGACCTCGACAACCGGATCGGCCAGACCCCACTCGGCGGCCAGACACGCTCGAAGCTGCTCGTTACTGATCACCGACGAAGCCAACCAGGTCCGGCGGTGAGTGTCGGGTGGAGGCTGCCGATCTTGTGGAGATGAGCGGAGGGTTCTGCGCTCGGGTTTCGCCGTTTGCGGAGTGGTAGTGGGTGCGGGATGGCGTGGCGGTTGTTCGGGGTGGCGGGGGTGGTTTCGCGGTGCGAGGTGCCGTTCGGAGATCTTGTGCGGTTTGGCCGGCTGATCGACCACGAGTGCACGAGTTCGCGGCGCGACCATCGACGGCGTGTTGGTTTAGAGGTATTTGGGGGATTCGTGATGGCGCTCTGCCGCGACAGCAGGTGGACAGCGGGTCGACAGCGGGTGGACAGCGGGTGGGCGGCGGGTGGACAGCGTCGAATCTTGGAGACTTTTGGGTGTTCTATGCCCTGCTCTATGCCCTTCAGATCTCCACGGTTCGGCCAACGCGGTGCTTCGCAGTTTTCGACGTGGTGAGTGCGGTGCTTCGCGGTTTCGGCGTGGTGAGTGCGGTGCTTCGCGGTTTCGGCGTGGTGAGTGCGGTGCTTCGCCGATCTTGTGGAGTTCGGTGAACCGTTTGCGTGTAACTCCGCAAGATCGGCTGGGCCTGTTCGATCTTGCGGAGTTGTGCGGAGACGTCTGCGGGGAAGTCCACAAGATCCACGCGGGACGGGGCGGTGCGGTGCGTGCGGCGTGGTGCGGTGCGGGGCGGGCGGGGCGGCACGGGGCAGGGCTGGGCGGCGCGGGGGCAGGGCGGGGGCAGAGCGCGGGCAGAGCGGGGCGGGGCAGAGCGGGGCGGGGCAGAGCGGGGCGGGGCAGAGCGGGGCGGGGCAGAGCGGGGCAGAGCTGGGCATAGCGGGGCGGGCGGGGAGGTGGCCCTGAGGGGTTGGCTGGAGGATCTTGGGTGGAGGATCTTGGGTGGTTATGCGTACCCGATGAAGGTTGCTGTGCGGGAGGCCAGGGCCATGATGGAGATCATCGGGTTGGTGCCGGAGGCGGTGGGGAACGCGGATGCGTCGCCGATCCAGACGCCGGGGGTGTCGTGGAGTTCGCCGTGCGGGTTGGCGACGCTGGTGGCGGGGTCGGTGCCCATGCGGCAGCTGCCCATCTGATGGGCGGAGAAGATCGTCGCGCCGCCGGCTCCCAGGTGCAGTTGCTGGGCCCGGGCGATGTAATTGTCCAGGCTGTCGCCGGTTTGCCACGCCGGTAAGCCGTGGGCCAGCACCTGGATGCGGCCGGCGCCGGCGGCGTGGTGCAGGCGGATCTCGGCTTCGAGGGCGCGCTGCGTGTTGCGGACGTCCAGTTCGTCGGTCAGTTCATAGAATGCCGCGGCATTTCCGGACTCATCGAGGCTTATCCGGCCGTGTCCCCGGTCTCGGATCAGGCCGATGAACGAACCCGTGTCACGGAAGTCGGACATCGTCTGCTTGTGCTCGGCCGGCGTCGTGAACGGGACCGCCGAAGCGCCCAGCGCGGGTGCGTACTGAATGCTCTCCATGAGGAAGCCGTGACCGTTTTCGATCGCGGCGAACTCGTCGATCAGCGCGGCCTGCGGTGCGCCCCACCAGCCGCGCATGTCGGTGCCGTAGTCACCCATCGTCACCGTGCACGGGTGCAGGCGCAGGTATTGCCCCACGGCCGGGCCGCCGATGCCGGAGCGCAGCAGCACGCCGGGGGATTCGAGGGCGCCGGCCGCGAGCACTACGATCGGCGCGCGGACGGTGACCCGATGGGCACCGACTTTTCCGGCAGCGCCGGCTGCCCGGCCGCCGGTGACCAGGATCTTCTCCACCTGGCAGCCGTCCACGACCCGGGCGTGGTGATCCAGGACCGCCGGCTCCAGGTAGACCTTGAGCGAGGACTGCTTCGCCCCGGAGACGTCGCCGAAACCGAGGTGGCCGGCGATCGCCGCGTCGTGGCGTTTCTCGTCCCAGTTCCGGTTCACCGTCCTGAAGGACCAGCCGAGCTTCTCCGATCCGCGCCGCATCGCCTCGTGGATGCGGTTGAACTCGGAGCAGCGGTCGTTCACCGAGAGTTCCCGCCACACCGCGTCCAGGTGCCGATCAAATTCGGGCGTTGCCACGTCGGTGAGGCCGTGGTCGGCCCACTGCCGGCGTACGTCGTCGCGGGTGCGGATGCAGTTCGTCCAGTTGATCACCGTGCCGCCGCCGAGGCCCGCGCCCGCCATCAGCGTGATGTTGCCGTCGACGGTCGGCGTCGGGCCGCCACGCCAGTAGGAGCCCTGGTAAGCGGCGATCTCGTGCTGATCGAAGTCGGACTCGGTGCGGTATCGGCCGGCTTCCAGCACGACCACGTCGGCACCACCGGCGGCGAGCCGCCCGGCGATCAGGCCACCGCCCGCGCCGGATCCGATGACCACGACGTCGGCTTCCAGATCGAGGTCGCCGGTGACGCGCAGCGGTGTGAGCTTCCGGTCGTCGGCGGGCGGCTCAGCAGCGACCGGGCCCGGATATCCGAACCTGGTCCAGAACGGATTGTGACCGCTCTCGTCGGAGATCCCGTAGCTCACCAGCAGGGTCAGGCTGGTCAGCGCACCGATGCCGGCGGCGGCTTCCGGAGAGGCCTGCCGCACGGCGGCGAGCACCGCCTCGGGCGCGTCGTGGAACCCGTTGGCGGCGAGCGCGTCGAGCAACATGCCGAGGCCGGCCTGCTGCTCGGCCGGCAGCGCCGTGATCATGGCGAGCACAGCGTGATCGGCGCCGACGTCGGACGCGCGGCGCGCCCAGAATCCGTCGGTGTCGCCGGGGCGGTCGAGAGATGGGACGACGGTGTCGCAGAGTAGGTGAAGGGTTCGAATCTGTTCAGGGGTCACGATGCTGGCCTCCTGCTTCGGCGAAGAAAGCTCGAGAGGTCAATATAAAATATATCCATTGTCATGTGTGACCGCCGTCACGATCAACATGGCGAGGTCAGGAAGCGAGAACCGGAAGACCCGCCGGGTACGGCTTGGCGATCACCGCATCCACCGCGTCGTTGAACCGGTCCATCGGCGCCGGCGTCCCCGGCCCGAGCAGGTAATGCCGCAGGCGCTCCCGGCGCTCGGCCATCGGGTCGTCCGGCACCGGCTGCCGCAACGCCCGCACCAGCCCGGCCAGCCCAGCGGCGTCCGACCCGAGCAGGTACGCCCCACCGGCCACCGTCTGCGCGGCCCGGAACTCGTCCTCGTCCTGATCACGCACATTGGTGACGACGTACGGCTTCCCGCTGGCCACGAAGTCGGAGACGACAGCGGAGATGTCGGCGATCATCAGGTCCGCCTGGTTGAAACAGGAGTAGAGGTCGGGTCGTGGCCCGGTGACCGTCCGATGTGCCGACCCCTCCCAGCTGAGGCGTTGCCACTCGCGCTCGGCCTCGATCAGCCGGGCGTGCCGCTCCGGAGAGGGTGTGCCGTGGTCCCGGGTCGCCTGGGCGTCATCGGGGGATTCCGGCCCGGCCAGCTCGGCGATGAGCCGGTCCAGCTCGGTGAGGCGTTCCGAAGCATGGCCGGAGTCGCCCAATAGATCGATGATCTTCTGATTGACCCGCTTGGTCACCGGGTCCTGATATCCGGTCAGCGGGTGCGGCTTGTAGATGATCCGGATGTCCGGCGAGAGCGCCAGCAGAGTCTTCACGATGGTCAGCCCCATGACCGGCACCGAGCTGACCGCCAGGTCGGTGCTCCAGCCCTCCCAGGTCGGCGCATAGAGCACCGTGAACACCCGCCGATCCGTGCGAGCCGGCTCCACCGCCGCGAGCTGGGGCCGGCCCACCTCCACGATCGACGAGTCGGCCACTGCCGAGCCGGCCCGGCTGTACCGGTCGCGGCCCGCCCGCCCGGCCACCCAGACCTCGTCGTAGACCCGGCTGAACGGGTTCGTGCTGGCGACCTTGTCACTGTCGCCGTGCCCGACGAAGACGTGCCGGACCCCGTTCGTACGCAGCATCTGGATGTTGTTGCCGGTATTGCCGACGTACAGAACGGCTTTGAGATCCGGCAGGTCGAGGTCCATGACGTCGGGGCCACGCGGCACGCAGATGATCGGCAGAGTGGTCGGGGCGATCCGGGTGAGATGCTTGCGCTCACGGACCAGGATCGCCGCCCGGTGCCGCAGCCCGGCCAGCACCCCCAGCCACGAGTCCACCTGGTACGTGGTGCCGCTGGCCTCGCTGAGGCTGAAGTAGAGCAGCACCTCCGGCCGGTACTCCCGCAGCTGGGTGAGCGCCGCGGCCTGCAGCGCCTCCTTGTCGGCGAGCACCAGGTTCCGGTGATGGTGGATCGCAGCGGCGCCGAGCACGGTGAGCACGCACATCGTCGAGACGACGAGACCGGCGGTCGCGGCGCCGGTGCTGATCGCCGCGCCCACGGCGACCGGCAGGGCCAGGTGCAGCAGCCAGGCGGGTGCCCGGCCGGTCAGCCAGCTCGGCGGGGCGTCCGGGATGCCCAGCCCTGAGAGGTCCAGGTTGCGGGTCGGGTGGGGCAGTTGGCGCAGCTCGTGGATCCGGCGCAATTCGACGTTGATGAGGGCGCGTAGCGCGTACAGAAGAATGAGGCCGAAAGAGAGCGCGCTGTGCGCGACCATCGTCAGGATCGCGCCGTCCCGGATGAGCGAGCGGGTGACCCCGCTGAGCTGGGCGCGGCGCATCAGGCCGGCGAGGGCGGTGCGTTTGATACCCCAGCGTTCGACGATCACGACGGCTGCCAGGGCGATCAGGAACAGCGCCGGGCTGGGCAGGAGCGCGCCGGCATACAGGGCCAGCAGCGAGAGTACGTAGATAGCGAGGATCACGAGGCCCGCCGGACGTCCACGATGTGACCGGTCCAGTCGGAGATCATGACGTCGACCGAGGTGCCGGCGACCTCCTCGGCGGTGAGCATCGACGCGGCGGGCTCGTCGCCGAACGCCTGCCGCCGCATCGGGGTTCCGGTGCGTTCCGGGTTGATGCAGTTGACCCGGATGCCGCGTTCCGACCACTCGTCGGCGAGGGCCTGGGTCAGGTTGACCGTGGCCGCCTTCGTCGAGGAGTAGAGGCTGTAACCGGCCCGGCCCCGGGTGTACGAGCTGGAGGTGTAGAGCAGCAGGGCGCCCCGGGTCTCGGCGAGGTAGTCCGCGGCGGCCCGGGCGATGTAGACCGGCGCCAGGTAGTTGACCCGCAGGGCCTCTTCGATGTCGGTGTCCTCGGCGTCGGCCAGCTTGCCGATCCGCAGCACGCCTGCGGTGTTGACGACGTAGTCGATCCGGCCGGTCCGCACGTGTGCCTGCCGCAGCGCGTCGGCCACCTGGTCCGGGTTCTCCACATGGGTTCCGGTGGTCGAGCGGCTGAACGGCAGCACGGTGGCGCCGGCCGCGGCGGCCAGGTCGCCGGTGGCCTTGCCGATGCCGTAACTGCCGCCGAAGACGACGACGGTCTTGCCGGTGAGCAGCCTGGCCCGGTCGGCCGCCGAGGTCTCCAGGACCCGGGGGTTGGAGTTGAGCTGGAAGAGCTTGTCGGCGAGGTGGATGTCGATCGGGTGTGTGATCTTCAGGTTGTTCTCGTCGCCGGGTACCACGTAGATCGGCACATCCGGCAGGTAGCGCCGGACCACACCGCAGTCGTCGGTGGCGGTGAACGCCGGGTCGGCCGCCGCCAGCTCGTACGCCTTGCGCAGGATCGAGAGGTGGAAGCCCTGTGGCGTCTGCCCGCGGCGTAACCGGCTCCGCTGCGGGATGTCGGTGATGATCTCCTCGCCGTCGATCTCGTCCACCGCGATGATCGTGTCGGCCGACGGGGTCGCCACGTCGATGGCCTCGTACCGGTCGAGGGCACGCACGCTGTCGGCGATGATCCGCTGCGAGACCAGTGGGCGTACCGCGTCGTGAATGATCATTTTGCATTCGGTCCCGTGCATCGCCGCGATGGCCCGCTGGGTCGTCTCGCTGCGTGTCCGGCCGCCGGCGATCACGCCGAGCACCTTGGTGAACCCGCCCCGCGCCACGATCGCCTCGACCTCGGCCACATGGTCCGGGGTCATCAGCACCAGCACGCTGTCGATGACGGGGGACTGCTCGAACGTGGCCAGGGTGTGCTCGATCACCGGCCGACCGGCGATCTTGACGAGTTGTTTGGGCATCTGAAGCCCGAGTCGCTCACCGACACCGCCGGCGAGAACGATGGCGACGGCCGGCAACACACTCGATTTATTGTTCATCCGGGCCTTCTGCAGAGAGCGGGAAACCGTTGATGCCGGGCGACGTTAACAGCAGGGAAAGCGGAGTTCAACATTTTATTCATCTGTCAATGAACTAGCCGGAACCTATGCTTTTGAATTGCCTGTCAGGTGCCAGTGGATATCCTGTGAAGCGAAAACAATGATTTCCCGTTAATGTGTCGCCGATGAAGGTCAGCGTGGTCATTCCGGTCTACAACCCGGGCCCCTATGTCGAGGACTGCATCAATTCACTCGTCAACCAGAGCCTGCCGGCCGACGAGTACGAGATCTGCTTCGTCGACGACGGCTCGACCGACGAGACGCCCGCGCGGCTCGACAAGCTGGCGGGGGAGCACGCCAACGTCACGGTGATCCACCAGGAGCCGTCCGGCTGGTCCGGCCGCCCGCGCAACGTCGGCATCGAGGCCACGACCGGCGAATACATCATGTTCGTCGACAACGACGACTACCTCGGGTCCGAGGCTCTGGAGCGGATGTACGCGTACGGCGTAGCCCACCGGGCCGACGTGATCGTCGGCAAGATGGCGGGCAAGGGCCGGCCGGTGCCGCTGGAACTCTTCCGGGAGAACCGGCCGAACGCCTCGGTGCGTAACGCGCCGCTGATCGACAGTCTCACCCCGCACAAGATGGTGCGGCGCGAGTTCCTGAACCGGATCGGGCTGCGTTTCCGCGAGGGCCGGCGCCGGTTGGAGGACCACGTCTTCGTCGCTGAGGCGTACCTGCGTGCCGAGAACGTCGCGGTGCTCAGCGATTACGTTTGCTACTACCATGTGAAACGCGATGACGCGTCGAACGCCGGTTTCCGGCCGATCGAGCCGGTCGGCTATTTCGGCAATCTGCGCGAAGCCCTCGACGTGGTCGAGAAATACACCGAACCCGGCCCGTTGCGGGACGGTCTTTTCCGCCGCTGGCTGCGCAACGAGATCGTGGAACGGCTGCGCGGGCGCCGGCTGCTGGCGATGGACCAGGAGTACCGCCAGGAGATGTTCCGCGAGATGCGCGCGGTCACCGAGCGGTTCGGCCCGGGCGTCGCCGCCGGCCTCTCGCCGATGCAGCGGGTTGTCGCCGGGCTGCTGACCGAGGGCCGGCTCACCGACCTGGAGAAACTGGCCGCCTGGGAGTCAACCGTCACGCCCAGCGGTGACCTGCGCAAACTCGTCTGGAAGGACGGCGTCCTGCAGCTCGCCTTCACCGTCGAGTACACCGGCGTCACGGCCCTGCGCGACGGCACCCTCCAGCTGCCGATCTCCACGAGCCAGTTGCCGATCCCGGAGAGCGTTCCCGCTCGCTTCGAGGCATCCAAGGTCGACCTCGTCATCCGCGAGCGCGCCACCGCCGCCGAGTTCTACCAGCCGGTCACGTTCGACCGGGAGCAGGTTCCCGCAGCGGACCCCGCGACGGTCCGGCTCCGCCTGCGTGCTGCGGCTTCCATCAGCCCGGGTACGGCGAACGCCGGCGCCCGCATCGGCGACGGCATCTGGGACGTCTACATCCGGTACGCGCTCGGCGGCTGGAACAAGGAGACCCGCCTGGGCGCGCTGCGCGGACCCGATGCCGACGCCGGCCGGCGGCTCGGGGTCATCGGCGGGCGAACCGTCCTGCCGTACTGGACGGACCCGCACCAGAACCTGTCGCTCGACGTGCGGGAGAGCACCAACCGGCTGCGGTACGACCTGCTCCCGGTACGCCCCGAGCAGGTGACCGTCTCGGGGAACCGGCTCGCCGTGTCGCTTCCGGTGCACGTCGACGCCGTCACCACCGGGCGGATCCGGCTGACCAGGGCGAAGACCCACGAGGTCGAGGTCGACGCGGTGCTCAGGCCCGCGCCCGGTGGCGGCGTTCTGGAGGCCACGCTCACCAGGCTGCCGGCGGGCCGGTACCGGATCGCGGTCGGTCTGGGCGCCGTCCACCGGACGCCCACCGACCTGCGGCTGGCCCTGGTCGTCGGCGAGCGTGGCGCGGTGGCGGTGCGATCAGCCGAGGACACGTCCCGGCCGGCTCGTCACGTGCCCGTGGTGCGGCGGGTGCTCCGCACGATCAGGGGAGCCCTCCGATGAGACCGGCGGGCTCCCCTCTCCGGAAATCCGGCACCTGGAAGATCAGGCCAGCGCGTCGGCCTTGATGTCAGCGGCCTTCTGCAGATCCGCCGAGTCGACCGCCGCGAGCGAGCCGAACAGCGACACCGCCTGGTAGTACGTCCACGCCAGGCTGGTGCAGGCCGGGCGGACCACCGAGTTGTACGTGGCGCACTTGCGCTTCAGGTCCTCGTAGAACGCCGAGTCAACCCGGCTCTTGTTCGCCGGGAACGTGCCGATCGCCTTGTAGTTGCGGTACCCGAAGTCGTGCCGGTGACAGGCGAGCTTGAAGTCGAATCCGAGGGGGTTGTCCGGGCTGGACGAGCAGTAATCGGTGCTCCAGTCGAATCCGTACGCGGACCAGGAACCCTGGTTCTGCCGGGCGGAATTCCAGCTGTTGTAGCTGCTCGCGCTGGTCTGAGTGAACGATGCGAGGACGGCGGCCTTCTGGGCGGCGGTCACGGCGTACGCCGGGGCGGCCAGGCCGAACACGCTGAGTACGGCGGCCAGGACGACGGCTAGGGGGATGCGGACACGAGAGCTCATGCGGGGCTCCTGTCGGACGGCCCGCCGGTGGAGGCAGGCCCAGGTGGCCGGCAAGTTACTTGCCGGTCACCTTGAACGAGCCCTAAGTCTCGGTGGTCCTCCTGGCCGACAGGACATCGGCACATGACGATTTGTTGATCGGCGCGGAAACGGGCGGACCTACCCGGTGCGGCCGATGATCGTCGCGCCGTACACGTTGCTGCCGGTGCCGAAATGTGGTTGGTACGTCGGCACCAGAGTTTTGGTGAAGTACCCGTAGATGCAGCCACTCAAGACGTCGCAGAGCGCTTTGGTGACGGCGTCGAACAGATTGCCGGTCACGATGCTCGTCACGCTGCCCAGAAGGCCGCCGAGCAGGCCGGAGAAGCCGGTGATCTGCAGCGGCGCGAACCCGATGATGTGGTACTTCGGGGCGACGCTGAGCAACGTCTGCTCGATCTTGTCGAAGATCGGCACGAGGACCGGCTGCTTCGAGGCGATCAGGGCCTGCAGACGTGCCCCGCAGCGGTTGGTGCCGCCTACCGTGAGCCCGCCGAGCACGAACGACCGAGGTTCGTCGCCGACCTTGAGGTCGAGCTCGCAGTTGGCGTCCGGCATCGTCGGGTTGAGGATGTCCGGGCCCTGCAGCCAGATGTACCCGCGCGGCACGGTCAGATTGACAGGTGTGGTGCAGGACGGCAGCGGCATGCCGAGCACGGCGGCCGGCAGGGCAGCGGCGATCGGGCTGTCGCCGCCGGTGCCGACGCTGGGCAGGCCGAGCATGGGCAGCAGGCCGATCGAGTTGAGCACCGAGCCGAGCGGCCCGTAAAACGTCGTCCCGTTGCCGGTCATCCGCTTCCAGTCGCAGAGCGAGACGCCCAGAGCCAGCACTTTCTTGATCGCCGGAGGCCCCCACGCCACCCGGGCACACGCGCCCACCGACTTGCCGGTGAACTGGCCGCCGGTCGCCGCCTTGGCGAACGCCGGAGGCAGGAACGTCGTGCCGGAGGCGGTCACGGTGGTGGTGCGCACCTCCACCCAGGTGCCCACGGTCTCGCCGGCCGCTGGTGCCGGTACTGCCGGGCAACTCTTCGCGGTCTTCCACGCGGGGCAACTCGCATCGAAGCTGAAGCAGATCTGCGCGTCGGCGGCGTCGTCCTTCGCGTTCTTCCTGGCGTAGGTGACCGCCACCGGATCCTGCAGGGCGTGGGTGCATTTGGCGGGGTCGGCCACGCAGTTCAGAGCGATCTTCATGGAGGCCGCGTCGGCGCCGCTGATCAGCTGCTCGCGCTCCTGCCAGGCGAGCCCGACGTCGATCACGATGGCGGCCATCCCGATGATCACCGCGTTGCTGAGGAACAGCGCGACGATGATCATGATGGCGCCGTGCTCAGAGTCGCGCGCCGCCTGTCGCTTGCGGTGCCAGCGACGTAACCGCCCGAACAATGTCGAACCCCCGTTTACCCGACCAGGAGTCAGATTAACGAGAAATATTCGTAAATCAGGCGTCTTCCCGGAACTCCTGACCGGTCTGGCCGGCCTTGGCGTCTGCCTCTGTGCCGGCCTTTGCACGGGCCTCTTCGCGGGCTCGCAGCTCCACCCGCCGGATCTTCCCGGAGATGGTCTTCGGAAGGTCGGTGAACTCGATCCGCCGGATCCGTTTGTACGGCGCCAGGTTCTCCCGGCAGTGCGCCAGGATCGCCCGGGCCGTCTCCGCCGTCGGCGCCCAGCCGTCAGCGAGCACCACGTACGCCTTCGGCACGGCCAGCCGCACCGGGTCGGGCGCCGGCACCACCGCGGCCTCGGCCACCGCCTCGTGCTCGATCAGCACACTCTCCAGCTCGAACGGTGAGATCCGGTAGTCGGATGCCTTGAACACGTCGTCGGCACGCCCCACATAGGTGATGTAGCCGTCCGCGTCCCGGGATCCGATGTCGCCGGTGTGGTAGTAACCGCCGGCCATCGCCTCGGCGTTGCGCTCCGGGTCGCCGTGATAACCGACCATCAGACCGAGCGGGCGGTGCGTCAGATCGAGGCAGATCTCCCCGTCGCCGTTGACCGGGTTCAGCAGGACCACCGTGTAACCCGGTGTCGGCCGGCCCATCGAACCCGGTTTCACCTGCTGACCGGGCGTGTTGGCGATCTGCACTGTCGTCTCGGTCTGGCCGAACCCGTCCCGGATCGTCACACCCCAGGCCCGCTGCACCTGGTCGATGACCTCCGGGTTGAGCGGCTCACCGGCGCCGACCACGATCTCCGGTGGGTTCTTCAACTGGGTCAGGTCGGCCTGCACCAGCATCCGCCACACCGTCGGCGGCGCGCAGAAACTGGTGACACCGCACCGGTCCATCTGCGCCAGCAGCGCGGACGCGTCGAAGCGCCGATAGTTGTAGATGAACACGCAGGCCAGAGCGTTCCACGGCGCGAAGACATTGCTCCACGCGTGTTTCGCCCAGCCCGGCGACGAGATGTTGAGGTGCACGTCGCCGGGGCGCAGCCCGATCCAGTACATGGTCGACAGGTGCCCGACCGGGTACGACGCGTGGGTGTGCTCGACGAGTTTCGGCAGTGCCGTGGTGCCCGAGGTGAAGTAGAGAAGGAGCGAGTCGCTCGCCCGGGTCGCACCGTCGGGTTCGAAGGCGGCGTCCGCCGCGTAGGCCTCGCTGAACGCATGCCAGCCGTCCACCGGCGAACCCACCGCGATCCGGGTGTAATCGCCGTCGATCGCCGCGAACTTCCCGGTGTCGTTCGCGCCGATGATGACGTGCGCCGCGTGGCCCCGGTCCAGGCGGTCGCGCAGGTCGGCCGGGCCGAGCAGCGGCGTCGCCGGGATCACCACGGCGCCCAGCTTCATCGCGGCGAGCAGGCACTCCCAGAGCTCCACCTGGTTGCCGAGCATCAGGATCACCCGGTCGCCGCGCCGCACCCCGCGCTGCCCCAGCCAGTTCGCCACCCGGCTGGACCGCTCGGACAGCTCGGCGAACGTGAACCGCTGCTCCGATCCGTCCTCCTCGACGATCCAGAGCGCGGTCCGCGGCCCGGCCTCACCGGCCGCCTCGGCGTCGAACCAGTCGATCGCCCAGTTGAACGTCTCCTGGTCCGGCCACCGGAAGTCCCGGTAAGCGGTGTCGTAATCCTCGCGGTGGGCGAGAAGGAACTCACGGGCCTGCCGGAACGTGCTCATCGTTTCACCTTATTCCGGCGAGCTTCATTCCCCGGTGAAGACCGGCGTGCGGCGCTCCAGACTCGCTCGGATCCCCTCGGCGCTGTCCTTGGTCGCCCAGTGCACCTTCTGCTCGGCCAGCTCGTGATCGAGGGCGTCGCGCACCCGGGCCGCCAGGTCGCCACGCAGCGTCGAACGGATCGAGCGCACCGCCAGCGGCGCGGCTCCGGCGATCTGCAGGGCCAGCTCCATGGCGGTTTCGCGTACCCGTCCCGGCTCGGCCAGGCGATCGGCGAGCCGCAGGCGAACCGCTTCCTCGCCCCCGATCCTGCGTCCGGTCAGCAGCATGTCGGTGGCGGCCTGCTTCCCGACGATCTCCGGCAGCGTCACGCTGATCCCGAAACCCTGGTGAAACCCGAGGTTCGCGAAATTCGCCACGAACCGGCTGGACGCCTCGGCGACCCGGAAATCAGCGGCGCACGCCAGCCCGAGACCACCGCCCACCGCCGTGCCCTGCACGGCCGCGATCAGTGGGGTACGGAGATCGAACAGCTGAGCGGCCCGCCGATAGAGCCGTTCCGCAGCCGCCACATGGTCCGCGGCGAAGTCACCACTGCCGAAGTCCGCACCACCACAGAAGTGCTTACCCTGCGACGCCAGAATGATCGCCCGAGTCTCCCGGTCGTCATCGAACGCCCGCGCGGCCTCCACGATCTGACCGATCAACGCCTCGTCGAAGTGATTGGCGGGCGGGCGCCGGATCTCAAGGACAGCAACACCATCACCGACAGTAACCGAAAGGTCTGAGCTCACGCTTGATCGTAACGGTCGGGGAGCCGCGACCTGTCGCTGCTCAGCGGCGCGGTTCCCAGCGGAACATCCGGATGGCCAGCGCGACCGCCACCACGACCCAGCTCAGCGTGGGGGCCAGCAACAGCAGCGACTCGGACACCGCGGCGCCGCCGTTCCAGGCGTTCAGCACCAGCTCGGTCGCCGATCCGCCGGGCAGCAGGCGCTTCAGCAGGGTGAGTTCCTCGGTGCCGCTCAGGCCCACCCAGCTCGACACCGCGATCACGCCGAGGCTGATCGGCAGCGTGGTGACCTGGGCGTGTTCCGGTGAGTTCGTCAAACCGGCCGTGGCCAGACCCAGGCCGACCATCATGGCGACCGTCGCGAGGACCGCTACGACCAGCAGGAACACGTTCGACGGTCCGCCCGCGACAGTTGCCAGTACGGTCAGCACGACGGTCAGCTGGACGACGGCCAGCAGGGTGACCGGCAGCAGCAGGCCGGCGAGGATGCCGCTGTCGGAGGCGGCCGTGGAGCGCAGGCGTTTCAGGAAGAGGTTCTGGCGCCGGGCCGCGAGGGTGGTCACCGCCGTGGTGTACAGCCCGAACGCGCCGACCGTGAACATCACGACGGCGGCGATGTAACCGAGGCTGCCGAGCGTCGCGAACGCGTCGTGCCGATAGACGAAGAAGCCGCTGACCACGGCCGGCATGATCAGGCTGGTGACCAGCAGGAGCCGGTTGCGGAAGAGTTGGATCAGTTCGGTACGGGCAATGGCGATCATGGTCAGCTCCCAGCGAAAGTACGGTCGATGGCACGGAACACGTCGTCGAGCCGGGTCGGACCGGCTGACAGGCCGCTGAGCTCGACACCGTGGTCGTGCGCCCAGCCGAGCAGCTGGAACATGTCCTTCTGCAGGTCGAACGTCTCGATGTGCAGCGACCCGTCGTGATTTATGACGGTCAGCGGAACCGCCGGCGCATCCGGAGGCAGCGAGAACCGGATCACCGCGGGCAGCGTCCGGGTCAGCTCGGCGACAGTGCCCTCCCGGTGGAAGACGCCCCTGGTGCATCAGACCGATCCGGTCGGCGCGCTCCTGCGCCTCCTCCAGGTAGTGCGTGGTCAGCACGACCGTCGAGCCGTTCTCCCGGAGCCGGTCCACCGACTCCCACAGGGCGTCGCGGGACTGGATGTCCAGGCCGGTCGTCGGCTCGTCCAGGAAGATCAGCTCCGGGGTGCCGTAAACGGCCGTGGCGAAGTCCAGCCGCCGCTTCTCGCCTCCGGAGAGCTGGCCGACCAGGGTGCCGGCCTTGCGGGTGAGCCCGACAACGTCCAGCACCCGGTCGGCGTCGTCGGTACGCCGGGTCAGGCTGCCGATGAGGCGCACCGACTCACGGACGGTCAGGTCGGGGGAGAAGCCGCTTTCCTGCAGCATGATGCCCATCCGGGGCCGGACGGCGCGGCGGTCTCCGGGACTGGTGCCGAATACGCGTACCCTCCCTGAAGTGGCCTGGCGGTGGCCCTCGATGGTCTCCAAGGTCGAGGTTTTTCCCGCGCCGTTCGTGCCCAGCAGGGCGTAAAGCTCGCCGCGCCGCACCTGGAACGACAGGTCCTTGACCGCGTGGAAGTCGCCGTAACGGACGTTCAATTGTTCGACTTCGATGACTGGCGTGGTGGTCATGCCACCACCTTCACGCAGGTGGGCGGCTTTCGATCAGTGCTGCCGTGTCACCGGGATCGTGTCGGGGATGATCGCGGCGCTTGTCGCCTTCGAGCGCTGGACCGCCAACGACCTCGGCCGCGTGTTCTGGCCCTGCCTGGTCGTCGCGATCATCGTGTGGCCGCTTTCGATCGTGCTGACCGACAGCGGCAACGGGTACTGGGGCATCTGCGTCGTCGGCTCCCTCGGCATTCCCCGGCTGCGCCGCCATTCGCGCGCGGTGATCGCCGGGTTGCTCATCTACATCGCGGCGGTGGGCGGCCTGGCTTCCGGCGACTTGATCAAATACCTGGTGATCCCGGTTGGGATCACGGCGGTCGCCATCGGCTCCTCGTTCCTGGGCGAACGGTTCTACGCCGTCGTCGAGGAACTCGAACAGTCCAAGGCCCGCGAGGCCGAACTCGCCGTCATCCGCGAGCGCGTCCGCTTCGCCGGCGACCTGCACGACATCCAGGGACACACGCTGCACGTCGTGAAACTGAAGACCACCCTCGCGCAGAAGCTCGTACACAGCGATCCGGCGCGCGCCGAGGAAGAGCTCCGCGAGATCCACGCTCTGGTCAGCGAGACCATCACACAGACCAAGGAGCTTGCGTACGCCCAGCGCAGGCTCAATCTCAACGCCGAGCTGGAGAACGCGAAGAACCTGTTCGAAGCGGCCGGCATCCGGGTCCGGATCAGCCGCGACGGCGACCCCGGCCGTGGGGAGTTGTTCGGTCAGGTCCTGCGCGAGACGACCACGAACATCCTGCGCCACGCCCAGGCCACTCGGGTACGGATAACCCTGAGCGCCCAGGGCATCAGCATCGTCAACGACGGCGCGGCCGGGGACACCGTACCCGAGCTGAGCGGCCTCTCCGCGCTGCGTCAGAAGGTCGCAGGCGACGGCGGCGAGCTGCTGGTGTCGGTCTCCGGCGGCGAGTTCACCACGGCGGCGAGGTTCGACCGGTGACCACCATCGTGCTCGCCGACGACGAGGCCCTGCTCCGTAAGGCGCTGGCCGCGCTGCTCCCGCTGGAGGGCGACATCACCGTGCTGGCCGAGGCCTCCGACGGCTCCTCGGCGATCGACGCGACGCTGCGTCATCGGCCGGACGTCCTGGTCATCGACCTGGAGATGCCCGGCGTCGACGGCCTCGGCGCGGTCGCCGAGATCCGTCGCGCGGTCCCCGGCCAGGTGATCCTGATGCTGACCCGGCACGCCCGGCCGGGGGTCCTGCGCAAGGCGCTGAAGCTCGGCGTCCAGGGCTTCGTCACCAAGTCCGCCGAGCCGTCTCACATCGCGGACGTGGTCGCGAAACTGCACGAGGGCCGGCGCTGGATCGACCCGGACGTCTCCGCCCTCGCCGTCATCGACGACTGCCCGCTCACCGACCGCGAACTGGACGTCCTGCGGGTGGCCAGCGACGGCTATTCCGTAGCGGACATCGCCGCCCGCCTGCACCTGGCACCGGGAACCGTCCGGAACTACCTCTCCAACGCCATGCAGAAAACACAGACCCAGACCAGGCACGACGCCGCCCGGTACGCCCGCGAACACGACTGGCTGTGACTCAGGCTGTTACCCGCCGGGTGGCGTCATCGTTGGCTCACCCCACCGTCAGCACGAGCTTTCCCCGCAGCCCACCGGCCAGCACCCGCCGGTGGGCGTCGGCCGCTTCGGTCAACGGCATCGTGAGCGCCACGCGCGTACGCAGCTGCCCGGCCGCCACCTGTCCCATCAGGCCGGCCAACAGCTCGCGGTCGTGCCGGATGAGTTGCAGTTCCTGGCGGACACCACGTGCTGGAACGAGGGGAGGCGTGGGCCGGGTCGCCACCACGACGCCCTCGTCCTCGACGGCAGCGGCCGCGGCCTCGCCGATGGGGATCGCGTCGAACACCGCTCCCACCGGCCCTGCCGTGGCCAGATCGACGGATCGGGAGATCACCTCCTGAGCGCCGAGTCCACGTACCCATTGCTCATCGTCGTGGCTTGCCTGGGCCACGACACGCAAGCCGGCCCGGAGGGCGAGCTGGGTGGCGAAGCCGCCGACGCCACCGCTGGAACCGGTGACCAGAATGCTGCCGGCCGGCGGCACCAGTGACAGCCCCTGGTGTGCGGTTTGGGCGTTGAGCGGCACCGTGGCCGCGGACACGAAGTCGAGCCCGGCCGGCAGCGGCACCAACCAGTCTGTGTCGGCGGCGACGAATTCGGCATAGCCACCGGGCGCGCCGCGGGTCGAATACCACGGAATCATCCCGACGACACGATCACCAGGATCGAAATCCGTCGTTCCGGGACCGGCCGAGACCACCTCCCCGGCGATGTCCCACCCGGGTGAGAACGGTGGCTGAACCGGCCCACCAGGAATTTTTCCGGTGGTGGCGGCGAGGTCAGCCGGGTGCACACAGACCGCGCGGATCCGGACCACCACCTGACCAGGCGCAGCCTCCGGCTCGGGCAACTCCGTCACCTGCAACACCTCAGGACCGCCGAGCGCGGCCGCGACGACTCCCAGCATCAGTCCACTCTAGACCGCCGTGCGTGCTCTATATTCTGCTTCTACATTCCGCCGGACGATCCGCAACGGCCGAGTTCGATGGGTGGCAGCGCTGTGACCATGACGCCGCTGCGTCCCGGTGATCCTGCTCGACTCGGGCAGTACGAGTTGGCCGGCCGGATCGGCGCCGGTGGCATGGGGACCGTCTTCCTCGGCACCGGCCCGGACGGGCAGCGGGTGGCGGTCAAGGCCATCCGCCCCGAGTGGTCGGCCGACCCCGACTTCCTGGCGCGTTTCCGCAGCGAGGTGAAGCGGGTGCGGGAGGTTCCGCCGTTCTGCACGGCCGCGGTTCTGGACGCCGACGTCGAACACGATCCGCCCTATCTGGTCGTCGAGTTCGTCGACGGGCCGAGCCTGGCCGCCGTCGTCCGCGAGCGGGGACCCCTCAGCCCTTCCGAGGTGTACGGGGTAGCCGTCGGCGTGGCCACCGCGCTCGTCGCCATCCACGGATCCGGAGTAGTGCACCGCGATCTGAAGCCGGCGAACGTCCTGCTCGCCGTCGGCCTGCCGAAAGTGATCGACTTCGGGATCGCCCGCGGCGCCGAACTCAGCGCCGAGCTGACCGGTCCTGATCAGGTGATGGGCACTGTCGGCTACGTCGCCCCGGAAAGCTTGGACGGCTCCCGGAAAGCCGGACCGGCCGCCGACGTCTTCGCCTGGGGTGTGCTCATCGGCTACGCGGCGACCGGCCGCACCCCGTTCCACGGTGATTCTCCGATGGCGACGATCGGCCGGATGCTCACCCAGCCGCCTGATCTGCGCGGCATCCCGGACTCGCTGCGCGACCTGGTCGCCACCACCCTGGAGAAGGATCCGGCGGGCCGGCCCACCGCCCGGGAACTGCTCGACTCGCTGCTCAGCATGGGCACCGCCGACGTGTCCTCGAACGTCACCCCGGAACTGCGGGAGGCTGCCCTCGCAGCCCGCGCCCGCTCCCGGCTGCGCCGATGGCCGAGAAGGGTGCTGACCGCGGCCGTTGTGGCCGTGCTGCTGGGCGGGGCCGGGTTCGCCGCGGTGCAGGCGCGCGCCGAGGCTGATCGCGCCTCCGGCCAGGCGGAGCAGCGGGAACGGGCGCTCGTGCAGCAGGATCTGCTCGCCCGGTCGGCGGCTGCGCTGACCGCTGATCCGGGGCTGGCGTCGCGGCTGGCAGTCAGCGCCTACGGGATGGACCGGTCGGCGCCCGCCGGTGCGGCGGTGATGGCGGCCCTGGCGACCGGGTACACCGGGGAACTGACCACCGACTCGGCGGTACTCAGCGCCGCGTTCCGGCCGGATGGCAAAGCGATCGCGATCGGTGGGGAGAGCACGGCCGAATTGTGGGCGGCGGCGGGGGCGGGTTTCACCCGTACCATCGCTTTGGCTTCTGATTTGGGAAACGTGAACGAGCTGGCCTTCAGTCCGGACGGCCGCACCCTTGCCGTCGCCGCCGACCGGCTCACCTTGTGGAACGTCGCCGACCCGTCCGCACCACGCCTGCTCACCACCCGCGGCCGCGGGCCGGCCGTCACCGATGTGCGGTTCAGCTCCGACGGACGGCGGCTCTTCACCCTCGCGGCCCGAGCCACCCTCTGGGACATCAGGGATCGGAGCCGGCCCCGGGTGCTCTGGAACAGCTCCACCACCGCGATCCCGACCGTGATGAGCGGCGACGGCACCCTGCTCGCCGGCTCCGGTGACGACGGGCGGGTGACGCTCTGGCGCACCTCCGGCACCCGGATCGCCACCGGCATCTCGACCGGCATCCCGGTCGCCCTCAGCGCGAACGGCCGGGTTCTGGCAGTACAGGACGACGAGAAGGCGATCCACTTCTACGACCTGACCGAGCCGGCCGAACCGCAGCGCCGCGGCACCATCGCGGTCTCCGGAGATCGGCTGTCCACGGCCGAATTCGATCCCCGGGGTACGGCCATCGCACTCGGCCGGACCGACGGCACGGTCGAGGTGTGGAACATCGCCGACCCGGACTTCCCGGTACAGACGAAGGTGATGACCCGGACCGGCGGGTGGATCACCTCGATCGATTTCAGCCCGGACGGCGCCCGGATCCTGACGCCGGGACCGCGCCTGACCAACACGGCAATGCTGTGGCAGATCGACGGCTTCGCGCCACGACGCCGGGCCACCCTCAAAGGCAGCACCATGATCCCGTCACGGACCGTCTCAGTGTCGGCCGAGGACGTGGTCGCCGCCGGATCAGCCGAGCACCTCGACTACTGGGATGTCATCGACGCCGGAAACCCCCGGTCGGCCGGGACCGCGAAACTCGTGCCGGCGGCCGGCGCACCACTGATGAGCAGCACCTACGCGGTCCACGGCACGACTTTCTATTACACCAGCGGCAGCCTGTACTCGCTGACCGGCACCAGCACGCGCAACGTCTTTCCGGACCTCGACGCGGGTTCTGTGCTCGACCTCGAACCGGTCCGCGGGCTGGTCGCGGTCCTGGCCGGTGGACCGCAACAGCAGATCCGGATCCACCGGCTGACCGGCGGGCGGACACCGTCGCTGGTCGCCACCATCCCGGCTGCGAACGTGTTCACCGCCCGGTTCGGCCTCGCCGGCGGCACCCTGGCCGTCGCGGACAGCGCCGGGCAGCAGAGTGGCACCAGCAACGTCACCGCCTGGGACATCGTCGACCTCGCGGCGCCGACGAAGATCGGGACGTTCGCGGTGAACAGCGTCGGACCCGCGGCACTCGTCGCGGGAGCCGCGTTCACGGTGACGGTCGGTCAGGATCTGACCGTCTGGAACAACCGGGACGGCAAGGACCGGACCGTCCGGACCGCCCGGCGCGCCGATTTCGGCCGGCCCGACTCGCTCGCCCTGTCCGCCGACGGGTCACTGCTCGCGGTCACCTCGGGAGGTTCCACCGAGATCTGGAGCGTCGGCTTCGCCAGCGATCCGGTGCTGCTCGCGGTGGTGGGCGGGCGGACCACCGGATCGGCGTTCAGCTCCCGGCAGCCGTACCTCGTCACCGCCGACCCGGCCGGGGTGGCACTCTGGGATCTGGTGCCGATCCGGGCGGTGCTACGGGACCCGCTGCCCGCGGCCTGCGCACAGACGAGTGGTCTCACAGCGGCGGAATGGGCGGCGTACGCACCCGGCCTGGAGTTCGAGCGCCCCTGCGCATGATCCTCTCCGGCGACGTGCGTGATGATCGGTATGGGGTTGAACGTGTCCGAGCGTGGTACCGCGGTACCGCGCCGGATGAGCACCGTGGTCGGATGGCGGGCTGCCCGGCCGTCCGTAACGTCGGCCCGGTGATCGAAGTTCATGACCTGACCAGGAGGTACGGCGGCGTCACGGCAGTACGGAACGTGTCGTTCCGCCTGGAACCCGGTGCCCTGCACGGGATCGTCGGCCCGGCCGGCGCCGGCAAGTCCACGACGCTGCGCCTGATGGTCGGGCTGGACCGGGCCACGTCCGGCCGGTGCCTGTTCGACGGCCGCTCCTACCGCGATCTGGCGTACCCGCTGCGGGAGGTCGGCGTCCTGCTCGCCCCGCCGCCGGCTCATCCCGGCCGCACCGGCCGCGACCACCTGCGGATCCTTGCCCGGACCCACGGGATCCCGGACCGCCGCACCGACGAGGTCCTGGAGATGACCGGGCTGGCCGACGTCGCGCGGCTGCGGGCCGGCGGCTATTCCGCTGCCCTGCGGCAGGGGCTCGGCGTGGCCGGCGCGCTGCTGGGTGACCCGCCGGCCCTGCTGCTCGACGATCCGGCGGCCGACCTGGACCCGGACGGTGTCGCCTGGCTGCGCGCCCTGCTGCGCACGCTCGCCCGTGAGGGCCGCACCGTCCTGGTCACCGGACGCTTGACCGGGGAGTTGGCCCGCGACATCGACCGGCTGATCATTCTCGGGCGAGGCCGGGTGCTCGCCGACGATCTGGCGGCCGAGGTGATCTCGCGGAACACGGTCCCGGCGGTGCGGGTCCGCCCGGACCGCCCGGACGACCTGGAGAAGCTGCTGCGCGGGCACGGTGCAGCCGTCGCCATGCGCCCGGACGGCCGCCTGGAGATCACCGGGCTGACCTCGGCCGACATCGCCGGGCTGGCCGTCCGCGCCGGGATCCTGCTGGTCGAGAACACCCCGGTGCACGCCTGTCTCGAGGACGTCTACCTGGCTCTGGCTCGCGGCCGATGATCCGCCTTGTCGCTGCCGAGTGGCTGAAACTCCGTACCCTGAAATCGTTCTGGATCTGCGCGGGAACCGCGCTGGTCCTCACCCCCGCGGCCGCGGCGCTGTCCGGGCGCCTCGCCGCCGCGGTCCTCCAGGCGGTGATCATCGTGGTGGCGGCCATCGTGCCCGGTTCGGAGTACGCCACCGGGACGATCCGGACGACGTTGCTGGCCACTCCCCGTCGGATCGCCGTGATGACCGCGAAGGCCCTGGTGGTGACCGTGGTCGCGGTGGTGCTCGGAGCGGTGTGCCTGATGCTGGCATACGCCGTCGTGACACCGGCCGATGTGCGCTACGGCACAGTCGTGGGCCGGTCGGCCGTCGATATCGGATACTGCGTGCTCGTGGCGCTGTTCGCGTTCGCCGTCACGCTCGCCGTCAAGCACACGGCGTCCGGTGTCAGCCTCGCCCTCAGCGCCGTCCTGCTGGTCAGATTGGTGCTGATGGTGGTGAGCGTGATGTTCGGGGCCGACACGTCGACGGCTCTCGGGAACCTCTGACCTGTGGAGCCCGACACCGGGATCCGGGTCTTCTGGGCCAACCATCCCCACCTGGCCACCGTCATCGTCGTCGTGATCAGCCTCGCGGCCGGCCTCGACTTCGACATGCTGACCGGAGACATGACCCGCGGCAGCTGGTGGGCGGTGGCCGTCAACACGGTGATCTCGCTGGCGCTGATCTGGCGGCGGTCGTGGCCGTGGGCGGTGCTGGCGGTGACCGTGACCGGCGACGCCCTGTCCGGCGAGACCCAGCTGATCGCGTTCGCCGTGGCGATGTATTCGCTGGTCGTGCACCGCTCGTTGCAGGCCGCGACGATCGGCGCGGTGCTCTCGGTGGCCGTGCTCGGGGTGGTCACCTTCCAGCACGAAGGCCGCGACGGGCTCGGCCCCCTCATCGGCCTCTACGGTCTCGCGGTGGTTCTCCCGGTGCTGGTCGGCGCGACCGTCGCCACCCGCCGCCAGCACGTGCGGTCGCTGGAGGACCGGGCCGCCCGGCTGGCCCGCGAGAAGGAACAAGAGGGCCGGCTGGCCGCGGCCCGCGAGCGCGTGCGGATCGCCCACGACATGCACGACATCGTCGCCCACAACCTGACCATCATGGTACGGCTCGCCGACGGTGCGACCGCGGTCGCCGACACCGACCCGGAGCGTTCCCGCAAAGCCGTGCAGCGGGTCGCCGCCCTGGGCCGTGAGGCGATGACCGACATGCGCCGGCTGCTCGGCGTGCTGCGCGACGACAGCCCGGACACCCCCGGTGACCTGGAGAGCCTGATCGAGACGTTCCGGATCGCCGGTCTGCCGGTGACCCTGCGCCGCCACGGGCCGGATCCGGCCTCACCGGGTCTGCAGCGGGTGGTGTTCCGGGTCGTGCAGGAGTCGCTGACGAACGCGCTGCGCTACGCCGACCGGCCCACCGACATCCTGGTCGACCTGGACTACGGCGACGACCTGATCCGGATCATGGTCGCCGACGACGGCCGGGGCACCACGCCGGCCCCGTCGGTCGGCAGCGAGCAGGGCCTGAACGCGATGCGCGAACGAGTCGCCATGTACGGCGGCACCGTCGAGGCCGGCCGTCAGGTGGTCGGGTGGACCGTACGAGTAACCCTGCCCCATCCCGCAGAAGGCGCCGATGTCTGAGATAACCCTGCTGCTCGTGGACGACCAGGAACTGCTGCGTGAGGGCATGGCCATGGTCCTCGGCGCGACACCCGGCCTGCGTATCGTCGGTGAGGCCGGCGACGGCCGGGCCGGTGCCCTGCTGGCCCGGGACCGCCGCCCCGACGTGGTGCTGATGGACGTCCGGATGCCGATCATGGACGGGATCGAGGCGACGCGGGACATCGTCGCCAACTGTCCCGGCACCCGGGTCCTCATCCTGACCACGTTCGACCTCGACGAGTACGCGTTCACCGGCCTGCGCGCCGGGGCCAGCGGCTTCCTGCTCAAGGACGCACCCTCAGCCGACCTGATCAACGCGGTCCGCACCGTCGCGGCCGGCGCGGCGGTGGTCTCGCCCCGGATCACCCGCGCCCTGCTCGACCACTACCAGGGCGGGCGGGCCCCCGACCCGGTGGGCGCGAACCTGCTGGAGGAGCTGACCACCCGGGAACGCGAGGTGCTGGTCGCGATCGGCCGTGGACTGTCCAACCCGGAGATCGCCGGGGAGTTGTTCCTGTCCGAGTCGACAGTGAAGACCCATGTCGGCCGGGTGCTGGCCAAACTCGGGGCCCGTGACCGGGTGCACGCGGTGATCTGGGCGCACACGAACGGGCTCGTCTGAGTCGAGCGGTACCGCGGTACCACACGGGAAGAGCACCGTGGTCGGATGGCTGTCCGGCGGGGCGTCCGTAGTGTCATTCCCATGAACGAGGTCGATGAAAACGGCCTC
Organism: Actinoplanes sp. CA-015351; assembly: GCF_050955685.1. Taxonomy (NCBI): domain Bacteria; kingdom Bacillati; phylum Actinomycetota; class Actinomycetes; order Micromonosporales; family Micromonosporaceae; genus Actinoplanes; species Actinoplanes sp. CA-015351. The sequence goes on from NZ_CP192102.1 coordinate 2,798,351, forward strand.
GGACCAGGAGAAACCCCACCCTCGCGTCCCGTCGGAAGAGGAATGTGTCATGACCACCAAAACCCGCGTCAACCCCCTCGTGATCTGGGCGCCGGTGTCGGTCGCCGTGCTCGTCGCCGCATTCGTGGCCTGGATCGGCTGGCCGGCCGGGCCAGCCCAGCTGCCGGGAGGCGCCTCGACCGTCGACGTCTATCTGATCAGTGACGAGCTGAGCGAGCCGGCCGAGCGCGGCCAGACCGACGGCTGGTTCGGCGGTCTCGGCCTGCCGTGCGGCACCGACGCGTGGTACGTCGAGGCGAACAACACCGCGATGTGTGCGGCGCTGGACGGCCCGAAGGGCACCGTCGTCGTGAACACCCGGGACAAGCAGATCTCCCTGCCCGACGCGTCGCAGACCGCGCTGAAGGCATGGGCCACCGAGGCCGACGCCGGCACCGAACAGCACACCACCCGCGTCCTGCTGGTACAGGACAACACCGCGGTCGCGGTCGTCGCCCTGGACAGTCCGGCCACCGCCGCTCCGGTGGACTAGACCCACACCCGAGTCGCTTGACGGGCGTCACCGACGTCCGTGGCCCCGTCGCGCCCCTTTTCAAAGACAGGAAGTCCGATGAACACCACAATCTCCCGAATCAGTGCCCTCGCCGCCCTCGTGCTCGTCTCCGCCACCGCGCAGGCGTGCTCGTCCGGGACAACGACGACCACCACCGCGCCGTCCGACCCCGCCGGCACCGCCGCCACCGCCACCGCCGCCACCGCCGCCACCGCCACCGCCGCCACCGCCGCCACCGCCGCCGCCCCGGCCGCCAAGCGCGTGGAACCGGTCGTCAAGAGCGCCCCGCGGAGCAAGCCGGCCGGCAAGAAGCCGAAACTGCCGGAGGCACAGTCCCTCGTCACGGTCACCGCCGCGGACTCCGGCGCCTCGATCACCGACCTGGGCAAGGGCTATCTGAGCGCCTCCAAGAACGGCACGGCGCTCCAGTTCCACCTGATCCACACCGACGACAAGACCAACAACTATCAGTTCAGTCTGGCCGGACCCAAGAATCTGTGCCTGGAACAGGCCCTCGACCCGTTCGGCAGTCTCCGCCTGAAGACATGCGACATCGAGAAGGCCGAGCAGCTGTTCGTGATCACGCCGGCCGCCGACGACTACTACATCGGCAGCAAGCACGCTGAATACCTCTACCAGGGCGCCGGCGACGTCGCATCCTTCGACGTCACCCCCGACTTCGAGCCCGGCCATTGGACCTTCGTCGTGAAGGGCTCCGAGCCGCTCGACTGACCGACCCGAACCCGCCCGATGCCCGGCCCACCACACCCGGGCATCGGGTGTTCCCCCGGCGATCGACGCAGCGGACCGCGCGTTATCTGCGGCAGATCAGTGCGCAGGAACCTCGTACGATGATTTGCTGAGATCTTGAGTGATTGTTTCCCTCTCGACTTTCGCCATTTACGGTCCCCGTTCGGCGACCGGGCTCATCGTTTGCCAACTGGTGGCCCAGCGGATCCGCCAGGCCGACGCGGTTCCCCGATACAGACCGCGATCAGCCACGACACGAAATCCACCGCTACGTCGAACGTTGACACCCTCCGCCGCAGGCACCCCACCCCGCGCGCCGCCTGCCCCGCGCGTCCTCTGCCCCGCCTGGATCTTGTGGACTTACCCGCAGACGTCTCCACACAACTCCACAAGATCCAAGAGGCCTGGGCGATCTTGCGGAGTTACGCGTAAACGGTTCGCCGAAGTCCACAAGATCGGCGAAGCGCCGCGCTCACCACGCCGAAACTGTGCAGCACCGCGTTGGCCGAACCGTGGAGACCGGTGAGGCATAGAAAACCTATTCAGTCCCATGAGAGGCATAGAACACCTACGAGTCTCCACGAATCGGCGCGTCCACCCCGCTGTCGTGGCAGAGCGTCACCACAACACTCCCAAAACACCCGAAACCGGCAAGCCGCTGATGGCCGCCCCGCGAACTCGTGCACTCGTGGTCGATCAGCCGGCCGAACCGCACAAGATCTCCGAGTGGCACCTCGCACCAAAGAAACCGCTACGCCGCCGCGAACCCGCTACCGCTCCCCGCATGGCGAAACCCGGCCGACGTCAAAAAGACCGAAAATCCGCATCGGAGCCGGATAGCAAGAAACCCCATCCGATCCGGCCGCGAGGGCAATGATCGATATGGGGTTTAACGTGTCCGAGGGGGGACTTGAACCCCCACGTCCGATAAAGGACACTAGCACCTCAAGCTAGCGCGTCTGCCATTCCGCCACCCGGACCAGGTGTAATGCATCTCCGCCCCGGGGTTTCCCCCGCAGCGGCACAGGTCAGAACTTTACACGGTCCTGGCACCCGCCCAAATCAGGGGTGGCCGCCGCGGCGTGAACGAGGCAGCATGGAGGCCGTGCCCCCGCTGTCGCACGCTGTGGAGCGGGCCCGCCTCCTTGTCGCCGCCGGCGATCTGGGTGCGGCGCGCCTGCTGCTGGAGCGTGCCAGTGAGCTGGGGCGGGCCCGGCTTGGCGATGATCATCCCGAGGTGCTCACCACGCAGCTTCACCTGGCCGCGATCTGCCGCCGCGTCGATGATCCGGGCGCGGCTCGCCGGGTGCTTGAGCAAGCCTACGCCGCCGGCCAGCGCCGTCACGGTGACGCGAGTCTGCTGATCTTGCGCATCTGCTACGACCTGGGCCAGGTCGCCGACGAGCTGGGCAACCGCCACGAGGCTCGCAAGGCGTTCACCCAGCTCACCCTGCACGGCCCGGCGGCCCTCGGCGCGCAACACCAGGCGGTCGCCCGCGCGCGGGCTTATCTGTCCCAAGATCAAAACCCTCCTTCGGTACGCACAAAAGACCCCGAATCGTCCCCAGAACCCCAGCCGGCCCCGGCTCCAGAACCCGAACCGCCCGCAGAACCCCAGCCGGCCCCGGCTCCACGGCCACCAGCCGCCCCGCCGGCAGCGCAGCGGCACCCGGAAAGCCCGGCACCGTCGCCGGCGCGGCGGGGACCTGGGCCTCCGCCGGCCGGGCTTGGCTCTCTCGGCAGGCAGGCCCCGATCCAGCCGGCCTGGAACGCCGGCATGGAGGATCTCGGCCCGCCTCCGCCGCCCCCGGCAGCAAGCCCGCCGACCGTTTCCGATCACCACCCGCCGGCAAACCCGGAGCCCGTCTGGGCGGCGTGGAACTCGGGCATGGACGATCTCGGCTTGCCTCCCCGCGGGATCACCCCGGCCCCGGACGAGACCAGGGCCGAGATCCTCCGGTCGGCCGCGAGCATGCTGGAGGCGTACCCCGCAATGAGCCTGACCAGGCAACCAGCGCAAGCGAAAGGCCGGGGTGTGGCGATTCTGCTCATGGTGATCGCCGCGCTCGCGGCGGTCGTCGCCACGGGCGCCCTGGTGATCGTGCTGGTCGACCGGGTCGCGGAGACGCCGGGCGCGACCGAGGTGGTCGACTGGCCCCGGCGGTCCTAGATACTTTTCAGAGGCCGGGCGGGCGCTCATTCCCGGATCGGTGGGAGCGTTTCGTCGTCGTGGCCGGGGGTAGCCGCGGTGGATGACACCGGACGCCAGCGTGACCTTCATCGGCAACGCGACCATCCTGCTCCGGCTCGGTGTGTTCACCCTGCTGACCGACCCCGCGTTCGGTGCGGCCGGCAGCCGTGTCCATCTCGGTTACGGCGCGTGGACACGACGGCTGCGTGACCCCGCCATGGCGTACGCGGAACTGCCGTCCCTGGATCTGGTTCTGCTCTCGCACCTGCACGGTGATCACTTCGACCGGGCCGCCCGCCGGGCGCTGCCGCCGACCCTGCCGATCGTCACCACCGTCCAGGCGCAGCGGCGTCTGCGCCGGCGCGACTTCGCCGTCACCGGGCTGCCCACCTGGGACGCGCAGGAGTGGCAGCGCGACGGGGAACTCCTGCGCGTCACCGCTCTGCCCGGCCGGCACGGACCAGGTTTCGCCGACCGGCTGCTGCCCGACGTGATGGGTTCGCTGATCGAATGGGAGGTGGGCGGCGAGCACCGGCTGCGTCTCTACGTCACCGGCGACACGCTGTACCGGCCGTTCCTCTCCGAGATCAGCACACGCTGCGGCGAGATCGACGCGATGCTCATCCACCTCGGTGGCACCCGGCTGCTCGGGCTGCTGCTGACGATGGACGGCAGGCAGGGCGCCGAGCTGACCGGACTGATCCGGGCCCGGCTGACCGTGCCGATCCACTACGACGACTACACGGTGATGAAGTCACCGCTGCGTGACTTCCTCGCCGAGTGCCGCAACCGGTCACTCACCGGCGTCCAGGCGCTGGGGCGCGGCGAGACCATCAGCCTGTCATCGGCCGGCCGGAGCTGAGGGCCAGGCACCTGCCGGCAGCAGCGATGCCCGCCGCCGACCGGTGACGGCCTCGTTCAGGCGAGAAGGTGCCGGAGAGTCTCCGCGTCGCGGACGGCGTTGCCCTCACCGTCGTTGTTGAAGTAGACGTAGACCTCTCGGCCCTGGCCCTTCCACTCCCGGATCCGGTCGGCCCACCAGGCGAGGCTGTCTTCTGGGTACGACCCGGCGTACAGATGATCGGGGTCCGGGCCGTGCATGCGCACGTAGACGAACGGCGCGGTGGCGCGCAGCAGACACGGCAGCTGGGCGCCGCTCATCACGCAGTACGCCACCTGGCGGTGTTCCAGCAGGTCGAACACCTGGTCGTCGTGCCAGCTCGGGTGCCGGAACTCGACGACCGTACGAACCCACTCGGGCAGCAGATCAAGAAAGTACGCGAGGCGGGCGTCGTCGCGTTGCTGATGCGGGCCCAGCTGGACGAGGAACACGCCACGTTTGTCGCCGAGCTCATGCAGGCCTGCGGTGATCCGCTGAATCCACTCCTCGGGCGCGTACAGCTTCTTGGCGTGTGTCAGACCGCGGGGTGCCTTGACGGAGAGCCGGAATCCATCGGGCAGGCGCCGCTGCCAGCCGGCGAAGGTCTCCGGCGCGGGCCAGCGGTAGAAGCTGGCGTTGAGTTCGACAGTGTGAAATCGCCGCACGTAGTGGTCCAGGCGGTCCCGCGGCGGTGTGCCCGGCGGATAGAGCACGCCATCCCAATGGGCGTAGCTCCACCCGGACGTCCCGATCTGAACACTCACGGATCCCGGGTGCCCACAATCGTGCCACTTATGCCGGCCAGGAGCTGATCAAGAACCCTACGGGCCTGCCCAGCTACTGGTCATCCACAGCGGACATCGACGGATCGTAGACCTGGACGGTGGCGCCATGATTGACGGTCAGCTCCTCCGGCCGGGCAGCGGTTATCTCGCTGTGCTGCACGACCTTCGTCGCCTCGCGGTCTCCGGCGCTGGTGCGCCACGGGATCACGAAGTCCGATCCCGGCGCCAGCGACACGGACAACTCCGCGACGCTCCGGAACGGCGGCGGTTCGGCCGGCGGCAGTGTGGTGCTCTCCCGCAGGGCCAGCGGCGCGGCGGCCACCGCGACCCCGGTGGCGGCACCCTGGATGATTCTCCTGCGGCGCCGGATCCGGACGACACCGGCCTGGGCGTGCTCCACCATGCCGGTCCCGTCCGGCGCGGTCTCGGCGCGGCGCGCCAGCGACTGAGAAAGATCTTCAAGAGTACGCACTACGGCACCTCCACGGACGGCACGGTCCTCGGCCTCAACTCGACGCGGAGCGCGGCCGGCGCGCGACGCGCGTACGCACGGACGGTTGTGGGCCGGCACTTGAGCACCTCGGCGATCTCCGGATCGCTGAGCCCTTCGTAATAACGCAGCACGATCACCGCCCGCTGCTGGCGCGGCAGCCCGCTGAGCAGCCAGCGCCCCGATCCGCCGCGACTTCAGCAACGACTTGGTCAGCACGTCTTGGACCAGGTCTTTCGCCTGCTCCGGGTCGCCGGTCAACAGTGTCGCGTACCGCAGCAGAGCCGGCAGCCGCGCCGCCGCGAACCGCACACGTCCCTCCCCGTCGAGGTAGCCACGGTAGGAGAACGCGACCACGCCGCGATTTGTTGTGCCGCGTTCAACCGGCCCTGGGACGGCGGGGCCACCGATGTCGAGGTCATGACGATCAGCCGGCCCGACGAACTGTCCGGTCCGGTCCGCGCGTTCCTCGGCCGAGGCCGAGCGGGAAATTGATCGTAGGATGGCCGATCAATCGCGCCGGATCTAGCATGAGCTTCATGAGCGACGTCAACTCTGGTGAGCTTCCCGAGCTGACGTTCGTGCTCCCGGCCATCCCGGCATCCGCCGGAGCTCTGATACGTGGCCGCAAGGGCCGATTGCTCATCCTGAAGCCGACGTACAAGGGTGGCTGGACGATCCCGGGTGGGGTTGTCGAGATCGGCGAGTCGCCCTGGGCGGCGTGTCGCCGCGAAGCCAAGGAGGAGAGCGGGCTCGACGTCACCAACGGGCGGCTCGTGTGCGTGGATTTCCTCCACCCGCGGCCTGACCGTCCGGGTGGTATGCGCTTCCTTTTCGACTGCGGCGTCTTCGACGACGCCGTGCTGGACACGGTGGTGATCCAGCCGATCGAGATCGCCGAGAGCCGGATTGTGCCGATCGACGCGGCGTTGCCCCTGCTCAGCGGACCGGTCCGGCGTCGGGTCCGCGCAGGCTGGAAGAGCAAACGGGTGCGTTATCTGGAGGACGGCCGCCCGGTGCAGGGAATCAGCCCGTGAATCGCACGGCTGTGCCCGCGGGCGCAGCCGTGCGACTCAGGCCGTCACTGCCGGGAACGCAGCGCCAGCCGGAACGTGCCCTCGCCGACACCGGTGAGCGTGCGGGTGTACTGACGCAGGTACGTGTCGAGGAACGGTGACCGGTCGCCCTGGGTCGGCCGATCGAACCGGGGGTCCTGCAGCGCCAGGTCCAGCCGGGCACGGCTCACCGTGATGGTGTTGCCGCTCGGGGTGTCGCGCCAGCTGCCGCTGCCGATCGTGCCGATCTGTACGCCCAGCTGGTGGCCGGTCTCCAAAGTCCAGTCGGTGGACTTCAGGTCGAAGGCGACCCGGCCCGCTCGCTCGATCAGCGCCACGTTCTCGTCGAACATCACCGCGGTGCCGTCCTCGGCGACGTCCCACAGCCGCACCATGACGTTGCCCGGCGCGCCGGCCCGCAACGTGACCCGCGGAGTGGCAGTGATCCGGACCCGCGACGTCACCGGCTTGGACCAGCTGAAATAGCCAAGCGCGGGCGCGAGCCGCCGGCCGGCCGGCGGCACCGGATCGGTGTAGTTCTCCATGTCCCACTGCCCGTCCGCAGCCAGAGTGGACGCGATGCCGTCGTCGACGTACTGCCCGTCGCTGAGCACGGCCGTAGTGGACGACGTGGACACCGGCCAGGCCGGCTGGGCACGCCATTCACCGGTGTTGTCCTCGATGGCGAACGCGGGGTCGCGTACCCCAGGCTCTTTGTTCTTCAAATAGCGGTCGTAGAAACGCATCACCTCGTCGAAGAAGCCGGCGCGGCCCTGCAGCAACTGCCCGTCCTCGTTCGTCTCGTTGCCACGCACGTGCTCCCACTGGCCCAGCCAGCCGCGCTCGACGCCGCGGTGGTTGTCCAGGTACTGCTGCATGTCCTCGGGTTTGGTGTTGTTCTCGATGAAACCCTGGGTGACGAACAACGGGGTGTCGGTGCCCTTGGCCTGCGCCGCGAGGTCACGGGCGCGCCAGTACGCGGAGTCCGGGTCGGGGTTGTTGTTGTTCGTCAGGTTGTCGGCGAGGCACTCCGGGTGGCTCTGCTCATAGGCCGCGTTGGCCTGGTAGCGGGCGCTGTCGTCGGGGAGCGGCGCCATCGTGGCGATGCTGTTGTAGGCGTTCGGGGTGCCGGTGACGTTGGGCCGGGGCACGCCGTTGCTGAACAGGTAGTTGTACATGTCCCACACCGGCTCCTGGGCGACCACCGCCTTGAGTGCGCGCAGCCGTAGGTTGTTGCCGACCAGGCCGGTCACCGCGTCGTAGGACTTGCCGTACATGCCGACCTTGCCGGTCGACCACGGCCGGCTCGCCGTCCACTGGATCGCGGCCTTCACATCCGCCTGCTCGCCCGGGCCCACCCAGTCCAGGCAGCCGGTGCTCCCGCCGAATCCGCGCAGGTCCACCATGACGTAGGTGTAGCCGCGCTGGAACAGGTCGGTGCCGCTGGTGAAGTCCGCGAACCGGTCGGACGGCCCGGTCCGGGTCCAGCCCTGCGGCCCGGTCTGGCCCGCATGGCTGAAGTAGGAGCTGACGGCGAGAATCACCGGCGTCTTCGCATGCGCCGGCAGGTGCGCCGGGCGCAGCACGTCGGCGTGCAGTTCGACACCGCTGCCGTCGGCGGACGGGAAATAGGCCTCCGTCCACACCGCCCCGTCCGGTACACGGGGGTTCTGCTCGTGGGTGACGCCATCACTTTTCAAGGCCGGTGCTGCGGGTGCTGCGGTGGCCGCGCCGCTCACCGCGAGCGTCACTGCCGTGATCAGGGTGCCGGCGGTGATCGTGGTCCGTCTGAGGATGCTCATCTGACCTTCCAGGCATAGACGATTATCTGTGCAATGCCTGACGCTAGCGTGTCACCGGCGTGCCGTGCAGGAGGTGGTCGCCGTCGCTGCCGGGCTGCTTTCCGAGGTGATCGTGACCGGAATGCGCCCGGTGCCCTCGACGTGCACCTCCACCGAGGAACTGCGCCCGCCGGGCACCGCGACGACCTCGCGCGGCAGGACGGCGCCCGGTGCCGCGATGCGGAACACGTCGGCGGCCCGGCCGGTGTTGCGGATCGGGACCTCGCACCGCGCCCATCCGGATCGGTCGATGCGCGCCGTGGCCGGCGCCGCCTTCACGCCGCGGGCGGACGGTCCGGCGCCGTCGAGCGAGCGCACCGCGACCTGGTACGACAGCACGCCGGCACGGTCACGCTGGCGGTCCAGGACGTAGAAGTGCAGCCGGTTGGCGGTGTCCGCGTACTCGAAGAGGCTGCCCGAGCCGGTACCGGCGTGCAGCAGCGCGTCGGAGAGCTGCCGGTAATCGCCGATGGTCATCTTCTGCGGTGTCCCGTCCGGCAACACGAAGTCGACCTTGTCGATGTCCTGCGGGTTGGCGTCGATGGTCCAGATGAACGGCGCGGCGTCCTCGTCCTTCGTCTTCGCCAGCAGCACGCCGGAGTCCGGGGTGAACGAGTCGAAGCCGATCCGGTCGACGACTTCCAGTGTGTAGTTGTCGTATCCGCCGCCGTCGCAGTACGGATCGGTCGCGGTGTCGCAGGCCGGGCTGCGGTCGCCGCCGTCGAGTGTCACGTTGATCCCGGCGAGCCGGCGTCCCGCGGGGCCGATCGCGCGTGCCGTCACCCGTGTCACCACGACGCCGGATGTGGCGAGCGCGTCGCGGGACAGCGTCAGCACCGCGTCGTCGTCGACGATGCCGAGCTTCATCTTGTTGCGCAGCATGTGCTGTGCGCCCATCGACGCGCCCGCGGTGCCCGGGATCAGCCATCGGCTGTGCGGTCCGCCGGGCCCGTTGAACGTGCCCCGGCTCAGCATCTCCCACGGTCCGCTGTAGTCGCGGCGGGCCGGGACGCTGTACGGGTTGTTGTAGTTGTCGCCGATGCCGAGAATGTGGCTGAACTCGTGGGCGTACGTCGACATCCCCGAGCTCTCCGCCTGCAGCGAGCTCCCCTGGGTGGCGTTGGGCCAGATGTTCGACGAGGCCTGCCACGACGTCCAGTCGACGTAGCGTGTCGCGTTCCAGTTCGGCAACGCCTCGTCGGGCGGGCCGAACGCGTCGGCGACCTCCTCCTTGCTCGCGAACTTCATCTGCCCGAACTCCTGCCAGGTGGCCGATTCGTCCTGGCCGGCGGAGAGGAAGAAGACGAAATCGTACGAGGACGCCTCCTGCTCGCCGACCGCGGCGATCCACGCGGCGCGAGCGTCGGCGCGTAGATCCCGGCCGCACCGGTCGCCGGCCGGGCATCCCATGCCGCGCTGCATGGAGTTCTCGACGCCGTACTCGTGGCTCCGCGCCGGCATCTGGTACACCCCGAACGCGCTCAGCTCAATGCCGAACCGCCCGTTCGAGTCCTCCATCCAGTACTCGTGGATGGTGTGGCCGCGGTTGAGCGCACCCGGCGAGTTGAGGAAGTCCCGGTAGAACGCCGGGACTTCACCACGAGCGAGATTCTGTACGCCGGAAGGGTTGCCGTAAATGGTGGAGTTGGCCGGCTGCGTCACCACGAACGGCTGGTTCGGGTAATCGACCAGCACGAGCGCGCCGTGGAAGTTGCGCTCCGAGCCGCGTACCGCCGGATCTGCCCAGTTCGTGTCCGGCACGGGCCGGTAGTCCGGCCAGGTCATCGTGTCGGGGAGTTCGTAGCGCTGCGGATCGATCGGCTGTGGTCCACCGCCCGGCCGCGCCAGCGTGGCCGCCTCGTCGACCTGCCACGGCTGGGTCTGCGGCCAGTGCCGCGCCCGCCACGGCGTGTCCGGGTCGTCGTCCGGCGGCGCGGCCGTCGCCGTTGCCGCCGGAAAGGCGCTGACCACCGCCAGCACCGTCACGGACAGGGCCGAGATCAGACGTTGCGCCGTGGTCATGGCGTCATCGTGGCAAAGAAATCGACATCTCTCAATGGGTGCCTGGCGCGCAGTGCGGCCGCGGGTTCGTGGCCGGCAGTGAGCATCATGACTGCCGTGTCGGTGTCGAACCGCTCGATCCGCAATGCCCCGACGAACAACCTCAGGATGGTACGTGTCGCGGCGAATTGCTCGGCCATGCTGGCCGCCTCACCGACCCGGCCGTGCAGCGGATGGACCGAGGCCTGCGCTTTGCCGGACCACGATCTCCAGCGCGATCTCTGCCTCTCGGCGCAGCAGCGGTGAGGAGATCCGTGCGGTGATCAGGTCTCCGAGGCCTTCGGTCAGGAGGGCGGTGTCGAATCGTTCGGATGTTTCGGGAAACTGTGCCCACCAGGTTGAGGGGTGGCGTTGCGGCTCTTGGATCACGTAACCCAGAGTTAGTTCTCAGTTACCCTCCGGCAGTGATTCATTTAGCATGTTCGCTTGCTCACGCCGTTGATCGTTCCGTCGGCAGCAGTCGATGGAGTTCGGCGGCAGCAACCGGACGCCCGAAGTGGTACCCCTGCAGCAGGCGGTAGCCGAGCCGGTACAGGATTTCGGCTTGTTCCACGGTCTCCACGCCTTCGGCAACCGCGGTCAGGCCCAGGCCTTCGCAGACGTGGATCAGCGCCTCGGCGATCACGCGGTGCTCGCCGGCGCCGGTGATGTCGTCGACGAATGACTTGTCGACCTTGAGGATGTCGACGGGAACCGTCCGCAGCAGCCGCAAGGACGAGTGGCCGGTGCCGAAGTCGTCGAGAGCGATACGTACGCCGAGAGCGCGCAATTGATGCAGGGCCTGAACCGCATGGCCACCGTCGAAGACGGCCGTCTCGGTGACTTCGACGGTGAGGCAGGCGGGTGGCAGGCCGGTCGTGGTGAGGATGTCAGCGACGGTCTGGGGGAAGCCGGGCCGGACGAGCTGGCGGGCGGATACGTTGACGCTCAGGTAACCGGGTGCGGCTGCCGCCGTGTCGTCGCGCCAGCGGACCATCTGCTCGCAGGCGGTCCGTAGCACCCACGCGCCGAGCTCCACGATGAGTCCGTTGCGTTCGGCGACCGGGATGAAGTACGCCGGGCTGATCGGGCCGCGTCCGGGGTGATCCCAGCGCACCAGCGCCTCCACCGCGGCCATCCGGCCTTCGGGGGCGGTGACGATCGGCTGGTAGACCACCCGGAACTGGCCGCCGTCCAAGGCGGCGCGGATCTCGGCACCGAGGCGAGCCTGCTCGCCGGCCTGTTCGTCGAGCGCCGGAGACCAGCGCCGGTACGGTTCCCCGGTGCCTTTGGCGGCATGGGTGGCCGCCTCGGCCCGGCGCAGGACCTCTGCCGGACCGGTGGTGCCGTCGCTGTCACCGATGCCGATGCCCGCTCCGACGAGCAGTTCATTGCCGGCGGCAAGCACCGGCTCGCGCATGATTTCGGCGAGCCTGGCCGCGAGCCGTTCAGCGTCGCCGGCGGTGCGGCCGGGCAGCAGCAGAGCGAACTCGTCGCCGCCCATCCGTGCCATCAGAGCGCCGGCGGGGGCTGCTCCGCGGATGCGGGCGGCCAGATGACCAAGTACCTCGTCGCCAACCTGCCGGCCGAGTTCGTCGTTGACGTTCTTGAATCCAGCGAGGGCCACGTACACGACGTGAGCAGAGTGATGCGCCGTCACCTGGCGAAGGGTGTTCTCGAAGTGCCGGCGATTGGCCGACCCGGTCAGATCGTCGTGCGTGGCCAGGTGTTCCATCTGACTCGTCTTGCCTTGGATCTTGCGCACCAGGCTCCGGGTACGCACGAAGGCGAGCACGCACAGAATGATGCCCACGGTGGCGATGGCGAACCGGCTGACCACGCTCGCGCCGGCCTGCGGTACGAACAACATGGCCGGTGCCAGCAAAGAGCAGCCCGTCGCCAGAGCGACCGGCCCCCGGCCGATACCGGTATCGGTGGTTGTCACCGGCGGGCCCTGCGCCGCCATGCTGGGGTGCAGCGCAGCGGCGCCCCAGCAGACGTAGGACAGCAGCCAGCCGGCCGACAGCTCCCAGCCGTCGCTGCCGGAATGCAGCGACATCACCGAGAACGTGGCATCGGCAGCGAACAGCAACAGCGCGCCGGTACCGAGCAGCCGTGCGCTCGGCGTACGGGCGCCGGAGCCGATGAACATCCGGGTCAACAGGGCCAGGAGCACCGCGTCGGCCGCGGGATAGGCGGTGCTGATGATTTTTTCCAGCATCGAAGCCGACGTGGCTGCGGCGGTGGGCTGCAGGACGAAGATCCAGAAGACCAAGCCCAGGCCGGCGGCGACCATGCCGGCGTCGACGAGGGTTTCCATGTCGCTGCGGGTGCGGCTGCGGACGAACTGGAGAAGCCCGAGGACCAGGGGCGGGTAGGCGGCGAGGTACCAGAAGTCGGCGAACGACGGATACGGCTCTTCATGCAGGGCGAAGACGTAGTAGCTCCACACCAGGTCGCCGATGACCGCGGCCATCTGCCCGGCGGCGAACAGGTACCACATGCCGGGTCGCCGGGGCCGGTAGCGGCGCACGCCCGCCACGATCATCAGCGCCGAGCAGAACCCGATGGCGTTGTAGAGCAGGCTCGCGGCGAGACCACCGCGCGGCAGCAGGTAGTAACCGACCGCCGCTGCGGATCCCGCAGCGACCCACCACAGCAACAGCCTGTACCGCACAGCAGTGAACTTCGGCAGCCGGGCGATCAGACTTAAGATCGCGACCTTGGTTGCCGCCGAGATCACAGTGGCTCCGTGCCGTTACCGGTTTCCAGTGGTTCAGGGGGATTTTCCGGGGTACCCGCGACCCGTAGGCAAGGGTTGCCCCGAGGAGGATCCATGGAATTGACAGCGGCGACAACCATTCGCAAGCCCGCCCGGGAGGTGTACGGGTTCTGGCGTGATCTGGAGAATCTTCCAACGTTCATGGCGCACCTCGAGCAGGTTCGCGCCACCGGTGACCGGACGAGTCATTGGACAGCCGATGCTCCGTTCGGCAAGGACGTCGGGTGGGACGCGGAGATCATCGAGGAAGTGCCCGGCGAGAAGATCGCGTGGCGCTCGACAGGCAACGCCGACGTGCCGAACGCCGGCACGGTCCGCTTCGAGCCCGCCCCGGACGGGGTGAGCACCGAGGTGCACGTCGTCCTGGTGTACGACATCCCGGGCGGCGCGGTCGGCAAAGCGGTCGCCACATACTTCGGCGAGGAACCGCATCAGCAGCTCGACGACGACCTGCGCCGGCTCAAGCAGGTCCTGGAGACCGGTGAGGTGGTCCGCTCCGACGGTGCACCGTGGGGCAAACAGGCTCGCAAGGAGTTCCCGCAGCGACCGGCGCAGCCGCTGTCCGACGCCGAACTCGCGAAAGGAACGGACGCATGAGGGCGAACACCTGGGCCGGACGTAACAAGGTCGAGGTCCGTGACGTGCCGGACCCGAAGATCCTCAACAACCGCGATGCCATCGTACGGATCACCTCCACCGCGATCTGCGGCTCGGACCTGCACCTGGTCGACGGCTACATCCCCACCATGCAGGACGGTGACGTCCTGGGCCACGAATTCATGGGCGAGGTGGTCGAGGTTGGATCCGGGGTGTCCGGGGACAAGCTGCGGGTCGGCGACCGGGTCGTCGTGCCGTTCCCCATCGCCTGCGGCGCGTGCGCGGCCTGCGCCGCCGAGCTGTACTCCTGCTGCGAGAACACCAACCCCAACGCCGGTATCGCGGAGAAGATGTTCGGCCACCCGGTCGCCGGGATCTTCGGGTACTCGCATCTGACCGGCGGTTTCGCGGGCGGTCAGGCACAGTACGCGCGAGTGCCGTTCGCCGACGTCGGCCCCCTCAAGATCGAATCAGACCTGACCGACGAACAGGTGCTGTTCCTGTCCGACATCCTGCCCACCGGCTACATGGGTGCCGAGATGTGTGACATCCAGCCCAGCGACGTAGTGGCGGTGTGGGGCGCCGGCCCGGTCGGCCAGTTCGCCATGGACAGCGCCCGGGTGCTCGGCGCCGCGAAGGTCATCGCCATCGACAAGGAGCCCTACCGGCTGCAGATGGCCGAGCGTGCCGGCCACATTCCGGTGAACTTCGACGAGGTCGACGTACGGTCGACGCTGCTGGAACTGACCGGCGGGCGCGGCCCGGACAAGTGCATCGATGCCGTCGGTATGGAAGCCACCCACGGCAGCGCGCACCTCGCCGCGTACGACCGGGTCAAGCAGGCCGTCCGGTCGGAGACCGACCGGCCGCACGCGCTGCGCCAGGCGATCATGTCGTGCCGCAGCGGCGGCGTGGTCTCCGTGATCGGCGTCTACGGCGGGATGCTCGACAAGTTCCCCGCCGGCGCCTGGATGAATCGGTCGCTGACCCTGCGGACCGGGCAGTGCCATGTCCAGCGCTACATGAAGCCGCTGCTGCAGCGCATCGAGCGCGGTGAGATCGACCCGACCCGGATCATCACCCACACCCTGCCGCTCGACCAGGCGGAACACGGCTTCGACATCTTCAAGAACAAGCAGGACAACTGCGAGAAGATCATCCTCAAACCCTGACCGCGAAGCGCGTCCGGCCACCGGCGCCCTCAGCGGGGCAGGCTGACGTGCAGAGTGGTTCCCGGACGATGCCCGGGGTTCAGGCCGGCGGTGATGGTGCCGTGGTGGCGTTCCGTGATCAGTTGGGCGATGGTCAAGCCCAGTCCGGTTCCGGGGATGGCCAGTTCGGTGGTGATGGCCCCGCGGAAGAAGCGTTCGAACACGTGCGGGAGCTCGTGGGCGGGAATGCCGTAACCGGAGTCGCTGACAGCGAGATCAACAGTTGTCTCGGTGCTGGTCAGCGTGACGGCGACGGTACCGCCGTCGGCGGTGTAGGCGAGCGCGTTGTCCAGCAGGAGGGTGACCAGTTGCCGCATCCGGGCGTGGTCGGCATGCTGCGGGACGCTGTCCGGCACGTGGCAGGTAAGGGTGATGTTCTTCTCGACGGCCTTTGCGCTGCGGTGATCGACGGCGTCGGTCACCGCAGCGCTGAGGTCGATGTCCGCCCAGTGCAGCGGGCTGCGGCCGGCATCGAGAGCGGACAGGTCCAGGAGCTGCTCGACCAGGCGGCGCAGGCGTCCGCTGCCACGCCGGGCACCGGTGATCATCGGCTGCAGGGCTGCGGCCGGCGTGTCCGGGTCAGCGACATGCAGCTCGTCCAGGTACAAGCCGATGATCGACAGCGGGGTCCGCAATTCGTGACCGACGAGGTTGAGGTAGTCGTCCTTGGTGCGGTTGAGCAGTTGTTGCAGCCGGTCGGCGTGGTGTGCGGCGGTGATGTCATGGAAGACGGCGACCGCGCCGAGGGGCTGGCCCTGGTCGCTGGTGATCGGGTGACTGTTGATCCGGAACAGCCGGCGTTGCCCCTGCAGGTGCAGCAGCCTTTCCGTGCCGCGTACCGTCTCGCCGTGCACGGCCCGCAGCAGCGACATTTCCGGCGGGTGGACCGGGGTGCCGTCGGGATCGGTGATCGGTAGCCCGGCGGCCCATTCGCCGGCGGTGCCGGCCACCGTCTCGGTGCCGAGTCGCTCGCGTAGCGACCGGTTCACCAGCACCATCCGCCCGTCGGCGTCACAGGCGGCCACCCCGGTGTCCAGGCTGTCGAGCAGGGTGTCCAGGAAAACCCGCTGGTGGTGCTCCCGCTTACGGGCCAGGTGCTCGGCGACGAACGCGGTGCAGGCCTGCGCGCCGTCGTCGACACCGGCCAGTTGTCCGGGCGACCAATCGCGACACTCGGCGTGCATGGCGGCGCACACGCCGACGATGTGCCCGTCGGGGTCGCGGATCGGGAACCCGGCATAACAGCGCAGGTTGGTGGAGCGCACCGGCGCGTCGATCGGCACCCGGATGTCGGTGTGCGTGTCGCGGATGACGACCGGGAAGCCGCTGTGCAGCACCAGGCCGGCCAGCGTCGACGTGATCGGCGCGGATTGCCGGTGCTCGAACCCCGGTGGCAGTCCGTGTCCGCCGATCAGGCGTAGATGCTGCTCGTCGATGATGTGGATCATCGCGCAACCGGCGTCAGCGGCACGCGCGACGACCGCCGCCATCCGGTCCGCGGCGTTCTGCGTCGAACCGGCGGGTGACAGCTCCAGCGAGGCCATACCCTGGCCGGAGGTCACCGTACCCACGGGCATCCGGTTCGGTTCACCCTCCGGCCCCATCAGCTCATCATCACCCGGACACCGATGCCTGCGGGCCGTTTCGAAGTCTTCACCGGGTCAGTCGACGGCGGTGCCCTCCAGTTCGACCATCTGGCCCGGGATCGCGAGGCGGGTCACGCCGAGCATCGTCGTGCTCGGCGCCGCCCCGGCGGCGCCGAGGCGGCCGGCCAGCACACCGTAGTGCGGGAACAGCGCGTCCACGTCGGTCGTGTACACGTTGAGCCGGACCAGGTTGCTCAGCGACATGCCGGCCTCCCCGAGCACGCGCTCCAGGTTTCCGGCGGCGAGCGCCAGCTGCGCGGCGATGTCACCGTCGTACTGAGGTTTGCCGTCCTCGCTCATCGCGGTCTGCCCGGAGAGGTACAGGGTCCGGGAGTGCCCGGAGACGATTTCTCCCTGGTTGAAACCCAACTCCACCGACCAGGTCCACGGGTTGACCGACGCGCGTTTCAGTGCCACAGCTGCTCCATTCGGTTTCTTCGGATTGCGTACCTCGAAGCCTGCCGACAAATCACGACATCCTTTGTCATGTATTCGAGTAAAGTTCTCCCGTGCGAGCCGAACGGATGGTTTCCTTGGTTCTGCTGCTGCGCCAGCGTGGACAGTTGACAGCCGACGCCATCGCTCGCGAGCTGGAGGTCTCCACCCGCACGGTGCTGCGCGACATCGAGGCGCTGTCGTCGTCGGGCGTGCCGGTGTACGCCGAACGGGGCAGGCACGGCGGCTTCGCGCTGCTGCCCGGGTTCCGGACCGAGCTGACCGGGCTCAACCACGACGAGGCGCTGGCGCTGCTGACCGCGGGGACCAGCCGCGCCCTCGGTCTCGGACCGGCCCTCGCGTCGGCGATGCGTAAGGTGGCGGACGCGCTGCCGGAGAGGCACCGCGCCACCGCCAGCGACGCGGCCCAGCGGTTCCTCGTCGAGCCGGAGACCGACCTGCTCTCTCGTCGCCCGGTCACCGAGGACGTGCCGGAAACCACGATGATCGAGGTGCGTCGCGCCGTGCTGGCCGGGCACCAGCTGCGCATTCTTTATGCGGCCACCGGCCAGTCACCCCGGTGGCGCACGGTCGACCCGATCGGGCTGGTCACCGTGCGGGACCGGATCTATCTGCTCGCCACCCGGGCCGGCGAGGACCGCACGTACCGGCTGTCCCGGGTGCTCGACGCCGAGGAACTCCCGGAGCCCGCCGAACGGCCCAGCCAGGTCGACCTCGAGCGTGCCTGGCGGGAACGCTGTGCGCAGTTCCTCTCCAGCGACCACATGGCCGTGCTGGTGCGTGTGCACCCGGCGCGACGGGAGGAACTGCTGAACGCCGCGGTGGCCGTTCGTGCCGAGGAGACCGACGCGGCCGGCTGGTCGCGGCTGGACGTCACGTTCCAGGACCTACGGCATGCGGAGTGGGCGTTGTGGCAGCTCGGGCTGGGTGCGGAGGCGTTGTCGCCGCCGTCGTTGCGGGAGGCGCTACGGGAGCGAGCGACAGCGTTCGCGGGCCGTTACACGGCATGGCCGGCCGGGTAGCTGTCGGCGAGCGAGGCGTACGCAAGCTGACGAACGACTCACCGCGGTGTCGGCACAGGGCTGGAATGAAGCGGCTCCGACAAGGACGGGGGCTCGGGTACGGGTCTCGGCGGCACCACCACCTGTCCCACGTTCCTGGCGATCAGGCGTGCCCCGCCCGGCCCGTCCTCATACAGGCCGTCGAGGGCAGGTTTCGCACGACTGCCGGTGCCGGTCTGGCTGAGAACCAGCCGCCTGCCGCCGGGCAGCTCCCGAACCCGGTCCCAGTGCGCGGTGTTCACCGGCTCCCAGGCGCCGTCGACGACCCGCCACAACCCCCGGCGGGCCGCCTCCACCGGCTCTCCGTGGCGCTCGATGGTGAACGTGGCATGCAGTACGCCGGCCGACGACCACCACAAGTCCTCCAGCACGCTCTCGGCTGATCCCGGGATGCCCAGCGCCGCTGTCGACGGCACCGTGTCCAGCCCGCTCTCCAGATCGAGCACGTGCACCACGACGGCGTTGGCCTCCCGGTACGCCAACCGCGGCGTACCGGTGAAGCTGAGCTGGACGTCCTCCATACCCGAGTCGATTCCCGGCGGCGCGATCGGATCAGGGCCGATCTGCCGGGTGGTCCCGTCCGGGCCGATCCGGAACACCTGCCATCCGTGCCGGTTGCTGACCAGCACGATCGGATCGCCGTCCACGGCACCGACCACACAGGCCGGATACCTCGGCGGCAGGTTCGCGGCGACCGGCCCGAGGACGGCGAGGCCGGGCAGCCCGAGGCGTTGCAGGGTGGGCGCGACGATTATCACCGAGTCCCCGACCAGGCTTTGCGACGCCGCACAGCCGAGTGGGGGCAGGAACGAGTCGGTGCGTTCGTGGCGCACACCGGTCGCCACATCCATCACGACGGTCTTTTCGGAGGTGCTGGTGACCAGATATCTGCCATCGGCGGTGAACGCCGGACTGCTGCCCGGCATCCAGGTGACGATCGTGCCGTCGCGGACCAGGAACACCCGCTCGGAGCCGAACTCCGCGTTGGCGTCCTCGAAGGCGTAGACGACGCTGCCCGCGGAGACCGGCGCAGGTGCTGGTGGGCCGGCGGTCGGTGCGGGTTCGCCGCGGTCGGTGCAGGCGCCGGTCGCGGCGAGCGCCAGCAGCACGGCGAGCAGAGCGTGCCGTCTCATTCGTACTCACCGTAGGTGATCGACCGGATCTCCTCGATCTCGCTCGGGTCGGGCAGGCTCTCCCGGAAGCTCGGCGCCGCCGAGTCACTTCGGGTGTAGATGAGGTATCGCCCGTACCCGGTGAGTTCATCGAGCAATGCCGTTGTCCGATACGGCTGTGTCTCACCGATGGGAATCGCCACACGCTTGCCGTCGGCCACCACCTGGAGTTCGGGGTACCAGGTGACGGTGTTGGCGCGGGTCCTCGCGATGATCTCGATCACCTTGTTCTTGTGCGCTTCGACGTGCAGCGGCGCCGCGCTGAGCTCCGGCGCGCAGGGCCGGCCCGAGTCGAGATCCAGTGACGCGGGTTCCGGCGGGTCACCGTCGGGCGGCAGGTAGAGCAGGACGCCGTTCAACGGCGCCGACCGGGGACCGACCACCCGAGCGCAGAGTCCGTCGATCACCACGTCCTTGTTCTGTCCGGTCACGGTGATCCGCAGACGGGTGGTCCCGACGTCGGCGCCACCGGACCGGGTCACCCAGGAGATGAAGTCCAGCGCGGCGGCATCGTCGTCCACCGGCGCGGAGACCCGAGGGGCGCCCGCGGGATCCACGTGTGCCGGCAACGCCCACGCCTGGGGACTCCAGGCGTACTGCGGACCGGACCTCGCCGTGATGTCACGCTGCGTGGCCGCGGGCCTGCTCGCGAGGGGGACGGACGGCGTGACCAGGGGAGGCCGGTGCCGGTCGACGTGCACGGTCACCGGCGACTCCGGGAACACCGCGCGCCACAACGGGCCGACACCGGAGAACGCCAGCGTCACCACCGCCGTCACGACCGCGGTGACGAACGTGGTGATCGTCAGCAACCGCCAGCGGGCCCGGCCCCCGCTCTCACCGCCGGGAACTGGCTGCTGCACAGGAGGTGCGGGGCTGCGGCGGGCACGTGCACGTCTGGTTTTGCGGCCCACCGATGTCCCTCGTCCGAGATAGTCCGACTGAGCGTCGATACTGCTCCCGCCCGGCGCTGATCAGCAGCCGAAGTCATCCGATGTGCGGACGGATATACCCCTGACAGGGGACCACACCGACCCCGGTAAGGACTTGCCCCGGCCGTGCCAGCGGAGTCGATCTTGTGCGCACAGCTGATTGCGTGGGCTTGAAGTCGTGATCTACGGTGCGCGCGTGGCATTTCTGCAGGAGCTGACGAACCAGGGACGCGTAGTGGGCGGTTACCTGGCGGGCAGCGGCATCATTTCCGATCACAACGGGCTCAGCACCGCGCACCCCCGTAATCCGTTCAAGCGGATCAAATTCAACGCCGAGACGGTGATCGAGTGGGAGGACCTGCCGACCAAGGACGGTGTCGCCGGCGTCATGGGCCAGGCTGCCGCACAGGCCGCTCTGCCGGGGATGATCGGCAAGGCGCTCGGCGCCGGCTTCGGGGCCGCGCTGAAGTCCGGGCACACCATCCGGCTGGACTGGGCTGACGGCAATCAGTCCATCATCGAGCTGCCGGAGAAGCAGTTCCTGGTCTTCTCCATTCTGCTCAAGGGCCGGCAGGTCGTCACCGAGGCTTCCCGGCAGCCCGAGTCCGCGGAGCCCGTCGCCGCGCAAGTGGGCGTGACCGACAAGATTCTGGACCTCGCCTCCTCGGTACTCCAGCGAGGCAAGCCCGCGCCGCCGGCCGCGATCGCTGCTCAGCCGGATGTCGTCGAGCAGCTCACGAAGCTCGCCTCACTCCGCGATGCCGGCATTCTCACCGAGGACGAGTTCGCGCAGAAGAAGGCCAAGCTGCTCGAACTTCTCTGACCGAGGCGAGCAGAACGCCGGTGGCGGGCAGCGGTCGGTTTCAGTGCCGGAAGCTGCCGACGATCGAGGTGAGGTCGCCGGCGAGCCGGCTCAGATCGGTCGCGGCCTGCTGGGTGGTCGCCGCACCGTCAGCGGTGGCGGCCGCGACGTCGGCCACGGCGGCCACGGTACGCGCGACATCACTGCTGTTACCGGCCGCATCCGTCACCGACCGGCTCATCTCGGCTGTCGTGGCGGTCTGCTCCTCGACGGCGGACGCGATCGTCGTGGTGTAGTCGCTGATCTGCACGATGACCGTACTGATCTCCTCGATCGACGCCGTGGCGGACGCGCTCGAAAGCTGGATCGCGTCGATGCGGCTGGTGATCTGCTCGGTGGCCTGCGCGGTCTGCTGCGACAGCTCCTTGACCTCGCCCGCTACGACCGCGAAGCCCTTACCCAGTTCACCGGCCCGGGCCGCTTCGATGGTGGCGTTGAGTGCCAGCAGATTCGTCTGCTCAGCGATCGTGGTGATCAGCTCGACCACCTCGCCGATCTCGGCGCTGGCGACACCGAGGTCGGCGACCTGCCCGCTGGTGCGCTGCGCGACGACCATCGCCTTCTGCGCCACCTGCGCGGCGAATCCCGCGTTCGCCGCGATCTCGGTGATCGAGACACTCATCTGCTCGGCTCCGGCCGCGATGGCCTGAACACCGGTGTCCACGTCCTGGGTCGCCCGGGTCGCCGTGCTGGCACGGTTCGCGACGTCCCCGGCGCTGGACTGCAACTGAGCGCTGACCGCCGACAACTGATCGGCTGCGGCGGCGAGGCTGACCGCGGTCTGCGCCATCCGCCCGCCGATGATCTCGCGCAGCCGGGCCGTCGTGGCGTTCAGCGCTGCCGCGATCTGGCCGGTTTCGTCACGAGAACGCGCATCCGCCGTCACGGTGAGATCACCGTCCTCGACGCGGCGCAGAACCCCTACGACGTGCACGAGAGGCCTGCTGACCGATCGCGCCACCAGGACGCCGACACCGACGGCCAGCAGGGCGAAGACCAGAATGACCATCAGGATGGTACGGCCGTCGCGATACGTCGCCTCTGCCTCGGAGGCGCTGGTGGTGGCCTGTGCTGTCTCGATCCCGCTGAGCTCGGTCAGCGCCTCGCCGACCTGGTCGAAGGCAGGGTCGAAGCGCTGTGACTCCACCGCTACGGCCCGGGCCGTGTCGTTGGCCCGGCTCAGCGGCAGCAGTTCGTCGTCCATCACGGTGTACATCGCGTCCAGCGCGGTACGGAACCGCGACCGGGCGTCCTCCTCCTGCGCGGAGCCCGCGTCGGCCGTGTACTCGGCCCACCGCTCGTCGAGTTCGTCCCGGAAGCCGGTGATCTCCTGTTCCCGCTCGTCCTCCACGGCCGCGTCGCTGGAGACGACATGTCGCAGGACGGTCGCCCGGATCTCGTTGACGTCGCCGTCGACCTTCCCGAGGATGTCGATCGGCAGCAGGTTGCGTTCGTAGATGCCGCCGCCGCTCTCATCGACGGCCCGCAATTCGAGCATCCCGACAACGCCCGCGGCCACAGCGGCGCCCGCCGCGAGGATCACCGCGCAGAGCACTTTGCCCAGCACCGACAGGTCCGCCCACCAGCGGCGAGGGCCTGACCTTCCGGCTCCGGCTCCGGCATCGATTGTCACCCTGTCAGCAAATATCATCGGCGGCCGCGTGGTGACCGAACCAGGCGATCCCCTCCTTGGAAGATCATTCGCCGGGGAGCGCGCGCACGTGAGCGCCGTGGCATTGGACGGCCAGGATCAGGCAGGAGCGGATCTCGTCGCCGTCGAGCAGTACCGTGCAGGCGCCGCAGGTTCCGTCCGGGCAGGCCGGACCGCCGCGTACCAGGTCGGCGAGGGTGAGTCGCGGATCGATGTCGAACTCCCGGCGGTCCGCGTCGATGGTCACCGTCACGAGCACCCGGTCACATCCCCTCGCGGGCCTGGCTGAGTGCCCGGCGGGTCTGCACCCGGATCGCGCGCCGGTCCGCGGCGGCCGGTGTGCCGAGGCTGGCGTCGACGTCCGCGGCCGCTTCCGCCGCCGCGATGATCGCCGAGTCCGAGAACGGCCCGCCGAGCAGCGTGTTCTCGGCGGCTCGGGCCCGTACCGGGCAGGG
This sequence comes from Actinoplanes sp. CA-015351, assembly GCF_050955685.1. NCBI lineage: Bacteria > Bacillati > Actinomycetota > Actinomycetes > Micromonosporales > Micromonosporaceae > Actinoplanes > Actinoplanes sp. CA-015351. Next base: position 2,821,761 of record NZ_CP192102.1, read on the forward strand.
GCCGGCGTTGACCAGGCCGATCGCTGCCGCACTGATCAGGCCGTCGGTCACCGTGATCGCCGCCATTGCGGCTGCCTGCGGATAGATGGTGGTGCGGCGGTCCTCGGCATATCCCGTACCCGTGCTGTCGGGAAGAAGCGGCAGGCGCGCCTCGGTGAGCAGTTCGTCGATCCGGAGGATCGTGCTGTACGGCCCGGTGAAGAACTCCTGAGCCGGCACCGTCCGGATTCCGTGCGGCCCGGTCAGGATCAGCTGCGCGCCGAGGGTGACCGCCATGACCGGCCATTCCGCGGCCGGGTGCGCGTAGGCGAGGCTGCCGAGCATCGTTCCCCGTGCCCGGATGGGTGGGTGTCCGATGTGGCGCACGATGACGCGCAGCATGCTGCCGAGCGCGCCGCCGACCGCCTCGGACTCGAACGTCCGATGCCGGACGAGCGGCCCCACGCGCAGGTACCCGTCCTTCTCGATCAGGGTGTCGAGCCCGGCGACGCGGTTGATGTCGACGACACGGCCCGGGCAGGCGTCCTTGTTCTTCAGGTCGAGAATCAGGCTCTGCCCGCCGGCGAGGACCGAGGCGTCCCCACGTGCCAGGGCTTCCAGCACCTCGTCGACGTCCCGCGCGGCAAGGTATTCGAAGGCCGCATGCTGCATCGATTCTCCCCCAGGTCTGCGGTCGATGCGCACGTCTACCCCTGGCGGGGAGGTTTCAACACGGATCCACCCGATCGTGTCGTGCTGGGGTTTCCGGGCCGCCGGAGGCCGGCTCCTGGCAGGCTTGGCATCGATTCCCTGGGAGTTCCCTTCGAGTTCCCTACGAGCGAGGAGACGGGCTGTGGCCGACATCGACATGAAGCCCCGGAGCCGGGACGTCACCGATGGGCTGGAGGCGACCGCGGCCCGGGGGATGCTGCGCGCGGTGGGCATGCGCGACGAGGACTTCGCCAAGTCCCAGATCGGGATCGCCTCGTCCTGGAACGAGATCACGCCCTGCAACCTGTCGCTCGACCGGCTCGCGAAGGCGGCCAAGGACGGCGTCCGGAGCGCCGGCGGGTTCCCGATGCAGTTCGGCACGATCTCCGTCTCCGACGGCATCTCGATGGGCCATGAGGGAATGCATTTCTCGCTCGTCTCGCGGGAAGTGATCGCCGATTCGGTGGAGACGGTGTTCGGCGCCGAGCGGCTCGACGGTTCGGTCCTGCTCGCCGGCTGCGACAAGTCGTTGCCGGGCATGCTGATGGCCGCCGCCCGGCTGGATCTGGCGTCGGTGTTCCTGTACGCCGGTTCCACCCTGCCGGGACGTGCCCGGATGTCCGACGGCTCGGATCGCGAGGTCACCCTGATCGATGCCTTCGAGGCGGTCGGCGCCTGCGCCCGCGGTCTGCTGTCACGCGAGGACGTGGACGCCATCGAACGCGCGGTCTGCCCCGGCGAGGGCGCCTGCGGCGGCATGTACACCGCGAACACGATGGCCAGTGCGGCCGAGGCCCTCGGCATGTCACTGCCCGGCTCGGCCGCCCCGCCGGCGGTGGACGCACGCCGTGACGGGTACGCCCGCGCCTCCGGCGAAGCGGTCGTCAACCTGCTGCGGCAGGGCATCACCGCCCGCGACATCCTCACCAAGCCGGCGTTCGAGAACGCCATCGCCGTCGTGATGGCGCTGGGCGGGTCGACGAACGCGGTGCTGCATCTGCTCGCCATCGCCCACGAGGCCGATGTCGGCCTCAGCCTCGACGACTTCGCCCGGGTCGGCGCGCGGGTGCCGCATCTGGGTGACCTCAAGCCGTTCGGCCGGCATGTGATGACCGATGTCGACCGCATCGGCGGTATCCCGGTCGTCCTGCAGGCGCTGCTGGACGCCGGGCTGCTGCACGGCGACGCACTGACCGTGACCGGCCGCACGATGGCGCAGAACCTCGCCGAACTCAAAGCGCCGCCGGCTGACGGCAGCGTCATCCGTAAACTCACCGAACCGCTGCATCCCACCGGGGGCATCACCATCCTGCACGGCTCGCTGGCCCCACGCGGCGCCGTCGTGAAGTCGGCCGGGTTCGACGCCGCGGTCTTCGAGGGCACCGCACGCGTCTTCGACCGCGAACGGCCCGCCATGGACGCCCTCGAGGACGGCACGATCAAGGCCGGTGACGTCGTGGTGATCCGTTACGAGGGCCCCAAGGGCGGGCCGGGCATGCGCGAGATGCTCGCCATCACCGCCGCCATCAAGGGCGCCGGGCTGGGCAAGGACGTTCTGCTGATCACGGACGGCAGGTTCTCCGGCGGCACCACCGGCCTCTGCATCGGGCACATCGCTCCTGAGGCGGCCGACGGTGGCCCGATCGCCCTGGTCCGCGACGGCGACGTGGTGCGAGCCGACATTGCCGGCGGCACCCTCGACGTCCTGGTCGACGAGGCCGAACTGACCGCGCGCCGGGCCGGCTGGCACGCGCCGGAACCGGTATACACCCGCGGCGTGCTGGCCAAATACGCCAAACTGGTCCAGCCCGCCGACCAGGGTGCCGTCTGCCGATGACCCGGTGAGCTCTCGCGCTGCCAACGGACTTCCGGCTCGGTCGGCGGTTCGAGAGATGGTGGTTTGCCGCCGCGGATGAGGGGCACAGAGACGCCAAGATAGACATCATCGCGGCGGGACCCCCGCAGCCGGTGATGGGCCGTCCAGACTTCGCGGCCTCGCTCGTCAGCTCGACCACGTCTCCGCCGCCGGTTCCGGCCGGGCAGCGGACCGCGTCGGCCACCGTTCGAGGAGGCACGCCATGAACGCAGCACCTGACCCGAGCGCCGGCCGTACCGTGGCGGCGCCTGTCGCCGGGGCTGCCGGCTGGACCGACGTCGATGTTCGCGCTGTCGACACCGCCCGGTTGCTCGCCGCCGACGCGGTGCAGAAGGTCGGCAACGGCCATCCCGGCACCGCGATGAGTTTGGCGCCGCTGGCGTATCTGCTGTTCCAGAATGTGATGCGGCACGATCCGGCCGACGACCAGTGGCTCGGCCGGGACCGGTTCGTGCTGTCCTGCGGGCACTCCAGCCTGACCCTCTACGTTCAGCTCTACCTCAGCGGTTACGGCTTGGAACTCAGCGACCTGCAGGCGCTGCGCACCTGGGGATCGGCGACGCCCGGTCATCCCGAGTACCGGCACACCCGTGGTGTGGAGATCACCACCGGACCGCTCGGCCAGGGCCTCGCCAGCGCCGTCGGCATGGCGCTCGCGGCACGCCGCGAGCGCGGCCTGCTCGACCCGGACGCCGCTGCCGGCCAGAGCCCGTTCGACCATCATGTTTACGTGGTCGCGTCCGACGGCGATCTGATGGAAGGCGTCACGGCGGAGGCCAGCTCGCTCGCCGGTCACCAGCAGCTGGGCAACCTGGTGCTGTTCTACGACTCCAACCACATCTCGATCGAGGACGACACCGGCATCTCGTTCAGCGAGGACGTCGCCGCACGCTACGCCGCTTACGGGTGGCACGTGCAGACCGTCGACTGGACCAGCACCGGAGCCTACGTCGAGGACATCGACGCGCTGCTCGCCGCGACCGAGGCCGCCAAGGCGGAGACCGGGCGCCCGTCGCTGATCCTGCTGCGGACGATCATCGGCTGGCCGGCGCCGGCCAAGCAGAACACCGGCAAGGCGCACGGGTCCGCGCTCGGGGCCGACGAGATCGCCGCCACCAAACAGCTGCTCGGCTTCGACCCGGCGGCCGGCTTCGCCGTGCCGGAGGAGGTGCTCGCACACACCCGGGAGGTGGGCGCGCGTGCTTCGGGCGTACACAAGCAGTGGGATCTGGAATTTGGGGCCTGGCGCACCGCGAACCCGGACCGGGCCGCCCTGCTGGACCGGCTTCTGACGCGGGCTCTGCCCGCGGGGTGGGAGAAAGCGCTGCCCAGCTTCGAGCCGGACCCGAAGGGAATGGCGACGCGAGCTGCGTCCGGAAAGATCCTCAGCAAGCTCGCGGCGGTCCTGCCGGAGCTGTGGGGTGGCTCAGCGGATCTTGCGGAGAGCAACAACACGACAATGGCGGGGGAGCCGTCGTTCATTCCCGCCGACCGGCAGACAAAGGACTGGGCCGGCGGGCCCTATGGGCGGACCCTGCATTTCGGGATTCGCGAGCACGCGATGGGTGCGATCCTCAACGGGATCGCCCTGCAGAGCCTGACCCGGCCCTATGGCGGCACGTTCCTGGTGTTCAGCGACTACATGCGACCGGCCGTGCGGCTGGCGGCGCTGATGCAGCTGCCGGCGACCTACGTCTGGACGCACGACTCGATCGGTCTTGGTGAGGACGGACCCACCCATCAGCCTGTCGAACACCTGGCCGCGTTGCGTGCCGTTCCGGGTCTGGACGTGGTCCGCCCGGGAGACGCCAACGAGACAGCGGTCTGCTGGCGCACCATCCTGGAGCATCACGACCGGCCTGCCGGCCTCGTTCTGACCAGGCAAAATCTTCCAGTGCTCGATCGAGGCCAGGATGGGTACGCCTCAGCGGAAGGCGTGTCCCGTGGTGGATACGTGCTGGCCGGTGGCGCGATCACGCCTGACGTCATCCTGATCGCCACCGGTTCCGAGGTGCAGATCGCCCTGGACGCCAGGACCCTGCTCGTCGCCGAGGGCATGTCGGTTCGGGTGGTGTCGCTGCCCTGTCTGGAGTGGTTCGCCGGTCAGCCGCTGGAGTACCGCGACGAGGTGCTGCCGCCGGCCGTGCGTGCCCGGGTCAGTGTCGAGGCCGGGATCGGCCAGGGCTGGCGGGAGATCGTCGGCGACGCCGGCCGGATCGTCAGCCTCGAACATTTCGGTGCGTCCGCCGATTATCGGCGGCTCTATCGGGAGTTCGGCATCACCGCCGAGGCCGTGGCCGCGGCCGCCCGGGCCAGCATCGCGGACAGTGCCGGGACGGCGCGTCCCGGTGGTCATCAGCAGGCCGTCGCTCCCACGACGGGTGGAACGGGTGACCGGCCCGCCTGAGTTCCTAAATGGGCGACAAGACGCCCCTGCGGGAATGGCTACCTTTATGATGGGAGCGCGGTGGCGTGTCACCGTGCTGCCCCAGACCCCTGGTAGCGCCTTCAAGTTCGCGCCGGGTGTGTGATGTCGTGGGGGATCAGTGGTGGCTTTACTTCCGCGGGTTGTCGCGCCGTGTGCGGCCGTCCAGTTCCGCTTTCGCGGCTGGACGGGTGACGCCCTGGAAAGGCACTGTCATGTCAGCACATCTTTCGGGTACGACTCTGCCGCGCGATGACGCCGCCAGTTTGCCGCTGTTGCTGGCGGCGCGGCGTGCCGCCAGCGTCCTTCGCCCGCCTGTCCGGCTGGTCCTGTGCCAGCCTGCCGGGACGGTTCTGCGGACCCGGTTGCAGCGCATCGGTGCGGGCCGGCTGCCGTTGTACGCCACGATGGACGAGGCCCGTGCGGCGGTGGATCCGACCGTTGGTTGAAGGTGCGGAACCGCCGAGATCCTCGCCGGCATGATGCGTTTCGACCGTCAGCAGGGCTCATGACCAGCCGGGCGCCACGGGAGCAGCTGGTGGCCGAAGCCTTCGTCTTCCTGGCCGACACCCTCGTGGAGGACTTCGGCCTGCCGGACTTCCTGCACGAGCTCACCAGTTACTGCATCAATCTGCTCGGAGTGGACGGCGCCGGGGTGATGCTGGCCGACGAGGACGGCCGGATGCGGCTGCTCGCGTCCTCCGACGAGACGGCCCGGCTGCTGGAGCTCTTCGAGATCGACGGTGACCAAGGGCCGTGTCTCACGGCCTACCGCACCGGCGAGGCTGTCGAGCACTGCCACCTCGCCACCCACGACCCTCGGTGGAGTTTGTTCGCCGCCCGTGCCCACCGCGACGGGTACCGGTCCGCGCACGCCACCCCGATGCGGTTACGCGGACAGGTCATCGGCGTCATCAACCTGTTCAGTCGCAGTCCCGATCCGCTCAGTACGGCCCACCGGAAACTCGCCCGGGCTCTCGCTGACGTGGCCGCCATCGCGTTGCTGCAACACCGGGCCGTCAACATCCACCGCACGCTTGCCGAGCAGTTGCAGACGGCGTTCACCACCCGGCTCAACATCGAACAGGCGAAGGGTCTGCTCGCCGAACGTCATGGGATCGATCCGGACGAGGCTTTCCAGCGGATGCGCAGTCACGCCCGCAACACCAACCGCAAGCTCTCCGAGCTCGCTGCCGACATGATTTCCGGTGCGGCCTCGCTGCCGGATCCGCAGTCGCCGACCCTCACCTCGAAAAGATAGAACGATCGGTCTTGACGTGGCGCGGTTGGGTCGTCATCGTGGAGAGCGACAGAACGATCGTTCTACCATGAGGGAATCGCCATGACTACCGTTGCCGCCTCCGGTATCTCGACGACGGCGGGCGCTCTGCGGAGGCTGTACTTCGCGCGGGCCGCCTTCGCCTTCGTCTGGGCCGGCGTGACGTTCGCCGTCGCCGGCGAACTCAACGCGCTCACCACCACGCTGTTCGTGATCTACCCGCTGGTCGACGTGGCCGCCGCCGTCATCGACGCCCGGGCTTCCCGGGCCTCCGGGTCACCGGTGCTGCTGTACGTGAACATAGCGGTCAGCTCGCTCGCCGCCGCCGGTCTCGCGGTGGCCGGCTCCTCCGGCGTGCCGGCGATGCTGCGGGTGTGGGGCGTCTGGGCGATCGTGGCCGGTCTGGTCCAGCTCGTTGTCGGCGTGACCCGTCGCACGATGGGCGGCCACTGGCCAATGATCTTCAGCGGTGGTCTCTCCGTGCTCGCCGGTTCGTCGTTCTACGCGGCTGCCTCAGCGACCGATCCGGTGCTGACCAATGCGGTGGGTTACGCCATCCCGGGCGCCGTCTTCTTCCTCATCGCCGCCATCCGGCTCGGTCGTGCCGCACCGGGAAACTGACATGCGGAACACGTCCACGCGGCCACGATCGCCATCGTCGGCGAGGTCCCGATCGACCGGCTCTGGCGCGCCGTGCCCGCTTTCCCGACGGTCAGCGAGGTGTGGCTGCGGCTGCTGGAGACTGCGGCCGCTGACCGGACGCGCGCCGGAGCTTCAGCCGGCGTCAATCGGCGTCAACCGGCTCGCGCCGGCTGTGGATCCGGACCAGGCCCTCGACGCCGCGCAGGAAGGTCTCGACCACCAGCGTGGGGTCGAACAGGCAGCCGGCCGCCATGGCCCCGTCGCGCAGCATGACGAAGTGACGTGCGGCGGCGTCGGACGAACCGTCGGCGAGCTGCGCCATCAACGTCGTCAGCGTGTCCAGGAACCACTGCCGGTGCGCGATGACCTGCTCGTGCACGGGGTGGCCGGCGCCGGGGAACTCCGCGGCGGCATTAAGGAAAGCGCATCCACGGAACCCCGGCGACTGGATGTTCGCGGCGATGGCCTCCGCGATCGCGGTGAGCGCGCCGGCCGGCGTCGCGTTGCCGGCGATGGCCGCGGTGAGGGCGGCGCGATCCATCTGGTGCACCCCCAGCAGGTAGGCGACCACGAGGTCGTCCTTGCTGGGGAAGTGCCGGTAGAAGGTCGCCCGGGTCACCGTGGCCTCGGCGATGATCCGATCGACGCCGACGGAGTGGATGCCGTCGGCGTAGAAGATCCGGGTAGCCGTGCCGAGAAGCCTGTCCCGGGCTTCGGACGGCCGGGTGTCGGTTGCGCCGCGCGTCATGCGGCCATCTTAGCGGGTAGAACGTTCCGTCTACAGATCGCGGCGATCCGCCGGCGAGGACGTGCGGCATCGACCACGACGCCGCGACCGCGGTGATCGCGAGGAACAGGGCTCCGGGCAGGACGAGAAGGCCGGCCTCGCCGACGATGCCGACGCCAGTTCTTACCGCTTGCTTACGGCATGGCCTCTGAGGCTGCCGTGACGGTGATCCATGTGTGGAATCGAACCATGGCATTCATTCGCAGCTTTGTCCGCCGGCGCAAGCAGCCGGCGGCTGTGATCGTCACCGTCGTCGCGCTGGGATCCGTACTGGCCGGGGGTGCGCCGGCGGCTGCCGCGCAGACCCGGCCGCACGCGCCCGTCGAGCCCTTCCTGACCTCGGACGCGGTGACCGCGCCGCAGTTCTGCAGTGCCGGCAAGCCGGTGTCCCGGACGCTGACCCCCATCCTCGGGGTGAGCAGCGGCGCGCCGGCCTGGAACACCGGCCGTCCCGATCTGCAGGCGGCGTACGAGGTGGCCCCGGCCGGGCAGCCGGTGATCGCCCGGGCCACGGTGCGGTTCGACAGCTCGCCGGCCGCCAGGTACCAGGTGCCGGCCGGCACACTCACCGACGGCGAATACCGGTTCCGGGTGCGGGCCGTGGACGGCGGCAAGGCCTCCGGCTGGCTGCCGTGGTGTTCGTTCACTGTGGAGACCGGCACCGTCGCCGCCCCGGCGACACCGACGGACCTGCGGGTGTCGGCCGACTCCTACAGCGGCTTCCAGTCCTGCGACTCGGGTGTCGTCCCGGTCGTCGTCGCCACGATCGCGCCCACTTTCGCGGCGACCATCGGCTGGGAATCACCGGCCCCCAACGTGGTGGCCCGGTTCGAGATCGCTCGCCCGGGGCTGGCGACGCTGGTGGCGGTCGGCAATCCGTACGGGGTGAGCGTCCCCGCCGGATCGTTCAGCGCCGGCGGCTCCTACCAGTTCCGGGTACGCGCCGAGGATGGACCGGCGGTGTCCGGATGGTCGCCGTGGTGCACGTTCACCGCGCGGTAGCGGCGGCTCCTCAGGTGCTCACGGGGCCGCGCCATCGGCGGGTATCTGGTTAACCTGCCTTCGTGAACCACCGGGTGCTCGTCGTCGATGACGACCCGACCGTCAGCGACGTCGTACGCCGTTACCTGGAGCAGGACGGCTGCCGGGTACGGCTGGCCGCCGACGGTCCGTCCGCGCTGGCCGCGGTCGATGCCGAGCGGCCCGACCTGGTGGTACTCGACCTGATGCTCGGTGGGCTCGGCGGGCTTGAGGTGTGCCGGCGTCTGCGGCGCACCCAGCCCGGCCTCCCGGTCGTCATGCTGACCGCGCTGGGGGAGGAGAGCGATCGGGTACTGGGGCTGGAGGTGGGTGCTGACGACTACGTCACCAAACCCTTCAGCCCTCGTGAACTCGTCCTGCGCGTGCGTTCGGTGCTGCGCCGCGCCACCCAGGCAGCGCCGCCTGCTCCCCAGGTGCTGATCGACGGGGACCTCGTCGCCGACACCGGCCGGCGGACCGCTGAGCTCGCCGGCCGTCCGCTGCCGCTGACAGTCCGCGAGTTCGACCTGTTGGAGTTCCTCATGCGTCACCCGGTGCGGGTCTTCTCCCGCACCGAACTGCTCGACCGGGTGTGGGGCTGGCAGTTCGGCGATCAGTCGACAGTGACAGTGCATGTGCGGCGGCTGCGGGAGAAGATCGAGCGCGACCCCTCCGTACCCATGAGGCTCGTGACGGTCTGGGGTGTTGGCTACCGATACGAGCCGGTTGCCCATGCGTGACATCGTGTTGATCGCCGGTTATGCCCTGGCCGCGGGCGCGGTGGTCGGGCTGCTCGGCGCCGGTGTGATGCGGCTGGTGCGTGGAAGATCGATCACCGTGCACGTGTGCGTCCTGCTGGCCGTCACGGTCGCCGCCGTCGTCGCCGGGGTGGTCGCGGTGGCCCAGGCGATGTTTCTGTCCGGCCATGACCTGCAGGTGGTACTGGTCACCGTGGTGGCGTCGACGGTGGTGAGCCTGACGCTCGGTTTCGTCTTCGGCCGCAGGCTGGCCGCCGCGGCGGTGTGGGCCGTGCAGGCGCGCGAGCAGGAACGACGGATGGAGGCCGGCCGCCGGGACCTGGTCGCCTGGGTGTCGCACGATCTGCGTACGCCGCTGGCCGGCCTGCGCGCGATGACCGAGGCGTTGCAGGACGGTGTGGTCGCCGGCCCGGAGATGGTGGCCGAGTACCACCACCGGATCGAGGCCGAGACCGATCGGATGAGCGCCCTGGTCGACGATCTGTTCGAGCTGTCGCGGATTCATGCCGGGGCCTTACGGCTGAGCCTGGCGCCGCTGTCACTGGGTGACCTGGTCTCGGACGCCGTCGCTGCCGTGACCCCGCTGGCTGACGGCCGGCGAGTCGCGGTGACCGCCGGGGACGGCGGGTGGCCGGTGGTCACCGCTGACGCGGCGCAACTCAACCGGATCGTCGGCAACCTGCTGGTCAACGCGGTGCGTCATACCCCACAGGACGGTGTGGTCAGGATCGACGCCGGCCACGACGGCCGGCAGGTCTGGTTCGCGGTACGCGACGCCTGCGGCGGCATCCCGGACGAGGATCTGCCGCGAGTCTTCGACGTGGCGTTCCGGGGCAGCCGGGCCCGAACCCCGCAGAGCAGCGGCGGCGGCGGCGGGCTGGGCCTGGCCATCGTGCACGGCCTGGTGCAGGCACACGGCGGGCAGGTGCTGGTCCGCAATGTCGCCGGAGGCTGCCGCTTCGAGGTTCGCCTGCGTGGGGATGCGAACTTCGATGGTCCACGGCAGACTCCCGGTGGTGAATGGTGACTGGAGGTCCAGCGGCGAGAGCGGCGGCACCGGCGCCGGCCGGGTGCTCGGCGGGCGCTATCGGCTGATCTCCCAGGTCGGCGCCGGGGGGATGGCCGTGGTGTGGCGGGCGTTCGACAGCGTGCTGGCCCGCCCGGTCGCGGTGAAGGTCCTGGCCGCCCATTACGCCGACGACCCGCAGTCGCGGATGCGGGTCCTCCACGAGGCGCGGGCCGCTGCCGCTCTCTCCCACCCGAACATCGCCCAGGTCTACGACTACGGTGAAGCCGACGTCGACGGTGCCGTGATCGCGTACGTCGTGATGGAGTTGATCCGTGGCGGATCGCTTCATCAGAGGCTGAGGGGCGGCCCGGTGCTGCCCCGGTACGCGATGCGGGTGTGCGCGGAGATTGCCGCGGCCCTGGCTGCCGCACACGCCGAAGGCCTGGCACATCGCGATATCAAACCGGGCAACGTGATGCTGGCGCCGACCGGCGCCAAGGTGGTCGACTTCGGCATCGCCGCCGCGATCCGGCCGCCGAAGCTGAGCATGGGCGAGTTCGAGGTGTTCGGCACGCCGGCGTACCTGGCGCCCGAGCGGCTCCTGCACGATGCGGTGGAGCCGGCGTCGGACGTGTACGCCCTCGGCGTGGTGCTCTACCGGCTGCTCGCCGGTCACTCGCCGTGGACCGGTGAGACGAGCACGCAGATGCTGACGGCGCACGTCTATCTGGAGCCGGCACCGCTGCTGCCGATGTTCCAGGTGCCCGATGACGTGACAGACCTGTGCAACCGCTGCCTGAACAAGGATCCGGCACAGCGCCCGAGCGCCCGCGAGGTGGCATCGCTGCTCGCTCGCGGCGCCGGGATGCATATCATCACTGACGAGCCTGCCACCGTCGCGGCGCCGGGGTCGATCGCTCCGGAGCCGTCCGTCCTGATCCGGCCGCAGGGCTCGGACGATGACACCCTCCCCAGCTTTGAGGCGCGGTCGGGCGCGAGGAAGATTCCCGCGGTCTACGCGCTGGCCGCCGCGGTGGTGCTCGTGGCCGCCGGTGCGGCGTCGTGGCTGATGCGTCCTTCGGATCAACAGGCAGCCGCATCAGCGCCGCCAACGAGTCCAGGATCCGCGTCGCCGGGTAGGGCTGCCGACGTACCGAGGGCGCCGAACAGCGCCAAGCCGGTCGTCGCCGACCCCGCCCGGACCGCCCGGACCAGTAAGGCGAACCCGCCCACCACGAGAACCCGCAGCCCCGAGCCGGTGGTCACCACGACGGCGGCGGCAGTGCAGCCGGTGGAACGCACCCTGTCGTCCGCCGCCGGCTCCGTCCGGGCCGTCTGCCCGGAGGCCGGCACCGCGCAGATCCTGTCGTGGACGGCCATCAAGCCGTACAAGATCAGCGAGGGTGACAGGGAAGCGGGGCCCGCACCGGCGGTGTTGTTCCAGCACGGCAGGACCCAGGTCACGATGACGGTGACCTGCGACGACTGGGTCCCGTCCTCGATCAACACCTGACTTGGGTACGCGTGAAGCGGCCGCCAGCGCGGGGTGCACTGGTGGCCGCCGGGTTCACGCAGGTTCGCGGTGATGCGTGTGGATCAGGGGTACGCCACCACGTTGCGCGGCGTGGTGTTGCCGGCCGGGTTGGGGACGGCGCCGCCGGTGTCGTTGACGACGTTGGCGATGGTGCCGACGTCACCGAGGGAGACGGTCAGGACGCTGCGGAGCCGGACCCCGGCCCGGTTCGGGACCTCGAAGGCCCGGTCCACCCGGACGCTGGGGTTGACGTTGAAGTAGGCGTACGAGCCGCCGCCCCACAGCTCGTGGTCGGTGACGTTGTCGGCGACCTTGTAGGCGGCGTACCCGTTTCCGCGAGGACCGATCCAGGCCGCCTGGTTGGGTACGTCGTACGGCTTCTCGTTCTGGAAGAAGATCGTCTTCCCGCGGTTGCCGTTCCAGATCACCTCGTACTTCTGGTAGTGCTCGACGAACAGGCCGGTGGCCAGGACGTCGTCACCGTTCACGATGACGCCGGTGTCGCCGGTGTTGACCGTCCAGCCGGTCGGTGCGCCGCCGTGGTCGGCACGCCAGGCCCAGATGTGGTCGATCAGCGTGTCGTCGCTGTGCACCGCGAGGGTGGTGGTGGCCTTGCCCTGGACGCTGCTGCCGATCCGGAAGAAGACGTCCTGCAGGCTGATCGGGTTCGCGGCGTGGTCGGTGTGCACGCCGGGCTGTCCGATGCTCATCAGCGTCGGGCTGTTCGTGGTACCGGCGTCGAAGGTCAGGCCGCTGACCTTGACCCCGTCGACGTCGGCGACGTTCAGGGCCTCGACCCCGTTGTTCGGGATCAGGGTCGGGAAGCCGATGCCGGTCACCACGGTGTTGGGCCGGGTGACCCGGAGGGTCTCGTTGAGCGAGTACGTGCCCGGGGTGAAGAACAGGTTCAGGCCCTGGGCCAGCGCGGAGTTGATCCGGGCGGCGCTGTCACCGGGCTTGGCGACGTAGAACTCCCGCATCGGGATCGAGGTGCCGGCGGTGTTCGGCCAGTTGGCGCCCGCCGAGTTGCGCCGCAGAGCGGGCACGAAGACGCGGTACAGGCCGGCGCTGTCGACGTACAGGAAGGGCTTTTCCCTGGTGACGGGCGTGGTGGCCAGCGTGGTGTGCGGCGGGTTCGGGAATGCGTTGGCCGGGGCGCCCTGGACGCCGGAGTAGACCATGTTCCAGACGCCGCCGTCCCAGCGCGCGATCCGGCTGTCCCGGGTGTACCACTGCTGCTGGGAACCGGAGGAGACGACGCCGTCGACCACCGAGTCGGCCAGGTATCCGCCGCTGGAGTAGCCCTGCCCGTTGTCCTGGTTCGACGGTGCCAGGGTCAGGTTGCCCTTGATGTGCACCCGGCGCATCGGGGCCGCCTGCGAGACGGCCCACCGGTTGGTGCCGCCCTCGGGGACGATCGACAGGTTCTCCATGCTGCGCCAGAAGTTCTGCGTCGCGTTGGACTCGTCGCCGTAGTTCCAGCCGGAGTCGACGTTGACCGCACCGTTGATCGTCACGTCGTCGGGGTTGAGACCGAGACCGGCGATCGTCGTGTAGAACCCGACGTTGGCCCAGACCCGCCCATATGTGCCGGGCTTGAAGAGGAACACGTGGCGCTGGGTTCCGAACTGCGCGGTCGGGCTGCGCAGCTGCGCGTTGAACGCCTGATCCACTGCCGTCTGGATGGTCGCCGCCGACGTGGACGGATCGAAGATCCGCACGTTCGGGCCCAGATCCGGGGTGTCCGAGGTCGGAAGTGACGGCGTGCTGGGCGACGGCGACGGGTTCACGCCGTTCGCGAAGACCTGGAACTCCCAGAGCGAGTAACCGTACGGAGTGGCCCGGGTGGTGCCGTTCATCCGCACGTACCGGCCGCTGCCGGAGACATTCAGCGTCTGTACGCCGGACTGGCCCGCGGTGACCGGGCTGATGTTCGTCCAGCTGGTGCCGTTCGCCGAGGTCTGGATGGTGAAGGCCGAGGCGAACGCGGCCTCCCAGTTCAGCACGACCTGGTTGATGGTCTGCGTGCTGCCCAGGTCGACCTGCAGCCACTGCGGGTCGGCGAACGTGCTGGACCAGCGTGTGCCGGCGTTGCCGTCGACCGCGGCGGACGCGGGGAAGGCAGCGCTCTCGACGGATGAGGCGGTGGCCGTCTTGCCCTGCGACACCGGGATGTCCGCGGCGCTGGCGGTGGTGGCGACCGAGGCGACGGTGATGCCGAGGGCTGCGGCGAGGACGGCGCTGAGCACGACCTTCCCGCGGCGTCGGTGTTGGTGCGGCGGCGGAGAAGTCACTGTCGGGGGTGTCATGTTCCTGCCTGTCGGACGGGGTGCCGAGCGTCCATTGGGGACAGACGCGTGGCGGGGCGGGAGTAATCGGGTAACAGACCAGAGAGCGCTCTCCGTCGAATTGTTACCGCCATGTTGCCGCGCGTCAATATCTCGACAACAAAGCACGGTTCCGGAACTGAATCGGCCCGCCCGGCCTGGCTCCGAGTCTTCAATATCGAGAGATTTGAATGGAAAATGAGAAAGAATGCCCTCGAAAAATTGTTATCGGTGCCCGGGGAGACGATCAGATGATCATTGACGGTGCTGACCTCGCCGCGCGGTTCGCCCGGCTTGCCGATGAGTACGACTCCTGGAAGCAGGCGGCGACCGCGTGCGTCGAGCGCTGGGACTGGTACTCCTGGCCAGGTCTCGATCTTCGCCCGCTGCATTTCGAGCGGGATCTGCTCAAACCGGGTCGTCGTCTGGACGCCCGGCCGCCGGTGGGGCGGGACGTGCTGCGTATCGGGTTCGACGCCGGCGGCCGCACGGTGGTGATCGAGGAGTACAGCGGTTTCCTGCGCAGCCGCTTGCACGCCGAGACGTTCGTCCGCCACGGCGACGGGCTCGTCGAGGCGGCGCAGTTCGATGCGGACGGCCCGATCTACCTTCACGCGTACGAAAGTGAAGGTGGGTTGATGCGCTTGGCCGAGATGGTCGCGCGCGGTGGCTCAGGGCGGGAACGGTACGAGTACACCGGCGGGCGGATCAGCCGTGTCGAGATCGAGCACGGCGGCCGCCCGCGTTCCGTGCTGACGGCCGAGCATGATCACCGTGGCCTGCTGCGCCTGGTCGAGGTGATCGGCCGGCGCTCGGCGGTGCGCTACGAACGGCCGCCGGCCGGTTTCGATCTCGATGTTGCGTGCCGCGATCTCGAGGACTCCTTCGTCACGCGGGTTCTGGGCGCTGCGGAACGGCTCGATGTCGACGGCCCGGTCGCCTGCCTGGCGCTGAGCTACTACCGGCAGCGCCCGCTCTCCTTCGAGATCCACGCGGCAACCGCCGACGAGCGTGCCGAACTCAGATCGGCCGACGCGCACGCGGCCTGGTCGCCGGCGGATTTCGAGGCCAGCACCGACGCCGGCCTCGACGACATCGCGGCGTTGCGGCTCGTGGCGCAGGAACTCACTCTGCTCGACGCTGACGACGTCGATGCCGCCGCCGGGTCCGAGATCGGCCGCCGGCTGATGTGCGCGGTTGCGGCTCGGCTCAATCGTCGCGACTGGTCCGGCACGCTGCCGGTCACCGACGACTTCCTGGTGTACGCGGTCGACCTGGAGCTGGTCGACCTGGAACGCAACCTGACCGTGTGCCTGCCACCGGAGCGGCTCGCCGAGGTACGCGAGCGCGGGCTGCTGTGACAGCACGTTTCCCCGGGCGTCGCCCGGGGGCATTGAGGGCGAACCGGCGGAGGTGCTCGATCCACACGTGGGGGCGGAACCAGAGTGAGTTATGACGAGGTCATGGAATGGGTGGTCACCGGATTCGAGATCACCGGCGCGACCATCCTGGCGGCCGGCTCGCTGCTGGCGCTGGTGTCGGCCGCGGTGTCGCTGCGCAAGGGAAATCCGCGGGCCGCGTACAAGCGTGCCCGGCAGGACGTCGGCCGGGTCATCCTGCTGGGCCTCGAAATCTTGATCATCGCGGACATCGTGCTGACCATCACGGTCGAGCGGACTCTGCAGAGCACGCTGACCCTCGGCGTCCTCGTGCTGGTGCGAACGTTCCTGAGTTTTTCGCTGGAGATCGAGCTGGAGGGCTCCTTGCCGTGGCGCCGCAGCGCGGCGAGCCGGGAGCCGTCCGACGAGGACGCACCGGCGGCGCCAGGTGAGCAGGGCGGGGCGGCGGGCCGCGCGAATCCCTGATTCACGTGATTCGGGCGGTCGCGCCGGCGAATACCGTCATCGACTCAAGTCGATCACGGGGGTGTCTCATGACTGCTGTGCCACGACGCCGGCTGCTCGTCGGCGCGACCACCACGGCCGCCGTCGTCGCTCTGCCGGGAACCGCCCTGGCCGGTGGGGCGGCGAACGCGGCGCCACCCGGCCCGGCGGTGACGGTGCTGCCCGGCGATCCGCGCTATCCGGAGCTGACCACCGGTAACAACCAGCGGTGGACGGCCCGGCCGGACCGGATCGTGCTGGGGTCCTCCACCGCGCAGGTGGTCCGTGCCGTGCAGGACGCCGTCGACGAGAGGCGCCGGCTCACCGTGCGCAGCGGCGGGCACTGTTACGAGAACTTCGTCAGCAATCCGGAGACCCGGGTCATCCTCGACCTCTCGCTGCTGTCGCAGGTCAGCTTCGACGGCACGGCGTACTCCATCGGGCCGGGCATCACGTTGCTGGAGGCGTACCGCACCCTCTATCGCCGGTGGGGTGTGACCATCCCGGGCGGCAGCTGTTACTCGGTCGGCGCGGGCGGGCACATCGCCGGTGGCGGCTACGGCTTTCTCTCCCGGCGGCACGGCCTGGCCGTGGACCACCTGTACGGCGTGGAGGTCGTCACCGTCGACGCCGCCGGCCGTGCCCGCGCCGTGGTGGCGACCCGTGACGACAGCGGCGCCCTCGGCGACCTGTGGTGGGCGCACACCGGCGGCGGCGGCGGTAACTTCGGGGTGGTCACCCGGTACCTGATGGGCCCGGATCTGCCGAAGCCGCCGCAGACGGTGCTGCTGCACGGCGCCGGCCTGGACTGGGCCGCTCTCGACGAGCAGCGCTTCGTGCGGCTGGTCACCAACTTCGGGCGCTGGCACGAGCTACACAGTGCCCCGGGCTCACCGGCCGAGGCACTCTCCGCGGTGCTCGCGCTCAACCACCGCAGTGCCGGTGGGTCCGGCATGCTGGTCCAGGTCGACGGCACCGCGCCGGGCGCCGCCGCGCTGCTCGACGGGTTCCTGACCGCGGTGCTCGACGGCGTGGCCGACGACCCGGCCGGTTACCGGCAGCCGATGACCGCGCCGCTGGGCGACCTGGGGCCGATGACGGCGGCCGCCGAGCCGGCACGGTGGCCGTGGCTGCGCGCGACCGCGTACGTCGCCACCAACACCCCGGCACTCACCGACCCGACCCAGCGGGCCGACCACAAGTCGGCCTTTCTGCGGCGCTCGCTCTCGCCGGCGCAGGCCCGCACGCTGTACCGGCAGCTCACCGGTGGGACCTTCGCCAACCCGAGGGCCGGGGTGGTGCTGTTCTCCTACGGCGGCCGGGTCAACGCGGTCGCACCGGACGCCACCGCTGTCGCGCAGCGCGACTCGGTGCTCAAGCTGCTGGTGCAGTCGTTCTGGGCCGGCGCCGCCGACGACGAGGCCAATGTGGACTGGGTGCGCCGGACGTACCGGGAATTGTTCGCCGGCACCGGTGGTGTACCGGTGCCGGGCGAGACCGCCGACGGCTGTTACGTCAACTACCCCGACACCGATCTGGGCGACCCCGCGTGGAACACCTCCGGCGTCGGCTGGCCCACGCTCTACTACAAGGGCAACTATCCGAGACTGCAACGTGCCAAGGCCCGGTGGGACCCGCGCGACGTCTTCCGGCACCACCAGTCGGTACGCCTTCCCTAGCGCGCCATCCGCAGCAGGAGCAGCCCGAGGGCCGGCCCGTCGGGACCGAGCGAACGGTACCGGCGGACCACCGCGAGTTCGTGTTCGTGCACGTACCGGGTGCCGCCCTCGGCGACGCGCCGCTCGGCCAGGCGGCGGGCCAGTTCGGTACGCCGCTGCACCAGCTGCAACAGCTCGTGGTCGAGCCGGCGCATCTGCTCGTCGAGGGCGGCCGCGTCCGGCGCGGGCGTGGCCTCGGGCTCAGGCTCGGGCTGATAAGGGTTGAGCAGCGGGACGTCGACGACCTCGACGGCGCGGGCGTTCATCGCGCCAGCCCCGGTGCGGCCAGCCCCGGTGCGGCCAGCAGCGGCCGCAGCTGCGCGGCGAGGATCGCGACACCGTGCTGGGTGAGGATCGACTCCGGGTGGAACTGCACGGAACGGAAGTGCTCGCCGCCGAGGGCGTGCACCTCACCGCCGGCTGGATCGCGGCTGATCCGTACCGTGCCGATCGGCGCCGGCAACTCCAGCTCGTCGCCGGTGCTGCGGGCCGCGTACGTGTTGTAGAAGCCGGCCCGGACCCGCTCGCCGAACAGGTCGATCTCCTGCTGGACACCCTGGTTCGGGTGTGACCGGCGCACGATGGTCAGGCCCAGATGCCGGCAGAGCACCTGGTGGCTCAGGCAGACGGCGAGCAGTGGGGCGCGCCGGTTCAGGCGCGCCTCGATGATGTCGAGCAGTGTCCGGATCTTCGGGTCGTCGCCGCGCGGGTCGCCCGGCCCGGGACCGGCCACCAGCAGGTCGTACTCGCTGGAGGCGGCCTCCTCGGCGCTGACCTGCCGGTGGCCGCGCAGCTCGACAACCAGTCCGAGGGCGCGCAGTTGCTGGGTGAGCATCGCGGTGAAGGTGTCCTCGGCGTCGACGAGCAGTACCCGCCGGCCGAGCAGGGCGGGATCGCCGGCCGGGGTGTCGCGGTCGAACCAGAACCGGGCCAGCCGGTCGTTGCGGCGGGCCAGGGCGGCACGGATCCCCGGGTCGCTGGCCAGCGAGGCGGGCGGGGTCGCCGGGGCCGCGGTGTGCCCGGCCGCCCGGTCGAAGACGCTGAGCACACCGACCGCCTTGCCGTGGGTCTCGGCGACCTCACCGGCCGGATCGGAGTGCCGGACCAGGGTGGATCCGACGGCGAGGTCGAGCCGGCCGTAACGGTCGATGTCGGCGGTGCGGATCACGATGGACGAGTCGAGCCGGCGCAGGCCGGCGCTGTCGCGGGAGAAATGAGCCAGCACGCCGCTGTAGTAGCCGCGGCTGCGCCGCTCGTGGCGGTGGATGACGCGGTAGGCGTTCTCCACCGGGCTGCCGGTCACGGTCGGCGCGAACAGCGACTCGCGCAGGATGTCGCGCAGGTCCCGGTCGCTGTCACCCTCGATGTAGTAGGCGGTGTGCGCGAGCCGGGCCATCGGCGTCAGGTGCGGGCCGCGGACCAGGCCGCCATCGGGGCAGATCCGCGCCATCATCTTGAGTTCCTCGTCGAGGACCATGTACAGCTCGTCGATCTCTTTGGGGTCGTCCAGGAACCGCAACGCGCCGGGTACGGACGGGCCGTCCGCCGGATATCGATAGGTACCGCTGATCGGGTTCATCCGGACCCGCCGGTCGTCCACGCCGACGTGCAGCTCGGGGGAGGCGCCGATCAGCGTACGGTCGCCGGTGTGCACGGCGAAGGTCCAGTACGCGCCGGTCTCGCGGGAGAGCAGCCGGCGGAACATCGCCAGTGCCGTACGCACCGAGAAGTCCGGCACGGTGGCGAGGAAGGACCGCTTGAGGACGAAGTTGGCGCCCTCGCCGCGGCCGATCTCCTCGGTCAGCACCCGGCGTACCGCCGCCGCGTACTCCTGGTCGTCGAGGTCGAAGGCGCCGCCGTCGAGGCGTACCTCCTCGTCGGGCAGCAGCTCGCACAGCCGCGCGCGGGAGACGGTGGCCCGGGCGGACGGCCGGATCGCGACCAGCGGCGCCCGGTCGTCGTAGCCGGTGAAACCGCGTTCGACGATCTGCCGATAGGGCACGAGCACGACCAGTTCGTCGAGATCGCTGCCCGGATCGCCGGGCAGCGGCAGGTCGGCCAGCCGGTCCACCACGAACGCCGTGCCGATGATGACGTCGACCGCGTCCGGGCCGGCGTGCGGGCGGTGCAGCAGGGCGAAAGCGGGCGGGTGCGGCGCCAGCAGCTGGTCGAGCAGGGCCGCCGTGGTGTGCCGGCCGTTCGCGCTTACCGTTTCTCCCGCTGTTGGCGGCATTTCCGGTGAGAATGTGTCGGGTGTCACTTCAATGTCCCTCCGGCGCGCGTAAATGCGACGTCCACTCGACACTTGTTCAGCAATTCCGCAGAGACAACTACCTATTCGCGTAAGCGCGTATCCCCAGCTTCCGCCACTTGAACGGGTAGTAACGCGTACCCGAGACCGCTGCTAGCGTCGCCATTGCCGGACGGTGAATGCGCTTCGGTAATCTGCTCATCGAGCGACAGGTGAACGCGCTATGAAATATTCCGATCCGATTGTCGTGCAGAAGTACGGCGGGTCGTCACTGGCGACCGTGGAGAAGATCGCGCACGTGGCCGGTGTCGTCGCCCGTACCGCCGGTCAGGGCCGGCCGGTCGTGGTCGTGGTCTCCGCCCGCGGTGACACCACCGACGAACTGCTGCACCTGACCGAACAGATAACGCCGGCGCCGCCCGCCCGCGAACTCGACCAGCTGCTCGCCACCGGCGAGACCGTCTCGGCGGCGCTGCTCGCGATGGCGCTGACCGCCCAGGGCGTCCCGGCCGCGTCACTGACCGCGGCCCAGGCCGGGATCCGGGCCGCCGGGCGGCACGGAACCGGCACGATCGCCGGGATCGACACCGGCCGCGTGCGCAGCCTGCTCGCCGACGGCCTGGTCGTGGTCATCACCGGATTTCAGGCGGTCGACGAGCACGGCGACGTACTCACCCTGGGCCGTGGCGGCTCGGACACGACCGCGGTCGCCGTGGCGGCCGAACTCGGCGCCGACCGGTGCGAGATCTACACCGACGTCGACGGCATCTACACCGCCGATCCGCGGCTTGTTCCGCACAGCCGCCGGCTGCCGTCGGTGCCGTCCGCCGTGATGACCGAGATGGCCTTCGGCGGCGCCGGCGTCATGCACTCCCGGGCCGTCGAGCTGGCCGCACTCAGCGGAGTCGACATCGAGGTCCGCAGCTCGCAGACCGCAGAGCCGGGCACCACCGTGCTCAGCGTGCGTACCGAATCGCTGGAGGACCGCGGCGCGGTCCTGGCGATCACCCACGACCGGGCCGTGGCCCGCGTCCTGGTGCAGGCGCGTACCGACGTAGCCGCGCAGGTGTTCGGCACGCTCGGCCGCTGCGGGGTCGCTGTCGACCTGGTGGCCCGTTCCGGAAGCGGCGAACCCGAGTTCCGGATGGGTTTCACCGTGCGCCGTGACCACCTGGACCGGCTGCTCGGCCCGCTGCGAGCGGCGGTGGCGCCGGCCGGCGGCCGGGTGGACGTGGACGCCGGGGTCGGCAAGGTCTCGCTGATCGGCACCGGCCTGCTCAACCGTCCGGAGATCGTTGCCCGGATGCTCACCACGCTCAACCAGGCCGGCATCGCCACCAGCTGGGTGTCGGCCACCCAGCTGCGCACCTCGGTGACCGTGCCGCTGCCGTCGGTGGGCGACGCGGTGGCCGTGCTCCACGAGCAGTTCGGCCTCGCCCACGACGACTACGACCTGGCGACCCCAGTCCCGTCCTGACCGCTTCGCACGAGGAGGCTCCCGTTGTCCGCGAACCTGCCTTTCGGCCGCAGCATGCGCCTGCGCCGCCTGTACCGGCACGGCGGTGACCGCCTGCTGGTGGTGCCGATGGACCATTCCGTATCCGACGGCCCGCTCGGCACGGCCGGCGGCGCCGGCGCGCTGCTGGCCCAGCTCGCCGGCAGCGGCATCGACGCGGTCGTGCTGCACAAGGGCGCCCTGCGCTCGGCCGACCCGGACCACCTGCACGGCATCGCCCTGATCGTGCACCTGAGCGCCAGCACCCGGCATGCTCCGGACCCGGACGCCAAATATCTGGTGGCCAGCGTCGAAGAGGCGGTACGGCTCGGCGCCGACGCGGTCAGCGTGCACGTCAACATCGGTTCACACGACGAGGCCCGGCAGGTCGCCGACATGGCCCGGGTCGCCGAGTCCTGCGACCGCTGGAACATGCCGCTGCTGGCGATGATGTACCCGCGCGGCCCGCGCATCGAGAACCCCCGCCACCCCGAACTGGTGGCACACGCCGGCGTGCTCGCCGCCGACCTCGGTGCGGACGTGGTGAAACTGCCGTACACCGGCGCCGCCGACACGATGGGCGATGTGGTGCGCAGCTGCCCGATCCCGGTGATCGTCGCCGGTGGGCCACGGCTGGCCGACACCACAGTGCTGCTGTCGCACGTCGACGAGGTGCTCGGCACGCCGGTCGCGGGCCTCGCGATGGGCCGCAACATCTTTGAGTCCCCCGATGCCGGCCTGCTCGCCAGGGCGGTCGCGGATCGAGTACACGCTCAGCCCGTCGCGGCGTCGCCGCGCGAGCTCCAGACGGCCGCCCGCTGACGGCGTCCCCGGTATTGAGGAGAGTTCCGTGAAGTTGTCCTGGCTGGACATCCGCGACACCACCGCCGCCAAGGCCGCGATCATCGAGGAGGCGATTCACCAGCGCGTCGACGGCATCGTCGCCGCCGACCCGGCGGACCTGCAGAGCCTGCCGCCGACGGTCAGACGAGTGCTGCTGCCGCACGGCAACGCCGTCCCCGAGTCGCTGGAGAACGTCGACCTGCTGCTCCTGGACGTGACCAAAGGTGTCCCGGACGAGTACGGCAGCCGCACCGACGTGCAATACGGGCACTTCGTCGAGGTGATCGACGCGGAGACCCTGGACAAGGCGTGTGTCGCGGCGCGTACGCAGCCGTGGAGCGTGATCCTGTTCCGCGACCCCACCAAGATCCCGCTGGAGATCGTCCTGGCCGCCGCGCACCAGGCCACCGACAACGTGATCATCACAGCGGTCGCCGACGTCGAGGAGGCCGAGATCGTCTTCGGTGTCCTGGAGCGCGGCTCCGACGGTGTGCTGCTGCCGGCCCGCTCGGTCGGCGACGCCACCGCGCTGCGCACCGCGGCCACCGCCGAGCCCGGCAGCCTGGAGCTGGTCGAGCTCGAGGTCACCGGCATCTCCCACGTCGGCATGGGTGAGCGGGCCTGCGTGGACACCTGCTCGCACTTCCGGCCGGACGAGGGCATCCTGGTCGGCTCGCACTCCAAGGGCATGATCCTGTCCTGCTCGGAGACGCACCCGCTGCCGTACATGCCGACCCGCCCGTTCCGGGTCAACGCCGGGGCGATCCACTCGTACACACTGTCCGGTGAGGGACGTACCAACTATCTCAGCGAACTCACCGCGGGCAGCAAGGTCACGGCCGTGGACAGCAAGGGCAACACCCGGCTGGTCACCGTCGGCCGGGTGAAGATCGAAACCCGTCCGCTGCTGGCGATCGACGCGGTGGCGCCCAACGGCCAGCAGGTCAACCTGATCGTGCAGGACGACTGGCACGTGCGGGTCCTCGGCCCGGAAGGCGTCGTGCTCAACACCACCGAGCTGCGCCCCGGCGACCGGGTGCTCGGCTACCTGCCCACTGCCGAGCGCCACGTCGGCTACCCGATCGACGAGTTCTGCCTGGAGAAGTGACTGTGACCCAGCGGCTGTTCGACTTCCACGCCCGGCTCGCGCCGGTGGCCGGCGCCGAGGAGAAGCTGCTGGCGACGCTCGGCGCGGCCGGGATCAGCCGGGCGGTGGTCTGCGCGGGCGGGACCATCGACCTGGTCCAGCTCTCCCGGCAACTGGTGCTCGGCGGCCACGTCACCACGGACGCCGGCAACGACGCGGTGCTCGCCGCCGCCCGCCGGTCCGGTGGCCGCTTGGTGCCGTTCTGGTTCGCCAACCCGCACCGCCCGGCAGAGGAGTACGCGAAACGCGCCACCGACTTCCACGGGCTGGAGTTGTCGCCGGCCGTGCACGGTGTTCCGCTCGACGATCCGCGTACCCGGGGGCTCGTGGAAGTCGCAGCCGGGCAGGGCCACCCGGTCTACGTGGTCTGCCTGATCCGCCAGGGCTGCGGGGTACGAGACCTCGCAGCCCTGGCGGGCGACTTCCCGGACACCGCATTCGTGCTCGGGCACAGCGGCACCGGCAACATCGACTTCGACGCCGTCGAGGTCGTCGCACCGCGGCCGAACATCCTGTTCGAGACGTCCGGCGGATATTCCAGCGTGCTCGCCGCCGCCCTGCGCCGGCTGGGATCCGACCGGCTGCTGTTCGGTTCCGAGTACCCCCTGCAGCACCCGGACGTGGAGCTGGCGAAGTTCCGCACGCTCGACCTGCCGCCGGCCGACTGGGCGCGGATCGCCTGGGACAACGCCGCGCGCGTTCTCAACCTGGAGGAGCCTGATGACACAGACAGTGTCTGACCTGCCGGAACTGGGGCAGTGGCGCGGCCACGAGGAGCTGACCCGGTTACAGGACGCGCAGCTGGAGCAGCTGTTCGGCTGGGCCGCCCGGTCACCGTTCTACCAGCGGCGTTTCGGCGGCACGGTGCCGCGTACCCGCGCCGACCTCACGGATCTGCCGCTGACCAGCAAACAGGACCTGCGCGACGGGTACCCGTTCGGCCTGCTGGCGGTGCCCAAGCAGGAACTCGCCACCTACCACGAGTCCAGCGGCACCGCCGGCGCGCCGACCGCCTCGTACTACACCGAACGGGACTGGACCGACCTGGCCGAAAGGTACGCCCGCAAATGGGTCGGCATCCGGGCGGACGACGTGTTCCTGGTCCGCACCCCGTACGCGCTGATGATCACCGGGCATCTGGCGCACCGGGCGGCCCGGCTGCACGGCGCCACGGTGGTGCCCGGCGACAACAGGTCGCTGGCGATGCCGTACTCCCGGGTGGTCCGGGTCCTGCACGACCTGGAGGTGACGCTCACCTGGTCGATGCCGACCGAGACCCTGATCTGGGCGGCGGCGGCCCGGCTCGCCGGTCACCACCCCGGCACCGACTTCCCCGCGCTGCGCGCCCTGTTCGTCGGCGGTGAGCCGCTCACCCCGGCCCGCCGGGCGCGGATCAGCAGGATCTGGGGCGTGCCGGTGGTCGAGGAGTACGGCTCCACCGAGACCGGCAGCCTCGCCGGCGAGTGCCCGCACGGGCGCCTGCACTTCTGGGCCGACCGGGCGATTCCGGAGATCTACCGGCCCGAGGACGGCACGGTCGTCGCCGAGGGCGCCGGACAGCTCGTGGTGACGCCGCTGTACCGGGAAGCCATGCCACTGCTGCGTTACCACCTCGAGGACGCGGTGGAGCTGTCCTACCGCGACTGTGCCTGCGGCTGGAACCTGCCGACCATCCGGGTCCTGGGCCGGTCCGGGTTCGGTTACCCGGTCGGCAACGCCCGGATCAGCCAGCAGGAGCTGGAAACCCTGGTCTTCGAACTGCCCGCCGAGTACGACGTGGTGTTCTGGCGGGCCAAGGCCACCACCGAGACGCTCTTCGTGGAGCTGGAGGTGGCCGCGGAACACAGCGCTCCCGCGACGGCCGCGCTGACCGCAGCGATCCGTTCCCGGCTCGGCGTCGACGCGTACGTGGCCGGCCTGGCCCCGGGCACCCTCGTCCCGCACCACGCGCTGACCGCTACCCAGGACGTGGTCAAGCCGCGCAGCCTGTTCGGCCCGGACGAGGACTGGGACAAGGCCCTTCTCTACTACTGACCCCCGGGAGCCGATATGGACAACGTCGCGATCATCGGGGCCGGACTGGCCGGCCTGACCCTCGCCGCCGCACTTCGCGCCGAGGGCCGCCCGGTCACGGTGTGGGAGCAGGCGGACGCCTTCGGCCCGGTCGGCGCCGGCATCCAGCTGGCGCCCAACGCCACCAGACTGCTGAACCGGCTCGGCCTGGCCGAGCACCTGCGCAAGGTCGCGGTCCGCCCGGAGGCGATCGAGCTGCGCCGCTGGGACGACGACAGCGTGATCGCCCGGACCGAGCTGGGCGCATCCTGCGAGCAGGAGTACGGCGCGCCCTACTACACCGTGCACCGGGCGGACCTGCACGACGGGCTGCTGCGGCTGCTCGACCCGGCAACGGTACGAGCCGGCGCACGCTGCACCGCGGTCACCGGCGGCGACGACGGTGCCACCGTCACCTTCGCCGACGGGTCGGTCCACCGAGCCGGGCTCGTCGCCGGCGCCGACGGGATCCACTCGGTCGTGCGAGCCACGCTGATGACCGACGAGCCACGGTTCTCCGGGCAGAGCATCCTGCGCGCCGTGGTGCCCGCCGGCGACGTGCCGTTCCTGCTCACCGAGCCGAAAGTGGTGCTCTGGCTGGGCCCGCATCAGCATGTCGTCTGCTATCCGGTCAGCGGCGGGAGGTCGGTCAGCTTCGGCGCCACGATGCCGGCCGGCGGGTGGTATCCGGAATCGTGGTCGAGCCCCGGGTCGATAACCGACCTGGCCGAGGCGTACCGGGACTGGCATCCGCGGGTGCGCCGGCTGATCGGCGCCGCCGGTTCGGTCAGCCGCTGGGCGCTGCACGACCGGGATCCGGTGCCGCGCTGGAGCGGGCGACGGGTCACCCTGGTCGGCGATGCCGCCCACCCGATGCTGCCGTTCCTCGCGCAGGGCGCCAACCAGGCGGTGGAGGACGCCGCGGTGCTGGCCCGATGCCTGACCGCCGCGCCGGTACCGGACGCGCTGCGGTCTTACGAGCGGCTGCGCCGCGAACGGGTGGACCGGGTGCACGAGATCTCCCGGCGTAACGCGACAGTGCTGCACCTGGCCGACGGCGCCGGCCAGCGCCGCCGCGACGGGGAACTCTCCCGCGAGCAGCGCCTGCGGGAACAGGCCTGGCTGTACGGATATGACGCACACGACCACGAGGTGACGGTGGCATGACACGACAACTGAGCAGCGGACTGTCCGGCCGGGTGGCGTTCGTGACCGGCGCGGCCCAGGGCATCGGCGCGGCCGTCGCCACGGCGCTGGCCCGTGAGGGTGCCGTGGTGGCGGCCGCCGACGTCGGCCTCGACGGCCTGCACGACACCGTCGGCAAGATCACTGCGGACGGGGCGGTGGCTCGGGCGTACCGGCTCGACGTGACCCGGCCCGGCGAGGCCGATGCCGTCCTCGACGACGTCGAACGGGACCTGGGCCCGGTTGCTGTGCTGGTCAACGTGGCCGGCGTGCTGCGTACCGGGCCGATCCTGGAGATGACCGACGCCGACTGGCGTGCCGTGTTCGCGGTCAATACCGACGGGGTCTTCGCGGTGTCCCGCGCGGCCGGCGGGCGGATGGCACGGCGCGGCGATGGCGTCATCGTCACGGTCACCTCCAACGCGGCGGCGGTGCCCCGGATGCACATGGGCGCGTACTGCGCGTCGAAGGCCGCCTCGACCGCGTTCAGCAAAGTCCTGGCCCTGGAGCTGGCCGGGCACGGCGTCCGCTGCAACCTGGTGGCACCCGGGTCCACCGACACACCCATGCTGCGGTCGATGTTCACCGACGACTATGGGCCGCGCTCGGTGATCGACGGCGCCGCGGACAGGTACCGCACCGGCATCCCGCTCGGCCGGATCGCCACCGCGCAGGACGTCGCCGACGCTGTCGTCTTCCTCGCCTCGGAGCGGGCGCGGCACATCACCATGCAGGAGCTGCTCGTCGATGGAGGCGCCGCACTGGGCGGCTGAGAGAGGTGGACATGAGCATCCCGAAGATCGTCGCGTACCCGATGCCAGCCGGCGACGAGCTGCCGGCCAACACCGTCGGCTGGCAGCCGGACCCGGACCGCGCGGCCCTGCTGATCCACGACATGCAGCAGTATTTCGTCGATTTCCTTCCGGCCGGCGCGAGCCCGCTGGTGCCGCTGGTCGCGAACATCCGCCGGATCCGCGAGACGGCGGCCCGGCTCGGCGTACCGGTCTACTACACCGCCCAGCCCGGCGGCATGTCACCGCAGGACCGCGGGCTGCTGCTCGACGTGTGGGGTCCGGGCATGGACGGCGACCCGGAGAAGCGCCGCATCGTCAGCGAGCTGGCCCCGCGTCCCGGTGACACCGTGCTGACCAAATGGCGCTACAGCGCCTTCGTCCGGTCCGACCTGGCCGAGCGGCTCGCCGCCACCGGCCGCGACCAGCTGATCGTCTGCGGTGTGTACGCGCACGTCGGCTGCCTGATGACCGCCGGCGACGCGTTCTCCCGCGACATCCAGCCGTTCCTGGTCGCTGACGCGGTCGCCGACTTCACCGCCGAGGAGCACCGGATGGCGCTGGATTACGCCGCCCGGCGCTGCGCCGCGGTGCTGAGCACCGGCGCCGTGCTGGCGAGCCTGGGCGCCGAGCACGCGAGGGTGTGAGCGGACCGGCCGGGCCCGTGCCCGGCCGGTCACCGGCTCAGACGTCGCGTGGCATCAGCCGGGCGATCTCCACCCGGGAACGGACCCCGAGTTTCCGGAAGATCTGTCGCAGGTGGTAGTTCACGGTGTGCGGTGACAGCGAGACCTGGCGCGAAGCCTGCTGGTTGGTCAGGCCCCGCCCGACCAGGTGAGCGATCGTACGTTCCATGTCGGTCAGCCCGGCCCAGCCGCTGCCCTCCCGCCTCGCGGCGCCGTTGCCGGGGTCCCGCCGCCGTACCCCGACGCGGCGCAGGGTGCTGCGGACCCGGGCCGACTCGCGTTGCGCGCCGATCGCGGTGAACGCGCTCAGCGCCGTCTGCAGGCTGTGCACGGCCGCGGCCTGATCCCCGGGGTCACCGTCGCGGAGCAGGACCGTTCCGTGGTCCTCCGCGGCGAGCGCCGCTGCCCAGGGATCCGGCTGGTTCTCCGGTACCCTCCGCAACGCCTGCGCGTCAGCGGCCGCCAGCGCCCGCACATGTGCCGCTGCGGCCCGCAGGGCCACGGCGGTCCGGCCGGCCGGGCATTGATCCACCGCTGAATCAAGGCCCGCGCTGACGGCCGCGACCAGTTCGTGGTCGCCGGCCCCCAGCGCCAGCCGGGTCAGCCAGGGCGCCGCGCCGGGTTCCTCCAGGTACAGCACGGCCCGGCCGGCCAGCGCGGTGGCGGCCGGACCGGCCGCCTCCGTGTCCCGGCCGTCCATGGTGACCAGCAATTCCACCCAGTCGAGGAACGTGGTGGGCAGGGCCGGTTCCTCGGTGAGCGCGGACCGGCCCAGCACGGCGTGCCGCCGGGCACCTGCCGGGTCGCCGGCGCGCAGCGCGGTGACCGCCAGCACCGCGCGGGCCAGGGGCGTGCCGAGTGGGTCGCCGTCGCGGATCGCCGCCTCGGCCTCGGCCCGGGCCGCGTCGGTACGGCCCTGCCGCAGCGCCAGCCGGGCCCGCAGCGCCGCCGGCACCGCCTGCCCGGCCTCCGGCTCCACCTGCCGGATCAGCTCGGCGGCGGTGTCCGGCTCGTCCGTGGCGATCAGCTGATAGGTGAGCACCATCCGGGCGTGGCCGCGCTGCCGCGCCGGCGTCTGCGGATCCTCGGACGCCCGGCGGGAACGGCACAGCGCCGAGGAGACGTCGCCGCGGTCCCATTCGCGTACCGACAGCAGCGCCGGATCCGGATCGTCGTCGTCGGCGTGCTGCTCGGTGATGCCGGCCCTCAGTTCGCCTCGCCTGATCTCGGCGCGCAGCGGGCCGAGCACGGGGCCCGGGATGCCGGCCAGCAACCGCCGCCGCAGGCCCGGGTCGGCGAAGACCAGGCTGCAGTCACGCACCACCAGCAGTCCGGAGCCGATCGCCTCGTCGATCGTCGGCAGCAGCGCCGCCACCGAGGTGAGCAGCACCTCCGCCACCTCGTCGATCGCCACTACCGGGCCGGCGACGGCGGCGACCCGCAGCAGCTGCTGGCATCCGGGCGACAGCCGGTCCACCACGCCGCGTGTGCCGGTCAGCTGCCGCCCGGCCGTGGACACCACGGCACGGCTCAGCCGGCCGGCCGTACCTCGCGAGTCCCCTCCGTGCGGCAATCGACGGCGTGGCCGATGCTCCGCGCGTTTGTGCCCCATTCCCACTGATGCTCCCCGTTGATGTCGTGACCGCCGTGGCGCCCGGGCTCAGTGCCGGGTCAGGCCGCAGACGGTGTCCAGGATCGTGTCCCAGTCGTCCGGTGCCCGGTCGTCGCGCCAGGCGACGTGCTGGTCCGGCCGGATCAGTACCAGATCGCGTTCCCATGCCCTCCTCACGTTGTCGTCGTCGATGATCAGGTAGGTCAGCGGGATGCCCCGGCGGGTGGCCCGCTCGGCCAGCGCGGCGCCGGTCTTGGCCCCGGAGAGGTCGACCAGGGTGTAACCGGGGCCGAGCAGGTCGTAGACGCCGGTGCCGTCGGGCAGGCGCAGGCTCGGCGCCCGGCCGCCCGGCCAGGTGGTCGGCACGATCCGACGCCACTGCCACGGCGGCGCCGCGCCGTCCTCGTGGCGTACCACCGGCGAGCCCTGGTAGCGGTATCCGCAGTGGATACCGACGTTCTCGATCTGGTACGCGTCCTCGGCGAGGAATCCGGCCAGCTGCTCGTCGCCGGCGCCCAGTCCGGCCAGGACCGGGAACCGGCGCCACACCTCGAGCAGGTTGAAACACATCTCCCGGTTGAACAGCGCCACCGGCCGGCGTTCGGCGTGGTAACTGTCCAGCAGTTGTTCACCGCCCCAGCCGGCCAGCCGGGCGGCCAGTTTCCAGCCGAGGTCTGCCGCGTCGGCCAGGCCGGTGTTGGCGCCGTGCCCGCCGGTCGGGAAGAACTGATGTGCCGCGTCGCCGGCCAGGAACACCCGGCCGTGGCGGTACGCCTCCGCGACACCGAGCCGGCCCTGCCAGTACGCCACGTCCAGCACGTTCAACCGCAGGTCGGCGCCGAGCCGGGCACGCAGCTCACCGACCGGGTCGGCGGCTCGGCGTACCCCGTCGGGCAGGGGGAACGCAGCCGTCCAGGTGTCCTGTTCGTCGCGTGAGACCAGGGTGACGCCGCCGGTGAGCACCGACAGGAAGTACCGCCCGTGCCGGCGCAGCACCGGGTCGTCGCTGGTGAAGTAGACGTCGCAGTGCCAGGCGCTGGGGCCGATGTCGTCGACGCCGATCCCGGCGGCGGCCCGGACCGCGCTGTTCGCCCCGTCGCAGCCGACCAGGTAACTGCCGCGCAGCTCACGGCTCTCGCCGGTGCTGCCGGTGACCTCGGCGACAACCGCGCCGGCCTCCTCGCGCAGCCCGGTGAACCGCACACCCTCGTACGTCTCGATCAGCGGGTGGGCGGCGGCGCGCTGCCGCAGGATCTCTTCGAGCAGCGCGCCGGTGATCCGCTGGTACGGCTCGGCGGGCCGGGATCCGTCGTTGTCGCGGGCGTCGGCGGCCCGGTGATCGTCGACCGACGGGTAGTGCCAGGTGGTGATCGGCGCGTCGCCGAGGGCCCGCCGCCAGTGGAAGGTGAACGGGTGCTCGGCGGCCACGCCGCGGCGGCGGATCTCGCCGGTCACCCCGAGCCGGCGCAGCAACTCCATGCTGCGGGCGTTGACGAAGTCCATCTTGGGATGCCGGGTCGGTGCCAGCGAGCGTTCGATGATCTGGCTGGGTGTGCCGTGCCTGGCGAGTTCGAGTGCGAGGGTGCACCCGACCGGGCCGGCGCCGACGATGAGCACGGGTTCGGTCGCGGTGCTCACCGCTGCTGCCCGGCCGGCTCGGCGGCGAGGCGGTGCAGCGTGTTCACGACCGCGACCAGGGTTGCCTCGACGAATTCACGCATCTGCGTGAGGAATTCGGGGTCAGCGGCGGCCTTGTCGGCGCCGGCCGCCGACAGTCGCAGGCTCAGCGTCAGGGCGGGCCCGTCCGGCCGGTCCGTGACGATGTTGCTGATCGTTTCCCACAGCGGCTCGGTGAGCTGCGCGAAGTCCATCCGGTCCGGTGGCGAGAACGTCACCCGTTCGCGCTGGCGGTCGGTGCCGCGTACGACGATCTCGCGCAGCAGCCCGTCGGGGTACCGCTCGAGGACAGTGCAGCCGGTGACGGCGGGGAGGAACGGCACCGGGTCGGCCGCCTTGTAGACGAGGCCGGCCCACAGTTGCTCGCGGGTGAGGCGTACCGGAAGTGTGCTGGTGATGGGATCCATGACCTGCCCGTAGCTCGTCGGAATGGTGCGATGCCGGCGCCCGTGCCGCTCGGCCGGACGGTGCGCACGGCTGCTTGCCAATCTCGCTCAGGCCGGGCACGGCTACATCCCGTGTTCCCGTGACTTTGTTGTGTCACATCGATGAAGGTAGCCGTCGTTGGCTCGGCGTGACCGTCGTGACGTCGACAGTGCACATCCGGATATCACGAAGGCGCGTGATGCCCGCGCATGCCGCCGCGCACGAGGATCGGTGCGGATCCACGCCTTGTGAGGAGAACGAATGTCGAACGGTAAGACGGCGATCGTCACGGGAGCATCCCGCGGTATCGGCCGGGCGGTCGCGCAGCGGCTGGCTCAGGACGGCTTCCGCGTGGTGGCCCACTATCAGAACAGCAAGGACGCCGCCGAGGAGGTCGTGCGAGGCATCGTGGACACCGGCGGCCAGGCGGTCTCGGTCGCCGGAGACGTGTCGGTGGCCGCCGACGTGGCCGCGCTCTACGAGTTCGCGCGTGACCAGTTCGGCGGCGTCGATGTGGTGGTCAACAACGCCGGCGTGGTCACCGGCGGGCCCGTGCAGTACATCTCGGAGCAGGACTTCGACCGGGTCGTCGCGGTGAACCTCAAGAGCGTCTTCCTGTCCGCGCAGCAGGCGGTCAACGTGCTGCCGCAGGGCGGGCGCATCATCAACATCGGGGCCGGCCTGCCGGCCGCCGCGGTGGCGATGCTCGGCGTCTACGGCGCCACCAAGGCCGGAGTCGAGGTGCTGACCCGGTCGCTGGCGCATCAGCTCGGCCCGCAGGGCATCACCGTGAACGCGGTGGCTCCCGGCCCGACCGACACCGACATGCTGTCGCCGGACGCCCGGGCCAACCTGGACCAGCTGATCAGCAACACGCCGCTGCGCCGGCTCGGCCAGCCGGCCGACGTGGCCGCGGTGGTCGGGTTCCTGGCCGGCCCGGACAGCGGCTGGGTGACCGGGCAGACCCTGCACGCCGACGGTGGCGTTCTCTGACGTCTGCTCTTCCGCCGCACCGGGCCGCGGTCCCGGTGCGGCGTTCAGTGTGAACAAACGCATGTGTACGGGGGAGGAAGAAAGTGCGTGCTATCTCGCGGAGACGCCTGCTCGGTGCGGCCGGGCTGGCCGGGGGAGCGGCGGCCGGCCTGACCGGGGGAGCGGTGGCCGGCCTGACCGTCCCGGCGGTGGCCTGGGCGGCCGAGGCGGACGAAGCGGCCGGCGGCATACCCGGCGTGACGGTGAGCCCCGGTGACGTGCGGTACCCGGATCTGAGCCGGGGCACCAACCTGAGGTTCACCGGCACACCGGATCGCATCCGGCTGGTCACCTCGACACCGCAGGTGGTTGCCGCGGTGCGGGAGGCGGTCAGCTCCGGCAAGCGGTTCGCGGTCCGCAGCGGCGGTCACTGTTACGAGGACTTCGTGGCCGGCCCGGAGATCCGGATCGTGATCGATCTATCGCCGATGTCGGCGGTCACGTTCGACGCCGCGCGTAACGCCTTCGCGGTGGAGGCCGGCGCCACTCTGGAGCAGGTCTACAAGGCGCTGTTCCGGGGCTGGGGCGTGACGCTGCCCGGTGGCTCGTGCCCGTCGGTCGGCGTGGGCGGGCACATCGCGGGCGGCGGGTACGGCCCGCTGTCGCGCCGGCACGGCCTGACCGTCGACCACCTGTACGCCGTGGAGGTCGTCACCGTCACCGCGGCCGGCGAGGTCCGTGTGGTGGTCGCCACCCGAGAAGCGAACGACCCGAACCGCGACCTGTGGTGGGCGCACACCGGCGGTGGCGGGGGCAACTTCGGCATCGTGACCCGGTACTGGCTGCGTACCCCCGGCGTCACCTCGACCGACCCGGCCCGGCTGCTGCCCCGGCCGCCGTCCGAGGTGATCGTGGCCGACCTGGTCTGGTCGTGGAACGGGCTGACCCAGGACGGCTTCACTGCCCTGCTGCGTAACTTCGGCACCTGGCTGGAGCGCAACAGCGCGCCCACCTCGCCGTACGCCGGTCTGTTCAGCCAGCTCAAGCCGCAGCACCGGGTGGCCGGGCAGTTCACCCTGACCACCCAGATCGACGCGACGATCAGCGGCGCGGACCGGCTGCTCGACGACTTCCTGGCCGCGATGGCGGCCGGGGTGGGACAGACCCCGTTCGTGCTGGAGCGCCGCCGGCTGCCCTGGCTGCACGCGTTCGAGTGGCCCGGCTTCACCGGCGGCCGCAACCCCACCTGGCGCTTCAAGATCAAGTCGGCGTACCTGAAGCGGTCGTTCACCGACGCGCAGATCGGCGCCATCCACCACCACCTCACCCGTACCGACTATCAGCACCCCGGCGCGTTGATGCTGATCAGCAGCTACGGCGGTGCGATCAACGCGGTGCCGGCGGACGCCACCGCGGTCCCGCAGCGCGACTCGATCCTCAAGCCGCAGTTTCTCGCCTCCTGGACCGATCCGGCCGACGACGCCCGGCACCTGGCGTGGGTACGCGAGCTCTACCGAGACGTGTTCGCTGTCACAGGTGGCGTCCCGGTTCCGGGTGACCAGACCGACGGCGCGTACATCAACTATGCCGATGTGGACCTCGCCGACCCGGCGTTGAACACCTCCGGTGTGCCCTGGCACGAGCTCTACTACAAGGGCGGGTACTCCCGGTTGCGCCAGGTCAAGGCCCGCTGGGACCCGGCGGACCGGTTCCGCCACGCTCTGTCGGTCAGGTTGCCGTCCTGATCGGCGCACCCCGGCCCGGGCACCCCGCAGCCCGGGCCGGGGTGCGTACCCGAGGTGACGCTACGGTTACTCTCATCGATGGGCCGCCACCGGCACCATTCCGAATCATCCCGTTCTGACGGTATTGTCGGGTCGGATTCGGTATGACGAGAGGCGCTGACCAATGCCACGTCCCTTTCCCCTGGTCGGCCGCGACGACGCACTGACCGTGCTCGACGGCGCGCTCACCGCCGCCGAGGCGTCCGAAGGTGGCTGTGTCGTCATCGACGGCCCGGCCGGGATCGGCAAGACCCGGCTGCTCACCGCGGCCACCACCGCCGCCGGAACCCGCGGCATCGCGGTCGCTGCCGGCCGGGCCACCGAACTGGACCGGGTGGCGCCGCTGACCACCCTGCTCGCCGCGCTGCGCGGCTCCGAGCCGGCCGTGCTCGACGAGAGCCGGATGGCCGGCCTCACCCGGCACCAGGACGCCAAGTTCTGGGTCCTCGACCAGCTCTGCGAACGCCTGGAGCGGTACTGCCGCAACCGCTCCCTGGTGATCGCCGTCGACGACGTGCAGTGGGTCGACGAACTGACCGCGCTCGCGCTGCGGGTGATGGTCCCCGCGCTGCGCTCGGTGCCGCTGCTCTGGCTGCTGTCGCGCCGCTCGCAGACCGCACGCACCCCCGCCGCGGCCACCGTCGACTGGCTGATCGGCGAAGGCGCCCAAGTGATCAACCTGCAGCCGCTCGGCCCGTCGCCGACCGCCGAGCTGTGCGCCAACGTCCTGGGCCACCACCCCGGCCCCGGGCTGCTGCGGCTCGCCGAAGGCGCCGGCGGCAACCCGTTCCTCATCGAGGAACTGCTCACCACGCTGCGCCGCGCCGGCCGGATCCGCACCACCGGCGGGTCGGCCGAGGTCACCGACGGCCCGCTGCCGACCGATTTCGTCGCCACCGTGGAACGCCGCCTCGGCGAACTGCCCGGCGAGGTACGCCGCCTGCTGGAAGCCGGCGCGGTGCTGGGCCGCCCGTTCACCCTGCACGAGGCGGCCGGCCTGCTCGCCCGGCCCACCGTCGAGTTGCTCGACGCCACCCGCGCGGCCGTCGACGCCGACGCCCTGGTGGACAGCGGCACCTCGCTGTGGTTCCGGCACAACCTGATCCGGGAGGCGGTCTACGACGGCCTGCCGGGATCCGCGCGCCAGGCCCTGCACCGCGAGGCGGTGACCGTGCTCAAGACCGAGGGCCGCCCGGCCGCCGAGATCGCCGAGCACTTCGTGCACGGAGCACAGCAGGTCGGCCCGCAGTCGCTGCGGTTGCTGCGCACCGCGGTCGACGAGGTCGCACACTCCGCACCCGGCGCCGCTGCCGACCTGATCCTGCGTACCCTCGACCTGCTGCGTGGCGACGACCCCGGCCGGCTGCAGCTGATCGCCGACGCGATCCGGCTGCTCGCCTCCGCCGGGCGGCTCGGCGAGGCGCAGAAACTCGGCGACATCTACCTGAGCTGCGGGCTGTCCGCCCCCGACGAGGCCGCGATCCTGCTCGGCCTGGCCGAGGCGCTCAAACACGCCGGCCATGACCGGGAAGTGGTCGCGCTGACCCAGCGCGCGCTGTGCCGCGAGGGCGTGCCCACCCACGACCACGCTCACCTGCTCGGCGTCCAGGCGCACGGCATGCTGCAGCTCGGCGAGCTGGACGAGGCACAGAGCGCGGCCGCCCGGGCCGTCGAACTCGGCCGCCTCGCCGGCATCCACCCGGCCGTCGTCGTCGGCGACGTCGCCAGCAGCGCCGCCGCTTACGCCCGCGGCGACCTGAACCTGGCGCTGCGGCACGCCGACGAGGCGGTCACCCTCGCCGACCGGGTCCGCGGCGAGGCATCGCACCGGCACCCGCGGCTCTGGCTGGGCCGGGCCCTGGTCGCGCTGGACCGTACCGACCGGGCCCAGCACGTCTACGAGGCCGACCGGCAGATCGCCGAGCAGCTCGGCACCGTCTGGTCCCAGCCGCTGTCCCAGCTCTTCCAGGCCGACCTGCTGCTGAGCACCGGCCAGCTGGGTGACGCGGAAGCCGCCGCCGAGGCCGGCCTGCTCGCCGCCGAACAGCTGGGCGCCACCGCCTGCGCACCGGCCCTGCTCGCCACCCTCGCCCACCTCGCGGTCCGCCGGGAGGATGGCGAGGCCGCCCGGCGCCACCTCGACCGGGCCCGGCTCTACCTGGACTCCGGCGTCTGCGCCACCGACGAGGAGGTCGGCTGGGAAACCGCGCTCTACCACGACGCCGACGGGCGCCCGGCGGATGCCTACGAGGCGATCAGGGGCATCTATCCGGCTCTCGACGAGCGCCCCTACCTGCTGGTTCAGGAACCGCTCGCGGCCGCGTACCTGATTCGCTTCGCCCTTGCGGTCGGTGCCCGCGAGCAGGCGCAGATGGTGGTGGACGCGGCCCGCGCGGCCGCCGGCCGCAATCCGGGCGTGGCCTCGCTGGCCGGCGCCGCGCTGCACGCCCACGGGCTGCTGCACAACGACCTGGACGCGCTGCGTGCCTCGGTGACCGCCTACCGGATCAGTCCGCGGCCGCTGTGCCGGGCGTCGGCATGTGAGGATCTGGCCGCGGCCGAGCGGTTGCGCGGCGATGCAGCCGCGGCTCCCGGCCTTCTCGATCAAGCCCTTTCCCTGTACGCGGAATCGGGCGCCCAGCGCGACGCCCAGCGCGTCCAGTCCCGCCTCCGGCGCACCCGTTCACGCCGCCCGGCCGGTCAGGTGGCCGCACGCCGTCCCAAGAGTGGCTGGGCCAGCCTGACCGAGTCCGAGCTGCGGGTCGCGAGGCTGGTCGCGCAGGGCCGCACCAATCGGGAGGTGGCCGCTCAGCTGTTCCTGTCCCGGCACACGGTGGACAGCCATATCCGGCACGCGTTCGCCAAACTGAGGGTGTCCAGCCGGGTCGAACTGGCCCGGCTGGTCCTCGAGAACGACCGGGAGGCCGTCAGCCCTGCCGTCAGCCCTGCCGTGCGCTGATCAGCCGGGTCAGCAGCATGCCGAGCACCGCCGCCACGACCGCGCCCCACAACGCCCAGGTGTATCCGGCGACCAGCGCCTCGGTGTGGCCGAGCTGGTCCGCGACCGCCCGTGTCCGGCTGTCCGCGACGACCGCCAGCACCGCCAGCCCCAGTGCGCCGCCGGCCTGGTACGACGTGGTCGCCAGACCGGCCGCGGCGCCGGCGATCGGACCGTCGATGCCCATCGTGCACACCACGAACGACGAGACGATCGACATGCCGAGCCCGAACGCCCACACGGTCGCCGGCACCACGAACGCCAGCACGATCGAGCGCTGCTCGTCGATCAGCAGCGCCCACGCGGTCAGCGCCACCGCCTGCACCAGCAGGCCACCGGCCAGCACGTTCGGCGGCCCGTGGCGCAGCAGCCGCGGCGCCACCTGGGTGCCGGCCAGCATCGCGAACGGCACCGGCAGGTAGATCAGCGCGGCGCCGAGCGAGTCGAAGTCGCGGACCTGCTGCAGGAACAACGTGATGATGAAGAACATCGAGATCAGCACCGTGCCGACCAGGGTGAAGATGATGTTGCCGACCACCACGTTGCGCCGGCTGAACAGCACGGTCGGCAGCAGCGGATCCGCGGCCCGCCGCTGGCGTAGCACGAACGCCACGATCAGCAGCGCGGCCAGGGCGTACTCGATGATCGTCAGCGGTGACGCCCAGCCCTGAGCGCTGCCGCGTACCGTCGCGAGGATCAGCATGACCAGGCCGCCGGTCGCGGCGACCGCGCCGGGGACGTCCAGACCGTGTGCCGCGCCGCCGGCCGACGCCGGCAGCAGCCGCAGCGCCGCGACCAGCACGATCAGGCCGATCGGCAGGTTGATCAGGAAGATCCACTGCCAGGCCGCGGTGGTCAGCAGTCCGCCCAGGACCAGGCCGACCGGAGCGGCCACGCCGGCCATGCCGCTGAAGATGCCGATCGCCTTGTTGCGGCCGGCGCCCTCCGGGAAGATGTCCGTGATCAGCGCCAGCGCGGCCGGCGTGACCAGAGCGGCGCCCAGGCCCTGGAAGAACCGGCTGCCGACCAGCTGCCACGGCTCCGTCGACGCCGCGCAGGCGAGCGAGAACACGGTGAAGACCACGACGCCGGCGATGAAGAGCCGCCGCCGTCCCACGATGTCGGTGGCCCGCCCGGCCAGCAGCATGAAGCCGGCGAAGCCCACCAGGTAAGCGTCGACCACCCAGGCGATCGTCGTCGGCGTGAACCCGAGCGACTCACCGATGTGCGGCAACGCGATGTTGACGACGGATGCGTCCATCACCGACATGAACTCGATGAGCGCCAGAACCCAGAAAACCGCCCACGGACTACGCCGGACCGCACCCGGGGCCTGCGCCCGTGCGCCGACACCTGCAGAACTCATCGCCGAACCCACCTTCTGTTCACAACCACATGAGAGACAGCCACCATCGCCATCCTTCGGCGAAGGGGGGCGTTCTTTCATCACGCGTTGTCGTGATATCGGCTCCGTCCCGATCCGGGCGGCACCGCGTATATCCCAGAAACGCGGGATGCCCGCGCACGGTCCGGCAGGGGATGGTTCTCGCAGGCCACCACGTCCGAACACGGTCCGACGAAAGGCGCTCGCCATGGTTGTGTTCACCCACACGCTCCTCGTCAACGACGAGCGAGCCGACCATCCGGAAATCAAAATCGATCAGCTCTGGGAGCTATTGCTGTACAAGGCGCAGAATCCGGTCTCCTACGTCCCGTCCATCACCAAGGCCGAGGTGATCGAGCGCAACGGCGACGAATTCGTCAGGCGTATCGAACTGCGGGACTCGGTGACCGTCCGGGAACGGGTCACCACCGAACCGAAGCGCCGCATCGTCTTCACCCAGCTCGACAACCCCGACCTCACCACGATCACGAACGAGATCGGCGAGGACGGGCAAGGCCGGCTCACCTTCACCTTCACCGCCACGCTCTCCGCCGCCGGGGTCGAGCGCAGCCGCCGGGAGAGCGGCTTCATCGCGGAGAACGACCTGCTGTTCTACGACACCGCCCGGGCCACGGTGAACACCGTCCGGCTGTCCGCCGCCCTGGCCGAAGCCAAACACCTCTGAGGAGACCGTCATGGCAGTTGGTAGCGTCGTCCACTTCGAACTCCCCGCCGACGACCTGGACCGAGCCGGCGCCTTCTATGCCGGCGCGTTCGGCTGGACGTTCGGCGACCAGGGTGTCCCGGGCACCGCCACGGTCACCACCGGGCCGTCCGACGAGTACGGCCGGCCCACCGAGCCCGGCACGATCAACGGCGGCGCGGCGGTACGCGGCTCCGTGGTGAGCACCCCGCTGGTCACCGTCGAGGTCGCCGACATCGACGAGGCGCTGAGCCGGATCGAGGCCCTCGGCGGCAAGCGCTTGCAGGAGCGCACCCCGGTCGGCACGTACGGGTTCGTCGCGTACTTCACCGACCCGGAGGGCAACACCGTCGGCCTGTGGCAGAACGCCACGGCCTGACCCGTCCAGCCGCCGTCCGCCGGGGTCCCGCCGCGCGGACGGCGGCGCGTCGCTCACCGCTGATCCGGAGTGCCCGGTATTCCGGCGGGCGGTGCCGAGGTCGTGGCGGGAGCGCTGACGAACGAGGACAGCTTGGCGTTCAGGTAACGCTGCTCCGGCCCGCTCGCCGTCAACCGGGCCGCCATCCGGTACTGCTCCCGCGCGGCCCCGGGATCGCCCTTCAGCTCCAGCAGGTGGGCTCGGACGGCGTACAGGCGGTGGTGGCGGCTCATTGCCGGGTCGTCGGACA
This sequence comes from Actinoplanes sp. CA-015351, assembly GCF_050955685.1. NCBI lineage: Bacteria > Bacillati > Actinomycetota > Actinomycetes > Micromonosporales > Micromonosporaceae > Actinoplanes > Actinoplanes sp. CA-015351. The sequence goes on from NZ_CP192102.1 coordinate 2,862,383, forward strand.
GCGGCTTCAGCATAGCCAGGGCTGCCTCGGGGGAGTGGGCCATCGCCACCGCCACCGCGTGGTTCAGCGTGACCGCCGGGCTGGGGGCCACCCGGGTCAGCATGTCGTAGAGCAGGCTTATCTGCAGCCAGTCCGTCTCGGCGTAGGTCGTCGCCTCGGCGTGGACGGCCGCTATCGCGGCCTGCAGCTGGAAGCGGCCTATGTGGCCCCTGGGCAGGGTCTTCTCCAGCAGGGACACGCCCTCGGTGATCAGGTCGCGCCGCCATCGGGTGCGGTCCTGGCCGGCCAGGGGGATCAGGTCGCCGGCTTCATCGGTACGCGCTGCCGACCTGGCCTGGGTCAGCAGCATCAGCGCCAGGGCGCCGGCCACCTCGGCGTGCTCCGGCAGGGCGTCGTGCAGCTGGCGGACCAGGCGGATCGCCTCCTCGGTGAGCCGCACGTCCTGCAGGTGCTCGCCGGAGGTCCGGGCGTAGCCCTCGGTGAAGATCAGGTGGCCGACGTCCAGGACGGCGGATACCCGGTCTGGCAGATCGTTGTCGGACGGCATGTCGAAGGTGGCGCCTGCCTGGCGCAGCAGCGCCCGGGCTCGCGTCAGACGCTGGGTCATGGTGCGGGCCGGTACCAGGTAGGCCGCTGCTATCTGTTCCACGCTCAGGCCGCCTACCGAACGCAGGCTGAGCGCTACCTGGGACGGGCGGGTCAGCGCCGGATGGCAGCACAGGAAGAACAGGCGCAGGGTGTCGTCACGGTCGTACGCGAGCGGCCCGTCGACGTCCTGGTGATGACGGGCCGCGTCCAGCCGCTCCCTGCGTACCCTCGAAGTCTCTGACCTGGCCTGGTCGATGAGCCGGCGGGCGGCGACGGTGATCAGCCACGCGCGGGGGTTGTCCGGAAGTCCGTCCTGCGGCCATTGGGTGGTCGCCGCCTCGGCGGCGTCCTGGAGCGCTTCCTCGCAGTCGCCCAGATCGCCGTATTTGCGCAGCAGGGCGGCCAGGACGTGGGGCGCCTCTCGGCGCCACACGTCAGCCAGATCAGAAGCGGTCACTGGTCGTCGCCGCCGGGCCACATGAGCTGGCGGAGCTCCACCGTCTCGTCGGGGCCGGAGAAGCGGGCGGCGACCTGTTCGGCGCGGGCCTGGCTGTCGACGTCGATGAGGAAGAAGCCGGCCAGGTGTTCCTTGGATTCGGAGTACGGGCCGTCGCTGACCAGGGGGTCGCCGTCGCGCCAGCGGTAGAGGCGGGCGCCGGACGGGTCGCCCAGGGCCTCGCCGCCGAGGAGTTCGCCGTTGGCCGACAGCTCGGTCATGACCTGCTCGAACTCGCCCTGCAGGCGGGCGCGGACGTCGGCGGGCAGGGCCTTGTGTGCATCCAGGTAATCGCTGGTCGGGTGGCCCCAGGGCTGCGGGTTCGAGTGGATCAGGATGACGTACTTCATGTCGGTCTCCCTCGTGTCGCGTTGCTTGTGACCGGTACGTCGGAGCGGTTCCACCGATGTCTACATGGTCCGGCGAAAAATTTTTGCCCCGGCGGCCCGAAACATTTATGACTCTCACTGTTGACATCGGTTAACAAACCGAACAATCTGTGAGAGCGCTCTCACAGATGAGGAGTCGGTCTTGCGAACCAGAATGAGATGGCTGACCGCCGTCGCCGCGCTGGCGGTGGCGGCACCGGTCGTGGCCGTGACGATGCCCGCCTCGGCGGCGTCGCCCGCGGTGCTGCCGGTGACCGTCACCAACAACACCGGCCGCGGCGACGCCGTGTTCCTCTACGTCATCGGCACCATGAACGGGCGCTGGGGGTACGTCAACACCGGTGGCGCGTTCACTCCGTGGCCCGCCGGCGGCAATCCGCCGGTGCCGGCTCCGGATGTGTCGATGGCCGGTCCCGGCAACGGCGGCACCACGACGATCCGTATCCCGAAGGGTCTGTCCGGCCGGGTCTACATGGCGATGGGCGACAAGATCAAGTTTTTCATCACCCCGGACGGCTTCGTCCAGCCGGCACCGTGGGCGCCCGGTGACCCGAACTTCAACACGCTCTTCGACACCAGCGAATTCACCTTCAACGACGCCGGACTGTGGCTGAACAGTTCGCAGGTCGACTTCTTCGGTATCCCGCACGCGGTCACCGTGACCAACGGCGCCGGGCAGACCAAGCGTACCGGCGACGTCGTCAACGACGGTCGCAACAAGGTCATCAACGCCGTCAAGGCTCAGCCGGGCTGGCAGGACTCGGTCATCACCCGCGCCGACGGCACGGTGCTGCGGGTGCTCGCGCCGGGCAAGGCCACCGACGCCGGGAAGTTCTCGCCGACCTATCTGGACGCGTACATCAACGCGGCGTGGAGCGCGTACACCAGCAAGACGCTGACTGTCGTGCCGCGCGAGAACGAGCCGAACCGCAAGTTCTTCGGCCGGACCGTCGGCAACACCATGCGCTTCACCGACAGCACGGGCGCCGAGGTCGCGACCGTCGACAAGCCCAGCACCGCGAACGTCTGGGGCTGCGACGGCGTCTTCAACGCCCCGAACGTCGCGCCGTTCATCCAGAGCGAGGTGCGTCGCACCATCTGCACCGCTTTGGTACGCGGAACGCTCGGACCGTCCACGGTGGAGCCTGTTTACGACGCCAGCGCGTTCTACAAGAACAGTGCGCCGAACCACTACTCCCGAATCATCCACGAGAACATGGTCGACGGTAAGGCGTACGGATTCGCCTATGACGACGTCGGTCACTTCGAGTCGCTGGTCAACGACGGTGACCCGCAGCAGGCCGGCATCATCATGAGCCCCTTCGGCGCCGGTGGGAATCCGCCCACCACGCCGCCGGCCACCGGCAACCGGATCCTCAGCAACTGGAACAACAAGTGCATCGACGTCAACGCCGGCAACTTCTCCGACGGGGTGCAGCTGCAGGTCTGGAACTGCAACAACTCCGCCGCGCAGGCGTGGACGTTCAACGGCAACACGATCAGCACGCAGAACAACAAGTGCATGGACGTCGCCTGGGGTGCGAGTGCCAACGGCACGGCCGTTCAGATCGCCACGTGCAGCGGGAACGCCGCACAGCAGTTCGTGCTGAGCGCCGCAGGCGACCTGGTCAATCCGCAGTCCAACAAGTGCGTCGACATCGCGGCGTGGAACGCGAACGACGGAGCCAAGCTGCATCTCTGGGACTGTGTCGGCGGCCTGAACCAGAAATGGCGCCGGGGCTGACCAGACCGGTCCGGAGGCCGCGCCCCTACCCTCTTCCGTAGGGGTGCGGCCAGGGGCGCTTTCATTGAAATAATTCACTGGTCCTGGCGGCGTCGGAATGGCTTCCAACAAGGCGAACTATTGTGGCCCGAAGAAGATCTGCATCTCGAAGATCGGCCGGCCGGGATAACGCTGATAAGAAACGCGCTGCCACTGAAGTGCCTGGATCTCAATGGAGCCATCATTTTTGGCAATCCATTGGGCTGCCCGATTGAACACCTCCGCCTCGCTGTCGCCGCCGATGTACACCGCCGCTACACTGTTATCCGGGCTTGCTTCCTCTGTCACCAGCCACCCCAAGCTTGAACTTCGCGCAGAAGCGCACAGAATTGCTGGTCCATTGTCAACGCTTCGGTTCGCGCTGGCGTTGTTGCCTTAGAAAAGCACCAAAAGCGCCAGTGCGCTGATGCCGATCACGAGTAGGCGGATTGACCACTTCATCTGAGCGAACTTGCGGTTCGCGATGAGGTTCGCCGCCCAGATCTGCGCGGCGACCGCTCGCTCAGTGGCTTCGTGGTCGGCCGCCGAATCGAGCCAGGCATCGACGAACCCCTCACGGTCGTCTCCGAAGTGCCGGGCAACCTGGCGGTAGTGATGCAATGATTCGCTCGCGCTCTCCTGCTGGCGTGGCACGAGCGTGTACAGCGCCAGCAGGGCGCTGAGGGCGATGGCGCACACTGCGGCGATGATGAGCCCATGAGTCCAGGCGTGACCGCTCCGGTCCCAGAGATTGCGGGCGGTCCAGAGTTGGCTGGCCAGGACGCCGGCGGCTGCCAGGACTGCCGCTGCCTTCACGTCGGCGAAGCGGATCAGTTCGTTGGCCTGCTGCAGCGCGGCCCGCCCGGCCTGGTCTATTCTGGAGTGGATTGCGTTGTCGTCGTAGATCATGCCTCCGCCTTTTGGCTTTGCCCAATTTCCAGGGCATCCAGCTGACCGGCGAGATCGCTCCGCTCGAAACTGCGGAAGACCACGTCCAGGTTGCGGACGAGATGGGCCCGGTCGTCTTCGCTGAGACCATCGAAGAAATCGCGTATCAAATCTGCGAGAGTGTCGTCGGTGGACGGGCCGATTGATTTGGTGGGCCGCAATACGTCGGCGATTGCGCCGAAATCCGTACTGTGTAATACCTGCAGATCCCGCGGGTGTCGAGTGTGCCAATACATTCGAGCTATGTCAGGCTTCGCAAATATTTCATCGCGCAGGAATTCTAAATAGCACAGCTCTTGTCGGCGTCTTTCTCGGTCCGCATTCTCTCGGCGGCGGGCGCGGCTGAGCGATCCCCACATCCGATCAGCCTTGGATAATGGGATCAGCAAGCGCCAGCAACTCGCTGAGATGGTCGCGGAGTTCGCGGCGATCGGGGTGGGCGGCATCCTCTCCGCTGGGTTGCCACGTGTACAGGATGCGCTGGAGTCGGACAACACGCTTACTCTCGCCGGACGAGTGCTGTACGACCTCGACGAAGAATCGAGTGGTCAGAGCTCGGTCGGCGTCAGAGCTCAGCGCACTCGTCAGGGTGGCCACGCCAAAATCTTCAGCCATGCCGAGCAGATCCTGATCTGTCAGTGCTTCGCTGAAAGCGCGTACGAGATCGCCGTACGTTCCGTTCTGTTCCGCCACGACGGCAAGGGGATGCACCTCGCTGGCAGCGAGCTTGCCGGCGATCCGCCATGCGGTTTCGCGGCGGCTCGGCTCACCACCCATCCAGGCCGTGACCGACTTGATGGTGCGGTCCCGCAGCTGCGGGCGCGTCCACAACTGTTCCACCGCCTTGATGACTTCTTCTCGAACGGAGCTGTCGCGTCGGTTCGCCAGGTGTCCCAGCCGGGTCAGCGAGTAGCGCGGGTAGGCCTCGGCCATCTCGCCCGCGCAGACTCGGGCGATCACCCATTGAAGTTTCACGTCGGTCGAGTCGGTGGAAGCCCAGTCGTACAACTGGGCTCGCACCTTCGGACCCACTTCGTCGCTGATGGCGGTTGCCGTAAGGGCTCGGAGGACAACGTCATGCAGGTGTTCCTCGTCGGCCCAGCGCTTCAATTCGTACAGCGGTGCTGCATCGTTGTGTTTCAGCACGATTTTGACCATCATCTCGACAATCTGGTTACCGAGATCCTGGGCCGCCTGCCGACTGCGGCCCACGGGGAGCCCCACGGCCCAATTCCACAGCTCCGTCCGGAAGCGGGTCTCCCGGTCGCCGTACAGGAAGGACAGCGCAGCCTCCGCATAGCCAGGCTTGTTAAAGCGCAGCAGCGTATCGTTTTCGTCGGCGTCGATGGCTTTCTTCAAAGCGTGCAGACCCGCTGCCGCGAGCCCTTCCGGGCGGTAACCGGGCGTCCCGTTCACTCTCTTCCCCAGCCCATCGATGAGGTCGAGGACCTGGTGTGCCGGTCGGCCCTCCAGCATGGCGGCTGCCGTGAGGAAGAGGCGTTCTCGGAGTCCATTCTGCTTGTCGTTGAACCACGACCCGAGAACCTCACGCCATCCCCGGTATGCGCCTAACGCGTCGGTGACCAGTTCGTCGACCGTGATCTCCTCGCCTGCCCCGGACGCCTCCTCGAGAATCCGAGCGAAGCGTGCCGCGTCGGCGACTGAGCCGCGGTCCAACAGTTCGGCAACCGTCGGATGGGCGAGCACAGCGTCCACGTTGAACGCCTTCCCGAACGGATGGTGCCGCAACACGTCAGGGCCAGACGGAGGAATTGCTTCGAGGTAGTACGGACCGACGAAGCCGCCGGCGGCCTGCCAGACGTCCGGAGTGGTGGTTACGATCAAGTGGGCGTCGAGGTCGGCAAGCGCTGCGGCGTGGCCTCGAATTTCGTCGGCTAGGTGTGGCCCGATGAGGCCGGGATGGCGAGGCAGCCGCAGCAGATACACGACTTCACGCTCGGCCGGGAGGTCAACGCCCGTGAAGCGGCCAGTCTGCTCTTCGTCGATGTGGATCCGCTCGAGTCGCCGGCCGGCCTCGCTGAACTCCTTGAGCAGTGCCTCGGCCGCTGTGCCCGCACCCGACCCTTCCTTGCCTGCTACGACCACGAAGGGTGACGCAGCCAGCAGGGCTGCGGCATCAGTGCGGTCCAGGTTCGTGCCCGTGGATGAGCGATAGGTGCGCGGCACCAGTCGTTCGAGTACTTCCTTGATGCGGCCACGGTCGAGCCGTTGTGCCACGATGAGCCGGTTCAGCAGGCGAGTCTCTTGCTGGTACGTGTGCATACCACCGTAATTGACACTCGCGTACTGCCCGTAATTTGTGAGTAGGGTCGTCTCGCTCATCGTGTTGCCCCTCCGCTCTGGTGCATGCCGCCGTGATTGATCTGTGCTGCCTGTCCGTAGTTGCTGCCGAGGAACGGCGAGGACGGGGTTGCCTCGGTGGGGTTCGCCGGATCGTCGGTCCCGGGGGAACCGCTTTGGAACGGACGGCCTGGTTGGGCCGGAAGATGGAGCCAGGCGGGCTGGTCGAACCCCTTGCCCATAACCCGGGCTGTCACGGAAACGAAGTTGTCGGGATGCAGGGCCGCGTATCGGCCGCGAACTACGTCCTCGTAAACCCGGTCTGAGATGATCAATGCGATGAGAGCGATCTCGGGACTGACGTCCCGGAGCGCTTCCTTGATCACGTCCGCGTCGAGTAGCCGGTGGGTGTCGTTGCGCGCCGCGCCGTTACCTGTACTCGACGGCGCCGCTGGGTCGACCGGCAAAGGGCCGACGTGCACGCTGACCCGTAGACGCAGTGGTACCTCGCCGGGGCGTTCAGCGCGGCGCTGTGCAAGTCGATTCTGGAGCAGCATCGGGAATGGATCGATGAGGAACGGGAGGATGCGGGGCGGCAGGCCGACGGCGAAGCCGTCGCCCGTGTCGCCGAAGAATGAGGGATCAGACCAATCGTCATCGAGTCCGGCATCACGCATCGCGTTTCCGACGACCGACTTGATGGCGGCCGACGTTTCCTCGTGGACGCTGCCAGGGAGTTTGGTGAAATCCTTGGCGTCTACGGCGAGGATTGCTCGATAGGGTGGCAGTGGACGGGACGAAGCACGGCTCAGCGTCATCGACTTGGCCTTTCCGATGGTGACTGGCTTACCAGGCCATCGTGTCGGGCGCCGGGCCCAAGCTCTGCCCACCATTGGGCGTTGGATGTGTGATCGGGCTATCACCCACTCGCGCGACGGCGAAGGCCTTGGATATCCAATATGGAGATACATCGGCGACCGGTATCAATGAGTTTTTCGGCCCTCAAGACGCCCAGGGCTAGGACGACTGCGTTGCGTGATGCCCCAACGAGGTCCGCGAGGTCTTGCTGAGGCAGGGCGATGGTCGTCGGCTCGGGCTCGATCGTCGTGGTGTCGTGCAGCCGGATGAGTGCCCGGGCTACCCGTTCCAGGACGGGCAAGATGGCCAATTCGGTGCGCTGACTATCAGACTCCCGTAGCCGTCTGAACGCATAGCGGGCGAAGCCGATGGCAACCTCCCGTCGTTCCAGGAAGCGCCGGAAGTCCGGTCCATGCAGCAGACGGCACGTGAGGATGGTGAGTGCGGACACTGATGCTGATCGCTGGCCGCCGTCGATGGCCGCGATGTCGCCGATCACATCACCCACGGACCGGACGGTCAGGACGGTCCGGCCACCTGCGACTTCACTCCGGACCACCTTGGCGGCCCCGGCCAGCAGGATGTAGACGTGGTCACCGCTGTCTCCCTGACGGCACAGCTGATCACCCGGACGGAATACTCGCCGCACGCCGGAGGTCTCAAGGCTGGCCCAGTCGGCCGTCGAAATGAAGGCGCGAAGCCCGTCAGCGACTGCTCGCTGTGCGTCAGGTGCCACACACTGACCGTATATTGTGGACGTGGACATGCGTTAGGCCTTATATCGATCATCACGTAGCTCCGGGATCGGACGGGGTGCGACGTTGCCCGGCTCTGGGCATCCAGGGCCGTTTATTTGGAGCGTGCCTTCTGTACGAGTATCGGACACGACTGCGCGGCGCGGATGTCGCGGTACTCGAGTGCGAGACTCTCGGGGAGCTTCGAACGTGGCGACAGCGCGCTCTCGGCCATCCGTCGCGCGGTTTTCGGCTAGTGGGCAGGGGGTCCTCGTGGATGTGAGCGGTACGCGGATCGCGGTGGACCGCGTCCTTGAGGACACCCTGGAAAGTCTGACCAGGTCGGGCAGCCCGCCGGTGCTTCCAGCGTCAGAGCTGGAGGACTGGGGGCTGTCCGGCCCGGCAAGGTCGGTGCTGCTGGCGTACGGACTCCCGCCGGAACGAGACGACGGCCTGATGGGCGTCGCCGGTGAATTCCAGAACCGCGTCCTCGGTCGTTACGGCTCTGCCAGGATCGTCGCGGAGTCGAATGCCGTCCTGGCCGTCCCGCGCTCGACCGCCGTGCATCACGACCTGGCCGGGCTGTACCCCGAGGGGGTGACGCCGACGACGGTGAACTCGTCGGTCCCGGCGTTCGTCGAGTGCGCGTGGCGGTGGCACTGGATCGTGCCGCTGCTCGCCGAGGCGCAGCACACCGCGGGCGAGGCCGAGATCCAGGCGTGGAAGGACGGCGTGGAGCTGGCCGACGCCTATCTCGGTTATCAGCAGTTGTGCTCCGATGTCCTGGAGCGTTTCCGGGCGATCGATCCGGCGATCGACGCGGACACCGGATTCTGGTCCGGCGTGATCATCGACCTCGGGTAGTCAGGATTCCATCAGGTCGGTCAGCGGGGTCGGCTTGCTGATGTTCGCCGGCGCGTTCCACTTCTGCAGCTCGGAGGAGTTGCAGGCGACGACCTTGACCTTGCTGGTGCCGTCGCTGTGCAGGTCGCTGCTCGGCGCGGTGTACGAGGTGTCGGTCTGGCGGGTCGGCTGCAGGCAGTTGCCCTTGTAATCCTTGATCCGATAGCTGGTCGCGTAGTCGCCGGTGTCGTGGTACACGGTCCACTGGAAGTAGTTCTTGGCCTGCAACGCGGCAGTCGAGCAGGTCTCCACCGTCACCCAGGAGCTGGAGGTGGCGGTTCCCGGCGACTTCAGGCAGTAGTTGCTGGCGCAGCCCTTGGCGGTGCTGGTCGAGCAGGCGCTGACCGAGTTGCTGGTGGACGTGTAGTTGTTCACGATGATCGGGCCGGTGGCCGAGACCTCCTTCTTGGTGGCGTCCGGCACCGGGTGCACCCACTGCTGGTTGAAGTCGACAACGCCGTTCGGCGCCTGCTTGCAGAACCAAGTGATCATGTACGTCGCGCTCATCGACTTGCTCGTCACGTCCAGGCAGCGGCTGAACTGGGCGTAGTTGACCAGCTGGTACGTGTTGTCGCCGGCCATGCCCGCGCCCACACCTGGGGCGGATCGCCAGACCGTCTTGGTGGCGGAGGTGGTGCAGGATCCGAGGGCGACCGAACTGCCCGCGGTTCCGGGCTGGGTGACGTTGATGCAGAACGACTCGACGACCTTGGACGCGTTGGCCGAGTGGAACAGGCTGTTGCCGTCCAGACTCCACTGGTATGTGGAGGTCGCCGGGGTGGTGGCCGGACACGGCTGGAAGACGAGCGGGTTGTTGTTGGCGTGGGTGGCGCCCGAGTACAGGCACATCCCGTCGTCGGCGCCTGTCGACTCCGAGCCGATCAGCTTGAGATACAGGTCGGCGGTGTAACCGAACTGCTGGCGGCTGCTCCCGTCACAGGTCGCCATGATGAGCGCGGAGCCGGCCGTCGGAGCCTTGCTGGAACCGGAGTCCATGCACTGGTTGCCCAGCGTCGAGCTGGAGATCCGGATCTGACCGCCCGGGATGTTCGTGTTGCTGGTGGAGAAGACGTAGGTGGCGCTCAGGGTGCGCTTTGTCGTCACGACCTGCTCGACCCCGTTGATCATCTGAAGCGTGTCGATGGAGCTGACCGAGGTGACGGTGGCGGTGGTCGGCACGTCGGTGACCGGGCAGGACAGCGGGCTGCCGTCCGCGTCCTTGTAGACGACCGTCACCTGATAGGTCAGCCGCTCGGACGTGTCGGTGACCCCGGCGTCGCCGCTCATCAGGCACGGCGGCATGTTCTCCAGGTAGCCCTCGCGCGTCTCCACGTCGGCGGCGGCCCGTACCCGCGCCATCATCACGTCCATGCCGGCCTGGGCGGCGTCCAGCATGGTGGCGCGCTGGGCGAGGTTCTGGGTGGCCTTGGACTGCCGGACCACGAGCGGAACCAGGAACGCCGAGATCGACAGCACGACCGTGATGAGGAGCATCGCCATCGGCAGTGAGCCCTCGTCCCTGCGGAGCGTCGTCAGGCTCACGATGTCGGCCGTCCCTTGCTGCAGTCGTTGTCGAGAAGCTCGCGGTTGTTGCCGAAGACGTTGTACGACGTGGTGTTCTGCGCCGTGAAGAGCACGTCCACCGGCATCGTGGTGGTGCCGTACTTGGCGGTGAACCGCAGCCGCAACTGGCTGTGCTGCGGCACGTAACCGGTGCCCGTGCCGGCGGTTCCGGGGCTGGCCGAGGCGTTCGGGCTGTCGCCGGGCAGGATGATCGTGAATGGGTCCTGGGTCCCGGTCAGCGTCAGGTCGGTCGCGATCGTCGCCGGCGTCCCCGGCGTGGAGGTTTTGGTCGAGTCCCAGCTCGCCAGGGTCAGTACGCCGCTCTTGTAGACGAGCTGACGGCAGCCGGACGGGGTGGCGTACTCCAGGTAGTAGTTGCCGCTGACCTTGCCGGCCTGGGAGATCCAGTTCGCGTAGCGGACCTCCTTGTCCAGCCTCCGGAAGCTGGTGGTGATCTGTTCGCGGGAACTCGCCAGGCCGTCGGCGCGGTTGACATCCGAGTAGACCTCGAACAGCCCGCCGACCACCATCACCATCACCACGCTCATCAGGCCCATGCTGACCAGCAGCTCGATCAGGGTGAAACCGTCGTCGCCCTCGTCGTTGTTCACGTGATCTTCCAGATGAAGGTGAGAACGCTGAGGTTGCTGGACAGGCCGGTCGCGGTCGCGGTGACCGTGTAACTGCCTGCGGTGGTCGGTGTGCCGGAGATGGCACCGGTCAGCGCGTTGTATGTCAGCCCGGTCGGCAGCCCGGTCACGGTCACCACCGGGGACAGGCCGAGCAGCGCGCCGTTCGTGGTCAGGGTCAGCGACGCCGCCGCGCCCTTGACCGTGCTCCGGTCTGCCGCGGTCAGCGCGGGCGCCGTGAAGACCAGCGATGTCGTGGTGGTCACGATGACCGAGACGCGCTGGCTCGCGGTGGCGCCGGTGCCGTCGGTGACGGTGATCGTCGGCAGGAACCGGCCCGACGCGGTCGGCTTGCCGGAGACCACACCGGTGTTCGCGTTGGTCTTGACGGAGGCTCCGATGGGCAGGCCGGTGGCGCTGTACGTGTAGTTGCCGTCACCGCCCGAGCCGGCCGCGGTCATGCTGAGCTGATCGCCCAGGGCGATCGTCTGGTCGGCGAGGGCGCCCAGAACCAGAGCGGGGTAGGTCGCGTAGGTGTAGGTGGCCGTGCCGGTCACGGCGTTGGCGTCGGTGATGGTGAACGTCACGACGTAAGAGCCGGCCGTGGTCGGGCTACCGGTGATCAGCCCGGTCTTCTTGGCGATCGTCAGCCCTGGCGGCAGGTTCACCGCGGTGTACGTGTACGCCGGCACCCCGTTCGCTCCGGTGGCCTGCAGGCTCACCGTGTCCCCGACACGCATCGTGGTGGCCGGCACGGTGACGGTCGGCGGCAGCACCACCTTCAAAGCGACCGGCTCGGTGTCGGTACGGCCCTGGTTGTCGGTGACCGTCACGCTCAGGTTGGTGGTGCCGGCCGTTGCCACGGTTCCGGCGATCACCCCGTACTTGGACATCGAGAGTCCGTCCGGCAGCTTCGGGCTGGCGGCCGCGAGCGTCCAGACGTTCGGCAGATACCCACCGCGGGCCTCCAGCTGGAACGACCCTTCCACGTCCTTGTAGAAGTAGATCGTGGTGGTGAGCACCGTGGGTGACGCCCGGTGGAAGTCGAAGATCGGCTCGGATGCGCGGGCCACCAGCGTCGAGGTGACGTATTCGCAGGTGTCGTCACCGCTGCTGGTGTCGCAGGCCCGGTCCGGCCAGGTCTCCAGCACCACCACGCGGAAGAACTTGAGGATCTTGGTGGTGTCGGTCGGCGCGTCCGAGCCGAGCGGGTAGACGCACTCACCGGAGCTGGTCTTGATCAGGTAGATCTCGCACGCACCGACGTAGATGTTCTGAGTGAAGGTGGTCCCCTCCACGGTGAGCTTCTGCGACGTGGTCGGGATCGGCGCGTCCGCACCCTCGGTCGACGTGGTGTCGGTGATCGTCGAATCGGCCTCGACCGCCATCGTTGCCAGATAACTCGCCAGCGACGTGGGCGCGGCATCGAACTGCGTCTGGGTGGCCTTCTTGCTGCGACCGCTCAGCAGCGCGCTGCCCTGCAGGCCGCGTACCTGCTCGATGGCGGTGTTCGCGAGCTGGATCGCCGCCTGCCGGCCGCGCTGGGCGTTGACGTTGTTGAGGCTGGCGACGAAGAAGGGTGTGCTGGCGAGCAGGGTGATGCTGACGATCGTCAGGGCGACGATGATCTCGACCAGGCTGAAGCCCTCGTCGACGTCACCCGGCACCGACCTCTCCCGCATGCTCCCCGTCCCTGATGCCTCTCGTGCAGATGATCGGCAGGTGGACGGAAGTGCTTAGCGTCAAGAGTCAGGCTCCTCCTCGGGCCCAACGGTTCCTCTGACCTCTTCCTGCGCGAGGCGGCCCGGTGCGCGGCTCACAGCAGCGTGGTGAGCACACCTCCGTCGACGCGTACGGCCGCGCCGTTGATGGCGGCCGCGACCGGGCTGGCGACGAAGGCCACCACGCCGGCGATCTCGGCCGGTTCGATGAAGCGTTGCAGCAGCGTCGTCTGGTTCGTACCGATGATCGCTGCCTTCATCTGCTCTTCGGGGATGGCCTGCGCGCCGGCCAGGGCCTTGACCGTCCCGGCGACGCCGTCGGAGTACGCCGGGCCGCCGAGCACCGAGTTGACGGTGACGGCGGTGCCTTTCGTGAGCTTCGCCAGGCCGTCGCCGACCGCGAGCATCGCCGTCTTCGACGTGCCGTAATGGATCATGTTGCCGGGGATGTTGACGCCCGGGAGCGCGTCACACAGCCGCTCGACATCCCCGCCGTCCGCGAAGTCGGCGGCCAGACCGCTGACCGAGGCGCCGGGCACCTCGCCGAACGCCGTCTTACCCGTGAGCCGCAGATCCATGGATGCTCCTCATCAGTGCCCGCCGGCCGGACCATCGGCAGCGCTGACACCGATGCTGCCGAGCGCCAATGAGCATCCGATGAGCAAGGACCGCGACGGTGCTCCGGCACGAGGCCGGAGCACCGCCGGTCACCTGCGGGTCTTGGGCAGGTCGAACTGGTCGGCGGCTCGGCAGTCCTTCTGGTTGCCGATCGCGTCCGGGCCCAGCTTCGTGAGCGCCTCGCGGGCCTGCTGGCGGCCGAGGTTCCACGCGTACCAAGGGTCTGGCTCTTTGAGATCCTCGCTGATCCAGCTCAGCGTGCAGCGGCGGACCGGATCGGGCAGTTCGGTCAGCGCCGGCGTCGCGTCGGCGGAGAGCGCACGCAGGTACCAGGCGTCGATCTTGCCGGAGCCCTCGTATCGGGCGGCGTTGCGGCTCGCCACATAACCCTCGGGGTCGAGGACCGCGAGGCCGAGAAGCATCAGCACGGCGAGCCCGACGGTGGTGCCCGGGATCCAGCGACCCTGCCATTTGATGCCCGCGGCAGCGATCAGCACGAAGATCACGCCGAGCAGCATCTCGGACGCCATCACGAAGATCCGCTCGCCGGTGAAGCTGTAAACCCGCTGGTACTCCCACATCCGCGACAGCGCGGACGCCACGATCACCACGCTCAGACCACAAAGCAGGCCCAAGAGTACGCGCAACAGCACCCGTTCCACCGGCTGATCCCGTTTCGCCCAGCGGGCCAGCGCGGCGATCAGTGCCAGGGAGAGCAGGGTGACCGCGACGAGCTGCCAGAAGCCGCTGCGGGCGTACTCCGAGTAGCTGAGGCCGGACGTCTTGAGCACGTGCCGGCTGCCACCGAACAATACGGCGAACTGCACCGCCACGAAGCCACCGAAGAGCAGCACCAGTGCGGCGCCGGCCGGCGCCCACTCGATCAGGCCGAACCTGGCCTTGCCCTCGGTGTCCAGGCTGGACGTCGCCGGCGGCGCGGTCAGCGTGTAGACGCCGGAGACGGCGAGCAGAGCGCCTGCCACGGCCAGGAAGATCCACTGGAAGATCGAGCCGAATGCGAAGTCGGGGACGGCGTCGTCCAGCAGGCTGGAGAACGCGACGTCGGCCGAGGACAACAGCGCGCCGAAGACGAACAGCACCACGACGGTGAGCGCCACCGAGAAGAGGATCCGCTTGGCGATGCCCGGGTTCTTGCCCGTCTTCAGATGCCTGCGGACCCACGGGATGCCGGCGAACGCCGCGTACGGGGCTGCCACCAGGCTGAACAGGATCGACCGGACCTGCCGGCCACCGACGATCGCCAGCGCCGTGCAGCCGATCGCGCCGAGCACGCTGAACGTGACGAGCCACCACGCGTTGCGGAACGCCGGGATGAGCATCAGCGCGAGCGCCGCGGCGGCCCAGCCGAATCGGATCAGCGCCTCGGAGCGGGACAGATCGGTGGATTTCCGTACGCCGAACGCCACGCCCAGCGTCAGCGCGAGCCAGCCGAGGAACCAGCCGATACCGACCCGGTCGAGCGGCAGGAAGAGCAGGAAGCCGAGGGCTCCGGCGAGCACTCCGGCCGGGACGGCCACGCCCTGGGCCGCCTTCGGGCCGGGCCAGTTCTTCTTACGGAACGCCTGCCAGGAACTCTCCGGCCGCTCATAGGTACCGAACGGCTGGATCGGGGCGTGCACCTGCCGTTCCCGCCGGTGCGGGTTCGGCTGCTGAGGCAGCGGCGTCGGCTTGGCCGGCGTGAATTCCAGGTCCGACGGGGTGGCGTTCTCCACCGGAGCCGGAGCCGGAGCCGGAGCCGGCGCGGGTTTCGGAGCCGGAGCCGGGTCCGGGTTCGGCTTTGGCGCCTCAACCGGCTCCGGAACCTCGACGGGCTCCGGGGCCGGCTTCGTTTCGGGCGCGACGGCCGGCTTGGCGACAGCTGGGGCCGCCGCTGCGGCCGTCTGCGCGGGAATCATCGGTACGAACAGGGCGTATCCCCGCGTACCCGATGGAATTTGAACGGGAATGGCCCATGCCGTTTCGCCTTCGGCGCCTGGCCAGACCATCGACGGGATCGCGTCGGTAGGCGGCATGACCAGCAGTTGGGGTGCCGGCATGGGAACGTCTTTGTTCGAATCCGCAGGCACAGCCGATTCCGGCTGTTCTGGTGGCAGCTCCGCCACTGCACCCTCCTAGGTTGCTCAGTCCGCACACTGTAGGGCGTACGCACAGCAATTTCTACGCCGGGACGTGTCCGTACCGCCGCGACGCCCGGATGGATTGGCACAGATAAGGGAGATCCTCACCATGACCTATGTAGTGGACTTCGGCACCGTGTCGACGGTCGGGCTCGAATCGTCGCCGGTCGCCGCCGCGCTCGCCGGCCTGCGGGCGAACGAGGCCCGGTACTTCAAGAACAAATACAGTCACGTCTTCACCGTTGAGCCCGCGAGCGACGCCACGCAGACCATCGATTGGGTGAGCCGCGTCCTTGAGGCAGAGCGCGGCATCGTCATCTCGTCGAAGCCGCTCGAGGCGACCGCCTTCCAGGTGGAGAACATCCGGATGGCCTACGTCTTCTACGAGAGCGGCCTGTCCATCAACGTGATGTACACCGTGGACGACGGCGGGAAGCGAGCCGTCGGCTTCAAGCTCTCCGACGGCATGGAGGTTCCCGAGGAGCTCGGGTCGTTCAAGTTCGCCCGGCAGAAATCGAAGCTGGCCGGGACCATTCGCGGCTCCTACTTCGTCATCAAGAAGGAGTACTGACCGCACGGAGGGGCCCCGGGAATCCCGGGGCCCCACCGGTCAGGGACCTGAGGTCAGGTACGCCACCTGGCTACCGCTGTTCACTGTCGCGCCGCTGTTGTTGATGACCCGGTTGATCGTGCCGGTGCCGCCCAGCGACACCGTCACCATGCTGGTGAACCGCACGCCGGGCTTCACCGGGACCTCGAAGGCACGCTCGTTGACCACCGACGGGTTGACGTTGAAGTAGGCGTACGACCCCAGCCCCCACGCCTGATGGTTGTTGACCGCGTCGGCGACCTTGTACGCCGCCCACCCCCGCGTCGAGGAGTTCATGTACGCCGCCTGGTTCGGCGGGTCGTACGGCATCTCGTTCTGGTAGAAGTACGTGCGCCCGTTCTCGCCGTTCCAGATGGTCTGGTACTTCTGGTAGTGCTCGACGAACAGGCCGTAGAACGTCATGTCGTCGCCGTTCACGATCAGCCCGGTGTCGGCGGTGTTGATGTTCCAGCCGACGGTTCCGCCGTTGCCGTGATCGGCACGCCAGATCCAGGTGTGGTCGCCGATCACGTCGTCGCTGTTGACCTTCAGGCTGACCGTGGCCTTGCCGGCGATCGAGCCGCCGATGCGGAAGAACACGTCGTGCAGCGACGTCGGGTTGGCCGCGTGGTCGGTCGACGAGCCGTCCGGTCCGACCTCCATCAGCACCGGCGAGTTGGTGGTTCCGGCGTCGAACATGATGCCGGCGACCTTCACGCCGTCGACGTCGGCGACGCGCATCGGCACGATGCCGTTCTGCGGTACGAACGTGGCCAGGCCAAGACCCAGCACCACGGTGTTCGGGCGGGTGACGTTGATCGTCTGGTTGATGGTGTAGGTACCCGGGGTGACGAGCAGGTCCCGGCCCGCGGCCAGGGCGGCGTTGATGTTCGCGGCGGTGTCACCGGGCCGGACGATGTAGAACTGGCTCAGCGAGATCGACTCACCGGCCGGGTTGCCGTTCGCCCAGGTGGTGCCGCTGACGTTGCGGCGCAGCGCCGGCACGAAGACCCGGTACGCACCCGCGGCGTCGACGTACAGGTAGGGCTTCTCCCGGATCACCGGTGACTGACCGACGCTGGTGTACGGCGGGTTCGGGAAGCTGGTCGCCGGAGCGCCCTGCACGCCCACGAACACCTGGTTCCAGTTCCGGCCGGCCCACGATCCGATCTGCGAGTTGCGGGTGATCCACTGCTGCTGCGAACCCGAGTCGATCTGACCGTCGATCTTCGTGTCCGAGATCCAGCCGCCGGACGACCAGCCCCCGTCGGACAGTGCCAGGTTTCCGCGTACGTGCATCCGCCGGTACGGCGCGGCCTGCGACACCGACCAGCGGTCCAGGCCGGCTGTCGGGTTGACCGCCAGTCCCTCCGCGGAACGCCAGAAGTTCTGGGTCGCGTTCTGCGAGCCGTCCGGCCACCAGTCCGCCTCGACGTGCACCCGCCCGTTGATGGTGGTCTGGTCCGGGACCAGTCCCAGCCCGGCGACCTGGGTGAAGAAGCCGACGTTCGCGTCGACGCTGTAGGCGCCCGGCTTGAACAGCAGCGCGTACCGCTGGGTCCTGAACTGGTTGGTGACCTGCTGGTTGAAGACCTGGTTCAACCGGTTCTGAATCGTCGGCGCCGACATCGAGGGATCGAACACCGACACATTGGGCCCGAGGTCCGGGTTGGTGACGGGGTTGTCAGCCGGCGGAGTGGTGGGCGATGTGGTCGGCGGGCTGGTCGGTGGTGTGGCCGGACCGCTTGACAGCGTCCACCGCTGGTTGGCGGAGCCGGCGCACGCCCAGATCTGCAGCCGCGAGCCATCGCCGGTGCCGTTGTTCTGCACGTCCAGGCACTTGCCGCTGGCCTGATTCACCAGGGCGCCGGACGCGTTCAGCGTCCACTTCTGGGTGGCCACGGTGTCGTAGCAGGTCCACAGGTGGGTGAGGGAGCCGTCCGTGGTCCCGTTGTTCGCCACGTCCAGGCATTTGCCCTGCGACTGCACCTGGCCGTTGTCGGCCAGGGTCCACCGCTGACTGGCCACCGTGCTGTAACAGGTCCAGATGTGGATCGCGGCGCCGTCGGCGGTGGAGCCGTTCGCGACGTCGAGGCACTTGCCACTGCCGGCGCCGACGAGCGATCCGGCGCTGGCGGCGGAGGCGTTCGTGACGCCGAGAACGCCGAGACCGGTGACCACGGCGATAGAGGTGATGACGGCGAGCAATCTTCGCCGTCGCGGGGATGACGGGATGCCTGTCGAGGGCATGGGGACTCCCAGTGTGAACGAAATCCGGGGGAACGAGAGCCGGGGGCTGACGTATCGGTGATGGAACTCTTAAGAAACGTTCATCCCTGTGCGGCAGGCGTCAGCCGATGTGGAACGAGTCGCCGTAGACCTTGAAGTCCAGTGGCGTGTTCAGGTCGAAGTTGCCGTTGTTGAGGAAGACGCGTTGCGCCGTGTCGATGCGGGTGACGTCGTCGTGGGCCGCTTCCTTCTTCATCTCGACGACCCGCTCGTCCAGGAACGCGCTGAGCCAGGCGCGCTCGTCGCCGCCCTGGGCCGGCGGCTTGGCCTTGGCGAGGGCCCGGCTGCGGATCGACCGCATGCCGCCGTAGCCGTGCACGACCGAGGCGTCGTAGTACGCGAACTGCCCGAGCGCCCGGACGCCGTCGGACTTGCCGTCGCGGACCGACGGGTTGAAGTACACGCGGTCGCGCTCGGACTCCTGTGCGGCCTGGAACACCGGGTCGGCGGCCGCGGTCTTCCAGTCCTTGGTGAAGTTCGGGTCGAGGCCGGCGTGCGAGGCGGTGCCGTTGACGCTGCGCAGCGCCGGAAGGTACTTCGCCAGCACGTTCGAGGGTTTGGTGGCGGTGTACGCCTCGACCAGTTCGAGCATGTCACCGGTTCCGGAGCAGAAGCCGATGATGCCGGCGGTGTAGCCGCGGCCGTCGTTGATGTCCTGGATGTAGGAGAACTGCGCCCGCCAGTTCAGCGACGAGTTCTCGGCCGCCGAGACGATCTGCATGGCGACGTCCTTCTTCGCCGGCTCGTCGAGGTTCTTGCCGGTGGACGGCGGAGTGCTGGTGGGCGGGGTCGTGGGGGTCGAACCGCCGGGCAGGGTCCAGGTCTGGTTGGCGGTCGCGGAGCAGGTCCAGATCTGCAGGCGGGTGCCGTTGGCGCTGCTCTTGTCGGTGACGTCGAGGCACTTGCCGGACGCCGGGTTCACCAGGGCGCCGTTGGTGAAGGTCCACTTCTGGGCGCCGGTGCCGTTGCAGTCGTACAGCTGGATCTTTGTGCCGTTGGCCGTCGCGGCGGCGGTGATGTCCAGGCATTTGCCCAGGGCCTGCAGCGTGCCGTCGGCGTTGCCGGTGGTCCATTGCTGGGCGGCCGAGCTGTTGCAGTCGTAGATCTGGACGGCGGTCCCGTTGGCGGACGCGGCGCCGGCGACGTCGGCGCACTTGCCGCCGAGGCCCTTGATCGGGCCGACCGTGGCGGCGCTGGCCGGAAGCAGTCCGTAGATCGTGGCCGCGCCGGCAAGGACCAGTCCGGACGCTGCGTAAACGGCGGTTTTCACGCGAAACATGGCGCTCCTGGGGAAAGGGGGATGGAAGGGTGGCGCGCGCTGGACGGACTCTATGACTGTTAAGTAGCTTTATCAATAGCCGTCAATGGGGAGCTTCGATGTCACGTCTGGCCGGGTCGTCCAAGCTGCTGCGCGCCATGAACGAGAGCGCGGCACTCGAGCTGCTGCTCGACCCCGGCATGCTCACCCGCGCCGACCTGCGCCGGATCACCGCGCTGTCCACACCGACGATCTCCGAACTGCTGCGGCGCCTGACCGGGGCCGGGCTGATCACCGTGGTCGGGCACGACAGCGGCCGGCCGGGGCCGAACGCGGAGATCTACGCTGCCGATCCGGACGCGGCCTTCGCCGTCGCGGTCTCCATCCGCGAGACCGGAACCAGCGGAAATCCGTCGGTGGCCGCCGCGCTCTGCGACCTGACCGGCACGATCCGCGCTCGGGTCGAGTCGCATGTCGACTTCCTCGTCGCGGATCCGGTGTCCGCCGTGGCCGCGGTGGTCACCCGGCTGCGGAAGCGGGCCGGCGTCGCGGCCGGCCGGATCCGGCACGTGCACCTCGGCGTGCCCGGCTCGTACGACCCGAACAGCGAGACGATCCGGCTCACCGACGTGCCCGGATTCGGCCGGCCCGGCTTGGTGCCGAGGATCGCCGAGGCGCTCGGCACCCGTGTCGGCGTCGACAACGACGTCAACCTGGCCGCGGTGGCCGAGCGGCGGCGGGGCGCCGGCCGGGAGGCGGAGAACTTCGCTCTGCTCTGGATCGGTCAGGACGGCCTGGGTCTGGCCATCGACATCGGCGGGACGCTGCTGCGGGGAACGCGTGGGGGCGCCGGCGAGATCGGTTATGTGCCGCTCTACTCACCCGAGTCGCCGCATCGCAAGATCGACCTGCAGGACCTCTTCGGCGGTCCGGCGATCATGGAACTGGCCCGGGATCACGGCATCGCCGGCGAGGCTCCCGTCGCGGTGGTCGCCGCCGGGTCGGAAGAGTTTCTCGCCGTCCTGGCGGATCGCATCGTGGTGGGGCTGGCCGCGGTGACCGCCATTCTCGACCCGTACCTGATCGTGCTGGCCGGACCCATCGCCCAAGCCGGCGGCGAGACGCTGCTCGCGGCGGTGACCAGCGCCTTCGGGCGCGCCGCACCCCTGGAGTGCGCGATCACCGTGACCACCATCGAGGGTGACGCGGTGCTGCTCGGCGCTCTGGACGCCGGTCTCGCCGCGGTCCGCGAAATTCTGGTCACCGCCATCCGCGCCGGCTGACCGGCGCGGCTTCTCATCCTGGCCGGATGAGGCGCCGACGCGCGGCGACTACCAGGAACCGGCAAACCCGGCCAGCAGTCCTCGGGGCGGGACCGAGTAGACCTGCACCGGGCGTACGCCGTGGCGGTTCAGGATCGCGTTGGCGGCCAGCGCGGCGGACGCTGCCGAGCGTTCCATCAGCGCGCAGGGGAACGACATGCGGACCCAGTCGCCGGCCAGGAACAGTCCGTCGGCGTCGGTGATCACGCCGGGACGGGTGGCGTCACTGCCCACATCGAACGCCGGGGCGTCGTACCCGATCCGGGTGTCGCTGTCGACGGCCCGCAACGCGCTCGTCTCCGGCCAGATCCCGGTGAGCTGCGACCACATGTCGCGAGCAGCGCTCTCCGGGTCGACGCCGGCGTCCGCGGCGTACGCGTGCAGTTCCAGGACCGCGCCACCGGTCCGTTGCGACCATTGGGCCGAGCCTCGTTCGACGCGGTGGAACAGGCTCACCGAGTCCAGCAGCGGCTCGCGGGCGACGCTGCTGAACACCGCGCGGTCCGCGGCGACGTCCCGGTCGGTCCAGATCCGGCTGACCGCGTACGGGGCGGTCGTGCGTACCGTCTCGATGTTCTTGACCAGAGCCGGCGCCGAGCCGGCCAGGGTGGGTGACGCGGCGACGATGGCGCGCGCGGCGGCGGGGTCGGTGGCCAGGACGACGTGGTCGGCGTGGACCTGGGCGCCGCCGGTGAGGGTGACGGTCCAGCCCGGTTCGATCCGATCGACGGCAGTGCCGGTGCGGATGTCCGCGCCGAGCGCCTGCAACCGCTCGCACAGCGGCGCCCAGATCGACGTCTGGTAATCGTCGTCCGGCGCGTCGAAGGCCAGGCCCTCGGCGTTGCGCAGGAAGTAGAAGTGGAACTGCATGATCATCTCGGCTGCCGACATCTCGGCCGCGTGGTTGAAGAACGAGTGGGCGAACACGTCGAACAGCAGCGCGCGAGCCTGGTCCGGCATGGCGAGCCGATCGAGGAAGCCAGCCGCCGACATGGTGTCGAAGTCCCGGTAGGTCTGCGCGCGTGAGTACCGCAGCAGGGCCATCGCGGACGGGCCGTCGACGTCGCGCATCTCGCGCATCCGCAGGCTGGGTGAGCGGGCGATCAGCGTGAGCAGGTTCCACGGTGGTGTTCTCGGCAGCCCGCCGAAGTCCTCGTCCGGCCACGCCCGGGACACCACCGGATAGTGCTCGGCCGGGCGCAGGAACGACAGCGCCGGGTCGATCCGGCGCAGGATGTTCCGCCAGTTGTAGTACTGCCGGAAGAAGGCGTGAAACCCGTGGCCGACCATCTGGGTGGACCCGTCCGCGAGCTGTTTCGGCCACGCTGCGAGCCGGCCACCGAGCCGGTCGTCGCGTTCCAGCACTGTGACCGCGACTCCGCGCTCGGCGAGCAGCAGGGCCGAGGTCATTCCGGCGATCCCGCCGCCGATCACCACGGCGCGCACCGGATCGTCCGTCCGGCGCGGCAGCGACCTGTCGATGCGGATGAGGCGGCGGGCGCGGCGGCTCGGGCGGCAGTCGTTCGATCCTTGCGGGCAGACTGTCGTCATGGTCATCGACTCTACGTCTCTGCGCTCGCACTTCCCTTCGCTCGACGACGGTGTGGCGTACTTCGACTCGCCGGGCGGCACCCAGACGCCGCGTCCGGTTGCCGAGGCCATCG
Organism: Actinoplanes sp. CA-015351; assembly: GCF_050955685.1. Taxonomy (NCBI): domain Bacteria; kingdom Bacillati; phylum Actinomycetota; class Actinomycetes; order Micromonosporales; family Micromonosporaceae; genus Actinoplanes; species Actinoplanes sp. CA-015351. The sequence goes on from NZ_CP192102.1 coordinate 2,885,153, forward strand.
CCACGACGATGCTGCGGCCACTGTCCATCCGCGGGACGAGCACCGCCTCCGAACGCAACGCCGAGCTGGTCGTCACCGAATTCCGCGCCGCCTATGCCGACCTGCTCGGTGTGCCCGCGCAGGGCGTCGTGCACGGTCGCAGCGCCACCCAGCTGACGTACGACTTCTCCCGGCATCTGGCCAAGGCCTGGCAACCCGGTGACGAGATCGTTATCAGCCGGCTCGAGCACGACAGCAACGTGCGGCCGTGGATTCAGGCGGCCGGGCGGGCCGGGGTGACCGTGCGCTGGATCGACCTCGACGGTCCGGAGCTCGATCTCGGTTCGTTGCGGCGGGTGCTGTCGCCGCGCACCCGGCTGGTCGCGGTCACCGCGGCCTCCAATGTGCTGGGGACCATCCCATCGGTACGCCGGATCGCCGATCTCGCGCACGAGGCGGGCGCGCTGCTCTACGTCGACGGGGTGCATTTCGCGGCGCATCACCTGGTGGACGTGCCGGGGCTGGGCGCGGACTTCTTCGTCTGCTCGCCGTACAAGTTCTTCGGTCCGCACTGCGGGGTGCTGGCCGCGGCGCCGGACCTGCTGGACGGGTTGCGGCCGGACAAGCTGCTGCCGTCGTCGGACGCGGTCCCGGAGCGGTTCGAGTTCGGCACGCTGCCGTACGAGATGCTGGCCGGCGCGACGGCCGCTGTCGACTTCCTGGCGGGGATCGCATCAGGAGCGCCGGGAGCGGGAACAAGCCGTCGGGATCGGCTGGCCCGCTCGTTCGCGGCGATCCACGAGCACGAGACCGGCCTGCTCGCCCGGCTGGAGCAGGGGCTGGGCGACCTGGCGGTGACGGTCCACTCGCGCGCCGCGGACCGGACCCCGACCACGCTGATGAGCCTGACCGGCCGTGACGCCCGAGAAGCCCAGGAGTACCTGGCCGGGCGTGACGTGCTGGCGCCGGCGGGATCGTTCTACGCGTACGAGCCGTTCACCGCGCTGAAGCTGCCCGATCCCGCACTGCGCGTCGGCCTGGCACCCTACAACACCGGCGAAGAGGTGGACCGGTTCCTCGCCGGTCTCGCTGATTTCCTGCGCAAATAGGATCAGCTGGTGACCTCCGCCCCCCTCCGCATCGCCCTGTTGTCATATCGGAGCAAACCGCACAGTGGGGGACAGGGAATCTACGTCCGGCACCTGTCGCGCGAGCTGGTGAGCCTCGGCCACCAGGTGCAGGTGTTCTCCGGGCCGCCGCTGCCCGAGCTCGACGACGGGGTCGGCCTGACCGTGCTGCCGAGCCTCGACCTCTATCGGGAACCTGATCCGTTCCGGACACCGAAGCTGCAAGAGTTCCGTACGCCGGTCGACGTCCTGGAGTGGGCGGCCATGTGCACCGGCGCGTTCCCGGAGCCGCTGACGTTCTCGCTACGCGCCTGGCGGCATCTGCGGGAACGGCTGGCCGGATTCGACATCGTGCACGACAACCAGTGCCTCGGGTACGGGCTGCTGCCGCTGAGCCGGTCGGGCACGCCGCTGGTCGCGACGATCCACCACCCGATCACCGTCGACCGGGATCTGGAGCTGGCGGCGGCGCCGGGCTGGAAGCGCCGGCTGTCGCTGCGGCGCTGGTACGCCTTCACCCGCATGCAGGCCCGGGTGGCCCGGAACCTGCCCTGGCTGACGACCGTGTCACAGGCCGCCCGGGCCGAGATCGTCGAAGCCTTCCGGGTGCCGGCCGAGCGGCTACGCGTGATCGGCGTAGGCGTGGACGTGGACACGTTCAGCCCGGGCGGCGAAAAAATCAATGGCCGCATCGTCACCGTGGCCAGTGCCGACGTACCCCTGAAGGGTCTCGCCGAGCTGATCGAGGCGGTCGCCAAGCTCCGCGCCGACCACGACGTCGAGCTGGTCGTCGTCGGCTCGGCGCGCCCGGACGGCGCCGCCGCGCGGGCGATCACCCGGCTCGGCCTGGAGGAGTCGGTGCGGTTCGTGTCGGGGATCCCGGATGCCGAGCTGGCTGATCTGTTCCGGTCGGCGACGGTGGCCGCGGTCCCGTCGCGGTACGAAGGTTTCTCGCTGCCCGCCGTCGAGGCGATGGCGTGCGGGATCCCGCTGGTGGTGACCACGGCGGGTGCGTTGCCGGAGGTGACCGGCCCGGACGGGCTGGCGTCGCTGCACGTCGCGCCGGGCGACGCGGAAGCGTTGTCGGCGGCGATCGGGCGGCTGCTCGACGACGAGCCGCTGCGCCGCCGGCTCGGTGAACAGGGCCGCCTGCGGGCGGTCGAGCAATTCACATGGCGGCGGACCGCGATCCGCACCGCCGAGTGGTACGCCGAGGCAATTGCCGCTCATCACCACCGAAAGGGCAGGTAGAACACCGTTGCTGACCGTCGATTACGACCGGCTGGATGTACGACCGGGAATGCGGGTCCTCGACCTGGGGTGCGGCGAGGGCCGGCACACCTTCGAGGCGTACCGGCGTGGCGCGGACGTCGTCGCCCTGGATCTGAACGAGAAGGATCTGGCGACGACCGCGTCCTGGTGTGCGGCGATGGACTCCGCCGGTGAGTCGCCGGCGACGGCGAGCGCCACGACGGTCAAGGGTGACCTGCTGTCGCTGCCGTTCCCGGACGCCAGCTTCGACCGGGTGATCGCGTCCGAGGTCCTCGAACACATCCCGGACGACGTCACGGCGATCGCCGAGCTGGCCCGGGTGCTGCGGCCGGGCGGGCTGGCGGCGGTGACAGTGCCGCGCTGGCTGCCGGAACGGGTGTGCTGGGCGCTGTCCGACGAGTACCACGCGAACGAGGGCGGGCACGTCCGCATCTACAAGGAGAGCGAGCTGGCCGACCGGCTGCGCCAGGCCGGGCTGACGGTGACCGGCAACGGGTTCGCGCACGCGCTGCACAGCCCGTACTGGTGGCTCAAGTGTGCGATCGGGGACGCCGCGCCGACCCGGGCGTACCACAGGCTGCTGGTGTGGGACATCGTCGACCGGCCGGCGGTGACCCGGGTCGTGGAGCAGGCTCTCAACCCGCTGATCGGCAAGAGCGTGGTCATCTACCTGGAGAAACATGTCGGTTCCTGACCTGCCCGGGGTACTCGGCACCGATCAGATCCTGGCGACCGTCGCGAGCATCGCCGCCGAGCAGCAGGCCGACGGGCTGATCCCGTGGTACGCCGGTGGGCAGGCCGACCCGTGGGACCACGTCGAGGCGGCCATGGCCCTCGATGTCGGCGGCTCCCACGCGCGGGCCGAGGCGGCCTACGAGTGGCTGCGCCGCAGCCAGCGGCCGGACGGGTCCTGGGCGTCGCGGTACGACCCGGGCGGGGTGATCGCCGACGCCACGGCGGAGACGAACCACGCCGGCTATCTCGCGGTCGGCTGCTGGCACCACTGGCTGTGCACCGGCGACGAGGACTTCCTGGCCCGGATGTGGCCGGCGGTGCGCCGCGCGCTCGACTTCGTGGTCGGCTGCCAGGCGGTGGACGGGGAGATCTGGTGGGCGGCCGGCGACCCGGTGGCGCTGCTGACCGGGTGTTCCAGCATTCACCAGGCACTGCGCTGCGGCATCGCGATCGCCGAACTCGTCGGCGAGGCCCAGTCCGGCTGGGAGATCGCGCGCTATCTGTTGTCGGGTGCGATCAGGAAGCGACCGGAGGCATTCGCCGATAAGGGCCGCTTCTCGATGGACTGGTACTACCCGATCCTGGGCGGGGCGATCCGTGGCACGGCGGCCCGGCACCGCATCGAGCAGCGGTGGGACGAGTTCGTCGTACCCGGGAAAGGGGTTTTCTGTGTCTCCGACCAACCGTGGGTGACCGGCGCGGAGACGTGCGAGCTGGCCCTGGCTCTGGACACGCTCGATGAGCGGTCGGCCGCGCGGGAGCTCATCGCGGCGATGCAGCACCTGCGGGAGGCGGACGGATCCTATTGGACGGGTCTGGTGCTGACCGACGGTGTTCGATGGCCGGTGGAGCGGACCACCTGGACAGCGGCGGCGGTCGTTCTCGCGGTCGACGCCCTGCACGCGGAGCATCCCCGCTCGGCGATCTTCAAGAACGCCGGCGCAGCAGACGCAGCGAACCCTGCCCGGTGAGTTCGAGGTAGGCGCCCGAATCGAGCGCCTTGCGGTAGATCCGGTAGGGCGCCTGCCCGCCGTCAGCGGGGTCGGGGAACACGTCGTGGATGGCGAGGACCCCGCCCATCGCCAGGTGCGGCGCCCAGCTCGCGAGGTCACGCTGCGCCGACTCGTCGGTGTGGCTGCCGTCGAGGAAGAGGAAGGCCAGCGGCGCCGCCCACAGCCGGGCGAAGTCCTCGGCGCGGGCCACCACGGTGACGACCACGTCCTCGGCGCCGGCCGCGGCGATGGTGGCGCGTAGTCCCGGCAGCGTGTCGATCAGCCCGACCGCCGGGTCGACCAGTTCAGGATCGTGATAGTCCCAGCCCGGCTGATGCTCCTCGGACCCGCGGTGATGGTCGACGGTCACCACCTTCGTACCCCGTGCCCGCGCGGCCGCGGCCAGATAGAGCGTCGATTTCCCGAGGTAGCTGCCCACCTCCAGGATCGGCCCGTCCGGCGCCGCGAACGCCGCCTCCGCGAGGGCGCGGCCTTCGTCAGCGGGCATGAAGCCGGTCGCCGCGGCAGCAGCAGCCATCAGATCGGAGTCGAGCATCGCGCCATCATACAAAAATCAAGATCAACCCCGTCCTTTCGTACGCCGCCGCAACAGCACCTCGTCACGCCGGGCGCGGGGCTGGGCTGGCCCCGGGGCCGGGAGGGCACTGCCCGCGGCCGGCTTGCGCTTACGGTCGTGGGTCCGGCTCCGGCCCGCACATTTGCGTGTCGGGTGAGGGTGCGATTCGCACCTCGAGTCGACACGCAGCCCGGGAAGGCGCCCGAGGAGCCCGAGTGGGGGAGCCCGAGTGGGGGAGCCTGGTGGACAGAAAGCTGCGGATGGCCTGGCCCGATGCGCGGGTTCTGACAGGCAGCGCCCGCCGGAGGTCTGGCTGGAGCCTCCGGGGGCGCCGGTGGTTACTCCGCGGCCTGGAGTTTTGCTTCGAGGCTTTCGCGGCGCTGGAGGAGGACGTCGATGACGGCCTGGTTCTCGGCGATGCCGGTCAGCTCGGTGGCGAGTTCCTCGTTCTCGATGATGCCCTCGGACGCGCCGCCGTCCTCGCCGCGCCGGGCTTGGGCGTCGCCGTCGAGCCTGCGGAGTTCGGCGATCTCAGCGTCCAGGTCGGTGATCCGCTGGCGGATCTCTTCGGGTGTCGGTTGATCGCTCATGACGCAATCCTAGGGACAGGCCGGTACTTATCGATGATCAACCCGGGCCACACCCCGGGCCGCCGGGTACTGGTTCGGGCTGCCGAGGCCGTCGAAGTCCGGGGCGGGGTTACCGTCCACGTCCGCCTCGGCCGGGTCGAAGCCGGACGCCAGGGCCCGTCTGCGGGCCAGCACCCGGCGGACCAGCAGGAAGGTCAGGAAGGCGACGCCGAGCGCCAGCACGGTTTTCGCCACCGGGCCGAGGAAGCCCTCCACCCGTTCCCAGTTGTCGGCGAGCAGCCAGCCCGCGCCGATCAGGGCGCCGTTCCAGATGCCGCTGCCGATGGTGGTGAACACGGCGAGCACGAGCCACGAGCCGCATTTCTCGAAGAGGGCGTAACCGCGCTCCACGTCTGCTCTGGTTGCCAGGACGAACCAGCGTTTGCCGGCCAGCGCGTGCAGTCGATCGTACCCAAGCAGGGCTCCGACGTAGTAGAGGACGAGTGCGCCCGCCAGGGCGCCAAGGGTGGCGGTGGTCCAGACAGCGACGATGTTGAGATCGCCGTCGCGAGCCCGGAAGCCGGCCAGCGGCAGGATCAGCTCCGAGGGGACCGAAGATACCGGCGTAAGCTACATACTTCCTGAAAACGTGCCCAGCGGGAGCGATCCTGTCGCCCGCCCGGCGGCCCAGAGCAAGCCGCGTTCGGTCATGGTGCGTGTCTGTGGCACCTCCAGGTCGGCGGGGGAGTGCCCGAGCGCGGAGACGAAGACTCGTCCCTGGCCGAAGCGGCGGGTCCAGGCGACCGGCATGACCACACCGGCGGTCTCCGGTGCGCCGTGGTCTCCGGTGAATGTCGTTGTCGCCAGCACCTCCAGGGCCGGATCGACGTGGCAGTAGTACTGCTCGGTGTGCACGGCGTACGAGTCCAGTCCGGCGGTGATCGGGTGCTCGCCGGCGATGTCGACGGTGTAGTCGACGAAGCCGCCCGGATGGTTGATGAAGCGACCGCCGACCATGTGCTGGTACTGGGCGGCTTCGTACCCGGTCGCGAGGACGCCGCCGTGCCAGCCGGCGAAGCCCGCGCCGTCACGGACCCGTCCGACGAGTCCGTTCTCCTGGTCGGCGGTCAGGCGCCCGTCGGTCCAGCACTGCACGATCAGGTCGACCGAGGCGAGGGCGTCGCGGTTCGTGTAGACGTCGAGGTCGTCCACGACGTACAGGGTGAAGCCGTTGCGTTCGAGGAACGCCCGGAAGGTTTCGGTGCAGGCCACCGGTTCATGCCCGGCCCAGCCGCCGCGGACGATCAGTGCGTTCATCGGGTTCTCACGGTTTCCAGGATCTCATCCGGAGGGCGAGCGGTAGCCGGTGCACGGCACGGGATCGGCTGGTGAACACGCGGCCGGTTCGGCTGTCAGCGTCTCAAGGCATCGGCAGGTTCGATCCTCGTAGCTCGCCAGGCGGGGTAGAGGCCGGCCACAAGGCCGGTGAGCGCACCGACCAGCGGGGCCGGGAGAACCGTCGCGGGCTGGAGGATCGGGGTCCACTCCCTGAGGTAGGCGACGGCCACCACGGCAGCCACTCCCACGCTGGTGCCGATCAGCCCGCCGATCAGGCCGAGGGTGCCGGACTCGGCGAGGAAGTGGGCTGCCACGTGCCGGCGGCGGGCACCGAGGGCGCGACGCAGGCCGATCTCGCCGACGCGTTCCAGGACCGCCACCAGCGTCGTGTTGGCGATGCCGACCGCGCCGATGAGCAGGCAGACGGCTGCGAGGGCAAGAAAGAGCGTGCCGAGGTCGGTGGTCACGCCCTCGCGCAGCTCGCGTGGGTCGGGCGGTGTGACTGTCCTGAATCGGTGCGGATCCTCGGGCCGCAGAGCCAGCGGCGCCTCGTCGCCGACCTGCTGGGCGGCGCCGATCTCGGTGTCGATGAGCGCCCGTGTCCCGGTGCCGGCGCCCCAGGCGGCTTCCGCCGTCCCGGCCGGGACCACAGCGCTGAGCAGGGTGCCGGCCTCCCGGTCGACGTCGTCGATGATGCCGATGACGGCGAACGGGGTGCCGCCGATGAAGACCGCCGGTTGTTCGTCGATCCAGGTGATACCCAGCCGGCCGGCCGCGCCGGAACCGAGCACCACAACGCGTTGGTGCTCGGCGTCGTGCCACCTGTCGAAGATCCGGCCTGAGGTGAGGCGTGCGTGGATCGCGCGCAGGTAACCGGGTGAGGCGGCGAGCACCTTCAGGTTCTCGCCGGGCTCCTGGACGGTCGGCCGGCGGGCGGCGAGCGGGCCGGGGTCGGTGACCTCCCAGAAGAGGCCGGCGCTGCGCACCCCGTTCAGCGCGGTCAGGCGCTGTTCCGCGTCGTCCGGGAACGCCGTGCCGGCGTCGGGCTGGTCGCTGGTGTCCTGAACGAGCACCTCGGTGGCCACCAGCGCGGTGAAGCGGTTGCTGATCTGTCCCTCGACGGTGGTGGTCAGGCCCAGGACGGTGACGAACGCCGCGACACCGAGCAGGGTGCCCAGCACGGTCAGCGCGGCCCGTCCGGGCCGCGCCAGCATGCCGGCGACGGCCTCGTCGATCACGTCCCGCAAACCCAGCCGGGTCGCCGGAACCATCCGCGCCGCCCGCCTGACCAGAGGAAGCCGCCTCATCTGAGGAACCCGTCCTGGATCAGAACCGAGCGGTGGGCCCGGCCGGCCACCTGCTGGTCGTGCGTGACCATGAGAACCGTCAAGCCCGAAGCGTTCAGGTCGCCGATGAGGGCGAGCACGGCTGCCGCGTTCGCGCTGTCCAGGTTGCCGGTCGGCTCGTCACAGAGCAGCAGCGACGGCCGGTTCACCAGTGCCCGGGCGATAGCTACCCGCTGCGCCTCGCCACCGGAGAGGTGCCCTGCTCGGGCGTACACCCGGTGGGTGAGCCCGACCCGGTCGAGGGTCTCGAGCGCGAGGGCGGTCCGGGCGCGGCGATTCACCGAGGTGTAGATCAGGGCCAGCTTGACGTTCTCCAGTACCGACCGGTGCCGCAGCAGGTGGAACGACTGGAACACGAAACCGATGCGCCGTCCGCGCAGCGCTGTCCGGTCGGCGTCGGCGAGGGCGGCCGTGTCGATGCCATCGAGGCGGTACACACCGCCGTCCGGGCGGTCGAGCAGTCCCACCAGGTTGAGGAAGGTGGACTTTCCGGAGCCGGACGGGCCGGTCACGGAGACGTACTCCCCGGGGCCGACCATCAGATCGGCCTCGTGCAAAGCCCGCACCGGGGGTGGCCCCGGATAGGAGCGGGTCACGCCGGCGAACTCGACGACCGGTGGAGCCGTCATCCGGAGCGCTCCCCGACGGCGATCCGGTCACCTTCGGCCAGCCCGTCACCGCTGACCTCGACGAATCCGCCGGCGGACGCGCCGGTCCGGACGGGGACGGACTGCCGCTGGTCACCGCCCGGCGCCCGGAGAACCCGGGTCGAGCCGTCCGCGGCCGAGAAGATCGCCGAGACCGGTACGACCAGGACGGCCTCCTCGGTGGTCGCGGCGGTGACGGTGAGGCGTACGTCTTCACCGGTGAAGTCCGCGGGGAGCGACTTCGTGCTGCTCACCGTGATCGGGTGCCCGGTCTCCGACCCGGCGCCCTGTTTCAGCGCGCCGATCGACGCCAGTTTCCCGGCGGCCTCGTCACCAGTGGTCTCGTTGAGGATCCGCACCGGCATGCCGGTCTCCACCAGTTCCCGGTCGGCGGGCGCGAGGATGCCCCGGACCACCATCTTTCCCACCGAGAGAGTGAGGATCGCTTCGCGGACCTCAGCGCCCAGGCCGGCCTTGACCGCGGCCACCCGAGCGGGCAGGGACTTGACGTAGTAGACCTCGCTCATCGGCAGGTACGCATCGGGGCGTGGGGCCGCCGCGGGGGAGGCGCTCGGAGACACCGTGGGAACAGCCACGGGATCGCTCTCCTCGACCGGCGGATCGTAGTCACGGGCCTGGTACATCTTGCGGATCGCACGTTCGGTGGAGGCGCCGAAGACCCCGTCCTGGTCGCTGATCCGGTAACCCAGGTCGCCCAGCGCCGACTGCAACTGCTCGACGTCCGAGCCCTTCATCCCGGTATGGATATCGCGGTACGGCGGCACGAGGCCGCCGAGCGCGATGACCGGCCGGCCGGAGATCTCCGCGAGAACCGTGCCCGCCTCGACCAGGTCGCCCGCCTTGACCGTGCGCTGCGAGATGACGGCCCGGCCCTCGCCGAGCACGGCCTTGACGTCGAGGGCACGATCGGGCTCGACGGTCCCCCTTAGCACCACCGCCTGCTCCAGCACCCGCCGTTCCACGGTCGCGGTGATCAGGCTCGGCGCTGGCGGAGCGGCCTCGGCCGCCGCCTGCTGCGGCGACTTGATCAGGGTGGAGGCGCCGAGTCCGGCGATCGCCATCACCACCGCCCCGGTGACCAGGCCGATCAGGAACCTGCGCCGGCCGCGCAACGGGTCGGCGGGGGCCGGATTACCGTCCACTCAGCACCGCCGCCGCGTTCTTCAGGGCGTTCTGCGTGTTCCGGTGCGCAGTCTCGAGCCGCTCCGCGTTGTTCTCCACGATCTGCTGCTGGTACGCGGTCAGGATCGAGGTCATCTGATCGAGGTAGTTGACCTTCTTCTTGCAGCGCACGTCGGCGACCGCGGTCTTGATCTCCGGCCCTGAGGCGACGACGCTGTCGTCCTTCCACCAGCGCTGGTCGTTGTTCGCGTCGTCCGGCGTGTCGTACCGGTAGCCGGATTTCTTCATGCACGCGCTCCAGCCGGCGATCACTTTGAGCGCCCGCTCGTCGGCGAAGGTGCGGGCGGACGCCTCGTTCGTCTGGTCCTCGAGCCAGGAGTCCTCCTCGAGATTCCATTGGACCTTGCTGTGCCCCTCGCCGATGCAGCCGCCCTCCGGCACGCCCTCCGGCGCTTGGAGACCTGGACGAGTGCCCAGCAGGACGAGGGCCTGTTCGTCGGTGAGGTTGGTGTGAGCGCTGTCCGTCTGTGTGTACTGGGCGACGTCCTCCGGATCACCGTGGTACCCGTTCTGTTTCGCCTCCGCCTCATCCATGAGACCGAGCCGGTTCGTCCGGTCCCGGAGAGCGTCCAGGTTCTGGCGCCCGAACTTGTAGGTGATGCCGAACCGCTTCATGCAGTCCGCGGCCACCATCTTCGAGGCGTAGTCGAGATCGATGAACTGGTCCACCGTGGTGGTGTAGCGGTCGAGTGGCAGCCGGGTGTCGTTGAGGTTCGACACCGAGGGCGTGGCGGTCACCGGCGGTGGCGCAAGCGAGGCGACGGACGCCGGCGTTTCGCCTCCGGAATCCTGATCACCAGCGCATCCGGCGGTGGACAGCGCGCCGGCCGCCAGCACGACCGCGGCGAGAACACGTTTCATCGGTACGCTCCCACTCGTTCTTTCTTGTTCTCTGCCTGTGGACGCCGGCGGCGGCGCGTACGCCACCCCCGCCGGCGCCTTCATCGCTCGGGCTTGGCTGTCAGCACTGCCAGTGGTGCGAGGAGATGACGTCCTCGTACACGGTGCGCAGCAGAGTCTTCGCCGGCCCGCCGACAACGATCTTGACAACTCTGGTGCTGTTGGAAAGGGCGCCGCTGTTGTTGCCCCATGCCGCGGTGCACGAGGAGCCGAAGTTCATGACTCCACCGCTGTTGTTGTCGACCTTGGCGCCGGTCTTCTTGTAGTAGTTGTTGCTCAGGTTGGAGTCGGTGCTCTCGTAGTCCCAGGCGGCGACCTCGTAGATGTCGCCCTGCCAGATGCAGGATTCAGAAACTTCGCAGTCGCCGTCGAAGTTGGTGTTCGCCGCCGATGCCGGCGCGGCGGTTCCGAACAGGACGGCGGTGGCCGCGAAACCGGTGACGGCGAGCGTACCGAGCCAGCGTGTCCTCGAAGTGGTCCGAGACAAGTGGTTTCCCTTCCCCGTGCGGAGCGCGTTCGCTCCGGCTACCCATGAGCCTCGGGTCGCCCCATAGGCTGCGAGGTCAGTTGGACGTAAGTAACCTCAAGCGACACTGCGATTGCTTTGAGTGATCAAGTCCAGGAGTTGCTCCGGCGATTGCACGCCCCGGAGCAGTTCCCGCTGGAGCCGTTCGAGGCCGGGTGCGTGCAGGCCGGTCTCCTTCACCAGGTGGTGACGGGCCTGCCGGAACGTTATGGAGGTCGCCTCCACCAGTCTGCCGCTGAGTGCCTCGGCGACCATGAGCTGTAGCCAGAACCGCTCGCGCCTCGGGTGCAACTCGGCCAGCTTCCGGATCCTGGGCAGGGCGAGATCGGTCTGCCCGGACCGCAGGCTGGACAGCACCAGCATCTCCTCGGCCTGGAAGCGCAACTCCTCGAGATAGGCCGCTTCGGCGCGGAGCGACTGCACGTCCACCACGTCCGGCATCGCTTCGGCGCCGCGCCACAGGTCGAGCGCCGCGCGAGCGGTCCCGGCCGCGCCCACCGGATCCAAAGGCCATCGGGTACGCGCCTCGTGCAGCAACTCGCGGAACCGGTACGCGTCGACGACGCAGCTGCCGGGCGCAATCTGGTAACCAGCCGTGCTGGTCGTCAGGGCTCGTGCGGTCCCGTGCCGCAGGGCGCCGCGCAGCACCCGGATGTGTGATCGCACCATCTGCGGGGCGTGGGGTGGGTGGCCGGAACCCCAGATCGGCCGGATCAGCTGTCCGGTTGACACCGGCCGCCCGGCCGCCGCGACCAGCAGCGCGAGCACCTTGCGGCACTGCGGTTGGAGGTCGATCTTCGCCCCGCTGGATCCCATGATCTCGACCGGTCCGAGAATCCGCACCTCAGGCCATTCTTGATCTTCGCTCACAGTGCAAACTCCAGCCTGTTAAGGCGCCCCCCGGAAACGGAGAATACACAGTGGACAGGCATCGCGGTGACCCGTCAGCTGAGGTGCCCCACGGCTTGCTGCCGTGGGGCACCTCAGGTCCACAACCTGGCCGAGAACGTCCAGGTGCAGCGGGCCGAGGGTCAGGTCGAGAATCCGGCACGTCGCCTGGGCCACGGCGGCGGGCATGTTCCCGGGCTGGTCGACCGTACCGACGGCGTCTCCGGAAGAATCGGTGAGCGCGCCCGTCAGGGTGCCGGGGGCGACCATGGCGACGACCAGGTCGGCGTCGATGACGCGTTCGCCCTGGGCCAGTTGCCGGATGCCGCGGATCAGGTCGCTCGGTGCGGCCTGGACACCGACCACGCCGTGAACGGGGAGGTCCAGCGCGCGACGCAGCTGAGCCGGCTTCTTCACCGCTTCTGCTTTGCGCAGCGCAGGTTTCGCGACCGAGACGGCCTTGTGTGCCTCCGTCGAGATCGCCGTCACCGTGGGTTTCTTCGCCGCGGCGGTAACCGCTTTGCGGACCACTGCTGGTGGCGTCACCTCGATGGAGGGGAGTGGCACGTCGGATGCGCATCTGCCCGGAAAATCTCCAACGGCTGGAAGGCAGGCGGCGTGCCTTTCTGCTTCTCCGCGCGCCGCAGGGAACGATCATGGCCGGCCGGGTGTTGCTCCGCTCATGACACGTACCTCCACGGACGGCCTGCGGCTTTCGATCCTCGACCTTGCGCCGATCGCGCCCGGCGAAACCGTCGCGCAGGCTTTCGCGAACTCCGTCGCACTCGCTCAGGCTGCCGAGAGTCACGGTTACGAGCGGATTTGGTACGCCGAACACCACAACATGGCCCGGATCGCCTCCAGTGCGACGAGCCTGCTGATCGGGCATGTCGCCGGGAACACCTCGACGATCCGGCTCGGAGCCGGTGGCATCATGCTGCCGAACCACTCGCCGCTGGTGATCGCCGAGCAGTTCGGCACCCTCGCGTCGCTGTACCCGGACCGCATCGACCTGGGCCTCGGCCGGGCGCCCGGCAGCGACCAGGCCACCATGCGGGCGATGCGCCGCGATCCGATGTCGGCCGAGTCGTTCCCGCAGGACATCCTCGAACTGCAGGGATACCTCAGCGGCGAGTCCCGGATCGAAGGCGTTCAGGCCACACCCGGCGCCGGAACCAACGTGCCGCTCTACATCCTGGGCTCGTCGATGTTCGGCGCCCGGCTCGCCGCCGCGTCGGGACTGCCCTACGCGTTCGCCTCGCACTTCTCGCCCGGCCTGCTGCACGAGGCGGTCACTGCCTACCGCCAGGAGTTCACCCCGTCGGAGCAGCTGGCGTCGCCGTACGTGATCGCCGGTGTGAACGTGGTGGCCGCCGCGTCGTCGGACGCCGCACGGCAGCAGTTCGAGACCACCCGCCGGACGCTGGTGCGGGGCCTGGTCACCCGGTCCTCCGGCGGCGCGGGGGAGTACTCCGACGAGGAGATCGACGCCTTCCTCACCACACCGAACGGCCGTCAGCTCGCCGCGATGCTGACGTACACGGCGGTGGGCACCCCGGACGAGGTCGGCGCGTACCTCACCGGGTTCGCCAAGGACGCCCAGGCCGACGAGCTGATCGTCGCCCACCAGTCGACCCGGATCGCCGACCGCCTGCAATCGGTGGCCCTGACCGCCTCGGCGGTGCTCGGTTAGGAACGGCCGAACATAGCGGCCAGGCTCGCGTCCGAGGCGGCCAGCGCGGCCCGGTCGAAGGTGCTGCCGGCGGCGACCAGCTCGGCGGCACCGGTGCGGTCGAGCAGCTCGGCGAGCCGGCCCTCCACCTGAGCCGGCGTTCCGGCGATCGCAGCGGCGGCGGTCTGGTCCAGGTATTGCTGCTGGCGCGCGGTCCGGGTCGCTCCCCGGATCGCCGCCACCGGCTCCAGAGGCGGAAAATCCCCTTGGGTACGCGCTTGGGCCATCGCCCACGCCTCCGGCAACGCCAGGTCGGCGGCCTCGGCCGCGGTGTCGGCGATCAGCACGTCGAGGCTGATCGCCACCCGGGGCTCGGGTTGCTGCGCCGACGGCCGGAAGCCACGCCGGTAACCCTCCAGGGCCGCCAGCCCCGGCGCCGGGTCGCCGCCCACCCCGAGAATCGGGCCGCCGACGACAACCGGCAGCCCGAACTCGGCCGCGATCCGTAGCCCGCTTCCGGTGGCCAGCACGTGCAGCGGCACCGCACCGTCCGGGTGCGGATGCACCGTGACCTCGCCCGTCCCGGTCAGGTATCCGCGCAGCTCAGCGAGGTCGGCGGCGAAGTCACTGTCGCCCTGCCGCAGCGCCCGGCGTACCGGGGCGGTGAAACCGGGGGAGCGGCCCAGCCCCAGGTCGACCCGGCCCGGCGCGAAGGCGGACAGCATGGCGAACTGCTCGGCGACAACAAGCGGCTGGTGGTGCGGCAGCATCACGCCGGCCGAACCCAGCCGGATGCCCGTCGTCGCACCGGCGACGGCGGCCAGCAGCACGGCCGGAGCGGCGCCGGCGATCCCGGGCACCCCGTGGTGCTCGGCGACCCAGAACCGGTCGTACCCCAGCCGCTCGGCCTGGACGGCCCGCGCGACGCTGTTGCGCAGCGCGGCGGCCTCGGGCTCACCGGCGCGAATGCGGGAGCGGTCCAGCAGCGAGAGGTGAAGCCCGGCGTTGATCACAAAAGGTCCAGCGCCGCCGGGCCGGGGACTTGTTCCCGGGAATCGGTCACCGCCGGCCGCTCGCTCCGGAAGGATCGGGCAGATGCCCACCCGGGAAGCAGGCACGGACGTGGGCGGGGGCGGCGCCGTGCCGGTGCGGCTGTCGAGCGCCGCCGTGCTGCGTGCCGTCCTCGCCGCGATGGTGGTGGCCGGGCTCGGGTACCTGACCGGGAACGCGGCCGTGCATCAGGCGCTGCCGTTGCTGTCCGACATCGCCGCCGCCGTCGCGGTTCTGGCGGTGCTGCGCTGGTACCGGGGGACGTACCGGCCGGTGTGGCTGCTGATCGGCCCGGGCATCGTTCTGCTCGGCAGCGTCCACCTCCTGTGGTTCGTACGTGTCGGGCTCGGCGGCGCGAGCACCGCTGACACCGCAGGGACCGGGCTGATCCAGGTGATCGCCTGGATCTTCATGATCAGCGGCTGTGTTTCCGAGTTGCGGCATCGCGCGGCGGGTGCGGCCGGTGGGGTGGTCGAGGCCGCGCTGATCGGCATGGGCCTGACCACGCCGCTGTGGGAGTTCCTGCTGCGCCCGGCCCTGCTCCGGCTGGACACACCGGCTGTCGGGCAGATCCTCTGCCTGCTCCCGGTGTACTGCATCGCGGCGATCATGGGTGGTCTGGTGCGGCTCTTCCCGCACGCCGAGACCGCCAGGAACACTCTGCTCTACATGTTCGCCGCCCTCGGACTCTCGCTCACCGGGCTGACCGTTGCCGTCACCCGCACCGACCCGGTGACCGGCGGGCAGCCGGCCTGGGTGGTGCTGTTCTTCGTGGCGGCGATGCTGTGTCTTGCCGGGGCCGCGCTCGACCCGGGCAACAACGAGCTCGGCCGGGTGCCGCAGAACGCAGGTCAGGGCACCGTCCGGTTGCCGTACCTCGGTGTTGGCCTGCTTCTCGGCCCGGTGGTCGGTGGCGTTCCGCAGCTGTTCGGGATGGCACCGGACGGGGTGATGCTCTGCGCCGGCCAGGCCGTCATGACCGTCCTGGTGCTGGTACGCCTGAACCAGTCGGAGCGGGACCGAGCCGCACAGCAGCGGCTCCTGGTCGAGCAGGCACAGCACGACGAGCTGACCGGGCTGCCGAACCGCCGCCACCTGTTCGAACTGCTGACCGCCGTGGAGGGCGCGGGCGGGGTGGCGGTGCTGTTCTGCGACCTCAACGACTTCAAGCCGATCAACGACACCCTCGGGCACGAGGCCGGTGACAGCGTGCTGCGTACCGCGGCCGCTCGTCTGCGCGGTGCGGTCCGGGGCGAGGACGTGGTCGGCCGGGTCGGCGGCGACGAGTTCCTGGTGATCTGTCCCGGCGCCGACGACGCCGGGGCGGCCGAGATCCGCGACCGGATCGTGGCCGGGCTCAGCGAGCCGATCGCCTGGTCGGGCCATGTCCTGCGGGTGGGTGTCTCGATCGGGGTCGCGGTGTCGGAAGCCGGTGAGTCCAGCGACGCGCTGGTGGCCCGCGCCGACGCGTTGATGTACGCCGCGAAGCGGGCCGGTAAGGCCGGCGCCCCCGAACAGCAGCGGTCGCGCGCGGCTCGGTGAAGTGGACCGCCGGGGTGCTCTTCTCCTGACGGGCTCCGGCGTGGAGAATCGGTCGCCGCCGATCAATGCCGACCGCAGGGACCGAACCATGCCGTTCGATGGGTTCATCTCGTACAGCCATGCCGCTGATGGGCGTCTCGCGCCCGCTGTGCAGCGGGGCCTGCACCGGCTCGCGCGGCCATGGCACCGGCGCCGGGCGTTGTGGATCTTCCGGGATCAGACCGGGCTGGCGGTCACACCGGGCCTGTGGTCGTCGATCCAGACCGCGATGGACGGCTCGCAGTACTTCGTGCTGCTCGCCTCGCCGGAGGCGGCGCGCTCGCCGTGGGTGAACAAGGAGATCGAGCACTGGGTGGCGACGAAGTCACCGCGGCGGATCCTGCCGGTGCTGACCGACGGCGAGTGGCGCTGGGACGCAGCGACCGGTGACTTCACCGGCGACTCCACGGCGGTGCCGGAGGCGTTGCGCGGCGTCTTCGTCGAGGAACCGCTCTATCTGGACCTGCGCTGGGCCCGCGACGACCTGCACCTGAACCTGCGGCACGCCCGGTTCCGGGACTCGATCGCGCAGCTGGCGGCGCCGATGCACGGCGTCAGCAAGGACGAGCTCGAGAGCGAGGACGTACGCCAGCACCGGCGGGCGCGCCGGCTGTGGTCGGCGGCCACGGCGATGGTCCTGGTGCTCGCGCTGGTGGCCTCGCTGACCGGAGTCCTGGCGATGCGTAACGCCGGCCGGGCCAACGCGTCGGCCGTGGAGGCACGACGGCAGCAGCAGATCGCCTTCGAGCAGCGCGGCAGCGCCGAACGGGCCACCGAGGAGTCGCTGCGGCAGCAGGAGAACGCCCAGCTGCAGGAGGAGCGGGCACAGACCGCTGCCGAGGAGACCCGACGGCAGGGCCTGCTCGCCGGCGAGCAGCGCGCGCTGGCCGACCAGGCCGCGCAGGACGCGGCCCTGCAGAAGGGCAACGCGGAACAACAGCAGCAGTACGCCAGGCGCGAGAAGGAGAACGCCCAGCGCTCCGCCGAGGACGCCCGCCGCCAGCAGGAGGACGCTCGACGGTCCGCCGAGGACGCCCGCCGGGAGAAGGAGAACGCCCGCCGCAGGCAGGAGGACGCCCGCCGGTACGCCGAGGACGCCGAGCGCCAGAAGGAGAACGCCCAGCAGCAGGAGGAGAACGCCCAGCGGTCCGCCGAGGAGGCCCAGAAATCTGCCGAGGACGCCCAGCGCTCCGCCGAGGACGCCAAGCGGCAGCAGGGGCTCGCCGACCAGGCGGAAGCCCGGGCCCGGCAGCAGGAGCAGCTCGCGCAGCAGTACCAGGAGCAGGCCCGGCTGGCCACCGAGGAGCGGCAGCGGCAGGAGAAGATCGCGCGGGAGCAGGAACAACTGGCCCGGGAAGCGGCCGAGGAGGCACGCCGCCAGCGTGCGGAGGCGGCATTGCAGCGGCGGATCGCGATCAACCAGCGGCTGGTCGGCCGGGCCCGCGCGATGATCGAGTACGACCCGCAGAAGGCTCTCATGCTGGCCGTGGCCGCGAAACGCCTGCACTCCGACGCACTGACCGACGACCAGCTCAGTCATCTCGTCATGTCGACGCACTACGCCGGCGCTCTCGCCGACGTGATCGAGGTCGACGTGGTGGCGAACGGGGTGCTCGCCGCTGCCGGACCGGACGGGACGGTGACGCTGTGGGACATCTCCCGTCCGGCGCGGGCGGTCCGGCTCGCCGCCGTGCCGACCGGCGGATCGGCCGGCAAGACGCTGGTGGCCAGCCCGGATGGGCGTACCCTCGCGGTGTTCGAAGGGTTGTCGCCCGTGGTGCTGTGGGATGTCAGCGACTCGGCGCGACCGGCCCGGCTGACCGAGATCGCCGACTCCGCCGGGATCGCGGCGGTGGCGTTCAGCCCGGACGGGCGTACCGTCGCCACCAGCAACCGGGACAAGACCACCACGCTGTGGGACGTGGTGCGCGGCCGGGCGCCGGTCGCGCTCAGCACGCTGCCGGGCGCGCAGTCGCTGACGTTCGGGCCGGACGGGAAGATCGCGGTGACCAGCGGCACGACGGCCACCGTGTGGAACCTGGCCGATCGAGCGGTTCCGGTCCAGCTCACCACCATCAGCAAGGCCCTTGCCGGCGGGACCGTCCTGTTCAGCCCGAAGCTGCCGGTCGTGGTCATCGAGGAGATCGACGGATACGTAGTGCCGTGGGACATGCGGAACCCGGCCCTGCCGAAGCGCGGTTCCTCCCTGGAGGCCGCGACCGGGGACGCGGCGCTGACCCGGCTGGCGTTCAGCGCGGACGGGCTCATGCTGGCGCTCAGCGATTCGAGCGGCACGACGCGGCTGCGCAACCTCTCGCTCGGCTCGATCGCGGGGCAGACCTCGTTGATCGGCCGGGTCGCCACCCTGACCGGCCGCGACGGCCCCATCCAGTCGGTGGCGCTCAGCAACGACGGGAAGATGCTGATCTCCTCCGGTGAACGCCGGACCGCGACGCTGTGGAACACCCGGGGCGCCTTCGGCCGGGAGACGATCGCCGCGCTCGTCCGGCCGGACCCCGCGGACGTGGTGGGGGTGGCGTTCGGCGCCGACGGTCGATCGGTGATCGCCGCCGACGCCCCGGGAACGGCGGTGTCCTGGGACCTGACCGATCCGGCCCACCCGGTCCAGGGCGCGGCCGTGCAGCTGAACAGCGGACGGATCCAGTTGATCGATCAGAGCCGGGACGGGCGCACCCTGGCCGTCGGCGGCATGGACGAGGTGGTGACGCTGGTGGACATGACCCGCCCGGCCGAACCCGCCGTGCTGACCAGGATCACCGACGCCGGTGACGTGACAGTGCTCGCGTTCAGCCCGGACGGGCGCATTCTCGCCGTGGGCCGGACCGACGGGCGGGCTTCGCTCTACGACATGGCCGACCGGGCACACCCGGCCCTGATCACCGAGCTCACCAACCGCGGGTTCCTGAACGGGCTCTCGTTCAGCGGCGACGGGCGCACCCTGGCCGTCGCCGCCGGACAGAACGTGTCGCTGTGGGACCTGACCGACAGGTCCGCCCCGACCCGCCACACCGAGCTGTCCCTGGGCGAATCCACCCTGGCGGTGGCGCTCAGCCCGGACGGGAACACCCTCGCCGTCGGCGTCGGCTGGGGCGGAACGGCGAGCATCTGGGACACCACCGACCCGGTCCGGCCGCACCGGCTCGCCACCATGAAGGACGCCGAGAGCGTGGTGATGTGGCTCGGCTTCAGCCCGGACGGGACGGTGCTGGCCACCGGCGGGATCAGCGAGGCGCACCTGTGGGAGATCACCGACCGGAGCACGCCGGTACGGTTCTCCACCCTGGTGCACAACCAGCTCCGATCCCGCGATCTGATGTTCAGCCCGGACGGGCACACCCTCGCGGCGGCCGGAAGCCGCAGCGTCACGCTGTGGGACTACTCGGTGCCGGAGGACCTTTCCGCCGACCCCGCCGCAGAGGCCTGCGCGCTCACCGGCCGCGGGCTCGACGAGCAGGAGTGGGCCGGTTACATCCCGGAACTCCCGTACCAGGCCACCTGTTGACCGCGGTGCCGGGCGCGGGTCTCTAGGCTGGGGTGCATGAAGGTCTTGTCCATCCAGTCGGTGGTCGCGCACGGCCATGTCGGCAACTCCGCGGCCGTGTTCCCCCTGCAGCGCATCGGTGTCGAGGTCGTGCCGATCCCCACGGTCAACTTCTCCAACCACACCGGGTACGGCGCCTGGCGGGGGCCGCTCATCCCGCCGCCGGACGTGGCCGAGATTCTCCTCGGGGTGCAGGAGCGCGGGGTCTTCCCGCAGATCGACGCCGTGCTGTCCGGATATCAGGGCGGCGCGGGCATCGCCGACGTCATCATCGACGCGGTACGCCGGGTGAAGGCCGCGAACCCCTCGGCGGTGTACGCGTGCGACCCGGTCATGGGCAACGCCAAGTCCGGATGCTTCGTCGCGCCGGAGATCCCGGTGCTGCTGCGCGACCGGGTCGTGCCGGTGGCCGACATCATCACCCCGAACCAGTTCGAGCTGGGGTTCCTGACCGGCACCGAGCCGGCGAGCATCGAGTCCACCCTCGCCTCGGCCGACCTGGCCCGTGCCATGGGCCCCTCGACCGTGCTGGTCACCAGCGTGGAACGCCCCGACCGGGAAGAGGGCACGATCGAGATGCTCGTCGTCGACCCGGCCGGCGCCTGGATCGTGACCACCCCGCACCTGCCGTTCAAGGCGAACGGGTCCGGCGACGTCACGGCGGCGCTGTTCACCGCCCATTACGTACAGACCAAGAGCGCGGCGGTGGCTCTGGAGCGCACCGCGTCAAGCGTCTTCGACCTGATCGAGACCACGTACCGCTCCGGCGAGCGTGAGCTACGGCTGGTTCAGGCCCAGGAGTTCTACGCCACGCCGCGCATGCAGTTCAGCGCGAAGCAGGTCCGCTGATCCTGCCGGGCGGGGAGTTACCGTGGTCCGATGTCTACGAGATTGTCACCTGCGGAGTGGGCTCGGCGACGCCGGGCCGATCACGTCGACCGGCGGCTCGAGGTCGCCGGGGCGCGGGCGTTCGGGCGGCTGGGCCGGCTCGGCGACGACTGGCACATCGTCGACTGGTCGCAGACCGGGTTGTCGCGCCGGCACGACGAGAACGACCCGGTTCGCGCCCGCGCCGGGTTCCTGGCGATCGGGCCGGGCGGGGTCTACGCGGTCACCATCGCCGACCAGGGCCTCTCCCGGGTGCTGATCGTCGGTGACGTGGTGCAGATCAACGGCAAACGACTTCCGTACGTGGCCGAGGCCCGTCGTGCCGCCAGCCGGGCCGCCGCCGCGTTCGCCGTGGCGGCGGGTGTCGAGGTGCCGGTCACCCCGGTGCTCGCTTTCGCCGGTGTCGGTGCGATGAGCACTCACGGGCTGCCCACCACCTGCCTGGTCGCCACCGATCGTGAGCTGGACAAACTCCTGGTGGCCGGTGGCAGCCGGATCAACCCGGGCACGGCGGCCCGGCTCGCGCGGATCGCCCGGGAGCGTTCTGCCGACGAGGCGCCGGCCAACGGGCACGTCATGCCGTACCCTCGCCGGGGTTGATCTTTAAGGTTGTTTAAGGTTTGTCGCCCGTCCGCTGGTGAACTCACGCTCGTAGATGCGGTCATGAGACGCACCTACAGGCGGCCGGGCAGCGGCTTCAGTGGACGTAATCGCAAGATCGTGATCGGGCTCGTGGCGGCCGTGGTGGTCGGTGGTGGCCTGGCGGTGGGCACCGGGTTGAGCAGCGCGTCCACTTTCTGCGACGGGCTGGACGAGCAGATCCAGGTGACCCAGGACTTCATGGCGGAGCAGCGGGCGAATCCGAACGCGCAGACCGAGGCGATCCTGGCGAACCGGCAGGCGGTGATCGATCTGATCAACGTGCAGAAGGCGCAGGGCGGGTGCGGCGGAGCTGCCGAGGTGCCGGTGGCCCAGCCCACGACGGCGGCTCCGCCTGTCGTGGCAGAAGAGCCCGAAACGCCTGCGGAAGAGGAAGCGGCCGGAGGCGGCGATGTCGTCTGTGCCGGCTCGACGGTCACCCTGTCGGGTGAGGCCGGCGCCCCGGCGGCGTCCAGCGGCACCTTCCCGATCGGCACCCGGCTGCGGGTGACCAACCTGGACAACAGCAAGAGCATCACGGTGACCGTGGCGTCCACGTCGGGCAGCTGCGTCCTGCTCAACAACGCGGCTTTCGAAGAGGTCCGCGAGCCCGGCAAGTTCCTGATCCGGCGCGCCGTGATCGAGCGGGTGAGCTGACCGGGCCGAGCCGGGTCAGTTCGCGTCGGTCAGAGGGTCGAGGACGAAGGCCTGATCCTCGGCGCGCAGCAGCAGGAACGTCGGGACGGTACGGGTGCCGTCCGCGCGGAAGCTGACCTTTCCGGAGATGACAGTGGTGTCGGTGGTGGTCAGCGCCTGCCGGATCGCCTCGGGCTCGCTGCTCCCGGCACGCCGGATCGCGTCGACGGCCACCTGCACGGCGTCGTACGCCTCGACCGTTGACGGCCCCGGACTCGTACCGAAGGCCGCCTTGTACCGGGCCGACCACTCCTTCAGGGTGGGCATGAGCTCGGGGAACAGCAGGGCGGTGCCGTAAACGCCGGTGCTCTGTGCCGTGGTCAGGTCGGTGAGCAGCGGGCCGTCGGTGGCGCCGTCGCCGACCACGATCCGGCCGCGGAAACCCTGGGTGCGCAGATCCTTGATCAGCTGGTTCGCTTCGGCGTAGTAGCCGGTGAAGTAGACCGTGTCGGCCTTGCCGCTGATCACGGTCTGCGCGATGCGCTGGTAGTCGGGTGCGCCCTGGCTGAGCTTGATCTCGTCGGTGATGGTCAGCGCCGTGGTGCGCTTTGCCTCGGCGACCGAGGAGTCGGCCAGGGTCAGCGAGAAACTGGTGCCGTCGTGCACCACGGCCAGCCGGGTGCCGCCGAGACGGTGAATGCGGTCGACGGCGAACACGGCCTCGGCGCCCACGGTCCCGCAGATGAGAAAGACGCTGTCGTACCCGGGTTCGGTGAGGTCCGTCGAGTTGGCCTGGGCGATGACCATCGGGATGCCGGCGTCCCGGAAGATCCGCAGGGTGGGTACGACGGCGCTGCTGCAGTACCCGCCGACCGACACCGCGATGCCGTCCTTGACGATGTCCTGGGCGGCGGTCACCGCGGTGCCCGGGTCGCAGGCGTCGTCGGCGATCACCAGCTCGATCTGCTTGCCGAGCACCCCGCCGGCCGCGTTCAGCTCGTCCACCGCCAGCTGGGCGCCGTTACGCATCGACTCGCCGGAGTGATTGCTGCGGCCGGTCAGGGGCAGCACGCTGCCCAGCCGGATCGTCGTGGCCGATGCCGTCGACGCGGCTTTCCCGGCGCGGTCCGAGGCATCCTGGTTCGACGATCCGCAGGCGGTCAGCACGGCCGAGACGAGCGCGGCGGTCATCAGACCCAGCACGATCCGGCTCTGCACCGAGGGACTCCGTTCGCGAGACTCGGACTTCTGTTCGGCGTTTGTGACCGGAGTCTGAGGTGTTTTCCCTTGACCGGAGGTGCGTAGCGCCGATCATTTCGACGTGACCCGTAGCAACGGCCGACGCAGCGTCGTGATGACGGCATCGCTGGCTGTCGTGCTGCTCGCCCTCGCCGGGTACGTCATCCAGGGCATCGTGCACACCACGCAGGCAACCGATCAGCAGCGTGAGGCGCTGGTGGTGGACATGCTGTTCACCGAGGCGCGGATCGCCGTGGCGATGCAGGAGGTCAACCTCCGGCACTATCAGGTCGAGCCGTCGGTCGCCGTCCAGAAGCGTTTCGCCCAGATCGCCGACACCACCAGCGAGGTGCTGTCATCGGTCGCCGCCAAGGACGACGATCGGACGCGTGCGGACGCCGAGCGGTTGCTTGTCGCCCAGGCCCGGTACCGGGAACTGGCCGAGCAGCTGATCACCATGGTCGCCGACAGCGATCCGGACTTCGCCCAGCTCGACCGGCTCGAGGTCACTCCGGCGTTCTACTCGCTGCAGAACGATGTCGACGAGGTGTCGCGCGCCGCTCACGAGTACGCGCAGACGCAGGTGAGCGCGTTGAGGCGTACCCAGGTGCAGTTGCTCGTGGGCACTTTGATCGGTTTCGGACTGGGCCTGGCGATGCTGGCGATGATCATGAGGTTGATCGTCGGCCACCAGCGCCGCCTGGTCGATCAGGCGGTCGAGAGCCAGCACCGGGCCATGCACGATCCGCTGACCGGCCTGCCGAACCGCGAGCTGTTCTACCGCGAGCTGGCCCACGCGCTGGCGGGCAAGAACAGCGTCGCCATCCTGGTCATCGACCTCGACGGCTTCAAAGCAGTGAACGACACGCTCGGCCACCAGGCCGGTGACCTGCTGCTGATCGAGGCCGGACGGCGGCTGACCGGCGGCGTCGGCGGCCGCGGGGTGGTGGCGCGGCTGGGCGGCGACGAGTTCGCCGTGCTGCTGACCCGGGCGACCGGCTTGACCGCGGTCCGGGCCCTCGCCGAGCAACTCGTCGCCGGGCTGCGGCGCGATTTCGTCCTGGACGGCTTGACCGCGGCGATCAGCGGCAGCCTCGGCATCGCGCTCGGCGAGCCGGGTGACGCCGGTGACGAGCTGTTCCGGCACGCCGACGCCGCCATGTACCGGGCGAAGAACAGCGGCGGTGGTGTCGCCGTCTACCAGGCCAGCATCGACACCGGGGAACCCGACCGGATGTCGCTCTTCGCCGACCTGCGCGGCCTGCTGGACTCCGGCGACCCGGACGGGCAGCTGCGACTGCACTACCAGCCCCAGGTACGCCTCGCCGACGGCGAGGTCGTCGCGGTCGAGGCACTGGTCCGGTGGGAGCACCCCGACCGTGGCCTGCTGATGCCGGCCGCGTTCCTGCCGTCGGCCGAGCGCGGGGGACTGGAGATCCCGCTGACCCACCATCTGATCGCGGTGGCCGTCCGGCAGGCCTCGTCCTGGATGGCCGCCGGCCGCCGCTGGCGGGTGTCGGTGAACGTCTCACCCGGCGCGCTGAACGACGACGCGTTCGCCGACCGTGTCCTCGCGGCCATCGCGGCGGCCGGCCTGCCCGCCGAGCTGCTGCGCCTGGAACTGACCGAGACCAGCATCATGACCGACCCCGGCCGGGCCGTCCGGGCGCTGCGCGAGGTCAGCGCGCATGGCGTCAGCGTCTCGGTGGACGACTTCGGCACCGGGTTCAGCTCACTCGTCCAGCTGCGTGACGTCCCGGCCGACGAACTGAAGATCGACCGCACTTTCGTACGGGACCTGCGCGACGGAACGCCCGACGCGGTGATGGTGCGCAGCTCGATCGACCTCGGGCACAACCTCGGCCTGGAGGTCGTCGCCGAAGGGGTCGAGGACGTGGACACGCTGGCCCGGCTGCGCGAGATGTCCTGCGACTTCGCCCAGGGTTACGCGCTGAGCCGCCCGGTCCCGGCCGCCGACCTGCCGGCGGCGTGCGAGCAGGCGCGGACGGTGGCCGCCGGAGTCATCGTTCCGCTGACCGCCACCGAACAGGTCGCCACCGAGCCGGTCGCGGCGGAACCGGTCGCGAATCGGATGCTGCCAGGCCGCTGACTGGGCTGTTCACCAGAGGAGTTCCTGGAACTCCGAAAGTTTCGGAATCGAGCGGATCCCTATTTCTGCGTGCTCAACCGCTTCAGGCGTACCCTCGCTGGGTTTGGTTGTTTCGGTATTTCCGCAATGTTTCCGTAAGTTGTTGACAACGATGCTCCCCTCGGGCCACGATCCGCAATGACGGACTTCAATAGCCGTCATCCCCGGAGGGCTGTTCCCCGACAGCCCTTGTTTGAGGAGGAAGCCCTCAGATGACCGCAGATCTCGCACGCCCGAAAATCCCCCGGCGTGGCCGCGTCCGCATGCTCGCGGGCGCGGCCTGTGCCGTGGCGATGGCCGTCTCCGCAGTCGCGGTGGCCGGTGTCGCGCACGCCGAAGCCGACCGGACCGTCAGCTCGAACACCACCGGAACCCACAACGGGTACTACTTCTCGTTCTGGAAGGACAGCGGCGACGCGAGCATGACGCTGCTCGCTGACGGCCGGTACACCAGCAGGTGGGGCACCAGCACCAACAACTGGGTCGGCGGCAAGGGCTGGGCCACCGGCACCCGGCGCACGATCAGTTACTCGGGCAGTTACCACCCCAACGGCAACAGCTATCTGGCTCTGTACGGATGGACGCGCAGCCCGCTCATCGAGTACTACGTCGTGGAGAACTTCGGCACCTACAACCCGAGCAGCGGCGCCACCCGGATGGGTTCGGTCACCACCGACGGCAGCACCTACGACATCTACCGCAGTCAGCGGGTCAACCAGCCGTCGATCGACGGGATCCAGACGTTCTACCAGTTCTGGAGCGTGCGTCAGCAGAAGCGCAGCTCCGGCACGATCACCACGGCCAACCACTTCGACGCGTGGGCCCGCGCCGGTCTGAACCTCGGCACGAACCACAGTTACCAGGTGATGGCGACCGAGGGATATCAGAGCAGCGGCAGCTCGGACATCACCGTCCGGGAAGGCGGCGGCACGACGCCGACGAACCCGACCACTCCGCCGCCGACCGGCAGCAACTGCACGGCCACGCTCACGGCCGGGCAGCAGTGGAGCGACCGGTTCAACCTCAACGTCGCGGTCAGCGGCACCAGCAACTGGACCGTCACGCTGAACCTCAACGGCGGCCAGAGCCTGCAGAACAGCTGGAACGCCGCAGTCACCGGCACGACCGGGGCGGTCACCGCCAGGCCGAACGGCAACGGCAACAACTTCGGCGTGACGATCATGGCGAACGGCAACTGGACCTGGCCGACGGTCACCTGCCGAGCGAGCTGATCCACCGGGAGCCCGAGGGCATGGCGGGGGTGACCCTCGCCGTGGCCTCGGGTTCCTGCTGCCTGATCGTGCCGCGTGCCGCGTGGCGCGTGGTTCAGATCGGCCCTCTTGGGTACGGTAAAAACATGATCTCGGACTCGGCGCGCCTGGTGCTGCGCTGGTCCGTCTCCTTTGTGCTCACACTGCTGACCGGCGCTGCCCGGCACAGTGGACACCCGGTCGTCATCGCCGAGCCTGTTGTCACGGTTCCGGCCTTCGACGCTCCCCGGTGGCTGCGGAACCGGCTCGTTCCGGCCGCTGACGCCTCTCGTGCTCCGCCCGCACTCCACGCCTGACTCGTTCTCGTCCGCGTGGATCTTGCTTTTGGGGAGTTGTGCCGCCATGAACGTTCTGATCACCCCGGTCACCATCTGGGCCGTGCTGATGCTGTTGTCGCTGCCCGCCCTGCTGATGCTGGCCAGCACCCGGGCGATCGTCGACCCGCGCCGGACGGCCCTGGAGACCTTCGGATTCCTGCGCCGCCGCCACGAGGAGCGGGAACGGCGGCAGAACGAGGCCGTCGCCGCCGAGCGGTACGCCGGCGAGGTGACCGTGGCCGCCGACCGTGCCACCCTGGCCGCGCAGCGCTGGCACGAGAGCTGGCAGCAGGCCGAGGAGACCGCCGGCCTGGCATGGCAGCGGTGGCAGGACGCCGAGCAACAGGTGGCGCGAGCCCGGGCGGGCGCCGCGTTCCGTCCGGCGTGGAGCCTGCGTACCCCGTCGGAGTACGCCGATCGTGAGCGTTTCCTGCTCCGTACCGTGCACGCCGCGGTGGACCGTGGTGACCTGCCCGGCGACGCGCTCACCGCGATCGCCTTCGATGCCCGGCTGCACCCGGTGGAGCAGGAGTTCGCCATCGCCCGGGCCGTCGCCGCGTACCGGCAGCAGGTGTGCCGCGACGCCCAGATCGCGGAGCAGACCGCCTGGCACGACGCCGAGCTGGCGCTGGCGGCCCGCGACAGCCTGCGGATCGAGGCCGGCGAGGCCACGGTGCGGGCCGCCGTCCTGACCCGGTACCTGCCGCGCCGCGACAGCCAGGTGGCGCCGGTCCGCGAACGCCGCTGGGTGCAGCAGACGGCCTGAGTCTCGCTGCCCGGCCGGACGCCTTGTCCGTCGCCTGGTGTGCCTCGGTGATGCTCGTTGAACTAGAGTCGCGGGAATAGTCCATCAATCGTTTGCTGCTGCCCCAGACCCGGCGGTATTTGCGGGGAGGTGCGGTTCATGCACGCGAGATCATGCTTTGTCAGCTCGCCGCGGCTCAGTTGACCCGGCATGGACGACCTCACGAGTGACGCTCACGTCCCGGTGGCGCCGTCACCGTCGGTGAGCGCCGGCGCGCTGCGCCGTCTCCAGAAAGTGTGCGTGGAGGCGACGGAAGCCCTGTCGGCCATCGGTGTCGGGGTGAGTGTGATGACGGCCGACGGCGTCCACGGCATGGCCGCCGCATCGGATCCGGTCACCGAACGCATCGAGGAGTTGCAATTCACTCTCGGTGAGGGCCCGTGCGTCGACGCGTTGGTCACGAGCCGGCCGGTCCTCATTCCCGACATAAACGAAGAAGTCCTGCGGCGATGGCCGGTTTACGGCCCGGCCGTTCACAAGAAGGGGATCCGGGCGGTTTTCGCCTTTCCTCTTCAGGTCGGCGCGGTCCGTCTCGGCGTGCTCGACGTATTCCGTATCCATGCCGGCCAGCTGTCCAGAAAGCAGATCGGTCAGGCTTTCCAATTCGCCGAGCACGCGGTGACGACTCTGCTCGACGGCCAGGATCAGTCCCGGGACGACCGGGAACTCGACGATGCCATCGAGAGCCGCGCGGCCCTTTACCAGGCGCAGGGCATGGTCATGGTCCAGCTGGGCGTCTCTCTCACCGAGGCGATGGTACGGCTGAGGGCTCATGCGTACGCCGAGGACCGCCCGCTTTCCGCAGTGGCCGCCGATGTCGTGGCCCGCCGACTTCGTTTCGATTCACCACAGCCGGGAGACAGCCATGACGACCGTATCCGCTGATCGCCTCGCGAAGGTCTTCGTCGAGGTCGCCGACACCCTTGTCGACGAGTTCGATCTGATCGATTTCCTGCAGATGCTCGCCAACCGGGTCGCGGGGCTCACCGCTGACTCCACCGTCGGCATTCTTCTGGCCGACACGAAAGGTCGTCTGCACTTCATGGCGGCGTCCGACGAAAGCGCGAAACTGCTTGAGCTGGTGCAATTACAGCAGCAGGACGGGCCCTGTTTCGACGCGTTCCGCACCGGCCGCCCGGTGGTGAACACCGATTTGAACGGGATCGAGGCCACCGAGTCCTGGCCGCGGTTCGCTCAGCCCGCCACCGAAATCGGATTCCGGTCGGTGCACGCCTTCCCGCTGCGCCTGCGTGACGAGATCATCGGCGCGATGGGGCTGTTCGGCCGGACTGTGGGTGATCTCGACAGCGGCGACATGCGGATCGTGCAGGCGCTGGCCGACGTCGCGGCCATCAGCCTGTTGCAGGAGCGGACCATCAGCCGCGCCGAGGTGCTCACCGAACAACTGCAGGCGGCGCTGAACAGCCGCATCATCATCGAGCAGGCCAAGGGCGCCATCGCGCAGACGTACCAGATCGACGTCGACGCCGCGTTCCAGATGATCCGGTCCTACGCCCGCCGCAACAACCGGCGGCTCGGCGAGATCGCCTATCTGGTGGTCACCGATCTGGCCAGCCTTTCCGCGTTCGCCGATCCCGCGTCCGGCCGGGACGAAGCCGGACGTCGGGGCTAGGGTTCAGACGTGGCTGAACTGGATGAAGAAGCGATCGCGTTCGCACACCGGATGTTCGACCTGGCCCGCTCCGGGGGCACCGAGGAACTTCTCGGCAACGTCATCGCGGGGCTGCCGGTGAACCTCACCAACGACAAGGGCGACACGCTGCTGATCCTGGCGGCGTACCACAATCATCTCGACACGGTGACGGCGCTGCTGGAACAGGGCGCCGATCCGAACCGCGTCAACGATCGGGGGCAGTCCGCGCTCTCCGCGGCTGTCTTCCGGCAGAACGCCGAAGAGGTGCGGGTGCTGCGCGATGCCGGCGCCGACCCGCACGGGGGAACCCCCTCGGCCGTGGCCACGGCGGAGTTCTTCAAGCTGCCCGAGATGGCCGCGCTGCTGCGCTGAACGAGAACATGCGAAAGGGCGCCCCGCGAACCGGGGCGCCCTTTTCAGCATCGCCTAGAGGCTGGTCACGGCCAGCGGCTGGTCAGAACCATACTTTTCGACCACCGACCGGGCGGCCGACAGCGCCGAGGATCCACAGCACAGCACCGATCACCAGGAGAACGATGCCGATCGTGTACAGGATCGACACCTTCAGGAAGATGCCCAGCAGCAGCAGAATGAGTCCAAGAACCAGCATGACTTTTGCTCCGTTTCGTCCGGGGGTCTCCCCGCCGGGCACCTGGTACCCAGCACATCGAAAAACCAATCCCTTTAAATACTGATGCGCTGACATTCCCCACGGATGGGTGTCAGCGCGCTGTCAGAGCCGTGTGGGAGCCGGCGGTCATTGTCAGTGAGTCACCGCGAAACACCGATCGCAAGGAGCTCACGATGCACACGTTCGACACCACTGCGCCGATCACCGCCGTCCTCGACATCCCGGCCGGCAGCATACGGTTCACCGCCGGTGACCACGCCGAGACGACGGTCGAGGTGCTGCCGGCGGACGCCTCGAAGGGGCGCGATGTCACGGCGGCGGAACAGACCACTGTCTCGTACGAGAACGGGACGCTGCGGATCAAGGGCCGGGAGGCGTACGGCAACCCGGGCTCGATCGCGGTCACCGTTCAGGTTCCGGCCGGCTCCGGGGTGCAGGGCAAGGCGGCCGCCGCGGACTTCCGGGGTTCCGGGCGGCTCGGCGACGTCGTCTTCGAGACCGCGCAGGGCCCGATCGGCATCGACGAGGCGGCGAGCGCCCGGCTCAGCGTGGCCGCCGGCGACGTCACGGTCGGCCGGCTCACCGGCGCCGCGGAGATCAGCGTCGCCCACGGAGACATCCGGATCACCGAGGCGGTGCGGGGCGCGGTGGTTCTGCGTACCCAGGCCGGGGCGATCTCGATCGGCGCGGCGCCGGGTGTCTCGGCGGCCCTGAACGCCGGCACCTCGTACGGACGGGTCGACAACCGGCTGAAGAACGACGGATCCGCCGAACTCGACATCCACGCGACCACCCAGTACGGCGACATCGTCGCCCACAGCCTCTGACAGGCGTTACCGAGGGTTACTTCTGTGCTGCCTTTTCGGCCCGGTATGTCCGGAACAGCACGGCCCCGATCCCACCCACGATGATCACGATCCCGGCGATGAGCACGGCGAACAGGCCGTTCCCGTGCTTCTCCCGGAGTGTCAGGGCGGCACTCACCAGGAAGTAGGCGCCGAAGAGCAGCCCGGCCACCGGAAGGGCCCAGCCGGTGTTGAACGGTTTCCGAGGCTTGTCCTGCGCCGTTTCCTGCTGCGTTTCCTGCTGTTTTTCCTGCTGCGGGGAGTCGTCGTCTGTCGAGGTCACGGGAGAAGTATCGGCCATCAGGTCCGGGGGAGAAGGAATCGGGGGCCGCCGTCGCTGCTTCGTCAGGGTTTGCGGGCCACCGCGCCGTACGCGTCCAGCCACTCCGCCTCGCCGTCCGGGCGCCATTCGGTGATCTGCACGAGGCCCGGGTCGACCAGCTCCAGGCCGTCGAACAGGCTGCCGATCTCGTCCGGGGTACGCAGGATGTACGGCACGCCGCCGTTCTGGGCCAGCCGCTCGGCGCCCTCGACCACAGCCGGAGTGGTGTTGGTGCCGTCCCACAGCACCAGGTAACTGCCGGAGGGCGCCGCCGTCACGATCCGGTCCACGATGGAGGCCGCGACCTTGAGGTCCGGCTCGTAACCCAGCACGCCCATGAACATCACGCCGATGGGCTGGGAGAAGTCGAGTTCCTGCCGCGCCGTGGCCAGGATCAGGTCCGGGTCGTGGTAATCGGCGTCGACGTGCACGGTACGGCCGCCCTGGGTCGTCTCGGCCATCAGCGCGCGGGCGTGCACCAGCACGAGCGGGTCGTTGTCCACATAGACCACCCGGGACTCGGGCGCGACGGCCTGGGCGACCTCGTGGGTGTTCTGCATGGTCGGCAGCCCGGTGCCGATGTCGAGGAACTGCCGGATGCCGGCCTCGGCGGCCAGATGGTGAACGACCCGGATGAGGAACCGGCGCGACTGCTTCGCCATCAGCACGATCTCGGGGTAGACCTGCGCGACCGCGTCACCGGCTGCCCGGTCGGCCGCGAAGTTGTCCTTGCCGCCCATCCAGTAGTTCCAGATGCGCGCCGCGTGCGGTACATCCGGCTGAAGCTGGGCCGAAGCCTGATCATCCGTGGGTCCCATGTGGACGTTTTACGGCACCGGCCCGCACTGCGCAAGCGCTGCCAACCAGATAGATTGCCGACGATGTATTGACGGTCGCGGCCACGTGCGGGGAGGGTGCGGTATGCGACTCGTACGCGCAACCATCGCAGCGACGGCGGCGACGATCCTGGTGGCCGGCGCCGGGTGCGCAGGAGACGACAGCCCGTCGCCGGCCGGTTCAGGCGGCCTCACCACCGTGAATGTGTCCACCATCGGCGTGTCCGGGGCGGCGGCCATGGTGCTCGGCGTCCAGAAGGGCATCTTCCGCGAGGCCGGCCTCGACGTACGGGTGGTGCCGGCCGAGGCGCCCGCCGTCATTCCGTCGCTGATGTCCGGCCAGGCCCAGATCGGCTTCCTGAACGCGCCGGCCGTGCTGCTGGCCCGGACCAACGGAGTGCCGGTCGTCGCGGTCGCCAGCACCTCCACCAACCCGGCCGACCCGGCCGACAACTTCATCCAGTTGCAGGTCGCCGCGGACGGCCCGATCCGGTCCGCGAAGGACCTGCAGGGCCGGACCGTCGCGGTCGACACCCTGTACCAGCTGCCGCACGTGTCGATTCGTAACGCCCTGCGGG
This sequence comes from Actinoplanes sp. CA-015351, assembly GCF_050955685.1. Classification (NCBI taxonomy): domain Bacteria; kingdom Bacillati; phylum Actinomycetota; class Actinomycetes; order Micromonosporales; family Micromonosporaceae; genus Actinoplanes; species Actinoplanes sp. CA-015351. Next base: position 2,917,927 of record NZ_CP192102.1, read on the forward strand.
CCGAGGGCGCCGACGTGAACGCGGTGAAGTTCACCGAGTTGCCGTTCACCGCGATGGCCGACGCGCTCAAGACCGGCGCGGTCGACGCCGTCCTGCCGGCCGAGCCGTTCGTCACCATCGGCCTCGCCGCCGGCGCCCGCAACCTGCTCTCGGCCAGCGTCGGACAGACGCCGACCATGCCGCAATCGGTATTCCTCGCCACCGAGACGTTCGTCAAGACCGAACGGGCGACCGCGGACCGGTTCCGGACCGCACTGACCGAGGCCTGCGATTACGCGAGAGCACACCCCGACGAGGTACGCGCGATCCTGCCCACGTACACGAAGGTGCAGGCCGGCCTGGCCGGCAAGATCAGGCTGCCGAACTACACGACGGCAGCCGACGCGTCCGGCTGGCAGCAGTGGGCCGACGTCCTCACCCAGCAACAGGTCGCCAAGAAACCGATCAAGCTGGACGGCGCCTACCTGTGACCGTGCTCAAGGGACTGGCCGGGCTGTTCGTCCTGGCCGGGCTCTGGGACCTGCTCCGGATCGTGCATGTGCTGCCGCCCACGGCGGCTCCGGCCAGCTGGGACGTCGCCGCCTCGCTGGCCGACCCGGACGTGCGCGGCGGCCTCGCCGCTGCGGTCCTCGACACGATGACCGCATGGACCGGCGGCATGCTGCTCGCCGCCGTCGCCGGCATCACCGCGGGCCTGCTCGCCGGCCTGTCCCGATGGGCAGACGCGAGCACCCGCGTGGTCGTCGAGTTCCTGCGCCCGATTCCGGCGGTCGCGCTGATCCCGATCGCCATCCTGACGGCCGGCATCGGCACCGGGATGCAGGCCGTCCTGATCGCATTCGCCTGCCTGTGGCCGCTGCTGATCGCCACCCGGTTCGGGGTACGCGACGTCGACCCGCTGCTCGTCGAGACCGGCCGGATCCTCGGCGTGGCCGGCCCCCGGCTCGTCGCGTCGGTGACCGTCCCGGCCGCGATCCCGGCGATCCGCACCGGGCTGCGTACCGCGGCCTCCCTCGGCATCGTCGTCGCCGTCGCCGTCGAACTCGTCGCGGGCAGTCCCGGGCTCGGCTGGTTCGTCAGCCAGCGGCTGCAGGCCGGGCAGGTCGCCGCCGCCTACACCGGGATCATCGCCGCCGGGCTGCTCGGCTGGGCGATCCACGCGCTCTTCGACCTGACCTCGACGAAGGCACGGTCGTGAACCTGCGCCCGCTGACCGGGTACGCCGTCGCCGGCGCGCTGCTGGCCGGATGGGAGGTGGCCGGGCGGCGCAGCGAGACCGGGCTGTTCCCGCCGTTCAGTGACGCGGTGCGGGAACTCGTCGCGATGGTCGAAGCCGGCTCGCTGGTCACCGACGTGCTGCCGTCAGCGGGCCGGGCACTCGCCGGCTTCCTGATCGGAACGCTGCTGGGCGCGTTGCTCGGTGTGACCGCCGGCTGGTTCCGCGGCCTCGACCCGTGGATCCGGCCCGGTCTGGAGTTCCTGCGTGCGATCCCGCCGCCGGCCGTGCTCCCGGTCGCGGTGCTCGCCCTCGGCGCCACCTCCGGCATGCGGATCGCGGTGATCGCGGCCGCCGCCATCTGGCCGGTGCTGATCGCCGGCGTCGACGCCACCCGCGCGGTCGAGCCACGATATGTCGACGTGGCCCGGATCAGCGGTCTCGGGCCGCCCGCCGTGCTGCGCCGGGTGATCCTGCCCGCCGTGCTGCCGGCCCTGCTCGCCGCCGTGCGCGTTGCTCTCGGCATCGCCCTGATCATGATGGTGATCAGCGAGATGATCGCCGCCACCTCGGGCCTCGGGTACCTGATCCTGCAGGCGCAGCGGACCTACGCGATGGCACAGATGTACGCCGGAATCATCGTCCTGGGCCTGCTCGCGCTCGCCGTCACCGCCGTGTTCGCGCTGTTCGAGCGGCGGATTCTCGGCTGGTACCGCGGACAGAAGGGCATCGTCGATGGCTGATACCCCACTGGTGCGGGTGACCGGCGTCAGCAAGTCGTTCACCGGGCGCGGCGCCCGCCTCACGCCGGCGATCGGCGACATCGGCTTCGAGCACACGGCCGGCGAGTTCCTCGGTGTCGTCGGGCCGTCCGGATGCGGCAAGACCACCCTGCTGCGCTGCCTGGCCGGCCTGGAGAAACCCGACAACGGCACCATCGAGTACGACGGACGACCGGTCACCGGAATCCCCGCGGGGGTGTCGGTGGTGTTCCAGGAGTACAACCGGAGCCTGTTCCCGTGGCTGAGCGCGCTGGAGAACGTCCGTTTCCCGATCCGCCGCCTCGGCCGTGCGGCCGGCCGCGAGCAGGCCGCGCAGGCGCTCGCCCGGGTCGGTCTCGCCGATTTCGCCGACCACCATCCGTGGCAGCTGTCCGGTGGCATGCAGCAGCGGGTGGCGATCGCCCGGGCCGTCGTCTCCCGCCCGCGTTACCTGCTGATGGACGAGCCGTTCGCCTCGGTCGACGCGCAGACCCGAGCCGTCCTCGAACGGCTCACCATGACGATCGCCGCCGAGCTGGACCTCACCGTCCTGCTCATCACCCACGACATCGACGAGGCGATCCTGATGGCCGACCGGGTGCTGGTGCTCTCCGCGCGGCCCAGCCGGGTGCTGGGGGAGGTGCCGATCGGGCTGGGCCGGCCACGCGACGAGGTGGAGACCAGGGCGCTGCCGCTGTTCCAGGACCATCGGCGTGCGGTGCACCGGTTGATCACCACGCCTCAGACATCGGAATCCGGGTCGTAACCGTAGATCCACCCGTTCGCGACGAGCGGATCCTGCCCGGCGAACGCCTGGTCACGCCGCTGCTGCTCGGGGCCGTCCGGCAGGTGGTTGACCCCGGAACGCGTATGGCTCACCTGCTGGAGCATCGTCGTGCGGGGAATGCGCGATCTCTCGTACCCAAGAAGGGCTTGTGAGGGGTTGTGTGGGTTCTCGGCCAGGCAGCGGGCCAGCACCGCGGCGTCCTCGATGGCCTGTGCCGCGCCTTGGCCGTAGAACGGGAACATCGGGTGGGCGGCGTCCCCGAGCAGCGTCGCGCCACCGTGTGACCAGCGGGTGAGCGGCGGCCGGTCCAGCAACGCCCAGCGGGCCGGAGCGTCGGCCGCGCGGATCAGGGCGGTCAGCCGGGCATCCCAGCCGCCGAACTCGGCGAGCAACTCCTCGAGCGTCGCCGCGGCGGTCCAGGACTCCACGGTGTACCCGCCGGCCGGTGCGATCGCGACCAGATTGATCAGCCGGCCCGCCGAGACGGGATAGTGCACCAGGTGGCGGCCGGGACCGATCCACAACGTCTGTGCCGGGCGCCGGGCGAAAGCCGGCGCCTTCGCCGCCGGCAGCAGAGCACGAAAAGAGCACATACCCGAGTACGCGGCCGCGGCCGAACCGGCAAGCGCACCCCGCACGACCGAGTGGATCCCGTCCGCGCCGATCACGACGTCGGCCTCGACCGTCCGGCCATCGGCGAACCGCAGCCGCAGCGGGGAACCGTCGAGATCGACACCGGCGCACCGGTGCCCGAGCCGGATGGACTCCGACGGGACCCGCGACCGGATCACGTTCAGCAGGTCGGCCCGGTGGACGGTCCAGGTGTGCTCGCCATAGAGGCGTTCGCAAGCGGTGGTGAGATCTTCCGAGGAGAGCACCGTGCCGTCCTGCCAGCGACGGAACTCCCAGCCGACGTCGAGGCGCACCGCGTGCTCGCGGAACTGCTCGAACACTCCGAGCCGCCGCAGCAGGCGCGCCGTGTTGGGTGCCGCCACCAGCCCGGCGCCGATCTCGGTGAGGGCGGACGCCTGCTCGTACACGGTGCAGGACAGCCCCGCCCGATGCAGGAAGGCCGCCGCGGCGAGCCCGCCGATGCCACCGCCGAGGATGGCGATACGCAAGGTCACGCATCGAAACTAAGGCGTCAAGAATCAGTCCACAAGGCATTCACAGCGGGCTTCTACGCTTTCGGTATTCGGGGTTACGAGATAGACCGCCGAAAATGAAATAGGAGCGGAAATGTACACACGCCGTGAGAATGCCGATATCGAAGCCGACCCGGTCCGGGCGCGCGCCGTCCGGCAGCTGCATCTGAAACGAGGGCTGCAGATTCACGCCCTGATCTACGTGATGGCCAATCTGATCCAGGTGATCGTCTGGTTCGCGTACACCCCGGAGCAGTTCTTCTGGCCGCTCTGGTCGATCCTCGGCTGGGGCATCGGCCTGGTCTTCCACATCTGGGCGGTGTATTCGGGAGTGGGCCTTGACGAGGAGCGCATCGAGCGCGAGGTCAACCGGATCAACCGTGCCGGAGCCGCCTGACTGAAGTGCTGATTCAGTGAGCGTCAACAGCTGATCCGTGATACTTCAGTGCGTTCGCCCAAGGTAGACGTGTTCCGGCACGTCGATCGAGGGGGAGAGCGTGAGCGACTCGGGAGCTCTGCGTTTCACAGTTCTGGGCCCGCTGCGGTTCTGGCGTGGCGACGTGGAGCTGGACGCCGGACCGCGGCAGCAGCGATGCCTGCTCATGCTCCTGCTGGCCGCGGCCGGCCAGCCACTGGGCATGGGCGACCTGGCGGACCTGATCTGGGAAGCGGACCCACCGACGAGCGCCGTGAACATCATCCACAAGTACGTCGGCGCGCTGCGGCGGCTGTTCGAACCCGGCCTGCCGCCGCGTGACCCCGGGTCGTACCTGTTGCGGCACGGCAGCGGATACCTCCTGGCCACCGGCGCGGTGACTGTCGACCTGCTGGAGTTCCGGCAGCATCTGGCCGAGGCGAAGAGGTGCACGGGGGACCAGGCGCTTCGCCACTATGCCGGCGCGCTGCGCCTGGTCCGTGGTCCGGCCGGTGGCGCCGTCGCCGACAGCGCCCGGGCAGCGGCCGTCTTCGCCGGCCTGGACGGCCAGTTCTTCGACACGGCCGTCGCCGCCACCGAGATCGCGGTGAAAGCCGGGCAGCCGTCCGAGGTCCTCTCCGCGCTGCGGCTGGCGGCCACGATGGACCCGTTGCACGAGCCCGTGCACGCCGGCCTGGTGACAGCGCTCGCCGCGGCCGGGCAGCAGGCCGAGGCGCTGGACGCCTATCGGGCGATCCGCGAACGCCTCGCCGGGGAACTGGGCATCGATCCCGGCACCGTGCTGCGCGAAGCACAGCAGCGGGTGCTGGTCCCCGCGGCGGCACCCCCACACGCGGAGACGCCGCAGCCCGCGCAGCTGCCGCCGGACCTGCCGCTGTTCACCGGCCGCTCGGCCGAGCTCGCGATGCTGAACGGCCTCGTCGCCGACCGGCGATCCAGCCCGCTCGTGGTGGCGATGAACGGCATGGGCGGGGTCGGCAAATCGACGCTCGCGGTCCACTTCGCCCATCAGGTGTCGGCCGGGTTCCCGGACGGCCGGCTCCACCTCGACCTGCACGGTGACCGGGACGAACCGGAAACGGCCGGGGAGGCGCTGCGATCACTGCTGTACGCGCTGGGCGTGCACGCCCGCGACGTCCCGGACTCGGTGGACGCGCGCACCGGGATGTACCGCAGTCTCACCGCGGCCAGGCGGATCCTGGTGCTCCTGGACAACGCCCGCGACCCGGCACAGGTACGCCCACTGCTCCCCAGCTCCCCGGAGAGCACCGTGCTGGTCACCAGCCGGCGCCCGATGCTCGGGCTGGCGGCGTTCGACGGAGCCCACCTGCTGCACGTCGACCTGCCCGGCCTCCCGGACGCCCGGCAGTTGCTGGATCGCCGGCTGGCCGCTCTGCCGAACCGCCCGGTCGGCAGCGCCGCCGACGAGATGATCGAGCTGTGCGGGCGGCTGCCGCTGGCCCTGGCGATCGTGGGTGCCCGGCTCGCCGTACGCCGGCACCTGTCGCCGGGTGTGGTCGCCGCGGAGTTGCGCAACGGCGCCCATCGGCTGGAGGCGCTGACGGCCGGTGCCGGGGAACCCGACCCCCGTACCAGCTTCGCCTGGTCCTATCGGCAGCTCAGCCCCGGCGCGGCCCGCCTGTTCCGGCACCTGTCGGTCGCGCCGCCCGCCGGAGTACGGCTCACCGCCTGCGCGAGCCTGGCCGGTCAAGGGGCTGCCCGGACCCGGCTGGAGCTGGCCGAGCTGGTCGAGGCGGCGCTGGTGACCGAACATGACGACGGGCGTTTCACGTCGCATGTGCTCGTTCGTGCGTACGCTCACGAGCTTTTCACCACGGCGGGACGCTGTTCCTGCCGCAGGGGAGGTCGCTCGTCACCTTCTCTGGCACTGTGGCGTCCCGATTCCCCCGTAACGCTTGCGTAACCGGGCGAGAGCGACCTGTCCCCTGCAACAACGTCAATGCTCACCGAAGGACCTTGTACGAAGCATGGGAGACTCGTAACGGTCCTTGTGGATTTCTTGAATCCGCAGGTCGGCTCAGAGGCGTACGGAGGTCAGTTGGCGGCGGAGTTCGGTGTGCTCGGTGTGGTGGAGGCTCGGATCGGCGGCCGGTCCGCTGATCTGGGGCATGCCCGGCAGCGGTGTGTGCTCGGTGTTCTGCTCGTCGAGGCGGGCCGTCCGGTCTCGGTGGACCAGCTGATCGACCGGGTCTGGGGCGAGCATCCGCCGCAGCGGGCCGCGGGTGCGCTCTACAGCTATCTGTCGCGGCTGCGCAGCGCCGTCGCCGACGAGAGCGACATCAAGATCCTGCGGGAGCCGGGTGGTTACCTGCTGACAGTGGATCCGCAGGCCGTGGACCTGCACCGGTTCCGGGGGCTGATGACGCTGGCGCGCTCGGCCGAGTCGGACGCCTCGGCCGCCGACCTGATCGAGCGGGCGCTGGGCCTGTGGCGCGGTGAGCCGTTCGCCGGGCTGGACACGCCGTGGCTGGACGCGACCCGGCGCACGCTGCTGAGTGAGCGGTTCGCCGCCGAGCTGGACGGCAACGACGTGCTGCTGCGGCTGGGCCGGCACGGTGAGCTGCTGCCGGCGCTGTCCGCCGCCGTCGCCGAGCACCCTTTCGACGAGCGGCTGGCCGGGCAGGCGATGCTCGCGCTGTACCGGTGCGGGCGGCAGGCCGACGCCGACGAGCAGTACCGGCGGATCCGCCGTAGCCTCGCCGAGGAGCTGGGCAGCGACCCGGGAGCCCCGCTGCGGCGGCTGCACGAGCAGATCCTCGCCGCCGATCCCACCCTGGTCGTGGCTGCGCCTCTAAAGCTTGCCAACGAAGCAAACCCTCCCACCCAGCTCCCGGCCGATGTCCGCGCCTTCACCGGGCGTACCGAAGAATTGGCCTCGTTGGACCGCGTGCTGGCGCCGGCAGGCGGCGATGAACCACCGCTGACCGTGGCGTTGTTGTCCGGCACCGCCGGCGTCGGCAAATCAGCCCTGGCCGTGCGGTGGGCGCGCCGCGTCCGGGAAGCGTTCCCGGACGGGCAGCTCTATGTGAACCTGCGCGGCTACGACGCGGAACAGCCGGTCGCGGTCGCGGACGCGCTCGCCGGATTTCTCACGGCTTTAGGGGTACGCGGACCGGAGATCCCACCCGGCGTCGACGAACGTGCCGGACGCTACCGCTCGGAGCTGACCGGCCGGCGGATGCTGGTGCTGCTGGACAACGCGTCCTCGGTGGAGCAGGTCCGGCCGCTGCTGCCCGGTACCGGCTCGTGTCTGGTTCTGATCACCAGTCGTGACTCGCTGCCCGGCATGGTGGCGGTGCACGGCGCCGAGCGGGTCAACCTCGATCTGCTCCCGGTGCCGGATGCGATCGGGCTGCTGCGCAAGCTGATCGGCGCCCGGGTGGACCAGGAACCGGCCGCCGCCGCCGAACTCGCGGCGGCATGCGCGCGGCTGCCCCTCGCCCTGCGGATCGCCGCTGAGCTGGCCGCCGAGCGCTCCGATGTGCCGCTGGCCGAGCTGGTCGCCGAACTCGGTGACCACCAGGGCCGGCTCGACCTGCTGGACGCCGGTGGTGACCCGCGTGCCGAGGTCAGGGCGGTGTTCTCCTGGTCGTACCAGAACCTGCCGGACGGCGCGGCGCGGGCGTTCCGGCTGCTCGGGCTGCACCCGGGTGAGAGCGCGCACGTCGACGCGGTGGCGGCGCTGACCGGCACGGCCGTGGGGGAGACCCGGCGGCTGCTGAGCGTGCTGACCCGGGCCAGCCTGGTGCAGGCCGGGCGCGGCGGGCGGTACCTGATGCACGACCTGCTGCGGGCGTACGCCGCCGAGCTGGCCACCGCGCACGACGCCGAGCCGGAGCGGCGGGCCGCGCTGACCCGGCTGTTCGACCATTATCTGGACGGCGCGAAGGCGGCGCTGTCCTCATCGTTGTCCGATAATGGTCGTGCCTGGATCGAGGCGGAACGGCCCAACCTCGCGGCGGTCTGTGCGCACGGCGCTGCACACGGCTGGTACCAGCACACCATCGCCCTGGCCGACACCCTGTTCGGGTACCTCGACGCGGGCGGACCGGCCGCCGAAGCGGTGGCCGTCACGGCGTCCGCGGTCTCCGCGGCCCGGTCCGCCGGTGACCGGCAGGCGCAGGCGCGGGCGCTGTCCCACCTGGGCCGGCTGCATCGGCGGCAGGGCCGGCTGCCGGAGGCCGTCGCGACGTACCGGCAGGCCCTGACCCTGTACGCGGACCTCGGCGACGCCGATCTTGGTGATCCCGCGGCCGAAGCCCTGGTACTGCGCAACCTGGGCAGCGTCGACTGGCGGCTGGGCGATTACCGGCAGGCCGCCGACCACTACCGGCGGGCCTGGACGCTGTTCGAGCGCCTCGGTGACCACGCCGGCCAGGCCGACGCGCTGGTCCGGCTCGGGCTGGTCGACGCCCGGCTCGGCGAGGAGAAAGAGGCGGCGCAGCGCTTCGAGTCCGCCCTGGACCTGTACGCCGGCCTCGGCGACCGGTTCAGCGAGGCGTACGTGCTGTCGCTGCTGGCCCGGCTGCCACATCGCCCGGCGTCGCTGGATCGGGCCGCCGGGGACCTCGAACGGAGTCTCGCCGCGGTCCGGCGTACCGGGGACCGGACCGCTGAGGCGTACGTCCTCTCCGATCTGGCCGCGATCGACGCCCGGCAGGGTCGCCTCGCCGAGGCCGCCGCCCACCTGCGTCGCGCGCTCGTGCTGCTGCGCCGGATCGGTGACCGGGCCAGCGAGGCCGAGGCGCTCAACGACCTCGGCCAGGTGCTGCGGGCAGCCGGGGACGAGGCCGAGGCGGGCGTTCAGCACTCTCAGGCGCTGGCCCTGGCGGAGGAGATCGGCGATCGGTACGAGCAGGCGCGCGCCCATGAAGGCCTGGGAACCGGCCAGGCCGGGCGCATTTTCGCCGGCTTGAGGGTGCCGACACCGCCTAGCTCCTCATGACACCGTCGACCCACAGCACGGTGACCGGCCGGCCGCAGGCCCGGGCATACCCGACCACGTCGGCCGTCCCGCCCAGCCCGCGCGCCGGCAGCCCGTCCCACACGGCGAATAGATGGTCACACCGGTCCACAAGCGCTTTCCCGGCGGCCAGATAAGCCGCCTCGCCCGGCCGATCGAACGGCAACGTGACCACCGAAGCCGCGGCCCGGACGAACTCGTCCAGCCGGGCCCGGCTGCCGTCCGACGCCAGCGAACCGGCGTAACCCGCACACGGCAGGACCGCTTCGAGGACCCCGCCGGCCGCCAGCACGTGCTCGGCGAACAGCTGGTCGGCGCCGTCGGCGAGGCTGGACACCCCGAGCAGGCCGGCGCCGGTCGGCAGCACCCGCCGCCAGTGCTCCACCGCGCGTTCGGCGATGCCCGGTGGGAGCATCCGGTGACCGGTGACGCCGAACCGGCGGACGGTCAGCACGTTGCCTGGTACGGCAGCTCGGGGACGTACCGGGCCCATTCGCCGGCGTCGAGCCCGCGGCCGCTGACCGCGCAGGCGTTCGCCACCGGGTCGGCGGCGAGGTCCCGCGGCACCGTGGCGTCCCAGAGCGTGACGTTCCTGCTGGAGGCGTACGTGCTGCTGGCCGCCAGGGTGCGCCCGTCCGGGCTGAGCGCCGTGTTGAAGCTCTGCATCTCGGGGCTCTTGAACGTGGTGTACCGCACCGGGCTGTCCGGGTTGGTGATGTCCCACAGGACCACGAAGTTGTCCATTCCCGAGGTGACCAGGGTGTGCCCGTCCGGGCTGAAGGTGGCGCCGTACGCGTACCCGCTGTGCCCGGCCAGAACGGCGATCTTGCGAGGCTGGGCCGGGTCGGCGACGTCCCACAGCATGGCCGATCCGCTCTCCGTGGTGGCGGCCGCCATGGTGCGCCCGTCCGGGCTGAACTCCAGCGAGTTCGCGTGGTACCCACCGTAGTTGGCGAGCGGGATCGAGGTGAGCCGTACCGGGTTGGCGCGATCGGTCATGTCCCACATCGACACGTTGTATCCCTCCCCGACGGCCATGACCCGCCCGTCGGGGGAGAACCCGATGGACTGCAGCCAGTCGCGCAGGGTCAGCTGGGTGAGCCGGTCCGGTGCCGTGCGGTCGGTCAGGTCCCACACCGACGTCCTGCCGTTGGAATGGCCGACGATCAGGGTGTGCCCGTCCGGGCTGAACGTCATGCCCCACACCTCCGTACCCGGATCGGGGAATGTGGACAGCACCGCGGGCTCAGCCGGCCGGGCCATGTCCAGAAGCGTCACCACGTTGTCCACGCCGACGACGGCCAGGGTACGGCCGTCCTCGCTCAGCGTCATTTGAACGATCTTGCCGGTGTGCAGTTTCAGGCCGTCCTTGCGGACCGGAGCGGCGGGGTCGGTCAGGTCCCAGGAAACCCCGATCCCGTCGCGGCCGGCGGCGAGCAGCGAGCGGTTGTCCGCACCGAACGCGATCCCGACGACCCGTCCGGGGAACGGGCCGGGCATCGCGGCGATCGGCTTCTTGTCGTACCGGCCGTTGCTGTACCAGATCGTCCCGGTCTGCCGGTATCCGGCGGTGGTCAGCGTCCGCCCGTCCGGGCTGAAGGCCATCGCCCGGACCGGCCCGCCGCGGGCGGTCGGTGTGGCGATCCGTGCCATCAGGCTGGGGTACTGGTTGTTGTTCTCGTAACCCCACACCTCGGTACGCCCGTCCGAGTCCCCGATCGCCATCAGGGTCCCGTCCGGGCTGAACTCCATGGTGTTGAGCAGCGCGTCACCCTTCGACGTGAGCTGCGACGTGCCCTGCCGCGGCTTGGCCGGGTCGGTCAGATCCCAGAGGTACAGGTAACCGCTCGGCCCCTGTACCGCCACCACCGGCTGCTTCGGGTGATATGTGATCGTGGCGTCGAGCACCGGATCGCCCCAGCCCGGCGTGATCGTGACGCCCTTCACCGGCATTGTCAGGTCGCTGATGTTCCACACCAGGACCGTGGCCCCGCTGGTCACCGCAGTCTTCCCGTCCGGTCCAAATTCCAGAGGGTACGCGCCGGCCAGCGTCGAAAGTATTGCCGGAGCAGCGCCGGAAACGTCCCACAGCACGGTGTTCTTGGCGCTGTTGCTTATCGCGACGGTCTTTCCGTCCGGGCTGAACGTCACGGTCACGATCCCGGCGGCGTCCGGGATCGTGGTGGTCCGCACCGGCCGGGCCGGGTCCGCGACGTTCCACAGCACCGCCTCCGGCCCTCCGTCGTAAACAGCGAGCGTCCTGCCGTCCCGGCTGGCCGCGAGAGACTTGTCGGCAGTTCCGCCGGCCGGCAGCCGGCTGATCCGGACCGGCTTCTCCGGGTCGGTGGTGTTCCACAGCGACACCGTCCCGCCGGCCCCGGAGGTGGCGATCACCCGCGCGCCGACAGCCACCACGCCGATGACGTCGCTGATGGAGCTGGCGTAATCCGTCGCCATCGCGAGGTGGCTGAGCTGCTGGCGGGTCAGCGCGTCGTCATGGATCCGCTGCGCGGCCACACCCAGCATCAGACCCTTCTTCGGGTCGTCGACGATCATGGCGCGGGCCCGGTCCATCAGCCGCTGGTTGATCACGATGCGTTGCTGCAGCTCGGCGGCTTCCCGCTGGCGGCGGGCCTCCTCGGCCGCCTGGCGGGCCAGCTGCTCCTGACGCCGCCGCTCCAGCTCGGCCTTCTCCGCCTGAGCGCGATGCCAGGCGGCGAGCTTCTCCTGCTCCTTGGCCCGGGCGGTGGCCTGGTCCGCCAATGCTTGCTGCTGTTTGGCGTACGCCATCTGTTGCTCCGCGACGGCTTTCTGCCGTTCCGCGTTGGCCTTCTGGCGCTCGGCCTCCTCGGTGGCGTCCTGCGCCAGCTCCTTCTGCTCCTCGGCCTCGGCCCTCTGCCGCTCGGCAAGCGCTTGCTCGCGGGCCGCGTCGGCCTTGTACCGCTCGGCGTGCTTTTGCTCCTGCGCCGCGTCGGCCCGGTATCGCGCGGCGTTGGCCTGCTCCCGCTTCGCCTCCGCGGCGGCGTCCTCGGCGAGCGCCTGCTCCCGCTTCACCTGGGTCGCGGCGTTCTCCGCCAGGATCTGCTGCTGTTTCGCCTCGGCCGACGCGGTCTCGGCAAGTGCCTGCTTCTGCTCGGCCAGCTGCTCCTGCCGCCGGGTCTCGGCGCCGGCCTGCAGAGCCCGGCCCTCCTGAACCCGGGCGTTCTCCTGCTGCCGCTGCGACTCCTCGGTGGCCCGCTCGGCCGTGCTGCGCTGCTCCGACGCGAGCTGCTGCTGCACCAGGGCGTTCGCCGCGGCGGTCTCGGCCCGATCCGCGTTACGCACCGCGAAGACACCGGTCAGCGACGCGACAAGGGTCAGCAGCACCAGCATCGCGACCGCCACCGCGGACAGCCGCCGCGCCCGCCGGTGCTGCCGGACGTCCTCACCCTCCAGCTCGTCCTTGCTCACCCCGTGCATCGGCGCGGCGAGCTGCGCAATCGCGTCCCGGAACCGGATGTGCTGCAGGCTCAGATGCAGGTCGTCGCGAGCCCACCGCAGGTCCAGATAGAGGGGCTCCTCGGCGAACACCCCGCGCAGCGCCGCCGGCACCGACGTGGAATTGTCGGTGAAGTCCTTGGCGGCGGGATCCCAGCACCATTCACCGTCGGTCACCACCGGCAGGATGCGGTCCGGCGATTTGGTCGCCAGCCAATGCTCGATCTCCCGGTTCACCCACTGTGAGTTCGCCGCCTCGGGCGAGGCGAGCAGCACGAAGTGCTTCGAGCCGTCCAAGGCCTCCTGAATGGACGTCCACAGCTTCGGCGTCACCGCCAGCCCGGTCTGATCCCGGAAGATCCACAGCGCCCGCCGCTGATGCCAGGGTTTCGCCAGCCGATGCAGTCCGCGCTGCACAGCGGGTGCCAGCCGCCCATCAGCGGCATGACTGTAGGAGATGAAACCATCGAACGGCATGACTGTCCCCGTGGTCGGCTTGATCGGCGAGGGCCGATTCTCCATGCCGCTGACCCACAGGTAAAGCGAACGGGCAGATCCCATCTGGCGTGGACATAGGACGATATGGTTTGATCTACGAAGGCCGGGCATTCTCCCCCGTGGATGCCCGGCCCTCATCTTCCGCGCCTCACGGCGCGATCTTCACCAGCCAGGAGCGTCCCACTTGGGTACGCGCAAATCACCCGGCCCGTGAACGTCGACGTCCCCGTTCCCGTTCCCGTGGATGATCACGACCCCGGTGTCCGGGTCGCCGATGATCAGCGGCTGGTTGTCGTGATGCCGGTTCCCGTGCGGGTCGTCGTGCTGGTGTTTCGGCCAGTCCTGCTTGTCACTGCCGTGGCCGTCGCCGTGGCTGTTGCCATCGTGGTTGCCCTGGTCGTGGTTGCCCTGGTTGTCACTGCCATGTGGGTTGCCGGTGGGCTCGTCATCCGAGGGCGCCGGGCTGCTGTGGGCCGGTTCTGTCCAGGTCGGACTGGGGTGCTGGCTCGGCGTAGGCGGGCAGGTGGGTGTGCTGGAAGCGGAAGCCGGCGCGCTGGTGGGGGAGACGCTGGGGGTCGTGCTGACGGTAGGTGTCGGCTCGCTGCTTGGTGTGCTTGGTGTGCTTGGTGTGCTCGGTGTGCTTGGTGTGCTCGGTGTATTTAGGGCGCTTGTCGGGCTTGACGCACTTGTCGACGGCGCCGGCCGGTAGCCGCCGGGACTGCCGGTGACCGGCCTGCCCCGGGAGTCGAGAATCCGGAGCACGTCGGCGTCAGGATTGCCCCCGGGCGTCTTGCTGGCGACAGGATCGGGTACGTCGCCGCGAGCAACGGACGGCGGCAACAGCGACGTGATGACGGCGACCCCGGCGATGGCGACGAATCGGCGCATCCGGAGACCTCCTTGATCGGGAAGGACGGAACACCCCGAGGCTATCCCCATATCGGACAAAGCGGTCAAAAGTCAGTCTGTTATCACCCGTAGTCATCGACGAAACTGATGGTGCTGATGCCGTCCACAGTGCTTCCATAGCCGGATGGACGTGCTCCTCGACGCTGTCGACCGCGCGCTGGAGAGCCTGCGCCGCCGCTGGCCGGGAGTCCTGTTCGCCCTCGGGCTCACCGTGTGGATCCTGGCCACCGCGGCGGCGGTGACAGTGACCGTCATGAGCGGCAGCCCCGCAATCGGCGTATCCATGGTCGTACTACCGGCCGCCCTGCTGATCATCGTGACGATACGAGGCCTGGACGGCCTGCCCTGGCCGATCTGGCCCTTGGGCGTGGCGTTCACGGTGCTGCTGGCCGGCCTGCTCTCCCCGTTGGCCCAGCGATTCCACGACCCGTTCGATTGGCTCGTACCGATCCTGGTCTTCATCTACGCCCAAATCTTCCTGGGCACGCTCACCGCGGCCGACGAGCTGAAACGCCGCCGCTCCGCCCAGGACACCGAGATGAGCCCCATCGGCGAGCGCCGCATCCTCCAGGTGAAACTCCTGGTGGCGACGCTCGTGGTGCTCGGATCAGCCCAGGTAGCGGTAGGCCTCGACGGCGACCCGGACGCCTACCGCCCCGGCAACTCGGTAGGCGAGTCAACCTTCGAAGGCGGCATCTCCTGCCTCTCCGTACCGATGCTGGTCGGTGTCTGGTGGCGCCGCCGAGGCCTGGCTTGGTACGCCATAGCCGTCCTGCCCACCCTCTTCGCCCTGAGCCTGATCCCCCGAACCCCCGAAGCCCGCTGGGAAGCCCTCCTCTCCCAAGGCTGGATCGTCATAGCCGCAACGTGGCAATGGGGCAAGGCAACCAGAGCCCCGTCCTGGCCCCACCAACCCAACCACCCCCAGCAGCCCCAGCAATGGCAGCCCCAGCCCTGGCAGCCCCAGCCCTGGCAGCCCCAGCCCTGGCAGCCCCAGCCCTGGCAGCAGAACAACACTCCTGCCCAGGGCTACCCGCCCCCGCCACCAGCCCAGTTCCCGCCGCCGTCACCGGGCCAGTACCCACCGCAGCACCCGCAGCCCGGACCGTGGCAGCACCGCCCACCCGACCAAAGCAGCCGGTAACAACCCACCCGCAGAACCCCAGGCCAAGCCCGGCTCGCGCTCACGGTCGCGATTCCGGCGTCCGCACGGCCACAAGCGCAAGCCGGCCCTGACCAAGCGTTTGCCGGCTGTCGCTCACGGCTGCCGGCTGTCACGTATGGCGACCGTGGCGTACAGCCGGCCTGGCCCAACCCGAGCCAACCCAACCCGACCCGACCCGACCCGGCCCAAATGCGGCCCGGCTCCACCCGGCCCGGCCGAAATGTGGTCCGGCTCCACCCGGCCCGGCCGAAATGCGGCCGTGAGCGTGAGCCGGCCGTGTGTTGGCGGGGTGGAGGTCGGCCCTACATCGCCCTGGGGTGTCTAGGCTTTGAGGTATGAGCACCCTTGCCGGCCGTACCATCGCGGCCTTGCGCAGTGAGCACGACACCCTCGCGGGCCTTGTTCCCGCACTCTCCGCCGACCAGCTGACCGGGCCGTCGGGCGCCTCGGCGTGGACGGTTGCCGACGTCCTCTCGCACCTGGGCAGCGGCGCCGAGATCACGCTGGCCGGTTTCCGGGCGGCGGTGGGTGAGGCGGAGGCGCCAGGCCCCGACTTCAACCAGGGCGTGTGGGACCGCTGGAACGCCCTCGACCCGCAGGACCAGGCGACTGGCGAGGTTGCGTCGGACCAGGCGCTGGTCACTGCCCTCGAAGCCGTACCCGAGGACCGCCACGAGGAACTGCGAGTACGGACGTTCCTGCCCGACCCGGTGCCGTTCGCGCTGTTCGCCGCCCTGCGGCTGAGCGAGGTCTCCCAGCACAGCTGGGACGTCCGCGTCGGCCTCGACCCGTCCGCGACCCTCGCCGACGACTCCACCGAGCTCCTCGCCGAGCACCTGAGCGGCGGTCTCGGCTTCCTGCTCGGCTTCATCGGCAAGCCGAAGGCGATCACCGAGCCCGCGGTGATCGAGATCAGCGGCACGCCGTACAGCATCGTCGTCGACGACTCGGTTCGCCTCACCACCGAGTCGCTGCCCGCGACGGCGACCTTCAACGGGCCGCTGGAGTCCGCGTTGCGGCTGCTCTACGGCCGCTTGAACCCGGAGTACACCCCCGACGACCTCACGGTCACCGGCAACGTCACCCTCGACGAGCTGCGCGCCACCTTCCCCGGCTTCTAAACGGCTCGCGACAAGCAGCGCGCGACAAGCGACGCGCGACGAAAACGCGCGACGAAAAACGCGCGACGGATGGCCCGGCCGCGGCACTCGCCGTGGCCGGGGCCGAAGCACGAGTAAACCGTTCATCACCGTTGTCGATTGAGGTGGCACATTGCTCGTCAGAACGTTCCGGCAGCTGCTGAGGGGACGGCCGAAGTCCCCGCCTCTGCCCGCCTCTGCCGAGGATCTGACGATCAGCAAGATCGACGACGGGGTATGGCACTTCTCCCCGATCGACCCCGAGGACGTCGTCGAGCTCGAGTTCGAGAATCGCGGAAAACGCTTCCTGCTCGTGCTCGAGCCGGGCGAGCTGCCCGTGTTCGACCAGGTACTCGATGGCATCAAGGACTCCGCAGCGCCCATCAACCTGGTTGCCGAGTTCGAGAGGCGTCTCGGGCGGAACCCGTTCGTGGAAGTCCCGCCGCCCTGGTACCGCCGGTTCACGGCGACCCGGCCGCACCGAGCGATGCGACCGGGTCCGTGACCACGTTCTAAGCGGGCAGCACCCACTTCTGGTTGGCCCCGCCGTGGCAGTCCCAGATGTGGATCTGCTGGCCGTCGGCGGAGCTGTTCTGGCTCACGTCGAGGCAGCGCCCCGACTGCGGATTCCGGATCGATCCATCGGCCTGCGGCGCCCAGTTCTGCGCCCCGGTTCCGTTACATGTCCAGAGCTGTGCCTTGGTCCCGTTGGCCGTTGCCCCGCCGGCCACGTCGAGGCATTTGCCCAGCGCCCGCAACGTGTTGCCCTGCCGCGTCCAGCTCTGCGCGCCACTGCCGTTGCACGTCCACAGCTGGATCTTCGTGCCGTCGGCGGTGGCCGCACCGGAGACATCCAGGCACTTACCGGCCAAACCCTTGATCGCACCCGAAGATGCCGAAGAAAGCTCCTTTATTCGAACATTGCGGAACGCGGCCTGATCCCCGTCACCGTGGTTCTGGATGCCGATGTGCCCAGCGAGCGACCGCACCGGATCCGCATTCAGGAAATCATTTATCTGTACGCCGTTGAGGAAAACCCGCAGCCGCTCACCTTCGACGAGAAGCTCATAGGTGTTCCACGCCCCCGGCGGGTTCAGTGCCGCGTCCCGGGCCGCCAGATCCGCCGACTTGAACGTGTACACCGCCCCGGTCGTCCGATCAGCCACGTCGGTGGCGTCGATCTGCACCTCGTACCCGTTGCTGACCGCCGACCACGGATCGCTCGACGGCGGGAATCCGATGAAGACGCCGGTGTTGTCGTCGCCGGCGAGCCGCCAGTCCAGCTTGAGCGAGTAACTGGTGAACTGCTTCGCGCTGTACCAGTAGAGGCCCATCCCGCCGGTCGACGTGAGCGTCGCGTCGGTGTTGGTGAACGCGCCAGGCCCGGCCTGTGACCAGCCGGCCGTCGAGCCGTTGAAGAGCGGGGCGTACCCGGTCTCCGGCCGGCAGTCCGCTTTGGCCTGGCCGGCCGCGTACCGAATCCCGCCGAGCAGATGCGCGCGGAACGCGCCGTCGGTGTACGACGCAACGGTGTGCCCGCCACCGGTGTAGAAGGACCGGCCACCCTGGTACGGCTTGCACCACGAGTGCGGGTGATCAGCGCCCATCGTCCCGCCGGAGTACGACGACTCGTCCAGGGTCGCCAGCACGTGAGCGGTGGACCGGGCGTTGGTGCGGTAGTCGTACCACTCGTCGGTGCGGTTCCAGACCTGGGGCAGGTGGGCGGTGGCGGCGTGCGCCCGGTCCTCGACCTTGACGCTGGCGGCCTGGATGGCCGGGTGCGAGGCGAACCAGGCGCCGACCAGTTCGCCGTAGAACGGCCAGTCGTACTCGGTGTCGGCAGCGGCGTGCACCCCGACGTAACCGCGACCGGATTTGATCCAGGTCTCGAACGCGGTCTGCTGCGCCGCGTTGAGCACGTCACCGGTGGTGTTCAGAAAGACCACTGCTTCGAAACTGGACAAGGCCGTGAACACGGCAGGGTCCTCGGTGGCCGTCACCGTGAAGCCGTTCGCAGCGCCCAGCTCGCGGATCGCCTGGGTTCCGGCCGCGATGGAGTCGTGCCGGAAACCGGCCGTCCGGGAGAAGACCAGCACGTCATAGGGGGTGTCGGCATGCGCCGCAGTGGGCACGCCGAGCATCGAAGCGATCACCGCTAGAAGAAGCACGACTCGTTTCACGGAAGCACCCACTTCTGGTTGGCTCCGGTTCCGCAGTCCCAGATGTGAATCTGCTGACCGTCGGCGGAGTTGTTCTGGCTGACATCGAGGCAGCGCCCGGACTGCGGGTTGCGGATCGTGCCGTCGGCCTGCGGCGCCCAGTTCTGCGCCCCGGAGCCGTTGCAGGTCCAGAGCTGGACTTTCGTGCCGTTCACCAGCGCCCCGCCGGCCACGTCGAGACACTTGCCGAGGGCACGGAACGTCTGTCCCTGCCGGGCCCAGTGCTGCGCGGCGGTGCCGTTGCAGGTGTAGAGCTGGATCTTGGTGCCGTCAGCGGACAGAGCCCCGTTGACGTCCAGGCACTTGTTCGCCAAACCTTTGACCGGTCCGGCGGCCGGACCGTTCAGGGTGAAGGCGTCCACGTCGTACAGCGCGCCGGTGGCCGCACCGGCGAAGGTCAGGTACAGCGTGGTGGTCCCGGACGGTGCGCCGCTCACCGCGCCGGTGACGTTCGTGAACGTCTCCCAGCCGCCGGTCACCGGCACGGTGGCCGAGCCGAGCACCGTCCCGGTCGGCGAACCGGCCCTGATCTGCAGCGTTCCACCGACCCCGGCGGACGAGACCCGGGCGGTGAAGGACGTGACCCCACCCAGTTGGTACGGCTCGAAAGCGATCCAGTCGCCATTGTTGATGTCCCCGACGGTCTTACCGCCCTCGGCCGGCGTCTTGGTGAACGTGTTGACCCCGGACGAGGTCTTGAAGTGCTCGGCCTGTCGATGCCGGGGCTGCAGGATGTGCTGCTGGTGGGTGGTGAGCCCGGCCGCGTCGGTGTACTCGGCGTCGAAGACCGCGAAGATGTTCGCCGCCTCGTCGTGCTCGCCGTCGACCGGGATGGTGATGACGCCGGTGCAGCCGTTCGCCGAGGTGATCTGGTGGCCGTGGCTGTCGTGGCCGAGTACGTACGTCATCTTGGCCCGGGCGCAGTTGATCGTGCCATCCTCGGGATCACTCGGGGTGAAGGTGAACGGGATGGTGTCGCCGTAGGAGAAGAGCTGCCCGTTGCCCGGTGTGCCGATGCCGATGGCCGGCGCGGTGTTGCCGACACCGATCTGCACACTGGCCGTGCCGGTCGCGCCCTGCGGGTCGGTCACGGTCAGCGTCACGTTGTAGGTGCCGTTGGCGGTGTACGTCTTTGCAGGATTCGCCGAGGTGGAAGTGCTGCCGTCGCCGAAGTTCCAGGAGTACGTCAGTGCGCCACCCTCCGGGTCGGAGGAGCCGGCCGAGGAGAACGTGACGGTGAGCGGCGCCTGCCCGGTGGTGGGAGTCCCCGCGGCGACGGCGGTCGGCGCGCGGTTGCCGCCGCCCACGTAGTCGTACCGGTAGAGCGCGGAGTTGGCGTCGCCGTTGAAGTAGCCGGTGCCGTAATCCAGCACGTAGAGCGCGCCGTCCGGACCGAACGCCATGTCCATCACCTGTTTGCCGGCCCACGGGAAGTCGGAGATCGCGCCGACCGAGCCGTCGGCGCCGACGTGGATCGGCTTGATCCAGCCCCGGCCCAGCTCACCGGCGAAGAAGTGCCCGTCCAGCGACTGCGGGAACTTCGTCGCCGAAGCCGACGAAGCGTCGTAGCGGTAGACCGGCCCGGCCATCGGCGACTCGGATCCGCCACCGAACTCGGGCGGGCTGCCGGCGTCTCCGGCGTACCGAATCCAGGCGGAACGCGCCGGCGGCAGGGTGGTCTGGCCGGTGTTGCGGAACGAGTTGTTCGTCGGTCCGCCCGCGCAGTTGTACTTCGCCCCCGTCGTCCCGGTGCTGAAGTTCCACTCGTTGTACGTCTCGGTGCTGGTGTTCGTCCCGGTGCAGTACGGCCATCCGTAGTTGCCCGCGCTGGTGATCCGGTTGAACTCGACCTGCCCGCTGGGCCCGCGGTTCGCATCGGTGGATCCCGCGTCCGGCCCGTAGTCACCGAGGTAGACAACGCCGGTGGTCTTGTCGACGCTCATCCGGAACGGGTTACGGAAGCCCATCGCGTAGATCTCCGGGCGGGTGTTCGCGGTGCCCGATGCGAAGAGGTTGCCGCTCGGGATCGAGTACGTCCCGTTCGCGTTCACCTTGATTCGCAGCACCTTGCCGCGCAGGTCGTTGGTGTTGCCGGCGGTGCGCTGCGCGTCGTACGCGGGGTTGCGGTTCGTCCGCTCGTCCAGCGGCGAATATCCGGCCGAGTCGAACGGGTTGCTGTCGTCACCGGTCGACAGATAGAGGTTGCCGGCGGCGTCGAAGTCGATGTCCCCGCCGACGTGGCAGCAGATGCCCCGGGTGGCCGGCACGTCGAGGACGGTCACCGCACTGCCCGTGTTCAGCGTCCAGTCGGCGTTCAGCGTGTACCGCGCGAGCCGGTTCACCCCGTTCCACGCGGAGAAATCCGTCCCGGTGGCGGGCGCGTCACCGGCCGGCGTGGTGAGCGGCGGCGCGTAATAGAGGTAGATCTGCCGGTTGGTCGCGAAGCCCGGGTCCACCCCGACGCCCTGCAGACCCTCCTCGTCGTGGGTGTAGACCGGCAGCGTGCCGATCACGGTGGTGGCGCCCGCGGCGTCGGTACGCCGCAGCGTCCCGTTCCGGGCGGTGTGCAGCACCGATCGGTCCGGCAGCACCGCGATCGCCATCGGCTCGCCCACCTCGGCGACGCCTTTGGCGAGGGTGACCTGCTGAAAATCGGCCGGATCGACCGGGTGAGCAAGAGCCGGCCGGGGCGCGGCCAGGATCAGCGATGGGACGAGGAGAAGCGACCCGAGGACGGAGAAACCGCGTTTCAGGGGCATGGGCAGGTCCACTTTCTTTCCAGGTGGATGCCAAGGGGCGGGACCTGCGCCGACTCGCCGAGCCCTGGCCGGGGGAGCGGGACCGAGGGAGGGTCCCGCTGGGTTACCACCGTGTTACACGGCACCCCCGACGTTAATGACTTTCGATGCCCGAGTCCATACTTTCATCGATAGCGACAAAAGTTTCAGTCCTGATGGATGCCCTCCGCGGCGGGCCGGCGGTGGCGGTGGCGGCTAGGGGTGCCGTCAGGTCGATAGTGCGAATTGAGTCCCACACCCGTTGCGGGTGTAGCCACACCCGCAACGGGTGTGGCTGCGAAAGCGAATATCACCTGGACCGCGTCACTCGGAGTGATGCGATGCGAGCGTGTTCGCTCCACCGACGACTCATCGGACGAGCGTCAGCTCTGATCGGCGCGGCCCTATGCGGTGGCGCAGCGGTTGCGGCCGCTGTGTTTGGCCTGGTAGAGAAGCTTGTCGGCGGCGGCGAGGATGCTGCTGCGGGTGCTGTCCGGGGCTGCCTCGGTGGCGCCGATGCTGACCGTGACGGGCAGGTCGCCGGTCAGCGGCTGCCACGGGTGGTTCTGGACGGACTGGCGGAAGCGTTCCAGGTGCGGCGCCGCTGCCTCGGCGTCGCAGCCGGTCAGCACGAGCAGGAACTCCTCGCCGCCGAGCCGGGCCGCGAAACTGCTGCCGGGGTCCGGCCAGGTGCGGGCCGCGTCGGTGATCAGCTCGGCGAGGGCGACCAGGACGCGGTCGCCGATCTCGTGCGAGCAGACGTCGTTGACCCGCTTGAAGTGGTCGAGGTCGACAAGTGCGACGACAAGCGGTGCGGACGCGGCCAGCAGGGCGGGCAGGTGCTCGTCGATGAAGCGCCGGTTGCGCAGCCCGGTCAGCGGGTCGCGGCGGGCCTGTTCGCGGAAACGTTCGGCCTGGTCACGTGCCTCGGCTGTCTCGAAGACGGCGTGCCGTGCCCGGGCTTGCGCGTCCCGCTGCTGTGAGTGGAGCAGCCGTTCCGCCGCGTGGAACCGCTTGTAGACGACGAAGGCCTGGCCGGTGTCGCCGCACGCCGCGTACAGCTCGGCCTGCTCCTGCAGGACCCGGGCCTCGACGCCGGCGAGGGCCCGTTCCTGGCAGAGCACGGTGCAGCGGTCCAGGCTCACCTGCGCCGCGCCGGTGTCGCCCAGGTGCCGCTGGGCGATCGCGAGCGTCAGCAGGAACTCGGCCAGGCCGTCCGCGTCGTCCAGGCCCGAGCTTTCGTACGCCTCGACGTTGCCCCGTGCGATCGTCTCCGCCTCGGCGAAACGCCCCCGGGAGATCTGGATCATCGCCATGGTGTCGAGGGCGTCCAGGGACAGCTGTTCGCCGGTCGCCTGGGTCACCGTGCGCAGCCGCTGGATGGCGACCCAGGCACGTTCGCCGTCGCCGGCCAGGTGTTCGGCGTACGCCAGGTTGTTCAGCACGACCAGGCGCAGCTCGACGTCGTTGCTGCTGACGGCGACCTGTTCGGCCTGTTCGTACCGGGTGCGGGCCGCCTCGATCGAGCCGTCGGTGGCGAGGACGTCGGCCAGCCGCAGCAGAATGGCGCCCTGTGCCCGCGGTGACGCGTCGTCGTCGAGCGCCTCGACGGCCCGCACGGCGTGTTCCAGACCGGCGGCGACGTCGCCGAGATTGTCGTGAACGATGGAGAGCTGCTGATGGCTGCGGGCCAGGAGCGGCCGGTGCTGCGTCTGGTGCGCCCACGCGTTGACCGTCGTGCAGATGGCGGCCGCGGTGGCCAGGTCGCCGGGAAGAACACCGAGCCAAGCATTCCGGGCAGCGGGAGTAATCCATTACGGATGAGGCCGGCCGAGGCGTGCCGGGGTGTACTCGGATGACCTGCCATGGAAGGGGCATTCACATGTTCGACGACAACGGGTCGTTCCTGCTGGCGATCTTCGAGTTCTTCATCTTCTGTGCCTGGTTCATGGGCCTCTTCTGGATCTTCGGGGACCTGTTCCGCAGCAAGGATCTCGGCGGTTTCGGCAAGACGGTGTGGAGCATCTTCCTGATCGTCCTGCCGCTGCTCGGCATGCTGGTCTACCTGATCGCGCGGGGCAACGGGATGAACGAGCGCGCCCTGGCCTCGGCGGCCGATCTGCAGGGCCGGCAGGAGGCCTACATCCGGTCGGTCTCGGCCTCGGGCGGCGGCGGGCGCAGCGCCACCGAGGAGATCGCGTCGGCCAAGTCGCTGCTCGACTCCGGCGCGATCACCGAGGCCGAGTTCGAGCGGCTGAAGGCCGAGGCGCTGGGCGGCAGCAGAGCCACCTCGGCGGTCGCGTAGCCCGGGGATGGCCCGCAGCGTCGCGGGCCATCCCCGGAAAGACCTACCGGATTTCGTACGCGCGGATCACCGTCTGGGTCACCGTGCTGCCCGCCTCGTTCACCACTGTGGCCCGCAGGGATACGAAGCCGGGCTTGGACGGGTGGTGGACCACGGCTGTCCACCTCGACCCGATGCGGGCGACAGGGGCCGCCGACCAGGTGGTGCCGTCGTTGTAGGAGGCCTCTACGCGTACCCTCTGCGGAGCTCCCGCACCCGCTTGCTGGGTGAACGTCAGAGGGATCGCGACGGAGTCGCGGACCCGGGCGGTGTTGCCGAGGTCGAGGCGGGGTGCGAAGCCGACCGCGGTGAGCGGCAGCGCGGTGGCGGTCGCGACGGGCGCCGAGTCGAATTCCCAGACCGTGTGCATCGTCGCCGACACCCGCGACGCCGCCGGGGAGACCGTGTAGTCGAGCCGGTACCGGTGCTTCTCCGGGGCGAGGGGGATCCCCTGGTAGGGCCCCTCCCGTGACTCGACCAGCTCGCCGTCGCGGTAGAGCCGGACCTGGTAGTCCTCGACGGCGGCGTCGACGTAACCGAGGTGCCCGGCCGAGTCGGCGTAACCGGTCAGGCGCAGGAGCAGCTCGTCGTCCCGGCGTTCAACTGTCGGATATTCCGGGAAATACGGGGTCAGTGGTACGCCGAGGACGCTGCCGTTCCACCGCTCGGAAACGCCGGCACGGCCGTTGAACTCAGCGAGCCGCACCCCGTCCAGCACCTCGGTCACCGTGGATTCCCAGGTCAGGTTGCCGGCGTAGTGCTCGGCGCGCCGGGCCGGCAACGACAGCTCGGGCAGTTCCGCACCGGCCGGGTACGGGAAACCGGCGATCACCGGATAGTTGGCCCGCCGCACCACGGCACCCGGGGTGTTCAGCGCGTATCCAGCGGGCACCGTCGTGAGATCCCGGGACCGGACGTGCCGGGTGACGCCGGTGCCGTACCTGCCGGTCCAGCTCCAGCCCAGCTGATAGGTGCCCGATTTACCGGCGAACAGCGCCCCGGCGTGCGTGATCAGACCCGGCAGCGCGGTCCGGGACAGATCAGCGGTGAACAGGGTTGCCGGGTCGGCGCCGTACGCGGTGGCGCTGACGGCCTGCCCGGTGCCCTCGTAACGGGTCTGCACCGCTGCCACGACCGGTTCAGCGTCCCGGGCCGGCACGGTGATGTCGACCTTCTTGGCCAGCCGCGCGTCGAGGGCCACCGCGGTGTCGTCCGCGACGGCCAGGTTCGGGTGGACGATCGAGGTGGAGGTGCCGTCCGGGCTGGGGATCATCGCGGCGACGAAGTATTCGCCCAGCGGCACCCGGATGGTCTCCTGGGCGGCGAAGCCGAAGTGGACCATCAGGCTCGACGCGCTCGCCACCATCGTCATGATGCCTTCCGGTGCGGCGCCGGAACGATCGAAAGCGGTCAGGCTGATGTCCGCGCTGGGTTCCTCGCGCATCACGCTGAACGGCGTCTGCACCGAGACCCCGTCCCCGGTGGCGACGACCCGCCCGGAGAACGCCCCGTAGGAGCTGCCGCCCTGCCGGGTGTCGACGACCATGTCGACGGTCGCCGCCGACTGAGCCGGCACGGTCACCGTCGAAGCGGTCAGTGTCAGCAGACCGGCCGGCGCGTTGCCGGTGACGGCCAGCTCCACGGTGACCGGCGCGGCGCTCGTGTTGCGGTAGGTGAGCGTCCTGGTCACCACGTCGCCGGCGTCGTGCGGATAGGCCCGGAACCCGAAGCTGACCGTCGCCGGCAACGCGCTGACCGGCGCGGACAGCGCGTGTGGCACGTCGACCAGGCCGGCGCCCTGTGCGAACTCGTCGAATCCGTCCTGCGGCCGGGCGCTGCCGACCAGCGCCGACTTGAGCTGCGCCGCGCCCAGCGACGGCTGTGCCTGGGCGAGCAGCGCGGCGGCCCCGGCCACGTGCGGGGCCGCCATCGACGTACCCGAGTGCGCGACGTATCCGCCACCATTGCGAGCAGCGGTGATGTCACTGCCCGGCGCGGTGATCTCCGGTTTGACGGCGTAGTCACCGAGGCGGGGACCCTGGCTGGAATACCCGTCGACCACCTTCTCCTTGGTGACCGCGCCGACCGCCAAAGCCGCATCGGCGGTGGCGGGGGAGCCGACCGACTGCGGCAACCCGTCGTTGCCGGCCGCGATCACGAACAGCGTGTCGTACGCCGCGGTCAGCTCGTCGACTGCTGCTTCCAGAGGGTCGACGCCGGGGGAGTCGGGCGAGCCGAGACTCATGTTGACCACGTCCGCGCCCTGCTCGGCGGCCCACTGCATGCCGGCCAGGATGGCCGATTCTGGACACGCGCCCTGGCCGAACCAGTCGAAGCAGACCTTGCCGTCGAGCAGCGCCGCGCCGGGCGCCATGCCCCGATAGCGGCCGTCCGAGCCGGCGCCGCTGCCGCCGACGATCGAGGCGACGTGCGTGCCGTGCCCGTTCACGTCGGCGTCACCCTCCCACTCGGGCACGAAATTCTTCCGCGCGGCGACGCGTCCGGCCAGGTCAGGGTGGGTGTCGTCGACGCCGGAGTCGAGCACCGCCACTGTCACTCCGGACCCGTCGAAGCCCTGTTGCCACGCCGCCGGTGCGCCGGTGAGGCCGACGCTGGTGTCGAGCGCCGGTTTGCGTACCCCGTCCAGCCAGATCTTGCCGGTGGTCTTTTTGATCGTCGCCCAGCGCGCGGCGAGTTCGTCGACCGCCACCTCACCGGCGAGTCCGTCCACCGCCGGCAGCGCGCGCGTCGCGGCCAGCCCGGCGGCCCGCGCCGCGTCCGACACGATCAGCGGCAGCTCCGCACGCCTGTCGAAATTGCCGTCCAGCAGGGTGGTGACGTCAAAAAGCCGCTGGTCGAGAAGGTCTTCCTGGAGCAGATCAAGAGCATCCGAGGGTACGACGTAACGATGCCCGGCCGCGTCGAACTGCGCCACCTGGACGCCGGGCCGGGGCGTCACGGTGATCCGGCCGCCGGACACGGTGACCCGGTCGCCGGTGATCAGCGTGAGGCTGCGGGCCAGCCGGTCCTCCGGCGGGCTGCCCACCGATGGAGCGGCTGAGGCTGAGATGGGTGCGACGGCTATCAGGGCGGCCGCCGTCAGCAGGACCGCGGCGCGCGCGGTCCAGGGGCGTCGGTGCATGGGATCTCCAGGTCAACGCGGAGGGATCGCGCCCGGCCGGGTGTCGACAAAGGACGCGAAACAATTTGCACTGACCGTACCGATTGTTTGGTCGATCGATGTTTCCCGATTGCGAAGATCCGGTGCCCGGGATGTTGCCGCAAGCCGGGTGATCTCCAAAGTGCCGATTCCGGCCCGGCCGCGTTTCCATCGCGCTGAGCAGGGGCACAGCAGTGCGTAACCAAGGAGGTGAACGCAGTGACCGCAAGCGCATCCACGAGCGGCGAGCACACCAGCGCGTCGACATCAGACCTGGTCAGCCAGGCCGCCGCCCAGATCTCGACTCTGGTTCGCGACGAGTTGACCCTCGCGAAGCTCGAGCTGACCGAAAAAGGCAAGCGCGCCGGTGTCGGCGGCGGGTTGTTCGGCGGGGCAGCCGTCCTCGGCCTCTACGGGCTGGGCCTGCTGCTGACCCTTGCCGTGGTGCTCCTCGACCTGGCCTGGCCGCTCTGGCTGGCCGTGCTCGTCGTGATGGTCGTGGTCTTCGCCGCGGCCGGAGTCGCCGCGCTGCTGGGCCGGACCAAGTTGAAGCAGGCTGCGCCGCCGGTGCCGAGCGACGCGATCGCCGGTGTCGAAGCCGACGTGCAGACCATCAAGACCGCAGCACGAGAAGGACGCCACGCATGAGCACCCCGGACAAGCCCGTCGACCCGCAGCAGCTGCGCGCCGAGATCGAGCAGACCCGCGCCGACCTGGGCAGCACCGTCGAGGCCCTGGCCGCCAAGACCGACGTGAAAGCCCGCGCGAAAGGCGCCGCCGCCGACGCGAAACACCGCGCCACGGAGGCCGCCGCCGACGCCAAGGACCGTGCTGTCGAGGCCGTCAGTGGGGCGAAGGACCGTACCAAAGAGGCAGCGACCGACGCGAAAGAGCGAGCGAAGGTCGCGGCCGTTGATGTGAAAGACCGTGCTCAGCAGACGGCGGTCGAGGTTCGGGAGAACCCGCGCCGGGCAGTTTCCCCGGTCCTGGTCGGCGTCGCTGCCGCGGCCGTGGTCACCGGCATCGTCGTCGCCGCGCGCCGCCGGCGCGCGTGATCCGCCAACCGACAGGAGCGATGTGATGATCCGCCTCGTTACGCTCGCGGCCGGATTCGCAACCGGTTACGTGCTCGGCACCCGAGCCGGCCGGGAGAAGTACGAACAGATCGCCGCCGCCGCGCGCAAGGTGAGCAGCAGCCCTCCGCTGACCCGCGCGCAGAGTTCCGCGAAAGCGCTGCTCGACGCCGGTGTCGACCCCGCCGACACCAGGCCGCGAGCGGCCGGCGTGGTGAAGTCCGACGAGCCGGTGGCCGGTGCCCGGCCGGCGCCGCTCTACGAGACCGAGACCCCGTCGGGCCCGACCACCTACACCGGTGGCACCCTTTCCTGAGCTGATCAGGACGATGGGCCCGGCCAAGCGGCCGGGCCCATTACCGTCTTACGGCTGGAGGATCGGGACGGCTGCCGCTGCGGCCGGCGGGGCCTCCACGGTGATCGCCAGCTGCTCGGACCGGGTGAGGCTGTTGAACATCTTCAGGGTCTTGTTCGCGGCGTTCTCCTCGAATCCGCCGATCGGGTCACCGTCGAACGGCTTCGAGTTGTGGCGGCGGTCCAGCTGGAACCAGCGGTGGGTGCCGATGCCGGCGATGCTCTTCCCGCTGGTACCCTCGGTGTTCCACCAGATCCAGCCCTGGAACTGCCAGCCGGTGGTCGCCGGGTTCCAGCTGGACAGTTCGTCGTGCACGTCCTTCAGGAACGCGGCCCGTGCGCTGCCGTCGATGTCCCATGGCGGCTGGATCGCTCCGAGCTCGGGCAGGATCCGGGGGCGCGTGTCGGAGGAGTCGTACCGGTACCCCTTGATCTTCTTGAGCCAGGCCGCCGCGTCGGGGAACCTGGTGAACACGGTGTCACCGCCACCCGGGGCCCACGAGTTGAGGTACGCGTCGACGCCGAAGAAGTCGCCGGTTCCCGGGTCCCACTCGCGGTAATCGCCGCCGTTCACGTTCTCGGTCCACTGCTTGGTCATGGCCGGGCCGCACCGGATCCGCGAACGCACCGACACCGGCAGCTCCGTGTCCAGCATGGTCATCAGCGCGTTGAAGTTCGCCGCGAACCGCTCCGGAGTCAGATGCCGGTCGCCCTCCGGCTCGTGGTGGTCGGTCAGGTAGAGCACCTTCACCCACGGCTTCATGGTTGTCAGCATGTCCCGCAGCGCGTCCAGCTTCCGCGGGTTGCCGTCGATCTTCCCGGAGATGAACGGGATGGCGCCCACCCGCTGGCAGTACTGGTACCGGGGATCGGTCCAGTCGGGCGGCACGCCGTCGGAATTGGGGAAGATCCGGAAGATCTCGTTCTTCTCCAGCGTGTTCTCCCAGTGGGAGATCTCGTGCTTCTTGAAGGTGGCCCCGATGAGCACAGTGCTGTTCACCCCCGGACGGCCTGGTCAGACCGCCTCGTTGTGGCGTGCAAGGTCGCTCTCATCGTGAGCCAGAAAACGGATATAACGGTCTTAAACCTGACTTATTACGCTGTCAGGTGAACCGGAGGAGGTTTAAAGCGGTGGGCGGCGTGGGCCGCCCACCGCTTCCGGTCACTCAGTGGTCCGCTGTCACCGCTTCCTTGTCCGGCGCCGGGTGGGCGGCCGGGTGGCTGCGCTCCAGGCCCCGGCAGGTGTCGCGCCGCCCCGCCAGGTGCCGCGCCGCCCCGGCAGGTGCCGCGCCGCCCCGCTCTGCCTGGATCTTGTGGACTTCCCCGCAGACGTGGCCGCACAACTCCACAAGATCGAACAGGCCTAGCCGATCTTGCGGAGTTACGCGCAAACGGCTCGCCGAACTTCACAAGATCGGCGAAGCACCGCGCTCACCACGGCGGAACCGTGAAGCACCGCGCTCACCACGCGAGCCTGTGAAGCTTCGCGTTGGCCGAATCTTGGAGACCGGTGGGGCATAGAGCACCTGGGCATAGAGCACCTAGGTATAGAGCACCTAGGTATAGAGCACCCACGAGTCTCCAAAATCCGGCACTGTTCACCCACTGTGGTGGCAGCGCGTCACCACAACGCTCGCATACCACCCGAACCGACCTGCCACTGACGGCCGTCCCGAAAATTGTGCACTTGTGGTCGATCGGCCGGCCGGACCGCACAAGATCTCCGAACGGCACCTCCCGCCGGGAAACCGCCATGCCAACCCGAGGGCGCGACTGCCCATGACGGGGGCCGTGCGGCGCGAGGGCGCTGCGATCTTGAGCGATTTACTACACCAGCAGGGCGGCGGAAATCGCTCAAGATCTGCGGTGGGACGCCGGCTAGGGCATGCGGTCACTGCCGGCGAACTTCATGGCCTGGGTGCCCAGCACGTCGTCGTGCCGGGCGATCTCCGTGCCGTCCCGGTAGACGGTTACTCCGCCGTGCCAGGCGCAGTATTCGACCTGCTCGTACTGGCTGATCCGGTCGTCGTGGTGGTGGACTTCCAGGACGTCTGCTGATGTTGCGGCCATGAGCGACCTGCCTCTCGTCGTCCCCGGACAGCACGGAAATCGCGGAAAACCCGGAAGTCCCGAAACCCCGGAAGTCCCGAAACCCCGGAAGCCCGGGAACCCCGAAACCCCGGAATCGCAACCCGGGATCACCCCGCCGCCCAAAGGACACGCCCTATCGGCGGCCGGCCGGCTCGCTGAAGGATTCGTCGAGGGTCCAGCGGAGCTGGAACACCAGTGCTGCCGCCATCAGCGCCGCCGGCACCACCGTGAACCCCAGCAGTAACGCCGTACGAGCGGACCCCGGCTGCACCACGCTCGCGCCCTCCGTCGTCGCGACGAAACCGCCAAGGGCCAGGGCCGCCGAGTACAGGTACGGGCCGATGGCTGTTCCGGTCGCCTCGGTTGCGGTCCACACGCCGGTGTACGCGCCCGCCCGGGCCACCCCGCGTGACTCCGCGCCGGCCACCGCGTCCGGGACCATCGAGAAGGCGAACAGCTGCAAACCCGCGAACGCGATTCCCAGGAGCACGACCACGATGACGGCGGGCACTACCCCGTACCCAAGAAGGGGAGTGAGCGAGCCGATCACAAAGACCACCTGGGAGATGATCAACCCGCGCTGCTTGCCGATCTTCCAGGAAACGGAAGCCCAGACCGGGCCGGCGATGACGGCCGGGCCGAGGAAGGCGCCCATGAAGACGGCGGTGAGGCCGGAGTTTCCGAAGACGTGCTCGGTGTAGAACGGCAGCGCCGCCAGGAACAGATGGGTGGTGGTGCCGGTGAACAGGTAGGAGAGCACCAGCGAGCGGAACATGAAGACCCGGGTGCGCTCGTGATAGTCGATGAGCAGGTCGGACGGGGTGGACAGGTACGGAACCTGGAAACAGGCGAAGAGCAGATTCCCGGCGATGAACCAGCCGCCGACCCACAGCGCTGCCGACGCGCCGGACAGTCCGCTGGGCACGGTGAACATGCCGGCCATCGCAATGGCGAGCAGCAGTCCGATTTTGAGCAGGCCGCGCCGATGTCCGCTGCGGCGGGCGTCGCGATCGGACCGGCTGCCGAGCAGCGGGTGCACGACGACGTCGATGATCTTCGGCAGCAGCAGGGTCAGGCCGGCCAGGAACGGTGAGACGCCGAGCGTGTGGGTGAGGAAGTAGAGCAGCAGCAGGCCGGGCACGGTGACCCAGACGCCCATCCCGATCGAGCCGGTGGCGTAGCGCCCGCGAACGCTCCGGAGCGGACCCGGCCGGCGAGGGTGCGGGCGACGATCCGGTCGGTCAGCGCGGGGAAGTGCCGGGCCAGGAAGAATTCGACCGATCCCCGGCGCGTGGTCGGTAGATGGCGTCGCGCACGGCTGCTCAACGCGGCCTTTTCCACGGTACGCACAACGCCCTCCAGCGGCTCGAACTGACTCATGCCCTGCAGGGACAGCCCGGCCTGAGCCGTCGAGTCATGGATCGGGCTCCGGACGGCGGACGGATACACGCACGTCACTCCGACATGGGTGCCGATCTCCAGTCGCAGCGCGTCGGCGTACGCGACAACCGCCCGCTTCGACGCGCCGTAAGCGGCCGCCAGGGGCAGTTGCATGACGGCCATCCGCGAGGTGAGCATCACGACCCGGCCGCGCGAGGCGACCAGGGCGTCCACGCACGCGGCGGTGACCCGCCAGGTGCCGAGCAGACGCGGCCACGAGCTTGGCCTGCGCCTCCACCAGCGGAAACGCCGCGCCGGTGGACCGCATCAGCCCGACGAACGCCAGGCTCGGGTCGTCGAGATGAAAAACCCGCTGGTACAGCGGTAGCGCTTCCGGGTCCGGTCCGAGCCATCGCTGCGACAAGAACGGCATGTGTACGCGATAACCGGTCGCCCACACGATGACATCGACGAGTTCGGTGGTGTCGTCGGTGAAGACGACCTTGGCCCCGTCGAAGCGGGCGATGCCGGGGCGCGGGACGATCTCGCCGTGGGTGAGGCGGTGCAGGATCGTGTCGCTGACCGTGGGGTGATTCTGGAACAGGCCGCCGGACGGAGCGGGCAGGCCGTAGTTCTCCGGCCGGCCCACGGCCAGCCGCAGCATCGTCTCGGCCAGGCGCTGACGTAAACGCCAGGGTAGAGCCGCGATGGCGCCGCCGGTCGCGTCCGCCGGGCGGCCGAACAGGTACTTCGGGACGATGTGGACGCCGCGCCGGGCGGAGAGCAGAACCGGGGTCTCCGCGGTGCAGGAGGCGTCCACGGCGATGTCCATTGCCGAGTTGCCCATGCCGACGACCAGCACCTTCTTGCCGGTGAAGACATCGGGGGTGCGATAGTCGTGGGCGTGCATCTGGGTGCCGTCGAAGGTGCCGGGATAATCCGGTGGCGGCGGCTGGTACGGCGGCGGTGGTGGTGGCGGTGACAGCAGCGGCGGGTCAGCGGCCGGCGGCGGCGCCGGATCCAGCCACGGGCCGGCCGGGGCGACCTTCGTGCAGGGTGCCCGAACCGGCAACGGCGAGGTCCGCATCAGCTGGGGCGCCGGTACGCCGACCGGGTCCGGCGGGCAGGTCACACCGTTCGCCCTCACCGGTGGACCGCAACTCTTCGAGGTGCCCGCCGGGGTCACCGCGGTGGACGTACGGGCAGTGGGCGCTCAAGGCGGCACCGGTACGGCACTGGCCGGACTCGGCGCTGACGTTTCCGCCGAGGTGGCCGTCACCCCCGGTCAGGTGCTCGCCGTCCTGGTCGGTGGCCGGGGCGGCAACGGTGACGGGTGCGGCGCGCTCAGCTGCGGCGAACCCGTCGCCGGCAAGAGCATCGGCGGCTTCAACGGCGGCGGGTCCAGCACCTTCGCCGGCGCCGGTACCGGACGTGGCACCGGGGGCGGTGGCGCGACCGACCTGCGCCGCGGCAGCTGGCGGCTGGACAAACGCATCGTGGTCGCCGGCGGCGGTGGCGGATCCGCGGTCAGCGGCGTCGTCGAGGCCGGACGCGGGCGCGGCGGTGACGCCTCCGGCCCGATCGGCGACGACGGCGCTCCCGGTGACGGCCGATACGTCGGTGGCGGTGGTGGCACCCAGTCGGCCGGTGGTGCCGGCGGTGGCGCGTACGCGGGCGCGGGTCGTGCTCTGGACGGTGGCAGCGGTGGTGGCGGCTGGTTCGGCGGTGGCGGTGGTGGCGGCGACAGCAGCGGCGGCAGCCCGGGCGGCGGCGGGGCCGGATCCAGCCACGTCACCGACCCGATCGGTGAACCCGCGTACGCCTCGAACACCGCCGGTGGTGACGGGCAGCTGACCATCACCGCCGAGGCGGCGGAACCGGGGTCAACACCGGCGCCTACCGCTCCCGGCTCGGTGGTGCTGACACCCGTCACCTCCGGTGAGCTGCGCGTGGGTTCCATCTGGAAGGTCACCGGCACGTTCAGCAAACCGCTGCGGTCGTACGCGTGGCTGCGCTGCACCTCACTCGACCCCACCACCTGCACCCGGATGGCGGGAGCGACAGCGGCCACCTATCGCACGCGCACCGCCGATCTGAGCAGGTTCGTCGCCGTCGACGTCGCCGACACGGACGGCAACACCGGCCGATCGGAGCCGCGGTTCATCCAGGAGAACGTCTGCAAGGTGCCGATCGAGTTCAACGACGGCGCGTACTACAAGACCCGGACCCGGGCGAGCACGACGATCACACCCCGGCCCGGCTGGGGCTGCATGCGGATCAACATGTTCATCGCGGCCGAGATCATCGATCTGCTCGGGTACGGCAACGATCGCGGACCGTCTCCACTCGCCGACGCCACGGCGAGCAAAGGCTCGATCTGGGTCAACTTCGAGACCGGCCGGCTCGACGTGGTGGCGAACCACACCGACACGAAGGTTGCCTCCTTCAACGCGTTCCCGGTGAACGTCACCAAGAACGCCGATTCCGGTGTCGCGGATGCGCTGGTCAGGTGCATCCGGTCCGAAAAGTTGCAGGTCCCTCACCTGGACAAGTTCTGCCAGGGCCGGGTGTACGAGACGTTCCGGAAGGCGAACTCGGCGGGTTTCTACTTCCCGAGCACGAACACCTCCGGCCCATTCCGGATCCGCTATCACTTCACCAATGCCGCCCGGCGTTACACCGACATGGCGCCCGCCGCGATCGACGGGATCTTCGGTTTCACCGGAACGGCCGACGGCCGGATCTCGGTCTCCTGTGCGTTCATCGATAAGTTCCCGTCGATCGAGATCTACCAGGATTGGCCGTCGCCGAAGGCCGGTGGCGTTTACACGCTGCGGAAGGTCTTCTATCGCAAGGAATCCAGCCCGCGGGACCTCAACGCGAGCGCACCGAAGTTCAGCACCGGAAAGTGTGGTCGAATTGCACGGCCGACGAACCGAAAGGCATCGATGGAACGGCTTCCCGGGGTGATGGCGTCGGTCATGAACCAGTACTACGCCCCGATCGGGACCGACCCGTACGAGGACGTGATGCGCGACTACAAGACGTGGTCGCCGATGTAGTCCACCCCGTCGTTATGCTGCTGGCGAAACCGCTGGTTGATGGGGGATCGAGAGATGAACGACGGTTCGTCCTCCGGCACGGTGCGGTTCGAGATCCTCGGACCGGTCCGGGCGTACCTGGGGGCCGAGGAGGTGGATCTCGGGCCGATCAAACAGCGGGGACTGCTGGCTGTTCTGCTGCTGAACGCCGGCCGGGCCGTGCCGATGGGCCAGATCATCGCGGCGCTCTGGAACGGCGATCCGCCGGAGAACGGCATCGATGTGGTGCAGAGGTTCGTGGGTGGGCTGCGGCGCGCCCTCGACCCGGAACGGACGTCCCTGATCGCGCTGGCCGACGGCGGATATGTGCTCCGAGCGGGTGAAAACGCGATCGACGTCCAGCGCTTCCGGGCGGCGGTGGCCCGCGCACAGGGCGAACATCAGACCGGCAGGCTCGATGCGGCCGCTGACGAGGTGCGTACCTCGCTGGGCCTCTGGCAGGGCGAGCCACTCGCCGGCCTGACCGGCCCGGTCTTCGAGTCCGCCCGCTTCCGCCTCAACGCCGAACGCGCCACCGCGTCGCAGCTCCTGGTCCGCCCGATGCGCCTGCACCCACCGGAACCCGCGCCGCCGGAGCCGGCCGCGCCGGCGCACCTGGAACCGACCCGCGCGGCACCCGCGCGCCTTGACCCGGCCCGGGCCGCGCCCGCCACGATGCCGCCGACCCGCATCGAGCAGGTGGGGGAGAGGCCGGAATATCCCGACGCCGTTGACCCCTGGGAAGGGCACGATCTCTTCCCGCCTGATCCGGCGCGGTGACGTGACGGGAACGGCCGCTCAGCGGGAGCGGAAGCGGCGGCTCGACGCGCAGGTCAGGATGGATGCGGGATTCGATGTAGGTAACCGTCGCGCCGCGCCCGCGCTGTTCGGTACGGCGGATCTCCTTCTCGATCGGCAGCCGGTGCATCGGCAGGTCGCGCAGCGACTCGCAGGCTGTCCGTCGCGGCGGCGTCGAGCACCCGGCGGCAGGCCTTGGGCCCACGGCGCGGGATGTCAATGGAGATGATCTTCAAATTGGGGCAGCTTCTCAGGCCGCGACATATGTGACCCACGTCACGCCAGCTGGAGGATCGCCGGCCGAAGAGCTTTCGTCTTGTGGGTTGTGAGACGAAGTTTGAGCGCAGCTGACGAGGGTGAACTCGTGCGTCGCACCGCTGCCGGTGATCGGCGTGCGTTCGACGAGCTGTACCGGCGGACCTCGCCGTGGCTGCTCGCCCGGTTGCGCCGGCGATGCGCCGACGACGACGTGGTCGCCGACGTCATGCAGGAGACCTACCTGGCCGTCTGGCGGGCGGCAGGCAGTTTTGCAGGGGCGGAAGCCGGGGCTGACGGCAGTGCCGTCGGCTGGCTGTGGACCATCGCGGCGCATCGGCTGGTCGACGCGTTCCGGCGGCGGGCCCGGGCCAACAACGTGCCGGCGGTTCCGTTCGCCGAGACCGTCGCGCCGGGCGCCGAGGACGAGGTGATGGCCGGGCGGGTCGGTCAGGAACTGGAACAGGCCCTGACCGAGCTGCCGCCGGAGGCCCGGGACGTTCTGCGGGCCATGGTTCTCGACGGGTTCTCGGTCCGGGAGACGTCGGTGTTGCTGGGCGTACCCGAGAGCACGGTGAAGTCCCGGGCGCGGCGGGCACGGAT
Organism: Actinoplanes sp. CA-015351; assembly: GCF_050955685.1. Lineage (NCBI taxonomy): Bacteria > Bacillati > Actinomycetota > Actinomycetes > Micromonosporales > Micromonosporaceae > Actinoplanes > Actinoplanes sp. CA-015351. The sequence continues at coordinate 2,954,578 of NZ_CP192102.1, forward strand.
CTTCTTGCGGGAGGCGTTGTCGTGACCACACATCCGAGCCCAGCGGTGATCGCCCGGTACGCCGATCGCCACGCCGCCCTCGACGAGGTCACCGCCTGGTCGGTCGAGGTGCATCTGGAGGAGTGCACGGACTGCCGGGCTCTCGTGGCACACCGCACCGAGGACGACAGCCGGGACCTGCTCGCCTCGATCGCCGCCGGTGTCGACCGGGGGATCGCGGCCGGGCCGGCTCCGGAAAAGCGCCGGCGGCTGACCTCGGCGCGGCACCGCTGGATGGTCTGGCGGCTGGCGCCGTGGCTGATCATGACGATGGCCGTGCTGGCCTGCGCCGTCGGCCTGCAGACGCTGCAGCCCGCCTTCCCGTCGCTGGTGGCGCTGCTCGCACCGGTGGCGCCACTACCGGCGGTGGCGATCGCCTGGAGCCGGCGGCATGACCCGGCCTGGGAGCTCATCGCGGGCACCCCGGCGGCCGGACTCGCGATGCTGCTGCGCCGGACGGCGGGCGTTCTCGTCGTGGTGATTCCGGCGCTGGCCGTGGCGAATACGCGTACCCAAGGGTCGTTGGCCTTGACACTCCTGCCGTGCCTGGCCTTCACGGCCGCGACCATCGCTCTGGGTGGCTTTGTCGGTGTTCGCCGCGCGGCCGTCGCGCTGGGCACCGCCTGGGCCGTCGCCGTGATCCTGCCCGCGGTGGTCACCGCCGAACTGCCGGTGGTGCTGCGACCGGGCAGCTCCGGCGGGTGGGCGCTGGCCGCGCTCGTCCTCGGCGGCCTCGCCGGCGCGCGGAGCGGCAACTTCCGCCGGCTCACAAGCCACAACTGACATCACTGAGAGGAACACCTTCATGCGTACGGTGAGCGCGGCCGAGACGGCCCCCACCACCCATCCCTGGGCTGTTCATGCCGAGGGACTCCGGGTACGCGCCGGCCGGCATCTCGCCGTGGACGGTCTCGACCTCACCCTCGGCACCGGCGTGCACGGTCTGCTCGGGCCGAACGGCGCCGGCAAGACCACGCTGATGCGCGCCCTGGCCACGGTTCTGAAGCCGGCCGGCGGAAAGCTCACCCTGCTCGGCGAGGCCGTCGACGGTCACGGCGACCTGCGACGGGTACGCCGCGGCCTGGGCTACCTCCCGCAGCAGTTCGGCTTCTACCCGCGTTTCACGGTCCGCGAGTTCGTCGAGTACATGGCGTGGCTCAAGGAGATGCCGAAGACCGCGATCCCGGGCGCGACCCAGCGGGCCATCGACCGGGTCGGGCTGACCGCCAAGGCCGGCGCACGGATGAAGACGCTGTCCGGCGGCATGCTGCGCCGGGCCGGCATCGCCCAGGCGATCGTGAACGACCCGGCCGTGCTGCTGCTCGACGAGCCCACCGTCGGCCTCGACCCGGAGCAGCGCCTCGACTTCCGGGAGCTGCTGCGCGACATCGGCGTCGACACGTGCGTGCTGGTCTCCACCCACCTCGTCGAGGACGTGGTGGCCGCCTGCTCCGACGTGGTGCTGATCGCCGAGGGCCGGCTCGTCTACCAGGGCACACCGGACGACCTGGTCACCCAGGGCGGTGACGGGGATCCCGGTGACAGCCCGGCGGAACGGGGTTACTCCGCGCTGCTGCGCCGGCACCGGGCGGAGGCCGGCCGATGAGCCGCGTCTTCGGCATCGAGCTGCGTCGCTCGGCGGCGCTCGGATCAGCCCTGATTCTGCTGGTGGTGGGGGTACTGGCGCTGTACTTCGCGGAAGGGATCGGCTTCTCCGACGGGTGGATGCAGCTGGCCATGACGCAGCGGCTCTACCTCGCCCTGCTCTGGCCGCTTGCGCTCGCCGCCGGCGCCTGGCAGGCCCGGCGCGAGCATCGGTCGAAGGTGGGTGAGTTGTTCGCGAGCACGCCGCGCCGGGTCGCGCAGCGGGCCATGCCCATCCTTGGCGTGATGGCCCTCGCGGTGATCGGCGCCTACCTGGCGATGAGTCTCGCCGGCGGGTTGTGGATCGTCGCGACCGCCCGGTACCTCCCGGTCGCGGTCTTCGCCGTCACCGCTGTGGGCGTGCTGTCGCTGATCGCGGCGGTCTGGATCGGCCTGGCGATCGGCCGGCTGCTGCCCTGGCCGGTGACCGCTCCGGCGGCGGCCGTCGCGGGTCTCGGGCTGCTGCTGAGCCTGCCCGGCGCGACGCGGCCCCGAGGCTGGCTGGCCCTGGTGTTCTCGCCGATCTACGAGATGAACATGCCTGATGCCTTCGCCGCTGTTCCCGGCCGGGTCAGCGCCTCGCAGGCCATCTGGCTGGGCGCCCTGGCGGTCACCGCGGTGATGCTGTTCGCCTCCACCGGGTGGCGTCTGCGGGTGGCGGCGGTGCTGCCGGTGTTGCTGGGCGCGGCGCTGTCGATCGCGGTGATGCCGCACGGGGGCCGGGTCGTCATCAGCGCGATCGACCCGGTTGCCAAGGAACTGGTGTGTGCGGAGCGGGTGTGCCTGAGCCGGGTACACACCGGACTGCGGTCCGAGATCGCCGGACCGGCCGCCGACGGCCTGGCGGTGCTGGCGAAACTGCCGGAGGCGCCGGCCCTGGTGCACGAGGACACCAGCACCTTCGTCCCGGACGACTTCCCGCGATGGCGTACCGACGTGGTTTTCCTGCGGGTCGAGGCCGGCAGCGACGGGGGACTGGAGAACAAGGACAGGGTGCGCGCCGACGTGGTCGCCGGGGCGTTCGCCAGCGACTTCACCTGCGGCGACGCGGCACCCCTGGCAGATCGGTACGCGGCTGCCTACTGGCTCATCGGGCGTGAGCCGGTGGCCGGCCCGGACGCCTTCGCCGACGACGTCGCCCTGACCGCGGTGCTGTGGAAGAGCCTGCGCGACATGCCCGCCGACGAGGCCCAGGCCCGGGTGGTGGCGCTGCGCCAGGCCGCACTGACCTGCTCGGCCGGCGACGGGCTGTTCCCCCAGGACAAGCCATGAGGTTCCTGACCCTGTATCTGCGCTCGCGGCGGGCACCGCTCGCGCTGGCCGGCGCGATCGCCTCGACGGCGGTGACGTGGACGCTGTGGTCGGTGTTCTCGGACAGCCCGGAAGCCGGCGTGCCAATGGTGATCCTGACGGTTCTGCTGCTGGTGGCCGCGCTGACCGCCACCCTCGGCGGGCCGGACGACGCCCTGGAGGCGACCGCCGCGCTCCGGTGGCCGCCGCGCCGGATCGCCCACCTGATGGTGGCGTTTCTGCTGGTGACTGGGTTGATCCTTGTCACCTGGGCGACCGGGGCGCGGTTCGGGCCGGGCTGGCTGGTGATCCGGGACGCGGCCGGGCTGCTCGGGCTGACCGCGCTGTGCGCCGCGACGATCGGTGTCCCGAAGGCCTGGTTCCTGCCGCTGGGCTGGACCTTCGCGGCGGCGCTGTTCCCACAGGCGGATCCGCTCGCCGGGCGGGTGCTGACGTGGCAGGCGCAGGCGCCGGAGAGCACCTCCGCAGCGGTGACGGGCGGGCTGTTCGCCGTCGCCGGGATCGTCGTCTACGCGGTGTCGGGGCCGGCGAGACGAGCGCCCGCCGAGGCCGCACAGCAGTAGCCGGCGGCATCGGCGGGCGCGTCGAACTTCTAGTGACCGGTTTCGGTCGGGTGGTTCAGCGGCTTGGCGTCGCTGGTGATGCCGACGCCGCTCAGCACCGGCGACGTGCCGCCGTTGCCGCTGGTCAGCTCGGCCCGGTACTGCGCGTACCGGGATCCGCCGGTGACCTCGCCGCCCTGGCCGACGAGTGTCCAGCCGGTCCAGCCCGCTCCCGGGGTGGAGGTGCTTCCGGTGCGGACATAGAGCTTCACCGCGGCGCCGGACGGGACGGATGCCTGGTACGACAACCGGTCCCAGTTGACCATCTGGCCGGCGTCGAGCACCCGCGACACCAGGGTGCCGGTGCGGGCCTTGCCGTCCAGGCGTACGCCGCCGGCGGTGACCGTGGCGCGGGTCGCCTTGCCGGTGCGCTGGCCGGCGACCGTGTAGTCGGCGACACCGGCGGCGGCCGAGACGAACGTGGTCCACCGCGAGGTCGACACGTTGCCCGACTCGTCGACGCTGCGCACCCGGTACCTGTACCTGGTCCGCGGCTCCAGCCCGGTGACCACGGCGCTGTGCTTCGTGCCGGACTCATCGGCCGGCAGGGCGGCGAAGCCCTCGACCTCGAGGGTTCCGGCGGCCGGCTCGTTCGTGGTCCAGGAAACCGTCGCCGTGCCGTCCGGACGGGCCAGCACCGCGACCTCGGTGCTGGCCGGGGCCTTCGTTCCACGGTCTCGGTGACGAGCTTCCGTACCGGCGACACCGTGGTCCGGCCGTCCGGCGCGGTTGCCCGGGCCCGGTACCAGTAGGTGGTGCCGGCCTTGAGGCCGGTGAGCTCGACGGTCCGCTCGGTCGCCTGTGCGCCGTCGACGACCTGCGCGGTCAACGCGCTCGCGCTGGTGCCGTACTCAACGGCGATCCTGCTGGAGAGGGTGCCGGCCACGCTGACATCGGCGCTGGTGGCCGAGGTCTCCGGGACGCTCACGGTCATCTCGGGTACGGCCGCGGCCGCACCGTAGGTGGCCAGATGCGCGCCGGACGCGGCGGTGAACATCGCGTACTCAACGCCCTTGATCGTCGTCCGGGTGAACGACACCGGCGTGCCCGCGCGGGTCAGCGTGGTGAGCGTCCGGCCACCCGGGCCGAGCGTCGGGACCATGCCGGTCAGCCCGGTGGCGCCGACGCCCACGTTCACCGTGAACGCGAGGTTGTTGCCCGACCAGGAGATACCCGAGTACGACGAGGCATTGCGCCCGTCGACCCAGGTCAGCAACTGTTTGGCGGTGATGATCGGTACGTTGCGGGCCTGCGCCGAGGCGAGCAGGGCATCACTCTGGTACTGGGTGGAGACGTCGGTGTGCAGGTTCGCGGTGAAGGCGCCGTAGTAACCCTCGGCGCCGAGCGCGCGATCGAGCAGGGTGTTCACCGTGTACGGGTAGCTCTGGTCGGACTCGTCGGTCATCTGCGTCGCGGCCTGGTACACGTCGATCAGCCCGCCGGTCTTGGCGGAGAAGCGCATCGGCATGCCGGAGCCGGTCATGAAGCCCGGCCGGTCGGCGACCCAGTACCCGGGCCAGTAGTAGTAGTTCGTGTCGAGCCGGATCCCGTTGTCCAGCGCGACGCTCGCCTGACTGGACCAGTCCGACCAGACGATGCAGTGCGTGCGGTTGGTGACCGGGCCCTGCACGGCGGTGTACTTCGATCGGAAGGTGGTGAGTTGGCTGGTGTAGAACCCGGCCAGGCTGCTCGCCGTCCAATCCGAGCAGTTGGTGTTGACGTGCAGACCGACCTCGAAGCCCCGCGACTGGTAATTGGTTGCCTGGGCGCTGGTCAACGCCGTGTTCGGGAAGATGTACGACGTGTACCGGGCGCACTGCCAGTCCTCGACCACACAGCCGGCCGGGCTGTTCGCCGCGTACTGGTCGAAGCGGCCGGGCGTGCCGTTGTTGGCGTGGTCGTCGCCGGTGGCGACCACGACAGCCTTGAGACTGCGTGGGAAGTACCAGAACTTCGGCAGCGGCTTGCGGTCGAGGTTCATCGCGCCGATCAGGTTGGCCAGCAGCCGCTGCTGCTCGTCGGCCTGCGGCACGGCGACCTTCGCCAGATTGACCCAGTCGGTGGCGCCGCTGCCGCCGAAGTAGAGGTCGTCGGAGCGTTTTGGTGCTGTGCCGTCACGTTCCTGACCGTCCCAGGCCGGGTTGCCCTGCCGGGTGTAGACCAGCGACTGGGCCAGGTCGAAGGTGAACGCCGCGGCCTGGCCGCCGCTGCTGCCGACGCTGACCAGCGACACCGCCGGGTTGGTGGTGGCCGCCGTCGCGGTCGAGTACAGCGTGGCGACCGAGCGGGCGCCGTTCAGCGTGTACCGGTCGGCGGTGCCGTGGTACTGGATCGTCTGGTCGGTGATGCCCGCGCCGGGTGACGAGGCCGTGTCCACCTTGAGGTACCCCTCGGCCAGCGTGGTGGTCGAGGTGGTGAGCCCGAGCAGGCCGGCCAGCTGCTTGTCCGGCCGGAACGCGACCAGGTTGCCGCCCGCGTTCACCCAGGTCGTGAACATGGTGACCTGGTCGGCGGTGAGCGTGGACTGACCGAGCAGCACGACGTCGTACTGCTCGAGAGTCGCGGCGGTGACGGTGCTGAGGTCGGCCGTGGTGAACTCGTTGAGGCCTTCAGTTCGCAATACCTCAGCGAGGAACGGGGTGAACCCGGAGGCCGACGACTTGATCACCAGAACCGGTCCGCCGGGACCCTGGTCGGCCGGCGGCGGTGGCGAGGCAGCGCTGGTGAACGTCCAGGTGACCGGCGTCATCAGGTTGCCGGCGGTGTCCCGGGCGCCGCTCACCGACGCGGTGTAGGTGGTCGAGTACGCCAGCGCGGCCGACGGCGTGAACGTCGCCGTGCTGGTCCCCGCGTCGTACCCGGTGGTGCCGGCGACCGTACCGGACGGCCCGGTCAGCGCCACCACGACGCCGGAGACCGGCTCGTTGAAATTCGCGGTGACAGCGGTGCCGGCCGGCACCCCGGAGGCGCCGGCGGCCGGGGCACGACCGATCAGCGTCGGTGCGACGGTGTCCGCGGCCGTGGTGTTGAACACGACGTCGACCCAGTAGTTGGTCGACTGGTAGCTGCCGTCGGGGAACGCGCTGGCACCGTACTTGTAGACACCGTTGCTGCCGGCGACCGTGCTCAGCGGTCCCCGGGTCACCGCGGTGGCCAGGCCGTTGCCGGTGGCCGAGTAGAAACCCGCATCGGTGTGGTACGACGCGGTGTACGTGGTGTTCGCGGTGACCGCGACCGGGTTCGGCAGCGTGGCGGTCTGCCAGCCGGTGGCACTCTCCCCGGTGAAGGTGACCTGGGACAGCCGGGTGCCGGCGGTGTTCCACAACGAGCCGATGTGCGTGCCGGTGTTGCCGGCGCCCTTGTAGAACTTGAGGCCGGTGACATAGCCGGCGGCGCCGGCCCGGAACTTCACGCCGACCTCGACGGCGTTGTTGTCGGCGACCGAGGCGGTGGCCGGTGTCGCCGTCGCCGGCCAGATCGTGCAGGGGCAGGCCGAGCCGGACGCGTCCAGGGTGGTGAACGACCAGGTGTAGGCCGCCATGGTGTTGCCGGTGGTGTCCCGGGCTCCACTGACCGTGGCCGTGTACACGGTCGCCGCGCTCAGAGCGGCCGACGGGGTGAACGTGATGGTCCGGGTGGTCGCGTTGTACGCGCTCGTGCCGGCCACCGTCGTGCTGCCGGCCCGCAGCGCGAGGGCCGCTGTGCCGGTCTGCAGCGGCTCGTTCAGGGTGGCGCTCACCGTCGTCGAGGTGGCCACGCCGGTCGCGCCCGCGTCGGGGGAGGTGCCGGTGACGCCCGGCGGGGTGGTGTCGGTGATGCTGGTGTTGAACACCACGTCGACCCAGTAGTTCGCCGATGCCCAGGTGCTGTTCGGGAAGCCGCCGCCGGAGCCGTACCGGTAGACGCCGTTGGCGCCGTCCTGGCCGTCACGCAGCGCGTGCAGCGGCGCGTTGTCCACGCCGGCCGCGGCGAAGGTGCCATCGTCGCTCGCGTACCGGCCGTTCGGCGCGTAGTACGACGCGACGTACGTGGTGTTCGCGCTGACCGCGACCGGGGTGGCGAACGTGGCGGTCTGCCAGCCCGACACGGTCTCGGACGTGAAGACGACGCTGCCCAGGTTGGCGCCGGTCGAACTCCACAGGTTGCCGACGTGCGTGCCGGTGTTGGCGCTGCCCTTGTAGAAGCGCACACCGGTCACGTACCCGTCGGTGTCGGAGCGGAACTTCACCCCCAGCTCGACCGCCGACGTGTCCGAATCAGACGGGGTGGCCGGCGCCGCGGTGCTCGGCCAGATGGTGCAGGGGCAGGTGGCGGCGAGCGCCGCCTCCGGAGCGACGAGCAGCCCGGCCACCAGGACCAGGGCTGCTAGCGCCGACGAGATGAATTTCAAGAGCACACTCTCCTCAGGCGGCCGGGGTGAAGACGACGTCGACCCAGTAGTTCGCCGACTGCCAGGTGTCGGTGGGGAAACCCCCACCGCTTCCGTATCGATAGAGGCCGTTCGCGCCGTCGGTGCCGTCCCGCAACGCGTGCAGCGGGCCGTTGTCGGCGCCGGCGCTCGCGAAGAAGCCGGTGTCCGCGGCGTACCGGCCGGCCGGCGCGTAGTACGACACGACGTACGTGGTGTTCGCGGTGATCGCCACCGGCGCCGAGAACGTGGCGGTCTGCCAGCCGGTGGCCGTCTCGCCGCCGAAGGTGACAGTGCCGAGCAGCGTGCCGCTCGAACTCCACAGGTGGCCGACGTGCGTGCCGCTGTTACCGGCGCCCTTGTAGAACCGGACACCGGTGACCGTGCCGGCCACGTCGGAGCGGAACCGCATGCCGAGCTCGACAGCTGCGGTCTCCGGATCGGCCGCGACACCCGGCACGGCGGTGGCCGGCCAGACCGAGTAGCTCGTGCCGGTCGGCGGCGGCGCTGCCGTGGTGAACGACCAGGAGGTCGACGCCATCGTGTTGCCGGCGGTGTCCTTCGCGCCGCTGACCGTCACGGTGTACGTGGTGCTCGCGGCGAGCTGCGCCGACTGGGTGAACGTGGCCGTGTTCGCCGCCGCGTTGTACAGCGTCGTGCCGGACACCCCGGCCACCGTGAGGCTGACCGTGGAGCTCTGCACCGGCTCACTGAACGCGGCGGCCACCGTGGTCGTGCGCGCCACGCCGGTCGCTCCCGAGGCCGGCGTACGTGTCGTCACGGTCGGCGCCGTGGTGTCCGGTGCTGCGGCGCCCGGGGTGAAGACCACATCGACGTAGTAGTTGGCGCTCTCCCACGACTCGGTCGGGAAGCCGGTGCCGTACCGGTAGATGCCGTTGACCCCGTCCAACCCGTCGCGCAGCGCGTGCAGCGGCGCGTTGTCGACGCCGGCCGCCGCGAACGTACCGGTGTCACCGGCGTAGTGGCCGTTCGGCGCGTAGTACGACACGACGTACGTGGTGTTCGGGGTGAGGGTCACCGGCGTGGACAGATTGGCCTGCTGCCAGCCGGACGCCGTCTCACCGCTGAAGGTGACCGTCGCGAGCTGGGTTCCGGTGTTCGACCACAGCCGGCCCACGTGCGTGCCGGTGTTGGTGGCCGCCTTGTAGAACCGGATCGCGCTGACCGTGCCGGCCACGTCGGTACGGAATCGCAGCCCCACCTCGGTGCCGGTGCCGTCCGGGTCGGCCGGGGTGTTCGGCGTGATCGCCGAGCCCCAGATGCTGCACGGGCAGGTACGCGCGCCCACGGTGACCGCCCGGGTCGTCTCGGTGCCCACGTTGCCGCTGTCGTCGGTGGCCCGCACCTTGATCGTCGCCGTGCCGGTGCTGCCCGGCGTCCAGGTGTACGTCCACGCGGCGCGCCCGTTCGCCGGGTGCCAGCTGGTCCCGTTGTCGGTGGAGACCTCGACACCGCCGATCACACCGCCGCCGGTGTCGGTCGCGGTGCCGGAGACGACCGTCGGCGAGCCGGACTGCACCGACGTGCCGGCGGCCGGCGCGGTGATCGCGGCGGCCGGCGCCACCGTGTCGGTGGAGGCGGTGGCGAGGGTCAGGCCGGACTGCAGGGTGCCGGGCTGGACACCCATGTCGGCCAGGAAGTTGACGGTGGCCTGCTTCATCGGGGTGCTGGCCGCGCCGGAGCCGCGGTCGTGGTTGCTGTCCAGGCCCCAGGACCACTGCACGGTGCCGGCACCGAAGACCAGGGCGCCGCTGGCCGCCCGGTACATCGTCATGTTGTGGGTGGCGCTGCCGGTGGCGTACGTCGATCCGTAGTCCTGCAGCAGGTCGAGCCCGGAGGCGGTGGTGGTGGACAGCCGGAACAGCCCGCGCGGCCGGACACCGTTGTCCTCGTCGATGTCCCACTCGTAACCGACGGTCCCGGTGCCCAGGGTCGCGGTGGCACCGGCCGACTGGGTGGCGACAGTGGTGCCGCGCCAGAACCGCATCTTGCCGTCGGCAGCCGGCACCTGCAGGTTCACCGTGCCCGCGTTGACCTTGAAGCTCGTGCCGGTCAGCGCGTTCTCCGGGCGGTTGCCGTCGGACGGCGGGCTGAACCGCGGGTCACGCCAGGTGCCGGTCCAGGTCGCTGTCGGATCGATCTTGCCGCCCGCGTGGGTCTCCTTATAGGCGACCATCGTGCGGTACGAGTCCTCCCAGCGGGTCTTCCAGAACACCTCGTTGCCGCTGAGGAACGCCAGGTTGACGCCGGCGTCGCGGGCCGCCTCGACGTTGTCGCGCTGTGCGCCGGACCAGTACTCGTCGTGGCCCACCGACAGGAACGCCTTGTGGTTGCGCAGCAGCGCGCCGCTGCGGTCGGCGTCAACACCCGCGATGTAGCTGACGTCGTAACCGTTCGCCTCCATCCACCGCACCATCGGGTACTCGGCGTTGAAGACGGCGTCCTCGGCCCCGGTCCCGCGCGTGGTGATCGGCCGGTTGTAGCTCACCTTGTACGCGCGCCCGGCCGGCGAACCGACGTACAGGCTGTTGCCGCCGTACTGGTTGTAGGCCTGCCAGGTCGAGTCGGAGGTCTGGAAGACGACGTCCGAGTGGCTGGCGTCGTTGCGCACCACGAACACGATGTGGCTGGCGCCGGACGTGCCGTCGGTACGCACGAGCCGGGCGAAGTAGATGCCGGAGACCGCGTTCGACGGCACCGCCCACGACGCCGAGACCGCCCAGTTGCCGCAGTCGACCAGGCCGGTGGCGGCCTGGCTCATGCAGCTGGGCTGGTTCTGCTGACCGACCGGATTGACCGTCGTGATGAGCCGTGCGCCATTTCCGGCGTAATAACCCATCCGGTAGATGTCGAGCCGATACGACGCCGCCGAGGATTTGATTTTGAAATTGACCGTTTCGCCGACGTTGACACTGATCTGGGTGCTGAATCCCTGAATGGCATCGCTACCGGCGCCGGAAACGTCCCACGTGCTCTTCGGCGTGCCGGTCCTGGTGTTCTCGCACGCGATCGGATTGATCAGCGGCGCGCACGCGTCAGCGGCGGCCGGGCCGGCCCCGGTGACCGCCGCGCCCGCGACGACCAGCGTGACCACCAGTAACAGCCGTAACCGGAATGACTTGAGATGACGCACCGGAATCGTCTCCCCCGCGGTTGATAGGGATTGAGAAAGAGCACCACAGCGAATCATGGGAATACGTGAACGCAGTATCTGTCGGTCACCCGACAGCCCCGGCGATGGTGGGCGAAGTGCGAATTTAGTCGGCCCGGTCAGTTCCATGGGTTTGGCCAGTCCGGATCAAACACCCGCCGATCAGAGGATTTCCCAACGCTCCCGGCCGCCGTAAAAGCCGCCACCCGCCTCCGATACGTTGTGCGCTTGTGGTCGCCGCAACGGCACAAACTCACAAGATCTGTGAAGCAACCGACACGCCGCCCCGCCCGTGCCGCCCGTGCCGCCCTCACTGATCTTGTGAGTTTCCGGCTGCCAGAGCGGCCCAAGCTCACAACATCTCGGCACGGCTGTCAGTTTCGTGGCCTGGAGGCCGGCTGGCTTGCGAGGGGCAGTTCGCGGTCAGCAAGCGCGCGCTGCGGCACAGCCGGCGCGGATCATGGCCGGCCCGGAAGCTGACCGAAATGAGGGCACACACAAGAAGCCGACAGCAGCCTCTCAACGACCGGTGACGCCCCGCATCGCCGCCGCCACGTCCTGCGCGCCGCCTGAGCTCTCCGCCGACAACCCCTCGATCACCCCGTTCACATCAGCCTCGGACCGGTTCTGGCTCAGCTTCCACTTCGCCTCGATCCGGCTGATGCGCAGCGATACCCCGACGATCGCCTTCAACTGCCCTTCCACGAACCGCGCCGGCGCGTCCTCCACCGCCCACGGCTCCTCCCGCCCCGCCTCGTGTTTCCCGGTCAGCCGGCGTACCTGTGCCGCAACCCAAACCGGATCGTCATGCACGACAAGCTCGCCATAAACGTGCGCCACCACGTAGTTCCACGTAGGCACCACCCGCCCGTGCTCCGCTTTGGACGCATAAAAACTGGGCGACACATAGGCATCCGGACCGCGTACGATAGCCATCGCCTCACCGATGACCGGCTGCCGCCACTGATCGTTGTTCCGCGCCAGATGAGCGTGCAACGCATGGGTCTCAGCCTCATAGACGAACGGCACCGGCGTGGCGAGCAACCCCTCAGCCGTGCACGTCACCAGATCGGCAAGACCACCGTTCTCCACAACAGGTACACCAGAACCGGCGAAATGCGTCGGTACGTACATGAGAATCAGCCTTTCGAACGGGTTCGCTGAGTCAGCACAACACAACCGAGCACGATCAGCGCCGCCGCGATCGAACTTCGGCTCACCGCTTCGCCGAGCAGCAGCGCCGACCACGCCAAGGTGAGCAGCGGCTGCATGAGCTGGATCTGACCGACTTTGGCGATGCCGCCGCGAGCCAGTCCGCCGTACCAGGCGAAGAACCCCAGGAACATCGACACCACGGTGAGATATCCGAAGGCTGCCCAGCCGGATACGCCGGCATGCGGGGGAGAGACCCAAGCGCTGGTCACCGTCGTCGGAATGGTCACGGGCAGCGAGATGATCAAAGCCCAGCAGATGGTACGCGCACCGCCCAGCTCCCGTGCCAGCGCGCCGCCCTCGGCGTACCCAAGTCCGCAAAGGATCACCGCGATCAGCAGGAAGAGATCGGCGGACGTCAGCTCGCCGTGCACCGTGCCGCTGGTGACCAGGAACGTCAGTACGACCGCCAGCCCACCGAGGCTCGCCAGCCAGAACAGTGCCGGCGGCCGCTCGCCGGCGCGCAGCACCGCGAAGACCGCCGTCATCGCGGGCAAAACGGTGATCACGACCGCGCCGTGCGCCGAGGTGGACGTGGTGAGCGCCAGCGACGTGAAGAGCGGGAAGCCGACGACCACGCCGAGCGCCACGATCGCGAGCCGGCGCCACTGCCGGCGGGTCGGTGCGGAGGCCGCCGTGACCCGCAGGTAGACCCAGGCCAGGGCGGCTGCGCCGACCGCCCGGCCGAACGCGACGAACCACGGGTCCAGATCGGCGACGGCGACCCGGGTGAACGGCAGGGACAGGCTGAAGGCGAGCACACCCAGCGCCCCGAGGACGATGCCACCCGTTACCGCCCTGGAGGCAGTAGCGCTACTCTGTGCTGTCATGGAGAACGGTAACGCACCCGCCCGGGTTGTCCAAGACCTCCGCCGCGTGGCGGCCGTCTCGCCATCCGGTGCGCAGCTGCCCTCGGTCCGCGAGCTGACCGCACGCCACCAGGCCTCCCCGGTCACCGTCGCAGCGGCGATCCGGCAGCTCGTGGCGGAGGGAGTGGTCGAGACCCGCAACGGCAGGGGAACCTTCGTGGCGGCGCGGGGCGAGCAGCCGCGTACCCCTGACCTCTCCTGGCAGACGGTCGCCCTCGGGCCGGCGCGGTCCGGCGAGCACGAGATGCAAGCGTTACTGGCGTTACCGCCTTCCGGGGCGATTTCGCTCAGCAGCGGGTACCTGGGCACCGACCTTCAGCCGGCTGCCGCACTCGGCGCCGCCCTGGCCCGGGCCGCCCGTCAGCCGGCCAGCTGGCAGCGCGGCCCGGTCGAGGGCCGGGAGGATCTGCGGGCCTGGTTCGCCCGCGAGTCCGGCGGCGGCCTGCGCGCCGACGACATGGTGATCTGCCCGGGCGGCCAGGCCGCGCTCTCCACCGCGCTGCGCGCGCTGACCGCGCCGGGCGACACCGTGCTCGTCGAGTCGCCCACCTATCTGGGCGCGCTCGCCGCGGCCCGCGCCGCCGGCCTGCGGGTGGTTCCGGTGCCGGCCGACGACGACGGTGTCCGCCCGGACCAGCTCGCGGCCGCGTTCGCGCGTACCGGATCGCGCCTCTTCTACTGCCAGCCGCTGCATGCCAACCCGACCGGCGCGAGCTTGGCGGCGGCCCGCCGGGCCGCGATCCTTTCTTGTGTACGGGATAACGCCGCATTCCTGATCGAGGACGATTACGCCCGCGACCTGACGATCGACGGCGAACCGCCCGCACCCCTGGCTTCCGAGGATCCGGACGGCCACGTCATCTACCTGCGATCGCTCACGAAACCGGCGGCACCGGGTCTGCGGGTCGCCGCGATCGGCGCCCGGGGCCCGGCCGGCGCCCGGCTGCGCGCCGCCCGGCTGCTCGACGACTTCTTCGTCTCCGGCCCGCTCCAGCAGGCCACCTGCGAGTTCGTCAGCTCACCGGCCTGGACCCGGCACCGCAAGTCGTTGCGCATCGCGCTGCGCCACCGCCGCGAGGCGCTGCTCACGGCCCTGTCCCGGCACCTGCCCGACCTGCTGCCCGCCCGGGTACCCCGAGGCGGCATGCACCTGTGGTCCCCGCTGCCGGCCGGAGCCGACGACACCGCGGTCACGGCCGCAGCTGCCGCGCAGGGCGTGGTCGTTTTCCCGGGCAGGCCGTGGTTCGCCGCCGAGCCGACGGGCGCTTTCCTGCGCCTCACGTACGCGGCAAGCCCACCCGACCAGATGGACGAGGCAGTCCAACGGCTGGCAAGAGCCTTCTGACAGCCACCCCATCGGCGGGGTCCAGCGCCGGGCTTCAGCGGCCCGGGGTGTTCGGCGGCCCGGGGTGTTCGGCGGCCCGGGGTGTTCAGCGGCCGGGGTGTTCAGCGCCGGGCCAGGCGGCGTGCTCCCGAGATGCCGCTCTGGTACGGCAGCTCGTAGTGGGCGAACAACGCCGGCTCATCGGTCGCGGCCAGCTCGCCGTCAAGGTCGATGCCGGGCGCGTTCCCGACAAGCTTCTTGCCGTACCGCACCCGAACCGCCTTCGGGCTCACCGTCGCCCCGTCAAGCGGCACGAACACCAGCCGATGCCGCCCGATGAAACCAACTCGCACCGTGGCGAACGCAGGCTCGTCATTAACGGTGTCGACGTACACAGCCTCAAGGTCACCGATCTTGTCGCCATCCGGATCGACGACGTTCTCACCACGCCAGTCACGCAGGTTCTCAGCAGGGAACATGCCTGAGTTGTGCCCGCACCCAGCCCCAGGGAAACCGCCACCACCAAACCCAATCCACCCCGCCCGCCTGCCCCGCCTGCCCCGCCTGCCCCGCCCGCTCCGCCTGCCCCGCCCGCCCCGTCTGGATCTTGTGGACTTCCCCGCCGACGTGACCGCACAACTCCACAAGATCGAACAGGCTTCGGCCGATCTTGCGGAGTTACACGCAAACGGTTCCCCGAAAACCACAAGATCGCGAAGTGCCGCGGTGGCTGAACCTCGGACGCCGGTGGGGCATAGGGCACCCACGAGTCTCCAAGATCTGGCACCGTCCACCCGCTGTGATGGCAGAGCTTTGCCGCAGAACGCCCAAATCACCTGAAATCGACCCGCCACGGTTGGCTGTCCCGCAAATTCGTGTACTTGTGGTCGACCGGCCGGCCGAACCGCACAAGATCTCCGAGCGGCACCTCGCACCGAGATAACCGCCGCGCCGCCCCGAACCCGCTACCGCTCCACAAACGGCGAAACCCGAGCGATGAAGAATCGCCCAAGATCGCGGGCGGCGGGCGGCGGGCGGCGGGCGAAAGAGCGGGCGGCGAGGCTGCGGCTGTGGCTGGCCCGCGTTGGGTCAGCGGAGGCGGACGGAGAGGATGCCGGATATCTGGCCGGCGGTTACCACTGCCGTGGAGCCGGTTCGGAAGTTCCAGGCGATCAAGCCCTCACGCTCGGCCTGGATCAGGACGGTGTCGCGGTCGATGAAGGCCAGCGGTGCGCAACAGCCCTTCCACCGGTCCGGGCCCAGGTCCAGGACGCGTTCCGCCACGCCGGTCCGGGCGTTGACCACCGTCACCGCCTCGTGGCCGTGCGTCGGAGTGCTGCCCCAGGACGAGCGGACCACATGGTCACCGTTGGTGATCGGGGAGCCGTACCACTCGGTGATCGTGTAACCGGGCAGGCCGGTGTCGTCCACCGGTGTCTCGCTGACCGGTGAAGGCTGAGCGGGACCCCACTGGCGCAGCGTGCGGCCGGTGGCGGGCAACTCCAGCAACGAGCCGTCGCTGTCCCACAGGGACACCGCCGCGGGCAGCCGGGTCACCTTCCGCGCGGCCCAGCCGACCGCGTACGCGCCCGGTCCGCCCGCTCCGACCAGGACCGTCGTGTCGTCCTGCCACGCCACCTGTTCGTTGAGGCCGGGTACGCCGATGCGGTGGGCCGTCGCGGTGGGCAGGTCCACGACCACCACGGCCTGCGGCTGCGGGATGGCGATGCGGCGGCGGTCGGGGGAGAGGGACAGCGGGCGCAGCGGGGCTGCCCGGTTGCCGCCTTCGTCGTGGGTGAAGGTCAGATCGGCCACGTCCAGTTCCACCCAGATGCCGTCCGGCGCGACAGCGTAGATCGGCTCCGGCTCGGCGCCGGGCTCCGGGACAGTGGGCTGGAAGACCGCCATGGCGGCTTCGATCGGGTACGCGGACAGCGGCTGCACGTCGCCCGGGATCAGATCCGCGCTTCTCGGCGGGAGCGGGGCGATCAGACGGGTGGGGAGGCCGGCCGGGATCCGGTGCACCTGCGGCGTCAGAGAGGTGGCGATCGGCTCCGGAAGTGGGGTGTTCTGCGATGCCGTTGGAAAGAAGGCGGCGGAAATGGTCAGCGCGGCCACGGCTGCCACGCTGATTCCGTATCGACGTTGTCTGGTTCGGCGGGCGCGGGACCAGGCGGTGTGCGCGAGAGAAGGCACCTGGATGGTGTCGGAGGCCTCCTCAAGGAGGCTTTTCAGATCGTTGCTGGTCATTGTCGTGCTCCCAGAAGTTCGCCGAGTTCCGGTGCCAGTTCGCGCAGGCGGCGAAGGGCCGCGCTGTTCTGGCTTTTGACGGTTCCCACCGAGACGCCGAGGATTTCCGCGGTGCGGGCCTCGGTCAGATCGTCGAAATAGCGCAGCACGATGACGGCGCGTTGCCGGGGCGCGAGGAGGCGCAGCGCGCGCTCGAAGATCAGGCGGGCCGGCAGGTCGTCGCCGGGTCCGGGCGGCGGTTCCGGGACGGTGTCGATGAGGCGTTCGCGTCTGCGGCGGCGCCACCAGGAGACGGCGTCGCGGTACAGGACCGTGCGCACGAATGCCTCGGGGTCGCCGTCGCGCAGCGTACGCCAGCGCAGGGCGAGCTTGACCAGGGCGTTCTGCAGGAGGTCCTCGGCGAGGTGGTGATCGCCGCAGATCAGATAGGCCGAGCGCAGCAGGCGGTGCTGGCGTGCCTGCACGAACGCGACGAACTCGGACTCGGGGTTCACGGATTCAGAACGCATGGGACCCGTCGAATGGTTGGGTGTCTATGAGCTCAGATTCTTCGCGATGAAGTCGAATGCGTCCGGGATCACTGTCGACCAGTAATTGAAGTTGTGTTTTCCCGGGCCGAATCCGCCTGCGCCCGGTGGCACCGGCAGGGACGCCCAGAGTTCGCGGACGTTGTCGTACAGGTCGTCGTCCTTGCCGCACCACAGGCCGATCGGAACGTCTTTCAACCGCTCCAGGCCGTCGAAAACCACGTCTCCCGGGGCGACCGCCGGGGAGAACGCGGCCACCGATCGGACCAGGCCGGGGAACGTCGACGCCAGCAGCAGCGCACCGGAACCGCCCATCGACCAGCCCCACGCCGCCAGCCGGGTGGTGTCGAAGCCGCGTTCCGCGCACCACGCCGGCATCTCCTGGCGGACCATCCACTGCGGGTCGTCGCCGCCGCGCGGCCGCCACGCCAGCCGGTCGCCGGTGGCGCCGGCCAGCACGAACGGCGCCGCGCCGCGCTGGACGGCATCGGTCAGGAACCGGCCAAGACCCATCGCCGCGAAGTCGGCCGGGCGTTTCGAACCGCCGTGCAGCACCAGGCAGACCGGCAGGCCCCGCCCGTCGCCGTGCCCGGCCGGAACCGCCGTCCAGAAGTCGACGGTCCGGCCCCGGGCAGCCGAGAAGCGCTGCTCCAGACGTTCGTCGCCGGGCAGGGCGGACGGCATCACCGGGCCGGGGCCGGCACTGACCCAGGAGCAGCCGCCCGCGGCAGCCAGAACCGAACCGGCCAAGAGGAACGCTCGTCGTCGCACGGCCTGATCAACGGATGGGATGCTTTCCGGATGTCACCGTTCGAAATTCAGGCCTTCATCGACGAGCACCGCAACGACCTCGCCGGCAGTCTGGACGGCCTCTCCGAGGAGGAGGCACGCCGCCGGCTGGTGCCGTCGAAGACCACCCTGCTCGGGCTGGTCAAGCACGCCACGTTCGTGGAGAAGGTGTGGTTCGACGAGGCGGTCACCGGCCGGTCCCGCGCCGAGATCGGGATTCCGAAGACGCCGGACGCGTCGTTCACCCTCGACAGCGGCGACACGATCGAGAGTGTGCGGGACGCGTATCTCAAAGCCTGTGAGCACTCCCGGCTCGCTGTCGAGCATCTGAATCTCGACGATCTGCTGCCCGGCAACCGGCGGGGTCCGCTGTCGCTGAGCTGGGTCCTGCTGCACGTGCTGCGCGAGATCGCTCAGCACTGCGGGCACGCCGACATCCTGCGTGAGCAGATCCTGGCGGCGCGGCAGGGACTACCCGCCTAGCTCGCGCAGGCCCTTCTCCCAGCGTTCCCGCCGCTCGTCGGGCGACTGCTCCCACCAGGGATCGCCGCGTTCGCCGAGCGCGACCTTCGCGAGCTGCACCCGGGCCCGCGCCGGCTTCGGGTCCTCGCTGTTGCGCAGGGCCGTGCCGACATCGCGGCGGGCGGACATCAGCGCTCTGCGCAGCCGGGCCGCCTCGTCCTCCGGGATCTCCGGATCGGTGGCCCGCCATCGCCGGCCGTTGACGACGATGTAGCGCCCGTCCTCGGTCTTCTCCACGGTGAGCACTTACCCGCTATCGTCGGGCGGATGCGCCGTCATGTCGTGCCGCGACTGCGCGCCACCGTCGACGCGCTCGAAGACATCGTCCGTGGTCTCGGCACGTCGGTGCTGGCCCTCGGTGCCCTGTTCGGGCTGCTGGTCACCCTCGCGCTCGCGCCGGGCGCCCGCAAGGCCACCCGCGCGGTCGCCGACCGGGAACGCACCCGGCTGACGGTGCCCCATCCGCAGGGGGCGATCGCACTCACCGACCCGGTGATGCGCCGGGAAATCGCCTGGGCGGCCGTGCACGGCACGGCCGGCTTCCTGCTCGGCGCTGCCGGGATCACCCTGCCGGTGTACGCGCTGGAGAACACCACCTTCCCGCTCTGGTACCGGGCCCTCGACCCCGAGGACGCCGGACCGGGCATCGTCCTCTGGCGCATCGATGGGCTCGGCGACGCCCTGGTCGTGCTGGCGCTCGGCATCGGATTCGCGCTGCTGACCGTCTTCGGCTGCCCCGCCGTCGCCCGTCTCCAGGCCCTGCCCGGGCGGCGCCTGCTCGCCCCGGCCGGCGACGCCGACCTGTCGCTGCGGGTGGCCGAGCTGACCGCGACCCGTGCGGCCGCCCTGGACGCGCACGCCGTCGAGCTGCGCCGCATCGAGCGCGCTCTGCACGACGGCACCCAGAACCGGCTGGTCGCCCTGAACGTCCTGCTCGGCGCCGCCCGCCGCGCCCAGCAGCGCAACCCGGACGCCGTCGGTGACATCCTCGACCGCGCGCAGGACGCCACCGAACAGGCCCTGGCCGAGCTGCGCGCGGTGGTCCGCGGCATCCTGCCGCCGGTTCTCGGCGACCGGGGCCTGGCCGGTGCGCTCGCCGGTCTCGCATCCGGCTGCGCGGTGCCCTGCCACCTCGAGGTGGACGTTCCCGGCCGCTGCGCGGCCTCCGTCGAGGCGACCGCGTACTTCGTGGTGGCCGAGGCACTGACCAACGTGGTCAAGCACAGCGGCGCGGCTGCGGCTGCGGCTTCGGTACGCCGGGACGGCCCCCGCCTGAACGTCCGGATCACCGACGACGGCCGAGGCGGCGCGAACGAGGACAACGGCTCCGGCCTGGCCGGCATCCGGCAACGTGTCGAGGCCTACGATGGCCGCTTCGAGCTGGACAGCCCACCGGGTGGGCCGACGACCCTGGACGTGGAGCTGCCGTGCGGATCGTGATCGCCGAGGACGACCCGCTGCTGCGCGAAGGCCTCGCCCTGCTGCTGCGCGCCGAGGGCCTGGACGTGGTGGCCACCACCGACGCACCCGGCCCGTTCCTGGTGGCGGTCGCCGAGCATCGCCCGGACGTCGCGATCGTCGACGTGCGGATGCCGCCCACCCACACCGACGAGGGGATCGTCGCGGCGGTCGAGGCCCGCCGCCGGCAACCGGAGCTGGCCGTGCTGGTCCTCTCCGCGTACGTCGAGCAGGCCTTCGCCACCGACCTGATCAGCACCGGCACGGCCCGGCTCGGATATCTGCTGAAGGAACGGGTCGGCCGGGTGGAGCAGTTCCTGGACGCGCTGCACCGGGTCGCCGGTGGCGGCACGGCCATCGACCCCGAGGTGGTCGGCCAGCTGCTCGCCCGGACCCGCCCGGACAGCACGCTGTCCCGGCTCAGCCCGCGGGAACGCGACGTGCTCGCGCTGATGGCCGAGGGCCTCGGCAACACCGCGATCGCGGAGAAGCTCGTCGTCACCGGCAACGCCGTGCACAAGCACATCCGCAGCATCTTCGCGAAGCTCGATCTGCCCCCGGACGACCGCGCCGACCGCCGGGTCACCGCCGTGCTGCGTTACCTGGAGGACAGCCAGAAGTAGCGCCTGCTGTACCCCGGTCGGGCAGCCAGCTTCATTTTCCGGGCGCCCGGATCGGCGAAGACTTCTCCGTGAGGAATACAGACGGAGAGGCAGATCGATGTCCGCGGTTCGCGTTCAAGGCTTGACCCGCATCTATTCATCGAGTGGCGGGGAGCCGGTGCACGCCCTGGCCGGGATCGACGCCGATTTCGCGCACGGCACCTTCACCGCGATCATGGGGCCGTCCGGGTCCGGCAAGAGCACGTTGCTGCAGGCCGCGGCCGGGCTGGACCGGCCCACCGCGGGCAGCGTCCGGATCGGCGACATCGAGCTGTCGGCACTCTCCGAGACCAGGCTGACCAAGCTGCGCCGCGGCCGGATCGGTTTCGTCTTCCAGGCGTTCAACCTGATCGGCGCGCTCACCGTCGAGGAGAACATCCTGCTGCCGCTCCGGCTGGCCGGCGTCCGCCCGGACCGCGCGTGGATCGACCAGGTGATCGAGCGGATCGGCCTCGGCCACCGGCTGCGGCATCGGCCGTCCGCGCTCTCCGGCGGCCAGCAGCAGCGCGTCGCGATCGCCCGGGCCCTGGCGTCCCGGCCGGAGGTGATCTTCTGCGACGAGCCGACCGGCGCGCTCGACACCACGACCGCCGCCGAGGTCCTCGACCTGCTGCGCGGACTCGTCGACGAGCACGAGCAGACGGTCATCATGGTCACCCACGATCCGGTCGCGGCGTCGTACGCGGACCGGGTGATGGTCCTGGCCGACGGCCGGATCGTGCACGACATGCCGCAGCCGGGCGCCGCGCGCATCGCCGAGCATCTGGCCGCGCTGGGCCACCGCCGGAGCCTCGCGAACGGAGCTGTCCGATGACCCGGCTCGCCGTCCGCATGCTGCGCCACCGCCCGGGCTCCTCGGTGGCCACGCTGCTCGCGCTCGCCCTCGGCGCGGTGATCCTGACCGCGATGGGTGTGCTCGTCGAGTCCGGCCTGCGCCATCACCCGGCGCCGGTCCGTTATGCCGCCGCCGATCTGGTCGTGGCCCGCCCCGACACCACGTTCACCTCGACGGAGTTCGACGGCGAGATCTACCGGAGCACGGCGGCGTTGCCCGAGGGAACCGTGCCGGACGCTCTCTCCACCGCTCTGGACAAGCTGCCGGGTGTCGCCGCGGTCGCCACCGACGAGAACATCCCGGTCGGCGGGCAGGCGATCGGGCGGAGCTGGTCGAGCGCGGTGCTGACTCCGTACACGCTCACCGCCGGAACCGCGCCGGCCCGGGACGACCAGGTGGTGCTGACCACCGGTCGGTCACAGCCCGGTGATCGGGTCGAGCTGCTGGTCGGCGGGGTGCTCCGGGCGTACACGGTCAGTGGTCGTGCGACGGGGAGCGCGGGCGCCGCTGTCTTCTTCAGTGACGCGCAGGCCGCGGCTCTGTCGCCGCGTCGTGGCGAGGTCACCGCGATCGGCGTGATCGCCACCCCGGGTACCGATCTCGCCGCGCTGAAGAGCCGGATCGCCGGGCTGACCGGTGACGCCCGCGTGCTCACCAGCGACGACAGCGGCCTGGCCGAACGGTCGGCGGATCGTGCCGCGGCCGGGCTGCTGGTCCAGATCGGCGCCTCGTTCGGCGGCTACGTGGCGCTGCTGATCATCTTCGTGGTCGCTGCGACGGTCGGCCTGTCGGTCCGGCACCGCCGTCGCGACCTCGCCCTCGTACGTGCCGTCGCGGCCACACCCGCCCAGGTACGCCGCATGATCATGATGGAGACCGCGCTGATCAGCGCCCTGGCCGGCGTGATCGGCGTGCCGTGCGGCCTGCTCGCCGCGCGCTGGCTGACCGGCGAGCTGGAGGGCCGTGGCTTCCTCCCGGCGAGCTTCCCGATGCTGCCCGGCGTGCTCGCCGCACCCGCCGCCTTCCTGACCATCGTGACGGCGGCGGTGCTGGCCGGGTTGCTCGCCGCCCGCCGGATCGCCGGCATCAAACCGGCCGAGGCGCTCGGCGAGGCCGCGGCTCTCGGTGAATCCGGCCGCAAGCGGCTCGTCGGCGGTCTGATCGCGCTCGCCGCCGCGGCGGCCACCACCGGCGCCGCCGCCGGCACGAGCGGGCAGACCGCGATGGGCGCCGCGATCGGCATGCTCTACCTGTTCGTGCTGGCCGTCGCGCTGCTGGCGCCGTGGATCAACCGGGCCGCCGCACGTCTGCTCGGCGGGCCGCTGCGCGCGATCTTCGGCACCAGCGGTTACCTCGCCGCCGCGAACCTGCGCGCCAACGCCCAGGGCGCCGCCACGGTCCTGACATCGCTGGTCCTGGCGGTCGGTTTCGGCGGTTCGGTCTGGTTCCTCCAGGACAACCTCGAACGCCAGGCGGTCGCCGAAAGCCGTCAGGGTCTGCTCGCTGCGCGAGCGCTGGTCGCCCCCGCGGGCCTGCCCAGCTCCGCGGTGGCCGAGGTCCGTGCACTTCCCGGCGTACGCGCGGCCACGCCGCTCCGGCACACCTCGGTGGTCGTGGCGCTGATGGGCGACGCGGAGACGATTCCGGCCCGGGCGGCGGATCTCGGAACACTGGCTTCCACTGTCGACCTGGGCGTGGTCGAGGGTGCGTTGAGCGCCGACTCCGCCGCCGTCTCGCGTACCCACGCCTCGATGTTCGGCTGGGAACTCGGGGAGAAAGTGGAGATGCGGCTCGCCGACGGCCGAGCGGTCACGCCGCGGATCGGCGCGATCTACCAGCGCGGGCTCGGCTTCGGCGACGTGATCCTGCCGCTGTCACTGGTCGGCGGGCTGCCGGACGAGGTGCTGATCGACGCGCCTTCCTCGCTCGCCATCGCCGCCTACCCGGGCACCTCGGTCGTCGACACCGCCGCGCTCACCGGCGGCCTCGCCCGGGACCTGGCCCTGAGCGCCTGGCTGAACCGGCTCCTGATCGCCGTGATGGTCGGATACACCGCCGTCGCGGCCGCCAACACGATGGTCATGGCCGCCCTGGCCCGCCGCCGCGAACTCGCACTGCTACGCCTGACCGGCGTCACCCGCCGCCAGGTCAAACTCATGATCAACGCCGAACAGATCGGCCTGCTCGGCACCGCGGTGGTGCTCGGCGGCGCCGTCGCGGCACTCACGCTGAGCAGCGTGGTACGCGCCCTGACCGGCGACCCGGTGCCGTACGTGCCGGCCGTCGGCTGGATCACGGTTCTCGGCGGGACCACCGCCCTCGCCCTGACCACCACGATCCTGCCGATCGCCGCGCTGCTGCGCAGACCGCCGGCCGTGTCCGGGTGAGCGGCACGCGCACCCTACGGTGTCCAGCATGGACCGCGAGAGCCTCACCGTGACCGAACGCAGGATCTGGGACGCCTTCACCACCGGGCGCCGCGTCGATCTCACCGGCGAGCAGGACCGGCGGGTGCGGGCCGGGCTGCTGACCTTCCTGGCGCTCGGCGGGGTCGCGGACCGCGACGGCGAGCGCAGCGCTCTGCGGATCACCGGTGCGACGATCATCGGGAGGTGGACGCTGGCCTACGTCGACGTGGCAGCGCCGATCAGCCTGTGGAAGTGCGAGTTCGAGCGGCCGATGGACTTCTACGGCACCCGGTTCCGGCGGATCAGCCTGGACAGTTGCGTGTTCCCCGGATTCATCGCGTCGAACGCCGTCGTCGAGGGCGGGATGCGGCTGCGGGGTGTCCGCAGCACCGGAACGATCAGGCTGGTCGGCGCCCGGATCGAGGGCGCGCTGACGCTGAGCGGCGCGGAGCTGACCGCCCCGGACTACACCGTCGACGCCACCCGGATCCGGATCGGCTCGGACATGTACGCCCGGGAAGGCTTCCGCAGCACCGGCGAGATCCGGATCGACCACGCCGAGATCGGTGGCTCGCTGCGCTGGGAAGGGGCACACCTGTCCCACCCGGGGCAACGGGTGCTGGACGCCCGCGGGATCCGGGTGGTGTCGGAGGTGCGGTTCCGCAACGGGTTCACCGCGGACGGCCGGGTCGACCTGCGCGGCGCCCAGATCGGCGGCGAGTTCTCCATCGAGGACGCGGTCCTGACCGGCCTGCCCCAGTCGCTGACGCTCGGCAGCGTCACCGCCCGGGAGTTCATCCTGTCCGCCCGGCAGCCACCGGCCGGCGCGGTCGACCTCAGCCACGCCAGGGTGGAGGTGCTGCGCGACGACCCGGCGAGCTGGCCGGAGGCGTTGTCACTGAACGGGCTCACGTACGGCGCGCTGGCGGACACCGGCGCCGTCACCGACCGGCTGCGCTGGTTGCAGCGCGATGCGCAGGACTTCCCGCCGCAGGTGTACAGCCAGCTCGCGGCGGTCTACCGCGCGTCGGGACGGGACGACGACGCGCGTACCGTCGCGCTCGCCGGTGAACAGCACCGGCGAGCGACGCTGCGCTGGGCCGGCCAGGCCTGGGGCCTGCTCCAGGACGGCACCGTGGGGTACGGCTACCGTCCGGTCCGTGCCGTCGCCTGGCTCGGTGTCCTGCTCGCGGTCGGCACCTTCGTGTTCACCCACTGGCGGCCAAGACCCGCCGAAGCCCCGAAGGCCCCGGAGTTCCACGCCGCCGCGTACGCCGCCGACCTGCTGTTCCCGGTGATCGATCTCGGACAACAATCCGCCTATCTGCCGCAGGGCTGGACAGCCTGGTTCGCCTATTTCCTGATCGGGGCCGGTCTGCTGCTCGCCACCACCGCTGTCGCCGGCGCCGCCCGGCGTCTCCAACGGGGCTGAGCGCGTCACCGCACACCCGGCCGGTCGTTTCCTCGCTGGTAAGCCACACCGACGAGGAGCACCGGCACCATGCGTCAGCATCGACCCCGCCCGTTCGGCGTACGCGCCCTCCTGCTGGGCGCTCTCGCCGTCCTCGTGACCGGCGTCGGCGCGGCCTTCGCGATGCCCAGCCGGGAACCCGGGCCGGCCCTGGCCGCGACCGAGCCGGTCCTGCACTGCGCCGGTGACGCTGCCGCGAGCGCCCGGGCCGGCCGCGCCCCGGTGCTGCTCATCCACGGGACGGGCTCGAACTTCCAGGCCAACTTCTCCTGGAACTGGGCTCGCGCCTTCACCGCCGAGAAACGGGCATACTGCGGGATCGACCTGCCGGAGGACGCCGGCGGCGACATCCAGCTCGCGGCCGAGCACGTGGTACGGGCGATCCGCACCCTGCACCGGGCCGCCGGGGCGCCGATCTCGATCGTCGGGCACAGCCAGGGCGGGCTGATCGGCCGGTGGGCGCTCAAGTACTGGCCGGACACCCGCGAGATGGTCGACGACTACGTGTCGCTCGGCGCGCCGAACCACGGGACCGCCACGTTCGTCGCCCAGTGCGCGGCGGCGGGGAAGTGCCCGGCCGCGCGGTGGCAGCAGCGGACCGGCTCCCGCCTGCTCGCGGCGCTGAACGACGGCCCGCAGACCTGGCCCGGCGTCGACTACACGCAGGTCATGGTGCACTCCGACGAGATCGTGGTGCCGCACACCTCGTCGGTGCTGCCGGCCGCCACGAATGTCACCAACCTCGAGGTCGGCCGGATCTGCCCGGCCGAGACGGTCGAGCACTTCGGTCTCGCGTACGACAATGCCGCGTACCTCATCGGGCAGGACGCGCTGACGCACCCGGGCCCCGCGCAGGCCTCGCGGATCCGCACCGCCCGGTGCGGCCCGCCGCTGATGCCGGCGGTCGACCCGCTCGCCTTCCCCACCCGGGCCGCGGCCGCGCTGGTGCAGAGCGCCAGCGCGATGGTCACCGCCCGGCAGCTGACGGCGGAGCCGCCGCTGCGCTGTTACGCCGATCGCTCCTGCACACCGGTCCGCCGCTGAGCGTCTGTGTTACCTCCGGGGTCCCCGATTCGTCATCGCCGTGACGGACCCCGATCGGGCAAGGTGGCGGCATGAGCGAACGCGACGACCTCGCGACAGCCTTCGAGCAGCACCGCACACGCCTCGTCACGGTCGCCCACCGGATCCTCGGCTCGCGCGCCGACGCCGAGGACGCCGTCCAGGAGGCCTGGCTCCGCCTCGCCCGCCAGGACACCGGCACGATCGACAACCTGGGCGGCTGGCTCACCACGGTCACCGGCCGCATCTGCGTCGACATGCTGAGAAGCAAGAAGATCAAACCCGAGATTCCGTACGGTGATCAGCCCCCGGATCTCGTAGTGATCGAGGACGACGCGCTTCTCGCCGACGCCGTCGGGCAGGCGCTGCTGGTCGTGCTGGACACGCTGCGCCCCGCCGAGCGTCTGGCGTTCGTGCTGCACGACATGTTCGCGGTGCCGTTCGACGAGATCGGCCAGATCCTCGGCAGGTCGGCCGACGCCACCAAGATGCTGGCGAGCCGGGCCCGCCGCAAGGTCCAGGGCACCCCGCATCCGGAAGGTGAGCGCCGCCGCCAGCGCGCGGTCGTCGACGCGTTCCTCGCGGCGGCCCGCGGCGGCGACTTCGACGGCCTGCTGCGCATCCTCGACCCGGACGTCACCTGGCGCACCTGGACCGCCCGCGGCCTGGTCGTCCGGCACGGCGCCGCCGAGATCGCCGCGCGCGCCCAGCAGGGCGTCCGCGCCCAGGTCACCGCCCATTCCGCCCGTGTCAACGGCGAGCCCGGGTACGTGGTCCGCGCCCTGAACGGCAAACTCCTGGCCGTGATGGCGTGCACGGTCTCCGGCGACCGCATCGTCGAAATGCTCTCCGTCTCGGATCCGGCGCACCTGGCGACCGTCACTGTTACCTCCGCGCCGCCCGCGCCGTCATCCTGAACATGAACACTGCTCTGTGGATCGTCGCCGGCCTGCTGGCCACGGTTTTCACCATCGCCGGCCTCAACAAGCTGATCCTGTCCCAGCGGACCCTGTCCAAGGCGCCGGGCGGCGGCTGGGTCCTCGACTTCAGCCCGCGTTTCCTGAAGATCCTCGGCGCGCTGGAGGTCCTGGGCGCCGCGGGCCTGATCCTGCCCGCCCTGCTCGGCATCGCACCGGTCCTGGTCCCACTGGCGGCGGTGGGCATCGCCCTGATCATGATAGGCGCCGCAGTAATCATCTATCGCCGCGGCGAATACGCCCACCTGCTCGTCAACCTGACCTACCTGACCCTCGCAGCATTCGTGGTGATAGGCCGCCTGGGCCCCGAACCCTTCACCCCCTGACCCAGTTCCCAAGCCGCCCTCATGCCCGAGCCGGCTTCCGCGCCCCAAGCCGGAGTCCGTGTCGACTTAGGGCGCGAATCGAACCGCGAATCGAACCGCAAGTCGACACGGGCAAGCGTTTTCTGACGAGCGTGTCGACTTCGGGCTGTCAGGCGGAGGCGTGACTGGCTTTTCCGCGTCGCAATGCGGCCGGGCGACCCGACGAGCCGTAGCTCAGAGAGGTCATCGGACCCTCATGAGGTGTCTGAGCTACGGCTGGGCGACCCGAGCCGTAGGCCAGACATGTCATAACGGCCCCAATACCGTTCTCAGCTACGGCTCGCCCCACGGCACAAGAACTCGACACCTATGCCAGCAATCATCTGCCGAGCGGCAACCACGGGTCGCCGGCCCACCGTGTGCCCTCGTCTACCTCTATACGACAGTGTGAAGGGCGCCGACGCAGGGTGATTAGTGAGGTACTTATCATGGCCTACGTCCGCTGAACGCCTTATAAGGTGTGTGGATCACAATCGCGTACCCACACTGTTAACAGGGAGATGCTGCTCATGGGCGAGCCGATCAACGTAACCGTCACCGGAGCCGCCGGCCAGATCGGGTACGCGCTGCTGTTCCGCATCGCGTCCGGCCAGCTGCTCGGGGCGGACAAGAAGGTCAAGCTGCGCCTGCTGGAGATCCCGGCCGCCACCCGCGCCGCCGAGGGCACCGCCCTTGAGCTCCAGGACGGCGCGTTCCCGGCTCTGGCCGGCGTCGACGTCTTCGACAACCCGAAGGCCGCCTTCGACGGGGCAAACGTCGCTCTGCTGGTCGGCGCGCGCCCGCGTACCAAAGGCATGGAGCGTGGCGATCTGCTCGAAGCCAACGGTGGCATCTTCAAGCCGCAGGGTGAGGCGATCAACGCCGGCGCCGCCGCGGACATCAAGGTTCTGGTGGTCGGCAACCCGGCCAACACGAACGCCCTGATCGCCCAGCAGCACGCGCCCGACGTCCCGGCGGACCGTTTCACCGCGATGACCCGCCTCGACCACAACCGCGCGCTCGCCCAGCTCGCCGGCAAGCTCGGCGTCTCGGTCGAGGAGCTGAAGAAGGTCACCATCTGGGGCAACCACTCCGCCACCCAGTACCCGGACGTCTCGCACGCCCTGGTCAACGGCAGCAGCGTCGCCGCGGCCATCAACGACCAGGCCTGGCTCGCCGACGAGTTCATCCCGCGGGTCGCCAAGCGCGGCGCCGAGATCATCGAGGTCCGCGGCGCCTCCTCGGCCGCATCCGCCGCGTCGGCCGCGATCGACCACGTCTACACCTGGGTGAACGGCACCGCCGAGGGCGACTGGACCTCCGCCGGCGTCGTCTCGGACGGCTCCTACGGCGTGGCCGAGGGCATCATCTCCTCGTTCCCGGTCACCGCGAAGGACGGCCAGTTCTCGATCGTCCAGGGCCTGGAGATCGACGAGTTCTCGCGTACCCGCATCGACGCCTCGGTGGCCGAGCTGGTCGAGGAGCGCGAGGCCGTCCGCAAGCTCGGCCTCATCTGACAGCTCCACCGGAAAGGGCGGCCTGTCCAGGTCGCCCTTTCTGCTTTGGCGGGCACTCCGGCCGATAGCGTCACGCCGTGTCCGTCGTGGTTGCGCTGGGCGCTTCGGTGCGGCAAATCTTGGGTACGCTCATCGGCGCCGCCGCCCTCAGCATCCTCGCCGTGGCCCTCGCAACGACGTGGGCCGGTAATACCTGCTCGACGGCGTGAGCCGGTTGATCGTACGCTGAGGTGTGCTTGAAGCGGGCAGCCGGCAACGAAGCCAGCCAGCGCCACCACATGTCGTCTTCGACGTGCTGATCAACCCCGAGGGTGATCCGGTTCGGGTGTGGCTGTCCCTGCTGGACGATGAGCGGCCACCCCGGCTGATCAATGCCGAGAAGCCGGACATGGTGATCTGGTCCTCGCTGTGGGAGAAGCGACCGGACGCCCAGGTCCGGTTCGACCTGTCGTCCGACGGCGCGGCGGGCACCCGGCTGCGCTGGACCCTGTTCGTCGAGGAACCGATGCCGGACGCCGCGCTCCTCGGCCACCTGCGCAAACGCCTCAACGTGCTGATCAACGCCAACCTGCGGTACACCTTCGGGCAGTAACGGCGGTGTTCGGTGGATGCGCAACCATCTCCGGCGGCGTCGAACTGTCACCCCGCGGTGCCGTGGCCCTCGAAGCGACGTGGCAGGCGTGGCTACGTGAGCCGGACACTGGTCGTTACCTGCTCGACGTCTTCCGCCCCGCCCCGCCCCGCCCCGCCCCGCCTCGCCCCGCCCCAGATCTTGTGGATTTCCCCGAACCGTTTAGGGGAAATCCACAAGATCGGGCAGCCCGTCGTCGATCTTGTTGACTTGAGTGGCAGCGTGTTCGAGGAACTCGACAAGATCGAGGAGGGTCAGCCGCCACTCACCCGCAAGGACCAGCGCCCGACGGCCGGCGCGATGCGCACACCCACCCACCCGCCCGTCGATCTTGTCGAATCCCGCGATGCCGGCGTGACGCGAGTCAACGAGATCGGCAGGTAGGACCTGGGTGGATATCAGCCAGCGGCTACGGCTCGAAGCCCGTCCGCGAAAGCTCACCGGATCCCCTCGAAGCGCTGTGCGACCGACTCCTTGGCCGCGGAGTACGACGCTGCGGCGACCGAACGAGCGGCGGCCGGTTGGGCCCGCGCCGGAGATGAGAATCTTCTGCGCAGTTCCTCAGTTGGTGTGCCCTGGGACCCGTCGCCGGACGCGGAAGCCCCATCAGCACGACGATGTCGTACCCCGCTGATAGCTTCGCGGCAGATGCTGGAGCGGAGGGGGAAGCTGATGGCTGAGGTGGTCTTGCGGCCGGCCGAGGACGCCGACCTGGACGCGTTGTTCGAGCAGATGCGTGATCCCGAGTCGGTTCGGATGGCGGCCTTCACCGCCAAGGATCCGAATGATCGCGCCGCTTTCGACGCCCACATGGCGAGGAACCTGGCGTCGCCCGGCGTGACCCATCGCGTCATCACGGCCGGCGGGCGGGTTGTCGGCAGCATCGCCAGTTTTGTCATCGAGGGCGACACCGAGGTGACGTATTGGATCGACCGGGCATTCTGGGGTCAGGGCATCGCCGGGCAGGCGCTCGCCCAGCTCCTGGAGCTGGTGCCGACCCGGCCGATCTTCGGCCGCGTCGCGAGTGACAACGCGGGCTCGCTCACGGTGCTGCGTAAGGCCGGCTTCACCGAAATCGGTACGGACACCGGGTTCGCCAACGGCCGTGACGCGGAAATCGAGGAGACGATCCTGCGCCTGGACGCGAGCGAGACCTAGGGACGTCCTAGGGAGGGACGTCCTAGGGAGGGACGCCTAGGGACGGATGCCCTCACGAGCCTCAGGAGCGGAATTGGCCGACCAGGTCACGCAGCTCGTGGGACATGACCGCCAGCTGCTCCGCCGTCTGCCGTGACTCCACCACCCCGTGGGCCGTGTCCTGGCTCGCCGTCGCGACCCCGGTGATCCCGGCCGCGATCTGGCTCGATCCGGTGGCTGCCTCGGCGATGTTGCGGCCCATCTCCGCCGTGGTGGCGGTCTGCTGCTCGACCGCCGCCGCGATCGTCATGGAGTGCTCGTTCACCTCGCTGATGATCCCGGCGATCCGGTCGATGGCGGCGATCGCCGACCCGGTGTCCTCCTGGATCGCCTGCACGCGATCGCTGATGTCGACGGTGGCCCGGGACGTCGCCTGCGCCAGGTCCTTGACCTCGCCGGCCACCACGGCGAAGCCTTTGCCCAGCTCACCGGCCCGGGCTGCCTCGATCGTGGCGTTCAGGGCGAGCAGGTTCGTCTGCTCGGCGATCGAGGTGATCAGACTGACCACGCCGGTGATCTCCTCGCTGGATCGGCCCAGTCTGGCGATGGTGTCCGAGGCGGCGCGGACGCTGTCCACGCCGGCCGCGGCGACGCCGGCGGCCCGGCCGGCGCCGTCGGCGATCTCACGGATCGCCGCGTTCATCTCCTCGGTGCCGGCCGCGACGGTCTGCACGCTGGTGGAGACCTCCTCGGCGGACGACGCGATCATGTCGGACTGGCCGGACGCGGAGTCGGCCGCTCCGGCGATCCGGGCGGAGGTCGCGGTGAGCTCGGTGGCGGCATCCGAGAGGGTACGGCTGTTCTCGGTGATCGTGGCGAACGCGGACCGCAGCACGTCGAGGGTGCGGTTCATGGCGCTGCCCATCGAGGCGAGTTCGTCGCGGCCGGCCTCGGGCACCCGTACCGTGAGATCTTTGCCGGCCACGGTTTCGAGTGCGGTAACGGTGGTGGCCAGCGGGCGGGTGATGCTGCGGGTCACCACGACGGCGACGAGCGCGGCCAGCACCAGGCAGAGCGCGCCCGCCGTGATCATGAAGGTCTCGGCCGTCGAGGCGGCGTCCTGGGCGGCCTGCAGTGCGGCCGCCGACGTGCTCTCGGTCTTCTCGACGAGGCCGTCGACCGACGCGATGATCTCGGCCATCAGGGTCAGGGCGTCACCGGAGACCAGTGCGTTCGCGGCGCGTTCACCGGCCCTGGTTCCGGCGCGGTACCCGGCGATGACCTGCTCGTCGACGTCCATGAACTTCTCGAACGTGGCCTCGGCGGCGTCTACCAGCGCGTCCTCGTCGGCGGTGAGATCGAGGGATCGGAGCAGGGCCAGGTCGTCACGGAACGCCTCGGTGGAGGCCAGGAACGAGGCACGCTGCCCGACGCTGTCGTCGGTGGCGTTCGCGACGCCGCGGATGGTGTCGAAGGCGTACCCGGTCTGCCAGCCGTTGAAATCGGCGGTCCGGAACTTCGCCACCAGCGCCGCGCTGTTGGCCGCCTCGGCCGCGGCGAGTTCGCTGGTGGCGTCGCTGGCGCGATGCTGCCCCCACAGCCCGATCCCGATCGCGGCGATCATGCACAGGCAGACACCGGTGAAGGCGACGCCCAGACGCATGCCGATCTTGAGATTGCGAAGCAAGCGCATCGTCACCGCCACGATAGTGAAAAGTCTTCACGATGACGATAGCGCCCGTATTGTCCCGAGCGGCGGATGAACTCACATCCGAGCCAGCGCCCCCGCCGGGTCCTCCATCGCATCGGCCACCACGCGCATGAAGCCGGCCGCCGTCGCGCCGTCGCACACCCGATGATCAAAAACAAAGGACAACTGCACGATCTTTCGTACGCACAAAGCCCCGTCCACCACCCAGGGACGATCGATGACACGGCCGAGTCCGAGCATCGCCACCTGGGGATGGTTGATGATCGGGGCGCTGCCGTCGACCCGGAACGCGCCGTAGTTGTTCAGCGTGAACGTGCCCGGCGGGGTGGACTCGTTGCGGCGGGCGCGGGCGGTGACGTCGCGGATCGCGGCGTCGAGCTCGGTGGTGGTCATGGCCTGCGCGTCCACCACGGCCGGGACGACCAGGCCACGGCCGGACTGCACGGCGATACCCAGGTTGATCCCGTCCAGTTGCACGATCTCCTGGCGTTCGGCGTCCAGGCGGGAGTTGAGCACGGGGTAAGCGCGCAGCCCGGCGACCACGAACCGCGCGATGTAAGCCAGCAGCCCGGGTGAACCGGCGGTGGCGCGGGTGCGTTCGCGCAGCTCCCACAGGGGAGTGGCGTCGACGTCCACCCAGACGGTCGCCTCCGGGATCTCCGCGCGGCTGCGCCCGAGAACGGCAGCAGCGGCTTTGCGAAAACCACTGAGCGGAATCCGGCGCTCGCCAGCCGGCGCCGGATATTTCGGCAATGTCTGCTCCGCGGTCAGCCGGGGAGCCGACTCCACGTCCCGCCTGGTGATCACCCCGCCCGGACCGGTTCCCTCCACGACCGCCAGATCAACACCACCCTCCCGAGCCAGCCGCCGCACCAGCGGCGAAACCACCCGAGGCGCCGCCGCCACCCGAGGTGCCGGCGCGGTCACCACCGATCCAGCGCCGGCCCGCGGCCGGCGGTGCCGGACCGCACCGGACCCGGGCGTGGTCCCGTACCCGATGAGAACGTTGCCGGACCCCTCATCCGCCCCGACCGCCGCCACCGTGATCAGCGGCGCGCCCACATCCACTGTCGCGCCCTCGGCGGCGTGCCGGGTCGCCACCCGGCCGGCGTGCGGGGACGGGACCTCGACCATCGCCTTCGCGGTCTCCACCTCGACCACCGGCTGGTCGATCTCGATCACATCGCCTTCGGCGACCAGCCACCGTACGATCTCCGCCTCGGTCAGCCCTTCGCCGAGGTCGGGCAGCAGGAAGGTGTTCACGCGTACTCCCACTGGAGCTCGTCGACGGCGTCCAGGACGCGGTCCACCGAGGGCAGGTGGAAATGCTCCAGCTTCGGCGGCGGGTACGGGATGTCGAAACCGGTGACCCGCCGGATCGGGGCGTGCAGTGAGTGGAAGCAGCGTTCGGTCACCCGCGCCACCACTTCGGCGGACACGCTGGCGAACCCGGCGGCCTCGGCCACCACGACGGCCCGCCCGGTCGACCGGACCGCCGCGCACACCGTCTCGTCGTCGAACGGCACGATCGAGCGCAGGTCCACCACCTGCAGGCTGCGGCCCTCCTGAGCTGCCGCTTCGGCCGCTTCGAGGGCGATCGGCACGGCCGGGCCGTAGGCGATCAGCGTCGCGTCGGTCCCCGCCCGGCGTACCACGGCCGTGCCGATCGGCGGCACCGGGAGCGTGAGATCGGCTTCGGAGCGGGAGAAGTACAGCTTCTTCGGTTCGAGGAACACGACCGGGTCGGGGGACTCGATCGAGCGCCGCAACAGTCCGTACGCGTCAGCCGGGTCGGACGGCGCCACCACGTGCAGCCCCGGGGTGTGCGCGTAGTACGCCTCCGACGAGTCACAGTGGTGCTCCACGCCGCCGATGCCACCGGCGTACGGAATCCGGATCACCAGTGGCAGCGTGACCCGGCCCCGGGTCCGGTTGCGCATCTTCGCGGCGTGGCTGATCAGCTGCTCGAACGCCGGGTACGCGAACGCGTCGAACTGCATCTCGACGACCGGCCGCATCCCGTTCATCGCCAACCCGATCGCCATGCCGAGAATGCCGGCCTCGGCGAGGGGGGTGTCGAAGCAGCGCTGCTCGCCGAACTCGGCGGTCAGCCCGTCGGTGATCCGGAAGACCCCGCCGAGCGGCCCCACGTCCTCCCCGAACATCACCACCGACTCGTCGGCGCGCATCGCGTCCCGCAGCGCCCGGTTGAGCGCGCTCGCCATCGTCATCTTCTCAGCGGAAACCGAAGTCATCGAACCTCCTCCCGGGACAGCTCGTCGGCGACGAGCGCTTGCTGCTCACGCAGCTGCGACGTGGGTACGGCAAAAACGTGCGCGAACAGGTCCCGATAGTCCGCGACCGTCTCCGCGTTGAGCCCGGCACGCATCCGCTCGGCCAGCACCTCGGCATCGGCGGCACACGCGGCAACCCGCTCGTCGCCAAGAAGTCCCTGGCCGGTCAGATACACCGAGAGCCGGCTGATCGGATCCCGGGACAGCCACGGCGTGACCTCGTCGGCACTGCGGTAGCGCCCCGGATCGTCGGCGTTCGTGTGCGCCTGCACCCGGTAGGTGTGCGCCTCGATCAGCTGCGGGCCCTCCCCGGCCCGGGCCCGCGCGACGGCGTCACCGAGCACCGTGAGCAGCGCCGCCACGTCGTTGCCGTCGACACGTTCGCTCGGTACCCCGTACCCGATGCCCTTGTGTGCGAGCGAGGGCGCGGCAGTCTGGCGTGCCAGAGGCACGGAGATCGCGTATTCGTTGTTCTGGATGAAGAACACCACCGGGGTACGGAAGACAGCGGCGAAGTTGAGCGCCTCGTGGAAGTCGCCCTCACTCGTCGCGCCGTCGCCGCAGAGCGCCATGACGACGGTCGGCTCACCGCGCAGACGGGCCGCGTGCGCCACCCCGACCGCGTGCAGCAGATGGGTGGCCAGGGGCGTGGCCTGCGGCGCGACCTTCGTGGCCTGCGGGTCGTAACCGCTGTGCCAGTCGCCGCGCAGCAGCGTGAGGGCCTCGACCGGGTCGACGCCGCGGGCCACGATCGCCGCCGAGTCACGATAGGTGGGAAACAGCCAGTCGCCGTCGCCGAGCACCTGGACGCAGGCAACCTGGCAGGCCTCCTGCCCGTGCGATGAGGGGTACACCGCGAGCCGGCCCTGCCTGACCAGGGCGTTCGCCTGGTCGTTGAAACGGCGGGCAGCGATCAGGGCGGCGTACGCGGAAACCAGCGCCTGGGGGTCGGGCATGTCGTGGCCGACGTGCGGAACGGGGTGGCCGTCCGGGTCGATGAGCGTCACCGGCTCCGTGGACGGCAGCAGGTGGGCTGCGTCACGTGTCATGGACGGATTCTTATTTGCGTGCCATTTGAACACCAGACCCCGGCAAAACCCGAGATATTGTTCTGACCGGGGGCCCAACAACATGCCAATCGTCCAAGATCCCCGCTATTTGACGGCGGCCGATGAGACAGGTGGCACCGTGCTCGACGAGACCGATCGGCGCATCATCACCGAACTCGCCCGGGATGGCCGCATGTCGATGCGCACCCTCGCCGAGACGCTGCACATCTCGAGGGCGAACGCCTACGCCCGGGTGGCCCGCCTCCAGCAGGACAGGGTGATCCGCGGCTTCCACGCCGATGTCGACCCGGTCGCGGCCGGGCTGACCACGGCCGCCTACGTGACGGTCAACCTCCAGCAGGCGAACTGGCGCGAGGTCCTCGGCCGGCTGCGCACCCTGCCGGGCGTCGTCCACATCGGTCTGGTCGGCGGCGACTTCGACGTGATCCTGCTGGTCCGGGTCGCCGACAACACCGAGCTGCGCCACCTGGTCCTCGACGAGATCCAGGGTATGGCGGGCGTGGTCAGCACCCGCACCCTGCTGCTCTTCGAGGAGTCGGCACCGGGTCAGGGCGTGGCATAGAGCGCCGTCAGCTCCGACCCGATGCGGGAGAGCTCCGTGCGTACCGAAGAAGGCTCGGTGACCTCCGCGGCCGCGCCCCATCCGGAGAGCGTGCGGGCGAGGTCGCGCGGGGTCGGCGCGCCGACCCTGACCCGCACGCGGCCGTCGGGCCGCACCTCCTCGGCGGGGTGGCAGTGGCGGCCGAAATGGTCGCGGAGCACCCAGAGGAAGCGTTCCGGGATGAGCACGGTGGCCCAGGTGCGTGATCGGCGCTCCTCGATGGCGCCGACGACCCGGTTCCAGGCCTCGTCGAGGGTGAAGCCGTCCGGGCGATCGAAGGTCTGCCCGGTTTCGTTCAGCGCGCTCATCCGGTCGAGGCGGAACGTGCGCTGGCCGCGATCGGTGCCGGCGAGCAGGTACCAGACGCCGTCCTTGTCGATCACGCCCCATGGATCGGCTTCGCGTTCTTGGCCCTGGGCGTTGTGCTTGGTGCCCTGGGCGTTTCGCTTGGTGCCCTGGGCGCTTCGCTTGGTGCCCTGGTAGCTGAACCGGATCCGCCGGGTCCGCACCACCGCGTCCTGCAGCCGGCGCACGTCCTCGGGCTGGTCACGGTCGTGCTGACCCCACCGCGAGGGATCGATCAGGGTAGCTTCGGCGGCGGCCTGCGCTTCGTCGCGGAACGGTTCGGGCAGCGCGCGGAGAAGCTTGCGCAGCGCGGTTTTCGCCTCGCCCGGTGAAGCCGGCGAGGCCGACGCCGGCCCTGTCATCAGGAACAACGCACGGGCCTCCGGCGCGGACAACCCACTCAGATCGGTACGCGCACCACCCACCAGCTGCCAGCCACCGTGCCGGCCGGGCTGCGGATAGACCGGAATCCCGGCGCTCGACAACGCCTCCAGATCACGGCGGGCGGTGGCGACCGAGACCTCCAGCTCGGCCGCGAGCTCGGCGGCGGTGATCCGGCCGCGCGTCTGCATCAGGAGGAGGGTCGCCACGAGACGGTCGGCACGCATGTTGTGCATTGTCGCCGGAAAAGTGCTCAGAAGGTGAGCACTTAACTGGCGAGGATCAGAGGCATGACTCTTCGCGGACTGACCACTGTCACCTTCTTCGCCGACGACCTCGACGCCGCCCGGGCCTGGTACACCGGCGTTTTCGAGCTCGAGCCCTACTTCGTCCGGGACGGCGCCTACCTGGAATGGCGGGTCGGTGACTACCAGCACGAGTTCGGCGTCCTGAACAGCCGATTCGCCCCGCACGGGGTGGGCGGCCCGGCGAGCGGGGCGATCGTCTACTGGGCGGTCGACGACGTCGAGGCGGCTTGGCACCGGCTGCTGGGGCTGGGCGCCACACCGCACGACAAGCCCACCGAGCGCGGCCCGGGTTACGTGACGGCGTCCGTGCTCGACCCGTTCGGCAACGTCCTCGGGGTGATGCTCAACCAGCACTATCACGACGTTCTCGCCGCGGTGCGGTGAGGCGTCTCAGCAGCGAGGCCACGGCAAGCCCGGCGACGAAGCCGGTCAGCAGACGGGCATCCGATCGGCGACTTCCACCCGGGCCGGCGCCCGGCTCCGGTGATGTCACGGGATCGTGCGGTCACCAGCGAGCAGCCGCCCCTGCTGCCCGCCGGCACTCGCCGAGCGACGGTGTCCGCTTCACATCACCCGCAGGCCGGCCGCCCATGCAGCCACGGTAGCCGCGCGCCTGCTCTCTAGCGAGCCAGGCTCACGGCCAGCGCACCCGCCGAAACTGCGAGGAACACCACCGCGCCGATCACGTTGCGCGAGCCGACCCGCAGGTGGGCCACGATCGCGCCGATGAAGTAGAGGATGAGCCCGCCGGCCGCGAGCTGCCCCAGCAGCGGTACCGCGAACCCGGCGGCCAGCCCGGTCGTTCCGGCCGCCAGCAGCAGCCCCAGCACCGGAACGTATGTGCGGGGAATGCCCTTCATATCAGCCTGCGTCTTCGGATAGTCGTGACCGATCAGATAGAAGACGGCCGCGCTACCGGTGAAGAAAGCGGCCACAACGGTGATCGTGACGTACACAGGCACTCCCTCGTGACGGGTTCCACCATGGACGAACCGGGTCGCCGCGATGTGACACCCGCGGTGCCTGACATTCGTCTTGATCAAATTGTCGGACCCCCTGGGCAGACTGCACCGATGCAGGTGTGGTGGCGAGGGATGGGTGAGGGATGACCGGCAGGCGTCATACGAAGCGGCCGACCGAGCAGCAGTCGTGTTCGGGCAAGCAACGCCACCTGTCCCGCGCGGCGGCGGTCCAGGCTTTGTACTCACTCGCCCGCTCCACGGGTGCCGCGCACCGGAGGCTGCAGGCATATCGCTGCCGGTTCTGCTGGATCGAGGTCGACGGTCAGCGCCGCCGGCCCTGGCACATCGGGCATTCCTGATAGGTGACGTCACTCCTCGAATGGGGGATTCTGCTCCCGCAGGCAAGGCTGATGCGCAGGTCAGCGCCGTTCTGCCCGCGCATCGGCCGTTCGCCCGGGTTGCCTGGTCCGGTTGCCGCGCCAGAATTTGCGCCGCCACAAGCCATTCGCGGAACCGCCTCCCGGGGGAACCGCTCCTGCGGATAGCGGAACCGCCTCCCGCGGGAACCGCTCCTGCGGATAGCAGCCTCCTGCCCGAGAAAGCAGACGATGGAGAACTTTCAGAACGTCGCCTCCGGCAACGCTCACGTGGGCGCCCAGATCGGCAAGAACACCGGCACCGTCACGGTCGGGCCGGCTCCGCTCGCGGCCGAAATCGATCAGCTACGAGCCGCCCTGCGCGCCACCGACTTGGACGCCGACGCCCTGGCCGAGGCCGACCAAGAGATCAACACGACCGCTGACGCCCTCGCGGCGCACAACAAGGGCCGTGCTGTCCGGGCACTGACCAGGCTCGCCGCCATGGCCCCAGGCCTGGCCACGCTGGTCAGCTCGGTCACCGCAGCGATCGAGGCGATCAGGTGAGCACCTACACCAACATTGCTGAGGGCGACGCCAGCATCGGCGTACAGGTCGGTGTCCTGCACGGCAACGCCTACGTCTACCAGACCGCCCCGACCGCGACTCCCGCCGAGAAACTCCAGGTGGCGGTCCATTACCTGCAGGGCGGTTCGCCGCGCGAGGCGGAACGGCGGCTCTCCGCGCTGGTCTTCGAGGACCGGTTCAGTTCGGCCGAGATCGCCTACCACTGGTCACTGTCCGTGCTCAGTGGCCGCTCGCTGACCAGCCTGAGCAGCGCCGACATGAACCAGCTCGAACAGGCATTCGGGATGGCCGATCAATATCCGAGCGGCCGCTGGTGGCGCTGCGTCGGGGTTATCCGGATGCTGGTCAACGCGCTGCTGACCGTCGGGCCGGAGAACCAGCAGGCGCTCGGGCAGGCGTTGCAGGCGTACTCGACGCTGCCCGAAACTGATCGCCAGGACATCGAACGGCATCTCAGCCAGACGCTCTCCGGCGTGGCACAGGACCACATCGAACAGCTCAACGCGGAGCATGTGCGGCAGGCTCGGATGGCCGGGGACCGTGCGGTGCGCGTACCCAAATTCTTTGAGCCTGACCCGGTCGAACCGGTCGCGAAGGTCGCGCGCGCAGCCCCTGCCGAGTCGACCTGGCTGCCGCTCGCCGGGGGTGGGTTGCTGCTGTTCCTCGGTGCGGTGACGCTGGTCCAGGCCGCCGCCGCGCGCAGCGTCCTCGCCGCCGTGACCGTTTTCGTTCTCCTGGCGGCCGGCGGCTGGGCGGTCGTCCGGCACGGCCTGGACCGCGCGTTCCTGCGTTCCCGCCTCGCCGCCAAGGACGCTGAACTGCGCTTCGGAACCCGCGCCGCCTACCTCGGCCCCGGCGGCAACTCCCTCCGCGCCGGCTTCGCCGACGCCATCGCCTCGATCATCGACACGGCCTTCGCGAGCCAGCAGCCCCGCGAGCCACAGCTCCGCGACTCCTTCTGGCGCGACACCGCCGGCCTGCGCACGGCCCTGCACGGAGATCTCATCGATTTATACGGAATCCGAGGAATCCGCCCCGAGCAGGTCAGATATCTCGCGGCTCATCACTCGGAGGGCATTGCGGGACGCTGGCGCGCCGGCACTCTCGACGATTTCCGCCGCGAATACCGCCCGTCCGCAACACCGCCCGCGTTCCTCGCCGGCGTCGCAGCGCTCGGCGCCGCGGTGGCACTCGTGCTCCTCTCGATGACCGCGATGACCTTCTGCGCCCTGGTGGTCGCCGCGCCGATGCTCTTCTTCGGCGCCCGCTTCGCCCATCAGGGCGGCCTGGCCCTGTACGGCGAACGCCGCCGCCTCGCCCTGGACACGACCGAATTCGAACAGCGCCACCGCGAGGAGCGGGCGGCCTACGACCGCTGGGTCACCTGGTTGTCGGACCGTCCCACCGATGTGGAGATGGGCTACTGGCTGGCGCTCGACCTGGCGTACTGGAAGCGGGGTGTGATGGGGGACTACCGGCTCTCCAACCGGGATCTGCTCACCCACCTGACGCTGACCGAGGCGGCGCCGAACGCCCGTCGTGCCCGCGATGTGGGCGGCCCGTTCCGGCATTCGGCGTACACGGTCCTGTTGTTCCTGCTGACCGAGGGCGGCGTGCGGCAGGTGCAGGCGAAGCTCGACTTCGCCGGGGGTGGGTTCTCCGGGGAGCGGCGCACGACGTTCCGGTACGACGCGATCGGGTCGGTGCAGGTGACCGAGGTGGGCCTGCGCTTCGGCGACCAGAAGCTGGTGACCCGGCAGGCGTTCCAGCTCGCTTTGGTGAACGGCCACAGCATCCGGGTGCTGCTGGACGACTTCAGCGACGAGTCGATCGACTATCTGCGGGAGAACCCGGACCACCTGGCGCGGCTGGCCTCCGACGCGGCGGGGGTGACGAGCGCGCTGCACATCCTGGAGGCGGTCGCGGCGGACGGGCGGGACTGGATCGCACTGGAGCAGCAGAGAATGCACCGGCGCCTGCCACGCCAGCAGCCGATGCCGTCCCCGGTCACGTATCCCCAGATCCCAGGCTGACCAGATCCCAGGCTGACCAGATCCCAGGCTGACCGGCTCCCAGGCTGACCGGCGCCGTCCGCGCCGTTTTTACCGCGGACGCTCAGTCCTCGGCGACCAGCTCGACCTCGAAACCCGCCG
Source organism: Actinoplanes sp. CA-015351 (assembly GCF_050955685.1). Classification (NCBI taxonomy): domain Bacteria; kingdom Bacillati; phylum Actinomycetota; class Actinomycetes; order Micromonosporales; family Micromonosporaceae; genus Actinoplanes; species Actinoplanes sp. CA-015351. Next base: position 2,996,518 of record NZ_CP192102.1, read on the forward strand.
CGTTCTCCACATATGCGGCATAGACATCCGGCCCGCCGGCATGGGGATGCCGGTCGGTGAACATCAGCGTCCATCCGTGCTGCCCGGCCTCACCGACCACGGCATCGACCTCAGCCCGGCTTCCGGCCCAGAACGCCAGGTGGTTGAGTCCGCTACGCAGCCGCTCATGCCGGCCATGCACATGATCCGGTCCGGACTCGAGCACGACGTACATGTCACCGAGCACCCAGCTGCCGCCGGAAGCCCACCGGCCGCCCGGGACGTACCCGAGCCGCTCCAGCAACCACGGCAACGAGCCGTCGTCCTCAAGCCAGAGCTCGATGTGATGCACCAGGCCCCGGCGACTCATAGCCGCCGACGGTAACGGATCTCCTCCAGCGGAAAGCCGCGCGACTCGTCGACCAGCCTCCCGCCGTCCGCAAACCACCCGGCGGCCTGGTAAAAACGCCGCGCCCGCACGTTCGCTTCCAGCACCCACAGCGTCGCCTCGGAAAACCCGGACCCGGACGACGCCAGCTGCCGCACCCCGGCCGCCATCAGCGCCTGGCCGCGTCCCTGCCCCCACGACCCCGGCCGTACATAGATCGCATAGACCCGCCCGACCCCAGGTTCCTCGTCGTCAGCACCAACAGTGATGAACCCGGCAACCCCGGGGTCGAGGACCAGGATCGCCTGCGGCGGCTGGATGGTCGCGAGCCAGCTCCGCCACCCGTCGGCGCGATCGGCCACCGACAACCCGTCGAGATATTTTTGCGGCATCATCCCGCGATAGGCAGCCTGCCAGCCGAGCACGTGCACCTCGGCGAGAGCGTCAGCGTCCGCCACGACGGCGGGTCGGATCTCCATGCCGTAACCCTAGAGAGACTCAACGACCGCACAGCAAACATACAGGTCAGGCTGGACTTCACCCCGTACCGTTGGGAGTCCCCCAGAAACAGAGGAGACAGCCGAGATGGGCTTCGTGAAGCGCTTCGTGCTCTCGATGGTGGCGTCCAAGCTTCACCGCGCCTCACAAAAGCGGCACAACCCGGCCGTCGACGCCCTGTTGCGCGACGTGAACCACCGCATCGCAAGAAGCCAGGGCCACGGCTACCACCCGGGCTACGGCCAGCCCGGTTACGGCCAGCCGGGTTACGGGCACCCGGGTGCCTACGGCCATCACGGCCACTATCGGCACCACGGGCACTACCGCAACCACGGTCACTACCGGCGCAAGTTCTGGTAACTGTTCCGGGGCACCGGAATCATCGCCGAGAACCCGTCAGCCGAGGCCGCAGCCGGTGAAGCTGTGGCCTCCAGCCCGCACGATGTGAGCGTGTGCTGGCGCATCAGCATCGACGCCGGCACCGGCGCGATCTCCCGCCAGGCGAAACACGACCGGATGATCGCGGCGTTCGCGCCTCCGGTCAGGGTGCGGTCGGCGTCCAGGATGGCCCGCAGGATCCCGTGATAGGTGAGGAAATCCGGTGAGATGGCCGACCAGGTGGTGGCGAGCAGCCGGCCCAGATAATCGCGGGCCAGCAGCAGCGACTCCTTGAACGCGGCCTCGTTGCCCGCATAGGCGGCCGCGAAATCGGTCTGGATCTGGTCCAGGTCGTGCACGGTGCCGGGCAGGTTCGTCGAGCGGTTGCGCAGGTCGTCAGTGATCAGTTTCTTGTTCACCAGGTCCTGCTGGAAGAACTCGACCATCGTGTCGAAGATGGCGCCGGTCAGCGGCATCGACCGGTCGTGCGGTTCGTCGTTCACATCCGACATGCGCAGCGCGTTGAACGCGATCCGGATCTGCCTGCTGTCCGACAGTTCACCGACCCGGTCCAGGCCGTTGATGGTGAGCAGGTTGCCCTTCGTGTTGTCCAGCAGCATGTCGACGACCGAGTGGAAATGCAGCGACGCGACGATCGCCACCAGGTCACCGGCTGACTCGTGCATGCCGCCGTAATCGATGCCTTCGTCGGACGGGCTGGACGGGACGCCGACCTCGGCGAAGATGAGGCTGTGCCCGAGTTCGTGGGAGAGCACGTCGAAGTTCTCGCAGAACGGCCGGGTGTGGTCGATCGTGCCGGTCGGCGTGCGGCCGAACCCGAACTCGAGGAAGCCGTACCCGGACTGGGCGTTGTTCCACTCGATCAGCGGGATCAGTTCGAGACGGGCGAAATCAGATTCGAAATGCCATTGAATCGTACGCCCGAAGTAGTCCTCCCAGATGTCGAGGACGCGCCGCACCGTGGCGTACATGGTGGCCGCCGAGAATTCCCGGCCGGCCGGGTCGAGGTGGTCGAAGTGACCGTCCGGTCCCGGCTCGACAGGGTCCCGGGCCGCACCGGTGTACGGGGGCCGGAAGAACTGGTTGTACGGCAGCTTGCCGATCGCGTCGACGACGAACATCCGGTCGTCGGCGGGCCCGCGTTCGACGGCGCCCGGCGAGGGGGCGACCGTCACGGTCTCCGGCTCCGGGAACAGCGGAGTGCCGTCGGCCTTGGTGAGGAATCGGGGCTGCGGGAAGATCCGGAACCGGGTGCCGGTCTCGGCAAGCCTGCGGTCGAGTGCGACTGACATGGGAGTACCTCCTGGAGGTGTGACCTTCAGCGGTAGACCCGCCCCCGATCCAAGTCAACGCAGCTGTCCATGAACCACCTGAAGGAGCACCCGTTCCGCCGAGGACATGGCGCCGCATGGGGGAGGAGCATGCGGAGATGACCGGCATACTCATCGCTTTCAATCTCCGCCTGGAGCGACGCGTCCTGCCATTGTGGATCGCCGGCGTAGGGCTGCTCTTCCTGATCCAGTCCACCCAGAGCCAGAACCTCTACGACACCCCGGAAAAACTTGCCCAGCTCCGCGCCACGCTCGGCGGCAACACCGCGGTGATCGCGATGAGCGGCCCATCCGAACTCCTCGGCACCATCGGCAACGAGATCGTCTTCGAGATGTTCGCGTTCGGCGCGATCATCGTGGCGCTGATGAACATGTTCCTGGTCGGCCGGCACACCCGCGCCGACGAGGAGGCCGGCCGCACCGAGCTGATCCGATCCGCCCAGGTGGGCAGGCATTCCCCGCTCTACGCGGCGCTCGCCCTGGCCGCTCTCGCAGATCTGACGGTGGGCCTCGTCGTCGCAGCGGTTCTGGCCGGTACCGGTCTGCCGCTCGCCGGTTCCGCACTGACCGGTGCCGCCCTCGCCGGCGTCGGCCTGGTCTTCGCCGCGGTCACCGCCCTCGCCGCGCAGATCTTCGAGCACACCCGCGGCGTCTACAGCTTCACCGGAATGACCATCGGCGCGAGCTACGCTCTCCGCGCCGCCGGCGACGCCGGCAACCCCGCCCTGGCCTGGGCTTCCCCGATCGGCTGGGGCCAGCGAACCTTCCCTTACGGTCCCGGCCGTTGGTGGCCACTCTTATTGATCTTGGGTACGCTCGGCGCCCTCACCCTGGCGGCCCACAAAACTCTGGACCGACGCGATGCCGGCGCCGGCCTGATCCGCCCGAGGTTCGGCCGCCCGCACGCGTCCTGGGCGCTGCGCGGCCCGGCGGGGCTGGCCTGGCGCCTGCACCGGGGCACGGTGATCGGCTGGACGGCAGGTGTCGGCCTGCTCGGCGCCGCCTACGGTTCGATCGGCGACAGCATCGAGCAGTACATCGCCGACAACCCGGAGGTCGCCGCCTATCTGCCCGGCGGGGCGGCGGACGTCGTCGACGCGTACCTGGCTCTGAGCCTGACGCTGTGCGCCCTGCTGGCGGCAGCATTCGGGGTCTCCGCGACGCTGCGCGCCCGTGCCGAGGAGACGGCCGGCCGCGCCGAGGTTGTGCTCGCCGCCGCGACCAGCCGCGCCGCCTGGCTGGCGAGCCACCTCGGCGTAGCACTGGCCGGCAGCGCGCTGGTCCTGGTCACGGCAGGTTTCGGTGAAGGCCTGACGTACGGGATGACCGTCGGCGAGCCGGGTCAGGCGATCCGGATGGCCGGAGCGGCCCTGGTGTACCTGCCGGCCGTCTGGGCGATCGTCGCCGTCGCGGTGCTCGGTTTCGGCTGGCTGGCGTCGGCCGCCGCGGCCGCCGGCTGGGCCGCGCTCGGTTACTGCGCGGTCGTCGCGTTGTTCGCCGACTCGTTCCGGCTGCCGGACTGGTCGCAGCAGGCCTCACCGTTCACGCACCTGCCGGCCGCACCCCTGGACGCGGTCACCGCCGGCCCGCCGGCCGCCCTCGCCGCGGTCGTCGTCGTTCTCGTCGCGGCCGGTTTCGCCGGCTTTCGGAGGAGGGACGTGGGGTACTGAAAAAGTGGCGATACTGACGGGGTGAAGAGCGCGGAACGGGAGTCGGGCAGGCTCGCTGCGCTGCATGAATACCGCCTGTTCGACACCCCGCCGCAGGAGGAGCTGCGTGCGGTGGTGCGGATCGCCGCTGCGGTGGCCGGCGTGCCCACCGCGACACTCAATCTGATCGACGAGCACCGCCAGGTCATGCTGACCACGGTCGGTGTCGAGGGGCGTGACTGCGACCGCGACGACTCGATGTGCGCGGTCCGGCTCGGCACCGGACTGCCGGTGAATCTGCCGGACGCGAGCCTCGATCCGGCATACCGAAACAATCCGTGGGTGACCGGCGAGCGCGGGCTGATCCGCTTCTATGCGAACGCCCCGCTGATCACCCCGGACGGGCACGTCCTCGGTACCCTCTGCGTCTTCGACAACGAGCCGCATGAACTCAGCCCTGAGCAGGCGAGACGCCTCGAAGATTTGGCCGGTGTGATCGTCGCGTTCTTCGAGCGGCGCCGGCAGACGCGGGTGACCGCCGAGTTCGCAGCCATCACCGAGGCCCGCAAGGAATGGGCCGAGGCGCTGCTCGACGGCATCAACGTGGCGGTGATCGCGCTCGACACCGCGTTCCAGGTGACCATCTACAACCGGGCTGCCCGGGAGAGCCACCCTCTGGACGTGGACATCTCCGCCGGACCGGTCAACCTCGCCGAGCGCTTCCAGCTGTACGAGCCGGACGGCCGTACCCTTGTGCCGGACGACGAGCTGCCCCTGATGATGGCTCTGAGCGGGCGCGGCCCGGTCATCGCCAAGGAGATGGTCATGCGGCGGCCGAAAAGCGGCGTGCGGGTGGTCCGGGCGAACGCCCAGGCGCTGCACGACGCGGACGGGCGGATCATCGGCGCGGTGGTCGCGCTGCAGGACATCACGGCGGAGGCCACCCGCAAACGCCTGATCGAAGAGGCCCGGTCCCGGCTTGCCGCCGCGAACGCCGAGCTGCTGCGCTCCAACGCCGACCTGACGAACTTCGCCGCCGCGGTCAGCCACGACCTGATCGCCCCGCTCGCCGCCGTCGGCGGGTACCTGGAACTGCTCGCCGACGAGGCGGGCCTGCCCGTCGAACCGGCCACCCAGGAGGTGGACCGGATGCAGAATCTGATCGAGTCCCTGCTCAGCGCCGCGACCACCGGTGGCGCGCGGGGGTCAGATCCACGCTGAGCCTGCCGATAGGTGAGGGGTGGACCATCTCGTCGTGCCGGACCACCTCGTCGAGCCGGACGCTCTGGTGCCGGGCCCTCTCGTGCCAGGCCCTCTCGTGCCAGGCCCTCTCGTGCCGAACCCGGATCGGGAGCTGCTGAGGCTTGCCGCGCTGCACGAGTACCACGTGCTCGACGCCCCCGCCGACGACGAACTCGAAGCGGTCGTGCGAGTCGCGGCCTCCGTCGCGGCCGTGCCCACCGCCACTCTCAACCTGATCGACGAGAACCGCCAGTGCCAGCTGACCACTGTCGGTTTCGAGGGCGGTGACTCGGCGCGCACCGACTCGATGTGCGCGGTCCGCTTCGAGGCCGGCGACTTCATGTACACGCCGGATGCCAGCAAGGACCCGTACTACCGGGCCAATCCGTGGGTGACCGGGGTCCTCGCCGACGTCCGCCTGTACGGCTCGGCGCCGCTGGTCACCCCGGACGGGTACGCGCTCGGCTCGCTGTGCGTCTTCCACAACGAGCCGGGCACGCTCGACGATTTTCAGATCGCCCGGCTCAAGGATCTCGCCGCCGTCATTCTGGCCCTGTTCGAACGCCGCAGGCAGGCCCGCCTCAACCGCGAGCTGGCGCTGATCGCGGAAGCCCGCCAGCGCTGGACCGACACGTTGCTGGAGACGATCGACGTGGCGGTGGTCGCCGCCGACCAGTCGGGGCGGCTCACCGTCTTCAACCGGGCCGCCCGCGAGTGGCACGGCATCGACGCCGACCCGACGCTGGAACCACAGGACTTCTCCGACCGCTACCAGCTCTACGCCACCGACGGCGTGACGCTGCTGCCACCGACGCAGATCCCGCTGCTGCGCGCCCTGCGCGACGGCACCGTCGAGAACGCCGAGATGATCATCAAACGGCCGGCAGCCGGCCCGGTCCACGTCACGGTGAGCGGCCGCGCGCTGATCTCCGGCGACGGCACCCCGATGGGCGCGGTCGTGGCGATGACCGACGTGACCACCGACCGGGCCCAGCAGCGCGCGATCGAGGCGGCCCGGCGCGAGCTGGCCGCCGCGAACGAGGACCTGCGCCGCTCCAACGCCGACCTGACGAACTTCGCCGGCGCGGTCAGCCACGACCTGGTCTCCCCGCTCTCCGCGGTGCACGCCCACCTGGAGCTGCTCGAGGAGACGGCGACCGCCGACACCCAGCGGTGGGTGGCCGCCTGCCAGCGCGCGGTGACCCGGATGCGCGACCTGATCGGTTCGCTGCTCCAGTACGCCCAGGCCGGCAGCGCCCCGGTCCACCGTGTGCCCGCCGACCTCGGCGACATCGTCGACCAGGTGCTGGCCGACCTCCAGGCCCTGGTGGAGGAGTCGTCCGCCACCGTGGAGGCCCCGAAACCGCTGCCAGTCGTAGCCTGCGACCCGATCCTGGCCCGCCAGCTGCTCCAGAACCTGATCGCCAACTCGATCAAATACCGCCACCCGGACCGCCCGGCCCATGTAACAGTGACCGCCACCCGTTCCCCCGAGGCGTGGCAGATAGCGGTCACCGACAACGGCGTAGGCATCCCACCCGCCCAGCGCGACCGCGTCTTCGAGATGTTCACCCGCCTCGACGACGCCCCAGCAGGCGGCCACGGCATCGGCCTCTCCAGCTGCCTGCGCATAGTCGATCGCCACGGCGGCACCATCCGCGTAGAGGAAAACCCCACCGGCGGCACCCGCGTCCTCTTCACCCTCCCCGACTGACACCACCCAGCCACCGCTCGCACCCGCCGCGCCGTGCCGTTGCTCGCGCCGTGCCGTGCCGTGCCGTTGCTCGTGCCGTGCCGTGCCGTTGCTCGTGCCGTGCCGTGCCGTTGCTCGTGCCGTGCCGTGCCGTTGCTCGTGCCGTGCCGTTGCTCGCGCGTGCCGCCCTCGCTCTGAGCCGCCGCCCGCCGATCCGCCGCTCGCGTTCCGCCCTCTCGCCGAGCCGCCGCTCGCGTTCCGCCCTCTCGCCGATCTTGAGCGATTCTCCACACCCCGATGTAGAAAATCGCTCAAGATCCGCCGGGGTGCGGGTGCGGGTGCGGGTGCGGGTGGGGGTGGGGGTGGGGGTGCGGGTGCGGGGCACAGAGCGGCGCGGCGACTTCGGTTGGCCCGCGACCGCCCCGGTGACGCGCTGCCACCACAACAGCGGAGAGTTTGAGCTTTGTGGAGACCTGTGGGGGTCAGAGCACCCACAAGTCTCCAAGATTGAGCCCGCACTCCTCGCCAACCACTCACCGTCCGTGACCGGCGACGGCGGGGCTCCGGCAGCGGGCCGGTGAGTCCGGCCTACCCGGGTACATCGCGGGCGTCCGTCGGCCGTCGCTTATCCAGCCGGGAGCGCCACCCGTGCGGGCTGATCCAGCTCCACCTGATCGAGCCGCAGTGCTGGCCTGGGGATTCCGTGCTCAACCAGGCACAGTGGACACCGAGCCGGCCGGAGGAGCAGTCCGACCGCCCGCCTGGAAACGCCGGCACCTGAGGACCAGCCGTCGATTCCCTTCGGATGGTCGTGTTCCAGGGCCGAGAATGCACACGCATGGCATCTCCATGCGATGGCCCCGCCCTCAGTGAAGCTTGAGCGATTGTGGCTGCCGGGGAGTTGAAAGTCGCTCAAGATCCGCGCGGGGTGGCAGGTGCTGGACAGCGTCACGCGAACCTCGCCCGGCCCGGCAGCACATTTCGGTCGCCCTCCAGAGCTCCGGCGACCACCCAGTCCGCCACTCCGGCCGGGTTCGTCACCGGGTGCAGCTGTCCCAGGCCCGCTCGTTCCATCTGATCAGCATTGCGGACCAGGCTGCGGCCCTTTACGCGTACCCAGGAATCAGCGGGAGGGGCGCAGTAAGGGCGGGTGGAGCAGGGTTGCCGGCCCTCGGCGGTAGAGCTGGGCCGGTCTGCCTCGGTCGCGGATGGCAGTGGCGCCCGTCGGTTCGACGAAGCCCTCGGCCGATGTCACCTTGCGGTGGAAATTGCGGGGATCGAGGGTGGTCTGCCAGACCGTCTCGTAGACCGTGCGCAGCTCGGCGACGGTGAACTCGGGTGGGCAGAACGCGGTGGCCAGGGACGTGTACTCCAGCTTGGCCCGGGCGCGCTCCAGGCCGTCGGCGAGGATCCGGTCGTGGTCGAAGGCGAGGCCGGCGGAGGACGAGCGCCACTCCGCGCCGGACGCGTCGCTTCCGGCCACCGGGGCGGGCAGGTCCGGCAGCAGTGCCAGGTAGGCCACTGTCACCACCCGGCCGCGCGGATCCCGGCCCGGCGTGCCGTAGGTCGCCAGCTGCTCCAGGTGGCCGGCCTCGGGATCCAGGCCGGTCTCCTCGCGGAGTTCCCGCCGGGCGGCGGTGTCCAGGTCCTCGTCGGGGAGCACGAAACCGCCGGGCAGCGCCCACTCGCCCTCGAACGGCGGGATGCCGCGCTGCACGAGCAGCACCTGCAGGCCACCGGACCGGATCGTCAGCAGTACGAGATCCACCGTGACCGCCGCCATGTTAAGCGTCATGTTGACGATAATAGCGGGCGGCATTATCGTCATGTTGACGAGATACAAGCGAAAGGCACGAACATGGCTGACGTGACACGGCGTTTCCACCTGCGGCACCTCCGGTCGGCGCCGACGAGCTGGGTCAGTCACACGGTTCGGGGCGTGGAGAAGCGGGCCGGGACCGGGCTGTCGTTCTGGTACCGGCCGCTGACCGCGGCGCTGTCCGAGGGTTCCGGTCGACGACCGGGAGCTGCCGCTGCTGTTCCACGCGCGTACCGAAGACTTCGCGGACGTGACCGTTCAGGCGACAGTGACCTACCGGGTGAGCGACCCGGCCGCGGCAGCGGGCCGGCTCGACTTCTCCATCGACCCCTACCGCGGCACCTGGCGCGGGCAGCCGCTCGACCAGGTCGCCGGGCTTCTCGCCGAGCTGGCGCAGCAGCCCGCGCTCGACCTGCTCGCCCGGCTGCCCCTGGCCGAGGCGCTGACCACCGGCGTCGCGCGGATCCGGCAGTCGGTCGCTGACGCGCTCGCTGCCGACCCGCGACTCACCGAGACGGGGGTGTCGGTGGTCAGCGCCCGGGTCGTGGCGATCCGGCCCGAGCCCGACCTGGAGCGGGCGTTGCAGACGCCGACCCGCGAGCAGGTGCAGCAGGACGCGGACCGGGCGACCTATGCGCGCCGGGCGCACGCGGTCCAGCAGGAGCAGGCGATCGCCGAGAATGAGCTTCAAAGCAAGATCGAACTTGCCCGCCGCGAACAGGAACTCGTCGAGCAGCACGGCGCCAACACCCGCCGCGAAGCCGAACTCGACGCCGAGACGCAGCTGGTGGCAGCCCGCGCCGAAGCCGATCGGGAAGAGGTCGCGAGCACCGCGTCAGCCGAGCGGCTGCGGCGCCTTGCGGCGTCCGAGGCAGAGGCAGCGAGGGTACGGGATGAGGCCCGCGCCGCCGGAGCCCGAGCTGTCGGCCTGGCCGAGGCGGAGGCGGAAGCGGCGCGCCTGGCCGCGTACCGGGATCTGCCGCCGGCGGTGCTGCAGGCGCTGGCGTTGAAGGAGCTGGCCGCGCACGTGCCGGCGATCGGCGAGCTGACGGTCACGCCGGATCTGCTCAGCAAGCTGGTCGGGCGGCTGGGATGAGTCTTCTTCCTCCTCGCGTGGTGGTGGTGTCGCGGCGTAGTGAGCTCGACGAGCTGCTTGCCCGGCACGGAACCCGGGGTGCTGCAGCGTTCTTCCTGAGCCGGCGCGGCCGCGACCTGGACGAGGTGACCGCCCGGCACGAGGCGTTGCAGGACGCGCTGACCCGGGTCGGCGCGGCCGTGCCCACCGACTGGCGGCGCGGTCATCTGGAACGCGCCGACCTGCCCCGCTTCCTGTTCGCGCGCGAGGACATCGTGGTCGCCGTCGGCCCGGACGGCCTGGTGGCGAACGTGGCGAAGTACCTGAACGGCCAGCCGGTGATCGGCGTCGACCCGGAACCCGGGCGCAATGCCGGGGTGCTGGTGCGTCATCGGCCCGATGCGGTGGCCGGCCTGCTGCGCGACCGGCCGGCGGGGCAGAGCCGCACCATGGTGGTGGCCAGGCTCGACGACGGGCAGGAGCTGTACGGCCTGAACGAGATCTATGTGGGGCACGCCGGTCACCAGTCGGCGCGTTACATCCTGTCGGATCAGGCCGGGGCCAGGGAACGCCAGTCGTCATCCGGCCTGATCGCCGGTACCGGTACTGGCGCTACCGGTTGGTGCGCCTCGATCGCCAAGGAGCGGGCTTCCGCGCCGCCCGCGCCTGCCCCGGAGGAAGCGGCGCTGTGCTGGTACGTCCGGGAGGCCTGGCCGTCACCGGCGACGGGCGTTTCTCTGGTCGCGGGCGTGCTGGCCGGAGGTGACGAACTGGAGCTGACCAGCGAGTCGGAGCGGCTGGTGGTGTTCGCCGACGGGGTGGAGCCGGACGCTTTGGAGTTGTCCTGGGGGCAGCGGATCCGGATCGGTGTGGCTGGTCGCCGCTTGAACCTGATCTGAGGGTGCTGCGCCGCGCCGCGCCGCGCCCTGCCGTACCGCGCCGCGCCGCGCCCTGTGCGCCGCGCCGTGCCGTGCCGTGCGGTGCTTTGCCGATCTTGAGCGATTATTGCCCTCCGGGAGTCTTCTTCTTGAGGGCTGGTGGGGTTGTTGTCGATGCCTTGTTGGGGTGGTTTCGGGTCCCTCGTTGGGGTGGTGGGGTGGGAAGTGGTGGGTGTGAGGGCGTAGAGCGGCAGGTATGGGACGTCGTTTTCGTGGGCCTGAGCAGCCGGTGTCTGAGCAGGTGCGGGGGTGGGCGGATCCGGAGATTTTCCGGTTTCTCGCGTTGGCGCAGCGTGTTGACATGTCGGGGTTCGAGCAGGATTACCGGGCTGATGGGGTGGGCGGGTTGCCGTATGACCCGCGGTTGATGCTGGTCACGGTGTGGTGGTGTTACCGCCGGCAGTGGCGTAGTCCGCAGGACATGGCCCGGGCGTGTCGGGAACAAGCGTCGTTGCGGGTGGTGTGGCAGCGCGAGCAGGTGCCGTCGGCGGCGTGTCTGCGCCGGTTCGTGCAAGGTCATCGCCGGGGCTGGCAGACGGTCGCGGACTCGCTGATCAGGGTCTCTGGTCAGGCGGGACTGGTCGATGTGTCGGTGACCGCGACGGATAGCACTCCGGTGATCGCGCCGGCCGCGTTGTCGAAGACGATGACGGCCCCGCTGATCACTACCCGTATCGACGCGGCGCGTCGTGAGCTGGCCGGGTTGCAGCAACGCCGTCAGGACATGCTCGACGATCCTGATCTGGCGAGGTTCCTCGAGCACGGCTACGCAGAGATGATCCGCGCGGAGCAGTTGCTGCTGGTCCGGTTACGGCGTCTGGAACAGGCCGAGGCCGAGGCCCGCGAACGCGGACGGCCGGCGGCCGCACGACATGACGAGCAGATCACCCGTTGGCAGGCCCGCGTCGATCGGCATACCGCTGAACTGGCCGAGATGACCCGCCGCCAGCAGGACAAGTACGACACCTATCAAGCGCGAGCCGCCGCCGGGCAGCCGCCGCGCGGCGGGCCGCCGTGTCTGCCCGAGCAGCACATCCGTATCCGCGGCAAGCAGCAGGCTCTGGCCCGGGCTCGGAGCCGGCTCACTCAAGCCCAGGCCGGCTCCGGTACCGCTCGCGACGGCCCGGCCGCCCGGGCCAACCTCACCGACCGGTCCGCCCGGATCCTGAAAGGCAAAGCGAACACACCCGCCTGGATTCTCGGCTGGCTACTGACCATCACCGTGATCAGCGGACAGTTCATCATCGCCGGGCTGCTGTCGCAACACGGCAACGACGCCCACGGGCTGCTGCCCAACCTCACCGCCGCTGCCGGCACCTGCCGCCAAGCCGGGATCATCGAGCCCTTCGGCCACCACCTCGCCGACGGCGCTTTCCTCGCCCCCGCAGTACCCGCGACCATCACCGGCATCCCACTAACTGGCGTGACCAGCAAAGACAGCGACACCGACCAGCAGCTCTACACCCGCCGCAGCCCGATGATCGAACCCGTCTTCGCGCACCTGCTCCGCACCGACCGGCGCCTACACTCCCGCGGCGACGCCGCCCACACCGAAGTCATCGCCATCACCACCGCCTACAACGCCACCAAATACCTCCGGAAAACCACCCGAACCAAAACTTGACAACCACATCCCAACAAACCAAGAAGAAGACTCCCGGGGGTCGGAAGTCGCTCAAGATTCGCGCAGGGGGCGGGGCTGCCTCAGTGCTGATGACGGTTCATGGGGTCGAGGGCTGGACCTCTGGCTGGACCTCAGGCTGGGCCGGCGCCGAAGCCTGGCCGGTTCGGTGTCCACTGTGGCTGGGTGAGCACGGAACGCCGCGGCCAGCCCCGCTGCTCGATCAAATGGCGCTGGATCAACCGGCACGTGTCGCTCTCGCCGGCCACATAGGCGATGCCGGCGCCGGGCGGCAGCTCCAGCCCCTGAACCGCCCGCAGCAACGTCCGGGACGCGACCGCCGGCGCCTGCCCGCGATGCACCCAGGGCAGGTCGGACTCGCCGATCTCGTCGTCGTCGCCGATCGACTCGAAGACACCCACCACGGATGTCGCCCGGGGGAGCGCCGCCCGCATCGCCAGCAGGGGTACGGCCCCGGTCTCGTCCCCGGTGAACAGGTGAAACGCTGCCTGCGGGGCCAGCGTGATCTTGCTGCGCGGCGGCTCGACGGTGATCCGGTCACCAGCCGCGACAGCGCGAGCCCACGTGCAGCCCGGCCCACCCGCCGGATGCAGAGCGACCCGAATCGTCAGGGTGGCGTCGGGCGGGTCATGCCGCCAGATCGAGTAGACACGCCGCGCCACGGCGCTGCCGTCCGGAACGTGGACCACCAGGTGAGCGCCGGGCCGAGGACGCAGCCGGGGCACATCCGGCCCGGCCAGCTCGATCTGACGCATATGAGGGTTGACGTCAGCGACCGCCCGTACCCGGGTCAGCAGAACCTGCCTCACCCGCCGAGCCTACGTGAGCGCTCGGAGCGGCAGCCGATGCAGCGCCACGTCGGTCAGCGCGCCGCCGGCCGCCGTAGCCGTCAGATAAGTGCAGAACGGCTGCCGCCGCCGGTCGGTCGGCGAACCCGGGTTGAGCAGGCGCAACCCGCCCGGCGCGGTGCTGTCCCACGGGATGTGCGAGTGCCCGAAGATCAGCAGATCGGTGCCCGGGAACCGCTCGGCGCAGCGCTGCTCCCGCCCCGAAGCCGGCCCGGTCTCGTGCACGACGGCCATCCGCAGCCCGCCGATCTCGGCCCGCGCCACTTCCGGAAGCCGTTCCCGCAGCGCGGGCCCGTCGTTGTTGCCGAAACAGCCGATCAGCCGGGCGGCCCGAGCCTCGAGCGCGTCCAGCAGCGGAACATCCACCCAGTCACCGGCGTGCACCACGACATCAGCCGCGTCGACCGCCGACCAGAGCGCGCCCGGCAGGTCCCGCGCCCGCTTCGGCAGATGCGTGTCGGCCATCAGAACAATTCGCACCACCCGAGGGTACGAGAGTCCGAACGCGGGTCCCACCGTGCGCCCCAGGCCCGGCTTCGACGAACTAGAAGAGGGGGGTTCGGCCCTTGAAGCCGGTCGCCATCTTCACCGGAGCCCGCAGCGTTTTGCCGGTGCCGCGGAACAGGAACAGATAACCCGTGGACGACTGGACCGCGAAGACATCAGTGAAACCGTCGCGGTCGAAGTCGCCGGTTCCGATGATGTCGCGGAAACCACTCGCCTTACCGATTTTCACGCGGGTCTTGAAACCGTTCCCCTTGCCCGGATACAGGTAGAGCGTACTGGTTTTCGTCTCCTTGACCAGCAGATCCACATAACCGTCGCGGTTGTAGTCGCCGACGCCGGTGAATTCGGTGCGGTCCGCCCAGTTGCCGTAAGCCAGGACCTTCCGCGCGCCGAACTTGGCGCCCTTCTTCCCCGGATAAAGGTAGACGTCACCGTTGCTGATCTGGGTGGCCAGCAGATCAGGATAACCGTCGCGGTTGAAGTCGCCGACTGCCGTCAATTCGCGCATGTGGGTGAACTTCTTGTAGAGCTTCTTGCGCGTACCGAATGTGCCGTTGCTCTTGCCGGGATAGAACCAGACAACCCCAGCTTTGGTACGCGCGACGACGTCCTCGAAGCCGTCCCGGTTCAGATCCATCCGGACGATCGCGTTCATGCCCGCGAAACCGCCGGCGATCTTGGTGCGGTTCGCCTCGGAGATGTACGAACCGTTGCCCGGATAGCTGAACAGATTCCCGCTGGACTTGGTACGCGCCAGCACGTCCGGCCAGCCGTTCCGGGTCCAGTCGCCGAATTTCGCGGACGGCAGGCGGGCGAAGTCCAGGTAATCGTTGTCGATGTTGATGGTGACGCCGCCCCACGTCTCCTTGTGGTCGCCGCGGTACTGCTTCATCCGGCGTCCGGACGTCCAATAGGCCGACGGAATCACCTTGTCGGCGGTGGTGACGACCTGGTCCCAGCGGGCGAAGTCCATGTAGTCCGGCTTGACGTAACCGGCCTTGTTGTAAACGGCGACCTGGTCGGCGACACCGGAGCTGACGCTGCTGTAGAAACCGGAGAAATAGCCGTGATCGTGCAGGCGGGCCGTCCAGCCCTTCATGAAGGCGAGGACACCGGCCTTGCAGACCGCGTCGTTGGTCCGGTACGCCTCCATGTCGTAGATCAGCACGCTCTCCTTGGCGAGGCCGAGCAGTTTCGCCTGCCCCACCGCGTCGTCGGCGATCGCGCGTCCCTGCTTCTCCGCGTTCTTGTTGTCGATCAGGTTCTTCTTCGTCGTGGTGGTGCACGTGGCCTGCGGTCCCACGTAGAGCGGGATCATGCGCCAGCCACGGGTGATCTGCTCGCGTACCCATGCGGCGGTGAGGTTCGGCTGCGCGCAGCCCCGGTTGTTGCCGCCGAAGTAGATGCCAACTGCCCGGTACGGCGACTTCAGCCACGCCTTCATCGCGTCGCTCGACGGGGCCGTGCACGCGTCGAAGCCGTACCCCTTGAAGGTGCCCGGCTGCGGAGGCAGGGCAGCGGCCGCGGCGGCGTTCCCGTTCACCAGGGCGAGCGGGGCGACACAGAGCGCGACAACCAGCGCGCCGAGAAGGCGCTTCCGGTACTTCAGGAGCATTCGATACCTCATCGGACGAAAACCATCGGGCGGCGAGCCCATCGAGGTAAACAAACGCATAGACGGACCGCTACGGCCGTTCGGGCGAGACGGTGCCGTCCGAACGGTCTGCCGGGTGACCTGAGCCACTGGCCGGGAGGGAGCGGGGACCGGACCACTAGCGTAAGGGTGGTGGATCAACTCACTGGGCGGCAGCGGTGGGCTGCGCTGATCGCGCTCTCTCTGGGCGGCGTGGCCATCGGTCTGACCGAGTTCGTCGCCATGGGGCTGCTGCCCGACATGGCCCGGGCGTTGCTGCCGGAAGCGTGGGCACTGTCGCACGAGGACGCTGTCGCGCAGGCCGGGTGGGTCATCACGGCGTACGCCCTAGGGGTTGTCGCGGGCGCGCCGCTGATCGCCGCGCTCTCCGCCCGGATGCCGCGCAAGCGGCTGGTTCTCGGTCTTCTGGTGCTGTTCGCGGTGGGTACCTTCGCGTCGTCGATCGCGCCGACGTTCGAGCTGGTCCTGGTGTCGCGGTTCGTGGCGGCGCTGCCGCACGGCGCCTATTTCGGTGCGGCCGGGCTGCTCGCCGCGGGTCTGATGGGTCCGGGTAACGAGGCGCGCGGCTATTCGATCGTGCTGGGCGGGCTGACACTGTCGAACGTCGCCGGGGTTCCATTGATCACGCATCTGGGCCAGTCGGCGGGGTGGCGGGTCGCCTACAGCGTCATCGCCGTCGTCTTCGTGCTGACGCTGCTGGCGGTGCTCGCCACGGTTCCGGACGCGCCGGCGAAGAAGGACGCCTCACCGGCCGCCGAGCTGCGCGCGCTGCGCCGTCCGCAGGTCTGGCTGGTCGCGGTGACCGCCGCGGTCGGGTTCGCCGGGTTCTTCGCGGTGAACACCTACATCGCGCCGGTGACGACCGAGGTCACCGGGCTCAGCGAGGGTGCCGTTCCCTGGGTGCTCGCCGTCTTCGGCCTGGGCATGACGGCCGGCAACTTCCTCGGCGGCGCGTTCGCCGACCGGAACCTGCGGGTGGCGACACTGGCCGGGTTCGCCGGGGTGATCGTGTCGACGGTCTTCTTCGCGCTGTTCGCCGCGACGCCGGTGGGTCTCTTCGCGGGCGCGTTCCTGACCGGCGCGACCTGCATCTTCCTCGGCCCGGCGCTGCAGGCGCGGCTCATCACGGTCGCGCCGGAGGCGCAGCTGATGGGCGCCGCGGTGAACCAGTCCGCGATGAATCTGGCGAACAGCCTGGGTGCCGCGCTCGGCGGTCTGGTGATCGCCCGAGGGTACGGATATCTGGCCCCCGCCTGGACCGGAGTCGCGCTGGCGGCGGGTGGTCTGGCCCTGGCCGGCACGAGCTTCGCCCTGGACCGGAGATCCGAAAAATCGATGACAACCGTTTGAGTGTCCGCCCCCGTCCTAGGGGTGACGACACCGACGGAAGGACCGGGCGATGCGCGACAGCGCGGAAGAGGAGTACGTCGAGTACGTCACGGCGCGGGTGCCCGCGCTGCGACGGCTGGCGTACGTCCTGACCGGTGACGGCCATCGCGCCGACGACCTGGTGCAGCAGACGATCACCACCCTGTACCTGAAGTGGCCGAGGGCCCGCGCCGCCGAGAACATCGACGCCTACGTGCGCACCATGCTGGTCCGCGGTTACCTCGACGAGAAGCGTCTTGCCTGGTCGAAGGTCCGGCTGTTCCGGCAGATCCCGGAACCGGAACCGATCGAGGAGACCGGCGCCGAGGACCGCCAGGTGCTGCGGGCCGCGCTGCGCCGGGTACCGCGCCAGCAGCGGGCCGTGCTGGTGCTGCGCTTCTTCTACGACCTCCCGGTCGAGGAGGTCGCCGCGATCCTCGGCTGCTCCGGCGGCACCGTCAAGAGCCACACCTCCCGCGGGCTGGCCGCGCTGCGCCGCCTGCTACCACCACGAATCGAGGTGCCGAGATGACAGACCTGTTGCGTACGCTCGACGATGAGCCCGATACACCTTCCACCGTGGACATCCGGCGCGCGATCGCCGCCGCCCGCCGCAAGCGAGCGCTCCGGCGGGGCGTCCTCGGGGCGAGCGCGGCTGCGCTGACGGTGCTGGCTTCCGCTGCCGGATTTGTCATCACAAAGCCCTCGGCTGTCGTGCCGCCGGCGGTGATCGCGACCAGTGTGCCGGCGCCCTCCGCTCCCGCCTCTGCTCCTCGCCTTGCCAGCTGCGTTCTCAGCCGGCTTCCGGTCCCCGGCAAGGAGCCGATGGCCCTCGTCTCCGGCGGCGACCCCACCGGGGAGTGGATCGTCGGGCGCACCTATCCGAAGTCCGGCGGCTATCAGGCGGTGATCTGGCACGACGGCACGGTCACCGCGGTGATGCTGCCGGGTGATCTCGAGGAGTCGCTCCAGGACGTCAATCCGTCCGGCACCGCGGTCGGCTGGAGCTACGACGCGTCCGGCCCGGTTCCGTACGCGTACCGCGACGGCAAGGTCACCAGGCTGGCGGCGACCGGTTCGGCCCTCGCCGTCAACGAGGCCGGCCGGATCGCCGGCGACGACGGCAAGGGCCACCCGGTGGTCTGGGAGTCGGTCGGCTCGCCGCCGGTCCGGCTTGGTGTGCCGGCCGGAACCGCCGACGCGCAGGCCCGCGACATCGACCTGGACGGCACCGTCGTCGGCAGCCTGGGCCTGGAGATCCCGTACGTCTGGATGCCCGACGGCACCCACCGTGAGCTGCCGATGCCCGAGATCGACGGCAAGCCTGCGGCGATCGCGCAGGCCTTCGACATCCGCAACGGCTGGGTCACCGGGATGGCGAGCACCAAGAGCCTGAAGGGGAGCCGGGGGACCGCGCCGGTGATCGCGGTGCGGTGGAACCTGCGTACCGGGGTGACCGAGGTGGTCGACGGGCTGCAGTACCCGGCGGACGCGGTGAACGCGTACGGATGGCAGATCGGCACCGATCGCAAGGGTTACGCGGTCGTGCTGACCGGCGACGACGTGGTCCGCCTGCCGGACCTGGCATCGCACCGGCAGGACGGGACCGCGACGATCGCGAGCACCGTCAGCGACGACGGCAGCATCATCGCGGGCCAGTCCGACGACGCCGGCGGCACGATCCAGGCCGTCACGTGGCGCTGTCGATGACGCGCGGGTTTTCCCGGCCCGGGTTGTCGCGGCGCGGGGTTTCGCGGCGCGGGGTTTCGCGGCGCAGCCACAGGCCGATGATCACCGTGACGACGCTGACGGTGAACGCGATGACGTTCGGAATGACGAGCGGCCAGTCCTGCCGGGTCCACCCGTACGCGAACCACAGGGCGAAACCCGGCAGCAGCACCGCGAAGTAACCGAGCGACAGGTCAGCCGAGGACCGGCGAACGATCATGCGGCGGATCTGCAGAACGGGGGCGACGGCCATCACCACGCCCCAGAGACCAGCCGCGATGCCGAGAATCGATGCCATGGTTCACCTCACGTGACGTAAGGCGCTCGGTCTGGCGGGCCGCGTCGGCCGGGGCTGGAGTGCCGGAAGGGCCGGGAGCGCAAACGCAACCAAGCGACAGAATACCGGCCATGACTGACGATGGCCGGGCTCGCCGGGCCACCCTCCGCCGATTCCGCGGCTCGGCCCGCCCCCGAACCGAGTTCACCATCCGGACATGCCGTGTGCACCTGATGGTGGCTCGACGATCTCCGGGTGCGCACTTATGGTGGTCAGGCAGCTGAACGCTCGGTAACGAGAGGTGATCCGATGCGTAGCTCGGTTCTTGAGGTAAGTACCACTCCCGATGGAAGTGTGGTCATTCAGCCCCACGGCTCGGTGGGTCCTGACAGGGCTGTCGAGCTGCAGCAGTTGCTCGTTCACACGGTCCGGCGGGTCCGCCCGCTGCGCCTGATCGTGGACCTCGCCGACGTGCTCGATCTCGACCCGATCAACCTCGGTTCGGTCGCTGCGGCATGCGACCTCGGCGACGATCACCAGGTCGCCGTTTTCCTGGACAACCCGAACGGGTTACTCGCCCGCCAGCTCGCCGCAGCAGGTGTGCCGAGGCAGCGAGTGCGCGGCACCTGAGGGGATTCAGGGAGCTGCCATCGCGAGTTCGTTCATTGTTAACCTTATCGGGCCTAATCTCGGACGATGGCGGCACCGATCATTCTCACCCGCGCCGACGCGGCCCGGACCATCGCGGAAACCCTCCTGGGTGACAGCGGCAACCGGTTCCGGCACACCGCCGGTGTCGCCGAGCGAGCCTCCGGCCTCGCCGTTCGGCTCGGCCTCGACGAAGATCTCCTGGTCGCGGCCGCCTGGCTCCACGACATCGGGTACGCGTCACCGCTGATCGAAACCGGCTTCCACCCGATCGACGGCGCCCGCCACCTGACCCGGGAGGGCTGGCCCGCCCAGATCGCCGGCCTGGTCGCATACCACTCAGGCGCCCGCTTCGTCGCCGACGTCCGAGGCCTGACCACCGAGCTGGCCGAGTTCCCGGACGAGCGCAACCTCATCTCCGACGTCCTGACCTACGCCGACCAGACGGTGGGCCCACGCGGCGACCGGGTCGACCCGGAGACCCGCTACACGGAGATGCTCCACCGCCACGGCCCGTGCTCCTTCAACGCCCAGGCCGACCCGCTGCGCCGGCCGTACCTGCGAGCCATCGCCACCCGGGTCGAATACCTCCTCCACCAGAGCTGACCTCCAGGCCCTGCCACATCGCGCAGCCCGCCCCACCACCAGCGCACGAGCCAGGTCCTCGTCCTGCGCCGGGTCCTCGGCCTGCGCCGGCTCCTTGTCCTGAGGCTCTCTCCAAGCCCGCCGCCAAGCCCGAGGCGCCTTCACCATGGCGCGCCACGGAGCCAGCTGAGCCGGTCCTCTGTCCGAGCCGGTCCTCTGTCCGAGCCGGTCCTCTGTCCGAGCCGGTCCTCTGTCCGAGCCGGTCCTCTGTCCGAGCCGGTCCTCTGCCCGAGCCGGTCCTCTGCCCGAGCCGGCCGCCCGGACGCGGGAGTGGCCCAGTGGGCGGCGTGGGCGAGAGCGCGACATGCGCCCGCTCGCGGCGTAGGTCAGGTCGCACATAACGCCACCGTGCGCCCGGGTCCACGCCCTGGCCGTGATGAAGTCACACAAACTGCAACCGTGCGACGCCATCCACGCGACCCCGAGCATCCGTGCGCCCCCAGCCACGTGGCCCCCGCGCCACCGTGTGCCCCCAGCCACGTGGCCCCCGAGCCACCGTGTGCCCCCAGCCACGTGGCCCCCGAGCCACCGTGTGCCCCCAGCCACGTGGCCCCCGAGCCACCGTGTGCCCCCAGCCACGTGGCCCCCGAGCCACCGTGTGCCCCGGTCACGTGCGCCCTGAGCCACGGGCGCCAGTCCACGCAAAGTGATGTGCAGGGCGGTGAGCGCCCGCAAGACGCGTGTGCTCACCGCCGGCCCGGGGAGGGTGAGCGCCCGCAGAACGCGTGCGCTCACCGCCCCGCTGCGGCACGGTTCGGGAAACAGCTAGCCCGGGCGGCGCCGACCTGCCCCGGACCTGGGGACTCCAGGCCCGGACCCCGCCTCTGCGAACCCCGGGCGCGGCGGCGCTCACCCTGCCAGGGACCTCAGGAACGTCGTCAGGGCGTTGCGATAAGGGTCGAGTGTGCGCAGGTCCACGTACTCCTCGGGCCCGTGCTGCCCGTCCCCGCCCGGGCCGAAGATCACCGCGTCGACGCCCTGCGCCGAGTAGAACCGGCCGTCCGCCGCCCCGTGTTTCCGGAGCAGCGAACCCTCGTACCCCACCGACTGCGCGGCCTTCGCCAGCGATGAGACGAAGGCACTCGTCGAAGACGCATGATGGGGCGCGCCCAGTGCCTCCACCGTCACCTCGACGGCCGGGCCGGTCACCGATGTCAGGAACGAGGCGATCTCGGCGGCAGACCGGCCGGCCAGATCAGGATCGGACGGCGGAAACCGGATGTCGAGCAGCGCCGACGCGTCCGCGGGCACGATGTTGGCGGCCTCGTTCGACGTTTCGACGCGGGCCACGTTCACCGTCGTGGTCCAGGCTTCGGCGGACGGCACCGGATAGCGGGCCGTCAAGGAGGAAACCGCGGAGATCACCGCGGCCAGCGCGTTGGATCCGAGCCACGGATAGGCCGCGTGCGCGGAAACCCCGGTCGCGTCCAGCCGAACCCGCACGATGCCCTTGGAGTCGGTGACGATCCGCAGGCCGCTCTGCTCGCCGATCACCACGAACTCGCCGCGTACGCCCTGCGCCACCTGATGGCCGGTGCCGTCGAACCCGCCCACCTCTTCGTCGGTGACCAGCTGCAACGCGATCGGATAGGGCAGCGACCGAGCACAGTCCCGGAAGACCGTGGCGAGCACCACGGCCGCGGCCTTCATGTCGTGCGCCCCACGGCCGTAGAGCCGGTCACCCTCGACCCGGGCCGAGAACTGCGCGCCGGCGCCGGGCACTACGTCCAGATGCGCGTTGAGGATCACCCGCGGCAAACCCGGACCCGCGGTGACCAGCGCACTCGGCTTGCCACCCGAAGAAAACCGCCGCACCGAGAACTGCCGCTCCGAGAACTGCCGCTCCGAGAACTGCCGCTCCGAGAACTGCCGCTCCGAGAACTGCCGCTCCGGGAACCGCCGCTCCGATAACCCAGGCCCGACCGCCAGGTCGAGCATGAAATCGAGCGCCCGCTGCAGCTCATCGGGCCGGTCCGCGGTGGACCGGATCCCGATGAGCCGGACCACGTCCGGTGCCAGTGAGGACAACAGGGAAGCCACGACCCCGAACCTACTGCGGCTTCAACTCACCCGCTTCGATCGCGACCGCCAGCTTGTTCCCGGCGGGCGGCAGCGGGCAGGTCGCGAATTCCGTATAAGCGCACGGCAGATTCGTGGCCCGGTTGAAGTCCAGCGTGACCGACCCGTCCGGCCCCGGCGGCGCGATGAACAGACTCCGGTTGGCCGCGTACGTCGTCAGTCCCGACGTCGCATCGGTGAACAGCACGAACAGCGAGCCGGGTGCAGCGCCGTTGAAAGCGATCAACGACAACTCGTCGCCGCCGATGCTGAACGACACCGTCCCCGGCGACTCGTAGACGTGCTCGATCCCCTCGGCCACCGACCCGACCGGGGTCGGCCGAGGCGACTCATAAGGCGTGAAATTTCCGGGCACGACCCACTTCTCGTCGGCCGGATACGCGGACGTGCCGGCATACCCCGCCAGCACTTTACTCGCCGGATTGCGCGGCCGGATCACGTCGAATCCTCCCCGCCGAGCGATCTCGATCACCACATCGCCCCAGCCCACGGCGATGTCAGCCCTTTCCGCGAGCGGCGCGAACTGATGGGTTCCGGTCACCGCAACACCGTCGACAACCAGCTCCTCCCCATCCGCGAGAGAAACCACCACCCCGGAAGGACCCGTGCTCCACGAACCCGGCGCGTCGTCGAAACGCTGCGGCGTCGCATTCAGCCAGTTCAGGCTCGTGATGGCGAGAAACCCGTGCGGATCCGCCCGGCGCTTCTCGTGCGCGGTGTGCCACTCGTCCCATTGCTGCTGAAACAAGATCGTCATACCGCACAGCCTAATCCCTACTTATTGCGTGGGAAATACGCGTCTGCTACCGTCGGACCTGGTCATGAGTGCCAGCGCGTAGCCCCGGCTTGCTGGCCGGCAACCCTTCCGTTCGCGATGGGGTGCCCCGGGTGAGGACCGGGCCGCGTCGATCCCGACGCGGCAAGCGCGGGCCCGTGCGGGTCCCGAGACCTCACGGAGGCGAACCATGTCCCTCGGCATCGTCGGCGACGACCTGAAAGTCACTCTTCCCGACGGCGAGACCCGGCCTTTCGCCCATCTCGATTACGCCGCTTCCGCTCCCTGCGTCGAAGCCGCGGCCCAGGCGGTGGCCGATCTCCTGCCGCGCTACGGCAGCGTTCATCGAGGCACCGGGGTACGCTCACAGGCCTCCACTCTCGCGTACGAACTAGCCCGCGATGTGGTGTCGGAATTCGTCGGCGCCGGCCCGGACGATGAAGTGATCTTCACCCGGAACACGACCGACGCGCTGAACCTGCTGGCCCGGGCCCTGCCCGCCGGCACCACGACGATCGTCTTCGACGGCGAGCACCACGCCAACCTGCTGCCCTGGCCGAACCAGGTGCGGCTGCCCGCCCCGTCGTCGGTGGCCGAGGCGATCGAAGCCGTGGACAAGGCCCTGACCGAGAACAAGAAGGCCTTGCTCACCGTCACCGGCGCCAGCAACGTCACCGGCGAGGTCTGGCCGATCAAGGAGCTGGCCGAGCTCGCCCACCGGCACGGCGCCCGGATCGCCGTCGACGCCGCGCAGCTGGCACCGCACCGGCCGATCAACGACCTGGGCGCCGATTACGTCGCGTTCTCCGGGCACAAGCTCTACGCCCCGTTCGGCGCCGGTGTGCTCGCCGGCCGCCGGGACTGGCTGGACGCCGCTGACCCGTACCTCTGTGGGGGTGGAGCGAGCGCCGCCGTGGGTGACCGCCCCGGTGAGCGGGAGTGGGCAACCGGGCCGGCGAGGCACGAGGGCGGCACTCCCAACCTGCTCGGCGCTGTCGCGATCGCGGCTGTCTGTGAGGCTCTGACCCACGCCGACCGCGACGTTCTGCACGAGCGGGAGCAGGAGCTGCTCGCCCGGCTGCGCGCCGGGATCGCGACGATCCCGGGCGTGACCGAGGTCAGTCTTTTCGGGCCGGACCACCCAAGGGTGGGCATCGTGTCGATGGCGTTCGCGAACGACGATCCGGCCGATGTCGCGCTGCGGCTCGGCCGGGATCACGGCATCGGGGTGCGCGCCGGTCAGTTCTGCGCTCACCCGCTGGTCCGGCGCCTCACCGGCAGCACGGTGACCGGGGAGTGCGGCGTCACGCCGGGCCTGCTCAGGATCAGTTTCGGTCTCGGCAGCACCACCGAGCACGTCGACCGAGTGCTGGTCGGGCTGCGAAACTCCTGATCCGCTACCGGGAAGTGACTGTCCCGCACGGGCCTGCGGCCGATCATCATCAGTGTGGCGACCTGGATGAAGTGGTTGCGTGACCGGCTTCCGACCGGTGGCGGACTGCGCGACGAGGACTGGGCGGGCCGGCACCGGCTGCTGACGGTGCTGCTCGCCGTCATCATGGTGGCGCTGGTGCTGTTCGGCGTGCTGCAGAACGAGGATCACCTCCCCGCGATGCTGCTCACCGTCGGCCTGGTGCTCCCGTGCCTGATCGCGGCCTCGATGCTGCGCTCACGGCGGGCGCGCTCGGTCTTCGTGGCGCTCGGTTACACGGCCGCGTGCGCCGGCATCGTGTCGCTGAGCCACGGGCTGACCGAGGCCCACTTCACCTTCTTCATCTCGGTGGCGGCGCTCGCGCTGTACCGGGACTGGGCGCCGTTCGGTGCCTTCCTGGTCGCCACCACGCTGCACCACGCCGTCTTCGGCACGCTGGTCAGCGACCACACCTACGACCACGGCTCGGCCGTCGCGCACCCGCTCGTCTGGGCACTCATCCACGGCTCCGCGGTGCTGCTCGCCGCCGGCTTCCAGATCGTCTCCTGGCGCCTCACCGAGGTCGAGGAGGACCGCGCCCGGGAGAACCTGGACGAGAGCCAGGCGCAGCTCAGCGTGGCGTTCGACCAGACGCCCATCCCGATGGCGATGTTCTCCCCGGAAGGTCTGGTGCTGCGCAGCAACGCCGCGTACCGCGAGTGGCTCGGCCTGCCCGACGTGCTGCCGGCCGGCTTCTCGCTGGCCGACGTGCCGCTGACCCCGGTCGACCCGGCCGAGCCGGCAATCCTTGCCCTCTTCGCGAACAGCCGGGAGCCGCAGACCGTGACCCGGCAGTACCGCCGCCCTGACGGCTCGACCATCTGGGTGCAGGTGCACGGCACCGGCCTCTACGACCGCCACGACCAGCTCCGGCTCATCTACGTGCACTGCTTCGACGTGACCGCCACCCGTGACCACGAGGCGGAGCTGCGGTACCAGGTGCGCCACGACGGGCTCACCGGCCTGCTCTCCCGCAAGGCGTTCGAGCACGACCTCGCCGCCATGCTCACCGGCAGCGCCGAGCCGGTCAGCGTCATCTACATCGACGTCGACCGCTTCAAGTCGATCAACGACGGCGCCGGCCACCACACCGGCGACGACGTGCTCCGCGCCCTGGCCGTACGCCTGTCCGCCGTGGTTCCGTCCACTGCCCTGATCGCCCGTCTCGGCGGCGACGAGTTCGTGGTCGCCCTGCCCGGCCCGTCCGGCACCGGCCTGGCCGTTGCCAACGGCATCCTCGGCTGCCTGGACGAGCCGCTGGCCGGCGTGCCGGTCTCGCTCAGCGTCGGCGTCACCACGGCGTTCGGCCCGGCCACCGCCGACGAGATCGTCCTCGCCGCCGACACCGCCATGTACGCGGCCAAGCGTGCTGGCGGCAACCGTCTCCAGGTCTTCACCGACGACCTGCGGGTGCCGGTGCAGGAGCGGATCGCCGCCGAGGCCCGCCTGCGCCGCGCGCTCGCCGCCGACCCGCGGTACACGCTGCCGCTCTGGTTCCAGCCGGTCGTCTCCACCGCCACCGGGCGGATCATCGGCGCCGAGGCGCTGGTCCGGATGCGTACCGAGCAGGGCAACGTGCTCGCGCCCGGCCACTTCATCGGCGTCGCCGAGGAGACCGGCATGATCGTGCCGCTCGGCGAGCACGTGCTGCGCTCGGCGATCGAGCACCTGCAGCACTGGTCGGACTGGCTGGGATACGTCTCGGTCAACGTCAGCCCGCGTCAGCTCGCCGAGGCGGATTTCGTCCCGATGGTGGCGGCGCTGCTGGCCGAGTACCCGTACATCGACCCGTCCCGTCTCGTCCTGGAGGTCACCGAGACCGCGCTGATCTCCTCGACCGTCGACGTGAGCGAGCGGCTGGCGCTGCTCAAGCAGCTCGGCGTACGCGTGGCCCTCGACGACTTCGGCACCGGGTACAGCTCGCTGACCTGGCTCAAGTCGCTGCCCGCCGACGTGGTGAAGCTGGATCGCTCGTTCGTGGCGGGTCTCGCCGACGACCCGCGCAAGGCATCGATCATCTCCGCGGTGCTCTGGCTGGCCCACTCACTGGGCATGTCGACGATCGCCGAAGGGGTGGAGGAGTTCTCCGACTGGGAGGCGCTGCGTGCGGCCGGTTGCCCGGCGGTGCAGGGCTACTTCTTCAGCAAGCCGCTGCCGGCGCCGGAGTTCGACCGGATGCTGGTCGCCGGCACGACAGTGGCCGACGTGGTGAATTCCACCTTTGGTGGAGTTCATCTGAACGAAACCACGGGAAGCGCCCTGGCCGGTTAGAGTCCGGCCATCCTTGACAACGTTGATCCATTCATCGGAACCGCGGCCACCGACCTGCCTCGAGCGCACGGGTTGGCCGCCACATGGTGGTGGCCGAAACCGCAGGTGGGTAACACCCACCCGGGCGCCACCTCCCCGTTCGGCATGGTCTCGGCCTGCCCCTACTCGGGGGCGTACCCGACCGGATACGGCCGGTACGCCAAGAACACCGAGGGTGTGCCGGAGGAGATGTTCGACCGGCTCCAGGCGTCCGGGTTCACGCACTTCCAGCAGTCCGGCACCGGGGCGATCCGCAAGTACTACAACTACGTGCGGGTCACCCCGATGGTCCAGCCGCTCGACGACCTCGGCCAGTCCTGGCCGCTGGAGGACGAGCGCGCCGAGGCCGGCTATTACGCGGCAAACCTCGACACCGGCGTGCGCTGCGAGATCACCGTGGGGGAGAAGGTAGCGGTCCACCGCTACACGTTCCCGGACAACGACAGCGCCCGCGTGGTCGTCGACCTGTCCTGCGGCGGCCTCGCCATCGACCTCGGGCGTACCGTCCCGTTGCGCGCGCAGGCCGAGAGCATGGGGCAGGGCCGGGCGCAGGGCACCGTCGTGATGGAGGGCGTCCCGCTCTCCGTCTACGTCGAGGTGGACAGCCCCGGCTGGCGGCAGATGCTCTGGTACGACCGGCGGCTCATCCCCGGCGGCACCCGTCTCGACTTCGACAGCATCCGGCACACCACGCTGCGCCCGTTCGGCATGCTCTTCATGGGCCCGGCCCGCGCCGGGCAGACCATCGAGGTACGCCTCGGCTTCTCGCTGCGCGGCACCGATCAGGCCCGCGCCAACCTGGAGCGCGAGTGCGGCGGCGCGGAGAGCGCTTTCGAGACGGTTCGCGCGCGCACCCGCGCGCGCTGGCGCGACCACCTCGGCCGGGTCCAGGTCGACGGCGGCACCCCGGCCCGCCGGACCGTGATGGCGACAGCGCTCTACCACTCGCTGATCAAGCCGTGCATCGCCGACGACGAGAGCCCGTTCTGGCCCACCAGCGGCCCGTACGCCTTCGACATCTGCACCATGTGGGACATCTACAAGACCCAGCTGCCGTTGCTCTCCGCGATCGCGCCGGACCGGGCGAACGACCTGCTCGAATCGCTGATCCGGGTGTGCGAGGAGGAGGGCAACTTCCCGATCGGTTACCGGATGGCCCGCGGCGCCGACCGGTTCTTCCGGCAGGCCAGCGCGCTGGCGCACACCGCCCTCGCGGACGTGCACGCGCTGCGCCGGCCCGGCATCGACTGGACCGGCGCGCTGGTGCACATGGTCGACGACCTGCGCCGCCTCTACGGCGAGGACTTCTGGGAACACGGCGTGGTGCATCCGATCACGCACACGCTCGATCTCGCGTACGCACACCATTGCACCGCGAAGGTGGCACGCGCCCTGAATGACCACCGACTGGCCAGTGACCTGGAGCGGCGCAGCCGCGACTGGGTCAACGCCTTCGATCCGGCGACCGGGCTGCTGCGCGACTCGGAGTTCTACGAGGGCGGCAAGTGGAACTACTCGTTCCGCCTGCTGCACGACATGGCCGCGCGGATCGAGCTGGCCGGCGGCGACAAGGGGTTCATCGACAAGCTCGACCAGTTCTTCGGGTACGGCGCCGACCCGGTCAAGCAGCCCGGCCGCTGCCCGTCGCCGGTCGAGATGGCCGCCGGGTACGCCCTGAACCGCTTCGAAGGCCTCAACAACGAGCCGGACATGGAGGCGCCCTGGGCATACCACTACGCGGGTCGCCCGGACCGCACCGCCGAGATCGTGCACGCGGCACTGACCTGGCAATTCGGCACCGGACCCGGCGGCCTGCCGGGCAACGACGACTCCGGAGGGCTCAGCTCCTGGTACATCTGGGCCTCGATGGGCCTGTTCCCGGTCGCCGGCCAGAACCTCTTCCTGGTCAACGCCCCCGCCTTCGAACGGGCGCAGATGCAGGTCGAGGGCGGCGAGTTCGTCATCGAGACCAGCGGGCACCGGGAAACCCCGATCGGGGTCGACGGCCTGGACCACGACCCGGCGCCGCAGTACGTGCAGTCCGCCACCCTCAACGGCAAGCCGCTGCACACCACCCACCTGAGCGCTGCCGACGTCCATCAAGGCGGTCGGCTGCATCTGCGGCTCGGTCCCGAACCCTCGACCTGGGGTCAGGGGTCCCGGCCGCCTTCCCTCTCACACCCCCACCCGAAGGAAACACCATGAGTCGACCGACCCGCCGCCTGGTCATAGCGGTCCGTGCCGACCCTGTCATCTGCGGCCATTCGGGCGAGGCGCGCAACCTCGCCGAGGTCGCGCTCACCCGGGGCTTCGACGACGTCCGGCTGCTCACCTGGCCGATCCCGACGCTGCAGGCCGCCGGACTGCCCCTCAAGCCGCTCGACCGGCTGCTCCCGTACAGCCCCGGCATCACCGTGGAGCGCCCCGAGTCGGTCGGTGACTACCGGGTGCCGGACGGACGGCACATCGCCGGTCTCACCGGCCGCCTGGTCGAGCTGCTCTCCGAGGGCGTACCGACCGTCTGCCTCTCGATGTACCTGGTGCCGCACACCCAGGTGATCAACGAGGCGGTGAACTCGGCCCGCACGGCCGGTTTCAATCCGCAGGTGCACACGATCGCGAAGGC
The DNA here is from genome assembly GCF_050955685.1 of Actinoplanes sp. CA-015351. Taxonomy (NCBI): domain Bacteria; kingdom Bacillati; phylum Actinomycetota; class Actinomycetes; order Micromonosporales; family Micromonosporaceae; genus Actinoplanes; species Actinoplanes sp. CA-015351. Next base: position 3,026,107 of record NZ_CP192102.1, read on the forward strand.
GGTCGGCTCGGACGTGACGAACGTGATCCGCTCCTGCCTGCGCGAGGGTCGCTTCGGCGCGGCCACCGTGCTGCTCACCACGTTCCTGGCCAGCGACGAGGTGGTCGCCGTCTCGGACTACACCCGCGACGAGATCATCGCCTCGGCCGAGGAGGTGGACGCGCACTGCGGCACCACGTTCGCTGAGCAGTGCCGGCGCCGGGTCGCGGTCAGCTACCCGCCGATCGATTCATCCGCATTTATCGGTTTAAAGCAGGATGATGTCGACGCCGCACTCGCCAAGCGCGGTCTGGAACGCGGCAAGTACATCCTGTTCCTCTCCCGCGTCGCCCGCGCCAAGGGGATCTACGACCTGGTGATCGCTTTCGGCCAGATGCGCGCCCGCGAGGACGTCACCCTGGTCGTCGCCGGCACCGGACCGGCCCTCGAACACGTGCAGGCCATGGCCAAGGAGGACGACCGGATCATCTTCCTCACCGACGTCGACGACGACGAGAAGCCGCTGCTGATGGCGGGCTGTGCGGCGTACGCGCTGCCCACCAAGCCGGAACCGGACTTCGTCGAGACGTTCGGCATCGCGCTGGCCGAGAAGGCCCTCGCGGGCGGCGGCCCGATCGTCACCACCCTCACCGGCGGCACCGGCGAAGCGGTCGGCGACACGGCGATCATCGTGGAAGCCGGTGACATCGGCGCGCTTGCCGACGCCCTCGACAAGGTCGTCCTGTCGATGCCGGACGAGGAGAAACGCGAACTCGAGACGCGTGCGCGAGCGCACGCCATGCAATTCGACCGCGTCGCGGTCTTCGACGATCTCTTCAAGCCCTAGGGTACGCGGAAAGGCCGCCCGTTCTTCGGTACCGGGCGGCCGATCCGTGGTCTTACAGCTCGCCGTTCTTGGCCAGGTGCTCCAGTCGTGCGTACCCTTCGTTGACGCCGACCTCCATGCCGCTCTGCAACCAGGCGTCGCGGCTCTCGATGCTGTCGACAAGCGACTGCGCGTGCAGCCGGGTCCGGCCGTTGCCGAGGTCCTCGAACCGGAGTGTCTCCAGGGCGACGCCGTCCGGCTGGCCCTCCCAGGTGAAGGTCTGCACGATCAGATCCGGTCGCACCTCGTGGAAGCTGCCGTGGAAAGCGAACTCCTCGCCCTCCCGGTGGCCGACGTACCGCCAGCTGCCGCCGGTCCGCGCGTCCCAGTAATCAATCTTGGTGCTGATCGAATCCGGGCCGTTCCATTTCGCGAAGAGCTCCGGGTCGGTGTGCGCACGGAACAGCTGCTCCGGCGTCGCGTCGAAGTCGCGCGTGATGCGGATGATCGGAAGCTTGTCGTCAGCCTCAATCTTCGCGGTCATTGCTGTCCTCACTCTCGTCGGTCTGGCTCACCATGTCGTCCAGCAGGGCGTCGAGGCGGCTGTATCGCTCCTCGGCCCGTCGCCGGTACTGCTCGATCCAGGCGTCCATCTCGTCGAACACCTCCGTCTCCAGACGCACCATCCGGGGTTGCGGTCCCGGCGGCCGGCTCACCACCCCGGCGTCCTGGAGCACCTTGAGGTGCTTGTAGACCGCCTGCAGCGACATCCGGTACGGCTCGGCCAGCTGGTTCACCGTGGCGTCGCCACCTGCGAGCCGGGCCACCATGTCGCGGCGCGTCGGGTCGGCGAGTGCGGAGAAGACGCGGGTCAACGTGTCCGCCGGCATCGATCCTTCTTTCAACTCACTGGTTTAAAGTGAACCTAGACGTGTCGGCCGTCACCTGTCAACTAAAAAGTTGAAAGCGCAGCTCAGGGTGGATCGGCAATGTCGTGTTCGGAATCCGTACACGTATGCCCGATAGACCGAACCCATGGAAGAAGTGCGTTGTGTGATCCGCCGCGACGACCGGTCCGCCGTGCGCCTGCACCTGGCCGGCGAGTTCGGCCGCGCGGCTCATCCCGAGCTGCGCCGCTCGCTGCGCAAGGCATGCGACCGCGCCGGCCGGGGCAGCGTCGTCGTCGACATGGCCGAGGTCGCCTCGATCGGCAGCGAGTGCATCGAGGTGCTGCTCGTCGGTTACACCCGCGCGTTGCGCAGCGGCACCGGGTACGAGGTGGTCAATGCTTACGGACCGGTCCGGCAGGCGCTGGCCATGACCGGCCTCTGCGAGCCCGCCGTCGACGACATGTTCGACTCGCTGATCGCCCTCGTCGAGAGCGTACCGGCCGCTACTCCGGAGAACCGCGGGTAAACCGATTCCCAACAGCGGGTGACCTCCTGAGGCCTACGATCGGTTTCGCTCGCGGCGTTCCGAGCTGCCGGGCGTACGCGTAAGCCCATGCTGGGAGGGGGAGCCGCCATGGCCAAGAAGTCCAAGAAGGACAAGAAGGACAAGGACAAGAAGGACAAGAAGAAGAAAAAGAAGTAGCGAGATAGGGGCCGCCGCCACCCGCGCGGCGGCCTGCTCAAGCCGATCGGGGAGCGTTATCACCGCCGCCGACCGCGACGCTCTCCGCCCGGCCGAGACGGCCAGGTCCGTGCCGGTGTTGTCCTGCTCGGAGGTAAACATTGTTTACTTCGCGATGGCCTGGCCGTTGCCCGTTGTTCGGCCCGGCCGCGTACCAATACCGCGTGAAGTTGATCAACAAGCGCGTCGCCGCCACCTGTGCCGCCTGCGCCATCGCCCTCAGCAGCGGCCTCGCGGCCGGCGTCACCCCGGCCCTCGCCGATGGCAAGCACGGTGGACACGGCGTTCACCAGCCGGCCACCCGCCATCAGATCCCGTTCACCGCGGCCACGGTGACCCAGAACGCCGACGGCTCGTTCACGATCACCTGGGCCGCCACCGGCGCCCGCTCGGTGAGCGTCTACGCCGGCACCGACCAGAACCGGATCTCGCACAAGCGCGCCGTCGCCAAGGGCTCCGCGACCGCCACCGTCACCGTCACCGGTCTCGCCGGCGCGGACCGCTGGTGGTTCGAGCTGGTGCCGGACCGCGGCGAGTCGCTGACCGTCGCCGACCGTTCGCTGCACCTCGCCTCGGCCCCGAACTTCCGCGACGCGGGCGGTTACCGCACCGCCGGCGGCCAGTGGGTCCGGATGGGCGTGCTGTACCGCGCCAACGATCTCGGCAAACTCACCGACGCCGACGTGGCCAAGCTGAAGCGTCTCGGCATCCGCACCGACATCGACTTCCGCACCGACTCCGAGATCACCGCCTCACCCGACAAGATCCCGGCCGGCGTGACGTACATCCACGCCAACGTGATCGGCACCTCGGGCGTCGGCACCGGCGGCATCGACCTCACCACCGAGGCCGGCGGCGTCGCGATGATGGAGGCCGGCGAGAAGGCATTCGTCTCCTCCGACTCGGGCCGGGCCGCGTACACGACGTTCTTCACCACGGTCATCGACCCGAAGGCCGCGAACGTCGTCTACCACTGCACCGCGGGCAAGGACCGCACCGGCTGGGCCAGCGCCGCCCTGCTCACCGCCCTCGGCGTCCCGAAGGCCACGGTCTTCGATGACTACCTGCTCAGCAACACCAACCTGGCCGCCTCCAACGCCGCCACCCTCGCCGCCGTGCCCGCTGCCATCCGCCCCGGATACAAGGCCGTGCTCGACGTCCGCGAGTCGTACCTCCAGTCCGGGTTCGACGAGGTCACCGCCAAGTACGGCACCTTCGACAACTACCTCCGCCAGGGCCTCGGCCTCACCCCGAAGGACCTGCGCGCCCTGCGCGCTCAACTCCTGGTCGGCTGACCCCGCCACACCCTCCCGCTTTCCGGGCGCCTCTTCGGTACGCACGAAGAGGCGCCCGGAAGGTGCCCCTGAGCCTTCGAACGCGTCCGCCGCTACCCATAGACTCCGGTGATGAGAAGCCGGCCGGGAGCGGTAGATCTCTTCTCCGCTGAGCTGACCACCCTCGGCTGGGCAACCGACCTGCTGGTCGCCGGTTCCCTCGCCACCGGCGACTACCGCCCCACGGTGAGCGACCTGGACCTGGTCGCGATCACCGACGGCCCGGTCACCTCAGCACGCCAGAAAGTCCTGACCGGCCTGCACCGGCACCTGGACGCGGGCCCGGCCTCCGGCCTCCAGCTGGGCTGCGTCTACGTGCCCGAGTCCCAGCTCGCCGACCCCGCGGCCACCCACCCGACCTGGACACACGGCCGGCTGGTGCAACGCATTCTCTCCGGCATCACCCGCGCCGAGCTGGTGCGTCACGGCTTCGCCGTGCACGGTCGCGAGCCAGGCGACCTGCTGCCCGTTTTCACCCACCACGATGTACGCGTAGCAGCCCACGCCGAACTGACCGGTTACTGGTCCTGGGCCGCCCGCCGCCCCTGGATCTGGCTCGACCCGGTGATCGCCGACCTGAGCCTGACCTCGATGGCCCGAGGCCGCCACGCCCTGCACACAGGCGAGCTGCTCTCCAAGAGCCTCGCGATCGAGCAGTCAGCAGCCCCACCCTGGCTGAAGTCCCAGCTGAGAGCCCGCCGCAACGGCCTGCCGACCCCGTCACCGCGCCTCCGAACAGCCTGGCTCTCCTGGCGAGACACCCGCCGAACGGTAAAAACAGCCCACACACCCCCACCCCCGCCGTAACCCTCCGCCGCCGCCCGGCTGGCCGCAGACTCACAAGATCTGTTGTGCCCGGTTGCCCTCCACGTCGCGCCCTCACAGATCTTGTGAGGTTGTGCCGTCCTGGCGGCCGCAGACGCACTAGTTGCAGGGCGTCCACACCGCCTCGGATGCGCCGGTGGGGGAGCGGGCCCCCGAGCGGCCGCCCGGATCGCGCTCCGTGGCAGGGTGATCCTCATGCGTATCTCGATCTGGCCCGGAGCCGGGCAGCCCTACGGCGACGTGCTCGAAACGGCCCGGCATGCGGCGGAGACCGGCTGGGACGGCGTCTGGATCGCCGATCACTTCATGGCGAACGACGGCACCGGATCCGACCCGCTGCACCCGGTCCTGGAGGCAGGTTCCCTGGTGGCGGCCCTTGGCGCGGCGGTACCGCGGGTGCGGATCGGCACCCTTGTGTACGGCAACACGTACCGTCACCCGGCCGTGCTCGCCAACATGGCCGCGACCGTCGACCACATCACGCGCGGCCGCTTCACCCTCGGCGTCGGCGCCGGGTGGCAGATCAACGAGCACGAACAGTACGGGATCGAGCTCCCGCCGATCGGCCGCCGCATCGACCGGTTCGTCGAGGCGCTGCTGGTGCTCAAGGGCCTGCTCCGGTCCGAGCGGACGACCGTGAACGGCGAGTTCTACCAGCTCACCGACGCGGTCTGCGAGCCGAAACCGGTGCAGGACCCGCTACCCATCATGATCGGGGCGAAGGGCGAGCAGCGGATGCTACGGGTCGTTGCCGAGCACGCCGACATGTGGAACACCTGGGGCCGCCCGGACCTGATCGCCCACAAGTCCGGTGTTCTCGACCGGCACTGCGCCGACGTGGGCCGTGACCCGACGTCGATCGTCCGTACCGCGCAGGCGCTGACCGTGGTCGACGGCCCGGCACCGGACGGCGTGTCGATGCCGGTCATCGGCGGCTCGGTGAAGCAGCTCACGGCCGACATCGCTGCCTACCGGAAAGCCGGCGTCGACGAGCTGATCATCCCGGACTTCCTGCTCGGCAAGGACGCCACGAAATTCAAGGCGATGGACACGATCCTGAACCTGATCCGCGCCTGATCCCCGCTTGATCCGCTTTGATCCGCGCCTGAGGGTCAGGAGCGGGCGGCGACCTGGTCGAGGACGTCGTCGGCCGGGCACCGGCCGCGGTGCACGTACTTGTCGGTGAAGTCGGCGATCGCGTCGCGCAACTCGCGCTCGGCGCCCTGCCGGGCCAGAGCCGCGTACGCCGCCACGAAGCAGTCCCGGGCCGCCGCCGCCAGAACAGAATCGGTCAGAGCGTCGCGCGCGGCCCGCTCCCACAGCCGGGGCTCGCCGACCAGGTGCGCGGTGGCCTGCCACGCCTCCTCCGACGCGCGCGGGTCGTCCAGCAGCACCGTGGCCAGCGTGGCCGGCAGACGCCAGTCCCGGCCAGGCTGACGGTCGGCCACGTCGAGCTCCAGGTGACCACGTGCGGCCACCGGCGGGCGCAGGGCGGCCAGATGCCGCTGCAGGTCGCTCTCGGTCAGCCGGGCGCCGGCTCGGATCGCTTCGCGCAGGCTGCGGCCGGACGCGGTACGCGCACCCATGACGTACCCGGCCCAGGACTCCCGGGCGTCACCGGCCGGCGGGCCGACTGGGAGGTCACGGCGCAGAGCCTGTCGCACGCTGCGCCAGCCGGTCGGGCGGCCGTGCCGCAGCGGCGCGTTCGCGAACGCGGCCGCGAGCACCGGGGCGAGCGTGTGGGCCAGTGCCCATCGGTGTCGCAGGCCGAGCGCGCCACCACCGTCGAGCCCGGCTTCCAGGCCGATCCGGATGCCGGCCGTCGCGGTGCCGAGCGCGTGCTCCGGCCCGTCCGGGTGGACGGTGTCGGTAGCCTGATCAACAACGGTCAGGCGGTGCTGCTCAACGAGCCGGGTGGACGCCGCCAGGTCGTCGGTCATCCGGCGCAGCGCCACGTCGAGGCCGGGCGACGGCGGTCCGCTGACCACCATGACGCGCGGCGAGCGGGCGTCGAGGAAGCCGTGCCGCAGCGGCCGGCGGCCGGTGGGTGCGGAGGCCGGGTCGAGGAGCAGATCGACGGCTATCCCGACGAACCCGGGCAGTCCGGGCGAGAATGCCCCGGCGGCGATGAGATCGGCGGCTGCCTGTTCGGTCAGGGCGGTCACGGTGCCTCACTCCCCAGGGGTTTTCCACGAGCGGCGAGCATAGCATTCCTATCTGCCTGATAGGAATAGCGGATCTTTGTATCTGGACAACGCCGCGCAAATGCCGGGATGACCGGTTTGCGGCTTGCATACTGATTCGTGGCCTTGGTGGGCCAGGCGTTCCCGCGTACCCAGGAGGTCTGATGGCGCCGAGACTGGCAATCGCCGCGCTCGCGGCACTGACCCTCACCGGCGTCGCGGATCTTACGGTTGTGAATAAAGCCAGCGCCGCGCAAACGCGGCGTCAGTGGGCGGTGAGCGGCGTCGAACCTCTCGGCCAGCCGGTCGCGATCGGTTCGGCCATTCTTGGGTACGCCCGGAGCGGCCCCCGGATCACCATCCAGGGCCGGGCGCCAGAGGACGGATCGGTGCTCTGGGAGTCCGAAGCCGTGCCGGGCACTCCGGTGCGGGCGGGCGAGTGGGCGGTCTATCTGGAGCCGCAGGAGGCGTTCGGCGCCGGCTATGCGAGCGTCGTCGTGGCCGACCCGCTGACCGGTACGCAGATGCAGCGCAGCCCGGCGATGATCTTCTCGGGGTCGCCGCAGAGCTGTTTCGCGGGCAGGGCCGTGTGTGTGACGGCGGCACCGGCCGAGGATGAGCCGGCGCACGGTTACCGCCTCGACCTGGCCAGCGGCGCCTTCATCCCGTCAGCCGACGGGGTGACCGGCGAGGGCCTGATCAAAATCGGTACCGAGGTGGGGCTGGTCCACGACGGCGTGGTCCTGTGGCGCCGCCCGGATCCCGGGGCGGCGAGGTGGAGTCCGCATCCGGCGGATCCGGCGCCTCCGGCGGTTCTGGGCGCGGCGGCCGTGCCGTCCACACCGGCCGTGCCGTCCACACCGGCCGCGCTGTCCACACCGGCTGTGCCGGCCGCGCAGGCTGGTGTCTGGGTCGGGGAGACCGCTACCGGCAGTGTCGGGCTTGCTGCCAAGGACGGAACCCAGCTGTGGGCTCTCCCCGGCGTGGTGAGCGACTGCGGAATCCCGCTGCGGACCGCCGTGATCCGCTGCCGCGACGGCCGGCTGGAGGCCTTCGACCCGCTCACCGGCAAGGCCCGCTGGTCAGTGCCGCTGCGCGGCCCGGTAGGGGTAGGCGGAATCACCGTCGCCGACGGCAGCACAAATCCCGCCCCCGGAGCCGTGATCCCCGGAGCCGGTGCGACGATCGTCATCCGGGGTGTCGCGATCTCCCTGGCTACCGGGGAACGGACAACCCCCGCCGGCGCGTCCTGGTGCTTCACCGCCAACCTCGCCTCGGCCTGCGGCGCGGACGGCGTGCCTCCCGAAGCGGCGTGGACCGCGGTCGGCGCGGTTGCCGACGGATACGCCGTGGTGGCCACCCCCGCCGGATATTTCGGCCTACTGCTCGAAAAAGCCCAATAAACGCAGCTAGTCGACCCGGCCCCACAGCTCGAACGGGCTTGCACCCGGCCGGAACCCGCATGCCTCCGCCATGTCCGCCGCCTCGCGCAACCCGTGCGCGACCGCCTCCGGGTAATGCGCGTCGCTGCCGAAGCTGACCGCGTCCCCGCCCTCCTCGTGCCACCACGTCACGATCAGCCGGTCGAAGCCGAGCCGGGTGTTGATCTCCAGCGCGCGGCCGGCCTGGGCGGTGGCGCGCAGCGCGTGCCGGAATTCCTCCTCGAAGTCGCGCGGGTCGAACGTCTCCGGCCCGGGCCAGTGCCGGATCGGGTAGTCGATGTGCGTCAGGATCTCGAACACGTCGCTGCCGGCGACCACGTTCGGGATCTCCAGGAGGTACTCGCGGACCACCTCGGCGGCGGGCCGGTCCGGGTAGATGCCGAACGGTTCCGCGTACCCGCCGTTGTGCGGCAGGCAGTGCAGCGAGCCGATCACCCGCTCGAACGGGCCGGCCGCGAGGACCTTGGCGATCGCGTCGGCGTGCCAGTGCGGTTCGCCGAGCTCCAGTCCGGTGAGGATGCGCAGCGTGGGGAACTGATCCCGGCAGCGTTCGACGGTCGCGAGATATCCGTCGACGTCGAACGGCGGGGGAGTGACCAGGCCGTCCGGGCCGGCGACTTCACTCAGGTTCGCGTACGGGCCGTCGGTCGGCGCCGGCCATGCGGTGTGGTCGAGGTGTTCGGTGAACGCGATCACCGGGAGGCCGAGTTCGGCGGCGCGCGCGCACGTCTTCTCCATGGCGCCCCGTGGGGCGTCCCAGGAGAACTCACTGTGCACGTGGCTGTCAGCGGGAAGCGTCATGGGGTGTCGCCCGTTCCTGTTCCGATTCGTCCGGCGATGTGAACGTATCCGAGACCCCGGCGCCGAAGCTGTCATGCAGCCCACATCGTTTCAATCTAGGTTCCTAGGATGCCTTAGAGGGTGTGCGGGTGGTCCCCGAGGGCGGAATCCGGGGACGGGCAGGGATTGCACCGGAGCACCGGAGTGGAACCTGAGCCATACCGTCAGCTCATGTCATCGAAAAGCGTCACCGTTCGCCGGGCCGCGATCGCCGCGCCGGCACTATTGTTCGGCTACGGCGTGCTGCGGTTCTTCGACGATGCCGCCGGAGATCGGGCCGCCGGAGATCGGGCCTCGGGAGATGGGGGCAGCGGCCTGGCCTGGGACGCCGGGCACCTGGCGTTCTTCGCCGCCATGGTGGTGTTCGGGGTGCTTGCCGTCGCGATCCGCCCGGCGGTTCCGCAGTGGGCGCACCGGGTCGGTACGGTCGCTGCGGCGACCGCGCTGTTCGGCATCGGCTGCTTCCTCTGGGTGATCACCGGCGACCTGTCGGACAATTTCCGCGAGGCGGCCCCGCTTCCGGACGTCCTGCGAACCGGTGGTGCGGCGCTCTTCCCGCTCGGGATGCTGGTGCTGCTCGGCCTGATGGTCGCGGTACGCCGGATGCCGGTCTGGAGCCCGCTGCTGTTCGGCGCCGGCATCGCCGCGATCACGGTGAACCTGGACATGCTGCCGATCGCATCCCTGATCATTCTGGCGGCGCTGTCCCCGCTGGCCGGCGACGTCGACGACGACGAACCCGGACCGAGCGACCACACCGGTGAAGTGTCCAGGCAAGCCGCCCGCGAACGCTTCAAGCCGGAACTGACCAGGCAGTGAGGGGAGATGTGACCGCGGCCACGGGGGCACGCGGTCAGATCTCGGAAATCAGTACTTGAACGTCCGCACCAATCCCTGAAGATCATCCGACAGTCGGGTCAGCTCAGCCGCCGCCTCGTGCGTCGCGTAAGCGCCCTTGCGGTTCTCCTCCGCCACGTCGACGACCTGGCTGATGCCGTCACCGATCTGGTTGGCGCCGTCGGCGGCCGCGCTCAGGTCGGACGCCATCCCGCTGGTGACAGCGCTCTGCTCCTCGACGGCCGAGGCGATCGTCGTCTGGAACTCGTTGATCCGCCCGATGATCTCGCCGATCTGCGAGATCGAGTCGACGGCGGTGCTGGTGTCCGCCTGAATGGCAGCGACCCGCTTGCTGATGTCCTCGGTGGCCTTCGTGGTCTCCTGGGCGAGGTCCTTGACCTCGCCGGCGACCACGGCGAACCCCTTGCCGCTCTCGCCGGCGCGGGCGGCCTCGATGGTGGCGTTCAGCGCGAGCAGGTTGGTCTGCTCGGCGATCGCGGTGATCACCTTGACCACGTCGCCGATCTCGGCGGACGACCGGCCCAGCCGGGCCATCAGATCTTCGGCGGTGCTGGACGCGATCACCGCTTCCTGCGCGACGCTGGCGGCCTCGGCGGCCGACACGGCGATCTCGCGAATCGCGGCGCCCATCTCCTCGGCGCCGGTGGCGACCGCGCCGACCCGGGAGTTGACCTCGGTGACCGCCCCGCCGATGTGGTTGACCTCGCCGGAGGTGCGGTCCGCTCCGCCGGCCAGGCTGCGTGACGCGACCTGGAGTTCGCCGGCCCGGCCGGCCAGGGCGTTTCCGCTGGCGGCAAGAGTGCCGACGGCCGTACGCATCTGCTCGGTGGCCTGGTTGAGCGCCGAGCTCATGTCGCCGAACTCGTTCCGGTTGTTGATCTCGGCGCGGCGGGTGAGGTCGCCGTCGGCGACGGCGTGCAGCACGTCGCGGAACTGCCGCAGCGGCCGGATCACGCTGTTGGCGATGAGGAAGGCGAGCGCGGCCGCGACGATCAGGCCGGCCACCAGCACGGCGATGATCATGACGCGGGCGGACGAGTACTCTTCGTCGGCCGAGTTGAGGGCGTCGGTGGCGACCGCGTCGCTGGCGGTGTCGAGGGCTTCGAGGCTGGTGAGCGCCTCGGTGACCTTCGCCGGCAGGTCGGTGGCGCGGATCTTGTCGAATCCGGCGAGGTCACCGGCGGCCTGAAGTTCCCCGGCCTTGTCCCGCAGCTCGCCGTACTCGGTCCAGGCGGTGCTGAACCCGTCGATAGCGGTGCGCTGCTCGGTGTCGAGGTCGCGGCTGCTGTAGGAGCCGACGGCGGCCTCGATCGCGGACTGCGCCGCCTCGGCGCGCGCCGACGCGTCGGTCTGCAACGCGGTGGTGGTGGCGGTCGCGGAGCTGAGCACCTCGAACCGGTAGACCCACACCTGCTCCCGGATTGTCGCGACCTCCTTGGAGGGCAGCAGCGCCTCGGTGTAGATGTTGTGGCCGCTGTCGGCGACCTGCGACATCCGGACCAGGCTGATCGCGCCGACCAGAATGGCGACGATGCCGGTGAGAGCGACGAGCAGGGCGAGATTGGTGCGGACGCTGAGGTTTCCCACCAGACCGGGACGCTGAGCCACGACTTTCCTATCGTCTGGCCCTTCGGGGAACTGAGCCGGGAACCTCAACCCAGGTACGGCGGTGCCACACCCCATCCCCAGTGCGGCACCGGCGCCTGCCCCGGCGGCGTGGCGCCCGGCTGCGAGTTGGACACGGCCAGCCGGGTGCCCCATTCGATGTATCCCATGAACGCGGCCCGGAACTCGGGGTCGTCCGGCAGCCCGACGTCGTCGGCCGCGTCGGCGAGCAGGCTCACCCAGCGCCGCCGCTGCGGCTCGGTGATCGCCTTGCCGAGGTGGTGGCCGAGCATGTGCGGGTAACCGCCACGCTCCTCGGTGTACCGCGCAGGCCCGCCGAACACCTCACCGAGCCACATCGCGACGAACCGCGGGTGTGCCGAGTCCATGTGCGCGAACAGCGGCCCGACGACGTCGTCGGCCACCACCTTCTCGTAGAACCGCTCGGTCAGCCGCTCGAACGCCTCGGCGCCGCCGCCCCACTCGTACAGCGTCGGCACGGCGGCCCCGGTGCCGCGTACCGAAGTCGGCTCGTAATGGCGCATCTCCTCGATGGCCTCGATGTATCCACGGATCTCCGCCAGGAATCCGGGGAAGAGGTCACCGCCGCGGAAACCCTTGAGAAGGTCGTCCGCCGACGTCCAGGTGATGCGCAGGATGTAGGCGGACGGCTCGTCGGCGCAGCGGCTCAGCTCGTAGCCGGCACACTGCGGCGCCCGCGCGAGAAATCGGGCCGCGCGGGCATAGGCCTGCTCGAATGCCTCAGTGTCCCCGGAGATCCGATACCGGATGTATTCGACAGTCATGCGTCCACCTTAGAACGAAGGCTAGTAATGGTGTAAGCATGTAATCACAGCAGCCCCGCGCGCTTCTCCTCATATTCCGCGTCGGTGAGCAGCCCCGCCGCGTGCAGCTCGGCCAGGTTGCGCAGCAGCGGGTTCTCCACCGGCCCGGCGGCCAGCCGTTCCTCGATGACCTGGCACAGATGCCCGGCGAGGGCCTTGTCGGTGCTGAACTCGACCGTGTTCCCACCCAGCGCGACCAGCAGCACTCCGCGAATCAGCCCGTCCCGCACGGACACGCCCGAGATGTCACCGAGTGCGATCACCGACCGCCCGGCCCCGGTGCGAAACCCCATCTGCCCGGTGCTCACCAGCTCCAGCCGATCCGGGAAGACGAGCAGATAGACACTCGCCCCACCGTCGACCATGTGCCCCACCGCGAGCGCGCCTGCCACATCGATCCCGGCCTGCGCTGCCCTGCCCCGAGCCCGCTCGGCCCGCGCCCGCGCGTCACCCTTCTCGGCGAACAACCCCATGAGTCAAAACCCTAATTGGGTACGCCCAAAGCCCACCCGCCGCCCCGTCCTGCTCACATCGGCGGCCCCCAGGTGGCAGGGTCGGCACACGTGGCGAAATCCATGGCCTCGACCATGTGCCGTACGTCAGCGACGGGAACCGTGGACCGGTCGCGGGCCGCGAGCTGCACCAGGCAGTCACCGGCGGCAACGATCAGGGTGCCGCCCGGGTTGTCGTCCGCGTCTTCGAAGTACCACGTCTGACGGCCGGCGACCGTCACCGGCTTCGGCAACTTCTTCCCCGAGATCACCCCCGCCGGGTCGTCCGACTGTTGCGCCGAAACCGTCAGCGCGTAACCGAAGCCCACCTGCGCCGACGCGAATCGTGTCGAGGCGCGGTCGAGGGCCAGCACACCCGGAACCCAGCCGAACCGGAACGGCATCGGCGGCACCGCCGGCGTCGTCATCCGGACGTCGGCCGCGACCTTGAGCACCTGCTGCAGAGCGCCGCGGGGGCCGGTCGCCACCACCCAGGCGCCGGACGGCTCCTGCCAGCCGACCATCGGCGGATCAGCCAGGCTGTAGATCACCGACCGGCCGGGCAGGACGCCCTGCTTGCCCTGGAGCAGCGCGGACGGGTCGAACAGCCCGGGATCGTGGACGACCACGTCGGCGCCGTTGTTGATCGACCGGGCGCTCGGGTCCTCGGCCGTCGCGGTCGCCTTGTGCCGGATCTCCGCCGTTTGCTGCCCGGCCTGGGCGGACGCTTCGGTGATCACGTAATCGGAGCCGCCGACGACGGTGATGCCGAGCTGTGCCGGCGTGCGGTACGCCGGGCTCGCGACGACGAGCGGCGGCTTCGGTGGCTCCGTCCGGACTCGCAGGACAGGCAGCAGTCCGGCGACCAGTGCCAGCGCTCCGGCCGTACCCACGGAAAGGAGCCGGCGGCGGCGCCGCAAGCGCAACCCGCGCGATCGTGCCGCCGCGACCACGGCGACATCCAGAATCGCGTCGGCGGAGTGGTCGTCCAGGGCGCGGCGCAGATCAGAAACGGTCGTCATGACAGCACCCCAACTTCGGTGAGCTCGATGCGCAGGGCGGTCAGCGCCCGGCTGGCGTAACCGCGGACGGTTCCGGGCCGGCAGCCCAGAACGTCCGCGATCTCAAGATCGGTGAGCCCTTCGTAGTAACGCAGGACGATCACCGCCCGCTGCTGGCGTGGCAGGGCGCCGAGCAGTTTCCACAGCTCGTCGCCGTTGTCCGAACGCTGCGGCGCGGGCAGTGTGTCGTGGTCGACCGGCACTGTCGGTAACCGTCGCCGGCGCAGCCAGGACAGGTACTCGTTGGTCAGCATCCGGCGCACGTAGGCGTAGGGATCGTCGGCGGTCGCTATTCGACGCCACTTCAGGAAGGCTCGGGCGAGCACTTCCTGCACCATGTCGCGTGCTTGTTCCCGGTCACCGCAGAGCAGGACCGCATATCGCGACAGCGCCGGCAGCCGGGCTGTCGCGAACTCCTCGAATTCCATCCATCGCCTCCACCGTGTCTGACGCGGACGGTCCTCGATATGTTGTGCGGCGTCTGCGAGAAGCCTTCGCTATGTTGTGCGGCGTCTGCGAGAAGCCTTCGCTATGTTGTGCGGCGTCTGCGAGAAGCCTTCGCTATGTCGTGCGGCGTCAGCGAGAAGCCTTCGCGAGGATACGGAAGCGGATCTCGTAGACCGGGCGGTATCGGTCGTCGAGCAGCGTGATCAGACTCAGCAGCAGGACGAAGAAGAGGGCGACAGCCGGATCGAGGTCGCCGCCGCCGCGAGGTAGCAGCCAGTCGGCGAGCCAGACCAGGACGACGTTCATCAGGGCGCGGGCGCCGAACGCGGTCAGCGCGCTCTCCACGCTGCGGGCCGCGCGGGCCGACCAGAGGCTGATCGCGGCGTTCGTCACCACGAAGGCGGTGGTGACCACGATCCGCTGGACGTTGCTGAACGTGGCACTGGGCAGCACCTGGGCATAGATGATCCAGATCAGGCTGACCAACGTCACCTTCTCCAGCGTGCCGGCCGACCACAACCGGCCGTGGGCGGCGGTCCAGCGGTCACGGCCGGCGATGGTCAGCGCCTCGTGCGGCAGCGGGTCGGCGGCGACGTGCCAGGACCAGTCCGGTGCCGGCTGGCCTGGCCGGACCACGAACCAGTACGCCAGGCAGAGCAGCACCACACCGGCCGCGACCGCCGGGCCGAACCAGGGCACGTCCTCGACCATGTCGGTGAAGTCGAGCTTGGCGACGTGGATCCACCACTCCTGCGGCAGCTTCACGAAGATCCAGATGCCGGCGGCCGCGAGGATCCAATTCCGCAATGTCACCCGTGCGGGGTCCCAGCACAACCGATACGCCTCGTAGGCGATAAAAAAGTACTCGAACGTGTTCGGGAAGACCATCAGCAGCCAGCGCGCCTCGGCCAGCTCGAACGCCACCACCCCGGCAAGACGGTAAAAATACAAAAATCGTGCCACCTGTACGGCCGGACGGCTGCTCCAGTTCCGCATCGTCGACAGATAGGCGATCGCCAGGTAGTAGACGTCCATCGCCTTGTCGTAACCCTGGTAACCGGGCGGGTCGAACCCGAACGACTGGAAGACGGTCTGGTCGACGGCGTCCAGGACCAGCGCCGCGACGATCGCCGGCAGCGGGAACCGGGGAATCAGCAGCGGCACGAGAAAACGCGCGCCGACCACCGCCAGGAACACAGCCGTCGCGGTAGCCGTCATCCCTCCATCACACCAGCCACACAGCCGCCACGGATCACCCGCACGGTATGAGCACCAGCCGCCCCGCCGCGCTGCCGCCCCGCCGCCGTCCCGCCGCCGCTCCGCCGCCCCGCCCCGCGCCGCCGCCGCCCCGCCGCCTGCCGCCCCGTCGCTGCCCTGCCGCGGCGCCCGCCGCCCGTCGCCTCGCGGATCTTGAGCGACTTCTGCCCTCCTGGGGTGGAGAATCGCTCAAGATTCGCGGGCGGTTGGCGCGAGCGGGCGAGCCGTTGGCGCGGGCGGGCGGCGCGGGCGGGCGGCGGCTGCGCTGTCAGCAGTAGCCGGACGGGCACTCGCCGCTGGCCAGCAGTTCGTACTGACGGCATTTCGGGCAGCGGGGGCGTTCCACCTCCACCTTCGCCGGAGCGCGCTTAGTCGTGGTGGCCTTCGCCGCCCTGGGTGCCTTCGGCGCGGCTGCGGCCTTGGCCCGGGTCGCCTTGACCGGCTTGACCGTCGTCTTGCGCAGCTCCACGGCATCCACCGCGGTCGCCAGCAGGACGTCGTAGTTCTCGTCGATCAGGTCCGCCTCCAGAGTCACGACCGTGTTCGGGTCGTCCGGGTCGCGCACGTACGCGCCCGGCATCGACAGCGCCACCTCGTTGGCCCGCTCAGGGTCCACGGCGACGTCGACGCCACCCGGATGGATGTACACCGCGACACCGGTGGCGCCCTGTGGCCGCACCTGCAGGGCGCGGCCGACCGTGCGCACATCGACGGTGGTCCGGCCGCGAAGCTCCAGCAGGAGCCGGGCCACCGAAGGAGCTGCCCCGGGGTTGTACTCGTCCATCAGACCTCCGCTTCAAATGACGACTCTCCAGTATCGCCATGCCCGGAGTCCACGTGTGCCCGGCATCGGAACGGGTGAAATTGCTGTCATCCTCCCGGGCGGGCGTGGTAGCTCCCAGGTACCACCGCCAGGTCGAACCCTGGTGTGACGCGGTCCGGGCGATCCTGTACCTACCGTCCGCCTCATGGGCACGCTGATAGCCGTCTGTTTCCTTGCCCCGGCCGCCATCCTGCTGACCTCATGGGTACGCCGATGGTGGCACCGCCACCTGCGCGCCGAGTCGGACCGAGCCTGGCCCTACCGTGGCCGGATGAGCACCCGCGACGCCCCGGCCCAGATCGGCGACCTGCCCCCGCTCGGCCGCTCGGCCACCAGCGCGTTCCTGGCCGCCGGCATCACCACCCTGGCCCAGGTCTCCACCCACAGCCGCCGCGACCTGCTGTCCCTGCACGGCGTAGGCCCGAAGGCGATCAAAATCCTCACCGAAGCCCTCTCCGACAGGGGCCTGACCTTCACCGAATGACGAGACCAAGGGCCTTTCGCAGCAATCGCTCCCCCCAGGGCCATATGCCGACGCGGCCCTGTCGGCAATCGTGAGTGATTCTCTGGCGCGGTGCTTCACGACGCGGCGACGCGGCGACGTGGTGACGTGGCGACGCGGCGACGTGGTGACGTGGTGACGCGGTGACGTGGCGACGCGGCGACGTGGCGACGTGGTGACGCGGCGACGTGGTGACATGGCGACGCCGTGCTTCGCCGATCTTGTGGAGTTCGGCGAACCGTTTGCGCACAACTCCACAAGATCGGCCGGGGCCTTTTCGATCTTGTGAAGTTGTGCGGAGCCGTTTGCGGAGAAGTCCACAAGATCCAGACCGAGCCGAGCCGAGCCGAGCCGAGCCGGGCCGAGCCGAGCCGAGCCGGGCCGGGCAGGGCGGGGCAGGGCGACGCCGCGCGGGGCGGGGCAGGGCAGCGCGGCGTGGGGCGGGGCAGAGCGCGGCGCGGCATGGGTGTCTGCGGCGGAGGGCGTCAGCGCCCGGCATGGCGGTGAATCTTGCGTCGTGGCTGATCGCGGTCTGTCCCGGGAAACCGCGTCGGTCTGGCGGATCCGCAGCGTCACCAGTTGTCAAGCGACGAGCCCGGTCGCCGGGTGGAACCGCAAATGGCGAGTGGCAATCACGGAGGGGCCCGGGCCGGCGGAGAGCCGGACCGGGCCGCCACGAGTGAGTTGCTACTGCATCTGCTCCAGTACGTCGTCGGCGGTGAGCGTGCCCCGGTCGTCGGAGGTCTTCAGGGAGCGGGCCGCTGCCACCGGCGCGACCGGATCGGCGGGGCGCTTCCAGTGCCAATCGGTGACGGCCTGGTAGGCGGCCACCACCGACAACAGCTGGTCCTCCTCATAGGGCGCGCCGCCCAGGATCGTGCCGATCGGGACGCCGGCGGCGGTGAAGCCGATCGGGAAACCGATCTCCGGAAGGCCCAGGATGTCGAACGGGACGGGGCTGGTCTGCACCACCACGTCGCACTTCTCGAAGACCTGGTCGAGGACGCGTTCCAGCAGCAGGAGCTTGGCCCGCTGGCCGGTGATGAACTCGTTCGCACCCAGCAGCGCGCCCTGCAGCCAGCCGGTCACCGAGACGCCGAAGCCGCGCAGGTCGTTGCGCAGGTACGGCATGAACGGCTCGCTGCGCTCCGGCAGGCGTACGTTGTTGAAGTCGTTGCCGGTGAGCAGATCCCACTGATCGGGGAACGGGACGTCGACGAGGGAGATGCCGTCGATGGTGTCCAATTTCGCCAGGAACTCCACCCGGGCCGGGATCGACGCATATCCGGGCAGTACACCGACGCGGACGCGACGGCGTACCCGGCACTTGCCCTTGGACACCACCGGGGTCGCCGCCGCGATCAGGTCCGGCAGGTCGGGAAGGCCTTGGGTACGCGGATCCGCCGGGTCCTCGCCTGCCATCGCGGTCAGCATGATCGCCGCGTCCTTGGCGTTGCGGGCGAGCGGTCCCGGGTGGTCGCGGGTGTAGCTGAGCGGGATGATCCCGGCCAGCGACACTCGTCCCATCGTCGGTTTGAGACCGGTGAGGTTCTGCGCGTTCGACGGCGCGGTGATCGAGCCGCCGGTCTGTGTCCCGGTTCCGGACGCGGCCATCCGGCTGGCAACCGAGGTGGCGGTGCCGGTCGACGAGCCACCCGGATCGGTGGCCGGGTTCGCCGGTGTCCACGCGTTCACCGTGGTGATCTTGCCGGCCGGGGTGGTCGCGCGGGTCGTCGCGAGGGGACCCATCTGGGTCTTGCCGAGCACGATCGCCCCGGCCGACTTCAGCTTGGCCACCGCTGTGGCGTCATACGGCGGGACGAAATCCTGGAACAGGTACGAGTTCGCGGTGGTCCGCACACCCTTGGTCCAGTAGTTGTCCTTGATCGCGAGCGGGATGCCGTGCAGCGGTGTGGCCTGCTTCTTCTTGCCCGCGGCGACGGCCGCCGCTAGTGCCTCGTCGGCCAGAACCGTGTTGAACGCCTGGTAGACCGCGTCGTAGGAGCTGATCCGGGCGAGGTACGCCTCAACGATCGCGGCCGGCTTCAGCTTGCCGTACCGGATCATCCAGGCCGCCTCGGCGACGGTCAGCTCGGTCAGGTCCGTGCGGGCCTCGGCGCGCGGGGCGACATAGGCGTCGTCACCGAACTTCGGCGATTTGCCGGACCAGGCCTGCGCGGCGGCGGGCAGTGCAGCCGCACCGGTCGCGGCTGCCGCGGTGATGGCCGCGGTGCGGGCCAGGAAGACCCGCCGGTTCACTGCGGTCATCGGCGCCACTCCGTACTGATCGAGGGATAGAGCATCGGCGCCGGCTGCTGCGACAGCGCTGCCGCGTGCGCCGGGTCGCTACCGGCGGGCGCGGGCATCTGGAACGACGCGAGAGTGGTGACACTGCCCCGCACGAACGATCGCAGCGAGGCAAGAACGGAATCCCGGCCAGGCGACCCGGTCTCCGGGTCGGCGGTCGTGCCGGGCGGTAGCTGGTCCAGGTTTATGCCGAGAGACGCGAGACGAGCCCGGATCATGATGTCCAGCTCGGCGTCCGTAGGAGGGGTGGCAGCCATGATCGCCACTCTTGGAGCCATCTGTGTCGTCGCTGTGTCCGCATGATCACGCGCCAGTGACCACCACCCGCCGGTCCATCATGGACGGTTGCTTTCGCCCCTGTTTTGTACGCGTTAGCGCACACTTGCACGTCGGTGACCTGCCACGCAGAAGCGGTTGCCCTCGGTGTCGGCCAGCACCACGTAACGGAGCTCGTCGGGGTGCCGCTCGCCCGGTTGCGGGTAGTACGGCCAGTCGACGTGGCCGGCGCCCAGCGTCAGCAGACGGGCGACCTCGGCGTCAAGGTCGTCGGTTTGCAGGTCGAGGTGGATGCGGGGAAACGGCTCCGCCGGGCTTCCGCTGGTGTCCATCGCGATCGGGGCACCCGGTTCGCCGGGTGGCGGCTCGATCACGATCCATTCGTCACCCGGCCAGCGGGGCGCCCGGCGAACATATCCGAGGGCCTGCGCCCAGAACGTACCGGCACGCTCCGGGTCGGTCACCCCGAGCGAGATCTGCGCCATCATTGCCATGCGTCAACTCGTACCAAAAAGGAGCGGAAGGCGCGCGCTGAGGGTGAGTGCCGCGGGCGGGGCGGCGCGGTGGGCTCCGGATCGGGTGAGGTGTGCGGGTGATCGGGGACCGGTGGGGTGTGGAGGACGGGGATGTCGGGCGGGTCTATCCGTGCGACGCGTTCGTCGAGGCGCCCGCTATCCAGGTCTGGCGTGGTGTGCGGGTCGCGGCCGGCGCCGGCGTGGTGTGGCCGTGGGTGGGGCAGGTGCGGATCGCGCCGTACTCCTACGACTGGCTGGACAACCTCGGGCGGCGATCACCGCGGCGGCTGGTGGGGCTTGCCGAGCCGCGGGTCGGTGAGGCGTTCACCATGACCGGTGGGCGGCCGCAGGGCCGGATCGTCTCGGTCGAGCCCGGACGGCAGCTGACCGGGACGATCATGGATGCCTACATGTCGTATGTGCTGGTGGACGAGCCGGACGGGGCCACCCGGCTGTTGCTCAAGGTGGTCATGCAGGGTAACCGGTGGGCGGCGCCGGCGCTGTCGGTCGGTGACCTGGTGATGGCGCGGCGTCAACTGCTGAATTTCAAACGGCTGGCCGAGACGGTCGCTTGATCACTGGCGCGTGCCCGGCTGAAGTTCGCGGGTTCTCCGGCGCGGGTCGCGGCCGGTGGGATGGTCATCTGCATTTATGGTGTGCAGGCCGGTACACCAGGCCGGGCAGGGATTCGACACGCGGGTGCTCAGCCGGTTGAAATGTTTCAGTTCCGGTGGTTCACTCGATGTGCAATATCCATCTCGGCGAAAGGTCCACCGTTGACCCGCAACGGCCGCGCCCCCTCGGTCAAGGACGTCGCCGCGGCCGCCGGTGTTTCGCTCGGCACGGTGTCGAACGTGCTCAACCGCCCCGCCGTGGTCAGCACCACGACGCGCGAGCGGGTCGAGCGCGCCATGGCCGAGCTGGGTTTTGTCCGCAACGAGTCGGCCCGCCAGCTGCGGGCCGGGACCAGCCGGGCGTTGGCGTACGTCATGCTCGACGGCGGCAACCCGTTCTTCCACGACGTGGCCGAGGGCATCGAGACCGCCGCTGAGGACGCCGACCTGTCACTGTTCGTCTGCAACAGCAGCGGCCGCGGCGACCGCGAGGCGAAACATCTCGACCGGCTCGTGCAGCAGCGGGTACAGGGCATCCTGATCACCCCGGCCGACCCGGACGCGCCGCACCTCGCCGAGGTGGGGCAGCGCGGGATCCCGTTCGTCATGGTCGATCGGCTGAGCCGGGCCGGCGACCACTGCTCGGTGTCGGTGGACGACGTGCTCGGTGGCCGGATCGCCGTCGAGCACCTGATCGATCGCGGTCATCAGCGGGTCGCGTTCGTAGGTGGGCCGGGCAGCATCGGGCAGGTGCGGGAACGCTTGCAGGGCGCCCGGGAGGTGTGGGCGGAGTTCGGGCTGCCGGCTGAGGACCTGATCAACCTGCCGACCGAGGCGCTGACCGTGAGTGAGGGGCGCTCGGCGGGGGAGCGGCTGGCCGGCCTGCCCAGCCGGCGGCGGCCCACTGCGGCGTTCTGCGCCAACGATCTGCTGGCGCTCGGGTTGTTGCAGCACGCGGTCACGGCGGGGCTGCGGGTGCCGGACGATCTGGCGATCGTCGGGTTCGACGACATCGATTTCGCTGCGGCCGCCGCGGTTCCGCTGACATCGGTGCGACAGCCCCGGCAGGAGCTGGGCCGCACGGCGGCGCGGCTGGTGCTGGACGAGGCGAGCAACCCGGATCATGTGCACGAGCAGGCGACTTTCGTGCCGGCATTGGTGGCGAGGGCGTCCACGGGAATCGTCAAGCGCGGCTGATTACGGGGTGTGCCGGGGTTAGTGCCGGCGCGACCGGGGCGCACGGTGTGCTGTCGTCTCGCCTGGACCCGGGCCCACGGTGCGCTTTCGTTTCGGGTGGGTCGGGGCGCACGGTGTGCTGTCGTCTCGCCTGGACCCGGGCGCACGGTGTGCTGTCGTCTCGCCTGGACCCGGGCGCACGGTGTGCTGTCGTCTCGCCTGGACCCGGGCGCACGGTGTGCTCCTGGCATCGGGGCGTGAAATAGCATGGGTCGCATGTTCGTCCTGGTTCCCGGCGCCGGTGGCAGTGGCTGGATCTGGCACCTGGTCGTCGCCCGCCTGCACGCCGCCGGTCACGACGCGATCGCCGTCGACCTGCCCGCCGATGACGAGACCGCAGGCCTGCGCGACTACGCCGATCTGATCGTCGCATCAGCCGGCGCCGCCGATGATGTGGTTCTCGTGGCGCAGTCGCTGGGCGGCCTGAGCGCACCGCTGACCTGCGACCGGCTCCCCGTCTCGAAGATCATCCTGGTCAACGCCATGATCCCCGCCCCCGGCGAGACCGGCGGCGACTGGTGGGCGAACACCGGCCAGGAGCAGGCCCGCCGCGACAACGACCGGGCGGCGGGCCGCGACCCGGACGCCGCGTTCGACCTCGGTGTCTACTTCTTCCACGACGTGCCGCAGGACCTGACCGATTACGCCATCGCGCACGGACGGCCGCAGTCCGGCGCCGCGTTCGGGCTGGCCTGGCCGCTGCCCGCCTGGCCGGACGTGCCGACCCGGGTCCTCGCCGGCGCCGATGACCGATTCTTCCCGGCGGAGTTCCAGGCCCGGGTCGCCCGGGACCGGCTCGGCCTCGACGTCGAACGCCTCCCCGGCGGACACCTCAACCCGCTGAGCCGGCCCGACGAGCTGACAAAGGCCCTGCTCGAATGAGGCGAGTTGACGAAGGTCCCGCTCGGATGAGACAAGCTGACGAAGGTCCTGCTCGGATGAGACAAGCTGACGAAGGCTCTCCTCCGATGAGGCTGCGCGTCGGCTGTGCCATGTGGAGTCTCAAGTCGTGGCAGGGGCGGTTCCAGCCGCACCCGGCGACGCCCGGTGAGCGGCTTCGCGCCTATGCGAGCTGGTGCAACGCCGTTGAGGGCAACACGACGTTCTATGCGATCCCGACCCGGGAGACAGTGGAGAGCTGGGCCGCACACGCGCCCGATGATTTCGGATTTGTGTTGAAAATTCCGAAGATAGTGACGCATGAGCGCCGGCTGATCGACGCTGACGAGCCGCTTGCCGCGTTCTTCGACGCGATCGAGCCGCTCAAGGATCGTACCCAAGCGCTCTGGATCCAATTGCCCGGCGCATTCGGACCGCAAGATCTGCACGACCTGTACCGATTCCTGCGGCGAATGCCCGCAGGGCATCGCTGGGCCGTCGAAGTGCGCCACCCGGAATTCTTCGCCGACCCGCGAAGGCTCGAGGAAATGCTGACCGTCGTCGATGCGGAATGGGTCCCTTTCGACACGACCACGTTCTTCGCCAGCCCGCCGACCAGCGACGCCGAGCGCGACGCCTGGACGAAGAAGCCCCGCATGCCGCTTCGCGAGCATGCGACAACGGCACGACCCATCGTGCGCTATCTGGGACGAGACGATTCCGATCGTACGATCGAAGGCTGGCAGAAATGGGTGAGAACAACCGCGGAATGGTTGCGTGAGGGGCGCGCGCCGACCGTTTTCGTGCACACTCCCGACAATGCCGACGCGCCGGAATTGTGCCGGCGATTCCATGCCGAGGTGCGGGCGCTCGTGCCGGAGCTGGAGCCGCTGCCCGACCCGTTGCCGCTGCCGGAACCGGAAGCACCCCTCACGCTCTTCTGAAGATCATCGTTGGATAGATTGCGCGCCGTGGATCAACGGTCGGCCGGTGGCCGCGTTCTCGTGTGGGCACAGTGGACATTGCTCGTGGCGTGCCTGATCAGCAGTTTCGGCGTGCTGTTGCTGGCCGCGCTGCGTGCCGGTGATCTCGGCGCGGTGGTCGATCCGGGGCTGGAGCGGCTCGGCGACCCGAAGGACTCGCTGCCCGGAGCGCCGCTGGTCTACGGGTTCGTGCCGGGGATGTTCGTCGCCTACTTCATCTATCCGGTGGCGTTCGTGACGATCTTTTTCGGACTCGGGATGCTCATGCACACCTGGCAGGTGGGCGATCGGGAGACGTTGCGCGGGCTGCTCAAGAGCACC
Organism: Actinoplanes sp. CA-015351; assembly: GCF_050955685.1. Taxonomy (NCBI): domain Bacteria; kingdom Bacillati; phylum Actinomycetota; class Actinomycetes; order Micromonosporales; family Micromonosporaceae; genus Actinoplanes; species Actinoplanes sp. CA-015351. The sequence continues at coordinate 3,050,188 of NZ_CP192102.1, forward strand.
GGGGCGTGGGTGGTGCTGACGGCGGGGGCGCTGACACCGTTCGGCACGCAGCTGCATCAGTGGCTGCTGGACTGACGGCACGGCCCGGCGGCTCCCTCTGGGCGAGGCGCCGCCGGGCCGTTCACATTTCTGGGGTACGGGCTACGCGTGCGGACAGGTGGCGCGGTACTCCTGGATCGTGGAACCGGACGGGGCCGGGCAGAGGAACTGGTCGTACCGGGTGTCGTTGTCGATGAAGCGCTTGATCCACGACAGCGCGTACTTCGCGACCGTGACGTTGCCGCCCTCGGTCGGCGCCGAGTGCGTGGCGTTGTTGACCTCCAGGTACGCCTTGTCCGGCACACTGGTCAAGCTGGTGTAGAACGGCTCCGAGTGCGACGCGACCGGTGCGACGGTGTCGTTCTCCGCACCGATGATCATGGTGGGCACGCGTACCGTGGTCCACGATTTGGTCCCGTGCCACGGGGTCAGCGGCACGGCCGCCTGCAACGCCGGACGGGTGCGTGCCGCCGCGAGACTGCCGCCGCCGCCCATCGAGTGGCCCATCACGCCGAGCCGGGTGGCGTCGATGCGCGTACGCACCGAACTGGTCCCGGTGAGGTAGTCGAGCGCGGAGAGCAGCTGGGTGCCGCGGCTGTCCGGCTGGTCCAGGGTGCTCAGCGTGTTGATCGTGATCACCACGAAGCCCTGCGAGGCGAGCCTGGGGCCGAGCCAGGCGACGCTCGACTGGGTCGCGGTGAATCCGGGAGAGATGGCGACCGCGCCGAACGTGCCGTCCGCGGTGCTGGTCGGGTAGTAGATGGTGCCGCCGCCGAAGCCGCTCTGGCGGGCCACCGTGGTCTGCGAGACGGCGTACGTGCCGCGTGACGCTTCGATGCTGGCGTTCGTGGGTGCGGGTCCCCGCTCGTACGGGTTGGCGGCGAGGGCCTGCGTAGGTGCGACCAGCACTGTCACGGCCGCGGCGATCGAGGCGAAGAGAAGCGAAACTTTCACGTGAGTGCTCCCTGGGGTGTGGGATCGTTCACACATAGATCGATGTGGTTAAGATCTCGCCGCTCGTTACCTGCCGGTAATCCCACTGAGTACATGCTGCCGCGATATGTAACACGGCGGAAATTCCGTTGCCGCCGTTGTGAACTGGGCCAACAATGATCGACATGACGTACTGACGATCTGCCTCCAGCCTGTGCCAATCCTTGACTGAGAAAGATCGTCGTTTTGTCTGTGAAAGTCTTCGCGGGCCCGTCCAGCTGGATCGAGTCCGACGCCGTTGCCCAATGTCACCAGGTCGCCGCCCTGGACGGCATGATCCACGTAGCCGGCATGCCCGACCTGCACCCCGGCAAGGGCGCCCCGATCGGCGCCGCCATGCTCTCGTCGGTGCTGTACCCCTTCCTCGTCGGCTCGGACATCGGCTGCGGCATCGCCGTTTTTCCGTTCCGCCTCAAGAAGGTCGTCCCGGAACGCCTGGCCAAACGCTTCCCTGATCTCGACGAGCCGGTGAAGCCGGTGGGCGAGATCCCCGGCGGGTATACGGAGGGCCTCGGAACGGTAGGCCGCGGCAACCACTTCGTAGAGCTGGCCCGAGTGGACGAGGCGTTCCCACCGCAGGCGTTGCCAGCGCAGGCGTTGCCACCGCAAGCGTTCTTCCCTCCGCAGGCGTCCGCGGCGGCGGATGCCGGCGGGCTTGTCCGGGCGTCACCGGCTCTGGCTGCGGGTGACCATGTGCTGATCGTGCACAGCGGCTCCCGCGGATTCGGCGAGCGGATCCTGCGAGCGCACACCGAAGTGCACGGCGCCGGCCCGGCCGCCGACCCCACCGCATATCTCGAATCGCACGACACGGCCGTACGCTGGGGAAGCCTGAACCGGCGCACCTTGGCCGAGCGCGTCGGGTTGGCGCTCGGCGCCGAGATCGGCGAGCCGATCCTCGACGTCTGCCACAACGCGGTGGAGATCCGCGACGGTCTCTACCTGCACCGCAAGGGCGCAGCACCGGGCGACAACCAGGACGTCCTGATCGCCGGCACCCGAGGCACCAGGTCCTACCTGGTGTCCGCGCACGCCGGCGCCGACGCGGGCTTCTCGGTGGCCCACGGCGCAGGCCGCAAGATGTCCCGATCCGACGCCCTGAAGCGAGGCAAGGCCAAACACACCGTCGAGGAACTGCGCCGAACGCCCGTCGGCTCCCTCGTCGTCTGCGGCGACCGTCAGCTGCTGTTCGAGGAAGCGCCAACCGCTTACCAACGGATCGAACAGGTAATCGGCGACCTGACCAGCTTCGGCCTGGCAACACCGCTGCTCACCACAGTCCCGGTAATCACCTACAAGACTGCCGACAAGCACGCCGCTCTCCCGGTTTCCCGGGCAGGCAGGCGTAGGTGACGGCCGGCTCCGTCACACGGGCAGCCCGGCGCCGTTGTCGTGGCCGGCCCAGGACCACGGCCGGCCGAACCGCCACGCTCGCCAGTCCGCCCGCGCCGGCCAGTCCGCCCGCGCCGCCCGCACCGCCCGCGCCGGCCACGCCGGCCATGCCGGACATGGGCTCAAGGAAGGCGAGAGGGCGAAAGGCCAGTTCCCCAAGCAGAACCGCAGGAATCAGCGCGAAGGTCATCCTCCAATCCTGGCCTAGTGCACGTTTCAGCAGAATAAGCGCGCAGCCTGAAACGGCGAATAAAGCGGAGCATGACTGGTAATGTCGGTTCTCGCTGATGTGCCGGAGGGCTCCGTGGGCTCCCGAAATAACGTGCCGCGGTGAAACCTTTATCAGAATGAAGAATCGATAGCCTCCCCGCACCGATATCAAGCCCCGCACCGATGCGTCCGGAGCTGGTGTGCCCGGCGCTGGTAGGCCCTGAACTGGTGGGCCCGGTGGCGGCAGGTTCAGAGCCTGCGGGTTGGGAACCCGTGGGTTCGGGGGTCGTGGGTTCGGGGGTCGTGGGTTCGAGGGTCGCGAGCTCGGAGGTCGCGGGCGCCTGGCAAGAGCGCCCTGCAGCTGGACCCGATCCCATGACCGCCAGATCTGCTCGGTCGGGCGGGCCCGGTGGGCCGGGCGGGCCGGCTGCGCCAGGTCGATCGGCTGGGCCGGGTGAGGCCGGTGAGGCCGGTGAGGCCGGTGAGGCCGGTGAGGCGGGTGAGGCGGGTGAGGCGGGTGAGGCGGGTGAGGCGGGTGAGGCGGGTGAGGCGGGTGAGGCGGGAGAGGCGGGAGAGGCGGGTGAGGCGGGTGAGGCGGGTGAGGCGGGAGAGGCGGGAGAGGCGGGCAGAGCGTCCTTCGCCGCCTCGCGAATTTGACGCAGGCGCTCGGCATGCCGCCGCTCAAGGCCCCACGCGCCCCCCACGCGCGATGGCGCTCGTGCTGTCGCCGGAATTGCTCAGCCTCGGGCGAATGATTGCGCCTGGCGGTTCGGTCCCGCCACGCCGCCAATTCCGCTCTGGTGAACAGTCCCTGCTGCCCCATGGCCCAATTCTTCCAGCCCCTCGAAGCGCCCGGTAAGCATTCGATCAAGCCGTTTCCGAGCCCGAAATTCCAGCATAAGAAAATCAATTCCCCTGCCTGCCGAACCTGCCACGAACGCTCTCAGTTCGGGCGTGGCGGGGGCCGGGAAGCAAGAGCTGTCGGCACGGTTACCCCGGCATCGCTAGTTCTGCATATCGTTCTGCGTGTTCACCGCGCCGCCTACCTGGTGGAATCTTGGCAGCGGGCCGAGTTCGGGGGAGCTCCGCTGCGTGGCGCGGGCCGGGTTCGAGGCGAGACCCGGCCCGCGCTTACCCAGCCACATAAACCAGGCCAGGAAGGCCCAGGCCAGGAAGGCCCAGGCCTGGAAAGCCCAGGCCAGGGCAAATCAGACCGGGCAAACCGAGCCAGCACCTACACCCCGCGCCTACAGCGCCAACGCCCTCGCCAACCTCTCGATGCCGTACTCGAAAGCCTCCTCGATATCCCCGCCCAGATTGAACGCGCCCGCCAGCTCCATGCTGATGAACCCGTTCCCCCAGGCCGTGACCAAGCGCGCCGCCTCCAGTGCGTTAGCCGGGCCTGCCAGCTGTGCGGACACCTCCATCATCGGAGCGCTCGCTCGTGCCAGCTGCTCCGTGTCGACCGCGACCACCACCTCCGGCGACCATGCCATGATCAGCCGGTAGGCCGCCGGGCGGGCATGCGCGAACGCCCGGAACGCCCGTGCCAGCGACGCCAGATCCGCCCGCGGGTCACCGGTCCGAGCAACCGAGGCCAGCTGCGCGCCCAGGTCGTCGACCGACGCCGACGCGACCAGCTGGATCAGCGCCTCCCGGTTGCGCACACGCTTGTACAGCGACGGCGCGCGCACCCCCACCCGCTCCGCGACGGCCTGCATCGTCAGCCGCGCCAGCCCGTCGGTCTCCAGGATCTCCCGGGCGGCTCCGACGATCTCGTCGAGCGACGTGCGTTCCGGCGTCGGCATGAGCGCTCCCTACGGGCCACAAAGGATAAGAACCACAACGAATACGAATACAGGCCACAACGAACACAGGCCACCGCGATAGCTATTGACCGTAGCCATGATAGCTATATACCTTAGCCATCATGAAGCTGGGTCCTCAACTCCACCGCATCGGCAGCGACATCGTGGCGGTCTACCTCATCGTCACCGACGAGGGCGTCACACTCATCGACGCCGGCCTCTCCGGCCAATGGCCGGAACTGATCAGTGAACTGGCAAGCCTGGGCCGCACCGTCGACGACATCCGCGGCGTCATTCTCACGCACGGTGACTCCGACCACCTCGGCTTCGCCGAGCGACTGCGACGCGACCACGACGTGCCGATCTTCGTGCACGCGGCCGATGCCGCACGCGCCCGCGGCGAGATCAAAACCAAACCCACCTGGGGAAAGGTCAAGCTGGGTGGGATCACGAGCTTCTTTTGGTACGCGTCCCGCAAAGGCGGCCTCAAGACCACGTACCTGACCCAGGTGACCACGATCGAAGACGGTCAGGTGCTCGACCTCCCCGGAGCGCCCCGGATCATCGGGCTGCCCGGGCACTCACCGGGCAGCATCGCGATCCACTCGGCGGCTGCCGACGCGGTCTTCGTGGGCGACGCGCTGACCACCCGGCACGTGCTGACCGGCGAGAACGGTCCCCAGCCGGCGCCGTTCACCGACGACCCGGCGCAGGCCGCCACCTCTCTCGCGAGGATCGCCGAGCTGGACGTGACGTGGGTGCTGCCCGGCCACGGCACGCCGTGGAACCAGGGCGCGGGGGAGATCGTCCGCCGGATCGAGGCGTACCGCTCATGACCGCCGTTCATGCACGCAGGCGGAAACGACCCCCGCATGCGCGACAATTCGCCCATGGCTGTGTTTCGTGATGCCCACCCGATCGTCTACACCGAGAACCTGGACGTGTCGCTCGCCTTCTATCGCGACCTGCTCGGGTTCGCCGAGACGTACCGATTCGGGGATTTCGTCTCGCTCTCGCTCAGCGGCGCCACGGTGTCGATCGCCCAGGTCAGCGACGGTCAGGCCGGCTCGCACGGGCTGCCGGTCCACCCGCGCGCGGGCCACCAGTTCGAGCTCTGCGTCTACACCGACGACGTGGACACCGCGATCGGCGAACTCCGGTCGGCGGGGGTGCCGGTGCTGGTCGAGCCCGCCGACCAGCCGTGGGGCGAACGGATGGCCTACGTCGCCGATCCGGACGGTCATCCGGTGATGATCTGCCGCTAGGTTTCTGTTACCCGAGCCGGGCAAAGATGGCCCATGAGCTGCTCGGCGGCAGGCGCTGAGAGCGAGCGGGGAGCGGCGGCGGCCCGAATCGGTACCGCCGACGCCTCCGTGCCAGGCACGGCCCCGGGGGCAGAGGAGTGCCCTCGTAGATCAAGGACGCGCGGCACCCCTGGTTCCGTTGCATCGGAAACACGAAATTTTCAATTGATCGATCCGACCTGCTTCACGTGGCGGACCAGCGGTGCCGACTCCACCCGCTCCACCCCGTCGAGGCGGCCGATCTTTTCGGTCAGATAGCGGTAGAAGCCGGCCATGTCCTGGCAGACGACAGTGGCGGTGACGTTTGTCGGCCCCGTGGTGGCGGCCGCGAAGACGACCTCGTCGTGGGCGGCCAGCGCGGCGCCGACCTCGGCGAGCCGGGACGGCGCCACCGACAGCCAGAGCATCACCCGGCCCCGATATCCGAGCGCGTCCGGGTCGATCTCCACATCGCAGAAGAGCGCGCCGGTGCCCAGCAGGTCACGTAGCCGCCGGCGCACGGTGGACTCCGGCCACCCGGTCGCCGCCGCCAGTTCGGTGTACCCGAGCCGGCCATCCCTGGCCAGCGCGTCGATCAGCGTCTGATCGGCATCGGTCAGCTGGGGATGACCGGGCAGCCGTTCCGGCGTCAGGGCCTCGATCTGCTCGCCGGTCAGCGCCTGGTCCCGGCCGTCCGGGCCGGTCGCTCCGCCACTGAACTGGTGGATCAGGCAGTGCGCCGTCACCGAGACGAGCCGCGGCGTACGCGGGAGCTTCTCCAGCAGCAGCGACTCCCAGTCGGCGGTGGCCGGTACGCGTACGCTGCAGGAGATCTCCGTCCCGCCGCTGGTCAGGCTCACCCAGACCGTGTCGCGGCGGCGCGCGAGCGCCGCGGCGATGGTCGTCGCCGCATCCGGCGCGGTACGCAGCCGGATCGTCCACATCTCCTGACCGAGCGTCAGCGGATTCGGCAGCGCCACGACCCGCAGGCCGGCCTGTTCGCGCAGCTTGCGGTACCGCCGGGCCACGGTTTGGTCGGAGACGCCGAGTACCGCGCCGATCTCCCGGTAACCGGCCCGGCCGTTGATCCGCAGCGCGTGGATCACCTGCTGGTCGAGCGTGTCGATTTCCATCGGATCAGCGTAAACCGGTGTCGAGATCCGCCGGTTCCTGCGTTCTGAGTCGCTCTCTCCGCCGCAGGACCGGCACAGTGCTGCGCATGCACAAATGGTCACCACTCGTCGCCGTTTGCCTCGGCACGTTCCTTCTCCTCGTCGACGTCACCGTCGTCGTGGTCGCTCTGCCGGACATCGCCACCAGCCTCGGCGCCGGCACCGGCGAACTGCAATGGGTCCTCGACGGTTACGCCCTCGCACTCGCCGCGCTCGTCCTCGGCGCCGGATCACTTGCCGATCGGTACGGGCGCCGCCGCGCGTACCAAATCGGGCTCTTGATCTTTGGGGTGTCGTCGTTGATCTGTGCGTTCGCGCCGGATGCGGCGACGCTGATCGGCGCCCGGGTGGTGCAGGGGATCGGCGGCGCGGCGATGTACGCCACGACGGCCGCGCTGCTCAATCTGACCTATCAGGGGCGGGACCGGGGTGTCGCGTTCGGCGTGTGGGGAGCGGTCAACGGTGCGGCCGCCGCGGCCGGGCCGATCGTGGGCGGGCTGCTGACCGAGCACCTCGGGTGGCACTGGATCTTCCTGGTGAACCTGCCGATCTGTGCTGCCGCTGCCTGGTTCACCTACCGGGGTGTCGTGGAGTCTCGCGCGCCGCGGGCGGGCCGGTTCGATGTGCCGGGGACGGTGGCGTTCACCGTGGCGGCGGGGGCGCTGACCTACGGGTTGATCTCGGCTTCCACCTCGGGCTGGGGCGCTGGGGTGACGATCGGGTCGTTCCTCACCGGACTCATCGGATTTATCGTGTTCTTGGTGGTTGAGCGGCGCTCGGATCATCCGATGCTTGATCTCGGGCTGTTTCGGCGGCCTGCGTTTGCCTCGCTGATCGCGGCGGCGTTTCTCACCCAGGCGGCGGCGTTCGCGGTGATGCCTTATACGACCGTGTGGCTTCAGCGGATCCTGGGGCACGGGCCGGTTGACGCCGGGTTGCTCGGCGCGCTTCCGATGAGCCTCGCGTCGCTGGTGGTCGGGGTGTTCGCCGGTCGTGCGCTGCAGGGGGTGCCGGCCCGCTGGACCGTCGGTCTCGGACTGCTGCTGGTGGCTGCCGGTGATCTGCTGCAGACCCGGGTCGGCGATTCATCGGGTGGGGGCGTGCTCATTCCGGGGCTGATCCTGGTGGGTCTCGGCGTCGGGATGGTGCTGCCGACGATGTCGTCGGCGATCCTGGCCGAGGTGCCGAAGGAGCGCAGCGGGATGGCCGGCGGCGCGATGAACGCGTTCCGCCAGCTGGGGTTCGCGTTCGGCGTGGCGGTTCTCGGAACGGTGTTCGGCCCGGCTTCTGGTGAAGCTTCTGGTGCGGCCTCTTTTGTGGACGGGCTTGATGCGGCTCTGCTGATCGCGGCCGGCCTGGCGCTGGTGGGCGCCGTGGTGGTGCTGGTGTTCGCCCGGCACCGGGAGCAGGCTTCTGCTACTGCCCGATTGCCCGGGTGACTATCGCGCGGATCTCCTCCACCGGCACCGGGGTGGTCGCCAGCGTCTTGTGAATGACGAGGCCCTCGATCAGCGCGTCCACCCCGCGGGCGGTCACCGGATCGACGAAGCGTTCCAGCACCGCGCGGCTGGTCCGCATCCATGTCTCGGTGACCTCCCGTAGTGCCGGGTCACGCAGGGCGGCGAGGTAGAGCTCGTAGGCGATCGCCCAGTCGTGCGTGTCGGCGCCCGCGTCACCGTGTATCAGCCGGGTCAGCGCGTCGACCAGCTGCTCGCGGTCGTGCACCCCGTCGAAGTGTGCGGCGTACGTCGCCGACATCCGCTCGGCGTGCCGTTTGAAGGCTTGCGCGCGCAGATCGTCGAGCCCGGTGAAGTGGTAGGTCAGCGAACCCAGCGGCACGTCCGCCTCGGCCGCGATCAGCCGGTGCGTGGTGCCGGCGACACCGTGCTCGGCGATCACCCGGATGGCGGCGTCGACGATCCGATCCTTGCGATCCGGGTCGTGGCGGCGGGCGCGGCGCTCCTTGTCAGCCTTGGCCGGATCGTTCCTGGCGGGGCTGCTCTTGGCGGGGCTGCTCTTGGCGGGGATGCCTTCGGCTGGGCCGCTTTTGGTTGGACCGCTTTTGGTTGGACCGCTTTTGGTTGGACCGCTTTTCGCGGGGACTGCTGCCGGGCTGGCCTGACGCACGACGCCGTCGGCGCGCGTCCGGCTCACAGTTCGCGGATGACGCGCGCCGGCGAACCGACCGCGACCACGTTGGACGGCAGATCCTTGACGACCACCGAACCGGCGCCGACCACCGTGTTCTCGCCGATCGTCACGCCGGGGCAGACGATCACCCCGCCGCCGAGCCAGACGTTGTCCCCGATGACGATCGGATCCGCCGACTCCCACTTGTCCCGGCGCGGCCCCGGCTCCAGCGGGTGGGTAGCGGTCAGCAGCTGAACGTTCGGCCCGATCTGCACGTCGTCACCGATCGTCACCTTCGCCACATCCAGGATCACCAGACCGAAATTCGCGAACGTACGCGCACCCACCGTCGTCTGGAAGCCGTAGTCACACTGGAACGGTGGCCGGATCTCACTGCCCTCACCGAACCCGCCGAGCAGCTCGGTCAGCAGCTCCCGCCGCCGGTCATGGTCGGTCGGACCAATCGAGTTGATCTCATGGGCGAGGCGCTGGGCGCGAGCCGACTCCCGGGCGATATCCGGGTCATCGGCGATGTAGAGCTCTCCGGCGAGCATGCGTGCGTGCATGCTCTTTTCACTGACGGACATGTGTACAAATGTACGCTGAGTTGCCAACCGCCGCGTCCCCTTTATTCGCCCGTGGAGAGCCGCTCAAGCGACGGGGCGGGGTGGGGCGACCACGCTTGCCGATGTTGTGAGTTCGCACCGCCATGCCGACCGCAAACTCACAAGATCAGGAGGGGCAGGCGGCCGTGCACCACCACAGCGACGACCCTCCCCGGATCATGTGAGTTCGTGCCGCCGCGCCAGCCGCAAGCTCACAAGATCTCCCGTCAAACTCTGGCGCCGGCGCCGGCGCCGGCGACGGCGACGGCGACGGCGACGGCCGCGGGTCGGTGGTGTGCGGCGGTCTCTGGGTGGCGCCACCAAAGCACCACCGGACTCCTCGCGGAACCGCAGAGGTTGGCCTTGACCGGGTCTGCGGTGCGTCGTAATGTGTCCGTAACTCTGAAACGTTTCACAGAATTCTCGGGGAAACACGGACCCTCTACTGCCGAGAACGGCCCGTGACCAGCACCAACCCAGCATCAACCACACCCCCGGACCCCCGTGAAACCGGAAGACGGAACCCGCCCCGGCCTGAAGGACCGTCATGACGAACCCCGTAGTCGCCGAGCTCATCGCCCGCTCGAACCGCCTCGGCGCGGATCCGCGCACGACCAACTATGCCGGCGGCAATACGTCGGCCAAGGGCACCGACACCGACCCGGTCACCGGCACTCCTGTCGACCTTCTCTGGGTCAAGGGCTCCGGCGGCGACCTCGGCACGCTGACCGAGAACGGTCTCGCCGTCATTCGCCTCGACCGGCTGAAGAGCCTGCCCAATGTCTATCCGGGCCTGGAGCGCGAGGACGAGATGGTCGCCGCGTTCGACTACTGCCTGCACGGGCGGGGTGGCGCCGCACCGAGCATCGACACCGCCATGCACGGCCTCGTCGACGTCCCGCACGTCGACCACCTGCACCCGGACGCCGGCATTGCCATCGCGACCGCCGCGGACGGCCCGGCGCTCACCAAGGAGATCTTCGGTGCCCGGGTGGTCTGGGTGGACTGGCGTCGTCCCGGGTTCCAGCTCGGGCTCGACATCGCCGCCGTGCAGAAGGCGAACCCGCAGGCGATCGGCGTGATCCTTGGCGGTCACGGCATCACCGCGTGGGGCGCCACGAGCGACGCCTGCGAGGCGAACTCCAACGAGATCATCTCCACTGCCGCGGCCTATCTCGCCGAGCACGGCCGCAGCGCGCCTTTCGGCGCGGCGATCCATCAGCCTCTGGAACCGGCGGTACGCGCACAGCGAGCCGCCGCCCTGTTCCCGGTGATCCGCGGGCTGGCCTCGACGGACCGTACCCAGGTCGGCCACTACACCGGCAGTGACGTGGTCCTCGACTTCGTCGGCAGCGAGCGCCTCGCCGAACTGGCGGCACTGGGCACGTCCTGCCCGGACCACTTCCTGCGTACCAAAGTGAAGCCCTTGGTCGTGGACACGGCACCGGACGCGCCGCTCGAGGCCGTGATCGACAGGCTGAAGGAGCTGCACGCCGCTTACCGGGACGACTACCGCGCCTACTACGACCGGCACGCCACACCGGAGAGCCCGGCGATCCGGGGCGCCGACCCGGCGATCGTGCTGGTGCCCGGAGTCGGCATGTTCTCGTTCGGCGCGAACAAGCAAACCGCGCGGGTGGCCGGCGAGTTCTACGTCAACGCCATCAACGTGATGCGCGGCGCCGAGTCGGTCTCCCGGTACGCCCCGATCGACGAGTCGGAGAAGTTCCGCATCGAGTACTGGTCGCTGGAGGAGGCGAAGCTGCAGCGGATGCCGAAGCCGAAGCCCCTCGCCACCCGGATCGCGTTCGTGACCGGCGGCGGCTCCGGCATCGGCCGGGCCATCGCGCTGCGGCTCGCCGCCGAGGGCGCCGTGGTGATCGTGGCCGACCGCGACGGTGAGGCCGCCGAGAACGTGGCCCGCGAGATCGGCGGCACCGACGCGGCGATCAGCGTGGTCGCCGACGTGACCGATGCCGAAGCGATCGACAAAGCTCTGGAAACCGGTGTCCTCGCCTTCGGCGGTGTCGACCTGGTGGTCAACAACGCCGGCCTCTCCATCTCCAAGCCGCTGCTGGAGACCACCGAGCAGGACTGGGACCTGCAGCACGACGTGATGGCGAAAGGCTCGTTCCTGGTCGCCAAGGCCACCGCCCGGGTGCTCATCGAGCAGGGCATCGGCGGCGACATCGTCTACATCTCCAGCAAGAACTCGCTCTTCGCGGGCCCGAACAACGTCGCCTACGGCGCCGCCAAAGCAGATCAAGCGCATCAGGTACGCCTTCTCGCGGCCGAACTGGGCGGGTACGGCATCAAGGTCAACGGCATCAACCCGGACGGTGTCGTACGCGGCTCGGGCATTTTCTCCAGTGGCTGGGGCGCCAAGCGTGCCGCGGTCTACGGCGTGCCTGAGGAGAAGCTCGGCGAGTACTACGCGCAGCGCACCCTGCTCAAGCGTGAGGTGCTGCCAAAGCACGTGGCGAACGCGGTCTTCGTGCTGACGGCCGGCGAGCTGTCCCACACGACCGGCCTGCACGTTCCGGTGGACGCCGGTGTCGCGGCGGCGTTCCTGCGATGAACAGGGCTTTCGCGGCGGTCGACCTCGGTGCGTCCAGCGGGCGCGTCGTGGTCGGCCGGTTCGGTGACAACGGGCTCGAACTAAACGTGGTGCACCGGTTCGCCAACGACCCGGTACGCGTCGGCGGCACCTTGCACTGGGACATCCTGGCGCTGCACCGCGGCATGATCGAGGGCCTGCGCAAGGCCGGCCCGGTGGACAGCATCGGCATCGACTCGTGGGCTGTCGATTACGGGCTGATCGACGCGAGCGGCGCGCTGCTCGGCAACCCGGTGCATTACCGGGACTCGCGGACCGACGGGATCGCCGCGGCGACGACAGACCTCTATCCGGTCAACGGGTTGCAGACGCTGCCGTTCAACACGGTTTACCAGCTGATGGCGGCCCGGTGCACGCCGCAGTACGCGGTGGCGCAGCACCTGCTCCTGGTGCCGGACCTGCTGGCGTACTGGCTCACCGGTGAGATCGGGGCGGAGTACACCAACGCGTCGACCACGGGGCTGCTCGACGTGCGTACCCAGGAATGGTCGTTGACGTTGATCTCTGATTTGGGGTTGCGGGCCGAGGTGTTGCCTCCGGTCCGGCATCCCGGCGAGGTGATCGGCTTCCATGAGGGCACGCCGGTCGTGGCGGTCGGGTCGCACGACACCGCGTCGGCGATCGTCGGGGTGCCGGCCGAAGGCAGCGACTTCGTCTACATCTCGTGCGGAACCTGGTCGCTGGTCGGGCTCGAACTGGACGAGCCGGTGCTCAGCGACGCGTCGCGCGCGGCGAACTTCACCAACGAGGGCGGCGTCGACCAGACGATTCGCTATCTGCGCAACGTCATGGGGCTGTGGCCGTTGCAGGAGTGCCTGCGTGAGTGGGGCTCGCCGGACCTGCCTGAGCTGCTGAAAGAGGCCGCTGCGGAACCCGGGCTGACGTATGTCGTCGACCTCGACGACCCGGTGTTCATGCCGCCCGGCGACATGGAGGGCCGGCTGCGCAAGCTGGCCGGTCTGCCCGCCGAAGCCGGCCGGGCCACGATCACCCGGTGCATCCTGGACAGCCTGGCGCTCGCGCAACGGCGTGCGCTGCGCCAGGCCCAGGAGCTGTCCGGCCGCTCGGTGTCGACAGTGCACCTGGTCGGCGGCGGCGCGCTGAACGAGCTGCTCTGCCAGCTGACCGCGGACGCCTCCGGGCTGCCGGTGCTCGCCGGACCGGTCGAGGCCACCGCGATCGGCAACCTGCTCGTCCAGGCCCGTGCGGCCGGGGTGGTCGAGGGAGGTCTGGATGCGATGCGGGCGCTGGTGCGCGAGACTCAACGCATCGTGCGTTATGAGCCGCGTGGCGACGACGCTGTCTGGCGGGCAGCGGCCGCGCGGGCAGGGAGGTGACCGTGCGGATCGCTCTCTTCGCCACCTGCTTGGCCGACACGCTCTTCCCGGAGGCGGCCAAGGCGACAGTGCTCCTGCTGGAGCGGCTCGGCCATCAGGTGGTGTTCCCGTTCGAGCAGACGTGTTGCGGCCAGATGCACGTGAACACGGGCTATCAGAAGGACGCGTTGCCGCTGGTGAAGCGGTATGTGAAGACGTTTGATCCCTATGACGTGATCGTCGCGCCGTCCGGATCGTGCGTCGGGTCGATCCGGCATCAGCATGCGATGGTCGCCGCCAAGTACGGTGACGCGGGGCTGGCCTCCCGGGCGTCGTCGGTGGGGGAGCGCACTTACGAATTGTCCGAGTTGCTGATTGATGTGCTCAAGGTCGAGGACGTCGGCGCGTTCTATCCGCACAAGGTCACCTATCACCCGACCTGCCACAGCCTGCGGATGACCCGGGTCGGCGACAAGCCGCTGCGGCTGCTCCGGCAGGTCCGCGGTATCGACCTGGTCGAGCTGCCCGCCGCTGAGCAGTGCTGCGGTTTCGGCGGCACGTTCGCCATCAAGAACGCCGAGACGTCGTCGGCGATGCTTGCCGACAAGATGACGAACATCGTCTCCACCGGCGCGGATGTCTGCTCGGCCGGTGACGCGTCCTGCCTCATGCACATCGGAGGTGGGCTGTCGCGGCTGCGTTCCGGGGTGCGCACGGTCCATCTCGCCGAGATCCTCGCCGCGACGGAGCCGTGAGATGACCACTTTTCTGGGGATGCCCGCCACCGCTCCGCGCGGAGTTGGCAATCTGCGCGGGGACCAGACGTTTCCGCAGGCCGCGCACGATGCCCTTGGCAACGATCAGATGCGGCGCAACCTGAGGCATGCCACCACGACGATCCGCGGAAAATCCGGCAAGGTCATCGCGGAGCTGCCGGATTGGCAGCGTCTCCGGGACGCCGGATCGGCGATCAAGGCCGACGTGATGGCCCGGCTCCCGTTCCTGCTGGAGCAACTGGAACAGAAGGTCACTGAAGCCGGCGGTGTCGTGCACTGGGCCGCCGACGCCAACGAGGCCAACGCGATCGTCACCCGGCTCGTCAAGGAGACCGGTTCCGACCGCGTCATCAAGGTCAAGTCGATGGCGACCCAGGAGATCGGGCTCAACGAGGCCCTGGAGGAGGCCGGCATCGCGCCGGTCGAAACCGACCTCGCCGAACTGATCGTGCAGCTCGGCCACGACAAGCCGAGCCACATCCTGGTACCGGCGATCCACCGCAACCGCTCGGAGATCCGGGAGATCTTCCTGCGCGAGATGCCCGGCGTGGACCCCGCGCTGACGGATGATCCGCCGGTGCTCGCGGCCGCCGCCCGGCGGTACCTGCGCGAGACGTTCCTGTCGACGAAGGTGGCCGTGAGCGGCGCGAACTTCGCGATCGCGGACACCGGCACCCTCGCCGTCGTGGAGTCCGAGGGCAACGGCCGGATGTGCCTCACCCTGCCGGACACGCTGATCACCGTGATGGGCATCGAGAAGGTGCTGCCGACCTGGCAGGACCTGGAGGTCTTCCTGCAACTGCTGCCCCGGGCGTCGACCGGGGAGCGGATGAACCCGTACACCACGATGTGGACCGGGGTCACTCCCGGCGACGGGCCGCAGAACTTCCACCTGATCCTGCTGGACAACGGTCGCAGCGCGGTTCTCGCCGACGAGGCCGGACGCTCGGCGCTGCACTGCATCCGCTGCTCGGCCTGCCTCAACGTGTGCCCGGTCTACGAGCGGACCGGCGGGCACGCGTACGGGTCGGTCTATCCCGGCCCGATCGGCGCGATCCTGTCGCCGCAGCTCACCGGCATCGAGGACAACGCGTCACTGCCGTATGCGTCGTCGCTCTGCGGCGCCTGCTTCGACGCCTGTCCCGTCAAGATCGACATTCCGTCGATCCTGGTACACCTGCGCAACGAGGTGCCACACCCGCGCGGCGAGCGCGCGGCGATGAAGGCGGCGGCTCGGATCATGGACAGACCCCGTGCGTACGCCTCAGCGCAGCGCGCCGCCAAACTCGCCCGCATCGCCGGGCGTCGTGGCCGGGGGCTGCCACCGCCGCTGTCCGGGTGGACGGCCAGCCGTGATCTGCCGGCGATGCCGTCGCAGACGTTCCGTGATTGGTGGGCGGCCCGATGAGCGCGTCCCGCGACCTGATCCTGAGCCGGGTGCGTTCCGCGCTGCGGGACGCGCCGGTCGTTCCCGAAATCCCGCGGGATTATCGGCCGGCTGGGCGGCCCGTCGATCTCGACGTGTTTGTCGATCGGCTCGTCGACTACAAGGCCACCGTGCACCGGATTCGCTCGCAGGACGTCGCGCCGACAGTGGAAGGGCTGGTCAGCGGAGCGGTACTCGTACCCCCGGGCCTGCCGCAAGCGTGGCGCCCAGCCGGCGCCGTGGTCGACGACGGCCTCGCGCCGGACCGGATAGCGGCAGCAGCGGCGGTGCTGACCGCCGCGGCCGTGGCCGTGGCGGAAACCGGAACCATCGTCCTGGACGCCTCACCGGACCAGGGCCGGCGCATCATCACCCTGCTGCCGGACGTGCACGTCATCGTGCTGCGGCCGGAACAGGTGGTCGCGGCGGTGCCGGACGCGGTCGCGAGGCTGGATGCGCGGCGGCCGCTGACGTGGATCAGTGGTCCGTCCGCGACGAGCGACATCGAGCTGAACCGGGTCGAAGGCGTGCACGGCCCACGGAACCTGCACGTGCTGTTACTCGACGGCTGACTCCTGCTGGCGGGCCCGGTGGCGGGCGACCATGGCGGTGACCTGGGCGAGGCTCTCGTCCAGGTCCATCGCGTCGCCGTTGCGCGCGTCGGCCCGGGTCTTGTCGATGATCGCCTGGAACTCGGCACCCCACTCGGTGCCCGGCACGATCGACGCTTCGACGGCGCGCAGTTGCTCTTCGAGGCGATCGGCGAATGTCATGCTCGAACCCTACCCGCGCGCCCCCGCCGGCAGGAGCGGCCATGACGGGTTGTGAAGCTCGCCTGGCGTACGCATGCATCGCGGCGTGCTCCGGAGTGACGGCGGCCGGCGCGGCCTGTCGCGTGCCCGCCCGGGCCGCTGGGGCACGATGCGTCTCGTCGTCACCGGCCGCCGCAGCGGTCGCCGCGCGCCGTGATCCTCGCGTACGTCGAGGACGGTCCGAATCTGGTCACCCTGGACATGAACGGCTGGGCGCCGCCGGAGCCGGTCTGGTGGCGGAACCTGCACGCGTGCGAGGTCGCGCGGGTGGAATTGCCGGATGGCGCGCGCCAGGTGCGGGGCCGCGCTGCCCACGGCAGCGTGCGAGACCGATGGTGGTCACTCTTCCAGACCCTGGACAAGCACCTCGACGAGTACGCGTCCCGACGCCCGAGCCCAACGGCAGTGGTGGTCCTGGAGCCGGCCTGAGGTCCGCGCCGCCTACGGCCGGGTGCGTGTCTTTCGTTGATCTTGTGGAGGTTCCCGAACGCGTTGCCGCTCAAGTCACCAAGATCGGAAGCGGGGGGCGTGGAGGTGTGCGGCCGGTGATTGCCGGCTGACCCCGGTTGCTCGGATTTCGCCGTTGGTGGAGTGGTAGCGGGTTCGGGGCGGCGTGGTTCGGGCGTGGCGTGGCAGTTTTCGGGGTGGCGTGGCGGCTCTTCGGTGCGGGGTGTCGCTTGGAGATCTTGTGCGGTTTGGCCGGCTGCTCGACCACGAGTGCACGAGTTTGCGGGGGCGGTCGTCGGTGGCATGTCGGTTTCCGCGGTGCTTCACGGTTTCGACGTGGTGACGGGGTGCTTCACGGTTTCGACGTGGTGACGCGGTGCTTCTCGGTTTCGATGTGGCGAACGCGGCGCCTCGCCGATCTTGTGGAGTTCGGCGAGCCGTTTGCGGGTAACTCCGCAAGATCGGCTAGGCCTGTTCGATCTTGTGGAGTTGTGCGGGCACGTCTGCGGGGAAGTCCACAAGATCGGCGGGGCGCGGGGCGCGGGGCGCGGGGCGCGGGGCGCGGGGCGCGGGGCAGAGCGGGACGGCGCCGGGGCGGTGCGGTGCAGCGCGGGGCGCGGGGCGGAGTGCGCGGGTGGGGTGCCTACGGCGGGGGGTCTGCGCTCCGTGGCAGTGAGTCTTGGGTTGTGGCTGATGCGGTCTGTAGTGGGGGACTGCGGCTGCCTGGCGGATCCGCGGGTCAGCGGTTGGTACGCGATGAGGCTGGATGCCGGGCCGTGGAGGCGGAGGGCGAGCGATCTAGACTCGGGGTGTGACTGCTGTCGATTGGTTGCTGGAGTCCGATCCGAGTGTTCGGTGGCAGCTGTTGTGGGGGCAGGATGCCGCTGAGGAGCGGGCTCGGGTGGAACACGTCGGGTGGGGTGCTCGGCTGATCGGGCTCGCCGGGCCGGACGGGTTGTGGGCGGGCGGGACGTGTTTTCCGGCCGGGTTCGACTTCGCGAGCCTCGAGGCTGAGGCGGGGCAACCCTGGACGCCCACCGTGCACACCCTTCAGACCCTGCGGATCTTCGGGCTGGATCCGGCTTCGGCGTCGGCGCGGCGGCTCATCGGGCTGATCGCGGAGAACGGGCGCTGGGAGTACGACGGCTCGCGGTACTTCGACGGCGAGGTCGAGCCGTGCATCAACGGGCGGACCGTCGAGGCCGGCACCTATTTCGGGGTGGATGTCGCTCCGCTCGTCGCGCGCCTGGTCAGCGAGCAGCTGCCGGACGGCGGGTGGAACTGTGAGCCGTCGCAGCGCTCGTCCTTCGACACCACATTGTGCGTGCTCGACGGGCTTCTCACAGCGCAGAGCGCCGACGCCGTCGCGGCGCGGCAGCGGGGTGAGGAGTACCTGCTCTCCCGGGGACTGTTCCGCCGGGCGAGCACCGGAAACGTGGTCAAACCGGAATACCTGGACTTCGCTTTTCCGTACTACTGGCACTACGACGTGCTGCGGGCGCTCGACTACTTCCGCCGGGCCGGTGGTGCGCCGGACCCGCGGATCGACGAAGCGGTGGAGCTCGTGCGTACCAAACGGCAGCCGGACGGGCGCTGGCTGCTCGACCGTGTCCACCCGGGTCGCGTCCACTTCGACATCGAGGACGGTGTTGGCCGGCCGAGCCGCTGGAACACTCTGCGCGCCCTGCGCGTGCTGGACTGGGCAGGTGTCGCTTGATCACGCACGCATGGGCCCGGATAGAAGCGGTGCTGGCGGAGGTCCTGCCGGAGTCGGCCGGCAAGCTCGCCGGGCCCGCCGACCCCGCGGCTGTCGACGCTGCCGAGGCGGCGCTCGGGCTCACCCTGCCGGAAGACTTCCGGGCCAGCCTGATGGTGCACGACGGCACGGAGTGGGGGATGCCGCAGCCGGTGCCGCTGGACAGCCTCTACAGCGCCGCCGGCATCGTCGACGGCACGCGCATGTGGCGGGCGAACGCCGCCGACGATCCACAGTTCGACAGCCCGGGCGCCTGGGCCTACCTGATCGACACAGCGTTCCTCAGCGTCACCGGGCCGGTGCTGCCGCGGATGGACGCCGACGGCCGGCGGGTCGTGGTGGGTGACATGAACGGCGACATCTGGTGGTTCCTCGACCTCGTGCCGGCGCCGGGCGGCACCGTCGGGCAGGTGGTCCGGGTGGATATCGAGTGCGCGTCCTGGGACGTGCTCGCACCCTCGTGGGAGCAGTTGCTGATCCGGTACGCCGAAGACCTGGAACGATCGGCGCTGACGATCGACGAGACCGGGCCGTCCTGCGAGTGGGGCGAGGCGCCCGGCTATCCGGCTCCCCGGCCGGCGTGGTTGCGGGACGTCGTGGCGGTCAGTCCGTACCCATGATCGTGAGCGTGCGGTCCGGCGCGCGCCCGGTGTCCCGGTCCGGATAGACGTGCAGCTCGTCGCCGTCGCGTACCACCCAAGGGTCGGTCCACAGCTCCGCCGGACCCGGCACCAGGACCTGCGTCGTCGACGACGCGGCGTCGTGGATCAGCACCGACTGGATGACGCTGACCAGGTCGCCCATCGTGTACTCCTGGGCCGGGTGCTCGTCCGGGCCCTCGGCCGGCACCACGAAGAACCGGTCGTCGAGCCACCACCCGCGCGACGCGAGGCGCAGACCCGCGCCCACCCGGACGCCGTTGATCCACAGCGACATCGACCACTGCACGGCCTTGTGCCGGTCGCCCGCGCTGAAACGCACCCGCAGGTCGTCGCCGCCGTGGAACGAGTCGCACCCGCCGGGAACCGGACCCTCCCGGTGCGGATCGTCGCCGGCCGCCGGCAGCGGGTCACGGGAGCAGATCGAAGGACCCGAGCACGCCCGATCCATCCGCCGCGTGCAGCCGAAACCCGCCGCCGCACAATCGCGCGGCCTCGCCCGGGTCAAAATCTCGATCAACTGCATCTGGTACGCGTCATCGCCCAGCACGTACCGGTATTCGTCGGCCTCCTGCCACCGGGTGAACAACTCCACACCGGTCGCGGAGCGGCGCAGCCAGCCCCGCCAGTGCTCGTCCGCCCACCGCCAGCGCCGGGCTCCGCGCACGTCAACGGCCTCCCGGGGCTTCTGGAGAGCCCGGAGGATCTGTTCTTGCCGCGGATTCTCCCGCGGGCGTCGCCAGGCCGCCACGTCAGTCGTTGCTGTGGTACTTGTGGCTGACGTCCATGGTGACCTCCGCGATGCCGACGGCTTCCGCCCAGCCGTCCGGCAGGTCGGGCGGCCCGGGTCGGGTACGCAGAACCCGGTCGCCGATGTGCAGCCGCATCTTGAGATCCGTGGGCGAGCCGTCGTGCACGTTACGGATCACCTCGATCCGGCTCACCTCCCGGGCCGGGTAGCTGGTCCGGCGGTAATCGCTGCCGGTCAGCGTGAACTGATTGTTCTGCAGCTCGATGGCCACGATTGCCTTACGGTCCATCAAGATTTCCCGGAGTCCGAACCCGGCGCCGACCGGCACGAGCAGCAACGAGAGCCACAGAGCACTCAGTGCGCCGGTCAGCCCGCCGGTACAGAAGATCAAGGCCATCGGGATCGTGGAGGCCACGAGGTAGAGCCCGGCTTTCTGCCAGGCGTAGTTGGAGTCATCCGTCTGCGCACGCCAGATCACGAGTTCGCCGTCGGTCACGCCGACATCATCGGCGCTGATGTCAAGGAAGCCGGGACCGGGTGACCATAGGGTGATCTTCATGAAGATGCTTGCTGGTCGGTTGCACCTGAAGGAACGCGCGTTGCGGATGGAGTCCGTGGACGTGCCCGAGCCTGGGCCGGACGAGGTTCTGATCAAGGTGGAGGCGGCCGGGGTCTGCCTGTCCGACGTGCACCTGATCGAGGGCGGGCTGACCCCACGGCTGCTCGGCGGTGACGTGGTCACCCTCGGGCACGAGACCGCCGGAACGATCGACCGGGTGGGTGACCGGGTCGAGGGCTGGAAGCCGGGGGACCGGGTGCTGCTGCAGGCGGGTCAGCGCGACCGCGTGGGAACCGTCTACACGCGCGGCGTCGACTACGACGGGGGCTGGGCCGAGTACGCGGCCGCCCGCGCCGACACGCTCGTGGCGATCCCGGACGATCTGCCGTTCGAGCAGGCCTGCATCATCCCGGACGCGGTGTCAACGCCGTGGGCGGCGATCACGGCGACCGCCGGTGTCAAGGCCGGCGAGCCGGTCGCGGTCTGGGGTGTCGGCGGGCTGGGCGCGCACGCCGTGCAGCTGCTGCGGCTCATCGGTGCGGCCCCGGTGATCGCTGTCGATCCGCTGCCGGCCGCCCGGGAACGGGCCCTGTCGTTCGGCGCGGACTTCGCGCTGGACCCCGGTGAGGCCGGCCGGATCCGGGAACTCACCGGCGGCGGGCTCGCGGTCGCGTTCGACTTCGCGGGCGTCCCGGCCGTACGCGAGCAGGCGCTGACCCTTCTCGGCCGGGGCGGCAAGCTGATCCTTGCCGGTATCGCCAACAAGCCGGTGACGATCAGCTCGGACAGCTTCTTCAACTACCTGAAGCTGTCGATCCACGGGCACTACGGCTCGGACGCGGAACACGTCGAGGAACTGGTCCGGCTGGCCCGGCAGAAGCGGCTCGACCTGGCCGGCTCGATCAGCGACGTGCTGCCGCTGGCCGAGGCCCCGGCCGCCGTGCAGCGGTTGCAGAGCCGGGAGGGCAACCCGATCCGGCTCATCCTTCGGCCGTGACGGCGGCTGACGTCGAGCGATCGATGATGGTTGTGTACGGTGCCAGTCGGACATCGATCATCATTTAAGACAATGTGGAGTAGTGGTGAGCGAGCGCACTGGCAGGCACCTGGCAGCCGCGGGCGTGCTCGCGCTCGCCCTCACCGTCTCCGGGTGCGCGGGTCCCGGCCTCGGCGCGGGCGCGCAGCCGGACGCGACCAGCGACGTGGTGGGCAAGGGGTTCCCGATCGTCACGCCACCGGCGGCCGAGTCGCCGTCACCCACGCCGTCCTCGTCGGCGTCGGCCGCGACAGTGAAGCCGATCGTCAAGTACTCGGCCTGCTCGGCCGGCGGCACTGTCACCTTCACCGCCACGTACCAGGACGACTACGAGTTCCACCACGTCTTCATCGACACCGACGGCGACCACCGGACCGGGTACGCGGGAGTCGACGTGCCCGGTGAGTTCGGCGCCGACATCATGATCGAGAACGATCTGCTCTTCCGCTCCAACGGCACCGAGTGGTCCTGGGTCGAGGTCAAGGGCACGAGCCCGCTGCTGTCCCGGTCCGGCGACACCTATCGCTGGCGGCTGAAGTCCGCACAGGGCCGGGGCCGGGTCGTGTTCAACGGCGACGACCGGACCACCGAGGTCACCACGCCGGTGGTCCCGCTCAAGGAGTGTGATCGAAGCTAGGCGCTGACCAGCTCGCGGGAGAGGGTGTTCATCGTGGCGCTCACCTCGCGGGCCTGGTCGTGCAGGTCCCGCAGGAGATCGGCGGAACCCTCCGGGTGACGGAAGGCGCGGTCCTCCAGGTCGGCGCAGATCGCGGCGAAGCGGTTCGCGCCCAGCGTCGACGAGGAGCCCTTCAGCCCGTGTGCCAGCCGGGCCAGGTTGCGGGTGTCGCCGGAGGCCGCGGCCTCCTCCATCTTGCCGAGCACGCCGGGCAGCCGGTCGGCGAAGTTGTGCAGGATCTCGGCGAGCCGCTCCCGGTCGTCCGGCACCACGCCGGCGATGGCGTCGACGCAGGCCCGGATGGTGTCCGGCTCCAGCGTGTCCGGTCCCGGCAGCGGGCCCTGACCGGCCAGGCGCACATCGGCGTACGCGGACGCGGTGGCCAGCACGACGTCCAGTTCCTCCTCGTGGATCGGTTTCGCGAGGAAGCCGTCCATACCGGCTGACCGGCTGGCCTTGCGGTCGTCGACCATCACGTTCGCGGTCAGCGCGACGATCCGGGGCGCCCCGTGTGCCGGTGGGTCGGCGCGGATCAGGCGGGTGGCGTCCAGGCCGTCCAGGACCGGCATCTGCACGTCCATCAGGACCAGGTCGTAGCGCGTACGCATGACGGCCTCGACGGCAGCTTCGCCGTCGCTGACCATTTCGACGCGGTGGCCGCGGCGTTCCAGCAGGAGCTGGGCCACCCGCTGGTTGACCGGGTTGTCCTCGGCGACCAGCACCAGCAGGCTGCGGCCCGGGGTGAGTGCGGTCGAGGCTGGGGTGCTCTGGGCGTACCCAAGAGGGGTTTTGATCTGGGCCTCGCCGAGGCGCAAGGTGACCGCGAAGGTGGAACCGTGACCGGGCTGGCTGTCGGCGGTGATGCCGCCGTCCATCGCCTCCGCGAGGCGCTGGCTGATCACCAGGCCGAGGCCGGTGCCTTCGTAGCTGCGCGCTGTCGACGCGTCCACCTGGCTGAACGGGAGGAAGAGGCGGTCCATCCGGTCGGCGGCGATGCCGATGCCGGTGTCGCGCACGGCGAGGCGGATCGCGACCCGGCCGCTCTCCTGGGCGTTGAGGTCCGGCGCGGTCGAGACGGCTACGGTGACCGCGCCGTGCTCGGTGAACTTGACCGCGTTGCCGAGGAGATTGACCAGGATCTGCCGGATCCGGGCCTGATCGCCGCACACCGTCTCCGGGCATTCCGGGGTGAAGTGGCTCGACAGGTGCAGGCCTTTCGCGTCGGCGGTGAGCGCCACCAGGTTCATCGCCTGCTGCACGCAGGCGCGCAGGGCGAACGGCTGCTCGTCCAGGGAGAGCTCGCCCGCCTCGATCTTGGAGAAGTCCAGCACGTCGTTGATGATCACGAGCAGTGAGCCGCCGCTGGCGTGGACCGTCTCGACCAGCTCGCGCTGCCGGGCGTCCAGATCGGTCTCCATGAGCAGGCCGGTCATCCCGATCACCGCGTTCATCGGGGTACGGATCTCGTGGCTCATCGTCGCCAGGAAGGCCGACTTCGCGTTCGTCGCGGCCACCGCCTCGTCATGGGCGGTGAGGATCGCGGTCATCGACGCGTTGACGGCCTGCGCCATCTGCGCCAGTTCACGGGGTGACGTCACCTCGGCGCGCTGGGTCAGATCGCCCTCGGCGACTCGTTGGGCAGCCGCTCGTATTTTCTTGGTCGGCTCAGTGATCTTGTTGGTGATCCAGCGAGCGCAGAGGGCCACCAGGATCGAGGTCGCCACTACGAACCAGAGAATCAGCCAGCGGGTGTTCTGCGCGCTTGCCCGGCTCTCCGCGAGCTTGCGGGAGAGCTGCGCCTCCTCGTGCTGATGCATCTCGCTGACCAGCGGGAAGATCAGGCTCACGTCGCCGCCGGTGGTGGGGGTCCAGGTGTCCACCTGCTCCTGGATGCGCCCGGCCAGGGCCACGTGGGTCAGGTCGCCGTCCGCCTCGGAACGGACCTCGCCGAGCCGGCGGTCAACCGTCGAGCGGCTCATCTGGAACCGCTCGGTCCACTCGGTAGTCGGCGGGTCCTGCCGGTCCCGGGTCATGCGGTCCAGGTTGTGGATGGCGTCGCCGAGCCCGCCGATGTGCCCGAGGAGCATGTGCGAGTGGCGCATCGGATCCTGGGTCGCGACGAGACTGCCGATCCGGACGTACGCACTGATCCCGACGACGGCGAGGGCAACCAGGGCGAGCGTGAAACCGGCCGCGAGCATGCGCCCCACGGTCCAGCGTGAGGGTTTGCGGGCGGCGATCCGATCACCGAGATCAGACATGAGAACTACTCTAGGTAATTGTTCGCTATGGGGTGCCGGACTGGGCTAAAGAGGTGGTGGCGGTGACATCCGTGCTGGTTATCGACGACGATCCGACCGTTCTGGAGATCGTGGAGACGGTGTTGCGGTCCGGCGGGCTGGATGTGGACACGCGGAGTACCGGGCGGGACGGGCTTGTCGCGGCGCACGAGCGGGTACCGGACTGTGCCGTTCTGGACGTGAGCATGCCGGGGATGACAGGGCTGGAGGTGTGCCGGGCGCTGCGGGACGACGTGGAGACGGCGGACGTGCCGATCCTGCTGCTGACCGGGCGGGGGCAGTGGCTGGATGTGGCTTCCGGGTTTGATGCGGGTGCTGACGATTACCTGGTCAAGCCGTTCAGCGCGCAGGATCTGCTGACCCGGGTGGAAGCGCTGACGATGACGGCGGCGGGTTGACGGCCGGGGGTGGCGATCTTGGCGCATGCCTACTAGTCTCATGCACGTGGATGAGGTGAGCCCTCCGTCATGGGGCAAGGCTGTGCACGAGTTCTGCGCCGCTGTCGGCATTCCGGTGCCACCGCCGCCGACCGCGGAGCAGAGAGCGGACTTCGAAGCATGGATGCGCGACGGCGATGCCCAGGTCGAAGCGATCCGTGCGCGCCGGAGAGACGCGGCATGACAGACCACCAGCCACGTGTGCTCGATGCTTCAGCTCTGGTCGAACTCTTCCAGGGCCATCCCAGACTCCTGGAGCTTCTCGACGGAGCCGCCGACGGCGATTTCAGCGTCGCTGTTCCGGCAGTCGCTGTTGCCGAAGCGCAGGCGGTCCTATCGGTCTCGGGCTCCGCCTGGAATGCCGTTCTAGGTCGCACCGGCGTCGCCGAGCTGTCGCTCTCCGCGGACGCCGCAGTTGATGTCGGTGATATCGCCCGCCCGAGGCTCCTGCACCATCCGGTGCACTCTGCCCTGATCGGCCCGATCATGGTCGGCCAGGTGATTTGGGAGACCAAACAGATGGGTGGCGTGGTGGTGACTCGCGTTCCGGAAGCCTATGGCGGTCACGACATTTCAGTTGCGGTGATCTGAGTTGGTCAGTGGGGGAGGGTGGTGCTCAGGTACGGCGTGTCGTCGAGGGTTTCCACCGCTACCTGGCCGTTGTGCCGGCCCACCACGGCTCGTGCCAGCATCAGGGCCATCGCGTTGCCCTGGCCGCCCGGGCCGGTGAACAGCCGGTCGGTGGGCTGCTCGGACGGCAGGCGGAACGCCACCCGCCAGTGGCCGTCCTCCTCGGTCACGTGCATCGTGCCGTCACCGCCCAGGGCGCGTACCGCTGCCAGCATGCGGCGGAAGACCTGGCCGATCCGGTTGCGGTCGCCGATCACGTCGGCGCCGGTGACGGGTGGTTCGGGCAGGGACACGGCAGTGCCGGCTTCGGTGGCCACCTCGGACAGCAGCTCCGGCAACGAGAACGGCCGGTGATCCAGCGGGAGGGTGCCGTTCTCCAGGCCGCTGATCGTGGCTATCTCGGTGACCACGTCCTCGATGCGGTGCAGGTTGCGGCCCAGGATCGGCAGCACGTCGTCCACCGCCGGGTCGCCGGTCCTCTCGGGCAGCAGGCCCACCACGGCCAGCGCGGCCGCCAGGGGAGTGCGCAACTCGTGCAGCAGGGCGCTGACCAACTCGGCTTTCGAGGCGGTCAGCTCGGCCAGGGCGCGGTTCTGCTGGCGCCGCCGGTGCCGGTGATGCGACGTCGGCAAACTGGGCTCCTGCGGTTCGGCCAGCAGACACAATGCGATCATGAGCAAGGTAACGGGGCGAAGCCGGGCTGAACGGCGCATTCGTTGGATCGGCGCCGGGATCGTGCTGGTGGGCGTGGCCGCCGCGGGTGTGGTGTACGCGGTGAACCGGGACGAGAGCACCACGACGGCGCGGGTCGTCACCGTCGTGGCGGACAAGGGTGACGTCACCCTCGACGTGGCCACCACCGGGACCGTCGAGCCGGCCATCACCCGGAGCCTGTCGTTCGCCGCGGGCGGGACCGTCGCGGCGATCGCGGTCCGGGCCGGCAACAAGGTCGAGCAGGGTGACGAGCTCGCCACCCTGGACGACGCGGACGCCACCGAGAAGGTCAGCGACGCCGCCACCAAGCTGGCCGAGGCGCAGGACCGGCTCGCCACCGCCGAGACGAACGCGGCGGCGGCCACGGCCAGCGCGACAGCCTGCGCGGCAGCCACGCGAACCGGTGGCGGCGGCGCGCCGGTCGCAGCCGCCGGTTCGGCCACCCCCTGTGCCACCCAAGGCTTTCCGGACACCGGGAACGACCAGGTCCTCAGCGCCGAACAAGCCGTCAACAACGCCGAAGTCAACCTCGCCGAAGCGGAGGAGGCGCTCGACGGCACCGTCATCAAAGCACCCATCGCCGGCACCGTCGTCTCCATCTCCGGCAGCATCGGCGACAAGGTCAACTCCGGGTCGGCCTTCATCGGGCTGGCTGACACCTACGACATGCAGGTCTCCGCCGACTTCCCGGAAGCCGACGCGGGCTCTCTCGCGAAAGGCCAGACCGGCACCGTCACCCTTGCCGACTCCGACGAGACCTACGAGGCGTCGGTGGTGCAGGTCGACCCGGTCGGCACCTCCGACGGGACCCTGGTCCGGTACGGCGTGCTGCTCTCCTTCACCGACGCGCCGTCCGA
Organism: Actinoplanes sp. CA-015351; assembly: GCF_050955685.1. Taxonomy (NCBI): domain Bacteria; kingdom Bacillati; phylum Actinomycetota; class Actinomycetes; order Micromonosporales; family Micromonosporaceae; genus Actinoplanes; species Actinoplanes sp. CA-015351. The sequence continues at coordinate 3,077,589 of NZ_CP192102.1, forward strand.
CCTGCTCGTCGGGCAGAGCGCCCAGGTCCAGGTACGCACCGGCGAGGCCTCCGGGGTGCTGCGGGTGCCGTCGACAGCCGTCCACGACGTGGCCGGGGAATCCGGGACCGTCATGGTGGACAGCGGCAGCGAGCCGGCCGAGCGGACCGTGACCGTCGGGCTGCGCGGCGACCAGTACACCGAGATAACCGACGGACTGTCCGAGGGCGAACAAGTCGTACGTTCCTGGTGATGTCGCGGACAACGCCTCGGGAACCGGACAGAATGCAGATGTGAAAGCGCTTCGCCGTCCCAGTACGGCCGTGAACGCCCTGCTGGCACTGCTCATCGTCGGCGCCGCGTTCTGGGGCTGGACACTGCTGCGGGACACCGGCTCGGACACCGAGGCGAACGCCTCCGGCTTGCGTACGCTCACCGTCGACCAGGGCACCGTGACAAAGACGGTGTCGGCCGACGGCAGTGTGCAGAGCGCCTCCACGGCGACCGCCACGTTCGCCACGTCGGGCACGGTCACCACGATCAAGGTGAAGGTTGGCGACAAGGTCACGTCGGGTCAGCTGCTGGCCCGGGTGGACGCGACCGACTCGGAACGCTCGCTGGACCTGGCCGAGGCGAACCTGGACGCCGCGCAGGACGCACTCGACCGGGCCGAGGACGCCGGCACCGACACGAGCAGCGCGACCAACGAGGTCACCCAGGCGGAGCTGTCCGTCGACGAGGCGGAGGCAGCGGTCACCGGCACGAAGCTGACCGCGCCGATGGCGGGCACCGTGACAGCGGTGAACGGCACGCTCGGCGGAGCCAGCAGCGGATCAAGTACCGGCGGACAAAGCTCCGGCTTTGTTGATCTCGCTGATCTCGGCAAGCTTCAGATCACCGCCGCCTTCTCCGAGGCTGACGCCACCGAGCTGAAGGAGGGTCAGTCCGCGACAGTCACCTGGAACGCTCTGCAGGGCACCGAGACCACCGGCCAGGTGATCGCCGTCGACCCGACCGCGACGACCACGAACAGCGTCGTCACCTACGGCGTCACGGTGAGCCTGCCGAACCCGCCGGCCGGTGCCAAGCCCGGCCAGACCGTCAGCGTCGCCGTGATCACCGGCAACGTCGAGAACGCCGTCATGGTCAACTCGGCCGCCGTGACCAGCACCGGTAACCGGAAGACCGTCACCGTGCTGGGTACGAACAACCAGCAGGAGACGCGTCAGGTGCAGGTCGGGTTGGAGGGCGATGACGCGTACCAAATCACCTCGGGTCTCACCGCAGGTGAGCGAGTGATCGTCCCGACCTCGACCACCTCGACGACGACGACCACCAACAACGGTGGCGGCGGCGGGTTCGGTGGCGGCGCACCACCCGGCGGCGGCATGGGCGGGCGCTGAGCTGATGCCGACCAGGCCGGTACTTGACGTGCGCTCGCTGACCAAGGTCTACGGCCATGGTGACACCCTGGTACGCGCTCTCGACGGCGTCTCGATCGAGGTCGAGCGCGGCGAATACGTGGCGATCATGGGCTCCTCGGGCTCCGGCAAATCCACGCTGATGAACATCCTGGGCTGCCTCGACGTGCCCAGCACCGGCGCGTATCTGCTGGACGGCGTGGACGTGAGCCGGCTCGGGGACGCGCAGCTCGCCCTGGTCCGGAACCGGCTCATCGGGTTCGTCTTCCAGGCGTTCAATCTCATCCCGCGCACGAGTGCGGTCGCGAATGTCGAGTTGCCTCTCGCGTACTCCGGAATGCGCGCCGCGGAACGGCGCCGCCGCGCGATGTTCTCCCTCGATCTGGTCGGCCTCGCCGACCGGGCCGAGCACGAGCCGAACCAGCTCTCCGGCGGGCAGCAGCAGCGGGTCGCGGTGGCGCGGGCGCTGGTCACCGAGCCGGCGCTGCTGCTGGCCGACGAGCCGACCGGCAACCTGGACAGCCACGCCACCGAGGAGGTGCTCAGCGTGTTCGACGACCTGAACGCGGCCGGCCGCACGATCGTGCTGATCACCCACGAGGACGAGGTGGCGGCGCACGCCGATCGGCTGATCAGGCTCTTCGACGGCCAGGTCGTCGAGGACGCGCGGATCGGCCGGCACGCAGCATGAATTTTCACGAAATTGTACGATTCGCACTGCGGGGGATCGGGGCCAACAAACTCCGCTCGGTCCTCACCATGCTCGGCATCCTGATCGGTGTCGCCGCTGTGATTCTGCTCGTCGCGGTCGGCAACGGCTCGGCGCAGGCGATCGCCGACCGGATCTCCGCGCTCGGCACCAACACACTGACCGTGATGAGCACCAGCCGAGGTGCGACGCTCAGCGTGGAAACCGCGGACGCACTCGACGACCCGGTCCTCGCCCCCGACGTCAAATCCGTCTCGCCGGTGGTCAGCACGTCCGCGACCCTCACCTACCAGGGCGCCGAGCACGAGATCAGCACGTTCGTCGGCACCACACCGGATTGGTTCACCGCCTCCAACTTCCCGGTCGGCACCGGCGCCGTCTTCACCGACGACGACGAGGCACAGGCCCGGCGGGTCGTGGTGATCGGGCAGACCGTCGCCGAGGAGCTGTTCACCGGCGTCGACCCGGTCGGCGAACAGGTCACCATCGGCGGCGCGCTGTTCACCGTGGCCGGGGTGCTGCAGGAGAAGAGCTCGTCCGGATTCCAGGACTCCAACGACACCGCTGTCGCGCCGCTCAGCGCGGTCCGGCAGGTGCTGGCCGGGTACGGTTCGCTCAGCTCGATCCTGGTCGAGGCGCACGACTCGGACATGGTGGACACCGTCCAGTCGGAGATCACCACGGTGCTGAACCAGCGGCTGGACGCCGACTCCTACCGCATCCAGAACGCCTCCCAGCTGCTGGAGACGCAGACCGAGACGGCCGACACGTTCACCACACTGCTCGGCGCGGTCGCGGCGATCAGCCTGCTGGTCGGCGGCATCGGAATCACCAACATCATGCTCGTGACGGTCACCGAGCGCACCCGCGAGATCGGGATCCGGAAGGCCCTGGGCGCGCCCCGCCGGGTGATCCTCAGCCAGTTCCTCATCGAGGCGACCCTGCTGAGTGTTATCGGTGGAGGTCTGGGCGTCGCAGCCGCCGTGATCGGCAGCCGCTTCGAGATCGTCGGCGTCACGCCGGTGATCGTGCCCAGCTCGGTCGCGCTCGCCCTGGGCGTCTCCGTGCTCATCGGACTCTTCTTCGGTGGCCTGCCGGCCGCCCGCGCCGCCCGGCTCCGGCCGATCGACGCCCTGCGCTACGAATGAGGACTCGTGGATTCCGACACCGAGGTGTTACCCCGTACCGACGATGATCTGAACAGCGCGATCGCCGCGGCCGCGCCCAAACGCTGGTGGAACCGGACGACGCTCGCCCTGCTGGGCCTGGTCCTGGCCGTGGGCGGCTTCCTCGGGGGAGTGCAGGCCCAGGAACGCTGGGGGTCGTCGTCGTCTTCGTCGTCCTCGTTCCCCAGGAATGCGGGGATGCCCAGCGGCGGTGCCGGTTTCGGAGGGCAACGGCCGGACGCTGCCGCGTCCGGCACGTCAGGGACTGTCAAGCTCATCGACGGAACCACCCTCTACGTCGAAACTGACGCAGGCGAGACCATTACGGTACGCACCAACGACACCACCGCCGTGAAGCTGTCCGAGACGACGACGCTGGACAGGCTGGTCAGCGGCCAGCAGGTGACAGTGGTCGGCGAGGCCGACACGGAGGGCGTGGTTACCGCGACGACGGTGACAGCCGGCTGAGATTGATCACTGCCTCGCACGTCAACGCGTCAGCTGCCCTGTTTCACGCCCGGGTGTTGGTAACTTTTTAAGACACGTCGTCGGCATGAGGAGGGGCAGCATGAGTTCGGTGAATCTTCCCGACTGCTGCCCGCGCGCCGAGATCGAGCTGGAGGTCACCGAGCAGACCGCTACGGCGGTCACGGTGGCCGTGCGCGGGGAGATCGACATGGACAACGGGGAGCATCTGCGGCACACGCTGCTCACGATGCTCGCCGCCGCGCCGGGGACGCTGGTTGTCGACATGGGCGGGGTGCTGTTCCTCGGCTCGGTGGGCCTGCGGGTGCTGGTCGAGTGTCACACCGTCGGCCATGAGCAGGGCCGTCACCTCGTGCTGGACAACGTGCGAGCCTGGGAGCAGCGGGTCATCGAGATGGCCGGGCTGGGCGAGTTGTTCGATATGCGCACGAGCGAACAGGCCTGATCAGGCCCGCACCCGGACACCACCAGTCAGGACCGCCCCGAGCAGCGCGACCCGCTCACCCACGCCGGCTGCCGAGACCCATTCGGTACGCGCATGAGCACCGCCACCGCGCGGAGCCAAACCGTCGACGGTCGGCACGCCGAGTGATCCCGTGGTGTTCGTGTCGGCAGCTCCGTCGGCCGGACGCCCGTCGATCTCCTGACCGATTCCGGCGGCAGCAATCCTGATCCTGTGCAAGAGATCGGCGCCGGATGGCGATGGCCGCCACGTCGGCCGCCGTGCGAGCAGCGTCGTCGTGACCGCGGCCTTGGCCCGCACCGGACGCAGCGCGGTGAGGTGCGAGATCACCGCCTCCTCGTCCTCCGGCGCGACAAACCGCAGCCCCAGGTCGGCATGCGCCTTCCCGGCCACCACGTTGGTACGCCCACCGCCGGCGATCGTCCCGGTGTTCAGCAGCACCGGCCGGTCCGCCACCGCGGCTCGGATCCGCAGGAGCTGGTCGACCAGCTCGTCGATGGCGTTCGCTCCGGCGTCCGGGTCGAGGGCGGCGTGCGCCTCGACGCCGGTCACCTCGATGCGGGCGCGGGTGCTGCCCCGCCGCCCGGTCTTCAGGTCGCCGCCAGGATGGGGCGGCTCCAGCCCGAGGACCGCGCCGGCCCGGCCCGCCTCGGACCGCACCAGGTCGCCGGCGGTCGGTGAGCCGATCTCCTCGTCCGCCACCACGATCACCCGGATCTCCGGATGGGTCGTCAGGCCGGTGACCGCTTCCAGCAGCGCGGCGATGCCGGCCTTGGTGTCGTAGACCCCGGGTCCGTGGATCACATCACCCTGCACCGACCAGGGCATCGCCTCCAGAGTGCCGGCCGGCCAGACCGTGTCGTAGTGGCTGAGCAGCAGGATCGGCGCACCCCGGACCCCGGATGCGGGCAGGCTCCAGAGCAGGTGGTCGCCGGTCGGATGCGGTTCCCGGGTGACCGTGAACCCGGCCTGGGCCGCGTCCGCCTCGAGCACCTCGGCCAGATCGCCCAGCCTCGCCGGGTCACCGGTTGGCGACTCCAGCAGCGTGTACCGGTGCAGCGCTTCCAGAGCGATGTACTCCATATGCGAAACCTAAGTTCGGTTGAGTACATTGTCAACGAGCTGGTTCAGCGCCAGGATAGGCAACATACGGTTTCTATCTTTGATCGCCGGGAGGTGCCCGTGGCAGAGGTCCGTAACCTGGACGGCATCGCTGAAGCGACGGCAGCCGCCGCGCTGTACCGCTTGGTCTTCGGATACACCGAGCCCGAGTGGGGCCTCAGCCCACGCCTGATCATGGCGTTGCAGAAGAACTCCGGGACGGCCATCGGCGCGTTCGGTGCGGACGGCACGCTGATCGGCTTCTGCTACGGCTTCACGGCGGTCGAGGACGGCGAGATCTACCACTACAGCCAGGCCGCGGTGGTCGCGCCGGGCGCGCAGGGCGGCGGCGTCGGACGCCTGCTGAAGCAGGCGCAGGCCACTGCGGCGCGAGCCACCGGGGCGCGTTTCATGCGGTGGACATTCGATCCGTACGCGTTACGCAACGCCCACTTCAACTTCGCGGTTCTCGGTGCCACGGGGATCCGTTTCCTGCCCGATTTTTATGGCGATCCCGGCACCGATCGGGTTCTGGTGACCTGGGGACTCGGGGGCGATTCGGTTACGCGTACCCACGTGGTCGCGAGCGTGACGACCGCGGCGAGTGAGACGGTCGCGGCGCCGGAGCCGGTGGATCGCGAGCGGTTGCGAAGGCAGTTGATGGACCAATTCGGGGCCGGGAGCCGGCTTGCCGGTGTGGAACGCGCCGGAAACGGCGTCAGCTATGTGTTCGAGAATGGCGAGCCGTGACCTCCACTCCTTCCGAACGGTTCGACCGCAACGTGCAGCGCCGTTCCGCGCAGGTGCTCAAACAGCGGGTGCTCGAACAGCAGCGCGCCGAATTCGGGAAGGCTCTCGCCTGGGCCGCCGAGCAGGACGCCATCGAGCGCGCGGCCGCGCTCATCGTCTCGGCGCGGCGCCGTTACCTGCTCGGTTACGGAAAGTCGCACAGCTATGCGTCCCTGCTCGCCGCGGACCTGAGTGCCGGCCTTTCCGCAGTTCACCTGGTCGACGGGGCAGCGCTGCGGTCGCTCGACGTTCTCAGCGACATCCGCCAGGGTGATCTGCTCGTGGCGGTGTCGATGTCGCGTTATCGCCGGGAAACCGTCGAGACCGCGTCGTCCTACGTCCGGCACGGCGGTGACCTGGTCCTGATCACCGACGCCGACGACGCGCCCCTCGCCGCCCAGGCCGCCGTAAAAATCGTGATCGGTGCGGACACGGCCTCCTATGCGAACTCGCCTGCCTCGGTCGTGCTGGCCCTTCACCTGCTCGCAACATTGACCATCGCCAGTTCCAAAGGGGCCGGTCGCCGCCTGCGTGAACGCGACGAACTAGCCCTCGAACTCGGCCTGTACGCGGAAGAGTCATGACCCGGATAACCCTGCGCCGCGTTCGGCTGCCGCTTGTGCACGAGTTCCAGACCAGCTCGCACGCCAAACGATTTCTCGACCACATCCTGGTGAGCATCGAAAACGACGACGGCGCGATGGGCTGGGGTGAGATCGCATCGCCGAGCGGGCCGTTCTACTCGGCCGAGACGGTGTCGTCGTGCTGGGCGGTGGCGCGCGATTTCCTGGCGCCGCTGGTGCTCGGGGTCTCCTGGGACCATCCGTCGGTTCTGGCGCGGGCCATGGGCAAGATCCGGGGTAACTATTTCGCGCGGGCCGGATTCGATGTGGCTGCCTGGTCACTCTGGTCGGCCGGTCGTGGTGAGTCGCTGGCTTTTTCGCTGGGGGGTACCCGTTCGCGGGTTCCGGCGGGCGTTTCCCTCGGGATCGAGCCAACGGTCGACGCATTGCTGGAGCAGGTGGCGGCGCGAGTGGCCGAGGGATATCAGCGGGTGAAGCTGAAGATCGCGCCGGGCTGGGATGTTGTTCCTGTTCGTTCTGTTCGTGCGGCGTTTCCTGGTGTGCCGTTGCACGTGGACGCGAACGGGGCTTTTTCTTTTCCGGACATTTCCGTTTTTCTGGAATTGGACGAGTTGGGATTGCTGATGATCGAGCAGCCGTTCGCGCCGCGTGATCTGCTCGCCCATGCGGCGCTGCAGGAGCGGATCTCCACACCGATCTGCCTGGACGAGTCCGTCGAGGAGGTCGCCGACCTGGCCACCGCGCTGAAACTGGGCGCCGGCCGGATCCTCAACATCAAGGTCTCCCGGATGGGCGGCCTCACCCCCGCGATCCGCGCCCACGACCTGGCCCGCGCCGAAGGCGTCCCGGTCTGGTGCGGCGGCATGCACGAGTTCGGCATCGGCCGCGCCGCCAACGTGGCGCTCAGCTCCCTGCCCGGGTTCACGATGCCGTCCGACGTGTCCGGGTCTGACAAGTACTACGCCCGCGACGTGACGACGTCCCCGATCGTCTGCTCGGACGGATTCGTCGAGGTCCCTACCGCTCCCGGCTTGGGCTGGGAGCCCGACCTGCCCTTCATCGAATCCCAGACAATCGACCGGGTCACCGTGCCGGGGTGACCGTGCCGGGGTGACCGTGCCGGGGCGACCGGTGGCGCGGTTGAGGCGTGGGGCGTGGCTGAGGCCCGTGGGGTGACGTGGGGTGGCTGGGCGTGGGTGGCCTGCGGTTGGGTGCGGGGCGTGGCTGAGGCGTATTTTGGGGGCCATGGCGCTCCCCACCGCAGCGATCACCGCTGGCTCTCTCATCGGCGGCTGGCAGTTGGCCCGCAAGACCGGCATCCGCCCCCTCGGCGGCGCGGTCCTGGCAGCGGGCGGCCTCCTGGCCGGCCGCGAGTGGTCCCGCCGCACCAGCCCGGCCGTGACAACAGCCCTGGTGGCGACGTATGTCGGCGCGTTCGGCCTCTCCCACCCCCTCGCCAAGAAGATCGGCGCCTGGCCCGCGGTCCTGGCAGTGTCAGCGGCGACAGCAGCAGCGTCATACGCCCTGTCCGACCGCCACTGACCCTCCCCGCCAGTCCCGCCTGCGCCGTCTGTGCGGCCTGCCGGTCTTATCGGCCTGCGCCGTCGCGCGGTGCGCGCCGTGCGAGCGGTGTGCGTCGTCCGCGCGGTGTGCGCCGTGCCCGCGCGGCCTGCGCGGCCTGCGCGGTCTGCTCGGCCTGCCCGTCCTCAGGGCCGCGGTGTCTCTGTCCCTGTTTCCGTGCCTGCGCAGAACCCAAAATCTAGGTAAATCGTCACGCACGGTGAGCGCCCGGCGGAGGCTGCCGGCGCCCAGGCTCGATCTTGGAGACCTGTGGGTGCTCTGACCACCACCGGTCTCCACAAAGCCAGCACTATCCACCATCGTGGTGACAACGCGTCACCTGAGACTTCGCGAACCGCCCTGAAACGACCGCCCGCAACGGCGGCCACCGGGACGTTGTGAATTTGCGGTCGCCTGGCCGACCACTCGGGTTTCGCCGTTTGTGGAGCGGTAGCGGGTTCGCGGCGGCGGGCCGGTTTCTTGACGCGAGGTGCCGCTCGGAGATCTTGTGCGGTTTGGCCGGCTGATCGACCGCGAGTGCACGAGATTGCATGACGGCCACCCATGGCATGTCGGTTTCGGGTGGTTGGTGAGCGCTGTGGCGACGCTCTGCCACTACAGCAGGTGGACGTGCCGGATCTTGGAGGCTCGTGGGTGTTCCATGCCCTGTTCCATGACCCACAGGTCTCCAAGGTTCAGACGACGCGGTGCTTCACAATTTCGACGTAGTGAAGGCGGTGCTTCAGAGTTCCGACGTGGTGAACGCGGTGCTGCACGTCCGACGTGGTGGCGCGGTGTTTTTGCGGATCTTGTGGAGTTCGGCGAGCCGTTTGCGGGTAACTCCGCAAGATCGGCCGGGCCCCTTCGATCTTGTGGAGTTGTGTAGACACGTCTGCGGGGAAGTCCACAAGATCCAGGCCGAGCAGAGCAGCGCGGCGCGGCGCGGCGCGGGGCAGAGCGGGGCAGAGCGGCGCGGGGCAGAGCGGCGCGGGGCAGAACGGCGCGGCGCGGGGCATAGCGGCGCGGCGCGGGGCAGAACGGCGCGGCGCGGGGCATAGCGGCGCGGCGCGGGGCAGAACGGCGCGGCGTGGGGTGGGGTGCCCGCGGCGGATGGCGTCGGCGCCCGGCATGGCGGTGAATCTTGCGTCGTGGCTGATCGCGGTCTGCATCGGGAAATCGCGTCGGTCTGGCGGATCCGCAGGGTCACCAGTTTTCAAGCGATGGGCCCGGTCGCCGGGCGGGACCGCAAATGGCAAAAGTCTCGGGACGGCTGAACTGCACAAGATCTCCGGCGACGAACGGAGCGCTGGGGTGGCGGCGGGTCTATGTGGGGCTGCGCCCAGGCTCGGTGGGGTTCAGGTAGCCGCGCAAATACGTCAGGGAGTCGGGGAGGTCCTCGCCTCGGCGCAGTTCGTCTACGAAAATCGCTATGTCGGAAATTGCCCAGCGGAGCGGGTAGAGGTTCAGGGCGGTTTCGGAGACTTTGTGGCCGGTCCGGGCTTCGTAGTGGCGCAGCACCTCGCGATCGTCGCCGTCCGGGCGCTCGCCCAGCATGCCGGCGAAGCGGCTGGTCAGCATCCAGAGGTCGCGTTCGGGTGGGGCGATCGCGACGGTGTTCCAGTCGATCAGGAAGCGGCCGGTGGCGGTGCGCAGGAAGTTGCCGGGGTGGGGTTCGCCGTGTGTCAGCACCCAGCGCTGCGGCTGCTCTGCGGCGAGACGATCGTAATCGGTCAACCACTGGCGGACGTCGTCGGCTCGGGATGCCAGCAGCTCGCGTGCTTCCGCAGAGTAAGGGCCCGCTTTCCAAGGCTGGTGCAGCTCACTCAGCGCGACTTCGAGATTGTCGCGCCCGGGCACGCGGAGATCGAGCCGCGGTGTGATCACGTGGAGGCCGGCGACCGCTTGAGGGCTGGCGGTGTGCAGGCGGGCCAGGAGTTCGGCTATGTCGTGACGATCTTCGGTCGGGTGCGGCGCAAATGGCCCTGAGACGCCGTTGAGCAGTGGGTACAGCGATAACGCGTACCGAGGGGAGAGTCGGCGGATGACCGCGCCGGTCTCGTCCGGGATGGGGGCGAGGACGAAGTCGAGCCCGGAATCGTCGTGCAGCGAGGCCGCGGTCAGCAGCGAGCGCCGTACCCGGTCGAGTTCCGACGCACGGCCCTCCGGAGTGAAACCGAGATCGTCGACCTTGACGAACCAACGCTGAGCTACCGACCAGTGGTGACTGCCCGCACCGACCGGAAGGAACTCGATCTCCCCGGAATCGATGTCCCACCCCGCGCGAAGCGCCGAAAGCACCTCGGTTTCGGTCAGGTCGGCGGGCGGCTCACGCATTTTTCCGAGTACGCGTAACCGCCGGGATCCACCCCAGCGCCGGTTCGCCCTCGCCCTGCAGCACAGAGATGTGCCCGGCACCGGGGACCAGGCGGAGTTCGGCGCCCGGGATCCGGCCGGCCAGCCAGGCGCCGTGTGAACTGGGCACCATGAGATCGTCGCCGCCGTGCACGAGCAGGACGGGCGCGGTGATCGTTGCCGGGTCGAACCCCCACGGGCCGACGTAGGCCAGGTCGTCGTCGATGAGTGGGGCGGGACCGTTTTTGATCGCTGGTTCGACAACCGAGCCGAACCAGCCCCACGGCCCTTCGAGGGCGGCCCGGTCGCCGGCGGTGAAGTCCGGCTCGGTGATCGTGGGCGCGGCGGCGTAGGCCTCCTTGGCAGCGCGCCCGGCAGCGGCGGCCCGCAGGGAGGCGACGCCACCCGGCCCCATCCCGGCAAACCATTCAGCCTCGGAAATATCCGAATTGTGCACAGAGGGGGAAGCAGGCCGAGCGGCTGAGCCGGCGGCGGGGGATGGGGTCAGGCCGGCGGTGGGGAATGGGGCCAGGCCGGAGATCGAGACCGCGGCTGTCACGCGGTCGGGGAGCAGGGCTGCGCAGGCCAGGGAGTGCGGGCCGCCGCCTGAGTGGCCCAGTACCGCGAACCCGCCGACGCTCAGGGCGTCCGCCACCGCTGCCGCATCGCCGGCCGCCGAGGCGATGTCGCGGCCGGGGTTCGGCGACGAGCCGCCGTAACCGGGCCGGTCGTAGGCGATGAACCGCAGACCGAGCTTCGCCGCCGCCGCGAACAGGGGTTCCGGCGGACGGCCGATGTTGGGCGTGCCGTGATGCCAGAGGACGACCCGATCGCCGTCACCCCACGAGTACGCGTGCAGGATTCGGCCGCCGGGCAGCCGGACATCGGTCTCGATCACTCCCACACGATAATTGTCGGTACGCCACTCCACACTTCCTGCCGGCGAACGCGTCACGAGGGGCGGAAGGGGGAACGCCTGTGACATTCGAGGACTTTCTGGCGGCACGGCTGGCGGCGCTGCTGCGGTACGCCACCGTACTGGCCTGCGACCCGCACCTGGCCGAGGACATCGTCCAGGAGGTCCTGGCCCGGGCGCAGCCACGCTGGGAGCGGATCGCCACGGCCGACGTGCCCGAGGCGTACGTGAAGCGCATGATCATCAACGAGCTGGCGTCGTGGCGGCGGCGCCGGGCTTCCCGGGTGGTGCCGCTGTCGCACGAGGCGCTGGAGACCGTCACCGCGCCGGACAGCGATCGGCAGGCCGAACTCGGTGAACGCGACGCCATGATCCGGCGGATCGCCCGGCTCCCGGTGAAGCAGCGCATCGTGATCGCGCTGCGGTTCTACGAAGGGCTGAGCGACCACGAGATCGCCGGCCTGCTCGGTTGCCGACCGGCCACGGTACGCAGTCACACCTCACGTGCGCTGGCGAGTCTGCGTGCGAACTTTCCCCAGGACACCGCCCGGATCGGAGGCTGACCGTGAACGATCAGACGATCAAGGATGCTTTCGACGCGATCGCCGCCACGGCGGTCTCGCCGGAACGAGTGCGGGCCCGGATTGACGCCCGGGCCAGGGTGCATCGGCAGCGGCGGTTGTTGCTGGCCGGCGCCGGATTTGCCACGGTTGCCGCCGCTGTGGGCGTACCCCTGGCGCTGGGTGAGCGGATCGGTGAGCCCGCGCCACCAGGGTTTTCGCCCGCGCCTCCGGAGGTTGCGCCGGTGCGGGTGCGTGCGGTGTCACTGATGTACGCGCCGGCGTGGCTGCCGGACGGGGTGGCCGAGCGATACCGGGCGGTGCGGTTCGAGACTCTGAACTCGGAGGCGTTCGGCGGGACACGGTCGTGGTATCCGGAGGGCTCGCCGTACTCGGTTCAGGTGCCGGAAGGCAGCGTCACGTTCAGCATCGGCGAGCGGATCGCCGAGGGGGAGACCGGCGCGCCGGTGACGATCGGCTCGGCGGACGGCACGACGTGGGTGACTGACACGGCGTTCGTGCAGTGGCAGCCCGAGGGTGGGCCGTGGATGACCGTTTCTGTCTATGGAACCGGGGACGATGCCGTGATCGCGCTACGGGTCGCGAGGTCGGTCGCCGCCACGACCGCGACCGCTCTGGTCACGATGACGTCGCCGGTCACGCCGCCCGGGTACGACCACGGGACCGCGCTGTTCGAGGTGTATCCGACGAGCGGCGGCGGGGCACAGTCGCTGATCTTCACGTCGTCGGACGGCCGGAGCGCCTACACGCTGTCGACGTCGCCGCCGGAGAGCGGGGAGCCGTTCAAGGCCGTCACGCGCAACGGCCTCACCGTCTATCTGCCGGAGGAGGCGCCGGACGCGATCGGTGGCGGCGTGCCGCTGACCGACGACCAGACGACGGCGATCCTGGCCTCGGTGAACGCGACGGCCCCCGACCTGTCCTGGGCGGGCTGACCTGCGCAGATCTTGAGCGATTGTCTACCGCAGGGAGTCTTCTTCTTGAGGGCTGGTGGGGTTGTTGTCGATGCCTTGTTGGGGTGGTTTCGGGTCCCTCGTTGGGGTGGTGGGGTGGGAAGTGGTGGGTGTGAGGGCGTAGAGCGGCAGGTATGGGACGTCGTTTTCGTGGGCCTGAGCAGCCGGTGTCTGAGCAGGTGCGGGGGTGGGCGGATCCGGAGATCTTCCGGTTTCTCGCGTTGGCGCAGCGTGTTGACATGTCGGGGTTCGAGCAGGATTACCGGGCTGATGGGGTGGGCGGGTTGCCGTATGACCCGCGGTTGATGCTGGTCACGGTGTGGTGGTGTTACCGCCGGCAGTGGCGTAGTCCGCAGGACATGGCCCGGGCGTGTCGGGAACAAGCGTCGTTGCGGGTGGTGTGGCAGCGCGAGCAGGTGCCGTCGGCGGCGTGTCTGCGCCGGTTCGTGCAAGGTCATCGCCGGGGCTGGCAGACGGTCGCGGACTCGCTGATCAGGGTCTCTGGTCAGGCGGGACTGGTCGATGTATCGGTGACCGCGACGGATAGCACTCCGGTGATCGCGCCGGCCGCGTTGTCGAAGACGATGACGGCCCCGCTGATCACTACCCGTATCGACGCGGCGCGTCGTGAGCTGGCCGGGTTGCAGCAACGCCGTCAGGACATGCTCGACGATCCTGATCTGGCGAGGTTCCTCGAGCACGGCTACGCAGAGATGATCCGCGCGGAGCAGTTGCTGCTGGTCCGGTTACGGCGTCTGGAACAGGCCGAGGCCGAGGCCCGCGAACGCGGACGGCCGGCGGCCGCACGACATGACGAGCAGATCACCCGTTGGCAGGCCCGCGTCGATCGGCATACCGCTGAACTGGCCGAGATGACCCGCCGCCAGCAGGACAAGTACGACACCTATCAAGCGCGAGCCGCCGCCGGGCAGCCGCCGCGCGGCGGGCCGCCGTGTCTGCCCGAGCAGCACATCCGTATCCGCGGCAAGCAGCAGGCTCTGGCCCGGGCTCGGAGCCGGCTCACTCAAGCCCAGGCCGGCTCCGGTACCGCTCGCGACGGCCCGGCCGCCCGGGCCAACCTCACCGACCGGTCCGCCCGGATCCTGAAAGGCAAAGCGAACACACCCGCCTGGATTCTCGGCTGGCTACTGACCATCACCGTGATCAGCGGACAGTTCATCATCGCCGGGCTGCTGTCGCAACACGGCAACGACGCCCACGGGCTGCTGCCCAACCTCACCGCCGCTGCCGGCACCTGCCGCCAAGCCGGGATCATCGAGCCCTTCGGCCACCACCTCGCCGACGGCGCTTTCCTCGCCCCCGCAGTACCCGCGACCATCACCGGCATCCCACTAACTGGCGTGACCAGCAAAGACAGCGACACCGACCAGCAGCTCTACACCCGCCGCAGCCCGATGATCGAACCCGTCTTCGCGCACCTGCTCCGCACCGACCGGCGCCTACACTCCCGCGGCGACGCCGCCCACACCGAAGTCATCGCCATCACCACCGCCTACAACGCCACCAAATACCTCCGGAAAACCACCCGAACTAAAACTTGACAACCACATCCCAACAAACCAAGAAGAAGACTCCAGGGGGTTGAAAGTCGCTCAAGATCGCGGCCGGGCCGAGGTGCCGGCCGGACCGAGGCGCCGGCAGGACCGAGGCGCCGGCAGGGTCGAGGCGCCGGCAGGGTCGAGGCGCCGGCAGGGCCGTGGCGGGGCTAGGCGGTCAGCTCCTTGAGGGCCGCGTCGAAGATCTCGTGGTGGCGGGAGACGTCGGCGAGTGAGGTCGTCGGGCACATCAGGGCCATGTTGTGGAACGGGGTCAGCAGTACGCCGCGGTTCGCCAGGTAGACGTGCAGGAAGTCTTCCAGCTCGGCGTCCGCGCTGCCCGCCGACTCGGTGCCGTTGCGTGGCGCCGGGTTGGCGAACCGGTATTCGACGCGGGCGCCCAGACGGCTGACCGACCACGGCAAGGCGTACCCGTCAATGATCTTCTGGATGCCGTCGGCGAAAGCCGACGCCGTACCGATCATGTGATCGAAAGCGGTCTCGGTGAGGACGTGTTCCAGGGTGGCGCGGGTCGCGGCCATCGACACCGGGTTGCCTGCCAGGGTCCCGCCGACGCCGCCCATGTCGATCAGGTCGAGGTCGCTGCGGCCGGTGAGCGCGTCCGCGAGCTCCGCCGACAGGCCGTAGGCACCGACCGGCACGCCGCCGCCGATCGCCTTGCCGATCGTCACGACGTCCGGACGCAGGTCCCAGAACGCGGTCGCGCCGCCCGGACCGGCCGAGAACGTGTGCGTCTCGTCGTTGATCAGGTAGGTGCCGTACGTGCGGGTCAGCTCGCGGACACCTGCGAGGTAGCCGTCCTCGGGCAGCACGATGCCGATATTGGTCAGCGCCGGTTCCATCAGCACGGCCGCCACGTCACCGTGGGCGAGCTGACGTTCCAGGCCCGCGAGGTCGTTGAACTCGGCGACCCGGCTCGTCTCGGTCACGTCCACCGGCGCGCCGACGTTGCCCTCGCGGCTCACACCCTCGCCGTCGGGACCGACAACGATCAGCGACTCGTCGACCGAGCCGTGATAGCAATAGCTGTTCACCAGGATCTTGGACCGGCCGGTGACCGCGCGCAACAGCCGGATCGCCCAACGATTCGCATCGGTGGCGGTCAGCGCGAAACTCCACGCCGGCAGGCCGAACCGGCGGGCCAGCTCGGCGCCCGCGAACGCGGCGTCCTCGGTCGGCAGCATCGTGCTCAGACCGCCGAGCTCGGTGATCCGCCTGGTCACGGCGGTGGTGACCGGATCCGGGGAGTGACCGGCCATCGCGCCCGTGTCACCGAGCGCGAAGTCGATGAACTCGTTGCCGTCGACGTCGGTGATGCGGTTTCCGCGAGCCGTCGCCAGATAGATCGGGAAACCCGCGGCCGTCTTGTTCATCCAGGTCATGGGTACGCGTCCGAAGAGGTGATCGGCCTTGCCGTACGCCCTCGCCGAACCCGGATGGCGGTCGGTGAAACGGGACCGCTCACGCTCGGCGAGCTTGTGGAGGCGGGCGCGATCGATACCGGAATCCGTCGACATGGCGCGACGTTACCAGGGAATCGTCACTCCTCGGTGGTTCTGAGAACGGTAACCGTACGGCTGCGGCCGTCCGTCACGTAGAGCCGCAGACCGTCCGGCGAGAGCGCCACGACCCGGGGGCTGTCGCCGACCTTGACCGTCGACACCACCTTCAGGTCATCCAGATCGATCACCGACAGGTTGTCGGAGCCCTCGTTCACGATGTACGCGTGCTTGCCGTCCGTCGACGTCATCACCGCCTGTGGCTCCTTGCCCACGCTGATCTGCTTGATCTGCTGCAACGTCGTGGTGTCGAAGACCTGCACCTTGTCCAGGTCGTAGTTCGTGACGATCAGCTTCTTGCCGTCCGGCGTCAGTGCGATCGCGTGCGGCGACCGGCCCACCTTGATGTTGCGCCGCACGATCCGGTCCGCGGTGTTCACCACGGAGATCTGGCTCGACTCGTGGTTTGCTGTGTAGGCAACACTGCCGTCCGGTGAGAACGTCACCCAGTGCGGGTTCGGTGGCACCGAGATGCGACTGGATTCGGTCAGCGACTCGTCGTCGTAGATCTCCACCCGCGCGCCGTTGTGGATCGGCACCCACACGTCACCGTCCGGGCCGACCGCCGGCTCGAACGGGCGCGGGCCGGTCCGGATCGCCTTCACGAGTTTCGCGGTCCTCGTGTCGATCACGGCCAGGCCGTTGCCGGTGAAATCGTTCTCGAACATCGAGGCGTAGACCCGGCTGCCGTCCTGCGAGATCGCGATGAACCGGGGCGTATTCGGCACCGACACCTTGGTGATCTTGCGAGTGGCGAGCTCGATGAAGTGGACGTCCTTGGAGTTCTGGTCCGCCACGTAGACGACCTTGTTGTCCGGGGAGACGACGACACCCTCGGGCTCCTGGCCCAGCTTGAACCGGTCCACGACGACGGGCTTCGTCAGCGACACCGGAATCTCGGCGGCGGCGGGCGGCTCGGTCGCCGGGCCGGTGGTCTCCGGCGGTGTGCTCTGCTGCTGTTGCCCCTGAGGAGTGGGCGTCGCGGTGTTGTCGGTGGTTCCCGGCCTCAGCAGGCGCACGCCCAGGTAACTGCCGGCCGCGAGGACGGCCACCGCCAGGAGAATCACCAGGACCTTGCCGGCCCTGCGGTGCGGTTTTTCCTCGTGGTACGGGGTGGCCGGCGGCGGGGAGCCGAGCTGGGCCGTGCCGCGGACGGTGGCGGGGTAGGGGGCAGCCGGGCTGGCCTGCCATTCCGGGGTGGACTGCCAGCCGGGGGTGGCCGGGGAGGCGGGCCAGGTGGAGACGCGGGCGGTGGGCTGGCCCCACGGGTCCGCGGGGACGGGCTGGGTCCACGGGTCGGCGGGGGGTTGGGTGTTCGCGGCGCCGGGGGGTTGGGTGTTCGCGGCGCCGGGGGGTTGGGTGTTCGCGGCGCCGGGGGTTCCCCAGGGGTCCGCGGCTGCGAGGTGTGGGGTTGCTGGGGCGCCGGAGGTGGGCGTGGCGGGCCACGGGGTGGGTACGCCAGACGTGGGTGTGGCGGCTTGCTGCTCGGCAGCGTTGCCCTCGTGGGCGGCCGGTGGCTCCGCGCCTGCTTGAGGGCCCGCGCCTGCTTGGGGGACCGCGCCCGCTCGGGGGCCTGCGCCTGCCCACGGGTCGTCGGAGCCGGGGCCGCCGCCGGGCCAGCCTGTGGTGGGGGTGGCCGTGGCCGCCGCGGCCGGCCAGGAGCGGGCCTGCGGACTGGCGGGAGCGGGACGCGTCGGTAGCGGATCGGTGACGTCGGCGTCCGGGTGCGAGTTGGTACGCGCCGGGGGTGTCAGCCACGGGTCGCCGGCTACGCCGTGGTGGCTCGGGCCGGGCCACGGGTGGGTGGGGGCCGGCGCTTCGGGAGTGGCGGGTGTGGGAGCTGTGGGTTCGGGAGCTGTGGGTTCGGGAGGTTCGGTCGTCTGCGGCTGGGTGCGTAGCCATGCCGCACCGGCCACCGACGCGGTCGGCCAGGAGCCGGCGGCGCTCCACCCCTGGTAGCCGCTCGGAGTGGAGTCGTCCTGCTGCGGGTCGGCCGGATCCGGTTCGGCTTCGGTTGCCGCTTCCGCTTCTTCGGCTGGCGGTGTGGTGCCGTTCGGGGCGTGGTCGGCTGCTACGGCCGGGGGCTCCGGCACTGCGTCGGCCGGGGGCCCAGGCACGGCGTCGGACGGGTTGTCCGGTGGTTCTTCGGCATGCCCCGTTGTTTCGGCATGCCCCGTTGTTTCGGGGGCTTCGGTGGATGGTTCTGGCGGATCGTCGGGTGCCGGGTGGCTTTGGCCGGTGTCGGGGGTTGGGGGCGTGGGCCAGCCGGTGACGCTCTGCTCCCGTCGTGGTCCAGGCACCGGCCCGCCGTTCGCCGAAGTTCCCTGATCCGCCTCGGGCGTTCCAGCAGGGGAACTGCCGCCGTTCGCCGGGATGCCCGACGTCGGCGCCGCCCCGGGCGCGGGCGCACCACTGACGGGCGCCTCCGTCCACGCTACGGCCGGTGACTCGTCTGCGGTGGGCGTACCCAAGGGCTCGCCTGACCCGGACGCGGCCGGAACCGGGCCGCGGGGTTGCGGTGGCCGCCCGCCCCAGCCGAATCCGCCACCTGTTGCGCTCGGCCAGCCACCGGTGGAGGGAGGTTCAGTGCTGTAGGGAGCGCCACTGGCCGGTGAGGCCGAACGGGGTTCGGGGATCGGTGCGCCGCTCGTGGGTGAGGCGGGTCGTGCGCTGGGAATGAGCGGGGCGGGTGGTTCGGCCGCGCTGCTCGTGGGTGCGGTCGGCGGGCCGCTCACGGGTGAGGCCGGCGGGCCGCTTGCGGGTGCGGCGGATTGCGCGGTCGGGGGTGCAGTGGATGGTGCGGTGGAGGGTGCGCCCCAGGCGGCCGGGGCGCCGCTGGTGGGTGAAGCCGGCCTCAGCCCGGGAATTACCGCGGGCGGTTGGGCCTCGGAAGCAGCGGGTGCGCCGCTCGTAGGCCTCTCCGAACGGGCGTCTACCGGAAGCGACACTGACGGCGCAGCCGAGACCGGAGTTGACGGGGCCGCTGAGACCGGTGTGGCCGGCGAGGCAGAAACCGGTGCGGCTGAGATCGGTGTGGCCGGCGAGGCAGGAACCGGCGTCGCTGAGACCGGGGCTGCCGGCAACGCGATCGGTGGCCTGGCCTGTGCCGGGGGACCAGCGACGGCCGGAGCAGGAGCCGGAGCAGGAGCCGGAGCAGCCGGAGCGGGCGCCGCCAGTGCGTGCTGCCAACCTGCCGCCGGGCCCACCGGTAGCTCGGTGGCAGGGCGCGCGCCGTTGACACCGGGTGTCGGGCGGAACTCGCCGGTGGCCTCCAGCTCTTCCGAGACCTCGCCGGTGACAACGAGCCTTGCCGCGCCGGCCGGGCCCTCGACCGTGACAACCCCGTCGAGGCGGCCTGCCGTCGGGAACCAGGAAACCTTGAGAACGCTGCCCTCCAGCCGGGCGTGCAGACCCTCGACCGAACTCGTGACCGCGGACGCCACGGTCAGCGGCGGGCCTTGCACCGGGACCCCCGCTGCGAGCTGTCGAGTCCCGGGCGGCACTCTTCCGAAGTCCAGGGCGGGTTCGGTCAGGCGTACCGAAGTGCGTCGTAAAGCGGCGGTAGCCGCGGCAGCGACCCGGCCCTCACCGGTGGCCATGCGTCGCAGGGTCTCGCGGGCTTCGACGGCGCGGGTGAGATCGGCGCCGGCCGCCGCGACGGCGAGCTGGGCGATCATCGTCATCTGGTCACTGCCGGGACGGCGGATGCGGGACACGTATGGCTGGCGTCCCGAACCGAAGACCCACTGACGCACGCTCGGGTCGCGTTCGCGCAGGTGGTCGTGGAGTTCGCCGATGCCGACGAACCCGTCGCGGTCACGGTCGGCGCCGCCGTTGCGGATGCCGTCGGCGATCATCCCGGCGAACGTAGGAGGCTCCGGACGTGCGGTTGCCGCGATCACGACGCGGCTCTGCCACTCGGCCGTCCGCGCCGCCCGGAAGTGGTGGCCGGCGTCGACCGGGCCACCGGTACGCCCGTCGAGCAGCACCACGGCCTGCCCGGCACGGCTGCGCTGCATCATCGCGGCGATCTGCGAGACATCGACGGCGGTGTCGGCCGGTCGTGCCATCGCGGTGTCCGACCCGGCCAGATAGAGCCCGCCGCCCGGCCCGGTCAGCATGATCCCTCGGAAGTAGAGCAACACAAGATCGTCTTGGTCGCGTCCCTCGAACAGCGCGGTGATCCGTGCGCGCACCTCAGCGGACCCGGCGTCATGCAGAAACGCCACGTCGAACCCGCCGAGCCCACCGTCGCTCAACGCGTCGGAGAGCACAGGAACATCGGCGGTCGGCACCGAGAACCTGCTCAGAACAGGATCATCCTGGTGCTCGACCGTCACCACTACTGCCAGTCGTCGCCCGCTCATCGCATCACCCTTCATCCATGGTGCGATGCCGAAGCCTGCCACGAAACCCCTCGATGATTACGAACCGCCATCGTCCGAGGACGGAGCGTTGTTGATCTCGGGGTTCCGCGTGCCGCCGCCATAGCGATCTACCTGCGATGATGTTGCTGCGGGCGCTCCATGATCGGAAGGCCGGAAGACGGTGGGGAATTCACTGGATTCAGTGGATCTGGCACGCTGACGGATATTTGTCACTCTGAGAGCGCAGCCGGCGCTTTGCGCCAATTGCGGGGGTACGCCCAAAGCCCACCCGTGTCCGTCCCCGGTCAAAGCGGCCCCAGCCGACGGTCGAAAGCCGACCGCTGCCGTTGCCGTTGCCGTTGCCGCTGCCGCTGCCGCTGCCGTTGCCGCCGCCGCTGCTGCTGCTGCTGCCGCGCCGTCCGATGCCGCGCCGTCCGATGCCGCGCCGTCCGATGCCGCGCCGTCCTGCTCGCGTGTTGAGTTGGGGTGCGGATCGAGCCTCAGTTCGACACAGCGGGCCCGGGCCGGCCGGGTGTGTTGAATGGAGGACGGTAGGGGCGTTATCCACAGTTTGGC
This sequence comes from Actinoplanes sp. CA-015351, assembly GCF_050955685.1. Taxonomy (NCBI): domain Bacteria; kingdom Bacillati; phylum Actinomycetota; class Actinomycetes; order Micromonosporales; family Micromonosporaceae; genus Actinoplanes; species Actinoplanes sp. CA-015351. The sequence continues at coordinate 3,098,728 of NZ_CP192102.1, forward strand.
GTTGTCCACAGGGGCTCGGCGGATGATCTTCGGGAGCTGTCAGCGTGGCCCGATGACCGGGGATCTCGACGACTTCGCCGAACTTTGCTTCGTGCAGTCCGGTGTGCTGACCACTGCTCAGGCTGTCGCCCTGCTCGGCCGGGCCGTCGTGCGCGGGCATCTGCGTTCCGGCCGGTGGCGGCGGGTGTGCCGGGGCATCGTCACTACCACCAACGGGCGGCTTGAACGGCGGCAGCAGGTGTGGGTGGCGGTACTGACAGCCGGGCCCTGCGCGGTGCTCGGCGGAGTGACGGCGCTGACCGAGGCCGGCGTACGCGGGCTGCAGGAAGGGCCGTTGCGGATCGTGGTGCCGGCCCGACGAAGCAGGAGTCTCCGACTGCCGGCCATGCCTGAGGACATGCCAGGGGTACGGGTGACGCGTACCCGGTGCTTTCCGGAAGAGCATTGGAAAGCCGGCAGCCCGTCGCGGATGACCGTGTCGCGAGCGATGGTGGACGCGGCGGCGTGGGCGCCCAGCCAGGACGCCGCGCGGACGATCATCGCGGTCACGTTTCAGCAGCGACGGGTGCTGGCCGAAGACGTGTTCGAGGTGCTCGATGTGCGCAGGCGGCTGCCGCGGTTCGCGATGATCGAGCGGACAGTGCTCGACGTCGCTGGTGGCGCGCAGGCGCTTTCGGAAATCGACTTCGCGGTCCTGTGCCGGCGGGCTGGGCTTCCGCTGCCGGATCGTCAGAAGCGGAGGCGGGACGATTCCGGCCGGCTGCGTTATCTCGACGCCTACTGGTCGCGATGGCGGTTGCATGTCGAGGTGGACGGCTCGCATCACATCGAGGCACGCCAATGGGCCGAGGACATGGTGCGGCAGAACCAGGTGTGGATCGAGGGGGATCGGATCCTGCGGTTCCCGGCGAGCCTGATCCGGTCGCGGCCGGATGTGGTGGTCGGCCAGCTGTGGGCGGCGCTGGAGGCCGCCGGCTGGCACGATTGAGCGGCTGGCACGGTTGAGCGGCTGGCACGGTTGAGCGGCTGGCACGATTGAGCGGCTGGCACGATTGAGCGGTTGCTGGGCCCGGGTGGGTCAGGTGCTCGCTGGTGCGGGCTGCAACTGATCGGGAACGGTCAGACGTAGAGGTCGAAGACCTGGTGGGCGGCTCGGATCCGGGCTACGTCGCTGGCTCGGGCGGCTTCGATGCGGGAGACCTGGGCCGCCGCGTTCTCGATGTTGGCGCGGATGGCGGTCACGGCGCCGGGGGCTACGTCGCCTGAGCTGATCGACTCGGCGAGCTTGGTGCGGCTGGTCTGGAGGCGGCTCCAGGCGGCGGCGCTGCTCCAGGAGGCGGCGGTGGTGGCGGCGCTGATGTACATCGGGACTCCTCGGGGGTTGTGCCGTTCCTGACGGCCCCAAACATCGTCCGCGTCGCTCCTGAGCTGCAACTTTTGCCAGTGACCTATGCAACACCTGTGCAACCTGGGCGGTTGCTGTCACTGACGGCCGGGATTCGGTACGCGGGGTACCGGATCCCGGCCCAGGCTGGGTCAGTTGTTGACGGCGGCCAGGTCGCGGGCCTTCTCCGGCCAGCTGGAGAGAGTCGGCGCGAGGCGCATGCCGGCGGCGGTGACGGCCTGCTTCAGCGTGGCGACGTCGGAGTCGGCCAGCTTGGCGTACGTGGTGATGCCGGCGGCGGCGAGCGCCATCGCCATCTTCGGGCCGATGCCGGCGATCTTGGTCAGGTCGTCGGGCTCCGGAACGTCGGCCGGGATCGCGGCGGCGATCTCCGCGCTGGTGAGAGGCGCGGCCTCCGGCTCCTCGTCGGCAACCGGTTCCAGGTCGGCAAAGGACTCACCGGCGGCAACGCGCTCGGCGGGCGCGTCGACAACAACCGGCTCGACAACAGCAGGCACGGCGACAACCGGCTCAGCGGCAGCGACGGGCTCGGGCGCGGCGATGGGCTCGGGCGCGGCGATGGGCTCGGGCGCGATGACCGGCTCGGGCGCGATGACCGGCTCGGCGGCGGCAACCGGCTCGGGCGCGGCAACCGGCTCGGGCGCGGCAACGGGCTCGGCGGCAACCGGCGTGGCGACGGGCTCGGGCGCGATGACCGGCTCGGGCTCGATAACGGGCTCGGCGGCAACCGGCGTGGCGGCGACCGGCTCGGCCACCTCATCGTCCGACTTGGACTCGACGGCAGGCTCAGCGGCCGGCTCGGCGGCAGCGGCGGGCTCAGCGACCGGCTCGGCGGCAGCGGCCGGTGTGACAACAGCGGCGGGGGCGGGCTCAGCGGACTCGGCGGGCGCGGGCTTGGCGGCGCCGAGGCGTCCCTTGACCAGCCAGCCGGCTATAGCGCCGATCACGAGCCCGGCAACAAAGTAGAGGAATGATGCCATATCGGGCCTCCGGACAGGAGATGGGGGTGCATGTGGTAGCGGGCAGCTTTCCACATCCCATAAACCGGCCATGACGAGGGTGTCTAGCTGAATCAGCGCCGGGTGATCACGCCCGGAACGAACCGGTTCGCGGCGTACGTCGCTGCCCACAGCACCACACCGATGAGCAGCAGCACCCCGGCCACCCGGTAATCAGCTGTCGCCCGCCCGGAGAACGGGCTTGCCAGGAACGCGCAGGCGAGCGCTCCGATGATCGGGATCACGGTCGGCGCCTTGAAGTGCTGGTGCTCCACGGGGTCGCGCCGCAGCACCAGGACCGCCACGTTCACCACGGTGAAGACGCAGAGCAGCAGCAGCGCGGTGGTGCCGCCGAGGGCGGTGAGGTCGGCGAACCAGATCAGTCCGAAAGCGATGACGGTCGTGAAGACAATTCCCACCCATGGGGTACGGCGTTTGCGGTGCACCCGCCCGAGAACAGACGGCAGCACCTTCTCGTTGGCCATGCCGTACAGAAGCCTGCTCGCCATCATCATGTTGATCAGGGCGCTGTTGGCCACCGCGAACATCGTGATGAAGGCGAAGATCGAGAGGGGGAACCCGGGCGCGCCGGCCGAGACCACCTTGAGCAGCGGGGTGTCACCTTCACCGAGGTCGGCCGGGGACACCAGTGCGACCGCCGAGATCGCCACCAGCACGTAGATCAGCCCGGTGATGCAGAGCCCGGTGAGCATGACTTTCGGGAAGATGCGTACCGGATCGCGGGTTTCCTCGGCCATGTTGACCGAGTCCTCGAAGCCGACCATGGCGAAGAAGGCGAGCGCGGTTCCCGCGGTGACCGAGAGGACGATGCTCTCGCCGGGCGGGGTGTTGAACTCGGTGAGCCGGGACAGATCGCCGTTGCCGCCGCCGAGCGCCCACGCGCCGATCCCGATGACGATCAGCAGGCCGGTGAGCTCGACGCAGGTGAGCACCACGTTCGCCTTGACGCTCTCGCCGACGCCGCGGAAGTTGACGAGCGCGACCAGCACGATGAACCCGAGCGCGATCGCGGTGAGGGCGAATCCGTCCGCGATGGACAGGTCGAACGCCTCGGCGAAGTTCCCGGCGAACGCCTTGGACGCGCTGGACGCCGAGGTCAGACCGGAACACATCACGGCGAACGTGACCATGAACGTCAGGAAGTGGATGCCGAACGCCTTGTGTGTGTACAGCGCCGCACCGGCCGCCCGGGGATATTTGGTGACCAGCTCCAGATAGCTGAACGCGGTCAGCAGCGCGACCACGAACGCCACCAGGAACGGCAGCCACACCGCGCCGCCGACCTCGTTGGCGACCTTGCCGGTCAGCGCGTAGACGCCGGTCCCGAGGATGTCGCCGACGACGAAGAGCAGTAACAGTGCTGGTCCGATGACACGATTGAGTGTGGGCTGTTCCTCGTCGGTCTCGGTCACGACAGCCTCCCCCGAAAAGGCCCCTCCACAAGAGAGGACCACTGCGGAACAGTGACGTTACCCGTACCTTGGGTGACGGGAAACCTGGGAGGACATCATGCGAATCGTGCTCGCCGCCAACCCTGAGGTAGATCAGCCCTGGGTGACCGATGCGGCCGCCGATCTGGTCAGGCAAACCGGCGCCACGGTGGCCGTGGTGGCCGTCGACGAGCTGGAGGTCGAACATCTGGCGCCGCTGCCGCGCAGCGTCTACATCGAGCGCGCGGAGCGGGCGAAGGATGCCGCCGTGCGGCGCCTCGCGGATGTGGGCATCGATGCCACGGGTACGGTCCTGCCGGGCCGCCCGGTCGATCAGATCATCCGTTTCGCTGAGGAGCAGGCCGCCGACCTGGTCATCGTCGGCTCCAGCGCCCGCCCCCTGGTGGCTCAGCGGCTGCTCGGAAGCGTGCCGCTGAGCCTGATCCAGAAGGCGGGCCGTCCGGTACTGGTGGTCACCCACCCGGCGAACCCGTCAGAGGCGACGGATCAGGGATAGGAGACCAGGAAGACCGGCTGACCGACCTTGGTCATGTCCGCGGCCGGGCCGACCCCGTTCACCACGTGGTTGACGACGCCGGCGCTGAGGTTGACGGTCATGATGTGGTTCAGCTTGACGCCGGGCCGGTCCGGCACCTCGAACCCGTTCTCGGTCTCGATCGACGGGTTGTTCTGGTTGAAGACGTAAACGCCTCCGCCGTACAGAGTGTGGGTCTTGACGTTGGCACCCACCTTGTAACCGGCGTAGCCCTTCGTGGATCCGTTCATCCAGTCGGCCTGCGTCGGCGGGTCGTACGGCAGCTCGTTCTGGTACAGCACTGTCGTGCCGCGCTCGCCGTTCCAGACGGTGTTGTACTTCTGGAAGTGCTCGACGAACAGGCCGGTCGCGGTGACGTCGTCACCGTTGATGACCGCGCCGTACCGTCCGGTGTTGGTGCTCCACCGGTCGGTGTCACCGTTCACGCCGTTGGTGAAGCCCTCGACGCCGTGGTCGCCACGCCACACCCAGGTGTGGTCGATGAGGACGTCGTCGCTGTTCACTTCGAGCGCGATGTTGCTCTTGCCGATGTGCGGGCCGCCGACCCGGAAGTAGACGTCCTGCAGCGTGGTCGGGTTGGACGCGGTGGTCAGGCTGGGCGCATTCTTGGCGCCGACCCGCAGCAGCACCGGCGATTCCTTGGTGCCGGCGTCGATGGTCACGCCAGCGATGATCACGCCGGGCACCGATGCCACGTTCAGCGGCACCGAGCCGTTGACCGCGGTCAGCGTGGCGTGGCCGAGGCCGAGGACGACAGTGTTCGGACGCCAGACCTCGATCGAACGCGCGATGTCGTACACGCCGGGGGTGATCAGCAGGTGCTTGCCGAGGGCCAGCGCCAGGTTGATCTTGGTGACCGAGTCACCGGGCTTCGCGATGTAGAAGTCGGACAGCGGGATCGTCCGGCCCGGTCCGCCCCACGAGACGCCGCTGGTGTTGCGCTGCGCGGCGGGCACGCGTACCTGATAGCGACCGGAAGCGTCGACGAACAGGTACGGCTTCTCCCGGCTGACCGGGGTCTTCTCCAGGGTGGTGTACGGCGGGTCCGGGAACGTCGCGTCGTCCGGTGCGCCCTGCACGCCGGCGAAGACCTGGTTCCAGACCGCGTTCGACCAGCTGGCAACCTCGCTGTTGCGGGTGAGCCACTGCTGCTGCGAGCCGTTCGTGGTGGCCGGAAGCTTGGAGTCGGCGATGAAGCCGCCACTGGCGTACTGCGGGCCGGCGGTGCAGTAGTCCATCAGCGACAGTCCGCCGCCGGTGAACTGGGTCCGGCGCAGCGAGGTGGCCTGGGATACCGCCCAGAAGTTGGCCGACGACCGGCAGCCGTCCTGCCCGGCCGCGTTGATGTTCACGGTCAGGTTGGAGACGGTCCGCCAGAAGTTGACGAGCGCGAGGCAGTTGTCAGCGGTCAGGCAGCGGTTGTAGACCTCGACCTTGCCGTTGATCACCACGTCGTCGGGGTTCGCACCGAGGCCGGTCAGTTCGGTGTAGTAACCGACCTTCACCTGCAGCGGCTGCTCGGCGGTCCCGTAGGTGCCGGGCTTGAACAGGTACGCGTAACGCTGCGTGCCCATTTCATTGTTGACCTGCGCGGCGTAGGTGGCGTCCAGCGTTGCCTGGATCTCACTGACCGGCTGGCTGGGGTCGAAGATCGTGACGTTCGGGCCGAGGTTCGGCGTGGCTGAGGACGGCGTGGCGGCGGCGGGGCCGGCCGAGGCGCCGGCGGCCGCGAGCACGAGGCCGAGAGCGACGGCTCCGGCGGTGGTGCGGCTTCGCGTCATGCGGAGGTTCCCTTCCGTAACAAGATCGCAATGATCCCGGTCACAGAAGCAATCCCCGAACCTCGATGTCAAGGGCATCGATCCGGCATAACGGGGTGCTCTGGGGCGAGACACCCAGGTTCCGGAACTTCAAGCCCCCGAAACCGGTTCCGCAACCGTTCCCGGAGAGCAAATTCCTTCGGTACGCACGAAGCAGGCGACCGTCAATCTCGCGGCGCGGCGTAGATGACCACGTTGTCGCGATAGCTCCGCTTGCTCCGGTCGAAGCTGCCGCCGCACGTGATGAGGCGAAGCTCGGCACGGTTCACGGTGCCGTAGACCTCGTCCGTCGGGAACTTGTGCTTCGGGTAGGTGGCTACCCGGTACACCTCGAGGGTTGCCACGGTGCCGTTCTTCCGGCGTACCGAAATGGTGTCACCGAGAGTGAGCTCCCGGAGCCGGAAGAAGACCGCCGGGCCTTCGCGGGCGCTGTCCACGTGCCCGATGATCACCGCCGCGCCGGGCTCGCCGGGGGTGGGGGAGTGGCGGTACCAGCCGGCTGGGGCGGAGGCCTTGAGCGGGGGGACCTCGAGGGTGCCGTCGGTGTTCAGCCCGACCGGGGTGATCGGGGCGTTGAGCTTGATCGCGGGGATTTCCAGGCGGGTGGGCTCGGAGCGCGCCAGACCGCCGGGTTTCGCGGTGGTGGGAGGAGGCGCGGGCAGGGCGTCGTCCTGCTCGCTGTCCTCCGACGGGGTTGCTGCGGGTGCTGATGTCGCTGTCCGTGTCGCTGCTGCTGCTGCTGCTGCTGCTGCTGCTGCTGCTGTCTGTGTCGCTGTCGCTGTCGGCTGGGCAGTGACAGCGACGGGTGGCAGGGCTGTCGCTTCGGTGCGCAGGCCCATCGCGGTGCTGGCGGCTCCCAGCACCGCGAGAAGGGCGGCGAGCGCGGCGGCGCGGCGGTCTCGGATGCGCGGCATGGGGTCCCGGGGGTCGTGGTCAGGTGCGGGGGCGGCGGCGTACCGAGTAGGTGGCCGTGCCGAACGCCGCCAGCAGCAAGAATGTGCCCATCACCAGGAACGGGACCCGCCGGTCGGAGGCGCCGCTGCCGCCACCGGCGTCGACGCCGCCCTTCGGGGTCGGCGGTGTCGTGGAGTCGTCGTCGCCGTCGCCTCCGGTGCCGTCACCGTCACCGTCTCCGGCGCCCGTGCTCGGTGCGGGGCTGTCGGTGTCGTCGCTGGGGTTGGGGTCGACGCCTCCGCCGCCGGGGCCGGGGCTCACTCCGCCGGGATCGGGGCTGGTGTCGCCCGGCCCGCCACTGTTGTCTCCCGGGCCGGGGCTGCCGTTGCTCGGGTAACCGCTCGGTCCCGGGGCGCTGGTGGACGCGCCCGGCGCAGCGGTGTCGTCCCCGTTGTTGTCGCCGTTGTTGTCACAGGTGGCGAGCAGGACGAAGAGCAGCAGCAACGCCAGAAGCAGCCCGACGCCCACCGCGATAGCCCGATCACGGCGCCCGCGGCGCGCCGGTGCCGCGTGACTTGAGGACACGAGGTGCCTTTCGTCGAGAAACGGCACATCCCGGGTGGGAGAGTGGTGGGCGCCACGTTAGTGACCTACCGCCCGGAGCGCGACCCCATGTCCGTGATCGGTCACTTTCCACTCCCGACAGACCGCCCACTCGACAGGATCGACAGTGGGCGGGCTGGCTTTTCTCGATCTTGTCGAGTTCCCCGAACACGCTGCCGCTCAAATCAACAAGATCGACGACGGTTGTCCGATCTTGTAGAGTTCTCCGCAAACGGTTCGGGGAAGTCCACAAGATCGGGAGTGGGCCCCGGCAGCGTCTCGCCCCGCCCGGCAGCGTCCCGCCCCGCCCGGCAGCGTCTCGCCCCGCCCGGCAGCGTCTCGCCCCGCCCGGCAGCGTCCCGCCCCCGCCCGGCAGCGTCCCGCCCCCGCCCGGCAGCGTGACGGGGTCGCACGCAACGAGGGGTTCGCGTGGATGAGGTCACACGGAACGACACTGTGCGACTTCACCTACGCCAGGGCCGCGATAGGAGCCCACACACGCAATCGGTGTGACCTCATCGCCGCTGCCGGGACCCTTAGGTGTGCCCGCATCGGGGTCAGCCCGGCCCGCACAAGGCGAGAGCCAGGCAGCGCGGGATCGCCCAAGATCCGTTGAGGGCCGGCCGTGCGGAGCGCGGCTGGCGCTCGTGGCACCACAAATCGGGCGTGCCGCGACCGCGAGCGCTAGCCGGGGGCGGGGGTCAGAGCAGGTGGGTCAGGAGCAGGACGAGGCCGATGTGGGTGAGGACGCCGGTGGCGCCGAGGCTGATCGCCAGTGTTCCGGTCGGGCGGGAGGCGGGCAGGCCTCGGACGCCGAGCACGATCGCGAAGATGGAGCACAGCAGGAGTGGGTTGATCACGAGGCTGATCGCGCCTACGACGACGGCCCGGTTCTTCGGTGAGACGGCGTGGTCGTCGGCTACCGGTGGCGGCCCTTGTGGCGTGGCCGGTGTGGTGTACCCGAGCTGCGCGGACACGGCATCGACCGGCTGCATCGCATAGCCGCCGGGCGGCGCGAACGCCTGCGGGGCCGCTACCGAGGGCGCGGTGATGGACGGGGCTCGACGGTCACCCGGCCCCCAGCCGGTGAGTTCCAGACCGCTCATCCCGGCACCATCCGGCACAGGGCCGCCTTCCGGGCCGATCGTGTGGGTGCCCGGGACCGGGGTGCCACTGGGGGCGGCCGCCGGCGTCACCGGTGGGGTCGCGCTCGCACCCGGCTGGATGTGGGAGGTCCACTCCTGGCCGTCCCACCAGCGCAGGGCGGGCAGGCCGTGCGGATCGGAATACCATCCGGCGGGCGGCGCGGGGCTGGTCATGGGCGGGCGTCCTTTCCGACCGGGCTGTGATTCCCGATCGGCCCGGCCGGCCCAACCCTGAGTCATAAACAAACATCCGGCCGGCCCAACCCTGAGTCATAAACAAACATCCGGCCGGCCCGCACCGCCGTGAAAGCGGTGCGAGCCGGCCGGGATGATCCCACCGTCAGGACTGGGTGATCTTCAAGCTGTCGACCGCGGCCTCCACCAGCGAAGCCGTGCCCGTGTCGGCTGCTTCCACCTGGACACGGATCGCCTGGCCCGCGTACCCGGAAAGGCTTGCCGAAGCGGCCGCCCAGGCCGCCGCCTTGTTGCTGGCCGCGCCGGTGAGGCTCACCAGCGTCGTGGTCGTCGATCCGGAAACCACCCGGACCCGCAGATAGTCGGCGCTTGTCGCGTTGTTCAGGTGTGCGAGGTACCACGACCAGGACAGCGTCAGCGTGCCCGAGGACGGCAGCGTTATCGACGGCGACAGCAGCGAGCTGACCCCGCCGTCGAGGTCGTTGGCGCCGGCGCTGGCACCCGCCGTGGCCCCGGTCACCAGTGCGTAACTGCCGGACGCCGCCGCGTCCAGCTGCGTCGCCACTCCGGAACTGCTCGTGGCCGCCGGGTTGCCCCGCTCGAACAGCCCCGATGTCGCGGTGTCGGCGGTACCCCGGGTCCACGTCGTGGCCGTCTCCAGGTCGTCGGACCAGACGGTGGTCCCGGTGGGCGGCTGGGTTCCGCCGCCGTCCGCCAAGGCCCAGACCGCGTACGCGATAGCGTCCGAATTCCGGTCGAGTGCGGTGTCGTTGATGTTCGTGATCGTGTCGCACGACGCGTGGTAACACGGGTCGAAGCGGGTCGCCGTGCCACCCCAGAGCGCCACCTGCGCCGACGTCTTGGTGCCTTCCGCACCGGTGAAGATGCCACCGGCCGGGATCCCGGCCGCGATGAACGGGCCGTAGTCGCTGCGCCCGTCGAAGTCGGTGCCCCGGGTCGGTACGCCGATCGAGGTGAAGTAAGCGGCGAGAGTCTGCTCGATCTGCGCCGATCCGGTGGGGCCGGGGCCCGATCCGGTGCCGTCCGAGTTGTCACCGTCGTACAGGAAGTACCCCGGGTTCGGGGATCCGACCATGTCGAAGTTCAGGTACCCGGTGATCGCCGCCTTCTGGGCGGTGGACAGCGAGTTCACGTACGCGGTCGATCCCCGCAGACCCAGTTCCTCCGCGCCCCACCAGCCGAAACGCAGGTGCCGGTCGGGCTGGAAACCGGTGCGGGCCACCTGCAGCGCGACTTCGAGGTTGGCCGCCGAGCCGGTGCCGTTGTCGTTGATGCCGGGTCCCGCGGTGACGCTGTCCAGGTGCGCGCCGATCATCAGCGTGTCGCTGGTGTCACCGCCCGGCCAGTCGGCGATCAGGTTGTACCCGGTGGCGCCGTTGTAGGTGAACGACTGCTGGGTCGTGGTGAAACCGGCCGCGTCGAGCAGGTTCTTCACGTAGGTGACCGACGCGAGGTACCCGGGCCGGCCGTGCGCCCGGTTGCCGCCGTTGGCGGTGGCGATGCTCTGCAGCTGGGTGAGGTGTGCCTTCACGTTGGTGACCGAGATGTCCGGAGCGGCGGCGGCTTGTGCCGGTGACGCGGCGGCGGTAAGGCCGCCGGCGACCAGCAGGGAGACGCCGAGCAGGGGAAGGGCGCGCACGGGATCCTCCGCGACTTGAAGCGACGAAGCACGACTTAAAACATCGACGAGCATCGCAGAGGCCGCAGGCCAACCCTCCATATCAATAGATACCTATCACCGTTTTCGAATCGCAATCGTAAATTCAACGTTTCCGAAGCTGCGCATGTCCATGCCTTGATGTTTAGAGTGCGTTGATCGCCCCGGAGTCACGGCGACCACTGTGACTCGAATTTCGGAAGGCATGGGATGCGAAAAATCCTTGCGGCCACCCTGGCCGCATCCGTCGGGCTCCTGATCGGAGCCGGCGTGATCCCGGCCTCGGCTTCTGCTCACCAGGAGCCGGGTTACACCCCTCCGGCGATCAGCTGGGGGAAATGCGCGAGCGCGGGCCTGAACGCCCGTGGCGCGGAGTGCGGTTTCCTGATCGTGCCCTTGGACTACGCCAAGCCCAAGAGCACCAAGATCAAAATTGCCGTCTCGCGGATCAAGCACACGTCCACGGCTGCCGAGTACCAGGGCGTCATGCTCACCAACCCGGGCGGCCCGGGCGGATCCGGTCTCACCCTGTCGGTGCTGGGTGAGTACGTTCCGAACGACGCCGGCAGCTACTTCGACTGGATCGGCTTCGACCCGCGCGGCGTCGGCTCCAGCGTTCCGGCACTCACCTGCGACGTCGACTACGCCGGTTACAACCGGCCGTTCTACGTCCCGGTGAACAAGTCCCTCGAGAAGCAGTGGCTGGCCAAGGCCAAGGGCTACGCGAAGGACTGTGACAAAGCGGGCGGTGCGCTGCTCGACCACGTCAAGACCACCGACACGGTCGCCGACATGGAGAGCCTGCGGAAGGCCCTCGGCCAGAAGCAGATCAATTACTACGGCTTCTCGTACGGCACGTACCTCGGCCAGGTCTACGCCACGTTGCACCCGGACAAGGTGCGCAAGTTCGTCTTCGACGGCGTGGTGAACCCGGAGGGCGTCTGGTACCAGGCGAACCTCGATCAGGACGTCCAGTTCGACAAGAACATGGACGTCTACTTCGCGTGGGTTGCCAAGTACGACTCGGTCTACCACCTGGGCAAGACCGCGAAGGTGGTCAAGCAGAAGTACTACTCGACGCTGTACTCGCTGATCAAGAAGCCGGCCGCCGGCAAGATCGGCCCGGACGAGTGGAACGACATCTTCGTCTCGGCCGGTTACTACGTGTTCGGCTGGGAGTCGGTGGCCGAGGCGTTCGCCGCCTGGGTCAACGACAAGGACCCCTCGCTGCTGCTGGAGAACTACCCCGAGCCGGGTGGCGCGGGCTCCGACAACGGCTACGCGATGTACCTGGCTGTTCAGTGCAGCGACGTGAAGTGGCCGACCAACTGGAACAAGTGGCAGCGGGACAACTGGAAGATCCACGCCAAGTACCCGTTCATCACCTGGAACAACGCCTGGTACAACGCGCCCTGCATCAATTGGGGCACGAAGCCGGGCAAGCCGGTCGAGATCAAGGGCAAGAAGTCGCCGGAGATCCTGCTCATCGCCGAGACCAACGACGCCGCCACGCCTTATGACGGCGCTCTTGAGGTCCGCAAGCGTTTCCCGAAGTCGGTGCTCATCGAGGGCGTCGGCGGCACCACCCACTCGGGTTCGCTGAACGGCATCGCCTGTACCGACAACCTGATCGCGGACTACCTGGCCACCGGCGCGCTGCCGGACCGGGTCCGCGGCAACCGCTCGGACGCGCAGTGTGACCCGATCCCGCAGCCGGTTCCGGCCGCGGCGTCGGTGTCGACGTTCTCGAAGCGCTCGGCGGCGCCTGCCGGCCTCCCGGCCGACATCCGCGCCGAGATCGGCGTTCGCTAGCCCTATCCTGCCGATCTTGTGGAGTTGACCCCGACCGCTGTCGGACAACTCCACAAGATCGGCACGAAGGGTTGCTGTCAGCGCGAGTTACTCGTTGCGGCTTTCTTTGCCAGCTGGATCTGTTCGTAGACCCGGGTACGCAGCTCGACGAACTTGGGATCCGCCCGGGTGTGCAGCTGATCCCGCTCGGCGGGCAGGTCGATGACCAGCTCGTCCTGCACGACCGTCGGCGACGACGACAGCATCACCACGCGACGTCCGAGGTACACCGCCTCGTCGATGTCGTGCGTGACGAACAGAACTGTCACCTTGAGCCGCTGCCACAACTTGCGGACCAGGTCTTCCAGGTCCGCCCGGGTCTGCGCGTCGACGGCCGCGAACGGCTCGTCCATCAGCAGCGTCTCCGGCTCGTACGCCACCGCCCGCGCGATGGCGACCCGCTGCTGCATGCCACCGGAGAGCTGCCACGGGTACGCCGACTCGGTGCCGGTCAGCCCGACCGCGTCGAGGGCCTCTTCGACCAGCTCGGCGCGGCGCGGCTTGGACACCTTCTTCTGCTTCAGCGGCAGCTCCACGTTGTCCCGTACGCTCATCCACGGGAAAAGGCTGCGCCCGTACTCCTGAAAGACCACCGCCATGCCGGGCGGAGGCCCGGCGACGGCCTTGCCGTTGACCTTGACATCGCCGGACGTCGGCTCCAGGAGCCCGGAGATGCAGCGCAGCAGCGTCGTCTTGCCGCAGCCGGACGGACCGACCAGGCAGACGAGGTCGCCGTTGTCCACGGTGAACGTGAGATCGCGAAGTGCCTCCACCTCGCGGCTCCCGGACCGGTAAACCTTCTTCAGACCTTTGACCTCAAGCATCGTGGCCCTCCTAGCCGGCCCGGCGCTGCGCTTCGCGCAGGCCTTCGTACCATCGCAAGACCCGCTTCTCGGCGAGCCGGAACAACAGCGACAGCGCGAACCCGAGCAGGCCGAGCAGGATGATCCCGCTCCACATCTCGGGGATCGCGAAGCTGCGCTGGAACTGCACGATGGTGAAGCCGAGGCCGTTGCTGGCCGCGAACATCTCGCTGATCACCATCAGGATGATCGCGATGGAGAGCGCCTGGCGCAGCCCCGTCACGATCTGCGGTCCCGCCGACGGCAGGATCACCTTGGTGAGCCGGGCCATCCCGGTCACGCGGTAGGAACGCGCGGTCTCCAGCACGACGCTGTCGACAGCGCGGACACCCTCGACCGTGTTCAGCAGGATCGGCCAGACACAGCCGAAAACGATCACGATCACCTTCATGCCGTCGCCGATGCCGGCGAAGAGCATGATCACGGGTACGAGCACCGGAGGCGGGATGGCCCGGAAGAACTCCAGCACCGGTTCGAGGGTGGCCCGCAGCCGCCGGTTCAGGCCGATGGCGAGCCCGAGCGCGACGCCGGCGATCGACGCCAGAAGGTATCCGGCGAAGAGCCGCAGCAGACTCGGCACCACCTCGGCCTTGATGGCGGCGAGAGTCCAGGTGTTGCCGAAGGCGGTCAGGATGTCGGACAGCGGTGGTGAGTAGAAGCTTTCGCTGTCAGCGCTCAGCACCCACCAGCCGACGAAGAGGACGACCGGCAGGGCTGCCGCGAAGAGAAGACGACGTGCGATCGTCACAGCGCCACCTCCCCGCGAACTGACTGGTGCCAGGCGAGCAGGCGGCGCTCGCCGGTACGAGCCAGCAGGTTGATCAGCACGCCGAGCACGCCGGTGACGACGATCAGCGCGTACATGGTCGGGACGGCCTGGGAGGCCTGGGCGATCGCGATGTCCTTGCCCAGCCCCGGCGATCCGATCACCAGCTCGGCGGTGATCGCCAGGATCAGGGCCACCGACGCGGCGAGCCGCACGCCGGTGAAGACGTACGGCAGGGCGGTCGGCCAGAGGACGTATCGCACCCGGGCCCAACCGGAGAACCGGTAACTGCGCGCGGTCTCGTAGGCGACCGGGTCGACGTCGGCCACCCCGTACAGGACTTGGACGAGGACCTGCCAGAAGGCGGCGTAGCAGACGAGCAGCAGGGTGGAGCCGATTTCCGTACCGAAGAGGAGAACGGCCAAGGGGATGAGCGCGACCGACGGGATCGGGCGCAGGAACTCGATGGTCGAGGCGGTGAGCTCGCGCAGCACCGGCACCGAGCCGATCAGGATGCCGGCGAGCACGCCGGCCGCGACCGCGATGAAGAGACCCCAGCCCCAGGCGACCAGGGTGTCCTTCAGCGAGATCCAGAACTGCCCGGTGCCGGCCTCGTCGGCCAGCGCGGTGAGGATGGCGCTGGTCGGCGGCAGGTACTGCTCGTCGACCACCCCCAGCCTCGGCAGCAGTTCGATGAGAAGGAGCAACCCGGCCAGGCCGGCCGACCCCAGAAATGCGGGGTGGCCGAGCCAAGCCGGGTTGCCACGGCGAACCGATGTCACGGGAGCAGCTTCGCCAGGTCCGGAGTGCCGGAGAAGATGCCGTCCTGCTCGCCGAGCTTGGCCAGGGTCTCCACCGAGGCCTTGTTGATCTCGACGGGCCACTTCGGCAGGACCACCGCGGCGCGGCCCTTCTCGTCGATCTTGGTGTAGTCGGCGAGGATGGCGCGGACCGCGTCCGGGTTGGCGTCGGCGTAGGTCAGCGACTCGTTGATCGCCTCGGTGAACCGCGTGACCAGGTCGGCGTTCTTGGCGATCAGCTCGGTGGAGGCGAAGTACGCCGCGACCGTCAGGTTCGGCGCCGCGTCCACGAAGGTCGAGGCGACCTCCCGGCCACCGGCGGCCTTGATCGCGGTGAGCTGCGGCTCGACGACCCAGGCGGCGTCGACCTGGCCGCCGTCGAGCGCGGCCGGCATGTTCGGGAAGGGCATCTCGACGAACTCGATCTTCGACGGGTCGCCGCCGGCCTTGCGGACCGACTCCCGGGTGACGGTGTCACCGATGTTCTTCAGCGTGTTCACCGAGATCTTCTTGCCGGCCAGGTCGGCGGCGGTCTTGATCGGGCTGTCGCCCTTGACCACCACGGCGCCGAAGTCCTTGCCCTGCACGCCGGTGGAGGAGACACCCGCCGCGACGGCCTTGATCGGCACGTTCTTGGTCTGCGCGATCATCAGCGAGGTGAAGTTGCTGAAGCCGAACTGGAACTGGCCGCTCACCACACCGGGGACGATGGCCGCACCGCCCTGACCGGCTTCCATGGTCAGCTCGATGTTGCGCTTGCTGAAGAATCCCTGCTTCTGGCCCAGGTAGATGGGGGCCACGTCGATGATCGGGATGACCCCGACCTTCACCTTGTCCACACTGCCGGTACCACTGCCACCCTCAGTGGAGTCCGAGTCACTGGAGGTGCCGCATGCCGTAAGGGTGCCGGCGAGGGCTACCGCCACCATCCCCGCGAGGAGTCGCCGCCGCATATTTACTCCTTAGAAATCTGTGCGCATCACGAACATGAGTTCTCAGAGAGAACGCTATGATGTGCCCCGTGTCACGTCAACGATTGGTTTCGATCAACTGATGCCGCGGGAACCGTACTACGTCCAATCGCTCGAGCGGGGGCTCGCGGTGATCCGTGCATTCGACGCAGAACATCGCGAATTGACCCTCAGTGACGTCGCACGGTCATGCGGTCTGACCCGTGCGGCTGCGCGGCGGTTCTTGCTCACCCTCACCGATCTGGGGTATGTGCGCACCGACGGCCGGCTGTTCTCGCTGGCACCGAGGGTTCTCGAGCTGGGGTACGCGTTCCTCTCCAGCCTCTCGCTGCCCGAAGTTGCCGAGCCGCACCTGGAACGCCTGGTTCAGCAGGTGCATGAGTCGTCGTCCCTGTCGGTGCTCGACGGTGACGATGTGGTGTACGTCGCACGTGTCCCAACAAGCAGGATCATGCGGGTCGCGATCAACGTCGGCACCCGATTTCCGGCGTACGCCACGTCGATGGGCCGTGTGCTGCTCGCCGCGCTGCCGGCGGGGGAGCTTGACGCGTACCTGGATCGGGCGAAGCTGGAACCACTGACCGACCGCACCATCGCCTCGCCGAGCGCGCTCCGCGCGGAGATCGCGCGGGTTCGCGCGCAGGGGCACTCCATCGTTGATCAGGAGCTGGAGGAGGGGCTGCGGTCGCTCGCGGCGCCGATCCGGGACCGCAACGGTACGGCGGCCGGAGCGATCAACGTGTCGGTGCACGCCGCGCGGGCCACCGTCGACGACATCCGGGAACGCCTGCTGCCGCCGTTGCTGGCCGCCGCGGCCGCGATCGAGGCGGACCTGCGCATCGGCTCACGTGGTGCGCCGGCCGGCCGCTGATCTGGGCGCCTATCCGCTGCTCACCGTGGCGTTGTTCCGGCTCACCCGGCAGCGCGGCCCGGTCTGGTCCGGCAACCTGATCGACTCGGCGATCATCGCGGTCGCGGTCGGCATCGTGTACTGGACGTTCGTCATCGAGCCGATCGTCACCGACGATTCCACGCCGATCCTGACCAGATGGTCACCGCCGGTTATCCGACCGCGGGCGTGCTGCTCTTCGCGGTGATCATTCCGATTCTGCTGCGGCAGGGGCCGAGGACCGGGAGTCTGTGGCTGCTCACCGCCGGCAGCGCGATGACCCTGGCCGGCAACGTGATCTACATGCTGGCGCCCGGCTCGGCGGACCGGTGGCGGTTGCTTTAGTGCGAGGTGCCGCTCGGAGATCTTGTGCGGTTTGACCGGCCGATCGACCACGAATGCACGAGTTCGCCGGGCGGCCGTCGGGGGCATGTCGTTTCCGGATGGTTGGCGTGCTTTGTTGTGATGCTCAGCCGCCACGGCGGGTGGACGTGCCGGATCTTGGAGACTCGTGGTGTCCTGTGCCCCACTGGTCTCCAGGGGTTCGGCCAACCGGTGCTGCAGAGTTTCGACGTGGTGAGCGCGGGGCCTCACGGTTCTGACGTGGTGAGCGCGGTGAGCGTGGTGAGCGTGTTTCCTCGCGGATCTTGTGGAGTTCGGCGAGCCGTTTGCGCGTAACTCCGCAAGATCGGCGGGGGCCTTCTCGATCTTGTGGAGTTGTGTGGGCACGTTTGCGGGGAAATTCACAAGATCCAAGCAATGCAGAGCGGGTGCAGAGCAGAACAGAGCAGTGCAGTGCAGAGCAGTGCACTGCGCGGCAGAGCGGGGCAGAGCGGGGCCGCGCGGCGCGGAGCGGGGTAGCGCGGGGTGGGGTGTCTGTGGCGGAAGGGCGTCGGCGCCCGGCATGGCAATGAATGTTGCGTGGGGGCGGCGCTAGTAGGGGGCTACCACGAACGCAGCGCCGCTGCTGATGATGGAGGGCTCGGCCAGGCCGGCTGCTCCGGGGTCGCCGTTCGCTACGACGGTCATGATGTAGGCGCCGTCGGGGACCACGCCCGAGGTGGGGGCGCTTGTTGTCGGGCTCAGCTGGGTCGCTGACAGGTCCAGGTCGCAGATCAGTTCGGTGTCGCTGACCACGATGCCTACCGTGCACTCGGCCACGCCGCGGTTGGTGGCCGGGTCGTAGGCGCCGTCGACCAGGAAGACGTGGGGGTCGGAGCTGGTGGCGACGGCTGCCGGGTCGAAGATCAGCCCTGAGAAGCCGGCGCCTGTCACCGACACCGTGACCAGCGCGCCGGTCACGCCCGTCGCCGGCGAGATCGTGATGCCGTTGGTGTACGCGAACGGGTACGTCGTCGGCGTGAGCGGGTTGTTGTCCGGGTCGAGGCTGCTGACCGTGCCGCCCGGCGCCACTACGGAGAGGGCGAGGCCGGTGTCGGCCGCGCGTACGCCGGTGGTGGCGGTGAAGCTGTTGCCGTTCGACGCGACCCTGATGTTGGTGAGGGCCGCGCCGCCGATCGAGGCGGTGATCGGGGTGGTGACGGGGGAGAAGCCGGTGCCGTTCACGGTAATCGCCTGACCGCCGGCGGCGGGGCTGCTCGCCGGGCTGATCGACGTGATGGTCGGGCGCAGCGTGATCGTGTAGACCGACGTGGCGAGCAGGGTGCTGGTGGTCGTGGATTCGGTGTCGTAGACGCAGACGTACCACCGGGCCTGCGACTGGGTGCCGGTCAGGACCAGGCCGCTCGTGTTGAAGGCGTCACCGGGGTACGCCGCGGTGGGCACCGTGAACACGATCTTCCACGAGGTGATCCGCTTGACCTTGGTGGTGTCCGCGGTGAGTACGCCGGCCGTGGTGTTCACCCCGGGCCCGGCGATGGCGGTACGCGTTTGCGCCTTCAGGGAGCACCCGGTCGTCGCGGTGCCGACGAACTGGAACTGGACGATCGGGGTAGCGCTGCCTGCGGGGAACGGCGCGACCGCGGTGGGCGGGACCGAGCCGATGAGCGTGCCGCCGGCGCCGCTGGTCCCGTACGTCTTGCTCAGCGTCATCGCCACAGCAGCCGCTGACGCCGGTGTGCTGACGCCCGCCAGAACCGTGGTGGTCAGAACGACCGACGCCACAACGGCACGGGTTATGCGGCGAATCATCGGATCTCCCCAGGGCCTGCCGGAAAAGAGCTGATACCGCAAAGCAGCGTAACGTTCACGTTGGTCCCGATTTGCCAGGAACAACAAACCCCGAACAGGTGACCCGGGAACTTTGTGCCCTGCCGCGCTCTCAAAAAAGCGAACACCAGCGAAGAGGGAGCACTCATGAACATCAAGGGCATCGCCATCGCCACCGTCGTGGCCGGCATTCTCACCGCCGTCCCCGGAACCGCCCACGCCGCGTCCGGGGTGAGGGTCTGGTTCCACCCGGGCGGCCAGTTCGCCCCGGCCACGCTGTGGAAGTTCGACTTCGACAGCGGCGCCGGATTCAAGCGCAGTTACCAGCCGAGCCTCACCGGGTGGCCGGTGCAGCGCCAGACCGACTTCACGTTCGAGAAGTCCGGCGCCGAGTACACACTGCACACCTTCGTGTACGGCGGCACCCAGCGGATCACCGGCCTGGACTACTCGGCATCCGCCGACACCTGGGTGGTCAGCAACAACGGCTACACCGAGAAGTGGCTCGGATGCCGCTCAGCAGGCCGCCCGCTGTATGCCGCGGTGGCCTGCTGAACCCGGAAAGGAAACTAGGGCAGCCACTTCTCCCAGGTGGTGCGGTGCGCGTCGGCCCACTTGCGGGCCGCCTGCTCGGCGGTCAGACCCTTGGTCATGTCCTTGGCGACGGCGTTCTGGTCGGCGTTCGTCCACGTCCAGTTCCTCAGGAACGTGGCGGCCGGGCTGCCCGAGTCGACGAACGCCTTGCGCCCGATCTTGTCGAGGTCGTACGGCTGATAGTCGCAGGCCACCGTGTCCGGGTCGGCGTCACAACCGGGCGTGTAGTTCGGCAGCGGGATGTGCACCAGCTTGATGTCCGACAGCAGCCACTGCGGCTCGTAGAAGTACCCGATCAACGGCGTCTTCTTGGTCTGCGCCCGGCGGAACGCGGCGATCAGCTTGTCTTCGCTGCCGGCGTACACCACGGTGTAGTCCAGCTTGAGGTTCTTGATCAGCGTGGCGTCGTTGGTGACGAACGACGGGTCTCCGGCGAGGAACTGACCTTTCTCGCCGGACTCCGCGGTCTTGAACAGGTCGGCGTAATCGTTGAGCTTGGTCCAGTCGGTGATGTCCGGGTACGTCTTGGCCATCCACGGCGGCACGTACCAGCCGATGACACCCTTGTTGCCGGTGAGGCCGAGCTCGACGGCGACCTTCTGGCGGTCGATGTACTTCTTCTTCAGGTCGTCGTGTCCCCAGTTCTCCAGGATCACGTCGATGCTGCCGTCCGCGAGACCGGCCCAGGAACTGGTCTCGCTCAGCTCGACGGCGCCGACCGTGCAGCCGACCTCCTCTTCGAGCAGGTACTTGACCACGGCGACGTTTGCGGCGTACCCGCTCCAGGGGTTGACCGCGATGTTGACCTCGCCGCAGGAGGTCGCGGCAGGGACGCCGGGTGGCGCGGTGATCGCGGCCTCGGAGCCGGCGCAGCCGGCCAGAGTCACCACGCCCAAAAAGGCGGCCGCGAGACGAAAGAACGAGCTCACCATGCTGATCCCGCCCTTTCCCGGTTGGCCTTCTCGGTGCGTTTGACCAGGACCTCTTCGGTGAGCGAGACGAGGACGTTCTTCACCGACTCGCGGTCGCGAGCGTCGCATTCCACGAGCGGTACGCCCGCACCGACGCCGAGCGCGTCACGGACCTCCTCGAGCTGGAAACGCTGTGCGCCGCCGAACCGGTTGACGCCGATGATGAACGGGATCTCGTGCTCCTCGAAGTAGTCGATCGCGGGGAAGGAGTCCTCGATCCGCCGCGTGTCGACAAGCACGATCGAGCCCAGCGCGCCGTCGACCAGGTCGTCCCAGAGGAAGGCGAACCGGTCCTGTCCGGGCGTGCCGAACAGGTAGAGCAGCAACGCGTCGTCGAGGGTGATCCGGCCGAAGTCGAGGGCGACGGTGGTGGTGGTCTTGCCGGACACCGCGGAGGTGTCGTCGATCCCGATCGATTTCTCGGTCAGCTCGGCTTCGGTGACCAGTGGCTCGATCTCGGAGATGGCACCCACAAAGGTGGTTTTCCCGACGCCGAAGCCACCGCTGATGACGATCTTGACAGCGACGGGGTGCGCTGCCGACGGCTCCCTAGAGCGCCCGGACACGGTCCCTGATCCTTTCGATCAAACTGGTGGAGAGCTCGGCCGGCTGATCCTCGACGGAGAGAAACCCCTGAGTGATCAGATCGGCCACGATCACACGAACCACACCCAGGGGTACGCGCAACGCCACCGACAGGTCGGCGACCGACATCGGGGCCTGAGCCAGCTCGACGATGCGCCGTGACTCGAACCGCAGCGGCGCCGACAGAGCCGCCGGGGCCGCCCGCAGCAGCGTCTCGATGCGCAGCCCGTCGTGCAGCGGCTGGGTACGCCCATTGGTGAGCATGAACGGCCGCACGATCGGATCCTCGTCGTCGTCGTGCGCAGGCGACGAGGTGGTCGGCGGCTGCCCACCCGCGTACGGGAAGGAGCTCATCGCGGCAGGTGTTGTCGGGACTCGGCGATCAGTGCCGGGGTGAGCAGGCCGCCGAAGCGTTCGGCGAGCAACGAGATCTCGTAACCGACCAGGCCGAGATCGCAGTCGCCGCCGGCCACCACGCCCAGGACGCTGCCGCCCGAGATGACCGAGACCAGCAGGAAGCCCCGATGCATCTCGATCATGATGAGTTTGAGGCCGTCGAAGTCGTACCGGCGGGACGCACTGCGGGCCAGGCTCGCCAGGCTGGAGACGATGGCGGACAGCTGATCCGCTTCGGCCCGGTTCAACCCGTCCGAACTCGCGATCAGCAAGCCGTCGGAGGACACCGCCACGGCGTCGCGGACGCCGTCCGTCTGGTGCACGAAGTTGCCGAGCAGCCAATTGAATTGATGTCTGTCCGCCGACGTGTCAACGCTCATCATTCTTCTTTCCAGGTTGCTGCCAAGGGGCCACTTCGGAGTTCCGTTCACGGCAATCGCGCTGTTTCGGCGTTGCCGCGCTGGATTCCGCCGCGTAGTGCGTTGAGCCGGTCCCGGACCGCCTCGGGTGAATCAGTGACCGGAGCCGGCTTGTCCGCCGAAGCCGAAGCCGAAGCCGAGGCGGAAGCCGCCGTCGAAGGCGAGACCGAAGCCGGGGCCCGCTGTGCGCGCGGCGTCCGTTTGCGCAGCCCGTTCACGGTCCGGGGCGCTGTGGCGTCGGTGGCTGGGATGTCATCGAGAACCACGTATTCGATCGCGGTGGAGACAAGAGGCCGGTCGGCGGTGATGACGCCGGCCGGAGCCGGCTCGGGTGCCGGCGCCGGCTGCTGTGCCTGCGGCGCCTGGGGGAGACGCCGAGGCTCGACCGCCGCGGTGACCGGTCGAGCCGCCGGTCGGGGCGTGGAACCGATCGTCTGCTGCTCGGCCAGTACCTCGGCCGGCAGCGTGATCCGTGCCGTCACACCGGTCACCGGCGACGGCGTGAGCTGGACCTCGATGCCCATCTGCTGGGCCAGCCGGCCGACCACGTAGTGACCCAGGAAACGGGCCGGCGCGGTGATGAAGTCGCCCTCGCCGCGCAGCCGCTCGTTGGCGCGCTGCATGTCGGCCACCGACATGCCGATGCCCTGGTCGGTGACGGCGATCAGATAGTTGCCGCCGATCCGGCGGCCGTGGATCTCCACGTCGACATCCGGCGGGGAGAACGCCAGACCGTTTTCGATCAGCTCGGCCAGCATGTGCGCGATGCCGCTGACGGTGGAACCGTTCACCAGCGTGTCGTCCACCCGGCGCAGGGTGACCCGGCGGTACTCCTCGACCTCGGAGACGGCGGCCCGGATCACGTCGGAGACCTGCAGCGGGTCGGACAGCTGCCGGGGGCTGGCCGCGCCGACCAGGACCAGCAGGCTTTCCGCGTTGCGCCGCATGCGGGTGGCGAGGTGGTCAAGTTCGAAGAGGTTCGCCAGTCCGGTCGGGTTCGACTCCTCCCGTTCCAGCTTGGTGATGAAGCCGAGCTGGCGGCGGAGCAGGTTCTGGTTGCGCCGGCCCAGGTTGGCCAGCGATTCGGCGGTGGTCCGGCGCAGCGTCGCCTGCTCGGTGGCGAGCGAGTACGCCGTCGCCTGCACCCGGTCGAACGCGTCGGCCACGAGTTTGACCTCGATGCTGGCGCCGCGGGGTACGCGTACCGACGACGGCGGGGCGGTGCTGTCGCCGGTGGCCGCGCGCTGGACCGCCTCGGGCAGCTGTGTGCCGGCCAGCCGGTTCGCCTCGTTGGCCAGCACCGACAGCGGCCGGGCGACCGAACGGGACGCGACGGTGGCGAGCCAGACCGAGCCGGCCAGGCACACCAGGACGGCGCCGAGCAGCACGCCCATGCGTACCGTCGCCTCGTCCTCAAGGGTGGTGGCGCGGGCCGTGATGACCGAGCCGATGTGGTGTTCCAGCTGGAGCATGTCGTCGAGCACGGTGGTCTGCGCGGACCACCAGGACTGCGGGTTGACCTGGAGGTACCTGCCGTCGCCGGACCGGAGCGCGACCTCTTCGAAGTACGCCGCCTCCCGTGCCGCGCCGGTGTCCAGGGCGTAATCCCGGGCGGCCCGTTCGGTGCTGTTGGCGTACCTGTCGAAGGCGGTGAGCGCCGCGTCCTTGGTGGAGCGCATGGTGACGAACTGGAGGAACTCGCCGCGCTTGAAACCGCTGGCGGAGAAGACACCGTTGAGGAACGCGCGCTCCTGCGCGGTGGCCTCCTTGATGTCGCCGAGCGCTTCCAGGGCGGCGGCGCCCCGGCTCAGCTCCTCGTCGCTGGTGCCGTCCAGGTCGAAGTCGAGATTGCCCAGGTCGGCGATGCGCGCGCTGTAGAAGGCGAAGGTGGCGGCCCGCTCACCGGAACCGGTGTCGGTGCCGGCCCGGACGCCGGACAGGCCGTCCAGCTGCTGCACCGCGGCGGCGACCCGCTGCTCGACGACACCGCCGTCCTCCAGCAGGCCCTCGACCTGGGTACGCCTCAGGTTCACCTGGTCGCGGGCCGGAGCCAGCTCGGCGCGGAAACCGTCGTTACCGCCCAGCAGGCCCGCGGTCAGGCCACGTTCGTCCTGAAGGCCTTGGATCAGCTCCTGGACGGCGAGGTCGATGGTGACGGCGCGGGCGGTGGCGGAGGCTGAGCGGTAGTTCCCGATCTCGCCGACCGCCACGATGGTGAGCAGCACCAGGGTGGTCGCGACCGGCAGGGCCAGTGTGCGGACCACCCGCCGGCGGATCGTGCCACCGGCCCTGCGGGGACGGGCGTGGGCCGGCGTGTCCTCGCCGTTGGGTTCGGCCAGTTCGGCGCCCTCGGCCTGGACGGACAAGCGATCAGCTCCTCTGTCGGCTGCCGGCGTGGCCCCGTGACTACCGGCATGCAGATATACACAAAGATGGTGGAGTGGCGCACAGCGAAATAGCGGTCTCCGGTAATGGGGAACTGATCTTCGGAGATCGCCGGAACAGGATCTTCTCTTTGTCCTAGATGGTCAACAGTGGGAGCCGAAATTTACGTCAGTGGAACCGCAAACACTCATGGGAGCGCTTCCACGGCGAATTCCCGGCTCGCGTCGACCAGCCAGCCGGCCAGATGGTTCGCGAACGATGCCCTTACCAGCACCCAGAAATCCGATTCCCGGCGAAGAATGATGACCGGCGCGTGCGCCAGCGTGGTTTGCACACAGGCGCCGACCGGAAAGACGCTGGGGTGCAGATCGGTGGCGCAGCCGAGGGCGAGGATTTCCCGGACATGCGGGCCGCCGAGAGCGATGGTGGTCCGCTGTGCCGAGACATCCACGACGGACCCTTCCCAGCGGTGTTCGGAAAAACCCCCGGGAGGGCCGACCGCCAGCCATTCGTCCGGACCCAGCCACAGAATGTCCACGTCACCGGATCGGGAACTCGTTCCCGCCGACAGGGGCAGCGACGGGTCCGGCTCCTTCCGGATGTTGATCTGGGTCAGGAACGGAACCTCGGCGATGGTGACCGGCCCCTCGGGAAAGCTGAAGCCGCCGAGGGGGGAGTTCTGCTCAGCCATCGCGGCGGGCGCCTTCCGGGTCGTAAAGCACGGAACCGGTGATCGTCACCGGCGTCGGGTCGTCGCCGAGCGTCGCCCAGATCGTCTGCCCGATCAGGTCGCGGCCGCCGCGAACCAGGCCGAGCGCGAAGGTACGACCCAGCGCCGCACTGTGATACGACGACGTCACGTGTCCCAGCGACGTCCGGTCCACGATCAGCGCGGCGCCCTCGGTCAGCAGGCTCCCGTCGTCGGAGAGCAGGCCCACCAGGTGTTTCCGGTCGGCGCGGCTGTTCTCCGCCCGGGAGAACGAACGTTTGCCGAGGAAGTCGGCCTTCTTCGTGGAGACCGCCCAGCCGAGGCCGAGGTCGTGCGGGGTGACAGTGCCGTCGGTGTCCTGCCCGATGATCGGATAACCCTTCTCGGCGCGCAGCACGTGCATGGTCTCGGTGCCATATGGCATGACCCCGAGCTCAGCGAGCGCCTCCCACAAGGAGAGAGCGTCCCACCAGGTCACGTTGATCTCGTAGGCCAGCTCGCCGGAGAAACTGATCCGGCAGACCCGGGCGTCCAGGCCGGCGACCGTGGCGTCGCGCCAGGTCATGAATGAAAAGCCGTCCTTGCTGACGTCCAGGCCGGGTGCGATCGCGGCGAGCACCTCGCGGGATCGGGGGCCGACAAGCGCGACGGTGGCCCACTGCTCGGTCACCGAGGTGCAGCGCACCCGCAGCTCCGGCCACTCGGTCTGCAGCCACTCCTCCATCCAGTCCAGGATCGCGGCGGCGTTGCCCGTCGTGGTGGTCACCAGGAACCGGGTTTCGGTCAGCCGGATGACGGTCCCGTCGTCGAGCACCATCCCGTCCGGCCGGCACATCACGCCGTACCGGATCGCGCCGGGCTTCAGCGTGCTGATCATGTTGGTGTAGAGGCGGTCCAGGAACTCGCCGGCGTCCTCGCCCTGCACGTCGATCTTGCCGAGGGTCGAGGCGTCCATCATGGCGACGTCCTCGCGGGCGGTGCGGCATTCGCGCAGCACCGCGGTGGTCATGTCCTCACCCGCACGGGGGTAGTACCAGGGCCGTTTCCACTGGCCGACGTTCTCGAACTCCGCGCCGTTCGCCTCGTGCCAGGAGTGCAGGGCGGTGACGCGTACCGGGTCGAAACGCATGCCTC
This sequence comes from Actinoplanes sp. CA-015351, assembly GCF_050955685.1. Lineage (NCBI taxonomy): Bacteria > Bacillati > Actinomycetota > Actinomycetes > Micromonosporales > Micromonosporaceae > Actinoplanes > Actinoplanes sp. CA-015351. The sequence continues at coordinate 3,124,975 of NZ_CP192102.1, forward strand.
GGTCGCGACCGGCCAGCGCGGCGAAACTGACCGGCACATAGGGCGGCCGGAACGTGGTCGTGCCCAGCTCACCGACGTCAACACCGAGCAGCTCCGCGACGACACCGCTGGCCAGCGTTCCGGACGTCTTGCCCTGGTCGTGCGCGGTGCCCGCGGTCGTGTACCGCTTCACATGCTCGACCGACCGCATCCCGGTGCCGGTGGCCCGCGCGATGTCCGCGACCGTCACGTCCCGCTGGAGATCCACGAACTGCGTGCTCTCGTCACCCGGCAGCATCCAGACAGCCAGTCCCGGCGTGACCTCGCGCTCCTTGATCTTCGGTATCGCCGGTTCCACCGGCACGAAACCCACGGCCTGCGTCGCACTCCGGCCGGCTGCCGCGCCTGCGCTCAGACACAGACCCAGTTGGTACGAGCCTGAGGCTGAGCCGGCGACGTGCAGTGCCTGCCGGCAGTGGCCGTCCGGGCGGAAAGCGGCAAGCGTGTCGTCGTAGGCGAGCCGTCCACCGGCCTGGCTGTAGAGCGCCCCGACCGGGTTCCAGCCACCGGAGACGAGCAGCAGGTCGGCGTCGAGATTCCGCTCGGCGCCGTCCGGTCCGCGCAGCGTCACCGCGCTGACCTGGTCCGCACCGGTCACCCCGGCGACCGCCCAGCCGGGCAGCACCTCGATGTCCAGTCCGTCCCCCGCGCCTGATCCGCCCGGGCGCAGGTCGGCGATCGCGGCGATCTCGACACCGGCCGCGTGCAGGTCCCGGGCCGCCGCGTAGGCGCTGTCGTTGCTGGTCAGCACGACGGCGCGGCGGCCGGGTAGTACTCCGTACCGATGCAGGTAGGTGCGTGCGGCGCCGGCGAGCATGACGCCGGGCAGGTCGTTGCCGGAGAAGGCGAGGGAGCGTTCGTGTGCGCCGGTGGCAAGCACCACCTGCCGGGCGCGGATGCGCCAGATGCGTTCCCGGGATTTGTGCGCCGGCGCGGCCGCACCGAGATGGCCGGTGCGCCGCTCGACGGCGATGACGTGGTTGTCGTCGTAGTAGCCGAACGCGGTGGTCCGGGTCAGCACCCGCACCTCGGGCGCGGCCTTTAGGCCGGCGGCGGCCGACGCGACCCAGTCGAGCTGCTCACCGGTGCCGAGAAGGCTGCCGCCCAGCTGCGGCTGGTCGTCGACCACGATGGTCCGCGCTCCGGACGCGGCGGCCACCGACGCGGCGGCCAGCCCGGCCGGGCCGGCGCCGATCACCAGGACGTCGCAGTGCGCGTGCGTGGCGTCGTACCGGGCCGGGTCGGGCCGGTCGGCGAGCCGTCCCCGGCCGTTCAAACTCCGGGCCACCAGACCGTCGTAGAGCTCGATCGTGGTGGCCGGCAGCATCGGCTCCGGGAACGGCTCCTCGATCTGGACCAGAGCGTTCGGCTCCTCCACCCCGGCCGCGAAGATCCCGCGCGGCCGGCCCAGCCGGATGCTGGTCGCGACCTGGCGGACGCCGTTGGCCAGCAGCGCCGACGCGAGCGTGTCGCTTTGAAGGCCCTGGTACTCGACGCCGTCGAAGGTGAAACGCAGCGGACGGTCACGGTCGACGAGCCCGCCGTTGCCGGCCCTCACGCGTGGATCTCGTTCGTCACGGTGTCGCGGACCAGGGTGAACCAGCGCCGGCAGCCGGCGGTGTGACACCAGCGCTCCCGGAACGCGCCCTTCGGGTTGTCCCGGAAGAACAGGTACTTCGCCCACTCCTCGTCGGACAGCTCACTCGGGTCGCTGGGATAGGCCACCCCGGCCTGCCCGCCGTAATGGAACTCGGACTCGTCGCGGCGCCCGCACCACGGGCAGGGGATGAGCATCATTTTTCTGTCCCTATGACTTCAGTGGGCGACCGCGGCGGCGCCGTGTTCGTCGACGAGCGCACCGGTGACGAACCGCTCCAGGCTGAACGGTGCGTTCAGCGGATGCGGCTCGTCGTGCGCGATGGTGTGCGCGTAACACCAGCCCACACCGGGGGTGGCCTTGAACCCGCCGGTGCCCCACCCGCAGTTGAGGTAGAGGCCGTCCACGCGTGAGAGCCCGACGATCGGGGAGGCGTCCGGGGTGACGTCCACGATGCCGCCCCAGGTACGCAGGACGTGGGCGCGGGCGAAGACCGGGAACAGCTCCAGAGCCGCTGACATCTGGCGTTCGATGATGTGGAAGGCGCCGCGCTGGCCGTACCCGTTCCAGGTGTCGATGCCGGCGCCCATCACGAGTTCGCCCTTGTGCGCCTGGCTGACGTACACGTGTACGGCATTCGACATGACGACGGTCGGGTGGACCGGTTCGAGAAGCTCGGAGACGAGCGCCTGCAGCGGATGACTCTGCAGGGGAAGCTCGACGCCGGCCATCTTCGCCACCACCGAGGTGTGGCCGGCCGCGCTGAGCGCGACCCGGCCGGCCCCGATGGTGCCCCGGGTGGTCTGGACCCCGGTGACCCGGCCGCCGCTGAGGACGAGGCCGGTCACCTCGCAGTTCTGGATCAGGTCCACGCCGAGGGCGTCCGCGGCCCGGGCGTAACCCCAGGCCACGTAGTCGTGCTTGGCGATGCCCGCACGCGGCTGGTATGTCGCGCCGTGCACCGGGTACCGCACGTCCGGCGAGATGTTGATGATCGGGCAGATCTCCTTGACCTGCTCGGGGCCGAGCCACTCGGCGTCGACCCCGTTGAGCCGGTTGGCGTGCACCCGCCGGACGCTGTCCCGCACGTCCTGCAGGCTGTGCGCCAGGTTGAGCACGCCCCGCTGGCTGAACAGGATCGGGTACTCGAGTTCCTCCTCGAGCCCTTCCCACAGCTTGAGGGCGTGCTCGTAGATCCCGGCGCTCTCGTCCCACAGGTAGTTGGACCTGATGATCGTGGTGTTGCGGGCCATGTTGCCGCCGGCCAGCCAGCCGCGTTCCAGCACCGCGACGTTGGTGATCCCGTGGTTCTTGGCGAGGTAGTAAGCGGTGGCGAGGCCGTGCCCGCCGCCTCCGACGATGATGACGTCGTAGGCGGCTTTGGGCTCCGGGTTACGCCACAACTGCTCGGGGTGCTCGGGCAGTTCTATTACTGGGCCGCTTTTTACTGGGCCAGCCACGCCTTCACCTTGTCAGGGTTGGCCTCGACCCACTTCTTGGCGGCGTCAGCAGCGCTCATCTTGTCCTCGGCGATGTACTTGGCGACGACGTTCTGGTCGTCGTTGGTCCAGTTGAACGCCTTGACCAGCTTGTACGCCGGGCCGTTCGCGTCGGCGAACTTCTTGCTGACGATCTTGTCGAGGTCGTACTCGGGGTAGTCACAAGCGATCTTCGCGGCATCGGCGTCACAGCCGGCCGTGTACGCAGGAAGGTTCACCTTCGCGAGCTTGAGCTCGGCCAGGAACCACTGCGGCTCGTAGAAGTACCCGATGACCGGGGTCTTCTTCGCCTCGGACTGGCGGAACGCGGTGATCAGCGCGGTCTCGCTGCCGGCGTAGACCACCTTGTAGTCGAGCTTCAGGTTCTTCACCAGGGCCTCGTCGTTGGTGACGAACGACGGGTCGCCGTCGAGCAGCTGGCCCTTGTCACCGGACTCGGAGGTCTTGAACATCGAGGCGTACTTGTTGAGGTTGTTCCAGTCGGTGATGTCCGGGTACTTCTCGGCCATCCACGGCGCCACGTACCAGCCGATGATGCCCTTGTTGCCGGTCGAGCCGGCGGCCACCGCTGTCTTCTGCTCGTCGATGTACTTCTTCTTGAGGTCGTCGTGACCCCAGTTCTCCACGACCGCGTCCACCTCGCCGGTGCCGAAGCCCTGCCAGGCGATCTCCTCCTTGAGGTCCTTCTTGGTCACCGTGCAGCCGAGGTCCTTCTCCGCGACGTACGCGATGACGGCGGCGGTGGCCTCATAACCGACCCACGGGTTGATGGCCAGGTTGAAGGTGCCGCAGTTCTCGGCGGCGGCCGACGAACCGGTGCTGCCGGTGTCGCCGATCTTCTCCCCGCCGCAGCCGGTCAGGGCAAGTGCCGTGACGGCGGCAGTCGCTACGAGTCGCTGCAATCTCATTATCGATGACCTTTCGGGGAATTCGAGGGATTGGATGCGCGTGCGATGCGGTCGAGCATGATGCCGAGCAGCACGATGGCCGCTCCGGCGGCGAGGCCCTTGCCGTACAGCTGGCCCTGGGAGAATCCGGCGACCACGTCGTAACCGAGCGCGCCGGCTCCGACCAGGCCACCGACAACCACCATGGACAGCACATAGATGAGGCCCTGGTTCGCCGCGAGGGTCAGCGACGAGCGGGCCATCGGCAGCTGCACCTTGGTGATCAGCTGCCAGGTGTTCGATCCGGCGGCCGTCGCGGCCTCGACCGTGGTGGCCGGGATGCCGCGGATGCCGTCCGCGACGATCTTGATGGCGACCGGTGCGGCGAAGACCACCGCCGCGACGATGGCGGTGAACCGGGTGGCCGAGAAGAGCGCCAGGAACGGCACCAGGTAGACGAACGCCGGCATCGTCTGGCCGGCGTCCAGGGCCGGGCGGATGATCCGGTCGGCGAACCGGTTGCGGCCCATCCACACGCCGACGACCACGCCGAGCACCATCACCAGCAGTGTCGCGACGATGGTCATCGCGAGGGTGGTCATGCTGTCCTGCCACAGCCCGGTGCCGATCAGCAGAGCGACACAGGCGGCGGTGGTGACCGCGGTCCGCACCGTGCCGAGCAGCGCGGCGAGCAGCACGAGGACCGTGCCGACCAGCCACCACGGCGACTCGACGAGCAGCGACTGCAGCGGGTTCAGCAGGGCGAAGGTGACCAGGTTCTTGATCGCCTCGGTGGCCGTGGACAGCTCGGTCTGCGCCCAGAACGTCACCTCGTCGGCGCCGCGCGAGATGGCCCGGCCGACACCGGCCTGGTCGGGGAACTCGGCAGCCCAGACGTAGGTGTAGGACATGTAGCAGCAGATCGCGGTCAGCACGCCGAGCCCGGCAGCGAGCGGCCGGCGGAACCGGTGGACGGCGCCGACCTGGCGTACCCGGTTGCTGGCCGCCGTGGTCACCCGGTCCAGCACGATCGCCATCACGACGATCGCGAGACCGGCGTTGAAGGCGGTGCCCACGTCGAGCGTCTGCAGCGCCTTGATCACCGTCTTGCCGAGGCCGGGAGCGTCGATGAGCGCCGCGATGGTGACCATCGACAGCGCGGCCATGATGGTCTGGTTGACGCCCAGCACGATGGTCCGCTTGGACAGTGGCAGCAGCACCCCGGTGAGCGTCTGCCGGCCGGTCGCGCCGAGCGAGTCGGTCGCCTCGACGGCGGCCCGTGGCACCGACCGGATCGCGTGCGCGGTGATCCGGATGGCCGGCGGCATGGCATAGATCAGCGTGGCGATCGTGGCCGAGGCCGGGCCGATCAGGAACAGCAGCGTCAGCGGTGCCAGGTAGACGAACGTCGGCATCGTCTGCATGAAGTCCAGCACCGGCGTGACCAGGGCGTTGAACCGGTCGGACAGCCCGGCCCAGATGCCCAGCGGGATGCCGATGAGCAGCGAGATCGCCACCGCCGAGAGGGTGAGCGCGAGCGTGTCCATGCTCTCCTGCCACAGCCCCTGCAGCCCGAAGAAGACGAACCCGCCGGCCGCCAGCAGCGCGACCCGCCAGTTGCCGAAGAACCAGGAGATGTACGCGACCACGGCGACCACACCGAGCCAGCCGAGCACCGGGACCGGCCGGCCGAACGCCGGCTGGGAGATCAGCGCCTGGACGAACGTGACCAGGGCGTCGATGCCGGCCCGGATCTCGTTGAAGAAGTACAGGAAGATCGGGCTGCTGTTCCGGTTGGCGCCGACCGTGTCGTTCACGTCGTTGAGCCACTCGTGCAGCGGGGTGAGGTCGGCGGGGGAGAGGCTGAGCGTGTGCGTCCCGTGTGCCGGGATCCAGATGAGCACCCAGGCCACCAGGATCGCTGCCACTTTCACCGGCTTGCTCAGCCTGATCCTGGGCCGGGAAACGGCTGCCGCCGTCGTGGCCGTCACGCCGGGACCTCCACCCCGGTGACCGCCGTCAGGATCTCCTCGTCGGTGACGACGCCGAGCAGCTCGCCGTTCTCGACCACCTTCACCGGCTTGCCGGCCGCGAGAACCAGCCGGACCGCGTCCCGGACGACCACCTCCGGGCCGAGCTCGGGACCGTCCAGGACGTCCTCCGGCCGGGGCAACCGCATGATCCAGCGGAGGGTGAGCACGGTGGCCCGGGGCACATCCTGGACGAAGTCCCGGACGTAGTCGTCGGCGGGCGCACCGACCAGCTCGTCACCGGTGCCGCACTGGACCATCGCGCCGTCGCGCATGATCAGGATCCGGTCGCCCAGCTTCAGCGCCTCGGACAGGTCGTGGGTGATGAAGACCATCGTCTTGCCGACCTCGCGGTGCAGCCGGATGACCTCGTTCTGCATGTCCCGGCGGATCAGCGGGTCCAGGGCGGAGAACGGCTCGTCGAAGAAGAGCACGTCCGGGTCGCCGGCCAGGGCCCGGGCCAGCCCGACCCGCTGCTGCATGCCGCCGGACAGCTGCTCCGGATAGCTGTGCTCGTAACCGTCCAGGCCGACCAGGTCGATGACCTCCTTGGCCCGCCGGGTCCGCTCGGCCCGCCCGGCCCCGCGGATCTCCAGCCCGTACGACACGTTGTCGACGACCTGCCGGAACGGCAGCAGGCCGAAGTGCTGGAAAACCATCGAGAACTTGCGCCGGCGCAGCTCCCGCAGCCGTTTCTTGTCGGCGGCCAGGATGTCCTCACCCTCGAAGACGATGCCGCCGGCGGTCGGCTCGATCAGCCGGGTGAGGCAGCGCACCAGAGTGGACTTGCCGGAGCCGGACAGCCCCATGACCACAAAAACCTCGCCGGGGGCGACGTCGAACGACACGTCGCGTACCGCGGCCGTGCAGCCGGTGCGGTCGATGAGTTCGCGCCGGGACAGCGCGGAGAGCTCGGCCGACTGCGGAACCAGCTCCGCCTTGTGCCCGAACACCTTCCACAGGTCCTTGACCGAGATGACTGCCTCGCCTGTCATCGCAAAGCTCCAATGCTCACGGACGGAACCAGTGTTGGGGGCGGGGGTCGATGTTCTGCCAGATGTGCTTGGTCTCGCGGTATTCGTCCAGCCCGCTGGGGCCGAGCTCGCGCCCGATCCCGGACTGCTTGAAACCGCCCCACTCCGCCTGCGGTACGTACGGGTGGTAGTCGTTGATCCAGACGGTGCCGTGCCGCAGCCGCTGCGCGACCCGCTGTGCCTTGCCGGCGTCCTGCGTCCAGACCGCGCCGGCCAGCCCGTAATCGGTGTCGTTGGCGATCCGGACGGCCTCGTCCTCGCTGCTGAAGGTCTCCACGGTGAGCACCGGGCCGAACGACTCGTCGCGGAGCACGCTCATCCCGGCCCGGCAGCCGTCCAGGACGGTCGGCAGGTAGTAGAAGCCGTCGGCCAGGTCGGGGTCGTCCGGCCGGCGTCCGCCGCAGCGCAGCACCGCGCCCTCGGCGACACCGGCGGCCACGTACGCCTCGACCTTGGCCAGGTGTGCCGCCGAGATCAGCGGCCCGGTCTCGGCCTTGGTGTCGAACGGCCCGCCCAGCCGGATCCGGGAGGCCCGCTCGACGACCGCGTCGACGAACCGGTCGTGGATCGACTCCTCGACGACCAGCCGCGCGCCGGCCGAGCAGACCTGGCCGGAGTGCAGGAAGACCGCGGTCAGCGCGAAGTCGACAGCGGTGTCGAAGTCGGCGTCCGCGAAGATCACATTCGGGTTCTTGCCGCCGAGCTCGAGGGCGACCCGTTTCACCGTTGCGGCGGCCGCGGCCATCAGCACCCGGCCGGTGGCCAGGCTGCCGGTGAACGAGACCAGGTCGACGTCGCGGTGTTCGGCGAGCGGGGCGCCGGCCTCCGGACCGAGGCCGAGCACCAGGTTGGCCACCCCGTCCGGCAGGCCGGCCTCGGTGAGCAGGCGGATCAGCAGGATCGCCGTCGACGGGGTCAGCTCGCTGGGCTTCAGGACGAACGTGTTGCCGGCGGCCAGGGCCGGCGCGACCTTCCACGAGGTCTGCAGCAGCGGGTAGTTCCACGGGGTGATCAGTCCGCACACGCCGATCGGCTCGTGCACGATCCGGCTGATGGCGTCGGTACGGCCGGTCTCGATGGTCCGGCCCGCGCCGGTCGCCGCGATCCCCGCGTAATAGCGGAAGCAGGCTGCTACGTCGTCCATGTCGTACTCGGCCTCGACCAGGCGTTTGCCGGTGTCGAGTGATTCGGCGCGGGCGAGTTTCGCCTTGTCCCGGGCGATCAGGTCGGCGACCCGGTGCAGCAGCGCGCCCCGCTCGATCGCCGGGGTGCGTGGCCACGGGCCCTCGTCGAAGGCCCGCCGCGCGATGCCGATCGCGGCGACGGTGTCCTCGCGGCTGCCGTCGGTCAGCGTGGCGACCAGGGTGCCGTCCGCCGGGCAGCGGATCTCGCGCAGGCCGCTCATCGAGTGGTCTCCTGCCGGTAGAAGGGCAACTCGACCGGTGCCAGGGGAGTGTTGCCCAGGATCAGGTCGGCGGCCTTCTCGGCGACCATCATGACCGGGGCGTAGATGTTGCCGTTTGTCACGTACGGCATCACCGACGCGTCGACCACCCGGAGACCTTCAACGCCGTGCACCCGCATGCTGGCCGGGTCGACCACCGACATCTCGTCGACGCCCATCTTGGCCGTGCAGGAGGGGTGCAGCGCGGTCTCGCCCTCCTTGCGTACCCAATCCAGGATCTCCTCGTCGGTCTGCACCGACGGGCCGGGCGAGGTCTCGCCGCCGTTGAAGGGCTCGAGCGCGGGCTGGTTGAGGATGGCGCGGGAAACCCGCAGGGCCTCGGCCCACTCGCGGCGGTCCTGCTCGGTGGAGAGGTAGTTGAAGCGCAGGGCCGGGTGCTCACGCGGATCCCGGCTGACGATCTTCACGCTGCCGCGGGCGTCGGAGTACATCGGGCCGACGTGCACCTGATAGCCGTGCCCGCCGGCCGGCGACGAGCCGTCGTAACGGACCGCGATCGGCAGGAAGTGGAACATCAGGTTCGGGTACGCGACCGTGTCGTTGCTGCGGACGAAACCGCCCGCCTCGAAGTGGTTGGTCGAGGCCGGTCCGCTGCGCAGGAACAGCCACTGCGCGCCGATCCACGGCCGGTGCCGCCACTTCAGGTACGGCTGCATCGACACCGGCTGGGTGCACGCGTACTGGACGTAGACCTCCAGGTGGTCCTGCAGGTTCTCGCCGACGCCGGGCAGGTCGTGGACCGGGTTGATGCCGAGGGCGGACAGTTCGGCGGCGTTGCCGACACCGGAGAGCTGCAGCACCTGGGGCGTGTTGATCGCGCCGCCGCACAGGATCACCTCGCCGGCGTGGACCCGCTTGGGGGCGCCGCGCTTGCCGGTCGTGTATTCCACGCCGACCGCTCGTTTGCCGTCGAACAGGACCCGGGTGACCAGCGCGCGGGTGCGTACCGTCAGGTTGGGCCTTTTCATCGCCGGATGGAGATAGGCGCGGGCGGCGGAGAGCCGCCGGCCGCGGCGGATGTTGCGGTCGAACGGCGCGAAACCTTCCTGGCGCACGCCGTTGACGTCGTCGGTCGGCGGGTAACCGGCCTGCTCGCTCGCCTCCAGCATGGCGGTGAACAGCGGATTGCTGGCCGGGCCGCGTTCCAGCACGAGCGGGCCGTCGTGACCGCGGAACGGGTCGTCCGGGTCGGCCGCGAGGCAGTTCTCCATCCGGTTGAAGTACGGCAGGCAGTGCGCGTAATCCCAGTCCTGCATGCCGGGGTCGGCCGCCCAGCGCTCGTAATCGAGGGGGTTGCCGCGCTGGAAGATCATGCCGTTGATGCTGCTGGAGCCGCCGAGAACCTTCCCGCGGGCGTGGTAGATACGCCGGCCGTTCATGTGCGGCTCGGGCTCCGACTGATATTTCCAGTCGTAGAAGCGGCTGCCGATCGGGAACGTCAGCGCCGCCGGCATGTGGATGAAGACGTCCCACGGGTAATCGGGGCGCCCGGCCTCCAGCACCAGGACCTTGGTGGCCGGGTCGGCGGAGAGCCGGTTGGCGAGCGCGCTGCCCGCCGAACCGCCGCCGACGATCACGAAGTCGTACTGCTGGGTCATGACTGTGCCCCTTCGGAGAGCGCGACGTGCACCATGCCGTCGGTCACCTCGACCCGGTGCGTCCGCACCGGCCTCTTCGCCGGAGGTCCGTCGACCCGGCCGGTACGCAGATCGAACGTGGAGGCGTGCAGCGGGCACTCGACCTCGCAGCCCTCCAGCCAGCCGTCCGCGAGCGAGGCGTCCTGATGGGTGCAGGTGTCGTCGATGGCGAAGACCTCGCCATCCTCGGTGTGGAAGATCGCCACCGGCGGGTCGGTCTCCCACCGGTACGCCTCACCGGGCGCGATGCTGCTGAGCGGGCAGACAGGCTGCAACATCAAGCCTCCTGAGGTACGGCACGGAGCTGGCGGCGCCACCGGGTGAAGAGCCGGGGCTGGTTCATGCCGAGCACGGCGACCGGATGCCCGCCGCGCTCGTAGACGGCGAGGAAACTGCGCTGCTCCGGGTCTCCCTCGACGATCCGGACGGTGTCGCCGGGCTCGCGGTGGCCGGCGAACTGCAGGCGTACGCCGTACTGGTCGGACCAGAAATACGGGGCCTTGCCGGTGTCCGGTGCGGCGGCGCCCAGCAGCGTCGCCACCGCGGTGGCCGGGTGGTCGAGGGCGTGGGTCCAGTGCTCGGAGCGGACCGCGCGCCCGGCGAACGGGCTGAACGCGATGGCGCAGTCACCGGTGGCGACGACGGCGGGCAGGCCGGTCGCGCCGGCCGCGTCGGTGACCACGCCGCCGTCGATGGTCAGGCCGGAGCCGGCCAGCCACTCCACATTGGGGATGGCGCCGATGCCGGCGACCACCACGTCGGCGGGGAGCCGGGTTCCGTCGGCCAGCTCGACAGCTTCTATCCGGTCCGATCCGAGCAGGGCGCTCACCGGGGTGCCGGCTTTGAGGCGTACCCCATGATCAGCGTGCAGTTGCGCGCAGAGCGCGCCCATCTCTGTCCCCAACGGACCGGCCAGGGGAGTGGGCAGGCCCTCGACGACCGTCACATCCCAGCCGAGCGAACGGGCGCTGGAGGCGACCTCGGCACCGATGAAGCCGGCGCCGATGACCACGAGGCGGCCGGTGTTGCGCAGTTCGTCACGCAGAGCGATGGCGTCGTCGAGAGTGCGCAGGGTGTGCACGCCCGCGAGACCATCGGCGTGCGCGGGCCGCCGGGCTCGGGCGCCGGTGGCGATGACCACGCCGTCGACCGGAATCTCCTGACCGTCGGTGAGATGGACGCTGCGGCCGCGCGGATCCAGCCGGGTCGCGGCGGTGCCGAGCCGCCAGTCGATGCCGAGATCGTCGTCGTCACTCAGGGCGAGATCGTCGATCGTGCAGGCGCCGGTCAGGAAATCTTTGGACAGCGGCGGGCGATCGTAGGGGTGGTGCCGCTCGGCTCCGATCGCGATGATCTGACCGGTGAAGGATTGGCCACGCAGGGCACGCGCTGCGGCCAGACCGGCGAGGGCGGCCCCGACAATCGCGACTTTCTGCACGCCGGCAACCGCCTCCGTTGTGAATCACGAAACAGCGAGTGGAATCCGCAACAGATTGCCGAGGATCTTGATCGATAGTCAAGAGAGCGAATGAAGGTGGTCCCTTCTCGCAACCTCCCCGAAACTCGTGACCTATCGTTGCGCCATGAGCAACGATCGCGAGACGGCGCCGGCTGTCGTGCAGTCCGTCGACCGCGCCCTGAGCATCCTGGAGATCCTGGCCCGCAAGCGCGGCGCCGGTGTCACCGAGATCGGCAAGGAGCTCGGTGTGCACAAGTCCACCGCGTTCCGCCTGCTCGTGGCGTTGGAGAACCGTGGTTTCGTCGAGCAGGCGCACGACCGTGGGACGTACCGTCTCGGGCTCGGCGTGGTGCGCCTCGCCGGTGCGGTGACCGCGCAGCTCGACCTGAGCCGGCAGGGCCTTGCGGCGTGTGAGCGGCTCGCCGCTGATCTGGGCGAGACCGTCAACATCGCGATCCTGGACAGCGGCCGGGCCGTGAACGTGACGCAGAGCCGGGGTGCGGCGTCGATCGCGAGTCACAACTGGGTGGGCCGGCAGACGCCGCTGCACGCGACGTCGAGCGGCAAGGTGCTTCTCGCGTTCTCGAGCGCTGGTGTCGATGGCCCGTTTGAACGTTTCACGGAGGCGACGATCGTCTCAGCAGCGGATCTTGAGGCTCAGCTTTCGACGGTCCGCTCGGCCGGCTGGGGGTTCACCGCCGAGGAGTACGAGGTCGGCCTCAACGCCGTTGCCGCGCCGATCCGTGGCGCCGACGGTTCGGTCATCGCCGCCCTGAGCGTCTCCGGGCCGGCCTACCGGCTCGCCCAGGACGACTTCCCGGAGGTCGCGAAGCGGGTGATCGCCGCGGCCGACGAGGTGAGCGGCCGGATGGGCCACGTCTCCTGATCGAAATCCGATCGTCTTGACGTGGTCACACTGCTCGGTGAAGCTGTTGCGTATTCCAGGTCGAGTTGCGCCTTGTGAAACGGGTGGCTTATGGCTCGTGTTGTCATCATCGGTGCCGGCGTGGTCGGCAGCGCCCTCGCGGACGAGCTGACCGACCGCGGCTGGACCGATGTCACCGTCGTCGACCAGGGTCCGCTGTTCGCCGCCGGCGGCTCCAGCTCGCACGCGCCGGGACTGGTCTTCCAGACGAACCCGTCGAAGACGATGACCGAGCTGGCGGCGTACACGGTGCGCAAGCTCACCGGCCTCGGCTGCTTCCTGCAGGTCGGCGGGCTGGAGGTGGCGACGACGCCGGAGCGGTGGACCGACCTCAAGCGCAAGCACGGGCTCGCCACCTCGTGGGGTGTTTCCGCCTCATTGCTGAGCCCTGATGAATGCGCCGGTCTGCACTCGCTCCTCGACCCGTCTCGTATTCTCGGCGGCTTCTACGTGCCCACCGACGGGCTGGCCCAGCCGGTCCTCGCCGTCGAGACGCAGGCGAAGCGGGCCATCTCGCGCGGGGCTCGGTTCCTCGGCTCGCACACCGTGACCGGCATCGGCCAGGAGAACGGCCGGGTCACCGGGGTGCAGACCGACAGGGGCTTCATCGCCGCCGACATCGTGGTCTGCGCCGCCGGGTTCTGGGGGCCGGCGATCGGCGAGATGGTCGGTCTGACCGTGCCGCTTCTGCCGCTGGCCCATCAGTACGCCCGAACCGGCCCGGTTCCGGCTCTGTCCGGTGCGTCGCGTTCCGGTGCTCCGCGTTCCGGTGCTCCGCGTTCCGGTGCTTCGGTGGAGGCCAGCCGGCCGATCCTGCGTCATCAGGACCAGGACCTTTATTACCGCGAGCACGGCGACCGGATCGGCATCGGTTACTACGGGCACTCGCCGATGCCCGCGTCGGTTTTCGGTCAGCCGCCGGCCATGCCGAGCGTCCTGCCGTTCACTCCGGACGACTTCGCGCCCGCCTGGCAGGAGAGCGTCGAGCTGCTGCCGGAGCTGTCCGGCACCGAGGTCGAGGAGGGGATCAACGGGATCTTCTCCTTCACCCCGGACGGTGGCCCGCTCATCGGCGAGCACCGTGAGCTCGCCGGTTTCTGGGTCGCCGAGGCTGTCTGGGTGACCCACTCGGCCGGCGTCGCCCGTGCGCTCGCCGAGTGGCTGGTCGACGGGAAGTCGAGCGTCGACCTGCGCGAGTGCGACCTGCACCGCTTCGAGGAACTGCAGCTCGCGCCGAGTTTCATCGAGGAGCGCGGCAAGCAGAACTTCGTCGAGGTCTACGACATCGTCCATCCGTTGCAGCCGATGGAGCGGCCCCGGCCGCTGCGGACCAGCCCGTTCTACTCGCGCCAGCGCGAGCTGGGCGCGGTCTTCCTTGAAGGCGCCGGGTGGGAGAGACCCTATTGGTACGAGTCGAACGGGCTTCTTCCTTCTGAGGATCTTCCGCCGCGGGACGAGTGGTCGGCGCGTTACTGGTCGCCGATCGCGGCCGTGGAAGCCGCGGTCACCCGCTCGCGGGTCGCGATGTATGACATGACTCCGTTGCGGCGGCTTGAGGTCAGCGGACCGGGCTCGCTGGAGTTCCTGCAGCGGCTGACTACCAATAATCTCGACAAATCGGTCGGATCGGTTACCTATACGCTGATGCTTGATCATCGTGGTGGGGTTCGCAGTGACCTGACGGTGGCTCGGCTCGGGCCGCAGGTCTTCCAGGTTGGTGCCAACGGTCCGCTGGATGACGACTGGATGCGGCAGCATGCTCCTGCTTCCGTGCAGGTGCGCGACATCACCGCCGGGACCTGCTGCATCGGATTGTGGGGGCCGCGGGCGCGGGATGTCCTGCAACCGCTGACCGCATCGGACTTCTCCAATTTTTCGATGAAATACTTCCGTGCACAGAAGGCCTACATCGGCGAGGTGCCGGTCACCGCCATGCGCCTGTCCTACGTCGGAGAGCTCGGCTGGGAGCTGTACACCTCCGCTGACCTGGGCCTCAAGCTCTGGGACACGCTCTGGGACGCCGGACAGGAACACGGGATCATCGCGGCCGGGCGCAGCGCCTTCAACAGCCTCCGGCTGGAGAAGGGCTACCGCGCCTGGGGCACCGACATGACGACCGAGCACGACCCGTACTCCGCGGGGCTCGGTTTTGCCGTACGCATGGACAAGGGTGACTTCATCGGCCGGCCCGCGCTCGCCTCACTCTCCGCATCTCCGTTGTCCCGGCAGCTGACCTGCCTCACGCTCGACGACCCGGCCCACGTGGTGATGGGCAAGGAGCCGGTGTTCGCCGGCGGCACCCCGGTCGGGTACGTCACCAGCGCGTCCTACGGCTACACCATCGGGCGCACCGTCGCGTACGCCTGGCTGCCCGCCTCGCTCAGCGTTCCCGGCACCGCCGTCACCGTCGAGTACTTCGGCGAGCGGCTGCCGGCGACCGTGGCGGCCGAGCCGCTGTTCGACCCGAAGATGGAACGAATCCGCTCGTGAGGAGTGGCTGTGACCGCCAGCTTGATCCCGACCCTGTCAGGCCACTACTACACCGATCCGGCGATCTTCACGCTGGAGCAGTCGCAGATCTTCGAGCGCATGTGGTTCTGTGCGGCCCGGGCCTCGGACCTGCCCCGTCCCGGCAGTTTCCAGTCGGTGGAGATCGGGCGGGAGAGCGTGCTGATCGCCCGCGGCCGGGACGGCAAGCTGCGCGCGTTCCTAAACATCTGCCGGCACCGTGGCGCGAAACTCTGCACCGAGGAGAGCGGCGAGGTGAAACGCGCGTTCCAGTGCCCGTACCACGCCTGGACGTACGGCCTGGACGGCAAACTGATCGCGGCGCCCAACCTGACCAAGATGCCGGACATCGACCGGGTCGAGTACGGCCTGGTCAATGTGGCGTTGAAGGAGTGGCTCGGATACGTCTGGGTGTGCCTGGCCGACGAGCCGCCGTCCTTCTCCGACGACGTGATGAGCGCGGTCACCGAGCGGCTGGGCACTTTGACAGCGATCGACTCGTACGAAATTGGCGATTTGGAAGTCGGCAAGCGGATCCGGTACGACGTGAAGGCCAACTGGAAGCTGATCGTCGAGAACTTCATGGAGTGTTACCACTGCGCCACGATCCACCCCGAGCTGACCGAGGTGCTCCCGGAGTTCGCCGACGGGTACGCCGCGCAGTACTACGTGGGCCACGGCGCTGAGTTCGGCACCGGCATCCAGGGCTTCACGGTCGACGGCAGTGAGGGCTTCGACAAGCTCCCCGGCATCACCGACGACCAGGACCGGCGCTATTACGCCATCACCATCAAACCGCAGGTCTTCGTCAACCTGGTCCCCGACCACATCATCTGGCACCGGATGTACCCGGTCGCCGCCGACCGCACGATCGTCGAATGCGACTGGCTGTACTCCAAGGACGTGGTCGCCTCAGGCCGGGACGTGTCCCGGTCGGTGGAGCTCTTCCACCGCGTCAACGAACAGGACTTCGACGCCTGCGAGCGCTGCCAGCCGGCGATGAGCTCCCGCGCGTACACCCGAGGCGGCGTCCTGGTCCCCTCCGAACACCACATCAGCGCCTTCCACGACTGGGTCACCACCAAAATCGCTGTGATTGACTAGCACCCATGAGCGCCGGGCCGACTGCTGCGACCCGTCCGCACAACCGCAAGCAGCTCATTGTTGAAGCGGCCGGTCAGGTGTTCAGCGAGCGTGGTTATCACGCGGCCTCGATGGAGGAGATCGCTGCCGGGGTGGGTATCAGCGCGGCCGCCCTCTACCGGCACTTCCCGAACAAGTACGCGTTGTTCGCCGAGTGCGCCAACGTGATGGTGGACCGGCTGGTGGCGGCGCTCGACGAGTCGCCGGCCGAGGCGCCTCTGAAAGACGTGCTGGCCGCGCTGACCCGGGTCACCGTCGCGCACCGCGCGGCCGGTGGGCTGTACCGGTGGGAGGCCCGTTACCTGGACCGCGACGATCGCCGGCAGTTGCGGGCGAAGTTCGGGCACGTCGTGGGGCGGGTGACCGACCTGGTGGGCCATTCGCCGGGCAGCGACCACCTGCGGGCCGCGGCGGCTCTCGGGGTGATCGGGTCGATCACCATGCATCACACCTCGATCGCCCAGCGCCGGATCGAGGACCTGCTGCTGGCGTCGGCGCTGCGGGTGTCCGGCACCGATCCGGCCGCCGCTGCCGGGACTGCGGGGCTTGTCGAGTTGCCGGCTCAGCCGGTTCCGCGTACCCGGAGGGCCGAGATCCTGGCCGCTGCCGTTCCGCTCTTCGCGCGCGACGGGTTCGCCACCGTGACGAACGGGCAGATCGCCCAGGCGGTCGGGCTGGCGCCGTCCGCGATCTACCGGCACTACCCGGGCAAGGTCGACATCCTGGTGGCCGCGTGCCTCCAGGCGGCAGGGCTGCTGTCCCAGGCGGTGGACCGGAGTCTGCGGCAGGCGGCCGACCCGCGTCAGGCCGTGGTCGCGATGACGGCGGCGTACGTGGCCTACAGCTTCGAGCACAACGCGCTGAACAGCGTCGCCGAGGCCGAGATCCGTGGTCTGCCGGCCGACCTGCGAAGGCCGTTGATCCTGGCGCAGCGGGAGTACATCGCGGTCTGGGAGCAGCAGTTACGGGCGGCCCGGCCGGAAATGGATCCGCGTCAGGCCCGGCTGCTGGTGCACGCGGGGTTCGGCGTGGTCGTGGAAACCGGGCGCGCCCTGCGCTGGCAGGACACGCCCGGTAACCGGGACACCGTCACGGCTCTGGTGGCCGGAGCTCTGACCCTTTAGCTTCCGGGACGGTTACCGGTCGGGATCGTGATCGGCGTGTACGTCGGCGAGGTCCCGTTGTTCAGGAACAGCATCGCCAGCCCCCGGACGAACTGGTCGAACACCGAGAAACTGGTCGGGATGATCGGCGACAGTCCTTCCCGGAACGCGACGTACGCCGGCCATCCGACCTCGATCAGGGTCCGCGACGCGTAATCGCGGGGTAGCTTCAGCCAGTCGCCGATCTTGTCGCTGAGCACGTACCGGGCGAACTCCCGCTGGAAGCCCTTGGTGACACCGAGGTCGACCTGGGAGACCAGGCTGAGCAGGATGTCGGCCAGGGCCACACCCTCCGGTGTCGAGCCCATGATCGGCGTCAGAACGTACGCCGACTGCGATTTCGCGGCGGCCCAGCTCGCCGGGATGAAGTCGTCGCGCACACCCAGCAGGTGCAGCGCGACCTGCCACTGGTGCAGGTACGCCTCCTCCTCCGCGGCCGACATCCGGATGCCCCACTGCTTCAGCTTGCCGTGCACATAGGTGCCGAGGCTGTGGAAGGTGACCAGGATGTCGCCGTTGCTGATCGGGATGAAGTCCTGGTCGTCGGTGACGGCCCGCCACTTCGCCGAGGTCGGCAGCAGGTGCCGCACGGCAGCGTGGGTCAGACGGGTCTTGTTCGACGTCACCACGAAACCGCCGGTGGGCTGGAAGGCGTCGAGCGCGCTCAAGTCGTACCCATAGGTGAAGGTCTTGGCCGCGCGCGACTGCATGACGGCGCCGCCCTCGGACCAGTAGACGTTCCTGGCCTCGCGCGGGATCACCGTGCTCATGATGCCGCTGCCGAGGCCGTAGAGCAGGAACAGGTACAGGCTCATGCGCTTGTTGAACTGGGCGGCGCGGGCCAGTTTCGTCTGGTCCGCCCACGACGGCAGGGTGTTGACCTGCTGGAGGTAGGTCGTGAGGCCGGCGGGCAGGCCGGCGGGCAGCGGGTCGCCGTTGGCGCGCCACGACGAGAAGGCGGCGTTGACGGCCGGGATCTGACCGTTGTCCAGGAGTGAGGCGACGAGCGGGTCGGTGGCGTCGTCCCAGACCTTCCACGGGTCGGTGACCGTGTCGACCGCGGCGATCGACTCGGCCGAGGACCATGCCCAGGCCTTGGACGGATCCGCCACAGCGGTCACTCCCAGCGCCGCGCCGAGCGTCAGAACGCTTCTTCTGCTGAGATTCTGCATTCGCTTACCTCATTCCCGATCGGCCGGATAACGCCTTGAGCACCAGTTCACACGCAGGTTTCGAGGTTCATCACTGTGTGATTTCCCATTAACATAGCGGGGTGTCCAATCATCGGCAAGGCTGGATATTCACCGGTCGCGGTTCGGCGACAGCTGCACGGCTGACCTGGTGATCTACGGCTCTGATCCCATACGGTCATCGATTAATGCCGATGTTCCGACAGGGAGGTCAGGACATGCGCATGAGCAGCCGGCCGCGGATGATCGCCGCGCTCGCCACCGTTTCTCTCATCACCGCCTGCTCCGGGAACGACGACGGCGACCCCGGCGCCGAGGGTGATGCCGCCGGGTATCCCGAGCAGAACATCACCATCGTGGTGCCGTTCAGCGCCGGCGGCCCGACCGACACGGTCACCCGCATGATCGCCGACCCGATGGCGGCCGCACTGGGCGGCAAGGTCGTCGTACAGAACGTCGAAGGCGCGGGTGGCACGGTCGGTGCCGGTGAGGTCGCACGGGCCGAGCCGGACGGATACACCGTGCTGATGCACCACATCGGGATGTCGACGGCGCCCGCCCTATACAAGGATCTGGGTTACCAGCCGCTGGCGGACTTCGAGACGGTCGGGCTCGTCACCGAGGTGCCGATGACCGTCGTGGCCCGCAACGACTTCGCGCCCGCGACGTTCCAGGACCTGGTGACCCACGTGAAGGCGAACGCCGGCACGGTAACCCTCGCCAACGCGGGCATCGGCGCCGCCTCGCACCTCTGCGGCCTGCTCTTCCAGTCGACCGCCGGCGTCAAGCTCCAGGAGGTCCCGTACCAGGGCACCGGACCGGCCCTGACCGACCTGGTCGGCGGCCAGGTCGACTTCATGTGCGATCAGACCACGAACACCAGCGGACAGATCACTGCAAAGAAGATCAAAGCGTACGCGGTAACGACCCCGGAACGAGTGAAGAGCCTGCCCGATGTGCCCACCACGGCCGAGGCCGGCATGCCGCAGCTGGCGGTCAGCGTGTGGCACGGCCTGTACGTCCCGGCGGGCACGCCGCCGGAGATCGTCGAGAAGCTGTCCGGCGCGCTGAAGACCGCGCTGGCCGACCAGGCCGTCATCGACCAGATGGCCAAGCTCGGCACGGCGCCGGTGGCAGCCGCCGACGCGACTCCGGACGCGCACCGGGCGCATCTCGAAGAGCAGCTGACGACCTGGCAGAAGATCATCTCGGACGCTGGGGTGCAGCCCTCTTGATGGAGCGCCGCCGGTCTTTCCCGGATGTGCTGGCCGGGGTCATCTTCGCCGGAATCGGCGGCGCGTTCGTCGTCGGCGCGCTCGGGTACGACCGGGGCACCGCCCTGCGGATGGGCCCCGGCTACTTCCCGCTCGTGGTCGGCGCGATCGTGGTCATTCTCGGACTCGCGATTGTCATCAAAGGGCTGGTCGCCGGGGAGGTGGCCGCGTTCGGGCCGGTGCCCTGGCGGGCGGTCGCCGCGATCACCGTCGCGGTGGTGTTCTTCGGGTTCTTCATCCGGCGCCTCGGATTCGTACCCACGTCGTTGGTGACCGCGCTGCTGGCGACGCTGGCCAGCAAGCAGGTGCGTCCGCTGGTGGCCGTGAGTGTCGCCGTCGGACTGACCACCGCGGCCACGCTGATCTTCGTGATCGGACTCCAGTTGCGCATCCCGTTGTGGGGCCTGTAGTGGACCTTCTCGACAATCTGCTCCTGGGTTTCTCAACCGCCCTGCTGATCGAAAACGTCCTCTACTGCTTCCTCGGGGTACTGCTCGGCACTGCCGTCGGCGTGCTGCCCGGCATCGGGCCGACCGCGACCGTGGCGATGCTGCTGCCGATCACCTTCAACTTCGAGCCGGTCACCGCGCTGATCATGCTGGCCGGCATCTACTACGGCGCCCAGTACGGCGGCTCGACCACCGCCATCCTGATCAACCTGCCCGGTGAGTCGTCGGCGGCAGTCACCGCGCTCGACGGCCACGAGATGGCCCGCCAGGGCAGAGCCGGCCCGGCGCTGGCCGCGGCCGCCGTCGGATCCTTCTTCGCCGGCACGGTCGCCACCGTCGTGCTGGCCGTCGCCGCCCCGCCGCTCGCCGGCGTCGCGCTGCGGTTCGGCCCGGCCGAGTACTTCTCGCTCGTCCTCTTCGGCCTGATCGTGTCGATCGCGCTGGCCCGCGGCTCGGTTCTGAAAGCCCTCGCGATGATCGCGCTCGGCGTCCTGCTCGGCACCGTCGGCCAGGACATCTACACCGGCACACCACGGTACGTTTTCGGACAGCGGGAACTGTACGGCGGCATCGACTTCGTGTCCGTTGCGGTCGGCATGTTCGGCGTCGCCGAGATCCTGCGCAACCTGGAGAACTCGCATTCCCGGGTGGCCGTGGTGGACCGCGTGACCGGCCTCTGGCCCACCGCCGAGGACCGCCGCCGGATCATCGGCCCGATCCTGCGGGGCACCGGCCTCGGCGCGGCCCTCGGCATCCTGCCCGGCGGCGGCCACGTCCTCGCCTCCTTCAGCTCGTACGCCGTGGAGAAGCGGGTCTCGCGCCGGCCGCAGGAGTTCGGGCACGGCGCGATCGAGGGGGTGGCCGGACCCGAGTCGGCGAACAACGCCGCCGCGCAGACGTCCTTCATCCCGCTGCTGACGCTGGGCCTGCCGGCCCACCCCGTGATGGCGCTGATGGTCGGCGCCTTCATCGTCCACGGCATCACCCCCGGCCCGAACGTCATCAACGACGAGCCGGCGCTGTTCTGGGGCCTGATCGCGTCGATGTGGATCGGCAACGTCCTGCTGGTCCTGCTGAACCTGCCACTGATCGGCATCTGGGTACGCATGCTGCGCATCCCGTACCAGGTCCTGTTCCCGATGATCATCCTGTTCGCGGCGGTCGGCACGTACTCGTTGAACTTCAACGCGTACGACGTGTACGCGATCGCGTTCTTCGGCCTGCTGGGCTACGTCCTGATCAAATGCGGCTGCGAGCCGGCGCCGCTCTTGCTGGGTTTCGTGCTGGGGCCGCTCCTGGAGGAGAACCTGCGCCGCGCTCTGATCATCTCCCGGGGCGACCCGTCGGTCTTCCTGACCCGCCCCATCTCAGCGGCGCTGTTGCTGCTGGCGGCGGCAGCGCTGGCGATCACAGTCCTCCCCGCCATTCGCCAACGCCGGGACACCGTCTTCACCGACGAGGAGTAACCGGCCGTTCTCAGCGCTGGCATGGAGATGACCCGGCGCCGCTCCTTCCTACCGTCGATGGCACCTCGTCATCGGCGGGGCTGTAACGGGGGAGGGCGGTGGTGCTCTCACCGTCGTGCTGGCTGCCGTGCTCACCACCGTGCTCGTTGCCGTGCTGGCTGCCTCGCTCACCACCGTGCTGGCCGTGCTCGATGCCGTGTTCGGCCTGCTCATGCTCACCGGCATGGGAGCCATGTCCGCGCCGATCACGTCACGTCACGGCGCGGCGCCTGCATGTTGGGCACGCGAGATGGCCAGTGCGTGGACTGGGGCAGGCGTGGACCGGGGCAGTCCGTCATCCCGCCGGTCGTGGCGGTTTCTCGGGGTGCGAGGTGCCTCTCGGAGATCTTGTGCGGTTTGGCCGGCTGATCGACCACAAGCGCACGACTTTGCGGGGACGGCCGTCGATGGCGTGTCGTTTTTCGGATTTTGGGCGCGTCGTGGGCACGCTCTGCCACCACAGCGGGTGCAGGGTGCCGGCGTGGTGACCGCGGTCTTCGCCGATCTTGTGGAGTTCGGCGAACCGTTTGCGCGTAACTTCGCAAGATCGGCTCGGCCTGTTCGATCTTGTGGAGTTGTGCGGACACGTCTGCGGGGAAGTCCACAAGATCGGGAAGCGAGAGTAGGCCGTCAAGCGGATTCGGCCGGGGCGGCCGTTGGTGGAGTGGTGCCGGAGGGGTCCGGCCCTGGCACCAGCCGAGTAAAACGGTCACGAACCGGGCCCGGCCGCACGAGCCGCTGACCGAGCTGTGCATCCCGGGCCCCGTCGAAACGGTGGCCCGGGTCTGAGCGCCGGCCCTCGTCAGCGGGACGGGCTGCATCAGTGGGACGGGTTGGTTCGGGATTGCGGGAGGTGCGGCCTGACCACACCGCCGCGTTCAACGCCGCCCACGTCACCCCGAGCATCACCGCCGCGACCGTCTCGCTGATCCGGCTCCAGCCGAGATAGACCCACGAACCCGCGCAGAGAATCACCAGCGTTGCTGCCGACGTCCAGACCGCCACCTGCCATTTCCACGGCAATCCGCGCCCCACCAGCCACGCGAGCAGTCCGGCCGCCGCCGCTACCTGTGCGGTCTGGCCGGCCGACATCGTTGCGAGGGCGATCGCTGCCGCGTCGACCGGCACCCACCCCGCGAACTCGTCCACCGTCGGGAACACCAGCGTCTCGGCCGCCCGCCACCCGGCCGGGAACGCCTGCGCCAGCACCACCGCGAAGACCACCGCCGGCAGCACGGGACCGAGCGCGTCGAGCAATCTGGCACGCAGACCAGGAGCCGGCGGCAGGGCGCGGGACCGGCCCGGGAAGAAGGATCGCGCCAGCGACACCACCGCCGCCACCGCGATCAGCGCCTCCGGAACCACCGCGGTCGCCGTCTCCAGCGCGAACAGATATCCGTCCGAGGTCCACTGCCCGCGCGCCCACCCGGCAACCGCCACGTCCACCGCCGCCAGCCCGCTGAACCGCACCATCGCCGGCACGATGACGACCAGCAGCGCGGCCGTCGACACCAGGAACCCCAGGCTCAGCGATGCCATTGCCAGCGGGTGCGGCCGGAAACCCGGAAAATCACGGAAAGGCCGGAAATTGCGTAGCGCCAGGCCGATGGCGCGTACCGGATCCGGGTTTTGACCTATCCAACGGCCTGCAAGGATGAGTCCGAGAATGAGCACCGTCAGCGCGGCTAGCGCGCCTGTCGCGCGCCCCGCGCGCGCAGCAAGAACGTCGTAACTCGCGCCTGCCGCGTAACTCGCGCCAACCATCCATAGAGCCCAGAGGCTCGCCGCCGGCGTGTGCCACGCAAGGAAGCGATTGCGGGGTACGCGATTCCGCGCGGCCAGTCGCGGCATCAGAGTCCGAGCGCCGACCACCCACTGTCCGAAAAAGACCGCGCGTCCTCCGTGCCGGGCGAAGAGGCGTTCGGTGCGTTCGGCGTGCCGGCCCAGGCCGGGGAACGAGCCGAACCGGAAGGCGATGTTGCCGCCCAGGATCGCCGCCGCGACCGCGACGGCGAGGGCGGGGAGCAGTGGCACGACGCCCGCGTTGGCGAGGAGACCCATGGCTATCAATGCGGTGGCGGACGGCAGGACCAGCCCCGCGAGGACCGCCGTCTCCAGCGTGACCAGGGCGAACACGACCAGATAGACCGCGATCGGCGGTAGTCCTCCGAGTAGATCCTGGATCATGTGCACGACGCTAGGGGTTGGAACGGAGCGGGGGATCGGTGAAGCTCCTTAGGGATCCACCGATATCCGCACCGATATCCGCCATCGATGTCCGCAGGAGTGACGATGCAACCGACGCTGCGCCGCCTGGACGAACTCGCCACCTTCCTCGCTGACCGGGACGACACCATCGCGGTGCTCGGGCTCGGCTCGGCGGGCGCACAGAGAGCCCGGCTCGACGAGCACTCCGACCTGGACTTCTTCGTGATCGTCGCGGAGGGCGCGCGGTCGCGGTACGTCGAACGCATCGACTGGCTGGAAGCGCCCTGTCCGCTTCTGTTCAGCTTCGCCCACGAGCGCAACGGCCGGAAGGCGCTCTATTCCGACGGCATCTTCGTGGAGTACGCGGTGCTGACCCCCGCCGAGCTGGCGCACGTCCCGTTCTCCGGGGCGCGGGTGGTGTGGCGGCGTGCGGACGCGCCGGCCGGGCTGGCCCAGTCGGAGGCGGCGGTGCCGCGAACCCCTTACGACACCGTCGACTTCCACCTGAACGAGGCGCTCTCCAACCTCTATGTCGGCCTGCACCGGGAGCTGCGCGGGGAGCGGCTGAGCGCGTCCCGGTTCATCCAGACCTACGCGGTCGACCGGGTCATCTCGCTGTTGCGCCTGTCCAGCGGCGAGGCGCCGTACCGGGATCCGTTCGACATCTCCCGGCGGGTGGAGCGGGCGTACCCCGCGGAGGTGCTGCCGCTTGCCGGGATGGTCCCCGGGTACGCGCACAACGCGGCGGCCGCTCAGACGACGTTCCGATGGCTGAGCCGCCGGTACCCGGTGCACCCTGGCATCGGCGCGGCGATCACCGCATTGCTGACCCGTTCGGGGGATTACTCCTGATCTTCACAGCGAGGAACCTCGATGTCCATGACGGACGTTGTTCCTAAATGGAAAGCAGTCGTTCTCGACTTCGTCGAGCGTGGTGGCTGGTCAGCGGGTCAGGTCTTTTTCGCGACCCTGCTGGCCGGTGGCATCACCACTGTCGCGAAACTGCCCTGGGGTGAGGCGCTCACCCTCGCCGTCAGCGCGTTCGTCTCGTCGATCGTGCTCACCGGCGTGCAGTACCTGTCGAAGCAGACCAACCTGGCGTTCTGGCCCGACCTGGTGGTCCGGCTCGCGAAGACGTTCCTCAGCTCGCTGTCGGCGTCGATCCTGGCAGGTGCGTTCAACGTGACGACGTTCGACTGGGAGACGGCGTTCAACGTGGCGTTCCTGGCCACCCTCGGCTCGCTCGGCAAGGGCCTGCTGGCCCGGGAACCGGCCGCGGCGAACGGGCAGGTGCCGCCGGACGCGTCGCCGTCGACACTGCCGACCGGCACCTATCGCGAGGCTGTTGATCACGCGCCGGCGCCGCCGACGATCGCGGCGACCAACCCGCCGGAGGGGACGTCTTCAGCCGGGTCATCGGCGGCTGGGTCATCGGCGGCTGGGCCGCCTGCGGGCGGGTCGCCTCCGGCCGGGTCATAACCTTTTTTGCGCCACACCCACTGCGGGTGTACCCACACCCGCAGTGGGTGTGGCGCTCGTTGCTTAGTAACCGATCGGCAGGCCGGCGTAGTTCTCGGCGAGGCCGGTCGCCCCGGCCTCGCTGTTCGCCACCCACTTGAGCTGCGACAACTGCAGCTGCGCGTCGAACGGGTCGCCGGACGTGTGCAGCATCGTCGTCATCCACCAGGAGAAATGCGTGCACCGCCAGACCCGCCGCTGCGCGTCGTCGGAGTATCGGTCCGCCAGGCGGCTGTCCTTCTCCTTGATCTGCGCGATCAGGGCCTTGCTGAGCAGTGCCACGTCGGCGATCGCCAGATTGAGACCCTTCGCGCCGGTCGGCGGGACGATGTGTGCGGCGTCGCCGGCCAGGAACAGATTGCCGTGCCGCATCGGTGTCTGCACGTAACTGCGCATCGGCAGCACGCTCTTGTCGGTGATCGGGCCGG
Organism: Actinoplanes sp. CA-015351; assembly: GCF_050955685.1. Taxonomy (NCBI): domain Bacteria; kingdom Bacillati; phylum Actinomycetota; class Actinomycetes; order Micromonosporales; family Micromonosporaceae; genus Actinoplanes; species Actinoplanes sp. CA-015351. The sequence continues at coordinate 3,150,933 of NZ_CP192102.1, forward strand.
GGGTGAGCTTCCAGCCGTTCTGCCCGTGGCCGAGGCGGGTGGCGAGCTCGTCCCAGATCCGGTCGTCGGACCAGGACTGCGGGTCGGTGCCGTTCGGGACCTGGAGGTAGAGGCGGCTCACGGTGGCCGAGCGCATCGAGTGCAGGGCGAAGCCGTTCGGGTGCCAGGCGTAGATGAGCTCGTCGGTGGACGGGGCGACGTCGGCCAGGATGCCGAACCAGGAGTAGGGGTAGACCTTTTCGTATTTTTCGGCCGCGGGTACCGCGTTGCGGCTGGGGCCGAAGGAGCCGTCGCAGCCGGCGATGGCGGCGGCGTCGAGACGTTGCTGCTGTCCCGACTTATCGGTAAAAGTCACGAAGTCGTCGTGCAGCTCGACGTCGGCGACCTCGTAGTGGATCTCCTGGCCGTCCGCTGCTCGCGCTGTGATCAAATCCTTCTGGACCTCGGTCTGGCCGTACACCCAGACACTCCGACCCACCAGATCCACGAAATCCAGGTGGTGCCGCTCGCCCGGCCACTGCAGGTAGATGCCCCGGTGATGGTCGCCGTCGACCCGGATCCGATCACCGAGCCCCGCCGACTCCAGCAGCTCCACGCTCGAATGCTCCAGGATGCCGGCCCGGATCCTCGCTGCCACGTACTCCTCGGAGCGGGTCTCGAGGACCACCGACTCGACCCCGCCCTGGGCGAGGAGGTGGGAAAGAAGCAGGCCGGCGGGGCCGGCGCCGATGATGGCGACCTGGGTACGCATGACCACAGCGTCGGCGACCGTTCGGTGATCGGGCAATACCCTATTTCCACTGAACGGAAGGCTGGCCGGCCAGTGTCCGGCCGATTCCGTGCGCCGCGACCTGCAGGGCGGACACCAGGCGGGGAAGCTGGCGGCGCAGATCGGGGACGACCATGCCGAGGGCGGCGACCACTGTCTCGCCCTTGCGAACCGGCACGGCCACCGAGCAGGCGCCGAGGCTCATCTCCTCGCCGGTGGTGGCGTAACCCTCGGCGCGGACGCGTTTCAGCTGTTCGAGCAGGCGGGAGGGCTGGGTGACGGTGTAAGCAGTGATCCGCTTGAGATGGCGGAGGGCCTCCATCCGGACCTCCTCCGGCGCGTAGGCGAGCAGCACCTTGCCGACCCCCGTCGAGTGCATCGGCAGCCGGGACCCGACCCGGCTGACCACGGGAACCGACACGTGGCCGGCCAGCCGTTCGACGTACAGAACCTCCAGGCCGTCGCGGACCGCGAGATGCACGGTGGCGAGCGTCGTGCCGTACAAATCATGCAAAAATGGGGAGGCCGCCTGGCGCAGGCCGCTCTGCACCGGCGCGAGCAGCCCGAGCTGCCAGATCCGGCGCCCGATCACGTAATCGCCGTTTGCCTCACGGGCCAGGGCACCCCACCGGTGCAGCTCGCCGACCAGGCGATGTGCGGTCGCGAGGGGCAGCTCGGCGCGATGGGCAAGATCGGTCAGGGAGAGGGCGCGGTGCTCGCCGTCGAAGGCGCCGAGGATGGCCAGAGCACGTGAGGTGACCGAAGCACCCATGGACCCTCCTTCCACTCAGCGGAAGTAGATTATCGCCGTGAGGCCGTGACCCGCCTAGCGTCCGGAGCGTGAACATGGAGTCGTCACAAGCTGACATCAACCGGGAGATCGAGGCAGCGGCCCAGCAACCCGGCGGCCCGCAACCGAAGATCGACTACGCCCCGTACCGCAGTTCCATCCTGCGGCACCCGAAGCAGCCGGCGCATCTGATCGACCCGGAGTCGGTCGAGCTGTGGGCACCCGCGTTCGGCCACCGTGACGTCGCGGTCGACGAGGCCGACCTGACCATCCAGCACGCCGGCACCCCGATCGGCGAGCGGATCGTGGTCACCGGCCGTGTCCTCGACGGCGACGGCCGCCCGGTGGCGAACCAGCTCGTCGAGGTGTGGCAGGCCAACGCCGCAGGCCGGTACCGGCACCAGCGCGACCAGCACCCGGCGCCGCACGACCCGAACTTCACCGGCGTCGGCCGCTGCATCACCGGGCCGGACGGGTCGTACCGCTTCCAGACGATCAAGCCGGGACCGTACCCGTGGCGTAACCACCTCAACGCCTGGCGGCCCGCGCACATCCACTTCTCGCTCTTCGGCCTGGACTTCACCCAGCGCGTCGTGACGCAGATGTACTTCCCGGGCGACCCGCTCTTCAAGTACGACCCGATCTACCAGTCGATCACCGACCCGAAATCGCGGGACCTGTTGATCGCCCAGTACGACCACGACCTCACCACCCCGGAGTGGAACACCGGGTACCGCTGGGACATCGTCCTGACCGGCACCCACCGCACTCCGCTCGACAGCGAGCTCGACGAGGAGCACAACTCATGACCGCGGTTCCCGGGCAGACCGTCGGCCCCTTCTTCCACCTGGGCCTGGAATTCCCGCAGATGAACGAACTGGTCCCGCCGGCCAGCCCGCGCGCGGTCCGCCTGCACGGGCAGGTCACCGACGGCGACGGCAACCCGGTGCCGGACGCGGTTCTGGAGATCTGGCAGGCCGACCCGCAGGGCCACGTTCTGCGTACGCCCGGATCGCTGCGCCGCGACGGCTGGACCTTCACCGGCTGGGGCCGTGCCGCCACCGACCCCGACGGCCACTACCAGTTCTTCACGCTGGAACCGGGCGCCACCGAGCAGGGCCGAGCCCCGTTCTTCGCCGTGACCGTTCTTGCCCGTGGCCTGCTGGACCGGCTGTTCACCCGCGCCTACCTGCCCGACGACCCGGACCTGCTGGCCTCCGACACGCTGCTGGAGTCGGTCGCCCCGGATCGCCGCGCCACCCTGATCGCCCGGCGGGAACCGAACGGCCTGGTTTTCGACGTGAGCCTGCAGGGCCCCGCCGAGACGGTCTTCCTCACCTACCCCCGCCTGCGCGACGCATGGGCCTGATCATTTCCGCCGGTTTCTCGGTTTGCGGGGTGCGTGGTGAGTGACCTGCTGTGGCCCGGCGACGACCGGGCCGGTGACCTGTTCACCGATGCGTCGGTCCTCGCTGCGATGGTCCGGGTCGAAGCGGCCTGGCTGGATGCCCTGGTCGTGCACGGTGTGGCCGGGCCGGGCGCGCGCGACGACCTGACCGGCCTGGTCGGCCCGGACGACGCCGGCGCGGTGGCCCGGGACGCCGAATCGGGCGGCAACCCGGTGATCCCGCTGCTCAAGCTGCTGCGCAAGCGGCTCGCGGCCCGTAACCCGGCCGCCGCGTCCTGGCTGCACAAGGGCTTGACCAGCCAGGACGTACTCGACACCGGACTGGTGCTGTGCCTGACCGAGGTGATCGCCCGGATCCGGGCCGACCTGCGTGCCCAGGGTGGCGAGTTGGTCCGGCTCGCCGGTGACCATCGGGACACCCCGATGGCGGCGCGGACGCTGACCCAGCACGCCATCCCGATCACTTTCGGTCTGAAGGCCGCGGGGTGGCTCACCGGGGTGCTCGACGCCCGCGACCGCCTCGCATCCGTGGAGGATCTGCCGGTGCAGCTCGGCGGCGCCGCAGGCAGCCTGGCCGCGCCGGTGGCACTGGCCGGCTCGGCGGCTGTTGTCCGCGACCTTGTCGAGACGACCGCCGGCGCACTTGGCCTGCGGGCGCGGGATCCCTGGCACACCGCCCGGGCCCCGCTCACCGGGGTCGCCGACGCGCTCGTGACCTGCACCGACGCGTGGGGCCGGATTGCCAACGACGTCCTGGTGGCGGCCCGCCCCGAGATCCACGAGCTGTCGGAAGGCGCGGTCGAGGGCCGCGGCGGCTCGTCCGCGATGCCGAACAAGCAGAACCCGGTCCTCTCCATCCTGGTCCGCCGCGCCGCCCTGGCCGCACCGTTCCTGGCGGCGACCGTGCACGCGGGCGCGGCGGCCGCTGTCGACGAACGCCCGGACGGCGGCTGGCACGTCGAATGGGCCACCCTGCGTACCCTGGCCCGCCGGACGGTGACGGCCGGTGCGCAGACCGCGGAGCTGCTGGCCGGCCTGCGGGTGGAGACGGCGTGGATGGCCGCCAACCTGACCGCGGCCCGGCCCGGCATCGACGCCGAACAGCGTTCGATTACCCCGGACGCCGGCCCCGGCGAGCCGTACCGTGGCGCCACCGACCAGATCATCGACGCGGCGATCGCCCGCGCTAAGGAGTGACCGTGCTGAGCGTGACCGTTTTTGACGATGCACCGGAGCGGCCGCTGCTGTTGCTGGGCTCGTCGGTCGGCACCAGCGCCGAGTCGATGTGGCGGCAGTGCGCGTCGCGACTTTACGGGCGCTATCACGTGGTCGGCTTCGACCTGCCCGGCCACGGCGGAAGCGCACCGGCCACCACGCCGTTCACGATCGCTGACCTGGCCCGTGACGTGATCGCCATCGCTGACCAGATTCGGCCATCGGGGTCGTTCTTCTATGCCGGGGACTCGATCGGCGGGGCGATCGGCCTCCAGCTGCTGCTCGACTTCCCGTCCCGGGTGAGCGCGACGGCGCTGCTCTGCACCGGTGCCCAGATCGGCTCACCGGCGATGTGGCACGAGCGGGCGGCGCTGGTCCGGGCCGAGGGCACGTCGTCCGTCGTCGCCGGCTCGGCCGAACGCTGGTTCGCACCCGGTTTCGCCGAGCGCTCGCCGACGGTGGCGGCCACCCTGCTCGACGCGCTGAGGGCGACCGATGACGACAGTTACGCGTACGCATGCGAGGCCCTGGCCGGCTTCGACGTCCGTGACCGCCTCGCCGAGATCGCATCGCCGCTGCTCGCGGTGGCCGGCGCCCACGACAAGCCGACACCGCCGGACGGCCTCGCCCTGCTCGCCGACGGTGTGGTGAACGGCCGCCTGGTGGTGTTGCCGGACATCGCCCACCTGGCGCCGGCGGAGAGCCCGGAGGTGGTGGCGTTCCTGCTGGACCAGCATTTCGACGCGTCGCGGGCAGCCGGCATCACAGTGCGCCGCGAGGTGCTCGGCGCTGAACACGTGGACCGGGCAACGGCGGGGACGACGGCTTTCACCAGAGACTTCCAGGACCTGATCACCCGGTACGCCTGGGGCGAGATCTGGACCCGCGAAGGCCTGGCCCGCCGCGACCGCTCTCTGATCACGTTGACGGCGCTGATCGCTCTCGGCCATCACGAGGAGCTGGCGATGCACGTTCGGGCGGCCCGGACGAACGGCCTCTCGGACGACGAGATCAAAGAGGTAATCCTCCAGACAGCGATCTACTGCGGCGTGCCGGCGGCAAACACAGCGTTCCGAATCGCCCAAAAGGTCCTGTCCGACCTGTAACCACCGGGCCGCCCACTGCCCGCCTGCCTGCCGCCTGCCGTCCGCACTGCTTGCCGCCTGCCTGCCGCCCGCCCCGCTGCCCGCGCCGCCCGCAGTGGGCACAGCGTGGATCTTGAGCGATTTTTGACCCCAGGACGTTGAAAATCGCTCAAGATCTGCGGCTGCCCCACGGAGACAGGGCTTCGTCAGGTCTCCGTGGGGGCAGGCGTGGACTGCGGGCCTGACATGTGTTGCGGGTGTTTGTCGTACTCCTGTGCTTTGATCGGGTCCGGACATTCGGGGACCTGTCGGCTCAGCCTGCCCCGGCGAACCTCGGGGAGGATCCAGATGCAGGGTGCGCCGGACGGCTTAGCCCGCCAACTCTGGCGGGTGGTGGAGCCGATTCACGCGATCCTCTACTACGCGCCCGAGGTGATCGACGAGGCGGCGAAGCTGGGGTACGACGTCGACACCCGCTGGCCGAGCTACTTCGCGTGGCGGGCGGCTCCGCTCGGCGCGGTCGGTGCGGAAACGGTGAGTTCGGCGTTCTACAGTTTCAGCCCGCGCCTGGTCGAAGCGCACATTCCGGCCGCCTGGGAGATCGCCTCGCCGGAGACCATCATCGAGCGCCGTCTCGTCGCCGTCGACCATGCTTTGCGTAACCTGCTCGGCGACGAGCGCGTGGCAAGCCCCGAGGTGGCGGAGGCCGCACGGCTGGCCCGGCGCGCGGCATCGGCGGCAGGCACGGCCGGTCGCCCGCTTGCCGCTGCCAACGCCGGTCTGGAGTGGGCCGACCAGCCGCATCTGGTTCTCTGGCAGGCGGCCACCATCCTGCGCGAACATCGCGGCGACGGTCACGTGGCTGCCGCCCTGGTGGCCGGCTTCGACCCGTGCGAGCTGCTCGTTTCGTTCGCCGCCGTCGGCGCCGCGCCGGCCGAGGTGTTCGCGAGCCGGGGCTGGACCCCGGACGAGTGGGACGACGCGCAGGCCAGACTGGCAGCCCGAGGCTGGGTGAACGAGGACGGCACCGCCACCGAGGCAGGCGTGAAAGCCCGAGCCGACCTGGAACAACGCACCAGCGAACTCGCCGCCGGCCCCTGGCAGGCCCTGGACAACGAGGTCGGCCGATTCGTCCAGCTCGCAGGCCCTCTGGCCGGCCAGATCGCCGCCTCCGGAGTCCTGCCCCGCCAAAGCACCCTGGGCCTGAGCACCCGCTCGTAACGACGGTCCTCCGCCACTGCCGCCGAGCGACCGCCTTGCGCCAAATGGTGGAGGGTTTTGCTGTCATGGTGACCCGTACCTGCCTCGATCGCGCAAACTTCGGTGATGCGGGGCGCGCGCCCCGGTCGGCGCGGCAGCGCGGCCGGTACGGCAGCGCGGGCGGTGTGATTGACCAGGTCGGGGCTGGCCAAAACGCGGGCCAAGCGCGGGCCAAACGCGGGCCGAAACGCGGGCCGAAACGCGGGCCGAAACGCGGGCAAAGCCGGACAAAGCGGACTGATTGTGTAGCCGGCCGCCGGGGAAGGCGGCCGGCTTTCCCGTATTTGCCGGTGATTGCCGGGCGGGGAAGCCGCGACATTTGGGGAACCGGGCACCGGGAGGGTGACGGGGAACGAGGTGGGGCTGCCTCATTCCCCGTCGATGGAGTCACAGCACGTGCGTGGACGGAGCCGTGCCACGCGGGTGGGCTTGGCCTCCGTTTCTCTGGGGATGGTGATGGGGGACGGCCTGGGAGCCTGGGAGCGCTCCCATTAACATCAATGTAACAAAGGTGAACCCGCTGCGCGAGGGGTCACGTAGTTGCGGTGCAGCTGACCGTCGGCGTCGACGACGCGCCCGAGCCCAGGAAGCCGAAGTTCGTACTGGCTCCCGCCGCGACACTGCCGTTGTAGTTCACATTCGTCGCACTGACCGTGTTCCCGCTGGTGGTCAGCGTGGCGTTCCAGACCTGCTGGATCGGCGGCGCGCCACTGAATCCGAGAGTCACCGTCCAGCTCTTGATCGCCGTGTTTCCGGCGGTCACCTTGACCTCACCCTGGAACCCGCCCTGCCACTGCGAGGTTACTCCGTAGGTCGCGGCGCAAGCCCCGGTGACCGGCGGCGTGGACACCGACGGTGACACCGAGGGTGATGCCGATGCCGATGCCGATGCCGATGCCGATGCCGATGCGGATGCCGACGGCGAGGTGGACGGGGAGGATGACGGTGATGACGAGGGCGACGACGACGGCTGGCTGCCACCGAAGTTCACGTCACTGCAGAAGTAATACGACTGATCCAGGTGGCTGGCCTGCCAGATCGTGTAGACCATGGCACGCCCCGACCGCCCGGAAACACTGGCCGGGATGTCGATCTGGACGCCGTTGCTCAGCTGCTGCGTCCACTGCGCCGCCGGCGTGTTGGGGACCGTCTTGATCAGTTCCAGGTCCGACCACTTCAACGGCGTGGTTATCGGGTTGTATCCCACCTTTGTCACATAGACCCGGATGTAGTCGGCGCCGTGCCGCGCGCCGTCGAAGAGCGAGACCGTGAAGGAATTACCGATCGAGGTGGCTTTCCAGTCACCGACGGTGTCCATCGCGTTGTAGCGACCACTCTCCGTGTGGCCCGCACTGCACAGCTGCCCGTCCGGGATGACGGTCTCGTGCTGCCCGGCCACACCTTCCCGGAACAGGCCGTTCCAGTTCCACATGGCATTCGGGTTCGCCTGCCAGGCCTGCCAGCACATCGGATCCTCGGTCGCCATGACCGGGTCCTGGAAGCGGGAGCCCCACCGATCGAAGCAACCGTAGTTGCGCGACGCGGGACCGACGACGTTGCCGTGCGCAGCGGCCGGGCTGCTGGGCGCGACGAGCACGGCAAGAGCTGCGACAACCGCCGCAGCAAAGACAGAGATCAAGAGCCTTTTTTGTACGCGTGAGGACATGTGCGCTCAGCACTCCGGTAAGTCCGGGTCGTCACGTGGTGACGACCGACTGCGGTGGATTCGCCGGGAGCTGCCCGTGCTCCCGTAACCGCGTGGCTCCGGCGGCTGTGCTGTGCGCCCAGACTGGCCCAGCAATTGACCAAAGTCAATAAGTGGACCTAGGCGTACCCGATGGTCCAGTTCTGCCCGTCCCCGGTTCCGCTGCAGTAGTCGTCGACGCAGACCCGGAACACGATCTTCCGGCCCTCGCCGAAGTCGTGATCGAACGTGACGCTCACGCCGGCCGCGGACGGCCCCAGATGCTCACCGGACTGGAACGTGCCGTCGGTCCGGATGTACTTGTACTGCACAACCGCCCGCCCGCCGTCACTCGACCATTTCGTCAGCCGGAAGCTGTCGCCGGCCGACACGAAGCGGGCTTCGGCGAGAACGTGACTCGTTTCGTCGTACGCCTGGGCAAGCGCATCCAAACTCGGCGCTGCCGGCGCGGCACCCAGGGTGAGAGCCGCCGCGACCGCGACGATGGGAGCGAACATGATTCCTCCAGGGATCGCCGGTACGGCACGGCCGAGATGCCGCGTCGCCCCAACCGGAGGTGAACGTCTGTTTACCCCGGTCGCGCCCGGATAACCGGATCGGGCCGGACCGCGGTGCGCTCAAGACGGTGGTGTGCGGGCCTTCGTTCCGCACGTTGTGTCGTGGCACGGTGGCGTGACCGCCATGCGCTCATGGTGGTGGCATACAGGCCCCTTGTTCCGGGCGGCGTGTCGAGGCGCGCGCTGGCGCGAGGGCCGTGCGCTCATGGTGGTGGCCGGGTGGGCCGTGGGCCGTGCGCTCATTGCGGTGGCCGGATAATCGGATGCCGGGAAGCGACCGTGCGCTTACGGTGGCGGGATGTCCGCCCCTGCTGCGCACGCCGCCGATCTGTTGATGCAGTTGTCGAACCCGCTCCGGCTGCGGGCGCTCGCCGAGCTGCTCCGCCACGGCAACAACGGCGTGTCCATCAACGAGATGTCGATCTATCTGGATCTGCCGAAACCTGAGGCCGGCGAACTGCTCGGCCGTCTGGTCGGCGCCGGGCTGGCGACCGGCACCGGGAACGGCGACTTCCGAGCGCGCGTCGAGGTGCTCCGTGACGCGGCCCAGGCGCTCGACAGGGCGCAGCCGATCGCGCCGCTGCTCGCGAACTTTCCGCAGCTGAAGTCCTATTTCTCACATGGCCGCTTGACCAGCCTCCCGCCGACGATGAGTGATCGGTACCAGCAGATCGCGGAGCTGTTCGCCCGCTTCCTCGCGGTCGACGGCATCCTGACCGAGGACGAGGTCAACACCCGGATCGCCGTGGTTGCCGACGACGTAGCCGCAGTCCGCCGCATGCTGGTCGAAACCGGCTGGCTGGAACGCGACCGAGCCGGCTCGTCATACGGCTCCGCCCGAACATTCGCCTGAAGCCAGCCAAGCGCGGCCCTGACCACCCCAGAACGTCGGCGGCCGACACAGGCACCGACGATCAGCGCCGCCCCGACCAGCCCAACGATTGCCCTGTCCAGCCAAACCCAGCGCGGCCCTGCACCGACCAGCCCAGCGCGGCCCCGACCAGCCATTACAGCCGGGGGGCTGCCCTGTCCAGCAGGCCTGGCCTGGTCTGCGTGCGCGGTCTGGCCCGGTCCGCTGGTCCGCGTGCGCGGTCTGGCCCGGTCCGCCAGCCCAGCCCCAGCCCAGCCCAGCCCAGCCCGGGCCTTGCCTTGCCTTGCGTTGCGTTGCCGGCCTGGGGCGGCAGTGCGTCAGGAAGATCAGAACCGGCTGGCCCCCACTGCTTCTCAGCGCCGTCGAGACAGCGGTGAGCGCCAGCCGGAGTTGATCTCAGCGGGGCGGTGCGGGGCGGTGCGGGGCGGTGCGGTGCGGGGCGGGCGGTGCGGGGTGGGGTGGGGTGGTTGGGTTGATCATCAGTTGTGGGTGACGTTCAGGCGGGCGGCGTCGTGCGGGACGATCCAGAGCATCGACACGGCCAGCAGCGCAGCGGCCACGCCGAGCAGGCCCAAGGCCGGTCGCAGTCCGCCGACGGCCGCTCCGGCGCCGGTGATCAGCACCGGTGACAGGAACTCGCCGATGAACAGCGTCCCGGTCCACAAGCCCGTGCCGCGCCCGCGCTCCGCGAACGACAGTCCGTTGGTCGCCCAGGTCAGCAGCGTGGGCAGCAGCAGACCCGTCCCGGCACCGGTCAGCACCGCGCCAAAGGTGATCACCGGGACCGATGCGGTAGCCGCAATGACCAGGAAACCGGCCGCCGACAGTCCGAACGCGATCGGTAGCAACGTCCGTGGCGTCTGCCCGGACAGCTTCGCGAACGAGCCTGCCGCCACCGCGGTGGCGAGCGACATCAGGGCGCTGAGCGCGCCGATCGTCGCGGTAGCGGTGACGCCGACCTCGTCCAGCACGAACGACAGCTCGACGATCAGCGCGTAGAAGACCACGCCGCCCGCGAGCGTGACCAGGCACGGCACCCGCAGCTGCCGCCAGGGGATCGGCGGGAGAGCGACGGACGACGCGACCCGAGCGGGCTGCCAGATCAAGAGCGCCATGGGTACGGCAAGGAGCACCGCGATCGTGTAGAGCCAGAACGGTGTCCGCCAGCCCGACGACCCGAGTGCACCGCCGACGCCGAGGAACACGGTCGCGGAGACCGAGGCGAGCAGTGTCTGCAGGCCCAGATAGCGGCTGCGTCTCGGCCCGGACCAGTAGTCGGCGATCAGCGTCGTGCAGCACGTCATGATCGCGGCCTCGCAGAGGCCGACGAGGACCCGGCTGCCGATGATCGTGGAGAGCGACTGCAGGTAGAGCGGGGCGGTGCCGAAGATCGAGTAGCCGACCATCGCGACGATCAGCACCCGTTTACGGTCGATGCGATCGGCGATGAAACCGGCGAACGGCGCGGTCAGGCCGATGATCAACGCCGGGACGGTGAGGACAATCGGCACCAGAGCGCCGGAGCCGGGCACGCCGGCGAAGTGGTCGGTCATCTGCGGCAGGACCGGGGCGATGAGCACGGCGCCGAGAACGGAAAGGCAGCTGCCGGCGAGCAGGAGCGCCAGTTGGGCGAGGCCTGCCTGCCGTGTGGGTGTGGGTGCGGTGAGAGACAAGGGAGAGCCTTCCGGTGGTCCATGTCACACTCGGTGGCTCCGACTATGGGCGGCCCGCGATCCGCGGCGGAAGACGGATTCGGCTGATGCCGGCCATCACTCAAACTGATGGCGGCAGCGACTCGTCGATCGGCGGCCACAGCTCGTCGGCCGCCTCGATCAGCAGCTCACGGAACCACACGTGCACCGGATCGTTCGTGTGCATCGGGTTCCACCAGAAGGATTCGTGCAACGTGATCACCTCGAACGGGCACTCGAGGATGCGGATCCCGGCGATCGGGGCCATCAGCGTGGCCAATCGCTCCTGGATGAGCGCGATCCGACGGGTGCCGGCGACGAGGAACGGCATCTGGAGGAACCCGTCGACGATCACGTCCACCCGGGCCTCGATGCCGATCATCCGCAGCTGGCGCACGGCCGGGGCGTACGCGGTCGGGCGGTCGAAGAGGACCACCCACGGCAGGTCCTCCAGCTGGCGCAGATAAAGCTCGTCACCAACCTCGGGGTTGTCGGCGGAGACGATGCAGACCCAGCGGTCCTCGTAAAGGTCCAGATGGGGCAGTCCGGTGACGAACCCGTGCGGGATGAACAGGCCGTCGGCGTCGCGCAGGGTGTCGGCGGCATGGTCCACCGCGTACGGAGTGGTCTGTGGCAGGCGCAGCCGCGTGTTCGGGGCGCGCTGGGCGAGCATCCGGGCGACCAGCGGGCCGAGGATGGTGGCGGCGTAATCCGAGGAGACCACGGTGAATTCGCGGTCCAGTCCGGACGGATCGAAATCGGCGGTGGAGTCGAAGACCCGGCGTACGCCGGCCAGCGCCGGACCGGTCAGCACCGAGACACGGGTGGCGAGCGGGGTGAGGTCGTACCGATTGCCGACCCGGACCAGCAATTGGTCGCCGAAATGCCGTCGCAGGCGGCTCAGGGCGCCGCTGACCGCCGGCTGGCTCACGCCCAGACGCTCCGCGGTGCGGGTCACGTTCCGCTCCCTGAGCAGGGCGTCCAAGGTCACCAGCAGGTTCAGATCGAGGTTCGCGAGCACACGGTCGACGGCCATCCGGCAACTATAAGCACTGGCTATGACAGCCATCACCAAGTCGAGCTTCCCTGATACTGCCCGGCGGCGGGACAGTGGTCCCCATCACACGAGTAACAAGGGGGAAACGGCCGTGCCAGCAGTTCGAAACGTACTGGTCGTCGGTGGCGGCGCTGCCGGCGCCGCAACGGCGATCCTGCTCGCCGAGGGCGACGTCGCCGTCGACCTGGTCGACGTGAAACCCGACGTGTCCGCGCTCGGCTCCGGGATCACCCTGCAGGGCAACGCTCTGCGAGTGCTGCGCGAGCTCGGCGTCTGGGGCCAGGTCGAGGCCGAGGGGTACGCGTTCGACACCCTCGGCCTGCGCGCCCCCGACCCGGCCGGCACCCTGGTCGCCGAGCTGACCGACATCCGCACCGGCGGCCCCGACCTGCCCGCCACCCTGGGGATGTACCGTCCGGCGCTGGCCCGCATCCTGATCGACAGGGCGGCCGCAGCCGGGGCGAAAGTCCGCTTCGGCACCCGCCCGCAGAGCCTGAAGCAGGACGGCGACACCGTGCTGGTCACCTTCACCGACGGCACCTCCGGCCGGTACGACCTGGTGATCGGCGCCGACGGTGTCCGGTCGTGGACCCGGCGGCAGGCCGGGATCGACACTGAGCCGCGACCGGTCGGCATGGGCATCTGGCGGACGTTCACGAAACGGCCGGCGAGCGTGACCCGGACCGATCTGATCTACGGCGGCCCGTGCTACATCGCGGGGTACTGCCCGACCGGGGCGGACACGCTCTACGCGTACCTGGTCGAGGACGTGCGGGACCGGTCCGGTCTCAGCCCGGAGGAGGCACTCGCGACGATGCGCGAGCTGTCCCTGGCCTACCACGGGCCGTGGGATGAGATCCGGGAGCAGCTGACCGACCCGAGCCGGGTCAACTACACCGCATTCGAGAGCCACGTTCTCGACGGCCCGTGGCACCGTGGCCGGGTCGTGGTGATCGGCGACGCCGCACACAGCTGCCCGCCGACCCTGGCGCAGGGCGCCGCCCAGGCCTTGGAGGACGCGTCCGTCCTCGCCGAGCTGCTGCTGGCCGCCGGCAGCGTCACCGACACGCTCTGGTCCGACTTCACCGGCCGACGACTGGACCGCGCCAGAACGGTCGTCGAGGCCTCTCTGCAACTGGCCGCCTGGCAGCTCGCCCACGAGCGCGGCGACGTCCCGGGCCTGATGGCCCGCATCGCGCACCTGGTCGCTGAGCCCGCCTGATTCTTTGTAAGGGGAACCATGAACGACGAACGCCTCATCACCCACCTGCGCCACGTCGACCTGGCCGTGCCGGACTACGACAGGCAGCTCGACTTCTACACCACCATGTGGGGCCTGGACGCCGAGACCACCGACGACGGCCTCGCCTTCCTGGCCGCCGCTGGCTCGCCCGAGCAGTACTCGGTGCGGCTGCGCAAGGCCGCTGAGAAACGGCTCGACCTGATCGCGTTCGGCGCCGCGAGCGAGACCGACGTGAACGCACTGGCCGAACGACTCGGCCGCGCCGGCATCACGCTGGTCAGCGAGCCGGGCAAACTGACCACCCCCGGCGGGGGTTACGGCTTCCGGTTCTTCGACCTCGACGGCCGGACCGTCGAGGTCTCCTGCGACGTGGCCGTCCGGCAGCACCGCAAGCTGGAAGAGGGCGAGTCCGTCCCGGTCAAGCTCTCACACGTGGTGATCAACTCGCCGAACCCGGAGGCGACCGTCGCCTTCTACGACCAGCACCTGAACTTCGCCCTCTCGGACACACTGATGCACCCGCGGATGGGCGAGATGATGTATTTCCTGCGGACCAACCGCTGGCATCACAGCCTCGCGATCGCCCGCGGCCCGCACGTCTCGTTGCACCACGCCTCGTTCGAGATGCGCGGCATCGACGAGTACATGCGCGGCACCGGCCGGCTGCTGCGCGGCGGTGTGGAGAAGGTGTGGGGCCCGGGCCGGCACATGGCCGGCAACAACACCTTCAGCTACTTCCTCGACCCGCACGGCAACACCATCGAATACACGACGGAGCTCGAAGAGCTCGACGAGGACACCTGGCACCCGCACCTCTATGACTTCTCCGACCCGGCGGTCAGCGACCAGTGGGGTACGGCGAACCCGATGAACGAGTTCGTCGCGAAGCAGTCGTTCAACGACGTCGACCGCGGCATCTTCGTCGCCCCTCCGGTCTGACGCCATGCGAATCGCGCGATTCCGGCACGATGGTCAGGACCGAACCGGAGTGATCCAGGACGGCCAGGTCCGTCCCTTCGCCGATGATCTCGAAACCATCGCGGTCATCGAGATGGGCGTCGGCGCGGCGAGCGGGCTGAGCCTCGGCACCGCCGTACCCCTGAAGGATGTTCGCCTGCTGGCGCCGCTGCACCCAAGCTCGATCCGTGACTTCGTCGCGTTCGAGGAACACGTCGACGGCGTGCGGCGCAGCATCGACGGCAGCGGGGGAGTGCCCGAGGCCTGGTACGACGCACCGACCTTCTACTTCACCAACCCGCACGCGATCCTCGGCCCGGACGACGACGTGCCGTTCCCGGCGTCCTCGGTGAATCGTGACTTCGAGCTGGAGGTCGCCGCGATCGCCGGGCCCGGCGAGACCATCTTCGGCTACACCGTCTTCAACGACTGGTCCGCGCGTGACCTGCAAAAACGCGAGATGCAGGTGAACCTGGGCCCGGCCAAGGGCAAGGACTTCGCGAGCACTCTCGGCCCGTGGATCGTCACCGCCGACGAACTCGAGCCCTTCAAGGACGAGGACGGTTTTTTCGATCTGTGGTGCGCGGCGGGTGTCAACGGCACGGAGATCGGCCGTGACCTGCTCAGCAACATGGGCTGGACCTTCGAGACGATGCTCGCCTACGCCGCCCGCGACAGCCTGGTGAGACCCGGCGACGTGCTCGGCTCGGGCACGGTCGGCAACGGCGGCTGCCTCGCCGAGTTGTGGGGCCGCAACGGGCGACAGGATCCGCCGCCGCTGCGCGACGGCGACGTGGTCACCCTGACGGTCCAGGGCATCGGCACTCTGACAAATCGGATCACTTCCGGACAGGCGAGCAGGGAACTGCCGGCCGTCCGACGCCGTGATCAGGAGAAAGCACGAATCGAAAGGCAGAGCTGAATGTTCGAGTACTTTCCCGGCAACTACGTCTGGAACCTCGGCGTGGTCGCCACCCTGAACAGCGGCGGCCTGATCGACGAGGTGGACCGCGCCTGCCGCCCGATCCGCGATCTCGCGGGGCAGGGCTCGGACGTCGGGACCAAGGAGTTCATGGCTTCCTGGGCCGCCGTCGCCGAGGATCTCGCGACCCAGGCGGCGGCCGACGAGAAGGCCGGGCACCTGCGTACCGCTGGGCAGAAATATCAGCGGGCCACCAACTACCTGGCACAGGCCGAGCGGATGCAGAGCGCGAAATCGCCGGACCGCAAGGAGTTCTACCAGCGGCTCCTCGACCTGCAGCAGAAGGCGTTCGACCTGATCGACCCGGCCACCACCCGGGTCGCGGTGCCGTTCGAGGGTCACCAGCTCCCGGCGTACTTCACGAAGGCCGGCGCGGCGAACGCTCCGACGATCATCCTGTGGAACGGGTTGGACTCGACCAAGGAGCACATGTACGCCTCGGGCTTCGCGCACGAGATGGCCGCGCGGGGCATCAACACCCTGATGGTCGACTGTCCGGGCAGTGGCGAGGCGCTGCGGTTCCTCGGCCTGACCAGCCGGGTCGAGACCGAGGACTGGGCGAAAGCCTGTGTCGACTACCTGCTGACCAGGGATGACGTCGACGACACGAAGATCGGCCTGATCGGCTGGTCGCTGGGTGGTTACTACGCACCGAGGGCGGCCGCGTTCGAGAAGCGGATTGCGCTCTGCGTGGCCTGGGGTGCCAACCACGACTGGGGCGCCGTGCAGAAACGCCGCCTCGAACGCGAGGGAGAGAACCCGGTCCCGCACTACTGGGACCACGTGCTCTGGGTGTGGGGCGAGACCGACCTCGACACCTTCATCAGGAAAGCGGAGGCGGTCAACCTGGACGGCGTGGTCGAGCAGATCACCGTCCCGTTCCTGATCGCGCACGGCGAGAACGACAGGCAGATCCCGGTTCAGTACGCGTACCGCTCCTACCAGCAGGCCGTCAACTCACCCAAGCGTGAGCTGCGGATCTTCACGAAGGAGGAGGGCGGCGCCGAGCACATCGGGCTCGACCACTTCGCCCACGTGCAGTCGTTCATCGCCGACTGGGTCGACGAGACTTTCCGGGGTCAGAAATGATCGACCCGAAAGACCCCGAGGGCGCTATAGCGGAAGCCGCGAAACGCTGCTCCAACTGGGGGCGGTGGGGTGCTGACGACGTACAGGGGACCATGAATTTCCTGACCCCCGCCAAGCGTGCGCAGGGCGCGAAGCTGGTGCGGCGCGGGGTGTCGTTCTCGTTGTCGCAGAGCTTCGACGCCGACGGCCCGCAGAAAGGCTGGCGCCGGCGCACCAATCCGGTGCACACGATGCTGGACACCGGAACTGACGCGGTCACCGGTGTGCAGGGCTTCCCGCACGGGCTCGGTGGCGCCGACGACGTGATCGCGATGCCGTTGCAGTGCTCAACGCAGTGGGACGGGCTCGGCCACATCTTCGATCACGGCCTGGCTTGGAACGGCCGCCCGGCGGAGAAGGTGGTGACCAGCCTCGGTGACCTGAAGACGGGCATCGAGACGGTCGCCGACGTGATCGCCGGCCGGGGCGTCCTTCTTGACGTGGGGCGCGTTCTAGGGACGGACGGCGAGCTGCCGGACGGGTTCGCCATCACCGAAGAACACCTCACGGCTACCATCGCGGCCCAGAAGACCGAGGTGGGCCGGGGTGACATCGTCCTGGTGCGCACCGGTCAGCTCACCCGGGCACGGCGGAACGGCTGGGGCGATTACGCGGGCGGGCCAGCTCCCGGTCTGTCGTTCATGACCGCCGGTTGGCTGCACCGCACCGAGATCGCGGCGATCGCCACCGACACCTGGGGTTTCGAGGTGCGGCCGAACGAGTTCGATCACGCGTTCCAGCCGTTGCACCAGGTGGCGATCCCGCACATCGGGCTCTTCCTGGGCGAGATGTGGGACCTGGACGCGCTCGCCGCCGACTGCGCAGAGGACGGAATCCACGAGTTCTGGCTCACCGCCGCGCCCCTGCCGATCACCGGAGCCGTGGGCTCCCCGGTCAACCCGATCGCCGTCAAATAGAGCGGCCGGGGAGGGACGGGCAGCGCCCCTCCCCGGCCGGGGAGGGACGGGCAGCGCCCCTCCCCGGCCTGGGAGCTCAGGCGGTGGCGGCCGCCGGCTCCTGGGCCGGGCGGCGCTTGGCCACCCAGCGTTCGAAGATCAGAGTGGTGAGGGGAGGGATTGAGGCGGCCAGGCCGAACAGCGTCCGCCAGATCGACCACCGCTCGGTGCGCGCCACCCAGAGCGTCGCCACCAGGTACGCGACGAACAGCACCCCGTGGAGCCGGCCGAAGAACCACACGCCGGCCTCGGTCGTCTCCGTGACGTGCTTCAGGAACATGCCCACCAGCAGTCCGGTCCACGAGAACGCTTCGGCGATCGCGGTGACCCTGAAGACTCGGAACGGTTGCACGTGCTTCCCCCTCGATTTCGGCGGTGCCGACCGTACGTGATCAAAGATGAGTGTTTGCTGGCAGTAGGGGTATGACGCCTCAGAGTGATTTGTCACCATAAAAGGGGGTTCCGTGCCGGACATCGTGGAAGTGATCAAAGAGCAGCATCGCCAGGTCGACGAGCTGCTGGAAGAGGCGACCCACGACGGGGTCGACAAGGCCGCGATCCTGCACGAGGTGCACCGGATGCTGCTGCCGCACTCGGAGGCCGAGGAGGACTTCGTCTACCCGGCGATCCGGGAGAAAGCGGCCGAGGCCGGCGAGGAGATCGTCGACGGCACCGTCGAGCACCACCAGGTCGAGGAGATGATGCAGAACCTGCTGCGCAGCGACCCGGAGAAACCCGGCTGGGACGGCACGCTCGCCGCGATCATCGGGGAGCTGCGGCACCACGTCGAGGAAGAGGAGGAGGAGCTGCTTCCGATTCTCGAGAAGAGCTTCAGCACTGAGGAGCGCGAGGCGATGGGCCGCCGATTCGTGGAGGCGACGACCGGCAAACTGCCCGAGCACCACCACACCAAGAGCGAGCTGTACGACCTGGCCCGCGAGCACGACATTCCCGGCCGATCCGGGATGTCGAAAGACGAACTGGCCGAAGCCGTCGGCGAAGCGTGATCCATCGGATACTGGACGGTATGGCCGAGATTCTGCCGGAGCGGATGCGCCCGTGCCGACGTTGCGGCCACCCCACCAGGGTGGACCGCATGATTCAGGGGTACGGGCGCAACTGCGCCGCTCTGCTCGGGCTGATCGGCAACACGGTCGACACCGGCCACGCCGGCCCCGACCTGTTCGACCTCATCGAGATCGAGCCCGACGACGAGTGCGACAGTGCGGACCGCCCGGCCGAGCGGGGAATCGCCATCTCCTCACGCCGCCGCCGGGCGTGAGCGTGCCTCGAACTCGCCGCCAGGCGTGAGCGCGCCGCAAGCTCGCCGCCGAGCGTGAGCGCGCCGCAAGCTCGCCGCCGAGCGTGAGCACGCCGCAAACTCGCCGCCGGGCGTGAGCACGCCTCAAACTCGCCGCCGGGCACGAGCGCGAGCACGAGCACGAGCACGAGCACGCCTTCCCGACCCGGCGGCGAGCACGAGCGCACGGCTCAAACCCTGCGCCCCGTACCAGCGAGCATCAAGAACGTGCTCGGGTCCGGCGCCTCCTCCCCGGGATCCGGGCGCCACCGCGGCGCCGGCACCACACCCGGTTCCTCCAATGCCCAGCCGTCGAAGAACCGTTCCACCTGCTCCTGCCCGCGCGGGAGCAACGACGACCCGGTCCGGTTGTACAGATCGGCGACCCGCTCCAGCTCCGGCGCCCGTTCGTCGATCGTCGCGTGCGAGAGAACCAGCATGCTGCCCGGCGCCGCGATCTCGCGATACACCGGGAGCGCCTCGCTCAGTGCCCGGCTGTCCGGGATGAAATGCAGCACCGCGACCATCAGGATGCCGACCGGCTGGCTCAGATCGAGCAGATCCTTCACCTCCGGCTCGTCCAGCAGGATCGACGGCTGCCGCAGGTCGCCGTGGATGACGGCTGCCCGGGGATCATCACCGACCAGCTGACGCCCGTACAGCACGGCCGTCGGGTCGACGTCGACGTAGACCACCCGTGCCTCAGGTGCGATCTGGTGCACGTTCTGCTCGGTCGGAATGCCGGACCCGAGATCGAGGAACTGACGGATGCCCTGCGCGGTCGCGTACCGGACGGCCCGATGCAGGAACGCACGGTTCGATCGGGTGATCGCCGGCATGTCCGGCATCAGCTCGAGCGTGCGGGCCACGATCGCCCGATCGGAGGCGAAGTTGTGGGTGCCGCCGAGGAACGCGTCGTAGATGCGTGCGGAGCTGGGCCGATTCGGGTCGATAGGCGGTTCAGCCGTGCTGCTCATCCGGTCACGATGCCCATATTCGCCATCCCGATAACCGGAATATCCTAATAAAGTACTTTAGAGGTGGGAGGGATCGGTGGAGTCACGCGAGATCCCGGGGCTTCTGCTCGACACCGCCCCGGACGCGATTGTCGTCAGCCGCAGGGACGGCGTGATCACGCTGGCCAACCGCAGGGCGCACGACATGTTCGGATACCCCGCCGGTGAGCTGGTCGGACGCTTGGTCGACGACCTGGTCCCCGAGGAGGCGCGAGAGAACCACCCCGAGCAGTGCCGCGCCTATCTCTCCGGCGAGAGCGGCCCAATGCGCCGCCGGCCGTTGCGGGGCCGGCGCCGTGACGGCAGCGTCTTCCCCGTCGAGATCTCGCTCTCCGCGGTCACCGACGGAGAGTCCGAGACGTACGTGACCTCGGTGCTCCGTGACGACACGACACAACGCCAGGCCGCGCAGGAACGCGCCCTGCTCGCCTCGATCGTGCAGTCCTCGCACGACGCGATAGTCACCACCGACCTCGACGGCGTCGTGACCTCGTGGAATCCCGGCGCCGAGATGCTGTACGGCCACCCGGCCTCGGCGACGATCGGCACGTCGATCGACGTGATCATCCCGCCCGAGCGGCGCGGCGACGAGGAACAGGTCCGTCTGCTGGTCCGCCTCGGCGGCCGCGTCGACCGGTACCGGACCATCCGGCTCACCGCGAAAGGCGAGATGATCGCGGTCTCGGCGCTCATCTCGCCGCTGCTCGACGAACGTGGCCGGATGATCGGCACGACCACGATCACCCGCGACATCAGCGATCGGGAACGTGCCGAGGGCCGCGTGCAGGCGGTGCTGGACGCGGCGCCGGACGCTGTGCTCGGCGTGGCCGAGTCCGGCGAGGTGGTGCTGGTCAACGCGGAGGCGGAACGGCTGTTCGACCATCCCCGGTACGACCTGCTGCACATGCCGCTGCCGCTGCTGCTGCCGGACGGGCTTCCGCCGGTCTCGGCCGTGCTGCGTACCGGCGGGGACAGCACGCTGCTGGACACCATCCGTGCCGACGCCGACCCCGATCAGCCCGCCGACCAGCGCTGGGCCACCCGGCGCGCGCTGCGCCGCGGCGGCGCCGAACTGCCCGTCGACATCGCCTGCAGCTCCCTGCACACCGACAGCGGGGTGGTGATCGTCGTGGTGGTCCGCGACATCACCGAACGCCTCGCCGCCGAGGAGGAACGCCGCCGCCTGCGCGAGGAGGCCGACAAGCAACGCCTCGAGGCCCGCATCCAGCAGACCCAGCGCCTGGAGAGTCTCGGCCAGCTGGCCGGCGGCATCGCCCACGACTTCAACAACCTGCTCGCGGTGATCCTCAACTACGCGTCGTTCATCGTCGAGGACGCGGCCGGCACCCCACCGGCCGCCGACGCCGAGCAGATCGCCCGGGCCGCCCGGCGCGGCAGCGACCTCACCCACCAGCTGCTCGCCTTCGCCCGCCGCGAGGTGATCCGGCCCCGGCCGCTGAACCTGAACGTCGTGGTCACCGAGGTACACCAGATGCTGGAACGGTCGCTCGGTGAGCACATCGCGCTGACCGTGCGTACCACCGCGGGGCTGCCGTCGGTCATGGCCGACCCGGGCCAGCTCGAACAGGTCCTGGTCAACCTGGCGGTCAACGCGCGCGACGCGATGCCCGGCGGCGGCCGCCTCACCATCGACACCGCGCCGGTGCACGTCGGCGCCGAATACGCCACCCGCGCGCCCGTGCGACCCGGCGTCTACGTGCGCCTGCGGGTCTCCGACACCGGCACCGGCATGCCGCAGGAGGTGATCGACAAGGCGTTCGAGCCGTTCTTCACCACGAAACCGAGCGGGCACGGCACCGGGCTCGGCCTGGCCACCGTCTACGGCATCATCACCCAGGCCGGCGGCACCGTGCAGATCTACTCCGAGCCCGGCATCGGCACCACGTTCACCATCCTGCTGCCGGCCACCGACGTGGAGGCGCAGCAGGCGCCGCCGGAGGAGTCGGCGGCCGGGCTCACCGGGCACGGCGCGACGGTCCTGGTCGTCGAGGACGAGGCCGCGCTGCGCGAGGTGACCTGCCGGATTCTGCGGCGCGGCGGTTACACGGTCCTCGCGGCCGGCAACGGCGAGGAGGCGCTGCGCCTCGCCGCCGAGCACGCGATCGACGTCCTGCTCACCGACGTGATCATGCCGGGGATGCTGGGCCGGGACCTGGCGACCGCCATCGATCGGACGTGGCCCGGCACCAAGGTCCTGTTCATGTCCGGTTATGCCCAGCCGGTCCTGACCACCCACGGCACCCTCTCGGCCGAGGTCCACCTGCTGGAGAAACCGTTCACGAGTGCCGAGTTGATGCGCGCCCTGCACGAGGAGCTGCAAGCCAAGCCGTAAGGGGTGGTCATGGCGTACCAAAAAACGGCAACCGCCCTGCTCGCGCTGATCATCGGCCTGAACCCGCCCGCTGCCCGCGTCGCGCGAGCGGATGCGCCGGTCGCGCGAGCAGACGCGCCGGGCGCGCCCGGCAAGGACCAGCAGTACCTTCCGGCCGACAAAACCGGCCTCCTGACCTCGGCAAACACCCGCAGCAAAGTGTGGGTCACCCTCGCGCGAGGAGGCGGCGGCTCCGAGATCTTCTACCCCGACCTGGGTACGCCCAGCGCCCGCGCCCTGCAATTCGCAGTGGCCGCATCGTCCGGCCCCGCGGTGCGCACCCCGGAGCCGGTGACCGAAATGGTCGGCGACCGCAGCCTGAGCTACCGGCAGACGTTCACCGACCCGGCGGCGAAATGGCGGCTCGTCGCGGACTACACGGTGGATCCGGAGGCGGCGGTGCTGCTGATCAGGGTGCGGTTCACCGGCGAGGGACACCGGCTGTACACGATCTTCGATCCGGCGCTGAACAACAGTCGTAGTGGCGATTCCGGCCGTACCGAAGGCGACGCCCTGATCGCCACCGACGGCCCGGTGACCAGCGCACTCGTGTCGTCACCGCCGCTGCTCGCCACCTCCAGCGGATTCGCCGGGGTGAGCGACGGGTGGACGGATCTGCTCGCCGACGGCCGGATGGACTGGCACTACACCTCGGCGAAGCCCGGAAATCTGGTGCAGACGGCGGAGGTGGCGAACACCGCGACACTCGCCCTCGGGTTCGGTCCTGCTGCTCTCACGGACGCTTCGACCGTACTCAACAAAGGTTTTGATCTTGTCCGGGAGGCTTATGCGCGGGGTTGGGACGGCTATCTGAACAGCGTGAACCGGCCGCCGGCCGGTGCGGATCGGCGGCTGTGGAACGCGTCGGCGATGCTGCTGGCCGCTGTCGAGGACAAGACGCGAAGGGGTGCCTACATCGCCGCCCCGGCCGCGCCCTGGGCGTTCGGGCGCGAGGATCCGTCCGGTTCTTATCACCTGGCCCGGTCAATGGATCTCTATCAGATAGCGACCGGTCTGCTTGCCACCGGTGATCGGGCCGGGGCGGTGCGGGCGCTGAATCACCTGTTCACGGTGCGGCAGAGGGACGAGCTGGCGTTGCCCATCGTTCTCGCCTATCAGCTGGGCGGGACGTCGCAGTGGCCCGAGGTGAAGAAGGCGGCGGACATCCTGACCGAATCTGACGGTGCGCTGCCCGGCCCGGGGGAGCGCTGGTATTCGCCGGCCACGATCGCAGCAGGCATCGCCGGGCTGGTCTGTGCGGCCGCCATCGCCCGCGCGTCGTCCGACACGGCGTCGGCCGAGCGTTATCTGGCCACCGCCGACTCATGGCGGGCGAACGTCAAGAAATGGACGGTGACCAGCACCGGGCCGTATTCGGAGAAGCCCTACTTCCTGCGACTCACCAAGGACGGCCGGCCCGACGCGGGCACCGCTTACGACATCGGCGACAGCGGTCCGGCCGGCGTCGACCAGCGCCGGGTCGTCGATCCGGGATTCCTGGAGCTGGTCCGGCTCGGTGTGCTGCCGGCCCGCGATCCGGTCGTCACCGCCAGCCTCGACGTCGTCGACGAGCAGCTCGGCGTGCCGGTACGCGACGGCATGTACTGGTACCGCGCCTCGTTCGACGGATACGGCGAGAAGGCCGACGGCAGCCAATGGGACTTCCCGCTCCCGGCCGGGTCGCGGATCACCCGGGGCCGGCTGTGGCCGCTGCTCAACGGTGAGCGAGGGGAGTACGCGATCGCGTCCGGCTCGGTGCGGGAGGGCCGGGAGCAGCTCGCGCTGATGGCCCGGGCGGCAGGGCCGTCGCTGGTGCTGCCCGAGCAGGTGTGGGACAAGGAGCCGCCGTACCGGACGGCCGGCACCCCGACCACCTCGGCAACGCCGCTGACCTGGACGCACGCGCAGTATGTGCGTCTGGCGGCGAATCTGGCCGCCGGGCGGATCCTGGAGCAGCCTGCGGCGGTCTTCGACCGTTACGCCGTGGCGCTGACGACCAGTCCCACGCAGCCGCAGGCCAGCAGGGTCACGGCCACCAGTAGCAGCACCACGGCGGCAGCGAGCCCGGGATAACGCTGCGGCGGCACGCCGATGTTGCCGCGCAGGAACGACAGCAACGGCGCCCGGTACTCGAGTTCGACCGTCCGGCCGGAAACCGCGAGCACCGTGGTTTCGGCCGTACCGATCCGGTCCGGCATCAGGTACGGCACGTGGACGTGCACGTGGTGCTGGCCGAGCGCCACCGCCGTGACGACCCGGCCCCAGCTCGCCGGTACCGATTGGCCGTCGATCTCCAGGACCGGGGTGTACATGCCGAGCAGGAAGGCCAGGGGCGCGTACCGCAGGGTCACGGCGATCGTCGAGCCGCCGTTGCCGCGCGTCGTGTCGTCCGGCGGGAAGCCGGGCAGGACCGGGCGGTAGGGCGGAGCTTGCGTGGCCACGCCCGGAACGATATGCCGGAAGCCGAATCTCTTTCAATGTCCGATGTAGATGGTCGACGGGCAGCTCGTGTCGTCGTTCATCGATAGGATGCGTGCCTGACCGATCACCCTCGTCGGCCCGGAGGCTTCGCGTGACCTCAAGCAACACCGGCCCCACCGTGGACCAGCAGACCGTCTCACCGGCACGCCGGTGGAACTACTGGCTCGGAGGCAAGGACCACTTCCAGGTCGACCGCGATGCCGGTGACCGGATAGCCGCGGCGTACCCGGCGGTCCGCACCGCCGCCCGGCAGGGCCGCGCGTTCCACAACCGGGCGATCCGTTACCTGGCCGGCGAGGCCGGGGTCCGGCAGTTCCTCGACATCGGCACCGGCCTGCCCGCGCCGGACAACACCCACGAGGTGGCCCAGTCGATCGCACCGGACAGCAAGGTCGTCTACGCCGACAACGACCCGATGGTGCTGGCGCACGCCCGGGCCCTGATGGTCGGCGGCGTCACCACGTTCGTGCACGGCGACCTCAACGAGCCGGGCGCCATCCTCGCCGCCGACGAACTGCGGGACACGCTCGACCTCACCCAGCCGGTCGGCATCCTGCTCATCGCCGTGCTGCACTTCGTCCCGGACGACGAGAAAGCCCGCAGCGTGGTCGCCGAACTGCTCGACGCGGTGCCGTCCGGGAGCTACCTGGTCGCCACCAACTCGACCAAGGACTTCGTGCCCCCGCACGTCGCCGCGGTCTACGACCAGATGCTCGCGGCCGGCCACGTCGACGCCTGGCCGCGCGACAAGGACACGTTCGGGCGATTCTTCGACGGCCTCGAACTCATCGACCCGGGCGTCGTGGCGATCAGCGAATGGCGTCCCGGCGCCGGGGAACGGCCGACCGCCGCCGAGGTGTCGATGTACGGCGCCGTCGGCCTCAAGCCTTGATGACGTAAACCTTGCGCAGCGGCTCGCTGACGTGCCACACGGTCTTCGTGCCGGCGGCGAGCCGTACCAGGTCACCCGGCTTGATCTCGAACTTCGCGCCGTCCTCCAGCTCGATCACGGCGCGCCCGGCGAGCAGCACGAACGCCTCGTCCGCCTCGACGTCGGTCGCCGTACCGGCGCTCATTTCCCAGACGCCGATCTCGACACCCAGGCCGTCCAGCGCCGTGACCGTGGCGGCGCCACTGGTCGGCGCCCCGCTCACCACCTGATCGGCAGCGATGGGTTCGTGCGGCACGAGTACCTCGGCCAGGGGAAACACAGCTACAGGCTCCATGGCGTTGCACGATAGCCGTACCGTGGCTGTTCGTAGCCTCGCAGGGGTTCGATCGCTTCTCAGGGTTTCTTCAGCGGGCATTGCTAGTTTTTCGATCAAGCTGGTTTCCGGAGCGGGAGTTAAAAGTGGTCTTCAAGAAGTTGCTGGGCGCCCTCGGGGTCGGCGGGCCGAGCGTGGACACCGTGTTGTCCAACCCCAGCACCTACCCGGGCGCACCCTTGACCGGCCAGGTCAACGTGGTCGGCGGGACGCAGGACGCCGATATCGAGCACATCACTCTCGGCCTGGTCACCCGGATGGAGGTGGAGTCCGGCGGCAGTGACTACTCGGCCGTCGCCGACTTCCACCGGCTCACCGTCAGCGGCCCGATGCGGCTCGCCGCCGGCCAGCAGGTCTCCATCCCGTTCCGCATCGACATGCCGTGGGAAACCCCGATCACCACGGTCTACGGCCAGAGCCTGCGCGGCATGGTGATGGGTGTCCGCACCGAGGTGGCGATCGCCCGCGCGGTTGACAAGGGCGACCTCGACGCCGTCCACGTGCACCCGCTGCCCATCCAGCAGAAGATCCTGGACGCGTTCGCGCAGCTCGGCTTCCGGTTCAAGTCCGCCGACATCGAGCACGGCCAGATCTACGGCGTGCACCAGACGCTGCCGTTCTACCAGGAGATCGAGTACTACCCGCCGCAGCAGTACGCGCACGGCATCAACGAGGTCGAGCTGACCTTCGTGACCAGCCCGCACGCGGTCGAGGTCGTCCTCGAGTTCGACAAGCGCGGCGGCCTGTTCACCCAGGGGCACGACACCTACGGTCGCTACACCGTCCAGCACCAGGACGCCGACACCACCGACTGGCGCGCAGTCGTCGACGGCTGGGTCCGCCAGGCGCTCGACAAGCGCAAGTCGATGCCGGGCTTCGGTGCTCCGGGTGGTTACGGTCAGCCGGCTTACGGAGCGCCGGGTTACCCGCCGCCCGGTTATGGGCACCACGGTCACTACCGGCGTGGTGGTCACCACGGCGGCGGCATGGGCGGGGTGGCCATGGGTGTCGCGGGTGGTCTCGCCGCCGGCTACGTCGCTGGTGAGGTCTTCGACGAGATCGGCGACGCCTTCGAGGGCGGCGACGAGTAAGGCTGTGTGAGCCGGTCGGGCCGTCGTGCCCGCCCGGCTTCTTTCTTTCCTATCTCCCATTCAATCGATGGGATATGTATGCTGCGGGCATGACGATCCGCCGCATCGGAGGCCGCATCGGGGCAGAGTTCCTCGATGTCGACTTGGCCCAGCCCATCTCCAGTGACCTCGCCGCTGAGATCAACAGCGCGCTGGTCGAACACAAGGTCCTGGTCTTCCGCGGCCAGAACCTCGACGACGAGGCGCACGTCCGCTTCTCCAGGATCTTCGGCGCGCTGACCACAGCGCATCCGACCGTCCCTTCGGTCGACGGGCAGACCAACGTCCTGGAGGTGGCCGGCGGCGAGGGTGCTCGCGCCAACACGTGGCACACCGACGTGACGTTCGTACTCAGCCCGCCGAAGGCGACGACGCTGCGCAGTCTGGTCATCCCGCCGTATGGCGGTGACACGCTCTTCGCCAACACCGCCGCGGCATATCAAGACCTGCCGTCGCACCTGCGAGTGCTCGCCGACCAGCTGTGGGCAGTGCACAGCAATGAATACGACTATGCCGAGCACCCGCAGTTCCGTACCGACGAGCTGGACGAGTACCAGAAGGTCTTCACGTCGACGCGGTACCGCACCGCCCACCCGGTCGTCCGCATCAACCCTGATTCGAACACGCCGAACCTCTTCATCGGCGGGTTCACCACTGGGGTCGTCGGGCTGTCGAAGACCGAGTCGCGCGACATCCTGCGTCTGCTGCAGAGCTATGTCACCCGCCCGGAGAACACGTTGCGTCACAGCTGGAAGGTCGGCGACGTGGTGGTCTGGGACAACCGGTCGACACAGCACTACGCCGTTGACGACTACGGCGACCTGCCTCGTCGTCTGCACCGCGTGACGATTGCCGGTGACATCCCGGTCGGCGCGGACGGTAACAAGAGCTACCTCATCGAGGGTGACGACGCTGCTCACTACACACCGTCAGAGGTCGCCTGAGCCAGGCGACTCGCCGCCGGCTCCTTTCTTGGGTACGCACTAGAGCACTGCGATCCTGTCGAGCCTTTAGTCGTACGCAAGAAGGGTTGAAGCCGGCGGCGGCATGCTCAGATCTCGGCAGGCGCTGATTGGCGCCTGGCTTCTGTCACATCGGCAATCAACTCGTCCCACTTCGCGTCGTCGCGGAAGCGAGCCAGCTGGACGTCCTTCGCGGAGCGTGCCGACGTGTACTCCCACCAGGCCGCCACACGGACCGGCCACAGGCCGACACGAATGGCACCCGCGAGGAAACAGCGGTGCGCCAGCAGCGTCGCCGCCAGGATCTCCGGCTCCAGCTCGATGTCCGGGTCGTCGATCGCCTTGCCGAGCGCCCGCACGTCGCGGTGCATCTCGGAGTAGGAGATCAGACTGGGCATCGCCGGGATGAGCAGCTCGTCCTCGGGGGCGACGAGATCGTCGGCATAGGCGGGAATGAAGACGACGTCGTCAACCGTGATGATCAGCGGCAGGGACTCGTGCTTTCGGCGCAGGTCAACCTGTACGGCGGGAGCGCCGGTGGGCACGTGAACCCAGTCGGCGTCGAGCACGTCGCGGAAGGCCAGACGAATGGTGTCACCGATCGCCGGGACATGAACGGTGACCAGGCCGGGCCCGTAGGACACCTGGGTCCCCGGGACCTCCTGGATCATCTCGGCGAGTTCGTCAGTGCGCATGGCCTCGTTATACGCGGTTTAGGGTTTTCTCGCAGCGCCCGTTGTGACGCGCCTCGCGACGACCCTGGTTTGGCGTTGCGGAGCGTGGCCTGTATTGTTTATCGAGCCGCCAGGGAGACGGGCGAGCGAGCGGGACCCGACAGGGGCCCGGCGCGGCCGTCCTGGAGGAAACCCCAGAAATGATCACGGTTTTCGGACCGTGTAATGTTCTGCGGGTTGCTCGAACGGGATCTTAATTCGTTTGAAATTCGCTGAAAACGCGGATTTGACGGAGCGGAAAACGAGCGGGTAAACTTGAGCAAGTGCCCCGGAGCGGGCCGCGGAAGCGGTTTTAGCAACGGTGTGCGGTTGTTCTTTGAGAACTCAACAGGGTGCTTGATAAGCCAGTGCCAATAATGGCATTACCCCGACCCATCTCTTACCGGGGATGGGTGGGAGATTCCTTTGGCAACATTTGTTTGTTGCCGGGACGCTTTTCCAAAGATTTTGTTGGAGAGTTTGATCCTGGCTCAGGACGAACGCTGGCGGCGTGCTTAACACATGCAAGTCGAGCGGAAAGGCCCTTCGGGGTACTCGAGCGGCGAACGGGTGAGTAACACGTGAGTAACCTGCCCCAGACTTTGGGATAACCCTCGGAAACGGGGGCTAATACCGGATATTACTTTGCATCGCATGGTGCTTGGTGGAAAGTTTTTCGGTTTGGGATGGACTCGCGGCCTATCAGCTTGTTGGTGAGGTAATGGCTCACCAAGGCGAGGACGGGTAGCCGGCCTGAGAGGGCGACCGGCCACACTGGGACTGAGACACGGCCCAGACTCCTACGGGAGGCAGCAGTGGGGAATATTGCACAATGGGCGGAAGCCTGATGCAGCGACGCCGCGTGAGGGATGACGGCCTTCGGGTTGTAAACCTCTTTCAGCAGGGACGAAGCGCAAGTGACGGTACCTGCAGAAGAAGCGCCGGCCAACTACGTGCCAGCAGCCGCGGTAAGACGTAGGGCGCGAGCGTTGTCCGGATTTATTGGGCGTAAAGAGCTCGTAGGCGGCTTGTCGCGTCGAATGTGAAAACTCGGGGCTCAACTCCGAGCTTGCATTCGATACGGGCAGGCTAGAGTTCGGTAGGGGAGACTGGAATTCCTGGTGTAGCGGTGAAATGCGCAGATATCAGGAGGAACACCGATGGCGAAGGCAGGTCTCTGGGCCGATACTGACGCTGAGGAGCGAAAGCGTGGGGAGCGAACAGGATTAGATACCCTGGTAGTCCACGCTGTAAACGTTGGGCGCTAGGTGTGGGGGACCTCTCCGGTTTTCTGCGCCGCAGCTAACGCATTAAGCGCCCCGCCTGGGGAGTACGGCCGCAAGGCTAAAACTCAAAGGAATTGACGGGGGCCCGCACAAGCGGCGGAGCATGCGGATTAATTCGATGCAACGCGAAGAACCTTACCTGGGTTTGACATCGCCGGAAAACTCGTAGAGATACGGGGTCCTTCGGGGCCGGTGACAGGTGGTGCATGGCTGTCGTCAGCTCGTGTCGTGAGATGTTGGGTTAAGTCCCGCAACGAGCGCAACCCTCGTCCCATGTTGCCAGCATTTAGTTGGGGACTCATGGGAGACTGCCGGGGTCAACTCGGAGGAAGGTGGGGATGACGTCAAGTCATCATGCCCCTTATGTCCAGGGCTTCACGCATGCTACAATGGCCGGTACAAAGGGCTGCGATACCGTGAGGTGGAGCGAATCCCAAAAAGCCGGTCTCAGTTCGGATCGGGGTCTGCAACTCGACCCCGTGAAGTCGGAGTCGCTAGTAATCGCAGATCAGCAACGCTGCGGTGAATACGTTCCCGGGCCTTGTACACACCGCCCGTCACGTCACGAAAGTCGGCAACACCCGAAGCCGGTGGCCTAACCCCTTGTGGGAGGGAGCCGTCGAAGGTGGGGCTGGCGATTGGGACGAAGTCGTAACAAGGTAGCCGTACCGGAAGGTGCGGCTGGATCACCTCCTTTCTAAGGAGCAACTTTCCGCGAAAGCGGACAGTAGCCCGCACCGCCCGAATGTGGTGGTGGGGTGCTCAAAGGCGGAGACACTGGCCAGTCAGGACCGGCAACGGCCGGCGACGTTAGTACCGCTTCCTCCGGGGAGTGTGGAAAGCGAGCTGGTGCGGCTGGATTCCTGGCGAAAAACAAGCATCCTGTTGGGTATCTGAAAGAACAACCCTTGTGGTTGGTCTTCAATGCCAGGCATGACCTGGTTCTTTATACCGCTCAGCTTGCTGGGGTTTTGGTGGAGAACTGATCGGGTTGTGGGTTGGTCGTTGGTTGAGAATTGCACAGTGGACGCGAGCATCTTGTTTTTTGTGGTTAAGTTGTCAAGGGCGAACGGTGGATGCCTTGGCACCAGGAGCCGATGAAGGACGTGGGAGGCCGCGATAGGCCTGGGGGAGCTGCCAACCTAGCTGTGATCCCAGGGTGTCCGAATGGGGAAACCTAGCACGAGTCATGTCGTGTTATCCGTGCCTGAATTCATAGGGCATGTGAGGGGAACGCGGGGAAGTGAAACATCTCAGTACCCGTAGGAAGAGAAAACAACCGTGATTCCGTGAGTAGTGGCGAGCGAAAGCGGATCTAGCCTAAACCAGATACGTGTGATACCTGTCAGGGGTTGCGTATTCGGGGTTGTGGGACCCACTTGATTGTTCTGACAGACAGTCGAAGAGTTACAAAGTTTCATGCTAGTCGAACGACGTGGGAAAGTCGGCCGTAGACGGTGAGAGCCCGGTAGACGAAAGTGTGTGACCTCTTTGTGGTGTTCCCGAGTAGCAGCGGACTCCTAGAATCTGCTGTGAATCTGCCAGGACCACCTGGTAAGGCTGAATACTTCCTGGTGACCGATAGCGGACAAGTACCGTGAGGGAATGGTGAAAAGTACCCCGGGAGGGGAGTGAAATAGTACCTGAAACCGTTCGCCTACAATCCGTCAGAGCCACCCTAGCAGTGGTGATGGCGTGCCTTTTGAAGAATGAGCCTGCGAGTTAGTGGCATGTGGCGAGGTTAACCCGTGTGGGGTAGCCGTAGCGAAAGCGAGTCTGAAGAGGGCGCTCTTTAGTCGCATGTTCTAGACCCGAAGCGGAGTGATCTAGCCATGGGCAGGTTGAAGCGTGGGTAAGACTACGTGGAGGACCGAACCCACCAACGTTGAAAAGTTGGGGGATGACCTGTGGTTAGGGGTGAAAGGCCAATCAAACTCCGTGATAGCTGGTTCTCCCCGAAATGCATTTAGGTGCAGCGTCGCGTGTTTCTTGCCGGAGGTAGAGCACTGGATGGTCTAGGGGGCCCACAAGCTTACTGAAATCAGCCAAACTCCGAATGCCGGTAAGTGAGAGCGCGGCAGTGAGACTGCGGGGGATAAGCTTCGTAGTCGAGAGGGAAACAGCCCAGATCGCCAGCTAAGGCCCCTAAGCGTGTGCTAAGTGGAAAAGGATGTGGGATCGCATTGACAACCAGGAGGTTGGCTTAGAAGCAGCCACCCTTTAAAGAGTGCGTAATAGCTCACTGGTCAAGTGGTTCCGCGCCGACAATGTAGCGGGGCTCAAGCACACCGCCGAAGCTGTGGCATTCACATATTAACTTAGCTTGGTCCCTTGAGGATCTTGTTCAGGTGTGTGGATGGGTAGGGGAGCGTCGTATGGCGGGTGAAGCGGCGGAGTGATCCAGCCGTGGACGCCATACGAGTGAGAATGCAGGCATGAGTAGCGAATGAAGGGTGAGAACCCCTTCCGCCGGATGACCAAGGGTTCCAGGGGCAGGCTAATCCGCCCTGGGTGAGTCGGGGCCTAAGGCGAGGCCGAGAGGCGTAGTCGATGGATAACGGGTTGATATTCCCGTACCCGCGTAGAAGCGCCCAAGACGAACCTCATAGTACTAACTATTTGATCAATTCAATGGCTTCGGCCGGCGATGCGGGATTCTAGGACCTTTGTGGGTAGTAGTTTAGCGATGGGGTGACGCAGGAAGGTAGATGATCCCGGCCGGTGGTTGTGCCGGGGTAAGCGTGTAGGCCGTACCGTAGGCAAATCCGCGGTGCATATGAGGCTGAGACGTGATGCCGAGCCGTTCTGGTGAAGTCATTGATCCTATGCTGCCGAGAAAAGCCTCTAGCGAGCTTCGAGCGGCCCGTACCCTAAACCGACACAGGTGGTCAGGTAGAGAATACCGAGGCGACGGGTGAACTGTGGTTAAGGAACTCGGCAAATTGCCCCCGTAACTTAGGGAGAAGGGGGGCCGGACGCGTGAAGCCCCTTGCGGGTGGAGCGTGGTATGGCCGCAGAGAGCAGGGGGAAGCGACTGTTTACTAAAAACACAGGTCCATGCGAAGTCGTAAGACGATGTATATGGACTGACGCCTGCCCGGTGCTGGAACGTTAAGGGGACCTGTTAGCGAGTAATCGCGAGGCGGAGAACTTAAGCGCCAGTAAACGGCGGTGGTAACTATAACCATCCTAAGGTAGCGAAATTCCTTGTCGGGTAAGTTCCGACCTGCACGAATGGCGTAACGACTTCCCCACTGTCTCAACCACAGGCCCGGCGAAATTGCAGTACGAGTAAAGATGCTCGTTACGCGCGGCAGGACGGAAAGACCCCGGGACCTTTACTATAGCTTGACATTGGTATCCGAATTTAATTGTGTAGGATAGGTGGGAGCCGGTGAAGCTCGGACGCCAGTTCGGGTGGAGGCATTGTTGAAATACCACTCTGTTGGGTTTGGGTATCTAACTTGCGGCCCTGATCGGGTCGAGGGACAGTGTCTGGTGGGTAGTTTAACTGGGGCGGTTGCCTCCTAAAGGGTAACGGAGGCGCCCAAAGGTTCCCTCAGCCTGGTTGGCAATCAGGTGTTGAGTGTAAGTGCATAAGGGAGCTTGACTGTGAGACTGACGGGTCGAGCAGGGACGAAAGTCGGGACTAGTGATCCGGCACTTGCGTGTGGAAGCGGTGTCGCTCAACGGATAAAAGGTACCCCGGGGATAACAGGCTGATCTTCCCCAAGAGTCCATATCGACGGGATGGTTTGGCACCTCGATGTCGGCTCGTCGCATCCTGGGGCTGTAGCAGGTCCCAAGGGTTGGGCTGTTCGCCCATTAAAGCGGTACGCGAGCTGGGTTTAGAACGTCGTGAGACAGTTCGGTCCCTATCCGCCGTGCGCGTTGGATACTTGAGAAGGGCTGTCCCTAGTACGAGAGGACCGGGACGGACGAACCTCTGGTGTGCCAGTTGTTCCGCCAGGAGCATGGCTGGTTGGCTACGTTCGGAAGGGATAACCGCTGAAAGCATCTAAGCGGGAAGCCTGCTTCGAGATGAGGTATCCCACCACCTTGAGTGGGTAAGGCTCCCAGTAGACTACTGGGTTGATAGGCCGGAAATGTAAGCACGGTAACGTGTTGAGTTGACCGGTACTAATAGGCCGAGGGCTTAACCACCCTAAATTTTATGCTTACGCGTCCACTGTGTGATTCACAGCAAACGAACAACCACCCCAGAAATTGGGTTGCTGGTTGGTCATTCTGCTGACCGTTGTTTCGGTGGTCATAGCGGAGGGGAAACGCCCGGTTACATTCCGAACCCGGTAGCTAAGCCCTCCAGCGCCGATGGTACTGCACTCGGGAGGGTGTGGGAGAGTAGGACGCCGCCGGACTCAACTTGTATGAAAGCCCACCCGGGTTATCCGGGTGGGCTTTCTGCGTTTCTGCGCCGTTTTTTGCTACCGGCTTTGACGGTTTTGGGGCGGGGATAGGCCACGCAGGGCGGTCAGGCTTGATCCCTGCGTGGCCTATCCCCGCCCCAAAACCTTGCCTACTCGATCGACCTTCGGTCACCCTGGGTGGTCGAGGAAACTCGGCGGCCTTTGCGGGTCCACGCCGGCATTGATTACTGCTTGCGGTATTTCACGCGAGGCGACTCCCGCACTGCGAAGCTCGCCACTCGCCCTGGCTCGCCACTCGCGCTTGCTCGCCACTCGTCCTTGGCGGCTTGCTTGTTTGCTCTTATTCGATAGGTCCGGCTGGCGTCGGCGGCTGCTTGTGTCGTCTGCGCGGGTCGTGCTTCCGATCTTGTGGACTTGGCCGGGCTGGTTGCGGGGAAGGCCACAAGATCGAGGAGGGGAAGAGGTAGGAGGGCAGCTGCAGGGTTGGCCCTGGCGTACCTCTGTGGGGGTTCTGAAATTTGGGGTTCTTGACAGGAGGGTGGGGGTTCGGCATAGAGGTGGGTACGGTGCCGACCCAATGCAGGGAGGGACGACGATGCGGATCAGCGACATTCTTCGAGTCAAGGGTGATCAGGTGGTCACTGTGCCGCCGGAGACTACGGTGGCGCGGCTGGTTGAGGTTCTCGCGCACCATCGGATCGGTGCGGTGGTGGTGTCGCGGGAAGGTTCGGCGGTTGAGGGCATCGTCAGTGAGCGGGACATCGTGCGGGCTCTTGCCGCGCGGGGTGCGGCGGTGCTGACGGAGCCGGTGAGCGCGATTCAGACGACGCAGGTGCGGACGGTGGTTCCGGACGCGCAGTTGGAGGACGTCGAGCGGTTGATGACGGAGCACCGGTTCCGGCATGTGCCGGTGGTCGCCGGCGGGGTGCTGCGGGGGGTCGTCAGCATCGGGGACGTGGTGAAGAACCGGATCGACGAGTTGGAGTCCGAGCGGAGCACGCTCGCCGACTACATCACCGGGGAGCGTACGTAACACCAGCTCGAAAGCCGAACTGCCGCTGCCCGGCATCCCGGGCAGCGGCGGTCGGTCTCACAACCCGCTCAGCTGTTCAGCAAGGCCGAGAGGATCGGCTCAGCGGTTCAGCAGTGCCGCGAGCTTGCTCCGTGGTGCCGCCTTGGCGGCGGTTCGGCGGCGGCCCAGGACGACTGCGGCGGCTGCCGCGCCGGCCAGGGCGAGGAGGGCCGCGGTCGTCGACTTCGGATTCTGGCGCGCGGTGGAGGTCGCTTTCGTGCCCGCGGCCGACACCGCCTGACGGGTACGGGAGTGGGTCGCCGGCGTGGTGTTGAGCTGGTCAGTCGTGGTGGTCATCGCTCACCTCTCAGGAAATCGGGGTTATGTCGGCTTATGCCCCTCGTCCTGCGCCCTTCAACCTCACTGTGCGGTTCATTCACGCTCTGGAACCGACGCTAATCGGACAGTAAACGCTGGCGTGTCGGGGACCCGACTCAGCGCACCACCGACAGACCGCCCCGGTGAGGCTCCTTGCTGAGCCGGTACTGCCGGACCGCCCACACCACCAGCACGATCAGCGCGGTGTCGCGAACCGTGACGAATACGGATCCACCGAACGTCAGCGCCT
Source organism: Actinoplanes sp. CA-015351 (assembly GCF_050955685.1). Classification (NCBI taxonomy): domain Bacteria; kingdom Bacillati; phylum Actinomycetota; class Actinomycetes; order Micromonosporales; family Micromonosporaceae; genus Actinoplanes; species Actinoplanes sp. CA-015351. The sequence continues at coordinate 3,187,180 of NZ_CP192102.1, forward strand.
CCGGGTCGACGACCGTCTGAAGCACCACGCCCGAGAACGCGGCCGCCCCGGCCGAGGCAGCGAGCCGGCCGAACACCGCGTTACGCTGCCGGAATCGGTCACCGTGGCCGAGCCAGTACCCGGGCAGCATCCGGTTCAGCATCATCACGAACAGCACACCGGGGATGGTCGCGACCACCGCGTACGTGAGTGCCAGCAGCAGACCCGCGCCGTTGAGCGTGGCCGCGACCGCAGCCGCGGTGGCGAGCATGATGACGTCGAGGCGGTGTCTGCCGTACCTGTTCTGGGCCACCAGCCAGAGGGCGGCGACCGCCACGGCCGGCAGCATGATCGGGCTCAGCGACAGCGGCCCTGCCACGGCCCAGGCGATGAGGAGATAGCCGGCTGCGAACGCGCCGGACCGGACCGGATAACTGTTGATGCTCATCGGCCTGCCTGAGGAGTCGGTAACCGTCGGGCCGGTCCGATCGGCCTCACACCGCACCACCTGAGTGTTCCAGCAAGAGCGAAGCAGCGTTCCAGCAAGAGCGAAGCAGCGTTCCAGCAATAAGCAGAGCAGGAATCGAGAAGCGGGCATCACCAGCGTTGACTACCGTTGACGGCGCTGCCGACAGAGGGGACACGATGAGCACGGAAACGCACGTCGCGGACAGCCACGATCTGATCCGGGTGCAGGGCGCGCGGGTGAACAACCTCAAGGACGTGACCGTCGAGATCCTGAAACGGCGCCTGACCGTTTTCACGGGTGTCTCCGGTTCGGGCAAGAGCTCCCTGGTGTTCGGCACCATCGCCGCCGAGTCGCAGCGCATGATCAACGAGACGTACAGCGCTTTCGTGCAGGGGTTCATGCCCACCCTTGCCCGGCCGGACGTGGACGTGCTCGACGGGCTGACCACCGCGATCATCGTGGACCAGGAACGGATGGGCTCCGACCCCCGGTCGACGGTCGGCACGGCCACCGACGCGAACGCGATGCTGCGCATCCTGTTCAGCCGCCTCGGCCAGCCGCACATCGGGTCGCCGCAGGCGTTCTCGTTCAACGTGGCGTCGATCTCCGGCGCCGGTGCGGTCACCCTGGAAAAGGGTGGGGTCACCACCAAGGAGCGGCGCAGCTTCAGCATCGTGGGCGGCATGTGCCCGCGCTGCGAGGGCCGCGGCTCGGTGACCGATTACGACCTCACGGCGCTCTACGACGACAGCAAGTCGCTGAACGGTGGCGCGCTGACCATTCCCGGTTACAGCATGGACGGCTGGTCCGGCCGGATCTTCCGGGGCTGTGGCTTCTTCGACCCGGACAAGCCGATCCGCGAGTTCACCAAGAAGGAACTGAACGACCTCCTCTACAAGGAGGCCACGAAGATCAAGGTCGACGGGATCAACCTGACCTATCTCGGTCTGATCCTGCAGATCCAGAAGTCCTTCCTGTCCAAGGACGTCGACGCGATGCAGCCGCACATCCGCGCCTTCGTGGAGCGGGCGATCACGTTCACCGCCTGCCCGGACTGCGGCGGAACCCGGCTGAGTGAAGCGGCCCGCTCGTCGAAGGTCAACGGGATCAGCATCGCGGACGCCTGCCGGATGCAGATCAGCGACCTGGCCGCCTGGGTGAAGGAGCTCAGGGAGCCCAGCGTGGCGCCGCTGCTCGGCAAGCTCCAGCACACCCTGGACTCGTTCGTCGAGATCGGGCTCGGATACCTCTCCCTGGACCGGCCGTCGGGCACGCTCTCGGGCGGTGAGGCACAGCGTACGAAAATGATCCGTCATCTCGGCTCGGCGCTCACCGACGTCACCTATGTCTTCGACGAGCCGACCATCGGGCTGCACCCGCACGACATCCAGCGGATGAACGAGCTGCTCCTGCGGCTGCGCGACAAGGGCAACACGGTCCTCGTGGTCGAGCACAAGCCGGAGGCGATCGCGATCGCCGATCGCGTGATCGATCTCGGTCCCGGCGCCGGCACCGCCGGCGGCACCATCTGCTTCGAGGGTACGGTCGAAGAGCTGCGCAAGAGTGACACGCTGACCGGTCGTCACCTCGACGATCGCGCCCAGCTCAAGGAGAAGGTGCGCACCGCCACGGGCAAGCTGGAGATCCGTGGCGCCGGCCGGCACAACCTCCAGGACGTGGACGTCGATGTTCCGCTCGGCGTGCTCTGCGTGGTCACCGGCGTTGCCGGGTCCGGGAAGAGCTCACTGATCCATGGCTCGGTTCCGGCGGAATCCGGCGTCGTCTCGGTCGACCAGGTGCCGATCCGGGGGTCGCGGCGCAGCAATCCGGCCACGTACACAAGCATGCTGGAACCGATCCGCAAAGCGTTCGCGAAGGTCAATGGGGTCAAGCCCGCGCTGTTCAGCGCGAATTCGGAGGGCGCGTGCCCGACGTGCAACGGCAACGGCGTGATCTACACGGACCTCGCGATGATGGCCGGTGTGGCGACGCCGTGCGAGGAGTGCGAGGGCAAGCGGTTCCAGGCGGCGGTGCTGGAATACACGTTCGGCGGCAAGGACATCAGTGAGGTCCTCGGCCTGTCGGTGACCGATGCGGAACAGTTCTTCGGCGAGGGTGAGGCGCGCATTCCGGCCGCACACGCGATCCTGAAGCGGCTCGTCGACGTCGGTCTCGGCTATCTGAGTCTAGGTCAGCCGCTCACCACGCTCTCCGGCGGCGAGCGGCAGCGGCTGAAACTGGCCACGCACATGGCCGACAAGGGCGGCGTTTACGTGCTCGACGAGCCGACCACCGGTCTGCATCTTGCCGATGTGGAGCAGTTGCTCGCGTTGCTGGACCGGCTCGTCGACTCCGGAAAGTCGGTGATCGTGATCGAGCACCATCAGGCGGTCATGGCGCACGCCGACTGGATCATCGACCTGGGTCCGGGCGCGGGCCATGACGGTGGCCGGATCGTCTTCGAAGGTACGCCGGCCGACCTGGTGGCCGACCGATCCACGTTGACCGGTCAGCACCTGGCGGCGTACGTCAGCGCCTGATCAACGCGGCCTGAGTCAGGAACCGCAGCAGGGGACGTAATTCGGGTGGCACGGTCGGTTCCGCGACCGTGCCACGCCAATGTCGCCCGCCACATTGGAGGGCCAGGTCGTAACGGACCAGGTCGGCGTCGCAGGGTGCCGCGATCTTGGCGCCGAGGCGGGTCAGATCGAGGCTGCGGACGAGTTGAGTGAGTCGGCGGGCATCGGGCTCGGGCAGGGTCGGGGAGTCCATCACGACGTGCAGGGATCGGCCGGCGTAACCACCCGATCGTCGTAGTTCGGCGCGGACGGGTTCGGTCACTGTTCCTCCTCAGGCGGCAACCATCGGATACCTGGAACATTGGCACCTACCTGACTCCAGCGCTGTCAGTTCTTGAACACTTCCGGATTCCCTACAAGTTCCATAGGTCATATAGACAGGTTGAGACAATCCGCTTAATCTCACGACCATGAATCTCTTGATCCGGTCGGCCGGCGCGGCTGTCGCGCTCACCCTGGCGTTCGGCGTGGTGCCCGCGCCGGCGTACGCGGCCGCCGTGGCATCCGGTCCCGCCGCTCCGCAGAACCCCTACACCGCACCGGCCGGCGGTGCCTCCACGCACGGCGACAGCGCGTCGGCGAAGACGTTCACCGGTCGTGGCCCGGCCGGAAGCTCGGTCAAGGTGACCCGGTCGACGCTGCTGTCGGCCTGCCCGACGCTGCTGCACGGCGCCGACGGCCAGCTGCTCGGCCTCTGCACCGAATACATCGGACAGGCGCCGGCCCTGCATCTGCTCGACAAGACCAGCGGCAGCTCGCTCGCCAAGCTGTCGATCACCAAGGGGACGCTGCTCGGCGGGGTCTACGCGTACGTCGACAACCTGGACCGGGTGGTGATCGTCGACGGGAACCGGGAGCTGCTGCGGATCGCGCACACCGGCGGCACCCTCACTGTCGTCGAGAAGACCCCGCTCAGCGGTGTGATCGACGCGAGTGACGCGGTCGTCGGGGTGATTCCGGCGTACGACGGGCGGGTGTGGTTCGTCACGGCGGCCGGCAAGGTCGGCGCGGTCGACACGACCACCGGTGCGACGGTGACCTACCAGCTGCCGGCCGGAGAGAAGATCGCCAACAGCATCTCCACGGTGCCGGGTCGGTTCGCGGTCACCAGCGATCGCGCGGTCTACGTGTTCAACACCGCTGATGTCACGCTGCGCTGGCGGTATGCGTACGACCGGGGTACCGCACGCAAGCCGGGGCAGTTGTCCTGGGGCAGTGGGGCGACGCCGGTGTTCTTCGGGCCGTCGACCGGTTATGAGTACGTCGCCATCACCGACAACGCGAACCCGTACATGAATCTCGTGGTGCTGCGTACCGATGGGACCGGGACGCCGGTGTGCGTGCAGCCGCTGTTCACCAACCGTGCCGCGAGTGGCACCGAGAACGCGCCCGTCGCGGTGGGCCGCAGCATCTTCATCACCAATACGTACGGGTACGACTACCCGGCTCTGCCGGACGACGCCGGTACGAGTGTGCCGTCGGACGCGAGCTTCGACGGGGGCGTGGCCCGCATCGACGTGAACGCGGCGGGGACCGGTTGTGCCGTGACATGGCAGATCAACACGCGGAGCGCCGCGCTGCCCCGGCTGTCGGTGACCGACGGCAAGGTCTACACGGCGATCCAGGACGGGATTCTGGGTGATGCCGACCCGTTCTACTTCGCGGCGATCGACTCGGGCACCGGAGCGGTCAGCGACAAGGCGCTGCTCGGGTTCGGCTTGGTCAACCCGTTGCAGACCGCCGGCACGGCGATCAACCGAAGCTACTACCAGGGCACGGTCACCGGCCTGCTGACCATCACACCGTCGAGCTGAGCCGGCGCGTCCCGACGTGACTCGTCACGTCGGGACGCGTTGCCCGTCAGAACATGATCGGGATCAGCTGCGTCACCCGGTCCAGCAGCTCGGCCGTGTTGAACGGCTTGACCAGGTAACCCTCGGCGCCGACGACCCGGCCGAGCTCCATGTCCGACGGCTCGCCGTTTCCGGAGATGATGACCGGGATCTGGGCGGTCTGCGGCGACGAGTGCAGTTCGTAGCAGAACCCGAAGCCGTTCAGCTTGCGCGTCGTCACGTCGAGAACGATCAGGCTCGGCTGCTCGTTGACCGCCAGCGACATCGCGGTGATCCCGTTGTCGGTGACCAGCGTGCGATAGCCCGCTACCTGCAACTCCTGCTCGATCAGCGAGCGGATCTCCTCGTCGTCCTCGACGATCAGGACGGTCGGCGGCTCGAGGGCGGACGCCCAGTCCTCAACCCGCCAGAGGCCGTTCGCGTTCGCGTCGCTGAACGTGATCGTGGTGGTGGGGGACTGAGGCATCTCAACTCCTTCAACGCTGGGACACCTTTGATCGGTCTTACGTTCTCGACCTGCAGAAAAGTGTCTGTTGCAGTACGGGAGCAGGGGTGGTGATGACAGGGTACGGAGCAGCGGTTAGGTTAGGGTCACCTAACCGCGATGCCTGGGGAGGCGACCGTGACCCAGACCGCCGTGCCTACTGAGGCGCCCCCGTTCCGCTTCTTCGACGTCGAGGTGGTCCGGGTGAACCGGCTCAGCCCGAACTTCGTGCGGGTGACGTTCACCGGCCACGACCTCGACCGGTTCGCCGACAACGGGTTCGACCAGCGGATCAAGCTGATCCCGCCGCTCGACGACTCCGGGTTCGAGCACCTGCCGCAGGGCCTGGACTGGTACACCCAGTGGCGGCTGCTCCCCGACGAGCGGCGCAACCCGATCCGCACGTACACGGTCCGCGCCGTGCGTCAGCACCTGCGCGAGGTGGACGTCGACATGGTGTTGCACGGGGTGAGCGGCCCGGCCTCGCGGTGGGCGGTCAACGCCGGCCCGGGTACGCAGGCCCGGCTGATGGGCCCGAACGCGGAGTTCTGCGGCCCGTCCGGTGGCATCGACTTCCACCCGCCGGCGAACACCCGCCACATCCTGCTCGGCGGTGACGAGACCGCGGTCCCGGCGATCGCCTCGATCATCGAGCGGCTGCCCGCGGACGCGACCGGCGAGGCCGTGCTGGAGGTTCCGGAGCACACCGACCGGCTGGAGATCGCCGCCCCGGAGGGCTTCCGGGTCACCTGGCTGTCCCGCGACGGCGCCGCGCACGGCACCTACCTGGTTCCGGAGATCGAGGCCGCCGCGGAACGCCTGCTCGGCGACTGCACCACCGCGGTGAAGGCCGACCTCGAGGACATCGACGTCGACACCGACATGCTCTGGGAGGTCCCGGACGGCTCGGCGGCCACGATCGACGGCTTCTACGCCTGGCTGGCCGGCGAGGCCGCGGTCATCAAGACGCTGCGCCGCCACCTGGTGACCGGCTGCGGCGTCGACCGGCGAGCGGTCGCCTTCATGGGCTACTGGCGCCTCGGCAAAGCGGAGTGCTGACGGCTAGATCCGGAAACCGGACACGACCTCGCGCAGCTCCCCGGCGACCGTGGTCAGCTCGCTGACCGACGCTTCGGCCTCGCCCAGCGCCGAGGTCGTGGCGTGTGCCGCGCTGGCGACCGCGTTGATGCTGCCGGCGATGTTGGAGCTGCCGTTGGCGGCTTCACCGATGCTGCGGCTCATCTCGTTCGTCGTGGCGGTCTGTTCCTCGACGGCCGACGCGATCGTCACCTGGTAGTCGTTGATCTCGGAGATGATCCGCGAGATCTCCTGGATCGCGACGACCGCGCTCGACGTGTCGGCCTGGATGGCCTCGACGCGGCGGGCGATGTCCTCGGTGGCCCGCGCGGTCTCCTGGGCGAGATCCTTGACCTCGCTGGCGACCACGGCGAACCCCTTGCCGGCCTCGCCGGCGCGGGCCGCCTCGATCGTTGCGTTCAGGGCGAGCAGGTTGGTCTGCTCGGCGATCGCGGTGATCGCCTTGACCACGTTGCCGATCTCCTCGGACGACGTGCCCAGCTTGGCCACGGTGTCGTTGGTGGTCTGCGCGACGCCGACCGCGCTGGAGGCGACCTGCGCGGCGCTGTTGGCGTTCTGCGAGATCTCCCGGATCGACGCGCCCATCTGATCGCTGCCGGCGGCGACCGACTGCACGCTCGCGGAGACCTCCCCGGCCGTGCCGGCGACCAGGTTGGCCTGCTCGGAGGCCTCCCGTGACTCGGCGTCCAGACGGGTGGTGATCATGCCGAGCCGCTGGGTCACGTCGCCGAGCACCTCGGCGCCGTGGTTGAGCTTGCGCACGCTGATGATCAGGCCGTCCCGGGCCCGGTTGGTGGCCTCGGCCATCTGGCCCAGCTCGTCGCGGGAGCGGACCTCGGCGGGGATGGTGAGGTCGCCGTCGGCGACCGCGCTGAGCGCCCGGGACACGGTCGCGAGCTGCCGCTTGATCAGCTGCATCACGCCGAATCCGACGAACGCCGCGATGACGAAGCCGATCACCAGTCCGGCGATCACGATCATGCGGGCGCGCTTGTAGGACGCGGTGCCGTCGACGGCCATCGCGTCGGCGTCGGACTCCTCGGTCGTCTGCAGGTCGTCCATCGTCGTGGTGATCGTGGCGTCCGAGGTGTTGAACGCGGCGAGGATGTCGGCGGCGGCGGGCATCTCGAAGCCGGCCGGCGGCGCCTGACCGAAGATGACCACGGTGCTCAGCCCGCGGTGGTAGAGGACCGCCTCGGAGAACGCCTGGAGTTTTTCGAGCCGGTCGGTGGCGCCGGACTTGGTGGCGATCGCCTGGTACGTCGCGACCGCCTCGTCGATCTTGGCGGAGGCCAGTTCAGCCTGTTCCAGGCCGGCCTTCATCAGCGCCTCGTTACCGGCCTTGCCGGCGTTGTACTTCAGGGCGCTGCGGAAGTACTCGGTCAGGCCGCCGCGCATGTCGGCGATCTGTTCCATGCTGTCGACGTGCTGGCTCTTCATGTTCTGGAGGTCGTCGCGCAGTTCGGCGAGGCGGGTCAGGGCCACCACTGTCACGCCCAGCGCGACGATCGCGACGCACATCGCGGCCACGGTGCTTTTGATCAGCAGACTGCGGTCGCCGAGCAGCCGATCCAGCAATCCGCGACCCGAAGTAGTGATCTCCGCCTGCATGACGTCCACCATAGAGGCGGTTCCGTCGCATTTCGGCGAATTGCTCAACCTCCTGATGTACCGCTGTGAACCAGGGCGATGCTGCACCTCGCGCGGTGCAACAGGTGCCGGCCGATCGAGGGGCGCAGGGCCATCCGGAGCGCTCGGCGTACCCTCGCGCCGGCCACCACCAGCTGGGCGCCGGCGGCGGCCTGGGCCAGGACCTCGCCGGGCGGGCCGACCAGGACCTCGGTGGTGACCGGGACGGAGGGGAAGCGCCGCCGCCAGCAGGCGACGATCTCGTCGAGGCGGCGGCGCTCGGCGGCGACCGCCGCCAGGTTGCGCTCGCAGAGCAGGTCGCGGCCGCCGTCCGGCATCGGCCAGCCGTGCACCGCGCGCAGCGCCACGCCCCGCACCGCGGCCTGCTCGAAGGCGAAACCGAGCACGGTCGCGGCGGTGGGGGAGTCGTCGATGCCGGCCAGCACCGGGTCGGTGGCCCGTGGGTCGCCGCGGACCACCACGACCGGGCAGCGGGCGTGGGTGCTGACCGAGGCGGCGGTCGAGCCGAGCAGCGCACGCACCGCGGAGTGCCGCGGACCGCCGACCACGAGCAGCGCCGCCTCGGCGCCTCGCTGGGTGAGCGCCACCGCGGCGGTGCCGTGCTCGACGCGGGCGCGCACCCGGACACCGGGATGGGTCTCGGCCGCGGTGGCGATGGCGCGGCCCAGCATGTCGCCGACCGCGTCGTCGGTCTCGGCGTCGGGGTAGACCGCGGCGGCGGGCATCATCGCCGCCGCCGGGACATAGGTGGGCCATTCGTACGCATAAAGCAGCTCGACCGGCGCATCCGTGCGCTGCGCTTCGTCGAGGGCCCACCGGGCCGCCTTGCGAGCGTCCGGAGAGCCGTCGTAACCCACCACGATCCGCTGGTCGGGCACCGTGCCCACCTCCTCGGCGTTGCTACCCACGATCGTCGTGTCTGGACGCCCGTGCGGCAAGACCGAAAGGCTCAGTGGCGCAGGACCTTAACAACTGCTTCAGCGACACCGGTCGACGATGCGGGGTTCTGACCGGTCACCAGATGTCCGTCGGTGACCACGTGCGGCTGCCAGTCGGCGGCGCCGGTGTGCTTGCCGCCCTGCTTCTCCAGGGTGCTCTGCAGCAGGAAAGGCACCACATCGGTCAGACCGACGGCGGCCTCCTCGGAGTCGGTGAACGCGGCGATGTTCTTGCCGGCGACGATCGGCGAGCCGTCCGACAGCGTGATGCCGACGAGGGCGGCCGGACCGTGGCATACGGCGGCGACCACGCCGCCGCGCTCGTAGAGGTCCCGGGCGAGGGTGGCGAGGTCGGGGTCGTCCGGGAAATCGAAGACGGCGCCGTGACCGCCGGCGAAGAGGATGGCGTCGTAGTCGGCCTGGTCGACCTCGGCGAACGTTGGCGTCACCGCGAGCTGGGCCTGGACGGCCGGGTCCTCGGTGAACGCCTTCTGGATCGGGTCGCTCAGGTCGGCGCCGTCGATCGGCGGCTCGCCACCCGCGACGCTGACGAAGTCGACCGTGTAACCCGCTTCGGTGAACACGTGCCACGGGTGCGCGGCCTCGGCCAGGTAATAACCGGTGGGTCGCAGGCCGGCCAGGTCACCGTGGCTGGTCAGGGCGATGAGGATCTTGACGGAAGCTGTCATGCCTCGATACTTGCCCCTTCGAGCCATCAACAACCAAGAGGTTTCTTTCACCGAGCCATAGGATTCCTGATGTGTCCGGACGCGTTTCGCTCGATCTGCTGCATTCCTTCCTCGCGGTCCACCGGGCCGGGACGCTGACCCGTGCCGCCGAGGTGCTCGGCCTCTCCCAGCCGACCGTCACCGCCCAGCTGCGCACCCTGGAGGCGCAGCTGGGCCAGGCCCTGTTCGTCCGGGGCGCCCGCGGGGTGACCCCGACGCCGGCCGCCGACGATCTTGCCCGCCGTCTCGACGGGCCTCTCGACGCCCTCGCCGGTGTCGCCGGATCGCTGGGGAACACCGCCGACCACACCCTTCACCTGGGCGGGCCGGCCGAGCTGATGACCGCCCGGGTGATGCCCGCCCTCGCCACCACGTTCGCCGCCGGGCTCAGCGTCCGGGTCCGGCTCGGGCTGGCCGACGATCTGCTCGCCGACCTCACCGAGGGCCGCCTCGACATGGTGGTCAGCGCGATCCGGCCCCGCCGGGCGGGCGTGTACGCGGAACCGCTCTACGACGAGGAGTTCACCCTTGTCGGCGTGCCCGGGGCAGACAAGGGGCAGCCGCTGCTGTCCTATGCCGAGGACATGCCGATCATCCGGCGCTGGTGGCGGCACGTGCTCGGTTCACCACCGCCGAGACGGGCGGCGCTCGTCGTACCCGACCTGCGCGCGCTGCGAGCCGCCGCGCTCGCCGGAATCGGGGTGACGGTGTTGCCGCGCTATCTGATCGCCGAGGATCTGCGGGCCGGAACGCTGATCGAGCTGCACCCGACCGATGATCCGCCGATCAACACGCTGTATCTGGCTACCCGGGTGGCGGTGCTGCACGCGCCGCACGTGGCGGCGACCCGGACGGCCCTGCTGGCGGCTGCGCGGTCCTGGTGACCTCGGCGAGCCACGGCTCGACCACCTGGCCGAGCAGCGCGGCCAGGGTGTTCCGGTCATCCGGGCCAAGCGGGGCGAACGCGTCACGGACCGCGCCGCGCGCCACTGCGGTCTTGCGGTGGACCAGGTCCCGGCCCTGGTCCGTCGGGCAGAGCCACACCTTGCGCCGGTCGTTCTCGTCGCGGGCACGCTCGATCAGACCGGCTGTCTCCAAGCGGTCGGCGAGCGGGGTGATCGAGGACTGCTGCACGTGCAGGAGCCGGGCGAGCGCGCCGCCGGTCAGGCCCTCGTGCTGGCCGAGCATGTAGAGGGCGAGCAGATCCATCGCCGGCATCCCGGCGTCGACGGCGGCCTCCTCGACCGCGTTCTGGACCAGGCGGCCGGCATGGAGCGTGAGGTAGCCGAGTTCGAGCCCGCCGGGTGAACGGCCCAAAGACTGCGTCACGCAAGCTTCATCGGCCGAAACATTCAGCGGCTGAAAGGTTACCGGGATCACGTGTCCGAGGTGCGGGATCGGAAACGTGGATTTGATCTTCGCTGGATAGCATTCCCGCGCCGCGTCAGGGTTGTCCGGCATCGAGGTATTCGAGGCGATGTTCCGGATTTTTTACTTTTTGGGAGACTGAGAATGGCTGTCAAGGCCGAATACATCTGGGTCGACGGAACCCAGCCCACCGCCAAGCTGCGCTCCAAGACCAAGATCCTGGCCGACGGCGCCGAGCCCCCCATCTGGGGCTTCGACGGCTCCAGCACGAACCAGGCGCCTGGCGACAAGTCGGACTGTGTGCTCCAGCCGGTCTTCATCTGTCCGGACCCGATCCGCGGCGGTAACAACATCCTGGTCATGTGCGAGGTCGAGCTGATCGACGGCACCCCGCACCCGACCAACACCCGCGCCCCGCTGCGCGCGGTCGCCGAGAAGTTCGCCGACCAGGAGGCGATCTTCGGCATCGAGCAGGAGTACACCTTCTTCAAGGACGGCCGTCCGCTCGGCTTCCCGGTCGGTGGCGGCTACCCCGCCCCGCAGGGTGGCTACTACTGCGGCGTCGGCTCCGACGAGGTCTTCGGCCGGGAGATCGTCGAGGCGCACATGGACGCGTGCCTCGAGGCCGGCCTGAACCTCTCCGGCATCAACGCCGAGGTCATGCCGGGTCAGTGGGAGTTCCAGATCGGCCCGGTCGCCGCACCGCAGGTCGCCGACGAGCTGTGGATCGCCCGCTGGCTGCTCTACCGCATCGCCGAGGACTACGGCGTCTCCGCCACCCTCGACCCGAAGCCGGTCAAGGGTGACTGGAACGGCGCCGGCGCGCACACCAACTTCTCCACGAAGGCGATGCGCGAGGGTTACGACGCGATCATCGCGGCCGCCGAGTCGCTGGGCAAGAAGCGTCAGGAGCACGTCGACGGTTACGGCGCCGGCATCGACCAGCGTCTCACCGGCCTGCACGAGACCGCCCCGTGGACCGAGTACAGCTACGGCGTCTCGGACCGTGGCGCCTCGGTGCGCATCCCGTGGCAGGTCGAGAAGGACGGCAAGGGCTACATCGAGGACCGTCGCCCGAACGCGAACGTCGACCCCTACGTCGTCACCCGCCTGCTGATCGACACCATCTGCACGGCGCTCGCCGAGTCCTGATCCCGTTGTCCGGCGCGCGGGGGCACCTGCCCCCGCGCGCTAGGCTTCCGCTGATGTTCGACCTGATTCCCGGCGATCCGGATTCCCCGGTGATCCTGCACGTCCCGCACGCCTCCCGGGAGATCATTTCCTCCGGCCTGGTGATCGGCCCCGGCGAGATCGCCGAGGAACTCGACCACCTCACCGACGCGTGGACGGACGTGATCGCGACCCGGGCTTTTTCGGTCGCGGCCCGCCGGCCCTGGATGCTGATCAACCGGCTGTCGCGCCTCGTCGTCGATCCGGAACGCTTCCTCGGCGACTCCGAGGAGATGCTCGCCGCCGGCATGGGCCCGGTCTACACGCACGGTCACTCCGGGCGGCGCTTGCGCACCGACGATCCCGCGCGGGACGCGACACTTCTTGAAGATCACTTCATTCCGTACGCGGAAACGATGACGAACCTGGTGGCCGGACGCCTGTCGTCGACCGGCCGTGCGGTGATCCTCGACGTGCACTCGTACTCGACGGCGTTGCTGGCGTACGAACTGCATCGGGACGGGCCCCGGCCGCCGGTCTGCCTCGGCACCGACGAGTTCCACACGCCGGGCTGGCTGGTCGAGGCGGCCCGTTCGGTGTTCGACGGCACCGGCCTGAACAGCCCCTTCGCCGGCTGTTACGTCCCGCTGGACCATTGGCGGCGTGACCCGGCCGTCTCCGCCTTGATGATCGAGATCCGACGTGACCAGTACATGCGCGAACCCGGCGGCGCCATCCTCGCCGGGCCGGACGGCACGGCCGGGCTGGACACTCTTGCCCGGTCGCTCGCCGCGCTCGTCGACGCGGTCCCCTGAAGGGTTGATGCCGGACGGCGCGTTCGGTGATGACGGGTGACATGATGGGCCGGGCAACGTTACCGGGGTCGGGGAGGTGCGGCAGTCGATGGGAAATTTCGAGGCGCGGACGTCCGCCGGACCCGGCCGGATCATCGTTACCCTCGCCGGCGAGTGCGACCTCTCCGCCCGCGAGCACCTCACCGCCATCCTGCTCGACGCGCTCACCCGGGCCAAGGCGGTCTTCGTCGACCTGGCCCCGCTGACCTTCCTGGACTCCAGCGGCGTGCACAGCCTGATCACCGCCCATCACGCCGCGAAGCACACCGGAGGCCGGATCTACGTGGTGAACGCCGCCGGCCCGGTCGCCACCGTCCTCGACCTCACCGGCGTCGCCGCCCTGCTACGGGCCCCCGCCGACGAGCACCGCCATGTCTGAGGCCGCGATGCCCGAGACCGACGGCGACGGGATGTCGTACTCGGTGCCCGACGACCTGCGGGCCGTCCGGGTCTTCGTGACCGAGCGGGCGCTGGCGCTGGGCATGACGGAGAACCGGATAGACCTGCTGACCCTCGCGGTGAGCGAGCTGACCACCAACACGCTGCAGCACACGTCCGGCGGCGGCCACATCCGGGTCTGGGCGGAGAACGGCCGCCTGGTCTGTGACGTGGTCGACCGGGGCGCCGAGCGCCCGTTCGGCCGCGCGATGCCGGCAGCCGAGGCGGTCCGGGGCCGGGGCCTGGCCATCGTCGAGAGAGTCTGCGACGCGGTCTACACCACGGCCGTGCCCGAGGGAACCCTCGTGCGGATCTGCCTCGACCTCTGACCCGGGGGACCGGGTGGGTCAGATGACCCGCACGGTCAGGGTGCAGGTGTCGTCGTCCGGGCTCGGGGTGTGCAGCAGGGCGTGGACGCGGGTCAGCGGGTTCGGGCCTGGTCTGGCTGACACCGTTGACAGGTGGGCGTGTACTTCTGCCGCGCGGGCGCTGGTGCCGGCGGCGCGGCGTTCGACCAGGCCGTCGGTGTAGAAGAGGATCAGGTCGCCTGGTTCCAGGCGGGCGCTCGCCACCGGGAAGTCCTCGTCGGGTTCGGCGCCCAGCAGCAGGCCCGGTGGGCGGGCCAGTTCGGCGCTCTCGCCGCCTCGGGCCAGTATCGGGGCCATGTGGCCGGCTCGGGCCCAGGGGAGGGTGCGGGTCCGGGGGTCGTAGACCGAGATCAGGGCGGTGCCGGTGATGCCCAGCTGGGTGCAGAGGCGGTTCATGTGCTGGAGCAGGGTTCCCGGCTCGCGGATGCCGATCGACAGCCAGGCCATCAGGGCGAAGCGCAGGTGGGCCATGCCGTTGGCCGCTTCCAGGCCGTGGCCGGCCACGTCGCCGATCGCCAGGACGACCAGGCCGTCCGGCAGGGTCTGCGCGTGGTACCAGTCGCCGCCGACCTGGATCGTGCTCTCGGCCGGCAGGTAGCTGACCATCGCCTCCAGGCCGTCCAGCTTGAACGGTGTTTCCGGCACCGGCTGGATCATGCGTTGCAGCTGGCCGGCCAGGCGGTGCTCGGCCAGCGCCGTCAGCTCACGGGTTCGCAACTTGTCGCTGAGCTGCTCGATCTCGGTACGCGAATCCACCCGGGCCGTGACGTCCTGCACCACCGCGTAGATCTTCACCGGGGTACCGGCGACGTCGTGGGCGATGTCGGACAGGATGCGCAGGTGTTTCACCGCGTTGCCGACCTGGAATCGGACCGTCACGTCCGAGGTGGAGCCGGTGTCCAGGGTCTGCCACGCGGCCTCGGCCAGGCCGCGGTCCTCGGGCAGCATCGCGGCCGCCTGTGCGGTGCGGGTGAGCGGTTCGAGCCGGGGGTCACGCTCGAAGATCCGGTACATCCCCGGTGACCAGTCGGTGCGGCCGGTGGCCAGGTCGAACTCGGACCAGCCGAGGCTGCCGAGCAGTTCGGTACGCTCCAGCCGGCGCTGATGTTCGTCGACCCGTTCCCACCAGACCAGCAGGCCGCCCAGCACGCGGTGGACGCTGATCTCGAAGCGGGACTCGGCGACGACACCGGGCTGACGTTCCTCGTAACGGAACTCGTCGAGCCGGCCGGGTTCGCCGCTGCGCAGCACGTCACCGTACAGATGCCAGAGCGGTCCGCCCACCATGGACGGATAGAGCTCGCTGATCAGTTCGTTGATCCGCTGGGTGCCACGGCCCTGGATGTCGGAGACCTGGGCGCTGGTCGCGGCGACGCGGAAATCCACCAGTTCGTCGCCGTCGTGCACCGGCAGCAGCCAGGTGCAGCCCACCGGAATCACGGTGAGCAGCTCGCGGACCACGTCCTCGACGGCCATCACCGAAGCCTATCGGGGAGCGCGGGAACCCAGGGGGACAAGGGTGTCGCCATGCCTTTGCGGGCGGGTGGCGTGGACGCCTTCTGCTGACCGGTGAGCGCCGGTTACGCGTACGCCATGGTGGCCTTGACGCGGTGCAGAAAGGCGGAGTTTGTCGGGGTTGTGCGCAGCTGCTTCAGCAGCTGTTGCATGCCGTCGCGGCGATCCTGGCCGGTGAGGGCGCGGCGGACCTGGGCGATCACGGCGAGTTCGGTGGGTGGGAGCAGGGCCTCGTCGTGGCGGGTGCCGGAGGCGGCGATGTCGATCGCGGGGTAGATGCGCGCCTCGGCGAGCGAGCGGTCGAGTTTGAGGTCGGCGTTGCCGGTGCTCTTGAACTCCTCGAAGATCAGGCCGTCCATCGCGGAGCCGGTTTCGGTCAGGGCTGTCGCGATGATCGTGAGGGAGCCGCCGTTCTCGATGTTGCGGGCGGCGCCGAGCAGTTGTTTCGGCGGATGCAGGGCGGATGCGTCCAGGCCGCCCGAAAGAGTACGTCCCTTGCCCGGCGCGATGAGGTTGTAAGCCCTGCCCAGGCGGGTGATGGAATCGATGAGCAGGACGACGTCGCGGCCCTGTTCGACGAGGCGCTTGGCGCGTTCGATGGCCTGTTCGGCGATCTCGGTGTGTTCTTTCGGTGCGCGGTCGAAGGTCGCGGCGATCACCTCGCCGTGGATCGTGCGGCGCATGTCGGTGACCTCTTCCGGTCGTTCGCCGATCAGCAGGACCATCAGATGGCACTCGGGGTGGTTGCGGGTGATGCCGTCGGCGATCTGGCGCAGAACGGTGGTCTTTCCGGCCTTGGGTGGCGCGACGATGAGGGCGCGCTGACCCTTGCCGATCGGCATGACCAGGTCGATCACGCGGGTGGTGAGATTGTCGGTCTCCAGGCGGAGACGTTCGGTGGGGTGGATAGGGGTGAGTTGGTAGAAACCGGTGGTTTTCGCCCTGGACGGGCGCACGGCAGTTTGGGTCATGGGTTCCTCGAAAAAGGAGTTCCTCGAAAGGATCTGAGTGCTCGCGCATGAGAAACGCGAGGGAAAGAAGGCTGATCATCGGGGGCTGGAACGCCCGCACCGGGATCTGCTGTCAGCAACGGTAGCACCGATGGGCGATGATGGCACTCCACGGCCCGGCCACGGAGGAGACGAACATGGCACTGCTGCGCAGGGTGATCGGATCCGTGTTACGGAGAGTCCGCCAGGCTCAAGGCCGCACGCTGCGTGACGTCGCCGAGGCCGCAGGCGTCTCGCTGCCCTATCTCTCCGAGGTGGAACGCGGCACCAAGGAGGCGTCGTCCGAGGTGCTGGCCGCGATCTGCCGCGCGCTGGGGCTGCCGCTGCCGGAGCTGCTCGACGAGGCGCGCAAGGAATTGCAGCGGAGCGTGCCGGGCCCGCGAGCCAGTGTGCGCCGTCATGCTCGGGTGCGGCAGGCTCGGGTGCGTCAGGCGACGACCAGGACCGGCGTTCCCGGTTCGACAGTGTCCAGGAGTGCTCGCTGTGCGGCCGCCGGCATGCGGACGCAGCCGTTGGACACGCTGCGGCCGAAGGCGCTCGTGCGCGACCACGCGTGGATGGCGGTGTGCGCTCCCCGCAGCGACGCCGCCAGGTTCTCCTTCTTCTCCGGCACGGTGCCGAGCACCAGCGCGTCGAGCCCCTCGTAAATCGCGCCGTTCGTGGTGGTCGTCCCCATCACGTAGGTGCGGCCGAGTGGCGTGGGTGTGGCCTTCGATCCGACGGACACCTCCCACGACTGCTGTTCCTCGCCCTCGCGCAGCCAGGTGAGGCGGTGTTCGCTGAGGTCGACAACGATGTGGTCGCCCAGCGGCTCCGGGGTCCAGCCGTCCTCGGGCACCCAGCCGATCCGCCGGTTCGACGACGGGGCGAGCACCGCGACCCAGCCGTTGTCGCGGGCCACGATCGGGGCGACCGTCGGCAGGCCGCTGATCTTCGGCGGGAGGTAGGCGCGGGGTTCGCCGCCGGGCTCGTCGTAAAGCGCCATCTTCGTGGCCGGGCGCAGTGCCTCGGTCGGCACGTCGAGGCTGGTGGCGCCGGGGTCCTCGGGCAGTCCTTGGGGGCCTTCCGCGTAGGTGATCACCGGGAGGTCCTTCGGCGGTTTGGACGCCTCCAGCGGCTTTTCCTCCGGCTTTGGTGACGCTGAAGCCGGCGCCGCTGACGGGCTCACCCAGGTGCTCGCCTGATCGTTGCCGCGGGCCATCGCGACCGCCGCGCCGAGGGCCAGGAGCAGCGCGACCACCGTCAGGATCAACAGATATGCGCGGGTCCGGCTCTGCGGGCGGTCGGGGTGCAGGGCGCTCGGCATCCGCCCAGGGTAGCGGGCGCTGTTCCGGGCGATGTGAGGAACATTCTGTACCAGTGGTCTTCGTAACTCCTATCTGACGGGCGGGGATTGCCGGCGATAGGGTGAGAATCATGCTGCGCAAGCTGGGATTTCTCACGATCGGGCTGTTCGACGAGGCAGACCCGGGCCGGGGCCACGAGTCCACGCTGGAGATCATCGAGCTGGGGGAGCGTCTCGGATTCGACAGCGCCTGGCTGCGGCATCGCCACCTGCAGTTCGGCATCTCGTCGCCGGTCGCGGTGCTGGCCGCCGCCACCCAGCGGACCAGCCGGATCGAGCTGGGCACCGCGGTCACCCCGCTCGGCTGGGAAAATCCGCTGCGCCTCGCCGAGGACCTGGCCACCGTCGACATCCTGTCCGGTGGGCGGCTCAATCCGGGCATCAGCGTGGGCCCGCCGATGCAGTACGAGCAGGTGAAGGACGCGCTCTACCCCGACTCCGCCTCGGTGGAGGACTTCAGCTACACCCGGGTCGAGCGTTTTCTCGCCGCCGTCCGTGGTGAGCACGTGACCGATTTCCAGGGCACGGTCGGGTTCGAGCAGTTCTCCCACCGGGTGCAGCCGCACTCACCCGGGCTCGCGTCCCGGCTGTGGTACGGCGGCGGCAGCCTGCGGTCGGCGCAGTGGGCCGGTGAGCACGGGATGAACTTCCTGACCAGCAGCGTGGTGAAAGCCGAGGAGTCGGAGGACTTCGAGCAGATCCAGCTGTCGCACGTGCGGGCGTTCCGGGCGGCGCACCCGGCGGGTCGGGTCTCGCAGGGCCTGGTCGTCATCCCGACCGACAGCGCGACGGCGTCGCAGAAGGCCAAGTATGCGGCTTACGCGGAGAAGCGGCTGCCGCGTACTCAGGCTCCGCAGGGGCCTGCCCGGATGATGTTCGCGCCCGACCTGGTCGGTTCGTCCGAAGAGATCGCCTCGCGGTTGACGGCGCATGCCGCGTTCCAGGAGATCGACGAGGTGGCGTTCGCGCTGCCGTTCACGTTCGAGCACGAGGACTACGTGCAGATCCTGACGGATATGGCCCAGTCGCTGGGTCCGGTGCTCGGCTGGAAGCCGGCCGACTGATTTCGTCTGAGGTCTTGGTGAGTTGGGGTCGCTCGGGTTTCGCTGTTCGCGGTCCGGCGAGGCGCCCCGCTTGGCCGATCTTGTGGAGTTACGCGCAAACGGTTCGCCGAACTCCGCAAGATCTGCACTGTTTCCCCCGCTGTGGTGGCAGAGCGGCACCACAAGCTACCAACCAACCCAAACGCCGCCCCAACCCGCTACCGCTCCACGGATGGCGAGACCCGCGGGGTGGACATGCGGGTGGTGCTTACCTGGATCTACGGGCCGGCGGTCAGCCGGGCGGCCAGGCCGTCGACGAACATGGTGAGGGCGAACTCGAAGCTGTCCCGGTCGACGGCGTCGGCGTGTTCGCGCAGCCGGTGCGCGTCGCCGAGCGCGGGGTACCGGTCCAGGTACACCTGCACGTCGTCGACGAAACCGCGCGAGAACGAGCCCATCGCGGCGCCCACCACCAGGTATTTCGTGGAGGCTCCGATCATCGTGGCCTCCCGGGCCGGCCAGCCGGCGGTGACCAGGCCGCCGTGGATGGCGTCGGCACGGCGCAGTGAGGCGTCGCGCTGGCCGGGGCCGCGGGCCAGGAACGGCACGATGTTCGGGTGGCCGGCGAGCGCCGCGCGATAGGACCGCGCCCAGCCGAGCAGGCCCTCCCGCCAACCGAGCGTGAACGCGCTGACGTCCACCTTCTCCATGATCTCGCTGGCCACGTCGTCGAGCAGCTGCTCCTTGGTCGGATAGTGGAAGTAGAGCGCGGGCGCGCTGACACCGAGCGCGGTGGCGAGTTTGCGCATGCTGAGCCCGTCGAGGCCGTCCCGGTCGATGATCTCGAGCGCCGCCGCGCGGATGCCGGCCTGGCTCAGCAACGGGGTGGTCGGCCGCGCCATGTGGCTCCTTCCGTTGTTTTATCTAACGGTGTTAAGTTAGCATCCGACTTGAAACCTGACAGCGTTAGTTTTACTTCTTCCGGGAGGCGCCGTGGATCTCGGCCTGACGGACGAGCAGGAGCAGTTCCGCTCCCTGGCCCGGGACTGGGTGGACCGTGAGGTCGTCCCGCACGTGACCGATTGGGATCGTGCCGAGCAGGTCGACCTGAAGATCGTCGGCAAGCTCGGCGATCTGGGCTTTCTCGGACTCGGCATCGCTGAGGAGTTCGGCGGCTCGGGCGGCGACTTCCTCTCCTACATCCTGATGATGGAGGAGCTGGGTCGCGGCGACACGTCGGTGCGCGGCATCGTGTCGGTCTCGCTGGGCCTGGTCGCGAAGAACATCCAGGCCTATGGAACGACCGCCCAGAAACAGCGGTGGCTGCCGGGGCTGTGCTCCGGCGAGACGCTGGGCTGTTTCGGTCTCACCGAGCCGAGCACCGGCTCCGACGCCGGTAATCTGACCACCCGGGCCGTGCCCGACGGCGACGGCTGGCTGATCAGCGGCGAGAAGATTTTCATCACCAACGGGACCTGGGCCCAGGTCGTGCTGGTCTTTGCGCGTACCGGAGGGCCTGGACCGAAAGGGATCAGCGCCTTCCTGGTGCCCACCGACGCGCCGGGCGTTGCCCGGCGCGAGATCAAGGGGAAACTCGGCCTGCGCGGTCAGGCGACAGCCGAGATCAACTTCGATGGGGTACGCGTAACCGAGGCTGATCTGCTCGGCGCAGAAGGCGGCGGCTTCAAGATCGCGATGTCGGCCCTCGACAAGGGCCGGATCGCCGTGGCCTCCGGCTCGGTCGGCCTGGCCCGCGGTTGCCTGGAGGCCTCCGTCGCCTACGCGAAGGAGCGCGCCCAGTTCGGCAAGCCGATCGCCTCCTACCAGCTGGTGCAGGAGATGCTCGCCGACATGGCGGTCGAGACCGACGCCGCCCGGCTGATGGTCTGGCGGGCCGCCGACCTGGTCGACCGGGGTCTGCCGTTCCGCACCGAGGCCTCGATGGCCAAGCTGTTCGCCACCGAGTCCGCCGTGAAGACCGCGAACCAGGCGATCCAGGTGTTCGGCGGGTACGGGTACGTCGACGAGTTCCCGGTCGGCAAGGCCATGCGCGATGCCCGCGTCACCACGCTCTACGAAGGCACCAGTCAGATCCAGAAACTGCTCATCGGCCGTGCGCTGACCGGGATCAGCGCGTTCTGAGGGGGTACGTGTTGAGTCGGGTAGCCATCGTCACCGGAGCCGCGCGGGGTATCGGCGCGGCAACCGCCGTCAAGCTCGCGTCCGAGGGTGCGGCAGTCGCCGTTCTGGACCTGTCGCTGGAGGCCGGCACCGCGCTTGCCGATCAGATCCGGGAGTCCGGCGGCACTGCTGTCGCGTTCTCCTGCGACGTCGCCGACGAGGCGCAGGTCGACGCGGTCGTCGACAAGGTCGCCGGGGAGTTCGGCAGCGTCGACGTGCTGGTCAACAACGCCGGGGTGCTGCGGGACAACCTGCTGCACAAGATGTCCTCGTCGGACTGGGACATCGTGATGAACGTGCACCTGCGCGGCGCGTTCCTGTGCAGCCGGGCGGCGCAGCGGCACATGGTGCCCCAGCGGTCCGGGAAGATCGTCAACACGTCCAGCGTCTCCGCGCTGGGCAACCGTGGGCAGGCCAACTACGCCGCCGCGAAGGCCGGGATCCAAGGTTTGACGCGTACGCTCGCGATGGAGCTCGGGCCGTTCGGCATCAACGTGAACGCTGTGGCGCCCGGCTTCATCGTGACCGAGATGACCGACGCGACCGCGGCCCGGGTCGGTATCGCCGCCGAGGACATGCAGGCCAAGGCCGCCGAGATCACCCCGCTGCGCCGGGTGGGTCAGCCTTCCGACATCGCGAACGTTGTCGCGTTTCTGGCGAGTGACGCGGCTTCCTTCATCACCGGACAGACCATTTATGTCGACGGCGGACGCCGACTTTAATAGGGGATCTTTTCTATGCGTCGCTCAGTTTTCAACGAAGACCACGAGGCGTTCCGGCAGACGCTGCGGACGTTCATCGAGGCCGAGGTGGTACCGAACTACGACGAGTGGTTCGTGGCCGGCGAGGTTCCGCGCGACTTCTACAAGAAGCTCGCCGAGCTGGGCCTGTTCGGCATCGAGGTGCCCGAGGAGTACGGCGGCGCCGGCATCGACTCGTTCAAGTTCGCCGCCATCCAGACCGAGGAGACCACCCGGGCCGGTGTGTCGTTCGGGGCGTCCGGCGCGCACGTCGCGCTCTGTCTGCCGTACCTTCTGCAGCTCGCCACCGAGGAGCAGAAGCGCCGCTGGCTGCCCGACTTCGTCTCCGGCGAGGCGATGTACGCGATCGCGATGACCGAACCGGGCACCGGCAGTGACCTGGCCGGCATGAGCACCACGGCGCGTCTCTCCGAGGACGGCACGCATTACGTGCTGAACGGCGCCAAGACCTTCATCACCGGCGGTGTGCACGCCGACAAGGTGATCGTCTGCGCGCGGACCGCCGCGTCGCTGCCCGAGGACCGCCGGCACGGCATCTCGCTGCTTGTCGTCGACACGAAGCTGCCCGGTTACTCGGTCGGCCGCAAGCTGGACAAGCTCGGTCTGCGTACCTCGGACACCGCCGAGCTGGCGTTCGTCGACGTGAAGGTTCCGGTCGAGGACCTGCTCGGCGAGGAGAACAAGGGCTTCTCCTACCTGGGCAAGAACCTGCCCAAGGAGCGCCTGTCGATCGCCTACGGCGCGTACGCGCAGGCCGCGGCGGCAGTACGGTTCGCCAAGCAGTACACCCAGGAGCGCAAGGTCTTCGGCCAGGCCGTGGCATCGTTCCAGAACACCAAGTTCGAGCTGGCCGCGTGCCAGGCCGAGGTCGACGCCGCGCAGGCGGTGGCCGACCGGGCCCTGGAGGCGCTCGACGAGGGTGAGCTGACCGCCGCCGAGGCGGCGTCGGCGAAACTGTTCTGCACCGAGGTGGCGCACCGGGTGATCGACAGGTGCCTGCAGCTGCACGGCGGCTACGGGTTCATCAACGAGTACCCGATCGCCCGCCTCTACGCCGACAACCGGGTCAACCGGATCTACGGCGGCACGTCCGAGGTGATGAAGATGATCATCGCGAAGGACATGGGGCTGTAGTTCTTCCTCCTCCGGGGCGGGGTCATCCTCCAGCGATAGGCCCCGCCTGAGATGTATCGACGTTCGTCACTTTCTGGCTACCGTCGGGCCGGGCAACAGCCCGTTCCCCCGTCAGGCAGAAAGGACGAACGCATGCGCTCCGTTCCCCGGATGCTCCTCGTTGTCGCCGTAGCCGTCGCCGGATTGTTCGCGCCGGCCACCGCGGCCCTCGCGAGCGATCCCGACGTCGGTCCACTGGTCGTCGGCGGCCAGCCCGCCAGCGAGAACTACTCGTTCATGGTCTACGTCTCCGGCTGCACCGGCTCGCTCATCAAGGCGAACTGGGCGGTCACCGCGGCACACTGCCCGACACCCTCGACGGTCCGGGTCGGCAGCATCAACCGCAGCAGCGGAGGCACGGTGGTCTCGGTCCGGCGGGCCGTCACCCACCCTCGCATCGACGTGAAGCTGTTCGAACTGGCGTCCTCGGTGTCCCACGCGCCCGCCTCGATCCCCACGGCGTCCGGCGCGGTCGGCACCGCCACCCGGATCATCGGCTGGGGGCAGACCTGCCCGCAGCGCGGATGCGGATCAGCCCCGGTGGTCGCCAACGAGCTGAACACGTCGATCGTGGCGGACAGCCGCTGCTCCGGCATCGACGCCGCGTACGAGATCTGCACCAACAACACCAACGGCAACGCCGGCGCCTGTTACGGCGACTCCGGCGGGCCGCAGGTCCGGCAGGTCAGCGGCCGCTGGGCGCTGATCGGCGTCACCAGCCGGGCCGGAAACAACAGCTCGGTCTGCGCGACCGCGCCGTCGATCTACGGTGACCTGCCGTCCATCCGTGCCTGGGTGAACACCCAGGTCGGTGGTCTGCCCGCCTGACATCAGGTGCTTGGCCGGGCCGGTGCGCGGCGGCGTGCCGGCCCGGCCTCGCGGTGACTACGCTGCCAGCATGGCTCTTCTCCACAAGGCACACATCACTCCGACCAAGCTGGAATTGCTCGCCGCCTGGCTGCCGGCCCGCCCCTGGTACGCCGGTGACGGCCCGCTGACCCGGGTGGCGGCCGCGCGTTTCGACGACCCGGCCGGCGAGGTCGGCGTCGAGACATTGCTGGTCCGTGCCGGGGAAGGGCCGGTGCTGCACGTCCCGGTGACCTATCGGGGTGCGCCACTCGACGGTGCCGAGGAGCACCTGATCGGTGTGACCGAGCATTCGGTGCTGGGCAAACGCTGGGTCTACGACGGCACGGCCGATCCGGTTTACGTCTCTACGCTCGTCGAGGTGATCCGGACAGCCGGTAACGAGGCCGTGGAAGAGTTCGAGGTGGACGGCGGGCGGGTCAGCCGCGAGGTCGACCTGAAGCTGACCGGCAGCGGGGCGGAGGTCGCACCGGCCACCGAGATCACCGGCCACCGGGACGGCGACCCGACAGTGATCTCCACGGCTACGGTGACGCTGAACGTGAACCGGGTTCCGCTGATCGTTGTCGACCCCGCCGACAAGGGTGTCCTGAGCGCCTGCTGGACCGGCCAGGAGACTCCGGCCGTCCTGGTCCACCTCCGCTGACCGGCCCGGCGCGGTCAGCGGCCGAAGAACTCCGCGATGGCGGTGGCCGCGTGCAGGTCTGTCGCGGTCCGGCCCATCAGGGCGGGGGAGGGTGTGGGGCCCGGGATCGTGTGCCCGCCGCCGTGCACGGTGAACAGGGTGACCGGCGGGCGGCCGTCCTGCGCGTAATCCGTCCGGCTCACCGTCGTCCGGCCCGTCCGGCCCGCTGAGGTCCGGCCCGTCCGGCTGGCCGAGGTTCGGCTGGCCGAGGTTCGGTCGGCCGCGTGCGGGAGGATGGTGGTGACCGCATCGGTGGTGATCCCGTTGCGCCGGGCGAAGTAGGCCGCCGTCTCGGGGGCGGACAGCAACGCGCCGCCCGATCGGAACGCGAACCGGGCCCACGCGGCCATCCGCCCGCCCCCGTACGGAATGATCCGGTCCTTGGTTCCATGAATCAGGAGCACCGGCTTCGGTACGACCGGCAGCGCCGGCGTTCCGGACAGCAGGAAGTTGTCCGGCGCGGGCTGCTGGGCCGCGATGATCGCGCCGCCGGCCAGCAGGTCGGGGCGCTCGTGGAGGAGCCGGATCACCATGCCGCCGCCGTTGGAGTACCCGGCGGCGATGGTCTCGCGGCCGTCGCCGAACCGTTTCACGATCGCCTCGGTGAACGCCACGTCGTCGACGCCGGCGAGCCGGGCCGGTGTGCTGCTGAGCCTGCGCGCGTCGTTCCAGTTACCCCGGTACCCGTCGAGGTAGGCCACGGCGGTCCGGTCCAGGCGGTCGAACGCGTTGCCGGTGAACCGGCGGAAGATCCCGGCGTTCTGGGTGGAGCCGTGGAAGACGATCAGCAGGCGGTCGTAGTCGCCGCCGTCCGGGGTGACCAGCGTGTAGGTGCGAGGCCGTCCGGCCACGTCGATGGATTCCATGAGGGCTCCCGTTGAAGCGGATGGGTTATCCGTTTCAACGTAACATGATGTGGATGGGTTATCCGTTTATCCTTCTCACGTGACTTCCGTACCGCTGCGCAAGGACGCGGCCCGCAACTGGCAGCAGATCGTCGACGTGGGCCGGCGGTTCGTGGACGACGGGGTGCCGCTGCGGCTCAACGACGTCGCCCGCGAGGCGTCGATCGGAGTGGCCACGGTCTACCGGCATTTCCCCACGACCGAGACGCTGCTGGAGACCGTTGCCCGGCCGGGTCTGGAAAACTTGGTGACCGCGGCGAACCGTGCTCTGAGCGCGGACGACGCCGGGGACGCGTTCGCCGGGTTTCTCCTGGCCGGCATCGACATCCAGCTGGCCGACGCGTCCGTGCAGCCGGTCTTCGCCGCGGGAACGCACGCGCTGCCGGAGACGGCCGAGCTGGTCGGCCGCCTCAATGCCGCCTCGGGGGAGTTGCTCGACCGGGCGCAGGCGAGCGGCGCGATCCGGGCGGATCTGACCAGCCAGGACGTGGTCCGGCTGATGTGCGGGGTGGTCTTCGCGGCCACCGTGCACGCGAGCCCGGGGGAGCGGGCCGGCCTGACCCGCCGTTACCTCGACATGGTCCTGGCCGGCCTCCGCACCCCGGCTTGAAGCGGCCCCGGCTTGAAGCGGCCCCGGCTTGAAGCGGCCCCGGCTTGAAGCGGCCCCCGCTTGAACCGGCCCCCGGCATAAAGCGGCAGCGGCCCTGGCTCAGAGCGCCTCGTCGGCCTTGCGGGCTGCGATCAGCACCGGGTCCCAGACCGGCGCGAACGGCGGCGCGTAGCCCAGGTCGAGAGCCGTCATCTCGGTGACCGTCATCCGGTTCCAGACGGCCACCGCGAACGCGTCGATGCGTTTCGCGGCTTCGGCCTTGCCGACGATCTGGGCGCCGAGAAGCAGGCCGCTGGTTTTTTCGGCGATGACTTTCACCGTCATCGGGTCGGCGCCGGGCATGTATCCGGCGCGGTTCGTCGACGAGACCGTGGCGGTGACGTATCGGTAGCCGGCCGCGTCGGCCTCTTTTGAGGACAGGCCGGTCCGGGCCACCTCCAGGTCGCAGATCTTGGTGATGCCGGTGCCGATGATGCCGGGGAACGTGGCGTACCCGCCGCCGAGGTTGATCCCGGCCACCCGGCCCTGCTTGTTCGCATGGGTGCCGAGCGGGACGTGCACCTGCCGCCCGCTCACCCGGTTGAGCACCTGGGTGCAGTCACCGGCCGCCCAGACGCCCTCGACCAGCCCGGACGGGCCGGTCACCCGCTGCCGCAGGTCCGTGGCGAGACCGCCGGTAGCGCCGAGCGGAATCCCGGCTGCAGTGGCCAGTTCGGTGTTGGGCCGGACGCCCAAACCGAGAATCACCAGGTCGGCCGGCAGCGTCCCGGCGTCGGTGACCACCGCTTTGATCTGATCGATATCGGACTCCAGCGACTCGACTGTCACTCCGGTGCGCAGCGTTATCCCCATGCACTCGATGGATTTCGCGACCAGCGCGCCCATGTCCGGGTCGATCGTCGACATCGGCTGCGGCGACTGCTCGACCAGGGTGACCGACAGGCCGCGCCGCAGCAGCGCCTCGGCCATTTCCACGCCGATGTAGCCGGCGCCGATCACCACGGCGTTCTTCGGCGACGTCTCCGCGATCCAGGCCTCCACGGCCGCGCCGTCGCCCAGGGTTTGCATCCCGAAGACGCCGCGCACCGGAACCGCGGCCCACTTCGGCCGCACCGGAACAGCGCCGGCTGCGTAGACCAGTTCGTCGAAGCCCTCGCTGAACTCCCGGTCGGCCGATCGCACCGTCACGGTCCTCGCTGACAGATCAATTCCGGTCACCTCGTGCCCCGTGTGCACGGTGATGCCGACCTCGGCGAAGGCCGCCGGATCTCGGGCTATCAATGCGTCGGGCCCGTCGACGAGGCCGCCGATCCAGTACGGGATCCCGCACGCCGAGTAGGACGTGAAATCGCCCCGCTCGAACGCGAGGATCTCCAGGTCGTCCGCCTTGCGCCGTTTACGAGCCTGCGCGGCCGCTGACATTCCGGCCGCGTCGCCGCCGATCACGATGATTCGCACGGACCCATTCTCCTCCAGCCCCGATCTCTGTTACCGCGGCATTTCCGGAAAGCTGCGGATGACGGTTGCCTGTCGCATCAACCGAGATCTATGGTGACCCCACCGTCGAAGCGCTTCGATGATCCACCTTGGAGCGCCATTCAGTCATGCCGTTTCTCACGATGGAGACCACCATGCGCAAACGCGGTCTGGCCGTCCTCGCCACCGCTCTGCTGGTCGTGCCTCTCGCGCCCGGCGCAGCCGCAGCCGCCGATCCCGCTTACCCGTTCCGTGACCCGAGCCTGCCCCTTGTCACCCGGATCGACGACCTGGTCGGCCGGCTCACGCTCGACGAGAAGATCTCCCTGCTGCACCAGTACCAGCCGGCCATCCCGCGTCTCGGCCTCGGTGTGTTCAAGTCCGGCACCGAGGCGCTGCACGGTGTGGCCTGGTCGAACAGTTACCCCCAGAACGGCGCGAAGATCGACGCCACCGCGACGGTCTTTCCGCAGGCCGTCGGCCTCGCCAGCACCTGGGACCCGGAGCTGCTGAAACGGGTCGGCTCGGCGGTCGGCGACGAACTGCGCGGTTTCCACGCGCAGGACCCGGTGGTCTGGGGCCTGAACACCTGGGCGCCGGTGGTCAACCTGCTGCGGGACCCTCGCTGGGGCCGCAACGAGGAGGGTTACTCGGAGGACCCGCTGCTCTCCGGGGAGATCGCCACGGCGTACGGGCAGGGCCTGCAGGGCGACGATCCTGATCATCTGAAGACGGCGCCGACGCTGAAGCATTACGCCGCGTACAACAACGAGGCGAAACGTGACGTGACCTCGTCGAACGTCCCGCAGCGGGTGCTCAACGAATATGACCGGGCACCGTTCAGATTGGCGTTGGAGAACGGCGCCGCCACCGGCGTGATGGCTTCGTACAACCTGATCAACGGCCGCCCCGCGACGGTTGATCCTGATCTGGGAACCCTGGTCCGGGAGTGGAGTGAGCAGCGCCTTTTTAATGTCAGTGACGCCTGGGCGCCGACCAACCTGACCGGTTCGCAGGCCTATTTCGCGACCCAGGCCGAGGCGAACGCCGCACTGCTGAAGGCCGGCCTGGACAGTTTCACGGTCAACGACACGAACGCCGTCCCGACCGTGACCGCGATCAACGAAGCCCTCCAGCAGGGGCTGCTCACCGAGTCTGAGATCAACGAGTCGGCCGGCAACGCCCTGAGCATCCGGTTCCGGCTCGGCGAGTTCGACCCGGACGGCGGGCCGCACGCGGGCATCACGGCCGACGTGATCGACAGCCCGGCGCATCGGGCGCTCGCGCGGGAGACCGCCGCCGAAGCGGCCGTTCTGCTCAAGAACGACAAGAACCTGCTACCGCTCAAGCCCGGCGGTGACGTCGCGGTGGTCGGTCCTCTCGCCGACAAGCTTTACACCGATTGGTACGGCGGACAGCTCCCGTACCAGGTCACGGCCCTCGACGGCATCACTGAGCGGGCGAAAGAAGTCACCACCAGTTTCGGCGCCGACCGGATCGCGTTGAAGGAGGTCACCACCGGCCGCTATCTCAACGCCACCGACGGCCCGGCCGGCCTGGGCGAGAAGACCACGGCCTCGGAATTCGACAGCGTGGACTGGGGTGACGGGGTCTCGACCCTGCGCAGCGTCGCGAACGGCAAGCTGCTCGGTTACGGCTGGGGGCCGTTCGTCACCGTCGAGGAGAACCCGACCGGCTGGTTCGTCCAGCAGCAGTTCAAGGTCGAGGAGCAGAGCGATGGCACGGTCGTCCTGCACTACGCCGGTTACGAGACGCAGGAGCCGTGGTTCGGCGCCAACACGTACGTCACCGTGGGCGCCGACGGCAACCTGGCGCTCGGGTCGGCCACCGCGGCGGGCGCGGCACGGTTCAGCAAGGAGCTGCTTGTCGACGGGGTCGCGCAGGCCGCCGCCACGGCGAAGAAAGCGAAAACCGCCGTCGTGGTCGTCGGCACCGACCCGTTCGTCGCCGGCCGCGAGGTTCACGACCGGACCAGCCTCGGCCTCGGCGAGCGCCAGGAATCCCTGATCAGGGCGGTCCGCCGGGCGAACCCGAACACCGTCGTGGTCCTGCAGAGCAGTTATCCCCAGTCGATCACCTGGGCGCAGCAGCACGTGCCCGGCATCCTCTGGACCACCCACGCCGGCGCCGAGACCGGGCACGCGATCGCCGACGTGCTGTACGGCAGCGTCAACCCGTCGGGCCGGCTGACACAGACCTGGCCCCGCTCGGAGGCGCAGCTGCCGGCCGACCTCAACCAGTACGACATCATCACGACCGGGCAGACCTATCTGTACAGCGACGAGAAGCCGCTCTACCCGTTCGGCCACGGGCTGTCCTACACGAAATTCCGGTACGGCAACGTGAAGATCACCAACGGCACGGTCAGCGTGACCGTCACGAACACCGGCAGCAAGGCCGGTGACGAGGTCATGCAGCTTTACACCCATCAGCGCACCTCGCGCGACGTCACGCCGGCCAAGCAGCTGCGCGGTTTCCAGAAGGTCCATCTGGCACCCGGGAGATCCACGACGGTCACCCTCACGCTCGACAGGAGAGACCTGGCCAGGTGGGACGTCACCCGGCAACGCTGGGTGGTCGAGAACTCGGTGCACGACATCCTCCTCGGCTCGTCGTCGAGCGACATCCGGGCGCGGGCGACCCTCGCCGTCCGGGGCGAGACCATCCCCGCACGGGACCTCACTGAAGAGACGAGGGCGGAGACCTTCGACGTGTACGCCGGCGTCAAACTTCTCGACGAGACCAAGGAACGCGGCACGGTGGTCGGCGCGAGCACGGCCGGCGACTGGATCGGCTTCCGCGACGCCGCGCTCCGCGGCGGCAGATCCCTCACGGTCCGGGCGTCCGGCGCCGGCTCCGTCGAGGTCCGGCTCGGTTCGCCCGCCGGGCGCCTGCTCGGTACGGCCACGCTGAGCGACACCGGCGGCATCTATGAGTACGCGTCGGCGACCGCGACACTGCGGCCCGTCAGCGGCCGCCACGACGTCTACCTGGTGCCGAGCCCCGGCCTGCGCCTGGCGGCGTTCACCATCCGCTGAGGTGGTCACCGAGGTGCGTGGCGGCCACGCACCTCGGTGATCAGTAGGATCGACGAGGGGAGCGGTCTTGGCAAAGGACCGGGCGACTTGGGGAGGCGCAGTGCCGACGATCAACGACGTCGCCCGGGCGGCCGGGGTTTCGCCCAGCACGGTGTCGTACGTTCTGAGCGGCCGCCGCCCGATCTCGGCCGAGACCCGCGCCCGGGTCCAGGCCGCCATCGCCGAGCTCGGCTTCCACCCGCACGCCGGGGCCCGCGCCCTGGCCAGCAGCAAGACCAATGTGCTCGCCCTGGTGGCGCCGCTGCGGGTGGACGTCAACGTGCCGGTCATCATGCAGTTCGCGACCGCCGTGGTGACCGCGGCCCGGGCGTACAACCACGACGTTCTGCTGCTGACCAAGGACGAGGGCACGGCCGGGCTGGAACGCGTCGCGCACAGCACCATGGTGGACGCGTTGATACTGATGGATCTGGAACGGGACGACCTGCGGATCCCGGCGTTACGCCGGCTCAAGCAGCCGTCGGTGCTGATCGGGCTGCCGTCCGACCACACCGGCATCGCCTGCGTCGACCTGGACTTCGCGGCGGCCGCCCGGCTCGCGCTGGAACATCTCGCCGGGCACGGCCACCGGCGGATCGGCCTGGTCGGACCGTCACCGGCCGTCTACCGGCGGCAGACCACGTACGCCGACCGGTTCCTCGCCGGTTTCCTGGAGGCGTCCGCCGAGCTGGACCTGCGCACGGTCACGCACCCGTGCGAGCCGGGCGCGGCCGGCGTACGCGACGCCATGGCCGACATCGACGCCCAGCTCGCCGATCTGACCGCGCTCGTGGTGCACAACGAGGAAGCGCTGCGCCCGTTGCTCGACCTGTTGCACGCCACCGGCCGCAAGGTGCCGGACGACGTCTCGATCGTCGCGATCTGCCCGCAGGACGTGGCGACCAGCATGCCGGTCGGCCTTACATCGATCGACATCCCCGCCCATGATGTCGGGACGCTGGCCGTGGAGACCGCGATGCGGCTGCTCGACGGCCGGACCGTGGAATACACCCGGCTGCTGGCGCCGACTCTGGTCGAGCGGAAAAGCTGCACGGAAATCTCGCCGTCACACCGTTGACATGAACGGCGCTCGTTCCCTAGCGTCTCCGGCAAGGCCATCGTCGAAGCGTTTCGACAGATATCCGTCGAAGCGCTTCGACGACGACCCCACCCCACCCTGATAAACCAGCCCGGTCCCCCTGGGAGGATCCGTGTTCAAATCACGAGCCATCGCCGCGGTGCTGCTGGCTACGTCCCTGGTCCTGACCGCCTGCGGCGGCGGAGGCGACGACGCCACCGAGGGCGCCGACGCGAAGACCCTGACCCTCTGGCACTACGAGGGTCCGAACAGTGCCATGGGCATCGCCTGGAACAAGGCGATCGAGATCTTCAAGAAGGATCACCCCGGCGTCGAGGTGAAGTTCGAGGAGAAGGGCTTCGAGCAGATCCAGCAGAACGCCCAGATGATCCTCAACTCGGACAGCGCCCCGGACCTGATGGAGTACAACAAGGGCAACGCGACCGCCGGCCTGCTCTCCAAGCAGGGCCTGCTCACCGACCTCAGCGAGCAGGCCACCAAGCGCGGGTGGGACACCAAGCTGAGCCCGAGCCTGCAGACCACCGCCAAGTACGACGAAGACGGCATCATGGGCAGCGGCAAGTTCTACGGCGTGCCCAACTACGGCGAATACGTCATGGTCTATTACAACAAGGCCCTCTTCGACAAGTACAAGCTCGCCGTGCCCACCACCTTCGACGAGTTCACCACGGTGATGGACACCTTCGTGCAGAACAAGGTGACCCCGCTGGCCGTTGGCGGCGCCGAGTACCCGGCTCAGCAGATCTTCTACGAGCTGGCGCTCTCCAAGGCCGACCGCGCTTTCGTCGACGATTACCAGCTCTACAAGAACAAGGTGGACTTCAAAGGCCCGCAGCTGACCTATGGCGCCCAGACGTTCGCCGACTGGGTGAGCAAGGGCTACATCTCCAAGGACTCGGCCGGCATCAAGGCTGAGGACATGGGCGTCTCGTTCACCCAGGGCAAGTTCCCGATCCTCTTCTCCGGCAGCTGGTGGTACGGCCGCTTCGCCGAGGAGATCAAGGACTTCGAGTGGGGCACCTTCCTCTTCCCGGGCAACAACCTGCACCCCGGTTCCAGCGGCAACCTCTGGGTCGTGCCGGAGAAGAGCAAGGCCAAGGCTCTCGCGTACGACTTCATCGACATCACCATGTCGCCGGAGATCCAGGCGCTGCTCGGCAATTCCGGTGGTGTCCCGGTCGCGGCGGACGTCTCGCAGATCACCGATCCCAAGAACAAGGAACTGGTCGAGACGTTCAACAAGATCTCGGGCAGTGACGGCCTGGCGTTCTACCCGGACTGGCCGGCGCCCGGTTACTACGACGTCCTTGTTGCCGGCGTGCAGGGCCTGATCAACGGGTCGAAGACGCCCGATGCGTTCCTCGATGAGGTCGCCAAGCCGTACAACGAGAATGTGGCCGATCTGGGCAAATGAGTGAGTCGCGGGCGGTGGGTGACCCACCGCCCGCCTCGCGGAGGGAACGGCCATGAACAAGAATCGCGGCTACGCGATATACCTGATCCCCGGCGTGCTCGCCTCGCTCGCCGTGATCGTCGTTCCGCTGGTGATGACGGTCTATGTCAGTTTCACCAAATGGACCGGCGTGGGCACACCTCGCTGGGTCGGTTTCGACAACTACACGAGGCTTTTCCAGGACACGCTCTTCTGGCAGTCGTTCTCCAACATCGGGCTGCTGGTGCTCGCGATGGCCGTGGTGCCGACGCTGCTCGGGCTGTTCCTGGCCGCGGTGCTCTTCGATTACGTCGCCAAGAAGTTCGGTGACCGCTGGGCCGGCACGCTGCGCTCCGGGTACTACATCCCGCAGGTGCTGCCGGTCGCGGTGACCGGCATCGTCTGGGGCTGGATCCTGCACCCCGACTACGGCGCGCTCAACAAGATCATGGAGTCGATCGGCCTGGGCGGGCTCACCCGCAACTGGCTCGGCGATCCGGACTACGCGCTGTACAGCGTGATGGCCGTGATGATCTGGTTCCAGCTCGGCTATCCGGTCGTGATGTTCATGGCCGGCCTGTCCCGGGTCGACCCGGAGCTCTACGAGGCTGCCGATCTGGACGGCGCGAGCTGGTGGCAGCGGTTCCGCACGATCACTGTCTACATGATCCGGCCGGAGTTCTACGTCGTGCTGGTGACCACCACGATCGCCGCATTGAAGATCTTCGGGCAGGTCTTTGTGCTCACCGGCGGCGGGCCGAGCAACGCCACCCTGGTCCCGTCCTACTTCGCCTACCAGAACTTCTTCGAGAAAGCCCAGGTCGGGTACGGCTCAGCGATCTCCACGGTGCTGACCGTGCTGATCGTCCTGCTCGCGTTCCTGTTCCTGCGGCTGCAGCACCGTGCGGAGGAGACCCGATGACCGTCGTGGCCACGGCGGCCTCCGCGCGT
Source organism: Actinoplanes sp. CA-015351 (assembly GCF_050955685.1). Taxonomy (NCBI): domain Bacteria; kingdom Bacillati; phylum Actinomycetota; class Actinomycetes; order Micromonosporales; family Micromonosporaceae; genus Actinoplanes; species Actinoplanes sp. CA-015351. The sequence goes on from NZ_CP192102.1 coordinate 3,221,307, forward strand.
ACCCTCGAAGATCCGTCGCCGAAGGCGGCGAAGCACCGCAACCCGGTGCGATTCGTCGTGCTGTTCGCCCTCGTGGTTTTGCTTCTTCTGCTGGTCGGGCCGCTGCTGGTGGTCGCGGTCAACGCGGTGAAGAGCCCGGCGGACTACGCCGCGAGCGGACCTCTGTCGATTCCCACGCACCTGTACTGGGACGGGATCGTCGACTTCTGGAACCGGGTCAATTTCGGTCAGAAGCTCTGGAACAGCTTCATCACCAGCCTGGTCGTCGCGGTGCTCGGCGTCGTGTTGTCGATTCTGAACGCCTACGCGCTCGGCATCGGCAAGGTGAAAGGCCGGGTCTGGTTCCTGGTGTTCTTCCTGGTCGCGAATCTGTTGCCGCAGGAGGTGCTGGTCTACCCGCTGTACTACATCGGCAAGGAGATCGGTCTCTACGACAACCTGATCTCGATCATCATCATCTTCACGGTCATCCAGAGTGCGTTCGGCACATACCTATTGACCTCGGTCTACTCCGAGTTCCCCAAGGAGTTGCTGGAGGCCGCCTCGATCGACGGCGCCGGCAAATGGCGCGCGCTGTGGCAGGTGGTGGTGCCGGTCAGCCGGCCGACGCTCGCGGTGCTCTTCACGTTCTTCTTCATCTGGACGTGGAACGAGTTCTTCCTGCCGCTGATCTTCCTGATCTCGAACGACAACCAGACCGTTCCGGTCGCACTCGGCGTGCTGCAGGGCGATCGCATGATGGACGCCACGACGACGAGCGCCTCCGCGCTGATCGGCATCCTCCCGGCGATGCTCTTCTTCCTCCTTTTCCAGCGGACCCTCACGCGCGGCATCGCCGCCGGTGCCATCAAATGATCGTTTGTAAAGGACACTCATGAAGTTCACCGACGGCTATTGGCGTAAGCGGGACGGGATAACCGTGCTGCACCCCGCGCATGTTGTGGACAGTTCGACGGCGCCGGACTCGCTGACCGTCTATGCCGCCACCAAGCCGGTGCGGGGCCGTGGCGACACGCTGAACGCGCCGCTGATCACGGTCACGCTGGCCGCGCCGGCACCGGACGTCATCCGGGTCACCATCGACCATTTCCAGGGATCAGTCGCACAATTCCCGAACTTCTCGATTACGTCCTCGCCGGTCGACGTCGCCGTTGACGCCGTCTCGCTCACCTCGGGTGCGCTGACCGCGCGATTCTCCGACGGCGAGCACTGGGGACTCGACTTCCTCGTCGATGGCAAGCGGATCACCGGCAGCGGCTGGAAGGGTATGGGTGTCGTCGACACTCTTGCTGGCGAGCACTTTGTCCACGAGCAGCTGGATATTGGAGTCGGCGAGACCGTCTACGGCCTCGGCGAGCGCTTCGGCCCACTGGTCAAGAACGGTCAGAGCATCGACGTCTGGAACGAGGACGGCGGGACCAGCAGCGAGCAGGCGTACAAGAACGTTCCGTTCTACCTCACCACCGGCGGGTACGGCGTCCTCGTCGACCACCCGGGCAAGGTGTCCTTCGAGGTTGCCTCGGAGATGGTGTCCCGGACCCAGTTCAGCGTCGCCGGGCAGAGCCTGTCGTACCTGATCATTCACGGTCCCACCCCGGCCGACGTGATCCGCAAGTACACCGCGCTGACCGGCCGGCCCGCGCTGCCGCCGGCCTGGTCGTTCGGGCTCTGGCTGACCACGTCGTTCACCACGTCCTATGACGAGGACACGGTGAACACGTTCATCGACGGAATGGCCGAGCGGGATCTGCCGCTGAGCGTGTTCCACTTCGACACGTTCTGGATGCGCGAGTTCTCGTGGTGCGATTTCGAGTGGGACACGCGTACCTTTCCGGATCCGCCGGGCATGCTGAAACGCCTCGCCGGACGGGGTCTGAAGGTCTGCCTCTGGATCAACCCGTACATCGCGCAGCGGTCCGCGCTCTTCGCCGAGGGCCGGGAGAAGGGTTACCTGGTCAAGCGAGCCAACGGCGACGTCTTCCAATGGGACCTGTGGCAGGCGGGCATGGGCCTTGTCGACTTCACCAACCCGGAGGCACGCGCTTGGTATTCGGACAAATTGCGGGTGCTTGTCGAGATGGGTGTCGACGCCTTCAAGTCCGACTTCGGCGAACGGGTCCCGACCGACGTGGTCTGGCATGACGGTTCCGACCCGGAGCGGATGCACAACTACTACACGCAGATCTACAACCAGGTCGTCTTCGACGTTTTGCGCTCTGCTAAAGGCGAGGGTGAGGCGGTCCTCTTCGCCCGCTCCGCCACTGTCGGCGGCCAGCAATTCCCGGTGCACTGGGGCGGCGACAACTCCAGCACCTACGAATCGATGGCGGAAAGCCTGCGCGGCGGCCTTTCCCTGATGTCGTCCGGTTTCGGATTCTGGAGCCACGACATCGGCGGCTTCGAAGGGATGCCGGACCCGGCCGTCTTCAAGCGATGGATCGCTTTCGGACTGCTGTCCTCCCACAGCCGATTGCACGGCAGCACGTCGTACCGCGTCCCGTGGAACTTCGACGACGAATCCTCCGACGTCCTGCGGTCGTTCACCCACCTCAAATACAGCCTGATGCCGTACCTGTTCGGCGCCGCCCGCGAAGCGCACGAAACCGGCCTGCCGGTGATGCGCCCGATGGTCCTCGGTTTCCCCGGCGACCCGGCCGTGAACTACCTGGACCGTCAATACCTACTGGGCGGTGACCTGCTGGTGGCCCCGGTCTTCAGCACCGCCGGCGAGGTCAGCTATTACCTCCCGGCCGGCCGCTGGACCAGCTTCCTGACCGGCGATGTCATCGAAGGCCCTCGCTGGGTTGACGAAGTGCACGGCTTCGGCAGCGTCCCGCTCCTGGTCCGCCCGGGCGCGGCCATCCCGGTCGGCGCCCGCGTCGACCGCCCCGACTACGACTACCGCGACGGCGTCACCCTGCGCCTCTTCGAACCACCCGCCAACGGTACGCAAACAGTCACGGTCCCCGGCCCAGCAGAAGCCGAAACGGTCTTCAGCGTGCAATGGCATGGCGAAACCGTGCGCGTCGAGCGCGCCGGAGCCGAGCTCCCCTGGAACGTCCAACTGGGCACCACGGTGACCGAGGTCCCCGCCACCGAGAACAGCTGCACTCTCACCACCGAGTAGCAGCGACATATGACCGGCGGCATTTACGAGATGCCGCCGGTCACATGTCGTCGGCATATCCCAATTCGCGCAGGGCCGCGAGCACATGAGCAGCCGTCGCCGGGTCGACCTGCGGGTCTCCTCTGAGCCGGTGGCGAACAAGTGTGGCGTATCGCAGCGATTCGCTCCACGGCCAAGGCGTGAGGATCGCCTCTGTGACCTTTGCTGCTCGTCGATAGGTTTCCGGTGCCGGATTGGTCATCAGTTGGAGGAGAACGTTCGCTGCCGCCAGGATCTCGTCTTCGCTGAACGCGAAGAGTGTATTGACCGAGGCGCCGAATGCCCGGGCCAGGGGTTCCAGTGCATGCTGGGCGAGGTCGTCCTGGATGCTGCACTGGAACCACGCCTTCTTGCGCAGCCTGTCCGAGTGCGTGTGGTGATAGATCGGGACTCCCGCCAGCAGCTGTGTGCTCCCTGGTGGGACATCGAGGGTCCAATAGAGATCGACGACAGGAACCACATCGTTCCCGCCGATGCTCAGGCGGACGTCGCGCAGCGAGTCCTCCCAGACCCTTTCCAGGGCGATCGTGTCGACCAGGCTGGTCCAGCCCTCATTGGTGAGCTGGGAACGCCAGAGAAGGGCCTGGTCGTGCCATGACTCGACCACGTCGAGGCTGCCCTCGAACAGGTCGCTCGCCTGTACGGTCGACGACACGCAGAGGATGAGCAGGAGCAGGTTCGCGCCGTAGGCGGCATATCGCGTGGGCTCGCCAGGCGTAGCCGGCCGGTAGTCGGCGAACCGATGGGTGGGCAGGCTGTGGTTCACCGTGCGGACCAGCCGTATCAACAACTCCCGGAGAGCCGACCGTTCCTCCGGCCCAGCTGGTGATGCGAGGTCGGAGAGGAAGCCGATCACTGGCCCTCGTGAGCAGAGGGGCTGGAAGGACAGCAGCGCGCGGAGCAGGTCGTCGTCCGAGGGTGGGGCGGTCAGTGACATCGCTGTGGCTTGGCTGCGGGCGGCCATGTCACGAAGCACCTGCCAGGTGAAGCGGGCGACCAGGTACTCGCCGAAGGTGGCGTGCAGGAACTCGTACGTCTGCAGGGAGGTCTGGTCTCGGGAGGCCCGCGCGCGGTGGATGAAGAAGAATCTGCCGAGCGTCAGCTCGGCGGGCCGCAGCTGGGCGCGCAGGCCGCCCTGTCTGGTGGCCGGGCCGAAGAGAGCGGTGAGGTCGGTCTCGAGATCGGCTTCGGTCACCCACTGCGCGGCTCGGTTGAACATGGCGAACGCGACCACCGAGAGGCGGCGCAGCTCCTCCTCGACCGCGAGTTCCAGGTCGCGGTCCGGTAGGCCGGGGCGGTGTTTGGTGATTTCGCGGGTCGCGAAGGTGCCCAGGAGCCGTTCGTAGAGCTCGTGGGTGCGCAGGTTCTCGCCGGCGCGCTGGAGGGCGTTGCCGTCGGCGTCGTAGAGAGCCAGCATGAGCAGCAGCAACGGCTGTTCGGCCAGCTCGCGGTGGGCCAGGACGGCGTGCGGTGTCAGCGGTGACAACCGGCGGGAGGCGAGGTTCGTGGCGTTCGTGTGGTTCCAGGTGTCCAGCCAGGTGGTGATCCGCTGATCGTCGAAGGGTTCCAGGCGCAGCGCGACCGTCTCGGCAGGCGCGCTGGCCCGGTCGGCGACCGCGGTCCGGCTTGTCACGATCACGGCGACCGGCCGGTTCTGATCAGCTTCGCGGCGCTGGAAGCGTGCCACCTTCGTGAGGTAATCGGTCTGGCTCACGCCTGCTGCCTGAAGCAGCTCGTCGAAGCCGTCGAGCAGGATCACCGGCATGGCGTCGCCGGCGCTGCGGGACAGGGCCGGCCAGTCGACGCGTTCGCCGGTCGCCTGGCGGATGGCGTGCTCGATCTGGTCCTGCAGCTCGTCGGTGGCCGGCGTCTCGCGCAGCACCACCCGGATCGGCAGGAAGTCGGCGGCCGGCAGCCGGGCCGCCAGCACAGTGGTGAGCACCGACTTGCCGGCGCCGGGCTGACCGAGAACGAGCAGGGGAGCGCGGGTCGCCTGCGGTGACGTGAGATGCCCGACCAGGAATTCCTCCAGATCGTCGCGCACCGGGATCTCCGCCCACCAGGACTCGTCGCTGACCCGGGCGGCCGAGGGCACGTCCGCGACCCGGAACCGGGGTGGAAGGTACGCGTCGCCGAGCCGCGGCGCCTCGATTCCGTCCGGAGCGTCGACGACCTTCTCCCGGAGTGCGGCGCGGTAGGCGCGGGCCAGCGATTCGCGGCGCTCGTCGGGTTCACGGCCGGTGGAGATGTCCCGGAGCTGCTCTTCGAGGCCGGCCAGGGCGGCCCTGGTGGCACGGTGCTCCTGCTGGCTCGCCCAGCAGGCCAGCTCGGGGAAGTCGGCGACCAGCTGACGGAACAGATCCTGGTACCGGGAGACCGCCCGGTCCGGCAGGGCCTCCAGGTCGTTGTAGATCCGCCGCAGGTCGGGCTCGCTGAGATCGGTGGCGAGCGCGAGGTCGTCGAGCAGCTCGGTCATGGCGTCGGACAGCGCCCGGTACTCGTCGCGCAGATTCGCCACGAAGACCTCGGGTGACTGCTGCGGTGTCGGGCGCGGTGAGCCGGCCGACTGCATCAGCTCCACCAGGTAACCGGCCCGGCGGTCGGCCACGACCCGTTTCTCGCCACCGGCCAGGCGGGCGAAGGCGATCTGGTCGAGCCTGGTCCGGTTCAGGTCGCCCAGCTCACGGGGCAGCGACTCGAAGAAGGCGACAAGCACGATCACGTTGCGGGCGGCATCCAGGCGTTCGGTGCGGCCGTACCGGGACAGGCGTTTTCCGTAGAGGCCGCGAACCAGCTCGTGACTGAGCCGGACGAACTCGCCCTTGGCGTCGAACCAGCTCAGCAGCTCGGTGACCCCGGGCGCGGCGACGAGCAGAACGCCACCGGCGAGCTTCTCGATGGCCGCGACGACTGTGCTGTCCTGCCCGCCGAGCAACCGTACGGCGTCGGTGTAGCTGAGACTCCTCGGCATCATTCCATTCTGGACGCGTACGCAAGAAAGGACCCGGACAGGAAGTCCTGGCCGGGCCGATCTCGGGGTTGGGGTCAGGCCAGCGACGGCTCGTCGGTGCGCAGTTGCGGGACCACCGCGGTCTGGCCGGCGGCCGGCGGGGTGAGGCCGCGGAGAGTGAGCAGGCTGGCGAAGAGGCCGGAGAAGGTCACCGTGAAGCCGAGGGCGATGGCGGCGACCGACGGCAGGACCAGGCGGATCGTGCCTCGCGGGTCGAGGTCGCCGAAGCCGGCCAGGCCCCAGTCGGAGAGGGCGGCAACGGTGCCGGCCAGGCCGACGGTGATCAGGCTCAGGCCGATGACGACGCAGCGTTCGAAGCTGAGCCAGCGCACCCAGCGGGTCAGCTGACGGTCGCGCACGATGCCTTCGACCCGGCCGTAGATCTGTGCGAATCCGCCGAACAGGAAGAGTTGGGCGCCGACCAGCAGGGTGGCGCAGGCGTATGCCAGGGCGTTCACGTCGAAGGTCACGCCGGCCACCGTCACCGGGGTGAACGCCAGCGTGACAGCGCCGACCAGGCTGAGCGCGAAGAGTGCCAGGCCCGGCCAGACCAGAGTCCGGTTCGGCGCGAAGACCAGCAGGAAGCGCAGGTGACGCCAGCCGTCGCGCCAGGTGCGCAGGTGCGGCGGGCGGCTGCGGCCGTCCTTGCGCAGGGTGGTCGGCACCTCGGTCATCCGATATCCGGCGAGGGCCGCGCGCACCACCACCTCGGAGGCGAACTCCATGCCCGGCATGCAGAGGCCGAGCTTGCGGATCCGGTCCCGGCTGAAGCCGCGGATGCCGCAGTGGAAGTCACGGACGCCGTCCAGCTTGAACAACGCCCGGCCGAGCCAGGAGAGCACCGGGTTGCCGAGGTACTTGTGCAGCACCGGCATGGCGCCCGGCTCGATGCCGCCGCGGAACCGGTTGCCCATGACCAGGTCGTACCCGGCGCGCAGCTGCTCGATGAACGGGCCCAGGTTCGCCAGGTCGTAGGAGTCGTCGGCGTCCGCCATGATGATGTACTTGCCGCGGGCCTGGTCGATGCCGTTGAGCAGGGCGCCGCCGTAACCGCGGATCGGGGCGTGCACCACCCGGGCGCCGGCCGCCTCGGCGATCGCCTGCGAGCCGTCGGTGGATCCGTTGTCGCTGACCAGCACCTCACCCGCGACACCGAGTTCGGCGAGGCTGGCCAGGGCCTTGCGGACGCAGACCTCCAGGGTCTCCGCCTCGTTGAGGCAGGGCAGCAGGACGGTTATCTCGAGTTCGTCGGACATTCTTAACTCCCCGTGGATGTGTCGGCGTCGGGCCGGGTCAGCGCCAGAGCGGCGCCGATCGGCAGGAAGAACAGCGCCGGTACGGCGTACCGGGGCTCGTACATGGAGGTGGCGACCGAGGCGACGATCAGGCCGAGGCCGGCGGCGCCGAACAGCAGCGCGTTCCAGCGCGACCGCCAGCCGCCGCGCAACGGCCAGACCACCCCGGCCAGCAGGACGAGCAACAGCACGGCGAGGAAGGGGCCCATCAGGTACGTGGTCACCAGCGACCAGCCCCAGAGCGCCTTCCGCAGCGGCGTGGCCGAGAGCGTGCTGCCCTCCGGGACCACGTTCTGCTCAGTGATCGCGGTGTAGTTCCGCATCGCGCAGTTGGTGCCCGGCTCGGCCGGCAGGTCGTACTTGCCGAAGATGTCGCAGTCGTACGCGGCCGAGACCGGTGGGTGCCTGTCGAAGTGCCAGGACGTCTCGCGGACCAGCATGGTGAGGAAGTCACCGGGCTGGGCCAGGATCGCCTTCGTCGCGAACGAGCTGAGCAGCGGGTCGTCCTGGAGGCGGCCGGCGTGCACCATGCCGGGCTGGGTCTTCACCCACACGTAGTAGTCCGGGCGCTCCGGCCGCTTGCTGACCGGCGTCGGGTCGCAGAGCAGAGGCTCCTGGCCGGTCAGCGAGGGAATCCGGTCGCAGTCGGCGAACGTCTGCACCCGGCCGTAGAGGAACCTGCCCTGGAACTGCCCGAACGAGTAGACGCCGTGGTAGTCGTGGTACCAGACCAGGTACCCGCTGAGCGGCAGCACCAGGGCCACCACGAAACCGGCGAGCGGCCGCCACCCGGACCAGCGCACCAGCAGGAACGCGACGCAGAGCGCCGCCAGCGGCAGGCCGACCGATCGGGTCAGGGTTGCCGCACCGATCAGCAGGCCGGCCAGCGCCGCCGCCCACGCCGGGGTTCGCTTGCGCCAGGCCAGCATGATCAGCGCGACGCCGGCCAGGACCACGAACACCGTCTCGGCGAGAACCGCGTGCTCCAGCGTGACGGCCCGGCCGATCAGGGCGAACGGCGCGATGGCGAGACCGGCCAGCCACGGCCGCACGCCGCGGCGCAGCAGGAAGGCGTACGTGAGGACGAGCAGCCCGAGGACCAGCAGGTGCTGGACGATCGCCACGGTGATCAGCGGCCAGGACATAAAGGGGATCAGGAATGCGGAATATCCGTACGGGCGGATCGGGCTCGGGTGGTCCAGCGTGGCGAATTCGGTGTAGGCCAGGCTGTCGGCGAGCCAGAACGCGTACGGGTAGGCCCGCAGTACGAGTAGACGCAGGGTGATCGCGGCCACGAGGACCACGAGGAGAACGGCGTGCCGCCTCATCCATGCCGGAAGTCCGGTGAATCGCCCCCGCGGTTCGGACATTGTGGACGGTGAGTCGTCGGTCAAAGTAGGGTTTCAGCCGTTCCTGTCAGGAGTTCGTCGATGCCGCGACGACCCGAATTCATCCGGGCGTCATCACGGGAGCGCCGAAAATAACAGCAAGCTGAATAATTTGTGAGCCCGTCGCCATGCGGTTTGATCTATCCCACACAGACTTGTGGACGTAACACACGGCTGGGTGTGCGCTGGCGCACTCACCTGGGCGAGGTGGCCGCCGCTGATCGCTGCGGGCTCGGCAGCGTCGAACCAGCCCAGCAGGTCGGGAAGGATCGGGCGTGCCGGCCAGCAGGGCGCCGCCGGCGATCTTTTCCAGGGCGGCGACGACCTTGCTGTCCTTGTCGCCGAGCAACCTGACGGCATCCACGTACTGAGCGACCGCGACATTGCTCCATTCCGGAGGTGGCCGTCGACTTTACGGGAGCTTCATCTGCGATCGGCGCTTCCGGCGGGTGGGCGTGGGTAACGTGCCCTGAGGAGCAGGGTCCGAAGACCCATGTCCCACGGACGTCGGATCGATACGTTGATCGGGACATCAGTCAGGACTCTGGCAGATCAATCGAGGGGAATGACCGTGACCGCCGTTTCGGAGAACCGGGCCAGCGCGCTCGACCACGACGAGCTCGTGCGCAGTCTGGCGGAACCCGACGAGAACGAGGTCGCGGGCCTCGACGCCTGGTGGCGGGCGAACAATTATCTGACCATCGGGCAGATCTACCTCCAGGGCAACGCTCTGTTGCAGGAGCCGCTCGTCACCGAGCACATCAAGCCCCGCCTGCTCGGGCACTGGGGGACCAGTCCGGGCCTCTCCTTCATCTACGCGCACGTCTCCCGCCTGATCAAGAAGACCGGCCAGCAGACGATCTATCTGGCCGGGCCCGGCCATGGCGGGCCGGCGCTGGTCGCGGCCGGTTATCTGGAGGGCACGTACTCGGAGATCTACCCGAAGGTCAGCCAGGACGCAGGCGGCGTGCTGCGGCTGTTCCGGCAGTTCTCCAGCCCCGGCGGCATCCCGTCGCACGTGTCGGTGACGACGCCCGGCTCGATCCACGAGGGCGGCGAGCTCGGTTATGTGCTGGTGCACGCTTTCGGCTCGGTGATGGACAACCCCGATCTGCTCACCATCGCGGTGGTCGGCGACGGCGAGGCCGAGACCGGGCCGCTCGAAGGCTCCTGGAAGGGCATCTCGTTCATCAACCCGGCGCACGACGGCGCGGTCCTGCCGATCCTGCACCTCAACGGCGCGAAGATCGCCGGACCGACCGTGCTGGCCCGCAAGGACCCCGCCGAGGTGCGCAAACTTCTCGAAGGCCATGGGTACGAGATCATCGAGGTGGGCGGGGACGACCTGCCCGGCATACACCACCGCTTCGCCGAAGGGCTCGCCCAAGCCTGGGGCCGGATCCGGAAGATCCAGGACGCCGCTCGCGGCGGCGACTGGGACGGTACGCGCCCGCGCTGGCCACTGATCATTTTGCGTACGCCGAAAGGCTGGACCGGTCCCGAGAAGATCGACGGGATCACCGTGACCGGCACGTGGCGTTCGCACCAGGTGCCGCTCTCCGGTGTGCGGGGCAACCCGGAGCACCTGGCGGAGCTGGAGAAGTGGCTCAAGTCGTACCGTCCGGAGGAACTTTTTGATCGTGATGGCGCGCCGGTGCAGATCATCAAGGACCAGGCGCCCGACGGTGACCTGCGGATGAGCGCCAGCCCGCACGCCAACGGCGGGGTGCTCACCCGCGACCTGGACCTGCCGGACTTCCGTGACTACGCGGTCGACGTGAAGCAGCCGGCGCAGGGCCGGGCCGAGTCGACCCGCAAGCTCGGCGAGATGATGCGCGACATCTACACGCGCAACCCCGACCGGTTCCGGCTGTTCTGCCCGGACGAGACGAACAGCAATCGCCTCGGCGCGGTCTTCGAGGTCTCCGACCGAGGCTTCATGGAGTCGGTCAACGACGAGGACGTGAAGCTCAGCCGGGACGGCCGGGTCATGGAGGTGCTGTCCGAGCACAACTGCCACGGCTGGCTGGAGGGGTACAACCTGACCGGCCGGCACGGCATGTTCGCCACGTACGAGGCGTTCGCCATGGTCAGCGCGTCGCAGACGATCCAGCACGGCAAGTGGCTCCAGGAGGCCAGCCACCTGCCCTGGCGTGCCAAGGTGCCGAGCCTGAACATCCTGCTCACCTCGACGGCCTGGCGCAACGACCACAACGGCTTCTCGCACCAGGGCCCCGGCCTGATCCAGAACGTGCTGACCCAGCGTGGCGACGTGGCCCGGGTGTACCTGCCGCCGGACGCGAACACGCTGCTCTCGGTCGCGGACCACTGCTTCCGGTCGCGGTCGTACATCAACCTCATCGTGATCGACAAGCAGCCGCAGCTGCAGTGGCTCGACATGGACACCGCGATCGAGCACTGCCGCCGGGGCGCCGGTGTCTGGGAGTGGGCCGGCAACGACGACGACACCAGCGACCCGGACATCGTCCTGGCCTGCGCCGGTGACGTGGTGACCATGGAGACCGTGGCGGCCGCGCAGATCCTCAAGGAGAAGCTGCCGCGTTTGACGGTGCGTGTCGTCAACGTCGTCGACCTGATGACGCTGCCGCGGCCGAAGGATCACCCGCACGGGATGAGCGAGACGCAGTTCCGGGAGCTGTTCACCGATCACGTCGACGTGGTGTTCGCCTTCCACGGGTACCCGGGCGCCATTCACCAGCTGGTGCACGGGCGACCGGACGCCGACCGGTTCCGGGTACGCGGCTTCATCGAGCAGGGCACCACGACCACGCCGTTCGACATGACGGTCCGTAACCGGGCGTCGCGGTACCACCTGGTGATCGACGCGATCAACAACGCACGGCGGCTGCCGGCCGGCGCCACCGAGCTCAAGGCCTGGTGCGAGTCACAGCTCGAACGGCACGAGCAGTACGTCGTCGAGCACCTGGAGGACATGCCCGAGGTGCGCGACTGGTCGCTGGGGGACTGGGCCGAGCACTGAGCCTTTTCAACGTGGCGAGGGCCTCGCTTGCCGGCGCCGGACAACGGCCCGGCGGCTTCAGGCCCGATGCCAGGTTGAAAATTGCTCACTGATCCGCTGATCTTGTGAGGTGGGATATTCCACTCCGGAGTGCGCGACGCTGCGCGTTTCCGGGGTGGAATTCTCACATTCACGCGCGTTAGCACACGATGATGGGTGCGAATCGGTCAGTCGATCGAAATTCTTTCCGAAGAATCTGTGGCCGAGACATGTCTCACCCTTTTAATCAACGGCATGGTTAAGCGAAAGTGAGGGGAGCACAACACCCGTCGCTCGACGATGAGGAAGGGGACCCCTCTATGGCCGCCACACGGAGCCCTTGGCCGACGACCCGGCAGGGCGCGAAGGACCACTCGGTTACCACCCTGCAATTCCTGTTGCTGGCCCACGGCCAGACCGTCACGGTGGACGGCGTCTTCGGCGCACAGACCGGCGACGCGGTACGCGCGTTCCAGTGGGCCAAGAGCCTCCCGGACAACGGCGTGGTCTGCCCGGCGACGTGGGAGGCGCTGATCGTCGAGGTACGCCCCGGCGCACAGGGCAACGCGGTCCGCGGCGTGCAGCGGGAGTTTCCCACGTCGGTCGACGGGGTCTACGGGCCCGCGACCGAGCAGGCGGTGCGCGCGTTCCAGCAGAGCGCCGCGATCCCCGCCGACGGTGTCGTCGGCCGCGCGACGTGGCAGGCCCTGATCAGCCGCGAGCAGGCCGCCGAGCTCCAGCAGGCGGCGTAGTCCCCGAATATCCCGCACCTCCCCGGATCTAGGCAGATTCCACCCGCCTGGTGACTCGAACGTGCCTGGACCGCGGGGAGGTAGGCGTCAGAGGCACTGAGCGCCGGCCGGAGCGGCTGGCGCTCAGTGCCGTCCAGCGCCGCTGGCTCGTCGCGCGCCGCCCCTTTGTGCGAGCGGAGCCGGCCGGCGGTACGCGCCATGTCCCTCGTTAGCCGGAGCCCCTGGCGGTATGCGCCACGTCCCTCGTTAGCCGGAGCGCCTGGCGGTATGCGCCACGTCCCTCGTTAGCCGGAGCGCCTGGCGGTATGCGGCCCCTGCCGCGGGAGCGGAGCGCTTGGCGGAGTGGCAATCGAGCGCGCGGGGAGGTTGGCGGTTCCTTGCCGATTTTGGCGAGTTCTGCTCACCTCGGGTTTCGCCATTGTGGAGCGGTGGCGGCGTGGCGGTTTCTCGGTGCGCGGTGCCGCTCGGAGATCTTGTGCGGTTCGGCCGGCCGATCGACCACGAGTGCACGAGTTTGCGGGACGGCCGTCCATGGCGTGTCGGTTGCGGGTTTTTTGCGTGCTTTGTGGTGACGCTGTGCGACCACAGTGGGTGGACAGTGCTGATCTTGGAAGTCGTGAGTGTTCCATGCCCTACCGGTCTCCTGGGTTCGGCCAGCGCGGTGCGTCACGGATCCGGCGTGGTGGACGCGGTGCTTCTCAGTTTCGGCGTGGTGAGCGCGGTGCTTCTCAGTTTCGGCGTGGTGAGCGCGGTGCTTCTCAGTTTCGGCGTGGTGAGCGCGGTGCTTCGCCGATCTTGTGGAGTTCGGCGAGCCGTTTGCGTGTAACTCCGCAAGATCGGCGGGGGCCTGTTCGATCTTGTGGAGTTGTGCGGACACGTCTGCGGGGAAGTCCACAAGATCCAAGCGTCGCGGGCAGAACAGAGCAGAGCAGAGCAGGGCGGGGCAGAGCAGGGCGGGTGGGTGCTCAGGTGGGTCGGCGGCGGGAGGTCAGGGCTGCCACCGGGTCGAAGCCGAACGGCAGCTCCAAGCGGTGGGCGCTCATCAGTGAACGGTTCGCCAGCAGGTCCACGGTCGGGCCGTCGGCCACCAGGCGGCCCTCGTCGAGGATCACCGCTCGGGGGCACAGCTCCAGGGCGTACGGCAGATCGTGGGTGACCATCAGCACGGTGACCGGCAACGATTCCAGGATCTCGGCCAGCTCCCGGCGGCTGGCCGGGTCCAGGTTGGAGGACGGTTCGTCCAGGACCAGGATCTCCGGGCGCATTGCCAGGACGGTCGCCACGGCGACCCGGCGGCGCTGGCCGAACGACAGGTGGTGCGGGATCTGGTCGCGGTGCGCCGACATGCCCACCGCGGACAGCGCTTCGTCGACGCGATCGGCCAGTTCGGTTCCGCGTACCCCGAGGTTTGCCGGACCGAAAGCGACGTCTTCCGCGACCGTCGGCATGAAGAGCTGGTCGTCGGGGTCCTGGAAGACGATGCCGACCCGGCGGCGGATCTCGGCGATCGCGGCGCGGTCGCTCGGCGTGACCGCCAGGCCGGAGATCTCCACCCGGCCGGCGCCGCCGTGCAGGATGCCGTTGAGGTGCAGGACCAGGGTGGTCTTGCCGGCGCCGTTCGGGCCCAGCAGGGCGACCCGCTCACCCTGAGCAAGGGTCAGATCAACCCCACGAAGCGCTTCGCGCCCATCAGGGTACGCGAAACGCAGCCCGGTGACGCTCAATGCCGGTTCAGTCATGTTGATCATGTTAGGACCAGGCCGGCGACAGCGATCCCGGCTGCGGCCACCGGGAGCACCGCGGAGACCGCCCACTCGCGGGCGGGCGCCGGGCCGCCGGTGGTCTGCGGCAGGCGACCGGTGTAGCCGCGGGACAGCATCGCCAGGTAGACCCGCTCGCCGCGCTCGTAGGAGCGCAGGAACAGCGCGCCGACGCCGACCGCGAACGCCTTGACCTGCCAGAGGAAGCGGGGGTCGTAACCGCGGGAGAGGCGGGCGATGCGCATCCGGCGGGCGTCGTCGGCGAGCACGTCGATGTAGCGCAGCATGAACGTCATGATCTGGGTGAACACCGACGGGCAGCGCAGCCGGTCGAGGCCGAGGACCAGGTCACGCATGGTGGTGGTGGCGGCCAGCAGCAGCGAGGCGAGAACGCCGAGGGTGCCCTTCGCGAAGATGTTCCACGCGCCGTAGAGGCCGTCGATCGACAGCGACAGGCCGTGCCAGTCGATGCGTTCGCCGTGCCCGGCCAGCGGCAGGGCCACCGCGAGCAGGACGAACGGCAGCTCGATGGTGGCGCGTCTGGCCAGCCAGAGTGCCGGTACCCGGGCCAGGACCGCGACCGCGGCGATCAGCAGCGCGTAACCGCCGAACGCCGCGAAATCGGTGCGGGGCGTGACCACCACGACCACGGTGAACAGGACCACCGCGGTGATCTTCACCTCGGGGGAGAGCCGGTGTACCGGGCTCTCCCGGTCGAGATGAAGTGGGTGGGCGTGCCCCGCGCCCATCAGGCGTCGGCCTTGGTCCGGCGGCGCAGCAGCCAGAACAGGCCGCCGCCGATGCCGAAGGTCACCAGCACGCCGAGGATGCCGGACAGGCCGGTGGAGAGGTACTCGTTGTTGATGCCCTTGATGCCGTAGTCCGCGAGAGGGCTGTCGCCGAGCTGGTGCTCGCCCTCCTGCTGGGCCATGCAGGTGCCGCCGGTGATCTCACCCTCGGCGTTGAAGGTGCAGCCCTCACGGGCGGCGTAGTCGAGACCGTCCGGGCTGCCGGAGGCGAAGCTGCTCACCACGCCGGCCAGGAGCAGGGCAACGAGGAGGCCGCCGGCCAGGAACCAGCCGAGTTTCTTGCTCATGCGGTCACCGCCTGGGTCGATGCCGCCCGGAAGTGGCGCAGGGCGTAGACCAGGTCGGGCCGGACCCGGGCGACGGTCATCACCGTGGTGGCCGCGATCAGGCCCTCACCGATGCCGATCAGCACGTGCACCCCGGCCATCGTGCCGGCGATCGCGCCGAGGGACAGCTCGGTGGTGCCGCCGAGGGCGTACTCCAGAACGAAGCCCATCGAGGCGACGACCACACCCACGATCGAGGCGATGAACGCGGTGGCGCCCAGTCCGCCGACGTTGCGAGGGAGGATCCGCAGCAGGGCGGCGACCAGCAGGTACGCCGCGGCGGTGCCGATCAGGGCCATGTTCGTGATGTTCAGCCCGATGGCGGTGAGGCCGCCGTCGGCGAACAGCAGGCACTGCACGATCAGCACGGTGGCGACGCAGAGCGCGCCGACCCACGGGCCGACCAGGATGACGGCGAGGGTGCCGCCGAGCAGGTGGCCGGAGACACCCGGCAGCACCTGGAAGTTGAGCATCTGAACGGCGAAGATGAACGCCGCGACGAGGCCGGCCATCGGTGCCAGCCGGTCGTCGAGGTCGGTCTTGGCCTTGGTGACGCAGACCGCCAGGCCTGCGACCGCAATGACTATGAAGGCCGCCGAGACGGGACCGCTGATGATCCCGTTGGCGATGTGCATCGCCTGTGTGTCCATGCCGCGAGCATATTAGGAACACTCTGCTGTTGCATATCCCTGGCAACTAGGGGAGTGGTGATCTTCACTGAGTGATGACATCCCCGACACCTCCGCGGCGCTCGCCACGAAGCCGGTCGGCGACCACGGCCATTAGTTTTGCCTTATAGGTCCCCGGGGTAAGGAGCCGGTCGCACATCCGCTCAGAGCCCGGGGTTTGTGAATTGAGTGTGTTGACCGCCCACCTCGACGTTCCACTGGACGCCGGCGCGCCCGGCGCGGCCCGCCGGGCCGTAGTGGCGATGCTGGCCGGCTGGGGTTTCCGCGACGCTGACTGGCTGGACAGCGCGGCCGTCGTGGTCAGCGAGCTGGTCAGCAACGCGGTACGGCACGGCGGTGGCTGCCTCGAACTGCAACTGGAGGCGCACGACGGCCGGGTGGTCGTCTCGGTGGCCGACGGTTCCGCGGTGGTGCCCCGCCGCCGCGACCCGGACGACGAAGGCGGCCGGGGGATCGCGCTGATCGAGGCCCTCGCGGCCGGCTGGTCGGTGCAGGATTACCGGGGCGGCAAGCGGGTGTGCGTCGAGCTGTCCGCGAACGATCAGACGGTGAACCGCTGAGCGGCGTCGCGTAGCCGGTCCGCCAGCTGCTGCACGTCCTCGGCCGTCCGCGCGGCCAGGGTGACCGCCTCCCGGCTGGACGCGGTGCTGCGGGCGACGCTGGAGATGTTGTCCGCGATGTCGTTGACGCCGGTCGCTGCCTCGCCGACACCCCGGTTCATCTCGGCGGTGGTGGCGCTCTGCTCCTCGACCGCCGACGCGATCGTGGTCTGGAACTCGCTGATCTGCTCGATGATCCGGCTGATCTCGTCGATCGCGGTGACCGCCTGTCCGGTGTCGCCCTGGATCGCCTCGACCCGGTTCGCGATGTCCTCGGTGGCCCGGGCGGTCTCCTGGGCGAGGTCCTTGACCTCGGACGCGACCACGGCGAAGCCCTTGCCCATCTCACCGGCGCGGGCCGCCTCGATGGTGGCGTTCAGGGCGAGCAGGTTGGTCTGCTGGGCGATCGCGGTGATCGTCTTGATCACGTCGCCGATCTGTGCGGACGACTCGCCGAGGCGGTTGATGGTCGCGCTCGTCGACCGGGCCGCGCCGACCGCGTCCGAGGCGACCTGGGCGGCCTCCGCCGCGTTGCGGGAGATCTCGCCGATCGCCGCGCCCATCTCGGTGGAACCCGCGGCGACGGTGTTGACGTTGCCGGAGACCCCGGCGGCACTCGCCGCGGCCAGCCCGGCCTGCTGGTCGGCCTCCGCGATGGACGTGTCGATCCGTGTGCTGACCTGGCGCATCGTCTCCGAGGCCTGGGTCAGCCGGCTGCCGTTCTCGATGATCTCCACGACGGTGGCACGGACCCCGGTGATCGCCTCGTCGACAGCTCGGCCCATGTCGGCCATCTCGTCGTTCCCGCTGGTGTCGACGCGTACCGTGAGGTCGCCTTTCGCCATCCCGCGCAGCGCTTTGACCAGCCTGGTCACCGGCACGACCACGCTGCGGGTCACCGCGATCGAGAAGAGCAACGCCGCAGCGATGGCAAGTACAGAGACGACGATCATTACGGTACGCAGGGACGACGCCTCCGCCCGCGCGTCCTGCGCCGCCGTGCTCGCCCGTGCGGTGACCGACCCGACCAGGGCGTCGGTGTCCTCCACGATCTTGTAGTAGACGTCGTATCCCGCGCCCAGGATGATCGCGTTGCCCTCGGCTATCTGCCCGGCCGTGTAGAGCGCGATCACCTGGTCGTCGGCCTCGAAGTACTTGTCCCACTGACCGGTGATCTCGTCGAAGTACGCGCGCTCGGCGTCGGTCATGGCGCCGGTGTCGACCTCGGTGAGCAGCTTCTTCAGCGCGGCGGCGCTGGTCAGGAACCCGGCCCGGTTCACCTCGTCCGGATCGACGGCCTTGGCGTATCCGATCCGGTACGCGTCCCAGGCGACCGCGAGCTGCCAGCCGGAGACGTCGGCGTTGTAGAACTTCTGCTCGTCTACCTGGCGCATCAGCGCCTGGAGCCGGTGCAGCTTCTCGGTGGCGTGCTGCTGGCGGGTCAGCCCGACGGCGCCGATGCCGACCGCGACGCCGAGGAGCGCGAGCACCACCAGGAACGCGGTGCCGAGCCGCCCGGCCAGCCGAAGCCGTCGCAAGATCGCCATGCCAACTCCCGCCTCGAACCGCCCGTCTCACGGAAATTCGGCAGGATAGGTACGGGACTGAGCGTCAAGGGATCAGACGGGCAGAACCATCCGGACCGTCGTTCCCTGGCCCTCACCGGCCGAGGTGATCTCGAAGGTGCCGTCGTGCGCGCGCATGATCCGTTCGACGATGGCGAGGCCCAGGCCGACGCCGGGGACGGCCTGCTCCTGGGCGTGCCGGCCGCGGTAGAAGCGCTCGGTCACGTGCGGCAGCTCGTCCGCCACGATCCCGGCGCCCTCGTCGGTGATCTCGAGGCCGTTCGGCAGCACCCGGACCGTCACCGTCGAGCCGGTCACGCTGAACAGGACAGCGTTCTTGATCAGCTGCTCGGCGGCCTGGCTGAGCCGGGTGAAGTCGCCGGTTACGCGTACCCTCTCGTCCTTGGTCTCGATCGCGATGCGCACGTCGCGCTGCGCGGCCTGAGCCCGGCAGGAGGCCGCGCTCGCCTCGGCGATCGCCACCAGGTCGACGCCGCCGCGCAGCAGCGGCAGCGGTGTCGCCTCCGGACGGGTGCCGGCCAGCAGGTGGTCAACCATCCGGACCAGGCGGTCGCCGTTGCGCTGGATCGGGTCGATGAGGCGCCGGTACGGCGCGAGATCCTTGTTGTCGACCAGCAGCTCCAGGTAACCCTGGATCGTGGTGACCGGGGTACGCAGCTCGTGCGAGACGGTCGCGACGAAGTCCTCCTCGCGGCTGATCGCCCGGGACAGCTCGTCGCCGACCTCGGCGAGCAGCAGCCGGTTGCGCACCGCGGAGAGGTGGCCGGCGGCCTGCCCGGCCATGGTGGTGAGCAGGTCCATCTGCCGGTCGCCGGTCGAGCGCGGCCGGTCGTCGAGCACGCACATGGTGCCGAGGATGTGACCGTCCTCGTCGCGCAGCGGGACGCCGGCGTAGAAGCGGATGTTCGGGGCGCCGATCACGTTCTCCCAGGTGCGGTAGACCGGGTGGTCCAGCGCGTCCTGCACGATCAGGGACATCCGGCGGTCGACGACGCGGGAGCAGAAGGACGTGTCCAGCGGGCCGCCGTCGGTGGGCATGCCGGTCTTGCCGGCGAACCACTGGCGGTCGCGGTCGATGAGCGTGACGGTGGACATCGAGGTCTCGAAGACCGAGCTGGCGAGCCGGGTCAGCTCGTCGAGCACCACCGGGCGAGGGGCGTCGAGCAGGCGGTAGCTGTGTACCGCAGCGAGACGAGCGTCTTCCCCTACTGCGCTCACGTTTGTCATCCGTTTCTCCAGGGCCGCGATGGCGGCACTCCGCCGGGACGTGAGACGCATTTCGGCCGGTGGGGGCCTCTGCTTAAGGAGATCCGACGGAAATTACACCTTCGCCAGATGCTTATGTGAGCGTTGTCGGTGGCGATATGGCCATGCGTAACGACCGCTAAACACGAGGTGAGGGACCACGGATGGGGACCGAGCTGTTCCGGTCGGCCGCTGCCGACAAGGGTAAGCCTGTCGTACTTCTCGTCGACGACGAGGAGACCGTGCTGCAGGCACTCGCGCTGCAGCTGGGCCGTGATCACAAGCTGCTGACCGCCTCCGACGGTGTCGAGGCCCTGCAGGTCCTGGCCGAGCACGGCCCGGTCGCCGCCGTGATCAGTGACATGCGGATGCCGAACATGGACGGCATCGAGCTGATGCGCCGGATCGCGATGGAGTACCCGGACATCACCCGGGTGCTGCACACCGGGCACGGCGACATCGAGACCGCGATCGCCGCGATCAACTCGGGCGGCGTCTACCGGTACGTGCCGAAGCCGGCCGGCACCGAGGAGTTGCGCAGTGTCGTGGGCGACGCGGTGGCCCGGCACGGCGAGGCGATGCGTGACCGGGAACTGCTCGACACCACGCTGCGCGCCAGCATGCAGGCCCTTTTCGGCTGCCTCGAGCTGGCCAGCCCGGTGGCGTTCGCCCGGGCCGGCCGGATCCGCGCCCTGGTCGTCGAGATCTGCCACGAGCTGCAGCTCGACGGGCTCTGGGAGATCGAGGTCGCGGCCATGGCGTCGCAGCTCGGCGCGGTGACCGTCCCGCCGGCGGTGCTCAAGAAGCTCGACCGCGGCCAGCAGCTCGGCCCGGACGAGCAGGCCATGGTCAACGGCATGCCGCGCGCGGCGGTCCGCCTGCTGCGCGACATCCCGATGCTGCACGACGTCGTCGCGATCGCCTCCGGGCTGGCCGGTGACCCGCCGCCCGAGGACGGCCGGTCGGCGCTGGTCGAGGCCGGGATCAACGTGGTGCGTACCGCGATCGACTACGAGATCGTCGAGTCCCGGTCGCCGAACAGCGCGATGGCCATCGCCGCTCTGGAGGAGCGCGGTGACGGCGCGCCGCACGTGCTCGCCGCGCTGCGCAAGGTCAAGGGCGTCCGGGCACACCAGGAAGTGGTCAAGTCCGTCCGGATCATGGAACTCGAGGTCGGCATGCGCCTGGCCGAGGACGTCGTCGCGGTCAACGGTCTGGTGCTGATCGGCCGGGGCACCGTGGCGACCGAGGTGATGCTGGACCGGCTCACCAACTTCGCCCGGGTGGTCGACATCGTCGAGCCGGTCCTCGCGGCCGTGCCCGATTACCGCAAGTACCTGGTCCGCAAGGAGAAGCGCTGACCAGCGGTCACGCGTGAAAGTCATCGGCCACCTCGGTGACCGCCCGCAGCGCCTGTGCGACCTCGTCGCGCAGGCGCTGCGCCGTCGTGGCCGGGTCGGAGCGGATCCCCTCACGGGCGTCCTCCTCGACACCAGCACAGAGCGCCGAGAGAGCAGTGGCGCCGATGTTGGCGGCCGAGCCCTTGAACGCGTGTGCCCGTTCGCGGATGTCGCCGGTGCCGCCGTTTTCCAGTACGGAAATCAACTCGTCGGTGGCGGCCGGCGCCTTCGCGGCGAACGCCCGCAGCAGCTTCACCAGCAGGGCGAGCTCGTCCGGGCTGGGTTTGCCGGCGGTGATGTCGTCCAGGCGGGCCCGGACCGCTGCGACCCGGGCATCATGATCCGCCGGAGGCGCGACGCTTCCCATGTTGTCATGGTGCGCCGCGCCTGCCGGGGCTCGCCGGGTTTTAGGCTCCCCAGCTCGCCTGGACTCCGCCGGCGCGCTCGGTTGCCGCTGTTTGCGCGTACCCGGACTGGTGGAAAGCCGCCACCGGATCGCGGGGAAGGCCCCGCGCCTCGCGCCGGTCCGCAAGGACCGCGCGAACGTCGGTCTCGTAAGCGTCCATCAGCACCGCGTTCGCGCCCAGCACGTCGCCGGCACGCTGCGCCGTGGCGAGCGCCGGCTGGTCGATGAGCAGTGCTTTCGCGAGAGCCTGCTCGACGTTGAGCACCGAGCGGATCTGGCCGGGAATCTTCTCCTCGATGTTGTGGCACTGGTCCAGCATGAAGTTGACCTTGGACTCGGGCCGGTGCGCGCCGGCCGCCACGATCTCCGACATGATCCGGAAGAGCTGGAACGGGTCGGCCGCGCCCACGATCAGGTCGTCGTCGGCGTAGAACCGCGAGTTGAAGTCGAACGCGCCGAGCCGGCCCTGCCGCAGCAGCTGCATCACGATGAACTCGATGTTCGTGCCCGGCGCGTGGTGACCGGTGTCGAGCACGACGGTGGCCTGCTCGCCGAGGGCCAGGCAGTGCAGCAGCGAGGTACCCCAGTCCGGGATGTCCATGCTGTAGAAGGCCGGTTCGAACAGCTTGTACTCCAGCAGCATCCGCTGGTTCGGGTCCATCGCGGCGTAGATCTGCTGGAGCGAGTCGGCGAGTCGCTCCTGACGGCCGCGCAGCGAGTCCTGACCGGGATAGTTCAGGCCGTCCGGCAGCCAGACCTTGATGTCGGTGGAGCCGGTCAGGCGCATCACGTCGAGGCAGCGCAGGTGGTGGTCGACGGCCTTCTGGCGGATCGCCGGGTCCGGGTTGCAGAGCGACCCGAGGCGGTAGTCGTCCTCCTGGAAGAGGTTCGAGTTGATCGCGCCGATGGTGACGTTGTTGTCCTCCGCGTGGTGGCGCAGGCCGGCCCAGTCGTCGACCTCGTCCCACGGGATGTGCAACGACACCCTGGGCGCGAGCCCGGTGAGTTTGTTGACCTGCGCGGCATCCGAGATCTTTTCGTACGGGTTCCGCGGGGTGCCGGCCGTGGTGAAGACCTTGAAGCGGGTGCCCGAGTTGCCGTAGGCCCAGCTCGGAACCTCGATGGTGAAGTCGTCGAGATCGTCGAGGTTCTGAGCCATCTTCGTCATGCCCTCCTGGCCCTCGCCTGCGAGGCCGTTTTTCGGTGCGGCCGAGTGCCGCTCGGTGCAGTCGTTCATGACTGTGCACCTCCGTATTTGCGGTTGGTGAGCCCGTTCAGCAGTGCCGCGAAGACGAGCACCGCTCCCAGGGCGAGGAGCTGGTACTGCGAGCCCTCGTTGCCGACGAAGGCGAGCAGGATGCCGGCGTTGAGCCAGACGATGAGCAGGGTGGCGAGCACCACGCCGGCGACCCGGCCGATGCCGCCGGTGATCGCCACGCCGCCGAGGACGGCGATGGTGATCGCGGGCAGGGCCATGCCGTTGCCCGAGACCCCGGCGTCCGGTCGCGCCGAGGCGAACTGCGCCAC
The DNA here is from genome assembly GCF_050955685.1 of Actinoplanes sp. CA-015351. Taxonomy (NCBI): domain Bacteria; kingdom Bacillati; phylum Actinomycetota; class Actinomycetes; order Micromonosporales; family Micromonosporaceae; genus Actinoplanes; species Actinoplanes sp. CA-015351. The sequence goes on from NZ_CP192102.1 coordinate 3,244,284, forward strand.
CGTCACGACCGCGACAAGACCCGAGATCAACCCCGCATAGACGTACGCCTTGAAGCGCGTGTCGCGGACCGGTAGACCCGACCATCGGGCGGCCACGTCGTTGGTGCCGATCGCGTAGAGCCGTCGGCCGTACGCGGTCCGTGCCATCAGCAGCCAGACCGCCACGACCGTGGGCAGCAGGAACGTGAAGATGCCCAGCGGGATGTCCGGGATGTACTGCCCGATGATCGGCAACTCGACCGACTTGCTCAGCGAGAAGAGCTGCTGGATCGGCTCGGTGCTGATCGGCTGCTGGTTGTTGATCACGATGGCGAGGGATTTGAAGGCGTAGAACGTCGCCAGGGTCGCGATCAGCGCCGGGAATCCGATGTAGGAGATCAGGAAACCGTTGACCGCACCGCACAGCGCGCCGAACGCGGCCGTCGCGATGATCGCCAGCCAGAGCGGCCAGCCCCACACGCCGTACGCGAAACCGAAGACCATGCCGGCCAGGCTCACGATCGCGCCGACGGAGAGGTCGATGCCGCCGCGGCCGGAGAGGATGACGAGCATTTCGGCGAGGCCGAGCATGGCGAGGGGCACCGCGTTGATCAGTGACGCCGACATGTAGTCGAAGTCGTAGGGCGCGGTCAGGTATCCACCGGCGTCGTTGATGAAGAACGTGACGACGACGATGACAATGAGGACGGCAAGAAGCGGGATGCGTTGCGTAAGGAAAATCCGCGCTATATCCGGTTTCTCCTTGCTTTTCGGCTTCTGTTCGAGCTGGGTGGCCGTCATCGATTCCTCCTCGCCCTGGCACGCAGCAGGTCGGCACCGACCGCCACGATGATGAAGATGCCGACGAACAGGTCGGACAACTGCGAGCGCCAGCCCAGCTGGGTCACCCCGGACGACACGGTCTGCACCAGCAGAGCGCCCAGCAGGGTGCCGAGCACCGAGCCTCGGCCGCCCATGATCGAGGTGCCGCCGATGACGACCGCCGCGATCACGGCCAGCTCCTTGCCGGAGCCGACCGACTGGTCCAGCGTGGACGTGCCCTGCGCGATCACGAAGCAGGACGCCAGGCCGACCAGCACACCCGTGGTCACGTAGGCCAGCAGCACCCGGCGCTGCACGCGGACACCTGCCAGCCGGGCCGCCTGCGCGTCGCCGCCGATCGCGAAGAAGTGCCGGCCGCCGGCGGTGTGCCGCAGGTACCACCAGGCCGCCGCCGTGATCAGCACGGTCGCCAGGAAGGCGTGCGGAACACCGAGGGTACGGCCGTCCGGCCCGCGCCCGAAGAATCCGAGCGTACCGGGGATCCCGTTCACCGTGCCGGACCCGAAGATCCGCAGGCCGAGGAACATGAACAGGTTCGCCGTGCCGAACGTGATGATGATGGCGTGCACCCGGCCGTAGGCGATCAGCACGCCGTTGACCAGGCCCAGCACCGCTCCCGCGATGATCGAGATCAGCACCGCGACGCCGAGGTTCACCCCCGAGCCGACAAGCGTTTTCGCCGTGATGACCGAGCAGACCATGATGGCGCCGCCGACCGACACGTCGATGCCGCCCGTGATGATCACGATGGTCATGCCGACGCCGACCAGGGCGATCGGTGCGGTCGCCACGAGCAGCGGCTGGATCGAGCCGGCGGTCAGGAAGGCCGGGGTGCTGACGGCGAGCGCGGCCCAGAGGAGCGCGATGACGCCGACCAGCACGAGTTCCTGGCCGGTGACCGGGCTGGGCAAATTTCTGATCTTGGAGGTTTTCGGCGCCTTCGGCTCTGCGACGGTCGTCATTCGCTTCCTCCCGCTGCCGCGGCCAGCAGGTCGACCTGCTTGGCGTCCGGGCCGAACTCCACCGTCGTCGTGCCGCCGCGGACCACCTGGATGCGGTCCGCGATGCGCAGCGCCTCCGGCAGGTCGGAGGTCACCACGAGCACCGCGGTGCCCTCCTCGGCCAGCTCGGTGATCAATCGGTGGATCTCCTCCTTGGCGCCGACGTCGACACCCTGGGTCGGTTCGGCCAGGATCAGCACTTTCGGCCGTTCCACCAGCTGGCGGGCGAGGACCACCTTCTGGGCGTTGCCGCCGGACATCGCGCTGATCGGCTGGCGCTCGTGCGGTGTGCGTACCGAAAGGCGTTTGATCATGTCGAGGGCCAGGGCCTTCTCGCGGGCGCGGTCGACGAACACGCCGAGCTTGGAGAGAAGGGTGAGGTGGCCCGCGGAGATGTTGAAGGCGATCGACTGGAAGCCGAACATGCCCTCGACCTTGCGATTGGCGGGCAGCAATGCAATGCCTCGTTTTTTCGCGTCTTCCGGGTTTTTCGGATTCGCCGGGTCTCCGCCTATTTTGAGCGTGCCGCCGGTGGCTCGCTCGATGCCGTAACAGCAGGCCGCGATCTCCGAGACGCCACTGCCGATCAGGCCATAGAGCGCGACGATCTCGCCCTTCCGAACCTTTACATTGACATTATTAAATTTGTTGGTTCGGCTGAGATCGATCAGCTCCAGCACGGGCGGCCCCTCCGGGACCTCTCGGTGCGGTCGCGTGTCGGAAAGCTCCTCACCCACCATCAGGTGAGCGATCTGCCGCACGCTCAGATCACCGATCGGGTACGTCCCAATGGTTCGCCCGTCCCGCATGACCGTCACCTCGTCGGCGATCCGGAACAGCTCGTCGAGCCGGTGCGAGATGTAGATGACGCTGACGCCCGAGGCGGTCAGCCGCCGCACCACGCCGAACAGGGTCTCGATCTCGGCGTCGGTCAGGATCGCCGACGGCTCGTCGAGGATCAGCACCTTCGCGTCGCCGGAGAGCGCCTTCGCGATCGAGACCTGCTGCTGCTCGGCGATCGAGAGGTCGCCGACGGTGGCGGTGGCGTACCTGGCCGGGAGGCCGAGCAGGGCGAGCAGCTCGACCACCTTGGTGTTCTGGCCGGCCCAGTCGACTCTTCCCTGTTTCTTGAGCTCCTTGCCGAGGAAGATGTTCTCGGCGACGGTCAGCTCCGGGAAGAGCTGCGGCTCCTGGTAGACGGTCGCGATGCCGAGCGCGATCGCGTCGGTGGTCGACCCGATCCTGACTCTCTTGCCGGCCCACTCGATCTCGCCGGTGTCCGCCGTCTCGGCTCCGGCGACAATTTTGATCATCGTGGACTTGCCGGCGCCGTTCTCGCCGACCAGGGCGTGCACCTGGCCGGCCTGGACGGTGAGGTCGGCGTGCTGAATGGCCCGAACCGCGCCGAACCGCTTGGACACAGCGGTCAGGCGCAGCCGGGGCTGTGCTTTTTCCTGGGTCATTCGTTTTTCCCGGGTCGTCGGCTCAGTAGTTGAACTGGTCGACGTTCTGGTCGGTGATAGCGAGAGCCGGGCCGAGCAGCAGCATCTTGTCGGCCTCGGTGTAGGCGACCGCGGACAGGTCGCTGGACACGTTGTTCGTCGCCGCGAACGGCTTGCCCTGTGCGATCTGCGCGCCTGCCCAGGCGGTCAGGTAACCCAGGTTCTCCACGTCCCAGAGGATCGCGGCGGTCGACGACTTGTCGGTCAGGTACGGCTTCATCGACTGCGGCGTACCGAGGCCCACCGTGAAGACCTTGCCGATCTTGCCGGCGTCCTTCACGGCCTGCGCCACACCCGGCGCGGAGCTCGTGCACTCGCCGACCAGGCCGGTCAGGTCCGGGTGGGCGTTCATCAGGTCGGTCGCCATCTGAGTCGCCTTGGCCTGGTCCTCACCGGCGTAGACGATATCCACGATCTCGGCGTCCGGGTACTTCGTCTTCGTGTACGCCTTCTGCACCTCGATCCAGGAATTCAGGTTCTCGGCGGTCTGGCCGCAGGAGACGATCGCGTACTTGCCCTTGCCGCCCATCGCGGTCAGCAGCGAGTCGGTGAGGCCCTCGCCGATGCCCTGAGCCGTCGCCTGGTTCACGAAGACCTCGCGAACGCTGCTCGGCGCGTCGGTGTCGGCGGTCGCCACGTGGATGCCGGCGTCCTTGGCCTGCTGCAGCAGCGGGGCCATGCTGTCCGGGTCGTTCGGCGCGACGATGAGCGCGTCGACCTTCTGCTGGATGTAGGAGCGGACGATGTCAGCCTGCGCGGCGGCATCCGCCTGGGTCGGACCCTGGTAGAGCCACTCGACGTTGCCGAGCGCGGCGGCGGCCTCCTTGCCGCCGGCGTTCATCGCCTCGAAGTAGGGCACGCCCTGCAGCTTCGGGACGAAGGCCACCTTGTATGTCTTGGTGCCGGTCGCGTCACCGCTCGCGGCAGTGTCGTCGTTCTTCTTGGTGCATCCGGTGAGAGCCAGAGCAGCGGTCGCGGTGAGTGCGACGGCAGCGGCGAACCGAGGACGCATGACGCCTCCAGATAAGGACAACTTGAAACGTTCTAGCGGGGGTGTGACTCACGTTACGATCCTGTTAGGGCTGGGTCAAGAGTTGAACCAGGATGCAGGTGAGGATCCTGCTCCAGCTCTGGTGAAGCTCGCGGCGAGGCGGGGTGAGACGTTTCAACGAGCGTCGGCCGTGCCGGTGTGGTGCGGGCTTGTGCTTGTGGTCGTTGGTGGGGTGTTCGGCGACCCCGGGCGCGAGCCGGGGTGGGTTGGTCCGGGTAGCAGTGAGCCCCGGCCGGAATGGTCCGGCCGGGGCTTCTGGTGCGAGCTCACTGTGTGCTCGTGTCCACGGGGTTCGGTGCTTTTCGGGACAGTGCTTTCGGGTCGGTGCGTTCGGGTCGGTGCTTTTCGGGGGCTGCTTTCGGGCGCGGTGCTGGAGTTCAGCGCGCTCGGCGGATCAGCACCACTCCTATGGCGGCTATGGCAACGGCTGCGCCCAGCATCGCGTAGCGGCGTGGCTCCTCGACTACTCGGCGCGGGACGGAGCCGATCGCCGCCGTAGCCTCCTCCGCTGCCTCGGCGGCGGCTTCCACCACGTGCGTGCCGGTCTCCGCTGCTGATTGGCGGACGAGTCCGAGAGCCTCGACCTTCGTACCCAGTGTGTTGTCCGAAGGCTCAGCAGATTTTCCGGCGTCCTTGTCCGTGATGGGCTTGGTCGCTGGCTCTGGTGAGGCCTCGGGCGTGACAGCCGCTGGTGCCGGGGCGGGATCCGGCGTGACAGCTGCTGGTGCCGGGGCGGGATCGGGCGTGACAGCTGCTGGTTTTGGGGCGGGCTTGGGGGCTGGGGCCGGCTTGTTCTTCGGAGGTTCGGGCGGTGCTGCCTTGGCCGGTGAGGCGGGCTTCCGGCCGGGAGTTGGTGGGGCCTCGCCGCGAGCTGGTTTGGCCGGTCCGGGGCCGGTCCGGTTCTGATGGGGCGGGGGCGCCGGCTTGGGGCCACCTGGTTTCGAACTGTTCTGCTTCCGCTCCGGCCCACCCCGTCCCTGCGCGGGCCGAGCCGTGGCGTTGACTCCGGAAGCCGGCCCCGGCCGCGCGGATCCCTGGCCCGCCCGCGCGGATCCCGTCCCTGGCGTTGGGGATCGCGTCCCCGGCCTTGGGGATCCCGTCCCTGGCGTTGGGGATCGCGTCCCCGGCCTTGGAGATCCCGTCCCCGGCCTCGGGGATCGCTCGCCGGACCCGGGTGACTCGCCGGAGTTCGACGAAGCGCCGTGAGTAGGCGTGTGGGCCCCCGGGTTGTGCTGCCGCGAACCCGAGGATCCCTCCGCCGCCTGCGATCGGGAGGACCCGGACGTGGCATCCGGGCTCTGCGAGTCGGTCATGAGTGCCTCCCGGTCCGGGCGGCGGTCATCAGGGTGTCGACGTCACGGCGGCCGCTTGCCATCGCCGCTTCGGGTGCCGGCGGTACCGCCTGCTGGACCTCTTTCTTGCCGATCACAGCAGCGATGCCGGCCGCCGCGAAGAGCACCACGGTCACGATCAGGGCGGCCGCCCACACCGGTAGAACCAGTGCCAGTGCGGCGCCGGCCGTGACGAACAGTGCGCCGAGGCCGTACCAGGCGATCACCCCGGCCCCGCCCAGCAGGCCTGCGCCCTTGCCGGCCTTCTTGCCCTTCTCCACCATTTCGATACGGGCGAGTGCCAGCTCGTCGCGGACCAGCGTCGTCACCTGTTCACTGAGCCGGCCGACCAGTTCAGCGGTAGACGCCTGATCGGCGCGTGCGTCTGTGTGGGTCATCGTCCCCTCCGTCCTGCACGGATATCCGGGACATGTCGTACCCCTGCGAATCCCGACTAATCGCCCCAGCCCCTGGTCCAGGCCACCCGAACTCGACACGGCGCAACCGATCACGACCGCCGAGGCGTCAGCCAGCAGACGAGCAACCCCGATCTTGAGCGATTGTCAACGCCGGCAGGTTGAAAATCGCTCAAGATCCGGGAAGGCGCCGGGCGGGACCGGAACTCGGCACGCCGCGCCGGGCTCCCGGGGGACCACGCCGCGCCGCGCCGGGCTCCCGGGGACCACGCCACGCCGCGCCGGGCTCCCGGGGGAACTCGTGCGCTTGTGGTCGGCCGCGCGGCTCAACCGCACAAGATCTGAGGAGTGCGCGTCGTGGGTTCGCCCTGCGCGGCGTCCGGGTGGCGTCCGGGTGGCGCTCAGCGCACTGCCCAGCGGATCGGCCGGTGCTGAGTCGGGGGCTTCAGGGGGTGGGGGACCAGGCTGAGGTGATCAGGGTACGGAGGTCGGTGTGGGTGGGGGTGTCGGCGGCTGCTAGGAGGCCGCCTTCGCCGGTGTGCAGGGGCTGACCCTTTACCCCGGTGACGGTGCAGCCTGCGGCCTGACAGATCGCTATGCCGGCGGAGAAGTGGACGCTGTCCAGGACCGGGCCGTAGGTGACGTAGGCCGCGCGGCGCCCGGCGGCTACCCACAGCAGGGCGAGGGTGGTGGAGAGCACGCGGGGGCGGAACCTGCCCGTGAAGCCGGGTGCGGACAGCAATAGCGCGGGGTGGCTGGGGAACGGCGGGTCCAGGTTCACGTCGACAAGGCTGGACGCGGCGGAGGGGCGCAGGGGGTGGTCGGTGCCGTCATGGCGTACCCATGCGGTGTGTCCGTCGGTCCAGAAGGTCTCGCCGCTGAAAGGATCTGTGGCGGCGGCTGCGCCGATCGCGCCGGAAGGGAGTCGCAGGGCGACGTTGACCGCGACCACGGGGTTGCGGACCGCGTAGTTGAGCGTTCCGCAGAGGGGGTCGACCAGCCAGCGGCGGGTGGCGTCAGCGGGCCCGGACGAACCACTTTCCTCGCCGGTGACCGCGTCGTCCGGGCGTTGGGTGCGCAGCACTGCGAGAATGGCGCGTTCGGCGGCGATGTCGGCTTCGGTCGCGAAGTCGCCGGCGGTTTTCTCGACGCGGCCCAGTTCGGTGCCGTAACGGGAGCGGACGACGGCAGCTCCGGCTTCCGCGGCGGCTATGGCAGTCTCATGATCGTCAAGCGGCACGCGGGCCAGCCTAGGTCTGCCCGGCAACCTAGCCGGAACTGGCCGAAGCACCCCGGACAGGCATCAACCTAGAGTCCTAGGATGCCTTAGGGGGTGTGCACGGGGGCACGAACGGGAACGACGGCACGCAGTTATACGGGCTGACGAGTACGACACGAACTAGCGAGCCGACCACGGCTCGATGCGGGCGACACGCGTGGCAGGCACGGCCTACGTTGGGGAAGCTCGCGGAGAGGGTATGACGGAACCTATGCCCGATGCGCCGACGATCCTTGCCGGGCGGTACCGGCTGGGCGAGCTGCTGGGCCGCGGCGGGATGGGTGCTGTGCACCTGGCCCGCGACGAGACCTTGCAACGCGATGTCGCGGTCAAGGAAATCGACCAGCCGCCGGGTGAGGACGGCAGCGCCGCGGCGCGGCGCACCCTGCGGGAGGCACGCGCGGCGGCCCGGCTCAGCCATCCGAACGTGGTGCAGGTGTACGACGTACTGCAACTGGACGGGCGTACCTGGATCGTCATGGAGTACGTGCCGTCCCGGTCGCTGCGCCAGGCCATCGCGGAGGAGGGGCGGCTGGATCCGGCCCGGGTGGCGCGGATCGGCATGGAACTGCTCGGCGCACTGCGTGCCGCGCACCGGGGCGGTGTCGAGCACCGGGACGTGAAACCGGCGAACGTGCTGCTCGCCGACGACGGCCGGGTGCTGCTGACCGACTTCGGCATCGCGGCCATGGACGACGACTCGGTGATCAGCCGGTCCGACGTGGTGGTGGGTTCGCCGCATTTCATGGCCCCGGAGCGGGCCCGGCTCGGTGTCAGCGGGCCGGAGGCGGACCTGTGGTCGCTGGGCGCGACGCTGTACGCCGCCGTGGAGGGGCATTCGCCGTACGAGCGGGGCTCGACGATGGCGACGCTGACGGCGCTGGCTACCGAGGAGCCGGAGCCGCCGGTTCACGCGGGGCCGCTGCGGCCGGTGCTCAACGGGTTGCTGCAGAAGGACCCGGAGCGGCGGATCGGGATCGAGGACGCGGAACGGCTGATTCGGCAGGCGCTCGACGAGACGGGGGCTATTGCCGTACCCGGGAAGGAAGAGCAAGAGGCGACGGCCTCGCACATTCCCGCTCAGCGCACCGAGCTGCTGCCTGGGGATGACCCCGCAGAGGGAGCGGGCAGGAATCGCCGGCGTCTCGCGGTGGCCGGGGCGGCTGCTGTGGTGCTGCTGACCGGTGGGCTGGCGTGGGCTGTCGCGGGGCGGGACAGTGGCGATTCTGATCAGCAGGCGACGCCGCCTGCGGCTACCGCGCAGGTGACGAGTCCGGCGGCGCCGAGTCCGCCGGCTCCGTCGGCCAGTTCTCCGGCGAGCGCTCCCGCTACGTCGGCGAGCGCGGCGCCGTCGGCGTCGCCGTCGGTCAGTGCGAGCGCGGCGGGTGGGCGTCCTGTGCTTCCGGCCGGGTGGGAAGAATATAAAGACAAGAGCGGATATTCCGTGTACGTCCCCAAGGGCTGGAAGCACACGCAGGAGGGGACGCTGGATTACTTCCGCGGTGACGGCAAGGTGCTCGGCATCGACCAGACCGATTCGCCGCGCTCGAACCCGGTCGCGGACTGGCGCAGTCAGCGTGACGCGCGGGTGTCGGCGGGCGACTTCCCGCAGTACGACGAGGTGAAGATCGCGTCGGTGAAGTACTTCCAGAAGGCGGCGGACTGGGAGTTCACGTTCACCAGGAGCGGCACCCGTCAGCACGTGAACAACCGTGGTGTCGTGGTGAGTTCCAAGAAGGCTTACGGCTTTTACTGGCAGACGAAGGACTCGGAGTGGGACGACTCGCGGGCTGACCTGCAGCTGGTCTTCGACAGCTTCGTCCCGAAGAAGTAGCGGTCAGAGGTCGAGCAGGTCGTCGACGTCGATGGTGACGGTGACCGGTTCGGTCAGGGTCAGGCTGGTTCCGCTGGTGGCGACGGCGTGTTCGGCATAGTCGTCGCCCTCCAGGCGGAACAGCCGCAGGGTGAGTGACTCGTAGTCGGCCATGTCCGGTTCGATCAGGAGGTACCAGCGAAATAATCCGTCTCGGTCCACGGCCCGGAGTGATCCAGCAATGCGTTGTCGGTCATGGTGGCGACTTTTCGTGCGCCTAGTAGGTCCGTGACCAACTGTCGCATGCCTAGGCACATGGGTCAATGGGGCCAGGGGCACGGGTCAACGGGCGATGCCCAGGGCCGCTGCTTGGGCGGCCCGTGCGAGCTGGGCGGACACCTCGTCGTGGTCGGTGGCGACCAGGCCGACTGTCACCCGCAGGTGGGGTTGCATGCCGGGGCCGACGGCGAACGCGGTGCCCGCCGCCGCGCCGATGCCGGCGCTGGCCAGGCTGAGCAGCGCGGCCTGCTCGTCGGCGACCGGCAGCCAGATGTTGAGGCCCTCGCCCGGCGGCAGGCTGATGCCCGACGCCGCCAGGCCTGTGGTGATCAGGCGGCGGCGCAGGGCGTACGCGTCGCGGGCGGAGCGGACGGCCGTGACCGAGGCCGGGTCGGTCAGCAGGGTGAGCAGCAGGTGTTGCAGCAGGCGGCTGGTCCAGCCCTGGCCGAGCAGGCGGCGTTCCAGGATCGGGTCGAGGACGGTGGCCGGGCCGCTGACCGCGGCCAGTCTCAGGTCGGGGCCGTGCGACTTGGAGAAGCTGCGGACGTGGATCACCTGGCGGGGCAGGTAGGTGCCGAGCGAACAGAGCGGACCGGCGGCGAGGTCGCCTGCGGAGTCGTCCTCCACCACGTACACCTGCGGGTGTGGCGCGAGGACCGCGGCGAGTGCGCTGGCCCGGGAGCCGGACCACGACGCGCCTGTGGGGTTGAGGGCGCGAGGTTGCAGGAAGACGGCGGCGGGCCGCCGGGCGAGGGCCGCGGCGAGCTGGTCCGGCAGCATGCCGGAGGCGTCCGTGCCGACGCCGATGACCAGTACGCCGAGCACTTCGAGCAGATCCAGCAGCGGTGGGAAGCAGGGGTTCTCCACGACGGCGAGGTCGCCGAGCCGTAGCAGGGCCGAGGCGACCTGGTCGATCGCGTCCATGGCGCCGTCGAAGATCGCGAGGCGTTCGGCCGGATAGGGCCACTGGTCGCGCAGCAGTGCTCCGAGGGCGGGCAGCACCGGCTCGTCGAGATATGACGAGGGCGCGGGGGAGAGGCCGTGCAGGGCCGGTATCGGTGGGAGCAGGGCGGGGTCGGGCACGCCGGTGGAGAGGTCGAGGCCGAATCCGGAGGTGCGGCGCAGCGCCGCGCGGTAGCGGCCGGGCCCGCCGGTGCCGGCGGTGGCGACGACAGTGCCGCGCCTGCCGTCCGTCCGGATGGTGCCGGCCCGGCGCAGCAGCTGCCACGCTGCGTTGACGGTGCTGGGGGAGAGGTGCAGCTCGGCGGCGACCGTGCGGACCGGCGGGAGTTTGGCGCCGGGGGCGAGCGCGCCGTCGCCGACCGCGCGGCTGACCGCTTCGGCGAGGCCACGGGCACTGGGATCGATGAGCCGTTCCATCACCGCGTTGAGCATTTTGTGACAGTACAGATGAGGCATTGTTCGGTCCAGGGTCGTCACATAACCTCAGGCCATGAATCACATTGCGCACTGGATCGGTGGCGCCGAGCGCGCCGGTGCAAGCGGCCGGGTCGGACCGGTCTTCAACCCCGCCACGGGCTCGCAGATCGCTGAAGTTGATCTTGCCTCCAAAAAAGAGGTCGACGACGCGATCGCGGTCGCGAAGGAAGCGGCCAAGGCCTGGCGCTCCGCCTCGCTGTCCAAGCGCTCCGCGGTTCTGTTCAAGTTCCGTGAGCTCCTGGCCGCGAAGTCCGGCGAGTTGGCCGCCATCGTCACCACCGAGCACGGCAAGGTGCTCGCCGACGCGGCCGGTGAGATCGCCCGGGGCCTGGAGAACGTCGAGTTCGCCACCGGTATCCCGCACCTGATGAAGGGCAACTTCTCGGAGCAGGCCGCCACCGGCGTCGACGTGTACTCGATCCGGCAGCCGCTCGGTGTGGTCGCCGGCATCACCCCGTTCAACTTCCCGGCGATGGTGCCGCTCTGGATGTGTGCCACCGCGATCGCCGCGGGCAACGCGTTCGTGCTCAAGCCGAGCGAGAAGGACCCGTCGGCGTCGCTCTTCCTGGCCCAGCTGTGGAAAGAGGCGGGTCTGCCGGAGGGCGTCTTCAACGTCGTGCACGGTGACAAGGAGGCGGTCGACGCCATCCTGGTGAACCCGGACATCGCCGCGGTCAGCTTCGTCGGCTCCACCCCGATCGCGAAGTACATCTACGAGACCGGTACGTCGCACGGCAAGCGCGTACAGGCCCTCGGTGGCGCGAAGAACCACATGATCGTGCTGCCGGACGCCGAGCTCGACGCGGCCGCCGACGCGGCGATCAGCGCGGGGTACGGCGCGGCCGGCGAGCGGTGCATGGCAATCTCGGTCGTGGTGGCCGTCGGTGACATCGCCGACCCGCTGGTCGAGGCGATCGCGGCGCGCCTGCCCAAGATTCGTATCGGCGACGGCGCAGAGGCCGGCTCGGAGATGGGTCCGCTGATCAGCGCGGCGCACCGGGACAAGGTCGCGGGTTACATCGCCGCGGGTGAGACCGAGGGCGCGACCCTGGTCGCCGACGGCCGCGATGTGAAGGACCTGCCGGAGGGTGGTTTCTTCCTGGGCGCGACCCTGCTCGACAACGTCACCCCGAGCATGACCGTCTACACCGACGAGATCTTCGGCCCGGTGCTCAGCGTCGTCCGGGTCGAGACCTATGCCGAGGCCGTCGAGCTGGTCAACGACAACGAGTTCGGCAACGGCACCGCGATCTTCACGCGCGACGGTGGCGCGGCCCGGCAGTTCCAGTTCGACGTGAACGCGGGCATGGTCGGCGTGAACGTGCCGATCCCGGTGCCGGTGGCGTACTACTCGTTCGGCGGCTGGAAGGCGTCGCTGTTCGGCGACAGCCACATGTACGGCCCGGACGGCATCCACTTCTTCACCCGCGGCAAGGTCGTCACGTCCCGCTGGCCGGACCCGGGAACCTCGGCGATCGACCTCGGCTTCCCGCAGACTCGATAAGGATTCTTCCGTGACCAACGAAGCTCAGGTGCGCGCTGACGACCGCGCCCACGTGTTCCACTCCTGGTCGGCCCAGGGCCTGATCGACCCGCTGCCGATCGAGAAAGCGCTCGGCAGCCATTTCTGGGACTACAGCGGCAAGAAGTATCTGGACTTCTCTTCCCAGCTGGTGAACATCAACATCGGGCACCAGCACCCGCGCCTGGTGGCCGCCATCCAGGAGCAGGCCGCCAAGCTCTGCACCATCCAGCCGGCCTTCGCCAACGACAAGCGCGGCGAAGCGGCCCGGATGATCGCCGAGGTGGCCCCGGCCAATCTGAACAAGGTGTTCTTCACCAACGGTGGCGCCGAGGCGAACGAGAACGCCATCCGGATGGCCCGGCTGCACACCGGCCGGCACAAGGTGCTCTCCACGTACCGCAGCTACCACGGCTCGACCGCCACCGCGATCACCGCGACCGGCGACCCGCGCCGCTGGCCCAACGAGCCGGTCGCGATCGGGGTCGTGCACTTCTGGGGTCCCTACCCCTACCGCTCGCCGTTCTACTCGGAGAACGAGCAGCAGGAGTCCGAGCGTGCCCTGCAGCACCTGCGCGACACCATCGTCTTCGAGGGTCCCGGCACCATCGCCGCGGTCCTGATCGAGACGGTCGTCGGCACGAACGGCATCCTGGTGCCGCCGCCCGGTTACCTGGCCGGCGTACGCGCGATCTGCGACGAGTTCGGCATCGTCTTCATCGCCGACGAGGTGATGGCGGGCTTCGGCCGGTGCGGCGAGTGGTTCGCGGTCGACAAGTGGGGTGTCAGCCCCGACCTGATCACCTTCGCCAAGGGTGTGAACTCCGGTTACCTGCCGCTCGGTGGCGTGGTGATCTCCGACGAGATCGCCGAGACGTTCCGGGAGCGGCCGTTCCCGGGTGGGCTGACCTACTCCGGGCACCCGTTGGCGGTGGCGTCCGCGGTGGCGAGCATGCAGATCTTCAAGGAGGAGGGGATCATCGAGCACGCCCGGATGCTGGGCGACGACGTGATCGGGCCTTCGCTGGAGGCGCTGAAGGAGAAGCACCCGAGCGTGGGCGACGTCCGTGGCCTCGGCGTGTTCTGGGCGATCGAGCTGGTGACAAATGCGGATAAAACCCCTCTTGTCCCTTATAACGCCTCCGGTGCGGCCGCTGCTCCGATGAACGCCGTCGCCGCCGCGTGCAAGGAAAAAGGGCTCTGGCCCTTCGTCCACTTCAACCGGATCCACGTCGTGCCGCCGTGCACGACCACCGTGGAAGAGGTCCGGGAGGGCCTCGCGATCCTGGACGAGGCGCTGACCGTGGCGGACAGCTACACCACAGCCTGAACCCCGGATTACGTCGTCTGAACCGGGGTCAAAGTTCTGATTCCGTTTCAGGCTTGGAAATTACTTCGGATTCCCTTGCCCCCCAATGCGTCGGTGTGGAATGGTCTCGCCAGTCCCGGTGAGATCCCCGGCACACCAAGACCGGAAGGCCTTTCTTTCGTGAGCACCGTGCTGCGCAACTTCGTCAACGGGTCGTACACCGGCACCGCCGACGGGGTTACCTCACCGATCGTCGACCCCAGCACCGGGGAGGCCTACGCGCAAGCGCCGGTCTCGTCGGCACAGGACGTCGAGAGGGCGGTGGCCTCGGCCGCCGACGGGTTCGAGGTGTGGCGGGACAGCACGCCGAGCGAGCGGCAGCGGGCGCTGTTGCGCATCGCCGACGCCGTCGAGGCGCGCGCCGAGGAGATCATCGCGGCCGAGTGCCGCAACACCGGCAAGCCCGTCGAGGCGACGCGTCAGGAAGAGATGGCGCCGATCCTCGACGAGCTGCGGTTCTTCGCCGGGGCGGCGCGGATGCTGGAGGGCAAGTCCGCGGGGGAGTACCTGCGCGACCACACCTCTTTCGTACGCCGTGAGCCGATCGGCGTGGTCGCTCAGATCGCGCCGTGGAACTACCCGATGGTGATGGCCGTCTGGAAGTTCGCCCCGGCCATCGCGGCCGGCAACGCGGTCGTGCTCAAGCCGTCCGACACCACCCCGGTGAGCACCCTGCTGCTCGCCGAGATCGCCGCGGAGTTCCTGCCGGCGGGTGTGCTCAACGTGGTCTGCGGCGACCGGGACACCGGCCGTTCGCTGGTGTCGCACCCGACGCCGCAGCTCGTGTCGATCACCGGTTCCACCCGGGCCGGCATGGAGGTCGCGGCGTCGGCGGCGCCGGACTTGAAGAAGGTGCACCTCGAGCTCGGCGGCAAGGCGCCGGTCGTGGTCTTCGACGACGTCGACATCGAGGCCACCGCGGCCGCGATCGCCGGCGCCGGCTTCTTCAACGCGGGTCAGGACTGCACCGCCGCCACCCGGGTGCTGGTGCACGAGCGGATCGCCGCCGACTTCACCGCTGCCCTCGCGGCCGCGGCGAAGAGCACCAAGGTCGGCGCCCCGTCGGACACCGACGCGTACTTCGGGCCGGTCAACAACGCGAGCCAGCTGGAGCGGGTGTCCGGTTTCCTGGACCGGACCCCGGACCACGCCGAGGTGGTGGCCGGTGGACAGCGGATCGGTGACCGAGGGTATTTCCTCGAGCCGACCGTCGTGACCGGACTGCGACAGCGGGATGAGATGATCCAGGACGAGATCTTCGGACCGGTCATCACCGTGCAGAGTTTCACTGACGAGGAGCAGGCGGTCCGTTGGGCCAACGACGTCCGTTTCGGTCTCAGTGCCAGCGTCTGGACGCAGAACCACGGCCGGGCGATGCGCGTCTCCCGGCGGCTCGACTTCGGCGCGGTGTGGATCAACACGCACCTGCCGTTCGTTTCCGAGATGCCGCACGGCGGCTACGGTCACTCCGGTTACGGCAAGGACCTTTCCATGTACGGCTTTGAGGAGTACACCCGGATCAAGCACGTGATGAGCTACAACGGCTGATCCGGTCGTCAAAGAACGCGGTCGTAACCAAACGTCAGCAATTCCGCCCCGCCTGAGGTGATAGATGACCACTTCTCCCCCGCACCACGCCATGAGCGCGCCGACCGGCCACGGTCAGCGCGCCGGGCACCCGGCGATCGAGTTCGTCGGCGTGCGCAAGGACTACCTGTCGCACGGTGAGTCGGTGCCGGCCGTCAAGAGCCTGGATCTGGCGATCGGACAGGGGGAGTTCTTCTCGCTGCTCGGCCCCTCCGGCTGCGGCAAGACAACCACCATGCGGATGATCGCCGGCTTCGAGGAGCCCACCGAGGGCAAGGTGTACCTGGACGGCCAGGACGTCACCGATGTCGCGCCGAACAAGCGCGACGTCAACATGGTCTTCCAGTCGTACGCGCTCTTCCCGCACCTCAACGTGCTGCAGAACGTGTCGTTCGGCCTGGAGCGCAAGAAGGTGTCGAAGGCGGAGATCCGTCGCCGGGTCGGCGAGATCCTCGAGATCGTCTCGCTGACCGGGATGGAGAAGCGCCAGCCCAAGGAGATGTCCGGCGGCCAGCAGCAGCGGGTCGCGCTGGCCCGGGCGCTGGTGAACCACCCGCGCGCCCTGCTGCTCGACGAGCCGCTCGGCGCCCTCGACCTCAAGCTGCGCCAGCAGATGCAGGTGGAACTCAAGCGCATCCAGCGTGAGGTCAACATCACCTTCGTCTACGTCACGCACGACCAGGGCGAAGCGCTGACCATGTCGGACCGCATCGCGGTCATGAACGGCGGCAACATCGAGCAGCTCGGTTCGCCGCGGGCCATCTACGAGCGTCCGGCGAGCCGGTTCGTGGCCGGCTTCATCGGTACCTCCAACATCCTCGACGGCCAGGTCAGCTGGGTCGAGAACGGCCTCGGGGTGATCGACCTCGGGTCCGGCGAACGGGTTCTGGCGCCACTGCCCGCCACTGTCCAGGCCGGCCGCAGCATCGAGGTCTCGGTACGCCCGGAGAAGATCGACCTGCACCGTACGGCGCCGCACGCGCCCGGGCTCAGCGTCGTCTCCGGCACCGTCTCCGAAGTTGTGTATCACGGCACATCGACGAACTACACAGTGGCGACCACCGCTGGATCAGACTTCGTGGTGTTCGATCAGAATGCACACGATGCCGAGGACGTCGCCTCGCGCGGCGAGCGCGTCTTCCTCACGTGGGCCCCGCAGCACTCGTACCCGATCGGAGTCTGAAGTTGTTCCCCACCAATAAGCCGGACCCCTCCGTCCTCCGGGGCATGACGTCTCGGCGGTTCGGCCGCCGTGACGCTCTGCGCCTCGGCGGGATGTCGGCGATGGGCGCCTTCCTCGCCGCCTGTGGCGTGGAAGGCCAGGGCAAGCCGCAGGCCAGCGTCGCGCCTGACGCCGTCGAGAAGTTCTGGAGCGGCAAGACCAAGAACGGCAAGCTCGACTTCGCCAACTGGCCGCTCTACATGGACCCGAAGCACCCCGAGCTGAAGAAGTTCACCAAGGAGACCGGGATCGCGATCTCGTCGTACGACGAGGTCATCCAGGAAATGGGACCCTGGTTCGCCAAGGTCCAGCCGCAGCTGTCCGCCGGGCAGTCGATCGGCTACGACCTCATGGTCATCACCAACTCGATTCAGTTCGGCCAGTTCCGGGACGCGGGCTTCCTCGCCCCCCTGGACCACTCGAAGCTGCCGAACTACGTGGCGAACGCCGCCAAGTCGTACTCGCAGTCGTCGTACGACCTCGGCAACGTGTTCAGCATCCCGTACGCGTCCGGTATCACCGGTATCGCGTACGACCCGGAGAAGACCGGTCGCGAGATCACCTCGCTCGCCGACCTGTGGGACCCGGCGTTCAAGGGCAAGGTCGGCATGTTCCGCGACCTGCAGGAACTGGGCAACTTCGGTCTGCTCGCGGCCGGGCTCACCCCGGCCAAGTCGGGCGAGGCCGAGTGGAAGAAGGCCGCCGCGAAGCTGCGCGAGCAGAAGGACGCCGGCATCGTCCGCCAGTACTACGACCAGAGCTACGTCGACGCGCTCGGCAAGGGCGAGGTCTGGATCACCCAGGCCTGGTCCGGTGACATCTTCCAGAAGAACGTCTCGGACGGCACGAACTTCAAGTTCGTGGTCCCGTCGGAGGGCGGCACGATCTGGACCGACAACATGACCATCCCGGTCACGGCGGCCAACCCGGTCGACGCGATCACGCTGATGGACTTCTTCTACGAGGTGGAGAACGCCGCCACCCTCGCCGAGTACATCAACTACGTGTGCCCGGTGCCGGCCGCGCAGGCCGCGATGAAGAAGCACGCCGCCGCGCTCACCGGCGAGGACAAGGAATACCTGGAGTCGGTGGCGACCAGCCCGCTGGTCTTCCCGAGCGAGGCCGACTACGAGAAGCTCCACTACTACGTGGACTTCAACACGGCCGAGGAGCAGCAGGACTTCACGAAGATCTTCGACCCGATCGTGCTGGGCTGATCATGGGCCGGGTAAAACGTACACTCGCGCCCTATCTGCTCGTGCTCCCCGGCGGGCTGTGGCTCCTGATGTTCTTCGCGGTGCCGATGGCGACCATGCTGTCGTTGTCGCTGCAGGAGGGCGACATCGTCAACGGGTACGTCTTCACGGGTCACTGGCAGACCTACATCGAGGCGATCTCGGATTACGAGGCCCAGTTGATCCGCTCGCTGGTGTACGGCGTCATCGCCACGATCATCCTGATCGTGCTGGCGTTCCCGGCCGCCTACTGGATCGCGTTCTACGGCGGCAGGCGCAAGTCCACCTACTTGTTCCTGCTGCTGTTGCCGTTCTTCGTCTCGTTCGTGCTCCGCACCATTTCCTGGCGGCTGATCCTCACCGACGACGGCTTCCTGCTGCATCCGCTGAAGCAGGCGGGTCTGCTGCCGGAGAACTTCCACATCCTGGGTACGTCGGCCGCGGTGATCGGCGGCCTGGTGTACAACTTCCTGCCCTTCATGGTGCTGCCGATCTACGTGGCCCTGGAGCGCATCGACCCCCGTGTGGTCGAGGCGGCGCGGGATCTGTACGCCTCGCCGGTCACCGCGTTCCGTAAGGTGATCCTCCCGCTCGCCCTGCCCGGCGTCTTCGCCGGCGTGCTGATGACCTTCATCCCGGTCAGCTCGGACTACGTCAACTCCGAGGTGCTGGGCAGTTCGTCGACCACGATGATCGGGCAGGTCATCCAGAGCCAGTACCTGTCGAGTTCCAACTACCCGACCGCCTCGGCGCTGTCCTTCACCCTGATGGCAGTCCTGCTGGTCGGCGTCTTCTCCTATGCGAAGGCGCTCGGCACCGAGGACGTCATGAAGGTGGCGGCCCGATGACCACGACGCTGGAAAAGCCGGCCGCGAAGCCGGTTCCGCTGAAAAAGCGGAGGACGTTCGGCGGCGTGCAGCTCATGCACGTCTACACCTGGCTGATCATCCTCTGGCTGGTGCTGCCGATCTTCGTGATGATCCTGTTCGGGTTCAACAACCCGAGCGGGCGGTACAACCAGACCTGGCAGGGCTTCACGCTCAAGTGGTACACCCAGCTCTTCGCCCTCGACGACCTCACCTCGGCGCTGATCCTGTCGCTGGTGATCGCGATCGCCAGCTCGGTGATCTCGGCGGCGCTGGGCACCGGCATCGGGTACGCACTGGGCCGGTACCGGTTCCGTGGCTCCGGCTCGCTGAACCTGATCATGTTCGCCACGATGAGCTCGCCGGAGCTGGTGATGGGCGCGTCGCTGCTGACGCTGTTCGTCTCGCTTGGCATCGGCCTGGGCCCGGCCACGATCACGATCGCGCACGTCATGTTCTCCATCTCGTTCGTCGCCACGGTGGTCCGGGCCCGGGTGCTCACCCTGGACCGGTCCATCGAGGAAGCCGCCGCCGACCTCGGCGCCAACGGCTGGACGACGTTCTGGAAGGTCACGTTCCCGATCATCGTGCCGGCGGTCCTGTCCGGTTTCATGCTCGCGTTCGCGCTCTCCGTGGACGACTTCGTGGTCACCAACTTCACCGCGGGCACCAGCGTCACGTTCCCGCTGTGGATCTGGGGCGCTACCCGGGTCGGCCTTCCGCCGCAGGTCAACGTGATGGGCACGCTCATCTTCGCGGCCGGCATCCTGATCGCCGTGGTCACGAACCTCCGGTCGCGGCCGAAGAAGACCGCGGACTAACCGGCCCACGCTCTTCCCGAGGCGCCACCCGGCTTCTGCCGGGTGGCGCCTCTTGCGTGGGTACGCGTTTGTTCTGGAGCGTTCCAGCGCCGAAATGACGCGGAAATAGTGGTCAATAGACTTGTGCGCAACGGATTCCGTAGGCAGGATCACGTGGAACAGTAGTTACCAGTGGCGCTCAGGAGAACCAACGTGACAGACCAACCAGCTGATGTGGACGCTCTCTCCGCGACCGCCCGTGACCACCTGTGGATGCACTTCACCCGCCTGTCGGCGTACCGGGACGCGCCGGTACCGGTGATCACCCGCGGCGACGGCTGTTACGTCTGGGACGCCAGCGGCCGCCGTTACCTCGACGGCCTCTCCGCGCTGTTCGTGGTGCAGACCGGCCACGGCCGCCAGGAACTCGCCGACGCCGCCGCCAAGCAGGCCGCCGAGCTGGCGTACTTCCCGATCTGGTCGTACGGGCACCCCAAGGCGATCGAGCTGGCCGGCCGGCTCGCCGACCTGGCCCCCGGTGACCTGAACCGCGTCTTCTTCACCACCGGCGGCTCCGAGGCCGTCGAGAGCTCCTGGAAGCTGGCCCGCTCGTACTTCAAGCGCGTCGGCAAGCCGCTCAAGACCAAGGTGCTCTCCCGCGCCATCGCGTACCACGGCAGCTCGATGGGCGCCCTGTCGATCACCGGCATCCCGCCGTTCAAGCAGGATTTCGAGCCGCTCGTGCCGGGCGCCTTCCGGGTGCCGAACACCAACTACTACCGCCGCCCCGACGAGAACTGGACGCCGGAGCAGTTCGGTGTCTGGGCCGCCGACCGCATCGCCGAGGCCATCGAGTTCGAAGGCCCGGATACCGTCGCCGCGGTGTACCTCGAGCCGGTGCAGAACGCCGGCGGCTGCTTCCCGCCGCCGCCCGGATACTTCCAGCGGGTCCGCGAGATCTGCGACCGGTACGACGTGCTGCTCGTCTCCGACGAGGTCATCTGCGCGTTCGGCCGGCTCGGCGAGTACTTCGGCGCCGACAAGTACGGGTACCAGCCCGACATCATCACCGTCGCCAAGGGCCTGACCTCGGGTTATGTACCACTCGGCGCCATGATCGCATCGGACCGGCTGGCCGAGCCGTTCATGTCCGGCGACAACATGTTCGCGCACGGCATCACCTACGGCGGCCACCCGGTCGGCGCCGCGGTGGCCCTGGCCAACCTGGACATCATGGCGCGGGAGAACCTCAACCAGCACGTCCGCGACAACAGCCCGCTGTTCCGGTCGTACCTGGAGAAGCTGCTCGACCTGCCGATCGTCGGCGACGTCCGCGGTGACGGCTACTTCTTCGGCATCGAGCTGGTCAAGGACAAGGCCACCAAGGAGACGTTCAACGCCGAGGAGTCCGAGCGGCTGCTGCGCGGCTTCCTGTCCACCGCCCTGTTCGAGGCCGGTCTGTACTGCCGCGCCGACGACCGTGGTGACCCGGTCATCCAGCTGGCGCCGCCGCTGACCGCGACCGAGACCCAGTTCGCGGAGATCGAGCAGATCATCCGCGGCGTGCTCGTCGAGGCGCAGAAGCTGCTCTGACACCCCTGTCAATCCCGATCTTGTGAAGTTCCACGACAACGGGGCGTCGCGGTTTCACAAGATCGGGCGGGTGGGTCAGTTCGCGGCCAGCTCCGTCAGGATCCGCTCGACGTCACCGCGCAGCGCGTCCTGCATCTCCTGCTCGGTCGCCGGCCAGCCCGCGGGCTCGGTCACGAACCCGGAGTAGTGGTAGGACAGGACCAGCCCGCCGTCGCGGACCACGAACTTGAACACGCTCAGATCCTGCGGCGTCCACGGCTTGCTGTCGTCGTGCCAGCGCCGCAGATAGGCAGCGCTGCCCAGATCCTTGATCTCGACGACCGTACCGTCGGCGGTTTTGAACTGGTCGAACTTCGCCGTCGCCGCCGCCTCGTCCGGAAACACCTCGGCGAACAGCAGCAGCGTGACGCTGCCGTTGGCGTACGCCAGCTCGCACTGCCCGTTGGCCGGATCCGACCGTTTCGACGGCGGCTCGGTGATCCGTGCCTGTACCTGGTTCTCCGCGATCAGATCGCAGACGTCACCGTCGATCCGGTAATCCGGTGGATCGTCCGAGCACCCGGCGAGCAGCGTGGACGCGAGCACGAGCGATAACACGGCGCGGCGGGCGATCGAGGGCATGCCCGCGATCGTGGCACATGATCACCAGTCTCGCGGTCCCGCACACGCCGGTCCGCCCCCGGACGGATCATCCCCCGGATGGACGGGAAATCCGGTATAGCGGCCCGGCGGCTCTTCCGCAGGGGCATCCTGAGGAAGAGACCGTTTGATGGAGCTGAGATGCCCGTTTTGCTGATCGCCGAGGACGACGAGGACATCGCGCTGGTCCTCACCAGGGTGTTCAAGCGTGCCAAGATGACGGTGCTGCGCGCCGAGGATGGACAGGCCGCGCTCGAGCTCATCGTGCAGGAGCACCCGGACGTGATCGTCACCGACCTGGGTATGCCGCGGATGGACGGCTGGGAGCTGATCGCCGCGGTCCGCGCGCATCCGGAGGTGTCGCTGACGCCGATCGTGATCCTCAGCGGCCATCTGCGCCCGGGCGACCCCCGCGCCGGCTCCGCCCAGTGCTGCGCGATCCTGCTGAAACCGTGCCCGAACGACCAGCTGCTGGCGACCGTTCAGGAGCTGCTGGCGATCGGCCCGCACGAGCACGACAGCAGCGACTCACCCTGCCCGGCCGAAATGCCGGTCTCGGTGTAGATGGTGCTGCTGGACGAGGGGGTGCTCGGCAACCCGATCCGGCTGGAGGCGGTGGAACGAGCACTGCGCACGCTGCCCGGCCGCACCGCCCATCCGGACGACGTCGCCGCGCTCGCCGCCCGCCTGCTCGGCGCGCCGATGGCCGCGGTCACCCTGGTCGGCGGCCACGAGGAGCACATCCTCGGTTTGCACGGCCTGCCGGAGCCGTTCCGCAGCACCCGCCGGGTGCCGATGGCGTACTCGGTCTGCAAGTACGCCGTCTCCGCCGACCACGTGGTGCGCTGCGGCGACATGACCGCCGAGACCGACGCGGAGTTCCGCGACCACCCGATAGTGCGTGAGTACGGGCTACGCGCCTTCCTCACCGTGCCGATCCGCAACGAGGACGACCGCCCGATCGGCTCGCTCACCGTGCTCGACACCCGGGCGCGCGACTGGACCGGCGAACAGGCCGACACCCTGGTCACCATCGCCGGCACCCTGCTCGCGCCCTCGGCCGGCACCGAGGTGACAGCGCTCGACGACGGCGCGTTCCTCGGCGCCCTGCTGCAGAGCCTCGACGCCGGGGTGATCGCTTGCAACGCCACCGGCCGGGTCGTGTTCGTCAACCGGGCCATGCGCGAGGCCCGCGGCCTGCCACCGGACGGAGCCATCCCGCAGGATTACGAGGACCAGACCATCGGCGTGCTCACCGGCCCCGACGAGCGCCCGCTGCCGTGGGAGCAGACCCCGCTGATCCGGGCGCTGCACGGCGAACAGGTGCTCTCCGAGGACGTGCACGTGCACCTGGCCGGGCACCGGTGCCGGATCTTCGCCACCACCGCACGGCCGATCGTCGGCGCCGGCGGGCGGCTGCTCGGCGCGGTGGCGGTCGCGCACGAGGCCACCGCGCTGCGCCGGGCCGAACGCTTCCGGGCCTGCCACCTCGCCGTCGAGCACGTCCTGAAGCAGGCCGGCTCCGTCGCCGAGGCCGCCCCCGAAGCGCTGCGGGCGGTCACCGCCACCCTGGGCTGGCCGGCCGCCGAGCTGTTCCTCGTCGACGACACGACCGGCTCGCTGGAAGCCGTCGGGCACTGGGACTCCTCCGGTTTCGACCCGGACGGTTTCTTCGGGCACACCCCGATACCGGGGGAGGGGATCACCGGCCGGGCCTGGCAGAACGGCCGGGCCATCTGGGTGCCGGACATCGCGCTGAGCCAGGATCTGCGTACCGCCCACGAGCGCGAACGGGTGGAGATCTGCCTGCGGCGCGGGGTACGCACCGCCCTGGCCGTGCCGGTCCGCGACGGCGGCACCCTGCTCGGCGTGATGACCTGCTACGCCGGCACCCAGGAGTACGAGCCGGACCTGCTCACCGTGCTGCTCGACGGGGTCGCCGCCCAGATCGGGGTGTTCGCCGCCCGCCGCCGCGCCGAGGAGATCGGCCGTCAGCTGGCCCGCGCCCAGAACGACTTCGTTGACCTGGTCGGCCACGAGCTGCGTACCCCGCTCACCTCGATCACCGCGAACGCCAGCCTCCTCGCCGAGGAGATGGCCGGCCTCGACGCAGACTTGCGGCAGATGGCCCGGGTCATCGCCCGCAACGCCGAGGTGCTGCAGCGCATCGCCGGCACCCTGCTGGACCTGGCCGGCCTCGACTCCGGCCACGTCGTCCTCGACGTGCACCCGGTCGACCTGGCGTCGCTGGTCGCCGACGCGGTCACCGCGGCCCGGCACGGCGCCGACCGGCTCACCCTGGTCACCGAGGTGCCGGCCGAGCTGACCCTGCCGGCCGACGCGAAACGTCTGCGCCAGGTCGTTGACGACCTGCTCTCCAACGCGATCCGGTACAGCCCGCCCGGCGCCCCCGTGCACGTGATGCTGCGGGCCGACGGCACCACCGCCGACCTGCGCATCGCCGACATGGGCATCGGCACCCCGGCCGATGAGCGGGCTCGGCTCTTCGACCGCTTCTACCGGGGCAGCAACGTGCGCCATCAGGGCACCTCCGGCAGCGGCCTGGGACTGAGCCTGGCCAGGGCGATCGTGCTGCTGCACGGCGGCACGATCCGCCTGGAGGAGAACCGCCCGTCCGGCACGGTCGTCAGCGTCCGGCTGCCCCTGACTGGCCCACCGCTCGCGCCTTAGTCCCGATCTTGTTGAGTTGGTCCGCTCCGTCTTCGCGAAAATTAACAAGATCGCGGAAGAGGGTGCCCCGCGCGGGTGAGTTATGCGGCGTGGGTGAGTTATGCGGCGGTGCGCCGGTCCCAGGCGTCCAGCAGCGCGGTCGCGCGCAACCCCACGTTGATGCCGAGCCAGCGCGCCGGCTCCGGCTCCCAGCGCCGCGAGCGATGATTCACCCAGGGCAGAGCGGTCAGCTCACTCTGGTTGCCACGGATCAGATCCGCGAGGGTACGCCCACCGAGGTTGGCCGCCGCGACACCGTCCCCGACATAACCGCCCGACCAGGCGATGCCGTCCCGGAGACCGGCCGACGGCATCCAGTCCCGGGGGATACCCAACGGCCCGCCCCACCGGTACGCGATCGGCGCCTCGATGCCGAACAGCTCGGTGATCGTGGAGCGCAGCGCCTCGAAGACCTCCGGCACCCGGTCGTACTCCGGGCGGATCCGCGAGCCGAAGTGGTACGGCGCGCCACGCCCGCCGAACGCGAGCCGGTCGTCGGCGGTCCGCTGACCGTAGATGACCATGCGGCGCTCGTCGGTGAACGTCTCGCGGCGTTTCAGCCCGACCCGGTCCCAGAACTCCGCGGGCAGCGGCTCGGTCGCGATCATCAGGGAGTAGACCGGCGCCAGGTTACGCCGGTGCCCGGCCAGCCCGGCGGTGTAACCCTCCAGCGCCCGGACCACGGTCTCGGCCCGGACGGTCCCGTGGTCGGTGACCACGACGCCGCGGCTGATCCGCAGCGCCCGGGTGCCCTCGAAGATGGTGACGCCGAGCCCTTCCACCGTTGACGCCAGGCCGCGGACCAGCTTGGCCGGGTGCAGCGCGGCGCAGTGCTCGCTGTAGATGCCACCGAGCACGTCGTTCGCCCCGCAGATCGCCCGCGCCTGGTCGGCGTCGACGAATCCCGGGTCGGTCCGGGCCCGGCGCAGCTGGGCCGGGCTGCGCACCAGCGACAGCACACCGCCCTTGGCGTAATCGCAGTCGATGCCCTCGGCGGCGGTCACCCGGCCCACCTCGTCGACGGTGTCGCCGAGCGCGGCGTGCATGGCGGCCGCTTGCGCCGCCCCGAACCGGCGGGCCAGTTTCGCCTCGGAGACCGGGAACAGCCCGGACGCCCAGCCGCCGTTGCGGCCGGAGGCGCCGAAGCCGCAGTACTCCGCCTCCACGATCACGATCCGCAGGCCGGGGTCGGCCTTGGCCAGGTAGTACGCGGTCCACAGACCGGTGTACCCGCCGCCGACGATCACCACATCGGCGTCACGGTCACCGGGCAGGGCGGCGCGTCGCTCGATGTTGCCGAGGGAGTCGAGCCAGAAGGACGGGCTGGTGCTCAATTTAACGGGTTCCCCAGGCGTAGGTCTGTTTGGCGAGTTTCAGGTACATGAAGGTGTCCGCGGAGGTGACACCCTTGACCGTGCGGATCTTCTCGTTGAGAAGGTCCAGCAGGTGGGCGTCGTCGGTGCAGACCAGCTCGACGAGCAGGTCGTACCGTCCCGCGCAGATCACCACGTAGTCGACTTCGGGTATGTCGGCGATCTCATCGGCGATCGCGCGCAGATCACCGGTGACGCGCAGACCGACCATGGCCTGCCGGGCGAAACCCAGCGTCAGCGGGTCGGTCACCGCCACGATCTGCATCAGGTCGTTGTCGAGCAGGCGCTGCACCCGCTGACGCACCGCTGCCTCGGAGAGCCCGATCGTCTTCGCGAGAGTCGCGTACGACATCCGGCCGTCCCGTTGCAGGTGCTCGATGATCTGCTTGTTGATCTCGTCCAGAGCCACGTCGGTCACTACGCGATTCTTGCCTGCGGGGATTGGCGAGAGCAAAGAGACCGAGCCTTTCGAGGGAGTCGGCATCAACGCAGTGCGCCCCGCAAGATCTCGATACCCCGGCGCAGGTCCTCATCGGAGATCACCAGCGGGGGCAGGAACCGCAGCACGTTGCCGTAGGTGCCGCAGGTCAGCGTGAGCAGCCCCGCCTCGTGGCAGGCCTTCGACACCGCGGCGGTGCGGGCCGGATCCGGTTCCAGGCCGCCGGGCACGACCAGCTCGATCGCGATCATCGCGCCGCGCCCGCGGACCTCGGCGATGCCAGGGTCGGCCGCCGCGAGTTCCTGGAGAGCGGGCACCAGCACCGACTCGATCCGGCGCGCTTCGGCGGCCAGGTCGAACTCGCGCATCGTCTCGATCGCGGCGAGCGCGGCGGCGCAGGCCACCGGGTTGCCGCCGTAGGTGCCACCGAGGCCGCCGGCGTGCACCGCGTCCATCAGCTCGGCCCGGCCGGTGACCCCGGCGATCGGCAGACCGCCGCCCATACCCTTGGCCGTGGTGATCAGATCCGGTTCGACGCCCTCGTCCTCGCAGGCGAACCAGGCCCCGGTACGCGCGAACCCGGTCTGGATCTCGTCGGCGATGAAGACGGCCCCGGTGTGCTTGGCCCATGCCGCGATCGCCGGCAGGAACCCGGGCGCCGGGACGACGAAGCCGCCCTCGCCCTGGATCGGCTCGATCAGCACGGCCGCCACGTTGTCCGCGCCGACCTGCTTCTCGATGACGTCGATGGCCTTGCGGGCCGCCTCGGCGCCGTCCAGCCCGCCGTCGCGCAGCGGGTACGACATCGGCGCCCGGTACACCTCCGGCGCGAACGGCCCGAACCGGTGCTTGTACGGCATGTTCTTCGCGGTCAGCGCCATCGTCAGGTTGGTCCGGCCGTGGTACGCGTGATCGAACACCACGACCGCCTGCCGCCCGGTGGCGTGCCGTGCGATCTTGACGGCGTTCTCCACCGCCTCGGCGCCGGAGTTGAACAGCGCGGCCCGCTTCTCGAAGCTGCCCGGCGTCAGCGCGACCAGCTGCTCGCAGACCGCGACGTACGACTCGTACGGCGCGACCATGAAGCAGGTGTGGGTGAACCGCTCGACCTGCGCCCGCACCGCCTCGACGACTTTCGGTGCGGCGTTGCCGACGTTCGTCACGGCGATCCCGGAGGCGAAGTCGATCCACTCCCGGCCGTCGACGTCGGTCAGCGTGCCGCCGGAGGCATGGTCGACGTAGGCCGAGATGGTCGATCCGACACCTTTCGCCACCACGGCAAGGCGTCGCTTGTGCAGGTCTGCGGAGTTCGACACGGTTCAGGCTCCTACGTTGTGCATGACGTGCTTGATCCGGGTGTAGTCCTCGAGGCCGTACACCGAGAGGTCCTTGCCGTGCCCGGAGTGCTTGAAGCCGCCGTGCGGCATCTCGGCGACCAGCGGGATGTGGCAGTTGACCCAGACACAGCCGAAATCCAGGTTCTGCGTCATCCGCATGGCCCGGCCGTGGTCCTTGGTCCAGACGCTGGAGGCCAGGGCGTACTCGACGCCGTTGGCGTAGCGCACCGCCTCGTCCTCGTCGGTGAACTTCTGCACGGTGATCACCGGGCCGAACACCTCGTTCTGGATGATCTCGTCGTCCTGGCGCAGGCCGGACACCACGGTCGGCGACCAGAAGTAGCCGCGGTCGCCGACCCGCGCGCCACCGGCCTGCAGCACCGCGTGGTCGGGCAGCCGGTCGATGAACCCGGCGACCCGGGCCAGCTGGCCGGCGTTGTTGACCGGGCCGTAGAGCACGTCCTCGTCGTCCGGCTGACCGGTCTTGATCCCCTTGGCCTGCTCGGCGAGGGCCGCGACGAAGTCGTCGTACGCGCCGGCGGCGACCATCACCCGGGTGGCGGCGGTGCAGTCCTGGCCGGCGTTGAAATATCCGGCCTCGGCGATCGACGCGGCGGCCGCCTCGATGTCGGCATCGTCGAAGACCACGACCGGGGCCTTGCCACCGAGCTCCAGGTGGGTGCGCTTGAGGTCGGCGGCGGCGGAGCCGGCCACCTCCATGCCGGCCCGGACCGAGCCGGTGATCGACACCATCTGCGGGGTCTTGTGCTCGACCAGGGCGCGGCCGGTGTCCCGGTCGCCGAGGACCACGTTGAAGACGCCGGCCGGGAAGAACTCGGCGGCGATCTCGGCCAGCCTCACCGAGGTGACCGGGGTGGTGTCGGACGGCTTGAGCACCACGGCGTTACCCGCTGCGAGCGCCGGCGCGATCTTCCAGACGGCCATCAACAGCGGGTAGTTCCACGGCGTGACCTGGGCGCAGACGCCGATCGGCTCGCGGCGCACGTAGCTCTCGAAGCCGTTCATGTACTGCCCGGCGGAGCGGCCTTCGAGCAGGCGGGCGGCGCCGGCGAAGAACCGGATCTGGTCGATCGCCGGCGGCAACTCCTCGCTGGCGGTCAGGCCGAGCGGCTTGCCGGTGTTCTGCGACTCCAGCGCGACCAGCTCGTCGGCGCGCGACTCGATCGCGTCGGCGAACTTGAGCAGCGCCCGCTGCCGGTCGCTCGGTGTGGTGGTACGCCACTCCGCGAAGCCGGTGGCGGCGGCCTGCATGGCCCGATCGACGTCCTCAGGGCCGGAGACGGGCGCCGAGGCGAACACCTCGCCGGACGACGGGTCGATCAGATCCTCGTATCGGCCCGCGGCGGGCGCGACGGCCTCGCCACCGATGAGGTTGTGCAGAACCGTCTTGGCGCTCATCCGGCCTCCAGCTGTGGTATCAGTGCATGCGGCCCCATCTTTTCCGCTGAATCCGTGGCAAACAAGAGGGTTGAAGAATTTTTCCGTACCGGAAACATGATGGCCTCATGGCCGGCGGCGAAGCGCGAGGACGGCGACGTCGTCGGTCGGCTGTTCCACCCCGGCCGCGGCCATGACGGTAGCGCACACCACGTCGGCGGGACCCGCGAGAACGGTCTCCACCAGCCGTCCCAGACCGATGTCGATCACCTGCTGGCGCTGCTCGACCAGACCGTCGGTGTAACAGAAGAGCACGGTGCCCGGCGCCAGCGCGAGGGTGGTGCTGCGGCGCGGCCGCCGCAGCCTTCCGGCGCCGAGCGGCGGGTCCACCGCGATGCCGGCGAGCGCGGCGGCCCGGCCCGGCTCGGCCAGCACCGGACGCAGGTGGCCGGCCGAGGAGATCACCAGGCGGTCGCGCTCCGGGCTGACCATGACGTACAGCGCGGTGGTCAGGCTCCCTGCCTCGAAATGCTGGACCTTGCGGTCCAGCAGCGTCAGCGCCTGCGCCGGATCGTCACAGATCATTGCGTACGCACGAAGCGCACTACGGATCCGTCCCATCACCACGGCCGAGGCCAGGCCGTGCCCGGACACGTCGCCGATCACCACACCGACCCAGCCGGTGGGCAGGGCGAAGACGTCGTACCAGTCGCCGCCGACCCCGGTCGCGTGCCCGGGGACGTACCGGGCGGCCAGCTCGATGCCGGAGACCTCGGGCAGCCGGGCCGGCAGCAGGCTGCGCTGCAACGCGAGCGCGGCCTGCTGGTCGAGCTTGGCCGACCGGATCCGCCCGGCCACCCCGGCCCGGTCGGCGACCAGCTCCAGCAGGGCCACGTCGTCGTCGCCGAACACGCGCCGGCTCAGCGAGCCGACGTGCAGCACCCCGACCAGCTCGCTGCCGCTCACGATCGGTACGCCGAGCAGCGACCGGATCCCCTTCTCCAGCAGTATCGGGTTGACGACGTCGTCGGCGGTGACGTCGTCAACCCGCACCGGGCGCCGGGTCGCCGCGATCCGGCCGGCGAACCCGCGGCCGACCGCGACCCGGAAACCGGTGCGTACCTCGTCCTCCAGGCCCTTCGCCGCGGTGGCGACGAGCTGCTGGGCGTGCACGTCGAGCAGCAGGATCGCCGCGGTGTCGACGTCGAGCAGATCACGGACCCGGTCCAGCAGCTCGTCGAGGAGATCCGAGACATCGAGCCGGGACAGCGTCGCATCGGTGACCGCTTGCAGCCGCCGCAGCCGCTCGTCATTCCTGATGCGTCGAGGCACGATTCAGAGCCTAGTGTTCGGCGCTGGTCGCGGGCCGTAACCACGAGTCACGAATCAACGGGCAGCACCTCTACCGGGGTGACCAGCCGGCGGCCCGGGCCGGCCTCCCGAAGGTCGCCGGTGAGTTCCACCGAGCCCTCGCACGGCAGGTCCCCGGCCGAGACACCGACGAGAACGCGCAGCTCACCGGGCTCCACGATGCGCCGCATACGTCGTCCGGTGAACGCGGCCCGGTCGGTGTGCACGGCGAACACCACGTCGGCGGCCGCACCCGGGGCGAGTTCGACGCGCTGGAACCCGACAAGCTGTTTCACCGGACGGGTGACCTCGGCGACCGGATCGGCCAGATAGAGCTGCACCACCTCGGCGCCGGCCCGCTCGCCGGTGTTGGTGACCCGCACGGTGACGGTGAACTCCGCGTCGGCCGGCACCCGGTCCGCGCTGATCCGCAGCTCGTCCACGGTGAACGTGGTGTACGAGCGGCCGTGGCCGAACG
The DNA here is from genome assembly GCF_050955685.1 of Actinoplanes sp. CA-015351. NCBI lineage: Bacteria > Bacillati > Actinomycetota > Actinomycetes > Micromonosporales > Micromonosporaceae > Actinoplanes > Actinoplanes sp. CA-015351. The sequence goes on from NZ_CP192102.1 coordinate 3,275,156, forward strand.
CGTACAGCGGGGTGGGGTCGAGGTTGCTGGGGCCGAGGTGCTCCGCGCCGAGTCTGGGCTGCAGGTAGGTGCCGGGCTGACCGCCCGGGTGCCGGGGGATCTGCACCGGGAGCTTGCCGCTGGGCTGGACCCGGCCGGAGAGCACGCCGGCGATCGCGGCGCCGCCCTCCTCGCCCGGCATGAACGCCTGCACCAGCCCGGCGGCACGGCCGGCGACGTCACCGAGCGCGTACGGGCGGCCGGAGACCACCACCACGACCACCGGTTTGCCGGTCGCCAGCAGGGCGTCGACGAGGTCGGCCTGCACGCCGGGAAGCCGCAGGTCCTCGGCGTCGCAGCCCTCGCCGGAGGTGCCCTTGCCGAACAGGCCGGCCAGGTCACCGACGAACACCACTGTCACGTCGGCGGTCTGCGCGGCACCGACGGCTTCGGCGAAACCGGATCGGTCCTCGCCACTGACCGCGCAGCCGGCCGCGTACACGATCTCGCTCGTGTCGAACTCGACCTTGAGCGCCTCCCAGGCGCTGGGCAACGCGATGCCGGCGTCCACGCCCGGATAGCGCGGCAGGACGTGGTTCGGAAAGGCATAACAGCCCAGGAAGGTCCGCGCGTCGTCCGCGCACGGCCCGACCACGGCGATCCGGGCGGGCTGTCCGGTTTCCGAAGAGCGCAGGGGCAGCGCGGTGCCCGGGTCGAGCAGCACGATCGAGCGTTCCGCCATCTCGCGGGCGAGTGTGCGGTTGGCGGGGGAGTCGAGGTCCAGATCCGTCGCGCCGGTCACCGAGGCCTCCGGTGTCCAACCCGGATCGAGCAGGCCGAGGGCCGCTTTCTGGGTGAGCAGCCGGCGGGCGGCGCGGTCGACGAACTCCTCGGAGATCTCGCCGGAGCGGACCCGGGCGACCAGCTCGTCGCCGTACCCGATGGTGTCCGGAAGCTCGACGTCGATGCCGGAGATCAGGGCGCGGACGCCGGCGTCGCCGTTGTCCGCGGCGACGCCGTGCATGCTGGCCAGGAACGGCACCGCCCAGTAGTCGGAGACGACAGTGCCGGTGAAGCCCCACTCGTCGCGGAGCAGGTCGGTGAGCAGCCACTCGTCGGCGCCGGCCGGGACGCCGTCGACGTCGGAGTACGAGTTCATCACCGAGCCGGCCCCGGCGCCGCCACTGGCGACCGGGGCGATCGCGGTCTCGAACGGCGGCAGGATCACGTCGAGCAGCTCGCGCCGGCCCATCGGCACCGGGCCGTGATTACGGGCGCCGCGGGCGGCGGAGTACCCGGCGAAGTGCTTGAGGGTGGCGATCACGCCGGCGCTCTGCAGCCCGCGCACGTAGGCGGCGCCGACCTGCGACACCAGGTACGGGTCCTCGCCGATCGCCTCCTCGACCCGGCCCCACCGGTAGTCGCGGACCACGTCGAGCACCGGGGACAGGCCCTGGTGCACGCCGAGCGCGGCCATGTCGCGCCCGATCGCCGCGGCCATCCGCTCGATCAGATCCGGGTCGAACGTGGCGCCCCACGCGGTCGCCGACGGATAGACCGAGGCGCCGTACGCGGTGAACCCGGTCAGGCACTCCTCGTGGACGATGGCCGGGATGCCCAGGCGCGAGGAGCCCATCACGATCCGCTGCTGGCGGACCAGCTCGGCGGCGCCCTCGGCGACGGTGAGCGGATAGCTGCCGTAGACCCGGGTGAGGTGGCCGAGCCCGTGCCGGCTGGCGTCCTCCAGGGCGGCGCCGGCGGCGAACTCGTCCTCCATCGGCGCGACGTTGTGGCTCTCCTCGGGTTCCGGACCGGCCGCGCCGGTGGCGCCCTTGTCCTTGCCGAGCCAGCGGCTGCCGAGTTGCGCGACCTTTTCTTCCAGGCTCATGACGGTCAGCAACGCCTCGACACGGTCGGCCACCGGCAGGCCAGGGTCCTGCCAGGGTTGAGTCGGCTGATCTGTTGTCAAGGAAAACCTCCGAAACTTTCGGTGTCCGCCAATCAGCGGCGAACTGCTCTTGCCGCGGCCTTCCGGCGCGAGCCCATGTTGCCTACTCTCGCGCTGTGAGCACTGTTACGGCAAGGGTCTTGACACTTGTGTCGACGAAACCCTACGTTAACGAAACCTCGCGTTAAATTGCGGCGGGCGTTCGAAACTTTCGAAACTTAACCGGTTCGGGAAACCGGTAGTTCCGGAACCGGATGCCGGCCATTTGCCATATCGCCAGCCGTGCCCCGACGCGGCTTCTTCGAATACGGAGACCAGCGTGAAGCGCAGGAATTTCTTGACCCTCTCCGCCGGAGCCGCCGCGGGCGCAGCCCTCGCCGCATGTGGCAGCTCTGGTCCCTCCGAAAGCACCGGAACCGGTTCCGGCGCCGAGGCCGGTTACTGGTTCCTCAGTGGCCCGCCCGGTGAGCCCATCCGTCAGGGCGCGGTCGACCGGTTCAACAAGGCGAACACCGGTGGTCAGATCAAGGTCACCACGTTCCAGAACGACGCGTACAAGGACAAGCTCAAGACCGCGCTCGGCGCGGGCCAGGCGCCCAGCATCATCTGGGGCTGGGGTGGCGGTGGCCTCAAGAGCTACGTCGACAACGACCAGGTCGACGACCTGACCGACTGGTTCGGTCAGAACGCCGCGGTCAAGGACCGGCTCTTCCCGGCCTCGTTCGGCCCGGCCACGATCAACGGCAAGATCTACGCGATGCCGTGCGAGACGGTGCAGCCGATCGTCCTCTTCTACAACAAAGAGGTCTTCGAGAAGAACAAGCTCACGCCCCCGGAGACCTGGGGCCAGGTGATGGAGCTGGTGCCGAAGCTCAACGCGGCGGGCGTCGCGCCGTTCTCGCTCGGCGGCCAGTCGCGCTGGACCAACATGATGTGGCTGGAGTTCCTCTTCGACCGGATCGGCGGCCCGGAGGTCTTCCAGTCGGTCTTCGACGGCGAGGCCAACGCCTGGAACAACCCGGCCTCCCTCAAGGGCCTCACCGAGATCCAGAACCTGATCAAGGCGAACGGCTTCGTCAAGGGCTTCTCCTCGATCACCGCCGACTCGAACGCCGACCAGGCGCTGCTCTACCGGGGCAAGGCGGCCATGATGCTGCACGGCTCCTGGTCCTACGGCATCATCTCGGCCGAGGGCGGCAGCTTCATCAAGGACGGCAAGCTCGGGTACCTGAACTTCCCGACCGTCGAGGGCGGCACCGGCGACCCGTCGAACACCGTCGGCAACGCCGGCCAGTTCCTCTCGATCTACTCGAAGGCCAGCGACGCGCAGAAGGACACCGCGAAGAAGTTCTTCACCAGCCTGCTCGACGACACCGAGCAGCAGGGCTGGATCGAGACCGGCGGTGTGCCGATCGTCAAGGGCGCGGACGCCAAGCTCGCCGCCTCGCCGGACAAGGACTTCCTGAACTTCATCTACCAGGTGTCCAGCAACGCGAAGTACTTCGGCCAGTCCTGGGACCAGGCGCTGAGCCCGACCGCCGCCGAGAAGCTGCTGGACAACATCGCCAAGCTGTTCCAGCTCCAGATCGGGCCCCAGCAGTTCGCCGACAGCATGAACCAGGTCATCGGCAAATGACGATTGCTCCGCCAGTTCTGCAAACCGCTCCGCCTGCCGCGAACAGCGGCGGGCGGAGCGGTTCCGTCACCTGGATGGCCTGGCCGGCGCTCGTCGCGTTCCTCGCGTTCGGCGTCGTGCCCCTCATCGGCGTGCTGCTCCTGAGTTTCACCTCGTGGAACAGGCTCAGCACGGACATCCCGTTCACCGGCCTGGACAGCTGGCGCTCGGTGCTCAGCGACCCGCAGCTGCCGCACGCGCTCTGGGTCACCTTCCTGATCATGGCGTTGTCCTGGCTGTTCCAGACACCGATCTCGCTGCTGCTCGGCGTCTTCATCGCCGCGCAGAAGCGGTACCGCTCGGTGCTCGCGGTGCTGTTCTTCGTCCCGCTGCTGCTCAGCCAGGCGGCCATCTCGATCACGTTCAAGGCGCTGCTTGACCCGAACTTCGGTCTCGGCGCCGGCCTCGGCTTCGAGTTCCTCCAGCAGGACTGGCTCGGCAACAGCACCCTGGCCATGGGCGTGGTGGTGTTCGTGGTGTCCTGGCAGTTCATCCCGTTCCACACGCTGATCTACCAGGGCGGCATCCGGCAGATCCCGGCCTCGATGTACGAAGCCGCCCAGATCGACGGCGCCGGCCGGGTCCGGCAGTTCTTCAGCATCACGCTGCCGCAGCTCAAGTACACGATCATCACGTCGTCGACGCTGATGGTGGTCGGCTCGCTGACGTTCTTCGACCTGATCTGGGTGCTCACCGCCGGCGGTCCCGGCGACGCGACCCGGGCCCTGGCCGTCGACATGTACCAGCGCGGCTTCAAAGCCGACCTGATGGGCCCGGCCAGCGCGATCGCGGTGATCCTGGTGCTCGTCGGACTGGCGCTCGCCCTGGGTCTGCGCCGCCTCGGTGGCCGTGACGCCACCGAGAGCCAGTTGGAAGGTGTCTGAGATGTCCACGATGCTCGACAACCGCGCGCAGTCGGCGGTCGTCCCGCGGCCGGCTGCCCGCCGCCGCCGTCCACGGCTGCTGCAGTACAACTGGCTCGGCGGCCTGGCCGGCTGGCTCTGGCTCCTCGTGGTGCTTTTGCCGATCTACTGGATCGTCATCACCAGCTTCAAGGTGCAGGAGGACTACTACGCCACCAACCCGCTCGCCCCGCCGTCGAACCCGACGCTGGAGAACTACCGGTTCGTGCTGGAGAACGACTTCGTCAGCTACTTCGTCAACAGCGTCATCGTCACCGTCGGCGCGGTCGGTCCTGCGGTGCTGGTGTCGTTCATGGCGGCGTACGCGATCGTCCGCGGCAGTGCCGCGAGCCGGTTCCTGCGCGGGGTCAACGGGCTGTTCCTGATGGGTCTGGCCATCCCGCTCCAGGCGGTGATCATCCCGATCTACCTGCTCATCATCAAGCTCCAGATGTACGACACGCTCGGCGCGATCATCCTGCCGTCGCTGGCGTTCGCCATCCCGCTGTCCGTGCTGGTGCTGTCGAACTTCGTCCGCGACGTGCCGAAGGAACTCTTCGAGTCGATGCGGATGGACGGCGCCACCGAGTGGGGCACCCTGTGGCGGCTCGCGTTCCCGCTGACCCGCCCGGCCATCGTGACCGTGCTGATCTACCAGGGGCTGACGGTGTGGAACGGCTTCATCCTGCCGCTGATCCTCACCCAGAGCCCCGAGCAGCGCACCCTGCCGCTCGCGCTCTGGAGCTTCCAGGGTCAGTACAGCGTCAACATCCCGGCCGTGCTCGCCTCGGTCGTGCTGACCACACTGCCGATCCTGACGCTGTACGTCATCGGCCGCCGGCAGCTGCTCAGCGGTCTAACGGCCGGGTTCGGCAAGTGAGCTCGTACTCTCGCGCACCATCAGCTTGGTGACCAGCTCGACCCGGGGAGTCTCGATGGTCTCGCCGCGCGACAACCGCAGGACGGTACGCGCGGCGAGCGCCCCCATCTCGGCGAGCGGCTGGCGGACCGTGGTGAGCGGGGGAGAGGCCCACCGCGACTCGGGCAGGTCGTCGAACCCGACCACGCTGAGCTGATCGGGCACCCGCAGCCCGCGCCGCCGCGCTGCCTCGCAGACACCGAGCGCCATCAGGTCGCTGGACGCGAAGATCGCGGTCGGCGGGTTCGCCACGCTGAGCAGCTTGTTCGCCGCCGCGAACCCGGACTCGTGCCGGAAGTCACCGGTCTCGATCAGCTCGTCACCGGCCTGCAGCCCGGCCGCTTCCAGCGCCGCGCGGTAACCGTCGAGCCGGGCCCGGCTGCACAGCAGATCCTTCGGACCGGCGACGAAACCGATCCGCCGGTGCCCCAGCGACAGCAGATGGTCGGTGGCGGTCCGGCCGCCCGACCAGTTGGTCGCGCCGATCGTCGGCACGTCCGCGGCCGCGCCACCGGCCGGATCGATGATCACCACGGGAACCTTGAGCCGGTGCAGCTCGGCGTGGATCGGCTCGGCGACGTCCGAGGTCACGAAGATGACACCGTCGGACGCGCGGGCCCGCAGGTTCTGCAGCCACTGCCGCGCCACGGTGGTCCGGTGGTGCACCTGGGACACGACAGTGCCCACCCCGGCCGCGTGGCTGACATCCTCGACGCCGCGGATCAGTTCCAGCGCCCACGGGCTGTCCAGATCGTTGAAGACCAGGTCGACCAGCCGGGCCCGGCCCGAATGCCGAGAGTTGCGAGGCCGGTAGTCGTGCTCCCGGAGAAGCCGCTCGATCAGCTCCCGGGTCTGCGGCGACACGTCGGAGCGCCCGTTGAGCACTCGGGACACCGTGGGCACCGAGACACCCGCCGCTTCCGCGATGGCCGCGATGGTCACACGTTGCCTGGCCACGGCCATGGGAGCGCTCCTTACGGCCGGGCGAGCCCGCTGCAACTTCCGGTCCCGGCATCGAAATCATGCCACGCCGCGTTCCCGCACTCCACAGGCCCTGGCGGCACTCCACCGCGATCCGCTCCCGGCGGCTCACAGAGTCGCTACGGTCAGGGAGTGGACGACACGACGGACCGCTACCTGTTCATCGGCGAGCAGATGGGCTGGCGGCAGCTGCCTGGTGAGGACTGGACCGCCTATTACCCGCTGGTCGGCCCGGAGCTCATCCATGTCCATCGCGTCGGCACCCTGACCGCGCTGACTGTCAGCGTCGACGGGAAACACCCGCCGGATGTGCTGGCTGACGTGCCCTGGGCCGCGGGTGACGACCGGATCGAGCTGGCCGAGCGCGTCGCGGAGTCGCTCCGGCGACGAGAGGCGACCGGCGAGATCCTCGACGAGCCGCTGCGCGAGTTGCTGGAGCAGATCGCGGGGTGGCGGAGGCTGCAGGAACCCGCCGCCGGGTAGTTCACCGGGGCTCAGTCGGCCGTCGCCGCCCGCGGCCGCTGCCCCAGCGCGCGAACCTTTTCCGCCTCCACGTGAACGTCGCTGTCGGTCTTGATCACCAATTCGGCCACGTTGATGCTGTCCAGGACGAGCATCCGCTCCGGGCGCTTGAGCCGCGGCCAGTGCCACTGGACCACCTTCAGCGCGTGGAACCGCTCGTTCCGGGACGCCGCATAGGCGATCGCGGACCCAAGTACCCCGGCGTCCAACAGCCGCGGATCACCCATCATCAGCGCGATCAGCAGGACCCGCACCACCGGCGCCGCCCTGGGAAACAACTGCCGGACCTCGACCGGATCGAACTCGTGCCGGCAAGCGAACCCGGCGGCCCGCCGGACCAGGGAGTCCTGCACCTGCACCCGCGCGGCCCGGCACTCGTCGCCGTCGAGTTCCTCGCGGATGACGGTGTACGACTCGACGAGCCGCGCCAGCTCGGTGTGATCGAGAAGTGCGGCGGCCTTCGGGGCGCCCTGCTCGGCGATCTGCTGGGCCAGCTGCAGCTCGAACCGGTTCGGCCCGACCGCGATCGTCTCGAGCCGGTGCAGCACCCACGGGCCGACCAGCAGCAGGGCGCCGACGACGATGAGGATCGTGGGCGGTGAGGCTGCCGGCGCGGGGAAATACACCCGCTCGACCCCGATGATCAGGCAGGCCAGGCCGATGATCCCGAGCAGGACCAAGCCGGCCATCCGCCATCGGTGTCGCGCCGCCACGCACAAATTGTCTTGGACGCGGTGCCGGACGGTGGCCGAACGGCAGAAAACCCCGGCCCGGACGATCTCGGCACCTGCCATAACGGCGATCGACCATCACCTGAACGTGGAATCGACGCCGATCATGAACACCGGCAGGGTGATGCGGTGACCTACCAGCCACCGCAGTTCCCGCCGCCGGGGTTCCATCATCCGCAGCCGCCGGTGAAGAAGCGTGCCCCGTGGAAGCTCATCGGCGGCATCACCGCCGGCGTCCTCGTCCTCTGCTGCGGCGGCGTCACCGCGATCGGCGCGTTCGCCGACGACCCGAAGCAGGCCACGCCCGCCGCGACGGTGACAGCGACCGCGGCCGTGGACGCGGCGGACTCGGCCGAGATCACCGAGCTTGCCGAGACGCCGCTGGCGGCCACCGACCCGACTGCCTCCCTCTCCGCCTCCGCCTCGTCTGCCTCCCTCTCCGTCTCCGCCTCGTCTGCCGGCCGCACCGCGGCCCCCACCAAGGCGCCGTCGTCGAAACCGGCCACGCCCGGCACGTCACCGAAACCGTCGAGCAAGCCGGCCACGAAACCGTCCACCAAGCCGACGACAAAACCTCCGGCCAAGGCGACGTCGAAGCCTCCGGCCAAGGACCCGGAACCGGAACCCACCGTGGAGGAGCCGGATCCCGAGCCGACCACCGAGGAACCGACAGAGGTGTACTACAAGAACTGCGCCGCGGTACGAGCCGCCGGCGCCGCCCCGATCCACCGCGGCGACCCCGGTTACGCCAAGCACCTGGACCGCGACGGCGACGGGGTGGGCTGCGAGTAACCCGCCGCTTCTCAGCTGGTCCGGACGGTGATGTAGGTGATGCCGCGCACCGGGACGTACGTCGTGCCGTAATCGTCGACGAAGCTGACAACGGCGTTCGGGTCGGTCAACTGGGCGACGATGTGCTCGGCGGCGCCGGCATCGACCTGAAAGTCGCGGTACTTGTCAGCTCCGACGAACCTGACGCGGATCGTGGTCATGGGTGTCGTCCCGCCTTCGGTTGGCACGCATCGCATCCCCGGCGTCGACAATGCCGACCCGGGCGGGCGCTTCAGTCAGCGTCTCGTTAGCACTGGTGTCCTGTTTAATGCGCCCAGGGTAGCGCCGACACGGGTCAGCCCGTACCTTCAGTGCGGTCCGCCAAGCCGACGCGGTTTCCCGATACAGACCGCGATCAGCCACGAACGCTTGGATCTTGTGGACTTCCCCGCAGACGGGTCCGCGCAACTCCGCAAGATCGAACAGACCAAGCCGATCTTGCGGAGTTACGCGCAAACGGCTCGCCGAACTCCACAAGATCCGTAAAGCACCTAGTCACCACGTCGGAACGTTGCAGCACAGCGTTCGCCACGTCGAATCCGTGGGGCATCGCGTTCGCCACGTCGGACCACCCGCTGTGGTGGCAAAGCGTCACCTCAACGCTCACCGACCAACCAAGATCGACACGGCACCGACGGCCGGCCCGCGAACTCGTGCACTCGTGGTCGATCGGCCGGCCAAACCGCACAAGATCTCCCAGCGGCACCTCGCACCTCGCACCTCGCTCCGAGAAACCGCACGCCACCATGGCGAAACCAGAGGGGCATCGGCTGGGTGCCCGCCGGCCCTCTCCGGCCGACCGTTACGTTGATTTCATGAGCATGCGTTTTGGGGTTTTCGTACCGCAGGGGTGGCGCAACGATCTTGACGAGATCGCTGACCCGGTTGAGCAGTACGAGGCGATGACCCAGGTCGCGCGGCTGGCCGACGCCGGCCCGTGGGACAGCGTCTGGGTGTACGACCACTTTCACACGTTTCCCGAGCCCAGCATGAACACGACGTTCGAGGCGTGGACCGTCAGTGCCACCCTGGCCCGCGACACCACCCGGGTCAACATCGGGCAGATGGTCGGCTGCAACGGTTACCGGCACCCGGCCCTCTACGCGAAGATGGCGTCCACGGTCGACGTCGCCAGCCAGGGCCGGCTCTACGCCGGGCTCGGCGCCGGGTGGTACGAGCAGGAGTGGAAGGCCTACGGGTACGAATGGGCCGAGGTTCCCGAGCGGATGGCCGCCTTCCGCGAGGCCGTGCAGATCGTGCACAAGATGTGGACCGAGGAGCGGCCGGTCTTCACCGGCAAGCACTACCGCATCGACCAGCCGATCAACGAGCCCAAGGGCGTACGCAAGCCGCATCCGTCGTTCTGGCTCGGTGGCGGCGGCGAGAAGGTGACGCTCAAGCTGGTCGCGCAGTACGCGAACGGCTCCAACCTCGGCAACGGCGACCCGGAGATCATCAAGCAGAAGCTCGCCGTGCTGCGCGAACACTGCGACCGGCTGGACCGCGACTATGACCGGATCACCAAGTCCACCAGCATCAACGTGGGGGCCGGCGACACCACGGCGGATCTGATCGCGAAGGTGGAGCGGATCCGTGAGGCCGGCGCCGGCTACGTCATCGCGTACTTCCCGCGGGTGGCCTACGACCACGAGCAGATGCTGCGCTTCGCCGACGAGGTGATTCCGCAGTTCAGCTGAGGTTGGCGAAGCGCGAAACCGTGCCCGGGTAGGGTTGAACATTCGGGTTCGCTCGGTGTTCTGGTGAGGATGGGTTGATTTTGGGTAGGCGGCGCCGATGCGGATAGGTGTGCTCGACGTCGGATCTCAGGCGGTCAATCTGGTCGTCACCGAGACCGGGGCTCGCCCCGATCGGAAGAAGGCGTTCCCGGCTCGGTCCTGGAAGACCCGGACCTACGTCGCCAGACGCATCGCGTCCGACGGCACGATCGACGGCCGCGGCCGGGACCTCGTCACCTCAGCCGTCGCCTCGGCCATGGACCGGGCCCGGCGCGCCGGCGTCGACGAGATCTTCGCGTACGGCACCGCGGCGATCCGGGACTGCCCCAACCGTGACCAGATCCTCGGCGCGATCGAGGACCGGGCCGGCATCCGGCTGGGCGCGCTGTCCGGCATCGAGGAAGCCGAGCTGACGTTCCTGGCGGCACGCAGCTGGCTGGGCCGTGACGCCGGGCAGATGCTGCTGCTCGACATCGGCGGCGGCACTCTGGAGGTCGCGTCCGGCGAGGGCCAGGTGCCGCTGCGCGCGCTGTCGCTGCCGATGGGCGCCGGCCGGCTGACCCGTGAGTTCCTGGACGACGGTGACCCGCCGTCGAACGCGGCAGTGCGGCGGTTGCACCGGCACGTGCGCGGGCAGTTGCGTGAGGTCGTCCAGCCGTCCGACTGGCCGGTGCCGCGCAGCGTTGTCGCCGCATCGCGGACGTTCTACCAGCTGTCCCGGCTGAACGGGGCCGCGCCGATGCGGCACGGGCAGCATCGGCCGCGTCATGTGCAGCGCAAGGCCCTGCGCAAGTGGATCGAGCGGTTGTCCCGGCTGCCCAGCGCCAAGCGGCGGCACCTGCCCGGCGTGTCCGCGCACCGCGCCCACCAGATCCTGGCCGGCGCGATCGTGGCGTACGAGTTGCTGGAGGCGTTCGGCGAGGACTCCGCGCGGATCTGCCCGTGGGGCCTGCGCGAGGGCATCCTGCTGCGGCGGCTGTCGGAGAAGGCGGTGCTGTCGGAGAAGGCGGTGCTGTCGGAGGAAGCTGTGCTGTCGGAGGAAGCTGTGCTGCCGGGGGAGCGGTGGTCGGGCGCCCGTGCCTTGTGGACACCCAGCCCGTGGTCCGAACGCTGCCTCGAACCGGTGTGACAGGAAGTTTTCCTACTGGTTTTAGAGAGATAATTCTGCCGGATCGTTGACGGAAAAATTGGTGCCCGCCTACGGTTGCCCGCGTGCCGGTAATCGTAGGTGTTCATGCGCTGGTCAGGCGCGCTCACGAAGAGCGTGTACTGGCGATTCTGCGTGAGCACGGAACGCTGAGCCGGGCACAGATCGCCAACCGGGCCGGCCTCTCCCGCACCACCCTCTCCGAGATCACCGGTGACCTGCTGGGGCGCGGCGCGATCGTGGTGGTCACCACCGACGCGCGGCACCGGGCCGGCAGCGGGCGCCCCGCCGAGCTTCTCGCCCTCGACCCGCGGTCCGGTCAGTTCCTCGGCGTCGACCTCGGGCACACCCGGGTACGCGTCGTCGTGGCCGACGCCGCACACGAGATCATCGCCAGCGGGCTGACGCCGTACCCCGCGAAGACGTCGTTGCCGGCCCGGATCCGTGCGGCCCTCGCGCTCGTCGACCGGCTCGGCCGCGAGCAGGGGATCGGGCTCACCGCGCTGCAGGGTGTCGGCGTCGGGGTGACCGGGCCGTACCCGGCCGGGACCGCCCGCGGCGACGTGCTCGCCGCGTTCCGGGAACGGTTCGCGGCGCCGGTCCTTGTCGACAACAACACCCGGTTCGCGGCGCTGGCCGAGGCGGGCACCACCGACGCGCGGGACGTGCTCTACGTACGGCTCGCCGATGGCATCGGCGGTGGCCTGGTCGTTGGCGGCCGGCTCGTGTCCGGGGCCGGCGGGGTGGCCGGGGAGTTCGGCCACGTACGCGCCGACCCGGACGGCGCGGCCTGCCGATGCGGCAAGAACGGCTGCCTGGAGACGGTCGCGGCTGTCGGGCCGGCTCTGGCCGCAGCCGGCGTCCGTACGCTCAGCGAACTCACCGCCCGCCGCGACGAACCGCGGGTGAAGGCCGCCACTGACCGGATCGGATCAGCGGTGGGCCGGGTGATGGCGGCCGCCGCGCTGATCCTGGACCCGGAGCTGATCGTGATCGGCGGCCCGCTGGTCGAGGCGGCTCCCGGCATCGTCGGCCGTGCCGCCGAGGTGATCGCCGCCGAACGGATGATCGGGGCCGGCAGCGGACCCGCGATCCGTGCCGCACGACTGGGCGACGACGACGGCGCACGAGGCGCGATCGCCGCGATCTTCCGGCAGTCACCACTGCTGGCCGGCTACGAGACACCGCAGGAAACCAGCACATGACAAGAGTCCGACGCGTACCCAAGATGGTGTTGAACGTGATCTCGGTGGTGCTGGGGATCGGGTTGTGGTGGGGTTTCTCGGTTGCCGGCTTCGACATTCCGAGCCCGCCCGCTGTCGGGCGCCGGGCCGTCGAGTTGATCGCGGACGGGACGCTGCTCGACGACATCGTCGCCAGCCTCACCCGGGTGTTCACCGGATTCGCGCTCGGTGTCGTCCTCGCGGTGCCGGTCGGGTTCCTGATGGGGTGGTACGCACCCGTCCGGGCCCTGGTCGAGCCGTGGATCCAGTTCTTCCGGACCATCCCGCCGCTCGCGATCATCCCGCTCGCCATCGTGCTGATGGGTATCGAGGAGACCCCGAAGATCTTCGTGATCTTCCTGGCCTCGTTCCTGTCCTGTGTGATCGCGACCCTGCAGGGTGTCGTCAGCGTCGACAAGACGCTGATCAACGCCGCCCGGGTGCTCGGCGCGAACGACCGGATCCTGTTCGCTCGCGTGATCATCCCGGCGTCGTCGCCGTTCATCCTCGTCGGCATGCGGATCGGCCTCGGCAACTCGTGGGCCACCCTTGTCGCCGCTGAGCTGATCGCTGCCCAGCAGGGCCTCGGGTACCGGATGCAGAGCGCGCAGCTCTACTACGACCTGCCCACGATCTTCGTCGGGCTGATCAGCATCGGCGTGCTCGGCCTGCTGATGGACCGGATCCTGCTGATTGCCGAACGCAAGCTGACGAACTGGCAGGAAACCCGATGATCACCCTGACGAACTGGCAGGAAACCCGATGATCACCCTGAGCCACATTCGTAAAGTCTTCACGCTGGGTGACGACACCTTCGAGGCACTCGGTGATGTCTCGATCGAGTTCGGTGACAGCGAGTTCGTCACGATCGTCGGACCGTCCGGCTGCGGCAAAACCACGCTGATGAATATCCTGGCCGGCTTGCAGACGCCGACCAGCGGCTGTGCCCTGGTCGACGGCGCGCCGATCACCGGACCGGGCCCGGACCGCGGCGTGATCTTCCAGCAGTACGCGCTCTTCCCCTGGCTGACGGTCCGGGAGAACGTCGAGTTCGGACTGCGCAACGCGCACGTCCGCAAGCGGGAACGCCGGGAGATCGCCCAGAAGTACATCGAGCTGGTCGGCCTGGAACGGTTCGCCGACGCGCTGCCGAAGACGCTGTCCGGTGGCATGAAACAACGGGTCGCGATCGCCCGCGCCTACGCCGTCGACCCGTCGATCCTGCTGATGGACGAACCGTTCGGCGCTGTCGACGCGCTGACCCGGGTTCGCCTTCAGGAACAACTGCTCGACACCTGGACCCAGGACAGACGCACCGTCGTTTTCATCACCCACGACGTCGACGAAGCCGTCTTCCTCGCCAACCGGGTCGTCGTCATGGCGGCCGGCCCCGGCCGGATCGCCGAGATCATCGACGTCGATCTGCCGTACCCCCGTACCGAAGAGCTGCGGCTCAGCCCCGCGTTCACCGCGCTGCGCCATCGCGTGTGGAGCGCTGTCCACCACCAGCCCACCCCGGAAACGTTCAGGACGTGATCGCATGATGCTCACCCGTACCCTCCGAAATGCTCTCGCGGCAGTTGCCGCAGCCTCCCTGCTCGCTGTTGCCGCCTGCGGCGGCGGCAGCGACGCCGATGGCGAAAAATCAGTAGAAAAAGTGAACTTCGGTTACATCGGCGATTACAACGGTACGAGTCTGCTGGCTGTAGCGAATGCTCAGAAACTGTGGGAGAAGCACGGGCTCGAGGTTGACGCCAAGGTCTTCACGAACGGCCCGCTGCAGGTCACCGCGTTGAACGCTGGTGACCTTGATTACGGCTACATCGGACCGGGCGCGGTCTGGCTTCCCGCCTCCGGCAAAGCGAAGATCATTTCGTTGAACTCGCTGGGTAACGCCGACCGGGTGATCGCGCAGGCCGGCATCACCGATCTCACCCAGCTCAAGGGCAAGAAGATCGGCGTCCCGGAGGGCACCTCGGGCGACATGATCCTCACCCTGGCGCTGCAGAAAGCTGGGCTGACCAGCAAGGACGTCGAGCGGGTGCCGATGGACGCGGCGACCATCGTGACCGCGTTCGGCAGTGGGCAGATCGACGCGGCCGGGATCTGGTACCCGCTGGCGAACACCATCAAGGCCAAGAAGCCGGATCTGGTCGAGCTCGCCAAGAACGCCGACTTCGCCGGCCAGATCGCCTTCCCGACCGCGTTCGTGTCCGGAAATGACGTCGCCGCGGAGAAGACCACGAAGGTGGTGCAGGTGCTGCGCGAGGCCATGGACTTCCGTGCGGCGAACGCCGACAAGAGCATCGAGCTGACCGCTGCGCTGCTGAAGAAGCCGGTTGAGGACGTCCGCGCCGACGCCGCGAACAGCCAGATGCTCGACTCGGCGACGATCGACGGCTACGTCAAGGACGGCACTGTCGCCAAGTGGCTGTCCGGAATGGGCGACTACTTCGTCGGTGCCGGCAAGCTGCCGTCCAACCCGGACCCGTCGAGCTACTACCTGGGTCTCGCTCAGTGAACTTTCTCTTCCTGATGACCGACCAGCACCGGGTGGACACGCTCGGCGCCTACGGAAACCCACACGTCAGTACGCCGAACCTGGATCGGCTCGCCGCCACCGGCACCCGGTTCGACAGGTGGTACACCCCGACCGCCATCTGTACACCGGCGCGGGCCAGCCTGCTCACCGGGCAGGCGCCGTTCCGGCACAAGGTCCTGGCCAACCGTGAGCGCAATGTCGGTTACCAAGAGGATCTGCCGGAGGACGCGTTCACGTTCGGTGCCGAACTGCGCAGCCGCGGATACAACGTGGGCCTGCTGGGGAAGTGGCACGCGAGCAGCGAGAAGCCGCCGTCGTTCTACGGATTCGACGGCCCGCACCTGCCGGGCTGGCACAACCCGGTTGATCACCCGGACTATCTGGCCTACCTCAAGGAGAACGACCTTCCGCCCTACGAGATCCACGAGCGGATTCGTGGGACGCTGCCGAACGGCGGGCCGGGCAACCTGCTGGCGGCGCGGCTGCGGCAGCCGGTCGAGGCGACGTTCGAGCATTACCTCGCTACCCGGACGATCGAGCTTTTGAAGCGGTACAAGAGCGAAAATCGTCCCTTTTACCTCGCCACCCACTTCTTCGGGCCTCACCTGCCCTACATCGTCCCGGACGAGTATTTCGACATGATCGACCCCGCCGACGTGGAGCTTCCGAAATCGATCAGTGAGACGTTCGAGGGCAAGCCCGCTGTGCAGAAGAACTACAGCGCGCACTGGACCTTCGACACCATGCCGATCGAGGTGACACGCAAGCTGATCGCTGTCTACTGGGGTTACGTCTCGATGATCGACTACGAGATCGGCCGGATCCTCGAAGAGATCGACGAAGACGGCACGACGGTTTTCTTCACCTGTGATCATGGCGAGTTCACCGGGTCGCATCGGCTGCACGACAAGGGCCCGGCGATGTATGAGGACATTTACCGGACTCCGGGCATCATCCGGATTCCCGGGGCCGCACCCCAGACGCGCGACGAGTTCGTCAGCCTGCTGGACTGCACCGCGACGATCCTCGATCTGGCCGGCGCGGACACCACGCCGGCGGTCGACTCACGCAGTTTGGTACCACTTGTCCAGGGCGAACATCCGGACTGGCAGCCCGACATCGTCTGCGAGTTCCACGGGCATCATTTCCCGTACCCGCAGCGGATGCTCCGCGACGACCGCTACAAACTCGTTGTCAATCCGGAGTCGACAAACGAGCTCTATGACTTGGAGCGTGACCCTGATGAATTGCTCAACATTTATGGTCACCCGGAGATGGCACCCGTCCGCGACCGGATGATGGGACGCCTTTACCAACTGCTGGTCGACCGCGACGACCGTTTCTATCACTGGATGACGTCGATGTACCAGGTGGGGTCGGTCGATCACGACCCGACCCTGAGCGGTCTCGACGATCAATCCTACCTATCCTAGCGGTCATGAGTTGTTGCACGCCGTCTGCGGACCGGCCGCCCGCCTCGGTTCCGGCGCCGGTTCCCGGCACCGGAACCCATCGGATCGAGCAGATCTCGGTGCCTTCCCAGACCTTCGCGATGGGCGACGCCCACGACGATGGGGTACGCGCGGACGGCGAGCAACCAGTCCATCCGGTACGCGTACCGGCCTTCACCATCGACGCCACCTCCGTGACAGTCGCCGACTTCCGGGCGTTCGTGACGGAGACCGGTTACCGCACCGACGCCGAGCAGTACGGCTGGTCCGCCGTCTTCCACCTCGCGCTGACCGATCCTGATCACGTGGCGGGCCGGATGCAGGGCACACCGTGGTGGCTCGGCGTCGAGGGCGCGAACTGGGCCCACCCCGGCGGCCCGTCCGACGTGGCGGCCGACGACCACCCGGTCGTGCACGTGAGCTGGAACGACGCGCAGGCGTACTGCGCCTGGGCGGGCCGCCGCCTGCCGTCCGAGGCGGAGTGGGAGTGCGCGGCCCGGGCGGGCCTGCCGTCGCTGCGCTACCCCTGGGGCGACGAGCTGCCGTCGGACGGCCACGCGCTGAACATCTGGCAGGGCAGCTTTCCGGGCACGAATCTCGGCGCGGACGGATACATCACGACGGCGCCGGTCCGCACGTTCGCACCCAACGGTTACGGCCTGTGGCAGCCGGTGGGCAACGTCTGGGAGTGGGTGGCCGACTGGTTCTCACCCACGTACTACGCCGAATCCCCGGCCGACGCCCCGCGCGGCCCGGCCGGCGGCACCGCGAAGGTCATCCGAGGCGGCTCCTACCTGTGCCACGACTCCTACTGCAACCGGTACCGCAACGCCGCCCGATCCTCCAACACCCCCGATTCCTCGACCGGAAACATGGGCTTCCGAACCGCCGGATCCAGCCCGCCGGACACCTCACCTGTGACACTGACCGGCCCGGCGATGCGCCGGACCGATCGGCGTTCGTCTGTCTCGGAGGGGTAACGGTCTGGCCGGGGCCGGCTGGCGGCGGCGGTGCTGGTACTGACCGCGGCTGTCGATCGCAACCGCCGGGCCGAGGATCTGTCGGCGCTGAGACTGCAGGGGCTCGGGCGCCGGGAGGCCAGGGGCGCGGTGCTCTGGGCGTACCCCTGGCTCGTGATCTTGGGGGTGACCGCCGGGATGGCGGTCGCGCTCGCGGGGTGGGCACTGACGGGCTGGGCGCTGCCGCTCGCCGGGCTGAACCCGCCGCCGCTGCCGTTCCCCGGACGGCCCGGCGTCATCTCGCTGACGCTGACCGGCGGAGCGCTGCTGGCAGTGCTGCTCGCCGCCGCGATCCCGGCCGCACGGGCCGTGCTGCGCAAACTGTCCTACTAGATTTGCAGCAATGGAACCGCAGCTGCTCTCCGCGTGGGCCGGGCACTGGACCGGCGACGGCACCGGCGTCACCGTGATCATCCCGCCGCCGGGCACCGTCGGATCCGGCGAAGTGCGCGGCGGCGCCCCCGCGACAAGGGAATTCGCCCTGCTGGACCCGTCCCGCCTGGTCGACCGGGTGGATGCCGTCGTGCTGTCCGGCGGATCAGCGTTCGGCCTCTCCGCGGCCGACGGCGTGATGCGATTGCTGCACTCCCGCGGCCTCGGCTTCCCGACCCCGCTCGGCCCGGTACCCATCGTCGTCGGCATGTCGATCTTCGACGCCTCGGTCGCGGGCACGCCACCCTCATCGGCGGCCGGCCACGCTGCCGCCCTCGCGGCACTGCGCGGAGACCTCTTCAGCGTGGGTACGGTCGGAGCCGGCGCCGGAGCAGTCACCGGCCGGTGGCGCGGCGGCGCTTCCCCGGGCGGGCTGGGCATGGCCCGGGGCGTTTCCGGCGACGCGTCCGTCGTGGTGGTGGCAGTGGTGAACGCCTGGGGCGACGTGATCGGCCCGGACGGGTTGCCGGTGTTCAACCCGGACTCAAGCGGTGACGCGGTGGTCACACCTTTCGGAATGACCAATACGACGATCGCTGTCGTCCTCACCGACGCGAAGGTCACCAAGGCAGACTGTTACCTGCTGGCCCAGAGCGGGCATACGGGGTTTGCCCGGGCGCTGAACCCCGCCCACTCCCGTTTCGACGGCGACGCCGTGGTGGCCCTGGCAACCGGCGCCGCCGACGCCGACCTGGACCTGCTGAGAGTAGTCGTCGCCGACGTAACAGCCGCCGCGATCCGATCCGCGGTGACCCCGCCCGACGCCGCCGGGGCACAGCGTGCCGACTAGGGCCCAGCATGTCGACTTAGTGCTCAGCGTGTCGACTTAGTGCTCAGTGTGTCGACTTAGTGCTCAGTGTGTTGATTTGGGGTTCAATCCGCACCCCATGTCGACACGCACGCCGGGAAGCGCCTGCTGCGTGTTGACTTCAGGTTCGGATCGCACCCCAAATCAACACGCATCGGGGGCCGGGCGGAGCTGCCCGGCGGAGCGTGGCGGTTTGCGGTTCGCCGGCGACCTGGTTCGTTGCTCTGTGTGTCGGTGCGTAACACTCCGCGGCCAGGAGTTTCCAGGATCGCGGAGTGGGCGGCTCGGGCCACTCCGCGGGCCGCTTCCCGGGACGCTTCGCGATGGCTGCTTCGCGACGGCTGCTTCGCGACGGCTTTTGGGGCGCCGGGCTAACGCTGAGCCGGCGACGGTGTGCGGTTGCGCCATCCGGCCGACCCGAAACTCACAAGATCAGAATGCGGGTGGTCGTTGGCGCGGCTTCGCGGGCCGTTCGTCGCTTTCACGGTCGTCTCTGCGATTGCGGAACAGCCGTTGGCGGGGCTGGCAGTGACCCCGCGGCGGGGCCGGCGGCGGGGCGCGCCGGGCCGGGATCGTCAGGGGCGGAGAACCACTTGCGTTTTAGTTGCGGTTGGGGCGGCCTCGCGCGTACCCAGGGTGGTAGTCATTAATGATGTTGGTTGACTTCGCCGCGCCGGTCGCGGCCTCACCGGCCGAGGCTGAAACCGCGGCCGTGTCGGCGGAGCAGGTCGGATATGACGGATTCCTGGCCGCTGAGACCCGGCATGACGTCTTCACCACCCTCGCCCTCGTCGCGCGCGCGACCTCGCAGATCAGTCTGCAGAGTGCGATCGCGGTGGCTTTCGCGCGGAACCCGATGAATGTCGCGATTCTTGCCAACGACCTTCAACTGATCAGCGAGGGGCGGTTCCGGCTCGGGCTCGGATCGCAGGTCAAACCGCATATCGAGCGACGCTTCGCGATGCCGTGGGGGCAGCCCGCCAAGCGGATGGAAGAATTCGTCACCGCGATCCGCGCGATCTGGCAGGCCTGGGCGACCGGGGACCGGCTGATGTTTCGCGGGGAGTTCTACAAGCACACGCTGATGACCGATTTCTTCAATCCGGGGCCGAACCCGTCCGGCAATCCGCCGATCGAGCTCGCGGCCGTCGGCGAGCGGATGATCGCGGCGGCCGGGCGGGCCGCGGACGGGCTGCTCGTGCATCCGCTGACCAGCGCGGACTACCTGCGCGAGCGGATCCTGCCGACCCTTGTTCAGGAGCGCGGCAACCTGGACGGGTTCACCCTGCAGATGAGCGCCATGGTGGTGCTCGGCGCGGACCCGGCACAGCGGGCCCGCGCCGAACAGGCGGTGCGCGGTCAGATCGCCTTCTACGCGTCGACCCCCGCCTACCGGCCCGTCCTTGACCTGCACGGATGGGGCGATCTGGCGGATCGGCTCAACGTGCTGTCGCGCCGGCAGCAGTGGACCGAGATGGCCGCGGAGATCAACGACGAGGTGCTGGGCACGTTCGCCGTCGCGGGAGACGCGGCAGCGGTCGCCGCCGGCGTGAAGGACCGATTCGGTACAGCGATCGACCGCATCTCGCTGTACACGCCGTACGAGGCCGACCGCTATCAGATCGCCGCCGTGCGACAGGCTATAAAGGGCAATCGGCTATGAAGGCGTGACCTCGATCGAGTCGACCCGGTCCGGATAGAAGGCGACGTGGTTCACGATCGGAGCGACCGCGTCGTACGGCGCGGTGTACTCCCAGATCGCGTCGACCGATTTGTCCCCGCCGACCGGGATGGAGTAGTAGCCGGCGTCGCCCTTGTACGGGCAGTAGGACGACGTCGCGGAACGCGACAGCAACGACTCGTCCACGTCGGTCAGTGGCAGATAGCGCACCGGCGGATAGTTCGCCTCCTGCAGGAGCAGCGCGTTGCGGGTGTCGGCGACCACCTTGCCGGCGACGGTCACGACAACCCGGTCGGTGCTGGGCTTGATCGTGATCGGGTGCTCCGGCCCCGGCAGCAGCCGTGGTTTCTCGGCCATCAAAAGGCCCCTCTCGTCGATATCTCAGAAGCTTATTACGCTGATCTTGTGACGACCCCAGCGATCTACGCGGTGATCGAGGCCGGCATTCCGTACGACGTGATCACCCACGGCCCGGTGAGCAGCGTCGAAGAGGCGGCCCAGGTCCAGGGCGTCGAGGTTCGTGACCTGGTGAAAAGCCTGGTGGTACGCCGGGCCGAGGGCGAGTACCTGTTCGTGCTCGTCCCCGGCGACCGGTCGATCTCGTGGCCGAAACTGCGTGCCCTGCTCGGTGTGAGCCGGCTGTCCATGCCGGACGCGGCCACCGCGAAAGAGGCCACCGGTTACGAGCGGGGGACGATCACCCCGTTCGGCTCGGCCACGGCGTGGCCGGTGATCGCCGACGAACGTACCCGGGGGCGGACCATCAGCCTGGGCGCGGGGGAGCGCGGCGTGGGCCTGCGGGTCGCGGCGGATGAGGCTGTCGCCTCGCTGCAGGGCACGTTCGCCGACGTCACCGATTAAAGGCGTGGCGGATCAGCCCTTGAGCGCCGCTGCGACCGCCGAGGTCAGCGGCGTCGCCGGCCGGCCGATCAGCTTCGCCAGAACGGCGCTGTCGGTGTCCAGGTGCCCGTCGACGATCTTGGCGTCGGTGTCGGCGAGCAGTCCCGCGTACCCCTCCGGCAGGCCGACGCCGACCAGCACCTGCTGGTAGTCGGCGACCGGCAGATCGGTGTAGGCGACGTCCTTTCCGGACTGCTTGGCGACCTCGGCGGCCAGCTCGGCCATGGTGAACGCCTCGCCGCCCAGCTCGTAGACGCCGGCCTCGCCGGACAGCAGCACGGCCGCCGCCGCCTCGGCGTAATCGGCCCGGGTGGCGGCCGCGATCCGGCCCTCGCCGGCGCTGCCCGCGATCGCGCCGGTATGCAGCGCGCCCGCGATGCTGCCGGCGTAGTTCTCGGTGTACCAGCCGTTGCGCAGCAGCGCGTGCGGGATCCCGGTGGCGGCAATGGCCTGCTCGGTGGCGAGGTGCTCGGGCGCGAGGCCGATCGGGGTGCTGTCGGCACGCAGAATGCTCGTGTACGCGATGAAGCCGACTCCGGCCGCCTTCGCGGCCTCGATCACGGCGGTGTGCTGCGGTACACGCTGGCCGACGGCGTTGCCGGAGACCAGGAGCAGCCGGTCGACGCCGGCGAAGGCCGCTTCGAGCGTCTCCGGGCGGTCGTAGTCGGCGAGGCGTACCTGCACGCCGAGAGCCGTGAGGCCGGCGGCCTTGGCAGTGTCGCGGACCGCGGCGACGATATCGCCGGGTTCGGCGCCCCGCGCGATCAGCGCGTCGACGACGAGGCGGCCCAGCTGGCCGGTGGCACCGGTGACGGCGATGGTGGTCATGGTGAACTCCTAGGTCAGGTAAGTGCTGTGCCACGAGCATGCACTAACTTTTTGAAAGTGCCAACTCTGAGAAGGTATCGTCTTTCTCATGAGTGAACTGGGCGACCCCGACGACGACCTGATCCCGAGCGTCTTCGCCCGCGACTGCGCGTCCCGGGGCGTCCTCACCGACGTGACCGGCCGCTGGGGCACCCTCGCCCTGGCCGCGCTGCACGAAGGGTCGTTCCGATTCAACGCGCTGCGCCGCAAGGTTGACGGCGTAAGCGAGAAGATGCTGGCCCAGACGCTGCAGTCGCTGGAGCGGGACGGCCTGGTCCGCCGCGAGGTGCAGGCGGCGATCCCGCCCAGGGTCGAGTACAGCCTCACTGATCTCGGCCAGCGCGTCGCGACTCAGCTGGTGAACCTGATCGAGCTCCTGGAGGGTGAGATCAAGACCATGCGCGCGGCGCAGGAGGCGTACGACGACCTGCGATAGGTTTCCAGACGTGACTGAGCCGATCCAGCCCGACGTCCCGCCCTCCGGCACCGGATGCGCCGAATGCCTCGAGACCAGCGGATGGTGGTTCCACTTGCGCCGGTGTGCCGAGTGCGGCCACATCGGATGCTGCGACACCTCCCCGTCGCAGCACGCGACCGCCCACTACAAGAGCACCGGCCACCCGGTCATCCAGTCGTTCGAGCCGGGTGAGGACTGGTTCTGGGACTTCTCGACCGAGCAGGCCGGCAACGGTCCGGAGCTCGCGCCGCCGTCCAGCCGGCCGGAGAGCCAGCCGGTTCCGGGTCCGTCGGGTGCGGTTCCGCCGGATTGGCGCACCAAGATCCATCGCTGACGTAAGCTCGATAGGTCAAACCGGAAGCAGATAATCTGCTTCCGGACTTCCTGTTGACTGAAACTTCAGTCCTCAGATGCATTCGTGCCCGGCCGATGAAACGTGCGTCGGACCACGGATGGAGGGCAGATGCGCGGCTTACAGAACATCGGCACGGCCAAGAGGCTGGGTGCCATCGTCGCTACGGGCGCCATCGCCCTCGGCGCGATGGCGGCTATCACGCTGACCGGGCAGGACAGCCTGGCGGACCAGGCCGAGGACATTCGGCGCCTGGAAGCGGGACTTGCCGCGCTCAACCACCTGAACAACCGCCAGAGCGAGCTCAAGGTCGACGCGTACCGGTCGGCGCTCGGGCACGACGTGAGCGGTGACGTGGTGGACGACGTGCAGTCGTCGGTCGACGCCGCGGACGCCGTGGTGAGCTCGGGCCTGCCGGCCTCGATCATCACCGAGTTCAACGGTTACCGGCCGGACTTCGAGGACTTCAACACCTTCATCACCGAGTTCGTCACGGCCGGCGTGGCCGACCCGTCGTCGGTGGTGAACCGTACCGACGAGATCGCGGAGCGCAACGACACCACCGACAACGAGCTGGACACCCTCACCGAGACGGTGGAGGCCCAGATCGTGGCGCAGAAGGCCGAGATGGCCAGCACCGTCACGTCGGTCCGTAACACCGCGATCGCGGTGGCGCTCGCCGCGCTGGCACTGCTGGTCGGCATGGCGATCCCGATGGTTCGCTCGATCCTCGGCCCGATCCGCAAGCTCGGCCTGGTGATCGACGCGCTGGACCGCGGCGACCTCACCGTGCGCAGCGGCATCACCAGCCGCGACGAGCTCGGCACGATGGCCGCCGGCCTGGACCGCTCGCTCGACAAGGTTCGCGCCTCGATGGAGACCATCGCGGCCGACGCCGACAAGCTGGCCGCCGCGTCGACCGAGCTCGCCGCCGTCTCCAGCGAGATCGCCAACGCGGTCGACAACACCGACCGGCAGAGCAGCTCGGCCTCGATCGAGGCCGACGAGATCTCCCGCAACGTGCAGACCGTCGCGGCCGGCTCCGAGGAGATGGGCCTGTCGATCCGGGAGATCTCGCGCAACGCTGCCGACGCCGCGCAGGTCGCCTCGATCGCTGTCTCCGAGGCCGCCCGCGCCACCGACACCATCCGCCAGCTCGGCGAGTCGTCCGCCGAGATCGGCAACGTGATCAAGCTGATCACCAGCATCGCCGAGCAGACCAACCTGCTCGCCCTGAACGCCACCATCGAGGCCGCTCGCGCCGGCGACGCCGGCAAGGGCTTCGCCGTGGTCGCCAGCGAGGTCAAGGACCTCGCCCAGGAGACCGCCCGCGCCACCGAGGACATCGGCGCCCGGGTCAACGCGATCCAGCAGGACACCGGCGGCGCGGTCGAGGTCATCAACCGCATCTCCGAGGTCATCGCCCAGATCAACGACTTCCAGACCACCATCGCCTCGGCGGTGGAGGAGCAGACCGCCACCACCGGCGAGATGTCGCGCAGCATCGCCGAGGTCGCCGCCGGCTCGAGCCGGATCGCCACCAACATCAACGACGTCTCGTCGGCGAGCGCCTCCACGGTCAGTGGTGTCAACCAGACCCGCGAGGCCAGCGAAGAGGTCTCGCGGACCGCCGAGGAGCTGCGCAACCTGGTCGGCGCCTTCAAGTTCTGAGCTGGAAACGAAAGGCCGGTCGCCGATGGCGACCGGCCTTTCCTCATACCCGGGGCCTGCGCGCCGATGGTGGGCTTATGCAAACGGTGATCGACGACTCCCTCATGTCGCGTCGCCGTTCCATCGAGACGGCCGGGCTGATATCCCGGAGCATCGGCATCCTCTCCACCGCGATCTATGCCAGCGGGCTCACCGATTACGCCCCGCACGACCTCAGCCCCGGCATGGAGCTGGCCTGCTGGTCCGGCATCCTGGCGATGTTCCTGTCCAACCTGCTGGCCTTCTTCGGCCGCCGCCGGCCCGGTTCCCGGTGGTACACCCCGTTCAGCGCGCTGCAGGTCACCCTCGACACCGCGACCATCGTGGCGTTCGTGGTGATCTCGTCGCTGGAGTACCCGCAGACCACCTGGCCGCTGCTCATCCTGACGATCGCGATCGCCGCGCTCCGGCACCGGCTCGTCGGCGCCTTCGCCGCGTACACGCTGACCTCGGCAGCGTTCCTGATCATGGTCCCGGACTCACCCGACCACTCGTTCGTGATCGGCGTCGGCTTCATGATCGCGGTGATCACCGGCGCCCAGTCGGCGGCGTACTCCAAGCAGCTTCTCACCCTGCAGGCGGCCCGCCAGGCGCTGCATCACCAGGCCAATCACGATTCGCTCACCGGCCTGCCCAACCGCGCTCAGCTGGCCGGGTACGCCGCCGAGCGCACTGGTTCCACCCTCGCTGTGCTGCTGCTCGACCTCAACGGGTTCAAGCAGGTCAACGACGTCCACGGGCACGCCGCCGGTGACCTGCTGCTGCACGAGATGGGCGTGCGGCTCAACGGCGTGCTCGGCCCCGGTGATCTTGCCGGGCGGCTCGGTGGCGACGAGTTCCTGGTCCTGCTGCCGGAGGCGGACGCCGCGAAGGCCGCGCAGATCGGTGACAAGATCCGCGACGTGATCCGCCGCCCGGTCGACATCGGCGACGGGCGGCAGGTGACGGTCGGTGCCAGCGTCGGCGTAGCCTTGCGCGCCGCCGGATCCGATGCCACCCTCGACACGCTCACGGCCGAGGCCGACACCGCGATGTACCAGGACAAACGCGCACCGGGGCTGGCCGCCTGAGCCCTATTTCCAGAGAGCCAGGACTTCGGTCACGGTGGTTGCCTCAGGCGCGCTCGGCGCGCTTGCGGGGGTACGCGTGAAGCGAGGCGCCGGTCCCGGCTGACGTACCCCGCCGACCTCGACGAACGTCCCGCGGACCCGGTTGTGCGGGTGCTCGGCCGCCTCGGCGGGCGAGAGCACCGGGCTCACGCAGGCGTCAAGCGTCGAGAAG
Source organism: Actinoplanes sp. CA-015351 (assembly GCF_050955685.1). Lineage (NCBI taxonomy): Bacteria > Bacillati > Actinomycetota > Actinomycetes > Micromonosporales > Micromonosporaceae > Actinoplanes > Actinoplanes sp. CA-015351. Next base: position 3,301,250 of record NZ_CP192102.1, read on the forward strand.
GCGGCGGCCCACTCGTCCCGGGTCCGGCTCGCGAACCGCTCGGTGAAGATCCGCCGCAGCTCCGGCCACTCGGACCTGTTCATCTGCCCCGGCAGGCTGCCGGCGTCGAGTTCGAGACCCTGCAGCAGCGCTGCGTAGAACTGTGGCTCCAGCGAGCCGACCGCCAGATAGCCGCCGTCCTTGGCCCGATAGGTGTCATAGAACGGCGCCCCGCCGTCGAGCAGGTTCTCGCCGCGGCCGCCCCGCCACATGCCGGCCGCGACCATGCCGTGCAGGAACGTCATGAGCAGCGCCGACCCGTCCACCATCGCGGCGTCGACGACCTGGCCGAGGCCGGAACGCTCCCGCTCGTGCAGCGCGGCGAGCACCCCGACGGCGAGCAGCATCCCGCCACCGGCGAAGTCGGCGAGCAGATTGATCGGGGCGTGTGGCGGCTGACCGGGCCGGCCCAGCGGCTCCAGGGCTCCGGCGATCGCCAGGTAGTCGATGTCGTGACCGGCGGCGGCCGACAGCGGTCCTTCCTGGCCCCAGCCGGTCATCCGTGCGTACACAAGCCTGGGGTTGATCTCGGTGCAGGGAGCGGGACCGAAGCCGAGGCGCTCGGCCACGCCCGGGCGATAACCCTCGACCAGGACGTCGGCCTGCGCGACGAGGCGCAACAGATCGGCGATGCCGTCCCCGGTCTTCAGATCGAGGGTGACCACCCGGCGGTTGCGTTGCAGCGGACCGGCCAGTCCGGTGCCGCCGGGGCGCTCAACGAGGATGACGTCGGCGCCGAGGTCGGCCAGGACCATGCAGCCGAACGGTCCCGGCGCGAGGCCGGCCAGTTCGACGACCTTGACGCCGGTCAGCGGCCCGCTCTTAGAGGACACGCGCGATCAGCTCCTTCATGATCTCGTTCGTGCCGCCGTAGATCTTCTGGACCCGGGCGTCCGCGTACATCCGGGCGATCGGGTACTCGGTGGTGTACCCGTAACCGCCGAAGATCTGCAGGCAGCGGTCGACAACCTCGCACTGCCCCTCGGTGAGGTAGAGCTTCGCCATCGCCGCGGTCGCCACATCAAGCTGACCACGGGTGTGCCGCTCGATGCAGTCGTCCAGGAAGATCCGGGACACCCGGGCACGGGTGGCGCACTCGGCGAGGACCATCCGGGTGTTCTGATGACCGATCAGCGGCTTGCCGAAGGCGTGGCGCTCCTTCGCGTACGCGGTGGCGAGCTCGACCGCGCGCTGCATGGCGGCGACCGCTCCCACGCCGATGACCAGGCGTTCCTGGGGCAGGGACTGCATCATCTGGATGAAGCCGAGGTTTTCCGCGCCGCCCAGCAGGTTCTCTTTGCTGACCCGCATCTCGTCGAAGAAGAGTTCCGCGGTGTCGTTGGAGTGCAGGCCGATCTTCTCGAGATTGCGGCCCCGATTGAAGCCCGCGGGATTGTCTCGAAGGTCGCAGATCAGCAGGGAGATGCCGCGGGCCTTGGCGGAGAGGTCCGTCTTCACCGCCAGGATGATCAGGTCGGCGACGTAGCCGTTCGTTATGAACGTCTTCGAGCCGCTGACCAGGTAATCATCGTGATCCAGCACCGCTTTCGTGCGGATCGCCTGGACGTCCGAACCGCCGTCCGGCTCGGTCATGCCGATCGCGCCGACCAGCTCGCCGCTGACCAGGCCGGGCAGCCAGCGCTGCTTCTGCTCCTCGGTGCCGTAGTCGTTGATGTACCCGGTGACGATGCCGCTGTGCACGGCGAGGCCGAGGCTGCCCTCGCCGGTCAGGGTCTGCTCGTGCAGCAGCACGGCCTCGTGAGTGAAGTCACCGCCCCCGCCGCCGTACTGCTCCGGCACCGAGAGGCCGAGCAGGCCGAGCTCGCCGGCGCGCAGGTAGTGCTCGCGGTCGGGGTGCCCCTGTTTCTCCAGGCGTGCGGCGTGCGGCAGCACCTCCTTGGTGAAGAAGGTGCGGGCCAGCTCGGCAAGTTCGTCGTGTTCAGGCTTGCGCCACGGCTCGGCGTAGCCGTCCAGTCCAGGCGTTGGCATCGACACACTCTCGATCGCTATTGGCGATGTGTCAATAAGCGGCGTATGAATTTCCGCCATTCATCTGTTGGGCTTATGCAGCCATCCACGCAGCCCCGATCGCGGCCGCGGATAGATCGACGTGACGTAGGGTCACGATGTGCATGTCGAGGCGAGCCGCCGGCGGCGGATGGAACCGGACAGCCGTCGGGGCGAGATCCTCGCGGTTGCTGTCCGGTTGTTCAGTCGGCGTCCGTACTCGGAGGTGTCGACGACGGACGTCGCGCTAGCCGCCGGAGTGGCGCGAGGCCTGGTCAACCACTACTTCGGGACCAAGAAGGATCTGTACCTGGAAGTGGTCCGGGTGATGCTGACGGTGCCGCGCGACGCCCTCGAAGGCATGCCGGCCGACGAACCGCTCGAACGCCGGGTGGACGCCATCGTCAGCTGGTTCCTCGACGTGGTCTCCCGGCACAGCACGTCCTGGCTCGCGGCGATCAACGCCGGCGGGATGGCCGGTGACGCCCAGGTCGACGGGGTGATCGCCGAGGCGATCGACGTGGCCGCGGACAGCGTGCTGGACGCGGTCGGGCTCGGCGAGGCGCCGTCCGAGGCGCTGCGCGGGATGGCCCGGTCCTACGTGGGCCTGGCCGTCTTCACCGGCCGGGAGTGGCTGCAGCGGGGTGCGCTGAGCCGCGAGCAGGTGCACGCCCTGCTGTCGGTGTCGCTGCTGGCACTGGTGAGCGACGTGTTCCCGCAGGCGGGCTGACGCGTTTCAGGCGGTGTGCGGCACCGGTGATGACCGGGGACCGGCGCCGCACACCGGGTCAGTGGTTCGTGCCGTTCGGGCCGTACGCGTTCAGGAACTTGTCGCGGAAGTCGTTCATCGGCCAGACCGGGGCGTCGGTGGCCGGCTTGAGGCCGTCGGTCCAGCCCCAGCTGTTGATCTTCTCCAGCACCGCCGGGTCCTTGGCGACCACGGTGATCGGCACGTCGTGGCTGGCGTTCTCACCGGAGATCACGTTCGACGGCTGGTGGTCACCGAGGAAGACCAGCACCAGGTTGTCGTCGCCGTACTTCTGCACCCACTCGATCAGCGTGGTGAGGGTGTACTGGATCGACTTGCCGTACTCGGCCCGGACCTTCGCGGTGCTGCCCCAGATGTCGGCCTTCTTCGGGGCGTCCTTGACGATGTCGTTGTAGACCGAACCGTCGCCCACCGCGTCCCAGTCCAGCATCGACGGGATCGGCGCCCACGGGGTGTGGCTGGAGACCAGCGGCATCTCCACCATGAGCGGCTGCCGGTCGGCCTTGGCGTACTCGAGCTCGGTGAACTTCTTCAGCGTGTACTGGTCGGGCATCGGCGCCCAGCTGAACTTGGGACCCTGATAGCCGAGGTTGCGGCTGTCCCACACCCGGTTGTACCCGTAGAACGTGCCCTCCGGCCAGGCCCGGGTGGCGCCCGGCATGACGCTGACGGTGTCCCACTGAGCGCGCTTGAACGCGCTGGTCAGGGTGAGCCGGTTGCTGGCCGTGAGGTTGCGGTACCGGCTCTGGTTGTTGATCCACAGGCCGGACAGCAGCGTCGAGTGGGCCAGCCAGCTGCCACCGCCGAACGTCGGTGAGGTGAGCCAGCCGCTGCGCGCGGCGAACCCGGCCTGTGTCAGCGACGCGGTGCCCTTGTCCAGCACGGCGTCGACGCCCGGGGCGAGTTCGGGGGCCTCGACGGCGTTGCGGCCATAACTCTCGACGAAGGTGAAGACGACGTCCTTACCGGCCAGGCCGGTGAGCAGCTGATTGCCGGGGGTGTCAGCGAACGGGTCGTTCCTGATTTCCTTCTTGAAGTTGATGTTGTTGCCGATGCCGGCCTTGGCCTGCCGGGCCCGGTCGTAGGCGTAGGTGGCGCTGCTGCGCGCCGCGACCGGAATCTTCGGCACGATCTGCACACCGGTCAGCAGCGCGGCGATCCAGATCGCGGTGATGCCACCGGCGGTGTACGCCGAGACCCGCCGGTGCCGCCCGATCAGCGAGCTGAGCCGCAGCACCGCCCACGTGGTGAGACTGAGGGCGGCGACCGCGAGCAGCACCGCGCCGGCGGCGACGGCGTACGCGGAAGCCTGCCCGTACGACTCCCGGATGAAGCCGTAGGTGTCGTCGAAGAGGATCCAGTCGAGGACCGGGTCGAACGGGCGGTTCAGGGTCTCGAACCAGCCCATGTCCAGGGACTTCTCGACGAGCAGCCAGCCCAGGCCCATGCCCGCGATGATCGCCAGGACCCGGCGGGGCCGGCGCGGCAGCACGATGAACACGGCGATGGCGACGGCCGCCTCGATCGGGATCCGGGCGAAGCCGCCGAGGGTGAGGCGCTTGAGCACGTTCGGATAGACCAGTGCGGCGAAGACGATCACGCCGGCCAGGATGCTCAGGCCCAGCTGGAAACGTGGGTGCGAGACGAATCGGCGTACCCTGCCCGGCTCGTTGGGCGGCGACGCCGCCGCGACCTCTTCCGCGGGGGTGTCGGTGGTCTCGGCGGTCTTCTCGTCCGAGGTTTCCCCGGCGGAGTCGGCGGGCGGATCGGCAAGGTCTGTCGGCTGCACGACATGGGGAACGGACGTCCCGCCGAGATGGTTCACCTCCGCGTCAGATAGCTCCCCTACGGTGTAGATCATGGGGGAACGAGTGCACGTGGTGGTGGCGGCGGGTGCGGTGGATCACGTGCGGGTGCCGCCGCTGTCGATCGTCGACGGCAGCCCGGACGTCGAGTGGGTCGAGGTGCCGGTCAGTCGCCTGCAGCCGTGGGGAAAGCGGATGCGGGTGCCGCTCGACCCGGCGAGCGCGAAGAGGAACCGGCGCTGGGCGCGGACGTTTCCGCTCACCCTGGTTCTGCTGGTGATCGCCCTCGCCTTCTGGACGACGAACTTCTTGGTCGCGGGCTACCCCGTCCTCGGCCTCGGCGCAGAAACGTGGTGGGCGTTGCGGTCCGGCACTCAGCTCGGCTTCCTGGTGTGGGTGGTGATCCGGAACCGGTGGCTGATCGGTCAGCGTCCGGCCCGGGTTGCCGGCCATCTGATCCGGTTCTCCGGGATACCCAAGGCGGTGGCCCAGCAGTGGGCCGAGCTGAACCCGGAGTCGGTCCGGGTCCTCGACCGCTGGGTGGTGTTGCGCCGGTACCGCCCGCGGGCCTACGTGATCAGCGCGCTGGCTTGCGCCGTTGCCGGTACCGGCCTCTGGACGCTGCTGGCGAACGACGGCCGGGAAAATGATCTGTTCCTCTGGCTGGCTTCCCTGGTCCTGCTGATCGGCGCCCTGGTGCTGGCCTTCAAGAGCCTGCCGCGGAGATACATCCGCTTCGAACCCGTTGAGTAACAGGCGTCACCGGCCCCTTGCGCATCTCCTATCTTAACTATAGGAATGGTGGTAGAGGAGGTCGCCATCCATGCGCCGTACCCGTCTCGCCGCCGACGAGGCCCTGATCACCGGTAACCCGTCGTTGTCGCTGCAGCGCGGGCTGAACTCCGGTTCGGCGTACTCGTACCACCTGAACGTCTCGCACGCGCCGTTCGACGACCTCCAGGTGCGCCAGGCGTTCCGCGAGGCGGTCGACGTGGACGCGGTCCTGACCGGCGTCTACCGCGGCACCGCCACCCGGGCCTGGAGCGTCGTCGGACCGACAAGCCCGTTCTACGACAAAACCCTTGAGGGTACGTTCGGCGGCGACCCCACCAAGGCGGACCAGCTGCTCGACGAGGCCGGCTGGACCACCCGCGACGCCGAGGGTCACCGCACCAAGGCCGGCAAGCGCCTGACCTCCCGCGCCGACACCGACGCGGGTGCCGCCCTGAACCTGCTGCTGCACGCGGCCGGTGCGATCAACCAGACCGGGTTCACCGACGCCGCCCTGGACGGGTTGCTCGACGACGCGCAGGCCAGCACCGGCACGGCGGCCCGTACCGAGGCGTACCGGCAGGTGCAGAAACTCGTCGTCACCGACCAGGCCCTGGTCCTGCCGCTGTACGCCCCGGCCGACCAGATCGCGGCCGGGATCGTCGTCCTCTGGACCTTCGGGGTGCTGATCGGCGGCTCGGTGATCATCGAGCAGGTGTTCGGCCGGCCCGGCCTCGGCCAGGTAGCCCTGCAGGCGGTCAGCGCCGGCGACATGCCCGTGGTGATCGCGGTCGTGGTCCTCGCGGCCACCGTCTTCGTGGTCGTCAACACCCTCGCCGACCTGGCCGGGCTGCTCATCGACCCGCGCCTGCGAAGGAGCTGAGCCCGATGCCGATCCCCGCTCGCGAAAGGGCAGCGTCATGACCGGCCTCGGCCACCGGTACGCCGACGAAGCCTTCAGCCGTACGTTCGACGCCCTGTCGGCGTTCCCGATCGTGCTGCTCGCCCTGCTGTTCATCGCGGTCGCCGGCACCGGGACCACCAGCCTGATCGTGGCGATCGGGGTGGCGCTCACCGCGCACTACGCCCGGGTGGTGCGGGCACAGACGTTCGTGGTGCGCCGGGCCGCGTACGTGCCCCACGCTGTCGCGTTCGGCGCCTCGCATCCCCGGCTCGTCTCGCTGACGGCTCTCGGGCGGCACTTCCAGCGCCGCTTCGAAGGGCGGTCCGCATGATCGAGGTCAGGAACCTGCGGGTCAGCTTCAAGCTGCCCGGCCGGGTGGTCGAGGCGGTTCGCGGCATCGACCTGAGCATCGCCGCCGGCGAGTGCGTGGCGTTCGTGGGGGAGAGCGGCTCCGGCAAGAGCGTCACCGCCCGCAGCCTGGTCGGACTGGCCGGTCCGTCATCCACCGTCACCGCCGACAAACTGCAGATCGACGGCGCCGACGCCCGCGGTTACACGTCCCGCGACTGGCGCAGGGTACGCGGCAGGTTCGCCGGGCTGATCCTGCAGGACGCCCTCGTCTCGCTCGACCCGCTGCGTACCGTCGGCGCCGAGATCGGCGAGGTCCTGCGGGTGCACGGCATCGGCGACCGCCGGGACCGGCCGCAGCGCATCCAGCAGCTGCTCACCGACGTGCACCTGCCGGAACCGGAACGACGGGTCCGCCAGCACCCGCACCAGCTCTCCGGCGGGCTGCGGCAGCGGGCGCTGATCGCCTCCGCCCTCGCCGGCGAGCCCCGGCTGCTGATCGCCGACGAGCCGACCACCGCCCTGGACACCACGGTCCAGGCGCAGATCCTGAACCTGCTGGCCGAACGCCGCACCGCCGGCGAGGCGCTCCTGCTGATCAGTCACGACCTGGCCGTCGTGTCCCGGCTCGCCGACCGGATCCTGGTGATGAGGGACGGCCGGGTTGTCGAGACCGGCACGACACGTCAGCTCCTGACTGCTTCTGGTCACCCGTACACCAAGGAGTTGATCGTGGCCGCAAGTGGCCGCAAAAGGGTGAGCGACACCGAGCCGGGCCCGGCGGTGGTCGAGGTCAGCGCGCTGCGCAAGGTGTACGCCGACCGCACCGTTGTCCGCGGCGTGGACCTGACGATCCACCGTGGCGAGATCGTCGGCCTGGTCGGCGAGTCCGGGTCGGGCAAGACGACGGTGGCGCAGCTGCTGTTCGGGCTGATCGAGCCGACGTCCGGTCACGTGCGGTTCGAGGGACAGCAGTTCAGCGGCGTCCCGGAACGCGCCCGGCGTCCGCTGCGACGCCGCCTCCAGTTCATCGCCCAGGATCCGCTGTCCGCTTTCGATCCGAGATGGACGGTACGCCGCATCGTCGGCGAAGCCCTCGGCCGAAGCGAACCGGTCGAACCCGTGCTGATCAGAGTCGGACTCGACCCGGACCTGCTCAACCGATACCCACGGCAGCTCTCCGGCGGACAGCGGCAACGCGTCGCCATCGCCCGCGCCGTGGCGCCGAGACCGAGTCTGATCATCTGCGACGAACCGGTGAGCGCGCTCGACGTATCGGTGCAGGCGCAGGTGCTCGACCTGCTCGCCGAGATCCGCCGCGACGACGGCACCGCCCTGCTGTTCATCTCGCACGACCTCGGCGTGATCCGCGACCTGGCCGACCGGGTGCTGGTCATGCACGACGGCACCGTCGTCGAACAGGGCCCGGTCAAGGCCGTTTTCGATCACGCCGGCCATCACTACACGCGCACGCTGCTCGCGGCCGTGCCGAAACTGGAGGTTCCCGCATGACACTACGGTTGGCCGTGGCCCTCGACTCGGCGTCGTTCGACGCCGGGGACTGGGCCGGCTGGGTTCGCCGGGCCGACGAGGCGCGGCTGGATTTCGTCACCTTCGACGACCGGTTCGGCAAGCGCGGGCCGGACGCCGTGCTGACCGCCGCCCGGGTGGCGCCGCTGACCCGGCACGTCGGCCTCGTCCCGGTCGCCACCACCACGCACACCGAGCCGTTCCACCTGTCCACCGCCCTGGCGACGCTCGATTACGTGAGCAAGGGCCGGGCCGGGTGGCAGGTACGGGTGTCGTCGGATCCGGCGGAGGCGGCGCTGCTGGGGCGCCGGGATCCGCTCGGCGATGATGCCGTGTTCGAGGAGGCCGCCGATGCTGTCGAGGTGGTGCGGCGGCTCTGGGACAGCTGGCAGGACGACGCGATCATCAAGGACGTGCCGACCGGCCGGTACATCGACCGGGATCGGTTGCATTACATCGCTTTCGACGGGGAGTATTTTTCGGTGAAGGGGCCGTCGATCGTGCCCCGGCCGCCGCAGGGGCAGCCGGTGGTGGCGGCCCTGGCGCACTCACCCGAGGCGTTCGCGTTCGCCGGGAAGTCGGCTGATCTGGTGTTCATCACGCCGTCCGACGTGTTCTCCGCCGAGAAGATCAAGTCCAAGCTGGACCCGGGGCTGAAAGTTTACGCCGATATAGTGGCATTCCTGGGTGAGGACGGGTTTGTCCGGCGCGGCACGGCCACCTCCGACGCCGCCGTCTTCGCCGGGACTGCCGGCCAGCTCGCCGACCTCATCGCCGCCTGGGCGGCCTCCGGCATCGACGGCATCCGCCTGCGCCCCGGCGACCTTGCCGAGGATCTGGCACAGATCACCGAGAACCTGGTGCCCGAGCTGCGCGCCCGAGGTCTGTTCGAGCCGTCGTCCGCCACCACCCTGCGCGAGCGGCTCGGCCTGCCGGTCGCGGTCAACCGTTACGAAGGGGCCGTCCGTGCCTAAGCAGATCATCCTCGCCGCGCACTTCCCGGGCGTGAACAACACGACGGTCTGGAGCGACCCACGGGCCGGCAGCCAGATCGACTTCGACTCCTTCGAATACCTGGCGCGGACCGCCGAACGGGGCCTGTTCGACTTCTTCTTCCTGGCCGAAGGGCTGCGGTTGCGCGAACAGCGCGGCCTGATCCACGACCTGGACGTGGTCGGGCGGCCGGACACGCTGACCGTGCTGACCGCCCTGGCCGCGATCACCACGAACCTGGGGCTGGCCGGGACGCTGAACGCGACCTACCACGAGCCCTACGAGCTGGCCCGCCAGCTCGCCACCCTCGACCACTTCTCCGGTGGCCGGGCCGCGTGGAACGTGGTGACGTCACCAGGCTCGTTCTTCGGGGAGAACTTCCGGCGGGGCGGGTTCCTCGACTACGAGGACCGGTACGTCCGGGCGGCCGAGTTCATCCAGGCCTCGCGGACCCTGTGGGACAGTGACGGCGGCGATTTCTCCGTCACGTCATCGCAATTCGACATCGCCGGTCGGTTCGGGGTTCCGCGCAGCCCGCAGGGCCACCCCGTCGTGCTCCAGGCCGGCGACTCGGCGGGCGGCCGCGAGCTCGCCTCCCAGCACGCTGACGCGATCTTCTCCCGGCACCACCAGCTGGAGGACGCCCGGGAGTTCTACCAGGACGTCAAGCAGCGTGTGATCAAGCACGGCCGGGACCCGGACAGCCTGAAGATCATTCCCGGCGTCTCCTACGTCCTCGGCGACAGCGATGCCGACGCGCAGGAGAGAGCGCACTACATCCGCCGCCAGCAGGTCAGCCCGCAGACCGCGATCCTGCTCCTGGAACAGCTGTGGAACACCGACCTGTCCGGCTACGACGCCGACGGGCCGCTGCCGGCCACCGATCCGGTTCTCGACGAGGACGACACGATCATCAAGGGCCGTGCCGGCATGTACCCGGACCGGCTCAAGACAGCGGCCGAGTGGCGGGCGAAAGCCGAGGCCAAGAACCTGTCGATCCGCGACCTGATCATCGAGGTCACCGGGCGGCAGAACTTCATCGGTACGCCGGACCGGGTCGCTTCGCAGCTCAACGAGTACGTGCAGACCGACGCCTGCGACGGCTTCATCCTCGTCTCGCACCTGACCCCGGCCGGCCTCGACGACTTCGTGGACCAGGTGGTCCCGTTGCTGCAGGAACGCGGCGTCTTCCGGACCGAGTATTCCGGCGGAACCCTGCGCCAGAACCTGGGCCTGCCTCAGCTGAAAGGGCGGTAAACCACGATGTCCGTTCCCCTCTCCATCCTCGATCTCTCGCCGCTCGTCACCGGTGGCAGTGTTCAGGACGCGTTGCGCCGCACTCTGGACCTGGCCAAGAACGCCGAGCATTTCGGCTACCACAGGTACTGGGTCGCCGAGCACCATTTCACCCCTGGCGTCGCCAGTTCCCAGCCCGCGCTGCTGCTCGGCCAGATCGCCGCCGCGACCGAGACCATCCGGCTCGGCTCCGGCGCCGTACAGACCGGCCACCAGACCGCGCTGACCATCGTGGAACAGTTCGGCCTGCTCGACGCGCTCTACCCGGGCCGTTTCGATCTGGGAATCGGCCGCTCCGGCCAGGCGAAGAAAGAGGTCCTCCGCGAGGCGGCCAAGGTCGCTGAGCCTCAGGAGGAGCGGGTCGTCGACGGCCTGCTCATCCCGAAACCCTTCTCCTGGGCGCCGATCTTCGCCTCCAAGCGCACCGCCCTGGCCTCCAGTTACCTCACCCAGCCCGGCGCCGAACCGCTGCCCCTGAACGAGGTACTCGACCAGATTTCCGGCCTGCTCGCCGGCCCGGTCAGCGACGGCGAAGGCAACGAGGTCGTCGCGGTCCCCGGCGCCGGCGCCGACCTCGAGGTCTGGCTGCTCGGTTCCAGCGGCGGGGAGAGCGCCAGGACCGCCGGCGCACGAGGCCTGCCCTTCGCGGCCAACTATCACGTCGCTCCTGCGAAGATTCTCGAGGCCGTTTCCGCGTACCGGGAAAGCTTTGTGCCCTCGGCGACGCTGAGCGCGCCGCGCGTGATGGTCTCGGCCGACGTCCTGGTCGCGGAGGACGATGAGACGGCTCGGCGCCTGGCGGCGCCATTCGCCCTGTGGGTGCACAGCATCCGGACCGGGCTCGGCGCAGTGCCGTTCCCCAGCATCGAGCAGGCCAGTGAGTACGCGTGGACGGACGAATCCCGGGCTCTCGTGAAGGACCGGGTGGACACGCAGTTCGTGGGCTCACCAGGGACGGTGGCCGAGGGCCTGCGCACGCTGCAGAGGGTGACCGGCGCCGACGAGCTGCTGATCACAACAATCGCCCACGATCACGCCGACCGGGTCCGGTCCTACGAGCTGCTCGCCAAGGAGTGGCACAGCTAAAGCCGCCCGCCGCCCGCCGCCGTCCCGTCCCGCTCTTCGTGGATCTTGAGCGATTCTCGACCTCAAGAGGTGGAACGTCGCTCAAGATCGCGGACCGCCTCGTCGGGGCGCGCCGGCTGATCTCCACGGCCCGACAGCCCTAGTGCCGCAGCAACGCCAGCCTTCCGGGTTCGAGGGAGCCCACGGTGCACGGCCGTCTCACCTATTCAGGCGCCCACCGTGTGCCGCCGTCTCGCCGAATCGGGGGCTCACGGTGGGCCGCCGTCCTTGCGGATTCGAGGTCCCACGGTGTGCCGCTGTCCTCGCCGGTTTGAGGTCCCACGGTGTGCCGCTGTCCTCGCCGGTTTGAGGTCCCACGGTGTGCCGCTGTCCTCGCCGGTTTGAGGTCCCACCGTGTGCTGCCATCCATGCTGAGGCGAGACGGGAGCACACTGAATCGTTGCGTGTTCCCGGGTCGACGCCATGGCGGTGATGGGGTCACACGGACCGCTTACGTGCGATTTGACCACCGTGTCCGGGGTTGATTGTGCGACCTGATCACTGCGAGAGACGCCTTACGTGTGTACGCGCCACTGTGGGCATCGTCGCCGGCGCAAACCCGTGATTACCGGCCACGGCCAGGAGCTGTGAGTGAACACGCAAGCACTATTCGTATGCTCGCGGCCCTCGGGGTGGCGCAGTCAGCGCACACGCAACCAATCCGCGTGTGCTCACCGCCATTCCTCGGGGATCTTGAGTGACTTTCAACCCCAGTTGGTAAAAGATCGCTCAAGATCGGGGACTGGTTCGTCGCCAAGGCGGCCGAGGCGACCGGGATCGCCGGGATCGCCAGAGCCGTCGGGTTCACCGTGGCCGTCGGGTTCGCCGGGGCTGCCAGGGCCGTCGGGTTCGCTGTGGCCGCCAGAGCTGCCAGAGCCGCCGGGTTCGCCAGAGCCGCCAGAGCGGCCGGGTTCGCCAGAGCCGCCAGGGCTGCCAGGGCCGCCGGAGCCACCGGGGCTGCCAGGGCCGCCGGAGCCACCAGGGCCGCCGGGGCTGCCAGGGCCGCCGGAGCCACCAGGGCCGCCGGGGCTGCCAGGGCCGCCAGAACCACCAGGGCCGCCGGGATCGCCTGCGGCTGGTGGGTTGGGGTGGTTGGGTCGGCCCTGGCGGGCGGCCATCTCCACCAAATGGTGGCGGCAGGACTGGGCGGCCGGGCTCAACGGCCGGTCTCGCGAATGCATCACACCGATCGGCGGATGAACCGGCGCCGGATGCAGCGCCCGGGCAACGATCGCCGGACCTCCACCGGCCTCGGCGACCGATTTTGACAGCAACCCCACGCCGAGCCCGGCAGCCACCAGATCACGAATGCCGCCGGCCGTGGCCGTCTCGAACTCCACCCTCGGCGTGAAACCCGCCGACCGGGCCGCATCCTCTAGAATCCACCGCAACCCGGTGCCCGGCGCCGTTGACACGAACGCCTCGTCCCGGGCCTCGCCCAGCGTCAGCCGCCCCGCACGAGCCAGCGCATGACCGATAGGGATCGCCAGCAGCAGGTGCTCGTCGGCGAGCGGCAGCGCATCGAACCGCGCCGGCAGATCCGCGTGCAACGGCCCGACCACCAGATCCAGCTCGCCCTCGTCGAGAGCGCCCAGCAATCCGGTCACCACGCCGCTGCGCAGGCGCAGCCCGATCCCCGGAAACCGGTCACGGAAGCGGCCCAGGGCCTGCGGCAGATCGTACGATCCCAGCGCCGGAGTGGCCCCGATCCCGACCCGCCCGCCGACCACCGCCGTGATCTCGTGAATCTCGATGCGGGCCCCGTCGATCTCGGCCAGCACCCGCCGGGCCCGCGCCACGAACAACTCCCCGGCCGGCGTCAACGCCACCCGCCGCGTGGTCCGCGCGAACAACGCCAGTCCCAGCTCGTTCTCCAGCGCCCGAATCTGTGCGGAGACAGCCGACTGCGCCACGTGCAACCGCTCGGCGGCCCGCGTGAACCCGCCGTACCGCGCCACCGCCTCGACGTAGCTGAGCTGCCGCAACTCCACGAGATTGATCGTGGACCAGCACGGTGGCCCGGTGTGTCAGGAACCGGAACCGTCAATCATCCGGGGGAACCTGACCGTCTGTTCAAAAGATGGCCCCTCAGGCGAGCCGTCGATAAGCCGTGAAATGGCCCCTCAGGCGAGCCGTCGATAAGCCGTGAAATCAGTCTTCTTGCGCAGCTCGAACCCGATCGACTCGTACAGTCTGATCGCGTTCACGTTCGCCGCTGACGTGTGCAGGAACGGTGTCTCGCCACGCGCCCGGATGCCGGCCGCCACGGCTCGGATCAGCCGGGTCGCCAGCCCCTGACCGCGATGAGCAGGGTCCGTGCAGACCGCGCTGATCTCGGTCCACCCCGCCGGATGCAATCGCTCACCGGCCATCGCGATCAACGCACCCGATGGCGACCGCAACCCCAGATAGACACCGAGCTCGACAGTCCGCTGCAAATACGGGCCCGGCCTGGTCCGCGCGATCAGATCCAGGATCTCCGGCACGTCCGGCGCACCGAGGCGCAGGGCCTCCGGATAAGACGCGGCGGCCAGCGACACATCCACGAACTGCACGCCCGCGACGCTGCCGGCCACCTCCCAGCCCGGGTACGCCACGCCACCGGCACCGGCGATCGTCACCGAGGCACCCGGTTCGACGAGAAACGCCAGGTCGTCCCAGGCGCTCGGGTCGGCCGGGTCGGACAGGGCGTGGAACGGCGCCACGTCGCTCTGGTACCGGGCAGCCCGGCCGTGCCGGACCGCGAAGCGCGCGTGTGCGCCCCGCAGTGCCGACCAGGCCGGGTTGTCCAGCACCGTCTCTGAGGTGAGCGAGCGGGTCACTTGCCCTCGATGGGCAGGCCCGGCGGGTTCACCTCAGCGGCGGTGACGGCCTCGTTGGTCAGATTCCACCGAGAAAGGATCTTGGTGTAGTCACCCGAGGCGATCAGCTTGTCGAGCGCTGCGGCGTACGCCTTCACCAGGCCGTTGTCCTTCTTGGTGGTCAGCGCGATCAAGCCCTGCAGGGTGGCGCCGGCGCCGGAGTAGGTGCCGACGATCTCGGTCTGCCCGGTGGTGGCGACGTGGTAGGCCGCGGACGGGTTGGGGCCGAGGTGCAGGTCGATCTGGCCGGAGCCGAGCGCCAGGTAGGTGGCCTGGTTGGTCTGGTAATACTTGATCTCGACAGGCGCGAGGCCGGCCTTCTTCACTTCCTCAGCCCACTCGACCAGGATCTTCTCCTGATTCGTGCCGGAGCTGACCGACACCTTCTTACCGGCGATGTCGGCGGGCTTCGTGACGGTCAGACCCGATCCGGCGCGAGCGAGCCAGCCCAGGTCGTCCTTGCGGTAGCTGACGAAGTCGTACTTGAGCTTGCGCTCCTCGGTGACGGTGATGTTCGAGGCGCCGAGGTCGAATTTGCCCGAGTCCAGGCCGATGAACAGGTTCTCCCAGGAGGTGTTCTCCAGGACCGGTTCGAGGCCCAGCGTGCTCGCGATGGCGGCCGCGATGTCCGGCTCGTTGCCGATCAGCGTCTTGTTGTCGGTGGCGGCGAACGCCAGCGGCGGGAACCCGGAACCGGCCGCGCCGACGCCGATGACCAGCTTGCCCTTGGCGGCGATCTCGGCCGGCAGCAGCGCCGCGGCGGCGGCGTCCTTGGGCGGCAGGATCCGGTTCTGGTCCGGGCTGTCGTTGAACTTCACCGCCGCCGCGGAGGCGTCACCGGCCGCGGGTACCGCGGCGGCTTCCTCCTCCGGCGCCGCGCAAGCGGTCAGGCTCAATGTCACTGCGGCAAGAGCTAAGACCCATTTGGTACGCATGAAAGGGCTCCGTTTCCTAAATGAGGACCTTGGACAGGAACGCCCGGGTCCGCATCTGCTGGGGGTTGTCGAGGACCTGTGCGGGCGGCCCCTGCTCGACGATCTGGCCCTCGTCCATGAAGATCACGTTGTCGGCCGCCTCCCGGGCGAAGCCGATCTCGTGAGTCACCACGATCATCGTGGTGCCGGCCGCGGCCAGGTCACGCAGGACGTCGAGGACCTCGCCGACGAGCTCGGGGTCGAGTGCGGAGGTGGGCTCGTCGAAGAGAATGAGCTGCGGTTCCAGTGCCAGGGCGCGGGCGATCGCCACCCGCTGCTGCTGACCGCCGGAGAGCTGACGAGGGTACGCGTCAGCCTTGTCGGACAGTCCGACGCGGTCGAGCAGCTCGCGCGCACGTTCGTACACCTGGGCCTTGGGTTTTCGCTGCGCCGAGATCGGCGCTTCGGTGACGTTCTCCAGGGCCGTGAGGTGCGGGAAGAGGTTGAAGTTCTGGAAGACGAAGCCGATGCCGGCCCGCTGCTTGAGGATCTGACGCTCGCTGAGTTCGTGCAGCTTGTTGCCGGCCTGCCGGTAACCGATCAGGTCGCCGCCGACCCGGACCAGTCCGCGGTCGACCTTCTCCAGGTGGTTGAGGGAGCGCAGCAGGGTGGACTTGCCGGATCCGGACGGTCCGAGGATCACGGTGACCGTGCCGGCGTGGGCAATGAGATCGACGCCGCGCAATACGTGCAGCGCGCCGAACGACTTGTGGACGCCGGTCACCTCGACGACGGGAGTGCTCACTTGCGAACCGCCGATCGAAGGCGCTGGAACGGGGTGGGCGGAAGGGTGCGCACGGCGCCGCGGGCGAAGTGGCGCTCGGTGTAGTACTGCAGGATCGACAGGGCGGCCGTGAGGATCACGTACCAGACGGTGGCGACCATCAGCAGCGGGACGACCCGGCCGCTGCGGCCGTAGATCACCTGAACCTGATAGAACAACTCGCCGATCGCCAGGACGTACACAATGGACGTGCTCTTGAGCAGGTTGACGAGCAGGTTCGCGGCGTTCGGCAGGATCGCCCGCATCGCCTGCGGCACCACGATCTTGAAGAACTGGCGACGACGAGGGATGCCGAGCGCGGCGGCGGCCTCGTGCTGGCCCTGGTCGACCGAGAGCAGCCCGGCCCGGATGATCTCCCCGGCGAACGCGGCCTCGTGCAGCGCGAGGCCGAGCAGCGCGGCGCCGAACGGGCTGACCAGGTCGGCGGTCGCGAACGACCAGCCGGGCCCGAACGGCACACCGACCTGCAGGCGCTCGTAGAGGTAACCGAGGTTCGCCCAGAACAGCAGCTGCACGATGAGCGGAACGCTGCGGAACACCCAGATGTACGCCCAGCTGACGGTGGAGAGCACCGGGTTCTTCGACAGCCGCATCGCCGCGAGGGGGATGCCGCCGAGGAAGCCGAGGACCGCACCGGCGACCGTGAGCTGCAGTGTGGTGCCGAGCGCCTCGACGACCGACTTCTCCAGGACGTAGCCGAAGAAGGTGTTCCAGTCCCAGCCCGGGTTGGTGGCCAGGCCGTGCACGAACTGCGCGAGCAGCACGAGCACCAACGCGGTTCCGGCCCAGCGCCACGGATGCCGGGCCGGGACCACGACCAGTTCTTCCGGTGGATCCGCGTTCGCGGATCGAGGTGGGGACAGGACGCTCACGAGACCTCCAAGCTCAGTGCCAAAACGCTAGGCAGCGCCCGCCATCGCCCACAAGTCCTACCGAGAATATATGTTTAAACACATCGTTGCGCATGGGACGGGGATTGCCAGTAACCCCATCGGTACGATAGGAATACCGGGTATTGACGCGTACCCCTGCCAGGGAGACCTCCTTTGACCACCTCCGTCGCACCCGCGCCGCCGACCGGGCGCTCCACCGAGGCCGCGTCCACGCGGCCCGGGGCGCTCGCGCCCGGCGGCGGCCTGCGCCGCCGCCTCGCGCTTCGTCTGCTGGCGCTGCTCGCGCTCTATCTCCTCTGGGAGATCACCGCGCGCGCGATGCGCAACCCGACTTTCATCCCGTCGCCCTCCGCGGTCTGGCACCAGCTGGTCGTCACCTCGTCCGTGCACGATGGGGTACGCGGATACAGCGGCCACCTGCTCATCGAGCACCTCGGTGTCAGCCTGCGGCGCATCGTGATCGGATCGGCGATCGGTGTCGCCGGCGGCCTGGTCCTCGGCCTGCTGATGGGCACGATCTCCTGGCTGCGCGTCGTCACCGAGCCGGTGGTCACGTTCGTCCGGGCGCTGCCACCGCTGGCGTACTTCAGCCTGTTCATCATCTGGTTCGGCATCGACGAGACCCCGAAGCTGTGGCTGCTCTCGATCGCCGCGCTGCCGCCCGTCGCGGTGGCCACCGCCGCGGCAGTGCACGGCGCGCCCACCGGTCTGGTCGAAGCGGCCCGCGCGCTCGGCGCCGGGAAGTGGCAGACCACCCGGGACGTGGTGCTGCCCAGCGCGTTGCCGGAGATCTTCACCGGCATCCGGCTCGCGGTCGGTGTCGCGTACTCGTCGGTGGTCGCCGCCGAGACGATCAACGGCGTGCCCGGGATCGGCGGCATGATCCGCGACGCGCAGCGTTACTCACAGACCGATGTGGTCGTCCTCGGACTGTTCGCCATCGGCCTCTCCGGCCTGCTCATCGACGCCCTGCTGCGGATAGCCGAAAACCGGCTGATCCCGTGGCGTGGCCGAATCTAATCCGCTCTTTCAAAGGGAAATCTTGATGAAGAAGATCCTTGCCGTCGCCTCCGCCCTGCTGGTCGGTGCGAGCCTCGCCGCCTGCGGTGACGGCGCTGCCAGCGGTGGTGGCGACGCGTCCGAGAAGTCGATCCGGATCGCTTACCAGGCGTTCCCCAGTGGCGACCTGATCGTCAAGAACCAGGGGCTGCTGGAGAAGGCGCTGCCGGACTACAAGATCACGTGGACCAAGTTCGACTCCGGCGCCAGCATCAACACCGCGTTCGTCGCGAAGAGCCTGGACATCGCCGCGATCGGCTCCAGCCCGGTCGCTCGGGGACTGTCGGCGCCGTTGAACATCCCGTACCAGGTGGCCTTTGTTCTTGATGTTGCCGGTGACAACGAGGCGCTGGTGGCGCGCAACGGCAGCGGGGTCACGGACGTCGCGTCACTGCGCGGCAAGAAGGTGGCCACGCCGTTCGCGTCGACAGCGCACTACAGCCTGCTCGCCGCGCTGAACGCCGCCGGCGTCAAGGAGTCCGAGCTGACCATCGTGGACCTGGAGCCGCAGGACATCCTGGCTGCATGGACGCGTGGTGACATCGACGGGGCGTACAGCTGGCTGCCCTCGCTCGACGAGCTGAAGAAGACCGGCAAGGTCCTGATCACCAGCCGTGAGCTGGCCGCCGGTGGCAAGCCCACCCTCGACCTGGGCGTTGTCTCGACCGAATTCGCCACCGCGCACCCGGAAGCGGTCGACGCGTGGCGCAAGGTCGAGGCCCAGGCCCTGGACATCATCGCGTCCGACCCGGATGCCGCCGGGAAGGCCGTCGGCGCCGAGCTGAACCTCACCCCTGAGGAGGCGAAGGGTCAGCTGTCGCAGGGCGTCTTCCTGAAGCCGGCCGACCTCGCCTCGCCGGAGTGGCTGGGCACCGAGGCCGCCGTCGGCAAGCTGGCCGACAACCTGGTCAGCGCCGCCGAGTTCCTCAAGTCGCAGCAGAAGATCGACGCGGTACCGACCCTTGCCGACGTCCAGAAGTCGATCTACGTGAAGGGGCTTCCCGGTGTCCTCGGCTAACTCGGTGTCCTCGGCTGACCCTGCTGTTCTCATCGAGGGGGTCGAGCACGCTTACGGTGACGTCACCGCGGTCGGGCCGGTCGACCTGACCGTGCCGGCGGGGGAGTTCCTCGTCCTGGTCGGGGCGTCCGGGTGCGGCAAGAGCACGCTGCTGCGGCTGATCGCCGGCTTCGAACAACCGACGTCGGGGACCGTGCGAGTCGCGGGCGCGGCGCCGGTTCCCGGGCGCGGTGCGGGGCTGGTGTTCCAGCAGCCGCGGCTGTTCCCGTGGAAGACGGTCGGCGGCAACGTCGCGCTGGCACTCAAATATGCCGGCCTGCCGGTCACCGCCGAGCGGGTGGACGAGTTGCTCGCCCAGGTCGGTCTGCACGATGTCGCCAAGCGGCGGATCTGGCAGATCTCGGGCGGACAGCAGCAGCGGGTGGCTATCGCTCGGGCGCTCGCGGTGGACAACCCGTTGTTGCTGCTGGACGAGCCGTTCGCAGCGCTGGACGCGCTGACCCGGGAACGGTTGCAGGAGGATCTGCGGCGGGTCAGCGCGGAGACCGGGCGTACTTCGATCTTCGTGACCCACAGTGTGGACGAGGCAGTGTTCCTGGGCAGCCGGGTGGTGGTGTTGACGCCGCGGCCGGGCCGGATCGCTCTGGATCTGAAGATCGATTTGCCCCGGACCGGGATCGCGGCGGACGAGCTGAGGGGGCTGCCGGAGTTCGCGGCGCTGCGGGCCGAGGTGGGTCATGCGATCCGCGACCGGGCGCACGTGTAGCGCTCAGCTTGTGTGCCACGGGGCAAGGGCGGTAGCTCACGGTGTTCTCTCGTCCGGGCAGGACGGGGACTCACGGTGGGCTTTCGTTTCGCCGGGGCGGGAGCACACGGTGGGTTCTCGTCCGGGCGGGGCGAGAGCACACGGTGGGCTTTCGTTTCGCCGGGACAAGGACTCACCGTGGGCTCCTGTCCACGCCGGCCGTGATCAGGGCACACGGAATGACTGCGTGCGACTTGATCGCGGCCAGGGCCTGGATCGGGGCACACGGAACGTCAATGTGTGCCGTCATCACGGCTCAACAGCGTTAACGTGCGCCCTCATCCCGGCACCTCTGTTCGCCGTCGTTCTCAAGCAACGTGCGACTCGTCCCCGCCGGATCTTGAGCGATCCTGGACCCTCCAGGATGCGGGATCGCTCAAGATCCGAGTGCGCCACGCTCCAGCAAGCCGGCGGCTACGGGGGTGGCGGCGAGCATGGCGGCGGGTCGGTTGCGCGCGGGCATGCGGTCACCTTCGGAGCGGCGGAACCTGGTCCCGTACTGATCGGAGCCTGGTCCCGTACACATCGGAACCTGGCCCGTAAACATCGGAACCTGGCCCGTACACATCGGAACCTGGTTCCGTACTGATCGGATCCTGGACCGCTGCCCTGAGCTGTCACGCCTTCTTGACCGTGACCTTCTTGCCGGAGGCCTTCACCGTGTAAGTGACGGTCGCCTTCGTCCACGGGTTCGTCGCGGCAATGCGAACGCCGCCGGTGACGTTCTTGACGGTGACCTTCACCGGCGAGGACTTGTTCCACGCATTCGCCTCGGTACGCGCGGCCTTGCGCAGGTTCGCGACCTTCACGGTGCGGCCCTTGGCGCCCGAGCGGGTGTCCGCCGCCGCGGAGTTCGCGAGCATTTTCACGTTCGCCGGCATCTCGACGTACGCGACGCCCTTGCTCAGCGCCGCCGCGGTGATCGTCTCGGCGGGCGACGGCAGGGTGACCGTCTGCGGGCCGTACGCGAATGTCATGTCGAGCGTGACCGAGCCGTCCTGCACGGCCAGGTCGGCGCCGGTCAGCACGCCGGTCGTGCCGACGTGCAGGATGATGTTCGTGGCGTCCTCGTCGGTGGCCGTGATGTCCACGCTGCCGTCGTCGTGGGTGACCTTCGTGCCGCCGCCGTCGAATCCGGTGGTCAGCGCGACCGGGCTCGGCGCGCTCTCCTCGATGTATTCGTCCAGGTCGAACGAGGCGTCCGCAGCGAACTGGTACTTCACCGCTGACTTGCCCATCATCTTCAAGGCCTGCCGCTCGGCGGACTCCTGCACCTCGTCGTAGACGCCCTTGCCGTCCGCCGCGAAGAAGTTCGCCGTGCCGAGGCCGGTGGCGCTGAACCGGTCCGAGTACAGGCCTTGGACCAGGTCGGCCGTGGTCGTGCCGTCTCCGTCGATCACCGTGCTGGTGCTGCTGAAGGTGAACTTGTAGTCCGAGGTGGTCTTCCAGCCCTTCGCACCGGCCGTCGCCGACGCGGTCGCGATCGCCTTCAGCTCGGCGGTCATCTGCGCGGCGGTCAGGTTCGCCGTGGTGTCGGCGGCGTACGCGACACCGGGCGCCACAATCAGGCCGGCAGCAACCGAAGCAGCGGCGAGCAGAACGGCAGGCCGGGTGATAACGGACATGCGGCTACCTTCAGGGTCGGCGGAACCAGGTGCCGTACGAATCGGTTCCCGGCCCGCCGGCCTGAGGTTTCAGCTGCCCTCTGTCAGTGCTGAAGCCTCTGTCAGGGCTTGCGGCCGACTGCGCCGTACTCGTCGACCGCGCGGGACTCGTCGCCGGTCGCGCCGTCGGCCGGGCGCCACTGGGCGCACGGCACCAGGCCGGGCTCCAGCACCTCGAGGCCCTCCAGGAAACGGCTGATCTCGTCCGGGTGGCGCAGGTGGTAGCTGAGCGGCGCGTTCGCGTTCCACACCCCGATGGCGTCCTCGAAGGCCGGCCCATCAATCACGTTGGTGCCATCGGCGGTGACCAGGTAACTGCCCGGGGCGAGTTCGCCGAGCAGCGTACGGACGATCTTCACAGCGTCGTCCAGGTTCGGCACGTGACCGAGAATGTTCATCAGGATCAGGCCGACCGGCTGGTCCAGGTCGAGTGTGCCCTTGGCCGCGGCGAGGATGGACAGCGGCTCGTGCAGGTTGGCGTCGACGTACTCGGTGCGGCCCTCGGGGGTGCCGGTCAGCAGCGCCCGGGCGTGCACGAGCACGAGCGGGTCGTTGTCCACGTACACGATCTTGGAGTCGGGGGCGACGGCCTGCGCGACCTGGTGGGTGTTCTCCGCGGTCGGCATGCCGGTGCCGATGTCGAGGAACTGCCGGATGCCGGCGTCGGTGGCCAGGTGCGTGACGGCCCGCTTCAGGAAGGCGCGGGACTGACGGGCGACGACCGCGATGTCCGGGTACAGGTTCGCGAAGTCGTCGCCGACGGCGCGGTCCACCTGATAGTTGTCCTTGCCGCCCAGCCAGTAGTTCCAGACCCGGGCGGAGTGGGGGACTGAGGTGTCGAGTTTGGCGTCGCTGTCGGTCATCGGGGGCTCCTGAAGCTCGCGGTGACGCAGAGCATACGCGCGTCCGATAAGGACAGTGGAGGCACGGCCGGGTGAACATATGAGGCGGGCGTGACACGTCCCCCCGCACGCGTCACGCCCGCCTCAACGACCCGCCCACCCCCACCGTCCTGGGGTGGCCGGGGAGGTCAATACCTCAGATCGACCACCACACGGTGGTGTCCGGAGGCAGCACCACGTTGTCCGGTGTGCCGTCCAGCGAGCCGCTGGTCAGCAGCAGCTCACCGGGGCGGCCGATCGCGACCGGCTGGTCGCTCATGTTGACCGTGCAACGGAACACCGGCTCGCCGGCCACCTCGCGCTCGAAGGCGAGGACACCCTCGGACGCCGGCACCCAGCGCAGGTTGTCGGTGGGCGCCAGAGCCGGGTGGCTGCGGCGCACGGCGAGCGCGGCGCGGTACAGCTCCAGCGTCGAGCCGGGCACCCGCTCCTGGGCGGCCACGCTGAGCTGCGCCCACGAGTCCGGCTGCGGCAGCCAGCTGCCGCCACCGTCGGGACCGAAGCCGTACGGGGCCTGGGTGCCACTCCACGGGATCGGCACCCGGCAGCCGTCGCGGTACCCGTCCTGACCGGTGGCGCGGTGGAATGCCGGGTCCTGGCGTACCTCCGGCGGCAGGTCGACGACCTCGGGCAGGCCGAGCTCCTCGCCCTGGTAGATGTAGGCCGAACCGGGCAGCGCCAGCATCAGCGCGGACGCGGCGCGGGCGCGCTGCAGGCCGGCGACCGGGTCGACCTCGGTGGGCCGGCGTCCGGCCACCTCGCCGTCGCCGGACTGGAGCAGCCGGTTGGTGTGCCGGACCACGTCGTGGTTGGAGAGCGTCCAGGTGGTCGGCGCTCCGACCGCGCGCATCGCGGCCAGCGACTCGTCGACCATCTGACGCTGGGCGGCCACGTTCCACGCGGTGCCCAGGTAGCTGAAGTTGAACGCCTGGTGCAGCTCGTCACTACGGACGTAGTCGGCGACCCGGGACAGGCTCGGCGCCCACGCCTCGGCCACCGCGATCCGCTCGCCGGGGTACTCGTCGAGGATCTTGCGCCACTCGCGATAGATCTCGTGGACGCCGTCACGGTCGAAGCAGGGGCTCTCGCCGACGCCGAGCAGGTGCCATTCGGCATCGCCGCCGACGTCCGGCAGGCCGTCCTCCTTGACCAAGCCGTGTGCCACGTCGACGCGGAAGCCGTCGACGCCGAGGTCGAGCCAGAACCGCAGGATCGTTTTGAACTCGTCGCGGACGGCCGGGTGCTCCCAGTTGAAGTCCGGCTGCTCCGAGGCGAAGAGGTGCAGGTACCAGTCGCCGGGCGTGCCGTCCGGATCGGTGACCCGGGTCCAGGCCGGCCCGCCGAAGATCGACGGCCAGTCGTTGGGCGGCAGTTCGCCGTTCGCACCCTTGCCGGGGCGGAAGTGGTAGCGGTCGCGGAACGGCGAGCCCGGGCCCTCGGCGAGCGCGCGCTTGAACCAGTCGTGCTGGTCGGAGGAGTGGTTCGGCACCAGGTCCACGATGATCCGCAGGCCGTGCTCGTGCGCGCCGGCGATCAGCTTCTCGGCGTCCGCGACGGTGCCGAAGATCGGGTCGACGGTCCGGTAGTCGGACACGTCGTAACCCGCGTCGGCCTGCGGCGAGGAATAGAAGGGGGAGAGCCAGACCGCGTCGATCCCCAGATCCCGCAGATATGGCAGACGGCTCAGGACGCCCGGGAGGTCGCCGATGCCATCGCCGTTGGAGTCGGCGAAGCTGCGGGGATAGATCTGGTAGATGACCGCGTTGCGCCACCAGGATGCGGGCGGCGCCTCCACGGCGGGCGGTGCGATCAGTTGATCAGTCATGTCGAGAAACGCTAGCAGGCGACTAACACGTGTTACATAGCCGAACGGTTGCTTTGTTGCAGCAAGTTCTTGCAGCCTCGTGATTTGCCGGATATGAGGGTGTTACCCGCCGGTCAAGTTCGGTTTCCCGGTCGAGTCCCGGATGATCAGCGATGTGCCGAGCATCTGATGCGGGTGCTGGTCCTCGCCCCGGATCGCGGAGATCAGGAAGTCAGCCGCCATCCGTCCCTTGGTCACGATCGGCTGCCGCACGGTGGTCAGCCGGGGACGGAACCAGGCGGACTCCGCAAGGTCGTCGAACCCGGTCACGGAGACCTCTGAGGGGACATCGATCGCAAGTTCTTGCAAAGCATCCACGGCGCCGTAGGCGAGCACGTCGGAGAGCGCGATGATGGCCGTCGGCGGGTCCGGCAATGCCATCAGATCGACGGTGGCGCGGTATCCGTCGGTGCGGGTCACGGGGGCTTCGGCCAGGCGTACATCAGAAAGGGCGAGACCGAAATCGCCCAGCGCATCCCCGATCCCGGCCCATCGCCGGGCCAGCGGCCCGCGATAGCCGCGCTCCGCCGCGTCCGGACCGGGGTCGATGCTCAGCACCGCGAGCCGGCGGTGACCGAGTTCGAGCAGGTAGCGCGCCACCTCGGCGGCGCCGCCCCGGTCGTCGACCTCGACGCTCGGCGCACCCTCGTGCCGGTCGCTGTCGATCAGCACGAACGGAATCCCGCGCCGATCCAATTCGGCCACCTCGCCACGATCAACTTCGAGGCCGCACACGATGAACCCGTCCACCGCGGCGTACGGAATCGCCTTGAGCACCGAATCCCGCAGCGGCGGCGTCAGCAGCAGCGTGTAACCCTCCTGGTCACAGACCTGCCCGGCACCCATGAGAAAACGCGAGTAATACGGGTTCTCCAGCACCTGCGCAAGCCGCTGCGGCAGCAGCACCCCGATCGAATTCGTCGTCCCGGCCTGCAGCATCCGTCCCAGCGTGTTCGGCGTGTAACCGAGCTTCTCGGCCGCGTCCAGAATCCGCTGCCGCGTCCCCGCCGCGATCCGCTGCGGATTGTTGAACGCGAACGACACCGCCGATCGCGACACACCCGCGGCCGCCGCCACATCACTGGACGTCGGCTTCCTCGACCGCATGCGAGCTCCCTGGGTTGGGAGCCCACGATAACCCAGACCGACTTCGGTCACTCAGGCTCTTTCCCTCACCCTCCCTCTCCGGTACGCCCAGCGAGCCCGCCCGGCCGAAGTGTCACGCGCTGTCACGGCGAGGCCGGCCGGTAGCCGATGTATGGAGCATGGTGGGGCCTCCGGGCACCGCCAGTCGCCAAGATCTGCACATGATGCCCGCCGGCATCACCCGCAGAGCGACGAAAACAGTCCCGATGAACCGCGCACCCCCGCGCACCCCCGCAGTCTGCGGGGCCGGCTCCGCCACAGCCAGCCCCCAGCGTGTTGTTTTAGGGTGCGATTCGAACCTGAAGTCAACACGCAGCAGGCGTTTCGCGGGATGCGTGTGGACATCGGGTGCGGATCGAACCCTAAGTCAACACACTGGGTCCGGGCGTGCGGTCGCTCCGGCAGGGCTGGGCGAAGCGGGCTGGGCGAAACGGGCTGGGTGGTGGACGCGGCGGTGGAACTGGTGAGTTTCGGGTCGGTCCGATGGCGCAACCGCACACCGTCGTCGGCTCGGCGCAGTGACCAGCAGGGTCACTGTTGTCTCGGCGGCCGCCGAGACAACAGTGAGAACCAGCCGGCCCGAGGTTTGTCAGGCGGCCGTCACCGGGACGCGGACGACCGCGTCGAAGAGGTAGCCCAGCGTGTTGTGGACAGTGACGTCGGGCTGGGTGTTGCCGTGCACGTCGGTAGCCCGGGCCAGCAGCGTGTGGGCACCGGCCGAGGGCTTCCAGTTCAGCTCCCAGCGCTGCCACACGCCGCCCGGAGTCGCGCCGTAGAAGCGGGCGCGTTTCCAGGTGGCACCGCCGTCGACGCTGACCTCGACCGTGCGGATCGGGCCGTGAGCCGACCAGGAGCGGCCGGTCAGGACCGTGCGCTTCTCAGCCTCGAAGACCGCGCCGGCGTCCAGCTCGAACGCGCTCTTGACCACCTGCGTGTCGAACGGCTGGCCCTCGGCGGGGTAGGACGGGCCGAAGAGGCGGTAGAATTGCGTGTTCCACGGGCTGAACAGGGGAGCCGACGACACCTCGATGCTGCCGACCCACTTGATCGATGCGATGCCGATCCAGCCGGGGACGATGACGCGTACCGGGTAGCCGTGGTCGGGTGGCAGGGGAGACCCGTTCATCTCGTAGGCGAGGATCACGTCGTCGAAGGCCTTTTCGACCGGGAACGGGCGGCGGACCTGGCCGAGGTCGACGCCGCCGCTGACGAAGTTCGCGTCGAGGCCGGCCGGCTGCACGTCGACGGCGTGCCGGCTGATCCCGGCGCGGCGCAGCACTGTCGACAGCTTGACGCCGCGCCACTTCGCCACCCCGATCGCGCCGAGGGTCCACGCGGTGCCGGAGACCGTCTGGCCCTGCTGCGAGGTGAAGAAGCTGCGGCCGTTGCCGGCGCACTCGACCGCGGCCGAAACCGTCACCGACGGCAGTGTGCGCAGATCGGCCAGGCTGAACTGGACCGGGCCGCCCCGCAGCCCGGATCCGAACACCGACAGGCTCCAGGTGGCACCGTCGATGATCGGTGTGGTCGTGTGGTTACGCACGAAGAACCGATCGATCGGTACGTAGTAACCCTGGTCCTTCAGCGACGACCAGCGGGTCTCCGCGTTGGTGCCGAGTGCCCGGAACAGCTCCGGCGGAAGCGGCTTGACGATCGGGGTGGCCGCGGCGGCCGGGCTGGACGAGACCCCGGCAAGGGCCGTGCCGACACCGGCGGCGGCGCTCAGGCGCAGCAGGTCGCGCCGGGAGAAGCCGCGCGTCCGCCCGGCCACGAAGTCTTGCAACCGACGCTCATCGTATTCAACCTCGTTCATGTCTGGGGATCCTATCGATTAGATAGGACATGTGGGTAGCCTGATGTCCATGGACTTCCACTGGTTTCTTCCCACCAACGGCGACAGCCGCGACATCGTCGGTGGCGGCCACGGTGTGCCGGTCGGCGCGGCCGGCGGTGTGCGGCCGCTGACCATCGGATACCTCGGCCAGATCGCCCGCAGCGCCGAGCAGCTCGGCTTCGTCGGCGCGCTCACCCCGACCGGCGCCTGGTGTGAAGACGCGTGGCTGACCACCGCGATGCTGACCGAGGTGACCGAGCGGCTGAAGTTCCTCGTCGCGTTCCGCCCGGGGCTGATCTCGCCAACCCTGGCGGCGCAGATGTCGTCGACGTTCCAGCGCCTGTCCGGCGGCCGGCTGCTGCTCAACGTGGTGACCGGCGGCGAGTCGCACGAGCAGCGCCAGTTCGGCGACTTCCTCGACAAGGAGGCGCGTTATGCCCGGACCGGTGAGTTCCTGAGCATCATCAACCGGCTGCTCCGGGACGAGACGGTCACGCATGAGGGCGAGCACCTGCACGTGGAGAACGCCACGCTCGCACGCGTGCCCGAGCTGAAGCCGGCCATCTACTTCGGCGGCTCGTCCAAGGCCGCCGGGCCGGTCGCCGCCGAGCACGCCGACGTCTATCTCACCTGGGGCGAGCCGCCCGCCCAGGTCGCCGAGAAGCTGGCCTGGATCCGGACGTTCAAGCCGAACATGCGGTTCGGCATCCGGCTGCACGTGATCACCCGGGACTCCGCCGAGCAGGCCTGGGCGGAGGCCGCCCGGCTGCTGCAGAACGTGTCGGAGGCGGACGTCGCCAAGGTCCAGGCCGGGCTCAGGAACAGCGAATCCGAAGGCCAGAAGCGGATGCTGGACCTGCACGGCGGCAACCGCGACGGCCTGGTCGTCTCGCCGAACCTGTGGGCCGGGGTCGGCCTGGTCCGCGGCGGCGCCGGCACCGCGCTGGTCGGCAGCCACACCGAGGTCGCCGACCGGCTCGAGGAGTACGCCGCCCTCGGCATCGACGAGTTCATCCTCTCCGGGTACCCGCACCTGGAGGAGGCGTACTGGTTCGGCGAGGGGGTGCTGCCGGAGCTGCGCCGCCGCGGACTGTGGCGTCATCCGGCAGGCGAGCGCGACACCGCCCCGGCGGCGATTCCGTTCGCCGGGGTGCCATTGCAGAAATGAAGAGACGGCCCGGACCAAGGTCCGGGCCGTCTCTCTCAACAGATCTCAGCTGTCGGCTGGCGTGGTGAGCTTGCTGCGGTTCACCGCGTCCCAGTCGGTGCGCTCGCGCGAGCCACCCGCATCGACCGCCGACGATTTGTCTTGCGGCTTGCCCGGCCACCAGAAACGGTCGCCGGTCAGGGTCGCCAGAGCCGGGACCAGGACGGTACGCACGAGCAGCGTGTCCAGCAGCACCCCGATGCCGACGATGATGCCGATCTGGGTGAGCGTGACGACCGGCAGCACGCCGAGTACCGCGAAGACCGCCGCGAGCAGGATGCCCGCGCTCGTGATCACGGCGCCGGTGACAGCGAGTGCGTGCACCATGCCGTCCCGGGTGCCGCGCGCCGGCGTTTCCTCCTTGGCCCGGGTGACCAGGAAGATGTTGTAGTCGACGCCGAGCGCCACCAGGAACAGGAACGCGAAGAGTGGCACCGAGTTGTCCAGCGCGGGGTAGTCGAACACGTGGCGGAACAGCCACGAGCCGGCGCCGAGCGAGGCCATGAAGCTGAGCACCACTGTCATCATCAGCAGTACCGGGGCGACCAGCGCCCGCAGCAGCAGAACCAGCACCAGGAACACCACGCCGAGGATGACCGGAACGATCATCTTGAGGTCGTGGCGGGCGGCGTCGCGGGTGTCCAGGGCGGTCGCGACAGTTCCGCCGACCAGGGCTTCGCCGCCGAGGTTCTCCCGCATCGCGCGGATCGTGTCGAACGCCTCGGCGGTGTCCGGCGCGGCCTGCATGACGGCGCTGATGCTGGCCAGGTCGGCGTTCTGCTCGGCGACCCGGACCTGGACCACGCCCGGCGTGTCTTCCAGGATCTTGACGACCTGGTCGGCCTTGGCCGGTTCGGTGAGCACGGTGGCCGGTCCGGCGGCGCCGGCCGGGAAGTACTTGCTGAGCGTCTCCAGGCCGGCGACCGACTCGGCCTCGACCCGGAACTGCTCGGTCTGCGACAGGCCGACCTTGGTGCCCAGCGCGCCGAGCGACAGGATGCCCAGCACGACAACGGCGAACGCGGTCACGGCGACCGGACGGCGTACGACGCCGCGGCCGACCTTGCCCCAGAAGCCCCGCTCGCTCTCCGCGCCGTCCTGGCCGACCTTGGGGATGAATGGCCAGAACAGGCGGCGTCCGCAGATCACCAGTGCGGCCGGGAGCACGACCAGAGCGAACAGTGAGGCGATCGCGACGCCGACGGCGGCTGTCACACCGAGCGCGGCGTTGCTCTTGAGGCTGGCCAGCAGCAGGGTCAGCAGCGCCAGGACCACGGTGCCGGAGCTCGCCAGGATCGCCGGGCCGGCGCCGCGCAGAGCCTTGCGCATGGCCTCGAAGCGGTCCTCGTGCTTGTGCAGCTCCTCGCGGTACCGCGAGATCAGCAGCAGTGCGTAGTTGGTGCCGGCGCCGAAGACCAGCACCGTGACGATTCCCGTCGTGGAGCCGTTGATGGCCAGGTCGGTGTGTTGCGAGAAGACCGCGATGGCCTTCGCCGCGAGCTGGTCGGCGAGACCGACCACGAACAGCGGGACGATCCAGAGGATCGGGCTGCGGTACGTGACAAGCAGCAGCACGGTCACCACGATGACGGTGACGATCAGCAGCCGGGTGTTGGCCCCGCTGAAGCTGTCGGAAAGATCGGCGCTGAATCCGGCGCCGCCGGTGACCTGCGCGGTCACACCGGCCGGGAGATCGGTCTTGAGCTGGTCGCGCAGCTCCTGGACCTTGGTGATCGTCTCGTCCGCGTCGCCGGTGGCGGCGAGCGGAACCGTGATGATCGCGGCCTTCCGGTCCTCGGACAGGATCGGCTCGCCCAGCTTCGTGACGCCGGCCAGGTCGGCGTCGGTGAGCGCCTCCCCGCCCTTCGCGATCACGATCAGGGCCGGGTTGGTCCGCCCGGACGGCAGCTCTTTCTGCAACTGCGCGACCTTTGTCGACTCAGCCGAGGACGGCAGCGACGAGGTGGGGTCGTTGTCCGTGGTCGTCGACCCGGCGAAGGCCAGCACGGCCCCGCCGATGACGAGGGCCAGCAACAGTGTTGCCCATGCCCTTCTCATGAAACCTCCAAGACTGAGAATCTTTACAATCGAGATTGTTCACGAGTCGGGCCGGATCTGCAACACTTACCCCCGTGGAGGGAACTGAGACCGCCGAACGCCAGCGGTTACGCAGGGCGCTTGTCGACCTGCTGAACACGTACAGCAGCGAGGCGCAACACATCGGGCACGCATTCGCCAACCGCAACCATCTGCACGCCACCGACATGCACGCGCTGCTGGCCGTGATGCACGCCGAACGTCATGGCACGCCGCTGACCCCGGGAAAGCTGGGTGAGGCGATAGGTCTCTCCTCGGGCGCGACCACGGCTCTGATCGACAGGCTGGAGAAGGGTGGCCACCTGCGCCGCTCCCGGGAAAGCACCGACCGCCGGGTGGTGCACCTGCGTTACGGCGACGCGGGAATGCACCTGGCGATGTCGTTCTTCGCGCCGCTGCGCCCGCACACCGACGCGGTGATGGAGGAGTTCACCGTCGGCGAGCTTCTCGCCATCGAGAAGTTCCTGCGGGGTATGACCGGTGCGCTGGTGGAGTACCGCGACGAACTGAGAGGCCGTTAGCCTTCGTCACCTGGCAAGGGCGGCGTAACGGCCGCCCTTGTCGAGCAGCGCCTCGTGGGTCCCGGACTCCAGGATCCGGCCGTGGTCTATCACCGCGATCTGGTCCGCGTTGCGCACCGTGGACAGGCGGTGCGCGATGGTCACCGTGGTGCGGCCGGCCGACAGCTCGTCGAAAGCGCGCTGCACGGCCCGCTCGGTGTCGTTGTCCAGAGCGCTGGTGGCCTCGTCCAGCACCAGGATCCGGGGATCGCGCAACAGGGTCCGGGCAATGGCGATCCGCTGTTTCTCGCCACCGGAGAAACGGTGTCCCCGGGAACCGACCATCGTGTCGTAACCGTCCGGCAGGCCCGCGATCAGATCGTGAATCTGCGCGGCACGGGCCGCCGCGACGATCTGCTCGTCGGTGGCGTCCGGTTTGGCGTACCGCAGGTTCTCCCGGATCGTCGTGTGCAGCAGATAGGTCTCCTGGCTGACGACGCCGACGATTTCCGCGAGCTGGGTGAGTGACAGATCCTTGATGTCGACACCGTCGATCGTCACCCGGCCCGATGTCGCGTCGTGCAGGCGGGCGATCAGCGAGGCGATCGTGCTCTTTCCGGAACCCGTCTCGCCGACGAGCGCCAATGACGAACCGGCCGGGACGTCCAGGCTCACTCCTGCCAGTGCGGCTGTCTCGCTGTCTCCGTACACGAAAGTCACGTCCTCGAAGCGCAAGTGGCCTCGCGGGTGATCGAGTCGCACGGGCGTCGCCGGTTCCTGAACCTCGACCGGAAGGTCGAGATATTCGAAGATGCGCTGGAAAAGCGCGAGCGACGCGGTGAGCGTGACGCCGACGTCGAGCAGGCTCATCAGCGGTCGGAACAGCCCGGCCTGCAAGCCGGTGAAGGCGACGAGCGTGCCGATGCTCATGGTGCTGAACGGCAGCCCGGCGGCAAGGTAAATGGTCGCCGGAATGGCCGCGAAGATGATGTTCATGGTGGCCATCCGCCAGCGTCCGGCCAGCTCAGAGCGGAGCTCCAGGTCGATGAGCCGGTGCGACGAATCGGTGAAACGCTCGATCTGCGCGTCGCCGGCGCCCATCGTCTTGCTCAGCTGAATGCCGCTGATCGAGAGGCCTTCGTCGATGATGACGTTGAGTTCCGCCAATTCGCGCTGGCGCTGGGCGGTGATGGCCTGCCGCATCCGCGCGACGCGCCTGGTCCAGTAGATGGCCGGCGGCAGCGCCACCAGCGAGACCAGGGTCAGCTGCCAGGAAAGGGCGGCCATCGCGACGAGCGTGGCGATGACGGTGGTGAAGTTCGAGGCGACCGAACTGGCGGTGGAGGTGACCACCTGCTGCATGCCGCCGATGTCATTGGTGATGCGGGATTGCACCTCGCCGGTGCGGGTCCGGGTGAAGAAACCGACCGACTGCCGTTGCAGATGAGCGAAGACGTCGGTGCGCAGCCGGTGCATGACCCGCTGGCCGACCCGGGTGGAAATCCACGTCTGAATCACGCCGAGCGCGGAGGTGGCAGCTGCGACCGCGACCATTCCGGCGACCAGCCAGATCAGAAGCGTGAGATTGCTGTCCGGCAGCGCGACGTCGATGACCTCCCGCAGCAGGAATGGTGACACCATCGCGAGAATCGACGAGACCACGATGACGCCGACAACGACGGACAGATGCCGCCGGTGCCCGATGAACAATGCGCCGATGCGGCGCAGGGAGACCGCGCGTGCTTGCGCTTTCTCCGCGGGGGTCACGGTCCGTGCCGCGCCCCGGCCTGGGCGTTCCGCCAAATCACTACCTTCTTTCGTACGGGATCAGCGCTTCCGTCAAGCGCGTCCAACATGCTGAGGTTACCTCAACATGAGGGTACAACCGCAACCGCTGCTACCTTGTTCCCGTGGATCGTGAGCCTCATGCGGCTGAGGAAGAGAGCCTGCTCGAAGCGTTCTGGGCGGTCGCCCGGCGGCTGCGGCACGGCACCCGGGTCGCGCTGGAGCCGTGGAACGTCACACCGTCGCAGTCCCGCGCGATCGGTGTGCTGTCCCGGCACGGTGAGATGCGGCTCAGTGTGCTCGCTGAGCATCTGCGGATCGCGCCGCGGTCGGCCACCGAGGTCGTCGATGATCTGCAGCAGCAGGGTCTCGCGTCGCGCAGCCCCGATCCGGCGGACCGGCGGGCCACGCTGGTGGCGCTGACGGAGGAAGGGCTGGCCACGGCGGCGGCGATCCACTCGGCGCGGACGGCTGAGGGTGAGCGGTTGTTCGCGGTGCTGGAGCCGGCCGACCGGGCTGAGTTGACGCGGTTGCTTCGGGTCCTGCGGGATTAGTTCTTCCGGGAAACGCCAAGCGACCGCGAGGCCAGGGCCTCGCGGTCGCTTCGTGCGGTGGGATTTGCTCGCTCGGGCTCAGGAAAGCTTCGGCCGGGCGATCTTCGCCGCGATCGCGAACATGCCGGAGGCACAGAGCAGCGTCATGTAGAGCCCGTCCGGCACCGTCACCAGACCCATCACGTCGAACGCCCCGACGCCGAGCAACGCGGTGAAGAACCAGACGAACGAAACCCTCATGGCGTACGCGAAAGCGTCCCTGTTCTGGCTCTTCGGGGTTTCCGGACGCACTCGCAGCGAGTCGGCGAACTCGTCCGCCGCCTGCGCCAGGGTCGGCGCGTCGACCACGGCACGCATCAGGTTCTCGAACCGGGCCAGCGCCACCTGCGCTCCGGCGTGCCGCGGGTCCAGCGTGAGCGCCCGGCCCAACTCCTCACGGGCGGTGAGCGGACGGCCGGCCGCGAACAGCGCGTGGGCGTACGTGACGTGCAGGTCGGCGTCGTACCCGGCCAGCTCGACCGCGACCTGGAGGTTCGCGATCGCGTCACCGATCCGGCCGTCGGCCAGCTGTGCCTCGCCGAGACGGTTGTGCAGGCGCGGGTTGCCCGGGTCCTGGCGGCAGGCCGAGGCGGCCGTCTCGATCGCCTCGGTGTGGTCGCCGGCGGCGGAGCAGGAACGGCTGATCCAGAACAGCGACTCCGGACCGTCCGGGTCCTGCTGCCAGGCCGCCCACGCGGCGCGCTTGGCACCCTGCGGGTCACCGAGTTCGAGGCGGGCACGGGCCATCCGGTGCCAGGCGCCGACGTGTTCCGGCTCCCGCCCGACGTGGGGCGCGAGCAGGTCCACGACGTCACCGGCCCGGCCACGGGCCAGGAGGATGTCGGCCTCGTCCAGGATCGGGTGGCCGGCGGGCGGGGCGAGAAGAGGCTGCTGCGTCACGCCATCCAGATCGGTACCAGCGGGGGCGGCTTGCAGATCCGATGCGTTGCGCTCGGGGAGCTATCGCGTTGACCGGCCGTCATGGCAATGACGGCCGGTCAGATCAGACACCGGTGACGCGGTGCACTTTCGCCGTCTTCGGATAGGTGCCGGAAGGCGCGGCCACCGCGAAGAGGTCGTCGCCGAAGTCGTACCGCGCGCGGGACCGCTCCGGCGTCGTCCAGTGCGGCAGGTAATGGTCGACCCAGAGTTTGTCGTCGAGCGCCGGACCGTGGAAATCGTCCCTCACTGCTGGTAACGCTCGAAGTGCACGACCTCGTCGAGCGGGCGGCGCTTCGGTTCGGCCCAGCGGCCCCTCGCCGGGTAACCGAGCGGGATCAGCGCCATCGTGAGCGCGTCCTCGGGAAGGCCGAGCAATTCACGGACGTCGGCCTCGTGACCGATGTGCAGGGTGGTCAGCGTCGCGCCGAGACCATAGGCGCGGGCCGCCAGGATCAGGTGCTGAATGGCGCCGTAGATCGACGAGCCGAGGCGCGGGTTCTGCGATTTCGCGGCACCCAGCATCACCGGGAAAATCCAGACCGGAGCCTCTTCGAGGTGGTTCGCCAAATGGTCGGCGGCGAGGAAGCTGGACTTGCTCATCGGGCCGTCCGACGCGCTCAGGATCTGCTCGCGGCGTGACCCGTAATGGCGTTCCCAGCCCTCCCGGTACCAGTCGGCGATCTGCCGCTTCGTGTCCGCGTCGCGGACCACGATCCAGGTCCAGAACTGCCCGTTGCCGGCCGAAGGCCCGCGGATCGCCGCGTCGAGAATCGCGCGGATCACGTCGTCGGCGATCGGCTCGGTGGAGAGGTAACGGCGGGCCGGCGTGGAGTGCAGGGCCTCCAGCAGCGAAAGTTCTTCGGGCTTCGTCATGCCTCGAAGCCTACGATCTCGTGTTGCGAACCACGCGGTAGGCCGCGATCCCGGTGAGCCAGCCCAGGCCGGCGGTGAAGAACGGCGGCCAGAAGAACGTGCCGAAAAGGTAGAACACGACCACCGCCAGCGGAACCCACGCGAGCCGCACCGGCCACCACGGCAACCACGGAATGATCAGAAACAGCACCGCGGCGGTTGCGGCGGGTATGCCGTGCTTGACGCATTCGTGCACCAGAATCGCGGCCAGCAAGAGCCCGAGCACTGCCCACCCGACCCGTGGCGCCTCCACCCTTCCGACGGTACCGACGTGCGCGGACCCCGCAGGTCACGTGGGCGTTTCGCCCGCGTATCGACCACTCGGACGGTACCGCAGTGGACGGTCGTCGTACTCCTCCAGCGCATGCGCGAGCCACCCCGCCGTCCGCGCCACCGCGAAGATCGCTTCGCCGGCGTCCGCCGGCATGCCGAAACTCAAGCTCAGTGCCGCGAGCGCAAGGTCGATGTTGGGTTCAACCCCCGAGCGGGTACGCACAATCGACGCCAGTTGTTCCGCGGACTCCAGCACCGGACCGTCGAGCAGCTTGAACAGTGCGGTAGCCCGCGGATCGCCACCGGGGTAAAGGTGGTGCCCGAACCCAGGAATCGTGCCGCTCGTCCCCGCCGTACGCAGGCGATCGGAGACCGCAGCGACCGGGTCGTCGCCGGATTTCGCCAGCAGTGCGTAGGCGAGAGCGCTCGCCGCACCGTGCAACGGCCCGTCGAGGGCGGCAAGGCCGGCGCTGACCACGGCATAAGGGTGTGCCCTGGTGGACGCGGCAATCCGGGCGGCCAGGGTGGACGCGGCGATGTCATGGTCGGCGAGCAGGATCAGCGCCGCGTTCAGCGCCCGCAGCGAGGCCTCTGTCGGTGGTTGAGCGGTGAGGCGGTTCCAGAGGGCTTCGGCAAGCGGCGCGGTCTGCGTTTCCGGCGCTTTGCGGGCAGGCAGCGCGTGGACCATCGTGGACAGCAACTGCCGTCCGGTACCGACCACAGCGGCCGGACTGGTGTCGAACCGCATCGGATCGGCGGCGGCCACCGCGGCGACAACGACCCGCAGCCGGTCGGTGAGCCGGGCGCTGTCCGGCAGGGGCTCGGTGACCTGCTCGGCGAGGCCGGCGAGGTCCCGGTTGATCGGGAACGGCGTGCCGTCGAGCTGGTTCGTCCAGAGCAGCGAGGCGACCGACTCGAACCCCTCGGCGCCGGCGAGGACGACGGCGTCGCGTCCCCGGTAGTACAGATGACCGTCCTTGATCAGCGTGATGCCGGTCTGGATGGCAGGTGTCGTGGTGCGACGCCGGCCGGCCTCGAACGCGTCGACATCCGCCTTGGCGAAGAGGCTGTTCTTGCCGTCGGCATTGCGCCGGCTGCGGAGCAAACCACGGCTGACGTACGCGTACACGGTGGCGGGCTTGACGCCGAGCCGCTCAGCGACCTGTTCGGTGGTCAGCAGATCCATGTGCGTATCCTCTCATGTTGACTGGATCAACATTGACATCAAGTCGTGTTGATTTCAGATTGATGTCATGTTGACTGTCAACCCAGGGCTTGCTGGTGTCGTCGCGTTCGACACTGAAATCGCTGAACCGGACCGTGATGGCGGCTCGCTGCGATACCGCGGCGTCGACATCCAGTCGCTCGCCGGTCATGTCTCCTACGGCGACGTGTGGGGGCTGCTCGTTGATGGTGACGTCGAGCGCGGACTGCCCTCCGCCGAACCGCTGCCGATCCCGGTGCACACCGGCGACCTGCGTGTCGACGTGCAGGCTGCCGTGTCGATGCTGGCGGCGTACTGGCGTACCGGTCAGCTGATCGACATCACGGACGCGCAGGCGCGGGACGACTTGGCGCGTACGTCGGCAGCAGTTCTGTCGTACGTGTCGCAAGCCGCCCGCGGCGGTCACCTGCCCGCCGTGCCGCAGCACGTGGTCGACGCCGGGCGCACCGCGACTGAACAGTTCCTGATCCGCTGGCAGGGCGACCCGGACCCGCGGCACGTCACCGCGATCGACCGGTACTGGATCTGCGCGGCCGAACACGGGATGAACGCGTCCACGTTCACCGCCCGGGTCGTCGCCAGCACCGGCGCCGACGCCCCGGCCTGCCTGTCAGCCGCGGTCGCCGCACTGTCCGGCCCGCTGCACGGCGGCGCACCGTCCCGCGCCCTCGGCATGATCGAGGCAGTCGAGAGCGGGATCGACGCGCGCAAGTACGTGAAGCAGGTGCTCGACAGCGGGCAACGCCTGATGGGATTCGGTCATGCGATCTACCGGGCCGAGGACCCCCGCGCCCGGATCCTGCGCGACGCGGCCCGCGAACTGAGCGCACCACGGTACGAGGTGGCCCGCGAACTGGAACTCGCCGCCCTGACCGAGCTGCGCGAACGCAAACCGGACCGGGTGCTGGAGACCAACGTCGAGTTCTGGGCCGCCGTCGTGCTCGACTTCGCGGGTGTGCCGGCCGAGATGTTCACCGCGATGTTCGCCTGCGCACGCACGGCCGGCTGGAGCGCCCACATCCTGGAGCAGAAGTCCCTCGCCAAAATCATCCGCCCGTCAGCGGACTACGTAGGCCCGGGCGAGCGCGACGCGGCCACGGTCCAAGGCTGGCCCAAGGCCCTGCACCGCAACACAAACCCGTCACCCGCGCGGTAACTCATTCCCCGCCGCGCCGCGCAAAGCCTGGTGCCCAGCCGCGCTCGGTCCGGGGTGGCTTGCGGATCTTGTGCGGTTGCGGCTGGACGGGCGGCACAACCTCACAAGGTCGCTGGCCTGCTCAAGGCAGCTGATAACGTTTCTGCGACATTTTGTCCGACATCGGCGGTTTGTGCCGCATCCCCGGCGGAGGCGGTTCGGTTATCGGAGGAAGAAGCTGAATCGTCGCTCCGAGCGAGCAATCACGCGGAAGGCACTCGATGGCCGGCAAACCGCGGGTACCTCACGACCCGCAATCGACAATGGACGACGCGACCCGGCAGATCGCCTATGGAGATCTCACCCTCGAGGCGCAGCGGCGGGAATCGCCGGAGGACAGCGGGCCGGTGCACGCCAGCGCAGGGAATGCCGAGTCTGGGCGTGCTGGACAGGCGCCGCTTGACGCCACGCTGGTGATGCCTCGCCGGGAGCGGCCGGCCTGGCGCGCCACCGAGCCCGGCGAGACAGCGCGACTTTCCAAGAGCTCGGAAAGGACGAAGGGCGGAATCGCCAAGAGCAGCGAGAACCTGAAGAAGGCGCTCAGCATGGTGGCCGCCGCTACCAGCCTCGTTGCTGTCGTCTCGCTCGCCTGGACGGTGCTGGGCGCGGAGCCCGGCGATCCCACCTTTGCCGGCGCCGTTCCGCCCATGCCCGCGGCCGAGTCCAGCGCCGATCCGGCCGGTGTCGCGCCGTTGACGGAGCTTCCGGGTGACCCGATCGTGACCTCGCAGCCCGGTGGTGTGGCACCTTCCGTGAGCCGGGCGGCAGACGCGCCCCGCAAACGGGCGAGTGCCCAGCCCGGCGTGGACCCGGCGCCGGTCAGGACTCGGACACGGGCGAAGCTCACAGTTACCGCCGAGGCGCCGGCGACAAAGGCGAATGCGAAGGCGAATGCGGCGGCGGCCGCCGAAGAAGCCTCGGTCAGCATCGGAAGTCCGCAGAACGGCGAGACCGTCGAGGAGAGCGTCACGGTCAGCGGCGAGGCCGACATCCCGGCCGGCAAGCAGGTCGTGCTCCAGATGCGGGCGACCGAGGGGGAGGACTACCGGACGGTGGGCACCTGCCAGGGCGCCCGGAGCTTCGTCTGTGACCCGGTGTTTCTGGACGCCGACGAGGAGTCCTATCAACTGGCGGTGATCGTCGCCGACGGTCTGGCCAGCGACGAGGTCACCGTCCACCGGGAAGCCGGCTGAGCCACAGGCAGGCCCAACGGCCCGGGCGGCACCCCCTCGATCCCGCCCGGGCCGAAATCCGCCGCCAGGCCGACACCCGCCCTTAGACCGGCACCCGGGCCAGCACCGGCCGGACCAGCCTCGCGAACTCCTCGGCCCGCTCGATCTGCGGCATGTGTCCCGTATCCCCGAACAAATGCGACTGCGCGTGCGGGAACGCCACCCGGGCCGCCGCCAGGTGCGCGCTCGGCAGGATCACATCCCGGTCACCCCACATGATCATTGTGGGCTTCAGATGCCCGGACACTCGCTGCAGCAACGCCGACCGCCACGGCGCCGCGACGCCTCGTAACCCGCCCAGCTCCTTTGCGATCTCCAGGTAGACCGCCGCGAAATCGGGCTGCCGCGCGATCCTGATCGCCATCTCGACCCGCTCCGGCGTGACCAGGGCCAGATCGGCGAAGATCTGCCGTTCCATCCGCGGCGCGGTGCGCGCGTCGACCCGGGACAGCAACCGCCGGCCCAGCCCCGGAACAGCGAGCAGCCGCAGCGCGATCGTCACCTCCTTGCCGAACCCGGCACTGTTCACCAGGGTCAGCGTCGACACCCGCTCCGGCTGTGAAGCCAGCATGGTCATCGAAACGGCGCCACCCAGCGAGTTGCCCATCAGATGCACCGGGCCGGCATCCAGGCGATCCACGATGGACCACACGCCATCGGCGAGGCTGTCGAGCGTTGTCGGAGCGGGCAGCCGCTGCGAAAGCCCGAATCCCGGCATGTCCAGGCTGATTACCCGGTATTCGTCGTCGAGCAACGAATGCTGCAACGACCAGTCCTCGAGGCTGCGCCCGATTCCGTGCAACAGGACAACCGGAGGAGCCGAAACAGAACCGCTTTCATGGATCCGGATGCGCGTACCGCGTACATCAATGAATTTCATCGGGTGACCGCCGGGGAGCGTGACGCTGAGGCGGTGGTGAGCGCGCGCACGATGCGAGCGTGACCGACAGGCAGAAGCCTGGCCAGGATGTCCGGCGCCTTGGCGCTGGACGAGATCAGCAGTCGCGCTTGTCGCTTCGCGACGGCGCGCAGAATCAATGCCGCGGCCTTGTCGGCGGGATAGCTCAGCAGCGCGGCAAAGAGCTTGCGATTGGGCTCGATCTCGCTTTCGGGTACGGAAATGCCGACCAGCGCACTCTCCGCGATCCGGGTACGAATACCGCCGGGATGAACCGTGGTCACACCGATCCCGTTCTCGGCGAGTTCCGCGCGCAATGCTTCGCTGAGGCCACGCAGGGCGAACTTGCTGGCGCTGTACGCGGACTGGCCGGGTGGCGCAATCAAGCCGAACAGGCTGGATACATTGACCAGGTGCGATCCGGACGACAGTGCCGGCAACAGGCTGTGTGTGAGCAGCATCGGTGCGCGGAAATTCACGTTCATCACGGTCTCGAACTGCTCGACGGAGACCTGGTCGAAGCGGCCGCCGAGCGCGATGCCGGCGTTGTTGATCAGCAGGCCGATCGCGGGGTGCTCGGCGAGGATCCGGGCGCCGAGGCCTTCCACAGCGGACCGATCGGCGAGGTCGGCAATCACGGTCGTCACGGTGATGCCCGGATGTGAACCGCGGATCCGGTCGGCGACAGGCTTGAGCCGCGGCTCGTCGATGTCGACGAGGACGAGGTCGCTGCCGCGCTCGGCAAGCCCGTACGCGAGATGTTCGCCGATACCGCTGGCCGCGCCGGTGAGCACAGCGGTCTGTCCGGCGAACCGATAGGGACTGCTCATGAGGCCACCTTCGATGTCGTCAAAGCGGGAGTGAAGGTCATGTCGCGGGTGACGTCCGCGCGCGGGGTGCTGAACAGGTCACGCAGGTAGTTCTGCCGGACGACCCACGGATCCTTGTCACCCTGGCGGGGGAACGTGTCGAGGGCGCGCTGGACATAACCCGACGAGAGGTCGATCAGCGGTCGGCCGGTGCGGGCCGGTGCCGTGGGGGTGGCGGTCGCGTAACCGTGCCGGGCCATGTGGTCGAGCAGCTTCAGCACGTACCGATGGGACAGGTCGGCCCGCAGCGTCCAGGAGGCGTTGGTGTACCCGATGCAGTAGGCGAGGTTGGGCACGCCACTGAGCATCAGACCTCGGTACGCCGAATGCTGTCCGATATCGATCGGGTCGCCGTCGACCGTGAGGGTGATGCCGCCGACCGGGAGCAGCTTCAGCCCGGTCGCCGAGACCACGACATCGGCCTCGATGACCTCGCCGGACCTCAGCCGGATGCCCTCCGGGACGAACGTGTCGATGTGATCGGTCACCACCGACGCCCGGCCCTCGGCGATGACGGTGAACAGGTCGCCGGACGGGATGACGCAGAGCCGCTGGTCCCACGGCTCGTACCGGGGCTTGAAGTGCTCGTCGACGTACTCCGGGCTCTTCAGGTATCGCACCGCCATGCCGCGCAGCGCGCGCCGGACCAGCTTCGGCCGGCGCCGCGCCAGCTGGTAGAACGTCTGGGTGAGCGCGATGTTCTTGGCGCGGGCGACGCGATTCGCCGCCTTCGGCGGCAGGAACCGGCGGGCCAGGTCGGCGATCACGTCCCGATTCGGCAGTGCGGTGACGTACGTGGGGGAGCGCTGGAGCATCGTGACGTGTGCCGCGTCGGCGGCCATCGCGGGGACGAGGGTGACCGCGGTGGCGCCGCTGCCGATGACGACGACGCGTTTGCCGGTGTAGTCGAGGTCTTCCGGCCAGAACTGGGGGTGGACGAGTGTGCCGGAGAAGTCGGAAATCCCGGGAAAATCCGGCTGATGGCCCTCGGTGTAGCTGTAGTAACCGGCGCAGCCGTAGAGAAAGTCGCACGTCAGAACCGTGCCATCGGCGGTGCGAACGGTCCACCGGGAATCTGACGACGACCAGTCGGCACGCACCACCCGCTGCCCAAAACGGATATTTCCCGTTATCCCGGCTTCCTCCGCCGTCTCCTCGATATACCTGCGGATCTTGTCGCCGGACGCCAGCGACTCCGGCTCGCGCCACGGCCGGAACGGATAGCTGAGCGTGTACATGTCCGAATCGGATCGCACACCGGGATACCGGAAGAGATCCCACGTGCCGCCGATCGCGTCGCGCGCCTCGAGGATCGCGAACGTGTCACCGGGCCTCTGCTTGCGCAGCCGCCAGGCCGCCCCGATGCCGGACATCCCGGCTCCGACGATCAGGACGTCGAAGTGCTCGGTCATGCGGTCCTCCCGAACCAGGGTGGTGTGCCGGTGCCGGAGATCCGTACCCCGCCCCAGGGGTCGGGTTCGCTCAGCTTGACCGGAGTCTCGATCTTGGCCCCCTCACGGGCGATGACGATTGTCGCCTTGCGGAGCCCGCCGCCGACACGTTCGCGCAGCGTGTCGTCCGGGCCGGTGCGGCCGGCCCAGCGGAACCGGCCCTCGACCGGCTCGAAGTGGGCCGACATGCGTACCTCGACGGCGACCGGCCCGTCGTCCAGCCGCAGCATGGCCGGCCCCCGGTACTCCTCTTCGTCGGTGCTCATTCGCCCTCCGCTTTCTTGAGATCGAACGCGGCCAGCCCGCCCGGCATGTCCGCCGCGCGTTGCATGCCGGAGATGCCGCTCCAGAGGAACGTCGTCAGGTAGTCGCAGAGCGCGTCGCGGCTGATCGGCTGCTGTTGCCGTAGCCACCAGTCACCGACCGCCTGGACATAACCGACGACCCCGTACGCCCACGGCAGGGCGGCGCCGGAGTCGAGCCCCCGGGCCCGCAGCCGGTCGCCGAAGATCCGGGCGAGGCCGCTGGCCACGGTGTCCATCACGTCGGCGACCACGTCGCGGTGCCGGGCGACATCGGGCTGGTGCACGACGAACCGGTACAGGTTCAGGTCGGCCTCGATCTGCGCCAGGTAGACGTCGATG
Organism: Actinoplanes sp. CA-015351; assembly: GCF_050955685.1. Taxonomy (NCBI): domain Bacteria; kingdom Bacillati; phylum Actinomycetota; class Actinomycetes; order Micromonosporales; family Micromonosporaceae; genus Actinoplanes; species Actinoplanes sp. CA-015351. The sequence goes on from NZ_CP192102.1 coordinate 3,344,464, forward strand.
ACCGCGGCGACGACGGCTCGTTCCTCGCGGACGCCCGCGACGGCCGGGACCATCGCCTCCAGGATGATCCGGCCGGCCGACTGCCCGACCGCCAGCCACAACTCACTCTTGTCGGCGAAGTACCGGTACAGGACCGGCTTGCTGACCCCGGCGTGCGCGGCGATCGCCTCCATGCCGATGTCCGGGCCGTGCAGGCGGATCGCCTCGATGGCCGAGGCGGTCAGCTCCGCACGCCGTTGCTCGCGGTGGTTGTCCCAGCGGCCTTTGCGGCCGTCGTTCTTGCCGGGATTGACGGGGGGAGTGGCCGGGCTCATAGTACAAGAAGTAACTGTTACCGCCGGTAACGTCAAGGCCGTCCGACGGAAGGCGAGAAAATGACGACCGATCGCGACCGCACCGCCACCCGGCTTCTGCGCTCGTCCGCGGAGCATTCGTACGATCCGGAGATCGAGATCGACTGGGAGGCGCCGTTCGTCGAGGGCAAGTACTTCGTGCCGCCGCACCGGTCCAGCCTGTACGGCACCGCCCTCTGGGACCGGCTCACCGAGAAGCAGCGCGTCGAGCTCACCAAGCACGAGGTGGCGAGCATCGCCGGCCTCGGCGTCTGGTTCGAGACGATCCTGATGCAGCTGCTCATCCGGGACTACTTCAAGCAGGACCCGACCGCGCCGCACGCGCAGTACGCGCTCACCGAGGTCGGCGACGAGTGCCGCCACTCGGTGATGTTCGGCCGGATGATCGGCCGCCTCGGCGCCCCGGTCTATCAGCCGGACGGCGTCAACCAGTGGCTCGGCCGCTGGATCGCGCACACCGGCACCGGCCCGCGGATGTACGCCGCCATCCTGATCGCCGAGGAGATCCTGGACACCCTGCAGCGTGAGGCGATGGCCGACGAGAACGTGCAGCCCCTGGTCCGGATGGTGTCGCGCATCCACGTCGTCGAGGAGGCCCGGCACGTCCGGTTCGCCCGCGAGGAGCTGGCCCGGCAGATCCGGACGGCCGGCAAGGGCCGGCTCGCCTTCGACAAGCTGGTGATCGCCCGCGCCGCCTATCTGACCGGCACCCGTCTGATCGACCCGCGGGTCTACTCCTCCGTCGGCATCTCGCCCGAGGAAGGGACGCGGGTGGCCCGGGCCAACCCGTACTTCCGGGAGACCATGCGGTGGGCCGGCGAGCGCGTGGTCGCGTACCTGAAAGATCTTGATCTGATCGGTGGGCCCGGTGTGGCGCTGTGGCGCAAGTCGGGGTTGATCGCCCGCTGAGGTGATCGGGATCGCGCGATATCCCATCGGAGGGCTAGGGTATTGCGCATGGAGATCGCGGATCAGGCTGTGGTGCGTTCCGGCCGGCGGCTCGACACGAGCCGGTGGTGGGAGATCGCTTATCACGCGCCGGCCGCGCTGTTCTGGATCGTGCTGACCGGGCTCTACGCGGTGGTCCCGCCGATCGTCGCCGGTGTGCTGTTCCTGGGCGTGGCGGTGGTCTGCTTCGTGGTCGTGGCGGCCGCCGAGGACTATCCCCGCCGGCAGAAGGGCCTCGCGATCACCTGCGGGATCCTGCTGGCCGCCTCCCTCGCGATCGGCCTCGTGCTGTGATCGAGGTCGCCCGGGTGCGAGACGGTTTCGGGACGGTTGCGGGTGGACGGACGCCGACCGGCTGATCACCGCGTCGCCCTGGCGGCCGGGAACCGGACGCTCGGCCGGTGGGCGGCCGCCTTTCCGCATGCGAGATTGTCGCGACGGTTTCGCATGCGGGGAGAAGGTTCGATGGACGAGGCTCTGGTTGCCTACAACGCCGGCCGGGTGGACGGGGCCGCGGGCTACCGGGACCCGCAGATCGCCGAGGACCCCGAGTTCGGCGCCGATTACCGGGTCGGTCTGCTCGACGGCCGGATCGCGGCGTTCCATCTGATCGCCGAGATCCGCAAGCTTCTGGGCGTCGAGGGCTCGATGTACGACGGCCCCGACGAGACATGATCAAATCCTCACAACGGCGATCACCTGCGAAGTGACTCGCCGTTATCATCACGGAAACATGAGATTGCCGGTCCCGAAATCAGGTCTTAGGACTCTTGCGGCGGGGTGGTTCACGAGCGGGTCGTGGGAACCCCGCCGACGGCGGCACAGGATGGGGACCGGATGACCGAGGGCGCACTGGCCGGTTTCACCGTGGCGGTCACCGCGGAACGACGCCGGAGCGAGATGGCGGCGTTGCTGGAGCGGCGGGGCGCGCGCGTGATCACGGCTCCCGCGATCACCATCATTCCGCTGGTCGACGACGACGCCCTGAAAGCGGCGACGCTGGCCTGCATCGGGCTGGAACCGCACCTGGTCGTGGCGACCACCGGGTTCGGGTTCCGAGGCTGGCTGGAAGCGGCCGAGGGCTGGGACCTGGCCGAGTCGCTGCGGGCATCGCTGGGCAACGCGAAAATCATCGCCCGCGGTCCGAAACCGTGCGGCGCGATCCGCGCGGCCGGGCTCACCGAGGACTGGGCGGCCAAGACCGAGGCATCCGAAGAGGTTCTTGAACGGCTGCTCGCCGACGGGGTCTCCGGCAAGCGGATCGTGGTGCAGGAACACGGTGAGCCGCAGACCGAGTTCGTGAACGCGTTGCGCCTGGCCGGCGCCGCCGTCGTCGAGGTGCCGGTCTACCGCTGGGCGATGCCGCCCGACACTGCGCCGGTGCGCCGGCTCACCGAGCAGGTCGCGGCCGGGCTGATCGATGCGGTCACGTTCACCAGCGCGCCCGCGGTCAAGGCGTTCATGCAGGTCGCCGCGGACTCCGGTGCCGACGTCACGGCCGCCTTCACCTGCTCCACGCTTGCCGCGTGCGTCGGCCCGGTGACGGCGGCGCCGCTGGTCGAGCGCGGCATCCCGGTGGTCACTCCGGAGCGTTACCGCCTCGGCGCGCTGATCAAGACGGTCACCGACGAGCTGCCCCGCCGGGCGGTACGGTTGCGCGTGGCGGGTTCCACCCTGGAGGTTCGCGGACACGCCGTCCTCATCGACGAGGCGTTCCACGCGCTCGCGCCGGCCGCGATGGCGATCCTCGCGTCGCTGGCCCGCCGCCCGGGCGTGGTGGTGTCGAAGGAGCAGCTCGCCGAAGCGCTGCCCCGGGGCAACGACGGGCACGCCGTGGACGTGGCAGTGGCCCGTCTGCGCGCGGCGCTCGGGTCCGGAAAACACATCGAGACGGTCATCAAACGCGGCTACCGCCTTCGGGTCGACGAGGCCGCCTGAAATATCGCACCACTCCGCGTGCCTGATGCCTTGCCGGGCCGCTCCACCGCGCCCTTCATCGAGCACGAGGAGACTCCCGTGACCACTCTCATCGCTGTCGCGCACGGCACCCGCTCACCGGCGGGCCGCCGGCAGATCCAGGAACTGGCCTCCGCGGTCGCCCACCGCCGCCCCGGCCTCGACGTCCGGCTCTGCTACGTCGACGTGCAGGAACCCAAGGTCGCCGACGTCGTCCCGGCCGTTGACGACGCGGTCGTCGTGCCGCTGTTGCTGGCCTGCGGATACCACGTCCGGGTCGACATCGCCGAGGCGGTCACCGGGAAGCGATTCCCGGTCGCCGCGCCGCTCGGCCCGGACCCGATGCTGCTGGACAGCATGGTCCGCAACCTCCCGGACGCCGACGCGGTGGTCCTCGCCGCGGCCGGCTCGTCCGACCCGCTGTGGCGCGCCGACGTCGAGGGCGTCGCGGCCCAGCTGCCCGGCAACGCCCGGATCGGTTACACCTCGGGCGCGGGACCGCAGGTCAAGGACGTTGTCGCCGGTCTGCGGGCGGACGGCGCCCGGACCATCGCGATCGCCGCGTACCTGCTGGCCGAGGGCGTTTTCTACCGCTCGCTGCACAGCGCCGGGGCCGATCAGGTCACGCCGCCGCTCTGCCACGACCCGGCGATCGCCGACCTCGTATTGCGGCGCTTCGATGCCGCGCGCCTCACATCGGCCGGCCGGGCGTTGTAGGGATTTCCTGACAACAGCGTCACGGTTATGCGTCTGCCGGGTTAACCGGCCGCCGAGAGGCTTCCTCTTGTGACGGCGACCCAGACGCATTGCCCGTTCTCCTCCTTCAAGGCATGCGCGATCGCGCTGAACCGAGCCGAGCGTCGCGAAGCAGAACTTGAGGGGAGTTCCTGACATGCATTCCACACCCCGCTTCCTGCAAGGCGTCTTCGCCTTCGAGGGCAAGGGCCTGGACCGGCCGTCCCTACTGGACGCCGCGCTGAGCTGGACCGTTCCGGCCGGCTCGAACGCGCAGGCCGTCTACTTCCGTGGCGGCAACGCGGCCGCCGAGCTGATCTGCGTCGTCCTGGTACGCGACGGCGAGCCGATGCGTTACTTCCCGGTCGGCGCCAAGGGCGACGTCCACGTGCCACTGCGGGTTCTGGAGGACCTGCCCGGCGGCACCACTGTCGAGCTCTGGCTCGCCGCGCCGGCCGGCGTCTCCGGAACCGCGATCGTCGACCTCGGACTGGTGGAGATCTGATGACCGAACGCCTGGTAGTGATCGGCAACGGGATGGCCGGCGCCCGTACCGTCGAAGAGATCCTGGCCCGCGACGGCGACTTCACCGTGACGATGTTCGGCGACGAGCCGTACGGCAACTACAACCGGATCATGCTCTCCAACCTGCTGGCCGGGGTGGAGACCGAGGACGGCATCTTCCTCAACGACCTGGCCTGGTACGCCGACAACGGCATCACCCTGCACGCCGGCACCAAGATCGAACGGATCGACCGGTTCGCCAAGGTGGTCTACGCCGGCGACGGCACCGCCACCCCGTACGACAAGCTGATCATCGCGACCGGCAGCAGCGCCTGGGTCCCGCCGATCAAGGGCATCAGCAACCCGCACCGCGGTTACCATCAGGGCGTTTTCGCCTTCCGTACGCTCGACGACACCCGCGGCATGATCCGTTATGCCCGGGACCACGAGCGGGCCGTGGTGATCGGCGGTGGCCTGCTCGGCCTGGAGGCGGCCCGCGGCCTGCAGAACCACGTCAGCCACGTGACGCTGCTGCACGCCATGGGCCACCTGATGAACACCCAGCTGGACGAGAAGGCCGGCGCGATGCTGCGCGACAGCGTCGAGAACAAGCTCGGCATCGACGTCATCGTCAACGCGATGACCAGCGAGATCCTCGGCAAGGACCGGGTCACCGGGGTGAAGCTCGGCGACGGCACGGTGATCGACTGCGACGTGGTCGTGGTCGCCGCCGGCATCCGGCCCAACACCCAGGTGGCGGCGAACAGCGACCTCACCGTCGAACGCGGCATCGTGGTCGACGACCACATGCGCGCCGAGGGCGAGGAGGACATCTACGTCGTCGGGGAGTGTGCCCAGCACCGCGGGTCGTTGTACGGTCTGGTCGCCCCGCTGTGGGACCAGGCGAAAGTCCTCGCCGACCACATCACCGGCCGCGACCTGGCCGCGGCTTATCACGGGTCGAAGCTGTCCACGAAGCTCAAGGTCGCCGGCATCGACGTCGCCTCGATGGGCATCAAGGAGCCGGAGAGCGACGACGACGAGGTGATCGTCTACAACGAGCCTCGCAAGGGCGTCTACAAGCAGATCATCATCCGTGACGGCGTCCTGGTCGGCGCCACGCTCGTCGGCGACAACCGCAAGGCTGCCGGCCTGATCCAGGCGTTCGACCGGGCGACGCCGCTGCCGGAGGACCGCGCCGAGCTGCTCTTCGACATCGGCGGCGGAGCCGGGGAGATCACCCCGGAGGAGATGCCGGACGACGCTCAGGTCTGCAACTGCAACGGCGTCAGCAAGGGCGCGATCTGCGGCGTGGTCAACGACGGCTGCAAGACCGTCGGCGGCGTGATGGAGAAGACCCGGGCCGGCAAGGGCTGCGGCACCTGCAAGCCACTGGTCCAGCGGATCGTCGAGTGGGCAGCCGGTGGCGAGGTCGAGGAGGACCCGGCGGCGTCCTGGTACGTCCCGGGCGTACCGATGCCCAAGCCGGAGCTGATGGCCGCGATCCGGAAATATGAGCTCAAGAGCGTCTCGTCAGTCTTCATGAAGCTGGTACCCGGCGGCGAGCACGACGCCAAGAGCAAGATGGGCCTGGCGAGCCTGCTCAAGATGATGTGGGCCGGCGAATACGTCGACGAGCGCGACGCCCGCTTCATCAACGACCGGGTGCACGCGAACATCCAGCGCGACGGCACCTTCTCGGTGGTGCCGCAGATGAAGGGCGGGGTCACCACCCCGGCCCAGCTGCGCCGGATCGCCGAGGTGGCCGAGAAGCACCAGGTGCCGATGGTCAAGCTCACCGGTGGCCAGCGCATCGACCTGCTCGGCATCCCGAAGGAGAAGCTGCCGGAGATCTGGGCGGACCTGGACATGCCGTCCGGGTACGCGTACGGCAAGAGCTTCCGCACGGTGAAGACCTGTGTCGGCTCGGACTTCTGCCGGTTCGGTGTCGGCGACTCGACCGCCCTCGGCATCGCCCTGGAGGAGCGCTATCAGGGTCTCGAAGGCCCCGGGAAGATGAAGCTGGCGGTCACCGGCTGCCCGCGGAACTGCGCCGAGGCGTACGTAAAAGATCTTGGGGTTGTCGCGATCGACGGCGGCAAGTGGGAGATCTATGTCGGCGGCGCCGCAGGCGCGCACATCCGCAAGGGTGACCTGCTCACCACTGTCGAGTCGGCCGAAGAGGTGATCCGGCTGACCGGCCGGTTCCTGCAGTACTACCGGGAGAACGCGAACTGGCTGGAGCGGACGTACACATTCGTCCCGCGAATCGGCGTCGACCGGATCCGGGAGATCGTCGTCGACGACTCGGACGGCATCGCCGCCGCTCTCGACGCCGCTGTCGAGGAAGCGGTGCAGGCCTACAAGGACCCCTGGAAGGAACGGGCCGAACCGGCCACGCCCGGCCAGTTCCGCACCTCCCTTCCGCTGATCGTCCTGCCTCAGGTTCCGGTGCGCTCATGACCGTCTCCGTCTTCAAGATCCTCGGCCCGGTCAGCGACATCCCGCTCGGCGAAGGGCGGTCCTACACCGTCGACGGGCACATGATCGCCGTCTTCCGGCTGCGCGACGGCTCCCTGCGCGCTGTCGACGCGGTCTGCCCCCACAAGGGCGGGCCGCTCGCCGACGGGCAGATCGACAACAGGGTCGTGGTCTGCCCCTTGCACCTCAACGCGTGGAACCTCGCCACCGGGTGTTCCCAGTCCGGCCAGCCCTCCATCAACGTCTACCCGGTGCGGGTCGACGGCGATCAGATCGTTCTGGGAGATTGACATGACCGCTGTTCTTGAAAGGCCTTCAGCGAAAAGCCTCAACGGCCATTGGATCGACGACTGGCGCCCCGAGGACCGCGAGTTCTGGGACAACGGCGGCTCCGCCATCGCCAAACGCAACCTCATCTTCTCGATCTTCTCCGAGCACATCGGCTTCTCCGTCTGGACACTCTGGTCGGTGCTGGTGCTGTTCCTCGGCCCGTCCTACGGCATCGATCCGGCCCAGAAGTTCCTGCTCACGGCGGTTCCCACGCTGTTCGGCGCGGGCCTGCGGATTCCGTACACCTTCGCCGTGGCCCGTTTCGGCGGCCGTAACTGGACCATCATCAGCGCGTCGCTGCTGCTCATCCCGTCGATCTCGGCGGCCTTCCTGATCAAGCCGGGCGTCTCCTTCGAAACGTTGCTGATCCTGGCCGCCCTGGCCGGCGTCGGCGGCGGCAACTTCGCCTCCTCGATGGCGAACATCAACGCCTTCTACCCGGACCGCCTCAAGGGCTGGGCGCTCGGCATCAACGCCGGCGGCGGCAACCTCGGCGTGGCAGCGGTCCAGCTGGTCGGCCTCTTCGTCCTCGCCACGTTCGGCGCCGGCTCGCCCGGGATCGTCGCCGGCATCTACATCCCGCTCATCGTGATCGCGGCGGCCGGCTCGGCGATCTACATGGACAACCTCTCCCAGGCCCGCAACGAGAAGCGCGGCATGCGCGACGCCGCGAAAGAGGGCCACACCTGGGTCATGTCGCTGCTCTACATCGGCACGTTCGGCTCGTTCATCGGCTTCGGCTTCGCGTTCGGCCAGGTACTCCAGGTGCAGTTCGCCGAGCAGTTCAACACCCCGATCAAGGCCGCGTACCTGACCTTCCTCGGCCCGCTGCTCGGCTCCCTGATCCGCCCGCTCGGCGGCGCGCTCGCCGACCGGCTCGGCGGCGCCCGCGTGACGTTCGTGAACTTCATCGCGATGGCCATCGGCGCCTCGATCGTCCTGATCGCGGCTCAGCAGCGATCCCTGCCGCTCTACATCGTCGGATTCATCACCCTGTTCGTGCTGAGCGGCCTCGGCAACGGCTCCACGTACAAAATGATCCCCGGCATCTTCCGCCAGAAATACGCCGGCGACGAACACCAGGCCCGCCGCATCTCCGGCGCCGTCATCGGCATCGCCGGAGCGGTCGGCGCGGTCGGCGGTGTCCTGGTCAACCTGGCCTTCCGCCAGTCGTTCCTGACCTACAAGGACGCCGACGCCGCCTACATGGCATTCATCGCCTTCTACCTGCTCTGCGTAGCGGTCACCTGGGCGGTCTACCTCCGCCCCGCCGCGCGCACCACCATCGCGGTCTGAAACCTTCTTCGGTACGCCCAACGGCCTCCCGCTCGCACCACAGCGGGAGGCCGCACCGCATGCAAGGGCATTGCAAGATCCCCCGATCGTGGCCGCGCGTCGCCGTGATCGTTTCGAGCTAGATCATATGATGCTCTTTGTCCGAAAAAGCCCTTTCTTGTGGAAAGGTGATTCGCATGAAGAAATTGACGCGCGCACTCGCCATGTCGGGTGTGGCAGTCGCCGCCGGCGTGACGATGGCCGCCGGCCCGGCGGCCGCGTCCACCGGCTCGGCAGCTTCGCCCTCGGGCCCGTCCGCCGACACCGCGAAGTCCGCGGCGAAGACGGACGCCCGTCCGCGCCGGGAGCGCATCTACGACTACTACCGCAGCCCGCGGACCTGCCACAAGGTCGGCCGCGCCGGGGTGTGGCAGGACCGCTGGGAGCGGTACTCCTGCTTCCCGGTCAACGGCTTCCACCGAGGCGGCTGGGCGCTGAAGGTCTACTACGGCTGGGGCGGCGGCCACGGCCCGGGCGGCCACGGTCCCGGAGGCCACGGCCACGGCCACGGTCCCGGAGGCCACGGCCACGGTCCGGGCGGCTTCGACGGCCCGGGCGGCTGGAAGAAGAACTGACCCACCGTCAGTGAACGACCGAGGGCCGCACCTCGCTTCAGGGTGCGGCCCTCACTTACGCTGCCAAGACCTGCGCCGGAAAGATCCACCGCTGGGGACTTGGGGAGTGAACAGCGGTTACACAGCGTATGCAAAATGTGCGGTCATAACTTGACGCTGCGGTTCGTCCGGGCCGCCGGGGGAGCCGGTCGGCCGACGCCTCTGTGTGCTTCTGCCCTGGAGGCGTCATGGCCGAAACCAGACCGGCTGGTCGCGACCGGTACTTCGATCTGCTGAGAGTGCTCGCGATCGCCCGTGTCTCGGTGTTCCACATGTTCCCGTACGCCGTCCTTGAACTCGCTTTTCCGTCGATGGGTGTGATGTTCGCTCTGGCGGGCTCGCTCATGGCGAACTCGCTCGATCGGTCACCCTCCGCATTCACGGTTCTGCGCGGCCGCCTGCGGCGGCTGCTTCCCGCGCTGTGGGTCCTGGGCGCCGTCCTGGTTCCGGCGATGTTTTTGTACGGGTGGCCGGAGCGCCCGCCGCTGTGGCACCTGATCGCCTGGATCGTGCCGTTCGTCGACCCGCCGTCCAGTTCCTTCGGCATGCAGGCCACCGAGGTGCTCTGGTACCTGGCCACGTACCTGTGGCTGGTCGCGCTCTCGCCGGTGATGCTCTGGATGTACCGCAAGGCCCGGCTCCTGACGATTGTCGCGCCGATCGCTGTGCTCGTGGTGCTCGCGATTCACCCGATCTGGCCCTCGAACGACAACTTCGAGGAGGTCGCCACCAACATCGGGATGTACGCGGCCTGCTGGATGCTCGGGTTCGCCCACCGCGACGGTTCGCTGCGCAAGATCCCGGGCCTGCTCGTGACGGTGCTCGGCGTCACCCTGGTGACGGCCGGTCTGGCGTGGAGCTGGGCACATCCGGACGCCGGCGGAATCAAGGAGATCCCGGTCGCGTACGCGGTTTACAGCGCCGGTTTCGTCATGTTCCTGCTGCGGTGGAAGCCGAACATGGAGTGGCTGACCAAGCGGCGCGGCCTGGACAAGTGGGTCACGATGATCAACGCCCGCGCGGTGACGATCTACCTGTGGAACAACGTCGCGATCGCACTCTGCTACCCGGTCGGTGACGCCCTCGAGGTGTGGCGTCTCGGGAAGTTCTTCGAGGTCGGTTACGTGGTGATCGCGCTCGCGCTGCTTGTCAACGCGGTTCTGATCTTCGGCTGGGTGGAGGACCTGGCAGCCCGCAAGAAGCTGCGTTTCCTGCCCTGGCCGGCGAGTCCCGGGCCGGCTGAGGCGGGACCAACCGTCACGCAGGAGCCGGCCAGCTCGAAGCCTGACCTGACCGCGACTGTGGTGGCACCGATGCCACTTCAGCCGGTGCCGGCACGGCAGACGAGCCCGGGGGCACCCAGCGGGCGGGCCGCAGTGATGCAGCGGCAGTAGTCACCGCGTCGATCGTCCAGCAGTGCCGGATGCCGTGCCGCACCAGGGCACGGTGACAGCGGGCCACGGACCGGCGGTTTCCCATCGCGATGGGGAAGCCGCCGGTCCGGTCCGCGTACAGGGCCAGCAGGACGGCGTGCGCCGGGTCGACGCCGGGCAGCGACTGCCAGATCGCCGAGACGGCCGAGTCGAGGGTGTGGTCACGGTCGCCGCCGAGCACGACGGCGTGGCGCACGGTGCCGTCGAGGGGGTACGGCGGCGGCGCGTCCAGGTCCTGCTGGAGCATCGGCCACAGGTCGCCGACGAGTTCCGGCACGTCGATGTGGGTACGCAGGTCGATGCCTTTGGTGCGAGGTGCCGTTTGGACGGGGCTGGTGACACCGAAGAACAGGTAGCCCATCTGGCGGTCCAGCTCGCTCTGGCTCTCGGCGGCGTGGACCACGTTGGCGAACATCCCGAGGGCGTGCCGGGACCGCAGGCGGCGCTTGATCCGGCGTACCGTCTCGAAGGCGTCGTCACCGCTGACCAGGACCGCCTCGGAGTCGTCGGTGGTGAGGTATCGGTCGAGGAAGGCGCGGGCCAGGACGTGGCCGTCGTCGGTGTACTCCGGCCAGAGGTACCGCACGTCGGCGGGCGTGAGGCGGATCCGTCGCCGCTGGTCGACGCGCAGACCGGCCTCGCTGATCGAACTCAGCGCTTCGGCGGTCAGGCCCAGGCGCAGGCAGTCGGGCTTGAGCAGGAGGAAGGCCGTTATCGCGAGCTCCTAGGTCAACAGTTCCGAGATCCCATGGTAGAGACCTCGGGTGCCGATCCGGTGCCGGCTCGGGTCACGTGAAGTTGTGGCCGACCGTGCGTAACGCCTCGTCCCAGGCCTTGTCGTCCTCGGCGGTGACCATCTTGATCTCCAGGACGAGGATCCAGCGGTGATGGTCCGGCCAGCCGTACGCGTACCGCCAGTGCACGCCGCCGGCGCAGGTCCACTCGCCCTGAGTTCCGGTCAGGCCGAGCCGGTCGAGGCGGAACTCGCTGCGGCCGGTGGCGGTGCAGCCCTTCGGGCCGAAGTACTGCGCCATGTAGCCGGGCGTGAACTTACCCTCTGCGACGACCTTGCTGGAGATACCGGCGAAGAGGCCGGGTACGGCGGCGGCGGTGAACCAGTCGGAGACGTTGGGGGAGGCGTTCATGCCGGGGCCGACGTTGACGTCGTTGTAGAACGGGCTCTGACCGGGGTGCCAGCCGTTGCCCCAGTGCTGGCTCCAGGTGGCGGGCACGTTGACCGAGAGCCTGCCGGTGTCGTCGGTGACCGGCACGTAGGAGACGGCCTTCGTCTCCGCGGGCTCTCCAGAAATGATCAGACCGGCGCCGAGCGACGAGATCAGGACCGCCGCCGCCACGCCCAGCATTGCCGCCCGCCTGCGCCGCCTGGCCGGGCGGACACCGGCTCCGTCGGCGGCCACCGCCTGGTCGAGGCTGGCCAGCCACTCGCCCGCGGAGGACTGCCGCGATCCCGGCTGTGGATCCAGCCCGGACATGATTGTCGCGCGGACCGCCGGCCCGACCGGCAGCGTCGCCAGCGAACCGGTGCCCGGCGGACGGCCGGTCAGGATGCGGGCGAGCAGGGCGCTGCACGCGTACACGTCGGCGCGTTCGTCGACGGAGGCCGCCGCGTCCGACTGCTCCGGCACCATGTACCCGGGTGTGCCGGCCGGCAGGCTGACCCCGCTGGCCCGGATCGTCAGATCCTTGGCCAGGCCGAAATCGCCGAGTACCAGGCGTTCGTCGGCCGCGACGAGAGGATCGGCGCTGCTCAGTGCCGACTCCGGCTCGGAGAAGATCAGCAGGTTGCCCGGCTTCACGTCGCGGTGCACCACCCCGGCTTCGTGCACCCGGCGCAGTGCCAGCGCCACATCCCGGGCGACGGCGTACGCGGCCGAGGCCGGAATCTCCTCGCCGGCCAGCGACGCGAGCCGGTCCTCCAGGGTGCCCCGGTCGGCGTACGGCATCACGAAGTACGGCCGGCCGTCCGGCAGCTCGCCGATGTCGTGCACGGCGACCAGCCGCGCCCCGCCGAGCCGGCGCAGCAGCCGGGCCTCGTTGAGGAAGCGTTCCCGCACGTCCTCGTCGTCCGACCAGCGCCGGGCCAGCACCTTGATCGCGACAGGTGACTCCAGGTCCTCGTCGATCGCGAGGAACACCTCGGCGAAGGCACCCTCGCCGAGCCGCCGGCCCACCCGGTATCGGCCGATGAATTCGATCTCCACCATGAATCGGCCCTCTCATGCTCGGGTAGGCGCCTTGTATACCATTCCGGAATGTCGTCTCCCCCCGACCGATCACCCGATCGGAGCGACCTTCAGGAATTGGCGCTGCGGGCGGCAGCCGGTTCACGCCACGATCTGCAGGAGTTGCTTTCCGAAATCCATTCGCGTCGGCTCGCGTACCCGGGCGCCCGCCGCGTCCTGGCCGACCCGGCCGACGTCGACGACGCCGCGCAGGAGACCCTGATCGCGGTGGCGCGCGGGATCGGCACGTTCCAGGACCGGGCACGTTTCACCACGTGGTTGCACCGGATCGCGTACAACGCGGCCCTGGAGGTGCTGCGCCGCAAGGGCCGTGCCGGCACACCGAGCGAGGAGATCCCGGAACCCGCCGGGACGCTGCGCCGGATGAGCTCGGTGGCGGCCACCCGGATGGACGTGGAGAACGCGCTGCGCCGATTACCGGCCGAATATCAGGAGGCGTTGCGCCTGCGGGAGTGGGATCAACAATCGTACGAGGAGATCGCCGAACGGCTGAACCTCCCGATCGGCACGGTCCGCTCCCGCATTTCCCGGGCCCGCCGCCTCATCGCCATTTATCTGAACATCATTCCGAACCGATAAGATCGAACTGGCAAGTGCAGGTTGGGATGCGCACGGGCTGCCTGGTCGAGACCCTCTCGGCACACTAGGTCCCGATTGGGTTAGGCTCGCCTAACTCGAAGGAACAGGGTGAAGATGGCGCAGCCGGAATCGCTGGCGGAATTGCTCAACGGGCGGCGGGCGGCCGTCGACGCGTCGCTGCCGCCGATCGGGTTCGTGGCCGGCTACCTGATCAGCGACGGGTCGATCTGGGCCGGGACCGGTGCCGCCGTGGTCTTCGCCCTCGCGCTGTCGGTGTGGCGGGTGCGGCGCGGTGACAAGCCCCGCGCTGTCGTGATCGGCTTGCTCGGCGTCTGTGTGGCGGCGCTGATCGCGCTCTACACCGGCCGGGCCGAGGACTTCTTCCTGATCCAGCTGTTCAGCAACACGGCGAGCGCGCTCGTCTGGATCGTCAGCATTCTGGTCCGGTGGCCGCTGCTCGGACTCGTCGTCGGCGGCGTGCTCAAACAGCGGACACGTTGGCGGCGCGATCCGGCCCTCGTCAAGGCGTACCAAAGGGGCAGTTGGGTCTGGGTTTTGCAGTATGTGATCCGGGTTGCGGTGTTTCTGCCGCTCTATCAGGCCGGGCGGGCCGCTGAGCTGGGCATCGCGCGGGTGGCGCTGAGCTGGCCGCTGGTCGCCGCGTGCCTCGCGGTGAGCTGGTGGGTGATCAAGCGCAACCTGCCGGAGGGACACCCCGGCTTGCGTCATCCGCAGGATCAGGAGACCGTGAAGGCCTGATGGCAAACGACAACTCCGCCAAGCTGGCCGTTCTGATCGACGCCGACAACGCGCAGGCGGCGATCGTCGACGGCCTGCTCGCGGAGGTCGCGAAGTACGGCACGGCGCACGTGAAACGCGCTTACGGCGACTGGACGGGCACGAGTTTGCGCAGCTGGAAAGAGCAGCTGCTGGCCCAGTCGATCCAGCCCATCCAGCAGTTCTCCTACACGGTCGGCAAGAACGCCACCGACTCCGCGATGATCATCGACGCGATGGACCTGCTCTACAGCGGCCGGTTCGACGGTTTCTGCATCGTCTCCAGCGACAGCGACTTCACCCGCCTGGCGTCGCGGATCCGTGAGTCGGGGCTGACGGTGTACGGGTTCGGCGAGCGCAAGACCCCGAAGCCGTTCGTCGCGGCCTGCGACAAGTTCATCTACACCGAGAACCTGGTGGAGCCCGCCGAGGTGGCGCCGGTGATCGGCGAGCCGGCAGCGGCGCCCGCGCCCAGCACCTCCCAGCTACGCGGCGACACCAGCCTGATGAACCTGATTCGCGCCGCCGTCGAAGCGGCCTCCGGTGACGACGGCTGGGCGCCGCTCGCAGCGGTCGGTCAGATCGTCACGAAACAGCGCTCCGACTTCGACCCGCGCAGTTATGGGTACGCGAAACTGGGCGGCCTGATCGGTGCGATCGGCCTCTTCGAGGTGGAGCGGCGTGAGCACCCGGACGGCAAGGCCGCGGTGATCTGGGTCAAAGACCGGCGGCGGCGCTATAAGACGCCGGTCGACTGAGCTTTTCCTGATAGAGCCTGGCGTCGGCGACCGTGTACAGGCTGTCGAATCCGTCTCCGTCGCGGCCCGCGATCGCCACGCCAATGCCGGCGCCGGTGCGTTCGGCCAAGGCGGCACGCAACTCGGTTGCCACGGTGTTGGCGTTGCCGTTGACCAGGAGAACGAACTCGTCGCCGCCCAGTCTGCCCACGAGGTCGTCCGGGCGTACCGAGGCCCGCAGAGTCTGGGCCACCCAGCGTAGGAGATCGTCACCGGCCGCATGGCCGTGCGCGTCGTTGAGCTGCTTGAACTTGTCCAGGTCCACGACGAGCAGGCCGGTGCCGGGCAGCGCGGTGAACCTCTCGGCAAATCCACGCCGGTTCAGCACCCCGGTGAGCACGTCGACGCGGGCCAGGCGGGTCAGCATCCGCCGCTGGCGCGCGGCGGCGCGACCCTGAACCGCGCAGGCGAACGAGGTGGCGGCGGTGCCGATCAGGTTCAGCGCGACATACCAGGGGTTCGGGTCGCCGACCGTCACGGCGACAAGCGTGTACAGCCCGGCTGCGACGGCGGAGACCGGCACCGCGACGCTGGTGCGCATGCCGAGCACGAGCAGCGGGATGGAGAGCAGCATGCCGACGCCGAGCGGGCCGTCCACGCCTCCGTCGAGCGCGGCGATCGCGGCGCAGCTCAGGAACGAGCTGGTCGCGAACGCGAGCATCAGCGGACGCGCGGCCCTGGCCCGGCTCAGCCAATCGGCGCCGGTCACCACCGCGAGGCCACCCGCGAAACCCCAGACGCAGATCGCGGCCATCCCCGCGCGATGATCGTGGTGCTCGGTGAAGAACCCGACGTAGATCAGCGCGATCAGGGTCTGCGCCATCGCCATCCAGCCGGGGCCCGCGATCGAATGGCGGCGGCGCTCACCCTTCGCGACTGTCGCCGCCGGGCCGTTTCCCTTTACCTGGGTACGCGCATGGCCTATTTGTTCTGCGGTGGCTACTTGTCGGACATGTGACGACTTATCCCGGTAAAGTGCTCTGTCGGCCGCCGCTGACAGCGCCTCCGCGTCTCCGGCGTCCACCGGGAACGTCGCAAAACCCAGGCTCGACGGCGTGGCGCCGGCCAGCCGCTCCCGGACTCGAGTGACGATCTCGCCGGCTTCGTCGGCATCACTGCCGGGCAGCAGGATCGCGAACTCGTCGCCGCCCAGCCGGC
This sequence comes from Actinoplanes sp. CA-015351, assembly GCF_050955685.1. Lineage (NCBI taxonomy): Bacteria > Bacillati > Actinomycetota > Actinomycetes > Micromonosporales > Micromonosporaceae > Actinoplanes > Actinoplanes sp. CA-015351. The sequence goes on from NZ_CP192102.1 coordinate 3,360,728, forward strand.
CGACCGCGCCGGTGTCGCGTACCTCGGCCAGCAGCTCGTGACCCGCCCAGGTCAGCAGATCGTCGCCGGCCTGGTGCCCGTGGGCGTCGTTGACGCTCTTGAAGTGGTCGAGGTCGAGCAGGACCAGGGTGGTTGTCCGGCCGGTGGCCAGCTCGGTGGCGACACGCTCGTCGAAACCCCGCCGATTGAGGCAGCCGGTCAGCGGATCGGTGCGGGAGGCATGCGACAGACGGCGGCGCAGCGACGCCAGCACCGTCGAGTGGCGCAGGCACAGCACCGCTGCGGCGCCGTAGGCGAGAAGGTGCACCATCGCATACCCCGGCGGGGCCGGATCACCGCAGAAGACCAGGATTGCGTACGCGAGAACGCTGAGCACCGAGAACCCGAGGAACGCCCGGGGCGGCACGGTGATCGCCAGGAACACCGCCGAGGCGGGCACGAGTGTGCCCAGCGGCCCGGCCGCGCCGCCGTCGAGCAGCCCGAGGGCGGTGTCGCCGGCCAGGTTGACCAGGGCGCCGGTGAGCAACGGGACCCGCCACCAGAGCCGGGACTCGCTCAGCCGGTTCGCGGCCAGCCATCCGCCGGCCGCGAAGACCAGCATGACCAGCACCACGGCCAGCATCACGCCGCGGTTGGCGCCGTCCCAGGTGCCGGCGAGATAGGCCCCGCAGAGCAGCGCCGGGATGAAGCCATAGGCGGCGGCGACACGGATCGCGCGCCGGCGCCACTGGTTCATAGCGCTCCGATCGGCCGATCCCGGGCCGGGTTGAGGGTTCTCCACCCCGGTTGCGGGCGCCCTGTACCGTCTGCTCCGCGCCAGACGCATCGGAGATCATGTTTGGCCGGTGGCATGCCGGCTCAGGGGATGAGGGACCGTGAAAATATCCGTGCTTGCCCGTGCAGGGGCGGTGACCACGGCTGCTCTGCTGCTGCTCACCGGCTGCACGTCGGAGGACGAGACGGCCCCGACGCCCAGCCTTGAGGAACGCGGCACTGTATTGACCACGGTCAAAGCGGAACGGCAGGATCTGACCAACAAGATCAGCCTGGCCGGCAAGGTGAGCATCAACCCGGTCTTCGGTGTCGTCGCGCCGCTCTCCGGCGAGGTGCGGTACGTGCAGCGCCAGCCCTCCAAGACCCCGGCCAGCAAGGCGGTCTGGGTCGCCACGATCTGGAACAGCGGCCAGCCCCGCGAGGTGACCATCCCGAAGGGCTCGATCCTGGCCGGCCGGCTGATGGACGACCGCTCCGAGGTCTCCGAGGGCATGCCGATCGTGTCGGCCCGGCACGGCGGATACGGCATCGTGGCCGACATCGACAGCGCTCAGGCGTACCGGATCTCCGGCGCTGTCTCCAGCGTGACCGGCCAGATCAAGAACGGGCCCGGCCCGTTCAAGTGCAAGCCGAAGGGCACCATCGCGGCGCTGCCGGCCGGGGTCATCCCGGAGCCGGCGCCCACCACGGCCGCACCGCAGGCATCCGGAGCGCCGGCACCGGTCCCGACCGAGGAGCCCCCGGCCGAGTCCGGCGGCAGCAGTGGTTCCGAGGCGACCGGGCTCCAGCTGGTCTGCACCCCGCCCGACTCGGTCCAGCTGATCAACGGCGCCGAGGTGACCCTCGACGTGGTCACCGGCAAGGCCAAGGACGTGCTGGTGCTGCCGGTCGAGGCGGTCGCCGGCAGCCAGGGCAAGGGCAAGGTCGACATCGTCGACGAGAACCGCAACCGCAAGACCGTCGACGTCACGCTCGGCATGACCGACGGCAAGGTCATCGAGATCAAGAAGGGCCTGACCGGCGACGAGACCATCGCCATCCCGGGACCGAACCTGCCGACCGCCGAGGCGCAGCCGCAGCCGGGGCAGGGCGGATGAACCAGCCTCTGATCGAGCTGACCGGCATCACCAAGATCCTCAAGGGTCAGGAGGAGCCCCGGACCATCCTTGACGGGGTCGACCTGACCGTGCACGCCGGCGAGAGCGTGGCGATCGTCGGCCGTTCCGGCTCCGGCAAGAGCACGCTGCTCAGCATCCTCGGCCTGTTCGACCGGCCGGACTCGGGCAGCTACCTGCTCGACGGCGAGGACATCAGCCGGCTGCCCGAGCGCAAGGCCGCCAAGCTGCGCAGCTCGCACTACGGTTTCGTCTTCCAGCGGTTCTTCCTGCTCAAGCACCTGACCGCCGCACAGAACGTGGCGATGGCGCTGGTCAACGGCCAGGGCTGGCTGCCCCGGCGGCAGCGCCGCATCCGGGTCATGGAAGCGCTCGACCTGGTCGGCATCGCGCACCTGGCGAAGAACCGGCCGACCAAGATGTCCGGCGGCGAGCAGCAGCGGGTGGCCATCGCCCGGGCACTCGTACGCGACCCGCGGGTGCTGCTGGCCGACGAGCCGACCGGCGCCCTCGACACCGAGACCGGAGCCGCCGTGATCGACGCGCTCTCCGCGGCCACCTATCGCGGCTGCGGCCTGATCCTGGTCACCCACGACCGCGACCACGCCGCCCGGATGGGCCGCACGCTGAGCCTGTCCGACGGGGTGCTGGCATGAGCGAGCTTGCGAGTGAATCGGTTGGCTCAGTGATGACATCATGCCGACGCCGGAGCGCAGCGGAGGTGGCGGCATGATGCGGTTGTCCGGGCGGTTCCGGTCGTCTCTCATCATCGGCCTGCAGGGCATCCGGGCCCGCAAGCTGCGCACCCTGCTCTCCATGATCAGCCTGTTCCTGGGTGTGCTGGCCGTGGTCACCGTGCAGGCCGGCGCCAGCATCGCCGAGCGCGCCCTGATGTCCGACGTCGAGCTCCAGTCCGGGTACGACGGCACTGTCGTCATCGACGTGATGCCGCACGAGAAGTCCCCGTCGATCGTCACCGAGACGGTGGCCGGGCGTGCCGACGCGGTCAGCCTGATCGGTACCTCGGCGATCATCGGTGAGCCGGGCGTCAGCCCGATCAACCCGGGTGGCGCGCCGTTCGACCAGGGTGCCTGGGGTTCGACCGAGATCTGTGACAACGTCGGGAACTGCGTACCCGGCCCGCCGACCGGTGAGGCCATCGAGGTGGTGCTCACCGCGGTCGCCGGCGACCTGCTGACGTTTCGCCCGCTGCGCCCGGTCTCCGGCGACTGGCTGGCGTTCGACACGGTCCCGTCGCTGGCCCCGAAGATCGTGATCAACGAGGAGGCCGCGAAGGGCTTCCGCGATCACCAGGTGCCGGCCGAGATGCGGGTCCGTGGCGCCAAGGCGAACATGACCCCGCAGATCGTCGGTGTGGTGCACGACGGGGACTTCCAGCCTCGTGCGTACGTCCGGCAGGACGAACTGACCAACTGGATGCCGGCGAGCAGCCTGGTCGACCCGAACTTCGGCGGCCAGATCACCGTGATGACCGCTTCCGGCAGCCCGGTCGAGCAGGTGCTGCAGTCCCGGCTGCGCGGCGCCGGCGCCGAGTCGTACGTCAACGTCGTCCAGAACCGCAAGGAGATGGAGAAGCAGCTCATGCTGATGCGGCTGATCTTCCTCTCGATGGCCGGGCTGGTCCTGCTGATCGGCGTTGCCGGCATCCTCAACGTCGGCCTCGCCACGGTCGGCGAACGCGTCGAGGAGTTCGCGCTGCGCCGCGCGGTCGGCACCCCACGGACACTGCTGGCCGGCATCGTGCTCGCCGAGACGATGCTGACCGGCCTGCTCACCGCGGCCGCCGCGATCGGCGCCGGCATCGCCGGCCTCAAGGTCGTCTCGATGGTGCTGGGCGGCTCGGAACCGCTGCTGGCGAACGTCCAGTTCCCCTGGGACGCCGGCGTGGCCGGCATCATCGCCGGGATCGTCGCGGGTGTGCTGGGCGGATTCATCCCGGCCCTGCGCGCGGCGGGCATCCCGATCGCCACGGTGATGCGAGCCTAGCTTTATTGCACGCCGAGCACGCGATGGCCGACGGCGATGGATTCGCCGGTGATCGCCGCCGCGTGGATCGACGCGAGGTAGACGACGAGTCCGGCCACCTGCTGCGGTGTTGAATCGCCGCCGGTGGCCGGCTCGATCCCGTTCCGGGGCTTCGCCGTCACGATCGCCGGATTGACCACGTTGATCGTGACACCGGACGCGACGTAGGCGTCGGCCAAGGCCTTCGACGCGGTGATCACCGCGCTGTTGCGGACAGACCCCACGACGGTACGCGTGGTGAAAGCGTTCTGGCCGCTGATGTTGACGACGCGGCCGAAGCCGTTCGCCCGCATCCGCGGCAGGACGGCGTGCATGGCGCGCAGATAGCCGATGGTCTTCGCGTCCACCGCCGCCAGGATCTGTTCCGGGTTGTGGTCGAGCGCCGGGTCCAGGGTGTGCGCCGGAGGAGCCGCCGAGTTGACCAGGATGTCGATCTCGCTGATCGTGTCGACGGCCGCGTTGACCGAAGCCTGGTCCCGATTGTCCAGCGTGACCGTGCCCGGCTCGCCACCGAGCCCCTTCGCGACCGCCGCGAGCCGCTCCGCGTCACGACCGGCAAGCACGACCTTCACACCCTCGCTGAGCAGGGCAGACGCCACCGCCCGGCCGATCAGGCCGCTGCCACCGACGATGAGGGCGGTACGCCCCGCGATCCCGAGATCCATGACGGACATGAGATCACACCGACCTGGGTAAGTGAGGCTTCACGCTGTGCAGCGGTGACGTTTTCCCGGCGTCCGTCGCTGAACGGTATGGATCGACGACGCTCACTTTCGGGAGAAGCCGATGACTGTGCAGACCACGCAGGCCCCCGCACCTGTCCGCCGGATCGCGACCGGCCTGCTCGGGGTTTCCCTGGCGATGATCCTTTTCGTCGCCGGCCGCAACGCCTGGGCCTCGCTGGCCTCCGGCAACCACCTGCTCGCTCTGGCCGCCGCGGTGGCCGGCATCGCCCCGGTCCTGCTCGCGTTCCTGGTGACCCGCTCGGACCACTGACCCGTCGCGGTGGCGGTGATCGGTATGGTGCTGCGATGACCCGGACCGCATTGATCACTGGAGCCTCGTCAGGGATCGGGCTCGCGACCGCGGCGGCGCTGGCCGATCGTGGCTATCGGGTGATCGGCACCAGCCGTGATCCCGGCGCTCTGAAGCCCGAGCAGCGCGCCGCCGGGGTGGAGTACATCGCTCTCGACCTCACCTCGGACGACTCGATCGAAGGGCTCGCGGACGTCCTCGCCGGCGTCGACGTGCTCGTCAACAACGCGGGGGAGAGCCAGTCCGGCCCGCTTGAGGAGCTGCCCACCGAGGCGCTGCGGCGGCTCTTCCAGGTCAACGTGCTCGGCCCGGTGCGGCTGGCGCAGCTGACGCTGCCCGGGATGCGCGAACGAGGGTACGGCCGGGTCGTCATGGTCGGCTCGATGCTGGCGTCGTTCCCGCTGGCGTACCGGTCGTCCTATGTCGCCACGAAAGCCGCGATCAAGGGTTTCAGCAACGGCGCCCGGCATGAGTACTCGCCGTTCGGCGTCTGGCTGACCACTGTCGAACCCGGGTCGATCAACACCGGCATCAGCGAGCGCCGCACGAAGTACATCGCATCGGACTCCCCGCACCGCGCCGACTTCGACCGGATGCTGACGGCCCTGGACCGCAACGAGAGCACCGGCATCACGGCCGAGCCGGTGGCGCGGACCGTGGTGACCGCGATCGAGGCGGCCAAACCCCGCCAGCGGTACGCGGTCGGCAGCAACGCCCCGTTCGTCTTCGCGCTGAGGCGGCTGCTCCCGGCCTCCGTGGTCGAGAAGGTGACCCACCGAAAGCACAACCTGCCCCGCTGAGCCTCGCCGGCTGCTTCGATTGATCCAGCTAGGATCGCAGCCATGTCCATCGATCAACCTGACGTGGTGACCGAGAGTCCCACGGCCGCGGAGCCCGGGAAGCCGCGCCGGGAACGGGACATCGTGGGCTGGCTGCTCACGCCGATCGCCACGTTCGTGCTGGCGCCGCCGCTCACGATGATCCTCGGGTTCGTTCTGCTGACCGGTGACTCGGCACCGGCCATCTGCCACGACGTCGCCACGGCCAACGGCTGCGAGGAGCTCACGCTCGGCCTGATCGGCGAGCATGCGGTGATCTTCCTGGTGCTGTGGCTGGCGCTCTGGGCAATGCCGTGGTGGCGCTCGTTGCGCACGGCTCGGATCGTGATCGCCGTGATCGCGGCAGTGGCCCTGCTGGCCGTGCCGATCCGGATGGCCGCGGCCGACACCGGCGCCGACGACCAGCAATCCGGAACCACGTACCAGCCGAACTAGAGGATCGCGCGGAACTCCGGCCAGGTGCCCCAGAAGCGCTCGACCTCTTCGATGATCGGCTGGAGCCGGGTGACGATGTCACGGGGGACCGGGGTTCCGTCGTCCCAGCGCGGCGCCGATGGCAGGTAGTACAGCCCGCCGCGAACCCCCGGCTCGACACCGAGCGTGATCACGTGGCCGTCGAGCTCGAACTGGCGAGCGAACCGCCCGTGACTCCGCAAGATCGCGCCCGAGTGGTGTTGTGCCTCTTGGCGGTGCAGTTCCCGGACCGTCATGATGTCCTCCTCCGTCTGCGGTGTGACCCTCGCAACAGTGGATACGCCCCGGCCTCGTCAGTCGTTCACTACACACGGTAAACATTCCTAAGTAGAGATCATCGGGAGCGTGGCAAGCCGGCTGAAGCTTGGTGCTCTCGGGTTGCGCTCTTGACGTGAACCGGCACACTCTGTCCCGTGTGGAAGAAGATCTTGATCGGCGTGGCGATTGTCGGGCTTGCCGTTGTCGGCCTGGCGCGGCCCTGGCGGGACGCGCCCGGTGACGTGGTGCCCGGCGGTCTCGAACTGCCCTGGATGTGGCAGGCCACCGTCGACATGGATCCGCCCGGGCGTGCTTCCATGCTGGTCGGTGGCGACACCATCGGGTTCAACGGCACCGACATCTTCGACTCCGAAGGCAAGATCGCCGTGGTGGGGCGTGGCGGGGAGTACCGCACGCTGCTGAACGGCGGCTGGGACTCGATCGCCGCGGGCGAGGACGTGCTGCTCTCGCCGGACGGCCGGCGCGTTGTCCGTCCGCCGATCGACCAGGACGCTCTCGAAGTGATCCACCTGGAGAGCGGCGACAGCACGTTCTATCCCGCTCCCGATCTGGCGGTCGCGGCGGCGCCCTTGCAGGCGCCGGGCTGGTCCGGACCGGTCGCGTGGGCGCCGGACGGGCGCTCCGTGCTCGCCGAGGTCTACGCCGGCGACGACACCCATCTCGCGCTGCTCGATCTGGAGACCAGCGCCGTCACGCCGATCGGCGACCGGATCCTGGGCTGGACCCGGCGTAGTGCGTCGCGGGCGGCATTCGCGCCGGACGGGCGTCATATCGCGGTCAGCTCGGGCACGTCGGTGATGCTTGTCGACCGTACCGGGGAAGCGGCCTGGACCGCCGATCTGGGCGACCGGGCCTATCTGGGCGGGACGGGCGCGTTCAGTCCGGACGGAAAGCTGATCGCTGTCAGCCGGCTGGAGGGCTGCCTCGATCGTTGTGGCGAGGATGCCCTGGCCGCGCGCCGCTGGACGATCACGTACCTCGACGCTGCCACCGGTGCTGTGGTGGCCGGTCCGGCGTTTCCGGTGGTGACCGGGAGCGCCGTCCGGGTGCTCGGCTGGAGTCAGGGGCGGGATCTTGTCGTTCTGCGGTACTCGCCGGAGAAGGGTGCGTATCGGGAGGCCATCGACGACGGGTCGGTCCAGGGCTGGAGCGACACCGGCTGGTACGAGACCGGGCACGTCACGCTGCAGTCGTTGAGCCCGGGCGGGCCGGCCCGCACTCTGCTGGATCCGCCGGACGGGGTGCTGACCATGGATGTCGCCCAGGACCTGCTGCAGGCGGGGGCGTTCGACGGTGCGGTTCCGGCGGCGAACCCGTTCCCGGCCCGGCCGATCATCTTCTGGGGGTTGGCACCGATCGCCTGCCTGGGCGTGATCCTGGTTCCGCTGGTGTTCTGGGGTGTCGCGGTGTTCCGGCGTCGCCGGGCTGCTTGAGGTTCTTCACATCGCCGAGATCCGGGGCTCTTGACAGTTCACAGTGAACACTTGTTAATGGAAACACTGTTTCGGAGAGTGTTACGGCTGACCACTGGAGGTCCCGTGTCCCTGTCCCTGCGCCGCGTTCTCGTGGCGTTCGCTCTCACCGCTGCCACCCTCGTCGCCACCCCGCAGGCCGCCCAGGCCGCCGCGGTGGAGGTCGACGGTGAGATCTCCGTCCCCTGCTGGATCTACAACTACACACCGGACGCCGACTGGTACTTCCCCGCCACGACCAGCCCGAAGGCGCTCGTCTACCTTCAGCACGGCTTCTCCCGCGCCAACGACAACGTCGCTGACCTGGCCCGCAAGTACCAGGCCGCCGGCTTCCTGGTCTTCGCGCCGACCCTGCCGTCGGCCGACATCTACGGCTGCACGGTCAACAACCTCGGCAACAACACCGTGTTCCTCAACAGCGTCGCCGGCTGGATCGGCAACGCGACAAACGCGAACGGCGCGCTCGCGAAGAGTTACGCCACGGCGGCCAAGACCGCCGGTCGCGCCGGCAGCACGCTGCCGGCGAAATACGTCCTCGCTGGTCACTCCGCCGGCGGCGAAGCGGTCACCTACCTTGCCAACAGCTTGCGTACGAGCTACCCGAGCGCGTTCGCGAACCTGAAGTACGTGCAGCTGCTCGACCCGGTGAAGTCGATCTTCGGCAACAACCTGGCGACCGGCCTGGCCGGGATCGCGGGCACGTCCCTGCCGATCCGTACGATCTCGTCCCCGCCGTACCTGGCGAACAGCGACGCCAGCGGCACCGTGCAACTCACCACCGACCTGGACCGCCCCTTCCTCGGGGTCCGGCTCACCACGGGCTCACACTGCGACGCCGAGGGGTCGAGCACCAACGTCCTCTGCACCCTGACCGCCGGCACGTCCCAGGCAGCGAACGTAGCCGCCCTGCAGACGCTGGCGGTCAACTGGACGACTGACGCGGTCGCCGGCACGACAACCGCGACGTACTACCCGGGCGGCGCGTACTACCAGGGCCTGCTCACCGGCGGCGTCATCGAGACGCTGAGCGGCAGCTGACCGAGAGCTGACCAGAGCCGACCGAGGGCTGACCGAGGGCTGACCGAGAGCTGACCAGAGCCGACCGAGAGCCCGGCCGGAGCGCGAGCTGCTCCGGCCGGGCACCAGCCCCCACCCAGCCCGCCCGGCCCGTGGCTGGCCGGGCATCGATTGCTGCTGCTGGTGGCTGGTTGGGCATTAAATGCTGCTGATGGCCGGCCGCCTTCCGCCTGTCGCCCGCGGCGCGCCTTCTGCGAGGTGCCGCCCGGAGATCTTGTGAGGTTCGGCCGGCCGATCGACCACGAGTGCACGAGTTTGCGGGACGGCCACCTGTGGCATGCCGATTTCGGATGGTTGGCGAGCATTGTGGTGACGCTCTGCCACCGCAGCGGGTGAACAGCTCCGGATCTTGGAGACCTGTGGGTGTTCTATGCCCCACAGGTCTCCAAGGTTCGGCCAGCAACGACGGCGCGGCGTTCGCCCTGCGTGACGAACCGGTGGGACGCGTGCCGCAGGCAGGCCAAAACGGGCGAGGATCGGTGCCGTCGTGCCGTCGTGCCGTCGTGCCGTCGTGCGCGGGGTGAAGGCGGCGCCTCGCAGATCTTGTGGACTTCGGCGAACCGTTTGCGCGCAACTCCACAAGATCGGCCAGACCTGTTCGATCTTGCTGAGTTGTGCGGACACGTCTGCGGGGAAGTCCACAAGATCCAGACCGAGCGGAGCGGGGCAGAGTGCGGCGCGGTGCGGGGGTGGGACGCGGTGCGGGGGTGGGTGGTCAGGCGGTTTGGCGGGGGATCAGGGTGGGTTCGTAGATTACCGATGTCACCCGGGTTGCCGGGTTGTCGAGGCGGGTCAGGAGTAGGCGGGCGGCCTCGGCTGACATGTCCTCCAGGGGGTGGCGGACTGTTGTCAGGGCTGGGCGGGCTGCCAGGGCAGCGCTGGAGTCGTCGAAGCCGATCACCGCTACGTCCTCGGGGACTCGGCGGCCGGCGTCGCGCAGGACCAGGAGGGCGCCCAGCGCCATCAGGTCGTTTGCCACGAAGACGCCGTCGATCCCGGGGTGGGCCGACAGCAGCGAGCGCATCGCCTCGGAACCGCTCTCCTGGGTGAAGTTGCCGCTGGCTGAGGGTAACCAGGCGTGGCCGTGGCGGGCCATCGTGTGGCGGAAACCGGAGATGCGGTCGACGCTGGCGGGGACGTCGGGTGGGCCGGAGATGACGGCCGGGCAGGCGCAGCCGCGGGCGGCCAGGCGGTCGGCGGCCAGGGCGGCGCCGGCTGAGTTGTCCAGGTCGACGTAACTGATCGGGACCGGCTCGGGTGGGCGTCCGATCAGGACGGCCGGGATGCCGTTGTCGGCCAGCATGCCCGGCAGCGGGTCGTGCGCGGGCAGGGACAGCACCACGGCGCCGTCGGCCTGGCCGTTGCGCAGGTCGCCGACCAGGCGTTTGTGGCCGTCGGTGCCGACCATCTGCAACGCCAGCTGGACGCCGGCCGGGCGGAGCACGCTCATCAGGCCGCCGACGACGCGGCCGAAGTACGGGTCGGAGAAGAACCGGCTCATGAACGGGTCGTCGTCGTGTGTCTCGGAGTCGGAGACGACCAGGGCCACCGTGCCGGTACGCCGGGTGACAAGCGATCGGGCCAGCTTGTTAGGCACGTAACCGGTCTGGTCGACGGCGCTCCACACCAGCTCGTGCAGTTGCGGGTCGACATTGCGGATGCCGTTGATCACACGGGACACGGTCGCGCGGGAGACTCCCGCCACGCGTGCCACGTCTTCGAGCGTGGGCAGCCGCTGGCTCTGCATGCCCGAATGTATAGCACGGGGAGAGCGCTTTCCGCCGACCCCTCGGATCACCGGCGAGTGCCAGTTCCGGAACCCCAAATCATTGACGTACGTGATAACGAGGCCGACGATGGGAAAGCGCTCTCCAAGTCTCCGATCGTCCTCAACCCCCAGGAGACACCGTGCGAAAACGGTTCTTGGCGCCCCTCAGCGTCACCCTCCTCGCCGCCGCCCTGCTGGTCGCCGGCAACCAGTCCGCCCAGGCCGCGGACACCCTCCTCTCCCAGGGCCGCCCCGCCCTGGCCTCGTCGCTGGAGAACGGCGAATCCCCGGCCATCGCGGCCTTCGACGGCCGCGCCGACACCCGCTGGGGCAGCCAGTGGGCCGATCCCCAATGGCTCCGCGTCGACCTTGGCTCCACCGCCACGGTCAGCCGGGTCGTGCTCGACTGGGAGGCCGCGTACGCGAAGGCCTTCCAGATCCAGACGTCGCCGGACGGCAGCGCCTGGACCACGATCTACAGCACCACCACCAGCGCCGGCGGCAAGCAGAACCTGTCGGTCACCGGTTCCGGGCGATACGTCCGGATGTACGGCACCCAGCGTGGGACGGGCTACGGATACTCGCTGTTGGAGTTCCAGGTCTTCGGAACGTCGTCGGCGACACCGCCGCCGACCGACGGGCCCGGGTACGTCTACGCGAACCCGCCGGTGACCGGAGTCGTGCCGTCCACGGCTGTCCCGCCCGCGCAGAACCCGCCGGTGACGCACCGTGAGTTCCAGGCGAACTGCTCGGTGAGCAGGACGAACCTGAACGACGACCCGATCGTGTTCCCCGGTTTGCCGGGGGCGTCGCACTCGCACACGTTCATGGGCAACCGCACCGCGAACGCGAACTCGACGCTGGCGTCGTTGCAGGCCGGTGGCACGTCGTGCATCACCCCCGGTGACAAGACCGGGTACTGGATGCCGACGCTGCTCAACGGCGACCAGGTCGTGCAGCCGGACGGGCCACAGGTCATCTATTACAAGAGCGGCGTGATCGACTATCGCAGCGTGCGGCCATTCCCGCCGGGCCTGCGGTACGTGGTCGGCAGCCCGTCGGCCACGCAGGACGAGTTCCGGTACGCGCCGGGTGCTGTCGAGGGGTTCGAGTGCGGTAACAGCTCGTTCAACTGGGACATCCCGGCGAACTGTCCGGCCGGCTCCCAACTGAACGCCCGCTATCAGGCGCCGAGCTGTTGGAACGGCATCCACCTGGACAGCCCGGACCACAAGAGTCACATGTCGTACCCGGTCAACGGCGTCTGCCCGGTGTCACATCCGGTGGCCGTGCCGATGATCGAGTTCAAGATGGCGTGGCCGGTCAGCGGGAACATGTCCGCTGTGCGGTTCTCCAGTGGGCGCGGGTACTCGTTCCACTACGACGTCTACAACGTGTGGGATCCGCGGATCCTGGCGGCGCTGGTCACGCACTGCATCAACGGTGGTCTGCAGTGCAACCCGCGTGGCTTCGACCTGTACAAGCCGGAGCGTGGCGCGGCGCTGAACGAGAACTACGAACTGCCCTGACAATGCACGGCAAGCCCGGGGCGACGTGCCCCGGGCTTGCCCGATAACAGTTTTCCGTGAATTAATTCGCGGGAATATCGGCCAATGTGTACCGGATGTAATCGCGGTTGGCTTTCATGCGGATCGCGAGGTCGACGACGGGCTGCGGGCTGTCCAATTTCATGAGGCTGCCGAGCAGCATCTCACTTTGCGTCCAGTGCTCCTCGACGTGCTTGCGGAGCAGCACGTCGAACGGTTCGCCGGTCTTCGTGGCCGCCTCGGTGACCTGATCGGGCGTCACCATGCCGGGCATCGGCATGCCCAGGTGCGGGTTCTCCGCGGGCAGGCCGGCCTCGCCGTGCAGCCGGCGCAGGTCGTCAAGCTCGGTGCCGAACCGTGTCGTGAGGTCCGCTGCCAGGGCCTTGAGCTGCGGGTTCGCCGCATGGATCGGTGCCAGGCCGAGCAGCGGCAGGATCTGCTCGTTCATCGCGATGTTCACCTCGATCCAGGCGTTGTCGGTCGCCGAGAAGCCACCGGCGCCGCCATCGCCGGCGGTGAGGCTCGCGGTGGGGGAGAGGCCGGGAGCGGCCGACGAGACCGGTGGCGCCGCCGCCGGACCGGCGCAACCGGCCGTGAGACCGGCCGTGCCGGACAAGAGGCCGGCGCTCAGCACGGCAGCGAGAAATACCCGGTTATTGGCGAACACCCGGGCAGTCTCCAGTTCCGGAACCGGCGATGTCAATGCTTTCTATTGACGGTCGGCAACATGGGCGAAACAATCGCCTCGCTTGGAGAGCGCTTTCCCTGCCCCTTCTCGAATGGTGCGATCATGAGAAAACGGCTGACCTTACTTCTCGCGTTCATCGTCACCGTGCTCGGCCTGACCGGTGTCGTCCCGGCACACATGGCCGCCGCCGCCGAAGTCCTGTTGTCCCAAGGGAAGCCGGTCACCGCCTCGTCCCAGGAGGGCGATGCCTGGGCCGCCGCCAACGCGGTCGACGGCAACACGGGCACCCGATGGTCGAGTTCGTTCGCCGACCCGGCCACCGCGGAAAGCCAGTGGATCCGGGTCGATCTCGGCACGACCACCACGATCAGCCGCGTCGTCCTGCAGTGGGAGGGCGCGTTCGGTAAGGCGTACCAAATCCAGACCTCGAGCGATGGCAGCGCCTGGACCACCATCAAGGCGGTGACCAGCGGTGCTGGAGGCACCGAGACGCTCACCGTGAGCGGCAGCGGGCGGTATGTCCGGATGAACGGCGTGCAGCGGGGGACTGGCTACGGCTACTCGCTGTGGGAGTTCCAGATCTTCGGGGACACCACACCGACCGCACCGACCACACCGCCGACGACGCCGGACACCTTCACCACGATCTGGAGCGACAGCTTCGACGGCGCTGCCAACACCAGTCCCAGCTCGGCCAACTGGCTCAAGCGGACCGGCACCCAATATCCGGGCGGCGCCGCGAACTGGGGAACCGGCTCGGTGGAGACCGCGAGCGACTCGACCGCGAACGTCTACCTGGACGGGGCCGGCAAGCTCGCCATCAAGGCGATCCGCGGTGCGGACGGCAAGTGGACCTCGGGGCGGATCGAGACGCACCGAGCCGACTTCGCTCCGAACCGCGGTGAGCAGCTGAAATTCACCGCCGTGATCAAGCAGCCGAGCGTGGCGAACGGCCTCGGGTACTGGCCGGGCTTCCGGGCGACCGGCGCCGCCTATCGCGGCAACTTCACGAACTGGCCCGGTGTCGGCGAGACCGACATCATGACCGATGTGAACGGGCGCGGGCAGCTCGCGCAGACGCTGCATTGCGGGACCGCGCCTGATGGGGTGTGTGCCGAGTACACCGGGCGATCATCGGGGTTCGCCACCTGCGACGGCTGCCAGAGTGGTTACCACGAGTATTCGCAGGTCATCGACCGGACCAAGACCGACGAGGAGATCCGTTTCTACCTCGACGGCCGGCAGACCTGGGTGGTGCGGGAGTCGCAGGTCGGTGTCGCGGCGTGGCAGGCGGCCGTCCATCACGGCTTCTACCTGCGGTTCGACCTGGCGATCGGTGGATCGCTGCCGAACGCGGTGAACAACGGCCGGACCACGCCGACGGCCGAGACCACGTCGGGTGGCGTGCTTAGCATCGACTCGGTGACCGTGTCTCGCGCAAGCGGCGAAACAAAAGAGGCAATGACCGACCCCGCTGTCCCGGCCGGGCCGAGCATCGTCAAGGTCACCGGCACCCAGGGCAACTGGCAGCTGACCGTCAACGGCACGCCGTGGCAGGTCAAGGGCATGACGTACGGTCCGCCGCAGGGCGCCGCCGACGGATACATGCGGGATCTGGCGAACATGGGCGTCAATACGATCCGGATCTGGGGGCCGGATGCGAACACGCCGTTGCTGCTCGACACCGCAGCTCGCTACGGGATCAAGGTTGTGGTGGGGCTATGGCTGAACCATGGAGCGGACTATCTGAATGACTTGTCCTATAAAAACACTGCAAAAGTGGACATTGTAAAAACCGTCAATGACCTCAAGGGCCGGCCGGGCGTGCTGCTCTGGGACGTCGGCAACGAGGTCATCCTGGAGATGCAGAACTACGGGCTCGCCGCTGACGTGGTCGAGGCACGCCGGGTCGCGTACGCGAAGTTCGTCAACGAGGTCACCGAAGCGATCCACGCGGCCGACCCGAACCATCCGGTCACGTCGACCGATGCGTACACCCACGCGTGGACCTACTACAAGCCGTACGCCCCGGCGCTCGACCTGCTCGCCGTGAACTCCTACGGCGCGATCGACACCGTGAAACGGGACTGGATCGCGGGCAACTACACGAAGCCGTACATCCTCACCGAGGGTGGGCCGGCGGGGGAGTGGGAGGTACCCAACGATGTCAACGGGGTGCCGAACGAACCCTCTGACCTGGCGAAGAAGGCCGGGTACACCTACTCGTGGAACGCCATCAAAGGGCATCCCGGCGTCGCTCTCGGTGCGACCCTGTTCCACTACGGCCTGGAGAACGACTTCGGCGGCGTCTGGCTGAACACCACGACCGGTGGCTGGCGGCGGCTCGGATATCAGGCGGTCCGGGAGGCGTACACCGGGCAGCCGCTCGCCAACTCGGCCCCGGAAATCACCGCGATGTCGGTGGGCAACCAGACCAATGTGCCGGCCGGGGGAACGTTCTCGGTCAGCGTGACCGCTAATGATCCGCAGGGCGACCTCATTCGCTACCACCTGATGGCCAGCGACAAACACATCACCGCCAACCGCGGGCTCAGCCATCTGGCTTTCAGCCAGACCGGGCAAGGATCATTTTCGGTACGCGCACCGGAGACGCTCGGCGTCTGGAAGGTCTATGTGTACGCGTACGACGGCCACGGCAACGTGGGCATCGAGCAGCGATCGTTCCGGGTGGTTCCCCCGGCCGTACCCGGCACCGATCTGTCCCGTGGCAAGCCGGTGACCGCCTCCAGTCACCAGCCGACCGGCACGAACGGCCCGCAGTTGCCGGCGTACGCGGTCGACGGTGACTACGGCACACGGTGGGCCAGCGAATGGACCGACACGGCGTGGATCCAGGTGGACCTCGGCTCGGTGCAGTCGTTCAACCGGGTCCGGCTCGCCTGGGAGGCCGCGTACGCGACCGGCTACACCGTGCAGACCTCGAACGACGGCTCGAACTGGTCCACGATCTCCACGGTCACCTCGGGCGACGGCGGCTTCGATGAGCTGACCGTCTCCGGGACGGGCCGGTACGTCCGGGTCAACGGGACCGCGCGGGCCACCGGATGGGGTTACTCGCTCTACGAGTTCGGCGTGTACCGCGTCTGAGCGCAGTCGATGGCGCCCGTAGGTTCCGGAACCTGCGGGCGCCGCTTCGTATCGATACCCCACTGAGCTGCGTCTATGCATGCTGGGACGGTCGTGAAAGCGCTTCCCCGGTATTTCCCGAGCATTGACAGCCCTCAACGGCCCGTTCACTCTCTTGGCAAGAGAGCGCTTTCACAGCTCCGTCCTCGTTGTGAAACAACTCCGAAACGTTCCCCCGAGGAGTCCCCGCCATGAAACGACGCCTGTTATCCGTCGCCGCCCTCGGCGGCCTGCTCGCCGCGTTCCTCGCGGTACCCGCCGGCCCCGCCGCGGCGGCCGAGATCCTCGTCTCCCAGAACAAGCCGGCCACCGCCTCGTCCAGCGAGTGGGCCGGCACCCCCGCCGCCTCCGCTGTCGACGGTGACAACGGCACGCGGTGGTCCAGCGCGTTCGCCGCCGCACAGTGGTTCCAGGTCGACCTCGGCACCGCCACCGCGGTCAGCCGGGTCGCGATCAACTGGGAGGCGGCGTATGCCCGCGCCTTCCAGGTGCAGCTCTCCACCAACGGCAGCAGCTGGACGAACGCGTACTCCACGACAACGGCCTCGGGTGGACAGCAGAGCATCCCGGTCAGCGGAACAGCGCGATATGTTCGGATCAATCTGACGCAACGCGCTCTGGAGGCTTACGGCTACTCCTTCTGGGAGTTCCAGGTCTTCTCCGAGAGCGGCACCACGAACCCGGCGAACGGTTTGCTCTCCTACGCCAAACCGGCGCGAGCGTCCACCGAGCAGAACGACCCGGCGTGCAACCCGTGCACCGCCGACAAGGCGTTCGACAACGACCCGGCCAGCCGCTGGGCCACCAGCGCGACCACCGGCTGGGTCGACCCCGGCTGGATCCAGGTCGATCTCGGCGCCACCGCCCAGATCAGCCAGGTCGTTCTGCAGTGGGACCCGGCTTACGCCCGGGCGTACCAGATCCAGGTCTCCGCAGACGCCGCCACCTGGTCGACGATCTACTCGACCACCACCGGTGACGGCCTCAAGGACGTCATCAACGCCGGCGGGACCGGCCGGTACGTCCGGATGTACGGCACCGCCCGCAGCAGCACCTACGGGTACTCGCTCTGGGAGTTCAGCGTGTACGGCACCGGCGGCACCCCGACAGCGCCGCCCGCCAAGCCCGCCGACCCGGTCTTCCCGGCCACCCGCCTGGTCTTCGCCGACGAGTTCAACGGCGGCGCCGGCAGCAAGCCGGACACCAGCAAGTGGACCTACGACCCGGGCTTCCCGCAGAACGGCGAGGTCCAGTACTACACCCCGGACAGCGCCAACGCCGCGATGAACGGCACCGGCGCCCTGGTGATCGAGGCCCGCAAGGAAGCCTCCAACGGCCGCGACTACACCTCGCACCGGATGAACACCAGCAACAAGTTCAGCGTCCAGTACGGCCGGATCGAAGCCCGGGTCAAGGTGCCGAAGGGCAACGGGCTGTGGCCGGCGTTCTGGCTGATGGGCGACGACTTCCTGCAGGGCCGCCCGTGGCCGTACAACGGCGAGATCGACATCATGGAGGTCCTCGGCCGCAACACCAGCGAGGCTTACTCCACGTTGCACGCGCCGGCTTACAACGGCGCCGGAGGGTACGGCCAGAAGTACGCGACAGTCGACCTGTCCCAGGACTTCCACGTGTGGGCGGCCGAGTGGGACAGCAAGGGCATCCGCTTCTTCCTGGACAACACCCTGGTCTTCACAGCGAGCAAGGACACCGTCGAGAACACCCGTGGCCCGTGGATCTTCGACCACAAGTTCTACCTGATCCTCAACCTGGCTGTCGGCGGCGACTTCCCCGGACCGATCGACGCCACCACCCCGTTCCCCGCCCGGATGCTCGTCGACTACGTGAGGGTCTACCAATGAGGAAGCTCTTCGCCGGTGCGGCGGCCGCCGTCCTCGCCGCATACCTACTCGTCTCCGCCGGTCAGGCCAGTGCCGCCGACACCCTTCTCTCGCAGGGGAAGACGGCCACCGCGTCGTCGACCGAGTCGGCCGCTTTCCCCGCGTCGAACGCCGTCGACGGGAACGGCGGCACACGGTGGTCCAGCGCGTTCAGTGACCCGCAGTGGTTGCAGGTCGATCTGGGCGCCAGTGCCACGATCACTTCGGTCGTGCTGGATTGGGAGGCGGCTTTCGCGCGTACCTATGCGGTGAAGGTCTCGGCGAACGGCCAGAGCTGGACCACCCTCTATTCGACCGCCGCCGGAGGCGGTGGGAAGCAGACCCTGACCGTGACCGGGACCGGCCGCTATGTGCGGCTGGAGACCAGCGTGCGGGCGACCCAATGGGGTGTCTCGCTCACCGAGTTCCAGGTGTTCGGGTCCGGCGGCGGCAGCACGCCGACGATCCCGCCGGGCGCGGTCCGGGTCTCCGAGTTCCTGGCGGACTGCCCATTCAGTCACCGGTTGCCGGATGACCCGATCATCTTCCCGAACCTGCCGGGCGCGTCGCACATGCACAGCTTCTTCGGGAGCACCGTGACGAACGCGTTCTCGACGGCCGACCAGTTGCTCAACGCGAACAGCAACTGCAACCCGTCGATCGACAAGTCGTCCTACTGGATCCCCACGCTCTATCAGGACAACACACCTGTCGAACCGGTCACCGGTATTTTCTACTACCTCGGTGAAGGGGTACGCGACGACCTGATCGCGCAGACCCAGCCGCTGCCGTTCGGCCTGCGGATCGTGGCCGGCAACGCCAAGGCGACCGGGCCGGCCGACAACACCATCTCCCGGTGGTCGTGCCTGCACGCCGGGCACGTCGGGTCGTCGCCGGACTTCGTGAACTGCCCGGCCGGCACGATGCTGGAGTCGTACCTCGATTTCCCGCACTGCTGGGACGGGCGGAACCTGGACTCGACGGATCACAAGAGCCATATGGCGTACCCGGTCGGCAACGCCTGCCCGCCCACCCACCCGGTCGTGGTGCCGAAGCTGCGGCAGGTCATGCGGTACCCGGTCAGCGGTGACCCGGCTCGGCTGAGGCTGGCGTCGGGTGGCGGTTACACCATGCACGGCGATTTCTTCAACGCGTGGCCGGTCGAGGAGATGGCACGGCGGGTGAACGACTGCATCCGTCCGATCATCAAGTGCGGGGCGGACGGACGGCCTTGAGATCGTGGCCCCTCCTCCAGGAGGGGCCACGGAGGCTGATAACCCAGTGCAAACGGAGCACGGCGGCACCGCGGTCGCCGAAGCACGCGACCCCGGGGTGGCGATGGTGGTCACCTTTCCCATAGAACCTTCTTTATGATCTCGCGACCTCGGCAACCCACCATGGACCAGGTTGCCGAGGTGGCCGGCGTCTCCCGCGCGACGGTCTCCCGGGTGATCAACAACGCGGCCTCGGTGGCGCCGGCGATCCGCTCGGCGGTGGAACGGGCGATCGCCGAGACCGGGTACGTCCCGAACGTCGCCGCCCGCAGCCTGGTGACCCGCCGATCCAACTCGGTGGCCCTGGTGATCAGCGAACCGGACCGGCCGGACGACCACTCGTTCCTGAACCGGATCTTCACCGACCCGTACTTCGGCCGGGTGACCGCCGGCGCGACCGGCGCACTCCGCCCGCACGACGTGCACCTGGTGGTCGTGCCCACCGACGCCGCCGACCAGCACCAGGTGATCCGGTACCTGCGACAGGGTCACGTCGACGGCGTCCTGCTGATCAGCAGCAACGAGCACGATCCGTTGCCGGCCCAGGTCCACGCGCTGGGCATCCCGGCCGTGCTGTCGTCCCGGCCGTCCGGGCCGCTGCCGGTCAGCTACGTCGACGTCGATCAGCGGGCCGGCGCCGGCCTGGCCGCCGCTCACCTGTGGTCCCGGGGATGCCGGGTGCTCGCCACGATCAACGGACCGCTGGACATTCCCGCTGGTCAGGAACGGCTGGACGGCTTCCGGTCGGCTCTCGGCCAGGACGTGCCCGCGGTAACCGGCGACTTCACCCGGGCCGGTGGTGAGGCCGCCGCCCGGGCCCTGCTGGAGGCGCATCCGGCGATCGACGGGCTGTTCGTCGCCAGCGATCTGATGGCCGAGGGCGCCCTGCGTGCCGTGCAGGACCGGGGACGGCGGGTGCCGCAGGACGTGGCGGTCGTCGGATTCGACGATTCGAGCGTCGCGCTGGAGTGCCGGCCACCGCTCACGACGGTCCGCCAGCCGGTCGAGGAGATGGCGGCCGAGATGGCCGGGCTGCTGATGGCCCACATCGACGTGCCGGGCCGATCACCCCGCTCGGTGATCTTCCAGCCCACGCTGGTCCTGCGCGACTCCGCCTGATCCCTCAAGCTACCGGATCCTTCATGAGATCTGATTCTTCAAACGACCTGGCGGATCGCGTCGGCCACCTCGGGGATGCGGGACTCCGGCAGGCCGGCCAGATTGATCCGGCCGCTGGGCAGGCCGTAGATCCCGTGCTCCACGCGCAGCCGCTCCATCGCGCCGGCCGTCAGCGGCAGGCTCAGGAACATCCCGCGCTGCTCCGGCAGACCAGGCATGTCGCCTAAACGGGAAGCCAGTCCCGTTCGCAAGCGCCCGAGCCGGCGCCGCATCGCCTCCAGCTCGGAACGCCAGCACGCGGTCAGCTCCGGGTCGCCGAGGATCTCCTCGACGATCATGGCGCCGTGTGCCGGTGGCTGGGAGTAGCTGGTCCGGGCGATGCCCTCCAGCAGGCCGCGGGCGCCGGGCAGTTCGCCGACGACCAGGGCCGCGCCGACCCGTTCGCTGTAAAGTCCCCAGGCCTTCGAACCGCTCACCGCCACTACGCCGAACGGCACGGCCCGCAGCAGCCGGCGCATCCCGGCGAGATCGGCGTCCAGGCCGTCGCCGAGACCGAAGTAGGCCTGGTCGATGAACGGCACCACACCGCGCCGGACCAGTGCCGCGCTCAACAGGTCCCACTGCCGGATCGGCATGCTGAACCCGCTCGGGTTGTGACAGCACCCCTGGATCACCAGCGCGTCACCGGGCCGCGCGGTCTCGACGGCGGCCAGCATGTCCTGGACCGGATGCGTGGCGACCCGCAGACCTGCTGCCGCCAGAATGCCGGCGTGGTTCACGTACGACGGCGTGCCGAGATGCACTGTCCGATCCGGCCCAGTCGTGGCGAGCAGTTCGGCGAGTAGCCGGAGGGCTCCGGTGCCGGCCACGCTCTGCACCGCGACGGTGCGGGAGGACAGGTCGGCGCCGGCGAGCAGCAGATCGGTCAGCAGTGCCGCGAACCTCGGGTTGCCGGACGGTCCCGCGTACGCCTTGGATGGTGATCGTTGCGCTAAGCGCAGCTCCGCCGCACGGACCGCGCGCATCACCGGGCTCGCGCCGCTGTCGTCGCGGTAGACGCCGACGATCAGATCGAGCCGCTCGGGTCGCATGTCATCGGCGCACGCCGCCGTGAGCTGCCACAACGGGTCGGCGGTGAGCAACATGATCTGGTTTTCCTTCCAGCAGCGGGAACAGGACGACGCCGGTCACGATCAGCGCCAGGCTGACGAGCGTCGATGTCGTGATCGGCTCGCCCAGCAATGGCACGGCGGTGATCGTGGTCAGCACCGGTGCGAGCGCGCCGAGGCAGGCGGCCATTCGCGGACCGAGATGCCGGATGGCGACGGAGTAGCAGAGCGCGGCGATCACGCCGACGCCGATTCCCTGCACGGCGACGTAGACGACCAGATCCTGGCCGGCGGTGATGTGCGACGGGACGAGTCCGAATCCGATCAGCGCGGCCGTGACCAGAGCGGACGGCACGCAGAGCACGAGCGCGGCACCGATGGGATCGAGCCGGGTCGATCGCAGCGCCAGCGTGTAGACGCTCCAGATCAGCCCGGCGACCAGCAGCACGACGATCCCGCCGCCGGTGCGCCAGGACACCGAAGCCGCGACGCCAATCAATATCACGCCCAGCGCGGCGGCTTGCGCTCGCCGGATCCTCAAACCCAGCCCGGTGAACGCCAGAACCGCCACGAAGATCGGCACGACACCCGGAATGACGAGCCCGACCAGGGCCGCGCTGGTCAGCGACCCGCCCAGCGCGGAGACCGCGAAGTACGGCAGCCCCGCCCCCACGCAGAGCGCCGCGATGACCACCGGCCTTTCGCCGGACAACGATCGCAGTGTTCGCGGGATCCACGGCGACAGCAGCACTACGGGGGTAGTGAAGCGGATCAGCGCCACGTCCATCGTCGTGAGGCCGGACGCGCCGATGCCGCGGATGCTGAGCGCGAACCCGGCCCAGACCACGACGGTCGCCGCCATCGCAGCCCATCCCAACGGCTTTCTCATGGCTGGAACGCTATGCGGATCGCCAGGGCAGGCGATTGCTAAATCATGCGTCTCCGCGGCTGATCTTGGCAGAATCTGCTCCATGAAGACCCTCGACGCGATCGACCGGCGGATCCTGCTCGCCCTGCAGAACGACGGCCGCCTCAGCAACCAGGAACTCGCCGACCGGGTCGGCCTGTCCCCGTCACCCTGCCTGCGCCGGGTACGCCTGCTCGAAGAGGCCGGCGTGATCGCCGGATATCGGGCCGTGCTCGATCAGGAGGCGGTAGGCCTCGCGATCACGGCGTTCGTCCGGATCACCCTGGAGTCGCACGGCGCCGAGGTGGTCGAGCGCGTCGAGGCGGAGATCCGCGGCATCCCGGAGATCGTCGAGGCGTATCTGCTCGCCGGTGACCAGGACTACCTGTTGAAGATCACGGTGGCGTCGTTCGCGTCGTACGAGGACTTCGTCCGCAACCGCCTGCGCACGATCCCCGGCCTGGCCTCGATTCAGACGACCTTCGCCTTCGGCGTCACCAAGACGGTCTCGCCGCTGCCTGTCGGCTCCTATTAGGATCTTCCGGGTGACGTTCGAGAGGTTCGACACCGGAGTCGCGCATCCGGCCCGGCGATACAACCGGAGCTGAAAGCGAGCGGGGACGAGTCGCTGCGCACCGGCCGCTCGGATGTCCACCCGCGCACCCGGGCCGAGCTGCTGCAGTTCGTCGACGGCCTGGAACTCGTCGACCCGGGCATCGCGGCGATCAGCGAGTGGCGCCCCGATCCGGACGACGAGGAGCAGCCCACCCCGGTGGAGGCGTCCCTCTTCGGCGTGGTGGCCCGCAAGCCTTAGCGGCGGGCGGTTTTCTCGCGGTACATCGCGGCGTCGGCCTCGCGCAGCAGGCGGTCGGGGTCGGCCGAGGTGTCGCCGGAGACGGCTACGCCGATGCTGACGCCTACCGTGACCGGCTTGTCGTCGATGAGGTACGGCTCGGAGAGTGCTGTCTGGATCGCCTTGCGCACGGTTTCGTGGCCGTCCTCGGCGCTCACGCCGCCGACCAGGACCACGAACTCGTCGCCGCCGAGGCGGGCCACCGTGTCGGTGCGGCGCAGCAGCTTGGTCAGGCGTTTCGCCACCTTGATCAGGAGCTGGTCGCCGGCGGCGTGGCCGAGGGTGTCGTTCACCGCCTTGAAGCCGTCCAGGTCGAGCAGCAGCACGGCGAAGCGGTACTCCGGGTCGCGGGTGGCGCGCAGGCCCGCCTGGGTGAGGCGGTCCTCCAGGAGCAGGCGGTTCGGCAGGCCGGTGAGGTGGTCGCGCAGGGCCGCGTTGCGCAGCCGTTCCTCCTGTTCGCGCAGCGCTGCCAAGGTGACCTGGTAATCGAGGGCCTTGCCGAGCAGCGAGCCGGAGTGGTTCATCATCTCCCGGCCGGGCGGGATGGTCGACTGGATGCGCCCGACAGCGGCGAGCATGCCCCAGTCCCGGGCGCGGGTGCGGACCGGTGCGACCATCACGACGTCGCCGGCCCGGCCGTCGGCGGCGCTGAACAGCTCGAGTGGCGGGAACTGGGTGACCGGAATCTCGGCGTCCGGCGCGCCGGACGAGGTGTGGTACTCGCCGACCAGACGCAACAGCGACGGATCACTCGGAGACCAGAGCCCGAGACATCCCGCGCGCTGTGCGAGCCGGGGTCGAGGGTCTGCACCGCCATCACCCGGTCGCCGCCCGCGACCGCCGCCGCGTTGATGCCGGCGATGATCGCGCCGTAGTAGTCACCGCCGACGAAGGGGGAGAGGATTCCGTAGGTGCGGCCCGTCACCTCGTCATGATCTCTCGAATCCGGCTCGGTCAGGCCAGTTCTACGCCTCGAGATCAGGAAGCAGCTTGTCCAGTCTCGCCGGCAGGTCCCGCACCCGGATGCCGGTCGCGTGCCAGATCGCGTTGATGATCGCGGCCGGGGACCCGACGATGCCGATCTCGCCGATGCCCTTGCTGCCCATCGGGTTGATCTGGTCATCCTGCTCGTCGAGCCACTCGGCGTCGATCTCCTGCACATCCGCGTGCGCCGGGATGTGATATCCGGCCAGGTCGTTGTTGACCCACTGGCCCAACGCCGGGTCGAGGACACCCTCCTCGTGCAGGGCCATGCCCATCCCCATGATCATGCCGCCGAGGAACTGGCTGCGGGCGGTGCGCGGGTTCAGGATGCGGCCGGCGGCGTACATGCCGAACAGCCGGGACACCCGGACCTCGCCGGTGACGGTGTCCACGCGTACCTCGGCGAAGTGCGCGCCGAAGGCGTGCCGTCCGTCGGTACCCTGCTTCCCAACGAGCTCGGTGGTATCGAAAACGGTCTCGTCGGAGCCGGAGGCCACCAGGGCCCGGCAGGCGCCGGTGACCGCCCACCCCCAGGACGCGCTGCCGGAGCTGCCGCCGGCGACCGAGGCGACCGGCAGCGTGCTGTCGCCGATCTTGATCTCGATCCCGGACGCCGGGACCCCGAGCGCGTCCGCCGCGATCTGGCTGAGAATTGTCCGGGCGCCGGTGCCGAGATCGGCGGCGCCGATGGACACCTCGAAGCGTTCCGGGGTCATCCGCCGGACCCGAGCCGTCGACGGCTGCACCATGGTCGGATATGTCGCCCCGGCCACACCCGTGCCGATCAGCCAGTCACCCTCGCGCCGCCGGCCGGGCCGGTGATCACGGCCGGACCAGCCGAAACGTTGCGCGCCGCGGCGCAGGCACTCGACGTAGTGGCGGCTGGTGAACGGCTCGCCGCTCTCCGGCTCGACAGTGGGCTCGTTGCGGATCCGCAGCTCGATCGGATCCATGCCGAGCTTCTCGGCGAGTTCGTCGATGGCGCATTCCAGGGCCACCATGCCGGGCGCCTCGCCGGGGGCACGCATCCAGCGTGGTGTCGGCATGTCGAGGCGGACCAGGCGGTGGCCGGTGCGGCGGTTCGGTGCGGCGTACATGTGCCGGGTCACCACGGCGGTTTGCTCGGCGTACTCGAACAGGCGGCTGCTCTGTGAGGTTGCCTGGTGATCGATCGCGGTCAGGGTGCCGTCGCGGTCAGCGCCCAGCCGGATCCGCTGGATGGTCGGCGTGCGGTGGCCGACGATGCTGAACATCTGCTGGCGAGGCAGTACCACTTTGATCGGGCGCCCGGTGACCCGCGCGCCGAGAGCGGCTAGAACGGCGTTGGGGCGGGCGGTTCCCTTGGCGCCGAAGCCGCCGCCGATGTGTTCGGCTACGACATGGACGTCCGTCACTCCGAAGATCTCGCCGAGGGTCGCGGCGATGCCGGACGGATGCTGGTTGGAGTCGAAAACGGTCAGGTTGTCGCCGTCCCAGCGGGCGATCGTGGCGTGTGGCTCCATCGGGTTGTTGTGCAGCGCCGGAGTCGAATAAACCTCATCAATCGCAATATAAGACGACTTAAGGGCTTTATCCACGTCACCCAGCGCCGACTCCGCAGGGAAACTCGGGTTCACCGTCTCCGGCGTGTACAAACCCGGATGATCCTCCCGTAGCACCGTGTCAGGCTGCTCGCCCGCGGTGATCGAAAGACTCAGCGTCTGCGCCGCCCGCCGCGCCGCCTCCAGCGAATCCGCGATCACCAGCGCGACCGGCTGCCCCCGATAACTGATCTTCTCCGACTGCAGAACCGCCAGCTCGGGATCATCGACCGCCGCCAGCACCGGCGCATTGCCGTGCCACAGAACCGCGACCGCGTCCTCCAGCGGATCGACGATCACCGCGTCCAGCGTCCCGCTCGCCACCGGCGACGGCACGATCCACCCGTAGGCCAGGTCGTCCTGCGGATACTCAGCGGCGTACCGAGCCGCCCCGGTCACCTTCTGCGGTCCCTCCAGCCGCCCGAGCGGCGCACCGACAGCCCCCTGCATGGTCGCGGTCATCGTTTCTCTCCCGCCTCTGCCAGCCGGCCCAGGACCGAGGCGGTCAGATTGCGCATCAGAGCGATTTTGTACGCGTTGTCGCGCAGCCCCCGTGCATCCGCGAGCTCGGCGTCAGCCGCCGCGAGGAAGGCTTCCTTCGTGGCCGGCGAGCCGACCAGCAGCTGTTCGGCGACCCGGGCCCGCCACGGCTTGTGCGCCACGGCTCCCCAGCCGATCCGGACATCGCTGATCAGGCCATCCGTGACGGTCAGCGCGGCCGCGACCGATCCGACCGCGAAGGCGTACGACGCCCGGTCCCGCGCCTTGCGATAGGCCGAGTTCACGGCGGCCGGCAGCGCGGGCAGTTCCACCGCGGTGATCAGCTCGCCGTGTTCGAGGATCGTGTCGCGTTCCGGCTCGTCGCCGGGCAGGCGGTGCAGCTCAATGACCGGAATCCGCCGGCTGTGCGTCGCCACGACCGCGTCCAGCGCCACCAGGGCGACCGCCATGTCGGATGGGTGGGTCGCGACGCAGGACTCGGACGCGCCGAGGATCGCCAGGTTGCGGTGGTCGCCCTCGCGGGCCGGGCAGCCGGAGCCGGGCGTGTGCTTGTTGCACGGCATGGTGGCGTCCATGAAGTATCGGCACCGGGTCCGCTGGAGCAGGTTTCCGCCGGTGGTGGCCATGTTGCGCAGCTGACCTGATGCTCCGGCGAGCAGCGCCTGGCTCAGCACCGGATATCCGGCGCGGATCCGCGGGTCGGCGGCCAGGTCGCTGTTGCGCACCGCCGCGCCGATGCGCAGGCCGCCGTCATCCAGTGCGGTCACCTCGTTCAGCGGCAGCCGGTTCACGTCGACCAGGACGTCCGGGGTGGCGACACCCAGCTTCATCAGGTCGACCAGGTTGGTGCCGCCGGCCAGGAAGACAGCGCCCGGTTCGAGCCGGTCGTCCAGCCCGGTGGCGCTGCGATACGTGAACGTCTTCATCGGCCGGCCGCCTGGTGACCGGCCGCCTGATGAATGGCCGGGACCATGTTCGGGTAGGCGCCGCAGCGGCACAGGTTGCCGCTCATCCGTTCCTTGATCTCGGTGTCGCTGAGCAGATCGCTGTCCTGGGTGACTGCGCTGGGCCAGCCCTTCTCGACCTCGTCGAGCATGCCGATCGCCGAGCAGATCTGCCCCGGGGTGCAATATCCGCACTGGAAGCCGTCGTGGTCGAGGAAACCGCGCTGCACCGGGTGGTCGTCGAGCCCTTCGATCGTCCTGATCTCCGCGTCCTGGTGTGCGACGGCGAGCAGCAGGCAGCTGTTGACCCGCCGGCCGTCGAGCAGGACCGTGCAGGCGCCGCACTGGCCGTGGTCACAGCCCTTCTTCGCCCCGGTCAGATCGAGGTGCTCACGCAGCGCGTCCAGCACGGTGGTGCGAAGGTCCAGGTCGAGGTCGTGATCGACCCCGTTGACGGTGAGACGCATGAGCGCCGGTTACCCACCCTCGACCGAGTCATGCTCGCCACTGCAGGTTTGCACCAAACAATGTTTGTGGCAAACTAAACCTCATGATCGAACAGGACCTGTCCGGGATCAGCGGGCACCGATTCCTCTACACCTACGCGAACGGCTGGGTGTACGAGATGTACGTCAAGAACCCGACGGCGATCGATTACCGGATCCACACCGGGCACGTCGGCGGCCGCTGGGTCCGCGATCAGCAGGTCGACCTGGTCCAGCTCGCCGACGACGTCTACAAGATCTCGTGGACCGAGCCGACCGGCACGTCCGTCGTGGTGAACGTGCTGCCGAAGCTGCGCCGCCTGCACGGCACCATCTTCTTCCCTCAGTGGATCAAGCTGGACGGCAGCAAGACCGTTCTCTTCCAGAACGAGCACCTGGACAAGATGCGCGCGTACCGCGACGAGGGGCCTACGTACCCGATCTACGTGGTCCCGGAATTCGCCGAGATCCAGCTGTTCGAGCGCGTCGGCGAGGACGACGAGTCGATCATCGCGACGGCGCCGGCTGACCTGCCGGCGGACTTCCTGCAGCGGCGGAACTGAGCTTCTCGGTCAGCTTCTGCACGTCGGCCGCCGAGACGGCGCGCTTGGCGGTGTCGACGTCGATCGCGTTCCGCAGCCCGGCGACGCCCTTCTTCGCCTCGGTGAGGAGCTTGCCGCGTTCGGCGTCGTCGAGCCAGGTCAGGGTCAGTTCGAGATCGTCGCCCTCGGCAAGCTTGACCAGGCGCCGGGGCTGCGAGGTGGTGATGAACCAGGTGAGTTTGCCGTCGGTCACCGGGACGGCTTTCTCGTTGTTCACGATCGTCTCCGGCCCGCGCGTCAGCGTACGGCCGACCGGGTCGAGGGTGCCGGCGAGCCGGGCCGGTGTCAGGGTGTCGCCGAAGTCGAGGTCGAAGAACTCCGGCGGCACGCTGATCCAGCGGTTCCAGTAGGTCAGGTCGTCGGACTCCCGGCCGTAGAGCTTCCAGAAGACGCCCTCGGACTTCGCGAACGTGCGGTCACCCAGGTCGAGGAACGTGGCGGTGAGCCGGCGGACAGCGATGTGCCCTGCTGTGGTGCCGTCCGCGGTGACCCGGGCGTTCAGGACGATCCGCTCGCCGTCGTCGTCGGTGTACCACCCGGCGTAGTGCACTGCCGGCGCGCCGATCAGCGCGCCGGACGCCTCGCGAAGCTCGGTGGCGGCGAGGCTCGCCGGATCAGGCTCGGTGCCGGCGTCGGGCCGGGTCAGCAGCACCGCGGTGACCGCGCCGGCCAGCAGCGCCACCACGGCCACGCCGATGATCGTCTTCGATGTCGGACCCACGGTCGATCAATTTACGGGGAGCCGGTCATGGGGTCCAGACCGGATCGCGGCCGATGAATCCCAGCAGCCTGGTCTGCGCGTCCGCATCGGCCGGCACGGCTACCCGCGGCCCGTACTGACCCGAGGAGCGCATGATCTCCTCCATCGGCTCCATGCCGTCGACCAGCAGGGCGGCGAACTCCGGATCGAGGCGGTCGTCCTGGCCGGTCGCGCGGGCCAGGTCCCAGGTGTGCATGAACACATCGGCCGTGTAGAACTGGTCGATCGCCCGGTCCAGCGGCACCTCGCCGATGTGCGGGTTGGCGAGGGTGCGCTGCGGCGTGGCCGGGTCGTCGAGGATCGCCTGCACCCCGGCGACGTGGGTGTGCCAGGCGCCGGCCGGGTCGTCCTCGGTGCTCGGGCCCGGTGGGATGGTCGCCGACGAGCCGAGGAGGCCGGGCAGCCACGTGACGAGGTGTTTGACCACGTCGCGGGCGGCCCAGCCGGCGACGGGCGCGGGGGAGTCCCAGTTCTTCACACCGTCGACGCGGGCGGTGAACTCCCCGGCGATCCGCCGGTGCCGATCAGCAGGTGTCAGTTCGGAAAGCGACATCGTCCCACCGTATACTTTCAACTGCTAGGTTTAAAGCCCTTCGTAGACCCGGTTACCCCGAACATATGTCTGCGCGACCTTCGCCGAAGCGATCTCGTCGGCCGGCCCGTCGAACGGGTCCCGGTTCAGCACCACCAGATCGGCGACGTTTCCGGCGACCAGGCTGCCGCTGTCGTCACGGTGGTTCACGTACGCGCTACCGGCCGTGTACGCCGCCAGGGCGGTACCCAGATCGAGGCTCTGCTCGGCCAGGAACGGCCGGTGCGCCGACCCCGGATGCGCCCGGTTCACCGCCACATGCACGGCCTCCAGGGGATTAGCCGGGCTGACCGGCCAGTCACTGCCGGCCGCCAGGGTGGCGCCGGCGCGCAGCAGATCACCGAAGACGTATTGCCGGGCCGCTCGGGAGGCGCCCAGGAACGGGATGGTCAGCTCGTCCATCTGCGGCTCGTGCGCGGCCCACAGCATCTGCAGGTTCGCGGTCGCGCCGAGCTGCCGGAACCGGGGTACGTCGGCAGGGTCCATCACCTGCAGGTGGGCGAGGTGCGGGCGGGTGTCCCGGAAGCCGTTGGCCTGCCGGGCCGCGGCCACCGCGTCGAGGGCTTCGCGGACCGCCCGGTCACCGAGCGCGTGGAAGTGCACCTGGAAGTCGAGGGCGTCGAGCGCGGTGACATATCGGGCCAGGTCGGCCGGATCGACGAAGCTCAGGCCGCTGTTGGCGGTGGCACAGCCGCAGGCGTCCAGGTACGGCTCGTTCATCGCGGCCGTGAAGTTCTCCGCCACACCGTCCTGCATGATCTTCACGGTCGAGCAGGTCAGATTGCCGGTGGTGAACCGGGCCCGTCGCTCGACCAGGCCGGGGATCTGCTCGTCGCCGCGGTCCCGCTCCCACCAGAGCGCGCCGGTCACCGACGAGACGAGCGTGCCGTCGGTCGCCGCGGTGCGATAGGCGTCCGACGGGTCCGGATAACCGTGGTTCGAACCGAGCATGGCGTCCTGCCAGCCGGTCACCCCGAGCGAGTGCAGCATCGTCTGCGCGCGCAGCAGCCCGGCGACCAGCTCGGTCTGCGTCGCCGCCGGGATGTGCTGCCCGACCAGGCCGATCGCGCCCTCCTGCAGCGTGCCGACCGGCTCACCCCCGGCATCCCGGTTGATCACACCGTCGGCCGGATCGGGAGTGTCCCGGGTGATGCCGGCGATCTTCAGCGCCAGGCTGTTCACCCAGGCGCCGTGGTGGTCACGGTTGGTCAGATAGACGGGCCGATCCGGAACCACCTGGTCGAGCAGTTCGGCGGTCGGCACACCACCCGGGAAACTCTCCATCGACCAGCCGCTGCCGACGATCCACTCCCGGTCCGGGTTCGCCTCGGCGTACTCGCGGATCCGCACCAGATAGTCCGCCAGGTCGGTGGTCCCGGTCAGATCGCACTGGCCCATCTCCAGGCCACCGAAAACGGCGTGCACATGCGCGTCCTGAAACCCGGGCAGCAGCATCCGCCCCCGCAGATCCACCACTTCGGTCCGGGGACCCCGCAGATGGTCCAGGCGGTGCCCCACCTCAAGGATCCTTCCCTTGTGTACGCCCAGAGCAGTAGCCCGCGAGCGCCCGGCATCGACGGTGAGGACGGGTCCTCCGACGAACAGCAGATCGGCGTAGGTCATGCGCTTGCCTTCTCTGAGTAGGGTGATCGGCGCCGCCACTTGGCGACCCCGGCGGTGACCAGCCCGAGCGCCACGATGACGGCCGGGATGGTGAGGCTGAACCAGCCGTCGTCGGCGGCGATCGCGAACGACCCACCGAGCGTGGCGTCCGTTCTCAGCGAGTTCCTCGGTGGACATCACCCGCTGGAACGCGATGGCGCCGAGCATGCACAGACCGAGCATGGTGACCAGGGCGATGTATCCGCCCCGGGCGGCGTCACCCGGGTTCTTGGTCTCCTCGGTGACGCTGAACGCGGCGTCCCAGCCCCAGTAGCTCTGCCAGGTCGAGTTCGGCATCCAGGGTTCCCGCCCAGGCCGGGAACAGGATGCAGGACAGGGGCTATCTGACCGTCGATGACTGCCTCCGGGGCTCGACGCCGGCTTTCGATGCGTTGATGAAACGGCAGCCGAACACTGATGTCAACGCTGTTCACAACAACGTTTCACAGCGGGGTGCTTCGGGCGTACCGAAAAGGGGTTTTAATGGTTTTTGTGGCCCCGGGCCTCGGCGGCGTCGAGCAGCATGCCGATCGCCAGTTCGAACTGGTCCTCGTGGTCGACGTCGGCGAGGTGCTCGGCGACGTTGCGGATGTGCGGGAACTTGTCGGCGGGGACCACCAGGTACTCGCGGCTCCAGGCCAGACCGTCGCGCTCCATGATCTCGGCGCCGACCTGGCGGGACGCCGCCGCGAACGCGGTCCAGGCGAGCACCGTGTCGACGATCGTGCGGTAGACGCTGGCGGCCTCGCGACCGCGCAGACCGGCCTGTTCCAGAGCGCCGATCACCAGGTCGGCGGCGCGGAACTCGGCCTCGCGGCGCAGCGTCCGGTTGGCGATCAGCAGCGCCACCCGCGGATGCGCCTCATAGGACCGGCGGGTGGCGCGGCAGAGCGACAACACCCGGGTACGCCAATCCGGCTCGTCGAAATCGACCTGGTCGAGAGCCTCGTCGAGCAGGTGCGCGCCGACCGCGAGCAGCAGATCGTCCTTGTCGCGGAAATGCCGCAGCACGGCGGTGGGCGCGACGCCGAGCGCCGTGCCGAGCCGGCGGAACGTCAGAGCGTCCGCGCCCTCCGCCTCGGCGATCTCCAGAGCCACCTTCACGATCTCGGACTGACTCAGCGATCCCCGTACCCTGCGCTCCGCCATCCGCCCAGTCTCGCAGCCCGCCGTTCAGCGCAGCAGAGGCGGCAGGGTGCTCAGCAGCCCGGCCATCGTGGTCAGCAGCAGGCCGAGGTCGGTGGCGTCGCGGGCGATCGGGCCCTCGACACCGCCCTGGGAGAGGAACTGCTCGCCGCCGGCCGCGGTCACAGGCTATGGGCGCTTGGCGAGCCACTCGTCGAACGTGGTGGTGCCGCGCGGGCCCGCAGCCGTGGGGATCAGGGCTCCGGTGCGCATGGCCTTGCCTGCGGCGCCGGGCAGCGGGATGCCGAGGACCAGCTTGCGGGGGCCGTGTGCCCTCGACACACGGCGGGCCATCGCGGACATCTCCAGGATCTGCGGGCCGGCGATGTCCGGGGCGAGGCCGAGCGCGGGACCCTCGGCCAGGCGTACCAATTCGGTCGCGACCTCGGCGGCCGCCACCGGCTGGGTACGCATTTTCGGGACCACCGCGAGCGGGCCGCCGAGATTGCTCAGCTGCTGGCCGGCGAACTCGAAGAACTGGGTCGCGCGCAGCACCGTCGCCGGCACGCCGCTCGACAGCGCCAGCTCCTCCTGACGGAGTTTGCCCTGGTAGTAGCCGAACTCGACACGGTCGACGCCGACGATCGACAACACCACGTGATGCGCGACCCCGGCGCGTTTCTCACCCTCATTGAGGGTACGCGTGACCTGCTCGAAGAATCGGACCGAGACGTCCCGCTTCAACGTGACCACGTTCGTCACGTCGATGACGGCGCCCACCTCGCGCAGCGCGTCGTCCAGACCCGCGCCGGTGGTCAGGTCGACACCGCTCGAGCGGGAAATGATCACGACGTGGTGGCCGGCGGCGCGCGCCTGTTCCACGACCAGGCGGCCGATCAAGCCGGTTCCTCCGGCAACTGCGAAGCGCATCTTGTCTGCCCCGATCTCGTGTGGCGTACGGTTTCGTGGACTGGACTGAATACGCCCGCCTGATGTGACAGCGGGTGATCTACGCAACAGGGGATCTTGTGGAACTCGCCTCGCTGGCGTACGCGAAGTACCTGCAACCGTTCACCGGCGAACTGGAGATCGGTGAGGACTACAGCGAAGTCCACCTCGACGGCGTCGAGCTCGACGCGCCACAGGCCGGCGGGGTCCGGCTCTCCGAGAGCGCGATGAGCTCGGTCACCCTCGCCGGTGGCAACTTCGATCGGGTACGCCTTGACGACGTCTGGGTCTCGCGCTGCCGGTGGATCGGCGGCAGCTGGGCCGAGACGTCGCTGCTGAACGTGTTTCTGCAGGACAGCGTGCTTGCCGGGGTTCAGGCGTACGGGTCGCAGTGGCGGCGTGTGGTGATCCGGGACTGCAAGATCGACAGCTTGAATCTGCGCGGGGCCCGGTTGCAGGACGTCGAGTTCCGGGACTGCGAGCTGACCGAGGTCGACTTCAGTGATGCCACGCTGATCGGGGTGACGTTTCCCGGTTCGGCGATCCGGCGGGCCCGGTTCCACAAATCGACAGTGAAGAAGCTGGACTTCCGGGGTGCCCGGGAACTGGATGTGGCACTGGGCTGGGACTCGCTGAAAGGCGCGGTCATCGGTGAGCATCAGCTCGGCGAGGCGGCCCCGGCCCTGGCGGCGACGCTGGGTATCGTCGTCCGCTGAGGTGCCCGGAAAGTTCAACGGAGCGGCTGGAATCACAAAAATCACGGTTCACCGGATTAGATCCAGTTCGCCCGGGTAGCGTCTCACGGCTGTGCCTGTCGACCGTACCCAAAGAATCTCGCATCGGCGCCTGGGGCTGCTTCTGGGCGCTGTTGTCGTGGTGCTCGTCGCGGTCAACGTCGCCAACAAGTACGGCCCGGCGGGCACCGGCCTGATCGCCGGGCCCCTGGTCGCGCTCGGGCTGCTGCTGCTCGGCCGTCGCGCCGGCCTGACCTGGCACGACCTCGGCCTTTCCCGGCGAACCCTGACGCGCGGTTCGAAGTACGCGGCCGGCGCGATCCTGGCCGTCGCTGTCGTCTACGGGATCGCCGCCGCGGTGCCGGCGACCCGGCCCGCGTTCCAGGACGGCAGGTACGACCTCCAGCTGAGCGCCGTCCTGCAGACCGCGTTCCTGGTGATCCCGTTCGGAACCGTGCTGCTCGAAGAGGTCGCTTTCCGCGGGGTGCTGCACGGGCTGGTCAACCGGCATCGCGGCGCCGTATGGGCCAGTGTCGTGTCGTCGGTGCTGTTCGGGCTCTGGCACATCCTGCCGTCGCTCGGGCTGGCCGACGCGAACCGGGCAGTCGGCTCGGCGGTCGGCGGCGGTACGGCCGGGCAGGTCCTGGCCGTGGCCGGGGCGGTCGGATTCACGGCGCTCGCCGGACTTCTGTTGTGCGAGCTGCGGCGGCGCAGTGGAAGCCTGCTCGCGGCGGCGGCTCTGCACTGGGCCACCAACGGGATGGGGCTGCTCGTCGGGGCGGCTCTGGCGACAGTGCATTTCAGCTAACCCTAGGGTGCCATCCGGGGTTCGGTCCGGCTGGAGATCCATTCGAGCAGCGGCTTGCGTTGAGTGTTCTGGAAGGCGGTGAACTGCCAGCCGTCGGCACCCCGTACCGCTGTCAGGGTCTGGATCTTGTTGGTCTTGGCGTTGCTGGTCCGGCGTTTGAGGACCGCGCCGCGGCTGACGACAACTGCGACGTCCGGGCCGGGGAAACGGATGGAGTCGATCTCGCCGTACAGGCGGGTGCCGCGCAGGAACCTGCGGCCTGGTGGAACGGCGCCGCGACCCGGGCGACCGGCGACGAGTCTTCGTGCACCTCACTGGGCCGGCATTACGAGCAGCTGGCCGAGGCGTTCAGGCCACTGACCGAACTGACCACGAAAACCCTTGAGGAGTACGACGATGACCAGCTCGAACTCATCCACGGCTTCCTGGGCAAACTGATTCTGGGCAGTCGCGACTTCCGGGAGGGCCTGTCCCGGGACTGAGGGCCGGTCGTTGTCCGTGCGTACCCTCGGGGTTTGATGATCTTATGAATCTGGTGACCTCTGGTGTGATCACGGCCGCGGACGAGGCTTATCTGGAGCGGGCGATCGCGCTCGCCTGGGAGGCGCGCAACGCGGGTAACCACCCGTTCGGATCGCTGCTGGTGACCGCGGACGGCACGGTGCTGGAGGCGCGCAACAGCGTCGTGACCGGTTCCGATCCGACGGGGCACGCCGAGACGAACCTGGTGCGTCTCGCCGGTGCGCTTTCCGCTGAGGTCCGCGCCGGCAGCGTGCTCTACACGAGCACCGAGCCCTGTGCGATGTGTGCGGGGGCGATCTACTGGTCGGGGATCGGGCGGGTGGTGTTCGCGCTGTCCGAGGCTGATCTGGCCGAGATGGTCGACGAGGAGGACGGTGTGCCGCCCCTGAGGCTGCCGTCCCGCGAGGTCTTCGGCCGGGGCGGGCGGCCGATTGTTGTCGACGGACCGGTGCCGCTGCCCAGCGCGACAGCTGTGCATCACGGTTTCTGGGACTAATTTT
Source organism: Actinoplanes sp. CA-015351 (assembly GCF_050955685.1). Lineage (NCBI taxonomy): Bacteria > Bacillati > Actinomycetota > Actinomycetes > Micromonosporales > Micromonosporaceae > Actinoplanes > Actinoplanes sp. CA-015351. The sequence goes on from NZ_CP192102.1 coordinate 3,396,878, forward strand.
CGCTGGTCGTGGGCGTCTGGACTAATACTCGCTTGTCGCGGACGTGTGAGCCGGGACAAGGTCGAGGGCGCTGGGGTGGGCTCCTTCGAGGACCTCGCTGCGACGGCACGCCGCCTCCAGCTCGGCGACGGTCGGCGTGCCGGGGCGGGGCGAGTCGTCGTCATTGATGGTGAGGAACATGTGGATCCGCCATTGGTCAAACGCCTCGACCGTCTCGTTCGTGAACACTGGCGATCGGCGCGAGGTCGGCGAACACTCGCTGCCGGATCTCCCGTAACGCGGCAGCGAACCGCCGGACCTCATCGACTCCGATCATGGGCATGAGTATTCGCGGTCGATCTCCAGATGCGATCGCAGGGAGCTGGCTTTGACGAGTGGCTCGCCCTCGTGCCCCGTCTCAACCAGTTGTTTCGAAAAGGTTGAGTTGTGTGTCGGGGAGATTGCAGGATATCGATGGGAGCGCTCCCGAATCCCCGACCCCCGCTCCCGGAGGAGTCCTTGTGTTCATGCGCAGAGGAAGGAAACGCCTTGCCGCGGCGGTTGCCGCAGTGGCTTTGGCGCTGACCGGCGCCAGTGCGCCATCCGGTGCTGAAGCCGCCGCTCCGGTGGCTCTACAAGCGGCCGCGCCGGTGGCTCTCCAGGCGGCCGCTCCGGGCAGTGACTGGCTTCATGTCGACGGCAACCAGATCGTCGACGCTGCGGGAAACCCGGTCTGGCTGACCGGGGCGAACTGGTTCGGCTTCAACGCGTCGGAACGTGTCTTCCATGGGCTCTGGTCGGCGAACATCACCGAGATCACCCGGTCGATGGCGCAGCGCGGCATCAACATCGTGCGCGTGCCGATCTCCACTCAGCTGCTGCTGGAGTGGAAAGCCGGCACGTTCGGCACGGTCAACGTCAACACGTACGCGAACCCGGAGCTGACCGGCAAGAACAGTCTCCAGATCTTCGACTACTGGCTCGCGCTCTGCGAGCAGTACGGCATCAAGGTCCTGCTGGACGTGCACAGCGCCGAGGCCGACAACTCCGGCCACATCCACCCGGTGTGGTACAAGGGCACGATCACGCCGGAGCTGTACTACCAGGCGTGGGAATGGGTCACGGCCCGCTACAAGGCCAACGACACGATCGTCGCGATGGACCTGAAGAACGAGCCGCACGGCACGCCCGGCACCACCCCGCGCGCCAAGTGGGACAACTCCACCGACGTCGACAACTGGAAGAACACGGCCGAGACCGCGGCGAAGCGGATCCTCGCCATCAACCCCGAAGTGCTCGTGCTGGTCGAGGGGCAGGAAGTCTACCCGCGTGAGGGCGAGACCTGGAGCTCGCCGAACACCGATCCCGACCTGTCGCCGAACTACTACTACAACTGGTGGGGCGGCAACCTGCGCGGCGTGCGCGACTACCCGGTCAACCTTGGCGCCAATCAGGACCAGCTCGTTTACTCGCCGCACGACTACGGGCCGCTGGTGTTCAACCAGCCCTGGTTCGACAAGCCGTTCGACAAGACATCCTTGACCAACGACGTGTGGCGGCCGAACTGGCTGTACATCCACGAGAACGACACGGCGCCGCTGCTGATCGGCGAGTGGGGTGGGCGGCTCGGTCAGGACGAGCGGCAGGACCGCTGGATGACCGCGCTGCGCGACCTGATCGTCGAGCACCGGCTGCACCAGACGTTCTGGGTGCTCAACCCGAACTCCGGCGACACCGGAGGCCTGCTCCTCGACGACTGGAAGACGTGGGACGAGCAGAAGTACGCGCTGCTCAAGCCGGCTCTCTGGCAGCAGGACGGCAAGTTCGTCAGCCTCGACCACCAGGTGCCGCTCGGCGGTGCGGGCAGCACAACCGGGATCAGTCTGAGCGCCGCCTACGGTTCGGCGGACACGGTCGCGCCCAGCGTCCCGGGCCAGCCGGCGGCGTCGGCGATCACCTCGACCGGCGTCACGCTGAGCTGGGCCGCGTCCACCGACGACGGGGGCGTGACCTCGTACGACGTACTGCGCGGCGGTTCCGTGGTCGCGACGGTGTCGGGCACGACATACAGCGTGACCGGGTTGACGGCGAACACGGCGTACTCGTTCACCGTGCGCGCCCGGGATGCGGCCGGAAACGTCTCGGCCGCATCCGCGGCACGCAGCGTCACGACGGCGGCCGGCGGAGGCGGCGGGGGCGACGGCGGTTGCACCGCCACCTACCGGACGACCAGTTCCTGGTCCGGCGGATTCCAGGCCGAGGTGACGGTACGCAACACGGGCACCGCCGCCGCGACCGGCTGGGTGGTGAACTGGACCTATCCGGGCGGGACCACGGTGGCCTCACTGTGGAACGGGGTGCAGGGCACACCGCCGGTCACGGTCCGCAACGCCGATCACAACGGGGCGCTGGCGGCAGGGGCATCCACCGCGTTCGGCCTGGTCGGCACGGGCACAGCGGCAACCCCGCCCACGGTGAGCTGCACCCTGTCGTAATTCCGAACAGGCCGGCAGTGGCTCCGAACCGGTCGGCTCGTACCGCGGTCCCACAGCAGCGGCGAGCCGACCGGCTCGGCAGTCGTCTGCGGGCCCCACGATGACGGCCGTTCGGCCTTCGTCACTGGTGGCTGTCAGCCGGTGGAGTGAAGGACTTCAGCGAGCCCAGGATCAGGTCCAGGCCCAGCTCGAAGGCTCGGTCGGCTCGGGGGCGGCCCTCGCCCGCTGCCTCGATCGCCTCCACCAGCAACGGAGTCCTGGCGTTTGCCGGGTTCCAGACCTGGTCCGGCGCGGCTATGTCCAGGGCTGAGCCGATCACAAAACTGTCCAGCACGGTGATCACGTCGAGCAGCTGAGCGGTCGGAACCCCGGCCTCACTCAAGACCGTGGCTATGTCGTCGTACATGTGGACCACGTCCGGGGACGACACCGTGTGCGCTGTCAGCATCGGGATCAGGCGGGGATGGCGGCCGAACGCGTCGCGGTACTGCCGCAGCAGCGCACGCAGAGTGTCCATCCAGAAACCCGACGTGAGCGAAGCCGGATGCTCGGTGAAAATCAGCGCCCGCATCGCTTCGATGATCTCGGTTTTGCCGGTCAGGTGGTTGTAGATCGAGGACGGGCGTACGGCCAGGGCGCCAGCTACCTCGCCGATCGTGAACTCGCCCTTTTTGTCCACCAGGGTCAGGGCCGCACCTGCGATTTTCTCCACGGAGAGCTTCGGGGTCGCTGGTCTGCCCATCGAGCATCTCCTCTTGCCGATCCAGGGGTGGGGCCACCATACTAAAACGAATGGCGTTCGTTTAAGGTCGGAGTTGTGAGGATGAAGTTCAGCGGCGTGGCGGGGGAAGCCGACCCGGACTTGGACCAGCGCAAAGACTGGCTTACCCTCTTCCCGTTCCTGCGCACCCGGCGCCCGGACACTTATGCGGGGTTGGCATGAACAGTGTGAACAACAGTGATGACAACGTTGATGTGGTTGTGGTCGGTGCAGGCGTCACCGGCCTGACCGCCGCGGTACGGCTGCACGAAGCCGGCCGGAAGGTCGTCGTCCTGGAGGCCCGCGACCGGGTCGGCGGACGGCTCTGGACCGAGACCGTCGACGGCGTACGCCTCGAGGTCGGCGGCCAGTGGGTCTCCCCGGACCAGACCGCGCTGCTCAGCATGCTCGACGAACTCGGGCTGGACACCTACGCCCGGCACCGCGAGGGCGAGTCGATCTACATCGGGCGCGACGGGGTGCGGCGCACCTTCCTCGGCGAGGCCTTCCCGGTCAGCGACGCGACGTCGGCCGAGATGGAACGGCTCACCAAGGAACTCGACCGGCTGGCCGCGGAGATGGATCCGCTGTCGCCGTGGGAGCACCCGGACGCCGAGCGCCTGGACCGGATGTCGTTCGCGGCGTGGCTTGCCGAGCAGACCGAGGACGAGGAGGCCCGCGACAACATCGGGCTCTACATCGGCCCGGCGATGCTGACCAAGCCGACGCACGCGTTCTCCGCGCTGTCGGCCGTACTGATGGCGGCGAGCGCCGGCGGCTTCAGCCACCTGGTCGACGCTGACTTCATCCTGGACCGCCGCGTCGTCGGTGGGTTGCAGCAGGTGCCGTTGCGGCTGTTCGAGCGCATCCCGGATCTGGTGCGTCTGTCGACCCCGGTCAGCCGGATCGACTGGTCCGCCGACGGGGCCACCGTGCACGCCGGCGGTGAGTCCTGGCAGGCGCGGCACGTCGTGATGGCGGTGCCGCCGACGCTCGTCAACCGGGTGCAATTCAGCCCCGCGCTCCCGCCCGTGCACGCTCAGATGCGCCAGCACCAGTCCTTCGGACTGGTCATCAAACTGCACATCACGTACGCGACGCCGTTCTGGCGCGCTCAAGGCCTTTCGGGTACGGCATTCAGCCCGTACTCGGTCGTCCACGAGGCCTACGACAACAGCAACGAGGACCTGCCGGGCGAGACCCGGGGGACCCTTGTCGGGTTCGTCTCCGACGAGAAGGCTGACGCGCTGCTCGGGCTGAGCGCCGCCGCGCGCCGGGACAAGGTGCTCGCCGCGCTGGCCGGATATTACGGGACCGAGGCGCTGTCGCCGGTGGCGTACTACGAGAGCCCGTGGATGGCGGACGAGTGGACGGCCGGGGCCTACGCGACGAGCTTCGACATCGGGTCGCTGACCCGGTACGGCAAGCACCTGCGTCAGGACGTCGGGCCGATCTCGTTCGCCAGCAGCGACATCGCAGGCCTGGGCTTCCAGCACGTGGACGGAGCGATCCGCATGGGCGCGTCGCTGGCGGAGCGCCTGCTCGGCTGAGCGTGTGCTCGGTTGAGCGTGTGCTCGGTTGAGCGCCTGCTCGGCGAGCGGCTCTTCGCCGGCGCGCGGCCCTTCCCGCCGATCTTGTGAAGTTGCCCGGGAACGGGTCGTGCAAACTCCACAAGATCGGCGAGGGGCAGGGGCAGGGCAGGGGCCGCGGCGAGTGCGGCGAGCGCTGCCGAGCTTGTAGTCGTCGAGCACGGGTCGTTCGGTTACGGGACCACGGTGACCGGCCAGTGGCCGTAACGCACCAGCTTGACCGCCAGTGACCCGGCGATCCGGTGCAGCATCTTCGTCGAGCGGCCGACGATCACGGCGTCCGCCTGCAACTCCTTGGCGACCGCGACGAGTTCGGCGAAGGGCTCGCCGGTGCGGACCATCAGCTCCACCTCGATGCCCAGCTCCGGCCGGAGCTGGGCCAGGGACGCCCGCAGCTCGCGCTCGATCTCAGCCTGGACGTCGATGATCGCCGCGTTGCCACCGTTGTCGGCGAGCGGCAGCAGCGGCGACGGCAACGACCGCACGAAGACCGCGACCAGCTTGCTGCGCTGCCGCAGCGCCACCCCGATCGCGTATGCGGCAGCCCGCTGCGACGACGGCGAACCGTCGACGCCGACGAGGATCGAACTCATGGGCGGGGATCATACGGCTGGTGGCCGCCGCCATCACGATCCACTGCTGATCCCGGAAAAGGTGCTGGGCCCGGCCTGAGGAAGGCCGGGCCCAGTGAGAGCGAACGTCAGACGGTGAAGCCGCGGTGGCGGCGGAACAGCTTCCTCAGCATGAAGACGGACTGCGCGATGGTGGCGATGTACAGGATCGGCCACCCCAGCGAGAGGATCGCGGACTGGATGCCCACGCTCTGCTGGGTCCAGGCGTAGATCGCGCCGCCCATCACGGCCAGCAGGACGACCGCCGGCATGATGTACGCCGAGCCCTTGCCCTTCTCGGCGTTCGCCTGTGCGGCCCAGTTGTCGTTCTCGGTCTGTGCGAAGAACTGGGTCCAGGCCGAGAGGAAGTGGCCCATCCGGATCCACATGTACAGCTCGGCCGGCAGAGCGAAGAAGGCGTAGAGCAGGTCGGATGCGCTCTTGTCCTTCATCGCCAGGGCGAGCCGCAGGTTCAGCAGCATCGCGATGGCCGGCGGGATGAGCCAGATCGGGTTGAAGACGAAGGCGTCGATCGACAGCGCCGCCACCAGCAGCAGCAGGAAGCCCAGCCGGCTGGCGAGGTTGAAGATCATCGCGATGTTCTCGTACCACCGCAGCCGCAGGTTCGGGTGCGTCGGCTGGCCCTTGTTGTCACCGCGCTGGCCGGGCCAGAACAGGTCGATGGCGCCGAAGTTCCACTTCACCTGCTGGCCGTGCAGGGCGCGCAGGTTCGTCATCGGGCCGACGTACGCTCGGGCGCTGGAGCTGATTTTCGTGCTGTAACCGGCGTCCTTGATCTGCAGGGACAGCTTGCTGTCCTCGACCTCACTGTCGCGGACCCACGGCGCCTGCTGGTGGTGACTGACCATCACCTGTTCCAGCGCGCGCAGCCGGAAGAGGCTGCACTGACCGCCCAGCACGGCCATGTTGCGGCCGCGCAGCAGGTTGTCCATGTTGAACGCCGCGAACTGCGCCCGCTGACCGGCGATCAGGAACCGCGCCATCAGGCCCTTGTACCGGCTCTTGTCGATGCTGTAGATCGCGCTGAGCCCGCCGATGCGCGGGTCGTCGGTCATCTCCAGTTCGAGGCGCTCGACGACGTCGCGTTCCAGCGTCGTGTCGCCGTCGACACCGAGGATGAAGTCGTATCCACGGGACAGGAAGTACCCGTAGTTGAGCGCGCCGACCTTCTTGTCCGGGTTGACGCCCATGTCATGGACATAGACGGTCGTCTCAAATTCCTGACCCTTGACGGTACGCGTGTGCGGGCCCTCGAACCGGCGGGCGATCTCCGGGGTGTCGTCGTCGGTGTTGTTGATGATGACGTGGATGACATCCGGCAGACGGGTCTGCCCGAGGATGCTGTTCAGCACGTCGGCGATCGAGTCCTGCTCGTTGTAGCAGGGGATGATGCAGCTGATCGTGGCGTTGCGGGAGCTGGCCGCCGCCGAGGCGATCTCACCGGACAGCGTCTCGACGCTCTCCAGCGCGTTGAGCTGCGGCAGGGCGGGCGGGAGAGCCAGCAGACCGGCTTTCGAGCTGCGCGGCAGCAGGATCTGGCGATCCGTGGCCCTCCGCAGGCCGGGACTGTTGTCGGTCATCCGGTGGCACCATCCTTGATCAGCGGCAGAGTCAGGGTGTCGAGCGCGGTGGAGCGGTAATAGCTGTTCGACTTCGGCGCGGTCTCGACGAGGAGGTCGAGCTGGATCGTCAGCGTGAGCGCCGTTGCCCCGTCCGTTGCCGCCGGCACCGTCACCACCGTGTTGTAGGGGTACGGCGGGGTGACCTCGAACTTGCCGCTGTCCTTGGTGACCTGGGCACGCAGGGTTCCGTCGTCCTGCGTCACCAGGAACGTGCTCAGGTACATGCGATGCTTGCTGTCGGTGTCCTCGATGTGGGCGGCCACGTTGATCGTCTTGACCGAACTCGCGGTGTAGAGCTTCGCGTTGTCCGAGGTCCAGTACGTCATCTGCACGGTGAAGTCACCCTGCTTGAGGGTGTGCGTCACGGTGCCGGTGTCGAGCGGCCCACTGGCGCGGGTCGCCGCCTTGCTGGCGCTGACGCTCACCGGCGGCGATGCCGACGGGCTCGGTTCATTGACCGTGGTTCCGCCGAGCAGCGGTTTGCTGCTGCTGGTGATCTCCTGAAGAGTGCCGCAGCCGCTGAGGCCGGCTAGGAGCATGGCGGCGGTCATGCCCATTGCCATACTTCGGGGGAGGTGCACTGGGGCTTCCTTCGCGTCGGAGTCGGGCGGGAACGTCGGGGGGTCGTGATCTCTGTCGGCGATGGCCCCAGCCACTTGAGGATTCGGCCGACGTCCGCGTCCACGATCTCCGCCATGCCGTTGCCCGCCGCCCTGAACGACGACCTCACGTCCTCGGCGTTCTGGCTCTTCGGTGAGGAACCGTTCACCTGTTTACGGGTGAACTGAAGCATTCATCGAGTTGTATATTTTGTTGTGACCGAGAGCGATGTGCCGGAGACAACCGAGCCCGGCGGAGACCTGCGCGGCGAGCTGTACTGGATCATCCCGGGGTCCATCGCCACCCTCGGCCTGGCGCCTGGTCGCCGGGTTCACGACGCTCCTGCTCGTCGCCACCGCCGCAACCTGGTGGATCCGCCGCGAGGGTGATCCCTTCGACTACATGTCCGGCGAGGTGCGGATCGGCTATGTGGCGTACGAGTATCAGGGCTGGCACACCGACGACCAGGCCAGCGGGGGTCCGGTCGGGTTCGACGTCGACCTGGCCCGGGACCTGGAGACGCAGTTCCCGGACGCGCACTTCACCTGGGTGGACCTCGGCACGCTCGACAACCGGCTCGACGCGTTGCGAGGCGGATGGTTCCTGCCCAGCAACAGCGACGAACAGGAACGGGTCAAGCTGGTCATCGCCAACTTCTCGATCTCGCAGCCGCGCCGGGAGGTGATCGACTTCGCGGGTCCGTACTTCGTGGACACCCAGGCGTTCCTGAGCCGGGCCGCCGCCGGGAACATCACTGAGATCCCGCGCGGCCGGGTATGCGCCCTGAACGGGTCGCGCAGCGCCGAGAAGCTGACCCAGATCGGCTGGAAACCGAAGCTCGAGGATTCCCTCGCGGCGTGCGTCAGCGAGTTCCAGGCGGGTGAGGTCGACGCGGTCTCCGACGACCGTTCGCTGATCGCCGGGTACGCGCAGGCTCTCGGCCTGAAGCCGCCGAGCCGGCTGAACTACGGCGCGGAGAAATACGGCATCGGCATCCCGAACAACATGCCGAAACTCTGCGCCGAGCTCAGCCGGGTGATCCAGGACTTCCTCGAGTACAGCTGGTCAGACTCCTTCACCGCGAACCTGAACCCGATCGGGCTGCGCCAGGAGGACTACACCAAACCCCGGTCGACGGACGCGTGCGAGCCCGCGGCGCCCTGGTACAAGGACTGAACCACCGTCTGCTCGGGGTGGAAGCGGACGACGCGCCCTGCCTGACCCCACTCGACGCGGGCGGTGCCGGACAGCTGGAGCGTGCTGCCCGTGTCGAAGCCGGGGAACAACAGCGCCGCCTCGTCGCTGACGGCGAGATTGCCGAGGCTGTTGAACAGGTTGTTACCCGGAAAGTCCGGCCACCACAGGTCACCGCCGTCGTCGACACCGACGAACCCGGCGGGCCCGCCTCGATGGGAGGCATCCGCGCCTCGCTCCGGATGCATCGTGCCGAGGAGGAAGGTGCCGGCGGCCCGGATCACCGCGACGTCCGCGGCCTCCAGGGATGTGCCGCGGCGCACGGCTCCGCTGGCGACCAGCCCGTCGGCGCCGTCCGGGGTGAGCACGCGCTGGTGGATGTGCTGCGGGCAGTTGCCGAAGGCCTGCTCGACGTCGATCAGCAGCAGGCCTCCGGCGGCCACCGTCAGCTCACCGTTGATCCGTACCCGGCGCCGCCGGGCGAAGTCGACAGCCGTCGTGCCGACCTTCTGGCCGGCGCTGATCCCGTGCAGCGGGTCACCGGGCCGGATCCGGGTGTGCACGGCGAGTTCGGTGCCGGAGCGCACGTCGAGGAATCCCGGCGGGCCGGTCAGCGCGGACGTCCACAGCCGGCCGGTGGCGTCGCGGCCGGTCACTGCCATGAACGTCTGCCCGGCGAGGAACCGGGCCACCCCACCGGACAACTTGGCGGGCTCCAGCATGGGTGCGAGCCGGGCAGCCTCGTGCCGGACGCCGGCCTGCCGCTGCAGGGCGATCTCACCGGCGTGAAAGCCGGCATCAGCGCGCTGGGAGGTCGTGCTCATCGTTGCGCTCCTCGGTCGTCACGGTCGGGTATCAGTGAACGCCAGGCGCTGTGCCTTTATTCTCCGGCTTGCGCGCCGCGGATACCTTGTCGGCGTGAGAACGGTCTCCATCACCGCGCCCGATGGCACACCGTGGGATGTCCGTGTGGTGTGGGCGCCGTGCTGGCGTGCGCTTGCCCGGCGGTTCGGCGGATGGCGGGAAAAGCGATCCGGCCGGTCCGGTGAGGTGGCCGACGGCGCCCTCCAGGTCGGCGGCCAGATGCCGACGCCCAGCGACGGAGGCGGGGGCGGCGATGACGGCGGTGGCCTGGGTGACGAGATCGTCGATCTCCTGCGCCACGGGCTGCGAGCCGAGGTCGTGCCCGGCCCGATCCAGCACTGACCGAGGGGCACGCAGTTCTTGAGGGCTCAGTTCTTGAGGGCTCAGTGCTTGAGGGCTCAGTGCTTGAGAGCCACGCCTCCGTACATGAAGACGGCGGCGTCGTCGACGTCACGGTCGGCCTCGGTGGGATGCCAGCGGTGCACCGCGACCACGCCAGGCTCGACCAGGTCGAAACCGGTGAACAGCGCCTGCACCGCGGCGTGGGTACGGGCCACGACCGGCACCCCGTTCTGGTTGTACGTCTTGACGGTGCCCTCGCCGGCCTGATCGTTCTCCGTGGTCACCACCGACAGCACCAGCGCGCTGCCGGACGGCATCGGCGCCATCAGCTTCCCGATGATCGCGCGGACCTGGTCGTCGTCGATCACGTGCTGCAGCACCGCGATCAGGGTGACGGCGACCGGCCTCGTCAGGTCGAAGCCCTTCGCCACCGCGTCGTCGCCCAGGATGGTTTCCGGTTCTCGGAGATCCGCGTCCAGGTAGGAGATCGTCCCGGTGCCGGCCGGCGTCAGCAGGGCGCGCGCATGGGTCAGCACCAGCGGATCGTTGTCCACGTAGACGATCGTCGCCTCCGGCGCCACCGACTGCACCACCTCGTGCAGGTTGGGCGAGGTGGGCAGGCCGGTGCCGAGGTCGAGGAACTGCCGGATTCCCCGCTCTGCCAGGTAGGTGACGGCTTTGGCCATGAACCGCCGGTTCGCCCTCATCGAGATCGGCAGCAACGGTGTGTGCTTGAGCGCCTGTTCGGCCGCTCGCCGGTCCGCCTCGAAGTTGTCCTTGCCTCCGAGCAGGTAGTCGTAGATGCGGGCCGAGTGCGGACGGTCGGTCTCAAGATCGCCGGGCGGCATGGTGGCTCCTCGGAAACGAACAGCGGGGCCTCAACCTGACATACCAGGCAGAGTTGCCGCTACCCCGTGGTGGAGGACAGGTCGCTGAGTTTGATCTTTGGGACGGAACGGACCGTCGGCTCGTGTCTTGAGTGATCAAGGTCGACAATGTGTGCCATGACTGACGACGTACGTGATCGGATCCTTGGGCTGCTGCATTCCGGGCCTGCCACCGTGGCGGGATTGTCCGGGCGGCTCGAGCTGCCGGGCGGAGTCGTCAGCTATCACTTGAAGATGCTGGAGCAGGTCGGACTGGTACGGGTCGGCGGTTCCCGGGTCGAGCGCGGGGTGCCGATCGCGCGGTACGTGAGCACGGCCGCTGCGGCATCGCCGCCGTTGCGGATCCCGGTGCCGCTGCCCGGGCTGACGTGGACCGGAACGGGGCGATTCCCGATTCCGGTGTGGACGGTCGATGCGAGCGGGACCCCGATCGCGGCGGTCGGTGCGTCGGGGTCTGCGGAAAGTCTTTCCGCGTCGGCGGAGGGAGCTTCAGGGTCTGCCGAGGTCGCCGGTGATCTGGGTGTGCCGGTCGCTCCGGGCGTGGTGCCGGCGACAACCGCCGGCGTCTCCGCAAAGGCACCGGTTGAGGGCGTCTCCGCAAAGGCACCGGCTGAGAGCGTCTCCGCAAAGGCACCGGCTGAGGGCGTCGCCGGGAAGGCTCCGGCGCAGCGTGTCTCCGTCGAGGATTCGCCGCGCCCCGACTCCGGTCCGCGACTCGCTGAGATCCGGCGGATCCCGATGGACGACGCGACGTTCTACGAGTTCGCGACCCGGCTCGATGCGCTGACACGCGAGTTCGCGGCCCGGGCCACGGCTGACGCGCCGCCGGCTGAGCTGGCGATCGCACTGTATCGACCGCCGGGCGAGGCAGCCGCCGGCAACGGGTCCTGATGCGTCAGCGGGCGGTGCGTTCGGTTTCCTTCTGGTGATCGATGGCGTCCGGGGCGCCGCCGAACTCGTCGGCCATCTCGCCCGCCACGTCGTCGGCGGAGCCGTGCGGGGACTCGGCGGCCATGGTGGCGTCGGCTTCGGCGAGGCGGCGGTGGCCGGTGGTCAGGACGGCTACGCCGAGCAGCACCGCGACGGCGCCGACCAGGAACGGCACGTGGATGTTCCAGTGGTCGACCATCTTGCCGGCTGCGAACGGGGCGAGGCCGCCACCGATGAAGCGGACGAAGCCGTACGCGGCGGAAGCGACCGGGCGCTCGACCGGGGCGACAAGCATGACCGCCTGGGTGGTGAGGGTGTTGTTGACGCCGGCCACGATGCCGGACGCGATCACGCAGGCGATGACGGCCCAGCGGACGTCGGCGAACAGGCCGATCAGCAGGATCAGCACGGCGAACGCGGTGAGGGCGCCGTACAGCGAGGGCGCGGTGCCGAACCGGCGCTGCAGCCAGGGCGCGCCGGTGATCGAGAAGAAGGCGAGCAGCAGGCCCCAGGCGAAGAAGACGAAGCCGAGCTGGATCTCATTCAACTCCATCGGGTACGGGGCGTAGCCGAGCATGGTGAAGAAGCCCCAGTTGTAGAGCAGCGCCGTGATGCCCATGGTGAGCAGGCTCCGGTGCCGCAGCGCCTTGATCGGGGCGAGCAGCGGAGTGGGCCGCGCGGGTTTCGGGGTCGGCTCGACCAGGACCACTGTCGCGATCAGGGCGATCGCCATCAGCACCGATACGCCGAAGAACGGGCCGCGCCAGCTGATGTTGCCGAGCAGGCCGCCGATCAGCGGGCCGGCCGCGATGCCGAGGCCGAGTGCGGCCTCGTAGAGCACGATCGCCCCGGCAAACCCGCCGGTCGCCGACGCGACGATGACGGCGAGGGAGGTGGCGATGAACATGGCGTTGCCGAGTCCCCAGCCGGCCCGGAACCCGACGATGCCGTTGATCGAACCGGAGAGGCCGGCGAGCGCGGCGAAGACCACGATCAGGGCGAGGCCGCCGATCAGGGTGGCCTTGGCGCCGATCCGGCTGGCGACCCAGCCGGTGAACAGCATCGCCACCGCGGTGACCAGCAGATAACTGGTGAAGAGCAGACTTACCTGGCTGGGTGTGGCGTCCAGCTTCTCGGAGAGCGCGGGAAGGATCGGGTCGACGAGGCCGATGCCCATGAAGCTGACGACACAGGCGAATGCGACCGCGTACACCGCTCGTGGTTGTTTGAAGAGCGTGTTGCCGCTCACCGGGCACCTCCGCGAAGGGCGAGAAAAAGATCGGGCAGGTGCAACGTTAGATGCATAATGAGGTTATGGAAAATCCGGGCGGGACGAGTCGTGGCTCACAGTTGCTGCCCGTGCTGGCTCGGCTGGTGCGTTTCCTGCGGCAGCTCGACAGCCCGGACAACCCGAGCGCGGTCTCCCTCGCCGTGCTGCGCCGCCTGGCGAACGATGGGCCCGGCCGGGTGACCGATCTGGCCCGGCTGGAGCGCGCCTCCCAGCCGGGGATGACCCAGCTGGTCGGCCGGATGGAGAAGGCCGGCCTGGTCCAGCGGGCGCCCGACCCCGCCGACGGCCGGGGCGTGCTGGTCGAGGTCACGCGGGAAGGGCGCGACGTGATCGCCCGGACGCACGCCCACTACGTTGCTACGCTCGATGAACTGTTCGGCCATCTGGAGGCCGAGGACAGCGAGGCCATCGTCCGCGCGATTCCCGCCCTGGAAAGACTTGCTCGGGTCGCCGAGGCGAGTCAGGACTGAGAACCGGGTATTGCCGCCATGTTGCGACATTGTTTTGCCTCGCATATGCGTACCCAAGAAGGCGTTTGACTGTGAATTTGCGGCCTTACATGCGGCGTCCTCTGTGGATATGGTGATCTCCGCCTGAGTTACAGGGGGTAACCACCAGGCGACGCCTCGGAGCCCCCTGCCCTTCCTGGAAGGACACACCCTTGTCTGAAACGCCGCTGTGGTTGCAGGGCCGGACGGCCGTCGTGGAAGCCGCCGACCCGGGCGAGTTCCGGCACGGCACGCCTGATTACCACCTGTCGCACGTCGTGATGCCGGAGCAGCGCAGCACCGACCATGCGCCCGGCTCGCTGGAGGCGATCGTCGAGTCGATCGTGCAGGTCTTCGAGATGGAGGTCTCGCACAAGAAGGACCCGGCGACGTGGGTCTCGATGGTCACCGAGCATTTCCGCACGAACATCAACGGTGGGCCGTGGGCGTCCGCGCAGGACATCGCCGACCAGGGCTCCTACAACGTCCTCATCGGAGACTCGCCGTTCTATGCGGTCGGCAAGGAGTCGTTCGACAGCCAGCACGACATCTTCCACGGCGCGTTTCCGAACGGGTTCTACTGGGAGGTTCTGCAGGTGCTCAGCCCGCCGCCGGTGGTGACGTTCAAATGGCGGCACTGGGGCGCGTTCGACGGTGAGTACCACGGCTACCAGCCGAACGGGAAGACCATCGAGATGTTCGGGATGAGCGTGGCCAAAGTGGACGACGACCTGAAGTTGCTGGAGGTCGAGCACTATTACGACCCGAACCAGTTCCTCAGCAAATTGACCGGCGGCTGCCCGATCGCGCACTGATCGCTCTTGTGGGCGGCGGCCCCGGCACGATATCGATGACATCGTGAAACGCGGCAGCCAACTCGTCCTGTCGGTTCTGGGCGTAGCGCTGCTCGGGGCCGCCACCAACATCGCCACCGGGGTGCTGCCGGAGACATGGGAGCCGTACCTCTGGCTGGCGTGGCCGGCGGCCGTCGTTCTCGTGATCACGCTCATCGTCGTCGAGCTGCGCGGACGCGATGAGCCGGCCGCCCCGGACGTCCGGCATCCGGAGGTGGCGCGCCGGATCCTGATCGATCGCGTCCGTCGTTATTGGATCGAGAACCTGCTGGAGCGGTCGCTGTACCAGGAGGCCCGGATCGAGCTGGACCTCACCGCCACCATCCACACCGGCGGGCACCCGTGGGACATCGCGGTGGCCCGTCCGGACGGTGCGGCCGTGGCTTTCCCGCCCGGCACCGGCATGGCCGTCATCTTCGACCGCCTCGACCGCAACGTGGTCATTCTCGGCGACCCGGGTTCCGGCAAGACGACAATGCTGCTGGAGCTGGCCCGCACGCTGCTGGAACGCGCCGATCAGGACCGGACCAGCCCGGTGCCGGTGGTTCTGCCGCTCGCTGCCTGGGCGACCCGCCGGCAACCGATCGCCGAGTGGATCGTCGAGCAGCTGACCGAGCAGTACCGGATGCCGCGTACGCTCGCCGCGGAGTGGGTGACCTCGCAAAACATCCTGCCGCTCTTCGACGGGCTGGACGAGGTCGCGGCCGAGCACCGCGACGCGTGCGCGACGGCGATCAACCGATTCCACGCCGATCACACGCTGGTCGGGAGTGCGCTGTGCTGCCGGGCTGACGAGTACCGGACCCTCAAGGCGCGGGTGGCCTACTACGGGACCGTGGTGATCGCGCCGCTCACCCGGCCGCAGCTGGAGGCGTACCTGGACCGGGCCGGCGACCGGCTCAGGCATGTGCGCGCGGCCCTGGACGCCGACGCGCAGCTGTGGGAACTGGCCGGGTCGCCGCTGCTGCTGAGCGTCATGATGCTTGCCTACGGTTCCGACCCGGTGCCCGGTCAGGCCGGGCGGCGCGGGCTGTACCAGCAGTACGTGCGGATCATGCTGCGCCGGCGGGCGGATCCACGCTATCCGGCCCGGCGTGCCGCCGGCTATCTGGCGGCGCTCGCCGAGAATCTGACGTCCGGCAGCCAGACCGTGGTGACGCTGGATTCGGTCACCGACGACTGGTCGGTCGACGTGCTGCTGTGGCAGCTCAACCGGCTCGCGAAGATCGTCGGCGTCATCGTCTCCATCGGGCTGTCCGCCGCGATCGGCGGGAACCTGCTCGGGGTTCCGGGAGCGTTCGGTGCGGCGGCGTTCGCGGCCCTGCTGATCCTGCCGTACTTCTACCGCAGGTTCGGTTACTCCGAGCTGGGCACTCTCGTCTTTCCGGAGGAGCGCCGGCGCAGCATCGAGGCCGATCTTCCGGCGCTGCCGAACGAGAGTCTGCCGAGCGCCGTGTTCAGCACATTCCTCTTCGGGCTCAGCATCCGGGAGCAGCGGCCACCGTTCCTGGCGGCCGGAGTGGCCGCGGCTGCCGGCCTGTTCCTCGGCGTGCGAAACTCGCTCGGGCTGGGGCTGATCTACGGGCTGGGCGCCGCGGCGATCGTGCTGCTGGCGAGCCTGGTCACGATGGAGGTGGGGTGGCGGCTCGTCGACCTGCCGCTGCGATCGGGCAGGGTGCGCACGGAGGTGCCGAGTCCACGCCTGCGAGCCTGCCTGCGTTATGCGAGCGGCGTGGCAGCGATGACCGGGGCGATCTGCGGCACGATCGCGGGCGCCGTGGCGTCGCTCGCGGAACTGCCCCGGACGTGGACCGGCGGACTCATCGTGACGACGACGTTTGTCGTCCTGATCTGCGGGATCATGTCCGGTGGCGGCACCCAGACGATCGAGCAGTACCTGATGCGTCGCGCGCTCGCGTACCGCCAGGTGGTGCCGCGCCCGTACCTGCCGTTCCTCGACTACATGGTCCAGTGCCTGCAGCTGCGGCAGGTCGGTGCGGACAGTTACATCTTCGTGCACCGCGAACTCATGGAGTTCCTCGCCGAGCACGCGAACAACGACATGGCGATCGGAGAGCTGCTGGCGTGACCTCGGCCGTTTGGGCTGTCATCGGCGATTGCGAGGGTTTAGGGTGGTGCGCCGGGGTCAGGCACGGGGTGTCCCGTTCCGGTGCGATGCCATCAGGCCGAACTTTCCGCTCCACACGACGTGACCTGTCGACGGAACGGCTGGAGAAGATAAATGGCGATTTTTGACGAATTAGCGGGAACTTTGGGCGGGCCGGTGGGGGACAAACCACCGCTCGTCTTTCTGCACGGGCTCACGTTCGACCGCCGGCAGTGGGCGCCGCTGCTGGCCGAGCTGCCCGGCCGCCGCGTCCTCACGCTCGACCTGCCCGGCCACGGCCAGTCGCCGAGCCAGTCCACCTATCGGATGACGGCCGTCGCCGATCTCGTGCAGCGTGCCGTCCTCGCCGCCGGGCTCGATTCACCGATCATTGTCGGTCACTCCGTCGGCGCCGTGATCGCCACGACCTTCGCCGCCCGGCACCCCGCGCGCGGCGTCGTCAACCTCGATCAGCCACTGCTGCCCGGCGACTTCGGCACGCTGATCAGGGACGCCGAGCCCGAGCTGCGCAGCCCCGCCTGGCGGCCGATCTGGGACAAACTACTCGACGGCATGGGCATCGACTCGCTGCCCACCGCCGCCTGGGCGCTCATCGAACGCACCTCACGCCCCCGCGCTGACCTGCTCCTCGGGTACTGGGAGGAGATCTTGCGCAGCACCGACGCGGAGATCCAGGAGGAGCGCCGCAAGGACCTGACGGTCCTTGCCGACCGGGAGATCAGCTACAGCTGGGTGACCACGTCACCGCCCAGCCCTGGGTACGCGGAATGGCTCCGGAGCGCCCTGCCGAAACTTGAGATCACGGTGCTGGAGGGTGGGCATTTTCCGCATCTCGCGTACCCAAAGCAGGTGGGTCTGATCTTGTCCTGATTGTCAGGGAAGGACGACGCAGCGGCGGCAG
Source organism: Actinoplanes sp. CA-015351 (assembly GCF_050955685.1). Lineage (NCBI taxonomy): Bacteria > Bacillati > Actinomycetota > Actinomycetes > Micromonosporales > Micromonosporaceae > Actinoplanes > Actinoplanes sp. CA-015351. The sequence goes on from NZ_CP192102.1 coordinate 3,414,434, forward strand.
CGGGCCTCGTAGGTGTACGTGCCGTCGTCCGGCAACGCCGTGGACGGTGCCAGCTCCCGGATGAACGGTTTGCCGCTCTCCAGAACCTGCGTGTGGGTGGCGTCCAGTGAACGGCACACGTCACAGACCGCCCGTCGATAGATCACCTTTTCCGGGGCCAGTTCGAACAGTGCGCGTACCGGGGCGAACAGCTGGCCCCGGTGATCCAGGTCGATCCCGGCGACGACCACCTTGATGCCGGCCCGCACCGCGACACCCAGGACCGCGATGTCGTCGACGGTGAACATGTGGATCTCGTCGACGCCGATCACCTCGACGTCACCCTCGGCCGCGCCGGCCAGGCTGTTCACCTTGACGGTCTGCAGGCTTCCACCGGAACGCGAGGTGACAGCGGTGTCCCGCCCGTGCCGCGCCGACTGGTAGATGCGGTGCGGAATGCCGGCATGCTGAAGCGGCGACAGCAGGCTGATCATTTCCAGCGACTTGCCGCCCTTCATCGGGCCGACGATCAAGGTGAGATCCATGGCGAAGACCGTGCCACAGCCGGTCCGGGCCGATCGTGGCGGCCCCACCAGCTATGACATCACCCAGTAGGCTCGGCCCGTGTTCTCACCCCGCGGTCCGTCGCTGCGTGAACTCTGCGTGCAGGCGCTGTCGTCGGTCGAGCGTGGTTACGACCTGCTTGCCCCAAAATTCGACCACACCCCCTTTCGTACGCCTTCGTCGCTGCTCGACGCGACAGCGACTTATGTGAGCGGCCTCGGCCCATTCGGCAAAGGGCTGGACGTCTGCTGCGGCACCGGCGCCGGGCTGTCCGTGCTGCGGGATCTGTGCCCGGACGGGATCACCGGCGTCGACTTCAGCGCCGGCATGCTCGCCCAGGCGGGCCAGGCCTGCCCGGAGGCGACGCTGGTCAGGGCCGACGCCCGGGATCTGCCGTTCGACGGCGAGTTCGACCTGGCAGTGAGTTTCGGGGCGCTCGGCCATTTCCTGCCGTCCGAGCGACCCGCGCTCTTCGCCGGCGTGCACCGGGCGCTGCGCCCGGGCGGCGTGTTCGCGCTGCCCCTCGGGGAAGCGCCACCGGTCACCTCACCCTGGCACTGGGCCACCCTCGGCTTCGACACCGCGATGCGCCTGCGTAACGCGGTGATCCGCCCGCCGTTCGTGATGTATTACCGCACGACGCCCGTCGCGGCGGTGCAGCGCGACCTGACAGCGGCCGGCTTCACCGTCACGGTGGCGGTTCTGCCGGAGCCGCGGTGCCGGCTGCTCATCGCCCGGAAGCTGCCCTGACCGCTTTCACATAGCGGTCCGTCACGAACTCCTGGACCATGCGGGTGAACGGACCGCCGGCCCGCGCGAGAAGCGTGGCCGGCCGGCTGAACGCCCTGATCTGGACGCGGACGTCACCCGTCGCGGTCAGCTCGACCATGAACGCTTCCTCGCCACGCTCCGGATGCCCCGGCATAGTCCCGTAGGCGAACCCACGCCGGTTGCCGGTTTCGATCGTGTAGACGACCCGGCACGGGATCTTGAGGAACCCCGCGCGGGGTGTCACGACAGCGCCGTCCGCGGCTCTCGGGGTGCCGGCGCTGACCCGCAGCCCCGCGCCCCGGTGCATCTGCCAGCTGAACACCGCGTCGACGGCTTTCTCGAACACCGCCTGCCCGCTGCCGATCGAGACGTCACGCTCCACATGCGCGTACCCGGCCGGCATCCGGTCGTCGCGGGTCGCCCCGACCTCCGCATAGGTCAGGCCGGCAGCGCTCGCATCGTTCCCACCCACAAGACCAGCCTAGACGTCCCATCCAGTGTGTTGACTTAGGGTGCGATCCGCACCTGGTGTCGACACGCTCGCCTCGAAACGGCTGCTGCGTGTCGACTTCAGGTTCGCATCGCACCCCGCTTTGGGGCTGCGGCGGAGCCGCCCTGCAGAGCGGCGGTTCGAGGTCGCCGGCGACCTGCTTCGTCGCTCTGTATGTCGTGCCCGCGGCTCGCCTCGCCGTGACGATGAGAAACACTCCGCAGTCAGAAGCCTCAAAGACCGCGGAGTGGCCGCACGTCGAGAGGCGGCTCGACCGTTGTTGATCGCCGGCGCGCCGGCCCACGATGCCGCCCACTGAATTGGCTGGCTGTCACTGTTGCGTGGAGCGGGCCGAGGCAGCCGATCCGCGATCTTGGAAGCTCCTAGTTGCGGAGGGTTACGCGCTGTCAGGGCGAGGCAGGCCGGTAGCCGATGTATGAAGCATGGTGGGGCCTCCAGGCACCCTCAGTTTCCAAGATCGGCATGTGATGCCCGCGTGCACGGCACGCAGAGCGACAAAACACTCCGGTGAACCGCGCTCCGCGGAGCCGACTCCGCCACAGCCCGACAGCTCGACAGCTCGACAGCTCGACAGCGTGTTGATTTAGGGTTCGATTCGAACCTGGAGTCGACACGCAGCAGCCGTTTCGTCGCGTGCGTGTGGACATTGGGTGCGGATCGAACCCTAAATCAACACACCGCGCTGGGCTGGGCTGGGCTGGGCCGGGCCGCGCTGGGCTGGGCCGGGCCGCGCCGGGCCGCGCCGGGCTGGGCCGGGCTGGGCCGGGAACTTCGGCTGTGGGAACGCGTCAGGCGGCCGCCCGGATCGGGCAGCCGCCTGACGCAGGTGGGCGGGTCAGCGCTTCTTGCGGCCGCTGCGGTCTTCCTTGTAGGTGGCGCCGCCGTCGGACTCCGAGGTCAGCGGGCGGGCGCCGCCCTCGGGCGGGCCGGCCAGGGACTGCTCGCCGGCCGCCAGGTGCGGGAACTTCTCGTCGAAGGCGGGGCGCTCGGAGCGGATCCGGGGCATGTGGTCGAAGTTGCGCAGCGGGGGCGGGGTGGTGGTGGCCCACTCGAGGGAGTTGCCGTGACCCCACGGGTCGTTCGCGGTGACCACGACGCCGATCTTGTAGGACTTCCACACGTTGTAGACGAACGGCAGCGTGGCGATGCCGAGGATGAAGGAGCCGATCGAGGAGAACGTGTTCAGGAAGGTGAACCCGTCGGACGGCAGGTAGTCGGCGTACCGGCGGGGCATGCCCTTGGTGCCGAGCCAGTGCTGGACCAGGAACGTGCTGTGGAAGCCGATCATGGTGAGCCAGAAGTGAATCTTGGCGAGGCGTTCGTCCAGGTAGCGGCCGTACATCTTGGGGAACCAGAAGTAGATGCCGGAGAACACGGCGAACACGATGGTGCCGAAGAGCACGTAGTGGAAGTGCGCGATCACGAAGTACGAGTCGGAGACGTGGAAGTCGATCGGCGGGGCCGCCAGCAGCACGCCGGAGAGGCCGCCGAACAGGAACGTGACCATGAAGCCGACCGCCCACAGCATCGGCGACTCGAAGCTGATCTGGCCGCGCCACATGGTGCCGATCCAGACGAAGAACTTCATGCCCGTCGGTACGGCGATCATGAAGCTGAGGAAGCTGAAGAAGGGCAGCAGCACCTGGCCGGTGGCGAACATGTGGTGTGCCCACACGCTCATCGACAGCGCGCCGATCAGCAGGGTCGCGGCGACCAGGCCCTTGTAACCGAAGACCGGCTTGCGGCTGAAGACCGGCACCACTTCGGTGATGATGCCGAAGAACGGCAGCGCGATGATGTACACCTCGGGGTGACCGAAGAACCAGAAGAGGTGCTGCCAGAGCATCGGCCCGCCGGTCGCCGAGTCGAAGACGTGCGCGCCGAGCACCCGGTCGGCCGCCAGGGCGAACAGCGCCGCCGCCAGGAATGGGAAGACCATCACCGCGAGCAGCGCCGTGACCAGCATGTTCCAGCACATGATCGGCATCCGGAACATCGTCATGCCGGGCGCGCGCAGGGTCAGGATCGTGGTGATCAGGTTGACCGATCCGAGGATCGTGCCGAGGCCGGAGATCGCCAGGCCGACGACCCAGGCGTTGCCGCCGATGCCGGGCGAGTGCAGCGAGTCGCTCAGCGGCGAGTACGCGAACCAGCCGAAGTCGGCCGCGCCACCCGGTGTGATGAACCCGCTCATCGCGGTCAGCGTGCCGAACAGGTACAGCCAGTACGCGAACGCGTTCAGCCGGGGGAACGCCACGTCCGGCGCGCCGATCTGGATCGGTACGACGTAGTTGCCGTACGCGAACACGATCGGCGTCGCGAAGAACAGCAGCATCGCCGTGCCGTGCATGGTGAACAGCTGGTTGAACTGTTCCGGCGAGAGGATCTGCATGCCCGGGCGGGCCAGCTCCGCGCGCATCAGCAGCGCCATCAGGCCGCCGACCATGTAGAAGATCACCGAGGTGATCATGTACATGATGCCGATCTGCTTCGCATCAGTGGTGCGAATGATCCGGGCAAGGGCCGAACCCTTCACCTGCCGGCGTACCGCTCGGGGTCGTGTAACGGTCGGCCGTGGGGCGACGGTGGTCATGCAAGCTCCTCAGCTTGGCACACGAAGATCTCTAGCTCACCCCCTGTTATAGGCTTGTCTCACCGCATTTCGGGCTGGATCCCCGCATCCAGACCATTTCCTAGTCCCCGGTGGTAGTGCTTGTAGCCATGCTGGAGGAAAAGGATCGCCGCGCACTCGCGGAGATCGAGCAGCGGCTGGTCACCGGCGACCCGGCGTTCGCCCGCCGGATGCGCGCCCGGCGGGCCCCGCGCGACCGCCCGTTCCCGATCGTGCCGCTGCTGCTGGTGACCGTGTTCCTGGCGCTGCCGTTCGTCGGGTTGTTCCTCGGACCGACCGCGGCGCTGATCGTGGCCGACCTGGCCGCGGTGACGGTCGTCGTGGTGCTGGTGTTACGCCACCGCAGGGGAGACAGCTGACAGCCAGCTGCCGGCCGTGAGCACCTCGGCCTGTGCCGGGAAAACCCGCTCGGTCAGCACCGCGTGCACCTCGGGGTCGTTGTCGAGGCAGCCGTCGGCCAGCACGGTGATCTCGTAGTCCAGGTCGGCGGCCTGCCGCAGCGTGGACAGGACCACGCCGCTGGTGGCGATGCCGGTCAGCACCAGGTGTTCGATGCGCTGGGCGCGCAGCAGCATGTCCAGGTCGCTGCCGGCGAACGCGGACACCCGCCGCTTGGTGACGACGATGTCGCCAGGCTCCTGGGCGACCTCGGGGTGCACGTCGTTCGCGGCCGCCGGGATGTCGCGGCCGCGAAGCCCGCCGAACATCCGGTTGCGGGGGTCCACCTCGGGCGCTCCCGGCCGGAAACCCACCACCGGGTAGATCACCGGCAGGCCGGCCGCCCGGGCCCCGGCGATCACGGTACGCAGCCGGGGCAGATAGTCCGGGTCCGGGTAACGGGCCACCACGGCCAGCTGGACGTCCATCACGAGCAGTGCGGATTTTGTCATTCTGATCCTGTCGTCATAGCTGGTGCCCAGTTCGCGAGGAACTGCAGCGCTGCCGCCGAGGGCGACCCCGGTTCGGCGGTTCCTGCGGAAAGGCGCAGGCCCGGGTGGGTGGGCAGGGTCATCGACTCGAAGTCGACGGTCATCGGCCCGGCCACCGGATGATTGAAGTGCTTCACACCGGTGCGCCTGTGCCGTACGTCGTACTCGCTCCAAAGATCATGGAAAGCGGGGCTGGCCGCAGCGAGCTCGGCCACCAGGGAGGCCAGCCGATCGTCGCCGGGCTGGCGACCGGAAGTGGTGCGCAGCACCGCGACGGCATCGTGTGTGAGCAGCTCCCACTCGGGAAAGAACACCGGCGCGGACGGGTCGAGAAACAGGAACCGGGCCTGGTTGACCGGCCGATGCGGGCCGGCGAAAAGCGGGCCGGCGAAAAGCGGGCCGTCGAAAAGCGGGCCGTCGAAAAGCGGGCCGTCGAAAAGCGGGCCGTCGAAAAGCGCGCTGTCGAAGAGCGGCGCGAACAGGGCACGGCCGAGCGGATTGGCGGCCACGATGTCCAGGCGGCGGTTCCAGATGTATGCGGGCGTTGTGGTCATCGCATCGAGCAGGCGTTGCAGACCGGGCCGCACCGTGCTGGCCGGATCCGGCGCCGCCGGGGTCTGCACCAGGTCGAACAGGTGCTCGCGTTCGGCGTCGTTGAGCTGCAGCGCCCGGCAGACGGCTTCGAGGACCTCGGTGGAGTAACCGCGCGCGTTGCCGCGTTCCAGGCGCGTGTAGTACTCGACGCTGATCCCGGCCAGCTGCGCGACCTCCTCACGGCGCAGTCCCGCGACCCGGCGGTCACCGTGCCGGGGCAGCCCGGCCTGCTCGGGGGAGATCCGCGCGCGGCGCGACAGCAGGAAGTCCCGGATCTCGTCTCGGACAGTCACCGGCCCGACGATAGGCCGCGGTGATCATTCTTGGGAGGAACTGTCACTGCCTGTCAGATTCAAAAAGCGTCAGGTTCGGTACGCGGAAACCGTGGCTTGAAGATCAGCGGCCGTCCGAGCCAGCTCGGCAGCCGTCTTCCGGGTGTCCGACGCACCGGAGGTGACCTGCTGAGCGACCTGAGCGACCCCCGCGATGTTGTCGGCGATCGCGTGCGCGCCCTCGGCGGCCTGGCCGACGCTGCGGGCGATCTCGGCCGTCGTGGCGGTCTGCTCCTCCACCGCGGCGGCGATCGTCGTGGCGTAGTCGTTGATCGTGGCGATGACCTGGGCGATCTGCCCGATGGCGTGGACCGCGCCGTCGGACTCGGCCTGGATCGCCGCGACCTGGGCGGTGATCTCGCTGGTGGCCCGGGCGGTCTCCTGAGCCAGATCCTTGACCTCGGCGGCGACAACGGCGAAGCCCTTGCCCATCTCGCCGGCCCGCGCCGCCTCGATCGTGGCGTTCAGGGCGAGCAGGTTCGTCTGTTCGGCGATCGAGGTGATCAGCGCGACGACCGTGCTGATCTGGGTGGACGCCTCACCGAGCCGGGCCACGCTGGAGTTGGTGGTCTCGGCCGTGCGGGCCGCGTCGGCGGCGACGCCGGCTGCCTCGTTCGCGCTGTTGGCGATCTCCCGGATCGACACGCCCATCTCCTCGGCGCCGGCCGACACCGCCTGTACGCCGTCGGACACCCGCCCGGCCGACTCGGAGACCGTGCTGACCTGTGCGGACGTCTCCTTGGCGGAGACCGACAGTTCGGACGAGACGGCGGAGAGCTCCTCGGAGGCGGAGGCCAGGACGTCGGCGCTGTCGCGTACCCGGCCGACCATCTGGTCCATCGCCTCGGCGGTGTGGTTCAGGGCGTCGGCCATCTGGCCCACCTCGTCGTTGCCGGCGACGTCGGCGCGGGCGGTCAGGTCACCGTCGCGGATCCGGTGCAGCACGGCCACGCAGCGCGACAGCGGGCGTACGATCATCTGGCTCGTCGACACCGCCAGGGCCACGCCGATCAGCGCGCTGAGGCTCAGCATGATCGTGACCCGCCACTTGGTGGACTGGTACAGGCTCTCCGCGCTGCTCTCCTGCTCGGCGGTGCCCGCGACGGTCAGGTCGGCGAGGGCGGTGAGCTGGGTGCGTACCTCGGTCATGAGCGGGGCGATCTGCTCGGTGCGGACCGCGTTGACCTGGGTACGGGTGCCGGTCGCGGCCAGCGGCAGCAGAGTGTTCTCCAGAACGTCGCGATAGCTGGACCAGGCGGTACGGAACGCGGTGAGTGCACCGGCGGCTTCGGTGTCGATCGGGTACCCGTCGTAGGTGTCCGCGTATCCGTCGACGTCGTCCTCGGCGGCGGCCAGGGCCTCGGTCGCGGTGGTCCGGGCTGCGGTGTCGGTGGCGAGCAGGCCGTCGCTGACCGCCAGCCAGCTGCGGTTCACCGCGCTGCGCAGGTTGCCGATCGTCTCCAGTTCCAGGCTGTGCTGATAACCGGCCTTCACCTGGTCGTTGGTCTCACCGAGGCTGCCCATCGCGAACAGGCCGTCGGCGACGCCGAGCAGCGCGACGACCAGCACCGCGAACATGATCTTCGTGCCGACGCGCCGATCGGTCAGCCAGCGAGAACGGGTCACCGACTCACGTTCGCACTGCCAAGCGGACTTGATCCGGCTAACCGGAGAAATCGGCCCCGGCAGCCCTGTCCTGCCGGGGTCAGAGGTGCTGGGCCAGGACGTTTGCCACCTCGGCGCGCATGGGATCGGGGTTGGCCCAGCTCCAGTTCGGGTGGGCGCGGTTGGTCAGCAGCGCCAGGACCAGGCGATGTCCGGGATGGGCCAGCAGCGAGGTGCCGGTGAAGCCGGTGTGGCCGAACGTCGACGGCGTGGACAGCTTGCCCATGAACCAGGGCTGCCGCAGTGTCACCCCGAGGCCGTGGTCCGACGGTCTGCCGGGACGGTCCGGGTCGACCGCGGGCAGGCCCCTGTTCTGGTTGGTGAGCATCTGCTTCACGGTGGTCTCGGCCAGGATGCGCTTGCCGTTGTAGGTGCCGCCGTTCAGTAGCAGCTGACCGATGACCGCCACCTCGTGAGCGGTGCCGAAGATGCCGGCGCTGCCGATCACGCCACCCAGTCTGTTGGCGACGTCGTCGTGGACGATGCCGCGCAGCAGGCCTCGGGAGCTGCGCGCGTCGGTGGCGACCAGGCGCTTGGCCTGATCAGCTTTGGACAGCCACTTCAGCGGGGTGAAGCCGGTGGTGGACAGGCCGAGCGGGCCGGTGATGCCGATCTTGAGCGCTTTGTCGAGGCTGGTGCCGGTGGTCTTCTCGACCAGCTCGGCGGCGACCATCAGACCGGTGCTGGTGTAGCGGAACGTTCTGCCCGGTGTCGCACCGGCGACCAGGGGAGTGCCGAGGACGTTCTTCACATTCGCGCCGACCGGCAGGCCGCTGGTGTGGGTCAGCAGCATGCGTACCGTGACCTTGCTCTTGCCCTTGCCGGTGAATCCGGGGAGGTATTCGATCACGGGGGCGTCGAGGTCGACGGTGCCGCGCTCAACCTGCTGGAGCAGCAGGATCGCGGTGTAGACCTTGGTGAGGGAGGCCAGGTCGAAGATCGAGTCGGTGCGCATGCCCACGCGCTTGGCGGCGGGGAGTTCGATGGGGCCGGCCTTGTAGCGGAGGGCGTTCCCTACGGCGATCTTGGCGGCTACTTTGCCATCCTGAAGGACCACGGCTACGGCACCGGCGTAGGTGGGGTGCCGGGGGTTGGCTTTGGTGGTGGTGAGGTATTTCGTGAGGACGGTCTTCAGAGGAGCGGTGTAGTCGGCTTTTATCGCCGCAGCCTCGGGCAGCCTTTCCGATTTTTCGGAAAGGCTGGAAAAGCGCCGGGCGCTTGCGCTCTGACCGCACCCCGACACCAGCGCGACACCGGCGGCAGCACCCAGGATCCCTCGGCGACTCATCGGCACGGTGACCGATCCTGCCACACGCCTTCCGTTAATCGGGGCGCGAAACGTCCGATGTTTACTGCAGAATCCGGTTCATGTTGCGCCAAACCCTCCATGAAACCCTCCCTGAACGCCGCGAAGCACGCTGGCTACTGACCGGCGTTCTCGTCTCGTCGGTCGGGCGCGGCCTGACCCTGCCGTTCCTGTTCATCTATCTGACCGGGGTACGCGGATTCAGCGACGCCAGCGCGGGTTTCGCCATCGGCTGGTTCGGCGCGGTCCTGCTGATCTGTTCGCCGCTCGGCGGCACGCTGATGGACAGGTTCGGCACCCGCCGCGTGATGATCCCCGGGTTTCTGGCCCAGGCCGCCGGCACCGTGGTGCTGGCTCTGGCGGACCACCCGGCCGCCGTCGTCGCGGCGCTCGCGGTGATGGCCGCCGGTGGAGCGCCGACCTGGCCGGGCGGTGCCACGCTGCTCGCCTCGCTGACCGCTGACCACGAGCGGCAGCGCACGTTCGGGCTGCAGTTCATGCTGATCAACCTGGGTATCGGCGTCGGCGGCCTGATCGCCGGCGCGATCGTGGACACCAGCCGGCCGGCCACGTTCCAAGCGGTCTACCTGGTCGACGCGGTGACCTATCTGGTGCCGGCCGCGATCCTGCTGCTCCTGCGCGGTGTCGGGCACGCCCCGCCGCAGCGCGCTCTTGGCGAGCAGGAGCGCGGCGGCTATCTGACCGTCCTGCGCAACCGGCCGTTCCGGCGGCTGCTGCTGTTCGCGCTCTTCCTCAGTACCTGCGGTTACGCACAGATCGAGGTCGGTTTCGCCGCTTATTCCGTACGCGTCGCCGAAGTGTCCCCGAAGATCGTCGCCTGGGCACTCGCCGCCAACACGGTGACGATCGTGGCCGCCCAGCTCCTGGTGGTGAAACGCCTCGAAGGCCGCAGCCGGACCAGCGCCCTGAGCCTGGTCGGCGTCGTCTTCGCCACGTCATGGGTGATCCTCGGCGTCGGCGGGCTGGCCGGCGGCGGATCACTTGTCGCGGCGCTCTGCGTGATCGCCTGCGCGGCCGTGTTCGCCTGCGGGGAGACGCTGCTGCAACCGGTCATGCCGGCCGTGACGAACGTGCTCGCCTCCGACGAGCTGCGAGCGCGGTACAACGCCTCGACCACGATGCTGATGGGCATCAGCTCGGTGATCGGGCCGGTGACCGCGGGCCCGTTGATCGGCGCCGGACAGGGAACGATCTGGGTGGTTGCGATGGTCGTCGGATGCCTGCTGGCGTCGCTGCTGGCGTTGTCGTTGCGGCCGCTGCTGTCCGCCGCGGAGGACGGCCGGGCATCACGCCGCGTTGGCGCTGATCCAGCCGTATAGCACCGCGGCAAGCACGAGGATAAGCAGGAAGGCGAAGCGCATCAGCGCGAAGAACGCGCCGTTCGCCTTCTTGCGTGCGCCCGCCAGGTCGGTGCCCTTGGCCTTCTTGTATCCGGCGCGAGCGCCCTTGTTGCCGTCGATCAGGCGAGCCAGTCGCATCCCGATGAAGAGCGCGATGGCTGCACCGAGGATGAATCCACCCATCCCAGGCCTCCCCTGTGGCTCGATCATCAGCCTTGCGCCCAGCCATCACGGGTGTCAATGCACCGTTGGGGTACGTGTCGCCAAACGGACAGCCGTCAGGTGAATCTGGGCGCCACGTCGCCGATCGCCTGGTCGAGGATCTCCAGGCCGAGATCCAGCTCCTCGGTCGTCGACGTCAGCGCCGGCGCGATCCGGAAAACACCGCCCATGCCGGGCAGCTGCACCACGTTCATGTGCAGGCCCAGTTCCAGGCAGCGCTGCGTGACCGCCGCGCCCATCTCGTCCGCCGGTCGCTTGCTCTGGCGATCGAGCACCAGCTCCAGCCCCACCAGCAGACCCCGGCCGCGCACGTCCCCGACCACGGCGTGCCGGTCCGCGATCTCGATCAAACCCTTCCTTGTGTACGCCCCCAGCAGGGCAGCCTGCTTGTCCAGCTGATCGGCCTCCAATACATCGAGGACGGTGTTACCGACCGCGGCCACGAGAGGGTCGGAGACGTGGGTGGTGAAGAACAGGTATCCCCGCTCGTGCGCGGTCTGCTCGATCTCCGGGCTCGTCACCACCGCGGCGAGCGGAAGGCCGGCGCCGAGCGTCTTCGAGAGCGTGAGGATGTCGGGCACCACGTTGTCCCGCTGGAACGCGTACCACTCGCCGGTGCGGCACAGGCCGGTCTGCGCCTCGTCGAGGATCAGCAGGCCGCCGCGCTCGTGCACCTTGTCGCGCAGCGCCGCCAGGTATCCGGGCGGCAGGTCGATCACCCCGCCGGAGCTGAGGATCGGTTCGACGATGCAGGCGGCGAGGCTGCCCACCGACTGGGCGTCGAAGAGTTCGAACGAGAACTCCAGCTGCCGCCGCCAGTCGAGTTCCCCGTCCGGTGTGGTGAAGTCCGGCCGATAGGCGTTGGGGGTGGGGATGGCGAAGTTCCCGGGGGCCGCCGGACCGTACCCCTTGCGCCCTGAGCTGTAGGTGGCGCTCGCCGCCGCCTGCGTCATGCCGTGCCACGACCGGCCGAAGGAGATGACCTCGTGGCGCCCGGTGACGAGTTTCGCCATCCGGATCGCCGCCTCGTTGGACTCGGCGCCGGTGGTGAGCAGCAGGACCTTGCTCAGCGGCTCGGGCAGCGACTCGGCGAGCCGGCGGGCCAAGTCGACCACCGGGCGGCTGAGCATGCCGCTGAACAGGTGGTCGAGGGTGGCGGCCTGCCGCTGGATGGTGGCGACGACCGCCGGATGCGAATGCCCGAGGATGGCGCTCATCTGCCCGGACGTGAAGTCGAGCAGGCGGCGGCCGCCGGCGGTGTGGACGAAGCTGCCCTCGGCACGCTCGATGATCTCTGGGACGAATCGTCCCGCCCCGATGTAGCGGACCAGGTGACGCTCGGCGTCGGACCAGAAGTTGTCAGCCATGAATCGACGCTAAATGCCGATCGCTGGGAGCGTCCATCTCACATTTCTCAAGGCTCTGTTAAGCAAACCAGTACAGTCGCTGACCGTGCCCCTCAATCCGTGGCGGTTGCGCCTGCTGGCCGACCTGGCGACGTACGGCACGGTCCGCGCTGTGGCGCAGCGCGGCAACCTGAGCCCGTCCGCGGTGTCCCAGCAGCTGGCCACGCTGGAGCGGGAGACGCGTACCGCGCTGATCGAACGCACCGGCCGCCGGGTCCGGCTCACCGCCGCCGGGGTGCTGCTGGCCGGCCGGGCCCGGGAGATCCTGGCCGCCATGGACGCCGCCGAGGCGGAGCTGCGCGGCCTGGCCGACGAGCCGGCCGGCACCGTCACGGTCGCCGCGTTCCAGAGCGCGGTCCACGCCCTGGCCGAACCGGCGGTGGCGCATCTGGCGGCCCGGCATCCGGACGTCTCCGTGGTCCTGCTGGAGCTGGAGCCGCACGAGAGCATGCCGGCCCTGCGCCGCGGCGACGTCGACCTCATCATCACGACGGCCGACTTCGCCGGCGCCGAGCTGGACCCGGCGATCGACCTGGTCCCGCTCGGCGAGGACGCGATCGTGCTGGTCCTGCCCGCGGAGCATCCCTTGGCCGGCGCCGAGGCGGTGACCCTGGAGTCCTGCGCCGACCAGCGGTGGAGCTTCGACGTGGCCGGCTCGTACATGTCCGAGCTGGCCACGAGGCTGTGCCGGGAGGCGGGATTCGAGCCCACGGTGATCTGCCGGTTCAACAACTACATGCTGGCGTTGCAGCACGTGGAGAACGGCCGCTCGATCGCCCTGCTCCCGAAACTGGCGGTGGACCCGCGTTACCGGGTGGCGACCAGGCCGTTGAGCCCGCCGCTGACCCGCCGGATCACCGCGGCGGTCCGCCGCCCGTCCACCCCACGCCCCGAGGTCACCGCGGTGCTGACCGCGTTGCGTACCCGCGAGGCCTGACCAGCGCCGCCGCAGCCGCCGGTTAGCTGCGATCTTGGCAAGCTCCGCCCGCATTTCGACCCCTCGACTTTCGCCATTTGCGCGGAGCCCGTAGGTCACGGGTCGTCCGGTGCGGCGCGGGTCAGGCAGTTTCGTGGCACGGGCCTCAGATATTTGCGGCTTTGTTCTGGCCGGCCAGAACGCAGGATTCACTGGTGCCGGATGGCCTGAGATGCCCGAATCTCGTAGAGGAACCACGCCGGCACCGGCTCGATGACCGGCTGCGCTGCGCACCAGCCGGACCAGTCGGGCCGGTCGGGGCCTGTCGCGCGGCGAAGCCTGTCGCAGGGTGGGTCAGGTCGCACGTAATGCCATCGTGTGCCCGGGTCAACGCCCTGGCCGTGGTGAGGTCACACGGACCGCGACTGTGCGACCCCGGCTACGCCCCACCGAGCGTGCGTGCGCTTCCGTCCACGCGTCACGTAGCTCCGAGCCCACGGTGGGCCGTCACCCCGGTTCTCGTAGCCGACCGTGATCAGCCGGCTCTCCGCGCCACATCGGCATGCTGAACTGGCGAAACTCGAGCGACCCGAGCTCGCCAAGATCTGCCAGGGTTGCGGATCGGCGCGTTGACAAATAGCCCGGGCCTCTCCGTTTGCCCGCTGAGATCCCGAGTCACGGACTACGGATCTTGGAGTCGTCGCGGCGAGCCGTAGCTCAGACGCGTAATCCGGGCCCCAGAACAGGTCTGGACTACGGCTCAGGCCATCGAGCCGTAGTCCAGACCTGTAATTCGGGTGCGAAAACCTATCTGAGCTACGGCTCGCCCGCGACAACCCCGCCACCAAGCAAGCGGCACCGGCCGGCCCGGGGTCGGCCGGCGCTTGCGGTCGCTGACAGGTCTCCACCACGACCACGAGCAACAGCTGAGCAACCGTGGTGTTCAGCCGGACGCCGGCTGTCGCGTATGGCTGCCGGCTGTCGGGTACGGCGACCATGGCGTACAGCCGTTCGGGCCGGGCCGTCGGCCTCTCAAGAAATCCGGCAGCCGGCCGCGATGGGTGGGGCGCGCTGCGGCCTGGAGTGGGCATGGGTGGTCGCGGCCGGGGGCTGACGGGCGGCGTGGTTGCGGTTGGGGCGCCCCGGACGCGTACCGAAAAGGAGCGGAAGCAGGCCGCTGAGGGTGACCGAAAGATTTTGTGGGGCGGGATGTCAAGGTGGGACGGATGGCTCCGACCACCGGGCGAAGGTTCTCTCACGTGAGGAGTGAGTCATGAAGTTCGTCATCAGCATGATTATCAATCCGGCGCTGCTGGAGGCGTTGACCGACGAGGAGCAGGCGGCTATCGGTGCCGGCCACGAGGCGTTCATCGCGGGGCTGAAGGAGTCCGGCGAGCTGATCACCACGCTCGCTCTGATCGATCCGTCGCAGGCCGCCGTGGTCACCGTGCGCAACGGGCAGACGGTGGCGACCGACGGGCCGTTCGTGGAGGCTAAGGAGTTCCTGGGCGGCTTCTACCTGGTCGACTGCGAGAGCCGGGAACGGGCGATCGAGCTGGCGGCGCGGATCCCGGACGCGAAGATCGAGGGGTTGGGCGTCGAGGTACGCCAGGTGATGTTCGCGGACGGGTCGCTGGAAGCGTGACCACGGTTTCGGGCGCGGTGTGACGGCCCACGCCTTCGAGGACCTGCTGCGGGAGATCACGCCGCAGGTCCTCGGCGCGCTGGTGCGGCGGTACGGCCAGTTCGACGGCGCTGAGGACGCGGTGCAGGAGGCCGTGGTCGCGGCGGCCGTGCAGTGGCCGGCTGAGGGGGTCCCGGACAATCCGCGCGGCTGGCTCATGACTGTCGCGTCCCGGCGGCTCATCGACCGCATCCGCAGCGACCAGGCACGCCGTGAGCGGGAAGAAGCGTTCCGGGTGGAGCAGCCGGACATTCCGGACACCGACGACACCCTGGAGTTGCTCTTCCTCTGCTGCCATCCGGCCCTGACCCCGGCGTCGCAGATGACGCTCACCCTGCGGGCCGTCGGCGGGCTGACCACCGCGGAGATCGCCCGTGCGTTCCTGGTGCCGGAGGCGACGATGGCGGCGCGGATCAGCCGGTCGAAGCAGAAGATCAAGGGGAGCGCCTTCGCCGTCGACGTCAGGCGGCTTCCGGTCGTGCTGCACGTGATCTACTTGATCTTCAACGAGGGGTACACCGCGGTGGACCGGGTCGACCTGGCCCGGGAGGCGATCCGGCTGGCCCGGCTGGTCCACGCACAGCTGCCGAAGGACGGCGAGGTCACCGGCCTGCTGGCACTGATGCTGCTCACCGACGCGCGCCGGGCCGCGCGGGTGACGCCGAGCGGTGACCTCGTTCCGCTGGACGAGCAGGACCGCTCCCGGTGGGACCGCGCCATGATCACCGAGGGTCTTCAGCTGGCCCGGACGTCGCTCGGCGCGGAGGCGCTGGGGCCCTATCAGATTCAGGCCGCGATCGCGGCCACGCACGCTGACGAGGGCCCGACCAACTGGCGGCAGGTGTACGCCCTCTACCTGATCCTGGAACGCCTCGCGCCCAACCCGATGGTGCGGCTGAACCGGGCCGTGGCGCTCGCCGAGATCGACGGGCCGGCCGCCGGTCTGGCGCTGCTGGCGACCCTCGACGACGACCCGCGGCTGGCGGGCCATCATCGGTTGCTCTCGGTGCGGGCGCACCTGCTGGAGAGGACCGGCGACACGGCCGCGGCTCTGCGGTGCTACCGCGAGGCGGCCAAGGGTACGGCCAACGCGGCTGAGCGGCGTTATCTGGAGGCCAGGGCCGCGAGGCTGCGATAGGCGTTCGTCCCTCGCTCGCGACGGCGGGTCAGCCAGAGGATCACGGCTGCGTACGCCAGGATCATCGCGACGTCGATGGCCGCCATCGACCAGGGCAGGTCGGCGGCGGTCTCGTCGATGGTCAGCTGGCCGAACGCGGCGGCTACCACGCTGCCCAGCAGGTTGTTGCAGACGTGCAGGGCGATCGCCGCCTCCAGGCCGCCGGTGCGGATCGTCAGCCAGCCCGTCACGACGCCGAAGATGAACAGGTCGGCGAAGCCCCACGGGGTGCCCCAGCCGTGCAGCGCGCCGAAGATGACGGCCTGCGGGAGGATCGCCACCCACGGGCTGCGGAACCAGGCGCCGACGCTCTGCAACAGCCAGCCACGGCAGACGTACTCCTCGGCGGCGGCCTGCACCGGGACCACGAGCAGCAGAACGATCGTTGCGGTCGCGAACGGGCCCCAGCCCGCGAAGTCAGTGGCGTCGTCGGGGGAGGAGCCGGGCAGCGAGGCCAGGAACGCCACCGACAGCACGGCCACCGCCGCCACGCCGAGGCAGATCAGCAGCCAGCGGATGCGCAGCCGCCCGGCGACCGACGACAGCGTCCCGGCCGGGCGGCGCTGGAACCAGCGGGCCGCCAGCAGCGTCGCCGGTAGGAACACCGCGATCATTGCGAACGCCACCGCCAGGTCGGTGAGCGGCCCGAAGCTCGGGAACCCGTCGACCTCGGGCTTGCCGGCGATCTCGGCGGCAAGCGTGACCATCAGATAGCCGCCGTTACCCACCACCAGTCCGGTGACGACGATGAACAGAGTGCCGAGAAGGGTGCGCCACCAGGAAGCGGGCCGGGCCAGGTGATGGTAGGAAGTCATGGGCCAAATCCTGTCCGCGCGGGCACCTCCCGGACATCTGGCCGCGGTCGGAAACCGGCCCCTAACCATGGATAGAGAAGCGGCCTCTACTGTGGGGCCACCATGTGGATCCTGCCCGCCCTGCTCGCCGCCGCACAGATCGTTTTCTGGCCGGTTCTACCGCTGCTGCGCGGCGATCCGGTGCCGGCCGGAGCCGCCGTGGCGGTCGTCGCCGCGACCCTGGTGACCGGCGCCGGGCTGGGCTTGCGCCGGGAACGCCCGCTGCCGGCCCTCGCGGTCGTGGCCGCCGGCATCACCGGGGCGACCCTGGCCGCGCCGGACGGGCATTACCTGTTCGTCGAGGGTGACGCCATCACGATCATCGCGGTCGCCGACATGATCGCGCTCTTCAGCGTCGCCGTCCGGGAACCGGCCCGCACCACGCTGCTGTCCGTCGCCGGCCTGGCGATCTGGCAATCGGTGGTCACCTGGGAGGGAGTGTTCGGTTCGATCATCATGGCCGGTGTCTACGTCGTCGTCGCCGCACTCGGCCGGGTCCGCGGCAGGTGGAACTCCGACCGTGCCGCGGCCGCCCGCCGCCTCGAAGCCGCTCGCCAGGCACACCGCGAGGCCGCCGACGCCGAACGGCACCGCCTCGCCCGTGAACTCCACGACCTGACCGCCCATCACCTCACATCCGTGGTGGTCAACGCGCAGGCCGCGCAACTGCTCGGCGATCAGCGCCCGGAACTGCGGGACGAGGCGTTGCGGTTCGCCGCGCGTACCGGCCGGGACACCCTCGGTGCGCTGCGCCGCCTCGTCACCATCATGCCGGCCGGCTCGGAGGCCGACGAGACCGTGCCGATGCTGTCCGATCTGGCCCAGGACTTCAGCACCCTCGGCCAGCAGGTCACGCTCAGCCTCCCGGACGGCGAGCCACCCGCCGACATCGCCGAGGCGATGCATGGCATCGCGCGCGAGGCGCTCACCAACACCCTGCGTTACGCGCCCGGCGGTTCGGTCACGCTCCATTTCGGGTACGCGGAAGCCGGCGCTGAGCTGCTCGTCGAGGACCGTGGCCCGGGCGCGGGCACGGCCGGGGCGACAGGGCTGGGCGGTGGACGCGGCGTCACCGGGATGCGGGAGCGGGCGGCGGCACTGGGCGGGACTTTGCGGGCGGGTCCGCGTACCCAAGGGGGTTGGGTTGTCAGCGCGCAGGTGCCGCGCGGCGTTCCCGGCGCCGCTGGCCGCCGGTTCCTAAGGCTGGCGGCCAGTCGCGGCGTGCTCGACACGGGGTTGATTCTGCTGGTCCTGCTGCTGCCGCTCGGCGGCCTGGCCTCGGAGGTGCTGCCGGCGACGGTGTGGTGGCCGGTGCTGGTGGCGATGGTCGTGCACGCGGCGCCGCTGTGGTGGCGTCGGCGTTTTCCCTGGCAGGTGCTCGGCGTGGTGATCGCGACGGCGTGGCTCGGCCCGCTGCTGTACTTCACCGGTGTCGTGTCCCAGGACCTCGGATGGCTGTTTTTGTTCAGCGCCGGCGCGGAGCTGGTCGCGGTGCACGCCGCCGGTGATCGCGGTGGGCGGCCCGGTCTGACCTGGATCGCGCCGGCGGTGACGGTGTTCTCGGTGCTGGCGCTCGCCACGATGATGGGATCAGGCTCGGCGGGTTTTCTTGATTTCGTGCTGCTCACCGCCGCTTTCACGATTCTTGTCGGTGTGGTGCTTGCTCCGGTGATGTTCGCGTCCTGGTGGTCCGGTGTCGCCACCCGGCGGCGCCGTGAGCTGCGCCGGAACCGTGAGGAAGGCGGGGTGGCGCTGGCGATGGCCGGCGCCGAGACTCAGGCGCTCGCCGAGCGGATCCGGATCGCGGACGGGCTGCGCGCGGAGGTTCTCCGGCATGCTGCGGAGCTGCCGGCGGCTGCTGAACGTGGCGATTTGAACGCTGTGCTGGGCGCGGCACGGCAGGCTCTCACCGCCATGCGATCGTTGCTCGACGGGATGTCTTCGTCGTCTTCGTCGTCGTCTTCTGCGTTGTCGTCTTCTGCGTCGGGGGTGCCGTCATCACTGTCCGGGTCCTGATCGTCGACGACCAGCTGATGGTCCGTGCCGGTCTCTGCGCCATCGTCGGCTCGCAGCCTGATTTCGAGGTGGTGGGGGAGGCCGGCGACGGCGCGGCCGGTGTCGGCCTGGCCGCGTCGCTGGAGCCGGACGTGGTGCTGATGGACGTGCGGATGCCGGGCGTCGACGGCATCACGGCGACGGCCCGGCTGACCGCCGGACCGCGGCCGCCTCGGGTCCTGGTGCTGACCACGTTCCACCAGGACGCCTATGTGTTCCAGGCGCTGCGGGCCGGTGCGTCGGGGTTCCTGCTCAAGGACGCCGAGCCTGCTGAGCTGGTGGCCGCGATCCGCACGGTGGCGTCCGGCGAGGCCATGCTGAGCCCGGCGGTCACCCGTCGCCTGATCGACGCGTTCGCCGCGGGGGCGATCAGCGAGGCGGCCGCGCCGGATCCGCGTCTGGATACGTTGACGCCCCGCGAGAGGGAGGTGCTGATGGCGATCGCCCAGGGCCGTTCGAACGCCGAGATCGCCGAGGATTTGGGCATCGGCACCGGAACGGTGAAGACGCACGTGAACGCCCTACTGGCCAAACTAGGCGTCCGAGACCGGGTCCAGGCCACGATCGTCGCCTACGACCTGGGCCTGGTCCGCCCTCGCTGACCACCCAGCAGCAAGCCCGCTGGCGTTCGCCGAGGCGGCAGATCTTGTGACGTTGCGCCGCCCTCGAGTTTCGCCATTTTGGCGTTCGTGTTCCGCAGGTCGACGCTGCTGGCCCGTTTCGTCCCGCTCTGCGGGGCGGTGAACGCGGTGAGCGCACGCGCAGGTGTTGTGTGTGAGTTCACCGCCCTCAAGCGCGCCGAGACAACCGTGAGAGCCAGCCCGTTCAACCGGCTGGCCGTCACTGCTGTCTCAAACGCTCGAAGCAGCAGTGACAGCCAGCTGGACTGAATCTTGAGCATCGCCCCGCCCCGGCGGGATACCTGATTCCGTTCCGGAGCGTCTTGACCTGCGGAACACCCAACGCGAAATGGCGAAACTCGAGCGCCGCCCGGCCAACCCGAAACTCACCGCGTCGCCGGGGCCCCGGTGCTCATCACCGAGTCGCCGGGGTCCCGTGGCTCATCACCGCGTCGCCGGGGCCCGGCGACTCCGCAGCGAGAGCCAGCCACTGCCGATCTCGCCGACCAGCTAACGCTCGGCCTCGCCCCCGCGAGCCGTAGCCCAGACCCGGAATGAGCGGGCCATACCGTGCCTCACCTACGGCTGACGCCGCTCGGCCGTAGCCCAGACCCGTAACAGCGTGCCAATAACGTGCCGGAACGACGGCTCGCCCCTCCCACGCACCCGGCGGCGCGCCCGCCGGGAGCGCCGCAGCGAGGCCCGGCATCCGGGTATGCCGTAATGCGGCACGGCCTCGAGCTGCCGCCGGCCACGGTACGGCCAGGGCCACGCAGGCAGCGTGAGCGGCGCAACGGCCCGAACGCGCGCCCACTCCGCCCCGGGAGCCGGAGCCGGGGCGGGGGCGGTGTCAGGTGGGGTCTTCGGTGACGGTGGGGCGGGTGAAGAGGGTTGTCGCGATGGCGGTGACGGTGGCGGCGATGGCTACCCGGACCCAGAAGTGCTGCAGGGGGCTGTCGGCGAACTGGTCGGAGCGGGCCATCAGCGTCAGCGCCAGGTGCACCGGAAGTGGGATCAGGATGTAGGCAATCCAGGGCTTCAACATGGGAAGAAGTCTTCCGGCGCTGCGACGGCGGCGGATCTGGCCGGGGGCGGAAACCGGGCTATACCTCAGGGCATAGAGGTCCAGCGGCGTTCGATGGTTACCAGGGTTCCGGTTGAGGTGGCGGTTACGCGTACGTCGCCGTAGGCGTTCATCAGGATGGCGCCCCGGCCTCGGTCCCGGGCCGGCGGGCGGGCTCGCCAGCCGCCGAAGTCCTGGATCTCGACGCGTACCAGTTCGCCGGTTACCCGCAGGCGCAGGCGTACCTCGGGGCGGCTCGGGCGCTGGGCGTGTTCGACAGCGTTGTTGATGGCTTCGGTGGCCGCCACCTGGAGGTCGTAGAGCAGGTCCGGGTCGACCGCGTCGCCACGCATCGCCGTCTGCAGGTCGCGGCGGGCCGACGCGGCGGCGGCCGGGCCGAGCGGATAGGACCAGGTCGTGTCGATCTCGGGCAGGCTGGCGGCCGGTGCGGCGGCCGGGTGGCGGCGGATCGCGACGACCGCGACGTCGTCGTGCTGGGGCTGCGGGATGTCGGCCAGGACCGCGTCGATCAGGGCGGTGACCGGGCGGCCGGCAACGAACTCCCGGTCGCAGCGGGCACGGAGGCGTTCCAGGCCTTCGTCGATCGGTTTCGGGAAGTCCTCGACCAGGCCGTCGGTGTAGAGCAGCAACTGGCCGCCCGGTTCCAGCGTGTCGGTGTTCTGCCGGTACGACGCCCGGGTCAGGCCGAGCGGCGGCCCGACCCGGCCGGGGAGCAGCCGGGCCGGTACGCCGGGCGCCGAGTGCACCGGCATCGGGTGGCCGGCGCTGCACCACTCGAAACGGCCGGTGCGCGGGTCGAACCTGATTATCAGCAGGGTCGCGAAGAACGGGGTGTGCAGCCGGCCGACCAGCGTGGCCACCCGGGCGATCACGTGCGCCGGCGCGGGGTCCTCGACCAGGTACGCCCGGACAGCATTACGAATCTGCCCGGTCGTGACGGCCGCGCCGAGTCCGTGCCCGGCCACGTCGCCGATGCTGACAACGAGGCTGCCGTCGGCCGTCTCGGCAACGTCGTACCAGTCGCCGCCGACCCGGCCTGATGCCGGGCGGTACGCCGTGTGCAGGTCCCAGCCGTCCCGTTCCGGAACACTTTCCGGCAGCACCGCCTGCTGAAGGGTGACCGTCATCTGCCGCTCGTGCTCGAGCTGCCAGCTGCTCTGGGCGAGCGAGGACAGCATGTCGGCCAGCGGCGTGAGGATGGTGCGGGACTGCTCGGTGGGCGGCGCGTCGGGGTCGATACGGACGGCGATGCTGCCGATCCGCGTACCGTCATGGCCTTTGATCTCGGCTTCGACGAGGTCGAGCGCGAGGTCGAGCGGGGCGCCGGCGGTGAAACGCAGCACCGGCCGGTTGCCACCGGCGTCCAGGACGGTGACGGCGGAGACGCCGTTCAGCAGGGCACGCGCCTGGTCGGTGGCGGTCTGGAACGCTTCCTCCAGAGCGCGACCGGAAGCGATCACCGCGGCGGTGTCCGCGAGCGCGGTCAGTTGTTCGGTGTGCGCGGCGCGCAGGCTGGCGAGTTCGAGGATGTTGCGGATCCGGGCGATCAGCTCGCGGGCGTGGAACGGCTTGACCACGTAGTCGTCGGCGCCGGCCGCGAGGCCTTCGACACCGGACTCCTGGCCGGCCCGGGCGGAGAGCATCACCACCGGCAGGCTGCGGGTGGCCGAGTCGCCACGCAGCTTGCGGACCAGGGCGAATCCGTCGAGGCGCGGCATCATCACGTCGGTGACCAGCAGGTGTGGCCGGATCCGGCCGATCGCTTGCAGTGCGGCCTCGCCGTCGGTGGCGGTCTGCACCTGCCAGCCCTCGGCGGTGAGCAGCCGGGACAAATAGGCGCGCATGTCGCTGTTGTCGTCGGCGACCAGGATCCGGATGCCGCCGGTCGCGGAGTCCGGCGAGGTCTCGTCGATCCAGCCGGCCGTCTCGGTCGCGGCCGCCCGCGCGGCGTCCAGCGGCTCCGGCGCGATCTCCCCAGAGGGAACCTCGGCCGAAGCGGACCCGAACGGCAGCGTCACCGTGAACGTCGTCCCGTCGCCCGGCGTGCTGACCACCCCGACGTCGCCGCCGGCCAGCCGGGACAACTCGCGGACCAGGGCCAGCCCGATCCCGGTGCCTTCGTGGCTGCGTGAGCGCGCACCGCGTACCCGATGGAAGCGGTCGAAGAGCCGGGGCAGCTCGCTCGCGTCGATCCCGATGCCGGTGTCCGAAACTGATAGGCGAATCACCGAGTCGTCGGCCTCCAGGCGTACCCGGATCTCGCCGACGAAGGTGAATTTCAGAGCGTTCGACAGCAGGTTCGTGACGATCCGCTCCCAGTGGCCCGGGTCGACCGCGACCGGCGCGGGCAGCGGGGGGCAGTCCACCACCAGGCGCAGCCCGGTGCGCTCGATCGCCGACCGGAAGACGCCGGCCAGCTCCGACGTGTACCGTGCCAGATCCACCACGTGCGGGCTGGCGCCGGACTGGCCGGATTCGATGCCGGTGAACGTCAGCAGCTCGTTGACCAGCGAGAGCAGCCGGGTGGCGTTGCGCCACGCCGTGTCCACGCGGGTGCGCTGCGCGGTGCCGAGCGGCTCGGCGCGGTCCGCGAGAGCATCGCCAAGAGGACCCAGCATCAAGGTCAGTGGGGTACGGAACTCGTGGCTCACATTCGTGAAGAAATCCGTCTTCACCCGATCCAGCTCGGCCAGCGCCGCTGCCCGATCACGCTCCTGTTGGTACGCCTGAGCGGTGCCGATCGCCGCCGTCACCTGCTGAGCCAGAAGTTGCAGGAACGAACGGTACGTCTCGTCCAGGGCGCGGCTCGGGCTGACCCCGGTGACCAGGGCGCCTCCGGGCAGGGGGTGGGTGACCGCGGTGCGTACCAAATCGTCCCAGGGACCACCGGTGAGGGTGAGCGGAACGCTGGTGATCTCGGTGGTGTCGCCGCCGGCGGCGGCGCGCAACCCCCAGGGGTCGTCCTCCGCGGCGTCGAGCAGGAGATGGCGCGGCAGGGCCGGCTCGTCCGCGCCGGCCAGGGCGTGCCGGCGCAGGACATTGCCGTCACGCAGGTAGATCGCGGCGAACGGCACGTCGAGCGGATGCTGGGCGAGCACCTCGGCGAGCCGGGCGCAGGTCCGCTCGACACCGGCCGGGCCGTCGCCGTCGGGCAGGGCGAGATCGCGGAGCAGCCGCAGCCGGCGTTCGCCGACGACCTGATCGGTGACCTCGCTGCACACGGTCAGGACACCGACCGTGACGCCGTCGTCGTCGCGGGCCGGCGCGTGCGAGACGCTGAAGTACGCCTCCTCGCGGTACCCGGACCGGTCGAGCAGCAGTTGCAGGGCGGGCACCCAGCTGGCGACGCCGGTGGCCATCGCGTCGTCGATCAGCGGCCGCAGCACGTCCCAGCCTTCGGCCAGGGTCTCCCGGACGTCGAGGCCGAGCGCGGCCGGATGTTTGTCGCCGATCAGGCCGGAGTACGCGTCGTTGTAGAGCTGGGTGAAGTCTGGGCCCCAGAGCAGCAGCATCGGGTACCGCGACGAGAGCACGATGCGCACCGCTGCCTTGAGACTCTGCGGCCAGGCCTCGATCGCGCCGAGAGGTGTTCCGGTCCAGTTGAGGCGTGCCATCAACCGGCCGGTTTCGCTCGCGGCCCCGAACAGGTCCTCGGCCGGCGTCATTCCCGCACTCAATTCCGCGCCAACCCCATCCCCGCCCAATACCCAGCCGCTGGACTCTTGCACACCACCCGGCGATAGTGCCTCGCCAGGGTCGTGTGTTGCCAGCTCAGCGACTTTGAAAAGATCAGGCGGCGAGCCGGTGCGCCTGCTCGAGCATCGCGTCGATCCCGGCCGGTGGCAGCGGGCGCGCGAAGTGGAAGCCCTGGACGAAGCGGTACCCCAGCTCGAAGAGCCGCTGCGCCTGCTCGATCGTCTCCACACCCTCAGCGACGGTACGCAGGCCCATCGTCTCCGCGATGCCGGTCAGCGCGATGGCGATGGCCTCCTGCTGAGGTGTGCCGTTGAGGCCGTCGACGAACGACTTGTCGACCTTGATGATGTCGACCGGGCAGGTACGCAGCAGCCCCAGCGACGAGTGCCCGGTGCCGAAGTCGTCCAGGGCGATGCTGACGCCCAGCTGCGACAGGGCGGTGACCGTAGCGAGGGCACGGCCGCCGCCGAACACGGCCGTCTCGGTGATCTCCACGGTCAGCTGCGCCGCCGGGACGCCGTGCCGGGCGAGCGCCGACGCCACGACGTCGACGAGACCGTGGTCGAGCAGCTGACGTGCCGAGACGTTCACCGCGATGGAGCGCAGGGCGTCGGGCCCGTGCCGGCGTCGCCAGGCGGCCGCCTGCGCGCACACCTCGTCGATGATCCAGGCGCCGAGCTCGACGATCAGCCCGGTGTCCTCGGCGACCGGGATGAAGTCGGCGGGGGAGACGATCGTGCCGTCCGGCCGGGTCCAGCGGATCAGCGACTCGACGCCGGTCATCCGGCCGTCGGGAAGCTCGACGATCGGCTGGTAGAGCAGGTGGAACTCGCCGGCGGTGAGCGCGCGGCGCAGGTCGGCCGCGATGGTCGCGCGCTGGGTGAGGCGGCGTTCCAGCGACGCGTCGTACCGGACCTGCTGCTGGCCGGGGCTGATCGTCGCCTCGCGCAGCGCCAGCTCGGCCCGGCGGAACAGGTCGTCGGTGCCGTCGGCGATCCCGATCGACAGGTCGACGACGACCTCGTGGCCGGCTGCCTCGATCGAGCCGTCCCCGATGACGAACTCGGGGTGTCCGGGCAGGAGCACGCCGAACTCGTCCCCACCAAGACGAGCCACGACGGCATCAGCGGCGGCACTTTTGGCAGCGCTTTTGGCAGCGCTTTCGGTGGCGCCTTCGGTGGCACTTTCGGCGGCCAGGCTTTCCAGCCGCTGGCCGAAAGCGATCAGCAGCGCGTCACCCACCTCCGGTCCCAGGCCGTCGTTGATCGACCGGAAGTCCTTCAGGTCGATCAGCACCACCGTGTGCGGCTCGGTGACGGCGGCCACCGCGGCGGTGAAGTACCGGCGGCTGTACAGCCCGGTCAGCTCGTCGTGCATGGCGTGGTGGGCGACCGAGTCCAGCAGCGTCGAGTTCTCCGAGAGCGCCATCGCCTGCCGGGCCACCACCAGCAGCAGCAACAGGGCGGTGCCGGCCACCTGGACGGTGCTCAGATGGCCGGTACGCAGGAACACGGCGGCGACCAGCACACTGGTCAGGCCGGTGGCGACGAGCGGGACGGCGGTGCTGCGCCGGTAGATCGCGAGATGTCTCCTGCGCTGCTGCGGCGGCTTCCGGAGACCGAAATGGGCCGCCGCCGCCCCGCACAGGCCGACGAACGGCAGAACCGCGGCGCTGCCGTTGAGGTGCGGCCACTGTTTCAGCAGCGTCATCAGAACCGTGGAGAGCGGCCCGGCCAGCCCGATCGGCGCCAGGCACCACAACGCCGACCGGGGCACCGGGCTCTCCCGGGCCGCCATGATCTTCACCACGACCACGACGCCGGCCACCGCGATCGCCATCATCGCGATGTTCAGCCACCACGCCGAGGTGCTGACGCCGAAGCGGTCCATGAACCAGCCGACGTACTGCGACGCCGCGATCCCGGCGGTCACCGCCACCACGGCGACGTCCAGCACGGCCGTGGTGAGCTGCCGCCAGCTGCGCCCGCCGCCCGGCAGCCGCAGCAGCGCCGCGATCGCGAGAATCGTGCCGATCACGTAGAGCAGCAGCGTCCGCGAGCCGATCGGCGGCATCCCGTCGGACGAGACCGTGGCCACGTCGACGGTCTGGCTGACCGCGGCCACGAAGACGACGCTCATCGCCACGCCGACACGCCGCCAGAACGTGTGCAGGGTGCCCTCGGTCGCCTTCGCGGCATGCAGGAAGGCGGCAGCGGCCATCGCCGGCCCGGCCACGGCGGGCACCCAGACCAGCAGGTTCGGGAAACCGGTGCGGGTACCCAGCACGATCAGGAGGGTCTCGGTCACGGCCATCACGACAGCGATCGGAAGGAACCAGGCGACCACGACCACCTCCCTCCGCACCCGAAATACCCGTCGAACGTCGAAATCGGCGGGGATTTGGCCGAATTGAGGATCGTTCTACAGTTGGGATCATGATTCGAGCCGTGGTCATCGACGTGGACGACACGCTGTGCATGACCGAGGAGGCCTCGTTCACGCTGGAGAACGAGGTCCTGGCCGAGATGGCCGTCCGCCGATGCCGCGTTCGCTGCACCTCGCGACCTGGGGCGCGCCGCTGGTGGAGGCGATGCGGCAGCGTTCGCCGGGCCTGGATCTCGAGGTGTTCGGGCCGCTGTTCCAGGCGGCGATGAGTCGGCACGTGGACGACGGGCTGCTCGACGTCATCCCGGCCGTGAACCTGCGGGCGCTCGACGAGCTCCTTTTGCGTGGGTACGCGGTGATGCTGCTCACCTCGCGTACCGAGGCCGAGGTGCGGCATATGGTCGCTCCCGATCATGTGCTCGCGTCCCGGATCAGCGCGGTCTATCACCGGGGCAACACGCGTTTCGGCAAGCCGGACCCGCGGGCGTTCGATGAGCTGCTGGATCAGACCGGATTGACGCCGGCGCAGTGCGTCTACGTGGGTGACTCGCCGGGTGACGCGCTTGCGGCCGGCGGCGCGGGCATCGCGTTCATCGCGTGCCTGCAGAGCGGGGTGCGCCAGCTGTCCGATTTTGATCCGAGGTTCGTGACGGCCGCGGTCGACGCCTCCCCGAGGTGGTGGGGGTAGTCGCGCGGATCACCGGTTCACGGGTCGTCGACAAATCCCAGGAGAACGGCACCAGGGCCCCGCGCCAGATTCCGTCCGATAACCCCCTCGGTGCAGATTCCTGAATTTCGGACGGCGCCACCCGCGCTGGCCGCGCTGCCCGCGCCACTGCCTCGCGCCGCCCTGCTGTCCCGATTGTTCAGCTTTGTCATATTGTCCCGCGCTTCTTCGCTCCGCGCCGCGCTTCTGCGCACTGCCCGGCGCCGCGCCGCGCCGCGCCGCGCCGGCTGGATCTTGTGGACTTCCCCGCAGACGTGGCCGCACAACTCCGCAAGATCGAACAGGTCTGGCCGATCTTGTGGAGTTGCGCGCAAACGGTTCGCCGAAGTCCACAAGATCTGCGAGGCCCCGCTTTCAACCCGTGCCCGGCGACCCGACAGCACGGCGGCCCGGCGACCCGACAGCACGGCGGCCCGGCGACCCGACAGCACGGCTGCCCGACAGCACGGCGGCACGGCTGCCCGACAGCACAGCGCGCGGCGGCGCGACGACTCCGGTCCTCGCCCGTTATGACCTGCCTGCGGCACCCGTCCCGCCGGATCGTCACGCAGGGTGAACGCCGCACCGCTGTTGCTGGCCGAACCTTGGAGACCTGTGGGGCATAGAACACCCACAAGTCGCCAAGATCCGGCGCTGTTGACCCGCTGCGGTGGCAGAGCGTCATCACAATGCTCGCTAACCACCCGAACCCGACACGCCACGGGTGGCCGTCCCGCAAACTCGTGCACTCGTGGTCGATCGGCCGGCTGAACTGCACGAGATCTCCAGACAGCGCCTCGCAACGAGAAACGACCACACCGCCACGCCGCCCCGAACCCGCTACTCCTCCACAGATGGCGAAACTCGAGTAGGCGGAACTTGTCAAGATCCGGCAGAGGAGGAGCGGAGGGCGGCGGGCGGTGCGGCGGCGGGCAGTGGGGGCCGGAGGTCAGGCTGCTGGGTTGAAGGTGATCCCGGCGGGTTTGGCCTCGGTCAGCAGGGCCACGAAGTTGGCGTCCTTCAGGCCGAAGTTGGCGCTGCCGAAGTCGTAGTTGCTCAGCGTCGTGCGGATCGCCGTGGACGGGAAGCCGGTCCAGCCGACAAGGGACGGGTACTGCCAGACGTGGTACGCGTTCTCGGCCGGCTCGTCACCCGAGTTCGCCAGCCGGAACGTGTGCGTGCTGGCGCCGTCCTTGTGATAGACGATCTTCGGGTGGTTCCCGGTCCAGACCGCGCTGCTCGCCGCGGCGATGCTGAAGTCGCCGTGCGCCGACGTCGAGACATAGCGAGCGACGTCGTTCTGCACCCAGACGACCACGTGCTCCCAGTCGTGGCGGTGGCCGCCGATCGAGCTGTTCGCCAGTGCCTGGTCCTTCTCGAAGTACAGGCCGTATGCGATGCCGCACCAGCCGTTGTTGCACTTGTACCGCGAGTACCCGTTGGTGTTGTCCAGGTCGGCAGCGTCGTGGCAGTCGCCGCTGAGTGAACCGGCCGGCTTGAGGCCGCCGTTCACCGTGCCGCTCGGGCCGATGGCCGGGGTGGGGTAACAGCCGTCGGTGTCGTAGTCGTACGCCGGCTGCCATTTCGTCTCGATGGCTTCGGCGTTGCCGGGGAGCTCGGCCGGGGGAGCAGCGAGCGCGGGGGTGGCCGTGGCGAGAACCAGGGCGAGTGCGGTGGCGGCGACCAGCGCCGTGCGGCGAACCATGAATCAGGATCCTGTTCGATCGCACACCAAGAATCAATAGACGATCATCAAACTGTAGGCGACGAGATCACGCCGATTTCGCGGCTGGGGATCCGGTAAGCGCGCACCTGGCCCTTGCCGGCGGCCTTCGCCTCGTAGAGCGCGGTGTCCGCTTCGTGCACCAGCTGATCGAGGGTGCGCCCCGGCTCGCTGGTCACGGTGACGCCGACGCTGCCGCGTACACACATCTGCTGGCCCGCGATCACCATCGGCCGGGCGAACTCTCGCAGGATTCGCTCACCCACGGCGACGGCGTCGCCGAGATCCAGGACCTGGGGTACGACCACCGCGAACTCGTCGCCACCGAGACGGGCCGCGATGTCGCCGGACCGCAGCGCTCGCGTGATCCGCTCGCCGGCCCCGGTCAGCAGGGCGTCGCCGGCGGCGTGCCCGAGAGTGTCGTTGACCTGCTTGAACCCGTCCAGGTCGAGCAGCAGCACCGCGGTGACCGTGCCGGGCGCGGCCTGCGCCAGGACGGCGTCGCCACGGGCGTGGAAGGCGGCCCGGTTGGGCAGTCCGGTCAGGTTGTCGTGGTGTGCCAGGTGGTCGAGCCGGTGCCGCTGCTCCTCCAGGTCGACGAAGAGCTGCCGGACCACCAGCGAGTTGAGGATCTGCCGGACCACGGCCAGGGCCGACGTTCCCAGCAACGTGCCGACCAGCACCGGGCTCAGCGTCCCGGTGGCCACGTACGGCACCGCTACCGACGCGAGCGCGATGATCACCGGGAGGTGCGGGAGCGTGCTCCACACCCCGTCGAGCTGGCTGCGTGTCCCGGTGTTCTGGTCCGCGTCCAGCGTGTCGCGGCTGGCCAGCGCGATGATCAGTCCGGCGATCAGGTAGACCGCGCCGAGGCCTGATGCGTACCAGGGCAGGCCCTGAGTCTGGTTGTGCATGCTGATCAGGGCGGCGAGGGCGAACATGCCCATGCCGGCGGCGAGCACCCGCATGGCCCGGTAGTGGCGGGAGTCGACCCGGGACATCACCATGAGCGCGATCGAGGCCGCGAGGATCTCGGCGACCACGGTGACCGCGAACTGCGCGCGCTGATTGGGCTCCAGCCGCTCGGCGACCGGTGCGAGAGCGAACTGCCAGGCCGTCGCGAAGATCGCTCCGGCCACGGTGGCGACGTCGATCAGGTACGTGCCGCGGGCCAGCCAACTGGTGAACGGCGGCACCGCCACCAGGATCGCCGGCACCGCGACGACCGCCGCCGAGACGCTGGCGAGGTCGGCCGCGGTTTCCAGCCACTGGTGGCCGCCGGCCAGTCCGGCGACCGTGTAGAGCGAGTACGAGCCGCCGAGCAGCGCGCCCGACGCCGCGCCGAAGAGCACGCCGGCTCGCTGCCGGCCCCGGTGCACGCGGGCCTGCCGCCAGAACGAGGCCGCGGCGTACCAGCCGGCGGCCGCGATCGGCAGACAGGCCACCACGAGACCGGCGGCCTCGGACAGATGCGGCAGGACGAGTTGCAGCAGCAGGCCCGCGACGCCGATGACGCCCAGACGCGTCAGCAGCCGGTTCCTCACGGCCTCCCCATCGGCACGCCGGGGTCCGGCTGAAGGGGTCAGCCGGCCAACTCGTCGGCGATGGCTGTGGCGATCGCCTCCAGCTCACCGCGGGTGACCAGTGGCACCGCGGTGACCGGTGCGCTGCCGTCCCCGCCGAAGTAGTTCACCACCGTCATGGACAGGTGCTGCTTTCCGCCCGGCATCCGGATGTCGACGCCGTAGAAGACCCAGCCCTTGCCCGGCTCGTCGACATATCGGACCAGGTCAAGACCCGATTTCGTACGCGTCGTCGTGCAGTCGGATGCCCCGCCGTCGCAGTCGTAGAGCTCGGAGCATGACTGGTTCTGGCCGCAGCCGATCGGGCGAAGCCACAGGTAGAACCCGCCCTTGCCGTCCATGCCGTCACGGGTGATGCCGGAGCGCCCGGCGAACGCGTCCTCGCCCTCGTCCCACATGGCCGGTTGCCCGTCCGGTGTCCGTTTCTCGCCCGGAACGTCCGGCATGTAGATCCAGTTGAGGCCGGTCGCGTGCTCGGCGGTGGCCGTCTCCCAGGCCTGCCGCACCCGGGCCAGAGTGATCTTCTCGGGTGTCTTCGTCGCTGCGGACGGCGAGGGCGCTGCCGGCGACGGCGAGGGCGCTGCCGCAACCGGCGGGGCCGGCTGCTGCGGGCTCGCGGTCAGGCTCACGCCGGCGAGCACGGCCACGACCACCGCCACGGCCGCGGCGCTGCTCGCCCCGATCCGGCGCAGCCGCTGCCGGCGCCGGGTGCGGACGATGACGGCGCCGACGTCGACCGTCGACGGTGGGGCGGCGCCGATGAGCTGGTCGAGCATGTCCTGGTTCACTGTGGTCTCCCCGTCGCGTAGGACAGCGTGCGCAGCATCTCGAGGGCTCGCGCGGACTGGCTCTTCACGGTTCCCGTGGAGATGCCGAGCATCTCGGCCGTCTCCTCGATCGAGTGGTCGAAGTAGAAGCGCAGGACGACCACGGCTCGCTGGCGGCGACCCAGCCTGGCGAGCAGGCGGATCAGCTGCTCCCGGTCGCCGGTGGAGTCCGGCGGTGTCCAGCTGGGTTCCGGCAGCACGTCGGCTGGGAGTTCGCGTTGCCAGGGGCGGCGGCGCTCGTCGATCCATGCATTGGTCAGTACGCGTTGGGCGTACGCATCAGGGTTGTCTGTTGCAGAGACCCGGCGCCAGTGCAGGAAGAGTTTGCCAACGACGGTCCCGACCAGGTCGTCGGCGAGATGCCAGTCGTGGCAGAGCAGGTAGGCCGCGCGCCGCCAGCGTTCCATCCGGACGCTGACGAACGCGCGGAACTCGTCCTCCTCGGAGCTGTCCAAGATCTGTTCCCCCCATTCGGCGCTTCTGGTGGCACGACGGGAACCTCCATCATCGGGGTTGCATGTGACTTCGTGGCTCTGCCGCTGCGGGCGTCACTGTCAGGAACCCTTCGTGATACACGGTGTTGACATTGAAAGAGCGTTCACGTCTACTTCTGACACGTTGTTGCGGCGCGGAAGATCCTTGGGCTGTGGGAACGTGCACGGACCCTGCAGAGAGAGCGAGCTCATGACGTCATCTCTGGCTCCGAACGATGTCGACCGGGTGGTGTTCCGGCAGCCGGCACCTGGTGGGCGCGGTTATCACGAGGGTGAGGTCGACGCGTTTCTCAAGGACGTGGCGGCCGAGATGCGACGCCTCGTGGAGGAGAACCAGGCGCTCAGCGAACAGCTTCAGCACGACGACCTCCGCGGCCATCTGCGCAAGCTCGAAGACCGCTGCGCCGAGGCGGAGGAACGCGCCCGAGCGGTGCAGGCCGAACTCGAACAGGCCCGCGCCGCCGCAGCCGCGACCAGGCCGGCGGCGCCGGGTAATCCGCAGGTGATCGAGCTGGCCGAACGCACCGCGGGGGAGTTCCTGGCCGAGGCCCGCAAGGAGTGCGACGACGTGCTGCACAAGGCCGGCACCGAGGCCGCGTTGCTGCTCAGCGACGCCGAGTTACGCGCGTCCACGATCGCCGCCGACGCTCGCCACCGCCACGCCGAACGCGTCACGGCCCTCCCGGCGAAGCGAGCAGCCGCCTTGGACCGCATCGAGGCCCTCCGCGAAGAGGCCCGCAGCCGCCGCGAAGCCATCAACGCCGAGATGGACCGGCGCCTCCAGGACCTGATCGGCGCGTGACGGCGCGCGCCCGCCGGACCGGCTGGCGGGGCTGATCGACACGCTGGAATGGTCGTCTCCGGCGGGGTATTCGGTTTGGGTGTCACACCCGTTGTGGGTGTGACTAAACCCACAACGGGTGTGGGGCATGCGGAAGAACATTGCCCAGTCCGCGCGCAACCAACTCGACACCGGCACGGGCGACGCCAAGCGGGCAGAGGCCAACCAGGTTGTGTCGATTCGGGGTGCGGATCGAACCCGAACTCGACACGCGCGCCGCGAACAGGCTGCCTGTGTCGACGTGAGGCGCGCATCGCGCCCCAACTCCACACGCATCCGGGCTACGGCCGTGCGGTGGGCTACGGCCGTGCGGTGGATTTCGGTCGTGGGGTGGGGGCCGGGGGCCTACGTCGAGGTCTCGCCGGACGGAAGGGCCCTCCCTCCAATTGCTGGGGGAGGGCCGCTTCGTTGACGGTTACTTCTTCTTGACGAGGGTCAGCTTGATGGGCTGGCTCGTGGTGGTGCCGGTGGCGTTCTCGAAGGTGACGGTCACCGTCACGTCGAGGCGGCCGGCCTTGTTCAGCTGGTCGCGGCCGGCGGTCGTCAGCGTGACGGGCAGGGTCACCGTGTCCGCCTTGCTGGGCTTCTTCGTTGCCGTGACCACCTTGTCGCCGCTGAGGGTGACGACACCGGCCGAGTTGACCGCCGCGGTGACCGACGCGTCCTTGGCGTCCACCTCGGTGATCTTCACGGTCGGGGCCGGGATGACCGGCTTGACGGTGACCGTCACGTCGTCGGAGACCCGGACGTTGCCGGACGAGTCGACGACCAGGGCTTCGAGGGAGACCTTCTTGCCGGCGTACTTGGCCGTCGGGGTCCATTCGAGCTGGTACGGCGTGGTGCTGACGGTGCCTGCCTTGGATCCGTTGACGAGCAGGGTCACTGACTTGACGCCGACGTCGTCGGTGGCGCGTACCAAGGGCTTGATGGTCTCACCGACGGTGATCTCCGTTTTGCGGCCCGGATCGGCCACGGTGGCCGACGGGCGCTTGTCGGTGACGCTGCCGGCGCCGGTCGGCACCGAGCGCGGCGCCGACGAGAGCGGCTTGCTGACGATCACCGAAGAACTTTCGGAGACGGCCGGCTTGCCCTTGCCGAAGTACGACTTCGACACCGTGATCGGCGCGTCGGTGCGGACCGCCGTGCCGGTGGCGTCGGCGTTGTAGACGGCGTAACCGTTGCCGCTGAGCACGTCGCCAGTGGCGGTGACGGTGCCCGAGTCGGCGAGCAGCAGGCCGACGCCGGTTCCGCTGATCCGGCTGGAGTCGACGTATCCGTCGGTGCCGCCGGTGTAGCGCACGCCCACCGAGGTGGCCGAACCCGAACCCGTGACAGCGGTGTCCTCGACGTATCCGTGGTAGCGGATGCCGCTGCGAACCAGGTTCTCCGGGGCGCCGTCCTTGCCCCGGGTGCCGTCGAACAGGATGCCGCCGGACTGGAAGCCGGTGACCAGGCTGTCCGACACCGTCAGTTCACTCTCGACGGTGCCGACACCCGTACCCTGGATGATTCCGGTCTTGATGATTCCCCAGCCGTGCGGATGCGCGGCGAGTTCGTCAGCACCCGCGGCCGTCTTGAGCGGGCCCACGACGCTGTCGGAGATGCTGCCGGCCGCGCCGAAGAACGCGACTCCGGCCTCGGCCCAGACGTCGCCGGAGGTGACGGTGACGCCGGAGATGTCGACGAACATCTCGTTGGTGTCGGTGGAGCCGAGCGACTGCCGGGACACGGTGATCACGTTGCCGCCGCCGTCGCGCAGGTACGGCTCGGTGCCGGCCAGGGTGCCGAGGCTCTGATCAGGCTCGATGGTCACCTTGTCGGCGCCGGCGCCCTTGATGGTGAGCGGCTTGGTGATGGTCAGGCCGTTCCTGGCGCCGGACTGCACCGGGTTGGAGGCGTGGTTCAGCGGGGTCGACGACTCCTGGTAGAGGCCGTCGCAGACCACGATGGTGTCCCACGGCGAGGCGAAGGTGACGGCCGTCTGGATCGACGTGAACTGCGCGGCCGGGCACTGGGCCTTGTCGTCGTCGACGGTCCAGACGTTGCCGGTCGCCTCGGCCGCCTCGGTGGAGGACGCACGAACCGAGTAGTCGAACGTGCCGTAACCGGCGCCGTTGGCCTTGGTGATGCCGTCCGACTGGATCTGCTTGCCGGACGCGCTCTCCTGGAACCGCACGTCGGCCATCTGGATCGAGCCGGACTGCGGCAGGTCACCGGTGCCGAAGCGGAACTCCAGCTTGGCGAGCGAGCTGACGTCGACACCCTGCGAGGCGAACTCGCTCAGCGGCACCCGGATCTGGTCGAGCACGATGTGCGTGTTCGGCGTGTTGGTGCCTGTCGACATGTGCAGGGCGTTGCCCCAGCGCGGGTCGCCGGCCTGCACGCTCGCCTCGTTGCCGTCCGTGTCGGACAGCACGATCTCGAAGTTCTGGCTGGTCGACGCCGGGTCGTACGAGGTCGGCTTCTCGTTCGGCCAGACCGGGTTCGCCGTGGTGCCGTTGACAGTGGTGTCCCGGGTGTTGTCACCGCGGTTGTCGGCGCCCGGGTTGCGGGTGTCGAAGAAGTTCACCGCGGCGCTCAGCGCGAGAGCCTCCAGGGACTTCATGTTCTTCGAGTCGGCCGGGATCTGCGCGGTCAGCGTCGCGTCCGAGCCCTGCTCCCAGGCGAGGGTGAGCTGCGGGCCGTACGAGTGGTTGATCGGCGCGTTCTCCCGGGTGCCGTTCTGTCCGCCGAGCGCGGTGGCCGCCGGAAGCGGGCACTGCTTGGCGGCGAGCGGTACGCCGGTCTTGCCGAGCTGGGCGGGCGCGAAGTCCTGCGGCTCGGGGTTGCACCAGTCGTACCCGCCGGTGGTCGTGGCCGGCTTGGGCGTGACGCCCGCTGCCTGGGCGTACGGGTCGGCGAAGCCGCTGCCGCTCAGTGAACCACCGAGGGCGTTGAGACCGAGCGGGTTCTCCACCTCGGGGGTGATCAGGTCGACGCGCGTACCCGAGCCCGCGTAGTAGTTGGTGTTGACCCGCTCCTCGCAGCCGATCCGGGTGCCGGACTCGCTGGTCGGGCACGCCGACGCCGGGACCTGGAGGTGGTCGGCGGTGTTGGCGAGCTCGCCGGTCATGTACGCCTCGAACGCGCCCTCACCACCGATGTAGCGCCGGAAGAACGCGGCCATCGTCGCGAGGCCGAGCTTCTCCTGGTCACCCATCCGCGAAGCGTCGCCGGAGATCTTCGTGTTCACGAGAGGGTTCAGCGGGTCGGTGTTGTTGATCTTGTAGTTCAGGGCGTCGTCGGTGGAGCTGGCCGCACCGGAGAGCCGCAGGTTGTTCGGGTGCACGTTGTTCGTGGCGAACGGCGCCGAGTTGCCACAGGCTGCGTCGTTGTTGGCCTGCCCGTCCGCGGCACCGTCGGCGTACCAGACGGAGTTGTACCAGTTGTGGATCGCGCCGAGCTGCTCCACCTGGATCCGCGGGTACGGGTCGTCGGCGTTCACGGTCTGGCCGCGCTCGAACTGGCGGGCGCCCATCAGGTTCGATACGTCGCCGTCACACATCGGCAGGATCGTCATGTACGGCATTCCGTACGGTGCCTTGCGCTCGTAATCGGTGGGCGCGAGCGAGATGACACCGCTGATCGGGTATCGCGGTCCGTCGGTGCGGATCCGGTTGTAGTCGATGAAGTTGGTGACCGCGTCACCACCGCGCGAGTGGCCCATCATGCCGATGCGGGTCATGTCGAGATGACCGGAAAGGACAGTGCCGATCGTGGTGTGCTCGTCGATCGGCAGACCGGCCTTTTCAGAGGCCGCGGTGATCGCGTCGAGAGCGGCGGCGATCAGCATGCGGCGGTTGTGCATGCCTTTGCCCTTGTTGCTGTCCTGCCGCATCATCAGCTGGTCCTGCGAGATGGAGAACGTGGTGTATCCCCAGGTCGCGAGGTTCTCAGCGAGGTAGGCGTAACCGCTCTCGTTGTGCTTGAACTCGGCACACGTGATGGTCGCCGAGACCTGCCCGGAGTCGCAGGAGCCGTGGTTGCCGTGCACCAGGACGATCAGCGGCGACGGCTTCGTGCGCAGCGACCAGTCCGGCATGTAGAGCTGTCCACGGATCTCGACCTGCTCGGACGCCTGAGAGGTGCCTGCGGTGGGCGCGGCGCCGTCCGAGTTCGGTTCCTGGATCGTGGCGAGACCGAATTTGGCCTCTTGGATGACCTGATGGCCGTAGGGACCACGCGCCGTCGGATCGGGCAGCGCGGTCGTGGGGGTGGTCTTCGTTTCGCTCGGCGCTGCGCTCGCCGGTGAGGCTATTCCTACCGGGATCGCAAGCGTGAGGACTACTGAGAGGAGTAATCCGCCTATTTTCATACAATGCTCCTAGGAACAGGAGTTGAATGATCAACTGGCGGGGACGCTAAACAGCAGAGATTTCTCAGCTGTTTCTAATCCGATTCCAAGCCACGCGAGCTGCTGCAACGCAGTGTGACGGCCGCGACGCGGCCTTTTCCCGTTATTTCCGGCGTACGCACTAATAGCCGCTCCATTGTGCTGAGCGTGCAGAATAGCGGCGTGCGCCCCCATCCCCGTGCCGATCTCCTGGTAGTCGGCGTCGCCGTCACGATCGTCGTGCTGATCGTCGTCACTATGCCCTACGTGCCCTGCTCGGCCGTGACCTGCGGTCCGGAGCCGTTGACCTCGGTCGGGATCAGCCTGCTCGCCGTCGTCCCGGTGATGTCCTATCTGCACCGCTGGTCCGCCGTGGTGGCGGCGGTGATCTGCGCGGTGCTGTGGCCGATCGCCGACCGCGCCGAGGACGTGGGGATGGGCTGGCACATGGCGCTGCCCCTCGCACTGGTCGCGGTCACGGTCGCGGTGGCGCGGCTGAAGCACCCGGTCGCCGCCAGGGTGGCCCGGGCGGGGCACTCGGCCGCCGGGGTGGCCCGGGTGGAGGACACGGTTGACTACGTGCGGCGTGAGCAGCCGCCCACGCTGGAGCGGCTGCCGTCCATCACCCGGTCCGTGCTGATCGGGACGATCCTCGTCGGCGCCGGGATCGCCGGGATCACCGCGACGCTGTGGCACCAGGCGGAGGTCACCGCCCAGGAGGCGGCGGCGCCGTCGATCAGCGCGGTGGTCCGTGAGCACCACGACACCCGGATCGGCGTGGACCTCGACAACGGCGACTCGTACTATCTGGAGGTCCTGGAACCCGCCGACTACCCGGTGGGCAGCCGGGTCGGCGTGCTCGTCGACGACGCCGGGCTGCGGCAGCTGAGCAGCGAGCCGTACGACATCACCGTCCTGCTGCTGCCCCTGGTGACCATGGCCGGCGCCGGTTTCGCGCTGCTGGTCAGGGCCGGGAGCCGGCGACGGGCGCTGCGCCGGTTCCTCGCCGGTCCGCAGCCGGTCCGGGCGGTCCAGGTGATCGACAGCGGCAACGAGATCGTGGTGATGGTGACCGAACCGGCGAACGCGGCCCGGCAGTTCACCGTCCGGGCCGAGCCCGTGCCGCAAGCCGGAGAGGCGGGACCGGCCACGCTCTACGGCGAACCGCAGCCCGGAGCCTGGTGTGTTGTCGTGATCGGCAGTCAGGTGCGGGTGCCCCGGCGGCCGGTGGGCAGAGTGACAAAAATCCCGCTCGAACTCGCCCTGCTGCTGGCGGCCTCCTGAGCTCCATACTGGCGCGCGAAACGCGCTGCGGTTCGGCACAGCGTCAGGGGTGACTGCACTTACTGCTCCTGACACCCGGGTTGATATGCGCCGGTGGTCCCAGCTGGCTCTGGTCGCGCCGCTGTTCGCCGGCGCACCGCCGAACCCTCTCGATCTTTCCGCGAACGTGCTGGTCTGCGTGCTGGCGCTCGGCGCGCTCGGCACCGGGCTGGCGTTCGTGCTGAACTTCCACGTGATCCGGGTGGCGGGCGTCAGCACGTCGTCGTCGGTGACCTACCTGATGCCGGTGGTCGCCACCGTGGCCGGCGTGCTGATCCTGCGCGAGCACCTGCACTGGAACCAGCCGGTCGGCGCGCTGATCGTCCTGATCGGCGTCGCGGTCACGCAGGACCTGGTACGACGTCTCGTAAGGAAGCCGGCTGCCACCGCGGACGCCGGTCCTTATCGATGATCTGCGCGCGGATGCCCTCGGCCAGATCCGGCAGCCGCAGCATGACCGCGCTCAGTCGCAGCTCCTCGTCGAGGGCCGCCCGCAGGTTCGGCAGGCCGGCCGCCGTGCGTAGTGATCGCAGCGTCAGGACCAGCGACGTCGGTGACTTCGTGGCGATCTCCTTGGCAGCGGCCTGCGCGGCCGGATGCGGGTGGTTCGTGAGCCGATCGAGGATGGTGGTGAGGTCGTCGCCGGCATAACACTCGTCGATCCATGTCCGATCCAGATCGGCTGGCGGCGGTTCCGTGGCGCCGATCGCCTGGTGCGGATCACTTTCGGCCAGCGCGGCGATGATCTCCGGCAGCCGGGCCGACGGCACGAAATGGTCGGCCAGCCCCGCCGCGATCCCGTCGCCCGCGCCGATCGCCGAGCCGGTCAGGGCCAGATGCGTGCCGAGCTCGCCGGGCGCGTGGCTGAGCAGCCACGATCCGCCCACATCGGGGTGGAACCCGATGCCCACCTCCGGCATCGCCAGCCGGGACCGCTCGGTCACCACCCGCACCGACGCGTGCCCG
Organism: Actinoplanes sp. CA-015351; assembly: GCF_050955685.1. Taxonomy (NCBI): domain Bacteria; kingdom Bacillati; phylum Actinomycetota; class Actinomycetes; order Micromonosporales; family Micromonosporaceae; genus Actinoplanes; species Actinoplanes sp. CA-015351. Next base: position 3,454,012 of record NZ_CP192102.1, read on the forward strand.
GAGATCCCGATCCCGCCGCCCATCACCACGCCGTCCATCAGCGCGATGATCGGTTTCGGATATTCGTTGATCGTCGCGTTGAGTTGGTATTCCTCTGCCCAGAACTCCAGCGACGCCGTCCCGCCCGACACGGCGTCCGCGTGGATGGCCCGGATGTCGCCTCCGGCGCACAACCCGCGCTCCCCGGCGCCGTCGATCGCGACAACTCGGACGCGATCTTCGACCGACCAGCCCGCGAGGGTACGCGCAACGAGCGCGACCATTTCCGCGGTGAGTGCGTTGATGGCAGCCGGCCGGTTCAGCGTGATATGACCGAGGTGCCCGGTCACCCGGGTGATCACCGGAGGTTCGCTCATCCCGTGATCTTCCCGGTTCGCCGGCGACCGGGCCAGCGTTTCCGGTCCGAGTTGCCGTTCCAAGTTTCTGTTCCGAGTTTCTGTTCCGCGTTTCGAACGAGCAGTACGTTTACCGATGGCTCACCGCTCGATATGCAGCACGATGTTCGCATGATGCGTGAGTGGTTCCGCCGCCTCGGCTGGGTGGCCGTCCTTGTCATCGGCCTGGCGCTCTATCTGTTGGTGCTGCGCACCCTGGTCAAAACTCAGAATCCGAACCTCGTACCGGCCCTGATCCTGCTCGGAGCGAGCACGGTGCCGGCGGCGTTCCTGACATTCGCGCAGGCCCGGACCGGTCAGTGGCAGGTACCGGCGTCGGTGCTGCTGCTCACCGCGTTCTTCGGCGGTGTGGTCGGCCTGATCGTGGCCGGCACCCTCGAATTCGACGCGCTGCACGACCTGGGCACCCTGCCGATGCTGTTCGTCGCGCTCATCGAGGAGACGGCGAAACTGATCGTCCCGGTGATCGTGCTGCTCACGGTGATCGTCCGGCACAAGCGCCGCCTGCCGTCGGACGGCCTGGTCATCGGTGTCGCCAGCGGCATGGGCTTCGCCGCATTGGAAACCATGGGGTACGCCTTCACCGCGCTCCTGTCGTCCAACGGCAACGTCGGTGCGCTCGAAGAGACGCTGCTGGTCCGCGGGCTGACCTCGCCGGCCGGGCACACCGCGTGGACCGGGCTGACCTGCGGGGCGCTGTGGATGCTGGCGAGTGCGCCGAGCGTACGCAACGGTCTGATCTTCCTCGGCACGTTCGCCGGGGCGGTCGCGCTGCACACGGCGTGGGACTCGTTCGGCTCGGTCGTGGCGTACGTGATCCTGGCGATCATCAGCCTCGGCTGGCTGGTGCTGCGGCTGCGCAAGTACCGCGCCTTCCACCCGGCCGGCCGGGTTCCGGTGCTCGCCGGCTGACAATTCGGTGGCGTGGTTGCGTACGCTTGTACACATGACCTCGACCACCGCGCCGCCGCCGGCAACGGTCCGTGCCGCCACCACGGCTACCTATGCCGCGTTCATCGGCTCGGGCTTCGCGTTCGCCAGCTGGGCGTCGCGGATCCCCCAGGTCCGCGACCATCTCGAACTCGACCCGTCGGCGCTCGGCCTGGTGCTGCTCGCCATCGCCGCCGGTTCACTGGTGGCGCTTCCGCTGTCCGGGCCGGTGGTCACCCGCATCGGCTCGTCCCGGACGGTCATCGGGATGGCGGCCCTGCTCGGCGTCGGCCTGGCGACGGCCGCGTTCGGCTCGGCCGTCAGCGTCGTCCCGGTGGTGATCGGACTGTTCCTGCTCGGATTCGCCAACGGCGCCTGGGACGTGGCGATGAACGTCCAGGGCACCGTCGTGGAACGGCACCTCGGCCGGTCGATCATGTCGCGTTTCCACGCCGGGTTCAGCTTCGGCACTGTCGCCGGCGCACTGCTCGGCGCGGTCATGGTCGCCGTGCACGTGTCGGTCGCCGTGCACCTGGCCGTCGTTGCGGTCGTGGTAGTGGCCGGGGTGGTCTGGCAGGCCCGCAAGTTCGTCCCCGATCACGACGAGACGGAACCGGGTGCCGAGGAGCTGCCACGGGTCAGCGCGCTTACTGCTTGGCGCGAGCCGCGTACGCTGCTCATCGGTCTCTTCGTGCTGACCTTCGCCTTCGCCGAAGGGGTCGGCAACGACTGGATCAGCGTCGCCGCGATCGACGGTTATCACGTTTCCCCGGCGCTCGGCACTCTCGCGTTCGCCGGGTTCCTGACGGCCATGACGATCGGCCGGTGGTTTGGTCCTGGACTGCTCGACCGCTTTGGGCGTACCCAAGTGGTCCGGGTCTTGACCGTGATCGGCATTGTCGGGGTGGTTCTGTTCGTCTATGGCCCGTCGCCGGTGTTCATGTATGCGGGCACGCTGCTCTGGGGGCTCGGCGCGTCGCTGGGTTTCCCGGTGGGGATGAGCGCTGGTGGTGACGATCCGCGCCGCGCGGCTGCCCGGGTGAGTGTCATCGCATCGATCGGATATTGCGCGTTCCTGGCGGGCCCGCCCACGATCGGCTTCCTCGGCGACCGGATCACCGTGTTGCGGGCGCTGATCGTGATCGCGGTGCTGTTCGGGCTGGCGGCGATGATCGCGGGGACCGTGCGCCCGCCGCGTGAGCTGGTCACGGCTCCCGAGTGATCTTCGCGTTGGCTTTCCAGATGTCGAGGGCCCGCCGGTCGCCGGTGGTGTCGAGCCGGTCGAGGCCGGTGCGGTTCCAGAGCAGCAGGTAGAGGTCGGAGGCGGACCCGCCGAGGGTGAGACCGGCCGGGTGGAGGCCGTCCCGGACGTGGAGACCGGTGTGGTCCAGCGTGAGTGTCCAGGCCACGCCGGCGTCGGTCGCTGCGAGCGCGATGCTGAGCGGTGGGTTCGCCGCGAGCCGGCTGGAGCCGGCGAACAGGTCTTCGACCAGCTCGTTGATGCCGTCCACGGCGAAAGCGGGCGTCCATGACGAGACCGCGCCCGTGGCCGCCTCGGCGTCGGCGCGGTGGATGGCGGTCTCGTGGGCCTGGCGGCGAGCCCAGAACGTCAGTGGCGACGGGGCAGGCAGGAAGGTCCAGCAGCGCATCGCCGGGTCGGCGGTTTCCAGGATGTCGACGAGGTCGTGGTGTCCGGCCCGGAACCAGTGCAGCAGGGCGGCGTCGTCGGGCGCCTCGAAGAAATCGCCGTCGGGCAGGGGGCCGGGGCTCGGGGTTCTGACGTGCGCGGCCGCCCAGCGGTGGACGCCGCCGAGGTGCGCGAGCAGGTCCCGGATCTGCCAGCCGGGACAGCCGGCGATCGGCGCGGTGAGCCCGGCGCGCTCTGCGGCCGCGGCCAGGGAGAGGCCATCCGACCGAAGAGTCTCCACGTATTCATCGACACGCATCATCGCAGCGTGGCACGGCGAGTTGAATGCGAGGCAACCAGACGCCGCTGGTGTCAGAACATCACTGTCACGCCGGCGGTTTTGCAGGCTTCGGTCAGGTCGGTGCCCAGCTTGTCGAAGTTTGAGTCGGCGGCGCTGCTGATCGGGTCGGTGGCCTTCGCGGCCTTGCCCAGCTCGTCGGCGATGGCCTTGGCGGCGGTGCTGACGTCGCTCGTCTCGGCGAACGCCAGCGCCTCGCTCACCGTCGTGTGGAACTTGGTGAAGGTTCGCTTCGCGTCGGCGGCCTTGACGCCGCCGCCTTCCTGCTGGGCTTCGGTGATGCCGGTTCGCAGGGCGGTCGCCGCCGTGTTCAGGGTCTTGCAGAGCGCTTTGTCCGCCACCGCTGTCGTGACAGCGCCGCCTGCCGCGGCGCCGGCCGCATCACCGGCCGCGGACGATGCGGTCGCCGATGATGCCGCGGTCGGCGACGCGGGGGAGGAGCTGCACGCCGTGAGCACGGACAGGCAGGCGCAGAACAGGGCGGTGGGCAAGAACCGGAAACGCGTCACGGGCACGGAGAGTAGCCGAACTTCCTGAGTGCCCGATGTCAGCCCGCCTCTCCGGCTGCCGGCGTCACACGGACCCCGGAGATAGCCGCACCCCACCCGGCCGAGGGGTGGGTGCAGTCCTGCTGGGACGGCTCGCCGGCCGGCTCCAAAGCTTGGGATGATCTCCGCGGGGTGAGTGACACGGGTTGCCTGGTCTGTGATGCTCCGGTGACATTAAGTGCGACGGGCTCTGTGTTTTTGGCGCGCGAACCCCTAGCCTCAGTCCCTACTGACGAGTAACAAGCGTTGAACCAACGACCCGCGCTCCACGTTGTCTTGGTCAACTTCAAACCGGGAGTCAATGATGATCATCGGTGTACCGCGTGACCCTCATCCGGGTGAGCGGCGGGTGTCAGCCACGCCCTCCACTGTGGCGCAGCTGGTCAAGCTCGGATACGACGTGGTCGTGGAGTCCGGAGCCGGAGCCGGTTCATCGTTCTCGGACGATGCCTACGCCGAATCCGGAGCGACCATCGGCGACCCCCTGGCCGCGGACATCGTCTTCGCGATCAACCCGCCACCCGCCGAGCAGCTCGACAAACTCACGCCCGGCAGCACGGTGATCGGCATGCTGAACCCGCGTCTCGACCCCGATCTGGTCGCCGATCTCGCCCGGCGGCCGATCACGGCGCTGTCGATGGACGCGGTGCCGCGCATCTCCCGGGCGCAGTCGCTCGACGTTCTGTCGTCGATGGCGAACATCGCCGGGTACCGCGCGGTCGTCGAGTCGGCGCACGCTTTCGGACGGTTCTTCACCGGGCAGGTCACCGCCGCGGGCAAGGTCGCCCCAGCGAAAGTCCTGGTCGCGGGTGCGGGAGTGGCCGGCCTTGCGGCCATCGGCGCGGCCGGGAGCCTGGGAGCCATCGTACGCGCGACCGACCCCCGCCCCGAAGTAGCCGACCAGGTCCGCTCGCTCGGCGGCGAATACCTGTCCGTCGAAGCCGCCGATGTGGAGGTGTCGTCGACCGGGTACGCCAAGGAGATGTCCGACGACTACAACGAGCGGGCCGCGCGGCTGTACGCGACGCAGGCCGGCGACGTCGACATCATCATCACGACGGCGCTGATCCCCGGACGGCCGGCGCCGAAACTGATCACCGCGCCGATGGTGGCGAGCATGAAACCGGGCAGCGTCATCGTCGACATGGCCGCCGCGAACGGTGGCAACGTCGAAGGGACCGTTCCCGGCGAAGTGGTGGTGACCGCCAACGGGGTGACGATCATCGGGTACACGGATCTGCCGGGGCGGTTGCCGGCGCAGGCTTCGCAGCTGTACGGCACGAACCTGGTGAACTTGATGAAGCTGATGACGCCGGAGAAGGACGGCCAGTTGGTCGTTGACTTCGAGGACGTGGTGCAGCGGTCGATCGCGGTGGTGCATGACGGTGCTCTGACGTGGCCGCCGCCGGCGGTGGCGGTGTCAGCGGCGCCGGCCGCTGCGGCTCCGGCCGAGAAAAAACCGGTCAAGGAAGTAAAAAAGCCGATAAATCCGTTAGCGCTTGTCGGCGGCGGCGCGGCTGCGTTGTTCCTGCTCACCGCCCTCGCCCCGGCCGCACTCCGTGGGCACCTGACCGTTTTCGCCCTGGCGATCGTCATCGGCTACTACGTGATCGGGCACGTGCACCACGCCCTGCACACCCCGCTCATGTCGGTCACCAACGCGATCTCCGGGATCATCGTGGTCGGCGCGCTGCTCCAGATCGGCCACGGCGACGCCGTCGTCACCGGACTCGCCTTCGTCGCGACCCTGCTGGCCAGCATCAACATCTTCGGTGGCTTCGCGGTGACGCGCCGCATGCTCGCCATGTTCTCGAGGAGCTGACCCGATGACAGTGGAGACCTCGGCACAGGCGGCCTACATCGTCGCCGCGCTGCTCTTCATCCTCGCGCTGGCGGGGTTGTCCAAGCACGAGACCGCAAGGCTCGGCAACAGTTTCGGTGTCGCCGGCATGGCGGTGGCGCTGGTGGCGACCGTTGCGCTGGCGATCACGAGTGACATCAGCGGGCTGGGCCTGGCCCTGCTGCTGGTGGCGACGCTGGCCGGAGCCGCCATCGGCCTCTATCGCGCGCGAAAAGTAGAGATGACGGGAATGCCGGAGCTGATCGCTCTGCTGCACAGCTTCGTCGGCCTGGCCGCGGTGCTGGTCGGGTGGAACGGTTACCTGCACGTCGAGGCTTCGCCGGGCGGCGAAGAGATCACATTGCTCACGGTGGAGGGCATGCTCGGCATCCACAGTGCCGAAGTCGTGATCGGCGTCTTCATCGGCGCTGTCACCTTCACCGGCTCGATCGTGGCGTTCCTCAAACTGTCCGCCCGGATCAAGTCGAGCCCGCTGATGCTGCCCGGCAAGAACCTGCTCAACGTCGGGGCTCTGGTCGCCTTCGTCGCGCTGACCGCCTGGTTCGTCATCGCGCCGAGCCTGTGGCTGCTGATCGTGGTCACGATCCTGGCCCTGCTGCTCGGCTGGCACCTGGTCGCCTCGATCGGCGGCGGCGACATGCCGGTCGTGGTGTCGATGCTCAACAGCTACTCCGGCTGGGCCGCCGCTGCGGCTGGGTTCCTGCTGGAGAACGACCTGCTCATCGTCACCGGCGCGCTCGTCGGATCGTCCGGTGCGTACCTGTCGTACATCATGTGCAAGGCCATGAACCGCTCGTTCCTGTCGGTGATCGCCGGCGGTTTCGGCATCGAGGCCGGCCCGGCGAGCGACAAGGACTACGGCGAGCACCGCGAGATCAACGCGGAAGGCGTCGCCGACCTGCTGACCTCGGCCGACTCGGTGATCATCACACCGGGGTACGGCATGGCGGTGGCACAGGCCCAGCACGGTGTTGCCGAGTTGACCCGGGTGCTGCGCGATCGCGGGGTCACCGTCCGCTTCGGCATTCACCCGGTGGCCGGCCGGCTGCCCGGGCACATGAACGTGCTGCTGGCCGAGGCGCGCGTTCCGTACGACATCGTCCTGGAAATGGACGAGATCAACGACGACTTCGCGGGCACGTCGGTGGTCCTGGTGATCGGCGCCAACGACACGGTCAACCCGGCGGCGATGGACGACCCGGCCAGCCCGATCGCCGGCATGCCGGTCCTGAAGGTTTGGGAAGCCGACCAGGTCATCGTCTTCAAACGCTCGATGGCGTCGGGGTATGCGGGCGTGCAGAACCCGCTGTTCTTCCGCGACAACTGCGCCATGCTCTTCGGCGACGCGAAGGACCGCGTCGACGACATCCTGCGCGCGGTCAGCGCATCAGCACCGGCTGTCGCCGGTCGCTAGACCCCAGGCCCCGGCGGGTCCATCACCTGCCGGGGCTTGCTCAACGACTCGCGTAGCCGGCCTATCAACGCGTCGCCCACCCGAGCGGTCTCACGCTTGTACGGCGTATCCGACAGCACGAAATGGCTGATCCCCAGTTCGGCATACTTCAGCAGCGCCGCACTCACGTCATCCGCCGACCCGACCAGCCACGTCGTCCCGGCACCGCCACCCCCATACCGGCCCGGCGCCGTGTACAGGCACGAGTCCAGCACGTCGCCACGTTCGGCCAGGTCGTGCAGGCGTTGCTGGCCTACCGCCGGCCCTCGATGCTGGTCCAGCTTGCGGTCGTGCAACGCCTCGGACTGCGCCGCCATCTCCGCGACCCTGGCCTCGGCGTCACGCCACGCCTCTTCGGTCGTGTCGCGCACGACAGTGGTGATGCGGAGACCGAACTCCAGCTCGGGCAAGTCCCGATCCAGGTCGTTGGTGAGTTTGCGGAGCCGTTCGACACGGTCGGCGATGCCCTCGAGCGGTTCGCCCCAGAACAGCTGGACGTCGGCTTCGGTGGCGGCCACCCGTTCGGCGGCGGGGGATGCCCCACCGAAATACAGGCGCGGCCCGTTGCCCACCACCCGAGGCGCGACCGTCGAGTTCGTCACCTGGAAGTGCGAACCCTCGAACGTCACGTTCTCCTCGGTCCACAGCCGTCGTACGAGACGCATGAACTCTTTCGTTCGTGCGTACCGTTGGGCTTGATCTCCTTCGACGTCGCCGTAGGCGGCCAGGTTGTCCTGGCCGCTCACGATGTTGACGAGCAGCCGGCCGCCGCTGAGATGATCGAGCGTCGCGGCCGCGCCGGCGAAATGCGCGGGCCGCCAGTACCCGGGCCGGATCGCCGCCAGGGGGCGGAACGTCGTCGTCCGGGCGGCGATCGCGGTGGCCACGGTGAACGTGTCCGGCCGGCCCCAGCCGGTGCCGATCAACGCACCCTCCCAGCCGTGCTGTTCAGCGGTCAGCGCCAGGTCGGTCGAGTGGTCGAGGCTGCCGTACCCGGCGACGGCGTCGTCACCGCGATGCCCCGCCTGCACGGTGTTCGGGATGTACCAGAGAAACGTCGGGCTCACTGGTATCCCCGATCACGGTTCGAGAGGGTGACGCCCGGCGGGACGATTTTGTCGATCTCGGCCAGGACGTCCGGGCTCAACCGCACCGACGCCGCGCCCAACTGATCCTCCAGCTGCGACAATGTGCGCGGCCCGATGATCGGCGCGGTCACCGCCGGGTGCGCCAGCACGAATCCCAGCGCCAGCTCGATCAGCGACAACCCGGACTGCGTGGCCAGATCGGCGAGCGCCGAAACGGCTTCCAGCTTCGCCGCGTTCTCCGGTGCGTCGATCTCGAAGCGACCCGGCTGCCTGCCCCCACGACTCGACGGCGGCTGTGCGGCGCCCTTGCGGAACTTGCCGGTCAGCCAGCCGCCGGCGAGCGGGCTCCACGGGATCACCGCGAGGCCGTACCGCGCGGCGACCGGTAGCACCTCACGCTCGACACCGCGAGCCAGCAGCGAGTACGGCGGCTGCTCGGCAACGACCCGTTCCCGGCCGCGCTTCTCGGCGATCCACTGGCCCTCGACGATCGCCGACGGCGGGAACGTCGACGTGCCGATGTACCGGATCTTGCCCTGGTGGACGAGGTCGGACAGGGCGCCGAGCGTCTCGTCGAAGTCGGTGTCCTCCTCGGGCCGGTGCACCTGGTACAGGTCGATGTGGTCGGTCTGCAGACGGCGCAGGCTGTCCTCGACCGCCCGGATGATCCAGCGGCGCGAGTTGCCGAAGTGGTTCGGGTTGTCGCCGATCTGGCCGTGGAACTTGGTGGCCAGGAAGATGTCGTCGCGACGGCCCAGCAGCGCCTTGCCGACGATCTCCTCGGATTCGCCCTGGCTGTAGACGTCGGCGGTGTCGACCAGGTTGATCCCGGCGTCGAGCGCACGGTGGATGATCCGGATGCTGTCGTCGTGGTCGGGGTTGCCCCGCGAGCCGAACATCATGGTGCCCAGCGCGAGGGCGCTGACTTTCACACCGGTGCGGCCGAACGGGCGCAGGGGGATGGTCATCGAACTCCGATCGGATCAAAGACATTCGAGGGGCGCGGCAACCCGTAGTGCTCCCGCAGGGTGGTGCCTTCATAGGAGGTACGGAACAGCCCGCGCTCCTGGAGGATCGGTACGACCTTGGTGGCGAACGCCTCGATACCGGACGGCAGCACAGCGGGCATGATGTTGAACCCGTCGGCGGCCCCGTTCTCGAAGTACTCCTGGATCGTGTCGGCGACCTGTTCGGGCGTACCCGTGAATGTGCGGTGGCCGCGGCCGCCGCCGAGCTTGCCGATGAGCTGGCGCACCGTCAGGTTTTCTCGTCGTGCCCAATCCACGATGAGCGTGCGGCGGCTCTTCGAGCCCTCGATCTCAGCCTCGTCCGGCAGATCGGCCGGCAACGGCTCGTCGAGCCGCAAGGAAGCAGCGTCGACCCGCAGCGTGTAGGCCAGCGTCGCGACGGCGTATTGCGGCGCGATCAGCCGTTCCAGCTCGGCTTCCAGCTCCCGGGCCTCGGCGGGGGTGTCGCCGATGACCGGCACGATGCCGGGCAGGATCACCACATGATCGGGGTCGCGACCGGCTGCGGCGGCCCGGCGTTTCAGGTCGGCGTAGAACGCCTGGCTCTCGGCGAGCGTCGGCTGGGCGGTGAAGACGGCCTCGGCCCATTTCGCGGCGAACTCCTTGCCGTCCTCCGACGACCCGGCCTGTACGAGCAACGGCCAGGCCTGCGGTGAACGCGGCACGTTCAGCGGGCCGTCCACCCGGAAGAAGGTGCCGTGATGGTCCACGCTTCGCACCAGAGAGGAAGAGGCGTGCACACCGGCCGCCTTGTCGGCCACGATCGCGTCGTCGCCCCAGCTGTCCCAGAGCTTCGTGGACACCTCGAGGAATTCGTCGGCGCGTTCGTAACGAGCCTTGTGCAGCGGCTGGTCGTCGAGACCGAAGTTGCGGGCGGCCGCGTCGCCGGCGGTGGTGACGATGTTCCACCCGGCCCGCCCCTGGCTCAGGTGATCGAGCGACGCGAACCGGCGCGCCAAATTGTAGGGCTCGTTGTACGACGTCGACGCCGTGGCGATCAGCCCGATCCGGCTGGTGCTGCCGATCAGCGCGGCCAGCAGCAGCGTCGGTTCCAGCTTGCCGGACGGCCGCCGGCCCGGATCACTCCAGAGCACCGGGCTGTCGGCCAGGAAGACCGAGTCGAACTTGGCGTCCTCCGCGATGCGCGCCAGGCGCTGATGCGCCTGCAAGGACAGATTCGCGTACGGGTCGGACTCCGGCAGTCGCCAGGACGCCTCGTGATGTCCGGTGTCGTGCAGGAACAGGTTGAAGTGCAGCTGACGGGTCATCGGTTCTCCTCCTCGACACCCAGCTCGTCCAGCAGGAACGTGCGCAGCTCGGCGAATCCGGCGCTGGATCGGGAGCGGTCCGGCAGGTTTACGCGTACGTCGGTGCGGACCACGCCGTCGTCGAGCAGGATCACCCGGTCGGCCAGCACGATCGCCTCGTCGACGTCGTGGGTGACCAGCAGCACGGCCGGCCGGTGCGCCTCGCACAGCTTGCGGAGCAGGACGTGCATCCGGATCCGGGTCAGCGCGTCGAGCGCGCCGAACGGCTCGTCGGCCAGCAGCAGCTGCGGCTCGCGGACCAGCGAACGGGCCAGCGCGGCCCGTTGCTGCTCGCCGCCGGAGAGCTGGTACGGCCAGGCCTGCTCCCGCCCGGCGAGGCCGACCTCGTCCAGGGCCTGTCGTCCGCGCTCACCGGCGTCGCTGCCCCGCAGGCCGAAGACGACGTTGTCCAGGATCCGTTTCCAGGGCAGCAGCCGGGAGTCCTGGAAGACCACCGACACGTTCTCCGGCACCGCGATCTGGCCGTGCCCGGCGACGCCGCGGTCGAGTCCGGCGAGTGCTCGCAGCAGGGTGCTCTTGCCGGTGCCGGAGCGGCCGATCAGCGCCACGAACTCACCGGCGGCGATGTCCAGGTCGAGGCCGTTGAGCACGCCGCCGTTCTTGCTGAAGCTGCGATGCAGGTTCCGCACCCTTACCGCAGTCTGGGTGCTCAGTCTTCCAACGTCCGGCGCCATGCCAGCACCTTCCTTCCGGTCAGCCGGACGGCGCTGTCGGCGCAATATCCGAAGACGCCGTAGATGACCAGGCCGACCACGATGACGTCGGTCTGGCCGTACTGCTCGGCGAGGGTGATCATGTGACCGATGCCGGCGACCGCGTTGTACTGCTCGACGACGACGAGGCCGAGCATCGACGAGGTCACCGCGAACCGCATGCCCAGCAGGAACCCGGGCAGCGCGCCGGGCAGCACGATGTGCCGGATGAACTCGCCGCGCCCGATGCCGATGGTCTCGGCGAGTTCGGCGTACTTGCCGTCGATGCTGCGCAGGCCGTTGTGCGTGTGCACGTAGATCGGCACGAGGGTGATCAGGGCGATGGTCACGATCTTCATTTCCTGGCCGATGCCGAACCAGGCGATGAAGAGCGGGATCAGCGCGAGCGTCGGCACCGACCGCTTGATCTGGATCGGCCCGTCGATCAGCGACTCACCGATCCGGGACAGGCCGGAGATGACCGCGAGCACCGCGCCGGTGATCACGCCGAGAGCCAGGCCGATCACGGCCCGCTGCAGCGAGGAGAGGATGTTGCCGAGCAGGTCGTGGTTGACCCACTGGTCCTGGAACGCGATCGCCACATCCCACGGCGCGGTCAGGATGGCGGGGGAGATGACGCCGGTCGCCGAGCCGGCCGCCCAGACGGCCAGGAACAGCGCCGGGCCGATCCAGAACGCGAACGGGATCCGCTTGCCAGGACCCAGCCTCTTGCGGACGACTCGACGATCGTCAGTCGACGTCGCCAGTTCCGGAGGCGCGTGGACTGTCGTTGTCATGCCGCATCCCCGGTGACCACTGCAGCGCCGGCCGCCTCGGCCTGCACCTTCTCGAACCGCCGGTCCACCAGGGTGTTCACGTCGAGCTTGTCATGCTTCTGTTCGGTGGCGAGCAGGTCGGCGGTCTCCTGGAGACGCTTGATCGCGTTGTCCCAGGTCGCCGGGATGCCCTTCGCGCCGTCGGTGGCGACGACGTCCTTGGCATCGGCCTCGTTGAGACCCTGGACGCCCTGGTAGTAGGCCTTCGCGTACTCGTCCGGGTGCTCGTTCGCCCAGAGCAACGCTTTGGTACGCACAGCGACATAGGCCTTCAGCGCCGCCGCCTTGTCAGCGTCCTCGACCGACTTGGTGAGGCAGTACAGCGTGGACGCGTCGTCCCGGATACCCGTGTTGATCGCGGTGGCGCCCGGGTACTTCGCGTTGTAGATCTTCACGTTGGCCGCGGCGATCGGCGCCACGTCGACGGCCTTGCTGCCCAGCGCGGTCACGTACGAGTCACCGTTGCTGGTCAGCTCGACCAGGGTGACGTCGGACTGGCTGAGCCCGGCCTTCTGCAGGACCCGCAGCACCAGCGCGCCCTGTGCCTGGCCGGCGCTGTAGGCGATCTTCTTGCCGCGCAGGTCAGCGAGGGAGGTGACGCTGACGCCCGGCGCGACGCCGAGCTGGTAGATCGGGAACTTCAGCGGGTCGATCGTGACAGCCTGGAAGACGATCTTCGTGGCGGTGCCGGTCCAGGCCGCGAAGAGCGACGGGATGTCAGCGACGGCGCTGCAGTCGAGCTTGTCGGCGCGGAACGCCTGGATGCTTTTCGGGCCGCCGCTGATGTTGGCCCACTCGACAGCGACACCGGCGTCGGTGAGTTCTGAGTCCAGGCCGGACGCCTGGATGACGGACTGCAGTTGTGGGTCGCCGAGCCGGAGCTCGGTGCCGCTCGGCACGGTGTCGGGCAGCGCCGAGGTCAGTTCGAGGCTCGCGCCGGCCTCGTCCTTCGCGCAAGCACTCACCGAGCTCAGAGCCAGAAGGGCAGCGGCGGCGCCGGCGAGCACGGCTTTGCGGGGTGGTGTGATCATCGGTGGTCCTCCGTTCATGTGTGGAGGAGGGCAGGGGGAAGTCGCAGGTCAGCGAGTGCACCGCCGTCCTGAACTCATACTATGCATATAGGATTAAGAGGCAAGCATGCACCGCGTTGAATTAAGTAACGGCTGGTTACAGCGGTGCCGCGTAGACGTGATCGAGGGCGACCGCTCCGCCGGCGGTGGCCAGCACATGCGACGGGAAACTCGATGCCCGGACGGTGTCGGCGACGCCGGGGCGCATCTGTGCGCGTACCGTCTCGAGGGGTTCCGGAAGGCGGTTCGCGCCGCCCTCGGCGACGAAGAGGACCTCCGGGTCGAAGAGGTCGTGCAGCAGCGCGGCGGCCCGGCCGACCAGGCGGGCGCGTTCCTCCAGCAGCGCGAAGGCCGCGGCGCTGCCGTCCCGGGCCGCGTCGACGATCCCGTGGATGTCCGGCCGCGCGATCAGGTTCGCCGCCAGGGCCCGCCGCACCAGAACCCGCTCGGAGACCGCGGCCTGCAGACAGCCGGTACGCCCGCACGAGCACACCTCGTCGCATCCCTCGACCGGCAGATGGGCCACCGCACCGGCCGCCGACCGCGGACCCTGATGAATCACGCCACCGCTGGAGAACGCCACGTCCACCACGTTGCCGACGAACAACAGCACCGCACTGCCCCGGGCCTGCGCGGCCGCCGCGCCGAACAGCTGCTCGGCGCGCAACAGCGCCCGGGAATTGCTGTCGATGCGGACCGGAAGCCCGGTCGCGCCGGCCAGCGCAGCGCCGATCGGCACGTCGTTCCAGCCCAGGGCCGGGTGCTCGACGACCGTACCCTGGAAGGAATCGACCCAGCCGCCGGTCGCGAGACCGAGAGCGAGCACCCGGCGCCTCGCGCCGTGCTCGCGGCGCAGCGTGGCGACGCCCTCGATGAGCGCCGCGATCACGCTGTCCGGATGCTTGTCCCGGTGCAGGTCCTGGCGTTGCGCGAGCACCCGGCCGCGCAGATCGAGGAGCGCCACAGTGGTCCGTGGCACCGCGATGTGCACCCCGATCACCGCGACCGCATCACCGTCGATGTCGAGCGGGACATGCGGACGGCCGATCCCCGGCGGCCCGGCCGCCTCCGGAACCTCCCGGATCAACCGGTGCTCCAGAAGGGACGCGGCCAGGCCGGTCACCGAGGCGGCGGAGAGCCGCGTGGCGCGGGCGATCGAGCTGCGGGCGATCGGGCCGTAATCGAGAACCGCGCGCAGCACCGCGCCCGCGGAGTCGCTCTGCCGGCGCTGACCGGGAACCGGCAGGTCACCGCGCCGAGTGGTGCGCGCGGCAGGTTGGATCATTTCAGCAGGCTAGCGCGGGTTCCGCGCAGAGTCGGGCTGGATTACCGGACGTTGTTGGGTCGGTAACTCTTTTGCTCGCGCATCGCCCAGGGGGAGCCGTACGCGGTCAGCAGATCCAGGAACGGTTTCGGCGGGAACGCCTCCGGCCCGAGCACGCCGGCCCCGGTCCACGTCCCGTTCGCGATGAGTTCCAGAGCGACCACGGGGTTGATCGCGGTCTGCCACACGACGGCCTGGCTGCCGTACTCCGCCATGGTCCACTCGTTGTCGACCACGTGATAGAGGTAGACCTCGCGGTCCTGCCCGTCCTTGACGCCGCTGACCCAGGTGCCCGCGCAGGTCTTGCCGCGCATCCGGGCACCGAGACTCGCCGGATCCGGCAGCCCGGCGGCGACGACGTCACGCGGGGAGACACTCACCGGCCCGGCCGGTCCGGGAACGATCACCCCTTCGGTACGGTCCAGGCCCAGCGCGTGCAGGGTCTGCAGGGTACGGATGAAGTCCTCACCGAGGCCGTACTTGAAGGTGACCCGCTTCGCACCGACCCACCGGGGGATCAGCAGCACCTCCTCGTGCTCCACGTTGACGCACTGCACCGGCCCGATGCCCTCGGGGAAGTCGAACACCTCGGGCTCGCTGAACGGCGCCGTGGTGAACCAGCCCCGTTCCTTTTCCCAGACGATCGGCGGGTTCAGGCACTCCTCGATCGTCGTCCAGATGTTGAAGCTCGGCGCGAACTCCAGGCCGTCGACGGTCAGGTTCGAACCGTCCCGGATGCCGATCTCGTCGATCTCGTCGAACAGTTCGTCGGCGGCGTACCGGGCGAAGACGTCCGAGAGACCCGGCTCGACACCCATGCCGACCAGCGCAAGCCTGCCGGTGCGTTCCCACTCCGGGGCCTGCGCGAACTGCTCGTCGCCGAGCATCACGCCGACCTGCTCATAGGGGCGCTCGGGGTGCGGCCGGGACAGCGACATAGCCATGTCGAGATATCCGGTTTGGGTTTCTTGCGCCGCGGTGAAGAGCGTCATCACGAAGCGGGGGTCGGTGGCGTTGAGCAGGTAATCCGCTTGCACCTGCGTGATCAAGTTTTTTACGGCCTCGACATCGCTCGCGTCGATCCGCTCGGCGCGGAACCGGGGGTCGTTCGTCGCGGCGGCCGCGGCCTGCGCCCGCCCCAGGTCGTAGTCGGCGACCACCATCTCGTCGAAGAACGGGCGCCGGGCGGCGATCCGTGTGATGGCTGTGCCGACACCGCCGGCACCCACCAGCAGGATACGCATGAGAAGTTCCTTTCCTCGGGTTGCTTCCCTGATCAAACGTCGTTGTCATCACTATGGTCAACTGCGTTGGCATAAGAGTTACTGTGGTTCCATGCCGAAGCCCGTCGTCCCCGAGGACCGCCGCCGCCGTCGCCGGCCCACCCGCAGCGGCACCGTCCTGTCCGAGGAACTGATCATCACGACGGCTCTGCGCATGCTCCGCGAGCACGGCAGCACCGGCCTCACCGCCCGCCGCCTCGGCCTCGCCCTGGACTGCGATCCGAGCACGCTCTACCGCTACTTCCGCGGCATGGACGAGCTCACGCTCGCCATCGGCAACACCCTCATCGGTCAGGCTCTGCACGGTTGGTCACCCTCCGGATCATGGAGAGACGACCTGGGTACGCTCGGACGGCGCATCCATGCCGCGTACGTCTCCCATCCCCAGGCGGCGGTGCTGACCACGAGCCGGGTGACCGGCCGTGCGAACGAGCTGGCAGCGGACGAGGCGGTCCTGGGTGTCCTGCGGGGAGCGGGTTTATCGGTGACCGAGGCGGTGCCGGTCTATCACGCCTTCATCGACCAGACGCTGGCCTTCGCAGCGCTGGACGCGGCGTCGCTGGCGCTGCCGAACGCGGCGCTGCACTCCGACGAGGAGATGTGGCAGTCGACGTACCGCCGGCTGCCGGCCGCGACCCACCCGCACCTGGCCGAGGCAGCTCCGCTGCTGGCGGCGGAAATGGTGGCCAGCGCCTATCCGGCGGCACTGACCCTGCTGCTGGACGGCATAGCCGCGCGGCTGATCTCCCGCAGTTGACGTCACGGGGTTGACGTCGCGGGGTTGACATCGCGCGGTTGACGTCGCGGGGTGTCGTCGCGCGGTTGACGTCGCGGGGTGTCGTCGCGCGGTTGACGTCGCGGGGTGTCGTCGCGCGTTTGCTGACGCGATCGGCGGTGAGGAGCCTGGTCGACCTGACCTTTCATCTGTCGACTTTCGCCATCCGCCGGGCCGACTGCGGGTTCGAGCGGGGCGGCAGCTCTCGCTGCGAGGCGTTGCCCGCAGATCTTGTGCGGTTCAGCCGTCCCGCCGCCCGCAGACTCACAACGTCCCGGCGGCCGCCGCCGCAGGCGGTCGTTTTAGGGTGGTTCGCGAGGTCTCGGGTGACGCGTTGTCACCACGATGGTGGATGGTGCTGGCTTTGTGGAGACCGCCGGGGGTCAGAGCACCCACAGGTTTCCAAGATCGAGCCTGAACGCGGGCAGCATCCCGCAGCGCTCTCACCGTGCGTGACGATATTCGGCCCGCATCGGTGCTGCACTCGTGCGGCGGCTGCGGCCCCACCCTCGGCTGCCCGACCCGCGAGAACGTCGGCGCAGGAAATCGCCGGCGCAGGCGCGATGAACTCACGTAGGCGCCGGTTCAGTCGCCGCGCCCGCCGCATCCTGGCACCCGGGTACGACAAATTCAGAACAGCCGGTCGAGCTGAGCGTCGAGGGCCGCCACGGCCTCGCCGTCCGTGTACTGCCCGCCGAGCAGGTACATCCCCAGCCCTTCCATCAGCGCCAGCAACCCCGCCGCCGCCTTCTCGTCGCCGTCCGGGAGCAGGCCCGCCATGAAGGACACCATCTGGGCGGTCTCCTCCCGCAGCGCGGGTGTCGCCGCCGGGCGGACCGCTCGGTACGCCAGAAACGCCAGCGCCACCCGCCCGTCCGCCCGGGACTCGTCGCCGAGCGGCAGCACCGTCACCAGGAAGGTCCGCAGCAGATCCCGGGGCTCCGGAGCCGGGCCGAGCGCCCCGAGCGCCGCCGTGATCCGGGCCTCGTTGCGGTCCCGGACCACGTCCATGGCGAACGTCATCATCTCGTCCTTGGTGCGGAAGTAGTGCTGCACCATGCCCGCCGACACCCCGGCCTCGGCGGCGACGTGACGCAGGCTGACCGCTTCCAGCCCCTGCTGGGCGGCGACCCGCATCAGCGCGTCGGCGATCTGCGTGCGCCGCTCCTGACGGTCCACCTTCTTCGGCATGCCAGCGATGCTTTCACGAGCCCCCGACAGAACCACCCGCGCCCGCATCACCCGCGCCCGCATCACCCGCGCCCGCATCACCCGCGCCCGCATCACCCGCGCCCGCATCACCCGCGCCCGCGCCGACCGCGCCCGCATCACCCGCGCCCGCGCCGACCGTGCCCGCATCGCCCGTGCCCGTGCCGACCGTGCCCGCGCTCGCGTCGCCGGCGCCCACGACCGCGGCGGCGACGATCACTGTCCCGGCCGCGCCGTCGACGGTGATCAACTCGCCCTCGGTGATCAGCGATGTCGCTCCCGGGACGCTGATCACCGCCGGAATCCCGTATTCGCGCGCCACCGTCGGCCCGTGCGCCATCACCGCGCCGGTCTCGCTCACCAGGCCACCGGCGGTCAGGAACAGCGGCGTCCACGCCGGATCGGTCGTCGACACCACCAGAATGTCGCCGGGCTCGATCCGCGCCACCGCCGGATCATGGACGATCCGCGCCCGCCCCGTCACTCGTCCGGGAGAAGCGCCGACGCCCTGCCACCCCGCGCCCTGCGAGCTGTTGCCCCGCCATCTGCTGCCGTGCCCGTCGCCCTGCCCGCTGTGGCCCGCGACGGACGCGGGCAGCGTCGTCTCCACATCGGTCCCGTCGGACAGCAACGCCACCGGCACATGCCGCCGCCGCGACTCGGCGCGATAAGTTGCCCGCCGCTCCGCCACCAGCGCGCGCTGGTCAGCGCCGGATCCCGCCGCCCCCTCCGCCTCGTCCAGCGTCAGAAACATGATGTCACCGGCCTCCGACAAAACCCCGAGCCCAACAAGATCAGAACCAATCAACATCAATTGCTTCCGTACGCTGGAAAGGCGGTACAACCCGGCGAACTTGCCGTATTCGCGGAGTCCCGACAACGCCCGTGCACGACGCAGAAGGAACACGGCGAGCCGTCCACGGATCGGGCGCTGCCGCCGGACGCGCCGGGCCAGATGTTCCAGGGCGGCCTCCCCGGCAGCGGCAGCGGACGCGAACCGGGCCTCCGGTGACTGGTCCATATCGGTCACGCGCAGGTAGTTGGCGATCGCGGCGAACAGCCCCGCCGGGTCTTCGGACCAGCGCGGCACGCCCAGGTCGGCCTCGGCCGGGCCACGATGCCCGTAGGTCCCCAGGAACTCGGACAGGCCGATCTCCGGCAGTGAGCCGTCGCGACACCGAGCGGCCAGGTCCGCAGGCGGAGTCTCCAGCAGCAGGTCACGGTGGGCGGCCGCGCCCTGTGCCAGCCGCCACAACGCCAGGTCCATCTCGATCGTCACGTTGTGGGGCATCCCGCCGAGCACGGTCTGGATCTCGTCGGTGGCGGCGATGCCTTTCAGCAGTTCACCGGGTACCGCGCTGGCCAGCAGCCCGGCGACGATCGGCCAGGTCAGGTCGTCAGCGAGGGTGTCGTCGGGGTCGTCCGCGCGTACCCAAGCAAGCCTGTCGGCGAGCGTGGTCACACCTGCCGGAGCCGGAGCGCTCAGCCTGAGCCGGTCCACGGCGTCGAGGACACGCAGCCGCGCCGCATCGGGGCTGGTAAGTGCGCGGAGGATTCCGGTGACCGCGCGGAAAGCCGTACCCAAGGCCGATTTTGATCTGTCGGCCCGCAGGGCCGGAGCGTCCTGGACGGGAGCGAATCGCGGGTCGGCAAGGACGTGTTCCATGACGGCCTGTGCGCGGGGGCCGAAGTCGACGGCCATCAGCTTGACCAGGCGTTTGCGCGCTGACGGGTGCCGGGCCAGGTCGGACAGGTCACCGTAGAGTCGCCCACCGATGTCGATGATCTCCGCGTGTACGCCGAGCGACGCCAGCATCCCAGTGATCATCCGTTGAAGGGTGGACATGCCCATCGGCGTGACCGGGCGCAGCATGCCCTGAACGTGACCGAATTCGACATAGATCCGCGGCAGCGGTCCGTCGTGTGCCGGCGGTGCCGGGAAGAGCGTGGTGATCGGCCGCGACTGCAGCAGCCAGAGCTCGCCGTCGGCGTCGATCGCCCATTCGATGTCCTGCGGGACCGCGAAGATCGCCTGCAGTCGCTCGCCGGCCTGACGCAGCGGGCTGTCCTCGGCGGGGACCGATCGGACGACCGGCGCGGTGCCGTCGACAACGCCGCTGCCGGGCCCGTTCGTGGCCTCCACCAGCATCGACGCGCGGCTTCCGGTAACCGGGTCGGCGGTGAATAGCACGCCGGCCGTCGATGCCTGAACCATCCGCTGCACGATGACGGCCATCAGTGGTTCGTCGACGTCGTGCGTCTCGCGGTACGCCACGGCGCGCGGCGTCCGCACCGAGTCCCAGCACTTCGCGACAGCGGTGAGGAGGCTGTCAATATCGGTCACGTCGAGGAAGGTGTCGTGCTGCCCGGCGAAGCTGGCCTCCGGACGATCCTCGGCGGTGGCACTGGACCGGACAGCTACAGCCCCGGCGCCAAGCCTGTTGTAGGCGGCGTTGATCTCGTCCCGGGGGAGCGTCTGCTGCCGATGTGCCTCGGTGGTGATCACAAAGCCGTCCGGAACGTTCTCCCCAGCCCGGATCATCTCCCCGAGCGCCGCGGCCTTACCACCGACGATCCCGGCGTCCGCGGCCTGAGCAAGAGGGACGACAAGCATGGGAGCCTCCAGGTGAAGCAATACGACTGCATTGCCAACGATGCTAGCCTGTATGGCAATGCAGTTGCAATGCTTCAGGGTGCGTGGGTTCGGCCGCCTGGGATCGCGGCGTCGGTGCTTGGATCCGGACCTCCTGGCCGCGGGCTGCCAGGGGTGACAGGCGCACACGGTGCTGTTCCGGGAACGGCGATGAGCGCCCACGGTGGGCTCCCGGGAACGGCGATGAGCGCCCACGGTGGGCTCCCGGGAACGGCGATGAGCGCACACGGTGGGCTTCCGGGAACGGCGATGAGCGCACACGGTGGGCTTCCGGGAACGGCGGTGAGCGCACACGGTGGGCTTCCGGGAACGGCGATGAGCGCCCACAGAACGCGTTCGCCTGCGTTCACCGGAAAGTTCGCGGCCAGGGTTGTGTCGAATTGGGGCGTGGATTAGACCCGAAGTCGACACGTTCTCTGTGCGGCTGGCGGATTCGGAGCTTGTGTGTCGAGTTCAGATGCGCTCGACTCTCGCCATCGTGGTGGTGGGTGCCCTCGGGGTCAGGGGCGTTTCGACAGGAACCTGGGGTTCGTCCCGGCGGCGCGATGTCCAAGATCCCGCCCGCTGTGGCTTGGTATCCGGTCGGCGTTACTCGTCTCACCGGACCGTCACGGAGGATGAGCGCCGGGCGAGGAGTGTCGTCGCCGGCCGGTTCTTGGAAACTCGTGGGTGTTCTGGGCATCACAGGTTTCCAAGATTTGGCGCTCTCATCCATTGTGGTGGCACCGCGTGACGAGGGCGCTCGCGGACCGTCTGAAGCCGACGTGTCGCGGACGGCGGACGGTCGCCCTGGAACTCGTGCGTTTGCGGTCGATCTGGCGGCTGGGTCGCACAAGATCTCAACGGCGCTTCGCAACGAGAGTCGCCGCGCCGCCCGAACCCGCTGCTCATCCGCAGGATTGCTGCGGATTGCGCCCCAACTTCACACGCACCAGGGCGCGACCCGGGGCGTGTCGACTTCGGGCGCGGATGGAACAGCGCGGATGGAACAGCGCGGATGGAACAGCGCGGATGGAACAGCGCGGATGGAACCTGAAGTCGACTCGTTTCCGGACTGCCGCCCGATCTTGGGCACGAACCGGAGGACACCGGAGGGCCATCAGTCCCGGGTCGACGCGACGGTGGTGAAGCGTGCGGCCGAGCCGGGCGACAGGGATGGACGGCGCGGCGGCGGGCGGGTGGGTCAGAGGTGGGCGTGGCAGCGGCGGACGGCGAGGACCGCGAGGGAGCGGGTGGTACGGATCAGCTCGTCGATGTCGACCAGCTCGCGAGGCGCGTGCGCGAGGCGAACGTCGCCCGGGCCGTAGTGCAGTGTCGGAATTCCGCCCAGACCCGTGTAAAGCCGCAGGTCACTGCCGTATGGCGCTGCGCTCGTCGCGGCCGCGCGACCCTCCACCGCCTGGATCGAACCCAGGACCTCGCCGATCAGCGAATGACCGGCCGGGATGTGCCCGCTCGCGAACTGACCGCCCGGCCAGGTCACCGAGACCGGATGGTCGCGCAGCCACGGGTCGCGGCGGCAGACCTCCGCGATCGCCGTTTCGAGCGCGGCCCGTGCCGACGCCGGCGGCTCGCCCAACTGGACGCCGAGGCGGCCCTCGGCGATCAGCAGGTCCGGGACACTGCTGGCCCAGTCGCCGGCGCGGACCGTGCCGATCGAGATCGGGTACGGCAGCGTGTTGCCGTCGAAGATCGGGTCCGGCTGGGCGTTGCGAGCACGTTCCAGTTCGCCGATCGCCGCGTGCACCGGCAGGAACGCGTCGATCGCGCTGTGCCCGGCGAGCCGGGTGCTCCCGTGCCCGGCCCGGCCCGGTACCCGCAGTTGGAAGGTCAGCGCGCCGGCATTCGCCACCACCACGTTGCCGCTGGTCGGCTCGGTGATGACGGCCGTCTCGGCGCGGTGGCCGCGCAGCATCGTGGCGAACGCGCCGAGACCGCCGTCCTCCTCGCTGACCACGGTGTGCAGCGCGAAGGGGCGTTCCAGGGTGACGCCGGAGGCGACCAGCGCGCGGGCCACGGCCAGGTTCGCGACCGCGCCCGCTTTCATGTCACAGGCGCCCCGGCCGTGCACCGCGTTCTGCCGGATCGACCCGCTCCACGGGTCACCGTCGTCCCATTTGCCGAGGTCACCAGTGGGTACGACGTCGACGTGGCCCTGCAGCACGAGGGCCGGCACCCCGGAGGGGCCGAGGGTGCCGGCGACGCCGTACCCCTCGGTCCGGGGCGCCTCGGTGCCGGGGTGATCCGGGTGGGCGGCGAGTTCGGTCAGGTCCAGCTTCCAGGTGTCGACGTCGAACCCGAGTGTCGTCAGCTGTCCCGCGTGCCAGTGCTGAAGCTCGGACTCGGCGTCGGTGCCGGTCACGCTGGGGACGCGGATCATCGCGACCAGCTCGTCCACCAGGCTCTGCTCGTTGATGGCGTCGAGCACACGGACCTCGGCCCGCGACAGTTCAGTGTGCGTCACACGCGCTGTTATACCTGGCCTTTTGTCTCCTCGTAACCGGCCGGGGCGGGCGGCTCGGCCGGAACGTAGATCACCCGGATCACGCCGGTCGGGAACGCCTCGGTGGCGGAGACCTTCAGGTGGTACGCGACGTCGCCCTCGTCGAACAGCTTGCGGCCCTTACGCGCGGCCACCGGGTGGACGAGCAGGCGCAGCTCGTCGACGAGCCCCGCGGCGAGCAGCTGCTGCACCACCGAGATCGAGCCGGGGATGAGGATGCCCTTGACGTCCGGCGAGGCCTTGAGTGCGCGGACCGCGTCGGTCAGCTCGCCGTCGATCAGCTCAGAGTTGCGCCAGGTGAACTCGAGGTTCTGCCGGGAGGCGACGACCTTGCGCATGTCACCGATCTGCTTGGCGAACGGGGCGTCCTCGCCGCCGGCGCTCTCCCGGTCGGGCCACGCGCCGGCGAAGCTGTCGAACGTCGACCGGCCGATCAGCAGCACGTCGGCCGTCTCGTAATCCTCGGTGACGGCCCGGCCCATGTTCTCGTCGAAGTACGGGAAGTGCCAGTCCGGGTCTATCTCGGCAACACCGTCGGCCGAGATGAAGAGGGTGGAGATTACCTTTGCCATCGCAGTGATCCCTTCAAGCAACGTATCAACAAATCGGTAGACCGGCGCCGGGGCCGAAACTCATCGGATCGGTTCTCTACGGTCGGGCGCGGGCGGTACGCCCTCGGCCAGGCTAGTGGGCGAAGGGAGGCCGGGATGATTGCAGCACTCAACCGAATCGTCGACCTGGTCGAGGACGGCGAGTTCGACCTCGCCACACTGGCCCGGTCGGCCGGCACCACCGAATATCACCTGCGCCGGATGTTCTCGTCGCTGGCCGGCATGCCGCTGTCCGAGTACGTGCGCCGCCGCCGGATGACCGTCGCGGCCGCCGCCGTGATCCGCGGCGAGGAGGACTTGCTGAGCATCGCGGTGCGGCATGGGTACGCCTCAACCGAGGCATTCGGGCGAGCGTTCCGAGCCGTGCACGGCGCCGGCCCCGGTGACGTACGCCGTGACGGCGGCCCCCTTCGTTCACAACCGCAGCTCAGGTTCCGCCTGACCGTCGAGGGGAGCACCCCCATGAATGTCCGCATCGCCGACCACCCGGCGTACCGCCTGATCGGGCACGCCGCCCGCGTTCCGTTGATTCATCGCGGCGTCAACCCGCACATCCAGCAGCACATCGCCGCGCTGCCGGTGTCGGAGCACGCCCGGCTCAAGGCGCTCAGCGACACCGAGCCGGCCGGGCTGCTCCAGGTCACCGACGGCACCGACCCGGACGCTGCCGAGGGCAGTGAGCTGACCTATCTGCACGGGGTCGCGGTCACGAACGCGACGGCGGTGCCGGACGACCTCGACGTGATCGAGGTGCTGGCCGGCCGGTGGGCGGTGTTCCACACGAGCGGGCCGTACCCGGACGCGCTCCAGACGGCGTGGGCGGCCACCGCCACCGAGTGGTTCCCGTCGAACCCGTGGCGGCTGCGGCCGGGCCCGTCGATCGTGGCGATCCTGGAGCTCGCGGCCGACTTCTGCACCGCCACCTGCGAGCTCTGGCTCCCGGTCGAGCCCTCCTGACCCCGACGAACGGCGTACCCAAGGGATGGAAGCCGGCGGCTCCGGCAGCCGCCGGAGCCGATCGGGGTTTTGGTTACCAACTGTGACGAATTCGGCTTGAGCTGCGTGCTGGCGATCTTGGTGGTTAGCCTGGTTGGGGTGACTGCCCGCAACAAACCTCATCCGCTCCGCAGCGCCGGCGTCCTGGTCATGTGTGGCCTGCTCGCCGCGCTCGTGGTCTCCGCCGCCTCACTTCCGGCTGTCGCGATCGCCGGTCTGGCCGCCAAGGTCGGCAGCGACGAGCTGGGTGAGCTGCCGGCCGAGCTGATCACGCAGGCATCGCCGCAGGTGTCGCGGGTCTACGCCTCGGACGGCAAGACACAGCTCGCCGTCATGTACGACGAGTTCCGCAGCGACGTCGCGCTCACCAAGGTCTCGCAGAACATGCAGGACGCCATCGTCGCGGCCGAGGACCACAAGTTCTACGAGCACAACGGCGTCGACGTCAAGGGCGTTGCCCGGGCGTTCGTCAACAACAACCAGGGCGGCGGCCGGCAGGGCGCCTCCACGCTGACCATGCAGTACGTGCGGATGGCTCTCGCGTATTCGGCGACCGATCCGCAGGAGGTCGTGAACGCGACCAAGGACACGGCGTCGCGCAAGCTCAGCGAAATGAAATACGCCATTCAGGTCGAGAAGGAACTGACGAAACAGCAGATCCTGGAGCGTTATTTGAACATGGCGCCGTTCGGCAACGGCGCCTATGGCATCAACGCCGCCTCGCAGGTGTATTTCAGCAAGAAACCGGCCGATCTCACGGTGGCCGAATCCGCGCTGCTGGCCGGCATGGTGAAGGCGCCGACCGCGTTCGACCCGACCACCGACAGCGGATATCCGCAGGCCCTGACCCGGCGCGACTACATCATCGACAACATGGTGAGCATGCAGCAGATCACCGCCGCCGAGGCCGCCACGGCCAAGAAGGTGAAGATCAGCCGCACCACGAAACGGCCGAGCAGCGGTTGCGTCAACGTCGCGAAAAACCAGTGGGGCTTCTTCTGCGACTATTTCTACCGCTGGTGGCTGGGCCAGAGCGCCTTCGGCGAGACATCGTACGATCGTGAGCGCCTGCTGAAAAGCGGCGGATACCGCATCGTCACGACTCTCGACATCGATGCCCAGGCGGATGCCCGTAAGGAAATCACCGCCCGGACCAACGACACCAATCGCAACGCGTTGATGCTGGCGGCCGTCGAGCCGGGCACCGGAGCTGTCCGGGCCCTGTCCGCGAACCGTAAATACAAGATCGACGACACCGACGATCCGCAGAATCCGCTGTCGTCGAATCCGTCGCTGGCCAAGCAGGGCGTACGGGCGACCTACCCGAACACCACGAATCCGATCATCACCGGTAGCTCGGACATCGCCGGTTATCAGGCGGGTTCGGTGTTCAAGATGTTCACCATGGTCGCGGCCCTCGAAGCGGGAATGGGCCTGGACACCACGATCAACTCGCCGGCGAAGTACAAGTCGCAGTACCGGGACAACTCCTCGTCGTCCTGCGGTGGCTATTGGTGCCCGAGCAACGCCTCGGCCAGTGAAGCCGGCAACTTCAACATGTGGACGGGCTTCGGCAAGTCGGTGAACACGTACTTCGTGCCGCTGCAGGAACGGGTCGGCGCGGACAAGGTGGTGGACGTGGCGCAGAAGTTCGGCATCACGTTCCGCAATGCCGACGACGCCGACCTGGCGAAGAACTCGGCGGCGGACTGGGGCTCCTTCACCCTGGGCACGTCGGCGTCGACACCACTGGACATCGCCAACGCGTACGCCACCCTGGCCGCCGACGGCAAGTACTGCACGCCGACCCCGATCGCGTCGATCACCACCTCCGAAGGGGAGAAGATCAGTACCGGCAAGTCGAAGTGCACTCAGGCGACCACCGCGACGGTGGCCCGCGAGGCGCTCGACGCGGCCCGGTGCCCGGTCGGCGACCGCGCCCAGCTGGGCAACTGCGCCGGCGCGACCGCGCCGCAGGTGCGCAGCGTGGTCGGTCACCCGGTGTTCGGCAAGACCGGCACCACCGACAACGACAAGACGGCGGCGCTGGTGGTCGGCACCCGGTCGCTGGTGGTGGCCGGTTACCTGGCGAACCCGGACTGGGCCAACCACACCGACCGGATGTCGCACGACATCGTGAACCCAGCCGTCTATCAGACCCTCGCCGACTATATGGAGGGCAAGGCGGTCGAGGAGTTCCCGACACCCTGAACTCGGACACTAAGACCGGCACGGTGATTGCCGATGAGCTCCTGGCAAGCCAGAGAGGGGTCAGGACCGTGGCAGCACCTATTTATGTTCAAAACCGGCGTATCTTTCATCGGCGTGGGGGTCGCACACAGACCGTCAACATCTGCACGCCGGAAAATCGTCAGGGTATTTATGAGAGCGTATTCAGGCTCGACGCCCGCACGCCCATCACGGCGAACAGGATCGCGGCAAACGGTTCGATCGAGGCGCTTACCGGCTGGCTGATGGCCTCGGGTGCCCAGCCGGAAGGTCCGCGGTTCTCCGAGTTCGAACCTGAGATGAACGGCTCGGAAGATCATAAAGGCAGCGAGTCCGTCGGTAACGCCTACAAGCAGACTGGGCGACCGGGGCCGGTCTCGAGTCCGGGAGCAACTGTGCATTCTTCCGAAACCGTATTCTTGGTTCACGGCCACGACGGCGCGGCAAAACACGAGGTTGCTCGCTTTGTGGAGCGGATGACCGGCAAGTCGCCGGTGATCCTGGACGAGCAAGCGAACAGAGGCAGGACCCTTCTCGAAAAATTCGAGGAGATCGCCGGAGCGGCGAACTATGCGATCGTCCTCGCGACGCCCGACGACATGGGCCGCCCGAAGTCCTTGGACTTCGACAAGGGTTCTCCGCGGGCTCGGCAAAACGTGGTGTTCGAACTTGGATTCTTCTTCGGCCGGTTGGGGCGCGGCCGCGTCGCCGTGCTCAACGCCGGCGTCGAGAAGCCCTCTGACATCGATGGGATCGCGTACTTCAGTTATCCCGCCGGTAACTGGAAAATCGAGTTGGCCAAGGAAATGCACGCGGCAGGGATAACCGTGGACATGCATCGGCTTCTCGACTGAACGACTACTGGCGCCACGCAGAACGGCCCGCACCCCCGGCTCTCGGGATGCGGGCCGTTCGTCGTTGAGGGCGTCGTTCGCTGTAACGGGACGCGCGACTCCTTGTAACAGAGATTCTGTTCACTCTTGCGAAACAGAGTTTCTTGTGAAGAATCATCTCCAGGGAGGTCACGTGTCACAAGCATCGGAACTCGCACGGCTTGCTGAGGCGGCCGATGTGCGGTTCATCCTGGCGCTCTTCGTTGACCTGCGCGGCAAGCCCTGTGCCAAGCTCGTTCCGGTCGAGGCCGTGGAGACCCTGGCGAGCGAGGGGGTCGGCTTCGCCGGGTACGCCGTAGGCGCCATCGGCCAGCAGCCGAAGGACCCGGATCTGATGGCCATCCCGGACCCGTCGTCGTTCACCCCGGTGCCGTTTCTCAAGCCCGGCCTCGCGATCGTGCACTGCGACCCGCACGTGAACGGCGTGCCGTGGAAGTACGCGCCCCGGGTGATCCTCAAAGCGATGCTGGCCCGCGCCGCCGAGGCCGGTTTCACCCCGTGGGTCGGTGCCGAGGTCGAGTACTTCCTGGTGGAGCGGGACGGCAAGGGTGGACTGCGGCCGGCCGACGCGCTCGACACCGCGGCGCAGCCCTGTTACGACGCGCGCGGCGTGACCCGGATGTACGACCACCTCACCGAGATCTCCCGGGCCATGAACGAGCTGGGCTGGGGCAACTATGCCAACGACCACGAGGACGGCAACGGCCAGTTCGAGCAGAACTTCGAGTACGCCGAAGCGCTGACCACCGCCGACCGGGTGATCACGCTGCGGTACCTGCTGACGATGCTGGCCGAGCAGCGGGGGATGACGGCGACGTTCATGCCGAAGCCGTTCGCGGACCGTACCGGCAACGGGCTGCACCTGCACATGTCCCTGACCAGCAACGATAAGCCTATATTTCCCGCGAAAAGCGACGACAAAGGGCTCGGGCTTTCGCCCACTGCCTACTCCTTCGTGGCCGGGGTTCTCGAACACGCCTGCGCACTCCAGGCCCTGCTCGCCCCCACCGTCAACTCCTATAAGCGGACCGGAGCCGTCGCCACCACGTCCGGCGCCTCCTGGTCACCGCGGCACGCCACCTACGGCGGCAACGACCGGACCCACTACATCCGGGTACCCGACGACCAGCGTGTCGAACTGCGCGGCGGCGACGGCTCCGCGAACCCGTACCTGGCGATCGCCGGCGCTCTCGGCGCGGGTCTGGACGGCATCGCCCGCTCGCTCGACCCGGGACAGCCCGGCGCCGGCGAGGCCAAGGGCGACCCGCTGCCGCTGACCCTGCTCGACGCCATCCAGGCGTTCGAGGCCGACGACCTGCTCACCGGGGTGCTCGACGCGGCCGGCGGGGGAGTGGCCGCGTACTTCGCCGAGATCAAACGCAACGAGTTCTTCGCCTGGCACAGCGCCGTGTCGCCCTGGGAGATCAACCAGTACCTGCAAGCGTTCTGAAAGGGGGTTCCCACCCATGTGTGGAATCGTCGGTCTCCACCTGCGAGACCCCGATCTGTACCCGCGGCTCGGCGCGTTGCTGACCGGGATGCTCTGCGAGATGTCCGAGCGCGGCGCCGACTCGGCCGGTGTCGCGGTGTACGGCGACCCGGTGTGGTCACCGCCGGGCCACGCCACTGTCACCGTGCTCGACGCGAAGATCAGCGGCATCGCGGGTATCGACGGCGCCACCGTCATCGAACTCGGCACCACCACCGTGATCAACGCGCCGGTGGCCGTGGAAGCGCTGGTCAATGCAGTCCGCAGCGAATACCCCGAGGCGCTCATCGCTGGATTCGGCGCCGATTTGACCGTACTCAAGGGGGTTGGGCATCCGCGCGCGCTCGCCGAGAGTTTCCAACTCCCGCAGGCGCAAGGCTGGCAGGGTGTGGGACACACCCGGATGGCGACCGAGTCGGCGGTGACGTCGTCGGGGGCGCATCCGTACGCGGTCGGGCCGGACCAGTGCCTCGTGCACAACGGATCGTTCGCCAACCATGCCACGATCCGCCGGCACCTGATGGCGCGGGGCGTGGTGTTCGACAGCGACAACGACACCGAGGTCGGCGCCCGTTTCGTCGCCCAGCAGCTTGCCGGCGGCCGGGACGTGGAGTCCGCGCTGAAGAGTCTGTGCGCCGAGTTCGACGGCTTCTACACGCTGCTGGTGTCCAACCGGGACTCGTTCGCCGTGGTCCGCGACGCCATCGCCTGCAAGCCCGCGGTGATCGCCGAGACCGACGCGTGGGTGGCGATGGCCTCGGAGTATCGCGCCCTGGTCGGACTGCCCGGTATCAAGCAGGCCCGCATCTTCGAACCCGAGCCGGAACGGATCTATGCATGGACGCGCTGACCGCTTTTGATCTGGAGAAGGAAGCGCTGCGGGACGTCAACCGCGAGCTGCACGCCCGTGAAACGGGAATTATCCGAGTCGCGAACCCGAACGGCAAGCACAGCGTCGCAGCGGGCCTCCGGAGCCCGCTCTCAGTGATCATTGACGGACATTGCGGCTATTACGCGGCCGGGATGAACCAGCTCGCCGACGTGATCATCGAGGGCAACGCCGGTGTCGGCGTCGCCGAGAACATGATGAGCGGCTCGGTCCGGGTCAACGGCAACGCCTCCCAGTCGGCCGGCGCCACCGCACACGGCGGGCTGCTCGTGATCACCGGCGACGCTGCCGCCCGCTGCGGCATCTCGATGAAGGGCGTCGACATCGTGGTCGGCGGCAGCATCGGCCACATGAGCGCGTTCATGGCGCAGGCCGGCCGCCTGGTCGTTCGCGGTGACGCGGGGGAGGCCCTCGGCGACTCGATCTACGAGGCGCGGCTCTACGTCCGGGGCAAGGTCGCCTCGCTGGGCGCGGATTGCATCGCCAAGGAGATGTTGCCCCACCATCACGCCGAGCTGCGAGTGCTCCTGGACCAGGCCGGCTTTGTTTCCGACAAAACGGACGAATATCAAAGATACGGCTCCGCCCGGCAGCTCTACCACTTCAACGCGGGGAACGAGTACTGATGAGGGAATCCGCTACTTTCAACCGGAACGCGATCGCGGAGATCCAGCGGGCGGCGCGGACCGGCGTCTACGACATCCGCGGCTGGGGTGCGAAGCGGCCGCTGCCGCACTTCGACGACCTGCTGTTCCTTGGCGCCAGCATGTCCCGCTATCCGCTGGAGGGATATCGGGAGGCGTGCGGCACCGATGTGGTCCTCGGCGGCCGCAACGCCGCTTTCCCGATCCACATCGACATCCCGGTCACCATCGCCGGGATGAGCTTCGGCGCGCTCTCCGCGCAGGCCAAGGAGGCGCTCGGCCGGGGCGCCTCGGAGATGGGCACGTCAACCACGACCGGTGACGGCGGGATGACGCCGGAGGAGCGCGGCCAGTCCAAGCACCTCGTCTACCAGTACCTGCCGTCGCGCTACGGGATGAACCCGGACGACCTGCGCCGGGCTGACGCCATCGAGATCGTTCTCGGTCAGGGCGCGAAGCCGGGCGGTGGTGGCATGCTCCTCGGCCAGAAGATCAACTCGCGGGTCGCGCAGATGCGGACGCTGCCCGAAGGCATCGACCAGCGCAGCGCCTGCCGGCACCCGGACTGGACCGGCCCGGACGACCTCACCATCAAGATCCAGGAGCTCCGGGAGATCACCGACTGGGAGAAGCCGATCTACGTGAAGGTCGGCGCCTCCCGCACGTACTACGACGTGAAACTTGCCGTGCATGCCGGCGCCGACGTGGTCGTGGTCGACGGCATGCAGGGCGGGACCGCCGCCACCCAGGACGTCTTCATCGAGAACGTCGGCATCCCCACGCTCGCCGCGATCCCGCAGGCGGTCCAGGCGTTGCAGGAGCTCGGCGTACACCGCATTGCGGAGAACGGCGTCCAGCTGATCGTCTCCGGCGGCATCCGCACCGGCGCCGACGTGGCGAAAGCCCTGGCTCTCGGCGCCGACGCGGTTGCGATCGGCACCGCCGCGCTCATCGCGCTCGGTGACAACGACCCGCGCTGGTCCGCCGACTACGAGGCGCTCGGCTCGGCCGCCGGCTTCTACGACGACTTCCAGGACGGCCGCGACCCGGCCGGCATCACCACCCAGGACCCCTCGCTTGCGGCGCGTCTCGACCCGGTCGAAGGCGGTCGCCGTCTCGCCAACTACCTGCGCGTACTCACCATGGAGGCGCAGACCATCGCCCGGGCCTGTGGCAAGGCCCACGTCACCCACCTGGAGCCGGAGGATCTGGTCGCGCTCACCATCGAGGCCGCCGCGATGGCCCGGGTGCCGCTAGCCGGAACTTCGTGGATCCCAGGATCGGGTCTGTGACCAGGTCGTTCGTCGTCGTCGGCGCCGGGCTCACCGGCGCCGCCACCGCCTGGCGGCTGGCTCAGCGCGGCGAGCAGGTCACGCTCCTCGAGCGGGCTGCGCCCGCCAACCCGCAGGGCAGCTCGCACGGTTCGGCCCGCATCTTTCGGTACGCGTACCCGAGCGCTTTTTATACGGATCTTGTCGTCGCCGCCCGCTTGCAATGGCATGACCTCAACGAGGCCGCGGGCGTCGACCTGATCCGCCGCACCGGATCGCTGGACTTCGGATCGCTGCGAGACCCTGCTCGTCTTGCGGCGATCCTGGAGTCGGCGGGTGTCGACCATGAACTGCTTCCGGCGTCGGCGGCCGCTGACCGGTGGCCGGGGATCAACTTCGACACTCCGGTGCTGTGGCACCCGGATGCCGGGGTGATCGACGCGTCGGGAGCGGTGCATGCGATGACGTCGCTGGCCGTGGAGGCGGGCGCTGTCTTGCTGACGAACTGGCCGGTGGATCGGATTTTTCAGGATAAAGATGGTTTTGTTTTGTCCGGAGCGAACGGTGACTCGATCGCCGCCGGGCATGTCGTGCTCGCCGCCGGTGGATGGCTGCCGACGCTGCTCGACGAGCTGCCGGCGCTGCGGGCGCTGATGCCGCCGTTGCGGATCCGCAAGGAGCAGGCCTACCACTTCGCCTACCGCGATCAGGGTGTGGACTGGCCGGCCTTCATCCACAAGCGCGACGACATCATGACCTACAGCCTGCCGGGCGGGCGCGACGCCTCGTTCCGCGGGCAGAAACTCGCCGAATACAACGGTGGCTCGGGCATCGCGTCGTCCGCGGCCAACGACGGCGTGGTCGATCCGCGTAACCGGCAACGGGTGATCGATTACGTCGAGCGGTTCGTGCCCGGCCTGGAACCGGTGCCTTATGCGGAGACCACCTGCGTTTTCACCATGACGCCGACCGAGGACTTCGTCATCGACACCGTTGACGGGATCACTGTGGCGTCACCCTGCTCCGGGCACGGCGCCAAGTTCGCGCCGCTGCTCGGCTCGATCATCGCCGACGCCGCGACCGGCGCGGCCCGGCCCGATCCGCGCTTCCGCTTCCCGAATGTGTCTGTTTAGGGTTGTCGAGTGACACTTCTGCGCAACAACGCCGGGACCGCCCGGGAACGGGCCGCCGGTGAACCGGTCGACGGGGTCGAGCTTGAGGTGGCGATCGGGCGCAACGTCCGCGAGCTGCGCAACCAGTACGGCCTGACGGTCGCCGAGCTGGCCACCCGGATCGGCATCTCCAAGGCGATGCTCTCCAAAATCGAGAACGCGCAGACGTCGTGCAGCCTCAGCACCCTCGCGGCCCTCGCCGGCGGCCTGGACGTGCCGGTCACCAGCCTGTTCCGCGGCGCCGAGACCGAACGGCCGTCGTCGTTCGTGCCGGCCGGCGGCGGCACCGCCATCGTCCGCGACGGCTCGCAGGCCGGCCACGAGTACCAGCTGCTCGGTTCGCTGCGCGGCGAGCACCGGCGCCTCGAATGCCTGTACGTCACGCTGACCGTGAAGAGCCAGACGTACCCGCTGTTCCAGCATCCCGGCACCGAGTTCATCTACATGCTCGAAGGCGTGATGGATTACGCGCACGGCCGGTCGATCCACCGGCTCACCCCGGGCGACTCGCTGCAGATGGACGGCGAGGGTGCGCACGGCCCCGCTGACCTGGTCGAACTGCCGATCCGGTTCCTGTCGGTGATCGCGTTCCCGGACGCGGTAGCGCCGCATCGCTGAAACTTCGCAGCAACAACCTTCACGTTTACTCTCGGTGTCTTTTGTTTTATGACAGTAGACGGAAGGGTCGCCTCCTCTTGGACGCCGGAAGTACCGCCTTTATCCTCGCGGCCAGCATGGCCGTCGCTCTGATGATTCCTGGCCTCGCGCTTTTCTACGGCGGCATGGTCAGCTCCCGTTCCGTACTCAATATGATCATGATGGTCTTCGGAGCCGTTGCCGTCGTCGGCGTGCTCTGGACCTTCTTCGGATATTCGATGGTCTTCGGTGACTCGTACGGCGGCCTCGGCCTGCTCGGCAACATCACCGAATACGCCGGCCTCGGCAGTTTTGTCGCCGGTGACGAAGCGGCCACCCTGCCGCCCGCGCTCGTTGCGATCTTCCAGGCGCTGTTCGCCGTCATCACCACCGCGCTGATCGCCGGCGCCGTCTCCGACCGGGTCAAATTCGGCCCGTGGCTGCTCTTCGCCGGCCTCTGGGGCGCGCTGGTCTACTTCCCGGTCGCGCACTGGGTGTTCGCGTTCGACGCGGCCGACGGCAGCGTCATCGGCGGCTGGATCGCCAACAAGCTCGGCGCCGTCGACTTCGCCGGCGGAACCGCCGTACACATGAACGCCGGTGTCGCAGCGCTCGCCGTCGTCCTCGTGGTCGGCAAGCGCACCGGCTGGCCCAAGCAGGCCCGCCCGAACAGCCTGCCGTTCGTCGCGCTCGGCGCCGGCATGCTCTGGTTCGGATGGTTCGGCTTCAACGGCGGCTCCGCCCTCGCGGCCGGCAACAGCGCCTCGATCGTCATACTCACCACGTTCAACGCGACCTGCGCGGCGATCCTGGCGTGGCTGCTCGTCGAGCGTCTGCGCAACGGTCACGCCACCACTCTCGGCGGCATGTCCGGCGCCATCGCCGGCCTCGTCGCGATCACCCCCGCCTGCGGCGCGGTCAGCCCGCTCGGCGCCCTCGCGGTGGGTGCCATCGCCGGCGCCATCTGCCCGCTCGCGGTCTCCTTGAAATACAAGCTCGGGTACGACGACTCGCTCGACGTGGTCGGCGTCCACCTGGTCGGTGGCCTCGTCGGCACGCTGCTGATCGGCCTCTTCGGCGTCGAGGACGCCCCGAGTGGACAGGCCGGCCTGTTCTACGGCGGCGGATTCACGCTGCTCGGCAAGCAGGCAGTGGCGGCGGCGGCCGTGCTGGCGTACTCCTTCGTGGTGACGCTGCTGATCGCCTTCGTCATCCAGAAGACGATCGGTTTCCGGTTGTCGGCCGAGAAGGAAGCAGCCGGCATCGACATCGCTGAGCACGCCGAACTGGCGTACGACCTCGAGGGCAAGCCGCACGCCCCCGGAACCGCACCGACCCCGGCCGGGGTCATCGCGTCAGCCGAGAAGCTGACCGCCGAGGCGGTGCCGAGCACGACGGCGTCCTGAGCGTTCGCGCTCGGGGTTTCGTGTTCGGGGTTTCGTGTTCGGGGTTTCGTGTTCGGGGTTTCGTGTTCGGCTTTTTTGAGCAGGGCGCAGGCTTGGTCGAACCTCCTTGACCAGCCTGCGCCCACCTTGGTTTTCAGAGTTCGATCCAGTACCGGCGTTTGGGTCCGATGACCGTCTCCCGGACGTCCTCCAGCACCCCGCCGGCCTTCTCGATGATGTGCGCGGACGCGGTGTTCTCCGGCGAACAGGTCAGCAGCACTCGATCCATGTTCCTGGAGCGCGCCTGGTCGAGGGTCGCGGCCAGCGCCCACTTCGCGATCCCGCGCCCACGGTAGTCAGGCCGCACGCCGTATCCGATGTGCCCGCCCGCGTCGAGCAGCAGCGGATGGCCGATGTCATGCCGCAGCTCGGCGGATCCCAGAACCGCGCCGCCCTGCGTGATCCACGAGTAGGTGGATCGGACAACCTGCCCCGGCGGAAGAGCTTTCTCCGGGTCCGCGCACGCCCGCAACTTGGCAACCCAGGTGGCGAAGCCCTGCTCGCTGCCGGGGTCATCACCCTCCCGCAGCCCGGCCGCGTCCAGGTGAGACCCGGCGGGCCACGCCGAATAGTGCGCGAGCCAGGCATCCCGCAGGTCCACGTCCGGCCGTACCAGCGCCAGCGGATCTCCCATGCAGGCCTCCAGATGTCTGATCAGGACAGTGCGTCGTGCATCATCCCCGATCCTCACCGGCCGCGACAGACGCCGTGCATCCGCTCCCGGCCCGTCCTGTCCCGCAGGCCCGCCCACCGGATTGACCACCTCCGCACTGCATGACACCGGCCCCTCTGGCGCATCCACCGTGGCATCGGCATGGGCGGCGACATGTTCGTGCCCGAGGTCGGCAGCCCGGAGATCGAGGAGGCGCACGGCGACGAACTCCGCGAAGCCTGGGCACAGGAGTTCGACCGGCTCATCGAAGAGATTCAGCCCTTCGACGGCGCGCACGAGCTACTGGCGGAGGTCAAGGAGCGCGGGTTCCGCGTGGTCTTGGCGAGCTCCGGGAAGGCTCAGCATGTCGAGATGTTCCTCGATCTGATCGATGCCAAATCCCTCGCCGATGCCTGGACCACCTCCGATGACGTGGCCAGAAGCAAACCGGCACCCGACATCGTCGCCGCAGCCCTGGCCAAAGTCGACGGTGCCAGCGGCATCATGATCGGCGACTCCATCTACGACGCTCAAGCCGCGGGCAAGCTCAACATCCCGGTCATCGGGGTCCGCACTGGAGGATTCTCTGTCGGAGAGCTGCAGGAAGCCGGCGTCCTGCAGGTTTTCGACTCTCTGGTGGCCTGCCGCCACGCGCTGGACGGCACTCCTCTCGCCCGCGCCAGTCGCTGAGCGACACCGGGTTACTCTCTATCGGTTAGTCAGGAACCAAAGGAGAGAGTGAGATGGGAACACGGCAGGAGATCAGCGTTCTCCCTCCGGAGGCTGACCTCGCCCGGGCGGACTCGCTGGCGCGGGAGATCTTCTCGGACGTGGCAAACAAATGGGCTTTCCTGATCATCGAGTTCCTGGGGCAGCGCACCATGCGTTTCAGCGAGCTGCGCAACGAGGTCGGCGGCATCAGCCACAAGATGCTCACCCAGAATCTGCGGATGCTGGAGCGTAATGGGCTCGTGGAGCGCGAGGTCCACCCCACCATCCCGCCGCGCGTCGAATACACACTCACCGAGGCCGGCAATGCTTTGCGTACGGTGGTCGACGGCATGTGCGGCTGGACCCAGCGCTACCTGGGCCACATCGAGACGTCCCGCAGCCGTTTCCGCGACCCGGCCGGCTAGTCCAGAACGGCGACGGCTTCCACCTCCACCAGATGCTCCGGCACGTCCAGTGCCACGATGCCGAACAGTGATGCCGGTGCGGCCGGGGTGACGCCCAGCTTCGCCGCGGCGCGGGCGATCCCGTCCAGCAGCAGCGGCATCTGCTCGGGCTGCCAGTCGACGACGTGCACGGTCAGCTTCACCACGTCGGCGAAGGTCGCGCCGACGCCGGCCAGGGCGGCGCCGACATTGAGGTAGGCCTGCTCGACCTGGGCGGCGAGGTCACCCTCGCC
This sequence comes from Actinoplanes sp. CA-015351, assembly GCF_050955685.1. Classification (NCBI taxonomy): domain Bacteria; kingdom Bacillati; phylum Actinomycetota; class Actinomycetes; order Micromonosporales; family Micromonosporaceae; genus Actinoplanes; species Actinoplanes sp. CA-015351. Next base: position 3,491,308 of record NZ_CP192102.1, read on the forward strand.
AACTGTCGTGCCCGTCTCGTCCCAGGCGACCTGGCCCGCGACGTGGACCAGCCTTGATCCGGTCGCCACCGAGACCTGCCGGTAGATCGGGTTTTCCGGCAGCCCGGTCGGGTTCACCAGATTTACGGCCATGACGCGCACCTCGCACTCTCTTATGGTTACTGAGAAACCCTAAGAGATCTGTGCTGAGCAGCGGAAGAACGCACTTTTTAGTGACTCGGTCACTGTCAGGTAACCGCCACGGTGTCAGGCGGCCCGATCGCATCTAGTCGGACTGACGCCGCGCCGGGCCGGCCGACCCGCCACGGCCGGGTACCGGCCCGGACCGGGACGCGAGCGGCACCCGCGACGGCGACGCCGAGCACCACCGAGGCCAGGCCGGACGCGTAGAGCAGGTAACCCGGGGCCACCCCGGCGGCACCCACCACGATCGGCTCGTTCTGCGGCCCGCGCTGCACGGTGCCCGGCCGCAGCAGCACATCGAGGGCCCGGAACCGAAATTGGACCGCGAACACCGTCGTGGCCAGGACGAACGTGAGCCGCAGCGCAGGCGGCAACCGGCGTCCCTCAGCGAGGCAGAACGTGGCACCGGCGCCCACCACGACCAGTACCAGCACCGCGCCCCGGCTCTGCGCCGGCGGCAGCTCGGCGAGGTGCCGGGGCTCGCTGGACCAGGGCAGCAGCAGGGACACTAATGCCGTGCGCAGTGCTGGTCTATCCGCCGGCCCGATCTGCAGGACCGGCGGACGGTCCCCTACACCGGGGCAGCGGACACCACGATCGCCGGATCCCGATCCGGGCACACCCCGCTGCTGCTGTGGGCGGCACTGTTCGAACACGGCCTGGACCTGCACGCACACCGTGCCCGGCAAGCGCGTGACCTCGCCGCCTACACCGCCGACGCCCTGCACCGCATCGGCTGGCCCGCCGACCGGCTGCCACTGGCTTTCACCGTCACGCTCCGCCAGCCCCGGACGCTGCCACGGCCGTGGGTGTTCGGCGGCGACGAACACGTCGGCCGGATCATCTGCATGCCCGGCATCGACCAGGCCTGGATCGACGAGGTCGTCACCGACCTGCGATCGGCAGGGTCCTGATGGAACACCAGCCGGACAAAGCCACCTACTACTGCCTGAACTGCGACAAGGACTGGCCGTGCGACCCGGCCCGCGAATACCTGCTGACGTCGACACCAGACCCGGTGCAACTCGCGATGCGGCTGCGGATCGAACTGGAGGACGCCGCGTATGTGCTCGCCCACGAACCGCCGGTCGTTCTGTTCGACCGCTTCCTGAAATGGTCCCGATAGATTGCGCGAGGCGACAGGAGAACGCCATGTCCGACACCGATCAAGACCCGCTGCGGCAAGCCGCAGCACGGATCGCCGACTTCTGGTCACATCGCGGGTACGCCTTCGTCGAAGACGACCAGTTCGAAGGACTCGCGACAACGCTGAGCGCATTCCTGTGCGTCGCTCGGGTTCCGGTGAACGATACGGTCACCGCTGACCTGGCGACGAAGTGACGCGATCGGCGTCGTCAGAGATCGCCCGGTTCGAATGGCGCAGTCAGATCGCGGCCGTAGGTGTCGTGCGCCTGGTCCTCCACCTGTTGCCGCTGCTCGGGCGTCAGCTCGGACTGCCACCGCTGGTATCGAGTGATGCCATCGAGCAGCGGCCCGGAGTACGCGGAACTTCGGGCGACATCGTTGAGGTTGATCTGGCCGTCGAGGAGGTTGCCCACCATGGCTTGCAGCCGGATCGAGGCGGGCTCGACGGTGAAAGTCACTCGTAGACCAGCCCGACCGTGACCACCGTTCCGATCATGATGGCGATGCCGGCCAGGGTGAGCAGCCCGCAGCGCCGCCACAGGGCGGCGAGTCGCTGCGGGTCGGAGGTCCGGTGCAGACGGATCGCGTCGGCGGCGGCTGGCACGTACGCGCCACGACGTTCATCGGCGCGCACGCCGGCTGCGCGGCCGAGGACCTCGGCTGGGTCGACGCCATGCTGCGCCGGCACCCCTACTTCCACATCGACCTGGGCGGCCGGCTTGCCGAACTGGGTCGGCAGCCCCGCGCCACCCGCCGGCTGATCCTCGACCACCCGGACCGGGTGCTGTTCGGCCCGGACGCGTTCCCGGCCACGCGCGAGGCTTTCGAGGTCTACTGGCGGTTCCTGGAGACCGAGGACGAATGCTTCCGGTACGCCCCGGGCTCACCGGTGCCGCCGTACGGCCGCTGGGACATCTCCGCTATCGGCCTGCCCCCGCAGGTGCTGACCCAGGTGTACACCACCAACGCCGACCGGCTGCTCCACCAATGACAGCAGACGTACTCGGCAAGGAGGACAGCGGAGACGGCCAACGTCGACATCCGGGCAGGTGCCGGTGGCAGAGACGACTGGAGAGGCTTTGCAGGCCGGTCAGCGAGAGGACCTCCATCCGGTCATGGTCGCACCCCGCGGTGCGGCGGCGGAGGCGCGCTCGCGGGCGATCGTAAAGCTGCTTTCTTGATATCGTGCGATGGCCTACCCCATCGACAGATGGACATTTATGAGATCCTTACGAGCGCGCCCCGCCATCGCCCTCGTCACCGCCCTGCTGGTTGTCGCCGGTCCGGTCGCCGCCGCCGCGACACCGGCCGCCGCGGCCGTGACCTCGTACATTCGCCTCAACCAGGTCGGATACCCCGCCGACCAGCCGAAGATCGCCTACCTGCTGGGCACCTCCGCGCAGGCCGGCACCGCGTTCTCGGTGATCGCCGCGGACGGCAGCACCGCGGGCAGCGGCACCGTCGGCGCCAGCCGCGGCTCCTGGAACACCGCCTACACCGGCGTGCTGCCGATCGACTTCTCGGCCGTGACCACACCCGGCCGCTACACGATCCGGATCGCCGGCGTCACCGACTCGCCGCCGTTCGACATCAAGGCCAAGGCCGACCTGTACGCACCGGTCGCCGGCACCATGACCCAGTTCTTCCAGACCCAGCGCGACGGCGCGAACGTCATCGCGGGCGCGCTCGGCCGCCAGCCCTCCCACCTGGCCGACGCGTCCGCGACGGTCTACCAGGTACCCGCCTACGCCGGCACCGAGGACTGGGACGACACCATCGACGGCGGGCTCACCCCGATCAGCGGCGCCGCCAAGATCGACGTCGCCGGTGGCTGGTTCGACGCCGGTGACTACCTCAAGTTCACCCACACCACCGCGTACGCCGTCAGCGCACTTCTGCTCGCCCAGCGCTCCGGAAGCGCGGACAGCGCCCGCGCCGCCGAGATCGACCACGCGATGAGCTGGCTCGACAAGATGTGGGACGAGAACACCGGCGTGCTCTACGCCCAGGTCGGCATCGGCGGTGGCAACGAGGAGGGCGACTTCATCGGTGACCACTGGGCCTGGCGCCAGCCGCAGGCCGACGACGCGGTGACCGACCCGGCCGGCACCGGCAGCTACTACCTGCGCTACCGGCCGGTGCTGCGAGCCAACGCGCCCGGCGCCACGCTGAGCCCGAACCTGGCCGGCCGGGTCGCCGCGGCATTCGCCCTGTCCGCGCAGACGCACGCCACCAGCGACCCGGCCCGCGCGCAGGCCGAGCTGAACACCGCCGCGGCCATCTTCGCGAAGGCGCAGACCACCGGCGTCGGCGAGCTCGTCACCTCGTTCCCGCACGGCTACTACCCGGAATCGACCTGGCAGGACGACCTGGCGTTCGGCGCCACCGAACTGGCCCTGGCCGCGAAGGCGCTCGGTGACAGCCGCGCCGGCGCCTGGCTCACCCAGGGCGCCAGCTGGGCGAAGGCGTACCTGGACGCGGGGGAGCGGGACACCCTCAACCTGTACGACGTCAGCGGCCTGGCCCTGACCGATCTGGTGACCACGATCGCCGGCATCGGCGGCTCGGGTCTGGCCGTCACCGCCGACCAACTGCTCGCCGACCAGCGCACCCAGCTGGACGCCGCGGTCAGCCGGGCCGAGGCCGACCGGTTCCGGGCCGCCGCCGACTACACCAACTTCGACGCCACCTCGCACGCGCTCGGCCTGATCGCCCAGGCCGCCCGCTACGACGCGGTCGCCCCTGCCCCGCGCTACGCCGGGTTCGCGCAGTCGCAGGCGAGCTGGGTTCTCGGCGGCAACCCATGGGGGATCTCGCTGATCATCGGGGCGGGGACGACGTACCCGGGCTGCCCCCACCACCAGATCGCCAACCTGAACACCTCGGGCGCGATCCTGGCCGGCGCCGCCGTCAACGGCCCGAACGCCGAGGACGTCTTCGACGGCCTGGAGGCCGGCGACACCCGCCCGTGCCCGGCGAACGGCGCCGACCCGTACGCGGCGTTCACCGGCAACGGCGCCCGGTTCATGGACGACGCCGATGCGTGGATGAGCGTGGAGCCGGCCATCGACTTCACGTCGACCGGTCTGCTGGCGTTCGCGCTGCTGGGCGCCGGTTCCTCCGGACCCGGGCCGGACCCGGACCCGGAGCCGGTGGTCAAGCGCGACACCATCGGCGTGCACCGGCCGTCCAACAGCACCGCCTACCTGCGCACCAAGCTCGAGGCGGGCGCCTCCGACATCCCCGGATTCGTCGTCGGCGCCTCCGGTGACGTGCCGCTGGTCGGTGACTGGGACGGTGACGGCGTCGACGGCATCGGCTACTGGCGGCCGTCGACCCGGCAGTTCTGGCTGCGCAACGAGCTGTCGGCCGGCGAGCCCTATCGTTTTTACACGGCGGCCTGGGCCACCACCGCGGACATTCCGCTGGTCGGTGACTGGGACGGCGACGGCGACGACACGGTGGCCACCTGGCGGCCCGGCGATCAGACCGTCCGGATCCGCAACAGCCTGACCAGCGGCGCCGCCGAGATCGGGGTGAAGTTCGGGTCGTCGACCGACACCATCCTGGTCGGTGACTGGAACGGCGACGGCTACGACACCCTCGGCTACTACCGGCCGTCGACGCGGCTGTTCGCGCTGCGCGACCAGCTCCTCGGCACGGCCAGTCCGGAGATCACCGCGACGTACGGCAGCACCGGCGACAAGCCGCTGATCGGTGACTGGGACGGCGACGGCGACGACACCATCGGCGTGTTCCGGCCAACCGGCCATCAGTGGCATCTGCGCAACAGCAACATCAGCGGCAGCGCCGAGATCTCGTTCAACTACGGCCAGGACACCGACCGCCCGCTGGTCGGCGACTGGCTGGCCGACACCACCGGCACGCCGGCACAGGTGGCGGCGGCGAACGGCTTCTACGCCGACCCGAACTTCGCCGCGACGCAGTGGGTGAACGCCAACCCCGGCGACGCGCGCGCCGCGACGATCCGCACGGCGCTGGCCGGCAAGGCCGGGGCGGCGTGGTTCGGCAACTGGAGCGGCGACATCCGGGCGGCGGTCGACGCGTACGTCAGCGGGGCCGCCGCGGCCGGGCGGGTGCCGATCCTGGTCGCCTACAACGTGCCCGGCCGCGACTGCGGCGGCGAGTCCAGCGGCGGCGCCGGCAGCCCCGCCGCCTACCGGCAGTGGATCAGCGACTTCGCCGCCGGAGTGGCCGGGCGGACCGCGATCGTGATCGTCGAACCGGACGCGGTCGCGCTCATCGACTGCCTGACGGAGGCCGAGCGCGTCACCCGGTTCGGGCTGGTCGCGTACGCGGTGAACGCCTTCAGCGGCCGCACCTGGGCCTACGTCGACAGCGGCAACGCCAGCTGGGTGGACGCCGACACGATGGCCGCCCGGCTGGTCCAGGCCGGGATCGGCAGCGCCCGCGGCTTCGCCGTGAACGTGTCGAACTTCTTCACCACGGCCGAGTCGTCGGCGTACGCCGACGCCGTCAACGCCGGTTTGGCCGCGCGCGGGCAGACGGCCAAGCCCTACGTGGTCGACACCAGCCGCAACGCCGCCGGCGGGACGGCCGGCGACTGGTGCAACCCGGCTGGCGTGAAGCTGGGCGTGACGTCGCGGGTGAGCACGTCCGGCCCGGAGTTCCTGCTCTGGATCAAGGTGCCGGGCGACTCCGACGGCGACTGCGGCCGGCTGCGCGGACTACCGGCCGGCACGTTCAGCCCGGACCTGGCCACCTGGCTGATCAACGGGACCTGAGTTCGGCAGGCCCTCCTCATCGGGCGGAGGGCGCGGCGCGTGCCAAGCAACAGCGCGTCATCAATGGACAGCGGCTGCCGTTCATGTCGGGGGCCAGGGGAGGAGCGCGGCGTGGGACTGTCGTTCAGGAGTGGGCTCGCCGTCGTCACCGCGACCACTGTTCTCGGCACGCTCGCGGTGGAGCCACAGCCGGCCGCCGCTATGCCGGCCCGCGCGCCGGCCGCCGCCGCGACAGCCGGTGACCTGCGCGCGCGGGCGATGACGGCCTGGCGGTCCGGTGGCCCGGAGGTGCAAGCGGCGGCTGAGCGGGCGTTGCTCGGCACCGACGCCGACCTGGCGGTCTTCGTCGACACCGAGGGGGAGCCACGGCAGGCGACCGACGAGCGGCTGGCGATCACCCGGATGATCTCCGGTGGCGGGCCGAGCGTCCGGCAGGCCGGCCAGCAGGCGCTCGCCTCCACGGACCCGGACGCGATCGGCGAATTCCTCGAGGTCGGCTGGGAGCAGGCCGAGGCGGTCGACCAGCGGATCCGGGTCAGCCAGGTGATGGACGCCGGCGGCGCCCAGGTGAAGGCGGCCGGCCAGGCGGCGCTCACCAACGGCACGCCGCGAGCACTCGACACGTTCATCGAGTCCGGATGGCAGAAGCCGTACGAGGTGGATCAACGAGTCCGGATCGTCCAGATTCTGACCGGCGCCGGCGCGGAGGTCCGTCGGCTCGCCCAGCGGGCGCTGCAGACCGGCACGATCGACGCGTACGCGCAGTTCATCGAGGTCGAGTGGGCGGTCGGGGCGGCCCGCGACCAGGAGACCAAAGCGATCACCGACCTGGCCGGGGCGGCCACCGCGGCCGCTGAGGAGGCCGCCGCACAGACGGTCGTCGCTACCGAGCAGGCGCAGCGGGCCGCGGCGTCGGCCGAGGCGGCGAGGAAGGCGGCCGAACTCGCCAAGGCCGCCGTCCAGCGGGCCCAGAGCGACGCGATCGAGGCGGCGGCCGCCGCGCGGCAGGCCGCCGACGCCGCCGAGAACGCCGCGAAGGCCGCCCGCGAGGCGATCTCGGCGGCGAACGCGGCGACCCGCGCGGCCCAGGTCGCGGCGAGCGCCGCGGCGCGGGCTGCGTCTGCCGCCACGTTGACGCAGCGGGCGGCGTCGCGAGCCCAGCAGGCAGCCGCGAACGCGGCCACCGACGCCACCAAGGCAGGAACGGCCCGGGACGCCGCGGTGGCGGCCCGCAACGCCGCGCAGACCGCGAAGAAAGCAGCCGATGCCGCCGGCAAGGCCGGCGATGTGGCCCGGCAGGCGCAGTCCGCCGCACGTTCCGCCGGTTCGGCGGGCGCCCAGGCGGTCCTTGCGGTGCAGGCCGCCAACGAGGCGGTGGCGCTGGCCCAGCGCACCGGGGTGAACACGTCGCAGGCGGTCGCCGCCGCGAACCGGGCCCGGGCCAATGCCGAACGGGCGAACCGGGCCGCCGCCGCGTCGGCGACCTTTGCCGGGCAGGCCGCGGACGCCGCGCACCGCTCCCGGGACGCCGCGTTGAGCGCGGTCGTCGCGGCCACCGCCGCTGCTGCGGCGGCCGACGAGGCTGCCGCGCACGCCGGTGAAGCGGCACAGGCGGCCGCACGGTCCACGGCGGCGGCCAACGCCGCGACCACTGCGGCCAACCAGGCGGTGACCGCCGCCGAGCAGGCGCACCAGATCTACGACCAGGCCCGGGCCGCGGAGGCCGAACGCCTGGCGGTGGCGCTGGCCGAGGGCCGGGCGGCGGCTGCCGAGGCGGTGCAGGCCCTCGATCGGTACGAACAGAAGGCTGCCGCGGACTCCCAGGAGGCGACGAAACGCGGTGCCGAGGTCGACGCGCTGATCGCAACCGCGAACAACCCGGCCACCCCGCGTACCGAGGCAGTGCCGGCCGCCCGGAAAGTAGCGCTCGCCCTCACCCGCGCGCAGGGAACGTGGACCTCGAAGGCGGCGATGGACGCCTTCGCCGGCAGTGACGACGTGGTGCTCGCGTTCGTCCGCGACGGCATCGACCGCACGGCCGCGCAGGACGACCGGGTGATGGTCGCCAGCCTCGCCGCCGAGGGCAGCGAAGCGTTCGCGGCCGCCGCCGAGACGGCGCTGACCGGTACGGACGCACAGGTGGCGGTGTTCCTGCAGGAGCAGGACTACCCGCAGCGGGCACAGGAGGACCGGTTGGCAGTCACCCGGGTGCTCACCGCCGCCCAGGACGCCGGCGACACCGTACTGGCTCAGCGGGCGCAACAAGTGCTGGCGGCCGGCACGGCCACGGTCAGCCGGCGGTTCCTGACCGTGGAGCAGTTCGACCTGGCCGCGATCGGCGACCGGGTCCGCGCCACCCAGCTGTTGGAGGACGACGCCAGCGGCCCCGAGGTCCGCGCCGCGGCGCGGATCGCCCTGGAGAACACCCCGGCCGCGCTGCGCAACTTCCTCGATCAGGGACAGCACGACGCACGGCAGGCCGACCAGGAGGCGGCCGCGCACGAAGGGCAGATCCTGGCACTGCTCGCCCAGGCGGACACCGCCGCGACCACGGCCACCCAGCAGGCGCAAGAGGCGCAGGCGGTGGCGGCGACCGCCCGTGGCAGCGCCGCCGAGGCAGCCCGGTACGCATCCCAGGCGCAGGCCTCGGCCCAGACCGCGGCCGGCTACGCGGCACAGGCGATCGCGTCGGCGGACCGGGCCCAGCAGTCCGCGGACAGGGCGGCGGCCTCGGCGAAGACCGCGGCGCAGGCGGCCGCGACCGCGACCGCGGCGGCGAACCGGGCGGCCCGCTCGGCGGCCTGGGCCCAGGACTCCTACCGCCGCGCCGGGTACTGGGCGGAGCAGGCCTACGAGTCGGCGGTCGCCGCGCGCAAGTCCGCGATCGCGGCCGGCAAGTCCGCGCAGGAAGCGATCGACGCCTATAACACGGCATACGACGCGGCAGTGAGCCTGGCCGAGGACGAGCGCCGCGCCGAGAACGCCCGCCAAGCGCTGATCTGCCAGGCGGAGAACATCCCCGGTACCGAGGCGTACCAGAACTGCAAGTACCACGTGACCGACTCGGACAGTGCGAAATTCGGCAAGGCCATGGTCAACGCCGAGATGTGTCACCTGCTAGCGGCACCGGGAAGCATTTATCACAAGAACTGCCTTTACGACACGTTCAACCCGAATTTCGGGCTGAACCGGCAGATGGACTTCGCCCAGCTTTACAGCCAGATGATGCTCAGCTTCGCGATAGGCACCGCCGCCGTGCTCGCCGTCTTCCTCACCGCCGTCGCCTGCAGTGAGTTGTGCGGCACGGCGTTGGCCATCATGGGCGGCGCCGAGGCTCTGATGGGCGTCGGCGGCTTCGTCGACCTCTGGCTGACCTCACAGCTGGTCAACGTCGCGGCCGGGGTCACGGCCAGCACACGCGCACTGATCGAGATCAAAGCGCTGTCCGGACTGCGAATCCCGGCCATCTTCCAACGGGTCACCGTTCGCAACCAGGCGGACAAGGCGCTGCTCGGACGCTACACGCTCGGCCTACGACGCTGCCTGACCGGCAACAGTTTCACCTCGGACACGCCGGTACTGCTGGCCGAGGGCGGATCCCGGCCGATCGGGCAGGTCAGGGAGGGCGACCAGATCCTCGCCACCGATCCGCTGACCGGTATCTCCGGTCCGCAGACGGTGACCCGGACGATCTCCGGAACCGGCGAAAAGGATCTGGTCGAGATCACCGTGGACGGTGGCACGGTCATCGCGACCGCCAACCATCCCTTCTGGGTGGCCGGACCGGACCGGTGGGTGACTGCGGGCAAACTGCAGGACGGGCATTTGCTGCGGACAAGCGCGGGGACCTGGGTTCAGATCGCCGCGTCGGACCGGGACCGCACGACAGCGACAGTGCACAACCTCACGGTCGCCGGCACGCACACCTTCTATGTGCTCGCCGGCAACACCCCGGTCCTCGTACACAACACGGGCGGCTGCCCCATATCCGGATTCAAGACCGGGATCAGTGCGGATGAAGTGGACGACATAAACAGGAGCTTCGGTGGCGATTTCCTGGTGAACGGGTCCTTCGACAACACGCTCATCAACGTCGGCCGGTATAACAGCTTCTGGGACAAGTTGGCTGTCGTCATTCGCGATATCGCCGGAGGCCACATGTACGACAACGGCAACAAGCGAACCGCCCAGGCAGTAGCCGAGCAGCTCCTGCAGCGCAACAACATCGTGAGTGGTCCGACCTCGGCCGAACTTCGTGATGTCATCGACCGCGTGGGCAAGGGTCAGCTCAGTAGCGTGGAGGACATCTCTGCAGCACTTCGAGGATTCTAGGAGCCTGTGCATCCGTGATCGAGCAGATGATGCAGCGCCTGGCGGAGGCCGGTGCCACCGTCATCGTCAAGATTGACCACGAGCGTTACGCCGAACAGGGTCGGCCATGGACGCTCGTTATCTCAGGGCCTGTTCTCGGCGATGCTGGACCAGTGAGAGCGGAGGAGGGGACTCTCGCCGAATGCGTCCGCGTAGGGCTCTCTCGGCTGCATGCTCGCGACGAGCGTTGGCAGTGGGTGTCAGAGTTCATTCCAGAGTAGCCGATCCGGCCGCCTCGGCGAGGTATAGGCGCAGCAGGTGAATCCCTTCGCGTTGACTGCAAGCCCTCGATCGATCGGGGGCTTGCAGTCAACGCTCGCTCAGCTCGCGGGATAGCGCAGCTCGACCAGCGCCGACTCGGCGCCGCCCTCCTCGCCGATGCCGACGCCGCGGTACTGCCCGGCTGCGACGGTCACCGTTGAGGTCGCCGTCGCCGAGCGGGTGGTCGCCGCCAGTGCGCGGCCGGTGTCCGCCCGCACCAGGAAGGTCTTCGGCAGATCCAGGGTGAGCCATCCCGCCGTACCCCTGGCCTTGAAGCAGAATCGCGGGAAGCCGAGGTCGGCGTCGTGGGTCTCCACGACGATGAGATCGTCCGCCGGTGTTCCGGAGCCGCAGTCGGCGAGCAGGATGCGTCCGTCGCCGCGGCCGAGAGTGATGCGCCGGGTGGCCTGGATCACGGCGGCGTCCGGATAGCCGTAGTCCTCGACCAGGGTGCCGCCGTTGGTCTCCGACGGCTCCTCACCGCTGGGCGCGGGAATGGCCGCGACCGGCCCGGCCGGCGCCGCCGACGGAGCCGGACCGCCCGGGGCATACCAGCCCTGCAGGTCGGCGAGCAGATGAGCGGTGCCGGTGCTGACGTTGCGCAGCCGGATCATCCCGTCTGTGCCGACCGGCACGGTGGCCAACCCCGAGCGGGGGCCGGAACCGGGCGGGGCGTAGTTGGCGAACGACGGCGCCGGCTCGGCGCCGCCGACCGGCCAGGCGTGCAGATGCCCGCTCTGGGTGTTGGCGACCGACGTCAGGTTCAGCACGGCGGTCGCGCCGGCGGGCAGACCGGTGGAGACGTCGGCGGTTCCCTGCGCGGCCACCGCGGTTCCCGCACCGAGGGTACGGGTGTCGAGCAGTCGCCGGGCAGAAAGGGTTCGCAGGCCGGCCGTCCCCGCTCCCGGCACGTAGTAGCCGGTGACGGTCAGCACCAGGTGGATCGCGTACCCGCGGTTGGTGATCGTCACCCGGCCGTCGCTGCCCAGTTGGATCGCCACGCCGTGCGCGGTGTTTCCGGCCACGTAGTCCATCACGCTGCGGTTCGCGGCCACACCCGGCGGCGCTGCCGCCAGCCAGCCCGGACCGGCGGCGCCGACCGCGATCACGTCGGCGAACACCGCCGTCGCGCCGGCCGGCACGACCCCGCCGGTCAGCGTGAACGTGCGGCTGGCGTTGCCCGCGATCGTCCCGGTGCTGCCGCCGGTGCCGTTGCGGGTGTCCACCAGCCACGTCGGCGTCACCGGCACGAACCCGGCCCCGGAACCGCGCAGGTAGTAACCCTGCACGTCCGCGATCATGTGCCCGCCGCCGTTGCTGTACACCGACAGCCGCCCGCTCGGCGGCAGCGGCACCACCGCCGTGTTCGACACCGTCTGATCCGGTGCGGTGTTCAGCATCGACATCGCCGGATCCCGCGTGGCGCCCTCGGAGAACACGGTCAGGTAGGTGGCGGCCGTCGCGATCGCGGTCAGATCCAGCAGCACCGCGCTCACCCCGCTGGCCGGCACCCCGCCCACTCCGGCGACCTGGAACGTGGTGGTGCTGCGCGCGGCGGGCACGGCCGGCCCGCCACCGAGCCCGCTGCGGGTGTCGAGCACCTGCCCGCTGGTGGCGAGCCGGACGAACGCGCCACCGCGGATGGTCTCCCGCGCCCAGCCGGCCACGTCGTCGAGCCGGGTCTCGATCGCCGTGGTACGCGTCTCGGTCACCGGCGTCTCCAGACAGCCGCCCTGCCACGCCGCGGAGTGGATCGCCACCAGCGCGACAGTGCCACCGGTCACGCGCAGCGCCGGACCGCCGGTGTCACCCGCGCACAGCGCCGCCGGTGCGCCGGTCAGGCCCAGCCGGCCGGTCGCCACACTCTGCACCCGCAGGTCGGCGGAGTGCAACCGGTCGGGGACCCAGTCCGTGCCGGTCCGCCCGTAGCCCGCCACCCGCAGTGATTCGCCGACCACCGGGGCGGTCGTGGCGAACGGCACCGGCGCGATCCCGACGATCGGGGTGGCGAGCTTCGCCAGCAGGATGCCGCGGCTCGGATGCCGGACCGTCTCGGTCGCGGCCCGGACCTGCCCGGTGGTCGCCGCGGCCCGGTCGGTGCGCCCGACGGTGATCCGCAACGACCCGGCCGGCAGATCGGCGGGCACGCAGTCCGTCGAGGTCACCACCCACTCCGGGTCGACCAGCGCGCCGGAACACCCGCGGGTGCCGTCAGCGGCCCGGATTTCGGCGACGAACCCGTATCCGCTGGTCACCGCGGCACCGCCGGTCACCGCGGCAGCCGGCGCAGGCGGCGCGGCGGCTGCGACCAGGACCGCGGCGGCAACCGCGGTCACGAGGCGTCTCTTCATGCTCTCCCCGCATCCATGACATGTACCAAGTTAGATGTATGGATACGGTAGGCGATTCACTTGCCGTGCGGGTCGTGCTGGTTGATCGCCGCCACTACGGTGTCGTATTCGCCCCGCTTCTCTGCGTACCGAAGGAAAATGACTCTCTCGACCTGAATCTCGCGCGTGTCCGGACGGGTGGCGAGGAGATCGACCACCTCGGCGACGAACGCGTCGAGCGGCATCGGGATCGGGCTCTCCTTCTGCCCCGGCAGCAGGTCGGTGGCGACCGACGGCGGCACCACCTCGACGTTCGTGCCGGCCAGCTGCAGCCGGATCGACTCGCTCAGCATGTGGATCGCCGCCCTCGGGGCGCTGTAGCTGGGAGTGGCGGTCAGCGCCACGAACGCCACCCGGACACGGTCGGGATGGTGGCGTCCGGCTTGCTGCGCAGATGGTCGATGAATGCGGCGATCAGCCGGATCGACCCGAGCAGGTTGGTGGTGACGATCTGTTCGGCGGAGTCGAGGAAGCCCGCGGGCTGTTGCTGGTGATTGTTCATGTCGTCGAGTCTCGGCGCGGCGGCCGGCGGGTGGCAGAGCGCGGCTGTCGGGGGATCGCCGATCCCTGTGTCGTCGATCTCCAGCAGCCGAATGCGGGCGGCGAGCTGGGAGGTCAGTTCGTCCCAAGAAGGCGCGTTCATGCCGGCGGAAACCGCCATGATCAGGTGAACGAGTCGCCGGCCGGCGCCCGTTCGATGGCGGCCGGCCGCGCCGAGCCGCGGACCGTACGCAGCTGAGCCGGCAGTTCGGCGCGGTACCGCCGCTTGGGGAAGCCGCCGGGCAGCTGGAGCGTGGCAGCGACCACGATGTCGGCCCGGACCTCGACGCCGGCGGGCGCCTTGACGATGGCGTGCATCTGCAGGGCGCCGTCGAGGGCGCGTTGAGCGGTGGGCTGGTACCGCCACTCGAAGGCGCTCTCCCGCTGGCCGTAGGCCACGACGAAATTGACGTCCCGGGCCTCCTCCGTCTGCCGCTCCACCTTGGGTTCGATGATGACCGCCTTCACGGTGAGCCCGACGGTGCGTTTGACCGGCGCGGGCTCGGTGGAGCGCAGCGGGGACAGCGACCATGCGATGGGCTGGTCCCGGGCCGTGCCGTCGGTGCTGAGACGGACGCCGACACCCAGTTCGGTGAACGACTCGTTCTTGTCCGGGCGCAGATTCACCACGAGATCGAGCAGGTAATAAGTGCTGGTCCCCGCCTCCGTGCGGAGGTACTCGCCGAGGGGTGTGCCGTCGTCCACCGATGCCGGTGCGATGGCGGAGAACACCGGCTGCCCCATGGAAAGCCGCCGGGGCAGCGTGGATCCGCTGTCCGCGCCGAGCTCTATCCGCGGCACCAGGTCGACGTCGGTGAGGACGATCGCGGAATCGGTCATGGGTGTGCCTCCGTCGGGTCGAGGAAGTCTCCGGTGCCGATGAAGCAGAAGGCGCCCCAGTCCCGGTACTCGGAGAAGGCCGCACGCGTCGCGATCTGTGCCGCACGGAACGCGGTGAGCGTTCCCGCGCCGCGTGCCAGGTGCTGGTACAGGGTCATGTAGAAGGTCTCGCCGACCTCCGGGCGGATCGCCCACAACGCGCCGGCGACCGCGCGAGCCCCGGCGTGCAGCAGCGCCGCGGCCAGCCCGACGATCTCGTCGAACTGGTCGAAGCGCAGCAGGTTTCCCTCGCAGGCGTTGAGGGTGATGAGCCGGACGGCGGACAGGTCCAGTTCGATGACCTGATGGGCGTAGAGCCGGCCTTCCGTGCCGCCCGCGGCATCCAGATACGCGCAGTGGTACATCGGCGTGGCCCGGTACTGCTCGCCGTGCGCGGCGATGTGGACGAACTCGTGCCGGCCCATCTGCTGAAGCACCGCTGTGGGATTGGCCCGTCGTCCGACCAGGGCATGGGTACCGAAGGTCTCGGCGATGCGCAGTGCGGTGGTGGTCAGCGAAGGCACCACGGGAAGGCCGTACGCGGCGCCGCCGTCGGAGCTGCCGACCGCGAGCACGCCGCGAAACGCCGGTTCCGGCCGGGGCCGGATCAGGCACTGGAATGTCGGTAGCACGGTCACGAGCACGTGGTCGGCGACGATGCCGTCGCGGAACGGCATGAGCCAGTAGGGCATCAGGTGGAGCGCCTCGGTCGGCCAGATCATCACATGGTCGACACCGTGCTTGTCGACCGCGTTCTCGATCGACCGGAACAGCCCCGCGAACAAGACGGCGGCGAGGTCGTCGAGATTCTCCGCTGCCTCGGGGGAGACGTCCCGGACCAGCGGATCGGTCTGGATCAGTCGGATCAGATCCGTGACGGCGTAGCCGGCCACGCTGAGTTCGTAGAGGTCACCGTCGATGGAGAAGGTCGGCTGGAGCTGGGAGCTCACGGTGATGCTGGGGGGCTGCAACGCCGCATTGACGTCGACGTGGTCCCGTCCGGCCGCGACCATCAGCAGGGAAAGTCCGGATTTCTCGCCCTCGCCCTCCACCCACACGAAGCTCAGGCTGACTGCAAGCGAACGAGGATCCAGAGTCGGCTGGATGACGGTGTAATCCACTGCGGGTGATGCTCCGGCCGACTCCGGTGAGCTGAGCCGGACGCCGTGGATCTTCCTCAAGTTGTGCAGGATCTCGGGCAGATCGCGACCGGCCCTGGTCTCGAACCGGGTGACGTAGGAAGCCTGCCGGATTCCGACCTCGTCGAGAACGGAGTCGGCGAGCTCCGGGTCGCGGACCGGGCTGCCCCCGAGCCTCTCGATGATGCCTCTGATCGTCGCGGCGTCGTCCGTCGCGGGCACGGCGGTTCCGGCGAGGCGGGCGGTGAGCTGGCGTGACTTCCCGAGCTGCGCCAACGCGAACAGGGGGCCGAACGTTGCGACGGAGACGCTCTGTCGTTCGCTCTCCCGCTGCAGCCGCCGCAACGCCAGAGAAGCAGACCTGGCGATGATCCGCTTGGCAATCACCCGCAGGCCGGCCTGCCGGCTGTGCTCCACGAGGCGCTCGAGCAGGGGGATCAGCGGGGGGAGAACGACGTCCTCGTCCGAGGCGGCGGCCGCCCGCAGCAGGCCCGCTGCCGAGCCGAGACTGTGTCGTGCCCAGGCGGGGAAACCGGCGAGGAGAAGGTCGGTCGCCGCGAGGAGGTGGAAGACTGCGGACAACCAGTTCGTCGGCTGCTGATTTGCGTCGTTGACCTGCATCGCGGCGCGGACCGTCACGTACGAGCGAGCGTCGGCCTGCTGCCCGGCGTCCTCGACCAGGCGATGAACGATCGCCAGTGCTTCGCTCTCACCGAAGAGCCGGTGATGCAGCCAGTGGATGCCCGCTTGCGCGAGTGCCGCCCGTGACAGGCCGGGATGGCGTCCCTCGATTCGTGTAAGGACCGTGCGGAGATCCGCGGAGACCGGGTCGGTGAGTTCGGCGCACGTGGCGGGATCGTTCGGGTGGCAGTGCCCCGCGCGGAGCTGCAGGATCAGCCGGGAGCGTTCGCTGACAGCGGGCAGGCCGGCGAGTCTGCTGTAGGACTCGTGCCATTCGGGCCGGATGTCGTGCGAGATCCGCTCCGGAGCGAGCTGGACCCAGAAGGCGATCGTCTGGGACAGGCCGCACCGCCGTACGAGATCGTCGAAGCCGTAGAAGAGGGCGAGCTGAGCGATCGATTCGCGCCGCCGCGCACGGATCAGGACCAGATGTCTGAGCCGGAACTCGACCAACGGATCCTCGGTGGCCGGGACATCCGCGGCAGCGGCCAGCGCCGCGTCGGCGTTGATGACCGCCGTCTCGTCCGAGCCTTCCAGCCGGGTGATCCACAGGTATGCGCTGACCATCGCCTTCCGGGCAGGCCCGGCCAGCCGCTCCGCCTCCTCGAGCAGCTCGGTCGCCGTGGACAGCATGACGGCGCGATCGGGCACCATGTCGACCGTGCTGGCCGGCATCTCCTGGAACACCCAGAGCTGCTGGTCATGCCGGTCCGCGAGGCACATGTCGAGCCCGTTGGAGACGGCGGCGTACGCCGGGTCGGACGCGACGGGTTCGAGATGCAGCCGGCCCAGACGGAACGCGATCTCGGCGGCGACGGCTGGCCGGGCGGTGGCGTCGATGCGGTCGAGGCACGATCGGCCGACTCCGAGCGCGTCCCGGAAGATCGTCCCGTCGTGACGCAGGACCAGCACTTCCACCGCGGTACGGAGCACAACGATCGCCGACTCCACGACGAGGGGCTCGTCATCGGGGAAGTGCGCGACGGCGGCCTCGTGCAGCAGCCGGGCGAAGGTGTACTGGCCGTCAGGCGGGACGGCGATGTGGAAGGCCGTCTGATCATGCAGCAGCGCTGCCACCTGCGAGCGGGACGGTGGTCCAGGTCCTTCCCGTATCGCGGCGCAGGCCTGCTCCAGAGTGGTCGCGCCGTACATGCAGTAGTCGAAATACTGGTGCAGCTTGTTGAAGAAGGCGTGCGACAACTGGAGGACCAAACGCTCGCTCCTTCCACCTTCGGGCAACATGCCGGGAGCCTGCCGCCCGGAGAAGCCGCTCAGGCGCAGCGGGTGGGGACCGGCTCGTCGGTCTCCACCCTCCACTACTCCGGGGGAGTCTCCTCCGTCTGCTGCTGTTGCTGTCGTCCACGTCTCCAGGTGGTTCTTATCGATCGGCTTGCCACAAAGGAGGCGCCCATCAATCCTGCGCTGACGCTGGCTACGGAGAAGAGAGCGGCTGAGTTGGAACCGAGCACGACCACGGTGATCGCCAAGGCCGCGCTTCCAAAGCAGCTGACGAGGATATTCGCCATCTGGGTGTACCACAGGCGGGTATCCATCTTCTGCTCGTGAGCGGCTCGGGATTTCTCCAGTTCGCGCTCGTGTATCGCCCGGGAGCGAGCGAGATCGATTATCTCGGTGGATATCTCCGGGGCGGACTCGCGCCACTGCACCGCCTTCTCCCACGGAGTCAGGCTCTCCCATGGTGTGGAGCCGCCGGTGTTGCGTCTGGTCATTGGGCGCTCCCGATGGGCGTGTGCGGCCTTCGGCCGGTGGCGCTGCCTAGCGATTCGGGCGGTGGACCGAGCAGGTTGAATGCGTAATCGATGTCTCGTGTCGCAGAGTCGACGCCCTCGAGGATCGGATCGTAGTAGCCGCGCAACTGAACCATGGGGTCGTCGGCATCGCCCTGTTGATCATGGCGGTCGATGCGATTATCCAGGTCGTAGAACTCGTAGAGAGCGGCAGCGAGGATCACAGGCTCGTCGGTGGGCCTCTCCGTTCTGGCGAGCCGCGATGTCATGGGCAGGCCGGAGACGGAGATGTCGCGCCCGATTTCAGCTTGATCATGGGAAGGCGCACGGCCTGCCATCCGTTGCCGATGTGCCCTTCGGCGCGCGAACGCGTCGACCACGATGGACGCTGCGGCTGTCAGCAGCACGCCCATACCGCCGATGACAACCGCCACCCGCCTCGGCTTCGAGGTGCTCACATCCATCCTGTTGCCCAGGTCGACTGTTTGAGCGCTGATCATTTGCTCACCCGGCCGAAGAAACGGCTCCTGGAGGTCGGCCAGCTTGACGGTAAGCAGCTTGCTCGTCCGCTCCAGTGCGGAGTACGCCTCGGCCCTGCTCGACGCGGAGACCGAGATCTCCACGACGTCGGTCCTGCCTTGGCGAAGCTGGACTTGCAGCTCTCTCGCCGGGCCTTCTCGGGCAACGGCCTCTTTGAGGGCATCCTGGCCCCCGAAGATCACGAGAGCGCCAGTCAGCGACGTCACCGTCCACCGTCCGACCCGACCCGGTGTCGACTGAGGCTCAGCGTCGGCTGAAGTCGGCGGGACCAGCATCAGGTCACCCGTAACCCGATAGTCGGCCGGCACCAGAGTCGCGACCAGCCAGGCAGAAAGGGCCGTTATAAGAATGAGTGGAGCGGTGATGTACCAGCGCCTGAAGAGAAGCTTTATCAGGTCCCAAAGATCCACGTGGCCTCCAGATTGGCGGGTACAGTGTGGCCGGACTCACCAGAAGAAGCAACGTTTTCCTCCGTCGGATACTGCGAGATACGCGTGCTGCCCAAGCACGCGAATCCGATTCAGATAATGCTCTCCGGGTAGGGCGCCCGAGCGTGGTTCGCGCTGATCTTGTGGTCTGCGCTCAGCTCATGAGCCATACCGGGCGGTGTGGTGTTCGGCGCGTTGTCATCGAAGTGTTCGACGTTCGCCGGACGTCCGCAGAACCGTGTGCCTAGCGTTTGCCGCAGACCGTGAACCTCCCGAGCAAGTCCCCGGCCCCCGGGCCGGGTGGAAGGCGACCACGATCAATCCGGGAATCGGCACCTCCGTGGCGCCGCATCACAGCACGTCGAGCAGGGTATGGATGCGGGCCCGCGGCGCAGGACGCCATGGCCGCCCAGCGCCTCGTGCAAGATGCCCTCTTCGGTGGGGTAAAGGACCAGTGGCGCTCTGTCGCTGGGAGGCCCAGGACTCCGAGTGGCTCGTCGCCGGAGCGGGGTGGTGCTGCCGGGCCATCCGAGGCTACCGTCAATTCCGGCGCCGATTCTGATCGTTCGATGTCGATGGCGTCGGCTTGGAGTTCAGGATCCTCGCCGCTGCAATGAGGACGGAATCACTCTCGACCTGGACTACTTCACCATCCGCGAGAAGGGGAAGCACACATGCCGAAGAGGATCACGGCAACGTTCGCCCTACTGGCGATGGCGATTGGGCTCCTGCCGTCGATCGCACTGGCCGGCAGGGCGGCAGCCGCGCCCCCGTCCACCTATGACTGTCCCGAACAAGCCACAACGGCAAGCATCAACAGCAGCGGCGTCTATGTGCACTTCAAAGCGTGCATCCGACAGTCCAACGCTGCGGGTAAATACGACGGATGGGTGCACTTCGCCGCCACTCAGGGAGTGACGATCTGGTTCGAGGACCAGGTCATGTACAACGCCGTCATCGCCGGGTCGTACGGGGGAAAGTGGCGTAATTTGCGATCGGCCCTGCAGTATCCGTCGGACCCGGCCTCGGACGCCAGCTACCCCGGCCACAGCTGTGCTCGCAACCAATCTGTCCGATACGGCGTCCGGATCCGGCAGAGCACGAATCCAACCGTGTGGAGCCCGACATCGTGGTCGCCCTCGGTGCGCTGTCCCTGATATTCGAGGCGGTCAGGCCCCGGGTGGAAACCCCGCTCCGGGGCTGTCGCCCGCTTCAGCATCCCCATCGCACCGCCGAGCAGTACCAGCCATCGATGCCCTCGACCGTGTGATCACGACACCCACCTGGCTCGCTGAGGACTGGGACGCGACACCCGACGGCCCGGCATGGGGCCAAACCGTCTCTGAGCTGCGCAAAATCCTCGACCCGCCGCAACGCGAATCGCTCTTCGACCTCTAACTCCCCGCCCAGCAGACACAGTCCGCTGGCAAAAACCGCGCATCGGGCATCCTTCATTGGCACAGGACACAGCTCAGTGGCAAAGGGCAGATCGCGCGGAATGCTCGGAGCACGCTATCGGCACCGGTTGAACGTCACTTTTGGCACCGCTTGATCGTCGGCCGTTTTCGTGTCCGCGAGTTCGACACCACTGGCTCACCGCAGGGCCGGTCGCTTGGTCGACAAGTCCTCATGTCACGCGGAACACCGGCCACCCGATCTCCGTACGCCAGGCGCCCGGATCGCTCACATCTCGGGGCCCCACGCGGTAAACCTCCCGTACAGGCCCAGCCACCGACATCGCGTTCTCCACGACCCACGCACCGAGCTCGCCGTACGTGACGTCCACGCCCTCGTGCTCGCCGATGTGGGTGGTCACCGCCAGTTCCGCAGCGGGCAGGGTCGCGGCGTGCACCCGTCCGGTGCGCGGCGGGGTGGAGGTCGGCAGATAGACCAGCACTTGACCGCGGCCCTCCTCGAACAGGGCGTTGTCGTAGTTACCCCCGGGCGGTCCGGTCTTACCTGCGCCCACGGCGACTTCCAGCTCGGCCATCGCGCCGGCGAACCACGCCTCGACGTCGGCGTGGCCGATCACGGCCTCGATCGCCGCGACCTCGCGGGCGGGTTCGGCGCGCAGCTCGACCTCGATCGGCGCGGGGTCGGGCTGCAGGAGGCGGCGCAGCGAGGTGACTGCGGCCCGGGTGCGAGAGAGTTCGGCCTCCAAGCGCCGCAGGTGACCCGCGACCAGGGTCGACCGGACGCCGGGGTCTGGCGTCCGCAGGATTCGCTGCACGTCGCTCAAGGGGACGTCGAGCTCCCGGAGCCGGTTGATGACCTGCGCGGTCGGGATCTGCTCGACGGAGTAGTAGCGGTAGCCGGTCGACTCGTCCACGACGGCCGGCTCGAGCAGCTTTCCCTCGTGGTAGCGGCGCAGGGTCCGCACGCTCAGGTGGGTCAAACGCGAGAACTCCCCGATCGTCAGCACCCCTTCAGTGTGGACCCTCTCCCTGAGGGAGGGTCCAGCGCTTGACTCTCCGGCCGCGCGAGGCCGGACGGTGGCGACATGACAAACAGCGGCCTTCGTTCCGACGTCCTCCCGGCCACCGTCCGCGACTTTCTCGCAGCCAGCACCGTGCACGACGCCGACGCGGCCTCGTCGTTCCTCGTCGACGACATCGTGGTCGTCGACCAGAACGAGACCTTCCGGGGCCGTGATGAGGTGCACGCGTTCCTGCGCGACGCCGGCGCCGAGTTCGAGTACACCACCGAGCAGATCGGCGCCCGCCGCGTCGACGACGACCACTGGGTGGTGACCCTGCGTCTGGAGGGCACCTTCCCCGGCGGCGTCGCCGAGCTGGACTACCGCTTCACCCTGCGCGGCAACCGCGTGGCCGAGCTCGTCATCGGCAACCACGAGGCCTGAGCCGACCGCACACCACCATCCGTCAGAAGGAAGAGAAAAATGTCCAGCAAAGAACGTGACCGCCTCGACGGCCGCCACGCGCTCGTTACGGGCGGGTCGAAGGGTTCGGGCAAGGCCGTTGTCACCCGCCTGCGGGAGATGGGTGCCGACGTGTGGACCACGGCCCGGACGATGCCCGACGGGTACGACCGCCCCGACCGGTTCATCGAGGCGGACACGTCGACCGTCGAGGGCGCGCAGCTCGTGGCGGGCCGCATTGCCGAGGCTGTCGGCGCGCTCGACATTCTGGTGCACGTCGTCGGGGGCGCCTCGACGCCGTCCGGTGGGTTCGCGGTGATCACCGAAGAGCAGTGGCTGACCGAACTGAACCTGAACTTCCTGGGTGCGGTGCGGCTCGACCGGGCGCTGCTGCCGGCGATGGTCGGGGCCGGGTCGGGTGTGGTGCTGCACTTCACCTCGATCCAGCGGGAACTACCGCTGTACGACGCGTCGCTGGCGTACGCGGCAGCCAAGGCGGCGCTGCGCACGTACAGCAAGGGCCTCGCCAACGAGCTCGCACCGCGCGGTGTGCGGGTCAACGCGATCAGCCCCGGCGGTATCGAGACCGAGGCCTATGAGCGGTTCGTGGACCGGATCGCCGAGGGCAACGGTCTCACCCGTGAAGCCGCCAAGCAGACGATCTTCGACTCCCTCGGCGGGGTTCCTCTGGGCCGGTTCGCCCAGCCCGAGGAGATCGCCGACCTGGTCGGGTTCCTGGTGTCGGACCGCGCCTCGGCCATCGTGGGCGCCGAGTACGTCATCGACGGCGGCACGGTCCCGACCGTGTGAGTCAACGGCGGAGCTCGCTGCCGAACGCTCCCGCAGACGATACGACCCCGACGTTCGATTACAACGACCCGGCCAACAACGCCCCCGAGTCCGTCACCGCGCCGGAAGCTGGAACGGAACCACTGTACGAAGACGGTGAGCAGGAAACGCTCGCCTCGATGGTGGATCTCACTGCAGATGACGTGCCGGCATTTCGCATCGACACACCTTGGGCAGTCGACGCCAACGGCACCGAATTGCCCACCACCTACAGCGTCAACGGCACGACGCTGAGCCAGACGGTTGACACTCGGGGCGCCGCCTTCCCGGTGGTGGCTGATCCCGCTTTCATACCGGTCATCATCTGGCTCACTGTGGCCGCCGCCCGTACCTCTGTGCTGGCCTAGGGCTTCTACTTCGCCCGCCCGCCGCCGGCAGCCGACCTGCGCGCCCGCGTCGGCGTTACCTTCACCAGCTGAGGAACATCCCCGGTCCTGGGGTCGTACCAGTGGAGACCTCGGATCCTCCGGCTTTCCAGCAGGTGCAACTGCCATTCAAGCTGCCGACGTTGCGATAGGAGTCGCCGGTACACCACTGCCGTGCCGAGAACGTAAAACCCGAAGGCAATTCCGAAGATGAAGAATCCACCGAGCCACCAGCTATGGAGAACCGCCTCAGAAGGGGTACCGATCGATCCGAACCCGCCGACACGGTTACCCACCAGGCCTGCGCCGGCTATCAGGATGAACATCACGCCGGGGATCTCCGGTGGCAGACTATCGACCTTCTTCCCGCGGGTCCGCCGCACCTTCTGCCAGGCCACCACCACCGCCGAGAAGATCCAGACAGGAATCCCGATCGCTGCGGCGAGAGCCAACCCGAGCACCCGGGGATCGGCGGGAAAGACGCCGATCAGCGCACCGCCGAGGTAGATGATCGAGGCCGCCATCAGGTTCGCCAGAACATTTATGCCGACATCTGACGCGAAGTTACGCCTCGGTGCCGGCCGCGAAGGTTGGTCCACTCTTGGATATTGCCCCGATCATGCAAAGTGGTCAGCCGACAGCGGTGTCCCACGGGCACAGGATGCGATGGAATCGCCGCCGGAGCAGCAACCGCGCCATGCACTCGGAATCGATGCCCACCTCCGCGCGGGCCGTCTCGACGAGCTCCCAAAGCACGTCACAGTCCACGGTGGCACGGTAACAAGCGGAAGGTACGGCGATACGGGTCCGGAGGTTGACTTTGGTCGCGAGTTCGGATTCACGACCGAAACCAGACGGCTGAGAGTTGGTGGGGCATGCCGGTCGGCACCGACTCCTACCGCCTCGCCCGCACCCGCACCGCTGCCGCCTAGCACGCCGCCGACACGCATTGATCGGAGGAACCCGTGCCACACGATCAGGAGCAGCTACTCCTTGCGATCTGCGAGGACTTCCTCCACCGCACCGGCCCGGCCACCCGCGACGAGATCGACGCACTCCTGCGTCGACGCGGCATCACCGGCGGACCCGGCGTTTGATCGACATGCTCGCCCTCACACGTCTTCGCCTGCAGAACTCTGCCTGCCCGGACGGACCATGCTGCTGAGTCCCGTAAGCCCAACAACCTGGCAAAAGAATCTCTATGCCGGCGGCCGCCAACGCCTGGAAACCACCACAGGCGCTTCCGCAGCCGACCACACCTGCAATCGCAGCCGCTCCATCGTCTGCGGATCCTCAGCCGAGTCGATGCCAGCTCGATAGGCGCGATCAAGGTTGGACTGGGACACGCGCAATCGCAGCAACGCTGTCGTCGGACGGCGGGCCGTCCAGCAACTCGACACTGACCTCGACGTTGACATTAACCGTGGTGCGAACCCCGACCGCGTCCCGGCCGACAGCTAGATGATCATCCGTTGCTTGATCGGTCCACTCATCGCCGAGGTCCGTCTCCGATCCCTCGTCGAAAACGTGGATCTGGTGGTAGTCCGCGAACAAGGTCAACTCAGCCACGCTGTCATGATGCACGCGCCCGCCTCTGCGGTTCACCACGACGCACGGATCTACACGAGATCACCTGAGTGCGTCCCAGGTGGTGTCAATTCTCGGCTCTGGCGCATTCTCAGTGAATGATCTCTGCAACTGCGGCGAGCATCCAGGTTCGGTTGCCAAGTCCGCGATGGCCTGGCGGTTCACGCACCCGCGGGGCGGTTCAGTTCCGAGTTACATACTTCCGGCATAAGAGTCAGGTCTCTTCGATCTGCAATGCCTGGTTGACCTGCGAAAAGGTCAGAACGTGCTGCGAACTAGACCAGCCTGTGCCGATCCGGTTCAACGCCGTCACTGCCCAACGGCAAGCCGTCGGCAGCCCGTCCGCGAGCAGTTGGGCCGCCTGTCGCCGCTGCCCGGACGGTACGGCCCACACCCTCATGAAAAGGTGACTCGCCGGTGATCTGGCCCGGTTGAAGGCAATGTGGCCAGGAACGTCACTGAACCAGAAAAGGTCCAGAAGGCCGAGCTTATCTGTTGTGTGCCGCGGATCCGCGGTCCCGCCGACGAAGCTCAATGAGCCGACGACCGCTCCCGCCTCCCGCAGGCAGCGTTCGACGAAGTCACGCCCGACGGGGTAGGACAGTCCCGACCTCAGCCGCACCCGATCGTAGTCCTCCCACGGTAGGTCGTCGGTCACTCGACGAGGCTATCCGGATCCTGCCGAACAACGGTCGTTGAGCACCGTTTCGAGTGGCATTTCATAATCCAGGAGCGGCATCGCTGACTAGGCAAGCAAGATTCGCTTAAGGAGTAGATCGAAGGCTGCTCGGCCGTACATCTGCCGTTTGATCATCTTGATGCGGTTGACGTTGCCCTCGACCGGTCCGGAGCTGAAGGGCAGGCTCAGCCCGGCGGTGACGGCGGCGATGTCGGCGTTCAGACCGGTGGCGAAGCGGCTCATCCCGGGCAGAGCAGCCTGCTCGGCTGCGGTGATCCACGCAGCGAGGCGTTCGCCGTGTAAGTGGGTCATCATGTCGGCGAATGAGCGGACCAGTTCGACAGCGGATTCCAGTTCTGGGCAGCGGCCCAGGATCTTCCGGAGCTGTTCGGTGTCGCGGCCGACGAGGTTGTCCGGGTGTCGGCAGATCCATCCGGTGACCTGCCGCACTGACGGCGGACGAGGCAGGCTGGTCAGGTCGGGTCTGCTGCGGTACTGCTCGATGAACTTGCGGACGATCGCATAGCTGCCGCCGAAGCCCTGCTCGGTGATCTCTCGGTAGAGGGCACTGGCCTTGAGACACCCTTCGCCGATACGCCGCGCCAGATAGTGCTTGAAAGGGTCGACCAGGCTCGGCCGTGGCTTCTGTCCGACGACCAGTTCCTGCCAGGTGGCGGCGTGGGCGTACTTCGATACCGTCCGGTGCGACCAGCCGAGATGGCGGGCGATCTGCCGGACGCCGGCACCTTGCCTTAGCAGGTCGTGGACCAAGGCGTGATGGGCTCGGCGGCGTTCGGCCATCGTCCCGGTTGGCTCGGCGGCGGGCGCCTCAGCAGGCTCACCGAACTTCGGGTCGGCGGGCTCGGCAAGGCAACTCTTATGTCGGGCGACGCACTTCTCCACGGCTGTAGCCAGGTTCTGCCAGAGGTGAAATCGGTCCGCGACCTGCACCGCCTCCGGCGCCGCGGTCCGAGCTGCCTCCGCGTATGCCGAAGCCCGGTCTCGGCAGATCACCGCTGGCTTCGCATGCTCCTGCAGCCAGGCCGTCACCGGCTCGGCATCCCGTCCCACCAGCACATCCACAACTTTGCGCGTCTCGCAGTCGATCAGGACGGTGCCGTAGTTATGGCCACGCTTGACGGCGAAGTCGTCAACGCCGAGCACCGCGATGTCACCGATGGGCGGGTCGGGCAACGCACGAACCAGCCGAAGGAGTCGATCGCGACCGGTCGGCATGATCGAACAAGATCACGCGAGACGGGTCATCCTCCGTGAACACGGCGGTGGCGACGACGGAGTCGCGCCGGGTTTCATCGCCGCGATGGTCCGGGCCGCGCTCGACGGCGGCTACCACGTCATCGTCGAGGGCATCCTGCACACCGGCCAGTACGGCGCCCACCTGCGCGCCCTGCTCGCCGAGCACCCCGGCCCGACCGCCTGCTTCTACCTGGACGTCACGTTCGACGAGACAGTGCGCCGGCACCTGCGCCGCGAGGAATCCATTCCGGTCGGCCCGGAGACCATGCGTAGCTGGTACACCGCCCGGGACCTGCTCGGCGTGCCAGGAGAAGTGCTGATCCCCGAGGACATGAACTTCGAGGACGTCGTGACGACGATCCTGCACACCAGCGGCCTCGCCCAGGCGATGCCGTCGGCGCCGTGCCCCACCCGATGCGCACGCTGCGCGGAGAAAGCGGAAACCGCGTAGGGCAGCGCGGACACGGCGGACGCCTATCAAGGGCCGGGGTTCGGCAGCGTGGCGACCTTGGCGGCCAATTCGGACGGCATTGGCGGGGGACCGGAATGCAGGACCGGATAGATCAGAAGTACGGCGTGGGAAGTTGCCGGTCGGTGTCACGCAGACGAAGGGTCGGCAGCGCCGGTCGACCAGGCCGATGCCGGCCTGCCGGGCAGGCGTGTAGACGCGCACCGGATGACACCGTGCGGGCCAAAGATCTGCCGGTTCTCGATCCGGACGGTCACGGTGCCGCCTGTTCAGGGGCTGCGGTGGTGCGGCGGGTGACCAGGGTGGGCGACAGTTTGATCTGGGCGGTGCGGCGGCCGCGGTCGCCGATGCGGTCGACGAGCAGGCGGGCGGCGTTCGCGCCCATCTGCCGGCCGTCCTGGTCGACGCTGGTCAGGGAGATCGGCCCGAAGGCGGCGAGGGCGCTGTTGTCGTACCCGGCGACTGAGATGTCGCCGGGAATCGAGAGGCCGGCTTCGGCGATCGCTTCGCCGGCGCCGAGGGCGACGACGTCGGCGCCGGCGAAAATCGCGGTGGGCCGCACCGGGCGGGCGAGCAGCTGCTGGGCTCCCAGGTAGCCGCCGGCCTGGGTGTAACTGCGATACGGCGGTGGCCCAGGCCGACGAGGTGATCGACGACCAAGGCGGCGCCGGCGATGTCGTCGTCGGTGACGCTGTCGTAGGCGGGGGAGGAGCCGTGCCGGCCGACGACCACGGTCGGCACGCTGCGGGCCCTTTCGAAGGTGACACATGCCGTCCGGGCGCATGCCGTGCGCCTCGTCGCGGGAGGTTCGACCGTTCATGATCGTAGGACTCTGCTGGCCGGCTCGCTGGCCGTCGCCGCCACGTCTGTTGCCGCAGCCCCGCTCAGGCCGGTCCTCCGGGTGGCCGGGACGAGGCCGTGACGTCGCACGTTCTCGGCCGGCGAACCGCTGATGGTCGGCACCACCCGCGACGAGACGGTGTTCTTCAGCCTCGCCGGCCCGCCCGACGTCTTCCGCATCGACGACGCCGGGCTGCGCAGCTGTACTGGGAGAAGCGGGCATGAGGGACGCCGCCGGTTCCGGTATCACCGGAACCGGCGGCAGCATCCTCGGCGCGCTGGTGGACCTCGCTCGGGGCGGGCGAAGGGCGATTGTGCGCGAGGAGATCGAGGACCGGGCGGTCGTGTTCAGACTTTCGGACTGCCGAACCATCGGCGGGCTGATCGGTCGAACGACTCGAGGTCGGGGATGTCATCGCTTGCCCAGGCGACGACGCCATCGGGGCGGACGAGTACGGCGCGGTAACCCAGGTCGTTGCGGGCCGGCCCGGTCACGTACTGAATCCGGTCCGTCCAGCCTGTAGCCGCGTCGTGCAGGTGTTGGTCGGGGCTGAAGTCGAGCAGGATCCCTCGTCCGGTCCGCATGAGGTCACCTAGCAGGGTGCCGTCGTCGAGTCGGAAGTCCGGGGCGTTGCGTCCGGTCAAAGGGATTTCGTTGCCGAGGTCGTAACGGTTGGCTGTGCCCGAGGTCCGTTCCCACACATAGGTTGTCGCATCGGCGGTGGCGAGCAGATCGCTGATCAGCGCTTGCAGGGCCGGCGCGTACGAGTCCGGCCGCATGACTGCCACCTGGGCGCGGGACCAGTCGAGCACCCGGGCTCCGATCGGGTGCCGTTCCTGGGTGTAGGTGTCCAGCAGACCGTACGAGGCGGTTCCCTGGACGGTCGCGGCGAGTTTCCAGCCCAGGTTCAGGGCGTCACCGATCCCCAGGTTGAGGCCCTGGCCGCCGAGCGGAGAGTGGATGTGTGCG
The DNA here is from genome assembly GCF_050955685.1 of Actinoplanes sp. CA-015351. NCBI lineage: Bacteria > Bacillati > Actinomycetota > Actinomycetes > Micromonosporales > Micromonosporaceae > Actinoplanes > Actinoplanes sp. CA-015351. The sequence goes on from NZ_CP192102.1 coordinate 3,520,274, forward strand.
GCATCGCCGGCCAGGAGAACCCGGTTCTGCCGATAAGTGGTGGCTTGCATCGCCCTGTCGGTGAAGCTGGAGGCCAGATCGACCTCGTCGACCGTGACGTCGGCGCCGGACACACGACGCAGGACCGTCTGCAGATGTCCGGAGGTCAGCGGCCGGGATCGGTCGAACGTGCCGCTGTCGAAATCCATCATCCCCAGGTAGCCGCCGGCGGGCATCCGCAGGTACATGCCGTTCGGCGTCACATTGAAGCCGGGGCCCAGACTCTCCCGGCCGGTGACCGTGCCGGTGAACAGGTATCCGGTCAGCTGCGGTTCGGTGCCGGCGAAGTCGAATCCGGCCAGCTCGCGGATGGTGCTGCGGCCGCCGTCACAACCGGCCACCCATCGGCCCGTGTATTCCTGCTCACCAGCGCACACCACCACCTTGTCGTCGTGCTGGGTGAGACCGGTGACCTCGATGCCCCGCCGGATGTCCACGCCCAGTTCGACCGCCCGTTCGGCCAGCACCGACTGGACCGCGTCCAGGCTCGTCAACATGCCGTCCATCGCCGGGCTGGGCAGTCGCAGCGGAAGAGCGGCAAGATTCACCATCGCCGGATCGAGCATGATGCCGGCGAAGTGATTCACCGATCGGGGTGCCGGCGCCTGGTCCGCGTCGAGATCGGCGCCCACCTCGTCGCGGCCGCCCGACGCCGCCAGCAACCGCAAAAGCATCCCGCGGCGGTAGAACGCCTCGACCGAAGCGGTGTTCAGACCCCGCAATCCCAGCGGAAACTTCCGCCACGGCGACTGCGCCTCGGCCTCTCGTTCCAGCACCACGACCGAACACCCCGCCAGACCCAGCTCGCAGGCGAGAAACAACCCCACCGGCCCACCGCCCACGATCACCACGTCACGCATCAAAGACCTCCTTTCGTACGCGTTGACTCAGCGGAACAGCGACGGGTCGATGGAGCCGGCGAGGACCTGGTGGCCCGCGTCGTTGCCGTGCAGGTGGTCGCCGGCGTGCAGATCGTCCCGGATGCGGGAGGGACGGGCCGGGTCGCGCCAGGCGGCATCGAAGTCCAGGACCCCGTCGAAGGCACCACTCGTACGGATCCAGTTGTTGATCGTCTGACGTGCTGACTCGCTGCCCGCGGTGTGCATCTCGGAGCCTTCGTCGGGGGTGACGGTGGTGACGTAGATCTTCACGTCGCGGTCGTGGGCTCGGGCGATCAACTGCTGGTAACCGGCAAGGATGTCGTCGGTCGTCACCGGCTCTCCGGGGAACATCGCCAGGAACCCGGCCATGGCCTCGTCGTCGCGCGGCGCGTTGGAGATGCTGATGTCGTTGTGGCCCAGCGAAACGACGACGCAGCCGAGGCCTGGTGTCGCCAGCACGTCGCGGTCGAAGCGTGCCAGTCCGGAGGTGCCGAGGCCGTCGTTGAGCATCCGGTTGCCGCTGATGCCCTGATTGCAGACGTAGAAGCCCTGCTCAGCGAGCAGTTCCGGCCAGCTGCGGTTCGCGTCCGGGGTTGAGCCGAAGCCGTCAGCGAGGGAGTCGCCGAGCACGACGATGGAACTGGCCGCGGCGTCGGGTTGAACGTCGACGGCCGACAGCAGGGCACGTACCGGGAGCGGCTCGGCCTTTTCGGGCAGGGTGGTCTCGGCGACGGCGTTGCCCGCGATGATCCAGCCGGATTCCAGTGACGGGTCGTGGCAGGTGCAGCTCTCCACCAGTTCCGGCAGGTAGAGGCTGATCGACAGCTTGGCGAGGGCGGGCAGGGGCAGGTCGATCGGGTCACTGAGGATCGGCGCACCGGCCGGTACGGTGACGGCTGCCCGGCCGGCGAAGGTCAGTACCCGAGTGCTGCCCTGCTCGACGCCGCCGCCGGGAATCGCGAGGCCCACCTGAGCCGCGCCGACGTTCAGGGGCGTGGTCCCGTACTCGTTTGTCAGGCGGACGCGCACCCGGCGTCCGCCGCCGCTGATTCGCACCACCTGCCGCAGGGTCACGTCGATGAGCGGTGACACTTCTTGCAGGGAGCCGAGCCCGGCGTCCGGTGCCTGTGGCGCTGCGCCCCAGGTCCGAACCCATTCGTTGATCTCAGTCACGTTGTGCCTCCGAAGTGCGTACGTTGCTGTCGTGTGCGGAGTTGCCTGCCGGTCTGGGCTGTCCCCGGCGGCACGTCAAAGCTGACGGTTGCCGCTCACACGGCACTCACACGGTGCTGGCACGGTGCTGGTACGCAACGATCACTCGCTCACACGAGGGACTTCAGCTCGCTCCCGCGGCCTGCGGGCCGCCATCGGTGCCGGCTGGATTCGATGGCCGGACGGTCAGCCGCGCGGGATCGGCAGCGGTCACGGCCTGCTCCGGAGTCAGCTCCCAGCCATGGCCGTAGGCGCTGGCAAACGCTGCGCCACCCAGCGCGGTACGCCCGCGACTGACGAGTTCGCGAATCCACGGATCAGTCTCGTCATGAGCGCCACGCAGTCGCGACGCTGCGCCCAGGAGGACGGCCGATTCGCTCGATGCGGTTCCGCTCGATGCGGTTCCGCTCGACGCGGCGAGTTCGGCCGCGTGCACCGCTACCAGCGACAGGATCGGCAGGTCCCGGGTCTTGCGCGCGGTCGCGTACGCCCGCATCAATGCTCGCTGAGCGCCAATAAGGTCACCGGCCCTTGTGCTGAGGGCGGCTCGAAGGCTGCTGAGCAGCGTACGAACATGGTCGTTGGGGTTGGCAGTGCCGCTGCGTACGGCCTGCTCGGCGTCGTCGAGAAGGGCGGCGGCGCGGTCCGCGTTCCCCAGCCGCAGCCAGGATTCGGCCTCTCTGGCGTCCACGAGGATCCGCAGCTCGGTCGAGGCCGTGTGCCGGGCGCGCTGCCGGACGGCGTCGATCATGCCAACTGCCTGGCCGGTATCGCCGTTTCGCAAGAGCAGGTTCATCCAGCGCAGGTCACTGTCGATCTGGTCGCCGATGCTGAGCATGCCGAATTCGCCGGCCAGCGATCGGGCCTCGCGAACATCGGCCATCGCCCCGGCCAGATCGTCGTATTGCCGGAACTGCGCCCGGATCGGCAGCGTCGCGGCTTGACCCCATCGATCGCCCACGGAACGGAAACAGGCCAGAGCCGCTTCCACGTCGGCTCGCATGAGCGCGAATTCGCCGGCGTTCTCCGCGATCTGCGCCTGGAACAGCCGGGCAAGTCCGGTCAGCCACACGTCACCAGAGCCGGTCAGCTTCGCGAAGCCCTGCAACGCGGACCGATCATCTTGCAGAAAGGCGAGCAGAACCGGGCCGAAAATGGCGTAGGGACTCGGGAGCTGCGGATAACCGAGTAGCTGATCAGCGACTTCGCGCATGCGTGCCCGGTCCTCAGCGAGCTGTTCGGCGCTCATCGTGAGCGGGATGTCGGCGCGGTTGAGCAGGAGAACGGCTTGAGCGCAGGCGCGTTCGGCAGACGGCTCGCCGCCGGGCACCGCGAGTGCCTCACCCAGCCAATAGGCTGCTTCGGGATTGCGGCCGAACAGCTGCCAGAACCAGGTCAGGCTCAGCACGAGAGAGACGGCCCCGGAAGCATCGCCGGCGTCGCACAGCCAGCGCAGCGCCGCCAGCGTGTTGTCGTACTCGTTGCGGATGAGAGGAATCACGCCCAGTTGGCCCGGTCCCCGCAACTGTGAGTCGTGCTCGGTCATCAGCCGGGCGAGGTAGGCCACTGCCATCTCGCGAGCGCTCCCGAGCTGGTCAGTCTCGGCAAGGCGGCCGGCGCCGAACTCGCGGATCGTTTCCAGCATGCGATAGCGACCAGGGTGCGGCGCGAGATGCAACAGCGACCGGTCGACAAGGCCGGCGAGCAGGTCAGGGATGTCGTCGGCGGGAACCGCGGTGCCGGCGCAGACCGCGACGGCGGAGGCCAGCGTGACGCCGCCGGGCAGGACCGACACGCGTTCGACGACCGTACGTTCGTCATCGCTCAGCAGATCCCAGCTCCAGGCAATGACCGCACGGAGCGTGCGGTGCCGCGACAGTGAGGTGCGGTGTCCGGTGGAGAGCAATCGGAAACGGTCAGACAGCCCATCAGCCAGCTCCGGCAGCGACAACGTACGCAGCCGGGCCGCTGCCAGTTCGAGGGCCAGCGGCAGCCCATCCAATCCGCGGACCAGGCGCACCACCGCCGGCAGCACGGATGCGTCAGTGTCGAAGCCGGGGCGCACGGCGGCGGCTCGTTCCCGGAACAGACGCACCGACGCCGCGCGCAGGATCTGCTCGGTGTCGTCGTCCGCGTCCGGCAAGGCAAGCGGGCCCAGCGGCACCAGGGCCTCGCCGGTGAGGGCAAGTGGCTCGCGGCTGGTGGCCAGCACCCGCAATCCGGGGCAGCGCGACAGCACCGCCGCGCACAGGTGCGCGACAGCGTCGATCAAGTGCTCGCAATTGTCCATCAGCAACAGACACTCACGGCCGCCCAGCTGCTCGGCGAGCACGTCCAGCTCGTCACCTTCCATCCGCTTGCGCGGGTCGAAGAACGCGCCGCCACGCAGCCCGGTGGCTGCGAGTACCGCGGCACTGACCTTGGCCGGCTCGGCCACCGAGGCAAGATCGATGATCCAGACTCGGTCGTGAAACTCCTGCCGTAATTGCAGGGCAGCCTCGACGGCGAGGCGGGTCTTGCCGGCGCCGCCCGGCCCCAGCACCGTGACCAGCCGCCCGGAAGCGAGCAGCGCCTTGACACGGGCGAGGTCGTCGTCGCGTCCGATGAGGCTCGTCAACGGCGTAGGCAGATTGCCCGGTTTCGGGTTCGCCGGGATGGCCGGAGCGCGCAGGAGCTCCACATGCCGCGCCCTCAATGCAGCTCCCGGATCAACGCCGAGGTCCTCGGCCAAAGCCTCGCGGACCTGCTCGTACAGGCTCAGGGCTTCAGCCTGGTGGCCCTGTGCGGCGAGCGCGTCCATGAGCAGGGCAGCCGCACGCTCATGAACGGGCTGCTCGGCGAGCAAAGCGGTAAGGCGGACCCCGGCCACGTCGGCGTGACCCAGGGCTATCTCGGCGTCGGCCAGGTCGACGACAGCCTCGACCGAGATGCGGGCCAGGCGGGTCGCGGCGGCCGGCGCGACTGCGGCGACGGCTGCCGGCTCGGTGCCAGGACAGTCGCCCCACAGCGCGGTGGCTTCGCCGAGCAGCGCTGCTGCGGCGGCCGGGTCACCGGCTCGCAAGCGATCGTGGCCGGCTGCCGCCAGCTGTTCGAACCGCACCGCGTCGACATCGGCACCGTCGATGTCCAGGCGGTAACCGCCGACAACCTGCACAACACTGCCGGCCGAGCCGAGAACACGGCGCAGCCGCGAGACGAGCGACTGCAACGCGTGAGCCGGGCCGGCCGGCAGAGCGTCGGCCCAGATCGCGTCAACCAGCACGTCCTGTTCGACTGCGCGACCGCCGGCGAGCGCCAGCCGTACGACCAGCCCTCGTAGCCGAGCCCCCGGAACCGTCACGGAGGCATCACCGCGAGACATCTGGAAGGCGTCGAGCAACGTGACCCGAAGCATCGCACCCTCTTCCATCTCCCGATCTTCGCGCGAACGCCTCCGATGCCCGACATCAGGGCCCTTGCCTCGGCGCGTCAGGCCCGTCTGCCCTCACTGCACATTTCCTGGACTCACGCTGACCGTCCCCGTCCGGCAAGGGAGCCCGCCGGACGGGACGGATGGCCAGGTCAGCTGCCGGTGACGGTGATGCCCCGGACGAAGCCGACGATCTGGTCGGTGCTCAGGCCGGTCGAATCCGGCACCTGTACCGTGACCGAACCCTTGTCGGACGGGAAGATCAGCCAGCGCGCCGGCGGGGTCCCGGGGAATGCTGGGAACCTGCCGAGCTTCGCCTCCCGGCCGTTGATGTCAACCGTCTGCGCCGCCGGGTCCTGCGGGCCGCCTTGCCCGCCCGTGAAGTACACCGCGATCCGCTGGTCATAAAAGACCTGATCGGGCGCGGCCGACGGCCCGACACCGGTCTCCTTGCCGGGCGGCGCCACTACGAATTCGTACGGCGTCGACGAGACGATCGTCCACCCCTGCGGCACCACGGCCACCTCGAAGCCGACCGGCTGCCCACCGGTCCACGCGACGAGGTGCAGAGCGGACGCCGACGCCCCCGGACCGGCATCCTCCGGACCGGCGCTGCGGACCGAGAAGGCGCCGGCCGACAGGGCGGCGACCGCGACGACGGCCGCCGCGGTGAAACCAAGGCGCTGCTGACGGCGCCGGCGCACGGCCAGGTGGCCCCGGGTCACGTCGGCGGCGACGAGGGCGGGGTCGGCCGGGCCGTCCGCGCGGGGCAGGTCACGAAGCAGGTTCATCACGTCGGGCATCAATGGTCCCCTAGCTGTGCGGCCATGCCGGCCGGGAAAAGGTCGCGCAGGTGCTGTAACCCGCGCGCGCTCTGACTTTTGACGTTGCCCTCACTGCACCGCATCGCCGCGGCGGTCTCGGCCACGCTGAGGCCTTCGACGTACCGCAGCACCACGGCGGCTCGCATCCCCGCAGGCAGGGCCCGCAGCATGGTGATGACACGGTCGTCGTCGCGCATGTCCTCCAGCGCGGCAACGTCGGGCAACTCCGCGAACGTGCGTTCCCGGCGGCGGAACAGGCTGCGATGCTCGTCGACGGTGGCGTTCACGACACAGCGCCGGGCGTACGCATCGAGGGTTTCCGGCCGCAGCCGCGCCCAGCGCAGGTAGAGCTTCGTCAACGCTGCCTGCACCGCGTCCTCGGCCCGGCTGCGGTCGCCCGAGGTCAGCAGGGCAGCCATCCGCACCAGCCCGTCACGCCGCGCGGTCACCCATTCGGTGAACTCGCGATCCTGCGGTTTCAACTGCTCACCAACGTATTCTCGTCTCACTCGAGGGCTGGAACAGTAGCTATACGAGATCGACGGCCCAGGGGTTGCACGTTGGTGAGACAGTGCGGCTCGCCGAGGCGGTTCATGGATGTTCATGCGCAGGACACTGTGGACGAACGTTCGCCTTGTTGAATGTCGCTGTGCATAAGCTTCGGCTCGCGATCTCCGTCTGGGTCATCGCCGCTCTGGTGGCCGGCTTCACCGCTGTTCCGGCCCGTGCCGCCGCCGGTGACCTCGTGCTCACTCTCAACGCCTCGGACATGGGCCTGGACCCTGCGGTGCTTCGTCAGGTGGTGCCGCAGATCCAGGCGGAGATCCGGCAGGATGGTGGGCTCGGCGCGTCCATCAAGCAGGATCTGCGCGAGCAGGCCGCCGGCGGGGCCGGGTTCGACATCGCGGCCGTGCCGGATTTCGGCGGCTCGCTGACGCTGACCCCGGACGGTACCGGGATGACGATCACCGTGCCGGCCGCGGAGGTTCAGGCGACGTCGTGGTGGGTGCAGCTGGCCGCGCTGGTGATCGGTGGCCTGGCCGGGTACGGGCTGCGAGTGCTGTGCATCGGCGCACTGACCAACTCGGGGGTGGGCGCGGCCACCATTCCGTTGATCTGTACCCCGATGCAGGGCGCGGTGACCGGGTTCGTCAGCGGCGTGGTGGTGCACGCGTTCGCCGGGGATCTGCGGTCGTCCGGCGCCTGGGTCGACATCATCATTCGTACCGTAGTGGGATTTGCGTTTGGGTTTGCGTGGGAGAAATATGCGGCAGGGTTCGCGAAGAACTATCTGCCGGGTGGGCTGCGTGACATCGGCGACTGGATATTGATCAAGGTGCCGGCGCTGCAGTCGGTTTTCGGGGTGCCGTTCGCGGTGGCGGCGCAGGAGGCCGCTGAGCTGGCGATCGAGATGGAGGACCTGCTCGGCTGGGAGATGCGCAGCTGGGATGTCGAGGGTCAGCCGTTGCCGGACATGTTGCCGCTGCCGACCGCGGGGCGGATGTTCATCCGGGGCGCCGATCCGGGCGTGATCAGGGTGGGCAATACCTACCATGCGGTGCAGTCCGGCGGTGACGGTCTCTATCTGCGGTCCGCGCCGAGCGTGGCGGCGCTCAGCGATGCCCCACCGCGCAGGATCTGGACGAATCCCGGCCTGGCCGAGCTGTGGGCACCGCAGCTGGTCGCGATCGGCGGCCGTTACTACATCTACTTCTCGGCCGGGGCGGGCGCGGCCCATCGGATGTATGTGATCAGCTCGACGTCACCGGTGAGTGGGTACGGCAGCCATCAGAAGCTGAACCTGCCCGACGACCGCTGGGCGATCGACGGGACCGCGTCCACCTTCGACAACCAGCTGTGGTTCGTGTGGTCGGGCTGGGAAGGCACCACCGACATCGAACAGAACCTGTATCTGACCCGGATGAGCAACCCCACCACCGCTACGGGGCAGCGATTCCGGATCTCTCAGCCGCGGGAGTCGTGGGAGCGGGTCGTCGGCAACCCGTTCGTCAACGAGGCACCTGAGGTGATCGTGGACCCGAACGGCCAGTTGCACATCGTGTACTCGGCGAACGGCTCGTGGAGTGATCAGTACTGTCTGGGCGATCTGCGGCTTCGCAAGGGCGGCGACCCGGCGTACGTATGGGACTGGTACAAATCCAACGGCTGCGTATTCGGTTCGAACGCGGCCACCATGATGTCCGGGTTCCGGGCCACCCGCGACGTCGACGGTCCGGGTCATCACAGTTTCGCTCTGCTCGGCGGCGACGCCGGGAACGGCGGTGCGGCCGGTTCGACACAGCGATTCGTGTACCACGGCGTGCCCAAGGGCATGACCTACAAGTGGGACAACCGGGTTTGGTACGAGGGCGCGTTCACCTGGTGGAACGCGATACCGTACGCCCGGCAGAACGTGCCCGGTGACACCGTGTCCACCGGCTGGAGCTTCGGGATGATCGAGGACCCGGACGGGCAGGTGCCGGCGCCGCCGGCGGTCACACCATCACCGGGAAACCTGGACCTTCGGGTTCTTCCGCTGGGTGACTCCATCACGCACGGTGTCGGCGGCAGCCCGGGCGGCACCGGATATCGCGCCCGCCTGTGGGATCTGCTGTCGGCCAAACCCGGAACGCTGGACTTCGTCGGCTCGATGGATTCCGGGCAGCTGCCGGACACCGACCACGAAGGGCATCCCGGCTGGCGGATCCGCCAGGTCGACAGCCTGGTCGGTGACTGCACGATTCGCCGATACCGGCCGAACGTCGTCACGCTGCATCTGGGCACCAACGACATGGCGAACAACGACGACGTCAGTACGGCACCGGACCGGCTCCGTGCCCTGATCGAGAAGATGCTCCGGCTGGCTCCGGAGACCACCGTGCTGGTAGCCACCCTCGTGCCGTCGCTGACGCCGGCGACCAACGCCCGGATCCAGCAGTACAACACCCGGATCTCCACCATGGTCGACGACTTCCGGGCCGCTGACCGGCCGGTCCGGCTGGTCAGCATGAACGCGGTGACATCCGCTGACATGATCGACTCGCTGCACCCCAACAACGCCGGATACCGCAAGATGGCCGACGCATTTGGCCGCGCCGTCACCGGTGCGCTGGCCGAGGGACTCATCCGACCGCCGGTCGCCGCTGACTCCGGGCCGTGCGGAAGCGCGCCGGGCACACCACCGGCCGGGACTCCGCGGCCCGTCGGCTGGAACTGGGCCGGCCAGATCGCGGCGGGTGCCGGCCCCCGCGAACAGGTACGGTTCGCCGATCTCAACGGTGACGGCCGCGACGACTATCTGCTGGTGGGCGATCAGGGCCAGGTCCGGCTGTGGCTGAACCGGGGCAGCGGCGACGGCGTCGGCTGGCAGTCCCGGGGCGAGGTCGCCTCCGGATCTGCCCCGCGTGACCAGGTGCGGTTCGCTGATCTCAACGGTGACGGCCGGGACGACTATCTGGTGGTCGGCGACCAGGGACAAGTGCAGGCGTGGTTCAACACCGGCACCGGCGACGCCGTGGCCTGGACGGCTATGGGTGTGGTCGCGACCGGGGTGGGTGCGACCCGCGATCAGGTGCAGTTCGCTGACATCGACGTCGACGGCCGTGACGACTATCTGGTGGTCGGTGACCAGGGCCAGGTGCGGGCCTGGCTGAACGCGTACGGTGTCGGCGGCGCGGCCTGGAACAACCAGGGTGAGGTCGCCTCGGGGGTGGGTTCGACCCGGGACCGGGTACGGTTCGCCGACCTCAACGGTGACGGCCGCGACGATTACCTGACGGTCAGCGATCAGGCGCAGATCCGCGGCTGGTTGAACAACATCGGCGGTGGCGGACGGCCGTGGGCGTACCAGGGTGACGTGGCCGGCGGGGTCGGCGCCACCAGCGCCGAACTGGCGCTGGCCGACGTGAACGGCGACGGCCGCGACGACTACCTCGTGGTCGGCGCCACCGGCCAGGTGACGGCGTGGCTCAACGACCGATACGGCCGCCCGGACCCGTGGGACTGGCAGGGTCTGATCGCGACCAGCGGCGCCTCCCGCGAGCAGGTACGCCTGGCCGACCTCAACGGCGACGGCCGTGACGACTACCTGGCCGTCGGAGATCAGGGCCAGGTTCGGGCCTGGCTCAATGTCCGCGACGGCGACAGCGTCGGCTGGGACTGGCGTGGCGAGGTCGCCGCCGGAGCCGGCGCCCGCGACCAGGTGCGGTTCGCTGATCTCAACGGTGACGGCCGTGACGATTACCTGGTCGTCGGTGACCAGGGCGACATCCGGGCGTGGCTGAACACCGGCACCGCGGACGCGGTGTCCTGGGCTGCCCAGGGCGAGGTCGCCAGAGGCTCCGGCGCTCGCGCGCAGCTGCGGTTCGCTGACCTCAACGGTGACGGCCGTGACGACTACCTGGTCGTCGGCGACCTGGGCGAGGTCAAGGCCTGGCTGAACGTCGGCACCGGCAACACCGTGGCCTGGGCGGCGCAGGGCGAGATCGCCACGGGTGTCGGCGCGGCCGGTAACACTGTCACGTTCACCGACGTCGATGGCGACCGCCGTGACGATTACCTGGTCGTCGGCGAGTACGGGCAGATCCGCGCCTGGCTCAACAACAGGGGCGGACCCGGCCCGGCGTGGCTCTCACGCGGGGAGATCGCCTCCGGTGTGGGTTACCCCGCCGCCCGCGTCGAACTCGCTGAGATCAACGGCGACCGCCGCGCCGACTATCTCGTCATCGACGATCAAGGCGGGGTCCGTGCCTGGTTCAACAACGGGACCGCTGCCGGCCCCGCGCCCGGCAACCCACCGGCGATGCCGGGCGACCCGAACCCGCCGCTCCCGGACGGCACCGGCTCGGGCCTGCCGCTCTGCGTCGCGAACCGCTGCCCCTGACCCCGCCGCGTGCGGATCATTCACGACGATCTTGGCTGATCAGCGTGATGGCCGGCGCCCCTTGACGGCGCCGAGGACGAACGACGCGACAAGGGCGATCAGGCCGAGGATCAGCAGCCACTTGAGAGCCTTCAGGAACAGGCCGAGCAGGATGAGGATCACGGCGGCGACGACGAGCGTGGTGATGAGCGAGCGCATGATCCTCTTCTTCCCCGCGGCGATCGCCCGCAACCCGGAGTGCGGGATTCTCAGGTCCCGAGCGCGGCCACGCGTGGGGATGCGATTTCCAGTGGCACTCTGTCGGAGTACAAGAATCGTGAGACTACTTGTCGTAGGCATATAGTCGTGGGCATGGAACGGTACGCGGGTGTCCTGATGGGTGCTCATGAGATCCGCGTTCGGCTTGGTGGGATCTCCCGGCAGCGCGTCTACCAGCTGACCAGTCGTGCTGACTTTCCTGCGCCGGTTGCTGATCTTGTGCAGGGCAAGGTGTGGATGACGTCGGATGTGGAGGAATGGATTACGGCGCATCGGAGGGCGTAGCGGACACGGAACAGGTCGAGCAGTGCATCGGCGCGGTTCGTGGGCCGCGACCAGGAGAACGCCGCTCGAGGCAACACCGCTCGGGAGAACGCGATGTCGAGCTGCCGGAGGTGTACACCCTGCTGATCGCCATGTCGCGGGCTGCCGAAACGGACGAGGAGGTCAGGGGGCGGGCGCTGGCGATCGTGTTCGACGGGCTCGGGCCGCATGCGGATGTCTTTGAGTAGAGCCAGTTTCCGGCAGAAAGACAGAATATTTCAAAGGTTCGTTCAAGTATTGCGGTTCCGTGAACACAACTGTCACGATGACCGTCGATCCCTCATCTCGTCCCTGGATCGACTGGAGTCCCCATGGCAGTCACCCGCCGTACCCTGCTGTCCTCAGCCGCGCTCGGCCTGCCGGTTGCCGCGCTGGCCGGTGCAACATCGGTCGGAGCCACATCGGCCCGTGCCGCGTCGCCCGCCGGTGACGTGGTCGGCAAGGTCAGCGTCGGTTATCAGGGCTGGTTCGCCTGCCCCGGCGACGGCGCGCCGATCGGTGGCTGGTGGCACTGGAGCCGGGACCGCTTCCAGCCGCCGTCACCCGGCAACACCACCATCGTGTCCTGGCCTGACCTGCGTGATTTCACCCGTACCTACCCGACGGCGTACCCGAACCTGGGCAACGGCGGCCCCGCCGCGCTGTTCTCGTCCTACGACCAGCAGACCGTGGACACGCACTTCGACTGGATGCGGACCTACAGCATCGACACCGCCGCGCTGCAGCGATTCAACCCGTTCGGCGACGAGGGCCTGACCCGCGACGCGATGACCCAGAAGGTGCGGAGCGCGGCCGAGCGGACCGGCCGCAAGTTCTACATCATGTACGACGTCACCGGCTGGACGAACATGCAGTCCGAGCTGAAGACCGACTGGACGTCGAAGATGTCGGCGCACACCGCCTCCAGTGCGTACGCCCGGCAGAACGGCAAGCCGGTCGTCTGCATCTGGGGTTTCGGCTTCAACGACGACGGGCGCCCGTTCACCCCGGCCCAGTGCCTCGACGTGGTCACCTGGTTCAAGGCGCAGGGCTGCTACGTCATCGGAGGGGTGCCCACGTACTGGCGGGAGAGCAGGAACGACAGCCGGACCGGGTTCCTCGGCGTCTATCACGCCTTCGACATGCTGTCGCCGTGGATGGTCGGGCGCACCGGCGACCTGGCCGGACTCGACTGGTTCGCCGCCAGCGTCAACGCCGCCGACCAGGCCGACTGCAACGCCAACGGCATCGATTACCAGCCCTGTGTGCTGCCCGGCGATCTCTCCTCCGGGCATCGCCGGCACGGCGACTTCTACTGGCGCAGCATCTACAACATGGTCCGGCTCGGCGCGCAGGGCCTTTACGTGTCCATGTTCGACGAGTTCAACGAGGGAAACCAGATCGCCAAGACCGCCGAGACCGCAGCGTCTGTGCCGGCCGGCACCGGGATCCGCGCGCTCGACGAGGACGGCACCTTCTGCTCCGCCGACTACTACCTGCGCATCACCACCGACGCCGGGAAAATGCTCAAAGGCCAGATCGCACTGACTTCCGTACGCCCGACGCAGCCGACAACCGTGACCGGACCGCCTCCGCAACCCACCGGTGATCTTGCCGCCGGTAAGGCGGTCAGTGCGAGCAGTGTGAACGGGCCTTACGCGGCGGCGAACGCGGTCGATGCGAGCGCCGGCTCCTACTGGGAGTCCAGCGGTGCGCTCCCGCAGTGGTTGCAGGTCGATCTGGGTGCTGCCTACGCCGTGAAAAGCCTGGTCCTACGGCTGCCCGCCGGCTGGGAGAGGCGAACCCAGACGATCACCGTGCAGGGCAGCAGCGACGGCTCCGGCTTCAGCACCCTCGCCGGTTCCGCCGGCCACGTCTTCGACCCCGGCTCCGGCAACACGGTGACGATCACGCTCTCCGGCGCCACCGCCCGCTACGTGCGGCTCGCCGTCACGGCCAACACCGGCTGGCCGGCGGCTCAGCTCGCCCAACTCCAGGTGTACGGCGACGACGCGCCGACCACACCGCCACCGGTCACCGACCTGGCGCGCGGCCGGGCAGCCACCGCCAGCGGCCAGGCCCAGGTGTACGGGGCGGGCAACGTGACAGACGGGGACGCGGCTACCTACTGGGAGAGCGCGAACAACGCCTTCCCGCAGTGGGTCCAGGTGGACCTGGGTGCGGCCGTGGCTGTCGGCCGGGCGGTGCTGAAGCTTCCGCCGTCGTGGGGTGCGCGGACACAGACGCTCGCCATCTCGGGAAGTACGAACGGGTCCGCCTTCACCACCGTGTCCGGGGCGGCCGAGCGGACGTTCGCCCCCGGCTCCGGCAACATCGTGACGGTCAGCTTCGCGGCGTCCTCGGTCCGGTACCTGCGGGTCACCGCCACCGCGAACACGGCATGGCCGGCCGGGCAGCTGTCGGCGATCGAGGCGTACGCAAGCTGACCCGGGGAGGGACCGTCACGGCTTCCCGGCTCATCCGGCCATCTTTGATGCCTGAACGGCCGACCGCCACCAGGGGAAATACCGCCGACGACTTGGGCCTTGCCGCAGCACAGCGCCATGCTGTCGTGCATGACCGCAACGCCGGACAGCCGCATCGGATGGCTGATCCTTCCGGACCGCAGCAGGATCCTTCGGGTAGTGGCGGTTGTGCCGGCGATGGCCCTTCCCTCGGCTGGATTTCTGCTGGATCTGGTCTATGGCACCGGAGCAGACGACGGGCTCGGAGCTGCCGGGGTAGCCGCGTTGATCGTGCTGTTCGCTCTGCCGGTCGGCTGGTACCTCAGCTACACGTGCCTGTTCAACTGGCGATCGCGCATCGAGTACCGCGATGGTGTGCTGCGCGTCCGGAACTGGGTGTCCCGGAGCATCGTCGTCGCTGCGCCGATCAGCATGTCCGTGATCTCGATCGATGCGAGCACGTCCACGGGACAGATGCTCGTGCTGGGCAATCGGGACGCGGCAGCATTGGTCAACCCGCGGCAGTGGTCGGAGCCAACGCTGATGGCGGCCTGGCATTCGGCCGGGCTGCCGAGCACGGTGGTTGCTGCCTCGCACAGCGTGCAGGAGCTGCGCCGCAAGTTCCCGCGCCTGCGCATCCCGCTGCGGTTGCGGTACCCGAAGACATTCACCACCCTTTGGACGGTTGGCGCAATAGGCTACATCGGCCTGGTCATCAATGTGTTTGCGAGGATCTAGAGCCCGAGCTCCTGGCGCAGCTGCGACGCCTCAGCGGCATAGCCGTACAGCGCGAGAATGCTGTGGCAGGTGGCGAGCGTGTCCCGCAGCTTGCGAGCGGTCGCCGGCGTGCCGACCATGGCGGCGAGGCGGTGTACAGCGGTGGCTCGCCGGATGGTCTGTACGGCCTCGTCGTGCCGGCCGGTCTCGACGCACAGCCTGGCGACGATCACCAAGTTGTGAGCCAAGTCGTCGCGGTCGTACGCCGGGCGGGCTGAGGCGAGGTTCTCCTCGATCTGCAAGGCTTCGAGCGCCGGGGGCAGAGCCTGCTCAGGCCGGCCCAAGTCGGCCGATTGCACGGCAAGGTTGCGCAGCGACTGAGCCAGGGCGGAAGAGCGTGGTGCCGAATTGCCGCGAGCGAGGCGACGACGGATGTCGACGACCTCACGCATGGTGATCAAGGCCTGCTCGAGGATGCCGGCGCTTGCCTGCCGGATGCTCAGGTTGGTCAGCGATTTCGACAGCTGCTCGAGGTGGGCGTCCAGTTCGCGCCGGGTGAGCTGCCGGCTGATGGCTGCCGCTTCCTCGGCACACCGCAGCGCTTCATCGATACGGCTCAGATCGGCATACAGGTGGGAAAGGGTGCCCAGCGCTCGCGTCAGTGCGGGCAGCGCGGTGCCTGGGTTGTCGGGCGCCGCTGCCCGGATAAGCGATACGGCCTGTAACACCGAGGTGATCGCCTCCTCGGTGGCACCGAGGTCCCCCAACTGGGAACCGAGGTTGCTGAGCGCGGCCGCCAGGTCGAGTCGATACACCTCGGGCTGCGCCTCGACGAGGCGCAGAAGGTAGCCCGTAGCCTCCCGAGTGCAGGCGACCGCCGTGGCGGCATCCCCGGCAGAGCTGTGCAGAGTTCCGACATTCGACAGCATCTTGGCCAGGCCGGGCACATGCCGTACGGGATTGCGTTCTGCCAGTGCTCGCTGGATCGCCGTTGCCTCCTGCCGGCACGCCATCGCTTCCGTCCGGTCGAGGCTGGAGGAGAGCAGGTTTGCCAGAGTATCGAGCGCGGCCGCGAGGATGGGCAGGTACAAGTCGGGGTTGGCGCTGGCGAGCTCGCGCAGGATGCCGGTCGCTTCCCTGGAGTGCGGCGTCGCCTGTTCGGGCAGGCCCGCGCCGAACTCGCTCACCGCCAGCCCGTGCAGGCTCATGGCCAGGTCAGGCAGGTACCTGGCGGGCTGGCCCGCTGAGAGCCGGCGCAAAATCTGTACTGCTTCGGTGGCGCAGGCAGGAGCCTGAGCGTGATGTCCCCGTGCCCACAGTAGATTGCCGTGGTTCAGCAGGGACTGCGCCAGCTGCTGTAAATACTCGTCTGCGCCATCGCTGGTCATGCGCCGCCAGAGTGTTACCGCCTCGTGGGACCAAGCAGCTGCTTGCGCCAGCCGTTGCTGCTCGAGAAGGCATACGCCGATGATTTGCATCGCATACGCCATCGGTTCGCGCAGCTCCGGATCGTCGGGAGCCGCCCGCGCCACAGCGACAGCCTCCTCACCGGCGGCCACAGCGTCAGCCGGCCGGCCCGCCTTCTGCAGGGCACTTGCAAACTCAACGAGCGTGGACACGAGAGCCACCGCAGGGTCGTCGTGGACCCGCTCGCGACGAATGGCGACCGCACGGCCGAGGTGTTCAACGGCCTCGTCCGCACGTCCCACCTGCGACAGCCGCCAGGCATGGACCGATAGCGTGATGGCCAGCAGATCAGCGTCGACCCCCGACAGCGAGGCGACTCGATGCGGTAGCAGCGCGGCGCCGATCGCGGCAGCACCCACATCCAAATCCACGTGACGTTGCAGAGGCAGCTGCGCGTCGATGAGTTCGAGCACCTCCAGGTCAGCGTCCGCAAACGCGGCGAGGCGGGTCAGGACGGCACTGCCGGCCTGCGTCGCCAACTGCGGTGTGCCGCGCAGGATAGGAAAGAGATGCTGCATGCGTACGTGTGGCCAGCGCTCGGCGGCGGCCACGAGGAACGTGACTCCTCGCGAGCCGATCAGCGTCGCAGCGATCTGCGGCGCCCACGACTGGGCGGGATAGTCGGCAGTGTGCCCAGGCAGGGTCAGGGCCAGAAAATCCTCGGCCAGCCGGTCCGGGTAGAGCGGCTCGAGCGCCATGCGGGCGTCAGCCGGGGGATAACAGTACGAATGATCGGCGATCACCTGCTCCACATCGCCGGTTGAGGACAGGACAACGGCCGCCCGCGCCCGCGGCACGGTCCCCGTCAGCGCGGCGATGAAGACGGCCCGGTTCATGATCGCGGCAGGAGTCCGGTGGCGGTGTTCACCCGAGCTGAACAGCCGCGCCCACTGCAAATGCTCGCGATCCAGTAGATAGATCGTCAAACCTTCAACGTCGGTGGGCGGCGGGCACCCGATGCCGCCAGTGGTGACATACGTGTCAAGCGCGACCAGGGCCGCCATGTGCACGGCCAGCGTCAGCCCCATCTCCGGGGCCGGCAGCGACGCGGGGAGCGGGATGCGGCCGGGGTCGCTGGCGCCGTAGCAGGACGCGAAGCTGTCCCGCGCGGCGCGGAACATTTCGGCCCGTCCGTCGTCGCTGGGCAGAGCCGTGAGGTGCTGGCTGCTGGTGGTCGCCTGCAGGTCGGCGAGCGCGGCGCGTACTGGCGGCCAGATGTCCGCGCTGCGGGCCAGCATCAACACCCGCGCGGGTACGGAAATGCGGTGTAGCAGTGCGTTGCTCAGCAGCCACGTCAAATGCGGCAACGGCCATTGATCGGCATAGTCGACCAGCAGAAGCACCCCGGCGGTACCGTCCAGTCGCAGGTCCTCGCCGCCCGGCGGTGGCAGCACCGTGCCCGCGCCATGCCGTGCAACGACGCACTTCCATCCTGCGGCGGTCGACTCGGCGGCGAGATGGTCGGCGATGCGGGTCTTGCCCTGACCACCTGCTCCGTACAGCCAGCGGACCGCCAGGCGCTCCGGGGTGTCCCGCCAGCGGCGCAGGTCGTCGATCTCGCTGCGGCGGCCGGTGAACGTGACGACCTGGAGCCGTGCGTGGAGCATGCGGCTGGGTAGTTCCCGAAGCCAATGTGGGTCGGGCGTCGGGGCGGGCCGCCAGTTCTGCAAGAGGTAGATCGGACTGCCGTCGCCGAAGACGTGAATGTCGGCGCCGATGACACCGTAGGCGAAACCCGCTGTCGCGGTCACCTGCTGGACCGGTGACGCGCCCTCGTTCACTGTTGCGGGGCCCCGGTGGGCGGATGGGTGATGATGGAGCCGAACATGACCCCTTGCGCTGTCGCGTTCGGTGCGGAGGCGGTGATGTGCTGCACCCATTGCTGCTGCGCGGCCGGGAGTGTTTTCTGAATCTCATCCGTCACGGCCTGTACCTGACCGGCGGCGGTGGGGTCCTCCTCCAGGAGGTCACTGAGCCGGGTCTGCCACTGTTCCTGCAGGCGTCGTCGCACCTCGGGGCGCTCGTCTGGCCGCGCCTGCTCGACCTGCGCTGCGGTCTGATCCAGTCTGCGCTCGGTCAGTCGCCGTCGAGACGCGTCGCGCTGGTTCAGGATGCGCTCGAACCCGGCTCGCGCTTGCTGCCAGGCGTCGGTCGCGGCGGCGGCCACCAGGGCGGCGCTGCCCGACGCCGCCAGACTGACCAGCCATTCAGCTTCCACGTCGCCCTCCACGTCGGTCGGAGCGATCGCTGCCCGTGATGGGACGAACCGGTCACGCACGATAGGTTCCCGCGTTGCCCAGGACAGCCAACTGTTGCGGTGGTGCAGCTGCACCACCGCAATCTTGCGGGAGATCCTTGGCGGGCGACGCACACCGCGTGCGTAACCCTTCGGGCTTCCACCGCGTTGCACCCGGACGTTCAGGGGTAAGGGGCGGCCTCGGTCAGGAAGGAGTGGAAGCGGGCGGCGGCCGGGGTCAGCGGGCGGTCGGTGCGCCAGGTCAGGCCTACGACGCGTTCGGCGGTGGGTGAGGTCAGGGTGATTTTGATGGTTCCGGTGGCGCCGGCGAAGCGTTCCGGGACCAGTGCCACGCCCAAGCCCGCGCCGACCAGGCCCTCGACCGTTGCCAGGTCGCCGATCTCGAAGGCTATCCGCGGGGTCACGCCTGCCGTGGTGAGCAGGTCGTCGACCAGGGCTCGGAATCCGAAACCTGGCGGGATCGTCACGAAGTCCTCGCCGGCCACCTCGGACAGGCGGCACGCGCGGCGGGTGGACAAGCGGTGGCCGGGCGGGACGATCAGGGCGAGGGTCTGTGTCTGCAGCGGCAGCCAGCCGTACGGGCCGGGCGGGCGCGGTGAGATCAGCGCCAGTTCGGACACGCCGGCGTCCAGGTCGGCCAGAATTTCGTGGCCGGGCTCTTGGCGCAGCTCGACGCGCAGGCGCGGGGCGTGCTCGCGGACGTCGTGCAGGATGCGTGGGACCAGCGACGTGGCCATCGAGTCCAGGAACGCCAGCCGGACCGTGCCGGAGTCCGGGTCGAGCAGGCCGGCCAGGTCCATCACCAGGCGGTCGTACCTGTCGACCAGGTCCTGCGCCGCGGTGAGGGCGAGGTCGCCGAGCGGGTTGGGGTGGACACCTTTCGCATCGCGTTCGAACAGGCGGGCGCCGAGTTCGGACTCGAGGCGGGCCAGGAGCCGGGACAGGGTGGGCTGGGTGGTGCCGAGCGCGGCCGCCGCCTCGGTGACGTGGCGGTGCTCACCCAGGGCGATCAGGCCGCGGAGGTCGTCGATCTGCACGACGCTCATCATACGTCCAGCGCATGTCTGCCATGATTCCTATGCATTGGACGTATCCCCTTGAGGAGCGAACAGTGGCCTGGTGAGCACCTACCGCCGGATCTCGATCGCCCTGTTCGCTGCCGGTGTGGCCACGTTCGCCCTGCTCTACAGCACCCAGGCGCTGCTGCCGGAGCTGTCCGCCGCGTTTGAGGTCACCCCGGCGCAGAGTGCGTGGTCGCTGTCGCTCGCCACGATCGGGCTCGGGGTGGCGCTGCTGATCACCGGGCCGCTGTCGGAGAAGGCCGGCCGGACCCCGCTGATCCACCTGTCGCTGATCCTTTCCGGACTGATCGGGCTGGCGTGTGCCGTGGCGCCGGGCTGGCACGCGCTGCTCGGTCTGCGCCTGGCCCAGGGTGTGGCGCTCGCCGGCCTGCCCGCCGTGGCGACCGCGTACCTGCGGGAGGAGTTGCCTGCCTCGTTCCAGGCGCGGGCCGCCGGGCTGTACATCGGCGGGACCGCGCTCGGCGGCATGGTGGGCCGGCTGGCCAGCGGAACCGTCGCGTCGGCGTTCGGCTGGCGGTGGGCTCTCGCCACCATCGCGGTGATCGGGCTGATCTGCGCCGGGCTGGTGCTCGCGTTGCTGCCCGCGTCCCGCAACTTCGTGCCCCGCCGCCAAGCAGCGATGACCTGGCGGGCGCTCACCGATCCGGCGCTGCTCAGTCTGTACGCCATCGGTGCCTGCTCGATGGGCGCGTTCGTGGCCGTCTACAACGCGCTCGGGTTCCGGCTGACCAGTGCGCCGTTCGGGCTGAGCGCTGCAGCCGCCGGCGCGGTGTTCCTGGTCTATCCAGTCGGCACGCTCAGTTCCACGGTCGCCGGGCGGCTGGCCGATCGGTACGGCCGGCGGGCCGTCATGCCGTTCGGCTGCCTGCTCACCGCGGCCGGACTGCTGCTCACGCTGCCCGACAACCTGCCGGTCATGATCGTCGGCTTGGCGCTGCTGACCGGCGGATTCTTCTGCGTGCACGGCCTCGCCAGTGGGTGGGTACCGGTCCGGGCGCACGCCGGTGACGTGCCCGCCGGGCAGGCCGCTTCGCTGTACCTGTTCGCCTACTACGCCGGCTCGTCGATCTTCGGCAGCCTGTCGGGCGCGGCCTGGTCGGCCGGGGGATGGGTCGCGGTGGTCGCCCTGGCCGCGGTCTTCGTCACGGTCAGCGGCGTGCTGGCGGGAGCGCTGCGCCGCGTACCCATCCTGGCCGCGCGGTGAGGGTTGTCTCTCAACCTGTTTCCGCAGCTGGCGCCGGTCATTGTCGTGTCTTAGTCAAGCCGCCGTGTGAAGCGGGATGTGACCCGAGACGGGTCAGGGTGATGCCGTCTCATCCATCATGGCATCGCGCTGATTCCGATAGGGTGCCGGAGAACTGATCCGGTGGCCGCTGCGAGAGCAAGGTAGGCGGCCACGCCCTTGGCGGCCGCTTCTCTGTCATCGTTCTCTCGCCTCGGTCGCACGGGATCAGTCTGCCGTGTGCGCTGGCTGCTGCTGTGACCCGCGTCCGCGAGCACAGCCGCAGTAAAGGGAATTCATGCCACCCGGCATGGCCCACGGCAATGCGCGACAGGCACTGAGAGAGGCGCGCCGTGAGCGAGGCGCGCGGTCAGGGAGGCGCGTCGAGCGCGAGGCCGCCCAATACCTGACCGCAGCCGGTCTGGCGGTGGTGAAAACGCTGGAGGAGATCGCGCACGCGCACGACACCGAGGTGCCGACGGTGGCGCTGTCCTGGCTGCGGGGACGGCCGGACGTGGCAGCGCCGATCGCGAGCGCGCGGACCGTCGAGCAGCTGCCGGCCCTGGTGGCCTCGGCGACGTTCGAATCGACCGCCGAGGAGCGCGCCGCGCTCGACGACGTCACGGGTCCCGGCGCAGCCGCCTGAGCGGTGGGCGATCTCTGCCAGGACTCACCGGGCGACCCAACGGTGGTAGGCGTCCAGGTCGACGTTGCCGCCACAGATGATCGTGACGACGTGGCGGTCGGCGAAGCGGTCCGGGTCTTCCAAGATGGCGGCGATGCCGAGAGCGGCCGACGGTTCGACGACCAAGCCGGCGTGCTCCAACAGCATCCGCATCCCTGTGACGATCGATGCCTCACGCACGAGGACCGCATGGTCGGCTACCTGGAGAAGGTCGTCCAGGACAGCAGCAATGGGAAACCGGCCTGCCACGCCGTCGGCGATGGTATCCATCGAGTCGGTGGGGACTACCCTGCGCGCGCCAGGACAGCGCCAAGGCAGGTGCGCCGAGTGGTTGCACGCAGACCACGTCAACGCCTGGCGTCATGGCTTTCAACCGCTGCGGGCGAGCGCCGTTACCAGAGCCGGGACGTCGAGCAGAACGGTAATCTACTCGTTGCTGCCGGTCGCTAACGACTCGTTCTTGAGAGTTTTTATTGCTTGGGAATTCTCTGCAAGCCAATGGTTGCGTTCGAAAAGGAGGCCGCTGTACGGCACTGGGAGCACGATCTTCACTCCGGACAATATCATTATTATTACTCTGGTTCGTCCGAAGCGGCGCTGCGTCTGTACGTGTGAAATTTGTGTCCATGGCGTAAAGGTTGTCGACAAGCCACTGCGCGTGGTGATGAGGATGCCATCGCGGTCGGCGATGATGCGCATTCGTGCGAGGCCTGTGTAGCCAGCGGCTGCCGGTGCGGCAAAGGCGAGGAGGCCGATCGCAATTCTGTACGCAGTTGACCGATCGCTTGCAGCGAAGCATTGCGTTAATAATCCCAACGTCACCATGGCCGTGAAGCCGGCGGCACCAGCATGTTGGATGCGCTGGCCGAGAGTCGCTTGGAAAGTCACCGGCGCTGCGTGGGTCATCGCGAGGTCTCCTCTTGCCGGCCGTCGGCCTCTGGTGTTTGAAAACCGGGCGCTGTTGTTGATCGAATAGCCACTCGTTAGCTCGAAACGGACACCGGCCTCACGGGTTACGGCGTAGGCGTCTGAGGGTGAGGGCCAGCTGGGTGCGGAGCAGGCCGTGCGGGTCGCGGATGCTCCAGCCCAGCAGTTTTTCGGCGTGCGTGACCCGGTCCTGCAGCGTCGAGTGGTGCAGGCGTAGCCGGGCCGCCGCGGCTCGCAGGCTGATCGTGGTGGCGACGGCGTGCAAGGTCGGCAGCAGCCAGGGCGCGGTTGCCGCTGCGTGATCCAAGGTGATCACGTCCGGCACCGCGCCAGGGTCCGGGATGGCGGCCAGCGCTGCCAGGGCGCCCAGGTCGTCGTAGCGGATGGCCACCTCGCCCGGGTCGTCCTCGGTGCCGGCGGCGGTGAACCGCAACGCGATCCGGGCGGCCCGGTACGAGGCCGGCAACTCCAGGACGGGAACGGCAGGGCCGATGCCGGCGCGGGCCGGTGTGGCAGTGGGCCCGGCGGCTGGTGCCGATCGCCCCGCCGAGGCGGTGTTAGCGATGCCGTCCGGAGGTTGAGGGCCGGGCGAGTGGACGGTGTCAGTAAGCGGCTTTATGCGTACATCTCCGGTGTGCAGGACCATCGCGAAAGCTGGCGCGTCAGGTGGGAGGCCGAGGTGGCGCGCGGCGCGATGGCGCGCGTCGGGAGGGGCGGCGGCGTCGACGAGGAGCTCGATCAGCGCGATCTCGTCGGCGGCGGGAGCGCGGCCGCGGGTGCGATCGAGGATGGTGCGGGCGGCGGTGGCGGCACGTTCCAGGACCATCGGGTCGACCGGGCCGGGAGGGCCGTCGCGTTCCAGGCGGAGGGTCGCGGAGCCGGCTGCCG
This sequence comes from Actinoplanes sp. CA-015351, assembly GCF_050955685.1. NCBI lineage: Bacteria > Bacillati > Actinomycetota > Actinomycetes > Micromonosporales > Micromonosporaceae > Actinoplanes > Actinoplanes sp. CA-015351. The sequence continues at coordinate 3,543,792 of NZ_CP192102.1, forward strand.
CCAGCGGCCAACGATTGTGGATTTGCTGATCAGAATCGGTCGCTGAGCTGCCGTCGGCGAGGACGCGGATGTGCACGCGGCGGGTGGGGTCGTCGAGGCGGGCCGGGCAGCCGGCGAGCACGGCCGCGCCGCGGACGATGCTCTGCAGACCGGCGCCGGCCTCGACGAGGCCGTCGAAGTATGCGATGACCTGGACAGCGGCGCTGGCGTCCGCGTCGAGGGCGGCGAGGCGGACGGCCAGGTCCTTCATGGTGCTAAAGGCTAGGCGCTGAGCAGGCGGTTCAGCCAGCGGACCCGTGCCTGCCGGGCGTCCTGGGAGATCGCCGCGCTCGGCACCATGGTATCGAAGCCGTGGAAACCGCCCGGCCAGACGTGCAGTTCTGCCTGGCCACCGGCCTGCCAGATGCGGCTCGCGTAGGCGACGTCCTCGTCGCGGAACGTCTCCGCGCTGCCGACGTCGATGAACGCGGGCGGCAGATTCGACATATCGGCGGCCCGGGCCGGCGCGGCGTAGGCGGAGACGTCCGGGCCGCCGGCGGCGTCGCCGAGCAGCGCGCCCCAGCCGGTCTGGTTGGCGGTGCGGTCCCAGATGCCGAGACCAGCCATCTGCAGAGCGGACGGGGTGTTGTTGCGGTCGTCGAGCATCGGGCAGATCAGCAGCTGGCCGAGCAGCGACGGGCCGCCCAGGTCCCGGGCCATCAGCGCGAGCGCCGCCGCGAGGCCGCCGCCGGCGCTGCCGCCCGCGACGATCAGCCGGTCCGGGTCGATGCCGAGCTCGGCGGCGTTCTTGGCGGTCCAGACCAGGCCGGCATAACAGTCGTCGACCGGGCCGGGGTGCGGGGTCTCCGGGGCGAGCCGGTACTCGACGGAGACCACGGCGAGGCCGAACGGTTCGGCCAGTTCGAGCATGTCGGGTACACCGGTGCGGTTGTCGCCGAGGATCATTCCGCCACCGTGGATGTGGTAGATGCAGCCGGTATGCCCTGTCGAACCGGTAGGCCTGCAGATCAGGAGGGAAATGCCGAGGTCGTCGAGGGTGCGTTCCTCGATCTCGAAAGCGCCGCCGCGCCGCAGTTGGTCGTCGCTGATCGGGGCGAGAGGGGTGGCCTGCCGGATCAGCGGGATCATCTCGGGGGTGAGGGCCGGCGGAAGCTGTTCGCTGATCACGGCTAGGGCGGCGGCGAGTTCCGGGTCGAACGGCGGGGCGGTGGTCATGAGCGGTGCTCCTTGGATGTGATCGGTGTCACCACAGGATGGCCCGCCGGTGGGGGTCGTTCGAGCGCCATCCGGCGGAATCTACCCGCCAGTTGGCGGGCTCCCGGTGGAAGCGCGGATGCCACGGTGTCACGGAAGACCGCGTCGGTGACGTCAGTTGATCTGGGCGATGAGTTCGGCGATCCGGGCCGCGTCGCCCCAGGAGAGGGTGAAGCCCGCGCCGCCGTGGCCGTAACAGGCGAACACCGGGCGGGCGTAGCCAGGCACCCTTTCGACCCGGACGCTGGAGCGCGCCGGCCGCAATCCGACCCCACGCGACAGCACCGGCTGGCCTCTCAGCTCCGGGACCAGGGCGTGCACCCGGCGCAGGATCGCCGCCTCGATCGCGGGGTCCGGGATCTCGTCCCAGGAGCCCACCTCGCCGGTGCCGCCGCAGACCACATCAGCGGCGCGCGGCACCACGTAGGTGAGGCCGTCCGGGTTGTCCTCGTCGGTGAACCAGTCGGTGAGGCCGGGGTTGGCGAGCCGCACCACCTGGCCACGGATCGGGAACGTGTCGTTGTCGCCGAGCAGCGCGGCCGATCCCAGACCGGCAGCGACGACAACAGCGTCGGAATCTTCAGGCAGCGAAGTCACCGAAACAGCGTCTATGCGTACGCCCATCGCCAGGACCGTCGCCCGCAACCAGGACAGGTACACGTCGGTCTGGATCAGCGGGACCGTGCAGCGCACCCCCGCCGCGGTCCGGGAGAACGACGGGATCGACCGGGTCCACGACGTGTCCGCGTCCGCCCGGCGCACCATCACCGTGCCGGGCCGCATCGCGACGCCGGTCGCCGGATCCGATGCCAGCTGCTCGAACCGCCGGTAGGCCACTGCCGCGGCGTCGAGGACCGCGGCGGAGCGGTTCACGTCGTGCGGGAACCAGATCGCGGCGGCGACCGCTGACACGCTGGCTGTCGCCGGGCGATCGGCGAGAACCCGGACGCGATGACCGGCGGCGGCCAGCTCATGGGCGACACTGAGTCCGATCACGCCGGCGCCGACCACCGTTACGCTGCTCACGCCGAAGACCTTACGTGCGTCCCTGTCCGCTCGCCGGCCGAGCCTCCCGGCGACTGGCAGCGAGCGGCGACTGGCAGCGAGCGGCGACTGGCAGCGAGCCGTAGCCCAGAGAGGTCATCGCGGCTGATGACCTATCCAGGCTACGGCTCGCCCCGGCGACCACGGCGCGGTTCGAACCCAAGGCCGACACGGGCGCACGGCTCGTTGCGTGTGTGTCGATTCAGGGTGCGGATCAGACCCGAAGTCAACACGCTGGTTGGCTGACGGGGCGTGGGGGCCGGTTGTCGGCCGGCTCCCAGGCCCGGGGATCAGTGGACGGCGACGCTATAAGGCGCGACCGTCACCGTGTCGATGAGAGGGGCGTACTGGGAGCGGAGCAGCACGTCCGGCCAGTCATCGGACGCGTAGGTCACGCCGTCGAAGTTGGGGAGCTCGGACGAGCTGAACGTCAACTTGTTCTGGCCGCGTTTCAGGACCAGCGGGACTGTCAGTTCCCAGAAGTTGTTGTCGTGGAAGCTGTGCGGGAACAGCACCCGCTTGGCCGTTCCGCCGTTGACAGTGATGTCGGCGTGCCGGGCCAGGGGATCCGGGTTGTAGTGGGTCGCCACCGCCTGTTCCGGGTTGGAGTATCGGATCCGCAGGGCGTAGGTGCCGGCCTTCGCCGCCGGGACGGTGAACGTCAGCGTGCTGGCGTCGCTGATCCCGGTCACCGCCGAACCTCCGCTGGCCAGGGACTTCGCGACCGCCACCGCGCTTCCGGTGACGACAGCGGACTCCGCCTCGTAGGTGACGGCCGGTACGGCAGAATCAGGGCGGACGGACAGGCGGTCGACGACCGTACCCTTGCTCAGGCCTTTGATTTTGATCTTGTTGACGCCTCCGGAAAGCGAGACGGCGACCTTGCGGGATTTGCCCACGTCGATGCCGTTCACGGAGATCGATGCCGAGCCCCTGGTGACGGCCAGGTCCAAGATCGACGCGGCGTCGCTGGGGGAGTAGACCCAGAACGTCGCCGTGCCGCCGCGGCCGAGTTCGACGCCGCCGGAGGCCGTGCGGGCGTGGTCGAGGGACGCCAGCTCGGCCTCGTAGACGTCGCTGGTCGCCGCCTGGTTGGGCAGCGACAGGGTGATCCGGTCGACGATCGCGTCGCCCTTGGTGGAGCGCAGGCCGTCGAGGCTGCGCGCGGCCAGCGAGATGGTGTGCTTGCCGGCGGAGAGCCGCACCGTCGTGTCAGCGTGGTCCCAGACCACCCATTTGTAGCCGAGCGGCAGGAATATCTCCTGCTCAGCGGCACCGTCGACACGCAGGAAAACGTTTGTCGGGCCCTGTTCCTTCACCAGGTCGAACGTGTTGAGCGAGTTCGCGAACACGCTCAGGTCGTAGGTTCCGTCCTTCGGCACGTCGACGGTGAAGTCGAGCACGCCGTCACTGCCGGTGCGCAGGCCGCCGACGTTGAAGCCGCCCGACGTGTAGAACTTCGAGACGTCCGAGGGCGAGCCTTCCGGACCGTTTCTGCTGTAACCGCCGCCGGTGTAGCTCGCGTCCTCCGCCTCGAAAGATCCAGACCAGGCGGTGGGCACTGCCGTTGTCCGGTCACTCTTCGTCGCCGGTCCCAGGACGATTTCGTACGCCGAAGCTTCCGCCAGCTTGTCGAACGGCACCGCCACCTCGCCACCGACGACAGTCAGGTTCTGTTCGGCGATCAGTCGCGGCTGGGCGGAGTCGCCGACCTGGCCGGTCCACGGGATCTCCCGGATCCAGGCGTGCACGGTCTTGCCGAATCCGCGAGGGATGCCGGTGAAGCGGATGTATCCGGCCCCGCCCGAGCCACCGAAGATCGCGCGGGCCTGCTTCTTGTCCTTGTCGAGCGTGGCGACGCCCTGCAGCGTGTAGTTCTGGCCCGGGTACGGCGGCGTGACCTTCACCGTGTCGCCGGTCATCTGCCCGTACGCGTTGTACAGCCACCACTGCCCGTTGCCCCGGTTCGCCTGGACGGCCGAGTCGGACAGGTTGCCGTCGATGTTCCAGTACGCGATGTCCGCGTCGACCTTGGACTCTTCGATCGCGGAGATCCACTGGATCATCTGGCCCGGGACGCTGGTGTGGTAGTTGAACGCGTACTCGTTGATGTTGATCGGAAGGTGTTTGCCGGGCAGCACCTCGGCTTCCCACTCGCGGTACTTCGCGACGCTGTCCCGGACCGCCTCGGGGTGGCTCAGCTCGTGCCAGGTGATCACCTCGGGGACCGTGCCCGCGTCGCGAGCGTGTTCCAGGAAGACCTTGACCTGGTCGAACAGGATGCTGGTGTTGGGACCGGCGATCCGGGCGTCCGGCAACTTGGCCTTGATCAGTGCGTGGACGTCGTCCCACGCCTGGAAGTAGTCGGCAGGGTTGGCCAGCCAGCTGACCCCGTTGTAACTCCACTCGCCGGTGCCGAACATGTTGCCCTCGGGCTCGTTGAACGGCACGAAGACGATGTTGTCCTGATATTCCGGTTCCAACAGGGTCACTTGATCAACTTGCTTGGCGATCTTCTGCTTGAAGAGCGCCAGCTTCTCCTGCGGCGTGCTCCCGGGCCATTGGTACGGGAAACCGCGATGGATGTCGGTCATGTAGATGTAGACATCGCCGCCGGTGCTGTCCGCGAGGGGCTTGACCACTTCGAGGGCATCAGCGCCCGGGTGCTGCGGTCCGTCCTGCGCCTTCGTCGAGACGGTGCGCAGGTTCATCCCCTCGATCAGGTTGTTCGTGGGGACGCCGTCGCCGTACAGGCCGTAGAGGGTTCCGGCGGCGCCACCGTCGAACGCTCCGGTGGTGGTGCCCAGGTCGATGGTGAGTTCGCCTTCGCGGATCACCGTGACAGTGGCGGTGACAGGGGTGCCGGCAGCTGTGCCGCTGACGGTGAATGTGCCGCGCTGGGCATAAGCGGCGGGGTCGACGGGCTGCCAGGTGATGGCGACATTCCGGTCGTAGCCGTCGGTGAAGGTGCCTGGCACTCCGGTGGGCAGAGCCGGGGGAGTGCCGATGGTCGTCCGGACTTCAAGTGATTTATCCGAAATATCGGTCACGGTCGGCGGGGCGCCACCGAAGTCTTCGGCCACCTGAGCGGCCGTCAATGCCGTCCCGTAAACCCGGAAGTCGTCAATCGCCCCGTCGAACAGCGGGTCGGCGTAGAACGACTTCCCGATGAACCCGGCGCTCGTGGTGCTCGCGTCGATGAGCTGCCCGGGCGTGATGGTGGTGGCGGTGCTGTTGACCGCCGCGCCGTCCAGATAGGTGGTGATCCGGCCGCCGCCGAGGGTGACGGTCAGGGTCTTCCAGGCGTTCGCGGGCAGCGCCGCCGACCCGGTGACCTGCGATTCGGCGCCACCGGAGCTGACTGTCACGGCGGTGCGCAGCTTGCCGTCGCCGTTGTACGGCGTGCTGAACAGGTAACGGCTGTTGTCAGTGCCGAGCGCGTAGATCCATTGCCACGGCGCGGTGGTCCCGTCCCACTTCACCCGGGTGGAGACGGTGAGCTCGGTACGGCCGTCGAGCACCGCCTTGGGGATCTGGACGTAAGCCCCGTTCGAGGCCGGTGCGCCGCCGGGAAGCTGGACGGCGTGGCCGCCGGGGCTCGCGCCGTCGACGAGTGCCGCGGTGGCGCCGTTGACAAGGGTGCCGTTCAGGCCGTTGCCGGAGGAGTCGGTGACGACACCGGTGGTGAGGTCGTCAGCGTCGAACTCGTAGGCCACGACCGGGGAGGGGAGATCGGCAGCGGAGGCGTGGGCGGGGGCGCTGCCGATAAGGGTGGCGGCCAGGAGGCCGGCGCTCGCGGCGGACAGCAGGCGGGGCGGTCTCATGCATCACTCCAAGCGAGGTGTGAGCGTTAACAACGAGGTTTCCGGTAGGTTACGAACAACCTCGATGCCCGTCAATGACTCGCTAGGAAATCGTTTGCCTCCACTGTGGCCGAACGGTGGTCACGAGAGTCGGACCGCCGTCGACGCCCGGGGCACCAGGCGGCAGGGCCGGGTCTGCCGGCCGTGCACCGGATTACCGTTGATCTTCGTCAGCAGGAGTTCGGCGGCGGACCGCCCGATTCCCTCCAGATCCATGTCGATGCTGGTCAGCGCCGGCCGGCAGCCGTCGACCATGACGTCCCAGTTGTCGAAGCCGACCACCGCCACGTCCGCCGGGACCGAGCGACCGGCGGCCTGCATGCCCTCGACCAGGCCCCGGGCGATCTGGTCGCTGCCGCAGAAGACCGCGTCCACCTCGGCGCCCGTGGAGAGCAGGATGCCGGCGGCCTGGCGGCCCCACGCCTCGCTCCACTCGCCGTACAGGGTGGGCGCCGCAGGCTGCAGACCCTCCGCGGCCAGGGTCTCGGCGGTGGCGGTGGCACGCACTGTCGCCGAGTGGTGGTGGTCCGGCCCGGTGACGTGGGCGATCCGGCGCCGGCCCACTTCGAGCAGGTGCCGCACGGCGCGGCGGGCGCCGTCGATCTCGTCGGGCACGACCGAGCAGTCCCGCGGGTCGGCGGAACTGATGAACGCGTAGACGACCGGGACCGGCAGGCTGACACCGATCGGCGCGCGGGCCTGGGTGCGGCGACCGGTCACTATGATCCCGTCCACCTTGCGGCTGAGCAGGGTGCGCAGATAGTACTGCTCGCGGATCGGGTCGTCCCGGGCATCGCACAGGAAGACCGACATCTGGCCTGCTCCGAGTGCGTCCTCGGCACCGATGAGCAGCGGGATGCTGAACCGGCCGATGCTGTCGGTGGTGATCATGCCGACCGTGTAGGTGCGGCCGGTCTGCAGGCTCCGGGCGGCCGCGTTGGCGACGAATCCGAGCTGCTCAGCGGCCTGCTGCACGCGCTGACGGGTCTCTGGTCGCAGCGCTCCCCGTCCGTTGAGCGCCTTGGACGCCGTGCCGGTGGAGACCCCCGCGAGCGCTGCCACCTGGCTGATCGTGACCGCGCGTTCTGTCGTGCTCAGTTTTCCTCCCCAGTTTCCTGCGCGGACCACGGAGTTTCCTGGATGACCCGCGTAATGCGACCGTAACCCGCCCTTGACATGTGAGCAAGACGCTACCTAGCTTCTAGGCAATCGATTTCCTAACTCACAAAAGCCCTTAGGTGACTCGATATGCCGATCTCCCGAAAAGCCACCGCCTCCCTCCTCATTACCACCTGCCTGCTGGCCGGCTGCTCGTCGGCGAACGACGACGCCGGTGACAGCGGCGCCGCGCCGACCGGCGACTACACCATCTGGGACCCGTACCCGCAGTTCGACGACAGCTCGGACTGGGTGAAGCTGCTGGCCCAGTGCGGCACCGACGCCGGTGTGACGGTCAAGCGCACCGGTTATGACACCACTGATCTGACGAACAAGGCGCTGCTCGCCGCCCAGCAGGGCAACTCGCCGGACGTGCTGATCGTCGACAACCCGGTGGTGTCCACCCTGGCCGACGCCGGGGTGCTGACCACCACCGACGAGTTCAAGGCCGACACCGCGGCCGTCTCGCCGAACCTGCTCGCCGCCGGGCAGATCGGCGGCAAGACGTACGGCATCCCGATCGGCGCCAACACCCTCGCGCTGTATTACAACAATGATGTCCTGGACAAGGCCGGTGTTGACCCGGCGGCCATCAAGGACTGGACGGGTCTCACGGCCGCTCTCCAGAAGGTCAAACAGAGTGGCAAGAAGGGCATCACCTTCTCGGCGATCGGCACCGAGGAGGGCAGCTTCCAGTTCCTGCCGTGGTTCTGGGGAAGCGGTGCGAACCTGACCCAGCTCGACTCGCCGCAGGGCGTGGCGGCGCTGACGCTGTGGACCGACTGGCTGAAGAAGGGCCTCGCGCCGAACTCGGTCCTCAACAACACCCAGACCACCAGCTGGCAGGAGTTCGCCACCGGTGATTTCGCGTTCAGCGAGAACGGGACCTGGCAGCTGGCGAACGCGAAGAAGACCGGCTTCGAGTACGGCATCATCCCGATTCCGTCGCAGGCCGGCGGTGTTGCGCCGGCGCCGACCGGTGGTGAGTTCGTGACCGCCCCGATCCAGGACGACACCGCCCGGTACGCCGTGACCGAGAAACTGGTGAACTGCCTGACCAACGCCGACAACGCGTTCACCACGGACACCACGCTGTCGTACATCGCCGCCACCGAGGCCGTGCAGCAGAAACAGGTCACCGAGAACCCCGAGCTGACGGTGTGGGTCGACGCGGTGAAAGCCGCGAAGGGCCGGACCAGTGACGACCTCGGGACGAAGTACCCGAAGATCTCGCAGCCGCTGTGGACCGGATTCCAGGCGGCGCTGTCGGGTTCGGCATCACCGCAGGATGCGCTGACCACAGCGCAGACGACCGCGGCCGCCGCCACCAAGTGAGCGACCTGATGACCCGGGTCCCCGCCGACGCGGGGGCCCGGCTCCCAGAAAAGGTGAAGCCCAGGAAACAGCGCAACGTGGCCGGCTGGGCTTTCCTCGCCCCGGTCGTGATCTACCTGATCGCGTTTTATGCGTACCCGCTCTATCGCAACCTGGATCTGAGCCTGCGGGACTACACGGTGCGCAGCTTCGTCCGGGGTGACGCGCCGTTCAGCGGACTGGACAACTACCGCGAGGTGTTCGCCGACGCCACGTTCTGGCCGGCGTTGCTGCACACGCTGGCGTTCACGTTCGCCTCGATCGCCGTCCAGTTCGCTGTCGGTCTCGCACTGGCGGTGTTCTTCGCCCAGAACTTCCGGTTGTCGGCGACGTTGCGGGCGCTGTTCCTCGTACCGTGGCTGTTGCCGTTGATCGTGAGCGCCTCGACTTGGTCCTGGATGTTGAACAGCGACTCCGGGATCGTCAACTTCCTCATCACAAGCGTCGGAGGAGATCCGGTCAACTGGCTGACGAGCCCCGACTGGGCGCTGACCAGTGTGATCATCGCGAACATCTGGATCGGCATCCCGTTCAACCTGGTCGTGCTCTACAGCGGCCTGCAGGCCATCCCGGCCGAGGTCTACGAAGCCGCCGCCCTCGACGGCGCGACGAGCTGGCAGCGCTTCTGGCGGATCACGTTCCCGCTGCTGCGACCCGTCTCGGCGATCACTCTGCTGCTCGGGCTCGTCTATACGCTCAAGGTCTTCGACATCATCTGGATCATGACGAAGGGCGGGCCGGCGGACGCCTCGATGACGTTCGCGACCTGGTCCTACCGCCTGTCCTTCGGCAATCTGCTGCCTGAGTTCGGCCCCGGCGCCGCTGTCGGCAACCTGCTCATCATCATGGCGCTGATCTTCGGCCTGCTCTACATCCGGATCCAGAGGAGGCAGGCGCAGTGATCAGGCCACTCAAGACACTGACCGGGCTGATTCTCACCGCGATCATGCTGTTCCCGGTCTACTGGATGATCAACGTGTCCTTCACCAAGGACACCGACATGCGCGCCGACCCGCCACACCTGTTCCCCTGGAACGGGACCCTGGAGGGTTACCGCGCGGTCGTCGACCAGCAGATGCCGTACCTCGGTACGAGTTTGATCGTGGGTCTGGGCACCGTGGCGCTGACCCTGCTCATCGCGGCGCCGGCCGGTTTCGCGCTGGCGAAACTGCGGCCCAAGGGCGGCGGCACGCTCAGTTTCGTACTGCTGATCGCCCAGATGATCCCCGGAATCATCATGGCGATGGGCTTCTACGCCATCTACCTGCGCCTCGGCGTGCTGAACACGATCCCCGGGCTGATCCTCGCCGACTCCACCATCGCGGTCCCGTTCGGCGTGCTTATCTTCACGGCGTTCATGTCCGGTATCCCGGACGAGCTGATCAACGCGGCGCTCATCGATGGCGCGTCGAAGTGGCGCATGTTCCTCTCGGTGATCCTGCCGGTCAGCCGGAACGCGATCGTCACGGTGAGCCTGTTCGCATTCCTGTGGGCCTGGTCGGACTTCGTCTTCGCCACGACGCTCGACGGCGGCGGTGACCACCAGCCGATCACACTCGGCATCTATCACTACATCGGCAACAACAACCAGCAGTGGAACGCGATCATGGCGACCGCCGTGGTGGCGTCCATCCCCGCGACGCTGCTGCTCATCCTGGCCCAGCGTTACGTGGCAGCCGGCGTGACCGCCGGCGCCGTCAAGGACTGAGGAACAACGTGACCGAAAATCTGGGCCCCGTCGTGCCCACCGCGGACGCCATCGGAAAGCTGCACCCCGCCGCAGCGGTGCGGCTCGACCCGGACGGCCTGCTCGGCGGCTGGCAGCAGCGCAACATCGACGCCACCCTGCCGCACTGCGTCACCCAGCTCGACGAGTACGGAAACCTGGACAACCTGCGCCGCGTCACCGGTGACGCGGACGGCGAGTTCCGCGGTTTCTGGTTCGCCGACACCGACGTGCACAAGACCCTGGAAGCGGCGTTCTGGTCGGGCACCGCGAGCGCGTTCGCCGACGAGACAGCGGCGCTGCTGGAGAAGGCACAGGACGCCGACGGCTACCTGGACTCCTACTACCAGGATCCGGTGAACCGCGCGAAACAGTGGGGTGAGCTGCACTTCAGCCACGAGATGTACACCGCCGGCCATCTCATCCAGGCCGCCGTCGCCGCGGCGCGTTCCGCGCCGGACACCCCCGCGGCCCAGCAGGTCGTCGCGGTCGCGCGCCGTTTCGCCGATCTCCTGGTGCTTCGGTACGCCTCATCGCAGGAGGTGGACGGCCATCCCGAGGTGGAGACGGCCCTCGCCGAGCTGTACCGGGTCACCGGTCACCGGCCGTACCTCGACCTGGCCGCCCGCTTCGTCGAGAACCGTGGCCACGGGGTGCTGGGGGAGGGCCGCTTCGGACCGGCGTACTACCAGGACCACGAGCCGCTGCGCAGCGCCGCCGAGGTCACCGGGCACGTGGTACGCCAGGTCTACCTGCTGGCCGGCGCCGTCGACGTGGCCGTCGAGACCGGCGACCAGGAGCTGCTCGACGCGACCATCCGGCTGTGGGACTCGGCCCTGGCATCACGCACCTACATCACCGGTGGGCAGGGTTCCCGGCATCGCGACGAGGCGTACGGCGACGCGTACGAGCTGCCGCCGGACCGTGCGTACGCGGAGACCTGCGCCGCGATCGGCAACTTCCAGCTGGCGTGGCGGCTGCTGCTGGCCACCGGCGACGTGAAGTACGCCGACGAGATGGAACGTGTCCTGCACAACGGGATCGCGGGCAGCACCGCGGCCGGTGGGACCGCGTTCTTCTACTCCAACCCGCTGCAGCTGCGAACCGGGCACGACGGCTCGCACGAGGACGCGCCGTCCCAGCGGCTCACCTGGTACTCCTGCGCCTGCTGCCCGCCGAACCTGGCCCGGCTGATGGCGTCGCTGCATGCGTATGTCGCCACCGGTGGCCCGTCCGGGCTGCAACTTCACCTGTACGGATCCGGGACGGTCGAGCATGGGGAACATGCCGTCCAGGTCGAGACCCGCTATCCCTGGGACGAGCAGGTCACTGTCACCGTGGCGTCCACCTCGGCCGAGCCGTGGACGCTCGCCCTGCGGGTGCCGGCCTGGTGTGACGGCGCGCGGCTGCGGGTCAACGGCACGCCGGCCCGTGTCGAGCCGCGTGACGGCTATCTGCGTCTCGAACGGATCTGGCACCTCGGCGACGAGGTTCAGCTGATCCTGCCGATGCCGTCCCGGCTGGTCGCCGCGCATCCCCGGGTCGACGCCAGCAGGGGCGCTGCCGCCCTGGTCCGCGGGCCGCTCGTGTACTGCCTGGAGCAGGCCGACATGCCGGCCGGAACGGTGCTCGAAGACGTCGAGTTGTCCGCTTCCTCGCCGCTCGCTGTCGCTTTCCACACGACCGGGGTCGCTCCGGTCACGCTGCGCGTACCCGCACGCCTGCGGTCCTCGCACGAGCCACAACCGCTCTACCGTGACCTGCCCGCCGCGCCGCACGGGCCGTCAGGCCCAGCGGCGACCGTCACCGCCATTCCCTACTTCCTGTGGGCCAACCGGGCCTCGGGCGCCATGCGGATCTGGATCCCGCTGGCCGCACAGGAGACGTAAACCGTCCCCAACACTCACCCCCACCGAGGTGAAACCGTGCGCAAAATCGCCGTGTTGCTGCTGGTCACAGCCGGGCTGGTCGTCCCCAGCCCGGCGCAGGCCGCCGGCAACACCCTCACCGTCAACGTCGACACCGTGGTACGCCCCGTCACCCACGTCGCCGCAGGCGGCCTCTACGCCGTCGACACCGGAAACAAGCCGCCGCTCGACCAGCTCTACCCGCTGCGGCTCAACCATCTCACCCAGCCGCCGCCCGGCGTCCAGCAGCTCGGCAACGGCGCCACAACACCGTGCTGCGACGGCCTGCTGGTGGCCGGCAAGGTGACGAGCGCCGGCGCGCAGCAGTTCCTGCGGCTGCCGGACATCTACCCGAACTTCCCCTACCGCTGGGTCAGCTGGGCGGACTGGGAGGCGAAGGTCCGCACCATGGTCCAGGCCCGGACCGCCGCTACCGGCACCACAAACATCGATGGGTACGAGTTGTGGAACGAGCCGGACTGGACGTGGAACACCGCGTCGGCCGGTTCGTTCCTGGACGGCTGGACCCGCACCCATCGACTGATCCGCACGCTCGACACGGTGACGCCGATCGTCGGGCCGTCGCATGCGATCTACAACCATCAGTGGATGGTCGACTTCCTCACCAACGCCCGGAATACGAATGCGCTGCCGGACGTGATCGTCTGGCACGAGCTGGACAACGACAGCTACCTCAACGTCCAGGCGCACGTGACCGACTACCGCGCGATCGAGCAGTCCCTCGGCATCTCACCCCGACCGATTTCGATCAATGAGTACGCGTCGCCGTCGCAGGTCGACATCCCCAGCGTCGCCGTGCATTACATGGCTGTCTTCGAACGGCACGGGATCCGGTCGGCAGAACGCGCCTACTGGTACGAGGCCGGAACCCTGAACGGGCTGCTCCACAACAACGCGCCGACCTCGTCGTACTGGACCTACAAGTGGTACGGCGACATGGCCGGCAACATCGTGCAGACAGTTCCCGGGTCGTGGCTGGAGGGTGTCGCCGCGTATGACAGCACCCGCCGGTTCGTGAACGTGGTGTTCGGCGGGGACAGCGGCAGCAACACCGTCCGGGTCAACGGGCTCGGGGCGCTCGGGTCGCAGGTCCGGGCCACGGTGGTCCGCAGTGGCACCACCGGGCGCACCACGAACCAGAGTGCGCCGATCGCGGTGTCGTCGGCTCTCTACACCCCGTCCGGCGGGAGCATCAGCGTGCCGGTGACCGGGATGAACGCCTGGGACTCGTATCAGCTGCTGATTACCCCGGCGACCGGGGCAGCCACGTGGCAGCAGCGGTATGAGGCCGAGAACGCGACAGTGGTCAACGCGAACCGCTTCAGCGCCACCTCCGCGTCCAGTGGCGGCTATGTCGGACAGATCGACGGCACCGCCACCTCGCGGAACCAGTCGTTCGTGGACTTCCTGGTCAGCGTGCCGGCCGCCCGGGCGTACACGATGACCATCGGGTACGCGAACGGCACCGGAGCCACGGCCACCCAGGGTCTCGCGTACAACGGCAGCGCCTGGCAGACGGTTTCCTACCCGCCCACCGCCGGCTGGGGTGTCTTCGGCTCGACGGTGAACGCGTCCGTCACCCTGCGGGCCGGCTGGAACGTGATCCGCCTGGCCAAGGGCTCGCCGAACTTCGCGGGCGGCGCCGGTTACGCCGAACTGGACTACATCAACCTCACCTGAGAAAGCGTGATGGCGCCGGGCTCACCGCCCGGCGCCATCATCGAGAAACTCAGGCCTTGCAGCCGTTCTTCTTCTTGTACGCCTTGACGGCCGCGACCGGGCTCTTCTTGCCGCCCTTGTGCCACGACGTGAGGTACTTCGCGGGCCAGACGACGCCGCGGCGGACCTTCCAGTCGCCGGCCTTCTTGCACGGCGGCGAGATGCCGTAGTGCACGTGGCAGACCCCGCTGGCGTTGCCGGTCTTGCCGACCTTGCCGAGGCTCTGGCCGGTCTTGACCCGGACGCCCTTCTTGATGCCGGCGGTCACCTTGCTCAGGTGCGAGCCGTAGTAGCGGACGCCGTCGTCACCCTGGATGGAGACGAACTTGCCGCCGTTGTAAGGGCCGTCCTTCATGCCCTTCTTGTACTTGTCGACCCGGCTCACCTCGAGCACCACACCGCTGGTGGTGGCCACGAACGGCTTGCCACAGGCGGCGAAGATGTCGGTGGCCGGGTAACCCGAGTGGGTCTTGTGGAACGAGACGTTCTTGGCCTTGACCGGGAAGGCGTACGTGACCTTCTTGGCGGCCGCGACCAGCGTGATCGGCGCGGCTTTCACCGGCGCTGCCTGCTGGACCGCTTGCGGGGGCAGGTTGGCCGCTACCGGTTCACTGGGCACACCACACCCGGTGAGAGCAACGGCCACGGCCGCCACCCCGGAGAGGCATTTCAGGTATCGCATTCGCAGCACCTTATGGGTGATGCGGCGTTTTGCGCTGTCCGGTACTGGCCGTTCCCCTGACCCTGCCCGGGTGATAGCGGACCAACCGGGCATTCTTCAGGCTTTTGTCATGGAAAGCACTGTTGCCGACCGGCAAACGTCGCGCGGCGACATGCTCAAACTGGCCAGCGGTTTCGCCGTCTCGCAGATGGGCGACGCCGCGTACGCCGTGGGGCTGACCGCGATCGTTTACGCCCGGTCGCAGTCGGCCACTCTGGCCGGAGCGGTCACGGCGGCCCGGGTGCTGCCCGCCGTGGTGGCCGGGCCTCTCGCGGGCCTGCTCGCCGACCGTACCCATCGGTTGGGTCTCATGGTTGTGGCCGACCTCGTGCGTGTCGCGCTGATGGTGGCCTCGGCCGCCGCGGTGATCGCGGGGTGGCCGGCCTGGACCCTGCTGATCTTCGCGGCCGGCGCGCAGGCCGCCGCCGTGGTGAGCGGACCCTGCCTGGCCGCGTCGCTGCCCTCGCTCGTCGGCGTCGCCGGCCTGGCCAGGGCGAACGCGGCCCGCGCGGTGCTCACCGAGATCAGCTTCATCGTGGGGCCGCTGGTGGTCGCGGTGCTGCTGTCGTTCGACGCGCACGCGGCACTCTTCGTGCTGGTCGGCGCGATGTTCGCGGTCTCGGCGAGCCTGCTGCTCACGATCGGCGACCGGACCGCCTTCCGCAGGACGGGGTGGGTGGCACCCACGGGTGTCTCGTCGTTCCGCATCGTGCTTGCCGCGTTCCGCAAACGGCCGGCGCTGCTGACGATGGCCATCGCCGACGTGGCCGGCAGCTTCGTGTACGGCCTGCTCACCGTCCTGCTGGTGATGGTCGCGGCCGGCGATCGGTACGGGCTCGCGTTCGTCGCGCTGGGCGTCGGCGGGATCGTCGGTGCGATCTGTGCGCCGCGGTTCGGTGAGTCGCCGCGGGCCGTCGCGGTGGTGCTCGCCGTTCTGGCGGCGCTGCTCGATCTGTGCGGGCTCGGGCTGGGCTTTCTCGGTCTGTCGGTGGTGCTGTGCCTGACCGGGGCGGCGATCAGCCTGATCGAGGTGCGCACTGACATCGCGGTGCAGCGTGACGCGCCGGCCCCGATCATCGGGACGGTGGCGGGGTGGGTGCTGCACGCCGATTACGTGGCGATGGCGGCCGGGGCCGCGATGGCCGCGCCGCTCACCGGCCTGGTCGGGCCACGGGCGGCGTTCCCGATCACGGCCGTCCTGGTGGCGGGGTGCGCGTGCGTGTTGATCTTTCGCTCTTTCAGTGGTGCCGCATCCGGCCGATCACGACCGCGCCGGGGCCGTGCAGCAGGACGCTGGCGATCACCGTGAGCGTCATCGTGGTCAGGGCCGTGTGGGCCAGTTCGCCGGCCGGCAGGTCGTTGAAGGCGAGCAGTCCGAAAACGATCGATGTGGTCCCGCGCGGGCCGATCACACCGGTGGCGAGGCGCTGCCGCCACGGCATGCTCGATCGGAGCAGGGCGAGCAGCATCGGCAGGATCCGGACGACGGTCAGGACGGCGAGACAGTAGATGACGACCGGCCACCGGATGCCCTCGCGCAGCACATAGACGGCAGCATTGCCCAGGTAGAACCACATGGCGATGGTCGACAGCACCGACACGTCCTCGAGGAGCTGCAGTTCCGGCGTCCGGACCGGCTGCTTGATCCGGTGCCGCGGCACCACCTGCCGCAGGAACCGGAACGCGATCCCGCAGACGAACGCCGCCACGAACCCGTTGCCGCCGGCCGCCGTGGTGGCCGTGTAGGTGAGCAGCGGCGCCACCACCACGATCACCCGGCGCGACTGCGGGGTGGTCCACTCCAGGCGCTCGGTGTGGTTCATCAGCCAGGCGATCGCCAGGCCGGACGCGAGCCCGGCCACGAGGGCCTTGACCGCGCTCGGCAGCGCGGTGGACAGTGCCTCGCCGGCCGTGTCGGCGGGCGAGGACGTGCCGGCCAGGATCAGCGCGAACGCGAAGATCGGCGAGATGATGCCGTCGTTGTAGCCGCTCTCCACATTGAGAAGACCGCGTACCCGGGCCGGCACCAGATGGTCGCGGATCAGCGACTCGGCCGGCGCCAGGTCGATCGGCACGAGCACGCAGGCGATCACCAGCAGCGCCGGCCAGCCCAGACCGTTGGGCAGCATCAGCCCGCCGAGCGCCATCGCGGCGGCAAGACTCAGCGGCATCGCGACGAGCAGGGCCCGCCCGGCGAGTCCCGGCTCGTCCCCGAACAGCCGGCCGCCGCGTACCTCGGTGGCGTCCACGAACAGCAGCACCGCGAGAATCACCTCGGCGACGTGCTGGGCGACGGTGGAGCTGAGCGTGTTCTCGATGAGGTTCGTGGTGAAGCCGGTCGCGAGGCCGGCCACCACCATGACTAGGGGCGCGCGGACCTGCCAGTGCTCCAGACGCCGGGCGACCAGAGCCCAGGTGCCGGCCACCGCCGTGATCACCACCAGACAGAGGACCACAGCTTTCCACGGTAATTCACCTGGTTGACCCCAAACGCCGCATTGCCGGTACTGCCACCACGCTGCGATGAGGAACCGTCAGCTCGACGGGAGAGTCCAAGTCAGTGCCCGTGCCTTGAGAGGAGCCCTTCGTTGACATCCTTCCCATCGTTGACTCATCGGCGACGGCCGGATCCGGCCCGCACACGGACCCGGCAACTTCGGTACCCCCTGGCGGTGCTCCTACTGGCCGTGCCGGCGGTAACCGGGTGCGGCAGCGCGCAGGCAGTGACCTCCGAGGTGGATGCGCACGCATCGCGGGAGCCGGCAACCAGCAGCCCCGCGGACCTGCTGTCCTGCACCGGTGACGAGGTCGTCGCGATGACCGTGATCGACTATGCCCCCGACGCCCGTGAGACGCGCTCGCCCGAGGCGCAGGCGACCGCCTGGGCGGCAGCTCAGGCCGGTTCAGTCACCGGCAGCCCGACAGTCGCCCGCCAGACCGGCGATCGGATCGACGTCACCTTCGCCGACTCGACGAACCGCGTCACCACTGCGCTCACCTTTCACAACGGGGGCGAAACCGGCTGGCTCCTGGAGAAGACACAAGCCTGCCAATGACGTTGCTCGACCTTGAACGTCTGCGGGATGTGGCAACTCCCGGCTCAGTCGCGATCTTGGCGAAGCCGGCCCACGGAGCGACCCAGGCTCGCCAAGATCTCGCAAACCAGCAAGCTCACCGATCAGCGTGCGGGGCCACACGCACACGGCCTGGCGTTCAGCTGGGGAAACGGCGGGTCAGGATGGTGAGGGCGAGCTCGCCCCAGCTGATGTTCTCGCGTTCGAAGCTGATGCCTCGCTGCAGCGTCAGATAAGGGCCGATCCGGTTGCCGGTCGCGACGAACTCCTCCTGGGTGCGGGTGCCGAGGATCTCCGCGAGCGAGCGTTCGTACGCCTCCAGGCGGCGGCGGCTCTGCTTGATCTGTGTCTCGATCGACGAGCGGACGCTGGGCACATCGGCGTACGCAAGTGCCTCGACCTGGACCAGCAGCTCATCGCGGACCGTGGTGGGTTTGGGTTCCTGGCGGGTGAAGTCGTGCAGGGCCGCGCGGCCCGCGTCGGTCACCGAGAAGATGCGTTTGTCCGGGCGTTTGTCCTGCTTGACGACCCGGGCCGTGAGCAGGCCCTCGGACTCCATCTTCTCCAGCTCGCGGTAGAGCTGCTGCGGTGTGGCCGTCCAGAAGTTCGCGACCGAGACCCGGAACTTCTTCGCCAGGTCGTAGCCCGAGGACTCCCGGTCGATCAGTGCCGCCAGCAGGGCGTTCCTCAGTGCCACGGACGCATCTTACGGGCCCGGGGGCGGAACTCCGGTTCGCTCTTCTTCACCACGGCGCGGCGCAGGATGCCGGTGTTCGGCAGGGCGAGCAGGCGGATCTGCTCCCGGCGTTCCCGGCCGAACGTGCGGCGGGCGCTGCTGGTCAGGGCGCCGTCGATCAGGCGTTTCGCGGCGGCCAGGGCGTCCGGTGAGCGGGTCAGCAGGCTTTCGGCGAACGCGGTCGCCGCCTTCACCGGGTCGTCGGACAGCTCGGTGACCAGGCCGAGGCGCTGGGCCTCGGTGCCGTCGATGCGCTCGGCGGTCATGGTGAGCTTCTTCGCCACGTCGACGCCGACCACCTCGGTGAGGCTGCGGATGCCGGTCATGTCCGGGATGATGCCCCACTTGGCTTCCAGGACCGACCACTTCGAGTCCGGGGTGGCGTACCGGAAGTCGGCGGCCAGGGCTATCTGGATACCGCCGCCGTAACAGTGGCCGTGGATCGCGGCGATGACCGGAACTTCGATGCGCCGCCACGCCCAGCAGGCCTCCTGGAACGTGTTGGTGCCGAGGAACGGGTTGGGCAGGAACGCGCGCACGATGCGGGCGGGTTTGCGCATCGTGGCGACGATGTCGAGGCCGGAGCTGAACGAGTCGCCCTCACCGGCGATCACCACGGCCCGCAGGGTGCGGTCGCGGCGCAGGCGGCGGGCCACGGCGATCAGCTCGTGGAGGGTGTCGAGGGTGAGGGCGTTCAGCTTGTCGGGCCGGTTGAGCCGGACCTGAGCGATCCCGTTCTCGACCTCAACAGTCACGTATTTCATGATTTTCCCTTTAAATCGCTTAAACCGCTTAAATCGCTTGAATTCGCGCGGCCAATTCGGTCGCCTGCCTGATCGCCCGCTTCGCGTCCAGCTCCGCCGCCACGTCAGCACCACCGATGACGTGCACCGTCACGCCGCGCTCCTGCAGCGGCGCCACGAGATCGCGTACCGAAGTCTGTCCTGCGCAAAGCACAATGGTGTCCACCGCAAGCACCCCGGTTCCCAGATGCAGGCCCTCGTCGTCGATGCGCTCGTAACTGACGCCCCGCAGCATCGTCACCCCGGCGTCGGCCAGGGTCGCCCGGTGCACCCAGCCGGTCGTCTTCCCGAGGCCCTTGCCGAGCGCCGTCTCCTTACGCTGCAACAGGTGGATCTGGCGACGGGCCGGCGTCTTGACCTTGGTGGTGATCCCGCCGGGCGCGGTCTCCGGGTCGGTGACACCCCAGCGCCGCATCCAGTCGCCGAGCGGCTCGTCCTGCTCGTGCAGCAGATATTCGCCGACGTCGAAACCAATGCCACCGGCACCGATGATCGCCACCCGCTCACCGGCCGGCGCTCCGTCGATGAGCTGCTGGTAGGTCAGCACACTAGGGTGATCAACGCCCGGGATGTCCGGGATGCGCGGCCGGACGCCGGTCGCGAGAACCACCTCGTCGAACCCCGCGAGTTCGTTCACACCACCCCGGACCCCGAGATGAAGCTTCACCCCGCGGATGTCGATCATGTGGCGGTAGTAGTCGAGCGTGCGCGCGAACTCCTCCTTGCCGGGAATCCGCGCGGCCAGCCGGAACTGCCCGCCGATCGCGTCGCCCGCCTCGAAGAGCTCCACCTGGTGCCCGCGTCCGGCAAGCTCGATCGCTGCCGCCAGCCCGGCGGGTCCGGCGCCGGCCACTGCCACCCTCCTGACGGTACGCGTAACCGACAGCACCAGTTCCGTCTCGTACCCGGCTCGTGGGTTGAGCAGGCATGACGCGCGCCGATTCTGGAACGTGTGATCGAGGCAGGCCTGATTGCACGCGATGCAGGTGATGATCTCGCGTTCCCGGCCCTGCTGCGTCTTGGCGACCCAGTCGGCGTCGGCGAGCAGCGGGCGGGCCATCGAGATGAGGTCGGCCTCACCGGCGGCCAGGATCTGCTCGGCGGCTTCCGGCCGGTTGATCCGGTTGGAGGCGACGATCGGCGTGGTGACGTGCTCGCGCAGCTTGGCGGTGACCCAGGTGAAAGCACCGGGCGGCACGGACGTGACGATCGTCGGGACGCGGGCCTCGTGCCAGCCGATGCCGGTGTTGAAGATCGTGACGCCGGCCTGCTGCAGCTCCCGGGCGAGCTCGACCGTCTCCTCCCAGGACTGGGCGTTGTCGACCAGGTCGAGCAGGCTGATCCGGTACTGCACGATGAAGTCGTCGCCGGCCAGGTCCCGGGTACGCCGGACGATCTCGGCGGGGAACCGCATCCGCTTGGTGGCTGAGCCGCCCCAGGCGTCGGTGCGGTCGTTAGTGCGGGCGGCGAGGAACTGGTTGATCAGGTACCCCTCCGAGCCCATGATCTCGACGCCGTCGTATCCGGCTCGTTTCGCCAGGGCGGCGGCGCGGGCGAAGCTGCTCGCGGTGCGGTCGACCTGGCGGGTCGACATGGCACGCGGGGAGAACGGTGTGATCGGCGACTTCTTCGCCGACGCGCCGAGCGTGAACGGGTGATAACCGTACCGGCCCGCGTGCAGGACCTGGAGCAGGATCTTGCCGTCGTGCTCGTGGACCGCGCCGGTGACGATCCGGTGTGCGTCCGCGTGCCGCTTGCTGGTCATCTGGCTGCCCATCGGCGCCAGCCAGCCGCGCCAGGTCGGCGCGTAACCGCCGGTGACCATCAGGCCAACCCCGCCCCGAGCCCGTTCGGCGAAGTAGGCGGCGAGTTTGGGCAGGTCACGGGCTCGATCTTCGAGCTTGGTGTGCATCGAGCCCATGACCACACGGTTGCGCAGCACGGTGTGCCCGAGGTCCAGCGGACTCAGCAGCGTCGGATACTCCACGCGAGGCAGAATACAAAAAGTTGCATAGTAAAAAAAGTGACTAGATCTGACGTGACGCATCCGGCTCAGCAAACACCCGAATCGGCCGAACGGGAATGGACGTGACCGTTCGACGCTGGTACGTGCGAAGTTTCTGCTTCGCCGCCGCGTACGCGATGGCGCTCTTCATCGGGCGTCACGGCGCGCTCGACGCGAGCGGCGTCGGGCTGATCTGGCCCGCCTCAGGTGTGACAGCCGCCTGGTTCTGCGCCCAGCGAGGCGGACCCACCCGCAGGCTCGACATGGTGCTGCTGCCCTGCACCCTCGCTGTCCTCGGTGCGGTGAGCGGACTCGAAACGCGGCTCATTCCGTGTTACGCATTGGCCGCGCTGGTACAGCCGCTCGTCTTCGCCGCTCTGATCGGCAGGTGGGCGCCGCATCTGTGGGGGGCCGGTGGCACCGCGCCGCTGGGTTCTCCCCGCGATCTGCGCAGCCTGCTCGGTGCTGCGTTGTGCGCGTCGGCGGTCAGCGCGGCGACCGCATCCGGCAGCGTCTGGCTGGTCAGCGGTCATTTCCCGGCGTCCGAAGGCGCGCTGTTCTTCGCCCGCAACAGCACCAGCATGCTGCTGATCGGCGCCGCCGCGATCCTGGTGGGATCGGCGATCGCACGATCCCGGGTCCGGGAGGACTGGGCCGCCCTGCGGCAGGCCCGGCCGTGGCGGCTTGTCGAGGGCGCCGCGATCCTGATCGGCAGCACCGTGGCGTGCCTGTTCGTCTTCACCTACGACGAGCAGCTTCCACTCTCGTTCGCCCTGCTCGGCGGTACGGTGCTGGTCGGCACCCGGCTGCCGACACCGTTCGTGCTGCTGCACAGCCCGGTGGTCACCGCGATCGCGGTGCGATCCACGATCGACGGTTCCGGCCCGTTCGTGGTGCTCGACGAGGCGGTCGAGCAGTCGGTGGTGGTGCAGTTCTTCGGCATGGCGGTCGCGGTTGTCGGCCTGACCCTGGCGCTGGGCCGCGACGAACGCGACGCCCTGCTCGCTGCGCTGGACCGGGAGAAGGCGGACCTCGCCGACCAGCGGGAACAAGCGGCACACCAGGCCGGCCTGCTGCTGACGATCATCGACTCGATGGGCGACGGCCTCGCCGTCATCGACGCCGACGGCGAGACGATCCTGCGGAACCCGGCGGCCACCCGGCTGCTCGGCGAGACGTACCAGCTCTTTCACCTCGACGGCAGCCGGTACGCCGACAAGGACTGGGTGTTCCGCAAGGCGCTGCAGGGTGAGGAGGTGCGGGGCATCGATCTGGCGGTCCGCAACCCGGGCGTGACGCAGCCCCGGATCGTGCGGGTCAACGCGACCCCGCTGCCCGGCACGGACGGGCGAGCCAGCGCGGTGGTGCTCTTCGCCGACGTCACAGCGGAACGACGGCACCGCGACGAGCTGACCAACTTCGCCGGGGTGGTGGCGCACGACCTGCTCAACCCGCTGTCCAGCGTCGACGGCTGGGCGTCGGCCGCTCTGGAGTCGCTCGAGGTGGTGCCGGCGCATCCGGGTATCGACGACACCCGCGACGACCTGGGCCGGCTGACCAGGGCCAGCGCCCGGATGCGCGGGCTCATCGACGGGCTGCTCGCGTACACCACGGCACGGGAGGCGAGCGTCGAACCGGAACGGGTGGAACTCGCCGAGATCGTCGGGGACATCGTGAGTGCGCGTACCGACGCCGCGGCTGCGGCCGGCAAGCCGCAGCCGCGGTTCACCGTCGGCGCGCTGCCTCCGGTCGAGGCGGATCCCGTCCTGGTACGCCAGCTCGTCGACAACCTGATCGGCAACGCCGTGAAGTACACCGCGCCCGGCGTGACGCCCGCGCTGACCATCACCGCC
The DNA here is from genome assembly GCF_050955685.1 of Actinoplanes sp. CA-015351. Lineage (NCBI taxonomy): Bacteria > Bacillati > Actinomycetota > Actinomycetes > Micromonosporales > Micromonosporaceae > Actinoplanes > Actinoplanes sp. CA-015351. Next base: position 3,567,050 of record NZ_CP192102.1, read on the forward strand.
GAACCGGCGGGGGAGCAGGTCACGATCCGGATCGCCGACAACGGCATCGGCATTCCCGAAGGGCAGCACGAGGCGATCTTCGACAACTTCCACCGCGCTCATGCCGGAGGCGCGTATCTGGGAACCGGCCTCGGGCTGGCGATCTGTCAGCGGATCGTGGAACGGCACGGCGGGACGATCAGCGCGGCCGACAATCCGGGTGGCGGGTCGTGTTTCACCTTCACCCTGCCGATCGCGGCAGCGCATCAGATGGCGGCGTGAAATGTCAGGAGACGGACCTCAGAATGCGGTCCCGTTTGACGTTTCGGCGGGGCGGTATATACGTGATGATGAGTTGTTCGCCGGCGGATCCCAGCCGTACTTCGAATGATGTCCAGAATCCGGCGGCAAGCCCCTGCTCGCCGATGATCTGGGCTCGACCTGGGTCGTAGGTGCCGAGCAGCGCCGTGGTCGAGGTGAATTCCTCGCGCATGTAACAGTGTCCTTCCCGGGGATCGCCCGTGAACAAATGGGAGCGCCCGGTGCGGGATTTGTGGTCCGCCGGCCGCCCGGCGCACATTACCAGTATGTAACGCTCCAGCGATGTGCATGGATTCACAAGCTGTTGATAACCATTTTGACGCAGTTCACGGGTGTGAAGCCGGTGACCACCACGGCGCGAACAAGGTTTGCCCCGAACCTACCTAGTACGCTCGACCGGTGACGATCATCGGGGAGTTCGGCCGCCAGGTGGGACCGCTGCGCCGCGCGCTGTTGCGTGCGACCCGCGCCGCGGACGGACTGCCCGACCTGCCCGAGGCGCACATCGAGGTGCTGCGGGTGCTCACCGGACAGGACGGTCTGAGCACCGTCGAGGTCGCTGAACGGCTCCGCCTCGCCCGCCCCACGGTCAGCAACCTGCTCGGCGCCATGGAACGCGGGGGCCTCGTCGAGCTGATCCGCGACGGCGCGGACCGCCGGCGGGTGACGATCAAGATCTCGGCGTACGCCGCTGACCTGCTGATCCGTTACGACGCGGCCTGCGAGCACGCCCTGGCCGAGGCCGTCGCCCGCCTCGGGGCGGACGATCGCGCCGCTCTGGAACGCATCGTTCCGGTCCTCCCGCAGCTGACCGAGCTGCTCTGCGATCCCTGTGAACCCGGGAGTGCCCGATGACGACGACCCTGACCGACGCCGAAGCGGTGGAACTGCTCGGCGCCGACGGCCAGGACCTGGAGGACCTGTGCGCCCGCGCCGACGCGGTGCGCCGTGATCTGGTGGGTGACCAGGTCACCTTCGTGGTTAACCGCAACCTGGACACGGAACGCGTGGGCACCTCTCTGCCGCTGGTGCACGACCTCGTCGTCGAGGCCGCGAGCCTGGGCGCGACCGAGGTGTGCGTGCAGAACCCGCTGCCCGCCGGCGCGCCCGACGACGGTTACCTCGACCTGGTGCGGACCATCGCCTCGGCCGCTCCGGGGATCCACCTGCACGCGTTCCGGCCCGCCGAGGTCGCCGACGGTGCCGCCCGGCTGGGCATCAGCCCGCGCTCGTTCCTGGAGCGGGCCCGGGACGCCGGATTGGGTTCGGTACCCGGCACGGCTGCGAAGATTCTTGACGACGATGTGCGTACCCGGCTGGCCGGCGGCCCCGACATGCCTGTCGCCCGCTGGGTCGAGCTGATCACCACAGCGCACGAGGCCGGGCTCACGTCCACCTCGACGATGCTTTACGGGCACATCGAAACCCCCGCCCAGCAGGTTGCCCACCTGCGGCTTCTCGCCGAGATCGCGGAGAGGACCGGTGGGTTCACCGAGTTCATCGCGATGCCGTTCACGCCCGCGCCAGGCGCGGCGCTCCCGGTCAATTCACGCCCTTCGGTACGCGAAACCCGCGCGCTGACGGCCGTATCGAGACTGGTGCTGGCCGGCCGGATCAACCACATCCAGGCGCCGTGGCCCAAAATCGGCACCGCCGGCGCGATCCAGTTGCTGCGCGGCGGCGCGGACGACCTCGGCGGGCTGCTGATCGACGGGGTGCTCGACCCGTCGGCCGGCCAGGAGCAGGGCATCTCGCTCACCCGGGACGACGTCACGGCGATCGCCGCCGAGCTGGGCCGCCCGGCACGGCAGCGGACCACCCGGTACGACCTGTTATGACGGATGTCGACGTCGTCGTGGTCGGCGCCGGGCTGGCCGGGATCGGCGCGGCCATCGAGCTGGCCGGTCGCGACGAGACGTTCGTCGTGCTCGAACGTGCCGCCGACGTGGGCGGGACGTGGCGGGACAACACCTATCCCGGGGTGGCGTGCGACGTACCCTCGCATCTTTATGCCTTTGCCCACTCGCCGAATCCGGCCTGGTCGCGGACGTTCGCGCCCGGGCACGAGATTCAGGCGTACCTTCGCCGGCTGGCCGCGCGGCCGGGAGTGGCGCCGCATCTGCGGTTCGGCCATGAGGTGACCGCGGCGGTCTACTCCGCGGGCCGGTGGCACGTCACGACGACGAAGGGCTCGTTCCGCTGCCGGGTCCTGGTCCTGGCAGCCGGGCGGCTCACCGAACCCAAGATTCCCGATATTTCCGGAATTACGATTCCGGCGTTCCACACCGCCCGCTGGGACCACAGTGCCGACCTCGACGGTGCTCGCGTCGGTGTCGTCGGCACCGGCGCGTCGGCGATCCAGGTCATCCCGTCGCTCGTCGACCGGGTGAAGCACCTGACGGTCTTCGCGCGCAGCAACCCGTACGTCATCCCCCGCAACGACCACGCACACGCCGCCGCCGACGCGGCGGAGATCCTCCGGGTACGCGAAGAGGCCTTCACCGGTCTCGAACAGGGCATCGCCGCCCGCCGCCGGGAGCCCGCCGCGCTGGCCGAGCTGCGTTCCCGGGCGCTCGGGCATCTCGCCGCCCAGGTGCCCGACCCGGTGCTGCGCGCCCGGCTCACCCCCGATTACGAGGTCGGCTGCAAGCGGATCCTGCTGTCGGACACGTTCTACCCGGCCATGGCTCGTGACGAGGTCACCCTGGCCGGGGCGCTGGACCGCTTCGACGGCCGGACCGCGATCGCTCTTGACGGGCATCGCGCGGAGCTCGACGTGCTGGTGTACGCCACGGGTTTCCACTCGACGCGGCAGCCTTATGCGTCCCGGATCACCGGCCGCGGCGGCCTGCTGCTGTCCCAGGCCTGGGAGCAGGGCATGGTGTCGCACGCGTCGACGGTGGTGCACGGCTTCCCGAACATGTTCGTGCTGGACGGGCCGAACGCCGCCCTCGGGCACAACTCCGCTGTTCACGTCATCGAGAGCCAGCTGTCCTATCTGGTCGGGGCGCTGGATCATCTGGCCCGGGTGGCGGGTCCGCTGGAGGTGACGGCGCGGGCGCAGGAGGCGTACACCCGCGACATCGACACGATGGCTTCGCGGACGGTGTGGCTGCGCGGTGGGTGCACCAGCTGGTACGTGGATCCGCGCAGCGGCCGGCTGACCCTGCTGTGGCCCAGCACCGCGACCGAGTTCCGCAACCGCAACGGCCACTTCGACCCGGTCCCGTTCGGCTGACGCGTCGGGTCCGGCCCTGAGGGCTGCCCGTTACGATCACCCGGTGTCCACACCAACGTTGCTGGTCACCGGCGCGGCCGGGGGCGTCGCCCGGTACTTGCTGCCGGACCTGCGAGCCGGTTACGCCCTCCGCCTGACCGACCGGTCGTCCGGCGTTGCCGGGAATCTGGGCGACGCGGGGTTCGCGCGTACCGTCTGTGCCGGTGTGGAAACGATCCTCCATCTCGCCGCCGACGCGGATCCCAACCAGCCGTGGCACCGCCTGCGCGAACCCAACGCCGACGCGGTGGTCAACGTCCTGGACGCAGCGGTCGCCGCAGGCGCGAAGCGGGTCGTGCTGGCCAGCTCACTGCACGCGGTGGGCGGCCACGCCGACGCGGGCAGGATTGACATCGGTGAGGACGCGATCCCGTACCCCTGCTGCGCCTACGGCGCGACGAAGGCTTTCGCCGAGAACATGGGCCGTCTGTACGCCGACCGCCACGGCCTGACCGTCATCTGCCTGCGCCTCGGCGGCGTCCGCGACCAGCCGATGGCCCGCAGCTGGCTCCCCAGCTGGCTGAGCGCCCCCGACCTGATCCGCCTGGTCACGGCGGCGTTGACGGCAGACGTGCGGTACGGCGTTTACCACGGCATCTCCGCGAACACGACCCCCACGTGGCGCACCGACCGAGCCAGGGCAGAGCTGGGCTACGCACCCCAGGACGACTCCGAGCGGTACGCCGCAGACCTGCCGGACGACCTGACCGGAGCACCAGCAACCGGCCTCCTCCACCTGACCTGACCAGCTACCCGCCGGCGCCGCGGGTCTCGTTCAGAGGTGAGCCGTAGTTCAGGCAGGCACCAGCACTACGACCTATCGACGCGGCTTGCCCAGCGTTGTCAGTTTCGCCGTGGGTGTGCGCGGTGCTTCACGGTTTCGGCGTGGGTGTGCGCGGTGCTTCACAGTTTCGGCGTGGGTGTGCGCGGCGCTTCACGGTTTCGGCGTGGTGTACGCGGCGCTTCGCCGATCTTGTGGACTTCGGCGAACCGTTTGCGCGTAGTTCCTCAAGATCGGCCGGGCCTGTTGGATCTTGTGGAGTTGTGCGGGCGCGTCTGCGGGGAAGTCCACAAGATCCAAGCGGGGCGGGCGAAGCTGGGCGGAGCGACGCTGGGCGGGCGGCGCTGTGCTGGGCGGGGCGGCGCTGTGGTGGGCGGGGCAGCGCTGTGGTGGGCGTGGTGTACGCGGTGCTTCGCCGATCTTGTGGACTTCGGCGAACCGTTTGCGCGTAGTTCCTCAAGATCGGCCGGGCCTGTTGGATCTTGTGGAGTTGTGCGGGCGCGTCTGCGGGGAAGTCCACAAGATCCAAGCGGGGCGGGCGAAGCTGGGCGGGGCGGCGCTGTGCTGTGCTGGGCGGCGCTGTGCTGGGCGTGGTGTACGCGGTGCTTCGCCGATCTTGTGGACTTCGGCGAACCGTTTGCGCGTAGTTCCTCAAGATCGGCCGGGCCTGTTGGATCTTGTGGAGTTGTGCGGGCACGTCTGCGGGGAAGTCCACAAGATCCAAGCGGGGCGGGCGAAGCTGGGCGGGGCGACGCTGTGCTGGGCGGGGCGGCGCTGTGCTGTGCTGGGCGGCGCTGTGCTGGGCGTGGTGTACGCGGTGCTTCGCCGATCTTGTGGACTTCGGCGAACCGTTTGCGCGTAGTTCCTCAAGATCGGCCGGGCCTGTTGGATCTTGTGGAGTTGTGCGGGCACGTCTGCGGGGAAGTCCACAAGATCCAAGCGGGGGCGGGGCGGGGCGGGGCGGGGCTGAGCGGGGCGGGGCGGGGCGGCGCTGAGCGGGGCAGGGCGGGGCGGGGCGGGGCGGGTAGCGCTGGGCGGCGCGGAGCGGGGCGAAGCGGAGCGGGGCGGCGCTGGTGCAGCAGCGCTGGGCGGGGCGGCGTGGGGCGGGGCGGCGTGGCGTGGGGTGTTGAGGCCCCGCGAGGTTCCGCACGTCGGCGGGTCGGTGGGTGTCACGGTGACGGTTGGTGGCAGCGCGTCGGCGCGGCCCATTCTGGGTCGGGATCGCGCGTGTCAGCATCGAGCGAACCGGATTTCTCGGCACTTCTTCTAGCAGGCCGGCTGGATGGTGCGAGTGGCGGGTAAGAGAAACTGTGGAGCGAGCAAGATTCGTTCTTGGCCGGCTGGACGGTTCAGCTGGCGAACAGCGATAGCCGACACAAAACGGGGGAGCAGTCTTGGCATTCGCACGAACCCTCGCCGCCGGCCAGCAGTGCCGGATCCGGGTCTACGAGATCGCCACCGGCGCCGACATCGTCGTGCACACCAGCGACACGATTCTCTATGAAGCGCCGAACTGGACCGCCGGCAACCAACTCGTCCTCAACGGCAACGGCCTGCTCTGGAGTCTGCCCGCCGACGGCTCCGGCAATCCGGAGCTGATCGCGCTTGAGGGCGTACCCGAGCTGAACAATGACCACGTCCTCGCGCCGGACGGAAAGCCGGCCGGAAAGCCGGCCGGAGAGCCGGCCGGAAAGCAGGACGGAAAGCCGAGCGGGCAGACGGTTTTTCTGTCCGCGAACGACGGGCACATCTATCAGGCGTCGCTGCGCGGCGGGCCCGGCCGACGGATCACGCACGAGTCCGGCCGCATGCACTTCCTGCACGGTGTCAGCCCGGACGGCACGACGCTCGCCTACGTCAGCATCGAGAACGAGCAGTGGACCAGCGGCACCCTGCGCACGATCGGCGTCGACGGCGCCGAGGACACCGCGCTGACCAGCGGTGACGGCCCCGACGACGGCCCGGAATACGATCCCGCCGGCGACTGGATCTACTTCAACACCGAGCGCTTCTCCAGCGAGCCCGGCCACGCGCAGATCGCCCGCATCCGCCCGGACGGAACCGGCCTGGAACAACTCACCGACGACGACCACGTCAACTGGTTCCCGCATCTGTCCCCGGACGGCGGGCACGCCGTCTACCTGAGCTTTCCGCCCGGAACCACAGGCCACCCCGCCGACCTTCCGGTCCGGCTGCGGCTCATCAGCAACGACGACTGGCGAAATCCGGCGACGATCGCCGAGCTCGATGGCGGCCAGGGGACGATCAACGTCAACAGCTGGTCCCCGGACGGCACCCGGTTCGCGTACGTCGACTACCCCACCCGATAAACAGTGCCGGTCCTGACGCGTTACCTCCTTGCCGCGATCGGCGCGCGCCTCGCCGACGAGGGCGCCCGGGTGTCGATCGTCCTGCTCGCCATCGAACAGACCGGTCGCGCCAGCATTGGCGGCCTGCTGGTCGCGGCGCTGATGGTTCCGCACGTTGCCGCCGCACCTCTGGCCGGCGCCGCCGCCGACCGGGCCCGTCGTCGCAAGCCGCTCTACCTGTCCGCCTTCGCGATCTATGCGGTGTCCCTGACCGGCGCGGCCCTGCTTGTCGGCCCGGCGACCTGGGTCGCCGCGATCCTGCTCCTCACCGGCGGTTGCCTCGCGCCACTGCTCTTCGGCGGCCTGAGCAGCCTGCTCCGCGAGCTGGTCCCCGGCGACGTCGGTCGCGCCTTCGGCTACGACGCGACCACCTACTCGGTCGCCGGGATCGCCGGTCCCGCCCTCGCCGCGCTGGTCGCCGGCTTTGCCGGCCCCGCCTGGTCGCTGGTCACCCTGGGCGCGTTTGCCCTGCTGGGCGCGCTGGCCTTTCTCACCCTCCCGCTGCGCGTTCGCCCTTCTGGGGTACGCCCGGAGCACCCCAGCAGGCCGTTCAGCGCTGTCTCCGTGATGATCCGCAAGCCCCGCCTCGGTGCGGTGACCGCCACGACCGGCATCAGCCAGTTCGGCTTCGGAGCGCTGCCCCTGGCCGCCGCGGCAATCGCCACGGCCCGCCACGACCCGCCGCTCACCGGTCTGATCATGGCGGTCACGGCTACCGGGAGTCTGGTCGGTTCGCTGCTCACGACCCGGATCCCGGTGGTGCACCGGCATCCGGAGCGCACGCTGCTGATCTGCACCGCGGCGATGTCCGTGGCGTTCCTGCCGCCCGTGTTCCTGCCCGCCGCGTGGCCGGTGCTCGCGGTGGCCGGGCTGCTGATGGGCCCGGTCACCGTGTCGCTGTTCTCGGTACGTGATCGCGAGTCCCCGCCGGAGACCCGTACCCAGGTCTTCACCCTCGGCGCGGGCATCAAGGTGACATCGGCGGCCGCCGGCGCCGTGGTCGGCGGCCTGTTGTCCGGCGCGGGAGCCGCCCCGCTGCTCGCGGTGATCGCCGGTGGACAGTTGCTGGCCGCTCTGACCGGCGCGTTCATCCTCCGCCGGGCACGCCGGGCCGGAGAGGACCATGAGGACGAGGTCGTGATCGATTCCCGGCCGGGCGAAAATGTCGTACCCAAGTTCTAGGTTTGCGGGCATGAGTTCGACCTGGACGGACCTGGACGATCTGGCGGGGCGCCCGGCCTATGGGCAGATCACCACGCGGCTGCTCGCGATGAGCGGGGCTGATCGGCTGGCGTTCGCCGTCGAGCTGGATGCCGAGATTCCGGGTGCTCTCGCGCGATACCGGTGGGAGGCCGGGAGCCGTTACCCCGCCCCGGGTTATACCCTTGCCGTGATCGCCTGTGCGCCTGGCTGCCAGACCTCGGGGGCGCGCTGACCGGCAGTTACTGGTCGGGCAGCGAGTGGACCTCGCAGCCCTGGTTCCCCGGTGTCGTCGCGCAGCTGGTGGCCGAGGGCCGCCTCGACCGCTCGCAGATTCTTGCCGCCACGCTCGACCGGCTGGTCCGTGGCGACCGCCCGGCCTGGTTGCGGCCGTTCGCGATGCTGCACGACATGCTGGCCCCGGCGGTCGGCGAGCTGGTGCCGGCCGCGGCAGATTACGCACGGCTGCTGGCCGAGGCGCCGCCGGCGCTCGCCGGGCTCGGCCAGCGGTGCTTGCGGATCGTCGACGACGCCGGACTTCTTAATGTCGAGACGGTGCTGGAGACGAGTGGGGCGGTCTTTTCGCGTACCGAAAAGGGCCTGGTCAAGGCCCAGCTCTCCTGGTTTGAGAAAGTCGCGCGCCGTGAGCCGGACCGGGTCGGCGAGATCGTGGAGACGGCTGCGGTGGCGTTCGGGCACCCGGCGTTCGACGTGCAGGAGCGGGCGCTCACCCTGATCGGCCGGCAGCTCAAGCGAGTTGACGCGGCCACCGTGGCGAGGCTGGCGGATGCGGCCGTGGCGCTCGGCGGTGACCTGACCGCCTGCGCCGCCGAGATGTTCGGGGTGGTCCCATCATCGGTTACTGCCACGACCAGCACACCGATGCCGCTCGCGACTGTCGCGCTGATGCCGCCGCCGATCAGCGACGCCTCTGAGCTTGCCGCCGAGATCGTGGCGCTGCTGCATGACGAGACCGCTGTCGGGTGGGAGCGGGTGCTCGCCGCGCTGGTGGCGCTGCCTGCCGCCGGGGTGGCGGTGGACGGTGTGTTGCGGCCGCTGCTGGCGCGGCACCCGTCTGAGCTGACCGATCCCGGCTGGCATGGCCAGATGGTGCGGACCGGGTTGCTCGGCGATGCGATCCGGGCTGTCGTCAAGTTTGCCACCAGCGAAGACGTGCCGGCTCCGGGTGTTCTGCGAGACGCCTGGCTGATCGGCCCCGGCGAGCGGAAATCGCTGCGCGGCGGGCCGGGCACCGTGCTGGGCCTGCGCATCCGGGAGCTGGCCGACCGTTTCGCCGCGTGGCCGGTGGCCGAGTTGATGGCGACGCCCACCGAGGTGAACGGGAGCCTGGACCCCGCCGTCCTTCTCGACCGGCTCGTCCGGGCCGAGGCGGCGGGCCGGGAGCCGTGGCCGGTCGACGTCGAGCAGGCGCTGCTGCGGGTGCCGCGTGACGTCGACGCCGAGGTGGTGACCCGGGCGGCGGAGCTGACGTCGGCGGCTGGGCAGCAGTTCGCCGACTGGCTCAAGGGCGGCGGGCTGCCCGACCCGGTGAGCACCCGATTCGAGCAGACCGGCAAGGACGGGCGTTATGCGTACGGTGGCCGGCCGCCGGTCACCCGCCGCGTCGTCGCCCGGCTGGACCAGGCCGGGGCTGGGCTGGACCAGGCCCGGGCTGGGCTGGACCAGGCCGGGGCTGGGCTTGGCCGGGCCGGCGCCGAGGGCACCCTGCTGGAAGCGGGCCTGGTCAACCTGGACCGGAGCAACGTGCCGGTCTACTACCCGCACGACTTCTCGGCGCCCGCCGACATCACCGCCGTGGTGCTGCCGCAGCACCGGGAGGTGACAGCGGCCTGGGTGCTGCCCGCGCTCGCCTCCCTGGCGCGGCCGTGGCGCTCTGGGAGCTGCTCGTCACGGCGCTGCCGCTGCTGCTGCCGCACACCCCGCGCGGTCTGCCCGACCTGCTGCAGCTCGCCACCCGGGTCGCGGGCGACCTCACCGTCCGCGACGAGATCCCCGAGCTGACCGCGGCAGCGGCGAAACCGGGCAGTTCCCGGCTGGCGACAGAGGCCCGCCGCCTGCGAACCGTCCTGGCCGGACCGGCCTGAGGCCGCGCCGCAGGACGAGACGGCCGGCTGACCGACGGCCGGCTGACCGACGGCCGGCTGACCGACGGCCGGCTGACCGACGGCCGGCTGACCGACGGCCGGCTGACCGACAGACGGCCGACAGGCGGCCGGCTGACCGGGCGGGGTCAGGCGTCGGGGTGCAGGGTGATGACGATGCCGATGCCGGCCGGGCGCTTGATGTGCAGCAGCCGGGTGAGGGTGCCGCCGATGCGGGCGGAGACGTACCGGCGCTCCAGCAGGCGGCGTGCCGCCTCGGTCTCCGTCGGCGGTCGCAGCGTGGCAGTGCCGCGGACCGGACGGGCGTCCGGGGCGATCTTGCCGCGGATGTCGCAGCGGACGATCTCGACCTGCGCGTTCTTGCGGAGGCGCTTGACCTTCCAGGCGTCGGCGGCTGACACGGTGGTGATGGTGTCACCGTCGGCCACGTGCCAGACCGGGGTGGCCACCGGGGTGCCGTCCTTGCGGTACGTGGTCAGGCTGATCTGCTTGCTGGCGGCGATATCCGCGGGCACGGTCATGCCGATGATCCTATTGCCGGGCCGCTGAGATCCGGCTGTGACGGCACCCGTCGGGCGGTGGATTGTGCCCGCATCCCGACCTTGATAGACATTGGCAATGACAAATGTTGTGACGCGGGCCACCACGGCGGCGCTGGCGGGGACGCTCGTCGCCGCCAGCGCGGTAATGCCGGCTTCGGCAGCTTCGGCCGTGCGGGGTGTGCTGCTGCCGATCCCGGCGGCCGGGCCGGGGGAGTCGCTCGCCGTCACGGCAGCCGACGTGTCGCCGCTGGGGGTGGTGGCCGGCACCGCACGCGTCACCACTACCGGGCCGGACGGGAACACGTCCATGGTCGAGACTCCGTACCGATGGGCCGGTCTGCCACGCGTCGGCTGGCAGCGTCAGCGGCTCGCACTGCCGGCCGGGGCGACCTCGGGCTCGGTCAGCAGCATCACCGACCTCGGCGAGGTCGCGGGTGACGTGACCGTCGACGGCGCCACCCGCGCGACCCGGTGGTCGATCACCGGCACGACCGCGACGCTGATCGGTGAGCCGCGCAGCCGGGCCGGCGCGGTCGATCCGCGCGGCGCCACATGGGGAGTGTCGACGGCCGGACCGGAGCTGATCTCCGGCAAGGCCGAGCTGGTCACCCGCGCGGGCGCGCGCACGCTGCTGAGCGGGACGCCGGAGCTCGACGCCGGGTACCGCCGGTACGTCATCTCGATCAACGCGACCGGCACCGCCCTGGTGTCCGTCTTCAGTGGCGCCGGCCAGGGCACGACCGCCCGCCCGGTGCTGTGGAAGGACGGCGCGACGACTTCGATCCCGGTGTTCGGTACGGCGTACCTCGGCCCCGCCTGCGTCTCCCGCGTCCAGGCCGACGGCAGCGTGGTGGCCAGCGGGTTCAGCGTGACCGCCGGGTTGCCGAAATACGTGCTGCTCCGGCATGTCGGCGGGGTGCCCGGCAGCAACGTCGTCCTGACCGAGGCGACTCAGGGACAGCCGGTCGGCGGCCTGGTGTGCCCGTCCGGGCAGACGGTCAACAACCTCGCCGCCGACGGCGGGGTGGCCGGTGTCCTGACCAACGCTTCCGGAGGTCGAAACGCCGCGTACTGGAACGCAGCGAACGAGGTGACCGTCGTGCCGCTGGCCGCGGGCGAGCTCAGCGCGCAGGGTGTGGCCGTCGCCAACGGGCGGCGGATGGTGATCCTGGCCGACGGTGACGACGGCACCAACCGGTTGTCGCTGTGGCGTGACGGGGTGCGTACCGAACTGCCGGCGCCGCGCGGCTGGACCATCCGGTCGGTGGTGGAGCTGACCGAGTCCGGTGTGCTGATCGCCAACGTGCAGGACGCCGCGGGAACCATCCGGCCGGCCGCCTGGTCGCTGTCGTGAGGCGGCCCTTCGTCGCGATCATGTCGATCCTCGCGCTCCTGGTACCGGGCCGGCGCGTGGTCATTCATCGGCGAGTTCATCGACGGCACCACGGCCGGCAACAACGCGTACCTGTTCGGCATCGAGTACGACAACACCGACCCGGCGGTGCCGTTGCTGCACGCCACGTGGACGGTGCGGGAGACATCGGACGCCAGCACCAACCACGATCTTTTTTACGCGTACAGCAAAGACAAGGGACGCACCTGGCGCAACAGCGCCGGAAGCGTGGTGGCGACCAGCGGGACCAATCCGCTGCGCTCGGACGCGGCGGGTCTGAAGGTGCAGGGCATCGCCCAGAACCGTGGGCTGATCAACCAGGAGTCACAGGTGGTCGACGCGGCCGGCATCGTGCACGTGCTCGCGTCGCATCTGCCGGCGAGCGCGGCCAGCAACACCGACTTCACGGCGGCGCGGGAATCGGCGGTGCTGGTGCATTACTGGCGGGACAAGGCCAGCAAGGTGTGGCACCAGACCTACACCCCGTTTCTGGAACGGTCCGCGCGCGGCGACATCGCCGTCGACACCAAGGACAATCTGTACGTGGTCAGCGGCGACTCCAGCACACGCAAGCTGCACATCCAGACCGCGTCGAAGGCGTCCGGGTGGAGTGACTGGACGCTGCGCTGGACGTCGTCGGCGATCTACTTCTCCGATCCGCTGATCGACCACCAGCGGCTGAAGTCGTCGAACGTGCTGAGTTTCTTCGCACCGAGGTACGGCGGCAGCCAGATCGACGTGCAGGACTGGACGGTCAGCGGCTGAGTTCCACACGCAGGCCGGCGGCGTCGGGCAGGACTATCGCGCGGGCCTCCCGGTTGCCGTGCCAGCCCGACCGCAGCAGGAACCAGCGATCGTTGCGGTACACCAGCAGCCGGAGCCCGGTGCACTGGTAGCGGTATGCGGCGCCCTCGCCGAGATCGGCCCGGACCACGCCCGGTCCGGCGAGGACAGGTCGTCGGCGCTCAGCACGACCGCGTTCGCCAGCACGCCCAGGTTGCTGCTCAGACCGGCGGCCAGCCGGTCACCGGTCTGCTGCGCGTAGACCGAGAACGCCCAGAACAGGCCGATTGCCCCACCAGGCGAACGTCCCGGTGTGCCAGTACCGGTTCTCCCAGGCGTACGCGGTCGCCAGGGCGTCCGGTGAGGAGGCCTGCCGCACGGCGATGCCGCCGCCCAGCGGCTGCACGCCGATGTAGGTGCTGACGACCCGCAGCACGCTCGGATCCGCCGCCCGCAGGCTGGTCCGGGCCGCGCTGGCTGGCATGGCCGGTATCAGCGCGAGCAGGATCGCCAGGACGGCCACGCGCCGGATCATCGGCGCCACTTCTGGTTCAGGGTTCCGGCGCAGTCCCACAGCTGGATGCGCGCGCCGTCGTTGCCGTTCCAGTCCTTGATGTCGAGGCACTTGTTGGCCTGCGGGTTGACCAGGTCGCCGGCCGCACTGAGCACCCACTGCTGTGCCGGGTTGCCGCTGCACCCGGCGATCTGGATCTCCACACCGCTGGCGGTCGAGCCCCACGGCACGTCCAGGCACTTGTTGTTGCCGGTGCGCAGCGCGCCGCCGACGGCCTCCCATTTCTGCGCACCGGAGTTGTTGCAGTTCCACATCTGCACCAGCACACCGTCGGCGAAGTTGCTGTTCGGCACGTCCAGACACTTGTTGTTCCAGTTGCTGATCAGCGCGCCGCCGCCCCCGCCGGACGTGGTCAGCGACAGGCCGTAGACCCCGAGGATCTCGTTGACCGGCTGGAACCACATGGTGCCGCCGCTGGTGCAGTCGCCGGTGCCGCCGGATGTGACACCCTGCGCCTGGTTGCCGGAGATCCACGAGCCGCCGGAGTCGCCGGGCTGCGCGCAGGCGTTGCTGCGGCTCAGGCCGGAGACGGCGCCCTGCGCGTAGTTGATCGTCTCGTTCTTGCCGAGCAGCGTGCCGCAGCGCCAGCCGGTGGTGCGTCCGGAGCGGCAGATCGAGCTGCCGATGGCCGCCTCCTGCGAGCCGGCGACGATCACGTTGCCACCGGAGTAGTTGTTCACCCAGGGTTGTGACACCCAGTTGCCGTTCGTGCGTACCCATGCGTAGTCGTTGCCGGGAAAGGATGAGCCGGCGAACGTACCCTGTGCCTGGTTGTTGAAGCCCAGGGTCGGGCTGCCGGTGCCGCCGCAGTGACCGGCCGTGACGAAGCCGCCGGCGACGGCGAAGCCGACCGAGCAGAGTGTGTTGCCGTTGATGACGTATTGGTCGCCGCCGCGCGTGTCATACATCGGCGTGGGCTGCTGTGTCTCAGTGCGCACGGTCACCGCTCCGGCGCCGCTCTCCGCCGCGAAACGCCTGGCCGCGGCCTCGGCTCCGGGTGCGGCGGTGATCACCACCCGGTTGGCCGCCGCGTCCACATACCAGCTGCGCACGGCGTCCGGCGCTTGCGCGCCGCGTCGGTCCAGCTTGGCGCGGTCCGCGTCCAGGTCTTTTTCGGTACGCGTGACAAGCTTCGCGTCGGCACCCTCAGCCCTGACCTTCGCGGCGTCGGCCGCACTGGTCACCGCCACGGTGAGGCGGGTCGCGCCGTCCGGAATCCAAGCGCCGCCGAACCGCGCGCCGAGCTGCTTGCGCAGGCGGTTCTCGATGACCGGGGCGGCAGCCTCGGTGGTGAGCCGGTCGGCGATCTCCTGGTCGTCGAGGCCGAGGTCGCGGCTCATCGCTTCGAGCATGCCGGCGTTTATGCGGGGGTTTGCGGGGCCTTTCTCCGAGGCGGCGGCGTGACCGGGGATCGGGGTGAGCGCGACGGCGGTCAGCGCTGCCGTGAGCACGATGAGGGATCGACGAAGCATGGCTCGTCCTTTCACGCGTGCACGTCCGATCTGCGACGCGCGGCGGGGGAGGTCGGGAAAGAGAGCGCTCTCAGATCGATTCTTGTCACTTGATTGCCGGGCTGTCAATGAACCCTATTTACAAGTTCAGTTAACAGTCCTAATAATTAGCCATGCGTCGATCCCCGATCCTCGCCGCGGCGGCTGCACTCGTCGTGGCATGCTCAACCATCTATGTCGCCACCACGGCGAACGCCGCTGTGGCCTGCGCCGCGGCCTGGTCCGCCGGCTCCGTTTACGTCAAGGACAACGTCGTCTCCAAGGGCGGCAGCAACTACACGGCCAAGTGGTGGACCCAGGGCGAGGACCCGGTCCTCAAGAGCGGCCAGTGGGACGTCTGGATCAACAACGGCGCTTGCGGCGGTGTGGTGACACCTAGTCCGTCGGCTCCCAGCTCGAGCGCGTCGCCGTCACCCTCTGTTTCGCCCTCTGTTTCGCCCTCTGTTTCGCCGAGCGTGAGTCCGTCGACGAGCACTACCCCGATCCCGGTCGGCGGCCTGCCGAAACACGCACTCATCGGCTATCTGCATTCCAGCTTCGCCAACGGCTCCGGGTACGTCCGGATGGCCGACGTCCCCACCGAGTGGGACATCATCAACCTGGCGTTCGGTGAGCCGACCACGGCCACCTCGGGCGACATCCGGTTCAGTCTCTGCCCGGCCACCGAGTGCCCCGGCGTCGAGTCCGAGGCCGACTTCATCGCGGGCATCAAGGCCAAGCGCACGGCCGGCAAGAAGGTGCTGCTCTCCATCGGCGGCGCCAACGGCCAGGTGCAGCTCACCACGACAGCGGCGCGCGACAAGTTCGTCAGCTCGGTCAGCGCGATCATCGACAAGTACGGCCTGGACGGCGTCGACATCGACTTCGAGGGTCACTCGCTGTCGCTGAACACCGGCGACACCGACTTCAAGAACCCGACCACGCCGGTCATCGTCAACCTGATCAGCGCGGTCAAATCACTCAAGGCCCGGTACGGCACCGGCTTCGTGCTGACGATGGCGCCCGAGACGTTCTTCGTGCAGCTCGGTTACCAGTACTACGGTTCCGGACCGTGGGGCGGACAGGACCCGCGCGCCGGCTCGTACCTCCCGGTGATCCACGCCCTGCGCAACGACATCACCGTGCTGCACGTCCAGGACTACAACTCGGGCTCCATCATGGGCCTGGACAACCAGTACCACTCGATGGGCGGCGCGGACTTCCACATCGCCATGACCGACATGCTCCTCGCCGGATTCCCGGTCGCCGGCAACACCGCCAACGTGTTCCCCGCCCTGCGCGAGGACCAGATCGCCTTCGGCGCGCCCAGCTCGACAAGCGCCGGCAACGGGTACGTCGCCCCGGCCGCCGTCCAACAGGCCGTCACCTGCCTGGTGAAGGGCACGAATTGCGGCGGATACACGGTCCGCAGCGGCACCAACCCGAACTTCCGCGGCCTGATGACCTGGTCGATCAACTGGGACAGGTTCTACGGCTGGGAGTTCAAGAACTCCCACAAACCCTTCCTGACCGCCCTGGGCTGACCCCACCCACCCGGTGGGCAGGTCCCGCCCACCGGGTGCCCGCCCACCGGCACTCGCTACCCGGTATCCGGTTAGGGGCGTCCATCTCGCCACCACCACGCCCGAACCACCACGTCATGCCCCAGGCTGTCGTCTATGCTTCGGTGCAGCAGCGACGCCCAGTTCCGCGTCCGCGAGACGCCGAACTGCAACCGAACCCCTACCGGTCCAGGCGATAGGGGTTCGATGACTGCGGATCGGCAAGCCCGGTTGATGGTCTCCGCCCATGATGCCAACGTCGCCGACATAGACATCCGGGTACTGAGTTGCGCAGGTCCGATCGTTTTCGAGGCGGGTGCGGCGAGAGCTACCGCGACAGAGGAACCTTGCTGGTGAGACTTGCCGCCGAACGCGGCACCGATGCGGCTCGCGCCGAAATACCCGGCCAGCGGCAGCAAATAATTGTCGAGGTCGTGCCCACCGCGTTGTAGGGAGGTGGTTTTGGGAAGGCCAACCACCAGATCGATGGCGCCCGCCCCTCCGCCCGTCCATTCTTCGGCAAGGAGTTCCTTGCCGGCTTCATCGAGGTAGGTGTGCAATTTGAGCTGATCGGAGTGGTTGTTGGCGTTCCAGCCCCTCGGCCGTGGCTCATGGTCGAGCTCGATTTGTCGGCTTGCGGCGGGTCTTTCGAAAAGTTGGGTCACCAACGCAATTGTCGTCGTGTCCCTGATCGCATGATTGGGTCGAGTGAGTGGGATCTGTAGAAATTCGGCTACCGGCGGCTTGTGCTGAGTTCCGGTTTAGTCAAGATCGCACGCAGCTCGTCGGCAGCGGTGACCGGGTCGCACCGAGTGCATATGTGGGCTTCGGTCTCGGTCCTGGCGTGGATGAAATCGCACCGTGTCGCTGTGTGCGCCTTCATCCACGCGAAGCGGGCGCTGTGTGATACCTCATCCACACCGAGCGCGTCATGCGAGTCATCGCTCTGCCCCGGGAGACGGGTGTTTCGGGCAGCCGAGCTCAGCGGAGATCAGGTCGACGACCTTCCAATAGCGGTCGCCGTCCTCGCTGATTTCCGGCTTCTTGTCGTACATCTGGTCCCAGCCGTTGGCGAGGCCCGCGATCTCGGCCGCCGGGGACGCCCACTCGTCGCCGATGAGGTGACGGTGGTCGTCCGATGGGAGAGCTGGGAACTTTCCGTTTCGTCGAAGGGCTTCGGCTCGAAGGCTGGCGCGGGATTCCCGTCAACGCCAGCTTCTGGCGCAGCTGACGGGTTGGTCCGGGGTGGACAACGCCATGCAGGCGGCGATGGCATCGGCGGTGGAGTGCCGTCCGGTTCAGCGGGCAGCACGGCGTCGCGGCCGGCAACGCGATGAGCGGGGAGCACCTTCTTGATCATCGACGCACACCTTGCGGCCGCCCGGATAACGTGAGGATTGCTCACGCTGGGTGATCTGCTATTGGTACCTCTTGTGCAAAAATCTTCGGCTGGTGGGCAACCATTCGCCGGTCCTCTCCGTATCCCCAGGCACAGTCCTATTGGCGGATAGGGAGAGATCGATGGTTACTCGACGTAAGCGATCCAGTAAGAGCCGGCGCCTCATCCTGGCCGGTGCCTGTGCGGCAGTGGTCGCCGCCGGCGCGGTGATCACACCGCAGGCGTTCGCCGGAACGGGATTCTTCGGTGCCACGACCGCCGCGGGTGCCTGCTCCGACGTGGAGCTGGTGTTCGCGCGGGGTACCGGAGAGCCGCAAGGGCTCGGCATCGTGGGACGCCCGCTGGCCCGCGCGCTCGCGGCCGAGCTGCCGGATCTGGAGGTCGGATCGTTCGCGGTGCTCTACGCGGCGGCCGGCAACCAGCGAAGTGCCGGACCGGGCGCCACGAACATGAGCCAGCACATCACTTCGGTGGCGGCGGCGTGCCCGGAGACCCGGTTCGTGATCGGCGGATATTCGCAGGGCGCCAGCGTCACCGACATCGCGATCGGGATTCGGGGCGCGGGTACGGCCGGCGAGGCGATCCCGGCGGCGCTGGCCTCCCGGGTCGCCGCGGTCGTCGTGTTCGGCAATCCGCTCGGCCTGCAGCGACGCACGATCGCCGGTGCCAGCACGGAGTTCGGCCCGAAGGCGAAGGAGTTCTGCAACAACGGCGACCCGGTCTGTGGGGGTGGGAACCGGCTCGCGGCCCACCTGGCGTACCCGAGGAACGGCACTGTCGAGCAGGGCGCTGAGTTCGCGGCCGCCAAGATCGGCAGCTGACGGTTGTGATGCGCGGGCCGGCGAGCACGCCGGCCCGCGTTCCACCTATCTCTGCAAGTTCGCCACCAGCAAGCTCCGCGTCGCCTCCAGGTGGGCGCGCATCGCGATCTCCGCTGCCTGCCCGTCCCGGGCGAGCACGGCCCTGACCACCGGCTCGTGCTCGGCATGGATCTCGCTCAACGTCCGGCCACTGGCCGTTGTCGGCGGCCCCAGCAGAGCCGTCGTCCCTCGCAGCCTCTCGATGATCGCGGCAGTCCGCGGTCTGCCCGCCGCGTGCAGCAACAGATCATGCAGAGCCCGGTCGGCCGGCCAGAACGACGCCTCGTCGCCGGCAATCGCCGCCGTCGCCATCGCCGCCAGCGTGGACCGGATCGCGGCATGCTGCTCCGCGCTGCCCTGCGAGGCGGCAAGGCCGGCAGCGGGCGGCTCCAGCGCCAGCCGGATGCCGATGATCTCCTCGATGTCGTGGGCCTGAGGTGGCAGCACCTGGAAACCCCGGTTGCGCCGGATCTCGACAAGGCCGGCCTCGGCCAGGCGCAGGAGACCCTCGCGGGCGGGACTGCGGGACACTCCGAGCAGCTCGGCGAGCTGATAGACCGAGTACGTCACCCCGGGCACCAGCTCGCCCGCCGCGACCCCGTCGAGCACGGCGACAGCGACGGCATCAGCGAGGGAAGGGGCATCCGTCGGCAGCACGAGCTTCGGCATGGGTAACATGTTACTGATGAGCGAGCAGTCGAACGGCGTGGTGCAGGCGCTGGAGAAGGCCGGCCTTGAGGTGCGGTCCGACCCAGGCACCCGGGGGATGTACGCCTCGGACGCCTCCCTCTACCGGATTCCGCCGCTCGCCGTGGTCCGCCCGCGCACCGTCGACGAGGTGTCCGCCGCGCTGGCCGTGGCCCGCGAGACCGGTGTGCCGCTCACTTCCCGGGGCGCCGGCACGTCGGTGGCCGGCAACGCGGTCGGCCGGGGCATCGTGCTCGACTTCTCCCGCCACATGAACAAGGTGCTCGACATCGACCCCGCCGCCAAGCTGGCCGTCGTCGAGCCGGGCACCGTGCACGCCGTCCTGCAGAAGGCGGTCACCCCGCACGGCATCCGGTTCGGGCCCGACCCGTCGACGCATCCGCGCTGCACGATCGGCGGGATGATCGGCAACAACGCGTGCGGGTCGCGGTCGCTGGCGTACGGCAGAACCTCGGACAACGTCGCCGGACTGGAGTTGCTGACGGCGGCGGGGGAGAAGCTGACCACTGGTTACGACGCGGCCGGTGACCCGTACACCAGCGGTGTTGATCTTTTGATCGAAAAGGTCCACACCGTCATGGGCGGTCACCTCGCGACGGCACGGACCGAATTTGATCGGTTCGGGCGGCAGGTCTCGGGCTATTCTGCGCACCACCTGCTGCCGGAGCGGTTCGACCTCACGCAGGCGCTCGTCGGGTCCGAGGGCACTCTCGCGGTGATCACCCAGGCGACCGTGAAGCTCGTCATCGACGCGCCGGTCCGCGTCGTCGTGGTGCTCGGGTTCCGTGACATCGTCGCCGCCGGCGAGGCCTCCCCGGCCGTTGTCGCGCACGGACCGACCTCCTGTGAGGGCCTTGACTCGCGGCTGCTCGACGTTCTTCGCGCACGTCGCGGGCCTGATGCCGTCCCGCCGCTGCCGCGGGGCGCCGCGTGGCTCTTCGTCGAACTGGCCGGTGACGAGCTCGGTGAGGTGCTGTCCCGGGCGCAGAAGCTGGCGGCCGCCGGGATCGCCGACGACGCCCTGGTCGTGCAAGATCCGGCTACCCAGGCGCGGTTGTGGCGGATCCGCGAGGACGGCGCGGGCCTCGCCGGGCGTGCGCCGTCGGACAAGCCGGCCTGGCCAGGCTGGGAGGACGCCGCTGTTCCGCCGGAGAAACTCGGTGCCTACCTCGCCCGTTTCGACCAGCTCGTGACCGAATATGACATGACCTCCGCGCCATTCGGGCATTTCGGCGACGGCTGCATGCACGTGCGTCTCGACTTCCCGATCGACCAGCCCGGCGGCACCAAGGTGCTGCGCGAGTTCCTCACCGACGCGGCCAAGCTGGTCGGCGAGTTCGGCGGCTCGCTCTCCGGCGAGCACGGCGACGGGCGGGCACGCTCCGAGCTGCTGCCGCACATGTACTCGGCGGACGCCATCACCCTCTTCGGCCGGATCAAGCATGTCTTCGACCCGGACAACCTGCTCAACCCGGGCGTGCTCGTCGACCCGGACCCGGTTGACGCCGACATCCGCGCCGCCGGGCATTTCCCGATCAAACAACTCGCGATGGCCTACCCGCACGACGGCGGCGACCTCGGCCAGGCGGTGCACCGCTGCACCGGCGTCGGCAAGTGCCGCGCCGACAACTCCGCAGCCGGCGGCGTCATGTGCCCGTCGTTCCTGGCAACAGCTGAGGAAAAGGACTCCACCCGCGGCCGCGCCCGCGTCCTGCAGGAGGTCGTCCGCGGCGAACTGCCCTGGTCGCACCCGTCGGTCCACGACTCGATGGACCTCTGCCTGGCCTGCAAGGGCTGCGCCTCGGACTGCCCGACCGGCATCGACATGGCCACCTACAAATCCGAGGTGCTGCACCAGACGTACCAGGGCAAACTGCGCCCGCGCTCGCACTACTCGCTCGGCAAACTCCCGATGTGGGCACGCCTCGCCGGCTGGGTGCCACGCCTGGCGAACCTCGGCACCCGGCTGCCCGGCCTCCGCGGCCTCGCCCTCTGGATCGCCGGCGTCGACAAACGCCGCTCGGTCCCGGCCTTCGCCCGCCGCCCCTTCCGCCGCACATTCACCCCGGCCGCGACCTCCGGCCGCACGCCGGTCGTCCTCTTCGCCGACTCCTTCTCCGACGCTTTCTCACCCGAGGTGGCCGAGGCGACGGTACGCGTACTGCGCGCCGCCGGGTACGAACCACAACTGCCGTCCGGGCAGGTCTGCTGCGGCCTGACCTGGATCACCACGGGCCAGCTGGACTCGGCCAAGAAGATCCTTTCGCGTACGGTCGGCGCCCTTGCCCCGGATGCCCGCGCCGGGATTCCGATCGTCGGCATCGAGCCGTCGTGCACCGCCGTGCTCCGCTCCGACGTGCACGAGCTGCTGCCCGGCAACGAGGACGCCGCCGTGGTCGCCAGGTCGGTGCACACCCTCGCCGAGCTGCTCGCGTCGACGCCGGGCTGGACTCCGCCGGACCTGTCGGACGTCTCGGTGATCGCGCAGCCGCACTGCCACCACCACGCGGTTCTCGGCTGGAAGTCCGATGCCGACCTGCTCGCGTCCACCGGCGCCACGGTGAAACGGCTGGCCGGCTGCTGCGGCCTGGCCGGCAACTTCGGCGTGGAGATCGGCCACTACGAGGTGTCGGTGGCGGTCGCCGAGCAGAACCTGCTGCCCGCGCTGGACGCCGCCCCGGACGCGGTCGTGCTGGCCGACGGCTTCTCCTGCCGCACCCAGGTGGCCGACCTGCGAGACCGCCCCGCCGTCCACCTGGCCCAGCTACTCGACCGCTGACCAGGCGGCTATCCGGATGGCCCACTCGCGGACGGTGTCGCGGAGTTCGGGGGGCTGCCGGATGGTGAACGGCAGGCCCAGGCCGGCCAGGACGGCGGGGATCCAGTCCAGGCGTTCGGCCCGCAGCCTCACCACCACCCACTCGGGATCGTCGTCCGGTTCGACGGTGGCCAGGCCTCGGGGCAGCCTTATCTGCTCGGCCGTGCCGTGCACCGCGACGATGACCTCGTGCTGCCACGGCGTCCCGGCCAGGCTGGACAGGACCGCGCCGGCGGGCTCGAAGTCGTCGGGCACCGTGAAGCCGCCGTGCATGATCTCGGCGTACCCGATCCGGTCGAGGCGGAACGTGCGCATCTCGCCCGAGGCGGAGTCGGGGCCGGTCACGTACCAGCGGCCGGAGTGCGCGACGATCCCGTACGGATGCAACGTGCGGCGGCTGCGTTTGCCGGAACGATCGCTGTAGTCGATCAGCGCGGGCCGGCGCTGCCGGGTCGCCTCTGCCAGCAGGAGCATGACCGAGGCCTCCGCCGTGGGCGCCTCCCGCGTGCCGGAGGTGAAATTGGCTGTGGCGAACAGCGCGTCGAGGCGCGCGGCGAGAGTTTTCGGCAGGACCCGGCGAACCTTGGCGGCGGCGCTGTCGGTGGCCTCGTCCGACATCGCCATCAGGCCGGCCCGCCGGGCTGCCACGAGGCCCAGCAGGACTGCGAGGGCCTCCTCGTCGGTGAGCATCAGCGGCGGCATCCGGAATCCGGGCGCCAGCCGGTACCCGCCGTACCGGCCGCGTACCGACTCGACGGGGATGTCCAGGTCGAGCAGGTGATCGGCGTACCGGCGCACGGTCCGTTCGTCGACGCCGAGGCGCTCGGCGAGGGCGGGAGCGGTGTGGGTACCGCCGTTCTGAAGGATCTCCAGGAGGGCGAGCACGCGCGCGGCCGGTCGGGTCACGATCACATTCTTCTCCATACCGGGCGGGATCCGCCCGGTATCGCTCCTACCGTTTCGCCTGTTGGCATCACAGCAAGGAGAAACACCATGAACCTGACATCGGTACGCCTGATCACCGACCGCGTCGACCGTCTCACCGACTTTTACGAGCGGGTCACGGGCGTCAGCGCCCACCGGCACACGGCTGACTTCGCCGAGATCGTGCTGCCCGGGGCGACGCTTGCGATCGGCAGCACCGGCACGGTGAAACTGTTCGGCGAGGGCTCGGCGTCACCGGCGGCGAACCGGTCGGCCATCATCGAGTTCCGGGTCGACGACGTGGACGCCGAGTTCACCCGTCTCGGCAAACTGACCGCCGAGATCGTGCAGGAGCCGACCACGATGCCCTGGGGCAACCGGTCCCTGTTGCTCCGCGACCCGGACGGCACCCTGGTGAACCTCTTCACCCCGGTCAGCGCCGAGGCAAGGGCACGCCAGCAACGCTGACATCATCGTCGCCCATGGATGCGTCCGGGCGACTGAAGTCGTTCAGCTGCTCGCGGTCGGACCACAAGGCACGCCACGAATGTCGTACCCAATGGTTAGGGTCCGATCTGTGGTTCTGGATGGTGGGCGTCCTCGGGTGGTTGTTGCGGTGACGGCGGCCGCTGATGGGCGGGTGGCGCTCGGGCGGCCGGGCCGGCTGCTCGACGCCGAGGTGAGAGCACGCTGGCAAGCGGCCTGGCCGGCGGATGTCGAGGGGCTCCTGGCCCGGCGGGATTCCTTTGTCCGGGAGCGGCACGCACCGACGGTGGTTCTCGAAGGCAGCGGCACGTTTGTGGACGACAGCGCGGGACCGCTGGATCTGCCCGACGCGGCGAGCGGCGATCTCCGCGGTGACTTCCTGCCGGTCAGCAGCGCGAAGTGGTTCGCCGTCGTGGACGGGCGCGGGCGGGTGGCGTGGACCCACAAGCAGGACGGGGAGACCCGGCTGCTGGTGCTGGTCAGCGATGCCACGCCCCTGGCGTACCTCGGCTATCTGCGCCGGGAGGGCATCCCCTATCTGATCGCCGGGGAGACGCGGGTTGATCTCACGTCCGCGCTGGTGAAGATGCGGGCGCTGCTCGGCGCCGATTGTGTGCTGTCGCAGGCCGGCGGCGGGCTGAACGGCGCCCTGCTGCGGGCCGGGCTGGTCGACGAGTTGCACATCGTCACGATTCCCGCGCTGGTCGGCGGGCTGGGCACGCCGTCGATCATGGACGGGCCGCCGCTCGGCCCGGACCACCTACCGGTGCGGCTGCGGACCGTCGATGTCGTGGTGGGAGAGTGCGGCACGATCTGGAGTCACTACGACGTCGCCACGGCCGTGCCCTGAGGCAGGGCCGTCGCCGTCGATGGGTTCTCAGGACTTGGCGGCCCGGAGGATCAGGTTGGTGACGGCGTCCGGGTGGGCGACCATCGCGGCGTGCGAACTGTGGATCTCGACGGTGCGGCCCTTCGCTGCGCGGGCGGCCATCGCCTTCTCGGCGACCGGCGGGATGGTCTGATCGTCGAGGGAGACCAGGTAGTACGACGTGATGGTCTTCCACGCCGGGACACCGGTCTTGCCGGTGAACGCTGCCGACGACAGCGGGCGCTGCTGGGTGGACATCAGCCTGGTCTTGCTGAGCGGGGCGTCCGCGGCGAACAGCTTCGGGAACCAGGCCGGGTCGACAGTGGTGTCCACGGCGCCCACGCTGTTCGGGTACGCACGCTGGATCAGGTGCGACACCAGCACCGAGTTGTCCCCACCGGCGAGGGCGCCGGCCTGCGCGATCGTCTCACCCTGGTCCCGGTGTTCGCGGTGGCCGTGAAGTTCGCGGTGGCCGTGGTGTTCGCGGTGGCCGTGGTGTTCGCGGTGGCCTGGGTGCTTGCGGAGGCGCCTACCGGAAGCAGGGCGAGCACTGACGCGGCGACGACACCGGCGAGTGCCAGCGGCTTCCATGAGTTGCGCATGTGGAACCTCTGGTTGTTCGGCCGGCAGCGGATGTCGTGCTGCCCGATACCGAGACTGCTGCCGTGAGAGGGCCCTGCCATCCGTCGGCTTGCTGCTCGACCCGCCACTGGTGCCGCACGTCACGGCGGGGGCGGAATTATCGGTGGGGGCGGGTGGTTGTGCCAGGAGCCGGTGTGGCCAGTGTCCCAGGGCCTCACCCATTGCCTTCGCGGAATACCAGTCCGGCTGGAGCCGCGTTGCGCCACCCGCCTTCAGGCGACCCGCACACCGGCCTTGCGTGACAGCCCGGCGCCCGACAGGCGCCGGGCTGTTTTTCTGTACGGCACCTTCAACCTCTCCGGCCCTGTGCAACTGATGGGCGTGGGCACACGGTGGGCCGGTGTGCACGTTGATGGCGGCACACGCATGCTCGATCCCTGTGCAACTGATGGACGTGAGCACACGGTGGGCCGGCGTCTACGTTGGTGGGGGCACACGCATGCTCGATTCAGCGTGGATGGGGACGCACGGTTGCGGTCCGTGCGACTTCAGCACGGTCAGGGCGTAGTCCAGGGCACACGGTGGCGTTATGTGCGACCCTGACCACCCCGCGGCTGGTCCAACTGGCCGTCAGTGCTGTCTCGCGGCCGGTGTGACAGCGCCGACAGCCAACCGGACTGCAGGAGTTGGCGCTCAGCGCTGCCCTACGACACCCTTCCCGCGCTGAACACCAGCTGGGTTGGCCGCGCCCGCTGGGTTGGCCGCGCCCGCTGGGTTGGCCGCGCCCGCTGGGTTGGCCGCGCCCGCTGGGTTGGCCGCGCCCGCTGGGTTGGCCGCGCCCGCTGGGTTGGCCGCGCCCGCTGGGTTGGCCGCGCCCGCTGGGTTGGCCGCGCCCGCTGGGTTGGCCGCGCCCGCTGGGTTGGCCGCGCCCGCTGGGTTGGCCGCGCCCGCTGGGTTGGCCGCGCCCGCTGGGTTGGCCGCGCCCGCTGGGTTGGCCGCGCCCGCTGGGTTGGCCGCGCCCGCTGGGTTGGCCGCGCCCGCTGGGTTGGCCGCGCCCGCCGGGTTGGCCGCGCCCGCCGGGTTGGCCGCGCCCGCCGGGTTGGCCGCGCCCGCTGGGTCGGCAGCGCCAGCCGGGCCAGCCGGGCCAGCCGGGCCAGCCGGGCCAGCCGGGCCAGCCGGGCCAGCCGGGCCAGCGGGATCGGCCGGGCCGGGCCCCACGCGGCGGCTGCGGGATCTTGGATGGCTGGCTCTCACCGTTTGGCTCGACGGGCGTGAGGCAGCAGTGGGAGCCAGCTGGACTGGATCTTGGGAGCGGGGGCGGATCATCCAGCGGATCATCCGGCGCGGATGACCCGCCCGGGCGAACAGGGCGTTATGTCAAGGCTCGGGTGGCTGGAGTTGTGGACAGGAGCAGGGCTGACACCGCCGTGAAGGCAGCGGCCGCGACGAAAACCAGGCCTGGGGTCGCGTACGAAAGGGACCAGGCGAAAACCGCACCCGCCGTGACCGGGACGACCGTCTCGGCGATGGCGCCGATGCCGGTCAGCGCACCCTGGACCGCGCCCTGTTCGTCCGGCCCGACGACACCGGAGAGCCAGGACTGCGAGGCCACCCCGGCGATCGACCCGACGATCCCGACCGCCTGCAGGATGTAGAGGGAAACCGGCGCCGAAGCCACCGCCGTGCCCGCGAACGCCGCCGCGCTGATCAGGGTGCCGATCACCGCGGCGCGTTTGTCGCCGAGAGCCCGGACGATCGGGCCCACCGCCCGAGCCTGGAAGACCGCGCCGGCCAGGGCGGTGGCCGCCATCACCACACCGACCATCGTGGTGCTGAACAGGAATTGGTAGGCGAGGAAGAACGTCCACACCGACTGGTGGGTCATTCTCGCGATGTCGGCGGCCATTCTTGCGTACGCAAGACGCCCCAGAACGGGCCGGCGCAGGACGACGGCGATCGCGCCGATGGGGTTTGACGCGCGCAGGGAGAGTGAGGTGACGCGGTCGCCGGTGCGGGATTCGGGCAGGACGAACCAGCCGTAGGCGACGCCCGCGAACGACAGCGCGGCGGCGGCGAGGAACGGCAGGCGCACGTCGACGCCGCCGAGCAGGCCGCCGAGGATCGGTCCGGCGACGAACCCGAGTCCGTACGCGGCGCCGATCCGGCCGTAGGCCCGAGCCCTCTCGGAGACCGGGGTGACGTCGGCGACGTACGCGTTGACCACGGTGTTCGTGCCGGCGCAGGCACCCGCGAGGGCGTGGAAGATCAGTAGCGTCCACGGGCTCGGGCCGGCGGCGTGAGCGAGCCAGTCGACGCCGAGCAGGGTCAGCGACGCGAGGAGTACCGGCCGCCGTCCGTAACGGTCGGAGAGCCGCCCGAGCAGGGGAGACACCGCGAACTGGAGTACGCCGTAGGTGGATCCGAGCACACCCGACCAGTACACGGCCGTGGCGGGATCGTCGGTCACCGTGGTCATCAGCGCCGGAATGATCGGCACGATGATGCCCAGGCCGAGCATGTCGAGGAAAACGGTGACGAGCAGGAAGTTGAGGGCGGGTGCCCGGTGCATGGAAGCTCCTCGGTGCGGGAAGGGACGAGCCCCTCCCGAACCGGACGCACGCGCGCAGGCACGGAGGATCAGATTATCGGTGCCGTCAAATTGTTTTTACCGGCGACGGTGGCGAGCCATCCACTGCCAGTAACCGCGGTCGTTGCGAGCCACGTAGATCCATGACCAGTGGCCGGGGAAGCGGTGCCCGTTCCAGGTCACGTCGTCGTACAGCGTCACGCGAGCCCTGGGGATCAGCGAAGCCGCGTGGATGGTGTTCGGTGCGGGCGGCACTGTGGTGTCGTCCAGGGATGTGACCAGCCATGACGGCGTGCGGATGGCGGCCAGTTCGGCATCGGTGATCAGGTTCGTGACGATCCCGCAGATCGGCGTCGACGACGCGAACAGTGACGGGTACTCCACCGTCATCTTCATGCTCATGTAGCCGCCGTTGCTGCAGCCCACCACGTGGATCCGGT
Source organism: Actinoplanes sp. CA-015351 (assembly GCF_050955685.1). Lineage (NCBI taxonomy): Bacteria > Bacillati > Actinomycetota > Actinomycetes > Micromonosporales > Micromonosporaceae > Actinoplanes > Actinoplanes sp. CA-015351. The sequence continues at coordinate 3,595,116 of NZ_CP192102.1, forward strand.
TGGTGTCGACCGGGTGCTCGCGGGCCACCTCCCGGATGATCTCGCGAATCAGCGGCGCGAAGCGATCGCCGTCCTCCATCCAGTAGGAGAACGACTGCGGCACGACCACATGGGCACCGCCGAAGATCCGCTGCGCTTCCCGGGTGGCGAAGCCGAGCGCCCCGCGGTTGGCCCGCAGCGGCGTCTCGTTGTCGTAGTAGCCGTCCGGGAGTGAGGCGCCTTCGCCGCCGCCGTGCAGCCAGACCACCAGAGGGCGACGACTCGTGTCGAAAGCCGGGAAGAACCGATATTTCATCCCCGAAGCCGACTCGTGGTGGCTGAACGCGTCCACCTCACGATTGACCAACCGGCCCTGGGCGAACTGGGAGATCGTCACCGGCCGCCCTCGCACCGAAACCGGCGCGTTCTGCGTGATGGTGTAGACCAGGTCGAGCCGGACGTTGCGCCCCCTGCTCGCGATGTATCCGAGCGTGCCGCCGCCAACCTGCCCCTCGGCATGCTCCAGCGAGAGCACGATGTTTCCGCGCCGGTCGACCCGGGCGGTGGTCACCGTACGGTCGAGATCGTATTCGCTGAAGATCTGATCGCCCGGGGCGAGAGGCAGTGGGCTTGTCGCCTTCGCGTGGACAGTGAACGTGCTGGTGGTGACGCTGGACGGGGAGATCGTCCCGAGCCGGGACGTGTCCAGGGTGAGCGACGTGACCTGCTCGCCGCCGTCGAGGGTCTCGGCGTCGAGGGTGAAACGGACGCTGGTGGAACCTGCTGCGGCGATGCCGGGAACGGTCAGGCCGGCGGCGACCCCGGCTCCGGCGGCGAGAGCGGTACGGCGACTGAGCGGCACGAGAACAACCCCTTTGCAGTGAGGTTTGTCGATGCCTGGAACGTAACCCCCCGGCAACACGGCCGCAATCGCTTACGATCGCGGCCGGGGGGTATACGCATATGTCGATCCGTCGCGCAGCTGCCGTGATCCTGTCCACCGTCCTGGCCGGCACGATGGCCGCCACGCCTGCCGAAGCCGGCCGGGGTGAGGCGGGCCTGCACTCGCTGAGGGGCCCGGTCACCGACGAGAACTTCTACTTCGTGATGGCCGACCGGTTCGCCAACGGTGACGCCGGCAACGATCGGGGTGGCCTGCCCGACGACCCGCTCGTCTCCGGGTTCGACCCGGCGCGCAAGGGCTTCTACAACGGCGGTGACCTGACCGGGCTGCTCCAGCGCATCGACTACATCCGGGAGCTGGGCACCACCTCGATCTGGCTGACGCCGAGCTTCACGAACAAGGCGGTGCAGCTGGAGGACGGCCCGTCAGCCGGGTACCACGGTTACTGGATCACCGACTTCACCCGGATCGACCCGCATCTGGGTACGAACGAGGAGCTGCGGGCGCTCGTCGAGACCGCGCACCGGAAGGGGATGAAGGTCTACTTCGACATCATCACCAACCACACGGCCGACGTGATCGGTTACCAGGAGGGCGCACGGATGCCCTATGTCAGCAAGGACGCCGAACCGTATCGGACGGCGGACGGAAAGCCGTTCGACGACCGGGACTATCCTGCCGTATTCCCGACGCTGAATTTTCCCTACACCCCGGTTCTCGACGAGACCGAGAAAAACCTCAAAACTCCCGCCTGGCTCAACGACGTGAACCTTTACCACAATCGTGGCGACACCACGTTCACCGGTGAGAACTCCTATTACGGTGACTTCTTCGGCCTCGACGACCTGTTCACCGAGAACCCGCGCGTCGTTCGTGGAATGATCGACATCTACAAGACCTGGATCGCCGACTTCGGCATCGACGGCTTCCGGATCGACACGATGAAACACGTCGACGACGCGTTCTGGCAGAAATTCGGTCCGGAGGTTCTTGCGTACGCCCGAGCGCAGGGCAAACGCGAGTTCTTCATGTTCGGCGAGGTCTTCGACACGAGCCGCAGTTTCACCTCGCAGTACACCACCCGGAACCGGATGCAGGCCGTCCTCGACTTCCCGTTCCAGGACGCGGCGCGTGATTTCGCCTCCCGTGGCGCACCCGCCGCCGAACTGGGGGAGTTCTTCGCCGGTGACGACTGGTACACCGACGCCGACTCCAATGTCTACGAACTGCCCACGTTCCTCGGCAACCACGACATGGGCCGGATCGGCAGCTTCGTGGTGACCGACAACCCGGGTGCCGGCGACGCGGAGTGGCTGGCCCGGGACCGCCTCGCCCACGAGCTGATGTACTTCTCGCGCGGCAACCCGGTCGTCTATTACGGCGACGAGCAGGGATTCACCGGACCGGGTGGTGATCAGGACGCCCGGCAGACGATGTTCGCGAGCCGGGTGCCGGACTATCTCGACGACGATCTGCTCGGCACCGCCGGCACCCATGCGCAGGACAACTACGTCCCTGGACATCCGCTCTATCAGGCGATCAGCGGCTTGGCGGCGCTCACCCGCAAGCATCCGGCGCTGCGCGACGGCGCCCACCAGAACAGATATGCCGAGGGCAGCGTCTACGCGTTCTCCCGGATCGATCGGCGGCAGCTGCAGGAATACGTGGTCGCGCTGAACAACGGCGAGACGGCAGCCACCGCCACCATCCCCACCTATGCGCGCGCCGGGAAGGCCGAGCGCGTTTATGGCAGCGGGAAAGCGAAGGCGAACGGGAAAACCATCACGGTGACCATTCCACCGCTCTCCGCCGTCGTCTATAAAACGGGCAAGGTCCCGTTTTCGAGGAAAGCTCCCGCGATCTCCCTCAGCGAGCCCAGCGCCGTGACTCCGAGCCGGGTAAACGTCAAAGCCAGCGTCGCTGGAGAATCATTCTACGAAGTAACATTCTACGAGAAAACAGGAAATAACACCTGGGTCCCGATCGGCACTGACGACACCGCGCCCTACCAGGTGTTCCACGATGTGAGCGCACTGAGAACCGGCACACCCGTGCACTACAAAGCGGTTGTGCTCGACAACGGCGGCCACACCGCCACCAGCGCTTTGAGATCCACCCGCGTCCCCGCACCGAAACTGACCATCGAGGCGCCCGCCGAGAACAGCAACGTCCGCGACCGCGTCGAAATCCGCGCCACCGCCGACCCGGAACGCGGCACGCACGTCGTCAGCTTCGACCGCAGCGTCGCCGGTGGACCGTGGACACCGATCGGCACCGACAGCTCCTCACCGGCGTACACCGCGTTCGACAACCTCGCCGCGCTGAACCTGTCGGCCGGAACCACTGTCCGATATCGGGCACGGCTGAACACCGAGGAAGCGATCCGGACCGTCCGATATGCCGGGCCGCCCCTGACAACGGCGACATTGCACTACCAGCGACCCGCAGACGATTACGACGGCTGGGGTCTGCACCTGTGGGGTGAATCAGTCGACCCGGCGCTGCTCGCGACGATCGGCTGGGACCGGCCGATGCCACCGACCCGGATCGTCAACGGCTGGGCCGAATACGACATCGCCCTGGCAGACGACACGAAGCCGGTCAATTTCATCATGCATCTGCCGAACGGTGACACCGTACCGGCAAGCCGCGAACCGGGCGGTGACCGATCATTCCTACCCATCGACAACGCTGACGTTTGGATAAAGCAGGGCGATCCCACCGTCTACCCGAGTCCGCCGCCCGGAGGATGAGGACGGTAGCCGTCAACCCCTAAGGTCTTAAGACGTGACAGCGGACTACGGCCTGGGCATCGATCTCGGCACCACCCACACGGCGGCGGCCGTGCTGACCGGTGGGCGGGTCGAGTCTGCCCGGCTGGGCGCCCGCCGCATGGAGATCCCGTCCGCGATCTTCGTGAAGGAGGACGGCGAGCTGCTGGTCGGCGAGGCCGCCGAGCGGCGCGGTCAGGACGAGCCGGGCCGCCTGGCCCGCGAGTTCAAACGCCGCCTCGGCGACTCGGTGCCGATCCTCGCCGGCGGCATGCCGTTCTCCGCCCACGCGCTCACCGGCAAGCTGCTGCGATACGTCCTCGACACCGTCACCCGCCAGCAGGGTGGCGCGCCCGCGTCCGTCGAGCTCACCTACCCGGCGCACTGGGGTCCGTACAAACGCGAGCAACTCGACCAGGCGATCCGGCTCGCCGACGCGGGCCCGGTGCATCTGCTCAGCGAGCCGGAAGCGGTCGCGCGCTGGCGAGGCCTCGCGCCCGGTGAGACCGCCGCCGTCTACGACCTCGGCGGCAGCAGCTTCGACGTGGCCGTGATCCGCCGCGAGGGTGATTCCTTCACGCTGCTCGGCACTCCCGAAGGTGTTGATCAACTCGGTGGCGGCGACTTCGACGCGGCCGTTTATGCCTATGTTCTCGGCGCGCTCGACGGCGTCGACCTCACCGATCCGGAAACGGCGCCGGCCCTTGCCCGGCTGCGCCGCGACTGCATCGAGGCAAAGGAATCCCTGTCGTTCGACACGGAGGTGACAGTTCCGGTCGCGTTGCCCGGCCGGCACACCCGCGTGCACATCACCCGGTCGGATTTCGAAGGCCTGATCACCCTCGCCGTCCGGGACACCGTCGACGCCACCCAGCGCGCGTTGCGCTCAGCGGGCGTCAAACCCGAACAGCTCAGCGGCATCCTTCTGGCCGGCGGCTCGTCCCGGATTCCGCTGGTAGCGCGCGTGCTGACGGAAGAATTCGGCCGCCCGGTCGTCATCGACGCCCACCCCGAGCTGAGCGTCGCCCTCGGCGCCGCCTCCGTCGCCGTCCCCGCCTCGATCGCCCTCTCCTTCGGAACCGGCGCCACCACCGTCGCTGGTCACTCTCGGTCAGAGAATACGGAATCAACGGCCGCACCCGATCCTCGATCATTTCCTCGCGCCACCGCGAGCAATGGCATCGCAGCCACCGTGGAAGCGGCTTCAGAGATCTCCCGCGCCGAGTCGATGGTGGCCGTCTCCAACGGCGGCCCACCCACCGAAACCGCCGCCACCGAACCAGCCCCGGCCCCGGTGTCCGTTCCTGCCCAGGCGAAGCCGGTTTCTCCGCCGCCGGTTTCCCAGCCGCCGGTTTCTCCGCCGCCCGCCAACCGCTGGGACCCCCGGGAATTCCCGCCCCGACCGGCGCACAAGCAGGACTTCACCGACCTGCGCGAGCCCGTCGACCCGTGGGCCGCCGCCGAAGCCGAGGCCCACGCGGCAGCCATCGAAGCCGCCCACGCCGCGTCACTACCGGTCTCACCGGCACCGATTTCCCCGGCCGCCGCAGTCTCATCGCCGACAACCCCGGTGCCGATGACGCACGCCCCGGTCTCCACCGTGCCACTGCCACCCGCGGCTCTGGAGCAGACCAGGACGGCCGGCACGACCGTACCCATGTCTGGCTCCTCTGGTCCTGATCTTGATGTAGAGCCGAGCACCCAGTTCATCCCCGCGACCTATGGCGCGGGATCACCGCCCGCGCCTCCCGCGCGGCGCAAGCGGACACTCCTGGTCTCCGGCGCCGCGGCGCTCGTCCTGGTGGCCGCCGCGATCGGCGTCGTCCTGTCCAACCTGAACACGAAGGACGACGACGCCGCCCAGGGCACCAACCCGGGGGCCTCCGCCGCCGCGGACCCGGGCGCGATCCCGGCGGCGAACCTGCTGGTCCGGGTGGACACCGGCGGCGACATGGGTTCGGACACCTGGACGACCCGGATCCAGTACCTCAACGCGGCCGACGGCAGCCGCCGTGACCTGCCCGGCAGCGTGCCCGGCGACACCCTGCCGCGCTGGTCCAACGACCGTCAGCAGATCGCTCTGACGAACCGGGCCGGCGGCACGGCCACGATCTACGTGATGAACCGTGAGGGCGGCGACCGGCGCCCCCTGGTCGAGGACGTCACCGGCGGCCGGGTGGTCTGGTCGGCGGACGACACCGAGGTGGCGTACGTCAAGAAGGTCGGCAAGGTCAGCCAGATCTTCACGAGTCCGGTCGCCGGCGGCGAGCCCCGGCAACTGACCACGTCGGACGCCGCGAAGGACGACCCGATCTACTCCGGTGACGGTTCGTCGATCATTTACTGGTCCGAGCAGGACGGCGTCCGCTCGCTCTTCGAGCTGAACCTCGCCGACCCGCAGGAACCCGGCGCCCGGCTCACCGGCGCGGACCTCGGCGACGCCCTCGACCCGGCGGTCTCCCCGGACGGGGCACACATCCTGTTCACCAAGAAGGTCGAGGGCGAGAACTACGACATCTGGGCAATCGCCGCGGACGGCTCGAACGCCCAAGCCGTCACCGACGACGAGGCTCGCGAGATGGACCCGACCTGGTCGCCGGACGGAGCGTGGATCGCGTACACCCGCGGCGACCTCAATCACCCGCAGATAGTGGTCGAGCGGATGGACGGCTCGGACGAGCAGATTCTCACGAAGGGCAGCGCCCGCGAGGGTCATCCCTGCTGGTTCTGAACTGGTTCTCCCGGTGTTTTGACCAGCTTCAGGCCGATCACCGCGCCGACGATGCCGCAGAGGAAGACGACTTTGAGCGCGCTGACCGTCTCGTGGCCGGTCAGCATGGCGTAGGTGACTGTCAGCGCGGCGCCGAGCCCGGTCCAGATCGCGTACGCCGTGCTGATCGGGATGTGCCGGGTTGCCCACCCGAGGGTGGCCATGCTGAGCACGATGCCGACGCCGAAGATCGCCGTTGGCAGCGGCCGGCCGAGGCCGTCGCTCTGGCCGAGGGCGGTCGCCCAGACGGCTTCGAGCACAGCACTGACGAGCAGCACGATCCAGGGCATCAGCTGACCACTTTCAGTCCGACGACACATCCGATCAGCACGGTCAGCAGCGCTGCCCGGGTGAGGGTGAGTCGTTCCGCCTTGCGCAGCACGGCGAGCACGGCGGTCAGCACGGCGCCGATCCCGACCCAGACGGCGTAGGCGGTCCCGGTCGGCAGGGTCCGCATCGCGTACGCGAGACCGACCATGCTGAGCACGATCGACACCGCGAAGAGCGCTGTCGGCCGGACCTTACGCAGCCCGCCGGAGGCGCCGAGCGCTGTCGCCCAGACCGCCTCCAGCAGTCCGGACACGATGAGCACGGTCCAGGCCATCAGAGCCCCCGTTTCTTTTTCGTACGACTGTGCGACTAAAGGTATAGCACGTTTCCGTACGACTGTGCGACTATTTCGGCATGCCCCGGATCCTGGACGCCGCCGCCCGTGACCGAGCCGTCATCGACGCCGCCTGGCAGGTGATCGCCCGTGCGGGCATCACCGCGCTGACCGTGCGCCGGGTGGCCGCGCAGGCCGGGCTGGCGCCGAGCTCGCTGCGGTACACGTTCCCCAGTCAGGCCGTGGTCCGGGAGAAGGCGATCATCGCGGTCTCGCAGAACATCGCCGGCCGTGTCGCCGCCCTGCCGCAGGACATCGACGGCCGGTCCTGGGCCCGCGCGGCCCTGCTCGAACTTCTGCCGCTGGACCAGCAGCGCCGGCTGGAGATGGAGGTGTTCCTCGCGCTCGGCACGGCCGCGCTGACCGATGAGACGCTCCAGCCGCTCTGGCAGGCCACCGACGCGGTCGTCCGTGACGTGTGCGCCCGGGCGATCCAAGCCGCCGGGGGAGAGGCCGGTCCTCACCTGGATCGGCTGCATGCTCTGGTCGACGGGCTGGCCTTCCACCTGCTGGTCCGCCCTGACCAGCAGGACGGCTGGGCGCAAGCAGTGATCGATCGGGAAATGGACGGCTTGCTCTGAGGTGCCAGACTCGGTCCAGACCGCCTCGCGGCACTCGAGCGCCGGCACCGTCTTCGACGAGGACACCAGCCGGACCTTCGGCATCGTCGTCGGCGTCGAGTTCGCCGCGGCCGCCGCCGGAGCCGTGGTCCTGGCCGTGCTGCGCCGCCGCGAGCTGACCTCCGCATGGATCGGTTTCGTGGTCGGTGTCCACCTGTTCCCGGTCGCCGCGATCATCGGGTACCCGTTCATCTACCTCGTTGGTGTACTGGTGACGATCGTCTCGCTGGTGGGCGTACCCATCGCCCGGGCCCGAAATGTTGCGCCGAGCGCGATCGTCGGCGCCGGTTCCGGAACGTTTCTGCTGGTCGGGGCGATCTTCTCGGCGGTGGCGGCGGCGATCGCCGGCTGACCGGCACGTCCGCCATCCGCAAGCCCTCCCGGCGCCGATCCGGGAGGATGAGGCATGAGCGTCGAGCACTTGCTGGCTTTCGTCCTGGCCGCCGTAGCGGTCGTCGGCCTGGTGCGGTGGGTGGCCAACCACACCGGACTGCCGGCCGCCGCGATGCTGCCCGTCATCGGCGTCGGGTACGCGTTGCTCCCGGGACCCAACATCTCGCTCGACCCCGACGTCGTCCTGACGTTCGTGCTGCCGCCCCTGCTCTACAGCGCGGCACTGGACTCCTCACTGCTGGATATCCGCCGCAATCTCCGTACCGTAGTGAGTCTTTCGGTGGTCCTGGTTCTTCTCACCGCGGTGCTGATCGGCCTGGGCTTCGCGTGGTTCGTCACCGGCGCGACCCTGGCGGCCGGCATCGCGGTCGGCGCGGCGGTGGCACCACCCGATCCGGTGGCCGCTCTCGCGGTCGGTCGCAAGGCCGGACTGCCACCCCGGCTGGTCACGCTGATCCAGGGTGAAGGGCTGCTCAACGACGCCACCGCGCTGACCATCCTGAGCGTGGCGGTGGCGGCAGCGGTCGGCGGCGACTTCTCGGCGACTTCCGCACTCGGCCAGTTCGTGATCGCCGCGGTGGGTGGCGTCGCGGTGGGCATGCTCGTCGCCTACGTGGTCCGCATCCTGTCCCGGCCGATCAGCGGCGACCCGCTGCTCGCCAACGCGGTCTCGCTCAGCACCCCGTTCTGCGCTTATCTGCTCGGTGAGCGGATCCACGTCTCCGGCGTGCTCGCGGTCGTGGTGGCCGGGCTGATCGTCGGGCACCACCGGCCGAGGGCGGCATCCGGCGCGGGACGCCTGCAGACCAGCGCGGTCTGGCGGCTTGTCGACTTCCTGCTCGAAGGCCTGGTGTTCCTGCTGATCGGCCAGCAGTTGCCGGCCGTGGTGCGCGGCCTGGCGAAGTACGACACCAGCACCATCGTCATCGCCGTCTCGATCACGGTCGGCGTGGTCCTGCTGCTGCGCCCGCTGTGGCTGGTGCTGACCCAGTCGCTGCCGCGGTCGCTGCACACCTGGCTCGGCAACGACCGGTCGGACAAGGGTGAGGAACCGCTGACCGGCCGGGAAGTGATCGCGATGAGCTGGACCGGCACCCGCGGCGTGATCAGCCTCGCCGCGATCTTCACGATTCCGCTGGTCACCGAGAGCGGCGAGCCGTTCCCGGATCGCGACCTGCTGCTGTTCTGCACCTTCGTGGTCGTGCTCGTCACGCTCGTCGGCCAGGGCCTGACCTTCGGCCCACTCGTCCGGGCGCTCAAGCTGCGCGCCGACGACAACGACCAAGCAAGGGTACGCAACGAAGCCCGCTCCGCCTCGGTCGAAGCGGCCCTGGCTGCCCTGGACGATCTGGAGGCCGAGGAGCACGACGACATCCACACCAAGGTCATCGACACGATGCGCAAACAGCTGCGTACCCGGCTGAGCCGGTACCGGGGCCGGCTGGCGCTGCTGCGTGAGAGCGACGCCGACGTCACCCCGGTGTCACCGACGTACGAGGCCGCCCTGCACGTACGCCGGGTGGCGATCGACGCCCAGCGCACCGAACTGCTGCGGTGGCGCGACTCCGGCCGGCTCCCGGACGAGGGCCTGCGCGTCCTGGAGCACGAACTCGACCTCGAGGAACGGCTGCTGCCCGACCGCCCGGTCCGGCGGTGACGGCGTTTGTCGATCGCGGGGACGGGGTACTCCGGACGCGATAAAGTGGCTGTCCGGACTCCGCAGCCTCGTTCAGTGCCGCTCACGGCCGATTCGTCGTGGCCGGGGCATGTCGCGAGGGAGTCGCCGATGCAGTCAACACGTCCGGCCGGGAGCGACTTCGCCGCTCTGAACAGGCAGATCTCCGAGGCCGGCCTGCTGGAACGGCGGCCGGTCTACTACGCCGTACGCGGTGCCGTGGTGGCCGCGATGTTCGTGGCCGCCTGGACCGCGCACGTCCTGATCGGCTCGTCCTGGTGGCAGCTCGCCGTTGCCGGGTTCGTCGGCATCGCGTTCTCCCAGGTCGCGTTGCTGGCCCACGACATCGCCCACCGGCAGGTCTTCCGTTCGAGAGGCACCAGCGCAGTGGTCGGGCGAATGGTCGCGAACGTCGGCGTCGGGATGAGTTACGGCTGGTGGACGGAGAAGCACACCCGTCACCACACCAACCCCAACCACGACGAACTCGACCCCGACGTGCAACCGGAGGTACTGATCTGGGCCACCGAATCGGCGCTCGGCCGGCGCGGGCTGGCCGCCTTCGTCAGCCGCCACCAGGCGGGGCTGTTCTTCCCGCTGCTGACGCTGCTCAGCATCGACCTGCGGATCTCCAGCATCAAGGCCCTGCGGCGGCCCGGGATGAAACGCCGTGGGCTGGAAGCCGGTCTGATGGCGGTGCATCTGGTCGCGTACGTGACCGTGCTGCTCGTGGTGCTGTCGCCGTGGCAGGCGCTGGCGTTCTTCGCCGTGCACCACGCGGTGTTCGGGGTTTATCTCGGCATGACGTTCGCGCCCAATCACAAGGGCATGCCGCATCCCACCGGGGACGAGGACTATCTGCGCAAGCAGGTGCTGACCTCGCGAAACGTCAGCGGGGGATGGATCGTCGACGCGGCGCTCGGCGGTCTGAACTATCAGATCGAGCATCACCTGTTCCCGGCGATGCCGACGCCGAATCTGCGCAAGGCGAAGCCGATCGTGAAGGCGTACTGCCGTGCGGCCGGTGTCTCCTACGAAGAGACGAGCCTGATCGAGTCGTACCGGCAGGCGCTGCGTTACCTGCACGAGGTAGGAGCGCCGCTGCGCGCCTCGTAGTACACCTCCCAATGGGGGAAATCGGTCGCTTGGCGCGGCGCGGACACCGTAGCGTTATCGCTCGAAGAGCGTCGCTCCAGACTCCGGCGGCGATAATGTCGCCGCGCCAGGAGTCACGATGAGTAAGGTCGCCCGTGCATTCGCGCCGTCCGTCCAGGACGGCGTTCTGATCGAGTGGATTTCGCAAGGCAGCAAGCCCGCGTTCGCCGCGCTGTTCGACCGCACGCAGGCCGACGTCCGTGCCGTGCTGTCGGTGCTTCCGCCGGGAAGCGGGCAGCGGGACGAGGTTCTCGCGGCCACGTACCTCGAAGTGTGGTGGCTGGCGGGATGTCACAGCGAGCCGGACGTCGACGTCGTCGCGTGGCTTTTCGGCATCGCCCAGCGCCGGATGGCGGAACTGCGCTGCCGTGTCGACGGTGTCGTCGCCAATCCGCGGCCCAGTTACGCGCAGCTGGAGCTCGCCGCGCTGCTCGGTCGCCCGGTCAGCTCCTTGGCGGGGCTTTAGGCCCGTTCGGCGGTGTCAGGCCGGGCAGGCTCGGCAGGTCGGTGACGATCAGGTTCGCCACGTCGGTGAGCCGCCTGTTGTTGTTCCGGGAGTACGTGCGGATCCGCAGGAACGCCTCGTCGGTGGTGACACCGTGAAGCTGGGAGATCGCGCCCTTGGCCTGCTCGATGATGATCCGGCTGTTCAACGCACCCTGCAGCTGCTCGGTCAGCATCTCATTGCGGCGGATCGTGCGTTCCTGCATCAGGCCGATGGTGGCCACGTCGGCGAGCGCCTGCAGGATCGGGACGTCCGAGGGCTCGAAATCTCCACCGGTGCTGGTGCCGAAGATGTTCAGCGCGCCGATCACGTGGGACCGCAGCCGCAGCGGAAACGCGTGTACCGACCGGAAACCCGCCGCCGCCGCCCGGGGCGCGAAGCGCGGCCAGCGGGCCACCGCGGCGGCCAGATCGACGTTGATGACCGACTGGCCCGTCCGGAACGCCTCCAGACATGGGCCCTGTTCGTTCTGGAGCTGGAACAGCTCCACCAGGCGGACGTTCTCGTCGGAGCCGGCCACGAACTCCAGCCGGCCGTGTTCGTCGGCCAGCATCAGCCCGGCAGCGGCCGCTCCGACCAGGCTGCGGGACCGGTCGGTGAGCATGTGCAGGAACTCGAGGAGGTCGAAGTCGTCAACAAGGGTATCGGCGGCCTCCACGAAGATCGTGGCGAGCCGCTCAGCCGAGACGGTGCTCATGCCGTACCTTTCGGAAGCTCTGGATCTTCATTCTTGGGCCCGTCCAATCGCAGCGTTCGGTTGACGACATCGCGTGCGACGTCTTCGAGACGGCGGTTCTCGGCGTAGGCGTAAGCCCGCATCCGCAGGAGCGCCTCAGCGATCGAGACGCCCAACTGCATCATCACCATGCCCTGCGCCTGGAACAGCTCGGCACGATGGCCGACATCCAGGAGCCCGGTGCTGTTGCTCGTCAGATTTTTCTCCTGAGTGTCCAGCAGCACCTCGACGGTGACGTCCGCGAACGTGAAAGCCATCCGCAACTCCGTGTCCGTCAACGGTCCCACCCGATCACGGAAAATGTCCATGACACCGAGCCGTGCGGCACCCACTTGGAGCGGAAAAGCGAAAACGGCGCGGACGCCGTTGTCGTGGGCGGCCGGAGCGTACACCGGCCATCGATAGTTCGCGGCGTCGGCCAGGTTCGCGGCGAGAACAGGCCGGCGAGCGGCGAAGGCATCGATGCAAGGTCCCTCTCCTAGGACGAACTGCAATTCCTCGGTACGCCCGATCGCCTCGTCCGAGGCGGCGGACACCCCGAGCGTCCCGTCGGCGGTCATCACACAGACGCCTGTCCCGAAAGCCGACAGATTCTCGGTGACCGCACGGCAGACCCGCTGCAACAGATCGAGGTGCTGCGGCTGCCGGTCGATCAGGCGCCGAACCGTGGCCCGATAATCATCCTCGCCGTTTGCCGAGGTCATGACGCCGCGAACGGTGGGCGTGCACGGGAGATGGCACTCTTCAGCGCCGGCATTACCGTCCCCTTCCCGGCACACACGCCAGGGGAACTGGGGCCGGATGAGCCTGCTTTACGCCCCCACCATACGCTGGACAACGCCCCAGCGACCGTAACCCCGCCGGGCGAACTTGGTCCACATCGGATCAGCGCGGTCCCGTGCGGGCGATGTGGTGGTGCGGGTCGTGCTGTAGCAGCTCGGTCGCGGGCAGGGGGATACGGTACGACCTGGGTGGGTGGTTCGCCGGTCAGCGTATGCTCCACGGCGTGAGTGACCTGTTGAAGACCCATATCCAGAACGTTCTGGAAGCCAACCACGCCGACGCGGGCAAGATCCGGCAGCGGATCACCGAGCTGGAGGGTGAGGGCCGGCGGATCGTCACCGGCGGGCAGCTCGACGACGAGGCCTGGGACATCATCGACTGGCGGACCAACGAGATCCTCGCCGCCGGCAACGACGGGCTTGACGGGTACGAGGCCGCCGGCAAGGACCTCGACCCGGACGACAACTGGGTCCACTTCGACCGCATCCTGCAGGACCTGGGCGTGACCTACATCGAGACGCCGGGCCTGCCGGAGAGCCTCGCCAACCTGGTCGAGGACTGGGCCCTCGCCGCCGACGCCGACGAGGTCGCGCAGGTCATCGGCTGGGCAGAGGACAAGATCGAGGAGTACCAGGCCGAGGCGTAAGACCGCTTCGCGCGTACCGAACGGGGTGGGGCCTTGGCGGAAGGGTGACCCTGGTGGAGCGTTCCCGGTAACGGCAGGGGTGGCCTCGGCTACGGTCGAATTGCCCTGATTTCACCCCTATGCTGTTGTCTGCGGGAGCGGGTCATGCTGACCTTGTCGCGTTTTGTCACCGCCGTGTTCGTGCTGGTCGCGATGGTTTTGATGCCTCCCGGACCGGCGGTGGCGCAGCTCGCCGTTCCCAGCATCGACTCGTTCTCGCCGGTGGTCGTGGCCGGCGGCGGGACCGTCACGGTGCAGGTCGGCAACCTCGACGCGGAACCGGCGGCGGTCAGCGTCACGATCAACGGCGCGGCCGCGACGGTCGCGTCGCGGACCGCGAGCAGCCTGACGGTGACCGTGCCGAGCGGCGTGGGCGGCGGCAAGATCGCGGTGACCACGCCGTCCGGGACCGCGACCAGCAGCACGGACCTGTTCGTGCTGCCGGGGCGCGTCACCGCGGCGGAGGTGGGCGGCACCGGCCGGATCACCCCCGGGACGAAAACCACGCTCAGCGTCGCCGCCGGCAAGACCTTGGTACGCCTGTTCGACGACCTGCTGGCCGAACGCTTCGCCGTGCTGATCGAGGCGAATTCGCCCAGCTCGTGCACGTCGACGTTCGATCTGCGGGTCTACGACACCCGGCTCGGGCAGACCGGCGCCGTCTCGTGTTTCGGCAGCAACGGGCAGCTCGACACGATGCCGCCGATCAGCGTGCCCGGCGCCCGGACGCTGATCGTCAAGAACACCTCCTCGTCGGCGGCGACGCTCGACGTGACGATCTACAAGGTGCCCGCCGACGCCGACCTGGGCACGCTGCCGCTCGACGGCACCGCCAAGACCGTGACGATCAGCAATCCGGGACAGAACGGATACCTGTTGTTCACCGGCACCGCGAACCAGCGGATCTCGGTACAGACGTCGAACGCCTCGGCCGGGTTCGGCTGCTGCTACGTGACCTGGGGAATCTACTCGGCGAGCGGGACACGGATCGGTTCCTCGAAGGCCGGCAACGACTTCCTCGACGCGGTGACGCTGCCGTCGGCGGGCACCTACCAGCTGCGCATCGACCCGGCCGAACTGCGGACCGGATCGATCACCGCGCAGGCCTGGGCGTTCACCACCGACGCCGACCTCGGCGGTCTCACCCTGGACGGCACGGCCAAGACGGTGACGCTCAGTGACGCCGGTCGCAACGGGTACCTGACGTTCGCCGGCACCGCGGGTCAGAAGGTCGTGGTGCAGACCTCCGGCCTGTCGGCCTCGCTGTCCTGCTGCTTCCTGACGTGGGGGTTGCACGCTGCGGACGGCACGCTCGTCGGCGCGCTGAAGAGCGGGAACGACTTCCTCGACACCGTCACCCTGCCTGCGGCAGGTACCTATCAGTTGCGCTTGGACCCGGCAGGGGTACGCACTGGATCGATCACCGTCCAGGCCTGGAGCGTGGCCGCGGACGCCGACCTCGGCACCCTGACGCTGGACGGGACCGCGAAGACGGTGGCGTTCAGCAACCCCGGACGCAACGGATACCTGTCGTTCGCCGGTACCGCGAACCAGACAGTGACCGTGCAGGCCAGCGCGGCATCGGCCGGGTTCGGGTGCTGTTACCTGACGTGGGGGATCTACAACCCGGACGGCACCCGGCTCGGGTCGGTCAAAACCGGGAACGACGTGATCCAGGCGGTTCTGCCGGCCACTGGCACCTATCAGCTCCGGATCGATCCGGCTGAGGCCCGTACCGGGACCATCGCGCTCGCCGCCTGGATCATCACGGCCGACACGGACTTCGGGACGCTGCTGCTCGACGGCACCGCCAAATCGGTCACGCTGAGCACGCCGGGCCACGGCGGGTACGTGTCGTTCACCGGGACCGCCAACCAGAAGGTCGCCGTGCAGGTGTCGAACGCGTCGACCGATCTGCTGTTCTATCTGAGCTGGGGCGTCTACACGCCGGCGGGAGTCAGGGTCGGCACCGGCAAGGTCGGCAACGACTTCCTCGATGCGGTGACGCTGCCGTCGGCCGGGACCTATCAGGTACGCCTCGCGCCGGCCGAGGGCCGCGCCGGATCGGCCACGCTGAACGCCTGGACCGGGCCGGCCGACGTCAACCTGGGCACGCTGACGCTCGACGCCGTCGCCAAGACGGTTTCGATCAGCACGCCAACGGCGAACGGGTACCTGTCGTTCACCGGCACCGCCAACCAGACGGTGACCGTCAACGCCAGCAATGCGACAGGTGGGCTGCCGTGCTGCTACGTGACGTGGACGATCAAGCGGCCGGACGGGACCGTGCTGGCGACGAAGGCCGGCCAGGACGCGGTCACGGTGACACTGCCGTCAGCGGGAATCCACCAGATCTACATCGACCCGGCGGAGGGCCGGACCGGGTCGCTCACCTTCACGGCGTCCTGAGCGTTCGTGGTGCTCTCCAGGACGTCTTTGATCTCGGCTAGGCCGCGCTCGACGCGTGGCTGGATCAGGGCGGCCATAGCGTGCGGGAGGACGTCGGTGGTCCAGACGAGGCGGCTGTGGTCGCCCTCTTCGAACACCTGGAACGCCGCGTGGTGATAGGTCAGCGGCATCCGCTGGCCCTCGACCACCGTGTACGCCATCCGGCGGATGTCGTGGTCGATCGCCAGGATGAGCTCGCGGACCTGGTGGCCGTCCGGCATGGTCAGGATGCGGTTGTCGCCCTCGATCACGGCGGCGATGACCCGGCCGGGCAGCAGGCGCTGGTGGACCGCGCCCACGTCGGCGACGGCCTCCCAGGCTCGGTCGGCAGGGATGTCGACGGTGGTTTCTACGCAGATCGTGGCCACGCGGCATGGTAACGCTCCCTGTCGCTCACCTTGCCTCCTTATAGGGTCGGGTCCATGGATTCCTCGGAAGAAGACGTGCTCGACCGGATCCGGCAGGGGTTGCTCCACACCGAGTCCGAGGCGGCTTTCCAGAACCCGCGGCGGCGAGCTGATCTGGTCTTCGAGTACAACAACACCCGTCCCGGCGACGAGGAACAGCGCCGGTCGCTGCTGGAACGCATCCTGGGGTCGGTCGGCGCGCGTACCGTGCTGCTGTCGCCCTTCCACGCCGGCTTCGGGAGCAACGTCCACATCGGGGATGACTTCTTCGGCAACGTCAATCTGACGTTCGTGGACGACGTGGAGATCCGCATCGGCGACGGCGTGATGATCGCCCCGGGCGTCACGCTGACCACGACCGGTCATCCGATCCACCCGGACCTGCGCGTCGACTTCCGGCGCTTCTCCGAGCCGATCGTGATCGAGGACAAGGTCTGGATCGGCAGCAACGTGGTCGTGCTCCCGGGTGTCCGCATCGGCTACGGCTCGGTGATCGGCGCCGGGAGTGTGGTGAGCCGCGACATCCCGCCGATGTCGGTCGCTGTCGGCGTCCCGTGCCGCGTGGTCCGCCCGATCACCGAAGAGGACCTCAAGAACCGCATGCCGTGAACCAGGGCGCGGGCCGGGTGTGACGTACTGGTTTCTGGGTTTTGTGAACGTGTTTCGGTCGGGATCCGTCATTGAAGTAGGGGTTGACGTGACGAACTAGCGTTCCGGGACGGTGACGAAGATGTGGAAGCTGCTGACGACTCTCCTCGCGATGCCGCTGGGAGCGCTCGTTGCGGCCTCACCCGCCCACGCCATCGCCAACGGTGAGAGCGTGCCCGACGGGCGGTACCCGTTCGCGGTGAAGCTGATCGACAACGGGATTCCGACGGAGGACGGCGGCAGCCGGGACAGTTCCTGTTCGGGCGGGCTGGTCGCGCCGCACTGGGTGCTCACGGCCGGGCACTGTTTCAAGGACGCGGACGGTCGCCGGGTGTCACGGCCGGTTGCCGAGGAGTCGCTCGCGGCGGTCGGGCGTACCGATCTGACCGGTGAGGACGGCCATCTCGTCGAAGTGGTCGAGGTCCGGCAGCACGGCAAGGCCGACGTCGCTCTGGCCCGGCTGGATCGGGCGATCACCGACATCACCCCGCTGCGGCTCAATCGCCAGCGTCCGGCCGCCGGCCAGGAGGCCCGCTTGGTGGGGTACGGCTTCACGAAGGCGACAGCCACGAGGACGCCCGATCGTCTGCGTACCGGGGAGTTCGAGGTGAGCAGCGTGGGTACGACCGAGATGGGTCTGTCCGGGGCGTCGCCGAAATCGAACACCAGCCCGTGTGAGCGTGACTCCGGCGGACCGTACTTCACCGAGGCGGACGACGGCACCGCCGTGATCGTCGGGGTGGTCAGTCGTGGGCCGGCGTGCCCGCACACCGGTGCGGACATCGCGACCCGGGTGGACGCGGTGGCGCCGTGGATCCTGTCGATCATCAAGGCGGA
Source organism: Actinoplanes sp. CA-015351 (assembly GCF_050955685.1). Taxonomy (NCBI): domain Bacteria; kingdom Bacillati; phylum Actinomycetota; class Actinomycetes; order Micromonosporales; family Micromonosporaceae; genus Actinoplanes; species Actinoplanes sp. CA-015351. The sequence goes on from NZ_CP192102.1 coordinate 3,613,096, forward strand.
CCTGGCGGCGGCAAGCCCGTCACCGTCGCCGAACAAGAAGACTGTCAAGAAATCGCCGGCGAGCAGGCCGCGGTCCAGCGCGGTTGCCGGACCCGCGGCCCAGCAACCCGGTGTTCCGGCCGCGCTGACGCTGCCGCCGGTCGCGCTGCTGTCGGTCCCGGTCGCCGTGGTCGCCGTGATCGGACTGGCGATGGCGAGGCGCAGCAAGCGCCGATACCGTGGCCGCCGCCGATCACACTGGTGATCGGCGGCCACGAGGGCGTCCGCGACCGGTAACGGCGACGCGGTGAAGGTTTGCGACCCGGATCACGATGCGCGGAGAAATCCTGAGGTCCGGCCCGCGCCTGCCGATCAACGCCGTCATGCCGAAGTTCGAACGTCTGACGTTTCCGCCGGCGCAGCCGGACGCCCGCCTCGCCCGCATCATCGCGCCATCGGGCCGGATCACCCGCCGGGCTCCGCTGCCTGCGTTGAGGGAACTCGTGTGACCACCGTGACGCGTGGTGGTCTCCGCCGCCGGCCACTCGCGGATGGATGCAGGCTGCCTGCCTGTCGTACCTAGCAATCTGACCAGTACTCGCCGGTACTTCCCGGCGTATCTGTGCAATCTGCCGGTCAGGGAATGTACTTGTTGCGCAGACCACAGCGGCGTGTCCAGCATGTGAGACATCACCGGTGTCCCCGAAGGGAGCACGATGTCCGTCAACGACACGCTGACCAACGAAGAGCGGCTCGCCGAACTCGACCTCGACACCCTCAAGCAACTGGTCGGGCTGGTGGAGTACGACTCCGGCGGTGACCCGTTCCCGGTCACCGGCTGGGATGCGATCGTCTGGGCGGTCGGCAACGCCACGCAGAGCGCGCACTTCTTCCAGTCCGCGTTCGGCATGGAGCTGATCGCGTACTCAGGTCCGGAGACCGGCAATCGCGACCACATGTCGTACGTGCTCAAGAGCGGCGCCATCCGGTTCGTCGTGCAGGGCGGGGTGCACCCGGACAGCCCGCTGATCGCCCATCACACCCTGCACGGCGACGGCATCACCGACATCGCCCTGGCGGTGCCGGACGTGGACAAGTGCGTGGCGCACGCCCGGGCACAGGGCGCGAAGATCCTCGACGAGCCGCACGACGTCACCGACGAGCACGGGACCGTGCGGATCGCGGCGATCGCGACGTACGGCGACACCCGGCACACCCTGGTCAACCGGGACCGGTACACCGGGCCGTACCTGCCCGGATACGTCGCCCGCAGCTCGACGCACGGCAAGCGTCCCGGCGCGCCGAAGCGGATCTTCCAGGCTCTCGATCACATCGTCGGCAACGTCGAGCTCGGTGCCATGGACGAGTGGGTCGACTTCTACAACCGGGTCATGGGCTTCACCAACATGGCCGAGTTCATCGGCGACGACATCGCCACCGATTACTCGGCGCTGATGTCGAAGGTCGTCGCGTCCGGCAACCACCGGGTGAAGTTCCCGCTCAACGAGCCGGCGCTCGGCAAGAAGAAGTCGCAGATCGACGAGTACCTGGAGTTCTACCGTGGTCCCGGCGCGCAGCACCTGGCGCTCGCCACGAACGACATCCTGCGGGCCGTCGACGCGCTGGTCGAGGAGGGCGTCGAGTTCCTGGCCACCCCGGATTCCTATTACCAGGACCCGGAGCTGCGGGCCCGGATCGGCGAGGTACGCGTACCGATCGACGAGCTGCAGAAACGCGGCATCCTGGTCGACCGGGACGAGGACGGGTACCTGCTGCAGATCTTCACGAAGCCGATCGGCGACCGGCCAACGGTGTTCTTCGAGCTGATCGAACGGCACGGCTCGCTCGGGTTCGGCAAGGGCAACTTCAAGGCGCTGTTCGAGGCGATCGAGCGTGAGCAGGCCAAACGCGGGAACTTCTGATCATGGCCTTCTATCAGCGGGCCGGCAGCATTCCGCCCAAACGGCACACCCAGCACCGTGACCCGGACGGCAAGCTCTACTACGAGGAGCTGATGGGGGAGGAGGGCTTCTCCTCGGACTCCTCCCTGCTCTACCACCGGCACGTGCCGTCGGCGGTGGTCGGCGCCCGCGTCTGGCAGCTGCCCGACCAGTCGGCTGAGGCGAACGCGCCGCTGCTGCCCCGCCACCTCAAACTGCACCAGCTCTTCGAGGGTGAGGAGTGGAAGTCCTGCGACGCGGTCCGCGACCGGCGGCTCGTGCTCGGCAACGCCGACGTGCGGATCAGTTACGTGGTGGCCGGGACGGCGTCGCCGCTGTACCGCAACGCCACCGGCGACGAGTGCGTCTATGTGGAGTCGGGGACCGGCGTCGTGGAGACCGTGTTCGGGGATCTGGACGCGGGTCCCGGCGATTACCTGATCATTCCACGGGCCACGACACATCGCTGGGTGCCGAGTGGGCACGAGCCGTTGCGGCTCTATGCGATCGAGGCGAACGGGCACATCGCCCCGCCGAAACGGTACCTGTCACGGTACGGGCAGTTTCTGGAGCACGCGCCGTACTGCGAGCGGGACCTGCGCCTGCCCAGCGCTCCTTCGGTACGCGACGGCGAGCTTGCCGAGGTCTACATCAAGCACCGCGGCGACGGGCCGGGCGGGCTGGCCGGCAGCGTCCACGTCACCCCGAATCACCCGTTCGATGTGGTCGGCTGGGACGGCTGCCTTTATCCGTACGCCTTCAACATCGCCGACTTCGAGCCGATCACCGGCCGCATCCACCAGCCGCCGCCGGTGCACCAGGTCTTCGAGGGCACCAACTTCGTGATCTGCAACTTCGTGCCGCGCAAGGTCGATTACCACCCGCTCGCCGTGCCGGTGCCGTACTACCACTCCAACGTCGACAGCGACGAGGTGATGTTCTACGCCGGCGGCGACTACGAGGCCCGCAAGGGCTCCGGGATCAACGTCGGATCGATCACCCTGCACCCCGGCGGCTTCCCGCACGGCCCGCAGCCGGCCGCCATCGAGGCCAGCCTCGGCGCCGAGCGGTTCGACGAGACGGCGGTCATGGTCGACACGTTCCGGCCGCTCGGGCTCGGTGAGGCCGGCCGGATCAGCGACGACGGCGCCTATGCGTGGACCTGGGCGCGGTCGTGAACCCGCTGTTTCTCGTGCTCTTCGATGATGCGGCGATCTTCCCGCCGGGAAACGTGCCGATGTCAGAAGCGGTCATGGCGTATCGGGCTCGTCTGGATTCGCCGCTCGCGCCGATGCTCGGTCCGTTCGTCTGCTCGCTGGCGCGCCTGGACGAACTGGTCGCTGTCGTTGCGGGTGGGCCGGTGCTCCGGACGTCGCTGGTGCTGCCGGAAGCGGGGGCCGACGTGTCCGCCGTCCAGGCGGCGTCGACGGGGATCGATGTCGTTTCGACGGAAGGGCCGGCATTGCCCGGTGGGGGCGGGACGCGTAGGGCGTACCAGGAAGTGCCCTTGGGGGAGATCAGCGCGACGCGCGTCGCGGCCTTGCGCGACGCGCGGTCGCGCTTGAAGATCAGGACCGGTGGGGTACGCGCGGAAGCGTTCCCGACCGAAAAGGATCTGGCCGGGGCATTGTGGTCGGCCGTCCGGGGTGGTGTGGCGTTCAAGCTCACCGCCGGGCTGCACGACCCGATCCGGCATCGTGACCCGATGACCGGATTTGAACATCACGGGTTCCTGAACGTGATCGTGGCGACCGCGCATGCCGTGCAGGGCGGTGACGTCGGGGAGATCGCGGCGGCGCTCGCTGATCAGGACGGTCATCGGGTGGCGGCGGCGATAGCCACGATCGATTCCGGTCTGGCGCGGCAGGTGCGGTCGCGGTTCGTCAGTTTCGGAACGTGCAGTGTCGACGAGCCGGTGTACGGCCTGCTTGACCTTGGATTACTCCCGGAGGATCTACGTGAGCTGGCTTGATGTCCCGGTCGACCATCCGTTCGGTGTGGCGACCCTGCCTTACGGGGTTTTCAGCACGGCCGCTGATCCGCATCCGCGCGTCGGTGTCGCTATCGGTCATTCGATCATCGACCTGCCGGCGGCCGTGCGTCGTCTCGCTCCGGGGCTGATGTCCGCTGTCGCCGGGCCGTCGCTGGATGCCTTGCTCGCCGCCGGACCGTCCATCTGGGCCGAGTTGCGTGCGCAGCTGACCATGTGGGTGACCGAAGAGGTCTATCGCGACCTGCTCGGCGGCCACCTCGTCGCGGCGGGCGACGCGGTGCTGCACCTGCCGTTCACGGTCGCCGACTACGTGGACTTCTACGCCTCCGAGCAGCACGCCACCAACCTCGGGCGGATCTTGCGGCCGGGGCAGGAACCGCTTACGGCGAACTGGAAGCACCTGCCGATCGGCTATCACGGCCGGGCCGGCACGGTGGTGGTGTCCGGAACTGACATCGTCCGCCCGAGCGGTCAGCGTCCTGTTTTCGGGTTGTCCCAACGACTCGACATCGAGGCCGAGCTGGGTTTTGTCGTCGGCGTGCCGTCGGTGCTCGGTCAGCCGGTGCCGCTGACCTCTTTTGATCAGCACGTCTTCGGTGTCTGCCTGGTCAACGACTGGTCGGCGCGCGACATTCAGGCGTTCGAGTACGTCCCGCTGGGCCCGTTTCTCGGCAAGAGCTTCGCCACGTCGATCTCACCGTGGATCGTGCCGCTGGCCGCTTTGGACCATGCCCGGGTGGCGCCGCCGGAGCGGACCGTGCCGTTGCAGCCCTACCTGGACGACGAGAAGACGCCGTCGTGGGGCCTGGACGTGCACCTGGAGGTCCGGCTGAACGGCCACCTGATCTCGACGCCGTCGTTCGACACGATGTACTGGACCGGCGCCCAGATGATGGCCCACCTCACGGTGAACGGCGCGTCCCTGCGGACCGGCGACCTGTACGCCTCCGGCACGATCAGCGGCGGCTCACCGGGCTCCCTCATCGAACTGTCCTGGAACGGTCAGGAGCCTCTGGTGCTGCCGGACGGGTCGACCCGCGCCTTCCTGGAGGACGGCGACGAGGTGGTGATCCGCGCGACGGCCCCGGGCGAAGGCGGCACGACGATCGGGCTGGGCGAGGTGCGCGGCCGCGTCGTCGGGTAGCCACGTCATTGAGTGGGACGCAACGCCTCGCCTCGTCTAGTTTCGTTTCGCCTAGTTTCGTTTCGTTTCGTCTCGTCTCGTCTCGTCTCGCTTAGAGGGGGCAGCCGAGCACGCGGTTCCCGGGGCCGGACCAACGGAACGCATCGATTAGCAATGCTCGGACGACGCGGCGCCGGCGCAGGCGGAGACCGCGTGGCAGTCTCTCGCGGTGGACTGCCCGGCGCTGACGGCGCCCGACTTCGCTGGTCTCGCACAGCTCGGCGCGCCGGAGAAGATCGACAAGGCCGAGGTGCTCTCGATCTTCTGCGTCTACGGGACGCCCGGCGAGGGGACGGCCGTGCTCACCCAGGTGCAGATCGACCGGGTGGCGGGAGCGGTGGACAGCGCGTCCGACCGGGTGCGGGCCTCGCGCGCCGACGCCGAGGGCAAGGGGACTCCGGTGGTCGCACTGGAGGGCTTCGAGAGCGAGGCCGTCGCCGCCGCCGACGGAACCGGCTCATCCGAGGCGTCGACGTCCTCCGGCAACGGATACGTCTCGATCATCGTCCAGCTGGAGCAGCCGGTTGTCACCGAGGCGGAGCTGACCGCGCAGAGCGCTGCCCTGTCCCAGACCCTCCACGACCACCTGTCCAACCTGCGTTGACGCGCCGGCCTTATCGGAGCCCGATGGCCTATCCGGGCTACGGCGCACCCCCGAGGGCCCACGGTGTGCTCCCGTCCAGCCTTGCCGAGGGCCCACGGTGTGTTCCCGTTTCGCGTTGCTGTGGGCCCACGGTGTGCTCCCGTCTCGCCTTGCTGCGTGCCCACGGTGTGCTTCTGTCTCGCGGAGGCCGCCGTCCACCGTGTGCTTCCGTCCAGTCTTGCCGCGGGCCCACCGTGTGCTCACGTCCCGCCGTGGCCGGCGCCCACTGTGTGCTCTCGCTTCGCCTACAGGCTCTGCGATCGGGGCCCAGCCGGCAACCGCCAGCCGCACGTCTTCGCGCGGCCTCCGCTTCGGATCTTGTGGACTTTCCCGAACCGTTTGCGGGGATTCCACAAGATCGGGCAACCCGCCGTCGATCTTGGTGACTTGAGCGGCGCCGTGTTCGGGAAACTCGACAAGATCGAGGAAAGTCGGACACTATCGACCTGGAAGGGCCGGCGTGCGGCGGGCGGCACGATGCTGCGCGCCTACCCGTCTGGCGATCTTGCCTTGGTCCGGGCCGATCGTGTGCTTTCGGCCTGACCTCGATCCGGGCACACCTAGGGGCCGGGCGGCGTTGATGAGGTCACACCGAGTACCTGTGTGAGCTCCTATCTCGGCCCTGGCGTAGGTGAAGTCGCACAATGTCGTTACGTGTGACTTCATCCACGCGAAGCGTCCGTTGTGTGCGCCCTCGTCACCGCCCGCCGTGTAGGACCTGACGGACCTGACGGACCTGTCGAACCGCCGGATCTGACGGACGCAAGATTGCCTGTCTGGGGGTGATCGGCGCACGCATTACGCCTACCTACAGCGGCGATGGACGCACCCATTTACCCCTATCTGCAGGGGGCGGCGGACGCACACAAAACGCTTACAGACTGGGCGTAGATGCACGCGGTAGACGCACGCGAAAAGCGGCGGTGAACGCACGCAAACCGCTCGTGCGTGCGCTCACCGCCGCTCCGACGGCCACGAGCGCCCGAACGCCCGAACGCCCGAATGCCCGAATGCCCGAATGCCCGAATGCCCGAACGCCCGAACGCCCGAACGCCCGAACGCCCGAACGCCCGAACGCCCGAACGCCCGAACGTTATTCGCCCGCCGCCCAACCCGTCAGCCGAAGATTGAGGACACCCACTCCGGGTGGTCGATGAACGGGTTTCGGTTGTGCTGGTAGCTGCTGTAAATCACCTGGTTACGGCTCTTCTCCGCAGTACTCGGCGGATCCTCCGCATTCCACTGCACCAGCGTCGACAACTTCCCCATATAGGGGTTCGACCCGTTGTTCACCGCGTTGTTGACTTCGAGGTCCGGCCACGCGTCGTCACCTTGATAACGCACCGCCATGTAGAACAGCATCCGCGCGACATCACCCTTCACCGCGTCCCGGGGCTCCCAGGAATCCGAGTCCGTGTAGTTCCCGGACGCCCCCGAAACAGCGGTTCCGCCGTCGTCGAAGTCCTTGTTGCCGCGTACCGCGTTGATGGTGACGTCCTCGGGCCGCAGGTGGTGCAGGTCCGTGCCCGGGCCGTTGGCCGTTCCGAAGTCGCCGTGCGACTGCGCCCACACGTGCTCGCGGTTCCAGTTTCCGCTGTTGCCGCCGTTGAGCGTCTTCGACCGGCTGGTTCCGGAATAGAGCAGAATGACGTTCGCCGAGTTCGCCGGGTCCTGATCGGTGACTTTCAGCGCGTTCCACACCCCGTCGTAGGACAGCGTTGTCACATTGCTGGAGATGATGGTGTGCAGCGCGTTCTTGAGACTGGTTCCGGACTTCCCGAGCGCGTTGGCGTAATACGCGTCAGTCGACGAGGAGGACGTCGGGGAGGCGGTGGCGGTTGCCGTTGCCGTCGCCGTGGTCGTGGGGGATGTGGTGGCGGTCGCCCCGACCGTCATCGCGGTCGGCGACTTCAGCCCGGCGTGCGAGAAATAGGCCGTCAGCGTGCCGGTCACGGTGACCGCCTTGCCGATCAGCGACGGATTGGTCAGCAGCCCGAACGACGCGCGGTACGCGCTGGTGACCTGCACGTACAGCATCTTTGTCGTGCTCGTCTCGGTCTTGCTGTCGGCGATGGCGATCGCGGTGTCGCCGGTGAAGGCGCTGAACCGCACGGTGCTGGTGGCGGTGGGCTCGCCGACGACGTATCCGACGACGGTGCCGGTTCCGCTCTGGCCGGCGATCGCCTGGGCGACGGTCAGCGCGGCAGCCGCCGACGCCGGGGCGGTCATCAACGAGAAGAGCAGGACTAACACGCCTGAGAGGGCGGGGATGGACAGCGCTATGACGCGCCGTTGGCGTGCTCGACCGGGCATGGGGGACTCCGTTCGCCGGGCTGTCTATACAGGAATCAGTGTGAGCGAATGCCTCACCGCCCGGTCCATATCACTTCAGTCATCATGAGTACGGGTGAGCGGAAGCTGACGCTCAGGCGAAACCTGCGTCATGGGCGAGCAGCGCGATCTGGGTACGGTTGTCCAGCCCCAGCTTCATCAGGATGCGCGACACGTGGGTCTTCACGGTGGCCACCGTCATGTCCAGCGACTTTGCGATCTCCGCGTTGTTGCTGCCCTGGCCGATCGCGACGACGACGTCCCGTTCGCGCGGGGTCAGGCCGGCCAGTGTCGCCTTGGCGTGGGCGTACGCGCCGGCCTGCACTGCTGCCCGGTCCATCAGGCGGCGGGTGATCCGGGGCGACAGGATGGGTTCGCCCGCGGCGACCTGGCGGACCGCTTCGGCTATCCGGGCCGGTGGGGTGTCCTTGAGCAGGAAACCGCTGGCCCCGGCGCGCAGCGCGTGCAGGATGTTGTCGTCGCTGTCGAAGGTGGTCAGCACGATGACCTCGGGCGGCCGCTGCCGGGCCCGCAGCCGGCGGGTGGCGGTGATGCCGTCGATGCGGGGCATCCGCAGATCCATCAGCACCACGTCCGGCGCGTGCTTGTCGGCGGCGGCCTGTGCCTGGTCGCCGTCGGAGGCCTCGCCGACCACCGCGATGCCGGGTGCGCCGTCGAGCATCATGGTGAGACCGGCGCGTACCAGGGCGTCGTCGTCGACGATGAGCACGCGTACCGGTGGGGTCACGCCGGCCATGGTATCGACGCCTGCAATCGGAATTCGCCGCCTACCTCCTGGTGGTCGAGCTGCCCGCCGGCCAGGCCGACCCGCTCGGTGAGCCCGACCAGACCGGCGCCTCCGGACCAGCCCGGCGGTTCCGTACCCAAGGGGTTGCTCACCAAGATCTCCAGACCGCGCCCGGGACCGCCGCGAAGGACCACCGTGACTCGCTCCCCGGCGGCATGCTTGCGCGCGTTCGTCAGTCCCTCTTGGATTACCCGGTACGCGGTACGCGCGACCGCCGGCGGCGCCTCGCCGGGCTGGTCGACCTCCTGACGCAGCAGCACCTCGGCGCCCGCGTCCCGGGACTCCTCGACCAGGCGCGGCAGGTCGGCCAGCACCGGCTGCGGCCGGCCACCGTCGGCGTCACCGAGATCGTCGTCGCGCAGGATCGTGATCACCTCGCGCAGTTCTTCAAGAGCCTGGTGTACGCCGTCCCGGACCACGCCGGCCGCCCGGGACAGCTGCTCGGGGGAGGAGTCCGGCCGGTACTGGATCGCGCCCGCGAACGTGGCGAGCAGCGACAACCGGTGGGCGAGCACGTCGTGCATCTCGTGGGCGATCTTGCGGCGTTCCAGCATGCGCGCCTCGGCGACCCGCCGCCCCTGCTCGGCCTCGGCCCGACTGGCCCGCTCGCGCAACGACCGGATCAGCGCCGCCCGTGCCTGAGCCCAGGCACCCCAGCCGAGCAGTGCACCGTACCCAATGCTGATCAGAACGAGCCACCACCCGTACGAGATCCCGCTGTTGATCCTCCAGAGACCCTGGACCGCATGCGCGGCAACTCCGGTGACCGCCACCAAGATCGCGGTTTTCGGGGGCCGGCGCAGCGACACCTGGAGCGCGCCGATCGTGGCCGGCGGCGTGGCCGCCGGCGAGATGGCCGCGAGCAGGGTGAGCACGGCGGTGGCCTGGACCGGGCGGCACAGCAGCCAGGGTGTGATCAGCCAGCTCAGCACGCCGGCGGTGAGATCGAGCGCGAGCAGCGGGCCGGGTACGCGCTCCGCCCAGGTACCGAGGATCGTCACGGCGATCAGCACACCGGACGCGCCGAGATTGACGGCGACGGCGGCGATTTCGTGGCGGGACCTGATCACCGGCCGAGGCTAACCGGCGGGCGGGAGGCGGCGACACCATCCAAAGTTGTACGCGGGGCTGCCGCCGGCCCGATGTGTGCCGGTGGGGTGCGCATCGATGCTCATCGGCATGACGAATGAGACGTTGTTGGGTAACCGGACCGCCGGCCGAATGATCACCGTTGCTGCCGGCGCTGCCGGATCCCTGCTTCTGTGGGCGGTCAACGGGACGATCACCATCCACCAGGGCGAGTCGGATCAGCGGGTCGGGCCGGTCGCCGTGGTTGCCACAGCGCTGGTCGCGGGGCTGGCGGCCTGGGGGTTGCTGGCCCTGCTGGAGAAGAAGCCGGGGCGCCCGGCCCGGACTTTCCGGATCATCGCATCGATCGTGCTGCTGATCTCGCTGGCCGGGCCGATCGGCAGCGGCGCGGACCTGCACAGTGTGCTGGCGCTGGTCGGCATGCACCTGACGGTGGGCCTGGCGCTGGTCATCGGGCTGCCCGGCCGGCAATACTGCCGATAACCATCGGTGGTGAACCTCGATTACTGTCCGGTAGGTGACGACAGCTCTGGTACTCGGCGGCGGTGGCGTGACCGGCGTCGCCTGGCATCTCGGCCTGCTCTGCGGCCTCCAGCGTTCCGGTGTCTCCCTCGGTGACGCCGACATCATCATCGGCACGTCCGCGGGTTCGATAGTGGGCACCCTGCTGGCCGCGGGCGTTGACCTCGAAGCCGCCGTGGCTGAACAGGAGAAAGAGGTGCAGGAGCGGCCGAGCAGCGGCGGCGGTGGAAGCATGGGCCGGGTGCTCGCCGCTTTCGCGGTGCTGGCGGACCCGGCCATCCCGCCGCAGGAGGCCCGAGCCCAGGTCGGCGCGATGGCCCTGGCCGCGCCGAACCAGGACGAGACGACCTACGTCGCCCGGATGAAACCGTTGCTGCCGATCAGCGACTGGCCCGACCGGGACCTGCGGATCACGGTCGTGGACGCCACCGACGGCCGTGACGTGGTCCTCGACCGGACGTCCGGCGCACCCCTGCTCCAGGCGGTGTCGGCGAGTTGCGCGGTGCCGGCCCTGATGCCGCCGGTCACGATCGGCGACCGGCGCTACATCGACGGGGGAGTGCGCCTCGGCGCCGGAGCCGACCTTGCCGCCGGTGCTGATCACCTGGTGGTGATCGCCCCGATGGCATCGTTCGGCAAGGACCGCATCCTGGCCGAGATGGCCTCGACCGGCGCCGGCAAGACGCTGCTGATCGAGCCGGACGAGGCGGCGATGGAGGCGTACGGCGCCAACTTCATGGACCCGACGAAGCGATCGGCTGCCGTCCGGGCCGGCCTGCGCCAGGGCGAGTCCTCGGCCGGAACTGTCCGAGCCGTCTGGCCCATCTGATCACGAGTGGCTGGCCGGCAGTGACTTTCCGGCCGGCAGTGGCTTTCCGGCTGGCAGTGGCTCTCCGGCCGGCAGTGGCTCGAAGACGTTTCCGTGGTGCGGTGCCACTTTTTCCCGGGACAGGCCGGCGAGCCGCATGAGCGGCCCGACCATCACGTCGTAGACCCCGGGCAGCGCCACGAACCCGAACTGGATCACCTTGTTGGCCAGCCCGACGCTCACTGTTCCTCGTGGGTGCCGGGCGCACCGGACGATCGCCGCCGCCACCTTCTCGGGGGAGTCCACCGGAGGCGGCGGCTGTCCGAAACGACCGGCGAAGTTGGCGGCCGTCCGGTAGATCGGCGTGTTCACCGAACCGGGGGAGACCAGGCAGACGTGGATGCGGGAGGCGTCGCGGGTTTCCAGCCGCAGTGCGCGTACCAGAGCTCGCACGCCCCACTTGCTGGTGACATAGGAGCTTGTGTACGGCGTGACGACCGTCCCCAGCAGCGAACCGCCGAAGACCAGCACCCCATGTCCCTGGGCGCGGAACCGGGCGAGCGCCACCCGGGCCACGTTTGCCGAGCCGGTCAGATCCGTCTCGATGACCCGGTTGAACACCTCGGCCGGAACATCCTCGAACCGTCCGTACGCCATCACCGCCGCGGTGTGCACCCAGACGTCGATCTGCCCGAACGCGGACGCCACCGCATCGAGCGTCGACGGCTGGGTCACGTCGGCGGGCACCACCCGGACTTCGGCGCCGAGTTCGCGGCACGAGGCCGCGACCCGGTCGAGGGCCGCCGGAGAACGGGCGGCCAGGACGAGCCGGGCGCCTTCCCTGGCGTACGCGAGCGCGGTGGCACGGCCGACCCCGCTGGATGCTCCTGTGATAACGACATGCACAAGTGTCGTCTACCCCGCCTTCCCGGCCTTAAGCCAAAATTAAAGAAAAACTGTTATCGAGCGATGATTTCGCGGCCACCTGCGAGGCCATTCTGAAGTCTTTCGCAGGCAGTTGAATACCACCTCTGACCTGTGCATACTCCTGTCCGAACACGCCAAAACAAAAGGACCGGAATGCGCACTGACCCTCAGCACGTCGCACCCGCCAACCCGAAAAATCGTCGCCGTGCCACCCGAGCCGTACTCGCCGTCACCGTCACCGGGACAGTGGCCGCCAGCGGCATCTACATAGCCACCGCGAACGCCGGCGAGACCGGGACCGCGATTCCCGGCGCCCTTCAGGCCGAGGCGTTCTCCGCCCAGTCCGGCGCGCAGACCGAGAGCACCGGCGACACCGGCGGCGGCACGAACGTCGGCTGGCTGGCGGGCGGCGACTGGCTGCGTTACGACGGCGTGCAGGTCGGCGCCACGGTCGCCGCCCGGATCGCGTCGGACAACACGGCCGGCGGCACGATCGAGCTGCGTACCGGCACGCCGACCGGGGCGCTGCTGGCCACCATCCCGGTCGCGAAGACCGGCGGCTGGCAGAAATGGGTGACGGTCACCGCCACCGCGAAGCCGGCCTCCGGCAAGCAGAACGTGGTCGCGGTGATGAAGAGCAACGCCACCTCCGACTTCGTCAACATCAACTGGTTCAAACTGTTGCCGGATAACACGAAAAATCCGACAAAAGATCCGAGCGTGACGCCGACAAAAGCTCCAACAAAAGCCCCGACAACAGCGCCGACTGCAGCCCCGACGAAAACGGCGACAATACCCGCCGGCGGCTGGGTGGACGTCGACCAGGCGCTCTGGAAAGAGCAACTCGCCGACTTCGAAAAACTGAAGCCGGCTCCGATCAAGAACAACCCGGTGAAAGTACCCGAGTTCCACGTGAACTGCACGATCGCCAAAGAATCCCCGGACGACGCGATCGTCTTCCCGAACCTGCCCGGCGCCTCGCACATGCACACCTTCTTCGGCCCGGACGTCATCGGCGCGAGCACCACCACCAAGGACCTGCTGGCCGCGAAATCCACCAGCTGCCAGACCAAGGGCGACAACTCCGCGTACTGGATGCCGCAGCTGACCCAGAACGGCAAACCGGTCCCGCTGAACGGCTTCCGGATCTACTACGGATCGCGTCTCAAGGACCCGAGCACGACGAAAATCCTCCCGCCCGGCCTCGTGATGATCGCCGGTGACGCGAAACGCCAGGAGCCCACGCCGAAGAACTCGGGCATCAACCAGTTCTGGTGCGCCGGCGCCGCCGAAACCGGCCGCAGCGCCGACGGCAACTGGCCGAAATGCGCCCCGGGCGGACGCCTGATCATCTCGATCACGTTCCCGGACTGCTGGGACGGCAAGCACGTCGATTCGCCGGACCACAAATCGCACGTCGGCCCGACCGGCCCGGACGGCACCTGCGCCAGCGGCAAATTCCCGGTCGCCATTCCGTCGATCTCGGAGTTGTTCACCTATGAGTCGCAGGGCGGCGAAGGCTTCAAACTCGCTTCCGGCCTGCCCTCATCGGCCCACATGGACATGATGAACGGCTGGGACCCGGCGGTTCTCGGCCCGCTGGTCCGCACCTGCCTGAACCAGGGCGTCAAATGCGGAACCACCCCGACCTTCGACTGACCCACGCTTCACCGAGCCGGTCCCGCTCCGCGGCGGGACCGGCTTTTCACTGCCGGGGTACGGGCTAAGAAACTGCTTCCCGCTTGATCTGGTCGAACTGGGCATTCATGGCATCGGCCAGGGCATGGGCCGCCGACAACGGCCGGACCATCACCATGATGTCGTCGATCAGGCCGGCCTCGTTGACGTGCACGAAGTCGCATCCGGTGACGTCTTTGCCGCCGACGGTGGCCTGGAAGACCAGCGCGTGATCAGCGGCCCCGTCCGCGCCGATCTCGCGTACATATCGGAAGTTCTCGAAAACGCGCATCGCGCCGCGCAGGATGGCCGCGGTGATCGGCTTGCCCGGGTACGGCTGGAAGGCCACCGGGCTGGTGAACACCACGTCGTCGGCGAGCAGAGCCTCGATCGCGGTGGAGTCACGAGCCTCGACCGCTTGACGGAAGGCGTGCATCCGGGCCCCCTTGATAGTAAATTTGTTGACTATCCGATAGCCGGAGAATATGCACCCGTGGCGTCGATGTCCAGGGCTCCGGATAACCTCCACCCGTCACTGATCGCCGAAGGGACGAACGGGCTTGGGGACTGCGGACGACCTGCGGCTGCTGCGTGCTTACGAGCCGGTGGCCAGGTTCACCGAGGGCGAGTACTTCTACCCGGTCTCGGTCGAGAGGTATGTGAGCAAGTCCAGCCTGTGGCGCAACGAGCCCGGCACGAGCCCGGTCTGCACCGTCGAGACGGGCCGGCTGAGCCTGGACAACCTGGCCGAGGCCGGCGGCGGTGAGCAGGGCCTGGGCTTGTCACTGTCGGGCATCGAGAATGACGAGAAGCTCACCCACATCCCGTTGCGGGACCGCCCGCCGCACCTGGCCCGGGCCAGCCGGCTCGCCTCGGTCGGCCTGACCGCGCGCCTGGTCGACACGCTCAACCGGTTCTCGCTGCTGTTTCGTGGCAGCGTTCCCGGTGGCAGCGCCGCGCACTCGTTCCTGCTGCAGCGCGACCACCTGGAACCGTCACGGCCGATCTATTACGGACGGGTGCTGCGCGACGACCCGTGGATCGTCCTGCAGTACTGGTACTTCTACAGCTTCAACAACTGGCGTTCGGCGTTCGGCGGCGTCAACGAGCACGAGGCCGACTGGGAACAGGTCACCGTATATCTGGACGCCAGCGCCGAGCCCGATCAGGACGGCCTGCCGAAGCCGTCCTGGGTGGTCTTCTCCGCGCACGAGGAGACCGGCGACGACCTGCGGCGGCGCTGGGACGACCCGGACCTCACCGTGGTCGACGGCCGGCACCCGGTGGTCTTTGTCGGCGCCGGATCACACTCCGGCGCGTACCTGCCCGGCGACTACCTGATCACGGTACGACCACCGCGGCTGCGTGGCCTCGTTGACGCCCTGCGCTGGTCGGCCCGGCTCCTCGCGCCCTGGTCGGCCGAGGACCAGCGGACCGTCGGCATCCCGTACGTCGACTACGCCCGCGGCGACGGCCGGGCGATCGGTCCCGGTCAGGCCGAGGCCTGGCACCCCGTGGTGATCGGCGACGACACCCCGTGGGTACGCGATTTCCGAGGCCTGTGGGGGCGGGACACCCGCGATCGCCTCGGGGGCGAGCGTGGTCCGGCCGGCCCCCGGTACTCCCGCGACGGCACCGTCCGCCAGTCGTGGGCAGATCCGGTCGGCTGGGCGGGGCTTGCGAAAGTCGTACCCAATCGCGCCGCCGAACGGGAGTACGCCGGGATCCGTACCCAGAAGGACCGGGACCGGCTCGCCGAGCTGGACCAGGAGATCAGCTCCATGCGGCACGAGCTGGCTGTCGCGGCGGCCGGCCTGCCCGCCGCGGCACCGGAGGTACGCGCCCTGGTCGGCCAGGAGCAGAAGCTGCTCCACCTGCGGATGGAACGAACCCGCCTGGCCGACGACCTGCATCGCACGATCACCGCCGCGACCGTCCCCGACGACCCGCACGCCCACCTGCTGCATCGTCGGCTGCCGATGGAACCGGCCGCCGGCTTCCTCGGCCGCGCCCGCTCGTGGTGGGCCGTGCTGAGCACCCCGCTGATCCTGTGGGCGATCGGCGCGGTTGCCTCGCCGCTGAACATTTCCGGTCAGGAGACCGCCCTCGGGCTGCTGCTGGCGCTGCTGATCTTCGAGGGCCTGGTCCGGAAGAAGTTTCTGGCCGTGCTGGTCCGCCTGCTGATCGCCTGCGTGGCGGTGGTGGGCCTGGTGGTGCTCTACCACGACGGCCGTTACGTGGTGACGTTCGGCTTCTTCGCCGGCGCCCTGCTGGTGCTGCTCGTCAACATCCGCGAGGCCTGGCGACGGTGACCGGGGAAGGCATCTGGCCCACGAGCGACATGATCTGTATTCGCTCGTAAGTTTCGGAGCCGCCCAGGCAACGATCGGCTGCTGACGGGTGAGCATGCCCGTGCGGAGCGGCGGAGACGACAGCTTGACGCCATAGATCGACGGCTATATGTTGCGGACGTCAGCGCGAAACATTTCCGAAACTTTCGGAGGCGTACACATGCGAACCCGTCCCCTCGCTGTCCTCGCCGCCGTCGCGCTCGCCGCAACCACCGTCCCCGCGGTTGCGGCGCCGCAGGCAGCCGCCGTCCCCCGAACCGCCAGCTACATCGCCACCGAACCCGGACCGGGCCGTTTCCCGCTCGTCGCGAACGGCGCGGCCGCACCGATCGTGGTCGATCCCGCCGACCACGCCGGCGTCACCCGGGTGGCCGCCGACTTGCAGGCCGACCTGGCTTCGGCCACCGGAATCACGCCGCTAGTGGGCAGCGTTGTCAAAAACCAAGATCAAATCATCATCGGTACGCTCGGACGAAGCGCTCTCGTTGATCGCCTGGTGAAAGCCGGCAAACTCGACGTCCGAGGTATCGCCGGCAAATGGGAGACCTCGCTCCAGCAGGTCGTCGAGAACCCGCTGCCCGGCGTCCGGCGCGCCTTCGTGATCGCCGGCAGCGACCAGCGAGGCACCATTTTCGGTGTCTACGACGTGTCGCGGCGCATCGGCGTCTCGCCGTGGCATTTCTGGGACGACGTTCCGGTCCCGCATGCCGATGCCCTTTACGCCCTTCCGGGCCGGCACACCCAGGGCACGCCGAAGGTGAAGTACCGCGGGTTCTTCATCAACGATGAGAATCCGGCGACCGGGACCTGGGCGCCGAATTACTTCGGACCGGGGAAAGCGCCGGGCTATTCCGGTGGGCTGAACGCCGATTATTACGCGAAGGTCTTCGAGACCATGCTGCGGCTCAAGGCCAATTATCTCTGGCCGGCCGTGTGGGGCAGGGCGTTCGCCGAGGACGACCCGGTCAACCACGAGACCGCGAGTCGTTACGGCGTGGTCATGGGCACCTCGCACGAGGCGCCGATGATGCGCGGCATCGAGGAGTGGAACCGGCACGCGAAAGCGGCGGTCCGCGACGCGAACGGCACGATCGTCACCCCGGGCAGCGACCCGTACGGCGGCACCGGCGAATGGAGTTTCCGCCGCAACCGGGACGCGATCGTCGCCTATTGGCGCGACGGTGCCCGCCGGATGAAGGAGGAGGGCTTCGAAGGCGTCATCACCCTCGGAATGCGCGGCAACGGCGACGTCAGCCTGCCCGACGGCGACGGCATCGACCTGATGAGCTCGATCATCGACACCCAGCGCGCCATTCTCGCCGAATTCGGGCTGACCTCGGCGCCGCAGGTGCAGACCCTCTACAAAGAGGTGCAGCGTTATTGGGTGTCCGGCTATCAGCCGCCGTCCGACGTCACCGTCGTCTTCTGCGACGACAACTGGGGCAACATGCGGAAACTCCCGCACGCCGGTCTGCCGCAGCGCAGCGGGGGGTACGGGCTCTACTACCACTTCGATTACGTCGGCGAGGGCCGCAACTACAAGTGGGCCGACACCACGAACCTGGTCAATGCCTGGGAGCAGCTGCACCTGTCGTACTCGAAAGGCGTCGACCGGCTCTGGGTCGTCAACGTCGGCGACCTGAAGAACGAGGAGTTGCCCACCCAGTTCTTCCTGGACTACGCGTGGAACCCGGACGCGATGCCGCTGTCCCGGATCGGCGAGTGGGAAAGGCAGTACGCCGCGGAGAACTTCGGCCCGCAACTCGCGCCGGGGATCGCCGAGGTGCTTTCCGAGTACGGCCGGCTGCAGTCGCGCCGCAAGCCCGAACTGCTGAACCGCCGGATCACCGGGGACGCGGCGAACGTGGTCTACAACGACCAGGAGAACCCGTACGAGCCCGCTGAGATGGACCGGGTTGTCGCCGAATGGCAGGCGCTCGCCTTGGCGGCCGATCGGATCAGGCGGCGCGTTCCGGCCGCGGCACAGGACGCGTATTTCCAGCTCGTCGACTACCAGGTGCAGGCCACCGCCAATCTGTACGAACTACGCCGTGCCCAATTCGCCAACCTTCGCTACGCGGCGCAGGGCCGGGCCGCCACGAATGCTCTGGCCGCCGAGGCCGAGGCCCGGTTCGCCGAGGACCAGGCGCTCAGCGACCGCTACAACAGCGGCATCGCCGGCGGGAAATGGGCGGGCTGGCAGACCCAGCCGAAGATCGGGTACGGAAACGCCGAGCGGTACAACAACGCGTCCTGGCAGCAGCCGCAGACCGACAACCATGTGGCGCTGCCCGACGAGATCTATCCGCACCTGAAGCGCATCGAGGTGCCGCCGGCAGCCGCGATGGGTGTCGACGCGGCGCTGCCGGAGCTCAGCCCGTGGCAGGTCGGGCGGGAGCGGTACTTCGAGATCTACAACAAGGGGACGACCGCTTTTGATTACCGGATCAGCACCGGAGCTCGGTGGCTGACGGTCACCCCGGCGTCCGGCCGGGTGGACGAGCAGGTCCGGGTGGCGGTGACCGTCGACTGGCGGCGTGCTCCGGGAGGGCTCACGACCGTACCCATCATGATCGAAGGGCCGGGAGGCACGCAGAGCGTGCGCGTCGCGGTGCGTAACCCCGCGCTCAGGCCGCAGGGTTTCGCCGAGGCGGGCGGGCACGTGACGGTCGACGCGGATCACTACGACCGTAGTTCGGGAAACTGGCGACTGCTTCCGAACATCGGCAAGGTCGGCAACGGGATGGCCGCGGTCACCGGCGGCAGCCGTCTCGAATACCGGCTCACGCTGACCACCACCGGGCCCGTGAAGATCTCCGCACATCTGTCGCCGCGCAACAACGTGCTGCCCACAAGCGGTCTGCGGTACGCGGTGTCGCTCGACGGTCAGGCGCCACAGACCATCGACGTGATCGCCGCGACCGGCGCCGACGACACCACGATGAACCGGCAGTGGGCCCGCAACACATCCGACAACGTCAATGTCACTACTACTACGCACGTAGTCCAGCGTCCGGGATTGCACACCCTGACCTTCGAGGCCGTCGATCCGACCGTGATCCTGCAACGGCTCGTCGTCGACACGGGCGGCGTCGAGTACAGCTACCTCGGGCCCGTCGAGAGCCGGAGGTTCTGACATGCGCCGCCGCACCCTGCTCACGTCGACCGGCGCCGCCGCCTCGACCGTCCTGGTCAGCCGGGGAATGCCCGGCCCGCTGCCCCGCTGGTCGCACACCTGGACCGCGATGCCGCAGCTCACCGAACCGCACAACATGCCGCCCGCGCCGTTTGCCGCATTGAACGACACGACGCTGCGGCAAACCGTCCGGATCACCGCGGGCGGCCGCAAGCTGCGGGTCCGCTTCTCCAACGCGTTCGGCGGCGCTGACATGCCGATCACCGCGGCGGCAGTGGCGCTGCCGGTCGACGGCCGGGCCGGGGTGTCCGCGATCCGGCCCGGCAGCACCCGGCCGCTGACGTTCGGCGGCCGGCCGTCGATGGTGATACCGGTCGGGGCGCAGATGGTCTCCGATCCGGTCGACCTGCCGCTGCTCGCCGGGGCGAATCTGACCATCTCGCTGTATTCGTCGCCCGGGATCGCGAGCACCGCGCTGACCTCGCATCCCGGTTCCCGAACCACGTCGTGGCTGGTCAACGGCGACCAGCACGGCGCTGCTGATGTGACCGGCGCGGTTCCTGCCGATCACTGGTACCTGATCAGCGGCGTCGAGGTCCTCGCCGCCGTCTCCGGTTTGGTTCTGCTCGGCGACTCGCTCACCGACGGACGCGGGTCGACGACCAACGGCAACGATCGATGGCCGGACCAGTTGTTCGCCCGGCTCCGCGATCCGGACCTGGCGGTCCTGAACCAGGCCGCCGGCGGCAACCGCGTCCTCCGCGACGGCCTGGGCCCGAACGCGCTGGCTCGCCTGGACCGCGACGTGCTCGCTCTCTCCGGCGCCCGTACCCTGCTGCTCTTCGAAGGCGTCAACGACATCGGCGTCGCCCCGGCGACCGATTCCGATCAGCAGCAGGTGGTGGCCGACCTGATCGGGGCGTACCGGCAGATCGTGCTGCGTGCCCAAGCCTGTGACCTGCGAGTACTGGGAGCTACGTTGACTCCGTTCGGCGGCAACATCTACGACGACGTGGGCGGCCTGCGGGAACGCTCCCGCCAGGCGGTCAACGCGGCCATCCGAGCCGGCCTGTTCGACGGGGTGGTGGACTTCGACGCGGCCGTCCGCGATCCGGCCACGCCCCGCCAGCTGGCCGCGCCCTACGACGTAGGCGACCACCTGCATCTCAACCCCGCGGGCTACGGAGCCTTGGCCGCGGCGGTGCCGCGCCGGCTGCTCTAGACCAATCCGACGGTACGGGGCCGGTGCGCGCCCACCGCCCCGGCACCGCCGATCACAGTTGTTCCTTCCGTGCGTGAGCACGGCTGTCCCGGGGTGCATGATCGTTTGAGGCGGAGGTTGGTGGGGCTTGGGGAGCACGCTGCGTGCACTCGACCGGGACGACGAGGCCGGCGAGGCCGCGCACCTCCGTCGATCGTTGCCCTGACGTACCGTCGATGATGGCGGCCGGTGTCTTGCGGCCCGGCCGCCATCCCCTGACCGCAAGCAGGGACGTGGCGATGACCCAGGCATTCGCCGGCGAACTCCGTCGGCTCCGTGAACGATCCGGGCTGTCCTACCGGCAGCTCAGCGCGCTCTCCACCGTCAGCAGCAGCCAGATCAGCGACCTCGAAAAAAGCCGGCGCCGACCGACCCGGGAGATCGCCGCAGCACTCGACACCGCCCTCAACGCCCACGGCCGGCTCACCGCGGCAATCCGCACCCCGGCACCCGAGGATGTCGAAGGCGAGCTGGAGGCGGTCGAGTTTGAGCAGCGCGCCCTCGCGTCCGACGTCACCGACACCGTGCTCGCCCGCGTCGAGCGTGCCGCCGACAAGATGGCGATGGCGTACGCGACCACCCCACCCGCCGAGCTGATCCCGAAAGTTCGCCGATACCTGCGCATGGTCGACCAGCTCCTCGACGGACGCAAAACTCTGCGGCAGCACCGGCGGATACTGGTGACCGGCGGCTGGCTGTCGCTGCTGCGAGCGACCCTGCACATCGACCTTCAGCAGCGGGCCGCAGCCGACGCCCACCTGGAGACCGCGACTGCGCTCGCCGACCAGGCCGGGCATCCGGAGATCGCCGCCTGGTGCCTGGAGACGCAGGCCTGGGATGCGCTGACCAGCGGCGACTACCGGCGGGCGGTGGACCTGTCCCGGCACGCGCAAGAGCTGGCGCCACCGGGTGGGTCGGCGATCGTGCAGGCGACCGCTCAGGAAGGTCGGGCGTGGGCGCGTCTCGGTGACCAGGTGGCGACCCGGGACGCGCTGCGCCGGGTGGAGTCGATGGCCGAGCGTCGCCCAGTGCCGGAGCATCCGGAGCACCACTACCAGTACGACCCCGGCAAGATGCACAGCTATACCGCGACCACCCTGGCATGGGCGGGTGATCCGGCCGCCGAGCGGGTGGCCAGGGAGGTCATCGCCGAGCTGGAGGCCGAGGGCGCGCGGCCGCGCCGGATCGCGTCGGCCCGCCTCGACCTCGGCATGGCGTTGCTGGCAGGCGACAAGCCGCGGCCGGATGAGGCCGCCGGTGAGGCGCGGGTCGCGATCCGGTCCGGCCGCGTCGTGCCGTCGAATTGGTGGCGCGTCGACGAGCTGGTGGCCGGCGTCGAGGGATCCGGGCTGCCGGACGCTGGTGATTTGCGCGAAGAGGTGACCGCCGCAAGGCCTGCGGACAAGGACTGACTGTCCGCAAGGCTGCGGACGCTGGCGTGCTGTCTGCGGACAGTGATGCCCTCCACATTGCGCCACCGCCAGGTGACGATCAGGTCAGCGGCGGCGGGTGCCCGCTTTTCACAACACGGCCCGTCGTCGCGTCCCGTTCCGGCGGCGAGCAGGTCGATGGAATACCCCCGCTCGCAGCCGGTCTCATAGCTCGGGTGCGGAGGCGGCATGGCGAACCACACGATCACGGCGGCGGACACGCTGGCCCGGCACCTACGGCGGCTGAAGGCCGAGCGGCTCGGCTGGCCGGCCGGGGTGCTTGAGACGTGCGAGCAGACCGAGCCGCTACATCCGGGCTGGCGGATCACCTGGGACGTGAAACACGAGCTGTTCGACGCGGTCCACACTGTCCGGCATCTGTCGTACCGCTGGGTGCGTTCACAGTCGATCGAGGACCTGGTCGAGAAGATGGTTCAGGCCGACCTGCGGGCGTTCGAGTACCGGACCGAGTGTGAGCTGCTCGCGCCGCACGGCTGGAGGGGCTGAGGTGCCAGGACTGATCGAGGTCAAGTCCGGCAATCAGCTGATCGGCTACGTCCAGGAAGGCGTCATCGACGGCACCACCCGGTGGCGCAGCTGGCGACCCGAGGACCTGCACCGCGAGAACAGCGTGCACCAATCGCCGGCGCCGATCGGTGTGCACCAGGACCAGGAGCAGGCCGAGGGTTACCTGCGTCAGCTGAAGGACCACGCCGACCGCGTGACGGGCGTGACGAGCCGGTCGCGGCTCACGCGCAACGCGTTCTGAGCTGCTCTCCGCCCTCGGGTCGCTTCATCGACTCGGGGGCAGCTCTGCGATCCAGGCGAGGACCTCGTCCGCGTACCAGACGGCCCCGCCGCCCGCGAGGGTCGCCCAGCGTACCGTTGATGACGCGGCCCGCACCCTTCGGCCGGATCCTCGCCTGGGCGACCTCAATCCACGAGATGGTCCATTTTATACATCTGGCTGGGCCTTCTCAGTTTCATCGGCGATCCCACCTCGAAAGACAGTGACCGTCATCGTTACATCGGAGCGCTCCCATTTCAAGAATGTTACGAAGTGTCCCGCACTGACGGGGGTGGCGGGTCAGGCGTTGGGATTAACCGGATCGAGCGGTAGTCGTGGGAACAGAATTGCCCGGCGGTCTCGTCAGGTGTCAACTTTGCTGGTGCGCTCAGACATCATCACGGAACGTGACCTGGACGCCGGGCTCGCTACCGTCAGGTTTTCCGGGACGCTGAGCTCGGAGACGGCTGGGCTGCTGAACGCGGCCGTCGGCCGGGCCGCCGCGGAGTGCCCGGCGGCCGTGGTCGTGGACCTGTCGGAGCTGCACCCTGTGGCCGGGCCCGCGGTCAGCGTTCTTCCGGCGCTGACCCGGCACGCCAGCCGGACCTGGGGCGTGCCGGTGCTGCTCTGCGGAGCGGCCGCCGAGATCGTCCGGGAACTCGGCTCGCAGCGTGGCTCGGTCGCGCTCTACGACCGCCGTGACGACGCGGTGCTGGCGGTTCGTGCCGGTGTCCCGCGCTGGGCGTGCGAGCACCTGTCGCCGGTGCCGGAAAGCGTCGCGGTGGCGCGCCGAGTCGTCGGGGATTCGTGCGAGGCCTGGGGGCTGGGACAGCTGCGCGACCGGGCCTGCCTGGTCGTGTCGGAGCTGGCCACCAACGCGATCCAACACGCCGGCGCCGGGTTCGGGGTGATGGTCTCCGGTACGCCGGTGTTCCTGCGCATCGGCGTACGCGATGAGAGCCCGGCGCCGCCCCGGATCACCAACCTGCCCGGGACGTCGGGCGCGATCGTGCCGGCGGGCAGCGGCCGGGGCCTGCGCATCGTCGCCGGGCTGGCGTCGCACTGGGGCTGCACCGCGCTGAGCACCGGCAAGATCGTGTGGGCGCTGCTGCGGATCTCGCCCGCCTGAGCCGTCGCTCCGAGCCTTCGCGCGTCTGAACCCCCGCCTGCCCGAGCCGAGATCCGGAACCGGCGGGATCGCGTCGTGCCCTGGACTGCCGGAGCGGCCCGTGAAAGATTGACTGAAACCGATTCTTTGCGGGGAGGTCGGGATGGTGGTCGGAGTATGGCTGATCGGCGCCCGTGGCTCGGTGGCGGTGACCAGCGTCGTCGGAGCTCTTGCGGTGCGAGCCGGGCTTGCCGAGCCGGTCGGGATGGTCACCGAGGCGTTGCCGCTTCGGGATGCGGCGCTGCCGTCGCTGTCCGATCTGGTGTTCGGCGGGCATGACATCACCGCTGTTCCGCTGGGGAAGAAAGCCGAGTCGCTCGCCGCGGCAGGTGTGCTGCCGGCGGGGATCGTCGCGTCGCTCGGCGCCGAAATCGTTGCCCAGGAACGCGAGGTCCAGCCGCTGCCGGTGGGGGAGACCCAGTGGGCGACGGCCGGATTGATCGCCGCGGACATCGTTCGGTTCCGGGAGCGGCACGGCCTCGAAAGGGTCGTGGTGATCAACGTGTCGTCGACCGAACCGGCCGTTTCTGATCACCCGTCGCACGCTTCGACGGCATTGCTCGACCAGGCACTCCAGAGTGACGAGCAGGTGTTACCGGCCAGTGCGCTCGCCGCGTACGCCGCCTTCCGGGCCGGTTGCGCTTTCGTTGACTTCACCCCGTCGACGGGGGCACGGCTGCCGGCGCTGGAGGATTTTGCCGCCCGCGAAGGGCTGCCCTATGCGGGCCGGGACGGGAAGACCGGTGAGACGCTGGTGAAGTCCGTGCTGGCGCCGATGTTCGCGATGCGCAACCTGCGGGTGCGGTCCTGGTCGGGCACGAACCTGCTCGGTGGCGGTGACGGCGCGAACCTGGCCGACCCGGCCGCGAATGCCGCGAAGGCCGGCAGCAAGCAGCGCGTTCTCAAGGAGACGCTCGGATATCAGCCGCAGGGACACAGCCTCATCGAGTACGTCGACGACATCGGCGACTTCAAGACGGCATGGGATCTGATCACGTTCACCGGGTTCCTCGGTGCCGGCATGCGGATGGAATTCAGCTGGCACGGGTGTGATTCGGCGCTGGCCGCTCCGCTCGTACTGGATCTGGCCCGTCTTGTCGCTGCGGCACATGCGTCGGGGCGCAGCGGGCCGCTGACCGAGCTCGCGTTCTTCTTCAAGGATCCGCTCGGCGAGGTTCCGCACGGGCTGGCCGACCAGTGGGCGCTGCTGAGCGGGTTCGCCCGGGAGCTGCCCGATGCCTGAGCCAGCGTGGCCTCGGTGGCGGGATCTGGCTGAGCTGATTCGGGCTCCGGCGGCGCTCTCGGTACCCGGGGACGCTGTTGCCGGAGCTGCGGCGGCCGGCCGGCTCGGGCCGCGTACCGGTGGGCTGGCCGCTGCCTCGGTGTGTCTCTACTGGGCCGGGATGGCCGCCAACGACTGGGCTGACCGGGAGCTTGACGCCGTGGAACGCCCTGAGCGGCCCATCCCGTCGGGGCGGGTCAGTCCGGCGCAGGCTCTCGCGGTGGCGGCCGGGCTGACCGTGGCCGGGGTCGGCATCGCCGCTCTCGTCGGTGGGCGGCGTGCCGCGGCCGTGGCGGTACCGCTCGCCGGCTCGGTCTGGGTTTATGACCTGTGGGCCAAGAACACCGCCGCCGGCCCGCCGATGATGGCTGTCTGTCGTGGACTCGATGTGCTGCTCGGGGCGAGCGGCGGACGGATCCGGTCAGCGGTTCCTGCGGCACTGACGATGGCCGCGCACACCGGCGTCGTGACCATGCTGTCGCAGCGCGAGGTCACCGGTGGCGGCAAAGGGCTCCCACTGTCCACATTGGCCGCAACAGTGGCTCTGGCCGGCACGGCGGCCAGAGGACCGGAAAGATCGGCCGGCACGGCGGCCAGAGGACCGGAAAGATCGGCCGGCACTGCGGCCAGAGGACCGGAAAGATCGGCCGGCGCCGCAGCGAGTCTCGCGCTCGCTGCCTGGTACGCCGTGTGGTTCGGATCAGCTCAGATCAAGGCCGCGGCGGAGCCGTCCGCGCAGCGGATCCGGGCAGCGGTGGGCGCGGGGATCACCGGGATGCCGCCGCTGCAGGGCGCGCTGACCGCGCGGGCCGGGGCGCCGATCACCGCGATCGCGCTCGCCGCCGCCGCGCCGCTCGCGAAACGCCTCGCGAAGGTGGTGTCGCCGACATGAGCCGGGCGAGGTTCGGATATGGGACCAACGGGTTCGGCAACCATCGATTGCCCGAGGCGCTGCGGGTCATTGCCGATCTTGGGTACGAAGGTGTCGCGCTGACGCTGGACACGAACCATCTCGATCCGTTCGCCCCGGATCTCGCCCGTCGCACCGCCGACGTCGCCGCCGATCTGGAGCGGCTCGGGCTGGCTGTAGTGATCGAGACCGGAGCGCGTTATCTGCTCGACCCGTGGCACAAGCATTCGCCGACATTCATGCACGACGATCCGGAACTGCGGCTGGACTACCTGCGCCGGGCCGTGGACATCGGCGCTGAACTGGGTGCGGAAGCCGTTTCGTTCTGGGCCGGGACCGCTCCGTCCGGCATCAACGACGAATGGGACCGACTGGTCCGGGGCTGCGCCGCCATCGTCGAGCACGCCACCGCACGGGGTGTGACGCTGGGCTTCGAGCCAGAGCCGGGCATGCTCGTCGAGGACCTGGCCGGGTGGCGGCGGCTGCATGCTGATCTTGGTGAGCCGGTTGCGTTCGGGCTGACCCTGGATATCGGGCACTGTCGCTGCCTGGAGCCGCTGCCCGTACCGGAATCGGTGATCGAGGCCGGGCCGTACCTGGTCAACGTGCAGATCGACGACATGCGGCGTGGGGTGCACGAGCACCTGGAGTTCGGCGAGGGGGAGATCGACTTCCCGCCGGTGCTGGCGGCGCTGGCGGCGACCGGCTATCGCGGGCTGGTCGCCGTGGAATTGCCCCGGCATTCGCACGCGGGCCCGGCGGTGGCGGCCCGATCCCTTGAATTCTTGAGGAAGGCGGCCGGATGACCCCCAGCGAATTGCGCGACGCTCTTGGCGCCAACAGCTGGCTCGACGAGGCGATCGGCCGTATTCGTAAGGATCCGGCTGCGATCGGCGGGCTTTTCCCGGCGGCCGGCCGGCGCTGCGGGCGTGGATCGGTCGCGCCGGGATGGACGGCGGACGAGGCCGCGCGGGCATTGATGCTGGTCGAGGCGCCCGTGGAGGCGGAGACCCTTTATCGGTACGGCGACGCGGACGAGAAACGGGCCGTGCTCAGGGCAATGCCATTGCTGGCGGGGCACGACGACATGGTTTCGGTGCTGAACGACGCCTTGCGTACGAATGACACCCGGCTCGTGGCCGCCGCGCTCGGACCGTGCGCGACCGTCCTCGATGCTGCCGCATGGCGGCAGGGGGTCCTCAAATGTGTCTTCATGGGCATTCCGCTGACCGCCGTGCACGGGTTGCGCGAGCGGGCGGATGCCGAACTCGCTGACATGTTGCGGGCGTTCGCCCGTGAAAGAGAAGCGGCCGGGCGGGAGGTGCCGGCCGACGCCCGAGAATTGCTGGACCAGTTGGGGGCCTGATGCGCATCTTCGACCCGCACATCCACATGACGTCCCGTACGACCGACGATTACGAACGGATGGCCGCGGCCGGAGTCCGCGCCATTGTCGAGCCGGCGTTCTGGCTCGGCCAGCCACGCACCGGACCGGCGTCCTTCACCGACTATTTCGATGCGCTGATCGGCTGGGAACCGTTCCGCGCGAGCCAATTCGGCATCCGGCATCACGCGACGATCGCGCTCAATCCGAAAGAGGCGAACGATCCGCGCTGCCGGCCGGTGCTCGACCTGCTGCCGCGCTATCTGGCGAAGGACGGCGTGGTAGCGGTCGGCGAGATCGGGTACGACTCGATGACCGCCGCCGAGGACGAGGTGTTCGCCGCGCAGCTCGCCCTGGCCATCGAGCACGAGCTGCCCGCGCTGGTGCACACCCCGCACCGGGACAAGGCGCGCGGTACCGAACGCAGCATCGCTGTGGTCACCGAGTCCGGAATTGATCCCTCGCGAGTGGTGCTCGACCACCTCAACGAGCTCACCGTCGCGGCCGCGCTCGACGCCGGCCTGTGGGCCGGGTTCTCGATCTACCCGGACACCAAGATGTCGCCGTCCCGGATGGTCACCATCCTTCATGAGTACGGACTGGAGCGCGTCCTGATCAACTCGGCCGCCGACTGGGGGCGCTCCGACCCGCTGCTCACCGTCCGCACCGCCGAGGAAATGCTCGCAGGCGGATTCACCAAGGACGATGTTGACAAGGTGCTGTGGCGTAATCCGGTCGCGTTCTTCAACCAATCCGGGCGGCTCGACCTGGCCGGCCGGAATGCTTCGGAAGCGACGTTCGCCGGCAACTCGATCCTGCGCGGAGGAAGCTGACGATGCATCTCAGCTACTGCACGAACGTGCACCCGGCCGAGGACCTCGACGGCATCATCGGGCAGCTCGACACGTACGCGGTGCGGATCCGCGCCCACCTCGACGCCGACGTCCTCGGGCTCGGGCTGTGGCTGGCGGCGCCGGTCGCCTCCGCGCTCGCCGAATCGGTGGAGTTGCGCCGGAGGCTGCGGCGGGAACTCCATGTCCGCGGGCTCGAAGTGGTGACGCTGAATGGTTTTCCGTACGCCGCTTTTCAGGCGCCGGTCGTGAAGAACGCCGTTTATCACCCCGACTGGACCACGCCGGACCGGCTGCAGTACACATTGGATCTCGCCCGGATTCTCGGGGATCTGTTGCCGGACAACGCGGCGCGTGG
This sequence comes from Actinoplanes sp. CA-015351, assembly GCF_050955685.1. Lineage (NCBI taxonomy): Bacteria > Bacillati > Actinomycetota > Actinomycetes > Micromonosporales > Micromonosporaceae > Actinoplanes > Actinoplanes sp. CA-015351. The sequence goes on from NZ_CP192102.1 coordinate 3,641,914, forward strand.
CTCGATCTCCACCCTGCCGCTGGCCTGGCGCACACCGTGGGACGCCACCTACGCGGGCACCGCCGCCCGGCGGCTCGACGGCCTCGCCAAAGGGCTCGCCGAGATCTCCGACGTGGCGGGGCGGCCGATCAGAGTCGGACTCGAGCCCGAGCCGGGCTGTGTCGTGGAAACCACCGCCCAGGCCGTCGAACAGGTTTCCCGGCTGGACAACGAGTGGATCGGCGTCTGCCTCGACCTGGCCCACCTGGCCTGTGCCTGGGAGGACCCGGCCGATGCGGTCGGCCGGCTGCGGTCGGCCGGGATCCCGATCGTGAAGGTGCAGATCTCGGCGGCGCTCGAAGCGAGCTCGTTTTCGGACGTGCTCCACGACTATGTCGAGCCCCGATTCCTGCACCAGACCCGCAGCGCCGCCGGCCTCTCCGCTGATGATCTCGACGAGGCCATCGAACTGAACTTTCCCGGCCCGTGGCGGATCCACTACCACGTACCTCTGCATGCCGCCCCGGCCGCGCCGCTCACCTCGACAGTGGCTGTCACCCGCGCCGCAGTCCGGGAGCTGTTGCCCGAATGTGATCACTTCGACGTGGAGACGTACACCTGGGGTGTGCTGCCGCCGGCGCAGCGGCCGCGCGACGACGCCGAGCTGGCCGCAGGCATCGCCGCCGAGCTCGCGTTCGCCCGCGATCTGATTGAGGAGGCCGGTGCATGACTCGTCTCGTCGTGCTCGACATCGTCGGGCTCACCCCGCGCCTGCTCGCGCACATGCCGCGCCTGCGCGCGGTCGCCGACCGCGGATTTCAAGCACCCTTGGGTACGGTCCTGCCGGCTGTCACCTGTTCGGTGCAATCGACGTTCCTCACTGGGGAAACGCCGGCCGGACACGGCATCGTCGGCAACGGATGGTATTTCCGTGAACTCGGCGAAGTGTTTCTCTGGCGGCAGCACAACGGCCTGGTCGGCGGCGAGAAGATCTGGGACGCGCTGCGCAAACGGCGGCCCGGCAGCACGGTCGCGAACGTCTGCTGGTGGTACGCCATGGGCGCCGATGTGGACTGGACGATCACGCCCCGGCCGATCTATCACGCCGATGGGCGTAAGGATCCGGACTGCTACACGTTCCCGCCGTCGCTGCATGACGCTTTCGACACGTTCCCGCTGTTCACCTATTGGGGGCCGGGTGCCGGGCTGGCGTCGTCGAAATGGATTTGCGAAGCCGCCACCAAAGTCATGGCCGTGCACGATCCTGATCTCACCCTGGTCTATGTGCCGCACCTCGATTACGACCTGCAGAGATTCGGCCCGTCGGCACCGCAGGCGGTGGCGGCGGCCGTGGAGCTGGACGCGATCCTGGGCCCGTTGCTGGATGCGGCCTTCGCTCGGGACGCGACCGTCGTGGTGCTGTCCGAGTACGGCATCACCGACGTGAGCCGGCCCGTCGACATCAACCGGGTGCTGCGCTCGGAAGGCTTGCTGACCGTCTACACCCAGGCCGGGATGGAGTACCTCGACCCGTGGACGTCGCGGGCTTTCGCGGTGGCCGACCACCAGATCGCGCACGTCTACGTCCGGTCGCCCCGCGACGTCGCCGAGGTCGCCAAGATCTGTGCGGCGGTGCCCGGTGTCGACCAGGTCCTGGACGCGGCGGGCCAGGCTCCTTACGGCATCGACCACCCCCGGTCCGGTGAGCTGGTGCTGATCAGTGAGCCGGACGCGTGGTTCACGTACTACTACTGGCTTGATGACGCGGCGGCCCCGGATTTCGCCCGGAACGTCGAGATCCACCGCAAGCCGGGATACGACCCGGCCGAACTGTTCTTCGACCCGGCCGCTCCGGCGGCGGCCAAGCGGCGGGCGGGGATGGCGCTGGCCCGCAAGAAGCTCGGCATGCGGTACTCGATGAACGTGGTCGGGCTGGACGCGGGCGCCCGGTCGGTGCGGGGGTCGCACGGCCGGCTGCCGTCGTCCCCGGACGATGCGCCGGTGCTGTTGTGCTCGTCGCCGGACGCGGCCCGGTCCTCGATAGCCGCGACCGAGGTGAAGGACTTCCTGCTGGACCTCGCCACATAGGACACTCGGAGATCGGGTTGCGCACGGGGCGGTAAGTATTGACTGTGGGCCATAGGTTGGCGGGGTGAACATTCGGTATCTGTTGCACAACGCGTATGGGGTCGGCGGGACGATCCGGACGGTCTTCAATCAGGCCAACGCGTTGTGTGAGCGGCATGATGTGGAGATCGCCAGCGTCTATCGGGGTGGGGAGTCGCCGGCATTGCCGCTTGACCCTCGGGTGCGGCTGGTCTGTCTCAATGAGCTGCGGGAAGACGGCACCAAGTTCAAGGCCGACGGCCGGCGGCGGGTGTGGCGTAAGGCGCGGATGTTCGCCACCCGGCTGCCGCACGGGCGGGATTTCCGGTACAAGCGCTGGGATCCGGTCGTCGACCTCAAGGTCGTTCGATACATGCGGGCGCAGCCCCGTGGGTCGGTGCTGATCACCACGAGGCCCGCTCTCAACCTGTTGTCCGCCTGGGCCGGGCCGCGAGGGGCGATCCGGATCGGACAGGACCATCTGAACTTCGGTAGCTACAAGCCGGGTCTGCAGAGGGAGATCGTGCGGGCCTATCCGCGGCTCGACGCCGTGACCGTGCTGACTCACGCGGACCTGGCGTCCTATCAGGAGGCGCTCGGGGACCGGGTTCGGATCGAGCGTGTTCCGAACGGTATTCCGCCTCGTTCAGGCGTACCCACGGATGAGCGTGCCCCCATCGTTGCCGCCGCCGGGCGGCTGATCCGGCAGAAGGGTTTTGATCTTCTGATTGAGGCCTTTGTCGATGTTCATGCGGCACATCCGGGGTGGGAGCTGCACATATTCGGTGCGGGTAAGTGGCAGGCGAAGCTGGCCGGCATGATCGAGGAGCGAGGGCTCGGTGATGTGGTGCGGCTGCGGGGGATCAGCCGGAACCTGGACGGCGAGCTGGCGAAAGCGTCGATCTTCGTGTTGAGCTCGCGCAAGGAAGGGCTGCCGATGGTGCTGCTCGAGGCGATGAGCATTGGTCTGCCGGTGGTGTCGTTCGACTGCCCGACCGGTCCGGCGGACGTGGTGGACGACGGCGTGAACGGGCTGCTGGTGCCGGCCGAGGACGTCGCTGGTCTGGCCGATGGGCTGTCGCGGCTGATCGAGAACGGTCACGAGCGGGAGACGATGGGCAAGGCCGGGCGGATCACAGCTGCTCAGTACGAGTCGCCGGTCATCGCCGAACAGTGGGAGAGGTTGTTCGGCGACCTGCACTAACAAAAAGCTATTTATCGCGACATGTCCAGCTCACCGAACCGTCGACCGCGTCCCGGGCAGCCCGCCCGGTCCCGTTGTCGCCAGCTTCGTGAACGTCCATTCGCCGCTGCCGTCGTCGTTGATGACCGCCTTGCTGCTCGTGCTGTCCGGCCAGGTGGGGTAGATGACGTTGTCGACGGCGATGCTCGGGCTCGAACCGGGCGCGACGAGGCGATCCTTCGCGAAGGCGCCCGGGCCGGTGTAGTCGTCGATCCACATCTTGATGGTGACCTTCTTACCGGCGACGTCGCCGTCGAGCAGGCCGGGGCTCATGAACAGGGCCGTGCCGGGGACGGGTTCCGGGCGTTGAACGATCAGCGTGGGGTGGCGGCCGCGCTGTCGAATCTGTCAGCGACTGATCGGCGGCGCGGCCGGTATGAACCGCCCCGGTCAGCGATGCGGGAAGCGCTGGAGATCTACACCGAGTTGGGGATCATCGAGGGTCAGCTGGACGCGATCGAGGGGCTCGCGCAGCTCGACGTGCTGGACGGGGATCCGGCCGGTGGTCTGGGGCTGCTCGTGCTCGCCGACCGGGAACAGGCGGAGTCGGCGGCGCGAGCGGCGCTGGACAGACCCGCGGTGGCCGAGGTCTATCGCGTTTTTGGGAAGAGGACTCTGACCGAGACCGTGGAACAGCTGCTCAGAGGTGCTGGTGAAGGAAACGGGCGGCCGCGTCGGCCGCCTGGGTGACGTACGGCTCCGCGTCGTAAAGGTCGATGTGCTGGCCGGCGTCGAGCCACAGCAGTTCCTTCGGGCCGGACGCCTGGTCGTGCGCGGCCTGGGCCAGCTCCGGTGCGCAGTAGTCGTCGGTGCGTCCGTGAACGATCAGCAGCGGGGTGTCGCCGAGCACCGGAGCGGCGCCGAGCGCGTCGAGGGTCATCAGCGAGTGCAGCGAGCCGTAGGTGACCCGGTTCTCCCAGTTCGCCGCCGTGCCGCGGTTGGTGCCGTAGTAGGCGTACGGCTCGTCGCCGCCCATGGCGGCCTCGCCACCGTTCGGCGCGACCGCCGGCAGCTCCTCGTCGTACCGGTCGATGAACGAGGTGATCGCCTGGCGGTACCCGGCCGGGTTGCCGGCGCTGAACCGGACCGGGCTGTTGTAGGCGCCGGCGATGCCGACAACCGCGCGCAGGCGGGGGTCGGTCGCTGCGGCTTTCAAGGCGTAACCGCCGCCGAGGCAGACGCCGACGACACCGATCCGATCGGTGTGCTGCGCCAGCAGGCCGACAGCGGACCGCAGGTCGGACAGTTTGCCCTGACTGTCCTCGTGGGCACGGCGGCCGCCGCTCTCGCCGAAGCCACGGTGGTCGAAGGCGAGGGTGGTGATGCCGCGTGCGGCGAGCCGTTCCGCGTAGACCGCGACGACCTGCTCCTTCACGCCGGTGAACGGTCCGGTGAGGACGACGGCGGGGTTCGAGGAACCGGCGGCCGTGAGGTTCCCGGCCAGGGTGACGCCGTCGGCGGTGAATGTGACACGCTCGGGCATTCGAGGGCTCCTTTCGACGTCTATCGTTGGACGAGACGTTAGGACGCAGCACCGCGCATTGGTAGAAGGCACTTTCTGGTGCCCTTCGGAGGTTGGTTCATGGCGCTTGTCATTCCGGACGTGCTTGAGGAGAGTTGCGCCACCCGGCAGGCTTTGGAACGGCTCGCGTCGAAATGGCGGGTGCTGCTCGTCTACGCGCTGCTCGCCGGTCCCGCACGCCATGCTGACCTGCGCAGACGGGTGGCCGGCATCTCGCAGAAAGTGCTCACCGAGACGTTGCGCGACATGGAGGCCGACGGACTTGTGGAACGGCGGGTGCTCAAGGAGCGGCCGCCGCAGCACGTCGAATACGCGCTGACGGCACTCGGCAAGACGTTGCAGGAGCCGCTCGCCGCTATCTGCGCGTGGGCTCTGGAATCAGGCGTCGCAGAGCAGTCACAGCCTCACGACCAGCGCGGTTAGCGCCGATGGTGGACTGCGACGGGCCGTACCCGATGAGGTGGATCCGCGGCTCGGCCGCGACCTGGGTTCCGCGCATCGGGATGCCACCGAGCGGCCCTCGCAGTTTCAGCGGCTCCAGATGGGCGAGCGCGGCGCGGAAGCCGGTGGCCCAGAGGATCGTGTCGACCTCGGTGAGGGTGCCGTCCGCTTCGCGGACGCCTGCCGGTTCGATCGCGGTGAACATGGGCTTTCTTTCCAGGGCGCCGCGTTCTCGCGCGGCGCGGGCGTAACTGGTCCAACCCAGACCTGTGTACGAGACAACGCTGCTGCTCGGCCGCCCCGCCTCGACGTCGGCGATCACCTTCGCGATGGTGGCGCGGCCCTCCTGCTCGGGCCGGAACTCGTCGATGAAGACCGGTTCGCGCCGGGTGTACCAGAACGTGGTGGCACTTCGGGAGATCTCCTCCAGCTGCTGGATCGCGGAGATGCCGCCGCCGACGATCGCGACGCGCTGCCCGGCGAAATCGCCGGCGTCGATGTATTCGTGGGTGTGCAACTGACGGCCGCGGAACGTCTCCGCTCCGGGGTACGCCGGGAGCAGCGGGTTCGTCCAGGTGCCGGTCGCGTTGATCACGGCGTTGGTGAGCCAGGTGCCGCGGTCGGTGGTGACGAGAAGGTCGGCGCCGGCGCGCTCGACGGTTCGCACCTGCACCGGGCGCAGGATCGGCAGGTCGAAGGCGCGCTCGTACGCGGCGAAGTACCGGGGGATCGCGGTGCTGCTGGACTCGGCCGGGTCGACGGCGGGTTTCGGAAGGCCGGGCAGGTCGAAGATCCCGTTGACGGTCTCCATGGTCAGCGAGGCCCAGCGGTGTTGCCACGCGCCGCCGGGGCTCGCGTCGGCGTCGAGCACGACGAAGTCGAAGCCGCGGCGCTGAAGGTGGTAGGCGGCCGAAAGCCCGGCCTGACCGCCACCGATGACGGTCACCGTGGTGCGCTGTTCCATGGTAATCTCCTCGCCGCCTTGTTTCGTCAAACAAGTAGCGCCGAGTGATCATTCCTGGATCAGGCCGGGATCAGCTTCTGGCCGCGGAGCCAGCGTTCGGTGCGGGACATGCCCTCGGACAGGTCGACCTTGGGCTCGTAACCCAGCATCCGCTGTGCCTTCTCGATCGAGTAGGTGCCGGACCGGGCGAAGTACCTCATCGAGATGGCGTTGAACTCGGTGGGGCCGGTCAACCCGAATGCTCGTCCGGCCGCTGCCGCCACTGCCACCGCTGCCGGTGTCGGCAGACAGAGGGGGCCGCGTTTGCCCAGCATGCGGTAGTAATGGGCGAAGAACTCCCGGCAGGTCACGCCCTCGCCGCCGGTCAGGGTGAAGATGTGGCCGGCCGCGCCGCCTTCCGACGTGAGCAGCACTCCGGAGACCAGGTCGTCGATGTGGACCGGGCTGAAGATTCCGTTGCCCCTCGCCGGCAGCAGGAACTGGTTCTTTCTGATCAGTTCCAGGGGCATCAGCGTCCACGGCCGTGAACCCGGGCCGTAGACGTCACCCGGCCGGACGATCGTCACGTCGATCTCGCCGGCGGCGTGGGCCTGCAGCGCCACCTGCTCGGAGGCGATCTTCGTGTCCACGTACGGGTTGCCGTCCGGGCGTACCGGGTGGGACTCGGTGACGCCGTCGGGGAATCCGAGGTCGGAGAAGGCCCGGATCGACGAGAAGTGGACGAAGCGGGTCGCGCCGCTGCGGACCGCCGCGTCCAGCGCGTTGCGGGTGCCGCCTACGTTGACTTTCCACTGGCCGGCCAGGCCCACCCCGTTGGAGACCACCGCCGCGGTGTGGATGAACAGGTCGGCGGTGGCCTGCTGCCAGGCACCCTCCGAGCTGACGTCGCCGGCGACGACACCGGGTGAGGCACGCAGGTCGACGCCGGAGACGGTGTGGCCTTCGGCGCGCAGCCTGGCGGCCAGGGCCCGCCCGATGAAACCGCTGGCGCCGGTGATGAAGACGCGCATCCCGCGAGTCTGTCACGCACGTCAATGCGTGTTTAGGCTCTCGGTCATGAGCTTCGAGGTCAGGGCGGACGCTTACGGCCGTTTCATGGGCAGATACTCCGAACCTCTCGCTGTGGAGTTCGCGGACATGGTTCGGCCTTTGCCGGGGCAGCGGGCGCTCGACGTCGGCTGTGGGACCGGGGCGCTCACGTCAGTTCTGGCCGATCGGCTCGGTGCGGAGTTCGTGTCGGCTGTCGATCCGTCGTCGTCGTTTGTCGCTGCCAGCCGGTCTCGGTTGCCGGGGGTCGACGTGCGGCCGGCGTCGGCGGAGCGGCTGCCGTTCGCCGACGAGTCGTTCGACCTGACGCTGGCTTCGCTTGTCGTGCATTTCATGACCGATCCGGTTGCCGGGATTCGGGAAATGGCGCGGGTTACGCGTACCCAAGGGGTGGTTGGCGCCTGCGTCTGGGATTACGCAGCCGGCGGCGGGCCGCTCACCGAGTTCTGGCAGGCGGTCCGGTCGATGGATCCGGCGGTCAGCGGGGAATCGGAGCTGGCCGGAGCGCGGGAAGGGCACCTCGCGGAACTGTTCGCCGAAGCCGGATTGCGGGACGTGGAGTCGGCGGTGATGAGCGTGACGGCTCGGTTCGAGGGTTTCGAGGATTGGTGGGAACCGTTCACGTTCGGGGTCGGGCCCGCCGGCGACTATGTGCGAGGGCTTGATGAGCGCGGGCGTGCGGAGTTGCGTTCCCGGTGCGCTTCGCTGCTGCCGGAGGATGGGCCCGTGCAGCTCAGCGCGGCGGCGTGGGTGGCGATCGGCCGGCCGGCTTCAGAGTGAAAGTTATGCGATGGGTCAATTCGTCATCGTCGAACCCGGCACCGAGGCCCGCGTTCCGCTCACCCTCGCGCCTGGTCACCGTCACCGATGAAAGACCCCACTTCGGTACGCGAGGACACGCCCAGTTTCCGCAGGATGTTCGACACGTGCACGGCTGCCGTCTTCGGCGAGATGTGCAGACGCCGAGCCAGTTCCGCGTTGGTCAGCCCCGCACCGATGAGCACCGCCACCTCCCGCTCGCGGGGTGTCAGCGCGGCCGGACCGGTGACCGCGGTGTCCACACCGACCGGGGCGAGACCGAGCTGGGCGCGGACGTGAGCGAGCTGTGCCACCCGCCAGCCACTCCACCCGGCCAGCAGTGAAGCGGCCGCCTCCACCTGCGCGGTCGCCTCCGCACGGCGGTCGCTCGCGAGCAGGCAGCGGGCGGCGCCGACGCGTACCGTGCCGCGCAACGCCGGACCGAGGATGTGCGCCTCGACGATGGACAGATAACCGGCCAGGGCCTCGGCGTGCCGGCCGTGCGCCTCCGCGACCTGGGCGTCGACAAGCGTCCGGAACGCGTCCCACACGTTGACGTCGAGCAGGTCGGCGGCCATCCGGTCGAGACGGCCGGCGGGCAGGCCGATCTCCAGCGCCGCCGAGATCAGGTCGTGGGCCTGCTCACCGCTGCGCCACGGCTGCTCGTCCAGCTCGGCGAACATCTGGTCCAGCGTCGACTCGGCACGGGCCAGGTCGCCGCAGCGGCAGGCCAGGTGGAACGCCAGGCCGGGAATGGTGTTCGGCGGGTTGTCCGGCAGTGCCGCCAGGTCGGTGATGATCGGCTCGACCCGGTCCAGCTCACCGGCCTCCAGGTAGAGCCCGGCCAGGAAGACACCGTGATAGTCGGCCCAGCGGCCTCGGCGCCGGTAGCTGAGATCCTGCTCGCGGCCCTCCTCCAGCGCCGTGATCGCGGCACGCAGATCGCCGGCCCGCAACGCCAGCCGGGCGCCGCCCTGGAAATACGTCGCCACGGCGAGGGACTCGAAACCGGCCCGCTCGGCGGCGGCCCGCATCCGTTCCAGGGTCTCGGCGTGCTCGGCCGGCGAGGTCGGCGGCACACCGTGCACCAGCGCGTTGAGAGCGCGGGCCGCGAGAACCCACTCGCCCGCCTTCTCCGCCTCGTCGACCAGCCCGGACAGGATGGTACGGCCGTCGGCGGCGGTCTGCGGGCGTTCGGCGAGCGTCGAACCCTTCTCGACAAGCGCGGCGAGGCGTACCGCCGGCAGGTCGAACTCGTCGGCGAGCGCGAGAGCGCGGTCGGACCAGAGCAGCGCGGTGTCGATGTCGTCGCGCAGGTACGCCGACTGGGCGATCGCAGTCATCGCCCGCGCCTGGTCGGCGCCGGGCGGCAGCTGCGCGATCAGCGTCTCGATGTCGTGGGTGAGGCCGCGCATGATGGCGGTCTCCCGGGTCTCCCACGCGAGCCGGACCAGCAGATAGAGCGACTCGGCCCGGTCGGTGCTGCTGCTCGCCAGGTCACGCCACTGCCGCGCGTGCCGCAGGGCGTCGTCGAGCAGCCCGGCCAGCCACGCGGCCTTGGCCGCCGACGCCAGCAGTTCGGTGTCGTCGGGCACCTCGTCGAGGCCCATCTCGGCCAGCTGCAGGGCCTGATAGGCGGACCCGATCGACAGATACAGCGCGGCGCCGCGACGGGCGGCGGCGACCAGGTCGTCGTACCGTCCGGCGCCTCGGGCGTGGTGCGCCACCATCGCCGGGTCGGCGCTCTCCCGCAGCAGCACGTCCAGCGCCGCCTCGTGCAGCCGCCGGCGCTGACGGCCCAGCATCTGGTCGGCGATCGCCTCCCGGACCAGGGCGTGCCGGAACGCGAACTCGTCCTCACCGGACTCGACGAGCACACCACGGGTCACCAGGTCGCGCAGCACCGCGATGAGCGCGTCCTCACCGGTGCCGGTCACGTCGGCGAGCAGGTCGAACGGGATGCGGTGACCCAGCACTGTCGCGGCCTCGACGATCCGGTGGCTGACCGGGTCCAGATCCTCGACCTGGCGGCGCAGGACATCGGCGAGGCTCCAGGGCAGGGGCTGTTCCACGAGGGCTTCGGCGTCGTACCCAGGGAGTGCGCGCAACAATTCCTCCAAGAAGAAGGGATTGCCGCCGGTGCGGTGATGCAGCGCCGCAGCGGCGCGCAGCGGCGCGGGCGAGCCGGTCGCGGCAGCCAGCATGGCCGCGGTCTGCGAAGGTGTCAGACGATCCAGCCGTACGTGGGTGACGGCATGCCGGCGCTCCATCTGGGCCAGCAGGCCGGCGACGGGCTGGCGGCGGGTCACCTCGTCCGGGCGGTAGGTGCCGATGAGCAGGCGTGGCCCGCGCCCTTCGGCGATCCGCTCGAACAGCGCGGCGCTCTCCGAGTCGGCCCAGTGCAGGTCCTCGAAGACGACGACGGCGGGGGAGTCGCCGATCATCGCGTTCAGAATGGCGAGGCCGGTGTGCAGGCGCTCGACCGGGCTGCGTCGCGGGTCGGCGAGCGCTTGAAGCTGGTCCTCCTGTGTTGCCGCTGGTGTTGCCGCTGGTGTCGCCGCTGGTGTTGCCTCTGGCGTTGCCGATCTCCGGTTGCCGTCGATGGCGTCGAGCAGCACCTCGTAGGGGCGGGACAGCGAACCGGGCTCGGCGTGCCCGACCAGCACCACGGTGCCGGCCGGCAGGCCCGCCAGCAGCTCCTGGACCAGGCGAGTCTTGCCGATGCCCGGCTCGCCCGCGATGATCGCGACGGCCGGCTCATGCGCGGCAGCGAGCTGCGCCAATCGACGCAGCTCGCTCTCCCGCCCGATCATCACCGGGCTGGCACCACCGCGGAGGGTTCGCACGACGCCAGGGTACCGGTGGGCTGTCCGCGGACCGGCTTCTCGGTCCGGCGAGGCCGCGCCCTCAGCGCACGGGCCAGAAGCCGGCCCCGGTCGGCCTCCGCGATCAGCTCCCGCTGACGATCGTGTACGAGTTCGAGCAGCATGTCCGGGTGCATCATCATGACGTTCTCTCCTGTGTCCGGTGTTCCGTTGATGTATCCATCGTCGGACTTCCGGAGAGTCGTCACATCGGCAGCGTCTACCTATCTTCGCAGCTCAGAGGTGCCTAGGAGGGGTATCTAGGCGGCCTAGGCATACCTAGTTACCGTTGCGATCGGGGTCCGGCTGGCAATCGTCAGCCGCACGTCCTCGCGCGCCCCGCCTTGCCCCCCGCTTCCGATCTTGTGGACTTCCCCGAACCGTTTGCGGGAACTCCACAAGATCGGGAAAGCAGGGCCGGTCGATTGCGGGTGCGGTGAGCGCCTCCGGGCAACGCCCTAGGGTGGCTGACCGATGTGATCGTCTTTTGGGTGCCTACCGAGGCTGATAAGCAGGCGCTCGTGCAGGACGAGGGTTCGCCGTTCTTCACCACCGCGCATTTCAACGGGCATCTGTCGGTGCTGGTGCGGGCCAGCCGGATCGGTGAGTTCTCGCGGGCGGAGCCGGCCGAGGTCATTCAGGACGCGTGGCTGTCCCGGGCGTCGGCTCGGCGGGCGGCGATCTGGCTGGCCGGCCATTGATACGGTCCGCGGATGGCGGCAAACTCTGGGCGGTTGTTCGCGGTCGCGGCTGTTCTCTTCGGGTTGAGCGGCTTTCTGCTCTACACGCTGGTGCTCGGTGAGCCTTATCTGGAGCCGGACAGCAATGCCGTCGTGGAGCAGGCGGTGGCTATCGGGCTTCCTGCGCTTGCGGGGGTGCTCGTGGCGGCGCTGGCATTTCGGCGGGCCCGCCGGCAGTCCTGATCGGCCGGCGGACGTCGTCTCTTGACCCCATTGCTGGGTACGTGCTGTTTGCGCGTACCCCGGCAATGGGGTTTTGAATTTCAGCAGGAAAGGTTGGAGCCTGGGGTCACGCCGAGGATGGCGGTGAAGCGGTTGTAGGCGTTGATGCGGCTCTGGACCTGGGCGGGATTGCCGCCGTTGCATTCGAGGGAGCCGTTGATGCTGCGGATGGTCTCGCCGAAGCCGCGGCTGTTGACCATGGCGTCGTGCGGGGTCATCGTGCCGGGGCCGCGCTGGGTCATCCAGTACCAGACGGCGGTCTGATAGGCGACCGACGACTCGTTCTTGACCCGGTCCGGGTTGTTCAGCAGGTCGATGCCGAGGGCGTCGCCGGCTGCCTTGTAGTTGAAGTTCCAGCTCAGCTGGATCGGGCCGCGACCGTGGTACGCGCTCTGGCCGGCCGGGCAGCCATAGGGCTGGTTACGGTCGCAGTAGAGCGGCCAGTTCGCCTGGTTGATCTCCTCGACGTAGACCAGGCCGCCGGACTCGTGGTTGATGTTGGCGAGGAAGGCCGCCGCTTCCTGCTTCTTCACCGTGTCGCTGCCGGTGGTGGTGAACGACGGGAACTTCTTGATCGCGTCGATCAGGCCGGAGTACGAGTAGAACGCGATCCGGCTCGGGAACATCTGGTTGAACTGGGCCTCACTGACCGGGAATCCGCCACTGTTGCCGGGCGGCGGAGTCGTGGTGCCGCCGCCGGTGCAGGTGTACGGCGACCAGTACCAGGTGCTGATGACCGGGTCGTAACCCGGGTTGGCGTTTGTCGCCACGTAGTACAGCCCGTTGGTGTACCGCACGATCGAGCCGGCCGCGTAGTACTGACCCGCTACCCAGTTCGGGTGGTTGCAGGTGCCGGTGTTCGGCGGCGGGTTCGTGGTGCCGCCACCGCAGGCGCCGTTGTCGGCCCAGACTCCGGAGCCGCCGGTGCTGGGGGCCTCGCCCTGGGTCCACCACTTGGCGGTCCAGTTGCGGCCGTTGTAGGAAGCGCGCATGTTCCCGGTGTACACCGCTGAGCTGTTGTACGCGGCCACGCAGGCTTCGGCGGCGCTGGAAGCCGTCATGGGCAGGATCGCCGCGGCGGCGCCGGCCAGGGCGACACTGACCGCGGCCACGATCGACAGAAGCCGTCTTCTGGGCATAGTTCACCTTCCGTACGTCGAGGGACGTACTGGTGCGAGGGGGATCAGGGGTACATCGACTCAACTAGATGCCGGAGGGGGAGTCAAGGCATCTGTTAAGAAACTTCAGGATTGTGGATCCCGGCCCGGGAAACGGCGATGGCGCCGCAGGTGCGGCGCCATCGGTCGTACCGTGTCGTGTTCGTTGAGCTTGCTCGGGGGATGTTCGCGTGCTGCCGCGGCTTGCGCCTCGGTCAGAACGGGGCGGGGCCGCTGCCGGAGAGCGAGACCAGTAACTGCGTCGCGAGCAGTTTCCGCACGCCGGTTACTGCCACGGCGCCGATCTGGTCGTAGGGCAACTCCAGGGTCAGCCCGTCACTGGCGTTGCGGATGTTGTCGCTCGTCTGGTCCGGGCGGAAGGTGCCACCCCAGCCCTCGATGCCACCGCGCTGATTGGTGCTGAGCGAGGCCATGCCGGACACGTGGGTGCCGTCGACGAGAGTGAGCCTCGCCGGACCGGAATAGGTCGTCATAGTGGTTAACCGTATCTGGCCGGTCCGGGGGTGCGACCCACTCGTGAGTGAAATGGGGCGAGGCGGAGTGTGCTTGGGCGCAAATGTCGCTGCGTGGCATGATCAGATGGCGGAGAGTAGGGGACAGGGCTCCGTTGGCGGTGGTGCTCGCGCTCTTGCCCGGTAGGTTGGCGAACCGTGACGACGCCGGAGCATCCCAGTAGTTCGCTGACGCAGAGCCGGGCCGAGACGGAGATCGTCGAGGCGTTGGCCCGGCAGTGGGATATCGACCTGAGACCGCGCCCGGGCAAGGTGCCCGTCGGCGATGGGATAGCGGTCGAAGTCGACGCGGCCAACTCGGATTTCAGTGTGGTGGTCGAGGCCTATGCCCGGCAGGGGCGGCTTCGAGGGGCGCAGCCGAAGAAGATCGCCCAGGACATCCTGAAGCTGGCGTTGTTCAAGCGGGTTCCCGGACGTGAGGGAACACGTGCGGTGATCGCATTCGCCAGCTCGGAAGCGCGGAAATCGGTGACCGGCTGGCTGGAACATGCGGCTGACACTTTCGGGGTTGAACTCGTCGTGGTGGAGATATCCGAACAGACGAGAGCGGAAATCCGCGCTGCCCAGGATCGCCAGGTCATGGTGAACGTTGATGTCGTGGCCGATGACGTGGCGCTTACCGATTAACAGCCGCGACGCGGGTGGCGGAGCCGTTTACGGTCGTTGGTGATGACTTCTGAGGGACTGCCGCTCGTCGCCGACTCGTGGCCGCGTCTCGCGGCGGAGCTGACCGTCGCGCTCCGCACGGCCGGTGAGCACCGCCTGGCTGATCAGATCGCCGGGCTGCGTGTTTTTCAGGAGTGCGGGTGCGGCGATGATTTCTGTCAGAGCTTCGACACCCAGCCGCCGCCGGACGGTGCCTACGGACCGGGCCACCGCAACGTCACGGTGAACTCAGACCAACCGGTCATGATCGTTCTGGATGTGGTTGACGAGGTGATCGTGTTTGTCGAGGTCATCGACGGCCGTGATTTGATTCGGTGATGGAGACGACGTACCTGGCAGCGGAGCGTATCCGCCTCGCCGAGGCGCAGCGCGCCGTCCTGGACCGGGTGCGGTGAGTTTTGGGGTTTCTTTGGCGCTGTCGCATCCTTTTCGGCAGAGGCCCTAAAAACCCTTAAGGCCCCTTTTGTGTACGCCTGAAGGAGAGCCCTCATGAAGCGCCGCCTCGTCGCCCTCGCCGTTCTCGCCACCACCTCGCTGAGCAGCGGTTGTGGCCTGCTGGAGTCCGCAAGCGCCGGAGCCGCCCCGGCCACGGAGGCCACGGCTAAGGCCCACCCGGCGGCGAGCGCGCCGGCGCCGGACAAGAGCGAGGACACCGGAGCCACCAGGACGAGCGTCAAGGACGAAGGCGACATCCCCGACCCCTGCACGCTCCTCTCCGAGGCCGAGGTGACCGGTTTGACCGGCCGGATCGTCAGCCAGATCGACGAGGACGGTGTCGAGTCCGGTGAGTCGGCCCGGTTCTGCCAGTGGCAGCAGGAGGGCGGGCAGCTCGCGGTCTTCCTGAGCCGCACGACCCCCGCCGACTTCCAGGTGACCGTCGCCGACGCGCAGTGGGTCGACGGGGTGGGCGAGGACGCGTACGCGCACTCCGGCCACCTGTTCGTCCTCCACGGCACCGTGCAGGTCGACGTCTACTCCCGCGGCGCCTCCGACGAGCAGAACCTCGCCGACGCCAAGCAGGTGGCGAAGCTCCTGATCAGCCGGATCTGACCGTCGAGGTGATGCGGACCAGGGACGGGGAGCGGGGTGTCGAGCCGAACCCGAAGCGGACCGGCGGGTCGACGTCGCTGAGGTGGCCGAGGCCGGCGCCGTCCAGGACACCTGACGCCGTGGTGATCGGGTGCAGGTCCTGGGCGGCGTACCACTCGCGGCGGCCGTTGCCGGCGGTGCCGTAGGTGCGGACGCCCTTCAGCAGGCGGGCGGGCGTGTCGATCAGGCGTACCCAAGCGGGTTGCCGGGCGAGAGGAGGCGGGACCGCGCGCAGGAGCGCGCCCAGTGCGCTGCGGCGGCCGATGGTGAAACGCAGGGTCAGCGGGCCGGCGGTGACCGACCATTGCGGGCCGTGCCGCTCGACGGCGACCGGGACGACGCGCACGTCGTCGAAGGAGTACGTCTCGGCGATGAACCGGCCCAGCTCCTCGGTCGGCGCCAGCAGCTCACGGCGGCCGCCAGGGTGTTCGATCATGACGTCGCTGACCGGGCCGAAGGGGGAGCGCGGCCAGTGTCCCATGACCAGGCGGGTGCCGCTCGACGTCCCGACCCCGGCGATCCATCCGTCAAAACGCACCGGAGGGTCTTACCCGCTGTGTCCGTCGTCCATGCCGCTGTCGCTGATACCGTCGTCCGATCATGCCGCCGAAAACGGACATTACACACAAGGGAGTGCAGCAGTGCGGATCCTTCCCGAGATCTCCCGCACCTTCGGTGAGTACCTTCTGGTTCCCAACCTCACCGACGAGGACTGCACGCCGGGCAACGTCGATCTGTCCACACCCCTCGTGCGGCATCCGGTCGGGGAGGAGCCGCCGATCCGGATCGCCACCCCGCTGGTCAGCGCGATCATGGGTGCCGTCTCGTCGCCGCAGCTGGCGATAGCTCTCGCGCAGGTCGGCGGCCTCTCGTTCATCCACCAGAACCAGCCGATCGCCGAGCAGGCCGGCATGGTCTCGGAGGTCAAGAAGCACAAGGCCGGCTTCCGGCACAACGACGTCAACATCAAGCCGTCCGCGACCCTCGGCGAGGCGGACGAACTGCTGCGCTCCACCGGCCGGCAGGTCGTCGTGGTCACCGACGACGGGACGCCGTCCGGGCTGTTCCTCGGGATGATCACCGCGCAGGACTTCAACTTCCACCGGCACCAGATCGGTGACGCCGTCGAGACCCGGATGCGCCGGGGTGCCGCCCTGGTCACCGGCACGCCGGGGATGTCGCTGACCACGGCGAACGAGTTGCTCTGGGATTCCCGCCAGGACGTGCTGCCGCTCGTCGGCGACGACGGCCGGGTCACCGCGCTGGTCCAGCGCCGCGACTACGAGCTGCACAAACAGTTCAGCAACGAGAGCGTCGACGCGTCCAAGCAGTTCCGGGTCGGCGCCGGGGTGAACACCCACGACTACCGGGAGCGGATCCCGGCGCTTGTCGACGCCGGCGCGGACGTGCTGTGCCTGGACTCCTCCGACGGTTACTCGGTCTGGCAGAAGCACGTCATCGAGTTCGTCCGTAAGGAGTACGGCGACGACGTCCGGATCGGCGCCGGCAACGTCGTCGACGCCCGCGGGTTCGACTATCTCGCCGAGGCCGGCGCCGACTTCGTGAAGGTCGGCATCGGTGGCGGTTCGATCTGCATCACCCGCGACCAGAAAGGCATCGGCCGCGGCCAGGCCTCCGCGCTCGCCGAGATCGTCACGGCGCGCGACTCCTACGCCGCGGAGACCGGCATGTACGTACCGCTCTGCTCGGACGGCGGCGTGCTGCACGACTCGCACATGGCGATCGCGTTCGCGTTCGGCGCCGACTTCCTGATGCTCGGCCGGTACTTCGCCCGGTTCACCGAGAGCCCCGCGCCGCTGGTCAAGATGCGGGGCCAGGCACTGAAGGAGTACTGGGGCGAGGGCAGCGCGCGGGCCCGCAACGTCGCCCGGTACGGCCAGGGCAGCGAGCTCGCGTTCGAGGAGGGCGTCGACGGATACGTCCCGTTCGCCGGCAGCCTCTACGACAACGTCAAGGTCACCCTGGCGAAGCTGCGCTCCACGATGGTCAGCTGCGGCTCGACGACGCTGCGCCGGTTCCACGACACCGCGACGCTGGTTCAGGTGTCCCAGCAGACATTCGTGCAGAACTCCGAGGACGTCGAACGCAACGAGCGGCCTACTGTCGTCTGATGCACCTCGACCCGCGAACTCCGATTCTGGTGGGTGTCGGCCAGACCTCCGAATTGCCCGGCAGCCCGGACTATCGCCGCCGCTCACCCGTGGAGCTGGCGGCCGATGCCGCGCGAGCCGCGCTCGCTGACACCGGCGCCGATCTCGCGGCGGTGATCGCTGCCGTCGACACGGTGGCCACGACCCGCCAGTTCGAGAACTCGATGCCCGGCGCGCGGGCTCCGCTCGGCCGTTCCGACAATTTCCCGCGCTCGGTCGCGTTGCGCCTCGGCGCGCATCCCGCGCGGGCGGTCCTGGAGGTCACCGGCGGTCAGAGCCCGCAGCACCTGGTCAACGAATTCGCCGCGGCTATCGCCGCCGGCAACCACGAGGTGGTCCTGCTGAGCGGTTCGGAGGCCATCTCCACCATTGCGGGGTACGCCCAAAGCCCCGACCGGCCCGACTTCAGTGAACACGTCGGCGGCTCTCTGGAGGACCGTGGTTTCGGACTGGACGGCCTGCTCGACCAGCACACCGCGGCACACGGCCTGACCGACACCACCAGCCAGTACGCGCTGTTCGACAACGCCCGCCGGGCCAGGCTGAAGCTGTCCCGGTCGGAGTACGCGACGGCGATCGGCGAGATGTTCGCCCCGTTCACCCGGGTGGCCGCCGTCAATCCGCACGCGGCAGCGCCGGTCGAACGCAGCGCCGCCGAACTGGTCACGCCGACCGAGGTGAACCGGCCGATCGCCGACCCGTACACCCGCTACGTGGTAGCGCGGGACAAGGTGAATCAGGGTGCGGCGCTCGTACTCATGTCAGTGGCCTCGGCGACCCGTCTTGGCGTGCCCGCCGACCGGTGGGTCTACCTTGCCGGCCACGCCGACCTGCGGGAACGCGACCTGATGGACCGGGCCGACCTGTCCGCGTCGCCGGCGTCGGTGATGGCGGCGCGGCACGCCCTGGAGGTGGCCGGGATCGGGTTCGACTCGCTGGACTTCGTTGATCTGTACAGCTGCTATCCGATTCCGGTGTTCACCATCGCCGACGCGTTCGGGCTGACGGCCGACGATCGGCGCGGGCTGACCGTGACCGGTGGGCTGCCGTTCTTCGGTGGCGCCGGCAACAACTACTCGATGCACGCCATCGCCTCGGTGGTCGCGCTGGTGCGGGCACAGCCCGGGAGCTGCGGGTTCGTCGGGGCCAATGGCGGCGTGATGAGCAAATACTCGGCCGGCGTCTACACGAGCGCGCCGACGCCGTGGCGTGCCGACAACAGCGCCGCACTGCAGGCCGAGATCGACGGCTGGGCGGCCCCGGAGCAGGCTGTTGCCGCGGACGGGTGCGCGGTGATCGAGACGTACACCGTCAAGCATGGCCGGGACGGCTCGCGGACCGGCGTGGTGATCGGGCGCCTGGAAGCCGACGACCGGCGGTTCATCGCATTGGCCGACGACGCGGATCTGCTCGGCGGCGCTGAGCCGATCGGGACCCGGGTGTTCGTGCGTTCGGCGGATGGGATCAACGTCGTTTCGGCGTACTCCTGAAAAGAGCGCATGCGGGGGTCCTGGAGGGACCCCCGCATGGTCTTTATCGGTCAGGTGCGGAACGGGCCGGTGATGCAGTACGTGATGCCGCCCGACGATGCGCCGGACGTGCCGCGCTGCGACGAGAAGTAGAGGCGGTTGCCGGCCGCGGTGAACGCCGGGCCGGTCAGCTCCGATGAGCTCTGGCCGCTGACCCGCAGAAACACCGAGATCTTGTCGTCCGGGGTGATCAGGTTGATCTCCATGTTGCCGCCGTCCTCGGCGACGTAGAGGTCGCCGAACGAGGATCCGGTGACGTTGTCGACGCCGGTCAGCGGCGCGGTGCCGGGGCTGACCAGGCTGTCGTCGTAAGCAAGCTCAAAAGTGCTGGTCAGAAGGTTGACCTGCCAGACGCGGTTGTCGCCCTTCGTGGTGAACCAGACGGTGTCGTTCGCGTAGTGGCAGCCCTCGCCGCCGTTGAACGACTTCGATCCGGAGACCTGGCTGCGGGTCTGCGTGGGCGATCCGTCCGGGTCCGGCACGTTCTGCCAGGTGAACGAGCCGGACGTGCCGGTCCCGGCCACGAACACCTGCAGCGTGCCGGCGGAGAGGTTGCCCCAGGTCGTCGGCACGAACCGGTAGAACCGGCCGTTGGTCTCATCTTCGGTCAGGTAGATGACCTTGCGGACCGGGTCGGCGGCCGCCGCCTCGTGCTTGAAACGGCCCATCGCCGGGCGAACCACCGCGGTGCCGCCGAGCGGATAGGTCTCCCACACACGTCCGAGAGTGATCTCCTCGCAGGAGAGCCAGGTGTTCCACGGCGTCTTGCCGCCCGCGCAGTTCTGGTTCGTCCCGGAGAGGATCCGCGACGCGCCGGTGATGTTGCCGCTCGCGTCGAACAGGATCCGCGAGGCGCCGCCGCCCGCGGATGACGAGACCTCCGAGTTGGACACGTAGATCCAGCCGGTGCCGTTCGGGATCACCGCACCGCCGTCCGGGGCGTCGTGCCAGGTGTACGACGTGCCCGGGACGACCTGCCGGGAACGGGCGATGACCTTGCTGGTGAAGCCCGCGGGCAGCTGGATGCCGTTCGCGTCGGCCGCCTGGAGGGCGCCGTAGGGGCCGGTGGCGTTCTGCGCGGGCGCGGCGTAGGCGGCCGACCAGGCAGTGAAAGGCAAGGCCAGGCCGCCTGCGCCGGCCATCGTGGCGCGCAGCAGTTGTCGCCGATCCATTTGTTCTCCTGGATGCTCTTGGGGTGGGCCTCCAGGAAGCGGGTCGATGTTGTCCGGCGGGTGCCGGATGCCCGGCCAATAGGCGAACTTCGATCGTCAGAAATGGTCCTTCGGGATCACCGCGTGTACGCCGACCGTGCGGTCGACGACCTGGGAGACCTCGAAGTTCGCCGCCGCCGACAGGTAGGCGTAGGCGACCGCCCGGTCCATGCCGAGATCGTGTTCGAGGAAGTCGAGGGCGTTCACCACGGCCCGCCGCATGGCGATGTCGAGGTCGTTGCCCTGGCCGTTCTGCGAGCCGTCCGGGTCGGACAATCCGATCGGCACCCACGCGTCCGGCGTCTCCGCGAACGGATAGCCGAACGCCACCGACGGTGCTCCCGCCCGGCCTTTCTTGATCACCGTGAGCCGGTAGGTGGCGCGCAGCGAACCCTCCATCGCGGTCAGCGCCACCTCGCCGTTGCCCATCGCCATGTGCGGGTCACCGACGTAGAAGAGCGCGCCCTCGGCGAAGACCGGCAGGTAGAACGTGGCACCGCGACCCAGCAGATTGATGTCGATGTTGCCGCCGCCCAGGGTCGGCGGGATCGAGTTGAGTGCCGGATCGGTCAGGTTGCCGGACCGGGCGAAGGCGACGCCCATCGTGCCCATGAAGGGGTTGAGGGGGAAGGCGACGGTTTTCCGTCCGCGGGGCAGGACCCCGGAGCCACCGCGGATCGGCGTGAACACCGAGACATTGCCGTAGCGGCGGGGATCGCCGGTGGCCCGGCCGTCGGTGGCGACCGGCGGCATGATCTCCGCCTCGGTGATGCCGGCCGGCACCGCGCCACCTGCCAGCCGGGGCAGCGCGCCCTTGCCGTGCCGGCTGGAGATGACCCCGTACGGCACCCGGGGAAGCGCCGACAACACCTCGATCTTGAGCACGTCACCCGGCTCGGCGCTGTCCACATGGATCGGCCCGGTGATCACGTGCGGGCCGTCGACGTCGAAGTTCCGCGTCGTCCGGTCGTAGTCCCGGGCGATCGCCACCGCGTCGGTGAGTACCTCCTGCTTGCCGACTCCGTACTTGGCGAACCAGCCGATCGGGTCGCGGCCCTGATCCTCGAGGATGCCCTCGTGCGAAACCGTGTCGACGGTGACCGTCTCCCCGGAACGCATCCGCAGAACCGGGGTGCTGGTGGTCGACGGCACGTACCCCCAGCGGACCTCGTCGGGGTACGACCGCAGGTAGTGCTTGCCGTGAATGGGGCCTTTACCGGGCTGGAGGATGCTGCTCTTTGTCCCAATGCTCTCTGCCCCGCCGCTCTTTGTCCCGCCGCTCGCCGCCGCCGGTTTTGCGGTGGCGCCGACACCGAGGGCCACGATCGCCTGGAGAAACGTCCGTCTGACTCTGTCAATCCGGTCCATCCGCCAGTCCTACGGCGGCACCATGTCCCGGGCGTGTCCAAGCAGTAAAGAAGATCGTCTATTGTGCAGGCGTGGATCCCACGAACGCAGCCCCCCAAGGCATCGATCCGAACCAGCCGCACCCCGCGCGCCGGTACAACTACTGGCTGGGCGGCAAGGACAACTTCGCCGCCGACCGTGCGTCCGGCGACGAACTCCAGCGACTGTTCCCGAAGGTCCGCCTCGGCGCCCTCGCGAACCGGGCCCTGCTCCAGCGGGCCACCCGATTCCTCACCGCCGAGGCGGGGATCCGGCAGTTCCTCGACATCGGCACCGGCCTGCCGACCGCGGACAACACGCACGAGGTCGCGCAGCGGCACGCCCCGGACAGCCGGGTGGTGTACGTCGACAACGATCCGCTCGTGATGGTGCACGCTCGGGCGCTGCTCAACAGCAGCCCTGAGGGGCGGACGGCGTACATCGAGGCCGACCTGAACAACCCTGAGTCGATCCTCGCGAACCCGACGCTGAGCGAGACGCTGGATCTGAAGCAGCCGGTCGGCCTGATGCTGATCGCAGTTCTGCACTTCATTCACGGTCACGGTGCCGCTCAGCCGATCGTCCGCACGTTGCTCGACGCTCTGCCGGCGGGCAGCTATCTGGTGGCCACGCACGCCACGTCGGACTTCGGTACGCCGGAGCAGCAGGCGCTCTACCAGCAGCTGATCGCCCAGGGGAAGTCGGATGTGTGGACTCGCCCGCAGGACGAGTTCGCCGCGCTGTTCGACGGCTTGGAACTGATCGAACCGGGCGTGGTCCCGGCCAGCGAATGGCGCCCGGACGCTGGAGCCGAGATCCCGGAGCGCTCCGACATCAACGTCTGGACAGCAGTGGGCCGCAAACCCTGAGGATCAACGTCATGTCGCAGCGGGGCGGTGGGTACAGACCGTCGCCCCCCCGCAGGTCGCGCTCCGCTCCGAGGTCTCGATTCTGACCCACCTGTCACCGGCGACGTCCGCGGCGACATTCACATCTCCGGCGCCCAGAGCCCAGCCGCTCTACGGCATCGGCCGGCTGCCGGTTCGTGACTGAACGAGCACGTCCCTCTCGATAGCCGGCCATGCCGCGGAGTGAGCGTTTCTGAACCGTTGACCCGCACCGGCTCTGCCTGTGCGCGACGTTCACCTTGACGAGGTCGCACGTAACCGCTCGGTGCGACCTCGTCGACGCCATAGCCACGAAAAAATCAACACCAGGTCAAAGCTGCGTTCGTACGCGTGACGTTGCTGATCGTGTTGTTGCTGCCCGTACACGGGTTCCAGGTGATGTTGGTGTTGGCGACCGTCAGGTTCCGGAAGCTGATCCCGGACGACGGGGCGAACTCGGTCCGCGCCGCGATCCGGATCTCACCGCCGCCGCTGACCGTGCCGGACACCCCGGCGATCACGCCGTTGTAGCAGTTCTCCACGAGGATCGCGTTGTTGCCGGTGTTGGCGATGTCGACCCGGTCGACGGTGAAGCCGCCGCTCTCCGAGACACAGAAGATTCCTCGGCCGCCGGCGCGTGCTTTGACCGTACCGACTTTGATGTTGTTGGGGTAAGCGTCGCCGACGCGCCCGTTACGGTTGGCCATCCGGAATGCGGCGTAGCCGGTTCCGGCGCCGGCGTTGTCGGCGTCGACGGTCCCGACCGTGGCGTTGATCGTCTGGTTCAGCAGCAGGCCGGACTCGCCGACACTGCGCGCCGTGACGGTTCCGATGGTGATCCCGTCGACGCCGTAGGTCTCCACGGCGTGCGACGAGGCACCCTGCACGTAGACGTTGTCGATCCGCACGTTGCGCGTCCACTCGGCGGTGTTGCCGCGGTTGTCGATGCGGACGCCGAGGCCGGCGCTGAGCCGCATGTCGAGCTGGCCGAGCCACACGTTGGAGACGTTGCGCAGGAAGATGCCGTAGATCGGCGAGCCGGTCAGGTTCAGGTACGGCACCTCGATGTTGCTGACGCCACGGGCGTAGATCGGGGCGTAGTCGCCGCTGCCCGTACCCGTGATGTTGATCGTGCCGCAGACGGAGAGTGACGTATAGCTCGCGAGTGAGATGCGGCTGCCCGCGGTCATCGAGCCGTTGCCGCGGACCACGACGCGCTGGATCGAGGTACGGCCGGCGGTGAGGCTGCCGATGCCGGCCTGGACGGCGGCGCGGAAATCGGTGCCGGTGTAGACGGCGGTGCCGGAGGCGTTGCGGGCGGTCCAGGTGCTGCCGCTGACGGTCACCTCGGATTGGAACGTACCGGTGCCGCACGCCGCCGCGGCGCTCACCTGAGCGAGGGCCCACTGCTGGTTGGCGCCGTCGGCGTCGGCGAACTGGGAGATGATCCCGCCGTCGGCGGTGGACCATTCCCACAGGTCGAGGGCTTTTCCGGTGTGCCGGTTGATGAATCGTACGTCGCCGTTGGCCGAGTCCTTCAGGGTGAACTGCTGGCGCGTCGTGCCGTTGTCGCTGTTCTGGATCAGCGGGGTGCCGTCGGTGGCGTTCGGCAACTCGAGGAAGAGCCCGCTGTGCCTGCTCTTGATCTTGTACCAGCCGCTGCCGGCGTCGACGAACTGCCACTGCTGCCAATTGCCGTCGTTGCGGCTGAACTGGGTGATGCCGGCGCCGGCCGCGGTGGACAGGTTGTAGACGTCCATGGCTTTACCGCTGTGCCGGTTGACGAAGACGTACCAGGCGGCGGTGTTCACGCTCGCGGCACTGGCCTGTTGCAGGCCGGCGGCGGCACCGGCACCGCCGAGCAGGAGGACGACGGCGCTGATCAGGACGGCTCGCCATCCGCGGGGACGGATCGGGGATCTGGACATGGGGGATCCTTCGGTCTTGTGAGCGCTAACAACGGGACGCGACCCCTCGGGGATGGGAGCGCGCCCAT
Organism: Actinoplanes sp. CA-015351; assembly: GCF_050955685.1. Taxonomy (NCBI): domain Bacteria; kingdom Bacillati; phylum Actinomycetota; class Actinomycetes; order Micromonosporales; family Micromonosporaceae; genus Actinoplanes; species Actinoplanes sp. CA-015351. The sequence goes on from NZ_CP192102.1 coordinate 3,666,465, forward strand.
CGGCACAATATAGACGCAGATGGATTCGCTATGTCCACGGCAGCGACGAGCGCGTCCGCCAGTACCGCTCACTCGGCTCGGCCAGGCCGGACAGCCGCTCCAGATCACTGCCGGTCAGCTCCAGAGTGGCGGCCTGCAGGTTGGAGGCGAGCTGCTCGCTGGTGACAGCGCCGGAGAGCACGATCGTCGCCCACGGCTGGTGCAGCGCCGCGGCCAGGGCGACCACGTCCTCGGCGAGTCGTCCGTTGGCCAGGGCTTCCTTGACGATCACCGCACGCCCGGAGGCATGCGCCTCAGCCAGGGCATCCCCGGCCCCGGTCTCGAGAAGGTTCCAGGTCGCCTGCACGCTGCGAAACAGCGGCACCCCGTCGACCTCGATCGCGCAGGCGGCCCGGATCGTGTCGGCCTGCGCGGGCCCGCTGGTGGACAGACCCACCACAGCACCCTGCCCAGCGAGCCGGCGATGCAGATCCGTATCGGTCAGGGCCGGGCTGTCCGGCGTCACCGAATGAACCTGATAGAGCCCGAGCCGGTCCCCGAGCAAAGCTCGGGTCTCCCCGAGCTGCCGAGCGAACGTGGCCACACTGTGGTCCTTCACCTCGTGAACCGCCGCCGTGACCTGCCAGCCGGCCGTATAGGTGTAACCCCATTTGCTCCCGGCGATCGCCTCGTCATGCCCCGGCAGCCACCCGGCCAGAAATTCCTCGGCCCGGCCGTAGGAACGCGCCACGTCGAAATACCGGACCCCGGCCGCATAGGCCTCGTCCAGAAGGGTGTGCGCCCGCTCCCGCAGAACCTCGGCCGTGCGGTCCGGCGGCAGATCCCGCTCCCGCCCGAGATTGATATAGCCGGGCCGTCCCACAGCGGCCAGCCCCAGCCCGATCCGAGCCACCCCGTCGATCCCGTCAAACAGTTCCACAACAGTCGACAATGCCAGCCCGAACCCGATAACCGGTGGAGCGGCCCTGCACCACGCTGTTAGCGTCGCCGGATCACTGACGAAAGACGGGCCGTTGTACACCTGCTGAGACATCCGCCGCGCCGCGAAAGCGGCAGGGTCGCTGCTCGCTGAGAGCAGCGACAACCCGCATGGGTCAAGCGAGTGCCGCCACTCGCTCCCGAGCCATGCGCGGACTCGTCCGCGGAGCGCGGTCTCCGCACGAAAATGTCGCAGCAGAACGGCACAATTCAATGTCAAAACCCGAGACGGTACGCCGTATCGCGAGAACCTGGCAGGTCCGCCCGAAAGCCCTGCCGCTGATCCGCCGCCGATGCCTGAACTGCAGCTCGGCGCGTTATCGAGCGAACGGAAAGTTCCGGGTCAACGCGAACCACAAACTCCTCGACGTCTGGCTGCTGGCCCTCTGCACCGGATGCGGAAAGACCATCAAACTGACCGTCCTGGAACGAGCCAACGTCCGCACCATCGACCCCAAGTCGCTGACCAGGTTCCACGACAACGACATCACCCTGGCGGCGAAACTGCTGGCAGACCCACGCTTGCTGCGCCGTAACGGGGTTTCCCTCGACTGGTCCGGCGCGTGGACCCTGCACATGACGAACATGGAGATGCCGGCGGATGACAAGATCGAGATAGCGGTCGGCTTCGCCCAGCGCATCCCGATCAGGCTGACAGTCCTGCTGTCAGCCGGCCTGGAGACATCCCGATCCGAGGTGTACCGACTGATCGCCGACGGCAAACTGTCGCTGAGCCGCCCGTTGCCCGCCAAACCATCCATCGGCTTCACCTTCACCATCCACTGTTGACCGGCTGATCCCGACCGGCGGCGACGGCACCGCGTCCCGCCGGTCGGCTCGGTTGCGTCATGTGCCCTTCTCGCGACGAGCCAGGCCTTGGCGTGAGGGCGCCGAGATCCGTCGCGAGCGTCAGTGGCCGGAAGCGCTGAGCTGCGGGAAGGCGTGCCGCACTCCGGCGTGCAGCCGGCGGACGCGACCGGCATCCACGGTGGCGGCAGCGACCAGCGCGTCGCAGGCGGCGGCGAGCGGGTGGGCGGCCACCGGATTCAGCATCATCTCCCGCAGACCGGCCACTTCGGCCGTGTCGAAGGCCCGCACGCGTGCCCACCGTGCGACCTCCCGGCATGCCGGATCGCCGGCACGGACCAGCGCGAGCAGCAGAGGCAGGTCGGTGTGGGCCAGGTATGCGCCACTGGGCCCGGCGGCACGGGTCCCCTCGCCGGGCACGTCGACGTCGGCCCAGACGTCCTCGTCCGTGTCGTCTTGCGCGTCCTCGGTGATCAGCAGTTCCTCCGGGAGCCGGATCCCGGTCACATGCTCGGCCAGGGCGAACGCCCGCAGCACCGCGTCGCCGTCGTAGACCCAGTCCGGGCTGTCGGCCCCGGCCGCGCTGAAATTGAATTCCAGCTGCCGCATCAGGCCGACCAGCGCGTCGGGATCACTGCCCGAGCGCCAGTTGACCGCGTACGGATCGCACACCAGCCGGCTGTCTCCGTCGCGCAGCCAGTGCAGTTCGGCGTCGCTGTGCTCGCTGTCGTAGACCACGACCACGTCGGTGCCGGCCGACAGCGGTTTGTTGATCCTCGCCCGGATCCCCAGTCCGCCGCCTTTCTCCAGCATCAGCGTTCCGCCCGGAACCTCGGTCACGGCGGTATCCCCGAGCTTGACGCGCCCGAGCCGTCGCGTCACCTCACTTGCCGTGAGCCCCTTGATGAAGGACAGGCAGAAGCCCAGCGCAAACTCGTTGCCATCGTGCTGAAACCACCGAAAATCATCCGCCGTCGACACACCGAGATCATGCACGACCGCCCAGACGGAAAGGTCGGTGGCCTCGGGTGATCATGGTGGCGTATCACTGGAGAGAATATGGCCATGACTTTGGTGATCCGTCGTTATGAGGCCGCTGACGCCGGGGCCACCTGGAAGGTCTTTCGTGCGGCTGTTCACGGCACGGCCGGGCGTGATTACGCCCGGGAGCAGATCGAAGCGTGGGCGCCGCCCACTGTTGATGAAGCCCGATGGGCTGGGCGGCGGGCGGCGGCGCACACCTACGTCGCCTGCTGGGACGACGCGGTGGTGGGCTTCAGCGACTTCACCGACGACGGCCTGCTGGACATGCTCTTTGTCGATCCTCGCGCCGGTGGGCGCGGGGTGGCCCGCGCTCTGGTGACCCGCGTCCTGCGGGAGGCGGCCGCTGCCGGGCACCGGCGGCTGCATGTGCACGCCAGCATCACCGCGAAGCCCGCTTTCGAGCGTTTCGGGTTCGCCGTCGATGGCACCCGGCTGGCTGAGGTAGGCGGGCAGCAGCTACGAAATTTCGACATGAGCATCGCGGTGCGTCAGCCCGGTTCGGATTCGTGGCCGGCGGGGTGGGTGCGCAGCAGGCCGTCGTAGGCGCGCTCCGCGGTGATGTCACCGGTAATCACTCGGTGGATCGTGCGGGTGATCGGCATCGGCAGATCGTGGCGGTCGGCCAGCTGGACCGCTGCGTGGACCGTCTTGACGCCCTCGGCCACCTGGCCCATCTCGGCGAGGATGTCGTCAAGGGTTCGGCCTCGGCCCAGTTGTTCGCCGACGTGGCGGTTGCGGCTGTGCGGGCTGATGCAGGTCGCCACCAGGTCGCCCATGCCGGCCAAGCCTGCCAGGGTGGCCGGCTCGCCGCCCAGCGTCACCGCCAGGGTGGTCAGCTCGGCCAGGCCCCGGGAGATGACGCCGGCCCGGGTGTTGTCGCCGACGCCCAGGCCCTGGGCGATGCCCGTCGCGATGGCTACGACGTTCTTCAGGGCGCCGCCGACCTCGCAGCCGATCACGTCGTGGTTCGTGTAGACGCGCAGCAGGCCGCGCCGGAACACGCGCTGGATCTCGGTGGCGACGGTCAGGTCCTCGGTGGCGATCACGGTGGCGGCTGCCATCCCGGCCATGATCTCCTTGGCCAGGTTCGGCCCGGTGAGCGCCGCGGCGGGGTGTCCCGGCAGCACCTCTTTGATCACCTCGGTCATCCGCAGCAGCGAGTCACGCTCCAGGCCCTTGCTGAGGCTCACCACCGGGATCCACGGGTGCAGGTCCGGCCGGACCAGCTCCAGGGTGGATCGGAAAGCCCCGGTGGGCACGCCGACCACCAGCAGCTCCGCGTGGGCGGCAGCCTCGGCGAGGTCGGAGGTGGCGCGCAGCCGGGCCGGCAGCGGGAATCCCGCGAGGTAACGCTCGTTGCTGTGCTTGGCGTTGATCTCGTCCGCGGTCTCCGGGTTGCGTGCCCAGATCAGCGACTCGTGATCTCTACGGGTGAGAACGGACGCGACCGTGGTACCCCACGAACCAGCGCCCAGCACGGTGATCCGCATGATTCCCCTATCCGTCGGCGCCGCAGATGCGAGTTGAGGATACGGCCGCGAAACGATTGGTTACCGTCCCGACACAGCGGCGGTCCTGTCGAGAGGGACCGCCGCCGCCGGGTGTCAGTGGTAGGGGGTCAGGGTCACCGTGCCCAGCAGGCCGTTCTTCGTCGGGGTCCGGCCGGCGAACTCGGCCGGCCTGGTGATGCGCAGGCGATTGAGCAACACGCTCGCCACCGTGACGGTCACCGTGTTGGCGCCCGGCCGCAGCGCGCCGCCCAGGTCGATCACGGTGTCCAGCTGATCGGCCGGCTCGACCTGGCGGCCGTTGACGAAGACCTGATAGGAGCCGCCGACCGCGCCCACGTTCAGCAGCGCTTTGCCGCCCCGCGAGATCACCGTCGTGGTGTAACTGCCGATGCCGACGGCATCTTCGATGCCGGGAATCTCGCTCCAGGAGCGCAGCGCCACGTCAGAGATCTCGTGGGTACGGTGGACAGTCGTCGATGACGAGTCCGTGCTCGTTCCGGGGAGCCATTCGTCGAGCGTGAGATCCCACGATCCCAGAGTGACCGGGGCGCCGGTGGTCAGTTTCGGCGCGGTGATCCGCTTGCCGGTCCACGTCGGGCCGGCCAGGGCGATGATGGTGGCCGCGCCGGCGGGCAGCGAGACGGTCAGCGTGGTGCGGTTGCCGCTGCGGGTCGCGCCGCCGACGGCCTCGATCTTGCCGGTCCAGGCGTCGAGACGGTACGGGACGGCGCCGGTCCGGCCGGCCAGGGACACCGACGTGGACACGGCCGCGGTGCCGCTGTTGACGAGAACGTAGTAGCTGGTGTCGCCGTCGGTGCGCAGGGTCGAGGTCACCGACGTGTCGGCGATCTGGGCGTCGGGTCGCACGGCCAGCTTGGTGAGCACGTCGGCGTTGTCGGTGGCGGTGCGGACGTTCGCCGATTTCCGGAGCTTGGCGAAGACCGAGCGCAGGGCACTGTCATCCGACGCTGCTGCTGCGGCCGTTTGGGCGTACCCAATGGTGTGTTGTGGGCCGGCGCCGATGATGATCAGCTGGAGTCCGTCCTGGGTTTTGCGGGCGAGAGCCCGCGCGGTCTCCAGCGACATGGGTGAGCTGTCGACGATGAGTGCGCGGTAGGGGGTCTTCCCGCTCAGCGAGCCGGGCGTGACGTAGCCGTAGGTATATCCGGCGGTGGCCAGGAAGCTGCCGTCGTGAGTCGGAGTGTCGCCGCCGAAGGTCTGATTCAGAACGGCAACGTCGTAGCGGGCCTGGCCGGTCTGCAGGGTCTGTTGCATGCGGGCGTAGTAGTCCGCGAGTTCCGGTTCCATGGTCCAGGTGGCCTGGCGGGGGCCGAACGCCTCGCCGATGTTGCTGCCGAAACCGTGGAAACCGGGCCAGTACGCGGCGTTGTCGGTGATGGCGCCGTCGGCGCTGGGCGGCATCGTCGGGTACGGCAGACCGTGGAAGATCATCTGGTTGATGCCGCGCGAGTACTCCCGGTTGGCGAGCGCGGCGATCTGCGCGGGCGTGAGTCCGTAGAGGTTGCCGAAACCGCCGGGGAGCATCTCGCTGCTCACGACGGTCTTGCCGGCGACGACCGCGCTGGTGGAGGCGGTCCGCATCCGGGCCTCGGAGCAGCCGAGCGACTCGCACTCGGTGATGTCGAGACGTTTGGCGGCGTCGCCGAGGTCGATCGGCTCACCGTACGGCTGGGCGCGGAACGTCAGTCCCAGCCGGTTGGCCCAGGCCTTGATCGGTTCGAGGTGGTTGTTCAGGTAGAGCTCGTTGATGGTGGCTTCGATGTCGTGCTGGATGCGCCCGGCGTTCGCGGCCTGGCCGCCGGCGTAGGTGTACACCGGGGTCGGCGAGGCGAACGGGCTGGCCGGCGCGGTCTTCGCGAGGACCGGGAGGTACGTCGCAAGGCTGAAGCCGTTCGTCTCACGGAACGTACGCAGGAAGTCGCTGGACCACAGCTGAGCGCCGCTGAGTTCGAGCGAGTCCTCGAAGATCGAGCCGCCGTTGGCCTTGAGCAGCCGGCGGGTGTCGGCGTCGAGCAGCCGGTCGAAGTACGCGATGAATGCCTTCGTGCCGGCCGTGTCGAGGTGGTTGACGACGCGCGACTCCGGGTCGGACAGCGGGGAGACGGTGCTGCCGAACGGGGCGTCGTTGCGCTGTGCGGTGCCGCGCTTCCAGTACCCGGTGACGATCCAGGTGCCGTCGCCCGGCGCGGTCCAGTTCACCTGGCCGTCGCGGACCCGGCCGCTGATGTCGGTGACCGTGGTGAGGTCGACCTGCGGCTGGTTCTCGGCACAGGCGGCGACGCAGCGGGTGGCGGTCGCCGTGACGTACGTGGGCTTCGAGGTCTTGATCGTGGTGGTGACCACGCCGTTGGCGGAGGTGCGGTCCTGATAGGTGCGGGCGGCCGGCGCCGGGACCGCCGCCGTGAAGGTCGTCCTGGCTGCCACGACCGCGCTGCCGGTGACCAGCTCCTGGCTGGCCGCGTCGGTGGAGACGTCCAGGCCGGGCACCGCGGCCGGCCAGCGGCTGCCGAGCGTCAGGTCGATCTGGACGCCGAGCTTCTGGCCCTCGGCGAGGACGGCGCGGACCGCGGCACGCCAGTTCGCGTCGCCGTACTGGTGCTTGTCGGGGTCGACGACGTAGTTGGTGCCGTCCATGACCATGGCGATCTCGACGCCTTTGTAGCCGGCGGCGGCGACCTGGTGCAGCTGGTTGACGGCGGTGGTCGCGTCCACCGAGGACGGCCACCACCAGCGGAACATCGCGCTGTAGTCGGAGCGGGCGGTGGTGAAGTCGGTGACGAAGCGGGACGGGTGGTGGGTGCCGGCCTGCGCGGCCGCCGCGATCGAGAGGGTGACGGTCAGCGCGCAGGTGACCGCAAGGGTTCGTCGTGGTAGATGCATCCTGTTCTCCTGGTTGTTGTGAAACGTTTCACTGCGACGTCGGAGAAGGCCTTATGGATTCGGAGCGCTGCTGTTAACGTGACGGAAATCATCCGTTGATCGGACGGTAGGCCTTCTCGCCCGGCCCGGGCAAGGACGGAGCATCCATGAACTCGATTGATGCCGCCATCACTGCCGTCGATGCCAGGGTTGACGAGATCGCCGTGCTCGACCTCAACATGCTGACCGCGCTGCGTGCCCTGTTGCAGGAGCGTGGGGTCACCCGGGCCGGTGCCCGTCTCGGGCTCGGGCAGCCCGCCACCAGCGCGGCGCTGCGCCGGCTGCGGCGGCACTTCGACGATCCGCTGCTGGTGCGTACGGGTACCTCATATGATTTGTCACCCCTGGCGTCCGCGCTGCTCGGCGCGGTCGAGGAGGCCCTGGCTGCCGCCGAATCGGTGTTTCTCGGCGCGCACGGGTTCCGGCCGGCCGCGTCGCGTCGCACGTTCACCGTGATGGCGTCGGACGCAGGGATCGCGGTGCTCGGTGCGCCGTTGCTGTCCCGGTTCGGCGCCTTTGTGAACCTGCGGCTGGAGTTCGTGCCGCTGGTTGTCGATGACGTCGCTGACGTCGATGCCACGTTGCGGGCGGTCGACGCGGTGGTCATGCCGCGTGGGATCTTCGCCGGTCATCCCGCCGCGGATCTGTGGTCCGACGAGTTCGTGCTGGTGGTCGGGGATCGGTCTGCTCTGACGGCTGACGAGGTGACTCCGGAACGGCTGTCGGTCATGGAGTGGATCAGCTCCTTTCACGGTCCGTCGGTGCTGGCCACCCTGGAGGCGTGGGGGATCCGGCCGCGGGTGCAGGTGGTGGTGCCGAGTTATCTGGCGATCCCGCTGCTGCTGGCCGGGTCGGACCGGCATGTGGCGTTGCTGCAGCGGCGGGTCGCCGAGCGGTTGTTGCCACTCGGCGGGGTGCGGATCCTGCCGGCCCCGGACGGGGCTCGGGGAATTCGGATGGCGTTGTGGTGGCACGCTTCTCGCGAGCGGGATCCGGCGCATCTGTGGCTCCGGAAAATGGTCGTGAATTCGTTGATTTAGCCCCTTGAGTGAGTCGTTTCAACGCGGACTATGCCTTTTGGCTGATCTTTGGGCCCGGGTCTGGGCCGGGAAACCGATATGGACGGCATAGCAGCTGCCTACGATCAACGGCCATGATGATCGAGCGGCGGGTTGCCGTGGTGGCGCCGGTGGCCGGGTTCCTGCTGGGGTTTCTGGACTTCGTCTGGATCAAGTTTCTGCCGTCCCCGGTGGCTGATCTGGGTAATTCCCTGGCGACGTGGGCGGTTGCGGCGTTCCTGCTGACCTGGTTCGGCCGGTGGCGGCTGCCGGTCGCGATTCTCGGCGCGATTGTCTGCCTGGTGGTGGCGGTGCCGAGTTACTACCTGGCGGCCTCGCTGATCCAGAACGATGATTGGGGCAATCTCTTCAACATCACCGCGGTGATGTGGATGGGGTTCGGGGTCGTCGCCGGGCTGGTATTCGGTGCAGGGGGAGTGCTCGCCCGGTCGGCGGGTCCGCTGCGGCTGCCGGCGCTCGCGCTGCCCGGTTCGGTGCTGTTCGCCGAGGGTGCGGTCAACCTGCTTCGTGGTGGCGATCCGAATTATGAGGTGGGTGACCCGCTTGCCTACGCCGGTTTGGTGATCGTTCTCGGTCTGGTGGTGACAGTGCTGCTGGCCCGCTCGTGGCGGGACCGCCTGCTGACGCTGGCGTGGGCGGCGGCGACATCGCGACCGGCTGGCTGGGCTGGATGGACGGCGCTGTCACGTCGGGGCGGTACTGCGCGACGAAGGTGCGGCGGCTGCTCGGCGGGAGCTGACTTCGCTGTGCTTTACGCGTACCCAAAAAAGGGCCGGCGGCGGGTCACCGTGGGTGACCCGCCGCTGGGTTCGGGTCAGCGCTTGCCTGTGGTGGTGAGGGCTTTTTCCCAGGCCAGGCGGACGGCCGGGAGGATTTCGGAGACCGCGGGGATGCCGGGGGACGGTTCGCGGAGGCCGACCGAGAGGGCGGGGGCGGAACGTTCCAGGGAGCCGGCCATCCGGTCGATGTCGGTGATGATCGAGCCGGTCAGGACCAGGACGCCGGTGTCGTCGACCTCGGTGCGGACCTTGCGCAAGGTCTGCTTGCGGGCCTCGCGCAGCTCGTCGAGGACGCCGTGGAGTTCGCCGGTGTCCTGCAGGGCGTGTGCGGTGAACGCTTCCGAGGCTGCCGTCAGAACCTCGCCGATCGGCTCCGGGACGTGCGGGGCCTGCGGAGTCGCGGCGGCGTCGAACATCGAGCGGGCCACCGAGTTGACCTGCTGGACGCCGTGTTCGAGGGTACGCAGGGTCTGGTGAATCGGGGTGACGCGGGTGGTCGGCGTGGTCGGTGACCAGCGGGCCTGGCGGGCCAGTTCATCGACGGCCGTGACCGCGTCGTCGAGGTCCTCGCCCAGATCGCGAGAGCGTTCCAGCCAGTGCGCGGCCTCGTCACGGGTGTAACCGCCCTGGACGCCGGCGCCGAGGCGGCCGAGCAGGTCGGCGATCTCCGAGGAAAGGTGGGTGAGCTTGTGCCGGGCGCGTTCCCGGGGGGTCATCCCGCCGACCAGCGGCGAGAGGATCACGCCGACGACGATGCCGAGGGCTGTCGCCGCTACGCGCTGCCAGACGAAGTCCTCGGTGACGGCACTGCCACCGACGATGATGCCGAGCGAGGTCAGCGGCACGGTCGCGGAGGCGTCGCCGAGGCGCAGCAGCCGGCCGGCGGCCAGGCCGAATCCGGCGATGATCGCGATCGACCACGGGCTGAGGCCGAACGCGTGCCACACGCCGACCGTCACCGCGATACCGGCGAGGGTGCCGACCAGGCGCTGGACCCCTTCGCGCACCGAGGCGAACGAGCTCATCTGCACCGACAGCGTCGCCGAGATGGCGGCGAAGATCGCGCCGGGCAGATGCAACGTTTCAGCGGCCGACCAGGCGATGGCGGCGGAGGCCGAGGTGACCAGGACGGAGCGGGCGAATGTCGGGTCGATCCGGTCCCGGACTTTTCCGGCGGCTGCGGTGACTCGCTCGGGTAGATGGGGCCGCAAACGTGCGACTGCCTTTTCGGCGGCAGGTCTGACCTTACGGCGCAGAAGTCCTGCCACGACGGCACAGAGCGTGAGGCTCAGTACGACGAAGGTTGTCGGGTTGGCGGAGGCGAGCGAGTGGAACAAGGAACCGGCTTTCTGTGTGTTACGGCTGTTCTCTGCTCCAAAGCTATCGCCGAGTCTGTGGTCTTAAGCCGCAATTAGGACGATTGTGACGGGAGTCGCGCCCAAGAGAGTGATCGCTTCAGCTGACCTCGTAGATCAGTTTCAGGACGCCGTTCGGGTACGCGGCGGAGTCCTTGAGCTTGAGCACCCGCTTGTCGTTGTCGGCCTCGCTGAACAGGCGCTTGCCCGCGCCGAGCAGCACCGGGAAGACGAGCAGGTGGTATCGGTCGATCAAGCCGTCGTCGGACAGCCGGCGGGCCAGTTCGGCGCTGCCGTGGATGAAGACGGCGCCGCCGCCGGTCTTCTTCAGCGCGGCGATGTCGTCGGAGGAACGCAGGATCGTCGTCGGGCCCCATCCGTCGACCAGGGCATCTTCGGTGAGGGTTTCCGATACGACGTACTTCGGCAGGTCCTTGTAGGCGGCGTGGTCCTCGGAGTCGCGCCAGATCGGGGCGAACGCCTCGTAGCTGCGGCGGCCGAACAGCAGCGCGGTGGTCTCGGCGAGTTCTTCGCCCTTGAGCGCGAACGCCTCCGGCAGAAACTCGACGTCGTTGATGACCCAGCCGCCGCTGCGGTGACCCTCGACGGTCCCGCCGGGAGAATCGACGACGCCGTCGAGGGACATGAAACCGGTGTAGATGAGTTCACGCATGACTTCGATGCTAGGTGCAGCGTCTTGTACAGAAACGACAGCGGTCATGCTGAAGTAATGGAATCGGTCTGGGACTACCCGCGTCCACCGCGCCTGGAGCGCGCCACCGCCCGGGTGACGATCGTGCACGCCGGGCAGGTGATCGTCGACAGCGACCGCTGCTGGCGGGTGCTGGAGACCTCGCACCCGCCCGTCTACTACGCACCCCGCGAGGACATCGCCGACGGTGTGCTGGAGCCGGGCGAGGGGCGGTCGTACTGCGAGTTCAAGGGCGTCGCCGATTACTGGGACCTCGCTGCCGGTGACGTCCCAGTCCTGCGGGCAGGCTGGTCCTACGCACACCCCACACCTGGGTACGCGGACATCGCCGGCGCCGTCGCCTTCTATCCGAGCCGGGTGGACGAGTGCCGGGTGGGCGGCGAACTCGTCCGGGCGCAGGAGGGTGACTTCTACGGCGGCTGGATCACGGCGGACATCAGCGGCCCGTTCAAGGGCGGTCCCGGGACGACGGGGTGGTGATCACTTCTTTGGGTACGGGTCGGCCCAGGAGGAGTGGTCCACCGCGTTGAGCCTGTGCAGCTGGTCGTCGGTCAGTTTCAGGTCTACGCCGTCGAGGGCGGTGTCCAACTGGCTGACCTTGCTGCCGCCCAGCATCGGGCGGATGCCCCGGCTCAGCAGCCACGCCAGGACCACCTGGCTCCGGCTCGCCTGGGACTCGGTGGCGACCTCATCGAGAACCTTCAGACGGGCGGTGTTGCCCGGGTGGTCGTAAACCTCGTCGATCGGCTTCGCCGGGTTGTCGTAGGCGCCGGACATCAGCGGGGTGTACGCCCACAGGTCCATCTGGTGCTCGGCGGCATAGTCGGCCTGCTCGTCGCTCAGCACCCCGAAGCGGTGCACCACGCCAGGCGACAGGGTGCCGGGGCGCGGGCGCAGGTACGTGGCGTTGAGCTGCAGCGCGTCGAACGGCTTCGCTCCGATCTTCGTGGCGTGGGCGCGACCGCGCTCAACCAGCCAGGCCGGGAAGTTGGAGACACCGAACCGGTCGGCGTCGAGCCCGGCGAGAGTGTCGACGACGTCCTCGATGGGCACCGACCGGTCCTCCTGGTGGAGCCAGAGCAGGTCGACCCGGTCGAGGCCGAGCCGTTCCTGGCTGCGGGCGAACGCCGCTTTGATCGCGGCCGGCGACAGTCCCTCGCGGCGGTCCGGCCAGGAGCCGGGTCCCAGCGGTTCGGCGCCGAGCTTCGTGGCGATCTGCACCTGGTCGCGGACGCCGGGGCGGGCGGCCAGCCAGCGTCCCAGAATCTGCTCGCTGTCGCCGCCGTGGCCGGTGCCGCTCGCCCAGAACGAGTAGCAGTTGGCCGTGTCGATCCAGGTGCCACCACGCTCGACGAACCGATCGAGGAGGGCGAACGAGGTGTGTTCGTCGATGGTGGTGCCGAACATCATCGCGCCGAGGACCAGTGGGGAGTGGGTTGCTTCGACCATGGTGTCGACTGTGGCACCTGGAGCGCACTCCAGGTCAACATAAGCTGAGCGAACGAGGCATGTGAGGATCTCATTTGGCCTATGGGGTAAATTCCCCGTCTGCGGAGGGAAAGTTACGCTGCGGGTAATCCTGTGGAGGTCAGGACTTGTCCGGCTGACATGGAACGCGCACTATCGGCGGGGCTTCAAAATCTTCTGGGCGCACTACACGAGCCTGGTCACGGCCAGGCCCGCTTAGGCAGGTAGGTGATAGCTGTCGTCGGCTTTCCCCTGCGCCGACATCAGCACGACGATCGCCCGGCGTAGCTTGACCTGGTCCTTCGCGGCGCGCCTGATCCACTGCAGTCGCTGACCGTCGGCATTGGCAGAGCCCGCACCAACACCGCCGGGCGGCGACGCACCTGGCGTCACTTCCCGTAAACAGCGGGTGAACAACCTTCTTACTTGGAAAGCTCTGCAGCGAGTGCATGGATAGCGGTATTGGCCAGTTTTGCTTTGTGCTCATCGATGGAAGCACCAAGCCTGATCTGACGTCCGGGATGCACGAGGTTTCGCCAGCCGCGCATTGCCTGATCCACGATGGACAGAACCCCTTCATCCAGGCCCAAATTCTCGCTTCTTGCCTGTTTTACATAATCGGATAGCCCTTGCTTCAAAAGCGATTCTTGATCCAGAACAGTCCGATTCATTAAAGCTTCTAGTAGGAGTGCTTCTGCTATCGCACCTGCCATTACAACAGCCGACTTAAATGATCGATCATGTAGTGCCCTGTCCGCCTCTCGAAGGTCGGACAGAATAGACATTCTGAACTTTGTATTCGTCACGAATCCAAGCTCGCGGGCTGCGGGTGAAGCCCCAGATATTTCAAAGTTGTTTGCATACGCTCGGTCCAGCCACCAGGATCCGCTGAGGGACGTAAAAAACTCCTCTTTTTCTTTCAGTTCGCGATCAATCCATTGATTATCGGCTTCAATGAGATCAACCAATTCGCGTAGGCGGAATTCGGTGATTAGATGTTCCCAAAAGTATCTGTTTCCAACACTGGCGGAGAAAATCGCTGGGTACCTTCGCACCCAGGAGCGAATTCGCCAGAATACGTAATCGCTGAATTCCTCGACGCCTGCCCGCTCGCTAGGGTATTGTCGAAGAAATGCTCGCATTACGAGCGCGACTTCGACAAGCCCTGTCGATCGGGCGAACCGATCTGACCTTGACCTGCTCCGAATGTTGTGGTTCGCGAATAGCAGGAGTCCCTGCTTATCCACCAGTAGCAGCTCGTCTGTTCGTTTCTTATTGAACTCACTATTTGACTTTGACACATGATCAATAATGTCAGCAGACATCGTCGCGAATGACACATTCCCGATCAGTACTCCGACTACTTCCCGCTTCCTGTCCGCGTCCCATCGGGAGAGGTCTGGAACATCGCCACCGCCAGAAATTCTGAAGCACGGATAGGCTTGACTCCGGCTTACCGGGCTCAGTTGACGGTGGTCTTCTGAATTGATGAGCGCAAGTGAAGTGCGAACGAGTAAATCTAGTATCGGATCGGCGATGATACTTCTCGCGCCGAGCAGGTCGGTCAGATCTTCAATCCTGCGATCGGCGTCAAAGGCCAGGGTAACAACTGCTATGGAGGGTGGGTAAATGTGGAAGGTCATGTTTACCCGACCCGGACCTACCGACTTGAGATCAAACGGGAAGGGTAGCTTCGCGGAGCGCGGCTCAAAAGAAGCAGTCGCCAGCGCTTTCTGCAACACCTGGTAGAAGGTGGATGTGGGTCGTAGGCTCAGCGGCACATATGAATAGTGGAGTGGAATTCCAAACTGAGAAAAAACGCCTGGGCTTGGGGAAGCGTGGAAAGCTTTGCTAATGTCGTCCGCTGACATGACCGTTCGGTCAAGCGTGGCTACCACTTTCCACGTAACCCTAGTAGACATGAGCCCTTCCCCGCATTCTGAGGGGGCGGAGGCATCGAACCCCACACGCAAATGCACGTCCGCTCCCCTGCGGCACCCCCGTGAGGACCTTACCACTTGGTTGTTGCGCGATCAGGGCCGCTTGTTCGATGCCCGCGAGCAGAGGGCTCACGGCGATCCCGGCGGCCCACCCGCAGTTTTGGTTGCTAGAACCTCGATTGACGGGATTCAGAAGGCGCTCATTTGCGCGGTTATCATTCTTTCCAAGTAGTAGATTTGCCTCGCTGTGCGTACCAGCTGCCCGCCGGCTGTACCTGGCGGTTGCTGGCTGCACCAGGGGGCTGCTGGCTGCACCAGGGGGTCGCCGTGCTGTACAGCCGGCAGCCGTACGTGACAGCCAGCCGCTCCGGCTGGTGCTCAGCGCTGCCAAACCGCCCGCGAGACAACACTGTCGAGCGCAGGACGGGCGATGGAACCGGGGCCGGGCGCGCTCAGGCGCGCCCGGCCCCGCTCTGTCAGGCCGGTTCGAAGCCGGTCAGGTGCAACGAGAAGGCTCTGATCGAGCCGGTGTCGGCATTGGCCCGGTCAGTCACCTGGAAGGTCCAGGTGCCGTCGGCCGATGACGACCGCAGCGCGCCCAGCGGCGAGTTCGGCTTCCACGAACCTGTGTACGGCGCGTTTGCCGACAACGCCCCGCTGAACGGGTTGACGGCGTTGTCGTCGAAGAGCACCTGGCACAGGTTGTTGCCGCCGCCTCCGCTGCGGGCGAACAACGTGGCCGTGCCGCCGCTGGGTGCGGTCAGCGTGCCCACCAGGTCGCCGACGAAGGTGTGGTCGAGGCCCACCGTCGGGGAGGCCGCCGTCGTGGTGCACTCGGTGCCGTCGATCGAGAACGTGAGCGACGAGGCGTACCCGACGCCGGTGACCGACACGGACGCCGAGGCG
Source organism: Actinoplanes sp. CA-015351 (assembly GCF_050955685.1). Taxonomy (NCBI): domain Bacteria; kingdom Bacillati; phylum Actinomycetota; class Actinomycetes; order Micromonosporales; family Micromonosporaceae; genus Actinoplanes; species Actinoplanes sp. CA-015351. The sequence goes on from NZ_CP192102.1 coordinate 3,681,983, forward strand.
CCGGTCGGGTCGTTGTCCGGGATCGCCACCGGGGCGCCGCTGTACGCGAAGTCGAGCACCGTCGCCGACGGCTGCCCGGTCGATACAATCGGGTTGCTGGTGGTCGGGGACAGCACGCCGGCGAACGTGGTTCTGATCCGCAGGGTCACCGGGCGGCCCAGCGGATAATCGACGGCCAGTTTCAGGGTGTAATCCCTGGTCTTGGACGCGCCCGCGGCGATGTTGCCGTAGGAGCGGCTGCGCGGCGTCACCGTGGCCTTCGGATCGTCGCTGTCGACGACGACGTTCACGCCGGTCGCCGTACCGTCTCCGATGTTTTCCGCGGGAAGGGTGACCGTCGCTGTCTCGCCGGGTTCGAGGTACGCGTCGCCGTCGCCGGCGGTCGGTGTGACCGTCGGCGTGCCGGCCCGGACGAGCGGTTGCGGGGTGGCGCCGGTGTTGCGCAGCAGCAGGTCGGCGCGGATGACGCCGTACCCGGTGCGGTTGTCGTAACCGGTGGGCGCGAGGTCGAGGGCGGTGCCGGTCAGAGCGGTCCTGATCTCGGCGTTGGTCAGGCCCGGGTTGCCGGACAGGGCCAGGGCGGCGATGGCGGCGGCGTGCGGTGCGGCCGCCGAGGTGCCGAAGAACGGCGCGAAGTCGGCGATCGACGTGGTCACACCGTCGGCCGCGGTGATCTGCGGCTTGGCACGGACGGTGCCGCCGGTCGAGGAGAAGTCGCCCGGGGTGATCGGGGTGCCGTCGGCGTTGTAGAAGATCCGGCGTGGTCCGTCGGAGGTGAACCGCTCCGGCTGGGACTGACGGGTGTGCAGGTTCGGGTACGGCCCGGCGGGGTTCGGCGGGTCGCCTGCCTCCAGGTCGAACGGCAGCGGCTCGGCCGCCGGTGTCGCCGCGACCGCGAAGGCCTGCTCGGCGGCGCTGTGCCCGCGCAGCACACCGGGCGTCGAGAAGCCGGTGAACCGGCCGCGGAACACGCTGAGCTGCAGGTATCGGTCGGCGCCGGCGAACTTCACGACGGCGAGCTTCTGGCCGGTGCCGGATCCGGTGGCGAGGATTTCGAACGGGTCGTCGTCGCCGTCCTGCACGTCCTGGGAGAACCCGGTGACGTTGCCGGCCCGGTCGAGCACGTACAGGTCGTAGTCGTTTGCCGAACCTTCGAGCGGGTCGGCCCACCACAGGGTCGTCACGCGTCCGGCGCTGTTCGGGGTGAGCCCGTTGAACTCCTGCACGCTCGTACCCGGGTCGAAGTCGTGGGCGTCGCCGGCGATCTTGCCGATGCCCCGGCCGGAGTCGACGAAGTCGCCCTCCCAGTTGCCGGAGATGCCGTCGAGGGTGTTGCCCTCGTTGCCGGCCGAGCTGAAGTAGTAGGCGCCGTCGGCGGTGACGTCGTTGACCGCCTGCGCCGGAAGCCCGTCCTGGAACGGACTCTCGTGGTAGTACACGACGTCGTCGACGATGATGTCGCAACCGGCGGTGAATCGCAGCGCCCGGATGTTGTCCGCGAAGCTGATCTCACTGGTGAAGGCGGTCGCAAAACCCAACTGCGCATTGGGTACGAGGTCGTGAATGATCTCGAGCATCGCGGTGCCCTCGTCGCCGGAGCCTTCCTGACCGGTGAGCACGTCGACGTCGGCGGGCAGGTCGCCGGTGGACTGGGCCTGGGCGAGGGAGTCGACGCCGTCGGAGAGGGCGCAGACCTTCACGCCGGTTCCGGTGACCTTGTAACGGGTCCGTGCCGTGTCGGCGGCGTGGGTCCGGTCGCCCTCGGAGATGACCGAGCCCTGATTGACGGCGGCCGCTCTCGGTGCGGCCGCTTTCTGCAGGGCGGTCTCGATCCGGGCCACCTTGGCGCCCTTGGGCTCGGCGGCCGGTGTGCTCTTCGGGTCCTGCTGGCGGCCGCTGATCAGGCCGTGTTCGAGGTTGACGCCGGTGACGTCCGTCCACCCGGCGATCGTCGTGAGCGAGGTGAGCGGTGCCTCGACCAGGACGGTTCCGGTCTCGGGGGACGGATAACGGATCCCGGCGCCGACGCTGCGGAGCCTGTCGATCAGATCGTCGCCCACCTTCTCGGCGTGGACTTCGATCTCGGTGGTGCCGGCTTTGGTGACCTCGACGCCGGTGCTGACCTTGGGGAGAGCCGCCTTGCCGGCCCGTTTGCGTAGCTCGATCGCGAGTCGGCTGTCGAGTTTGCGCTCAGCCGAGGTCATCGACTTCTTGAGCTGCTGGAGTGCGGCGATCTGGGCGTACGCGGTGGTTGCCGGATCTGCCGGTGCCTGGGCGTTCACACCGGGCGTGGCCAGGCCGACGATGGTCACACCGGCCGTGAAGATCACCATTGAGCGCTTGAGTACATTCAATGCCGAGCCCCCATACTCACATCCATCAATTTGATGTTCATGGATGCTAGTCGGGTGTGGACCGGCGGTCGACATCCCAGAAAATGTCGTAGGCCGGTGCCATGATGTCCGCGAACGGGGGAGGTTCGGTCGTGGACGGCTTCGTGAGGCTCTTCGTGGACTACTGCCAATACGTCGTGCACGCCTCCGGCGACATGTCCGGCGTGGGGATCTACAAGATCGGCGACGGCCTGGTGCATCCGGGCGGGCCGAACGTGCTCACCGGGTTCTGCGGCACGCACACCGGCTGGATCGAGGCACGGGCCGAGGTGCTCGACGGCGCGCCCGAGGTTGTCGAGCGAGACGAGCCGCACGAGCCAGGCGGGCCGCACGAGCCAGGCGGGCCGCACGAGCCAGCCGAGCGCGGCGAGCCAGCCGAGCGCGGCGAGTGGGACGTGGTCAGTGAGGCGACGCTGTGGTGTCCCAGTGGACGGTTCTCGGTGCGCGGGCTGATGGGTGGCTCGGCGCCTGAGCTGAGCGCCATCGCGGTCCCGCGCGGCTTGATCCGGGTGCGGGTGCAGGCCAGGGATCGGTTGCACGAGACGGTCCGGACCGACGGGGATCCACCCGAGCAGCATGAGGTTCTGGTGTGGCCGGTCGGCGAGGACACCGGGTGGCGCACGCTGATCGACGACCGGGAGCGGCTCTGGGAGCAGAGACCGGGGGAGGCGGCCGCGGCGTTGATGGTCGGCCTGCTGACTCCGGCGCCGGCCGGACCGTTCCCCCGGCGGGTCGATCCGTTCCCGGAGGATGACGACGCCGGGCTGCCACGTGTGGATGTGGTGCGGGAGCGCGTGGTGCCGCCGGGCGTGGGGCAGCGACTGGCGGCGGATCCGGTCGGCGCGCTGACTGCCGGCGCACTGACCGCCGGCACCGGCGTGCTGACTGCCGGCACCGGCGTGCTTCCGGCGGGCACCGGCGTGCTTCCGGCGGGCGATCTGCGGATCCTGCTGCGCCAGGGCGCGGCCGGCGAACATCAGAACGCGGTCGGCGAACCCTTGACCTGGCAGTGGGTGCTTGCTGACCAGCCGATCTTTCCGGTGCCGCTGACTGCCCTGCCGGACGACGAGGCGAGCACTGTCCGGCTGCGGATCAGCGCCGATGGCAGTCGTTTGTGCGTACGAAATGAAGGTGTTCTGGGTCGTCATGCGGTGACCCTCGGTCTGGTCTGGGACCATCTGCTCGACTGCCTGGAGGCCGGTTCTGATCCGGCGCCGTGGGAGGCGACGCTGCTGGCCGCGGCGGCGCAGGCGCGGGAGCGCGCCGAGCACCTGCGCCGGCAAGCCGATGATCGGGAGGCCCGGTCGTGGGGCGGTGCCAGACCCACGGAGCGGCTGCGGGAACTGGACCGGCAGACGCACGCGCGCCCGCTCGCCGTCCTCGATCGCACGCTGCTCGACCGTCTGGCCGCGCTGCCTGCCGCCCGTCAGCGCAAGGTGGCGATCTGGGCGGCCCGGCGTGCCGTCGAAAACGCCGGCCTCGATCGGGCCGGCTGGGTGGCAGACGTCCTTGCCCTGATCGAAAGCGGTCAGCCGGTGCCCCAGTGGCTGACCGAGGACTACGGGCAGCCCGCGTTCCAGCGGCTCTTCCGGGATCCGGACGTCCCGCGCACGCTGATCACGTTGCCGAACGGGCAGCCCGATTTTCTGCAGATGTCCGTCGCGTTCCCGGCTTTGACCGGATTGGATCATCACGATCCGCTGGCCGCCGCGATCGAGGCGGTCTACGGGGCTGCCATCAGCCACGGTCACGAGCACGCGCGATTCCTCCGTGAAGCCCATGTGGAGGTCGGCGAAACAGGGGACATCGATGAGCGCGGGTGACCGGTACGGTGCTGGGGGTGACCGGCCAACGGGTGGTGAGCGACGACGAGGTGACCCGCGCGGGATGCCACTTCTTCCTGCGGCACGGCACCATCACGATGGAGGACCTGGCTGCCGCGATGTGCGTCAGCCGCGCCACGCTGTACCGGGTGACGCACGGCCGCGACCGGCTCCTCGGCGACGTGCTGTGGCGCCTCGCCGAGCGGATGCTCGCCGAGGCCGTGCGCCGCCGCACCTGCGACGGTGTGGACGGTGCCCTTGAGGTCACCCAGCGGTTCACCGGGTGGCTGCGCGCCGACGAGTCGTTCCGCCGGTTCCTCGCGACCGAGCCGGACGTCGCGGCGCGGATCCTGCTGACCTACGCCGGCGGGGTGACCGGCCGTGTCGTCACGGCCCAGCAGGAGATCTTCAAGGAGGTCGGACTGGACAATGCGAGCGCCGATCTCGCGTACCTGTATGTGCGCATCATTGAATCGGCGCTCTACTCGGAGCTGGTCGGCGGGCACCGTGCCGATCTCGGCGTGGCCGAACGCGCAGCGCGGACGCTGCTGCTGACGGGTTGTTGAGACAGCCGTCGCAGCTTTGTTGTTAATCATGGTGTAACGCATCGAGGGCTGCATATGGTGCGGCGATGCCCACACCCGCCCCGCGGTCGCGGCACTGGCAATGGCTGCTGGTACTGCCGACCGTCGCGCCGCTGCTCACGCCGTTCGCGAACCGGCTCGAACCGACGCTGATCGGCGTCCCGTTCTTCTTCTGGTACCAGATCGCGTGCGCGGTGTTCGCCATCGTGATCATCACGGTGGTCTACCTGGCGACCCGCGAGGCCGACAGTGAGTGACCGCCATGTCGAGGTCGGCGTCTTCCTCGTCCTGATGGCCGTGGTGGTGGTGCTCGGGTTCGGAGCGGCACGCTGGCGCGCCTCGGAAGATCCACAGACGCTGGAGGAGTGGGGTGTCGGCGGACGCTCGTTCGGCAACTGGGTGACCTGGTTCCTGATCGGCGGGAGCATGTACAGCGCGTACACGTTCATCGCCGTGCCCGCGCTCACCTACGGCGTCGGCGCGATCGGTTACTTCGCCGTGCCGTTCGCGATCGTCACGACACCGCTGACGTTCCTGTTCACCACGCGCGCCTGGTCGGTGGCCCGCCGGCACGGATTCGTCACCCACAGCGAGTTCGCGAGCGCGAGGTTCGGCTCACCCGGCCTGGGTGCCGCGGTCGCGGTCACCGGGATCCTCGCCACCATGCCGTACGTGGCCGTGCAGCTCCTGGCCCTGCAGGCGGTGCTGCGAACGGTCGGCTTCGGCGGTGAATGGCCGATGCTGGCAGCGGTGGCGGTGGTCTCGATCTGCACGTTCCGCTCCGGCCTGCGCGCGCCCGCCCTGCTCTCGGTCGTCAAAGACATCCTGATGGCGTGGATGCTGCTCACCGCGGTGCTCATGGTCGCGATGTACGGCGGCTGGGATCGCACCTTCCGCGTCGCCGGCGAGCACTTCGCCGCGACTCCGTCGCCGGCCGACGGCCTGCTCCTGCCGGACGTCGGCCACCTCGGCTTTCTCACCCTGGTCATCGGCTCAGCCCTGGCGGTCTTCGCATATCCCCATGCGCTGGTCGGCATGCTCGCGGCCAAGGACCGGGCGACGGTACGCCGAAACGCCGCGGCGCTCCCCGTCTACTGCATAGCCCTGGCGTTGATGGCGTTGCTCGGCTTCTTCGCGTTGTCACGAGGGGTGACGCCGGTCGACGGTGACCTGAACACCGTCATTCCGCGGCTGATCCACGAATACTTCCCCAGCTGGTCGGCGGGGATCGCGTACGCGGGGCTGAGCGTGGCCGCACTGATCCCGGCGGCGGTCATGTCGATCGCGGCGGCGAACGCGTTCACCCGCAGCCTGTTCCGGCCCTATCTGCGGCCGGATGCCACGCCGGCCACCGAGGCCCGGGTGAGCCGGTGGGTGTCGCTGATCGTCAAGTTCGGTGCGGCGGCGCTGATTCTGGCGGTGGATCCGGCGTACTCGGTGGAGTTGCAGCTGATCGGCGGCGTGATCATCCTGCAGACGATCCCGGCGGCCTTCATCGGATTGCTGACCGGATGGTTCCACCGGGCCGCGTTGATCGCGGGCTTGGTCGCCGGGCTGGGTGTCGGGGTCGGCATGCTCTACGACATCCCCAAGGCCGACGGGAGCGGGCACTTCGGTGGGTCGAGCTGGTCGGTGAGCTTCCTCGGTTTCGGGACGGGTACGACGGTTTACGTCGGGGTGGTCGCGCTGGCGGTCAACCTGATCGTCACTGTGGGGCTGACGCTGGCCCTGCGGGCGTCGGGGGTGGCCGGGGGTATCGACGCCACTCACCCGGACGACTATCTCGCCGATGCCGGGGACTCGAAGCTGAAGCGTCTCGACGGTCTGATCGACGGCTTGCCGCGGAAGCCGCTCACGGTCGACGGGCGAGGGGCCCACACGGCCGGGGCAGCGCGGACCCGCGAACAGGAGCCGGCGCGGCAGACCCGCGAGCCGGAGCCGGCGCCGGTTTCCGGTGTCCCGGCTCCGTTGCCGCGCGACGCGGACGCTTTCCCGCGCGAGTCGGGTGCATTCCCGCGGGAGGCGAGCTCTTTCTCGCGGGATTCGAGCTGGCTGCCTCCGGACTCGGGGTGGCCGCCGCGGGGCAGCTCAGGCCGGCCGCCGGGCGACGAACCGGATGACATCCGAGCCACGCCGGCGCGGTGACAACGAGCGCAAGCCGGTTCCGGCCGGCTTGTGCTCATTGTCGTGTTCTGGGCGTTCGCGCGACCGTGAGAACAAGCCGCGTGCCCGGGTCAGCGGGGTGTGCGGTACGGGGCCAGGACTCGGTTGATGCGGTCGGCCAGCCAGGGGCCGAGCTCGCCGGTGCCGTCAATGGCCCAGGTGAGCTGGGCTCCGGAGTAGACCGCGTACAACGTGTCGGCCACATCGGCCGCGTCGTCGACTTTCAGCTCGCCGGCGACCGCTGACTCCTCGATCAGGTCCACCAGCTGGGCGCGCAGTGCCCGGCTCTGGGCCACCGAGTGGGTGTGCAGCACCTCGTCGGTGAGGTCCAGCTGGAGGAACGCCAGGTTGTTGGCCATGCCGGCGCGGGTGGTGATCGGCGCCGTGAAAGCGATCAGGCCGTCGCGCAGGGCATCCAGTGGGCCGGCGCCACCTGCTCGGGCCTGTTCGAAAGCGGCACCGACGGAACCTGCCTCGCGGGTGGCGAAGGCGACGAGCAGGCCGTGCTTCGAGCCGTACCGCTGGGTCAGCGCCGGCGGGGTCAGCCCGGCGCGGCTGGCGACGGCGGCCAGGGTCAGGCCGGCCGGTCCCACGTCGGTGACGGTGTCGGCCACCGCCTGGAAGACCTCGTCGTCGCTGACCATGCGTGGGCGTCCCGTCATAACGGGCATCCTAGTTCCCCCTTTACTTTACGAACGTACATAAAGTAACTTCGGCAGCGTGACCCTTCTGCTGCTCTGCGCCGCACAGGCCATGCTGATCATCGACGTGGTGGTGGTGAACGTGGCCATCCCCGCGATCCGCGCCGACCTCGGCATCCCCGGCGAGCGGATCGTGCTCGTCGCTGTCGCCTACACGCTCACGTTCGGCAGTTTGCTGATCGTTTTCGGACGGGCCGGCGATCTCCTGGGACGACGGCGTCTCTTTCTGTACGGGTTGACGCTGTTCACCCTCGCCTCGCTCGCCACCGGTCTGGCGCAGAGCGAGTGGCAGCTGCTCGCCGCCCGGGCCGCGCAGGGTGCCGGCGCGGCCATGGTCGCGCCGACCGCGTTGGCACTGCTCACCACGGCGTTCGCCGAGGGCTCCGGGCGCAACCGGGCGCTCGGGTACTGGGGTGCCGTCGGGTCGGCCGGCGCGATCGGCGGCCAGCTGCTCGGCGGGCTGATCACCAGCACCCTCGGCTGGCGCTGGATCTTCCTGATCAACGTGCCGATCGGCCTGCTCGTGCTCGCCGCCGGACGGCGTCATCTGACCGAGAGCCGAGCGACCGGCACAGCGCCGCTGGATCTGCGTGGCGCCGCTCTGCTGGCCGGCGGTCTGGCCGCTGCGATTCTGGCACTCACCGTGAGCCTTCTGCTCGCCGTCATCGCCGTGGTGCTCCTGGTCGCCTTCGCCGTGGGGGAGCGGCGGCACCCCGATCCGATCCTGGATGCCGGCCTGTTGCGCATCGCGACGGTGTGGCGGGCCAACCTTCTCCTCGCGATCAACGCCGGTGCCCTCGGCGCCACACTGTTCTTCACCACGATGTACCTCCAGGAGATCCTGGATCACCCGGCGGTCATGGTCGGGCTCGGTTTCGCCCCGGTCACCCTTGTCGTCCTGATCGTCTCGCCGCGTGCCGGTGCGCTGGTCACCCGCTATGGCCCCCGGACCCTGCTGACCTGGGGTTTCCTGCTGCTGGCCGCCGGCATGTTCCTGCTGGCGCGGCTGCCCGCCGACGGCAGTTACCTCCGTGACGCCCTCGCTCCGCTGCTGCTGATCGCGCTCGGGAGTGGTCTGTCCTACGCACCCCTGTTCGTGGCCGGAACCACCGGCGTGCCCGACGACCGCCAGGGCGTGGCGTCCGGTCTGCTCAACTCGGCGCAGGAACTCGGTGCCGCCGCCGGCCTGGCCGTTCTCGGAGCACTGGCGGCGGCAGCACCGGAGACAACGGCAGCCGGATATCGGATCGGGTTGCTCGCGGCCGGCGCTGCGATGCTCACCTGTCTGCCGCTGATCCGCGGAATCCCTGCTGGATCGACAAGTGCACGTGAGGCGCACTGAACGTGCACTGACGACTGGTCTGCTCCTCTCCTCACGAAACTCGGCGAGGGGAGCCGGACATGGCCACGCCACCTACGCCCCGGTGGGCTCGGCACCTGGTCTTCGTGCCCATCCCGCACCGGGTGGCCGCAGCGCGGGAGTGAGAAAACAACCCTCTGGTTTGTCTCGGTACGTGAAGTTACCTTCCGGTAACCGCACGGTTTCCCATCGATTTCGATGACTGAGAACCGAGTCAGTGGAGGGCACATGTCCCGTCGTTTCCGCACGTCCGTAGCGATTCTCGCCGCCACCGTCGCCGCCACGACGGTGGCGGCGGTCCCGGCGCAGGCCGCTGTCTCCCGGGGGATCACGATCCCCGCGTTCTACGACCCGCCGGCGGACCTGCCCGCGGCCGACGGCACGCTGATCCGTACCGAACCGCTCAAGCTCGCCCTCTCGCTGCCCGGTATCACCGGCACCCTGCCGGGTACCGCCACCCGGATCATGTACAAATCGACCGACACGGGCGGCGGCGCGGTCGCCGTCACCGGCGCCTACATCGAGCCGGCCGCCGCCTGGCGTGGCTCCGGGCCGCGGCCGCTCGTGGTGCTCGCGCCCGGCACCATGGGCCAGGGTGACCAGTGCTCCACCTCGCTGGCTCTGCAGAAGGGCCTGATCCTCGGCATCGGTCAGGAACGCTCCACAGTGTCGATCGGGTACGAGATCCTGGCGATCTACCGGCTGCTCGCCAAGGGCATCGCGGTGGTCTCCACCGATTACCCAGGACTCGGTACGACCGACCGGTTGCACACGTACGTCAACCGCATCGACTCCGGGCATGCCGTGCTCGACGCCGCCCGCGCCGCCAAGAAGCTGCCCAGCACGTCGGTGACAGCGGCCTCGGTGGTCGGCCTCTACGGTTACAGCCAGGGTGGCGGCGCTGTCGCGTCGGCCGCCGAACTTCAGCCGTCGTACGCGCCCGACGTCAAGCTCACGGCGACGTACGCCGGTGCGCCGCCGGCCAACCTGGCCGACGTCACCGCCTCGATCGACGGCACCGAGCTAGTCGGCGCGCTGGGCTGGTCGATCAACGGGTTCATGCAGTCATTGCCGTCGCTGCGGCCGCTGATCGAGGGGTACCTCAACGACGCGGGCCGGACCGCTCTCGCCGACCTGTCCACCATGTGTGTTGGTGACGCGCTCTTCGGCTATGCGAACAAGCGCACTACCGGATGGACCAAGAACGGTCAGTCGCTGGCGTCGATCATCGCGGCCGAACCCGTCCTGAAGGCCGCGATCGGCGCGCAACTGATCGGGACCAGCAAACCGGCAGGCGTGGTCCGGGTGGCCACCGGAGTGAGCGACAACCTGGTCGCCCACGGTCAGGCGCGGACGCTGGCCGCCGACTGGTGCCGCCGGGGCGCGAAGGTCGTCTACGACCCGATCCTGCTGGCCGACTCGGGCAGCCCGCTGCTGAACCATTTCGGTCCGCTGCTAACCGACCAGGGCACCGCCGTCGACTGGCTCGCCCTGCGGCTCGCGGGTGTCCCGGCGATCTCCAACTGCGCGCTGCTGCCGGTGCTGTTGTAGGGGCGCGTCTGTTGTAGGGGCGCGTCTGTTGCAGGGGCGCGTCTGTTGCAGGGGCGCGGCACCGCCCCTCGTCCGAGCGGGTCGTCACGGCACATGCCGTGGCGGCCCGCTCTGCTGTGTGCGTACCCAAGAAGGGGTTCGCAAAGTATCGATCGCAGTCGTTGACGAACTGGTGACGCATCTGAAACATTGAATGCCCCTTGCTGAAAGAATTTGGCAAGGAGCCGGAAATTCGTTTCAAGAGGCTCGCAATATCTCAGCACCGTCTTCCCCCGCTCCCGCCCCGCACAGGACGGAACCCATGAGACGCAGCAGATTCCTCGCCGCGGTTGTCGCGGCCGGCATGATCGTCCTCGGCATGTCGCCGCCGGCAGCGCAGGCCGCCGGACCCAACCTGGCCGCCGGCAAAGCCGCCTCCGCCAGCGGATCCCTCGGCGCCCAGCCCGCCTCCGCTGTCACCGACGGAAATCAGAACAGTTACTGGGAGAGCCCGAACGGGTCGTTCCCGCAGTGGGTCCAGGTCGACCTCGGCGCCACCGCCACCGTCGACCAGGTGATTCTCAAGCTGCCGCCGGCGTCTGCGTGGGCCACCCGCACGCAGACGCTGAGCGTGCAGGGCAGCACGAACGGCTCCAGCTTCAGCACGCTGTCCGCCTCGGCCGGCCGGGTCTTCGACCCGGCGTCCGGCAACACCGTCACCATCGGCTTCGCCTCGGCGAGCGTCCGGTACGTGCGGGTCAACGTCACCGCCAACACCGGCTGGCCGGCCGGCCAGCTCGCCGAGTTCGAGGTGTACGGGCCGAGTGGCCCCGTCGATCCCGATCCTGACCCGCCGACCGGCTCCAATCTCGCGCTGAGCAAGCCGATCGAGGCGTCGTCGTCCACGTTCAACTTCGTGGCGGCCAACGCCAACGACAGCAGTGTGAGCAGTTACTGGGAGTCCACCGGCTTCCCGTCCACGCTCACCGTGAAGCTGGGTGCCGACGCCGCCCTTACCGGCGTCGTCGTCAAGCTGAACCCGGACGCTGCCTGGGGTGCGCGTACCCAGAACATCCAGGTCCTCGGCCGGGCCGGAACCGCCACCGGTTTCACCGAGCTGAAGGCCCGCGCCGACTACGGCTTCAACCCGTCGGCGAACCAGAACAGCGTCACGATCCCGGTCAGCGGCACCGCGTCGGACGTCCGGCTGCAGTTCTTCAGCAACACCGGCGCGCCCGGTGGGCAGGTCGCCGACTTCCAGGTGATCGGCGCCTGGGCGCCGAACCCGGACCTGGTCGTCACCTCGGCCACCTGGACGCCGGCCGCGCCGAGCGAGACCAGCGCGATCACGCTGTCCGCGGTGGTCCGCAACTCCGGCACGGCCTCGGCCGCCGCCACGAAACTGGACTTCCGGCTCGGCGGAACCGTCGCCGGCACCGCCGACGTCCCGGCCCTCGCCGCGGGCGCCACCGCGACGGTGACGGCGAACGCCGGCACCAAGGCGCAGGGCAGTTACACCGTGGCGGCCGTTGTCGACCCGGCGAACACCGTCGCCGAGACGAACAACGACAACAACACGTTCACCGCGTCGTCGCAGCTGGTTGTCAGCCAGGCGCCCGGACCCGACCTGCAGGTCACCGCGATCAGCAACAACCCGGCGAACCCGGCGGCCGGCGCCGCGGTGAGCTTCACCGTCGCTGTCACCAACCGGGGGATCAGCGCGGCCGGGGCCAGCACCACCCGGCTGGTTGTCGGCAGCACCACGCTCACCGGGGCCACCCCGGCGATCGCGGCCGGCGCCACCACGACCGTCACCATCGGCGGCACCTGGACGGCCACCAGCGGCGGAGCCACCGCCACCGCGACGGCCGACTCGGCGGGTGTCGTCACGGAGACGAACGAGGGCAACAACGTCCTGACCAAGCCGATCGTCGTCGGGCGCGGCGCCGCTGTTCCCTACACGTCATATGAGGCTGAGGCCGCCCGTTACCAGGGCACCCTCGTGCAGACCGACCAGCTGCGCACGTTCGGCCACACCAACTTCGGTACGGAGTCGTCCGGCCGCCAGTCGGTGCGGCTCACCAGCACCGGGCAGTTCGTCGAGTTCACCTCCACGAACCAGGCGAACTCCATCGTGGTGCGTAACTCGGTGCCCGACTCGGCGAGCGGCGGCGGCCAGGACGCCACCATCAGCCTTTACGTGAACGACGTCTTCAACCGCAAGCTGACCCTGTCGTCGCGCAACAGCTGGCTGTACGGCACCACCGACGACACCGAGTCGCTGTCCAACACGCCCGGACCGGACGCCCGCCGGCTGTTCGACGAGTCGCACGCGCTGCTGGCCTCGTCGTACCCGGCCGGCACCCGCTTCAAGTTGCAGCGTGATGCCGGTGACTCGGCGTCGTTCTACATCATCGACCTGGTCGACCTGGAACAGGTGGCGGCCGCCGCCTCGCAGCCGGCCGGTTGCACCTCGATCACCACGTACGGCGCGGTGCCGAACGACGGCGCCGACGACACCGCCGCCATCCAGCGGGCAGTCGCCGACGACGAGAACGGCGTGATCAGCTGCGTCTGGATCCCGGCCGGCCAGTGGCGGCAGGAGCAGAAGATCCTTTCGGTCGACCCCACCCGGGGCCAGTGGAACCAGAAGGGCCTGCGCAACGTCGTGATCCGCGGCGCCGGTATGTGGCACTCGGTGCTGTACTCCGACACCCAGCCGCAGAACGCGACGGGTGGCATCAACCACCCGCACGAGGGCAACGTCGGTTTCGACATCGACGACAACACCCAGATCTCGGACATCGCGATCTTCGGCAACACGCAGAACCGGGCGAACCGGGGCCACGGCCTCAACGGCCGGTTCGGCAAGAACACGAAGATCAGCAACGTGTGGATCGAGCACGTCAACGTCGGTGCCTGGGTCGGCCGGGACTACTCGGACACCCCGGCTTACTGGAACCCGGGTGACGGGCTTGAGTTCACCGGCATGCGGATCCGCAATACGTTCGCCGACGGGATCAACTTCTCCAACGGCACGCGTAACTCGCGGGTGTTCAACTCGTCATTCCGTACCAACGGCGACGACGCGCTGGCGAGCTGGGCGAACCCGTACGTGAAGGATCAGTCGGTGGACATCAACCACGACAACCATTTCCTGAACAACACCATTCAGCTGCCGTGGCGGGCCAACGGCATCGCCATCTACGGCGGGTCCAACAACTCCGCGCAGAACAACCTGATCTACGACACGATGAACTACCCCGGCATCATGCTGGCGACCGACCACAGCCCGCTGGCGTTCGGCGGCACCACGCTGCTCGCCAACAACGGGCTGTACCGCACCGGCGGGGCGTTCTGGAACGAGGACCAGGAGTTCGGGGCGATCACCCTGTTCCCCTCGACGAAGGACATCACCGGCGTCACGATCCGCGACACCGACATCGTGGACTCGACGTTCGACGGCATCCAGTTCAAGAACGGTGGCGGCAACATGCCGAACGTCGCCATCACCAACGTGAAGATCGACAAGTCGAACAACGGCGCCGGGATCCTGGCGATGAGCGGCGCCCGCGGCAACGCGGTCCTGTCCAACGTCACGATCACCAACTCGGCCGACGGCAACATCGTCACCCAGCCGGGATCACAGTTCGTGATCAGCGGAAGCTGACGAGGTATTGACCAGGCGGTGCTCCCGGCTCGTCCGAGCCGGGAGCACCGCTAGCTTTCCCCCGGCCGGTCGATGTTGTCCCATGGCCGCTCTGCGGGTTGGCCCCGACCCCGGCTGCACAACACGGCCGCCGTGTTGTGCAGCCGGCAGCCGTGTTGTGCAGCTGGCAGCCGTGCTGTGCAGCTGTTAGCCGTGCTGTGCAGCTGGTAGCCGTGTGCGACAGCCGGCTGATCAAGACGACCTCGTCAGCAGCGGGTCGCGGGTCAGGCAGGTGTGTCGATTTCGGGTTCGATACGCGCCCTAATTCAACACGCAGCAGCGGGCCGCTTGCGGTGTGTCGACTTCGGCCCTGGCCTGGCCCCGAGATATCGAACCGGCCGAAGAGCGACCAGCCTGCAGGGTGAGCCGATCGCCAGGCGAGCCGTAGCTCAGATAGGTCATTGGACTCTCATGAGGTGCCTGAACTACGGCTGGGGAACAAGAGCCGTAGACCAGACACGTCATCGCAGCCTTACGACACGTCTGAGCTACGGCTCGCCCTGCGCGTGTGTGTGGAATTCGGGTGCGGATCGAACCTGAAATCGACACACCTGGCGGGGCGGGCCGATCAGGGGGACCGGGCACCGGCGGCCAGGGCTGGGTGGGGCGGAGGGTCAGGCGTGCAGGACGTTCATGGCGCGGTCGAGCAGCACCCCTCGGGAGACAGCTCCGTCGCACGACTCCCAGACCTGCATCGCGGCGTTCAAGCAGGCCAGCGCGGACGCGACCAGGGCGCGCGGCGCCGGATCCAGGTCGGCGGCCAAACCGCCGGACAAACCGCCGGACAGATCGCCGGACGAACCGCCGGACAAACCGCCGGACAGATCGCCGGACAGATCGCCGGATGAACCGCCTGACAGGCGGGTGGCGACCAGGGGGACCAGCAGCTCTTCCCAGCAGCGCTGCTTCTCCCGGTGCCGGGCCTTCATCGTCGGGCTTCCCTCGATCATCCGCAGGAAGGCGAGTGACCGCTCCGGCGTCTCAGCGTTCATCGCGATGATCGGGTCGAAGGTGTGCCGCAACGACACCCACGGGTGCTCGGCGGCCGGGCGGGCGGCGAAGGTCGAGGCGAGCATCGGGCCGAGGTCTTCGAGCCAGGCCAGGACCACGTCCTCCTTGGTCCCGAAGTAGCGGAAGAACGTGGTGCGCGACAACCCGGCCTCGGCGGCGATCTGCTCGACGGTGGTGTTGTCGCAGCCCTGCTCGGCGAAGAGCCTCGTCGCGATGGCGCTGACCTCGTCACGCATCGCCTGCCGGGTGCGCTCGCGCAGTGACGGCTTCGCCGCTGTGTCCTTCACGACAGGATCTTATCCCGTATCGAAGTGGGACTGAGTACCACTTTGATCTACCGTTCCTCTGGTCGGAGAAAAACGTCTGCGAAGAGGATCCGCATGTCGAAGCTGTTCACGCCGCTGAACCTGGGCGCGGTCAACCTGCGCAACCGCATGGTGATGGCCCCGCTCACCCGGCTCCGCGCCGGCGCGCACGGCGTCCCCGGTGACCTGCTGGTCGAGCACTACCGGCAGCGAGCCTCGATGGGCCTGATCGTCACCGAGGGCACGTGGCCGGTCCGCGAGGGCCGCACCTGGATCGGACAGCCCGGCATCGAGACCGCCGAGCAGGTCGCCGGCTGGCGGCGGGTCGCCGACGCGGTGCACGCCGAGGGCGGCGCCATCGTCATGCAGATCATGCACGGCGGCCGGATCTCGCACTCGGAGATCACCGGCACCGGACGCATCGTCGCGCCGAGCGCCATCGCGGCGCCCGGCGAGGTCCGGCTCCCGGATGACAGCAAGGCCGACCACCCGGTCCCGCACGCGCTGACCGCCGACGAGATCCCCGGCATCATTGCTGGATTCGTCGCGGCGGCGCGCAACGCCATCGAGGCCGGCCTGGACGGCGTCGAGATCCACAGCGCCAACGGGTACCTCGTGCACCAGTTCCTCTCGCCGGTGTCGAACACCCGCACCGACGAGTACGGCGGCTCACCGGCCAACCGGGCCCGCCTCGCCATCGAGATCCTGACCGCGGTCGCCGGTGCGATCGGCGCCGACCGGACCGGCCTGCGGATCTCGCCGGAGCACAACATCCAGGGTGCGCTGGAGACCGACCCGGCTGACGTCGCCGCGACCTACACCGCGCTGGCCGAGGGCCTCGCGCCGCTGGGCCTGGCGTTCGTCGACATCCTGCACGCCGACCCGGCCGGTGAGCTGGTGCAGAAGGTCCGGCATGCGGCTGCCGCCCCGACGATCGTCAACACCGGCTTCGGTACGCCCACCACCAGGGAATCCGCGCTGGCCCTGCTCGACGACGGCCTCGCCGAGGCGGTGGCGATCGGCCGCGCCGCCCTGGCCAACCCCGACCTGGTCGCCCGCTGGGCCGGCGAGGCAGCGGAGAATGCTCCCGACCCGAGCACGTTCTACGCGCCCGGCGCCCGTGGATACACCGATTACCCGGCTCTCTGATCTCAGACGGTTTCGAGGATCGCGGCGAGTGGCCGGGGCAGGACGCCTCGGCCGCTCGCCGTTTCGGTGAGCAGTCGTGCGTACCGAAGATTGCGGCGTGAGCTGCTCCGGATGAACCGGTACATCTGGGCGTGAAGGTCCTGGCCGCGCCAGGCCGGCTGTTTCTGGAACGCGCGGAACGACCGCAGATCCCGTTCCGTCTCGAAGAGTGCCGTGACGCCGCCGGGTCCGGCCGCCCGGATCAGCTCGTCCTCCAGATCGTCGGCGCAGACCTGAAAGCCGGTCAGCGCGTCGCGGAACAGCTCCTGTTCCCGTAGGTCGCACAGGCCGACGTGGGTCATCCCGGCGGGCAGCATCCGCACGAAGCGGCCGATCGCGTGCGCCCCGCCGATCGGCACGATCACGACCCGCTCAGCCGCAAGATCCCGGCGGTGAAAGGCGGCGGCTGTTTCGAGGGCGATCTGGTCGGTGATGCCCTCGACGAGAATGACCGCTGACGCCGACGCGACCCGGGACATGGCATCGGCCGTCGCCTGCAGCGAGGCGGCGTTGGCGGCGGGCATGCCCGCATCATCGGCCATCGACGCCGGTCGGCGAAAGCGAGTTACCCGCCGTAGACCAGGCGCTGGATCGCCTCGGCGATGTCCTCGACGGCCGCTTCCAGTTCGGCGTCGGTCGCGTTCGCCAGCTGGGTGTACCGCGCGTCCCGGATCGCGGAGATCATCTCGGCCAGCCTGGGCGCCGCGATGCTGGTCGTGGCCGTGCCGTCCCGCTGGTCGCGGCTGATCTTGTCGGAGGCGCGCTCGTCCTGGCGGGTCTTCACCCGGGTCATGAAGTCGCGCAACTCGGACGAGGTGGCCACCGCGGTCGGCGCGCACTTCATCACGCCGGCGTGCTCCCGCCACAGATACGCCGACGACCGCAACTGCTCGCGCAACAACTCGGGGGAGGGGCCGTCGCTGTCGAACCAGACGTGCGACGCGCCGAGCGTCTCCCAATACCGCGACATCAACGCGGTCAGAACAGCGCCTTTGGTACGGAAATAGAAGTAGAACCCGGTCCGCGACAACCCGGCCGCCCGCGCGAGATCGTCGATGCTGACCGACTCGTATGGCTGCTGGCTGAAGAGCCGCCGGGCCGCGTCGAGGATCGCGGCCTCGCGCAGGTCACCTTTCGACGGGCCGGATCGACGCCGAGCGGACGTTGCCTGAGTCATGCCTGAACCCTACCGATGCTCGGTGACTGTGATTCTTGACGCCCGACCAGAAAAGTTGACAGACTGTCGAAAACGAGGTCTAGCATAGCTGACGTGAACCCGCCCCCACGCCCGGCGCTGCTGCTCATAGCCGCCGCGGCCAGCAGTTTCCTGCTGTCGCTGATCCAGTCCATCCCGGTGCCTGTGCTGCCGCTGATCTCGCAGCAACTCGGCGCCGACGCCACCACCGTCGGATGGGTGACCACCGCGACCCTGCTCGCCGCCTCCGCCTGCACCCCGCTGCTGGGCCGTCTCGGGCACGTCTTCGGGATCAAGCCCGTGTTCATCGCGACGCTGATCGTCACGCTGATCGGCAGCGTGCTCGCGGCGACCGTGCACGACATCGGCTGGCTGATCGTGGCCCGGGTCCTGCAGGGCACCAGCATGGGACTCTTCCCGCTCGGCATCAGCCTGCTGCGCCACGAGATGCCCGCGGACAAACTGACGAACGGCATGGCCGTGGTGGCGTCCACGCTCGGCGTCGGCGGCGGCATCGCCCTGGTGGCCGCGGGCCTGCTCACCCAGGACGGCGCGGATTACCGCCGGGCCTTCTGGCTGTGCGTGCTGGTCACCGCGATCGCCCTGGCCCTGGCATGCACCCTGCCCCGGCGGGCCGGCGCCGGCGGACGGGTCGACCTGGTCGGCGCGGCGGTCCTCTCGACCGGACTGGTCAGCCTGCTGTTGCCGATCTCGCAGGGCCACACCTGGGGCTGGAGCTCGCCGCGCGTACTGAGCCTGTTCGCTGCCGCCGTGGTCGTCCTGGTCGGCTTCTATTTCTTGCAGCGCCGCACGGCCGCGCCGCTGGTCTCGGTGGAGATGCTGCGCCACCGGCCGATCCTGGTCACCAACCTGGCGGCCATGGCCGTCGGCTTCGCGATGTTCGCCGGCCAGCTGGCCACCAGCTACTTCGTGCAGATCCCGCGCGAGGCCACCGGATTCGGTTTCACCGCCTCGGTGCTGGAGACCAGCATCGTCTATCTTCTGCCCGGCGCCGTCGTCAGCATCGTGATCGGCCCGCTCGCCGGACGCCTCGTCGGCCGGATCGGCCCGCGATTCGTGCTCGCCATCGCCTGCGGGATGTCGGCGATCGCCTCGGCCTCGCTGGCATTCCTGCACAGCGGCAAGGCCGAGGTCATCGTCGCGTTCGTGGTCGTGAGCTGCGGGATCGCCATGGCGTACGCCGCGATGCCGGCCCTGCTGATCAGCCACGTGGAGCCGCACGAGACGGGCATCGCCAACTCGGTGAACTCGATCATGCGGACCGTCGGCGGCACCATCGGCAGCGCACTGGTGATCACGATCCTCGCGGCGCGTACCCAGCAGATCGGCACGGTCGCGCTGCCGACCGAGAACGCCTTCCGGCTCAGCTACGGGCTCGGCGCGATCGTGTACGCGGCCGGCGGTGCGCTGGTTCTGTTGTTCATCACGGGCGCTCGGTCCCGCGTACCCAAGGCGCCTGTGGAATTTGAGGTTGCTTCTCGTCCTTTGTAAACAGTTCGCTCGGCCTCTTCAGGCCGGCCCGCAAGATCACTAGGTTCGGAGTCATCGATCCGGTGAACGGGGTGGGCATGAGACGTCAATTGGCGGCGGTTGTGGCGGGTCTGGTGGCGGTTGCCGGAGGCGTGGTCGCGCTGCCGGGACCCGCGATGGCCGGCCTGGACGAGTTCAACCAGGCGGTCGCGTCGAGCGCACCGACCGGCACCTACAAGTGCACCGTCGCCATCGCCGGAGCGACCGCCTGTTTCAAGCCCTACGGCGACATCTGGTACGTCAAGGACACCGCCGCCGACAGTGCATCGGCGCAGGTGGCGTGGTATATGAGTATCGGTTCGGCCTCGGAGCACTACACGCGAGCGGGCACCTGCCGGAACTCGCTCGGCAACGGTACGTGGGGTGCCTGCAACCTGGAGTACGCCGAGACGGAGTGGCTGGACTTCGCGGCAGTGGTCTGGGATGTCGACGGCGGCGGGTACGTCCGCGAGTCGCCGATGGTCTACGGCGTCAAGGCGGGATAACCGGCACGCGTCACCTAGCCGGCGGCGGCCATCGGCCATCGGCCATCGGCCATCGGTCATCGGCTATCGGTCATCGGCTATCGGTCATCGGCTCACTGGTCGCCGGCTGGCCGGAGCAGGCACTGGCTTGTACGGGCCTCAGGATCGGTGCTGTCAAACAGCCCGTGACGCGGCGCCGACAGCCAGCTGGACCAGCCGCGGGGTGGGTCAGGGCGCACACAACGCCGGTGTGTGCCCGGGCCTACGCCCTGGCCGAGTTGAAGTCGCACCGACCGCAACCGTGCGACCCCACCCACGCTGAACGGAGCATGCGTGCGCTCCCACCGACGTGGACACAGGCCCACGGTGAGCCCTGTGGCAGATCAGCCGGGTCCTGCGTCGCATCTGCGGGCGCACATGGCGAAACGTTGAGTGGTCGCCATGTGAGTGGTGCTACTTGACTGGGCCGCAGCAGGCGTTTGTGCAGGTCACGGTGGTTGGCGGTGGCGAGAGCGGAGTGAGGCTGGTAGTGGCCGACTTCGCCGGCGGGGGCGGGGTGCAGCAGGTCTCGCCTCGCCAGGTGTCTCGGCCCTCCTTGAGGGCCACCGCCGCTATCGCCAGGGCGGCCATGGGGTCGGCCCAGGTCCAGCCGAACAGAGAATTCATGGTCAGGCCGATCAGCAGGATCCCGGACAGGTACGTGCACAGCAGGGTCTGTTTCGAGTCGGCGACAGCGGTTCGGGAGTTCAGTTCGCGGCCGGCTCTGCGCTGGGCGTACGAGAGGCCTGGCATCACGGCCAGGGAAAGTGCCGCCAGGCTCAAGCCGATCGTTGAATGCGAAGCCTCCGCGCCGCCGGTCAGGGACCGGAACGACGAGACTGTCACCCATGCTGCCAGGGCGAAGAACGAGATCGCGATGACGCGCAGGGCCGTTTTTTCGCGGGCGTGCGAGTCGCGGCCGGCGAACTGCCAGGCGACCGCTGCGGCCGAGGACACCTCGATGATCGAGTCGAGTCCGAATCCGATCAGGGCGGTGGAGCCGGCGGCGGTACCGGCGCTGAGCGCCACGACGGCTTCGACGACGTTGTAGCCGATCGTGACGCCCACCAGCAGGCGAATCCGGCGGGTGAGCACGGCTCGGCGGTCCACACCGAGGGGGATCAGGGGCGGGCTCATCAGCAGCAGTCTTTCGCCTCGCTGTCCGGGCAGGCCGCCGGGTCGACTGCCAGGACCAGGCCGAGCAGGTCGTCCAGAGCGTGCCGCAGGCGGACGTCGGCCAGTTCGTACCGGGTGCGCCGGCCCTCCGGCGAGGCCACCACCAGGCCGCAGCCGCGCAGGCAGGCCAGGTGGTTGGACAGGTTCTGCCGGGTCACCCCGAGCAGGTCGGCCAGCTCGGCCGGATAGCCCGGCCCGTCGCGGAGGGCGAGCAGCAGCCGGGCCCGGGTCGCGTCGGACAGGGCGTGGCCGAAGCGGGCGAGAACCTGCCCGTGGGTGACCGTCTCCATGCCGCCGACAGTACAGCTATGCCTGTATTCAGGAAAGGCTGTACCGCGTGACTAGGAGTCCTCGCCGTGGTATCCGAAGTGGCTGACGGTGACGGTGCCCTCGGAAGCGAAGACGCCGGTGACGCGGCCGGTGAACGAGGCGGCGGTTTCGGCGGACCAGTACCGCCCGTCGAGGTCGGCGAGGCAGACGCCGGCGGCAATCAGGCGGATCCGGTCGGCGCCGTCGCCGGCCGGGCCGTTTCCCGGTGCGGGCAGGCTGGTCTCGATGCGCAGTTCGACCTCGCCGGCCGCGATTTCGGTGCTCCAGCTCTGTTCCAGGTCCGCGACCCTGGCGGTGGCGGTCACCGTGGTGCCGTGCGCTTCCAGGGACAGGTGGAAGTGCTCGTCGTACCGCAAGGCAAGGCCGCCGGAGCCCTGGCTCGCGTCGATGGTCGCGGTGAAGGTGCTGGTCAGGTGGCGTTGGCGGCGGCCGATGAAGGCGGGCCGGAACGCGCGCATGCCGCCGGTCACGCCGTGCAGGGTGAGCCGTCCGGGTGTCGCGGTCAGCGAGCCGGCCTCCTCCGGCGCGCGGCCGATCGCGAGCCATCCAGGGTCGTCGAGCGAGGTGAGGTCGAAGCTCTCCCGGACAGCGCCGGTGCGGGGGTGTGCCCGCACCGGCCGGGCCCGCGGCCAGCCGTCGTGCCAGGTGACCGTGGTGGTGAAGGTTTCCCGGCCGAGCGGGGAGAACGCCTTGGTCCGGCCCAGGGTACGCACGCCGAGCAGGACCAGCACGTCGTCGCCGCCGTCCGGGCCGGCCACCAGGTCGGCATGCCCGACGCACTGGATCCGGCTGTCGTATCCGGCGGCCGTGAGGATCGGGTTGGCCGGCGCGCCCTCGAACGGGCCGGAGATCGACGGGCCCCGGGCGATGCTGACGGCGTGGCCGCGTTCGGTGCCGCCCTCGGCGATCAGCAGGTACCAGTGCTCGCCGCGCCGGAAGACGTGCGGCGCCTCGGGGAACTGCCGGCCGGTGCCGGACCAGAGCGGGCGCGGCTCCTCCACGGCGGTGCCGGCGGCCAGGTCGACGCGGACCTGCTGGATGCCGTGATGCATGCCGGCGTCCGGCCCGGCCGTGACGAATCCTGAGTAGGTGACATAGGCGTTGCCCTCGTCGTCCCAGGCCAGATCGGGGTCGATGCCCTCGATACCGGCGATCGGGGTGCCGTCGTCCCACGGACCAGCGGGGTCCGAGGCGGTGAACACGACGCAGCCGCGCGGGCCACCGGTGACGATCACGATGAGGTGGAACAGGCCGTCGTGGTGGCGCAGAGTGGGCGCCCAGACGCCCATGCCGGACGCCGCCTGCTCGATGCCGAGTTGCTCGGGCCGGGTCGCGACGTTGCCGATCTGCTCCCAGGTGACCAGGTCGTGGCTCCGGAAGATCGGCAGGCCGGGCAGATATTCGAAGGTCGAGGTGACGATGTAGTACACGCCGTCGACCAGGACGACGCTCGGGTCCGGGTGGAAACCGGGAAGGATTGGATTGATCATTTCGCATTCCGTACGCGGAGGATGCCGACCGCGGCGATCGCGGTCAGGACGAGCGCTACCGCCCAGACGGCGCGGTATCCGCCGGTGAGGGCGACGACCTGGCCGGCCAGGACCGGGCCGAGGGCCTGACCCAGGTTGGAGCCGAGCCCGGCGATGCCCAGGTCGCGGCCGGCCGCGTCGCGGTCCGGCAGCACGTCGATGAACAGGGCCTGGTCGACCGGAAGGTAGATGCCGAACGCGATGCCGGCCAGGATGCTCTGCGCGAACAGCGCGGGCAGCGACGGCCAGAGCAGCGGTACCAGCATCGAGAACGCCATCAGCGCGGAAGCGGCGATGACCAGGGGTTTGCGGCGGCCGATCCGGTCGGAGATCCGGCCGGCCAGTAGCAGCGCGACAATGGTTCCGGGCAGCGAGGCGGCGGTCAGCAGCGGGGCGATCCGGGTGGCGTCGGTGAGGCTCAGCGCCGGGGAGATGTAGCTCTGGAGCATGAACAGGGCGAAGGTGGTCGACGCTGCGTATCCGAAGGTGAGCAGGATGCGCGACAGCCAGACCCAGCGGAAGTCGTGGTGGCGCAACGGGATCAGGAAGCCGCGGAAGAACGTGCCCCAATGATGCGGCGCAACCGCCAGGTCGGTGGACGGGCGGTCGCGCAGCAGCAGGACGAACCCGGCGACGCCGATCAAAACCAGGATTGCGTACGCGTAGATGACGTTTAGGCCGACCAGGGGCAGCAGGATGCCCGCTCCGACGCCGCCGACGATGCCACCGGCGAAGTTGCCGAGGCCGCCGATGCCGGAGGTGGTGCCGACCTTGTCCTCGGGGACGCGGTCCGGGACGGTGGTCTGCAGCGTTCCGTTGACCATGTTGAGGGTCGTCTGCGCGCAGGTCCAGAGCAGGGCGAGGACCGCGATGGTCGGCGCGTACCGGACGCTGATCAGGAATCCGGATCCGACGACGGCGCCGAACACGATCCAGGGCGCGCGCCGGCCGAACCGGCTGCGGGTGCGGTCGGAGAGCACGCCGACGACCGGCTGCACGACCATCGTGGCGATCACGGCGAGCGCGGTGACCAGGGAAAGCGCTTGGGCGCGGGCGGCGTCGAAACCGGCGAGCAGGTCGAGCAGGCGCTGTTGCTCGGCGGTGGCGGTCGCGGTGCCGGCCTCGACGGCGGCCTTCAAGTCGTTGAGCGCGGCCAGGTCGACGCCCGCGTCGGCGCCGGTGAACCAGTTCGCGAACTCGATCATCTGCACCTGGTTGGGCAGCAGGACGCCGAGCATGCCGCCCCAGACGGCGGTGATCGCGGCGAACGCGAGGGTGTACCAGAGCAGGTACCGGCGGAACGGCTTGCCACCGCGGTAGGTCATCGAGGTGCCGGGCGTGGCCGGTTCGGTCATATCGGCGGAAACCGCTTGATCGCTGATCACAGAGATCCCCTTCACGAAGAACGGTGGGGAAGAGTGGAGGCTGCGAGCTGCCTCACGTGAAAGCTGAGTAAAGAGGCGGTTTGGCTTCTGTGTCAAGGATGTTTCCTGGGCACTTGCCGAATCTGATCAGCGATTGCTAGCTTCCACTCAACATTCGCGTCGGAGGTTGGCATGAGCACCGCACCGTCCCGCAAACGTGGCCCCTACCAGCGCTCCCTGGAGCGCCGCGAGCAGATCGTCCTGGCGGTCGTCGACCTGGTCGACGAGCTGGGCCACGACGGCGTCACCACCGCGCAGGTCGCCGCCCGGTCCGGGTCCAGCGAACCGACAGTGCTCTACCACTATCCGACCAAGGACCACCTGCTCGTGGCCGCTCTGGAGCGGATGGACGACCTCGAGGCGGAGATCCTGGTCGACAACGGCGACGACGCGATGCTCGACTACGAGCCGCTGCGGGCCAACGCCGACGCGACCGTCGCACTCAGCGACAACCGGCTGCGCCTGTTCGTCGTGCTCAAGGGTCAGGCGGCAACACCCGGGCACCCGGCGGGGGCGTACTTCGTCCGGCGTACCGAACGGTCCATGGAGATCTTCGCCCGGCTCATCGCCGGCCGGCAGAAAGCCGGTCTGGCCCATCCCGGCCTCGACCCGCGCGACACCGCCCGCCAGGTCATCGCGTTGTGGGAAGGCCTCACCTTCATGCGCCTCACCGACCCGGCATTCGACGTCGGACAGTCGCTGATCGACGGCATCCGCCGCCTGACCGGCGAGAACTGGATGCGCGCCCTGGCCGCCCTGAACGACCCGACAAACGGAATCTAGGAACCACGATGACTTTTGAACACCCGTACGTCGATGTCGACGAGCAGCGCGAGACGCCGCATCCGCATCGGTACGTGCACGGCGGCTTCACCGGCACCGAGACGCGTTTCTCGATCTACTTCCCGCCCGCGCCGGATTACCAGGGCCGGTTCTTCCAGCACATCACCCCGGTGCCGGAGAGCGAGCACCTCGCGCAGGCCGCGACCGGGCAGGAAGACAAGATCGGGTTCGCGTTCAGCGCCGGCGGATACTTCCTGGAGACCAACGGCGGCGGGCAGTCCGGCGGACCGGGCTCCGGCGCCGACCCGACCATCGCCGGATACCGCGCCAACGCGGCCGCCGCTTCCTATTCGCGAGTGGTCGCGGCCCGCGTTTATGGAGATCATCGACCATTTGGGTACGCGTACGGCGGCAGCGGTGGCGCGTACCGGACCATCGGCGGTGCGGAGAACACCAGCGGGGTGTGGGACGGGTTCGTTCCCTACGTGCCGGGCAGCCCGATCGCCGCGCCGAACGTGTTCGCCGTGCGGATGCATGCTCAGCGGATCCTGCGCGACAAGTTCGATCTCATCGTGGATTCCTACGACGCGGGTGGCGACGGTGACCCGTACCCTCGTCTGTCGGTGGAGGAGCGCGAGGCGCTCGCCGAGGTCTCCCGGATGGGGTTTCCGGTCCGGTCGTGGTTCGGGCATCGGACGATGGGGTCGCACGCGTTTTCGACCATCTATCCCGGTGTGGTGGCGGTCGACCCCGGTTATTTCACCGATTTCTGGACCGTGCCGGGTTATCTCGGCGCCGATCCGGAGTCGTCGGTGCATCGCGATCGGGTACGCCTGAGCAGCGAGGTCGTGGCCGTTCTGACGCGGGCCGACCGGGCGGATCTCGGGCCGTTCGCCGAGGATGCCGGCGGGCTGTCCGGTGGTGTCGACGAGGCGTTCAAGGGGGCGAACTCGGGGCAGGACGTGGTGGTGGCGGTGCGCTTGGCGCGTACCCCTGACGTGGCGACGCAGGGCGCCGAGCTGATCCTCGCGGATGGCGCGCGGGTGCGCCTGAAAGGCGTGCACGACGACCTCGCGGTGATCGACATGCCGGACCTTTCCGATGTCAAGGTCGCGCCCGGCGACACCGTCGAGATCGACAACAGCAACTTCCTGGCGGCGCAGACCTATCACCGTCATCAGGTGCCGGACGCCGAGTTCACCGTCTGGGACCAGTTCCGCGACGAGCAGGGTGCGCCGCTGCTGCCGCAGCGGCCGATGCAGCTCGGCCCGATGTTCGCGGCCGGCGCGGCGGGCAGTGTGCAGAGCGGCCGGATCACCGGGAAGATGATCATCGTGGCGAGTCTGCTCGATCGGGAGGCCTTCCCGTGGCAGGCGGACTGGTACCGGGCCAAGGTCGCCGCGCACGCGCCGGACGATGTCCGGTTGTGGTTCGTCGACAACGCGTTGCACGGTGACGACGAGCGGCAGGAACACCCCGCGCACACGGTCAGTTATCTGGGTGTGCTGCACGAGGCGCTGCGTTCGGTTGCCGCATGGGTCGAAGAGGGTGTCATGCCTGTTCCGGACACGTCTTATGTGATCACTGACGGGCAGGTTACGGTCCCGGCGACGGCTGCGGAGCGTGGCGGTGTCCAACCAGTGGTCACTCTCAGCGTTGCCGGCGGTGTGGTCCAGGCCGTCGCCGAGGCGCCGCCGGGTGCGGCGCCGATCGTACGCGTGCAGTGGGATCTCGACGGCGATGGATCGTTCGAAGTGGACGAGATCGTGGAGCCGGCCGGCCGGGTGGTGCTGGAGCGTCCGCATGGTGGCGGCGCTTTCGTCGCCGTGCGAGTGAGCGCCCAGCGCGACGGCGACCCGCACACGCCGTTCGCGCGGATCGACAACGTCGCTCGTGCTCGGGTGGCCGGCTGAATTCAGGGGTTGTTGAGGTAGGGGCGTTTGACTCTGATCCACGCCTCGACGTCGCGGGTCCGCCAGATCTTGCCCTGTTCGAGGTCGGCGACCGGTTTCGGGAAGTCGTCGCGCGAAGTGAGTTTGTAGACGCGCTGGCGCGAGATGCCACCGAGCCGGACGCGGATCTCGTGGGCCCCCATCAACTGAAGCCTCGCCATGCGCATTTCGGGGTGCTGCGGCGCTGCGGCAGATCGGGTTGGTGCGGGGCAGCGGCATCAGATCGGCTTCGGGCTGGGTTCCGCCGTTCAATCGACCGCGAATTCACGAGTTTCCGGGTTGGCCGGGCCTGCGTGTTGATTTCGGTGGGGCCTCGACGACGCTTCTTGGGGTCCGAGGGGGCTCGGCGATGTTCTCTTGGACTCCACACCCGTTGCGGGTGTGGCTACATCCACAACGGGTGTGACACTCAAACCGACTATCCCGCCGGAGGAGACGGCCGGCCCGAACCGCCCCTGACCCGCGCGGGGTTGGTGCGGCGACGCCGAGGGCGAGGCGCCGCTTGGTTATGAGATCACTCTTGACGCGCAACATGTTTGTCACAAAACTGTGCCGGAGTTCGCGGCGGCAGAGGGAGTGGCGAGTTGGCGATCGTTATCGTGGGCGCCGGCATCGGTGGGCTCACCGCCGCGCTCAGCCTGCACCAGGCCGGGTTCCGCGACGTCACCGTCTACGAACGGGCCGCCTCGCTGCGACCCCTCGGCGTCGGTCTCAATCTGCTCCCGCACGCCGTCCGGGAGCTGACCGAGCTGGGCCTGGGCGACCGGGTGGCCAAGCTCGGCGCGGCGCCCGGCACGCTCGCCTACTACAACCGGCACGGCCAGCTGATCTGGAGCGAGCCGCGCGGCCTCGATGCCGGATATCGCTGGCCGCAGCTGTCGGTGCACCGCGGCCGGTTCCAGATGGAGCTGCTCGCCGCGGTGCGCGAGAGACTGGGTCCGGACGCGGTGCGCACCGGTCATCGCCTGATCGGCGTCGAAGGTGCGGCGCGCTTCGAGACCGCGGCCGGGCGGGTGGACGTCGCCGCCGATCTGATCATCGGGGCGGACGGCATCCACTCGGCGGTGCGCCGCCAGCGACATCCCGATGAGGGCGAACCACGCTGGAACGGGCTGACCCTGTGGCGGGGCACGGTACGCGCGCCCGGCTTCCTGGACGGCCGCACGATGATCATGTCGGGAGACGCGGAGCAGAAGTTCGTCGCGTACCCCATAGGTCCGAATTTGATCAATATCATCGCTGAGCGTCGCGGGAGAGGGTTCGCCGGGACCGGCGCGGACTGGAACCGTGCGGTCGACCCGGAGCCGGTCATCGCGCTCTTCGAGGACTGGCGTTTCCCGTGGCTCGACGTGCCTGGACTGCTGAAAGCCGCCGACGAGATCCTCGAGTACCCGATGGTGGACCGCGATCCGATCAGCACCTGGACGCACGGGAACACCACGCTGCTCGGCGACGCGGCACATCCGATGTATCCGAACGGCTCCAACGGGGCGTCGCAAGCGATCATCGACGCGCGTACCCTCGCCTTTCATCTCGCCACCGCGTCCACGGTGACGCGGGCGCTCGACGACTACGAGGCGGATCGGCGGCCGGCGACCACCGCGCTCGTGCTGAGCAACCGGCGGCAGGGTCCCGAGCAGGTGATGGTGCTCGCCCACGAGCGGGCGCCCGGCGGGTTCGGGCACATCCACGACGTGATCGCGCCGGACGAGCTGACCGAAATCGCCACCGGTTACAAGAAGGCGGCCGGCTTCCACCCGTCGGCGCTCAACGAGCGGCCCTCGCTGTCGCCGCCGGTGCTGGACGCGGCCCGGCTGGCCTCGGTGATCTCGCCGCTGCGCCGGACCCTGCTCACCGCGGCCCGCACCGCCGAACACCTGCCGGAGATCCCGGACGCGCAGATCGAAATCCTGCGGGTGCTGCCCAGCGGCGTGGTGGCTGGTCCGGGTGAGCTTGCCGACCGGCTCGGCCTGAGCCGCCCGACGGTCAGCAATCTGCTCACCACGATGGAGGCGAACGGGCTCGTCGAGCGCCGTCCCCGCCCCGGGAACCGCCGCCACGTCGAGGTCCTCGCCACCGCGAGAGCCCTCGACCTGTTCGCCCGCTTCGACCTCGCCAGCGGAAATCTCGTCGCCGACGCCGTGGCCACTCTGTCCGCGAATGATCGGTCAGCCCTCGCCGCCGCGGTGCCCGCGCTGGAACATCTGCGCGACGCGCTCACGCTCTTTAAGGACACCCCATGAGTACGCTCGGACAGCGATTCTCGCGCTGGATGCAATCGCGGACCCTCAAAGGCCTCACGCCCGGCCCGTACGACATCACGATCCGCAAGGATCTGCGGGTGCCGATGGACGACGGCGTCGAGCTGCTCGCCGACCTGATCACCCCGATCGGCGAGACCGATCCCCGGCTGCCGACGATCGTGATGCGTGGACCGTACGGCCGGCGCGGCCTGGTGGCCGGTGAGGCCCGCGCTCTCGCCCGGGAGGGTTTCCCGGTGCTGTTCCAGAGCTGCCGGGGCACCTGGGGTTCCGGCGGAGTCTTCACCCCGCAGGTCGACGAGCAGCGCGACGGCCTCGCCACCCACCGCTGGGTACGCGAGCAGCAGTGGTTCACCGGGACGGTCGCCACGTTCGGGGCCAGCTACATGGGTTACACCCAGTGGGCGGTGGCCGCCGATCCCGAGCTGGCGCCGGACGCGTTGTGCCTACTCGTGACGATGCCCGACTTCGGGGCGATCACCTGGGACAACGGTGCGTTCGCACTGCGCAACGCGCTCGGCTGGACGCAGATGATGGACCGGATGATCCGCCGGGACATGCTGCCGCTCGGGCTCGCCATGATCCGCCCGGATCCGAAGCTGGGACGGGCGTTCGGCGTGCTCCCGCTCAGCGACGGCGACACCGCCGCGACCGGCCGGACGATCCATTGGTACCAGGACTGGGTCGGCCACGAGCGGCTGACCGACGAGTACTGGACCCAGCAGTCGCACACCGCCTCGGTGCCCGGCGTCACCGCACCGGTCAACATGATCACCGGCTGGTACGACATCTTCCTGCCGTGGCAGCTGCGTAATCATGCCCAGCTGGCCGCTGCCGGTCGGGCGCCGCGGCTCACCATCGGCGCATGGGGGCACACGTCCCGGGACATGGGCGGAGTGGCCGTGGGGGAGGCGGTCGCGTTCCTCAAGGAGCAGTTCGCCGAGATTCCCAGCGGGCGGACGGCGCTGGTCCGGGCGTACCGAACGGGGGAGGAAGCGTGGCATGACCTGCCTGCCTGGCCACCGCCGGGTGTCGCCGCCGAGGCGTGGAACCTGCACGTGGATGGCCGGTTGTCGCCGGAGGCGACGGCCGGGGGAGTGACCGCTTACGTCTACGACCCCGCTGATCCGACGCCGGCTGTCGGCGGGCCCAGCCTGCTGCCGAATTCCGGGCCGGTCGACAACGCCGCCCATGAGAGTCGTGCTGACGTGACCGTGTTCCGGGGTGAGGTGCTCGCCGAGCCGGTCACGGTCGCCGGGGAGCCGGTGGCCCGGATCCTTTTCCGATCGTCGCAGCCGAGTGCCGATGTCTTCGTCCGGATCTGTGACGTGCACCCGGACGGTCGTTCGATGACCGTGTGCGACGGCATCCGGCGTGTCGCCGCTGGCGAAGGCTTTCACGAGGTGACCGTTTCGCTGTGGCCGACGTTCCACCGATTCGAGGCCGGGCACCGGATCAGCGTGCAGGTCAGCTCGGGCGCGCACCCGCGTTACGCCCGCAATCCCGGATCCGGCTCGCCGGCCTTCGAAGCGGCCACGCTGCACCGCGCCGAGCAGGAGATCTCGCACGACGAGTTCCGGCCGTCGTTCCTGGAGCTGCCGGTGTGGGCCGGATGAGCGCGCCGGCGGTTCCCGGCCTGGAGGCCGCGTTCGAGGTGGAGGCCCGGCTCGGCGCGCTGGAGGACCACGGCGTGACCAGGGCCGGCCACCGCCGGGTCGTGCCGATCGTGGGCGGCCGGGTCACCGGCCTGTTCTCCGCTGAGATCCTGCCCGGCGGGGCGGATTGGCAGCTGGTCCGGGCTGACGGGGCGATCGAGATCGACACCCGGTATTCAGCGCGGGTTGCGGGTGGTGGTCATGTCTACATTCGTACGTCCGGGGTGCGTAGTGGTGATCCTTCGGTGCTCGAAGCCCTGCTGCGTGGTGAGCCGGTGGATCCGTCGGAGTACTACTTCCGGCTGGGCGTGCGGCTGGAGACTGCGGAGCCGGGGCTGAGCGCTTTGGAGCAGTCGATTTTCGTCGCGTCGGCGATCCGGGAGGCAGATCGGGTGCGCTACACGGCGTACCGGGTCACCTGACCGAGCCTCCGATGCCCGGCGAGCCGATGGCGCTGCGGCAATCCTCAGCAAGGAGCGCCCACACCGACGGCGATGCGCTCCTCCATCTGATCCACCCGGACGATGAGCGGCACACATCCTGACGTGCGCACCGTATAGCCACCGACGAATGCCAGCCATCCACTCGCACCGCCCGGGCATCCGGGCACCGAGATCGAGGTGCCGTTCAGGCCGGGGTTGCCCCACCCGATCCTTGCGTCAGCCGCCGCCTCGGCTGCGTCCTGCCCGTCAGCGGATGGGCTTACCGCGGCGAAACCACCGCGTGGCGAACCCGTCGGCGCCGGCACCCGGTCGTCGGCGGCCGAGCAGCCGGCCAGCACCAGACCCGTCGCGAGGCAGGCACCCAGCCAGCCGGCGGCTCTCCGGTCACTCATCGGGGGTGAGCAGGGCGCGGACGGCCTTGCGGTTGATCTTTCCGACGCTGGTCAGGGGTACCGCGTCCAGCACTGTCACCTCGCGCGGATACTTGTAACGCGCCAGCCGTCCCCTGGTGAACTCGACGAGCTCCGCGCCGCTCACCCGCTGCCCCGGCTGGAGCTGCACGACCGCCACCACCTCCTCGCCGTTCTCGGCGTCCGGCCTGCCGACACACGCCGCGACCTGCACCGCCGGGTGCTCCAGCAGCACATCCTCCACGTCACGCGGGAAGACGTTGAAGCCACCCCGGATGATGAGGTCCTTCAAACGGTCCACCACGAACAGGTATCCGTCCTGGTCGAGGTGGCCGATGTCGCCGGTGTGCAGCCAGCCGTCGCGGACCGTTCGTGCCGTCTGCTCCGGGTCGTTCCAGTAGCCGAGCATCACGCCGGGGCCGCGTACGCAGATCTCGCCGTCCTCGCGGGCCGGCAGGGAGAGTCCGGTGAGGTCGCGGATCTCCACCTCGGCGTGCGCGAGCGGCTTCCCGACGCTGCCGGGCCGATGTTCGGTGAGCGATTCCGCGGAGATCACCGCGCTGGACTCGGTGCAGCCGTACCCCTGCAGCACGGTCACACCGAAAGCCTTCTCGGCTGCGCTGCGGATGGCGGGCGGCAGGGTCGCGCCGCCGGAGCCGAAGGTCTGCAGCGACGACAGGTCGTGGTAGCCGCGCGGCTGGGCCAGCAGCATCTGCAGCATCGTCGGCACCACCGGACTGCTCTCCAGCCGATGCTCGGCGACCAGGTCCAGCCAGCCGGCCGGGTCGAACCAGCGTTGCAGCACCGAGACGAGCGGGCGTTCGGAGTGCAGACCGGCGATGGTGACGATCAGACCGTAGGCGTGCGACAACGGCAGCGGCAGCAACGACCTGGTCGCGGCCGTCGAGCGCGAGGCCAGCTCCAGGCCGCGGCCCGACTCCCACAGGCCCCGATGGCTGAGCATGACGCCTTTCGCGCGCCCGGTGGTGCCCCCGGTGTAGAGCAGCGCGGCCAGGTCGTCGTCCGCTCGCGGCTCGATCGCGGCCGGCTCACCGGCCTCAAGATCTTCAAAAGCCACCAGCCCTTCGGGTACGGAATAACCGGTCACGAACGTGGTGATCGACAGGCCCTCGGCGGCCGCGGCGAACAGGTCGGCCAGTTCCGGGCTGATGATCGCCGCGACGGCGCCGGAGTCGGTGAGGATGTGCCGCAGCTCCGGCACGCTCTGCAGGAAGATCACCGGCGTCACCACCGCGCCGGCCCGCCAGATCGCCCGGTAGGAGATGAACACCTCCGGGGCGTTCGTCATCAGCACGACGACCCGGTCGCCCGGCTGAACCCCGTGGGCGCGCAGGCCGGTGGCTGCCCGCGCCGACCGGTCGTAGATCTCCCGGGAGGTCAGCCAGCGGCCCTCGAAGAACAGCGACTCGTAGTCACCATGGCGTTCGTAGGCCTGTTCGGCGAGCAGGGCGAGATGGCGCTCTCCGGCCGTGCTCATGCGGCCTGCTCCATCGCGAGCCGGGCCACCTCGTCGAAGGCGGCGATGTCGTCGCCGAGCAGGAACCGGTCCACCTTGGCGCGCCGCCAGTACAGGTGGGCGTCGTGTTCCCAGGTGAACCCGATGCCGCCGTGCACCTGGATCACCGTCTCGGCGGCCTGTTCCAGGGTGGTGGCCGCGGCGGCCTTGGCAGCGGCGGCGGCCAGCGGCAGCTCGGCGGGGGAGTGGTCGGCGGCCCACGCGGCCCACCAGACCAGTGATCGGAGTTGTTCCACCGCGACGTACACGTCGACGAGCATGTGTTTGATCGCCTGGTAGGAGCCGATCGGGCGGCCGAACGCGTGCCGGTCTTTCGCGTATGCCACGCCGATCTCCAGGATGCGGGCGGCGGTACCGAGGCTCTCGGCGGCGAGGATCGTGCGGCCGACGCGTTCCGCGCGTTGCCACAGGGCGGCGGCGTCGCGTACCACAGTGGGGTTGCCGCCCAGGGTGACGTCGCCGAGAGAGCGAGTGGCGTCGATGGGTTCGCGGGCGGTGACCTGGCCCGGACCGCAGGTCAGGGCGCCGTCGTGCAGGGCGAGGAAGGTGTCGGCGCCGATCGCGTCCAGGACCGGGCCGGTGTCGTCGGCGACCGCTACGGCGAGGCTGCCGTCGGCGAGGCCGGCCAGCCGCTCCGGATCGCCGGCCAGGAGTACGGCGGCGCGGGCGAATCCGGCCGGCGACGGTCCGGCGAGCACCCGGCCGGCCTGCTCGGCGACGACGGCGAGATGCAGGACGCTGCCGCCGCCCCCGCCGGCGCTCTCCGGGATGGTGATCGTGGCGAAACCGCTCTTGACCAGTTCCGCGCGGCCGGGCTTGATGCCGGCGCTCCGGTCGTCGAGAGCCGCGCGGGCGGACGCCTGACTTGCGGACGACGACAGGAACTCGGCGGCCGCGGCGGCCAGGTCCCGATGTTCCTGATCCAGGTCGAAGTTCATCGCGGGACCCCCTTGTCGGCGCGGGGCTCGGCGGGCAATCCGAGGACCCGCTCCCCGATGATGTTGCGGAGCACCTGGTCACTGCCGCCGGCGATGGCCATGCCCGGCATCACCGCCTGCATGGTCTGCCAGGTGTCGCTGCCGTCGCGGGAGACCGCCACGCGCCTGTCGCCGCCGAGCACGCGGACCGCGAGGTCGGTCAGGTCACGCGCCAATCGGGTGCTGCTCAGCTTGCCCGCCGACGCCTCCGGTCCGGGGAATTCGCCGCGGCTGAGCTTCGACAACTGGCGGTACCCGGTGTAGCGGGCGCCGAGCGCGGCGACGTAGCCGCGACCCAGCTCCTGCCGGGCCAGGGCCTGCCGGTCGGCGGGCAGCGCGCCGATGTGCTCGGCGACGTGCCGGGCCACCGTCTCCGGCTTGGGCCCGATCGCGGTGCCACCGCCGCCGAGCGAGAGCCGCTCGTTCATCAGGGTCGTCAGCGCCACGGTCCAGCCGTCGCCGGGTGCACCGAGGC
Organism: Actinoplanes sp. CA-015351; assembly: GCF_050955685.1. NCBI lineage: Bacteria > Bacillati > Actinomycetota > Actinomycetes > Micromonosporales > Micromonosporaceae > Actinoplanes > Actinoplanes sp. CA-015351. The sequence goes on from NZ_CP192102.1 coordinate 3,716,951, forward strand.
GTTCGGTGTCCGGGATGACCACGTCGTCGAAGAACACCTCGTTGAAGTGCGCGTCGCCGTTCATCTGCCGCAGCGGCCGCACGGTGACGCCGGGCGCCGTCATGTCCACCACGAACATGGTCAGGCCACGATGCTTGGGAACATCAGGATCGGTACGCGCCAGCAGGATCCCGTAGTCGGCGAGGTGTGCCAGGGTCGTCCACACCTTCTGTCCGGTGATCCGCCAGCCGTCGTTCCCCCGGACGGCTTTGGTACGCAGGGCGGCCAGGTCGCTGCCGGCGGACGGCTCGCTGAACAGCTGGCACCAGAGGTCGTCGGCCCGGAGCAGCCGTTTGAGGTAACGCTGCTTCTGGTCGTCGCTGCCGTGCAGGATCACCGTCGGGCCGCACATGCCGATGCCGATCAGGTTGATCAGGCCGGGCAGGCCGAGCCGGGACATCTCCTGGTCGACGATCGCCTGCTGCATCGGGGTGCCGCCGCGGCCGCCGGCCTCGGTGGGCCAGGTGACGCCGACGAATCCGGCGTCGTAGAGCCGGGCTTGACGAGTCCTCGGCTCGTCTTCCGGCGGCAGGGTTGGCAGGAACGCACGGACCTCGGCGCGCCAGGCCGCCTCGTCCTCGGTGTCGTCGAAATCCATCCCGGTCCTTTCAACGCTGCTGGAGAACGATCGGCAGGCCGTCCTTCGGGAAGGGCAGCGAGTGGTGGTCGAGTCGCGGGACGTATTCCGGGTCGACGTCCCAGTGGTACGTCCGCAACAGCCGGTGCATGATCGCTTTGACTTCGAGGCCGCCGAAGTAGAGGCCGATGCACTTGTGCACGCCGCCGCCGAACGGCTCCCAGGCGAAGCGGTGCGAGCGGTCCTCGCGGCGATCGGGTGCGAACCGCTCCGGGTCGAAGAGCGCCGGGTTGGTCCAGTACTGCTCCATCAGGTGGGTGAACTGGATGCCGAGCGCGCACATCGTGCCGGCCGGGATACGCACGCCCTGCACGACGGTGTCCTTGACGGTGTACCGGACCAGCACCGGAACCGGTGCCCGCAGGCGCAACGCCTCCCGCATGACCAGGTCGATCGAGACGAGTGACTCCAGCTCGGCCCGTTCCGGGGCCGGCCCGAGCGCGAGGGCCTCGGCCCGGCAGCGGTCCTGCCACCCGGGATGCTGGCCGAGGTACTGCAGGATCGTCGAGGTCGTGATGGTCGACGTGTCGTGCGCCGCCATCATCAGGAAGATCATGTGGTTGATGACGTCGTCGTCGGAGAAGCGCTCGCCGTCGTCGGTCTCGATATGACACAGCACCGAGAAGATGTCGTCGCTCGCCGTGGCCCGCTTGGCCGGCAGATAGCCGCGCAGGAATTCCTCCAGCACCCGGCGAGCGCGGTACGCCCGCCCCCAGCGGGTGAACGGCACGTCGGCCCGCACGATGCCGGCGGCGGCCTGCACGCAGGTGATGAACGCCTTGTTGACCCGGGCCATCCCGGCGTCGCTGGTGTCCCGGGCGCCGCCCATGAACAGGTTCGCCGCGATGTCGAGGGTGAGCTGCTTGATCCGCCAATGCGCCCGGAATCGCTTGCCGGCCTCCCAGCTCGCCATGCCGTGCTCGATCGCCGGGTGCAGCCGGCGGGTGTAACCGTCCAGCCGATGCTGAGTGAACGCCTCCTGCATGATCCGCCGATGGCTCAGGTGATCGTCGAAGTCGATCAGCATCAGGCCCCGGTGGAAGAACGGGCCGACCAGCTGCGACCAGGCCGGCCCGTTCGCGAACGCCTTGTCCGGGTTCTGCAGCGCCTCACCGCAGGCGTCCGGGCCGAGCAGCATCACGGTGTTCTTGCCGAGCATGTACGCCGGGGCGACCGGACCGTAATGCTCCCAGTGGCGGCGGTAGAGCCCGATCGGGTCCTTCTGGTATTCGAGGAGCAGGCCGATCCAGGGCAGGCCACGGTCCTCGGGGCGCAGCGGGGCTATCTGTTCTGGTACCCGAGCGTCGGCCGCCATGGCTCACCTCGAAAGAGCGTCCTCGTATCGACCAGCGTGATTCGCCGGAGGGCGCCCTGTCAACGCCGGCCGGTGTGGCCTGCGCTTTTCATGAGCTGCGGGTGACAGCCGCGTCGGCGAGCGCGAGCAGCACCGACCGGGCCGTCTCGTCGATCGTGGCGGTGTCGAGTGCCGACCGGGACCGATCCAGCAGGTCGGCGATCATCTGTTCGGCGGCGGCCAGCGCGCCGGTGTCCACGATGATGGCGCGCAGGATGTCGATGTCGGCAGGGCCGGGAGATGCCCCGCTGAGCAGGGTCTCGATGACATCGCGTTGCCGGGCGCCGCCGTGCTGCAGGGCGAGAGCGATCAGGACGGTACGTTTGCCTTCGCGCAGGTCGTCGCCGGCGGGCTTGCCGGTCGTGGCGGGGTCGCCGAAGACGCCGAGGACGTCGTCGCGTAACTGGAAGGCCTCCCCGAGAGCCAGACCGAACCGGGAAAGCCGGGCGAGCAGATGGTCGTCGGCTCCGGCAAGGCTCGCGCCGAGCAGCAGCGGGTGCTCGACGGTGTACTTGGCGCTCTTGTAATGCGTGACGCGGCGGGCACGGTGCAGAGCGTCATGCGGGCGGCTGCCGCCGATCGCCTGTTCGAGCAGGTCCAGGTACTGCCCGCCCATCAGCTGGGTGCGCATCGGATTGAAGACCGCCCGGCCGCGGGCCAGCGCCTGCGGGGACAGGCCGCTGCCGGTGTAGAGCTCGTCGCTCCAGGTCAGGCACAGATCGCCGGCCAGGATGGCCGCGGAGACGCCGAAGTGCCCGGCATCCCTCTCCCAGCCGTTGCCCTGGTGCAGGGCGGTGAACCGGCGGTGCATCGAGGGCGCGCCGCGCCGGGTGTCGGAGGCATCCATGACGTCGTCATGGATCAGGGCGGCGGCCTGCAGGAACTCCAGCGCGGTGGCCGCGGTGACGATGGCCGCGCCGTCACCGGCACCGGTGGCGCGCCACGCCCAGTAACAGAAGGCGGCTCGCAGCCGTTTCCCGCCGTTCATCAGATCCGCCACGTAATGCACCAGCGGGGCGCAGTCGGCGCTCACATCGGCGAGCAGCTCGGTCTGCACGGCGAGGAATCCGTTGACGGTGTGATGCACGCGGTCGCGCAGGTCTGCCATGTCCAGCGGTGACGCCGTGCGCTCGGGATGGATGCTCATGACCGGGCGAGGGGGAGTTCGTGTGACATCACGTCCTGGCCGGCCAGGGGCAGGCCACGGTGCCGGCCGTCGGCAACTATCTCTCTGATCATGATTCTTTATTATCAAGATTTCCCGTCAGGATGCTAGTCCTGCGGGTGCGGACAGCCGTCACAGTGCCGGATCGCGTCGCCGCGACGCGCCACGAAGGTCTGCCCGGAGGTTTACCTGTCGTGGTGCTTATTGATTTTGCGCGTTCTGCTGGGATTGGGCGAAATCCCAGTCGTAGCGGCGCCCGGCCGGCTCGTCGTCGCGCCAGGTGATTTCCCAGGTCCGGTCGGCATTCTGGGAACATGCCATCAATTGGCCGTACTCATTGCGCTCTTTCAGGGTCGGCTTCTCGTCGCCCGCCGGGAAACGAAATGTCACGGTGAAGCTGGTGAAAGCGGACGGTCGTCCATTGGGGGTCTGCAATCGATCGTCCCAGCCGAGCGAGTCGAAGCCGCGCTCGCGGAATGGTCGCCAGAGGCCCTTGGGACGGTACTCGACGCGCCACTCGCTCCTCGTGGAGATCGGTGGATCGAAGACCAGCCAGATCTTGAGTTTGTTGATCTGCTCCCGGAGCGGAATGAGGGTGATCTTGCCGTCGCTGCGATGCGCGGTCAGGCAGATCGACTCCAGGCTGGCGATCTGCTCGCTGTGCACCGGCACGATGGGACGCATCGTGCGGTTCGTCACCAGCGGTTTCGCCGTTGTCACCCGCCGTTCGACGATGAGGTCCGCGTCGTCGTTCTCGCCGATGCCGACGGTCACCTCAAGGGTTTCGGCGAACAGTGGCCGTTCCCGATCACTGATCCGTTCGATCGCTTCCAGACAGTTCTGCAGGTCGGCCCGCGCGGATTTCACCCGGAGAGCCTCGTCGGCCAATTGACCGCGCAACTCCTTGACCTTCTGTACGAAGTAGAACTGCCACACCTTGATCACCAGGTACAGCAGGCCGGTGACGAGCACCGCGATCAGCAGAGCCCGAAGGATCCGGGTCGAGAAGTCGCTGAGCTGGGCGACGTCCGCCGCCACCGCGAGCACTGCCAGCGTGAAGAGCGCCGCTGCTGCGACAGGTTTTCTCCAGCGGGCCGGCCCGGAGGGTTCGGGCGACGGCGGCGGCATTCCACCAATGATGCCCAGGCGGCCGAGGGAAGCAAATACTCTACCGGGTGAACCGTCACTGTCGAGTGCTGATTGTGCGGCCCGGAGGGGTTCGTGCTTTATTGGCGTGTCAGCTTCGGGCCGGTGGGCGGAAACCTTCCGATACCCCTTGCCTGGGTGCTGCGCTATCTGCATTCTACGGAGAGCTACATAGTGCTCTGTCGATCACATAGGGGATCATCATGCCGATCCACTCGTCGGTGAGACTCGCGCTTTCCCGGCCCCGGCCGAAAGGTCCCCACGCCAGCCCAGGGGGCCCGGAATCGACCGGCGAGGGGGGAAACATGTCCTCGCGACTGGCCGCGGTCATCGGCCCGAACGGCCTGCTCGCTGCGGCGCTGCTGCTGTCGGCGGTTCTGGTGGGGCTGGTGACGGCGCTGGTGGGAATCGCGGTGGTCGCGTTCACCTAGACGGTCGACCTTTCACGCTTTTGCTCAGTGGAAGCTTCCGCCCTCGCCGGTCAGCGGATTGACGCGACAAACGGGCGAGGCGATCGTACGAATCATGATTTCCCCTGGTCGTCTCGGAGTTCGCTCCGCCGGTCGGCGAGCGGATCAACACCACCTTACGGCGGCGCCGAATCCTTCAACGGCCGTCCGCACAATTGGGTGACTGCCCCCGACACGCAAGATTGAGGCGGTTGCTGCCCGGGCCGCCGCGGGGACCGGCATCGACTTTGGTCTAGCAGAAATAGACCGACGGCAGCAGCGGCCGGCGGCCGGGAAGCGCGAGTGTGTGAGGCACGCGTTTCCCGGCCGGAAGGACGAACAGGTGGACAAGCGATGGCGCCGCTGGATGTCGGTGGTCGCGCTGCTGGTGCTGGCGCCGTGGACCGCCGAGTGCTCCTGGGGCGGGTTCACCGTCGCCGACTACCCGGTGGTGATCCTGTTCCTGGGGCCGCTCTACGGTGGAGCCGCGGTGCTGATTCGCGAGGTGGCACGCCGTTCCGGTGGTGGCTGGCCGGTCATCGTGCTGCTCGCGGCGGCGTTCGGGGTGGTGCAGGCAGCGCTGGTGGATCAGTCGTTGTTCAACCCGGATTTCCTCGACGACACCGAGTTCGCCGGCATGACGTCGTCGGCGACGCTGATACCCAGGTTCGGGTTCAGCGCTGAGGAGGCGTTCAACTATGTCGGCAACCATGTCCTGTTGAGCATCTGCGCACCGATCATGCTGGTGGAGTCGGCACAACGCGAGCCGTGGCGGCACCGTCCGTGGCTGGGCAGGTGGGGATTGCTCGGCTTCGGCGTGCTCTACCTGCTGGGCAGCTTGATGATCTTCTCGGACAGTGAGGACGGGCGGAAAGGTTTCGTGCTCGCTCCCGAGCAAGCGTGGCTCGCCGTGAGTGTGGTGTTCGTGCTGGTCGCGGCGGCGATGCTGGCACGGTGGCGGCGTGCACCGCAGCGACGAGAGGGGTGCGTCCCGCACCCGCTGCTGTGCGGGCTGCTGCTGCTCGCCCTGCAGCTGAGCCTGTGGTTCTTCTCCGGCTGGCCGCTGGTCGGCGCGACCACCGTGGCCGCCGCGACGGCCGTGGCAGTGGTGGTGACCTGGTCGCGGCGCGCCGGATGGGACCAGCGGCATGTCGTGACCGGCTGGTCAGCCGGGCTGCTCGCCGCCGCGGCCGGTGCGTTCTTCGCTCCCGCATATCGGCCCGCGTCGCCGCTGATGGCGCTCGTCAGCGACCTGACCGTCGTCGGGGTGGTGCTGGCGCTGGTTATCGGGGCGTACCTTCTCGCCGCCCGGCGGGTGGAAGATCCTCAGGTGGGAAAGACTGAGAGCACCATCGGACGATCTCAGGAGTGACGTGCCCCGCATCGCTGTGACCGGCGGCAGCGGCAAACTCGGCCGCGCCGTCGTGAAAGAACTGCTCCACCACGGATACGAAGTGCACAACCTCGACCTGGCGCCACCCGGGAAGAGCCTCGCCCCGTACACCCGTGTCGATCTGACCGATTACGGTCAGGTGCTCGGCGCGCTGACCGGTGTCGACGATCGGTTCAGCGGTGTCGACGCCGTCGTGCACCTGGCCGCGATTCCCGGCCCGGGCATGGCGCCGAACGCGACCACGTTCGCCAACAACGTCACCGCCAGCTACAACGTCTTCGCCGCGGCCCGGACGGCCGGCGTCAAGCGGATCGTGTGGGCGTCCAGCGAGACCCTGCTCGGCCTGCCGTTCGACACCCCGCCGCCGTACCTGCCGGTCGACGAGGAGTACGCGGCCCGGCCGGAGACGTCGTACTCACTGGCGAAGCATCTCGACGAGCAGATGGCCGCCCAGTTCTGCCGCTGGGACCCCGAGCTCACGATGACCGGCCTGCGGTTCTCCAACGTGATGGAGCCCGGTGACTACGCCGCCTTCCCCGGCTTCGACGCCGACCCGAGGCAGCGGATCTGGAACCTGTGGGGTTACATCGACGCCCGTGACGGCGCGCAGGCCGTGCGGCTCGCGCTCGGGTACGACCGGCCCGGCCTGGAGGTCTTCGTGATCGCCAACGCCGACACGGTGATGAGCCGCCGGACCGCCGACCTGGCCGCCGAGTACTTCCCGGACGTGCCGGTCACCCGGGAGCTGGGTGAGCACGAGACGCTGCTGTCCATCGAGAAGGCTCGACGGCTACTTGGGTACGCCCCGCAGTACAGCTGGCGATCGTCCGCACCCACCGCGCAAAGCTGAGACCGGCCGAAACGTGAAGCCGGGGGACGGGCGAGACCTGGGGCCGGGCGAGACCTGAGGCCGGGCGAGACTTGAGGCCGGGCAAAACCTGAGGCCGTCGCCGGAGAAAGCGGAGGCCGCGGCCGGTGGGAGCGGGCCGCGGCCTTGAGCCGGTGTTCGTCTGGTGCTGGTGTCAGCCGCGCGAGCGGGGCAGGCAGCACTTCTTGTACTTGAGGCCGGAGCCGCACCAGCAGGCGCTGTTGCGCTCCGGCGGCCAGGTGATCTGGCCGCCGCCGTTGCGCTTGATCACCAGGTCGGTCTGGCCGGCGCCGGCGCGGCGGACCAGCTCGCGCTCCAGGCGGGCGCGGTGCCCGTCCCAGGTGCCGCCGTTCTTCTCGGCCTCGTCGGCAGGCAGGGCTTCGAAGTCGGCCTGCGGCCAGAACACCAGGTCACCGGTGGCTGAGGCCGCGGACGTGGCGGTCGAGGCGTTGGCGAGCCGGGTCTCGAGGCGCTCGGCGAGGTTGTCGTGTGCGTCGTGCGACAGGCCGATCGCGTGGCGGATGCGGTGCCGCTGCTGCAGCAGGAAGAACAACGTTCCCGCGTCCTCCGCGTCGGCCGGCTCGCCGGCGCCGCGCTCGGCGAGGGCCTCTTTGACCGCCTCGGTCAGCCACTGCTCGGCGATCCGGTGCCGGCCGCCGACGGCAAGGGCCGCGCTGACGTACGCCGCCGCGTCCGGCTCCTTGGTCAGCAGCGGGCGCAGCGGCTCGAGCTCGGCGGTCGCCTCGTCCTCGCGGCCGGCCCGGAACAGCAGCCGGGCCCGCACGGCACGGGCCGCGGCGACCTGGGCGTCATCGCGTTTTCCGTACGATTCAAGGGCCTTGTCCACGTACCGCAGGGCGGCTTCGAGCTTGTTGCGGCTCTCGGCGATCTCGGCGGCGAGGGTGAGGGCGAGCCCCGCGTCCTCCGGGTCGGCCAGTTTGCTGTCCTCGGCGGCGCTCGCCAGCTCGGCGGCGACGCCCAGCGGGTCGGCGGCACCGAGGACGGACTCCCGGAGTTCAGTAAGGTCTGCGCTGGTCAGATTCGCTTTCAACGACACGTCCCTGACCGTACTCTGTGTGCGGTTCCATCGCTGTTGATCTGGGTCTCACTTTCCCCGTGGTGTTCTCACCAACCGATGAGCCCAGCTGTAGCCGTCAGCTGCGGGGGGACAGGAGGCAGAAGGCGTTGCCTTCCGGGTCGGCGAGGACCAGCCACGGGACATCGCCCTGGCCGGCGACGACGTCGATGCAGACGGCGGCCGGGTCGGGCCAGACGAAGTTCACCGGTTCGACGTTCGTCACGCCGGGGCCCTCGCTGGAGACACCCCAGCCGAGAGCGTCCGCCCAGAACCGGCCGAGGGCCGCGTCGTCGTGGGCCTTGACGATCACCTGAACCAGTTGCAGCCCCATGCCGCCGATCATAGGCAGGCGTCGAGGTCGGCGAAGAGGTCGATGGGGACGTCATGCCCCAGTTGCTGCCAATAGCGGCGGCCGAGGACCCACGTCGCGGTGAGGGCTGCGGCGAGCGAGTCCGGGCCGGCGGTTGCCGTCGTACGGTGGATGGCGTGCACGACCTCGGGCGGGAGGTCGGACTCGGCGTTGCGGGACGGCGTGAGCCAGTGCTGAGTGCGGCCCTCGGCGAGGCGGGCCATCCACAGCAGGTGCCGCTGGGTGTGCGCCAGGGCGTCGGCGGCGCGCAGCAACTCTCCGCGCTGCGTCACGTGATGGGCGAGCAGCAGCCAGTTGCCGAACCGGCCGCAGAGCTCGTCGATCTCGGCGGGAGTGGTGGGCAGCGGGGCCTGCGAGGGCAGGGAGTCGAGGGCGTCGCGGAGGGCGCCGGTGCGGTCGAGCACGATCATCCGGTCGGTGGGGCCGCTGCGGGCGGGCCAGGTGCGTACCGAATCGATGTCTTTCTCGGTGGCGAAGTGGAACTCGCCGCGCAGCAGGCCGGGAAAGAACACCACCTGGGCGCCGAACTCGTTGACGACTGTGTGCCGGATCGGGGCGATCTGGTCCAGCCAGGCGCCTTTGTCCAGGGTGGCCGCGGCGGAGGCGCCGGCGAAGAGCCAGAACTCGATGTCGCTGTGGCGGTCCGCTTCGCCGTTGACGAACGAGCCGTAGACCAGAGCAGCGACGAGGCGTTCGTCGGTACGGCAGAGGTCCTTGACCCGAGCGATCATGCGTTCCTGTGCGAGCAAATGCGGCCTCCGTGAGCGGTGGTCAGTGCTGGGTGCGGGTGCTGTCGGCGCCTGGGGCGCGTTTGCTGGGGATGTCGGACAGCAGTTCCTGGCCGCGGCGAACGCGTGAGCAACGAAACCTGGCATGACGACGACCACCTGTTCGCGTCGCTGACGAAAGCGCTCCACCGGGCCGAGGCGGTGCCGCCGTCCTTCGTGGAGAACGGCAAAGGCGGTCTTCGCATGGTCCACCATCGACGCGGAGCTGGCCGATCTGACGTACGACTCCGAGCTGTCCTCGCCCGAGCTCACCGGCGCGGGCGCGGTCCGGTCGCAGGACGCGTCGTTGCGGGCGCTCACGTACGCGACCACCGAGCTGACCATCGAGCTGGAGATAACCGGCGACGCGGTCCTCGGCCAGATCCTGCCGCCGCAGCCCGGAGCCGTGACGATCTACGTGTCGATCGGTCCGGAGTCCGAGGCGCCGATCGACGAGATGGGATTCTTCGCCGTCCGCCCGGTACCGCGGTCGGCGTTCCGGCTGCGCTGCGCCACCACCTCGGGGCTGGACATCAAGACCGGTTTCATCGCGCCGCCGAACGCCCCGAACAGGTAGTCACCGGCGGGTACACCCGGGCGACGGTCGCCAGCGCCCAGCGCATCCGTGCGGCCGCCGCCTCCGGGTGGTCGCCGTACTCGGCGGCCATCAGGGCGGCGCACCCGCTGATGCCGCCGTGCTTGACCCACGTCAACGCGATGGCGGCGGTGACCTCTGCGTGACCGAGCGAACGGCACTGCGGCAGGTCGCTGGCGAACAACGCCTCAGCGCGGCCGATTCGCAGGTCGAGGGTCATGACACACCTCCCGTGTCGTTGTCTCCAACGCACGGAGGGCGCGGCATGGCCCGTGGATACGTTAGAACTACGGGGAGCCGATGGAAGGATCTAAATGAGTGTCCCGGACGTCGTGATCACCGGTTTGGGTGCCACCAGCCCGCTGGGCGGGGATGTGGAAAGCCTCTGGCGCAACCTGCTGGACGGCCGTTCGGGGGTGCGCCGCATCGACGAGCAGCTCCAGGGGTTCGCGCACTGGCGGGATCTGCCCGCGCACATCGCGGCGCCGATGGCGGTCTCGCCGGACACCGAGCTGCCCCGGGTGCAGGCGCGGCGGCTGGATCGCTGCGAGCAGGCCGCCCTGGTCGCCGCGAAGCAGGCGTGGCAGGACGCGGGCACTCCGCGGCTCGAGCCGGAACGGCTGGCCGTGGTGATCGGCACCGGGATCGGGGGAGTGTCCACGATCCTCGATCAGGACGACATCATCGAGGAGAAGGGTCCGTCCAAGGTCTCGCCGCTGACCATTCCGATGATGATGCCGAACGGCCCGGCCGCCTGGGTGAGCATCGAGCTCGGGGCGCGGGCCGGCACCTACACGACCGTGTCCGCGTGTGCGTCCGGCGCCGAGGCGTTGAGCATGGGTGCCCGGCTGATCCGCTCCGGTGAGGCGGACGTGGTGATCGCCGGTGGTGCCGAGGCCTGCATCACGCCGCTCACGATCGCGGGGTTCGCGCAGGCCCGGACGTTGTCGCGGCGCAACGACGAGCCGGAGCGGGCGTCACGTCCCTTCGATGTGGACCGGGACGGGTTCGTGCTGGGGGAGGGCGCCGGTGTGGTCGTCCTGGAGCGAGCCGATTTCGCGGCCGCCCGGGGCGCCCGGGTTCTCGCCAAGCTGGCCGGGTTCGGGCTGACCGCCGACGCCCATCACATCACCGGCCCTGACCCGGAGGGCAGGGGGCAGATCCGGGCCATCCAGGCGGCGCTGTCGTCCGGCGGGCTGACCCCGGCCGACGTCGAGCACGTCAACTGTCACGCCACCTCGACGGTGGTCGGCGACATCGGGGAGGCCACCGCGATCCAGGCGGCGCTCGGTGACCACGTGGTGCTGACCGCGCCGAAATCGAGCATCGGGCACCTGGTCGGCGCGGCCGGGGCGGTGGAAAGCATCATCACGGTGCTGACGATCCGGGACGGGATCATTCCGGCGACGCTGAACCTGGAGTCCACGGCGCCGGAGGTGAAACTCGACGTGGTGGCCGGGCAGCCGCGCCGGCAGCCGGTGCGGGCGGCGATCTGCAACTCGTTCGGGTTCGGCGGCCAGAACGTGTCGTTGCTGTTCACCGAGCCGAACTAAGGCCTGGGTAGACCCTATGTAGAAAACCGCGCTAGGGTGTCCGCCATGACGTCCCCCGTACGAGTGACGGCCGCCGTGTCGAAGGTGCTCGCGGCGTTCCTCGAAGATCCGGAGGCCGACCGTTACGGCCTCGACCTGATGCGCGTCAGCGGGCACCCCAGCGGAACGCTCTACCCGATCCTGCTCCGGCTGCAGCGCGCCGGCTGGGTGGCGGCCGAGTGGGAGCAGATCGACCCGGTCGCTGCCGGCCGGCCCGCCCGCCGCTACTACCGGCTCACCCCGGACGGCGTGGTCGCCGCGCGTACCGAGATCGCCGCCTTGCGCCAGCAGCTCGACCGCGCGCTCGGCGGCGTCGCGAAACCGCGGCCGGCATGAGCAGGGAGACCGGCATGAGCAGGCTCGCCCGCTGGGCCCTGGACGCGGCCGCCCGCCGCTGGCCCGCTGACATCCGGGAGGAGATGGCGCGCGAGTGGCACGCCGAGCTGACCGCCATCGAGAGTCAAGGACAACGCCTTGGGTACGCCCTGAGCCTGCTGACCTCGCCGCCCGTGCGGGACCGGACCGGAGCGCCACGCGGCTGGGCCGAGACGGCCGGGCCGCTCACCCCGGCCGCGGTGCTCGTGCTCGCCGGCCTGTTCACCTTCGGCGTCTCCGGGCTCACCACCGCGGTCGCCTCGGTGGGGCTGCGGTTCGCCGGCGTCGAGTCGTACTCGTGGCCGCCGGCCATCGTCAGCGGCCTGCTGCTCTCCGTGTGGTGCGTGCTGGCCGGCAGGTGGCTGGGCCGGCGGATGCCCCTGGAAAGCGACCGGCTCGCGTTTCTCACCCCGCTGCTGCTCACGCCGGCGCTGCTGGCTCCCGCCGCGACGGACCCGCTCCACCTGCTCGCACTGATCCTGGCGCTGATCGTCTGGGTGCCCGGCATCGGTCTGCTCGGTACGCGCGGAGTGCTGGCCAGGCTTTTCGGCGTACCCATGGTGTGTGGTGCCGCGGCAGCTGCCGCGACCGTCCCGATGGCGGTGACCAGCGACGATGGGGTGAAGGTCGCTGTCGCGTCACTGACCGGCGGATTTCCTCCGGACTCGTTCTTCGTGATCGTGGACGGGCTGAGCAGCCGCGCGTTCTTCAGCTACGGGCCGTGGGCGATCACGCTCGTCGCGTTCGCCGTGTTCGCCCTCGCCTATCGGGACGGGGCGTTGCGGCCGGTACCCAGGGCCGTGTGGGTGGCGGAAGCGCAGGAATCCGAACCGGCGCCGGCGGCCGTCTTCGCGGCCGGCGCCGGCTGCGTCGCGCTCGCCGTCAGCGGCTGGGCCTACACGGTCACGGTGCTCACCCCCGCGATGCCGATCGTCTCGGCGAGCGCGCCGATGCCTGGCGGCGACGGCGAGATCTATCTCTGGGTGGCCGAGCTGCGCTGGGGAGCGATCCTGCTCGCCGCGCTCGGCATGCTCGTCGCCGCGGCCGCCCGCAAGCGCGCCGTGATCGGCGCGGTCGTGCTCGCGGTGCTTCTGCTCGTGGCCAACGCCGTGCTGACCCGGATCGAGGCCGACGTGCTGCCGGTGGCGCTGCTGATCGGGGGAGCCGCAGCGCTGCTCGCCTGGCTGACCGCCGGTGGCGGCATCGAGGGTGCGCGGCTGGCCGGCACGATCCGCCGCCGGGTCGCGGTGGGTGCGGTGATCGCGGCGGTCGGCTCGCCGTTGCTGCTGAGCCAGGGCACGCCGGGGGTGAACCATCCGTTCCTGCCGGCCGGGCTGCTGCCGGTCACGACCGGGCTGGGGCTGCTCGGGGTGCTGCTCGCGGCGGTCGCGGCGATCTCGCTGAGCCGGCGCCGGCTCGCTGTCTGGGTACGCGTGCTGCTGGTCACCGTGCCGTCGGCGATCGTCGTGGCGGCCGGGCTTCTGCCTCTCGACGTGACCTCCGAGGACACCGGCGACGCGCAGTACGGCGGCTTCGTCGGGCTGCCGCTCGCGATGGTGGTGGTGGCGTTGCTGCGCCGGCATCGGGATCGGGCGCGCGGGCGTACCGCGGTGATCTGGACCCTGCTGGTGCTTGCGGCTGTCCCGGGGACGGTCGCGGTGATGCTGGCGTCGATCTACTTCGGGATGGTCGCGCCCGAACTGCTCTTCGCCATCGAGGGGTCCGGGTATCCGGCGGACGGTCTGTCGGTGGTGCCGGGGGCGGTGTTGCTGGTGGCGCCGTTCGCGGTGCTGGTGGCGGCACGGCTGGACGGGGGCGCGGAGGCCGGTCAGCGGGTGGAGCCGGCGCCGGTCCTCGACCCGGTCGGCTGAAGTTATTGCAAGAAGTTTGCAACTACGGGATAGTTTTCTCAGTGACAGGGCGTCCCGGCCCGCGATGATCCAGCTTGCCGGGGCGCCCTTCGCACGTTCGTCAAAACGATCGCAGCAGGGATCCCGCGCCGCTCACCTGGTCGGCGATGCCGTGCTCGCGTAGCGCGTGCCACAGCGTCGCCGTGTTGATGGCGATCACCGGCTTGCCCAGCTCCTGCTCCAGCTCCTCGGCCAGCGTGACGAACGACAGGTTGGTGCCGACCTGGACGATCGCCTCGACGCCGGGGCCGTCCAGCTCGGCGATCACCGCGCGCAGCCGCTCGGGTGCCACCCGGGCGATGGCGGTGGCGGTCGGGCAGCGCAGGCCGGTGATGGCCGCGACGTCGAAGCCGGCCTCGGTGAAGAAGCGGCCGACCTCACGGTCGGCGATCGGCTGGTACGGCGAGAAGACCGCGATCCGCCGGCAGCCCAGCTCGTGCAGCGCTGCCCGGCAGGAACTCGCCCCGGTGGTCACCGGCAGCCCGGTCTGCTTCCGTAGCCGCTGCTCGAACGCGGCGTTGCCCTCGACGCCGCCCCAGAACGTCTCGGCGGACATGCCCATGACCATCCGGTCCGGCTCGGCGGTGAGCACGTCGCGGACCGCCGTGTCGATCGACGCGCGGATCTGGCCGAGCAGGGCTTCGAAGCCGGCGTCGTCGTTCATCGCCGGGTTCGGGATGTGCATGGACCCGGCGCGGAAGGCGACGCCGGGAACGCGGGCACTCCAGTAGTCGTGCTCGACCACGGTGTTGGTGCTGGGCACGATCACGCCGAAGACAGCGCGCGGTCCGACGATATTGGTCAAGGTTGTCCCCATGCTTCCGTGACGGTGGTGACGATGCGGTGGGCGCGGTCGCGCGCGGCGGTGCGGTCCAGCAGCAGCGCGTCGAGCAGCAGCGGTGAGGCGATCATGGCGACGCCGTCCTCGCGGTCGCCGTCAGCGACGCCGGCGGCGCGCATCACCTGGTGGAACGGGGCGAGCAGGTCGCTCACGTAGCGGTGGCGCAAATCCGCCATCCCGGCGACCACCAGCGCCTGCAGGAACGCGCCGACCGGGCGGTCACGCAACCGGTCGCAGAGCAGGTCGACCTCGGCGTGCAGGTCCTCGGCGAGGTCGCCTTTCGGCTGGCCGGGCGAGATCGGGGCGACGTCGATCAGCGCGGCGAGCACGGCGGCCGGTGTCGGCCAGTGCCGGTAGATCGTCGACCGCGAAACACCGGTGACCTGGAACAACCGTTGCGCCGTGAGCGCGGGCGGGCCCTCCTCGAGCAGCAGTTTCAGGGCCGCCGTGAGCACGATGGCCTCGGTGTCGCTTGTCGGTCCGGCAGGACGTCCTGGTCGAATCACCCGGTTAACACTACACCTTGTACGCGAAACTAATAGCCGCTACATTCCGTACCGGAAACCATCCGGCAAAGTTCTGGAGGACCGATGCGTCCGCACGTCGAGATCGTTGATGAACGTGACCTGATCTGGCACGTCGCCGAGTTCCAGCACGCCACCGGCGATGCCGAGCAGCGCAACCTGAGCTATGACGAGGAGGACGGGTCCGCCTCGCTCAAGGTGCGCTTCACCAGCGACTGGTCCCGTCCGGCCGGCGTGCACCAGGCCGACACCGAGTGGTACGTCCTGTCCGGCCAGGTGGCCATCGGCGATACCACGCTGACCGCGCAGGGTTACTGGACCGCCCCGGCGGGCGTGTGGACCCCGGCGATCACGGTCACCGCAGGCACCGAGGTCCTGCTGTTTCGTGAGTACGGCGACTGGCACTTCGACCTCGCCGGGTCAGGCCGCGACGACAAGGAACTCGTCGTGCTCGACAGCGCGGCGATGCCGTGGATCGACGTCAAGGACGGCAGCCCGATGCGGTTCGACCTCGGCGGCACGCCGGTCCCGGGCCTCTACATCAAGCTGCTGTACCGCGATGCGAAGACCGGCTTCTACACCCGCCTGATCAAGGCGAAGCCGGGCTGGCGTGAGCAGCCGCTGGCTCACCACCCGTGCTCCGAGGAGGCGTACTGCCTCGACGGCGCCTTCGACTACAACTTCGGCAAGATGTGGCCGGGCACCTACTTCTGGCGTCCGCCGCTGATCCGGCACGGCGACTTCACCGCGGACGCCGAGGCCGGGTGCACCTGGCTGATCCGCTCCGATGCGGATCTCGTCGACTGGTACACCGACAACGCGCGGGTCGAGATGCACGGCGACGCCACCAACTGGGGCGAGGGCTTCCCGCAGAGCGTCGCACCCCGGTACATCGAGCCGGTCCGGTCCCGCGGCATCGGTCGCTGGGGAGACCCTGCCTATCAGTGAGACCCATTCTTGGGTACGGGTCACAGCCAGCCGGCGCGGCGCAGCAGCAGGTACAGCAGCGCCGCGCTGGACACGATGACCGCCATGACGCTCGCGTATCCGTAGTGGCTCTCCAGGCCGGGCATGTGGGCGAAGTTCATGCCGTACAGCCCGGCGATCGCGGTGGGCAGCGCGCCGATGGCGGCCCAGGAAGCGATCTTGCGCATGTCGTTGTTCTGGTCCACGGTCAGCTGGGTGAGGCGCGCCTGGAGCAGGGCGTTCAGGACGTCGTCGAACGCGACCACCTGCTCCATGGCGGCGCTGTGGTGGTCGGCGACGTCACTGAAGTATCGGCGGACCTCCGGGGACAGGTCGGTGAAGTGCTCGCCGGCCAGGGCGGCGAGCGGGCGGTGCAACGGGACCACGGCCGCCTTGAATTTCATCTGCTGCCGTTTCAGCTGGTAGATCTGCTCGACGGTGATCGGGGTGCCGGGCGCGAAGACGGCGGCCTCGGTCGCGTCGAGGTCGGTCGCCATGGCGCCCGCGATGTCGACGTACCGGTCCACGAGACGGTCCAGGACGGCGTGCGCCACCGACCACGGGCCGCCGGCCAGCAGCTGCGGGTCGGAACTCAGGTCGGCGCGCAGCGAGCCGAGCTCCATGACGGTGCCCTGCCGGACGGTGATGACGAAGTCCGGGCCGACGAAGAGGAAGACGAAACCGGTGCTGACGATCTCGCTGGTGGCGGTGACCCGCTCGTGGTCCAGGTACTGAGCGGCGTGCATCACGAAGAAGACCACGTCCTCGTACCGCTCGATCTTGACCCGCTGCTCGCGGTGCAGGACGTCCTCGACGGCGAGGGGATGCAGCCCGAACACCTCGGCGACCCGGTTGAGTGCGGCCTCGGTGGGCTCGTGCAGGCCGAGCCAGACGAACGCGCCGTCGGTCGCCCGGGCCTGCTCCCGCAGCCGCGCCAGGTCGGCGGCCGAGCCGGGACTCTCCACCACGGTCCCGTCGACGAACAGGTCGCAGCCCACGATCGCGGTGTGGTCGGCGCGCCCACGGCCGGCCGGCCGGGGCGGCTGCCAGGTGCGTCGTGCGTCCACTGATCGCTCACCCCCGGTCGGGAGCTTACTGAGGTTCACCGGTGGAGGTGAAGCGGTGGTGCAGCTCAGTCCTGCCGGGCGCGAACCCGCCGGCTCGCCTGCGGGTTCGCGCGTACCGATCAGTGGGTCTTGGCGGGAGCGGGGGTGGCTGCCGGCCGGCGGCGGACGACGTGGAGGGAGGCGCCGGTCAGGCCCAGCGCCAGGGCGAACAGTGACAGGTGCAGGGCCGGGTCGGCGATCGGGACGAAGCCGATGACGGCCACCGGGATCTGGACCACGGCGATCAGGGCGGCGAGCAGCCAGCGGCGCTGGCCGCGCCAGAGCAGAGCCGTCCACACCGGCGACGAGGCCACCAGCAGGGTCAATGCGTCGAGGACGGTGTGCATGGTGGGGTTGTGCACCCGGTTGTGGGCGAACGCCTGCGCCGGTGAGGCTATCCACAGGGCAGCGACGAGAAAACCGGTGATGACGGCGGCACGACGCATGAACAGCCTCCCAGAGTGACGACTCCGTTGCGTTTGGTAACCAACGGTACGGAAGGGATGGGAGGGCGTAAAGGGCCGTACCGGTCAGCTCACCCGGGCGGCGGGGTGCGACATCGCGGTGACCAGGTCTTCGCGGGCGCGAGCCACCCGGGAACGGATCGTGCCGACCGGACATTCGCACACCTCGGCCGCCTCGGCGTACGACAAGCCGAGCACCTGGGTGACGACGAACGCCTCGCGCCGCTCGTCGCTCAAACCGGCGAGCAGATCGGTGAGGGCCTGCTGCTCCTCGAACCGGGGCCGGCCGTACGGGTCAGCGGCGTCGGCGGTGACCACCCAGTCGGCGACACCGACGACGCGGGGGCGGCGGGTGACATGCCGGACGTGATCGGCGGCGACCCGGCGGGCGATCGCGAACAGCCAGGTGCGCACCGAGGATCGCCCGGCGAACTCGGGCAGCGCACGCCACACCCGCAGGAACGTCTCCTGCGTCAGGTCGTCGATGTCCGCGTCGCTGACCAGCGAACGCAGAAACCGGCTCACCTCGAACTGGGTCGCCCGGATCAGCTCGGCGGCCGCCTCCCGGTCACCGCGGGCCGCGGCGAACGCGTACGCGGTCAGGTCGGCGTCGGCCATGGCGGTGGTCCTCTCGTTGCGGTGCTCCAGGCACAGGTACGGCCGCAGAACGCGAACGGTTCACCGGAACCAGGGCGGCCGGCGGAGCGACTACACATGCATGAGCAGCCATAACCGGGATTGCCGGGCGGCCGGGCGGCGGTCGGATTCGGCGGCGGGGCGGTTCGTGACGCGGCATGGGGTGGGGGCGGTGCTTGTGGTCGTACCCAAGCGGGTGGAGCGGGAGCGGGTGCGGTCGCGACCGAAACGCTGGGTTGGTGGGCTGTTGGCGGGCTTTCTGGTGTGTGCCGGGGCGCTGGTGGTGAGCGTGGCCGGCACCGAGTCGCGGCCGGTGACCGGGTGTCCGGCGCGGTTGTCGCAGGCGGTGGCGTCCGGGCCGCACACGTTGCGGGTGCGGGTGGAAGAGGCGCGGGGTGGGACGGCGATGGTGCATTTGTGTACGGATCCGTCTACCGGGTCGGTGAGCGGGTGGACCGCTACGGCAGGGGCGGGGGAGTTGCCGGTGCTGGCGGTGGCGGCGCGGGAGGCGGTCGCGGCGGTGACGGCGCCGGTGTCAGCGCCGGTGTCAGCGCCGGTGTCATTATCGGTCGGCGAGGGGTTGAGTGTGCGGATCCGGACCGAGGGCGGCGAGTGGTTCCAGTTTGTTTTCTGAGTTTCCGGGTTGATGGTGGCCGGCTCTCCTCGATCTTGTTGAGTTTTCCGAATGCGGGGCCGCTCAAGTCAACAAGATCGACTCGACTCGACTCGACTTCGGATCTTGTGGAGTTCCCCGCAAACGGTTCGGGTTTGTCCACAAGATCCGAAGTCGACGTCGAAGCGGGGGTGCGCGAGGACTTGCGGCCGGCGATTGGCGGCTGGACCCGATCTCAACGGTTTCTAGTGCGTTTCTGGTCAGCATGGGGGCGCCACGGCACAAGATCGGGATGCGCCGCGGGCTTTCGGCGCTCGATGTTCGGCGCGCATGGTTCGCTGCTGAGGCCTGCTCCAGGACAGCTGCTCGGGTTTCGTCGTTGGTGGGTCGTCGGTAGCCGGGCCGTGCGGGGCTGGATGGGGTCGCACGTAACCGTTCGGTGCGTCTTCATCCACGCCATAGTCGAGACGCGGGCCCACACACGAACTACGTGAGCGCTCATCCCCGTTGGACGGCTCCTCCGTGTGCCCGCGTCTCGGTTGCGTGTGCCCGCCGCCGCCGAGGCCGACGAGGGACACCTAAGCCGGCGCCGACGAGGGACGGCCGAAGTCGGCGCCGATGCGGGGCGCCGATGCGGGGCGCCGACGAGGGGCGCCGACGCGGGGCGCACGGCCGGCCGTGCTCTACCGGTGGGCGCTGAGTGGGGACGTCAGGTGTATCGGCGGCGTCAAACGTGGTCTCGATGGTGTCGACATCGCGTTAACGATCGTCCCAGCGGGGGAAAGGGCGACTTTACTGGTCGGCATGGCTGCCCCGGGAAGATCGTTGCTGCGTTCGGATTTCTGGCGATGGTCTCCTGATGAGCTGAGCTGTCTGGTCGCGCCCGCCGGGCTGGCGACAAGCGTGGAACTCAAGGTCGTCGTCCCGGAGGAGGCGCACGCGTTCACCTGTGCGGCGTTCGGCGTCGACCTGGAATGGGCCGATGCTCGCCGGGTGTGGTTCCTCGACACGCCGGACCTGGCGCTGGAACACAGCGGCGTCGTCGCCCGGGTACGCCAGATCGGCAACGGGCGCGACGACTCGGTGATCAAACTGCGGCCGGGGCTGCCGGTCAACGCCAAGCGCTGCACCGTCGAGGTCGACGCGATGCCGGGACGACTCGTCCGCACCACCGCGATCCGTAAGCGGCTGCGCCACGGCATCGCCGAGGGCCGCCCGTGGTCCCAGTACTTCTGCCGTACCCAGCGGGAACTGTTCGCCGCGCAGGCGCCCGCCGGCATCGGCTTCGATGACCTGATGGCGCACGGGCCGGTGGACGTACGCCGGATCAAGGTCGTCCCGGACGGCCTGGACCGGCGGCTCACCGTGGAGCGGTGGACGTTCCCGGACGGCTCGCGGATCCTCGAACTCTCCACCCGCTGTGCGGCCGCGGAGGCGCTGGAAGTCGCCGCCCGGACGGCGGAGGTGCTGCGGGCGCATCGGGTCGAGGCAACCGGTCCTCAAGAGACCAAGACGCGGGCCGCGCTCGCCTATTTCAGCGGGTGACGCGGCTTGTCGGCAGGGTCGAGCAGCGGGGTCCAGAGGAGGGCGGCCACACCCAGGGCGACGCCGAGGAACGGGCCGATCACTGCGGCGAGCACCAGCAGGAGTTGTGCCCAGGTGGCATCCATGGCCTCACCATCCTCTATGCCTGGCGGCGCCGCACACCCGGCCGCTCAATAGATACGCCGTATTAACGGCCGACATGCGAGATCCGTTTGATACTGGGTCTGTCTGCGTTGATCATCAGCGCGGCAGTCTGAACGGAGATCAGCGTGCTCGACCGAGCCGAGGGCGGGACCGGGCACGACGTCGTGCGGCTGGGGGTGGTGGTCGGGGCGCTCGGTGTGGTGTTCGGCGACATCGGCACCAGCCCGATCTACACGATGCAGACCGTGTTCAACCCGGCCGACCCGCATCCGGTCCCGGTCAGCACCGGCAACGTCTACGGCGTCGTCTCGCTGATCTTCTGGTCCGTGATGATCATCGTGACGCTGACGTATGTGCTGCTCGCCATGCGCATCGACAACGACGGTGAGGGCGGCATCATGGCCCTGATCACGTTGCTGCGCCGGTGGACGGCACCTCGGGGCAGGCGTACCGCTGCCGCTCTGGCCGGGCTGGGCATCTTCGGGGCGGCGCTGTTCTTCGGGGACAGCATGATCACGCCGGCTATTTCCGTACTCTCGGCGGTTGAGGGTTTGAAGATTGTCGCCCCGTCGCTGGAAGAGGGGATCGTCCCGATCACCGCGGTGATCATTGTGGTGCTGTTCGCGGTGCAGCGGCAGGGTACGGCCGCGATCGGGCGGCTGTTCGGGCCGATCATGATCGCCTGGTTCGCGGCGATCGGCGCGTGCGGCGTGGCCGGGATCGCCGGGCAGCCGTCGATCCTCAAGGCGCTGTCGCCGAGCTACGCGCTGACGTTTCTGGCCGGGAACTTCGGGATCGCGTTCTTCGCGCTCGCCGCGATCGTGCTGGCCGTGACCGGCGCCGAGGCGCTCTACGCGGACATGGGTCATTTCGGTCGTCGCGCGATCACCCGTGGCTGGTTGTTGCTGGTGTTGCCGGCGTGTGTGCTGAGCTACCTGGGTCAGGGCGCGCTGATCCTCAAGGATCCGGCCAACATCAGCAGCCCGTTCTTCCTGCTCGTGCCCGGCTGGGGACGCTGGCCGATGGTGCTGCTGGCCACCGCCGCCACGGTGATCGCGTCGCAGGCGGTGATCACCGGGGCGTACTCGGTCGCCGCGCAGGCCGCCCGCCTCGGTTACCTGCCGCGGCTGCGCATCACGCACACCTCGGCGTCCACGATCGGTCAGATCTACGTTCCGTGGATCAACTGGGTGCTGCTGGTCTCGGTGCTCACCCTGGTCTTCGCGTTCCGTAGTTCGGCGGCTCTGGCGTACGCGTTCGGCATGGCCGTGATCTGCACGATCACCATCACCACGCTGCTGTTCTTCTACGTCGCCCAATCCCGCTGGGGCACACCCCGATGGGTCCTCGCCGCCGGAGCGATCATCCTGGTCGCCGTCGACCTGCTGTTCGTCTCCGCGAACCTCACCAAACTCGCGCACGGCGCCTGGCTGCCGCTGCTCATCGGCCTGACCGCGTTCACCGTGATGACCACCTGGCAGCGCGGCCGCGAGATCGTCACCGCGAACCGGCAGCGTCACGAGGGCTCGCTGCGCGACTTCGTCTCCCAGCTGCAGGCCAGCACCACGACGGTCACCGTTCCGGGCACCGCCGTCTTCCTCAACCGGGGCGGCCAGACCGCTCCTCTGGCGCTTCGCGCCAACGTCGAGAACAACCACGTCCGTCACGAGCGCGTCGTGATCATGTCCATCGAGATCCAGCCGCTGCCCAGGGTCGCGGAGGCGGAGCGCACGGTCATCGACGATCTTGGGTACGGGGATGACGGCATCATCTTCGTGACCGTTCGATACGGCTACATGGAGACGCCGGACATCCCGGCCGCGCTGCGGGGACTGCCGCCGGAGCAGACCGAGGGGCCGCTCGACACCGACGACACGACGTACTACCTCTCCAAGATCGAGCTGCTCAGCTCGGCGGAGCGGACCATGGCGCCGTGGCGCAAGCGGCTCTTCATCGCCACCTCGCACATCACCGCGGACGCGGCCGAGCAGTTCGGCCTGCCCCGCGACCGGACCGTGATCATGGGATCACATATCGACGTTTAGCTTCTCCTGGCGGGTCCAGCTCGTCCAGCCGCGCTCCCGCATCAGGTTGCGCATCCGGTACGCCTCCGGGTGGGCCTCGTCGGCGAGCGCGTCGAGCAGGTCGAACGGGAGATCGTCGTTCGAGGGGTCCTGGCTGGCGAGTTCGCCGCTGGCGTAGGCCTCGTCGGACAGCGTGGCCATGATGTCGGCGGCCTCCTGAAGCCGCACGTCGATCAGGTCGCTCTCCGGACCGCTGTCCGGGTCGAGCTCCAGCAGCTCGGACAGGACCAGGTACAACCGCACCATCCGCGGGTCTTCGAGCTGCGCGAACTTGTACGGCATCCACTCGCGGACCTTGTCCGGCCAGCGGGCCGAGATCAGGATCCAGCCGTCGCGTTCGGCCGCGATCATCTTCTCCGACGTACCGATCTCGCGGAGCCGGTCGAGGTACGCGAGCACCTCCGGCGCGAGCGCGCCGCTGTTGCCGGCGGCCAGCTGGGCGATCTGTTTGCGGCTGGTCTCCAGCCTGGTGATCTCGTCGGACAGCCGGGTGTCGATGCGCTGGATCGCCGCGGTGAAGGCGTCCTCGCCGGCTTCCAGCAGGGTGGTGATCTCGGAGAGCGGCACCCCGGCGTCGGCCAGAGTGCGGATCTTCAGGAGCGAGACGACGGCGGTCGCGCCGTACTGCCGGTAACCGGATGCGTCGCGCTCCGGCTCCGGCAGCAGACCGATCTGGTGGTAATGGCGTACCGCGCGCACGGTGACGCCCGCGTAGGACGCCAGTTGCCCGATCGTCAGCATGTCTCTGATCCTGCCTGATTCAGGAGATCTTGCGGCGGTAGGCCATCGTGGCGAACACGTAGGCGACCACCAGGATGCCCACGCACCAGGCCAGCGCGGTCCAGATGCCGGTGCCGACCGGCTGCCCGGCGAACAGGTTGCGCAGCGAGTCGACGATCGAGGTGACCGGCTGGTTCTCGGCGAACGCCCGCACCGGGGCGGGCATCGTCTCGGTGGGCACGAACGCCGAGCTGACGAATGGCAGGAACACCAGCGGGTACGCGAACGCGCTCGCGCCGTCCACCGACTTGGCGGTCAGACCCGGGATCACCGCGATCCAGGTCAGCGCCAGGGTGAAGATCATCAGGATGCCGGACGCGGCAAGCCAGCCCAGCACGTCGGCGCTGGTCCGGAAGCCCATCACCAGCGCCACGAGCACGACCACGACCAGCGAGATCAGGTTGGCGACCAGCGAGGTCAGCACGTGCGCCCAGAGCACCGCCGGCCGGGCGATCGGCATGGACTGGAACCGCTCGAAGATCCCACTCTGAAGATCAAGAAAAAGGCGATAGGCCGTGTACGAGATACCGGATGCGATCGTGATGATCAGGATTCCCGGCAGCAGATAGTTGACGTACGAGCCGGTGCCGGTATCGATGGCGCCGCCGAACACGTAGACGAACAGCAGCATGAACGCGATCGGCATGACCGCCGTGGTGATGATGGTGTCCGGGCTGCGCGCGATGTGCCGCAACGACCGGCCGAGCAGGACAGCGGTGTCGCCGATCATTTGGTGCCTCCGACAAGCTTGAGGAAGACGTCCTCGAGGGTGGGCTGTTTCTCGATGTACTCGACCTTGGCCGGTGGCAGCAGCCGCTTCAGCTCGGCGAGGGTGCCGTTCACGATGATCCGGCCCTCGTGCAGGATCGCGATCCGGTCGGCGAGGTGCTCGGCCTCTTCCAGGTACTGCGTCGTGAGCAGCACCGTCGTGCCGCCCGCGGCGAGTTCCTTGACGGCCTGCCAGACCTCCAGGCGCGCTTCCGGGTCGAGGCCGGTCGTCGGCTCGTCCAGGAAGATCACCGGCGGGTTCCCGATCAGGCTCATCGCGATGTCCAGCCGGCGGCGCATGCCCCCGGAGTACGTCGCCACCCGCCGGCCGCCCGCCTCGGTCAGCGAGAAGCGCCGCAGCAGCTCGTCGGCGATGGCGCCGGCACTCTTGAGATGCCGCAGCCGGGCCACCAGCACCAGGTTTTCCCGCCCGGTGAGTATTTCGTCCACGGCCGCGAACTGCCCGGTCAGGCTGATCGACTCACGGACGTCGGCGGCCTGCGTGGCAACGTCGAAACCGTTCACCTTCGCGGTGCCGGCGTCCGCCTTGAGCAGCGTGGACAGAATCCTGATCACGGTGGTCTTGCCGGCGCCGTTCGAGCCGAGCAGGGCGACGATGCTGCCGCGGGCGACCTCGATGTCCACACCGCGCAGCACCGTCACGTCTTTGAAGGACTTCTCCAGCCCCTGTACGACGACTGTCGAGGGAGTACTCATGAGCGTCAGCATGCAGGGTTGACGCTGCGTCAGGGTCAACCCCGGTTTTACACCGTCACGACGATCTTGCCGGCCTGCGTTCCCTTCTCCAGGTATCGGTGCGCCTCGACGATCTCCTCGAAGCCGAAGACCCGGTCGATGGTGGGGCGCAGCACCCCGCTGCGGACGCCGGCGGCCAGGAACGCCGCGACGCGCCGGACGGTCACCGGGTCGACCATGTCGGCGAAGCCCATGTATCGGTGGATGGTCAGCGACGGGTTCGCCGGGAACGACGCTGGCCTCGGGTCCAGCCATCCCACCGTCGCCAGGGTGCCGCCGAGCTTGGCGGCAAGCGACAGCTCGGCCAGCCCCGGACCCATGACGGCGTCCAGGATGATGTCGGCGCCCGCTCCGCCGGTGTGCCGACGGGTGGCTTCGGCCACGTCCTCCCGGTCGGTGGCGATCACCGCGGCCGCGCCGGCGGCGAGCAGGCTCTCCTCTTTCGCGGTGTGCCGGGTGACCGCGATCGGCACGGCGCCGATCTGGTTGGCGATCTGGATCGCGGCGCGGCCGACACCGCCGGACGCCGCGGTGATCAGAACGTGGTCGCCGGGCCGCATCCCGGCCTTCTCGACAAGCGCGCCGTACGCGGTGAAGTACGAGACCCAGAGCGCTGCCGCGTCGACGACGTTCATTCCGGCCGGCCGGGGCACCACGCGGCTCGCCAGCACGGTGGTGTGCTCGGCGTAGGCGCCCTTGTCCTCGAAGTCGGGGACAGCGGCCAGGATGACCGGGTCGCCGACTCGGAATGCGGTGACCTCGGCACCCAGTGCGTCGATGACCCCGGTTCCTTCGACACCTAGCCGGGCGTGCGGCAGCCGAATCGGCCGCGGCGACTGCCCGGCGCGGATCATCTGGTCGAGCGGGTTCACGGCGAAGGCCTCGATGCGTACGCGTACCTCGCCCGCCCCGGGCTCGACAACTGGCTCGTCGGCGATGCGCAGCACGTCCGGACCGCCGGTCTCGTCGAACACGACTACTCGTGGCATTGATGGCTCCTTGTGTTTCCAGGGGGTTCGGGAAAAACGCTACGGAGCCGATAGGAACCCACTGGTAACTTTTGACCCCGTGCACAAGGTCTTCCTCGCCGACTGTCCCACCCGCCTGGCCGTCGAGATCATCGCGGAGAAGTGGGCCGTGATCGTGCTGTTCGCGCTCAGCCTGGAACCACAGCGCCCCGGCGAGCTGACCGAGCTCATCGGCGGCATCTCCCGCAAGGTGCTCACCCAGACGTTGCGGCGACTGCAGGCCTACGGCCTGGTCGAGAGGCATGCGTACGCCGAATCGCCCCCGCGCGTCGAATACAGCCTGACCGAACTCGGGTCCACCCTGGTCGAACCGATCAAGGTGCTCACCGACTGGGCGCGGGCGAACGGCGAGGCGATCGTCGACTTCCAGGAGAACGTCAGCCGAGGGTGACGGTGGCGCCGCCGGAGAGCAGGAAGTCGTGCAGTTCCAGGGTGGACAGCTTCGCCGTCGCCGGGATGTCGAAGACGAGCTTGCCGGTCACCTTCTCGCCGGGGTCGAGCTTCTTGAAGAACGTGCTGGTGCCGCGGTTCAGATAAACGGCGGTGATCTCGTCGTTGCGGTACGACGCGCCGGAGGTGTCGGTGGCTTTCTGGGCGGCGCCGATCAGGTATTTCGGCTCGTCGGCGATATTGCGGACGGAAAGGGAGACCACGCAGTACTTGCCCTCGGCGGTGCGTTCCAGGTTCTCGATGCCGACGCTGGTCCGGGAGCAGTCGACAGCGGTGACAACGAACTCGAACTTGCCGTCGCGAACCGGGTCCCCGGGGCCGGCCGGCCGCGGCGTCTTCGACGGCGCAGGCCGCGGTGTCTTCCCGGCCTGCGGGTCGGCGGCGACCGCCGCCCGCTCCTGACTCCGGTACTGCTCGGCGGTGGCACCGGCCGCGAACAGGGCGACGATCACCCCGCCGGCGACCAGGACGGCAAGCAGCGCCTTGAGCGCCAGGCGGGGGTCGAATGACCGCGTCATAACCTCACTGTGCGTCACGCACCTGCCACTTACTACCGATTTCGCCTGATCAGCGAGAAGCCTCGTCTGATCGGACAAGTGCGTCGGCCTGTTCCCCGCCGCCGCCTCGGACCGCGCCGACGATTGCGTCGATCACGATGAACGCGACCAGCGGGATTCCGAACAGCGGCAGCGCCCAGGCCAGGCCGAACACGACGGGCACGCCGACGACGATGCCCCAGGCCGGCAGCTGCTGCCAGGCGCTGCGGGCCGGCGGAGTGCCGGCCGGAGCACGCCGGTCGGCACGGGTGGGGCGGCGCTGCCACCACATCCGGTAACCCCAGACGATCACGGTGATCAGGCCGATGGCGAGCGCGGCCAGGATGAGCTGGTTGAACACGCCGAACAGCACGCCCATGTGCGCGTTGACGCCCCACGAGGTGAGCTTCGCCAGGAACGGCCAGCCGGCGAAGTCGACCCGGTCGGTGACGGCGCCGGATGCGTCGAGGGCGACGCTGTCGAGGCGTACCGGCCAGAGATTGTCGTTCTGGGTGACCGTCCAGGTGCTGGCGGCGTCGGCGGGCAGCGAGATCTGCACTGGGCCGTCGAGGCCGGCGTCGCGGGCGCCGGTCAGCACCGTGTCGATGGCGGCAGGGTCACCTGCACCGGACGCGGCACCGCCGTGGTGGCCGCCGGAGGAGGCGGTGGCTTCGGTGGCGACGTAGGGCCGGTTGCCGTCCATCGCGTCGAGGGCCGCGCCGAAGTTGGCTCCGGCGTAGCCCGACCAGGTCAGCCCGGTCGCCGAGATGATCAGCAGGCCGAGCAGCAGCCAGACGCCAAGAGCGCCGTGCCAGCTGCGGGTACGGCGGACACCCTTCTTGGCCTTCAGCTCGGGCGCCAGCATCCGGCGGGCGCTGCGGGTGCGGCGCCACCAGAGGACCACGCCGCCCAGCGCGATGATCCACAGCCAGCTCGCGGCGAGTTCGGAGTACAGCTCGCCGGTGGTGCCGAGGTGCAGGTCGCGGTGGAACTGGTCCAGCCAGGTGGTCAGCGGCGTCGAGGTCCACCAGGTGGTCAGCTGGCCGGTCACCTCAGCCGTGTACGGGTTCACGTAGACCGTGTGCACCAGCTCCGACTCGGCGCTGAGTTCCGGGGATGTGAAGTCGACCTGGGTGGTGCGATCAGCTTCGGTCACGCGTACCCCGGTGAGGTCTCCGTCGGGGTGCGCGGCGCGCGCCGCGGCAATCTGCTGGACCAGCGGGAGGGTCGCGGTTCCGGGGTCGTCGACGGTGAGCTCGGCGCTGTAAATGACCTTGTCGAGCGTGGGAGCCATCGTGAAGAGCAGGCCTGTTGTGGCCGCGACCAGCAGGAACGGCGCGACCAGGATGCCTGCGTAGAAGTGCAGGCGCAGCAGCAGGGGTCCGAAGCTTCGGGTGGGTGCGGTGCGGCGTTCTGCTGCTTTGGCAGGAACGGTTTCGGTCACGGCCATTCGGCGGTCCTCGTGGGGTGTCGGCGGCGCTCGATGGGTGCGCCGGCATCCGGGGGTGTGACCCCCACGACATCGGGGAGGTCACCGCAGTAGTCGCCGCCCGGTCCCCGGAAGTTCCCAGCACGTTGTCAGCGATAGGTGAACATCCGTTTATCACCCTCGAGATGGGTGTGTTCGTTGTAGGTCGACATCCACAGACCGCTCGATCCGGCGATGATTTTCGTGACGCCGGTGTTCACGATGACCTTGCTCAGCGACGACCAGACCGTCGCGAGAGTGACCGGATCGGCCTTGGCGCCGCAGGTCAGCTGAGCGACGGCCATGGCGATCGGCCCGCCCGAGCTGACCACGACGATGTCCTGATGTCCTTGCTCCAGCTCGGCCAGCAGCGCCACTGCCCGGTCCAGCACACCGGCGACCCGCCCGTGGAACGCGGCGAACGACTCGCTGTACTCGGTGTCGTAGGTGCCGGACGACCATCGGCCGGTGGCGGCCTCGAAAAGCTCCTGAAAGACGCGTTCGTCAGCCATCAGGTCGCGGTACCGGGGCTCGTGAACCTCGACGACACCGTGGAAGTCGAACTCGTCCCAGCCGGGGTCCTTGGCCACCGGCGCCTCTTCGCCGAGTCCGTCGAGAAGGCCGGCGACGGTTTGCTCCTGCCGGCGCAGCGAACCGCACAGGACCAGGCCGGGCCGGACGCCGCGCTCAGCGAACGACCTGCCGAGCGCGCGGGACTGCTCCCCACCGAGCTCCGACAACACGTCGTAGTCAGCGGCCCCATACGACGCCTGCCCATGCCGAACCAGAAGCAACCTACCCACGATTCAACCCCTTTCCCCTTCGTACGATAGACAGCCCCCGATGTGAGTCGCACAGATCATCACATGGCCCGGGGCGGCAGACGCCACGGTCGACCTGGAGGCAGGGGCGTCATGCCGCAGCGCGGGCGGACTCGGCAGCGGCGGTTACGAAGGCCCGGACCCGGGCCGTCTCCCGGGCGGTCGGCCACACCGGACCCCAGTCCAGCGGCGGTGCGTCCCGGATCGGGACGTAGACCAGATCGGGCCGGGCGTGGAAGCGGCTGGCGTGCTCGCCGACGACGAACGTCCCTCGGCCCGCTCCGACAAGCGTCAGCACCTCCTGGAACGTCTCGGCCACCGGGCCGTCACCGCCGGCAGAGCCGGTGGTACCGGCCGCCGGGAGCGAGCACGGCGCCATGACGAGGCGGACGCGGGCGAGATCCTGGACCGACAGGGATGCGATTTTCGCGTACGGATGACCGGCCGGGACGGCGAGCATCCGCGGCTCGGTCAGCAAAGCAGGGCCGGAGGTGAGCCCCGGCCCGTCCAGTGGGAAGCAGCCGACGAGCACGTCGATCTCGTCCGCGTGCAGGCGCTCGGCAGCGCCACCTACCTGGACCTCGCGGGCCTCGACCTCGCAGCCGGGGTGGCCGCGCCGAAACCGGGTCGCCGCGGCCATGACGAGCCGGCCGGCCGCCGCACCGACGTAGCCGACCCGCAGCGTGCCGGTGAGCCCGCGGCCGTGCGCGACGGCGCGCGCTACCGCCGCGAGGACCTGGTCGTACGCCGGTTTGAGGTCCTCGTACAGCTGACGGCCGGTCGGTGTCATCGTCACCCGGCGGCTGGTCCGTTCGAACAACGGCGCGCCGACGCGTCGTTCGAGCGCGCGAACGACTTGGCTCACCCGCGTGGTCGTGACGCCGAGCCGCTGACCGGCGCGGCCGAAGTGCAGTTCCTCGGCGAGGGCGAGGAACACCTGGATCTCGTGCCGTTCCACGATTTCCTCCTCCATCGTCAAGTCCTGCTTCACGATCGTTGCATGAGCCGGCGTTGTTCCGAGCTCATCGGACCGTGATCGTGGAGACCATGTACGTCACAGAAGACCGCGCCCTGGCGGCGGGCAGGACCGATGCCGATCTGCGTGACCGGATCGAGATAGTCGACGCCGTGTACCGTTTCGGCCTCGGACAGGACCTCGCTGACCGTGACCTCTTCGCCTCCGCGTTCGCCGAATCCGCGGAACTGGACTTCCGTCCCGCCGCGAAACGGTGGGGCGCGGACGTCCCGGTGATGAGCGGACGCGACGCCATCGTCGACACGATCCTTGCCATGTTCGCCGGCCGGGTGGACACGACGCACGTCGTCACGAACCCACGGATGCGCGTCGACGGCGACCGTGCCTCGTTGACCGCGATCGTCGAGGCCCAGCACCTGCTCACCGCTGACCACACCGTCCACGCGTTGCTGACCAACCGGTACGACGTCGACCTGGTCCGGGACCGGGAGCGGTGGGTCGTACAGCGGATGATCATCGAGAACGTCTGGTACACCGGCGATCCGGCTGCCATTTTCGGTGGGTGACGCACGGATCGGCGGCTGCCGGCACTTGCCGGTTCACGGATCGGTGGCTGCCATCGCGTGGGACGCATCTGCACGCCACCCAGTTCAGCACAGGCCGCCGTTCGATCGAACGCCTCATCGGCAGTTGCACCTGGCTCGGGGTTCGAGTTCCCCGGCGCGCTCATGGTGAATGTCGTGAGCGCGTTCCTTGACCAGGCGCAGTTGTGGGGCGGTCAACCGGCGGGCGCTCCACATGAGTTCAGCGGCTCGTCCCGCGTCCGGATGGATCCGCCGGTCGAGATCCGATATGTCGACTCCCGTCAGCGCGCTCAGGTCGGCCGGGGCGATGTCGAGGACGGCCCCGAAGCCGGCCAGAAGATCGGGCGTCAGGTCCTTCCGGCCGTGTCCGATCAGGCCGATCGTCGAGGGCGAGAGCATCGGGCCACAGCCCAGGCCGTAGAGACATTGGGCGGCCCCTGTCCACTCAAGATTGCGGTTGTACAGCAGCCGCAGCACCAGACCGCCGGGGCAGGCCGGGTAGCAGTGGCGCGGTGGCGCCGGCGCCACCGGCCCGTCCGGGCGGGGCAGCTGGGGCAGCGACCGGACGAGTTCATGCAGATCCGCGACGGCGCGTGGCAGATACGTCAGTGACCACGCCAGCCCGCCGATCCCGCCGCGCACGTTCCGGTCCTGCGGGGCCAGATCGGCGGGCACCTGCTGGCCGGCTATCAGGTACAGGTCGCTGCGATGCAGGCCGAGGACGGATGCCAGCCCGTGCAGAACGGCCGGGGTCGGGTCAGCACCATCGAGAACCGAGGCGATCGCGGCTTCGGGCAGCGAGGACCGATCGGCCAGGGTCCTGCGATCAAAGCCGCGAACCTCGGCCAGGCGGATCATCTGGTCACCGAA
Source organism: Actinoplanes sp. CA-015351 (assembly GCF_050955685.1). Taxonomy (NCBI): domain Bacteria; kingdom Bacillati; phylum Actinomycetota; class Actinomycetes; order Micromonosporales; family Micromonosporaceae; genus Actinoplanes; species Actinoplanes sp. CA-015351. The sequence continues at coordinate 3,748,649 of NZ_CP192102.1, forward strand.
CGACGGCAGCGCCTGCACGGGATCACCGCCCGAATTGCTGGGTCATCGCCGCGATGCGGGTGGCCACGGCCTGCGGGTCGACGATCTGGTGCAGGTGTTCGCCGGGGATGCGGGAGACGGGCCAGCCCCGGTTGGTCGCGGCTGCCGCCTCGTCGTCGTACGCCGGGCAGAACAGGATGTAGCCGCACGGGCGAGCGTCCCAGCCCACGGGCGACGGGATCGTGGACTCGTAGTAGCTCAGTGGGAGTCTTGGCTGCTCGGCCGAGACCGCCGCCCGGGTCTGCGGGTCGGGGAACATCGGGGCCACGTCGGATTCGGCCCACCAGTCGGTCCACTGCGGCAGGCGGCCGTCGACGGCCTTCGTACGCAGGAAGTCCAGGAACTCGGGCGGTGCGACCGGAGACTCACCGTGCGGCGGTGGCATTCCGGCGTCCACGAACACGCAGCCGGCAACCGGGCGGGCGGACGCGTCCACGATGACCGGGACGAACAGGCCGGCGTTGCTGTGCGCCACGATCACCACCGGCCGGCCCTCCGGCAACCGGGCGATCGCCGCGGCGACCGTCGAGGCCACCGCCGGCCAGAACGGTGGGTCGGCGTCGGCGACGGTCAGCAGGGACGGGACCAGCGCGGTGGCGCCCTGTTCCTCGAGGACTTGCGCGGTCGATGCCCAGGTCAACGGTCCCACCGATGGGCTGTGCACGAGGACGAAGGCAGGCTCCATCAACCCACCCTGCACGATCAGGCGCGCACGGCGTCACCCCTGTCGTCACGCTGACCGCGAAACGCGTACCCAAGTAGGGTTTTGACTGTGGTGCGTGTGCTGGTGACCGGGATGTCGGGGGCGGGGAAGAGCACGCTGCTCGCCGGGCGGGCTGACGTGATCGTTTCGGGGACGGTCGCCAATCAGGGGCGGTTCTATGACCGGTTCGAGCATGTCGTGCTGCTCAGTGCGCCCGTCGAGGTTCTGCTGGAGCGAGTCACGAGCAGATCCACCAATCCGTACGGTCGGACGGCCGAGCAACGTGCGGAGATCCGGCGGTACGTGGCCGAGGTGGAGCCGTTGCTTCGGCGCGGTGCGAGTGTGGAGCTTGACGGGCGCGGTTCGGTGACCGCGCTCGCCGATGCCGTCGAGGGGTTGGTGGGCGGTTAGAGGAACTGGCCGATCGCGCGCCGGGTGCCGAAATGGCGCGACACCAGCTCGTTGACCAGCGCCGACATCGCGTGCGAGTCGCCGCCGGTGGCGTTGAGCAGCATGGCGGCGGTCGCACCGTTGACGCGCACGGTCACGTCCTCGGAGACGACTCTGGCGTCCACCACCTGCGGGGCTGCCCAGCTCTCGGTTGCCGGCTGTGATGCCCAGGACGGTGCCGGCGGCGGTGGCGGTGGGGCATGGGTGGGTTTCGGCGCGGCGGGTTCGGCGGTGCTCGACGGGTCGTGGCAGGTCAGGCAGACGCCGGTGGCGCCGGTGAGGACGTATCGGGTCACCGCTACCCGGTTCAGCGGCTCCCAGCAGCGGCTTCCGCAGCCGGAGCAGGAGACGCCCGGCAGATAGGCCTGCGCGGCGGCGTGCGCGTCCACGGCCTGCCGCGCGTCGTCGGCGTGGTCGAGGGGGCGCTGCAGGTCACTCAGGCGCCCGTCGAGCGCGAACCATCGTGGCTGCGCACCCGAGGGAGCACACGCCCAATAGCGTTGTGCCCGGGCGTAACCGTCTGCGCTCGCCCGGGGATGGCGGCGGAGCGCCAGGGAAAGCAGACCCCGTCCGTCGGGGCCGGTCGTCAACGTGAAGCGGTCGGCCTGTTCTGTCACGGCCGCATCATCGGCACTCGGGTCGCCGGGTCGAGAAAATCCGGCGGACTCGTTGAGTCGTTCTCAGGAGCGGGGGAGTATCTGCCGATGGTCACCGATCAGGTGCTCGCGCGTATCGGTCAGGGTGTGTCCCTTCACCACCATCAGGGTTCGCGTGAGGTCGTGCGCGTCCGGTTGGCGCGCCTGCTGAGCTGACTGAAATGAGGATTTCTCGCTTCTGTTTGCTCCGGCAGGTGCTGCAGGTGTTCGCGATCGTGCTCGTGCCGGTTGCCATCGGTATGGCGTTGCGGTCACGCTTCCCGGCGGTCGCCGACCGCCTGGCGCGGCCGGTCAAGATTCTCTCGGTCATCGTTCTGGTCGCGGTCATCGTGGGTACGGTCCTCAAAGAACGTGAGAACGTCGCCGACTACTTCGTCGCTGTCGGCCTGGCGGTCCTGCTCTTCAACATCATGAGCCTGGCACTGGGGTACGGCGCACCGAGGCTGGCCGGTGTCGGCAGGCGCGAGTCGATCGCGGTCGGCATGGAGATCGGCATCCACAACAGCACCCTGGCGATCACTATCGCGGTCAGCCCCACCCTGCTGAACAACACCGAGATGGCGATCCCGGCGGCGGTGTACGGCATCGTCATGTTCTTCACGGCCGCCGCCTTCGGGTACCTGGTCACGAGGAGCAAGGAATCCGTGGCCGCCGCCGGCTAGGAGGGGCGGAGCCGGCGGTCGAGCGCCTTGGCGCGTACCCATGAAGGTCTTCCGATAGCGTTCGTGCGATGGACAGAGATCTTCTCGCGGCGCGTGAGCTTGCCGCCGATGTGGCGGTTCGGGCCGGGCGGTTGCAGCTGGAGCGGCGTGACACGCTGCGGGTTGGCGCGCCCAAGGCGCATGCCAACGATGTCGTGTCCGATGTTGATATCGACAGTGAGAAGCTCATCGTCGATGCGATCCGCGCGGTGTGGCCGGATGACGCGGTGCAGGCGGAGGAGGGGCACGGGCGGGACGGGGTCAGCGGCTGGAAATGGGTCGTCGATCCGCTGGACGGGACGCGGAACTACATCAGCCGTACCGGTCCGTGGTCGGTGTGCGTCGCGCTCTATCAGGGTGACGAGGCTCGGATGGCGGTGGTGCACGAGCCGGTCGCCGGTGAGACCTTCAGCGCTGTTCACGGCGGGGGAGCGCTGCTCAACGGCGAGACGATCGAGGTGATCCCGGCGCCGGGTGGTGGGTCGCTGGCCGAGGCGCTGATCGGTGTCAGCTTCCAGCCCAATCCTCGGACGAAGGATCGGGCTGGTCGTCTCATCCGGCACGTGCTGCCGCTCGCCGGTGACATCCGCCGTCTTCCGGCGGCGCTGAATCTGGTTTATCAGGCATGTGGCCGGCTCGACGGTGGCGTCGCTCTGGACACGAACCTGTGGGACATCGCTGCCGGAGCGCTGATCGCCCGGGAAGCCGGCGTGGTCCTCGGCGGCCGCGAAGCGGACTTCACGACCGAGCTCACGATCGGTGCCGGCCCGGCGCTCTGGGCGGAGCTGTCGGAAAAGGTGCGAGCGGCTACCTGAGCGGATTCGCCCCTGACCAGCGGCCGGTACTGATCGACCGCTGCGGGCACCTGCTCCAGGCCCAGCTCAAGGTCCTTGGCGTCGCGGGCGCACCACCACTTCACGAACATGGCGGCGGCATCCCGGCGTGCACGCGTCGATCGTTTCCGGATGGGCGGCGGCCGCGGTGATCACGCGTACCCAAGAAGTGAATTTCTCGCCCTTGGGGTCCCAGGCGCGATCCGCGCCGGTGCCGTCCTGCACGGTGGAGCCGATCTCGCCGATGCCGCACGGGAGGTCGAACTCGCGCCAGGCGTGCGCGGGGTGAGTATAAATGCGACAAAATGTGATGATGAAGAGAACACTTGTCGTCCTGGCCGCACTCCTCGCGCTCATCCCGGCAGGCGGTGGCGCCGCCTACGCCGCCACCACCGAGGATCGGGAGAGCGTCCTGGTCACCGGCGCCGGTGAGGTGTCCGGGGTGCCGGACCTGCTCACCGCGAACTTCGCCGTGGAGACCACCGCCACCACGGTCAAGGACGCGCTCGACCGGGCCAGCGCTGCGGCCACCCGGATGCGCGACACTCTCGTCCGTGCCGGGATCACCAAGGCCGACCTGCAGACGGCCGACGTCAGCATCGGCTCGCGCCGTGACGAGCACGAGAAGATCATCGGCTACAGCGTGAACCAGGGCCTCACCGCGAAGATCCGGAACATGGCGAAAGCCGGGGCACTGATGTCCGACGCCATCAAGGCGGGCGGTGACGCGGCCCGCCTCAACGGTGTCTCGTTCGCGATCGAGGACGACGAGGCGCTGCTCACCGAGGCCCGCAAGAAGGCGTTCGCGAACGCCCGCGCGAAAGCCGAGCTGTACGCCAAGGAGGCGGGCCGGCCCCTCGGCCGGGTCGTCAAGGTGAGCGAGGACGCCCCGAGCCTCTGGGCCAGCGGCGGGCACAAGAACCTGGCGGCGTACGACTCGGCGCTGGCGATCGAACCGGGCCGGCAGGGGCTGACCGTGACGGTCACGGTGGAGTGGGCCCTCGGTACCGCCTAGCCGTATCCTCGCCGGGTGACGGACGAGATCGTGACCATGGTGCGCGAGCATCTGCGACCCGGCGAGGACCTCCGCGCCGCCATCTGGGTGAGCCGCGCCGAGGACCGTACGCCGATGAGGCTCACCTGGTCCGAGCTGTCACCGCTGCGGTTCCGGCGGCGCGGGCGCGGCCCCGGTTTCCGCGAGGACGTCCAAGGCGCCGCGCACAGCCTCGCCGTCGGTCTCGACGCGCACATCCGCCTCGTCACCGAGCCCCGGGTCCTGGCCCTGACCGGCAGCCGCCTCATGGTTCTGTCCCGGCGCTCGGCATCGCTGCGCCCGCGCTGGGAGTGCCCCCGCACGGACCTCGACGCGGCCACCGAGGAGAAGCCCGGGCGTCTGCGTCTCATCTTCTCCGACGCGTCGTCGGTCACCCTGCTGACGCCGGCGGCGCACATCCAGGAGTTCCTGGCAGGCTGATGGCATGGCCCGCTTCGTCATCGACGCACCCACCCTGCTGCATCTCGTCGACAACGCGCTGACCGTCGATCCCGGTCACCAGCTGGTCGCGCCGAACAGCATCCGCTCGGAGGCGTTGCAGCTGCTGCTGCGCGACGTGCGCCGCGGCGAGCGTACCGATCGGTCAGCTCTGGACACTCATGAGCGGATCACCGAGCTCAAGATGCGGCTCCTGGGCGACCGGGTGTCGCGCACCACGGCCTGGCGGATCGCCCGCGAGCAGAATTGGGACACCCTGCGCGACGCCGAGTACCTCGCGGTGACCCGGCTGCAAGCGGATGCCCTGGCCACCGTCGACGCGGACCTGGCCGCGATCGCGGAGAACCTCGTCCCGGTGGCGCCGGTGCACGCCTTGCTCGCCGCCGAGCACCGCGACGGTCAGCAGATGTGAGCTGATGCCGAACATCGTCGGTTCCTCTTCGACGCTCCGGAGCGCTTCGAGCAGGGCTTGGGTACGGTCGTCGCCCTCGAGCCACCCGTCCCGATCCGCGAACAACCAGGCGCCGCCCTCCAGCGCGTACGTCGCCGCGCTCCTCAGCCCGGCGTCGGCGAACTCGCCCGCGATCTCGTCGGGGTGGTGGAAGTACGCGAGCGGTTACCCGGGCCGCCTCGCGCAGCGCGGTCACCCGGTCGCCGCGATCGGGCAGGTGGTAGAGCGGCCCGAGCAGCAGCGTCGCCTGATAGGAGGCGTCCGGCTCGCCGAGGCGGCGGGCGTCGCCGAGGACCGCGTCCACGCCGTCGATCGCCCCGGCGTGCTCGACGTGCAGCGGCATGAGTTCGCCGCCCCGGTCGTAGTAGCCACTGATCGCATCGATCGTCTCCATCGGCTGATGGTCGATCAACCGTACTGAGTGTGGCAACGGATATACGGTGGGTCCCTGATGGACTGATCCATAGATAGCCTTGACCGCATGGTGTGCTCGTCGTGTGGCCTTGACAACGACCCGTCCGCTACCTTCTGCGCCCGCTGCAACGCGACACTGGGCGGCCGGCCTGTCTACGACGAGCCGGCCACGCCGCTGGCGCCGGCCGAGCCGACCGTGTCGCTGGCGCCGGACGAGCCGGCTTCTGCCTACGCCCTGCCCCGCCGCCGGCTGTCGCCGCTGCCGCTGATCGCGGCGGGTGTGGTGCTGCTGCTTCTCGTGGTCGTCATCGGCGTCGTGATCGCCGGCCGCGACCCCGATCCGGTGGCCTCGCCGCAGGCTGGCCCGGTTCCCGCGACCACGACCACCGATCCGGTGCCGGCAACCGAGCCGACGACGACGCCGACGACCTCGCCGCCGACCACATCTCTGACGGCGTCACCGGCGCCTCAGCCGACCGCGAATCCGCAGGAACAGGCCGCGGTCATCGACGCCATCCTGGACCGCAGCGTCGCCAGCCGCAGCAAGCTGAACAAGGCGATCCAGGCCGTCGGTGGCTGCGCCCGGCTCAACAGCGCGCTCGCCGACATGCGAGAGGTCGGCGACGAGCGCCGCCAGCAGATCAGCGAGGTCGAGGCCGCCGATCTGTCCGGGCTGGCCGGCGGGGAGACGCTGCGGTCGACGCTCACCACCGCGCTCGGCCATTCCCTCGACGCCGACCAGCATTTCGTCGCCTGGGCCGAGCCGGCCGTCGCGGGTGACTGCACCGATTCGTCCTCGCGCAGCGCCGCCTGGCAGCGGGGTCAGGCGTCGTCGGACCTGGCTCAGACGGCGAAGAAGCAGTTCGTCGCCGCCTGGAATCCGGTCGCCACCCCGCTCGGGTTCGCTACGCGAACCAACAAGAACATCTAGAAAGGCCAGCTCGCTGCGACGATTGCGCTGATCGCGGCGATCGCCTCGGCCGCGGTACGCGCATTGCCCGTGCTCTCCGCGAGCCGATGCAGAGCACCCTCGAGGCGGCGGCGGTTCTCCGGTGTCGGCCGGGTCAGGCCCTCCTCGATGACCGGAATCTCGCTCTGTGCCAGGGCCGGGTCCGGGTGGGCCTGGCGCAGCGTGGCCAGGTGGGTCTCGACCTGCTCGCGCGGGCTCAGGTCGTAGTAGTTGGTCTGGTGGACGGTGTTCTCGCCGCCGAAGTTCTGCACGCCGCCCTGGAAGTTGACGTCACCGAAGTTGAAGTGGGACTCGGGCATGTCAGGCACCGTCCTTGGGCCGATTCTGCTGGTTCACGGTGTTCTTGCCGCCGAAGGTCTGCACGCCGCCGTGGAACACCAGGTCGCCGAACGTGTAGTTGGCCACGTTGGTCTCGAACTCGCCGGTGTCGACGCCCTGCTCGCGCAGGTAACCGATGACCGCCTCGGTGACCGTCTTGTCGAGCAGCTTGATGTATTTCGACGAGTCCAGTTTCTGCATGAACTTGCCGGTCTCGCGGCCGGCCAGGTCACGCACGCTGAACTGGGAGCCGTAGTCGTAGAAACGGTACTCGTCGGCGTTGCGCGACGACTTCGCCATCCGGTGCGACAGCCACAGCGCGTCCCAGCCGACCCGCAGCAGCAGCCACGGTCCGTGCAGGTTGTCGAAGACGTACAGGCGCAGCGTGTCCGACCAGGATCGGGACAGCACCCGGTCGGCACGCAGGTTGTCGGCGATGCGGTACTCGTTGCGCAGCGGGGGAAGGACGTGGGCCACGAATTCGGCGTACAGAAGGCCGCCCTCGACCGCGAGATGAACGAATGCGGTGACCGAGACGCCGCTGTCCTGCGCCGGCAGGACAGGGTGACCGGCGGGGGTGGTGATCTTCTTGCCGTTGGCCGGGACCACGACGCGCAGGTAATGCCGCAGGCCGCCCTGCGGGCACGCCTCGATCGCGGCGATCGTCTCGTCGGAGGCCTTGGTGAACGGGGTGCGGGTCTGCCGATCGATCATCGGGTCGTCGCTGCGCCGGGAACCGTCGGCCGCGACGTAGGGGACCGTGTAGACGTTCGGGATCCGCTCGCCGTCACGCAGCCGGGTGTCGCGCATGCCGAGGACCGCGGCGTTGACCCGCCGGTTCAGCTCGTGTGGATCCAGCTCGACCCGGTCGCCGTCGCGCGGGCGCAGCCGGATCGCGAACGACCAGCCGTGTTTGAGCCCGCCGGCCCCGGCGAACGGGTTGTGGTCGTGCACCGCGATGTTGCCGCGCTGCATCCGTGCCACCGTCGCGAGCCGCCGCTCCACCCGTTCGATGCCGGTCCGCGGCAGGGTCGCCTGCACGCCGGGCGCCAGCTCACTGAACATGATGTTGTACGCGAACCAGCGGGAGATGAAGAGCGAGCCGGCCATCGCCACCGTCAGCAGGATCGGTGCCACCAGGGCGAGCCCACCGACGCCAGAGAGGCCGCTTTCGATCATGTTCGACGCGGTCGGTGTGTCGGCGAACTGGAGCAGGCGCTCGGCCAGCCAGTCCGGCACCGCATCCATCATCAGCCCGAGCACGACCACCAGCAGGAACAGCAGCATCAAGCAGACGAACCCGATGATCAGCGTGGTGAACAGCCCGAAGCGCAGCACGCGCATCCGGCCGCCACGCCCGGCCCGGGCCATCATGATCACCGAGCACAGGCCCAGCCAGGACAGCGTCCACCAGCCGCTCAGGCAGGTACCGATGATCAGGATCGCGGTGACCATCGCGTACCGGATGATCAGCAGGCGCCGGGCGCGCAGGCAGTGCCGCAGCACCGGGTCGAGGTCGAAGCCGAACGACGGCGGCACCGCCTTGCGTTCCGACTCGAGCACCTCACCGATCACGGCGTTGGCGTACTCGATGTCCACGTAGGCCGCGCTGCACAGGCCACGCGTGGTGTCACTGAACTGGTCGGCGGGGGTGTAGGAGGGAGTGCCGAGCGGCGGTTCTGGTTGGGCCACCCGACGACCATATTGGCGGTGATCGCTATCGGGGCATGGTCCGTAAGGCCGATTTCGACCACCGGCTTGTGCTTTACGCGTACCCCATCGGTCCTTTGTGGGGTGGCGGCCGCGCCGCGTCGCGCGGGTTGAGGGTCACGGAGCGTGCGAGCCGCGCGATTTCTCCTGGTCGAGCAGGGCGTCCAGGTCGCTGAGACGGCGCAGGCCCTGCAATGGCTGGCGCATGCGGTGGTTGCCTTCCAGGCGCTGCTCGTTGCGGGAAAGGAAACTCCAGTATCCGGCCGTGTACGGGCAGGCGTGGTCGCCGACGCGGACTTTCGGGTCGTAACGGCAGCCGCCGCAGTAGTCGCTCATCCGGTTGATGTAGGCGCCACCGGACGCGTAGGGCTTGCTGCTCATCCGGCCGCCGTCGGCGAACTGACTCATTCCGATCACATTGGCGGTCATCACCCATTCGTAGCCGTCGACGAACGAGCGGTGGAACCAGTCGGCGACCGCGCCGGGCCGCCAGCCGCGCTGCATCGCATAGTTGCCGAGAACCATGAGTCGGGGGATGTGGTGCACCCAGCCGCGGTCGCGGACCCCGGCGAGGACGCCGGAGAGGCAGCGTGCCTCGACCGCGTCGGCGTCCAGGCTGGTGAACCACTTCGGCAGTTCGTGCCGCGCCTGCAGTTCGTTCGTGGCGCGGTAGTCCGGCTCGAAGTACCAGTAGAGGTGCCAGACGAAGTCGCGCCAGCCGAGGATCTGCCGGACGAAACCCTCGACACTCGCCAGCGGAGCCTTGCCCTCGCGGTACGCGCGCTCGGCGCGTTCGACGACCTCGACCGGGTCGAGCAGTCCGAGATTGATCGCTGGGCTGAGCATGCTGTGCGCCATCAGCGGGTCGCCGGCGAGCATCGCGTCCTCGTAGGGGCCGAACGTCGGCAGCCGGTGGGTGACGAAATGCCGCAGCCGGGCAAGGGCCTCCGTGCGGGTGGCCGGGAACAGCCGCGGGCCGTCGTTGCCGACGAAGGTGATGCCGTCCTCGCGTTCCCATCTGTCCAGGTCGGCGCGGACCTGCTCGTCGATGTCGTCCTCGACGATCGGCGGTGGGGCGGGGATGGCCAGGCTCGCCGGTGGCGGTTCGCGGTTGTCGGCGTCGAAGTTCCACCGGTTGCCGGCCGGCTCGTCGCCGTCCATCAGCACGTCGTGGTGGCGGCGGGCGTACCGATAGAAGTCCTCGAGGCGCAGGTGGTCGCGCCCGCGTGCCCAGGCGATGAAGTCCTGCGGGTCGGTGACGAAACCGCGTGGCGGCAGCATCTCCACGGTCTTCATGCGTTTCACCAGGTCGCGGGCGGCGCGCGAGGTGGGATGGCAGACGGTCACCTGGTCGGTGACGGCCTCGGCGTAGGTGTCGGCGCTGATCAGCCGGACGTTGTCGTCCTGAGCACGATGCCGCAAAGCGGACAGGACCAGATGGGCCTTCTGCCGGTGGAAGGCGCGCCGCCGGAACACCGCCTTCGACTCGATGAGCAGCACGGACTGCCCGGGCTCGTCGAGAAAGTGCGGGCCCAGCTGGTCGGCGAACAGCCACCGGCGTCTCATGTCCGTCATGCTGCCCCAGCGGCACCCGATCCGATGTGCGTCCGCAAAAACGTCACACCCCGGTCGTAGGGTCGGTTCATGACGCAGCCGCAGACAAAAACCCTGGCCACACCGGACGTGGATCTCGTTTATGACGTGCGCGGGCCCGGTGATCAGCCCGTATTGCTCATGATCGGGCAACCGATGTCGGCGGAGGGCTTCGTCGCCCTCGCCGAGCACTTCACCGACCGCACTGTCGTCACCTACGACCCGCGCGGCCTGGGCCGCAGCGTCCGCAAGGACGGCCGGGCCGATCACACCCCACAGGATCAAGCCCTCGACCTGCACCGGCTCATCGAGGAACTGGGCGGTGGCCCGGTCGACGTCTTCGCCAGCAGCGGCGGCGCGGTCACCGCCCTCGCGCTCGTCGCCACCTATCCGGGTGACGTCGCCACGCTTGTCGCGCACGAGCCGCCGATCAACGCGGTGCTCCCCGACGCGTCGGCGGCCGAGCGTGCCCGGGCCCGCTTCCACGAGGCCTATCAGCACGGCGGCTCCGGCGCGGGGATGGCCGCGTTCATTGTGATGACCTCCTGGCAGGGCGAGTTCACCGAGGAGTTCTTCGCCCAGCCGCTGCCCGACCCGGCGGCGTTCGGCATGCCGTCCACCGACGACGGCTCGCGCGACGACCCGCTGCTGTCGAAGAATTCCTGGGCCATCACCGACTACGTGCCCGACGCTGTCGCGCTGGCCGCCGCGCCCACCCGGATCGTCATCGCGGTCGGTGAGGAGTCGGCGGGGACCTATACGGCTCGGACCGCTCAGGGCACGGCGGCGCTGCTCGGCCAGGAGCCGACGGTCTTCCCCAGCCATCACGGCGGGTTCCTCGGTGGCGAGTTCGGTTATGCCGGGAAGCCGAAGGAGTTCGCGGCCAAGCTGAGGGAGGTCCTCGAAGCCCGTTGACCCTCACACGGTGTCAGAGCCGATGATGAGCGGACCATGTTCAGCATCGGAGAATTCGCCGGCTTGGGCCGGGTGTCAGTGCGCATGCTGCGCCACTACGACGCCATCGGCCTGCTGCGTCCTGCGTACGTCGAACCGCACAGCGGCTACCGGTTCTACACGGCCGGACAGCTGCGCCTGCTCAACCGGGTGCTCGCGCTCAAAGATCTGGGGTTCAGCCTCCAGGAGGTGCAGACCCTGATCGACGAGAAGCTCGACACCGCCCAGCTGCGCGGCATGCTGCGTCTGCGCCGGGTCGAGCTGGCCACCCGGATGCGGCAGGACACGGCTCGCCTGGCCCAGGTCGACGCGCGTCTCCACATGATCGAGAGTGAGGGGCACATGGATACCGGAGACGTCATCCTCAAGTCCATCCCGGCGACGCGGGTGGTGCAGCTGTCCGGCATGGCCGCGGGTTACGACCACCCGTCGTCGATCACCGAGAACCTGAGCCCGCTCTATCCACGGCTGATGCAGCTGATGGAGGAGCACGGCGTCACGATGACCGGCGCGCCGATCGCCTGGTACGAACCGGCGCCGTCCGGCCCGGACGACGAGACGATCGCGGTGCACGCGGCATTCCCGATCGGCGAGGCCGAGGTGGGTGCCGACACGGGGATGGAGGTGGTAACGCTGCCATCGGTGGAGCATGCGGCGACGGCGTTGCACCACGGCCCGATGTCGGAGGCGTTCCGCACCGGCCAGACGATCGCCGCGTGGATCAGCGACCACGGGCACCGAGCGGCAGAGCCGGGGTTCGCCCGCGAGGTCTACCTGGACTGCCCGCCGGGCGAGTTCGACAAGTGGGTGACCGAGATGCAGGTGCCGGTGCGGGTGCTCTGAGGGCGGCTTTCCGGGGTGCGGGGTGTTGTTTACCGGGGTGCTGGTTTCGTGAGTTCGGGTGTTTGGCCTTGGGCTTCTGGGCTCGTTTTCCTGGGCTCGTTTTCCTGGGTTTTGTTTGCTGGGTTTTGTTTGCTGGGTTCGTTTGCTGGATTTGTTTTGCTGGGATCGGTTTTCATTAGCTTGGTTTTCTGAGATCGGGCGGTTGTGAGAGTCGAGCGTCGCCGCGATGTCGAGTTTGCCGCGATGTCGAGTTTTGCCGCGATGCGGCGGAGGGGAAAGTGACCGAATTCGCCATTTAGTAACCCCATTCATTTGTTGAATACGGTGAGTTTTGGTCCCTTTTGGGGTGGTCCGCGTTCACGGAAGCGATGTTTTCGCTGGCAATTCTTCGGCTGACCAGCTGAGGTGGTGGGCCGGCCTTGGCGGAGGGGCCGGGCCACCCCGGCAGTTCCGCCTGGCCCGGACGCTGCTGGTTTGAGGTTCGTTCGTTTGAGGGTCGTTTGTTTAGGTGTCGCTTGTGTCGGCGCGTGCTTCGTGTGCTTCGTGTGCTCGGGGTGCTCAGGGTGCTCAGCGTGCTCGGGGTGCTCGGAGTGCTCAGGGTGCTCGGCTTGTTCTGCGGGAGGTGCCGGTGCGGCCGCTAGTGCGGGTCCGGGTGGGGATGCGGCTGCCGGCGCGGGCCCGGGTGCGGGTGTCAGCGCTGGTGGGGATGATTGTGCTGCGGGTTTTTGCGCGGCGGCCTTCACCTCGGATCCTTGACCTCGGCCGGTCTGGTCCGGTCCGCGCTGGCCTTGATCTTTGCCCGTCGCGGGAAGGGGAGCTGAAGAGACGGGCACTGGCGGTGTCGGTCCGCGAGCCGGCGTCTGTGCCGTGGTTGCCAAGCCGTCGCTCTGAGACGTTGAGACTGGCGATGGCGATGGCGATGGCGATGGCGATGGCGATGGCGATGGCGATGGCGATGGCGATGGCGATGGCGATGGCGATGGCGATGGGCTTGGGCTGGCGGCGGTTGCGGGAGGTTCCATAGGTGCCGCGGAACAGCGGTCGTTTTGGTCTTGCAGCTGGCTTAGGCGCCGGGCATGCCGTTGCGTCAAGCCCCAGGAACGATGCCGCTTGTGTTCGCGCCGGAACTGCTCGGCCGCTGCCGAATAATTGCGGCGCAGCGTTGGATCCCGGAGATGCCTCGTCGGGAATAGGGAGAGCTGCTGCGCCATACCTTCATTGTCCTCCCCCCAGCCGGACTCGACGACGGCAATCGCCCGATCTTCATATTGAGAAATTGTTGGGGATCGGGTTGCTGATCGGATTAGGCGTTCACGATAAAGTACGTTGATAACGCAATCTTGGTTGGGTACGGCAGGTTGTCAGGGCTGGTCCGGCAATATGCGGTTCAGGTGGTAATCGAGGGTGCGTCGCACGTCAGCGTGGGTTCGCCGATTGTGGAGGAGGTCTATGCCGAGGCCGGTGATGCCGCTGACCAGGAGGTCTGCCTCTCGGGCCGGGTCCACCGACGGGCGCGGGCCGGCTGCCAGGATCAGGCTTGCTATCAGGTCCTCCAAGGGGCTGCCCTCGTGCAGGAAGACAGCGGCCAGGGCGGGGTCGGTGAGGCTGCGTGCGTAGTAGGCCGCCATTACCGCGAGGCCGTTGCGGCGGTGTTCGTCGAGCGGAAGTAGTTCCTCGAGGGTGGCGCGCAGCAGCACCCTCGGGTCATGGGCGTCCGGGAGGGACGTGATTCGTTGCCGGGCGCGTTGCTCGTTGTCGCGGTGGAGCATGGTGAGCGCGCTGACCAGCAGATGCTGCTTGTCGGTGAAGTGATATTGCACCACTCGTGGTGACACGCCCGCCTCGGTGGCGATCTCGCGGATGGTGGCGCTCTCCAGGCCTCGTTGGGCGGCGATGCGCCAGACCGCTTCCGCGATCTGCCGCCGCCGGCCGGACGGACGCGGTTCCGGCTTCCGCCCCGGCTCCTGATTCGACCCCCGCTTCTGCCCTGGCCTCAGCCCCTGCGCTTGGCCCGGCCCGTGTGCTTGGCTCGGCCGGTGTGCTTGGTTCGGCCCGTGCGCTTGGCTCGGCCCGTGCGCTTGGCTCGGCCCCTGCGCTTGGCTTGGCCCCTGCGCTTGGCCCGGCCCGTGGGCTTGGCTCGGCCCGTGCGCTTGGCCTTGTCCCTGCGCTTGGCCTGGGTCTGGGCCTGGGTCTGGCTCGGTGGGGACTGCGGGCAGCGGCGGATTCTTTCGGGATCGGTAGGCGCGGGCCTGGCAGGCGCGTGAGCAGTAGACCGGGCGGCGGCCCAGCGCGGGAGGGCTCGGGAGTGTCGTGACCCGGGCCGGCGCTGGGGGCCGCACTGGGCCACGGCACACCGGGCAGGTTATTTCGTCACGCACTTCCTCAGTCTAGCCGCGATGATTCCGTGACGTATCTGCGGATTAACGCTTGTGGCGCGCGTTGGGTGATGGTCTTGTTGATACAGACGTATCGTAATGGGGTGGGCCGTGAACGAAGCGTGGTATCGACTGGCGATGCTGCTCGTGCTTGTCGCCGGGGTCTGGGAAGGCCCTGTGGCGATCGTGTTTTCGCTGCTGGGCCGGGATCCGAGCTGGCTGACTGCGGCCAACTACCTTGACGCGCCCTGGCGGTACGTTGCGGCGGTCGCGGCGGCGGGCGTCGCGTTCGCGATCATCGCTGTCCTTGACATCCGGCACAAGAAGCTGACGGCCGCTGGGCAGCAGTGAGTTGTAGCCGGATCAGCCGTGCCGGTGGTTGGCCGCGCGGTGTTCTGCCGGTTCCAGGGTGATGAAGGCGCTGATCATCGCGCGGTATACCTGCTCAGCCACGTCGGGGGTTGCTCCGGCCTCCGTAGACAGGGCGCGGACTCGGGCGATTACCTGACCTACGCGGGCAGGTGCGCGTACGTCATGGTCTTGAAGGCCGCGGCTCGCCGCACCAAGCGCTCGCGGGCAGCGAGGTGGCGCACCACCTCGGCGTCGAGCGCGTCGATCTGGCCGCGGATGCCGGCAAGAGAGGCGCCAAGAAAGTCATCGAATGAGTCATCGAATGAGTCGTCAAAAGAGTCGCCGAAAGAGTCGTCAAGAGCATCGGCCGGGGAGTCCGCGGGGGAGTCGGGCACCCGGCGATCCTTGCACGGAGGGTGGTCTGTTGGCACGCTGCGTGATGGGGGGTGCCATGA
The DNA here is from genome assembly GCF_050955685.1 of Actinoplanes sp. CA-015351. NCBI lineage: Bacteria > Bacillati > Actinomycetota > Actinomycetes > Micromonosporales > Micromonosporaceae > Actinoplanes > Actinoplanes sp. CA-015351. The sequence goes on from NZ_CP192102.1 coordinate 3,763,957, forward strand.
GTAAGGAGATTTTCTTCGATGTGGACGGCGGCTCGTTGGCCGCTTTGGATCACGGTGGGGCTGGGCGGCCGGTGCTGCTTGTTCACGGGACGGGGCACAACGCGGCGGCTTGGGACGCGGTCGCTGCCGAGCTTGTCGCGGATCATCGGGTGGTTGCGGTCGATCTGCGCGGGCACGGGCACAGCAGTGCCGCATCGGTGAACGCCGAGCAGTATTGGCGTGATCTGGCCGTGGTTGTCGCCGGGCTGGGGTGGGAGCGGCCGCTGCTCGTGGGGCACTCGACCGGGGGTTATGCCGTGACGGCTGTGGTCGCGGCGGGGCTTGTCGAGGCGTCCGGTATCTGTGTCGTCGACGGTCTTGTTCTTGATGATCGGGCAGGTGGGGCGGCTGCTCTCGCCGAGATTCGGACGCCGGAGATGGCGGGGCAGTTGCGGCGGGCGTTCGGATACGGGCGGCGATTCGACGATGAGCAGCGGGTTGCCTGGATGGAGAAGCAGGTGGCCGGGATCGCGACTGACTGGCTCAATGCCGGCGCTGACCCGGAACTTGTTCGGGCGGTGTCAGCGCGCCACTTCCTCGACGACGTCCGGCGGCCGATCCTTGAGGAGGTCATGGTGACGACGACCGCGGCGCCGGACGCGCCGATCTTCCCGAGTGTCGACGTCTACGAGCGCATCACTTGTCCGATAACGATCGTGCTGCCGGGGCAGGGCTTCTATGCGCCGCGCCGCGCCGAGGTGGCCGCGGTGGTGGCCGCCGGTCCGGGACGTGGCCTTGTCGACCTGCCCGGCGGCCACAACATCGTCATGACCCACCCCGATCTCGTGACAAGCGCCATCCGGAACGCGGCCTCGCGCGGCTGATGGAAACGACGCGGCATGACCGGGAACGGAGGGACGCGGCATGACCGGGAACGGAGGAGGGAACCGATGCCGCCTGGCCGGAGCTGGCCTACCAACCCGGACACGACGACCCAAGGCTCACCGAGGAGACTGAGCTGGCCGGGACTCAGAAACCATCGATTTCGTACGCGTGACCGACCACCTGCGGGTGCTGGCCGAAATCGATCGGCCGGGCGGGCGCGACGCATGATCCGTCGACAGGAGGCCCGCCGCGCCCGGGCAGCGGTCTAGAGTTCCCACACCGTGATCGTGAGAACGATCTTGGTGACGTCTCTGGTGTTGGGTTTCGTGAATTCCTTGACGACGAGCCCGGCACGGCGGCGCTGGTTGGTGATAGCGCAAAATTCCTGGCCGTTTGCGATCGTGGTGGGATGGATGCGGGCGCCGGTCTCCGTGGTTTCGAGGCAGGACTCGCGGGTGGCCGTCCGCTCGGCAAGCTGACCTTGGCTTTCCTCGATCCCGTTGAGCGAACCTCGGAAGTGGATGTCGCACTCGGTCAAGCAATTGTTCGCGTCGAAGTCAGGCGCGGCCGAGTCGAGATCGAGTTGCGTTCCGTTGGTCAGGACCACGTCCTTGACGGGTCTCCGCAGGCCGGCCTCGGGAGAGTTCTTCGTCGGCGTGCCAGCCGGCGAAGAGGCCGGCGAAGAGGCCGGTGACGACGCCGGCGGGGACGACGCCGGCGGGGACGAGTCCGGCTGTGGCGAGTCTTGCTTCGGCGAGTTCGGCTGTGGCGAATGCGATGGTGAGAGGGAACCGTTCCACCCGTTCTGTTTGCTCGCGAAATCGCCACGGGCCCCGACGCCGAAGAGCACACCCGACGCCACCAAGCCCAGAGCCAGCGCGATCGCGACGCTGACTCGGATGGCGACGACACTTTCGGACACGGTGGTCAGGCGTGCCGCCGCCACCGCGACAACGATCAACGCCACCAGGCCGCACGCCAGGGCAAGCTGGTCCGGCTCGAAGGCGACGAAGTTCTGCAGATCAGCGACGACACCGATCGCGCTCGCGGTCACGGTGGCACCACCAACCGTCAGCGCCGCGCGCAGGCCGGGCCTATCCGGTGCTGAGTCATCTCGCGCGTCGTTGTTTCCGCTGCTCAACGCTCCCCACCGCCAACCTTGTCGGCATCCAGCAACTGCTTTGGAGTTTGAGCCAGGCGGCCGGTCCTGCCCATGCCCTGCACGGGTGATCACTCAGGGTGATTAAGGCTTAGGTGCGCGTACCCGAGCAGGTGCCGCAGGCGAGGCGCCTGCGGCGACCAAGGGCGCAGTCAAGACGCGATGAAGGCCAGCAAATCACCATGCAACCGGTCGCGGTCCGTGTCCGGCAGTGCGTGGCCGCTGCCCGCATAAACCTTCAGCGAGGCCCCGGCGATCAGTGCCGCCGACCGCGCGCCGCCCACCGCGAGCGGGACGATCTGGTCGTCGTCGCCGTGGATCACCAGGGTTGGGACGTCGATCGCGGCGAGATCAGGGCGGAAATCGGTCGCTGAGAACGCCGCTACGCACTCGAACGCGGCCCGGTGGCCGCAGGCCATGCTCTGCGCCCAGAACGCGTCGCGAAACCCCTGATCTACATCACCCCGGCCGAAGAACGGGCCGTCGGCGAGGTCGCGGTAGAGCTGAGAGCGGTTCGCCTTCTCGCCGGCGCGGATGCTGTCAAAAACCGAGATGGGCAGGCCGGAAGGGTTGTCCGCCGTGCGCAGCATCAGTGGCGGCACCGCGCTGACCAGTACCACCTTCGCGACGCGCGCGGTTCCGTAGCGGCCGATGTAACGGACGATCTCGCCGCCGCCGGCGGAGTGGCCGACCAGGGTGATGCCGGCCAGGTCCAGGCGTTCGACCAGGCAGGAGAGGTCGTCGGCGTAGGTGTCCATCTCGTTGCCGTGCCAGCTCTGAGTGGACCGGCCGTGGCCGCGGCGGTCGTGCGCGACGACCCGATGGCCGCGCTCGGCGAGGAAGAGCGCGGCGGCCTCCCACGCGTCGGAGTTCAGCGGCCAGCCGTGGCTGAGGATGACGGGTGTCCCGTCGTGATCACCCCAGTCGCGGTAGAAGATCTGTGCGCCGTCGTCGGCTGTCACCAAAGGCATGACGCTCAGCCTGCCGTCGCCTGCCGCACATCGGACCACGTGTCACACGTGGTCGAGGCGATCCGAGAGCTGCCTACGTGACGAGATGCCGAGCTTCTGGAAGATCTTGCGCAGGTGGTAGTCGACGGTGTTGACGCTGAGGAAGATGGTCGCGCCGATCTCGGCGTTGGTGCGGCCCGCGGCGGCCAGCTCAGCGACGGTGAGTTCCTGCGGCGTGAGCTGGGCGGGCCGGCCGGGCACCGATTCCTGCCGGGTCTCGCCGGCTGCCTCCAGCTCGCGGGTGGCGCGCACGGTGAACGGATCCGCCCCGGCACGCTCGAAAAGATCCGCGGCCTTGCGGAGATACGGCCTTGCGTCGCGGCGACGCTTGGCGCGTCGCAGCCATTCGCCGTACGCGAGAAGGGCCCGGCCTTCGTCGACAGTGGCGTAGGTGCCGTCCAGGCCGGTGATCGCGTCGAGGAAGTCCTGCTCGTTGCCGGTGATGATGGCCCGGACGCGGCTGGCGACGCCACGAGCCCACCGTGACCCCGAGGCGTCGGCGAGGGCGGTGAGCCGTCCGGCGGTCGCGGAAGCCTCGTCGGCGAACCCGCTGTGCGCGGCTGCCTCGGCGAAGTCCGGCCACAGGGTCGGCGAGACATGGAAGAAGTGGTCGTCCACGAACGGCTTCAACTTCTGGTAGGCATCCAGGTACCGCCCGTCGGCGATGTCGACGATGGCGAGCGCACCCATCGCCGACGAGTGCACGCCGCCGAAACCCATCGCATATGTCGCCTCCGCCATTGCGATGGCCTGCGGCCGGGCCGCCTCCGACCAGGCCAGCACCGACACGTTCACCACGTGCTCGGCGTCGTACCCGATGGCGCGGCGCAGCTCACGGACCTGTTCCATGTATTGCACGGCCCGGCGCGGGGCGCCGCTGACCGCTTCGGTGAGCGACAGCACCCAGAGCGCGCTGTCCAGTTTCTGCAGCGAGCCGGTGTCCCGGGCGGCCGCCGCGAACTTCTCCAGCAGCCGGTGCCGGGCTTCGGCGTCCCACACCGCGGTGGAAAGCGCCGCCACGCCGTGCCCATAGGTGAGCATCGACGCGGAGTCCATCCGCTCGTACAGGTCGAGGGCGGCCCGGATCGCCGGGACCGCTTCGGGGTACGGTTTGAGGATCAGCGCGCTGATGGCACGCAGGATGACGGCGGGATCGCCCTCTTTCAGCGCGGCGCCCTCGGCGAACCGGCGGCCCAGCTCGTCCCACTCGATGCCGGTGGTCAGCCGTTCCGGGCTGAGCGCCCACTCCCACGCCTTGATCAGGGTGCCCTGTTCCAGGTCGGTGTCGTGGCCGTGGAAGTGCCGGGCCGCTTCCAGCATGTCCGCGCTGGCCCGGGTCAGGGTGGGCGCGGCCACGAACATCGCGTAGTCCGCGCCGATCACGGTGAGCCGGCCCCGCGACACCGGGTCGAGCAGTGCTTCGTCGATCTCGTCGATCAGGTCTTTGGCGAGCTGACTCGTACCGGCCGCGAGCGCGGCCTCGGCCGCGCGGACAAGCCGCGCATATCGCACGCCGCCGGCCGGCGTCAATGTCGCGGCCTCCATGAGTACGCGTGCCCGCGAGGCGAATCCACCGCGCTCCGCGGCGAGGTCGGCAACCCGTTCGAGGCGCTGCGCGACCTGCTCGTCGGTGCCGAGAGTCGCCTTCGCAGCATGCCACGCGGCGTGCTCGACCAGGTTCAGCTCGTCGGCGTGCACGGACAGGGCACGGTGGACGCGGCGGCGGTCCTTGCCGAAAGCGGCGTTGTACGCGGCACTGCGGACCAGCGGATGCCGGAACAGCACCGAACGGCCCAGCTCGACCAGCCCGGCGGTCTCGGCCGCGTCCGCGACGTCGGCGGGCAGGTCCAGGTCACGGGCGACCGCGGTGATCAGGTCGAGATCGCCGCTGGCGGCCGCGGCGATCAGCAGCCACAGCTGGGCCGGTGCGCCGAGTTTGCGGACCTGGCGCAGGTAGTGCTGTTCCAGGCGGCGGCCGACCGGCAGCGGTTCGTCGCCGAAACTGGACTCGGTGAGCTGCCGGACACTGAGCTCGCCGGCCAGGTCGACCAGGGCCAGGGGGTTGCCTCCGGTGGCGGCGAAGACCTGCACGGCCACGGCCGGGTCGATCTGTTCGGGCAGGCTGCGCATGAGAAGGCGTACCGCGGCGTCCTGCGGCAGGCCGGTCAGGCGCCGGACCGGGATGCCGGCGGTCTGGTTCGTCAGAGCGGTGGAGTCGCGGCCGGCGAGCAGCAGGGTCGCCGACTCGGCTTCGAGGCGGCGGGCCACGAACGCGAACACGTCCAGCGACTCGGCGTCGAGATGGTGGGCGTCGTCGACGGCACACACCACCGGGATGGTGTCACCGGCCGCGCCGAGCAGGCCGAGCACGCCGAGGCCGACGAGAAACCGGTCCGGTGGCGGGCCGTCGGTCTCGCCGGCGGCGACGAGCAGGGCCTGCCGGTGGCGTTCGGGCAGCGCCGCCAGGTGGTCGCGCAGCGGGCGGATCAGGCGCTGGGCCGCCGCGAACGGCATCGTCGCCTCGGCCTCGTAACCGTCGACGCGGATCAGCCGGACACCGATCAGCCCGGCCGTGGCGGTGTCCAGCAGCATGGTCTTGCCGATGCCCGGATCGCCGAGCAGTAACGTGGCGCCACCCCGGCCGTTGCGGGCGTTGCCGATGAGGATCTCGAGCTCGCGGAGCTCCTGGTCACGGCCGAGCAGACCAGTGGCGTTCTGAGGGGGCACGGCCGATGATCCTAATCGGCCGGTGTCACCGGCAGGGTGAACCAGATCGAGGCGCCCTGCTCGACGTCGAGGTCGAGCCAGACGTGACCGCCGTGGTACTCGACGATCTTCTTGACGATGGCGAGCCCGATGCCGGTTCCCTCGTACGCGTCCCGGGCGTGCAGGCGCTGGAAGATGACGAAGACCTTGTCGGCGAACTGGGCCTCGATGCCGATCCCGTTGTCCCGTACGTTGATCTTCCAGAAGTCGCCGTCCGGTTCGGCGCTGATGTGCACCTCCGGCGGCACGCCGGGCCGCTGGAACTTCAGCGAGTTGCCGATCAGGTTGGCGAACACCGTGGTGATCAGCGGCTCCTCGCCGTGCACCACGGGCAGCTCGGACCAGGTGACATGGGTGTCGCCGTCGGCCGTGGCGGTGACCACCTCGGTCAGGTCGACAGGGGTGAACCCGGTGGTGATGCGCCCGATCCGGGAGAAGGCGAGCAGATCGTTGATCAGGCGTTGCATCCGCTGGGCGCCGTCGGTGGCGAAGGCGATGTACTGGTCGGCGCGGGCGTCGAGCTGTCCGGCGTACCGTCGCTGGAGGAGCTGGCAGAAGCTGGCGACCTTGCGCAGCGGCTCTTGAAGGTCGTGCGAGGCGACGTACGCGAACTGCTCCAGGTCGCGGTTCGATCGGGTCAGCTCGGCGGCCTGTGCCTCCAGCGCCTCCTTCGCGGCCTCGACCTGCGCGCGGGCCTCGCGGACCTCGGACAACTCAGTGGCGATCTTGAGGCGCATCCCGTCCACGTCGTCGGCCAGGTCCCGCAGCTCGGGGGAGCCGTCGGTGGTGATCCGGCGGTCGTAATTGCCGGCCGCGACCTGCCGGACCTGGGCGGCGAAATCGGTGACCGGCCGGCTGACCAGGCGGTCGAGCAGCAGTAGCATGAGGATGCCGACGACGACCACGATGACCCCGGCGGTGATCTCCAGGACGACCAGCGTCGAGCCGGTGCTCCGGGCGGCGTCCGCGGCTTCGTTGCGCAGGACCAGGATGTTCGCCTGCAGGCCGGTGACCGCGGTGCGTACCGCGTCGAACCGGGCTGTGCGGGCCGCATCGTCGAGCTGGACCGGGTTGGAGGCGCCGCCGGTGCCGCCGGAGCCGATGACCGGTTCGGCGACGGTGGTCCGCCACTCGGTCGCCAGTTCGCGGACCTGCCGGACGCTGGCGGTGATCGCGGCGTGGCCGTTGTTCGCGTTGAGCCGCTCGATGTCGCTGAGCAGCTTCTCCTCGGCTTCGCGGCCACGTTCGTACGGCTGCAGGTTCTCCGCGGAACGGCTGAGGGCGAATCCGCGTACCCCGGTCTCTTGATCGAGGTAGGCCGAGTAGAGCTCCTGGCCGGCGACCCGCATCGGGCCGGTCTTCTCCAGGATGGTGTCCAGGTGGTCGTTGCTGCGGGTGGTGGTGACCACGGTGAGCACGCCGATCACGGCCATGAACACACCGGCGACCGCGACCAGCGCCGCGACGCGTCGCCGCAGGGTCCAGGTACGCAGTTCGAACCAGTTCATCGGCCCTGCCCTCTCGTGATCAGCAGCATCGCGACGTCGTCGCCGAGCCGGCCGCCGCTGGCGCGTTCGGCGCGATCCACCAGCCAGGCCGGCAGCGACGGCACCGGCACCGGCGGCGTGAGCCCGCCCGCCTCGACCAGCAGCCGGCACAGTCCCACCTGATCGAGGCGTCCGATCAACCCATCGGTGTACATCAGCAAGGACCAGTCTTTCGAGGGAAGATCCATTTGGTACGCGGGGACAGGGCGAGTTTCGACGCCCAGCATCAGTCCGGTGCGGGCCGGGACCGGTGCGGCGGTTCCGTCGGCGAGCAGGACGGGTGGCGGGTGGCCGGCGAGGCGTACCGTCGCCTGGTTGTCGTCGAGGTCGATGGTCGTCATGACGACGGTGGTGAACACCTCGCGGATGCGGCGTTCGCTGATCAGGACCTGCTCCAGCGCGGGGATCACCCGGTCGTCCGGCACCCCGGCGAGGATCAGGGCACGCCAGGCCACCCGCAGCCGGGCGCCCAGGGCCGCGTCGTCGGCGCCGTGCCCGCCGACGTCGCCGACGATGGCGCGCAGGGTCTGCCCGGTCTGCACCACGTCGTAGAAGTCGCCGCCGAGCAGGCCTTCGGCCCGGCCGGAGCGATAGAAGGTGTGCACCTGGACCGTTGTCGCCGACATCAGAGGTTTCGGGAGCAGGCCGCGTTCGAGGCGCTCCGACTCGGCCTGGAGCAGCTCGACGTCGTGCAGGCGGTGGGCGTTCTCGTCGGCGCGTTTGCGTTCGACCGCGTACCGCAGGGCGCGTCCGAGCAGCAGCCCGTCGACCTGGCCTTTGATCAGGTAGTCCTGGGCGCCCTCGGCGACGGCGACCATGCCGAGGTGCTCGTCGGAGCGGCCGGTGAGCACGCACACCGCCGCGCTGCCCGCCATCGCGAGCAGTTTGCGCAGCCCGTCGATGCCCTCGGCGTCGGGTAGCCCGAGGTCGAGCAGCACGCAGTCGGTGGTCGCGAGCAGAGTCTGGGCCTGAGCCAGGCTGGCCGCGACGGCCAGGTCGAACAAGCCTGCGCTGTCTCTGAGCAGCTCGCCGACGAGGAAGGCGTCACCCGGGTCGTCCTCGACGAGCAGGACCCGCAGCCGCGTGCCGGTCACCGCGATGTGGCGCCGGCGGGCGCTGACGCGTACTCAATGGTGTTGATGTCGTGATCCTTTCCCGCGGGCTGCCGGAGAAGTATGGCCCATCGGGGTCGCGAACTATTTGTCAGACAGCAAATGATGTCCGATTCGGGATCAGCCAACCGGCTTAGCGGTGTGCGGGTCGCTGCCGATGAGTATCTCGATGAGGTGACACGGTGACGTGACACGGTGACGTGACACGGTGATGTGTCTCGATGTCGTGCCGGGAGAGGGGCGGCGCAGGTGACGCAGTCGGTGCTGAACCGCGCTGACCGGGGTGAACCGGTCGATGTCGCCGTTCTCCGCACCACCGAGCCGGAACCCGTCTCCGAGCTCGACGCCGCCACGCACGCCCGGCACATCCGGCTGTGGTGGGCGTGGCTCGCCGGGGCGCTGGTGTTCTGCGGCGGTCAGATGTTCACCGACGCGACCAGCCCGGCCGGCGGTTATCTGGCGTTCGCCATGCCGGTGCTGTTCAGCGCCGGGATCGTGGCCGGCGTGGTGCTGAACCGGCCGAAGCCGAGAGGGCCGTGGCTGCTGCTGGCGTCAGCCGGTCTGGTCATGGTCGGCGGATTCACCCTCTGGATGGCCGGTGCGAGCACCGTGGCGTTCGCCGTGTTCCTGGCGGTGTACCCGCTGGAGGCGGCGGCCCTGCTGCTGATCGTGCGCGGCGCCTCCTGGCGGCGCGACCGCGCCGGGTTGCTGGACACCGCGATGATCTGCGTCGGGCTCGGCCTGGCGTGCTGGCTGCTGGTGATCGCCCCGCTGATCCGGCTGGGTGATGCGCTGCCGGGCGCTGACATGCTCACCGCGCTGTTCCCGTTCGGCGATGTGCTGCTGGTCGGCGTGCTCGTCCGGTTCTTCACCTCACGTGGCCAGCGCAACGCCTCGTTCTGGCAGATGAGCGCCTCGGTGCTGCTCCAGACCGTGACACACATGGCGACCCTGGTGCCGCTGATCTTCGCGGTCGGGGTGCCCGATCTGCAGCCGGTCACGTCGTTCGCCGCGTTCCTGATGGCCGGCGCTGCGATCCACCCGTCGATGCGGATCCTCACCGGCCGGCCGCTGCGCCCGGTCACCGAGATGTCGCCGCGGCGGGTGCTGCTGGTCAACCTGGCCTGCATGGCCGCGCCGGCGCTGCTGCTCGCCCAGGGTTTCCTCCAGAACGGCAACGTCGACTGGAAGGCGGCCGGTATCGGCTGCATGATGCTGTTCGCGCTGGTCTCGCTGCGGATGGTCGACCTGGTGGGTCAGGTGCAGGACAAGGCTCGGCAGCTCGACGCGGTGGCGCACATCGACGCGCTCACGACGCTGCCCAATCGGCGGGCCTGGGACCTGGAGCTGTACCGGCGGATCGCCGCCGCGCGCCGGCACGGCAACGCCGTCGTGGTCGCCATCATCGACCTCGATCACTTCAAGCGGTACAACGACGAGCACGGCCATCAGGGTGGGGACGAGCTGCTGACCGTTGCGGCGGCCGCCTGGCGTACGCAGGTGCGCCCGGAGGATCTGCTCGCGCGGTACGGCGGTGAGGAGTTCGGCGCGATCCTGGATCATGCGCGGCTGGCGGATGCTGATCGCGTCATCGAACGGCTCCAGTCGGTGACGCCACTGGGGCAGACGTTCTCGGCGGGGGCCGCTCAGTGGGACGGCAGCGAGACCGCGGAGGAGCTGGTTGCGCGGGCGGACGCGGCGCTGTACGCGGCCAAGCGCGCCGGGCGGAACCGGTTGTACGTTTCCAGCACACGCTGAAGCGCCCGGAGGGTTCGCACTTCCTCCGGGCGCTTCAGCGTGTTTCCTGACCTAGACCAGGGGCTTCGTGGCGTACTCGTAGGTCGGTTCCGGGGTGGTTGCCGAGGTCGGCTTCGCGGCGGCCAGCTTGGCGTTGACCTTCTCGGTGCCGGTGTTGAGCAGCGCCTTCGCCTTCTCCTGCGCCTGGATCACGCGGGGGTTCGCGCTGGCCTGGCGGGCGGTCGCGGCGATCTGCTCGAACTTCTCACGGCCGGCACGCGTGCCGAGCACGTAGCCCACGGCGAAACCGGCGGCAAGCTTGAAAACCTTCACGATTTGTTCTCTCCTTCAGCCTGCGACGTCTTTGCCTACTGCGTCTTGCCTACGTAGAGAAGCGTGCCCAGCGCTCTCCGAGCCGAAACCGTTCTGGTGGGTGATTTAGGTTCCACACCTGCCACCGGGCAAGAGATTCCCGCCGGGGGAGGCGAACGACGTTCGACGGGCCGCCTCCGGATCATCGACTGGGCCAAGGTTCGCGTCGGTGCCGCTGAAATTTCCTCCTGGCCGGTTGAGGGATAGGAACCTCATCATTGTTGTGCAATTTCGGGTACGCGCCGGGCCTGGGAAGTTCGGGGATTTCCAAACATTTCTTGATGTGAAGATCGGGCGGGTGTCATCGTTGATTGTGGCTGGGCTGCGGAGAATGGAGGCATGGCGCAGCAGCTCTCATTGTTCCCGACCAGGCATCTTCGGGATCGGACGCTGCGCCGTGACTATTCGGCGGCGGCGGCGGATTTCCGTCGGGAGCACGATCGGCATTGGTCGTGGGGTTTGGCGCAACGGCATGCCTGGCGCCTGCAGCGCTCACAGCTTCCGTGGCAGGTGAAAGTTCTGGTCAGGGAGATCCGGAACGCGTCATCCGAGATCCTCGATCCGAGGGGGAGGGCTTGGATCTCGCGTCGACAGCCGGCATTCCGTCTCCGGTCAGGCGCTTCGAGCGAACCAGACGCCCGGGCCAGCGACGCATGCGCCAGCGGGCACCCGGGAAGCGGCGCCGTCGAGGTCGGCCCACGATCGGGCATCGGCATCGGCATCGGCATCGGCATCGGCGACGGCATCGGCATCGGCATTGGCGACGGCCTGGACCCGGTGCGTTCCGGTTGCCCGTGCCGCTCAGGCCCGGACCTCCCGTTCGCATCCACAAGAGCGGGCAATTCGACACACCCACGTCACTGCCCGCCGCGGCGATTGGCCGGCACATGAATCACCACCGGAAACGACGTATTCGCGAACGCGGGCCTCCGGGAAAAGGATCGATACCGTATTCGACCCACGAAATAGGGCGATTCTCGGATGGGCGACGCGTTCATGACGGCATGAGTTTTGCGCGGGCTGGGCGCGCGCCAGGGCGGGGCCAAGGACCCTTCCTCTCGGCGGGCTATTCACGGTTGGGCTACCTTTGCGCCATGGACGACGGACAATCACTTGGCGTGGGAACGATCGAGCAGCGGTGTGCAGCGTGCGGCGCCGTCGCGGTGGTTTCGGTCGCCCAAAGTGTGGTGGGGGATCGCGTCGCCTGGTCGGTCTCCGTCCGCTGCGGCCAGTGCGGTGACGCCGAAGAGCAGTGCGGCTGGGAGGAGATGCCCGGCTTCTGGCGCGATCGGCTCGTTGACCAGGAGGGCCTGACCAGGTTGCGCGTTGACCGGGAGAGCATCGAGCCGATGAGGGTACGGCTCCTCTCTGTTTTCCGGAGGCAAGGAGCCACGATCGCGGATGCAGTCGAGGCAGTCGAGTCGCTGACCGGCGTCGGTCTCTTCGGTACGCCGGCCGAAATGAAGCTTCTTGCCACGCGTCTGACGGGTGCGGGCGCATTCGTGTCGCTGACGCCGGGATGGGGCGAGCGCTCTGACCGGGCAGGGAACCGCTCTGGATGATCCGTGGCCCGGCCTGATTCGGCGATGAGTTTCGGGTGCGGCGGCGGTCTAGCGTGTATGACTGTGACTGAACCAGTGAAGGGCCCGGCCAGCTACTTTCCGTCGATCGAGAAGAAGTACGGGAAACCGATCCCGCACTGGAAGGACCTCATCCGGGCGTCTCCGCTGACCCGGCACGGCGAGCTGGTCGCCTGGCTGAAGACCGAGCACGGGCTCGGGCACGGGCACGCCAACGCCCTGGTGGCACACACCCTGGCCGAGACGAAGGCTGAGACGACGAGCTGAGTTCCGGCACTGACATGATCGAGACTGACGACGGATGAGGCCCGGGCACGGCGATACTCCAGCGGCACCTCACGCCGGGGCCAGGACTGGCACCTCACGCCGGGGCCAGGACTGGCACCGTCGCCGCCGGCAACGTGAACGTGAAGCACGAGCCTCCGCCCGGGTTGTCCGACGCGCTGATCGTGCCGCCGTGGCGCTCCACGATGCGTTGGCAGATTGCCAGGCCTAATCCCGTACCCAAGAAGGTGCTTGATGTGTGGGCGCGGTGGAAGTTTCCGAAGATGGCGGCGTGCTGGCCCTGCGGGATCCCGATGCCGTTGTCGGCGATCGTGAACGTGACGAGGTCGCCGGCCCGGTGGGCGTCGATGGTCAGAAAGGGTGTCACGCCAGGAGCGGTGTACTTGATCGCGTTGCCGATCAGGTTGTCCAGTAGTTGCCGCAGCAGCACCGGATCCGCCGCAACCGGGGGAAGGACGCCGATCGAGAACTTCGGCTCCACCTTCCCGGCCGCGACTGCCGCGTCGGCGCGGGCGCTCGTCACATCGGCGACCAACTCGACGGTGTCCACCGGGACGGGCGAGGCGGTCGCCTGGCGGGCTGTCGTGTACGCGAGCAACCCGTCGATCAATCCCCGCATCCGCGCTGACGTCCGGCTGAGCCGGTCCAGGTCGTCGAGGGCCTGCTCCAGGCTCGGGTGCGGGGGAGCGGCGGCGACCGATTCGTGCACGGCCGAGGTCCAGCCGTCCACCCCGGCCAGGGGATTGAGCAGGTCATGGGCGACCACGCCGGCGAAGTTGGTGAGTTCGTCGCGGTGCCGGTGCTCGGCGGTGACGTCGTGGAAGAGCACCACCGCCCGGTGACTGCCGTCCGGACGGAGCAGGGCGGTGGCGTTGACCTTGACAAACCGGCCCTCCGGCACGCCGGAGTTGCGGACCAGCATCTCCACGCCGTGCACGTCCTGGCCGGCCAGGGCCCGCAGGTAGGCGAGATCATTGTCCGGGACCGGGGTGCCGTCGACGTGGTAGAGGCCGTAGAACCCGGCGCCCGCCATCCGGTCTCCGGGGCTGGTCACGCCGCCGAGCAGCGTACTGACGGCGGGGTTGCGCAGCGAGACGCGGCCGTCCGGCTCGATCACCGCGAGGCCGTCGGCCATCGAGTCGATGATGGCTCTGAGCAGGTCTTTCTCCCGAGCCAGCTGGTTGTGCAGGTGGCGGCGTTCGTCGCGGCCGAGGGCTAGGGCGAGCCCGACCACGCAGACCAGGGCGACGAACAGCTGCACGATGACGGCGCGCACCGCGGAGTCCTGGACGTCGGCGAACGGGCCGGAGCCGCCGAGGGTGTACTGCACGGCGATCGCCCCGACCACCGAGTTGTGCAGCAGCACGAACGGCGACGACAGCCGGGTGGCGACCAGGACCGTCCAGCCCAGCAGGGCGAACGACAGCGGCAGCCGGTCCTCGTAGGCGAATCCGGCGAGATAGGCCCCGGTGGTGCAGGCGACGATGCCGACGTACTCCAAGATCCGCCAGTGCGACGTTCCCGCCAGCCGGAGGCGGAGCCGCCACGAACCCCAACGACTCAGCGCCGCGCCCGCGAACATCCCCGCCGACCCGATGATCAGGATGCTGGCGGTGTTGCGGGCCAGGCTCAGCACCACGAGTTCCAGCGGATATCTGCCCTTGTCCAGCCATTCGCCGAGGGATCCGACGGCGCATCCGCAGACGCTCGCGCCGAACGCCGCCCCGAGCAGTGCCCACAGATCGCGCGGTGCGCGCATCGGCTCGGTGCCGCCGCCACCCCACAGGCCGGGTCGCCACCGCGACAGCAGCACGCCGAACACGCTCGCCTGCACGAACCCCGCGACCCCGTAGCCCGCGGCCTGCGCCGGATGTGCGTCGGTCGCCAGCATCACCGCGGCCAAGACCACCGGCAACACCACAAAATCCAACCATTTCGTACGCGCAAAGCGCTGCGCGCAGAACCAGATCGCCCCGACGCCCGCGGCCGGCCACACCAGCGACGTGCCGGCGTGGTCGAGGGCACTGCGGCGCCCGATGTACACCGCCGTGCCGAAAAGCAGAGCGAACAGCACGGTCCGGGCCAGTGCGAGCCGGTAACTCACCTCCCCTTATCGGCGTCGCCGAGCCGTTGCTGAGTTGGTGCGGGTCGCCTGGATTAGAACGAGTCTTTCGGGGAAAAGGACCGGCGCCTGGACTCCGGCGACGGCCAGTGCGCGGCCGCTGAGCTCAACACCCTGGTCCCACCAGGGCAGGCGTCGCCCGCCGGGCGCGCGGATCTCGTCGGCCGGTGCCAGCGGGACGAGACGGTAGAGGCCTTCGGCGTCGAGGCCGGGAAGGCGTACCCGACCCGGGGGTGACCAGACCGGGGTGGCAGTGGCCGCCAGGGTGTAGACGGCCTCGGAGAGGTCGTCGGCGACGACGCCGTGCACCCACAGCGACGGGTCCGGATGGTCGGAGCGCACCACAGCGCCGCGGTGAAGCAGGCCGCGGAGCTGCTTGTAGAGCCGGATCCACTCGGCGAGGCGTTCCCGGTCCTCAGCGCCGGCTCTGGTCAGGTCCCATTCGATGCCGAAGTGGCCGAACAGCGCGGTACCGGCCCGGAAGTCGAGGGTGTGCACCCGGCCGGTGGTGTGCGAGACGGTCGGGCCGACGTGGGCGCCGACCATCTCGGGCGGTACGAGCAGGCCGGTCCACCGCTGGATGGCCTGCCGTTCCAGGGCGTCGTTGCAGTCGCTGGCCCAGATCCGGTCGGTGCGTTCGAGGATGCCCAGGTCGACCCGGGAGCCGCCGGACGAGCAGGACTCGATCTCGACGCCGGGATGCCGGGCGCGCAGCTCGTCGAGCAGCCGGTACACCTGGAGGGTCTGGTTGTGCACGCCGGCCTCACCGCCGGGGGAGTGGCCGGCGTCGATCAGATCCCGGTTGTGGTCCCACTTGAGGTACTCGATGTCGTACTCCGCCAGCAGCGCGTCGAGGCGCTCCAGCAGATAGGCGTACGCCTGCTCGTGCCCCAGATCGAGGACCTGCTGGTGACGGGCCTCGGGTGGGAGCCGGCCGCCGGTCGACAGGATCCACTCCGGGTGGGCGCGGGCCAGATCCGAGTCGACGTTGATCATCTCTGGTTCGACCCAGAGGCCGAACCCCATGCCCCGCGCGCGCACGTGGTCGACAAGCGGGTGCAGGCCGCTGGGCCAGACGGTCTCGTCGACGTACCAGTCACCGAGCCCGGCCCGATCGTTGCGGCGGTGCCGGAACCAGCCGTCGTCGAGCACGAACCGTTCCACACCGACCTGCGCCGCGACGTCGGCCAGCGCTGTCAGTTTGGTGAGGTCGTGGTCGAAGTAGACCGCCTCCCAGGTGTTCAGGATGACCGGCCGTGGCGTGTGCGGGTGCTGCGGCCGGGATCGCAGGTACCGGTGGAAGCGATGGGAAAGCTGGTCGAGGCCTGAGCCGTAGGAGCCGTAGAGCCACGGGCTGCGGTACGACGCCCCGGGCGCGAGCCGGACCTCGCCGGAGAGCAGCAGCTCACCGCCGCCGAGCAGGGAGACGCCGGTGGAGGTGCGTTCGGCGAGCGTACGGTGGTTGCCGCTCCACGCCAGGTGAATGCCCCAGACCTCGCCGGCCCGGAACCCGAACCCGGTCTCGCCGGCCGCGAGGATGTACGAGGAGTCCGCGCCGGTGCGGCCACGCCGGTTCTCGCGCAGCCGGGTGCCGGCGGCGAACGGCTGCCGCTGCGGGATGCGTTCCCGCTTGTGCCGGCCGGTGAAGTCGAGGATCTCGCCGGCCTCGGTGGGCACCGGGAAGGTCGGGGTGAGGCTGTCGACCTGGAACACCGAGCCGGGATCGTCGTTGGTGACAGTGGCCCGCTGGCGCAGCAGGCCGTGCTCGGTCATCTCGATCTCGATCAGCAGGGAGAGGCCGGCGCCGGTGTCCCGGGCGTGGACGGCGAGATGCCCCGGTTCCTGGTTCACCTGGTGGGTTTCGAAGAACGTGGAGAACGCGCGCCCCTCCCGGTGCCCGGTCAGCCCCGGCGTCCCGGTCCAGCCGGCCGACTGCTCGGGCAGCAGGCTGACCGGCACGGCCACATCGATGGTGTTGGAGACCGGCTGCGGGATCGAGGCGAGTGTCAGCGCGGCTATTTCTGCGGGGGCGACCTCGCCGAGATCGGCGCCCCAGTGCAGGATCCGCGGCAGGCGAGGACCGGTGCAGTCCAGCACCAGGCTCACTCCACCGGCACGCCAGTGCAGCAGCTCATCCATCACAGGTAAGGGCAGTCCCAGTCCGCCGGGGCGGGCTCGATGACCACGATGTCGAGGCTGTCCGTCTCGGCCTGGCCGGCGGGGATCGGCGGGCCGGCGGCGAGCAATGAGAACGCCGCGACGAGCGCCACGGCTGCCGTCGCCAGCATGGTTCGTTCGCGCACACTGTGTCCTCTCACCGGTCGTACATCGTTTCAACCGGGCACGAACCAGTCAACTGTTCCGTGGCGGGCATCGCCGGGGAATCGGCGGGCTGCGATGGGTGCGGGGGTCGCGTACAGTCACCGGCCGTGATCAGAAATGCCTACTTTTCGATAGCCGCCCTCGGCGTGACGGTCCTGCTGGCCGGTTGTGCCGAGTCTTCTTCTTCGTCGTCCTCGGCGCCCGCTGCTTCCGTGGCGCCGGCGAGCAACACCGCCGAGATCTGCGAGTCCAGCGGCACCGCCGCGCGGGACGTGGTCGTCGACCTGTTCGCCAAGATGGGCGAGGTCGCCGACGAGCCGGATCCGGAGGCGGCTCTCGCCAAGGTCTACACCGAGACGTTCGGCAAGCTCGGCACCCAGATGCGCGCTGACGCGGCCCGCGCCACCGATCCGGCGTTCGTGGCCGTGCTGACCGGGATCGCCGACGCGGCGGCCGGTGTCGCCGCTTCGCCGGACAACCCAGACACCGCGCAGTTCGAGGATGCGATCGGTAAGCTCGACCAGTTCTGCCCGTCCGCCGGGGAGTCGTCCGCCCCGGTTGCCGGAGCGACCGGTACGTCCGACGCGGGCACCCCGGTCGGCACCGTTTGCGACCTGCCGGTGACGTTCGACCTCGCCGACGACTGGAACCCCAAGAAGGTCGACGTCGCCGAGGACGACCCGCTCGCCGCGCTGACCAAGAAGGGCACGCTGCGGCTGGCCTGCGAGATCGACGCCAAGCCGGCCGGGCACATCGGCTTCCTGCGCGTCTGGACCGGCCCGTCGAAGCAGGCGGATCTGCGGGGCGCGCTCAAGCCGTTCCTCACCGAATCGAAAACCCGCAAGGTCGTCTACACGCCGGTCACGGCCGGTGGCCTGGACGGGCTGGACGTCAGCTTCGAGCAGTACCAGAAGCTGACCGAGGAGTGGCTGCCGCACCGCGCGTTCGCGGTGAACGCCGGGTCGGGTGTGATCGCGCTTGACCTGGGTGGTCTCGACGCCGCCGAGCACAAGGCCATGCTGCCGGCGTACGAACTGGCGACGAAGACGCTGACCGTCACATAGTTCACGGTTTGGCGGACGCAGGGCAGAGGGAACTGTTCGGCCGGCACCAACCACCCCTCGGCAAGGAGCCTCGCCGCGGCTCTCGGTGTCGACGACACCGCCGGCGTCGACTGGATCGAGCTCGCGCTCCAGGTCGGCCTCGCCGCTGTGGGCGTCGCCCTCGTCGCCGGGACGCGCGGACGCCGCTGAGCAACGCTTCATCAATGCCCGCCGGGGTCAACTCGGCGGGCATTGTGCTGTCCGGGTGATTTCGGGCTCTCAGCGCGGAAGTCGTGGCACCGCGCGGGCGCTGTTCGCGATAGCCTTACCGCATATGGCTACCTTTCGCAGCGCCTCAGTCCTCCTCTCCTCGGACGGCACCCGCACTCCCGGCACCGCCGCGCTCTTCGCCGAGCCCGCGCGCAAGGGCGGGGTCCCGCCCTGGGCGGGTGACTTCCGCCCCGCCAACAGCGCCGGCAACGGCCCCAAGAACGCGGTCGGCAAGACCTTCACGCTGGAGCTGCCGGACGGCAGCACCGGCAAGGTCGTGGTCCAGAGCCTCAAGAGCGGCAAGGGCGGCGTCGTGTTCGCGCTGATGGGCGAGGACGCACCACCCTTCTGATCTGATCAGCTTTCCGGCTTCAGGCGTTTCCGTTCGACGATGCTCGTCGCTGTCACCACTGTCAGCGGCGGCACGTCCTTCGCGACGACCGCGCCGGCGCCGACGACCGAGCCGTGACCGATCGTCACTCCAGGTGCGATCGTGGCCGCCGCGCCGATCCACACGTCGTCCTCGATGACGATCGGCGCGTGCGTGATGTACGCGAACCGCTCGCCGACCTCGACGGGATGCCCGGCCGTGCTCAGGGTCACCCGGGGCCCGATCAGCACGCGATCACCGATGGTGATGCCTCCGAAGTCGAGGAAATAGCATCCCTGATTGATGAACACGCGCTCGCCGAACGAGGCGTTGAGCCCGTGGTCGCAGTAGAACGGCGGCAGAATCGTCAGCGAATCCGGGACCGGCCCGCCGAAGATCTCGGTGAGCACGGTGTCCCGCCCCGCGAGGTCGTCGAACGGCAGCGCGTTGAGGCGTGCCGTCAGGCTCATGACGACCTGAACGCGTTCCGCGAAAGCTCGTGACTCCGGTGTCCGGGTGGGTAGTCGTTGCTCGTTGCGCACGAGATGATGCTGACACGCCGGACCGATCTGGAGGCACCGTGAAGCTGTTGCTCACCTCAGGTGGCGTCACGAACCCGAGCATCGAGGCCGCGCTCGTGCGGCTTCTCGGCAAGCCGATCGCCGAGAGCCACGCTCTCTGCGTACCGACGACGCTGTGGGGTCACCCGATGTGCGGACCTTCTTCGGTACGCCGATTCGTGGCCGCCGGGCCCGATTCCCGCTATCTGTCCGGGCTGGGGTGGCGTCCCTCGGTGTCCTGGAGCTGACCGCGCTGCCCAGCGCCGGCGCGCAGCGATGGGTGCCCTGGGTCCGGGCGCGCCGGACGACCGTACCCTCGGGGTTGTCGATTTTTCGATCTTCCCGCACCTGGACGCTTTCCCGACGAACACCCTGGCCGACGCCGAGCGATGGGCCAAGGGGATCGGCGGGCCGGCCTACGCCATCGACGAGCAGACAGCCATCACCGTCGTCGACGGCGCGGTCGAGGTCATCTCCGAAGGGCAGTGGACGAAGCTCGGCTGATCCCACCGTGCCGGCGCTCAGTGGGAGAGCCGGCGGGGCGCGGGTTTTGATCGCGCTGTCCACCGTTTGTTCATCGATAGGGTACGAACAGAGTGTTGATCTTCGTCGTCAAGATCACCTAGCGTCTCGCTGTGTGATTTCTATGCGACTTGCTTCCGTTGTTCTCCTTGGCGTTTCCCTGATGGGCCTGGCCGCGTGCGGTGATGAGGCCGCTACCGAGGTGGCCGCTCCGGCTGCCGCCACCACCGCGTCTGCCACTGCCGCCACTTCCGCGGCCGAACCCACCGCGACCGCGGTTGCCTCGAAGACCGACAAGGAGCTCTGCGAGGAGGCGAACAAGGCGGTCGACGCCTTCAAGACTGCCATCCTCACGCTGGCGCAGAGCGGTGCCGAGGAGATCGCGCCCGCTGACGCCAAGGCGATGCTGGAGGACTTCGCGGCCAAGCTGACCACGGCCACCGAGGGCGCGGACAGTGAGATCGCCACGGCGATCAAGGCGCAGATCGCGGCGTCGGAGAAGGCTGCCAAGGCTGCCGACCCGGCTGCCGCCCTGGACTCGGAGGAGACAGCCAAGTCCAGCAAGGAGATCAACGCGGGCTGCAAGAAGGCCGGCGTCACCACGAACTTCTGATCGACCGGCGGTGATTGCCCGGTTCGCGCCGGGCAATCACGGCGGCGCTCGGTGCGTACCGCGGCGGCCATTCGCGCAGAAGGCGCGGCATCAGAACGAGCGCGCTCCCCATGATCCCGGTGCGTGATCCGGCGATTCCAGGTCTGCGACCACACCGAAGTGATCACTGGCCCACACCCCGTCGACGGGACGGTCCAGGACCAGGTCGCACCTTCGGACTTGGAGAGTCGGGCCGTGATCACCCGACCGGACCAGGATGTAATCGATGCGCCGGGACAACGCCGTAGCCACTTCACCGGCATGGACGAGCGGGTTGACGGCGGTGAACGTGTGCCCCGGTTCGGCCGCGTTCACTGTCTCCCAGGCATCCTGGTAACACACACTGATCCCGTCGGAGGGCTGCCGTCCTCTCCAGAATCGCATGCTCGCCGCGTCGGGCGTCGCGTCGAAGTCGCCGAGCACGATGACGTGGTCAACACGTGCCGCATGGTGTTCCAGGACTTGTGCGGCGGTAACTGCTTGCTGTTGCCGTTCGAGTTCGTAGCCGAATGGCCAGCTCGGTTTGTGGTGCGCGGCCAGGACCTTGCCGACGGGAGTGTCCACCTCGGCAATCAGCGTCGCGCACCACGGAAAGCTCTGCGCACGGGGAGTGCACCGCTGATCGATCTCATCGATGATCCGATGCGGCCAGCGAGTTGCCAGAGCGCCACCCACACCGTCGTCGGCGGTTCGCGAGAAGCCTTGGACGTGGTAACCGGGACCAAGCAGTTCGTCCACGACCTCCGGTGCGCTGCCGATCGGCACCTCCTGCAGCGCGATCAGGTCGGGGCTCAGCCGCCGTAGCGTTTCAGCGATCAGCCGGCGACGGCGGTCCCAGTCCGGGTTCGCCGGCCCGAGGACATTCATCGTGGCGACACGCATCCGGTGATTATGACCGGGGTGCGGGCCATATTCTTCTCGGCAGCCCGCGCATCGCCCGTGACGCATCGCCTGGCGCGATCAGTCGCGCAGGACGTCCGGGGTGCCGAAGGTGACCGGCACGCCGGGGGAGTAGAGGACGCTTGCCGGCGCGCCCAGCGGTTCCGGCAGCCCGGCCGCGGTGACCAGACTGTCGTCGAGGTCCAGCAGGTCGGCGTGCCGGAGCGGCCAGCGCGGATGCTCGTTCGGCAGGTGCAGGGAGCGTCCCCAGGCGCGTGTGTGCAGTCCCCAGCGTGCGGTGAC
Source organism: Actinoplanes sp. CA-015351 (assembly GCF_050955685.1). NCBI lineage: Bacteria > Bacillati > Actinomycetota > Actinomycetes > Micromonosporales > Micromonosporaceae > Actinoplanes > Actinoplanes sp. CA-015351. Next base: position 3,785,432 of record NZ_CP192102.1, read on the forward strand.
GAAGTGGTCCAGCGCGCTCGGCGTCTCGACGGGTTCGCCGACCTGGATGGTCATCCGGTTGGTCGCGGGCCGGGGTGCGGGCCATCGGCGGCGGCTCGTGTAGTTCAGCACGTCGCCGCTGCGGGTCATCCGCATCCGGGACCACATGTACGGCAGACGCAGCGACGCCCGCGCGGTCAGGACCGGCAGGAGCCGTTCGGCGTCCAGCGACAGGAACACCACGGCACGCCGGCCCTGGTGGTCGACGCTGTAGAGCCGCACGTTCGTCTCGCAGAACGTGCCCAGGTACGGCACGCCGGGTCCGCGCAGAAAACCGAGCCCGACCATCCGGAAACCGATCAGCCCGACATAGGTCACACCGTCGAGGGTGTCGGGGACGGTACCGGCCGGCAGCAGCGGCGCGACCAGGGCGGGGTCGATCGCCCAATGCAGAAACGCCAGGTCGGACCAGCGCTGCACCAGCACCGAACGCCGCACCGGCCGCACGGTCTCCGTGGTCACATCCTCGATCCTCACGCTGCCATCATCGCTCACGCTCTTCTTGGGTACGCCTCAAGAGCGCCAGACCCGATCAACGATCACCGTTCGCAACCGGTTCAACCGCTGATCCAGCAGCCCGGCGTGTGTGCCCGGCTCGCTCAACGCCAGGCGGATGTCGGCGGCGAGGTAGTTCGCCTCCCGCACCTCGCACGCGGCCCGCAGAACGTCCGGCGACATGCCCGTCTCAGCCGCGATCACGTCCAGGACGGCCGGCGTGTGCACCCCGCTGTCCGCGATCAGGAAGAACCAGTCGTCCATCGGCTCGCCGAACCGTGCCCACTCGAAGTCCAGCAGCGCGGTCAGCGTGCCGTCCAGGGCGAGCCAGTTCCCCCAGTGGCAGTCAGCGTGCACCGGCACCAGCGCACCGGCGTGGGAGGGTGCGGTCTCCGCGATCGCCATGAGCCCGTCCAGCAGGACAGCAGGCAGCACAGCGGCGATGCTTTCGATCTCGGCCAGCAGCGCCGGACGGCCGGCGAAGCCGCCGTGGTCGAGCGGCTCCCGCAGCACCTTTTCGGCGTGGGCCGGTGGCGCCCAGTCGTGCAGCGTGTGGAGCCGCTTCACCGCCTGCCGGGCGAGGGAGCACGCGGTCGCCGTGTCGGTGTCCGGCAGCCCCATGCCGGGAGCGGTACCCGGTACGCGGGTGTAGGCGGCGTACCGGACCGCTTCATGAACGCCGCTGGCGAGCAGCTCCGCGGTGAGGCCGGGCGGCAGGCTGGAGCCGAGCGTGATCTCCCGATCCAAGCGCGAGTGCCCGCCGGCCTCGATGACCTTCACGACGATGCCGCCGGCCACGTGAACCTGGTGGGAGAGACTGTCCGCCGTCGTCATCGGGCCCGGGTCGTGCCCGAGAATCGATGCCGCGATCGCCCGCGCTTGATTCGTCCCCGTGGATCTCATGTGGCAAAGATAGGGGGCGGGTTACATGCCGCCACGGAAACCGCCATCACGAAGGGGACGAGATGAGCACTGCGACTGGTTTGCTGACCGCCGAGGACCTGGAGTTTCTGGCCCGGCCGCTGCACGGGTTCCTGACCGTGGCGGCCGGCCCGCAGCCGCCGCAGCCGCGGCCGGTCTGGTTCGAGGCCGCCGCGGACGGCACGATCCAGCTGTTCACCGAGCCCGGCTCGATCAAGGTACGGCGTCTCGGCCGCGACCCCCGTGCCTCGATCGTGGTGGCCGCCCCGGTCGGCGAGCGCGAACGCTGGGTGTCGATCGCCGGGCGTACCACGGTCGAGGCCGGCGGCGCGAACGAGCTCGCGGCCCGGCTGGCCGCCCGTTACTGGGATCTGGACGACGCGGTACGCGCCGCCGACCTGGCCGACATCCTCGCCACCGACCAGCTGCGCATCGTGATCCATCCGGAGAAGGTGAGCCGGTACGCGTACTGAGGAAGGGCGCCGCCGTTGGCGAGCCTCTGATTCCCGCCGGGCCGATGAATGGCTCATCGACCCGGCAGGCCCCGGTTCATCGGCCGCGGCCGGTCTTCTCCTGCAGGTCGTCGATGCGCTGTGAGGCCTCGGCCTTGGTCAGATTGTCCGGGACGTCCTCGTTCGCCTCGGTGGCGAGCGTGTGCAGATAGGACTCCTGCGCCCCGGTCGCCGGCTCGTCCCCGGTCGTCCAGTCCTCGGGGTCCTTCACCCGGTTGTCACCCGTCGTGGCGTTGCTCGGGTCAGTCATGGCGCCGTCCTTCCGATCCGGTTCTTCGAACGCCCGTGCCATTACCCACCGGCCCGCACCTCACACCAGGTTCATCCTCAGGGTGCCGAGTCCAGGATTCGTTGAACGAGGGCGCGGTCGGTGCTGGTGGCGTAGACGGCGAACGCGCCCGCGTACACATAACCGGCCCAGGTCTCGGACCCGGCCTCCCGCAGGCCCGGACCGTGAGCCGGGTCGAAGGTGGCGGAACCGTAGAAGACGACACCGGTCTTCGGATCGCAGGCGGGCGCGCCGGGCGGAGCCCATTTGTGAACGCTGAACGAGCAGGCGCTCATGTTCGCCTGCTCCCAGTCTCCGGGGACATCCACGCGGACGCCGCGATATTCGATGGTCTTCCAGACTGCCTGGCTCGCGGGTGCGCTCACCGGAGCGGCCGGTGGCGCTTCCGGACTGGCGCGGGGCCCGCAGAGGGCGACGGCGCCGAGCACCGCACAACCGGCGGCGAGCAGGGCAACCCGGACGGTCCTCGCGGTCATCCCGCTTCGACGGATGCCATCCCCTGGGGGTTCCTGCTGCCCCCGCGCTTTCCGGAACTCCTGCGGCCGGCGAGGTAGGGTGCTCGGTGATCTGTCCGGGGGTGGACCATGCCGATCGAGAGTGACCATCGCGGGTCGGACTCGCTCTATGTGGCCCGGGTCTGGCGCGGACGCACCTCCGGTGTGCACCAGATGACCTCGATCGCCACGTCGACCTGGGAACTGGTCTTCTGGGACCAGCGGGGCGTCATGCACGCCGCCGTACGCGGACCGGAGACCACGGCGTCGAACGCCGAGACGGCCGGTGACTCGGCGTCGTTCGGGATCACCTTCGCGCACGGCACCTCGATGCCCCATCTGCCGATCAGCACGCTCGTCGACGGCGGCCGTGGCAGCCGGCACGTGACCGACCGTACGTTCCTGATGCGCGGCGAGCAGTGGCAGATCCCCGATTTCGACGACGCGGAGCTGCTCGTGGCGAAGCTGGTGCGCGCCGGTGTTCTGGTCCGTGACCCGCTCGTGCACGAGGTGGTGCAGGGCGGCGTGGCACCGCTCGGGTCGCGGACACTGCAACGCCGCGTGGCCGCGGCCACCGGGCTCACCCAGGGCACGATCCGTCAGATCGACCGGGCGCGGGAGGCCGCGGTGCTGCTCGGTGCCGGGGTCCGCGCTCTCGATGTCGTGGACCGGCTCGGCTACTTCGACCAGCCGCACCTGGCCCGCTCCCTGCAACGGTTCATCGGCCGGACCGCCACCCAGCTGCGACAGCCGGACCCCGCCGCCGATCCGCTGTCGCTTCTGTACAAGCCCGAGGACCCGGCACGCTCCTAGCCTCGTGTGCAGGCGGTGACCGTCACCGCGTACCCAGGGAAGGCCAGGTCAATGCCCGAAGGCACCGTCACCTCTTCCGACGGCACCACCATCGCCTACACGGCGTGGGGCGCCGGCGACCCGCTCGTCATCGTCGACGGCGCTACCGCCCATCGCGCCACGAACCCGCTGAACCAGGAGACGGCGGAGTTGCTCGCCGGCGAGTTCCTGGTCGTCAACTACGACCGGCGCGGTCGCGGCGGGAGCAGCGACACCCCGCCCTACGTCGTCGAGCGCGAGTTCGAGGATCTTGAGGCGATCATCGAGCAGGCCGGCCAGGGGCGCCCGGCGACCGTGTTCGGCTGGTCCTCCGGCGCCAATCTCGCGCTCAACGCCGCCCAGGACGGAGTGCCGATCGCACGTCTCGCGCTGTTCGAGCCGAGCGCGGCCGTCGACGACGCCCGCCCGCCGCTGCCCGCCGACTACGTCGAGCGGCTCGACGCGGCCGTCGCCGGCGGCCGGCCGGGTGATGCGGTCGCGCTGTTCCTGACCGCCGCGGCCATGCTGCCCGAGGAGGCCGTCGCCGGGATGCGCGAGCAGGACTTCTGGGCCGGACTCGAGGCGGTCGCCCCCACGATCGCGTACGACGCCCGGCAGGTCGGCGACACCCTCTCCGGCCGGCCGCTGCGCCCCGACCTGTGGAAGCACGTCGACATCCCGGTGCTGGTGATGCACGGGATCGACACCTGGCCGGCCCTGGCCGCGGGTTCCCGCGCCATCGCGGCACACCTGCCCACCGCCACCCTCGCGCCGGTACCCGGCGAGCAGCACTCGACCACCGCCGACGTGCTGGCCGCCGCGCTGCGTACGTTCATCAAGGAGAGCTGACTCGGGGAAGGTCGTGCTCACCATCGTTGATCTTGTGGACTTGGGACGCCGCGTGGCCGGGAAGATCGACAAGATCGAGGTAAGCCGGCCGGGCCGTTGCCGCACCGGCCACAAGCTCGCCGCCTCAGCCCTCCGCGAAGATGGGGCGGCCGTCGATGCTGACGGCGTTCTTCACGCGGCGGTATTCGGTCAGATCCGCGTCGCTGCGGCGGTCGTGCGAGCGGATCAACAGATCACGATCACCTTCGTACGCCATCAGCGGCACCGAATAGCCGCATGAATCGCTGACCCGGTCCACCGCGATGTCGATGACCGAGCGGACACCATGTGTATCCGGCGGTGACGGGAAAAGGCGCAGCAGGTCGGCGTACTCAGGGGTGGTGATCGGGACCGCACGGCCGTGACCGTGCAGGCGCACGATGTTGGGCGGGCCCTGGAAGGCGCAGAACATGATGGTGATCCGGCCGTTCTCGTCGAGGTGAGCGGTCGTCTCGGCGCCGCTGCCGTGGTAATCGAGGTATGCCACCCGATGCTCGCCGAGCACCACGAAGGTGCCGCCCATGCCCTTGGGGGAGACGTTGACGTGGCCGCCCGGCCCGGTCGGCGCGGTGGCCACGAAGAACATCGGCTGGGCCTCGATGAACTCCCGCAACCGCCCGTCGATTCGCTCATGCAGCTTCATGGACCCGATCCTGCCCCGTCCCCGCAAGCTGCTCGATCGGGTTTCCCACTGGGCGGATCGGGCTGCTGGTGTTCGCGGTACCGGCCGCGGTCACCGGGACGCTCGGTCTGTTCGCCGTGGTCGGGTTCTCGTCGGCGGAGTCCCGCGTCTGGGATTCGCCGGTGACGATCGCCGCGCTGGTCGCGGGACCGCTGCTGCCGTTGCACGACGGTCGCCTTCGTGCTGATGCGGTCCACGAAGGCGCAGATGGCCGCTCAGACCGAGTGGTCAGCTCCGGCCGGGGCGGGCGCGCACTGACGGCTGGCGGTCACGGCGCGTAACCGCGCAGGATGAACGCGATCGTCTCCTCCAGGCCCTGTTCGGCCTGCTCATCGGTGAACCCACCGCTGAGAGCCAGCGCGGTCAAACCCTGAAGAACAGCGATCAAGGGTACGGCGAGAAGCTCCATCGATCCGGCACGGACCTCGCCCCGGCGCTGGCCGTCCTCGATCACCTCGGTCGCCATCGTCAGCAGTCGCTGGGTGGCCGCCATCAGCTCGTCGGAGGCGTCCGGCTCGTGTTTGCGGGTGAACATCAACTCGAGCAGAGCCGGATGGGTGGACGCGAAGGCCACATAGGTACGGGTGAGTGCGGCGAGCCTGCGGGCGAACGTCTCACCCGCCCGTACCAGGTCGTCGGTCATGGCGGCGGTGAGCCGCTGGTATCCCTCCAGCGCGAGCGCGTCGAGCAGCGCCTGTTTGTTCTTGAAGTGCCGGCTCGGCGCGGCCGGGCTGACCCCTGCCTCACGGGCCAGTTCCCGCAGCGACAGCTCCGCCGGACCCCGGTCGCGCAGGGTGTTCTCGGCCAGTGCCAGCAGCGTGGTTCGCAGGTCACCGTGGTGGTAGGGGCGGGTCTTCATGATCTGAGCCTACCGTGATGTAAGCGACGAACACATTGTGAGCATTGACTACATTGTTATCGCTGCTTACATTCAAGGCATGACGAAGACTCCTGCCGCCTCGAACATCGCCGCTCAGATCGGCGGGAAGATGAGCGGGCCGCGCCGCACCAGGGTGGAAGCCTCACCTCAGTTCTCCGGCGGCAAGTTCCGCAACAACGTTCCGACCGCCACCGGCATCCCGCTGTCCGCCGTGCCCCGGGTGGCCGCCGCAGCGTTCACCGGCGGTGCCGCCCGCCGCCCGCACCAGCCGGTTCCGCTGGTCACCCCGGCCGTCACGGACGCGCAGGGCCTGCACGTCACCTGGTACGGCCACTCCACCGCGCTGATCGAGATCGAGGGACAGCGGGTCCTGCTCGACCCGGTCTGGAGCGAGCGCTGCTCGCCGTCCCAGCTGGCCGGTCCGAAACGGCTGCACAAGCCGCCGGTCGCGCTGGAGGACCTGCCGCCGGTGGACGCCGTGGTGATCTCCCACGACCACTACGACCACCTCGACATGGCGTCCATCCAGACCCTGGCCGCCCGGCCGGACTCGACGATCTTCGTGGTTCCGCTCGGTGTCGGCGCGCACCTGGAGCGCTGGGGTGTCCCGGCAGACCAGATCGCCGAGCTCGACTGGACCGAGAGCACCCGGGTCGGCGACCTGGAGTTCGTCGCGACGCCGGCCCGGCACTTCTCCGGGCGCGGATTCAGCCGTGACGAGACGCTCTGGGCCAGCTGGGTGATCAAGGGTCCGGCGCGCAGCGTCTTCTACTCCGGTGACACCGGTTATTTCCCCGGCTTCACCGAGATCGGTGAGCAGCACGGCCCGTTCGACGTCACCCTGGTCCAGGTCGGTGCGTACGGCGCCGACTGGGCGGACATCCACATGGTGCCCGAGGACGGTGTGCGTACCCATCTCGATGTTCGTGGCGGGCTGATGATCCCGGTGCACTGGGCGACGTTCGACCTGGCGGCACACCAGTGGTCCGAGCCGGCCGAACGCACCTGGCGCGAGGCCAAGGCCCGCGACATCCGCCTCGCCATCCCGCGCCCGGGCCAGCGCATCGACGTGGACAGCCCGCCGGAGATCGACGCCTGGTGGCAGCAGGTCGCCTGACACCAGGGCATCAGAAATGGACATGGACCAGGTGGCGGGGGAGTCGCTGATGGTCGAGGTCACCGGGAGCGCGGTGATGACCAGGCCACGGCACGGACGTTCACCGGGCTGTGGGCAGACCTGTCGCAGGGGTGCCACTTCGCTCGCCCGGCACCGGCAGGAGAGCTGGATCTGCTGGCGGTTGCCGGAAGTACGGCTCCGCGGGGTGCCGCAATCGGTGGGCCGGCACGCCCGCCGCCGCGAGCCGGACGGCTATTTCGGTACGCGCGCTGTCCAGGAAGACGATCACCTTGTAGTCGTCGCCCAGCTGGCAGGCGGCGGCGAGGGTGCCCAGGTTGATCGGGTCGACAGTGCCGACGTCGCCGAGATCGAGGATCAGGCGCAGCGGCCGGGTGTGCCGGATGGCCTGCACCAGGGTGCGCCGCAGGTCGACCGCATCGCCGGCGTCCAGGTCGCCGTGCGGCTGGATGACCATCGTGCCGTCAGGGTGGTTGCCGACATCGACCGTGGCAGCGGTCATCGCGCTTTACCTTCCGTTACCCGGTGCTTCGTCGAGTGGTCAACGGTAAGGGTGGCGACCGTGGCCGTCGAGGCCCATTGTGGAAAGTTCACCTGGTCACGGAGCGGTAACGGCGTTACCAGAGGATGGTGACCGCCAGTGTGACGGCAGCGTAGGCAAGACAGAGGATCAATCCTGCGAACGTCAACCGGTCGTGCGAAGCGGTGTCGCGGGCCAGCGACCTGTTCATGGACAGCCACGTGGTGCCACTGAATACGAGGGTTCCAGCAATCAGAATCAGAATCATGTCGAGCCTCGACAGTCTGCTTGGGTTGCTGTTGGATGTTCCTCGCTTGAGCGGCGTGGTGGGATCCGGTGCCTGAACAGTGGGAGAACGAAACGCGGCCGGGCAGGACTTTCTCCACCGGTCTGATCTCATGAAGGAGGCCGGAGCCCCGTGGTGACGGGATGCTCCGGCCTTCCTCAAAAGATCAGCCCTGGCGGCCGTTCCAGCGGGGATTCTTCGTATTGATGACGACCTGTCGACCGCGGCGCCGGGTGACGATGCTGCCCGGCTTGCTCTTGAGCGAGCGCAGGGAGTTGCGAACCTTCATGACACTTACCTCTTTCCGCACCGGCGTCGGCTTCCGCCGCGCGCAATGGGTTGAACATCGCCACTGTCACCGCTATTTCCGGCCCCCGGTGAGGCCAGGGTCGTGGATCGGGGGACGGTCAGGGAAGCACCCTATATCGCCGGGAACGTGTGACCGGCCACTGTGGAGGCATGTCGATTCGTGACCGTTCCACCCGGATGCCGGCGAGGCGGTTCGGGCTGGCGCTCGTTGCCGGCGCCCTGGTCCTGTCCTGCATACCGTCGGCCGCGGCGGCCAGGCACGCCCCGAACCGTACGGCTGCGGAGCTTCAGCGTGACGTGAACGCACTGCTGGCGACGGGCGCCACGGGCGTGCTCGCCGAAGTCAGCGCCGGCTCGCACCGGGTGGCGGCCCGAGCCGGTGTCGCCGACCCGGCCGGCCGCAACCCCGTCGCGTGGGACGCCAAGCATCGGATCGAGAGCACGACCAAGCCGTTCGTCGCGACCGTCGTGCTGCGGCTGACCGCGGAGGGCAAACTCGGCCTGGACGATCCGGTGGACCGGTGGCTTCCCGGACTCGTGGGTACCGAGGTCACCGTACGGCAGCTGCTCGGGCACACCAGTGGGCTGCCTGATTACGCCGACGACGTGCCGCTGGCGCAGGCCACCACTGCCGAGCAGTTCGACCGGGAGCGTTTCCGGACGTACTCGCCGGGCCAGCTCGTCGCCATGGCGATGCGGCATCCGCCGGAGTTCGCGCCCGGGCAGGGGTGGTCCTACTCCAACACCAACTATGTCCTGGCCGGGATGATCATTGAGAAGGCGACCGGCGCGCCCTGGCAGCAGGCCGTGCACGAGCGCATCATCGAGCCGCTCGGGCTCACCGGAACCGTCATCCCCGGCACGTCGGCCTACCTGCCGTCACCGCGCCTTGCCGCGTACCAGCGTCTTCGGCCGGGTGACCGGCCGGTCGATGTCTCGACGCGCGCTTCCGGCCACGCCGACGCCTCGATCATCAGCACCCCGCGCGACGTCAACCGCTTCTTCGAAGCGCTCCTGGGTGGCAGCCTGCTGCCTCCGGCTCAGCTCAAAGAAATGCAGACCACGGTACGCGCGGAGCCCTTCGAAGCGGTGTGGGACGAACCGGGATATGGGCTGGGTCTGATGAGGCGTCGCCTCCCGTGCGGCGGATGGGTCTGGTTCCACGGCGGCGGCTGGTGGAACGCGATCACCGACAACGCCGTCACCCCCGACGGCCGCCGCGCTGTCACGGTGGCCATCGCCAGCTCCCTGGACCCGGGCCAGGACCCCACTGCCCAGGCCAAGGCGTCCGCCGCGCTGATCGACCACGCACTCTGCGCCGATGCGGCCGGAACGCCTTATCCGAGATCAGGTAATCCGGCTATGACGGCGTCGTAGACGGCTGGGTCGGATCGGTTCGTTCGTGGCGGCGGCAGCTCAGCGGGTAGCCCGGCGAGCGGTAGCTCCCACAGAACCCGGGCGGCACCGACGCGCTCGACTGCGTGGTACCACTCGTGCAGGGGCTCGATCAGCCGCACGTGCAGGTCGAAGTTGCGGCGCCGGCGCGAGCGGTCGGCGTCGCGGCGCCTGCGGAGTTCCGTGGCCGGGGGCGCGGAGACGAGGATGAGATCCGCTAACCCGAGCCTGCCCTCCGCCACGGCCAGCCGATGAGCATCAACCTCGGCCTGCCAGTGGTGCCGGGACAACTCTCCGACGCGGGCCAGCGACCAGCTGTAATGCAGCTTCATCGGGTCGTCGTCACAGACCGCCAACCCGGTGCGCCGCTCGTGGCGCAGGGCCTGCGACCACCGCCGCGAGTTGACGGCACACCAGAACTTTGCCTGGTCGGCGGGGGAGGGCCCGGGGAGGTCGCCGGGCTCCGGAATGGATTCGGGCACCGTGTCTTCCGGAAAGTGCCGGCGGCACCACGTCGTCTTCCCCGCCGCACTCGGCCCCGTCACCACGACGATCATGTTGTTGTCTTACCGGAAAACATCGCTCGGTGCAGACCGGCGGGTGCGGTGGTCACCGCCACGGCTGCGTGTTGTTCCGTCGTAGATATGACGGTCGGTGGCGCGACAACTCATCACCGGTCAGTAGTCTCCAGGAGGTGACTCCGAGTGCGGTATGGAACGCCGTGCACCGTGAACGTGCGGCTCTCGCCCGGGACCTGGAGGGTCTCACCGCTGACCAGTGGAGCGCACCCACCGCTTGCGTGGGGTGGGACGTGCACGACGTCGTGGCTCATCTGTCGACAGCGCGAAGACGACCCGGTGGGCTTTCGTCCGGGACATGATCGCCGCGCGCTTCGACTTCGACCGGCAGAACGCACGGGGTATCGCCCGCGAGCGACACGATGATCAGCGGGAGACGCTCGCGGAGTTGCGGGGTGTCATTCTAGGTGTCGTATTCGCCGAGGTCCCAGGGCGGCGAGAACGCCATGTAATCGCCGGGTTCGGCGGTGACCCACCAGATTTCGTCACTGGCCTCCGGTTCGTCGGTGATGAGGCCGAAGGTCTGGTTGAACCGTTCGACCTGGAAAGGCTCGACGACGATCCGATCGAACGTCGCCCGGTCCAATTCCTTGAGCCGGCGCTGATAAGTCTCTTCGGCGAAGAGGTCGATCTTCGCCTCGACGAATCGTCCGTCCCGGTCGAACAGGTACAGCGCGACGAAACTGCGATTGCCGGGTTCCGACGGCGTGGTCAGGAAGAACTGCCCGCCGTCCGCGGTGTGCCCGACATGCTTGGCCTCGAAGTCGTTCTGGTCGATGGCGATGCGCTCCGGCCGGCCCTCGAGCGGGTAGTCGAAGGTGGCGCCCTCCGACCGGGCTGACTCGCCGGCCGGTAGCGGGAACCCGCAGCCACCCATGAGACCAGCCACCGCCAGCACCGTCGTCATGACCAGAACGAGTTTGGGTTGCCTGCTGAACACCATGATCGACAAGGCTAGACGATCGGTCCGCGGTCATCCGGTGTGCGGGCGTCAGGACAGTTCGTAGTCGAACCAGTTTCCGTCAGGGTTGCCGGTGGCTTGTCGGCCTGAGGCAGCGCCGCCGTTGAGGCCGATGATCTGGCGATCTTGTGCGGTTCAGCCATCCGGTCGACCACGAACACACGAGTTTCGGGAGGCTGAGTGCACCGTCGGGTGGTTAGCCTTGGCCGGTGACTGAGGATTTTACCGCTACCCTGCCGCGCAAGCGGATGGGCGCGGGTGCGCTGCTGACCGATCATCGGGGCAGGGTGCTGCTGGTCGAGCCAACCTACAAGGACTACTGGGAGATCCCGGGCGGCTCGGTGGAGGCGGACGAGTCGCCGCTGAGCGCGGTGGCGCGGGAGCTGAAGGAAGAGCTTGGGTTGCCGGTTCGGCCGGGCCGGCTGCTGGTGACCGACTGGGTGCCGCCACGGCCGGGGCGTACCGAAGGTTTGATGATGTTGTTCGACGGCGGGGAGCTCACGGCGGAGCAGGCAGCGCAGATCCGGTTGCCGGCGGAGGAGCTGCGGAGCTGGGCGTGGTGCACCGAGGGCGAGGCGGGGGAGCGGCTCTCGGAGTTGCTGGCGCGCCGGATCGATGCGGCCGTGCGGGCGCGGGCCGAAGGGGTCGCGGTGTACCTGGAGGACGGCCACTTCGTGGCCTGACCGGCAGCGTTACTCAGCCATAATCAGCCGGTCGTCGGTGAAGACCTGGAATTCGGCGATGGTGGTCAGCCGCCACGCGGACGTCCCGGAAGTCGATGACGGCTTCGCGGCTGAGGCGGATCAACGCCACGAGGCCCCCGTCGGCCAGCAGCAGAATGTCGTCGAGGACGGGGTCGGGCAGAGCGAGTTCGCCGGGACCGTAGCAGTCGTGCCAGGCCATGTCAGTGAGGTGCAGGAGATCGAGCGCGGCCTCGACGTGGCTACTCGGAAATGTTCCTTCGACGCGTGGTCTGCGCTCCTCACGCCTTCCATCGCTTCCGATCGCCATTCGCGTTGTCCTCTTCGTCGGCGGGCCTGCCTGCACAATAGGGCTGTGGATCAAGGCGTCGGTGCCACGCTATGACGATGGGTGGCGAGTCCTTCGTGTCCTTGGCAGACCTGCGGCGAGCTTTGGCCGCGTCGCTCGACGAAGGCGAAAGGCGGCAGGGACCCATTGTTGATCTTGGTGCTGACCGTTACTGGACGGTCGGTCCTTGGGATGCGTTCCGCTTCGAGGACGAAGCGCCGCAGCCCACCGTCGGTCAGCTGACCCGCGACGTCCAGTCGATGCGGGAAATGCTTGCCAGCGACCCGCGGCCAGCGGTTTCCGGATGGCACGACCTCGCGCACCTCATCGGTATCCTCAATCGGCTCGCCGCTCTTGACCTCAGGCATCGGCACGCGCCGCAGTGAGAGTGACAACGGCCTTTCCGCCGTGGCCAGGGGTCTCGTCGTGAAAGCGTGATCGGCACCCATCGATGTAGCTCGGACCGGCTCACACCCTGGTTCGAGCAGCGACAATGTCCGCCGGTCAGCATCCAGACCGGCACGAACACCGACCGGCATCGGCAGATTCGGGCCGGCGTGTCCGAAATCGACGTTGGCCGGCACGGGGATGTCGCGTGGGATCCCGACGACCATGCCGGAGATCCGATCCAGGATGCCGCTGTGCAGCAGCGAGCGACACATTTTCTCCCGCCCGCGCCACACCACGCCTGCCTGCAGGGGGACGGTCGGAGGCTGCGGCCTCCTGACGGGAGGTCCGGTTATCGGACGTTGATCCGCGACTGCGATCATGATCGTGTTCGACTCCGCCGGCCGGTCCGTGCCTCAGTCGCCGGACCGGTCGGCGGGCCTGTCAGCCGTCGCGAGCGGCTAAGCGGGCAGGTCGAGCAGCAGGTCGCGTACCGAGGTGGGTTGGGACAGGAACGGGTGGTGGCCCGCGTCCAGTTCGGTCACCGAACCCGCGCGGCGGGCGAACTCGCGCTGCAGCGGAGCCGGCGTGCCCTTGTCGGCGGCGCACACCAGGTAGGTCGACGGGATGTCGTGCCAGGCGGCGGCGCTGACCGGCTGCGCCGTGACCTGGACGCTCTGCCGGGCCAGATGGGCCACGGCCTGCGCCTGGACGGCCGCGTCGCAGTCCTGCAGGAAGGTGGCAGTGAGCAGCTCCGGGCGTACCCCGAATGTTCCTGCCTCGGGATCGACGGTGAGGAACGGGGACGGCTTGCCGTCGCTGAAATCGGACAGGCTCTGGCCGATCTCGGGCAGGTAGCTGGAGATGAGCAGCAGGTGGCGCACCGCGGGGATCCCGGCGGCGGCCTCGGCGGTCACGATGCCGCCGTAACTGTGCGCCACCACGATGGTGGGCTCGTCACTGTCCTGGAGGATCTGCCGCACGGCGGCGACGTCCTCGGCCAGGCCCGGGCCGCCGGTCCCGGCCGCTGCGCCCGTCTCGCCGCAGCTCGGCAGCGCTGGGGAAACGCTCGGCACACCTTTGTCGGCGAGCAAGGCCGCGGTGCGGTGCCACCACCACGAACCGTTCTGTACGCACGCCCCGTGCACGAATACGACTCTCATCCGTCCGACGGTAGACGTAGCGATCGTTACGCGCGTTGTTGCGCGCTCGGCCAGGGGAGGCTTACACCATGACGCTGCAACGCCTGGGGTGCGATGACCGGTGCGGAGGGGGTCGGCCGTTCCTGCGGATGTTCAACCAGCACGGGGAGAGTCCGGTGCGGCATCTGTGGCCCGGGCTCTGGCGGGCCGCGACCACCGACTGGCTGGAGCCTCTCGCCGACGGCCTGCGCGGCATCGATCGGGAGGATCAGGCCACGCTCGTCCTGGCGGTGATCCGGGGCCTGCTCATGGATCTCGATGCCACCGGCGACACGGCCCGGACCGGCAAGGCGTTCACTGATTTCGTCGGCGGACTCGCCGGGAACTGAACTCCACGGAAGCGACGACAGCGGACAAGGCCACAGCAACGACCGGCAGCCAGAGCAGCCGATGCAGAATCCAACCGGCCGAGTCCGGCGGGCCGGCCGGACCAGCCAGCACGGTCACCCCGAGCAGCGCGCTCTGGTGCCACAAGAAGATCGTCATCGCCGTCAGATTGAGCCCGGCCACCACCGCCCACCAGCCGGGATGGCGCAGCCACTGGTTCAGCCGCGCCCACAGCAGCAGCGCGACGCCGATCTGCACCGCCGACAGCGCCGCGGTGAGCAGCGACGGCGGGTTGAGGTTCGAGCGGCCGTCGCCCGGCACCCCGACGAGGCTGGCCGGGTAGCCCGCCGCGATCAGCAGAGTGCCGCCGGTCACACCTGCCAGCAGCAGGCGACGACCCCAGCGCGGTCCGGCGAGCCGGCCGCACGCCACGGTCACCCCCAGTGTGTACGGAACCAGCCAGGCGCTCACACCGTTCAGATAGGCCGGCCACCCCGGCATTCCCGGCGATGGGGCGTACCGAAGGAAATCGACAGTGACCAGCGCGGTGAGAGGGACCAAGGCCGCGGCGGGGCCGAAGCGGTCGACGGCGCGCAGGACCAGCGGGGTGAGAGGCAGCAGAACCACGAGGACCAGGACGAACCACAGCGGGCTGAGCGCGATCTTGCCGACCGTGTGGAGGGTGCGGGGATCGGTGTGCCGGAGCGCGGTGAGGATCAGCAGCCACACGCTGAGGAACACGGCGACCGGCGGCAGCAACCGGCACGCCCGTCCGGCCAGCCAGGATCGAGTCGAGCCGCCGCGCTGGCGGATTCGGCTCAGGCCGCGGGCGGCGGCATAACCTGCCACGAAGAAGAACAGGCCGAGGGTCTGGAAAATCCAGGTCAGCGGGGTGAGGCCGGGCATCGCGGTGAGAGGGCTGGCCTGGTGGAGCGAGCCCGAAGGGCCGGTGGTCAGACCGGTCACGAGCCAGTGCCCGGCCACCACACCGATCATGGCGATGGCGCGAAGCCCGTCGACGGCCCGTTCCCGATCGGGCGGTGTCGCGGCGGCGACGGTGCCGGTCCACAGAGCGGCGGTCATACGGGGTCGGTCCACAGAACGGCGGTCATGAGGACGAAAAGTAGGCGTGCGGGTCACCCGATGTCGTCACACCAAGGAGCTAATACCTCGGGGTCACGCGACACGGGGGAACGACGCCCACACGTGCTTGGTGTCGGACGTGGCATACCAGCCGACGTCGATCGAGAACGACATGGCGAGCAGCAGGCCGCGCCCGCCCGCGTTGATCGGACGGGTGTCGGACAGCTCGGGAAGGTTCTCCAGATCGTGGTCGGCGACGTCGAGGACGAACTCGTCGTCGCTGCACAACAGTCTGATCAGCGTCGGCGGGCGGCCGTGCCGGATGGTGTTGGTGGCCAGCTCGGTCGCGACCAGCACCATCCGTTCCGGGATGTCGTCGAGACTCTCCCCGTCGATCAGCGAATTGCCGGTGAGGGCCTCGTGCAGCTGTGCCCGCAGGGTTCGCAGATCAGCGCTGGTGTTGAGCACCCAGACGTTGAGTTCCTGGGCTGTCGGCGGCGGAGGTGATGTGCGAAGTTGACCCACCGCCCGAAGATGCCCAGCACCGGGCGCTTCCATTCCTGACTTCTCAGGTTCCGGATAGGCGTCACTGCCGTCCGCCGGGCAGGGCGCGCTCGCGCGCGACCAGGTCGCGGACCGCGGGGGCGACCTCGGCGGCGAAGCGTTCGGTGAGGGCGTGGTCGTCGCCGCCGATGATGAACGCCGAGATGCCGTGGGTGAGAGCGAGGCCGGCGAGGTACTCCGCCCACTGATCGCTCTTTTCGCCGGCTCGCATGAAGTTCATCAGCCGGCGTATGTCGGACGGCCGGCGGCCCGCCTCGGTGGCGGCCTCGTCGATCCGGGCGTTCATCTCCGGCAGCGAGTCCGTGCCCTTCGGGAGGTACTCCATCGAGGGCAGCCATCCGTCGCCGAGCGCGCCGGTCAGCGCCAGCATCCGCTTCTTGTAGGCACCGATCCAGATGCCGATGTCGTGGGCCGGTCGCGGTCCGCGTTTCGCGCCCTTCACCGTGTAGTAGTCGCCGTCGTGGTCGACCCGGCCGCGCGCGTCCACGTCCCAGAGGTCGCGGATGATCCCGATCCCTTCGGCGAGCGCGTCCACGCCCTGCGCCGGCGAAAGGCGTCGCCCGCCCATCGCGGCGATGCCGTCCCAGAACGCGCCGGCGCCGAGTCCGAGTTCGACGCGCCCGCCGCTGAGCACGTCCAGCGACGCCGCCGCGCGGGCGAGCACGGCCGGCGGCCGCAACGGAAGGCTCAGCACGTTCCCGCTCAACCGCACTTTTTGGGTACGCGCAGCGGCGTACGACAGCAACGTCCAGGTGTCCAGGAATGCCGGCTGGTAGGGGTGGTCCTGGAAGGTGACCAGGTCGAGGCCGGCCCGGTCGGCGGTGATTGCGAGGTCGACAGCTTTGCGCGGGTCTTGCGCGCCGGGTGTCACGAAGGTGCCGAAGAGCAGGTCGTGCCCGTAGTCGGTCATCAGTTCTTCCTTGGCTGAATATTGAAGTTGTCGCGGAACAGGTTGGTCGGGTCGTAGTCATGCTTGAGGCCACGCAGCCGTTCCAGCACCGGCGGTGGGAACGCGTCGGTCAGCCGCTCCGGGCGGCTGTCGGTCTCGAAGCTGAGGTACAGCCCGTCGAAGTGATGGGCCAGCCGGTCCCAGGCGATGTCCAGCGCGGCCCGGTCGCCGCCCATCGCGGTGACCTGGAACTCCGGGGTGCGGTGCGTGAACGCGGTCGCGTCGGCCGGGGTGTCGGCGATCGCGCCACCCATGTGCCGCAGCTGGAAGAAGTAGACCTGTCCGGTGCGCAGCAGCCGGGCCGCGTCCCGGGCGAACTCCGGCGTCAGCACGGGCAGGAACGCCGACCGGGTCACCGGTTCGCCACGGCCGTGGTGACCGTTCGGGCCCACGTCGGCGGCTCCTGCCATGACCTGCGCGTACGAGGTGAGCACCACCTGCTGCTGGGCGAGCAGCCCGGTCTGGGCGAACGGGGTGAGCCGCTCCACCACCACCTCCGGGTCCGGGTTGTCGACCAGGCCGTAGAGCTGGACGACCGACTGGCCCTGCCGGGGCGGGCCGGTGACCAGGAAGACCGTGGTGTCCCGGTCGGCGGCGCGGGCCACCGCACCGAACTCGGCGAGGGTCTGCTCGATGTCCGGGCTGACCAGGACCAGCTGCGCCCAGCCGACCTCGCCCACCTCCTCGGCCTCGAACTCGAAGGCGGTCGCCACGCCGAAGTTCGCGCCGGCGCCGCGTACCGCCCAGAACAGGTCCGGGTTCTCCTGCGCACTCGCCCGGACGTGGGTGCCGTCGGCGGTGGTCAGCTCGACGGCCCGCAGGCGGTCGATGGTGAGGCCGTGCTCGCGCGACAGCAGGCCGATGCCGCCGGCGGTGGCCAGCCCGCCCACGCCGACGCCGCCGTAGTCACCGGAGCCGAGTGCCCAGCCGTGCCGGTCCAGAGCGGCGGCGACCTGCTTCCACGTCGCGCCGGGACCGATGCGGACCCGGCGGCTCCGCTCGTCGAGGACGGTGATCTCGTTCAGCGCACTGACGTCGATGATCAGGCCGCCGTCGTTGGTGGATCGGCCGCTGACACCGTGGCCGGCACTGCGTACGCCGAGCGGCACGTGCCGGTGCCGGCGCGCGAAAGCGAGGGCATCGGCGACCTCGGCGGGGGTTCTCGGCCGGAGCACCAGACCGGGGGAGCCGCCGCGCAGGTAGGTCGAGCGGACACCGCGGTATCCGGGGTCGCCGGGTTCGATCGCTGTGCCCGTGAGCGACGCGGGGATGCCGTCGTAGTCGATGCCGTCGCGGCGCTGGGCGCGTACCGCCGCGGGCCGCTGGGAACGGTCCCGGACGCCGGCCTTCTCGACCAGGCGGTCGACGTCGTCGAGCGTGGTCGCGGGCGCGATCTCCCCGTCCAGCCCGGTGGTGATCAGGCGGGTGCCGGCCAGGAGGGCGAGGCTGTCGAGGGCTTTCGCGGTCATGGCCGGGCTGACGGCGCCGGGCTCGCCGGGGATGGCGATCTGGATGCTGTCGGTGCGGCCGGCGAGAAAGGCTGCCGTCGTCCACGGATCGAGCCCGTTGTCCTCGTCGTTGTCGTCTTCTTCGAGGACCACGACGTCCAGGCCGCCGGCCTCGGCCCGCCCGGCCAGCGCCGCCAGTGTTGCGGGCTCGGCCAGGTTCAGCGCGATGCCCCATTCGTCCGCCACGTGATCCTCCGGATCAGATATCGTCTGTCCAGCAGACGATATCTCGACAAGACGGTATTGCAAAGCGATAGTATGGCCAGGTGAGCGAACAGGACCTCGGGGCAGCGCTGGGCATCCTGCTGCGGGCGTACGCGAACGCGGTCGGCCCGGTTCTCGGCGCGTTGCCGCACGGCGCCCGTGGATACCAGACGATGTGCGAGGTCGTGCACGAGCGCCAGCCCAGCCAGGCGGCCCTGGCGGCTCGGCTCGGCATCGACCGCACGGCGATGACGTACCTGATCGACGACCTGGTGACGGCGGGCCTGGTGGAGCGCCGCCCGAATCCGGAGGACCGCCGCCAGCGCCGCATCGTGGCCACCGGCCACGGGCGGGACACCCTGTCGGCGCTCTGCGAGAAGGTGACAGCGGCCGAGGACGTGGCCCTGGGCGCGTTGAGCGAGCAGGAGCGCGCGGTCTTCCGGCGCCTGTTGTTCACCGCGGCCGGCGCCGGCGCGGTCCACACACCGGAGACCTGCGCGATGGTCGAGGAAGCCCTGGCTCCAGGAAAATAATGCGCACCCCGGGTCACAGGAATTCTCTCAAGAATTGAATGCATAGCTGCCGCACAGTTGCCATGGCTACTGTCACTCCCGAATGCGGAAATCGTGAAGGAGTTCGGTTATGCAGCGGAGAAATCTATTGAAAGGCGTGGCGGGAGCCGGCGTCCTCATGGTCTCCGGAGTGGCGGCGTGTTCCTCGGATTCCGGCGGCGGATCGGCGGCCAGAAAGGCGACAGCGATCACCCAGGTCTTCGGGGACGGGCAGAAGTTCGTCGCGGTCGCGGTGGAGTTCGACAAGGAGATTGCCACGTCGGCGCTGACGGCGTCTGCGTTCACTGTCGCCGGCCGGACCGTGACGAAGGTTTACGCGAACACCTCGGCGGCAGTGGCCGGGCAGGGTGCCGACGGGAAGTACGTGATCGTCGAGCTGTCGCCCGACGATGACGGCGCCGCACTGTGGGGCGACAGCCAGGGCGGCGGCGGCCAGAACGGGGGTGCGCAGAACGGCGGTGGGCCGGATGGCGGCGCGATGCCGTCGGGTGGTCCGGGCGGTGGCGGCGCGATGCCGTCGGGTGGTCCGGGCGGTGGCGGGGTGATGCCGTCGGGTGCGGCGGGGCAGCAGGGCGGCGGGCCGCCGCAGGGTGGTGCGGCGCCCGTGATCAAGGAGGCGTCCGGGTCGGTCACCCAGGCCGGTGCCGTCCAGGCCGTCGACGGTACGACGTACGCCGCCGACAGCACCGCGCTGGCCACGAGCGCGGTGCTGAGCCCGGTCGTGGACGACTTCCAGCAGCTGTCGTACGCCGATCCGGCTACCGGGCAGACCCTGCAGTACAACCTGTTCGTGCCGAAGGACTACGACGACACCAAGTCGTACCCGCTGGTGTTGTTCATGCATGACGCCAGCGTGGTCGGCGCCACGGTGAAAGGGCCGCTGGTGCAGGGCCTGGGCGCGGTGTGCTGGGCCAGCGACGCCGATCAGGCGAAGAACCCGGCGTTCGTGCTCGCCCCGCAGTACGCGACAGTCGTGGTGGAGGACGACTACCAGCCGACAAAGGATTTCGAGGCCACGGTCAACCTGGTCAACGCGCTGGCCGGGCAGTACAGCATCGACACCAAGCGGCTGTACGCCACCGGGCAGTCGATGGGCGCGATGATGACGATCGGGATGAACGCCCAGCACGCTGACCTGTTCGCGGCCTCGTTCATCGTGGCCGGTCAGTGGCCCGCTGAGCAGACCACGGCACTCGCCGGGAAGAAACTGTGGATCACGGTGTCGGAGGGTGACACCAAGGCGTTCCCGGGAATGACCGCGATCACCGCGCTGGCGGCAAAGAACGGTGCGAAGGTCACCCACGCGACCTGGCAGGGTGATGCCGGCGCCGACGAGTTCGCCACCGACGTGAGCACGATGGAGGGGAAGGGCGCCGGCATCAACTTCGCCAGTTTCGCCACCGGAACGATTCCGGCCGTCACCTCCGGCGCCACCATGGAACACATGGCTACCTGGCAGGTGGCCTACGCCATTCCCGGGATCCGCGAATGGATCATGAAGCAGTCGGCGTGACCTGAGGGCTCTCTGAACCGCGCCGCCGGACGTGAACGAGCAGTCCGGCGGCGAGCAGGACCAGCGCCAGCCGTTCGGGAGTGCCGACCGCCGAGCTGACGAACCGGTCCACCGGATTGCCGGTGTCGAAGGCCCGCTGCAGGATCCAGGAGCCCGCGATCGCCCCGACCGCCGTCGTGAGTCCCACCGTGGCCGCTGTCGATCGGGCGATGAGCCAGAGCGGGACGGCGACCAGCGCGAGCGCGGCCAGCTGCGCCATCTCCAGGCCGAGGTTGAAACCGATCAGCGGGATGATCAGAGTGGTGCCGTGCAGCGCCAGGCCTTCGAGGGTGCCGGCGAACCCGAACCCGTGCACGAGCCCGAAACAGGCGGTCACGGCCAGCTCCGCCCTGGCCGGCAGGGTGGGGCGGGCCGCGTGGACCGCGCTGATCGCGATGGTTGCCGCGATCGCGGTCTCCACCCATCTCGACGGCAGCGTCACCCAGCCGAGCATGGCGAGAGCCAGGCTGATCGAGTGGCCGATCGTGAAGCCCAGGGTGAGCAGGCCGAGGCGGCGGAGCGTCGTCATCCGTGGCTGCCGCCGGCGGGCAGCGCCGAGCGCGACCAGGCAGAGGAACAGCTGGTGGTCGGTGCCTTCGCGGAAGTGCTGAAATCCGGTGGTCAGCATGGTGGCGAAGGAGACCGGCTCCGCCGGAGGCGTGTGGAGCTGCACCGTCAGCGCCGGTTGATAGTGGGTCAGGATGCCGGCCAGGGTTGTCGTGCCGCCGGCCTCCTCCGAGACGTACACCTTGTGGGAGTAGTCGATGTCGGTGACAGTGCCCCAGCCGAATTGAAGCAGCGCAGGCTGGGCTCCGGCCGGCGGTGACGCGGTGAGCTGCGCGTGCACCGTGTTGAGCCCCTGCACCTGGTCCGCGGCCAGGCTGTCCACCGTCACGGTCCACGACGCCCCGCCGGGATCGGTCAGCGCTGCCCCGGCGGCGAGCGTCGCTCGCAGCCACGCGTCTCGCGCGGCGATCGAGGAGGCCGGCGCGTCGTTCAGTGCGGTGTCGTAGGCGAAGTCGATGCTGGTCAACGGGATCTGTACGTCGAGGCGCACGGTCGCGCCGGCAGCCGGCGACACGACGATCAGGGTCGCGCCGACGTCGTGGGCCGCGGCCGGCGCGGGCGTCATGGCGAAGAACGCCACCAGCGCCGCGCCAGCCAGCCAGAGTGAACGGATCATCGCGCGCTCGTCAGCTGAGACCGGTGCCGTAATCGAGCTGCTTGTCCCGGTACAGCGTGTGGTAGTGCAGCCCGGACGCGCCGGTGTTCAGCCATTCCAGCCAGAAGCGGGGGCCGTCGATCCGGAAGTAACCGTTGTCGCTGTCGGCGGCCACCGTGCCGGAGTAACCGATCGTGGTCTGGTCGAGCTGCGAGTAGTACAGGTTCAGGATCGGGTCGGAGACGGCAGCCGTGCCGTCACCCACGTACAGCTTGATCAGGTCCTTGACCTGGGTCTGCTGGGCGGTGGTCAGCTTGGTGTAGGAGATGCCCTCCTGGGCGGGGTACCCGGTGTCGGTGCCGGGTCCCATCACCAGGTCGTTGAACTTGCCGGACAGCTGCGCCGTGGTCTGCTGGTCCGCCGTGATCGAGGCGACCAGGGGGAAGACCACGTCGCTTTCCTCGCCCAGCGGGCGGATCGTCTTGCCGTCGAGCTCGTAACTGACCGGCTGGGTGCCGCTGAAGTGTGGCGACACGCTGATCACGTTGCCGCCCAGCGAGACGTGCACGGCGACGTGGTGACCGCCGAACTGCAGGGTCCACGGCTGGTCCGCGGACGGTTCGCCGTAGAGCACGATGTGGTAGTTGGCCTGCCCGTACTGGGTCTCGTTCTGGCCGAGCACATCGTCGGCGTGCATCTCGTCGAGCACCTGGGTGTACCCGCTGTCGGACAGCACGCTCTTGAGTGCGGCCAGCGCGGCAGCCTTCTGGGTGTCGCTGAGGTCACCGAGGCGCAGGCCGAGCCGGCCCTTGAAGTTGTCGTCCGGGTAGTTCGACCAGCTGCACTGCTTGGTGCTCAGGGCCGAGAAGGAGTAGGAGACGCTCTTCTTCTGGTCGGCGGTCAGCGTGGACAGGAACGCCTGGGCCGCGGTCACCGCACCCGCGACCGCGGTGGTGTCGTCGAATTCCGGTACCGCGGCGGCCGGGGCCGCGGTCGGCGTCGCCGAGGACGCCGTGCAGGGCGGCGGTGTGTCCCCACCCTGACCGCCGCCGGGGCCACCACCGCCGCCCGGACCCCTGCCGCTCTGATTCGGTGCCGCGCTGCTGCTCGGCGAACTCGTCGTGCTGGAGTCGCCGCAGGCAGCGCCGAACGCCAGCAGGCCGATGCTCATCGAGGCGGCGATCAGCGTACGGCGACAGCGCCGGCCGGTGCGCCCGATGGAATGGAAAGAGTCGTCAGGCATATCGCTCCTGTATCCGTGTCGATTTCACGTTGAATGCACGTCAGTCCGAAGCATTATTGCCGAATCGACAAACGGGAAAGGACTCGAACCGCGCATTCTTACCGGCTTCTTACCCCATTTGATTCCCCCGATCCAGATGAAACGTAAATGATGAGCACAGTCGAGTCACAGATTTGCCGTTACCGGGGTAGCCGACGCCGATGACCTCACGAGGCGGGGGATCATTGGCGGATGGCACCTCGTGTTCTTGTCGCCGACGACGACCGTGCGATCCGTGAATCACTCACCCGCGCGCTGGAGTTGGAGGGTTACCACGTCCTGACCGTCGCCGACGGGCAGGAGGCACTCGGCCGAGCCCGCCGGGAGCCGGTCGACGCCATGGTCATCGACGTCATGATGCCGGGAGTCGACGGTCTGGCGGTCTGCCGCGGGCTGCGTGCGGACGGGGACCGTACTCCGCTGCTGATGCTCACCGCGCGCGTCGAGACCTCCGACCGGGTCGCCGGTCTGGACGCCGGCGCCGACGACTACCTGGCCAAACCGTTCGAGCCCGAGGAGCTGTTCGCCCGGTTACGGGCACTGCTGCGGCGGGCGGCGCCGGCCGGCGACCGGCCCGGAGAAAGGGACACCGTTCTGGCGGTCGCGGCGTTACGGCTCCACGTCGCCGCCCGGCGCGCCTGGTGGGACGACACCGAGCTCCACTTGTCGAAGACGGAGTTCGACCTGCTCGAACTGATGATGCGCAACGAGGGCGTCGCGCTCGACCAGACGACGATCTACCAGCGGATCTGGGGTTATGACTTCGGCGCCGACTCCAAGAACCTTGCGGTCTACATCGGGTACCTGCGGCGCAAACTCGCCGGGGTGGGCGCGCCGCTGTTGATCCACACGGTGCGCGGTGTCGGCTACACGTTGCGGCAGCCATGAGCCTGCGATCGCGTTTCGCGCTCATCTTCGCTGTCATCAGCACCGTGGCGGCGGCGCTGGTCGGCACGCTCGGTTACCGTGCCGCGTCCCTGCGCGTCAACCAGGAGATCGATCGGTCGCTGAGCACCGTCACCGTCGCCCTGAGCGGATTTCAGGGCGAGCAGTCAACGGCCACCGCCGGGCCACCGGCTGGTGCCCGATCGGGGCTCTGTCAACCGTATCCGGCCTGTTCGCAGGACGTGCATGTGATCGCACAGCGACTCGCTCCGGACGGAACGATCACGCCGCTGGTCGGCTTTCCTCTCGTTTTGCCGGCGTCCGCCGATGTGCTCGCGATGGTCGCCTCCGGTGATCCTGGTCAGGCCACCACGAGCCGGGTCGTCGTGGACGGCGACATCTACCGCCAGCGAACCACCGTCCTCGCCGGAGGGCGAGGCGTCCTGCAGGTCGCTGTACCGGTCGGCTTCGCGGGATATGTGCTGGGTGGCATGGCGGTCCAGTTCAGCGTGATCAGCGGGGCGGTGTTGCTCGCCGCCGCCGCCGCCGGCTGGCTGATCGCGCGGCGCATCACCCGGCGGCTGGTGCGGCTGGCCGGGATCGCCGAGCAGGTCAGCGCCAGCGGCAGCGTCGACCAAGCCGTACCGATGGGCGGGCGCGACGAGGTCGGCCGGCTGGCGATGTCGTTCAACACGATGCTCGGCCGGCTCGCCACGGCCCGCGAGGCCCAGGAACGTCTGGTCCAGGACGCCGCACACGAGCTGCGTACGCCGTTGACGAGTCTGCGTACCAACGCCGCCGTGTTGCGCCGGATCAGCGAACTCTCCCCGCAGAGCCGGGAACGACTGATCGACGACATCGTCGGAGAGACCCGCGAACTCAGTCACCTCATCGACGAGCTGATCGACCTCGCTCTCTCCGCACATTCCGACGACCCCGAGGAACCGTCCGGCCTGCGCGAGCTGGTGCACCGGGCCGCCGAACGCGTGCGCCGCCGCACCGGCAGAGAGGTCCTGGTCGATGCCGACGGCTCCATCGTTCTCGGGCGCCGGCACAGTCTTGAGCGAGCAGTGGGCAACCTGCTGGAGAACGCCGCCAAATTCGACGCCGGCGGCCCGGAACCGATCGAGATAAGGGTCAGCCGGGGCGCGGTCACCGTCTCCGATCGCGGGCCGGGAATCGCCGGCGAGGACGCGTCCCGCGTGTTTGATCGCTTCTACCGCACGGACACCGCCCGCGGTCTGCCCGGGTCGGGCCTGGGGCTGGCCATCGTCCGGGACATCGCCGTGGCTCACGGCGGCACCGTCTTCGCCCGGCCACGACCCGGCGGCGGAGCCGAGGTCGGCTTCGCCGTGGACCCGTCGCGTCTGCTGCCGGAGCCGGCGGGCACGGACCTCCCCGACGGCGGTGGAGAGGCGGCCGCATCGGCTTGACGTTTGTGTTCGAGTGCGCTCGAAGATCTACCGTCGGGGCCATGAACGCGAACGAGCAACTGGTGGAAGCGTTGCGGCTCGCCGTCGATCCGCCGGGTGGTGTGTCGGTGGATGGGCTGCGTGACCTGGTCGCCGACGACGACTCCCTGCGGTGGGACATCGCCACGGCGGCCCAGCGGGTTGGGGTGAGCCCGCACACGCTGCGGTACTACGAGCGCATCGGTCTGATCACCGTGGCTCGGAACTCGGCCGGGCACCGCACCTATGACGCGGCGGCCGTGCGGCGGCTGGTGTTTCTGACCCGGATGCGTACGTCGGGGATGCCGATCAGCGACCTGCGTCAGTACATCGAGCTTGTGGACCGCGGTGATGTCACCATTCCGGATCGGCTCGACCTGATGTTGGAGCACCGCGACACGCTGCGGGCGCAGATCGCGCAGCTGCAGCTGGCCCTGGCGGCCACCGAATACAAGATCGCAACGTACGGGGGAGCGACCCAACCATGAGCAGCGCACAGCACGACGTCACCAGCAACGCCAACCTGGAGCGGCGCCGGCACGGCCTGGACGTTCTCGCCCGGATCGACGGTGACGCCGGCACCTCGGTGATCGACTCGCTGGCCGGGATCTCGCCGGCACTGGGTCATCACGTCGCGGCGTTCGCGTTCGGCGACATCTACGACCGGCCCGGACTCGACCCGCGGTCCCGGCAGTTGGTGACCATCGGGGTGCTCACCGCCCTCGGTGGCTGTGAACCTCAGCTCAAGGTGCACGTGGGCGCGGCACTCAACGTCGGGCTGAGCCCGGACGAGATCGTCGAGGCGATGGTGCACGCCGCCGTCTACGCGGGATTCCCGCGAGCGTTGAACGCGACCTTCGCCGCGAAGGAGGTATTCGAGAGCCGCGGAGTGCACCCGACTCAGGTTTGACCATTCTGTTCGGCGTGGTGACATCATCTACAGCTGGGTGGCTGTGCGCCATTCGTCGGCGAGCAGGGCGTAGCCCAGGCAGTCGAGCCACTCGCCGGATCGGTGCAGGGAGTCCTGGAGGGTGTGGAACTCGCGGCGCATGCCGACGCGTTCCATCAGGCGCCAGGACGCCTCGTTGGCGGCGAAGCAGACGGCCGTCACGCGGCGCAGCCCGAGATCCTCGAAGCAGAGCCGGAGCAGCTCACGGACCGCTTCGGTGGCGTACCCACGGCCGGTGTGGCCGGGGTCCAGGACCCATCCCAGTTCCGCTTGCGCGCCGCGGGCGCGTTCGGCGATCTCCGCCTGGGCCCAGGCATCCTCGATCTTGACCATGATGTCGCCGACGACCGCGCCCTGGTGCTCGATCACGAGGGTACGGGCGAGAGTGTCCGGCGCCTCGAACCAGGTGCGGTGCTCATCCAGGGTGGCCGGGGCGCGGGTGATCCAGTGGCTGACGTCCGCGCGGCGCCGGAAGTGCCAGGTGGCGACGGCGTCGTCGACGGTGGCCGGCCGCAACGACAGGCGGTCGGTGTGCAGTGGCCAGGTCAAGGCGGTCAAACCCGTGCGCGTGAACATGCGGCACGTTCCTCCCGATGTGTGGTGGCGACCTGCAACTACCGGCCGCCAGCCTAGGCAAACCAGTAGTGAAGTGCAATCGCTTGACGCGTGCCCATATGGGCATATGATTGCGGCCATGGCACGAGCAGCGACGACCTCGGACGCGTTCAACGCGATCGCCGAGCCTCAGCGGCGGGACATCCTGGCGCTGCTGCGGGCGCGGGAATGGCCGGTCACCGACCTGGCGCAGGAGCTGGGGATGAGCCAGCCCCGGGCGTCCAAGCACCTGCGGGTGCTCCGCGAAGTCGGGCTGGTCCGGGTTCGTGAGGTGGGCAAACAGCGTCTGTACGGCCTGGACGCCCAAGGGCTGCGGCCGATCCACGAGTGGGTCGGCGGATTCGAGCGGTTCTGGAACGGCAGTTTCGACCGCCTGGAAACCTACGTGCAGGACCTCAAGCAGACGCAGCAGCAGGAGGAGGATTAGGCCGATGTCAGAAACATCGACGGTGGACCGTGAGGTCGTGATCTCCCGCTCCGTCGACGCGCCGCGGGAGCTGGTTTTCGCAGCGTTCACCGAGGTCCGGCACCTGTCGCAGTGGTGGGGGCCGGAGGGGTTCTCCACGACCACGCGGTCCTTCGCGTTCCACGCCGGCGGCGTCTGGGACTTCGTGATGCACGGGCCGGACGGCACGGATTACGCCGAGTGGATCACCTGGACCGAGATCGTCGTGCCGGAGCGGATCGCGATGCTGCACGGTGAGTCCCGCGACGACCCGAACGCCTTCACGTCGATCCTGACCTTCGAGCCGGACGGCGCGGCGACCCGGATCGTGATGCGCACGGTGTTCCCCACCAAGGAGCTGCGGGACGAGGCGGTCGAGAAGTACCACGCCATCGAGGGCGGCCAGCAGACCCTCGGCAACCTGGCCGCTTACGTCGAGGAGATCAGCTGATGGCCGGCACGGTGTTCTTCAGCGTGTCGATGTCGCTGGACGGCTACATCGCGCCCTCGTCCCCCGCGGAACTGATGGGCAAGCAGTGGATGGAGCTGCAGCATTGGGTCTTCCCGCAGCGGTTCTTCCGGCAGAACCTGAACCTCGGTGAGGGCGGCGAGGAGGGGCGCGACAACGACATCCTGCGGGAGACGTTCGAGCGCACCGGCGCGAACGTGATGGGCAAGCGGATGTTCGAGGCGGGCGAGCACGCCTGGCCGGAGGACGCGCCGTTCCACACGCCGGTGTTCGTCGTGACGCAGGCCAAGCGTGATCCGTGGGAACGTGCTGGTGGCACCACGTTCCATTTCGTCAACGACGGCATCGAGGCCGCGCTCGACCAGGCCCGCCAGGCCGCCGGTGACAGTGACGTGCGCATCGCGGGCGGCGGCGAGACGATCCTGTCGTACCTGAACGCCGGGCTGGTCGACGAGTTCACGATCGCGGTGTCGCCCGTCTTGTTCGGCGCCGGGGTCCGCCTGCTCGAGGGTGTCGACGCGTCCAAGGTGGCGCTGGAGCAGGTTCGCTCGGAGGCGTCGGCCCAGGTCACTCACCTGACCTATGTCGTGCGCGCGAGGTAGGCGTTCCTGGGGCGTACCCAAGGGGGGTTTAATCGGGGTTGCCGATCAGGAGCTGGTAGACGCCGGTGATGTCCAGGACCTGGCGGACGCTGGGGCTCGCGCCGGTGATGGTGAACGACTTGCCGGTGCGATGGCAGTGGTTGAGGGCCGCCACGAGGGCGCCCAGGGCCGCGGAGTCGAGGAAGATCACCGCTGACAGGTCGGCGACGACGGCCTCGGTGGCGGGTTCGTCGAGCTGGTCGATCAGGGTGAGGCGGAGTTCGTCGGCCGCGGCGAGATCGAGTTCCCCGCCGAGGGCGATGATGCGGGTGGTGCCTTCGTCGTGCAGGCGGCTCGACCACAGGGGTGTTTCGGCCATGCTATTCCTGACGTCGTGGATCACGCGCTCGGCCTGCTGGCACCGCGACGCCTGGTGGAACTCGGTGGGTCTTCAACCCTGTTCTTGCCCTGTCGGGGCGGGATGCAAACGGTTCAGTGCGGGACGCGCAGGGCGAGCAGCGCCACGTCGTCCTCGTGGTTGTCGCCGGCGAGCCGGGACAGCGTCTCGTCGAGCAGGTCGGGGAGGGGCGCGGTGGCCAGACCGCGCAGGACCTGGTGCAGTTCGCGTTTGCGAACATCGATGACATCGGTACGCGTCTCGATCAGGCCGTCGGTGTAGAACAGCACTGTCGAACCCCGTGGAAGCGTGCGTGTGTGATCGTTGCGTGAGGTGTGGTGGCGTACGCCGAGGAGCATGTCGCGGCCGGTCAGCGGGCTGACCGTGCCGTCGCGTTCGATCAGGACCGGCGTGGGGTGGCCGGCGTTGGCCCATTGCAGGCGGTACCCGTCGCGGTCTGGCTGGACGTACGCGAGCACCGCGGTGGTGGGGAAGTGGTCGTCGAGGATCCGCATGGCGTTGTCGAGGCGGCGAAGCAGTGCGGACGGCGGTTCCTGCCGGTCGATGAGGTAGGCGCGCAGCATGCTGCGCAGCTGTCCCATCCGGCCGGCCGCGCGCATGTCGTGTCCGGCGACGTCACCGACGACCAGCGCGAACTGGTTGTCCGTCACGCGGACGACGTCGTACCAGTCGCCGCCGACATGCTCGCCGCGAGTGGCCGGGGCGTACCGGGCGGCCAGTTCGAACGGCGCCGTTTCCGGCAGGTCGCTGAGCATGGCCTGTTGCAGCAGGGTGGCGACCTGTTCCCGGGAGAACAGGTAGTCGGCGCGCAGCAGGGCCTGCGCGACGTAACCGGAGAGGGCGGCGAGCACCGTGCGTTCCGCGTCGTCGAGGGGATAGGGCTGTTTCCAGGCGAAGGTGAGCGCGCCTATCGGGCCGTCCGGACCGGGCAGCGGCATGCTGGCGCCGGCCTGCCAGCCCATCTCGTGGAATGTCGACACGGCGTCCGGTGCCTGCTCGGCGACGGCGGTGAGGTCGGCCAGCAGCACCGACCGGCCGGTCCGGGCCGCCAGCGCCGACGGGGTGCCGGTGGCCTTCTGGTACCGCTGCCAGCGTTCGGCGACCTGGACCGGCAGGGTCGCGCCGGATTGCAGCTCGATGTGGTCGTCGGGACTGAGCAGGGACACGCCGACGTAGTCGGGGTCCAAGGTGCCGGTGACCAGGGTACGGACGCTGTCCACGACGTCGGCGACCGTGGTGGTGTTGGCCAGGGCGACGCTGGCGCGCAACAGCAGTTGACTGCGGTCGAAGGCGGCGCCGGTGGTGCCCAGCCGATCGCCGGCCGCCAGGGTGGCGATGCGCAGACGCAGGCTGTCCGAGCACGCTGCCGCCAGGTCGGCGAGCAGGACGAGCTCGTCAGTGGTCCACTGCCTGGGCGAGGTGTCGATGGCGCACAGGGAGCCGAGCACGTAACCGTCGGCGTCGGTCAGGGGCATCCCGGCGTATCCGACCACGCCCAGCTCGGTGACGGCGAGGTTCCCGGCGGCGCGTGGATCGGTGCGGGCATCGGTGATCACCAGGGGCTCGGCGCTGGTGACGACGTGCTGGCAGAACGAGTGCGACAGCGGTGTCCATCGTTGCTGCTGCCAGGGCTCGGCCAGTCCGCAGGCGCCGGGGAACACCTGCTGGGCGTCGTCGACCAGCGACACCAGCGCGACGGGGACGCCGAGGGTGCGCTGAACGATGCTCGCGAACCGGTCGAACGCCGGGTCGGGTTTCGCGTCCAGCCCGGTCCGGCGTATCGGGTGCGGGGGACTCTGGTCACCAGACGTCTGCACTCTGTCCCCTTACGCCGCACCTTCTCGCCTGTGACGGTAGGTCATTTCCCGGAACTCCCGGTTTTTACGCGGCAAGCGCGTGTCCGCTTGTCTCTTAAGTTACTCATGAGTAGCATCGGGCTGGTTCACCCGTCACACACCCCGGAGCCGTCGATGCCTACCCTCGATCGTCAGAACGATGTCTTCATCCTCGACCTCGGGGACGGCGAGAACCGGTTCCACCCCGATTGGATCGCGTCGGTGAACGCGGCGCTCGACGAGGTCGAGAAGGCGCCGAACCCGTCCGCCCTGGTGACCGCGGCGACCGGCAAGTTCTTCTCCAACGGTCTGGACCTGGCCTGGCTGGGCGTCAACGGCGATCAGTACGACGCGTACGTGATCAGTGTCCACGACCTGTTCGCCCGTTTCCTGGCCCTGCCGGTGGTGACCGTGGCCGCACTGCAGGGTCACACGTTCGCGGCCGGCGCGATGCTGTCGCTGGCCCACGACTTCCGGGTGATGCGCGCCGACCGCGGTTTCTGGTGCCTGCCGGAGGCCGACATCGGCATCCCGTTCACCCGGGCCATGTCCGCGCTGATCCAGGCCCGCCTCTCGCCGGCGACCGCCCACGAGTCGATGGTCACCGCCCGGCGGTACTCGGGCACCGAGGCGGCGTCCGCCGCGATCGTCGACAAGGCGGTCGGCGAGGACGAGGTCCGTTCCACCGCGATCGAGATCGCGGCCGCGCAGGCCGGCAAGGCCGGCTCGGTGCTCGGCACGATCAAGGCCCGGATGTACGCCCCGGCCCTGGACCTGCTGCGCGACACGAACAACCCGCTGGCCTGAGGGAGCACCCGCGCTGGTCCGGCTCATTAATCGGAGGCGCGGCGGCGATCTTGGCGGTTACCGTGACGGCGACCGGAAGGACCGGGGAGGGAAGTGTCATGGAGCGCGTCAACGACCGTCTGATCAACTGGGCCAGCCTGATCGAGGAGGGCACCCTGGCCCAAGCCCGGGCCGCGTCGACGCTGCCGTTCATCTTTCCGCACATCGCCCTGATGCCCGACGCGCACCTCGGGAAGGGCGCCACTGTCGGCTCGGTCATCCCGACGCTCGGGGCGATCATCCCGGCGGCGGTCGGTGTCGACATCGGCTGCGGCATGGCGGCGGTGCGGACCCAGTACCACCGCGATGACCTCGGGCCGCACCTGGCTGATCTGCGTACCGCGATCGAGCGGGCCGTGCCGCTGTCGGCGGGCTCCTACAACACGGTGCTCACCGAGACGGCGACGCGCCGGGTCGAGGAGCTGACCGTCAAGGCGGACAAGGCCGGCTTCGATCCGGGCCGGTACGCGGGGAACTGGAAGCTGCAGCTCGGCACGCTGGGCAGCGGCAACCACTTCATCGAGGTGACCGCGGACGAGACCGGCGCGGTGTGGCTGTTCCTGCACTCCGGGTCGCGCGGTGTCGGCAACAAGATCGCCACGCATCACATCAAGGTGGCGCAGGAGGCGATGAAGCGCTGGTGGATCAGTCTGCCCGACCCGGATCTCGCGTACCTGGCCGAGGGCACCGAGGAGTTCTGGCGGTACATCCGTGAGCTGCGGTGGGCACAGGACTTCGCGCTGGCGAACCGGGACGAGATGATGGACCGGGTGATCGACTGCTTCGCCGCGTTCGTCGGCGGGCCGGTCACCGAGCTCGAGCGGGTGCAGTGCCACCACAACTACACGGAGCAGGAGACCCACTTCGGCAAGAAGGTGTGGCTCTCCCGCAAGGGCGCGATCAACGCGGAGAAGGGCCGGCCGGGCCTGATCCCGGGTTCGATGGGCGACGCGTCGTACGTGGTGGTCGGTAAGGGTGACCCGGTCGCGCTGAACTCGTCGCCGCACGGCGCCGGGCGCAACTACTCGCGGTCGAAGGCTCGGAAGACCTTCACCCGCGAGCAGCTGCGCGAGGCGATGAAGGGCATCGAGTACCGCGACACCGACGCGTTCCTCGACGAGATCCCGCAGGCGTACAAGCCGATCGACGTCGTCATGAACGACGCCGATTCGCTCGTGGAGATCCGGCACACGCTGCGCCAGATCGTCAACGTCAAGGGCGACTGACCCCGCCGATCAGGGGCGCAGCGCTGCCAGGATCGCCGCGACCTGCGCCTCGTCGGTGGTCTCCCGGCCGGAGCCGCCGGCCGGGGCAGCGGTGCCCAGGCCCACGCCGACCGTGTCCGCGACGGTGCGTTTCGCCGACGCGTGCACGGCCGGCACGCCGGTGCGCATCAGGCCGGCGACGACCTCGGGACGCACGCCACCACCCGCCATGATCTCGATGCGGCCGGCGGCGGCCCCGACCAGGGACGTGAGCGCCGGCAGGGCGTCGGCCACGGAGTCGGCCCCGGCTGAGGTGAGCACTCGGCGTACCCCCAGATGGGCGAGAACGTCGAGAGCCGCCGGCGGGTCGCTGAGCGTGTCGAACGCGCGATGGAAGGTGACGTCGGCGCCGCAGGCGGCGTCGACGACCCGCTTGACCAGGTCGGAGTCGACCTGACCGGCGCGAACGCCACCGACGACGACGCCGGACGCACCGGCCGACACGGCGTGCCGCACGTCGTGGACGATCAGGTCGGCCTCGTCCGGGGCGTAGTCGAAACCGCCCGGCCGGGGACGCACCAGAACGTGCACGGGCGGGATGCCGGGGGTGGCCACGGCGGCCTCGATGAAGGCGAGCGAGGGCGTGAGCCCGCCGAGCGGGAGCGCGACACACAGCTCGATCCGGTCCACCGCGAGCCGGGCGGCGACCGACAGACCGTGCGTGTCCTGAACCGCTAGCTCGAAAGCGACAGGGAGCTCCCATGCGACCGGGAGCTCGAATGCGACGTCGTTCAGCGGAGGCTCCTGGCGTCACGGGGAAAGATCGACACCAGTATCTCACCCGGCCGAGGCGGTGGAGGGATCGGTGCGGCGCTGCTGTTTCGCGGCAGACACGGCCGCGCCGGCCGCCTCCAGCGCGGCGGTGAAGCCCTGCTCGGGCGTGATCGACGCCCAGCCGATGGAGGCGGTCACGCCGGCGGCCGCGAGTTCGAGGTGCAGCCGGGTGGTGACGGCGTCGGCGCTGGCCTGGTCGCAGTGCGCCAGCAGCAGGCCGAACCTGTCACCGCCGAGCCGGGCGATCAGGTCGGTGTCGCGGATGACGCTGCGCGCGGCGGAGGCCGCGGCCTGCAGATAGGCGTCGCCGGCCGGGTGACCGAGGGTGTCGTTGACCGTTCTCAGCCGGTCGAGGTCGATCATCACGATCACGGTGGGGTCGGCCAGCCGCTGGTAGTGCGCCTGCCATTCGGCGATCCCGCGATCCCAGGCGCGCCGGTTCGGCAGCCCGGTCAGCACGTCGGTGTCGGCGCTGAGCTGCTCACGCAGCAGCGCGTTGGTGGACCGGCTCTGCGCGCGGTCGGACGCCAGGGCGCCGGTGAGCAGCTGTCCCAGCAGGGCGAGCAACGGCTCGGCGTGCGCCATCCGCAGGTCACCGGTGTGGGTACGGGGGTCGAGACCGCAGATCGCGCCGAACAGCGAACCGTCCGGCTCGGTGATGGCGGCGCCCGCGTAGGTGCCGATCTCCAGGGCGTTGTTGACGGCGGCGTTCGCGTACAGCGGGACGGCCTGGGCGTCGCGGGCGACAGCCGGCGCGTCACCGGCGGCCATGTGCACGCAGAAGCTGTCCGCCCAGGCGTGGCTCTGGCCCTGCCGTAGCCCGTACCCGTTGTCGGCATCGAGATAGAGGTAGGTCTGCCGGCCGTTCTCCACCCGGGTGACCGCCCAGAAGGCCAGCGGGATCTGCTCGTGCAGGTACTCCAGGACCAGGTGGGCGGCGTGTTCGAAGGCAGCGGCGGCGGGCAGCGGCGCGGGGTTGCCGTCCGTGGCGGCTTCGGGGCGTGGTGTCGCTTCTGCCTGCGGTTCGGCGGCCGGAGGACGCTCGTCGGCGCCGGCGGCCGGCGCTTTGCTCGCATCCGCGGGCAGGGTGAACGTGAACCGCGACCCCTGACCGCTCGGGTTGTCGGCAGCGGCGATGGTGCCGCCGTGCCGTTCCACAATGCGTTTGCAGATGCCCAGACCCAAACCCGTTCCGGTGTACGCGGCGCCGGGGTGCGCCCGGTGGAAGTTGTCGAAGATCCGGCCGTGCTGACCGGCCGGGATCCCGATGCCGTTGTCGTCGATGATCACCGTGACCATGCCGTCGGCCAGCTCGGTGTGGACGTGCAGCGCGGGGGTGACGCCGGGCGCGGTGTACTTCACGGCGTTGCTGATCAGATTGTCGAGCAGCTGCCGGAGCAGGACCGCATCGGCGTACACCTGATGAAGTTCCTCGATAGTGAAGATCGGCGCGGGTTTGCCGGTGCTCTCGGCCTGGTCGATGCGGCCGGTCGCGATGTCCTCCGCGATCTCGCGCAGGCTGGTCGGCGCGAAGGCCACCGTGGCGTCGCGGGCGGTGGTGTACGCCAGCAGGTCATTGATCAGGTTCCGCATCCGGACCGCGGCCCGGTCGATGCGGGCCAGCCCGTCGCGTGCCTCGGCGGCGTCAGGATGATCGGACTCGGCGAACGTGTCCGAGAGAGCCTCGGTCCAGCCCTCGACCGTGCTCAGCGGGTTGAGCAGGTCGTGGGCGACCACCCCGGCGAAGGACGCCAGCTCTCCGCGGTGGCGCCGTTCGGCGGTGACGTCGTGGAAGACGGTCACCGCGCGGCGGACGCCGTCCTGGTCCACGGGCAGGGTCCGGGAGCTGACGCTGAGGATGCGGCCGTCCGGCACACCGGGGTTACGGACCAGGATGTCGATGCCGCGGATCTCGCGCCCGGTCAGGGCGAGCCGGTGCGGCATCTCGTCGGGATGCACCGGCGAGCCGTCCGGATGGAACAGCCCGTAGTAGTCCGGCTGCGCCACCTCACCGGAAGCGCTGGTCAACCCGCCCATCAGGTGACGCACAGCGGGGTTGCGCAGCAGCAGGCGGCCCTGCTCGTCGACCACGGTGAGCCCTTCGCTCAGCGAGTCGACGATGGCGTTCATCAGCTTGGCCTGCCCGATCGCTGCCCGCTGGGCGGTACGCAGGTCCCTGACCAGGGCGATCCGTTCGTCGCGTCCCAGCGCCAAGGCCAGCCCGACCACGGCGATCATGCCGACGAAGACCTGGGCGACGAGGGCCCGGGCGGCATGCGATTCGACCTGCGCGAACACGCCGTACCCGTTGAGGGTGAACAGCACGGCCACCGAGCCGAACAGCAGGTCGTGCACCACCACGAAGGCGGTGTGCAGCCGCGAACCCGCCCAGATGGTCATCGCGATCACCGTGAACGCCAGCGGCAGGGACCTGTTCACCCCGAACACGGCGAAGTAGGCGGCGGCCGAGAGGACCAGCACGGCCACGTACTCCAGCCGGCGAGGGGCGCTCACCCGGGACCAGGCGGCGCGCAGATCCGCGCGGGACAGCTGGGGCAGGCGTACGCGTACCAGATGACCCAGGCGCAGACCGGTGGCGCCGATCAGCAGGATGCTGACGGTGTTGCGGGTGAGCCAGACCGCGGTGGCCGGCCAGGAGTAGTCGCCGTTGACCACCCAGACCCCGGTCGGCCCGATCAGCGCCCCGCAGGCCGTGCTCAGGAACGCAGCCGTCGCGAGCGGCCACAGTTCACCGAGCCGGGCCAGCGGCCGGTCACCGCCGCCGCCCCAGAGATGCGGCAGCCATCGGCGGAACAGGTGGACGAACAGCCAGGCCTGCGCCAGGTTCGCCACCACGAACCACTCCGCGAGCACCACGGGCGCGCCGGTCGCCACGTTCACGAACATGGTCACCACGCTGAGCGCGATGACGTCCAGGATTCGCCACGGCGACGACCACTGAGCCAGGAACCACACCGCGGAGACGCCCGCGGCCGGCCACACCAGGCTCAGGTTGGTGTCGTCCATGACGGTGAGCCGGCCGGCGTACGTGGCGGCCAGGTACAGAGCAGCGAAACCGAGGGTGCGTGTCACCCGTGAGCGAAAGTTCACGGCTGGTCCCATCGATCCGCGCAACGCCGTTTGCTGCTGTGCTGTCCCTGTAGTGGTCCTATCGGCGCGGATGGGCCGGAAATGAGCGCGGAGCTGCGCTTACCCGCGGTGTGGCGCTTCCGAGGATGTCCGGGCCTTCTCGATCTCGGCGGCGGCGTCGGGGGTGGTGCGGCCGTAGGCGGCCGGGCGTCCGCCGTACGGGTCCTGGTCGCTCCAGAGCGTGGTCGGCGCGGCCTTGCGGACGACCGGGATGACGTCGGCGGCGAGTCGTTCGAGCATCGCCAGCTGCTGCTCGTGCGGGATCATCGTGGGCAGGCTGAACGACTGCAGATCGTGGCCGAACGCCTCGTGAAACCAGAGGATCTTCTCGGCGACCTGCTGCGGCGAACCGACCAGGACCGGCCCGCGGGCGATGGCGTCGTCGATGGTCGCGAAGGTCATCGCGTTGCCGGGCGTGTGGTTCCCCGGCTGATTGAAGTACGCCACGATCTTCTCGTAGGTCGGGCCGAACGCCTCCCGGGCCTGCTGCGTGGTGTCGGCCAGGAACAGGAACCCGGCGCCCGCGCCGACGTACGCCAGGCGCGGGTCGTGGCCGTGTTCGGCGTACCGCTGCCGGTAGTGGTCGATGAGAACGGTGTAGTTGTCACGGGGCTGGATCGCGTTGGCCGAGAAGAGCGGGTCACCCCAGGTCGCGGCGAGTTCCGCCGAGGTCTGCGTGGTGGCCGAGCCGTGCCAGACGCGCGGGGCGCCGGCGTACGGCCGGGGCAGGCTGGTGACCTCGTCCAGTGGCGCCCGGAAACGGCCCTGCCAGGTGACGTTCTCCTCGCGCCACAGCCGGCGCAGCAGCTCGTACTTCTCGGCGAGCGCGTCCCACTGGTCGCCGTTGGTGATCCCGAACATCGGCAGCTGCCGCAGCTCGTTGCCCTTGCCGATCACCAGCTCGAGGCGGCCACGGGAGAGCTGGTCGACGGTGGCGTAGTCCTCGGCGACGCGCAGCGGGTCGGCGATCGACAGCACCGAGACCCCGGTCATGATCCGGACCCGGCTGGTGGTGGCCGCGACCGCGCCGAGCAGCACACCGGCGCCGCTGGACAGGAACGCCCCGGCGTGCCGCTCACCGATGGCGACGGCGTCGAAACCGAACTCCTCGGCGTAGCGGGCCGAGGTCAGGGCCTGGGAGAACCGCTCGTCGGGCCGGATCTCCCGGCCGGTCACCGGGTTTGTGATGTTCGGCAGGATATCGAGGACCTGGAATTTCACGTACTCGACCATACTCTCTATCACCGATAGGTGAGGAGGTGCTCATGCTCGTTAAATGGATCACCTGCCAGACGTCGACCCGGGCGGCATTCGGCCAGGGCCAGCACGCCTGGGCCGAGCTTCAGGGCGTTCCCGGATTTCTCGGCCAGGCCGGTGGCTGGGGCAGAGAGGCGGCGCAGATCGTCGGGTTCTGGAGCGACCCGGACCACTACCAGGCATTCATGGGCCGCGATCACGACCGCATCGCGGCCCACCAGGCCGGCACCTATGACGACGTGCGAGTCCGCGTCCTCGATCGCCGGCTCGACATCGGCGGCGGCTTCCCCGCCGACCTGACGGCGGTCGCGCTCCTGCGACTCGCCCACTGCCACGTGCGCCCAGGCCGCCAGGACCACTTCGTGGGTACGCAGAAAGAGGTCTGGAATCCCGGCATGACAGCAGCGCCCGGCATGTGTGGTGGCGTGTTCGCACAGAGCGGCGAGACCGAGTTCCTGGTCCTGTCAGCGTGGCGCTCGGCCGCCGACCACCAGCATTACCTCGACGACCATTTCAACACCCTGCGCGACCGGGCAGAGCTGGCAGCCGACCTGGTCGCCATCACCGGCGACGTGATCAACCTGGAGCCCACCTGGACCGTTCCCGCCTGACCAGCCGGTCAGAGCCAGCCCAAACGTCCTCCGGCGGCGGCGTGGATGAGGATGCGGTCACGGATAAGGGGTCGGGGTGAGCTCGACCCCGTCGAGCCACCACATCTGTCCGTTGTAGTAGATCTGGTATGCCCATTCGTGGGCGTCCCGGTGCCGCAGCGCCATGTAGGCGTACTTGCTGCGGAACTCCATGCCGCCCCACTGGCGGCGGATCCGGCCGTTCGCCTCGTCCCGGTCGATCCCGAAGTTGGAGATCATCTCGTCCGCGATCTGGCGGAGCAACGTCAGCTCCGCGTCCTTCGCGTTCACATCGAACTCGTTCATCTCCCCATTCTGAATCGTCGGCCGCGTGAAAGCGATGCGCGCTCATCGACCACGCGCCGACGAACCGCAGATGGTCAGCGGTCGCGTTGACGCTGGCTCCGGCCGAGACGGCAGCGAGCACTGCCGCCTCGGTCGCCGTCTCCGTGGCGAGACGGGTGAGGGGCTGGAACAGGCGCAGGACAGCCTTCGCGTATGGAGAGAACTGGAGCAGGCCGGCCAGCGAGTCGGAGGTCGGGCGCCAGTCGGTCAACCGGTGGGTCTACTTCTCGGCGTCGCGCACTGGGCCGTTCGTGTCGAAGGCGGTGAGTAGCTGCTGCACCGCCTGGGCCGGGGTGAGGGTGCCGTCCAGGATGTGCTGCTCCGCCTGCTTGCCGGTGGTGCGGACCGCCGGGTTGGTGTCGAAGCGGTTCAGGACGGTTTCGCGGGCCATCGCCCACATCCAGCCGACCTGCTGGCGGCGGCGTCGCGCGGCGAACTCGTCGCCGGTCTGGAGTCGGTGGGCGGTCAGCTGGGACCAGACGTCCTTGACGCCGGTGCCTTCCACCGCGCTGCAGGTGAGCACCGGTGTCGTCCAGAGCGAGTCGCCGCGCAGCAGGCGCAGTGCGCCGGACAGCTCTCGGGCCGCGCTCTTCGCCTCGGTGGCGTGCGGGCCGTCGGCTTTGTTGATGGTGATGACGTCGGCCAGTTCCAGGATGCCTTTCTTGATGCCCTGGAGCTGGTCGCCGGTGCGGGCCAGGGCCAGCAGCAGGAACGAGTCGACCATGTCGGCCACCGCGGTTTCGGACTGGCCGACGCCGACGGTTTCCACGATGACGATGTCGTATCCGGCGGCCTCGACGACGACGATGGCCTCGCGGGTGGCCTTGGCGACGCCGCCGAGCGTGCCGGCGGTGGGCGATGGGCGTACGAAAGCGGCGGGATCCGCGGCGAGCCGTGCCATCCGGGTCTTGTCGCCGAGGATGCTGCCCCGGGTACGCGTCGACGACGGGTCGACGGCCAGCACGGCGACCCGGTGCCCGTCGGCGGTGAGGT
Source organism: Actinoplanes sp. CA-015351 (assembly GCF_050955685.1). Lineage (NCBI taxonomy): Bacteria > Bacillati > Actinomycetota > Actinomycetes > Micromonosporales > Micromonosporaceae > Actinoplanes > Actinoplanes sp. CA-015351. Next base: position 3,825,375 of record NZ_CP192102.1, read on the forward strand.
CGGTGCCGAGCGCGTCGATGAAGGTCGACTTCCCGACTCCGGGCACGCCGCTGATCCCGATCCGGTGCGACCGGCCGGCGTCCGGGGTGAGCAGCGTCAGCAACTGCTGGGCCAGCACCTGGTGGTCGCGGCGGGTGGACTCGACCAGGGTGATGGCGCGGGCCACCCAGGCCGGCGTGCCGGCGCGGACACCCGCCGCCATCTCCTCGACGTCGACCGGAGGACGGGCCATCACGCCGTGGCGGGGTGGCCGAGCCGCTCGGCCAGGTCGGCGAGCAGCTCGATCGCGGCGTCGGCGAGGACCGTGCCGGGGGCGAAGATGGCGGCTGCGCCGGCCGCGCGCAGGGCGTCGTAGTCCTGCGGCGGGATCACCCCACCGGCGATGATCACGATGTCCTCGCGGCCCTGTGCGGTGAGTTCCTCGCGGAGTGCGGGGATGAGGGTGAGGTGCCCGGCGGCCAGGGAGTTGACGCCGACAATGTGCACGTCGGCTTCGATGGCCTGGCGGGCCACCTCGGCCGGGGTGGCGAACAGGGGGCCCACGTCCACGTCGAAGCCGAGGTCCGCGAACGCCGTCGCGACGACTTTCTGACCCCGGTCGTGGCCGTCCTGGCCCATCTTGGCGACCAGGATGCGCGGCTGGCGGCCCTCGGCGTCGGCGAACGCGGCGGCGGCGGCCCGGGCCTGTTCGATGTTGCTCACCGTTCCCGCTTCCTGCCGGTAGACCCCGGAGATCGTACGAATGCGGGCGGTGTGCCGTCCGTAGACCTTCTCCAGGGCGTCGGAGATCTCGCCGACGGTGGCTTTCGCGCGGGCCGCGTCGACGGCGAGGGCGAGCAGGTTCGCACCGGGTTCACCACCGGCGGCCCTGGTCAGCGCCTCCAGCGTGGCGACGCAGGCGCCCTCGTCGCGTTCCGCGCGCAGCCGGCGCAGCTTCTCGACCTGGCTGGCCCGGACCGCGGCGTTGTCGACCTTGAGGACGTCGATCGGCTGGTCGGCGGCCGGACGGTACTTGTTGACGCCGATGACGGGCTGGCGGCCGGAGTCGATGCGGGCCTGGGTGCGGGCCGCGGCCTCCTCGATGCGCATCTTTGGGATGCCCTCGTCGATGGCCCGGGCCATGCCGCCGGCGGCCTCGACCTCGGTGATGTGTTCCCAGGCACGGGCGGCCAGGTCGTGGGTGAGGCGTTCGACGTAGGCGCTGCCGCCCCACGGGTCGATGGCGCGGGTGGTGCCGGACTCCTGCTGGATGAGCAGCTGGGTGTTGCGGGCGATCCGGGCGGAGAAGTCCGTCGGCAGGGCGAGCGCTTCGTCGAGGGCGTTGGTGTGCAGCGACTGGGTGTGGCCCTGTGTTGCGGCCATCGCCTCGATACACGTACGCATGACGTTGTTGTAGACGTCCTGGGCGGTGAGCGACCAGCCGGAGGTCTGGCAGTGCGCCCGCAGGCTCAGCGACCGGGGGTCCTTCGGCGCGAACTCGCGCACGAGCCGCGCCCAGAGCAGGCGGCCGGCGCGGAGTTTCGCGACCTCCATGAAGAAGTTCATGCCGATCGCCCAGAAGAACGACAACCTCGGCGCGAACGCGTCGACGTCGAGCCCGGCGGCACGGCCTGCCCGCAGGTATTCCACGCCGTCGGCGAGGGTGTACGCGAGTTCCAGGTCGGCGGTCGCTCCGGCTTCCTGGATGTGATAGCCGGAGATGGAGATCGAGTTGAAGCGGGGCATCCGCTGCGAGGTGAACGAGAAGATGTCGGAGATGATCCGCATCGACGGTTCGGGCGGGTAGATGTAGGTGTTACGGACCATGAACTCTTTGAGGATGTCGTTCTGGATCGTGCCGGACAGCTGCTCCGGCGCGACACCCTGTTCCTCGGCCGCGACGATGTAGAGGGCGAGGATCGGCAGCACCGCGCCGTTCATCGTCATCGACACGCTCATCTTGTCCAGCGGGATGCCGTCGAAGAGTTGCCGCATGTCGTAGATGGAGTCGATCGCGACACCGGCCATCCCGACGTCACCGGTGACCCGCGGGTGGTCGGAGTCGTAACCGCGGTGCGTCGGCAGGTCGAACGCGACCGACAGGCCCTTCTGCCCGGCGGCCAGGTTGCGCCGGTAGAACGCGTTGGACTCCTCGGCGGTGGAGAATCCCGCGTACTGGCGGATCGTCCACGGCTGGTTCACGTACATGGTGGGGTACGGCCCGCGCAGGTAGGGCGCGATGCCCGGATAGGTGTCCAGGAAGTCCAGGCCGGACAGGTCCGCGCCGGTGAACAGCGGCGGGACCGCGATGCCCTCCGGCGTACGCCAGAGCAGGTCCTCGGCGGTCCGGCCGGTCTCGGCGAGCACCGCGGCCTGCCACGCCTTGCCGGCGCCCGGCGCCGGAGTGGCGGCGGTCAGTTTCGCGGTGGAGAAATCGGGGATCACTCCGGTACTCCCAGGTCGGCCAATGTGGTGGTCAGCAACGCGACGGCGTCACCGCCGGCGAACAGGTATCCGTCGACACCCGGGTAGTCGCCGCGGCCGGCCAGCAGCACCCGGCCGGCGCCGGCCGCCCGCAACCGCTCGGCCAGCGGGGAGGCCTGCTCCGGGTACGCCTTGTCGGGCCCGCACACGCAGGCCACCACCGAACCGTGCTCGGTGCTGACGGCGATGCCACCGGCGGCGAACAGGTTCGTGGCAAACGTGACCCGGGGCCCGTACGCCGCAGGTGAACCGAGCGTGGCGAGGTGCACGACCGGCCGGCTGCCGGTGGCGGCCAGGTACGCGTCACTGCGGTCGCGCAACCGCTCGAACGCCTCCGCGTACCGATGCTGGGGCAGACCGCCACCCACCGGCGCGGCGGCGGGCCGGCGTGCCGGGAGCTGCTCACCCAGGTTCGGGAACTCGCTGACCCCGGTGATCGGGCTGCGGCGGTGGGCGAGATCGGCCGCCCGCGCGTCCCATGCCGTGGCGAGCCGGTCGGCGACCAGTCCGCTGTCGAGCGCGGCGGCCAGGCCACCGGCGCGTTCGATCTCGGTGAACCACTGCCAGGCGGCCTGCGCGAGCTGCTCGGTGTAACTCTCCACGTACCAGGACCCGCCGGCCGGATCGAGGACCCGGGCGACGTGGGCTTCCTCGACCAGCAGGATCTGCGTGTTGCGGGCCAGCCGCCGGGAGAACGCGTCGGGCCGGCCGAGGCGCGTGTCGAACGGCAGGACCGTGACCGCGTCCGCGCCGCCGACCCCGGCGGCGAAGGAGGCGATCGTGGTGCGCAGCAGGTTCACCCACGGGTCACGGGCGGCCATCATGGCCGACGACGTCACCGCGTGCTGACGCTGCCCACCATCGTCGGCGGCCTCGGACAACTCGGCGACCCGGGCCCACAACCGGCGGGCGGCGCGCAGCTTGGCGATGGTGGCGAACTGGTCGACGGTTGCCGCGTACCGGAACTCGATCTGGCTCAGCGCCGCGCGTACCGGCAGACCGGCGCCGGTCAGGGCGCGCAGGTACGCGACCCCGGCCGCGACCGCGCAGCCGATCTCCTCCACCTCGGAGCCACCGGCGTCGTGGTGGATCGTGGCGTCCACCGTGATCGCCCGCAGGCCCGGTGCGTCGGCGACACAGCGGCCGGCCAGGGCGGCGGCGTCGGTCAGGGCGCCGGCGAGGCCGGCGGTGTCACCCGTACGGGCGCGCCAGCCCAGCGGGTCGGCGCCGAAACCGCCGGCGGCCTTGCCGGGCTCGACGTCGCGGGCGGCGAGCAGATCGAACCACGCGCGGGAGGCCGGGACGAAGGCGTCTCCCGGGTCGAGGACCACGGCGGCCAGGTCCAGATACACCCCATCGAGTGCTTCCGGCAGGGCATCGAGCGGCAGCGCGCCGCTGCCGACGGCGAGCCACACCGAGGTGGTGCCGTTCTCCAGGTCGCCGAGGACCGCCTCACGGAGTTCCGTGGGCTCCGGCTCGGCGTAGCGCTGGCGGATGTCCCAGCCACCCGCGACAGCGCCGGCGGCGCGGGCGCCGCGGACGAACGGCTGCTGGCCGGGCAGACCGGTCTCCGGCAGCGAGGCGGTGTCCGGGGTGTGCAGGGCCGCGACCGTCAGCCCGCCGTAGGTGGCCGTGGCCAGCAGGTCGTCGACCTGGTCCAGGGTGGTGTCCTCGGTCGCGCCACCGGACCTGCGCAGCGCTGCGAGGGCGAGGCCCCGCCACTGGTCGGCGGTGGCGGCGGGAAAGTCCATCGACACGCTTCACCCTTCGTCATCCTGGTCACAAGGTGCACGCCGTTCGTACCTTCCGGCAACCCTTGTCCCGGGACAGTAGCGCGAGGAAAAACTCACAGTCCGGCGAACCCAGGGCCGCCGAGGGTTCTCGCTGGGCAAACTTGCCCACTGTGCACCGATGCTGAATGCTTGGCGGCAACACCCCTCCGACCCCTCGGGAGAGAACGCGCGATGAGCGCCGCCACCACCACCAGCACCGAGCCGATGTCCCACCGGCGCATCCTGGAAGCGCTCAGCGGCCTGCTGCTGGTGCTTTTCGTCGCCCTGCTCAGCAGCACGATCGTCTCGACCGCGCTCCCGAAGATCATCGGATCGCTGAACGGCTCACAGACCCAGTACACCTGGGTGGTCACGGCGACGCTGCTCACCGCCACGGCGACCACCCCGATCTGGGGCAAGCTCGCGGACCTGTTCAACAAGAAGATCCTGATCCAGGTCAGCATCGTGATCTTCCTGATCGGCTCGATCCTGGCCGGACTGTCGCAGGGCGCCGGACAGCTCATCGCCGCCCGCGCCTTCCAGGGCCTCGGCGTCGGCGGCCTGCAGGCGCTGGTCCAGGTCGCGATCGCCGCGATGATCCCGCCGCGCGAACGCGGCCGCTACAACGGGTACCTCGGCGGCGTGATGGCGCTCGCCACGGTCGGCGGCCCGCTGCTCGGCGGGCTCATCGTGGACACGTCATGGCTGGGCTGGCGCTGGTGCTTCTTCGTCGGCGTGCCGGTCGCGCTCATCGCGCTGGTCCTGCTCCAGCTCACCCTCAACCTCCCGACGGTACGCCGGGACAACGTGAAGATCGATTACGTCGGCGCCACGCTGATCGCCGCGGGTGTCAGCGTCCTGCTCGTCTGGATCTCCTTCGTCGACGACTCGTTCGCCTGGATCTCCTGGCAGAGCGCCGCCATGGTCGGCGGGGGAGTGGTGCTGCTCACGCTCGCCGTCTGGGTCGAGTCCCGCGCCGCCGAGCCGGTCATCCCGATGAACATCGTGCGTCAGCGGACCACCGCGCTGGCGATTCTCGGCAGCCTCGCCGTGGGTATGGCGATGTTCGGCGGCGCCGTGTTCCTCGGCCAGTACTTCCAGATCGGCCGTGGTTACAGCCCCACCGAGGCGGGGCTGCTCACCATCCCGATGATGGGCGGCGTGCTGGTCTCGTCGATCGTCAGCGGCCGGCTGATCACCAAGACCGGCCGGATCAAGCCGTACATCCTGGCCGGGTCGATCGTCCTGGTCGCCGGGTTCGGCATGCTCGGCACCATCGACCACGAGACCGCGCTCTGGTACGTGGGCGCCGGCATGTTCCTGGTCGGCGCCGGTGTCGGCATGTCGATGCAGAACCTGGTGCTGGTCGTGCAGAACACCGTGGCGCTCAAGGACATCGGCGCGGCCAGCGCCACCGTGGCGTTCTTCCGCTCGCTGGGCGGCACCGTCGGCATCGCGGTGCTCGGCGCTGTCCTGGCCCGCCGGGTCACCGACCAGATCACCCACGATCTGGCGGTGGCCGGGGTTCCCACCGGCAGCAGCGGCGGCAGCAGCAACCTGAACCTCACCGCGCTGCCGGAGGCCGTTCAGCACATCGTCCGGGCCGCGTACGGCGACGCGACCGGGCACATCTTCCTGATCTCCGCCGTCATCGGCGTGGTCGGCGTCATCGCCGCGCTGCTGCTGCCGCAGGTCACCCTGCGCACCAGCCTCGACCTGCCCGATGCGGCCCGCTCAGCCGCCGTCGCCGCCGACGCGATCGACGGCGCGCCCGCCTTCGACGAGGTCGCCATCGACCCGGTCACCAAGCAGAGCCCGACCCGCGGCTGACCTCGGCAAGCACAACGGTGGAACCCCTGGCGGGGTTCCACCGTTGTCGTCTGTGATCACGCGACCGCCCGATTCCGCTGGTGGTGTCATTGCCGTCGAGGACGGGCTGCCGCGTATCACCGCGTGGCTGCAGCCGGCTGCCGGACGCGCAGGACTCGGCGGCCCAGCGGGGGTTTCTCGGTACGCGACACCGCTCGGAGATCTTGTGCGGTTTGGACGGCTGATCGACCACGAGTGCACGAGTTTGCGGGCCGGCCACCCGTGGCGTGTCGATGTCAGGTGGTTGGCGAGCGTCGTGGTGATGCTCTGCCACCACGGCAGGTAGACAGTGCCGGATCTTGGAGACTTGTGGGTGCTCTATGCCCTATTCGGGTGTTCTTTGCCCCACGGGTCTCCAAGGTTCGGCCAATGCAGAGCTTCACGGGTTCGACGTGGCAACGCGGAGCTTCGCGGGTTCGACGTGGTAAACGCGGATTCACCGATCTTGTGGATTTCGGCGAACCGTTCGCGGGTAACTCCACAAGATCGGCTAGGCCTGCTCGATCTTGTGGATTTCGGCGAACCGTTTGCGGGTAATTCCGCAAGATCGGCTGGGCCTGTTCGATCTTGTGGAGTTGTGCGGACACGTCTGCGGGGAAGTCCACAAGATCCAGACCGAGCGGTGCGGGGCGGAGCGGTGCGGGGCGGAGCGGTGCGGGGCAGAGCGCGGTGCGGGGATCGAAGGGCCGCCGCGAACACTGCTGCTGGCGGAGCCGCGTACTCACGTGGTGGGGAGCTGGCGCCCCTCCTGCCCGGGGCGACCGGCACACCCACGGGGACACTTGGGCTTGCTGAGCAGGCTGTTTATCCCGTACCCAAGGAAGGAAGCCGGCGGCGTGCCGCCTGGGGTGGGTGGGAGGGCCATAATGTAAAAAGTGACCAGCTACGCCGTTGACGACGAGAACAACACCCTGATCCGCACGTGGGCGACGGGAAACGGGCATCGGGCGGCGATCGTTGCCGCGCTGCCGGGGCCGGCCGCCTCGAGCCAGCGGATGCATCTGGCAGCGGCGATGTCGAACCTGTCCGAGGCGCTGTGGCGCTGTTACACCCACCCGGCGAGTGCGGCCGGCAGCCTGGACGTGAACACCGAGGGCTGGCGGCGGCAGCAGACCCGGGACGGGTTCTCGACCGTTGTCGCCGCGGTGCAGAGCCCGAACCTGGTGGACGACGCCGGGTACGTGACCGTGGAGTTCGACCCGGTGCAGGAGTACGGCCACCGGCTGGGCCGGGCGCTGCACGAGATCGGTGACAGCCCGCTGACCGAGGCCGTGGTGGCTGACGTCGCTGCCGAGATCCGGGCTGTCGAAGAGGCTGAGCTGGGCAATCTCGCCGGGCGGGCGGTGCAGGCGGTGGTGCTCAGCCGGGCGGATGCCAGCCCGGCGCAGGTGGCCGCCGCCGACGCGATCCTGGACAAGGATCCGCTGGGCGGGCGCGAGCTGTTCATGGAGCTCGAACCGACCGCCGCGGCTGTCGCGGCGGCGCACTGGCTCAAGGCCGCCGCTGACGTCACGGCCGAGTTGTCGGGCATCCCGGCTGAGCTGGTCGTGGCGTCCGCTGACGACATCGAGGCGCTGCCTTACCGCACGCCGACGCTGGTGCTTGAGCTTTTCGAGATCATGGGTACGCCGTACCAAATCGTCGTTGATCTTGTCTCGGAAGCCATGCTCATCGCGGAAGGGCTGGCGCCGCCGGACGGGTCGCTGACCTATGACGACAGCGGCGGCGACGACGGGGACGACGAGGACGACGAGGAGCTGTCCGGCGACGCCGAGGACCCGCCGGTGCGGCTGACTCCGCTGGATCCGTCGCGGCCGGCCCGGGATCTGCTGGAAGACCTGCTGATCGGGATTCACGCCTGCCGGTTGCTGTACGCGCAGTACACCGAGGACCCGAGCGGCGACGACGATGTCTTCTCGGCGGCGGTCCGGGCCCGGGCCGCGCAGAACAGCGGTCGTCTGCTCTGAGCGAGGCTGCTTCTTCCCACCCGGCGGCGGTCATCGGGCGAGGTGGTCGCGGATCAGCTGATCCGCAAACCGGTACTCGCCGCCGTTGCGGCGCAGCAACCCGCGGTTCTCCGCGTCGGCGAGGAATGTGCGCAGGTTGTGATGCTTCGACAATTGCCCTATGTTTCACACGGTCAGGACGACGCGGCCGAACACCTCGCCGGCATCCATCCGGCGGTGCGCGTCAGCGGCGCCGTCGAGCGGCAGCACAGCGTGCACCACGGCCTGCAGGTCTTTGCGGGCTGCGGCGGCGAACTGCTCCGACCGGATCCGGTTGCGCCCGCCGGTGGCCACGGTGTTCAGGCTGAACGTCGCGAACGAGCGGGAGCGCTGGAACGTACCCAAGAGCGCCTTGCCGAAATCGGCGGGCGGAAGCCCGGCGACGACGCCGACGGCGACCATCCGGCCGTTGTCCGCGAGCCGGTCGATGAACGAAGCGGTCGCGTGCCCGCCGACGATGTCGAGGATGACGTCGAATTCGGCTGCGGGCGCCGAGGCGCCCTCACCGTGATCCTCACCGGCACTCTTTCCGGCGCTCTTTCCGGCTCGATTGAGTACGGCCGTGGCGCCGAGTTCCCGCAGCCGGTCGCCACGCTCGGGGGAGGCCGTCGTGACGGCGATCGTGCCGGCGCCGCCGAGGGCGGCAAGCTGGACCGCCATGATGCCGATGCTGCCGGCCGCGCCCCGGATCAGCAGCGACTCGCCGGCATCGAAGCGGCCGTGCGCGAGCGCGAAATGAGCCACCGGACCGGCGCCGCCCAGCGCCACCGCGTCGATCGGGGACAAACCCTCCGGCAGGACGGTCACGTCCTCGAGACGGGCTACCGCGCGTTCGGCGTACCCTCCTCCGGTTCCGGTGAACGCCCACACCAGCCGGCCGATCCACGACGGGTCCACGCCGTCACCGGCGGCGACCACCCGGCCGGCCACCTCGCTGCCCGGGACGAACCCCTCCGAGAACCCGTACCCGCCGAGCGTGCCACGCCGGATGACCGCGTCGACACCGCCGACCCCGATCGTCTCGACCTCGATCAGCACCTGTCCGGCCGCAGGAAGGGGCTCCGGTACGTTGATCAGCGCCATCCCTTCCGGGTCTCCGAACGTACGAATGCTGATGGCTTTCATGGCTTTTCTCCGCTCTCATGACACTTACCGTGACCGTAGCGGACGCCCCCGTCCACTTCGGTAAAGTGAGAGGTCATGGCCGACAATGTGCCTCACATGCTGCGTTCCGACGCGCGGGACAACCGGGATCGCGTGCTGGAGGCGGCGCGGGAGCTGTTCGCCGACCGCGGCCTCGACGTGCCGATGCGCGAGATCGCCCGCCGGGCGCAGGTCGGTCCCGCGACGCTGTACCGGCGGTTCGCCACCAAGCAGGCGCTCATCGACGCCGCGTTCGACGCCGAGATGCGGGCCTGCGCCGCGCTGGTCCGCGACGGATGCGCCGACCCGGATCCGTGGCGCGGGCTGTGCGCGATCATCCAGGGCGCCACCGAGCTGAACGCGCGAAGCCGCGGTTTCGTCGACGCCTTGTCGTCGGTGCCCGACGGGGTGAGCGTGCCGGATCATCGCCGGGTCCTTCTGCGGTCGGTCGAGGGGCTGTGCCGGCGTGCGATCGACGCGGGCGCGCTGCGGCCGGACTTCGTCCTCGACGACCTGGTCCTGATGCTGCTGGCCGCGCGCGGATTGCCGGTCGCCTCACTGGACGCCCGGCTCGCGGCGGCGCACCGGTTCGCCGGGCTGGCACTGGAGGCATTCCGCGCGACGAGCGAAGCGGGCCCGCTGCCGCCGCCGGCCCGGCTCATCCCCGCGATGCTGCCGAGTCTTGATCACACGTCGGCGACGACCAGCCAGTCCGCGGAGCGTGGCCGGTAGCCGTACCGATTCATCAGCCCCTGCACGATGGCGGGCACGTGAGCGGCGCCGTAAACGACGGCGACCTCGATGTTCTCCGTACCGCGCTCCTCGTGCAGACGGCAGAGGCAGGCCAGCAGGCGACTGTCGCGATCACCGGCGAAAGCGGCATCGAGGTGAGGTGACCATTCTCTGAGGTCCTCCTCTTCCGGCGAGGGCAGGTCGTTCAGCTCCGCCGACCGCGACCAGATCATCCGGGTACCACCGAAGAGGCGCGTCACCACGACGAAAGGAAGCACGCACCACATCATCAGCCGGTGCGACAGCGGTACTCGCCGCCAGCCGGCCGTGAAATCCTCGAGGCTGACGTCCGGGCGCACCACCGGAACGCCCAGCGCACGGTAATCGATATCCTGCTCGACCAGCTTCGCCTGCCGGTTGAACCGGAGCACGCGGTAGCTGAGTGTCAGCGCGCTGACCAGCACCGAGTGCTTCCGCCGGCCGCCGCCCACGCCCTCGACCACGACGAGGTCCGCCCGCTTGAGCCGGGTGAACACTGCCGCGTAGAACGTGGGCTTCGCCATATGGATCATCGGATACAGCACGAACTGCAGCGCCGAGCCACGACACCGTAGCCGGATGACGGCCGACCGGACCCCGAGTTCGGTCACCTCGATGATCTGCACGCCGCCCTCCCCGCCGGATCCGGACTGTGCCCTCCATGGTCGCAGCGACTGTCCAGAGCGGAACGGAGCGCCTCGACACCGCCTGCGCGCCCGACTTCCTGCTGGAGGGCGGCACCGTGGCGGCGCTCGCCTCGGTGCACGCCATCCGCGCCACCCTGGAACAGGCGGTCAGCGGGAAGGCCGGTCGCCTGCTGCGGTGAAGAAATATTCCAGCGTGTATGCGCTGGAGTCCAGCACCATCTCGTTGACCTCGACGCAGCGCCGATCCCCGGTATACGCGTACCGGGTGATCGCGACCACCGGTGTGCCTTGGGGGAGGTTCATTGTCTGCGTGTCGGCCGCCGACGGCATCCGGCAGACCAGGGTCTCCCGGAACGTCTCCGGTGCCAGGCCGGCCTCGGCCATCCGGGCGTACATGCCGCCGGGCCCCGGGTTGGTATAGGCCACCGCCGGAACGGCGGCCACCACATCAAGCGGAATGTAACTGGTCGAGGTCTGCACGATGCGATCTTCGATGGCGAAGCGACGTGCCCGGGTCAGCACCGCCGCGCCCGGCGGCACGTTGAGCGCTTCCGCGATGTCGCCGGAGGCCGGGGCTTCCCGGACGACCACGTCGACCGAACGGAGCCGCCCGTTCGTGTCGTGGTCCTGGATCGCTTTCCCGTCGGTCCACCAGGATCGCGAAAGCCGGTCAGGCGATGAGCGAAGGACGCGACTGAACGTGCGCACGTAGAGGCCGCGGCCGTGCTTGGCGACGACGACACCGTCGGCGCGCAGGATGTCGACGGCCTTGGACACGGTGCCGGTCGGCACCCCGAAGCGCTGCGCCAGCTCCCGGACGGTCGGCAGCCGGTCACCCTCGACCAACCGGCGCGCCTCGATGTCGGCGCGAATCGCGCTGGCGATGTTTCGGTACGCAGGTTCACCCACGTGTTCAGAATACCCGTGTTCAGCGTGAACACTGCTTCAGTGTTCACACCTCCGCCGGGTCAGATAGGAGCGAGAGCGTAGCTCCGGGCCTGGCAGGGGGCGAAGTATGAGAGTGATCTTGGTGGTGGGTCCGCGCGAACTACCGCGCGAAAGAACGGTCCGGGTGTGGATGGACGCCGGCAGCAGGAGCGGGTACGTGATCGCGGTCGTGGCTCACGACCTTGCGGTGGCCGAACTGGACGACGGACAGGGCACCTCAGCGATTACACCCTGCGGGTGCGTGAGTGCCGGGGGTAGCGGGCACATATGGCACTTTACGGTCGTAAAGCGTTCGGATCGATGAAAGTGCGGCGGCGACGAGTTCGGTGTCACGGGCGCGGTCGGGATGTCGCTCGGCTACCACCTGCGGCTGGCCGGCGCGGACGTCTCCTTCCTGGTCCGGCCCGGCCGCACGGCAGCGTTCGCCGCTCCGCTGCGCCTCTGTGGTTATCCGACTGCCGCCAGGAAGTCCGAGTAGAACAGGCCCAGGCCGGCCGCCACGCAGACGCCGGCGATGGTCCAGAAGCGGACCACGATGTTGACCTCGCTCCACCCGGCCAGTTCGAAGTGGTGGTGCAGCGGCACCATCCGGAAGACGCGTCTGCCGGTGGTCCGGTACGAGACGATCTGGATCACCCAGGTGATCGTGATGATGAAGAAGAGCCCGCCGATCAGGATCGACAGCAGTGTGGTGCGGGTAACCACCGCGAGCCCGCCGATCAGGGCGCCGAGCCCGAGCGCGCCCACGTCGCCCATGAAGATCCGCGCCGGGGACGTGTTCCACCACAGGAAGCCGACGCAGGCGCCGGCCGCCGCTGCCGCGATCATGGCGATTTCCAGGGGATCGCGGACCTGGTAGCAGTACTCGTTCGCGCGGGCGTACGTCTCGTCGGCGCACCAGTGCCGGTACTGCCAGTACCCGATCAGGGCGTACGCGCCGAGCACCAGGGTCGACGCGCCGGTGGCCAGGCCGTCGAGGCCGTCGGTGAGGTTCACGCCGTTCGACATCGCCGTGATCACGAAGACGAACACGATCACCGAGCCGACCTTGCCGACGTTGAGCCAGCTGATGTCCCGGATGAACGAGATGTTCTCGCTGACCACGGTCTGGCCGTTGGTGCTCGCGACGTAGAGCGCGGCGATGCCGAATCCGGTGCCGATGATCGCCTGGCCGAGCAGTTTGCCCTTGGCGGACAGACCGTCGGAGTTGCGCCGGCGGACCTTGAGGAAGTCGTCGACGAAGCCGACCGCGCCGCAGAACACGAGCAGGCCGAGCAGGACGAGGGCCGTCATTGTCGGTTTTTCCTGGGCGATCTGCCGTTCGGGCAGCGTGGTCAGCGCCACGTGCCCGGCGACGTACGCGATGAGGGTCGCCACAATGAACACGACACCACCCATCGCGGGGGTGCCCTTCTTGCCCTCGTTCGAGGCGAGGCCGAGGGAGCGGATCGGCTGGCCGGCCTTGAGCGCGGTGAAGACCCGGATCGCCACCGGCGTGAGCAGCAGCGAGACGATGAACGCGACCGCTGCCGCGACGATGACCGCTCTCACGGGCGAGCCTCCACGAGATCCGGATGCGTGCCGGGCACGTCAGCATCAACGATCATGAGACACGATCTTGCCATCCGGCAGTGACCGGAGCGGCCGTGGCCGGGTGGGTGGCGGATCCGGCGGGAAATCGTGGCGGGCTGGACAGCGCTCTGCCGGGTCCGGCTGACGTCTGATGCGCAGGAGTGGCGTCGCAGGGTGCGGGCGTTCCGGTATTGACAGACCTCGGTATCTTATCGATAGTCGATGCATCGACTATCGATAAATAGGGGTGTGGTCATCATGCGTGCGTCCTTGCGGAGGCCGGACTGGCTGGACGAGCTCCACGGGTTGCTGGCGATAGCCACGACGCTGACCGGGATCGGATGTGCGGTGACAACCGTCGGCATTCTGGCTGGTCAGGCGGTGGACGTGGAGGCGAGCGGTGAGGGCGTGGCGCTCGGCCTGCCGGCGGGAACCGCCGTCGACTCCGGACTCCGGCTGCACCTGGATCAGCCGACCGGCGTGCAACGAGCCTGGGAACTGCTGGCGACGCTCCCCAGTGTCCTGCTGCTGACGGTGGCGTTGGTGCTGCTCTGGCGTCTGGTCGGCCGGGCTCGCCGTGGCGACCCGTTCACCGGGAACATCGTCAGCCGTTTTCGCGTACTCGGGCTGTTGCTTGTTGTCGGTGGTCCGGTGGTGTGGGTGCTGCAGTTCATCGGTGAGTTCGCGCTCAGCGCCACGGTCGCGTCCCTGGGAACCTATGCGCCGTTGTCCTTCGCGGTCCCCGGAGCGTGGCTGCTCGGCGGGTTCCTCATGTTTGCGTTCGGTGAGATCGTCCGCCGAGGTCAGGTACTTCGTGCGGAACTCGACGAGGTGGTGTGATGCCACCCGAGGGCGAGCACCGCGTGCAGGTGCACATCGACAAGCTGCTGGCCGAGCGTGGACTCACGCTGACCGAGCTTGCCGACCGGGTCGGCATTACCCTTGCCAACCTCTCGGCGCTCAAGAACGGACGCGTCAGGGCCGTGCGGTTCAGCACCCTGACGGCCCTGTGCGACGCGCTGCAGTGCCAGCCCGGCGATCTGTTCACCGTTTCAGAGGCGCACCGCCCGGGCGGCGCACAATAGATCGAATAACTTCACTTGACAGTAATTCGATGGAAATGACCATGATGGATGTCCCTCGACTCCGTGGAGACTCTCATGATCGCTTTACCCGTGCGCCTGGCGACCGCCGTCACCGCCGCGCTGGCCCTGGCCGCCGGTCTGCTCACCGCCTCGGCGACACCGTCGGCGGCTGTCGCCTCCGGGCCGGTGATCGATCAGAATTTCGCCGATCCGGACATCATGAAGGTGGGCCGCACCTATTACGCCTACGCCACCAACAGCGACGGCCGGAACATCACGTGGGCCACCTCCACCAACCTGACGGACTGGGCGGTCCAGGGAACCGACGCCCTGCCGGCTCTGGGCGCGTGGGCCGATCCGGACTGGTCGTTCCCGCCCGGCGGATCCGGCGATCACGGAGTCTGGGCGCCGGAGGTGTTCGCGGCCGGACCGCGCAGCTTTGTGATGTGGTACACGGCGCATGACAGGGCCTCGGGCAAGCAGTGCATCGGCGCCGCCACCGCGACCGCGCCCGGCGGACCGTTCGTACCGCGCGACACCGCCCTGGTCTGCACCCCGGAGACGGGTGGCGCGATCGATGCTTCCTCGTTCTTCGAGAACGGGCGCCGGTACATCCTGTGGAAGAACGACGGCAATTGCTGTTCCCAGGACACCTGGCTGCACCTTCAGCAGGTCAGCGCCGACGGGCTGCGCCGGGTCGGCGCCGAGACCGAGCTGATCAAACAGAACAAGCCGTTCGAGGGCATCCTCGTCGAAGCGCCGACGTTGTGGAAACACGGCAGCACATACGTGCTCTTCTACTCCGCCAACTTCTTCGGCGACGGCAGCTACGTGAGCAGTTACGCGACCTCCACTCAGTTGCGCGGGCCGTACACCAAGGCGGCGGCGCCGCTGATGACCACCGACGCGTTCGCCGGCACGGTGCGCGGCCCAGGCGGCCAGGACGTGGTGACCGGGCCGGACGGCAAGGACCGGATCGTCTTCCACGGCTGGAATTCCGGCTTCACCTACCGGGCCATGTACTCCCAGCGGCTCGACTGGCACGGTAGCCGGCCCGTCGTGGAGGGCGCGAAGATCCGGTACGAGGCCGAGGACGCCAGCTTCACCCGCGCCAATGCCCGGTACGCCACCGGCGGCGCCAGCAACGGTGTGGTCGTCGGCGGGATCGACTTCGACGACAGCCGGGTCACCTTCACCGTCCACGTGCCCCGGGCCGGCACCTATCGGCTGTACACCCGGTACGCCAACGGCTCCGACGCCGGTGCGGCCGGGCACACCCTGTTCGTCAACGGCACGAGCGCCGGAACCGTCGAGTACCCCTTCACCGGCTGGGACAACTGGCAGATCAGCGAACGGGCCGTGAGCCTGCAGGCCGGGACCAACACCATTGCGTACGGAAAAGGCGTCAACTTCGCCGAACTCGACGCGATCGACATCGCCTGACCGGGCTCGCCGGGCCGAAGCCGCTTCTCACCGCGGGTTCTCCCTGGCGGTGCAGGAGTTGCCGGCCGGCGGGAAACAGCCGGCGAACGGGTCGGGCAGTGCGCGCCAGCCGTCGAAGCCGTCCTTCGGACGGCTGAGATCATGTGCTCGTGCTTGTGAACAGGACGAATGACCCCGCCACGCCCACGGTGATCGCCACCGGCGATGTCGAACGGCGGCCGTGGCGCAACGGCCTCGGCAGCACCCGGGAACTCGCCACCGGTAGCACCGGCTGGCGGCTGAGCCTCGCCGACATCACCACGGCCTGCGCCTTCTCCCGGTTTCCCGGTCTGTGGCGATGGTCGACGGCGGTTGCCGGACCGTCCGTCGAGATGGTCATCGGCGATCGTGACGCCATCACTGTCGCCGATGACGTCGTCGTCGACTACGACGGCGAGGCGCCGGCGACGGCGCGTCCGACATCCGGCGGGGTCACCCACCTGCTCAACCTCATGGCCCCCATGGGTACGCCGGCTCGCCTGACCCGCGCACGTCTGGACGGCCCGATTCCGGTGACCGCGGACACCGTTGCCGTGTTCGTCCTCGACGGCACGCTGCTCGCCGGGCACCAGCAAGCCACCGCCGGGCACCAGCAAGCCACCGCCGGGCAGCTGATGCTGCTGGGCAACCACGACGGCCTCACGCTGACCGGGCACGACGCCCGATGCGTGATCGTGGAGGTGCCGGGTTCGCGGATCAGTCGCCGGTGAGGGTGCGCGCCCAGGGCTCGTCGATGTCGGCGAGGCCCAGCGTCAGCGTGACGTTCTCGAGCATGCCGGCGCCGAACCATTGCCGGACCGCCTCGTCGGATCCCACGAGTTCACTGACGAGTTCGACCTGTTTGGCGTAGCACCACCGCACAGCGTCACCGACGAGAGGCTCGTCAGCCGCGCAGTTGGCGTGCATGAGGAATCGCAGCACCTCACGGTCCTGGATCAGGGAACCGTAGGCGGACCGGGCCGTGCGGAGATTCGCCGCCGGCGGCTGTGACGTCGGTCCGGCCTCGGCGATGTGCGCGGCGATGGTGTTCGTCATCAACTCGGACACGTGGAAGACCGCGTGAGCGAAAAGCGTCTGTTTGTTGGCGAACAGGCGGTACAGGTACGGCTGGGAGATGCCAGCGCGCTCGGCGATCTCGTTGGTCGTCGTTCCGTAGAAGCCCTTGCGGGCGAAGCATGTGACCGCGGCTTCCAGGACGGCCTGGCGGCGTTTGTCGCTCTTCTCGCTGGAGCCGGGTGCGGGCATGACCGACAGTCAATCACGGCGGTGCGGCGCGGGGCCGGTGCCCCGCGCCGCACCGGACTCCGTCAGCTGCCGAACGCGACCTGGTCGGCGCCGGCTCCGTCCGTGCCGGGGTTCAGCGCCTCGATGGCCACGAGCGGGTTCCAGTAATCGACATAGTGGGTGATCCGGCCCGCCTCGTCGGTGTGAACCACCGAGATGCAGGTCTGCTCATAGGGCTTGTCCGTGGTCACCGCTCGTCCCGTCGACCGGAATTCGGCGATCGCCGTCGTCGGCTCGGTGGTCTGGTGGAACACCAGGTCCACGAACCGCACGTCGAAGGTCTTCGGGAAGTTTTTCATGTGAGCGATCAGTGCGTCGCGTCCCTGAACCGAACGGGGAACGCCGGCCGGGGCGTAGGGGAACTCGAGAACGGCGTCCGGGGTGAACAGCTCGATCCACTCGTCGATCTGCCCGGATGACACCAGCCGCAGGTGCTCGGCGACGGCGTGCTGGGCGAGGGATCGCTGCTCGGAAACCAGGGTGTCACTCATTGGCGTTCCTTCATTAGTGGTTGACCTATAACTAACGTAGCGGGCGGTGTCCCGGCGCGGAAGCGCGAGCCGGGTGTGCCTTCTCACCACCTCGTACCCTTGGCGGGTAGGGGTTAGGTCACTCCAGGACAAGGGGCAGAACCTGCGCGGATGCAGGCTTTGATGTGTGCCGGCCCCGCGTCGACCCGTTCATCGGTTGTCATCGTGGTGTCTACGGCAGCTGAGTTGACTGCGCGGCATGTGTCTTCCGCCTTGCCGCGAGCGACTGCTTGATCGTGGGCCGGTGGCGTACCTGATCGTCTCGGTGGCCGCCCTGCTGATGGGAATCGCCACCGGGCCGGCGGGGCTCGGACCGCCCGGTTCCGGGACGGTGGCGATGATCGGCTGGCTTCTGGTGGCCACTGCCGCCGAGATCGTCGTGGGCTGCCCGCGGCGACTGAACGTGCTGCCGTGGCTGGTCAGCGCCATCGCCGTTGCCGCGTTCTGCGGCGCCGGCGCGACAACGATGCTGCTCGGCGCTGTCGCCGTCCTCTACGGCATGGCCACCCTCTCGATCGCCACACCGCGATCGCACCAGCCGGCCGAAATGCCGGACTGAGTCGCGGCCATTGCGGGTACTGGTGGGCGTCACACCATCGAGCCTGAGGACCCCCATGGAAACAGCGCTGCGCTCAGCCGTCGTCGTCAACCCGGTGAAGGTTCCCGACTTGGACGAACTGCGCCGGACCATCACCGAAGCGCTCGCCGCGGCCGGCTGGCCCGAGCCGATGTGGCTGGAGACCACCGTGGAGGATCCCGGCTCCGGTCAGGCCGCCCAGGCCGCCCGGGACGGCGCCGAGGTGGTCTTCGCCTGCGGCGGTGACGGCACGGTGATGGCCTGTGTCTCCGCGCTGGCCGGCACCGACGTCGCGCTGGCCGTGCTGCCGGCCGGCACCGGCAACCTGCTGGCCGCCAACCTCGGGCTCAGCGGTGACCTGGCCACCGGCATCGAGGTCGTCCTGCAGGGCGGCCGCCGGCGCATCGACGTCGGATGTGTCGGCGAGCAGAGCTTCGCGGTGATGGCCGGCATGGGCTTCGACGCCAAGATGCTGGACGCCACGAACGACACCGCGAAGAAGCACGTCGGCTGGCTCGCCTACGTCGCCGGAGCCGTCCAGCACCTGCGCGACCGGCCGATGCGGGTCACCATCTCACTCGACGGCGGACCGGCGTTCACCCGGCGCCCGCGTACCGTGATCGTCGGCAATGTCGGGCGGCTCCAGGGCGGGATGCGGCTGCTCCCGGACGCCCAGCCGGACGACGGCAAGCTCGACGTCGCGGTGCTCAGCCCGCGCAACCTGCGGCACTGGCTCGCGCTCGCCTGGGGAGTGCTGCGCCGCACCGGCTCCGTCGCGCGGATGGAGACGTTCACCGCCTCCACCGTGGAGATCCGCAGCAACCGGTCCCAGCCGCGCCAGCTCGACGGCGACCTGATCGATCCCGGCAAGGAGCTGCTGGTCAGCGTACGGCCGCAGGCGCTGCTGCTGTGCGTGCCGCAACCGGCTGACGATGCGGACCTCGCCCACGACGCCGACGCGGTCTCCCGTGACGCCGACGAGATCCGCGAGGCCACCAGCGCCTGACCGGGCTCACCACGACCTCACCGGGATCGGCAGGGTTCAGTGCTTGGTGAGCCGGCCGACCATGGAATGCGCGGCGGCGGTGACCAGCGCGCGGTCGTACGTGACGGCGAACGCGAACTGCCGGTCGGCGTCCGTGCCGGTGTCGCCGAGATCGCGGGCGATCAGCGCCGCCGCGGTATGGGCGCCGAGCACCACGACGGTCCACTCGCTGGCCAGCGGATCGCCGACGGCGAGGTGGCCGCCGCGTACCCCGGTGGCTGGTTCTGCAGTGATGTCCACACCCAGCGCGGCGACGAACGGCAGGTGCTCGGCGAGCGTGGTGAAGCGGCGGCTGGTGGCCGGGCGGAAGAACCGGACGTGCTCGAAGGCGGCGAGCAGGACCGGAGGCACCGAGGCGTGCAGCGCCATGAGCTCGAGCGTCTTCGACAGCGGGACGAGCAGGTGCTTGGGCGCGTGCCGGATGCGGTGGCCGGCACTGACCAGCTGAAATGGCGTGGCGCGCAGGGCCGCGCCGATCGGGCGCGCCGCGAAGCGTTCGGGGCGAAACGCCGACGGCGGGAACCGGCGTTCGCCGCGGCTCCACAGCCAGCCCTGGCCGAGGGTGGCACCCAGCACCAGCGCCCGGGTCAGGTCGTCCGGCGTCTCGATGCCTTCGGCGACTACCTCGGCGCCGGCTTGCTCGGCGTACGCGCGTACCGCCCCGGCGACGGTGACCGGATCCTTGACCGTACGCAGGAGTTTCAGGTCGAGTTTGACCACCTCCGGGCGCAGCAGCGGAATGAACGCGAGGGACTCCGGGTGGACCCCTACGTCGTCCAGAGCGATGGCGCACCCGGCGGCGCGTAGCTTTTCGGCGCCGGACAGCACCGCGGCGAGATCCTCGGCGAGAGCGCGCTCGGTGATCTCGACGACCACCTGGACGTGCTCGGCGCGAGTGGCGACCGCCTCCAGGACGACGTCCAGCCGCTGAGTCAGCGTCGTGGGTTCGAGGTTGACGAACAGGGTGACCGGCCGGCCCTGCGACATGCCGGCGGCATCCTGCAGCGATGCCCGCAGCGACGCCCGTTCCAGGTCGGCGAGCCGGCCGCTTTCCCGAGCGGCGTCCAGCAGCGCGAGCGGGGACTGCAGGCTGGTGCCGGCCGGTCCCCGCAGCAACGCCTCGAAAGCCAGCACCGTACCGGTGTCGACGTCGACGAACGGCTGGTAGACGCAGTGCAGAGCACCGTCACGCAGCACGTCGTCAAGGCTCGGGCCAGGCTCGCGCGCGACGGCATGGTGCATGTCCATGGCACTCACAAGCCCCATTTCGGCACGGCGATGAGGTTCCTGAGCTGCCGCAGCTGTCACCGTCTCGGCCCCGGACGGCGAGAAGGGTCACCCGACGAGGCGTCGAGGCGTGGCAGCCGGCGGGGCCCGCCGGCTTCACTCGACCACAGTGCTTTCGGCCGGCGGGCCCAGTCCAGTTGCCGACGCGGTGTTGGCTGGGCGATCCGCACTGCTCACTGGGTGAACGCGACCAGGTGGCGGTCGCGTGCCTGCCTCAGGTGCTGCCGCATCGTGGCCTCGGCCCGCTCCGCGTCCCGGTTTGCGATGGCCTCGGCCAGGTCGCGGTGTTCCTGGTGGGTGACAGCGGTGTGTGAATACGGGAAATAGCGCCGGTGCAGATGCAGATGGGCATGCAGCCGGGTGAACGCCTCCAGCAGCAGCGGACTGCCCGACGACTGCACCACCAGCCGGTGCAGCTGCGCGTCCTGGGCGGTGAAGGCGGCGTGCCACGCCTTCTCGTCGCCGTTGTCGAGGACGGTGCCACCCGCCTGCGCCACCAGCGACGAACGCTGCGCCTCGGTCGCGTGTGCGGCGGCTCGGCGGGCGGCGGCGCACTCCAGCAGCAGGCGCATGTCGAACAGGTCGGCGAACTCCTCCCGGGTCAGCAGCGGGCTGACCGTGTAACCGGCGAGCGCGCGTTTGCGGACCAGCCCCTCGGACTCCAGGCGGGCGAGGGCCTCGCGGACCGGTGTGGGGGAGACCTCCAGCTCGCGAGCGAGACCGTCGATGTTCAGGCGGTCACCGGGGGCGAGGCTGTGCTCCAGCACGGCCGACCGCAGCGTCTCGTAGACATCCTCGCTGAGGGTCGAGCGCTTCACGCTGCGCAACGACGTCATGGGGTTGACTCCCACCGAAAATCAGATTAATCAACAACGCCGGGATCAGCGCGGTCGGCGGCATCGACGGCAACGACGACGAGGAATGGCACCGCGTCCTCGACATCAACGTGGTCGGGATCGTCCGCGCCACCAGCGCCGCGCTGCCCTACCTGCGCCGCAGTGCCGCCGCTTCGATCGTGAACGTGTCATCGATCGCGGCGACCGCGGGCCTGGTGCAACGGGCGCTCTACTCCGCCTCGAAAGGCGCGGTGCACGCCCTTACCCTCGCCACCGCCGCTGACCTGGTCGGCGAGGGCATCCGGGTCAACTGCGTGGCCCCCGGGACGGTGGACACGCCGTGGGTGACGCGGTTGCTGGCGCGTACCGACGATCCGGAGGGTGAGCGGGCCCGGCTGGAGGCGCGCCAGCCGACGGGACGGTTGGTGACGGCTGAGGAGGTGGCCGGCGAGGTCGCCTATCTGGCGTCCCCGGCGTCCGGCGCGACCACCGGAATGTCGCTGGCGGTGGACGGCGGGATGTCCGGACTGAGGTTGCCCGCCCGCAGATGAAGTGCGGTGACGCCGGTGAGGAAGATGTTCAGTCCGGCCAGAAATTGCTCGCGGTCGTCGTGTTCATGCAGCTCTGCGGCAGTCTCACGGACGAGTGGGTCCGGATCGTCGTGCGCCCACTGGGCCGCCAGGCTCTGTAGGTATGCCTTGCGATCCGTGTCGCTGGTCACCTGCCGGGCACCGGCGGCGTGTTGCGCTGCCGCGCCGAGAACGTAGTTGACCAGCGCTGATCCGGCGTCCGCCCGGGCCGGTCCGGGCACGCCGAGTCGCTGCAGTTGTACGCCGAGGCTCTTCCAGATCCGGAAGACGGCAGGCTGCAACGGTGCGTGGGAGAGCTGGGTCCCGACCCACGGGTGCGCGTCGATCGCGTTGAAGATCCCGAGCGCGAGGGCGCGGATCGCCTGCTCGGGCCCTTGGTCGTCGCCGGTCCCCGCCGTCACCCGTCCCACGACGTCGTCCACTGCCGCGGCGAGCAACTCCTCCTTGTTGGCGACGTGGTGATAGATCGCGCCGCGACCGGTCGAGAGGTGCGCCGTCAACGCACGGACCGTCAGGCCGTCCTCTCCTGCCGTGTCGAGCAGTTCGACTGTCGCCTCGACGATGCGGCGCCGGGACAGCGCATCGCTGCGCCTGCTGTTTCGCGCCGGGAGGTTTGTCATGTCCGTCATCTTGACACAGTTGGACCGCCGGTCCAATCTTGGCGTTGGACCGCCGGTCCAACTTTCGAGAGGACAAATATGACGACTCCCGTCACGATCATCGGTGCCGGACTCGGCGGCCTCACGCTCGCCCGCGTCCTGCACCTGTACAACGTCCCGGTCGTCGTCTATGACGCCGAGGACTCGGCCTGGGCCCGCACCCAGGGCGGCCAGCTCGACCTGCATGAACACAACGGTCAGCGCGCCCTCGCGATCGCCGGGCTCACCCAGGAATATCGCGCGATCATCCACACCGGCGGGGGAGCACAGCGGGTTCTCGACCAGCAGGGCGCGGTGCTTGCCGACCTCCTAGACGACGGTTCGATGGCCCGGCCGGAAGCACTGCGCGGCGACATCCGGCGCATCCTGCTCGAGTCACTGCCGACCGGCACCGTGCGGTGGGGCAAGAAGCTCACCGCGGCCACTCACCTCGGCGAGGGCCGGCACGAGCTCACCTTCGCGGACGGCTCGACGGACAGCACGGAGATCCTGGTGGGCGCCGACGGGACCTGGTCGCGCGTACGAACGCTGTTGTCGGGCGAGAAACCGGCGTACGCCGGCCTGAGCTACATCGACACCTACCTGCACGATGTCGACGAACGCCACCCCAGGACGGCCAAGGTGGTCGGCGACGGCGCGATGTACGCCCTCATCCCCGGCAAGGGTTTCCTCGCCCACCGCGAAGCGCACGACACCATCCACACCTACGTCGTGCTCAACCGGCCGGTCGAGTGGTTCGCCGGCATCGACTTCACCGATGCCGGCGCCACCAGGACGCGAATCGCGGCCGAGTTCGAAGGATGGGCGCCCGAACTCACTGCCTTGATCACCGATGCCGATACGCCGCCGATCCTGCGCAGCATCCACCAGCTCCCCGACCGCCACCGATGGGACCGCACACCCGGCGTCACCCTGCTCGGCGATGCCGCCCACGTGACGGTCCCCGGCGGCGAAGGCGCCAACACGGCGATGCTCGACGGAGCCGAACTCGGCGAGGCGATCGCCGCACACCCCGGCGACGTCGAAGCCGCCTTCGCCGCGTACGAGAAGGTGATGTTCGACCGCAGTGCGGCCGAAGCGGCCAGCGCCCACGAGACCGTCGCCCTCATCTTCGGCGAAAGCGCACCCCACGGACTCGCCAACCTGATCAACGGCATTGACCAGCCTCAGTGACGAGTGCGGGCGGGCCAGCTGGCCTTCATCACCGGCTCCAAGAACATCGACACCGACTGGGACGCCTTCGTCCAGGGCCTGGACGGCGTCGGCCTCAAGCGCTACCTCGAGATCAACCAGCAGGCGTACGACAGGTACAAGTCCGCCGCGAAGTGACGAGCGAGCCCGGCGGTTCAGCGCGCCCGTGGCCTTCGCCGCGCGACAGCGGGTTAGCCTGCCGTCATGGGGAGCGCGGAGCTGGATGAGTTGATCGTCGCGGACTCCGGGGCGCTGCGCGCGTGGTTGTCCGCCAACCACGCCGCGTCGCCCGGTGTCTGGCTGGCCCTGACCAGAAAAGGCGGCACGGTCACCACGCTGACCTGGCAGCAGGCGGTCGACGAGGGCCTGTGCTTCGGCTGGATCGACGGGCAGGCCCGCAAGCGGGATCAGGAGAGCTCGTGGATCCGGTTCACACCGCGCAGAGCCCGCAGCTCCTGGTCACAACGCAATGTCGCGCACGTGGCCCGGCTGGAAGCGCAGGGCCTGATGCTGCCCTCGGGCCGGGCCGCGGTGGACGCCGCGAAAGCCGACGGGCGGTGGGCTGCGGCGTACGCCCCGCCGTCGGAGGCCGAGGTACCCGACGACCTGCTCGCCGCCGTCGCCGCCGTCCCGGCCGCCCAAGCCATGTTCGACGTGCTCACCAAGGCCAATCGGTTCGCTCTCATCCACCGCGTCAACGGCGTCAAACGGGCGGAGACCCGCGAGCGGAAGATCGTCGAGATCGTCGCCATGCTGGCCCGCCACGAGACGTACTACCCGCAGAAAGCCCAGCCTCCGGCCTCATGACGTGCGGCGGCGCAGGCCGTCGAGGGCGAGGGTACGCGCGGCAAAGTGGAGACGATCTCCAATTAAAGGGGACACGTATGAAGATCTTGATGTTCGGCCGGGGCGTCATCGCCGCGGCGTACGGATGGGCACTGGAGCAGGCCGGGCACCAGATCGAGTTCTACGTACGCCCCGGCCGGGCGGCGACGTACGGGAACGCGATCGACCTCGACCTGCTCGACGCGCGGCGCCGGCCGCAAGGGCGGCGGGTCACCGGGAAATGGCCGGTGCGGTACCGCGAATCTCTGGAGCCGGACCACGACTTCGACCTGATCGTGGTCAGCGTCCAGCACTACAGCTTCCCCGCGGTCGTGTCCTTCCTGGCGCCGCGCGTGGGCAAGGCCACGGTGCTCGTCTTCAACAATCTGTGGGCCGAGCCGCTGGCCGCGGTCGAGGCCCTGCCCGCCGACCAGGTGGCCTGGGGCTTCCCCGGCGCCGGCGGCGGATTCGGTGACGACGGCGTGCTGCGGGCCGCCCTGCTGCCCGTGGTCTTCATGGGCACCCTCGGCGGGCCGCCGGCCGGGCGTGCGCAAGCCGTGCGCACCGCGTTTCGGCAGGCCGGGTTCCGGCTCCAGGAGAGCACCGACTTCCGGGGCTGGTTGGCGATCCACTTCCTCCAGAACGCCGGCCTGCACACGCAGAGTCTGAAACTGGGCTCCCTAGCCGCGCTGGCCGGGAAGCCCCGCAACGTCCGCGAGGCGATCCTGGCCACCCGCGAACTGCTGCCCCTCGCCGAGGCCCGTGGCGTCGATCTGCGGAGGCATCGCCGCGACCTGCTGCCGTTCACCGCGCCTGTCTGGCTGGCCGCGCCGATGCTCGCCTGGCTCTTCGGTCACTTCCCGCCGATGCGTACGGTCATGGAGGCACACGCCAACCCCGAGGAACTCCGTGCGGTCTGCCGCGACACCCTGGCCGAAGCACGCCGGCTGGGCGTGTCCGTGCCGCGGCTGGAGGCGGCCGAGCCCTACTTCGCCGCAGAGAATCCTGTTTGAGGCAAGAGGTACGGCTCCGCCGGAGTGACGGTGATCGTGGAGATGGTGTCGCGGTAACGGACGCGGGTGTGTGCGGGCCGGTCGGCGTGGACCCGGGCCTCGTGCAGCTCACCGTCGCGCCAGGTGAGGTCGACGGTGAAGCCGCCCCGGGCGCGAAGGCCGCGCACCGAGCCGTCGCGCCATGCCGACGGCAGGGCGGGCAGCAGTTCGATCTCCTGGCCGTCGGACTGCAGAAGCATCTCGGCGATGGCGCCGGTGCCACCGGAGTTGCCGTCGAACGAATAGATGTTCTGTGGGGCGCCGGCGATAAGGCGCAGCGGGTAGTGCCGATCGTCGAGGTGGATGCTCAGGTGGCCGTCGTCGGTGTCATGGCCGGCGTACCGCCATGCGACGCCGCGGCTGCCGTCGGCGAAGCGTACCTGCAGGCTGGGCGGGCCGAACCGTGCACCGCCCTCCGCGTGATGACGCGGTGGGTGCCGTGTTCGCTCGGGCCGGCACCGCGATCGGCGCCGGCATCGCCGCGGTCGCCAACCTGGTCGGCCCGGCCCGGATCGTCGTCTCCGGCGAGGGCCTGTCCGCCTACGACCTGTTCGAGCCGCACATCCGGGCCAGCTTCCAGCGCCAGGCCTTCGGTGCCGCCGCCGAGTGCCCGCTGTCGATCCGGCCGCTGCCGTTCGAGGAGTGGGCCCGCGGCGCGGCCGCGGTTAGCATCAAGGCGCTGGTCGCCTCCTGACCCGGGCGCCGCCCTCGCCGTACCGGCACCGTCCAGCGTCACCGGCGCCGGTCGAGCCACTCGATCAAGCGCACCTCGCTGCGCAGCAACTCCGCGCGCTCCCACTCCGGCAGCCCGGTCAGTGGATCCGGCAACTCCCGGCGCGCCGGGACATGGACCATCTGCCCCGAGTACTCACGGCAGTCGGCGCACCATGCCAGCTGGATGCACCGCTCAAAATTGCGATCCCCCGGTGGGTAGTGCCGGTAGACGTGACTGCGGATCTCGCCTTCGCAACCGTTCTCCGTGGTCCAGTGGATGGTGCTCACCTTGTGCCAGCGCCACTGCGGCCTGCGTCCCATGATCGGCGATCGTGCCACGGGCACGCGAGGGTGGCTGACGGCCGCTACGAGATCACGCGGAGCTACCGTCGCTGTCCGTGTCGGGCTCCCCGCGTACGGTAGAAAGCCATCGACCCGGCCAGGAACACCACGCTGATCGACGTTTCATCAGGACATTCTGGCGGAGGCGGGACGTGGCTGTGCACGCCCGGCGAAGTGGCGTGCGCGCTGGCACATGTGCCGCAACGGTGGCCTCATCTACGGTTGCCGTTGGCTCCACTGAGCGTCGTTCACGCGTACCGGAAAGGGTTTGACCTGATGAGTGGGCATGCGCAGCAGGCCGCGGCAGGCGCGGGGTGGGGAATGGCGGTGAGTGCCACGCTGCATTGCCTGACCGGTTGTGCGATCGGCGAGGTTCTCGGCATGGCGATCGGAACGACGGCCGGGCTCGGCAATGGCGTCACGATAGCGTTGTCGGTGTTTTTGGCATTTATCTTCGGCTATGCACTGACGGCGCGCCGGGTCGCGCGGACCGGTCTGCCGCTGCGTCAGGCGGTCCGGATCGCGCTGGTGGCCGACACGCTGTCGATCGCCGTCATGGAAATCGTCGACAACGCGGTTCTGGTCGCACTGCCCGGGGCGATGGATGCCGGACTGGGAACGGTGACATTCTGGCTGTCGCTGGGATTCGCGCTCGCTGTGGCATTCGTCGTCACCGTGCCGGTCAATAGGTGGCTCATTGCGCGCGGGCGCGGGCATGCCGTCGTCCCGCACGCCGGGCATTAAAAACCCACTCTTTTGTACGATCGGAGCCTGGCCGGGTCAGCCCCCGATGACCCACACATGACCGCGACCATTGGCAGTGCCAGTCTTCTGGATCACGACGAGGTCGGGGCGCTTGCCGGTGCCGGCGTCGGCGAGAAGCAGGGCGAAACGGTCGTCGGCGAGGCCCAGCACCGTGCTTTGTTTCACCAGCGTGCGGCTCAACTGCGCCGCGCCGTCGAGGACGTGCAGCTCGGTCTTGCCGGCGGCGGTGGCAGGCTTGCGCACCAGGACGACGTCGGGCTTCGTGTCGTGGTTCCAGTCGAGGACCTCGGCCCGCTGGCCGTCCCGCGCGGGCTCCGCGGTGGTGATCGCCGGTACGAGATCGCGCTGGAAGTTCGAGGCCCCGTCCAGGATCCGCACCTCGACCTTGCCGCTGGCCGTGCCGGAGGTTCGCACCGCGACGAGGTCGGGCCGGCCGTCGGCGTTCCAATCGGTCATGGCGAACTGGGCCTTGTCGTCGGCGGCAAGGCTCGTGGTGGTGGTCAGGGTCAGGTTCCGGAACGAGGAGGCGCCGTCGGCGACGACGATCTCGACCTTGCCGCTGCCGGTTCCGGTCTTCTGCACCACGACCAGATCGGGGCGGCCGTCGCCGTTCCAGTCGGCGGCCGTGTAGTCGTGCCGCTCGTCGGTGGCGGGGACAGCGGTCGCCGTGGTCAGCAGCAGGGAGGCGTAGTCGCGGGCACCGTCCATGACGCGTACCTCGGTCTTGCCGGTGGCGAGGCCGGCGCCGTTGACGACCAGCAGATCGTTGTGCTTGTCGCCGTTCCAGTCGGCCATCAGCAGGTCGTGGCGGCCGGTGAGCGTGCCGATCTCGGTCTCGGCGGTGGCCGTCACCGCCTGGTACGGCCCGGTCGGGGTGGGCGACGCCGCCGCCGAGGTCGCCGGGGCCGGCGACGCAGCGTTGGTGGTCCACAGGCTGGCCACGATCAGCGCGGCGTCGTGCACCTCCGGCGTGTACGCGCCCGGGTAGGCCGACGTCTGCACGTACTGGCAGATCGCGCCGATGCCGCCGGTCATCCAGGCACCGCCGGGCAGTTTGCGCAGCATCGCCTTGAGGAACGCGTCGGTGGCGTGCGCCGGGTCGACCAGCTGACTGGTGCTGCCCCAGCCCTGCGAGGGCCGCTGCTGGAACAGGCCGAGACTGTCGTGGTCGAGCGCGACGCGGTGATTGTTGAGGGTGCTCTCGGTGATTGCCGTGGTGATGGCGATGACGGCGGCGCGCTCGGGCAGGTCGCGGGCCTTGACCCGGGCCACGATGACGCGGGCGCAGGCGATGGCGCGGCCGCTGACGAGCGAGCCGAGACGGCGGCCGTTCATCAACGGGCGCAGCTGCTTGGCGATGGCCTCGTCGGAAGCGGTCGAGGTGCCGGGGACGCAGGCGGTCTCCCGAGGTGCGGCCGCCAGTGCCAGGGCAGGGGCGGCCTCGGCGGGTGCCGGGATGCTGATGGTCGCTGCGGTGAGTGAGGCGGCGAGCATCAGCCGGTGCACGGCACGGGATCCGCTGGTGAAGCCGGTGGCACGGGTACGTACCTGATCCACTGCCATGTCGTACCGGACCTCCCCGTCGAACCGTCGGCGCGGCCCCAATGTGTCATAGATCAGGCCTTCTCGGAAAGACCGAGTGGGGCAACGGACACGAGCCGCGATGGCGGCCGGATCGCGTTCCTGACGTCCGTCCAGGAGCGGAACGGCAGTTCGAAGACCTTGGCGAACCACCACGCGCCGATCAGCGAGAGGCCGCCGGCCAGGACGGTCGTGACCGCGAACGCGACGGTGGAGTGACCCAGTCGCGGCGCCACCAGTTTTTGGTCGATCGCGACCACGATCGGCAGGTGGATCAGATAGAGGCTGTACGAGATCGATCCCAGCCCGCGCAGCGGCGATGATTCCAGCAGCCGGACCAGCGCGGCGGGCCGGCCGTTCGCGACCGCCAGCAGAAACAGGGTCATCGCCGGGACGACTGCCTGATCGACCCAGTAGTAGTGGGTGACCATCCAGCGTGCGCCCTGATGCAGGACGAGAACTCCGGCGGGGATCGCGGCCAGCACCGACAGCCCCATCCACGGCAGGTGGCGCAGGCGGTCGCCGGCCGCGACCACGGCCGCCGCCACGACGCCGGCTGCGAACGCCGGCACGAGATGCGGGGCCAGCCAGTTGTCGCCCTGCGGTGGTGAGCCGTCGAAGACCACGACACCGATCACGATCACCGGCAGGGTGACGACGGCCAGCATCACCGCCGGGCCGTACCGGCGGCACAGGACGAGCAGCAGCGGGAGTACGCCGTACAGAAGCGCTTCCACGCCGATCGACCAGAACGCGCCGTTCGGGGTGGGCACGGTGAACAGGTCCTGAAGCAGCAGCGTGTAGACCACGACCGATGCGGCGGTCGGCTCCGCGGAGTGCGGCTGCCGTACCACGGTCCACGCGATGACCAGGCTGAAGGCCAGAGCGGCCCAGTAGGCGGGGAGGATGCGCCAGGCCCGTCGCCGGGCGTAGGAGGCCAGGCTGCCCAGCCGCCAGTCGTTGCGGGCGGCCGCCAGCGCCAGCGAGAAACCTGACAGGACCAGGAAAAGCACCACGGAGAGCCGGCCGAATCCGAGCCAGCTCAGCCAGTCGGGGCCGCGATAGCGGGGAAAACCGCGGAACGTGTACGCCCAGCAGTGGAACAACACTACGTAGAGCGCGCAGAGGCCGCGCAGACCGTCAAGACCGGCCACCCGTTTCCGGTTCACTCCACAGTTCACGCACAGCCGGTTCAAAAGGTTCGACGGTCGGGATCATTCGGTGGTGCGTCGCAGGGCGAGGGTCGCGTGGACCTGGGCGAGCTGGGTCGTGGCGGTGAGCATCGCGAGGTCGGCGCCGGGGACGTACGGCTCGTCGGCGTGGTCGTCCTCGTTGATGTTGGTCTGGTAGTCGACCAGGCAGACCTGGTAGAGGCGTTCGGCCTCGTCGGCGAGTTCGGCGGCACGGGCGGCGTGCTCGTCAGGAGTCATGCCGATCATGGTGCCATCACCGGCGCTGGCTCTGGTACGTTGCCTCGTGGCGGCGTGATGACGCTTCCCCGGACGAGATGTGCGCCGTACCCGGCCTGCAAAGACGACGCATCCGGGAGGCGCCATGACCGGCACGCGTATCGACTTCACCTCCGCGACGCCGGCCGCCGGCACGCTGGACGTGCGATGGATCCACGGGTCGAGTTCGGCGAAACACAACACCGATCCCGACATCCAGGTGCATGCCTACAACGAGCACACCGTCATTCTGCGGCAGAACAAGGCGGTCGACTACGAGGCGCCGTTCCTGTTCCTGCTGTTCGGCAACGATCGGGTGGTCCTGCTCGACACCGGTGCCACCGCGTCCGCGGAGCATTTCCCGTTGCGGCGCACCGTGGACGACCTGATCGGGCGATGGCTCGAAGCACATCCCCGCGACGACTACGAGCTGGTGGTTCTGCACACCCATGCCCACCGTGACCACGTCGCCGCCGACGACCAGTTCACCGGCCGTCCCGGTACCGTTGTGGTGGGCGCCGACCGGGCGAGCGCGTGGGCGTACCTGGGTCTCACCGCGCCGGGTGAGGCGGCGGCCCTTGACCTCGGCGGGCGGGTGCTCGACTGCCTGGCCACACCCGGCCACCACGAGTCGGCGGTCACCTTCTACGACGCGTACACCGGGCTGCTGTTCACCGGCGACACCGTCTATAGGGGCCGGCTGTACATCGATGACTGGCCGGCGTTCCGGCACACGATCGACACCCTCGTCGCGTTCGCCGGGACGCGGCCGGTGACCCACGTGCTGGGCTGCCACATCGAGATGACCAGCGAGCCGGGCGTGGACTACCCGATGGGAACCACCTTCCAGCCTGACGAGACACCGTTGCAGATGACCGGCGGCCACCTGCGCGACATCCAGGCGGCTGTCGCGGTGGTGGGTGACCGGACCGGCCGGCACGTCTTCGACGACTTCATCCTCTGCCGCGCCGGGGCCGCCTGACGCCTGCGCCGGCAGGCGACCCCAGCGGGTCGGGCACGTCAGGTCTTGACCAGTGT
Source organism: Actinoplanes sp. CA-015351 (assembly GCF_050955685.1). NCBI lineage: Bacteria > Bacillati > Actinomycetota > Actinomycetes > Micromonosporales > Micromonosporaceae > Actinoplanes > Actinoplanes sp. CA-015351. The sequence continues at coordinate 3,856,897 of NZ_CP192102.1, forward strand.
GGACGTGCCGGACTCGACGGTGTACGAGGCGGTGGTGCTCACCGGAGCCTCCCGCACGGCGATCGTCTCGACCGTGCGTGCGTCAGTACGCCACTCGTGGCGGTTGACAGTGCAGCGCAGGTACCCGCGGCGGGAACCGTCGAAATACCGCACGTGCGGGTTGAGGAGGGGGTTGAGCGCCTTGATCGGCGCGTCGTAGGCGGCGGGGAAGTCGGAGCTCACCGAGGTGGCCGTGAACTCGACCGCCACCGAGGCCTGCTCCGGCCGGTCGAAGTCGAGCTTCAGCTCGCTGAACCAGCTCGAGTGGATGTCGCCGGCGAGCACCACCGGATTGGCGACCTTCGCGTCGTGCAGGTGCTGCAGCAGGCGGGTGCGTTGCGGCGCGTACCCGTCCCACTGGTCGAGGTTGGCCAGGGTGGTGGGCCCGGCGCCGGTCGGGTTTGGGAACTTGGTACGGCTCATCATCACCTGCTGGGCGATGACGTTCCACCGCGCGGGGCTGCGGTCGAGGCCCTTGAGCAGCCAGCGCTCCTGGTCCTCGCCGGTCAGTGTGCCGGCCGTGTTGGCGAGCCCGGCCTCGAACAGGCCGAAGTCGCCGGAGAAACCGCCGGGCTGGTCGGAACGGTACTGCCGGGTGTCGAGCACGTTGAATCGCACCAGCCGCCCGTAGTCGAAGCGGCGGAAGATGCGCAGGTCAGCGCTGCCGGGACGCAGGTTGGCGCGGATCGGCATGTGCTCGTAGTACGCCTGGTACGCGGCCGCCCGCTGCTTCGCGAAGTCAGCCGGCGTCTGCCGCTTGGCGCCGGTGTCATCGGTCTCGTCGATCAGGGTGGCGTAGTTGTTCTCGGTCTCGTGGTCGTCCCAGGTCACGATCCACGGGAACGCCGCATGGGCCGCCTGCAACGCCGGGTCGCCCTTGTACTGCACGTGCCGGGCCCGGTAGTCGTCGAGCGTGACGAGCTGGTCGAGCCCGAGGGTCTGCGGGGTGGTGTGCCGGCGATCGGCGTACGCGCTGGCCGGGTCGTACTCGTAGATGTAGTCACCCAGGTGCAGGACGACGTCGAGGTCCTCGGCCGCCAGTCCCCAGTACGCGGGCCAGTACCCGTTCTGGAGGTCCTGGCAGTTGACGATGCCGAAGCGCAGTGCGTTCCCCGGTGACGCGGTTCTGGTCCGGCCGGTGGGGCTGATCCGTCCCAGCGCCCGGAAGCGGTAGAAGTACTCGCGGCCGGCGTCCAGGCCGCGGGCGTCGACGTGTACCGAGTGCGCGAGTTCGGGACGCGCGTAGGTCCGTCCGGAGCGGACGATCCGCCGGAAGCGCTCGTCGCGGGCGACCTGCCAGTCAACCTCGATGGGCCGGCGCGGCAGGCCACCGTCCTTGATCAGGCGTGTCCAGAGGATCACGGCGTCCGGCAGCGGGTCACCGCTGGCCACACCGATGGGGAACAGGTCGGCCGGGGCGGATGCGTACGCGGCACCACCTGGCAGCGCGATGGCACCCGCGGCGATGGCGGCGCCGGAGAGAAGTTGACGACGAGTAGGCATGCCGATCAGCCAATCGGCCGCCCATGACGAGAGGGTGACGCCGGAGTGGATGCCGTACTACCCATTGACGGCGCTGCCTGGCCGGCCGGTTCGCCGGCAGTCCTCGGTGAGCCCTGCCCGGGTCAGTCGTCGTGCCAGCTGCGCTCGAAGACGATCTTGTGCCGGTCACCCGGCAGGACGTTGACGGTGCAGCGGACCGGCCGGCCGTCGGCGGTGTAGCCCGTGTCGTAGTGCACGGCGACCGGAGTGCCCAGGCCCAGCCCCAGCCTGTGGATCTCCTCGGGGGTGGGCATCCGTACGAATATCTCGTCGATGGCCCGGTCCTGCTGGTAACCGAGGTCGGCAAGGACCTGGTCGGTGCCGCGGGGAACGTACGCCGGCGACATGATCTCGGAGTCCTTGACGATCTCCAGGAGAAAATGCGAGTCGTTGATGTTTGTCGGTTCACCGTTGATGGAACGCACCCGCCGGCGAGCGACGATGGTGGCTCCCGTGTCCACCCGCAGTCGTTCGGCCAGGTCCGGTGTGGCCTGCACGAGTGACACCTCGATCCGCTGACTGGGCACCCGTCCCTCGGCGGAGATCTGCTGGGAGAACCGGTCCACCTCCGGGGTCGCGGGCCGGGGCCGGGACTTCTCCTGGGGCCGGTAGAGCATGTGTTCGCGTTCCCGGACGAAGTACCCGCGAGGACGCCGCGCGACGATGAGCCCTTCGGTGACGAGCAGGCTCAGGCCGGTGCGGACCGTCTGGCGTGCCACGGCGAACTGGTCGGCGATCGCGTTCTCGGTGGGTAGTTGATCGCCCGGACTTAACTCGCCCGAGGCGATCTTGCCGCGGTAGGTCGATGCGATCCGTTGGTACGCGGGGGCGCCAGGGTTGTTCTGTGCTTCCACTATCACGCACACCTCCATCAGCCACGGATCGTCTAGACAATATATGCCTTGCCTCTTGACGGCGTGCCGGGCGGCTGCCAGCCTGTTCTCAGGACACATTGTCTAGTCAATGCATCAGGTCTGGACATTGGACCGTGGATGCGGTGAAGGAGTTCCAGTGGTTTCCAAGACTCGGGTGGTGCTCGTCGTGCTGCCGATCACTCTGCTGACGGTCGCACTGGCCGTCCTGTTCGCGGCCAGGGGCGCCGATGCGGCCTGGATCAAGATCTTTATTCCCGGTTTCCTTGGCCTCGGCATGGTCGTAGCCCAGTCACTCGGGTGGCTCGACAAGCAGATTCCGCCGGGTGAACAATGATCACGTGCACCGTCCTGGCGGCCGTTGTCGTGTTGTTCGTCCTCGGCTGCGCCTGCTACCAGCTCAGCAGCCCGGCCGGCACCGCATACCCCGGCGCCTCGCCGTACGGGATCGAGGAGGACGGCAGCGACGACGACGCGGGCGGAGACGGGGGCGGGGAGGCCTGAACCGTCGCCGCGCGGAGCACCACGGGATGCGATGACCAGGCGGGGCGAGCTGGTGGGGCGTGACCGGGGGGTGGGCCCCGCCCCACCAGGACCTAACCCTCCTGGACCGGCAGTTGCAGGTAGGAGGCGTGTTCGCCGCCGGTGTGCACGACGTGCAGTCCGCTGTTGGCCGGGACGTACTCGACCAGCGCGGGCATCATCGGGCCGAGCAGGTTGCGGCTGCTGACGACGAATCGCAGCTGCTCACCGGCGTGGAACTTCAGGCCGATCGGCAGCAGGTCGATCTCGACCTCGACGATCTCGCCGGGGGCGAGCTTCTCGACCCGGTCGAAGGTGTGCACCGGAATGTCCTCGGTCGACAACGCCTCGTCGAGGCGCCGCAACGAGACCCGCAGGCGTCCGTCGGAGCCCTTGTACCGCAGGATCGTCGCGCCGCGCTCGGTCAGGTCCTGCACCCGCGCGCTGTGATTCGGTGTGGTGAACGCCGACAGCGGTGTCCCGTGCGCGTCGAGCTTCTGCACGAGGACGAACAGGTCCATGTCGTCGGAGCCGCGGGCCTCGACGAACAGATGCGCTTTCGGGTACCCGACGAGGGTGGTCCCGGCCTCGAACGTCGTGGTGAACGACACGACGTCCGGGTTCGCGTCGACGGCGTAGAGCGCCTCGGACGCCGGGACGGGCACCGTCGTGGACAGGGTCCGGGACAGGCCGTCGAGGTAGTACTTCGTCGAGGTGACGTCCGGCGGCGGGAACTCGTCCGCGGCGACGTCGACCTGGTCGCCGCCTTCGAGGTCGAGCACGGAGTAACGGACGCGTGGGGTCTGCTCCCAGCCGTTCTGCTCGTCCTTGAGGTAGCGGTCGAAGAACGTGCGCAGGTCGTCGCGGTTGGTCTCGTCGTAGTAGTCCGGCCACTCCTGGCCGTTGTGCACGCGCAGCCATTTGTCCGGCGAGGCGATCCGGCGCCAGGCCCGGAACGTGCCGGCGGTGTGCAGCGTGTTGGAGTAGCTGGCCACCACGTACGCCGGCACGGTGACCTGGTCGAAGTCCGGGATCTTGGTCGCCCACAGCTCGCTCATCAAGGGGTACGCCGAGGCCTCCGCGATGATGTCCTCCTTCTGCCCGAGGCCCCAGAACGAGTAGTCGCGCAGCTGCCGGGCGAACCCGGTGTCCGGCATGCCGCCGCGCAGCACCAGGTCGCGGTAGACGTCGCTGACGCCCTCCCACGGGTTGATCGCCGCCAGGTGCGGCGGCTGCTCGGCCGCGGTGAACCACTGGGACACCGCGAGGTACGAGGTGCCGCTCATGCCGACCTTGCCGGTGCACCAGTCCTGGACGGCCAGCCACTCGATCAGGTCGTGGCAGTCCCGGCCTTCCTGGCGGTCCCACAGCACGCTGTCGCCCTCGGAGTTGATGGTGCCCCGGGGGTCCGGGTTGCAGATCGCATAGCCCTGCGAACACCAGTAGGCCGGGTCGGGCGCTTCGAACTTCGCCAGACCCGAGACCACCTTGTTGTCCAGGCCGACCAGTCCGAACACGCCCATCACGCTGGTGGAGGTGCCCTGGCCTTTTCCGTACGGGCTCCAGGCCACGATGACGGGCACCGGCTCGGTCCCGGCGGGCCGGAACACGTCGACGTAGATCGTCACGCCGTCGCGCAGAGTGACGGCCACGTCTTTCTCGAACACGATGTCGACCGGGGTCGGCCGGAACGCGGGCGCGATCTGGAATCCGGCCGGCAGCGTGCGGGTGCCCGGCGCGAAGTCGCTCAGAACGCCGTACCGGTCGCCCGGCTCCAGTGGCTTCGACGGCATGAAAATCCTCATGGCGAGCTCCTTGTCTCTCATCGGCTGCCGAAAGATACGCCCGCTCGACTCGAATATCAACACGTGTTGAGATAAGTTCGAAGCGCCGATCCCCGGAGTGCCGCCAGATACGCCTGCGAGTCGCCGCCGGCTCGGCGATGCTGATGGGATCAAGGCCGCCAGCAGCGGTTTGACGAACGGAGGCGACCGTGGCCCTCATCGACAGCCGCATCTACGTCAAGGGGTACCGGGTCGACCAGCCGCACGACCTGCGCCAGGTCTTCGACGCGCTGAAGGAGGCCGGCGGCGTCGCCTGGATCGGCCTCACCTCGCCGAGCCCGGACGAACTGACATCGGTCGGAACCGAATTCGATCTCCACCCGCTTGCCATCGAGGACGCCCAGAAAGGACACCAGCGTTCCAAGATCGATCGGTACGGCGACACCCTGTTCGTCGTCCTGCGACCCGCCTGGTACGACGAAGCCCACGAGCAGGTGCACTTCGGTGAGGTCCACCTGTTTGTCGGCCCCACATTCGCGGTCACCGTGCGTCACGGTGACAAGCCGGACCTGGCGAAGGTCCGCACCGCCCTGGAGTCCGAACCGGAATTCCTCAGCCTCGGCTCGGAAGCCGCGCTGACCGCCTTCCTCGACGAGATCGTCGACGGATACGCCCCGGTCGCGGCCGGACTCCAGGCCGACGTCGACGAGATCGAGGACAGCCTGTTCGGCCCCGGCGACATCGACCCCGCCCTGTCGAAGCGGATCTACCAGCTGCTCTCGCAGGCGATCCAGTTCCAGCGCGCCATCGGCCCGGTTCCGGACATGCTGCACGGGCTGCTGCGCGGCGCGGGCAAATACGGCACGATCGGCGAGGTCCGGGCTCGGCTGGACAACGTGCTCGACCATGCGGTACGCGTCACCGAACGCGCCGACACCATCCGCACCCTGCTGGAGAACGCGCTGACCGTGCACTCCACACTGGTGTCACTGGAACAGAACGAGGCGATGCGGCAGATGTCGAGCGCCAGCCTCGCGCAGGGGGAGGAGAGCCGCCGCCTCGCCGAGGAGACGATGGAACAGGGCGAAGAGGTCAAGAAGATCTCGTCCTGGGCCGCGATCCTGTTCACCCCGACCCTGGTCGCGTCGGTCTACGGCATGAATTTCGACCACATGCCCGAACTGCACTGGCACCTGGGCTATCCGTTCGCCGTCACCCTGATGCTCGTCCTCGGCGCGAGCCTGTGGGGCATCTTCAAGCGCAAACACTGGCTGTGACCGTCTATTTCGAAGATCCGGGTTACCTCAGAGATCCGGAGAGCACGGCCTGAATGGCCGGGCCGACGATTTTCACGATGGTCTCGCGGTCCTGCTCGACGAGAATCGGCACGCCGACGATACGACGCCCCACGATGACGCCGATCAGCATGGTCGAGGCCAGCCCGGCCCGCACGGCGGCCGCGGGGTCGGCGCCGAACCGTGGGCCGATCGCGTCCAGCAGCCGGGCCTGAAGGAACTCGCGGAGTTGTTCCGCGGCGTGCTCGTTGGTGATCGTCGAGCGGAGCATGGCCAGCAACGGCTCCGCATCGTCCGGCGGGCCCTCCCACAGATCGAGGTAAGCGCGGGTCACCCGTTCCCCGAGGCTGTCCTGCGGCCCGTCGAAGGCATCGCTCATCCGCGCCAATGCCTCCGGCGAGATCGACATGACCGCCGCGAAAAGCTCCTCCTTCGAGCCGAAGAACTGCATGACCAGAGCCGCGTCGACGCCGGCATCCGCCGCGATCTTGCGGATGGTCGCTGAGGCGTACCCATCCTGGGCGAAGCGTGACCGAGCCGCATTGAGCACCGCAAGCCGGTTGTCGTTCCCACCGGGCCGCCGTCCCCGGCGGGGCCGCGCCGGTGCCTCGCCCGCATCCCTGCTCATCCGGCGATCTTACCGATCGTTTTTTCCGCCCTTCAGATAGGCCAAGAAATACCTTTTCGGCAAGCGTGTGAGCAGCGCTTTTTCCTGGGAGGAATTCCCGACACGGACGACCATCGGAAAAGTGAAAGGTTGAGCGCGCCAAGAGCCTATGGGGGGCTAGCTCGGCGAAAGGACAGTCATGCGTCGACGCCTTTATGCTGCGACTATATTGCCATTTATGCTTGCCATCTTCGCGGTAACTCCCGCGAAGGCGGCCGTGACGACCACCGACAGGATCAACTTCCAGCCTGCCGGGTCGGCGGTGCCGGTCGGCTACCGGGCGGACACCGGCGCGGCCTACACCGCGGCCCGGGGGTACGGCTGGGTGCGCCAGGACAGCCTCGGCGGCACCCGGGTGCCGCTCGACCTGACCGCCAACACCCGCGACCGGGCTCGCACCGGCATCGACACCCGCCTCAACACCCTCATCCACCTGCAGTACGGCGACACCGGAGGCACCGCCGGCGTCGCCACCGCGGGCGCCTGGGAGTACGCCGTGCCGAACGGCACCTATCAGGTGACCGTGTCCGCCGGCGACCGGCCGGCGTACGACAGCAGCCACACCCTGCGGGTGGAGGGCGTCCCGGCGATCAGCGGGTTCGTCTCCACCGCCGCCACCGAGTACCGGCAGGCCACCGTCACCGTCGCGGTGACCGACGGCCGGATCACCGTCGACGCGATCGGCGGGACCAACACCAAACTCAACTACGCCGACATCGCCCGGGTCACCTCACCGACCGGCCTGATCGCGGTGCCCGGCGACGGACAGGTCGCGCTGACCTGGACCGGCACCTCCGCCTCCTACGACGTGTACCGCGGCACCACCAGGATCGGCACCACCACGAAGCAGTCCTTCACCGACACCACGGTGACCAACGGGACCACCTATTCCTATGAGGTACGCGCGACCGAAGGCGGGCAGAGCACCCCGGTCAGTGTCACCCCGCGCGCCTTCAGCCTCAGAGTCAACTTCTCCGACGCGGCGACCGCAGCACCGACCGACTACGTCCGCGACGCCGGCGAGGCCTACACCAGCGCCCGCGGATACGGCTGGATCGACCTGGGCGAGCTGACGCCGGCCAGCCTCGAAGGAAACGGCCGCAACCGCAACCCGGCCGCCGCTCAGCCCGACGTGCGGCTCGCCACGCTGATCCACGCGCAGCTGCCCGCCGGGTCGGCCGGTTCGCACACTCCTGGCGCGTGGGAGGCCGCCGTACCCGCCGGCACCTATCAGGTCACCGTCGCGGTCGGTGACTCCGGCGCCGCCGTCGACAGTGTGCACTGGGCCAATGTGGAGGATCAGAACGCCATCGCGGGATTCGTACCCACGGCTTCTGCGAGACACGCGAGCGCGACGCGCTCGGTGACGGTGACCGACGGGAAGCTCACGCTCAGCCCGGCGGGCGGAACCAACACCAAGTTCAACTACATCGATATCATCAGCGTGCCTCGCGCCGGCGCGCAGCCGTCGGTGCGGACCAGCACCCCGGCCAACCTCGCCACCGGCGTGGGGCCCACCACCAGCATCGTCGAGGATCTGGTACTGCCGAACGGCGGCGTCGACGGCACCTCCCTGACCAGCTCCGCGGTGACGCTGACCCGCGCCGGCACCGGCGCGACAGTACCCGGGCGGGCGTTCACCAGCGGCGGTGGCGACGTCGTCAACTTCTCCCCGGCCGCCGCTCTGGACGCCAGCACCACCTACCGTTTCACGATCACGTCAGCGGCCCGCGACGTCACCGGCGCCGCGTTCCTGCCGTTCTCGATCGTCTTCACCACCGGCACCGGCGAGCCACCCGCCGACGAGATCGCCTTTGACAAGACCGTCGGCGTGGCCACCGGCGCGTCCTTCACCACTGTCCTCAAAGGACCCGACGGCAGGCTCTATGCCGGCACCCTGAGCGGCCAGATCCACCGATTCCCCATCAACCCCGACGGCACCCTCGGTGCCTCCACGATCATCAATTCGGTACGCGTGAACGCCACAGCCGCGAACCTGCCCGGCCAACCCAGCCGCACCGTCATCGGGATGGCCTTCGACCCGGCGTCCACCGCGGCCAGCCCGATCCTGTGGGTGACCGACAACTACGAGTTCGCCGGCGAACTCAACGTCCCGGACTGGTCCGGGCGCATCGGCCGGCTCACCGGACCCGACCTCGGCACCTACACCCCGGTGGTGACCGGCCTGCCGCGCTCGGTGAAGGACCACGAGACCAACTCGCTGGCGTTCGGCCCGGACGGCGCGCTCTATGTCAGCCAGGGTTCCAGCACCGCGATGGGCGCCGCCGACTCCACCTGGGGCAACCGACCCGAACAGCTGCTGAGCGCCGCCGTGCTGCGCCTCGACCCGGCCCGGCTCCCGACCACCCTCCCGCTGGACGCCAGGACCGCGGCCGGCGGAACCTACGATCCGTACGCTGCCGGCGCGCCGCTGAGTCTGCACGCCACCGGCATCCGCAACGCGTTCGACCTGGTCTGGCACAGCAACGGCCACCTGTACGTGCCGACCAACGGATCGGCAGCCGGCGGCAACACACCGGGCACGCCGGCAACACTGCCCGCATCCTGCGCCCGGCGCGGCTACACCGGACCGGCCGTGCCCGCACTGACCAGTGTGCCCACCTCGGAGACCGACTACGTCTTCGACGCCAAGCCGGGCAGGTACTACGGCCACCCGAACGCGTTGCGGTGCGAATGGGTCCTGGCCGGCGGCAATCCGACTCCTGGTGCCGACCCGTACGAGTTCACGTCCTATCCGGCCGGCACCGCCCCGGATGCGGACTTCGACCTCGCCGGAACGTACGACGCCGGCCTGCACGCCAGCGCCAACGGTGTGATCGAGTACCGGGGGAGTGCGTTCGGCGGCGAGCTGCGCGGCAAGCTGGTCATCGTCCGGTACTCGGCAAGCCAGGACCTGCAGACCTTCGACGTCGCGGCCGGCGGGGCACTGTCCAACCGGCGGACCGGCATCCCTGGGTTCACCGGCTTCAACCAGCCACTCGACGTCACCGAGGACACCGCCACCGGGTACCTCTACGTGACGGAACTCGGCGCAGGCCGCATCACCCTGCTCAAACCCCGCCTCTGACGTTCCCGCCCCGGGTCGCCGGCACCGCTCGCGCCGGCGGCCCGCCGCGCCTTCCGGCGACGAGGCAGCTGGAGAGCGATCGGTTGCGACCTGGGTGCGCCGCTCAATCCCTCGCGGCGGCGGCCGAAGATGCGGTCGAGGCATCCTGACCGGGTGTCCGCACCTGCATCGAGGAGACCAGATGACGGACCAGCCGCAGATCGCCGACCTCGCCATCGAGCCCGCCTTCGCCGACGCGTACCGGGGCCTGGTGTCGGACGGCATTCTGGGGTTCGTCGTCGATGCCGCGGACGGCAGCCTGCGCGCCGCGACGGAGCCGGCCACCGCGGACTGGGCAGCGGGCGTGCTCAGTGGCGAGCAGGTCCTCGCCGAGCTGCGCCGTGCCGCGAAGGACGGCACGGCCGCCACCTTCAGCGGGACCGGGCTCAGCGGTGGACCGGCTCGGTACCACGCGACGGTCCGCCCGGTCGCGGGTCCGGCCCGCGGTCCTCACCACCTGGTCGTGGCATTGCGTGACGTCTCCGCCGAGCAGCGTGCGGCGGCCGAGTTCGAGGGCAAGGTCAACGCCATCGGACGCGCGCAGGCCGTCATCGAGTTCGACCTGCAGGGCATGATCCTGACCGCCAACGACAACTTCCTGCAGACTCTCGGCTATCAGGCCCGCGAGGTGGTCGGCCAGCACCATCGCATGTTCGTCGACACCGAGTACGCGAACTCGGCGGAGTACCGCGCGTTCTGGGCCCGGCTTGCCTGCGGCGAGTACGAGGCCGGCGAGTACCGCCGCGTCGGCAAGGGCGACCGCGAGGTTTGGATCCAGGCGACCTACAACCCGATCCTCGACTTGGACGGCCGCCCGGTGAAGGTGGTCAAGTTCGCCACCGACATCACCCTGGCCAAGCAGCGCAGTGCCGAGTTCGAGTCCACCGTCGCCGCTCTGAACCGCTCGCAGGCGGTCATCGAGTTCGACCTGCAGGGCATCATCCTGTCGGCGAACGACAACTTCCTGTCCTCGGTCGGTTACGCCCGTGACGAGGTGGTCGGCAAGCACCACCGGATGTTCTGCGAGCCCGCCTACACCGCGACCGAGGACTACCGTGACTTCTGGCGTGGCCTGGCCCGCGGCGAATTCCACGCGGGCGAGTACAAGCGCCTCGGCAAGGCCGGCAACGAGGTGTGGATTCAGGCCTCCTACAACCCGATCGTCGGCCTGGACGGCCGCCCGGTGAAGGTGATCAAGTTCGCCTCCGACGTCACGCCGCAGAAGCTGCGCAACGTCGACTTCGAGGGCAAGCTGGACGCGATCGACCGGTCTCAGGCGGTTGTCGAGCTCACGGTCAAGGGCGAGGTGCTCACCGCCAACGAGTCGTTCCTGGCGCTGACCGGTTACCGGCTCGATCAGGTGGTCGGCAAGCACCACCGGATGTTCTGCGAGCCGGAGTTCGCGCAGAGCGCGGAGTACGCCAACTTCTGGGAGCGACTGGGCACCGGCGAGTACCAGAGCGGCGAATACAAGCGGGTGGGCGTGCTGGGCCGGGAGATCTGGATCCAGGCGACGTACAACCCGATCCTGGACACCGATGGCCGGGTGGTGAAGGTGGTCAAGTTCGCCACCGATGTCACCGACGCCAAGGTGCGCAGCGCCGAGTTCGAGTCCAAGGTCAACGCGGTGGACCGGTCGCAGGCAGTGATCGAGTTCGACCCCGAGGGCATCGTGCTGCATGCCAACGAGAACTTCCTGCGCACGACCGGTTACTCGCTGCGCGAGGTGGTCGGCCAGCACCACAGCATGTTCTGCAGCCCGGAATACGTGGTCAGCGCGGAGTACCGGGACTTCTGGCTCAACCTCAACCAGGGCCAGTTCTCGGCCGGCCGCTACCACCGGCTCGGCAAGTACAACCGCGAGATCTGGATCCAGGCCACCTACAACCCGGTGTTCGACCTCAACGGCAAACCCTTCAAGGTCGTCAAGTACGCCACCGAGATCACCGCGCAGGTACAGATGGAGCAGCTGGTGCAGGCGAAGACCAGCGAGATGACGGCGACCGTCGGCGGCCTGGCCTCGGCGACCACGCATATCGCGCAGACCAGCGGGCAGGCTCTGGAGCTGGCCCGGCGTACCGCCGGCGACGCCGAGCAGGGCGCGGCCGAGCTGCAGCGCTCGATCGAGGCGATCAAGCTGATCCAGGCGTCCACCCGGGAGATCGGTGAAATCGTCGGGGTGATGGGCGAGATCGCCAGCCAGACGAACCTGCTGGCGTTCAATGCCTCGATCGAGGCGGCCCGGGCAGGTGCGCACGGCGTCGGGTTCGCCGTCGTCGCCGGCGAGGTCCGCAAGCTGGCCGAGCGGTCCGGCGACGCGGCCCGGCAGATCGCCAAGCTGATCAACGAATCGGCGATGCGTGTCAACGAGGGCGCGGACGTCTCCGACCGGGCCGGTAGCGCACTGACCCGGATCCGGGAGAGCGCACGCCTGACCGACGAGGCGATCGGTCAGATCACGACGTCGACCACCACGCAGCAGGAGGCCTCACACGAGGTGACCGCCCTGCTGGGTCAGCTCGCCGGCGCCTGCAAATGACGAGCGCCGCGACGCCTGGAGCGATGCGCACCACGTACGGTCTGCTGCGCATCGGCGACGCCCAGGTGGCCCTGCCGCTGACCGTGCTGCGCGAGGTGATCCCCTGCCCGCAGGAACTCGCACCGATCCCGGCCCGGGCACCCGGCCTGCGCGGCGCCGTCAACCTGCGCGACGTGGTCATCCCGGTGCTGGACCTGGCCGGGGCCCTGAACTGGCCGGTGGCTGACCGGGAGCACCCGGTCATCGTGATCATCAGTACCGGCGGCCGCATGCTCGGCGTCATGGCCGACAAGATCGACGGGATCACCTCGGTACCTGACGATCAGCGGCACGACACCCGCGACACCGGCGACGACCTGGTCTTCTCACACACCTTCGGAAATTCGGAGACCGGCGCGGTGGTCAGCATTCTGGACGCCGAGGCGATCCTCGGCATGCCCGGAGTGCCGACGGTCGCCGAGCCGGCCGCCGGCCGGACCGCCGCGCCGGAGCCGGCCGGCGAGGCGGTCACCGAGCCACGGCCGGGCCGGCCGATGCTGCTCGTCCGGTGCGGCGGCTTCCGTCTCGCGGTGAGTCTCACCGACATCCACACGGTCCTGCCACAACTGGTGGTCGCCGACTCGCCGCTCCGGGGCGAGCTGTGCCGCGGAGTCACCGCGTACATGCAGGACCTGGTGCCGGTCGTGGACCTCCTCCAGGCACTCGGGCTGGGTTCCCCGGTGGGCGCCGACGGTGCACAGGGCCTGCTGTGGCGGTTCCCGGACGGCCTGGTGGCGCTGCAGGTGTCCGAGGTCGTGGAAATCGTCACCCTGGACGACGCCCAGGTACGTCCCCTTCCCGCACTGGGGGTCCCGAACGCCGGCCGGTTCCGTGGCGCGGTGATGATCCCCGGGCACGGCCAGCATCTGGTGATCGACCCGGGCGGGCTCACCGGCGACGAGACATTGCAGGCGCTCGGCCGGCTCAACACCGCACAGGAGAACACTCAGCTGGACCGCCCGGCCGGAGGGGCGGAAGCCAGCAACAGTTACCTGACCTACCGGGCCGGGGTCGAGATGGCCACGCCGCTGGACCAGATCGCCGAGATCCTTGCCTACCCGGACGACTTCTCGCCGCTGCCGGACACCGGAACCGGCCTGATCGGGCTGTTCACCCACCGCGACTCCGTGGTGTCGCTGCTGTGCCTCAACCGGCTGATCGGCCGGCAGTCCGACATCGACCCGTCCACCAGCCGGGTGCTGCTGGTGGAGCACGACGGCAACCACATCGGGTACGTCGTCAACGCGCTCGGCGCGATCGAGCAGTCAGCCTGGGAGCAGGAGGACGAGACGACGCGTCCGGGAACGCCGGGACGGCTGGCGGACAGCCCGCTCGTGCAGTTCGGCATGGACCCGGACGGGCGGCTGTTGCCTCGCGTCGACCTCGCCGGCTGGGCTGTCGGCCTGAGCTGACCGAGGTGCGCGCCGGGCGGCCACCGTCGATGGATCACCTGTGCGTTGATGACGGGCTCGGCGGCTGCCGATAACGGTTTACGGGCGGCGTTTGTTGATTCCGTACCATCGGGCAGTTTTTCTTTCCTCCGTTTTAAGTGGCTTCTGGACGCGGCGGATCTTGCTTACCCTTTTCGGCGGTCGTCCTTTTCGTGGACCGTCAATGGGGGAGTGAGCTGTGCCGTCTTCCGCGTCCCGGCGGGGTTCTGCCGTCGCCGCCGCCGGTGTGGCCGTCGTCCTGATCGCCGGGACTGCGGTCTGGACGAGCAGAACGGATGTGCCGGCGCAGGGTGTGAGCGTGGCCCGGCCATTGCCGACGACCGCCGCCAGCTCGCCGAAATCCACAGTGAAGCCCTCGGTAAAACCCTCCACATCGATTTCGGTCTCGGCATCGAAGAAGCCAGCGCCCGTCGCCAAGACGGGCTGGATTCCGGTGGACGGGGCCACCTGGGACGCTCAGGTCGCTGATTTCCGGAACACCACAGCCGACCCCGCGGGCGACGCCGGCAACCTGCCGGAATTCCGGGCCGACTGTGAATACAGCCACCGGCTGCCGGACGACCCGATCGTCGTGCCGGGTCTGCCGGGCGCCTCGCACATGCACTCGTTCGTCGGGAACAAAGCGGTCGACGCCGGCACCACCGCCGGTGACCTGATGAAGTTCACCGCCACCACCTGCGAACCGGCGGTGGACCATTCCGCCTACTGGGTGCCGACACTCTACGAGGCCGGCACCAGGAAACCGGTCGAGACCACCGGTTTCCGGATCTATTACCGGTCGATCCGCGACAATTCAACAGGCATCATGCCGACCCCCAACGGCCTGCGAATGATCGCCGGTGACGCCACGAAGCGGGTGCCGACCCCGCGTGGCGCGCAGGGCCAGTTCTACTGCGCTTTCTACGGCCCTGGCGACGTCGACGGTTACGCACGCAGCGACAACGGCAACTGGCCGATCTGCGGAAAACCGGCGAGCCTGCATTTCATGCTGCAGTTCCCGGACTGCTGGGACGGCAAGCATCTGGACAGCCCCAACCACAAGGACCACGTCGCTTTCGGTACGAACGAAGGCTGCCCGGCCGCCCATCCCGTGCGAATCCCGGCGCTGACCTTCGACATCGCGTACGGCGCCACCGGTTCGAAAGCCGGCTACTACCTGTCGTCCGACCCGGCCGGAAAGAGCGCCTCGTCGATGCACGGCGACGCGTTTCTGATGTGGAGCTCCGAGGCGATGAATCAGCGGGTGAAGAACTGCATCGCGCAGCGCCGGACCTGCAACAACGACGGTTATGACCCGTTCTCCTACTGAGACCGCCGGAACAGGATCTCCTCGGTCAGCGCGACCAGAACGCCCTTCACCGACTCCCGCGATCGCGCGTCACACTCCACGATCGGCACGGCGTCGTCGACGCCGAGGGCGTCGCGTACCTCGGCCAGGTCGAAGCGCAGACCTCCGTCGAAGTGGTTGACTCCGACGATGAACGGGATCCCGTTGTCCTCGAAATAGCTGATCGCGGGGAAACAGTCCTCGATCCGGCGGGTGTCGACTAGCACGATCGCGCCGAGTGCGCCGTCGACCAGGTCGTCCCAGAGGAACGCGTACCGGTCCTGGCCGGGGGTGCCGAACAGGTAGAGCAGCAGGGTGTCGTCGAGGGTGATCCGGCCGAAGTCGAGCGCCACCGTCGTGGTGGTCTTGCCGGCCACGATGGAGGTGTCGTCGATGCCGATCGACTTCTCGGTCAGCTCGGCTTCGGTGATCAGGGGTTCGATCTCGGAGATGGCGCCGACGAACGTCGTCTTGCCCACCCCGAAACCGCCGCTGATCACGATCTTCACGGCGATCGGCGGTGCCGCCGTGTCAGAGGGCGCGGACACGATCCCGGATCCTTTCGATCAGGTCGACGGAGAGCACGTCGGGTTGTTCCTCGATCCGCAGGTGGCCGTCGGTGATCAGGTCACCGACGATGACCCGGACCACGCCGAGCGGCACCTTGAGCGCCGCGGCGAGGTCAGCGAGGGACTGCGGCCGCTGGCACAACTCGACGATCCGGCGGGCTTCGAACCGCAGCGGCGCCGACAGTGCCGCCGGGACGGCCGCCAGTGGGGTTTCCACACGCAACCCGTCGTGCCTCGGCGCTGTTCGTCCGCCGGTGAGCATGAATGGGCGTACCAAAGGGTCTTTGTTCTTGTCATAAAGGGGTCCTGGGTGCGGCCGCCTCTCGTCGGTCATCGTGGTAGGTGCTGGCGGGACTCGGCGATCAGTGCCGGCGTGAGCAGGGCGCCGAAGCGTTCGGCCAGCATCGAGATGTCGTAGGCGACCAGGCCGAGATCGCATTCGCTGCCGGCGACCACGCCGAGGACGCTGCCGCCGGAGATCTGCGAGACGAGCAGATACCCCCGCCTCATTTCGATCATGATAATTTTCAGGCCGTCGAAGTCGTAGCGTCGTGAGGCGCTGCGGGCCAGGCTGGCCAGGCTCGACACGATCGCGGCGAGCTGGTCGGCCTCGGCCCGGCCCAGGCCGTCCGAGCCCGCGATCAGCAGGCCGTCGGAGGAGACCGCGACCGCGTCGCGGACGCCGTCGGTACGCTGGACGAAGTTGCCGAGCAGCCAGTTGAACTGCTGGTGGGCGGCCGAAGTGTCAACGCTCATGGTTCTCCCCGTTGCTGTTCATCGGCGGGTCACGGCCGCCCTGGATCGTCTGCGCCGGCGCGCAGCATTCCCGCGCGGAACGCGGAGAGCCGGTCGCGGATCGCCTGCGGCGAGTCGGCGATGACTGCCGACCGGGGCTGACTCGCCACCGGAGCCGGTTGCGGACCTTCGGCCCGCTTCTTCTGCGGCCTGCGCCGGCTCAGGCCGTTGCGGGTGCGCCCGGCAACATCCAGCTGCGGTACGAGCTGCCGGGTGTCGTCGGCCACGACCACGTAGTCGATGGTGTCGGAACGCAGCGGGACGACCTCGGCCCGCGGCACCGCCGAAAGCCGCGGCGCGGCGGGGGATACCGGTGCGACAGGCACCGTGATCGGCTCGCGGCCGGCGGTGACCGCGGCCGGGAGCGCCAGCCGGGCCGTCACTCCGGTGACCGGCGACGGGGTGAGGTGCACCTGGACGCCGATCTCGGCGGCGAGCCGGCCCACCACGAAGTGACCCAGGAACCGGGCCGGCGCCGTGATGAAGTCGCCCTCGCCGCGCAGCCGCTGGTTGGCGATCTCCATCTCCTGAGGGCTCATGCCGATGCCGGCGTCGATGACCGCGATGAGATAACCGTCGCCGATCATCCGGCCGTGGATCTCCACGTCGGCGTCGGGCGGGGAGAAGATCAGGCCGTTCTCGATCAGTTCGGCGAGCATGTGCGCGACGGTGCCGACCATCGAGCCGTTGATCAGTACGTCGTCGACGCGGCGCAGGGTGACCCGGCGGTACTCCTCGACCTCGCTGGTCGCGGCCCGGATGACGTCGACGATCGGCATCGGCTCGGTCCACTGCCGCGGGCTGGCCGCGCCGACCAGCACGAGCAGGCTTTCGGCGTACCGGCGCATGCGGGTGGCCAGGTGGTCGAGTTCGAACAGATTGGCCAGGCCGGTGGGGCTGGACTCCTCGCTCTCCAGTTTGGTGATGAACCCGAGCTGGCGGCGCAGCAGACCCTGGTTGCGGTGGCCGAGGTTGGCGAGCGACTCGGTGGTGGCCAGACGCAGCCGGGCCTGTTCGGTGGCGAGGGTGTACGCGGTGTTCTGCACCTGCTCGAACGCTTCGGCGACCTGGCGTACCTCGACGCTGGCTCCCGGGGTCACCCGGACTGGTGGGGGACGGGTGTCGCGGCCGCCGGCGGTGACGAGGTGCACCGCCTCGGGCAGCGATTCGGCGCTGATCCGGCCGGCCTCCTCGGCCAGGGCGGCGAGTGGCTGGGCCAGCCGGCGCGATGCCGCGAAGGCCAGGTAGATCGCGCCGGCGACGCACAGCGCCATGATCGCGACCAGTACGCCGAGCCGCAACGTCGCCTGGTCCTTGATCCTGGCGGCGTTCTGTTGCGCGACGGTGCCCATCCATGTGCCGGCCCGGAGCAGGTCGCCGAGCACGGTGGCGGATGCCGCCCAGTAGACGTCGGGATCGACCTTCAGCTTGCGGCCGTCGCCTGCGCCCAGCGCGATGTTCTCCATCTCGACGACCTTCTTGCCGTCCGGTGTGCCCAGCACCAGGTTCTGTGCCTGCACCGCGGCCGGGTTGCCGTACTGGTTGAAGGCCAGGATCGCGGAGTCGCGCGCTGATTTCGCCGAGACGAACCGGACGAACTCGCCGGGGCCGAACCGGCCGGCCGAGAAGACGCCGTAGAGCAGCATGCGCTCTTGCGCGGCGGATTCCTTGGCCACGCTGTACATGCTCAGGGTGGCGTAGTTGCGGCGCAGCTCGCTGTCATCGACGGTGTCGAGTTCGAACTCGATGTTGATCAGGCGGCCGATCACTGTGGTGTAGAAGCCGGCCGTGCCGGCCGGGGCTCCGGTGCCGGTGTCGGTGGCGGCACGAACCGCGGTGAGGCCGTGGAGCTGGGCCACGGCGGCCGCGACCCGGTCCTCGACGTCGCCGCCCTCGTCGATCAGGTCGTCGACGGCCGCGCGCTGCCGGTCGACGGCTTGGCGTGCCGGGGCGAGCTCGGCGCGGAACTCTCTGGTTCCGCCGAGCAGGGCGAGCGCGAGACCGCGCTCGGTCTGCAGGGTGTCCGCCAGGTCGAGCACGGCGAGGTCGAGGGTGACGGCGCGGTCGGTCCGTGCGGCGGCGCGGTAGTTGCCGGCCTCGGCCGCGGCGATGACGCCGAGCAGCGCGAGGATGACAGCCACCGGCAGGGCCAGGGTCCGCGCGATGCGGCCTCGGATCGTGCCGCCGGTGCGGCGGCGGGGTGACGGCGTGGGCACGCGGTCAGCTCCTCTGCAGGCTTTCTGTGCTCGTTCACACAAGCGGGTCAGTGGCGCCCAGGAGGGTGTTGGGAAGGGGTGATGTCACGCGGTCCGAAGAGGATCACTCTCCGCTGCCGCCGGATCAGAATCTGTGCTGCGATGCCCATGGTCAATAGTTCGGCGCAAGAATTTACCGGCGTTGCAAACCGAACGCAGCCGAAACGGACGGAGAGGATCGCAGCTCGGCGCGCTGCCGCACACCGGCGCGTGATCGCCGGTGTCGCCCATCCGACCCATCTTGGTGATCTTCCATCCGCGAGGCGTGGGAATGGCGACGATGGGCTGCCGCTGCTGGCCCGCGACACCGGCGGGTTGTTCTTCGTTCCCGCTCTGATGTTGATGGTCGTCGGAGTCGTGCGGCTCAGTCCTGACGACTCCTGAGGAGGGGATTGACCCGGGCGGCCAGGAACTTCGGGGCCATCTCGCAATAGCTGTCGGTGACCAGCTCGGCGATCTCGGTCCAGTCGGTGTGATCGCCGAGGATGACCGCGGCGACATTCGTGCCCCACGGCGCGCGGAAGAACGGGAACCCGGCGACGCTCAGGCCCATCAGGTCTTCGATGGGCACCCGGAACGTCATCACGGTCGGCGCCTCGCCGTCGGCCACGTGCACGGCGTAGACCGGGAAACGGTCCGGGTCCGGCACATAGACGTGCGCGACGGTGCGGCTGCGGATCCGCCAGCGCACGCCGATCCACGCCGGTTCCTCGACGATCTCCGGTAACCCTGCGCAAATCGATCGCAGTCGCTCCAGGATCTGCGGCGGCACGTCGCCAGGATCGGACATGCGTCTGACGATAACCCGGTTCAGCACTGCGCGGACGCCGGCGCCCGGTGCTCCAGGACGAGAGCCACGCCCGGCGCCGGCAGCGTGAGTACGAAGATCGAGCCCTGCCGCGGCGCCGGGCGATAGTGGACGTCGCCGCCGTTCGCCCGGGCCAGTTCCCGCACGATGTACAGGCCCAGCCCGGTCCCGGACACGGTCCCGGCGGTCGGCTCGGCGCGGGCGAAACGGTCGAAGAGCTGGTCGCGGAACTCGGCCGGGACGCCACTGCCCTCGTCGTGTACCTCGATCGTCACGACCGGGCCGCTGCCGGCGATGACGGCGGTGGCGCCGCCGCCGTACTTGGTCGCGTTGGTGAGCAGGTTGGTCAGGATGTGGTCGAGGTGTCCCGGTTGCACCACCGCGACCAGGTCCTGCGGACAGGTCACCGCCACCCCGGCGGTCGCGGTGGCGGTGAGCGCCGCCTGGATGTGGTCGGCGACGCTGACCGGGCGTGGAGTGGCGATGAGCCGACCGGCGTCGATGCTGACCAGCGCGAGCACCTCGTGAACGATCGTGTTGAGCCGCTGCGCGTTGCGGTGGATCTTGGCGATCAGGTCCCGGATCTGCGACGGCATGTCGTCGGTGAGCGCCAGATCGACGTACCCGAGGATCATCGCGAGCGGGTTGTTGATCTCGTGGCCGAGCATGCCGATGACGTCGGCCTTGAGCCGGTTGGCCGCCTCCAGCTCCCGGTTCGTGGCGGCCAGGTCGGCGGTGCGGGCCCGGACCGTGTTCTCCAGGGAGTCGTAGAGCAGCGCGTTGTCCAGGGAGACGGCGAGTTGCCCGGCGACCAGCTTCACCGTCTCCAGGCGGTCGGTGGAGAAGACGCCGGGCTGGCGGTGGTTCTCCAAGACCAGGATCGAGTCGGCGGCGCTGCGGCTGGGAATCGGTACGACCAGCAGCGAGCAGGCGTCCAGCCCGGCGAGGTACGGGTCGCGGCTGAACCGGTCGTCGTGGATCGCGTTGGCGACCAGCAGCGCCTCCCGGGTCCGTAGTGCGTACCGGACCGCTGACATCGGCAGCCGGCCCTCGGTGACGACCGGCCCGGTGACCCCGGCCTCACCACCGGCGATCGCCGAGACGTACCACTGCTCGTCCTCGCGGTGCCGGAACGCCAGGCGTACGTCGGTGGCCCCGGTCATCGCGCTGAGCGCCTCACCGACGGCGGCCTGCAACCCGGTCACCGTGGTCTGCGAGCTCAGCGCCTGCGAGGCGCGCAGGATCGCCAGCAGGTCGACCTGGTGGACGTGGCTGTCCGAGCCGGCCGTGGTGACGGCATGCAGGAACGGGTGGCGGTCCTGCATCTGGGCCACCTTGCCGGTGGCGCCCCATCGCAGGTAGGTGTCGCGGGCCTCGGTCAGCAGGCTGTGCGCCGTGTGGGTCAGACCCTGACTCAGGTGGAAGTTCCCGGAGCGTTCGGCGAGCATGGCCCGGTGCCACGGCCGCCCGGTCACCTCGTCCAGTCCGGCGTCGAATTCCCTGGTCGCGGTGGCGGCGTCGCCGCGCGCCCAGGCCCGGTCGGCGTCGACGAGACGCAGCAGCGGCCCGAAGTTGCGGGGCGCGTCAGCGGCCCGCCGGGCCAGCCAGTCCCGGGCATCGGTGAGTTCGGCGGTTTCCGGAGAACCGGCCCGAACCCGGCCGCTCAGGCTCAGACACCGCAACACCCGGGCCTGCGCGGACACATAGAGGCCCCGAGCAGCCCGGATATGAGCCATCGCCGCTGCTGAATGCCTCTCCAGCCCGTCGGCGTCGTCGAAGATCAGCGCGGCCAGTCCTCGGTTGGTGTGGTACGTCGCGAGCCCCGGCTCGTACCCCGAAATCGCCGCGAGATGGGCAGCCGCGTCGAAGTCCGGCCCTTCGGCCTGCCCGCGCAGCGCCCGCAGCAACTGCCGGTACTCGATCATCGTGGTTGCCGCGTACATGCTGCCGGTCCGTTCGGCGAACGCCAGCGCCGGCGGGATCTCGTCGGCGCACACCTCCAGCGAATCGGCGCTCTCCAGCAGGATGGTCAGCAGCCGGGTGGACAGGAAACTCGCCACCTGGACGTCGCCGGCCGCGATCAGGTCGTCGTGGGCCTGGCCGAACGTCTCGGCGATCTCCTCCAGAGGTTCGAACCAGTGCGCGGCCAGGCACAGATGCATGTACTGGGCGACCGCCGTGTCCGCGGCGAAGCCACGTTCCAGGCCGACGGCCAGGACGTGCCGGGTGATCAGGTACCCGGTGCGGTAGTCGTCGTGCTGGTCGATGGTCACACAGACGGCCGCCCCCACCGAGCCGACAAGCGGCGGGCAAACGCCGTGGCGTACCCACAGCCGATGTGCCTGCAGCACCGCCCAGGAATGCAACGGCGGGTCGAGCAGGAACGCCGGCGGCAGCATCCGGTGGATCAGCCGCCCGGCCGCCACGATGCCCGGGTCCGTCGTCTCCACATCCGGCAGCGGCTCCGCCCGCGCATACAGTGCGGCGGTCGCCGCCGCGTTCTCCGCGTCCAGATCCCGCGGCAGGTCGATGCCGAAGCGGTGCAGCGCCTCCAGCCCGAGGTCGATGGCGGCGCGGACGCGTCCTCGCTGGGTGAGGCTGTTCAGCTGGGTCGCCGTGGCGGTGGCCAGGGTGACCAGGTCGGGCGAGCGGCCGACCAGGTCCTGATAGACCCGGTCGGCCTCGTCGAGACGCCCGGTGCAGTACAGCGCGAAGTGCCGGTCCAGGGCGACGGCGTCCCAGGAAACACCGTCGGACAGCAGCGAGGCGGCCGCCAGCAACTCCTCGGCCACCGTGTAGTTCGTCAGCTGATTGGTACGCCGGCCGGCCGCATGCAACAGACCCGCGGCAACCCGCCGTTCCGCCGGTGTCGTGATCAGCTCGGTGACCGCGAGGAACTGCTCGGCCGCCTCCTGCTCGAACTCGTCGCTGCCGGCGAGCCGCCGCGCCATCGACAGCTGAAGCTGACGCCGTGAGGCGTCATCCAGGATGTGGTACGCGCCCCGATGAATCAGATCGTGCCGGAAGCGGACAGCGTCGGTGGCCACCAGGCCCTCGGTCACCGCCGGTGCCAGCCGGTACCCGATCTCCGCCTCCGGCAGCCCGGTCGCGGTGGCCAGCAACGCCGGGCGCACGTCACCACCGAGGCAGGCCAGCGCGGCCAGCAACAGCCGGGTCTGCTCCGGCTGCTGGTCGAGGCGGGCGGCCAGCAGCTGCGGGACACGATGCCGGGTGGCAAAGGCCTGGGCTTCATCAAAGTCCCATCGCCAGCCGTCCGCGGCGAGCACCAGCAGCCCTTCACCGCGCAGCGCGTTGAGCACCTCCACCGTGGCGTACGGGTTACCGTGGCTGCTCACCGCGATCACGTCCGCGAGTGCGGTCACCGACTCCGCGGGCATCCGCAGCACGGCCCCGATCAGCTCGGCCTGCCCGGCCCGATTGAGGCCGTCGAGGCGTACGCACGGGGTGGTTTTCTCGTCTTTCTCCCAGCGTGCGGCGAGTGCCGACAGCGGGTGGGCGGCATCGACCTCCTCGTCGCGGTAGATGCCGACCAGCAGCAGGCCGGGAATCGGGCCGGCAGTGACGAACGCGTCGAAGATGCGCAGCGCGGCGCCGCTGGCCCATTGCAGGTCGTCGACGACGAGCACCGTCGGGTGGTGCGCGGCGACCGCCCTGAGCATGGCGACGGCCGATCCGCTGAGCCGCGCCTGGCTGGCCCGAGGGTCGGTGGGCCCGCCCAGCGCTTCCGGGCCGAGGAACGCCGCCAGCTCCGGGATCACGCCGGCCATCATCGAGGCATTGGGGCCGAGGGCCGCCACGAGACGCCGGCGGTCGGCGGTGGCGCCCGGTTCCGGTTCGGCGAGCAGGAACCGGATCAGGCCGCGGACCGCGCGGGTGATGCCGCCCGAGCCGGTGCCGGTACGGAACTGGTCGTACTTGCCGGCCGAAAACCAGCCACCACGGGCGGTGATCATCGGTCGCAGCATCTGGATCAGCGTGCTCTTACCGATCCCCGGCGCCCCGGCGATCAGCAGCGTGCGACCGTCACCGGACCGGGCCCGGTCCAGCGCGGCGGTCAGCAGGCGGATCTCCTGATGGCGGCCGACCAGCCGGGACGGGGGAGCGAGGTACGCGGGGAAGTCCCGCTCGCCCAGCCGCCAGCCGTCGCCGGTCCGGGACAGGTCGTGGGCCAGCCCGTCGGCGCTCTGGTACCGCCGGTCCGGATCCTTCTCCAGCAGCCGTATCAGGATCTCGCCGAGCCGGCCCGGCAACGACGGTGACGGCGGCGTGTCCACCAGGGTCGCCCGGATCAATTCGAGGGCGTCGTCACCCGGGAACGGCGGGTGCCCGGTGGCCAGGGTGTAGAAGGTGGCGCCCAGCCCGTACAGATCGGAGCGCTGGTCGGCGGCGAGCCGGATCCGGCCGGTCTGCTCCGGCGCGAGATATCCGAGCGTCCCGACCGGCTCGTCGGCCGCATCACCGCGGGCCGCTCCGATCACCGCGAGGTCGTAGTCGATCAGAATCGGCCTGCCGTCGGCGGTCAGCACCAGATTGGCGGGCGTGATGTCACGATGCAGCACACCGGCCCGGTGGATCGCGGCGACCGTGTCGGTGACCGCGCGGAACACCGCGAGCAGGCGCTCGACGGGGTAACCCACCGGCCGCCCGCCGTCGTCCTGAAGGACCAGCATCCGCCGGGGCTGGCGATCCGCGAGCCGGGGCACTCCGGGGATGCCGGCGAGATGGCGCAACACGTCACGTTCGTGCTCGATGCGCCGTACCGTCCCCGCGCCGGTGGCTCGCTTACGGATCACACCGGCGAGGCCATCCGGCCCGGTCCGGCGGACGACCTCGGTGCGGTCACTGCGGTACAGGACCTCCTCGCCCATGCCTCAGATCATGCCACTGTTACCACGACTTAATATATTATTGTCGGTTATGTCGCGCTCGTCGAGACCGCGGCCGGGAAGCGGACGCCGGTCAGCTTCTCCGAGATCTCCCAGATCCGTGCGGCCTCCTCCTCGCTGCGCAGCCGTGAATACATGGCCTGCTCAGCGGGTGCCCCGGACAGATTCCCCAGACCGCTCGGACCGTACAGACGCCCGCCGCGCGCCTCGTCCGACGTGGCGGCGAGCAGAGCCGGGAGCAGGGCGCTGTCGACCGTACCGACAAGAATTCCGCGGCGCGAGAGCGCCCGGATGACCCGGACCGCGACGGTGTCCTTCGCCCGGCCGACCTCCGGTCGCGCGGCCAGCAGACTCGTCGGCACCACCCCCGGGTGCGAGATGTTGCTGCTGATGCCCCAGCCGCCGGATCGGCTCCGCCGATCCAGTTCCAGACCGAACAGACCGAACGCGATCTTCGACTGACTGTACGCACGACGCCCGTCATACGACCGTTCCCAATTCAGGTCGTCCCAGTTGATCGCGTTCGCGTTCGCCGCGACGCTGATCTGCGAGGTGACCCGTGCGTGACCGGCGCGCAGCAACGGCAGCAGATGCGCGACAAGCGCGAAGTGCCCCAGATGGTTGCTGCCGAATTGCAGCTCGAACCCGTCCGCGGTGACCTGCCGCTGCGGCGGGGTCATCACCCCGGCATTGTTGACCAGGATGTGAATCGGCCGGCCCTCCGCGTTCAGCGTGGCACCCAGCGCGGCGACCGAGCTCAGCGACGACAGATCCATGTCCCGCAGCGACAGAACGGCTCCCGGCACCTGCCGCAGAATCGTCTGGACCGCCGCCTCACCCTTACGGCGGTTCCGCACGGGCATCACGACCTCGGCGCCGGCGGCGGCGAGCCGGGTCGCCAGGCCCAGCCCGACGCCGTCGCTGGCCCCGGTGACGACGGCGAGTTTCCCGGTGACATCCATGATGTTGCTCCTCGTTCTCCGCTGGTGTTCGTTCTTCGCTGGCTGGCGCGACTCCAGCGTGAGCCCGATCCGCCCGGCCAGCCACGGCCTGTCGATCCCAGGTTGAGCGTCGTTATGGGGGGATCGGCAGGCCGAGGCTGAACACGTGGCTCCGGTGATAGAACGGACCGGACGCGCACCGCCAGGGAGGAAACAACCGTGATCGATCGAGCCGGACTCGCCGAGTTCCTGCGCCGGCGCCGGGAGTCCCTGCAACCCGAGGACGTCGGCCTCCCGCGCGGTCAGCGACGACGAACCTCCGGCCTGCGCCGCGAGGAAGTCGCCATGCTCTGCCACATCTCCGCCGACTACTACAGCCGCCTGGAACGCGAACGTGGACCACACCCGTCGGACCAGATGATCGCCTCGATCGCCCAGGGCCTGCACCTGTCGCTGGCCGAGCGCGACCACCTGTTCCGCCTCGCCGGCCACCAGCCACCCCTGCGCGGCGGCGCCGGCGACCACATCAGCCCCGGCATGCTGCGGATCTTCGACCGCCTCGCCGACACCCCCGCCGAAATCGTCACCGAACTCGGCGAGACCCTGCGGCAAACCCCGGTCGGCATCGCCCTGACCGGCGACAACACCCGCTACACCGGCCCCGACCGGAGCATCGGCTACCGCTGGTTCACCGACCCGGCCACCCGCGCTCTCTACCACCCCGACGACCACACCCTGCACTCCCGCGTCTTCGCCGCCGGCCTGCGCGAAACCGTCACCCGCCGCGGCCCGCACTCCTGGGCCGCAAACCTCCAAAGCCTTCTGTACGCCCGGAGCGAGGAATTCCGCGCCGTCTGGAACGACCACGAGGTAGGAGTCGGCTTCAACGAGGTCAAACGGTTCATCCACCCGGAGCTGGGCCCCATCGACCTGACCTGCCAGGCCCTGGTCGACCCGGCCGCGTCCCAGGCCTTGCTCGTCTACACGGCGATCCCGGGCAGCGAGAGTTACGACAAACTCCAGCTCCTCGCCGTCATCGGCGACCAATTAAATAGCTTTGACGCGCCGCCGGCCTCTCCCCATAATTAGCCAAGTGATCGAGAAGAACCGCTCGATCACCGGGAAAAATGATTGCACCAATCCGCACCGATATCTATTGTCTCCACTACAAGACCTACGAACTGAGGAGCTCAAGATGCGCCGCTGGCACACCGACACGAACCCGCAGCATGTGCTGCCGGGCTCGCTGTCCTATGCCTTCGGCAGTCCTGAAGAGCAGGTCAGCATCATCAAGCCCGGTCAGGGGAGGCGCTCCTAGCGCCCGCAGAAGCGCACAGCGCCGAAGCCGCCTCCCCGACAGGGAAGGCGGCTTCTTCCATTTCACCGACAATTCCTCCTAGGGGCGTGGCGCAATTCGGTAGCGCAGCGGCCTCCAAATCCGAAGGTTGCAGGTTCGAATCCTGTCGCCCCTGCTTTTCGTCCCCTTTCATGGGCATGGACTCGTCACTTGAGAACTCAACAGTGGAAATGGCATGAGTAACCCGCCGGCAGATCGCCGGCGGGGAGCCGGGCACGTCAGCCCGGCATGGACCCGTGGAGCAGCGGAACGCTCGCCAGCCCCTCACGTTGGAGACGCCGGTTCGAATCCGGCCGGGTCTGCACAGTCTTTTCATCCGTCCGGCCCGGCTCTTGATCACGATGGGAGGTGAGCCCGAATGACGGACGTCTTAGTGCTCAACGCCGACGAAATGCCACTTCAACGGGTGAGCCTGCGCCACGCGATCCGGATGCTCGTCCGCCAGGTCGCCGAAGTCGCCGAAGCCCAGCCGGACAAGCTCATCGGCGTCTACCCGATGCCGACCGCCGTCCGGCTCGTCCGATACGTCGTCACCCGCTGGCGGCACGCCCGGACCGGCCCCGCCTGGTCCAAGCAGGGCGTCCTCAAGCGTGACAACCGCCGGTGCGCGTACTGCACCGGCCGCGCCGACACCGTCGACCACATCCTGCCGGTCTCCCGCGCCGGCCGGAACACGTGGGCCAACACCGTCGCCGCCTGCTCGCCCTGCAACCAGCGCAAAGCGGACCGCACCCCGGACGAAGCCCGGATGCGGCTCCTGGTCCAACCGGCAACCCCAGCCTGGGCAACCCTCGCCCACCGCTGATCATGTCCCGGTCGGCCAGATGTGCCGGCGAAGCTCCCGTGGGGGAGCGCCCGCCGTAGCTGAAGAGGGAGAGCATCCGCCTGTCGATCGGAGGGCGCGGGTTCGAGTCCCGCCGGTGGCGCGCAGCAGCACGTTGGAGTCGTGGCAGAGAGGCCTAATGCGCCGTGTTGCTAACACGGAGTGGTCACCACCACCGGAGGTTCGAATCCTCCCGGCTCCGCGCCGTCGTAGCTCAGCCGGTCAGAGCACAGAGCTGATAACTCTGAGGTCAGCGGTTCGATCCCGCTCGACGGCACGTAACACCATGCCCCCGTGGCGCAGCGGACAGCGCACCTGATTACGGATCAGGGAGTCGCAGGTTCAAATCCTGCCGGGGGCGGTCACGTCCACCGAAGTGGTGTACGACCTGGACTTTCCGGGACGTAAGAGGCGGCCACCGCAGATCCTTCGGATTGCTTGAAGATCACGAAGGAGAGACCTGCGATGGCCGCAACAGAGAGTTTGAACGTCGCTGAGCTGCTGGGCCAGCATCTGGAATCGGCGAGCCCTGATGTACTGCGGGTGATGGTGAAAACTTTCGCGGACGCGTTGATGTCTGCTGAGGCCGACGCCCTGTGCGGGGCCGGCTACGGCGAACGCAGCGACGAGCGCACCAACTCGCGTAACGGATACCGCCAGCGGGAGTGGGACACCCGGGCCGGCACGGTCGAGTTGGCGATCCCGAAACTGCGCACGGGTTCATACTTTCCGGACTGGCTGCTCGAACACCGGCGCCGGGCTGAACAGGCCCTGGTCAGTGTGGTCGCGACGTCGTATCTGCTTGGTGTGTCGACACGGCGGGTGGAGAAACTTGTCGAGCAGCTCGGCGTCAAGTCTCTGTCGAAGTCGCAGGTCTCGGAGATGGCCCGCTACCTCGATGTCCAGGTCGAGGCGTTCCGTAACCGGCCTCTGGACGCCGGCCCGTACACGTTTGTGTGGGTCGATGCCCTGGTCATCAAGGTGCGGGAGAACGGCCGGACGGTGAACGTGCACGCCCTGGTCGCGGTCGGTGTCAACGGTGACGGCGGCCGTGAGGTACTGGGTCTCGACGTCACGTCCGACGAGGACGGTGCCGGCTGGCTGGCGTTCCTGCGCTCGTTGACCGCCCGTGGGCTGTCCGGGGTCCGTCTGGTCGTCTCCGACGCTCACCGTGGTCTGGTCAACGCGATCGGCGCCGCGCTGCCGGGGGCGCAGTGGCAGCGCTGCCGCACCCACTACCTGCGTAATTTGCTCGCGAAGGTCCCGAAGAGCGCACAGCCGTGGGTCGCGACGCTGGTCCGTACGATTTTCGACCAGCCCGACGCCGACGCTGTCCGGGCGCAGTTCGAGCGGGTTCTCGACACGATCGCCGCGAAGTTCCCCGACGCGGCCGAGCACCTCGACGACGCCCGCGGTGACCTGCTCGCCTTCACCGGGTTCCCGCGGGAGCTGTGGCGTCAGATCTGGTCGAACAACCCGCAAGAACGCTTGAACAAGGAGATCCGGCGCCGCACCGACGTTGTCGGGATCTTCCCGAACCGGGCCGCGATCATCCGCCTCGTCGGCGCGGTCCTGGCCGAGCAAACCGACGAATGGGTCGAAGGACGCCGCTACATGGGCCTTGATGTTCTCCGTAAAGCACGCCTGACCAGCATCGATACCGAGCAACACGACACCGAAATCGTCGAAACCACCGCGATCGCCGCATAAGATCAACACACACGGATCAGCGCTGGCCGCCTCTTACACCACGCCAGCGGACGTGACCCCGGGGGCACTCGCGCGCACCACATCAGGGGTTGGAGGTCGGTGGTGCGGATGCGATCCGGGATGTGGCGCAGCTTGGTAGCGCGTCCGCTTTGGGAGCGGAAGGCCCCCGGTTCGAATCCGGGCATCCCGACAAGGCTGGCAGGAGCCCGCACGACAGTCGCTCGTGTCCGGTGTCCGGTGTCCGGTGTTCGGCGGCGACGGCCGTGCGGCAACCGGACGAGAAGCCGCGTGCCTGACCGGCTATGGGGCGAAGCCCGCTCGTTCTGCCACGATCTCGGACCGGACAAGTTCGAGCAGCCGACCGAGCCAATTGCGACCCTTCGTGCCACCGCTCCAATACGCCGAGCTGATGTTGTACTCGATGCGGGCATCGCCGGTCGCGACGAGTACGGCCGCGAGTTCCGGGTGCTGGCTGAACTTGGCATGCAAGATTGCACGCATAGCGGCCAGGCGAAGGTGAGGCCAATCTGGCCGGAGCGGCGCCTGGCCGACGGCGCGCTCGACGCTGAGGGCCATTGCGGTGCGATGGATCGCTGCGCGGGTGCTCTCATCAGTGGTAGCCAGCGCCCAGTAGGCGTGCACGGCGCTGGCGTAGGTGTCGCCGCCGATGTCGATCGTGGTCGGGTACTCGTTGCGCAGGCACTCGATTCCTGGCTCTGTTCGCCACTTGCCGGGGATCGATGCCAGCTTGACCGTGGGATCCTGCGCCTGCTTCGGGCCGTCAATGGGGCGGGATTCGGTCCATTCCTTGACTGATCTCTGCCGTTCGTCGAAGTACTCGTGGGCCTCGGCGTGCATCGCCTCCGTTACGAGCTCGTCGTGGGTGGTGTGTTCCCCGACGGGTGTGCATAGCACCCGCAACGGCTGGTCTTTCGCATCCATGTCGCCGAGCGCATAGTGCCGCATATGCTCGGGAACAGCCAGGTAGGCCGCACGTAGCAGTTGCCGGTCCGTTTCCAGCCGAGTTTCCAGGTATCGGTCCAACGCCTGCAGACAGCGGCCTGTGGAGTCGGGCCGATCATTGAGGTGATCGATCTCGTCGGCGACCTCTCCGAGGAGTTCCTCTGCTGTCACCCAGATCTGCGGCTCGTCGAAGCGCCAGCTCGCGAGGTGGTGAGCCGAGGCTTCCATGCCGGGTTCGAGATGCGTGGCGACCCACCCCGACTCCAGCTTCTGTCGTAGCCCGTCGAGATCTACCCAGTCCCAGCAGTCGATCGCACCGTCAGCGAAGATCAGTAGGTCCGTCAGGAAGTAGCTCGGACCGTTGCGGATGAAAATCGGCCGCCAGGTGCCCTCGATTTGTTCACCGTCGACGACCCGATACGTCCTCTTGTTCAACGCCACCGGCGCAGTGTAGGCCGTTCCTGACTAGCTGATCTTGCGCGGATCGCCGTCATCGCGCCGGCTCCTCCCGCCGGTCGGATCTGGTCAGTGATGTGCGGCGTAGCGACGGCGAGTTTCACGATCGCCGAGTTCGCGGAGGGACGCTCAGCTGTGGGAAGTGGCGCAGTCAGGAAGCGCGCCGGGCTCATAACCCGGAGGTCACCCGTTCGAATCGGGTATCCGCTCCCGTCCGGCTAGCTCAGCTGGTCAGAGCACCGCCTCGACACGGCGGGGGCCGCTGGTTCGAATCCAGCGCCGGACACGCGGGGAGCCGTCGACTAAACGGTCAGGTCGCCGTCCTTTCAAGTCGGAAGGTGCGGGTTCGAATCCCGTCGGCTCTACCACCGCAGATGGGCGGGATGGCGGTTTGTTCAGGCGAAGATCCCTGCCGTCGTCATCGTTACCCGGCGTCGCGCCTTCGCCTCGTCGTCACCGAACCGGTCGATGCCCCAGGACAGGGCGAGGACCATTTCGAAGACTTCGTTCGCGGTGATCTCGCTGGCCACGTCGCCTGCCTTCTTGGCGGTGTCCAGCAGGACGCCGCCCCGCTCCACCAGCGGCGCGTTCGCCGAGTGCAGTGGCGAGGCGTCGTCCTGGTGCGCGGTGGCGAGGCAGGCCGGCAGGTCGTGCCAGATCCGCATGCCCCAGCTCACTCGCACCAGCCACTCGCGGAGTGCCTCGCCCGGCGGCAGCGCGCGGGACAACTCGTCGGCCTCCTTCAGCGCCTGGATGAAGAAGCCCTCGATGACCGCGGCCAGCAGGTCGTCGCGGGTGGGGAAGTTTCGGTAGAGGGTGGCGTTGCCGACCCCGGCGCGCACTGCGATCGCGTCGAGCGAGGCGAACACTCCGTCCTCCTCGAACGCTTCGCGCGCTGCGGCCAGGATCGCGTCGCGGTTGCGCTGCGCGTCGGCGCGAAGCGGGCGTGCTTTGACCAAGGTCACTCCCCATTGACTAAGTGGGGACAGTCCCCACAAACTCTTAGCGGGGAGGCTCCCCAGTTATTGAAGGAGTTTATATGACCTACGACGACTTGGCCGGTCTGCGGATCACGGTGGAGAACGGTGTCGCGGCCGTCACCCTCGACCACCCGCCGCTGAACCTGATGGACGGCGTCCTGCTGCCGTCATTGCGCGGCTTCGTCAACCGGGTGCGCCACGACACCGACGTCCGGGTCATCGTTTTTGACAGCGCCGACCCGGAATTCTTCAGCGCGCACGGCGACATGGCGTACCTCACCGACCCGGCTGCGCTGCCCGCCGCCACTGCCGCCGCGATCGCCGCAGCGCCGGACGTACCCGTCCCGGACGGCATGAACATCCTGGAGGCCATGAGCGACGAGGTGCGCAGCCTCCCGCAGGTCACCATCGGCAAGCTCGCTGGCTTCGCCCGGGGTGCCGGCAACGAGTTTCTCCTGTACCTCGACATGAGGTTCGCGGCGATCGGCCGGTCCGGCCAGGCCCAGCCCGAGGCCGTGATGGACATCCTTCCCGGCGGCGGCGGAACGGTGAACATGGCCCGCCTGCTCGGCCGGGAACGCGCCCTGGAACTGCTTCTCGGCAGCGAACTGGTCGGCGCCGAGCTGGCCGAGCGTTACGGCCTGGTCAACCGTGCGGTCCCCGCCGACGAGATCGACGCCTTCGTCGACCGGCTGGCGCGCAGGATCGCCCGCCTGCGCCCCGAGGTCGTCGCCGCCATCAAGGCCACCGTCGAAACCATCACCCCGAAAATCCCCCGCCAGGCGTACGCCGTGGAGAACGCCGCCCTGTTCTCCCTGTTCACCGAAGACATGGTCGCGTCGGCCCATAAGCAGCTCGCCGCGGGCGTACAGACGCGAGAGGGCGAACGCGACCTGGAGCGCATCCTCGACAGTCTCTGATCAGCGACCGCCCACGAGGTTCGACTCCGCCCGATCGCCCCGCGGGAGCGCCGACGCCGGAGAGTCGGGCCTGCCTGTAAAGCAGGTGCATCGCTGAGTGGGTTCGAATCCCACCTCCCGCACGCTTATGCCATTTTCATTGTTGAGGCCGGGATGGCGTTGTCGACGAGGACGGCGGCGATGGCGGCGGCGGTGGTGAACGCTTCGGTGTTGAGGACCCGGCCTCGGGCCGAGGCGCCGTCCAGCAGCAGCGCCAGTTGCTCGCCCAGCTGTTCGGGGTCGTCAGCGCCGGCCTCGCGGGCGGCGTCGGTGAGCCGGGCGGCGAAGGCCAGTTTGTAGTCACGGGCGTGTACGCGCGCCGCATGGCCCGGATCGGGGATCTCGACGGCCGCCGCGATGAACGGGCACAGGGGCGAGTGCACGTCGAACACGGCGAGCAGTCGTTCGCGAGGTGTGAGGTCGGTGCGGCCGAACACTTCGGGCAGGACATCCGGGTCGAACCGGCGCAGGCACTCGGCGATCAGCTCGTCCTTGCCGGTGAAGTGCTGGTAGAGCGTGCGCTTGGACACCTCGGCGACCGCGCAGAGCTGGTCCATGCCGGTGCTGTTGATGCCCTGTTCGCGAAACAGTTGTTCGGACGCGC
Organism: Actinoplanes sp. CA-015351; assembly: GCF_050955685.1. Taxonomy (NCBI): domain Bacteria; kingdom Bacillati; phylum Actinomycetota; class Actinomycetes; order Micromonosporales; family Micromonosporaceae; genus Actinoplanes; species Actinoplanes sp. CA-015351. Next base: position 3,890,228 of record NZ_CP192102.1, read on the forward strand.
TCAGGATGCGCTCCCGTGCGCCCCTGCCGCGGCGCAGGCCTCGCGGACCCTTCTCCAGCTCTGTCACCTCCGCAGCTTAGCCCATTTGGGTACCGATCGGTGTGCATAGCTTGCGGCCTCCGCGACCGGCCGCTAGGTTAAGTACGCAGATCGGTGTACATAGCATCGGCGCGGCAGGTGAATGGAGTACTCGTGGGAAAGCTCGACGGCAAGGTTGCGGTGATCACCGGCGCGACAAGCGGGATGGCATTGGCCGGTGCGAAGTTGTTCGTCGACGAAGGGGCGCACGTCTTCATCTCGGGCCGGCGCCAGGACGCGCTGGACGAAGCCGTGAAGCTGATCGGCCGGAACGTCACCGCCGTGCGGGCCGACTCAGCCGATCTCGATGATCTGGACCGGCTGTTCGCGACCGTCAAACAGGAAAAGGGCACGATCGATGTGCTGTGGGCCAGTGCCGGCACGGGCGAGCAGGGCACGCTCGGCGAGATCACCGAGAAGCAGTTCGACGCCGCCTTCTCACTGAACGCGCGCGGCACGCTGTTCACGGTCCAGAAGGCGCTGCCGCTGTTCAACGACGGCGGTTCGATTCTCATGACCGGGTCGAACGCGTCGCTGCGGGGATACCCGAATTGGAGCGTGTACGCCGCGAGCAAGGCCGTGCTTCCGGCGTACGCACGGGTGTGGGTCTCTGAATTGAGGGACCGGCGCATCCGGGTGAACGTGCTGACGCCCGGCCAGGTCGCCTCGCCGATGATGGAGGGGGTGATGGACGCGCAGATGAAGGCGCAGTTCGAATCGGTGATCCCGCGGCGGGAAATGGGCCGCCCCGGGGAGATCGCGTCGGTCGCGCTGTTCCTCGCGTCGGACGACTCGAGTTACGTCAACGGCATGGAATTGGTCGCCGACGGCGGCACCACCGTCATCTGAGGTGGGACCCGTCATGGCCACCATCAGCGGCATCGGCCCGGGGGTCGCCGGCGATGCGCGCGCGCAGGGCGCTGAGGTCGGCGTCGGAGAGGCCGCCGCCGCGCAGATATTCACCTGAGCCGCCACGCTCGTCGAGCCATGCGAAAGCGGCCTTTATCGCCTCCGGCGGTGTGGCGGTGACCAGGTCCGTGATCGCCGGGATGAGAGGTGCTCCCCAGGACTTCAGGCGCGCCAGCATGTGTTCGGTCCACTCGCCGGCGAGATTCGTTTCGCTGAGGACGTAGTCGGCGATGACAGCGCCGCGGTCCGCGCCCGCCGCGTCGAGCAGCAGGGCCACGGCCACGCCGGTGCGGTCCTTGCCGGCCGTGCAGTGCAGGAGCACGCCTCCGTGGGTTTCGTCGGACGGCCTGGCGACGAGCCGGGCGACCTCGGCAAAGGTTCCGGCGGCCGAGCCGAGCATCCGGATGTAGATGTCCGCCAGCGAGGGGAGGCGCGCGAAGACCTGTCGCATCGCGGCCTCGTCGAGGCCGGCCGCTGACGGCATGCCCGTCAGTGAGCCGTCGAGCAGCGGTAGTTCCACGGTGGCGAAGTGGCGTGCCGTGCCGATCCGGTTCGGCGCGCCGGTCTTCTCGAAGTCGCTGCGGAAGTCGACGATCGTACCGATCGGGCTCGCCGTCAGGGTGCGGATGCCGTCGTCGGTGGTGCCGGCGAGGGCGTCCGACCGGTACAGCACTCCGGCGCGCGTGGAGCCGCCCGCGGTGAGCGGGATGCCTCCGGTGTCCCTGGAGTTGTAGGTTCCGGCGATGATCGCGCTCACGCGACCTCCTGTTATCTGATGACGGCAGCCCGGTCGGCGAGGGTCCAAACCTAGTGGCGACTAAGTTAGTCGGTAGATCAGGTATTCGTCCAGGTCCACCGGCATCACCTGAGACGACATCTCGTACGGTTTCGGGGTGGAAAGCTCAGAGCCTCCCCCCAGCGGCGATCACCGGCTGGCCCGCGGTGACGCACGGCGAAACCGGATCCTCGTCGCCGCCACCGACGAGTTCGGCCGCAAAGGGTACGAGAGCACCCGGATCGCCGACATCGCCCGGTCGGCCGGGGTGACGGACGCCGGGGTGCTGCACCACTTCGCCACCAAGCACGACCTCTTCATGGCCGTCGTCGAGCGCCGTGAAGAGGTCTACCAGGCGATCAAGCTGCCTTCCGACTCGGTGCGCGCCCTGTTCGACGAATTCATCGCTGTCGTGCGTCTCGCCGCGCAGGAGCCTGACCTGCTGCGATTCCGGGTCATGCTCACCGGCGCCTCGCGCATCGAGGGTCATCCGGTGCAGGGCCGCGCCCGGCGCAACCTCGAGGCCGCGCTGGATACGCTGGTCCCCTTCGTACGCACGCGCATCACCGCGGGGGAGATCGCCGAGGGTACGGATCCGCAGCAGCTCGTCCTGGAACTGCTCGCCCTCAACGAGGGCATCCGCGACCAGTGGTCAACGCTTCCCGACCGGATCGACTACGTCGCCGTGTTCACGGCCGCCGCCAACGGGCTCTACGAGAGGGTACGCGCGCGGTAAACCACGAGCGTCACAACAGGTCGGCGGTGTCCCGTCGAACGGAGCCGTCGTCCGCGGCAGCACCGCGCAGCGCCGCCTCGACCCGGCGGTTGTTGGTCATCGTCGCCGTGACGGCAGTCATGGTGAGCAGGAGGCCGGCGGCGGCGTACAGCGGGGTGCGCACGTCGGACGTGGCGGCCAGCCAGCCACCGAGGAAGGCGCCGAACGGGGCGGCGCACATGGCGAGCATGCGGGACGTCGAGGTGACCCGGCCCATCAGGTGTGCGGGGACGATCGCCTGCCGGAGGGAGGGGGCGAGCACCATGGTGGCGCCCATGCCCGCTCCGCAGACGGCGAGCGCGACACCGGCGGCGTACGGATTCGGGGCGGAGGCAAGCCCAAGAATAGCGAACCCTTCGACCGCGGCCGTGCAGGTCAGCGCGGTCCCGGTGCCGAGTCGCCGGCTGAGGAAGGAAGCGATGCCCGCGCCGAGTAGACCGCCGGTGGCCTCCGCGGTAAGGAGCAGGCCGAAGCCGAAGGTGGCGAGGCCGAGACGGTCGTGCGCGAAGAGCGCGAGGACGGTCTCCACGGCGACGAAAGCGATGTTCCCGACCGCCGGCCGCAACGCGAGGCCCAGCAGCAACCGGTCCCGGAAGACGTACGCGGCGCCGGCCCGGGCCTGCCGCAGCAGCGACTCACGGGCCGGCGATACGGGCCGGGACGTGGCGGGCAGCGACCGGACGAGCAGTGCGGAGAGTGCGAACGACACCGCGTCGGCGACCAGCGGAACCGACCGCCCGAGCGCGAGCAGGGCACTGCCCGCAGGCGGCCCCACGAAGCCGGACGCGGCGGTCTGGGTGGTTCGCAGGCGGGCGTTGGCGCGTTCCAGCAGCGCGGGGTCGCGGCCGAGCAGATCCGGCAGATAGGCCGTGGCGGCCGTGTCGAAGAAGAGTCCGCCGACGCCGAGCAGGAAGGCGACGGCCGCGAGCAGCGGAATGCTCAGCACGTCGAGCACGGCGGCCCCCGCCGGAATCGCCAGCAGCACCGCACGCGCCGCGTCCGTGACCCACATCGTGCGCCGGCGGTCCCAGCGGTCCACCAGCGCACCGCCGAGCACGCCGAACAACAGCCATGGCAGCGTCCCGGCGGCCGTGACGACGGCAAGCGCCATCGGATCCCGGGTCAGCGTCAGCGCGAGCAGCGGCAGCGCGGCATGCATCACCCCGTCACCGAGCGAGGAAATCGTCTGCGCGGTCCACAGCCGGTTGAAGCCGGTCGGCAACGTCGTCATTTCGCCTCCCGCTCGGCCCGCGCAGGCCGCGCCGGCCGGAACAGCGCGAAGACGAGTGACACGTCCGGCAGCGACGAATCGGACAGCTTCCGGTATTCGTCCGCCAGGGCCTGCAACCGCGCACCCAGCTCTGCGAACTGCTCCTCGGTGAGCCGCAGATGCGCCATCCGGACCTGCCGCTCGCCATCGGCCGGCGCGGCCTCCAGGTCTGCCACGGCATGCCGCATCAGCACATCGGGGCCGCCCTCACCCGGGTCCGGCAGCTCGATGGACCGTGCGGCCATCGCGTAGTAGCGCTCGATGACCCCACGGACTTTCCGGGTTCGAACCACCGTCACCAGGCCGGCCCGTTCCAGCAGCCGCACGTGGTAGCTGGAACTTCCCTTCGCCAGGCCCACGCGCTCGGCGATCTGCGTGATCGTCGCGGGCTCGAAGCGCAGCACCGCCATGATCCGGTGGCGCGTGAGATTGGAGACGGCGCGTAACTGCTCGTCCGTGGTGACGTGGAATGTCTCGGGAAGCTCATCGTCAGGCATACGCTCAATGGTCAACGTTTCTTGACCATTGAGCAAGGCATTGACCGTGATCTTCTTCGGTGGGTGTGTGCTCAGTGGAGCTGAATCACCATGGCGGGGAGCCAGGTGCCACATCAGCGCGCACAGCGTCGCGGTGCCCGCCATCGCGATGAGCACGAGGGGTTACGGCGTCACCGTGTGGACAGCGCGTCTGTGCGACGGCAGGGTGACAGTCTGGCTTATGGTCGATGGCATGGCCTTTGACCTCATGGGCGCCCACGAGATCGGTGAACGGCTGAATGGGATCAGCCGGCAGCGCGTTTATCAGCTGACCAGCGGTGACGACTTCCCCGCCCCGGTCGCCGCTTTGGCGCAGGGCAAGCTGTGGCTCGCGTCCGAAGTGGAAGCCTGGATAGCCGCCCGCCCACGCCCACCCCGGCCCCGATGAGCACCGGCGATGCCCTGAGATAGAACGCGAAAAGGCAAGGAGAATGATCTCCCTGCCATGTTCAACATATATCGCACCAGGGGGCTTGCGGCAAGACCCCTGCTTTGCCGAAGAATCGTCGCTCGGACTGGCACCGTGGTTTCGGGGGGATTCGCGATGATGGAGCAATACGTGATCGACCTGGATCAGGTCGACGAGACACAGGTCGCGCTGGTCGGCGGCAAGGGCGCGAACCTGGGCGCGCTGACCCGCCTCGACGGTGTCGAGGTGCCCGCCGGCTTCTGCGTGACGACACACGCCTTCCGGCGGGTGGTGCCACCGGTACTGAAAGACGGCCTCACCATCCCGGACGATCTCGCCGCCGCGATCACCAGCAAGATCGAGCCGGGTGCTGCCTACGCCGTCCGGTCCAGCGCCACCGCCGAGGACCTCCCGGCGGCCTCGTTCGCCGGCCAGCACGACAGCTACCTCGACATCGTCGGCCCGGCCGAGATCCTGCGGCACGTCACCCTCTGCTGGGCGTCGCTGTTCACCGGCCGCGCGGTCGCCTACCGCGAGCACCACCACATCGACCAAGACACGGTCGCGATGGCCGTCGTCGTCCAGAAGATGGTCGTTCCGCAGGCGTCCGGCGTGCTCTTCACCGCCGACCCGCTCACCGGCAACCGCCGGACCAGCTCGGTGGAGGCCGTCCCCGGGCTCGGCGAGGACCTGGTCGCCGGCCGGGTCAACCCTGACCTGTTCACCGTGCGCGACGACACGATTGTCACCCGGACGCACGCCGGCGGCACACCCGCGCTCACCGACGACCAGGTCCGAGCGCTGACCCACCTGGGCCGCCGCATCGAGGCCCACTTCGGCCGCCCGCAGGACATCGAGTGGTGCCTGGCCGGCGGCGGTTTCCAGATCGTGCAGAGCCGCCCGATCACCACCCTCTTCCCGACACCTCAAACCCCAGATCAAGACCCTCATGTGTACGTCTCCGTGGGCCACCAGCAGATGATGACCGACGCGATGAAGCCGCTCGGGTGGTCGATGTGGCAGCGCACGGCGATGGCTCCGATGCAGGAGGCCGGCGGCCGGCTGTTCGTCGACGTGACCCGCGCCCTGGGTACCCCGTCGAAGCGCGACGGGCTCCTGGAGGTGATGGGCAAGGGTGATCCGGCCGTGGCCGACGCACTGCGAACTGTCCTCGATGCGGGGTTCGTTCCCGCGTACCCGGAAGTGGGTCTTGAAGGACCGCCGCATGGCGGCGGAAGTGCGCAGATCTCCACCGATCCGGCCATCGTCGCGGAGTTGATCGTGCGCAGCGAGGCGGACATCGTGGCGCTGCGGCGGGAGATCGCGGGGAAGTCCGGGACGGCGCTGTTCGAGTTCCTGCTGGCGGCGTTCGAAGGGCACAAGCGGTTCTTGTCGGATTCGCTGAGCATTCAGGCGATCATGGCGGGGATGGGTGCCACCTGGTGGCTCAACGACAGGCTGGCCGAGTGGCTGGGTGAGACGAACGCGGCCGACACGCTGACGCTGTCGGCGCCCGGCAACATCACCTCGGAGATGGGGCTGGCGCTGCTTGACCTCGCCGATGTGATCCGGGAGTTTCCGCAGGTGGTGGAGTTCTTGGCGTCGGCCGGCGACGACTTCCTGGAGAAGCTGCCGACGGTCGCGGGCGGTGCCCAGGCGCGCGAGGCCATCGAGGGCTATCTTGATCGGTACGGAATGCGGTGCGTCGGCGAGATCGACATCACCCGGCCGCGGTGGAGTGAGCGCCCGGCCACCCTGATCCCGGTGATTCTGGACAGCGTCAAGAACGGGGAGCGAGGCGCGGCCGGGCGGCGGTTCGAACAGGGCCGGCAGCGGGCGTCGGCGAAGGCGCAGGAGGTCCTCGAACGGCTGCGCGCGCTGCCGGACGGGGAGAGCAAGGCCGCCGAGACGTCGGCGATGATCGAGCGATTGCGGACGTTCATCGGCTATCGGGAATATCCAAAATATTGGATCGTGTGCCGGTATTTCGTGTACAAGCAAGCGTTGCTGGCCGAGGCCGCCCGGGTCTTTCCCGACCCGGAGGATGCGTTCTTCCTGACCTTCGACGAGTTCCACGAGGTGGTGCGGGGGAAAGAGCCGGCCCGTGACCTGGTCCGCCAGCGCAGGGATCAGTTCCGGACGTTCGAGACGCTGACCACGCCCCGGGTGCTCACCTCCGACGGCGAGGCCGTGATGGGGTCCTACCAGCGTGACGACGTGCCGGAGGGCGCCCTGGTCGGCCTGCCGGTCTCGGCCGGCACCGTCGAGGGCCGGGCCCGGGTCGTTCTCGACATGGCGAAGACGGAACTCGAAGCGGGTGACATCCTGGTCACCACCTATACCGACCCGAGCTGGACGCCGGTGCTGGTCGCCGTCGCGGGCCTGGTCACCGAGGTCGGCGGCCTGATGACGCACGGGGCGGTGATCGCCCGGGAGTACGGACTACCCGCCGTCGTCGGCGTGGAGCACGCCACCCGCCTGATCCAGGACGGTCAGCGGATCCGGGTGCACGGCGCCGGCGGGTACGTCGAACTGATGCCCTGAGTCACCAGGGGAGTGGGCCGTGCCGGTCGGAGAACGTGCCGGTCGGCCCGGCCGTGGCGAGCGCCACGATGATGTCGCTGCCCTCGGTCACCGTCTGCGGCCCGGAGTGACCGTTCAGGTCGGTGGCCGTCCAGCCCGGGTCCACCGCGTTGATCCGCAGCTCCGGCAGGAACTGGGCGTACATCGTCGTCAGCATGTTCAGCGCCACCTTGCTGGCCGAGTACCCGAGCGACGGGATCGAGCGCTCCACCCGTGCCTCGTCGGCGCGTACCCCGAAGGACCCGAGCCCGCTGCTGACGTTGACGACGACCGGGGCATCCGACTCGCGCAGCAGCGGCAGGAACGCGTGCATCGTGCGGACCACGCCGACCGTGTTCGTGTTCAGCACCGACAGCACCTCGGGGGCGTCGAACTTCTCCAGGTCGCCGATCATGCCGGCGATCCCGGCGTTGTTGATCAGCACGTCCAGGCCGCCGAACCGTACCCTCAGATCGGCCGCGGCAGCGGCCACCGACGCGTCGGAGGTGACGTCGAGGGTGACCCAGTCGACGCCGAGGGCCTCGGCGGCCTGCCGGGTCCGGCCGGCGTCGCGTCCGCCGATGACGACGCGGTGGCCGAGTTCGGCGAGCCGCCGGGCCGTCTCGTGGCCGAGGCCCTTGTTGCCGCCAGTGATCAATGTTGTGGTCATGCACCGACCGTGACACGGCCGGCGGTCGGCTGGGTAGCGACGCTGGTACCACCCAGCCGCGCGGACGCCGGATTACAGTGGGCCGGATGAACTTCGCATCGCTGCTGCGCGCGTGGCGTGACCGTCTCCAGCCCGGCGACGCCGGCATTCCGGTCGGGCAGCGCCGTACCCGGGGCCTGCGCCGCGAGGAGGTGGCGATGCTGGCCGGGTTGTCGGTGGACTATCTGGTCCAGCTGGAGCAGGGCCGCGCCGATCACCCGTCGGAGCAGGTCGTCGCCGCCCTGGCCCGGGTGCTGCAGCTGTCCGAGCTGGAGCGCGGCCAGCTGTACGTCGCGGCCGGTCTCCCGGCGCCGCTGCCGGCCACGGTGCCGACCCACATCCCGGACAGCGTGTCCCGCATGGTGGCCAGGATGTCCGACGCGGCGGTCGGCGTCTACACCTCGTACTGGCGGCTGCTGACCGCCAACCCGGCCTGGGAGGCGCTGCTGGGCGAAGCCGGCCCGGACCGAAACCTGATCCGGGAGGAGTTCGCCGGCAGCCGGCTCTGCGCGGTACGAACCCCGGCCGAACGCGAATATCTGCAGCGGGCGCTGGTGTCCGACCTGCGGGCCACCCGCATCCGGTACCCCGAGGACCCCGCCGTGCTCGCGCTGATCGCCGAGCTGGAGAACGCCAGCGAGCCGTTCGCCCGGATGTGGGCCGACGGCGTGCTGGTCGAGGACCGCAGCAAGCTCAAGACCTTCGAGCACCCGGTCGTCGGATCGGTCACCCTCGACTGTGACATCTTCACTGTGGTCGGCACCGACCTGCGGATCCTGGCGTACACGGCCGCGCCCGGCACCGAGGACGCGGCCCGTTTCGAGCGGATCCGTCAGCTGTCCTTGTTCACCAGCGTGGGGTGATCGATCAGGAACGACGCCACCCGGTCGGCCTTGACCGCGTCGAAGAACTGCTGGGCCAGGTCGGCCGGGACGAACTCCTCGCCGAGGTACTTGTCGGTGCCCGGCACGTACTTGCCGCCGCCGGGCAGCTTGACCGTCACCATGTCGTCGACGTTGATGCCCTTGAGCGCCATCGCCCACTCGATCGGGCCGTTGCCGCCACCGGCGAACGTCAGCGACTCACCGGCCGCGTCCAGGATCTTCGTCATCTTGCCGACGTCGGTCATGACGTCCTTGCTGAGCGCCTCTTTGGCCATCGCCTTGATGAACTGCTGCTGGTGGCGCTGCCGGTCGTAATCGGTCATCGGCGGACCGCCCTTGAACTCGTACCGCTGCCGGACGTAGTCCAGCGCCTGCCAGGGCTGCAGGCGTACCGGCTTGGTGCTCTTCTTGTAGTAAGCCTGAGGCCCGGTGTAAGGGTGATCGCAGTTGCTGCTGATCGGGCAGCTGCGCAGCCGGGGCCGCTGGGTGCCCTCCGGCGTCAGGTGCTCCGACTTCACGTCCATGTCGATCGTCATGGAGACGCCGCCGAGCGCCTCGACGATCTTCTTGAAGCCGCCGAAGTTGATGATCGCGGCCGCGTCGAAGTCCTTGATCCCGGTGTAGTTGGTGACCGTCTTGGCCAGCACCTGGAACCCGTTCACCACGTCGATCTTGCCGTTGACCTGGCTGCCGAGCGCCATCGCCGAGTTGATTTTGTTGCTGTGCGCGCGGAGCCCGGACTTCTCGTCCGCCGCGATCTCCACATAGAGGTCACGGGGGATCGAGAACAGGTACGCCGTACTCATGTCCTTGGGGATGTGGGCGATCAGGATCGAGTCCGACAGCGGCGGGGTCGTCGCCTTCCGCGGGTCGATGCCGACCAGCAGGATGGTGAGCGGGCCCTTGATGTCCTTCTTGCCGGCCTTCGCCGCACCCGTGTCCAGCAGCGCGTCGTTGGTGATGTCACCGGTGTACTTGGACAGCAGGCTCTGACCGGCCACCAGCGTGCCGCCGCTGGCGAACATCAGCACGCAGCCGGCGATGGCACAGATCCGCGTCCACAGCGGCGCGCGGTTCAAGACGGACTTAGCCAACGTTTCCCCCACCGGCTGCTCTGGCATCGAGCACGCATGATTCCATGTCCGTTCAACTGGGCCCGACGACGGGGCGGAATTCGAGGTATGTCCAGATGAAGATCTCGCTTCGAGCGCAGGCCGTCGCCCCTTTCTACGCGATGGAAGTCGCCAAGCACGCCGCGATGATCGAGCTGGATGGCCACGACGTCATCCGCCTCAACATCGGGGAGCCGGATTTCGGTGCGCCCCCGATCGTGCGTGACGCGATGATTAAAGTCATGGACGGGCGGCCGCTGCCGTACACGGCCGCGCTCGGGCTGCCCGCACTGCGCGAGGCCATCGCCGGTTTCTACCGCGACCGGCACGGTGCCGAGGTCGACCCGGCCCGGATCGCGGTCACCGCGGGCGCGTCAGCCGCGCTGGTCCTGGCCGCGGCAGCGCTCGTCGACCCCGCCGACGAGGTGATCATCGGCGACCCGTCGTACCCCTGCAACCGCCAGATCATCGAGAGCTTCGGCGGCCATGTCCGGCTGGTGCCCACGACACCGGCGACCCGGTTCCAGCTAACTGCCTCTTCGGTACGCGCGAACTGGTCGCCCACCACGGCCGGCGTCATGATCGCCACGCCGTCCAACCCGACCGGCACCTCGATTCCCCCCTCCGAGCTCGCGGCGATCTGCGAGCTGGCCCGTTCCCGCGACGCCTGGCGCATCATCGACGAGATCTACCTCGACCTGGCCGGCGGAGCGACCGCCCTGACGTTCGACCCGGACGCCATGGTGATCGGCAGCTTCTCGAAGTACTTCGGGCTCACCGGCTGGCGCCTGGGCTGGTGTGTGCTGCCATCCCCGCTGGTCCCGGCGGTGGAGCGGCTCGCCCAGAACTTCTACATCTGCGCCTCCACCCCGGCCCAGCTGGCCGCCCTGGCCTGTTTCACGCCCGGTGCTCTGGCGGTCTGCGAGCAGCGCCGTGACGAGTTCGCGGCCCGGCGCACCCTGGTCCTGGACGGCCTGGCCCGGATCGGCTTGCCGGTCCCGGTCCCGCCCGACGGCCACTTCTACTGCTACATCGACGTCAGCGGCACCGGCCTCAGCTCGTGGGAGTTCTGCGAGCGCGCACTCCAGGAGGCACACGTCGCCCTCACCCCAGGACGAGACTTCGGTACACACAGCGCGGAGACCCACGTCCGGCTGTCCTACACGGCGTCGATGGCCGACCTGCGGGAGGGCCTGACCCGGCTGGAGAGGTTCGTGTCGGCCCTGCGGGAGGCCGGCTGACGCCGCACGTCCACCACTGGCGTCCGCGCGATCGGCCACTGGCCGGTAGGCCTCTGGCCGGTAGGCCTCTGGCCGGTAGGCCTCTGGCCGGTATATCGAAAATAGGGCCACACCCACTGTGGGTGTAGCCACACCCACAGTGGGTGTGGAGCAAAAATCGAATATGCCCCCGGTCACCGGCGGCGCCAGACCTCGAACGTCTGCTGAACCACCCACGTCCCGTCCGGCTGCCGCGCCTCGTTGCGCCAGCGGAACGCGTCCGCCGTGATGTCCGAGAAGGTCCAGCGCAGGTCACCGCCGTCGAGGACGATCTCGGTGCCTTCCGCCGCGGCGCGGAACGTGTGCGTCCGCCGCCGGCCTGGCCCTACCCACGTGGACCGCCACACCCCCGGCCCGGCGCCCGGATCCGGGAATCGGACGCTGACGCCGTGCTCGACCCCGGGCAGGATCCACACGTCGGTGGTGGCGTGGCCACCCAGCGCGTACCCGAAATGCCACTCACCGCGGCGCACGCTCGTGGTGCCGTCCGGTTCGTATTCGGTGCAGTCCAGTTCCCAGGATCCGGCGAACCGCCCGAACAGGCGGAGATCGACGCCCGAGGCCGGCCTGTCTGCGAAGAAAGCGCCGGCGATGGCTGAGTTGTCCATCCCGGCACGATAGCGAGAACTCCTCAAGTCGCTGCCCCGCGACGCCGATACGGCCTGTCCGCGTCGGCTGACTGGGGAGGAACCAGCGTGGTGGATTTCAATGTGAGCACGGCAGTAAAGCGTCGGATCCGCAAGACCGCACTGACAGCCGGACCTGCATTGATGATCATCATGGCCGCCGGGGTTCCGGCGCAAGCCGCCGGAGTCCCGGCCCAAGCCGCCACGGCCACGCCGGATGTCAGCGTCGCCGCATCAGCCGGCACCACCTACGCCACGGCGATGCTGAACAAGCTCGGCCGTCAGGCACACCTGGAGCGCGTCGCCGCGCAACTGCCCGCCCTGCGCCAGCACGCGGCCGCCCGCGCCACCGAAGCCGGCAACGCCCGCACGGCCCAGGCCGGCACCGCCGCGTCCGTGACCCGCGCGAGCACCGCTGACACGGCTGCTCGCGCCAAGCTCGCCTCGGCGAAGCGGGCCGTCACTCTCGCCAAGAAGGCGGTGACGGCCGCGAAGAAGCAGCGCCCGTACAGCAGCACCCGGGTCGCCACGGCGACGAAGGCGAAGACCACGGCGGAGAACGCCGTGCGTACGAAAGCCGCAGCCGTCACGGTCACCGCGTCGGCGCTGTCCGCCGCGCGCAAGGCCGACACCACGGCCACCCGCACCCTGAACGCCGCCACCGCCACGTACCAGGGCGCCGCCAAGAAGGTCAGCAACGCCCAGCTGGCGATCAAGGCGTGGCCGGCCGAGCGGGCTGCTCTGGCGGCGCAGGCCGCGTCGCTCAGCCAGCAGGTCGTCACCCAGTCCCGGTCCAGCTTCGCCACCACGAACGTCTACGGCGTCACCGTCAACCGGGTCGTCGCGTACCAGTTCCAGCACATGATCGACGACGCGGCGAAGGCGGGCGTGAAGCTGTCCGGTGGCGGGTTCCGCACCAAGCAGCAGCAGATCGCCCTGCGTACCGCGAACGGCTGCCCGGACGTCTGGACCGCCCCGGCGTCGTCGTGCCGCGTACCGACCGCCATCCCCGGCCGCTCGCTGCACGAGGTGGGCCTGGCGATCGACATGACCGCGGACGGCAAGTCGATGAACACCCGCAAGAGCGCCGGGTTCAAGTGGATGGCCGCGCACGCCGGCAATTACGGCTTCGTCAACCTGCCGTCCGAGCCGTGGCACTGGTCGATCACCGGTGGCTGAGGCGTTACCCACTTTCGTGGCTATTCACGTTTCTGCAACGTTTCTAGACTCTGTATCCCGTTGCCGGAATACGTTGGAGTCTTCCGTTGGACATCGCTGTCATTCTCACCGGCGCGCCCGGATCCGGCAAAGGCACTCAGGCCTCGACCCTCGCCGAACGGCACGGGCTGCCACACCTGTCCACCGGGGACCTGTTCCGCCACCACATCACCCGGGGCACCGAGCTGGGGCGTACCGCGCAGCAGCACCTCGACGCGGGCCACTACGTCCCCGACGAGCTGACCAACGCGATGGTCCGCGACCACATCGAACGCAATGCCGCGGACGGCCGGATCATCCTGGACGGCTACCCGCGTACGCTCGCGCAGGTCGAATTCCTCGACACCCTGCTGACCCGGGTGGTCGTGGTCAACCTGGTGGTCGCCCCGGCCGAGCTGCAGTACCGGCTGGAACGCCGGGGCCGCAGCGACGACCTGGCCGACGTGGTCCGCCACCGGCTGTCGGTCTACGCGCGGGAGAGTGAGCCGGTGCTGGCCGCGTACCGTGATCGCGAGGTCCTGCACGACGTCGACGGCATCGGTGACCTGGAAGCCATCGCCCGGCGCATCGACGCCGCCCTGACCCTGGAAAAGGCGAAGTCAGCTCCGTAACGCGCGGTACCGGTGCACCGCCTCGGCCCGCGACCGCGCGCCGAGGCGCACCATCAACGCCCGCATGTACGTCTTGATCGTCTGCTCACTCAACCCGAGCCGCGCACCGATCTCGGCATTGCGCAGGCCGATCTCGGCGAGTTCCAGGACCTCCCGCTGCCGGGGCGTCAGCGGCGCGGCGACCGGCCGGGGATGATCCACGAGCTGCAACAACGCCTGCCGGGTCTGCGGATCCGACGTCGCACGCGCGATCTCCCGCAACCGTCCGGTGAGGTCGGGCGTACCGATGCGCCGCTCCACCTCGTCACGCACCGAGATCTCCAGCGACGCCGCCTGCCCTTCGGCCGCGAGCGCCGACACGATCTCCGGGGTGAGCGCCTTGTCGTCGCGGGTCCCGGCATAGAGCAGCCCGCGCACCCGGCTCCCGCTCATCAGCGGCACGACCGCCAGCCCGACGATGCCCTCACCGAGCACCGACTCGTCGTAGTCGTGGGTGATCCCCGGCGCCCGGTCGTACCGCGGCAGCGCCAGCAGCCGTTTCTGCACCAGCGCCTGACCGCCGAGCCCCTGATGCGGCCGGATCACCAGGGAGGTCAACGCCGACGTGTGCGCGCCGACACTCACCGTGACCGGCACGTCCGTCGTACCCACGCCTCCGAAGATCAATGGGATGTCGTGACGCAGCGCAAGGTTGCGGACCGCTCGCGCGAGCAGCGCACTGTCGTTCTGCCTCAGCTCCACGATGTCCTCCCACAGCCGCGCCGCCGTGACCAGCATGGATCACCGACCCACCCGAGCGCCAGCATGGTTCTGGTCACCCTTCATTCCCATTCTTGGGTACGCGTAAAGAGCGCATGTGCGTAGATCTGCCAGACTTCGTCCGTGCTGACACAGGAGGTTCTCGACGCGGCAGCGGCCGACCCGGGCTCACCGGCATGGACGGCGATCCGGAAAGCGCAGGCCGGCGTGCCGCTGCTGCTTCCGTGGCTGGCACGGACAGCAGCCGGGTTCGACAGTCGCGACCGCGACGGCATCGTGGTGCTGGCAGGCGTTCTGGTGGTGGAGGCCACCAATGAGGAACGCGAGACACACCGCGCCGAGATCGCACGCCTGAAGGCCTTCGCCGCGGAGCTGCTGCCGACCGTCAGCGACGATGAGGACTACGTGATCCTGCGCCAGGCCATGCTCGCTCTCGACGGCGACGAAGTCTGGGGCACCTGGCTGGATGCCCTGAACGCCGGCGAAATCGACGTCCCGTGCCCGGAGTGTGACGAGCCTCTGCTGTATGCCCTGACCGACGACACCATCGAGCCGGGCCTGAGCTCACCCCTGGCGACCCAGCTGCACACCGAAGCCCTGCAAGCCGGCCGCTCCGCCCTGGCGGAAACCCTGACCCACCTGTTTGGCCAGGTCACCTGCCCGGAGTGCGCCACCCGCTTCGGCCTCGGCGACCAGGTCAGCTAGCCGGCCCGGGCTCACCCGCAGCGGCTCCTCCCGCAGGCGTCACCGCGGCCTGCGCCGTCCACCAGCCGACGATCCGATCCACCACCGGCGCCGGGCTGCGCGCCCAGTAGATGTGATGGTTGCTCGCACCGTCCGGCACGTCCGCGTGCCGATAGAGCCAGTGCGTCACACTCTCCGGGGCGAACAAGCGCTTCCCGAAAGCCTCGACGGCGATCTCCGGCGCGAGCCGGTCCCCGTCCAGCGAGATCAGCAACGACGGGCTCCGGACACGCGCGGCGGCCGGGAACGGCATCTTCCCGGTGACGGCCATCCGCCCCCACTCGCGCATGAGCGTGCGCGCGCCAGGCCCGCCGAAGGCCGGCGCCGGCAGGTAACCGAACACCCCGGTGAGCACCGGCACGATCACCGAACCCATCAGCAGAATCGGCAGCCCACCCCACGGATAGTCCCGGTGATAGGGCAGCGCTCCACCGACGGTGACCACCCCGTCCGCCGGCACCCGGTTCAGCTGATGCCCGGCCGCGATCTGCGCACCCAGACTGTGCCCGAGAATGATCACCGGCCGCCCCGGCACCTCACTGCGCGCCGCCGCAACGGCAACAGCCATGTCCTCGATCTCGTCGTCGTACGACCAGTCCTGCCCCCGCGAAGCCCGGGGAGCACCGAGTTCGAATCCCCGCCGGGTCAGGGCCCTGGCGGCCCACCCCCGCGCCTTGAACGCCCCGGCAAGCGACTGGTAATACCTCGACCCGATGCCCATGGCAGGCGAGACAAGAACAATAGGCTGGTGGCGCGTCACGATGACCATCATCGCAACCGCCCCTGACCGGGCGACCGTGAGACCGACCACAACGAGAGGCTGGCAGATGCGGGTTTCCGTGGACGACGCCGCACCGCTGCGTTTCAGCGACGGCACACCGGTACGCGCCGCGTCGGCGATCGCCGCCTTCGGCGACGGCTGGCTCGTCGTGCAGGACGACGCCACCCACGCCGCGTGGGTACGCCCCGGCGCGGTCACCGCCGTCCGCGTGACCGACCCGGTGGACGGCCTCGACGAGTTCACCGAGGCCGCCGGCACCAAGCACCTCAAGCCCGACTTCGAGTCGGCCTGCGCCGTCACGGTCGACGGCGAACTGGCCGTCCTGCTGCTCGGCTCCGGCTCCACCAGCGCCCGGATGCGGTCGTCCCTGGTGACAACCGCCGGTTTCACGGTCACCGACCTGACACCGCTCTACCAGAAGGTCGCCGTCGCCTTGGACATCCCGCAGTCCCAGCTCAACCTGGAGGGCGCCTGCCTGAGCGGGGACGTCCTGCACTGGTTCCAGCGAGGCAACGCCGCCGCCGGCATCCCGTCCGCCCGCGCCGGCGTCAACCTTCCGGCGCTGCTGGCCGCCGCCATCGGCACGGCCGCGCCGCCATCGGCCGATGTCACCAGCGTCCGCCGCTACGACCTGGGCACCGTCGGCGAGGTGTCGCTCGCCATCACCGACGCGGTCACTCTGCCCGGCGGCCGCATCCTGGTCTCCGCCGCCGCCGAGGACACCCCGAACGCCGTCGACGACGGACCGGTGGTCGCCTCCGCCCTGGCCCTGCTCGACAACGACGGCGTGCTGGCCACCGCCGAGATCCCGCCCGGCCCGGACGGCCCGTGGAAGGTCGAAGGCCTGGCTGTCGCCGAGCACACGCCCGCAGGCCTGACCCTGCTGGCCGTGGTCGACGCCGACAACCCGCTGACCCCTTCCCACCACCTGACCCTGCGCGTCCAGTGGTAATAGTGGATCATGACCGGATGGCTGAGATCATGGTCGAGATTCACGTGCCCCTGACGCCGGCGCCGGGCGGCCCCCAGTTCCGGTGGATCGACACCATCGAGGACTTCCTGATCGAACTCGAAGACGAAGGTGCCGCCGAGTCCTACGACGACGGCGAGGAGTTCGGCGACCACTACGTCTTCTTCATCAACGGCGGGACCGAGCAGGCCCTCCTCGCCGCCGCCTCGCGGGTGGCGACCCTGGACGGCGTGCCGGCTGGAGCGTTCGCCGTGGTCACCGACGACGAGGCGGACGAGATGGGTGCCGGCCGCCGCGTCAGTCTGCCAGTGACCTGAGAACTCCGGTTACGCGTACCCGTAATCAGGCGGAGGGAAGCTCGTAGGCCGCGCTGTCGATCGGGACGCTGCGTGACTGGGCCGCCCGGCCCAGCAGCAGTGCGTAAGCGAGGAACGCTAGCCAGACCGTCGCGCCCAGCGTGACGCGCGCTGCGGCGGGCAGGGCGGAGGGAGTGAGGTACGCCTCCAGCGCCCCGGCCACCGCCAGAACGGGCACGAGTCCGATAGCGATCAGCATGCCGGAACGCGCCCGGTCGACCAGAGCCTGCCGGCGGGTACGCGTGGCGCCGGGCGCGATCCACGCCCAGCCGATCCGCAGACCGACCGCCGCGCCGATGAAGACGCAGGTCAGTTCGAGGAGGCCGTGCGGGGCGAGATAGATGACGAACGTGTCGCCGGCGCCCGCGGCGAAGAGGACACCGCCGGTGAGGCTGATGTTGAGCAGGTTCACGCCGAGTAGGAAGATCACCGGCAGGATCAACACCCCGGCGGCGATGCACTGGGCGGTGAGCACGGCATTGTTCGTCCAGACCTGGCTCGCGAAGTTCTGCGGCTGGTACTGGCTGTAGTA
Organism: Actinoplanes sp. CA-015351; assembly: GCF_050955685.1. Lineage (NCBI taxonomy): Bacteria > Bacillati > Actinomycetota > Actinomycetes > Micromonosporales > Micromonosporaceae > Actinoplanes > Actinoplanes sp. CA-015351. The sequence continues at coordinate 3,908,124 of NZ_CP192102.1, forward strand.
ACCGACGAAGTCACTCTCCACCAATTCGGTGATCTGGCTCGGCGAGAGGAAATGCTCGGCCACCTCGGGGTACGCCGCGATGTACCAGGTCAGCGCGGCACCGGCGGCCATCAGCAGAGCGCCGAGGCCGAGCCACCAGCGGCGGGCCTGGTACAGCTGCGCCGGAAAGGTGCTGACGAAGAACCGTGGCACCGAGCGCCACGCGAAACCCTGTCCGCGATTGATCGCTGCCCGCCCGGCCATCAGCTGCTGCGAGAGATCGGCCAGGACGATCGGGTCGGGGGAGCGGCGGCGCAGCACGGAGAGATGGGTCGCGGACCGCTGATAGAGCGTCACCAGCTCGTCGGCCTCACCGGCGCTGAGTCGGCGCCGCCGCGCGAGCTGCCCCATCCGATCCCACTCGCCGGCACGTTCCAGGACATACGCGTCGAGATCCACCCGTGCGCCTTTCGTGTTTACTGTCCGGGTGACTGTGCTGGGTGGCGAGCGGGTTGTCAACGCGGAGGCGGTGGCGCTCGACGTGCGCCCGGCCCGGCTCGGATCCCGGGCGCTGGCCCTGGGCTTCGACATCTGCGTGCAGGCAGTGCTCGCGCTCCTCCTGCTGTTACTCATCTCGGTCACGCTGCGTGCCCTGCCACCGAGCTGGGTCGACGACGCGTTGTTCGACGCGACCTGGCGGATCGCGGTGGTGATCGTGGTGCTCGGCTACCCGACCGTGATCGAGACGATCACCAACGGCCGCAGCCTGCGCAAGATGGTGGTGGGCCTGCGGGTGATTCGTGAGGACGGCGGCCCGATCCGGGTCCGGCACGCGTTCACCCGTTCCCTGGTGGGCTTCGCCATCGAATGGCCCGGCCTGCTGTTCCCGCTGGTTACGTGGGTGGTCAGCCTGGGCACGATGCTCGGCTCGTCCCGCGGCCGCAGATTGGGTGACCTGGCGGCGGGCACGATCGTCGTGCACGTGCGCCGCCCGTACCCCTGGCTGCACGTCCCACCGATGCCTCCGCCGCTCGCGGGCTGGGCAGCGGTGGCCGACCTGTCCGCGGTCAGCGACGACCTGGCACTTTCGGTCAGGCAGTACCTGTCCCGAGCCCACCTGCTCCGCGACCCGCACCGTTACCGGCTGCGCCACGAGCTGGCCTCCGAGCTGTCGGCGAAGGTCCGCCCGGCCCCACCGCCGGGCACCCCACCGGACGCGTACCTCGCAGCCGTCCTGGCTGAACGCCGCAGACGGGCCGAGGGCGCCTTGTCCGCGGGGCGAACGCTCTCCAACCAGGTACTCCTGCCCGCCGAGAGCGCCCCGTCGCCGATCCGGTCCGCCTCTCCCGGCGCCGGCGAGTAACCGGTACCCACGACGGCATGCCTCCGGCCGCCGCCGAGGAGGTCAGCAGGGGAACTGGGTGCGGTTCGCCTTCTGGTCCCAGGTGCACGTGTCGACCACGCGGCCGGTGGGGTCGCGCATGGTTGCCGTGTCGCCGGTGTTGTTCCAGAGGTAGTTGCCGCTATTCCAGTACTTCACGGTCGCGGTGTCGGTGCCTCGGCCGGTGTGCAGCCAGAGTTTCGCCTTCGCCGCGATCGTCACGGTGCCGAAGGTGTAAACCCGGCCGCCTTGCTCGCGGATCGTCCAGCCCTTGATCGCGACAGGCTTGGCGCTTTCGTTGACCAAAGACACCCACTCGGCGTTCAGGCTTTCATGGGTACGCGTGTCCTTGCCGGGGGAGTCGTACTGGGCGACGTCGAGCCGCGGCACCGGCGTGGTGACGGCCTGGGCCGGCGCGACAGGAACAGCCACAGGAACAGCGACCGGAAGAACAGCGGCAGCGAGAGCGGTGGCAATGATCGGGATCACGCGTTGATTGTGCAGTTGTGGGGCTGTTGTCGCCCTAAGCTTCCACGAACGAGTCAGCCAGACGGCGACTGCGATAGCTTCGGGTCTTGTGCCGGTTTCCGCAGACCTCCATCGAGCACCACCGACCGGCCCCGCCACGGGACGCGTCGAAGAACGCCCACCGGCAGTCGGGCGCCGCACACAGCCGCAGCCGCTGCCAGCTGCCGTCGGCGACCGCGTGCGCGACGGCGACCGCGATCACGCCCAGTGCGGGGTCGGCGACCGGCGAGCCGATCCGGAGCCGGCCGTCGGCGAAGGCTTCGAGCCGGAGCGGGAACGCGGCGATCGCCTCGGCGGCGGATCCCTCACCGGCCAGCGCGCCGCGCAGGGAGGCGCGCAGCTTGGCGGCCGCTTCGCGGTCCGCCACCTGGTGGGTGGAGACCCAGGCGGAGAGGGTGTCGGCGCCCTTGTGGGGTACGCCATGACGGCTGAACGTACGTTCGTCGAGAGTGTTGAGGAACTCCTCGACGACCCGAAGATCGATCACGCCGTCACTGTACAGCAGGGCGACACTGATGTTCGCGTTCACCGGTGTTGGTCGCTCCGGGGCGTGATCCAGACACGGATCACGTCGCAGATGTCGTCCGAGGGCGGGCGCGGCGTTCGCGCGTACCGAACGGAAGTCCCCGCCCTGCTCCTCGAACCGATAGCCGCATGAGTTGTCGCGGAGGGCTATTTGCAGGGGGTTATTGGTAAGGGCCTATTTGTAGAGGGCTCCGCACGCGCTCGACAGGTCCAGCCAGGCCTGCGCCATCGCCAGGTTCAGTTTCTCGCCGGGCTCGGGCGCCGCCGCCGCGACCGCGCCGCTGGCCTTCTGCACATTTGTCGCCGCCGTGCGGATGGAATCCTGGGTGGCCTGCGCCGCAACCTGCGCCGCCTCACCGGTCCGGGCCGGATCGAGGTGCGCCTTCTCGGCGTTCACCTCACTCACTTCCGTGCAGGCCACACGATTCACATCCGCGAGCGAGGCGGTGGGCGCGGCAACCGGCGCGGCCGCCGGCTCCGCTGAACAACCCGAGAAGATCAGCAACAGTACGGGGAGAAAAAGGGTCTTACGCATTCGCGGACCATAGCGGGCTAATGCCGGACCGCCCGGTCCCGGGTGCCGATAGATGAATGCATGAGCGCGTTTCCTCGCGATTTCGTAACTGTGCGTAAAAAGCGAATCGCTTTCGTCGGGAGAGCCTTATGCATAACGGTTTTCCGTGCCGGACGCAGCGGTCCGCGACCCCCTTGACACCCGCGCGGGGGAATCTCAGCGATTCCGCGGCCTTATGCTGCCGCGATGGATCATGAGTTGAGTCCGGCGGCGCGGGCGGTGCTGGATCACCTCGAACGCGGTTTCCCGGCTGTCCGGTCGCGGTGCTGTCACCCACACCGGGGCCGGTCCTGACCCTGGTGCCCGGGCTGCACATCCTCAGTCTGACGACGCCCGAGATGGGTCAGCTCTATGCGACCGCCGGGCTGTGGGAAGCCACCGCTCGCGACGGGCACGGGCTGGAGTTCGTGCTCTATGCCCCGTCGGCCGAAGACGAGTTCCACGTCGAGACGTTGACGATGGTCGCGTATTACCACGCGAGTGGGGGCTCCTACGAGCTCGATCTCGGGCACACCGTGCCGATACCGACCCGTACCGGCGCTCGGTGGCCGACGGAGATTTGTGCAAGGCGACCAGGTTGCGCCGGTATCGATGACGCCGGTCACCCGGGCGATGCTAGGCGGTTGCGCGCCGGTGGACCTCGGTGGCGATCACCAGGTCTTCCCAGGCCATACCGGTGGATTTGAAGAGGATGGGCCGGGTTCGCTGCAGGGGCTGTCCGATCGGGATCAGGTCGGCCGAGGTCAGGTGGCTCTCCGCGACCGCTTGGATCACGTCGCCGGCCTCGCGCATCGCCGTCGCGCGGTCCTCGACGATGACGTGGGCCCGGGCGAGCAGAGCGCCGTCGACCTCACGGGCGCCCGGTTCGTGGCTGCCGACCGCGATGACGATGGCATCGTCGCTGAGCTGCGCCGAGTCGAACAGCGGTTGCCTCGCGGTGGTCGCGCAGACGACGACGTCCGCATCGGCCAGGACCTCCGGTGCCTCGCCGACGGCGACCGTTTCGGCCCCAGGGATCTCGGTCGGGCGGCGGGTCAGATAGGTGACCCGGCCGAGTTCGCGGACGGCAGCCAGGGTCTCGACGTGGCCGCGTCCCTGGGGGCCGGTGCCGAAAACGGCCACGCGTGGTTTCTCCGGCAGGTACGGCAGCACCGCCGCGACCGAGACGGCGGGGGTGCGCAGGGTGGTCAGCGCGATGCCGTCGAGCAGGGCGGCCGGGGCAAGAGTGGTGGCGTCGAAGAGCAGGTAGACGCCCTGGACCCGGGGCGAACCGTGGTCGGCCACGGTGACGACCTTGACGCCCAGGCGGCCGCCGCCGGTCGACGGCATCAGCAGCATCTGCCCGTTGTCGCTGCTCACCGCCGTTCTGGCCGGGTCGGATGCGGGGTCAAGGCCGTCGTGCAGCGCTGCGGTGAGTGCGAGCACGGCGTCGCGAGGGCTGAGCAGGGCACGGATGCGGTCACCGTCTATGTAGATCATCGCAGTACGAATCCCGGAAAGAGCTGGTCGGCGGGGTCGGCGACAAACAGGTGCTCGCCGGTCTTGTGGGCGGTTCCGGTCACGACCGGGATCACCGTGTCGCCGGGGCCTCGTTCAGCACGGGCGTGGAAGCGGGAGCCGACGATGGAATCGTGCACCAGGTGCTGGCCGTCTTTGATCTGGCCGATCGCGCTCAGTGTCGCGATCCGGGACGCGGTGCCGGAGCCACACGGTGACCTGTCGACCTCGCCGTCCGCGAAGATCGTGACGTTGCGCTGGTGCGGGTTGCCATGCTCGTCCGGCCCGAGGTCCTCGAAGATGATCGTCCCGTAGATCCCGCTGAGCCGGTCGTCGTCAGGGTGCCGGGCGTACTCGCTGTCGTTGAGCGTCCACTTGATCTCACGTCCGGCAGCGATCAGTTGATCAATGCTTTCCGGTGTGATCTCCAGGCCGATCGCCGACGCCGCGACCTGCGCGTAGATCGCCCCGCCATAAGCGATGTCAGCGTGCACATCCCCGCGCGACGTCGGTACCGGAACCTGCTGGGCGATCACGTAACTCGGTACGCTGACGAAGTCCACATGCGTGACCCGCTCACCCGACGTGTGCACACGCGCTGTCACCCGCCCGGACGGCACATCGATGACTACATCGGTCACGCCCGATGGGTCGGCCGGGATGAGTCCGGATTCGATCGCCCAGGTGCCCAATGCGATCGTGCCGTGCCCGCACGCCGTGGAGAAGCCGTCCTTGTGCCAGAACAGCACACCGAACGCGGCGCCGTCGTCGTCCGGCGGCGTCAGAAAGCCGCCGTACATGTCAGCGTGCCCGCGCGGCTCGAAACAGAGCATCCGGCGCAGCCCGTCGACGGCCGGATCACCGATCGCGAACATCCTGCGCTCGGCGACGGTCGAGCCATCGATGGGTACGGGTGGGTGCGTCACGATCCGGAACGGTTCACCACCGGTGTGGTAATCGATCGTGCGCACCTCGGGCTGCGACATGTTTCCCACCATAGGCCGGACTCCGGCGACGGCGTTCGGCACGTTGGTCAGCATGACGGCAGCGCGACGCCCCGGACTCGACGCGATCCGGCTCACCGTGGTGCTCGGGCTCGTCTTCTTCGACACGTCACTGGTCTTCGACGCGCGCGACGACTTCTACATCAAGAATCCGCAGACCACCGAAGTGACCACCTATCTCGCGGGCCTCGGCGTCGTCTGGGCGATGCCGGCGCTGTTTCTCATCGCGGGATTCGGCGCGTGGCATTCGCTGCCCTCGGCAGCGACGAGTCATATCCGCAATTCCTGACGCGCTATTTCACCGCCCATCTGGACGTGACTAATTTCGGCTTGACCGGCGGGCTCTGGATCGTCGCGATCCTCGGCCTGCTCGACCGCTCGTTTTCCCGCTCGCATTCCCGCTCATTTCGCCGCGTTTCGTCGCCGCCGTCCGGTCCTCGGATGTATCTGGGGGAGGCGGCGTTGCCGCTCTACATCCTCCACCAGCCGATCGTGGTGGCCGTCGCGTATTTCGTCGTGCGATGGAATTGGCCGATGCTCGCCTCACACGTGGTGATCGTGGCGACTTCCTTCACCATCATGTTCATCGTTTACGAGCTGCTGATACGCCGTTTCCGGCCCGGCCCGATTCCTCCTCGGCATGCGTGACAGGCGCGTCGTCGCTCACGTCCGCCCACCGAGCGGCTCCCCGGAGATCCAGTGATCCAGCCGGGGATGTTGACCTTGGCTGAGCCGCAGCGTGATGTCCCGTCAGAGCGGGCCCCGGCAGCCCATCCGCCCGAATTTCCTGGTTCTCCCATCACGTTCTTTCGCCTTTCGCATGTTTGTGCCGCGCGCCGGTCCGATCGGTGCAGGAATGTGGCACGGCGCGATGAACACTCACGAGCGCAGCCGTCACGCAGGTTGCGGGGTGGTCACGTCGGCCAGGCGAGCAGAGCCGTGTCGACGATCTCGTCGAGCGTGTCGGGCCCGAGGCCGTTCGCGGCCTGAACGGCGATGCCGAATCCTGTCGTCATGATGTATCGAGCGAGGCGTCCCGGGTCCGCGTCACGCGGGAGGTCGCCCTCCTCGACGGCGCGCCGGAAGCGCACCTCGAGCTGGTCGCCCGCATCGATTCGCCAGCCGGCCAGCACATCGTGCGCCGGCCGGCTCTGCTCACTCAGCGCCAGCGCACCCTGAACCGACAGGCACCCCGCCGGGCGGCCGGGCGACGTCGTCGTCCGGACGGCTCCTCGGAGGAATGCCTCGGCCACCGCGCGCGCGGTGGGCTCTCGCAGGGCGCGTGTCGCGTAGGAGGCCGGCCCCTCGGCGTAGCGCTGCACGGCCTTGCGGAAGAGCTGCTCCTTGTTGCCGAAGGCGGCGTACATGCTCGACTTGGTGATCCCCATCGCGCTGGTCAGGTCCGTGAGGCTGGTGCCGTCGTACCCCCGCGCCCAGAACACCTGCATGGCCCGCTCCAGCGCCTCCTCGATGTCGAACTCCCGGGGGCGGCCGAACACTGTGCTCTGCGATCCACTCATGACGGCATCCTTCTCGATTCGCGGTCGGCAGGGCTCGGGCGGGCCGTCATGGCCAACTGTTCCACTCCTCATGGCCGACTTTAGTCCCAGTCGGTCCAGATGTGTTAGCGTTCTGGACCGAACGGAACTTAAGTACCGGGACCCACCACAGGAAGAGGATCACCACGATGAGAACCACCTCGCTCGGCGGACTGGAGACCTCCCGCATCGGTCTGGGTGCCATGGGCATGTCGGCCTTCTACACCGGCGCCGGCCAGCGCGACGACCAGTCGATCCGCGCCATCCAGCGGGCCCTCGACCTCGGCGTCACGCACATCGACACCGCCGAGGCGTACGGCCCTTACGTCAACGAGGAACTGGTTGGCCGCGCCATCAAGGGACGCCGGGACGAGGTGGTGCTCGCGACCAAGTTCGGTCTCGTCTCGCACACCGGCCGTCCCGGCACCGACAGCACCGCAGCCAACGTCCGGCTCGCGGTGGAGGGATCACTGCGCCGCCTCGGCACCGATCACCTGGACCTCTTCTACCAGCATCGGGGCGACGCGGACACGACGATCGAGGAGACCGTCGGGGCGCTGGCCGAGCTGGTGGCCGAGGGCAAGATCCGGCACATCGGACTGTCGGAGGCGGGGCCGGCGACGATCCGGCGGGCGCATGCCGTTCATCCGATTGCCGCGGTGCAGTCCGAGTACTCGTTGTGGGTCCGTGACCCCGAGGCCGAGGTGCTGCCGGTCCTGCGCGAGCTGGGCGTGGGCCTCGTTCCGTACTCCCCGCTGGGCCGCGGGTTCCTCACCGGCGGCATCCGCACGCTGGACGACCTGGACGCCGGCGACTGGCGCCGTACCAACCCGCGCTTCGCCGGAGGCAACCTCGAGCGCAACATGCGCATCGTCGACGATGTCCGCGCCGTCGCCGCCGAGGCCGGGGCCACGCCCGCGCAGGTCGCCCTGGCCTGGCTACTCGCCCAGGGCGACGACATCGCCCCCATCCCCGGCACCACGCGCATCGACCGGATCGAGGAGAACGCCGCCGCCGACCGCATCAGCCTCACCGCCCGCCAGATCGCCCGATTGGACAACCTGACGCCGGCCACCGGCGACCGCTACGACGAAGCCAACATGGCCGCCCTCGACCACTGAGCGGATGAGCCACGTGGGCCGCGCGCTGGCAGTCGTCAGCTCCGGAGCGGCCCTTGGCACGGTGGCCGCCGTTTCCCTTGGCGCCTGGCTGGGCGAACTCTGGGGCTGGCGTGGCACCTTCGTCCGGGCCCGCTCGCAGACCTTTGGCTGAGCTGCCGGGTGATGCGGTGCGGAACGAGGGCGGAGCCGGCGGGTGGCTGTGACCTTCAGGGAGCCATGGCTTCCGCCGGCCTGGGCGTCCGCTCACCGTTCAGCATCGGCCGCAATCAGCCGGGGCTGAGGCTTCCGCTTGCTTGCTCGTATGCGTAATACTCGTAGCCGGATATACGCATCTGGACAAGCGAGGACGGCGATGGCTCAGCGGCGGAAGGTCAGCAACCTCCTCGGCCTGCACGTCATGGCCACGCTCTCGATCACGCCCCTGCATCCGTACGAGATAGCGGCCCAGATGCGCGCCCGTGGCAAGGATCAGGACCTCAAGATCCAGTGGGGTTCGCTGTACACCGTGGTGCAGAACCTGGAGAAACACGGCTTCATCGAGGCGGCGGAGACGGTCCGGGAAGGCCGTCGTCCGGAGCGCACGGTGTACCGGATCACCGACGCCGGCCGCGCCGAGATGACCGACTGGATGCGGGACCTGGTCGGCCATCCCCAACCGGAGTACCCGCGCCTGCAAACTGCCCTCTCCATCATCGGCGTGCTGCCGCCGGACGAGGCCGTCGACCTGTTGGAGCAGCGCCGCGCCGTGCTCGAGGTGGAGAACGAGGCGCAGCGCGCCAGCCTGAGGGGCGCGGCCCATGAGGTGCCGCGGATCTTCCTGATCGAGTCGGAGTTCCAGCTGGCGCAGCGGGAGTCCGAGGCCGCGTTCGTCGCCGGGCTGATCAAGGAGATTCAGGTCGGCTCGCTGGGTGGCATCGAGCTCTGGCGTCGTTACCACGAGACCGGCGAGACGCCGGACTTCACCGATTTCACGGCACCGCCGTGAGAAACGACGTCCCCGGCCGGGGTGCGGGAACACCCGGGCCAGGGACGTCACCTCGTTCACCATTCCGCGGGAACGGTCCGGCACGTCCGAGGCGTTGTAGCGACTTCGAGGATAGACCGGCCGGGACCGCGGCGACCGCATGGAGATCACCATGACGTCTGCCGTCACGGCACACGACCTCACCAAGTCCTATCCGGGACACGTCACAGCCCTCGACGGGCTCACTCTCACGGTCCGCGCCGGCGAGGTGTTCGGCCTGCTCGGCCCGAACGGCGCCGGCAAGACCACCACCGTCAAGATCCTCACGACCCTCGCGCGGCCGGACTCCGGCTCCGCCACGGTCGCCGGGCACGACGTGCTGCGGCACCCGGCCCGGGTACGCCGCGCCATCGGCGTGGTCGCCCAACGGTCCGGCCTGGACCCGCTGGCCTCCGGCAGGGACAACCTCACCCTGCAGGGCAGGCTTTTCGGGGTACGCGGACACGCCCTCAAAAGTCGTGTCGACGAACTGCTCGACCGCTTCGACCTGGCCGACGCCGCCGACCGCAACGTCCGCGGCTGGTCCGGTGGCATGCAGCGCCGCCTCGACGTCGCCCTGGCCCTGGTGCACCGCCCCGAGGTGCTCTTCCTGGACGAACCGACCACCGGACTCGACCCGGAGGTGCGTGCCGCCATGTGGTCGGAGATCGGCCGGCTCGCCGCGGACGAGTCGATGGCCATCCTGTTGACCACGCACTATCTGGAGGAGGCGGATCGGCTGGCGGCCCGGCTCGCCATCGTCGACGGCGGGCGGATCGTCGCCGAGGGCACTCCGGCTCAGCTCAAAGGGGAGCTGCGCGGTGATGCCGTACATCTGGAGCTGGAGCGACCCGCTGATGAGCCGCAGGCGCGGCAGGCGATCGGGACGGTGGCTCGCTTGCGGGAGGTTTCCTTCGACGGGCGGCTCCTGAGCGCTCGGGCGGATGACGGGGCGGCTGCGGTCCCGGCCGCGCTCGCGGCGCTGGAGACCGCAGGCGTGGGGGTGGCGACTGTGACCGTGGCGCGGCCGTCGCTCGACGACGTGTACCTGCGCCACGCGGGAAGGCGGTTCGCGGCTTGAGGTCTTACGTCGTCTCCACAGGCTGTTATGGAGAGCCCCTCCGCCAGAATGTTGCGGGCTGCGTTCACGTCCCGGTCATGGACGGTGCCGCACCAGCATGTCCACGCCCTGACGTTCAACGGCATTTGTTCAGCGAGGGCACCACATGTCGAGCACAGTTTCGTCGATGGGAACCATCGGTCCACCACGATCAGGGTTCGGTTGTGCCACGCCGTCTTGTATTCGAGCTGGGCGCGGAACTGCCGCCAGGCCTCGTCGCTGATCGCGCGGGCCAGCGTGTGGTTCTTGACCATGTTGGTCACGGCCAGATCCTCGATCACGATCGTTTGGTTTTCACGAACGAGCCGAGTCGTCAGTTGGTGCAAGGTATCGCGGCGGCGGTCGCTGATTCGCGCGTGGATTCGGGCGACTGTGAGCCGGGCCTTCTCCCGGTTCTTCGATCCCTTCTCCTTACGTGCCACCCACCTGACCGGACGCGATCGTCTCCGGGATCATTCGGTGCACAACAACGACACGAACCAGCGGCCGGCCGAGTCCTGCGACACCGTCACCGTCGACGGGACAGCATCGTCGGGCAGCGGCCGCGACCAGACGATATTCAGCGGTGCGGTCATCTTCGCCAGCGTCAACGTGCCGTCGCGGTACCGGAACGAACTACTCGTGTATTCCGCAGAACGCCGCGACTTCTTCTTGCTCTTGAACGCCGGATACCCAGCCCGTTCAGTAAAAAAGTTGGTGAACGCGGTCTGCAGATGCCGCCGCACCTGCTGCAACGGCACACAGCTCACGTCGTTGAGAAACGCCAGCTCCTCAGTCTTCTTCCACCCGGTCAGCAACGCCGACGTGCCGTCGTGGCCAAGACGTTCCTGCCGCAGCGTCCACGCCTCAGTCCGGGCCTGCAACGCGCGGTTATAGACCAGCCGTACACACCCGAATGTCCGCAACAACAGCTCGGCCTGCTCAGGGGTGGGGTGGAAACGGTACTTGAACGCCCTCTTCACCGTCCCGGTCACGGTGCCCAATGTAACGATCCCATCGACAAGCCTCATGCCGAGACGCGGACCTACGCCTATCCGCCTCTATGGCGAATCGGGCTTCCCTGCTCTGCTCAGCAAGCGTTCCGTTTCCTCCCCCGCCTGAAGGCGGGGGTATCCGTGGGAGGAATCTGATGACGACGCTGGTTTCGCACACCTGGTGGATGACGAATCGTCGGCTGAAAGTGCTGGTCAAGCAGCCGGCGTTTGTGGTTATCCTGTTGATTCAGCCGGCGATCTGGCTGTTCTTGTTCGGCAATCTGTTTCGGCGGGTGGTGGAGCTGCCCGGTTTCGGGGCCACCTCCTATCTCGACTATCTGATTCCCGGTGTCGTCGTGATGACGGCCGTCTCGTCGAACATGTGGGCCGGCATGGGCATGCTCGAGGAGATCGAGCGCGGCACGATGAACCGTTTGCTCACGACCCCGGTCGCCCGAGGCGCGATCATGAACGCTGCTGTGCTGGAGCAGGCGCTCAGCACCACCGTGCAGGTGCTGGCGATCGTCCTTCTCGGTCAGATCGCCGGAGCGGAGTATCCGGGCGGGCTCCTCGGACTGGCCGTGATGACCGTCGCGGCGGTGCTGCTCGGGACGATCTTCAGTGCGTTCTCGAACACGGTCGGGATGCTGGCCCGCCAGCGCGAGACGATCATCGGGATCAACACGATGCTGCTCCTTCCTCTGACGTTCCTGTCGTCGGCGTTCATGGCGGAGTCGTTGATGCCGTCGTGGATGAGCACGATCGCATCGTTCAATCCGGTGAACTGGGCTCTGGACGCGGCCCGCGCCGCGATGAGCGTGACGCCGGACTGGGGGATGGTCCTGGTTCGCGGGTCGTGGCTGCTCGGGGCGGCGATCATCACGCTGGTCCTGTCGGTGGGGACGTTCCGCTCCTATCAGAAGTCGGTCTGACCTCGTCCTGACGCGGGCGGTTCGCCGGACCGCCCGCGTGGTAGTGGCGATGGTCTGGCCACTGGGACGGCTCGGCGAGCAGATCTGCCCGAGCTTGCAGGCGCTTTCTCTGTGCGCGGGCGCGGCGCAGGATCAGGGCGGCGACGCCGACCGTGATCAGGGCTGACAGGGTGGCGGCCAGGGGCAGAGGACCGGGGCGAGCGATGGCGACGGCCGCCGACACGGCCGTTGTCAGGGTGGTGAAGGTCAGCGCCAGCCAGCCGGCGATCACCCGGTCGGCTGCGAACATCGGCAGCCGGGCCAGGGTGGCGATCGCGTATGCCGACCAGCTCGCACCCACGATCACCAGCGCGCCGAAGGCGAGCCGGGTCCGCAGGGGGAGCGGGCCGGGCTCGGTCAGCCAGAGCAGGAGCAGCAGGACGGCACCGCAGCCTCCGGCCAGCCCGACGAGGACTAGGGAGATGCGCCGGCGCAGCGACATGCCGCGCAGCACGGTCTCCGGGGTGAAACCCGGGCGATCGGTCACGACTCGTATCCCTTCGCGATCAGGTGGTCCCGCAGCAGGCGGCGGGCGCGGTGCAGGCGGGACTTGACGGTGCCGACCGGGACGGCCAGGACCTCCGAGCACTCGTGCAGGCTCAGGTCATGGAGGTGGAACAGCTCGATCACCTCCCGCTCCGGTGGGGGCAGACCGTCCAGGCCCTCGGTGACCTGGGCGCGGTCGAGCACGTCGTCGACCGCGTCCCGGTCGTCGGGGATGTCGGACTCCAAGGGCTCCGGTGACGCGTACCCAACACGCAGTTGATCTGTGAGAGCGCGGCGCGCGATGGTGAAGAGCCAGGGCGCGAAGCGCTCGGGCTCGCGCAGGCGAGGCAGGGCGCCGAGCGCGGCCGCCCACGCCTGCTGGGTGACGTCGTCGGGGTTGCCGGTCATCCGGCGGACATAGCGCCACAATGGTTCGTGCCAGTGGCCGACGAGCTCGGCGAGGGCTCGGCGGTCACCGAGTTGCGCCCGCACCACCAGACGGGCATCACGTGCGACTCGATCCACTCCGGCTCCCGATGTCAGGGGTTCTCACACCCTGACAGTCGCGGCCGGCGCCGGAAAGGTTCGCGGAATTCGGGCCCAGGATTGGCCGGAGCGGTTTCAGGCCGGGGACGCGCGGAAGAGCGCGGCGGCCGCGGCGCGACCCGCTTCGAGGGCGGCGACCAGGACCTTGCCGTCCTTGGTCAGCCGGCCCACCACCGGACCGGTCGCCGGCGGGCGGATCGACAGCACCGCCGCTCCGGAGCGATCGTATTCGGCCAGAGTGGCCTCGTCCTCGGAGAGCCGCATCGCTCGCGCGAGATAACTGCGGTGCAGGTCGGGCGTGTGGCCACGCAGGGCCGCCCGGGCGATCAGCCGGGCCGACCAGGACGGGTCCTTCTTCGCCGACAGCTTCGCCGGCAACGGCCTCGACCGCAGGACCAGCACGTGGGTGGCGTTCTGGGCGAGAGCGGTACGGTACGGCACGGACTCGGCCAGCCCCGCGTCGTAGAAGAGCCGCCCGCCGAGAGCAACCGGCGGGCCCGCCAGCAACGGCAGGGCCGCGCTCGCCCGCAACGCCAGCCGGATGTCGGCCGGAACGGTCAGAAGCGGACGCAAATCGGTCGACTCACCAGTCGCGCAGTCGGTCGCGAGGGGGTGGTATTCGATGCTGTTGCCGAGGATGGCGGGGAAGTCCATCTGGTCGACCACGGCGTAGTAGTGCTCGACCAGATGGTGCACGTCGACCATCGGCTTGCCCCGCCAGATGTTCGACAGCCGGATCATCGCGTTGGCATAGGTCGGGTCGGCCCAGCCGGTCAGCTTCTCCGGAGTGCTGGTGAGCAACCAGGCACCGGTGATCGCCCCGGCCGAGGCGCCGTAGACGGCGTCGAAGGCCTGGGTCACGCCGGCCTCGTGCAGCGCCAGAGCCATGCCGGCGGAGACGGTGCCGCGCATCCCGCCGCCTTCGATCGCCAGGGCGACCCGGTGGCCGTCGTCGCGCTGACCGGGCTTGCTGCCGGCGGCGACCCGATCGGCGATCACTCGCAGCACGTCGTGCCCGTCCGTCATGGCGTCCCCCTTCGGTGTTTCCGGTGCGTTCTGCAGCGTAGGCGGGGAGCCGTCCGAGGGCGGACAGGTTGAGACGTACTCCTCTTCTGGTTGGCCCGGCTTTTATCGGGCAACCACTGTGTCATGCGAGCTTTGACGTGGCAGGGAACTTCCAAGGTGTCGGTGGAAACCGTGCCCGACCCCAAGATTCAGGAACCGACCGACGCCATCGTGCGGATCACATCGACCGCGATCTGCGGATCCGACCTGCATCTGTACGACGTGCTCGGCATGTACCTCGACAAGGGCGACGTCCTCGGGCACGAGCCGATGGGCATCGTCGAGGAGGTCGGGTCCGAGGTCACTCACATCAAACCGGGCGACCGGGTGGTGATCCCGTTCAACATCTCCTGCGGGCACTGCTGGATGTGCAGCCGCGGATTCTTCGCCCAGTGCGAGACCACCCAGGTGACCAGCGAGGGCAAGGGCGCCTCGCTGTTCGGATACACCAGGCTGTACGGGCAGGTGCCCGGCGGCCAGGCGGAGTTCCTGCGGGTTCCGCAGGCGCAGTTCGGGCCGATCAAGGTGCCGTCGCACCACCCGGACGAGCGGTTCCTCTTCCTCTCCGACGTGCTGACCACCTCGTGGCAGGCCGCCAAGTACGCCGACATCCAGCCCGGTGACACCGTCTTCGTCACTGGGCTCGGGCCGATCGGGCAGATGAGTGCCCGGATCGCCCGGCACCTCGGCGCGGGCCGGGTCATCGCTTCCGACAACGTCCCGGAGCGGCTGGCGATGGCCCAGCGCAACGGCATCGAGGTCCTGAACACCGACGACGTCGACGTGCCGGCCGCGGTGGCCGACCTGACGTCGGGCCGAGGCGCCGACAGCGTGATCGAATCGGTCGGCATGGAGGCGCACGGGTCGCCGATCCAGTCCGCGGCGATCAAGACCACCGGGCTGCTGCCGGACGCGCTGGCCCGTAAGGCCGTCGAGACCGTCGGCATCGACCGGCTGGCCGCGCTGAACACGGCGTTCGCCGCGGTCCGGCGGGCCGGCACCGTCTCGATCATCGGGGTTTACGGCGGTAACGCCGACCCGCTTCCGATGATGGATCTCTTCGACAAGGGCGTGACGCTGCGGATGGGTCAGGCGCACGTGAAGCGCTGGGCGGACGACATCCTGCCGCTGCTGACCGGCGACGACGACCCGCTGGGCGTGGACGACCTGGTCACTCACCAGCTGCCGCTGGAGCAGGCGCCGCACGCGTACGAAATCTTCAAGAAGAAGGAGGACGGCTGCATCAAGGTCGTCCTGAAGCCTTAGGCGGTCGCCGGCCAGGCGGCCATGGCCAGTTCCGCGGTGGCGGCGAGTTCCGCCGCCGTGGCGCCGTCCCGGGCACGCTGGGACATCCCGTGGATGACGGCCGTGAAGTACGCGGCCAACTGGCGGGGGTCGGCTGTCGCCGGTATCTCGCCCTGTTGCCGGGCGGTCGTCAGGCGCGTCTCGAAGGTTCCGACGTGAGCGTTGCGCAGGTCACGCATGTAGGTGGCCACGTCGGTGTCGGCCGCGGCGGCGCTGCAGAGCAGGTTCCCGGCCGGTGTCTCGGGGTCGGTGTACATCGCTGCGGCGTCGAGCAGGATGCGGTGGAAAGCGTCGAAGGCGGTGGGCTCCCGGGGCATGGCGGCCCAGATGAACTCTCCGGCGGGGGAGCGGCCGTACGCCTCGACGACCTCGTTGAACAGCGCTCTCTTGTCGCCGAACGCGGCGTAGAGGCTGCCCGGCCGGATGTTCATCACCCGGGTCAGGTCGTTGATCGAGGTCGCTTCGTACCCGTTCTCCCAGAACAGGCGGGTGGCGGCGGCCAGTGCCGCCGCCCGGTCGAAGGTCGGCGGGCGGCCTCGCCGCGCTTCCGGTGTGCCCATGCCGCGATTCTAGAGCGATCACTCAAAAGCCGCTGGCCGACTTGTTGACCGATCACTCAAAAAAGGGCTACGGTTCCTCTTGAGCGATCATTCAACAAAGGAGCGGTCATGTCAGGACCACTGCAGGACAAAGTCGCCCTCGTCACCGGCGGCAGCCACGGCATCGGCCGGGCGACCGTCGAACGATTCGCCCGCGACGGGGCAGTCGTCGGCGTCGGCTACGGGCACGACGAGGCGGCGGCCCGCGACACCGTGGAACGCATCCGCAAGGACGGCGGGCGTGCTTTCGCCGTGCACACGGAGCTGGGCACGCACGGGGACGCGGCTCGGTTCTGGGGCGCCGTCGACGAAGCGGGCCAGGAGTACGTGCCCGACGGCAGGATCGACATCCTCGTGCACAACGCCGCCAAAGGAAGCTTCGCCCGGCTGGCCGACGTCACCGAGGAAGAGTTCGACCAGGTGATCGCGGTGAACGTGAAGGCACCCTTCTTCATCACGAAGCTCGCGTTGCCGCGGCTGCGCGACGGCGGCCGGATCATCAACATCTCCAGCCTCGCGGCCACCGTGGGAAGCCCGGAGCTGATCGCGTACGGCGTCAGCAAGGCGGCGCTGAACACGTTCACCCGTGATCTGGCGCTGGACCTCGGCCCGCGCGGGATCACCGTCAACGCGGTGTCACCCGGCATCGTCATGACCAGGAACAGCCAGTACCTGCGGGACAACGCGGAACTCGCGGCGCAACAGGTGGCGCGCGTCGCCCTCGGCCGGCTCGGCGAGGCGGACGACGTGGTCAGCATCATCGCCTTCCTCGCCTCCGACGAGGGGCGCTGGGTGACCGGCCAGGTCATCGACGCCTCGGGCGGCACCGCGCTCTGAGTTCTCCGCTTTGCATCACATTCGCCCGGGACCGGCCGATCAGGAAGTGACTCGGTACTCCGGAGGGCGTTTGATGAGCGGCGGGACAGCGGCCCACCACGACCTGACGCACCGTCATGCCCTGGAACGGGTCGCCCTGTGGACCCGGGTCTGCGTCATGGTGATGGTCGGAGCCGTCGTCCTCGGCGCGCCCGGCGACGTCCGCTGGACCACCGCCTGGCAGCCGGCGCTGTGGCAGGTGTCGACGGTGATCGCCCTGCAGCTGGCGGTGGCCATGGCCCTGGCGGTCTTCCGGCTGCGCCACGCCGAGAGCGGCCGATATCGGTGGGTCGCGGCGGCGCAGACCGTGCTGGACGTCCTCGCCGTGGCCAGCCCGATGCTGGTGGTGGAGAGCGTCGCCGGAGTGCCGGTCTGGCCCACCGCGGTGCTCGCCCTGCTCTCCGCGGCGACCCGGCACACGCTGACAGGTGTCCTGATCTCCTGGGTCGTGGTGTCGGCCGCCCTGGTCGCCGGGGTCGTCCTCGGTGACGGGGGCCCGGACTCGCCGCACGGGGCCGGTGTGGTGCTGGCCGTCGTCGTTCTCCTGGTCACCGCGGCCACGGCCGGTGTGCAGGCGAACAGCCTGGACCGGTACGTGACCGAGCTGCACGGCGCCCGGCTCGCCATGACCCGCCAGGCCCGCACCGATCCGCTGACCGGGCTGGCGAACCGGGCGGCACTCCAGGAGTACGAATCGGCGGCCGAGCCTGGTCAGCTGACCGTGGTGCTGCTCGACCTGGACGGCTTCAAGCAGGTCAACGACGTGTACGGCCATCACGCCGGTGACCTGCTGCTCATCACGGTCGCCGACCGTCTGCGCGCCCGGATGCGGGCCGATGACCTGCTGCTGCGGCTGGGCGGCGACGAGTTCGCCGTCGTCCTGCCCGGCGCGGCCGCCGAGGATGCCGCAACGGCGGCCGAGACCTGGGCACGGGCGGTCGCGGAACCGGTGGACGTCGGCGGCGGCGTCGCCCGCGTCGGCGTCAGCGTCGGTGTCGCCTGCCGCCCGCCGGGCGACGACGCCACTCTTGCCGATCTGCTGCGGGTGGCGGACCGCCGGATGTACGAGCACAAGCACGACAAGCGCCGGACGGCTGCATAAGGGATCGGTGGGGCCGTGCTTCGTGCGTACGAAGGCGGGGTGAAGCGTGCGTGGCAGTCTTGGGGCGATGAGGGATCGGATCTTCGCCGCGGCCGGGGTCATCTGCGTGGTCGTGGCGCTGCTGCTCTTCGGCGTGCTGCACGTGGTGCCGCCCACCGCTGAGCTGGACTGGAGCCGGCGGACGATCAGTCAGTACGCACTCATGGAGAACGGCTGGGCATTTGACACAGCGGTTCTCTTGCTGGCAACCGGGTCGGGTGCAATTCTTGTCGCGCTGCTGCGCGCCGGGCTGGCGGGGCGTGGTGCCGTGATCGGAATCCTGCTGTGGATCGCCGGGCTGCTCGGGGTGGTCTGGTTCGAGAAGCACAACTGGTCGGCCGGGCCGTCGATCAGCGGTGACATTCATCGGGTGGCGAGCGTGGTGGCGTTCCTGAGCCTGCCGGTGGGCGCGCTGCTCGCGGCGCTTCCCCGCCGCGATGAGCGCGGCGCGCGGCTGGTCGCGGCGGGTGCGGTGATCGCGCTGCTCTGCTTCACGCCGATCCTCTGGGCGGTGCTCGCCGAACCGTGGACCGGGGTGCGCTGGTGGCGCGCGATTCCGCTCGGCGGCGTGGAACGGCTGCTCGGACTGGCCGAGGTGATCACGGTGATCCTGCTGGCCCGCTGGGCCTGGAAACCGGCGCTCCGGCGGGCCTGACCCCGTTTCTCGCGTGGGGCAGAGCGGTGGCGGTGCTGTCTCGAGGAGCGCTTCGGAGCGCGCGGCGGGTGGCACGGGTGGGCGACACTGTGCTGAGATCGACCCACTGAGATGGAGGGGGACGGATGGGGTGGTCCCGCGTCTACGAACGCCCGATCATCTTCCGGATCTTCGAGAGTCTCACCAGAGCTACCGGCCGGCTGATCACGGCGGTGCCACTCGCCACGGCATTCCTGCTGGGCCTCGTCGTCAACGAGGTCTCGGACTCGCGAAGCTTCACCGAGGTGTACCAGGGCCTGTACGGCCTGGACCGCGGGCCTGTCGTCTGGGTCAACATCGTCGCGACCGCCCTGCTGGTCCTGGTGCCCGTGCTGTACGTGAGCCTGCGGGCCGTCACCGGCAACACCTCCCAGGCGGTGCGGTTGTCGCGGCGGCTCCCGGCGTACGTCGATCCGGGGCTGCGGCAGTTCAGCCCGGGCCGGATCGCCTGGGGCGAGCACATCGTCCTGCAGAGCTGCCCGAAGATCACCGAAGGCTGGCGATCCGACGAGGTACGCATCACGCTGGATCCCACGGTCTTCCGATTTCGGCGGCCGGACGACGCCACGGCGTTCGACCAGTGGCTGGCGGGCACCGACGACGACCGGATCGCCCGCGGCGCGAAGTACCGGATCATGGAGAACCCGGACTCCTTCGTCGACGACCCAGGGCTGCGGCTGCGGGTGCAGGAGACCGCGTACGCCGAGGCCGTCTATGTGAATCGGCACCTGTCGCGTGACGGCGGCGAACGCACCCGCCTGATCGGCGAGACGCTGAACGGGCGGATCAGCTACCCGCACATCTTCGTCCTCCAGGCCACCGTGGTGACCGCGGACGACTGGGTGCTGGTCACCCACCGCAGCCACAAGGTGGCCTACGAGCCGGGCACCTGGTCGTGCTCCCTCGAGGAACAGCTGAGCAAGTCCGACCTGGACGCCGCCGACACCGATGTGCTGGACCGCTGGGTGCAGCGCGCGCTGGTCGAGGAGCTCGGATTGTCGGCGGACGAGGCCCGGCAGAGCCAGGCGCGGGCGCTCGCCGTCTTCCTCGAAGGGCACCGGCTCAACACCGGTCTCGCCACGCTCGTGCACCTGGCGGTCGACCGCGAGGAACTAGACTCGATCATCGGGAGCCGTCCGCGCCAGGATTACGAGTTCCAGGCGTGGGACTATCTTCGCTGGTCACAGCTCGCCACCGAACTCGTCGAGCCGAGCCGGGAGTACCACTCCAGCTCCGGCCTGCGGATGTTCTTCGCCGGGATCGTGAAGTACGGGGTGTTCGGCTTCAACGATCGCATCGACCGGGCGTTGCGCAAGGCGCCGCGCAAGCGCTGAGCGGAAATTCGGTGGTCAAGCTCAGCGAGGCCCGGCAGGCTGGGGCGGATGGGACCCCTCGAGGGGTACGCGGCCAGGGTCGCCGCCGGCGAGATAGTGCAGTTCCGGCCGCGCGGGTCGTCGATGGTGCCGCTGATCCGCAGCCGCCAGCTGGTCACGGTCTCGCCGGTTGACGCTGCCACCCTGAAGGTCGGTGACATCGTGCTGGCCCGGGTCGCCGGCACGACATACCTGCACCTGGTGTCCGCAGTGGATCACCCATCGAAGCGGGTGCAGATCAGCAACAACCGCGGCCGGATCAATGGCTGGACGGGTTACACCCGCGTCTACGGCCGCTGCACCGCTGTCGAGGGCAGGCCGAGGTCATGAGCCCGGGCCGGGCTGGGCCGGGCTGAGCCGGGCTGAGCCGGGCCGGGCTGGGCCGGGCTGGGCCGGGCGGAGCTGGGCTGAGCCGGGCCAGGCTGGGCCGGGCTGAGCTGGGCTGAGCTGGGCTGAGCCGGGCGGAGCTGGGCCGGGCTGAGCCGGGCCGGGCTGCGCGCTGGCGCGTGCCGGGTTGGTGCGCGAACGCCGACCGTGCCCGGCTCGCGCTCGTGGTCGCGAATGGGGGCGCTCGCCTTTCGACATTCGGCACGCAGTCCCGGTGAAGAGAGCCAGCTGATCAATGTCAGCCGTGGGAAAGCAGAACAGGGGCACACGGTGGGCTCGGGCGCACGTTGCTGGGAGCGTGCGGATGCTCGAATTGGCGTGGATGGGGTCGCACGGTTGCGGTTTGTGTGACTTCACCACGGCTGGGGCGTGGACCCGGGCACACGGTGGCGTTGTGTGCGACCTGAGCTACGCCGCATCCTCGCCCGTGTCGCGCGCCCGTGTCGCGCGCCCGTGTCGCGCGCCCGTGTCGCGCGCTCGTGTCGCGCGCCCGCGTCCGGCTGGTCCGGCAGGTCCGGCTGTTTGTCAGTGCTGACCCTGCTGGTCAATCGAGGCGACCCGCCGAGACTTGGTCTCCGAACCGCAGCCGGACGGGTGTTCAGCCGACGGGAACCGCGGTCCAAGATCGCGCGGCTTGGAAGCGAGCGTGTCGATTTCGGGTTCGATACGCGCCCGAACTCCACACGCACCTCGCGAGCCGCCCGTGTGCCGTCCGTGTGCCGCGCGTGTGCCGCTCGCGTGCCGCCGCGTGCCGCCGCGTGCCGCCGCGTGCCGCCGCGTGCCGCCGCGTGCCGCCGCGTGCCGCCGCGTGCCGCCGCGTGCCGCCGCGTGCCGCCGCGTGCCGCCGCGTGCCGCCGCGTGCCGCCGCGTGCCGCCGCGTGCCGCCGCGTGCCGCCGCGTGCCGCCGCGTGCCGCCGCGTGCCGCCGCGAGCCGCTCGCGAGCCGCCGCGAGCCGCCCGCGAGCCCCCCCGCGATGTGTCAGCCGCGGCCGGAAGTCGAGGGGGTTAACTCGCCGGGATGATCTGGACCAGCTGTCACCGGGAACGGGCTTGGCATCGACATTTCGGCTGGCTGAGGTTCACCCCACCTGCTGACCTGGGAGTTCGTCAGAACGTCAGGTTGTACTCCAGGAGGACCGGGTGGGGTGGGAAGGACGTCTGGCGGGAGCGGCCGGTCGGCTGCCAGCCCAGCTTTTCGTAGAAGCGGCGCGCCCGGTGGTTGGCGGCGAAGACGTGCAGGCGCGGTGTGCGTACCCCACGGGCCTGGAATGTGGGCAGCAACGCGGCGTGAGCCGCGGCAGCGAGGCCGGTGCCCCAGGTGGCCGGCGCGGTGCCGAAGTGGAGGAATTCGTCGGAGCGCAGGGCGGCGAAACCGGCGAGCGTGCCGGCCTGCTCGATGACGAAGGCGTCCACGTCGGCGCCGGTGATCTCGGCGGTCCAGCGTTGGTGCAGCTCAGCGCGGGGGAACGGGTGGCGGTCCTGGGGGAAGATGTGGGAGAGGGCCAGGATTGCGCCGCTCTGCTGGACGTCGAGCAGGGCGGGCAGGTCGGTCAGGTCGGCGGCGCGCAGCTGCATCGGTCAAGCATGGCAGCGTCGTCAGCGGCGGCCACGCAGCTCGCGGGCCGTCTTGATCGCGTCGGTGGCGCCGAGTGCCCACGCGACCAGGAGCGGCTGGAAGAACAGGCGCACGAACCGTTTGGTGTCGGTGTCCAGCCCGAAACCGTCCTTGTGCTCCAGCCACTGTGCCACGTTGCCCGGGAAGATCACCACGAAGAACGCGCCGGCGGCCGCGCCGACGATGCCGCGGTAGGGCTGTTTCCAAACGGACAGCAGGGCCACGCCGAGACTGATTTCGGCCACCCCGGAGGCGAGCACGACGAAGTCGCTGTCGATCGGGAACCAGGACGGCACCTGCGCCTGGAACTCCTCGCGGGCGACGGTCAGGTGCGTGGTGCCGGCGAAGGCGAGAGTCGCGCCGAGAGCGGCCTGCAGGATCTTCTTCATGCCGCGTCACGCTATCAGTTCTGATGAAATCATCAACAGTTACGATGCTGGTGTGACCGAGAACCGCCTCGACCGGCGTCGCGCCCGCACCCGCGCCGCGTTGCTGGGGGCGGCCCGCGAGCTGCTGGTCCTCCGGACGCCGGCCGAGGTGTCCATCCAGGAGATCACCGACGCGGCGGACGTCGGGTTCGGAAGCTTCTATAACCACTTCGAGTCGAAACAGACTCTTTTCGATCAGGCGATCGCCGAGGTCGCCGCCGAGCACCAGGCGTTGATGCACGCGGCGGTGAAAGGGCTGACCGATCCCGCCGAGGTGCTGGCGGTGGCTGTCCGGCTCACCATCGCCCTCCCGTCGACCCGGCCGTCACTCGCCAAGGTCATCGACCGGGCCGGTCTTGGCTACCTGGCCTATGTCGCTCCGGAGGCGCTCCGATTCCTGAGGCACGCGCATGACGTCGGGCGGCTCTGCTTCGACGACCCCGAGGTGGCGCTCTCGTGCGTCGGCGGGGCCGTCCTCGGGGTGATCCGTTTCGGCCTGACGTCCGAGGACGATCAGACGGCCGGCGATCAGGTCGCGGAGAGCACGGCGGTCAGCCTCCTGCGCATGTTCGGTCTGGTCGAGGGCGATGCGCGCCGGGTCGCCCGCCGGCCTCTGCCGCACACGTGAGCCACTTCGTGCGTACCCGGGAAAGCGCTCCCAAGCGCAACTGACCCGCGACCGTGAGTCCGGCTCCCATCGAAGCTGTGCATGGTCACCCTCTACATTGGTGACCGTCAGTGCGGCGGAGAACCGGGGGTGGCCGTGACGGGCAGCACCGAACCGATGGCGGTGGCGCGCATCCGCGACGCCGCCGGACGGCTGGCCGGCAGCGGATTCCTGGTCGCGCCGGACCTGGTGCTGACCTGCGCACACGTGGTGCTCGCGGCACTGCGGACCCCGTTCACCGACGAGCCGCCCGACGACCTGATCAACCTGGATTTCCCGGTTCCCGGCGGCGACGAACGCCTGCGTGCCCGCGTGCTCGCCTGGACCGCGCCGGGCACGCCCGGTCGCGGCGACACCGCGTTACTGCAGCTCGCCGCCGCGCCGCCAGCTTCGCTGACGGCTGCGCGCCTGCGACCCGCGGCCGCGGTCTGGGACGAGCCCATGCGCATTTTCGGGTACGCGGTACGGCGCCCCGAAGCCCTCGGCGACAGCGTGGCCGGCGTGGTGGTCAACACCCGCGGCTCGGGCTGGCTGCAGTTGCGGGTGGAGGACGGCGACCCACCGGTCGAGGCCGGGTTCAGTGGTTCGCCGGTCTGGAGCCGGGCCTCCGGCGCCGTTGTCGGCATGGTGGTCTCGGTCGTCACCGGCACCCGGACCGTGAACGCCGTGCCGGTGGGTGACCTGTTCCGGGACTTTCCGCGGCTGGGCGTACCGGACCCGGCCGAGGTGTCGCCGTACCGCGGGCTGGAGCCGTTCGGCGAGGACCACGCCGCCCACTTCCGCGGTCGCGAGGCGCTGACCGGGCGGCTGACCACCCAGATCCGCGACCGTGGCCTGCTCGTGCTGATGGGCCCGTCCGGGAGCGGCAAGTCGTCGGTGCTGCGTGCCGGTGTGGTGCCGGCGCTGCGCGCCGAGGGGACCCGCGCCGCGACGGCCCGGCTGGAGCCCGGCGAGTCCGTCGACGACCTGCTGGACCGCCTGGTCGCCCCGTTCCTGCCCGGTGTCCCGGGCCGTGCCGGGCTCGACGCGGCGGCCGGTGACGGCCGGATTCTGCTCATCGTGGATCAGCTGGAGGAGGCCGGCCCGGCCGCCGTCCGGGAAACCGTCGTGAAACTCGGCGGCCTGGTGCGGGCCGCCCGCCGTCGTGCCGACGGCACCGCCCGGGTGATGGCCGCCGTCACGCTGCGCGCCGCAACCCTCGAGCAGGTGATGAACGCCGAGGTCGCCGACGTGGTACGCGACGCCGCCATCGAACTGGTGCCGCCGATGAGCGACGACGAGCTGCGCGCCGCCGTCACCGCGGGCGACGTCGCCTTCGAGCCGGGACTGCCGGAGCGGATCGTCGCCGACGCGGCGGACGAGCCCGGCCGACTCCCGCTGGTGGAGTTCGCCCTGGAACAGCTCTGGCTGCGCCGCGACCGCAACACGCTCACCCTGGCGGCGTACCAGGAGCTGGGCCGGGTCTCCGGTGCCCTCGGCAGGCACGCCGGACAGGTTCTCGAACGGATGGATCCGGCCGGCCGCGAGCGCGCTCGGCAGGTGCTGACCAGCATGGCCAGCCCGTCGGAGGACGGCAGCGGGTTCCGCCGGCGCAGGCTGGACCTGACCGGGCTGGACGCGGCCCGGCGGGCGGTCG
This sequence comes from Actinoplanes sp. CA-015351, assembly GCF_050955685.1. Lineage (NCBI taxonomy): Bacteria > Bacillati > Actinomycetota > Actinomycetes > Micromonosporales > Micromonosporaceae > Actinoplanes > Actinoplanes sp. CA-015351. Next base: position 3,933,156 of record NZ_CP192102.1, read on the forward strand.
TCGAATACCTCGCGGCCCGCCGCCTCGTCGTCATCACCAGCGCCGAGGGCCGGCCGGAGTACGCCGAACCCGCTCACCAGGCTCTGCTGGAGAGCTGGCCCGAGCTGGCCGGCTGGCTCGCCGAGGACCGCGAGTTCCTGGCCTGGCGTCTCCAGCTGGACGCCGACCGGCGACGCTGGGCCGGCGAGGGCAAGGACCAGGGCGTCCTGCTGCGCGGCAACGCCCTGAACACCGCCCGGCACTGGGCGGGCAGCCGGGCGGACCGGCTCACCGAGGCCGAGAGCGAGTTCATCACGGCCAGCGGGCAGGGCGAGCGCCGGCGGCTGCGTCTGCTGCGCGGTTTCACCGCTGTCGTCTCGGTGCTCGCCATAATCGCCGGCGTCCTCGCCGTCGTCGCCTATCAGCGCGGCTCCCAGGTCTCCGACCAGCTGCGGGACACCGCCTCGCGGCAGCTGGCCGCACACTCACAACGGTTCCGGGACACCGATCCGGCGGCGTCGCTGCAGTTCGCCCAGGCCGCCTGGCGCACCGCGGACACCTCCGAGGCGTACGGGGCCCTGCTCAGCCAGTACGGACTGCTCGACCCGGTCGACCGGGTCTACGAACGGCTGTGGTCCGGTGAGGCGACCCAGATCCACGCCAGCAGCGACGGCAGCACCGCGATCGTCACCTCGGCCGACGGCCCGGTCGTGCTCACCGGCCTGACCGGCGACGACGTTCATCGGATCAGCCTGACCGGCGCGGATCCCGAGGACGAGTTCAGGATCGATCCGACCGGGCGGATGATCTCCGCAGCCGCCACGAACGGCCGGGTGATCCTCTGGGATCTGGCCCGGCCGGATGCGCCCCGCACCCTCGCCCCGGCCGGCGCGGGGGACGTGTTCGGCCCGGGGTTCACGGCGTTCTCCGCGGGTGGTGAACGTCTACTGGTGCACCGTTTCGCCCTGGACAGCAGGAATACCGATCTGCGGGTGTGGGACACCGGAAGCGGCGCGGCCGTGCCCACCACGGTCCTGCCCGGCTACGACACCACGTCACGCGTCTATTTCGGTGCGGACCCGGACACCGTGCTCGATTACGGCATCAGCACCGCCGAGCTGCGCGAACTGGGCACCGGGCGAGTTCTGCGGCGATTCGCCGGGACGTCGTACACGATCGCCGAGAACGGTGCGGCGCTGGTCTCCTGCGAGAGGGACGACCCGATCATGCGGATCCAAGAGACCGCGACCGGTGCGCTGCGGCACACGGTCGATGCCGGCTGGTGCGGCTCGCTGAGCGCCGATGCGGCAATGCGCACGGTCTACGGCACTGGCGGATCCAAGACCCATCGGGCGGTCACGATGGTGCACACCGGGACCGGCACGGTCTATCGGGGGCAACTGCCGTTCGACCCGGAGGCACCGCTTGGCGCCCCGTCGGCGAAAGTGGCGGTGGCCGACGGGGACGGCGGACTCGTGCTGCTCGGGGTGCGGCAGAACACCCTTTACCGGATCCGCCTCGATCAGGCTGTGGCACCCGAGCCGCAGGACGGCAGCTGGGTGATCACGCCGGACGGCCGGCACGCGGTGACGGCCAGGGACGACGGGACGATCCTGATCTCCGACGCCACCGACGGCCGGGTCGTCACCCAGGTGACGGGCCGGACCGCCCAGACGGCGGCGCGGGTGCTGATCAGCGCAGACAGCCGGTACCTCGTGGCTACCGAGCCGGGAGCGCTCGCGACGTATGCCTTGCCCGGTCTGACCCTCATGCACCGCATGACGCTGCCCCCGGGCGACACGAGGGTCCCGGACAGCGACTTCACCGCGATTGCCACCCTGCAACCCAGTGGGCCGGACAGGGTGATCGCCCTGTACCACGGCAGTCTCAGCCAATGGGAGATCGCCACCGGGACGGCCATCGGCGCGCCGCTGCCGATCAGCCCGGGCGAGACCTATACGCAGGCGCTGTACGGGCAGGCGGTGATCTCCGGCAACCGGCCCGGGCATCCCGACCAGGTCGTGGTGACCCGGCAGACCGGTGCCCTCGAGATCTGGAGCCTGAGCGAGCGGCGAGCCGTCGACCTGCCGCTCGACATCCGGGCGTCGATGAACGACCGCGGCACGGCGTTCGACGCGAGCGGCAATCAGCTGGCCGTGCACACTTCCGACGGGATCGTGGTCGCGAACCTCGCCACCGGCGAGCGACGGCCGGTGTCGACCGGCGAGCTGAGCATCCCGCTCGGTTTCATCGGCGATGGGCTGCTCGTGGTGCAGCTCATCGGCTCGGTCAACACCGCGCAGATCTGGGACGTCGGTCTCGGGCAGAGCGTCGGCGTGGTGGTCTCACCCGACACGAAGAGTCCGTGGACGCTGACCGGCGACGTACTGGCCAGCCCGGCCCGGGACGCAGGCCGTGTCGTGCGGCTCGATCCGCAGGCCTGGTTCGCGCGGTTGTGCGCGCTCAGCTCCCGGCCGTTCACCGATGACGAGGCCGCGCTCATCCGCCGCGACAACGCACCGGTCGACCCGCCGTGCGGATGACAGCGGTCGATACAGTGATCACATGACTGACGTCGTAGCGATGCCCCTGGACGGCGGCGGAACCGTGTTTGTCGAGGTCAGCGCGGCACCGGGCGGCCTGGAGAACGTGGGCCGGCCCGCCGAGATCATCGGCAAGGCCTCGGAGACGCTGGAGCAGGCGCTGGCCCAGATCCGCCCGGCCGCCGTGGCGATCCGCGACAGTGTGCGCTCGCTGGCCGAGCCGCCGGACCGGGTGAGTGTCGAGTTCGGTGTGAAGGTAACCGCCGAGGCGGGCGTGGTCGTGGCCAAGGCGACGAGCGAGGCGAACTTCACGGTCAAGATGGAATGGGGTCCGGCAGCCTGAGCGAGGGCCCCGGAACTGGCGCTGACGGGTCGAGGGGTGCCGGGCCGAGGGGTGCCGGGCCGAGGGGTGCCGGGCCGAGGGGTGCCGGGGTCCGCGGGCAGTGCCGGCGGGCGAGGCGGCCGAGGGCTTCGGCAGGTTCCCGGCGGGAGCCGCAGGTGACGCTCCCGCCGGTTGTTGCCGTCCAGGACGTGAAGGTCCCGGTCACCGGGGTGGTGCAGGCGACCGTGAACGCGGCGGTGACCGTCTCCGCGGCCTCGTAGAGCAGCAGCTCCGGGATGGCCGGGTCGTCCTGGACCTCCGCGAGCAGGATGGCGCGGGTGGCGCCGGTTGCCGCCGGGCCGGTCCTGACGGTGCGGCCGATCTCCGTGCTGAGCGAGGCTGCCAGGGCGGGCGTCCAGGTCTCCGGGGCGGCTACCTGGGTGATCGCCGTGGTGACGGGTTCGTCGAGGACCACCGTGCTGTCGGCGATCCGTCCGTCGAGCACGGTCACCTTGATCAGCTCTGCGCCGGTGGACGGTGGGGACCAGTGGATTCCGGCGGTGGGGTCGCAGCCGGACGCGACCGGGGCCGGCGTCGCCGTCGTTGGCGCCGGGTTTGGTGGTGGCGCGGCCGCGGGGGTCGCGCAGGCGGCGAGGATCGCTACCGGGAGGGCGAGCGCCGCCGCACGCATGATCATCGGGCCATCATGCTGGAGGGCGCCCGGTGGCGCTGTCCCGGATCCCTTTGATCTTGTGTTATGCCGGTGTCATGTCGGTCGGCCTAGGGTGGTTTTTGAAGGCCGGTTTCCAGCCGAGGGCCGGCGCCACGGTCTCGGCCAGGTCGGTGAGGAGCCTGACGTTGTGGGGGAGGTCGAATGCAGGCGGCAGGAACAGCACGATCTCGTCGGCCGCGGTCAGACCCGGGTCGGCCAGGACCGACTCGATCACCTCCTCGGGGGTGCCGTGATAGACCGGGCTCATCAGCATTCCGGGCGGGAGGGCCGCGGTCAGGGTGGGCGCCAGCGCGCCTTGCGGGCGGGACGCGTGCGGGCCGCTGGTGCGCCGCTCCCGGTCGTATGCGGCGTAACGGTCACGCAGTTCGGAGCTGGTGCCGGGCAGGATCGAGGCGGCCACCGCCACCGGCGGGGCTTCGGTGCCGTGGGTCGCCGTCCACTCCGATCGGTACGCGGCGATCAGCTCGGCCTGGTGCTGTGGAAAGGAGACTCCGGCGGGGACGTCGTGCAGGATCGTTCCGGTGATCAGCCGCAGGCCCTGCCGGGCGGCGGTGACAGCCGAGGCGGTGCTGCCGGAGCCGTACCAGATGCGGTCGCGCAGGCCTGGGCTGTGCGGGGTCACCTTCAGTGCGGTGCCGATCGGGGGCCCGCCCACGCCCTTCTTCTCGGTGACGGTGTGGATGGTCTCGCCGGCGACGGCGGACAGGAACCGGGCCAGGCGGCGCTGACCCTCCTCGCGAGGGGAGTGCGGCACGGATCCGAAGATCGCGTCCCACTGATCGGTGCCGCTGGAGAACGCGATCTGCAGGCGGCCGTCGATGAGCAGATCCGCGGTTCCGGCGGCCTCGGCCAGCAGGATCGGCTCCTGGAAACGGGCCGGGATCACCGCGCTGCCCAGCAGGATCCGGCTGGTGTGCTGACCGGCCGCGGCGAAAAATGGCATCGGCGATGACAGGTAATTGTCGAAATGCCGCTGGTAAGCCCAGCCGGACTGATATCCGAGGGCTTCAGCCGCCTGGAAAAGGGAGATGCCGTCGCGCAGGCCGCGGGCCGCCTCCCCGGTGGGGAACGACACCCGGGTGTTGAAACCGAGTCTGGTCACTGGGCTCTCCAAGCGTCGATGAGGGCGGCATACCGGCCCGGCCGGGCGGCGAGGGCCGAGTGGTGGCCGGACTGCACGATGCGGCCACCGTCGAAGACGAGCACCCGGTCGGCCGTCTCGGCGGTGATCATGCGGTGGGCGATGGCGATCGTGGTGCGGCCGCGGGTGAGCACGGCCAGGGCTTTCTGGACGGCTACGTCGGTGGCCGGGTCCACCCCGGACGTGGCCTCGTCGAAGATGACCAGGTCCGGGTCGGCGAGGGCGGTGCGGGCGAGGGCGACGAGCTGGCGTTCGCCGACGGAGAGGCGTTCGCCGCGGAGCCCGACCTGCGTGTCCAGGCCGTCGGGCAGACCGGCGAGCCAGTCGCTGAGGCCGAGCTCGTCCACGATCCGCTCGACTCCGGCACGCGACGAGCTGCCGCGGGAGGAGCCGTCGGCCGTCTCCGGCCCGGCACCGGCACCGGCACCGGCACCGGCCGTGGGCGTGTGGCCGGGAGCGGCTTGGGATTCGCCGCCGGGTCCGGTTCGGGGTTCGCCGCCGGGGGCGGCTCGGGATTTGCCGCCGTGTCCGGCAGCGGGCGGTGTGCCGAGGTTGATGTTGTCGGCGATGGTGCCGTCGAAGAGGAAGGGGTCCTGGGGGACGATCACCACTCGGCCGGCCAGGGACGCGATCCGGTCGAGGGCTACGCCGCCGACGCAGATCGTTCCGGCGGAGGGGAGGACGCGGCGGGTCAGCAGCTTGGCGAACGTGGACTTGCCGGAGCCGGTGCGGCCGACTACTGCCACGTGTTCACCCGGCTCGATCGAGACCGACAGAGCGTGCAGGACCAGGGGGCCCGAGCCGTAACGGGCGGACACCTGGGTCACGCGTACTCCGAGCGGACCTGGCGGGAGCGCGGAGCCGCCGGTAACCGCTTCGCTGGGTGTGGCGACCAGTTCGAGGGATCGGCGCCAGCCGGTCAGGGCGTTCTGCGCCTCGCCGAGGCTCTGCACGAGGAATTGGAGGGGTCTGACGAAGAACGTGACCAGGAAGATCATGGCGACGACCTCGCCCGAGCTGAGCCGGGGCTGCTCGGGGTTGCCGGCCAGGGAGAACCAGACGCCGCCGAGCAGGACGGTCACCGTCATCACGCCGATGGTGACCTCGCCGAGCGCGGTGTTGCCGTGCAGGGGGACGAGCGTGCGCAGCAGGCTGTCGCGGGTCTGGTCGACGGCGCTGTCGAGCTTGCCGGCGGTGCGCGCGGCAGTGCCGGTGGAGCGGATCACCGCAGCGCCCGCCACCGATTCGGCGACGACGCCCTGCAGCCGGGACAGGTCGCGGCGGGCCCGGGCGTACCGGCGGGCGATCACCCGCTGCATCAGCATCATCGTGGTGATCAGCAGGGCGGAGAGCAGCAGCACGGGCACCGCGAGCTGCCAGCTGAACACCGACATGATCACGCCGGCGATCACCAGCTGGGCGGCGTTGGTGACGAACTGGATGCCGCCGCCCTGCAGGAACGTGGTCACCTGATCGACGTCGCTGGTCAGCCGGGAGACCAGATCGGCGCTCGGCGCCCGGTCGGCGGTCGACGCGGCCATGTCGTGAACCCGGCGCAGGCCGTCGCGACGCAGGCCGGCCAGGGCGCTCTCCACCTTTTCCTGGAGACGCCGGTTGAGCAGCAACGACGACACGCCGGCGACCAGCACCGCGATCGCGCCGACGGTGACGGCCGGGGCGACCGTGTGCGGCGCGAGACCGGAATCGATCGCCCGCTGGATGGTCAGCGGCGCCACGATCCGGCCACCGCCGGCCAGCAGGGCGAGCAGCCCGGTGACGAGCAGACCCTGCCGCAGCTGCGGCGAGAAACGGAGAGCGGTCTGGAGAAACGCGCGACCAGAGATGGAGGTCAGGCCAGGAGCGGCCGCTTCCGGCCGTTCGCGAAAGTGGTCACGAGACAGGGGTACGCGCATCGCCGGCGGCCTCCTCATCAAGATCGGAGACACTGCCAGAGGCGTGGTCAGAGTGCTGATAGGCAGTCACGATCCGTCGATATTCGTCGACGGCGAGCAGCGACGAGGGCGTGCCGGTCGCGACGATCCGGCCGGCGCGCACCAGGACGACCCGGTCGGCGATCGCTACCGCGCCCGGACGGTTCGTGCTGATCAGGACCGTCGGGCCGCCGTCAGCCACCAGGTCTGCCAGCGAGGCCAGGACCTGCTGTTCGACACGGGAGTCCAGGGCCGACGTGGCGTCGTCGAGGACCAGCAGCCGGGGCTTGCGGACCAGCGCCCGGGCCAGGCAGATCCGTTGCCGCTGGCCGCCGGAGAGGGTTGCTCCGCGTTCGCCGACCACGGTGTCGAGGCCGTCGGGAAGTTCCCGGACGATGTCGTCGGCCGCTGCGGCCCGCAGCGCCTCCCACAGGTCCGCGTCGTCCAGGGACCGGTCGAGGGTGAGGTTGTCGCGCAGGGATTCGGCGAACAGGAACGGGCTCTGCGACACCACGGCCACCGCGTCCGGGACCACGCCGGCGGCCAGCTCGCGGACGTCGACTCCGTCGAAGGTGACGGTGCCGGTGGTCGGGTGGATCTGTCCGCCGGCCACGTCGAGCAGGGTGGTCTTGCCGGAGCCGACCGCGCCGACAACCACGGTGACAGTGCCGGGTTCCAGGGTGAGGCCGGCGTCGCGCAGGATCTGCCGTTGCCGGCGGGTGACGCCAGCGGCCAGCTGTTCGACGCGTAGCGGGCTGAGCTGTTCGAGCGAGCGGGAGCCGTGCCGGAGGACCTCGTCGGAGTCGAGGACCGCCTGGACACGTTCGCGGCCGGCACCGGACATCGGGAGCATCGACAGGAAACGGCTGATCACGTTGAGCGGGATCGCCACGGTGATCAGCAGGTACACCACGCCGACCAGGTCGCCGACGCTGAGGCTGCCCTGCTGCACCCGGGGCGCGGCGACGGCGAGCACGACGAGGACGGCGGCGGTGGGCAGCAGTTCGAGCAGCGGGTCGAAGATCGAACTGATCGAGGCCATCCGCAGGTCGGCGGCGCGCAACCGCTGCACGCCGGGGGCGAACCGGGCGTCCTCGGCGTCGGTGAGGCCGAGGCTGCGGACCACCGGTCCGCCCTCGATCGACTCCAGGGCGACACCGCCGACGACGCCACGGGCGGCCTGGGTGTCCCGGGCACGCGGGGCGAGCAGCCGCTGGTATGTGACGTTGAGCGCCAGGACCAGCGAAACCAGGACGAGGCCGACGAGTCCGAGCACCGGCGCGCGGAAGAACAGTTCGGTGAGCGCGAGCAGCAGCATGAACACCATGCCGAACGCGAAGTACGCGAACTGCATCGGCGACCAGAGCGCGTCCACGTCGGAGATGGCGTGGGCGAGCAGCCGGCCGGGGGAGTGCCGCCGATGCCAGGCCGGGTCCAGGGCCAGATATCGGTGGATCACGGCCCGGCGGGTCTCGGCCTGCGCGCGATACTGCACGCGGCCGGTGGCCAGGCCCCGGACGAAGATCGTGCTCCATCGGGCCGCCGAGATTCCCAGCACCAGGCCGGCGCTGGTCCACCAGGTGCTCGCCGGCACGGCGTCACCGGCGAGCGCGGGGATGACCAGGTGGTCGATGGACCAGCCGATCGCGGACGCGCCGGCCACCATGGTCGCCCCGTTGATCAGCCCGGTGACCGTCGCGACCGCCGCCGGCCCTGGATTGGCCCGCGCCCCGGCAAGCTGCCCGAGAAGCGCCGACCCCCGCCGGGTGTCAGCCAGCGTCGACCGGCCCCGAGATTCAGGAAGCGTCGACACGGCGCCCCGGGATCGCGTCGATCAGTTCCTGGGTGTATTCGCTCTGCGGGTTGGTGAAGACCTCGGCGACCGGGCCCTCCTCGACGACCTTGCCCTCGCTCATCACCGACACGGTGTGCGAGATCTCGGCGACCACGGCCAGGTCGTGCGAGACGAAGAGGTAGGAGAGACCGAGGTTCTTCTGCAGGTCAGCGAGCAGCTGCAGGATCTGTTCCTGGACCAGCACGTCCAGAGCGGACACCGGCTCGTCGAGCATCAGCAGCTCAGGCTCCAGCGCGAGCGCCCTCGCGATGGCGACCCGCTGCCGCTGGCCGCCGGAGAGTTCAGCGGGCAGCCGGTCCAGGTACGACGCCGGCAGCGCCACCTGATCGAGCAGTTCCAGGGCCCGGGCCTGCCGGGTCCGGCGGTTGCCGATTTTGAAGGAGACGAGGGGTTCGGTGATCGACTGGCCGATGGTGAACTTCGGGTCCAGGGTGGCGAACGGGTCCTGGTGCACGAGCTGGGCCTTGCGGCGCAGCGGGCGGACCTGGTTCCACGACAGGTTGCTGATCTCGGTGCCGTCCAGGACCACCGAGCCACTGGTGGCCGACTCGAGGCCGAGCGCGATCCGCAGGGTGGTGGTCTTGCCGCAGCCGGACTCGCCGACCAGGGCGTGCGTGCGGCCCCGGGGTACCTGGACGCTGACCTTGTCGAGGGCGTTGAAACCCCGCCGGCCGCGCCGCTGGTCGTTGATCGAGAACGTCTTGCTGACGTCGGTCAGGGTCAGGACGGAATCGGGGACGTGCTCCCCGCGTACATCAAAGCGCGGAACCACCCGCCCGGCGTGAGCGAGCCGGGGTGCGGCAGCGATCAGCTGCCGGGTGTATTGATCCTGCGGGTTGCGCAGGATCGTTGCCGGATCACCCTCTTCGATCTTGCGGCCGCCCTGCATCACGATGACCCGGTCGGCGCGGTCGGCGGCGACGGCCAGGTCGTGCGTGATGATCAGCAGGGAGATGCCCTGCTCGCGGACGAGGCCGCTGAGGTGGTCGAGGATCCGTTTCTGCACGGTGACGTCGAGGGCGCTGGTCGGCTCGTCCGCAATGATCAGTTTCGGACGGCCGGCCAGGGCAATGGCGATCAGGGCGCGCTGGCGCAGGCCGCCGGAGAGTTCGTGCGGATATTGGTGTGCCCGCAGTTCGGGGTCGGGTACGCCGGCCTGGGACAGGAAATCGAGGGCCGAGTCGGTGCCGCCGCGCAGCGTGATCGCCTCGGTGACCTGGGCGCCGATCCGCTTGGTCGGGTTGAGGCCGACCATCGGGTCCTGGGGGATCAGGCCGACGACCGAGCCGCGCAGTTTGCGCAGGGTGCGTTCGCGGGCGCCGGCCGTCTCGATGCCGTCGACGACGGCGGAGCCCGCGGTGATCCGGCCGTTCGCCGGGAGCAGGCCGATGATCGCATTGGCGGTGCTGGTCTTGCCGGAGCCGGACTCGCCGACGATGGCGACCACCTCGGACTCGCCGACGCTCAGATCGAGCCCGATGACAGCGGGGGTGACGGTCCGATGCCTGACATATCCGACATCGAGGCCTTTGATGGCTACCAGGCTCATCGGGTCAGCTCCTGCAGTGTCTTGGAGATGTGGTTGAGGCTCAGCACCAGGACCGCCACGAACAGGCCGGGCAGCAGGCTCAGCCACCACGAGGTGACCAGGTAGTTGCGGCCGTCGGAGATCAGCGTCCCCCACTCGGCGGCCGGCGGGGCCGCGCCGAAACCGAGGAAGCTCAGCGACGCGATCGCCAGGATCGCCACGCCCGCGTCGAGCACGGTCAGCACCGCGACCGGGCCCCACGAGTTCGGCAGGATGTGCCGCAACAGGACCCGGGTCCAGGAGGCGCCGCCGGCGCGGGCGGCTTCCACGTACGGCAAGGTCTTGACCCGTAGGACTTCGGCGCGGGTGGTTCGGGCGAATCCGGGGACGATGCCGATGCCGACGGCGATCGCCACCGGCAGGGTGCCGTACCCGAGGGCTGTCACGATCGACAGGGCGAGCAGCAGGCCGGGGATGGCGAGCAGCACGTCGACGATGCGCATCAGGATCGCGTCGAGACGGCCGCCGAAGAACCCGGAGACGATGCCGATCGACAGGCCGGCGACCGCCGCGATGGTCAGCGCCAGCAGCGTCGCCTTGATCGTCAGCGGGGAGCCGTAGAGGACACGGGTCCACAGGTCGCGGCCGTAGACGTCGGTGCCGAACAGATGCTCGGCGCCGGGCGCCTGCATGGCCTGCTCGGGGTACGTGTCGTACGGCCCCCAGGAGGTGAACAGCTTCGGGGCGAACGCCGAGATGATCACGAAGAGCACGTAGACGACGGCGATCAGGAAGGCCGGCTTACGAACCAGCTGAACCAGAGCCGACCGCAGCTCGGCCCGGCGCCCGGAAGCCGGGGCGAGAACCAGGTCAGGAACAGTCACGGTGGTCATAGCGCCACCACCTCCGGAGGGGTCACCTTGGCGCGGGTGTGCGAGATGCGCGGGTCGAGCAGCGGGTAGAGGAGATCCACGATCAGGTTCACCACGACGAACAACGCCGCCGCGATGGTCACCACGGCGAGGACGACCGGCACGTCCTGGGAGAGCACCGCTTCCTGCGCCAGCTTGCCGACGCCCTCGCGGGTGAAGACGGTCTCGACGACGATCGCGCTGGTCACGGTCAGCCCGACGATCACGCCGAGGATCGTCATGGCGGGCAGGATGGCGTTGCGGAACGCGTGCCGCAAATGCACTGCCGAGCGGGACAGCCCCTTCGCGCGGGCCGTGGTGATGTACGCCTGCGACAACGTCTCGTCAAAGCTCTTGATCAGCACCTGGGCGAGAATCGACGAGTTCAGGATCGAGATCGTCAGCACCGGCATGACCAGCGACGACGCGCCCTCGGTGCCGGTGGCCGGGAACCAGCCGAGCTGGAACGAGAAGAACTGGATCAGGAACAGCGCGATGAAGAACTGCGGGAACGACGCGCCCAGGGCCGGCAGCCGGGTGAGGAACGTGCGCAGCGGGTTCCAGCGCGCGAACGTCGCGACGTACGCGAGCGTCGAACCGGCGACCAGCGCCACCGCGGCGGCGGTGGCGCTGAGCAGCAGGGTCTGCCCGATCCGCTGCCCGATCAGCTCGGTGACCGGCACCTGCTGGGTCAGCGAGATGCCGAAGTCACCCTGCACGGCGGCCCAGAGGTGGTGCCAGTACTGCGCCCAGATCGACTGGTCGAGCCCGAACTGGGCCTTGCCGGCCTCGATCTGCTCGGGGGTGAGCGAGTCCAGCTGGAGCCCGGCGGCGGCGAGCTGCAGCTCCATCGGGTCGCTGGGCAGCAGGTAGAGGATCGCGAAGGTCAGGGTGTAAGCGGCCCAGAGGACGACGACGGCCTGGAGGACTCGACCCACGACATACCGGGTCATCGATGTTCCTTTCCGAGGAGAAAGGGGCCCCACAAGGGGGCCCCTGCAAAACCCGTCAGTCCTTCCAGACGTCGTTGAGCTTGATGAAGCTCTCCGACGTGAACGCGAATCCGTGCACCTTCTCGCTGAGGCCGGCCTTCTGCACCCGCTCGTTGAGCGGAAGCGTGATGCCCTCGTCGATCAGGTAGTCCTGCAGCTCCTCATAGGCGGCAGTGGTCTGCTTCTCGTCGGTGGTCTGCAGCGCCTTGGCGAACAGGTCCTGGACCTTGGTGACCGCGTCCGGCGTGGACGCCTGCCGGGCCAGCGCCTTCGAGTTCGCCACGTCCGGGTTCAGGATGAACTGCAGCGCGCCGGGGTCGGCCCGGGTGAAGTACGTCGAGGTCAGGTCGTACGAGCCCTCGGCCAGGTAGGTGGCCTGCTGTGCCGGGGTGAGCTGGCGCAGCGTGATGTTGATGCCGACCTTCTTGGCCTGCGCCTGCAGCAGCTCAGCGCTGGAGACGAACGAGGTCAGCGGGTAGTCGATGGTCAGTTGCTTGCCGTCCTTGACCCGGATGCCGTCCGCGCCGAGCGTCCAGCCGGCCGCGTCGAGCAGCTTGCCGGCCCCGTCCGGGTCGTAGGCGAGCTTGCTCTCCTCGGACTTGAAGTACGGCGTCGTCGAGTTGAACGCGCCCTTCACGACCGGATATCCGGCGCCGTAGATCGTGGTGGCGTAGGTCTGGCGGTCGATCGCCTTGGACAGGGCCAGCCGGACCTGCTTGTCGGCGAGCGGCCGACCGGCCGTCGTGTTGGAGAACAGAGTGTAGGAGACACCCGGCAGCGACCGCTCCTCGATCTTCTTGCCGGTCTTCTCGATCAGCGTCTGGTCCTGCGGCGAGAACGGGTTCCGCGGCCAGGCGATGTCGATGGCGCCGCTGGTCAGGTTGCCGGTGCGGACGCTGTCCTCGGCGACGTAGTTGAAGATCACCTTGTCCAGGCGCGCTTCACCGGTGTTCTCGCTCAACGAGGAGCCCCACGTGTACCCGGCCCGCTTGGTCAGCACCGTCTCGGTCTTCGGCGTGTAGTGGTCCAGCACGAACAGACCGGAACCGATCACTCCCTTGCCGGTGCACCGATCGGCCGGGCTGAGCGCGAACTCGGACGGGTCGGTGATCGCCAGGTTTGTCGTGGACGTGGCCTGCAGGAACGACGAGTTCGGCTTGCTCAGCGTCAGCTTCACGGTCAGCGGGTCGACCACTGTCGCGCCGGTCAGGCCCTGGATGTAGGAGGCGCCGTACGCGGCTCCGTTCGTGGTCTTGACCGTCTCGATCCAGCCGGTGACGTTGTCGGCGACCGCCTGCGCGTCCACCTTCTTGCCGTTGCTGAACGTCACGCCGTCACGCAGCGTAAACGTGTAGGCCAGGCCGTCGGTGCTGATGTCCCACTTCTCGGCGAGCCAGGGGACGATCTTGCCGGTCTCCGGGTCCTGGTCGGTCAGCGAGTCGGCGAAGTTCCGGATGATCGACCGGTGCTCGATCCAGTACACCTGGAACGGGTCGATGCAGGAGAAGTTCGGGTTGTCCGGCCAGAAACTGACCTTCAGCGTCCCGCCCGATTTGGGCGTACCCGAGGCGGTGTTGGCGTCTTCTCCGCCGCCGCCGCAGGCGGCAAGGGCGAGCGAAGCAGTAAGGGCGACCGCGAGGGTCCTTATATATCGCATATTTCGGGTCCTTCAAGGGAGTGTTCGACGAGGGGAAGATCAAGATCCAGAGCCGGCTTGGGTACGCCTAAACGCCCAGCACCCGCCGGCCCGAGGCAAGAAGGACGGCGTCCTCCTGCGGCGGATGCACCCGGATGCACAGGGCGTCGCGCAGGTGACGTTCGAGCGAGTGGTGCCGGGACAGGCCGGGATTGCCGAGCGCGGCCACAGCGGTCTGGGTCGCCACGATCACCGAGCGTCCGATCGTTACCTTGATCGCGGAGAGTTCCGGCAGGATCGTGGTGTCGCCCGCTTCGAGGCGCAGCAGCGCCCCGTGCAGCAGCGTCTCGGCCTGCACGATCTGCAGATCGATCTCACCGGCGACCGACTGGATCCGCTCGGTCTGCGCGATCGGCTTGCCGAGAGCGGCGGGAATCCGCTCCCGGGCGTAGGCGGCGAACGCTGACCTGGCCGCCCGCGCCACGCCGATGTAGAGCGCGGGATGACCGAAACTGCCCGGTCCGGCAGCTGCCGCCGGGTCACGGTAGGACCCGTCGGGCTGTCGCGGGATCTCCCGGAACGCGTCGGCCGGCAGCCGCACGTCCTGGTAGACCACGTCGTGGGTGTTCGACGCCCGCAGACCCAGGTGGTCCCAGGTGTTGATCCAGGTGATGCCGGGCAGGTCACCCGGGACGATCAGGTGCCCGACGCGCTGCGTCTCGGGTTCGACGGCCCAGACCACGTGGTACGCCAGGCCGGTGCCGCCGGTCGCGTAGGCCTTGCGGCCGTTGAGCACCCACTGGTCTTTTTCCAGAACAGCGGTCGTCTTGGGGATGCCGCCGCGAGCGGGAGCACCCAGCTCCGGCTCGGCGCGGATCGCGTTGACCAGCGCCGGGCCCTCCTGCGAGCGCCGCAGCAGGTCCTCGTAGTAGTGCGCCGGCCAGGTGCCGAACGCGGCCTGCGCGGCGTGCGTGTTCAGCGAGTTCGCGGCCAGCAGGCCGACCGACGCGTCACCCTCGCCGATCGCGGTGAGGATCCGGGCGGTGTCGCGCGGGCCGGCGCCGGGGCCGCCGTACTGGGTGCCGACCGTGGCGGTGAGCAGCCCGGCCCGGTGCGCCACCTCGATGCCGGCCCAGGGCAGCTCGCCGGTGCGGTCGTACTCGCCGGCCGTCGCCGCGATCTCCGCGGTGACCTTGGCGAGGGCGTCGGGTGAGAGGTCGAGGCCGCTCACTGGCCTGCCGCCGCGAACTGACCGTACTCGGGTGCGTGGTTGCCCAGGTGGTCGGCCTGCAAGGTGCCGCGCCGGCCGGTCGCCGTGCGGTGCGCGATCTCCTGGCGGACCAGCGGCAGGATGTACCGGCCGTAGTCGACAGCGTCGGCGAGGGTGTCGTACCCGCGGATCGAGACGAGCGAGGCGCCCTGGTCGACGTAGTCCAGGATCGCGGCGGCGACCGTCTCCGGGGAACCGACCAGCGCGGTGGAGGCGCCGGCCGCGTTCGTCACGGCGGCGGTCCGGGTCCACAGGGCGCGGTCGTAGAGCTCGGACTGCGCGGCGTGCGCCAGAGCGCGCTGGGAGCCGACGTTCTGCGGGTCGCCCTGCCGGCGCGGCTGATATTTCTGGAAGGACTCGCTGATCTTGCTGACATATGAATGGGCCTTCTTCCAGGCCAGTTCATCGGTCTGCGCGATGATCGGCCGGAAGGTCACCCAGATCCGCGGATTCGGCCGGCCGGCGGTCGCGGCGATCCCGTTGACCCGATCGATCTCGCCGCGCAGGTCGGAGAGCGGCTCGCCCCAGAAGCTGAAGATGTCCGCCTTGGCGCCGCCGACCGCGAAGGCTTCGTCGGACTGGCCGCCGATCGAGATCGGGATCGGGCCGTTGTAGGGCGCGAATCCGGGGCCGAACTCGTCGAACTTGTAGAACTCGCCGTCGTGGCTGAAGGGTTCAGCCGAGGTCCAGGACTGGCGCAGCAGATCGATGTATTCCGAGGTACGGGCGTAGCGGCGATTTTTCGGCAGATAGTCGCCCTGCCGGGCCTGCTCGGCGTCGCTGCCACCGGAGATCAGGTGGACGACGGCCCGGCCCTCGGTCAGCTGGTCCAGCGTGGCGAGCTTCTGGGCGGCCACCGTCGGCGGTGTCGTGTTCGGACGCAGCGCCACGATCGGCTTGATCCGCTCGGTCAACTGACCCACCGCGCTCGCCGTCACGAACGAGTCGGCGCTACCGGATCCGTACGGGAGCAGCGTGTAGTCGTAACCGCCCTCTTCGAGTGAGCGCACGTACTTGCGGAAATACGTGAGGTCGATGCCGCGCGACGGGACCGGGTTGAGCTCGGTCGACGGGTTCAGGTGCGAGAGGCTGATGAACTCGACCTCGGGCGAAGCGGTCGTCGGAATGGCGGGGTCGAAGGTGCTCATGCGGCGGTCCTCTCTGCGAGTGCTCCCGGGTTGTCGGCCTGCAGGGTGCCGTGCTGCCCGGTGGCTTCCCGGTGGGCCAGTTCCTGGCGGACCAGCGGGAGGATGAAACGTCCGTAATCGATGAGGTCGTTGAGGTTGTCGTAACCGCGGATCGAGATCAGCTCGGCGCCGAGGTCGACGTAGTCGAGGATCGCGGCGGCAACCGTCTCCGGCGTGCCGACCAGGGCGGTCGAGGCGCCGGCCGCGCCGGTCGCGCTCGCGGTCGGCGTCCACAGGGCCCGGTCGTGCACGTCCTGCCGGCCGGCGATCTCCAGCAGGCGCTGGGAGCCGACGTTCTGCGGATCCGTGCCGCCGAGGAATCGCTTCTCGAAGGGCTTCAGAGCCGCAAGGGTCCGGTGCGCCTTCTCCCAGGCCAACTCCTCGGTGGCCGCGATGATCGGCCGGAACGTCACCCAGATCCGCGGCTTGTCGGTCCGCCCGGCCTTCTCCGCCTGTGCGTTCACCGCGTCGATCTGGTCGCGGGTGTCCTTCAGCGGCTCTCCCCAGAGCCCGAAGATGTCACCCCGCGAACCCCCGACCTGGTACGCCTGCGCCGACGACCCGCCCACCGACACCGGAATGGTGCCGTTCGTGGGCCGGACCACGCTGACGAAGTCGTCGAACTTGTAGAACTCGCCCTCGTGGCTGAACGGCTCGGTGCTCGTCCACACCTTGCGGACGATGTCGATGTATTCGGCCGTTCGTGCGTACCGTTGCTCCTTGGTCAGGAAGTCGCCCTCGCGGGCCTGCTCGGCGTCGTTGCCGCCGGAGATGAAGTGGACCACCGCGCGCCCGCCGCCGAACTGGTCGAGCGTGGCGAGCGCCTTGGCCGCGACGGTCGGATAGATCGTGTTCGGCCGCAGCGCCACGATCGGCGCGACCCGCTCGCTGCGCGCCACGATCTGGTTGGCGATCGCGAACTGGTCCTGAAAGGCCGATGTGTACGCGCAGAGCGTGTAATCGAAGCCCGCGTCCTCGAGGGTGTTGACGTACCGGGTGAAGAACGGCAGGTCGACGTCGGGTCTGCCGAGCCGGTTGAGCTCGTTGCTCGGATTGACGTTGACGGCACTGATGAATTCGACGGCCACGCGGAACCACCCCTCAAGCAGCGGTTCGGTAACCGCAGGATCCCTATAACTCCTACCAACGTAATAGGTCTTTGGGAAGGGTGTCCAACGACGATCCGCGATCAACGTGATCACGATCGCTTATCGGTCGCGCTCCTTGCTTTTACGCACCCCAGGTGCCTGCTTCAGCTCGGAGCAGGGCCCAGGACGGTACGCAGACCCGCGGTGACCGCCTCGGCAACCCGGGGATCGGCCCCTGACCTGGCTCGCAGGCTCATCGTGGCCGGCGGCACGCTCGGCAGGTCGTCGCGTTCGGTCAGGCCGTCCGGAGTGGTCACCGCGCTGGCGAGCAGGGCAACGCCGAGTCCGGTGCGGACCGCGTCGAGAACCCCGGCCACGTAACCGCTGTCGCACACCACATAGGGATCGAACCCCCGCGAGGCCAGGGCGGTCAGGGCCCGGCGGCGCAGCACGCACGGTTCCTCGATCGCCACGACCGGCCAGTCCCGGCCGGTCGGCGCCTGCCAGGTCTTCGCGGAGTACCAGCTCAGCGGCAGTGAGCCGACAGGTGTGCCCTCCGCCGACGAGGCTTCGGTCAGGTGCACGGCCAAATCGATCGTGCCCCGATCGACGGCCGCGTCCAATCGCCGGGTGCGATCGATGCGGAACCGCACCTGATGGTCCGGCAGCGCCGCGGTGACCGCCGGCAGGATCAGATCGGCGGCGTGCTCGGTGGTGCCGATCGTGACGGTCGGGCGCTCCGGGCCGACCAGGCGGCGCAGCGCGTCGTCGTGTGCCGTCAGGATCCGCCGGGCCTCGCCGAGAAGCGCCTGGCCGTCCGGGGTGAACGTGGTCCCGCGGCCCTGCCGTTCGACGATCGGGCGACCGATCACCTTTTCCAATCGCCGCACGTGCTGGCTCACCGCCGACTGGCTGACCCGCAGGGTGGCGGCGGCCCGGTGGAAGCCGCCGCAGTCGGCCACCGCGACGAGGCTGCGGAGCGCGAGGATGTCCAGTACCTGTGCCATGTCCCGGACGCTAACAATCAATTGATAAGAACTCGTGTTCGTTTCTGATCGAGGATCGGTGTTGGACACGCGACCGGCGATCAGGTGATGCTGACCGGCAACCACCACTGATGCTCACGGCAGGAAAGAATCATGACGAACGCCTTTGACGAGCCTGCCGGGATCGCTCCCCGGGGGACCGTGCTGGTCGCCGCGGGGCGCGGCGAGACCATCGACGCCTATCAGCGCTTCGGCAAGCGCGTCGCTGCCGACGGCTACAAGGTACGGCTGCTGCCGGACATCACCACCGATGTCGCCGCCAGTCTCGCCGAAGCCGAGAAACTCCTGGTGGACGACGGTCTGCCGGGTCCCAAGGTGGTCGTCGGATCGGACACCGGCGCGCTGTTCGCGCTGTCGCTGGCCCGCCGCTCGGCCCCCGGTCTCGACGCTGTCGTGCTCGCCGGAATCCCGGTCGCCGCATCGCCTGGCGTCAATTTGATCGGGTGGGACGACGAGCTTGAGGCGCGTACCGGCTGCCCTGCCCATCGCGGTGTGCTCTCGGCCGGAGCGGCGGCTCAGGGTGCTCTTTTTTCGGCCCAAATTCCTACTGAACTCATCGGCGATGCGGGTGATGTGACGATTCCCACCCTCGGGCTGCACGGCGACGCCGACACGGTCAGCCCCCTGGATGCGGCCCGGGATTCGTACCCCGGCCGGCTCGTCAGCATCACCGGCGGCCGCCACGACGTCCTCAATGACGTCACCCACCGGACCGCCGCCGCTACGATCATCCTGTTCCTGGAGCGGCTCAAGCTCGGCGCCGACCTCCCTGTGATCGCCTCGGAGGTGGCCGCATGAGCCGCTACATCGTCATCGGAGCGGGCGCGGTCGGCGCTTCCGTCGCCGCCGAACTGCACCGCGCCGGCATCGACACCCTTCTGGTCGCGCGCGGCGCGCAACTCACCGCCCTGCGTTCCCAGGGCCTCACTTATGTACGCCCGGACGGCGCCCACCAGCTGTCCATTCCCGTCGTGGCGGGCGCCGACGAGATCGACCTGACCGAGGACGACGTCCTGATCCTCGCGACAAAGAGCACCGACAGCGCCGCCGCGGTCCAGGACTGGGCGTGGCGTCCGGTGAAGCGGGCCGACGGCGCCGCCGGGGTCGCGGCCACATCACTGCCGCTCGTCACGTTGCAGAACGGCCTGGAGACCGAGCGGATCGCACTGCGCTCGTTCGCCAGTGTGCACGGCATCGTGGTGTGGATTCCGGCCACGTTCGTCGTACCCGGGGAGGTGGTGAATCACGCTCATCCGGTTCCGGCGGTTCTCTGGCTGGGGCGTTATCCGTCCGGTGTCGACGCGGTGTCCGCGGCCATCGCGGCTGACCTGCGGCGGGGCGGTTTCGTGGTCAACGAGGTCGAGGACATCACCGCGCACAAGGCCGCCAAGCTGATCGGGAACCTGTTCAACAGTCTGGACGCGCTGTACGAGCCGAGCCCGCTGCGCGACGCCGCCGTTGACGCGCTGCGTGCCGAGGCCCGCGCTGTCTACGCGGCCGCCGGGATCGTGCCGGCCAAGCCGGAGACCGCCGGGTTCGGGGTCGCGGAGGTTCCGGGCCGGGAGCGGGTCGGCAACTCGACGCGGCAGAGCCTGGCGCGGTCGGCGGTGCCGGAGACCGACTACCTGGACGGTGAGATCGTCCTGCTGGCCCGGTTGCACGGGGTGACAGCGCCGCTCAACGAGGCCATCCAGGAGCGGGTGCACCGGGCGGTCATCGAGGGGACGGCCGCGGGGTCGCTCGGCGCTGAGGACCTGGCGGCGACACTGCCGGCGGTGGCTTTTTCTGCGGCTTCGTCTTCGGTGGACAATTCCCCGGTGAACTCTTCTTCCGTGGAATCACTCGCTGCTGCCCGTGCGTCGGTGCTGGTCGGTGCGGACGAGGTACGGCGGATTGCCGCCGAGCCCAACTCGCCGGTCCTGCTCGACGTGCGGTGGGCACTCGGCGACCCGAACGGCGCCGAGCACTACCAGGCCGGTCACTTGCCCGGTGCGGTCTACGTCGACCTGGACACCGAGCTGGCCGGGCCGCACGAGCCCGGCGCCGGCCGCCACCCGCTGCCGTCGATCGCCGCGCTGCAGACCGCCGCCCGCCGCTGGGGCATCAACTCCGACAGCAGCGTCGTGGTCTACGACAACAGCGGTGGCCTAGCCGCCGGTCGTGCCTGGTGGCTGCTGCGCTGGGCCGGCGTCGCCGACGTGCGCATCCTGGACGGCGGGCTCGGCGCGTGGCGTGCCGCCGGCTACACCGAGGCCACCGGATCGGCGACTCCCCGCCGCCCCGGCGACGTGGTGCTGACCCCTGGACACCTGCCTACGCTCACGGCCGACGAGGCTGCGGCGCTGCCCGCGACCGGCACGCTGCTCGACGCCCGGGCCGGCGAACGGTACCGGGGTGAGGTCGAGCCGATCGACCCGCGCGCCGGTCACATCCCCGGGGCGATCAGCAAGCCGACCGGCGAGAACCTGCAGGACGGTGTGCCGTACTTCAAGCCCGCTGACCAGTTGCGTGACCGGTTCGCGGACGTGACCGGGCCGGTCGGTGTCTACTGCGGATCCGGCGTTACCGCGGCACACCAGATCGCCGCGCTGGCGAGTGTCGGGATCGAGGCGGCGCTCTACCCGGGTTCCTGGTCGGCCTGGTCGTCCGATCCGGAGCGCCCGGCCGCCACCGGCGAGCAGCCGTGACGGTCTCACCCGTGCCTGTTTCACCCGTGCCTGTTTCGCCGGTGCCTGTTTCACCCGGGGACGCTTCTTCGCTCGGCTGGCTTTCCGAGACCGGCGTCGAGTGGACGTCTGATCCGCGGATTGTGGGGGAGCGGCGGCTTGACCGTTCCGGGTGGGAACCTGACGGCCGGCCCCTCGCCGTCGTGTTCCCCCGGACGGTCGAGCAGGTTCAAGGGGTGTTGCGGGGCGCGTCGGTCACGCGTACCCCGGTGGTCGCTCGCGGAGCCGGCACCGCGCTCACGGGTGGGAGCGCCGCCGGAGCCGGCGCCGTCGTGTTGGATCTCTCCCGGATGGACCGGATCGTGGAGATCCGGGCGGCCGACGGCGTGGCCGTCGCCGAACCGGGCGTGATCACCGCTGATCTGGATCGGGCAGCGGCCGAACACGGGCTGCGGTACGCACCCGACCCGGCCAGCCTGGAGATCTCCACGATCGGCGGCAACATCGCCACGAACGCGGGTGGGCTGCGGTGCGCGAAATACGGCGTGACCCGCGATTCGGTCCTCGGCCTGGACGTGGTGCTGGCCGACGGAACCCTGATCAATACCGGCCGGGCGACGCTGAAGGGTGTCGCTGGTTACGACCTGACGGGCCTGTTCGTCGGCTCGGAGGGAACCCTCGGCGTTGTTGTCGGGGCGACGCTGCGCCTGCGCACTTTGCCGGCGCCGACCGCGACGATCGCGGCTGCCTATCCGGACGTCGCGGCTGCCGCGGCGGCGTCGGTGGCGCTGGCCGAAGCACGCATCCAGCCGGTGCTGGCCGAGCTGCTCGACGCCGCGACGCTGGCCGCGCTGGCCTCTTATGGCCTGCGGCAAACCGGGGGAGCGCTGCTGATCGTGCAGCTCGACGGCGGACCGGAGGAGGCATCGCGGGCACTCGAGGTGCTCCGGCGCGGTGCCACGTCGGTGCGCAGTGACGGCGACCCGGCGTCGCTGCTGGCCGCCCGCCGGCAGGCGTTGCCCGCTATCGAACGGCTGGGGCGTCCGCTGATCGAGGACATCGCTGTCCCGCGGTCGGCGCTGGCCGAAGCGGTGCGATCGATCGCGGACATCGCGCGGCGGCATGACGTGCCGATCTGCACCCTCGCACATGCCGGCGACGGCAACCTGCACCCGATCATCGTGGCTGGTTCTCATGGTTCGCCGATCCCGGTGGCGGCGCATCGTGCGGCTGACGAGATCTTCGGGTTGGCGCTGGCGCTGGGCGGCACGGTGACCGGGGAGCACGGTGTGGGTGTGCTGAAACGGGCGTGGCTGTCGCAGGAGCTGGGGGAGGCCCAGCATGATCTGCAGCGCCAGATAAAGGCGGTCTTCGATCCGCTGGGCATCCTGAACCCGGGCAAAGCAATTTAGTCTGTGGTGTCTTTGTGGCAGACCGCTTCCAGGTTGATGCCGTGCGGGTCCAGGACGAAGCCGCCGTAGTAGTCGTCGTGGTACTCGGGGTGGACGGCCGGCGCGAGCAGCTCGGTGGCACCGGCCTTCAGCGCGGCATCGTGGAAGGCGGCCACGTCCTCGCGGGTGTCAACAGTGAAGGCGACGTGCATGTTCGTGCCGACGGTGCCGCCGTCGATGAGCCAGAAATACGGCTTGACCTCGGCCAGCCCGAACCCGGTCATGGCAGTCGGCTGGTTCGGCGTGGCGTTCGGCGGGATCTGGAGCATCTTCGTGATGCCGATGCTGGCGAGCACGGGCTCGTAGAAGGCAACGGCGGCAGCGAGGTCGGGCACGGCGACGTTGAGGTGGTCGATCCGGGAACCCGAACGGTCAAGAGTCATGGTTCTCAGCGTGCCCGGGATTGAGGTCAGTTTGTGGCCTTAGTCCTGACGGGAATACGGCGATGCCCCAGCCGCAGGGGGATCGGCTGGGGCATCACTGGCATTACCGGGGGTCAGTAACCGAAGTCCTGGGTGTAGTACGGGGTGCCGTTGGCGGAGTAGACGGCGCCGACGCCGACGGTCTTGGACTTGCAGTTGACGATGTTGGTGCGGTGGCCGGGGCTCTTCATCCAGCCGTTGACGACCTGGGCGGCGGTGCGGTATCCGTAGGCGACGTTCTCGGCTGACGGGCTGGTGTAGCCGGCGGCCTTGGCGCGGGCCACGAAGTTCGAGTTGCCGCGGCCGGTGTGCGAGAAGGTGCCGGTCTGGGCCATGAAGGCGCTGTGGCCGCGGGCGGCGACGGTGAGCTTGGCGTCGACCTTGAGCGCGGCACAGCCGTTCGAAACCCGCTGAATGTTGATCAGGCGGTTGATCTCGTTCTGCAGGACGGTCTCGCTGGTCTTCGCCGGCGCCGCCTGGGCGGGGCTGACAGACATCGTGGCGAGGCCGAGAGCGGCCGGGGCGATGAGAGCAGCGGCCAGGGCGAAGCGGCGAAGAGCGTTGCGCAAGAGGTCCCTTTCGGCAGGTCAATGTTGCTTGCGCTGTTCTCTTCGGCCCTGCCGCCGCTGACTGGATCACCGAGCTGGTGCGTGTCGGTCACCGTCGGGTTGCCAGAAATCCGGCTGAACGCCACGGTCGCCGTGGGTGACAGCTGGGGGCCGTGACGTTGCGCCGCCCGAGTCGCCGGGCCCGGGCGGCCCCGTTCTCTCCGCTGTCGATTATGGGGCTGGGGCCAGGACCCAGATCACCTGGCACTCTTCGTCGGGGAGGGCGTTGGACCAGGTGTGGGGTTCGCGGCCGGGGAATGTGAAGGCGTCGCCGGCGTCCAGCAGGACCGAGTCCTCGGAGATCGAGACCTTCAGGCGGCCGCGAACCACGTACACGAACTCGACCTCGCAATCGAGCGTGTACAGCTGATCGCCGCCACCCCCACCTGGCTCGACCGTTGAGTGGATCACCTGGAGGTGGGTCTGGGTGCCGGGGGTGAGCAGCAGCTCGTGCACGTTGACGCCGCCGAAGTTGATCGGGCGGCCCTCGCCCGCGCGGACCAGAGACGTCGGCGGGGGTTCGAACAGCTCACCGACCCGGATGCCGAGCACGTCGCAGATCGAGACGAGTGACGCCACCGAGGGGGAGACCTCGTCGCGCTCGAGGCGGCTGATGAAGCCCTTGTTCAGTCCGGTCGCGTCGGACACCTGTTGCAGGGTGAGGCTGCGGGCCTGGCGAGCCGATCGCAGCCGCCCGCCGATCGCGGGGCCGGTCGCGGTGGTGGCTGGGGCGACACGCCTGACCTGCCCCGCCATTAAAAAGCGCCCGCCATCACGACTCAGACCTCCAGTTGCATGGCGACCGCGCGTACCGGGGCCCCGTCTGCATTCTCCAAGGCGAGCGGCAGGCACGACACCAGGGGGTCGGGGAAGTCGACGAGTTCCAGGTTGCGGAAGTTCTCCCCGATCACCCCGCCGGCCGACGCGATCAGGTGGTGCACCGGATAGCCCACTCCGGGATGCGCGTCGGAGGGTGTCTCGTCGATGTTGATGGCGTCGATGCAGAACGTGCGCACACCGAGGTCGAGCATCCGCCGGCAGGCGTCAGCTTCCAGATAGGGGTGGTCGAAATATGCCGGAGTGCCGTAAAAGGCCGACCATCCGGTGCACATCAGAGCGATGGCACCCGGAGGGAAAACAACGTCGGAAAAGAGATCCCACGAGATCCTGCCCCGTGGGCCCAGCCCTCGCACGTCGATCAGCACACCGGGCCCGGTGAACAACCCCAGATCCAGTTGATCCACACGCAACCCGGAATCCTGGAAATGGAACGGCGCGTCGACATGCGTACCGGTCTGCGACCCGATGTCCACGTTCAGCAGATTGAACCCGTCGCGCTCGACCGTGGAATGCACCGATAGCCGCGGCACCGGATCGCCAGGATAGATCTGCGTCTCGGACCCGATCGGAACCGACAGGTCGACGATGCGGCGTACCCGCATGTTTCCTCCACGAAATATACTGGAAAACAACACCCGTTGCCTCACATGCAACTTAGCCCTACTCTCCCTCCAACAGGTCGACCCAGACCGAAGGAGATCGCATGACCACCGCCATCGAGCGGCCCAAGGCCACCGACATAGAGCAGCACGGCATCGACACCATCCCGGCGGAGCACCGGCACTCCCGGCCGCTGGATCTGTTCCGCATCCAGTTCGGCGGGGCGAACACGTTCGCCACCGTCATTCTCGGCACCTTCCCGATTCTGCTCGGCCTCTCGCTGTGGCAGGCTGTCGCCGCGACGGTCGTCGGCGTCCTGGTCGGCTCGCTGTTCCTGGCGCCGATGGGTCTGTTCGGCCCACTGACCGGCACGAACAACGCGGTCGCGTCCGGCGCCCACTTCGGCGTACGCGGGCGGATCGTCGGCTCGTTCCTGTCGCTGCTCACCGCCATCGCGTTCTACTCGATCTCGATCTGGGTCAGCGGTGACGCCGTGGTCGGCGCGCTGGTACGCCTGGCCGGCGTACAGGACTCCGACCTGCTGCGCGGTGTCGTCTACGCGGTCCTCGGCGCGATCGTCATCGTCGTGGTCATCTACGGGTACGCGTTCATGCTGCTTGTCAACAAGATCGTCGTCTTCGGCAACACGCTGCTGATCCTGCTCGGCGCGGTGGCGTACAGCGGCCAGCTCGACCTGGGCTACAACCCGGGCGCTGACGCGTACGCTCTCGGGTCCTTCTGGCCGACGTTCGTGCTCTCCGCTCTGATCGTGATGGGCAACCCGATCTCCTTCGGCGCGTTCCTCGGCGACTGGTCGCGGTACATCCCGGCGGACACGAAGCCGGCAAAGCTGCTCGCCGCCACCTTCGGCGCCCAGCTGGCGACGCTCGTGCCGTTCCTGTTCGGCGTCTTCACGGCGACCCTGGTCGCCGGCGAGGCCGACTACATCGTCGCGCTGATCAACACCTCGCCCGCCTGGTACGCCCTGCTGCTGATCGTCGTGGCGTTCCTCGGCGGCCTCTCCACCGGCATCACCTCGCTGTACGGCACCGGCCTGGACTTCTCCTCGGTGTTCCCCCGGCTGTCCCGGGTGCAGGCGTCGCTGTTCATCGGCGCGCTCGCGTTCGTGTTCATCCTCGTCGGCCGGCTCGCGTTCGACCTGCTGGCCAGCGTGAACGCGTTCGTCGGCGCGATCGTCATCTGCACCACCCCGTGGATGGTCATCATGACCATCGGCTACGTCGTGCGGCGCGGCCACTACCGGCCCGCCGATCTGCAGGTGTTCAACCAGGGCCGGACCGGTGGGGCGTACTGGTTCAGCAACGGCGTCAACTGGCGGGGCATGGCGGCGTGGATCCCGTCGGCGATCCTCGGCCTGCTGTTCGCCAATTACCCGCCGCTGATCGAGGGCCCGTTCCGCAATGCCGCCGGTGGCGTGGACATCAGTCTGCTGGTGTCGATCGGCACGGCCGCGGCCGCGTACCTGGCTCTGATCCTGATCTTCCCGGAGCCGCGTTACGTCTTCGGTCCGGAAGGGCCGCGCGGGGTTCCGGCCGCGGACGGCGAGATGCCGGAGGTCGTCGACGACCACGGCGCGTCCGTCCACCGCACCAAGGCACGCATCGCGACGAAGTAACACGAAATAAGAGGAAAATCCGAAATGTCCCTTCCCCGCATCCTGAACGACGGGCGCGTCGGTCAGATCGACGCCACCCAGGTTCCCCGCTTCGCCGGTCCCGCCACGTTCGCGCGGCTGCCGCGCATCGACGAGGTGTCCGACGTCGACGTCGCCGTGATGGGCGTGCCGTTCGACGCCGGTGTCTCCTACCGGCCCGGCGCCCGGTTTGGCCCCGCGCATGTCCGAGAATCATCACGGCTGTTGCGGCCCTACAACCCGGCTGCCGACGTGTCGCCGTTCGCCAGCCAGCAGGTGGTGGACGCCGGTGACCTTGCGGTGAACCCGTTCGACATCGAAGCGGCGATCGGACAGATCGAGGCCGGCGCACGGGCCATGCTCGAGCGCGCCGGCCGCCTCGTCAGCATCGGCGGCGACCACACCATCGCGTTGCCGCTGCTGCGAGCCATGGCCGCCAAGCACGGTCCGGTTGCGGTGGTGCATTTCGATGCACACCTGGACACCTGGGACACCTACTTCGGTGCGGCGCATACCCACGGAACCCCGTTCCGGCGCGCCTCCGAAGAGGGCCTGATCGATACCTCAGGCTGCATGCACGTCGGCACCCGCGGTCCGCTCTATTCGACCCAGGACCTCGCCGACGACCGTGAGCTGGGCTTCCACGTGGTGCCGAGCGTCGAGATCGACGACCTGGGCGCGCGCGGCATCGCCGAGCGCATCCGCGAGCGGGTCGCCGACCGCCCGGTCTACCTGTCGATTGACATCGATGTACTTGATCCGGCGTTCGCGCCCGGCACCGGCACCCCGGAGGCCGGCGGGATGACCAGCCGCGAGCTTCTCGCCGTGCTGCGCACATTCAGCGAACTCAATCTTGTCGGCGCCGACGTGGTCGAGGTCTCGCCGGCCTACGACCATGCCGAGATCACCGGCATCGCCGCAGCTCACACCGTCTACGAGATCCTCTCCGCACTCGCACCCCGCAAGGAACAGCCATGACGTCGCCGCTTGAGGCCGCGAACGCGCTCATCGATGCGTTCGGCCGCCACGACACCGAGGCGTACTTCGCCAGCTTCGCTGCCGACGCGACCTTCGTCTTTCACACCCACGTGCGGCCGTTGCGCTCGCGGTCCGATTACGAACAGCTTTGGTACGCGTGGGAGCAGGACGGCTTCCGGGTGCTCGGCTGCGAGTCCACCGACCAGCACGTGCAGATGCTGACGTCGGACATCGCGATCTTCACCCATAGGGTACGGACACTGGCGCGCACCGGAGACGTCGAGGAAACCGCCGAGGAACGCGAAACCATCGTGTTCCAGAAACGCGACGGTGGACGATGGCTCGCAGTGCACGAACACCTGTCACCAGCCCTGGAGGCCTGATGTACTCCGTCGTTGACCCGGCTACCGGCAAGCAGATCGCGGCATACCCGACGATCAGCGACGCCGACGCGACCGCCGCCGTCGTGAAGGCCCACGCCGCCTATCGAAGCTGGTCACGTACGACGACCGTCACCGAGCGGGCCGCGCTGATCAAAAAGGTCGCCGAGCTGCACACCGAGCGCCGCGACCAGCTGGCCGCCATCATCGTGCGGGAGATGGGCAAGCCCCTCGACGACGCGCTCGGCGAGGTCGACTTCAGCGCGGCGATCTACGAGTACTACGCGGACAACGCCGAGACGTTCCTGGCCGACGAGCCGATCAGCCTGCTCGACGGGGAAGGTTCCGCGGTCATCCAGCGGCGGCCCCTCGGCGTGCTGCTCGGCATCATGCCGTGGAACTTCCCGGCCTACCAGGTCGCCCGGTTCGCCGGCCCGAACCTGGCCGCCGGCAACACCATCGTGCTCAAGCACGCGCCGCAGTGCCCCGAGTCGGCCGCCGCCCTGGAGCAGCTCTTCCGCGACGCCGGGTTCCCGGAGGGCGCGTACGTGAACGTGTACGCCACCAATGAGCAGATCGAAACGCTGATCGCCGACCCCCGTGTACAGGGTGTGTCGCTGACCGGTTCCGAGCGCGCCGGTTCCGCGGTCGCCGAGATCGCCGGCCGGCACCTGAAGAAGGTCGTCCTCGAACTCGGCGGCTCCGACCCGTTCATCGTGCTGAGCAGCGACGACCTGGACGCCACCGTCGACGCCGCGGTGGCGGCCCGGCTGGACAACACCGGCCAGGCCTGCAACGCCGGCAAGCGGATGATCGTGCACGAGGATCTGTACGAAGAGTTCCTCACCCGCTTCACCGACCGGATCCTCGGCACCCCGCCGGCGCCGCTGTCCTCGCTCGCGGCGGCCGAGCGCCTCGACGAGCAGGTCGCGTCGGCGGTGTCCGAGGGCGCGAGCCTCGCCACGACCGGCGAGCGCGACGGCGCCTGGTACCCGCCGGGCGTGCTCACCGGCATCGAGGCCGGAACCAGCGCTTACCAGCAGGAGCTGTTCGGCCCGGTCGCGATGGTGTTCAAGGTCCGCGACGAGGAGGAGGCGATCGAGGTCGCCAACGACACCCCGTACGGTCTCGGCTCCTATGTCTTCACCACCGACCCGGAGCAGGCGCGCCGGGTGGCCGACCGGATCGAGGCCGGCATGGTCTTCATCAACGGGGTCGGCGCCGAAGGCCCGGAGCTGCCGTTCGGCGGCGTGAAGCGGTCCGGTTTCGGCCGTGAGCTGGGCCGGTACGGCATTGAGGAGTTCATCAACCGCAAGCTGGTCCGCACTGTCGGCTGACCCACCGAGTACGGTAGCCGGGCACTTCGAACGACCCTGAGGAGCCCGGTTGAACCTGACGGACGCCCGGGAGCTCGCGATCGGCCTGATGGACCGGCACGGGCTCACCGGCTGGGAGCTGATTTTCGACAACGCCAAGATGCGGGCCGGGGTCTGCCATCACACCCACAAACGCATCGGCCTGTCCCGGTCCCTGACCAGCCTCTACAGCGTCGAACAGGTCACCGACACCGTCCTGCACGAGATCGCGCACGCGCTCGTCGGCGCCCGGCACGGCCACAACCGGGTGTGGCGGGCCACCGCGCTGCGGATCGGCAGCACCGGCAACCGATGCGTCTCCGAGGCCGCGCCGAAGATCGAGGGCAACTGGGAAGGCGTCTGCCCGGCGGGTCACCGCACCACCGGACACCGCCGCCCGATCCGGGTCCGGTCCTGCCCGGACTGCTCGCCGGCGTTCGACCTCGCGGCGGTCTTCACCTGGTCGTACCGGGGTCAGCCGGCGCCGATGCTCCCGGCGTACCGGGCCGAGCTCGCGCGGCTGCAGAAACGCGCACCGGCGCGGTGACGGTGACCGAAGGAGCGTCGATCAGGCGGGCCGGGCAGCGGATGGCCGTCGCCACCCTCGCCTCCCGGGTCGCCGGGTTCCTGCGGATCCTGGTGCTCGCCGCCGCGCTCGGGCTCGGCACCCGGCTGCTCGACACCTACAACGTGGCGAACACCCTGCCGAACGCCGTCTACGAACTCGTGGTCGGCGGCACGATGGCCAGCATCGTGGTCCCGCTTCTCACCCGCGCCGCGCTCTCCGAGCCCGACAACGGCATCGGGTACGCCCAACGACTGCTGTCGCTGATCGTCTACATCCTCGGCATCGTGACGATCGTGGCCATCGTCGCCGCCCCACTGCTGATCGACCTCTACGCGCCCGGGTTCACCGCCGGCCAGCGTGACCTGGCGATCGTGTTCAGCAGGTTCTTCTTCCCGCAGATCCTCTTCTACGGCATCAGCGCCACCGCCGGCGCGATCCTCAACATCCGTGGTGTCTTCGGCACGCCGGCGTGGGCGCCGCTGGTGAACAGCGTCATCGTGATCGCGGTCGGCCTGACCTACCTGATCGTCGGCGGCAGCACCGGCACGAGCCTGACCAGCGCCGACCTGCTGCTGCTCGCCGTGGGCACCAGTGCCGGCGTGTTCGCCCAGATGACCCTGGTGGTGCAGGCGCTGCGCCGCAGCGGCTTCCCGATCCGCCTGCACCTCGACCCGCGCGGCATCGGGATCCGGCGGATCGGCAGACTCGGCATCTGGGTGCTGCTGTCGGTCATCACCGCGCAGATCCTCACCGCCGCGGCGACCCGGGCGGCATCGTGGGGCGGTCCGGGCGGCATCACCGCGTACCAGAACGCCAGCGCCATCTACCTGGTCCCGTTCGCCGTCATCGCGGTCTCGGTGATGACCGCGATGCTGCCCCGGCTGAGCCAGTACGCGGCCCGCGGCGAACACCAGCGCGTCACCGTCGGACTGTCCCGCGCGGTGCGCACCGCCCTGGTCGTGATGGCCCCGATCGCTGCCGCGTTCATCCTGCTCGGGCCGGACATCGCCGTCGTGCTGTTCGACCACGGCAACAGCGACGCCGGCACGGTCGGCGTCCTCGGCCGGGTACTGTCCGCGTACGGCCTGGCCCTGGTGCCGTTCACCAGCTACATGATCCTGCAGCGTGGCCTCTACGCCCTGCAGGACACCCGGACGTCGGCGCTGATCACGGCCCTGGTCGCCGCCGTCGGGGTGGCCGGCTGCGCGGCGGCCGGCTGGCTGCTGCCGGCCCGCGACATCGTGGTGGGCATCCCGGTCGCCTACGCCGTCGCCTACTTCACCGGGCTCAACGTCACCGCGCTGGTGCTGCGCCGGCGGCTCGGTTACATCGACGGGAAGCGCTTGGTGCGTACCCACGCCCGGGTCTTTGTCGCGACCGCGACCGGCGCAGCGAGCGCGGCTGCCGCGGGGTGGGCCGTGGGCGCGCCGAGCTGGACCGGGTCGCTGGTCACCCTGGTCGTGGCGGGGCTGGCAGGCGGCGGCGGTTATCTCGCGGCGGGCCGGCTGCTGCGCATCATCGAGCTGAAACACCTGCTGGCGACGGCCCTGCCGAGGGTGCGCACCTGGTGACCCGCCAGGCTCGCCGGAGCAGTCGACCTGGTGAGTTCGCACCGCCGCACCTTCTACTCGGGTTTCTCTGCCACCACAGTGGGTGGACAGTACTGAATCTTGGAGACTCGTGGGTGTTGTATGCCCCACCGGTTTCTATGGTTCGGCCGACGCGGTGCTTCGCGGTTTCGGCGTGGTGAGCGCGGTGCTCCGCCGATCTTGTGGATTTCGACGAACCGTTTGCGCGTAACTCCGCAAGATCGGCCGGCCCTGTTCGATCTTGTGGAGTTCGGGGAACCGTTTGTGTGGAACTCCGCAAGATCGGCTGGGCCTGTTCGATCTTGTGGAGTTGTGTGGACACGTCTACGGGGAAGTCCACAAGATCCAGGCGGCCCGGTGCGCTCGGCGCGTCTGCCGTCCGGCCGCGCCAGCGCTCATCACTCGAAAACTGACGAGAGCAGTGACCGGATGCGGATCTTGGGGTGGGGGCCGGCCCACGGGGTCGTTGCCACGGTGAGTGAGCGGTCGCCGCTCGTCCAGGACTCGGAATAGTACGCGTCCACGAAGTCGCCGCCGTGGCCCCAGACCCGCACTCCGCTGGGCAGCAGTTTGGTCATCAGCCCCAGGCCGTAGTCGTAGTCCGGTGTGCCGGCCCGGAACGTCAGCATTTCCCGCTGCTCCGCCGGACGCAGCAACCGCCCGCCGACAAGTGCCCGGAAGAACGTGTTGAGATCCGCCGTCGTCGAGATGATCTCCCCGGCCGCGCCGGCCAGCGACGGGTTGAAGACTGTGATGTCGACCGGTCCCGGCGCCGGGACATAACCGTGCGGGTGCGGCCCACGCAGATGCGGGTCGGTGCCGGGCATCTCGGTGCCGTGCAGCCTGAGCGGCCGCAGGATCCGGCGGCGGATCTCGGCGGCGTACGCCGACCCGGTCACCCGCTCGATCAGCAGGCCCAGCAGGATGTAGTTGGTGTTCGCGTACCACCAGTCGGTGCCGGGCTCGAACCGCAGCGGCATGCCGTCGACGAATCCGAGCAGCTCACGGGGTGTCCAGGTGCGGTACCGCAGCCGCACCAGATCCGCCGGCCCGCCGAAGACGGCGCCGAACGCGGGAGTGTTCGTGTAGTTCGGCAGGCCGCTCGTGTGCTGGAGCAGGTGCCGCACTGTGATGCCGTCCGGCAGCAGTCCCGGCAGCCAGCGCCGCACGATGTCGTCGAGTTTGAGCCGGCCCTCACCGGCGAGCTGCAGGACGACCGTGGCGATGAACGGCTTGGTGATGCTGCCCGCCCGGAACCGGCTGCCCGGGTGCACCGCCTGATCGGAGCCGAGCATGGTCA
Source organism: Actinoplanes sp. CA-015351 (assembly GCF_050955685.1). Lineage (NCBI taxonomy): Bacteria > Bacillati > Actinomycetota > Actinomycetes > Micromonosporales > Micromonosporaceae > Actinoplanes > Actinoplanes sp. CA-015351. The sequence goes on from NZ_CP192102.1 coordinate 3,965,729, forward strand.
CGCCACTGGTCGCAGCGGTTTCGCGTACCCGGGCAAGGGCGCCGATCGCGGAGCCGGCGGTGATGTCGTCGAGCGCTGCCTGCAGCGCGCCGGGTTGGATCTTGGAGAGCGGATTCCCGGTCGCGGTGATGAAGCCGGCCGCCCCGGCGAGGCGCAACACGTTCCTGCGAGTCGTCATCATCGAAATCTATGAGTGGCCGTGCCGGCGGGGCGTCGGCCTGCGGATGCAACTCGGTGCGCTCGTCATCCGCGCGATGTATGCCTGTCAAGCTGCGTGACGGCCGGGATCGGCCTCTGACAGCGGCAAGTGAATTACCAGCTGGTGGGCGGTTGCACCCGATCGTGTGTGACCGCCGACACCAATCGGGCGGCGGCGGAAGAACCCCGCAACGGGGCAACTTGTCGAAGGCGTGGCTCAGATTCAAACCGTGACACCGACCGGCTCGCCCGGCGACCTGCTCCCGGCGGGGCGCCGTTTCCGGATCGTTCTCGTACTCGGCCTGCTCACCGCGCTCGGGCCGCTCACCATCGACATGTACCTCCCGTCGCTGCCCACCATCACCGACGACCTGCAGACCACCGCGGCGGCCGTGCAGCTCACGCTGACCGGAACGCTCGTCGGCCTGGCGTTCGGCCAGCTGCTCGTCGGCCCGCTCTCCGACGCGGTCGGCCGCCGCCTGCCGCTGCTCGCCGGCATCGCCGTGCACGTGCTCGCGTCGATCCTGTGCGTGATCGCGCCCAACCTGGCGCTGCTCGGCGCGCTGCGGGTCCTGCAGGGCCTGGGCGCCGCCGCGGCCGCCGTGGTGGCGATGGCGATCGTGCGTGACCTGTTCGACGGGATGGCCGCGGCCCGGCTGTTCTCCCGGCTGATGCTTGTCGTCGGCGTGGCCCCGATCCTGGCCCCGACCATCGGCGGCCTGGTCCTGGGCTGGACGTCCTGGCGCGGCGTGTTCGTGGTCCTGACCGCGGTCGGCGTCGCGATCATGGTGGCGTCCGCGGTGGTGCTGCCCGAGACGCTGCCGGTCACCCGCCGCCGCAACGGCGGGTTTGCCGGAACGCTGCGTGACTACGGCAGGCTCTTCACCGACCGGGTCTACGTCGGCCTGATCCTGGTGGCGGGGCTGGCGATGGCCGCGCTTTTCGCGTACGTCAGCGGCTCTTCCTATGTTTTCCAGGACGGGTACGGCATGAGCGAGCAGCAGTTCGCGTTCGTCTTCGCCGGTGGAGCGGTCGGCCTGATCGGTGCCACCCAGTTCAACGTGCGGCTGCTCCGCTGGTTCACACCGCAGCAGATCATGGCGGGTTCGCTGGTGGCGGGCCTGTTCTTCGGCCTGGTGCTGCTGGTCCTGGCCGCGACGGACACGGGCGGCCTGGTCGGGATCCTGATCCCGCTGTGGCTGGTGCTGACAACGGTGGGACTGGCGATGCCGAACGCTCCGGCGCTGGCCCTGTCCCGCCACGGCGAGGCGGCGGGCACGGCGGCGGCACTGCTCGGCGCCGTGCAGTTCGGCGTGGGAGCGCTGGCCGCACCGCTGGTCGGCGTGCTGGGCGTCGGCGCGGTAGCGATGGCGATCGTGGTGTTCGGCGGCATGCTGGCCGCCACGGTGGTGTGTTTCCTGGTGGTCCGCCCCCATCAGCTCGAGTTCGACGACTCGTTGCCGGCGGTGGCCGTAGCCCACTGACCCGCGAGAAGTTCACCGTTCACCCGGCCGGCTCGTGCTCAGGGTCGCGCGGCGGCCGAGACAGCGACCGTGAGCGCAAGCCGGCCGAGACAGCGACCGTGAGCGCAAGCCGGCCGGATCGGCGCTGTATTGACAGCGCTTGATTTCATCGGTGCGGGGAAGGGAGCGCGGGGCATGCTGGCACACGGGGAACAGGCCGGTCTGTCTCGCGCCCCCTTTCCGTGCCGGGTGCTGACCGGGGCGGGGGAGATCGGCGCGGCCAAACGGCTGCAGGGTGCGGCCTATGTGCGGCACGGGCACCTGGCGCCCGAAGCGCTGACCTCGGAGGGCTGGCTGCCCTGGCACGACCAGGTGGAACCCGGGCGGGTGCGGTGGTTCGGTGTGCATGACGCTGATGGCCTTCTCGCCGTCGCCCGGAAGATCGCCGGCACCGTCTCGTTGCCACCGGCCGCGCCGGCAGGGATCTCGCGGGATCGCCTCGTTGAGGTCTCCGGCGTCGCCAAGGCCGATCACGCGGATCGTGCCGCCACGCTGCATGTCTATCGGGGGATTTATCAGGACAGCGTCCGGCGCGGCGAGCAGATGTGGGTCATGAGTGTGATCCCGGCGCTGCGGGCCACCCTGGAGCGGGTCGCGCCCGGCGGGATCAGTTTCGGACAGCGTGCGGTTCGGGTGGCAGACGTTCATCCGCAGGTGGGTCCGGACGTCGTCGTTTATCCGGCGTGGGGGCTGGTCGACGGGTTCACCGCGAGGATCCGTGCGGCCGCGGACCGGGAATCCGATGCCGGCAGGCGCCGCTTCCTGCTCGGTGTCGCGGATTTCATGGATGACGGGATCGGCGGATGACGACCCTTGTCTGGGACCTTTACGCGCGGTGTTACGACGTCATCGCGGGGCTCAGCCCGTACCGGAAAATGGTCTTTGATCTTATGGATCTGGTTCCGGAGAGGCCTCGCAGGGTGCTGGACGCGGGGTGCGGTACCGGGAATCTGACCCTCGCTCTCAGCAGCAAAAGTCCTGGTGAGGCCGTTGCTGTCGACCTGTCGCCGGTGATGCTGGAGGTGTCGCGGCGGAAGAATCCCGATGTCGCTCACCTGCGCGCCGACCTTGACGGCGATCTTGCGGAATTGCCCGGCGAATTCGACGTCATCCTGTGCGGGAACGTTATTTACGCCCTTGCCGATCCCGCCCGGACCGTGGAACTGCTGAAAAAGCGGCTCGTACCCGGTGGATTGCTTCTCGTGACCACGCCGAGGGCCGGTGCCGGGGTGTTTCCGATCCTGGCGGAACACATCCGGGAGCGCGGGATCGTGTCGCTGTGGCGGGTCATCCTGCCGCTGCTCGTGGTCGGCGTGATCAATGCCCGGCTGCTGACCGCGTCAGCACACCACTTCCTGACCCGCGATCAGCTGCGCGAGGTGCTGGGGACTGATCGGATTCGGACTACCTATAGCGGGCAGGCGTGGCTCGCGGTGTATCAGGATTCTTAGTAGGGCCGGCTCAGGCGATGATCAGCTGGCCCAGCTCCTGCGTGCATCGGGTCAGCGCCACGTAGAGGCCGTTCCACCCGCGCGGCTCCGCGGCGATCCCCTCCGGGTCGATGAGCAGGGTGGCGTCCCACTCCAGGCCCTTCACCTGGGTCGCGGTGAGCACCGGGACGTCACCCAGGACCGCCTGAAGTTCGCCGATCCGGGCGGCAGGGGCGATGACGCCGACACTCCACCGGCTCCGCAGCTCCTGGGTGATGCCCGCTACCTCGTCGATCGTCACGGTCCGTTGCCACGGTTCGATCCCGGACGAGCGGACCGCCCGGGGCGGGGTGTTCCGGCTGCCGGCCTTCTCCAGAACCGGGCCGGTCAGCTCCATCACCTCGCGCGGCGTGCGATAGCAGATGGTCAGCTCGGCGGCGGTCCAGCGCTCGCCGAACGCCGCCCGCACGGCCTGCGCCCATGTGGTGTGCCGGTGCGCCGCCTCAGCCTGGTCGATGTCACCGACAGCGGTGATCGACCGGCTCGGGCAGCGCCGGAGCACCATCTGCCACTGCATCTCGGACAGCTCCTGCGCCTCGTCGACAACAACGTGGCCGTAGACCCAGTCGCGCCGGCCGCGCGCCTGGTCAGCGATGAACCCACCCAGCTTCTCGCCGGCAGCGACAGCGCCGGGCACGCCGGTGACAGCGCCGGGCACGCCGGTGACAGCGCCGGGCACGGCGGCGGCGCCGAGCAGGTCGGCGACCGCATCCAGCAGCGGGATGTCACTCGACGACCACGCGCCGCCCGCGTCACCCGCGACGGCGGAGATCTCGCCGGGCGACAGCGTGGGGGCGCAACCAGCAAGCAGCGCGGGATCGCTCAGCAGGTCACGCAGCGTCTGCCCGGCATCCCGGGTCGGCCACCAGGACTCGATGAACCGGGCGATCGGCTCGTTCTCCGCGATCCGCTCGCGCAGCTCGTCGATCTCCTCCTCGGACAGCAGCCCGTCGACGTCACTGCTGCTCGTGTGCGCCGCACCGGGCTTCGTGCCTCGGTCGAAGCGGGCCAGGATGTCCTCGTACCCATGCTCCATCTCCTCCAGCAGCGCGGCGCGCTGCTCGGCGACCGCTTCCGCCAGGAGTGAGTGGATCTGCTCGGTGAAAACCGAGCGAGCCCGATGGTACGCACGACCCGGCACCGCCGACGCCAGAGCCTGCGCGACAGTGGCGGCGGGGATGACGTAGAACTCGCCTTCCCATCGCAGCCTCAGATCCCGGGGCTGGGGGAGCAGCGCTTTTACGTAGCTCTCGATGGCTGGTTGCCACAACGCCCGGCCCTTGATCTCGGCGATCTCCCGGCTCTCGTCGCGGCTGGCCTGCACGCCGGGCAGCAGCGTGTCGCAGGTAGCCGCCACCACGGCCGTCTCGCCGAGCGCCGGCAGCACCTGGGCGATGTATTCGAGGAACCGTGGCGACGGGCCGAGCACCAGAACTGCCTGGTCAGCCATCTGCCGGTGGGTGAACAGCAGATAGGCGACCCGGTGCAGCGCCACCACCGTCTTGCCAGTGCCAGGGCCACCCTGGACGATCAGCGGCCCGCTCGCCCCGGCGCGGATGATGTCGTCCTGCTCGCGCTGAAGTGTGGAGATCGCCGTCGACATGCGACCGGTGCGCCTCTGGCCGAGCGCGGCGAGCAGCGCGCCCTCACCGACGAGCTCCGACGGGGCCGTGCCGTCCAGGGGCTCGTCGTCGACGCCGGCGACGACCGAACCGGTCGTGCGGATGTGCCGGCGGCGGGCCAGGCCCTGCGGGTCGATCGCCGTCGCGGTGTAGAACGGCCGGGCCGCCGGCGCGCGCCAGTCCAGCAGAAGGGGCTCGTCGCCCTGGTCCTCGTCCTGGATCCCGATCCGGCCCACGTGCCGCACGGTGCCGTCGAGCGCGTCCAAGCGGCCGAACACCAGGCCGTCCTGGGCTCGCAGCAACTCCTCGTGCTGGCGGCGCAGCATCCGGTGCCGGGCCCGTTCCAGAGCGTCGGAGACGTCGGTGTCCAATTCGGCGCGCAGGTGCTCGGCAAGCTGGTCGCGCCGCTGGATCGCCTGGTCGAGGAACTGCTGTTCCTCGGCGATCGCGTTCCCGATTCGGTCGTGATCAGAATTCCCGCGCATTGGCAAATCCTCGCCTCGGGTCGTGTCATATCCGCGGCAAGGCTAATGGCTGGTCGCTTTTTCGCCCCGATCATTCTCGTGGAAGAGATGGTTTTCTCACCGGCTTGCGATTTCGCCGCCCTTGCCATCTCTCCATGTGAAATCCATTCTTGACGGTACGGTCGTGATGTGGCCTGTCACCATCCAAAAGCGCATTCCCTGCCCAGCTGTCGCCTGTCCTCGCGACCAGGATTTTCTTCGGGTTCATATCCGCTCCACGCCGACGCGCCGGGTCCGGCTGTCGAGGCGTGTCGCATGAAGCCAGTCAAGCAGAGCCGCGCGTGGGATTTTGCACTCACCGTGCATCTTGTCTGGGCGGGATCGGCTGTCTAGCGTCGCAACATGCCTGAATTCTGGACGTTCGCCGTCGCTCGGGACGACCTCGGCCGGACCACCGTCGCCGAGACGAAGACACCGGTACTCGCGGAGGGCGAGGCGTTGCTGCGCGTCGACCGGGTCGGCCTCACCGCCAACAACGTGACGTACGCGGTCCTCGGCGAGGCGATGCGGTACTGGGAGTTCTTCCCCGGTTCGGCGTACGAAATCGGTCTTGAATGGGGTCTTCCGCCCGTGTGGGGCTTCGCCGAAGTGGCCGAGTCCACCGTCGAGGGGGTCGCGGCAGGGCAGCGGGTCTACGGCTATTTCCCGCCGGCCAGCCACCTCGTGGTGCGCCCGGAACGGGTCGACGAAACGGGGTTCCGCGACGGCGCGCCGCACCGGGCCGATCTGCCGTCGCCGTACAACGTGTACCGCTCGACGGTCGGTGACCCCGCCTACCGGGCCGGCCAGGAGGATCTGCTGGTGCTGTTCCGGCCGCTGTTCTTCACCTCGTTCATGCTCGCCGACCAGGTGGCCGACAACGGCTTCTACGACGCCGACCAGCTGATCCTGTCCTCCGCGTCGAGCAAGACGGCGTATGCGGCGGCGTTCGAACTGCATGGCCGCGGCCACCGCCTGATCGGCCTCACCTCACCCGGCAACGTGGCCTTCACGTCGGCGCTCGGGTGTTACGACCAGGTGCTGACCTACGACGAGGTCCCGGCCCTCGACCAGGTGCCGACCGTCTATCTCGACCTGTCCGGCTCACCGTCCACCCGCGAGGCGCTGCGTGCTCACTTCAACGACCATTTGGTACGGGACATCGCGGTCGGCCTGACCAACCAGATCCCGAACGCGGCGGCGGCCGGCGAGGTGTTCTTCGCCCCGGTACAGATGCGCAAACGCCGCCAGGACTGGGGCCGCGACGGCCTGGACCAGCGTTTCGCCGACGCGTGGCAGCGGTTCGCGGGCGCTGCGGAGCAGTGGGTCGACGTCCAGGCCGGCGCAGGCCCGTCGGATTTGCGCAACGCCTGGCTGGAGGTCTTCCACGGCCGCACATCCCCTCGGACCGGCCACGTCGTCCAGTTCGCCCGCGATCGCCTCAGGACCGCCGGACGGTGAACGTGCTGTCCGCGGTGAACTCGCCGGTGTCGCTGGGCTCGTCGATGTAGAACTCGGTGCCGCGCCGGTGCACCAGGTGGTCCGGATAGTTCTTCGAGCCCAGCCGGATGCTGCCGGCGACCTGTTCGTCCCGTGCGCAGAACGTGGCGTCGGCCGTGAACAGGTCCGATCCGTCGGTGTTGTCGAACCGCAGGCGGTAGTCGAAGTGGCGCAGGTACTTGCCGTTACTGGCGCGGAACGAGAAGCAGGTGTCGTCGGCCAGGCCCGGGACCACGGTGAACACCGCCTCGTCGCCGACGACCGCGGCGAGGTCACCGTCGACACCGAGATAGCCGCCGTCGATGCCGAGCGACCAGAAGCCGGCGCCGAATCTTTCCGGGGTGGGGCTCGGCGCCGCTTCGGTCACCGGTGATGCCGGAGCTATCGCGGCCGGAACGGCCGGTGACGGCTCGTCGGCGGGCGAACGCCCGAGCCAGAAGCCGACCGCCGCCACGACGACCACCAGGGCGATCACCACCAAGGCGAGCACGCCCGGATGAAGACCGCGGGATTTACCGACGTCGACACCACCTCGCCCGTAGACGGTGCTGGCGGGGCGTCGGTGGTCGCGGCCGGGGTCAGTCATTGATCTATTGTCCCTGGGTGCTGGTCCGCCCCGGGCGGGAGCCCGGCAGAGCGGGCAGCTGCGCCGGATCAGTGCAGCGCTGACCCGGCACACAGGCCGCCGGCGGCCGCCATGATCAACAGTGCGATGTATCCGGCCGTGGCCCAGGCACGGTGCCTGCGCATCCGCAGGCGGCTGGTCGTGATGACGGCGTCGATCCGGTACGGCGGCCACGGGTCGAGGGCCGGCTCGATGTGTTGCATCTGCCGGCGTAGTTCCAGGATCACCCAGGCGTCGTCCACACGATGTAGACGCCGGTCGCGGCATCCGAGGTTGCATCACACGAGCCGGAAAGCGAACAAAGATCCACTACACCGAGAAGTTCGACGGGTCGAGACAGATCGTCGAGGTGGGGCAGTGCGCGTGCGCACCCCGCGCGGCGAGGCTCTCGACGACGTCGATCAACTCGCGGCCCGGGCACGGTTTCACCAGCACCGCGCAGGCCCCGTGCTCGGCAGCGCCGCTGTGCACGCTCCACGCGCCCATGCCCGGCATCCCGATGTCGGTGAGCAGCACCGCCGGGGGAGATGCCACGATCATCTCCAGTGCCGCAATGCCGGAAAGGGTGGAACCGACCTAGCATGCGCCCTCCTGGACGGCGACAACCTCAGTTCTCGCCGAGCCGCACGGGAATTGGCAACTGTCATGCACCTGATCAGCGCTTCCCCGGGAGGGTTGTCGATCGTTACCGTCGTTACAGGCACGTGATGACCGGATGGGGGACAACGGCAGTGATCATTCTGCGGGCGAGCTTCGGGCGCGACGATCCGGTGTCGCCGCTGCGCCGCAGGGTGAAAACGATCCTCACCGAGCGGATCGACGCCGCGGCCGACGACGCGTGGATCGACGACGCGCTGGTCACGGTCAGCGAGCTGGTGCAGAACGTCGGCCAGCACACCGGCAGCGGCGGCGAGCTGGTCGTGTCCGCGACCCCGGACGGCGTCCTGATCGAGGTCACCGACGCCGCACCGGCCCCGCCACGCCTGCGCCAGCCGGACAGCCGCCACGCCGGCGGCCGAGGCCTGCTCCTGATCGACGCCATGTCACTCGCCTGGGGCACCCGCCACCGCGACGACAGCAAAACAGTCTGGGCCCTGATGCCCGCCCCGATCCTGCTGCTCACCGCTCCGGCTGCAGCTTCGGCTTCGGCTTCGGCTTCGGCCGGGTAAGCCGCGCATTCCCGCTTCTCGCCGTGAGAAGACCGATGTCGCTTGCGCTTCGCGCAGCGATTCAGATCGACCCCATGACTTTGGTACGCGGAAACGTAGCTGGACCACTTCGCACTCGGTTTCGAGAACGTGCCGGCGGACACCGGCCTGGCATACGGGTACGTCCGCCGCCGGTTCGGATATCCGGGCACCGAGAACGAGCGCCTGGGAGCCGTGGTGTCAGCTGCGATCCGCGCGGTCTGACGGGATGACGCCCACATTCGCGGGCGTCATCCCGTACCCCATCAGTTGCGGTGCCGGAAGAGAATGCGACCCCGGGTCAGGTCATAGGGACTGAGTTCGACCAGGACGCGGTCGAACGGCAGCACTTTGATGTAGTTCTTGCGCATCTTCCCGCTGATGTGCGCCAGAACGACGTGCCCGTTCTGGAGTTCCACCCGGAAATTGGCGTTGCGCAGGCACTCGATCACGGTGCCTTCGAGCTGGATGGAGCCGTCGGTGTTCGTCATCGCAGCACCAGTTCCAGGTTGCTTCCGGCGCGGCGGCCGCCAAGGCCTTCGACAAGGGCGAGCGCCGCCTTGTTGGACTGGTTCACCTCGGCGGATGCCGTGGTGACGCCGCGCTGGTGTGCCGCACCGAGCACGTCGGTGAGCAGCGCCCGGGCGATTCCCCGGCGGCGATGAGAGGCGCGGACCGCGACGAGGCCGATGCGTGGCTGCCGGGGCAGCGGAATGACCCGGATCAGGCCGACGTAAACGCCGGCGTGAACGGCCACCGCGTATCGCGACGGATCCAGCACCGACATCACCTCGGCCGGCATGTCGTGCCACCCGATCGTTGCTTCGACCTCGTCACGAATGATGCGATCCAGTTCCCGCAACGGCCCGGCCTCGGGCTCGCCGACGGCCAGAATGGTCACGCCGGGTGGTGCCCCGCCGCTCTGATCGGTGGGCACCACGTACTCCCACTCGCGGCGACGGGGACCGAAACCGAATCCCTCCCACCGGGTCAGCAGGTCGAGGTCCTGCTCGTCGACGACGGTGTAGAGCGGCTTCGGCAGATTCGCCAGCATGGCGCCGGCGATCTGGTCGAAAACGGTGTCGTGCCAGGCGTCGATGCTGACGAAGCTGCGCCCGTCGGGCCGCCGCGAAACCTCACCGCGACCGACCACCTGGTCGTCGCCGAGCGCGTGCCAATGCCGTTCCGAGACTTGTGTGATGACTGATGTCATGAGGTGTCGCCTTTCCGGAATGTGCTCCCGGGCGACACCTGTGTCAGTCGCCGAACCGTGACGACGGGGGGAGCACCCACATCGGTACAACGTTCACGGTGCTCACCTCCTCGACGACTGCCACGGCTACCGGGACGCTATCTTCGCCCGCGTTGCCCTGTCCACCGATTAATGCGACTCCAGGAGGCCACCAGCTCACTGGTCAGGCGAAGGCGCGGGCTCCGATGCCGAGGCCCACCACGACGACCAGGGCCGCGGTGGCGGTCGGTGTGAAGGCGGCTACCCGCCTGCCGAGCCGGGAGAGCCTGCTGCCCGCCCAGCCGCCGCTGGTGATCGCGCGGGCCAGGCGGTTCTGGACCACGACGAGCAGGAGTCCGATCGCGGTGAGCGTCGCGGCCATCCCGGCGCCGTAAGCGATCACCAGTGCCACCCCGAGCCCCGCGCGGCCGAGACCGATCGCACCGAGCAGCACGACCAGCGCCGACGGACTGGGCACCAGCCCACCGGCCAGACCGATCCCGGCCAGGTCAAGCCGCCGCCACACCCTTGTCCGCCGGGAATCCGCACCCGCCCGGCCGCGGAGACCATGCCCATGCTGATGCACATGGCCCGGCCCGTGTGAGTGGCCCGGCCCGTGCGAGTGGCTCGGCCCGTGTGAGTGGCCCGGCCCGTGTGCGTGGTTGCGAGCCGCGAGGTTGCGGCGGGCTGAGACGAGCATTCCTGCGCCTACCAGCACCACCAGCAGGCCACTCACGACGCCGAGCACGCTCAGCACCCGCTCACCGGCCAGCGCCGTCGACGTGCTCAGCACCAACCCCAGCGCCAGCACTCCCGCGGTATGCGCGAGCGTCACCGTGGCGCCCACCGTCACCGCGTCCCGGACACGCCCACGCCGGCCGGCGAAATAGGCGGCCATCACGGTCTTCCCGTGGCCGGGCAGGACCGCGTGCCCCGCGCCGAGCAGCAACGCCAGCAGGAACGCCAGCCCGACCACGGCCGGCGCCATCCGTTCGCCGACCACTTCCTCCACCCGGCTCTGCGCCGCACCCAGCCACTCCGGCCTGCCTCCGCCACTCACGCCGACAGCGCCGGCCGAGCCACTTGTCGAAGAACCCGCGGTGGTCCCGCTCGTCGTGATGGTCGCGCTACGCACGTCCAGGGCCGAGGAGAGCAGATCCCGTGGGTACGCCCGGAGCACCCCACTGACACTCTCGGACGGCAGTGGTGAACCGGTGAGACCTACCCCGTCCCCGACCGCTGTCATCTCCCGCCACCCGATCCGGTCGGTGCGATAGCTGTTGCCGATCCGCACGGTGGCCGGCGCTGCCAGCCCGGCCGGCGCGCTGAGCCGGCAGGTCAGCCGGCTGGTGTTCAGGCCGCCGGCGCCGGGCGTCAGCGCGTACCCCTGCCTGGAGACCGTCCAGGTCAGGCTCTGCCCGTCCACCGCGACCGTGAATCCGGCGGCCAGTCGTGCGCACTCGGCCCGCGGATCCGACGAGCCCTGCAGGGTGGGTATCTCGGCGGCATCGACCACCACCGACACGTCGATGCGGTCCGGGCGCAGGGTCAGGCCGGCATGTTGGTTGACCGAAAAGTTGCCGAGCGGGTGGGCCTGCGCCGGTGACGCCGGCCAGGCCAGGACACCCGCGGCCGTCGCGCATGCCAGGACAACGCCAAGCTTGATCATCGGATGCCTCCGGAGGTGTTCAGGCCGGCCAGCGCGCGGCGGGCGGTGGGTCCGTCGACCGGGGAGAAATACGGGTTGGTGGTCAGCGCACGCCCGATTTCGGTACGCGCGGCGGCCCGCTGCCCCAGGCTGAGCTGGATCATGCCGAGGTGATAGGCGTAGACGGCTGATGATGCGCCGCCGGCGACGGCGTGCCGGGCGTACCGCAGGGCTTCGGTGTCACGGCCCGCCGCGTGCAGTGACCAGGCGAGGGTGTCCGCGACGTCGGGGTGCCGGCGGCGCGACCACTCGGCGCGGGCGGCGGTGACCGCGTCGGCCGGGCGGTTCCGGGCGAGGGCGAGCGCCGCGGTGACGAGTCCGTCGGTGCCGCCGTTCGCGGTGAACAGCCGTTCCGTCGCGGCGGCCAGCTCCAGCTGGGTGCCGGCCTCGGTGTCCCGGCCGGCGAGGCGCAGCAGGTCGGCGTATTCGAGCAGCGTCGACGTCACCGGCAACCGGGCGGTGAGAGCGGCGTAGTCCACCAGCGCGCCGGCCACGTCACCCCGTGCGGCCTTGACCCGGGCCATTGCGTGCTGTGCGCCGTTCGCCGCGGGCTCAGCCGCTGTCGCCGCGGTGTATTCGGCGGTGGCGGTGTCCAGGTCGCCTTTGCTGAAGGCCAGGTCACCCAGCTGGGTACGGCAGAAGGCTATGTCGTGGGGGTCGACCGCGCCGTCCAAAGCCAGCCGCATCAGGTCGGTCGCCTCGGTCAGCAGGCCGCGCAGCTCCAGGTCGTAGGAGGCGCGGGTGAAGGCGGCCAGCCCCGGGCGCAGGTCGAGCATGCGTTGCACGGCGGCCGTCGCGCCGGGGGCGTCGCCGAGCTGGGTGAGGGCGTCGGCTCTCACCGCGTACCCAAGGGGGTCGAAGGTGTTGATCTTGAGGGCCTGTGCGGCGAGGTCGCGGGCCGCGGCGAAGTCGTGGCGGGCGTTGGCGAGGGCGCCCAGGACGACGAGGGCGTCGCTGTTGCCGTCGCGGCGCAGGGCGAGGGAGTTGCGGGCGGCCTGCTCGGCCTTGGAATAGAGGCCCGGGTCGGCGGTGATGCGGGCCTGTTCCAGGTATGCCGAGCCGAGCGCTACCCACGCGGGCCAATCGCCGGGTACGTCGGCCAGCCGCTGCTGGATGCGGGCGATCCGATCGAGGGGTGGCGACACGAGTTGCTCGGCGGGGAGTGTGGGGCGCGGCCGGTTCAGCACGGCCGCGACCGTGAGCAGGGTGGCCGCGAGCGCGGCGGCCAGTCCCAGGCGGACAAGGACTCGTCGCATGGATGACTCCTGGAGGAGAGGCGGGCGGCTGCGTCAGCCGGCGCAGCCGCCCGGGGATGCGGTCAGAAACGGAGCGTCGGGTCGTTGTCGCGTGACGGGCGAGGCGCCTGTGCGCGCCGCCACCGCAGGAGCAGGAACACACCTGCCGCGACGATGAGGATCGCGATGCCGGAAGCGCCTGTCGCGTAGGCGACGGGCACGGTGACCTGGGTGCCTTCCGGAGCGGCCGCGGTGTCGACGGATGTGTTGCCGGTGACGCCTTCTCCCTCACCGGCCGAACCGGGAGCGCCGGCAGCACCGGCGTCGCTGGACGACGGGCTCGGTAGCGCCGCGGCGGGCTGCTGACCACGGGTTTCGTTCACCGCGACGCCGTTGGGCAGCGCCACGTAGGGGAATGTCGTGGCGAAGTCCTGGTCGTTGGCGTCCACGCCGTCACCGGCGGCCAGGGCGTCGACCAGTTTGCCGGTCTGTGCCGCGCCGACCAGCGCCTGCAGTTCGATGTCGAGGACGTCGTCGGTGAGCCGCCGTCCGTTCGGGAAGCCCTGCAGGTCACCGGCGAGCACGCCGAGACGGTTGGGCTGCCCGGCCACCGGCACCGACAGGTTCAGCCGCAGCTCCTCGGCCGGGACGAACCGGGACGCCTTCACGTCCTTGTTGCTGAGCTGGGAGTTCAGGTCGGCTTTGATCGGCCCGTCGCCCTTGGTGGTGATGCCGGTCAGGAAGATCTCGGCCAGGTCGTTACGCGGGGTCTTCGGCGCCGGGATCTTGTAGATCGACTCGATGAGTTTCGGGACCTCGGGTTCGAGGACCCGCTTGACCAGCGCCGGCGTCCTGGCGTCCTGGCGGGGCGGGCTGGCGTTGAAGGCGTCCTTCAGCCCCGCCGGGACGATCACCTCGTTGATCAGCGGGTTGCCGAGCCGGGAGACCTGGACCTTGCCGCCGGATCCGGAGGTGGAGCCGCTGATGCGTACCCGGTCGCGCTCGGTCGTGGTCCAGACGCCGATCACCGGGTTACGGCCGGCGTCGCCCTGGAGCGCGACGTCCTTGAACGGCACCTGCAGGGCGATCGTGTTCACGTTGTAGCCGGCGACGGTGTCGTTCCCGGAGTCCGAGAGGTCGCCGCCGTAGAGCAGGTTGAAGACCTGAAGATCGAGGAAGAACGGGTCGTCGGCCTGGCCGGCGAAGACGTTCCAGCCGCCCGGCAGCGTCCTGGTGGCCTGGTCGCGCAGGGTCTGGTAATCCGGCATGGAGGCGGTGCCGACCCGCGACGGCGCGACCGGGGCATCCTGCACCCGGGTCTTGAAGGGCGCGCCGCCGAACGAGGACTCCAGGCTGTAGGTCTGTTTGAACAGCAGGTTCTCGTCGTCGAGCGAGGTGACCGGGCCGTTGTTGTAGAGGAACGTGCCGGTGCCGCGCTTGTCGATGTTCCGGAACTTCCACCGGAACTCGGCGTCGGGTCGCGCGTCACCGTCGCTGTCCACCTTGATGTGGTACGTCGCGTCGGTGGCGAACGGGTAGAAGTTCGGGCCGCCGTTCGGTTCGGAGAACGGCTGCCAGTTGGCGACGAAGGTGACGTATCCAGGGCGGTCCGGGCTGACGAACGCGTACAGGTCGGTGTTGTCGACCGCCGGGTCGGCGGCGATCAGTGGCGCTTCGCGGTGGCTGGACGCGGTCGCGGTCACCGGCCCGAGGGTGTACACCGAGCCGGCGAGCAGAGCGCCGATGCCGAGCGCCGCCAAGGCGCGCTGGCGGCGGGTTCTGGGACGCATGGTGGATCCTTCCGTGCCGAGGAATGACTCTCGGCACGGAATTCGCAAGGATCATTGTCCTGGATGGGTGTCTGTCACATCCACGACGCGGGGCAATCCGCGGGCACCGCGGCGCCGAACCGGATGGATGGGGTCATGTCGTCGTCCGGCCTCACACCCACTGCGGGTGTAGCCACACCCGCAGTGGGTGTGGCGTCGAAAAAGGATTACCGCCAGCCGGCCGCTGTCGAGTCGGGCGCGGTCAGGTCGGCGGCCATCCGCGCGATCAGTTGGCTGACCCGGGTGTCCCGGTCGTGCGCAGCAGCGTGGTGATGGTCCGGTTGTGCGCGGCGTTGCGGACGGCGTCGTGGAAGTGGTTGAACAGCCGCCGCACCTCGGCCGGGTCGTCGGTGGCCTGCGAACGCTCGTGCAGATCCTGCAGCCGGGCAAGGTCGATCGGGGTGGCCCGGGTGGCGGCGCCGTACGCGGCCGAGGACTCCAGGATGGCCCGGGTCTCGAAGATCTCCAGGATCTCCTCGTCGCTGCGCCAGGCCGGCGGTGACCGGGCCCGGCTCGTGCAGGGTCAGCGTTCCGGTCACGGCCGGGAACGACGGATGCCCACTTTCGATCGGGAAACCGGCTGCGGTCCACGCGGCCAGCCCACCGTCGAGCACGCTCACCGTCCGATGTCCGTGAATGGTCAGCAGCCACCACACCCGGGCCGCCCACGCGCCGCCGTTGCGGTCGTAGACGACCACGTGGGCTTTGTCGCGTACCCCTGCGGTCCGGGCTGTCTCGCGCAGGAGCGCGAGCGGAGGCAGCGAGAAGGGGAACGCGGCGTGCGGGATAGGATATGCGGCCCTCGGATCAGTGGCGTTGCCACTGGAGCATCGCGGCGGTGGCGTCGTCGCGTAACTCGCCGTTCTCGTAAGAGACGATCGTCTGGATCAGGCGGCGCATCGTCTCCGGGGCCGGGCTGCCGTGGCTCAGTGCGTCCAGCATGAACGCGGCCAGCCGGTCGGCGCCGAACAGCTCGCCGGACGCGTCGCGGGCCTCGGTGATGCCGTCGGTGTACAGCACCAGCGAGTCGCCCGGCTCGAGTTGCTGCGCCACCACCTGCGGCCGCCGGGCGACCATGTGACCGAGGCCGAGCGGCAGCGCGTTCGGGGTCGGCAGCGACGGCAGGACCCGGCCGTCGCGCAGGAACAGCTCGGCCGGGTGACCGGCGCTGATCCGCCGGTAGACGCCGGTGGCGATGTCCAGCTCGGCGACCAGAGCGGTGACGAACGCGCCCGGATATTGCGCGCGGATCCACTTGTCGATCGACCGGCAGGTGTCGGTCAGCGACAGCCCGGACCGGCGGGCGTTGCGGTACGTGTTAAGCGTCAGCGTGGTCAGCGCGCTGGCACTGATCCCGTGGCCGACCGTGTCGAAGAGCGCGACGTGCAGGGTGTCGCCGTTCGCCGCGTAGTCGAAGGCGTCGCCGCCGACGTCGTAACAGGGTTCGAGAACGGCGGTGACCATGGTCCCGTCGACCGCGAACGTGAGCGGCGGCAGCTGGTTCCAGATGATCTCCGCGGCGAGCTGCATCGGCATCCGCCGCCGGGTGTGCTCGACCGCGTCACCGTAGAAGCGCCGGCTCGCGATCAGCTCGGCGACCAGGGCGGCGATGACTTCGAGGTCGTGCCGCGACTCCTCGGTCGGGTGCGTCTTGAGCTGGAACTCCAGGACGCCGAGCCGTTCCGCCCCGTGCAGCAGCGGCAGCCACAGGAACCCGTCGTCCCACTGGTGCGCCGCGGTGGTGAAGGCGAGCCCGGCGAGGCTGCCCTCCACCGGCAGCGAGGTGGACGCTCCCCGGAACGGGTGCAGCGCGAGCTGTCCGTAATCGATCAGCAGCACCGTGATGGCCTGCGCGTCCAGCAGGGGCGCGGCATTGGCGAGCACCTGCGGCAGGTCCTCAGCCCGGCCACGATGCCGCAGGTCCATGAGCCGCCGGACGGCCTCCATCGATGCGAGCACCAGAGCTACCTACCCACTTGGCGAAGACGGACAACAGCAGAACCAGTCCGACGAGACTCAACGGGCGCGGCCCCCAATACATGTAAGGGTCCCACGGGATGCTGGGTATGACGACGGCGCCTTCGAACGCCTGGAATCCGACCACGAGGGTGGAGAGGATTCCCGCGGGCGCCGACAACCCGATTCCCCATCGGCCGATCGTGGTGTCACCGGCACGCCTGCCGAGGAGGACTGGTCCATCCCGGGGAACTCGGCGTGTGCCTCGATGATCAGCTGCCCGGCGTAGTAGTCGTCGCCGCCGAAGAAGGCGAACCCGAACATCTCCTCCTGCACCGCTCGTTCCTCGTACTCGGCGATCTGCGGCATCAGGGTCATCTCCACGTTCCGGGCGTCCGGAAGCAACGCCTGGGTGAACGCCGCACCCCACGCCTTGTCCGGCAGCTCCGGCGCGGAATGGTGCCAGGCGATCAGCGCGGCCACCGACCCGAGCCAGGCGCCGGCGATGATCGCCATGAGGCATCCGCAGAGGAGGTCGCGCAGTTGTCTCGGCACCGTCGGAATCTCCCGCCCCCGTCGAAGTGCAAGATCATATGGGCGGGCCGCGTACGCTCGCGGCGGGGGAGGGAGACACCGAAGGTGCGACTCGAGCAGCTGGAGTACCTGATGGCGGTCATCCAGCACGGATCCCTGCGCCGGGCAGGGGAGAAACTGCACGTGTCGCAGTCGGCGCTCAGCGAGGCGATCAGCACCCTCGAACGGGAGCTCGGCGTACCGCTGCTGGAACGGCACCGATCCGGGGCGCGGGTGAGCGGATCCGGCCGTGACCTGCTGCCGATCGTCTCGGAGATCCTCGCCGGGGTGGCGAGGCTGAAGGCTGCCGCCAGTGATCGCAGCCGGACGATCCGGGTCGGCACCGTCAACGCCGGCACGTCCGCGCTGATGGTGCCGGCGGTCCGCGAGTTCGGCGCCGGGCATCCGAGCACCACCGTCGACGTCGCCACCATGTTCCAGGTCGAGATCCAGGACAGCCTCCTGGAGGGCCGGCTCGACGTCGGGCTGATCAACGTGTTCCCCGGTGACGACATCCCGGCGGCCCTGCACCGCACGGCGCTGCTGCACGGCGTGCCCGTGGTGTGCTGCCGTACCGATGACCCCCTCGCCGGGCGGGAGAGCGTCAGCGTGGCCGACCTGCGGCAGCGGCCGTTCGTGGCGATGCGGCCCGGATATCTGATGCACCGGCTCACCGAGCGGCTCTTCGGCGACGCGCCGCCGCCGGACACGTTCTCCGCCGACGGCGCCGAGATGGGCAAGAGCCTGGTCGCCAGCGGCAGTGGCCCGACGATCCTGCCGGACTACAGCATCGTGGGCGATCCGCTGCACGCCGCCGGGCTGATCACCGTGCGGCCGTTGTCCGAGGAGGTGCCGCCGGTGCTGATGCTGATGCTGCGCCGCCGTTACGACCGGGTGCCACCGGCCATCGCGGACTTCGAGCAGACGCTCCAGCGGCTGGCGGCAGCCGAACGACACGAGCGATCGGCCTGACCGGGAGGGCGTTCGGCACACCCGTACCGAGAAGGTCTTGTTTTTCTTTTTAAAGCCTAGAGACTCTATAGGCATTAAGGAGAAAGGGGCCACATGAGATTCCACTGGTTCCTGCCGACCAACGGCGGTGACGGCCGGCACGTGGTCGGCGGCGGTCACGGCCTGGCTCCCGGCAGTTCCGGGCGGCCCGCCGACGTGGCCTACCTGACCCAGGTCGCCCGCGCCGCGGAGGACAACGGCTTCACCGCCGCGCTCACCCCCACCGGCGCCTGGTGCGAGGACGCGTGGCTCAGCACCGCGATGCTCAGCCAGACCACCGACCGGCTGAAGTTCCTCGTCGCGTTCCGTCCCGGCGTGGTCTCGCCGTTTCTCGCGGCGCAGATGGCCGGCACCTTCCAGAACATGTCCGGCGGCCGGCTGCTGCTCAACGTCGTCACCGGCGGGGAGAGCCACGAGCAGCGGATGTACGGCGACTACCTGGACAAGGACGCCCGGTACCGTCGCTGCGACGAGTTCCTGGAGATCGTCCGGCGGCTGTGGACCGGGGAGACCGTCGACTTCAAGGGCGAGTTCCTGTCGGTGGACGCGGCGTCGCTCGGGCAGATACCGGACCCGATACCGGACATCTACTTCGGCGGATCGTCGCCGGCCGCCGGGATCGTCGCGGCCAAGCACGCCGACGTCTACCTGACCTGGGGTGAGCCGCCGGACGCGGTGGCCAGGAAGATCGCCTGGATCCGGGAACTGGCCGCTTCGGAGAAACGTGAACGGCCGATCCGGTTCGGCATCCGGATGCACACGATCACCCGGGACACCGCCGCAGAGGCATGGGCGGAAGCGGACAGGCTGCTCGCCGGGATCCCGCCGGAGACCATCGCCACCGTGCAGAAGGGTCTGCGGCTCAGTGAGTCCGAGGGGCAGAAGCGGATGATCGCGCTGCACAACGGCTCGACCAGCGACCTGGAGATCTATCCGAACGTCTGGGCCGGCGTCGGCCTGGTCCGCGGCGGCGCCGGCACCGCCCTGGTCGGCAGCCACGAACAGGTCGCCGACCGGATCGCCGAGTACGCGGCGCTCGGCATCGAGGAGTTCGTGCTCTCGGCGTACCCGCACCTGGAGGGCGCGTACTGGTTCGGCGAAGGGGTGCTGCCGATCCTCGCTTCACGCGGCTTGTGGAGGGATGAACGACCACGCCGGCGCGCCAATGCCCGGGTGCCGTTCGCGGCCGCGGGCACCCGATGAGGACCAACCAGGACCTCGACCCGATCCGGCTGCGGCAGGCGTTCGGGGTTTTCCCCAGCGGCGTGGTCGCCGTCGCCGCGGATGTCGACGGCGTCCTGGTCGGACTGGCCGCCAGCTCGTTCACCTCGGTCAGCCTCGACCCGCCGCTGGTCTCGGTCTCCATCGCGAACACCTCCAAGACCTGGCCCGACCTGCGCCGGGCCAACCACCTCGGCGTGACGATCATGGCAGCGCACCACGACGTGATCTGCCGTCAGCTGGCCGGGCCGGTCGAACACCGCTTCGACGGCGTGAGCGCGTCGGTCACCGAGACCGGCGCGGTCACCGTCGACGACGGCCTCGCCAGCTTCGACTGCACGATCTACCGCGAGGTCGAGGCCGGCGACCACACCATCGTGCTGCTGCGGCTGCACGCGGTGGAGCACAGCACCGACCAGACCGGCGGTCCGCTGGTCTTCCACCGATCCGGATTCGGGCGTCTGTTTCCGTACCGTTGAAAAGTCTCGACCTGCTGTCAGCCTGCGCATCGATCAGGGTGTGTCGTGGTGTACTGGTCCGCAACATCGACGGCGGACGGTATGTGAATGGGCAGATTGCCGAAGAGCATCCTGCAGGCGTCGGTCGTCGCCCTGGTCGGACTGGTGCTCATCCCCACGGCCGTCAACATCGGCACCGGGGGTGAAGCGCCGGGGTTCCTGATGCCGTACGTCGGTCTGCTGTGGCCGGCGGTGCTCGTTCTCTGCGCCGTCGCCATCGGCGTCGAGGTGTGGAGCCGTACGACGAAGACTGCTCAACCGGAGTCCGCCCGGCCGGACGCCGACGTGCGGAACGAGCGGAATGCGTTCGACCAGGTCGGCCGGTACATCGCGGAACGCCGGTCCGAGTCGCTGGTGACACGCGTCCGCATCCGGCTTGTCCTGGACGAGAGACGTGACGCGGTGCTGCCGCTGCCGCACGTCGTGGAACGCGTGGGTTCGATGCCACCCACCTCGGACATCCTGGCCGCCTTCGAAAGCCTCCAACAGGACTTGCTCCTGCTCGGTGTGCCGGGGATCGGCAAGAGCACCATGATGCTGAAGCTGGCCGGCGACCTCATCTCCCGGGGCGGCTCGGTCCCGGTGCTGCTGGACCTCGCGGACTGGTCGGTGTCCGGGCGCCGCCGCACTCTGCTCGGGGGATATCGCGACCTGCCACCCCGGCCGCTGGCCGAGTGGGTCGCCGCGGCCGCGTACCGTCGCTATCGCCTCCCGGTGGCGGTCACCCGGGCCTGGCTGCGGCAGGGCCGCATCATCCTGTTGCTCGACGGCCTCGACGAGGTGCGGGCTGACCGGCGGGACCGCTGCGCGCAGGAGATCAACGCGCTTCGTGCCGAGTTTCCCCTGGTGCACGTGGTGGTGAGCTGCCGCGAGCAGGAGTACGCCGGCCTCGGCACGCGCCTGCGGATGATGGGCGCGGTGGCGATCAAGCCGCTCACGCGACAGCAGGTCCTGGACTTCGTCGCGGTAGCGGGACCGCGCATGGACGGCGTCGCGGCCGCGCTGCGGGCTGATCCGCAGCTGTGGGAGCTGGCCGACACCCCGCTGATCCTGAACGTCATGGCAGTGGCCGAAACCGAGGACTGGGCGGCCGGCGGGGACGGCCTCGCCGAACGACGCGCACGTCTGTTCGGCAGCTATGTGTCCGAGCTGCTGCGCCGCCGCATCCCCGTCGGCAGGTCGTGGTCACCGCGGCGCGCCCGCGAGGTTCTCCGATTCCTGGCGCGGTCCTCGGCGATCCTCGAGAGCGAGACCCGGGTCAGCTGGCCCAGCCACAGGACCTGGCTGGCGGTGTTGCCACCCGAGGCAGCCTGGTTGCTGGCCAACCGATTCGTGCCCTTCCTGACCGCTGGGCTGCTGGGTGGATTCACCTTCGCGCTCACGCTTGACCACGGCGTCTGGGCGGCGCTGTGTATCGCCGTGAGCGGGCTCGGCTGGACGTCGTTCATTCTGGACAGGTGCGCGGTGCGGCCGCAGCGGCGGATGCCGTTGCGGGGGACCACCGCTGCCGCCGCGGGACTCGTTCCTGGCATCGTCGCCGGCTTTGCCGCGCTGTACGCCGGCCTCGGGTTCGCGGAGGTGCTGGTGCACCCCCTGGGTAACTGGGTCACGTTCCCGCTGATGGCCCTTCTTCCGCTGGTTCTTCCGCTGGCCGCGGTGGGGCAGTACGCCAAACCCGGGCGGCGATTCCGTCTCGGCATGGCGATGTGGTTCTTCGGCATCGTGATCCTGGCCGTCCTGTACACCCTGCTGCTCGACGGGCCCCATCTGCTGGTGGACATGTGGTGTGCCGGTTTGCTGCTCGGCGTGCTTCTCAACATGCCGTTCACCGCGATGATGCTGGACAGCTCCAACCCGGCCGCGTCGCGAACGCCGCAGACCGGCCTGCGCCGCGCCGTCATGGCAGCCTCCCCGGTCGCCGCGATCCTCGCCCTCGCCACCGGCGCTCCCGTCGAGGGCCCTGTCATCACCACGGTGGTGGGCCTGCTGTGGGGACAGGTGTCCGGTCTGACCCCGGCCATCCTGGTGGCCGACAGCCTGACCACCCCGGTCAGTCGCGCGGCCATGCTGCTCGCGGGCCGGCCGTTGCCCACGGCTCGCCGGTTCCTGCCCTTCGCCGCGGCGTGCGGGCTGCTGGCGCGCACCGACGACGGCTATTTCTTCGGGCATTTGCTCATCCGCGACCACTTGGCGGACGAGGAAACTTTATCCTAGCGCTAGAATCATGGGATGGAGCTGACCGCCGCTGAGCTGACCGTGCTGGGGCTGATCATCGAGCGCCCGCAGCACGGTTACGACCTGGAGCAGGTCATCGCGCAGCGGGGAATCCGGGAGTGGACCGACATCGGGTTCTCGTCGATCTACTACCTGCTCACCAAGCTTGAACAACGCGGCCTGCTGCACGTCCCGCACGCTCCGGCCTCCGCGAAATCACGCCGGGTCTTCCACGCCACCGGCGAGGGCCGGGCGGTCGCCACGGAGGAGTCCCTCGCCTTCATCACCGACGCGCGGCTGCCGCTGCTGGTCGGTGTCGCCAACCTGCTCCTGCTGTCGGCGCAGCAATACCAAGCGGCGCTGCACGCCAGGCTGAAACAGATCGAGGCGAAGATCGCGCAAGTCCGGGCCGCCCGGCAGCCGGGAATGCCGTTCGCGGCCGACGAAGTGTTCGACTACTCCCTGAGCCTCCTGGAGGCAGAGAGGCAGTGGCTCGCGAGCAGCAGCAACCGAGCCCCAGGTGCCCGATGAACGAGAAGGTCGACTTCAAGAAGACCCTTGACGGCTACAAAGCCCGCCAAGGCCAGTTCCGGCTCATCGACGTGCCCGACACGCAGTACCTGATGGTCGACGGCCACGGCGACCCGAACACCTCGCCCGACTTCGGCGCTGCGGTCGAGGCGCTGTACCCGCTGGCGTACAAAGTGAAGTTTCTCAGCAAGCGCGAGCTCGGCCGTGACTATGTGGTCCCGCCCCTGGAAGGCCTGTGGTGGGCCGGTGACATGGATGCCTTCACCACGGCGCGGGACAAGTCGCAGTGGGACTGGACCCTGATGCTCATGCTGCCGGACTGGATCGACCCGGGCCTGGTCCCGGCCGGCGAGAAGGTCCGGGTGGAGAAACTGTCCGAGGGAAAGTGCGTGCAGACCCTGCACGTCGGCTCGTTCGACGACGAGGCCGGGGTGCTCGCCCAGTTGCACGACGAGGTCATCCCGGGGCAGGGGCTGCGGATGACCGGGACCCACCACGAGATCTACCTGAGCGACGCCCGCAAGGTCGCGCCGGAGAAACGGCGCACCATCCTCAGGCAACCGGTGGCTGATGGAACTGGCGCTCCGAGCCGTCGACCGGCCCGTGCCGCAGACCCGCGATAAGGGTCTCGACGAGGAAGTCGAAACTGCGGTCGACGACGCGCGGTAACCCGAAACCGCCGGCTGCCTCGATGCTGGCGAAACCGTGCAGGGTGGATCGCAGCACCCGGGCCGCGTCGACGGCGTGGGTGCCGCGCAGCTCGAAGCCGGCGAGCACGTCGTACATGATCTGCATGACCACGTTGTTCACCCGGCGGTGCTCCTCGTCCTCGTCGCCGGTTCCGGGTGCGCGGATCGCGGCGGCGTACCGGCCCGGGTGGGCGAGGGCCCAGCGGCGGTACGTGGTGGCGAACGCGCGTACCGCGTCGGGGCCGGACCGGCCGACGGCGGCCCGGGACACCGCTTCGCCGAACTCGCGGGTGGCCTGGGTGGCGACGCCGCGGCGCAGGGCGTCCAGGGACTCGACGTGTTTGTAGAGCGACGGTGTGCGTACGCCGACCCGCTCCGCGAGCAGCGCCATTGTCACGTTGGCGAACCCCACCTCGTCGGCGAGTGCCGCAGCGGCGGTGATGACCGCGTCCGGTGCCAGGCCGGCCCTAGGCACGTGCGTGAGCCGTCAGGAACGTGAGCATCAGGGCCACCGTCTCGTCGGGGAACTGGACGTGCGGGTAGTGCCCCGCACCGTCGATCATCTCAAGCCGGGCCAGGCCGTCCGGGATGGCGGCCACGATCGCCTCGCCCTCGGCCCGCGGGTCGGCCCAGTCCGGGTCGAGCGAGCCCTCGATGATCAGAACCGGGCAGCGTACGTTGCCCAGCTGGGCTCCGGCGTCGGCCGGCGACGTCTGTGTCATCTTCTGCAGGGCCTTCATCCGGCCGGGCTCACGCAGCATGGCGTCGATGCCGGCCAGGTTCGTGGACCAGTCGGCCGGCTTCTGCCCCGGGTACGCGACGTCGAGGTATTTCTTCCAGGACGACAGGCTGCCGAGCATGGTGCCGGCCAGCCGGAGAGTGCCCGTGCGGTACGCGCTGTGCCGCAGATCGCCGAGCTTGAAGGACTGCGCCTTGGTGAAGGGCGCCAGCTCGACGACGCCGGTGATCAGGGCCGGCTCCTGGGCAGCCGCGATGGTGGCCGCGCCACCGGAGATCGAGTGGCCGACCAGCACAGCCGGCCCACCGAGGTGGCGGATCACCGCGATCAGATCACCGGCGATGTCGGTGCGGCTGTAGGACGGCCACTGCGCGCTCGATTCGCCGGCGCCGCGCAGGTCGGCCACGGCGACCCGGTACCCGGCGCCGACCAGGCGCGGCACGACGAACCGGTACGCGTCGCGGCCGTTGCCGATCCCGGGGGCCAGGACGACCAGGGGACCGTCACCGGTCACCTCGTACGCGATCGTTCCGCCGTCGACGGTCAGGTATTCAGTCATGGCAGGACTCCAGATCTCCGGTGACGACGTTGGCTAAGTGCGTTAGCTAATAAGCTAATGGCATTAGCCAATCGCGTCAAGCCCGGTTGCTCGGAGAGCCGGCATCGCTCGTCCGGGATCGAGGTCCGAGGTGATCGGGGGTTCGGGTGATCGGGGCCTAGTTCGGGCGCAGCGCCGCCGTCAGCTGCGCGCGGAACTCCTCAAGGGTGAGCTTCGCCGCGATCCGGTCCTCGACCGGGAAGATCGCGATGAGAGCGTCGTCCTCCTCCAGCTGCGGCAGCCACTCCTTCAGGAACGTGCCGACCGGGATCCGTACGGCGTGCTCGCCGTCGACCTCACCCTCGTTCTCCAGCCGTGCCACCGCCGCGTAGGGCCACACCGGCAGCAGCGTGCGCCGCTCGCCGTCCTCGGTGAACAGGATCTCGTCCTCGTCACCCCACACCCACAGTGATCCCTCACCGGCGAGGATCTCGAACGTCTTGGCCACGCGGGCCGCCCCGTCCAGCCCGCGAAGCCGCTCCGCCTGGCCGCGCGAGATGTCATCCCGTGCCACTTGACCACCTATTTCCGTCTTCACCCAGATAACGGCGCTGATCCTAGCCCGGTGAGACCTTCCCGGCGCCGGCCGTCCGGACCAGGGTGATCCGGTCGATCTCGGTGAACGGCTGTTTGCTGCCGGGCAGCGCGTCCGCGAGGCACCGCACCGTCATCGACGTCCGTGCCCCGCGCGCCGCCGGCACCACGTCGATCGCGGCGAACGCGTAGTTGTCGTACCGTACCTGCGACCAGTCGACCGTCTCCGGAATGCGGATCCCGGACGGGTGCCCGGCCGCTTTCACCACCTGTTTCTCCGCCGACCACCGGTAACTGTTGACGATGTTCGCGGTGTTGTTCTCCGTGGTGTTCGCCCCGCCAGGCGGCCGATATCCGCGATAGCGCTGTCCGGCCGGCAATGATTGCGGCCCCGACGCCGTCACCCCGGGTGGTGGTGGCGCCGCCGGACCCGGCGCCCGCCGGAACGGATAACGCGGCCGGCCACCGGAACCCACACAGAGGTACGTGACACCGTCGACCGCCGGGGAAATGGTGGAGCCGTCCGGCGCCGACCGGGTCCGTTTCCCGTTCCGGATCGGGTCGGTGCGTTCGAGCAGATGGTTGTGCCCCTGCACGACCAGGTCCACCTGGAATTGGCTGAACAGCGGGTCGAGCGCCTCGCGTACCCCGCCGTCGGAGGCATGATTGTCGGACGTCGCATACGCGCAGTGGTGCAGGAACGCGACGACGAAATCGACATCTGGGCGCTCACCGCGCCATTGTTTGAGGGTACGCCTCAGCCAGCTCACCTGGGCGCCGCCGGAGTACCCGGTGTTCGTCTGCAGTTCCCCGGAGAGTTCGTTGGCGTCGAGCGAGATGACGCCGACGTTGCCGTAGACGAACTTGTACACCGACGGGCACGTGTGCGGCCCGTTCGACGGGAAATCGAGGCGTTCCACCAGTCCGGCGTACCCGTGGGCCGGGCTGTCACCGAGGAACCGGGTGTTGCCGTACAGCGGTTCCATGTCGTGGTTGCCGGTCGCGAACATGAACGGTGAGAACGCCGCCAGGGGCTCGATCTGATTGAGGAAGACATCCCAGACGTACGGGTTGAAGAGGTTCTTGCCTTTCGGAGCGATCCGGGTCAGCGCCGTCGTGTCGTCGGCGGGCAGCCCGGACCCGGACGGATTGGCGTAACAGATGTCCCCGGCGAGCAGGGTGAACACCGGTTGCTGGGTGGCGAGCAGCAATGTCTGGGTGAGTGCCGGCCGTTTGTCGGTGCCGTTCACGCCCGCCACCGGATCGTCGGGCAGGTACGAGTTGTCGTCGAACACCCCGGGCGGCCAGGTCCCCTTGGCGGCCGTCACCGGCGCCGGATTCTTGCCCCAGGCGAATGCCGGATCGGTCGGCGCCGTGTTGGTGCCGACGTCGGCGAAAGCGGTGAACGTGAACGGCGCTGCGACCGCCGCATCCCGGGCCGGCGCGGTCGAGAAATGGGCCTCGCCGCTGACCGTTCCGTCGGAAAGCCGGATCCGATAGTGATGGACGGCTCCGGGTGCCAGCCCGTCGATTTTCGCCTTCAGATAGAACTGGCTGCCGATCGGGCCGCCGGGGATCGCATATTGTCCGGCCAGGTGGCGGATGTCGGCTTCGATACGCGTACCGAATTGTCCTGGTGTTGATCCGACCTCGACATACGCTCGCAGATTTTTCGGCAGGGAGCCGGTTTTGCTGACCAATTGCGCGGTGACCGCCATGGCCGGGCGCAGGGCGCCGTCGGCGCCCGGCAGAAATGACAGATGACGGCCGGAAACGACGACACCTGCCGGGCCCGCCGTGCCGCCCCCAGCGGCGAATGCCGCGCCGGCCAGCTGAAACTGGGCGTACGCGTAACCGCCGGCACCGGCCATCACGGCCCGCAGCAGCGAACGGCGGCTGACCCGTTCGCGAGCGAGCAGGCGGGCGTTCCATTCGCTGTATTCGTCCATGGTCAGGGACTTCACGCATGTCATCGTGGCTCGGCGGGCCAGGCTGGCTTCATGAAATGACCGAAATGTCAGTAATCTGTTTGCTTTCCGGACACCCGGGGTAACCGGCTGAGGATCATGAAAGGAGACACTCATGCCCGATCCTGATAAGTACCCGCCGCTCGATCCCGGTGTGCCGATCCCGGACGACCCAGGCGAGCTGTCCCCGGACAACCCTGATCCGCTCCCGCCGCCACCGCCCGAGGCGGTCCCGGAGCCGATCTCGCCGGACCCGGATCCGGACGCTGTGCCCGAACCGGCTTGAGGTCATCGCTGAGGCCGGGCCGACGACGGCCCGGCCTCAGCGGTGTCTCTACGCTGGCGCGGTGCCTGAGCTGACCGCCTTCCTCGCCGGCCTGCTCATTTCGATCGTGACGTCGCCGGTCGGTGTCTCCGGCGCCGTGTTCCTGCTTCCGGTCCAGCTCAGCGTGCTGCACGTACCCAATCCGGCGGTGACGCCGACGAACCTGCTCTACAACGTCGTCGCGGGCCCCGGCGCACTGCTGCGGTACCGCCGCAACGGCCAGCTCACCGGCCCGCTGGCCCGCCTGCTGATCGCCGGAACCGTGCCCGGCGTCATCGCCGGCGCCGTCCTGCGCGTCTTCGCCATCCCCGGCCCGAACGTGTTCCGCCTGGTCGCGGCGGCGGTGCTGCTCCCGCTGGGGCTGTGGCTGTGCGCACGGGCGGTCAGCGCCGGCATCCCGGACCGGCCACCGTTGTCCCGCCGCAGCGTCCTCGGCCTCAGCGTCGCGACCGGCGCGGTGGGCGGGATCTACGGCATCGGCGGCGGCTCGATCCTCGGCCCGCTGCTGGCCGGCCGCGGCACCCCGATGAGCCAGATCGCCCCGGCCGCCCTGGCCTGCACGTTCGTGACGTCGATCACCGGGGCCGCGACGTACGGTGTGCTGTCGCTGGGCACCGCGGGCGACATCGCGCCGCATTGGACGGTCGGCCTGTCCAGCGGGCTGGGCGGCCTGGCCGGTGGATATCTGGGCGCGCGGTTACAGCCCTATCTGCCGGAGCGGGCGTTACGGCTGCTGCTCGGCGCGATCGCCACCGCACTCGCCGTCGTCTATCTCATCCAAGGACTTCGATAAGTCTGGACGTGATCGCGCGGGCCTCAGTTCGAGCCCATCCTGATCAGCGCGTTCCCGCCCAGCATCAGCACGTCCGCGCCGGCCACCAGCGCCATGCTCAGATACAACCGCCGCGCCGCCAGCTCCTGGTCAGCACCGGTCATCCCGCGCACGGCCAGCACGACCGCCGCCAGAACCAGCGGGATCCCGCCGATCAGCGTGTAACCCACCGCCGACGGCGTGTTTCCGCCCGCGACCAGCAGCGACACCATCACGGCCGGGACCAGGCCGAAGAAGACCACGGCCAGCCCCGCATACAGCCTCAGCGGCCCCAACGCATTCGTCACCGGCGAATCTTAGCCGCGACCGCCTCATGCGGCTGCGTGCCGGGCACCTGTCCGGTTCTGATCCGGTCCGGCCCAGCCCCGCGTCGCCGTCCTCGCCGCACCCGCGGAGGCCGCGATCCGGGTCTTCCGGCCGAGTAATCTGGTCGCGGTCTGCCGAATCGCGTGACCGGAGGAACGATGACGGCAACCCAGGACGACGTGCTCGAATACTTCACGACGCTGTCGAACTGGGGCCGCTGGGGCGACAACGACGAGCGCGGCACCCTGAACCTGATCACCGACGAGGTCCGGCTCGCCGCGGCCCGGGCCGTGCGCCACGGCCGCAGCGTGTCCTGCGCGTGGGAGGTCACCGTACCGGCCGGGATGGAACGATCCACCACGACCTGCCCGTGCGCCGCCGACATGCCGGGTGCCGAGAACATGCCGGCACGCTTCCACGCCGACCGGCGCTGGGGTTTCTCGTCGGAACGGCTCGGCATCACGTTCCACGGCAACACCGTCACCCACCTCGACTCGCCGTGCCACATGTACTGGGACGGCACGATGTACAACGGCCGGCCGCACGACCTTGTCGACGCCACGACCGGATCGGGGTGGGCGGCCGTCACCGCGGCCGCGGACGGGATCATCACCCGGGGCGTCCTGCTGGACGTCGCGCGGGCCCGCGCGGAGCCGGTGCAGAGCGTCCTCCCCGAGGATCTCGAGGAGGCCGAGCGCAGCCAGGGCGTCCGGGTGCGCTCCGGCGACGCGGTCCTGCTGCGCACCGGGCGGCCCGGCACCGACGGTTTCAGCCAGGCCGGCTGGCACGCGTCCTGCCTGCCGTGGCTGCACGACCGCGGCGTCGCGCTGATCGGTGCCGACACCCCGCAGGACGTGCAGCCGTCAGGTTACGACGAGGCCCGGCCAACCCGATCGCCACCTTCTGAGAACGCTCTAGTACAACCAGCGATCCAGCACCGCCGGCCAGAAGTGCTTCTCGTGATCGCCGTCGCCGACCGCCGGCGGATCCAGCGCCCGGATCTGCTCCAGCAGCGCGGCGATCTCCGCGAACGTCTGCTCCTCCGCCTCCGGGCTCTCGTCCCACCGGGCCAGCGCCGCCGACCCAGTCACCCACCTGCCGACCAGATGCAGTGACCACAGCCATTGGACGATCGACGAGTTCACGAACCGCATCCCGGCTTCCGGCGAATGCTCGATCACCGCGCCGGTCGCCGTCGCGGCACCGTAGACACGAATGCGCCCGGTGGAGTGCCCCAGCTGGTACATCGTCGGCAGCGCCTGGAAGTCCACGATGTCGACAAGTCCGTCGATCAGCGGCACGCCACTGGTAACGAGCGCGGATTTCTGCTGGTCAGGGAGCTGCCAGGCGGCCACATCCGGCTCGCCGGCGCGTATCACCCGTGCTGCGCCCGCCCAGGTCGCGACCGATTCGAACTCCGGAGGTGTGGGAAGAGCATCGGTAGGCACGGCAGCGAGAATAGTAGGACCGTTCGGTCGATGCTCGCCGATATCATCACGCAGGATGGCATTGTTACCGACATGTGGTTCTTGACGGCAAAACCCCTGCGGCGAGACCTCACCGGCCCCCGCACGCTCCTTCCCGGGTACGCGTAACCGATCTCAAATATCGAGAAGCAGCGCTCGATGGTCGGATACCTCCGGGGCGGCCACGACAGTGAAGTGCTTGACCGCGTCCACGTCGGAGACGAGCAGGTAACTCGCGTGCCGTACCGGCTTGGGGTACCTCGACGTCCGGGTGTCCGCCGTACCGACCAGATCGGTGAGCCCGGCGCCGGCGAGGATCCCGAACGTCTCGCTGTCCGGCAGCAGGTTGAGGTCGCCGCAGAGCACCACCAGGTCATCGGGCTGCCGGATCCGGGTGACCAGGCCGGCGAGGGCGTCCGCCTGCTGCCGCCGGGCCGGCGTGTCGCCCTTGCCGGCCGGATCCCGCAGCCCGTGCACCTGCACCACCCAGACGGTACGCCCGGAGTCCTGGCCGGCCGTCCGGACAGCGAGCGCCACCCGGGGCCGATCGGCGATCGTCCACTCCACATGATCGGTGAGCGCGCCGTGCACGAACACCGAGTCCAGCCCGACGAGGGACAGCCGCTCGGAGGCGAACGTGGCCAGCCCGAAGTCCTGCCGATGCGGTATCCCGCCGTCGTCGAGCACCGGCCCGGAGTCGCTTGCCACGAAGATTCCCTGATGGCGGGGGAGTACCCCGCGCACGTCGTCGAAGAGGTCGGCCCGCTGTGGCAGCGCCCGCTCCCCGTCGTCGAACCGGGTCCACCCGCCGAGCCCCGGCGTCCGGGTCACCTCCTGCAGACAGACCACATCAGCGCCGATGCCGGGCAGCCAGCCGAGCAACTCGTCGGCGAGGGCGCCACCCCAGGCGTTCACACTCACGATCCGCACCTCAGGACCGCCGCACATCTATCGGAAAACGGGGAACAAATCGGATGGTCACCCGGCCACGGTACTGCTGCCGGCAACCGGGTTTCGCCTCGTCGTGTCACCGGTCCCTCCGGCGCGACCCGCATCGCCGGTCCCTCCGGCGCGACTCGCGGCCACCGCGCCGAACACCACGACCAGGGCCGCGTTGACCAGGACGGCCAGCCAGCCGATGTTGGCGATGTGGGCGGCCGGCCAGGCGACAGCGCTCACCGCGAGCAGCGCTACCACCCAGACGGGTGCCAGCTTGCGCAGGACGGCGGCGGCGAGCAGCAGCGTGAGCGGGAAGAACAGACCCAACGGCTTGATCAGTACGGCGGCACCGGTGGCGTCGACCAGGTCGGTGTCGCCGAGGGAGACGTGAATGGTGTTGAAGCCGTACGCGACGTTGCCGGCCGCGCCGAACGCGCCGATCACCAGCAGGACGGCGGCCAGTATGCCGTTGCCGAGCGTCACCAGGCGCACCAGCACGAGGGTGTAGCCGACAGCTCCG
Source organism: Actinoplanes sp. CA-015351 (assembly GCF_050955685.1). Lineage (NCBI taxonomy): Bacteria > Bacillati > Actinomycetota > Actinomycetes > Micromonosporales > Micromonosporaceae > Actinoplanes > Actinoplanes sp. CA-015351. The sequence continues at coordinate 3,997,319 of NZ_CP192102.1, forward strand.
AGAACGTGCACCACGGCGGCTGTGGGGTCGTCCCAGCCTCTGGTCGCGTACAGAAGATCGGCAATGAGATAGACGGCGGGCGCGACGGTGAGTGACGCGGTGAGCGTGCGGTCGAGCGGTGTTGAAGTCATGCCTTTCAGCGTGGAAGCGGCGGTGCCGGCGGGCATCGGGGCCGGCCCTCGACAATTGACAGGGTTAACCCTGGTCACAACGAGTTCGCGCGCTGGCACGATGACAGGCGTGGGCCGGGGGATGCTGGGTGTGGCGATCGCCGGGCTGATCGTGGGCGGTTTCGTGCTCGGGCCGCACGTCGCGAACCTGCACAACGGGTTGATCGCCGCGTCGTTCGCCGGCGTCGGGTTGCTGGTGCTGCACCGGCGCCCCGGTAACCGCGAGGGCCTGCTGTTCGTCGCGGTGGGCGCGGCTCATGCGGTGATGTTTTTCGGTCGGGAGTACGGCCTGCATCCGGGACCGCTGCCCGGCGCGTCCTGGATCGGGTGGCTCGGGGTGTGGCCGCTGCCGCTGGTGCTGGTGCTGGTCGGCGCGGCGGTGATGTGTTTCCCGACGGGCCGTCTGCCGTCGCGGGCGTGGGCGCCGGTCCTGGGTGTCCTGTGTGTTCTGGGTTTCGTGTTGTCGCTGGTCTCGGCGTTGTGGCCGGTCGAGCACGCTCGCACCGGCCTGGGTCATCCGTTCTCGCTGCCCGGTCTGTCGGTGGCGCGGGCGCTGTACGACGTGGCGCGGCCGGTGGCCTATCTGCTGTTCCAGCTGACCTGGGTGGTCTGCGTGGTGGTCCGGGTGCGGCGGTCCTCCGGGGACGAGGGGCGGCAGCTGCGCTGGTTCCTGTACGCGGCGACGGTCTCGGCCGCAGTGATGATTTCCGGTCTGGCGGCGTGGGGTTCGCCGGTGCCGGGCACGCTGACCGTGCCGCTGCTGGCGGTGGCGGCGGGCGCGGCGATCCTGCGGTACCGCCTCTACGACATCGACCCGCTGATCAACAAGTCCCTGGTTTTCGGCGCGATGGCGGGGGTCGTGACGGTGGGGTACGCCGTTGTCGTGGTCGGCGCGGGCCGGCTTGCCGACGGGTACGGCACGTGGCTGTCGTTGCTCGCCATCGCCCTGGTGGCGGTGGTCTTCGAGCCGCTGCGAGGCCGCGCGCAGCGGCTGGCCGACCGGGTCGTCTACGGGCGGCGGGCCACCCCTTATGAGGCTCTGTCCCGGTTGTCGGCGCACCTCAGTGCTCCGGCGGGCGGGTTGCTGGACGGCATCTGCGCCACGGTGGCCGATGCGGCGGGCGCGCGGGAGGTGGTTCTGTGGACCGGCTCCGCCGAGGAGTTGAGGGCGGTTGCCGTCTGGCCGCCGGCGACGCCGTTCCCACCCGGCCCGCGCTCGTCCGGCGACCTGGACGCCGTCCCGGTACGGCACGGCGGCCGGCTTCGTGGCGCGCTCACCGTCTCCCCGGCGCCCCTCTCCGCCGCCGAGCAGCGCCTCGTCGGCGACCTGGCCGCCCAGGCCGGCCTGGTCCTCGAACTGCGCGCCGCCGCCCAGCGCCTCGTCGTGGCCGGCGACGCCGCCCGACGCCGCCTCGAACGCGACCTGCACGACGGCGCCCAGCAACGCCTGGTCACCGTCGCGATGGAACTCGGCGGCGTGGTCCGGCTGGCCACCACCACCGGCGCCACCGAGGTGGCCGGCCGTGCCGACGACGTCCGCCGTAACCTTCTGCAGGCCACCGCCGAGCTGCGCGAGATGGCCCGCGGCCTGCATCCGGCAGTGCTCACCCAGGACGGCCTGGAGGCGGCGATCGGCTTCCTCGCCGATCGAGCCTCGCTGCCGGTCCGGCTGACCATGTCGGTCAGCCGGCGCCTGCCCGCCGAGGTCGAGTCCACCGCGTATTTCGTGGTCAGCGAAGGCCTGACCAACGCCGCGAAGCATTCCGGCGCCACATCCGTGTCGGTTGTCGTGGACCTGACCGGATCAGAGTTGCGCGTCCAGGTGGACGACGACGGATGCGGGGGAGCTGTGACACGCCCGGGAAGCGGCCTGGAAGGCCTGGCGGACCGCCTCGCGATCCTCGATGCCCGACTGACAATCGACAGTGATCCCACCGGCACGAGGCTCAGGACGGTGATCCCGTGCGGGTGATGCTCGCCGACGACGCCGTTCTCTTCCGCGAAGGCCTGGCCCACATCCTCACCGACGCGGGTTTCACCGTGACCGGCCAAGCCGCCGACGGCCCCACCCTGCTGAAGCTGGTCCGCGCCGACCTACCCGACGTCGTGGTGATCGACCTGCGCATGCCACCCGGCTTCGCCGCCGAGGGCATCGACACCGCCGCCGCGATCCGCGCCACCGCACCGGGCGTCGGCCTGATGCTGCTGTCCCAGTACGTCGAGGTGCACCACGCGCTGCGCCTGATGACCGACTTCGACGGCGGCGTCGGCTACCTGCTGAAGGACCGGGTCTCCGACCTGACCGCGTTCGGCGCCGACGTCCGCAGGGTGGCCCGCGGCGACACGGTCATCGACCCCGAGTTGGTCACCCGCCTGGTGTCACGCCGCCGCGAACGCGACCCGCTGGACACGCTGACCGGCCGGGAACGGGCCGTCCTGGCCCTGATGGCCCAGGGCCTGTCGAACACGGCGGTCGCCGCCGACCTGCACTTGGCGGTCAAGACGGTCGAAGCCCACGTCACCACCATCTTCATGAAGCTGGGCCTGATCCAGCACGACCGCGAACACCGCCGGGTCCTGGCGGTCCTGACCTTCCTGCGCGCCTGACCCTCACAGACCGGCGGTCACACCGCCGACGGCGACAGCTCCCGGTCCTCGTCGGCCTCGGTCACCGGCGTGACCGGTTCCCCAGGGATCGAGGCGATCCCGGCCAGGATCAGCGCTCCGCCCAGCATCTGCAGCGGCGTCAGCGCCTCGCCCACCACGATCCACGCGAACACCGACGCGAACACCACTTCCAGCAGCCCGATGAACGACGCGAGCCGCGAGCCCAGCCGGCTCGACCCGAAGATCCCGGTCGCGTAGGCGATAGCGGTGGCGAACACCGCCACCACCATCAGCGGCACCCACCACGGCGCCGTGGCCCCGAGCATCTCGACATCACCAAAGGTGACAGTCATCGGCACCACGCCGGCCAGTCCCACCAGGCCGAGCGACGCGCCACCGATCAGCAGTCCGGCTCCGGCGAGGGCGACCGGCGGCAGCCCGTCGGACGGGCGCGCCGACACGACGAAATAGACAGCGCAACCGATCGCGGCGGCGAACGCCAGGAGGATGCCGAGCGGGTCGACCGCCTGCAACGCCCCCGGCCCGATCACCAGAACCAGGCCGCCGATCGCGAGTGCCGACCCGAGCAGCACCGCGACCCGGGGCATCCGGCGGGTGTACGCCCATGCCCAGAGCACCAGCAGCAGCGGAGCCAGATATTCCACGAGCAGCGCCGTCGACACCGGGATCCGGCTGATCGCGGCGAAGTACGCCAGTTGGGTGAACGCCACGGCGACGACGCCCATGCCGAGCAGCCGCCACCGGCCCCGCCACAGCGCGTCCCATCGGCCGCGCAGCGAGAACAGCACGAACGGCAGCAGCAGCGTCCCGGCGATCAGCGCGCGGGCGGTGACGGCGGCCGCCGGTGACCAGCCCGCTTCGAGCAGGGGCTTGATGAACGCCCCGGACGTGCCGAAGGTGGCAGCCGACGTCACAGCTGCGACAAGTCCGGCGGACTGCGGCGAAAGCTTCACGGCGGCATCCTTCGTCATGGGCTAAATTAGGTTCGCCCCTGACGCTAGGCCGGGTTCTGTGAGGAGTCAAATTGCTTTTTGCCCCTGACACCGAGGAGTCGCTGGAGTTCGTCGTGGCGCTCGTCAACACGGCGCCCGAAGCGTCCCGGTCCGGCGCTGACGAACTCTCCACGGTGGACGAGCTCGGCGCGCTGCTGAGCGGCTACACCTACTCCGGGCGCATCGACCACGATCAGGCCGAGCTGGAGGCGGTGCGCGCTGCGCGTACCCTGCTCCAAAAGGTGTGGACCTTGAACCGTGACGACGCCGTCGAAGCGGTGAACCGGATGTTGCGCGAGGCCCGGGCGCTGCCCTATCTGACCCGGCACGACGGCTCGGACTGGCACATCCACGCCACCGAGCCGGGCGCGCCTCTTGCCGAGCGGATCCGGGTCGAGGCCGCGCTCGCCCTGATCGACGTGATCCGCACCAACGAGACGAGCCGGCTGCGGGTCTGCGACGCCGACGACTGCGAGGGCATCTTCACCGACCTGTCCCGCAACGGCTCCAAGCGTTTCTGCAGCGTGCGCTGCGGAAACCGGGTCAATATGATCGCTTATCGGGCCCGGAAGGCCCCGTCATGAGAACGGTCCGCGCACGGTGACGCCACCGTCGACGACCAGACTCTGCCCGGTTATGTAGGACGCGAGTGGCGACGACAGATAAACCACAGCCGAGGCCGCGTCGTCCGGCACACCGAGGCGACCCATCGGAATCTCCGGCACGTCCTGCGGATGGGGTTCCGCGTTGGCCACGGCCGTGGCGATCGCCCCGCAGGTGACCACGTTCATCCGGATGCCGTCGCGCGCGTATTCCGCCGCCACCGTCCGGGCCAGGCTGGCCACACCCGCCTTCGCCGCGCCGTAGGCCGCCTGCGTCGGCGCCGCCATCACCCCCGCGACCGACCCGACGCTCACGATCGACCCACCGAAACCCTGCGCCAGGAAGGTCCGGATCACCGCGCGCGAGGCGCGCGCCACCCAGCGCAGATTCATTTCGTACGCGAGATCCCAGTCCTCGTCGACCATCTCGTGCAGCCGCACGGCCGGCACGAACGCCACCTGCCCGCCGACCACGGTGACCAGCGCGTCGATCTTCCCGAACGCCTCGACGGTCTGCGCCACGAACCCTTCGAGGTCGGCCATCGACCGGACATTCCCGATCAGCGGAACAGCCTGGGCACCGTTCCCGGTCAGCTCGAGACTGGCCGCGAGAGCCCGATCGGCGACCACGTCAGCGACAGCGACCGATGCCCCGGCGGCGGCGAACGCCCGGGTGACAGCCCGCCCGATCCCATCACCCCCGCCGCCGATGACGAGTGCGCTGAGTCCGTCAAGCGGTGCCGCGAAGCTGCTCACCCCGTGATCTTCCATCAACCACGGTGACTCCACCATCCGGAACTGTTCAGATCCCGATCAATGCAGCGCCGGCGCGCGGGATCCGCGCGGCTGACATGTGGAAATTTGTCCCACACCCGCTGCGGATGTGGGCACACCCGCAGTGGGTGTGGGACGAAAAACGACAAGTGCCCCGGCGGCGCGGAGGCCGGCGTTGTCAGGGACGTGGGCGCAGCACGTAGCCCGTGTAGGAGTAGTCCGCGCCGTTATCGGCCCGCACGGTGATCTCCTCGTCCACCTGGGCGAGCAGCTCCTCGGGCACGCCCTCGGCCCGCAGCTGTTCGATGCGGGCTGCGAGGGGGGCGTAGTACTCGTCCCAGTCGCTGTCCGGCAGCACGTAAATCGCCTGCACCATCCAGCCCGCGTCCTGCGCGGCCGCCACGTTCCCGGCTGTCGTGCGCATCGCCGGATAACCCGGATTCCAGAACGCCCGCGCCCCGGCCGACGGTGATGGCGTCAGCCACTCCGCCTCGGTCAGGACCACGACCCCGCCCGGTGCCAGCAGCGGTCGCCACGCGGCCAGCGCCGCGTCGAACCCGATGATGTACGCCGAACCCTCCGCCCACAACAGATCCACACTGCCGTGCTCGACCGGCAACGAGTCCATCGACGCGTGGAGCGTGCTGACCCGGTCGCCGACCCCGGCGGCCTCGGCCCGAGCGGTCACGGCCGCCAGGAACGGCTCGTGCAGATCGACGGCGGTCACCCGCCCGCCGGTCAGCGCAGCGAGCAGCACGCTGGCCGGCCCGGTGCCACAGCCGACGTCGACCACCCGCGGCTCGCCGGGCAGGGACCCCGCCAGGCGCAGCAGCAGCTCGGTGGTGGCCGCGGAACCCGGGGCTTCGCGGGGCAGGCCGGTGTGGGCACGCCAGAACACTTCGGTCAGCTCAGTCATCACCGATGAGGATGTCACGCCGCCGGCGCCGGCAGGTGCACCGTGTGGCCGGCCAGGGCCGATTCCCCGGGGTCATGGCTGGACAACACCACGGCCGCACCGGCGCGGACCTTCTCGCCGAGCAGTTCGTGAACGACCTCCCGGCTGACAGCGTCCAGCGCGACCGTGGGCTCGTCCAGCACATACACCTCGGCCTGCTGCACCAGCGCCTGCGCGATGAGCACCCGCTGACGCTGCCCGCCGGACAACTCCCGCATCCGGCGCCGGCTCAGAGAAGCGATCCCGAGCCGGTCCATCATCGAGTCGGCGGACAAACCCGCGGAGCGGCGAAAGAACCCCGGGAACCCGCCGATCCGCACACACTCACCCACGGTCAGCGGCAGCGCGTCGATGTCCGGCGTCCGCTGGGGGAGGAGCGCCACCCGACATCCCGCCTGACGCCGTACATATCCCGACTTGGGCGGCAGCACCCCCGCCAGAACGTGCAGCAGCGTGCTCTTGCCCGACCCGTTGGGCCCCGTCACGGCCAGGAGAGACCCCGCACCCACCTCCATGCTCACCTCACGCAGCACCGGAACCCCTGCGTACCCGTAACAAACCTCGGAAGCCGACAGCACCCCGAACCCTCCTAATGACAACGGTTTTCATTGCCACTATATTGCCTCTCGTGCTTCTCGAACCGTTCACCGTGTCCTTCGTGGTCCGCGCCCTCGCCGGCGGCGTCCTCCTCGCCGCCGTGTGTGCGCTGGTCGGCGCCTGGGTGATCGCCCGGGGGATGACGTTTCTCGGTGAGGCGATGAGCCACGGCATGCTGCCCGGAGTAGCGGTCGCCGGCATCGTCGGCGGCAATCTCGTCGCCGGGGCGGCGGCCAGCGCGCTCGGCATGGCGCTCGGGGTGAACGCGTTGCGGCACAGCCGGGAGTTCGGCCGGGACACCAGCATCGGGCTGCTCTTCGTCGGGATGCTGTCGGCCGGGGTCATCGTGGTCTCGCACTCACGCTCGTTCGCGACCGATCTGACCGCGTTCCTCTTCGGCGACGTCCTCGCCATCCGCGGATCCGACCTGCTGCTGCTCGGCGGCGCGCTGGTCGTGGTCGGCGTGATCTCGGTGGTCTTCTACCGGCCGTTCCTGGCGCTGACGTTCGACGCCCGCAAGGCGAAGACGCTCGGTCTGCGCCCGGATCTGGCGAACGCGATGATGCTCGTCCTGCTCACCGTCACGATGGCGGTCGCGTTCAGCGTCGTCGGGACCCTGCTCGCCTTCGGCATGCTGATCGCCCCGTCCGCGGCGGCGATGCTGGTGGCCCGCCGCCTGCCCATGGTGATGCTGACCAGCTTCGGCATCGGGTCGCTCGCCGTGGTCCTCGGCCTGTGGATCTCCTGGTTCGCCGCGACGGCGGCCGGCGCCACCATCGCCCTCACCGCCGTCCTTCTCTTCTTCGCCGTCCTCATGGCCCGCGGCCTGACCGCCGCCATCCCCTCGAAAGGAACCTCGTGATCATCAGCAGGCTTCTCGGCGTGACCATGCTGAGCGCCGCGCTGGCCCTGTCAGCGTGTTCACCGTCGAACCCGGAAGAATCGGAGGAGGCGCCCCACGGCTTCGTCGACGGCGCCGAGGAACTCTCCGAACCCCGCCCCGCCATCGCCTACGCCTCCCGTGGCGCCCGCATCCTTCACCTGCTCGATCTGACCACCACCGAGACCACCGCGCTCACACTCACCCATCCCGCCGAGACGCTGATCGAAGACGGACGTTTCCTCTACACCACCGACGGTGACCGCACCCTGGAGATCACCGACGCCGGTGTCTGGACCGTCGACCACACCGACCACGTCCACTACTACCGCGCGCCACCCCGCACCCTCGGCACCCTTACGCTCGCGTCCGGAATCACCACCATCGCCGGCAACGACGCCCACACGACGATCACCACCGCCGACGGCCGGCACACCGTCCTGGACCGCCGCGCGCTGGAGGCCGGCACCATCACCGAACTGACCGCGGACGCCTTCCAGGCGCCTTGCGAGACGCCAGGCGAGTCGGTGGTCCTGCGAGGCGGAACGCTCACCGCTTGCCACGATCATTGGGTACGCGTAAAGCACACCACCAGCGGCGCCGAGGCGAGAGTCCTGCCCCGTCCCGACCGAGACGTGCCGTCGAGCCCGTTCGGCTCCCGCCCCCGCAGCAACGAGGCCGCCCAGTTCGACAGCACCGGAATCTGGTCGCTGAACGCCCCGAAAGCCACCGTCCAGCACGTACCGGCGGCGAACCTGATCGCGGCGGCGTCCCCGGCGGACGGCAACTCGGTGCTGGCACTCGACAAGAGCGGAACCCTGCGTAGTTACGACCTGAGGACCGGTGACGTCCTCGCGGAGAAGAAGACCCCGGGTACGAGCCTGACCCTCGACATCAACCGTGCCTATGTGGCGGACCCGGCCGCGCGGGTCATCCACGAGATCGACTACCGGGACAACCTGCGGACGGCGCGCACGCTCACGGTGGAGCAACGGCCCGACCTGGCCGTGGAGGTCGGCCGATGAGACTGCTGCGAACCCTGCTCGCCGCGACAGCACTGCTGGCCGGAGCCGGCACCGCCGCCTGCACCCGGACCGGCACCGACCAGATCGTGGTGACCACGAACATCCTCGGCGACGTGGTCCGCGAGATCACCGGCGACCAGGCCCGGGTCACCGTGCTGATGAAGCCGGACGCCGACCCGCACTCGTTCGGCATCTCGGCCCGCGAGGCCCACGCCATGCAGACCGCTGACCTGGTCGTCTACAACGGCCTGGGCCTGGAAGAGGGCGTGCTGCGGCACGTCGACGCGGCCCGGGACGAGGGCGTTCACACCGTCGAGGTCGGGGCGATGGCCGACCCGCTGGACTATCGCGACGGCGATGCCGCCGGGCTGCCGGATCCGCATTTCTGGACCGATCCGCGGCGGATGGACACGGCTGTCGGCCTGCTCGCCGACGCGATCGCCGAGCATGTGGACGGTGTGGACGCCGACACGATGCGCCGGCGCGCTGACGCGTACCGAAGGAAATTGGGTGAGTTGGACGCCGGGATCGCGCACCGCTTCGCGGGGATTCCGGCGGAACGCCGGGTCCTGGTCACGAATCACCACGTGTTCGGCTATCTCGCGCAGCGGTACGACCTCGCGGTGATCGGCGCGATCATCCCGAGTGGCACGACCCTGGCGTCGCCGAGCGCGTCCGATCTGGCGTCGCTGGTCACGGCGGTGACCGAGCATCGGGTGCCGGCCATCTTCGCGGACAGCGCGCAGCCGCAGCGGCTGGCCGAGGTGCTCGCGGAGGAGGCTGATCTGCGGGTGCGGGTGGTCGGGCTGTATGCGGAGTCGCTGAGCGAGCCCGGCGGTGAGGCCGCGACCTATCTGGAGATGATGCGCTTCAACGCCGAAGCGATCATCGGTGGCCTGACCGCCTGACCGCCTGACCGTTCTCGCACTTCTTGTCATGGGACCACTGTCGGTTCCTTAATGAAAATGATTGTTAGTTGCAAATGGGGAGGATCTCATGAATCGCACCAGAATCCGTGGCGCGGCGTTCGTCGCCGTGGCCACCCTCGGGCTCACCGCCTGCGCGTCGTCGTCGTCCGGCGAACCTGCCGCGGCACCTGCGGCTCCTGCAGTGACGGACCCGGTGACGGTGACCTACGAGGGCGGCATCTACGTTCTCGACGGCTCGTCGCTGAAGGTCGGGCACACCGTCGCGCTCGACGGCTTCAACCGGGTCAACCCGGCCGGCAATGACACCAGCGTCTTCGTCTCCACCACGGACGGATTCCGGGTGCTCGACGCGGTGGCCGGGAAGATGACCGATATCGCCTATCCGGGGGCCAAGCCGGGGCACGTCGTGCGGCACGGTGATCGCACGATCCTGTTCACCGACGGCACCGGCGAGGTGAACAGTTTCGACCCGGCCGGCCTGGCGGACGGCAAGCCGCAGGGCCGGCAGTACAAGGCGGCGGTGCCGCACCATGGCGTCGCTGTCGAACTCACCGACGGCACCCTGATCGTCACCCTGGGCACCGAGGAGTCCCGCTCCGGCGCGATCGCGCTCGACAAGAACGGCACGGAGATCGCCCGCAGCGAAGAGTGCCCCGGCGTGCACGGCGAGGCCGTCGCGCAGGGCGAAGTCGTGGCACTGGGCTGCGAGAACGGTGTCCTGCTGTTCAGCAAGGGCGCGTTCACGAAGGTGAAGAGCGACCTGGACTACAGCCGGATCGGCAACCAGGCCGGCTCCGAGGCGTCACCGGTGCTGCTCGGCGACTACAAGATCGACCCGGACGCGGAGCGGGAGGCCCCGACTCAGTTCTCCCTGATCGACACGGCGGCGAAGTCGCTGAAGGTGGTGCCGATGCCGTCCGGGGTGAGCTACAGCTTCCGGTCGCTGGGCCGCGGCCCGAACGGTGAGGCACTGATCCTCGGCACCGACGGCAAACTGCACGTCACCGACCCGGCCACGGGCACGCTGACGGCGTCGTGGCCGGTGGTCGGCGCGTGGACCGAGCCGATCGACTGGCAGCAGCCGCGCCCGGCGCTGTTCGTACGGGGGAGTGTGGCCTACGTGACCGAGCCGGCCACGAAGAAGGTCCACCAGGTCGATCTGGCGACCGGCGCGGTGAAGGGGTCGGTGACTCTCGACGCGGTGCCGAACGAGATCAGCGGCACGGTGCCCGGACACTGATCCTCGGATCGCTTTCAGCCGTCTGTCCTCTGATCGTTTTCAGCCGTCTGCCGGAGGGACCCCGCCCTCCGGCAGGCTGGCCGGTTTGATCCGCTCGATGAGCCGTTGCCGGGCGCGGCGCGACCACTCCGGGTCGATCGTCGCGAGCAGTTCGAACTGCCGGCGCCAGCGGGTGACCCGCTGCTCCTCGCCGGCTAGGGGATGACGCAGCGCCCAGTCACCGCCCATCGACCACGTGGTCGCCTCAAGACACCAGAACAGCATCTCGTCGAGCTCCCGGGTCTTGCGGTGCTGCAGCTCCCGGCCGCGCTCGGTCACCACCCAGTGATAGACACCGTTCTCGTCGACGCTGGCCCAGGGATGGCCGCCGTCCCGGTTCTCGAAGCCGACGAGCTCGGCCGCCCCGGACCCGATCAACGCGCCGAGCCGGCGAACCTCGTCCTCCAGGTGCTGCTGCGCCCGCGCCTGATCGAGCGTGCGGCGGAACATCTTCATGGCGGCCCTCCGCGGTTCGGCCTTCAATGTTTTTTCTAGCGTTACGCCCACTGTGGATGTGCCCACACCCGCAATGGGCGTAAGCCTCGAAGAGGACTGTGGCCTCCGACCGGCCGGCGACCTGGTTACGGCAGCTTCGCGGCGAGGGCGGCGATCACGTCGTCCAGTGGGAGGTCTGCCGCGCTGGTGAGCACGATGTCCGCCGCGGTGAAGCGGGCGTGGTCGGCGTAGTGGTTGGGCACCGCCACGCAGGACATGCCGGCCGCTTTCGCCGCCGCGGCGCCGTGGGCGGTGTCCTCGAAGGCGACCGCCTCCGAACCCGGCAGGCCGAGCCGGTCCAGCGCGAGCAGATAAACGGCGGGGTCGGGCTTGTGCGCGGCCACCTCCTCGCCGGTGGCCAGAACCTCGAACCGTGCGAGCAGCCCGGACCGGTCGAGCAGCGCGCCCACGTGATCGATGGGCGAGCTGCTGGCGACGGCGAGCCGTAGTCCCAGCTCGGCGGCCCGATCGAGCCAGTCGACGATCCCGGGGGAGGGCTGGAGCGCCGCGTTGAGCGCGGCCCGGTATTCCATCCGGAGCTCGTGGCTGCTCACCCGGTCGTAACCCTGCCCGACCGCCGTGGCGAGCGCGACGTAACGCTCCTCGTTGGCGTCACCACCGTGATCGGCGAAGAATGACGCCTGGTCGAGCTCGAGCCCGTGCCGCCGCCACTCCCACCGCCAGCTGTCCAGCAACGTGGTCTCGGTGTCCATGAGCAACCCGTCGAAGTCGAACACCAACGCCTTGATCGTCACCAACCCAGTATCCACAATGAGCTGCGAACTCGTTCCAAACCGTACGTACGTATTGTTAAGATCGGCGGTATGATTCATCACGTGCAGCTGGCCTGTCCGCCGGGTTCCGAGGCGGTTTCCCGCGCCTTCTACTCCGATGTGCTCGGCCTGGTGGAGAAACCCAAACCCGCGGCCCTCGCGTCTCGGGGCGGTTGCTGGTTCGCCGGCCACGGCATCGAGGTCCACCTGGGTGTGGAGGCCGGCTTCCGCCCGGCCCGCAAGGCGCACCCGGGTTTCCTCTGGCCCGACCTCGAGACCTTGGCGCTCCGACTGGAAGCCGCCGGCCACCCGGTGACCTGGGGCCACGACGAACTACCCGGCATGCGTCGCTTCCACACCGAGGACACCCACGGCAACCGCCTGGAGTTCCTCACTCCGGCGTGACGGCGTGAGTAGCTCACAGCCACGTGCAGATGTCGCCGGCGGTGATCTGGCCGGTTCGCTCAACCGCCGCGACGGCTGCCCGGAACGGCGATCAGCAGGTTGGCCCGGAACCGCAGCGCCTGGATGTCGTCGCCGGTCAGTGTGGCGAGCGCCGGCGCATGCACACGCCCGGCACTACAAAAGTGGCGTTGACGGAGTGAATGCTCACTCCGTAAAGTCCAGGGCATGGCGACCACCACTGACCGGCGCCGGGCGCCGGGGATGACACCTGAGCAGCGGCGGGACACGATTGTGCAGGCGGCGCTGCCGCTGGTGGCCGAGCTCGGCGCGGCCGTGACCACCGCGAAGATCGCGCGGGCCGCCGGGATCGGTGAGGCGACGATCTTCCGGGTCTTCGACGACAAGAACGCGGTGCTGCGCGCCTGCGTGGCCGCCGCGATGGACCCCACCCAGGTCCTCGAGGAGCTGCGCTCGATCTCGCTCGACCAGCCGCTCGCCGCCCGGCTGGCCGACGCCGTCTACGCGCTCGACGCGCACATGACCCGGATGGGCGCCGTCATCGGCGCGTTGCACGCCCTCGGCGGCGCGGTGGCGCGGCCCGCGCCGGACAGCCGCGCCGCGCGGGCGCTGACTCGCGACGAGTCGGTGTCCGAGACCCGGGAGACGATCGTCGCCCTGTTCGAGCCCGACCAGGCCGACCTGCGGCTTCCCGTCGAGGCGCTCGCCGGTGCGTTCCTCGGTCTGTTCCACGGCCGGGTCTGGCGGCTCACCGGCGCGGATGCGCCGGTCACGGTCGAGGACCTGGTCGACCTCTTCCTGCACGGGGCCTACCGATGACCGTCCGCGAGGCCTACGGCGCGATCGCCGATCTTTACATCAACCTCTTCGGTACGCCGGACAAAGTCCACGCCGACGACCTGGACCTGATCGCCCGGCACCTGTCCGGCCGGGTCCTGGACCTGGGCTGCGGTCCCGGCCACCTGACCGGTTACCTGCACGGACTGGGCGCCGACGTGTCGGGTGTCGACCTGGTGCCGGAGTTCGTCGAGCACGCCCGGACGACCCACCCGGGCATCGACTTTCAGCTGGGTTCGATGGACCACCTCGACGTCACGGGTGTCGACGGCATCCTGAGCTGGTACTCCACCATCCACCGCCCGCCCGCCGAGATCGACACCGTTTTCACGGGGTTTCGTCGCGCCCTCAGACCAGGCGGCACCCTCGTCCTCGGCTTCTTCAAGAGCGACGATCTGGAACCGTTCGACCACAAGGTCACCACGGCCTACCGCTGGCCGGTCGACACCATGATGGATCGCCTGGAGCGCGCCGGGTTCGCCGAGATCGAGCGTCAGCAGCGCCCGTCGGAGGACGGACACCGCTCGCACGCCGCCCTCGCTGTCAGAGCTGTTTCTTGATCAGCGCGATCAGCTGTGGCCGGATCGCGTCGTAACCAAGATCCTTCTCGAAGCGTTTCTCCTCGGCGCGGGCCGCCGCGAGGGCCTCGGTGCCCTTCGCGCTGATTCTGACGAGGGTCCGGCGGCGGTCCTGCGCGTCCTCGGCCCGGCCGGCGTGACCGGTGCGGGCCAGACGCTCGATGGTCCGGCTCATCGTCTGGTCGGTGACCCGGCACAGCTGGGCCAGCTCCCGCTGCGACCGCGGGCCGCCCGCCAGATGATGCAGTGTGATCATGCCGGCGTGCGTGAGGTCGAGATCGGCCAGGAATCGGTCGAATCGGCTCTCCACCATCCGGGCCGCCGCGGACAGCAGCCGGCCCGTCGGCCACGATTCGACGTCTTCCACACTGATCAACCTACTCCGATCCCGTACGGCATCCCGCTGACCGGGTCACCGCCCGCTGCCTGGGCCGAGGCGACGTCGACGGCCGCGGTCACCCGGATCACCCGGCGGGCGACCGGACCAGCGGTGACGAGGACCGCGACGGCCGAGCCGTAACCGAACTGGCCGGTGCGACGAGCCGGACCACCGCGACCACACCCGGAACCGCCCGGTGATCGGGATGCTCGACGCGGCCGCGACGGGCCGTGCACTCGCTGGGCGGCACACCCCAGCGGTTCGCGCGGCCGTGATCAGCAGGCAGCGGGCGGTCGCCGCCGCGGGCCGCAGCGGCGGGGCGAGCTGCCGGCTCCACGTCGAGTTCTGGATGGTCTGCGGGCCGAACGTGGCCGTTCGCGCTGCTGTTCGGGACCCGGCCCCGGTCCGAGCTCCTATGGTGCCGGTGGGTGGTAACCCGGCCGCCAGTCGAGCCGGCCGACCTCATCAAGGCGACCCTCCGCCACCAGCAGCATGACGCGGTGCAGCTCCGCTCGCGGGACGTTCGCCATGTGCTGTGGCTCCGCGGAGTCCTCGACGTTCTCCCAGACCACGAGACCACCCTGGAACGCCGACAGGCTCCACGCCGTGTCGTCGTCGGAGATGGCGATGTCGGGGTGTTCGTCGTCGCGGGGTTCGTCGAGCTCGGCGAGCAGATCCGGGATCCGGGACACGTCGCCGTCCTCAGTGTCGCCGTCGCGGTGCATGAGGGTGAATCCCATGCGCGGCAGTCTGCCAGGGGCGGAAGATTTGCGGTCACCGATGTTACGGTTCCGGGCGTGCGGGCTTCGGGTGTTGCTCCTCTTCTGGTGGTGAGGGACGTCGCGACCAGCGTCGCCTTCTATCGGCGGCTGGGTTTCGAGGCGGCCGCCGAGTGGTCCACCTACGCGAAACTGGTCAACGGCACCGGGATCCTGCACCTGGCGACGCCCGGTGACCCGCCGCCGGACCGGCCCGATGTGGTCCTACGGGCGCCGGACGTGCTCTCACCCACTGTGGCCGCCGCGATCGTGGTGCAGGTCGAGGACTGCCGCCGGGCCTGCGCCGAACTCGTGGTGGCGGGCGTCGGCCTGCTCGGCGAACCGTTCGAGCCGGAGTGGGGCGGCGAGGTGCGTGCCTTCCTCCGCGACCCGGACGGCCACCTCATCGAAATCAACGAAACCCGATGACCGCCTGGTCCCGGGTGCTGTCCCACCTCGCGCCTCGCTGCAAGCGCGGGCCGCCGGTGCGAGGATGGTCCTATGGACTTCGATCTCGACGCTGCGGTCTCGTTCATCGCCACCCACGCCCGGACGCTGGAGCGGCGCCGCCTTCATCACCTGAACGGTGACGGGTCGCCGGCCGCCGTGCTGGCCGCGCTGGACGGCTTCCGCAACACCGACGGCGGGTACGGCTGGGCGCTCGAACCGGACCTGCGTTCCACCACGAGCCAGCCGGTCGGCGCCATGCACGCCCTCGAGGTGATCGTCGAAGTTGGTGACACCAGCGCCGACCGGGTGCCGCACCTGCTCGACTGGCTCGCCGAGCACTCCAACGACGACGGTGGGATGGCGTTCAGCCTGCCGTTCGCCGACACGTACGGCTGCGCCCCGCACTGGGTCGCCGCCGACCCGGCCTCGTCGGTGACCATGACGACGCAGCTGGCGGCGCAAGCGCAGCAGCTGGCGAAGACCCGGCCCGACGTGGCGAAACACCCGTGGCTCGCGGCCGCGACGGCCTGGTGCCTGGACACCATGGAACGGGTGGAGGAGCCGCCGCACGCGATCGAGCTGATGTTCTCGATGCTCTTCCTCGATGCGGTTGCCGACGACATCCCGCAGGCGCACAAGCTGCTGGAACGCTACGCCGGGTTCGTGCGCCTGGACGGCCCGACGCCGGTGGCCGGCGGGGCTGCGGACGAGGTGCTCCACCCGCTCGACTTCACCCCGCGGCCCGGCACCGCGTCGCGCGTCTTCTTCGACGGCGACGCCATCGCGGCCGACCGGGATCGCCTCGCCGGCCAGCAGCACGACGACGGTGGATGGGACGTCAGCTTCCAGACGTTCAGCCCGGCAGCCGCTCTGGAGTGGCGCGGTTACGCCACGGTGCAAGCCGTGAAAGTGTTGCGGGATCACTGACCGGCCCGCGCCACGCCACGTACCCATCAGGGCAGATCCTCCGCGCGCGGCGCTCCCGGATAGCCGATGCCGATCCCGGAGATCGTGCCGGTGGCGCGCCGAGTGAAGGTAGGGAGCGCGAGCAGGGCGCGACCTGCGTGCTGCGCGCGAGGCGCGCCGGGCGCGACCGCAGCATGGCCATCCGGATCAGGGCGCCGCTGCTGCGCAGCACCATCTCGCCGACCGGGTGACGCTTCCTTTGGTACGAGTCCAGCAGGCCGTCCTCGCCGTGCCCGGTGACCGTCGCGGCGAGTTTCCAGGAGAGGTTCGCGGCGTCCTGAAGTCCGGTATTCATCCCCTGCCCGCCGGCCGGGGAGTGCACGTGGGCGGCGTCGCCGGCGAGGAAGACGCGGCCGACCCGGTACTGCGGCGCCTGCCGTTCGTCGCTGTGGAACCGGGACAGCCAGCGCGCCTCGCTGATGCCGAAATCGGTGCCGTGCACACGCCGGGTGACGTCGCTGATCTCACCGAGGGTGATCGGGTGCTTGACCGGGAAATGGCATTTCAACGGCCTTGCGTACGGCACTGTGCGCACCGTCCGTGCCGACGACATAGTCGGCCGTGGCCCCGTGACCGTCGGTGAAGGTCAGCGTGACCTGGTCGTCGTTCCGGGCGATCGTGGTGAGTTCGGCGCCCCGCACGATGCGGGCTCCCTGACTGACGGCGCGCTCCTCGAGGGCTCGCTCCACGTTGTACTGCGGGGTGATCAGCAGGTAGGGGAATCGGGACGGCAGCTTCGACAGGTCGAGGCGGATCCGGTCGAAGAGGCGCAGTCGTTCGACCGTCGCGCCGGTGGCGACGATCTGGTCGGCGAGGCCGCGAGGAGGGCCTGTTCGCCGCCGCTGCCGAGTTCGACCTGCGGTTGCCTGACCTGCGGGAGGTGCCGGCGTCGTCGCTGGGTGAGCACCTCGTCGGGCATTTCCTGGTCCGGTGGGAGGAGGACGGGACCTTGGTGGCGCTGCTGCGTGCCGCGGTCTCGCAGGACGCGGCGGTGGAACGGATCACCGCGATCTTCGCGGAGCAGGTCGGGCCGGTGGTGGCTCGGCACGCGCCTGATCCGGGGGAGGTCCCGGCCAGGGCCGGGCTGGTGGCGACGCAGATCCTCGGTTTCGCGCTGTGTCGTTATGTGCTGCGGTTGCCGCCGGTGGTCGCCTTGGATCGGGAGGCGGCGATCAGCTGGCTCGCGCCGACGATCCAGCGTTACGTGACGGGCGCCGTTTAGCGCGCTGCCCGGGTGATTCGCGCTGGCATTTTCCCCGGGTGATTAGCCTGGTCGCTATGACCGTTGACCTGTTCGTGGGTGTGCCGGTGCGTGACTACGCCGTGGCGGTGGCCTGGTACGAGCGGCTCCTCGGCGCCCCGCCGTCGTTTCTGCCCAACGACGTCGAGGCGGTGTGGGAACTCGCCGAGCACCGCTACATCTACATCGAGGTACGGCCGGAGCACGCCGGGCACGCCATGAGCACCGTGTTCGCCAGCGACTTCGACACGCGGATCGCCGGCATCGCCGGTCGGGGGCTGAAGCCCGCAGAGGTCGAGACGTACGACAACGGCGTACGCAAAGCGATCTTCCGCGACCCGGACGGCAACGAGATCGGATTCGGCGGCGCGCCGGCCTGATGACGTGAGCGCCCCGCTGCCCGATCCGGATCAGATGCCGCTGGAGCTGTTGCTGCGGCGGGCCCGGCGTGAGGTCGAGGAGGACGACCCGGAGGCGCCGGTGCCGTTCCTCGTCGCGGTGCAGCAGTGGCCGACCCGGGAGGTCTTCGCGTACGCCACCGCGTTCATGCACGAGGACGACCCGATCAAGCGGGTGCTCGGGCTGCGGACCCTGCGTGAAATCGGCGCGGAACAGGACGACGGGCGGCGGCCGTTCACCGCCGAGACGGTTCCGCTGCTGCGAGCCCGGTTGCGCGACGAGCCGGACGCCGGGGTGCTGGGCTGGATCGTGTCGGCGCTCGGGTACCACCGTGCCGGCGAGGCGTTACCGGAGGTGCTGCCGCTCGCCGGCCATCCGGACGACGAGGTGCGGATGGCCGTCGCATGGGCCATCACGGGCATGACCGACGAGTTCCGGGCGGAACGCCTGGTCACGCGGTGGCAGGACCAGGCAAGCCACTGACGTCCTGCACCGAGCGGGACAACACACAGAACTCGTTGCCCTCCGGGTCGGCGAGCACCACCCACGACACATCGTCAGGCTGACCCACGTCGGCCAGACTGGCGCCCAGTGCCAGCAGCCGCGCCACTTCGTCCTGTTGCGAGCTGCCGTCCGCCCGCACATCCAGATGCAGCCGGTTCTTCACCTGTTTACGCTCTCGAACCCGCGCCACATCAATCGTCGGCCCGAAACCCGCCGGCCCAGAACCCGCCGGCCCGGCGCTGTCACCCGGCCCGATGCTGATCACCTCGTCGTCCTCGTCGACGACGGTCCAGCCGAACACCGCCATCCAGAACTCGGCGATGCGGCGCGGGTCGAGCGCGTCGATGGCGATCACAGCGATACGACTGGTCATCACCTAACTATGCCCACGATGATGGCCGAAAACCGCCAGCCACAACGCCCGTGTCTGACGAAGAATGACCGGCATGACTGACAAGGCGAGCCTCTTCCGGGAACTGCACGAGCGCGACGTCCTGGTGCTGCCGAACGCCTGGGACGCGGCCAGCGCCGCCCTCGTCGTGCGGGCCGGCGCGAAAGCCGTCGCCACCACAAGCGCCGGAGTGGCCTGGTCACTGGGCCGTCCGGACGGCGAAGGCCTCACTTTCGAGGAGATGCTGACAGCGGTCCGCCGGATCAGCGCGGCTGTCGGCGTGCCGGTCACCGCCGACATCGAGAGCGGTTACGGCGACGTCGCCGCCGCTGTCCGCGGCACGATCGACGCGGGCGCGGTGGGTGCGAACATCGAGGACGCGGTACGCCCGATCGACGAGCAGGTGACACTGATCCGAACCGCCCGCCGAGCAGCCGGCGATTCCGGGTTCGTGATCAATGCGCGTACCGACGTGTTCTTGTCCGGCAGTGGAGCGCTGGACGAAGTCCTGGCGCGAGCCGCCGCCTATGCCGAGGCCGGCGCGGACTGCCTCTTCGTCCCGGGCCTGCTGGACCTGGCCGCGCTGCGCACCCTGACCGCGGCGTCCCCGCTGCCGGTCAACGCGATGGCCGGACCTGGCAGCCCGTCCGTCGCCGAGCTGGCCGGCGCCGGCGTCCGGAGGGTGAGCCTCGGCTCGTCGATCGCGCAGGCGGCATACGGCCTGGTCGAACGCGCCGCCCAGGAGGCGCTGACCAAGGGCACGTTCGACGCGCTCGACGGCGCGGCGAGCTACCCCGACCTCAACGCGCTGTTCACCCGGAGCTGACCGAGGCCGCCGAAAATCACCCCGAACTGACGGGCGCCGAAATGACCCCGAACTGACGGGCGCCGAAATCACCCCGAACTGACGGACGCCGCCGGAATCAACGCTGCGAACACCCGGCCGATCAGGCCGGGCTCGCCGGTGAACGCCACGACCGCCGCCACCGCCAGGGCCAGCGACAACGTGTCCACACCGGCCGGTATCCGGCCCAGCTGCTGCTCGGCCGCGAGATAGTCCGCGGCCGCCCGCTCGACCACCCGCACCCCGGCACTCCCGGCACCGAGAACCCCCTCGATCTCGGCGATCAGCGAGGGATGAAAAGCGGTCAGCCGGGTCAGCGTCCGCACCGCCGGCAACGGCAGCCCGAGAACCGCGTCGGTGAGATTGCCGGCCACGGTGCCACTCCCGAACCGCCCTGGCAGCCCACTCAGCGCGCTCGCGATCTGGAAGCTGCGGTCCACCCCGTACCCGGCGAGGAAATTGTCGAAGCTGCCGAAGTGCGTGAACAGCAACCCGGTCGCGACGCCGGCCTCCTGCGTCACGGCCCGGCTGGTCAGCGGCCCCTCAGCGGCGATCACGCGCTCCAGCGCGGCGAACAGATGCTGCCGTGGCTCAGGGACGGCGACTCCGCGTGGCATACCCCGATCCTAAGCGTTGCGCCGGGATGAGCAAACGCTCATAGTGGTTTGAGCAAATGCTCATACCGGGGGAGGACACCACCATGAAGCGTGCGGTGATCATCGGAGCGGGGATATCCGGCCTGGCCACAGCCCTGCGGCTCGAGCGTGACGGCTGGCGGACCCTGGTTGTCGAGCGCGCTCCGGCCCGGCGCAGCAGTGGTTACCTGGTCAACCTGCTCGGGCCCGGGCACGACGCCGCCGACAGGCTCGGCCTGCTGCCGGCGCTGCGATCACAAGCGGTCGGCGTATTCACCACTGCGCTTGTCCACGCCGACGGCCGCCCCAAGTTCACCGTCCCGGCCGCCGTCGCCGAGGCCGCGGTCGGCCCGCGCCTGCTCACCGTTTTCCGCGGCGACCTCGAAGCGGCCCTGTTCAACGCCGTCCACACCGATTTCCGCTTCGCGACCACCGTCAAAACCATCGATCAAAACCCCGATTTCGTACGCGTAAAGCTCTCCGACGGCACCACCGAGGACGCCGACCTGGTCGTCGGCGCGGACGGGGTTCACTCGCAGACCCGGACGACAGTTTTCGGCGGCGATTTCCGGGTCGATTTCCCGTACGTGGTGGCCGCTTTCGGATTGACGGACGCGCCGGAGGGTTCCGCGACCACGTACATCGGACCTGGCCGCACGGCCGCGACCGTCAACCTCGGAGCGGAACGGTCGTCGGCGTTCTTCACCTACCGCTGCGCCGACCCGGACGCCGAACTGGCGATCGGCCCGGCCGTGGCGCTGCGAAAGGCCTTCGGCGACGTTTCCTTCGCGTGCCCGGAGAACGGAATTCCGGAGGACGCCTACTTCGACAAGGTCAGCCAGGTCGTTTTGCCGCAGTGGAGCAACGGCCGCGTCGTCCTGATCGGCGACGCCGCCTGGTGCGTGACCCTGTTCGCCGGCCACGGCGCGGCCCTCGCGCTGGCCGGCGCCGACCAGCTCGGCGACGCACTCCAGCGCCACGAGAGCATCCCGGAAGCCCTCACCGCATGGGAAGCGGCCCTGCGCCCGATCGTGGTGAAACGACAGGCGGCCGCCCAGCGCGGCATGCTCCAGTTCGCACCACCGACCCGCTTCCACGTGTGGCTGAGCGAACTGACGATGCGAGCGATCACCCTCCCCGGCATCCGCACCCTCGTCCGGCGCGGCATCGAGCGTCAGAACCGGTAACCCGTTCGGCGGACGCCGAACCGGTGCGTATCAGCCATGATGCGCAGTGTGTGGCGTTGGTGGTGGCGTGCGAAGCTTCTCGGGTTGATCCTCGTCGGCGTCGCCGTGGGGATCGGATGCCTGGTCGTCCTGGTCCGGGCCCTGGGCGCGGATCGGACCGTCGTGGCTCTGTCCGGGGCGGACGCCGATCCGGGCAAGCTCGCCGCGGCGAAGGACGCCTTCGGCCGCTGGACCGGCTGGGCCAACATCGTCGCCCTGCCGGTGGGCGGCGTCGGCGTGCTTCTGGTGCTGGTCGAGTGGTTCGTCCGCTCCCGCAGTACCGTCACGGACGACACCAGGCTGATCGCCGAACTCAGCGCCGGCGTCCACAACACGTTGCGCGCCGAACTGGTCTACCGGCAGGCCCGCAACCCGGCCCCGATCATGGTCCGCTGGTCAGCGACAGGCCGACCGGCGGCAGGCTGGGACGCGGTCCTCGGCGACGGCACGGCCGGCGCCGGCCTGCCCCTGATCCTGGACGGCGACGCGGGTGGCATCGTCACCCGCTTCCGTGACCTGCCGAACCGCCAGATGGTGATCCTCGGCGAACCCGGCGCGGGCAAGAGCGTGCTCGCCATGCTCCTGGCCCTGGGCATGCTGGAGAAGCCGGAGGACGACCAGCCGGTGCCGGTGCTCATCGCCGTGAACGAGTGGCGGGCCCGCTCCGAACAGCTTGAACGCTTCCTGGCCCGGCGGCTCGCGGACGCGTACCGAAAGGTCCTGTCCGACGCCGGCGATCCGGACCGCGCAGCGCGATGGCTGTTCGACCACCGACGCATCCTGCCGATCCTCGACGGCCTGGACGAGCTGCCGGCCGGCGAGCGCGGCGAGGCGGTCCGCCAACTGGAGGCCTTCGGCCTGCTCGGGCACCACCTGGTCGTGACGAGCCGCGGCGCCGAGTACTCGGACGCCGTGCGCTCCGGCGGCACCATCCTGACCAGCGCGGCCGTGGTGGAGATCGAACCGGTCGCGGTGGAGACGGCGACCGCGTATCTGTCCTACCCGGAGATGCGCCGCTCGCTCTGGGAGCCGGTGTTTCACCGCATGCGGTCGGATGCGGATGCGCCGGTGTCCCGGGCCCTCACCAGCGCCCTCATGATCGCCCTGGCCCGCGGTGCCTATCGCCAGGATCCTCACCGGCCCAGCGAGCTGCTCGGCTTCACCAGACAGGAGGACGTCGCCCGGCGGTTGATGGACGTGTTCGTGACAGCCGCATACGAGGAGCCGACCGCAGGGGAGCGCCCGGCCAAAGCACGCCGGTGGCTGTCCACGATCGCGTACCACCTGTACGAGCGTGGCACCCGGGACCTGCACTGGTGGGAGATCAAACCGGACCTGCTCGCCCGTCGTCCCCGGGTTGCCCGAGCCGGCACCGTGCTGACCGGCCTGCTGATCATTGTGGGGTGCGCGGCACTGGCCGGTGCGGCGGTGGGCCGCCTGGCCGATGCCGTGCTGGTCGCTCTGGTGCTCACCACCGGAGTCGCCTGGGGCATTCTGGGCGAAGGCCAGGTGGACAAGTCGCGAGCGCACCGGTGGTTACGGAGCCGGTCGTTCGGCGCCCGGCTCCCGCCCACGACCGTCGTGGCCTGCGGCCTCGCGACCGGCTACCTCATCCGTGACCTGGCATACGGCGTCCTGTCGGCGGTTGCTCTGGTGCTGCTCCATGTGCTGTTCAACATCCTGACCAAGGACTCGGGCCAACTCGACCACCGGTTCCGTCGTCTGACCGCAGAGCCGCTGAGCTGGCTGTTGATCGGTATCAACGCGCTCGTGAAAACGATGTTCGGTGTTGCGATCGCCGTGCTGACGGGGCAGGACACGGCAAGTGTGGTGACCGTCGTCGTCGTATATGGGGCGACCGCGACCTTGGCGGCCGGCGCCTGGCGGCGATTGTTGTTCCAAATCACCCATCTCCGTCTGGTCCTCTCCGGCTGGCTGCCGGTTCGGCTGGGTCGCTTTCTCGACGATGCTCACCGGCGGCGGGCGGTGCTCCGGCGTGCCGGTACCACCTACCAGTTCCGGCACGTGCTGCTTCAGGATCACCTCGCCCTCCAGCAGGCTGTCGAGCAGACCCGCGACCGATGGGAACGCGGCGACGAGTCCGCGGCCCGGCCTCTGACCGCGATGCTGATCAGGCTCGGGCGTACCGACGAGGTGATCGACGTCCTGCGCCGCCGCTGGGACGAGGGCGACCGTTACGTGGCGAGCCAGCTGGCGGACATCTGGATCGAGAACGGGAACGTCGACCAGGCACTCGCCATCATGCGGGAGGCCGCTGCGGACAGCAGGAAGTCGGCACGACATGACCGTGAACGCCTGGACAGGCTCCTCGTCGAGCACGGCAGGATCGACGAGCTGCGATCTCGCGCCGACGCCGGTGACCAGGCCGCCGACAAGAGGCTGATGCAGCACCTCACCGACGCCGGCGAACTGGACGAAGCCGTCAGCCGAGCGATCAGCCGTGGCGACTGCGACAGTCCACTGGTCGAGCGGTTGGTCAGCGATGGCCGCTTCGAGGACCTGCGGGCCATCGCCGAGACCGGGGAGGTCTACAGCATCAACGCCTACCTGATCCACCTGGTCGAGGCCGGCCGGACGGCCGATGCCGAGGCGTGGCTGGTGACCCCGAACCGCCGCGGGGACTACGGTTCGCAGCAGCTGGACTCGTTGCTGCTGGAACACGGGCATCACGAGGCGGCGCTCCGGCGAGCACAGGCGGCTTACAGCGACGGAACCGAACGGGCGGCTCTGTGGCTGGCCCACGTGCTTACGCAACAGGGTGACACCGAGGCGGCCGTCGCGCTGCTGCGCAAGGAACCGGGTCACCATGCCGCCGCCCAGCTGGCGGAGATCCTGATCGGCGCGGATCGGATCGACGAAGCGCTGGTGGTGATGAACGATCGGCCGGACGCGGTTTCCGCGCACGTGGTCGACGAACTCGTCGGCAGACTCGTCGCTGGATCCCGTGCCGACGAAGCGATCGCGTTCCTGCGAGTCCGGGTCGCCACCGGTCGGCGCAACGCTGCCGTCCCGTTGGCAGGGCTGTTGATCCGGCAGGGCCATCTGGACGCCGCGGTCGAGGTGACGCGCGAGTTTCCCGAGGACTATCGCAGCCGGCAGGTGGTGGCACAGGCGTTGGTCGATCGTGGTCGCTTCGATGAGGCCATCCCGCTGCTCCGCGGCCGGGAGCTGGTGGATCTGCTGGCCCAGATGGGACGTGAGGAAGAGATCAATACGCTGGCCGATGCCGGCGACAGGGATGCGGAATCCTGGCGGATCGATCAGATGGTCGCTGCGGGCCGCGCCGACGAGGCTGTGGTCCTGCTGCAGGCGAAGGTGGCCGGCGACGTGGGTTTGCTCTGGCCGCTCGTCAATCTGCTCGGGCAACAGGGCCGGGTCGACGAGGCGACCGCCCTCATGCGACGGATTGCCGACGCCGGGGACACCGATGCTCAAGCCTGGCTTGATGCGGTGGAGCTGGGCGAACCCTTCTGGCGACACGGCGGGGCTTGGGGCGTACCCACGAAGGAAGGGTGAGGGGGACGCTCAGGCCGTGGTGAGGAGCCAGGCGGCGGAGCCGGCGGCGAGGATGAGGCCGGCGAGGCCGAACCAGAGCACCAGCGTGCCGCCCATGCCGATCGACGCGCGGCGGGTGGCGATGACCTGCTCGCGGGTGTCCGTGGTGAGCAGTGACAGGCCGGCCATGCTCGGTTTGAGGCCGGCCGCGGTGATGCGGCCCAGGGCGAACACCGTCACGCCGCTGGGGACGCGGACCTCGGTGAGGCGCAGGCGTTCGCTGCGGCGCAGATCGCGGACCACGTCGGGTGGGACGATCCGCGGCATTCTGACCGGGTGGTCGACGT
This sequence comes from Actinoplanes sp. CA-015351, assembly GCF_050955685.1. Lineage (NCBI taxonomy): Bacteria > Bacillati > Actinomycetota > Actinomycetes > Micromonosporales > Micromonosporaceae > Actinoplanes > Actinoplanes sp. CA-015351. The sequence continues at coordinate 4,022,911 of NZ_CP192102.1, forward strand.
GGTGCTCCAGGTCGATCGTGATTCGTGCGCTCGGCTCACTCTGCGTCGGCGCGTGCAGGGTGCGTCCCTGGTCCAGCAGGCGAGGATCGATGGGTACGCGTCCCGCGAGGTCAGCGAGGCACGGCGGGGACGGTGACGTGATCTCGAGGAGCACGTCGTGGCTGTCGTCGGATGACGCGCGGCTGGGTTCGCGGACCAGTGTCACGCGGTACCACGCGCAGTCCTCGCCGCTGGCCGGGGCGATCTGCGGGCCGGCCGGGCCGTACTCGATGGTGCCCTCGCAGGCGACCCGGCCCCGGGCGGTGACCGGGCTGACCGGAGTGCGGCGCAGCGTCCACAGCGCTCGGAGATCGCCGAACATGAGCAGCAGGAAGATGCCCGCGCCACCCACCAGGATGCCGCCCGCACAGAACGCCACCAGGGCGACGACCATCACGCTGTGACAGTAGGGGACTGCGGCCAGTTTCGATGTCCCGCGTTCGTATCTGTCCAGCTCGGCGGTCAAGCCGATCGCCGGACGAAGATCGGCGCGGCAGATCGCCGGGAGCCATCGGATGGACCGGGCCCCGCGTAGTGCAGCAACGGTGAGCCAAACCCGTAGGGCAGGCGTAATCCGAAGCCGTGTACGGGGGCGGCTGCCGCACATCCGACCGTAACTGCTACCGAAATCGCCAGGCTCGACAACGCCACGGCGCGCAGCGCTTTCGTCGGTAATACTCCGGCTGCGTAGAGACCGGCTGCCCAGGGCAACGACCACCACAGGGCCACCTGCCCGACGGCCGAGAGTCCGGCCTCGTCCCAGAACACGTACGCCGAGATCGGCAGCCCAGCCGCCACTGCCAAACCGGCGGTGACCATGCCGGGCTGCGGGGGCAGGATGCTGGGCCGGTTGGCGCCGCAGCGGTACACCATCACGCTTGCCACGACCGCACCGACGGCGATGACGGCGATTGCGAGTGCCAGCCAGGAGCCGACGAGCGCGCGCTGGCGGCTCGACTCGTCTGCCCCGCCGAAGTTGAGCCAGTCACGGGTGGCCACCATGGCTATACCGGCCACCTGCGAACCGTTGACCCCGCAGAACACCGCGACCGCGCGGGCGGTGGATGGACGGTACGCCGCGACGAGCCCCGCTACGCCAATGATCAAAACGGCCGGCGGCAGCATCAGCGGGTACACCGTCGCGTCTGTGTAGTCCGACGCACTGCCCGGCAGAGCCAGTATCCCGGCGACCATGACGGCCAGCAACGTGATCAGCAAAGCCAGCGACTGAGTGCGTGTTCGGCGCTCATCGCTCAGCCATGCTGTCATCGGTCACCCACGTGTTGCTCCTACCGAAAAGGAAAACGCTCGATCGTCGACCGGACCGCTTCGGGCGGTGCACAAGTCGACCCGGTGGGAACAACGCGGGCTGCAAGCCAAAGAAACGGCGATGCCGGGCGAATTGCCTCACCGCAACCGACCGGCCCCAGCGCAGAGCTGCCAGCCAAATCAGGCACGCTCAGATGCCGCGACTCAATGCACGCCCTGACCAACTCTCGTCATTTCGCGTAGCAGGCGACTCAGCCGCCCCGCGAACCTGGGCCCGTCGGCCTGGACGCCACAGCACTGCGGCTGCGGGACCTCCCTGTGACAAACACGGCGGCGGCTATGGCTGCGATCCAGACGCTCCACCGCACCGGCTCCGCCATCACGCTCGCCGCCGGTGGCGGCAGAACCGCGGTCTGCAAGGCCGCGCCCGCAGGGACGACAAGCGCAGCCACTACCCCGGCCGGACGGTGTAGCCCGATCGAAGCTCCGACAACACCGAGCGGCGGACCGAGCACCACGCTGGCGATCAACCAGAACCGAGGCGCCACGCCCGACCAGGCAGTCCCGTCTAACAGCAGATCCGCGCCGTAGTAAGACGTGGTGGCGAACCCCAGCGCGAGACCACCCGCCAGAGCGCCGCGCCACCTCCCTGCCGCCAGCCGCGCGTGCCGGCTCACCCACCAGCCCGCCAGCACGGCCGTCGCCGCCCACGCCCATCCGGCATCCAGGATCAGACCGGCGAACTCCGCGGCATGCGACCAGCCACCACGCTCAGCACTCGCGGTACCGCCCTCGCCCAGCACCACCGGCACATGATTGACAACCGCGTCGAGGGCGCCCAACAACAACCCCACGGCGGGGCCCACGATCCACCACGACCGCCTGGTGCACAGCATCACGCGATCATGGTGCCGGACCCGCCCGGGACGGCGTTGCCCCGCAGGCGGGCGACCGAGCCTGATCAAGATCAGATAGCCGCTCGGCGAGCGGTCACCACGGTCGAGGTCGTCGCTAGGCTTCCGGGTGCGGGCGTCCGCTGGTGCCGAGGAGAGTGTGCCTCGAACCGGTACTTCCGCACCGTTGCCGACGTATGGAAGATAGGCCGGCCACCGCTCGCTCGGCCCATAGGCCATAGGCCATAGGCCAGCTTGGTCCTGCCCCAATGCAGATGTGGTTACCTCCACAAGGGGTGCATCGCCCGCCCCTCTGTCGGCGATCTTGAGCGTTTCTCTGCTCTTCCAGGCGGGCTCGGGTTTCGCCATGTGTAGAGCGGAAGCGGGTTCGCGGCGGCGTAGCGGCTTCTTTGGTGCGAGGTGCCGCTCGGAGATCTTGTGCGATTCGGCCGGCTGATCGACCGCGGGTGCACGAGTTCGCGGGGCGGTCATCCGTGGCTTGCCGGTTTCGGGTGGTTTGGGAGCGTTGTGATGACGCTCTGCCACGACAGCGGGTGGAGGCGCCGGATCTTGGAGACTCGTGGGTGTTCTGTGCCCCACCGTTTTCCACGGTTCGGCCAACGCGGTGCTGCACAGGTGCGGCGTGGTGAGCGCGGTGCTTCGCCGATCTTGTGGACTTCGGCGAACCGTTTACGCGTAACTCCGCAAGATCGACCGCGCTTTTCCGATCTTGCGGAGTTGTGCGGACACGTCTGCGGGGAAGTCCACAAGATCCAGGCGGGGGAGAGTGGCGCGGGGCAGAACGACGCGGGGCAAAGCGCCGCGGCGTGGGGTGCCTGGGGCGGAGGGCGTCAGCGCCCGGCATGGCGGTGAATTTTGCGTCGTGGCTGATCGCGGTCTGTATCGGGAAACCGCGTCGGCCTGGCGGATCCGTGGGGCCGATCCGGAGGGTCACGAGTTCTGCCTCGTCCAGTACTACCGCTGAGGAGACCGGACTCAACGGCGTCACTGGCCTCGCTACGCAAGCCGTCTTGATCAGTAGGTGGCGCTCGTTCTCGAGGCGGATAGCGGGCAGCCCGCCGAGCGAGAGAAGCCGGCCGGACGCGGCAGGATAGTTTGTCCGGGTGAGTCTTCTTGAGGATGTTGCTGAGCGTGACCACTGGCGCTGCTGGGTGTGTGACGAGCCGGTCGACGCCGACATGCCGGTCAACGACCCGCGCGGTCCCAGCGTCGACAGCCGTACCGCCGACCGCAAAGCCAAGATCGCCGAGCGGCTCGCGCACCGTGCCTGCAACACCCGCAAGGGCGCCGTCAAGGTGGTCATCGCCTGGCCGGACCGGCTGCACGTGATCGAGCCCGCCCCGCTGATCACGGTCGCCGAACGCCTCGAACGCAAGGGCGGCCGCGAGCTGGTGGCCCGCTGCCCGAACAAGAAGGACGCTCAGGAAGCAGCGGACTGGCTGGTCGACCGCTTCTCCCGCCTCGTGCCCGGCCTGCCGGTCACCGCGAGCGTCGACGCCGGCGGCGGCCAGTTCCTGGTGGCCCTGTCCACCGGCCGCCGCTGACCGTCACTCAGGAAGCAGCGGTCGCATGAACGTCCGCTCGTACCGGAGCACACACCCCGACTCGTCGCGGATCCGGTCCGCCGCGACGAACTCGGGGTCCGTACCGAACCGCGCTCGATATTGCTCGTAAGCAGCCAGACTCTCGAAGCTGAACAAGGCCTCGGCCAGGTCACTGGCGCCCTCGGCCGGCAGGAAGTACCCGTGGTGGACGCCGCCGTGCTTCGCCACGAGCCGCATCCACTCCCGGGCGAACCGCTCGAACGCCTCGATCTGCCCGGGGTCGATGACATAGTGCACGACACAGGTGATCACCGAACCAGCATAGGTACGCGCCGGCATCCGTGACCGGGTCGGGCACCTCAGGGGTGGGATGTCAGGGCGTCCCGGGCGGGCCTGATCAGGCACTCGGAGCCGACCGGGACGAAGCCTGACGCGAGGAACGCGCGCAGGGACCGGGCGTTGCCGGGGGAGACCGCCGCGAAGACCGGCTCGCCCTCCGGCACCAGCGTGAGCGCGTCGGCGATCAGCGAACGTCCGTACCCTCGCCCGCCCTCGCCGACGTCGTTGAGCTCGATGCTCAGCTCGGTGCGCCCGGCCAGCCCGCCCGCGACCGCCACGAGACCTCGTTCGTCGCCGAAGACCTTCACGTCGGTACGCACGTCGAGCGCATACCGGATCCGCGGATGCCCGTATGCGTCGTCGAGCGGTGCCAGCCGTGCGGTCCCGCCGGTGCCCCGGCTCACGAGGGTGGCGTCGATGACCCCGATCCACCCGGCCGATCCGGCGAGAAAGCGCAGGAAGTCCGGCGCCATCGAGCCGCCGTACCCGTCCGGTTTCCGCCCCTGAACATCATCGGCGCTCACCGCTGTCGCGACGACGGCGTGCCCGGTGAACGCGACCGAGCACTCCAGGCCTCCGGCCAGTGGCGGCAGGACGGTGACCCCGCCGTCGACGGGCGGGAAGATCCCGTCAGCGGCATCCAGGTAGAGGCGGAGAAGCGGATGAGACGGCACAGCCGGACCCTATCGCGGGCTGCCGAACCAGCGGGTGAGGTGCTGGTCGAGGTCGTGCTGGTCGTCACCGATCCAGGCGACGTGACCGTCGGGACGGAGCAGGACGCAAGGAACGTCGAGTGCCGCCGCGGGGTCGGTGAGGTGGTCGACGCGGTCCGACCAGCCGCCGGTGGTGAGGTGTCCGGTGCGGTCGAGCAGCAGGCCGCGGCCGTGGTGCAGCAGGCTGTAGAGGTTGCCCTGCTTCACCGCGATGTCGGGCAGGCGGCGGCCGAGCAGATCGGGGCCGGGGCCGAAGTCGTACCGGATGCCTGTCGCGGTGATCTTCTCGGTCAAATAGCGGTTCACCTCGTCGAAGTCCATCAGCCTGGTGAGCAGCCTGCGGACGGCCTCCGGGCCCGGCCCGGCGGCGAGGATCTCCGTCTGGGCGCGAGTGTTGTCGAGGACGTCCCCGGCGACCGGGTGGCGTTCCGCCTGGTAGGTGTCGAGCAGTGTGTCCGGCGCCCAGCCGTGGACCTGCGCGGCCAGTTTCCAGCCGAGGTTGAACGCGTCCTGGACACCCAGATTGAGGCCCTGCCCGCCGATCGGCGGGTGGATGTGGGCCGCGTCGCCGGCCAGCAGCACCCGCCCGACCCGGTATCGGTCGGCGAGCCGGGTGGCGTCGCCGAAACGGGACATCCAGCGCGGCGAGTGCACGCCGAAGTCGGTCCCGGCGATGGCCCGCAGCTCGCGCCGGAAGTCCTCGATGGTGGGCGGTTCCGCCCTGTCGCTGACTCCCTCGGCCGGGACGATGAAGCGGTAGACCCCGGGGCCCGCCGGCCGGATGTTGACGCGCCGGTCAGCGACGGTGGTCACGGCCTCGGCGGCCATCTCGCCCATCAGCGTGTCGTTGCGCGCGGGCTCGCCCGGGAAGCCGACGCCGAGCAGTTTGCGGACGGTGCTGTGCCCGCCGTCGCAGCCGGCCAGATACCGGGTACGCAGCCGTTCCCCGCCGGCCAGCTCGACGGTGACACCGTCGTCGTCCTGGTCGATGCCGGTCACCGTGGCACCGCGCCGGACCTGGGCGCCCCGGGTGGTCGCGTGGTCTTCGAGCAGCTGGACGACGACCGGTTGCGGGATGCCGAGCAGGTAGGCGTACGCCGGATCCAGGCCCTCGGGCGCGGGCTTGTCGGTCGCGGCGAAGTAGCTGCCGCCCGGGCGCTGCCGTCCGCGCTCGCGGAGGCGCTCCAGCAGCCCGCGCATGGCCATCAGCTCGAGGCTGCGCATGTGCAGCCCGACGATGCGGGCGAACGACTCGGGCTCGGTCTCCTTCTCCAGGACGAGCGTGCGTACGCCGTGCAGCCGCAGCTCGGCGGCGAGCACCGCGCCGGTCGGGCCGCAGCCGGCGATGATCACATCAAACATGGGTAGTGCCTTTCGGAAGTGGCGGGGCACTCCCGGCGACAACTACCTCAGTCGCACGACCGTGACGGCAGGGGGAGCACCCACATCGACATTGCGTTCATGGGTCTCACCTCCTCAAGCGGTGTCACGTCGGCCGTAAGCATGCCCGTTCGCACCACGATCAGGCAAGCGCCGGGGCAGCGGCGAACGTGCAGACCGCGGCGGCGACGAACAGGGCGTGCAGGATCGTGTGCTCCAGGTTCGGCCGGGGGCGGTCGCCGATCGGCGGCACCACGACGATCGTGTGGGCGTAGGTGCGGGCGTGCAGCTCAGGCCAGCTGACGCCGCCGGCGGTCGCCCAGGGGACGACCACGCCCGCCAGATAGGGCAGCCACCACAGCAACAGCCCGCTGATCGCGGCCAGCGATTCCAAGGAACCGGCGACATAGCCCAGCGCCGGCGACGACACCGCCGCTCCGATCGCCAGGACCACGGCCGGCAGTGTCAGCAGCGGCGCGTTGATCGCCACCTCGGTCCATCGCTCGTTGCGGGCGGCGCCCCGGACGTTGTTCAGCGGAAACAGGTCGACAAGCGTGGTGACCAGGAAATAGGCGACCGCGACCAGGATCAGGACCAGTGCGGGAACGAGCATGACGACCCTCCCAGGTTTACGTCGTAAACATTGCTAGTGTGGTTTACAACGTAAACGAGGTCAAGGGGGTCCGGAGTGCCGAAGGCGGGTTTGACCCGGCAACTCGTTCTCGATGCCGCACTGGACTACGTGGACGCCCACGGCCTGCCGCAGCTGACGATGCGCAAACTCGGCGCTCACCTCGGTGTCGAGGGCATGGCGCTCTACCGTCACGTGCCGAACAAGGCGGCTCTGCTCGACGGCCTCGTCGACCGGGTCATCGAGACCGCGTTCGCCGGCCTGCGGGAACCGGCGCCCGGCCGCGACGACGCCTGGGTGGCCTGGATGCGCGAGTTCGCCCACGGCCTGCGTGCGGCGCTGCTCGCCCACCCCGGTGTGCTGCCGCTGACCGCGACCCGGCCGGTCAGCTCGCCGGACGCGCTGCGCATGTCGGAGCGCTGGCTCGCTGTGATGCGCGCGGCCGGCCTGCCGCTGGGCCGGGCCATGGACATCGTGAACGTGCTCGCCACGTTCACGATCGGGCACACCCTGGCCGAGGCCGGCAGCACACCCGGGCACGAGGAACCGGCGCCCGACCTGGACACCGCGGACCTCGACCCGGTCGAGTTCCCGAACCTCGCCGAGGTGGTCGCCACCCGCGCCGGGCTCGACTTCGGCAGCCGGTTCGCCCAGGCCGTCGACATCCTGCTCGACGGTTACGTCAGAGCAGGTACTGGATCCGCGACGCCAGCCCCTCCGGATCCGACAGCGGGGTGAACCGCGGCCGATGGAGGTCGTCGGCCGGGTGGCGGGCGTGCGGCACCGGGCGCAGGGTCGAGGGACGGTCCAGCCAGGATCGGTACGCGGCAACCAGCCCCGGATCCTCCCGAGGCTCCGCGAACGACCGGAAGCGCTCGGGCACCCGATCCACCCCCGAAGCCGCCACGACGGCCTCCAGCCCCGGCCCGGCCAGGTCAACCGGCTCGTCGACCGTGACGACACCGTGCACGGCGAAGTGGTCGGCGAACACGGTGGCCAGGGGTGCCGAGGTGGCGTGCCCGACCACGACCGGCGCGCGCCGCAGCCCCAGACTTTCCACGAGCCGGGCCAGGATCCCGGCGACCAGCTCCGGGGTGCAGCCCTCCCACATCGGGGTTTCTCCGTGTCCGGGCAGGTCAGGAGCGACAACCGTGCACGACGCGGCCAGATCGGCGGCGAGAGGCCACCACTGGGAACGGTCGAACAGCAGGGCGTGCACCAGCAGTACCGGACGTCCCGGCCCGGACCAGCGGTCGTAGGCGAGACGGTTTCCGGCGAGGGTGAACGTGTGCGTGCTCCGGCACGGCGGGCGGGGGTGCATGGCGGGATCTCCTGCGGGCGGAACGGGGAATGGGGAGCGGCGCGCACGGGGGTGCGCGGGGCTCCTACACCCGCAGGTTCAGCGGTGCCGGAGGCGGATCGGTGAGCGAGCTGAAGACGGTGACCGCCCGGAAGGCCACCTGGAAGACGGGCAGTGCCACGACCTCGACCCGCGGCGCGGGCTGCTTGACCCGATGGGCCGGGCCGGCGTCCGGCTGATGCGTCTCGCAATGGCCGTCGATCGAGAAGCCCACAGCTGCTGTGCCGTGATGGTGGTGCGTCGTCTGGATCAGCACACCGGCGATCAGCGCCAGCACCATGACCACGACGACCGGAAGGATCCGGTGGTTTCGCGCGGTCATCCGCAGACGTTAACCGGCACCGGCTCACCATCGCCAGCGGAGAACGCGCTTACGGCCGGGAAATCCCGTTGAGCAGGCCCGTCGCGGACGCGGAGAACTCCTCGGCCGCCTCGATCGCGCGCTCCACCGCCGTCTGCCGCTCACCGGGCAGCACCCGCCGGGCCGCGGACAACTCGCCGCGCACGTGCAGCAGCCGGGTCAGGGTGTCGTCGAGCAGGTCCAGAATGTCGTGATGCATGGCGGCGTCACCCCTTCGGTGCCGGGCGTACCCGGCTCAAGTCCTCCGCGACCGATCCACCCACAGCTTAACCGGTCAATGTTGCCGACCATTTGCCATTTGTTGCCGACTCCGGCAGCCCCCGTTCAACCAGCCTTCCCCCACGCCGTGGTGCCTCGCCCCGCCCGGCCCGATCTTGGCAAGTTCTGCCCGCGGAGTGACCCGCCGTCGCCAAGATTTCGTCAGCTGGACCGGTAACGGGCCGGGTCGCCTCCGGTGCACTACCGGTTTGAGCGTCACACCCACTGCGGGTGTAGCTACATCCGCAACGGGTGTGGAGCCTAAATAGAACACTGCCCTGCCACGCACGGCCATGCGACCACCATCAGCCGCGAGCCGCGAGCCGCGAGGGCGCGGGGCGCGGGGCGCGGGTGCAGAGGGGGGGCTGGTCTCTTGATAGGCAAGTGGTTGCTTGCCTATTATCGGGGGCGTGAGTGAGGCCGACGGAGACGTCTTCAAGGCGCTGGCCGACCCCACGCGCCGCAAGATTCTTGACGAGCTGGCGGAGCGGGGTGGGCAGACGCTGTTCGAGATCTGCTCGCGGCTGGCCATGAAGCACCAACTCGGCTCGTCCCGGCAGGCGATCTCCCAGCACCTCGAAGTTCTGATCAATTCCGGTCTGGTCACCAGCCGCCGCGAGGGGCGTTACAAGTTTCACGACATCGACACCGGACCTCTGGAACGTCTCACTGACCGATGGCGCTCCAGCACGGCACACGAAATCAAGGAGAATTGACATGCGTATTCACGTCACCAGCGTCCTCGTCAGCAACCAGGAGGAGGCGCTGCGGTTCTACAGCGACAAACTCGGATTCGTGGTGAAGAACGACATCCCGATCAGCGAAGCCGGCGACCGCTGGCTCACCCTGGTCTCGCCGGAGGACCCGGACGGCGTCGAGTTGCTGCTCGAACCGGACGGCCACCCCGCCGCCAAGCCGTGGAAGGAAGCTCTGGTGAACGACGGCATCCCGTTCACCCAATTCCTCGTCACCGACGTGCAGGCCGAATTCGAGCGGCTCCGCGACCTGGGCGTGCGATTCGTGCAGGAGCCGGCCAGCATGGGCCCGGTCACCACCGCCGTCCTCGACGACACCTGCGGAAACCTGATCCAATTGGTGCAGATGAATCAGTGACGACGGCGGAAAGTGGCCCGATAATTCTGCGGGCTGGTACCGGCGATACGTTTGAAACGGTCCCGGAAAGCGGTCGGGGAGCCGAATCCGACCCGCCCCGAGATCACCTCGACAGGCTCGTCGGTCGCTTCCAGGAAATGCTGCGCCCGGCGAATCCGGGCCCGCAGCAGCCACTGCAACGGTGTCGTTCCGGTGTGCTCACGAAACCGCCGATTGAGCGTACGAACGCTCATGTCGCCGTGCGCGGCGATCTCACCCAGGGTGAGATCGACGTCGGTGTTGTCCTGCATCCATCGCAGCAGCGGTTCGAGGGTGGACCCGCGCGGCGTCGGCGGCTGCTCGGGCACGATGAACTGCGCCTGCCCGCCGTCGCGTTCGAGCGGCATCACCGACAGCCGCGCCGCGTCGGCGGCCACCGCCGACCCATGGTCCCGCCTGATCAGATGCAGACACAGATCGAGCCCGGCAGCCGCGCCCGCCGACGTGAGGAATTGTCCGTTGTCCACGTAGAGCACGTCCGGATCGACGGCGATGTCCGGGAACCGCGACGCGAACTCCCTTGCCGCGAGCCAATGCGTGGTGGCCCGCAACCCGTCGAGCAGGCCGGTCGCCGCCAGAACAAATGCGCCGGCGCAGATGGAGGCCAGCCTGGTGCCGCCGGCGGCGGCTTCCCGCAGATGATCAACAACTTCCTGGGGTACGGGTGACAGCACCTCAGCACAACCCGGCAGGATGATCGTGTCCGCTTCCGGCAGGGTGTCCAGTCCCCACGGCGCCCGCAGGGTGAACGCCCCGGCGTCGACGTTTTCGGTCATCGCACAGACGCGGACCTCGTAGGGCGTGGTCCCGTCAGCGAGCCGGACCCGGTTGAACACTTCGATCGGCGTCGACAGGTCGAACGGGATGACCGTGTCGAGCGCCAGGACCGCCACGATGTGCATACCGGCCACGCTATCGGACGCGTTGGCCAGAACCCGTTGGAGGTGGGCATTCCAGCCACTGCCGATGGCCGTTGCGGATCACTAGCGTTTCCCGGCGTGACAAAGCTCCTTCTCAGCCTGCACGTCCTCGTGGCGATCATCGCGATCGGCCCGGTGACCGTGGCGGCGAGCATGTTCCCGGCGGCCGCACGCCGTTCCACCGGCTCCGATCGCGACCGGACGACGCTGCGCCTGCTGCACCGCATCTGCCGGGTGTACGCCCTGCTCGGCGTGGCCGTACCGGTCTTCGGCCTGGCCACCGCGAGCAGCCTCGGCGTGCTGACCGACGCGTGGCTGCTCGTCTCGATCGCGCTGACCCTGGCGGCCGCCGTGCTCCTCGGCGTGCTGATCCTTCCCGGCCAGAGCAGGGTCCTGGCGGACGAGCCGTCCCGGCCGGCGCGGCTGGGCATGCTGACCGGAATCTTCAACCTGCTCTGGGCCGTCGTCGTGATCCTGATGATCGTCCGCCCCGGCTCCACGACGGGGGCCTGAGATGCGCCGGGCACTGGAGATCGCGGCGCTCGCCGAACTGCTGTCCCTCACCATCCTGCTGCTCAACCTGGCAACCGCCCATTTCCCGGCGATCACCTCATTGGGCGGCCCGGTGCACGGTTGTGCATATTTGTGCGTGGTGATTCTTACGTTGTCGAATCCTGCGGCGACGCGGCGGACGCGACTGTTCGCCGTGATTCCCGGAATTGGCGGTCTACTGGTGACGCGCTTCTGAACTGGTCCCTCGATCGTCGGCACAGCCGTCGTTGACGGCTGCCGCCGGCGACTAAAGCCGTTTCCGGATGCGCAGGTCGAAGGGTTCGAAGCCCAGGCCTTCAATGACGGCGCGGGGCGGGTGCGGCGCCGGACGTGCCGGCTGAGTCGTGGACAGGTGCGAAGGGGTGTTGGTCCCGAGCAGCGAAAGGGCGCCGGGGTGGCGAGGAGCGCTGCCGGTCAGGCTGCCCAGGTCGCTGCTGGCCGCGAGGGTATCGGGGTGGTGAGGGCCCAGCACCCGGGTGAGATCGGCGATCAATGCGGAGTACTCGATGATCGCGCTGGCCTTGTCTCCGGTGTTCGCCACGCAATACGCGATGTTGTGCCTTACCAGCAGCGCGTCGGGATGGTCCGGGCCGAGTGTGGCGACGTAGTCGGTGTGCAGGTCCCGCAGCACAGCGACGGCCTCCTCCGGCCGGCCGGTGCTGTCTCGCCAGCACGCCGCATTATTGCGCATGATCAAGGTTTGCGGGTGGTCGGCACCGAGTAGCTCTGTGTAGTCCCGCACCAAGGCGGTGAGCATCGCCACCGCGGTGGGGCCGCGCCCGGCCTCGCCCGTCCAGCGTGCCCACTCAGCGCGCGCCGCGAAGGTGTCCGGGTGATGATCACCCAGCACGCGGTCCGAATCGGTGACGAGGACCTGGCACATCGCGACCGCTTCAGCGGGTTCCCCGGACTCGCCGACCGATCGCGCGAGCAACAGCCGGCTGATCAGGGTCGCCGGGTGGTCGGCTCCGAGGCTTTGGGTACGGTCGACGACCACCGCCCGGAACAGTCGCACGGCTTCGACGGCGTCGCCGTTGAGCAGGGTCCAGAGCGCCACCCTGCTGCGGGTGTGCAGGGTGTGCTGGTGGCCCGCGCCGAGAGCGTTCGTGCGGTCGACCAGCAGCCGCCGGTAGAGCGCCAGCGCGCCGGCCGGATCACCCGCCAAGCCGGTCAGGGCAGCGACCCGGGCCCGGGTGTGCAGCGTGCGGGCGTCAGCGGGGCCGAACACGCGGGTGCGATCGGCTTCGAGCCGGTGGTACAGCTCCAGGGCTTCGGCGGGCCGGCCACTTTCGCTGATCCACCAAGCGGCGAGGCTGCGGGCCAGGAAGGTGTCCGGATGATCCGGGCCGAGGATTCGTTCCCGGGCCTCGACCACGCCGGTCAGCAGCCGGACGGCGGACCGCGGATCACCGAGCAGGCCTGTGGTGAGGCCGAGTTGATACCGTACGCCGATGGTCTCGACGTGACTCTCGCCGAGGGACGCGACGCTGTAGTGCAGCAGTTCTTCGCAGACCTGGATCGCCTCGCGGAGCCGTCCGGAACCGTTGAGCCAGTGGGCGAGGGTCCGTTTCGCGCTGACAGTGTCCGGGTGGAGTGTTCCCCAGTTCTGTTCGGCGGCCGTCACCGCCTCTCTGGCAGCGGCGACCGCCTCGTGCACTCGGCCGAGCTCGCCGAGGCAGTCGGCGAGCCGGACACCGGCTTCCGGGTTGCTGTTGTCGAACGCTCGCCGCAGGCTTGTCGCGGCCAGGGCCAGCCGGCCGCCGTTCTGGGCGGCGACGCCAACCGAATAGGCCTCGGTCGCGTCGGTGGCCGTGGCCGCTGTTTGCCACACATCCTCGTCGATGTCCTGCAGGTGTTCGGTCTGCTGCAGCCGGTCGACCAGGTAGTCGAAAACCAGGTACCCCCGATCCGGGGTCCCGATGAGCAGACTGGTCTGTCCACGCAGCGTTTCGCAGGCCCAGGCGAAGGCCTCGTCGAGCGGCTCCGGTCGTAGGAGCGCCCCACCACGCTCTGCCAGGTGTCGTTCGTGCAGCCGCACCAGGATGTCGCGGGAGACCGGGCTGAACATGCCGACACGACGGCAGTCCACCGCCGCCGCCACCAACGCAGCCGCCCGTGGGTGGGTGCCCGGCGCCCACCCGTCGATCCAGTCCCGGAGCAGGTCCGGGCCGTCGGCGAGCACTTCCGCGAGGCCGAACTGGTTGCCGTACGGCAGCGCGTGCGCGATTCGCGGATCGGCGGCAAGCGCCGCTGCCCGGGAGAGCTCCCGATCGCTCCACAACCGATCGACTTTGACGGAAGCGGCCTGGTCGATCAGGGTTCGCCCGTCGCGGAGGTCGATGCGGCTCTCGGTGTCGGCGGCCTTCTGGCGGCGCGCGGCGAATCGGCCGAGTTCCTCGGTACGCATGGTCGCGACGATGCGGCGCTGCGACCGGCCGTCGAGGCGCATCGTGGTCAGCAGTGCCGCGGTCAGGCCGTTGGTGCCCAGGTACCGTTCCAGGTCGTCCAGCCACAGGACGCTGCGGCGGGTCCTGGCGAAGACATCGAGCAGGTCGGTGAGCGGCGCGGCCGCCGACGGCACCAGGAGCAAGTGGCGGGGGAGGTGCTGGCGCATCGCCTCATATGCGGCCCGGGTCTTTCCGGCGGCGGACTCGCCGACGACCAGCACGAATCCGTGCCGCTTCAGCATAAGGCCCAGTTCACGGTCGATGTCCCGCTCGACATACGCCGGCGACCGGCTCGTGCCGATCTGTTCGGCCGGATGCACGCCGAGTGCGATGGGGTCGGTGTGAGTGCGGACCTTGACGGGCCTGAACCGGTTGCCACCGTCACCGCGGTTGCCGCGGACCGTCAGAACGGTGAGCACAATGGTTCCGAGCAGACAGGCAGCGAAGAGTGGACGTGCGAATCGGGCGATGTCCGGCGGAATCTGGTCGCTGAGCAGGTTGGTGACGATCCCGGTGAAGAGACCGAGCACGGCTGTCAGCACGGTCACTGTCAAGAGCTTGGGGTGCCGGCGCACCGTGCCTCCCGATAGGCGGATGTGGACCTGTCATCATGCCTCCTGGGACCGACATGAGCATCTGACGACAGTGGAAGGGGTGGCCGCCGGTGCCCGAATCCGTTGTCGCCCCCAGCGCCATCATCGGACCGGACGTGGTCATCGGCGACGGTTGCGAGATCGGACCGAACTGTGTGATCGAGGGCGCCGTGACCATCGGTGACCGAACGGTGCTCGCCGCCGGCTGTATGGTCGGCACCCGAGGCCGCCCGGGCCTGCGGCAGGGCGGGATGCCGGCCGGCCGGGTCGAGATCGGAGCAGACGTCCTGCTGCTCGAACACGTCGTGGTCAACGCGCCGCTCGCTGAGGTGACGCGAATCAGTGACCGATCGTCAGTCGGCCCGCTGGGTTTGATCGCTCACGACGTCGAAATCGGCACCGACGTCATTGTCGCGGGGCACGTGGCCCTGGGTGGATACGTGAGTGTCGGAGACCGGGCCAACCTCGGCCTCGGGGTGCGCGTGCATCCCCGGCTGGTGGTTGGCGCGTTCGCCATGTGCGGCATGGGCGCAGTGGTCACCCGGCACGTATCCCCGGGCGTCACGGTGCAGGGGAACCCAGCCCGGGCGGCAACCGTCAACGCCATCGGCCTGCAACGCGGCGGCATCGGCGCGGACGACCAGGCCGAGTGGGAGGACGCGTTGCGCTCCGGGCGGCCACCTCGGCCAGGCGGCGCGCTGGCTGCCCACGTCGAGATGTTTCGCGGACGGACAGCCCGATGGGGCCGGGCCCGGCCGGCTCTACCGGACCACCACTGGCTGTCCCCGTGATCAACCTGTGCGTGATCGTGGCGGGTGTCCGGCCCCAGTACATCAAGGCGGCCGCTCTGATGTACGAACTGGACCGCTGGGAGGATCGTTCCGGCCGGCATCTGCCCCGGTTGGTGATCGACACCGGTCAGCACCACGCCGCGACACTCGCCGGCCGCCTTTTCGACGAGCTCGGGTTGCGCCCTGGGGTACGGCTCACGCATGCGGACCGGGGTACCCCGGCTGCCGTGCTCGCGAGCACCCTGACGCAGCTTGACGGGCTGGCCCGGGACTGGCCGCCGGGGACGACGATGGTGGTCTTCGGCGACGCGAATCCGGCCGTGGCCGGCGCGCTCACCGCACGGTTGGCGGGGCTGCGGCTGGTGCACGTCGAGGCTGGCGAACGGCGAGACCCGCAGGAACAGGAGGACTTCAACACCCGGCTTGTCGACCTCACAGCAGACCTGGCACTGTGCGTGACCCGGCAAGCAGTGGACAATCTGGCAGCCGAGGGCTTCAGGGGCGAGGTGCTGCGGACCGGTGACCTCGCGTATCGCTGGTTCCTGCGGATGAGCGAGGAGGCCGGTGCGGGCGAGGAAGCCGGTGCGGGCGAAGAGGCCGGTGCGGGCGAAGAGGCCGGTGCGGGCGAAGAGGCCGGCGCACTGGTCACCATGCACCGCCCCCAGCACATGCGATGGGAGTTCCTGCGGCACGTGGCGGAGACGCTCTGCAACCGGGGCGTTCCGGTTCGATGGGTCTCGCATCCGCGTGCCGCCCCGCTGTTGCCGCGGGCTCTGGCCGGTCTGCCGGTGGTTGTGCTGCCGGAGCAGGGATACCGTGCCTTCCTGCGCGCGATCCGCTCGGCTCGTTTTCTGGTGTCCGACTCGGGCGGAGCCATCCGGGAGGCGCATCTGCTCGGCACTCCAGTGATCACTGTGCGTGACGCCGGCGCCTGGCCGGTGCTGGACGGCTCTGCCACGGTCCGGATCCGCTCCGATCTGCGTGGTCTGGCGGCGGCCGCAGACTGGGCGATGACGGCTGTCCACCGGGTGCCGGTGGGCTCACCGTTGGCCGACGTGACGGCCATCGATGCCGGAATCGATCGGCTGATCATGCCGCTGAGCTGAGCGCCGGTCGCAGCAAGGAAGTTCCGGAGTCCGCAAACCCATGGCATTCTGAGGATCGAAGCCTTCGAACATTGGCAGTGAACATGGCTGAGAGCTCGGAGCACGACCGTCGGCTTGCCTTCGGCTCCGACGACCCGGCCGAGGCCTTTGCGTTCGGCCTCGCCGCCCAGCGCGGCTACGACCTGGCCGCCGCTGCCCAGGCCTTCCATGTTGCCTTCGCCGGGGGCTTGCCGGACGCCGGGGTGCCTCTCGCGGACTGCACCGGCGAACTCGGCCACCTTCAGGAAGCGGTCGCGCTAGCCCGTGGTGCGGTCGACACCATGGTCCGGGCGCACGGACCGGGACACCCTAAGACGATCACCGCGAAACGCACGTTGATCCATTGGATGAACGAGGCCGGGCACCTGCGCCGGGCGGCGGTGATGTGCGCGGAGTTCCTCAGCGAGAGCATTGACAGTCTCGGTCCCGATCACGCCGAGACCCTGGCGATGCGGTACGAGTCCGGCCTGATCACGGGAATGCTGGGTGACCCGCGCCGAGCCGCCGAGGTCCTCGCCGCTGTGGTGTCGGGCCGCACCCGGACGCTCGGCGCCGCACACCCGGAAACCCTGCTCGCCCGCAGCGTTCACGCTCGTTGGATCGGCGAGAGCGGGCGGCCGCGCGATGCCATGGAGTTGTACCGCGATCTGGAACGGGACCGGGCTCTCGCGGTCGGTGCCGACGATCCGCAGACATTGCATACCCGGGCCCGGCTCGCGTACTGGACCAGTCTTGCCGGCGATCCGGCACGGGCTTTGGAGCTCTATCGCAAGCTGCTGGCCGACCGTGCACGGGTGCTCGGCCCGGATCACCAGCACACCTTGCACACCCGCAGTCGGGTGGCACTCTGGACGGCGATCAACGGCGATCCGCGGTCAGCGGCCGACCAGTTCCGTTCGGTGATCGCCGACCGGATCCGGGTACTCGGCCGCGACCATCCGGCCACCTTGATCAGCCGGTTGTTTCATGCCCGCTGTCAGGGTGAGCTCGGCGACGTCGCCTCGGCCGTCGCCGAGAGCGAGCTCCTCAAGCGCGACTACGTCCGCGTCCTTGGACCCGATCATCCCGACACTTTCGCCGCCCGCGCCGAGCATGCGCGATGGGTCGGCGCGTCGGGGCTCCCTGACCAGGCGGCCGATCTCCTCGGTGCTCTGGCCCTCGTGAGCGGCCACGTGCTCGGCGCGGCGCACCCGTTGACCCTGGCGTTCCGCAACAACGCCGCGTACTGGCTCGATGAGGCCGGCCAGGACGCTGTGGTGGTGTTCGAAACACTCGCGGCCGATTGCGGGGACGCGCTCGGCGAGGACCACCCGGACACTCTGCTGGTCCGGCTCAATCTCGGTGACTGTCTCGGGAACACCGGTCGAGCAGCGGAGGCGGCAACACTGTTGGAGGAAATCGTCGATCGTTGCCGGCGTGTGCTCGGGCCGGAGCACCCCGACACCCAGGCGGGGCGGGCGGTTCTCGCGTACTGGCGCGGCGCCCGCCGGTCTCGACCGGAGGCGCCGTCTTTCCCGCCGCAGCCGGCGCCACGCGTTGCGGTAGCGCCAGTGACCGCCCGGCCACCGCGCGCGGTCGTGGACGGACTCGGCCTCGAACCGCACGACCTGCGAATGCGCAAGACCCGATGAGGGTTGGTCTGGTCGGGTTCGGCGATGTGGCTGGTAAGTACGCCGACTATCTCGGCAGGGGCTTCGATCCGCCCGATCTGCTCTTCGCCGACAGCGACCCCGCTGTCCGGGCGCGCCTAGCCGACGCCGGTCGACCGGCCGTGGACAACCTGACGGGACTGCTCGCCCAGGCTCCCGACGCCGTGATGATCCTGACTCCGCCAGACACCCATGTGGCGCTGGCGATCGAAGCGGCCGCCGGGGGCGTCGCCGTGCTGGTGGAGAAGCCACCGGCCCTGCGCGTTGCCGACCTCGATCGGATGGAATCAGCCGAAGGCCGCGTGCGCTGCATCATTCCGTACCGTTCGATGCCTGTTTTCGGCCACGCTGCGGCGTTCGCTCGCGACGGCGGCCGCATCGATCTACGGCTGGAGGTCAACTGGCCACGACACGACAGCTATTTTGCCAAGCCGTGGCGGCGAGACCTGCAGCGCGGCGGGGGACCGCTGTGGAACACCTTCTTCCATCACGTTGATCTGGCCGCGGAACTGCTTCGGCAGGGCCGTGACGAACCGATCGAAGCGATCGTCCATCTGCTCGACGCGCACCGGGCCGACCTCGACCTTCACGGTCCGGCGGGAGTGGCCCGGCTGCGTCTGTCGACGGCACTCACCGCCAGCATCGAGCGTTGCGAGGTCCGGTGCGATGGCCGAACCCTGCTCGCCGAGGGCTTGCGCTGCAGTGAGCGGATATCGATCGGCCATGATGTGTTGCATGAGTCGGATCGAGAGACTGTCGCGGGCCATTTCACCCGTGCCGCCCTTGCCTCGCTGCGCGGCGGACGTGCCCACGAGCCGCACGAACTCCGCTCGACCGTGGCGCTACTGGAATCCGTGCATGCCGGTAGCAGCAGAACCGCGTCACCGGCTCAGAGGAGTGATCGAAGGTAATCCCGCTCGGCCGGATCGTTGGCAAGTGTGATCGCTGCGGAATACTCCACCTTCGCCTCCGAACGGCGCCCGAGCCGAGTGAGCAGATGGGCGCGGACCGCGCGGGCCGGCTGGAAGCGGCTGCCCTGCGCGCCGGCCGCGGACAGCAACGCATCGAGCAGCTCCAGCCCGGCGGCCGGCCCGTCCGTCTCGGCGGTGACGGCGGCCAGGGCGACACCGCCACCGAGCGACGGCGCGAGCGTGTGCAACGCCCGGTGCAACCCGAGCAGCGTCCGTGGATCGGCCGCGCCGGCGCAGTGCATCGCCTGGATCGCTGCCTCCAGCTGGAAACGGCCGACCCGTCCCTGCGCGTGCGCCGCCCGCAGATGCTCGTGCGCCCGCTCGATCAGACCCCGGTCCCACAGCGCCGGATCCTGATCGGACAGCGGCACGAACCGGCCGTCGTCGAGCCGCGCACCGGCCCGCGCCTGCGACAGCAGCACCAGCGCGGCCAGGCCACGCACTTCCGGATCACCGGGCGCGAGCTGCGCGAGAACCTCACTCAGGTGCAGAGACTCCGAGGGTACGCGTCCCGCGCCCGCCCCATCGATCACATGCGCGCCGTAAACGGCCTCCAGCACGGCCGCCATCCGGTCCGGCAGCACCTCCCGCCCGGGGATCCGGAACGGGATGCCGGCCGTTGTGATCCGCTTTTTCGCGCGTACCAAACGGGTGGCCATCGTGGCCGCCGGCAGTGAGAAGGCCCGGGCGATCTGTTCGGCGGTGTGTCCGAGCACGGTGTTGAGCATCAGCGGGGTGTGCACGGCCCGGTCGATCGCCGGATGCGCGCAGACCAGCATCAGTTCGAGCCGCCGATCGGGGAGCGCGTCGAGGGAGTCGAAGTACGCCGGCGCGTCCCGGTCCGGGTCGAGCGCGACGGTCCGGCGCACCGCGGCGGACTTCCACCAGTCCCGCAGCCGATTACGGGCCACGGCGAGCAGCCACGCGTCCGGGTTGGCCGGAACACCCTGCTCAGGCCAGGTACGCACGGCCCGCTCGAACGCGTCAGCGAGGGCGTCCTCGGCCGCGGCGACGTCGTTGGTGGCCGCGCAGAGCAGGGCGAGGAGCCGCCCGTAACTGTCCCGGGCGGCCACCTCAGCGCCGGCTAACGGGTCCATGCACCGTCGAGGAAACTCGTTGCGACCGGCCGGATCTCCACAGCGCCCCACTGCGCGCCGGGACATCTCTCCGCCCAGCCGATCGCCGCGTCGAGGTCCGGCACGTCGACCAGGAACACTCCGGCCAGGGCTTCCTTGCTCTCGGCGAACGGACCGTCCTGCACCCGCAGGTCACCGTCCGGCCGGCTCACCGTCGTCGTGACCATCGACGGGGTGAGTACGTCCGCGGAGAGGAGAACGCCGGCCTGCCGTAAGGCTTTCGCGTACGCGTCGAAGGCGTTCTGGGCCTCGCGCATCATCTCCTCGCTCAGCTCGCCCTCGCCCGGCTCCCGGTAGTGCATCAACAGCGCGTAACGCATGACCCGATCCTTCCCGTTGGCTGCTTCCACCACGATGACGACTCAGCACCCTGCCAATCGTCACCCGCGCCGGATCAGATCCAGACGGGCACGTTCTGGCCGGCGTACCGGGCGCCGTGGCCACCTGCCGGGAGGATCTCGCTGATCGCGGTCAGGTCGGACTCGGTCAATGTCAGGGCGGCGGCGCCGATGTTCTCCTCGACCCGCTTGATGCTGCGGGTTCCCGGGATCGGCACGATGTGCGGGCCCTGGGCGAGGAGCCACGCCAGCGCCAGCTGCGCCACTGTTGCTCCCTTTTCGGCGGCGAGGGCGCTCAGTGCGCGTACCGAAGCAAGGTTCTTCTCGTAGTTGCCGGGCTGCCACCGGGGGTCGTGGCGGCGCATGTCGGTCTCGTCGTAGGCCTCGGCCGGCTGCGCGGCGCCGGTGATGAAACCGCGGCCGAGCGGCGAGTACGGCACGAAGCCGATGCCCAGCTCGGTCAGAGCAGGGAAGAGGGTTTCGGCGTCGCGTTCGAAGAGGGAGTACTCGGTCTGCAGCACCGAGACCGGCTGGACCGCGTGCGCTTTGCGGATCGTTTCCGGTCCGGCCTCGCTGAGCCCGAAGTACGCTGTTCTCGACGACCTCGCGGATGTGGTCCGGCCGGCTGTCGAAGCCGTATTCGCGGGTGAAGCCGAACTTGGTGGCGATCACGATGTCGTCGCGGAAACCGGCGACAGCCTTGCCGACGGCCTTCTCGTTCTCACCCCAGCCGTAGAGCCCGGCGGTGTCGAAGAACGTGACGCCTAGCTCGTGGGCGCGCCGGATCGTGGCGATGCCCTCCTGCTCGTCGCCGGGGCCGTAGGCGAGATGCAGCCCCATGGCGCCGTATCCGAGTGCGGAAACGGTCAAGCCCTGCTGTCCGAGTGTCCTGTGCCGCACGAGAAGCTCCTGCCGAGTTGACCAAACCAAAAACGCATCTACGCCTATTACCGCAGCAAAGAAGCCCTCTGCCAGCAGGTTCTGGCGCGGGAGATCGCCGCCATCACCGAGGCGGCCCGCCTCGACCCCAAAGACCTTCCCGGGTACGCGGGACGTATGCACGACTACGTCAGCAGCCACCCCGAGCAGGTCCGGCTGCTGAAGTGGACCCAGATGGAACCGCAACCTGCCGATCCCGATCCGGACGACCCGGTCCGTCTCTCCACCGCTCGCAAGATCGAGAAGGTGCGGGCCGCTCAGCAGGCCGGTGACCTGGACCCGTCGTGGAACCCGAGCGACATCCTGATCTTCGTGAGCCAGCTGGCCATGTCCCCGGTGGGCCGGGACGCCGTTGTCGCAGCCGTGGACCGACTGTTCCCGCCTGCTGACCGGTCTTCCGATCCTGCGACGTGACTCCGGCTGCCACCATGTGACCTTGTGACAGTTGAACGGACGGTTCTCCTCTGGTTCGGCCAGGCCTCGCAGGACGCGGCCACCCACACGAACCTTTCCGCGGTGCGTACCGACGGCAAGGTGATCTGGCTGGCCGGTGACGAGACCGCCTCCATCGAACGCCTCACCGCCAACGACGAGCTCAAGCCCACCGAGTACGGCGACGAGCGGACCTTCCGCCTCGCCGACTTCGTGACGCTGCCCGGCCAGGACCCGGACGAGGAAGCCGACATCGAGGGCATCGCCCGCACCGGCCGGTTCCTCTGGGCGGTCGGCTCGCACAGCCTGCGCCGCCGTCAGATCAAGGACCGCCACTCCGGAGCGAAAGCGCTCAAGCGCCTCTCCCGGATCACCGGCCAGGACAACCGCCAGCTCCTGGTACGCATCCCGGTCGTCGACGTCGACGACCTGCCCACCCTGGTCCCCTCCGCGTCGTACGACGGTGTCGTCCATCAGGCCGCGAGCCTCGCCCCGCACGAGAACCTGCGCGAGCTGCTGCGTTACGACGAGCACCTGTCGGCGTTCCTGGCGATCCCGAGCAAGGACAACGGCCTGGACATCGAGGGCATCGCGGTCCAGGGCGACCGGGTCTACCTCGGCCTGCGCGGCCCGGTCCTGCGCGGCTGGGCGTTCGTCCTGGAGATCCGTCCGTACGTGAACCCGGCCGAACCGGCGCGCCTGCGGCTGCGCGAGTTCGAGGACGGGATGCCGTACCGCAAGCACGTGCTCGACCTGGACGGCCTGGGCGTCCGCGACCTCTGCCCGTCCGGTGACGACATGCTCATCCTGGCCGGCCCGACGATGGATCTGGACGGTCCGGTCCGCATCTACCGCTGGCTGGACGCCTGCCATGCCGAGATGCCGGAGATCGTCCGCGCCGACAAGATCCGGCGCGAGCGGGAGCTGACGTTCGGCGAGGGCGACGACCACGCCGAGGGCATCGGCCTGATCGGTCCGGCCGAGGACGGCCGCCTGCTTGTCGTCTACGACAGCCCGGCGGCCGCCCGGATGACCGGCGAGGGCGCGATAGTCGCCGACATCGTCCGCCTGCCGGCACCAGCGGGGTCGTGAGACACCGGACGGCCGGCATCGTCGTGGCGACCGCACCCCACCGGCACGGTGCGGCTGACGACGGTCACCGGCCGGGTCGGCCCGTTCGGAACGTCTCCCAGCCTGGTGAACTGACCAGGGTCCGGACACCGACGGTCAGCCAGGCGGCGACCAGCGCGACGTAGAGGACCACCGCCACCACCTCGAACATCACCGAGCCCGTGTGGGCGGCCAGCGCGGACGTGCCGGTGACACAGGTGCCGACCGGGAACGTGAACGACCACCAGGTCGGCGAGAACGGCAGCCCCTGGCGCGCGGTCCGCACGGTCACGGCCGCCGCCAGGCTCGCCCACAGGCACGCAAAACCCCAGAGGGGCACGCCCAGGACGATCCCGAGCGCTTCAAACCCCTGCTGGTACGCGTGCGGAAGCGCCGTCCCCGCGACCCCGCCGAGCAGGTTCGCGGCGGTAACGGCCTGGCCGATCGGGCCGAGGACGATCCAGAGCGCCGGCACCATCCGGGCCGGGCCGATCGCGTGCAGGGCGAGCCGCTGCCAGATCATCGTGATCGTGATGAGGGCGGCGACCAGGCTGAGCCCGAACATCGCGTAGCAGCCGAGCAGCAGGGAGAGCCGTGCCTGCCCGGCCGGGGCGTGCGGGACCAGCAGCGCCCCGGTGGCCGCCGAGACCATCGGCGCCACGACCGGCATGAGCCAGCCACCGAAGGCCGCGGTTCTGTCGCCGATGCCGGCATCGGCATCGGCATCGGCGGCGTGCCGGGTGAACCGCAGGTAGGGCACGGCCACCGCCGCGAACAGGCCGGCCCCGGTGCCGGCGAACCAGAGCGTCCAGGCGATGGCGAGCGCGCCCGCCGGCCCGATCAGGGCCGGGCCGAACTGCAGCGTTCCAGCACCGACGGTCAGCACGGCCATCGGCGGGGCGCCGTAGAAGTGCGCCATCACCGGGTCGGCCGCGTGATCCAGAACGGTTCGCCAGCGCCGGGCGGCGAGGGTGAGCAGGAGGACCAGCAGGGCCCCGGCGAGCAGCCACACCACTGTCGCGGCCGGGCGCAGAACCGATCCGCCGACCGGCAGCGACACCGCGGCGGTGGCGACGATGCCGGTACCCATGACCGACGCGAACCAGTTCGGCGTGATCGCCCGCTTTTCGGACGGCGTCGCGGGGATGATCGCGCGGCGCGGGGACGGCGTCGGCCGGAGCAGGGGTTCGGCGTAGGGGCTCACGATTACACGATCGCGGAGGTCCGGCCCGCCCGGTAGCAGGCATGTTGTTGTGGAGACACAAGCTGAGCTTGTATCCCCGTACCATCTCCGGTGGTGACCTGGGCCCGGCGCGAGCCGGACCTGACCGCCTGGCCGGTGCTCGAATTGATCGATCGGGTGATCGGGCGTGACGCCGCCGTCGCTCTATGGTGGACGCGTGACGGTCGCCTCCCACGACGATCCCGAGGCGCGAAAACTGCGGGTTCTCGCCATCGGGATCGGCGAATTCGGCGGCGACGGTGACTCTGAGGAAGGCCCCGGTGACCGATCGTTGCCGTTCGCGGCTGAGCGGGCAGATGAGGTAGCGGCCGCGTTGTCCGGTTTCGGCTATCAGCGGCACGTCCCGGAGACCGGCTCCGACCTGTCCGGGAACGCGATCGAGGAGCTGATCCGGGGAGCGTTCGACGGGCTCGGCGCCGACGATCTGCTGGTCGTGCACGTGGTCAGTCACGGTTATCTGAATGCCGCCGGCTCACTGTGCGTTCTCGGTCCCGACGGGCTCGAAGCAGGCTTCAACAACGTTGATTCCCTGGTGCAGCGGGTCGACAGTGACGCTCGTTTACCCCGTACCCTCTTCCTGCTCGATCTCTGCCATGCCGGGAGCGTTCCGCGCGCCGCATGGCAGCTGGTTTCGCTCAAGAAACGCCGCGCGTGGGTGATCGCGGCGTGCGACGCGAACGCGTCGGCGTTCGCCGGACGATTCAGCAGAGCGGCCGCTTCCGTTCTGCGCGACGGCGTCGCCGACATCGGCCCGGCCACGGCGTTCATTCCGCTGCGAACGGTGGCCCGCGAGATCCGGCGTGAGGTGGTCGCGCTCGCTGCCCGGGAACGCGGCCTGTCCCAGGAGGTCACGTCCAGCCTCGTGGATCTGGCCGAGGACGTGCCGGACCTGCGGTTCTTCCGGAACCCCCGGTTCGTGACCGCGCCGATCGTGCAGGCCCGGCCCCGGGTGGACAGCGGCGTCGCGCCATTTCTGGCGGACGTGGACGAGGCGCTGGACGCCTCGCATTTCATGACCCGGGCCTCCGGATTCGGCGGCGCGGCGGCCGGCTGTTTCAGCGGCCGCGACGACGAATTGCAGATCCTGTCGGACTGGTTCGACGGGCACGATTCCCACCGTTTCCGGGTCGTCACCGGTGGTCCCGGTGCCGGTAAATCCGCTCTCGTCGGCATTCTGGTCTGCGCGGCGCATCCTGTTCTGCACGTGCCCACCCGGCCGGTGTGGCGAAATGTGCGGCGAACCCCTTCGGTGCAGCGGCAATTCGCTGCCGTGCATGTGCGGCATCGGACACTCGCCGAGGTGACCGGGTCGCTGATCGCCCAGTTCGGACTGTCTCCGGACGAGCCTTTGCTGGCGCAGATGACGTCGCTGTCGTCCGAGGTCCCGATCGTCGTGATCGACGCCCTGGACGAGGCCTCGGACCCCGCCGCGCTGGTGTCGTCGCTGCTCCTGCCGCTGGCAACGGCGGTCCGGGCCGACCGGCAGCCGATCTGCCGGTTGCTCGTCGCGATGCGGCCCTGGGAGGAGTTCGCCGAGCTGACCGCTGCCGCCGGGGACGGCCTCATCGATCTCGACACGGTCCCGCAGCGACAGCTCAAGACCGATCTCAATCAGTACGTGGATCGGCTCCTGTATGCGTTCCCGCCCTATGACGAGGTGCCCTTCGCGGGAGCGCGGGCGACCTTCGCGGCCGGGGTGGCGGAGGTCCTCACCACCGGCGACCGCCCCACGGGCGCGTTCCTGGTCGCCGGGATGTACGCCCATCACCTGGTCACCGCCTACAAGCCGGTCGCCGAGACGGAGAAGGCGTGGGAGATCGCCCGGCGGGTGCCGCGGTCCCTGGAGGACCTGCTGGAGCTGGACCTGTCGACGCGGACCGAAACACCGTGGCTGCGTCCGATCCTGGCGGCCCTCGCCCACGCGCGCGGCGAGGGCATGCCGGCGGTGCTCGCCGGCGCCGCGGCACGAGGGCTGGTCCCGGGCGTGCCGGGACCGACCCGCGACGAGATCGACGAGGTGGTGGGGTCGGCGGGCCGGTTCTACCTGCGCCAGTCGACCGATGTGGACGGGACGTCGCTGTACCGGCTGTTCCACCAAGGGCTGGCCGATCACCTGAAGGCCCGGCCGGTCGCCGGGCCGGGAGATTTCTCGGGCGTGCCCCGGAAGATGTTCGCGGCGATGCTCGACCACCTGGATCCCGGCGGGTGGGGTGTGCGGCGATGGGACCTGGCCGAGCCCTATCTGCTGCGGCACGCGGTGGATCTCGCCCGGGACGCGGGAGCCGTTGATGAGATGGTCGAAGACGCGGAATTCCTGGTTCACGCCGGCCCCGGGGACGCGCCCTGGATCGAGGAGCGCATCGGGGCGCCCATCGTGCCGGTTGGCGACGAGCGCCGGACCCAGTTCGCGATCTCGGCCTCGATCGCCGGTGACCAGAGGGCTGCCGAAAGGTTCTTCCGGCGGCCCGGCGGGCAAGGGCTCGCGTGGAGTCCGATCTGGTCCACGTCGTGGCGGCTGCGCGCGCCCGGTACGGCGGCGGTGAACGAGACAGTAGTGGTCAGCGCCGCGGCGGTCGGCGACGACGGCATTATCGCGGTCGCCTTCGAGGGGCAGGTCGACGTGTTGTCGGCGTCCGGCGTGCGGCTCGCGACCCTCAGCAGCGGATGGCGGCCGTCGCGGATGGTCTTCGGGAATGTCGCGGGACGGCCGGTTCTTGCCACGTTCGGTGACGGTGACGCCAGGCTCTGGGACTACCGGAACGGCCGGCAGGTGGCCGGCCTACCCATGCCCGACTCCGATCACGATTGGATCCGGGCTTCCGTCCTGTGGGGCTTCCCGATCGATGTGTTGCTGCCCGACCCGCCGGGTGAGGACCGGGCGATCGTCGGTGGTGTGCTGGTCTCCGTGTGGTTCACGCCGGAGGGCGGCCTCCGGACCAGGGTCGACCTGGCCGAGGGCTCGGGTTTCGTGCGGTGCTTCTCCCTCGGCGGAGTGCCACACGCGGTCCGATGGGACAGCGCCGGGCACGACGTGACGGTGTGGAACCTGGCGAGCGAGTCCGTGGTTCGCCGGATCGTGATGCCCCGGCCCTGCGTCGACGTGATGCCGGCCGGCGAGGGGGATCTGGTGGTCAGGACGGGGGAAGCCGTCACCTACCTGCGTGCTGAGCCGCCACCGGCGGCGGCTCGCCGGCCCGCTGCGGTCCCTTCCCCGCGTACGGCACGATTCAGCACACTTGATGACCGGATCAAGCAGGTGATCGAGGAGTTCGCCGCATCAGACGAGGTGCGGCGGTTGCTCGGCCCGGACGCCGTGGCCGGCAGCGCGCCGGCGGAGCGATGGCTGTCGTTTCATCTCGGCCTGCTGCGGCTGCCGCCCAACCTCAGCGCGGAGTGGCGCAGTCGTTTGTCGCTGATAACCATGCCCCAAGGATGGTTCACTCCGGACGAGGGCTGGACCCGGCTGCCGTCCGAGCGGGGCGGGAACACGATTCTCGTCCCCGCGTTCCACGACGTGCCCGGGGTGGTCGCGAGTGGTGACGTGCCCCCGTCGGAGAAGGTTCAGGTGGTGGTGCGGGATCCGGCCCGACCATCGAGGCCATGGCCGCGGTCCGCGGTGAGGGACTACCCGGAGATCGGGGTGGTCGCCGACCAGATGCTGTGGCTGGCGTCGGCCGATCGCACGGCGATGCTCGCCACGGGGCAGGCGCTGGCACCGGCGACGGATGCCCAGGACTGGTTCACGAAACTGCTGGCTGACCGGATCGCCGACTTCAATCGGGCCAACGGCGGGGAACTCCTGGTGTACCAGTCCGCCCGGGTCGCCGAGGCGCTCCGCTCGATCGTGCACACGCCGGCACCCGCGCGTGGAAGCTGGATCGACACGAGGCGGCGCCTCCCGATGAGCCTCGTCCAACTCCTGGCCGAACGGCACGCGCCCGATCTCACGGTCAGCGAGCCCCGGACCACCGAGATGTACCGGGACGTCCGGGCGCGAGGCATGACGGATTTTCAGCAGGACATCGCGGTGGCCGTCACCGAACCCGGTGACATCGGACGGGTTCTCGACGTCCTGCGGCCGGCGCTGCTCGGTCCCGCCGGTGGGGCGCATCGGTGGGGCCGGGTCATCTACGGGCGCGACTCGTGACCGGCGCACCACCGGGTCGGCTGCGGGTTCTCACGCTCGGGATCGAGCGGTTCGGGGCGCGGGTCGATGCCGAGGAGGGGCCCGGTGGGCGGGCGCTGGCCTTTGCGCCGGGTCGGGCCGACGATGTCGCCGACGCGCTGGGGTCGTACGGATATGTGCGGATCCCGGCCGGTGAGGACCTCGCCGGAGACGCGATCACCGACCTGATCCGGGACGCCTGCGAAGGGCTCGGCGCCGACGATCTGCTCATCGTCCACGTGGTCAGCCACGGCTATCTGAACGCCGGGGGTTCCCTGTGCATTCTCGGACATGACGGTCTCGAGGCAGGATTCAACAACGTTGATGCGCTGGTGCAGCGGGTCGACAGTGATGCTCGTTTACCCCGTACCCTGTTTTTTCTTGATCTGTGCCATGCCGGAAGCGTGCCGCGCGCGGGATGGCAACTGGTGGCCCTCGCGAAGCGAAGGGCCTGGGTGATCGCGGCCTGTGAGGCGAACCAGCAGGCCTACGGCGGGCGGTTCAGCACGGCTGTCGCGAACGTGTTGCGCAGGCTGCACGCGGGCGGGCTGGACATCGGGCCGGCGACGCCGTTCATTCCGCTGCCGACGGTGGCGCGGGAGATCCGGCGCGAGGTGATCAGCCTGGCGGCCCGGGAGAACGAGCTGGCGCAGCAGGTCACGTCCAGTCTGGTGGATCTCGCGGACGACCCGGTCGACCTGCCGTTCTTTCCCAATCCGCGGTTCGTGACCGCTCCGATCGTGCAGGCGCGGCCGCGGGTGGACAGTGGCATCGAGCCGTTCCTGGCGGATGTGGACGAGGCGCTGGACGCGTCGCACTTCATGACGCGGGCGTCGGGTTACGGGGGAGCGGCGGCCGGGTGTTTCAGCGGGCGTGAGGACGAGCTGCGATCACTGTCGGACTGGTTCGACGGCGTTGATGCTCGGCTGCTACGGGTTGTCGTCGGTGGTCCGGGATCCGGCAAGAGTGCGCTCGTCGGGGTGGTGGTGTGTGCGGCGCACCCGGTCCTGAGCGGGCCCACCGAGCCGGTGTGGCGGCATGTGCAGCGGGTGCCGCGGGTGAATCGGCGGTTCGCGGCCGTGCACGCGCGGCATCGAACCGTTGCCGAGATCAGCGCGTCGCTCATGAACCAGCTGGGTCTCTCCGGCGACGAGCCACTGCTGACCGAGCTCGAATCCGGCGAGCCGCCGATCGTGGTGATCGACGCGCTCGACGAGGCGGAGAAACCCGGCGATCTGATCGATCAGCTGCTGCTGCCGCTCCTGACTATCACCCGCAAGGACGGCAAGCCGATCTGCCGGATGCTCCTGGCGATGCGGCCGTGGAGCGAGTTCGGGCGGATTCTGGGCATGGCACGCTCGGACGACAGCCTGGTGGACCTCGATCAGGTGCCGGTCGACCGGCTGAGCCGGGAGCTGGACGGGTACGTCTACAAGCTGCTCTACGCCTACCCGCCCTACGACAAGCGGGAGTACGCCGGCGCCCGGGCGACCTTCGCGCAGGGTGTCGCGGAGACCTTGACCTCCGAGGACCGGCCGCCGGGACCGTTTCTGATCGCCGGGATGTATGCGCACCACCTCGTCACCGCCTACCAGCCGATCGAGGAGAACCGGAAGGCGTGGCACATCGCCCGGAAGGTGCCGCGGTCGCTGGAGAGCCTTCTCGAACTAGATCTTTCGACCCGGGAGGCGAGCCCCTGGCTGCGTCCGATCCTGACGGTCCTCGCCCACGCACGCGGGGAGGGGATGCCGGTGAGCGTCGCGGAGGCGGCGGCCCGGCGTCTCGCCCCGGCGTCGCCCGGTCCGTCAAGCGACGAGATGCTGAAGCTGGCCGGGTTCTACCTGCGACGAGCCACCGATGTCGACGGGATCTCGGTGTACCGGCTGTTCCATCAAGGTCTGGCCGACCACCTGCGGCGTCAGCCGGGTCCCGACGGGCCGGCCGCCGATGAGGTCGCCGCGCTGATCTTCGAGGGCCTGCTTGATCATCTGGACCCGGGTGGGTTCGGTGTCCGGCGATGGGACCTGGCCGTGCCGTACCTGTTGCGGCACGCCGTGCAGCACGCCCAGGAGGCCGGACAGGTCGCCGGCCTCCTGACCGACCCGGAGTTCCTCGTCCAGGCCGATTTGGATCAGCTGGACATTGCCGGGGCGGATTGGCTTCCGGCGGTGGAGAATTTGGCTGCCGCCGGTGACGAACGGCGGACCCAGCTGGCCGTGGCCGCCTCCATCCATGGCCAGGACGAACTCGTGGACAGGCTGTCGAGGCGGACGGACGGGAACGGGCTGCCGTGGAGCCCGGCCTGGTCGACGCGGCCACCCGCGGACATGACAGCCGAGGCGATCGCGGCCGGCGACGACGGCACCGTCGCGGTGGCCTACAGCGGGGGCATTGTCGCCCTGCTGGCTGCGGGCACCGGGAAAAGCATCATCGGGGTCGCCTCCGGCAGCAGACCCCGGCGCGTCGGGATCGGCTTCCTCGCCGGTCGGCGTGTTCTTGTGACGGACGCCCAGGATGAGATTGCCCTCCGGGACGGTGTGAACGGCGCCTTGGTCCGAACCCACCAGGAAGCCGCCTCCAACGACGATTGGCAGAGTGCCGCCGCCGAATGGGGTTTGCCGGTTGAAGCCCTGCCGCGTGCCGCGCCGAACGAGGACCGGGCGATTGTGAATGGTGTCCTGGTCACGGTGTGGTTCCAGGGTGACGACGGCGACCTGCGTGTCGGTAGCCCGGTCACCAAGCCAGGGACCCGCTTGCGCTGCTTCACGGTCGGCGGGGTCGCGCACGCGGTCAGCTTCGACACGGTGAGCACCTCGAAGTGGAATTTCTACCGTCATCGCCGTGACCTGTCGGTATGGAACCTGGAGCGGGGCACGCTGGTCAGGCGGATCGTGCTGCCGGACGAGTGCCTTGATGTGGCGCCCACTCGAGACGGTGACCTGCTGGTGCGGATGCGGGACGCGGTGACGTACCTGCGGGCGCAGCCACTGCCGGTGACCGTGGAAAACGAGCCGGCAACGGTGATGGTGGTGAGCGGGTCCCGGCCGGAGCCGCCCGAGGTGGGCCCGTCTTTTGATGTCACTTACGAGGGCGCGATCGACTCGTCGGAAGGGCTTCTGCTGTTGAGACGGAAGATCGCGTGGGCGTTCGAGGACTTCGTGGCATCGAGCCGGGTGCGTGAACGGCTCGGCGACGAGCCGATCTCCGGGGCAACGGCTCATCAGCAGTGGATCTCGTTCCACCTCGGTCTGCTGCGGCTGCCGGAGGACCTGCTCGCGTACTGGCGTTTCCGGATCGGCCACAACGTTCCGCCCGAGTGGATGACACCCGGCGAGGGCTGGGTTCATCTGATGGCCGACGTGGATGAGCCGGTCGTCCTCATCCCGGCCTTCCACGACCAGGTGGGCGTGTTCGCCAGCCGAGAGGGGATGCTCGTCGAGTACATCAAACGAATTTGGATCGGCCGGCCATTTCCTGCCTCAGGCGGCATTGGTGCCGCGGCGACGCAGATGCTGTGGCTCGCCAGCGAGGATCCTCGTGCGTTCTACGCCTCGCCGAAGGGCCTCGTCCCGATGGAGGAGGCGATCGACAGCTTCACGACCGATCTCGGAGATCAGATCATCGCTCTGCGCAGCGCGGAGGCCTTCAACGACGACGCCACCGTCGTGTCCCGCGCCGCGAAGCTCGCTGACGTGCTTCGATCGGTCGTCCACCTCCCGCTTGCGGCCCCGGACAGCTGGTGGGCCACCGTCCGGGCTCAAGCGATGGACTACGTGCGGCAGGTCGCCGGGAAACGTGCGGCTCAGCTGGCAGTGGTCGATCTGCGTATCGGGCGCTCGTACGCGGACGTGGTCGCCGCCGGTGACTCTGATCCGGCCGATGACATCACGCTTCCCGAGGGCGCGGCGGACAGCGGTGTGGTGGCCGACTGCCTGCGTCCGAGCCTGCGGTCAGAGGCCGGCGTTCACGCGCCCGGCCGTGTCATGCGCGGGTCGTAACGGCCGGGTGAGGCACGATCAACGCCACCAGTCGTCCAACGGGGTGACCGGGAGCGCTCGCTTGTGGCGGGTGGCCCGGAACAGATCCTCGACCCGCTTCGAGACCGCCGCCGTGACCTGCCCGCCCTCCAGGTAGTCGTCGATCTCGGCGTAGGTCAGGCCCAGCGCCTCCTCGTCCGGCAGCGCCGGCCGGTCGTCCTCCAGGTCGGCGGTCGGGACCTTCTGCCAGCAGCTCTCCGGCGCACCCAGCTCCCGCAGCAGCGCGGCGCCCTGGCGCTTGGTCAGGCCGGTCAGCGGGGTCACGTCGACGCCGCCGTCGCCGTATTTCGTGAAGAAGCCGGTCACTGCCTCGGCCGCGTGGTCGGTGCCGACGACCAGGGCGTTGAGTTCACCGGCGAGGGCGTACCACAGCAGCATTCGCTCGCGGGCCTTGATGTTTCCCCGGACGAAGTCGCGCAGTGTGTAGAGGTCCAGGCCGGTCGCGGCAGCGGCCGCTGAGGCGTCGGCGCCGGGTTTCACGTTGACCGCGACCGACCTGTCCGGCTCGATGAAGCCCAGTGACACCTGGGCGTCGTGCTCGTCCGCCTGGACGCCGTAGGGCAGCCGGACCGCCACGAACGTCGCGTCGCGGCCGCCGGCGCGCAGCTCGGCGCACGCGAGCTGGCACAGCCTGCCGGCGAGGGTGCTGTCCTGGCCGCCGCTGATGCCCAGTACGTAACCGGTGGCCGGAGTGGACCGCAGGTAGTCCTTCAGGAAATCGACCCGGGTGCGGACCTCCGACGCGGGGTCGATGGTCGCCTTCACGCCGAGCTCGGCGATGATCTGCTCACGAAGGTTAGCCACCCGACGAACTCTAAGGGGTCTGCTGGTCACCGAAGGTCGCTGCGGTGACCCGTACCCTCGGGGGTTGTGACCTTGAGCCCCCGGATGCCGGACCTCGCCGCCCTGGAGATGCTGCTCGCGGTGGCCCGGACCGGAAGTCTCAGCGCTGCCGCCCGCGAGGTCGGCCTCAGTCAGCAGGCGGTGTCGGCGCGGCTCGCCGCGCTGGAGGGGCGGACCGGCGTGCGCCTGGCCACCCGCACCCCGCGCGGCGCCGAGCTCACCCCGCAGGGCGCTGTGGTCGTCGAGTGGGCAGACCGGTTGCTGCAGCTGGCCGCCGAGGTGGACGCCGGGCTGGCGGCGCTGCGTGAGGACAGCCGGAGCACGCTGCGGGTCAGCGCCAGCCTCACCGTCGCCGAGCATCTGCTGCCGGGCTGGCTCGTGGGGCTTCAGGCCGATGCGGCGCGGCGCGGGCAGACGCCGATCCGGGTGGTGCTGACCGCCACGAACAGCGACCACGTCATCGAGCAGGTCCTGGAGAACACCGCTGACCTCGGGTTCATCGAGGGGCCGAAGGTGCCGCGCGGCCTGCGCAGCCGGGTGGTGGGCCACGACGAGCTGGTGCTTGTCGCGCCACCGGGGCATCCGTGGGCGCGGCGCCGGGAGCCGGTGACCGCGTCCGAGCTGGCGGCGGCCGCGATGGTCACCCGGGAGCCCGGGTCGGGAACCCGGGACTATCTCACCGCCGCGCTGCGCGAGGCGCTGGGCGGCGAGGTACGCCAGGCGGCCCCCGTCCTCGAACTGTCCACCGCGGCCGCCGTCCGGGCCGCGGTGCTCGCCGGAGCGGCACCGGCCGTGGTCAGCCGCCTGGCAGCCGGTGACGATCTCCGATCCGGGCGGCTGCGCCACGTGCCGATCACGGGACTGCGCCTGGAACGTGACCTTCGTGCCATCTGGGCCGGTCCGCGGGTCCCACCTGCCGGTGCTCTGCGGGCACTGCTGACCCACATCAGTGCTTCGAGCGCGTAGGCTGGGCTGCGCCTTGCCGAACCGATGCCCCGCCTGAGGAGCAGGATGCCACTCACCCCTGCCGACATACAGAACATGGCCTTCAAATCGCCGCCGACCGGTCGGCGCGGTTACGGCGAGGAAGAGGTCGACGCCTTCCTCGACGAGGTCGAGCAGGAGCTTTCCCGCCTCATCGAGGAGAACAGCTCGCTGCGCGGCCGGGTGACGACCCGCCCCGACCGTCCCGACAGGCCTGACGAGGACCTCGCCCAGTTGCGTGGCATGCTCGCTCAGCTCGCCGCCGAGCGGGACCGGGCCGAGCAGTACGCCGGCGACCTGCAGGCGGAGCTGGAACGGGCACGTGCCGCCGGCCCCGCGGGGGGCGCCGGAGGAGGCGACGAGCGGAACCTGCGCGTGCTGATGATGGCGCAGCGCACCGCCGACGATCACCTGCGTGAGGCCCGGAGCGAGGCTGACGGCCTGGTCGCCGAGGCGCAGGCCCGCGCCGACCAGTTCGTCGCCGAGGCCCGGGTCTCGGCGGAGAACCTCGAGGCCACCGCGCAGCGCGACCACGGTGTGGCGCTGTCCAACATCGTGGTCGAGCGGGCCGCCCTGGAGCAGGAGATCGGCCAGCTCGGCCAGCTGGCGTCGACATATCTGGCGGCCTTGCGTGACCATGTGGACCGCCAGCTGCGCGACGCGGACGCGCCCAGCGACTATCAGTGACGCCCGGCTGAGGGTCGTGCCCGGCGATAACGGCCTGGCGCGACCCCGAACCGCCGTTTGAACGCGGCGGCGAAGGGCGAACTCCGAGCCGTAACCGACCTGCGTGGCGATGTGGCGTAACGGCTGGTCGCCGCGGCGCAGCAGGCCGGCTGCCGTGGTCATCCGCCACCGTCCACTCCCGGGCCGGATCGCGGTGCATGGCCCGCACCGCCGTCCCGGTCACCGGGTCGCGCAGCGCTGCCGACCAGCCGGTTGGCTGGCCGCCCGGGTCGCGGTGCAGCCAGCTTCGCAGCACCTGCAAGGGCAGGCTGCTGATCATCGGATGGATAAGGTCCGGTTCCAGTTCGTACGCGCCACACTCGACTTGCCCTACACCGTGGGCTGGGACGTCGCGGGGACCGTCTCGGAGCGGGGATCGGGCCGGGGCGATCGGCCGGCTGGCGATCGGGCTGGCGCGGCACTGTTCGTTTGCGGAGAGTGAGCTGTTAACCGGGTGGACGTTGACCGGGGAAGGCGGCCCGGAGATCCTCATCACAACTTCCGGCGGGGTTGTTTCGAGGAGTGGGTCATGGCTCGGATCACCGTTGTCGTTCCCGCGTTCGACGAGCAGGGCGTGATCGGGCCCTGCCTGGACGCATTGCACGCACAGACCGAACCGGCTGACGAGATCATCGTCGTGGACAACAACTCGGCGGACGGCACCGTCGCGGAGGCGCTGCTGCGCGGTGTGGTCGTGCTGCACGAGGTGCGGCAGGGCGTTCAGCACGCCCGCAACACCGGGTTCGACGCCGCTACCGGCGACCTGATCGTACGGATCGACGCCGACACCCGGCTGCCGCCGAACTACCTGGCCCAGGTGCGGGCGTTCTTCGCCGATCCGGCGGTGGACGCGGCGACCGGCCCGGTCCGGTACTACGACTCGGCCATGCCCGGCGTGGTGGCCCGAGGCGACGCGATGCTGCGCGGCCTGTGCAGTGTCGGCCGCAGCCGCCGCCTCGACTGGGTGTTCGGCGCCAACATGGTGATCCGCCGGACCGCGTGGCAGGCGGTGTCGCCGGCCCTGTGCGTCGCCGAGCACATGCACGAGGACCTGGACCTGGGCATCCACCTGCACCGGGGTGGCCATGCCGTGCACTACGCCCGGATCCTGGTCGCCGAGACGTCCGCGCGCCGCATCCGCAGCGACTACCGCAGTTTCCGGCAGTACCTGCTGATGACCGAGCGCGGGTACGCCGACCACCTGGGCCGGGGCGGCTCGTTCGCCCGGGCGTGGGTGATGGCCCGGGTGCTGCTGATCGGCTACCCGCTGATGCGACGTCTCCACCGTCCGGATGACGAGGCCGGCCGGTGCCGGGTGGCCCGTAAGAACCCGATGGCCGGCCAGGTCGCGGCGCCGTAGCCCACGAAGGGCTCGGCTCGGATTGCTGGGGTGACGGCGAGGCTGCCGCCCCGGCTCAGAGGGGGCCGGTCGGGAGGTCGCGGCGGATCAGTTTGCCGGTGGGGTTGCGGGGGAGCTCCGGCAGGAACACCACGTCGCGGGGGACCTTGTAACGGGCCAGGGATCCGCGTACGTAGTCCTTGATGTCCTGCGCCTCCAGGACCGCACCCTCGACCGGGACCACGAATGCCCGCAGCCGCTTGCCGAACTCCGCGTCGTCCACCCCGATCACCGCCGCTTCCAGCACGTCCTCGCGGGCCGTCAGCAGGTTCTCCACCTCCACGGGATACACGTTCTCGGCGCCCGAGATGATCATGTCGTCGTCCCGGCCGTCGATGAAGAGCAGGCCCTCGGCGTCGAAGTGGCCCTGGTCGCCGGTGGACATGAAGCCGTCGATGACCTGTTTGTGCTGGCCGTCGGTGTAGCCCTCGAAGGGGATGCCGGTACGCACGAACACCCGCCCGATCGTCCCCGGTGTCGTGACGCGAACCCCGTCGGCGTCGAAGAGCGCCACGTGCACGGTGACCGGCGGCTTCCCGACGGTTCCGGGTGCCCGCCGGGACTCGGCCGGCTGGGCCACCGCCGCGACGGCGACCTCGGTGGAGCCGTACACGTTGTAGATGACGTCGCCGAACTGTTCCTGGAAGCGGGCTGTCAGGTCGGGGGCCAGCGCGGACCCGGCCACGAAGACGGACCGCAGCGACGAGGTGTCGTACTTGCCGATGGTCTCGGGGCCGAGCGCGAGGATCCGGGTGAGCATCGTCGGTACCGCGACCAGCATCTCGGCGCGGTGTTCGGCGATGGCGGCCAGGATGCGCTCGGCGTCGAAGCGGCGCAGCAGGATCGCGTGATTGGACAGCGACAGCCCGACGGTCCACGCCCCGAACCCGGTGCTGTGGAACAGCGGCGAGGCGAACACGGCCGCGCCCTGCCGGGGGAACGGGATCCGGTCCGCGATCAGCGCGCTCGCCAGGGGCGACACCTTGGTACGGGGCGCGCCCTTCGGCAACCCGGTCGTGCCGCTGGTCAGGATGATGAAGCCACCCGGCCGGTCCGGCAGCGGCAGCGGGGTGACCGGCCGCCCGGCGGCAAGTTCCTCGATGGTGGTCCCGTTGGAGGAACCCC
This sequence comes from Actinoplanes sp. CA-015351, assembly GCF_050955685.1. Classification (NCBI taxonomy): domain Bacteria; kingdom Bacillati; phylum Actinomycetota; class Actinomycetes; order Micromonosporales; family Micromonosporaceae; genus Actinoplanes; species Actinoplanes sp. CA-015351. The sequence goes on from NZ_CP192102.1 coordinate 4,060,416, forward strand.
AGGTCAGGTAACGCGGGATCGTCACCTGCGCGGTCAGGTCGGTGAACTCCTCGTCGTGCAGCAGGACCTTGACCTTCTCCCGCTCGACCACCTGGGCGAGCTGCTGCGGCGCCAGGCCGGTGTTCATCAGCGCGAGCCGCAGCGTCGCCCGGGCGGTCGCGCTGATCGCCAGCAGCAGCCCCCGGTGGTCGCGTGCGAGGACACCGACGACGGACCGGTCCGGCAGGCCGAAGCTCTTCAGCGCGTGCGCGAGCGCGTTGGACTGCGCGTCGAGTTCCCGGTAGGTCAGCGTGCCGCGCTCGTCGGTCAGCGCCGGCGCGTCCGGGTGTTCGGACGCGGCCTTCATGATCAAGGCTGCCTGCGGGCCGAGCTTGCCGTTGGTGGAGGCCATCTTCAGCAGCCGGTCGGGGCGCGTCAGGTTGACGATGCCGATCTGGTGCATCCGCAGGACCGCGTGCAGGTGCTCGAGCGTGCTCATCAGAAGCCCTTCCATCGGGGGGTTCGGCCTTCGGCGTAGGCGCGGATTCCCTCCACGGCATCCGCGGAGCCGATCACCTCGCCGGCTATGTCGGAGAGACGGTCGAAGGCTTCCGCGGTGTTCCAGTCGCGGTGCTCGTCGACGATGCGCTTGGAGAGCAGGACGGCGAGGGGAGCGTTGGCGGCGATCTCCTGCGCCAGTTCGATCGCGATCTCCAGGGCCTTGCCGGGTGAGGTCACCCGGTTGACGAGGCCGAGGTCGTGCAGGCGCCGGGCCGGCAGCGGCGCGCCGGTCAGAGCCAGTTCCAGGGCGGTGCTGCGGGGCAGTGACCGGGCCAGCCGGAGCACACCGCCGGCCGCCGCGACCAGGCCCCGCTTCACCTTGGGGATGCCGAACTGGGCATCCTCGGCGGCGACGATCAGGTCGGCCGCGAGGGCGAGTTCGCAGCCGCCGGCGAGTGCGGCGCCCTCGACCGCGGCGATCAGCGGCTTGCGCGGCGGCCGGGCGGTGATGCCGAGCAGGCCGCGACCCTCGGTGATCGGGTATTCGCCGCGAGCGGCCGCCTTGAGATCCATTCCGGAGCAGAAGGCGGTATCACTTCCGGTCAGCACGGCGACCCGGGCGGACGGGTCGGCCTCGAGGTCGTCGACGGCGCGTTCCAGCGCGCGAGCGGTGGCCAGGTCGATCGCGTTGCGCACCGCGGGCCGGTTGAGCCGCAGGACGGTCACCGGTCCGTGCCGTTCGACGATCAGCGGCGGCTCGGCGGGAGCGGGAAGCGGCGACCACGAGGCCGCACCGACGGACACGCCGTCAGCGGTGAACGACAGTGTCCAGCCGAGCGGGTCCGATGACAGCAACCTCGCGATCAGCTCGCGGTCCGTGACCCGCCGCACCACCCGGGAGCCGTCCGGCGCGATAGCGGTGATCACCGCGGCAGATGGTGATCCGGATCGGTCATAGGGGACCGTGAAGGCCTCCAGGACGGCCGGCCCGGCGTAGGACTCCAGCACCCGGCGTGCGGGCGGGCGATCCATCCGCGCATCGGCGTCGATGTCCGCATAGAGCTGGGCGGGTGGCTGGGCCGAGAACACGCCTACGGCATGCTTTGTCACATACCACCCGAGCGCATTGGCCAGGCCGAACGCTTCCGGCTCAGACCGCAACAAGGGTACGAGATTGACAATTGAATGCCCCGAGTAATTGTTGCCCGGCCCTCCGGCGAAGGTGAGCCCACCGGTGACCGTCAGCTGCCGATCGAGCGGCAGGCCCAACTCCTCAGCCGCGATCTCCACTGCCGAGGGGAAGCAGGCGTAAAGGTCGACATGCGAAATATCGGAGATGTCTAGGCGGGCATGACCCAGGGCGGCCTGCCCGGCCGCTCGAATAGCCGGCGACGCCGCCAAGTCAGACCGCTCGGAAACGAACCATTCGTCGGTGGCGTGCGCCCCGGCGTGCGGGAAAACCCACCGGTCCTGCGGAATTCCCGCGTCAACCGCCGCCGCGGCACTGCACAGAATGACGCCGGTCGCCTGATTCACCTGCAGGTGAGCCGTCAGCAATTTCGGATAGGGCGCCGAAATGGGCCGGTTCTCCTCGGAAATTGCCGCCAGCGATGCCCCGTCACGCCGTTCCGGAAGCCAGGCGAACGGATTGCCCGCCGCCACGTCGGAGAACCGCGACCACAGCGAGGTGATTCGCTCCTGGTGGTCAGAAGCGGACAGGCCCAGTTTCCCGCGCACCGCCGACTCGATCAGCGCGTACAGGTAGATCGGCGCGACGAGTCCGGCCGCCGTCTCGGACTCGTTGTTGGGTTCACGATCGAGACCGACGACCCGGCTGGGCGTGGTGCCCTCCGGCTGGTCCGGCCAGCCCAGCTCGCGCCCGGCCTTCTCGGCGGCGGCCGCGGTGGCGGCAGCCTCCGCCCCACCGACCAGAACGATCGTCGCGTGTCCGGAAGCGATCGTCGCGGCCGCGTCGTTGATCAGCCTCAGGCCGCCGTCGCCGCCGAACGTGCTGCTGCGCACCGTCTCGGCCGGCCGCGCCCCGACGGCCGAGGCGATCAGGGCGGCGCCGTCCGGGTACTGCCACGACACGCTCGGCACGTAGGCGACCGAGTCCGCCGACGACAGCAGCCCGGCGGCGCCGCTGTCCTGCTCCGCCGCGTGCAGCGCACGGACGGCGAGAGAGACCGGGTCGGCGCCGAGCGGATCGGTGGACCGCTCGGACACCTGACCCACGCCGACGATCACCGGCGTCCACGCGTCGATCTCCCTCCCGGTCCGCTCGTGGCGAACCGGCGCGGGTTTGGGGGGAAGCGGCCTGGGAACCGCGATCTTCGGTGCGGGCTCAGGCGCCCGCGACCGAGAAGGACCAGAAGGACGTGACGGCGAGCCGGCCACCGCACTCAGACGGGCCAAGGACTTCGTCATCGCGTCGGCCAGGTTGCGGGCCACCATCGGGCCGAGTGGCCCGTCGGCTGATCCGCCCTCGACTCCGCCGTCGATCCGGACGAGAGTCCCGGTCCCGCCTGCCCCGAGCGGCACGGAACCGAGCGACAGGTAGAGCCCGACGATGATCCCCATCGGTCCGGTTCCGTCGAGCCAGATCGAGCTCGGTACGCGTACCCCAGAGGCCGTCCAACGCACCTCGGTGGGCATGCCCATGAGCGTGACGCGCTGCGCGAAGCGCGCGCCGTCAGTGATCGCAGCCGGCGGCGCGCCCACCCAGCCGGTGTGCATCATCAGCCAGTCCGCCATCCGGGCCGGGTCGGCGAGAACCGCGAAGACGGCGTCGGGCGAGGCGGGGATCGCCACGGAGGCGGCGTACGGGTACTTCAGGTCACGGGGCGGCGGCGTGAGGTCCGCCGCGGTGGTGGCCGGTCGCGCGCGCCGGGGCAGCGCCGACGCGGCGACCGCGCGGAGCATGGCGAGGCGCTGACGAGCGGGCATAGACGACTCCCTAACAGTCTGGCGTGACGGTAAGCGAGTGACGGCGGTCACCACAAGACCCGTCTTGACGCGGGGGAAATCCGCAGTGGACCGAACTAACAGTCAAGTCGTACGGTATTCGGCGTGACTTTGGAACAAGGCCGGCGCACTCAGGCCCAGCGCAGCGAAGCGACAAGATCGAAGATCTTGGACGCCACCGTGCAGTGCCTGGTCGAGCGGGGGTACGCCGAAACCACCACGGCCGAGGTCCTGGCCAGGGCGGACGTGCCCCGGGGCACGCTGCTGCACCACTTCCCGACGAAGGTGGACCTGCTGGTCGCGGCCGTGCAGCACGTGGCCCGCCGGCGCCTCGACGGGCTGGCCGCCGAGGTCGCCGCGATGCCTGCCGGCGCCGGATCCCTGGATGACTTCATCGACGCCGTCTGGCGGCATTTCTCGTCGCCGATCTTCTGGGCGGCGCTGGAACTCTGGAACGCCGCGCGTACCGACGCCGCCGTGCGCGACGCGCTGGTCGCGGTCGAGAAGGAGATCTTCGGGACGCTGCGGGCGCACGCCCGCGACCTGCTCGACGACGACCCACGCGTGGACACGGTCGTGCATTTCACGTTCGAGGTGCTCACCGGCCTCGCCATGACCGGCATCGTCAGCGGCGACCTGGCGAGCCGCGAGATGCTGATCCGCCGCTGGAAGCGGGCCGCCGCGATCCTGCTGGGACGCCGTGACCCGGACACCCTTGTGGAAAACCTCCGAAGGAGCTGAGCATGATCGAAACCGCGGAACGCACGGCGCTGGCGGCGGCGATGAGGCAGTTCGTCAGCCGCGAGATCTTCCCGAACCTGCCCGGCTGGGAACGCGACGGGCAGATCCCGCGCGAGGTGCACCGGGAGATCGCGAAGGCCGGTCTGTTCGCCGTCGGGTTCGCCGAGGATATCGGCGGCGACGGCGGCGACACACTGGACATGGTGATCGCCACCGAGGCGTTCCTCGAGGCCGGCGGCTCGTCCGGCGCGCACGCGGCGCTGTTCACCCACGGGATCGCGCTGCCGCACATCATCGCCAGCGGCGACCAGGATCTGATCGAACGGTTCGTGCGGCCCGCCCTGGCCGGTGAGCGGGTCTGCTCGCTCGGCATCACCGAGCCCGACGCCGGCTCCGACGTGGCCCACCTGCGCACCACCGCGGTACGCGACGGCGACGACTACGTGGTCAACGGCGCGAAGATGTTCATCACCTCCGGGATCCGGGCCGACTTCGTGACGACGGCCGTGCGTACCGGCGGGCCGGGCGCGTCCGGCATCAGCCTGCTCGTCATCGAGCGGGACACGCCCGGTTTCACGGTGTCCCGGAAACTCGACAAGATGGGCTGGCTCTGCTCGGACACCGCGGAGCTGTCGTTCGTCGACTGCCGGGTGCCGGCCCGTAATCTGGTCGGGGCGGAGAACGGCGGGTTCCAGCTCATCGGCCAGGTCTTCGTCCCGGAGCGGATCATCGCGGCGGTGCACGCGTACTCGGTCGCCCAGCGTTGTCTCGATATTTCCCTGGAGTACACCCGGCAGCGCGAGACATTCGGCAAGCCGCTCATCGCACGGCAGGTCGTGCAGCACAAACTCGTGCAGATGAGGCAGCGCATCGAGCTTTCTCGGGCGTACACCAGGGAAGTGGCCCGGCGGCATGCCGCCGGAGAGTTCGTCGCGGGTGAGGTTTGCCTGGCGAAGAACGCGGCGGTCGAGACCTGCAAATACGTCGTCGACGAGGCGGTGCAGCTGCACGGCGGAATGGGGTACATGCGGGAGAGCGAAGTGGAGCGGCATTACCGCGACACCCGCATCCTCGGCATCGGCGCGGGAGCAACCGAGGTGATGACCGACCTCGCCGCAAAGATTTTCGGGTACGGTCGTTGATCGATACCGTGTGATCTGTCGATGTGAGGGGTCCATCGTGACGGAAACGACCGACTGGGTGCCGGCCGGCATCGACGTGAATCGGCCCAGTGCCGCCCGCGTCTACGATTATTTTCTCGGCGGTGCGCACAATTTCGCCGTCGACCGGGCGCTCGCCGAACAGATCGCGTCGATGACCCCGAACATCGGTGAGACCATGCGCTCCAACCGGGTTTTCCTGCGCCGGGCCGTGCGATTCCTGGCCGAGCAGGGCGTCCGGCAGTTCCTCGACATCGGATCCGGCATCCCGACGGCCGGCAACGTGCACGAGATCGCCCTGGACGCGGCACCCGGCTCCCGAGTGGTTTATGTCGACATCGATCCGGTCGCCGTCGAGCACAGCCGGGCCATCCTGTCCGGCGTCGGCGGCACCGGGGTGATCTGTGCCGACGTCCGCGACGCCGACCGGATCATCGCGGAGAGCGAGAAGCTCGGCCTCATCGACTTCGCCGAGCCCGTCGCCGTGCTGCTCGCCGGGGTGCTGCACTTCGTGCCGGACAGCGACGACCCCGGCGCGGCGGTCGCGGCCCTGCGCGACGCCCTCGTGCCGGGCAGCTACCTGCTGATCTCGCACGCCACCGGTGACGGCCAGCCACCCGAGGTGATCGAGGCGCAGCGGCTGTCGTCGCGTACCGGCACCGAGATCGCGCTGCGGACCGGCGAGGAGGTCACCGCGTACTTCAGCGGGTTTGATCTGGTGGAACCGGGTCTGGTGTTCATTCCGCAGTGGCGACCCGACGCGCAGGACCCGGTCGACGAGCATCCGGAGCGGGTCGGTGCGTACGCCGGCGTGGCGCGCAAGGGCTGAGGTGCTGGCGCGGCGCTGGCGGCGCGAGCTGACTCGCTCGATGTTCGTGCCTCTCGACTCGTCGGAACTGGACGCGTTGCTGGAGCGGCTCGCCGGGATGTTGCCCGTCGACCCCGCGGGCGTCGGCGCTGCGATGGTCGACGCCCACTTGACCGACCCCGTGGTGCTCGAGGCAACAATCCGGATATTGGACGATAAATCGGTGGCAGCCGCGGTGGCCGCCGGTTACGCCCGCGCCTTGCGCGCCGCCACCATGGCCGAGCAGGAACGGCTCAACGCGGCGGTGCTCGCCGCCCACGCCACCGCCGAGCGTGCCCTGCGCAGCAGCGAGTCCCGGATGCGGGCGGTCTTCCAGAACGCCGCCGTCGGCATCGGGATCAGCACGATGGACGGGCAGATAGTCCGGGTCAACCAGGCCTTCGCCGACCTGCTCGGGTACACGGTCGACCAGATGTCCACGTTGCGGGTGCCCGACCTCGGGCACCCCAGCGACCCGCCGCACATGTGGCAGCTCTACGAGGAGCTGGTCGCCGGCAAACGGGATTTCGTCCGGCTGGAGAAGGCGTACTACCGTACCGACGGCGGGGTTGTCTGGACCGACATGACCTCGTCGCTGATCCGGGACGAGGACGGCGCGCCCGAGTTCACCATCGCCATGGTGCAGGACATCACCGACCGGCTACGCCTGCAGGACCGCCTCGAGCACCAGGCCACCCATGATCCGCTGACCGGGCTGCCGAACCGGGCCATGATCGCCGAACGTCTCCAGCGGATCTTCGACAACGCCGGGCCGGAAGCCCGGGTGGGCGTCTGCTTCCTCGACCTCGACGGCTTCAAACGGATCAACGACACCCTCGGCCACCGGTTCGGCGACGACCTGCTGGTCACGGTCGCGCACCGCCTCGTCGCCTGCACGTCCGGGCCGCGCCGGATCGCCGGGCGGATGAGCGGTGACGAGTTCGTGCTGCTCGTCGAGAACCCGGCCGGGCCCGCGGAGCTGACCAGCCTCGCCCAGACGGTGCTGAAGTCGCTGTCCCGGCCGTACCAGCTCGGCCAGCACCGCACCCGGCTCTCGGCCAGCATCGGCGTGGTGGAGAGCGCCGTGGCGGAGACCAGTCCGGCCGAGCTGATGAAAGCCGCCGACCTGACGCTCTACGTCGCGAAGTCCGAGGGTCGCGGGCGGTACGTCACCTACGACGCCGACCGGGACGCCCGGCAGGCCGCCCGGTACGAACTCGCCGCCGCCATGCCGGATGCTCTCGACCGGCGGGAGTTCAGCCTCGTCTACCAGCCACTGGTCTCCCTCGCCGACGGCGGGCTCAACGGTGTCGAAGCGCTGGTGCGCTGGCAGCACCCGGTGCACGGCGAACTCAGCCCGGACGCGTTCATCCCGCTCGCCGAGGAGACCGGTGTCATTCTCGCGCTCGGGCGGTGGGTCCTCGAGGAGGCGTGCGCGCAGGCCGCTCTCTGGGCCCGGGATTTCCCGGACGCCCAGCTGTCGGTCAGCGTCAACATGACCGTTTCGCAGGTCCACGAGCCGACGCTGCCGTCGGACGTCGACAAGGTTCTTGCGCGTACCGGTCTTGATCCGTCGCTGCTCGTGCTCGAACTGACCGAGAGCGTGGTGATGGACAACGACTCGGCGCCGTTGCGCGCACTCGCCGACCGAGGCATCCGCCTCGCGATCGACGACTTCGGTACGGGATATTCGAACCTCGCCTACCTGCGCCGGCTGCCGGTGCACATCCTGAAGCTGGCCGGGCAATTCGTCGACGGGCTGTCCTCGGCCTCCGTGGTCGACCAGCAGATCGTGGAGACGATCGTGCGGCTGGCCCATGCGATCGGGCTGTCCGTGACCGCCGAGGCGGTGGAGACGCAGCCGCAGGCGGACCGGCTTCGTGATCTGGGCTGTGACACCGGGCAGGGGTGGCTGTTCGCCCGGCCGCAGCGAGCGCCGGAGATCACCGAGCTGCTGCGGCGCTCACGAGACGTTGCGGATCATCTGCTGCAGCACTGACAGGGCCTGCTGGTACGCGGCGTCCGGGATGCCGTGGTGGATCCGGGCGGTGACCTCGGGCAGGTGCCGGCGGAGGGTGTCGCAGGCTTCGCGGCCGGCCGTGGTGATCCGGAGGCGGCCGTGGCGGTCCACAGTGATGTGCTTGTGGTCGAGGAGGAGCTCGGCTTCGGCGGCGAGGTCGCCGGTGCTTCCCAGATCGCGTTTCAGCTCGAATATCGTCCGGCCGTCGTTCTCGGTCAGCGCGCAGAGCAGGCAGAACTGGGGTTGCGTGAGCCCTAGTTCGGCCTGGCGGGCTTGGCTGAACGCGATCAGTGCGTCATGCGCCACGCCTGCCCAGTAGGCGGCCGGATCCACCACGGGATCGTTCATGCCGCGAACGATAGGACCTGAAGCTCAGTTGAGGTCAACCGGTCGATTCCGTGCGGCTGTCGGGTGGTGCGGGGGCGGGACTGGCCTCCATGGTCGGCCGACGCGGGGCTTGACGGGTTTCGGCGTGGTTAGCGCGGTGCTTCACCGGTTCGGGCGTGGTGAGCGGGGTGCTCCGCGGTTCGGGCGTGGTGAGCGGGGTGCTTCGTGGATCTTGTGGAGTTCGGCGAACCGTTTGCGCGTTACTCCGCAAGATCGGCTCGGCTCGTTCGATCTTGTGGAGTTGTGCGGGCACGTCTGCGGGGAAGTCCACAAGATCCACGCGGGGGCGGGGCGGCGCCGGGCAGGGCAGCCCGGCTTGACCTGGCCCGGCTTGACCTGGCCCGGCTTGACCTGGCCCGGCTCGACCTGGCCCGGCTTGGCGACCGAAGTGGGAGTCGCGGACAGCGGACAGCGGAACTAGCCTGCGCTGACCCGTACCCTCAGGATCTTGGCCAGTCGGACAAGCGTGACCGAAGGTCGGAGATCGCGCTCGCATCGAGCCCATAAAGGGCGAACCGCGCGTCATCCAGCCGGTCGAGATAGCGACCGGCGTCCGCGATGTCCTCCGGGTCCAGGGCGGGATCGGCCGCGTGCGCCAGCCGCATGATCTGATCCAGGGGATAGCGCTCCAGCGCCGCTGCGACGTCGATGTAGTCGCGGACCTCCCGACGGTTGACCAGGGCGGCGACTTTGGTGGCTACCAGGTCGTCGAGGTGCATGACCGGGCCTACGTCCATCACCACCGGGGCGCGGTGGCGGTCGAGCCGGCAGAGGGTGAGGCGCAGTGCGCGGGAGTCGCCGGCTACCAAGAACTCCTGGATGTCGGTGTCCATGCCGGCGAACAGTTCGTCGCCCTCCTCGCGGACCACGCGGTATCCCGCCGCGGTCAGCGCCGCCGTCACCTCGCCGGCCGCGGCACGCACGCCGCCGGCCGTGTCGGTGAACAGGTCGATGTCCTCGGTGGGGCGGGCCACCAAGCCGTTGACCAGCCAGGCCACGCCGCCGCCGAGGACGAAACCGTGTTTGTCCGCTACCGCTAGAGCGATTCTGGCGATGTCGGAAAAGAAGTCGTCGACGCTCACGCGGTTACGTGAGTGCGCAGCCGGGGATGGCGCGCTTCCCATGCGGCGCGGACCGCGCGCGGCACATTGAGCTCCGGCCACAACCGGGCAAGTGTCGGGCCGTCCAAATAATTTCGCAGCTCATCGGCGCGAATTGCCTCGCGGAGCACGTTCTCATACATCCACAACAGCATCGTGTGCTGACTGAGATCGAACGCGCGCTGCGGATGCCACCAAAGGCGCAGTGGCAACTCGACAAGGCCGGATGTCGGGCCGCGCAACTCGCTGAGTGTCCCTGCCACGACGACCGGCCGGTGCGGTCGGGCCAGGTGCATCACGGGGGCTGCGCTCGCGGACATGCCCTCAGCGTAAACCGGCACAACCCCGGAAAGGCAAGCCCCTAGGTTCCTAGGATGCTTTACGGGTGTGTTTTCGCAATGGCACCGGCTGGCTCGCACTGCTGTTTCCAGCGACGGAAGACAGACGGAAACAGCAGTGCGAGCCAGCCGGATTAACTGCGGGCGTCGAGGCGGGTTCGGACCACCAGGTCGTGCAATGCGGATACCGCCGCGGAATTCGGCTGCTCGGGCAGCGACGACGAATCGCGCGCTTCCTCCAGTGCCGCCCTGAGCCGCGCGATGTCCGTTGCCAGCCGTGGCGTTGTTTCTTCCGGCAGCGGGCCGTGTTCCGCCTGCCGTTTCAGTGCTATCAGGTCCGGCACATAGGCCAGATCTGACCCGAGTACACCCAGATTCGTCTCCAGCTGACCGGTTTTCATCAGGTGGATGCCGGTCAGCAGCACCCGCAGGGTGTACAGCGCCGGTTTCAGCTCGCCGGTCCGCTGATAAAGCTTCTCCTGGGTGGCCGCGAACCCGAGGTAGTGGTGCGCATGGTGCCTGGTGATCAGATCACCGGCGATGGCGGTCAGCTCGGCGTGCACTCCGGTGGTGACGACGACGAGCGGGGAGAGGAGCTGCTCCAGGACGTACCCGTTGCGGCTGTTGAGCATCCGCGCGAACTTGAGCAGATCGTGACTGACCACATCCAGCTCGACGCCGTCGCGCAGACCCTCGTGCTGCACCGTCTCCGGCCCGGTGCGCAGCCCGACGACCTCGGCGGCCGGCAGCAGGTGGGCGGCACGCAGGTCCAGGTCGGAGTCGACCGAGGCGAAACCGTAGAGGTGCGCGCCACTCACGGTCGCGAAGATCAGTGGATACGGCAGCGCGGTGGCGGTCTCACCGGCCCACTCCGGCACGTCGACGGTCACTCTCAGTTCCAGACCTTTCGGGTACGCGTAAAGCACGCTGATCCGCAGAGGGTATGCGGCGGTCGTCGGCTCACCGATCGTTCTCGGACAGCGTCGGTGTCAGCCGGGGGCGGGGTGGGCGTGGGTGAACGCTATGCCGGACTACCAGTCCGTGACCAGCGATATTCGGGGTGCTCGGGTGTCTTCCGCCGGAGCAGGAGCCCACTGTGTGCTCCTGGCGGTGCTGTGTGAGCGCCCACTGTGTGCTCCTGGCAGTGCTGTGTGAGCGCCCACCGTGTGCTCCTGGCAGTGCTGTGTGAGCGCCCACCGTGTGCTCCTGGTGTTGCTGCACGAGAGACCACCGTGTGCCCTTGGCATCGCTTCGCCTTGGATCTTGAGCGATTTCTGCCCCTCGGAGGTAGAAGATCGCTCAAGATCCGCAGGGTGTCGCTCGGTGGGCGGCTGGCGGGCGGCGCGGCAAGGTGGCGGCGCGGCGCGGCGCGGGGTGGCGCGGTGGCGCGGTGGCGCGGTGGCGTGGGCGGTGGCGGGGTGCAGAACGGGGCGGGCGTGGGCGGTGGCGGGGTGCAGAGCGCCGCGGGCGTGGCGGGGTGGCGCGGTGGAGGGGTGCAGAACGCGGAGGGGTGCGGGGCGTGGCGTGGCGGCGCCGGGGCGGGGCGGGGCGGCACCCCGGTGGCGTCGGGCGGGCACCCCGGTGGCGCCGGGCGGGCACCCCGGCGGCGCCGGGCGGGCGCCGGGCGCCGGCCCCCGGTGGGTCAGTGCAGGTTGGCTTCTCTGATGGTGGACAGCAGGTGGTTGACGGCGGGGCGGTCGGGGGACTCCGGCAACCGGGAATCCTCCGCCGCGGTCTCCAGGTCGGCCAGCAGCTGCGCTGACCACCTGACCACCTCCGGCCAGGACAGCGAATTGTGCTTCACCGCCAGCAGGCGGTCCCGTAACCCGGCCACGTTCACCAGCACCTCGCCGGTTCGCAGGACGTGGGCGCCCGCCACCAGCAGGCGGATCATGTGCATGGCCTGCTTGCCGTTGGTCTCGCCGGTCCGCTCCCGGCGCGCGGCGACCCGTTTCAGCTGGTCACGGGCGTAGTTGCCGTAGGTCTCGAAGACGCGCCGGGACAGGAACGCCTGCCTTGCCTCGAGCAGCGCCGAACCGTCCGGCGACACCGACTCGACCAGCGGTGACCAGAGCACCTCCAGGACCGTCGGATTGGCCTGCAGCGCTAGCTCGCAGAACCGTTCGATCTCCCAGTTGAACTCCTCGGCGCGGGGGCCGTCGAAGTGTGTCGGGGGCTTGTCCAGGGTCCAGAACGCGCGGGTCGGTGCCACGAACACGCCCCGCCGGTCGTGGTCGGAGCCGGCTACGTCGAGCCCGTAGGCCCGGGAGCCGACCACGACCGACAGTGCGATGTCGTACATCAGAGTTCGATGACCGTGCCGTCGATGTCGTCGAGCTCCTCGGCGGTGAGCTCGGGACCGTTGAGGGCGGCGATGTTGTTCTCCAGCTGTCCGACGCTGGAAGCGCCGATGATCAGGCTGGTCATCCGCGGGTCGCGCAGCGCCCAGGACAGGGCCAGCTGGGCGAGGGACTGCCCGCGTTTCGTGGCGATGTCGTTGAGGGCGTGCAGCCGCTCCATCGTCTTGTTGTCCAGCGCGCTCTCGTTCAGGAAGACGCTGGTCCGGATCCGGGAGTCCTCCGGGATGCCGGTGAGGTAGCGGTCGGTCAGCAGACCCTGCTGCAGCGGGCTGAACGCGATGCAGCCGGCGCCGACCTCCTCCAGCGTGTCCAGCAGGTGGTCGTGCTCGATCCAGCGGTTCAGGATCGAATACGACGGCTGGTGGATCAGCAACGGCGTGCCCAGCGAACGCAGCAACCGGGCGATTTCAGCTGCTTCAGCCGACTTGTAGTTAGAAATTCCGATATAAAGCGCTTTACCCGAACGCACCACAGCGTCCAACGCCGACGCAGTCTCCTCCAGCGGCGTCGAAGGGTCCGGCCGGTGGTGGTAGAAGATGTCGACGTAGTCCAGCCCGAGCCGCCTCAGCGACTGGTCCAGCGACGACACCAGGTACTTCCGTGATCCCCAGTCGCCGTACGGCCCGTCCCACATCGTGTAGCCGGCCTTGGTGGAGATGACCAGCTCGTCGCGGTACGGGGCGAGGTCGGACGACAGCAGCTCGCCGAAGTTCGACTCCGCGCTGCCGGGCGGCGGGCCGTAGTTGTTGGCCAGGTCGAAGTGGGTGACACCGAGGTCGAAGGCGCGCCGGACGATCTCACGCTGAGTGGAAAGACCACGGGTGTCACCGAAGTTGTGCCAGAGGCCGAGCGAGATGGCGGGGAGCTTGAGGCCGCTGCGACCGGCACGCCGGTAGGTCATCGAGTCGTAGCGGGCGGAATCAGGGGTGTACGTCACAGACCACACCCTAGGACTGTGATCCAACCGGGTGTGCGCTGGTAGGTTGGCTTCAGCTGGCTACCCGCGCGGGAGAGACCGGCAAGCTCGGCGCCGAAGGGGCAAATCCTCCCCGGAACCTCTCAGGCAAAAGGACCGCGTGGGCAGGCGACTCTGAAATGCCGCAGTCTGGGTATGACAGAGGGGGAGGTTGTTCGTCGACCTTTCTCACGCCTCTGGAGTCGCCCATGTCGTCACCTTTCGTCTCCCGGCACATCGGTTCGGACTCGAACGAGCACACCCACATGCTTAAAACAGTGGGGTACAACTCGCTCGATGAGCTCATGGATTCGGCGATTCCCGAGGTCATTCGCTGGAAAGGCGACCTCGACCTGCCGGCCGGCATCTCCGAGGAAGAGGCGATCGCCGAGCTCCGGGTGATCGCGAGCCGCAACACGGTCGCCACCCCGATGATCGGCCTCGGCTACTACGGCACCCACACGCCCGCGGTGATCAAGCGGAACGTGCTGGAGAGCCCGGCCTGGTACACGGCGTACACCCCGTACCAGCCGGAGATCAGCCAGGGGCGGCTCGAGGCGCTGCTGAACTTCCAGACCATGGTCACCGACCTGACCGGGCTGGCCACCGCGAACGCCAGCATGCTCGACGAGGCCACCGCGGTCGCCGAGGCGATGACGCTCGCGCGGCGCGCATCCAAGGTCAAGAGCCCGGTGTACGCCGTCGACGCCGACACGTTGCCGCAGACGCTTGCCGTCCTGCGTACCCGGGCCGAGCCGCTCGGACTCCAGGTCGTGCTGGTCGACCTGGACACCGGGGAACTGCCCGAGGAGTTCTTCGGGCTGCACCTGCAGTACCCGGGCGCGTCCGGTGCGATCCGCGATCACCAGGCGCTGGTCGAGGCGGCGCACGCCAAGGGCGCCCTGGTCACGGTCGCCGCCGACCTGCTCGCGCTGACGCTGCTGCGCGCGCCGGGCGAGATCGGCGTGGACATCGCGGCCGGCACCACTCAGCGCTTCGGCGTACCCCTGGGGTTCGGTGGGCCGCACGCCGGTTACCTGGCTGTGCGCGCCGGGCTGGAGCGGTCGCTGCCCGGCCGTCTCGTCGGGGTGTCGAAGGACGCCGACGGCGCCCCGGCGTACCGGCTGGCGCTGCAGACCCGGGAGCAGCACATCCGCCGGGAGAAGGCGACGAGCAACATCTGCACGGCCCAGGTGCTGCTCGCCGTGATGGCCGGCATGTACGCCGTCTACCACGGTCCGGCCGGGCTTCGTGCCATCGCTGCGCGTACCCATGAGCAGGCCAAAACGATCGCGGCGGGACTCGCCGCAGCGGGCGTGGAGATCACCCGGGCCGCGTTCTTCGACACCGTGACCGCCCGGGTGCCGGGCAAGGCCGCCGAGATCGTTGCGGCCGCGGCGGCCGGCAACGTCGACCTGCGGCTGGTGGACGCCGACCACGTGTCGATCTCCACCGACGAGACGACGACGAGCGCGCACGTCGCGACGGTTCTCCAGGCCTTTGGTGTGACAAAGCTTGAGAAATCCGGCGAAGCCGTCATTCCTGCTGCGTTGAACCGGACCACCGACTACCTGACCCACCCGGTCTTCAACACCCACCACTCCGAGACGGCGATGCTGCGTTACCTGCGCAAACTCTCCGACCGCGACTACGCCCTCGACCGTGGCATGATCCCGCTCGGCTCCTGCACGATGAAGCTGAACGCCACCACCGAGATGGAAGCGGTCACCTGGCCGGAGTTCGCCAACATCCACCCCTTCGCGCCGAAGAGCCAGACCCAGGGGTACGAGGACCTGGTCGCCCAGCTGGAGAGCTGGCTCGCTGAGATCACCGGTTACGATGCCGTCAGCGTCCAGCCGAACGCCGGCTCGCAGGGTGAGCTGGCCGGGCTGCTCGCCATCCGCGGGTACCACCGGGACCGTGGCGAGACCCACCGCGACGTCTGCCTGATCCCGTCGAGCGCGCACGGCACCAACGCGGCCAGCGCCGTGATGGCCGGCATGCGGGTCGTCGTGGTGGCCTGCGACGCGGACGGCAACGTCGACCTGACCGACCTGGCCGCCAAGATCGAGAAGCACCGGGAGAACCTCTCGGCGATCATGGTGACCTACCCGTCGACGCACGGCGTCTACGAGACCAGCATCGCCGAGCTGTGCGGCAAGGTGCACGACGCCGGCGGCCAGGTCTACGTCGACGGCGCGAACCTCAACGCGCTTGTCGGGTTCGCCAAGCCGGGCAAGTTCGGCGCGGACGTGTCCCACCTGAACCTGCACAAGACGTTCTGCATCCCGCACGGTGGCGGCGGTCCCGGCGTCGGCCCGGTCGCGGTCCGCGAGCACCTCGCCGCGTTCCTGCCCGGCGACCCCCTGGAGACCGGTGACCACCACGCGGTGTCGGCGGCCGCGCACGGCAGCGCCGGCATTCTGCCGATCAGCTGGGCGTACGTACGGATGATGGGCCCGGACGGCCTGGCCGCAGCGACCGCGGCGGCGGTGCTGTCCGCGAACTACGTGGCGGCGCGGCTACGTGATCACTATCCGGTGCTGTACGCCGGCAACAACGGCCTGGTCGCGCACGAGTGCATCCTCGACCTGCGGCCGATCACCAAGGCCACCGGGGTGAGTGTCGACGACGTGGCGAAGCGGCTCATCGATTACGGGTTCCACGCGCCGACCATGTCGTTCCCGGTTGCCGGCACCCTCATGGTGGAGCCGACCGAGAGCGAGGACCTCGCCGAGCTGGACCGATTCATCGCGGCGATGATCTCGATCAAGGGTGAGATCGACCAGGTGGCCTCGGGCGTCTGGCCGAAGGACGACAACCCGCTGTCGAACGCGCCGCACACCGCGTCGGCGGTCTCCGCTGACGAGTGGGCTCACCCGTACCCGCGGTCGGTGGCCGGTTTCCCCGAAGGGGTGGACCGTACGGCGAAGTACTGGCCGCCGGTGCGCCGGATCGACGGGGCTTTCGGCGACCGCAACCTGGTCTGCTCGTGCCCGTCGCCGGAGGCGTTCGAGGACTGACGCACTCCCGTCGCTTGCGCAGGTCGCGTTCCTTCAGGGATCGCGGCCTGCGCCGTCTCGGGATGGTTACGCTGAGTTGCTTTTTCGACTGAAATTTCTCAGGCTGCCAGGGCGTGCACGGCCGGGCCGCGGTGCGGCTCGATCAGCGTGCCGTCAGGCAGTAGTTCGCCGGTGTCCTCGAAAACGATGACTCCGTTGCAGAGCAGGCTCCAGCCCTGCTCGCAGAAGGTGACGATGACCTTCGCGGCCTCACGGTCGGTCGCGTCGGACGTGGGACAGGGGATCAGGTGCTGGCACATCTTGCTCGATCTCCGTTTGGGGGCTGTGTGAAGGTTCACAAAGTCGGTGTCGGACGTTACCTCACTTGGAACGACGGCGGTTCAACCCGGTGACGCCGATTTCTCATGAGTTCGCGTCTTCGATGGTCCACGGGACGGGCGCTGTCGGCCACCCCGTAACGGCTCCTTTCGGGGCCCCTCCGGCGGCACCGGCCGCCTGCCAGGCCCGTCACCATGCGTTACGTACCTTTCGGTGGCACCGGGGTGATCCCGGTGACCCCGCCGAGCTTCTGTCCGCTTTTCTGGCCGGCAACGGACTGCCGGTGCGAAACCTTGGCCGAACGGATGACAAAAAGAAGACGTTCGGCGATGGCACGATCTGCGGGGCAGCACTCTACGTATCCGCGGATGCCGGATGCGTGATGGCTGGAGCAGAGTGCGGGTCACCCTCTCCCGTTCCCAGCGTTCCTGACGTTTATGCCGTCGTCTACCAACATTCTGCGAAAAAACTGGAGAAATCCCTCCAGACCGGCCCTGACTGGAAGCTCGGTCCCTGGCGGGACAGCTGGACCCGCGACGAGCACGCCCACGCCGTCGAGCAGGTTCGCGCCGCGATCGCCCGCGGCGACGTCTATCAGGTCAACGTGGTCGGCCACGCCGCCGCGCCCTATGCGGGCGACCCGTCCGCTGCCCTCCGCCGGGTGGCCGCCCTCGCCGGCGCCCGCTACGGCGGGGTTCTGAGCGACGGAGGCCAGGGCGGTTCAGGGCCGGGCGGCGCCGCGCCGGGCTGGGCTCTCGCCACCGCCTCCCCGGAAACCCTCGTCGAGGTTCGCGACGGCCGGGTCGTCACCCGCCCGATCAAGGGCACCCGCCCGGCCACCGCGCAGGGCCGCCGCGAGCTGCTCGCCTCGGCGAAGGAACGCGCCGAACACGTCATGATCGTCGACCTGGAACGCAACGACCTGGCCCGGCTGCCCGGCACCGGACCGGTCCGCGTCGACGAGCTGTTCGCGGTCCGCGAATGGTCCGGTCTCTGGCAGGCCGAATCCGTCGTCTCGGCGCCCCTGGACGGCGACGTCGGGCTGGCCGACCTGCTCCGGGCCGTCTGCCCCGGCGGCAGTGTCACCGGCGCCCCCAAACTGGCCGCGCTCGCGCAGATCGCCGCCCTCGAACCGGTCGGCCGCGGCGTCAGCATGGGCGCCCTGGGCTGGATCGGACACGACCACCTCGATCTGGGGTTGAGCATCCGCACCGTGGTGGCCGACGGGACCCGGGTGCACGCCTGGGCCGGCGGCGGCATCACCGCGGACAGTGACCCTGTCGCGGAGGTCGACGAAGCCGCCGCGAAGGCCGGGCCGCTCCGGTCCGCGCTCCGCTCATAGCCCGTTCATAGCCTGCTCCGAGCCGTCTCTACCGGTTCCGTGCCACTGTCGGCGTCTGCCCCCGGAACAGGGGGTCGAGCGCGTAATTTCACCTTCGCGCGTACCCGAGAAGGTCCACATTGGCACGCTCCGTGTCCAATAGGTGGCGGCAGGAAGAGGCGACACCATGCTTGATCTGCTCGAGAAACCGGCGGCGGTCAGGAGGACCGTCCGGTCCGGCATCAGGATCCGGATGATCCCGCCGGCCGCGACCCGCCGCGCCGAGTTCGAGCAGTTCGCCCAGACCTCCCTGACCCGGCTGCACAGCACCGCGTACCAGCTCTGCCACGACTGGCATCTCGCCCAGGACCTGACACAGACCACGCTCACCAAGCTCTTTCAGAGCTGGGATCGGGCCTGCGAGAGCGACAACCTTCTTGCGTACGCCCACAAGATCCTGCTCCGGGTCTACCTCGACCACCGTCGCCGCCGGAGTTCCACCGAGGTGTTCCTGGGCGCGATGCGCGAACCCGCGTACGAAATAAGCCCTGATCTGCGGCTGGACCTGCTCGGGGCGCTGTCCCGGCTGCCCGCCCGGGACCGGACCATCGTGGTGCTGCGCTACTTCGCCGACCACAGCGTGGAGCAGGTCTCCGCCGAGCTGGGCGTGCCGGTCAACGTGGTGAAGAGCCAGACCCGCCGTTCGCTGATCAAGCTGCGGCACATGCTCGGCACCGACCGGCGCGCCCTCTTCGGGTAATGGGTGACTAATCTTTGACGCATGACAGTTCGGCCCATCCGCATCTTCGGCGACCCGGTGCTGCGTACGCCCGCTGACCCGGTCACCGACTTCGACGCCCAGCTGCGCGAGATCGTCGGCGATCTGGAGGACACCGTCCGCGAGCCCGGCCGGGCCGGCGTCGCGGGCCCGCAGATCGGCGTCAGCCTGCGGATCTTCTCGTACAACGTCGGCGGTGTCGTCGGACACCTGGTCAACCCGGTCCTCAGCGACCACGAGGGTGAGCAGACCGAGGAGGAGGGCTGCCTGTCGCTGCCCGGCCTCGGTTATGACACCACCCGCGCGCTGAAGGTGACCGCGACCGGTTTCGATCAGTACGGCGAACCCCTGGTGATCACCGGCGAGGGCTTCCTGGCGCGGGCGCTGCAGCACGAGGTCGACCACCTCGACGGCCGGCTCTACGTCGACACGCTGACCGGCGACGTCCGCCGCCAGGCGCTGCGGGAGCTACGCCGGGTCGTCCCGCGTGGCTGACAAAGCGTTGCCCCGCGTGGCTCACCGGGTCGTCCCGCGTGGCTGATATCGGGCGGCTCGCCGCCGGATATCTGCGCGACGGGAACCCGACCGGGTGGTTCGAGCCGCTGTATGCCGAGGCGGGGGCGGGCCGGGCCGAGGTGCCGTGGGACGTACCCGAGGCCAGCGCGCACCTGCGCGCCTTCCCGCTGCCGCCGGGGGAGGGGCGACGCGCGCTGGTCGTCGGTTGCGGCCCGGGCCGCGACGCCGAGCACATCGCGGCTCTGGGGTACGCGACAACGGCGTTCGACATCTCGCCGACAGCGATCGCGCTGGCCCGCAGCCGGCACCCGGAGAGTCCGGTGTCCTATGTCGTGGCCGACCTGCTGGATCCACCGGCCAGGTGGCGGCACGGTTTCGACCTGGTGCTGGAGAGCAACAACGTGCAGGCGCTGCCGGCGTCGATCCGGGCCGCCGCGATCACCTCGGCAGGCTCGTTCGTGTCCCCCGGCGGCACGCTGCTGGTCCTCGCGGCAGCCGCTGTCACCGCTGGTGGCGAGGGTCCGCCGTGGCCGCTGACCCGTGCCGAGATCGACGCGTTCGCGACCGGCGGGCTGCGGCAGATCTCCGTCGAGCAGACCGAGGCCCCGGGTACCCGGCTGCCCGCGCGATGGCGGGCCGTTTTCACTCGCTGATGGTGTTTTCCCTGGTCACCACGGGTGGTTGTAATCCGGGCGCGCCGGATTGATCGCGGCCACTACAGTGTGCGGGGCATTCACCACCACGGGGAGTTTCACGTTGCGCGTCTCGCGTCTTGCTGCCGGCGTTCTGGCCGGTGTCACCACCCTTACCGTTCTCGTCGGTTGTGCCGGGGAGAAGCTTCAGGCCCTCGAACCGAAGCTGGAGCTGCGTAACGCGGCCAAGCAGCTCGGCGAGGCGCAGCAGGCCGGCTTCACCATCAAGATCAACGGCAGTGCGGACGACTTGGTCGCCGCCGCCAAGCTGGACGCCGCCAAGTCCGGCGAGAAGACCGACGAGGTCAGCGACGAAGACGCCAAGATCCTTCGGCAGCTCTTCAACTCGTCGTTCACGATCGCCTTCGACAAGGCGGGCGAGGGCGTCGACGACGACCGCGCCCTGTTCGGCGCGACCATCGACGGCGTCGCCGGCACCGAGATCCGGGTTGCCGGCAAGACGCTGTTCGTCAAGGCGCCGGTCACCGAGCTGGCCACCAAGTTCGGCGCCAGCGCCGACGAGGTCAAGACGCTCAGCGAGCAGACGGTCGGTGCGGCCGGCGGGTTCGACGCGTTCTTCGACGGCAAGTGGGTGTCGCTCGACGTCGCCGAGCTGACCGAGCTGGCCGAGTCCGGCGCGGGCGTGCCGGCCCAGGACGTCGAGCAGCAGAAGGCGCTGACCGAGTTCAGCACCTCCGCTACCAACCTGGTCGAGGGCGCCGACATCGTCCGCGACGAGAACGACGACACCCACCTGATCGTCACCTCGTCGACCGCGAAGGCGTACGCCGAGGTCAAGCGCCTTGTCACGGCGCTGGACAACGAGGCGCTGGCCGACACGTTCGGCGCCGAGGCCCCGGCCGACAAGCCGATCGTCCTCGACCTGTGGATCAAGGACGGCACGCTGACCGCCGCCGAGATCAACATGCTGCAGTTCATCGACGGCGCCACCGGCCGGGTCGCGCTGCGCCTCGAGGTGACCACCGGTGCGGCGATCACCGCTCCGGAAGGCGCCACGAAGCTGGACGTGGACCAGCTGCTCGGCAGCACCCCTGGCGGGTCGTTCGGCGGTCTGCCGGGCGCCGACGCGGGCACCGACCTCAGCGAGGAAGACCTGGCGGAGCTCGAGGAGCTGCTCGGCGGCGTCACGCCGGCGGCAACCGCCTGACCGTACTGCCACGAAACGGGCCGGCCAGTTGGCCGGCCCGTTCTCCGTTCACGTCAGGGTCGAGGCGATCAGGGCCACCGTGGTGTCGGCGTCGCGGGTGAGCCGGTTCAGGATCGGCTCGGCCAGGGTCCGGGGCATCTCGGCCAGGGCCTGGGTCAGCCGGATCCGCGCCGCCGAGCCGGACGTGTCCGCGGACAGTTCGTCTTCCAGAAGACCCATGATCGTGCCGGCGTGGGCCGGGTCGCACGCCAGCGCTCCCAGGATCTCGCCGGCGTCGACGTCGTTGCGGCCGTCGACGATCATGGCGACGAGTTCCGGCACGGCCGTGTACACGCCGCGTCTGCCGAGGGACAGGGCGGCGTGGCCGCGTACCCCGGGGTCTTGATCTTTAAGAGCGTCCGCCAGGACGGCGGTGACCTCGTCGCCGGACATCTCGGCAAGGGTTTGGACCGCGCGGAGCCGCACCTCGGCGTCCGCCGAACGAACGCCCGCTGCCACGGTTGTCAGCGCCTCGCCGCCGGAGCGGGCCAGGGCCCAGCGCAGCGCGCCGGCCACGTTGGGGTCGGCCTCGGTCAGGACGGCCTCGGCCAGCAGCTCGGCAGGCACCGGCACGTCCTCGGCCGGGCCCAGCACGGTCTGCTGGCGGCGTGCGGCATCGGGGGAGTTCAGGCCGTGCAGCAGCTCCACGATCCGCAGCACGCCCTGCCAGCCGAGCGGGGCCGACGCGTCGACCGCCCGGAGCCGTTCGAGCAGCTCCTGCTCGGTGGCGATCCGCTCCTCGGTACGCCGGATGAGGTCGCCGACCAGCGCGGCCGGCTCGAATCCCGGATCCTGCAGGGCGCGCCCGATGTCGCGCAGCGAGAGTCCGAGGGTGCGCAGGCTCTCGACGTGGAAGATCCGGCGGATGTCGTCACCGGAGTACTCCCGGTAGTT
Source organism: Actinoplanes sp. CA-015351 (assembly GCF_050955685.1). Taxonomy (NCBI): domain Bacteria; kingdom Bacillati; phylum Actinomycetota; class Actinomycetes; order Micromonosporales; family Micromonosporaceae; genus Actinoplanes; species Actinoplanes sp. CA-015351. The sequence goes on from NZ_CP192102.1 coordinate 4,082,517, forward strand.
GCCGACGGTCCGGCCGGTGGGGCGCACCAGCCCGAGGGAGTCGTAGTGCCGGAGCATCCGGGTACTCACCCCCGAGCGGCGCGCCACCTCGCCGATCAGCACGTGGCCTTCTTGTGTTCCAGCGCGACCAGGCGGGTCGCCTCGTGGACGGCCGCGTCGAATCCGATCTCCGGGTCGTTCAGCAGCATCTCGGTGGCGTGGGCGTGCGCGCTCACCTGCGGGTCGCCGCCGTCCGCCGCTGTCCGCAGGGCCGGCTCGATCACGTCACCGAGCGCCACGAGTGCCCGGCTGAGGCTCAGCCGCACGGTCCGGTCGCCGCGGCCCAGCTGCGCGGCCAGCTCGGCGGCGAGATTCCCCCGCTGGTCCTCGGGCGCCAGGATGACGGCGGCCCGCCAGGCGCTGCGCGCGACCTCGTCATCGGGGTCCTGCAGCAGTGACCGGGTGATCGCCGGGTACACGCCGCTGTTCCCGATCTTGGACAGGGTGTGCAGGGCCTGGCTGCGCGCCTGGCCGATCGGGGAATCCAGCTCGTCGCGGAGCCGGGGCACGGTGGTGTCCGGCGGCAGCCGGGTCAGCGCCCAGGTGAGCATGTCGCGGACGAAGAAGTCCGGCTCGACCGCACACCGCGCCACCAGGGCGTCGACCAGGGTGGCGTCGGCGTGGGTGCCGGCTGCCAGGGCTGCCTTGAGCCGCATCGATGGGTCGGCCGCACCAAGAAAGGCTGGGTTCATGGTGACCAGCTAAGACCTTGTCACAGTGTGAAGGTCAAGCGACCGCATCCAACTGCTTCACGGTGGCCTCGTCCAGTTCCAGCGCGGCGCCGGCGATGTTCTCCCGCAGATGCGCCACCTTCGAGGTGCCCGGGATCAGCAGGATGTTCGGCGAACGCTGCAGCAGCCACGCCAGCGCCACACCCATCGACGTCGCACCGAGCCGGTCCGCCACCTCGGTCAGCGTGCCGGACTGCAGGGGAGTGAAGCCGCCGAGCGGGAAGTAGGGCACGTAGGCGATGCCGTCGGCGGCCAGGTCGTCGATCAGCGTGTCGTCGCCGCGGTTCGCCAGGTTGTAGAAGTTCTGCACGCTGACCACCGGAGCGATCGCCCGCGCCTCGGCGATCTGGCCGGCGTTGACAGTGCTCAGCCCGAGATGCCGGATCAGGCCCTGCTCCCGCAGCTCGGCCAGGGCGCCGAACGGCTCGGCGATCGAACCCGGCTGCGCCTCCTGGAGCCCGCCGACCCGCAGGTTGACCAGGTCGAGCACGTCCAGCCCGAGCCGTTCCAGGTTTCCGTGCACCTGCTGCTTCAGCTCGGCCGGCGAGAGCGCCTGCGGCCAGCCGCCTTGCGCATCGCGACGCGCGCCGACCTTGGTGACCAGATGAAGATCCCTTTGGTACGGGAACAGCGCCTCCTTGATGATCTCGTTGGTCACGTACGGGCCGTAGTAGTCCGAGGTGTCGATGTGGTTGATGCCGGCCGCGACGGCCGTACGCAGCACGTCGATCGCGCCGGGCCGGTCGGCCGGCGGTCCGAACACGTGCGGGCCGGCCAGTTGCATGGCGCCGTATCCGAACCGGGTCAACTCGATGTCACCGACACGGTAGGTGCCGCCGGGAAGCTGGGTTTCGCTCATGCCCCGACTCTGCCCCGGTGCGGCCGGTCCCGGCAGGGGTGCGCTCTTCCTAGGAGTGGCAGGACCAGGATGGGCGTGGCCGCACACCCTAGGCTGGCGGTCATGAACGCGCTCGGTGAATACCTGCGGGCCCGCCGGGCACTGGTGGATCCCACTGATGTCGGCCTTCCGTCGAGCGGGGTGCGCCGTACGCCCGGCCTGCGTCGCGAGGAGGTCGCCACCCTCGCCGGGATCAGCGCCGACTACTACCTGCGCCTGGAGCAGGGCCGTGATCGTAATCCGTCGGCGCAGGTCCTCGAGGCGATCGCCCGGGTGCTGCGGCTGGACAGCGCCGCCACCCAGTACCTGCTGGGCCTGACCGGCGCGGTCTCCCGGGCGCGGTCGCCGCGCCCTTCCCGCCGCGACGTGGTGCCGGCCGGCATCCGCCAGCTGATCGACGTGGTCGGCCTGCCGGCGTTCGTGGAGAACCGCCGGTACGACGTGCTCGCCGCGAACCGGCTGGCCACCGCCCTGTCGCCGGCGATCCGGGCCGGGGAGAACCGGTTGCGCTCGATCTTCTTGGACGACACCGAGCGCGACCTGTACCCGGATTGGGACCAGGCGATCGTCGGGATGGTCGCGGCGTTCCGCTCGTCGGTCGCCTCCGACCCCGACGACCCGGCGCTGGCCCGCCTGGTCGGGGAGCTGTCGCTGGGCAGCGTGGAGTTCCGCCGGCTGTGGGCCCGCCACGACGTGTTGCTGCCGGCCGGCGGCGAGGCGCGGATGCGGCACCCGATGGTCGGGCCGCTGACGCTGCGCCGGGAGAAACTCACTGTGGGCGACAGCGGCGGCCAGATCCTGGTGATGTACCACGCCGAACCGGGGTCGGAGAGCGCCCGCTCACTGGCGCTGCTCGGATCCTTGGTGGCGCAGCAGCGGAGTTCTTTCCTAGAGTCCTAGGACGCACGGGAGGCTGTGCCGCCGCGTACGCTTGGACAGCGTGGGGGAACTACGTCAGCGGGTGAACGACCACTACAACGCCGAGCATCAGCCGTCCTGGCCCAACCCGCATCCCGGCGGGGGACCGACCGAGGACGAGTCGGAGTACTCCCGGGTGACCGACCCTGATCGCTATCGGATCGTGCACGCCCGGGTTCGTAGCTGGATCGCCGTTCTCACCTCACTGCCCGGGATCGCGTTCTCCTCCGACGGCGTTCTCACCTCCGCGGCTCCCGGCGCACTCCCGCTTCATGTCGCCTGGCCCGGCCCGTTTGCGGTCCGGATCTCGGCCGGCCGGCTCGACCCCGCCGCCGACCCGATTCCGGACTGTGGCTGCGACGCCTGTGACTTCGGTTCGGACGACCTTCTCGAGGCGATCGACACCGCCGTTCTGGAACTCATCGACGGCGACATCGTCCTGCTCGACGGGCCCGGGTGGCACGCGCGCTGGTTCAGCTTCGAGGACGGTCGCAACAGTGTCGGTGGCGGCCTCGATTTCCGTACCGTCGAAGGCTGGTGCGAACGCCTGGCCGCAGGCCGGGACGTGTCCCTGCCCACCGGCACATCGGCGCTGGTCGGCCGGCGCTTTCTCGGGGCCGCGGAAAGTTGATCAGCTCCGTTATCCTCGCGCGGTGCTCCTCTCCCTGATCGGCAACACGGCGGCCGGATATCGAACGGCTTTGACGTCCGCCCGGCAGCTGCTGACCGTGCTCCTGCCGATCCTGGCCGCCGCGCTGCTGACGCTCACGCTGCTCGACGTGCTCGCCGGCCGGGTCAGCGACGCCGAGACGATCATCGTGAACGGGATGCTGGAGCTTCCGGAAGCCGGCTGGTGGCGGCTCCCGGTGATCGCGGCCTTCTGGCTGGTCGCTCTCTCTGCCGCGACACTTGTCGCGATCGGCGACGAGCGGGGGTACGCGGTACGCCCGCACCGTGCGATCCTGGCCGCCCTGCGACATTTCCCGGTCGTCGCGGCGGGGTTCGTGGCGATCGTGGGCCTCACCGGGCTGGCGCTGTGGATGGTGTCCGGCATCGGAAGCGGATACTTCTCCCTGGCCCTGGTGCTCGCGGTGCTGCTGACCGGCGCCCTGACCGCGGGACGGCTGCTGATCGGCATCGCCGCGCACCAGCTCGGTGGCTCGGACTGGGCGCTGACCCGGGGCCGGGTGGTGCCGACAGCCGGTGCGTTCCTGCTCGGCGGGATCGTGATCCCGCTGCTGGTGTCGAGCCTCGGCGACGGTCTGGTGGGTCGCACCTGGGCGGCCTGGATCACCGGTGTGATCGCGTCGCTGCTGGTGGTGGCGGTGCAGGCCGGCACCCTGGCGTACGTCTACCTGCTGCAACGTCCCGCTTCGCCGTCGCTGTTGCCGTCGGCGTCGCTGTCGCTGTCGCAGGGCGGTTCGGTGGATCTGGCGGCGGTGGACGCGCGGCTGGCCGATTACTCGGACCCGGATCCGGGTTCGCCGAGCCGGCTGCTGACCTGGGCGGGGGTGGCGGCCGTGGTGCTGGCGGTGCTCGCGCCGGGCGGTGTCGCCCTGGCGAACCCGTTCGGAGCGCCGGTCCTGCGGACGAACGATCACTCGACCAGTGGCCCGGTCGCGGTGGCCTGGCCGACCGGCCAGCACCCGGTGATCGCCACCATGTCGGGCGCCTGGTTCTGCGAGACCGACCTGTGTGACCGCTTCGTCGACCAGAACGGTGGCCCCTCGATGTGGAGCGGGCGGGGCGCGGCCGGGATCAGCGCCGACGGGAACACCGTCGTGAAGGCCACGCTCAGCGGCGGTCTGGACAACGGCGGGCCGTTCATCCACTATGCGCGCTGCACCCGGTCCGGCTGCCCGGAGGCGTACATCCCGGTGCGGAGGTCGGCGCGGGAGAAGTTCGAGTGGGCGCAGCTCGGCGCGGCGGTCGCCCCGGATCAGGCGCTCTGGTTCGTGCTCGCGGCCGCGCAGGACAAGACCTTCCGGATCAGCTTCATCCGCTGCCCGCAGATCGGATGCAAAACCCCGCAACGGTACGACGGAGGCACGGTCGAGCGGCTCCCCGCCGACGACGCCACCGACGACTCGCAGATCCAGCTGACCGTGGGTGCGGACGGACGGCCGCTGGCGACTGTGCGTACCGGGTCGGAGGCGTCGCAGGTGACCTGCGAGCCGGTGACCTGTGCGAAGCCGCGCAGTGCGCAGATCTGGGTCGGTGATCCCGGTTCGGTGTGGGCGGCGCCGGCGACGCTGGGTGGGCTGGCGCTCTCCTACGAGCAGGGCATGCTGCGGGTCGGCGAGAACATCCTGAACGCGGTCGGTGGGCCCCAGGCGCCGGAGACCGGGGCGGTCGTGGCCCGGGACGGGGTCTATTACGCGACGGCGGCGGAGAAGACCACGAAGCCGGGATTCCACGTGACGATCGGCGGCCCGGGCGCGGACTCCGTCTCCGCTTTCGATTCCAGCTTTGATTCCGGGGCCGAGGATCAGGCTGGCGTGGCGGATTACTGGCAGCAGGTGCTGTGGCGCTGCTCGGAGCTGGCTTGCACGCGGCAGCCGCTGGACACGTTCGGATTCGCGTACAGCGAGCATGAGGTGATGGCAGCGTCCGACGATGGCCGCGTTCTGATCGTGCGCCAGGACCGGATGCTGCTCCTGACCAGATAAAGCCGCCAGAGACGGCATTGGCTTCAGCCTAGAGTCCTAGGATGCTTTAGGGGCAGTGCGGCAAGCGACACCTAGAAGGACGGCTTCGCCGACTCAGCCAGATCTTGCAGACCGGTCATCTGACTGTTTACCTGCGGCTGGGGGAGTGCCGTCGCCCTCCGCCGCAGGCACCCGCCTCGCGCTTCCCCGTTCCACCCGCCCGCTCTGCTCGCCCGCTTTGCCTGCTCTGCCCGTCCGCTCTGCCGCGCACCGCGCTCTGCCCTCCGCGGGGCCCCGCACAGCGCTCTGCCCGCTCCGCTCGGTCTGGATCTTGTGGACTTCTCCGCGGACGTGTCCGCGTAACTCCGCAAGATCGAACAGGTCTGGCAGATCTTGTGGAGTTACGCGCAAACGGTTCGCCGAAGTCCACAAGATCTGCGAGGCACCACCTTCACCCCGTGCCCGGCGGCCCGACGGCACGACGGCTCCGATCCTTGCCTGTTGTGGCCTGCCTGCGGCACGCGTCCCAGCGGATTGTCACGCAGGGTGAACGCCGCACGCCATTGCTGGCCGAACCTTGAAGACCTATTGGGCATAGAACACCCCCAAGTCTTCAAGATCCGGCGCTGTTCACCCGCTGTGGTGGCAGAGCGTCAGCACAATGCTCGCCAACCACCCGAAACCGAATTGCCACAGGTGGCCGTCCCGCAAACTCGTGCTCTCGTGGTCGACCGGCCGGCCAAACCTCACAAGATCTCTGAGCGGCGACTCGCACCGAGAAAACGCCACTCCGCCCCGAAGCCCCTCCCGATCCACGAGTGGCGAAACCCGAGAAAGGTGGTCAGGCGGGTGGCATTAGCTCGCAAGAGCCGGCAGCGGCCCCATGCCCGTTGACCTCTTCAGCCTAGAATCCTAGGATGCTGTACGAGTAGTGCGGCACGCCGCACCTCAACACAAAGGCATGAAGGACGGCTCCGCCGACTACCTGCAAACGAACCGGGTCAGAGGATTACGAACTCTGGGGGGTTGTGGCGCAGGAAGTCGTGGTGGGAGATGTCCCAGCCGTAGGCGCCGGTTCGGGGGAAGACCAAGAGGTCGCCTGCTTGGAGGGATGACACCTTCTGGCCTCGGGTCAGGACGTCTCTGGGGGTGCACAGTTCGCCTACGGCGTCGATCTCCACGTTGGCCACCGACGGGCGATCGTAGGGGCGGTCCCAGGATGGCACCGGGAAGACGGTGAACGGGTGGCTGTAGCCCCAGGCGGCCGGCAGTCGGAAGTGGTGGGTGCCGCCTCGCAGTACGGCGAAGGTTCGGCCGTGGGTGGTCTTCAGGTCGAGGACCTCGGTGGCGTACCAGCCTGCGTCCGCGGTCAGCCAGCGGCCGGGCTCCAGGATCAGTTCGATGCCTGGGGGGACGGACACACCCGACAAGGCTGATATGTCCATTGAGGCCGAGGACGTGTAGTCGACGCCGAGGCCGCCTCCTGCGTTCACCACGTGCAGCGGGATTCCGTACGAACGGGCCGTCGACATGGACCAGGTGATCGCTTCGGTGAGGAAGGCGGCGTGGGCGGCGCCGTCGAGGTTGTTGGAGACGGCGTGCAGGTGGAAGCCGATGACGCGCAGGCCCGGGGGCACGTCGGCGAGGACGGCGCCGAGCTGGCTCGAGTCGATGCCGAACGGGGTGGGTGTGCCGGTCATGCTGTGGCTGCCCCGGAGCGACGAGCCGGCCCGGTTCACTCGGACGCAGATGTCGGCCGAGAGGCCCAGGCCGGCCATGCGGCGCATTTCGAAGGCGCTCTCCACGTTGATCAAGGCGCCTGCGGTGACCGCTGCGGCGAGTTCGGCGTCAGTTTTGCCGGGGCCGCCGAAGACGATGCGGCGGGCGCCGGCCGAGACCGCCAGGGACAGTTCGCCGCCGGACGCTACTTCCAGGCCGTCAGCTTCTTGCGCGAGGGTGGCGATCACTGACGGGTGGCCGTTGGCTTTTACGGCGTACAGGAATGTCGCTCGTGGGGGGAGTGCTGAGCGCAGCATGCGCGCGCGGGTGACCAGGGTCTGGGTGTCGTAGAGGTATGCGCAGGCCGGTGCCGTGAGGCGGCGGAGCGCTGCGGTGACGTGGGCGGGGAGCTCAGCCATGCAGGGGGTTGCTGACCGGGATGTAGATGTCGCCGTCGCCTGCGAGGCGCATCCGGACGAGGGCTTTGTGGGGGATGGCCGGGGCGATGTAGAAGGCGTGGTCGGGGTGGCCGGCGATGGCGTCGTCGATGACGGTGCGGATGATGCGCCAGGCGTGGTCTTCGGGCAGGTCGTGGGATTGCTGCAGGCGGATGACGAGTTCGCCGAGGTGGGCTTGCAGGGCGGTGTATCCGAGTTTGGCGCGCAGGGTGTCGTCGTCGTCGGTGCCGATGACGGAGCCGGGCCAGAGGTCGAGGTGGTGTCCGGCTTCGGCGAGGCGGCGGGGGTGCAGGCGCAGGCCGGCGAAGTCGCGCAGGGCCAGGCGGTGCGGGCGGCCGTTGATGAAGGTGGGCAGGCAGTTCTGCAGGTGGGCTTCGAGGGCTACGCCTCGGGTGGCGAGGCGGAGCAGGGGTGGCAGGAGCAGCCGGGTGTATTCGGTGAGCCAGGCGGCGGGGGTGAGGCCGGAGGCGGTGACGAGGCCGGCGATGACGGTGGTTCCGGTGGCGGGGTCGTGGGCGGGGAGGGCGCCGCCGGGTACGGCGTGTTCGCCGGGTTGCAGGAGTGAGGTGAGGCCGGCGCGGGTGATGGCGCCGAGGTCGCGGCCGCTGCCCGCGGGTACGGCGGCGCCGCCGGTTTCGGCCATCAGGATGAGGCGGTGGCCGTCGGGGTCGTCGGCGGTGAGGCGGTGGAGCAGGTCGGAGAGGGCGGGGCCGTTGCGGGTGGAGGCGACGCTGATGCTGCGGCGGGTGGACGTGACCTGGATGTCGAGGGAAACCTTGACATATACGGATTTGTCCGGGAGGAAGAGCGTACGGAGTGCGGCGGTGGGCACGGCTGGCAGTTCGCCGTCGACGATGCGCAGGATGCCGGCGGTGAACAGGTCTTCGTATCGGTGTCGGACCAGGTCGAACTGCCAGGCGTGCACGGGCTGGCTGCGGTATCCGGCGGGCGCTTCGGGTAGTCCCAGCAGAACGCCGAGATCGTCGCCGAGGTGGTGGTCGTCGCGGACCGCTACGAATTTGATCGCGGTGTGGCCGGCTTCGACGTCGTGGGCGAGGACGTCGCCGGTGTCCCAGCCGAGGCGGGTGCGGCCGCAGGGGTGCAGGTTGTGGCCGGCGACGGCGAGGCGTTCGAGCCGGATGGCGTCGAGGTCGGGGTTTTCGTCAGTGTTTAACGGAGAAAATCGTGACAGGGCGACCGCGAGATTGATCACCGCGTTACGGATCTCCGCGGCGAACGGCCCGTTGTCGATGCCCGCCAACAAGTCCACCGGATCGTTGACCCCTGCCACCGGATATTCCACCCGGTTGAAAGCGTGCTGGGTTCCGCCGACGACGGCAGGGGTGAGGCCTTCACGCACGAGCGCGGCCCGCAGCCTCCTTCCCACCGTGTCCGCCGCGTGCGGCAGGCTGCGGGTGAACCCGTCCACCAGCTCGGGCGCGTGAACGGCGAGTGCGGCCTCGGTGTGCGAGGCCGCGGCGGCGAGTCGTCCGGTACTCACACTGCGGATGATCATTGGTTGCCTCTCACGCCGCCATCGGGTTCTGCTGGTGGGTCCAGATGTCGTGGAGCGGGTCGTCGGCGAGTCGCATGGCGGTGGTCGCTTTGACCGGCAGGGGTTCGCTGAGCAGGGCTTCGGTGTCGGCCGACGGGTCGGCGCGCATCGCCTTGGCGAGGGTCTGCCACAGCAGGGCGGGGTCGGCGTCGAGTCCGTCGATGATCTGGGTGGCGACGGTGCCAAGGGCGGCCGCGGCGAGTTTGGTGCGTAGTTCGGTCTCGTCGTCGGTGGGCAGGTCGCCGATGATCTCGGGGGTGTCGAGTCCGGCGGCGCGCAGCCGGCCGGCGTGCACGCGCACGCCGCCGAGGTCGCGGTAAAGAACCCGTTCTGGTTCGCCGTTCTTCAAAACCAAGATCGTGTTCTGTCCGTGCGCCTCCAGCGCGACGCCGCGTTCCAGCACGCGCGCCAGCGGCGCGAACAGCACTCTGCCGAGTTTCTCCACCCATGGGTACGGGTCACCGGCCCGCTTCCAGGTGGCCAGGATGCCCAGGGGTACGGCGGTCTCGCCGGGTGCGAGTTTCGGCGCCTCGCGGATGAGGTGGGCGGCGCGGCGGTCCGGTCCGTCGTCGGTGATGACGGCGCCGGCGGCGGTCTCGGCGAGGATGTCGATGGGCAGGTCGGCGGTGATCCTCTGCAGCAGGGTGGAGAGGATCGGGCCGTTGTGGACGGCGGCCGGGGAGACGGTACGCACGGCGGAGGTCATCTGGATGTCGACGGCGGTTTTGATGTGTGGGCCGCCGCTGATCGGTGCGACGGTGCGCAGCGACATCAGCGGGCGTACCGGGCGGGTGACGCCGGCGTTCTGCAGCCACGGGTACTGGGCCAGCAGGCGGCCGGCTTGCCAGGGGTGGGCGTACAGGATGGGCTGGCCGGTGCCGTACCAGCGGTCGGCGGGAACGCGCAGGCGGCGCAGCCGGATCACGGTGCGGTGTTCGGGGGCGTACGCGAGAACGTCGGCGACGGTCATCCCGGTGCGGGTGCGGCAGCAGGGGTGCAGGGGGTGTCCGTCGACGAGGCTCTGTTCGATTTCGCCGAGGGTGCTTTTTTCGCTCATCGTGTCGAGGCGGGCGTCGGGGCGGGCGTCGGGGCGGGCGTTGGCGCGGGCCAGGGCGAGGTTGGCGACGCTGTTGTCGATTTCTGTCGTCAGGCGGCTGCCGGGCCAGCGTGTCTCGACCAGTTCGACCGGGTCGGTGGTGTCCGTCTTGTTCGCCGCGGCGGGGAGTGGCTCGCGATCGATTGCCTTCTTCAGGCGTTGCAGGATCGCTGCTCGGGCGCCGGGCAGGGCGGCGTCGTAGGCAGCCACCAGGTCGGGGCGCAGCGCGGTGAGTTCGGCGCGGGTCTGCGCGGTTCCGGCGGTCGGTGGTGGCACTCCTTCATTGTCCGGATCGGGGGCAGTGTTGTCGTTGTGGGGCTTCGCGGGGCGAGGGACGACACACTCGCTGTTTTCCCTGGGGCACCAAATCCGATAACTTCTCGTATTTGGGAGTGGCGTGAGTCACCGGTGAGGGGAAACAGGTCGTGGACGCTGATGTGATCGTCGTGGGTGCCGGACTGGCCGGGCTGGCCGCCGCACACGAGCTCACCGCCGCCGGCAAGAAGGTGGCGTTGCTCGACCAGGAGAACGCGGCGAATCTCGGCGGGCAGGCCTGGTGGTCGTTCGGCGGCCTGTTCTTCGTCGGCAGCCCCGAGCAGAAACGTGCCCGGATCACCGACAGCATCGAGCTGGCCTGGTCGGATTGGCAGGCGTCGGCCGGGTTCGACCGGGTCGCCGACGAGGACTCCCAGGCGGTGAAGTGGGCGCGGGCGTACGTCGAGTTCGCCGCCGGTGAGAAACGGTCGTGGCTGTCGTCGCTGGGGCTGAGCTGGCTGCCGTTCGCCGGCTGGGCCGAGCGCGGCGATCTGCGGGCCGACGGTCACGGCAACTCGGTGCCCCGGTTCCACATCACCTGGGGTACGGGCACCGGCGTGGTCGCACCGTTCGTGGCGTCCGCTCTGGCCGCTTCCGAGAAAGGGCTGCTCGATTTCCACCACCGGCACCGGGTCGACGAGCTGATCGTCGAAGGCGGCGCTGTGGTGGGGGTGCGCGGTGCGCTGCTGGCACCGGACGACGCGGCCCGGGGTGTGTCGTCGAACCGGGACGTCACCGGGGACTTCGAGCTGCGCGCCCAGGCGGTGATCGTGACGACCGGTGGGATCGGCGCCAACCACGACCTGGTACGCCAGTACTGGCCGGCCCGGCTCGGCACCGCCCCGACGAAAATGATCACCGGGGTTCCGGCGTACGTCGACGGCCGGATGCTCGGCATCGCCGAAGAGGCCGGGGCGCGGCTGGTCAACCGGGACCGGATGTGGCACTACACCGAGGGTGTGCAGAACTGGAACCCGGTGTGGCCCAGCCACGGCATCCGGATCCTGTCGGCGCCGTCGCCGATGTGGTTCGACGCGCTCGGCCGGCGGCTGCCCGCCCCGTACTTCCCCAGTTACGACACGCTGGGAACTCTTCGTCACTTGCGCACGACGCCGGACATCGCACCGTACGACCACTCGTGGTTCATCCTGTCGCAGCGCATCATCGAGAAGGAGTTCGCGCTGTCGGGCTCCGAGCAGAACCCGGACCTGACCGCGTCGGACCGCAAGGGGTTCATCAAGGAGCGGCTGTTCGGCAAGGGCGCGCCGGCCCCGGTGGAGGCGTTCAAGCAGCACGGCGCCGACTTCGTCGTCGCCGGCACCCTGGAGGAGCTGGTCGCCGGGATGAACAAGCTGACCGACGAACCACTGCTGGACGCGGCAGCGGTGCGGGCGCAGATCGTGGCCCGGGACGGCCAGGTGGCGAACAAGGTCAGCAAGGACGCCCAGATCCAGGGCATCCACAACTCGCGGCGCTACATCGGCGACAAGATCGGGCGGACCGCGACGCCGCACCGGATCCTGGACCCGGCGGCGGGCCCGCTGATCGGCGTGAAGCTGCACATCCTGACCCGCAAGACCCTCGGCGGCATCCAGACGGACCTGGACTCGCGGGCGCTGGATCCGTCCGGCGTACCGCTGCCGGGCCTGTATGCGGCGGGTGAGGTCGCCGGGTTCGGCGGCGGGGGCGTGCACGGGTACAACGCGCTGGAGGGCACCTTCCTGGGCGGCTGCCTGTTCTCCGGCCGCAACGCGGGCCGGCACGCCGCCCGCACACTCTGATCGGCCATCCGGCCGCCGCCCACGCACCAGAATCAGGTGCATGGGCGCGGTCGCGGTGTGGTTGCGATAGAACGGCAGGTGTGACGCCCTCCTTCGACGCCCGCGCTCTGCTGGACCGGCCCGCGTTCTGGGCGGTGCATCTGGGCCTGTCCCTCGGTGATGAGCTCGACGACGAGCTGGCGGCGCTGTTCGGGGTCGGCGTGGGGCTGATCCGGGGCACCTACCTGCGGCTGACCGACACGGCCGGCTGGCCGGTGTTCGCCGCGGGCGGCGGGCTGTCGGTCGTTTACCGCAACGAAGAGGACGAAGCGGGCGTCGACTATCTCCTGTCCACGGGCGGCGGCGCGACCATCACGCTCGGGGTCGCCGAAGGTGTACCGGACGGCCCGGGCCTGTCGTGGCCCGAGCTGCAGGCCGTGGCCGCCCAGCAGCCGGACGAGCTGGCCCAGGCCAGGACGTTGCTCCTGCTGGCCCCGCTGCTCGGTGACAACACTCTGCTCATCACCGGGCAGGTTGGCTCAGCGGAGCGGGCCGAACTCGCCGGCTCTGATGGCCGGTCTTGGCCGCCAGCGCCGATGTCGCCGGCCGTGCTGGCGTGGGCGCTGCGCCGTGTCGGGGTGGCCGGCGATGTCACGGTGATCGCCGGCCGTTTGGTCGCCGCTCAGCCGGCCCGGTGGCGCGACGAGGCCGGGGTCCGGGTCTGCGACCACGCCGGAAGCACCCGCAATCCACACAGTGCGAGAGCGCTGACCAGCGACGATCTGCGCACCGTTTCCGCGCTGGTGTCCCCACCCGCCTGACGGCGATCGGACTCGCCAGCGGGTCGCTCAGCTCGATCCTGTCGAGTTGTGCGGACCGTTCGCGTCAAACTCCTCAAGATCGGCCAGCCATCGGCGGGGCCCACTCGATCTTGAGGAGTTGTGCTGACCCGTGTCCGCGTCAGTCAACAAGATCGCCGACGGGCGCGCGTGCACCTGCCGGTCTCCATGCGAGTGAACGCTTCTGGACGACGCACTAGGGTGCCGGCGTGGTGGTGCGGCGGCGGGCTGTCTGGCGGCGGATCTTGGCCTCGGTGCCGCAGTCGTCCATGCTGCACCAGCGGCGGCTGTTGTTCTTGCTGGTGTCGAGGAGCAGGCCCCGGCAGCCGTCTGTAGAGGCGCACACCTTGATCCGCTCCAGCGGGCCGGTGGTGAGCAGTTTCGCGGCGGCGACCGCGGGCGGCCACCAGGCTCGGTGCAGATGGTCGGCGGGCAGGCTCCAGACGAAGAGAGTTTAGCCGCATCGCCCGGTGCTGCCCGAGGCCGGTGCCCGGGTGAGTCATTCCGCCCTGCCCGGCGCTCCGGTGATTGCTGAAGCGCAACCGGGGTGGCCGGCCTGCCTGGGCGACTCAGAGGAGTTTCTGTTCCACGGCCGGGTCCAGGCCCAGCGCCGGGCGGTCGGGGCGGTGGGGGGCGTCGCCCGGTAGTGACGACAGCCAGGTCCAGGTGTCGGTGATGGTGTCCTGGATCGGGCGGCAGTGCAGGCCCGCCGCCAGCGCGCGGGAGACGTCGCCCTGGTGCAGGAACCGGTGCAGGTTGCCCGGGGGCAGCCAGATCGGCAGCTGGGTCCACGGGGCGATGCCGGCGTCCAGGATGGTCTGCGGATCGGTCCAGCGCAGGTCGGCGTGGCCGCCGGTGACCGCGTTGGCGGTGTCGAGGAGTTCGCCCATGGTGGTGTGGCCGGGGGCGCTGACCACGTTGTACGGCCCGGTGAGACCGGCCTCGGCTGCTGTCAGCACGAAGATGGCCAGGTCGCGGGCGTCGACGTACTGCAGCGGCAGGTCGCGGGGGCCGGGCGCGAGGGTGGGGCCGCCGCGTTCGAGGCGGCGCAGCCACCAGGGCAGGCGGCCGATGTCCTCGTGCGGGCCGAGGATCAGGCCGGCGCGGGCGAACAGCACCGGGCCGGCGAAACGCTCGGCGGCGGCCTCGCCGCGCAGTTTGTCGCCGGCGTAACCGGGATCGTCGAGGGCGACCAGCGGCGCGGTCTCGTCGAGAGCGGCGGCCGGTCCGGTCTCGTCGATGGGGTGGACCGAGCGGCTGGAGATGTAGGTGTAGTGGGCGGCATGCCCCGCCAGGACTTCGGCTGCGGCGGCGACCACGTCGGCGTTCGCGGACCAGGTGTCGACCACCGCGTCCCAGGAGCCGCCCGGCAACGCTGCCAGGCCGCCGGCTGTGGTGCGGTCGCCGACGAGCAGGCGGGCGCCCGCGACCGGGTCACGGAGGCCTCGGTTGAACACCGTCACGTCGTGGCCGTGGGCGATCGCCTCGGTGGCGACCGCCCGTCCTACGAAACCGCTGCCGCCCAGGACCAGAATCCGCATGCGCCGAGCCTGCCCGACCGTGCCGGCTTATCGCGACAACATCTGCCGACAGCAGATTCAGCGGGCGGCGCAATCAATCGATCACTGGTGCGGGGTCAGCAGCAGCGATTCGATGGCCTCGACGACGAGCGCGTGGTCGTCGGCTTGCGGCAGCCCCGAGACGGTCACTACGCCGATGATGCCAGCGCCGGTTACGCGTACCGGGAAAGCGCCGCCGTGAGCGGCGAAGAGGGCGGGGTCGACGCCCAGCTCAGCCCCCAGGGTCTGGCCTTTGGCGGCGAGGCGGCGGCCGACCAGGAAGCTGGACGCGCCGAAGCGGTAGACGACGCGGACCTTGCGCTCGATCCAGGCGTCGTTGTCGGCGGTGGCACCGGGCAGGCCCGCGTGGAACAGCTGCTGCTGGCCGTGGCGGATGTCGACGGCGACCGGCAGGGTGCGTTCGGTGGCGAGGTTGACCAGCAGGCAGCCCAGCGCCCAGGCGTCGCCGGCGTCGAAGCGGGGGAAGACGAGGCGCTGTTCCTGCTCCTCGATCGAAGCGATCAGGGTGGTGAGGTCGTCGGTCATGCCATGAGTCTGTACTGGTCCCAGCCGAGCTTGACGATCAGGGCCAGCACCACGGCCAGCAGGATGACCCGGACGAAGCCGGCGCCGCGGCGCAGCGCCATCCGCGCGCCGAGCACCGCGCCGGCGATGTTCGCGAGCGCCATGCCGGCGCCGAGCAGCCAGGCCACATGCCCGTTGTACGCGAAAACGACGAGCGCCCCGAGGTTCGTGGCCGTGTTGACGATCTTCGCCATCGCGGAGCCGTGCACGAAGTCGGCGCCGATCAGCGTGGTGAACGCGAGCACCAGGAACGTGCCGGTGCCGGGCCCGATCAGCCCGTCGTAGGCGGCGATGCCCGCACCGGCGACCGCGACCGCCAGCCCTCGCCGGATCCGCGTGCGTTTGGTGGCGTCCTCGTGCAGCCCCATCTGCGGGCGCACCGTCACGAACACGGCAACGGCGACGAGCACGATCAACACCACCGGACGGTACGCGCTCGCGGGGATCGCCCCGGCCAGGGCGGCGCCGCAGCCGGCACAGAGCAGGGCGAGGCCGGCGGCCGGGCCGGCCACCGCCCAGTCGATCTTCGTCTGGCGGGCGTAGGTGAGCGCGGCGGTGCTGGTGCCGCAGATCGCGGCGAGCTTGTTCGTGCCCAGCGCGGTTGCCAGCGGCAGCTGCGGGGCGGCGACGAGCAGCGCGGGCAGCAGCAGCAGCCCGCCACCGCCGACGACCGCGTCGACCCAGCCGGCCGCGGCGGCGGCGATCAGCAGCGTGACGATCACTTGCGGCGGGCCCGCTGCAGCCAGATGCCGAGCCACGCACCCACCACGAAGATCATCGCGCTGCAACAGAGCGCCTTGGTGAACATCGGCTTCCCCCGGTTGGCTAGGGTCGACCCCGTGCGCCTGGCCACCTTCAACCTGTTGCACGGCAGATCGTTGTCCGACGGCACGGTACACGCCGACCGGATCAGCGCCGCCGTCGCCGACCTGGACGCCGACGTGCTGGGGTTGCAGGAGGTGGACCGGGCGCAGCCGCGCAGTGGCAGCCTCGACCTGACCGCCCTGGCCGCCTCGGCCATCGGGGCGACCCATCACCGGTTCGCCGCGGCGGTGGTCGGCACGCCCGGGCAGAGCTGGGAGCCGTGGCATTCCGGCGCGGACATCGCCCATCCGCAGTACGGGATCGCGCTGGTCAGCCGCTATCCGGTGTCGCGGTGGCAGATCACCGGGCTGCCGGCGGCGCCGATGCGCTCACCGGTGTACGTGCCCGGCGGCGGATTGCTGCTGCTGCGCGACGAGCCGCGGGTGCTGCTCGCCGCCGTCGTGGAGACGCCGGACGGGCCGGTGACGGTCGCCACGACGCACCTGTCGTTCGTACCCGGGTGGAATGTGCGGCAGCTGCGCGCGGCAGTGCGCGCGTTACGCGCCCTGCCCGCGCCTCGGGTGCTGCTCGGTGACCTGAACATGCCGGCCGGGCCGGCCCGCGCGTTCACCGGCTGGAAGCCCCTGGCCCGGGCGGCGACGTTCCCCAGCCCGTCGCCGCAGACCCAGCTCGATCATGTCCTGGCCGACCCGCGGGGTGCGGCGGCGCTGGGCCGGGTCGTGCAGGTCAGGACACCGGCCGGACCGGTCAGTGATCACCGGCCGCTGGTGGTCCGATTCGACCGCAGGTAGACGTCCTCCAGGCCGTCCTCCGGATCCCACTGCTCGCCGATCTTGAAGAAGCCGAAGCCGGCGATGGTGGCCTTCGAGCCGGCGTTGTCCGGGCGGATGCTGGCGCGGACCCCGCTCACGCGCTCGTCGGCGTCGACCCGGGCCAGCAGCTCGGTGAGCATCGCGCGGGCGTGGCCGCGGCGACGGTACGCGGGGTCGACCGAGTAGGCGACCTCGACCACACCGTCCTCGTCCGGTGGGCCGTGGAAACCGCCGTGACCGACGACGATCTCCTCGTCGTTGTCGGTGGCCACCGCCGCGCGGGCGATCCACTCGGCGTTCTGCGGGTTCTTCTCGATGTCGGCCAGGCGGATCTCCCAGAGCCAGCGTTCGTCGGCCAGGTACTGGCTCAGCCGGAAACCGGCCTCGGCACTCGCGGCGTCGAGATCCCCGGCGATGAGCGCCTGCAGGGCGGCGGGGGAGAGCTTCACAAAGCGCATTCCGGCATGTTATCCACGACACGGTTCGGTTGTGCACAACTGAATTGGGAACTACTGTTTCGGCCATGAAGGCGAGCACGGCTCTGGACGACATGATCTGCTTCCAGCTCTACGCGGCCAGCCGAGGCATGACCGCGTTGTACCGGCCGCTGCTCGACCCGCACCACCTGACCTACCCGCAATACCTGGTGCTGCGCGTGCTCTGGCACGACGGCCCCACCACCGTGCGCGATCTCGGCCGGGTCCTGGCCCTGGACAGCGGCACTCTCTCGCCGCTGCTCAAGCGCCTTGCCGCGCTCGGCCTCGTCGAGCGGACCCGGTCCGCCGACGACGAGCGCGTCGTGATCGTGCACACCACCGACGACGGCGCCGCCCTGCAAAACCGGATCGGCGACCTCACCCCTCAGCTCGTCTGCGGCACCGGGCTCGACCTCGACGAGCTCACCCAGCTGCACGCGCTGCTCCACAAGGCACGAACCCCTCGAAAGGACCTCGCATGAGCGCCATCTACACCGCCTCGGCCACCGCCTCCGGCGACGGACGCAACGGTCACGTCCGCTCCAGCGACGGCGTTCTCGACTTCGACCTCGCCGTTCCGAAGGAGATGGGCGGCCCCGGCGGCGCCCTGACCAACCCGGAGCAGCTGTTCGCCGCCGGATACGCGGCCTGTTTCCACAGCGCCCTCAAGCTGGTCGCCGGCAAGCAGAAGATCACCCTGGTGGACACCGCGATCACCGTGGACGTCGGCATCGGCGCGCTGCCCAGCGGCGGCTTCGGCCTGAACGTGGTCATCGAGGCCGAACTGCCCGGCCTGGACGAGGCCACCGCGCGCGGGGTGCTCGACGCCGCCCACCAGGTGTGCCCGTACTCCAACGCCACCCGGGGCAACGTCGAGGTTGTGCTCAACCTCGCCTGAGGCTGCTTTGCTGCCGGGCTGCGTCCTTGCCGCGGCCCGGCAGCACGCCGTCACCAGAACTTGGCCAGTGGCGGTAGCCAGCCGGTGACCGCATGGGCAGCGTCGTGCGGCCCGAAGAAGCCGTCCTCCAGCTCCTTCGTGGGTGGGGACGTGCCGGCGATGACCAGGTGCTCGTCCAGCGCGAACTCGAAGGAGATCGACCACTGCTCGTGGCCGCCGTCCCACAGCGTCGCGTGGCTGCACACGTGCGGTTCCAACACCGTGAACTGGACGATCCGGCCCTGCGCCGACCACCGCCGCAGCCGCTCGCCGTCGGTGACCAGCGTGAGATCAAGATCGGTCACCACGGTCCAGCTACCGCCCCGCTGCGACGGCCCGGCATCGTAACCGGGCAGCAGCCGCTGGACCTCGTCGACCGTACGGCCCTCGAACAGCACGAAACAGCCGGCCCAGCTCGGCGGTGGGGGCGGGGGCGGTGCCGGGACCACGGACAGCCGCAGCACCACGTTGCCGTTGTCGTTGAAGGGCAGGTCACGTCCGGGGATGGCCACCGTGTGCACCGGCCAGACGACCGCGTCGAATCCGCCGTTCGGCGTCGTCTCGGTCGCCTCCACGACCAGGTCGTCACCGTCGATCAGGATGCGGTCGATGACCAGGTCGAAGCCCGTGCAGGGGCGGGATCCGAGCGACACCACGACGACGGCCTCGGTGGCGAGATCGACCGCCGGGGCAGGCGTCAGCACCGGCTCACCGTCGGCGGTGAAAACGCGACCGGTCACCGTACGCCAGTGCGCGACGAAGGCGTCGGTGTCGCGGATCAGGAAGGCAACCTCAGACCGCCCGGAGCCGACCATGGCCACGTCACCCCGGTGCAACGTCCGGTACCACAGCGTCGACACCGCGGCAGCTTAGCCCGGCGCAGACTCGCCGGAGAGATCGCCGGGCCGCTTATGGCTGCGCCTCCGCGGGGACGAAGTCGACACGCTGGGCGTGGATCGCGTGTTCGTGTTGATGTGAGGTTCGATGCGCACCCGAACTCCACACACGAATCGCTCGTCGGGGCGGGCCGTCGCTCAGGGTGATTATGTCGCGGGGGACTCTTGGCCAGCGCGGCTGCTGCGGTTGTCCAGCCCGTGACGCGTACCTATTGGTGGAGAGCGGCCTGGACCAGCGCCAAGGCCTGGTCGGGCGGGACGCCCAGCGCGCGGATCTGTGCGGCGTAAGCCGCGGCGGCTTGTTGCGCCAAGCGGGAGGTGCCCGCGGCGCGTGAGGTGATCACCGTGCCGGCGCGGCCGCGGGTCTCGACCAGGCCGGCGTGCTCGAGTTCGCGGTAGGCGCGGGCGACGGTGTTCGCGGCCAGGCCCAGGTCGGTGGCGAGCTGGCGGACCGGGGGCAGTTTCGTGCCGGCCGCGAGTTCCCCGGCCGCCGCCAGAGCGGCGATGCTCAGGCGCACCTGCTCGAACGGCGGGACCGGGGAGTCCTGGTCGATGGTGATGTTCATCAGAGCAGTCTGGGGGGTGTGTTGCCGACCGCGGTGATGGCCCGCCGCAGCGGGACGAACGCGAGCAGCACGCCACCGACCACGAAGAAGATCATCAGGGAGATGATGCCGGCGCGGTAGCTGTTGGTGAGCTGGAAGATCAGGCCGAAGAAGAGCGGGCCGAGCCAGCTGGTGCCCTTGTCGGAGATTTCGTAGAAGCCGTAGTACTCGCCTTCGCGGCCTTCCGGGATGAGCTGGGAGAACAGGCTTCGCGACAGGGCCTGGCTGCCGCCCATGACCAGGCCGATGCCGGCGCCGAGCAGCATGAACGGCAGCGGTTCGCCCTCCGGCAGCCAGTAGGCGGCGGTCACCACGACCAGCCACAGCGCCAGGCTCAGCAGGATCGTCTTGCGCGCGCCGATCCGGGTGGCGAGCGCGCCGAGCAGCAGCGCGCCGCCGAACGCCAGGAACTGCACGATCAGGATCGTGACGATCAGCGTGGACTGGTCGAGTTTGAGTTCCTCGGTGCCGAACTGGCTGGCCAGCGCGATGACGGTCTGGATGCCGTCGTTGTAGATCAGGTAGGCGCCGAGGAAGAACAGCGTCAGCGGGTAGGCGCGCATCGCCTTGATGGTGTGCCCGAGCTGCTTGAACCCGTCGGTCAGCACGTTGCCTCGCTGCACCTCGCTCGCTTGCGCTCCCGGGTGCTCCTTCAACCACAGCAGGGGTACGAGGGTGAAGGCCGCCCACCACACACCGGCCGAGACGATCGACCAGCGGGCCAGGTCCAGGGTGCGCTGCGGGTTGCCGTCCTCGGCGAGCATCGTCACCGCGACCAGGTTCAGCAGCAGCAGCACACCGCCGCCGAGGTAGCCGATCGCCCAGCCCCGGCTGGAGATCTTGTCGCGTTCGTCCGGGCCGGCCAGCTGCGGCAGGAACGAGTTGTAGACCACGATCGCGGCGCCGAACGAGATGTTCGCGATCAGGAACAGCAGCCCGCCGAGCAGGTACCGGTCCCCGGTGACGAATCCGATGCCGATCGTCGCGGCGGCGCCGGTGAACGCGGCGCCGGCCAGCAGCGGCTTCTTGCGCGGGGCGCGGTCGGCGATCGCACCCATCACCGGCAGCACGAACACGGTCAGCAGCACGGACAGGCTCACCAGGTACGCGTAATAGGATCCGGCCGCCACCGGGATGCCGAACGGGCGGACCGTGCCCTCGCAGTCGTCGGCGTCGATCGCGCAGCCGGCCGCGAGTTCGGTGACAGTGGTCAGGAACGGCCCGAGGAACACGGTGATGACCGTGGTGGAGAACGCCGAGTTCGCCCAGTCGTAGAAGTACCAGCCGGTGCGTTCGCGCCTACCCGCTGCGGCGATGGTCGGTGTATCGGTCACGTGCGCTCCCCGGCGTTGATTTGTGCGCGCACATGATGTCACCTACTCGGCGTCATGGGGAGATGTGGATCACTGTTCATCGGGAGTCCACCAGCGGGCCAGGGCGGCTATCGCCGGGTCGTCGCTGTCGGCCAGGGCGGCGAAGTCGGCGGGGCCGCTGGTGTGGGCGTACGCGGCGAGTTCGTCCGGGGTGACCGGGTCGAGTGGCGCGGTGAAGCCGGTGGTGTCAGGGCTGCCCAGGGTGGTGGTGTCGATCCACGGGAAGCCGTCGACGGGTTCGGGGAGGTCACCGATGTCGAGGGCGGGCGGGAAGAGGTCGGTGTCGGCGAGAGTTGCGGCCGGCTCGGCGATCTCGGGAATGTCCGGAGTTTCGTGGATTTCCGGCATTTCGTGGGCCTCTTCGAAGTGGTGATTCTCGTCGAAGACCGGCTGGTCGATCTCGTGGTGAAGATCGTCCGGCACGTCGTGGTGATCGTCGAAGTCGAAGTCGCCCCAGTGGTCGGTCATCGCATGTTCTCCCGGTCCTCGTCGATCGGCGTAGGTGTCAAAGCCCGGGCCCGCAGCAGCGCCTCGTCGGCCTGCCGCAGCCGGGCGGCGGCCGCATCACGGTCCTGCTGCGCCGCCGCTCGTCGTTTCGCGCGCCCGGCGGCGTCCTCGGCCGCCGCCGCGTCGATCTCGGCGATCTGCGCGTCGATCTCGCGCAGCCGCCGCTCGATGGTGTCGTCCAGCGCCACCGACAGCGAGTACTGCAGGTCGGTGAACCGCTGGCTGATCTCGTCGGTCAGCGCCGCCCGGGCCTCGGCCAGCACGTCGCGCAGCCAGGTCTGTGCCTGGCGGCGGTCGTTGTGGACTTTGCGGCGGTACAGCACGTAACCGCCGGCGGCCAGACCCAAACCGATCCCGGCGAACGGCAGCAGCAGCCCGCCGGCGCCGCCGAGCGCCGCTATCCCCAGGGCCGCGCCCCGCCCGGCGACCAGGGCGATACCACCGGCGGAGAGCGCGATCAGCACGTTGTCGCTGGTGCCGCCGCGCGGCGGCACTGTGGACACGGCGTGCCGCAGGCTGATCGTGGCCCGGTCGGTGTCGACCAGGATCTGCTCGGCGATCTGCCGGGACGTGTCCTCCAGGCGTTCGGAGACGTCCGCGGCGATCGCCTGCAGCCGGGTATCAACCTCTTCCGGCAACCCGTCGGTGCCGGCTTTGTCGATGCGTTCGGACAGCTCGTGCTGGATCTCACCGATCCGGGTACGCAGATGCCCGACCGTGCCGACCCGGGCCCGCTGGATCTCGGTGGCCAGCCGCAGCGTGGCCTGGCGTGACTCGGTGCGTTTACGGGCGGCCAGGGCGTTGCGGTCGGCGCGGGCCGCCGCCTGACCGGCCGCGTCGGTGGTGGCCGCGCGCAGCCGGGCCTCGGCGTTGTCCTGCATCCGGGCCAGGTCACCGCGGGCGGCGCGCAGCACGTTGGACAGGCGCAGCTGGTGGCCGCGCCCGGCCAGCTCGATCAGGGCGAGTTGCAGGCCCTCGATCCGGGACTCGGTCTTGAGCTGCTCGTCGCCGCTGGTCAGGGCCAGTTCGGCCAGCCGCGACGACACCGGGAACCACGGAGCGGTGGCGAACCGCGGGGCGTGCGCCTGCAGCAGCTCGCGGTTGTCGGCGGCGATGGTCCGCCACTGCGGATACGCGTCGATCTTGGTGAGGGCGAAGACGACGGCGTCGACGCGTTCGGTGGCGGCGGCCAGGAAGTCCAGTTCGGGTTTCGACAGCGGCGCGGACGCGTCGGCGACGAACAGCAGGGCGGTGGCGCGGCGTACCGCGGCCAGCGCGATCGTGGCGTGCGCCGGATCGAGGCCGCCGGCGCCGGGAGTGTCGAGCAGGCTCAGGTACCGCAGCAGCGGCGCCGGGTGGGTGACCTCGATGCGGCGGGCGCGTTGCCGCCCGGTGGCCCACTCGGACAGGTCGGTGATCGCGATCTCCGCGCCGTCGGGGAGCCAGGCGGTTGCCTGATATTCGTCGCCCGGCACGAAGTCGAGGTAGGCAGCGGTGGCCACGGCCGCGTCCACCGGGGACAGACCGGGGACGCCGAGCAGCGCGTTGATCAGGGAACTTTTGCCGCGTTTGGTCTCACCGACGACGACCACGCTGGGGCGTACCAGGTGGGCGCGGCGCAGCTCGGCCAGGTCGGCTGCGGCGTCCGGGTCGCAGGTGCGCAGGTAGGCGAGGGTGTCGCGCACGGCGGTGTCGAGAACGACGGTCAGGTCTTGCACGATTTCACCTCGCTCTTGTCTGTTTCTTTCGACAGCAGGTGGAAGCCTCGGGAGGCGATCTGGGCCAGCCGCGCCTGGGCGGGGCGGGCGCCGTCGACCGCGTAGGCCCGCCAGCGCCCGGCTGCCGCGATCGCCGCGGTGGCCAGCTCACCGGCATCCGCGTCCGGCAGGCCGAGGATGATCCGGGGGTCGTCGGAGGTGGCCAGCCTGATCAGCTCCTGTTCCCAGGGTTGCGGCAGCGCCACGGTGCCGGTGGCGGCGCGCTGGGCGGCGTCGAGCAGCCGCAGCCGGTGATAGGCCGGGTCGCGCAGCGCGGACTCCAGCGCGTCACGCACCGTCGCCCGGTCGCGGGGGTCGGCGGTGAATCCGGCGAGGTGGTGCAGCCGGGTCAGCGCCCAGCCGGCTTTGATGGCGTCGCAGCGCCACCGGAACGTGCGGTCGACGGTGTCGCGCAGCCGGGCGAATCCTGATGCCGCGTACAGCCGGCGGATCAGCTCGCCGGTGCCGAGCTGCGGGTCGGCGGCGAGCTGGGCGCAGGCGAAGCCGATCCCGTACAGATCCAGGCGGGTCAGCAGCCGCTCGCGCACGCTCGCGCTGATCGGCGCCGGGCGGGTGCGGAACAGGTCGGCGGAGGCGAGCAGCAGGGTCAGCGACGCGGCCGGGAGCGCGGCCAGCGCCGCGAGCGCGTCGCGGTCCGCGGCCGTCAACCGGCCGGCCTCGGCGGTCTCGGCCAGCAGGGCGGCCACCGGCACGACATCGCCGACGGTACGCGCGAGAAGCCCCGCCTGCTGAACAGCGAGGGGTCCGGCGACCGGCCACGGGTCCCCGGCGCCGCCCACCAGGGTGTCGACTTTGCCGAGCACCCCGATGGCGTTGATCGGGCTGGTGGCGAGGCGCGCCGACGCGGTGTGGAACGACTCCAGGGCGGCCCGGTCGTCGGCGCGGACGGCCTGGGTGAAGACGTAGACGACGGCTTCGGCGGCGGTCACCTCGCCGGCGGAGTCCGGGTCGATGCCGACGGCCTGCTCGGCGCGTTCGCTGCTGGCCACGTCGGTGGACGCGAGGCCCGGGGTGTCGACGACGGTGAGATCGCGCAGCCGGTCGGAGGTGAGCGTCACATCGACGTACGCGATCCGGGCGGCCGGCACTCCGAGGCGGGCCGGGACCATGCCGTCCTCGTCGAGCGGCAGGCTGCGCCGGTCACCGTCGCGGGTGACGACATCGATGCGATCGGCGGGCCCGTAACGGAACCGGGTGACCACGCGCGTGCACTCACCCGCCGCTGTAGGGGCCACTCGACGACCGATCAGGGCGTTGACTAGTGTCGACTTTCCGGCTTTCAGGCGACCGGCGATGGCCACCCGTAACGGATCGTCAAGACGGTTTCCGATCTGTCGTACCTGCCCACCAGCATCGGAGGACATTTTCGTGACGATCTCGTGACAGAGAGTCGCGACGCCGGTGGTGAGGGGTCCGGTCACCACGACTCGTCAGCCGGCCGCACCGTCGGCGACAATGGCAAGACCGGGGCTGTCACCGTCACGAAAGGCCTTTCCTCGCAGCACCGGCAGGACCGACCGCCTGCCTGCATGACAGCCTACGGACCCGGGCGGCGGACCCGGGATCCCGAGTTCGTGCCAGTGACTGTGGTGTTGATGATGGGACCGACGGCGTAAAGGGGGAGCGCAGGTGACGGACGAGCCAGAGCTGGCCGCCCGTACCGTTCTGCGCCAGGGGCCGGCGCTTGTCGTACTCACCGGGCCACCCGGTTCCGGCCGCAGCACCCTGCTCCGCAAGATCGCCACCAGTGTTCCCGGCCCCGCCCACCTCGGCGGCGGCCTCGCCATGCTCGCCGAGGTCCCCGCCCTGGCGTTGTCCCGCGCCGTGCGCGCCCGGTTGCCCGGCGACGACGTGCGCCTGCTCGCCGAAGCGGTTCGATCCCGGGTCCGCGGCGGCCTGCTCGTCATCGACGACCTCCAGCACGCCGACCCGGCCACCCTGGCCGCGCTGCCGCTGCTGGCCCGCAGCATCCGGGTCGTGGTGGCGCTGCGTACCCCGCACCGGGTCGACGTCGACGCTCTGCGTTCTGCCGCGGCCGCCTGGATCCCCGTGCCGCCGCTCGACGCCGCTGCCGCCAGCGCCCTGGCGCGTTCCACCGCCGCCGCACTCGACGAGCCCGGTCTCGCCGCGGTCCTCGCCCGCGCCGGCGGCAACCCCCTGGCGATCATCGCGCTGGCCCGGCAGGCTGCCGCCGGTCGCGCTCCGGTCGGCGAAGACATCGACCAGGTTGCGTACGCCATCGCGACAGCCCTCGCCGACCTGCCCCGCCCGGCCCGCACCGCCCTCGCGGCGCTGGGGCTGCTCGGCCGCCCCGCCCGCGCCGAACTGCTCGGCACCGGCGCCGCCGACCTGCTCTCCGCCGGCCTGGTCACCGCCGAGCCCGGCGGATCGCTGCTGCCCGTCTCGGCGTACGTCGCCGAAACCGCGGCCGGCCTGCTCGACGACGCCGCCCGGGTCGAGCTGCACGCCCGGCTCGCCGAGCTGACACCGCCGGCCGAGGCAGCCCGGCACCTGGCCGCCGCCGGCGACTACGCCGGGGCCTACCGCCGCGCGCTGTCCGCCGCCGACCGCGCCGCCGGCGGCGAACGCGCGGCGCTGCTGCTGTTCGCCGCGGGCTTGGACGTGCCGGTCGACCCCCGGGTACGCATCGCCGCCGCCGACGCCGCCCTCGCCGCCGGCCGCCCGCTGGACGCCGCTGCGGTGCTGCAACCGCTGGCGTTGGTCCCGCCGTCGGCGACGACCCTGGCCCTGGAAGCCGCCGTGCTGCGCGGCGAGGCGCTGCTGCAGGCCGGGGATCCGGTGGCGGCCGGCGACGTGGTACGCCCCGTGCCGGACACCGCGGCCGTACCGGTGGTGGCCGCCCGTGACCGGGTGCTGCTGCTGGCCGGCCTGGCCCTGGAGCCGATGGCGGCGCTGGAACTCGCCGACAAGATCGCCATCCGCCACCCTAAGCCGCTGCCCGGCATCGCAGCGGCACTGGCAGCGGTACAGGCCACGCACCGGTTGACGGGCTGGGAGAAGGCACTGTCCGAGGCCGCGTTCGGTGGTCAAGCCCGCCCGGACGCCGCCGCGCCTTCCCCTCCTGAACCGGCCGTGGAAGGTGGGTCCTTGCCGGACGGGCAGCGCGGGCGGCACCGCAGTGAGGAACCCCGCGCGGTACCGGCCGCCCCGGCCGGGGATCCGCTGATCACCCGGTGGAGCGCCTGGCTGCTCGTCGAACACCTCGCCGCCGACGGCCGCCTGCTGGAGTCGGCACAAGCCGCCGCCAGGGCTGCCGAGACGGCGGGGGAGGCGCTCGCCTACGGCTGGCAGACCCGCTTCCTCGCGGCCGCTGACTGGGCGCTGGCGTTGCACGGCCATCACCTGGGCCTGACCCCGGCCGCAGCAGCCGGGCCGACCGGCCGGTCTGACTCGACCGCATCTGCTGAGCAGGGCGGCTCGGCTGCCTTGAACGACATGGTTGCCTTGAGTGGCTCGGCCTCCCGAAGCGACATGGCTGGCCTGGATGGTTCGGCCGTGGCATCGGTTCGCCCGGCAACTGTGGAACCGGATTTCGGGGCGCTCGCCCCCGCGCGGCCGCCAGGCACGCGGCCCGGCGACTCCGCATCAGAGAGCCCGGCGGCCGTTCCTGGCTCGGGATCGGCTCTCACTCAGGCCGTGGGCTCCTCTGCTGGGTTGTCGGCGGTGGCTCCTGGGTTGTCGGCGGGACCTCCTGGGGCGTCGGGAGTGGCTCCGGGGCTGTCGGGGGCGCTGGCGGATGAGCGCCTGGACTGGGACGGGGCTGAAGGGGTGCTGCGGCGGGCGGCGAACCTCACCGACCGGGCCGTTCCTGATGAGGCCCTCGGTTATGCCATCGCCGCCACCGCTCTCATCGAAGCGGACACCGGGCTGCTCGCCGCCGCCCGGGGACGACTCGGCCGAGCCGCGCCGCACCCGGCGGCTGATTGGGTGGCCCGGGAGGCGGCCTGGCTGGACGGGCAACCGGACCGGACGGATCCACCGGCCGGCACCATCCCGGCCGGACTGCTCGCCGGGTTGCACGCGATCACCGGGCACTGGGCGGCGCATGATCTCGGTGTTCCCGGGTCGGCGCAGATTCCGGTAGGCCTGCCCGGGCCCGCGCGGCGTACGCTCACCGCCTGGGTACTCGGCAGCGGTTTCGCCGCCGCGGCCGACGGGTGGCGGCCGGTCGCGTTGCGCGAGCAGATCCGGTGCCTGATCGCCGCCGGGCTGACCGAGACCGACCGGGACCGGGCCGTCACCGCGCTGCTGGAGGCGGAGCAGCTCGCCGACCGGGCCGGGCTGACCGTGCTCGCCGGCCGGGCACGCCGGGGCCTGCGCCGCCACCAGATCCACCGCGACACCCGCAGTCCTCGCTCCCACGGGCGGCTCACCCAGCGCGAGATCGACGTGCTGCAGCTGGTCGCCGCCGGTGAACCGACCCGCCGCATCGCCGGGCAGCTGGGCATCTCCGCCGAGACCGTCGACACCCACATCCGCGCGAGCATGCGCAAACTCGGCGCCCGCACCCGCACCGAGGCCGCCGCCGTCGCCTTCACCGCGCCGGACGCGCGGCCCGAACCCTTCGAGACCAGCGAGGATGGCCGGTGACCCCACAGCCCGACGCTCCACGCCACGTAGTCGCGACCTCGGCCGAGGCCGACACGGTCCTACGCCGCTTGGCCCGCGAGGGATGGACGGTGCGCTCCGGTTTCGCCCTGCCCGACCCGTCGTGGGATGTCGGCAACGCCCGCCTGGTCCTGCACGGCCGCATCGGCGACGACGACCTCGAATCCGCCCGCCTCGCCGTGCTGGCCTCCGCCCGCGGCGCCGGGGTCGTCGCGGTGTGCGACGCCGAATCCTCCGCCGGGCGTGCCCTGGTCGACGACCTGACCCGGCTCGGCCCGGTCAACCAGAGCGCCGACAGCAGCGGCGACGTGATCGCCAACCTGATCCCCGAACAACGCGCCCTGCTGGACCGGCTCGCCTCCGGTGACACGATCGCGGCGGCGGCCGCTGCCGAGTTCCTGTCGCTGCGCACCGCGAACCGGCGCATCGCCGAGGCCCGCCAGCTCTTCGGAGTCCGCACCACCCGCGAAGCGGTCCTGGCGTACCTGCGGCAACGCCAGCGCCAGCCGGAGTAGCTCAGCGCCAGCCCGAGCAGGTCAGCGCCGGACGCGGCCGAACAGGAAGTAGGCGACTGGGATCACCCCGGCCGAGTTGACCAGGGTGGCGGTGGCCCACACCCATTTCGGGCCGCGGATCTCCTCGGCCGGGCGACGTTTGAGGTCGACCGCCATCGCCGTTTTCAGCGCGGTCTCCACCAGGCCTGCCACGACGATCACGCGCCGCTGGGACGCGCTCAGATCGTTCCAACGCCTCGCCATCACTGCACCCCACTTCGTCGAGGGCTGTCAGGGACAAGGTACCCGCCATCACCGTCATGCCGACGACGCTAAACCCGGCCCCAGGGGACGACTCAAGGCCGGAATCGCGGAAAAACACATCTCTGACCGCAGTCAGAGAACCGGGGTTAGCATCACCGGTATGGAGGCCGACCAGATCGAACGGGTCCGTGACTTCAACCGCTACTACACCGGCCGGCTCGGCCTGCTCGCCGACACCTACCTCGGTCAGGACCGCCCGCTCGGCCAGGCCCGGCTGCTGTTCGAGATCGGCGACGGCTGCGACCTGCGGGACCTGCGCGCCCGCCTCGCCCTGGACTCCGGATATCTGAGCCGGCTGCTGCGCGCCCTGGAGGACCAGGGCCTGGTCACCGTCGACGTGCACCCCAGCGACGGCCGGGTCCGGGTGGCCCGGCTCACCGACGCGGGACACCAGGAACGCGCCGAGCTCGACGCCCGCTCCCGGGAACGCATCGCCGGACTGCTGCACGGGCTCACCCACGACCAGCGCGACCAGCTCATCGCCGCGCAGAACCAGGTACGCCGGCTGCTCCGCCTGTCCACGGTCAGCATCGAGCACGTCGCGGCCGCCGCCGAACCTGCCCGTGACTGCCTGCGCCGGTACGCGGCCGAACTCGACGACCGATTCCCGGAGGGGTACGACGCGGCCAGCCTCACCCCGCCCGCCGAGATGACCGGTGAGCAGCTGCTGGCCTACGAGGACGGGCGCCCGGCCGGCTGCGGGCTCTGGACCCACCTGGAGACCGACGTCGCCGAGATCCGCCACCTGTGGATCGCCCCGGAAGCCCGTGGGCTCGGCCTGGGCCGGCTGCTGCTGCAACACCTGGAGGACGGCGCGTCCGCCGACGGCGTCACCACGGTCCGGCTCGGCACCCACACCGCCCTGACCGAGGCGATCAGCCTGTACCGGCGCAGCGGGTACCACGAGATCGCGAACTACAGCGCGTCGCCGTACAACCAGCTCGCCTTCGAAAAGCACCTCTGACAGGCGGCGGACACACCGGCCGGGCACCACGGTCCGACCTTTATGCGTACCGTGATGGGGTTTTGATCCTCAATTGTCCCGGAGGTCCGGATGCGCAGAAGCCTGACCCTCACTCTGCTGGCGGCAGTGGCCGCCGCGGGGTGCGGCACCACCGATGAGGCCGCGTCCACTCCCGAAGCGCCGGTGCCCAGCAGCGCCGCCGCGGTCACGACGGTGAAGACGCTCGACAACGCCGGCACCGGACCGGGCGGCGCCAACAGCGCCGTGGTCGCCACCGCCGTCATCGACATGCTCGCCATGCTCGGCGCCGGCCAGCGCGCCGAGGTGGTCCACGACATCACCGCCGACCGGGGACGCCAGACCTGGTCCGACCACGCGGCCGCGCAGGTGCCCCGCGAAGGCATCGCGTACGCCGAACTCAGCGGCGTGCAACGCGCCGCCGTCATGGTCGTGCTGGACGCGGCCCTCAGCGACGACGGGTACAGCCAGATCACCGCCACGATGCCGGCCGACGCGCACCTCGCGGTCTACGGCACGCCGTCGGCCACCGAACCGTTCGTCATCCAGCTCGGCGGCAGCCACCTGGCGCGCAACCTCACCTACCACGGCGACCAGGTCAGCATGACGCCCAGCCTCACCGGCGCCGACAGCATCGGCACGAAAGCGGCCCAGGAGGTCTACAACGCGCTCAGCGACCAGGAGAAAACCGCCGCGCAGCTCAGCAGCGGCGTCTCCGACGACCTGGTGAAAGGCCCCGGCCAGGACGGCACCGATTACCCGGCCGCCGAAGGGCTGCTCGTCTCCGAACTCAGCGACGCCGTCCAGAAGAAGGTCACCGCCCTGATCGCCGCACACACCGGCGACCTCGACACGAACGCCGGCGACCGGCTGCTCGCCGCCTACCGCAGTGAATACTCCGCGACCCGGGTCGGGTGGACCGACTCCTACCTGCGTATCGACGGCCCCCGCGTGTGGATCGAAGTCCTCGGCGACGTCAGCGTCTTCCGCGACAAAACCAACGATTACGGCAGCAGCTGACGCGGCCGCACCCGGGACATGTCCCGCGGCCGGCTGTGGTCGATCACCTTCGGCATCCCCATCTCGTCGGCACGCAACGGCGCCAGGGTCTCGTCGATCGCCGTCATGATCAGCCGGGTGGCCCGCATCGCCCGGGCACCAGCGGTCCCGGTCCCGCTTTCCACGGACAGATCCATCGGTACGCCGAACCGCACCCGCACCACCGGACGGCGCAGCATCGACAAGACCACGGCCCGGCCCAGACGTTTCGGAGCCTCGTACGGGATGGCGGCGTGCGTACCCCACTGCGCGACCGGCAGCACCGGCGCGTTCGCCGCCGCCGCCATCCGTGCCACCCCGGTCTTGCCCCGCTCCGGCCACATCAACGGATCCAGACCGATGCGGCCCTCCGGGTAGACCAGCACCATCGCGTTCTCACCGAGAGCCTTCGCCGCCTCGGTCAGCGCGTCCGCCGCATGCGCGGTGTTGCGGTCGACCCGGATGTGCCCGCACCGCCGCATGATCGCACCGACCAGCGGAGCCCGGAACACCCCGCCGGTCGCCATGAACCGTGGCGTGATACCGACCCGGTGACAAGCCGCGGCCAGCACCGCCGGGTCGAACGGGCTGACATGGTTGGCCGCCAGGACCACCGGACCGCGGCGCAGCTGAGCGGGCACCTCGCCGGAGACGTCGAGCCGGCACAGCGGCGCCACGACATAGGGGGAGAGGGCGAGCAGAAACCGCCAGATGCGCGGCGCCCGCCAGGTGTCAGTCGCGTCCATGAGGCGGCCATGATGCCACGGACCGGGCACCGTACGCCCAGACGGCCAGGGCGAACACGCTCAGCAGCATCCCGGCCACCGACACCGCCCGCCACCCACCGGCCTGCCACAGCAGCGTCGCCGCCGCCGAACCGGCCGCCCCGCCGAGAAAATTGCACACCACGAACGCCGTGTTCGCCCGGCTGCGGGCCTCGTGCGCCACGGCGAAGACCCGGGCCTGGTTCAGAATGCCGGCGGTCTGCGCCGCCACATCCAGCAGCACGATCACCGCCACGATCAGGACCGTGCGGGAACCGGCGAACAACGCCAGCACGAACGACGCCAGCATCACCAGCCACGCGACCCCGGCCCCGCGTCTGATCACCGGCCAGGTCACCGGCGAGCGGCACCAGGATCTGACCGGAAACGGTCGTGATCCCCACCGCGGTGATCGCCACCAGCAGCACACCGATCGTCGGCGCCACCGCACACGCCGCCAAGGCCAGCGCCGCACAGGACATCACCGCCGGCACCAGACGCTTACGGTCCAGCACATCACCGAGCGGCACGATCAGCAGAATCCCGGCCGCATAACCGAGCAGGGTGGCCGTGACCAGCCAGCCCGCCGTACCCGTGTGCAGGTCCGCGGCGATGAACTCGAGCAGCGGCTGCGCCCAGTACAGGTTGCCCACCGCCGCCCCGGACGCAACCGCGAACAGAAAGATCAAACCAGACGTCAGGTGGACCAGGAACTCTCTGCGTCGATGTCGAACAGCGTTTCTATCGTCACCGCGACCACCGACGCCTCGCGGGCCTCCACGGTCGACCGGCCGGCGCCGTGCACCAGCGTCGCCCGATAGCGCCCCCTCGCGTGCGAGACCCGCCAGCCCGGCAACACCGCCCGCAGCACCTCACACGCCAGCCTCGGCTCCACCGGCCACGACCGCTTACGCCACACCACTGCCACCCTCCACGCCCGAAGTCCCTCTATGTCCTTCATCGAGCGACACCGGCGCCAAGAGACGGCCTTTATTGAGAAAGCTCGGCCAGCCGGGCCTCCACCTCCGCCAGCTCGGCCCGCAACCGCTCCGCCTGGGCCTGCGCCTCACTGCGCTCCGCCGACATGATGTGCTCGACCGCCTCCTGAACCCCCGGCATGTCGATCAGCGACACCATCTTCAGCGCCTCCGCCGGGCGGATCACATAGGGACGGGCCAGCACCTTCGCACCCTGGGCCGCGGCCACGGTCCACTCGCCGTCCCCGTACGCCAAAGTGACCGTGAGCGACGGGCCTGGCTTGCTTTTCGCGGGTTTCGCCGCGGCCTTGCGCGGAGCCGGAGCCGTCACCTCAGTTACCTCCTTGACCGGCGTGCGCGGAGCAGGCACCGGCTTGTCGATCAAAAACTCCGGGCCGGACAACGGCGGCTCCTCCACCGGTGCGGGCGGCGCCACCTTTTTCACCGGCACCGCACCCCGCGGCGCGATCTGCAGGTCACCGGGGGAGAAGGGCAGCTCATCACGGCCGAACTTCACCACCACGAACTCGTCCGACGACCGATCATTCAACGCCACCACCTGACCGAGCTGCCCGGCTATCTGCCCGGCCGACTCGGTGAACTGCACCTTGGGCTTACGCCCCGCCGCCAGCGCGGCCTCGATGCCCGTCAGATCTTCCGCGCTCAGCGCCGCCATCCCCAACCACCTTCGTACGCCTGTATGAGAAGCGGTCCCTTTCTACCAGCAGCCACCGACAACTTCCGGCAACCACACCGGGAAGATCATCTAAATGGGGACCGAGCCGTTATGCAGTACTCCCGGCCCGCCGGATCCCGCAACGTCGTCCAATCCCGCGGAACCCGCCGCACCACCACCGCACCCAGCGCCACATGACGCGCCGCCTCCGCGTCCACATCGTCACACGCCAGATCCACATGCACCCCGGCCTCACCACCACCGGTCCGCTGCACCAACAGCTGCAACGGCATCCGCGCCGGCGGCAACAGAAACGTGAACTCCGGCAAACTCGACGCCCGCCGCTCCCACCCCGTCACCTGCGACCAGAACACCAGCTCCCGGGCATAAAACGCCGCCGGCACATCCAGACACAACTGATCCACGATGCTCGACTGCGGACCATCCCAGCGCCGCGGCAACGTCAGCTCACGCTCGTACTCCCACGCCACCAGACAGAACACAATTCCCGAAGGGGAGCGCATCACCACCAGGTCATCCTGCGTGTCGACAACCACCGCACCCAGCTCCGCCACCTCCCGCGAAGACCGGAAAGGATCATCGACGTGCAAGTCCAGATGCGCCCGCGCCGGCTCCGTGCTGACTATCTGCAACCGCAGATAGGCGTCACCCTTCTCCGGCACCACCGTCACGAACGACCCCCGCCGCGGCGACAACCCCGACCCCGTCACCGCCAGCCAGAACCGCTCCGCCACCAGCGCCGACTCCGCCGGCGTGTCCAGGAAACCCGTCACCCACCGCACGATCACGCCGACACCCGCCCGGTCCGCAACGCGTACGCCACATCAGCACGCCCGAACCCCTCAGCCAGCGACGCCGCCCACTCCCAGTCGTACTCCACCTGCCGGAACTCCACCTCCCACACACCGGACGCATCATCGGCGACCGCGTACCGGGCATGCGGCGACCCCGCCTCCATCCGATGGACAAAAGGCTCGTCATCCTCATACGCCGGCCACCCCACACTGCCCGGATTCACGATCAACGGGCCACCGGGCAACCGCACCGCACCCGCCAGATGCGTGTGCCCGCACAACAACAACCGATAACCCGACACGTCACCGAGCCGCTCGGCCACCTCCTGCTCGGTGGCATCACGCGCACCCGAGCCCGGATCCACACTGTGCAACAGATACTGCAGGTCATCGGTCGGCGTACCGTGAAAAGCCAGCACACCCGGCACCGGCGACAGCGTCTTCGGCAACGACGCCATCCACTCCCGATGCCGCTCGGTGATCAACTCGCCGGTCACCCGGTCCGCCATCCCCATCTTCTCCACCGGGAACGTCAGCACCTGCCGCTCATGATTGCCCGCCACCGTCGCCAGACCGACATCGATCAGCCGATCCGCCGTCTGCGCCGCCAGCACATAACCCGACAACAGATCACCACAGTTGACCGTCAGATCAACACCATCGGCCTCGATCGCGGCCAGCACCGCATCAAGCGCCAGCAGATTGCCATGGACATCGGAGAGAACCGCGATACGCATCCGATCATTCTCATAAATCCGTGGCCCCGCGACTACCCGCCGTCTAAAGTCGCGCCCCATGCACCTGGCCGAGATCACCCCCGACAACTACGAAGCCGCCCTGGACCTCGCCGTCCGCCCGGACCAGCAAGACCTCGTCGCACCCGTCGTCAAATCCCTGGCCGAGGCGTACGTCTACGGCGAAAGCGCCTGGCCCCGGCTCATCTACGACGCCGACCGTCTCGTCGGCTTCGTGATGGCCTTCCTCGACGTCCCCTGGAGCACCGGCGGCCGGCGCTCCGGCCTCTGGCGCCTCACCATCGCCGCCGACGCCCAAGGCCAGGGATACGGCACCTTCGCCGCCGACAGCGTCTGCGCTCTGCTGCACGCCAGGGGAGAGGCCACGGCATACGTGACGTACCAGCCCCGTGACGGCGGGCCCTCGGCCTTCTACGACAAGCTGGGATTCCGTCCCACGGGCGAACTCAGCGACAGCGAGATCGTCGCCGCCCGCCAACTCCACTGATCAGCGCGGCGCCGATCTCCCCTCGCTCACCCTGACCTCGGCGAATACAGCACTGGGCGCCAGGTCGTGCGGCCCGCCTTGCCAAGAACGCGCCACGTCGTGGGCAGGTGCCCCCTTCGGCTCCTGTCGCCCGAGCGCTGGCGGTCAAGCGGCGGGGGCGCGGTAGGTGCTCGGCCAGGCGGTGCGGCGTTTTCGCTGGCGGCCGTGGATCTTTTCCCAGGCTGCGTCGGCCGCGTGGGTCCACACTTGGAACTTCGCCTCGTCCTCCTCGGTCCACACCGGAGCGGGTACGCCCAATTGCTCCGCGATCTTGTTGAGCGCCTCTTGCCGAAGAGCGATTCCGTCGTCCGTCACGTACTCAACGTAAGCATCGGACGGGGACGTCGGCAGCCCTCTAACGGGGCATTACAGGTGTGCAGGTGCCATATGTCACCCTGTTTCACCCTCCCAGGTTGTCACTGAGGGTCACGAATCGGTGGCGGGGTGGTCACGGCAGGGGAGAGGCCTGCATTGTGCGTGTTCGACGCGGCAGGGGAGAGGCCTGCATTGTGCGTGTTCGACGCCGTGGCTCGGCGCCGGCAGACGACCCCGGAGGTTCGCCTCGGGGGATGAGAGTCCACCGCCGGCAGTGCCGCCGGCGGGCATCAGATGTCGCACGATCGGGAGAACGCGACCTCGTGCGGGCGGTGGCGGTGGCGGTGGCGGCGAAATTGTCGATTCGGGCGCGTGTGCAGCGAACCCTGTTCTGCCGGTCTGGCGCCTCTCCCCGCACCTATAATTCCTGGGTCGATAATGTATATTATGTCAACTTAGCTCTGGGAGGGCTCTCCTGAGAGGGGTTCGGCGCGGCCGTTTTCCGTGTTCCGCGCCGTTTCTTGCCCGCCCGCGCGACCAGCTCCGCCAGAGTCGTTGCCGGCCCTCACGGCAATCCGTGAGGGCCGGCCGGTGACGCGGAAAAGCGCGGAAACAGCGTGACCGCGGTCCGCCGGCGGATGAAGGCTCGGCTGAACCCGGATCGGTCACGTAACGCCGGTGGCGGCGCCTGGGCCCCCTGTCTCCAGCAGCCCTCCCTACCCCGCCGGAGCGGGGCCGTTCTTGCGCGCTCACCGTGCGAGCGGCGCGTGGAGTGGCTGGGATTTGGGCGGCAAGGCGCGTGGGAATCGGGCGATAACACCACACGTCATTCATCTCGTGGTGCGATCGACAGTCGGCTTACCAGCGTAAACAGTGATAAATCATGCATAATGGTGCTTATGCATGAGACTGGAATCGGTACGCATGTTGACGAGTTTCTGGCGGCGCGGGCCACCCGGAAGCCTTCGGTGCACACGCTCTCGGCGTACCGTCGCGATCTGGGCCTGGTGTTGCAGCTGGCCGAGCCCGCGCCGCTCACGGTGAGTGACCTCTCCCCTCGCGTGTTGCGTTCTGCGTTTGCGCGTTTCGCGGCGGACCGCGCCCCCGCTTCCGTCTCTCGGGCCTGGTCGTCGTGGAATGCGTTCTTCACGTTCCTGGTGACTGAGGGTGTGGTGGCCGGAAATCCGATGTCGGCGGTGGACAAGCCTCGGCAGGTGGCCCTCTCCCCCAAGCCGTTGCGGGGTGAGGACACACCGGAGATGTTGTTACGCACGGTGAGCACAGCGGATGAGCGGCAGCGGGATCCGTGGCCGGAGCGCGACGTTCTGGTGCTGGCGCTGGCTCTGTGTGCGGGTTTGCGGTTGTCGGAGATGCTGGCGTTGCGGGTCGGTTCGGTGTCGGGGCGTGCCGGTGAGCGCCGGGTCGAGGTGTTGGGTAAGGGTGGGCGGCCGCGGTCGGTGCCGATCGATTCCGGTCTGGACGCGGCGGTGGGGCGTTATCTGGATTCGCGGCGGGTGCGGTTCGGGCGGGCGGCGTCGACCGCTCCCCTGCTGGTGGATCGGCGCGGTGAGGTGTTGCAGCGTGGGGGTCTGCAGTATCTGGTGCAGTCGTGTTATCGGCGTGCGGGTATCGGGGATCGGGTGCCGCGTGGTGCGCAGTTGCATGCGTTGCGGCACACGTTCGCGACGCGGCTGGCGGAGGACGGGGCGAACGCGTCGGAGATCATGCGGTTGATGGGGCATGCGTCGCTGGCGACGTCGCAGAGCTATATCGAGGTTACGGCGGAGCAGCAGCGGGCGGCGGTGCGTGCCAATCGGACGAACATTGTGCTGCGGGAGCTGGCCTGAGCTGTTCGGCGGGCGGGATTCAGGCGAGAATGCGAGGCATGGACGAACCTGAGGAGCGTGTGCTGGGTCTGGGTCGTCGGTCCCTGTTCGTGGCGGGTGCGGTCGCGGGGTTGTTGACGTTGACCGGGTGTCCGGGTGGTGGGGACGGCGATGACTGAGCAGAGTCGGGTCTGGACCTGGGGTTTGTGAGGGCGCCACGGTTCGCGCGGCAGGTGGTGCCGCATGCGGACCGTGGCGTTGTCACGTGCCGAAGGCGGCGTTCATGGCCAGGAAGATCAGCGGTGCGGCGAGGGCTGCGGAGAGGGTTCCGGCCAGAAACGCCGACGGTACGATCCGGGCCATCCCGATGGTGATCAGCCAGGCGACGAGCATGTAGCCGAGCCAGAGCGGCGCGCCGGCGACCAGGCCGATGGTCAGCAGCGATTCGGAGGTCAGGCACCAGGATTGTTCGGCGCAGTCGCGGCCGCCGGTGAGGATCTCGGATTCGACGATCAGGACGGTGGCGGTGACCACGATGCACCAGGTGAGGGCGACCATTACGGCCCCGTCGGTGCGGATCTTGGCGCGTTCCCACGGCTCTGGTGGCTCTTCCCCCATGCCGATCATTCTGTCATCGACGTGCCTCGTTGTACCGGCTGGAATTGTCGGGGGGTCCGTCTAGGTTGGCGCCATGGTTGCGGATCTGAGTGAACGGCCCAGCGCCCGGTGCGGGCGTCGACGTCGAGGTGCTGACGGCGGGGCGTGGTCTGGAGCGTGGTGAGCTGACCGATCAGTGGGCGGTGTGCGGCCGGCCGAGCAGGACCAGGATGTGCCATAGGTATTTGATCAGCTGGAGGTCGTCGCCGTCGCGGGCCGCGCGGCCGATCACCTCGGCGTCCAGGACGGGGGTGCCGAATCGGGCGGCGATGTCGCGGGCCAGTGGTGGGACGGCTGGGCCGCGCAGATCGGCGGGGAACTCGTCGGCCGGCAGGGCGAAGCCGGTGTGCCAGTGCAGTGGGATGCCGAGGGTTCGCAGGTCGGCTTCGGTGGGCGTACCCATGAAGGAAGGGTCGGCGACGACGGCCGTGACGTGGTCGCGCAGGGTGAGCCCGCCGTGCAGCTGGGCTTCGACGTAGTCGTCGAGGGTGCGTCCGGGCTGGTGTTTCGCGGCGGCCAGGCCGGCTTGCCAGGACTGCGGTGAGGGTGCGGTGACGCCGAGGGCGGTGCCGGTGGTGGCGACCTGGTCGAGCAGGGCCTGCCAGATCGCGCCGAAGGTGTCGGCGGTGCCGACGGCGGTGGGCTGCAGGTGGCTGTCGCCGTGGCAGAACGTCGCCCGGTCAGCCACGCTGGGCCGCAGCACGAGGTGGCAGCTGCCGAACCGGGGTGCGGCGCCGTCCGGGTGCCCGGCCAGGTTGAGGGCGCCGTAGATCGGCCGGCCGGTGACGCCGGTGTAGGCGCCGCCGAACATGCGGTGCTCCCACCGGTCGCGGTCTCCCCCGGGGTACGCGAGAAGGGCGCCACTGGAGATCCGGGTTTCGAACTGGCTGCGGTACACGCCTTCGGCGGCGAGGTGCGCGGAGACCGGCCGGCCGTCGGCGAGCAGCCGGTCGGGGTGGAAGTTCACGGTGATCGCGGCGGGCGGGGCGGTCCCGGGCAGCCCGGCGGCGCGGACGTGGGCGAGAGACAGCAATGACCGGGCGTCGGCCCGGTCATCATTGTTCCGCGTGCTCATTTGGCGGTGATCGTGCCTGTCACCAGCAGCAGCAACAGCAGGGAGCCGAGTGCCAGCCGGTAGAAGATGAAGATGCTGTAGGAGTGCTTCGAGACGAATTTCAGCAGCCAGGTCACCGAGGCGTAGGCGACCACGAAGCTGACCACGGTGGCGACGATCGTGTTGGTCCAGCCGACGCCGCTGGAGATCCGGTCGGCCTCGCTGACGCCCTGCAGGATCGAGGCGCCGGTCAGTGCCGGGATCGACAGGAAGAACGACAGTTTTGTCACTGTCACCCGGTCGAGGTCACGTAGCAGACCCGCGGACATCGTCGCGCCGGAGCGGGAGATGCCCGGGATCAGCGCCATGCACTGCACGACGCCGATGATCAGCGTGTCTTTCCAGGTCACGTCTTTCTCGTTGCGGACCTGGGTGGCGGCGTGGTCGGCGAACGCCATCACACCGCTCCACAGGATCAGCGCGCCGGCGACGAACCAGAGGCTGCGCAGCGTCGTCTCGATCGCGTCCTTGAAGAGCAGCGCGGCGATCACGATCGGGATCGAGCCCAGCAGCACCGCCCAGCCGAACCGGAAGTCCGGGTGGTCGCGCTGGGCCTTGCTGAACAGCCCGCGGAAGAACGCCGGGACCACCCGGGCGATGTCCTTGCGCAGGAACAGGATGGTCGCGAGCACCGCACCGGACTGGATGATCACGGTGAAGGCGGTGATGTCCGGGTCGTCGATCGTGTGCCCGAACAGTTTCTCCAGGATCGTCAAATGACCCGTGCTGGACACCGGAAGGAACTCGGTGACGCCCTCGACCGCGCCGAGGATCACCGCTTCCACGATGCTCATATCCGAACTCAAGGTTTCCCGCTTTCCCGTAGCCAGCTTGAGAGCATAGGGGGGCGGATCATGCGGGTTTCCTCACGCCCCCAGTTTCTCAGCTCTCGCTCACCTGACCGTCCGCGACATGCCAGTGCCGGGTGTGGCCCACGGCATCGGCGAAGTACCGGTCGTGGCTGGCGAACAGCAGCGTCCCCTTGTACCGCCGCAGCGCCTCCTCGACGACGTCGAGGGCTTCGAAGTCGAGGAAGTTGGTCGGCTCGTCGAGCAGCAGGATTCTGGCCGGGCTGTTGACCACCACGGCCAGCAGCAGCCGGCGCAGCTCGCCGGCGGACAGGTCGCGGACCGGCGCGGTCCACTGCTCGGCCTCGAACTGGTGGCCGGCGAGGAGGCGTTCGGCGTCGTCGACGTAGACCGGCACCCGGTCCCGGAAGAAGTCGAGCACGCTGCGGCCGGTGCGCAGCCCTTCGTCGGTTTGCGGCAGCTCCGCGACGTCGTCGTGCTGGTTGCGCAGGGCGTGCAGCAGGGTGGTCTTGCCGGCTCCGTTGCGCCCGGTGATCAGGATCCGGTCGCCGCGGGTCACGTCGAGGTCGACGTGGTCGAGCAGGATTCGCTCGCCGTAGGCGACGGTGACATCGCGGGCCTTGAGCACGATCTCGCGGTCGTCGGTGTCGTCACCGGGGAACGCCAGGGTCAGCGGTGGCCGGGTGCGGGGCTGGGCGATCCATTTCACCGACGCCATCTGCCGGCGCAGCCGCCGTTCGCGCACTTTCGCCTTGCGGGCCACGAGCCGGGCCACCCGGCGCAGGTGCGGGGCCTCGGCGTTGGAGCGCGGCGCGGCCTCCACGCCGCGGGCGTACCCCATGGTTTTCGCGATGTCGGCTTCCCAGCGCAGCCGGTTTTTCTCCTGCGCCTCGAAATCGAGCAGCAGTTTCTCCCAGCGCCGTTGTTTCTCCGCGCGGAATGCCGTGTAGCCGCCGCCGGGATAGTCCTGTGGCTGCTCCTCGATGCCGTCGAGCTCGATGATGCGGGTGGCGAACTCGTCGAGGAATGCCCGGTCGTGACTGACTGCGATCACCCCGCCGGTGAAGTCGCGCAACCAGTCCCGTAGCCACTGCGCGCCCTCGGCGTCGAGATGGTTGGTCGGCTCGTCGAGCAGCAACAGGCTGGGCGCGTCGAGTAGCGCTCGGGCCAGCAGCAACCTTGCCTGCTCGCCACCGCTGACCGCGCTCACCGGCAGGTCGTCGGGCAGGTGCTCGATGTCGAGGCGCTGGCGGATCTCGGTCAGCCGCGCCTCGGCGGTCCACCCCTCCAGCGCCGTCCACCGCTCCTGCACGGTCCCGAACTCGTCGAGGACGTCCTCGCCGGCTGCCAGGCGCGCTTCCAGCGCGCGCAGCGCCACGGTCACTGCCGCGAGCTCACCGAGACCCCCGGTCAGGAACGCGGCCACGCTCCCGTCCTGGTCGGGCATCCGCTGGGGTACGTAAGACAGGCGCGCGCCCGGAGCCACGGTGACCGCACCGGCGGTCGGTGTCAGCTCGCCTGCCAGCACGCGCAGCAGCGTGGTCTTGCCGGCGCCGTTGGGCCCGACGACGCCGATCCGGTCGCCTTCGCGCAGGACCAGGTCGAGACCGGAGAAGAGAAGGTCACCGTCGTGGGCCTGGCCGAGGCCGACGGCTTTGAGATGGGCTTTCGGGTTGGTGCTGGCCGACCGGGGGCTGGTGCTGGCCGATCTGGGGTGGGTGCTGGACAAGACTGCCTCCGGGAGTGTGCGACACCGACATGGGCTCGCCCGGGTGTGGTCACGGGCGATCAGCGAAGCCGGGTCGCTCTCACATCGTCGGGGTGTGCTCCTTGTCCGAGGCATCAGGTCCGGGTCAACCCTGCCCCACCGCTGTCCTTGTCGCAACCGCATTTGCCGGCTCCTCTCCGGGTGCTGCCTGTGATGCCGCCGCATCCGACAATAGCTCGGTTGCCGATATATGACGAGCGGCGTACTGTCCTCGGCATGGACCGCATCGACGACTGGCCGTCACCCGCTCCCGAGTTGGAGCGTGCCTACCGTCGGTTGCTGCTGGCCTATCCCGGCTCCTACCGGCGACGCCACGGCACCGAGATCCTCACGCTGCTGCTCGAAATGGCCGAGCCCGGCCGGCGCAGGCCGGCGGCCGCCGACGCCTGTCATCTGATCGGCAGCGGGATCCGCCAGCGGTTCCGGCTGCCCGCCGCGCGTCCCCTCGCGTGGGTCGTGGCGCTGCTGGCGGCCCTGATCGGCGGCGGGCTCGGGGCCGCCGCCGGTTCCTGGGCCGCCCAGCAGCGCCTCACCGCGCTTCCGGACCGAGCCGGGTGGCAGCAGCTCGCCCGACTGGTGGCACCCGGCGGCGGCGAGCACTTCACCAACCTGCACGAGGATTCCACCTACTTCGCACCCGGCTATCTCAGCGACGTCCCGGTCACCGCCTGGGATGGCGAGCAGGCCCGCCGGGAGCTGGCTCGCGCCGGCTGGGCGGTGGAGACGGCCCAGCCGGTCACCGGCCTGGTCGGCTTCACTGATGCGATCACCGGGGTGGACAGCACGGTGCGCGTCACGGCATACCGGTTTTCCGCCGAGCGCGACGGTCTGGTCCTGCACACCCAGGGCTGGGCACACGACGATCGTGGCTCCGTCGTCCTGATGCTGTGGCAGCAGGACGACGGCACGCTACTGTCGTTGTCGCTCGCCGGCGCCGTGACCGGCATGATCGGCGGCTGGTTGCTGGCCGCGGCCGGTTTCCGCCGGCTGCGCAGGCCACGGGCGCCACGGCCCTCGCTGGCCGAACGCCTCATCATCGCCGCCGCCCTGGACCGCCCGCTGACCCAGACCACACCCGGGCACCGGGCGCCGCACCTCCCCCTGGTCGCCGGTGTCCTGACGTGCCTCACCGTCGCCGTGTTCGCGCTGCCGGTGACCGCGCTCTACGACAACCTCGCCCGCGTCCTGGCCCGCGACGCCGACGCGATCACCCTGGACACCGTGCACAGCGCGCTGACCATCGGCGCGCGCTGGTCGTTCGGGCCGCCCTGGCTCAACGCCGTCCTGACCGCGGCCGGGCTGGCGCTGACCCTGACCACATTCGTCACCCTGCGGCACCGACCCGACCCGCTCGCCGCCGCCACCACCACCACCTGAAAGGAGGCACGCCATGCAAGAACCCACCTTCCTGATCCTCACCGCGCTCGCGGCGCAGCCGCTGCATGGGTACGGCATCGTCCAGTCCGTGCTCGGCCTCTCCGCCGGCGAGGTCAAACTGCGCCCCGGCACCCTCTACGGCGCCCTCGACCGCCTCGCCGACCAGGGACTCATCGACGTCGACCACGAGGAAGCCGTCGAGGGCCGGCTGCGCCGCTACTACCGGCTCAGCGACGACGGCGCCGCTGTCCTGGCCGTCGAGGTCGACCGGCTGCGCAAACGAGCCGAGACCGCCGAGTCTCAGCTACGGCAGCGCCCGGGCATTGTGCCGGGCGTGTCCCGCCTCGCCGGCCCGTACCCGGGGCTCAACGGATGACGGCCGACGACTGGACCGGCAACAGGGACTGGACCGGCAACGGGGACTGGCCGCAGGCGGATCCCGGGCTGGAGCGTGCCTACAAGCGGCTGATGCGTACCTATCCACCCGGCTACCGGCGGCGACACGGTCCGGAGATCGTGACCACGCTTCTGGAGATGGCCGAGCCGGGCCAGCAGCGGCCGTCCCGGGCGGAGAGCTGGCATCTGATCGGGAGCGGGATCCGTCAGCGGTTCCGGTTGCCGGCCGGGTGGCCGCTCGCCTGGATCGCGGCAGTGCTGGTGGCCCTGATCGGCGGCGGGTTCGGGGCCGCTGCGGGTTCCTGGACTGCCGAGCAGACCTTCGCCGGCGTTCCCGACCATGCTTCGGCCGGCGCCCTGCACGCGCAAGCCGTCGGCGGGCCCGGCGAGGATACCGTCGTGCGGCCCGATAGCGGTTCGCCCTGGACAGGCCGCATGGTCATGGGCAACACGTCCGTGCTGGGGTTCGACGGCTGGGACGCCGAGCAGGCCCGGCAGCGTCTCGCGGCCGCCGGCTGGCAGCTCGGCCCGGCCACCCACCCGGGTGGCAGCGCGACCACCACCGATGAGGCCGGCAACACCGTCGAGATAGAGCTCAGGAGGACGGTGTTCCGCGCCGAACGTGACGGCGTGATGCTGGAGGTCCGCAGCCATCAAACCGAGCAGTCCGGGATGGTCGGCACCAGGATGTGGTCCGCGGGCAACGCGACCCTGCTGCCGTTCA
Source organism: Actinoplanes sp. CA-015351 (assembly GCF_050955685.1). Lineage (NCBI taxonomy): Bacteria > Bacillati > Actinomycetota > Actinomycetes > Micromonosporales > Micromonosporaceae > Actinoplanes > Actinoplanes sp. CA-015351. Next base: position 4,126,812 of record NZ_CP192102.1, read on the forward strand.
CGGTCATCGGCATCCTGGCCGGTCTGATCGCGGGCTGGTTGCTCACTGCGGCGGGCGTTCAGCGGCTACGGCATGCCGCACCGGCACGGGCGCGCCTGGGCACGGGACTAACCGCCGTCGCCGTGGCGGTGCTGGCCCTGCCTGCGGTCGCGTTCTACGGCAACGTGATGCGAGCGTTCCGCTATGCCGGCGGCGACGACCCGGTCTTCACCGTGCACAGCGCGGTGAATCCCGGAGCGTACTGGCCGTTCGGGCCCGAGTGGCTCAACGTGGCGCTGGCGGGGGCAGGCCTCGGGCTCGTCGTAGCGGCGCTGATCCTGACATGGGCTACGCGATCCGGTGATCGCGGCGGAGCCCGGCACGCTGAACCCAGCCGATTTTCCCCTGGGCTGTCGTAACCCGGCTTGTCGTTACCTGGCCCGTTGACGTGGTCGTCGCCGCCATCCGTGGCAGCGCCATCCGTCGGCCGGCCTGGTCACCCGACTGCCGGCCTGGTCAACCGGCTGCCGGCCACGTCACGCGGCTGCCGGCAACAGGGCGGGGACATCGGACACCCGCAATCCCTGGACGTCGGTGACGCCGAGGCGGGTGGTCATGGTGCTGCGGGCGGCGATCTGGGCGGCGTACGCGGCGCGGCGGCGGGCGACACAGCCGTCCTTCGCGTCCGGGACGCGCATCTGCTCCATGTGGGTGATCAGGCCGTCGCGCAGCAGTGCCAGGGCCTCGGTGCGTAGCTGCGACACCCGGGATTCGGTCACCCCGAGTTCGGCGGCGACCTCGGAGAGGGGGCGTTCCTGCAGGAAGGAGGCTTCCACGACGTACCGCAGCCGCTCCGGCAGCACAGTCACCGCGTCGTGCAGGTACCCGAGACGCTCGCGGTGCAGCAGCAGCTCCTCCGGGTTCATCGCCGAGTCGGTGACCAGGTCCTCGGCGGTGCCGGTGGCGAAACCCTGCAGCGACAGCACGGCGGCGCGCTGCACGTCGTCGTCAACGCTGCTGAGTTCGTTGACCGCGACGCCGAGCAGCTCAGCCAGTTCCTCGGCGGTGGGGGTACGGCCGAGCTGGCGGGTCAGCTCCTCGCGGGCCACGTCGGCGCGGCGGGCGCGGGCCCGGACCGAGCGGCTCGCCCAGTCCATGCTGCGCAGCTCGTCGAGCAGAGCACCGCGGACACGGACAGCGGCGAACCGGCCGAACGGGATGCCACGTTCCGGGTCGTACGACTGCGCGGCCGTCACCAGCGCGGCGTAACCAGCTGACGCTAGGTCATCACGGTGCACGTGCGGCGGCACCTTGAACAGCATCTCGCGAACCATGTGCCCGACCAGCGCCATGTTGTCCCGGATCAGCTCTTCCTGCTCGCGGGTGACAGGCTCCCGACCAGCAGGCTCCCCAACAGCGGACTCCCCAACAGCGGGGTCCCGCGTGACGGACTCCCGGGCCACCGACTCGCCGGTTGCCGGCTCGTGAGAAGCGATAGCGAGTTCGGGAGAAACGATAGCGGGCTCGTGAGAACCGGTCGCAGGCTCGTGGGAGACAAGTTCGCGGGTAGCGGCTTCACGGGTGACAGAAGTTTGAACGGTCGCGGTCATTTCGGTTCCCCCCTGTGTCGGCGCCGTGACGGCTCGCCGGCTGACAGAAGGAACTTTTCGCCGCTTCGGGTGCAGGAAGTGGCCACTCTTGGTTGCTGCTCGGTTGCACTCCGCAATTTTCCTCAAGTGCAGGTTTGAACCTCATAGCAGCTGCCCATCCCGGCTGGCTAGGGAATCAACCAGCCCGTGTCGACCGCGAGACGCACCGCTTCGGCCCGGGTACGCGCACCGGTCTTACCGATCGCCGACGAGAGGTGATTACGTACCGTCCCCTCGGAAAGCCGCAGCTCACGGGCGACGTCGGCGACCGTTCCACCGTCCCGGGCCGCCCGCAGCACGTCCGTCTCGCGTTCGGTCAGCGGCGAGTCGCCGTGCGCCAGTGACTGTGCGGCCAGCGCCGGGTCCACCACCCGTAGACCCTGGTGCACCCGCCGGACCGCGTCGGCTAGTTGCCGCGCCGGGGTGTCCTTCACGATGAACCCGCCCGCGCCGGCCGCCATGGCCTGCTTCAGGTACCCGGCCCGGCCGAACGTGGTCACCATCAACACCCGGCACGACGGCACCGACTGTTGCAGAACCCGGGCCGCGCTGATGCCGTCGAGGCCCGGCATCTGTACGTCGAGCAGCGCCACGTCGGCCTCGTACTCCTTGACGGCGGCGACCACCTCGTCGCCCCGGCCGACCTCGGCCACCACTTTCAGGTCGGGTTCCAGGTCGAGCAGAGCGGCCATCGCGCCGCGTACCAAAGCCTGGTCGTCAGCGAGCAACAAACGGATCATGCGACAGCTCCCAGGCTAGGCTCGATCTCGGCGAATCGTGGTGGCTCAGGGGTCGTCTGACCGGCGAACGACAGCACGGCCAGGACCGGGCCGAGGATCTGCATCACGTTCTCACTCGGCAGCAGGTATCCCATGAACAGCCCGAACGCGGCGAACACCAGCGAGCACACCCAGGCCAGCAGGCCGCAGCCGATCCACGCCGACACGGGCAGTTCCGCGCCGGCCAGCGAGCCGACGAGGAACGCGACGGCCACCGACACCGCGCCGATGATCATGGCGATGACCAGCTTGACGGCCACGTACGCAAGTGGTTTCAAGGGTGTGAGCCGCAGCTGGCGGCTCCACCCGGCGGCGCGCTCGATGGAGACCATCGCCCCGCCGCTGGTGGTGGCGAGCATCGCGCCGTAGACGGCCATGCTGATCAGGATGTACCCGGTGACGTTGCCTTCACCGACGCGTTCGGTGCGGTACCCGGAGCTGCTGCCGAACAGCAGGAAGAACGCCGCCGGCATGATCAGCGTGAAGATCACCGTGCGTTTGTTACGCAGCATCCGGCGCAGTTCCAGGGCGATCATGCCGAGGCTGAAGCCGCCGAATCGCGGCAGGGAACGCACGAGAGGAGAAACAGTCGAGACACTCATGCCGCATCCGCCGTCAACGTCAGGAACGCCTCTTCCAGGTTCCGGGAGGTGATCTCCAGGTCCCGGGCGGGCGTCGTGGTGAGCAGGTGCCGGGCGATCGCGTCGGTGTCACGCCCGTGCAGATAAACGGTGTCGCCACGAACCTCCACCGACTCCACACCCGAAATAGCCGACAAATCCGATAACGCCACCCCGGGCAGGGTGGCCCGAACGGTCCGTCCTGACGCCAGCGCTTTCACCTCCGACGCGGTTCCGTCGGCCACGATCTGACCACGCCGCACGAAGACCACCCGGTCCGCGTACGCGTCGGCCTCCTCCAGATAGTGCGTGGCGAACACGACGGTCCGGCCACGACGCGCATCGTCGCGGATGGCGTTCCAGAAATCGTGCCGCCCACCCACGTCCATCCCGGTCGTCGGCTCGTCGAGGATCAGCAGCTCGGGATCGGGCAGCAGCGCCATCGCGAACCGCAGCCGCTGCTGCTGCCCGCCCGAACACTTGCCGACCAGCCGCGAACCGATGTCAGCGATCCCGGCGCGTTCGAGAACGGAAGCGACCGCCGAGCGCGGTTTGCCGAACAGCACCGCGGTCAGGCGTACCGTCTCCTCGACCGTGTAGTCCTTGAGCAGCCCGCCGGTCTGCATGACCGCCGAGACCAGGCCGAGCGCGACGGCATCCTGCGGCGTGTGGTCGTACACCCGGACCGTCCCCGCGTCGGGCCGGGAAAGACCTAGCAGCATGTCGATCGTCGTGGTCTTGCCGGCGCCGTTCGGGCCGAGCAGGGCCACCACCTCGCCGGGCCGGATGCGCAGGTCGAGCCCGGCGACGGCGGTGACCGCGCCGAACCGTTTGACCACGCCCGAAAGTTCCACGGCGGCCGCAGCCGCCGTGGAGGGCACAGTAGTGAGTGTCATGAATAGAAGACTGCTACCGCGAACGTGGCCATCCCTGCGCTGTGCGTCATGCGGCGGCCATGACATCTGTCATTGAGGACGAGTTGCCGCCGCAACATCCATGACCGACACTGCGGCGGTGGAACCGACGCAGAGCGCCCTGATCGTGCCGATTCCGGAAGCCGAGCCGGCGGTCGCCGGGTTGAGGGAACGCCTCGACACCGCCGCCTCCCGGGGCATCCCCGCCCACATCACCGTGCTGTACCCGTTCCTGCCGCCCTCTCAGCTCACCCCGCAGGTCCTTGCCGCGGTACGCCTGATCGTGGCCGGCGTGCCCCGGTTCTTCATGAGCCTCGACCGGGTGGCCTGGTTCCACGACCGGGTGGTGTGGCTGGCCCCGGACCCGGCCGAGCCGTTCCGGGAACTCACCAACCGCATCGCCACCCGGTTCCCGCAGGCCCAGCCGTACGGCGGCGAGTTCGCCGAGGTGGTCCCGCACCTCACGATCGGCCACGACCACCCGAGAAGCGACCTCGACGCGGCCGCCGCGGCGGTGCAGGCGTCACTGCCGATCCGGGCGCGGGTCACCTCGGTACGCCTGATCGCGGGAAACCCGCAGCCCGGCGACACATGGCACACGCTGACCGACTTCCCGCTCGGTTAACGAACCCCGGGCGGCGGGCCGGCGCTGCCACCACCGGCAGACCCGCACCGAACCGTGGTGATGACACAGGTAGACCAGCTCGGCACTGTCCGGGTCGGCCTCGTCCGGCCACGCCGGGCCGAGTTCGGTACGCATCGCCTCGTACCAGCTGTGCGCCATCCGCGCGTACCCATGAGCGTTCGGATGATGCCGGTCGTAGATCGACAGTCCGCTGACCCGGGCCTGGTCCACCAGCCGCACCCGCGGCCCCTTGCCCGCCACCACGGCCGGGATCAGGGCGTTGTACGCGTGATTCGCCGCCATCTCGGAGAGCACGTTGGTGCCGACGATCGTGGACACGAAGATCCGGGTACGCGGAGCCGTCTTCAGGATCAGGTCGACCAGCGCCGACAGTTTCCGTGCCACCTCGGCCGGATCGTCGCCGCGGGTGATGTTGTTGGTGCCGGCGTGCAGCAGCACCACGTCCGGCGCGTAGTCGTCCAGCCAGCCACCCACCTGCGCGGACAGCTGCTCGATGGTCCAGCCGCCGTGACCCTCATGGTCGGGGTCACCGCCGATGCCGCCGCGCTGCGAACCGACGAAGTCGACCGTCGTACCGGCGCGCTCCAGCCTGCGTTGCAGGACGAGCCGGTATCCCTGGCGGCCGGGCGCGCCGGCGCCCGCAGTGATCGAGTCGCCCAGCGGCATGATCCGAATCGGAGCTGGCGCCGCCGATGCCGGAGCACCGAACTGGGCACCGGTCACCACGACAACAGCGGCTAGCAGACCACGCAGCATCGCGGATCCCACCGTCCCTCAACAACCCCGGAAGCCGATCTTCCGCCGGTGAGGAGGTAACGCCGCTGCGGCCCGCAAGGGCACGCACAACTTTCAGGCGACCTGGCGGGCGGACTCCTGCGGGCCTGTGAGCACGGTGTTCTCGACCGCGGCCTTGCGGACGCCGGCGCGGCCGAGCACGCCGCCCGCCGGCTCCTCCTCCAGCAGGGCCAGCAGGATGTGGCCGGTGCCGACCCGCTCGTGCTGCAGCCGCAGCGCCTCACGGAAGGTCAGCTCCAGGGCCTTCTTGGCGCGGGCGTCGAACGGCACCAGCACCGGCTCCGGTGCGTCGCCGGCCGGCTCGGGCAGGCTCGCGATCGCCGCGTCCCGCACGGCCGTGAGGCCGAGGTTCTGCGCCGTGAGCGCGTGCACGGCGAGGCTGTCCGGCTGCTCGATCAGGGCGAGCAGCAGATGGCCGGCGCCGATCTCGGTCCACGAGGCGCCGGAGTGCCGGGCCTGGTCGACGAACTGGCCGATCAGGTGGTCGGCCAGCTCACCGAGATGGTCGGCCAGCAGCACGCCCATATAGTACGGGATATGACCACGAGTCCCGTTCGTCACCTCACGTTCGACGCCCGTAATCCTCTTGTTATCGCCGCGTTCTGGTCGCGATTGACGGGCTTTCCCGTCGATGCCGAGTCCGACGAGGAGGAAGCGCTCGTCGAGTGCGAGCCAGGCCTGCTGTTCATCGCGGTGCCCGAGGCGAAGACCGCCAAGAACCGCCTCCACCTCGACCTGCAGCCACCAGCCGGCACCCGCGACGAGTACGTCGACAAGGCCGTCGAGCTGGGCGCCACCATCGCCGCCGACCACCGCAAGCCCGACGGCACCGGCTGGGTCACGCTGCGCGACCCGGAAGGCAACGAGTTCTGCGTCGAGCGCAGCGCCGCCGAACGGGCCGGCTGACCCTGCAGGCCGAACGGGCCGGCTAACCCTGCAGGCGGCGCCCGCGCGGGCCGAGCGGCACCTCGGACAGGTCGACCGTCTGCGAGGTGATGCGCTTGAAGCCGTACCCTCGCTCGGTCATCCAGTCGGCGGCCTTGGCCTCCGCGCGCGCCGTGACCTTCGGGATCTCCCTTTCGTCGTCGACCTCCTCGGCGAACCGGAAGGTGAAGAACGGCCGCGCCGCCAGGTCGTAGGTGAGGTGGCCGTCCTGCGTGTAGGTCACCGCGAGGATGTCGGCGTGCTGCGGCCCGGCCGCGAGCAGCGCGGCTTTCTGGTCGGCGGAGAGGTTGTCGAAGGATCCGCGAACGGTGACGCGGACCGTGCGTTTACTGGTCACGCCGGCCAGTATCACCAATCATCGGCCGGGTTTCATCCGATAAATTCGGTCGCGCCGCGCAGACGGGTCTTCAGGACCGTGGCGGCCCGGTCGATCACCAGGCGTACGTCGGTGGGGCGTTGCAGGCCGAGGTCGGCGACGGTGGCGGCCGGGATCGCGGCGGTGTCCAGGCCGTCGCGGCGGGCCACCAGCACGCCGAGGTCGTACCGGCTGACCGCGTCGGCGCCGGCCACGTTGAGCACACCCGGGTAATCGCCGGCGGCCAGTTCCAGCAGGGCGTCGGCCAGGTCGTCGACGTGCACCGGCGTGCGGATCTCGTCGGTGAACAGGGCGCCTTTCACCCGGCCGGCCGCCAGGTCGTGGGTGAGTTTCTCGTGGTATCCGTTGCCGTCACCGAGGATCAGCGACGTACGCACGACCGCCGCCGACGGCACGGCGGCGCGCACCGCCGTCTCGGCTGCCGCTTTCGCCGCCCCGTAGGCGTAGACCGGGTCCGGCAGCGCGTCCTCGGTGTAGGACACCGCACGACCGGAGAAGATGGCGTCGCTGGAGACGTGCACCAGACGTACCCCAGCCTCGGCGGCCGCGACCGCGACGTTGGCCGCGCCGTCCGCGTTGGCCGGCCAATCGTGGCGATCGCGGCCCGCGGCCGCGTGAATGACCGCGTCCGGACGCAGCTCGCGCACCACGCGGCGCACGGCAGCCTGGTCGCGGATGTCGAGCCGCAGCGATGCGGTCGCGGCCGGCGCGGACAGGTACGTTCCGATGGCATCCCAGCCGGCGGCCGCCGCGCGGGTCACCACGCGACGGCCGAGCGAACCGGTTCCCCCAGTGATCAAAAGGCGCACCCGGGCACCCTATGCGACCCGGGTTTTCAGCGGCACGTCCCGGGCGCTGACCCACAGCAGGGCGTAGGCGGCGGCGACTGCGGCCAGGGTGAGCGGCAGCAGCGGCAGGTCGGTGCGGGCGAACGGCAGGCTGAAGAACCCGTTGACTCCCCCGGTGACCAGCACCACCGCGGCCGCCGGCAGCAGCGCCAGCCCACCGGCGGCTTCCCACCGGTAGAACGCGACCCCGATGAACACGCCGATCATCAGCCAGGTCATCAGCATGCTCCAGTGCGCTGCGAAGATCTGCGGGTAATCACTCGCGGACGCGTAGAAGCGCTGCTCCTGCACCTTCTGCTGCCAGTCCAGCGACCGGTAGACCAGCGTCTCGATCGCGAACGCGGCGGTGATCAGCGCGGCGAGCAGCAGCGTGGTGACCACCTGGAACACCGGGTGCTGCATCAGGAACTCGCGGCGGCTCCGGCCGTGCACCAGCGTCGTGACTATCAGGTTCGCCGCGGTCGCGCCGTAACCCAGCGCCACCCACGGCAGCGCCTGCCCGACGACGTCGACACCGCTGAGCCGGATCTCGGTGAACTGGGCCACCACGGCGACGACGACCGCGACGAACAGGTAGACGCCGAACATCACGAACAGCAGGAAGATGGTGTGGCTGCCCAGCAGATAGCGAAGGATCGGCCAGCGGCTCATCGGTCGGCTCCCGTCAGGTTCTGCGCGCCCGTCGCGTTCTCCGCGCTGGTCAGGTGGATGAACAGGTCCTGCACGCCGACCGGGCCCAGCTCCAGGCCGTGCGCGCGGGCCCGGCGGCGCTGATCGTCGTCGAGGGTGCCGTACACCATGGCCTGCAGGGTCGGGCCGAGCCGCTGGCGGCCCAGCACGGTCATCGTGGACACGAAGTCCTCGACCACCTCGGCCGCACCGGTCACCGACACGCCCCGGGTCCGCAGCTCGTCGAGCTCCTCGTGCAGCAGCGCCCGGCCCCGATCGATGATCAGCACGTCCTCGAAGAGCGGGCTCTGCTCCTCGATCAGGTGCGTGGAGATGACGAACGTACGCGGATTGGCCAGGTAGTCACGCAGCAGTTCGTCGAGGAACAGCTGCCGGGTCGGCGCGTCCATACCCAGGTGCGCTTCGTCGAACATGGTCAGCGGCGCCCGCGAGGCCAGCCCGACGACCACCCCGAACGCCGAGCGCTGCCCGCGCGACAGGGCGATGAGCGTCTTCTTGCGGGGCAGGGCGAAGCGGTCCAGCAGCTCGCCCGCGTACGTGTCGTCCCAGGTCGGCCGCAGGTACTTGGCCATCTCCAGGATGTCGCCGATGGAGTCGGTCGGGTCGCCGACCCCGCCGTCCTCACGGATCAGGCAGATCTGCGTGGTGACCCGGACGTTCTCGAAGACCGGCTGGCCGCCGACCAGGATGGTGCCGGCGGACGGCTTGCGGAACCCGGCGAGCGCGCTGAGCAGTGTGCTCTTGCCGGCGCCGTTGCGCCCGAGCAGCCCGTAGATCTTGCCGGCGGGCAGGTCGAGGTCGAGACCGTGCAGCGCTTCGGTGTCGCCGTAGCGTATCCGCAGGTCGGTGGTCTGAATCGAGAGCGTCATCGGCCTTCCCCCAGGTCTTCGGTCTCGAACAGGTGCTGGATGTGGGTCACCACGTCGGCGGCCGGGATGCCCAGGGTGCGGGCCTGCGCCACCAGCGGCTCCAGCACATCGGCGAAGAAACGCTCGCGTTTCTCGTCGCGCAGCCGGGTCGGAGCATCGGCACTGACGAACATGCCGACGCCGCGTCGCTTGTAGATCACACCCTCGTCGACCAGGTGCTGGAACGCCTTGGCGGCGGTGGCCGGATTGATCCGGTAGTGCGCCGCGTACTGGTTTGTTGACATCACCTGCTCCTCAGCGCCGAGGACGCCCCGGAGCACGTCCGCCTTGATCTGCTCGGCGATCTGCCGGTAGATCGGGCTGTGGTCGTCGAACACGGGACCCGCCCTTCGTTGGTTCATTACTCTAGTAACGAACCATAGAGGCTTGGTGCGGCCGCGGGCAAGAGCGGTGGGCGTACCCCTGGGGTCGGAATGCGACCCGCAGCGTGCAGCGCTGCCTTGACCACAATGGGGTTGGGCTGCGAAAACAGCACTTTCGACAGGCGCGCGAGCCGGCGTGCCATCATCGGGTCCCGATCGGCGGCCAGCGCTACGAAGGCCGCTGTTTCGATGTGTGCCGAAGCGGCGATGGCTCCGGCGGCACCCATCGCCAGCATCGGCGCGAGAAAGATGTCGTCGCCGCAGAGCACGTCGAAGTCGTCCGGCGGATCCACGAGAAGATCGACAAGGTCGGCGTCGATCGCGCCGGTCGCATACTTGATCCCGATCACGCCGTCGATCGCCGCCAGCCGCCGGATCGCCACCGCGCTCAGCGCCTGCCCGGTGCGCTGCGGCACGTGATAAACGATCATCGGAACCGGACTGACGGCGGCGAGCGCGGCGAAATGCCGGACGACGCCCTCCTCGCCGGGCCGGACAAACGGCGGAACCAGCGTCAGCGCCGCCCGCGCCTTGCCGTTCAGCGACCGCAATTGATCAGGCGTGTCCGCGCCGGCGATGAGATCACCTTCGCTCTGGCCACTGAGCAGATCCAGCACGTTGCGTCGCTCAGCTGCGCTGAGCGACGCCGCCTCCGCGGTTGTCCCGAGCGCAACCAGCCCGGCGCCGGCCAGGAGCGTCTCTCGCGCCAGATTCTCCAGTACGCGGTACGCGATCTCGTTGTCAGCGTCGAAGGGCGTGATCAGTGGAACGTGGATGGTCATGTTTCGACCCTGGCCCGTTCGGCGCGTAAGCAAAAGTTCAGCTTTGTGCTGGTGACCGTAAGCTGAGCTGATGCTCGATGTGCGCAGGCTGCGGCTTCTCCACGATCTGGATCGGCTGGGGACGATCGCCGCGGTGGCGGCCGTGCACTCGTACACGCCGTCGGCGGTGTCGCAGCAGCTCGCGGCGCTGGAACGGGAGGCCGGGGTGGCGCTGCTGGAACGCAGTGGCCGGCGGGTGGCGCTGACCGGGGCCGGTGAGGTGCTGGTACGACACGCGGCGCAGGTGTTGTCGTCACTGGAGGCGGCCACGGCCGCGCTGGCGGCGGTGCGGGAGGGACCGGCGGGGCCACTGCGGATCGGGGCGTTCCCGAGCGTGGTCCGCACGATTCTGCCGGCGGTGCTGGTGGCGCTGGGCAGGTCGCATCCGCGGCTGGAGCTGATGGTGACCGAATTAGATCCGGCCGCGGTGCCGGCGGCGCTGCGCGATCGGCGGCTGGATGCGGGATTGGTCCACGAGTATGTGCCGTCGGCGGAGGTGGGTCCGACGCAGGGCCGGGCGGGTTTTGTTTGCTCGGCCGAGCCGGCTGCTTGCGTCGGCGCGACCGTATCGGTCGGAGCGTTTGAATCTGATCGGGCGGCTGGATCGGCGGGGATGGTTGATGGCCTTCAGTCGGTGGCGTTGCTGGATGAGGCCGTGCATCTGGCTGTTCCGACCGGAGTGGACGCTCTTGATCTCGACGGTTTGCGTGACCGCGACTGGATCATGGCGTCGCCGGGGACGTTGTGTCACGAGGCGACGCTGCGGGTTTGCCAGGCCGCCGGATTCAGTCCGCGTATCCGGCATCAGGCTGACGCCTTCGATGCCGTGCTGGCGCTGGTAGCGGCCGGTCAGGGCGTGTCGCTGGTCCCGGCGCTGGCGACCGGCTCGCTGCCACCCGGCGTGCGGTTGATCGCCGCACCGACCCGCCGCCGGACCCGAATCGCGTTCCGCCGCGGTGCCGCAGCTAACCCGGCGATCGCCGAGCTGGTGGCCGCACTACGGACGGCGGTCACCCAGCTCCCGCCACAACCGGCATCGTGACGGTGCGGGTTCTCCGCGTGGCGGCGTCGAGCTGTTGACGGGGGCTGTAGACCGGTGTCGGGTTCAGGCTCAAGGTCAGCGCGAGCGCCCGAACTCAACACGCGCCCAGCAGTTCTCGCTTTCGTGTCGATTCCGGGCGCGATCCGCGCCCCAGGTCGACATACATCCTTCAGTTGTACAAAGCCCTCTCAGCTCGGGTCACGTTCCACCAGTTCAGGTACTCCTGCTCGGTTATGGGAATCCAGATTTGGCAGCCCTTGCTGACGAAGTCCTGGCCAACCTCGACTTGAACGTAGAGGCTTTCGGACGAATAGCTGACGAAGGCATTGGCGCCACGGTAGCGGCCGGGTCGGCGGCTGTCCCGAATATCCATCAATGCTCTCCCCCGGCTGTCTTTACTCGGCGCGTTTCCCTATCGGCCGGCTCGCCTCCGTGGTCCAGGGAATCGCGACGCGGCTTTGCCACGAACCGTCGTCAACCGCGGCTCAGGCCCGCTGTTCCTCGGCCGTGGCAACCCGCCTCGTCACCGACAGGGGGTGCCCATGCTTTACGCGTACCCCGGGGCTGTGAGGTCGGCGTGGCAGGCGAGAGTGACGCGCTTGCGCGGCGTGACCGGGGTCGCGTGGGTGTGTGCGATTTCGGCCTGGGTGGTCAGTCGTTGAGCAGGTAGCGCAGCATCCGGCCCGGGTCGGCGAGGAACGTGCGGGTCAGCGCGACCGCCTCGGCCTGGTCGTAGCCGACCTCGGTGATCGCGCCGTCCGTGCCGATCTCGAAGATCGTGGAGTCCGGGCAGGCCAGCAGGATCGGCGAGTGCGTTGCGATGACGAATTGGCTGCCCAGCGCGGTCAGCTCGGTGATGCGCAGCAGCAGTGCCAGGCAGCCGTTCACCGACAGCGCCGCCTCGGGTTCGTCGAGCAGGTAGAGGCCGCCAGGTCCGAACCGGTGGGTGGCCAGGTCGAGGAACGATTCGCCGTGCGAGCGTTCGTGCAGCGACGTCCCACCGTACGAACCGGTCGCGCCGAGTTGATCGATTTCGGTCGCGACGTTGTAGAAGGATTCGGCGCGCAGGAAGAATCCGGTGCGCGGTTTGCGTCCCGGGGTGCGCGACAGTGTCAGGTGGCCACCGAGGGCCGACTCGGTGGCGCGGGTCGCGAAGTTGAACGCGGTCGTGCCGCCCTCGGGGTTGAAGCCGGCGGCCACCGCGACCGCTTCGAGCAGGGTGGATTTGCCGCTGCCGTTGTCGCCGGCGAGCAGCGTGACCGGGGTGGGCAGGCGCAGGCCGCCGCAGCTGTGCAGGGCACGCACCACCGGCAGGTCGAACGGGTAACCGGACGCGGGCAGGTCGTCGAGACGGACCGCCTTGATGAACACGCCCTGTATTACACCGTGTCGCTACAGTTCCGGACCATGCGGGGATCACTGGAGCGGCGGCTGCGTCACGCCTATCGGTGTTCGCGGCGCCCTGGTCCCAGCGGGCCATGGTCTCGTAGATCTCCGGAGTGAGCGCGGCAACCGGCATTTGGCCGCCGGCGGTCTCGCGCAGCCGGCGCAGGGTCTCGGTGTAGGTGGCGCGGCCCGGCCGCGACCGGTGCGGTGCTTATTGGTCCGGCCGGGAAGCGAGCCGCGGGCAGGCGAACCACTCGGAGGATGGACCTGCAATTGATCGATAGTTATCATGCGTCATGGGACTCGACACCGGCGGTGTGAAACCGCGCGCCCAGCTCGCCGCAGGGCAGGAAGCGAAGCTTATGGGCGCCGCGAGCCTCTGGCTGCGGACGGAGAGACTGAACCACACCGTCGATCGGCCGGCGGCCAAGGCCGCGCTCACCAAGATGTACGGGCTCCTGGAAGTGCCGATGCCCCCGGTGGTGTGGGTGGACTCACCAGGCGCCGCCACCGAGCTGCTGCGCGACGCAGGTGACACGGTCCCGGCACCGAAGCTCAAGCAGCACGGCGACCGCCACATCCCCGGCCTGGATCCGATGCCCGGTTCGCCGTGGCTGATCCAGGGATTGAGCTGGAACCTCGGCGAGGAGGTGGCCGAGTCCACCCTGAGATTGGCGGCCAGGGCGATGGGTCTGCACCTGGAGCGGGGGTACGGGCCGCCTGTGGAGTCGGGTGACAGCTACGCGGTCCTGGCACCGTTGGCCCAGTCGATCGGTCAGACCGTGTTCCAGGACCGGTCGGTCAGGCTTGGGTACGACGCCTGGCTGAACGCGTACTGGGTGAGGTTCTACGACGCGATCGGCCAGGCCGGGCTGATCGAGTACTGGCCGGCCATGCAGGAGCGGCTCGATGTGCTGGTGGCGCTGGCCAAGTCGGGTGCCGGCTGGTGGTGGCCGTTCGAGGACCGGTGCGTGGTCTCCCTCCGGCCGATCCAGATGGCGGCGGAGTACATCGAGTGGCTCGACAGCCCCGGCGTCCATGAGCCCGCCGCCCGTCTGCACTGCGCCGACGGTCCGGCGCTGACCTTCCTGGACGGCTGGACCAGGTACGCCTGGCGGGGAGTCCCGGTCCCGGAGAGCCTGATCGAGGAGGGCTGGTCAGCCGAGCGGCTGCTGGATGAGGATGACGGAGGGCCGGAGTTGCGGCGCAGCGCGATCGAACGCCTCGGCTGGCCGGCTTTCCTCGACGCGACTGGGCTGCGGCCGAGGACACCGCCGGTGCCCGACCCGTTCCGGCCGGGCGGCACGCTGGCCCTCTACGACGTCCCGTCGGCCCTGACCCGGCGGGTGGGGAACGTGCGCGTCCTGGTGTGGAGCAAACGCGGCCGCCGCTTCGGCAAGGAGGTCTACTCCCTCGCCGAGGATCCGGTGAAAGCCGCGATCATGGAGACCGGGTTGCACGGGCCGCGGGCGGCCGAATACCTGAACTCGCGGACCTGACGTGTCCGTCTCCCCGCGGGGTGCCCGGCCGGAACCTCAGCGAAAGGCCGGGTCGAATCCCGTGTGCGATCGATGGATATCGTGCGGACATGGACAGTGAGAAACCGCTCCGCCGGCTGACGGTGGGGCAGGAGACGAAGCTTCTGTTCGCCGCCAACCGCTGGCGCCGGCCGCTCGATCCGCACCATCCCGTCGATCCGGCCGCGGCCGAAGCGGCGCTGACCATGATGTACGAGTTTCTCAAAGTGCCGATGCCCCCGGTGCTGTGGGTGGACTCCCCGGGTGCCGCCACCGAGCTGCTGCGCGACGCCGGTGAGATGCTGCCCGCGGCAGAGGGTTACCGGTCCGGCCAATATCGCATCGACGGCCTGGATCCGATGCCCGGTCAATCATGGTTGATCGAAGGCATCGGCTGGACCCTTGGCCAAGAGGTGGACGAGTCCGCGCTGGCCCTGGTCGCGGAACTGATGGGTACAGAACTGGGCTCGTGGTACGCGCCGCCGGTGGAGGGCAGCCACGGCTACGGAACCCTGTCGCCGTCGGCGAGCGCGATCCGGGCGACGGTGTTCGCGGACCGGTCGGTCAGAGCCGGGTACGACGCCTGGCTGACTGCGTACTGGGTCGGGTTCTACGACGCGATCGGCCAGGCCGGGCTGATCGAGTACTGGCCGGCCGCACAGGAGCGGCTCGACGCGCTGATGGCGCTGGCCGACTCCGGCGCCGGCTGGTGGTGGCCGTTCCGGGACCGGTGCGTGGTCTCCCTCCGGCCGGTCGAGATGGCGACCGAGCACGTCGCGAGCGCCCGCGGCCCGGTCATCCGCCCGCACCGCGCTGACGGCCCGGCCATGACCTTCCTGGACGGCTGGACCAGGTACGCATGGCGGGGCGTGCCGGTTCCAGAGAGCCTGATCGAACAGGGTTGGACGGCCGAACGGCTGCTGCGCGAGGCCGGGAACCCGGAACTGCGGCGCTGCGCCATCGAACGCCTCGGCTGGCACAGGTTCCTCGACGCGACCGGGCTGCAGCCGATGACCCCGCCGGTGCCCGACCCGAGTCGGCCGGGCCGGACTCTGGCGCTCTACGACGTGCCGCGGAACCTGGTCCAGCGTGGCGGCGTACGTGTCCTGGTCTTGGGCGAGGGCGGCCGCCGGTTCAGCACGGAGGTCGCCGGCTTCCACGACGACCCGGTGGAAGCCGCGTCCCATCTGGCGGGACGGTACCGGGTCGGCGACCACGACCCAGCCTCGTAGCAGGCCCAGGGACTGACAGACCGTGGTCCGATGTGCCGCCCGGCCGCGCCGGGCAGAGTCTCCGCCATGACTTTCACGTTTCCGGGGCCGTGGCTGGGCGGGGCGCTGATCGTGCTGTTCGCCGCCGGGTCGATCGTTCTCGGTCAGGCGGGGTGATCTCCGATGCGTGAATGGTTATCGGCGCGGCCGGATCCGGCCGCGGGTCGCCCGCGGCCACGATGACCCCGGCCCCGCTCCGGCGGCAACGTTTGCTGCTGAAACGGCAAGTGCGCGCCGGTGTGCGTACCCCGGAAGTAAAAACGGCCCGGACCGTCAGGCCCGGGCCGCGCTGGCACTGCTCTGTTCTTATTGCTGCTTCGGCTGTGGTGCCTCGGCGGCAGCACTGGGCTCGGCCGGCGGCTCGGTTGCTGTCACCGTGCTCGCGGGCTCGGGCTTCGCGGCTTCGGGCTTCGGCTCCGCGTGCTCGGCCTCGGGCTTCGCGGGGGCGTGGTTGCCGGCGGATTTGCGGTGCAGGGTCACGCTCAGCACCGCCACGATGATCGCGCCGACGATCAGGCCGATGACGGCGCTGGCGATCGTGTTGACGGTCCAGCCGATCACGCCGCCGAGAGCGCCCGTCGCGTCATGCGCCGCTTCCTCCATGTGGTGCACGAACTCGTACAGCGGGTGGAACCCGAGCTCGTCGGTGCCGACCAGCAGGATGTGGCCGCCGACCCACAGCATCGCGGCGGTGCCCACCACGGTCAGGAAGGTCAGCACCTTGGGCATCGCCTTGACCAGGCCACGGCCGAAACTCGCCGCGCCTTTGCTGTCGAGCTGCGACAGGCGCAGGCCGGCGTCGTCCATTTTCACGATCAGGCCGACCACGCCGTACACCAGTACCGTCATCACGATCGCGACGACACACAGGATCAGCAGCCGGGAGATGAACGACTCGTCGGCGACCTCGTTCAGCGAAATCACCATGATCTCGGCCGACAGGATCAGGTCGGTGCGGATCGCCCCGGAGACCAGGGTCTTCTCGTCCTGCGGTTTCTCGTCCTCGCCGTGCGCGTCGTGGTGGGCGACCTTCGCCCAGACCTTCTCCGCGCCCTCATAACAGAGGTACGCGCCACCGATCATGAGCAGCGGCGTCAGCAGCCAGTCCACGAACTCGCTGAGCAGCAGGATCACCGGCAGGATGATCAGGAACTTGTTGCGCAGCGACCCCAGAGCGATCCGCCGTACGATCGGCAGCTCGCGTTCCGCGGCCAGGCCACGCACGTACTGAGGAGTGACGGCGGCGTCGTCGATGACCACACCGGCGGCCTTGGCGCCGGCTTTGGCGGCAGCTGCCCCGACATCGTCGATCGACGCGGCCGCCGCACGCGCCAGTACCGCCACGTCGTCCAGCAGGGCTGCGAGTCCAGCGCTCAAGAAGAGTCCTTCCAGGGTTGGGGCTTGTCCGTACCTATTCTCGCCGAGGGCGCCAGTGCCCGCATGACCACCCTCGCCAAACAAGATCAGACCGGACGTTAAATCACTTTCCGATCCCGGACGGCGGTGATAGACAGCCACAGTGAATATGACCTATTCCGAGCTGCTCCGGTTGATCGACGACCGATCGACTGCCTTCCGTGCCGCGATCGCCGCCGCGCCCAGCCTCGACGCGCCGGTACCGACCTGCCCCGGATGGACGCTGCTCGATCTGGTGCGGCACATCGGAGTGGGCCGCCAGTTCTGGGCCGCGATCGTCGCCGCCGGTCCCGCCGGCGCGCCGCCGGCCAAGCCCGCACCGATCGACTCGCAGGACCGCGATGAGCTGCTCGCCTGGGTCGCCGCATCCACGCAGCAGCTGCTGGACGCGCTGCGCGCGGCCGGCCCGGACCGGGGCTGCTGGACGTGGTGGCCCGACTCGCAGTCGCCGGGCACCAGCGGGGCCGTGGCCCGGCATCAGCTGCAGGAGCTGGCGGTGCACACGTACGACGCCCAGCTCACCGCGGGCGTCGCGCAGCCGCTGCCGCAGCCGGTGGCGCTCGACGGCGTCGACGAGTTCCTGACCACGTGCGTCGCGACGCCGTTCGGGTGGCCGCACGAGCCGGTGGTGATCGACTACCACGCGACAGACGGCGGGTCGTGGCGTGTGGCGCTCTCCGGTGACGGCGCACGGATTTCCGATCCCGATGACTCAGAACCCGGCGTCTCGGCGTCGGGCACCGCCAGCGACCTCGTGCTGTTCTTCTACGGCCGGCTGCAGGTGGAGCAGATGAAGGTCGACGGCGACCCGGTTCACTTCGACCGGCTCATCGCCTGGGAGCCGGGCGCATAACCACGGCGCTGACCAGCGTCGACGGTCTGCCGCCCGGCCGCACCGGGCGGCAGACACGGTTTCGATCCTGTCCTTCACCGGCTTGTAACAGGACAGAATATGCAGTGTTGATGCGCCGCATCACGCGCACGGTGGAGCTGAAAAATCCACACCCATGCGTACGCTGCATGCATGGCAGACCTGGCGAACCATGCAGCATCGCCCGCCTTGCACGCTCAGGCCATGCTCGCCAAACTCGTCAAAGAGCTGGCCGCTAATGGTCGTGAGGCCGACAAGTTGCGCCAGAGCCTGAACCGCATCGAGAAAGAGCTGGTGCGCCTCGATGCGCGCGGCGCACAGATCCAGGCGGCGCTTGACGTTGCCGTAAGCCACCTTGAGCCAATCATGCAGGCGCCGAGTGAGCCCAGCTTGTCCGCCCGTGGATCTCAACGGGTGGCGGGCACCCCGCTGCCCGGCACCGGCAGGGCCGCACGTGATGGCACCACCATCAAGCCGCAGCCGCTGAGGAAACGAATCAAGGCGCTTTTGGACGAGCACCCGGAAGCGACATGGTCCCTTCCCGACATCTATGACGCGTTCCTCGCCAAGGCCGACGGATTAGAGGCCGATGCGCGCATGTCATACATCCGCTCGACGCTGAGCCAACTCGTCAGGAACGAGGAGATCTACCGCCCGGAGACCGGCCGGTATCAAAGCCGGTTAGAGATGACGACGTGACTGCGATCCGGGAGCTGTCAGGTCCAGGCCGATAACCAGGCGTTCAGCACATCAGGCGCCGCCAGCTGTAGGTCACCGTGGGGGTCCCAGCGAACCCAGTCAGGACGTAGCAGACCCAGATTCGCCAGTGTGTCGCCGCGCCCATCGACGAACTCCAGCCACAGGTCGCGCCGACTTATCCAGTCCATGATGTCGCTGTCCGGGCGTAGCCGCAGAGCCGCCAGCAGAGCAGCGAGAGCATTGCTGTCGGTGACATCAGCGACGAGAGACGATGATGCACGGTCCCGTCGTTTCCGAGCCGGTTCGAGTCGGCCTCTGCTGTCGAAGACGAGGACCCGGTTGGCTCGACCCCGCACGTCCGGCAGGGAGCGCATCACCTGCTCGTTCGGCCGGGGTCCCGTCGACATCAGCGCATATTCTCATGCGGTCGCCGAGCGCTACAAGGAGTCAGGGTGGATCACCCGTCGGCGCACGATGTACCGGCCCGGGCTTCGCTCTTCGTTACCGACGCCTGGACGCCCTCATGACCGCGGCAGCACTGCTGATGGCCACTGTCTGCAGACGAGCCGGCTCTCCTCGGCCCAAACCTCCCGCTCCCTTTGACCTCAAGGGCCAGCCGTCAGGCGGACCCGGCCGCAATTAATGTATTACTGGTAATTGCAATCCTTTAATCGCGAGGCGGGGATGCCGCCGGACTCCCCCGCTGACAAGGCGTAAAATAATGACCGTTATCCTTCACATAGGATTTCGGGCGATGGCGGGGGCGATCCATGAGGGACTTGGACGAGGGCGTACTCGTCGCGGCGCAAACTGACTGGGCGCCGGCGATTCCTGCCTCGTTGCCGACCCGGCTCGCCGAACTGACCACCATGTGGCTGAGCCGGCAACGGTCCGTCCACACCCGCACCGCGTACCGACGTGACCTGTGGCAGTGGGGTGACTGGTGCGCGGCCACCGGCCGCAATCCGCTGACCGCGCGGGCCGCCGACCTCGACGCGTGGATCGTGGAGCAGCGCGCGACCGGCGCCCGGGGCAAACCCGCTGCCGAATCCACGATCGCGCGGCGGCTGTCCGCAGTGGCGTCCTGGTACGACTACCTGATCGTCAACACCGGCGCCGACCCGGAGCCGTTGATCACCTACAACCCGACGCAGGCCGCCGCCCGCCCGCGCATCGACCCGGACGACAGCAGCACGGTCGGCCTGGCCCGCCCGGAGGCCGACCGGCTGCTCGCGCAGGCCCGCGCCGACTCGCTGACCAGCCACGCCCTGATCCTGCTGCTGCTGGTCGCCGGGCTACGCGTCGGTTCGGCGATCGGCGCCCGGATCGAGGACCTCGGCACCGACCGCGGCCACCGGGTACTGAACCTGACGGTCAAGGGCGGGCGCCGGCGCCGGGTTCCGCTGCCGCCGGCACTGGCCCACAGCATCAACGAGATGCTGGCCGAGCGGGGGTCGCCGGAACAGGGTCCGCTGTTCGTCACCCCGTCCGGACTGGGGATCTACGAACTGTACGTGCACCGGCTGATCCGCCGCCTCGCCCGGCACGCCGGGCTGGCCGCCGCCGGCGCGCTGAGCCCGCACTCGCTGCGGCACACCGCGATCACCGAGATCCTCGACGCCACCGGCGGCGACCTGCGCCGGGCTCAGGACTTCGCCGGCCACGCAGACCCGCGGACCACCCGCCGCTACGACCGCCGCCGCGACCAGCTCGACAACCACGGCGCCTACCTGCTGGCCGGCCGCTTCGGCGACTCCGAGCCCGCCTGATCATCGGCACGAACAGTTCTGTCAGAACGATTCTCCTGAGATTTCACCGTCGGCGTCAGACCCTCGACCACCACCGGATACTGTCAGCCACCTCCCTGATCACATACCCGGCCGGACCGCCGCCACCGTCCCCAAAGGGTGCTACCTGCCGAGCCATGTCAGGCCGGTCGGATCGACGGTGACGTTCGCGGCGATCCTCGTCAGCTGGGCGACGTCCAGCCCACCGCCCGCACCGACCAGGGTCAGCAGCCGGCCACCACCCAGGTCCACCACCAGATAAAGGGTGCCCCGCCCCGCCGCGTCGTCCCGGGTCGGCTGACGCGCGGGCCGGCCGGCGACCGTCAGTTCCGCGCCGCCGTCGGGCGCATCGGTGCGGGCGCCGACCGTGACGCTCAGCTCGCCGTAGTTGACCGTCACCGGAGTCTTCTTGTCCTTCCCGGAGATCTCGGTGCCCTGCTTCACCACGTACACCGAGCCGCGCCACGACGCCGCGGCCGGGCCGCTGACGGTGAGGCCGGTCGGCTGCCAGCCGGTGGGGAGCCAGCCGAGGGTGACCGGACTCGGGTTGGTGCCCGCCTCCGGGCGTACCGACCGGGCCACCCGCAGCATGTCGGCCTTGCTCAGGTCGAGGCGGGAGGTGGCCAGCATCAGCACGGTGTGGTCGTCGATGATCCAGGACAGCGACGACTTCTGGTCGCCCTGCGCTGGGGAGTACCAGCCGTCGGCGCCGTTGACGTCGGCCTTCTGCGCGCCGGTCCAGACCGCGCCGGCCGGGTCCTCGGCAGCGGTCCGAACGTAGAGGTCCAGCTGCGCACTGCGGCCGTTGTACGGGTCGCCGGTGCCGACGGTCCGCTTCCACGAGCGGACCAGGGACGGCCCGGTGTCGTCCTGGGCGGCGCCGGCCTGCCGGATGTATTCGGCGAACCCGGCCGGCACCCAGCCGGGCCGGTACCCGAGCCGCAGATGCGGCATTCCCGGATCGGCGACGACATCGGGCGACGAGGACGCGCCAGGCCGGGAGAAAGCCGAGGACGCGGCCGGCGTCGCGCCCGGCGACACCATGCCCGGTGACAGCACCGCCGGTGTGAGCAGCGCCGGCACCACCACCGCGGGCACCGCCGCCACCGCGGTCGCGGCCAGCCCCGCCCCCACGGCGACAAACCGGCGCCGCCGCCGGCGGACGCCGGCAAGACCCGCGAGGATCCGGGTTTCGGGTACGGCCCGGGTGGCCTGCTGTTCCTGGGCGGCACGAATCAGGTCTTCGATCATCATGTCGGGTCTCCGGTCGTCACGAGGGTGCCGGGCAGGGCGTTCTGCAGACTCGCCAGGGCCCGCATGAGATGGGTGCGCACGGTGACGCTGCGGCAGCCGAGGATCCCGGCGATCTGATCAACGCTGAGGTCCTCGTAGAACCGCAGGGCGATCACGGCCCGCTGCCGGGGCGGCAGGCCTGCGATGAGCCGCATCATGGCGTCCCGGTCGTCGCGCTGGGCGATCACGTCCGGGCCGGCCGGCAGCACCGCGGCGAGGGTGTCACCGGCGACCGGGATCGACTGCGCGGCCCGCCGGCGCCGCCAGGACAGGAACTCGTTGACGACCATCCGTTTGACGTACTGCTCCGGCGCGTCCATCCGGCTGATCCGCGGCCAGCGGGCCTGCACCCGGACCAGGACGTTCTGGATGATGTCCTCGGCCAGGTGCGGATCCCAGGTGACCACGGTGGCGTACCGGGTCAGGGCGCCGAGACGGGCGGCTATGAACTCTTCGAACGTCACAACGACCAAACGCATTCACCGCCGCTGGTTGATGACAGGCGGGGCCGACAATTCTCATCGATGATCGTAGGCTCTGTCGGCGTGAGATTATTCGGCCGCCGGCCGCCCGGCATCGTCGTCGACGCCCATCCCGCCCAGGACGACGGGGAGCTGCGGCAGGCCGTCGAGAAAGCGTGCGGCGGCGACTGGGGCCCGGCCCGCGACCTGCTGGCCGCGCTGCGCCACGACTACGACCGGCGGGCCCGGGTGGTCGGGGTGCTCGCCGGGTCCACGAACGAGAACTGGCCGGACCGGTGGGCCGGCGCCGACCCGGTCAACGCGGACGCGCTGCTCGTCCGCGCCCGCTCACTGATCATCCGGGGGCGGCGGGCCGGCGGCGACGAGTTTCACCGGCTGCTGCGAAAAGCGGTGCTGCTCAATGACGAGGCCGCGGTCATCGCCCCGGACGACCCGACACCGTGGGCGCAACGGCTGATCCTGATGACCGCGCTCGGCGCCGACCGGGACACCTTCGACCACGGCTGGGCCGAGCTGACCGCCCGCGACCCGTGGCACCGCGAGGGCCACGGCGCCAAACTGACGTACCTGTGCCGTAGATGGCAGGGCTCGCACGAGCGGATGTTCGCGTTCGCCCGCGAGGTCGCGCAGGCCGCCCCGGCCGGGTCACCGCTGCGGGTGCTGCCACTGCACGCCGCCGACGAGTGGGCACTGTGGGAAACCCACCACGGTGACGGCGGCGGCACCATGACGAAGGCCCTGGAGGTGATCCACGCCCAGCGCGAGGATCCCCGGTTCCAGGCCGAGGTGCAGGCCGCGCTGCAGCTGTGGTTCGCCCGGCCGGCGTACCGGCACGGCATGTGGTTCCACGACCTGAACCAACTGGCACACGCCCTGCACCGGGCCGGGCACCATGACCAGGCCCGCCCGGTGTTCGACGCGATCGGACCGTACTTCGAGGACGGGCCGTGGCGGTACGCCGGCGGTGAACCCGCCTTCCAGCAGGCCCGCCGCACAGCGCTGTCCGCCTAGGCCGGGCTCCACCGCGGGTCACGGCCGGTACGCGCGATCAGCCGCTCCAACTCGTCGGCGCCCGCAGGCACCGGCACCTCGGGGCCGAACGCCCCCATCTGGCGCCCCATCTCGAGCATGCCGTCGAGGAACTCGTGGCCGGCCGCCACCAGCTGCGGCGGCGCGTCATACGGCTGACCGGTGGCAGCGGCCACATCCCAGCCGTGCACGAGCAGGTCGATCGTCAGCATCAGACCGAGGGTGCGCTGCGGCAGGCCCATGCCGGGCGAGACACCGTCGAGCGCGGCCGGGTCGTCCCAGGCGGCCCGGACGTCACGCACGTCGGCGGCGAACCCCGACCGCCAGTCACCGGTGAGCCGGTCGCCGCCCGCCGTCCAGTCGACGTCCTTCTTCTGCGCGAGGTCCTGGAAGTTCACCGCCACCTGCAGCAGGTGGCTGACCAGGTTGCGAACCTGGAACTCGGTGCACGGGGTCGGCGCGTCGAGCTGGTCGTCGCGCACACCGTGGACAGCGCCGATCGTGGCGGGAGCGGCAACGCCGATGAGTTCGCTGATCTCAGTGGACATCCCTCCGAGCGTAGAGACGCCGCCACCACCGGGCCAGGGGTTCACCCGAACAGGCCCCGCAGGTCACTCCCGCTTAGAGATCTTGAACACGTCGATGGGCGTACCCGCTGGCGGTTGTGCCGGGGACGGCCCGGCCGTTAAGTTGAGCGAACAGCTGCGGTGTTGTGAGGGAAACCGGTGAGAACCCGGTGCGGTCGCGCCACTGTTAACGGCACCGGACAGGTGCCGTGAGTCAGAACGCTCACGCGCCGCAGGCCCCATCGATCGGGACGCGTCATCCCGCAGGAGGTTCACTCCATCATGCCCAGCACCCAGACAAGCACCCCCGTCGCGATTCCCGCCGTCTCACCGCGGCTGCTCGCCACCGCCGCCGGTGTCACCGGTGTGATGCTGCTGCTCGCCTACCTCGTCGCGTTCGACCAGGGTGGCCTGTCACAGTCCGGCATGTACCTGCACGAACTCATGCACGACGGCCGTCACCTGCTCGGTGTCCCGTGCCACTGACCTCCGCACCCGCTCCCACCTACGGCCGGCTCCTGATCAACGGGCTGCTCGCCGGGCTCATCGCCGGCCTGCTGGCCGGCGGGTTCGCCTTCTTCGTCGGCGAGCCCCACGTGGACGCGGCGATCGCGCTCGAAGAAGCCGCCGCCGTGGCCGCCGGTGACACCGGCGGTGGCGAGGAGCCGCTAGTCGCACGCGACGTGCAGTCCGGGTTCGGGCTGATCCTCGCCACCAGCCTGTACGGGATCGCGCTCGGCGGCATGTTCGCCACCGGGTACACCGTGCTGCGCCGCCGGTTGCACGCCGCCAGCGACGCGCGGGCCTCCCTCGGGCTCGCCGGTGCGGTGCTGCTCGGGTTCGTGCTGGTGCCGTTCGTGAAATATCCGCCGAACCCGCCCGCGGTCGGTGATCCGGCCACCATCAACCAGCGCACCATCACCTACCTGGCGATGGTCGTCATCGGACTGGTCGCGGTCTGGGCCGGGGTCCTCGCCGCGCGTACCCAAGCGCCCGAATGGCGCAAGGCGCTCGCCGGCGTGGCGGGGTTCGTCGTGGTCGTGGCGATCGGATACGCGCTGCTGCCGTCGTTCGACGAGGTGCCCGAGACGTTCCCGGCGACGCTGCTCTGGGACTTCCGGCTGTCGTCGCTCGGCACCCAGGTGGTGCTGTGGACGGTGCTGGGGCTGGCATTCACCGCGCTGCTGGCCCGGGCCGGCGCTCCGGCGGCCGCCGCCAAGGCCGAGCCGGTCACGGCTTCCGCCGCCGGCTGATCTGACACGCAACGGGCGGTCTCCCCTGCGGGGACCGCCCGTTGTCAGTTGTCGGTGGTGACCGCACCCGGGTGGTCGACCAGGAACGGGGCCACCCGGTCGGTCGCCACCGCCGTGAAGAACGGCGCCGCGTCGACACTCTCGCCCAGATATCTGCCGTCCTCGAACACCGCGGTGCCGGGCACGCCCACCGTCGTCACGTCGGCGGCGTTCACCCGCCGCAGCTCGTCCACCCAGGCCGCCAGGCTGTGCCGGCCACCGGAAAACGTCACCGAACTCCCGGCCGCCGCCAGAACCCGGCGCAGCCGCCCCGGACCGGCCTTGCTCAGCTTCCTCGCCACCGCGGTCAGCAACTGCCGCTGGTGACGCTGCCGGTCGTAGTCGGAACGCGGCAACCCGTACCGCTGGCGGACGAAATCCAGGGCCTCCCAGGGCTTCAGGCGTACCGGGGTGTCGCTCCTGGGGTAGATCTTCTGCTCGCCGGTGTAGGGACGGGCGCAGTCGTGATGACCCTGGCACTGCGGCAGCCGGTCACGGGGAGTGCCGTCCGGTTTGCGGTGCTCCGAGGCGACGTCCTGGTCGATGGACATCTTCACCCCGCCCAGCGCCGCGATGACGTCCCTGAACCCACCGAAGTCGATCACCGCGCCGGCGTCGAAGCCGGCGATCCCGGTGACGTCACCGACCGTGCGGGCCAGCAGTTCCAGACCCTGCGCCGGATCGTACCGGCCCTCGCCGACCCGCGAACCCAGCGCCATCGCCGCGTTGATCTTCGCGCGCTGCGGTGAGCTGCCGGACTTCGCGAACCCAGGAATCCGCACGACCAGGTCGCGCGGCAGCGAGAACAGGTACGCCCCGGACCGGTCCGCCGGGACGTGCACCACGATGATCGTGTCCGCCAGGGGTGCCGTGTGCGTGTCCCGCGGGTCGATACCGGCGAGCAGGATGTCGATCGGGCCGTCGATGGCCGCCGGGCCGGCCGTGGCGGGAGCGGCCACGAGCGCGGGAATCAGCAGCAGGCTGCCTGCGGCGACGCAGAGCCGGTGACGCAGCGGGGCCATCAGACCTCCCTAAACAGACAACCAGCGGATAGTCGCATAAAGGGTGCGGTCACGTCCGGCTTTCCGGACATGCGTCAGTCCGGCTTGTCCCCGTGGCTGCGGGGACAAGCCGGCGCCTCTCAGCTGTCCAGGACCGGGATCAACGATTTCTCCTCGTAATCCAGGTGGTCCTCCACCAGCGCGGCCAGCCGATCCACCTCGGCCACCAGCACCGCCCGATCATGCACCGGACCAGCCAGCACCGCCTGCAACTGATCCAGCAGCACCGCCATCCGCTCGTGCTCGGCCCGCAACCGCTCCAGAACCGGCGCCAGATCAGGACGCGCCGCCTCCAGCCCCGGAAACAAGCCGCCGTCCTCCCGCACATGATGACCATGCAGCCCGGCACACAACGTCAGACAGTTCACCCGCAACTGCGCACCCAGCACCTCGGTCCCGGACCGCGCCACCTCGGCACGAATCAGCCGCAACTCCCGGCGGAACGCGTCATGAACCAACCGCAGCGCCCCACCCGGCGTCGACGCGTTGAACCGCGGCGGCCCCGGAATCGCCGACAACGCCACCACCGGCAGCGTCCGCCCCGACCGGCGCTGATAATCCGCCCAGCCGGTGTCACCCTCGACCGCACGCGCGAACGCATCGTCGCGCTCAGCGCCGGCCAGCACCGTGGCCGCCGCGTCATAGGTGAACGCGCCGTCCTCCACGGTCACCCTCGGATGGGCGAGAACATTGTGGAACCAGGCCGGATGCCGCGGCGAACCACCCGCCGAAGCAATCACCAGCACCCGCTCACCGCCATCCGGCAGATAACCCAGCGGGACCGTGTGCGCACGCCCCGACCGGGCACCCACCGTCGTCAGCAACAACAGGCGGGCCCCGGCGAACATGCCACCCACCACGCCATTGCTGGCACGGAACTCGTCGATGATCGAAGAATTGAAGTCGTTCGGCATTCTCAAGCTTTCGTCTCGAACCAGAAAAGGGCACGAAGATGAAGCGAGAATGTGGCGGGGCCCGCCGGCGGATCAAACTCCGGCCGGGTGCCCCACTCGGTAATGGCCCAAGGCCGACCCGGCAGTCACGTCCGACACCCTACAACGCCCGCGCCCACCGCGCGACCACGTCGAGCACCGGCGCCCGCCCCGCGAACCGATCCGCCACCGCACGCCGGTCATAGACAGGAGTGCGCGTCGACGACAACATCCGCGGCGCCAGCCAGAAATATTTCGCCGCACCCGTGATACGGATCGCCCGCCGCACCGCGTCCGCCGGCACCACCCCGGCCATCCCGCGCACATACCCCTCGGTCACCGCGTCGACGACCTCATCCAGCAGCCCGATATCGATCAGCCCATCCAGGAAACAATCCAGGGCCAGATTCGCCGCGTCCTCCCCGATCGCGCCCGGCCCCGCGTACCCCCAATCAAGCAGAACCGGCCCACGGCCGGAACCGATCACATTCATCGGCCACACGTCGTGATGGCAGAAAGTGCGCGGCAGCGCATCAGCAGCCGCCAGCACCACATGCCGGCGCTCCCACAACCCGGCCAGCCCGGCGCGCAACGCCGGCGGCCACGCCGCCACCGCAACCGGATCATCCCAGCGCGGACTCAGCGCAACCGGTTGCGCCAGCGTGTAATCACGCAGCCAATCCCGCGGCAGCCAGGCGAAAAACGGCGGCCTCCCGACCATCCCGGCCTGCGCGACGCCCATTCGGTACGCGAAATCGCCCCATTCCGCCGACGTGAAATCAGTGCCGGCCGTACCCGGGACGTCCTCCAGCAACATCGCCACCGAACCGTCCGGACGGGCTGTCACGTCCAGCAATTCCGGCGCACCGATCCCGGCATCCGCGAACACCATCTGCGGCAGGCCCGCCTCATAGGCACACGGCTCCCGCCGCCAATAGTTGAAATGGCCCGGATCGTCACTGGCCGCCAGATGCGCCGCCGCACCGGCCCGGCGCGGCGTCACCACCTTGCGCACCCCGCCCGCGACCCGCCACACCCCGCCGGTCACCTCATTCGTCGAGCTGTACAACAGCTCGACCTCGGTCTTCTTATCAGCGTCTTCCGTCATCCGCTTTCATCCGCGTCGTTGGGCCGCCACCACCGCGACCACGTTCACCGCCACCACCATCGCGATACCCACCCACTCGTGCACGTCAAGGAACTGACCCAGCAGCACCAGACCCGCCAGAGCCGCGAACACCGGATGAACACTCATGACCACCCCGAAAAACCGCGGCGGCACGGTCCGCAACGCCACCAGATCACACGCGTACGGAATCACCGAACTCAACACACCAGCACCCACCGCGAACAGCGCAGCAGGCCACGTCCACGAACCACTGAGGGAGACAAAAACCAGCACCGGCAGATACATCACCGCCGACACCGAGGTCGCCGCCGCCGGCGCCTGCAAACCCGGCAACCGTACGCCCAGCAGCCTGTTCAACAGGATGTAAGCGGCCCAGCACACCGCCGCCAGCAGACCCGAGCCGATACCGAACCAGTCACTGCTACCACCCGGCAGCACCAGCACATACACACCCGCACCCGCGCCCACCGCACACAACAGATCCACCCGGGTACGCGAACCCGCCAGCGCCACCGCCAGCGGACCCAGGAACTCCAAGGTCACCGCCAGACCCAGGCCGATCCGGTCCACTGCCGTGTACAAGCTCAGATTCATCGTCGCGAACACCAGCCCGAGCAGCAGCGTCGGCCACCACTGCGCCCACGTGAACCGCCGCAGGTTCGGCCTCGCCACCGGCAACAGCACCGCGGCCGCCACGAATTGGCGTACCGCCACCACCCCGGCCGGACCAATCGTCGCGAAAGCATGCGCACCCACCGCCGCGCCCACCTGATTCGACGCCGCACTGCCCATCATCGTCGCCAGACCAGCGGCCAGACCCCCGGTGGAGCGCGGCGCGGCCTCGGTGCGTTCCACCACATCCGCAGTCACACCTGAAGTCTCCGGCCACCCTGGCCTGCGGAGAAATACGCGACGCACCCTACTTATACGCTCAGCGCATGGATGTTCAGCTGCGGCACCTGCGCGCCCTGGTCGCCGTCATCGACACCGGCACCTTCACCGACGCCGCCACCGAACTCGGCACCTCCCAGGCCGCCGTCTCCCGCAGCGTCGCCGCATTGGAAGCGGCCCTCGGCGTACGCATCCTGCAACGCACCACCCGGCACATCGCACCCACCATGACCGGCATGCAGATCCTGGCCGGAGCCCGCCGCGTCCTCGCCGAGACAGCACACCTGCACCGGATCGCCGAGCAGTCCCGGACCGAACTACGGGTCGGATACGCGTGGGCCGCCCTCGGCAAACACACCCGGCGACTGCAAAAAGCCTGGTCGGGTACCCCACTGGTGTTCGTCCAATCCAACACGGTGACCGCCGGCCTCAGCGAAGGCGTCGTCGACGTCGCCGTAATTCGCCGAGGCCTGCCCACCACTGCGCCCGTCGATCCGGCGCTCGCCGACCCGCGGTTCGGTACCGCTCTGATCGGACGAGAGAACCGGTGCGCGGCCATCGCCACCGACAACCCCCTGGCCCGCCGGCGAACCCTGCGCGTCGAAGACCTCACCCGGTACACCGTCGCCATCGACGCCCGCACCGGAACCACCACACCCGACCTGTGGCCCACCGGACACGGACCAGCCGCGATCCGCGCCACCAGCGGCGTCGACGAATGGCTGACCCTGATCGCCGCCGGGCAGGCCGTCGGCATCACGTCCGAAGCGACCGCCAACCAGAACCCGCGGCCCGGAGTGGCCTACCGGACGCTGCGGGCCGTACCCCCGATCGAAGTCTGGCTGACCTGGTGGCGCGACGACCCGCCCGCCCAGCTCGACGACCTGATCCGGTTGAGCCGAGAGGCCTACGGCACAGCGCCCAACACCACGGCATGACAGAACCGGATCAGCCGCGTCGACACCGCGTACCGCACGACTTGTGCACGTCGGTCAGCCGTGAAACCCGGCACCGCCGATTGACAGTGCGGCCGTGGCCTCGCGCACCAGACGACGGCCCGAGATCCGTGCCAGAGCCGGCGGCGGAACCGTCACCACCGGGCAGAGCGCATCCCGCACCACCGGACGCGACCACCAGCGGCTCCCGGGCGCACCGACAACGATCAGATCGTCCACGGCTGTGACGCAACTGGTGAGAGCCGCACCAGGCCCACCCGGCGGCGTACGAATGATCAGCCTGACGTCCCCCGGCACCGCACCGAGGGCGTCGCGGAACGCGGCATGGGCGAAACGGCGGGCTTCCGCCTCCACGGCCTGTTCCCATGCCCAGATCTGAGGCGAACGCGGACTGGACGTCAACACCCACGAACGAACCGCCCACAGACTGACGCGCCGCTCGCGGGCCGCACCGACGGCGAACCTGAGTGCGGCGAGCCCCGCCGGAGACGACGAGATACCGAGAATGACTTTGCTGTCGGTCACCAGTCCACGGTGCGTCGTGCAAGGCGGGCACCGGCAGCCCTGTTGACGCCGTTTCAACGCCGCCAAACCAAATCTTGATGCGGGTATGTCGTTGATTCCTTTTTGTTCTTGGGGGTCTTAGTTCCGATCCCCCGGCGCGTGGCGCACGTCCCCTAAGGCATCCTAGGATGCTAGTTCGTTGGCTTTGTCGGCGGCCGAACTCCGAGTCGTTTCACATCTGACGCGGTGCGTTTGCTGCCACGCTCAAGTCCGGAGTTTCAGGTCCGGCATCTCAGGTCCCGCGCTTTTGGAGCCACGGGCGGGGTCGCGTCGACAGGGCTTTCCGGGTCAGCCGGCCGAACTGCACCGTGCCGGCCGAACTGCACCGTGCCGGCTGAGCCATCGGTGGTGGCTGGCCCATCGGTGGTGGCTGGCCCTCTCCGATCTTGTTCAGTTTCCCGAACACGTTGCCGCTCAAGTCAACAAGATCGACGAGGAGTTGCCGATCTTGCGGAGTTCCCCGCAAACGGTTCGGGGAACTCCACAAGATCACAGCTAAGCGCGCGGATCACAGCTAGCGCGCGGATCACAGCTAAGCGGGCGGATCACAGGGAACCGGGCGGCGTGGGAAGGCGTGCGGGCGGCGATTGCCGGCTGGACCCCGGCTGTACAAGTCTTCGTGTGAGTTTGTGCCGCCATGCCGGCCGCAAGCTCACAAGATCTGTAGGGGCCGCCGAGAGTGAGTCGTCGGCGAGCCACGCGCCGTGGAAAGTGAGTCGCCGGAGTGGCTCGGGCCGCGACGACGCCGCGGAACTCGTGAGTTTGCTCCCCTATGCCCGCCACAAACTCACAAGATCTCATATAGGCGCTCGCCTCTCGGCGTCTCCTCCCGTGCCCCGTGCCGCCAGCGGGCCACCAGCACCAGCACCAGCACCAGCACCAGCCGGAACCGTGGCAGACCCGGCTTGCGCTCGTGGTCGCGATTCGGGTGTCCGGACGACCACCAGGACAAGTCGGCATCCGGGCTGATGGTCCGCCGGCCGGGCGGTGCCGAGCTGCGAGATGAAGTTGATCTGGCGCGCTCCCCCTCTGGCGTCCTAGGAAGATAGGAATGGGGGTGGGCGGGTAATCTTGATCTGCGCATATCCCGGTTTTCAGGAGGGTGTTCATGCGGACGGTGAACCGGCAGCTCGCTCTGGCGCGGGCGGATCTTGTCGACGGGGTCTGTCCGGTGCCTGACGAGATCGTGCGGCGGCTGCCTCGGTCCGAGGCTGTCAGTGTGGTGCTCGATCATCGGCTGCATGGGCTCACGCCCGCTGGGGAGACCTTCGCCGGCAGGCTCGACGGGGATCGGCTGAGCGGGATCTCCTGGCCTGAGGATGTGCGGCCGGGAACGCTCGTCACGGTGTCGTGGCAGCCGGCCAAGGACGAGATCCACCTGCGCACGACGCTGCTCGACGAGCCGATGCGGGTGGACGGGGTCGACTACTTCCATGAGTACGACCCGGTGGTGGTGACCCGCGAGTTCGACCCGGGCAAGTCGAACCGGGGGCAGGTGCTCAACGTGGTGCTGCGTCAGGGGCGGGTGTTCGAGGACGGCAGTGCCGTGTTCGCCGAGGCCGGGCTGGCCGCCGCGTGCGGGCTGGGCCGGGGCGCCAAAGGGGCGTTCCTGCTGAAGAACGCCGTTGACCAGCTGATTCGTGAGGGCTACGTGACCCGGGTGACCGGCAGTGTGAACGAGGCCGGATATCCGTCCTATCCGCAGGCCGACGGCGCGGACGGGGTGGAGATGCTGTTCTACGCGCCGCTCGTGGAGCCGGCGCCGCATCCGGAGGCCGGTGAGCGGCGCGAGCACTGGGTCAGCGGGTTCGTCCGCAAGCTGCCTCCCGGCGCGCAGGCCTCCGAGCGGCAGCAGTCGCTTCATCAGAAGGCGATCGAGACCGATCAGATAGAGCAGCCGCTCGAACCGGGGTACACATTCGTGAAGAAGCACCATCGGCACGGATAAATCGGTTGCGTCGTGTGCTGGGATCCAGGAGTGGATCATCAAGCTGTACTAGCCCTCTTCGACCGCCAGATGCGCGTCGAAGCCCGCCCCGAGACCGCCGGCACGACCATCGAACACGCCGGGCGCGTCATCCGTTATCTCGGCGGTGACCAGGACTGGAACGCCGTCATCTGGTCCGATCTCGACCCGGCGACCGCTGACGAGACGATCGACGGGGAGATCCGCTGGTTCGGTGAGCGTGGCCTCGGCTTCGAGTGGAAGCACTACGGCCACGACCAGCCCGCCGATCTCGCCGGCCGCTTGGCAAGAGCCGGCTTCGAGCCGGAGGGCGAGGAGACCGTGATGGTCGCCGCTATCGACGAGCTCGACCTCGACACCAGTCCGCCGGATGGGATCCGTTTCGAGGAGATCGTTGATCCGGCCGGCGTCGAGGTGCTGGTGAATGTGGCGGAGAAGGCGTTCGGCGCCGGGATTCCCTGGCTGCGGCCGCGCCTGCTCGCTCAGCTCGCGGACGCCCCGGAAAACGTGCGGATGTTCGTGGCCTTCGCCGGCGACGAGGCCGTCTCCTCGGCACGCATGGATCTCACGCCCGGCACCGCTTTCGCCGGTCTCTGGGGCGGCGGCACCGTCGGACAGTGGCGCGGTCGTGGCATCTACCGCGCGTTGGTCGCTCATCGCGCGCGACTCGCGCTTGCGCTGGGGTACGCCTATCTGCAGGTCGACGCCACCGACCAGAGCCGCCCGATCCTGCAGCGCCTGGGGTTCGAGGCGTTGACCACCACGACACCGTTCCAGTGGAGCAGCCGCTAGGTTGATCAACCATGCGGAAGGCGATCATCGGGCTGCTGGTGGTCTGCCAGAGCACGCAGGGGCTGATCTTCGGTGGGCTGGCCTTGTTCCTGCCGCTGATCCGGTCCGACCTCGGGCTGACGTTCACCCAGGCCGGCACGCTCGCCGCGGCGACGAATCTGACGTACGCGCTCATGCAGATCCCGTCCGGGTTTCTGGCCGACCGGTTCAGCCCGCGGCGGCTGTTCCTGGTCGGACTGCTCGGGACGAACGTGCTGGCTGCTCTGTTCACCGTTGTCACGTCGTACGAAATGCTCTTGATCAATCAGGGTTTGACCGGGTTTTTCCGGGCGCTGGTGTTCGCGCCCGGAATGCTGCTGATGACGCGGCAGTTCCCGGCGGATCGGCGGGCCACCGCGATGGGGCTGTACGTCGTCGGCGGGTTCTCGTCGAACATCCTGCTCAGCTCGCTGGGGCCGCTGCTGGTCGAGCCGCTCGGCTGGCGGGTGCTGTTCGTGATGTTCGCCGGTGGCGGGCTGCTGGCGCTCGTTCTGTACTGGCGTACCAGCGAACCTGACACGCCACTGCGTGGCCCGGTGGCGCGGATCCGGGACCTGCCGGTTCTGCTGCGCCACCGGATCATGTGGCTGACCGGGGTGATCCAGTTCGCCCGGCTGGCCGTGGCACAGGGGTTCACGTTCTGGCTGCCGACCTATCTGGTCGCCGATCGCGGGCAGTCGCTGATGACGGCCGGGCTGGTGGCGGCGGCCGGTTCCGCGGCCACCGCGCCCGCCAACTATCTCGGTGGCTGGGTGTCCGACCGGATCGGCCGGCCCCTCGTGGTGATCGGGGTGTCGTTGAGTGTGCTGGCGACCGGGCTGACCCTGCTGACCTATGTGCCCAGCATGATCGGGGTTCTCGCCGTGGTCGCGTTGATCTCGGTGTTCGTGCAGATCTACTTCGGTCCGTTGTTCGCCGTGCCGGTTGACGTGCTCGGCGTGGAGCGGGCCGGGCTGATCAGTGGATTCGGCAATTTCTGCGCGAACCTCGGGAGTTTTGCGTTTGTCTATGCGCTTGGCGCGGTGAAGGACGCGACCGGTTCGTTCCAGGCCGGGTTTCTCACTCTGGCCGGGCTGTGTGTGGTCGCGCTGATGGCGACCGGGCTGGCAGCGCGACGCCGCGCCTAGAGCGCGCTGGGCGCCGGCGGCGGGACCCGGCGCGCGTTCGCTGCGGCATCACGGCCAATGATCACCGTCGCTCCTCTGCGAGAATGCAGGCTTCCCGGAGAAGGTGGAGAACGATGACGAACCTCGTGCGGTACACCACGGACGACGGCACCGAGGTGCTGTTCGAGTCAGCCGAGAGTTCAGCCGTCGGCTACCGCGGCGGCGAGGCGGCCGTCGCTGACGGCGGTGCACTGACGTCTCGGCTGCGAGGTGTCGCGGCCGCCGCCGAGCAGATCTCCCAGGAGATGCGTTCCCGGCTGGTCCCCGACGAGGTGACCCTCGAATTCGGCGTGAAAGTGTCCGCCGAGGCAAAGGCGTGGTTCTTCGCGAAGGCACAGGGCGAGGGAACCATCAAGGTCACCCTGCGCTGGGCGGGCACCTCCAGTCCCGGCGTCGTCGAGGAGATCACCGAGGAAGCCGACGATCCGGGGGAAGCGAGCCCCGGATGAGCGGCGGGCAGGCCACCGCGGTAGGGGCAACCGCAGCGGTGTTCCACTCCGGGCGGCGCCTGGGCTCGGCCGTCCTCGTCGACGGTCGTCACCTGCTGACCGCCCTGCACGTGGTACGCCACGAACAGCGGACTCTGGACACCGTCGACGTCGTCTTCCCTTCGGTCAGGCTGCCCGACGGTGCTCCGGCACGAGCCACCGGCCGGCGGGTGGCTCCGATTCCCGG
The DNA here is from genome assembly GCF_050955685.1 of Actinoplanes sp. CA-015351. Lineage (NCBI taxonomy): Bacteria > Bacillati > Actinomycetota > Actinomycetes > Micromonosporales > Micromonosporaceae > Actinoplanes > Actinoplanes sp. CA-015351. The sequence continues at coordinate 4,161,987 of NZ_CP192102.1, forward strand.
AACGACAGGTGTCGATGCCGCCCTGCTGGACCTGGGCGAGACGGCGCCGGACTGGCTTCCGGACCCGGTCCGGTTGTCACCGCGCCGCCGATTGCCCTCCGTCTTGAAGGTCTTCGGATTTCCGCGGATCGAGACGCCTGCGGTGGGTTGGTGGCGCACTTTCACCACGGGCGGCCCGACCAGCGCGGGCAGCGTCCAGGCCGACTGGGCACGTGACGCGGGAGCCCTGCCCGGGCACAGTGGCGGCCCGGTGCTGGACGACCGCAACGCTGTGGCCGGAATCCTGACCGAAGGCTCCGAATCCGGCCGTTTCGACCGGTTCCTGCCGATAGACCTCCTGGTCGAAGCCTGGCCGGCGCAGTTACGGCAGCCGTGGCTCATGGTCGGCGCCGGGCAGGCAGACGCGCATGCCCACGTCAGCCGGCTGGCTCACGGCCGGCGCAGCATCGCCCGTGGCGGAGACCTATTCCAGGGCCGCGAGCGAGCGCTCGACGCCATGGCGGGCTGGTTGACCGCGGCGGATCCGCCAGGTCAGGTTCTGGTCGTGATCGGCCAGCCGGGCGCCGGGAAGTCCAGCGTGGTGGCCCGCAGCGCGCTCACTGCCGAAGAGACCCTCGGCGGGCCGGGACTGCTTTTCCACGCCCGCGCCGCGACAGTGGACGACCTGCTGACCGGGCTCGCGGACGTGACGGGATCCGAACCGTCCAGCCAGCCTGAGGAGGTGATCACGGCGCTGCTCGAGTCATCTCGGGCACGGCTGCTGCCGGTGGTCGTCGACGCCCTCGACGAGGCCTCCAGTGATCTGGACCGCCGCCGCATCACGGAACTCCTCGTCGAGTTGGCCGCTCTGCCGGACCTGCGCGTCATCGTCGCCACCCGGCCGTTGTCCTCCGGACAGCTGTTCGGTCCGGGTGGGCTGTTGCGAGCCTTCGGCGTCGCGGGACCGGACGCGCGGAATCTGGTCGACCTGGACGCCGACCCCTACGGCGACCCGGCCGCCCTCGGGCGGTGCACCGAGGCGCTGCTGGCCCAGGAGGGGATGTCCCGTCCCGGGCCGCCGGGGCATGCGTGGTCTGTCTACCGATCCGACGAAGCCTTGCGGCGGCGGTTGGCAGCCGTGATCGCCCGCCGGGCCGGCCGGAACTTCCTGGTCGCGGCGCTCACCGCGGCGCAGTTGTCCGCCGAGCTGACCGTGGTGGACCCGGGTACGCCGGATTTCGACCGGGAGACTCTGCCCTCCGGTGTCGGCGAGGCCCTGACCCGATACCTGGACCGGTTGCCGGCTGATCGCCGTGCCCGGGAACTGGGCCTGCTCACCGCTCTGGCGTACGGCCGGGGCGACGGCCTCGACGACACGCGCTGGCTGGCTTTCGCCGCGAGCCTGGACCGGCCCGCAATCCGCGCCGACATCGAGGCCGTGGCCGTATCCCCGGCAGCTGACCTGCTGCTTCACGTCCCGCCGCTCACCCGCCTGTTCCACCAGGCTCTGAACGACGAGCTCCTGGCCACGCGCCGTGACCGTACCGGCGATGAGGGCCGCCTGCTCGGCATCCTGCTGCGCCAGGGCGCCGAGTCGGACTGGACCGACGACTACGTCCTGCGGCACGCAGCGGACCACGCCGCCGCGGGGCACCGTCTCGACGATCTGGTGGTGAACGTCGGTTACCTGCTCAACGTCGATCCGGCCTGGTTGCTGCCCCACCTCGATGCCGCGCGTACCCGGCGGGGCCGCACCGCCGCCACCGTCTACCGGCGCGGAGCACACCGCTTGCCCGGCCTGCCGATGTCGCAGCGTGCCAGCCAACTGGAGCTTTACGCCCGCCAGCTCGGCGCCGGCTCCCTGGCCGAGGAGGTGGCTGCCGCAGCCCCGGACCGGGACTGGAGCACATTGTGGATGCACGAACGGGCAGCACCGGACCACCACACCATCGACGGCCTCGGCGCAGTCGCCAACGTGACGCCGGCCGTGCTGGCGGACGGAACGGCAGCAATCGCCGGCGGGGGGCACCTGAGTTCCGACGCCACGATCAGGTCCTGGCTGCGGGTGTGGCAGCAGGACACCGGGACGCCCGTCAGCCAGGCCGTTCTCGACATGCCCGGGCCGCTGAGCTCGATGGACGTGGGAGTTCTGCCATCAGGCACACCGGTCATGATCGCCGCGGGTGGCACTCAGGTCAGCGGCTGGGTCCAGGTGCGGCACCTCAGCGACGGAACCCCGGTCGGCGAACCGATCATCGACCTTCCTGGACGCGTCCGGGCGCTGGCATCAGCGACGCTGCCGGACGGGACGGCCGTGATCGTCACCGCCGGTGGCGGCGGATCCGTTCTCGAGCCCGGATGGATACGGACGTGGCGGCTGGCAGACCTGGCACCCGCCGGGTCGCCGATCGCCGCCCTCCGCTTGCCGATCTCCGTGATCACGGCCGGTGCGCTGAACGACGGAACCCCGGTCATTTTCGCCGGCGGAACACTGCCGGAGGGCATTCTGGGGATCTACCACACCGGAGATTTCGACAGCTGCATCTGGGCATGGCGACTCAGCGACGGGACTCCCGCCGGCGAACCGATCGTGGATCTGCCCGGACCGCTCGCCGCGCTGGCGGCAGGACGGTTGCCGGACGGCACCTGCCTCCTAGTCGCCGGAGGCGGACATGTCCTCACCGGCTGGCAACGCCAGTGGCGGATTCCCGGAGGAGGCCGTTCCGGCACGCCGATCGCCGAGGTACCCGGCCCGGTGACAGCCATGGCGGTGACCGCGCTGGCGGACGGCACCCCGGCGGTCGTCAGCGGCGGTCACACGCACCACGATGAAGGCTGGACCGGGCTGTGGCGCGCGGCGGACGGCTCACCGATCCTCCGACCGTTCGCCGACCCCGACGGATCGGTGAACGCGGTGGCGGCCGCGGCCTCACCGGGACGGATGCCGGTGATCGTGAGCGGGATCGGCCGCGACTTCGACGACGGCTGGGTGCGGGTGTGGAATCTGGGTGGCGACGACCCGGACGACGACCCGGACGACGACCCGGACGGCGACCCGGACGGCGACCCGGTCACTGCCCACGAGCGGCCGGTGAGCGCCGTCGCGATGGGCTCGGCGGCGGACGACACCCCGCTGATCGTCACGGCCGGGGGCATCAGCAGCGAGGACGGGTTCATCCTGGTCTGGCGGCCGGCCGACGGCAGGTCCGCGTATGAACCGATCCGGGTGCGCGGCCCTCGGGTCAACGCGGTCGCGATTCACCACCTGCCGGACGGCACGCCGGTCATCGTCGCGGGCGGCGCCGAATGGGTACGGATGTGGCGGTTGGCCGACGGAAGCCCGGTCGGCGAGCCGGTCACCGACCTCACCGAGGTGGTGGTCACCCTTGCCGCAGGAACGTCGACGGACCGCACATCGGTGCTCCTCAGCGGTGGCAGCGACCGGTCCGGCGACACGTGGATACGGGTGTGGGAACCGTCCGGCGGAACCACGACGGCTGGCCCGCGGGAACTGGACATCCCGGTCCCCCGGGGCGTGCAGGCGCTGGGGCAGGCATCCTGGCCGGACACCGAACCGGCCGTGGTCGCCGCCGGCGTCGATCCGGCCCACATCAACGACAGCTGGCTGGGCGCGTGGCAACTCACCGGCGGAGTGCCACTGTTCCCGCTGATCACCGGCCTGCCCAGCAGAGCACGCGCGATCGTGACGACGCGGCTGCCGGACGGCACACCGGTGATCGTCGCGGGCGGCAGCCGCCGGCGTGGCGGGTGGCTCGGCACGTGGGGATTGGCCGACGGGATCCCGGCCGGTGAACCCCTGACCCATTTCCCGGCCGGTGTGACCGCGCTGGCGCCGGCGACTCTGCGCGACAGCACACCCGTCGTCGTCTCCGGCAGCGCGGACGGATGGCTCCGGGTCTGGCGCCTGCCGGACCTGACCGAGATCACCGGCCCACTGCGGCTTCCGTCCGCGGTCACCGGCCTCGCGGTGCACGGCTCATTGATCGTCGCGGCGGCCGGGAAGGGTCTCGGCGCGCACCGGCTCGCCGGCCTCTAGCTGGGAGTTCGCTGGCATCCGGCCTTCGGCCGGCTTTCGGTCCCGGTGCCGGACGCCGATGTGGACAACCCGTGGCCACGGGGCAGCACCACGGTGATCGACCGGCGAGAATGGGCGGTGTTGCCGGGCGACGCTGAAGGCTGACCGCGGCGAACATCCTCGCGCCGCCCGAGGTCGCCGCCCGGATCCACGAGTTCGGTGTGGTGGTAAACGAATTCCTCGATCGGGGTAGCCCGCGACAGCACCACGAAGCGCCCGCTGAGTGCGGAAGAGCTACGGGGAGGTGGCGGTGGCTACGGGTGTCTAGGTCCTAGCCTGTTCGGTCGGGTGGATGCCGGCCAACTGGTGGATCAGGCGGCGGATGACGAGCAGCGGCATGATCGCGAGACAGCAGAGCATGCCCCACTCGATCACCCAGATGTTGCGGACCGGATCCCGCCACGGCCCCCAGAAGGCGGCCGCGATGAACGGATAATTGCGGCCGGTGACGGCGAGTCCTTCGTGCACACGGTCGACCCAGGTCTCGTCGGCGGGGCCGCGGCCGCCCCGCACACACAACATTCACATGTCCTTCGCCGGCGCCTCTCGGCGCGAGCTGCTTCTCTGTACTGCCGGCGTTTTCGAAGCTGTGAAATCGCGGATCATCAAGGCTGGATTCCATCCTTTCTGGATTTGAAAAATTCGCGGCGGACGTGGTTGATGCCGGCTGGGTTGCGGACAATGGGGGTATGGCGCAGCTTTCATTGTTCCCGACGAGGCATTTGCGGGATCGGACGCTGCGCCGCAATTATTCGGCGGCGACTGAGGAGTTCAGGCGGGAGCACGAGCGGCATCGTTCGTGGGGTTTGGCGCAGCGTCATGCGCGGAAGCTGCGCCGGTTGCGCGACCGCGAGGATGGTGGTGCGGCGTCTGCCGAACCGGTGCCGGGCGCGAGCGATGCGCTGAGTGCGCCGGCGCAGGGTCTGCCGGCGCTGCCCACTCGCGCGACACTGCCCGACTCGATGAGCCGGCGGGATGCTTCGTCACCGGCTTCCGGAATTGATGGCGCTGGACAGAGCAAAAGAGCAGCTCAAGACGGCACAGTGCGACAGGACGCCGAAGACCAGCGAGCCACGACACAGACCGCGGAGCCCAGCCAGGCAGTCGCCAGACCGCCCCAGCCCGACCCGGCCGAACAAACCGGCCCGGCCGAGCAGCCCAAGCCGGCCGAGCCGGCCGAGCAGCCCAAGCCGGCCGAGCCGGCCAAGCAGCCCAAGCCGGCCGAGCAGCCCGAGCAGCGAAACGGTCTGACACCCGGGAACCGGAGACGCCGGGCCTTTATGCGGCAGCGCTCGTCCGCTGCTGCCATCGGGCGTCCTGCGCAGAACCGGGTGGTGCCTTCTTATCGCCTCTGTCAATTCATGAATTCCAAGATCTTCCCATTGATGCCCACCCGCACCAACGACCGGAATAGCCATTGCTACCGAAAACACGGCGGGACCCTCCGCAGAAAGGCGAACTACCGCCCAGAATGGCGTGACGAAACAGAAGTCCACGGTCGCTCAACCGGACGGTCCGCAGTCGCCCCGGCGCCGGGCGGGGTTGACACCTAGATCTCCAATGCCTAGGTTCGCTAGGTATGGATGTCAGAGGTCATCTCGATCTGCTGCTGCTGACCGTCTTGGCGGATGCGGGGAGCGCGCATGGTTACGCCGTGATCACCGCGTTGCGGGAGCGTTCGGAGGGTGCCTTCGACATACCGGAAGGCACGGTTTATCCAGCACTGCACCGGCTGGAGCGGGCCGGTCTGGTGGTCAGCCGATGGGAGAACGCGGCGCCCCGGCGCAGGCGGGTCTATGAGTTGACCAGCGACGGACAGGTCGCCCGGACGGTCAAGCAGAGTGAGTGGCGGCGTTTCGTCACCAGCGTGCAGGCCGTGATCGGGCCGGCCGCGGCTCCGGTGACGGCATGACGGCGCCGGACGGCGACGGGCCGGTGGAGCGGTATCTCGATGAGATGTTCGACCGGCTGGCCGGGACCGGGCCGGCGGGGCGCCGGATGCTGGCCGAGACGGAGAGCCATCTGCTGGCCGCAGTGGACGAGGGCCGTGCGCGTGGCCTGGATGCCGAGGCCGCCGAACGTGCGGCGGTCACCCGGTTCGGCACGGTGACCGCCGTCGTGCGAAACGTGCCGGCCGGCACCCGGGACGTGGCGGGGGCGCTGCGCCGCCTGGTCGCCGGAACGTGGATCGCGACCGGCCTCGTCATGCTCTGGTGGGGCGGTCATGGTGTAGCGACCTGGTTGCTCGGGTGGCCCTGGACCAAGCTGCTGATCGCCACCGGCCGATTCGGAGCCCAGCCCGACATGTGCGGTCGCCCATGGGTGCCGCTGTATCCCACGGCCGACTGTTTCACGCAGTATCGCGAGAATCTCAACCTGGTCGTCGAAGGAGGAGATCGGGACACCTACCCCTTCGTGGGGTTGGCCGGCCTGATTCTTCTGCTGGCTTGGCTGCTCCTTCGGCGCGCCACCCCGCTGGGCACTCACGCATGGACACCACCGCCGGTCGCGCTCGGGCTCGGCCTCGCGGTTCCGTTCGGTCTCGCAGCGCCAGTGCTGATCATCTACGGCATTGCCGGGCTCTACTGGCAGGCCCAGGACTGGACGTTGAGTTACCTGACGGCCGGGCTCCTGGCGGCAGTGATCAGCGCCGCCGCGATCCGCCGTGTCCGGGCCTCCGCAACCGCCCACCCTATCGCGGCACTCCCGGTGAAGGCGTTCTCGACGGACTCGTGAACGACTCCCCCGGCGAAGCCGAAGGCCCGCCCGGCGAAGCAGAAGGCCCGGTCAGGTCGACCCTGGCCGGCAACGCGAACGACAGCCCCACCGCCAGCCCGGTGAACCCGATCGTCCACCAGAACGCTGTGCCGAAGTCGTTCGTGCTGGTCAGGATCACCGTCAGCAACGCCACCCCGGCCGACCCGCCGATCTGCTGGGCGATGCGGGTCACGATGCTCGCGTGGGGCACCTCGTCGTGATGCAGGCCGACGAACGCCACCGTCATCAGGGGGATCAGCACCATGCCGAGGCCGAGGCCGCGTACAAAAAGGGCGGTGAGCAGGAACCAGGTCGCTGAGGTCTGGTTCGCCAGGGCGAACGGCACCGTGGCCACGCCCACCAGGGCAAACCCGACGAGGGCCACACCCCGTGCGCCCAGGCGGTCCTGCAGACGGGCGGCAAGCGCTCGGCTGAGCAACGAACCGACGCCCTGCGGGATGAGGAGCAGGCCCGCTTCGAGGGCGTCGGCGCCGCGGTGCTGCTGCCAGTAGAGCGGGAGCAGCACCATCGCGCCGTAGAGCGAGGCGCCGGTGAGGAACATCAGCGCGGTCGCGGCCCAGGTCGGGCGGGAGCGCAGCACCTGGAGGTCGACGAGCGCATCGCCGCGTCGGCGCAGGGCCCAGAACACGAACCCTGCCAGCAACACCGCGCCCACGACCATCGGCAGGGCGGAGCGTTCGGACAGGCCCCAGAGCAGCAGGACCAGCGCGGGCGAGAGCAGCAGCAGACCGACGGTGTCGAGGCGGACGCGGCGGCCGGGGACGTCGGCGGACAGCAGGCGCCAGGCCAGGGCGAGGCCGATCAGGCAGAGCGGGACGTTCACCAGGAACAGCCAGCGCCAGTTGCCGGCGCCGAGGATCAGGCCGCCGATGACCGGTCCGAGGATCGGGCCGAGCGCGGCCGGCAGCGCGACCACCGACATCAGTCTGGCGCGGTCCGGACCGGTCGCCGCCTGAATGATCATGGTGCTCATCAGCGGCATCATCACGCCACCACCGGCGCCCTGGACGACGCGGAACGCGATGAGGCTGGGCGCGTCCCAGGCGAACGAGCAGAGCACCGAGCCGATCAGGAACAGGGTGAGCGCGGCGATCCAGAGCCGTTTCGCGCCGAGCCGGCTCTGCAGCCAGCCCACCGTCGGGATGACCACGCCGAGGGCCAGCAGATAGGCGGTGCTGACCCACTGAATCGTGGCGACATCGGCGCTGAGGTCGGTGGCGAGATCGTGCAGCGCAACGCTGACGATCGTCGAGTCGAGGATGACGGTGATGCCACCGGTGAGCACCGCGATGGCGGTGCGCAGGGCATCGGGACTGATCTTGGACATGACGACAGCCTTAAGATACGCGGATGTATCTAACGCCAGGAACGCTAGCCGCGTGCGTTAAGATACGCAAGTGACTCTTAAGGGCCCGGCACGACGACGCGGCGCCGACCTCGAGGACGCCATCCTCGACGCGGCTTGGGAAGTGCTGACCGAGCAGGGACACGCCGGCCTGACGTTCGAGGCGGTGGCCGCGCGCGCCGGCACCAGCCGGCCGGTCCTCTACCGCCGCTGGGCGCACCGCGACGACCTGGTGCTGGCCGCGATCACCCGGTTCTGGCGCGCGCGCCCGCTCACCCTCCCGGACACCGGCAACCTGCGCGACGACGCCATCGCGTTTCTCCGCAACGTCGACGCCGGCCGGTCCCGGATGATGACCGTGATGAGCGTCCAGTTCATGGACTACTTCCGCAACACCGGGACAAACTTCAATCAACTGCGAGATTTGGTACGCCCACCGGGCGAGCCCACCGGTTTCGAAAAGATCGTCGCGCGCGCTGTCGAACGCGGCGAACTGCCCGACGTGCCGAGGTCACCGCGCGTGATCAACCTGCCGTTCGACCTGATGCGCCACGACATGCTGATGACAATGGGCCAGGTCCCGTCGACCGCGATCGACGAGATCGTCGACGAGGTGTGGCTCCCGCTGCTGGGCTTGCGATGACTGCCGTTCGGGTCAGCTGGTTCCGGAACGCACCCGCAGGCCGTCCAGGACGAAGCGCAGATGGCGGCGCCAGGCGTCCGCGCACGGCGGGGCCGAGGCCCGCAGGATGCCGGAACTCGCCTGGAACAGCACGGTCAAGTCCTCGACCCGGAAGTCCGGGCGCAAGCTGCCGTCGGCCTGCGCCTCGGCGATGAACCGGCCGGCGTGCCGCAGCGCATGCTCGCACTGCTCGGTGAGCTGCGACGACTCCGGCAGCCGGCGGGCCATGATGTCGTCGACCGGCGGGCTCGCGGCCTGTGAGTCGAGCAGCGCGGTCACGTAGTGCTCGAACCGCGCCCACGGGTCCGGCCGGGTCTGTGCCTCGGCGGCGAGCCGGTCGGTGCGTTCGGCGGCGATGACCGGCGCGGCCGCCTCGATCAGCGTCTCGCGGGTGCCGTCCCGGCCGATCCGGTTGTAGAGCGTGCCGATGCTCACGCCGGCCTCCTGGGCGACGGCTTCGAGCGGGGCCTGGAATCCCTGCTGCCGGAAGACCGTGACTGCGGCGGCAGTGAGCTTCGTGACGTTCTGCTGTGCGTCGCGCCGCAGCACCATGGTGGTTCCTCCTTCTCATGGAGTATAACTTGAGGCCCACCCTCAAGTTAGCGAGGCATCACGGTGACAAGCCCGATCAAGGTAGACGTCTGGTCCGACATCGCCTGCCCGTTCTGTTACGTCGGCAAGCGCAAGTTCGAGGCCACCGTCGCCGCGTCCGGCCTGCCGGTCGAGGTGGAGTACCACTCCTTCGAACTCTCCCCGGACACACCGGAGGACTACCACGGCAGCCACGCCGACTACCTCAGCACCAAGCTCGGCGTCACCCCGGCCCAGGTCAAGGGCATGGAGAAGCAGATGGCCGGTCTCGCCGAGAGCGTCGGTCTCGCTTTCCACCACGACAAGATCAAGCCCACGCGTACGCGTAAAGCGCACGAGCTGCTGCACTACGCCAAGGCGCACGGCCGTCAGGCGGAGGTCAAGGAGCGGCTGCTGAAGGCGTACTTCACCGACGGCGTGAACGTCGGGCGGGTCGAGGAACTGGCCGACCTGGCCGCTGGGCTCGGCTTCGACCGCGACGACGTGGTGCGGTCGCTGGAGAGCGGCGAGCACGCGGACGCGGTGGCGGGTGATGTCCAGACCGCCAGGGATTACGGAATCAACGGCGTGCCGTTCTTCGTCTTCGACAACCGGTACGGGGTTTCCGGCGCCCAGGACCCGGACACCTTCGCCGGGGTCCTCGCCAAGGTCGACAGCGAGCGGGAGCCGGCCGCATGACCGAGCCCGCTTTCGTCCTCATCGAGGGCGACACCGCCATGGTCTGCGAGGGCGACGTGTGCGCAGTCCCGGCACCCGCGCCCGCACCGGAGGAGCCCGTGGACGAGGGGAACGAGCCCTCCTAGATCAGGTGAAACTCGTTGCCGCCGGGGTCGGCCAGGCCGGCCGCGGTCCTGGTCGCCCCCAGGGACAGCAGCCGCTCCACGTCACCCGGCGGCACCGCGAGGTCGAAGTGCACCTGCCCGGTCTGCGGCATCAGCGGCGGGCCACCCCAGGTGACCTTCGTGCCCCCGGCCGGCGCAAGGAAGCTGTTTCCCGGCGCGACGACGCAGAACTCGTTGCCTTCCGGGTTGGCGAGCACGACGTGCGTCTCCCCGGGAAGCTGACCGACGTCGAGGTGCCGGCCGCCGAGGCGCAGCGCGGTGGCGACGGTCCGCCGCTGGTCGTCGAAGGATTCGCTGGTCAGGTTGAAGTGCATGGTGTTGCGGCCGGGTCGCCGGCACGAACGCGATCGGGAACCCACTCGGGTCCGGCAGCAGCGCGGCAAGAACCGCCCGAACCGGATCGGCGTCTCGCGCTGCCGCCTGCACCGGGTGGACGGCCTGGACCTGCACGTCAGCGGCCCGGACGCGGTGGCCGGCACCCCGGTGCTCGACATCAAGCCGTACATGGACGAGTTCGGCCCGCGCGGCGCCGTCACCCAGCCCGGCTGGGCAACCGAGATCATGCGCGACTACTACTGAGGTCGAGTCAGGAGAGCAGGCCGTGTTCGTGGGCGAACACGGCGATCTGCACCCGGTCCCGCAACGACAGTTTGCGCAGGATCGCACCGACGTGCGTTTTCACCGTGGACTCGCCCGCGAAGATCTCGGCCGCGATCTCGGCGTTGGACAGGCCGCGCGCGACCGCCCGGAACACCGCCCGCTCCTTGCCGGTCAGGGTCAGGTAGGCGTCCGGCACCGGCGCGCGCTCGGGGAACTGCCGGGTCAGCAGCGCCGACAGGTCGCCCGGCGCCAGCACCGCGTTGCCCGCGAACACGCTGCGGATCGCGTCGGTGAGCTGCGCCGGGGTGGTGTCCTTCAGCAGGAAACCGCTCGCGCCGTGCCGAATCGCCGTCGCCGCGCGGTCGTCCAGGTTGAACGTGGTCAGCACCAGGACCCGCACCGGGCGGCTGCGGACACCGGCGAAGATCTGCCGGGTCGCCTCCACGCCGTCCATCCCGGGCATCCGGAGATCCATCAGTACGACGTCCGGCTCCAGTTCGCCGACGAGGCGTACCGCGTCGTGGCCGTCACCGGCCTCGCCGACCACGCGCAGGCCGGGCTGGGCGTCGAGGATCACCGCGACGCCGGCCCGGAACAGTTCCTGATCGTCGACGACCAGGATCGTGATGTCGTCGCTCATGACAGCGGGATCCGGGCGGTCGCCACGAACACGTCACCGTCGCGGGAGGCCGACAGGGTGCCGCCGACCGCGCCGAGCCGTTCGCGCATGCCGTCCAGCCCGGACCCGGACGCCGGCGCGGCGGCACCCGGGGAGACCGCGTTGCGGACCTCGACGGAGAGAAAACCGCCGGCCCAGGTACGGCGTACCCTCAAAGCCCCTCCTCGCAGGCCGTGCCGGATCGCGTTGGTGAGCATCTCCTGCAGCACCCGGTACGCCGTGGTCCGCCGCGCCTCGTCGAGCGGCGCCGGGACACCGACCACCTCGGACAGCACCTCGTGGCCGCTGCCGCGCAGGTTGCCGATCAGCTGGTCGAGGTCGTCGGTGGAGTCCCGGGTGGTGGTGAGCACCTCGCGGACGTCCTGCAGCGAGGCCCGCGCCGAGGTTGCGATCGTGGCCAGGGCCGATTTGAGCGCGGCCGGGTCGTCGTCGGCGAGGTACTGCCCGGACTCGGCCTGCGCCAGAATCACCGCGAGCGAGTGCCCGACGACGTCGTGCACGTCGCGGGCCAGCCGGGTCTGTGCGTCCCGGATCCGGGCGGTCTGCTCGGCCTGGGCGCGTTCCCGGGCGGCCCGGGCCAGGTCGGTACGCGCCCGGTCGGAGATCCGCACCGCGAACCCGGCCAGCCACGGCATGCCGAAGAACGCCCCGAGCAGCAGGGCCGACCCGAACTGCCAGCCGGCGCCGAGCTGGTCGATGGTGGCGGCGATCAGGTCCCAGGAGGCGTACGGAATGGTGGCCCGCACCATCCCGAACCCGAGCAGGATCATCGCGGCCACCGCCCCGGCCAGGATCGACAGGGCGCTCAGCCACAGGATCACCCGGCCACCCCAGCGGGCCAGCCCGAACGCGACGAACGCCATCGCCGCCTGGGTGATCACCAGCGGGGTGCCGGTGACCACCTGGCAGACCGGGATGAGCCAGGCGAGCAGCAGCGACAGCCACGGCAGCCGGCGTACCGCACCGACGGCAAGAGCGGTGCCGAGAACGACAAGCATGATCAGGGCGCGCCAGCCCGCATCGGTCTGGGTGCTCTGCTCGATCACGCCGCTGACCAGCACGGCGACTGCCGCCGCGGCGCTGAGCAGCGTCCCCCGATCCTCCATCTCGCCCACGTTAGGCGAGGGCGTCGCTGATGAGTGGGTCAAGGAGCGCTCGGTAGCTGATTCCGGCGGCCGCGAACATCCTCGGCACCGGGGAGTGCTCGGTGAACCCGGGCATCGTGTTCACCTCGTTGAGCACCGGCCCGTCCTCGGTGACGAAGAAGTCGAAACGCGCCACCCCACGGTTCCGGGGTGGCGTCGATCGGCGTACCCATGTCCAGGTCACCGTCCGGCCCACTGATCGTCAGGTCGGCGGCTCGCAACTCCCCGGCGTACGCCTCGATGATCTCCCGCTGCCGCGCGGCGCGCCGATGCCCCTCGACGACGTGCAGGCTCAGCCCGGCGGGCAGCGCGGCGTTCGCCCCGCCGAGCCGCTCACCGAGAACCGCCCGTACCGGCACCGCCGCCACCCGGGGATCACTGAGAAGAATCATGCAACCAAGATCGCCGATCCCGGACAGCCGCCACATCAATCTGAGGTACCGCGGGGCTGCCCTCAGGTATCGCCCCGCCGGACGTCCGGGGCAGCGTGCGGTCCAAGGCCCGCGAAGTCCGATCCGGCCAAGATCTCCACTGACGCGAGCCGTGCAGGAGATCCTCCAAGGAGCCCCAACGACCCGCCAGGTGAAACCGGAGAAGCCGGAGCCTCAACCCGCGGAGGGTGAGGCGTCCAGGATTTCGATCAGCTCGTCCTCGGTCGGCACGTCGATGCGGTCCGTCCAGCGCAGGGTCGCCACGACCGCGTCGAACAGCAAGCAGATCGCGGTCAGCACCTCGCTCTCCAGGTCGCCGTCGGTCAGCACGGTGTACGTGAGCAGCGCCCAGACCCCGGTCACGTCGGGGTGCGCGATGTAGTAGCTGACCTTCAGCGACGGCGCCTTGCGGCCGATCGGGTCGCTGGCGAGGACCTCGGTGATCCGAGCCGCCGGACCGCCGCCGATTTCCAGGCGGGTTCCGTTCTCCGGGCCCGCGTCGCTGATCAGCGCCCCGATCAGCGTCAGCGGGTCCGGCGCGTCGTCGGACTCCTCGACCACCGTGATCAGCAGCGAGCCGGGCACCCGCCAGCCGTTGTGGTACTCGGTGAGCGGCAGCACGATCGCCCGGGCGCCGTTGCGGGCCGCGTCGTCGGTCGCCTTGGTGAGTTCGCCGCGCAGCATCTTGCGGAACGGCACGGCCTTGTCCCGGGGCAGTGACTCGGGCAGGCGCGAGGTGATCAGCGCGTCGATGGTCCGGGCGCGCAGCCGCGCCGACTCCGGCGTGGTGGGGATGTGCGCCCAGCCGTCGGGCACGATCAGCTCAAAGTCGATCATCAGAGGCGCTCCACGAACAGGTCAATGTCGATCATCAGGGCTGCTCCGCGATTCCGTCGGCGGCGATCGTGGCCATCAGCTGCTCGACGCCGGCGCCGATCACGGCCATCTGCTGCATGTCGAAGACCCGGGTACGCAGAACGACGTCGATGCCGCTCTCGGTACGCATGGCCGCGTCGAGCCGCCCGTACGCCGTACCCTGTGGTGTCCGTCCGATGGCGAAGACCCGGACGCCGTCCGCGCCGGGCACGCTGACGTAGTGCACCACCGCTTCCCGGGCGTCCTCGGCGAACCCGTGCACGCCGACGATCTCCATCAGGTACTCCGGGTCGTCGGCGCGGGGCCGGTGGAACTCGGCCACCAGCGGAATCGGCGACCAGCGCACCTGTCCGTCGTGGAACGCGGTGCCCCAGGCGAGCCGGGCGTGCCCCGGCAGCTCGTCGGCGCGGGCCATGAGCATCGTCGCGGTCTCCCGGCCGACGTTCTCGGCGGTGAACGGGAACTCCCCCGCCGTCCAGGCGGCCTGTGCGGTGCCCAGGGTCCGGCCGGCCCACTTGCCGAAGAACTCGATCATGTGGTCGGTCCACCGGGAACGCTCGTCGGCGCCCTCGCTCGCGGAGGGCACGAACTCCCAGTAGAACGGGATGTCGGTGAGAACGTCAGTTGACATCGGGGATCCATTCCTCCAGGCGCCCGCCCGAGTAGATCAGTCCAGGCCCGAGGGTGAACAGGGCGTTGAAGCCGCCGAAGACGAACCAGCCCGGTGACATGGTGCCGCCGATCGCGCCCATCACGTTGTTGAGGTTGCGGAAGCCGTCCATGCCGCCGATGACGCCGGACCAGTCCCGGGCGAACTGCCCCGGGTTGCGGAACAGGTTGCCCCACATGCCCAGCGCGCCGCGGCCCTGGATCAGGGTCGACTGCCAGAAACCGATCTCCGGGGTGATCTGCCCGAACCGGCTGAGCAGGTTGTTGATGCCGGGCAGGTTGAACCAGTCGGAGGTGTTCTGCCAGCCGCTTGCCGCGTTGGTGGGGATTCGGAAGTCGTTCGGCCCGAGCTGCTGGGTGATGGAGATGTTGGGCCCGCCGGTGTGCGTCGCGCCGGGACCCAGGTTGTCCAGCTGGATGGGCCGGCCGTTCCAGCTGCCGGTCAGGTTGAGTCGTGGCGGGTTTCCCGGCACGGTGTTCATCCGGCCGGTGATCCTGTTCATGGTGCGCGCCGCGTTCGCCATGTTCTTGCCGATCAGCGAGATGGCGGCGCCGAGACCGGCGAGGCCGAGACCGACAGCGCCGAGCACCACGTCCATGACACTGCCCTCGCCGCCGGCCAGCAGGACGCTGTCGGCGATCAATGTGATGACGCCGGCGACCACCGTTCCGAGGATCAGCAGGTTGACGCCGGGGAAGATCAGGCAGAGGACGGCGAGAACCATGCCGATGATCGCGAAGATCTTGCTGATCTGCGCGAAGAACGCGTTGACCTTGTCCTTCCAGGTGTCGGTGAGCCCGTCGTCGTACCGGCGGGCGCTCACCGCGTCACCCAGGCGCCGGCCGGCGGTGTCGAGGGCGTCCAGCGCCGAGGTCAGCCGGTTCTTCGCGGCGGTCAGCTGGGCGTTGGCCTCCTCGACGGCGCGCTGCTTCTCGGTGTCCTTCTGCTGCTCCTCCGGCGGCAGCACACCGTCCGCGCCCTTCTGCCCGTCCGGGCGCGCGTTCGCCGAGCTGACCGAGCCCTTGGCGGACTCCTCGGCGGACAGTGCCGCGGCGGTCTCGGTCTTGGCCTCCTCCAGCTCCGGCACGTACTTGTTGATCTCGGTGGCGGCGTCGTTGTAGCGCACGGCCGCCTTGCTGAGATCGTCCTTGATCGACTGGGCGTCCTTCTTGAGCGGCTCGACGTACGCGCCCTTGAGCCCCTCGCTGCCGGTCTCGACGATCCGGGCCAGTTTGGCGACCGTGTCGTCGAGGGTGGTGGCGATGTTCTGGTAGTCGCGCTGCGCGGCCTGTACCCGGTCGACCTTGGCGCCGGCCAGAACGATGAGGCGGTCGTCGCTCACTGGCCGTTCCCCTCAAGGGTGCTCTTCAGCTGCTGGTCCGCATCGGTCCAGGCCTCGTTGACCTCCTGGACCGTCTTCGCGAACTTCTTCATCGCCTCGACCATCTTTCCGCGGTGGATCTTCCAGTTGTCGGCGAAGTCGCCCATCGACGAGTTGGCGTTGCTCTGCCCCCACTGACCCTTGTCGGTGTCCTGGAGGCCCTCCGCCCCTTCGAAAGCGCTGATCAACGCGTTCAGGTCGTTGACCAGTTCGCCCAGGTCCTGGACTACGAGGTCGGCCATCATTTCTCCCCGGGGGCGAGCAACGGAATCTGAAGGGACTGCAGCGAGCCGTCGCCGAGGTGCGCGCGCGCCGAGCCCGGCACGACCCGTTCGGCCAGGTGGGCCCGGGAGAGCCGGACGCCGACTAGGTCGCCGGCGCTCAGCGTCGGCGGGGAGAGCAGGATGCCTCGCCGGTTCTTCTTGACCTCGACCTGCCAGCCGGAGAAGCCCATCGCGACCGACGAGATCTCCCCGGCGATCACCACGGCCCGCTGGGAACCGGACGCCGTGCGGATCAGCTGGCGTACGTAGTCGCGGGCCAGCATGTCGCGCCAGCTCTCGGCGTCGTCGATCATCAGGACGACCGGGCCGTCGCCGGGCTCCATCAGATCGGCGAAGTCCGGGTCCCGCGGGTTCTCGTCGGTGATCACCCCGCGGACGCCGGGCCGGCCGGCGAGGTCGCGCAGGGGCGAGCGCAGCGGGGCGCCGATCACCAGTTCGGCGCCGCCGCGCAGCAGCGACTCGGCCATCACGCCCAGCGCGGTGCTGCGGCCGGACCGGGACGGGCCGGCGATCAGGAACGTCGGCAGGTCGCCGACCAGGTCCATGCCGATCGGTTCGAGCTCGTCGCCGCCGACGCCGATCAGCGCCCAGCCCGGTGCCGGGTTGCCGACGGTCGCCCACACCTGGTCGAAGGTGAGCTGGGTGGGCATCACGGCGATCCGGCTGGGACGCTGGTCGCGCGGCACTGCCGCTTCCCGCTCGGCGAGCTGCGCCGCGAGGGCGTGCATCGCGGCCACCTGCGCCGGACCGGACGGGTCGGCGGCGATCAGCGACACCTGCAGCTCGACCGAGCTGACCGCACGATATCCGCGTCCCGGCGGCAGGTTCTCCGGGATCTTGCGGGGGTTCAGCCCGGCCATGCTGGCGTCGGTGCGGTCCGAGAGCCGCAGCACGACCTTCTCCTCGGTGAGCGAGCTGATCCGGCCGCTGAGCAGCGAATGGTCACCCGTGATGATCAGGTGGACGCCGGCGCTGGCGCCCTCGCGCAGCAGCGTGTAGATCAGGTCGGTGAGCGCGCCGCCGTCGTGCTCGCTGAGGGTTCCCATGAACCCTTCCCACCGGTCGAGCAGCAGCAGGACGTGTGGCAGCCGGTCCTGCGGCGCGCTGGCGGCACGCTGTTCGGTCAGGTCGGCGAACCCGCCCTCGCCGAGCAGCCGCTGCCGGCGCTGCACCTCCTGCTGCAGCCGGTTCAGCAGCCGCACGGCCCGCTCGGTGTCCGATCGCTGCACCACGGCGCCGCAGTGCGGCAGCTTCGTCATCGGCAGCAGCGCGCCGTTGCCACAGTCCAGACCATAAAGATGCAGATCGGTCACCCCAGCTGCGCTGGCGCCGGCCGCGGCGATGGTACGCAGGGCCTGCGACCGTCCCGACCGGGGAGCACCGACGATGTGCAGGTGCCCGAACGTGGCGAGGTCGATCGCCACCGGTTTCTGCTGCTGGCTGCGCGGCAGGTCCTGCACCGCCCAGGCGAAGACCGGCTCGCCGGCCGACGGCCCGGTCAGCTCCACCACGTGGTTGGTCGGCAGCGCCGGCAGCCACGGGCGGCGCTGCTGCGGCAGGCCCATCAGGTCGTTGGCCAGCCGGATCGCCGAGACCAGCACCGACAGGTCGGTCGTCTCCTCGGTCTCGGTGACCCCGCGCGGGCGCTGCGGCACCGGCCGGCCCAGGTGCTGCCAGTCGACCGCGTACAGGAACGGCGCCGCCACGGTGGCCTCGCTCGTGCGTCCGGGGCGCCGGCCACCGACCCGTCCGGCCTGGAACGGCAGCAGGGAGCTGTGCCCGAGTCGCGCGTACCCACGTCCTGGGGTGGATGCGGCGATGGTGGCCGCCTCGCGCGCGTCGATGACGTCGCTGCTCTCGCCGGCGTCGGTGACCCGCAGCGCGATCCGCAGGTTGGTGTTGGCGCGGATCTCCGCCGAGACCACACCGGACGGCCGCTGGGTGGCCAGGATCAGGTGGATGCCGAGCGAGCGGCCGCGCTGGGCGATGTTGACCAGGCCGGTGACGAAGTCGGGCAGTTCCCGGGCCATCGACGCGAACTCGTCGATCACGATGAGCAGCCGCGGGATCGGGGCGAGGCCGCCGCGCCGCTCGGCGTAGTCGATGTAGTCCTCGATGTCCTTGGCGCCGGCCGCGGCGAGCTGGTGCTCGCGGTGGGTCAGCTCGGCGCCGAGCGAGGTCAGCGCGCGTTCGACCAGGTGGGTGTCGAGGTCGGTGACCATGCCGACGGTGTGCGGCAGGTCGACGCAGTCCTTGAACGCGGCGCCGC
This sequence comes from Actinoplanes sp. CA-015351, assembly GCF_050955685.1. Classification (NCBI taxonomy): domain Bacteria; kingdom Bacillati; phylum Actinomycetota; class Actinomycetes; order Micromonosporales; family Micromonosporaceae; genus Actinoplanes; species Actinoplanes sp. CA-015351. The sequence goes on from NZ_CP192102.1 coordinate 4,180,635, forward strand.
CCTTGTAGTCGACGAGCACGAAGTTCATCGCGTCCGGACGGTTCGCCACCGCCAGGGAGGCGACCAGGGTCTGCAGGAACTCGGACTTGCCGGAGCCGGTGGTGCCGGCCACCAGGCCGTGCGGGCCGTGGTGGACCAGGTCGAGGGCGAACGGGCCGTCCAGGGTGTACCCGATCACCGCCCGGGTGCCGCGGCCGGACGCCGACCACCGCGCGGTGAGCGCGGCCGGCGACGGGTCCTCGAGCTGAAGGACTTCGAGCAGCCGGGCGGACGCCGGCAGCGCCGACTCGTTCTGGTTGTCGCTGACGTCGCGGATCGGCGCGAGCCGCCGGCCGGTGGTGGCGAACCACTCGTCGACGACGTCGTCGACCCGCAGGTCCTCGATCCGGGCGGCACGCTGCTGGTGCAGGGTGGTCGGCAGGCCGTCGCCACCGGCGACGACGGTGGTGCACTCCTCGGGAAGGGTGCGCTGGTCGTTGTCCACGCAGATGCTGTAGACGCCGACGGCGGGCCCGGCGAGCAGGATGTTCACCACGCCGGGCAGCGCGCGCAGCCGGCGGGCGCCGTCGAAGACCACCACGATGTCCGGGTCGGTGATCACCGCGTTGGCGCCGGCGTCGAGGCGGGCCTGCCGGCGGGCCTCGATCAGCTCGATCAGCTCGGCGACCCGGCGCGCGATCGTCTCGGCGTCGGTGCCGAGCAGGGTCAGCGTGGTCTGTCCGAGCAGCGGGCGGGTGTGCGGCAGCCAGGCCGCCCAGTCCCAGAGCGGCCCGCCGGTGGGGTCGGTGAGGACGTAGAGCTGCAGGTCGCGGGGGCTCTGCAGGACGGCCAGCTGCCCGGTCATCCAGCGGGCGAGCCGTCGCGGCCAGTCGCCGCGGCCGGCGACGCCGACCACACCGGCCTGGGTGATGGAGAACGCTACCGGCACGTCGGTGACCTGCCGAGACTCCCGGCGCCCGGCGGACTCGCCGTCCAGCTCGATCGCGATGTCGCTGCGCAGGTCGGCGGTGCCGACCCGGACCACCAGGTGGTCGGGATCGGTGCGGCGGCGTTCCCAGAGCCGGGCCCGCGGGCCCATCGCGATGACCAGCAGCTCGGCCGGGTCGGGGCTCGCGGCCCGCCGGTCGCGGCGTTCCAGCTCCAGTGCGGCGTCGATCTCGGCCTCGACCTTGTCGCGCTGCGCCCGGTACTCGGCGAGTTTGCTGCGGTGGCTGCGTTTGCCCTGCTTGCGGCCGGTGAACCAGTTCGCCACCACCATGACCGGCGACATCGCCGCCATCATCAGGTACAGCGGGTTGCGCATCACCACGGCCATCACGACACCGAACCCGGCCGGCAGGGTCGCGGCGAGCCACGGCATCGCGTTGCCTTCCGGGCTCTTCGGCTCGGACGGCATCCGGTACTTGCCGGGTCGCTGGGGCGGCAGCAGCCGCGGCGGCCGGTTGTAGTCGAGATATTCGCTGTCCGGGGACGGCTCGACCATCGCGTCCGGCCGCAGCACCGGATGCGCCTCGAACAGGGTGTCCCCCACCGTGAGCTGGGCGGTTTCGCGCCAGGGGCCTTCGCCGCCGGGCAGCGGTTCACCGTCGAGCAGCACACCCTCGGCGGCGCCGCGCAGGCGTACCGTCGCATCGACCGCGACCGCGACGGTCGCGACCAAGGGTGGGTGGCCGGGGCCGAGGCCCACGGTGGAGCCCGGCGCGGAGCCGAGCCGGTGCTCCCCCGCGCCGAGGCTCCAGATCCGGCCCGCGCCGGTGCCGGCCACGGCCCGCAGCGTGACCAGCCCGCCGATGGCCGGCGGCGGCGGTCCCGGCTGGTGCAGATGAAGGACCGACCCGTCGTGAATCCCGCTGCCGCCCAGCGGCGCGTCCAGGTCGAGCTGCCGGCCGTCGAGAAAGATCGTTTCAGGCCACTGCGACGGGTACGCCGCGTCCAGGCCCTCCAGCATCACTTTCACGACGTCCCGGACAGGTGTGACGGGCTCGGCGTCCACCAGGACGTCCACTGACCACGCCGACGGATGCACCAGGGTGATCAGCGCCCGCACGTTCTTCCCTTCAAAGACAGGTCGCCGCGCTGTCATGACAGCGCGGCGTCTCGATTACCGTCAGTTACTTGTTGAGCGAGTTGGCGAGCTGGGTGTCCATGTCGCGCATCGCGTCGACGGCCTTGTCCAGCCACGACGAGAGCTGCTCAAGGGTCTCCATGACCTGGTTCGCGGACGTCACGAACTCGGTGTGCACCTCATCGAACTTTCCCGATGCCTGGTCGGTCACGAAGCCCGACGCGGTCAGGTTGTCGACGATGGACTTGCACTCGGTCAGCCGCGCGTCGATGTCGTTCTTGTTGTTGCGCATGCGGGTCGCGCTGTCCGACATCTCGGTGTACGTGATGTTCAGGTTCGCCATCGGTCGTCCCTTCGGGTGGTGCCGGGCGATGGCACGCACCAGCCCGACGATCAGCAACGCGATCAAAATAGGGCGATCGGTCGATCTTGTCTATGTTGGATGAAACACTCCCGATCCCGCCCCCTGCGGTGACGCCTTAAGATGCGGCGATCATGGGCCACTGTCGTTCTTCACCAGCGGCCCGGATCGATGACTGACCCGCTGAGCTTCGAGGAGCACACGATGACATGGCTCGGCCGACCGGCCCGCGCCGCGCTGCGGTTTTTGATGGCCGGGGTCACCGCGGCCGCCGTCGCGGCCGTCCTTTTCACCGGGCCCGCCACCGCGGATCCCCTGCCGGCGCCGGCCGACCAGGGGCAGACGGTGGCGTACTACGTCGTCACCGACAGTTACCAGGGGGCGCCGGAATATCTCTATGAGATCGCCGAGCGATTCCTCGGTACCGGCGACCGCGCGATGGAGATCTTCGAGCTCAACAAGGGTCGCTGGGAGCCCGGCGGCCAGCAGGTGGCCGATCCCGAGGTGCTCGAACCGGACTGGGTGCTGCGCCTGCCCGAGGATGCCAAGGGCGACGGCGTGCAGGTCGGCGTGCTGCCCGACTTCACCCCGCCGGCCGCCGGCGAGTCGGCTGCCGCTCCGGCCGCTCCCGCCGCCACCGACCCGGCTGCTGCCGCGACGACCGAGGCCGCCGCCGCCCCAGCCGCCGAGCCGGCCAGCACGTCCTCGAACTCCTGGCTGATCCCGGTGATCAGCGTCGTGGTCCTGCTGCTCCTGGCCGGCGGTGGCTGGTTCGCCCTGCGCAGCCGTGACCGGGGCACCACGAAGACCAAGCCCGCGAAGAAGCAGCGTTCGTTCACCTGGCGCCGCAAGACCGCGCCGGTCGCGATGAACGCTGTGATGGGCGACTCCGACGCCTGGACCGTCGACCGCGCCACCCGGGTGCTCGCCGCGGCCTGCAAGCAACAGTCCCTGGCCGTACCGGAGACGATCGCCCTGGTCCTCGGCCCGGAGACGATCACCGTGCGGCTGTCCACGCCGGACGAGCGCGCCCCGGTGGGCTGGACCGTCGGCGAGGAGGGCCGCACCTGGTGGACCACTGTCGCCTACGTCCAGCAGGCCGCCGTCGACGCCACGATTCCGGAGCCGTTCCCGCGTCTGGTGCCGCTCGGTCTGACAGATTCCGGACAGGTGCTGCTCAACCTGGCCCAGTCCGGCGGTGTGATCAGCCTGGAGGGTGACCGGGACCGCGCGTACGAGCTGGCCCGCGCCTGGTCGGTCCGGCTCACCCGCAGCCCGTGGGCTTCGAACATCGAGGTCGTCCGGGTCGGCTTCGACCATGACCCGGCCGAGCGGTTCACCGGCGTGGACGCAACGACCGTCGCCGACGCGGCCCGGATCGCGGAGGCCTCGGCGGGCGGCGTCATCCTGCTCGCCACCGCCCCGCGCGGCCGCGACCTGGAATACGTCACCACCCTCGTCGAGGAGCCGCGCCAGCTGTGGTCGGTCGTGGTGATCCAGGCCGACGAGGCCCGCTGGCGCTTCGCCATCGACGCGTCCGGCAGTGTCGAGACCGGCCTGCTCCCGAAACTGGCAAGCGTCCGCGTCTGACCGTCAGCCAGTGGGGCGCTGGTCGCGATCAGCACGATCGCGACCAGCGCCCCACTGTCCAAGCGGCAGAATATCGGCACCCCGACCTGGTCCAGGCCAGGAGAATCGAGTCCGTCCGCGCCGAGGCGCTGCGCCGGCTCGGCGTCTCCGCGCATTCACTGGCACGGAAAGGGGTGACCGTCGATGGACCCTGAAGCCGATCAACGCCTCGTCGAAGCGGTGCGAGCCGGTGATGAGGCAGCCGTCGCGCAGGCTCTGGCCGGTGGGGCGGACCCGAATGCCCGCGGGGACCGGTTTCGTGATGGGAGCACCCCCGGAGGTGGTGCGTTACCTCATCGCCTGCGGGGCCATCGAGGCGGAATCCACCGCGAGGACGAGCGTCCTGACCGAGGCCGTGGCCTACAGCAGGCACCGTCCGCGGCCTGCGGCCCTTGCCACGCTCCGGGTGTTGCTCGGCGGGGAGCACGGTGAGGTGGTTGCCGAGCTGGTGGAAGCGCTGAGGCGGGATGATCCGGATGCGCTCTCCATCGTTGCCGACGAGGGCGGGGACGTTGTCGGGCACGTGATGTTCAGCCGGGCACGGCTTGACGCCCCGCAGCGGATCGTCGCGGTGCGGACGCTGAGCCCACTTGCCGTCGCGCCGGCTTGGCAGAAGCGGGGCGTGGGGTCGGCGCTGGTCCGCGAAGGGCTGCGGCGGCTTGACGAACTCGGGGTTCCGCTCGTGTTCCTGGAGGGCGATCCTCGGTACTACTCGCGGCTGGGATTCGGGCCGGCCGTCGAGCAGGGGTTCCGCAAGCCGTCGCTGAGGATTCCGGACGCGGATTTCCAGGTGGTCGGGCTGTCGGCCTACCAACCGTGGATGACCGGCACCTTTGTGTACGCGGACACGTTCTGGGAGTACGACTGCGTGGGCCTCCGTTGACCTGACGGAGAGCGCGCGCTGCTGGCCCTGCGTCGTAGCGTGCCGGCAACCCTGTATCGGTGGTGCGCTGGTGCCGCCGTGCTCACGGCCGCCTACGCGGTGTTCACGCTCAGCCCGGTGGGGCAGACGATCGCCGTGTTCGTCGCCGACCGAGAACGGGCGGCCGGGGAAGCGCGATCGCGGACCATCTGCCAGTTCGTCACCGATGAGGAGCGAGCGCTGGTGAACGTCGCGGGACGCCGATGGGCCACTGTGGTGACGGGGTCGACCCACCCTTAGGCATCCTAGGAGGCTAGGCAAAGGGCTGGGAGCTCGCTCTGGGCTTGGGGCGCTTCAGGGGTTTGGGTGGGTGAGGGCGCACCGGTAGCGATGGGCGCGCAGCGGCCTGGGCGACGCGATCGGGTCGCGGTGTAGGCACGGGAGGTGTCGGCTGCGTTTGTGGGAGGCCGGAACGCGTACCGAAAAATAGGGTGAGGGAAAGTGTCGAGATCGAGTGGCGGGCTCCGTCCCTGGGGTGGAGCGTGACCGGGACCGGTCGCACCGGAGACTCAGGAGACCACCATGGGTAAGTATTTGCTGCTCAAGCACTACCGTGGCGCGCCGGCGGCGGTCAATGACGTGCCGATGGAGAAGTGGGCGCCCGAGGAGATTGCGGCGCACATTCAGTACATGAACGACTTTGCCGCGCGACTGGAGAAGAGCGGGGAGTTCGTCGACGGGCAGGCGCTGGCGCCTGAGGGGACATTCGTGCGGTACGACGGTGAGGGGCGGCCGCCGGTGACCGACGGGCCGTTCGCGGAGACCAAGGATCTGATCGCCGGGTGGATGATCATCGATGTGGACAGTTACGAGCGGGCTCTGGAGCTCGCCGGGGAGCTGTCGGCGGCGCCCGGGGCCGGTGGGAAGCCGATCCACGAGTGGCTTGAGGTGCGACCGTTCCTGCACATGCCGCCGACTGTCACCGAGTGAACGTCCGGGAACTCACGCCCAGCGTGATCGGGATTCTCGTCCGCCGCGGAGCTGACTTCGCGGCGGCCGAGGATGCCGTCCAGGACGCGCTCGTCGAGGCCGTGCGGGCGTGGCCGGACGAGCCGCCGCGGGATCCGAAAGGGTGGCTCGTCACGGTGGCGTGGCGGAAATTCCTGGACGCGACCCGGTCGGATGCGGCGCGGCGGCAGCGCGAGGAACGGTTCGGTGAGGAGCCTCCGGCGGGGCGCGCACCGGAGGCTGACGACACGTTGCAGCTGTACTTCCTGTGTGCGCATCCGTCGCTGACCGCGGCGTCGGCGGTCGCGCTGACGCTGCGGGCCGTGGGTGGGCTGAGCACGCGGCAGATCGCTGAGGCCTATCTCGTTCCGGAGGCGACGATGGCGCAGCGGATCAGCCGGGCCAAGCGGATCGTGTCCGGGGTACGCCTCGACCAGCCGGGTGATGTCGGGACCGTGCTGCGGGTGCTGTACCTGGTGTTCAACGAAGGGTATTCGGGCGATGTCGACCTGGCGGCCGAGGCGATTCGGCTGACCCGGGTGCTGTCGTCCGTTATCGATCACCCGGAGGTTCGGGGCCTGCTCGCGCTGATGCTGCTGCATCACGCCCGTCGCGGTGCCCGGGTCGCGGCGGACGGGAGTCTCGTGCCGCTCGCCGCGCAGGATCGCGGTCTGTGGGACACCGCGATGATCGCTGAGGGTGTCGCGATTCTGCAGGCGGCGCTGGGGCAGGATCGGCTCGGGGAATTCCAGGCGCAGGCGGCCGTGGCGGCATTGCACGCGGACGCTGTTCGCGCCGAGGAGACCGATTGGGTGCAGATCGTCGAGTGGTACGACGAATTGCTCCGGCTGACCGGGAGTCCGGTGGTGCGGCTCAATCGAGCCGTTGCCGTCGGCGAGGCGGACGGGGCTCGCGCCGGGTTAGCCGCATTGGCCGAAGTGAATGAATCGGTGCCGCGGTACGCCGCTGTGTCCGCCTATCTGCACGAGCGGGACGGGGATCGGGTCGCGGCGGCGCGGCTGTACGCCGAGGCCGCGTTGAAAGCGCCGAACCTCGCCGAGCGGGACCACTTGACCCGCCAGGCAGCGAGGCTCAACGCGGCTCGAGGTTCGCGGTGAACCAGGCGGTGAGCTCACCGAACTCCGTGACCGGGGCGATCGGGCCGGCCTCGTCCCACAGGAAGCAGTAGAGCTCCCGCAACGGCGTACCGGTGTCGCGCAGACCGTTCAGGACCGTGGCGGCGCGCAGCTGCCGTGCCAGGTCGCCCGCGGCGTTGAGGCAGGTGAGGATCGTGCCGGCGCTGTTCGCGGCGGCCTGCGGCCCCTGCTGGATGGCGGCGATGGCCCGGACGAAGTCGATCCTGTCGATCGCGGCGTCGGCGAGGGTCTCGTCGCTGGCCAGGACGGCTTCGAACCCGGGAAGCCGGGTGAGACGGCCGCCGCCCTCATGACGCAGGCGACGCTGAAGGTCAGCGGGTGAATCGGCGAGCAGGACCCGGCCTGTCGTGCCGGTGAGGAAGAAGCCGAGGTCGCCGTCGACGTTGCCGCCCCACAGCGTGAAGCCTTCACGTCCTCCGAAGACGAGTTTGACAGGGCGGACGTGAAGTTCGGCGAGAAGGTCGAGCACGCGGTACATCATCGCGCCGGCTCAGTCCCAGCCTTCCTGTGGGGTGGCGCAGGTGCCGCGGAAGACGTACTGCGACGGCAGTTTGCGCTGCTCGCTGGTCCAGTCGATGGGCGGCCGGCGCTGCTGTTCGGGCAGGTAACCCAAGCGGTACACGGCCATCAGTTCGAGATCGTCCGGTACCTCCAGCAGGCGGACGATCTCGTCCCAGCGGCCCGGCACCTCCATCGGGAAGGAGATGAACTGGATGCCCATGCCGAGCTCGACAGTGGTGAGCCAGAGGTTCTCCATCGCCGCGCCCATGCTGAACACCGAGTAGAACGAGGACAACTCCCCCGGCCGGTACTCGGATCGGTCGAGCATCACGCCGAGCAGCAGCGGGGAGCCGGCCACCAGTTTGCGGTTCTCCTCGCCGAGGCTGTGCGGGACCCGCATGGCGTTCATGAGTTTCTGCCCGCGGGCGGTGAACACCTGACCGGTGAACGGGCGCAGCGGCGCGGGCAGGCGGTCGAACAGCATCCCGTCGCGGCGTCGTTCCATCTCCTCCTTGCTGAATCGGAAGTACGGCTTGTACCGCTCGAAGAAGGTGCCGTTGGACATCGCCTCGGTCATGCTCTCCCCGCTGATCCGCGCGATGGCCTCGATCGTCGGGCGTTCCTCGACGATCACGAACCGCCACGGCTGGCTGTTGAGCTGCGACGGGGCACGTCCCGCGACCTCCATGAGAAGCCGCTGGTGCTCCGCGGAGACCGGGTCGGGCAGGAACGGGCCGTTGGTGGTCCGGCGGCGGCGCACCACATCGAGAAAGTCCATCAGCGTCTCCTCCAGGCCAGAACAAGGGCAGTGGCGAACACCGGCGCCGCCGAACCGGCGACGGCGGCATGCCGGCGAAGGTGTCCACCGGCGTACGGCAGCGCGATGAGCGGACCGGCCGCCGGCAGCAGTGCGAGGCCGGCGGCCCGGCGTTCGATCGCGCCGGCGGCGAGCGCGGCAGTTGTCAGTGAGGCGGTCACGACGTACAGGGCGTGGTGGACCCAGCGGATGCTCCCGGTGTCGATCGCGCCCGCGGCGACGGCCGCGCCGAAGGCGGCGTTGCTCGCGTAGCTCACGGCCGCGGCGGTGACCAGGGGCCGAGTCCATCGGTCGCTCATCGGTGCTCTCCTTTCCGTTGCTCGCCCTCTCGGTGCTCGCCCTCTCGTTGCTCGCCCTCGTGGGTGAGCAGGAGACGTTGCGCGAACATCGGCCTCACCTGCCATCCCTGCGGAACGACCGCTTGCAGCTCCGCGCGCCGGTAACTGCGGCGGATCGAGAGCAATCCGTCCTGATGGATGAAGGACCGGCGGGCGAACGGCAGCGTGGCCACAGCGTAGAGGCCGTAGCCCACACGCGCCCGCGACAGATCGTTGTGGACGACCAGCCGGCGGGACAGCGCCTCGCTGTCCGCCAGCAGCGCGGCCAGTTCGCCCGTGTCCAGGTGGTGGAGGAGGTGGTTGGAGATCACCAGGTCGTACCGGTCGCCGCGGGCCACCAGGTCCGCGCTCGACGCCTGCTCGAAGCGAACTCCGGCAGCCGGGAGCCGGTGCACATGGCGGAGAGCGCGCTCGTCCGGGTCGATGGCCGTGGTACGGAGCGCCAGGCCGTCCCGAGCGGCCCATCCCGCCAGGGCCCGGGAGATGTCTCCGCCACCGAAGCCGATGTCCAGCATCGTGGTGGGGCGGCCGGTGTCCAGGCGCGGCCGGATCCATTGCCGATAGATGCGCCGCCAGCCCGAGACGAGCCGGTTGACCGTGCGGAACTGCTGGTAGGTGCGTTCCAGGCGCTCGGGGTCGCAGCCGGGGTCGTCCATGAACTCGGTCGATGCGGTGTCTCGCCGGGTGAACCCTGCGCGGGTCATGCTGTTTCGCATACCCACAATGATCAATGCGCTAACCGCCGGGGTGAAGTTCAGGATCGCGCCGATGAGTACGCGATGACCTTCCGGAGCGCCCACGACCCGATCAGCGTGGCCGGTGCTGCCAGGGAGATGCTCGCGCGCCGGCGGCTACGTTCCACTGGGCGTGGCGAGCGGCCAGGCCGGCGTGGCCGCTCGCCGCTGACCGTGCGGATCGAGCCGATGGCGCGGCAGAGAAGGCGAACTCCACACGGGCACACGGGCACACGGGCACACGGAACCTGCGCCGCGCCGGGCTCAAGCGAGGACAGTGGCCGCCGGAATCACCCGAGCGAGGAAGCCTCCTGGCGAAGCTGGGCGGCGAGGCGCGCCGCGGTCACCACTACCGCCACCGCCGCGACAGTCCACAGCGGATACGCCACCGGCCGCGTGTTCAGCACGCCGTCGACGATCGGGCTGGGTGGGGCCGCGAGCGCGTAGTGCACCGCACGCACCACCACGAGCACACCCGACACCAGCACCACCGGGCGCTCCTCGCGGGACAGCAGCACCCGCCGGCTCAGAACCAGTGCTGCTCCCAGGGCGAGAACCCACACCACCCCGACGGCACCGAGCACGTCACGCCCCAGGACGAACTCGGCGAAGCCGTACGCGTACGCCGCCGGCCCGATGTCCGGCCGGCCATGGGTGACCACGGTGATCCGGTCCTCGTAGTGGCCGACGGCGAGCACCGTGGCCACCACGTCCACCACGGCGAAGAGCACCAGAGCAACACGCGCGAGCTTCACGAGGACGCACGGTAGGCCATTCGCACAAAAGAACCACGAAGTGGTGTGCCCGCCGACACATAGGTTTGAAAACTTGATTCATTCCAGAAAACTGCCCTAAGGTCTTCGCCATGACGGCCGACCTTGAGGCACAGCTTCGGGCGGTTTCGTTGCGCGTCACCCGGCCCCGGCTCGCGGTGCTCGCCGCGCTGCGGGACCACCCTCACGTCGACACCGACGCGGTGATCGCACTCGTACGGGCGGATCTTCCTGCCGTCTCTCACCAGGCGGTTTACGATGTGCTACGTGCGCTCACCGATGCCGGGCTGGTGCGTCGCATCCAGCCCGCCGGCGCGATCGCCCACTACGAGTCGCGGGTGGGTGACAACCACCACCACGTGGTGTGCCGCTCCTGCGGCACGATCGCCGATGTCGACTGTGCGGTCGGCCCCGCACCCTGTCTCACCGCCTCCAACGACCACGGGTTCGTGATCGACGAGGCGGAGGTCGTCTATTGGGGTGTTTGCCCCAGCTGCTTGACCCCCAACACCGCCAGCTCGGAAGAAGGAAGCACATGAGCGACACCCAGGACAGCGCAGCGGGCAAGTGCCCGGTGGCGCACGATTCCGTGACCGCGAGCGGGAGTGAGAGCGAGAACCCGGCGATCGACGCGCCGACCCCGAAGACCGGCGGCCGCCCGCGCACCAACCGTGACTGGTGGCCGAACCAGCTCGACCTGTCGGTCCTGCACGCCCACTCGGCGAAGGGCAACCCCCTCGGCGAGAGCTTCGAGTACGCCAAGGAGTTCCAGAAGCTCGACGTCGAGGCCCTCAAGCGCGACATCACCGAGGTTCTGACCAGCTCGCAGGACTGGTGGCCGGCTGACTTCGGTCACTACGGCGGCCTCATGATCCGTCTGAGCTGGCACGCGGCGGGCACGTACCGTATCCACGACGGTCGCGGTGGCGCCGGTGACGGCGGGCAGCGTTTCGCCCCGCTGAACAGCTGGCCGGACAACGCGAACCTGGACAAGGCGCGCCGCCTGCTCTGGCCCGTCAAGGCCAAGTACGGCCAGAAGGTTTCCTGGGCCGACCTGCTCGTTCTCGCCGGCAACGTCTCGCTGGAGTCGATGGGCTTCAAGACCTTCGGCTTCGGTTTCGGCCGTGTCGACGTGTGGGAGCCCGAGGAGATCTTCTGGGGTCCCGAGGACACCTGGCTGGGCGACGCCCGCTACCTCGACGAGAACGCGATTCCCGAGGGCGTCGGCGCCACCGAGATGGGCCTCATCTACGTGAACCCGGAGGGCCCGCGCGGTAACGCCGACCCGCTCTCCGCGGCGCACATGATCCGCGAGACCTTCGGCCGGATGGCGATGAACGACGAGGAGACCGTCGCGCTGATCGCCGGTGGTCACACGTTCGGCAAGACCCACGGCGCCGGTGTCGCCGACGGTCACGTCGGCGCCGAGCCCGAGGGCGCGCCGATCGAGGCGCAGGGCCTCGGCTGGCTGAGCACGCACGCCAGCGGCAAGGGCACCGACGCCATCACCTCCGGCCTCGAGGTCACCTGGACCGACAAGCCGACCCAGTGGAGCAACCGCTTCTTCGAGATCCTCTACGGCTACGAGTGGGAGCTCACCACCAGCCCCGGTGGCGCGAAGCAGTGGGTCGCCAAGACCACTGACGAGATCATCCCGGACGCGTTCGACCCGGCGAAGAAGCACCGCCCGACGATGCTGACGACCGACCTGTCGCTGCGCGTCGACCCGGCGTACGACAAGATCTCGCGCCGCTTCCTGGCGAACCCGGACGAGTTCGCGCTGGCCTTCGCCAAGGCCTGGTACAAGCTGCTGCACCGTGACATGGGCCCGGTCGACCGCTTCCTCGGCCCGTGGGTGCCCGAGGCTCAGCTGTGGCAGGACCCGACCCCGGCCGTCGACCACGAGCTGGTCGGCGAGGCGGACGTCACCGCACTCAAGGCGAAGGTTCTGGACGCGGGCTTCTCGGTCGCGCAGCTGGTCTCCGCCGCCTGGGCGTCGGCCGCCACCTTCCGCTCCACCGACAAGCGCGGTGGTGCGAACGGCGCCCGCATCCGCCTCGAGCCGCAGCGCAGCTGGGAGGTCAACCAGCCGGTCATCCCGGTGATCGACGCCCTCGAGAAGATCCAGCAGGAGTTCAACGCCGCCGGTGGCGCCAAGATCTCCGTCGCTGACCTGATCGTGCTGGCCGGCAACGCCGCCGTCGAGAAGGCCGCGAAGGACGCCGGTGTCGAGGTGACCGTGCCGTTCCGGGCCGGCCGCACCGACGCCAGCCAGGAGCAGACCGACGTCGACTCGTTCCGCGTTCTGGAGCCCCGCGCCGACGGTTTCCGCAACTACCTGCGCCCGGGCGAGAAGACCCAGCCGGAGATCCTGCTGATCGACCGCGCGTACATGCTGAACCTGACCGCGCCGGAGGCGACGGTCCTGATCGGGGGCCTGCGCGCGCTCGGCAACAACTTCGCCGGCAGCACGCACGGTGTGCTGACCGACAAGCCGGGCGTCCTCACCAACGACTTCTTCGTCAACCTGCTCTCGCCGGGTACGAAGTGGAAGGCGTCGGACACCGAGCACGTGTACGACATCGAGGACCTCGCCACCGGTCAGGTGAAGTGGACCGCCACGGTGGTCGACCTCATCTTCGGCTCGAACTCGCAGCTGCGGGCCCTCGCCGAGGTGTACGCCAGCGCCGACGCCAAGGAGAAGTTCGTCAACGACTTCGTCAAGGCGTGGACGAAGGTCACCGAGCTGGACCGTTACGACCTGGTCTGAGTTCTACGAAGCGAAGCCCCGGTTGATGGTTGCGGATCAGCCGGGGCCTCGCCCTGTCCGCGTCAGATGACGGCGGAACTACCGCGTTCATCAGGTGATGGCGGAACTGCGACGCTCGATCAGCACCACGTCCCGCCAGACCCCGTGGTGCCGGCCGACACGTTCGCGGGTGCCGACGGTACGGAAACCGCAGGCAGCGTGCAGGGCAAGGCTCGCGGCGTTCTCCGGGAATACCCCGGACTGGATGGTCCAGATCCCGGCCGCCTCGGTGGCGGTGATCAGCGTGCCGAGCAGTGCCCGGCCGGCTCCCCTGCCACCGGCATCGGGATGGACGTAGACCGAGTGCTCGACGACACCGGCGTAGACCCAGCGATCCGAGACGGCGCTGCAGGCGACCCACCCGATCACGGTTCCCCCGGCGTCGAGAGCGACGAAGCGAAGCTCCGGCAGGCGCGCGGCGGCGAACCGGTCCCACGAGGGCGGTTCCGTCTCGAAGGTGGCGTTGCCGGTCGCGATCCCGAGCCGATAGATCTCCAGAACCGCGGCGGCGTGCTCGTCGGTCATCGCGACGATGGTCGTAGTCATCGGACAACGATCTCCTGCTCAGCGGCGCATGTGTCAGAGGGCATCGGTGATCCGGGAGAGGATCTGGTCGAGGACTTGCGGGCTGGTGGCGAAGTTGAGGCGTACGAACGACGCCGCCTCCGGCGCGAAGTCCGCGCCTCGACCCAGTCTGACCAGCGCTTTCTCCTCCAGGAGCCCGGCCGGGTCGGTTCCCAGCGGCGCGAAGTCCAGCCACGCCAGATAGGTGCCGTCCGGCTCCCGGTACCCGGTGTCCCACGGCAGATCGGCGGCCCACCGTGTGACCTGGGCACGGTTGGTGGTCAGGACGTCCATCAGCCCGGCGAGCCAGCCGTCCGCCTCGCGCCACGCCGCCACCGTGGCCACCCGCCCGTGCGTGCTCGGCTGTCCGAAATAGTCCAGCGGGAACCGGTCCAGCGCCGCCCGGATCGACGCCGGTCCCAGATGCGCCACCGCACACCGCAGCCCGGCGATGTTGAACGCTTTCGTCGCCGACGTAGCGGTCACCGTGCGCGCCGCCGCATCGGCGCTGATCGAGGCGAACGGGACGTGCTGATGCCCGGCATACACCAGATCCGCGTGGATCTCGTCGGACAGCACGATGACGTCGTGCTGCTGCGCCGCGGCAGCCAGCGCGACCAGCGCGTCACGACCAAAAACCCGGCCCGTCGGATTGTGCGGATTGACCAGCAGCAGCAGCGCGCACCCCGCCAGATCAGCCGGATCAGAAACGGACACGATCTGACGGCCGGCGCGAGCAATGCTGGCCAGGAACGGCGGATAGTTCGGCAGGTACACACCGATCCGGTCCCCCGGCGACGTCGCCACCTCGATGATCACCTGCAGGATCTGGATCAGATCGGTGAACACCCGGGTCTGTCCGGGCGCGGGTTCCCAGCCGAACCGTGACACCATCCGATCACCGAACGCCGCCACCACCGGATCCCCACCCGGCCAGTGCGGATATCCGTGATCGGTGACCTCCGCCAGACGCTGCCGGATCACCGGCGCCACCGGGAAATCCATGTCGGCCACCCACGCGCCGAGCGTGCCCGGCGCCAGCGCGCCCCACTTCACCCCGTGCCCGGAACGCAGCCGGGAAATGTCCACCCGGGAATCGAAAACGGTCATGCCATGGCCCGGATCGCGTCCCGCATGATCTCCATCTGGCCATGGTGCTGCGCCAGCTCCTCATAGACGTGCATCAGCGCCCCGCCCCGGTTCAGCTCCCGGTCCGGCCCCTGGAAGGACTCCGGCGGTCGCCCTCGCAGCGCCGCCTGCGGCTCCGCGCCACGCACGTCCGATTCCAGGCGCTTCTGTACGGCTGAAGCTTCCGTGATCAGCGCGGCGACCGGGCCGGCGGCGACGAACTCGGCATCCCTGTCCCGGATCACACTGCGCCCGGCGACGAGCGATCCCGACCAGAACTCGACCACGCCGAGGCAGTGGGTGAGCAGGGCGTACGGCGTGTTCGCCCCGGGCAGCGGCGGCCGGGTGTTGGCGAGGTCGTCGCCGAGCTCGGCGACGATGCCGGCCATGCCGCCGAGTGCCCGGCCGGCGAAGTACAGATAGTCGTCAGTGGATATCAACGCGCCCTCCTCCAATTCGTCACCCCCTTAGCCGGTGACGTCGAGAACCTTGCAGGAAGCCCACGTCACCTGTCAAGGTGGTGACGTGCAATTCGTCTTCGTCAGCGGAAACGCCGCCCTCGACCTGCTCGGCACGCTCAAGTGGCGCCGCAGCGCACCGGAGGAAGGCCTGGCCGCGCCGGGTGACGCGGCACGCTGGGCCGTCGAAGCGGGGCTGCTCAGCGACCCGCCGGCCTCTGACGCCGACGATCTGGACAGGCTCCTCGTTCTCCGGGAGGCCACCTATCGGCTGGTGCACGGGGCGCTCGCCGGCGACGACCCGGCCGCGGCCGATCTGCGTACCCTCAATCAGGCCGCAGCCGGACCGCCTGCCGCACTCACCCTGACCGCTCGGGGCGCGCAGCGCGCCGGCGACCTGGACGCCGCCGCCGCCGAGGTGGCGCGCGCGGCGGTCACCCTGCTGGGCGAGATGTACGGCGAGTCGCCACCCCGGGTCCGCGAGTGCGAGCGGGCGGCGTGCACCCGGCTGTTCGTGGACAGGTCACGCGGCGGAACGCGCAGCTGGTGCGGCATGAGCGAGTGCGGCAACCGGGTGAAGGCGCGCGAGTACCGAGCCCGCAAAGCCGCCCGCCAGGACGGAGCATAGAACAGCGCCAGCACCCACCGCGGGCGCAGCACCAGCCATCGCGGTCCCTTGCTCCGCGCCCCACCCCGCGTTTTGCCCGCGTTTGGCCCCGCTCCGCGCTTTGTCCTGCTCCGCGCTCTGTCCCGCCTTTTGCCCCGCGTTTGCCCTGCTCCGCGCTTTGTCCTGCTCCGCGTTTCGTCCTGCCCCACGCTCTGTCCCGCCCCGCCCGGTTTGGATCTTGTGGACTTCCCGGCAGACGCGCCCGCACAACTCCACAAGATCGAACAGGCCTGGCCGATCTTGCGGAGTTACACACAAACGTTTCACCGAACTCCACAAGATCGGCGAAGCACCACGTCTCCAACGTCGAAACCGCGAAGCACCGCGTCACCCACGCCGGAACCGCGAAGCACCGCGTCACCCACGCCGGAACCGCGAAGCACCGCGTTCGCCAGGTCGAAGCTGTGAAACACCCTGCGCTCTGCCCCGCCCCGCCCGGTTTGGATCTTGTGGACTTCCCGGCAGACGCACCCGCACAACTCCACAAGATCGAACAGGCCTGGCCGATCTTGCGGAGTTACACACAAACGGTTCACCGAACTCCACAAGATCGGCGAAGCACCACGTCTCCCACGTCGAAACCGCGAAGCACCGCGTCACCACGTCGAAGCTGTGTAACACCGTGTCACCACGTTGGAACTGTGGAGCACCGTGTCACCACGTTGGAACTGTGGAGCACCGCGTCACCACGTTGGAACTGTGGAGCACCGCGTCACCACGTTGGAACTGTGAAACACCACGTCAGCCGCACCTTGGAGATCTGTGGGGGCATGGAACACGGCATAGAACACCCACGAGTCTCCAAGATCCGACAGTATCCATCGCTTGTGGTGGCAAACCGTCACCACGACACTCGCCAAACCACCCGAACCGACATGCCACCGGCGGTCGCCCCGCAAGTCGTGCGCTTGGGGTCGATCGG
The DNA here is from genome assembly GCF_050955685.1 of Actinoplanes sp. CA-015351. Lineage (NCBI taxonomy): Bacteria > Bacillati > Actinomycetota > Actinomycetes > Micromonosporales > Micromonosporaceae > Actinoplanes > Actinoplanes sp. CA-015351. The sequence continues at coordinate 4,197,428 of NZ_CP192102.1, forward strand.
CCGGCCGAACCGCACAAGGTCTTCGAGCGGCACCTCGCGCCGAGAAACCGCAGCACATCAATGCGCGGGCGTTCCGGCGCATTGATCTGCCGTGGAAAGGTCAAGCCGTCGGCAACCTGTGGGTGCCGCCGGTGGGCCCACCCGTCACGCGCCGGCGGTTGCGCCGCCCCAGGCGGCCAGTTCGCCGCCCGGCATGCAGACGATCAGGAAGTCGTCCGGGCCGGTGACGGCCCATGACTCGGCGTCCGCGTCGGGGTCGATGCGCAGCTCGGCGCCGCGGGCGAAGGAGATGCGCAGCTCGCCGTCGAAACCCGCTCGGGCTTCCCGGACCACGTCGCCGAGGAGCACGGCCAGCGCTTCCGAGCCATCCGAGCCGTCCGATTCGTCCGAGCCGTCCGATTCGTCCGATTCGTCCGAGCCATCCGATTCGTCCGAGCAATCCGATTCGATAAGGGCGTCCGATCCGGCCGAACCACCCGAGTCGGACCGGTCGTCGGAGGGCTCGCCCGGTTTGACGAGTATGTCGCCGAGGCGGGCTACGGACTCGATGACGACCCGGCGGCCGCCGGAGAAGCCCAGGACGATGGCGTGGCCGAGCTGGACGAACTCCAGTTCCCGCCCGGCGAGCACGTTGATCGGCCGCGCGGCGGCCTCCAGTGAGGACATGGCACACACCTCGATCGGCTCGTCCGGCTGTCACATCTGTTACGGGCAGGACGCTAGTGGCGCGTTCCATAAGAGAGCCTTAAATCAAGGCCACGATCAGGCTCCGGAGTTCTGCCGCCAGACCGGCCGCGAGCCGGCTGATCGCCCGGGTCGCCGCCGGGTAGCCGACTGTGGTCCTGGATCGCGAGTTGCCGCACGCCGACGCGCACCGCACCATCGCGTCGAGAGCCGCGTCCGGACCGGTTTTGATCATTGCCTGAAGAATCTAGGCGGCACCGGACGCCAGCTCCACGATCGTGATGTCCGACGGCGCTCCGACCCGCACCGGCGGCCCCCACGCGCCGGCGCCCCGGCTCACGTACAGCTGCGTGTCGCCGTACTTCTCCAGCCCGGCATTGGTCGGGTTGGCCATCTCGGCGATGTAGTTGCCCGGCCACAGCTGCCCGCCGTGGGTGTGCCCGGACAGCTGCAGATCGACGCCGTGATCCACCGCGTCGTAGATGTTGACCGGCTGATGCGCCATCAGCACCACAGCGCGTGACCGATCCCGATCACCGAGCGCCGCGCCGAAGTCCGGTCCCGCGCCGTCGTCCTCACCCGCGAGGTCGTCGACGCCCGCGAGATCAAAACCGGGCAGCTCGATCCGGCTGTTGCGCAGCGGCTGCATGCCCAGCTCGCGCACCTTGGTCACCCACGGTTCAACACCGGAGATGTACTCGTGGTTACCGGTCACGAAGAACGTCCCGAGCCTCGACTGCAGCCCGCGCAGCGGCTCGACCGAGCTCGCCAGGTCCTCCACGTCGCCGTCGATCAGGTCACCGACCACCGCGATCAGGTCCGGCTGCGTCCCGTTGATCGTCTCGACGACCCGCCGGCAGAACCCGCTGCCCAGGATCGGACCGAGATGCACGTCGCTGACCACCGCGATCCGCAGCCCGTGCGCACTGCGCGGCAACTTGGCCAGGGGCACCGTGATCCGCTTGACGCTCGGCCCGTTCAACACACCGACCGTGCCCGCTCCGACCGTACCGACAGCGACCGCTGCGGCTGCGCCGCCTACAACCCGTGACACAAAAACTCTGCGCGAGACCCTCACGCTTTCCTCAGATACGCCCGACGGCCCATCAGTTTCGGACACCAGATCCACGGGCTCAGTCCCGGAGGGCATCGCGACACCCTGCGAAGCGGCAACCGGGGAGCGCCGTGCGAGCCACCCGCTCAGCAACGGCCGCACCACCTCACCCACGACCACCCCGAGGAATAGGTAGATCAGCAGAGCCAGCCACAGATAACCCGGCCAGGCGACCACCCGGGCCGCCGCGTGCGGCAATCCGGCCTGCTCCCCCGCCAGGGCACCGACGGCAAGGATCGGCCCGGCGATGAACACGGCATTGCCGGCCCGCCGCCACCGCGACCGGGCAACGGTGGTGTCACGGACCAGGCGCCGCCAGACATACCAGTGTGCGGCCCCGAGGATCGCCAGGACGACGACCAGCACGAGCACGAAGACGAGGATCACCGGCCGAGATTATGCCTCGCCGCAACTATGCACGAAGGCACTCTCAGTGCATCCACAGCATGATCATCCGTCGGCGCGGCCCGGCGTCCAGCCGGACACGTCCCGCAGGCGTCCGCGCCACAGCCGCCCCGGCACCCCGGCGAGCTGCCCGGGCCGCGAGATCCGGGCATCCCGCAGGTGGATGTACCGGGTCGGCGCGGACAGCGCCTGGTACTGCCGGAACGAGATCTCCTCACCGATGTCACGGCTCTTCACCGCGGCGTGCGCGAGGTCGGACTGCTCCTTCACGTACTCGGCCATGCCCACGTAGTACGCGTCCTCGTGATCGTTGAGCTCACTGAGCTCGGCGAACCACTGCCACTGCGGAATGAGAAAACCGTCGACGACGAGACCGCCCACGGTCAGCGTGAACGGCGTACCCGGCTCCTGGTGCTCGACGAGCTGATCGGTCAGCGAGACGTACTTGGCGAGCACGCTGTCCGGTTCGGCCCAGTCGTTGCGCACGGTCAGCGAGTCCAGCATCGGATCAGACATATGACCAATTTATGCCAGGATGGCCGCTCGCTTCTCGGCTTTCGTGATCAGGTCGCGGACCAGTTCCTCGGAGCCGCCGAGGTTCTCCCAGCCCAGGTCGGCGACGACCACGACGGCGTTGTCGACGCGGGAGGCGGCGGCGTAGTGGCTGACCGTGGACGGGGCCTCGTCGGCGTAGCTGAACCGCTGGTCGATGCGGACGACCACCGAGTCGTCACCGGAGTCCAGGACGACCCACCTGCGTTCGCCGTCGCCGAGGCCGCCCGGGCACTCCTTGAGGCCCGACTGGATCGCGGTGAGCTGCTCGGCCGCGCCGGTTCCGGTGTGCAGTCCGACGAATTCGGTCACCACGGTCGGGGTGCTTCCGCCCTCGGCGCCCGCGACGGTGTAGCGCATCGCCACGGCGGCCGTCCGGCTCTCGTCACTCGGATAACGGCCGTCACCGCACGGACGCAGCGGACGGACGTGCGAGAACTCGCCCTTTTCGAGCGGCTGCGCCTCGGCCCCGCGTACATCGGAAGGCTGCAGAAGCGCATCGCCGGGAATGTCCACCGGAGCCGAGGCCGACGGCGCAGCCGAGGCCGAGCCGGAGGGTGACGGCGGGGCGGACGCGGCCGAGGCGGTCGTGTCGGAAGCGGAACTGCACGCCGTCAGGGAGGCGGTCAGCAGGCCGGCGGCGGCGATTCGGAACGCGTTGAGCTGCATGCTTGAGGCACTTGCCCGGTCCGGCCGGCGCTGACACCCCTCGGGACAAATCAGGCGATGACCGACGGAATGGTCGCGGTGAGTGCCCAGTCGTGACCGATGTCGGCGGCGGTGCGCAGCAGTTTCGGCAGGTGCTCGTCGAGCAGGGTCTCGACCGACGTCTCGGCGGCGTGCACGGTGACGTTGACGGCGGCGATCACGGTGCCGTCGCCGTCGCGCACACCGGTGGCGACCGAGCGGATGCCGGGCGCGAGGTCCTGGTCGGCGAGCGCCCAGCCCTTCGCGCGGATCTCCCGCAGCGACGACTCCAGCTCGGCGGCTGCCGGGTGCCGGCGCGGGGTGATGCCGGACCGGGAGGCCTCGGCGAGAACCACCGGCACCGCCGCCGGGGGCAGAGCCGCCAGCAGCACCTTGCCCATCGAGGTCGCCGCGGCGGGAAAGCGTGTCCCGATGTTCACTGCCAGGGTCACAATCTTGGGTACGGCCACCCGCGCCACGTAGACGATGTCGCTGCCGTCGAGCTGGGCCATCGACGTCGACTCGTTGGTCTGCACGACCAGTTTCTCCATGTGCGGACGGGCGACGTCCCACATGTTCAGCGCGTTGACGTACGCCATCCCGAGGTCGAGGACCCGCGGGGTGAGCGCGTACCCACGGCCGGCGCCGCGCACGTACCCCAGGGTCTCGAGAGTGATCAGAATCCGCCGGACGGTGGGCCGGGCGAGTCCGGTCAGCCCGGCTATCTCGCTGAGGGTCATCGACGGCGTGCCGGGCCGGAAGGTGCGCACGACGTCGAGGCCGCGGGCGAGCGCCTCGATGAAGTCAGGCCCTGCGCCTCTTCCGGGTTCGGTCATGCGCTCAATGCTTCCATTGAGCTTCACCCGCGTTGTAATCGGTGTACTGGTACGGGTTGTCGAACAGCTCGGACTGGGGCAGATCCGGGTTCTGGCCGTTTCGCCAGGCTTCCTCGCCAAGGGTTTCGCGCAGGTGGTCGACGGTCGTGCCCACTGCCGCGCGCGCCGCTGCCAGGTCCGTGCCGACCAGTTTGCCGTCTTTCTTGACGGCTTTCCCGCCGACCAGCACGGTGTGCACGTCGCCCCGCTGGGCCTGGAAGACCACGTGACCGTAGGGGTTCAGGATCGGGAACATCGCCGGGGAGTCGTCGTTCTTGATCAGCACGACGTCGGCCTCGCGGCCCGGGGTGAGCGCGCCCAGCTCAGCGTCCAGACCGAGAGCCTTCGCGCCGCCGCGGGTCGCCCAGTCGACCACCTGCTCGGCACGCAGCGGGTGGTGGGTGATCGTCTCCTGCTTGGCGTGCGCCTCGAAGTGCTCGCGAGACCGGTCGGCGCTCAGCGTGGTGCGCATCGCGGAGAACAGGTCGCCGCTCCACCACACACTGGTGTCCATCGACAGCGACACCGGCACGCCGTGCCGGCGCAGCGCCCAGGTGGGCGGATATCCCTGCCCGGCACTCTGCTCACTCTCGGTCGAGACCGAGACCGAGACCGAGCCGCCGGTCGCGGCGATCCGATGGTACGAGTCACTGCTCAGCGTCGCGGCGTGCACGTAGACGGTTCCCGGGGTCATGAAGCCGTTCTCGTACATGAGCCGGATGCCCTCGTCGTTCGTGGCACCCCACACGCCGGCGTGCGTGGTCACCTTCACGCCCAGCTCGCGAGCCACCTCGAACGCCGCCTTCTCCGGGAAGGCCGGATCGCCGGTGACGTCGAACGCGAGCTGGAAGCCGGCCAGCCTGCCGTTCTCCACGCGGCGGCGGTAGAAGTCGCGGAACCCGTCGGAGGTGGTCCACTCCCACGGTCCCTGCTGGATGTTTCCGTACGCGAGGACGAACCGGCCGGGCACCGACTCGAGGGCGTCGGCCGCGGCGTCGGCGTGCTGCGGGGTCTGCAGCCCGTGTGACCAGTCGACAGTGGTGGTGACACCGGCATCGAGGGCCTCGATGGCACCGAGCAGATTGCCGGCGTGGATGTCCTCGGGCCGGAAGTGCCGGCCGGACTCCAGGTAGTACCAGACGAAGTACTGGGTGAGCGTCCAGTCGGTGCCGTACCCACGCATGGCGGTCTGCCACATGTGCCGGTGCGTGTCGATCATGCCCGGCATCACGATGCCGCCGGAGGCATCGATCTCCTCGGCGTCGTCCGGGGCGGTGAGGTGATGGCCGATCCCGGCGATCCGGCCGCCGGCCACGAGCACGTCGGCGCCGGGCAGCACGGTATGTGCGTCGTCCATGGTCAGAACGAGTCCGTTGCGGAAGATGACGGGTCTTTCGACGCTCATGGGCAGCTCCTTCGGACTGCTGTCCGCTGAGCGGGCAGCACTGTGTGAGACAGCGTGTGCCGGTGTTTTTAGCTTGTCAAGGACATGTTTCTGGGACGTTGACAGTCCAGCTCCGATTGGGGAAGCTGACTTCGCGGACAGGTGTCCGCAGAACGGGCGGTTACTCATGGTCGACCAACCCAAAGGTCCGCTGGACGGCCTGCTCGTCGCCGACTTCTCGCGGATCCTCGCCGGGCCGTACGCGACGATGCTCCTGGCCGACCTCGGCGCGCAGGTGATCAAAGTGGAAGGGCCGGGCGGGGACGACACCCGCACCTGGATGCCGCCGGTACGCGACGGCGTCTCCACGTACTACCTGGGCATCAACCGGAACAAGCGGTCGATCGCGCTGGACCTGAAGGATCCGGTGGATCGGGAGGCGGCGCAGGAGCTGGCGCGGCGGGCGGATGTTCTGATCGAGAACATGCGGCCGGGCGGGCTGGCCAGGTTCGGCCTGGACTACGGGTCGGTCACCGCTACCAACCCCGGCGTGATTTATGCCAGCATCAGTGGTTTCGGGGCAGGTGCGGGCTCGTCAATGCCGGGATATGACCTGATGGTTCAGGCTATTTCCGGACTTATGAGTCTGACCGGCGACCCTTCCGGCTCGCCTTTCCGGGCCGGCATCTCGGTCTTCGATGTGATGGCGGGGCTGCACGCTTCACTCGGGATCCTGGCCGCGTTGCATCGGCGCGCTGACACCGGGCGCGGGCAGCACGTCGAGGTGAACCTGCTGAGTTCAGCGCTGTCCGGGCTGGTCAATCACTCCAGTGGCTATGTGGCCGGCGGGACGGTTCCCTATCGGATGGGGAATGCGCATCCGAGCCTGTTCCCCTATGAGCCGCTGCCCACTGCGGACGGCGAGCTGATCATCATCGCCGGGAACGACGGTCAATTCCGGAAATTATGCGAGGTAATGGGTTTATCTCATTTATCATCTGATCGTCGCTTTGAGGGTAATCAAGACCGCACCGCCAACCGGGAAGAGTTGCGGCCCCTGCTCGTCGAGAAGCTGATGACCCGGACCAGGGACGAGTGGTTCCGGGACCTGCTCGCCGCCGGAGTGCCGTGCGCGCCGATCAACACGATCGACGGCGGCTTCGCCCTGGCCGAGGAGCTGGGCCTCGACCCCGTCGTGACGGTCGGCGGGGTGCCGGGCGTCCGCAATCCGATCACCTTCTCCGAGACGCCGGCGACCTACCAGCTGCCGCCTCCGGGACTCGACGAACACGGCGAGGAGATCCGCGCGTGGCTGAAGAACTGAGATTCCCGACCGGGCTCGGCACGTCCGACGCCGACTCGATCTCGCTGCTCGGGCAGGACCTAGCCGCCGACCTGATGGGCCAGGTCGGGTTCGGGGAGCTGGCGTTCTGGCTGGTGGCCGGGCGGCGGCCGAACCCCGGGGAGGTGCGGCTGTTCGAAGCGGTCCTGGTGGCGCTCGCCGATCACGGGTTCACCCCGACCGCGATCGCGGCCCGGCTGACGTACCTGTCGGCGCCGGACTCGCTGCAGGGCGCGCTCGCGGCCGGACTCCTCGGCGGAGGCTCCCGTTTCCTCGGGGTGACCGAGGACTGCGGCCGATACCTCTCCTCGGTCTTGTCGGACGCACACGCCCACGCCGACTCCGACCCCGACTCCGACTCCGACTCCGACTCCAATGATTTCGACGCCATCGCCCTGGAGGCCGTGCGTGCCACGAAAGCCGCCGGCCAGTTCGTTCCAGGACTCGGGCATCCGGTCCACAAAACGCAGGACCCGCGGACTCCGGTACTGATCCGGATTGCCCGGGAAGAAGGGTTCTACGGGCCTCATCTGCGATTGTTCGAAGCCATTGGACGCGTACACGAAAAGGTGTTGAACCGGAAGCTGCCGTTGAACGGCGCGGGAGTGTGCGGCGCCGCGCTCGCCGATCTGGGTTTGCCTGTCGATCTGTTGCGCGGATTCGCGCTGCTGGCGCGCGCCGCCGGGCTGCTCGGGCAGATCGCCGAGGAGAAACGCCGTCCGATCGCCAACCAGATCTATCTCGCCGTCGACCGGAATGCCGTTTACGAGGCTTAGTTGGAGGATTCGCATGGCCAGCATCGTGGCGGTCATCGCTTCGACGCATCACCCCTTCTATTACCGGGCCAGCACCGCGACCGGCGAGGACCGGCCGCCGTTCGCCGACGAGTGGACCCGCAAGATCCTCGCTTTCCGGGAAACGCTGACCCGCGCCGCGCCGGACGTGCTGGTCATGGTCGGCTCTGATCACTTTCACCAGCTGTGGCTCGACAACATGCCGCAGTTCCTGGTCGGCAAGGCACCGGTGTACGACGCGAACTGGTACAACGAGGAACGCGAGTTCGGGCTGCCCCGGATGCGGCTCGCGGGCCACGAGGACCTGTCGTCGCACATCCTGCGGTCCGGCCTCGATGCCGGCTTCGATCTGGCGTTCAGCAACGAACTGCGGATCGACCACAGCATCACCTGCCCGATCATCACGCTGCGGCCGGAGGCGGACCTGCCGATCGTGCCGATCTACACGAACATCTTCGCGCCGCCGCTGCCGCAGCCCTCGCGTTTCGTGCAGCTGGGTTCCGCTTTGCGCAAGATCATTGACGAGTGGCCGTCGCAGCTGCGGGTCGCGGTGATCGGAACCGGTCATCTCTCGCTGGAGCTGGGTGGACCCCGACAGTTCGGTCCGCACGGTCCCGACCCATCCTTTGATGAGAAGGCGGTCAGCTGGATCGCCAACGGTGATCTGGACGGATGCCTGCGCGAGGTCAGCCTGGACAGCCTGCACGCGCCGGGCAACGCCACCCACGGATTCATGGACTTCATGCTGATGATGGGCGTGGCCGGTGCCGGGGTGAAAGCCGATTACGTGGACACCTTCGACCTTTTCCACACGATGGAGGCGTACTTCACCTGGTACCCGAACGGAGCGCCGGCATGAGCAGATATCTGCTGAACAAGTTCCTGTTCACCGTGGATCGGGATCCGGAACTGGTCGAGCGGTATCGCGCGGATCCGCGCGGTCTGGTCGAATGGTGGGAGTCGTCGACGGCCAACACCCTGCTGAACTGTCACAGCGGCGAGGCGAGCACCTGGCTCGCCTTCACGGATGAGGAGCGTGAGGCACTGATCGCCCACGATCACGTGAAGCTGTTCTCACTCGGTTCCCACCCCTTTCTCACATTGACCTTGTTCATCGCCCTGTTCGAGCGGGACAACACCTCGCCGCTGGAGTACCAGAAGGCGTACGGTGCGGCGCTGGCCGGGTACTCCCTGCCCTACCCGGACATCACCACGTGATCGACGCGGCGGTGGTGCGGGTGTGCGGGCAGCCGCCCACGGTCGCCCGCCGGCCGGTGCCGGTTCCGGCTGACGACGAGGTGCTCGTCCAGGTGGTCGCGGCGCCGATCACGCCCCTTGATGTGTTGTGCGCGTCCGGGACGAGCTATTTCGGGGCTCCGGCCACGCCCTACGTCCCGGGGGTTCAAGGGGTGGGTTGCCTGCCGGACGGGACGGCCGTGTGGTTCGCGACGTCAGCCGGGATGCGCCCCGGGGACGGGAGCATGGCGTCGGTCGTGGCGGTGCCGTCGGCCGACGTGGTGCCGCTGCCGCCGGGCGCGCCGCTGGAACTGATCGCCGCGCTGGGGTTGTCGGCGGTGGCCGCGTTGTCAGCGCTTCGCGCAGGCGCTGCCGCGGCTTCCTCCGGGCCGGGCGCTGACGGCGGTCTGGGGCAGGTGGTGGTTCTCGGCGCCGGTGGTGTGGTGGGGCAGGCCGCCATCCAGCTGGCGCTGCTCGCCGGCGCCCGCCGGGTGATCGCGGTGACCCGCTCCCCCGCCTCCCTGGCCCGGGCCGCCGGCCTGGGCGCCGCGGCCACCGTCCCGCTGCTGCCCGACGACTCCGAAACCGGCCTGGCCGACTGCCTGCGCGACGCCGCCGAGGGCCCGGTCGACCTGGTTATCGACCCGGTCTTCGGCATGCCCGCGGCCGCCGCCCTGCGGGTGCTGCGCCCCGGCGGCACCCTGGTCAACCTCGGCTCCGCCGCCGGCGCGACCGCCCCGCTCGACTCGGCGACCCTGCGCAGCGGTTCGTTGCGTGTCGTCGGCTACACGAACAACGCGCTGACCACGCTGGAACGAGCGACAGCACTCACCGAGATCGCCGCTCACGCCACCGCCGGCAGCCTGACCGTCACCCACGAGGTGGTGCCGCTCGACGCGGTCGCCGAGGCCTGGACACGGCAGGCCATCGGAAAGGCGTACGGAAGGCTGGTTCTGTCTATCGTCGACCGGTGACGACAACGGTGACCTATCTCGAGATGACCGCACCCGATCAGCTCAGCCCGGCGCCCGAGGTGCCGGGGCTGACGCTGGAGCCGCTGAGCCCGGATTCCCCGCTGGTCCAGGAGTTGCCCGCCCGGGTCGGCGCGCCGTTCGGGTGGACGAGCGCCCGCCGCACGCCGGAGCAGTGGGCCGAGATCCGCGCCCAGTACCCGGATCGGCGGCACTGGGTGCTGTCGTTCGAGGGTGAGCCCGCCGGCATCGTCGCGTACGACCTGCATCCCGGCCCCGAGGCGGAGATCAAGACCTTCGGGCTGGTCCCGGAGTTCACCGGGCGTCGTCTGGGTGGGTACGCGCTCACGCTCGGCCTGCGGAGAGGGTGGGACCTGGTGCCGGGCGTGACGAGGGTGTGGCTGCACACGGCAAGCAGCGACCACCCGAACGCCCTGCCGAACTACCGGAGGCGGGGCCTGCGCGTATTCCGTACCGAGGAGCGTTAGAACGTCCACTCGGCGACCGGCGCGGCACCACCCATCGGCAGCACGATGGACAGCCCGGTCGCCGCGACTCCCTCCGGCAGCCGGAAGACGAGCGCGCGGTCGGTCTGCTCGCCCGGCCGCAGCCGCCACCCCGGATTCTCCCGCGGGCCGGCGGAGCCCCAGATCTCCGTGCTGCCGAGGGACAGCATCCCGTCGGCCGTCTGCTGTGTTCCGTCCACGAGGGTCACCGACGCGGGCCTCGTCCAGCCTGCTGCCGACCCAGACCCGGCCGGTGCTGCGCATGTGGATCACATAGGTCGCCTGCCGCCGCCCCGGGAACTCCGCCGCGACGTCCAGCACGCGGCCGATGCCGAGTTCCACCCGTGCGCCGTCGTCGCCGGTCAGGGTCACGTGGCCATCGCTGGAGCGGCCCGCCACGGCAATGACGGCGGCGACGCCTGCCGCGAGGGCTGCAGGGGCGGGGGTTCCACCCCCGGCGGCGGCGCGGGCTGAGCGGTTCGTCACGGCACGAGCTATCGGCACCCGGACGGCAACCCTGAGGAAACTCACCCGGCAACCGGCGATCACCGTGCGATCTGTAGCCGGCAAGCTCGACGAGGTGCCGCGCCTGATCGAGGAGCACCGGTCGGCTCTGGAGGAGCCGGACCTGGCCCGCGCGGAGGCCCAGATGGCCCAGATCGAGCTGGCCGCCCAGAAGCCCAGGCCCGACCGGGTGCTGGCCGCCATCCAGCGAGCCGGCGAGCACGTGGGGGCGGTCAGCGCGATCGCGGTCGCCGTGCAGACCGCTGCCACCGCCGTCGGCAGCCTCCTCTGACGGCGGCCGAAGCCCGCGCAACCTCAGACGCGCTGGCGCCGGGCGTCCCACACCAGCAGAGCGATCGCGTGCACGCCACGTTGAGCAGTGCGGGCCCGACCAGCAGCGACTGGCGGACCAGCTCACCGGAGCCGTCGAAGGCGTAGGGGTTCGACCCGAACACGAACGACCACGGCGCGCCCAGAACGACAAGCGGCAACAGCGGCAGCAGCAGCGCGACCCCGGAGGTGGGACCGGCGTCCGGAGCGCTGAGGATCAACACCGAGCCGGCCGCATAGATGACGACGAGGACGACCACCGTGACGGCATGGGCGCGGAGCAACCGGAAGCGCCGGCGCCGAGCATGCAGGGCGAGACGGACGCCCGCGTGGACGGCGAGGTTGTCTCCTTTCTGCGTGGCCGGTCCCGGCTCGGGCTGGTATGCGCGCTACCGTCTGGTTATCGCGGCGGCCGTTCGACGATCCGCGGCGATCCGTCCGGTCTTTGATCTGCACGAGGAGACACCGATGACCGACTCCACCGGCGACGCCGACCCCACCGCTGAGGCGGAAGCGGGAACCGACGAGCCACAGCCTTTCGAGAACCGGGCTGCCCGCCGTTCCAAGGGCAAGGCGGCCGCCAGCCACACCGACAAGGGCGCCGGCCACGTCCACGGCCGTTCCGGCACGGTGCAGAGCCCTCGCCAGTACGGCAACCGCCGCAGCGGCTGATCGCCGGCACTCCCGGAAGCGGCCGCACCCGGCAGGTGCGGCCGCGACCGAGGCTCAGCGCAGGGCGACGAGCCGAGCGTTCCCCGGGCCGGTTCGCAGATCGACCGCCCCGGTGAACCGCATCCCCGGCACGACCCGCTGCACGGCTGCTTTCACAACGCTGTCGAGTCCCTCCATCTCGAGCCGGGCCGGTGCCGCCGCACCCACCTCCGGCGTCCGTCTCTCCCGCCGTTTCTTCAGCTGTGGAGCCGGCACCACCGCGTTCCGCGGGTATGCCGCGGATCACATCGAGACCGCCAACCTTTCGCGGCCTTGCGCGTCCTCCCCGGTGACAGTGCACCCGACTGACAGCTGGAGCTTGAGATGCGCAGATCCACCCGGGCCCTCGCGGCCGCCGCCGGAGCCGTGGCCGTCGTCGCCATCGGCGGGGTGACCGCCGCCGTGGCCTTCGCCGACGACACGACTCCCGCACCGGCGACGACCACAGCCACGGCGGCGGCCGTGGAACCCACTCCTTCGGCCACCGTGGTCGAGCAGACCGCCTCCCCCGAGAGCACGATCGTCGAGCCGACGCCCGCGGCATCGACCCGCGAAGCGACGCCCGCGGCGTCCACCCGCGAAGCGACCGCCGAGCCGACTCGCACCGCGTCCACGCGCAGGGCGACCGCCGCCCCGGCACCGACCGTCTCCAGACGTGGGGCGACCGCCGAGCCGACTCGGATCGCGGCGACGCCGGCCGCCGTGCCGTCGCCTGCCCGCGCCGCTTCCTGAGGTCTCGCGCGCCGGCCGTACGGTGGCCGGTGCGCGACCCGGTCCGCCCGTCATTTCGACCCACCCCGCGAGGCCCTTTGTGATCTTCGTGTTGCCTCTGCCCCGGTCGCTGCTGAGCTGGAGGCGAGCGGCCTCGGCCGGCCCCGTCGTGACGGCGGCCCCGGCGGCGCCCGCGATCGACGACCTCTATCGGGAGCGCCGCCTGCCGCTGGTCCGGCTGGCCGTCCTGATGGTTGACGACCTGCCCACCGCGGAGGACATCGTCCAGGACGTCTTCACCCGGCTCTACCGCCGGTACGGCACCGGTCTCGGTGACATCGCCGATCCGAACGCGTACCTGGTGTCGGCCGTCATGAACGCGGCGCGATCGGCGCTGCGCCGGCGGCGGATCGCGCGGGCCTATCTGCCGCCGCGCCCGGATCCGGCGCCCGCCGCCGAGGACGAGGCCCTGCTCGGCGCGGGTGACCGGGAGGTGATCCGGGCGCTCGGCCGGCTCACCACCCGTCAGCGGCAGGTCATCGTCCTGCGTTACTGGTCCGGCCTCTCCGAACGGGAGATCGCCGGCGCCCTGCGGATCACCACCGGAACCGTCAAGTCGACCGCGCACCGCGCCCTGACGCTGTTACGCGCCCAGCTGGGGGAACAATGACCGACATCGACCTGGAACGCCGGCTGCGGGCGGCACTGTCCGCCCAGGCAGCCACCGTCACGAACCGGGACCTGCGCCACGAGCCGGCGCCCTCCCAGGCCGCCGACCGGAGAACCACGGCCCGGTGGTGGCTGCCGATGGCCGCCGGCCTCGCCGCCGCAGCGGTGTCGATCACGGCGTTCACCCTGCTCCGGCCCGCGGATCCGGCGCCGCCTGCTTCCCCCGCCGTCCCCGCCTCGCCGGGCTCACCGGCCGCGCCCACCCCGTCGGGGCCGGCCGTCTCCCCCGCGTCACCGGCCCGGCCTGCCGAACCGACGGCGCGCACGTCGCCGGCCTCTCGCACGTCGCCGACCTCGCTGGCCGGGGTGACGCCGTCCGTCACGCTGCCCACACCCACCCGCGCGTCGTCCACGGCCACGCCGAGACCGGCCGCGTCCGCAGCGAGGCGGACTGTCGCACCCACCGCGCGCTGAACCGCGTCGAACTTGGCATATGTCGCGGCGGTCACCGCGGGCGGCACGGGACATCGTGGCAGGACAACGTGTGGCATCTTATTGATCATGTCGATGCCGGCCGACGATCTGGCTGAATATTCAAGTAGCGCAGGACAGGAACCGTGGGAACCCGACCGGATCGCCCGGTGGGTTGACGCGGACCGGGTCCGGGCGGTCTCCCTCGCCCTGATCATGGTGACGGTGGCGTGGCGAGCCGCCATCGCCGTCCGGGGTTACTTCTCCCAGGACGAGTTCGTGATCGCGGCCCGGGCGATCGACACCGGGTTGACCCCCGGCTTCCTGTTCGAGGTCTTCAACGGCCACCTGATGCCGGGCGGCCTGCTGCTGGCCTGGCTGCTGGTACGCGTCGACGGGCTCGCCGGCTGGCCCTGGGCGACGATGCTCGCCGTCGGACAGGCCGCGGTGAGCGTGGCGTTCTATCTGCTGCTGCGTTCGCTCCTGCGGCCCGGATGGGCCCTGCTGGTGCCGCTGTCGATGTTCCTGTTCAGCACGCTGACCCTGGAAGTCAGCTCACTGTGGATGGTCGGCCTGCTGATCCTCCCGGTCCAGCTGTCCATGGTCCTGGCCATCGCGGCACAGATGCGGTACGCACGCACCGGCCGCCATCGGTACGCCATCCATCTGGTGCTGGCGGTCCTGCTCGGGCTGGCCTTCGACACCAAAGCACTGCTGACCGTCCCGCTGCTCTTCGTGCTGGCCGCCGCCCTGTTCTGCACCGGTGGCCTGTTCGCGAGCGTCCGCGAGGCGATCCGCCGGTTCTGGGTCGGCTGGGTGTCGTTGACCGTGCTCTGCGCCGCGTACGTGCCGTTCTACCTGTCCCGGCCGGCGCCGCAGCTGGACCAGGCCACGTCACCCGGCAACATCGTCAACTTCATGGTGGACCTCATCGGGGTCAACCTGGTGCCCGCCCTGGTCGGCGGCCCCTGGCGCTGGACGCACGCCGGCGACGGCCCGCCCCTGATCTACACGCCGACGCCGGGCGTGTGGCTGGCCTGGGCGGTGCTCCTGGTGGTGGTGGTGCTGACCGTGCGGCGTCGCCCCGTGGCGCGCCGGGCCTGGCTGTCGCTGCTCGCGTTCGTCGCCATCGTGACGGGGCTGTTCGTCGTGACCCGTCTCGGCACCAGCCTGGGCAGCATCGCCGGCCTGGTTCCCCGGTACCTCTCGGACGTCGCGGTGGTCGCGGCCCTGTGCGTCGGCGTCGCCCTGCTGGGCCTGCGCGACCAGGAGAAGCCCAGCGGTCGGCAACCCGTTACGGCGGAGTCACCGCCGCCGGCGCGAGGGACAGCCGCGTACGCGATGAAGGTGGCCGCCGCGATCGTCGTCGCGGCCCTCGCCGCGGGCAATCTGTGGAGCATCGACCGCTTCAACGACGTGTGGGAGACGAAGGACGGCCGGGACTACCTGAAGACGGCACAGGAAGAGCTGGCCGGAGCGCCTCCCGGCACCGCCATGGTGGACAACATCGTGCCGGATCGGGTGGTCGCCGGCTATTTCCACCCGGACAACCTGCAGTCACATTTCTTCCGCGCGGCACCGCTGAAGCCGGTCTTCGTGACCGAGGCCGTCCAGGCGTCGATGTTCGACGACCGGGGCCGGATCCGGCCGGCAATCGTGGACGGCCTGGACATCGTCCCCGGCCCGGTAGCCGACTGCGGCCACCGCATCGCCTCCGGCCGCGCCCTCCGGATCCCGCTGCAGGGAACCGCCCCGGACTGGCCGTGGTGGATCCACATCGGATACCTCAGTTCCGGCGACTCGACCGTCGAGTTCCAGCTGGGCGAGGCAAAGCACACGTTCGAGGCGCGACGCGGCCTCAGCCAGATCTTCTTCCAGCTGCAGGGCCACGGCGACGCGGTCCAGCTCCGCGCCAACGACCCGAACGTAACCCTGTGCACCCAGCAAATCACCGTCGGCAGAATCGGCCCCATGCCGCAATAACCCCCCCGCGCTCCGCCCTGCCCCGGGCTCCGCCCCGCTGCCCCGCGCTGCCCCGCTGCCCCGCTGACCCGCGCTGACCCGCGCTGACCCGCGTTGCGCCGCGCTGCTCTGCTCGGCCTGGATCTTGTGGACTTCCCCGCAGACGTCTCCACACAACTCCACAAGATCGAAAAGGCCCGGCCGATCTTGCGGAATTACGCGCAAACGGCTCTCCGAACTCCACAAGATCGGCGAAGCACCACGTCGCCACGTCGCCACCTCGCCACCTCGCCACGTCGCCACCTCGCCACGTCGCCACCTCGCCACGTCGCCACCTCGCCACCTCGCCACCTCGCCACCTCGCCGTGTCGTGAAGCGCCGCGTTCACCAGTCGAAACTGTGAAACACCGCGTTGGCCGAACCGTGGAGGCCGGTGGGGAAACCGTGGAGACCGGTGGGGAATAGAACACCCACGACTCTCCACGATCCGGCACGTCCACCCGCTGTCGTGGCAGAGCGTCATCACAATGCCGCAGACCACCCGAAACCGGCATGCCACGGGTGACCGTCACGCAAACTCGTGCACTCGTGGTCGATCAGCCGGTCGAACCGCACAAGATCTCCGAGCGGCGCCTCGCACCGAGGAAACCGGCACGCCGCTGTGAACCCACCACCGCTCCACAAATGACGAAACCCGAGCCCGCCTGGAAGAGCAGAAACGCTCAAGATCGCCGACAGGGGGCCGAGTTCGCCAGCGACCGGCCCATCACCAGAAGGGCACCGAGCCCAGCCGAACTGGTTGAACGACACGCTTACTGCGTTTCGGCGGGACCGGGCCTCAGCGGGACCGGGCCTCAGCGGGACCGGGCTCGGGAGCTGACCGGAGTCAGCTTCGGCTCGGAGCCGGGAACTCACCGGGCTCGAAGCTGACCGGGCTCAAAAGCTGAACGGGCTCAGGACCTGACCCGGGCTCAAGAACTGACCGGGCTCAAGAACTGACCGGGCTCAAGAACTGACCGGGCTCAAGAACTGACCGGGGTCAGGTTTGGGTTGGGGCGGTGGGTGGCTGCTCGGATGGCTGCGGCCAGGGACAGTGCGGCTAGGGCGGTGCCGATCAGTACCGCGGAGGCCGGGATCTGGTCGTGGGGGCCGTAGCCGACGTACTGGTTCGGGGCGTGCGGGTCGTAGGTCATCACCTGGTAGAACTCGCAGTAGGCCACGAAGGCCGGGACCGCGGCCGCTGTGAGGGACAGGGCGGAGAGGCCGGCCGCTGTCCGGCGGTGGCGGGAGCCGGCCGTGCGCATCCGGTAGGCCACCGCAGCGGTCAGCAGCCAGCCGGTGACGGCGCCCAGCAGCAGGCCTGCGATCGTCAGTGGGACGATCGCGCCGGTCACGTCGGTCGTGATGTCGACGCCCGCGAAGGTGCCGCCGTCCAGGTCGGGCCGGGGGCCGCCGTCCATGGTCTCGGTGGAGCCCTTGAGGCTCAGGCCGTCTTTCGTCGCGGTGAAGCGGGCGGCGCGCCCCGGGATGGTGCTCTCCTCGTCGGTGCCGAAACCGATGGCGGTTCTCGTGATCTCCTCGGCGAAGGACGTGATGTGCCAGCCTGTCGCGGTCAGGGCGGTCTTGACCCGGTCGGGGTCGTAGCTGCCGGCGCCGGAGATGGTGCTGATGATGCCAGGACCGTTCATCGCGGTCTGCCACTGCTCGATGCTGGGCCGGGGCAGGTCGGCCATGGCCGAGGTGAGCGCGCCCGCCTCGGCCGGTGTCGGCACCCGGTCGGCGCTCTGCCAGGCCAGCCAGTTGCCGGCTGTCGCGCCGAACCCACCCACCGTCACCGCGGCCAGCAGGGCGGCCAGCACGGTCAGCGGCCGCGGCGGCACCCGGAATCGCTGCCGCACGCCGGAGGCGACCAGATGCAAGGTCTGCCCGGCGGTCAGCCGGCCGTTGCCGTCGTCCGCGAGGTCGAACAGCGTCGTGAGGATCTCGTCGCCGTGCCGGCGGCGATAGGCGCCCGGGTACGCCAGAAGCAGCCGCCGGTAGCGACGCTCGTCCTGGAGGCTGATCGTGGTCATCGGGCGACTCCCAGGTTGGGAAAACGGCGCAGGCCGGCCTCGGCCGCGCTGGCGTTTCGGCGCAGGCGCTCGACCTGGGCAGACAGGGCCGCGGCGCCGTCGCTGGTGAGCCTGTAGTAGCGCCGGAGGCGGCCGCCGACCGCTTCCTCCCGGTCGACCTCGACGAGGCCCTGCTCGGACAGCCGGTCGAGGGCGCCGTAGAGCGTGCCGGGCCGCAGCACCACCTCGCCCTGGGACAGGGTCTGGACGGCGCGGATCACCCCGTAGCCATGCGAGGGCTCCTCCGCCAGGGCGGTGAGGATCAAGAAGGTGGGTTCCTGCATGGACGGTGACGTTACGCTCGACTGAATATAACGTCAACCGTTATATGGGCGACCGGGCCGGGACCCGTCGGCAATCCGCTGATGCCGCACCTGGCGCGCTCTGCCCGTTGACTTGTCTCAAGTCTTGTCTCAAGCTGATGCGACAAGACTTGAGACATCGAGGTGGTCGTCATGACCGATGAGATCGAGCAGGCCGGCTCGTGGCTCGCCCAGCACGGACTGGCCGGCGACCGGGCGGCACCGCTGATCGCCGCACGGCTGACCGCCCGGCGGCGGGCGGGCATCGCTGCCAGCGTGCTGCTTGCCCTGTTCCTGATCGCGGTCGCCCTCGTCTACACGCTCACCCTTGGCGACGAGCCACACCCGGGCACGTCGCTGCTGTACCTGAGCGCGGCGGTGATCACCCTGGTGGCGGGCCTCGCGCTGATCGACCAGCAGGTACGCCGGGCCGACCGGCGGGCCGCCGCGACGCTGGCCCGGCGGGTGGCCCATCCGGGGCGGCTCGGCTGGCGCACCCTGCTGGGCGTACCGCGTGCGGTTTTCGCGCTTGTCACGTTCGCCGCGGCGCTGGTGGTGGCGATCGGCGCCCTGCCCGGCATCGAGGCGACGATCCTGCTCATCGGGCTGTGCGGGGTCGGGGCCGGCATGGGTGTTCAGCTGCGGCACCTGCTCACGCACCCGGCGGTGGCCGACGACGAGGTGTCGCTGACCGCCGACGCCGTCATGCGCGTCGAGGACGCCCGCAACCTGGCCGCGCCGACAGTGGTGTGGTGCCTGCCCGTGGTGTCGCTGCTCGCCGCGGTGCCGGGCTGGTGGATGGCCGCCTGGCTCGCCTTCGTCGTGCTGGGCACCGTCGCGCTCATCGTGATCAACGCGCGGACCCCGTCCAGCGGCACGGTGGCGCGGCGCGCCATGGGTGTGCCGGTGAACCCGTGATCGTCATCGACTCGGCGTCGCCGGTTCCGCCGTTCGAGCAGCTCCGCGGACAACTGGCCCGGCAGATCCAGGAGCGCACCCTCGCGGTGGGCGCCCGCCTGCCGGCGATCCGCCGGCTCGCCGCCGATCTGGGGCTGGCGGTGAACACTGTCGGCCGGGCATACCGGGAGCTGGAGGACGCGGGGCTGATCGAGACCCGCGGCGCGGCCGGGTCGTTCGTGTCGGCGGCCGGTGAGCAGGGGCGCGAGCGGGCGCTGCGGGCGGCCGCCGATTACGCGGCGGTGGTCGCCAGCGTGGGCCTCGACACCGACGAAGCGGTCCGGATCATCAAGGCCGCGCTGCTCAACGGATCGGCGGGCTGACGGTCGGCGGCCGGCGCGTCACTCGCGCCAGTCACCCTCCTCTTCCGGTGCGGGCTCCGACGCTTGCGGGGCCGGCTCCGACGCCTGCGCGGTGGCTGGATCGGATGCCTGCGCGGTGGCCGGATCGGATGCCTGCGCGGTGGCTGGGCCGAGGGCGGCGTCGTGGACGATGGTGCTGTCGTCGCTGGTACGCGTTCCGTCGATGTCGACGTCGGGATGAGTGGAACGCAGGTGTGCGGCCATCTCGTCGTCGGGGAAGTCGCGCTCGCCGGGCGGGCACAGGTTGCAGGTCGCCATCACACTCTCTTACCCCGTCGGCATGGAACCGGTGCGTAAAGGACAGGAACTGACCGCAATCGTGGTGAGGATGGACCTATGACAGCGACGTGGAAGATTGAGCTCATCCCCGTGCCGGTCACCGATGTCGACCGGGCCAAGGCGTTCTACGAGCGGATCGGCTTCCACGCCGACCACGATCACCAGGTGTCCGAGGGCCTGCGGTTCGTGCAGCTCACCCCGCCCGGGTCGGCGTGTTCGATCGTGATCGGGGACGGGATCACCGAGAAGGCGCCGGGCAGCCAGGAGATCCAGGTTGTCGTGGCGGACGCCGAGGCGGCGCGCAAGCAGCTGCTGGCGGTGGATGTCGAGGCCGGCGAGGTGGACGTGCAGCCGTGGGGCAACTTCGTCCACTTCCGGGACCCGGACGGCAACAGCTGGTCGTTGCAGGCCATCGAGTACCGGCCCAACGGCTGACCGGAAGGGAACGCCGGGGCCGGCGGCGGGTCGCGCCGGGGGAACGGGCGTCAGTCGCCCGGAAGATGACGGGCGCCTGCGGTTACGCGTATCAAATAAAAAGTGTCGGTGGGGGCTGCTAGGTTTCCGGCGTTGTCGACGGCGGCCGAGGGAGTCCGGTGACCATCAACGAGTTTTTGACGACGTTCGCGGGGCTGCCTGTGGTGGCGGCTGACGCGCAGGAGAGCCCGGGTGATCCGGGGGCGGTGGCGTGGCGCATCGACATGGATTACGAGTCGGGTGGCGACGAACTCACGGCCGCCTTCGAGCGGCTCCTCGCCCGGACCGGGCCGGCCGGGCCGACCGCGTTGATCATCGGTGAGTGGGGCGAGGCGTACGAGTCCGCGTTCCCGGTGGAGTTGCTGGTCGACAACGCGGAGCGGCTGCCGACCCTGAAAGCGCTGTTCATCGGTGAGATGAGCTTCGAGCAGTGTGAGATCTCCTGGATCCAGCAGGCCAACCTCACGCCGATCCTGCTCACGTTCCCCGCGCTGGAGAGCCTGTGGGTGCGTGGTGCGGAGGGGCTCGCGTTCAAGAAACGCATCCATCATCAGGGGCTGCGTGAGCTGGTGCTGCAGTCCGGCGGGCTGCCCGCGAGCGTGGTGGAGAACGTCGCCGGCTGGGACGTGCCTAACCTGACCCATCTGGAGCTGTGGCTCGGCGTGGACAACTACGGCGGTGATGCGACCGTCGACGACCTGGCGCCGATCCTGGCCGGGCGGTCGCTGCCCGCGCTCACCCACCTCGGCCTGCGCAACGCGGAGATCGCCGACCAGATCGCCGAGGCCGTCGCGGCGGCGCCGATCGTCGCCCGGCTGACCAGCCTCGACCTGTCGAAAGGCATGCTCGGTGACGCCGGTGGTGAGGCGCTGCTGGCCGGGCAGCCGCTCACCCACCTGAAATCGCTTGATCTGAGCCACCACTTCCTGTCACCGGAGCTGGCGCAGCGCATCGTCGAGGAGCTGCCGGGCGTCGCCGTCGACGTGTCCGACCGGCAGCAGGAGGAGGAGTGGGGCCGCTACACCGCGGTCTCGGAGTGATGCCTCTCGCCGTCGTCGGTAATCCCGCCAACCGGCGGGTCACCCTGTTCCTCGACGCGGTGCGGCGGGCCGGGCTGCCCGCACCCGCTGTCCATCCGTGGCGTGACGTGCTGGTCTCCGGGCGAGTGCCGGGTCCGGATTGTCTGGTGCGCATCGATTCGCCGGGTGAGGACGCCGAGGTTGATGCTCTGTTGCGGTCGGCTCCTCCCGCGCTCGAGGGTCAGATCGTCGGGACCGCTGCCGCGTTCGCCGGGTTTCGGGTCGCGCTCGATCGGGTCGAGGCCGGTGGTGGCACGCTGCTGAACCAGCCCGCCGACATCCTGGCGATGACGTCCAAGCCGGACTGTCACGCGCTGCTGTCCGCCGCCGGGATCCCGGTGCCGGAGGCGCTTCCGCCGATCAGCGGCTATGCGGCGCTGCGGGCGTCCGGGTGGCATCGCGCGTTCGTGAAAACCGCCTACGGCTCGTCGGCGTCCGGCGTGCTCGCTGTCGCCGCCTCCGGGCGGCGGGTCATGGCGGTCACCTCGGTCGAGCTCAGCGGCGGGTTGCTCTTCAACAACCTTCGGGTACGCCGATACGACGACGAAGCCACCATCGCAGCGATCGTCGACGGCCTCGCACCGGACGGATTGCACGTCGAGCGGTGGTACCCGAAAGCCTCCCTCGGCGACCGGGTCCTCGACCTGCGGGTACTGGTCATCGCCGGGGAGCCACGGCACGTGGTGGTCCGGACCAGCCGGTCGCCGATGACGAACCTGCACCTCGGCAACGCGCGCGGTGACGTCGACGCGGTCCGCTCGGCGGCCGGCGAGAAGGCGTGGGCGGCGGCGATGGAGACCTGCGCACGGGTGGGTGCGCTGTTTCCGCGTACCCTGCACGTCGGTGTCGATCTCATGTTCCGGGCGGGGTGGCGTGACCATGCGGTGGCCGAGGTGAACGCGTTCGGTGACCTGCTCAACGGGCACGACACCTACGGTGACCAGGTGGCGGCGATATGCGCGCGCTGATCGGCACCCACGACCTGCTGTTCGTCACCCTCGACACGCTGCGGTACGACGTGGCGGCGCGCTGCCTCGACCAGGGCCGCACACCGCAGCTGGCAAAGGTGCTGCCCGGCGGGGTGTGGCAGCGGCGGCACACGCCGGCGAGTTTCACCTACGCGGCGCATCACGCGTTCTTCGCCGGGTTCCTGCCGACGCCGGTGACACCGGGGCCGCACGAGCGGTTGTTCGCGGCCCGGTTCGGTGGCAGTGAGTCCAGTGGGCCGGACACGTTCGTCTTCGACGCGGCGGACCTGCCGGCCGGGCTGGCCGCGGCGGGTTATCACACGGTGTGCCTGGGCGGGGTGGGGTTCTTCAACCCGGCAGCGCCGCTCGGGCGGGTGCTGCCGGGGATGTTCGCGGAGTCGCACTGGTACCCGTCGTTCGGGGTGACGGCAGTGGACGGCCTGGGGGCGCAGATCGGGGTTCTGGGCACCCTTCTGGAGAGTGTTGATCTCGGGCGGCCACTCTTCACCTTCCTCAACGTCGCTGCTCTGCACCAGCCGAACAAGCATTACCTGCCCGGGGCCACGGCCGACACCGTGGAGACGCACGCCGCGGCTCTGGAGTACGTCGACGGCCAGCTCGATCGGCTGTTCGCGCTGGTCGCCGGGCGGGGACGGCCCGTCCAGGTGATCATCTGCTCGGATCACGGGACGCTGTACGGCGAGGACGGGCACGTCGGTCATCGGGTCGCGCACGAGACGGTGTGGACGGTGCCGTACGCCGAATTCGTTCTGGATCCGGCATGACGTCGCCGTACCAGGGTTATCTGTACGCGTACCCGCACAAGACCGCCTATCGGAAACTCGAGCCCCGGCCGCTGCTGAGCGACGTGTGGGGCTCCGAGCGGCAGGACGCGTTGTTCGGGTACGTGCATCTGCCGTTCTGTGAGATGCGGTGCGGGTTCTGCAATCTGTTCACCCGGGCCAACCCGCCGCAGGAGCAGGTTCGGGCGTACCTCACGCAGTTGCGCCGGCAGGCGCAGGAGGTGCGATCGAGCCTGGCCACCGATGCTTCGTTCGCGCAGCTGGCGATCGGTGGCGGCACGCCGACATATCTCACCGCCGCCGAGCTGACCTCATTGTTCGAGATCGTCTCCTCGGCGTTCGGCGATGCGCTGCCGTTGTCGGTCGAGACCTCGCCGGCCACCGCCACACCGGACCGGCTCGCCGTGCTCGCGGCGCACGGCACCACCCGGATCAGCATGGGTGTGCAGAGCTTCCTGGACAGTGAGGCGCGGGCCGCCGGCCGGCCGCAACGGCTGACCGAGGTGCAGGCCGCGCTGGCAGCGATCCGGGACAGCCGGATTCCGGTGCTCAACGTCGATCTGATCTACGGGATCGACGGGCAGACCGCGCAGACGTGGCAGCACTCGCTGGACGAGGCGCTGCGGTGGCGGCCGGAGGAGCTCTATCTGTACCCGCTGTATGTGCGCCCGCTGACCGGGCTCGGGCGGCGGGCCGCTACCCGGGCCGACTGGGATCGTGATCGGCTGGCGCTGTACCGGCAGGCCGTGGTGGTGCTGACCGGCGCCGGATATGTGCAGCAATCGATGCGGCAGTTCCGGCGCTCTGACGCGCCCGTGGTGCAGGGGCCGGATTACTGCTGCCAGGACGACGGGATGATCGGGCTGGGGTGCGGCGCGCGGTCGTACACCACGTCGCTGCACTACTCGTTCGACTACGCGGTCTCGGTTTCCGAGGTTCGCGCGGTCATCGACGACTACCTGTCGCGGCCGGCCTCCGACTTCCGGTACGCGGAGATCGGATTCCGGCTCGACGAGGTCGAGCAGCGGCGGCGATGGTTGCTGAAGTCGTTGTTACGGGCTGAGGGGGTGGACCCGGCGGCTTATCAGGCGCGATTCGGCACCCGGCACGAGGAGGATTTCCCGCAGCTGTCGGCGCTGGCCGGCCGGGGCTGGCTGGATTCCTCGTTGTCGGTGCTGACGGCGGAAGGGCTGGCCTATTCGGACGCGATCGGGCCGTGGCTGGTTTCCGGGCCGGTTCGGGAAGCGATGCAGGCTTATGTCGTCCGGTGACGATCTCTACGTGCTCTATCGGGGGCCGCTCGCGAGTTGCAATTACGACTGCCCGTACTGCCCGTTCGCGAAGCGCGTCGACCCGCCGGCGTTTTTGCGAGGTGACAAATCGGATTTACAGCGATTTATCGGGTGGGTGCGGGAGACTGCCGATCGACGGTTGTCCGTGCTCTTCACCCCGTGGGGCGAGGGCCTGACCCGATCCTGGTACCGCGACGCCATCGTCGAACTCTCCCACCTCCCGCACGTCGCCCGGGTCGCCATCCAGACCAACCTGGCCGCCCGCACCGGCTGGCTGGCGGCGGCGAACCCGCAGGTGGCGGCACTGTGGGCGACATTTCACCCCGGGCAGGTGACGCTGGAGCGGTTCCTCGCCCGGTGCCGGGAACTCGACGCGCTCGGCATCCGGTACTCCATCGGCGTCGTCGGCCTGCCCGATCACCACGACGCGGCCGTCGAGCTGCGAGCGTCGTTGCCGCCGTCGGTCTACCTGTGGATCAATGCCGCCGACGGGCACGTCTACACCGCCGCAGAGGAACGGCGATGGACCGCGCTGGACCCCCGCTTCGGCGACAGCGTGCGCCCGCACGTCTCGCTCGGGCTGCCCTGCCACGCCGGCGAGACCGCGATCTCGGTGCTCGGCGACGGCACGGTGCGCCGCTGCCACTTCATCCCGGCGCCGATCGGCAACCTCTACGACGGGACGTGGCGCACGGCCTTACGGCCGCGAGCCTGCAGCAACTCACTCTGCGACTGCCACATCGGCTACGTGCATCTCAAGCCTCTGAAACTGCGCGATGTGTACGCCGACGGGCTGCTCGAACGCATTCCAGCAATGTGGCCTCCGGAGGCTTCCGTGATGCGCGACAGCTGACAGCCGGCAGCCGATCCGCCGTGCGTGCGCGACCGCCGGCAGCCGGTGCAGCCGACCGCCGGCAGCGGGTGCAGCCGGCCGCCGGTGCGGTCAGCGGGGTCGGGCTTTGGGCATTATGTGGCGTTCGCCGGTGGCGGCCATCGAGTGCAGGAGGCCGCCCGCGACGGGGATCACGCGGGCCAGGCCGGGCTGGTTGTTACGGCGGGCCAGGGCTGGGCCGAGCGTGGTCATCAGGTGCGTCAGGGCGGGCAGCGGCCGGATGTAAAGGGTGATCTCGGTGATCAGCCCGTCCTCGCCCAGGCGCAGGCGTTGTGCCTCATGGATCGGGGTGCCGGACACTGTCGCGCGATAGAACAGCGCGACGGTGCGGCCTTCGGCGACCTGGTCGGTGTAGGTGATGTCGTCGATCGTCGCGAACGCCACCTCGAGAAGGCCACCGATCTGGGTGTGCCCGCGGAAGGTGAACTGTTCGGTGATCGGGGAGATCAGGACCGCCTCCGGGCTGAGGGCGGTCACCGCGGCAGCGGCGTCGCCCGACTCGCCCGCTGCGCGCCAGATCGGTACGGTGTTTCGCACGGCTGATCCTCACTGCCAGATGTTGTCGTGCTCCAGGTAGAAGGCGGTGCGCTGCTCGTCGGTCATCTCGGCGATCTCGGTGAGGCCTTCGAAGTAGCCCTCGCGGGGCGCGCCGGGCGCGAAGTGCAGCAGCATCTTCACCGGGGTGCCGGAGTGGTTCTTGAAGGCGTGGATGCCGCCGGGCGGGACGTGCACCCAGTCGCCGGGCTCGGCGTCGATCCAGCGGCTGCCGTCGTAGATGCGCAGGACGCCGTCGAGGATGTAGAACGACTCGGCCAGGCTGTGGTGGAAATGCGGCTCGGGGCCGGTGACGCCGGGGCCGCACTCCCAGCGATAGAGGCCGAACAGGCCGTTCGTGGACTCGCCCGTCGACAGGTAGTGAATCCTGGTGCCGTTCGGATAGACGAGCTCGGGCTCGGTGGCGGCGGGCCGGTACGTGGCGGAGACCTCGCCTTTGTCGCCGTGGTACAGCGGGGGCGGATACGTCATGACGTCGATTATGCCGAGCGCCACCACCGATAGAGCATCCTAGGAACCTAGTTGGATGTTCTATCGGTGGTGGCGCTCGGCTCAGCGGGGGCGGCTCAGCGGCGACCGACCGCCGTCGGGCGGACCACGAAGATCACCCGTCCGGGGCGTCCTTCGGGGGCTCGATGCCGAACGGGGCGTCGTAACGCTTCGCCAGCTCCACGTAGAACGCGCCGGTCGGGTCCGGATCGATGCGCTCGACGACGCCGCGCACCTCGATGTAGCGGTACGGGTTCTCCGCGTCCACGATCGAGATCGCCACCGCCGGGTTCGCCGAGATGTTGCGGAACTTGCGGCGGAAGTTGGTGTGCGTGAAGCGGATGAACTCGCCGTCCCAGGCGAACCACATGGGATTCACCTGCGGGGTTCCGTCCTCACGAACCGTCGCCAGATCAGCGATGAGCGGCCGTTCGAGCAGGTCCAGGTGATCTTCAGGGATGATGGTCGTCGTCATGCTCTCCATGGTGGAGGACGATGGTGAACACGCGTACCCCAGAGGGTTTGCTCGTGACCGGCACTGTGGGTGCCGGAAAGACGGCGGTCGCGGAGGCGCTGGGTGATCTGCTCACCCAGCGTGGGGTTCCGCATGCGGTGATCGACGTGGACTGGCTGCGGCGGTCGTGGCCCAGCCCGCCCGGCGATCCGTTCAACGGCGGGATCACCCTGCGGAACCTGCGGGCGGTCGCCCGCAACTTTCTTCACGACGGTGCGAGGCTGCTGGTACTGGCCGGGGTGGTGGAGAGCCGGGCCGAGCGGGACGGCTACCAGGACGCGATCGGTGTTCCGCTGACGGCGTGCCGGCTCGCGACCAGTGTGGAGACCGTGCGGGAGCGGTTGCGGCAGCGGCATCGTGACGATCCGGCCGGACTGGCGTGGCATCTGGAGCGGTGCGGCACGCTCGATCGGATCCTGCGGGAGGCTGCCGTCGAGGACGTCGTGGTCGACGGCGGGCACGGGTCGCCCGCAGAGGTCGCCGAGGCCGTCGCCGGGATCTGCCGCATTGATGGCAGGCAGACGTCACCAGCGGAAACGGTCCGGACCGACGCGCCGGCGGGTGATCCGCGGAGCCGAGGCGGAAGAGGCGGCTGCGCCTGATGCTTGATGCTCCCAGCGATCAGGCCGATCCCGGCAGGAGGAGCAGCACGCCGCCGGGAATTGACGGTTCGACGGGCTGCGCGCCGATCATCCGTCGAGGACACTCGGCGCATGGCAGACGTGACAGTGCTCGGCGCCGGGGCGGCGGGCCTCGCCGTGGCTGCTCAGCTGAAGGCGCGCGGCGTGCACAGCGTCGTGCTGGAACGCGGCCCGGGCGTGGCCACCAGTTGGCGGGGCCGGTACGACAGGCTGCGGCTGCACACCGTCCGCGGCCTGTCCGGCCTCCCCGGCATGCCGATCCCCCGGGAGTTCGGGCGGTGGGTCAGGCGCGACGACCTGGTGCGCTATCTCGAGGCGTACGCCCGGTGCTTCGCTGTCGACGTGCGTACCCACACGACGGTGACGAGCGTGAAGCCGGGGGCCGACGGCTGGTCGCTGCGGCTCGCTGACGGCTCCGAGCACGCCACGCGGACGCTGGTCGTGGCGACCGGATATCTGCACACGCCTGCCGTGCCGCAGTGGCCGGGCCGCGAGGAGTGGACCGGCACGCTGCTGCACTCCTCGCGGTACCGCAACGCCGGGCCGTTCGCCGGCAAGGACGTGCTGGTGGCCGGCCCCAGCAACAGCGGCGCCGAGATCGCCACCGACCTGGCCGAGGGCGGCGCCGCATCGGTGAGCCTGGCGATCCGGACGCCGCCGCACATCGTGCGCCGCGAGACAGCCGGCTGGCCCGCGCAGATGAACGGCCTGCTGCTGGGCCGCCTGCCGGAACGCCTCGTCAACACCCTCGCCGCCACGATGGGCAGGATGGAGATGCCGGACCTGCGACCGTACGGCATCGACCGCCCGGCCGAAGGGCTGAAGACCCGGCTGCGCACCCAGCGGTACGTGCCGGTGCAGGACGTCGGCATCGTGCGCGACGTGATCGCCGGCCGGGTCCGCCCGGTCGCCGCGGTGCGGGGTTTCGACGCCACATCGGTGCTGCTCGCGGACGGCACGAGCCTGCGACCGGACGTGGTCGTCGCCGCCACCGGGTACGGCACCGGGCTGGGCGAACTGTTCGACGACCCGGCACTGTTCGACGAGACCGGGGTCCCGCATGTGCACGGCGGTCCGGCCGCGCGGCCCGGGCTCCACTTCCTCGGGTACGACGTGACGCTGGGCGGCATGCTGCGCCAGATCGCGATCGAGTCCCGCCGGGTCGCCCGGGCCGTTGACAGTTAGTTAGACCCGGTCACGGGCCGAGGCGAACCCCAGCCAGGTGTGCCGGTTGCCGGCCCAGCACCAGCCGACCTTCGGCGCCCGCCGCCGGGCCGTGCCGTCACGCCCGGTGCCGCCGCTGATCCAGATGGCCGGCGTCCGGGCGTCGAGGCCGCTTGCGCTGCGCTTGCGGTCGCCGATGGTCATGAAGCAGTGGTTGGGCTCGAGCACCTTCGGGTCCTGCAGCAGCCAGCTGATGCCCTCGTTCACGGTGAGTGGCGTCCGCCCGCGTTCGCGGATCACCGGCAACGCCTCGTTGGGGCTCCAGTTGCGCATGTCGTCGCCGCGGTCGGACTCGCGGATCAGATAGAGCGGCCGGTCGGGCAGATCAAGACCTTCGATCGGTACGAATTCCTCCAGGTCGGT
Organism: Actinoplanes sp. CA-015351; assembly: GCF_050955685.1. Lineage (NCBI taxonomy): Bacteria > Bacillati > Actinomycetota > Actinomycetes > Micromonosporales > Micromonosporaceae > Actinoplanes > Actinoplanes sp. CA-015351. Next base: position 4,226,641 of record NZ_CP192102.1, read on the forward strand.
CAGGTCCTCGACGACGAATCCGGGTTTGTCGTCACGGCGCAGCAGGGGCGCCAACTGGCGGGCGGTGGCCAGGGCGGGATGCACGACGAGCACGCTCTGCGGCTCGTCGGGCAGGGCGGCGACGCAGGCGGTGAGTTCCGCCGCGCTGCTGCCGGCGACGTCGGCGACGCCCGCTTCGAGCAAGCGGTGGAGCTGGCGGTTCAGGCTCATGCGGTCTCCCGGTGAGAGGTCGGTAACGGCAGAACACCGTATAGCGTACGGAGTATTCCCCCGGTAAGCTCTGCCGCATGTTCCCGGCGGTCCACGACGACCTCAGCCTCGGCACCTGGCGGCGTGACCCGGGGACGGTGGTTCGCCGGGCCGTGTCGGTGCCGGCCGGCGATCTGGGGCCGCTCGCGATCGTGGCCGAGTCGGAGGTGCCCGGGGCCGCTACCGACTGGCTGCCGCACGCGCATCCGATGCACGAGCTGGTGTGGGTGCGCGGCGGGACGCTGACCTCGCGGATCGGGAACCGGATCTTCACGGTGCCGGCCGGGTTCGGCCTGTGGCTGCCCGCCGGGGTGGTCCACGGGGGCCGGCTCACGGCGTCCGCCGAACTGCACGACGCCTTCTTCGATCCCGGGCGCACACCTGTCGAGTTCGCCGGGCCGACGTCGATCACGATGACGCCGCTGCTGGAGTCGCTGCTGCTCCGGCTGGCGCGCAAGGACCTCGACGCTGATGCGCGGGCGCGTACCGAAGCTGTGGTCTTTGACGTTCTTGAACCTTCGGAGCGGCAACTGGCGCTGGAGGTGCCCGGGGACCCGCGGATCGACCCGATCGCCGGGGCGCTGCTCGACGACCCGTCCGACGATCGGGGCCTGCAGGAGTGGGCGGCGCATCTGGGGATGAGTGAGCGGACCATCACCCGGGCCTTCCGGGAGGCGACCGGGCTGTCGTTCGCGCAGTGGCGGCAGGCGTTGCGGGTGCACGAGGCGCTCGCCCTGCTGTCCGCGGGCGCTGACGTGCGCGAGGTCTCCGAGCAGCTCGGATACTCGCAGCCGAGCACGTTCATCGCGGCGTTCCGGCGGGTGATGAAGGTGACGCCGGGGCTGCTCGCCAAGGCGTCCTCGTATCCGGCCTGATGTCCGGATTCCCGTATCGCCTGTCCTGAGTGCGGGATTGCCGACAAGTTGATCATCACTTAGCCTCCGTAAGGCAAGGCAACCCTTACTAACGGAGTCCCCCTCATGCCCCCAGTCTTCCTCCGTGGTGAACAGCTGCTGCTTCGCTACGGGAAGACCCCGGTGGTGCACGGCGTCTCGGTGACCCTGGCACCCGGCCAGGTCACGGCACTGGTCGGTCCGAACGGCAGCGGGAAGTCCACGCTGCTGCGCGCCCTCGCCCGGCTGCATCGGGTGGACGACGGCGAGGTGCTGCTCGACCGCAGTGCCGTGTCGCTGCTCACCGCACGGGAGTTCGCCCGCGAGGTCACGCTCTTCTCGCAGTCCCGGCAGGCCCCGCACGGGCTGACGGTGAGCGAGGTCGTCGGATTCGGCCGGCATCCGCACCGGCGCCGTTTCGCCGGGCCGTCCGCCGCGGACCGCGACGCGATCGAGCGGGCCCTGCGCGTCACCGGCGTGCAGGACATGGCGCAGCGGGCGGTCGGCGAACTCTCCGGCGGCGAGATGCAGCGGGTCTGGCTCGCCGCCTGCCTGGCGCAGCAGACCGGCGTCGTGCTGCTGGACGAGCCGACCAACCACCTCGACCTGCGCTATCAGATCGAAACCCTCGATCTGGTACGCGATCTCGCCGACGACCACGGTGTCGCCGTCGGCATCGTGCTGCACGACCTCGACCATGCGGCGCGGGTCGCGGACACGCTGGTGCTGCTGCATGCCGGGCGGGTGCACGCCGCGGGTGATCCCGTCGAGGTGCTCACCGCCGAGCATCTCAGCGAGGTCTACGGCCTGCGTGTCGAGGTCGAGGTGGACCCGCGGTCCGGGCGCTTGCGCATCGACCCTGTCGGGCGGCATCCCGCCCGCAACCGGAAATTCGCATCATCTAAAGAAGGACTCGCATGACATCCCTCATCCGCCTCGCGGCGCTTGCCGCGACGGTCGCCGTGACCGTCACGGCCTGTGGCACCACCGAGGTCGAGGAGCCCGCCGCCGGCGGCTCGGCCGCCCCGACGTCGCAGACCTGCGCCGACGACACCACGACGACCGCGACCGGCCCGGTGTCGATCACCGACGGCGTCGGCCGCACGGTGGAGCTGGCCAAGCCCGCCCAGCGCGTCGCGGTGCTGGAATGGCAGCAGACCGAGGACCTGCTGACGCTGTGCCTCACCCCGGTCGCGGTCGCCGACGCCAAGGGGTACGGCACGTACGTGAAGGCCGAGACGCTGCCGGCCGGCGTGGTGGACACCGGCGAGCGCGGTGAGCCCGACCTCGACGCGCTGTACGCCACGAACCCCGACCTGATCATCGTGGAGGCGTACAAGGCCGACGACGAGATGATCACCAAGCTGGAGAAGCGGGGTGTGCCGGTGCTCGCCACGGTCGGCGCCGACGCGTCCGGCCAGATCGCGAACATGAAGAAGGTCTTCTCGATGATCGGTACGGCCACCGGCCGCACCGAGCGCGCCGACCTGGTGCTCAAGCAGTTCGACGAGCACCTCGCCGAGGCCAAGGCGAAGGTCGCCGCCGCCAAGGTGACCGCCACCGACTTCCTGTTCTTCGACGGCTGGATCGAGGGCGGCAACGTCGTCATCCGCCCGTACGGCAAGGGCGCCCTGTTCACCGAGCTCGGCGAGCAGCTCGGGATGACCGCGGCCTGGACCGACAAGATCAACGCCTCGTACGGCAGTGGCGGCGTCGACCCGTCGTACGGTCTCGCGCAGACCGACATCGAAGGACTCACCGCGGTCGGCAGCGCGACGCTGTTCTACTCCGACGACGAGACCCCGGACAGCTACGTCAAGGAACTCGTGAAGAGCCCGATCTGGACGGCACTGCCGGCCGTGAAGGAGAAGCGCGCGTACTCCTTCCCCGCCGGTGTCTGGGGCGCCGGTGGCCCGCTCTCCAACGAGCAGGCGATCGACGCGTACGTGAAGATCCTGACCCAGGCGTGAGCGACACCCGAGTGCGGCGGGCGCTGCCCGCCGTAGGGCTCGGGCGCGGCGCGAGCGGGGCGGCCGTGCTGGCCGCCCTGCTCGTCGTGGTCGTCGCCGTGGGGCTGTGGCACGTCACCCAGGGCACCTCCGGTGTCGGATTCTGGGACCTGGTCCGCTTCGTGTCCGGCGCCCGGGATCAGCAGGTCGGCGGCGTGCCGATCGCCGACGTGGTGACCGGCTCCCGGCTGCCGCGCGTGTTCGCCGGGATCGCCGTCGGTGTGGCGCTCGGCGCGGCCGGTGCGCTGCTGCAGTCGGTCACTCGCAACGCCCTCGCGGCCCCGGACACCCTCGCCGTCACGGCCGGTTCGTACTTCGCGCTGTGCGCGGTCGCCGCGTTCAACCTGACCGTGCCGCTCTGGGCCTCCGGTGTGGTGGCGTTCGGCGGCGGCCTGCTCGCCGCCGTGCTCGTGCTCGGCCTCGTCGGCAGCGCCTCGGGCATCGCCTCGACCCGGCTGATCCTGGCCGGCTCGGCGGTCGCGATGGCCCTCGATGCCGCGACAGCGACCCTGCTCATCCTCTTCAAGGAGAACACCACAGGTCTGTACGCCTGGGGCAGCGGCTCCCTGGCGCAGCTGAACATCGACGCCGCCCTGCGTGCCGCCCCGGTCATCGCCGTCACGCTCGGCGCCGCCCTGCTGCTGGCCCGGCGCCTCGACGTGCTCGGGCTCGGCGACGACACGGCCGCCTCGCTCGGTGTGCCGATCCGCTCCACCCGGATCCTCGCCATCCTCGGTGCCGTCCTGCTGACCAGCATCTCGGTGACCCTGGCCGGCCCGCTCGCCTTCGTCGGGCTGGCGGCGCCGGTCGCCGTACGCCTCGTCGCGAACCGCATCGGCGTACTGAGCCGGCACCTCTTCCTGATCCCGGCCTGCGGGCTGGTCGGCGCGTTGTTCGTGCTGCTCGCCGACGCGGTGCTGCGGGCCGTGCTCGGCGCTCAGGCGGCCGCCTCGATCCCGACCGGTATCCCGACCTCGCTGCTCGGCGCCATCGTCATCGTGGTCCTGGCACTGCGGCTGCCCGACGCCGGATCGACCCGGGAGGCGCCCCGTGCACGGGTGGCGGTCCGCTCCCGGCGGCGTTTCCTGACGGTCATGGTTGTCGCCGCAGTGCTGCTCGTCGCTGCGGTGACCGCCGGGCTGCTCACCGGCAGCCTCTGGTTGCGGACCGGCGACATCGCGCTCTGGCTGCAGGGCACCGCGCCGGACCTGATCGGCCGGGCGCTCGACGACCGGGCGCCCCGGGTCGCGGCAGCGGTCGTCGCCGGTGCGGCACTCGCCCTCGCCGGAACCGTCGTACAGGGCACGGTCCGCAACCCCCTCGCCGAACCGGGAGTCCTCGGCATCACCGCGGGCGCCGGACTCGGCGCGGTGATCGTGGTGACCTCGGACCTGCCCGGCGGCCGGACCACACTGATCGCCACGGCCGTCGTGATGGGACTCGCCACCTTCACCCTCATCTCGCTGCTGGCCTGGCGGGGCGGGTTGCTGCCGGACCGGTTCCTGCTCATCGGGATCGGCTGCGCGTACGCGCTCACCGACATCAGCACGTTTCTGCTGCTGCGCGCCGATCCCTGGGACACGCCGCGGATTCTCACCTGGCTGTCCGGCACGACGTACGGCCGGACCTTCGACGACGTGCTGCCTGTGGTGATCGTGCTGCTGCTCGCCACCCCCGTGGTGTTCAGCATGCGCCGGGAACTCGACCTGCTGTCGATCGACGAGGACACCCCGCGGATCTTCGGTGTCCGCCGGGAACGGACGCGGCTCGTGCTGCTGACCATCGCGGCGCTCGCGGCGGCGGTCAGTGTGATCGCGGTCGGTGTGGTGGGTTTCGTCGGGCTGGTCGCGCCGCACATCGCCCGGAGCCTCGTCGGGGTCGGGCATCGGCGGATCATCCCGGTGGCGATGCTGCTCGGTGGCCTGCTGGTCTGTGTCGCTGACGCTCTCGGGCGTACCGTGATCGCGCCGGCGCAGATCCCGGCCGGTCTGATGATGGCCCTGGTCGGAGCGCCCTATTTCGTCTGGCTGTTACGCCGTGCCTGATCGTCCAGGAAGTCGCGGATGAGCGTGCTGATCAGCTCGGGACGCTCGGCCACGAGGTTGTGGGTGGTGCCCGGCACGATGCAGAGCTGCGCGCCGGGGATCGAGGCGGCCATCAGCAGGCTGTGACCGGGACGGATCGTGTCGCGGTCAGCGGAGATCACCAGCACCGGCGCGGTGATCCGGGCCAGGTCGGCCGGGTCGATGTGCGGCTCGGTGGTCCACAGCCGGAACAGCTTCGCCAGCACGACGTCGGCGTGCCGGGGGCCGTCCGGCGAGAGGCGCTCGTAGTGCATCCGCTCGGCGTCGGGCTTCTGCTCGGCGGGTTTCACCAGCGGGGACAGCACCGGGGCGCCCTCGTCGGTGAACGCCGACGGGTCCAGGTTGGCGCTGATGGCGGTCAGCGACCGGACCCGCTGCGGGTGGTACAGGGCCAGGAGCAGGCCGATGATCGCGCCGTCGCTGTAGCCGACGATGTGCGCCGACTCCAGACCCGCGGCGTCCAGGTAGCCCAGGGTGTCGGTGACACCCCGCGCGTAGTCGTAGTCGCCGTCGATGTCGGCGGAGCGGCCGTGACCGGGGCGCTCGAACGCGTACACCCGGTGGTCGGGAACGAGGGCGTCGGATTGCGCCCGCAGTGATTCGAGGGAACAGAAGCCACCGTGCAGCAGGAGCACGGGTTCGCCGGCACCGGCGACCTCCGCGTAGAGGTCGGCGTCGCCGATCCGAACGTAACCCATGTGCTCCGCCGCCTGTATCGCTGTGCTGTGCCGGGACCCGCCTCAGCCTACGTGCCCGTTTCAGATCAGGGGTAGCGCCAATAGGTTTGCTGTGGAAACCTATTGGCATGACCGCTGAATCGAGATCCACCGGCGATGATCCGCACCGCCTCCTCGCCGATGTGCGTGACCTGACCGGCCGGGTACGCCGTGACCAGCGCCTGACCTGGGTCGCCCTTCTGGTGCTGGCCGCGGTGACCCTCGTGGCCATCCCGTTCGACTGGTTCTTCCTGAAGCTGGACTGCGACGACAGCGGCTGCGTGTTCGCCCGCCGGGGCCTGCTCTACTACTGGCCGCCCGCGCTCCTGCTCGCCTACGCGGCGATCGCGGTCAGTTACGTGCGGGCCGCGCGGGCACGGGGACTGGGCGCCCGCGTGCTGCCGTACGCGATCACCGGCGCGGTGACGGCCGTGGTGATCGCGGCCGCGTACACGGCAGCTGCCGCGTACTTCCCGGGCAACCCGCCGTTCGACGGCGGCCCGATGCCGTTCTGGTGGATCGTGCTGGACCGGCTGATCGCACCGTGGGGCCTGATCGGGCTCGCGTTGCTGGTGCTGTCCCAGGTGGAACGCAACGTGCCGCTGCTGGTGTTCACCCTGGCCTACCTGGTGCTGGTGCTGCTGGTGCTGCCGACCACCGAGGGGATGACACCGCCGGGCTGGGCGTCCGGGCCGAACACCGGAGTCCGGCTGTCGATGGCGCTGCCCCAGCTCATCGTCGGCGTCGTGCTCCTGGCCGGCGGGTTCGGCTTCGCCAAGGCAGGCCGGTTCGGCTTCGCCAAGGCAGGCGGGGTCGGTTTCGCCAAGGCAGACGGGAGGACGCGGTGACTGACGGCCACCCGGTCACCGGCCTCGACGAGGTCGTGCACCAGCGGGTGCGGCTGGGCATTCTCGCCATCACCCACGAGGCGCGGCGGGTCGAGTTCGGATACCTGCGCACCCAGCTCGACCTGACCGCCGGAAACCTCTCCAAGCATCTGTCCGTGCTGGAGACGGCCGGCCTGATCGACATCGAGAAGGGTTACCAGGGCAAGCGCGGCCGCACCTGGATCACGCTCACACGTGACGGCACCACCGCACTGACCGAGGAGATCGGCCGGCTGAAGGTGCTGATCGCCCGCGTCGAGACCCAGCAGTCCGCCGGCGGACAGCGGTAGCGTTCCACCCCGTCACTTCGCCAGATCGCGAACAGCGGGCGGATTCGCTCGAAATTCTCAAGCGGCCGCGCCTCCTGCCGATCCGAGCAGATCGGCAGGAGGGGTCGGATGACACGTCGGTGGATCGCGGTCGGGGCTGTGGCTGTCGTCTTCACGGTGGCCGGGGTGACCCGGATCGCCGGGTTCGGTGGCGACACGGAAGACGGCGGATCAGCAAAGTCCGGAGCAGCAGGTACCGGAGCAGTAGGTGCCGGAGCAGCAGGTGCCGGGCCGGCGGCTCCCCCGTCGCTTGCCGCCTGCCAGATGGCCATCGCGACCCGGCCCTACCCCCGATCCGAGGCGGTGAGCTGCGACTACACCTGGACCAGCACCGCCGGACGGTCGGACGAGGACGCCGCGGACCCCGCCGACCCGGAGTACGCCGGGGCGGCGTTGCCGACCGGCATGTCCACCGATGGCCGGGACTGCGTCGCCGGGCCGGACCGGCCGGTCCTGGACACGGTGTTCCCGGTGCTGTCCTCGTCGTTCACGCCGGTGCCCGGCCTCACCGAGATCGAATCCACTGTTCAGTTGCGCGGCATCAGCGACCGCGCCCATGCCCAGGACCTCGACCAGCCCGGCAACCGCTTCGGCGACCGTGTCCTGACCGCGACGCTGGACTTCGCCCGGCTGGGTACCCGGCTCCGGCAGGGCGAGTCGTATCGCTGGCGGGTGCGCGGCACCCCGCCGTCCGTTCCGGCGGGCGGCTGGTCGCCGTGGTGCGAATTCACCATCGCCGGCAAGACTCCGGACGACCTCGGCCTGGACAACAGCCGCGGTTACCAGGTCGTGCTGCCCACCACGGCCTGGCGCCAGATCAGCGATGTGATGGGGCCGGTCGAGACGTACGCCAACGGCGACCGGTCGAGCCACGAGCCGATCGCGATCGCCGCCAAGAGCACCTCGCCCAGGGCGCAGGTGACGCTGAGCGGCTCGGTCTGGTCGAGCGTCGTCAACGGGTTGGCGTACCACGCCTCGGAGCAGGACGAGCCGTCGTACTGGGAGCTCGCCGACCTCGTCTCCAGCGCTCTGGACGGCCCGCCACACCCGACGATGGGCTTCCCGCGCCCCTAGGCCCGGCATCGATCGGCGTTATCGTTGCCGGCATGGACCGAAAGCGCCCCACCCCCGCTGCCGGCATGGACCGAAAGCGACCCACCCCCGCCGCCGCCACCGACGGCAGGCGCACCACTCTCGCTGACGTCGCGCGCGTGGCCGGGGTGTCGCGGGCGACCGCCTCCCGGGCGATCAACGGCATGTACGGCACGTCGGAAACGATGCGCGACCATGTGCGCGCGGTCGCCGCCCGGCTCGGTTTCGAGCCGCACGCGGTGGCCCGTGCGCTGGCCACCGGTAAGACGAGCGCGGCGCGGCGCGAGCGTATCGAGGTGCTGATCGTCGATCCGGATCCCGCCGCCATGAGCGCCAAACCGTTCTACGGCCGGGTGCTGACCGGCGCGATGCGCGCGCTGGGCGATCAGGACATCTCCCTGGAGGTACGCCGGGTCGACGAGGCGCCCACTGTCGCCGGTGACGACGACCCACCGTTCGGACGGCTGCTGATCAACGTTTCCGGGCCGGCCGGTGCGGCGTACGCACGACGTTCCCGCACGGTAGCCCTGGGCCGGTCCGCGCCCGGGGTCACGTTCGTCGCCCCGGACAACGAGAGCGGTGGCTACCAGGCCGCCATGCACCTGATCAGCACCGGCCGCCGGCGGATCGGCGCGGTCTTCGGCCCGTCCACGCCGTGCGCCCTGGAACGCAGGTCCGGGTTCCTGCGGGTGACGGCCGGCGCGGCCCGCACCGTGATCTCTGCCGATGGCGACTTCACCCGGGCCCGTGCGTACGCGGCGACCGTCGCACTGCTGACCCGCGAACCCCGGCTCGACGCGGTCTTCGCGGCCTGCGACGTCACCGCGATGGGTGTGCTCCAGGCGCTGCGCGAGACCGGCCGGCGGGTGCCGCACGACGTCGCGGTCGTCGGCTTCGACGGCAGCGCCCTGGCCGAGGCCGCGGACCTGTCCTCGGTGTACATGCCGGTCGAGGACGAGGCCGCCTCAGCGATCCACCACCTGCTCGACCCGGCCCTGCCCGCACCGGGCCGGTTGCCGACCACCCTGACGGTCCGTGGCTCCAGCTGAAGCCGAACCACTGTCTACCAGGACACATCCCTCCCCGAAATATCGAGGCAGGCGGATCGGTTGTGGTGATCGATCAACCTGGAGGTCAGTCATGAAGAGTGGAATCCACCCCGATTACCACCGCGTCGTGTACCGCGACCGCAACGCCGACTACGCGTTCCTGACGCGCTCGACCGAGGCCAGCACCAGGACGATCGAGTGGGCGGACGGCAACACGTACCCGGTCATCGACGTCCAGATCTCGGCCGCGAGCCACCCGTTCTGGACCGGTCGCAGCCGCGTGCTCGACACCGCGGGTCGCATCGAGAAGTTCAAGGCCAAGTACGCCAAGTACGCCCGCTGACCCGTCACCGGCCCCACCATCGGCCGCCTCCCACCGGGGAGGCGGCCGACTGTCGGTAGCATCCGGCATTCACCGGATGACTAGCGGGAGAGCTCCTTGAAACGCACGCTGCTTGTCCTGCTCGTCCTCGTCGCCGGTGGTGGCTGGCTGATCGCCGGCGCCGGTCATGACCTGCGCCGGGAACACGTCACCTCGGCCGGCGTCCCGCTCGACGTGGTCCACCCGGCCACAACCGGCCGCCACCCCGGAGTCGTCGTCGCGCACGGCTTCTCCGGATCGGCGAAGCTGATGGCACCGTTCGGCGACACCCTCGCGGCCAGCGGATACGTGGTCGTCCTGCTCGACTTCACCGGCCACGGCGCCAACACCACGCCCCTGCCGGATCAGGCCGCCGGCACCGACGCGTCCACCGAGGCCCTCCAGGACGATCTTGGCGTGGCCCTGGCCCACCTTCGTTCACTGCCCGATGTCGACCCCTCCGCGGTCGCGCTGGTCGGGCACTCGATGGGCGCCGGTGCCGTCACTCGTTACGCCGCCGCGCATCCCGACGTGACCGCGACCGTGGCGATCTCGCTGCCGGACGACGCCGTCGCCTCCCCCGAACGCCCCGCACGACTGCTCACCATGGCCGGCGCCCTGGAATTCTCCGGCTTCCGCTGGGTCGCCACCACGGTCGCCGCGCAGCGCGGCGACCGCGCGGCCCGGATCGTCCCCGGCGTCGAGCACATCTCCATTCTGTACGCCCCGGAGGCGCACCGTGCGACAGTCACGTGGCTCGACTCCAGCTTCGATAGGCACCGCGACACCGCATCGATACCCTTCCCGGGGCGGCGTCTCGCCGGCACGGTCCTGCTGGTACTGGCGTTCCTGATCGGCTTCCATCCGCTCGCCGCGCTGCTCGCCGGCCCGGCCGGCGATCCCCGGCCGCGGATGGGGAACCCGGCGGCCGAACCCCGGCAGCTGACCGAACGCATCGCGGCGACAGCCCGGATCACGGCGGTGGCGGCCGTCGCGGCAATCGCCGGAGCGGTGATCGCCCGGTTCCTGCCGACGACCCGGCTGCCACTGGCGATCGCCGGATACATCGTCGGGTACGCGGCCGTCACCGGCGCTCTTCTGTACGCGTACGCGAGGACCCGGCCCGCCTCCCCGAAACACACGATCAGCCGTCCGCGTCTGCTGCTCGCCGTACCGTATGCGGCCGTCGCCATCTCCGTACCCGTGCACGTGGGAATGACCCACGCCTGGCCGGTGGGTAACCGCTGGTGGTTGCTTTTGATCCTCTGGGTGGCTTTTGCCCTGCTCGCCTACGGTGCCGAACGTGTCGCCGGAGGCGACGCGCTGAGCCTGCTCGCGATCGCGGCGGTCTTCGTGATCGTGCTGGCGGCCGCGGCCGTCACCGGGCTGACCCACGGTTTCGTGATCCTGGCGCTGTTCCCGTTGATCGGCCTGATGCTGTGGCAGGCGTTGTGGAGCGCGATCCTGAACCGGTTCGCGGTGTCCGCCTGGGCGATCGCCCTGACCGGCGCGATCGTCGTGACCTGGCCCCTCGCCGTCGCGCTGCCGCTCATCTGAAGCAACGTTTCCGCGGTGGGGCGAGGATCTGACGGCCGGCGTCCCCGTGACGGTCTGGCTTCACCGGCGAGTCCGGCGAAGCCATGCCTCCTGGTCGGCGTCCGGCATGATCTCCCGGACCTCCTGCGCGCAGCGACAGGCGACGGCGATCCTGGCGGCCCACGCGAGGGCTTCCTCACGGGTGGCCACATCGACGACGGCGAACCCACCGACGGCCACGTCGACGGCCGGGTCGGGGCCGTCGGTGATCGTCCCGTCGGTGGCCACGACGGTCGCCGTCTGCCTCTCGATGCCGCCGCCGAGCACCCACACCCCGGCGTCCATGGCCTCCTGTACCACGGCGTGCGACGCCTTGCCCACGTCGGGCCAGTCCTCGTCGGCGATGTGGCTCATCGCGCCGTCATCGAACGAGATCAAATAATGCGTCATCCCCTGCGTCCCTTTCCGGTCACCGTCGGCCCATCAGTGCGCGACTCCGGCATGATGTGACCATGGTCGATACCGTTGCCTTGCTGGCAGCCTACGACGCGCAGATGCGGATGCCGCCCGGCGCGGTCCCGGCCGGAGTGACCCACGAGTACGACGGACCTGTCCTGCGGGTCGTCGGCGCGCACGTGGGACGGGTCCGGGCGCCGCGCGACATCGGCGTCACCGGCGCCGCGCTGGACCGGCTGATCGCCCGGCAGCGGGACTACTTCCGGGCTCGCGGCCAGGGCGTCGAGTGGAAGGTGCGGGCCCACGACCTGCCCACGGATCTTCCCGAGCGGCTGGTCGCGGCCGGTTTCGTCCCCGGGGCGCCGTCGGCCGTGCTCATCGGCGTGTCCGACGAGGTGGCGGCCGAGCCCGTCCTGCCCGGCGGCGTGCTGCTGCGGGAGGTCAGCGAGCCCGATGACATGCGCCGGATCGCCGATCAGCAGACCGCGGTGTGGGGTTTCGACTGCTCCTGGGTCGCGTCCGACCTCACCACCCGGGTGGATGCCGGCCCCGGCGAGATCACCATCCTGGTCGCCGAGGCCGGCGGCCGGGTCGTCTGCTCCGCCTGGGTGATCTACCACCCCGGCTCCGACTTCGTCGCGCTGCTCGGCGGCACGACGCTGCCGGACTGGCGGGGACGCGGCCTGTACGGCGCGCTGCTCGGCGCCCGGGCCCAGAAGGCAGCCGCCCGCGGTTTCCGGCTGCTGCACGTCGACGCGTCCCCGGACAGCGCACCCATCCTGCGCCGCCGCGGCTTCCAGGAGATCACCGCATCGAGGCACTACCACTGGAACCCGCCGGAGTAGACGGAGACCCTCACCGGGCGGATCGGCCGCCAGGCGGATACGGTCGTCACATGTCGGGCAACGCGTTGATCATGTATGAGACCAGCAGTGACGGCATCACCCTGCGGGCAGCGCTGGCCGGGGAGCTGGATCTCGCGGACGCCGACGAGGTCCGCGACAACCTCGCGGCCGCCGCGCAGGCCTCCCAGTGCCGGTTCCTCCAGGTGGACGTCTCCCGCGTCGATCTGATCGATTCGTACGCCCTCGGCGCGCTGATCAGCGCCCGCAACACCGCCGCGGCGGCCGGCGTCACGCTGACGCTGATCCACCCGTCACCGCCGGTCGCGAAGGCCATCGCGGTGACCGGCCTGTCGGCGGCCTTCGGGCTGGGCGACTGACCCGTCAGGTGACCCGCGGCCCGTAATACGGCCCGGTCATCTCGTGCGGCAACCGCCCGTGCAGCGGATCACCCTCCGACACCACGCCGCCTTCGTGGGAGCGCAGATCCTCGCCGGCCTGTGACCACCGCGCCGTGAGCGCGAAGAGCACCACGATGTCCAGGGCGATCATCAACAACGACCAGATCGGGTACGCCCCGAGCCAGGCCACCTGGATGACCGCATGCAGGCCGACCACGATGATCGCGGCGATCCGGGCCCAGTTCATCCCGGCGAGCAGGAAGATCCCGACGGTGAGCAGCACCGCCCCGGACAGGATGAGCGTCCAGCCCCAGGACGTCATGTCCACGATGACGAACGCGTCCGCGGTGGCGACCACCCGCTCGTCGTCGAGCAGCGCCACCATCCCCTGGAACATGTTGATGAAACTCGTAACGATCATGACGGTGCCCGCGAAGACGATCCACCCCGCCCACGCCGCACTGCGCCCCACAGCCATGTCCGGCTCTCCACTCTCGCGCTGGACCTCCCATGCTCGCCCCGGCACGGCGCGGGCATACCACCCCTGGCGGATGAGCGGGCGCGGCGAGCCGGATCCGGCCGGTCATCGACGCCGCTACGCTTGCCGGGAGATCAGCTCCGAGCTGAGCGAACCGCAGGAGGACACCGTGACGCCGCCAGTCATCTACGACGCCCAGATCGCCGATCTCCAGGGCAAGCCGCTCGACCTCGGCCAATTCCGCGGCTCCGCCACGCTCGTCGTCAACGTGGCGTCGCGCTGCGGCCTGACACCGCAGTACGCGGTGCTCGAAGAGCTGCAGAAACGGTACGCGGACCGGGGCTTCACCGTGCTCGGCGTGCCGTGCAACCAGTTCGCCGGCCAGGAGCCCGGGACCGCCGAGGAGATCTCCGAGTTCTGCAGCGCGACGTACGGCGTGACGTTCCCGATGACCGAGAAGGTGGAGGTCAACGGCGACGGACGGCACCCGCTGTACGACGCGCTGACCACCGAGCCCGACGCCGACGGTTACACCGGCGACATCCGGTGGAACTTCGAGAAGTTCCTGATCGGCACGGACGGCAGCGTCGTCGCCCGGTTCGGCCCGCGTACCAGCCCGGACGAGCCCACGGTGGTCGCTGCCATCGAGGCGGCACTCCCGGCGCGCTGAGCACGGGGTGGGTGAGACCGGTCACGCCAGGCGACGACATAGAGTCACCTACGGGATCGTCGAAAAAATGGGGAGCGGATCGTGAGTCAGAACGTGCTGGCGTCGTCGGCGGGGGTTGCCGCACAGGCGGGCCGGAGGCGTACGTTCGCGGTGATCTCGCACCCGGATGCCGGTAAGTCGACGATGACCGAGGCCCTCGCGCTGCACGCCCGGGTGATCGGGCAGGCCGGCGCGGTGCACGGCAAGGGTGACCGCCGCGGCGTCGTGTCCGACTGGATGGCGATGGAGCAGGAGCGTGGCATCTCGGTCACCTCGGCCGCGCTCCAGTTCTCCTACCAGGACACGGTCATCAACCTGCTGGACACGCCCGGTCACGCCGACTTCTCCGAGGACACCTACCGGGTGCTGACCGCTGTGGACAGCGCGGTCATGCTGCTGGACGCCGCGAAAGGCCTGGAGCCGCAGACGCTGAAGCTGTTCGAGGTCTGCCGGCAGCGCAGCATCCCGGTGATCACGTTCATCAACAAGTGGGACCGGCCCGGCCACGACGCTCTCGCCCTGATGGACGAGATCGAGGAGCGGATCGGCCTGAAGCCGACGCCGCTGACCTGGCCGGTCGGTATCGCCGGGCACTTCCGCGGCGTGATCGACCGCCGCACCGAGGTGTTCACCCGGATGCAGCGCTCCCCCGGCGGCGCCGACCTCGCCATCGAGGAGGAGATGAGCGCCGAGGCCGCCGCCGAACTGTACGGCGCGGACTGGGACACCGCGAACGAGGAACTTCAGCTGCTCGCGATGACCGGCGCGGACTTCGACGACAAGGAGTTCCTGGCGGCCCGCAGCACGCCGGTGCTGTTCGGAGCGGCGGTGGCGAACCTCGGCGTACGGCAGTTGTTGAATGTTCTTCTGGAGCTGGCGCCGCCGCCGTCGGCGCGACCGACGGTGGCCGGGACCGACAAGCCGGTCGACAGCGCGTTCTCCGGGTTCGTCTTCAAGATCCAGGCGAACATGAACCGCACCCACCGTGACCAGGTCGCCTTCGTCCGGGTCTGCTCCGGCCGCTTCGAGCGCGGCATGCTCGTCACGCACGGCGACACCGGCCGCCCGTTCACCACGAAGTACGCCCAGCAGATCTTCGGCCAGGGCCGCGACACGATCGACGAGGCGTTCCCCGGCGACGTGATCGGCCTGGTCAACGCGACCGCGCTCGGCATCGGCGACACCCTGTACGTCGGCGAGCCGGTGAAGTACCCGGCCCTGCCGTCGTTCCCGCCGGAGCACTTCGCCGTGGTGAGCACCTCGGACACTGCGGCGTTCAAGCGTTTCCGGCGCGGCATCGAGCAGCTCGACGGCGAGGGCGTGGTCCAGGTGCTGCGCTCGGACCAGCGTGGCGACCAGTCCCCGGTGCTCGCAGCCGTCGGCCCGATGCAGTTCGAGGTGGCCACCCACCGTCTGGAGGCCGAGTTCGGGGTGAAGACCCAGCTCAACCACCTGCCGTACGAGGTGGCGGCGCGCACCGACGAAGCCGGCCGGGAGATCCTGAAGACGGAGTCGAACGTCGAGGTGATGACCCGGGTACGCGACGGGGCCCTGCTCGCGCTCTTCCCGCACCGGTGGCGGATGCGCTCGGTCGCGGGCCGGCACCCCGACCTGCGCCTCGACGACTGACTCTCTCAGCCGGGCCGGCCGTCGTGCAGCTCTCGCTCTCAGCCAGGCCGGCCGTCGTGCAGCTCTCGCTCTCAGCCAGGACGGCCGTCGTGCAGTTCTCGGACGAGTGACGACACGACGGCCTTGAGGCTTCCGCCGCTGGCCGCGGCGACCCGCAGCTGCCGCTGGTAACTGGCGCCGTGGCGGATGATGTCGTGCACGTGCTCCAGCTCGCCCGCGCAGTCGAGCGCGTCGGCGATCGGTGCGAGGGCCGGCAGCAGCCGGTCGAGATCCTTGGTGACGAGCCGCTCGTCGCCCGCGGCGTTCTGGATGATGATGGCGTCCATGCCGTACCGGGCGGCGCGCCACTTGTTCTCCCGGACGAACCAGGGCTGCATCTTCGGCACCTCGCGCCCGGCGTCGAGCTCGCGGGAGAAGTGCTCGACCAGGCACTGGGTCAGCGCCGCGATCGCGCCGATCTCGTGGGCGGTCGGGATGCCGTCGAAGGTGCGCACCTCGATCGTGCCCCATTTCGGTGAGGGGCGGATGTCCCAGCGCAGCTCGTTCAGCTCCGCGATGACGCCGACGTGTTTCAGGTCGGCGACCAGCGACTCGTACTGTCCCCAGTCGGTGAACTGCGGCGGCAGCCCGGCCGTCGGCAGCTGCTGGAACATCAGGGCGCGGTTGGACGCGTACCCGGTGGTCTCCCCCGCCCAGAACGGGCTCGACGCGCTCAGCGCCTGGAAGTGCGGCAGGTAGCTGAGCAGGCCGTCGATGATGGGAAAGACCTTGCGGCGGTCCTCGACCGCCACATGGACGTGAACGCCCCAGATCATCATCTGCCGGCCCCACCATCGGGTACGGTCGATCAAGGTGTCGTATCGCGGGTTGTCCGGCGTGACCCGCTGCTGGAACCACTGGCTGAACGGGTGCGTGCCAGACGACAGCAGGTCGACACCCATCGGCTCGGCGAACCCGCTGACCCGCTCGACCAGACGGGTGAGGTCGTCGACGGCGTCCCGGGTCCGGTGGTGCGGCGCGCTGACGATCTCGACGGTGTTGGTGAGCAGCTCACCGGTCACGTGCGGGAAGGACTCCGCCGGACCGAGTTTCGCCAGCAGCTCCGGCGCGGCCGGGGCCAGTTCACCGCTGCGCCGGTCGACGCACGCGATCTCCCACTCGATGCCGAGACGTGATCTCACCGAGGAGCCGAAGTCAATGGTCATGAACCGGCACCGCCGATGATCATGAGACCTATCCTACCCGTCAACTCCGATCGATGCGATGGGCCGTGTCCAGCCCCACTCGTCCGGACCGCGACGCGGTGGAGGGCGGCTCGCCACCACCCTCCACGTGTGCGTTGACCGCGCTTCAGCGATCACGGCGTCTCGTCCACCTCCGGGTCCTCGGACTCGGAGGGCTCCGCCGACGGCGTCTCGGACGGCACGGTGGAGGGTGTGGTGGACGGCGCGGGTGTGGTGGACGGCGCGGGTGTGGTGGACGGCGCGGGTGTGGTGGGTGTGACGCTCGGCCGTGGCGCCGGCTTCGCCTTCCCGGTTGCCTGCACCTTCGTGGCGGTGTACGCCGCATCGATCCGGGTGCCGACCACAGTGATCTTGTTTCCGGCGGCGAGCGCGCTCACCGCGACCTTCTTGCCGTTCAACAGGATCCGTACGCTCGCCGGCACACTGATCGTGACGGTCTTGCCCTTCACGTCCTTGGTGCCGCCTTTCACGGCGACCGTGACGGTGTTCTTCGCCGCGTCGGCAGCGGTCACCGTGCCCGTCGCCGAGAACGTCGCCTTCACCTTCTTGCCCGAACTCTTGGTCGGCTTCGCCGTCGGCTTTGACGTCGGCTTCTTGGTCGGCTTCGCCGTCGGCGTCGCGGTCGGCGTCGCGGTCGGCTTCGCGGTCGGCTTCTTGGCCGCTGACACCTGGCTCGCCGCCGGCGACGAGCCAGCCTGGGCATAGGCGGCCACGCCCGTGCTCACGGCGGGAACAACGACCGCGACGGTCATGGCGACAGCGACAGCGGTACGGCGGATCCGCATGAAGACTCCTAGGTGAGGGAACTCCTACTGTCGGCAGCGCAGGGCGCGAGTTGAACAGTCGTAGTGTTCGGGTATGACACAGCGACTCGTCAGCGTCTGGCAACCGTTCTTCCTCAGCAAGGCCGGGCAGGACGCGGCCATCGACGCCGCGATCGAGCTGGAGGAACTCGGCTACTCCCGGATCTGGTTCTCCGGCGGCTTCGGGGAGAACGTCCACCCACGATTCCGGGAGATCCTGGACGGCACCAAGCGCATCGGGGTCGCCTCGGGGATCGTGAGCATCTGGCACTCGTCACCGGCCGAGGTGGCTGTGTTCGCCCAGGACGCGCAGCACGACCACCCGGGCCGGTTCCTGCTCGGTCTCGGCGCCAGCCACGCGGTGCTGGTGGAGAACGACGGCACCGACTACCGCAGGCCGTACTCGAAGATGGTGGCGTACCTCGACGGTCTCGACGCTGCCGGGCTGCCCACCGAGGCGCGGATCCTCGCGGCGCTCGGGCCCCGGATGCTGGAGCTGTCCCGCGACCGGTCGGCCGGGGCGCACCCGTACTTCACCACGGCCGAGCACACCGCCGAGGCGCGGGCCGCGCTCGGGCCTGACCGGTTGCTGGCCCCTGAGGTCGCGGTGGTCCTCGACGCGAACCCGGAGACCGCCCGGGCCACCGCCCGGCAGTACACGGCCGGGTACCTCACCCTGCCGAACTACACCAACAACCTGCGGCGCTTCGGCTGGACCGACGACGACCTCGCCGGTGGCGGCAGCGACCGCCTCGTCGACGCGCTGATCCCGTGGGGCACGGCCGAGCAGGTCGCGGCCGGCCTGGAGAAGCATTACCAGGCCGGTGCCGACGAGGTGGCGATCCAGGTGCTCAACGGCGGCGACGCCGGCAGCTTCCCGGCCGACGCGTTCCGTACCCTCGCAAGGGTTTTGATCTGAGATGACGTCAGCCGACCGCGACCACTTGGCGGGTGTGTTCGCGGTCGGAGTGGCCGGAGATCAGCGTGCCGACGTCGAGGATCAGCGCGATCTCCCCGTTGCCGAGAATGGTCGACCCGCTGATGCAGCGCACCCGGCTGAACAGCACACCGAGCGGCTTGATCACGGTCTGCAGCTCCCCCAGCAGGCTGTCCACCACCAGGCCGGTACGCTGCCCGGACTGTTCGACGATGACGACGTTCTGCCGGCGCGCCGGCGCTCCGGGTATCCCGAAGAGCTGGCGCAGCCGGATGAACGGCAGCACCTCGCCGCGCAGGTTCATGCAGTCGCGGCCGAGCGGGCCGGGCGGCAGCTCGACACACTCGGTGACCCGGTCCAGCGGCACGATGAACGACGACGGACCGACCCCGACCAGGAACCCGTCGATGATCGCCAGGGTGAGCGGTAACCGGATCCGGATCGTGGTGCCGATCCCCCGGGTGGTCTCCACCTCGATGCTGCCGCGCAGCGCGGTGACGTTGCGTTTCACCACGTCCATGCCGACACCGCGGCCGGAGAGGCTGGAGACCTTCTCGGCCGTGGAGAACCCCGGCTCGAAGATCAGGTTGTAGACCTCGGCGTCGGTCAGCGCGGTGCCCGGCGCGACCAGCTCGCGTTCGATCGCCTTGCCGAGGATCCGGTCCCGGTCCAGGCCGCGGCCGTCGTCGGCCACCTCGATCACGATGTTGCCGGCGTCGTGATAGGCGTTGAGCCGCAGCGTGCCCTGCTGGGTCTTGCCGTGCTTGCGTCGTTCGGCCGCCGGTTCGATGCCGTGGTCCAGCGAGTTGCGTACCAGGTGCAGCAGCGGGTCACTGATCCGTTCGACGAGGGCCTTGTCCATCTCGGCGTCGCCGCCGGTGATCGTCAGCGACACCTCCTTGCCCAGCTCCATGCAGACGTCGCGGACCACCCGCTCGAACCGGCGCAGCGTCGTGCCGATCGGGACCATCCGCAGCGACAGCGCGCTGTGCCGGACCTCGTCGACCAGTCGCATCACCTCGCCCTGGGCCTCGGTGGAGGACTCCGGCGACGAGCCGGGGGCGACTCCGGTGCTGGACTGGGCGATGACCAGCTCGCCGACCAGGTCGATGAGCTTGTCCAGGCGGGCCGCGTCGATCCGGATGGTCCGGGTGTCCTGGGACCGGGTCTCGGTGGTGCGGCGCTGCCGGGTCAGGGCGGCGTCGACGATGTCGCGCTGGACGATGCCCTGCTCGATCAGGATCTCCCCGATCGGGACCGGCTGGGTGCCTTCGCGGACCGCCCGCTCCTGCTGGACCCGCAGCGCCTCGGCCATCTCCATCTCGGTGACCGCGCCGCTCGTGACCAGCACGTCGCCGATCCGGTCGTTCTCCGGCATCGCCCGGATGGCCCGCACGTACGCGTCGAGCTGGCTCTCCGACGGGGTGATCCGGATGTCGCTGTCCTCGCGGACGAAGTCGAAGACCGCCTCGATCTCCGCTTTCGGCGCCGCGGTGATCAGGTCCACGTCGAAGCTCAGGTAACAGGCCTCGGGGTCCATCTCCTCGGCGTCCGGCAGCCCACCGGCGTCGGTGACGACACCGGTCACCGTGCCGATGGTGGACAGGTACCGCAGGAACGACAGCGGATCCATGCCGTTGCGCAGGCAGTCCGGCCCGAACCGCAGCCCCAGCTTCCAGGCCGCCTCCTGTGGCGCGGCGGGTTCAGCGGTGGCCGACGCCGACGCCATCGGCGCGGCGCCGCCGGTCAGGTACGGCTCCAGAGCGGCCAGCAGCCGCGCCCCGTCGGCAGTCTGCGCGCCATCCGGTTCCAGCCGTCCCTCGGCGATCCCCTCGATCATCGCGGAGATGTGATCGGTGCACGGCAGCAGCGCGCTGACCAGCCCGGGAGTGACGTCCAGCTGTCCCTCGCGGACCGAGCCCAGCACGGTCTCGACGACGTGGGTGAACTCGACCAGGTGCCGCAGGCCGAACAGCCCGGACGAGCCCTTCAGCGTGTGCGCGGCCCGGAACACCGCGTTGACGGTCTCGCCGCCGGCCGGCTGGTCCTCCAGTTCGAGCAGGCCCTCTTCGAGCCCTTGGACCAGGTCGCGGGCCTCGGTCACGAACATGTCGAGCGCTTCGCGCATGTCGTCGTCGAGCGACATCACAGCTCCAGGCGGGTCATCGCCAGCACGTCGGCGACGGCCGGGCTCGGTTCGACGAACTCGACCGGCAGGTGCCGGCGTACGCCCTCGTCGCGGGCCAGCAGCAGCACCTGCAGCCCGGCGGTGTCCAGGTCGGTGATGCCGGACAGGTCGACGCGTACGCCGGTGCCGTCCCGCAGGAAGGCCAGCAGCCGGTCCCGGTGCTCGGCAGCGGTGACGATGGTCAGCTCGTCGTCGAAGACGAACCGGCGCAGCGCGGCCCCGGTGGCCGCACCGGTCACGGCGCCACCAGCTTCGACACCGCACTGAGCATCTGTTCGGGCTGGAACGGCTTGGTCACCCAGGCCTTGGCGCCGGCCGCCTGGGCCTGCTTCTTCTTGTCCTCCTGGGACTCGGTGGTCAGCATGATGATCGGGGTGAACTTGTAGGCCGGCAGCTTCTTGGCCTCGGCCACGAACGTGATGCCGTCCATGTTCGGCATGTTCACGTCCGAGATGATCAGGTGGATGCGCTGGCCGCTCAGCTTGGCCAGGGCGTCCTTGCCGTCGTTCGCGGTGATCACCTCGTACCCGGCGCCCTTCAGGGCGATGCTGACGACCTGCCGCACCGAAGCGGAATCGTCCACGATGAGAATCGTCTTGGCCATCGTCGTCTCCCCCTACGAAGATCAGAAGAACGTGATCTCGGATTCTTGGACCTTGGCGGGTGCCCCGGACCGGTGCGCGTGGTGCTCCTCGGCCATCGTGTACCGCGAGGACAGCTCGTCCAGGAGCACGTGCGCGTCGAGCGGGGCCTTCCCGGCGGCCGCAGCGGCGGCCACCGCGGGGAACCTGTCGATGTTGTCGCGCAGGTGCTCCAGCATCTGGTTGACCCGGTCCTGGAACTGCAGGCTGACCAGCGAGTCGCCGATCTCGCCGCGGATGCCGACGGCGGCCTGCTCCAGATCCTGGGACGAGTCCCGCATCCGTGACAGCGTGGTCATCAGGTCGTCCAGGACGGCCTGCACCTCGCCGTTGGCGTGCGCGACCGCGGCGCCCTCGTGCTCGGCGCTGGCCGCCGCGGTGGCGAGCACCGAGGTGATCGCGGCGGCCACCCGGTCCACGTTCTCCACCATGCGCGAGCTGGTGGTCTGTGACCGGTCGGCGAGCTGGCGCACCTCCAGGGCGACCACACCGAACGAGGCGCCGACCGCGCCGGCCCGCTGCGCCTCGATGGCGGCGTTCAGGGCCAGCAGATTCGTCTGGGCGGCGATCCGGGTCACCTCGCCGGACATCTTGCGCAGCTCCTCGTTGAGCCCGAGCAGCGAGTGCAGCTCGGACAGCGACTCCCGTTTGGCGGTGAGCGCCTCGTCGAGTGTGCCGACCACGTCGCCGAGGCGCTGGCGGCTGCGGTCGAAGGCGCCGCCCTGCCCGTCGTCCAGGGCGCCGGAGGACGAGGTCAGCACGGTGTCGAGGTGTTCGACGATGCCGGCGAACTTCTCGGTCAGCTGGCTGATGGCGTCCTCCATCTGGCTGCGCGACGAGTCGATCTGCGCCGACCAGACCGGCGCCACCGCGCCGGCGAAGCTGGTGAGGCTCTCCTGTGCCGGGTCGGCCGCCGGGGCGGGTGCCGCGCCGGCGCCTTTGCGGGCCCGCCACTGATATCCGGCGCCGGCCCCGACGACCAGCGCGATCACGGCGATGAGCAGCTCAGCCATGCTGGTGAATCACCTCCGCTATCTGGGAAAGTGGCGACTCGCGGTCCACCGCGCCGAGCGCGACCGCCTCCCGTGGCATCCCGTGCACCACGCAGGTCGCCTCGTCCTGGGCCACCGTGTACGCGCCGGCCCGGTGCATCTCCAGCAGCCCGCGTGCCCCGTCGTCGCCCATGCCTGTCATGATCACGCCGACCGCGTCCGGGCCGGCGGCCTTCGCCACCGACCGGAACAGCACGTCCACCGAGGGCCGGTGCCGGTTGACCGGCGGCCCGTCGAAGACCCGCACCCGGTACCGGGTGTCCATCCGGACCACCTCCATGTGCCGGCCGCCGGCCGCGATCAGCACCTCGCCGGGCAGCACCGGGTCACCGTCCTGCGCCTCGCGTACGCGTACCCGGCACATCGTGTCGAGCCGGGCAGCGAACGCCGCGGTGAACCTCTCCGGCATGTGCTGCACCACGACGACGCCCGGCCGCCCGGGTACGAGGGCCGGCAGCACCTTCTCCAGTGCCTGGGTGCCGCCGGTGGATGTGCCGATCGCGATCAGCCGTTCCTCGGCGGTCGCTATCGACCGGGGTCGCGGCGCCGACGGCGCGGTCAGCACCGCGGTCCTGGCTCCCGGCCGGCCCGCGCCCGCGGCGACCGGCACTGCGCGGGCCTTGCGGCGCTGGCCGGCGGCGGCCGCGGCTCGCACGGCCGCCACCAGGTCGCCGCTGTCGTCCTCGATGAACTTCTTCAGTCCGGTCTCCGGCTTGGCGATCACCGACACCGCTCCCGCCGACAGCGCCTCCATCGATACCTCGGCGTTGCGGCTGGTCAGCGTCGAGCAGATGACCACCGGGGTGGGGCGTACCTCCATGATCTTGCGGAGGAAGGTGAGCCCGTCCATCCGGGGCGTCTCCAGATCCAGGACCACCACGTCCGGCCAGGTCTTCTTCATGTATTCGATGGCGAAGACCGGATCGGGTACGGCGCCGATCACCTTCATGCCCGGAATTTCCCGCAGCCGGGCGGAGAGGACCTGGCGGACCACGGCCGAGTCGTCCACGATCAGCACCCCGACGGAGGCGGTCATGCCGTGGCCCCGTTCCCGTCGCGGACCCGGTCCAGGGCGCGCAACCACACCGCGCCGGTGGCGATGTCGAAGACCAGCCGCCGGGCGCCGGTGCCGCCGAGTTCCCGGACGGTCAGCGCGAAGCCGTGCGCCGCCAGCAGGCACATGCCCGCTTCGATGTTGTTCGCCGCGACGTCGAGCGACGCCGGGGTACGCAGGTGCGGGAACTGTCTGCCGCCGCCGAACATCTTCACCTCGTACTGGGCGGGAGTGGTGTTCGTCCGCCGGATGTCGCGCAGGAAGCAGCTGACGGCGCCGTCCGCGTACCGGGCGTCGGACTGCCCGGTGGCCGGGCACCGGCCGGGCAGCATGTAGTGGCACATGCCGCCGATGCGCAGCGTGGCGTGCCAGATGGTGATCGAGACGCAGGAGCCCAGCACCGTGTGGATGCGGGTGTCGGCACCGCCGAAGTGGTAGTCGCCGGGGTGCAGCAGGATGTCAGGCACGGCCGTCGCCGTCCAGCCGGTAGATCGACGGCTCCACCATCCGCAGCTTGGACGGGATCGCGGTGAGCGACTCGGAGCTGCCGATGATCAGGTGCCCGCCGGGCACCAGCATGTCCTGCAGCCGCGGTACCAGCGACTTCTTCGTCGCCACGTCGAAGTAGATCATCACGTTGCGCAACATGATCACGTCGAAGCGGCCGAGCTTGCTGAAGTCCTCGATCAGGTTGAGACAGTGGAACTGCACCTTGGACCGCAGTTCACGGTTCACGGTCATCAAGCCCTCGTACTCGTCGCGGCCCTTCAGGCAGAACCGGCGCAACATCTGCCGCGGGATCTTCTCGGCCGCCGCAATCGGGTACAGGCCGGTCCGCGCGCCCTCCACGACCCGGGTGGAGATGTCCGTGCCGACGATCTCCCAGGTGCCGCCGGGCAGCGTGTCGGCCAGCACCATCGCCGCCGTGTACGCCTCCTCGCCGGTCGAGCTGGCCGCACTCCACAGCCGGAACGTGCGCCCGGCGGCCCGTTTCGGCAGCACCTCGCGCCGCAGGTACTCGAAGTGCCGTGGCTCGCGGAAGAAGAACGTCTCGTTGGTGGTGAGCAGGTCCACGAGCTGCCGCAGCTCCTGCTCGTCGCGGCGCTCGCGCAGCAGCCGCACGTAGTCGGAGAACCCGGCCAGCCCGAGTGCCCGGATCCGCCTGTCCAGCCGGCTGGAGACCAGAGCCTCCTTGCCCGGCGCGAGACTGATGCCGGTGTGCTCGTGCAGCACCCCGGTGATGTAGTCGAAGTCGGCGCGGCTGATCGTGCGCGCGGATGCGTGCGGGGCGGTCACAACGATCCCGGTTCGACCGGCACGCCACCACTTTCGATCGGCGAGGGCGATCGCTGCGCGAGATCGCTGAGCCGGACCATGTCGCTGATGGACAACACATGACTGATGTCCAGAAGAATCAGGAAGTCGTTGTCCCGGCGGGCCATCCCGCTGATGTAATCCGCGCGTATCCCGGCGCCGAACGCGGGCGCCGGCTCGATGTCGCCGGGCTGCAGCGTCACCACCTTTGTCGCCGAGTCGACCAGGATGCCGATGTCCTGCCCGTCCGCCGCGCCCCGGTCGTCGGAGTCCAGGTCGGCGATCTCGGCCAGCGACGACTCCTGGATGTGCACGATGATGATGCTGGTCCGCCGGGCGATCGCGGTGCTGCCCCGGGCGAAACGGATGGCGATGTCGATGACCGGAACCGCCCGGCCACGCAGATTGATGACGCCGCGAATGAAGTCCGGCATCATCGGCACGACGGTGAGCGCGCGGTATTCGAGAATCTCCGTCACGTGGAAGATGTCGAGCGCGTACGCCTCTCCGTTGAGCGTGAACGTCAGGTACCGCCCGGCTTCGGTAACCGTGTTCACTGCGATTCCCTCCCCCGGTCTTCCCACCTCATCGCATTCGATCAGATTCTTCTGGTGCGGCGCGGTGGATCGAGGACTTAGACGTGAATGCTGCCCGCTGTCCGATTCGCAATCCGGCGTTGAATACGTTTCGGCAAATCGTGCTGCCCGCGTCGATAAGCTGGGCCCGTCGTGGCGGGGCCGCCATGCCGGACGGGGGATTCTTTCCATGGCCGAGTCGTCGGAAGCACGCCAGCAGCGCGGCAGGGGCGGGTTCCGGGACCTGCCGATCGCCTGGAAACTGCGCGGGCTCGCCGGGATCGTCTGCACCCTGCTGGTCCTGATCGGCGTGGTCGGCATCGTCCAGCTCAGCAACACCCAGGATCGGCTGGCGTACCTCTACAACAGCAACCTGCACGACGTACGCCTGCTCGGCGAGATCGCTACCGATTACAAGGAAGTCCGGTTGCGGCTGCGGGCCCTGGCTCTGGCCACCAGCGAGGAGGAGACCACCAACTCCCTGCAGACCCTGGACGCCTCGGTCACCGCTCTGGACGAGGTGTGGGCCGAGTTCTCCCCGTCGCCGCAGAACGACGTCGATCAGCAGGCGTTCCTGACGGCCTGGACCGCGTACAAAAAGCTCTTGACCGAGACCTTGCGGCCGCTGGCCGCAGCCGGTCGCATCGCGGAGTTCAACAAGACGGTGACCGAGAGCGTGACGCCGCTGTCCAGCACCATCAACACCGCGCTGGACAACCTGATCACCAGGGACGACGCGGCGGCGAAGACCTCGCTGGACGAGTCGGCGGACGCCTACGACACCGCGCGCATCGTGCTGATCGGGCTGATGATCGCGGCGCTGCTGCTGACGTTCACCGTGATCCAGTTCATCATCCGCGCGGTCGGCCGGCCACTGCGCGAGACCGTCACCGTGCTCACCGCCCTGGCGCAGGGACGCCTCGACCAGCGGGTCGACGTCAACAGCCGCGACGAGGTCGGCCGGATGGGCACTGCGCTCAACAGCGCCCTCGACCGTCTCAGCGACACCGTCAGCACCGTCGTGGAGTCCGCCTCCCAGCTCAACAGCGCCTCGCAGCAGATCAGCGGTGCCTCACAGAGCCTCTCGCAGGCCGCCACACAGCAGGCCGCCAGCGTCGAGGAGACCACCGCGAGCATGGAGCAGATGACCGCGGGCATCAGCCAGAACAGCGAGAACGCGACCGCCACCGAAGGCATCGCCACCACCACCGCGGCCGAGGCCCAGGAGGGCGGCGACGCCGTGCAGCGCACCGTGGCCGCGATGAAGAAGATCACCAGCAAGATCGGCATCATCGACGACATCGCGTTCCAGACCAACATGCTGGCCCTCAACGCCACCATCGAGGCGGCCCGCGCCGGCGAGCACGGCAAGGGCTTCGCCGTGGTCGCCACCGAGGTCGGCAAGCTGGCCGAGCGCAGCCAGGTCGCGGCCCAGGAGATCAGCGAGCTGGCTGCCGGGAGCGTGCAGACCGCGGAACGCGCCGGCGACCTGCTCAACACCATGATCCCGAGCATCATCCGGACCTCCGACCTGGTGCAGGAGATCGCCGCCGCGAGCGGCGAGCAATCCACCGGGGTACGCCAGATCAACATCGCGATGTCGCAGATCGGCAAGGTGACCGAGCAGACGGCGTCGTCCAGCGAGGAGCTGGCGGCCACCGCCGAGCAGATGTCGGCGCAGACCGCTCAGCTCACCGCCCTGATGGACTTCTTCCACGTCGGCGGGTCCGCCCGCGCGTCGGCACCGCGTACGTTCGACGGCGGCAGCGGTGGAGCGCGCTGGGGCACCAACAGCCCGTACCGGGCCGGGTGGGACCGCGGCGGCGCCTACAACGAGAACTCGGCGCCGGTGATGAGCGGCGCCGGCACCCAGACCCTCGACCTGGAGAACAAGTTCGACAGGTTCTGAGTTCTCAGCGTGTCGCGGTGACGCCCGCCGGTGAACCACCGCAGGAACCGGTCAGCTGCGCGGTGACGCCGTCGATGAACCACCGCAGGAACCGGTCAGCTGCGCGGTGACGCCGTCGATGAACCACCGTTGGAACTGCTCGGCCGGCCAGCCGCGCCGGCGGACCAGCCAGTCGTAGTTGCGGACGTCCTGGGCCAGCCACAACACGTCGGCCGCCTGGTCCCGGCTCAGCCGGACCTCGCCGGTCTCGGCCAGGTCGGCGGCGAACATCAGCATGCCGCGACGGCGGTCGTCGAGGTTCTTGCCCCAGATCGCCGCGGCGTCGGCGTCGGCCGTGGCCGCGCCGGCCAGCGCCAGCATGACATCCGCCTGCCGGGCATGAATCTCGGTGAGGTGCCGGGCGAACCTGTCGAGTTTCGCCCGCAGGCCGGACGCCGCGCGGATCTCCGCGACGAACGCCCGCTCCGGCAGCGGCACCTGCTCGTCGTCGCCGGCCAGGGTCACGTCGACCAGATCGGAGAGCAGCTGGCGTTTGCTGCCGAACACCGCGTACACGGTCTGCACCGCCACGCCGGCCTCGGCAGCGACAGCGGTGAGCGGGGTGGCGGCGTACCCGGGGTCGACGAACAGCGTGGCGGCCGCGCCGAGGATCGCGCGACGGGTCTGCCGGGCCTGTTCCTCGCGGCGCGGCGAAACATAACGCCGGTTGACAGTCACCCCGGCAGGGTAGTCCACTATTGGATAGAGCACGGCTCTATCCAATAACAGCGAGGTGGTTCTCATGACCAGCACCGCGGCTTTCTGGGCGCAAGCGGCCCCCGGCTGGATCGCTCAGGCCGACCGGCAGGACGAGATCGGCCGCCCGCTGGGCGCGGTGGCGCTGGATCGGCTGCGGGCCCGGCCCGGCGAGCGGATCCTCGACGTCGGCTGCGGATGCGGCGGCACCACCGCCGAGATCGCTCGTCTGACCGGCGGTGAGGGCAGCGCCGTGGGGCTCGACTTCGCCGAGGAGATGGTGCGCGCCGCGCGCGAACGGTTCGGAGCGGGTCCGGTGTTCGTGGTCGGTGATGTCGAGACCCTGGACGTCGTGCCCGGGGCGCCGTTCGACGCGGCCTATTCGCGGATGACGCTGATGCTGCTCAGCGACCCGGTCGCCGGGCTGTCCACGGTCCAGCGGTCACTGCGCGGGGGTGGCCGGCTGGCCGCGACGGTGTTCCGCGACGGCGGGGTGAACCCGTGGCTGCCTGCGGCGGTCCGCGGCGCGGCGCCTCACGTGGGGCCGATGCCCGCGATGCCGGCCGGGGACGAGCCGGGGCCGTTCGCCTTCGCCGATCCGGCCCGCATTACCCGGGTGCTCACCACGGCAGGTTTCAACAGCATCACGATCGAGCCGCACGACGTCGTGCTCGACGCGCCGGACGAGCCGGACATGGTGGCCGAATGGCTGATCGAGGTGGGTCCGGCCGGTGGCGCGTACCGTCGATCCTCACCGGACGCTCAGCGATCCGCTCGCGCCGGGGTGGCGGGATTGCTGGAACCGTTCCGCCGCGAGGGCGGATATCGGCTGCCGTCCGGCCTCTGGTCGATCACCGCGATCGCGTGATCAAACGTTGGCCGATCACTGCGATCGCCTGATCAAACTTTGGTCGATCACCGCGATCGCCTGATCAAACTTTGGTCGATCACCGCGATCGCCTGGTCAAACGCCGCATGGCGGCCCGCTGAAATTCAGCGCGCCGCCATGCGGTCCAAACCAAGATCAGATGACGCGGATGTCCGACGCCTGCGGGCCCTTGGCGCCCTGGGTGATCTCGAACTCCACCCGCTGGTTCTCCTCGAGGCTGCGGAAGCCGCTCGCGGAGATGGCGGAGAAGTGGGCGAAGACGTCAGCGCCGCCGTCGTCCTGGCTGATGAAGCCGAAGCCCTTGTCGGCGTTGAACCACTTCACGGTACCTGTAGCCATGTCTGCTCCTTCGCGAGCTCGGAGACCACACTGTGCGATCTCTCACGCCGCCGCGTTGATTCACCCGCGTCTGAACCGACACGACCAACGAAAAAGCGCCTAAACGGAATCATCAGATGACCCATCAGGCGCCAAAAACGTCTACTGAAATCAAAACTGCAACGAGGGAACCGTATCACAGAACCTGCCGCTGTCTGCCCACACCGAGACAACCCGCGAGTTCGCGTACGCTGGGTGCAGGACCAGTTCGTCAGCATCATCGGCGGCCCGGCGCTCTCACCGGCGCACTGGTAAAGCCGCGATGACCCACTGGCGCCCCCTTCAGCGATCTCACCAGCCGCTGCGCCCGCGGTGGACTCATGGCTGATGAGCACCGGTCCTACTTGGTTCTTGCTGAGCGACACCGACACCACAGGAGCACCTCATGACGTTCACGGCCACTCCGTCACCGTTGCGCCAGCCTGCCAAGAAGACCCTCCGGGAGCGAGGCGCGGACAGCTTCCACGCCGCACTCGCCGCCGTCCTGACCGCCGGGCTCGAGGAGGCACTCGCCACCGGCGACCACGTCAAGGCGGTCAACTTCATCAACCGCGGCTTCGCCGAGGGTACGCCCGAGCTGGGCTGCGAAATGCTCTGCCGGGCCATCGCGGTCGTCGGCACCGCCCGGACCTGGACCGTGCAGCTCGCCCCGCTGAACGTGCGTCAGCGGACCGCGGCGCCGGCCTCCGAGGGCGACGCCGAGCTCTCTTGATCACGACCGCGTGATCATGGCCGGTTACTGTCGGCGGCATGCCGATCGAGTTCAGTGAAGAGGGCTGGGAGCAGCTGACACCCGAGCAGCGTGCCAGCCTCCGGTTCATCGAGCAGATGACGGGCACCCGGACCAGCGACGGGCCGCCTCCGCCCGGATCACCGCTGGCTCGCGCGCTCGCCTTGACGGAAGCCCTCCGGGCCGGCCAGATCACCGAGGAAGAACACCGCGCCGCCCTTGGCCGGATCATGGACGAGTCGCTCACCGAGCGGCTCGACGATCCGGCCTGACCAGCGCCGGCCTGCCGGATCACCCCATCCGGCAGGCCGTTTCGTTCGTGTGCTCTCAGTTCTTCCGGTGCAGTTTGCCCATCCCGATCAGCACGTCGTCCTCGATCGTGCAGCCGTGCAGAACGGCCCGGTGTCCGACACTGACATCCGTACCGACGCTGACCGGGAAACCGGGATCGGCGTGCACGACGAGGCCGTCCTGAAGGTTCGTACCCGCCCCGACGGCGACATCCTCCAGGTCGGCGCGCACGACCGTCTGGGTCGCACCCGCGCACTACCTTCGGACGCCATCGATCGGCGGGGGGCCCATGAGCGAGTTCGTGCGGCGTGATTAAACGCTTCCGTACCCTAAAGGGCGAAAGATCTTGAAAGTCAGGGTTTCGCCGTGTTTTTCTGCAAGCCCGGCCATACCGTGATCAACCATGCGACTCCTCACCCTCATCGTGGCCGCGGTGCTCCTGCCGAGCCTGCCGGCGGCCGCCGCACCGCTGGACGGTCTGCTGACCGAGAAGGACCTTCCGCAGCGGTACGGTCAGGCCATCAAGGACCCGTACGCCCATGTCCTGGAAGCCCTCGTCACCGGCGACAAGACCTGCCGGCTGGCGCAGCCGGAGCAGTCGAGGCGGGCCCTGTTCGTCACGCGGGACAGGTACGCCCTCGACGTTGAGACGCTCACCGAGGTGGTGGCGGAGACCGGTGCCGCACGGGACCTCGTCGCCGCGGCCGCCGACC
Organism: Actinoplanes sp. CA-015351; assembly: GCF_050955685.1. Classification (NCBI taxonomy): domain Bacteria; kingdom Bacillati; phylum Actinomycetota; class Actinomycetes; order Micromonosporales; family Micromonosporaceae; genus Actinoplanes; species Actinoplanes sp. CA-015351. The sequence goes on from NZ_CP192102.1 coordinate 4,257,814, forward strand.
TGCCGAAGCGGTGTGCGACCTTCGAGACGCCGGGATTCACCGTCCGCGTCACGCCTGCGGTACTGCCCCGCGTCGGGGACGCGTCGGCCGCGCTGCGGGTGGTCTTCTGGATGAAGGCCGCCAGCTCCCCCACCAGCTATGTCGACGCCATGCAAGCCGAGATCTCGGTCGTCGCCCGGCGGGACGTGTCGGTCACCGTGATCCTGCTCGGGTACTACGAGAAGCACGGAGTCGCGCTGAAGACGGTCACCCGCAAGGCCGTACGCAAGCTCGCGGCCTGAACCACGACGGGCCCGGCGGCGTATCAGGAAGTACGCGCACCGGCGCCGGGAGTCACCTCAGGCCACGGCGCCGGACGCACCGATCAGGCCGCCCGGCCGGGGCCCGCGTCGCCGGGTGTTGAGCCGTCCACACAGGCCTGGGCCAGCCAGTTGCCCAGCAGGGGCGCGAATTTGAACAGGTTCTCGCCGTGGACGGCGAGCACCCGGCCGCGCCGCACGAACTGCAGGCCGTCGCCGAGGTCCGGGTTGTGCGTGCAGTACAGCCGTCCGACGGCCCGGGGTTCGACGCCGGGCAGTTCCCGGGCGACGTACGCGGTGACCACGTCCAGTGACGCCCGTTCCGCGGCTTCCCGGCCGCCTTCCCAGCTCACCAGGGCCGGGTCGGCGTCGGCGCCGATCGACCAGGTGCCGGGCGCGGCGACGTGCTGGTACGTGCCGTCGGTGATCCAGCACTGGAGGGGCGTGTCCACCCGCAGCGGGAAGCTGAAGCGGACGTGGTGCTCCAGCGCGGACGGAGTTCCGATACCCACGCCGGCGGCCAGCCCGGACGTGGCGGATCCGGCGCAGATCAGGGCCGCGTCGAAGTCGTCGACGGACGTGCCCGCGGTTACGCGTACCCTCGCGTCCTTGATCTCTTCAATCGTGTCGGCGGACGTCTGGCGGATGTGGTTCGCGGCGGCCGCGGTGAGGAAGGCGCGCACCCGGTCGGCGCGGATGATGCCACCCGCCGGATCGATCAGTGCCGGGCCGGCAAAATCGGTCGCCGGGAGGCGCAGCAGCGACGATCCGGGATCGACGAGCTGGTGATCAGCACCGGACATCGCCATCGCGGAGGCCCAGTCGCCGACCAGCTCGCCGCTGACGACCGTGCCGACCTCGTCGATCAGGGGTTCGCCGGCGCGCTCGCTCCAGCCGGCGAAGAGGCGGCGGGACTGGGCGGCCAGGTCGACCATGTCCGGGTACGCGTGCGCGAGCCGGAAGATCCGGGTGTCGCCGGCCGAGCGCTCGCCCATCGGCGGGCCGGGCTCGTAACAGACGACGTCGACGCCTCGGCGCGCCAGCTCCACGGTCGCCGACAGACCGACGACCCCTCCCCCGATGACCGCGATCTTCACGGTGGTTGACGCTATCAGCGCTGCCCGGCGGCCAGATCCCGGCGCTCGTCCCGGCCGGCCGTTGATCGCATCGGTTTACCGGTCGGTGTTCGCGGCAGCTCCACCCGCAGGGTGATGTCGCGCGGGCGCTCGGCCCGCGAGAGCCGGTCGGCCACCACACGCGCAGATCAGAAACGGTCAGGGACGAGCCCGGCCGGACCTCGACGGCAACCCGCAGCCGCTGACCGAAATCGTCGTCCGGGACGGGTTCCAGGGGCCGCCCGCAGATCCGCCGGCGTCGCCATCCATCCCCAGCCGGCCTCCGTGGTCGCGTGCAGCCACCGCCCGGCGTGGCTCACCGTGACGGATCCACCATCGTCATGCCGGCCACGGTCGCCTGATCAAAACCGGGCAGCAACATCGCCGCCTCATCGAGCCCGACGGTACGTTCGATCAACCGCTCCGGCCGGAGCAGCCCCTTCTCGATGAGCGCGAGCATCCCCGGATAGTCAGCCGCCGCCATCCCGTGACTGCCCAGTACGTCGAGCTCCCACCCGATCACCCGCGCCATCGGTACCCTGGGATGACCGTCGATCGGCGGCAGCAGCCCCACCTGAACGTGCCGCCCCCGCCGCCGAAGGCTCAGAATCGCATCGGTGCAGGTCTGCTCACTGCCGACAGCATCCATCGCGACATGGCTGCCACCCCCGGTCAGCGCGGCGACGGCCGCCGGAACATCAGCACTCCCGGCAAGCAGCGTGTGCTCCGCGCCGAGCCCGGCGGCAACGGCAAGCGCCTCCGGGTTCCGGTCCACGGCGATCACCCGTCCGCCCAGCGCCCGCGCGATCATCACCGCGCTCAGACCGACGCCGCCGGCTCCGACGACGGTCACCCACTCGCCTTCGGCGAGCCGGGCACGACCCACCAGCCCACGGTACGCCGTAGCGAACCGGCACCCGAGCCCCGCGGCGGCCGCAAAGCCCACCGTCTCCGGGATGGCGACGAGATTCGTGTCCGCCGCGTGCAACGCGACATATTCGGCGAACGATCCCCAGTGGGTGAACCCCGGCTGCTGCTGGTCGGGGCACACCTGAGCATCCCCGGCCAGGCACCACGCACACCGCCCGCACCCGCAGACGAACGGAACGGTCACCCGGTCGCCGGCCTTCCAGCGCCGGACCCCGGCACCGGCCTCGGCGACAACCCCGGCCAGCTCATGTCCCGGCACGTGCGGAAACACGATGTCGTCGTCATGCCCGGCCCACCCGTGCCAGTCACTACGGCACAGCCCGGTGGCGACAACCCGGACAACCACCCCACCATCAGGCGCGACGGGCTCCGCCACAGCCCGAACCCCCGGCCGGCCCCGAACCTCATCAACCACAAGCGCTCGCACAACCGGCATCCTGTCAGCCCTCACCGGACCCGGCCACACCCTTCCCGAAGCCACCGTGCCGAGAATCGCTCAAGATCTAGTGACGGCTGCCACTTGCCACCGTGAGACGCCCGACGATCTCCGCCCCTCCCGCGATCTTGGGCGACTGCGTACCGCAGAGGGTCGAAAATCGCTCAAGATCGCGGGAGGAAACGGCGCGGGAGGAAACGGCGCGGGAGGGAACGGCGCGGGAGGGAACGGCGCGGGAGGCTGGGATACGTGGTGGCTGGGGAACGGCTTTCGTTCGGGGCGGCGGCCGCTGCCTATGCCTAGCACCGGCCCGACTACGCGCGGGCCGCCGTGCGCTGGGCCCTCTAGCCCGCACGCGTACCGCAGGCGCTGGAACCCGCCCCCGGATCGCGGGTGCTCGCCAGCCTCGCACCGCGGCGTCTCTCGTCGCCACCCTCGCGACCCGCGCCGGGATGCTCGTCATGCCGGAGCACGAGCGCCGCGCCACGCTCGGCCGGATCAGCGACTTCCTCGCGAGCCGGCCGGAGACCGCGGACGGGGAGTTCACCCTGCCGATGCTGACCTGTGTACTGAGACTCCACGGAAAATGAGCCTCCAAGAAACCTGAGACTCCACGGAAACTAGAGCCCCGGCGCGCCCAGCGGCAGCGTCAGCGTGAACGTGCTGCCCGTCGGCTTGCCCGGCTGATAACCCACCGAGCCGTTGTTCGCCTCGGCCAGGCCTTTCACGATGTACAGGCCCAGACCGTGCCCCTGGATCGCCGGATCGTTGCCGGACGCGCGGGTGAACCTGTCGAACAGGTGCGGGCGCAGCAGCGACGGAATACCCGGCCCGTTGTCGTGTACCGAGATCCGGGCACGATCGTCGAGCTGCTCCACCGTGATGGCCGTGGCGCCACCGGCATACTTGGCGGCGTTCGTACAGAAGTTCGTGATGATCTGGTGCAGGTGACTCGGGTGCACCAGGACGGTCATGTCGTCCGGGCAGTGCAGCGCCACACTGAGATCGAGGCTTCCGGCGATCTCGGTCAGCGCCGCCGCGAGGTCAACCGGCTCCGGGGTGGCCTGGAGCTGACCGGCGTCGATCGTGCACATGGTGAGGATCTCGGCGCGCAGCTGGTTGAGACGGCGGGTCGAGCGGGCGATCACCTCCATGGCCTTGCGGTGCGACGGCACCAGCTGGTCGAGGTCGGCGAGCAGCATGTCGGCGTACCCGCCGATGGTGTTCAGCGGTGTGCCGATCTCGTGGGAGAGCATGCCCATCAGGTCGAGTTTGAGCGCGTTGGCGTCGGCGAGCTGGCCGTTGGTGTCCTGGAGCAGGGCGTTGCGTTCGGCGAGCTGGGCCGCGGCGGCGTCGCGTTCGCGTTCGGCGGCCAGGCGTGCGGTGACGTCCTGGACGACGGCGATGAAGCTGACCGGCTGGCCGTCGCTGTCGCGGACCAGGGACATGCCGACCTCGGCGTCGACGACGTGGCCGTCGGCGTGCAGCAGGCGCACGTACCGGCCGGTGGGCTGGTCCTCGGTGAACATGTACGCGGCGGTGCGGTGGTTGTCGGCGCGGTCGTCAGGATGGGTGATGTCGTCGAGGGTGGCGTTCTCCAGATCGACGACGGCACGACCGAGAATGTCGGCGAGTGCCGGGTTGACCTGCTGGAACCGGAATTCCAGCGACAGCGCGGCCTGGCCGACGGTGACCAGCGAGAACTGGGTGCGCAGCCGTTTCGCGCCATCGGCGAGCTGCCGTTCAGCGTGTTTGCGGGCGGTGACGTCGACGTTCACCTCGAGGATCGCCATCGGCTGGCCGTCGTCGTCGTACTGCACGCCCTGGTGGGAGAGCACGATGATGCGGCTGCCGTCGCTGCGCAGGTGGTCGAGTTCGCCCTGCCACTGGCCGTGGTCGGCAAGCGCCTGGTCGACGGCCTCGAGGGAGATCGGGTACCGGGTGTCGAGCAGCCGGTGCGTGCGGCGGCCGAGGACGGCCGCCGCGTCCCAGCCGTACACCGCCTCGGCGCCGCGGTTCCAGTAGGTGACCTGGTGGTTGAGGTCGTGGACGATCACGGCGGTGGGCGCCAGGTCGAGCAGTTCGGCCTGTTGCCGCAGGCGGGCGTTGTCGCGGTGGCGTTCGGAGACGTCGCTGCACACCCCGTCGACGAAGAGGTTGCCGCCTTCGCGGCGGGGGTGCCCGCGGGTCCAGACCCACCGGGTCACGCCGTCGCGGCCGATCAGCCGGCTGACGACCTGCGCGGTCTGCCCGCTGACCAGGGATTCGCGGAACTCCAGGAAAGCGTCGCGGTCCTCGGGGTGCATCATGCCGGCCATGGCCCGGCCCAGGTCACCACCGGCGGGCGCGGGGCCGCCGAAGATGCCGGTGTTGTTGGGGCTGGCGTACACCATCCGGACGGCGCCGTCCGGGGTGACGCGTACGGTCCAGAGGAAGTCGCTGAGGTTGCCGACGATCTGGTCGAAGTGCCGCTGGGCACGGCTGAGCTCGAGTTCGAGGTCGACGGCGCGCCGGCGGTGGACGTACTGGCCGATGTGCGCGGCGACCGACTCCAGGGCGGCCACCAGCTCGGGGTCGGCGGAGGTGTCGCGGCGGTCGAAGACGGCGAGGATCCCCACGACGTCGGTGCCGTTGCGCACCGGCACGGCCACCGCGGTACGCAGGCCCGCGGCATGTGCGGCCTCGGACCGGGTGGTGTCGGCGCCCGGCAGGCCGGTGATCCAGCGTGCCGCCGCGGTGCGCCACACCGCGCCGAGGACGCCGTCCTCGCGGCCGAATGCGCGGGTGGTCCGCATCGGCGCGGTCGCCGTGGCGTCCCGGGACCAGTCGGCGAGGCGGACGAGCTGCTCGGTGCCGTTGGTCTCCAGGTGCCAGTACTCGACGTACGGCCAGCGCAGGCCTTCGCCGACCCGGGCCACCACGGCCTCGGCGGCGTGCTCGGCGCTCTGTGCGGCGGCGAGGGCGCCGGCTACCGCGTACTCGAGCCTGCGCAACTGCTCGCTGCGGCGAGCCGCGCTGATGTCCCTGATGAACGCGTGCATCGCGGTGGGGTCCTGCGGGTCGCGCGCGGTCGCCGACAGCTCGATCGGGAACTGCCGGCCGCCCTCGTGGATGGCCTGGAACTCGCCGCGCAGGCCCTCCGCGCGGGTGCCGGCCACCTCGGTCAGCCAGCGGGTGAACGAGGGACGCTGACCGGAGACGATCAGCAGCTCGCTGACCGGCTTGCCGAGCGCCTGGGCCTCGCTCCAGCCGAACATCTGCTCGGCCTGCAGGTTCCAGCCGGTCAACCGGCCGCTCGCGTCGGTGGCGACGAACGCCTCCAGGGCGCTGTCGAGAACCCATCTGAGCTGCTGTTTCGCCTCCTGGCGCTCCAGCGTGACCGCGATCCGGGCGGCCATCTCACCGGACGCCGCGGCGGCCAGACCTTTGAGCGTGGCCAGGTCCGTCTCCGACCAGGTACGCGTCTCGGTGTCGAAAACGCACAGCGTCCCCAGCACCGATCCGTCCGGTGATCGCACCGGCATCCCGGCATAGGCCACGGCGTGGTACTCGTGGACCGCCGGGTTGTCGCGCAGCAGCGGATGCTCCCGGGCGTCGCCGACGACGAGCGGCTCCCCCGACTCGACGACGTGCCGGCAGTACGAGTGTGTCATCGGCAGGTGCCGCAGCTCCGCCGTCACCGGGCCGTCGCCCCGGCTGACCGAGCACTGCGACTCGGCGTCCACCAGGTTCAGCAACGCCACACGGACGTCGAGCAGGCGCATCGTGAGCGCGGTGATCTCGTCGAGGACCGGCGACGGCGCGGCGTCGATCAGCCCGGTGTTCGCCACAGCGGCGAGCCGAACCGGGTCGGCGATCGCGTCAGGGCGGGCGGACAGCGCGACTGCGGTGGTTTCCATCACCCGCACAGTCGGCACTTATCGGGGCGACTTGAGCCGCTTGATCTCCGGTCGGCGATCGTGCGGCGATGGACCGCGGATCGCTGGCCGCTGAGGAGTCAGCGTAGACCGTTATTGTCTGTGTCCATGACGATAACCAGCTCCCGGGCCGACCGGACACGGGAGTCCCGCTCACGGATCCTCGACGCCGCGGTCACCTGCCTGCTGCGTGACGGGTACGCCCGGACCAGCACCATCTCCATCCAGGCCGAGGCCGGGATGTCACGGGGCCGGATGCTGCACCAGTTCCCGTCCAAGGAGGAGCTGCTGGTCGCGGCGGCGCACCACATCTTCGCGGCGCAGCTGGAGCAGCCGGTGCCGGTGGCGCTGACCGAGCAGATCACTCTCGCGCACGGGCCGGGTGAGCGGATCGCCGTGGTGGTTGACGTGTTGTGGGCGACGTTTCAGGAGCCAAGCTTCTGGGCGGCCACCGAGTTGTGGGTCGCCGCGCGTACCGAAGCGGCCCTGGCCGAGGCGATCCGGCCGGCCGAGAAACGCTTGGGCCGGGCGATCTGGACGCGGATGGACGACCTGTTCGGGCCGGACCTGGTGGGCCGGCCGCTGTATCTGCCGGTGCGCCCGGTGCTGTTCACCAGCATGCGGGGGACGGCGCTGAGTTATGCGTTCGACGCGCGCCCGCCGTCGTCGGAGCCGTTGCTGGAGCACTGGAAGGAGATCGCTCGGCACTCGCTTCTAGGACCAGTAAACAGACTGCCTTGACTGTTTCTGCTTCGGAGAGCGAGACTCGGTCGTCCAGACTTCGAAGGAGATCTCTGTGCGAACCCGGTTCACCGAGGCTTTCGGCATCCGCCACCCCATCGTGCAGGGCGGCATGCAGTGGGTCGGCCGCGCCGAGCTAGCCGCCGCCGTCTCCCAGGCCGGCGGCCTCGGCATGATCACCGCACTGACCCAGCCCACCCCCGCTGACCTGGCCGCCGAGATCGAACGCTGCCGCAAGCTCACCGACCAGCCGTTCGGCGTCAACCTGACGATCCTGCCCGCGATCACCCCGCCGCCCTACGACGAATACCGGCGGGTCATCGTCGACTCCGGCGTCACCATCGTGGAGACGGCAGGCTCCAACCCGGAACCGCACATGGAGATGTTCCGCGCCCACAACGTCAAGATCATTCACAAATGTACGAGTGTCCGGCACGCCCTGAAAGCCGAGGCAGTAGGCGTCGACGCGGTCAGCATCGACGGGTTCGAGTGCGCCGGCCACCCGGGTGAGGACGACATCCCCGGCCTCGTCCTGATCCCGGCCGCCACCGACCGGCTCACCATCCCGGTCCTCGCCTCCGGCGGATTCGCCGACGCGCGCGGCCTGGTCGCGGCCCTGGCGCTCGGCGCGGACGGCATCAACATGGGCAGCCGGTTCATGTGCACCGTCGAGTCCCCGATCCACGACAAGGTCAAGCAGGCCATCGTCGACGGTGACGAACGCGGCACCCAGCTGATCTTCCGGCAACTGCGCAACACCGCCCGGGTGGCCGGCAACGCGGTCAGCCGGGACGTCGTGGAGATCCTGCTGAACGGCGGCAGTTTCCCGGACATCGCGCCGCTGGTGGCCGGGTCCCGGGGCCGCAGGGTCTTCGAGGACGGCGACCTGGACGCCGGGATCTGGACCGTGGGCCTGGTGCAGGGGCTGATCCACGACATTCCGACGTGTGCGTCGCTGTTGGACCGCATCGTCAGCGAAGCCTCGGCGTTGATCACCGGCCGTCTCGCGGCGGTCGTCCCATGACCGACATCACCTGCCATCGGGACGGGCCGATCCTGCGCCTCACGTTCAACCGGCCGCACGTGCTCAACGCCGTGACCCCGGCTGTCCTCGACGACCTGACCGAGCTGCTCACCGAAACCGCGGAGGACCCGTCGGTCCGGGTGGTCGTGCTGGCCGGTGCAGGCCGGGGTTTCAGTTCCGGAGCCGATCTGGGTGCTGATTTCTCCTCTCCGGAAGCGACCCTGCACGCCGCGAACCGGCTGATCCGCTGCCTGGGCACCCTCCCGCAGCCGGTTGTCGCCGCCGTGCAGGGCCCGGCCGCCGGGGTGGGCGCGTCCATCGCGCTTGCCTGCGACCTGGTCCTGGCGTCGACGACCGCGTTCTTCCAGCTGGCGTTCGTCAACATCGGCCTGATGCCGGACGGCGGCGCGACCCTGCTGGTACCGGCGAACATCGGCCGCGCCCGAGCCCTGCGCCTGGCGCTGCTGGGTGAGCGCCTGCCCGCCGCCATCGCCGCCGATTGGGGCCTGATCCACCAGGTCGTCGATCCGCCGGACCTGGCCGGCGCCGTCGACCAGCTGGCAACCCGGCTGTCCCGGGCCGCGCCACTGGCCCTTGCGGCCGCCAAACGCGCCGTCAACGCGGCCACACTCGGTGGCCTTGAGGACAGTCTGGAGCGGGAGCTGGTCGGCCAGTCGGCGCTGCTGGGCAGCGAGGACTTCCGGACAGCGGTGGCAGCCTTCCGGGCGAAACAGACGCCGGACTTCGCGGGCCGCTAGAGATCGGCCTTGCCGCGCAGGACGCAGAACTCGTTGCCCTCCGGGTCGGCGAGCACCGCCCACCCGGTTCCGTCAGCGTGGCGCCGGTCGTCCACCACTGTCGCACCCAGCTCGATCACCCGCGCCACCTCCTCGTCCCGGGTCCCCTCAGTGGGGCGCAGGTCGAAATGGAGCCGGTTCTTGCCCTGCTTCGCGTCCGGCACCTCGATGAAGAGCAGCCGGTGCCGCCCGTCCGCCGAGAAGATCAGGCACTCCTCGTGGCCGGGCTCGTTCGGATCCTCCGGATCCTCCCGGTAATCCAGAACGCTCTGCCACCACCGGGACAGCGCGTACGCGTCGGTGCAGTCCACGTTGGTGTGATCAATATAGGCCGCCATCTGTAGATCATCCCACGGATACGATCGACAGAAGATGATCAATGACCGGCAGACCATCGGACAGGGCCAGCGGCTCCATCCGACCTGGGCGGACGACACCCGGCGTCACCAAGGTCGACCTCCTGCTGAACGGCGTCGTCGTCCGCAGTTACCAGGACGGCAAACAGAACCAGGGCGCCTACCTGTCGGTACCGTTCAAGCTGCACAACACCGACGCGGACGTCACGGTGCGCGCCTTCGACGCGGCCGGAAACCACGGCGAGGCCACCAGCCGGGTCCACGTCGACACCCAGGGCCCACTCGCCACCGTCTCCCCGCCGTTCGAGTCGTTCGTCAGCGGCGTCGTCACCTTCACCGCGACCGGCGTCTCCAGCGACCTCGCCCGGATCTCGCTCTGGGATTACGCGACGGCGCGCGAGGTAGCCGTGACGACGGCGGCGCCCTGGACGATGAAGTGGGACACGGCCGGGCGCAACGAGGCAGCGTTCGTGCAGATCAACCTCACCGACAAGGCCGGGAACAGCACCCTCCTCGACGGCTTCTACGCCGTCGACAACACCGGGCCGGCCATCACGGCGATCACACCGGGTAACCGGGCCCTCGTGCGCGGCGCGACGTTCCCGACCTCGGTGCGCGCCTCCGATCCGTCCGGCATCCGTGAGGCGAACCTGAAGGGCGGCTACCCCGTGGTGGCCAAGCCGCCCTTCACCGTCCGCGCGTCGACCGGAAAGGACGGCCTGCAGACGCTGACCTGGACGCTCACCGACCGGCTCGGTAACACGACCACCGCCAAACGGGTCGTCGTCGTGGACAACACCAAGCCGAAGGCGAAGATCACCAAGGCGCCGGCCAATGGCGCCGAGGTCAAGGGGACCGTCAAGGTCGCGGTGTCCGCCTCCGACCGCAACGGCATCAACCGGGTCGAGCTGCTGATCAACGGCAAGGTCGTCGCGAAGGACGCCAAGGGGCCGTACACCTTCTCCGTCAAGACCAAGAAATACGGCAAGAAGATCAAGGTCCAGATCCGGGTGTACGACAAAGCCGGCAACGTCACGAAAACCAGGACCCGCACCTGGCGGCGATGAAGTCCGGGGATGGGTGAAGGCGAATCAGCTCCGCGTGTCGTATTGTCGGTCGGTGCCTGACTCCGTGACCAGCCGCAGCAGCGCGGCCACCCAGCGTCCCGCCGCCTCGCTGCGCAACAGCGTCGCCGGCCAGCCGCTCAAGACGAAATCCGAGAAACGTGCTGAGGCCAAGGCCGCCAAGGCACGGGCCCGGGCCCGGGAGAAGCGCCGGCAGACGCTGACCGTGGCCGGCGCCGCGCTGGTCGTGCTGGCCCTCGTCGTCGGGCTGATCGCCTGGATCAGCAACACGTCGGACTCCTCAACGCCGGCCGCCGAGGCCCCGGCCGTCGCGAGCGCGGAAGCCCTCGCTCCCACCGACGCCGCCACGACCGAGCCGGCCGCGGCGTTCCCGCCGGTGCCGGACGGCGCCGACCCGGCCCTGAGCAAGAAGCCGGCCGCCACCGCGGGCTCCGGCGAGCTCAGCAAGCTGACGACCAAGACCCTCATCGAGGGCAAGGGCGCGGCGGTCGAGTCCGGCCAGACGATCAACGTGAACTACGTGGGTGTCACCTACGCCGACGGCAAGGAGTTCGACTCGTCCTGGAGCCGCTCGGAGGCGTTCAGCTTCCAGATCGGGTCCGGCGGCGTCATCCAGGGCTGGGACCAGGGCCTGATCGGGGCGAAGGTCGGCAGCCGGGTCCAGCTCGACATCCCGGCCGACCTGGCGTACGGCGACAACCCGACCGGCGGCCAGCCGGCCGGCGCGCTGCGCTTCATCGTCGACGTCCTGTCAGCCTCCTGACCGGGGCGCTTCGAAGCGCCCCAGCCAGGTCGTCAGCAACGCCTCCAACTGGGCGGCTTCCTCAGGCTTCAACTCCTGGAGAAGCCGTCTCTCGTTACGCATGTGCTCGGCGAACGCCTGGTCGATCAGCTCCCGCCCGGCCGTGGTCAGCCCGACCACCCGCCCCCGCCCGTCGGTCGAGCTCACCCGGCGGGTGACCAGCCCGTCGCGCTCCAAGCGGTCGATCCGCTTGCTCATCGCCCCGGTCGTGACCATGGTGAACGCCGCCAGCTCCCCCGGCGCCCGCTCGAACGGCTCCCCGGCACGGCGCAGAGCAGCGAGAACGTCGAATTCCCCCTCGCCAAGCCCGTACCGCCGGTAGACCACGCACAGCTGCTCGGTGAGATGGGCGGCGACCCGGTGCAGCCGCCCGATGACACCCTGCGGCGACACGTCGAGGTCCGGGCGCTCCCGGGCCCACTCGCGCTGGATCCGGCCGACGTGGTCAAGGTTCTCGGTCACAGCCCTCACTATATATCTTCCCAGGAAGCTACATTGCCTTCCATGGAAGCTACATTGCGCTGGACACTGGTCACCGCGCTGGCGCCGATCGCCTGGGGCACGACGTACTACGTCACGCACCAGTTCCTGCCCGCCGGCCACCCGCTCTACGGCGCTGTCCTGCGCGCGCTCCCGGCGGGTCTGCTGCTCCTGCTGATCACCCGCCGGCTCCCCAGCGGGTCCTGGTGGTGGAAGTCGCTGGTCCTCGGCACCCTCAACATGGGCGCGTTCTTCGCCCTCATCTATCTGGCCGCGCAGACCCTGCCGACCAGCATCGCCTCGACGATCATGGCGCTTTCTCCGGTCGTACTCATGCTCTTCGCCTGGAGCGCGCTGCGCGAGAAACCGCGACCGGCCCACCTGGCCGGAGCCGCGATCGGCATCGCAGGCGTCAGCCTCATGCTGTTCACCGGCGCGGTGACCGTGAACGTGACAGGCGTCCTGGCCTCGGTGTCCGCCATGGTGATGTCGTCGTTCGGCTACATCCTGGCGAAGAAGTGGAGCGCCGGCATCGACGTCTTCTCCCTGACATCCTGGCAGCTGATCGCCGGAGGCCTGATGCTCACCGTCGCGGCCGTCGCCGTCGAAGGCACGCCGCCACGGGTCAGCGGGCCGGAGCTGGCCGCCTTCAGCTACGTCACGGTCGTCGCCACCGCCCTGGCCTTCGTGGCGTGGTTCACCGGCCTGCGCCACCTGACCGCCGGCACGGTAGGCCTCATCGGCCTGCTCAACCCGGTCACCGGCGTCCTGCTGGGAGTAATCCTGGCAGGCGAAACCCTCAGCCCCCGCCAGCTGCTCGGCCTCACGCTGGTCTTCCTCGGCATCCTGCTGGGCCAGGCGGTCAGCTTCCGCTTCCCCCCAACCCCCTTGGGTACGCCCAAAGCCCTCACCGCCGCCACCAAAGAACCGGGCTAACACCGCGCCGCTCTGCCCCGCGGCACCGCTCTGCCCCGCCCCGCCCCGCTCTGCCCCGCCCCACGCTGCCCCGCCCCACGCTGCCTGGATCTTGTGGACTTCCCCGCAGACGTGCCCACACAACTCCACAAGATCGAACAAGCCCAGCCGATCTTGCGGAGTTACCCGCAAACGGTTCGCCGAACTCCACAAGATCGGCGAAGCACCCAGCACCCAGCACCCAGCACCCAGCACCCCGTTCACCACGTCGGAACCGAGCGCCGGTCGGCCAACCCGAAGCTCACCGAGTCGCCCGGGTTTCGGTAACGGCCTCCCCCGGCATTCGCGTTCGCAGCGCCGGCTGCTCCCCGGTGCCGGCCGGGGAATCACCGGCGGCGAATGCCATGAAAGCGATGAAACGGTCGGCGAAGCCACGCCGACGACCACGCACGCCCCGATCTTGCGGAGTTACCCGCAAACGGTTCGCTGAACTCCACAAGATCGGCGAAGCACCGCGTCACCGCGTCACGGCGTCACCGCGACAACGCGACACCGCGACACCGCGACACCGCGACAACGAGTGCTGATTGGTCAGGCGGGCACCACGATGGGGGTGCCCGCTATCGGGTCGGGGATGATGACGCAGGTCAGGCCGAAGACCTTCTCGACCAGTTCGGCGGTGATGACCACCGACGGCGGGCCCTCGGCGACGATCGCGCCGTCGGCCATCGCGATGATGTGGTCGCAGAAGCGGCTGGCCAGGTTCAGGTCGTGCAGGACCGCGACGATCGTCTTGCCGGACTGCTCGTTCAGCGTGCGCAACAACCGCAGCAGCTCGACCTGGTGGTTGATGTCCAGGAACGTCGTCGGCTCGTCGAGCAGCAGCAGGCCGGTGTCCTGCGCGAGAGCCATCGCCACCCACACCCGCTGGCGTTGGCCGCCGGACAACTGCGCCAGCGGCCGCGAAGCCAGATCAGCCGTCCCGGTCGCCTCCAGCGCCGACGCCACTGCCGCGTGGTCGCCGTCGGTCCACCGCCGGAACCAGCCCTGATGCGGATACCGTCCCCGCGACACCAGGTCAGCGACGGTGACACCGTCCGGCGCGATCGGGGACTGCGGCAGCAGACCGAGCACCTTGGCAACGTCGACAGTGCTCATCTCGGTGAGCGCGGTGCCGTCGAGGTGCACGGCGCCACCGCGGGGCTTCAGCAGCCGGGCCAGGCCGCGCAGCAGTGTGGACTTGCCGCAGGCGTTGGCGCCGACGATGGCGGTCACCTTGCCGTCGAGCACGTCGACCGAGAGGTCGTGCACGACCGGGCGGTCGTCGTATCCGAGGGTCAGGTCGCGCGCGTTGAGCCGTGTCACCCTCCGGCTCCTTTCCGGTTCGTGGTGGCGAGCAGCCACAGCAGGTACGGCGCGCCGACCGCCCCGGTGACCACGCCGGTGGGCAGCGAGACCGGGAGCAGATGGACGGCGACGAGATCAGCGGTCAGCAGCAGCGCCGCGCCGGCCAGGGCCGCCGCCAGGATGCCGCCGGTGGCCGGGCCGAGCAGGCGGTTGGCGACCGGGCCGGCGACCAGGGCCACGAAGACGACCGGGCCGGCCACGGCGACAGCCAGCGCCACGAGCAGGACCGCGGTGCCGAGCAGGGCGGCGCGGCTCAGTTCGGTACGCGTACCCAAGGCCCGTGCCGTGTCGTCGCCCAGCTCGAGGGCCTTCAGGTGGCGTTGCAGTCCGATGGCGAGCAACAGCAGCGCCGGTAAGGCGTACAGAAGGATCTGAAGTTCTTGATCGCTGGCCTGACCCACGGAGCCGGTGAGCCAGTGCATGGCCTGGCGTGCCTCGGTGAGCCGGGCGCGGCTGAGCACGTATCCGACGAGGCCGTCGAAGAACGCGGCGACGCCGATGCCGATCAGGATGAAGCGGTACCCGCTGACGCCGTCGCGCCAGGCGAGCACGTACATCAGCAAGGCTGCCAGGAGGGCGCCGCCGAGGGCGAACGCGCAGACGACGAGCCCGGCGGCCTGCAGGAACACGATGCCACCGGCGGCGGCGAGGCTCGCGCCCGAGGTGATGCCGACGAAGTCCGGTGAGGCGAGCGGGTTGCGCAGCAGCTGCTGGAAGATCGTTCCGGAGGCGCCGAGGGCGAGGCCGACGGTGAGCCCGGCCGTGGCGGTCGGCAGCCGCAGGCCGCGCACCACGAAGTCGACGCCGGGATTGGCCTCCAGGTGCAGCACCGAGGTGATCACCTGCAGCGCGGTCAGCCGGAAACTGCCGACCATCATGGTGACCACGAACAGAGCGGCGACCACGCAGGCCAGCGCGAGGGTCACGGCGAGCGAGCGTACGGTCCGCCGGCGGTGGGTCGCCGTGACCGCGACAAGCGTCATGGTCATGCCTCCACCAGCCTGGCGTATCGGACGATGCCCACGAACACCGGCGCGCACAGCACGGCCAGGACCACGCCGACCTGGAGTTCGCCGGGTGCGCCGGCGACCCGGCCGAGCACGTCGGCGAGCAGCAGCACGACCGGGGCGAGCAGCATCGAGTACGGCAGGATCCACCGGTAGTCAGGCCCGCAGATGAACCGGGCCAGGTGCGGCACGACCAGTCCGATGAAGACGATCGGCCCGCAGGCGGCGGTGGCGGCACCGGCCAGGATCGCGACGACGCCGAACGCGGCGGCCCGGGTCAGCCCGACCCGCTGGCCGAGACCGCGGGCGGTGTCCTCACCGAGCGCGAGCCCGTTGAGGACCCGGCCCAGCCCGAGCGACGCGACGAGCCCCACCAGGATGAACGGGGCGACCCCGGCCAGGATCGGCGTGTACCGCCCGGCGAGCGAGCCGACCTGCCAGAACCGCAGCTCGTTCAGGGCGTCGATGTTCGTCATCACGATGGCCGAGGTCACCGAGGTGAGCCCGGCGGTCACCGCCGCGCCGGCCAGCGCGAGCTTGACCGGCGTGGCGCCTTCACGGCCCATCGACGCGATCGAGTACACCAGGAACGTCGCGATGACCGCTCCGGCGAACGCGAACCAGACGTAGTAGCTGACGCCCTGGATCCCGAGCACCGTGATGGCGAAGACCACGCACGCCGCCGCGCCGGAGTTGATGCCCATGATGCCGGCGTCGGCCAGCGGATTGCGGGTCACGCCCTGCAGGATCGCGCCGGCGACGCCGAGGGCGGCGCCGGCGAGAATCCCGACGAGGGTACGCGGAACCCGCAGTTCGAGGGTGACCGTGCTGGTGATCGTGCCGTCGTCGCCGAGGTTGCCCAGCGCACCCATGACATCCGTCAGGTCGATCGACCGGGATCCCTGGGTGACGCTGAGGAACGCGACGACGGCGAGCAGAGCGGCGAGCAGGACGAGCCCGGAGGCCCGGTTAGTTGCCGATGTTCTCATCAGCGCCGTTGATCGCGGTGGTCAGCTTCTCCAGCTCGGTCGCGAAGTCGCCGTAGGTGTGCAGCCAGTACGCCGGCCACGCGGTGACGGCTCCGGCCTTGGCGGCCTTGATCTCGAACCAGGTCGGCTGCTTCTTGCCGAACTCGGCGTTCAGGGTGTCCTTGTAGGCGCGACCGTCCCAGAGGATCAGGTCGGGCTGGTACTTGTCGGCGTTCTCCCAGCTCAGCGTCTCCCAGTACGGGAAGTCCTTGTCGGGCGCGGCCGGGTCGAGGACCTTGAGGCCCCAGCGCTGGAAGTCGAGCAGCTCGGGGGCGTACTTCGGGTTGGCGACGTACACCTTCTCGTCGGTGGGCGACATGCCCGCCGCCGTGAGGTTCGGCTTCGCGGCGGTCGCGGCCTTGAACGCGGTCACCGCGGTCTCGAAACGCTGCTTGTTCGCCGCGATCGCCGGGTCGTCCACGTTGGCGCCGAGGCTCTTGGCGAGCTGCTCGTAACCTTCCGCCAGGTCGACGATCGACTCACCCTGGGAGACACCCACGATGGGCGCGAGCTCGGCGAGTTTCTTGCTCTTCTCGTCCACGCCCTCTTCCAGGCCGCTGTACGCCTTCTCGGCCGGCCACCAGTCGCCGACGATCAGATCCGGGGCCAGCGAGGCCGCCTTCTCGACGTCGATCTTGCCCCACTCCTCGCCGAGGATGGTGATCCCGGTGAGGTCGAGGTCCTTGAGGTTCAGGTCGGTCTTCACCGGCTCGTCGGCGTAGATGCCGACCGGCTTGATGCCGAACGAGATCAGCGCGGCGGCCTCACCGGCGTGCGCGATGATCCGGGTGGGTGTCTTGTCGGCCTTGACGACGTCGCCGTTTCCACTGGTGAACGACCACGGCCCGGAGGCGGCGGCGGATTCGTCGGCCGGGGCGTCGTTGCTGCCGCACCCGGCGAGCACAGCGCCCAGAGTCGCGACGGCCAGTACTGATCGCCAAGTCTGCATTTCTGGACTGTCCATTCACCCGTAAGCCTGATTGGTTAGGGAAGGCTAACCACACTTCACAGGTTTTGCATAGGCGGGCCGTCGCTCGCGCCCGCAGTCGCGCCGTCACCCCACGGAGTGTGACGTAAACAACCGTTTACTAGGGGCCTGAGCTGCCGATAATAAGCCAGCAAGCGTTTACCTCTACCCTCCGAGGACACCATGACCCAATCCATCGAAGAGACCGGATCCGCCGGATCCGCGAAGACCGAAGGCGGGGGTACGGGCGGCAACCTGCTGGTGCTCTACCTGGCACTCGGCGGCCTGGCGTTCGCGGTGCTCCAGTCCTTGGTCTCCCCCGCGCTCTCCACCATCGGCCACGAGCTGAACGCGTCGACGAGCGACGTCAGCTGGGTCGTGACCGCCTATTTGCTGTCGGCCTCGGTGCTCACCCCGATCCTCGGACGCCTCGGTGACATCGCCGGCAAGCGCAAGGTTCTGATCGGCGTACTGGCGATCCTCGCCGCCGGCACCGTGGTTGCCGCGCTGGCGCCGAACCTGGCTGTGCTGATCGTCGGCCGCATCCTGCAGGGCGCGGCGGGCGCGATCCTCCCGCTGTCGATCGGCATGGTCCGCGACGAACTCCCCCGCGAAAAGGTCGCCACCACTGTCGGCCTGATCTCCGCCATCTTCGGTGTCGGCGCCGGCGTCGGCATCGTGGCCGCCGGCCCGATCGTCGAGCACCTGTCCTGGCACTGGCTGTTCTGGCTGCCCCTCGTGCTGGTCGTCATCGCCCTGATCGGCGCGATCTTCGGCATGAAGGAATCCCCGGTACGCACCCCGGGCAAGCTCGACGTCATCGGCGCCTCGATCCTGTCCGTGTCGCTCGTCGCGCTGCTGCTCGCGATCAGCAAGGGCCAGTCCTGGGGCTGGGGCGAGGCCAAGACCATCGGACTGCTCGCCCTCGGCGTCGCCGGCCTGGTCGTCTTCGTTCTCGTCGAGCTCCGCGTCAAGGAGCCGCTGATCGACATGAAGCTCATGAAGATCCGCGGCGTCTGGGCCACCGACCTGGTCGCCCTGATCCTCGGCTTCGCCATGTTCGGCACGTTCCTGCTGGTCCCGACGCTGCTCCAGCTGCCGGAGGCCACCGGTTACGGCTTCGGCAAGTCGGTCTCCCAGGCCGGCCTGTTCCTGCTGCCGACCGTGGTCATGATGGTCATCTTCGGCCCGATCGCCGGCATCCTGACCCGCAAGTACGGCCCGAAGCTCCCGATGTTCCTCGGCGCCGTCTTCGTGGTCGCCGCGTTCACCCTGCCGGCCCTGGGCCACGGCGCCATCTGGCAGGTCCTCGGGTCCGGCATCCTGACCGGCGCCGGCATCGGTTTCGCCTTCGCGGCGATGTCCAACGCCATCATCGAAGCCGTCCCGGCTGCTCAGACGGGTGAGGCGACGAGTGTGAACACGATCGCCCGTACCATCGGCAGCAGCATCGGCACCGCTGTCGTGGCCGCCGTGATCACGTCGAACACGACGCCGCAGGGCTTGCCGACCGACGCCGCCTTCACCGACGGATTCTGGGTGTGCGCGGGTGTCGCGGTGCTGGCCGTGGTGGCGGCACTGCTGCTGCCGGCCGCCCACAAGCGCCATGAGGAAGCCGTCCAGGCAGGCGTGAGCGACCTCCCGCCGGAGCCCGGCGAGATCCACGTGCTGCACCGCTCCAACGCCTGACACCCACCGCTCATCGTTCGCCGCCTGTGGCCGCCGGAAATCCCGGCGGCCACAGCCGTTTCCGAGATCCTCCGCCTGGCCGTGGCAGCCGCCCTCACGCCGTGCCCTGCCCGCTGCCCCCGATGATGCGCCGCCACAGGGCCCCGATGCGCCGCCACAGGGCCACGCCGGCTCTGCGCGTGGGCGCCTGCCAGACCCGGAGATCCTCGGCGGCCCCGAGGCGGCCGGCGCTGAGCGGTGGAGCAACGATCGCCGGGTTACTCGGCGACGACGAAGCCGAGGGTTTCCGGCAGGGCGGTCAGTGCCGTGCGGCGTTCCGGGTCGGGCTCCTCCTCGGCGACCTGCCGGAGCAGCGCGACCAACTCGCCGGTCTCCGCGTCGGTGAGGTCGCCGAGCGCTCCGGCCGCGTCGTTCAGCAGGTCCGAGCGGACCGGCTCGGGGATCTGCCTGACATCGATGGACACGACAAGATTGGCGAGTGCGCGGACGACGTTGAGCGTCAGCATGTGCGACCTCCTGGGAGCGCGTGCGGGGCGTCGCGTCAATCTACTGGCGCGCCCCGGTCACCCTGCCGCCGCCGCGGCGTATCGCTCGGCGAGTCCGGCGAACGCGCGTACCCGGGGAGCCGCGGAACCGGGACGCGATGAAGGAGGCACGCCGGTGGCCGGCAGCGCTCGCGAAGCGAAGCGCGGGCCGGCGCCGTCAGCACTATGTGAGCCGCCTATCAACAGGCTTTGAGAAACCTTGGGTCGGAACCTTTTCAAAGGTTCCGCTTCGAACCATATTGCCTGGTGAAAGCGTTTGACAGCACTTTGACGGCAAACTCATAGGTCGCATTCTGATCAATGGCTTGCCTATTGCGAACACGAATGTCGACAATCTCCCTGCCGATCGGCCGGCCCTTTTTCATACGAACGAAGGAGTACCTCGTGCAGGAGAAGAAACGGCGCTGGCGCGGAGTCGCTCTGGCGACCGCGGCCATCGCCGTCCTCGGCGCCGGCATCGCCACCGCCAACGCGGCCACTGTGGATTCCCGGCCGAAGCCGGCAGCGGCGCGTAACCAGCCGGGGGTGCCCGGTCTGGTGAACGCCGCCAACGCCTTCCTCGCCACCCTGGACGACGACCAGAAGGCCGAAGTCCTGCTGGATCTCACCGAGGACAACGCCACGGCCTGGTCGAACCTGCCGTGCGGCTCGACCTGCCGCCCCGGCATCCAGTTCAGCACGCTCACCGACGCCCAGCTCACCGCGGCCACGGCGGTGCTGACCGCGGCCACCGGTACCGGGACGGGAAGCGGCTTCGACCAGATCAGCGACATCCTGGCCGCGGACGATGATCTCGCCGCGCAGGGCAGCAGCGGCGGCGCGCCTTCCGGAGCTGCGCCCTCCGAGGCCGCGCCTTCCGGGGCCGCGCCTTCCGGGGCCGCGCCTTCCGGGGCCGCTCCTTCCGGCGCGCCCGGCGGTAGCGCCCCGGGTGGTGGTGGCTACGGCAGCGGCATCTACTTCCTCGCGTTCCTCGGCACCCCGTCGGCGACCGGCACCTGGCAGCTCCACTTCGGCGGCCACCACCTGGCGGTCAACCTGACCTACGCCAAGGGCAAGGTCGCCGGAACCACCCCGTTCTTCATCGGCGTCGAGCCGACCAGCTTCATCGACGACGACGGCAACACCGTCGAAGCCCTGTCGAAGCAGTCGGACGCCATCTCCGCGCTGATCACCAGCCTGAGCACCAAGCAGCTCGCCACGGCGAAGCTGACCGCGTCGTTCAGTGACGTGCTGCTCGGCCCGGACGCCGACGGCGAGTTCCCGGCGACCAAGCAGGGCATCGCGGTGAAGTCGCTGTCGCCGAAGCAGAAGAAGCTGGTTCTCGACGCGATCAGGCCGTGGGTCTCGATCGCTGATGACGCCACGGCGCAGCAGTTGCTGAAGGCGTACGAAAAGGATCTCGACAAGACGTTCGTCAGTTACTCCGGCACGACCGCTCTCGACACCCAGGGCGATTATGTACGGATCGACGGCCCCGGAGTCTGGATCGAGCTCGTCTGCCAGAACGGCGTTGTCTACTCTGACGAGATCCATTACCACACCGTTTACCGCGACCACACCCGCGACTACGGCGGAGAGTTCTCTTTCTGATGACCCGTTCGCGCTTTCTCCGCATCATGGCGGGGATCGCGGTGGCGGTACCGGCGGCGCTCCTTCTCGGGGCGTCGCCGGCCGCGGCCCATCCCATGCCCCATTCGGTGGTCCTGCTCGACGTGCACGAGACGTCGGTGGCCGCCGCCCTGGAACTGCCGCTCGGTGACCTCGCCGAGGCCAGCGGCATCGACGTCACCGCGGCGACGCTGGACGCACAGGGTGACGCGCTGCGCGAATACCTCGCCGCGCACATCCGCCCGGCCACGATCGGTGGCGCGGCCTGGGCCGTCGACGTCGGCGAGCTGGCAGTGAGCGATGCCGAACAGACCTCGACCGGGCCGTACCAGGAACTCGACGCCGCGGTGACGCTCACGCCGCCGGCCGGCGGCGACGTCCGGCATTTCTCCCTCGCCTACGACGTCGTGGTCCATCAAGTGGTCACCCATACGGCGCTGGTTTCGGTACGCCAGGACTGGGCGGCCGGTCAGGTCGCCGGCGAAGCGGCGGACAGTGTCGGAGTCATCAAGATCGACAGCCGGTCGATGACCGTGCCGGCGCTGACCGTGAACCTGGAGGACGGCAGCGCCTGGTCCGGCTTCACCGCCATGATGAAGCTGGGTGGCAGCCACATCCTGGAGGGCACCGACCACCTGCTGTTCCTGCTCATCCTGCTGCTGCCGGCGCCGCTGCTCGCGGTGGGCGGCCGCTGGCGCGACCGGGTCGGCACCCGCCAGGCGGTCCGCCGAATCGGGGGTACGACCCTCGCGTTCACCATCGGGCACTCGGCGGCGCTGGCCCTGAGCGCGTTCACCCACCTGAACGTGCCGGCCTGGCCGGTCGAATCGTTCATCGCGGCCAGCATCCTGGTCGGCGCCGTCCACGCGATCCGCCCGATCTTCCCGGGCCGGGAGGCGACGGTGGCCGGCGTCTTCGGCCTCGGCCACGGCATGGCGTTCTCCTTCACCCTGGCCGAGATGCAGCTGTCCACCGGGCGGCTGGCGCTGAGCCTGTTCGGCTTCAACCTCGGCATCGAACTGGTCCAGCTCCTCCTGGTCGCTCTGGCTTTGCCGGCGCTGGTGGTGGTCGCTCACACCCGCTTCGGCCCAGCGTTCCGGGTCACGGGCGCGACGATCACCGGGATAGCGGCGATCGGGTGGCTGGCCGACCGCCTGGGCCTCACCAATCCGGTAGCCGCTGCGGCGGATCGTGCAGGCGCCCACACCACCCCGATGCTGATCCTGCTCGCCGCCACGGCAACGGCCGCGCTGGCCTGGACATACGCCAACCAGCGAAAACACTCCGCAGCCGCCTGACGGAGCCTGATCCAGCCCCATTCGTGAATTCCAGAGCCGCTCGGTGCGGGTGCGCCCGCTGTCCGCTGTCCGCTGTCCGCTGTCCGCTGTCCGCCGTCCGCTTGTGGACCGTCGACTTTCGCCATTTGTCGAGCGGAAGCGGGTTCGGGGCATCGTGGCAGTTTCTCGGGGTGACGTGGCGGCGTGGCGGGTTCTCGATGCGACGCGCCGCTCGGAGATCTTGTGCGGTTCGGCCGGCCGACCGACCACAAGTGCACGAGTTTGCAGGACGGCCGTCGCGGCATGTCGGTTTTGAATGTTTTGGGAGTTTTGTGGTGACGCTCTGCCACGACGGCGGGGGGAACGGTTCTGGATCTTGGAGACTCGTGGGTGCTCTATGCCCCACATGTCTCCACGATTCGGCCAACGCGGTGCTGCGCAGTTTCGACCTGGTGCACACGGAGCTGCACAATTCCGACGTGGTGCACGCGGAGCTGCACAATTCCGACGTGGTGCACGCGGAGCTGCACAATTCCGAGGTGGTGCACGCGGAGCTGCACAATTCCGACGTGGTGCACGCGGAGCTGCACAATTCCGACGTGGTGCACGCGGAGCTGCACAATTCCGAGGTGGTGCACGCGGAGCTGCACAATTCCGACGTGGTGCACGCGGAGCTGCACAATTCCGACGTGGTGCACGCGGAGCTGCACAATTCCGACGTGGTGAACGCGGGGCTTCGCTGATCTTGTGGAGTTCGGCGAACCGTTTGCGCGTAACTCCGCAAGATCGGCCGGGAGCTTCTCGATCTTGCGGAGTTGTGCGGACACGTCTGCGGGGAAGTCCACAAGATCCATGCCAAGCGGAGCGGGGCGGCGCGAAGCGGAGCGGGGCGGCGCGGGGCGGCGCGAAGCGGAGCGGGACCGGGCGGGACACAGCGGGACAGATCGGGACAGAGCGCAGACGACGCGGCGCGGCGCATGACGACGCGGCGCGGCGCGGATGCCTGTGGCGGAGAGCGTCGGCGTCCGGAGTGGCAGTGAATCTCGTGTCGTGGCAGTAAATCTCGTGTCGTGGCTGTTCGCGGTCGGTATCGGGAAACCGCGTCGGCCTGGCGGATCCGCACGGCCACCAGTTGTTGCGCGATGAGCCCGGTCGCCGGGCAGGACCAAAAGTGGCGAAACTCGAATGGACCGCAGCAGTCGAAAATCACTCAAGATCCGGGGGCGGGCCGGAGCCGGAACAGGGCGAGCCGGAGCCGGAACAGGGCGAGCCGGAGCCGGAACAGGGCGAGCCGGAGCCGGAACAGCGCGGGCCGGAGCCGGAACAGCGCGGGCCGGAGCCGGAACAGCGCGGGCCGGAGCCGGAACAGCGCGGGCCGGAGCCGGGCCCGGGGCGAGCCCGAGCCACGCCGGAGCCACGCCGGAGCCGCCCTCAGCCCCGCCGCATCAACACGCCGCCAGAACCCACCCCGCCCCACCTCACCGCGGCATCGACCGGAACCACCCTTCCCGATCCCCCGGGTCCGGGCCTCGCCGGTGCAGCACCGGCACCTCCTCGCCGATAACCGGCGCATAGTGGTCGAACTCCGCCGTCAGCACCGCCTCCCCACCGGTCAGATCGGGCAGCGCTGCCACCACCTGCGGCACCCGGGACGACGGCAGCACACCGCTGACCTCCAGATAACCCCCGGCAGCGACCGTCTCCCGGATCACCGCACCGTGCCGGCCGAGCAACGCCGCCACCGCGTCGAAGACATGCAGCGGAATATTCACCTCGAACCGCTCGACCGGCTGGCAGACCCGGCTTCCGGCCCGGCGCAGCGCCGCGGTGACCACGACCGGGGCGAGGAACCGGAAATCCGCACCGACACTCGACAGCGACTTGTCGAACTTCTGGTGCGGCTTGCTCTGCCGCGGGCAGTACTGCGACGACACCATGCTGACCACGCAGTCGGTGACCGGCCAGCCGTGCAAGCCCTGCCGCAGTGCCGCCCGCACACCCTCCTCGGTCGCCGCGATGAACGCCGGCGGGAGCCGTCCGGGCTCGATACCGGCGCGGAACTCGATCCCGTGTCCCACCGGCGCGGACGAGATCCGAAGACCAAGACCGGCCAGATACGGATTACCACCCTCCCGCACCCGATCCACGGCTTCCCCGTCACCGGCGACACGCTCGATGCACGCCGTCAGCGTGCCGGAGAAGCGCACCTTGACGCCGTACCGATCCTCCAGCAGCGACGCGATCACCTCTTTCTGCACCTCGCCGTGCAGCCGGATCACCGCCTGCCCCTCGTGCTCGTCGAGGCGCAGGTCGACCAGCGGGTCCTCGTCGGCGAGTTCGGCGAGGCCGGCGAAGAGCGCCAGCCGCTGGGCCGCCTCGATCGGTTCGACGAGCGCCTGCCGGGTCGGTGGCGGGAAGCGGTAGAGATGCCGGCGCGGCGGTTCACCGACGTGCTGCCCGATCCGGGCGGTCAGCCCGCGCACCGCGACGATCTGCCCGGCGGTCGCCTCCGGACGCACGCGCACGCCTTCCGGCGCGCTCACCTCGACCTGGGTCACGGTCTGCGGCCTGCTCCCGCCGAGTTCAACCCGATCGCGTACGCGTAACCGCCCCGACCACAACCGTAACCAGGCCCGCCGCCCGTGGCTGTCCCGGTCGACGGCGAAGACGGTTCCGGCGAGCGGGCCGCCGGGTTCCTCGCAGCGCGGCAGCAGATCGGCGAGGACGTGGCGCAGTTGCCGCACGCCGGCGCCGGTGATCGCGGAGCCGTGCACGACCGGGCTGATCTCACCACCGCGGACGGCGTGGCGGATCGCGCGGCGGACGTCGCGGGCCCGGAGCGGTGTGCCGTCCAGCCAGCGCGCCGCCACGGTGTCGTCGACGTCCGCCACGGCTTCGACAACCGGCGAGGAGTCCAGCGCGATCCCGCGTACCCTCGCTGTGGTCTGGCCTTGACCCGCGACCGCGGTGAGCGGGACGGGGTTTGCCGCGAGCCGGAGGCGGAGCTGGGTGAGCACCCGGCCGGTGTCGGCACCGCGGCGGTCGACCTTGTTGAGGAAGAAGACGGTGGGTACGCCGATGCGGCGCAGCGCCCGCCAGATGGCGACGGTCTGCGGCTGGACGCCCTCCACGCTGGACACCACGAGCACTGCCGCGTCGAGGACGGCGAGCGAGCGCTCGACCTCGGCGATGAAGTCCGGGTGGCCCGGGGTGTCGAGGATGTTGACGGTGAGCGCGCCGAGACTGATCGTGGTGACGGCCGCGCGGATGGTGATGCCGCGGCGGCGTTCCAGATCCATCGAGTCGGTGCGGGTGGTGCCGTCGTCGACGCTGCCGGGCAGGGCGACGGCCCCGGCCTCGAAGAGCAGGCGTTCGGTCAGGCTGGTCTTGCCGGCGTCAACATGGGCGACGATGCCGAGGTTCATCAATGACAAAGCAGAACTCCACGGTAGGACGGTCGGATGTCCGGAGCGTGGAAGCTGCTCGCATTGGTTTCTCCTTGTCGCGGGCCTGTGGTGACTCCACCCTGGCACGGCCGCCGAGACGCCGCTACCGATTAAATTTCAGCCGGTTTGTCGTACAATAAGGTTTGTGTTCGATTTCGAGGCGGAGCCCGAGGACCAGCCCGCGCGGCCGAGCTCGCTGAGCGGCGCTTTCTTCGCCATGGTGGCACTGACCATGGTGGCGATGCTGGTCGGCGGCGCGGCCCTGTTCTGGATTGTCCGGGTGGCCGCGCGGTGACCTGAGACATGGGGTGTACCGGCAGTGCATCGCAGGTCACGGCTGTCCGACGTACCGTCGTGAGCGTGGACAACCGAGCCGAGGTGCGGGATTTCCTCACCACCCGCCGCGCGAAGATCACTCCGGAGCGGGCCGGGCTGCCGGCGTTCGGCCAGCGGCGGGTCGCCGGGCTGCGGCGCAGCGAGGTGGCGTCGCTCGCCGGGATGAGCGTGGAGTACTACGCCAAGCTGGAGCGCGGCCAGCTGGCCGGTGTCTCGGCGGGCGTGCTGGACGCGATCGCCCGTGCTCTGCAGCTCGACGAGGCCGAGCGCGCCCACCTGGTCCGGCTCGCCCAGGAGGCGAACGGCAGCGGCGCGCTGCTGCGCCCGGTGCGCCGGCCGAAGCAGTGGACGATCCGGCCCAGCCTGCAGTGGTCGCTCGACACGATCACCAGCCCGGCCATTCTGGCCAACAACCGGCAGGACCTGGTCGCGTCGAACCTGCTGGGCCGGGCCATGTTCGCCGATCTCCACGCCGGAGCGGGCGACGCGCCGAACTTCGGCCGGTTCACGTTCCTGGACAGCGCGGCCCGGCGGTTCTACCCGGACTGGAGCCTGGCGGCCGACATGTTCGTCGCCAATCTGCGGACCGCGGCCGGCAAGGATCCGCACGACAAGGGCCTGCACGATCTGGTCGGTGAGCTGTCGACGCGCAGTGACGAGTTCCGCCGCCGGTGGGGCGCGCACAACGTCCGCACGCATGGCACCGGGGTGAAGACGTTCCATCACCATGTCGTCGGTGGGCTGGAGCTCGCGTACGAAAGCATGGATCTTCGCGCCGAACCGGACCTGACCCTGACGATCTATGCGGCCGAGCCGGAGTCGAGCACCGCGCACGGGTTGAGCCTGCTGGCGTCGTGGGCGGCCAGTGAGACGGGGCTGGTGGCCCTGGCCCCGCCTCGCTGATGCGCCTTATCGGAGCGTGTCGATGTCGATGACGAACCGGTAGCGGACGTCGGACTTCAACACCCTTTCGTACGCCTCGTTCACCGCGCCTGCGTCGATGACCTCGACCTCGGGGGCGATCCCGCGCTCGGCGCAGAAGTCCAGCATCTCCTGGGTCTCGGCGATGCCGCCGATGCTGGAGCCGGCGAACGAGCGCCGGTTGTTGAACAGCGAGAACACCTGCACCGGCAGCGGCTCCGGCGGGGCGCCGACGCTGACGAAGGTGCCGTCCAGGCGCAGCAGGCCCAGGTACGCGGACATGTCGATCGGCGCGCTGACCGTGTTGATGATCAGGTCGAAGCTGTTCTTCAGCGTCGTGAACGTGGCCGGGTCGCTCGTGGCGTAGTAGTGCTGCGCCCCGAAGGCCTCGCCGTCGGCCTTCTTGCTGAGGGTCTGCGACAGCACGGTCACCTCGGCGCCCAGCGCGACAGCGATCTTGACGCCCATGTGGCCGAGGCCGCCCATGCCGACGACGGCAACATTCTTGCCGGGACCGGCGTTCCAGTGCGCCAGCGGCGAGTACGTGGTGATACCGGCGCAGAGCAGCGGCGCGGCCGCCTCCAGGGGGATCGACGTCGGCACCCGCAGCACGAAGTCCTGGTCGACGACGACGTGCGTGGAGTACCCGCCCTGGGTGACGGTGCCGTCGCGGTCGACAGCGGCGTAGGTGCCGGTGTTGCCGTTCAGGCAGTACTGCTCCTGGCCGGCCGTGCAGTTGTCGCACTCACGGCACGAGTTGACCATGCAGCCGACGCCGACCCGGTCGCCGGCAGCGTGCTTGGTGACCTCGGCACCGACCTCGGTGACGTGCCCCACGATCTCGTGGCCGACGGTCAGCGGGTACGGAACCTTGCCCCATTCGCCGCGGACCGTGTGGATGTCGGAGTGGCAGATGCCGGCGTACGCGATCTCGATGAGAACGTCGTGCGGGCCGAGGTCACGGCGCTCGACCGTGGTGCGGACCAGCGGTTCGGTGGCGGAGACAGCGGCGATGGCGTTGACGGTGAGAATGGTTTCCTCCGGAATTGAATCGGTAACACCTACCGAACCACAGGTCGCGCGCCGCTGGGAGTTACTAGTGGTACACCACTCAGAACGCGTCCCGGCGCTGCAGACTGATCATCGCCGCTCCCAGCGCGAGGACCAGATAGCCGGCGGCCACCGCGGCCGCGCCGCCCGGGGAGAGCAGGTACGGGTGATCGGCGCCGGCCAGCTGCGGTGTCAGGTTCGGCAGCAGCACGGAGGCAAACCTCAGGTGCCACACGGTCGGCAGGAAGTGCGCGAAGACCGGCGCCACCAGAACCAGGCCTCCCAGGGTGACCAGGGTCGTCGCGGTGGACCGCAGCACGGTGCCGAGCCCGACCGCCACGGCGCAGGTCACCAGCACGACCAGGGCCGCGCTGAGCACCGCCGGGACCGCGTCGGTCCAGTGCGGCCACGGGTTGAGCGGGGCCGGGCGGGCGCCGAGCAGCGCCATCGCCCCGGCCGTGGAGGCCGCCGCGATCAGCAGACCGGCGCCGAACCCGGCCGTCATGGCCACCGCTGCCTTCGCGCCCAGCAGGTCCCGGCGGTTCGGGACCGCGAGCAGGCTCGGGCCGATGGTGCCGGTGGCGAACTCACCGGTGATCGACAGGGCGCCGATCGCGGCCAGGAAGAACGTCACGAACGGCATCACCACCACGGTGATGTCGGCTGTCTCGAAGTTCGCCCGGTCGGCGGCGCTCGCCTGGTCGTAGGAACCGATCAGCAGAAACAGGATGAGCATCCCGAGCAGGCCGGCCGCCACGGCGGCGGCCAGGAACGCGTAGGTGGATCGGACGGTTCGCAGCTTGAGCCATTCAGCGGAGATCACAACGCTCCCAGGTAGAAGTCTTCGAGGGTGTCGCGTACCTCGTCCATGGCGACGTCCTCACGGAGCCGTCCGCCGCTGATGATCAGGACGTGGTCGGCGGTCACCGCCATCTCGCTCATCAGGTGGCTGGAGAGCAGCACCGTGCGGCCCTGCCCGGCGAGGTCGCGCAGCAGCGCGCGGATCCAGCGGATACCGGCCGCGTCGAGGCCGTTCACCGGCTCGTCGAGCACGATCACGGCCGGGTCACCGAGCAGCGCGGCCGCGATGCCGAGGCGCTGGCGCATGCCGAGCGAGTAGGTGCCGACCCGGCGGTCCGCCACGCTCGCCAGGTCCACCTGGTCGAGGACCGCGTCGACCCGGGCCCCGCCGATGCGGTGCGTGCGAGCCAGGCAGGTGAGGTGGTTGCGGGCCGTGCGGCCGGGGTGGGCAGCGTCGGCGTCGAGCACCGCGCCGACCTCGTGCAGCGGGTGCCGGATCCGGTCGTACCGCCGGCCGCCGATCAGCGCCTCACCGCTGGTGGCCCGGTGCAGGCCGAGAATGATGCGCAGGGCGGTGGACTTGCCGGCGCCGTTGGGGCCCAGGAACCCGGTCACCTGGCCGGGACGGACCTGGAACGACAGCCGGTCCAGGGCGGTCACCGGACCGAACCGTTTGGTCAGCTCGTGTACCTCGATCATGGCTTCCACTGTCGCGACCAGGCCGCCGCGGGTCGTCCGACCACGGTCGGAGCCGAATATCCGACCAGGGTCCGATTCGCGGCGGCGCGCCGCGTTATAGCGTCGGCGGATGGCAAAAGTCAGGGCGGCCACTGTGGACGTCGCGGTCGCCGTCGCGCTGTCCTGGTTCGCGGCGTCGGCGGCGCTGGATCCACCGGGTCCGGCCTTCACCGGGCCGGTGTGGGTGGCGTGGCTGGCCGGCGCGGCCGTCGGCCTCCCCCTCGTCGTGCGCCGCCGCTGGCCGATCCCGGTCTTCGCCGTCGTCCTGCTGTGGGCCGGGGCGATCACCGCGGCCGGCGTCGCAGGCCTCGGTGTGGTGGCGACGACGTGGGCGCCGGTGGCCCTCGCCGCCTACACGGTGGCGGCGACCGCGCGCCCGGCCCCGGCAGCGGGCGCGCTCGCGGCCGCCCTCGCGGCGCCGGCCGCCACCATTGCCTGGCTCTATCGGCACACCGCGATCACCACGGCCGACCAGCAGGTCAGCGAGGTGCCGCTGTGGTGGCAGGTCGAGCTCGGCGTGGTCGCGGTGATGGTGACTGCCGCCTGGGCCGCCGGCCGGGTGGTGCGGTCACGGCGGCTGGCGCGGGCCGAGGCCGACCGGCGGCTGGCCCGCGACGCGATGGTCTCCGAGCGGCTGCGGATCGCCCGGGAGCTGCACGACATCGTCGGGCACAGCATGAGCCTGATCGCGGTGAAAGCGACGATCGCCAACCACATCGCCGAGCAGCGGCCGGCCGAGACGAGGGCGGCCCTCGTCACGATCGAGCAGACCAGCCGGGCCGCGCTCACCGAGATCCGCCGGGTGCTCGACGTGCTGCGCGACGACGACGAACCGGCCGCCGACCTCGGCCCGGTCGCCGGGACAGCCGATCTGGAGAGCCTCGCCGGCCCGTTGCGCTCGGCCGGGCTGCGGGTCGACCTGCGCACCGCCACATCGGACCCGCTGCCCTCGTCGGTCGGCCTCACCGTCTACCGGATCGTGCAGGAGTCGCTGACCAACGTGCTGCGGCACGCGCATGCCGGACGATGCGAGGTCATCGTCGAAACCGAAGATCATGGAGTGCGAGTGGAGATCACCGACGACGGGCGCGGTGTTCCCGCGACTGGCCGGCAACGCGCCGGACGAGGTCTGATCGGGATGCGCGAGCGCGTCACCGCCTTCGGCGGCACGCTGAGCGCGGGCCCCGGCCAGGAGGGCGGCTTCACGGTCAAGGCCCAGATTCCGTACGCCGGAACGACGGGCGCCCCCGGTGAGTGACGCGGACATCGGGGTGCTTCTCGCCGACGACCAGCAGCTGATGCGGGAGAGTTTCCGGGCGCTGATCGACGTCTCTCCCGGATTCACCACCGTGGGTGAGGCCGGCGACGGCGCCGAAGCCGTCAACCTGGCTCGCCGGCACCGGCCCGACGTGGTGCTGATGGACGTGCGGATGCCCCGGATGGACGGCATCGAGGCGACCCGGCAGATCTGCGCGGAGACCCCGTCGATCCGGGTCCTCATCCTCACCACGTTCGACCTGGATGAATACGTTTATGCCGCTCTCCGGGCCGGCGCCAGCGGGTTCCTGGTCAAGGACGGCAGCGCCGCCGACCTGCTCACCGGGATCCGCGTGGTCGCCGCCGGTGACGCGCTGCTGGCACCGCGGATCACCCGCCGGCTGATCTCCGCCTTCGCCCGGCAGATCCCACCGCAGACGCTTTCGCTGGCGAACGTCACCGAACGGGAACGGGAGGTGCTGACCCTGATCGCCCGCGGCCGGTCGAACCAGGAGATCGCCGAAGAGCTGTTCGTCACGATCGGCACGCTGAAAACCCACATCGGCCGCCTTCTGCACAAACTGGGCGCGCGCGACCGGGCTCAGCTGGTCATCACGGCGTACGAGAGCGGGCTGATCACGCCGGGGTCAACATGAAATGTTCACGCTCACAATTGCCGGGCCGTCTCTCACGCCGGGACCGGCTGGTTCGCGTTAACAAAGAGTGGCCGGCCCCCTCCCGCCGGCCGGGGTGCCTGGGGTAGAACATGACGATGAGCGACACACAAGCACGGCCGGCGGCCGACATTCGTAACACGATCGAAAGCGGCCGCACGGCGATCGGGATCGAGCTGGGCTCGACCCGCATCAAGGCCGTGCTGACCGGTCCGGGCCACGAGGCGATCGCGGTCGGCACCCACGACTGGGAGAACCAGTTCGTCGACCGGGTCTGGACGTACTCCCAGGAGGCGATCTGGTCCGGCCTGCAGGCCTGCTTCGCCTCGCTCGCTGCCGACGTGCGTAACCGGTACGGCACCGAGCTGCGTACCACCGGCGCGCTCGGCGTCTCCGCGATGATGCACGGTTACCTGGCGTTCGGCGCCGACGGTGAGCTGCTCACCCCGTTCCGCACGTGGCGCAACACGAACACCGGCGACGCGTCCGAGGCGCTCAGCGAGCTGTTCGGATACAACATCCCGCACCGCTGGAGCATCGCCCACCTGTACCAGGCCGTGCTCAACGGGGAGGAGCATCTCGCGAGCATCAACCACCTGACCACACTCGCCGGTTACGTGCACTGGAAGCTGACCGGCCGCCAGGTCCTCGGTGTGGGCGACGCCAGCGGTGTGTTCCCGATCGACATCGCCACCGGCGGTTACGACACCCGCCGGCTCAGCCAGTTCGACGAGCTGGCCGCTGGGCGCCTCCCGCTGAAGCTGGCCGAGCTGCTCCCGGCCGTGCTGCCCGCCGGCGAGCCGGCCGGCACGCTCACCGAGGCCGGTGCCCGCCTGCTGGACCCGAGCGGCACCCTGCAGCCCGGCGTCGTGCTGTGCCCGCCCGAGGGCGACGCCGGCACCGGCATGGTCGCCACCAACTCGGTCGCCCGGCGCACCGGCAACGTCAGCGCCGGCACCAGCATCTTCGCGATGATCGTCCTGGACGGCGAGCTCAGCCGCGTCCACCCGGAGATCGACCTGGTCACCACCCCGGCCGGCGACCTGGTCGCGATGGTCCACTGCAACAACGGCGCCAGCGAGCTGAACGCATGGGCCGGCCTGTTCGCCGAGTTCACCACGGCCCTGGGCGTCGAGGCGGACAGCGGGAAGATCTTCGAAACCCTCTTCCGCTCCGCCCTCTCCGGCGCCCCCGACGGCGGCGGCCTGATGGCCTTCAACAACCTCTCCGGCGAGCCCATCACCAAACTGCACGAGGGTCGCCCGCTCTTCTTCCGTACGCCGGGAAGCGCCCTGTCACTCGCCTCCTTCATGCGCACCCAGCTGTACGCCGCCCTGGCAACGCTGCGGATCGGCATGGACGTGCTGCAGAAGTCCGAGTCGGTCCAGCTGGACCGCATGTTCGCCCACGGCGGCCTCTTCAAGACCGAGGGCGTCGCCCAGAGCCTCCTGGCAGCCGCCATCAACACCCCGGTCTCGGTCGGCAACCTGGCCGCCGAGGGCGGAGCGTGGGGCATCGCCGTGCTGGCAGCCTTCGTCCGCGACCGCGCCAACGGCCAGCCCCTGGACGACTTCCTGACCACATCGGTCTTCGCCGACGCCGCCCTCGACACGGTCTCCCCAGACCCGGCGGACGTGGCCGGCTTCAACGAGTTCATGCAGCGCTACGTGTCCGCCCTCCCGATCCAGCAGGCAGCCGTAGACAACAGCTGACACCCACCCAGCCGCCCAGCCGCCGCCCGCCTCCACCTGGTCGCCGCCCACCCTCCGCCCGCCCTCCACACCCGCCTCCACCTGGTCGCCGCCCACCCTCCACCTGGTCGCTCCGACCACCCGCCCTCCGCCTGTCCCGCGCCCGCCCTCTGCCTGTCCTTCGCTTGGTCGCTCCGCCTGGTCGCTCCAACCACCCTCCGACCGCCCGCCCTCCACCTGCCCTACGCCTGGTCGCTCCGCCTAGTCGCTCCGACCACCCGCCGATCGCCCGCCGCAACCGGACTAAGTGACCAGCCCATGCAACCAGGCGAAGCGACCAGTCGGAGCGCATGACCGTGACGCTCGGCCGCCCATAACGGGACCAGCACATGTCCATGCAGCCTGGCCGCAGCCCATGGCCGCAGCGGCCAGGCGGAGCGCAAGGCCGCCCCAGCCTGGCCGCCGCAGCCTGGACGTGGTGCCGGGGCCACGACGCAGGGCCGTAGTGCCGGGTCACCGTGCCGGGCCATGTTGCCGAGCCGTGGTGTCGGGCCCTGGTGCAGCCGGGACCAACGCCCGGCCGTGGCGTTCGACGCCGGTGCAGGGGCGCCAGGCAATGGCGTATCGCTGCCCGCGCGGCCATACCCATGCATGTTCGTTCTGTGCCCACACCACTGCGGGTGTGGGCACACCCGCAATGGGTGTGGCCGTCGAGAAGAACCTCGTCCGTGCCCGTTTCACCGCGCCTCGCTCAGCCCACCCCATCGGCGGAACCGGCGGCCAGTCCGATCGAGGTGACCTTGCACGGCGCGCTCTCGGGTTTGGGCATTCTGTGGACCAGCAGCGGGTTCGGGCGCCGGCGGCGGCTGTCGTGGCGAGGCGTTGTGCAGATCTTGTGCGGTTCGGCCGTGGTCACGTCCGATCGACCACGAACGCACGAGCTTCGAGAGGGTCGCCGTGGGATGTCGATTTCGGGTGGTTCGCGAGCACCGTGGTGGCGCGCTGCTACTGCAAAGGTGGAGAGCGCCGGCCGGCCGACCGGCCTCTTGTCGAGGCCACGTGTCAGTCGGGCGGCGGCTCCCGGCGGAAGGCGAACA
This sequence comes from Actinoplanes sp. CA-015351, assembly GCF_050955685.1. NCBI lineage: Bacteria > Bacillati > Actinomycetota > Actinomycetes > Micromonosporales > Micromonosporaceae > Actinoplanes > Actinoplanes sp. CA-015351. The sequence continues at coordinate 4,292,250 of NZ_CP192102.1, forward strand.
AGTGACCAGCGCTGATCGCCGTCCGGGCCGATCGTCACGGTGGCGGGGGCTCGGCGCTGCGGTTTCGTCTCCGGGTGGTCAGGTCGGCTTCGGTGGGCGTACCCACATGAGGGCGGCCGCAGCTGGCGTGCTGCCGACCACTTCGCTGGCGCGGCGTCCCGGACCATGTCGGCAGGCGCGGGGCAGGCGCGGGGCAGGCATGGATCAGGCACGGGGCAGGCGCCGGGGCGGGGCAGGCACGGAGCAGGCACGAGGCGGGCGCCGGGGCGGGCGCGCGGCGGGCTTGAGGAGAGTTAGCGGAGGCGGCCGTTCGTGTGCAGGGTCAGTAAGGCCTCGACGGTCACCCAGCCTCGCCACTCGAAGCGGGTGATCGGTGTCCAGGCCGGGAAGGCGAAGTCCCAGCCGCCGTCCTCCTTCTGATTCGCGGCCAGGGCGTCCAGGTGTTGTGAGATCACGTCGGCGGGGAACATCGAGCGGGCGAGGCTTCCCGGCAGGGGTGCGAAGTCGAGTGGGCCGTGCACGTAGCCCTCGGCGTGCGGATCCAGCTCGGCGATGCTCGTCACGAACCTGCTCAGCGGCGACCAGGCTGCCGAGGCCCGCTGCCGGTCCGGCACGTTCTCCAGGAAGCGCAGGATGCACAGCACGTCGAACGCGTCGGGCGTGGTCAGGTCGTCGAGGGCCGCCCAGCAGAACTCGGTGGCGCTGGTCACCCACGGATGCGACACGCCGTGTTTCAGCAGCAGACCGGCGATGGACGCGGTCGGGTTGAGCGAGCCCGGCAGCCCGCCGGCCGGCACCCACCACGGCCCATGCGGGCTCGTCGTCGGCAGAACCCACGGAACCCCGCCGTCCGGCCTGGTGATCGACGCCAGATATTTCAGGGAACCGCCGAGCAGGCCGCCGCCGAGCAGGCCGCCGTCGAGCGCGCCCAGCCCGTCCATCACCTGCAACGCCACCTCGACGGGCACCGGCTGGCTTTCCGGGCCGCGCAGGTCCGGTTCGAGCGCGTGACCGAAGCCGCCGTCCGCGTTCTGGTAGGGCCGCAGCGCGTCGATCACCCGCCCGGCGGACCCACCCCGGAAGTGAAAGTCGAACCGCACCCGGTCGAGCAGCCGCCCGTTGACCTGAAGAAACTCTTCCGCCCTGCCCACAGCATCCACCGGGCCACCATAAACAGCCCCTATGACAGAAACAGGGACGGCCGCGACGCCAGGACGACCTCGACCCGCTCCCCCGTCCGCAGCGACTGCACCCCCGCCTCGCAGACAGCCGTGGCCGCGTACCCGTCCCAGGCGGTCGGGCCGTTCGGCTGCCCCGACGCGGCGACGGCGTCGATCCACTCCTGCAGCTCGGTGTCGTAGGCATCCGCGAACCGGTCCTGCCACGTGACGGAGACAGGCACCGGGCCGCCGAGGGTCAGGGTGCCGTTCTCCCCCACGATCTCGCCGCGGATGTCGTACCCATAGCGAATGTTCACGCTGGTCTCGACGTCGACGAGGATGCCGTTCGCCAGCTCCAGGATGATCAGCAGCGGGTCCTGGAGGCCGTGACCGTTCCGGTTGCTGCGGGGCACCAGCACCCGGATCGCGACGATGTCCTCGCCGAACATCCAGCGCACCATGTCGAACTCGTGCACCGCCGTGTCGACGATCGCCATCTCGGTGCGGTAATAGGCGGGAACGTCGCGGTTGCGATGGGCGCAATGCATGAGAAGGGGCGCGCCTATCGCGCCGCCGCCGGCTTCGTTCCGCAGCTTTCGGTACGCGTCATCGAACCGCCGCATGAAGCCGACCTGAACAAGCCGGCTGCCGTGAAAAACCTCCGCGTCGACGATCCGCCGGCACGCTGAAGCGGTCGTCGCCAGGGGTTTCTCACAGAAGACGGGTTTGCCGGCGGCGACAGCGGCGAGCACGTACTGCTCGTGGCTGGGTCCCCAGGAGCAGACCAGCACGGCGTCGCAGGCAGCTATGACGTCCTCGCCGGTGGGGTGCACGACCGCCCCCACGGCACCGCCGACCCGGGCGGCGAGGGTGGTGTCGACGTCGGTGACGGCGACGACCCGGGCGCCGGACAGCACCGAGGTCAGCCGCCGGATGTGGTCCTGGCCGATCATCCCGGTCCCGACGACTCCGACCCGGAGCATGGTCACAGGCCCTGGGACTGCAGGTATTGCCGGGTACGCCGGGCGATCGGCAACGGCACGTCGGCGTCGACCGGGTACATGTCCTGCTCGACGACGACGACCAGAGCGGGATCAAGGTGGGAGAGAGCAGCGAGCACCGCGGGGATGTCGGGACTCCCCGACGGCGGCTCGACACTGACCCCCTGAGCGACGGCCTGCCCGAAAGCCAGATCCTCATCGGCCGCCCGGGCGGCGATGACCGGATCCATCTGCTTGATGTGGACATAACCCACACGATCAGGATATTTCCGGATCATCCCTGGCACGTCGGCGGCTCGGTACGCAAGGTGGCCGATGTCCAGGCACAGCGAAACGTACCGGGGATCAGTCTCCTCCAGGAACCGCTCGGTCTGCGCCTGCGTCTCGACCTGATAGTCGGCGTGCGGGTGGAACCGCAGAGAAAGCCCGTACTCCTCGAAAAGAATCCGGCCCAGCGCGTTGCTGTTGTCGATCAAAGCCTGCCACTGCGCGGAGTCCAGCGAGGGCGAACCGGTGTATGCCCCGGTCACGTCGTCGCGATACCCCGGCACCGGTACGAAGATCAGGTTCGTGGCGCCGACGGCCTGAGTGAGCGCGGCGACCTTCCGCGTCTCGGCGAGGACGAACGCGAAGTCCTTGTGCGGCCCGCCCGCCCCGGCCACCGTCCCGGCGACGATCGTGAGCCCTCGGGCGGCCGTCTCGTCGAGCAGCCGGCCGGGGTCGGTGGGCAGATAACCGTAGGGCCCGAGCTCCAGCCGCGAGTACCCCGCCGCAGCGAGTTCGTCGAGGAACCGATTCCACGGGGTCTGCCGGGGGTCGGACGCGTACCAGACCCCCCACGAGTCGGGACAGCTGCCAAGAAGCATCGGAACATCCCTTCCTAGATCATCAGCCGGCGTACCTCGTCCTCGGTGGGCATGGCGTCAGCGCAGGCCAGCCGGCCGGCGACCAGCGCTCCGGCCGCGTTGGCGAACCGAAGGATCTCCGCCAGGTCCCAGCCCGCCAGCAGGCCGTGGCAGAGCGCGCCACCGAACGCGTCCCCGGCTCCGAGCCCGTTCACCACGTCGACCGGCACCGGCGGCACGGTCACCCGCTCCCCCGTGGACCGCCGCGACGCGAACACTCCGTCCGGTCCCTGTTTCACCACGGCCAGGTCCACCCCGGCCTCATGCAGAGCGTCGGCGGCAGCAACCGGCGACCGGACACCGACGGCGGTGTCGCACTCGTCAAGGTTCCCGGCCGCGACACTCACGAGCGGCAGCGCCTGCCGGTAGAAAGTGCGGGCGTCGTCGCGGGAGGCCCAGAACATCGGCCGGTAATCGAGGTCGAGGACGGTGATCCCACGATGAGCACGCGACGACAGAGCGTGCAGAGTGGCGGCCCGGGACGGCTCGGCGGACAACCCGGTCCCGGTGACCCAGAAGACTCCGGCCGAACCGATGGCGTCCAGGTCCAGTTCAGACGGGGCGATCTCCAGGTCAGGAGCCTTCGGATAGCGGTAGAAATACAGCGGGAAGTCGTCCGGCGGGAAGATCTCGCAGAACGTCACCGGCGTCGGCAACCCCGGCACCGCCGTCACAAACCGATCGTCGACCCCGAACCCGCGCAGCGCCTCGTGCAGGTAATCCCCGAACGGATCAGCCCCGGTACGCGTGATCACGGCGGAAGACCGCCCCAACCGGGCCGCCGCCACGGCCACGTTCGTCGGACTGCCGCCGAGGAACTTGGCGAAGCTGCGGACCGCAGGCAGCGGCACCCCGGTCTGCTCGGGGTAAAGATCGACGCCGATGCGCCCCATCGTCAGGACTTCGAGCATGGTTCCATCCATGCAACGGGTTGTTACGAGCCGGTGTCAACCCGTAGGGCGCCGCAGCTCGTGGGACAACTCGGTCAGCTCGTCGCCGCCCGCCATCTGGGTCACCAGCTCGTCGAGATCCACTTCGGAACGCTGGCGGTCGAGCACGGCCCGGCCCAGCTTGAGGATCACGAAGTGGTCGCCGACCAGGTACGCGTGATGCGGATTGTGGGTGATGAACACGACCCCGAGGCCGGCGTCCCGGGCCGCGGCGATGTATTTGAGCACCACCCCGGACTGCTTCACACCGAGGGCCGCGGTGGGCTCGTCGAGGATCAGCACGCGAGCGCCGAAATACACGGCTCGGGCGATCGCCACCGATTGACGCTGGCCGCCGCTGAGCGTACCGATGGGCTGGTTGATGTCGGTGATGGTGATGCCCATCTTGCGTAACTCGGCGTCGGCGATCAGCCTCATCTCCCGGGTACGCATCCCGGCGAGGGGGAACCGGCCGTAGGTCAGCTCGGAGCCGAGGAAGAAGTTGCGCCAGACCTCCATGAGCGGCACAACGGCGAGGTCCTGATAGACGGTGGCGATGCCGAGGCCGAGGGCGTCGCGCGGCGACGAGAACGACTGTTCGGCGCCGTCGACGCGCAGCGTGCCCTCGTTGTGCGGATGCAGGCCGGAAATGATTTTGATCAGGGTGGACTTACCGGCGCCGTTGTCGCCGAGCACGCAGGTCACCTCGCCGGCGTCGACCCGCAGGTTGATGCCGGCGAGGGCGCGGATCGCGCCGTAACTCTTGCCGACGTCGGTCATCTCGATCAGCGCCATGGTCAGCTGGCCCTTCGCGCGGTGAAGATTCGTTTGATGTACAGGTTCACCAGCACGGCGAGCAGCAGCATGACGCCGAGGAACGCCTTGAACCAGTTCGGATCCCAGCCCGCGTACACGATGCCGAGGCTGGTCATCCCGAAGATGAACGCGCCGATCGCGACGCCGATGACACTGCCGAAACCGCCGGTGAGCAGGGTGCCGCCGACGACCGCGGCGATGATGTAGAGGAACTCGTTGCCGACGCCGCCGCCGGCCTGCAACGTGTTGAAGCGGTACAGCTGGTGCATCCCGACGAACCAGCCGAGGAACGAAACCCCCATGAAAAGCCCGATTTTGGTACGCACAACCGGCACACCCGCAGCCCGGGCACTGTCCGCCGCACCGCCCACCGCAAAGATCCAGTTCCCGATCCGGGTCCGCTGCAGGATCCAGGTGGCGAGGACGATGAATACCAGCCAGAACAGCACCGTGTACCAGACGGTGACCGTGCCGATCGTGAAGCTGGACGCGAACCCGGCCCGCAGGCTGCTGAACCCGTCGATCCCGCTGATGTCGGTGGACGACACCGACCCGGTGACCAGTTTGGTCACGCCGAGATTGGCGCCCTGGAGCACGAAGAACGTGCCGAGCGTGATCAGGAAGCTGGGGATGCCGGTCCGCATCACCAGCCAGCCGTTGAGCAGGCCGACCGTCAGGCAGAAGATCAGCGACAGCAGCGCGCCGATCCACAGGTTGACGCCGAGGTACCAGCAGAACATCGAGTTGACGAGCCCGGCGCTGTAGACGATCACACCGGCCGACAGGTCGAACTCGCCGCCGATCATGAGCAGTCCGACGCCGACCGCCACGATCCCGATCACCGACGACTGGTAGAGCACCGTGAAGAACGAGTCGGCGGACCGCAGCGACGGCGCCACGGCCAGGAAGAACACGAAGATGGCGAGCGCGGCGGCGAAGGCGCCCACGTCCGGCCGGGCGAGGATGCGGTTCGACCACGTGACGCTCATGGATGAGCTGTACCGCTTCCCGGACGCGAAGGTCAAGAGTCCGGTACCAGCAGCCGGCGGTGGAAGCCCTCAGCGACGGCGGCCGCCCGGTCCGAGACGCCGCGCTTCGCGTAGATGCTCAGCAGGTGGCTCTTCACCGTCGCCTCGGTGATGAACAGCCGTTTCGCCGCCTCCGGGTTCGTGTTGCCGCCGGCGACAGCACCGTCTCACCACGCGCCGCGGCACGGGCGTCGCGTGCCGCGCCGGGTTCGGACTCGATCCGCAGCTTGCCGCCGTGCTCCTCGACCCGCTGCCGCATGATCGTGAGGCCGTGCCCGGTTGCGCCCGGTTGCGCCCGGCGACAGTGTGAACCCGGATCCGTCGTCCAGCACGTCGAGAGCCACCTCGTCGTCCAGATAGGACAGCGTCACGCCCGCTCTGGTGGCATCGGCGTGCCTGGCGATGCCGGCGAGGGCCTCCTGGGCGTGCGCAGCAGGGCGAACTCGGCGTCCGGCGTGACCGGCCGGGGCGTCCCGGTCGTCGTCACCGTCACCGGCAGCCCGTGCAGCGCCGACCATCGTTCGGCTGCCTCGGAGAGTGCGCCGGTCAGGCGTACCGTCGCCAAGGTCTCCGGACGCAGAGCGTCCACCGATCGCCGCGCCTCGGTGAGGGCGGCCGCGCCATCCGGTGGGGTCGCCGAACCCACCGATCGGTGGGTTGCGGCCCGGACCGATCGGTCCCGGTAAGCGGCTCAGCGTCCTGTTCTTCCTGCCGATCATGACTACGTGAGCAAAGGGCCGGGCGCGAAGGTAGAGGTCACGGCGCGGCGCAACGGGTTGACCGGAGCGCTGGCCGACTTCCGCGTGGGCACGAAGATCTATGCGGCGGTGCTGTGCTGCGCGGTGGTCGCCGCTGTTGTCGGCATCGTCGGTCTGACCCGGCTGGCCGCGATCAACGACGACATCAAGGCGATGAAGACGCAGCACGTCGACAGCAGCCTGGCGCTCAGCAGCCTGCGCGGTGCGGTGGGCCAGGGCTTCTCGGCGCTGTTCGGCTGGGCCGTGACACCGGCGGCGCAGCGGACCCAGGCGACCCGGGACAACGTGACCGCGAGCGACGATGCCACCGTTGCCGCGATCGCGGACTACCAGAAACTCGCAACCGGCTCGGCCAGCAGGGAAGCCGCTGCCGCCGACGTCGCCGAGACGTTCGCCTACTTCCAGAACCTCCGTGACTACGCGCTGTTCCAGGAGACGCCGGCAGCCGGGTTCGACCCGCCGGCCGCTGACCAGGTGGTGACCGTCTGGCAGCAGACCCAGGCGGATCTCCGTGCGTCGATCGTCTCGCTCCAGGACGCCGAGAACGCCGAGTCGACCGCCATGGCCGCGCATGCGGAGGACGCGTACCAGTCCGCCCGTAATCAGGTGATCGGCTTCCTGATTGTCGGCCTGGTTCTCGCCCTCGCTCTCGCCACCGTCATCTCCCGGCTCATCGGGCGGCAGCTCGGCAGCGTGTCCCGGTCCCTGGAAGCCGTCGCCAGGGCCGACCTGACCGTCGGCGCCGAGGTGCACGCCCGCGACGAGCTCGGCGCCATGGCGGTCGCGGTGAACACCGCCCGCGACGGCCTGCGGACCATGGTCGACCGGCTGACCACCAGCTCCCAGACACTCGGCGCCAGCACCGGCCGGCTCAGCCGGGCCACCGAACTCATCGGACAGTCCGCCCAGGACGCCGCCACTCAGGCCAACGTGGCGACCATCGCGGCCGGTGACGTCTCGCTGAACGTGCAGACCGTCGCGGCCGGCAGCGAGCAGATGGGCGCGTCGATCCGCGAGATCGCGTCGAACGCCTCCGAGGCGGCCCGGGTCGCCAGCGAGGCCGTCGGCGTCGCCGACAGCGCCAACGCCACGGTGTCGCAGCTGGGCACGTCGAGCGCCGAGATCGGCAACGTCATCAAGACGATCACCGCGATCGCCGAGCAGACGAACCTGCTGGCCCTGAACGCGACCATCGAGGCGGCCCGCGCCGGCGAGATGGGCAAGGGCTTCGCGGTGGTGGCCTCCGAGGTGAAGGACCTGGCCCAGGAGACGGCCCGGGCCACCGAGGACATCGCCCGGCGGGTCGAGGCGATCCAGGCGGACAGTTCCAACGCGGTGGCCGCGATCGGCGAGATCTCGTCGATCATCGCCCGGATCAGCGATTACCAGACGACGATCGCGTCGGCGGTCGAGGAGCAGACGGCGACGACCGGCGAGATGGCCCGCAGCGTCGGCGACGCGGCCCAGGGCACGTCAGCGATCGCGGGCAACATCGACGGGGTGGCGACGGCCGCGCAGACGACGACGGCAGCCCTGGACGAGGCCAACGAGACAGCGACCGAGCTGGCCGGCATCGCCGCCGAGCTGCAGACGGTCGTCTCCCAGTTCCGCGTCTGACGTGCGTACCGGAAGAGGAGCGGGAGCGGAACGCTCAGGGTGACTCGGTGAGGGTTGCCAGGTTGTCGAGGGCCATCCGGGTGCCGGCCTCGTTGTCGGCCGGCGAGATCGCGTCCGGGACGCCCTCGTGCAGCATCGTCACCTCGGTGCCGTCCCCGGAATCCACCAGGGTCGTGGTGATCGTCATGGTGCCGCGCATCGACTCGTCGGCGGTTTCGAACTCCAGGGTCTCGACCACCTGCTCATCAACGACGAGGCGGACGAAATGTCCATGATAGGTGTCCGTCGATTCCGCTGATTTACCCGAAATATCCGGCAGATCGTAAGTGAGGGAAACCCGGAAAGCGCCACCCTCCCGCGCGTCGAACTCGTGCACGACGCTCGTCATCCCGACCGGGACCCGCCAGCGGGCGATCGCGTCCGCGGAAAGAAGAGCGGAGTAGATCAACGCCCGCGGGGCATTGATACGCCGAGACACCTGCGTCGAGTACATGGACGCCAGGATAGTTGTGGCCGCGATCACTCTTTCAGGTGGTTTGGGGTACGGGTGTGGCTGGGAAGTACGTGAGCCACGATCACGGGGCACCGTCACTTCCGCCCCTCGATGACCCGAAACTACGAGGAGACGAGCATGACCGTCGCCGTTGAAACCGCTCCCGCCGTCGACTCGTCGAAGAGCGTCGCCGACTCGTCGGCGAGCACCGACCGGGCCAGCGAACTGATCAACGCGATGGCGGCCCTGCCCGCCGGACACCCGTCGCGCGCCGCTCTGCGGGACCGGGCCATCGAGGCGTGGCTGCCGCTCGCCCGGCACCTGTCCAACCGGTACGCGAACCGGGGCGAGCCCCGCGACGACCTGTACCAGGTTGCCATCGTCGGTCTGATCAAGGCGACCGACCGGTTCGAGCCGGACCGCGGTGTCGACTTCGCCGGCTTCGCGATCCCGACGATCGTCGGCGAGCTGAAGCGGCACTTCCGGGACAAGACCTGGTCGGTACGCGTACCGCGCCGGCTGCAGGAGCTGCGCCTGGCGATCACGGCGGCGAACAGCTCGCTGAGCCACACGCTGGGCCGCTCCCCCACGGTCACCGACATCGCCGAGCACCTGAAGATCACTGAGGACGAGGTTCTCGAGGGTCTTGAGGGTGCCCGGGCGTACAACTCGACGAGCCTCTCCACCCCGGTGGCGGACAGTGGCACCGAGCTGGGCGAGACCCTCGGCGGCCTGGACGCCGAGTTCGAGGTCGCCGAGCTGCGTGTCGCGCTGGGTCCGGCGCTGGCCCGCCTGGACGAGCGCGAGCAGAAGATCGTGAGCCTGCGCTTCTACGGCAACCTCACCCAGACGCAGATCGCCGAGCAGGTCGGTGTCTCGCAGATGCACGTGTCGCGGCTGCTCACCCGGGCGCTGACGAAGCTGCGCCGCGAGCTCGACTCGGTGGCCTGACCCAAGACCAGTTTCGACGACGCCGTCCCGGCACTGCCGGGACGGCGTCGTCTTCATGTCCGGAGAAAACCAAATCCCGATCAGCAGCCAGATAACAGACCGATTACGCCGTGGCGGCCGACCCGCCCTGATCACCGCCGGCGCCGCCACCGTCGCCTGGCTCCTGGCCGCCGACGTGATCGGCCACCCCGACCCGATCTTCGCCCCGACTGCCGCGCTCGTCGTGCTCGGTGAGTCCCGGGGCCGCCGGCTGCGCCAGACCACCGAGATCGTCCTCGGTGTGGCGGCCGGGATCCTGATCGCCGAGCTCACCGTCCTGGCCCTCGGTCCCGGCGTGCTCACCCTCTTCGTCGTCCTGCTGTGCACCGTCGGCCTGATGATCGCGGCGGGTGCGAGCAGCACGCTGGTCGGCCAGGCGTCGCTGTCCGCGCTCTATCTGGTTGTCGTCGCCGCACCGCAGGGCCAGTTGATCCCGTTCCGGTTCATCGACGCGCTGATCGGCGGTGCGGTCGCCATCGCGGCCAGCCAGCTCGCGGTGGCACGCCGGCCGCTCGCGCCGCTGGTGGCCACGGCACGGCGGACCTACTCCGACGTGGCGGACCTGCTCGGTGATCTCAACGACGCCCTGGAGAACGGCGACGAGCCGGCCGCCGAGGACGTCCTCGAGCGGGCGCATCGGCTGCACGACTGTGCGGACCATCTGCGTACCGAAGTGGAAGCCGCCGCCGAGACGGTGAGATTGCGTATCCGCCGCCGCAGGCGGCTCAGCCAGCTGCGCGACGTCGAGCAGACCGCGCACCAGCTCGATCACGTGGTCCGCAACGTGGGGATGCTGGCCCGCCACGCGGCAGCGGCGATCCGCCTGAACACCGTCACGCCACCCGACCTGCGGCGCGCGATCGAGGCGTTGAGCGATGCGGTCCGCGCGGCCGGGGAATCCCTCGCGACCGATCTGACCGGTGGCGATCCCGACCGGCATGCCGGGCAGGCCGACGCCGACGCCCTGGATGCGGTCCGGATCGCCGGGAAACTTCTCGAATCAGGCCCGTCGCCGACGCTCACTCTGGTCATCGGCCAGATCCGGACGGCGGCCGTCGACCTGCTGCGCGGTGTGGGCCAGGACGACGACCAGGTCCTCAGCAGGGTGGATGAGGCCTTCGGATGGGGTCACGATTAGACCTGCCTGTTTACTGGGATTTGCCCAGGGCATACTGTTGCCCTCATACAACTGTTCCACGGAAGGACGGCCCTGGTGCCTGCAATTCGGACGCTGTCGGTTCTCATCGTCGACGACGACGACGCCGATAGCCTGATCATCGAAGAGGCCCTTGAGGCGAGCCCGATGGCTCCGGTGATCCATCGAGTCGCGGACGGCGTCCAGGCCCTGGAATACCTCCGTGACACGAGCACCCAGCGCCCCGACCTGATCCTGCTCGACCTCAACATGCCCCGGATGGGCGGCCGTGAGGTCCTCGCCGAGATCAAGAACGACGCCGACCTCAAGACCATCCCGGTCGTGGTCCTGACCACCTCGCAGGCCGAGCTCGACGTGATGGCCAGCTACAACCACCACGCCAACGCCTTCGTCACGAAGCCGCTGGAGCTCGAGGCGTTCGAGAACGCGGTCCGCCAGATCAACCGTTTCTACGGCGACATCGCGGTCCTGCCCTAAGACCCCACCTCTTGGGTACGCACGAAGCACAGCGATGGCCGGCCCACTCGTGGGCCGGCCATCAGTGTGTTCCGATCAGACCGTGGCGGGCACCGGCTGCTCAGTGGCCGGCGCGGCACCCGGCGCCGCGGCCCGCCGGGCCCGCTGCGCTCCGATCACGCAGAGCACCAGCCCGGCCGTGACCCACCCGGCCAGCACGATGATCGAGTGCGCGGCGCCGTTGCCGTCGAAGAACGCGGTCGACCGCAGCAACTGTCCCCCGGCACCCGGCGGCAGCAGCTGGCCGAGCGCGCCGGACCATCCGGGCAGCATCTCCGGTGCCGACGCGCTGCCGGACAGCGGGTTGCCGACCAGCATCATGGTGGCCGCGCCGAGGCCGAACCCGACGTACCCGAACAGCGACTCCAGCCCCAGAATCGTCAGGGAGGTAGCGGCGATGGTCAGCGCGATCGCACCGGCGTTCTCGGCGTAGACCCCGTCGAGCGATCCGAACCAGAACTGCAGGATCGCGGCCATCGCGAGCCCACCGGTGATCGCGAAGGCGAGCGCTCCGGCGATCCGCCGGCCGCTGCCCCGGACCAGCCGGGTGAGCAGCACGGCGGCGAGCATGCCGCCGATGACCAGCGGCAACGCGCCGGCGGCGAGGCCGGCGCCACGCGGGTCGTCAGCGGGCAGGCTGACGACGTCCCGGACCGCGACGGCCGGGCTCGTGCCGTCGGCCTGCGCCTGGGCGAGCGCGGTGCCGACGCCCTGCAGGGTCTGCGCGACCGAGACGCTGGCGGCGGAGGCGGTCAGGACCTGCGGTGTGCCGGTGCTGACGTCGATCGCGCCGTACACCTCGCGGTCGCGGATCAGCTGCTCGGCGGCAGCGGTGCCGTCCACCACGGTGATGTCGAAGGCGTCCGGCAGGCGCTGCGACACCGCGGCGCTGACCTGCTGGACCGCGGCGGCCGGACCGGCGACGGCGATCGGCACGTCGTGCACCGACGACCGCACCGACGGCCAGGCGAACGCGGTCAGCAGCACACTGATGATCAGGGTGAGCAGGACGACGGCCCGGGTCACGACCGACCAGGGCGACGAGACCGACGCGTCGTCGGTGAGCGGGGCCTGTGCAACCATGATGAGCTCCCTAGGAGAACGACTGTTCGTTTTAACTGTGCACAGAACCACGTGAGCTTGTCAAGAATGAACGTTCGCTTTAGATTCGGAACATGCCCCGAGCAGCGCCGAAAGATCAGGCGACGGCTTCTCACGCCGAAACACATGTCGTGACCGCGTCGCTCGACACCCCGCACCCCGCCGGCCCTGCCGCCGGCCGCCGCCGCTGGTTCCGGCGCGGTGCGGTGATCGCGGTGATCGTCCTGTTCGCCGTCGAACTCTTCCTCGGCTGGCCGTCGCTCTCCTCAGCCGTCGGCCAGCTCAAGGCCCCGGACCCCCGCTGGCTGGCCGGCGCCGTCGTCGCCGAGCTGATGGCGATGGGCATGTACGCCCGCATGCAGCACACCCTGCTGCGCTCGGCCGGCCTGCGTGTGCCGCTGTACCGCAGCGTCGCTCTCGCGTACGCCGCGCACTCGCTCAACGAGACCCTGCCCGGCGGCCCGGCGTTCTCCACCAGCTTCAACTACCAGCAGATGCGCCGTTTCGGCGCCACCCCGGCCGTCGCCTCCTGGTGCATCGCGCTGTCCGGCATCCTGTCCACGACGGCCCTCGCGGTGGTCACCGCAGGCGGCGCGCTCGCCTCCGACGGCACACCCCATTGGTACGGCCTGGCGGCGCTCGCCACCGTGATCGTGCTCCTGGTCGTCGGCGTCCAGCGGGTCAGCCGCAACCCGGCCGTGCTCGACCCGGCGGCCCGCGCGATCCTGGCCCAGGTCAACCGGATCCGCCGCCGCCCCGCCGAGGCGGGCCTCGACCACGTACGCGGCTTCGTCGGCCAGCTCGGCGCCGCCCGCCTGACACCGGGCCGGGGGTTCGCCGCCGCCGTCTTCGCCGTGCTGAACTGGGGCCTCGACGCCGTCTGCCTGTGGATGTGCGTACGCGCCGTCAGCAACGAGGAGATCAACGCGACCCAGCTGCTGCTGGCGTTCTGCGCCGGCATGGCCGCGGGTACCGTGACGATCATCCCCGGCGGCCTCGGCATCATCGACAGCGCGCTGATCCTCGGCCTGGTCACGGGAGGCATCGCCACCTCGACGGCGATCGCCGCGGTGGTCCTCTACCGCATCATCAGCTTCGGCTTCATCATCGGCGTCGGCTGGATCTCCTGGCTGATCATGCGCCGCCGCCACCGCATTTATCTGGCGGCCAAGGCCCGGTGACGCCGGCGGTCAAGGGGCGCCGAAACCCAGCGGCACTGGGTGTCGGGCCGGTGACTCACGGCTTGTCCCTCGCGTACACCAGGCGGAGCATCCCCGGTGAAGCCGTGAATCGCACCCGGAGGGACCCGGGACATGTGGCGCCTGCTCATGGATCGACCGCTGGTCAGGATCGCGGCACTCGCCGCGATCCCCATCCTGCTGCTCACGGCCGGCACGGTCTACCTGCTCCGGCTCTCGTCGGACACGGCGGGGGCCCGCTTCGGCGAGCCGGCACCGCCGGGGTCGTCGGCATCGGCATCGCTGGAGTCGAGCCACGTCGCCGCCAGCGATGCCGATGCCGACGCGGGTCCCGGCACAGACCCGCGCACAGATCCGGGCTCGGACCCGGGCACAGATCCGGGCACAGATCCGGGCTCGGATCCTGGCACGGACACCGGCTCGGGTCCCGGCACAGACCCGGACACCGGCGCCGACCCCGCCACTGGTCCCGGTCGCACGCCGGTGATTCCTACCGAGACCGAGCGACTCAGCTCGACCAGCTCTCCGACGACCGCGCCTCAGCCACCCTTGCCGAAACACGCGACCATCTCGGTGGGCGGGGTCCGCCTCGACAACAGCATTCCGAGCAGCAACACGTGCGTGACGTTCGCGAACACCGCCTTCGATCAGCCGATCCGGGCCGCCGGCGCCGTGGTCACCGACGGACCCGGCTACATCGTCGTCGACGACAGCGAGTGCCGGAGTGCCGACCTGCTGCAACATCCCTTCCGGTCCTGCGAGGACGTGGTGCTGGAACCCGGTGGCCCCGGCTGCGACACCGGCATCGCTGTCGGTCCGGACGGGCCGCCCGAGGTCAGCGGCCCGGACGCGGTCCAGCGTGACGCGACGATCCGGCTCCGGCTCGAAGCCACCTGCACGTCCCGCGAGGGCACGCCGTGCTCATCGCTGGACGACAGCCACTCGCCGTCGGCTGCCGCGCCGATCGAGGTCTCCTGGACCGATGGCGGCCGGGAGCGCACGGTCTTCGTTCTGGAGCAGCCGTCACCGGCAACTCAATCAAGTAGGTGAATCAACTGTCGGGCCGCTGACTCACGGGTTGTCCTGCGAGCGCACCGCGCGCAGGATGCCGGGTGCCGCGCGCCGCACCGGCGCCCACCCTCGGAGGGAACAGCGTCTGATGTGGCGCCCTCAGCTCAAGATCGTGGCGATGGCCGCCCTGCCGGTGCTACTTCTTACCGGCGGCATGACCTACCTCCTGCGGTTGTCCTCCAGCACCGGCGCTGTCGTCTTCTCGTCGCCGTCGGGCTCGGCCGTCCCCGAGTCCGCCGCTGTTCCCGGCGAGCCCGGAGCCTCCCGCAGCGCCGGCAGCAGCGCCGGTGCGGCCCCCGGCACGTCCAGCTCCGAAAGCCCGGCCCCGGGAGCCACCACAGGCATGGTGCCCGGCGCCACGACCGGCACCACGGGCACCACCGGTGCGTCGCCCGGCACGTCACCCGGATCGACTCCCGCAGCTGCCGGGTCATCGTCGCCGCCGAACAACCCGCCGAAACCGGAACGCGCCACCATCACCGTCGGCGGCGTCCGCCTCGACAACTCGGTGCCGAACGACGACCGCTGCCTCACCTTCACCAACACCGCGTTCGACCAGCCTGTCCGCGTCGTCGGCGCGGGCGTGCCCGACGGGCCCGCGTTCATGATCGCGACCGAGAGCGAACGCTGCCAGGACCCGGACCTGCTCGGCCACTCGTTCCGCTCCTGCGACGGCGCGACCCTGGAACCCGGCGGCACCGGCTGCGACTCGGGCGTCGGCGTGCGCTCGGGCGGCCCACCGGAATCGGACGGCGGCCTGAAGGCGGTGCAGTACTCCGGCACCCTCCAACTGACGCTGCGAGCCACCTGCACCTCCCGCGCCGGCCAGCCGTGCGCGTCACTGCCGGCCCGGTTCGCGCCGTCGTCGGCAACGCCGGTCGAGGTCACGTGGACCGATCCGGGGCGTACCCGGTCGATCGTGGTGGACGAGGAACCCCCGAGCCCTTCCCCCCATGGA
Source organism: Actinoplanes sp. CA-015351 (assembly GCF_050955685.1). NCBI lineage: Bacteria > Bacillati > Actinomycetota > Actinomycetes > Micromonosporales > Micromonosporaceae > Actinoplanes > Actinoplanes sp. CA-015351. The sequence continues at coordinate 4,307,948 of NZ_CP192102.1, forward strand.
GGCTGAACCCCAGCCGGCCGGTTTCCTCACGCACGCCCGGGAACTCGCCAACATCGTCGCGCCGGTCACCCTGGTCACCGCGCTCCTGCTCTACTTCGGCTACATCGGTACGCGCGCCCGCCTCGAATACTTCGGCGTCTACCTCGACATGACCGGCCTGTCGAACCAGGACCTGGTGATGTCCGGCCTCGAAGTGGTCTACTTCCCCGCCGCGATGATCTTCCTGGCGCTGCTGGCCGGCGCCCTGGTACACGGCGTCGTCACCTGGCTGCTTTCCGCGCCGCACCGCGACCGGGAGACCCTGGTGGTCGCCGCGATCACCGTCACCCTCGGCGTCCTGGCGATCGGCCGGGCGCTGATCGGCCTGTTCAACGTCGAGGTCTCCCGCGTGGAGACCCCCGGCACGACACCCCTGGCCCTGGCCCTCGGTCCGCTGCTCGTCTTCTACGGGGTCTGGATCGGCTGGCGCGTCGTCCAGCGCCAGGCCGCCCCCGACTCCCGCCTGCTGACCTGGCACGCCAGCCCACCGGTACGCCAGGTCCGCCTGGCGGCCCTCGCCGCGGTAGCCGGTCTGCTGGTCGTAGGCTTGTTCTGGGCCGCGAACAGCTTCGCCTGGGCCTTCGGCACCGGCCGCGCCTACGAGGAGGCCGGCAACCTGGCCAACCGTCCGGAACTGATCATCGACACGAAAGACCGCCTGGCCGAACCCCCGGCAGGCGTGACCGAGACCCCACTCCCCGGCGACGGCTTCACGTATCGCTACACCGGCCTGCGCCTGCTCATCGAAGCCGACGGCCGCCTGTACCTGGTCCCGGCACCATGGACAGTCACCAGCAAGACCCTCATCATCGCGTTCGACGACGAGATCCGCGTCCAGCTGATCCCCTGACTGCCTGTCCAGCCCTTCACGCGCCCCGCCCCCGCCTCCCGTTCTTTGTTGACCTGAGCGCCCTCGACTTTCGCCACCCCCGACTTCCGCCACCCCCGACTTCCGCCACCCCCGACTTTCGCCACCCGCGACCCCGCCGGGCGACCAGGCTCGTCGCCTGAGAACCGGTGGCCCTGCGGATCCGCCAGGCCGACGCGGCTTCCCGATACAGACCGCCGCGCTCCGCCCGCCCCGTCCTGCCCTTGCCTGGCCTGGCCTGGCCTGGCCTGGCCTGGCCTGGCCTGCCCTGCCCTGCCCTGCCCTGCCCTGCCCTGCCCTGCCCTGCCCTGCCCTGCCCTGTCTGGATCTTGTGGACTTCCCCGCAGACGTGTCCGCACAACTCCACAAGATCGAACAGGCCCCGGCCGATCTTGCGGAGTTCCGCGCAAACGGTTCCCCGAAATCAACAAGATCCGTGGAGCACCGCCTCACCATGCCGGAACTGTGAAGCGCCGCGTTCACGACGCCGGAACTGTGAAGCACCGCGTTCACGACGCCGGAACTGTGAAGCACCGTATTGGCCGAACATGCCGCGGATGGCCGTCCCGCAAACTCGTGCACTTGTGGTCGATCAGCCGGCCGAACCGCACAAGATCTCTGAGCGGCACCTCGCCCCGAGAAACCGCCACGCCGTCACGAACCCGCTACCGCTCCACAAATGACGGAACTCTAGAGCGCCTGCATGGTCGGGGAACTCAACAAGATCGACCTGAGCACCGCGCTGGCTGCTGACAGCGGTTGCCGGACGGGCGCTCAGTCGGGCGCTTGAGGCGTACCCAAGCAGCCCGGCGGCGGACGTCGCGGGCCGGCGGTAGGCGTTCGGGCCTATGGCTAACCGTTCGGGCCGGCGGCAAGCGTTCGGGCTGGCGGCAAGCGTTCGGGCCGGCGGCTAGGTGTTCGGGCTGGTGGGAGCTAGAGCGCTGGTCAGGGTGTCGATCGCGCTGTCGTAGGCGTGCTGCGGCGGCGTGGCATAGCCGACCACGACGCCCAGCGGCGAGTCAGGCGGGTGGGCGTAGAAACGGCTCAGGCCGTCTACGGCGACCCCGCGCTCGGCGAGCCGTGCCAGGATCTCGCTCTCGGTGCCGGCCGAAGCCGGCAGGTGCAGGACCGCGTGCAGGCCGGCGGCGATCCCGGACAGCCGAGCGCCGGGCAGCCGTGCCTCGACCGACCGGCCGAGATGGTCGCGGCGCTTGCGGTATCGCAGGCGGCAGCGCCGCAGGTGCCGGTCGAGGTCACCGCGGCGGATCAGGTGGGCCAGGGCCAGCTGATCGATCACGTTCACATAGGCCTCGTCGTAGCGCATCACCTCGCGCAGCGCCGGCACCAGCGCGGTCGGTGCGGCGATCCAGGCGATGCGCAGGGCCGGGGCGACGGTCTTGCTGACCGTTCCGGTGTAGACGACGTGCTCGGGCGCGAGGCCCTGCAGCGCGCCGACTGGCTGCCGGTCATAGCGGAACTCGCCGTCGTAGTCGTCCTCGACGATCACCGCGCCGGTACGCCGCGCCCAGTCGAGCAGTTGGACCCGCCGCCGCGGACCGAGGGTGACGCCGAGCGGGAACTGATGAGCCGGGGTGAGCACGATCGCGGCCGCGTCACCGAGACCGTCGACGACCAGACCACCGGCGTCGACCGGGACGCGGTGGACCCGGTGGCCCAGGTGCTCGGCGAGAGCGGGGTAGTCGAGCAGAGTCGGGTCCTCGAAGGCCACCGTCTGCCCGGTCGTCATCAGGATCAGGCGCAGAGCATGCGTGTACCCGGCGCACACGATGATGTTCGACGGCGCGGTGATCACACCCCGGGCCCGGCCGAGATAGTCGGCGAGGGCCGACCGCAGCTCGAGCGATCCGGTCGGGTCGCCGTAGGCCAGCGCGTCGTTCGGAACGGTCTGCAGCACGTGCCGGGTCGCGGCCAGCCACTCGCGGCGCGGGAACATCGACAGATCCGGCAGCCCGGGCCGCAGATCGAACCCGGGCACCGGCGGCCGGAACGGCCCGGTGGGCGGCAGCTCCGGGCTGGGCGCCGGACCGGGCCGGGGCGCCACCACCATGCCGGATCGCGGACGGGCGGTCAGATAGCCCTCGGCAGAGAGCTGTTCGTAGACCTGGGTAACGGTTCCCCGCGCGACGCCGAGCTCCTCAGCGAGAGCCCGTGACGAGGGCAGCCGGTCACCTGGTGTGAGCCGTCCGGTGCGTACCGCCTCGCGCAGGGCCTGCTCGAGCCCGCGCCGCAGACCGTGCTCCCGGTCGATGCGCAGGTGAAGATCCCAGCCGCTTCTGGCCCACTGATCCGCCATGCGACTGGACTATATCGATGGTCCAGATAATTCCTACCGTGAAAGCATGAAGCATCTCGCGATGGCCATCGGCCTCACCGTGCACACGTCCGAGCACCGGGACGGCGAATATCGGCGGCGGTTCTGGCGGGTGATCAGGCAGACTCGCGGTCATGTCCGCCACAGCCCGCAGCGTCACCGACCTCCTGAAGACTGATACGAAGCTGAAGTACCTCTACTTCTGGGGACATCAGCCGGAGCGGGACGGCAGTGTCGGCGCCGGGTGTCTGAGTCAGTGGTCGGCGGAGTCGTTCACCGTGGACGGGCGGCGGTTCTCGACGGCCGAGCACTACATGATGTGGCGCAAGGCGACCCTGTTCGGCGACGAGGACACGGCCGAGCGGATCCTGGCCGCGCCGCATCCGAAGGCGGCGAAGGACCTCGGCGGCCGGGCGACCGGATTTGATCAGCAGACCTGGAACGAGCACCGGTTCGCCGTCGTGGTGGACGGCAACCTCGCCAAGTTCACCCAGCATCCGGCACTCGGCGCCTATCTGCGCGGCACCGGCCGGCGGGTGCTGGTCGAGGCCAGCCCGATGGACCGGATCTGGGGCATCGGCCTGGCCCGCGACGACGAACGCGCCGCCGACCCGCGCCGGTGGCGTGGCCTGAACCTGCTGGGTTTCGCCCTCATGGAGGTCCGCGACCGCCTCGGATAGGGTTCCGGTCGTGCGTGGTCCCACCCTTCTCTGTGTCGCCGTCGTGCTGCTCGCGGCGGGTTGCTCGGACCCGGCCGCGAGCCCGTCACCCAGCACCGGCGTCGCGCCCGGCCTCTCCGAGAACAGCCTCGTCGTCGACGGTCTGACCAGGGACTATCTGCTCTACCGGGCCGCGGCGGTGACCGGCCCGGCGCCGCTGGTGCTGGTGCTCCACGGTTCCAGCGAGAGCGCCGCCATGTCCGAGCAGCAGCGCGGCTGGGACCAGGCCGCCGACCGGCACGGGTTCGTGGTCGCCTACCTCGACGGCATCAGCCACAGCTTCAACGCCGGCAGCTGTTGCGGCCCCGCGGCCGCGCGACACATCGACGACGTCAGCGCGTCACTCGCCGTCATCGACACGATCAGCGAGGGTACGCCGATCGACACCACCCGGGTCTACGCGGCAGGATTCTCCAACGGCGCCGGTCTCGCGTACCGTCTGGCCTGCGAGACGGACCGCTTCGCCGCGATCGGCCCGGTCTCCGGCAGCGAGATGACCCCCTGCGTGACCCGCCGCCCGACCTCCATCCTGCACATCCACGGCAACGCCGACATCGTCATCCAACCGCGGGGCGGCAAGCTACCGAACGGCTCGGTGACGCCACCGGTGGGCGAGGTCCTGTCCGCGTGGCGCACCGCGATGTCCTGCGACGCGGCGACCGAGACGACGAAGGGCAGGGTCCACTCGTCGGCGGCTGCCTGCCCCGACGGCCGCGACGTTAACCTGCTCCTCGTCGAGGGCCTCCCCCACACCTGGTCCACCGACAGCACGGTCCTCGACACCACCGAAACCCTCGCGCAATTCTTCGACGCCCACGCCCACTAGTGCGTCCTCCAGGAGACGCGTACCGGGCCGGAGCAGGCCGTTCTCGAAGAAGATTCTCCCCGCTCGAGTTTCGGTGGCCGCCGCGGGCGGAATGCCGATTTCGGGTGAGCCGCGAGCCTCCTGGTGACGCGCTGCCACCACAACGGCGGAGAATGCGCGCTGAGCCCCAGCTGGGCGTGTCGACTTCGGGTTCGTTATGCAGTTCGTTATGCACCCCAACTCGACACGCACACCGCGTGGCTGTCCGCGGTGTGGTGGCCCCCTGGGCTCCGCGCGGAAACCGGGCCCGGCCAGGGACCGAGCCGTAGTCCAGCCACGAAATCAAGCCCTCAAACCATGGCTGGACCACGGCCGGGCAACACCAGCCGTAGATCAGCCACGTCATCGCACCCTCAGAACAGGTCTCAGCTACGGCTCACCCCGCCATCCACGCCGACGTCGCCGTCCCCGGCAGGCGACATCCTCCGTTGGCCAGCAGGGTCAGTGCTGTCAACCCACTCGCGGACAACGCTGACAACCAGCAGGACGCGGGAGCGGTGCCAGGTCACGGTGTGGGGTCAGGCTGGCTCACCCGGCAACCGCTCGTGGACGCCGCACCAGCTACCGAGCCTCGCCGTGTACCAGCTGAGCGGGGCCGTTCAGAGATCGTCCAGTCGCTGGGAAGAGGGGCTGCCTAGCTTGCTGGCGTGACATCGAACGCACTGGAAGAGGCCGACGTTGTCGTCGTCGGGTCGGGGATGGGTGGGCTCGCGGCCGCGCGGATGCTGGCTCAGTTCGGCGGGCGGCGGGTTGTCGTGCTGGAGCAGCATTACACGCTCGGCGGGATGACCCATGAGTTCTCGCGGGAGGGGCGGTTCCGGTTCGGGACCGGGCTGCACTACATCGCCGCGAACGCCGGGCCGTTCCTGAACTTCATGACGGACGGGCGGGTTCAGCTTCAGCCGCTGCCGGACGACTACGACCTGCTGCACTTTCCTGACTTCGACTTCGCGGTTCCGGCCGGGCGGGAGAACTACAGCGCCCGGCTCAAGGAGCGGTTCCCCGATGAGGCGGAACGGCTCTTCCCCGCCACCTATCGGACCTCGCACGACCAGCTCGAACGCAGCATCCGGGACCCTCAGCTGCGGGCGATCCTGGCCGCGCGGTGGGGGCTGTACGGCACACCGCCGGACAGGAGCGCGTTCGGTTATCACGCCGCGGTGCCGACGACGTTCTTCATGGAGGGCACCGCGCATCCGGTCGGCGGTCCGCACGAGGTGAACCGGATCGTCCTGGAGATCCTCGGGCAGCGAGGGGTCGAGGTGCGGGCCCGGCAGCAGGTCACCCGGATCGTCGTGGAGAAGAACCGGGTGACCGGTGTCGACGTGGAGGACACCGCCACCGGCCGCGGCTATCGGGTGAACGCGCCGACGGTCGTGTCGGCGGCCGGGGTACGCAACACCTACGCGATGCTCGGGCGTGAGCAGCCGGCCCTGCCCCCAGAGCCGTCCGCCGTGATGCTGTTCCTCGGGCTCAACACCTCACCGGCGGCTCTGGGACCGAAGGGCGAGAACCACTGGCTCATGGATGACGGCCACACCCTGTACGTCTCGTTCGCCTCGCTGAACAACCCGGCCGCCCCGTCACCACACCGTGGAGGTCCTCGAACTCGTCGACCCGGCCACCTTCGACCGGTGGCGGGGCAGCGACCCGGAACAGCGGCCGGAGGAGTACCGCAGGATCAAGGCCGAGCTGACCGAACGCCTGATCGCCCGTCTCGACAAACAGTGGCCGGGCATCCGGGAGACGATCGCCTTCGCCGAACTCGCCACCCCGCTGTCCTTCGAGACGTATCAGCACAGTGTTCTCGGTTCGTTCTACGGGCTGGCGGCGACTCCGGCGCGGCTGCGATCGATGGCGGCCGGTACGCGTACCGATGTGAAGGGTTTGGTAGTCGCAGGCCAGGACGCGTGGGGTTCGGGGGTGGTCGGCGCGCTGGCCGGCGGGTTGATGGCCGCGAACGCGGTGCTACCAGGCCGGCAGGTCGGCGCGATTGGAGGTCGTCTACTTCCTCTCCCGGGTGGGACACGGCAGCCGCATCGATCGGGAGGCACTGTGCGCCTACCGCAACGTCACCAGGGTTCACCTCTGCGGGCCGGCCGCGATGATGCAGGACGTCATCGGGCACCTGACCAGCCTCGGTGTCCCTCGCGATGCCGTGCACACCGAGGCGTTCGTCTCCGGACGCAGCCGGGAGACCCGCCGGGAACGCGCGCACGCCATCGCTCTGGCCGCCGGGAAAGCGGGTGTGACCCGGTTCGACATCCGCGACGACGACACGACTTTCCCCTGTTCGCCGGGGCAGACCGTGCTCGACGCGGCGAACGCGGCCGGTGAGCCGTTCCCGCAGTCGTGCGGTGAGGGCGCGTGCGGGACCTGCCGGGTGCGGATCGTCGCCGGTGCCTACGAGACCGATCCGCGTGGCATGTTCTCCACCGACGAGCTCGCGGCCGGCTGGCGGCTGGCCTGCCAGACCCTGCCGGCCGAGGACCTGACGGTCACGCTCCGGCCCTAAGAAAGATATCGGCCCGGCCGGTGGTTCATCGCCAGGACCATGTTGAGGACGACGGCGCCCGCCGCGGAGAGCAGCGCGGCGCCGATCGGCAGCACCAGCAGCGACAGCAGGATGACGACGCCGTCGAGGGCCATCTGGACGTACCCGGCGCGCCAGCCCCAGCGGTCCTGGCTGATCAGGGCGATCACGTTGAAGCCGCCGAGGCTCGCGCCGTGGCGGAAAATGATCAGGATGCCGATCCCGGTGGCCAGGTTTCCGGCGATCGTGGCGTAGACCGGGGTCAGCTGGACCAGCGACATCATCGCCGGGTGCAGCAGGGAGAACAGCGAGACCAGACCGATCCCGGCGGCCGAGCGGACCGTGAACGACCATCCGCGCCGGGTGATCGCCAGCAGCACGAACGGCACGTTCACCACGACGAACACGGCGGCGAGGGGCCAGCCGGTGGCCTGTTCGATGAGCAGGCCGAGCCCGGCGGTGCCACCTGTGGCGATGCCGCCGGACTTCAGCAGGAACAGGCCGAACGACGCCAGGAACGCCCCGGTGACGATGCCGACCACGTCCTCCACCCGGGTGTGGCGCAGGGTCGTCGTCGGTTGGTGAAGGGTTTCCGTTGTCACCCGATAATGATCAAGGCGGGCGGGCGATCTGCGCTATGTGATGTCTTCCGACTGGACAATCTGTCCACCCCAAAGATCAATCTCATGGGTACGCGTCAGCTCGAAGGCATTCTCGTCATCAGCCCGCAATAACCGCGTGCACCGACGAAACAGCGGCCGCGCCCTCACCGACCGCGGTCGCCACCCGTTTCGTCGAGCCCGATCGCAGGTCACCGACGGCGAACACGCCGGGCGCGCTGGTCTGGCAGGGCAACGGTCCCGGCGTGGGCACGAACCTGTCCGGGTCCTTGCCGACACCGGTCAGCCAGTCCGAGACCGGCTCGGCGCCGATGAAGCAGAACAGCGCCCGGCACTCAAGGCGTTCCGCCGGCCCGGCGGGACGCTCGACCACGATCGACGTCAGCAATTCATCCCCCGCCAGCTCGCACACCGCCGTCCCACATGCAGCCGAATCCCCGGATGCGCCCCCTCGGACGTCGAGCTCGGTGGCCGCGTACCGCGCGAAGATCCGCACCCCGAACTTGAGGGCCTGGACCATCGCGAGCCGGGCCAGATCCTCGCCGCTGATGCCCAGCGGGAAGCCGAGGTAGTTCTCGATCCGGGCGCTCTTCGCGGCCTGCCCGCCGATGCCGGTGCGGTCCAGCAGCACGGTGTTCAGGCCTTCGGACGCGGCGTAGACGGCAGCGGCCAGCCCGGCCGGTCCGGCGCCGACCACGACCAGGTCGGCCGGTGGCCCGCCGGTTCGGTAGGTGAGGCCGATCGCGTCGGCGACCGTTCCCGGGGTGGCGCTGCGCAGCACCGCGCCCCGGACCAGCGCGGCCGGCAGGTCACCGTCCTCGAGCCCGGCCGACCGCATCAGCGCGAGCCCCGGCGCCGAGGTGGCGTCCACCCACGAGTGCGGCAGCAGCATGTGCCCGGCGTAGGTCCGCAGCGCCGCCGACCCGGAGTCGCCGGTCCGGCCGATCATCTCCAGGGCCGCGCCGGCCGCCGTCCGGATGACGTCGCGCCGGACCCGGAACGCCTCGATCAGCACGTCGGCGATGTCGGCCTGCTCGGCCAGCGCCCGGCGCAGCGAGCCGTCCTCGATCCGGATCACCGTGCCCGGGGCGACGACCCGGGCGGTCAGGTAGACGCTCGGAAGCGCGCTCATGCCGGCACCTTCACGACGGCAGACGTGCGGCGGGCGACCGTCACCACGTACAGAAGAAGGCCTGCCGCCGTCAGCACGAACCCCGCCCAGACCGTGGACAGCGGACCCCAGCCGGCCCCGATGGTCAACGCGCCGCCGGCCGCGCCGAGCGAGTTCGCCAGGTTCAGCGCGGCCAGGTTGAGCGCTCCCATCAGCGTCGGCGCGTCCGGGGCGAAGCCGGTCAGCCGGACCTGGATGGCCGGGATCGCGTACATCATCGTGGCGCCGACGCCGAACAGGCACGGGAAGAGTACGACCAGGTTGTCCCCGGCGAGGCCGATCAGCACCAGCAGGACCAGGACGCCGGCGTACCCGTGGATCAGGCCGCGGTCCGGGTGCTGGTCGGCGACCCGGCCGCCGAGATGGTTGCCGGCGGCCATGCCGAGACCGAAAACGGCCAGAGCGATCGGTATCAGGACGGGTTCCCGGCCGGCGGCGTCGGTGACGAACGGGCCGATGAACGTGTAGACCGCGAAGATGCTGGAGATGCCGAGCGCCGCGACGGCGACCATCAGGCCGCGACCACCGCGCCGGCGACGAAGAACGCACCCTGCACACTGCCCGCGACAAACCGGAAAACCACCAGCAACTCGATGCCGGGTGCCACCGCCGACAGGCCGTTTCCGGCCAGAAAGAGCACGATCAAACCCAGGAGCAGGGTACGCCGATTCGCCCGGGCCGCGAGCAGAGTGATCGCCGGCGAACCGATGACCACGCCGAACGCGTACGCGGTGATCGCATAGGTGGCGACCGGCAGCGACACGTCCAGATCGGCGGAGAACAACTGGATGATGCCGTTGCTGCCGAACTCGCCGGTGCCGATCGCGAACGTGCCGAGCGCCAGGGCGAGCAGCGTCAGTCTCGGGTTCCGGATTCCGGTGGTGCGGTGCCGGCTCTCCTCGGCGGCGCACTGGGGTGCGAAGGCGTGCTGATGCATGACCGGATCCTGGTGGCCGGCACTGAACCGCCTCTTCCTCCGGCCGTCCACTTCGCCGGCGACCTGGCGGCCCGCGACGCCGCCCTGTACGCGATCGCCCAGCGCCCGGCGACCGGAGCGGCGCTCGGCGAACCGGCGTCGACGCCGCAGGCCTGGCACGACATCCCGAGCTACGACCTGATCTCCGGCGCCGACCGGATCATCCCGCCGGCCGCGCAGGAGTTCATGGCGAAGCGGGCCGGCGCGACGATCCAGGTGGTGCGCGGAGCCTCGCACCTGGTCTTCGTCTCCCAGCCGGACACCACTGTCGCGTTCATCGAGCGGGCGGTACGCGAGACCGCCCGCTGACCGCGGTCCCTTCAGTCCCAGGCGAACGCGGCTTGCCGGGCGTCCGCTCGGATGCGGTCCAGGTCGGCCGGGGTCAGGCCGGCCTGGGGTGCCGCGAGGGCGTACTCGCCGGACAGGGTGATCGCCGACGTCCTCGGGTCGTCCGTCGACAGGGCCACCGGCACGCCGGCCCGCACCAGGCGTTTCACCGGGTGCTCGGCGTAACTCGGCGCGGTGCTGGTGTGCAGGTTGCTGGTCAGGCTGACTTCCAGGGTGATCCGGTGGGACGCCAGGTGGTCCAGCAGCGCCGGGTCCTGCGCGGCACGGACGCCGTGGCCGATCCGCTCGGCGCCCAGGTGCCGCACGGCGTCCCAGACACTGGCCGGGCCCGCGGCTTCACCGGCGTGCGCGGTGATCCGCAGTCCGGCGTCGCGGGCCTGACGGAACGGTCCGGCGAACTCGGCGGCCGGCACACCCGCCTCGTTACCGGCGATGTCGACGCCACACAGGACGTTCTTCCGGCTCAGCAGGGTGCTCATTTGCGCGTACCCCTGCTCCGGCCCGAGATCGCGCAGGAGGATGCCGATGAGCCCGACCCGCATCGGGGTTTCGCTCGCCGAGCGGGCGCCCTCGGCGACCGCGTCGATGACCGCCTCGGGTGCGAGGCCGGTCTCCTGGTTGATGAACCACGGGCTGAAGCGGATCTCCAGATAGTCGAGGCCGTCGGCGGCGGCGTCCTGGACGCACTCGCGAGTCGCGCGCACCCAGTCGTCGAGGCGCGGGAACGCCGAGGGCGCCGCGTCGACCTTGTCGAGGTACGGCAGCAGGCCACCGAGCGGCCCTCGCGCGACCAGCAGGTCCTCGGGGTCGTCGGCGGCGGCGAGCGGGTGACCGTCCCGATGAGCGAGTTCGAGGGTCGTCGCCACCCGGAGGGCGCCCTCAAGGTGACGGTGAAGATCGATGAGCATTCTATTCTTCATTTCCAGTGGCGTGGGTTGTCGGCGGGAGAGAGCCGAGTGCCTACTGGTAGAAGTCTTGTCGGTACGAGTGATCACCGAACACGGACGTGCCACGCCGGGGGCACAGGCAGCACGTCGTGATCACGCCGCCACGATAACATCGCCTGCCACCTGGGCATTGAACACTGGGAGTGAGTCATGGACCGCAAGAGTTCCGCCGCCGGGACGACCGATGCCGCCCGGATCTCGCCGGTCTATCGCGCGGTGATGGCGGCAGCGGTGCCGATCGTCCGCTGGTGGGGCCGGGTGGACGTGGTCGGTGCGGAGAACGTGCCGACGCACGGCGCCACGATCGTCCCAGCCAACCACGACAGCGCGTGGGACCCGGTGGTGATCGCGTGCGCGGTCCGCAAGCGCCGCCAGATCCAGGCCCTCGCCAAGTCGTCGCTGTGGAAGAACCCGGTGCTCGCCTGGGTCCTCGACGGCATGGGCCAGATCCCGGTCCGGCGCGGCCAGGCCGACATGGACGCGCTCGACGCCGCGGTGGAGTGCCTCAAGTCCGGAGGCTGCCTCGGCATCTTCCCGGAGGGCACCCGATCGCAGGGCAAGCAGCTGCGCGCCCGCAGCGGCGCCGGACGCCTCGCCCAGGCGGTGCCGGAGGCCCGGATCGTCTGCGCGGCCGTCACCGGGACGGTGGACATCGCCCGTTTCCCCCGCCGCCCCCGCCTCACGGTGACGTTCTTCGAGCCGACGCCGGCCCCGGCCGACGAGTCGGCCCAGCAGCTGTCGGTACGCCTGACCGCCGAACTCCGCGCCGTGGCCCCGATCGCCACAGCAGGCCGGCGCCCCTGACCAGCGATCCCGGCGGAGAAGCCCGGCCGGCGCCTCGTGAGCCGGCCGCGCCACTCGCCGGTGGAGGTGGCCGGTTCAGTGGCCGAGGGCCTCCGCCGACGGCGGCGCGCTGCCGCCCTGCGGCTCGGAAGTGGTCATCAGGGCGATGACGGTCTCCTGGTCGGCCTTCGACGGCAGGCCCCACCCGGGCCGGTAGTCGTACACCTCGTCCAGGCCGGTGGCGGCGGTACGCCCGTCGAGGATCTCCACCGACCCGGTGTCGATGAGCCCGGGGTGCTCCACCCCGCATGCCTCGGCCACCTTGAGCAGGTCACGGCGCAGCGTCTGGATGTAGTTGGCGGCGCGCACCGACTTCAGCTGCGGGTCCAATCCCCTGGTCAGCCACTTGTTCTGGGTGGCGACGCCGGTCGGGCAGGTGTCGGTGTGGCACTTCTGCGCCTGGATGCAACCGATCGCCAGCATCGCCTCCCGCGCCACGTTGACCATGTCGCAGCCCAGCGCGAACGCGACGATCGCGTTGTCCGGCAGGCCCAGTTTGCCGGCGCCGACGAAGACCACGTCCTCGTGCAGGCCCCGTTCGGCGAACATCCGGTAGACCCGGGCGAAGCCGATCTGGAACGGCAGCGACACCGAGTCGGTGAAGATCAGCGGGGCGGCGCCGGTGCCACCCTCGCCACCGTCGATCGTCACGAAGTCGACGCCGCGGCCGGTGGTGGTCATGAGCGTGGTCAGCTCGTCCCAGAAGCCGAGGTCACCGACGGCGGCCTTGATGCCGACCGGAAGACCGGTCTCGGTGGCGAGCATCTCGACCCAGTCGAGCAGGCTGTCGGTGCCGGAGAACTCGGCGTGCCGCGACGGGCTCACACAATCGACGCCCTGCGGGATGCCCCGGGTCTCGGCGATCTCCGCGGACACCTTCGCGCCCGGCAGCAGTCCGCCGAGACTGGGTTTCGCGCCCTGACTGAGTTTGATCTCCAGGGCGCGGACCGGGTTCGCCGCCACCAGGTCCTTGAGCCGCTCCAGGCTGAACCGGCCCTGCTCGTCACGGCAGCCGAAGTACGCCGTGCCGATCTGGAAGACCAGATCGCCGCCGTTGCGGTGGTACGGCGACAGCGCGCCCTCACCGGTGTTGTGCAGGCAGCCGGCCAGCTTCGCGCCCCGGTTGAGCGCCTCGATCGCGGCGCCGGACAGCGACCCGAAGCTCATGCCGGAGATGTTGACGACCGACTCCGGCCGGAACGCCCTGGCCCGGCCGCGTGCGGCTCCGAGGATCTTCGCGCAGGGCACCGATGCCTCGTACCCGGCGCTCGGGTTCGACAGGGGCACGGCGCGGCCGAAGGTGCGGTGCTTGATGATCGGGTATCCGGCCGTGTATTCGATGTCGTTGTCCGTACCGAAGCCGAAGTAGTTGTTCTCCTTCTTCGCCGACGCGTAGACCCAGCGGCGCTGATCGCGGGTGAACGGCCGTTCCTCGTCGTTGCCGGCGACCACGTACTGCCGCAGCTCCGGGCCGATCGCCTCGATCAGGTAGCGGCCGTGTCCGAGCACCGGAAAGTTGCGCAGCAGCGCGTGGTCACGCTGCAGCAGATCCCGTACGGCGACGGCCGCCACAGCGGACACGGCGGCGGCAGCGGCCGCCCGCAGACCTCGACTCATGCCACGCCAGTTACCGCCCGGCCGATTCCTAAACGGTTCGCTCGAACGAGGCCTGGTACCCGGTGAACGCCCGGCGCTGCGCGTCCAGCTCCGCCGAACCCTCCGGGTAGACGTGCTCGAACATCTCGACCGGCTGCGGATCGGGCATCGCCAGGACACGTTCCCGCAGGTCCAGCGCCACCTTGCGGGCATCTTCGTCGACCTCGCCGAAGAACGCGTCGTCGGCGACCTTCTCCTTGAGCAGGAACGCCTTGACCCGGCTGATCGGGTCCTTGACCTTCCACGACTCGACCTCGCTCGCGATGCGGTACCGCGACGGGTCGTCGGAACTGGTGTGCGCGCCCATCCGGTAGGTGTACGCCTCGATCAGCGTCGGACCCTGCCCCTGCCGCGCGTGGTCGAGCGCCGCCCGGGTCACCGCGTAGCTCGCCAGGACGTCGTTGCCGTCGACCCTGATGCCCGGAAAGCCGTACCCTCCGGCCCGCTGGAAGAGCGGGGCGCGCGCCTGGCGCTCCAGTGGCAGGGAGATCGCGTATTGATTGTTCTGGCAGAAGAAGACGATCGGCGTGTTGAAAACCCCGGACCACACGAACGATTCGTTCACCTCACCCTGACTGGTCGCACCATCACCGAGGTACGCGATAACGGCCTCGCCGTCCGGACCACCGGTTCTGCCGTCCATGCTGACGCCCATCGCGTACCCGGTCGCGTGCAGCGTCTGCGAGCCGATGACCAGGGTGTACAGGTGGAACTTGTGCTCGTCGGGGTCCCAGCCACCCTGGTCGACGCCGCGGAACAGGCCGAACGGCATGATCGGGTCGATACCCCGGCAGTACAGGACACCGTGTTCCCGGTACGTCGGGAACGCCATGTCCTGCTCGCGCAGCGCCCGGCCGGAGCCGACCTGGGCGGCTTCCTGCCCGAGCAGGCTGGCCCACAGACCCAGCTCGCCCTGGCGTTGCAGGGCGAGCCCTTCCGCGTCGAGCCGGCGCACGGTGACCAGGTCGCGGTACAGGTCGCGGTACTCCTGGTCGGTGAAGCTGACGCTGTAGGTAGTCCCGTCGGCGGTGGTCACACTGTCGACCCGGGTGCCGTCCGGAGTCAGAAGCTGCACATATCCGCCCGCCGGGGCGTCGGTGACATCTTGATCCACAGTCGGACGCTAACCCCTTTGCGAGGCTGCCGCAGCCGCATCAATCCCCAGCGCCGCGGCCAGATGGCCGACAACCGCGCGGGCGTCGTCCTCGATGCCGCTGATGAACGTCGACCGGCGCCGGCGCAGCACCGGCAGGCCGAGCGCGTAGAGGCCCGGGCTGCCGACGACGCCGCCCTCGTGGCGCAGCCGGCCCTTCTCGTCGACGACCGGGACGTCGAGCCAGCTGTAGTCGGGCCGGAACCCGGTGGCCCAGATGATCGTGCTGATCTCGCCGCTGGTCAGGTCGAGCTTCCAGCGGGCGCCGGCGGGCACCCGGGTCGGTTCGATCTCCGCGGCGTCGTCGCTGAGCCCGGCCCACTGATCGAATCCGGCCAGCAGGCGCTTCATCTTGAGGTCGGCGAGGGCGCAGACGTTGCGCAGGCCGCCGGAGAACAGCGCAGTGCCGTCCCGCACCGTCGCGAGCCGGCCGACCAGCTCGACGCCGAGGCCGGTGAGCGTGTTGAGGTCGAGGGTGTCCCGCGCCGGCGTGCCGGCCAGCTGCGGCGACGGGAGGCGGCGGGCCCGGTCGAGATCGTCGACCTCCTGGTAGCTCTGGTCCCACACGCCGGAGGCGTCCATCCACCAGAGCACATCCTTGCCGCGGTGCAGGCGGGGCATCCGGACGTGCTCGCCGGCCGCGAGGGTGACCTGGCGGCCGGAGCGCTGGAGTTCGGCGGCGATCTGCACGCCGGTCGCCGAGGCGCCGACAACGAGCACGCCGCCGCTGCCCGTTACGGTGGCGGGGCCTCGATAGTCGAACGGGGTCACCTGCCGCACTGCCGCAGGAATGAATCCCGATAAAGCCGGAATAACCGGCACGTTGCACGCGCCGCTCGCGATCACCACCGTTCGACAGCTGAGAACACCGCCATCCGTGACGACGTGATAACCATCGTCGGTACGGCGTACCGAAGTGACCGTTGTTGACGAACGCACCGGAGCGTGACCCACCGCGGCGAAGTCGGCGATGAAATCGGCGACCTCGCCGCCCGTCATGTAACCGTCCGGATCAGAGCCGGCGTAGGCGAACCCGGGCAACCGGCTCAACCAGTTCGGCGTGAGCAGCCGCAGCGAGTCCCAGCGCTCATGCCGCCACGCGTTCGCCACCTCGCCGCGTTCCAGAACGACGTGGTCGATCGACCGGGCGGTGAGGAAGTGGCTGGCCGACAGGCCCGCGTGCCCGGCGCCGACCACCACCGTGGTGAACCGCTCCACGCTCAGGCGACCTCGACGGTCACGCTGGTCGGGTTGGTGAGCGCGTCGTAGACGGCGGACCGCTTCTGCGACTGCGCGACCAGTGCCTCGATCTCCTCCGTGGACGCGTCGGCGTCGATGCTGAAGGTGACCTTGATGTCGTTGTATCCGTTGCGGACGTCGCTGTCGGCGCCGAGGATGCCGCGGATGTCGTGGTTGCCCTCGACGGTGGACTCGACCGAGCGCAGCTGGATGCCGCGGTTCTGCGCCACCGAGGCGACGCCCGCGGTGAGGCAGCCGGCCAGGCCGACCAGCAGGTATTCGATCGGGGTGATGCCCTGGTCCTCGGCGGCGAACACCTCGGGGTGGTCGGAGGAGAACGTGGTCTCGTTCTTGTGGGTCTGCTCCTGGCCGAGGCCGAAGAACTTCTCGATGGTCGTGGTGCTGCGCACGCCCTTCTCCCACTTGCTGGAGGCCCGCCAGGTGAACTGTGCCGCCTCCGGGGCTCCCTTGAGCACTTCGCGCGCGTCGAGCAGCGCCTTGACGTTGACTCCGTTATCAATCGTGGTCATGAGCTGGAATCCTTCCCTCTGCACCGATGGTTCTACAAGACCCATCGGGATACTAGACAATGATCAAGAACTGGCCTAACTTCGAGGAGTTATGAGCACCGGATCGGTCGGCATCGTCGAGACGCGATATCTGGATCTGCCTGAGCCACTGGCTCTCGACTCCGGGCGGACGCTCTCCGGGGTCCGGGTCGCGTACGAGACCTATGGCGTCCTGGCCCCCGAGAAGGACAATGTCATCCTGGTCTGCCACGCGCTCAGCGGCGACGCACACGCAGCCGGCATCGGGGCGGAGAGTTCTCTCGACGGTTTCGGCGCGGCCGCCAGCCCCAAGGGTATCGGCTGGTGGGACGGCATGATCGGGCCCGGCAAGGCATTCGACACCGACCGGTTCTTCGTGATCTCGACGAACCTGCTCGGCGGCTGCCGGGGCACGACCGGACCGTCCTCGATCGACCCGGGGACCGGTTTCGCGTACGGCTCGGACTTCCCGGTGATCACGGTGGCCGACATGGTGCGGTGCGAGCGGGCGTTCCTCGACGAGCTCGGCATCGACCGGCTCGCGGGGGTCGCGGGCGGGTCGCTCGGCGGGATGCAGGCGTTGCAGTGGGCGGTGTCGTACCCCGGTCAGGTCGACACGATCGTGGTGATCGCCTCGACGCACGCGTTGCATCCACAGGGGCTGGCCTGGAACGCGATCGCCCGCGAGTCGATCATGCGGGATCCGGATTGGCAGGGCGGCCACTACTACGGGACCGGGCGGGCGCCGGACGCCGGGATGGGTGTGGCCCGGATGGTCGGGCACATCACGTACCTGTCGGCGCCGGCACTGGAGACGAAGTTCGGGCGGCGGTTGCAGGGCCGGGACGACATCGGATTCACCATCGACGAGGCCGAGTTCGAGGTGGAGAGTTACCTGCGCCACCAGGCGTCGGCGTTCGTCAGACGATTCGACGCGAATACGTATCTCTACACATCCCGGGCACTGACCTATTTCGACCTGGGCCGGGAACACGGTTCACTGGACCGCGCTGTGAAAAAAATCCGCGCCCGGACACTTCTGATCGCCTTCAGCTCCGACTGGCTCTATCCGCCGGCCGCGTCGCAAGAGATCGCGGCCGGCCTGGAAAGGTCCGGAAATGACGTCGAACTTCATATCATCGACGCTCCCTACGGCCACGACTGCTTCCTTCTTGAAGAGGCCCGCCAGACACCCGTCATCAGAAAGTTCCTGGAGAGCCGCACATGAGCGAAGACCACGAATTCGGCTTCGAGACCCGGCAGCTGCACGCCGGTCAGCGACCCGACCCGAACACCGGCGCCCGCGCGGTGCCGATCTTTCAGACGACCAGTTACGTCTTCGAGGATCCGGAGTCGGCGGCCGCGTACTTCAACCTCCAGGAGTACGGCAACACGTACTCCCGGATCATGAATCCGACCGTGGCGGTCTTCGAGGAGCGGATCGCGAACCTGGAGGGCGGCGCCGGCGGGGTGGCGTTCGCCAGCGGGATCGCCGCCCAGGCGGCCGCGTTCTTCACGCTGCTCCAGCCGGGTGATCACGTGGTGGCGTCGGCGGCGCTCTACGGCGGCACGGTGAACCAGCTCAAGCACCTGTTCGGCAAGATGGGCGTGGAGCTGACCTGGGTGGATCCGGACGATCCGGAGGCGTGGCGCAAGGCGGTCCAGGCCAATACGAAGGCGTTCTTCGGCGAGACGATCGGCAACCCGGGCGGCAACGTCCTGGACATCGAGACGATCGCCCGGATCGCCCACGAGAACGACCTGCCGCTGATCGTGGACAACACGTTCGCGACGCCGTACCTGTGCCGCCCGATCGAATGGGGCGCGGACATCGTGATCCATTCGGCGACGAAGTTCATCGGCGGGCACGGCACCAGCATCGGCGGCGTGGTCACCGAGGCCGGCACGTTCAACTGGTCCAACGGGCGTTTCCCGGTCATCGCGGACCCCTCACCCGCGTACCACGGCCTGCAGTTCCACGAGACGTTCGGCACCTACGGGTACCTGATGAAGCTGCGCGCCGAGACGCTGCGCGACCTCGGTGGCACGCTGTCGCCGTTCAACGCGTTCCTGCTGCTGCAGGGCCTGGAGACGCTGTCGCTGCGGATGGACCGGCACGTGGCGAACGCCCACGCGGTCGCATCGTGGTTGTCCGAGCACCCGCTGGTCTCCAGCGTCACCTACCCGGGCCTGTCCGGTAGTCGATTTCAAGCTCTGGTGGACAAATACCTTCCACTCGGCCCCGGCGCGGTGTTCTCGTTCGACGTCCTCGGTGGCCGCGACGCAGGTCAGGACCTGATCCGCGGTGTCACCCTCTGGTCGCACCTGGCGAACGTCGGCGACGCGAAAAGCCTGATCATCCACCCGGCCAGCACCACGCACCGCCAGCTCAGCGACGACGAGCTGCGCGCCGCCGGCGTCGGACCGGGCACCATCCGCCTCTCCGTCGGCACCGAGTCCGTCGAGGACCTGATCTGGGATCTCAAGCAGGCATTGGAGGCGCGGCGATGACCGATCCCGCCCAGTACCAGGACGTCACCACGATCCAGCGGCTGCTGCACACCGCGAAGACCATCGCGATCGTCGGCCTCTCCAGCAACGAGCTGCGGGCCAGCTATTTCGTCGGCTACTACCTCAAGCGCCACGGCTATCAGGTGATCCCGGTCAACCCGCGCGAGACGGAGATCCTCGGCGAACGCAGCTACCCCAGCCTGACCGATCTGCCCGGCCCGGTCGACGTCGTCAACGTCTTCCGCGCGCCGGCCGCGCTCCCGCAGATCGCCCAGGAGGCGGTCACGATCGGCGCCGGCGCCCTCTGGTGCCAGTTCGGCGTGATCAACGACGAGGGCAACAGCATCGCCACCGGCGGCGGCCTCGACCTGGTCGTCGACCGCTGCCTCAAGATCGAGCACGCCCGCTACGTGGGCCGCATGCACTGGCTCGGCTTCAACACCCACCGCATCACCTCGGTCCGCACCGGCCTCCAGTGAGCGTTCCGCTCACCCTTTCTTGCCTGCGGCGCCTTGGGGTACGCACGGAGCACCCGCCTCGCGCGTCCCGCCGGCGTGGTGTGTGTCCTGACCCAGCTGTCTCGCGCACGTTTCACAACGCTGGGCGCCGCCGGACCGGCGTTCGACGGCATCGGACATCATCGACGGCATGGGCGACCTTCTGATCAATCTGCTGGCGAGTGTCATCGCCGGTACGGCCGTCTGGCTCGCGGGATTCCTGCTGCGCCGGCGCAAACTGGGCCGCGAGCGCGCCTTCTTCGGACTCACCGCCGGAGCGAGCTGCCTGCTGGTGGTGTCCCGGCACGCGTCGTCGCCGCGCGAGTTCAGTGTGCACCGCCGGGATGTCGCCGCGCTGGTGGAGCTGGCGACGATCGCCCGGGAGTGCGGTGCGCACGCCGATCGGGTCGGTGAGAACCAGCCGACCGGGGAGATCGGCCGGCTGACCGAGTTCTGCGTCGGCGGCCCGGGCGGCGCCAGCCCTCGCAGCGCCACGCACGTGCGTACGATCCTGCGCGGCGTGACGTACGAGGTCTTCGACGACGAGAAGCGCCGGATGTCGTTCACCGTGGGTGGCGTCGAATACGCCCTCAGCCCGGAGACGAGCTACGTCCTGCTCGCCCGGTTCTGGGGGCCGGCCGGCGGGCACCCGGTGTTCCTCCTCGGCGGCCTGACCGCGGGCAGCAACCTCGCCGCCGCCCGCTACCTGGCCAAACGTCATCATGAACTGGATCGGAAATACGGCGCCGACCGGCCGTTCGCGCTCGTGCTGCGCATCGTCGAGCCGGCCGCGTACGGCACCGACTTCACCGAGCTGGCCGCCGATGTGAGCGACGTGGCGTTCCAGCCGCAGCCGCAGCCGGTGGAAGGAAACCTATGATCGAGGTATGACACCGGTGACCCTGCACGATGTCCGGGATGCTGCCGCGCGGATCGAGGGGGTCGCTCACCGTACCCCGGTGATCCGGTCTCGCACGCTTGACGAGATCGCCGGGGCGCAGGTCTTCCTCAAGGCGGAGAACCTCCAGCGGATCGGGGCGTTCAAATTCCGGGGCGCCTACAATGCCATCGCGCAGCTCTCCGCCGAGCAGCTGGCCCGGGGCATCGTCACCTACTCGTCGGGAAACCACGCGCAGGCGGTCGCGTTGTCCGCCCGCGAGCTCGTCAGCACCGCGGTCATCGTGATGCCGGCCGACACCCCAAAATCCAAGATGGACGCGGTACGCGGATACGGCGCCGAAGTCATCACGTACGACCGCTACACCGGTGACCGGGAGAAGCTCGGCCGTGATCTCGCCGAGGAGCGGGGGCTCGCGCTGATTCCGCCGTACGAGCACCCGCACGTCATCGCCGGTCAGGGCACCGCCGCCCTCGAACTCCTCGAGGAGACCGGGCCGCTGGACGCGATCGTCGTACCCGTGGGTGGTGGTGGCCTGATCGCCGGCACCGGGATCGCCGCCAAGGGGGTTCAGCCGGGCATCCGGGTGATCGGTGTCGAACCGCAGGCCGGCGACGACACCAAACGGAGCCTGGAAGCCGGCGAACGGGTCGGCATCGAGGTGCCGCGCACGATCGCCGACGGGCAGGCCGCGCCGATCCCGGGTGAACTGACCTTCTCCATCAACAAGCACGTGGTCGACGAGATCGTGCTGGTCAGCGACGACGAGCTGCGGGACGCGCTGCGGTTCGCCGTCGACCGATTGAAGCTGGTCCTGGAGCCGAGCGGCGCTTCCGGGCTGGCCGCGCTGCTGACGGGCCGCGTCCAGCCGCTGCCGGCGCGGATCGGCGTGATCCTGTCCGGAGGCAACGTGGGCGCGGCCCGCCTCGCCGATCTGCTCAGCTGACGGGTTCCGCCGGGCAGCTCGCGCCGCGTGCCGGGACGACCAGGTCGATCAGATAGCGGTCGACCGTCGCGGTGGTGCACGCGGTGTCCCGGTACACCCCGTGGCCCCAGCCCTCATAGGTGACCAGTCGCCCGTTCCGGCCCAGCTGGCCGGCGACGTGGGTGGCCCACTCGTACCCGGTGCGCGGATCGTGCCGGGCGTTGAGCAGCAGCATCGGCACCCGGGTCTGCACGCGTGGCCGGTGCGGCGGGTTGTCCACCGGCCGTGGCCAGCCCAGGCACAGCGAGACCGCGAGAAGCCCGGCGCCGTACCGGATGTCCGGGCCGGCCTTCGCGGCGACCCGCAGCAGTTTCGTGTACTCCCGGTAGTTGCGCACCGGCACCGGGAAGTCGGCGCAGAACGCCCCGGTCGACGCCGGCGGCAGACCTCGCATCAAGTCGGTGCGCCCGGCCGCGAGGGCTTCGATCGCCGCCGCCAGGGCCGGCCAGTTCGGTCCCTGGAGGGTGGCGATCGGCAGGGCGGCCACGTCGAACGCGGTGAACGGCGCGTATTCACCGTCGTCCGCGCGGGCCAGGACCTCGGTCCAGGTGTCACGGACGCCGGGCGGGCATCTGCCGCCTCGCTCGCACCACGTCACGAACTCGTCGAAGGAGTCCTGCACGGCGACAGCTTGGGTACGCACGAAATCGGTCAGACTCAGGCTGTGGTCGAACACGCCTTCGAGGACGGCGGCGCGTACCCGGCCCGGGAACATCCCGGCGTACTGCTGCCCGAGCAGCGTGCCGTAGGAACTGCCGTGGAACGTCAGCCGTGACTCGCCGAGCGCGCGGCGCAGCGCCTCCAGGTCGAGCGCCGTGTTCCGCGTGCTGGCGTGATCGAACACCGGACTGGTCTCCCGGCACTGCTGCCACAACGCCCGGTTCGCGGCCACCGTCGCGTCGAAGTCGGCCTGGTCACGCAGGATCACCGGCACCGGCTCCCTCGCGCACGTGGGTGCGGCACTGCCCGCGACGGTACGCGGATCGAAGCTCACCACGTCGAACGAGTCCAGGATCTCGTCACTGAACCGGGCGCTGCCCCGCACGAGCCGATCAACGCCGGAGTCCCCCGGCCCGCCCGGCCCGAACACCAGCGTCCCCACCCGCCCGGACGGCACCCGCGCAGGCCGGCGAGCCACCGCCAGGTCGAATCCCGGCCCGCCCGGATCGGCCCAGTCGACCGGCAGGCGCAACTCGGCGCACTGCACCGCGGCGGTGCCGCCGGCGCACGCGCCCCAATCCAGCGCCGGTCCCGGTGGCGCGGCCCGCGCCACGCCCGGCGGCGCGGCAATCACAAGCGCGATAACAACAGCGAGGGTACGAGTCATCGCGCCATCGTCGACCGCCATCGATGCCCGACACATCCGGTAGCGCCCGTAGGGGCACGATCGGTCAGCGCAACCGGCTCGTCCCGTACCCATCAATGGGCCGCCGGCTGATCGCGCAGGTCTCAACCGGCCGGGTCTGGCGCTCGGCGGCGGTGACGGGCCGCACGGAGAGTGAGGGTGACGGTGGCCAGCGTGGCCGCGATGCCGGAGGCGAGCAGGACGGCGGCCTTCGCGGATTCGAGCAAACCAAGATCATTTGGGTACGAGAGTTCGGCTATCAGCAGCGAGACCGTGAAGCCGATCCCGGCCAGCTGCGCGATGCCGAAGATGTCCGGCCAGGTGAGGTCGGGGTGGAGCTCGGCGCGGGTGAAGCGCGTGGTGCACCAGGCGCCGCCAAAGATGCCGACGATTTTGCCGACGATCAGGCCGGCGAGGATGCCGATGGCGGCGGGGCTGGCGAGCAGATTCCCGGCGCCGGTGACGGTGACGCCGGCCGAGGTGAGCGCGAAGATCGGCAGGATCACGGCGGTGGTCCAGGGGCGGATCAGGTGCTCGGCGCGGTCGCTCGGGCTGATCGTTTCGCCGGGGAGGGTGCTGGTGCGCATGAGCAGGCCGAGGGCTACGCCGGCGATGGTGGCGTGGATGCCGCTCTCATGCATGAGCGTCCAGACCAGAACGGCGAGCGGGACGAGAACGATTTTCATCGGCAGCTGGCGCTGCGGCAGTCCTCGCAGCGGGCCTCGTCTTAATGGGCCTCGTCTTAATGGGCCTCGTGTTAATGGGCCTTGTCGCAGCGGGCCTCGTCGCATCGGGCCTTGTTGTAGCCAGCCGAACAGGGCCAGGCCGGCGACGGCGCCGAGCAGGGGCGCCCAGGCGAGGCCGGCTGAGTAGAAGACGGCGATCACCATGATGGCGACCAGATCGTCGACGATAGCGAGGGTGAGCAGGAAGGTTCGCAGCGCCGGCGGCAGGCCCCGGCCGACGACGGCGAGCACCGAAACGGCGAACGCGATGTCCGTCGCCATCGGGATGCCCCACCCGCCAGCGGCGTCCCCGTGGCCGAAAGTGATCACCGCGAAGATGAGCGCGGGCACGACAGCGCCGCAGACCGAAGCCACGATCGGCAGGACGGCGCGGCGAGGATGGCGCAGTTCGCCGCGGACGAACTCCTGTTTCAGCTCGTTGCCCACCACGAAGAAGAAGATCGCGAGCAGCCCGTCGGCGGCCCACGCGTGCACCGGCAGGATGACCGTGAACGACCGGAAGGCTTCATAGCCGCCCGCCCACGGCGAGTTAGCCCAGATCAGGGCGACGAGGGCGGCGACAACGAGCAGGGCGCCACCGACGGATTCGCGGCGCAGGAGCGTTTTCAGATTGATGAACGGCACAGATGTCCTAGGGCAGGAGAGGCGGGACGGCTGGGCGCAGCTCCCGGCCGGGCGGGCACCCGGCGATCTCTCCGTGCGCGTTGGTGCCCCAGGAGGACAGCCAGCCGTTCGTGCCCGGGTGCCGCTGCACTCCGGGCGGACTGGTAGGCACCCAACTGGTCATCACCACGAGTCTATCCATGATTCAGGCCCAGACCGAGCCATCACCGCCACCGCCAGGACCCCAGCCACCCAAGAGCGTGTGGACTTAAGGTCCAATCCGCACCCGAAGTCGCCACGCACCGGCGCGCAACCCGGGCCGTGTCGAATTCGGGCGCGGCACCGCACCCACGCGCGCAACCCGGGCCTTGTCGAATTCAGGCGCGGCACCGCACCCACGCGCGCAACCCGGGCCTTGTCGAATTCAGGCGCGGCACCGCACCCACGCGCGCAGCCCGCGCCGTGTCGAATTCGGGCCCGGCACCGCACCCACGCGCGCAACCCGGGCCGTGTCGAATTCAGGCCCGGCATGCACGGAGCCTGGCCCGGCCAGCACTGCATGTCGCGCCGGAGCCGGAGCGGCAGCATGATCTGGTCCGGCTGGCTCTCATAGCGGGTCTCCAAGCTCGTGAAACAACCGTGAGAACCAGCCGGAGTGAATCTTGGACGGCCGCCGGGGGCAATGCAGGTCAACGTGTGAGCTTGCGCCGCCCTGCCGACCGCAAACTCACAAGATCCGGGAGGCGAGCCGGCGAAGCGCCATGGCCGACCGTGACTCCCTCGGATCTTGTGAGTTTGCGCCACGCTCGCGGTTCGCGATTCGCGATTCGCGATGCCGATGCGGCGTGGGGAACCGGCTGATCAACGTCGGCTACGAAGCAGGGTGAAGGCCCACCGTGTGCTCGCAGCCACGTGGCGCGTGGACGGAAACCCCCGCATGCCCGGTTTGACGTGGATGAGGTCGCACAGTTCCGGTAGGTGTGACTTCACCACGGCCAGGGCGTGGACCAGGGCGCACAAAGGCGTTAGGTGCGACCTGACC
This sequence comes from Actinoplanes sp. CA-015351, assembly GCF_050955685.1. NCBI lineage: Bacteria > Bacillati > Actinomycetota > Actinomycetes > Micromonosporales > Micromonosporaceae > Actinoplanes > Actinoplanes sp. CA-015351. The sequence goes on from NZ_CP192102.1 coordinate 4,333,432, forward strand.
AACCCTGCCAACTCCGGCCCGCGACCTGCGACCGGGTCCGGCCGGCCGGCTGGCTGGCTGCCTAGGTGGCCGGCTGGCTGGCCGACTCGCTAGCTGGCTGGCTGGCCGGCTCGCTGGCTCGCTGGCTCGCTGGCTCGCTGGTTAGCTGGCCGGCTCGCTGGCTAGCTGGTTGGCTGGCTGGCCGGCTCGCTGGCTCGCTGGCTCGCTGGTTAGCTGGCCGGCTGGCTGGCCGACTCGCTAGCTGGCTGGCTGGCCGGCTCGCTGGCTCGCTGGCTCGCTGGCTCGCTGGTTAGCTGGCCGGCTCGCTGGCTAGCTGGCCGGCTAGCTGGCCGGCTCGCTGGTTAGCTGGCCGGCTCGCTGGCTAGCTGGTTGGCTGGCTGGCTGGCCGGCTCGCTGGCCGGCTCGCTGGCTAGCTGGCCGGCTCGCTGGCTAGCTGGCCGGCTTGCTGTCAACGCTGTCTCGGGAGCTGTATGACAGCAACGACAGCCGGCCGGGCACCGCGAGCTGACTCCCCGTGCTGTCCCGCGAACACCTTCACCGCGCTGAGCACCAGCCGCCCCGGAAAACCGGTGACGCCGAGCGCTCCGCACCATAGCGAAAGTCGAGCCTCACCCACCGTCACCGAATGCTGACGACGCGCAGGTGGTTGTTGTCCGGGTCGAGCAAGGTAAACGTGGCCATGCCCGGGTTGTCGTGGTCGAGCGGCCCCAGCGTCAACCGGCCGTCGAGACTGTGCCACAGGGCTGCGGCGTCCGGCACGCGGATCAGGCAGCCGCCGGGTGAGACGTCGCTCGTTTCCGACAGATGGAGTTCGGCGGCCGGGTGACGCAGAACCGCGTACCCGGAAAGCTCTTCGCCGCGAAAGCCCAGCGTCGCGTAGAACGCCAGCGATCGGCGCAGGTCGCGGCATCGCAGGATGGGAACCGCACCGGGCGGCCCGGACAGCAGCTCGGCCTGGCGAGCGTGTTCGGCCCGCATGCGAGCGGTGTGCCGTGGATTTTCCGGCTCGGGCTCCCACCACGAAGCCGGGATCGGCGGCGGGGGCGTCACGGGCAGACCGTAGAGCTCCTCGACCGCGGCCCGCGCATAGGCGGTCTCCAGCGCCATGTCGTAACGTTGGGGCAGCTCACGCTGGACGCGACGGTAGGCCGCGACGACGTCGCCGCCCGTTCTGCCCGGCGGAACCAGCTGGAACCAGCGGAAGCCGCCCGGAAGCGCGGGAATTCCCCGCTCGGCGAGGAGCACGGTGGCCTCGTCGTCGTCCCCCGCGAGCTCCGAACCGGTCACGGGCTGCTGGGAAACCTGCCGGTTGCCGGCGGCGTCCTCCTCGATGACCGTCCAGAACCGCACCCGGTCGTCGGGCCAGCGCCTCAGGGTGTCCGGTCCCGCGAACCAGCCGAGCATCAAGTGCCAGTCCGTGGAACCGCACTCCCAATAGGTGCCCTGATCGGTCACCACGACGTCGCCCTCAGCCAGGTCGTCGGGTGGGCCGAAGGGCAGCATGCCGGCGTTCTCCCAGGCTGAAGTCACGCCCTCCAGCACATCACGCGGGCCGGTACCGCAGGTTCACTTCCGCCGTCGGGTCGTCGCTGTTGACCAGGTGCAGGTGGACCGGCACGCCGCCCGGGTTGTCGTACAGCCGCCGGCCCCGGCCCAGCAGCACCGGCACGATGTGCAGGTCGATCTCGTCGATCAGGCCGCGTTCCAGGAGCTGGCGGCCGATCGTCGGCGAGTGCACCTCGACGTTCTTGCCGCCGGCCGCCGCCAGGACGATCCGCGCCGCCTCGGCCACGTCGCAGTTGAGGAACGTGACGCCGTCGGCCGGCTTCGCGTCGTCCGGATGATGGGTGAGCACGAAGATCGGCCCTTCCCACAGCCCGCCGTACGGCCGCTGGTCGTCCGCGGCGAAGTCCCAGCCCTCCCGGCCGCCGAGCACGGCGCCGAGGGTGCTCACATATTCGTCGACGATGCCGGGCCGCCCGGCGGTGGCCCGGTTCATCCAATCCATCTCGTGGTCAGGACCGGCCACGAAGCCGTCCAGGGACATCGAGAAGTGCCAGAGCATTTTCCCGCCGGCGGTCTGCGGTTCGGTGTCGTGCATCATCGTCACCACCTCCAGAACCAGTTGCGTTTTGCAATCGGTACGACCCCGACGCTAAGCCATCCAATTGCAACTCGCAACCGGTCTTGCCCGGTGGTCAGGTCTGGATCAACGGCTGGTACTCCTCGGCGGTCAGGCCGAACGTCCAGGCCACTCCTTCCCGGGCCGTGCGGGTGCTCGGCGGGACCCGCAGCCAGTAGACCCGACTCGTCCCGTCCGGCTCGGGCGTCGAGTTCACCACCTCGACCATGACCAGGGGCTCGTCGCCGGGGAGGTCGAGGTACCACAAGGTGCCGGCCTCGTCGGAGCCCATCGTGCGGGCGCCGGCCTCGCGCAGGTATCGCTCATAACCGAAGTGCTCCAGCATCACCCGCCGGATCTCCGCGTTCGACTCGTCGCGGATGCGCTCCACGGTGAGCCGGGGCAGCTCGGCGGCCAGGTCGGCCGGGATCGGCATGCCCCGCCAGGCCCAGAGCCCGTATCCGTCGGGGAACTCCATGGCCGCGCCCTCACCGCGGTGCAGCCGGCCGACGTTGTCGCGGTCGAGCAGGGTGGGGCGCTCGGTGAGGATGGCGACGTTCTGATAGGCCCACCACCAACCGGCGTGCCGGGAGACCTCGGCGAGTCCGGCAAGGGGCGCCATCAGCCCGGCGCCGGGGATGATCCGGTCGGCGGCGTCGAATGTGCTCAGCCAGGTGCCGTCGTGCTGCCCGTAGATGGCGTCGAGGACCATCCGCCGCGCCGCAGGCCCGGCGTCACCCAGGCCACCGGTGAGGTCCTCACTCAGACGCAGGCGCAGGCGGGCCGCGATCAGGTCCATGACCAGACCCCAGGAGCGGCGACCGGCCGCCGCGCTGAGCTGGGCCCAGCCGTCGGCGCCGAGCGCCTCCACTGCGGATTTACGAGCGGCGGCCCACGGCTCGGTGCGGATCTGGCGACGCAACGAGGAGCCCAGCGGCTCCCCCGGCGTCCAGCCCTGCCGGCCCAGATCGGCGTGCACCTCGGCCAGCCAGGCAGTCCCGGCGCTCACGCCGGCCAGCCCGGCCGCGGGCCCGCCGCTGACGCCGGCCAGCCCGGCCGCCGGCCCTCCGCTCACGCCGGCCAGCCCGGCCGCGGTCTGGGGGCCCAGCTCGGGCGCGACGGCGAGGATGGCCGCGGCCGCGGCGCCGGCCCGTGGGGAGCCGAGCCAGTAGATCTTTTCCGGCTCGGGGAGGCCGGCAAGCGTGTACGCCTCGCGTACCCCGGCCTCGGCCTCCGCACGGACGGCCGCGCCGGTCTGCACCGCCGCGGCCAACCACTGGTCTTCGATGGCGGAAGCCATCGCCTCGTGTGCATGGGTGAGTTGCATCGATGCCCTCCTCAGTCCGCGACCGGTCGGAACGCGCCCGGGATGTACTCACGCTGGCGCACCACGCGGTAGTGCCCGGCGGGCAGCGAGATCGGCCCGTGCTCCTCGTGGCTGACCCGGCCGTGCGTCGGCACGTCGATGAACATGCTCTCCGGATCATCCAGGTCGGCGATCAGCCGCAGACCGGGGCCGCCGACCACATGCGCGTGACCGGTGGCTTCGCCGCGCGCCAGCACCATGCGGCCACGCCGGTCCCGCGGAACCGGCGCACAGGCCGGCACCCGATCCTGTTTCACGCCAATGATCAGCACATCGCCCTGCCGGTACATAGAGGCCCTCCCACCAGTTCGGCTCGGTGAAGGGGCACGCTATCGCCGGGGTATGACAAGTTCCGGCCTGACCGTTAGTGATCAGGATGGCGAGGATGGCCTGCCGCCACTGGTGAAGGGCCTTGGGCGGCATCCCTGCCGCGAGCGCGCCCACCACCCGGCCGCCCTTGCGATAAACGGCCAGAAAACGCCGCTCCGCCAAATTTCCATCGACGATCTCCACTTCCTCATGACAGCGGAGATATCCGTACGCGTGAATCTTGAGGTCGTACTGATCGGACCAGAAATACGGCACCGGCGCGAACGGCCTGCCTGCCCCGAGCAGATTCCGGGCGGCCGCCATACCCTGCTTGGCCGGCGGCCGAGGCGCCGACGACGACGATGCGGTTCACTCGCCGGCCAGGCGGATCGCCGCAGCCGGGCAGACGGCGGCGGCCTCACGCACCGCCTCGTGCTCCTCCTCGGGTGGCGTCGCATCGAGGACGATCGCCACGCCGTCCTCGTCCCGCTGATCAAAAACAGCCGGGGCGACCATGGCGCATTGACCGGCCGCCACACACTTCGGTTCGTCGAACTCCACTCGCATGATCGTCTCCCTCACCAGGTGACCGGCAGCGACTTCAGGCCGTAGGCGACGCCCTCCATCGCGAACCCGACCTCCTCGAACGGCACCGCCAGTGCGAGCGTAGGGATTCGCCGGTAGAGCGTGCCATAGACGGCCTGCAATTCGACACGGGCCAGGGATTGACCGAGACATTGATGCGAGCCGTAACCGAAAGCGTGGTGCCGACGCGCCGGGCGGCTCAGATCGAGACGGTCCGGCTCGGCGAATTCAGCCGGGTCGTAATTGGCGCCGGCCAGCTCGAAGATGACACCGTCGCCGGCCTTGATCGTGGTGCCGTGCAGTTCGATGTCCTGGACGGCGATGCGCCGGATGCCGGATGCCGGGTCGTCAGATACCGCAGAAGCTCCTCGGCGGCGTTCGCCACGAACTTCGGGTCGTCGCTGTTCTCCCGCAGTTTCCGCAGCTCATCGGGGTTCTGCAACAGGGCGAGGGTACCGAGGGAGATCATGCTGGCACTGGCCTCGTGCCCGGCGATCAGGATCGCGCTGCCCATCGTGACCGCTTCGGCGCACGTCAACTCACCGGCGGTGACCCGGGCGCCCATCTCGGAGAGGACGTCGCCGGCCGGCTGCTCGATCTTGGCGGCGAGCAGCCGGCCGAGATATTCACCGAGCCCCTGGCCGGCCTGGGCGGCGTCGTCCGGATCGGTGTCGTGGCTGATCGCCCGGCGGCTCGCCGCCTGGAAGAACGCATGATCCTCGTAGGGCACACCGAGGATCTGGGTGATCATCAGCGTCGGCATCGGCAACCCGAGCTGCTCGACCAGGTCGGCGGGGTTGTCCCCGGCCAGCATGTCGTCCACCAGGCCGTCAAAGATCTGCTGGATACGTGGCCGCAACGCCTCCACGCGCTTCACCATGAAAGGCGCATTGGCGGGTGACGAGCCGCTCGATGGCGTTGATCCCGCGCGGCTCACCCCAGACGCTTTCCGAGAGCTGCTCCTTGGAGAGCACCCTCCCCGCGTTGCAGAGCAGATGGCGGAGCAGGCGGTATTCGGCCGGGGTCACGTCGAGCGGCCGGTCACCACGCCAGGCCTGGAAGACGACCTCGTCGAGGACGAGGTCGCGATATCGCAGTTCGGGCTGGCGCAGCTGGATGTGCACACGGGCCAGGAGCTCCGGGATCCGGCAGGGTTTCGTGACGTAGTCCTCGACCTCGGTGCCGAGCTCCGGCAACAGCAGGTCGAGGGCGTCGCAGGTCGTCATGCAGATGATCGGCGGCCGGTCGGCGAGAACCGGCCGGGTACGCGCCAGGTCGTCCAGGCCCGGGATCGCGACGTCCACGATGAGCAGGTCGAAGTGTTGCTCGTCGAGGCAGGCGAGCGCATCAGCTCCGGTAGGGACGGCGGTGACGGCGTAACCGGCGGCCGAGAGCCGCCCGGCGACCGATTCCCGCAGGTCACGACCAGGGATGGTGACGAGAAGGTGCCCGCGGTGCCGGGCGGGGTGGTGGCCGTGGTCACCCACCCAACATCCGATCCGGCCGGCCGGCCGGCCGGCCGGCCGGCCGGCCGGACCACCCACCCACCCACCCACCCACCCACAGCCGCTATGCGCCACCCTCGGCCAGCACGATGTCGAACCGCACCCGGCTCCACTCGCGCCCGCCCAGGTCGCGCCCGTCCGGCGTGGGAATCTCCGCCGCCTGCGCCACGAAATCCTTCACCAGCGATTCCCGCACCCCGAAAACACTGTCCCGCTCCAGCAACTCGTCACCCCGCACGAAAATGTGTGTCACCAGAGTTCGGAAACCCGGTGCGATCACCATGAAATGCAGATGTGACGCCCGCAGCGGAGACCGACCCGTGGCAGCGAGCAACCGCCCCACCGGCCCATCGTGCGGAATCGGATAGGGCGTCGGCACCAGCGCCCAGAACCGGAAACTGCCATCCGGTTCCGAAAAAACGTGGCCCCGCGCCGCCGTCCGGTCGTCGCCGTACTGCACGTCGTAGAAACCGTCGTCGTCGGCTTCCCAGACTTCGATGCGGGCATCCGGCACCGGTTTTCCGGACGTGCCGGTGACGGTTCCCTCCACCCAGCACGGCTGGCCGGTCGCGCCGAAGGAGATGTCGCCGCCGAGTGGGATCGGCGGTGATCCGTCGATGAAGAACGGACCCAGAACGGTGGACTCGGTCGCCGCGCCGTCGGCCTCGTTGTTCATCGTCACGGTCTGCATCGAGGCCCCGAACACGTCGGAGAGCAGGATGAACTCCTGCCGCCGCTCGTCGGTGATGTGCCCGGCATCGGTGAGGAAAGCGATCGCCTCCTGCCATTCGGAGCCGGTCGGCCGCACCTCCCGCAGAAACGCGTGCAGATGCCGCGTCAGCGATTGCATGACCTCGCGAAGACGCGGATCCGGCGTCGAAGCGAACGACGCGACGACACGGTCGGTCAATGCAGCTTCGCGATTGCGCTGTTCGTCGCTCACCGCGGTTCCTCTCCTGCCCACGCACGGCGCAGCAGTTCGCTGAGATTGTCGGATGTCACCGTGACCGGATTGCTCGGCGGAACGGCCGGTAGAACCGCGTCGGCCACGGCGGGAATGTCATTCGCACGCAGTCCGAGATCGCGAAGTGCACGGGGTGCGGCCGTTTCCGCGTACAAATGCTGGAGGCCGGGAATCGGGGAGGCCGCGCCGAACGCTTGCGCCAGGCGGTCGGAGACCGCCGGCAGATCACGAACATTGAAGGCCATTACGTACGGGAGAACGGTCGCGTGCGTCTGCGCGTGCGGCAGATTGAACATGCCTCCGAGGGCGTGACAGATCTTGTGATGCAGCCCGGAACCCGCCGAGGCGAAAGCGACCGCGGCGAGATGGGCGCCGAGGAGCGTCTGTTCGCGGCCGGCGAGTTCATCAGGATCCCTGACGATGCGGGGCAGGCCGGCTCGCAGGGCGCGGATGCTCTCCAGGGCGAGGGCCTGGTTGATCGGATCGGTGTTCGGCGCCCACATCGCCTCCACGCTGTGCGCGAGCGCGTTGAGCCCGGAGGCGACGCTCAGCCCGACCGGAAGTGACAGGGTCAGCCCGGCGTCGTAGACGACCGTGCGTGGCAGCACCCGATGGTCGACACCAGTGGTCTTGCGACCGTTTTCGGTCAGGCCCCAGACGGGCGTGGCCTCGGAGCCGGCATAGGTGGTCGGCACCGCGACGATCGGCAGCCCGGTGGTGAGCGCGATCGCTTTGGCAAGCCCGGTGGCCGAACCGCCACCCACGCTGACCAGCACGTCGAACCCGTCGGCGGCCTTGCGCGCCCGCTCCGCGACCTCGACCGGCACGTGCATGACGACCTCGGTGTGCCGGGCGGCGCCGGGAAGTACGTCCGGCGCCCGGTCCGACGCGATCACCAGCGGCCGCGAGCCGAGCCGCGCGACCTCGTCGGCGACAGCCGAGAAGGGCCCGAACACCACCCGTTGCGGCAGCGTCGTATGCGTAAACCGAAGGCTCATGCTGCCACGTTACGGCCGAGGATCGCCGAGAGGGCGTCGCGCAGACTTCGGTACGGGTCAGCCGGCAGCACCGTCGACCGCCGGCCGATGTGCTGGCCGGACCTCGGCGAGCCGCTTGACCGAGTGGTCGTCGTCCCAGCAGACCGCGGCCTCCCACGCGGCCGAAGCCTGCGCGGCGATGTCGTACGCGCCCTCGTCGAGGCCGGCCGCGTTCTCCGGCAGCACCAGATCGAGGTCAGGGACGTCGGCATGCGACTCGTCCCAGTCGATCAGGGCGACCCGGTCCGCGGTCATCCGGACGTTACCCGGGTTGAGATCACCGTGGACGACACACGTCTCACGTCCGGCGAGCCGCGCCCACGCCGCCCGGCACCGGGCGACCCCTTCCGCGGGCATCGCGCCGAGGTTGATCCTCGTGCCGGTCTCGGCGCGCAGGAGATCGGTCGACGACCGCCACCCGGGCCGCTGCGGCCAGCCGCGGGTCAGCCGATGCAGCTCGCGGAGCGTGCCGGCCACCCGCCGCCAGTCGGCCTGCGTCTCCGGCGGTCCGCCCTCCAGATAGGTCATCACCATCAGGCCACCGGCGAACAGCCGGCCGTCCCTCGCCGGGATCGGCACCGGCACGGTGAGACCTTCCCGGTCGAGATGCCGCAACAACGCGGTCTCCCAGGCCAGATCGGCATCACTGCGGGTGCCGAGCCGAGCGACCGCGAGCTGCCCGCCGACGCGCACGCTCCACACGTCGTTGGCGACTCCACCGGTCAGCGGCGCGATGCGAGCGGCGTCGGCGCCCCACTGCGCGAGCGCGTCCCATCCGGTCACGAGCCGCGTACCTCGGAGGCTCGCAGGCCGAACCGGGCCCAGAAAACGTGGAGACCGGTGTCGGGCAGGCCGGTGTCGGGCAGGCCGGTGTCGGGCAGGCCGGTCGTGCTGGATGGGATCAGCCGGCTCATGGACCTCCTCCGATCTCTGTGCACATCCTAACGACGATGTCAGCGACCTGGCGGGTCGCGGGCGAGACGTCACCGGCTCTGGTGGCGATCGCCAGGTCGACCGTTGCCGGGTCGTCGAGCGCGACGTAGGCCACGCCTTCGAGGGCGAGGCTGCGGACCGGCTCCGGGACCAGCGCGACGCCCATCCCGGCCGCGACGAAGACGACGAGGGTGGCCGTCTCCCCCACCTCGGTGATCGGGTCGGGCCGGAAACCGGCGGCGGCGCAGGCGGCGAGAACGTGCTCGTGCATGGACGAGCGGTGCCCGGAGAAGTGCATGACGAACGGGTCGGCGCGCAGCGAGGCGAGGTTGATACGGTCACGCCGAGCCAGTGGGTGCCGGTCGGGAAGGACCGCGACCAGCCGTTCACTGCGCAGGACCTTCACCGATATTTCTGGACTCAGGCCACCATCTGGACGCAGCACCACGAGGTCATACGTTCCGTCGATCAACCCGCTCGACAACGCCGGACTCAACAGCTCCCCGTGCAGCTCCAGGCGAACCTCCGGCAGCCGCGAACGCACCTCCCGCGCCGCCGCCGGCAACAGGTCATAGGTGGCGGTGCCGATGAACCCGACCGACACCCGCCCCGCCTGACCGGAAGCGACCATCGTCATGTCGGCTGCCGCCCGGTCGGCCGACCCGATCACCGCACGCGCGTGCTCCGCGAACCGGGACCCGGCCGAGGTGAGTTCGACCCGCCGCGTGGTACGCGTGAACAACGTGACGCCGAACTCCCGCTCAAGCTGCTTGATCTGCTGCGACAGGGCAGGCTGGGCGATGTGCAGCCGGTCGGCGGCACGCCCGAAATGCCGCTCCTCGGCGAGCGCCAGGAACGAACGGAGGTGGCGCAGTTCCATAGTCACAGCTTATCAATGGCTCGTTATTGAGTATTGGATTTAATCGTTGCTGGACACATAGGTTGGGACCATGACTTCCGCGTACCTCTACGCCACGGCCCGCACGCCGTTCGGCCGATTCGGCGGCGCCCTCGCCGAGGTCCGCCCGGACGATCTTGCCGCTGTCGCGCTCCGGGGCGTCCTCGACAAAGCGCCCCAACTCGACCCGGAGACGATCGGTGACGTCGTCTGGGGCTGCGCCAACCAGGCCGGCGAGGACAATCGCAACGTCGGCCGGATGGCGGTCCTGCTCGCCGGCCTGCCCACATCGGTGCCGGCCACCACGGTGAACCGCCTCTGCGGTTCCTCGCTCGACGCGGCGATCATCGCTTCCCGGACCATCGAGTCCGGCGACGCGGAGGTCGTCATCGCCGGTGGCGTCGAGTCGATGACCCGCGCGCCGTGGGTGCTGCCGAAGCCGTCGAAGGCGTTCCCGGCCGGCAACGTCACGGCCGTCTCCACCACGCTGGGCTGGCGTTTCGTCAACACGAGCATGCCGGCCGAGTGGACGGTCTCGCTCGGCGAGGCCAACGAGCTCCTCGGCGACAAATTCAAGATCACGAGGGTACGCCAGGACGAGTTCGCCGCTCGATCACACGCACTGGCCGCACAGGCCTGGGACGAGGGCTTCTTCTCCGACCTGGTGGTGCCGGTCCCCGGTGTCGACCTCGCCCGGGACGAGAGCATCCGCGCCTCGTCGGCAGAGAAACTCGCCGGTCTGAAACCGTCGTTCCGCCCCGACGGCACGATCACGGCAGGCAATGCCTCGCCGCTCAACGACGGTGCGTCGGCCGTGCTGCTGGGCTCGGAATCCGTTTCCGGACTGATCGGTCTGGACCCGATCGCCCGGATCGCCGGCCGTGGCGTGCACGCCGTCGACCCGCAGGACTTCGGTTACGCCCCCGTCGAAGCGGCCGCCAAGGCGCTGAAGCGGGCCGGCATCACCTGGTCCGACGTGAGCGCGGTCGAGCTGAACGAGGCCTTCGCGGTCCAGTCCCTGGCCTGCGTCGACGCCTGGGACATCGACCCGTCGATCGTCAACGCCCGCGGTGGCGCTATCGCGATCGGTCACCCGCTCGGCGCGTCCGGCGGCCGGATCCTCGGCACCCTCGCGGCCCGGCTGCGCGAGACCGGCGGCCGGTACGGCGTGGCCGCCATCTGCATCGGCGTGGGCCAGGCCCTCGCCGTCGTCCTGGAGAGCGTCGCCGTGAAGACCGTCGCCGTGAAGACCGTCGCCCGGGGGAACGCCGCATGACCGTCACCATCTGCGACACCACGGCCGAGGCCGTCGCCGGCATCCGGGACGGCTCGACCGTGCTGATCGGCGGGTTCGGCATGGCCGGCATGCCGGTGCAGCTCATCGACGCTCTCATCGAGCAGGGCGCCACCGATCTCACGGTGGTCTCCAACAACGCGGGCAACGGCGACACCGGCCTGGCGGCATTGCTGGCCAAGGGACGCGTACGAAAAATGATCTGCTCTTTTCCCCGGCAGACCGACTCCTGGGTTTTCGACGGGCTGTACCGGGCCGGGAAAATCGAACTCGAAGTGGTCCCGCAGGGCAACCTCGCCGAGCGGATGCGCGCCGCCGGGGCGGGAATCGGCGCGTTCTACGGCCGGACCGGCGTCGGCACACCGTTGGCCGACGGCAAGGAAACACGGGAGATCGATGGGCGTACCCACGTCCTGGAATTTCCGATCAAGGGTGACGTCGCGCTGATCGGTGCGTTCCGCGCCGACCGGATGGGCAATCTGGTTTACCGCAAGACCGCGCGCAATTTCGGCCCGGTGATGGCCACCGCCGCCGCCGTGACGATCGCCCAGGTCAGCGAGGTGGTCGAGACCGGCACGCTCGATCCGGAAGTGATCGTGACGCCGAGCATCTATGTGGACCGGGTGGTGGCGGTATGAGCCTCGACAAACACGAAATGGCCGCCCTGGTGGCGCGCGACATCGCATCGGGCTCCTATGTGAACCTCGGCATCGGGCAGCCGACATTGGTCGCCGACCATCTGCCGGCCGGTGCGGGAATCGTGCTGCACACCGAGAACGGCATGCTCAACATGGGCCCGGCGGCCACCGGCGACGAGATCGACCCGGACCTGACGAATGCCGGCAAGATTCCGGTGACAGAATTGCCGGGGTCCGCCTATTTCCACCATGCCGATTCATTCGCGATGATGCGCGGCGGCCACCTGGATGTGTGCGTGATGGGCGCTTTCCAGGTGTCGGCCACCGGCAACCTGGCGAACTGGCACACCGGCAACCCGGAAGCGATCCCCGCCGTCGGGGGTGCGATGGATCTGGCCGTCGGCGCGAAGAGCGTCTACGTGATGATGACGCTGTTCGCCAAGAACGGCTCACCCAAGCTGGTGCCGGAGTGCACCTATCCGCTGACCGGCCTGAAATGCGTCGACCGCGTCTACACCGACCAGGCCACATTCCTCATCACCGACGCGGGCGTGGTCGTACGGGACACGTTCGGCATCACTTTCGAAGAACTCAGCGACCGTTTGGACGTCCCTCTGCTGCGGCCTTGAGTGTCACCGCCGTCTCACGGGTTTCCGGATGCTCCTCACCCAGCAGCATCCGGAACCGCTCATACGTATCCGCAAGCAGTTCACGGGATTCGCGCCGATCGCCGCGGCCGAGAAGCGTGAGACCGAGCTGAAAGGCGCACCTGAGCGTGTCCGGATGATTCGTGCCGAGCGAGGTCAGCGAGCGGCGCAGGGTGTCTGCCAGCACTTCTTGGGAGCCGTCCAGATCACCGAGAAGACGCCTGTCGATACCGACGTTCCTGGCGTGGATCAGTGAGCTCAAGTGGTTCTCGCCATTGATCCGCTTACACCCGTCCCAGGCCGATTGGTGGAGCACCCGCGCCTCTGGAACGTGGCCGGCCGTGCGCAACGCGGTCGCGAGATTACCGGTGTACCGGAGCGTCACGGTGTCGTCTCCTCCGTTCGCCTGCTGCCGTTTCCCGACAACCTCGCGAAGAAGGGCGATGGCTCCCTCGACCTCACCGAGCCGCAGTGAACTCGCCGCCAGCTCGTTGGCGATGTCATGCGTGTGCGGATCGTCCGGTCCGAGAAGACGCAGCCGAGCCTGGTACGTGCGCTCATTGATCTTCTTCGCATCTTCCCAGCGGCCGACCGCCAAGTAGCCACAGCCCAGGACAAACGCGACCTGAAGAGTGGTGTGTTCCTCGACGCCGTACCGTCGGCTCCAAATCTCGTGAAGCTGCTCCGCGAGCGTCAGACACTCGTCGAGGCTGCCGCGGTTCAACAGGCACACGGCCCACCGCGTCGCCAGGTAGCGGAGTTCAGGAGACTCGGATCGCGCCGGATCCAGTGCGAGGATGTGCGGCGCCAGCGCGGACCAGGTCGGCCAGTGTGCGGGATCCATCGAGTCGGCCGGTTGGGCCGCGACCACAAGTCGCTCGACGATCCTGCGGTTCTCCGAGAGGAACGGCTCCACGTCCGACGATTGAAGGATCGCCCGGGTCAGCCGGTGCAGTTGCAGGGCGTTCACGGTGGTCCGCGCCAGTCCAAGCCGCACCAGCAGACCGACACTACGCCGCAACGCCACTGGATTGCGGACGACTGTCGACAACGGCGCGGGCACCGTATCGCTGTCGAAAAGCCACAGCGGCACCGGCTCAGGGCCGCAGATCGCCGCCAACTGGAGAAGTTGCGCGGCGGCCGGGTCCGCTGCCGCCGCGCGTTGCGCCGCGGCCGCGACCGTGGCGGTCAGGGGCGCCGGGTAGGAGGACGGTGAACCTTCGTCGAGCAGCAGGTTGGCCCGCTGGCCGAGCCCGGCGAGGTAGTCACCGGCCGACATCCCGGTCTCGGCCATGAACCCGGCGGCCTGCGCCAAGGCCAGCGGAAGGTCGCCGAGTTCGCGTGCGAGTGCGTCCACCTCCGCCGGCTCCGCCGAGGTGCCCCGGCGGAGCATCGCCGCCGAATCCACCCGGGGAAGCACGTCGATGGAGATCGGCTCGGCCAGTTCCTGCCAGTCCTTGCGGCGCGAGGTGATCAGCACGTGCCCGTCGCCGTCGGGCAGCCAGGGACGCAGGGTCGCCGGATCCTCCGCGTTGTCGAATATGACGAGCCATCGGGGACGGTCGCGCAGGAAACGCCGGACGAGGTTGGCAGCGATCACCGTGCTGGTCTCCGGTGTCGCCACCCCGACGGCGACCGCCAACTGTGCGTATTGATCGCCGAGCAACTGCGACTGCTCGGCCGCGAACCACCAGATGACGTCGTAGTCGGCGGCGTTCCGATGCGCGTACTCGATGGAGAGCTGAGTCTTGCCTACCCCGCCCCAGCCATGCAGTGCTTGGATGACCAAGGAATTACGGGCGGTCAGGCCCTCTTTGATCTGCTGCAGCACGTCAGCGCGCCCCACGAAGGCCGGGTTGCGGGGCGGCAGGTTGCGAGCCGTCACCGGCACCGTCGCCGGTGCCGCCGGCTCGACCGGTGGCGGTGCCGCGCTCTTCCTCGTCGCCAGGATCGCGATCACCAGGCCGGCGAGAGCTGCCAGCCAGCTGACCCGTTCCAGCCAGGTCCATAAAGCTCCCGGCTGTTGACCGTCGAGCCAGTCCTGCCGGATCGCCGCCGCTGCCAGAAAGGCCACCAGAGCGAGCGCGCCGGCGATCCAGGACACCCGGAACCACATGCGTCGCCGCCCGCTCCCCATGGTCACAGCATGGTCGAGCCGGGCACCCGGCTCAATAGGTGCGGTCCGGGAGGGCGTCCTCGGCGGACACCTTGTCGAAGACCGCCTTCTCGGACTCCACCCGCCGCGGCACCGTCCCGCCAAGACACAGGTCCACGACGATGTCCATCAGATCGTCGCCGAACTCCGGGCTGCACTCCACGACATAAGTCAGCTTGCCGGCCACCAGCGCCTGCAACCCCGCCTTGGTAGCGTCCACCGTCACGATCCGCGGACTCCGACCCGGATCCAGCCCGGCGTCCTCCAGCACGCTGACCGCGCCCAGCCCCATCTCGTCGTTCTGCGCGAACACCGCGTCCACATCGGGATGCTTCCGCAGCAGCTTGCGCATGGCGGCCTCGCCACCGGCCTTGGTCCAGTCCCCGGGTTCCGAGGCGACAACCCGCAGGCGTTTCTCCTTCGCCGCTGTCGCCGCGAACCCCTCGGACCGCTGCCGGGTCGGGGTCGAGTCCTTGGTGCCCAGGATCTCCACGACGGTGGCCGGCGTCTTCGCCTTGGCGAAGGTGTTGCCGAGGTACAGCGCCGCCAGGTTCCCCTCGGAGATGAATTCCGCGCCGATCGAGCAGACATACAGCGACGTATCCGTCGAATCGATCAGGCGGTCGGTGAGCACGACCGGGATGCCGGCGTCGCGGGCACGCCGCAGCACGTCGTCCCAGCCGGATTCCACCACCGGGGAGAACGCGATGACATCGACCCGATCGTCGATGAAGGATTCGATGTGAGCGATCTGCTTTTTCTGATCACCGTCGGCGTTCTCGAACGTGAGATCAATTTCCCGCAGCCCGGCCGCTTTCTTGATCGAGCTGGTGTTCGCGAGCCGCCATCCGCTCTCCGAGCCAACCTGGGAGAAGCCGAGCCGCTTCGGGGCGTTGACGTCCTTGCCCAGGTCGAAGCCCTCGCCCTCGGAGCCGCAGCCGGCGAGCGCCGAGACCAGCCCGGCTGCTGACAGCGTCACAAACGCGCGTCTATCCATATTTGATCTCCCCGTTCGACCTCCGAGCGGCTGTTAACGATAACTAGAAAGAGATCTCTGTCAATCATCGGCGCAAATGACCGACATATGAATGCGCCTTGTCCCGGACAGGTCGGGACAACTGCCTCGTGACCGCTGGGACACGTGATTTCTAGCGTGGAAACATGGAAATCATGACCCGCTCCACCGCGCTGAAGATCGCGGCCGTCCTCTCCGTACTGGTGGCTCTCATCGGCATCACGATGTTCGATCTACCCAACCTGGTGCTCGGCGCGCAGGACAGCCGCGAGCCGTTCGCGATCGTGCTCGGCAGCTTCACCTCCGACGTCCTCGCGCTGGTCGCGGCCTACGGCGCGTGGCGATCCCAGAAGTGGGGCGCTGTCCTGCTGATCGCCGTCAACGCGTTCTGGCTGGTCCAGGCGATCGGTTCGCTGCTGTTCGACACGACGGCCGGCGAGACCGTCTTCGCCTCGGTGATGCTGGCGCATCACCTCGTGGTGATCACCCTCTGCCTCTGGCGCGAGCGAGTCGTCAGTGCCGCCTAATCGGTGGTTCCACCAGGCGTTCTTCCCACTCTTGATGATCGGGTACGCCTTCGTCGTGGCCGGACTGACAGCGGTCGTGACCACCTGGCCGGCCCGGCCGCTCGACTCCCTCGCCGACATTCCGTGGTGGTCGCACGTCATCGCCCTCGCCATCGTGGTGGCCACCTGGACACCGGTCTCCACCCAGCTCGACCGCAGCGTCCACCAGCTGGTCTACGGCCAGCGCGACGACGCGTACGAGGTTGCCGGGCGCGTCTACCGGCAGCTCTCCGACGACCTGCTCCCGACATTGGCCGCGGTGCTCGCGCGTACCCTCGCTCTGCCGTTCGTGGAGATCGAAGCCGGCGGCAACGTCGTCACCTCGCACGGTGCAGCACCGGACGGCGCGGCGATCGTCACGATCCCGCTGACCCATCAGCAGCTGTGCCTCGGCACGCTGCGGGTCAGCGGGCGCCGCCGCGGCGACCGGCTGTCCGCGACCGACGTGCGCCTGCTGGAGGACCTGGCCCGGCACGTCGCGACCACCCTGGCGGTGCAGCACTCCCGGGAGCAGCTGGTCACGGCTCGCGAGGAGGAACGCCGGCGGATCCGCCGCGACCTGCACGACGGCCTCGGGCCGACCCTCGCGTCGCTGGCGCTGCAGCTCGGTGTCGCCCAGCGCACGCTGCGCGCCGACCCGCAGGCCGCCGAACACCTGATCGCCGATCTGCGTGCCGACGTGCGCCAGGCCACCGCCGAGATCAGACGCCTGGTGTACGAGCTACGCCCGCCGATGCTCGACGAGTTCGGCCTGGTCGACGCGTTACGTCACCTGCGACCGGGTGATGGCGTGACGCGTACCGTCTCGGCTCCTGAACCGATGCCCGCGCTTCCCGCCGCGGTGGAGGTGGCGATCTACCGGATCGCGGCCGAGGCACTGCACAACGCGTCCCGGCACGCCCAGGCCGCGCGCTGCGCGGTGGACCTGGCAGCGGCCGGCGAGTCGGTGACACTCACCGTCACCGACGACGGCCGGGGCCTGCCCGCCGGCTACCTGGCCGGTGTCGGGCACCATTCCATGCGGGAGCGCAGCGCCGAGCTCGGTGGCACGATCGAGATCGGACCCGCGCCCGGCGGCGGCACCCGGGTCACCGCCACGTTCCCGATCCGGAAAGACGGCTGAACCGGTGAGGAAAGATGCCTGAACCGATCACGGTCCTGATCGCCGACGACCATCCGATGTTCCGCCGCGGCCTGCGTGCCCTGCTCGCCACGATGCCCGAGGTCGAGGTGGCCGGCGAGGCCACCGACGGCAACGAGGTGGTTCGCCTCGCCCAGGAGCTGCATCCCCGGCTGATCCTTCTCGACCTGCACATGCCCGGCGGCGACGGCCTGGCCGCGATCCGCCGGCTCACCGCCGTCACCCCGCAGCCGCACATCCTCGTGGTGACGATGTTCGAGGACGACGACTCGGTCTTCGCCGCCCTGCGCGCCGGCGCCCGCGGATATGTCCTCAAGGACACCGACGAGGACGAGATGACGCGCGCCATCCACGCTGTCGCCCACGGCGGTTCGATCTTCAGCCCGGCGATCGCTACCCGGATCATGGCGTTCTTCGCGGAGGCGGGCCGGGCAGCCGAGCCGTTCCCCTCGTTGACGCCCAGCGAACGCAGCGTGCTTCAGCTGATGGCCCGCGGCCTGTCGAACGAGACCATCGCCGCCCGGCTCAGCCTCAGTTCCAAGACGGTACGCAACTACGTCAGCAACGTCTTCAGCAAACTGCACGTGGTGAGCCGGGCCCAGGCGATCGTCCGCGCCCGTGACGCCGGCATCAGCTGACCGCTCGTTGCGAAAAGCGTAACCCACTGGTTACGCTTTCTTCCGTGGACGAGGTGGCCGATGCGATCGCGGACCCCGTGCGGCGGGCGATTCTGCTGATGTTGCGCGACTCCGCGCTGACCGCGGGGCAGATCGCCGACGGGTTCGCCATCAGCCGGCCCGCCGTCAGCCGCCACCTGCGGGTACTCCGCGGGGCCGGGCTGGTGCGCGACACCGCGGACGGCCGCCGCCGCGTCTACACCCTCGACACCACGCCGCTCGACGCGCTGACCGGCTGGCTGGAGGAGTTGCGGCGCCCGTCCGGCTGGCAGCACCGGTTCGACGCGCTCGAGACCGAGGTTTTCCGTACCCGCCGCGAGCGGCGAACGACCACTTCGCAGGAGGAGATCGCATGAGCCCGACCCCGACCGGACGGCTGTTCGGCAACGACCTGGTGCTGACCCGCACGTTTCCCGCGCCGATCGACGACGTGTGGGCCAGCATCACCGAGCCGGACCGGACCGCCCGCTGGTTCGGCCCCTGGCAGGGCGACGCGGCACCGGGCAGTCCCATCAAGGTCCAGATGGTGCAGGAGGAGGGCCAGCCCTGGATGAACATGACGATCGACGCCTGCGAGCCGCCACGCAGGCTGGCGCTGTCCGCCGTCAACGACTACGGCTCCTGGCACCTGGACCTGGTGCTCACCGAGGACGCGGGCGTGACCACGCTGACGTTCACCCAGCACCTGACCGGTACGGAGAACGTCGGCGAGGTCGGCCCCGGCTGGGAGTACTACCTGGACCTGCTTGTCACCTCCCGCGACGGCGGCCCGAAACCGGACTTCACCGATTACTTCCCCGCCCAGAAGGCGTACTTCGAAGCGCAGCGCGGCTGACCTTCCGCTCGTACATGGCGACGTCGGCCTCATGCAGCAGGGCGTCGCCACTCTGGCCGTCGTGGCCGGTGGCGACGCCGACGCTGGCGCCGACCTGGACGTCGTGGCCGCGTACGGTCATCGGCAGTTCGATCTCGTCGACCAGGTCCGCCGCCCGGGCGCAGGCCTCGGCGACGGTGAGCGCAGCCCCGCTGAGCAGGACGAACTCGTCACCGCCGAGCCGCGCGACCAGGTCGTCCGGGCCGGCGAACGCGCGCAGCCGCAGGGCGACCACGGCCAGCACGGCGTCCCCGGTGGCGTGCCCGTACGTGTCGTTGATCGGCTTGAATCCGTCCAGGTCGACGAGCAGCACCGCTCGCCCGGCGCAGTGGTCGTCCAGATGCCGCTGGAAGAGCGCCCGGTTGGCGAGCCCGGTCAGCGCGTCGTGGAACGCGAGGTGCTCCAGCTCGGATGCCAGCCGGTCGCGTTCGGTGAGCGTCTGGTGCAGCTCGGCCACCTTGGCGTCGAGCTGGGCCAGCAGGCGGGCGTTGTCCGCGAACGCGGTCACCTGCCGGACCAGCACCAGCGCCGAGCTCACCACGTTGCCCGCCACCACGATCCAGGTCGCGGTCTGCCACCCGTCGATGGCGAGGACGCCGATGAGCAGCAGAAAGGTGCCGACCACCGCCGCATAGGGCAGCAGACTGTACGGGCGGCGGCGCGGCCGCGGACCGTGCGCCACGCCGGAGCGCATCTGCAGGTGCTGGACCCGGGCCCCCGCGGCCAGCGCGGCCACGGCGATGATTGTGGCGCCCTGCTGCCACGGGATGTGGCCGTGAGCGATCAGCAGCGGCCGGAACCCGGTGGCGGCCCCCTCGATCGTCGCGGAGAGCGACATCAGCGCGCCGGCCAGCGGATTGAACGGCTTGACCGGCATCAGCAGCAACTTGACCAGGGCGAACACCGCCACCATGTAGATGGCGGGGCCGAACAGCAGCGAGATCGTACGCCCGGCCCCGGCGATCCCGGCCGCGCCGGCGGTCACCGTGAAATAGCAGCCGAGGGTCGCCGCGAACGCCAGCACCGTGGCCGCGTCCAGGAAGAATCGCACCCGCTGCGGACCGGTGGCGACTCCCAGCGGCATGGCGAGCAGCGCGGCGACCAGGCACACGGTGCCGGCGAAGATGCCCACGCTGTAGACCGGCCCGCCGATCGCCGCCGCCATGCCCGTGGGGTCGCGCAGATACACCCCGAACTGCCAGGCGTCGCTGACCAGGAAGATCGTCGCCCCGAGGCCGACCGACCCCCACATCCGCCGCTCGGCGACGGTGGCGTGCGGATCGCGCCGGATCAGGAAGCCGCTGACGGCCGCGACCCCGCAGAGCGTGACCAGCGTGGGCCAGATCACCGCCCCGATCACCCGCCCGCCGGTGTCGGCAGCGGCCGTCACGAACGCACCCAGCACCACCAGACCCAGCGCGACCAGCACCGGGTCCCGACGCAACGGCAACGGCGGCGCGACGGTCACAGAGACTTAATCGGCCCGCGGAGGCCTGCGATGAGCGGGAGCTCGTCCTCACGCCCAGCCACCACCTGGCGGTTTGCCCACGGCCCCCACCATGTGATCACGTACGGGGTCGGGTGGAGGGCGGGCGCATGGGTGTTCTGTTGGTGGTGGCCGGCGCGGTGGTCGCTGTCGTGACGGCGGTCCGGTTGCGCCGTCTCGGTGGGTCCGGTGTGCCCGGCCAGCGGGTCGCCATGGTGGCCGAGGCGGCGTACCTCGTACTCCTGCTGTTCTTCCTCGCCTATCACGCGGCCCGGCTGAACTGGCTGTTCGTGCTGGTCGAGGTTCTGCTCATCGTGCTGGGCGGCGTCCTGGTCCGGGTGCTGGTGGCGTACGGCAGCAATCGCCCCGAGCAGGCGCCCGCCCCCGCGCCGGACCCGATGATGACGCCGGGTGACACCCCGCCACGGCGAGAATTCACCGTGCCCCGGCCGTCGCTCGGCGGCGGGGTCTTCCTGCTCGCGGCGCTCACGGCGCTCGCCGTCGTACCGGTCCTCGTCCACAATCCGGCGCCGGCCACTCCGGTCGAGCGGGCGTCCGGGAAGTTCACCGAGCACGTCGACCAGGTGCACGGCCCGGCCGCGATGACGGTAGTCTCCACCGATGCCGCCCCGCAACTCGCCGACGCCGGCGTGCCCGGTGGCGAAGCGGTCCCGGTCCGGCAGTACAGCACCTCCGACCGGCAGGTGACCGTGCTGGTGGCACACCATATCCAGTGCACGCCGCAGGCCGTGGTGGCCTCCCGCGACGGCGGCACCGTGACGGTCGTCGTGGTGGCGGCGCCGGCGCCGAACGCCGCCTCGCTCTTCCCCGGCACCTCGGCGCGGTGCGCGCCACAGGACCCGTTCACGGTACGCACGGCGGTCGACTTCTGGCTGCCGTCCGACGACCCGGACGCCGGACAACCGATCACCACCATCACCGACACCGGAGCGAACGGCCCGGCAGCACGGGTCCCCTGACCCACCTTCGCCTCCGGCCAGGGGTGGCGCGGTGGTGGCATGCTCGCTCGGGTGTTCATTGATCGACGGCGGGCTATCGCCATCGGCGCGGTGCTGGCCCTGTCCGGCTGCGGCGCGCCCACCCCCGCACCCGTCACCGCGCCCACCTCGCCACCGGCCGCCTCCGCGCCCGTCGTGGAATCGCCGGCACCGGCCGCACCCATTGTGGAATCGGCGCCGCTGGTGGTGCCCGGGGCGGTTACCGCAGGGCAGCTGCCGGCTGTGGTGAATCACGGTTCCCGCGACCTCAAGAAGGTGGCGCTGACCTTCGACGCCGACATGACCGATGCCATGAAAGCACGGCTGCGCAGCGGCGAAGTGTCCTCCTACGCCAACCGGACCATGCTGAGGACACTGGAGAAACAGCAGATCCCGGCGACGTTCTTCGTGACCGGCCAATGGGCGGAGGTCTATCCCGAACTGACCCGCCGCATCGCGGAGAACCCACTGTTCGAGATCGCCAACCACACCTACGAGCACGCGGCCTTCACCGGCGACTGCTATGGCCTGCCACGGTTGCCGGCCGCCGCGATGACCGAGGACGTGGCGAAGACCTTCCGGACCTTGGAGCCGTTCGGCGGGCGGCAGACCCGTTACATGCGGTTCCCCGGCCTCTGCCACGACCAGGCGGCGCTGCGGGCTCTCGCACCGCTCGGCGTCACGGTGATCGACGGCGACGTCGTCAGCGGCGATCCCTTCGCCCGCTCCGCGAAACCGGTCGTGAACGCCGTGTTGTCCCAGGTCAAGCCCGGCTCGATCATCATCATGCACGTGACCGAGGCGAACGCCCGATTCAGCGACGACGCCCTCCCGATCATCCTCGCCGGCCTGACGAAGCGCGGCCTGCAACCGGTCACCCTCTCCGAGCTGCTGACCTGACGCCCAGCCAGGACCCGCCGGCCGAGCCCGCACGCGCAGTGAGCGGCTGACCCAGCTGGAACGGTTCATCGCGGTGGCAGCCGATTTCATCCCGAGCTGGACACGCTACGCGACGCCTTCCTCCACTCAGTGCGGTCGGCGCTGGCCTGATCCACCGGCACACCGCCAAGCGCCGGCACGGGGCGCCGGGCGGGCTGACCGAGCACCGTCAAGACCTCGACGGGCAGCGCCGCGAAGTCGCTGGGCGGCCCTCGGTGTGAGCGGCGGTCTGCACCCCGCGCCCCGCTGCGACCGGCGTTTGATCTTGCTCTTGATCGTGGGGAGGGGTGAGTCTTAGCGCATGGGTCGTCGTTTGATTCGTCCTCGCCGATGGATGCCGCCGCGTGTCGATGATCCTGGGCCGACCGGGCCGCTGATCGTTGTGCGACGGCTGGGTACGGGTGGGCACGGGCCGGAGGATGTGCGGTTCGACCAGGCCGGGAGGGTTGTCACCGGGCTTCGGGACGGGCGGATCGTGTGGCTGGATTCGGTCACCGGGGATCGCGGTGTGCTGGGCGAGACCGGTGGGCGGCCGCTCGGCGTGTGGCCGCTCGGCGACGGCGGCGTGCTGGTCTGTGATCACGACCGAGGGCTGCTGGAGCTGGGCGCGGACGGCATCGTCAGGGTTCTTGCTGATCGAGTCGGCGGGGAAAAGCTCACGTTTGCCAGCAATGTCGTGCAAGGGCGGGACGGGACCATCTGGTTCACGACGTCGACGAGCCGATGGGATGTCGACGATCATGTCGGGGACGTTCTGGAGCACAGCTGTACCGGGCGGCTGCTGCGCCGCGATCCGGACGGGACCGTGACCACGCTGCTGGCCGACCTGAAGTTCGGCAACGGCCTGGTGCTGGCGCCGGACGAGTCGTTCCTGCTGATCGCGGAGACCACCGGCTATCGGATCCGGCGGCACCGGCTGGGCGACACGACAACCGACACAAGGACTGGCACGACGACCGACACGACAACTGGCACGACGACCGACATTCTGGTCGAGAACCTGCCCGGCTTTCCGGACAACATGTCGCTGGGCAGCGACGGCCTGGTCTGGGTCGCGATCGCCGCGCCGCGCAACCCCCTCGTCGACCGGTTGCTGCCATTGCCAGGATTCCTGCGGATGCTGGTCTGGAACCTGCCCGACGCGATCCGTCCCAAGGCCGTGCCGATCGCCTGGGTGATGGCCTTCGACCTGGACGGCAAGAGGGTTCACGACCTGCGGGCCACCGACGGTTCCTACGGTTTTGTGACCTCGGTGGCCGAGCGGGACGGCGTCGTGGTGATCGGCAGCCTCACCGAGGACGATGTGGCCGTGCTGGCAACCACTCCCCCGCCGGCGATCTGACCTCCAGCCCGACGACCTCGCCC
The DNA here is from genome assembly GCF_050955685.1 of Actinoplanes sp. CA-015351. Classification (NCBI taxonomy): domain Bacteria; kingdom Bacillati; phylum Actinomycetota; class Actinomycetes; order Micromonosporales; family Micromonosporaceae; genus Actinoplanes; species Actinoplanes sp. CA-015351. Next base: position 4,356,946 of record NZ_CP192102.1, read on the forward strand.
TCGTCGTGGACGAACCGCACGTCCGGGCAGCCGTCGACGACGCTCTGCCAGCCGTGGTCCGGGTGATGCACGGCGTGCCGGCGGCAATGTTTCTCGTCGACGAAACCCCAGGCCATCAGCACGTCGCGGCCCTGATAGGTATATCGGCCGACCGAGGCGATCCGGTCGCCGTCGGCGCGGCGGTAGAAGTCAGCACGCAGCCCCGGCACGGCCGTGCCCTCGAAATCGGCGTCGGGCAGCGTGCGATGCGGGGCGTACGCGGCAAGGTCAGGAAGGGACACGCTGGCGATAGTCGCAGCGGAGGCCGGTTCAGTTCCCGGGTTCCGCGAAATGCGCGGTGGATGTCGCCTTACGAGTGACTTCCAGCCATTGACGCGACTTCGGTCGTTTCGGCGTGAGTCCGGCGGGATATCGGTCGTTGCCCCTTGGCAAGGACTCCGATAGCTCTCCGGACGAATAGGACAGTCGGCAATGACTTTGGTGAACGAATCGGTGCTGCGCGACCCGGCGCGGCTGGTGGCGGTGGAACAGGCGCGAAGACTTCTGCCTGCCTCACCCCTGCCGGCCGACGCGGTGGCGAGGCTGGCGGCCCGGCTGCTGGCAGCGCCGATGGCGGCGGTCACCCTCATCGGCGCCGACGAGGAACACTTCGCGGGCGTGCACCACCTCCCCGAGTCGCTCGCCGGGACCGGGCACGCCGCGCTGTCGTACTCGGTCTGCAAATACGTCGTCAGCCAGGATCATCCGGTCCTCTCCGGCGACCTGCTCGCCGAGGAGTCCGCCGAGCTGCGTGATCACCTGCTGGCCACCGAGTACGGGATCCGCGCCTTCGCCGGCGTCCCGGTCCGCGACGCCGGCGACCAGCCCCTGGGCTCGCTGACCGTTTTCGACACAGTGCCCCGGCGCTGGACCGACGAGCAGCTGACCACCCTCGTCGAGATCGCCGCCCTGGTACGGCCCGCGGCACCCGACTCGCTGGACTCGGCACTGGCCACGACCGTGCTGGACGCCCTCTCCGTCGGGGTGATCGTCGCCGACGACACCGGGCGAATCGTGCTGATGAACGGCGCTCTGCGCGAGGTGATCGGGCACCCGCCGCACGATCCGCTGCCCGACTTCCCGGGGGCGGTCGACGGAATCCTGCGCCGCGCCGACCTCACGCCGCTGAACTGGAACGACACCCCGTTGATGCGGGCGGTGCGCGGTGAGCACGTCAGCGCCGCCGACGTTCTCACGACGGTTCCGGGGCATCGGACCCGGATCTTCTCCACGACCGCGCGGCCGATCACCGGGACCGGCGGCCGGCCGCTCGGCGCGGTCTCGGTGGCGCACGAGGTCACCGCGATGCGCCGGGCCCAGAACTTCCGGGACTGCCACCGCCGCGTCGAACAGGTGCTGCGGGCCTCGGCCACCGCGGCCGACGCGGCGCCCGAGGTTCTCGAGTCGGTGGCGACGACGCTGGGCTGGCCGTACGCGGAGCTGTTCCTGATCGACGAAACCGACGGTGACCTGCGTTCGGCCGGTTTCTACGAGGACGCCGAGACGGTCGACGACGGGTTCTTCGGGCACACTCCGGAATGCGGCAAGGGGATTACCGGACGGGTGTGGGAGACCGGCGAGCCGCTGTGGGTTCCGGACATCGCCGCGACCGAATACGTTCCCAGCCCGGTCGAGCAGGCGCGCATCGAGGTCTGCCTGCGGCGCGGCATTCGTACGGTCCTGGCGGTCCCGGTCCGCGACGGAGGCACGCTGCTCGGGGTGCTGACCTGTTACGCCGGGTCACCGGAACTCCACGAGGACCTGCTGACCGTGCTGCTCGACGGGGTCGCGTCGCAGATCGGTGTCTTCGTGGCGCTGCGGCACGCCGAGCAGCTGGCCCGTCAGCTGACCCGGGCGCAGAACGACTTCATCGACCTGGTCGGGCACGAGATGCGTACGCCACTCACGTCGATCACCACGAACGCGGAGGTGCTGGTCGAGGAGGCGGCCACCCTGGATCCCGAGCAGCAGCACATGATCCAGACGATCTCTCGTAACACCGGCACCCTGCAGAGGATCATCGATAATCTGCTGGACCTGGCCGGTCTGGATTCGGGCCACCTCGGCCTGCAGATGACTGATTTCTGCCTCGCGGCGCTGGTCCGGGGTGCCGTGGACAACGCGCGCGACACCAGCCGGCTGAGGATCGTCCTGGAGGCGCCGCCACGGCTCCCGATCCGCGGGGACGCCGAGCGACTGCGGCAGGTCGTCACCGATCTGCTGTCGAACGCCGCCACCTACAGCCCGCCGGACGGCCGGATCGTGGTGACCCTGGACGCCGGCGAGGACGCCGCCGAACTGCGGATCACCGACACCGGCATCGGTACGCCCACCGACGAGCGCGCCCGGGTGTTCGACCGGTTCTTCCGCGGCAGCAACGTCCGCCACCAGGGGATTCCCGGCAGCGGGCTGGGTCTGAGCCTGGCCCGGACCATCGTGAACCTGCACGGCGGCAGCATCCGCCTGGACGGCAACGAGCCGACCGGCACGGTGGTCTCGGTGAAGGTGCCGGTCAGTCAGCCCTGACCTTCGCCACGAATCGGGTGACCTCGGCGCGCAGCACCTCGGCGAGCTGGGACAGGCCGGGCTGACCGGGTTCCCGGTTGCCGTCGACCGCGGAGGCGATGCCGTCGACCAGCTCACTCATCTGGCGGATGCTCGCGGTCACCGACTCCAGCACCCGGATCGCGCCCTGCGCCGAGTCCTGCACGGTCGAGACCTGGTTCGTGATGCTCTCGCTCGACGAGGCGGTCTCGGTCGCGAGGGTCTTCACCTCGTTCGCCACCACGCTGAACCCGCGGCCGGCCTCACCCGCCCGCGCTGCCTCGATCGTCGCGTTCAGCGCCAGCAGCCGGGTCTGCGACGCGATCTGGGTGATCAAACTGACGGCTTTGCGGATCTGGTCGGAGGAGTCGCGCAACGCGCCGACCGAGCCGAGACCCTGCTCGGCGTCGGCGACCGCGTCCCGGGCGAACTGGGACAGGCCGTTCGCTGTCGCACCCATCTCGGTGGCTGCCGTCGCGAGCTGCTCGGAGACCGACTGCACGGCCGACTCCAGCTCGCCGGCGAGGCCGAGGCGAGCGGCCTTGGCCTGCTCGATCTCCTCCACCTTCACCCGCATCGCGTCGGCGGCCCGGTTGATGGTGACGGCGGAGTGGGCGTACGCGCCCCGCATGCCGCGCGGCAGGAACTGGCGGTGGAATCTGCCGTCCGCGGCGGCGGTCAGCGCCGCGCCGGACTCGCGGACGAACGCGTCGGTGACGTCGAGGACGCGATTGATCGCCTGGCGGGTCGCCTCGGCCTGTGGGTCGTCGCCGAGCTTGGGCACCCGGTTCTCGAAGTCGCCGGCCGCCACCCGGGTGCAGACCTTCTCGATGATGGACAGGATGTCGTCGCTCATCTCGTCGCTCCCAGGGTCAGGTCCCAGACGAACTCCTCATAGGTCTGACCACGGCCGGCCAGTTCGTCCTGGAGCAGCTGCCAGGACGCGTTCAGGTCGGTACGCCGCTCCTCCTCGCGCAGCCGGGCGTAGAGGCGTTTCACCGCGTCGACGGCCGGGCGGTCGGGGCGCCGCCGGCTGGAGTGATAACCGATCACCCGCCCGCTGGCGTCCCGGGACGGCGTGACGTGCGCGAGAACCCAGTACGCGGCGCCGTCACCGGCCATGTTCACCACGTACGCGAAGATCTCCTCGCCCTGGCCGAGGGTGTCCCAGAGAAGCTTGAAGACCGCACGCGGCATGTCCGGGTGCCGGATGATGTTGTGCGGTTTCCCGATGACTTCTTCCTCGGGGAACGCCGACAGACGCAGGAACACGTCGTTGGCGTACGTGATGATGCCCTTGAGGTCGGTCTTGGTCACGATGATCTCGTGGTCCTCGAACGAACGCTCAACCCCGGTCGGCTGAATTCGCGCAGCTCTCATCGTCCCTCAGCATTGTCGATCGCTGCTGTCATGATCGCTGCTGAGGGGTTCGAATGCCGCCCAATCGGCTCATTTCACCGAGTTTTGAGCACACAGTCTCCGCAGGTGCCGCCGCCGGGGATCCGGTAATAGAGACAGCAGTTGTTGCGCGCCAGCAACCAGCGCTCCCGCGACGGATCGGGACGCATCAGCGTGGCGGTTCCGGCCAGTGAGCCCTGCGTCAGCATCGCCCCGACGACGGCCGCGGCGCGTTCCGTCGAGATCATGGTGAGAGCCCCGCCCAGCGCCGACGCCACATTGCCCCACAGCACCTGGGGCGACAGCACGAACCGCTCCCGAAACGCGCTGAGCAGCGGCTTCACAAGATCATTAACCACGGTTCCGGTCAAGGCCGCCGCGATCGCGCCGGCTTCCGACCCGGCACACCCTTCAAAACCCACATTTCGGTACGCCACCGGCATCAGCCCGCTGTCCGCAGGGCGCCACAACACCCGGGGCCCGGTCACGAGCGGGATGGCTCCGCCGACGACCGCTGCCGCGAGCGGCGCCGACACCAGCCGCGCCGCCAGGCCGAGAAACACTGTCGACGCGACCACCCGCTCGGACAGGTCCTCCCGGGGCAGGCCACCCATCCGGGCCAGCATGTCCCGGGCCGCGCCGACCCGGGCGGTCAGCCGATCGGGATCGGACAGCTCGGTGATCGGCCGGAACTCCGGGTCACCGTCGAACGGTTCCCAGACGAAGTACGGCCCGATCCGCGCGGCCACCCGCAGTGCGTCGTCCATGACTCACACCGCCCCCCGGCGCAGCGAAGATTTCGTCCTGTGGGCCGCCGGCATTCCGAATGCCAGCGCGGCAGCGGAAATCCTCTTCGGCACACCCGAACCTTCGCACACCGCCGCGACCCGGGAACTCCGGGCCGCGGCGGTGTGACGACTCAGGCCGAGACCACCGACAGCTGCGGCTCCAGCGCGGTACGCAGGATGTCGCGCACGTCGGAGACGATGTGCACGGTCAGCGCGGCGAGCACGTCCTCCGGGACCTCGTCGAGGTCGGGCTCGTTGCGCTGCGGCAGGTACACCTCGGTGAGACCGGCGCGCTGGGCGGCGAGCAGCTTCTGCTTCACGCCGCCGATCGGCAGGACCCGGCCGGTCAGCGAGACCTCGCCGGTCATCCCTGCCTCGGCACGCACGTTGCGGCCGAGCAGCAGCGAGACCAGCGCGGTCGTCATCGTGACGCCCGCTGACGGCCCGTCCTTCGGCACCGCACCGGCGGGCACGTGCAGGTGGATCGGGTGGTCGAGCTGCTCCGGCGAGATGCCGAGTTCGCCGGCGTTGGCCCGCACGTAGGAGAGGGCGATCTGCGCCGACTCCTTCATCACGTCACCGAGCTGGCCGGTGACCGACAGCCCACCCTTGTCGCCGGGCAGCAGCGACGCCTCGATGTAGAGGACGTCACCACCCATCCCGGTCACGGCCAGGCCGGTGGCCACACCCGGGACCGCCGTACGCTCGGCCGACTCCGGTGTGAACCGCGGCCGTCCGATCAGGTCCTTCAGGTCGTTCGCCTCGACAGCGGCCGGCAGCTCACCCAGCGCGGCCTTGCGGAACGCCTTGGCGAGCAGCCGCTCGAACGACCGCACGCCGGCTTCGCGGGTGTAGTTCGCCGCGATCTCGCGCAGCGCGTCCTCGGTGACCGTCACCTCGCCGGGCTCCAGGGCGGCCCGCTCCAGCTGCCGGGGCACCAGGAAGTCCCGGGCGATGGCGACCTTGTCGTTCTCGGTGTAGCCGTCGATCGTGATCAGCTCCATCCGGTCGAACAGCGCCTGCGGGATGGTCTCCAGGGTGTTCGCCGTCGCGATGAACAGCACGTCGGACAGGTCCAGGTCCAGGTCGAGGTAGTGGTCGCGGAACGTGTGGTTCTGCGCCGGGTCGAGCACCTCGAGCAGCGCCGCGGCCGGGTCGCCGCGGTAATCGCTGCCGACCTTGTCCACCTCGTCGAGCAGCACGACCGGGTTCATCGAGCCGGCCTCCTTGATCGCCCGCACGATGCGACCGGGAAGGGCACCGACATAGGTACGCCGGTGGCCGCGGATCTCGGCCTCGTCGCGGACGCCACCCAGGGCGACCCGGACGAACTTCCGGCCGAGGGTACGCGCGACCGACTCACCCAGCGACGTCTTGCCGACCCCGGGCGGGCCGGCCAGCAGGATGACCGCCCCGGATCCCCGGCCGCCGACGAGTTCGAGGCCACGGGAATCGCGGCGGGCACGGACGCCGAGGTACTCGACGATGCGGTCCTTCACCTCGTCGAGGCCGTGGTGGTCAGCGTCGAGCACGGCACGGGCGGCGGACAGGTCGGTGTTGTCGGTGGTACGCGCGGCCCAGGGCAGGTCCAGCACGGTGTCGAGCCAGCTGCGGATCCAGCCGGCCTCGGGGTTCTGGTCGCCGGCGCGTTCGAGCTTGTCGACCTCGCGGAGCGCGGCTTCGCGTACCGCGTCGGGCAGCTCGGCGGCCTCGACCCGGGCGCGGTAGTCGTCGGTGCCGTCGGCCTCACCCTCGCCGAGTTCCTTGCGGATCGCCTTGAGCTGCTCGCGGAGCAGGTACTCGCGGTTACGCTTCTCGACCGATTCGCGTACGTCGGTCTCGATCTTGTCGTTGACCTCGGATTCCGCCAGGAAGTCCTTGGTCCACTCGATGAGCAGGCGCAACCGGGCCTCGACGTCCGGGGTTTCCAGGAGCTCGCGTTTGCGGTCGTTGGCGAGGTACGGCGCCCAGCCTGCGGTGTCGGCCAGGTCGCCGGGGTCGTCGATGGCGCTGACCGAGTCGAGCACCTGCCAGGCCTCGCGGTGCTGGAGCACCGAGACGACCAGCTTCTTGTACTCGGCGGCAAGCTCACGGGCCTGCTCGCCGGGCGCGGCCACCGGGACCGGCTCGGCCTCGACCCACAGCGCCGCGCCGGGACCGGTCACGCCGCTGCCGATCCGGGCCCGCACGCCGGTACGCAGAACGGCGGCCGGTGAGCCGCCGCGCAGCTTGCCGACCCGCTGGACGGTGGCCACCACGCCGTAGGAGGCGTAACGGTCCTCAAGCCTCGGTGCGATCAGCAGCTCGGAGTTGGCGGAGGTCCGGGCGGCGTCGACGGCCGCCTGGGCGTTCTCATCCAGTTCGACCGGCACGACCATGCCCGGGAGCAGGACGATGTCATCGAGGAACAACACGGGGAGTCGCTTGCTGGACATCGGGTACCTCCGGGAAGTTGAGTACAAGCGGCTCAACTGCGCAGTGCCCCCGTCTCTTCCGGCGTTCACTGTCAGCGAAAGTCACCCCGGCAACCGGACGGTCGACCGACACGCACCAGCTCGGTGATCCAGCGGTGTGCAGGCGTGTCAGAGCCGTGAAAGCGCCGTGTCAGCGCCGGCGCCCATCGTTACCGCCATGAGTTCAGCGATTGAGGTTTCCGGGCTGCGAAAGGCCTTCGGCGACAAGGTGGTGCTCGACGGCATCAACCTCGACGTCCCGGCCGGAACGATCTTCTCCCTGCTCGGCCCGAACGGGGCCGGCAAGACCACCACCGTCAACGTGCTGACCACGCTGATGACCCCCGACGCCGGGACGGTACGCGTCGCCGGCCACGACATCACCACCGACGCCAAAGCGGTCCGCGCCCTGATCGGGGTGACCGGCCAGTTCGCCGCCGTCGACGAACTGCTGACCGGCCAGGAGAACCTCCAGCTGATGGTCGACCTCAGCCGCAAGAACGTCAGCGGCAGCGTCGTCTCCGAGCTGCTGGAGCGTTTCGAACTGTCGGAAGCCGCGCAGAAGCCGGTGTCGGCGTACTCCGGTGGCATGCGCCGCAAGCTGGACCTGGCCATGACGCTTGTCGGCAACCCACGGATCATCTTCCTGGACGAGCCGACGACCGGGCTCGACCCGCGCAGCCGCCGCACGATGTGGGACATCATCCGTGACCTGGTCGCCGACGGGGTGACCATCTTCCTGACCACGCAGTACCTGGAGGAGGCGGACCAGCTCGCCGACCGGGTCGCAGTGCTCGATCACGGCCGGCTGGTCGCCCAGGGCACGCCCGCCGAGCTGAAGCGCCAGATCGGCGGCACCCACGTCCGGCTCCGGTTCACCTCGATCACCGAACTGGACGCGGCCGCCCGGATCTTCCCCGGCGGTCAGCAGGACGCCGATGCCCTCACGCTGCGGATCCCCAGCGACGGCGGCACCGGCTCGCTGCGCGCCCTGCTCGACCGGCTCGCCGGCCACCAGCTCAGCGCCGAGGAGTTCTCGGTGCACACCCCCGACCTTGACGACGTCTTCCTCGCCCTGACGGGCCGCACCGCGGAGGCAGCCAAATGAGCACGAAGTCCCACTCGCTCGTCATGCTGCGCCGTGACTTCAAGCACCTCACCCGGAACCCGACGTCGCTGTTCAACGCGGTCCTGATGCCGATCGTGATGATGCTGATGTTCGTCTACGTGTTCGGTGACGCGTTCAACGTCGGCGTCGACTACATCGACTACGCCACGCCGGGGCTGATCCTGCTGGCCGTCTGCTACGGGCTGGGAGCCACCGCCACCTCGGTGAACGTGGACATGACCAAGGGCATCATCAACCGGTTCAAGGCCATGGACGTCTCCCGGGGAGCGGTACTCAACGGTCACGTGGTCGCCAGCGTGCTGACCAACCTGATCGCCATCGCGGCGCTGGTGGCGGTGGCGTTCCTGCTCGGGTTCGACCCGTCGGCGAGCGCGCTCGACTGGCTCGGTGTGCTCGGTGTGGTCCTGCTGCTCGGTGTGGCGACCAGTTGGCTGACCGTGGCGCTGGGCCTGGCCGCGAAGTCGCCGGAGACGGCGGGTCTGGCATCGGTGCCGCTGGTCATGCTGCCGTTCTTCAGCAGCGCGATCGTGCCGGCCGAGCTGATGGGCGCCGGTGTGCGGCAGTTCGCCGAGTACCAGCCGTTCACCCCGATCATCGAGAGCCTGCGCGGTTTCCTCAACGGCACACCGGACACCGGCGCGCTGATGGCCGCCGTGGCCTGGTGCATCGGGATCGCCCTGGTCGGCTATCTCTGGGCGTCCCGCACGTTCAAGAAGCGAGCGTGACCCCGGCCAGCTGACGCCAGTCACGTGACCGGCCGTCCCGAACCGCCTCGGCGAACCCATCGTCGCCGAGGCGGTTCCGTGCTGCCCGCTCGATGCGTGCCACGTCCGGGTTCGAGCCGTCCTGGAGCCCGCGCATCCCGGCGCTCGCCCCCAGCAGCCGCGCGGCCTGAACCTCCGACCCGGACAGCAGAGCCAGGTCCGCGACGCCGACCAGGATCGCGGCGATCAGGGCGGCATGCCCCGCCTCGGCGGCAGCCTCACACGCCGACGCGTGGTGCGAGCGGGCCGTGCCGAGGTCGTCGGCGAGCAGGCCAAGGAGGCTCTCGGTGAACGCGCGTACCGTCGGCTGGTCCGCCTTGTCGCCCAGAATCGCCGTGGCGGCATCGAGCTGGCCGCGCGCCTCGAGGAGATCACCACGCCAGCGGGCCAGCTCGGCTCGGGTGAGCGCGAGCTCCGCCAGAGCGTCGGGCCAGGTGACCCGCTGGGCGCACCGTTGTGCCTCGGCGAGCGCGGCGGCGCTGGCCGTCTCGTCGCCGAGCAGCCAGTACAGCTGGGCCTGGCGGGCCCGCAGCCCGATGACGTCCTCGATGGCGCCGGCCTCGGTCACCACGGTGACCGCCTGTTCGTAGTGGTCGCACGCTGTCGCGAGGTCACCACGGGTGGCGATGCGGTCGGCCAGCTCGGTCAGGGCGAAGTAGATCCCGAAGCGTTCACCCAGTGCCCGGAACTCGGCGAGCGCGGTCTCCAGGTACTCGTCGGCTTCACGCCCGGCCTGGCCGAGGTTGATCCGCGTCTTGCCCAGGTGGAGGCGGGCCAGTGCGCGTACCCAAGGGTCGTGGTCCTGGAGAAGGTTTTCCCAGGCCGGGAGGGAGGCCTCGGGGGATTGCAGGAGGCGTTCGAGAGGGACGACGAGGTTGAGCAGCGGGCCGGGCTTGTCGATGGTGCGGCGGAGCGCGAACGCTTTGTTGATCCACTCGGCGGCCTGGTGCTCGTCGGCGCGGCCGGAGCCGGCGTAGAGGACAACCAGTGCGTAGACGGTCGCCCGGATCTCGTCGGGCACGTCGCCGGGCGTCGCGGTGGACTTCTCGCCGGGCGTCGCGGTGGACTTCTCGGTGGGCGTCGCGGTGGACTTCTCAGTGGACGTCTCGGTAGCTGCGGTGATCAGCTCGGCGCCTTCGGCCTTGCGGCCGCTGAGCCACCAGTACCAGCCGGCGCCGGCCGCGAGCCGCATCGCCGCGTACGCCTCGCCGGCGGCCAGCGCGCCGCGCATCGCGGCGCCGATGTTGTCGTGCTCGGCTTCCAGGACGGCGAGCCATTCGAGCTGGTCGGCGCGGCGCAAATGCGGTTCGGCGGTCTCGGCCAGCTCGGTGAACCAGGCGAGATGCGCGTGGCGCACCGACTCCTGCTCGCCGGCCTCGGCGAGCCGCTGGGCGGCGTACTCCAGGATCGTGCCGAGCATCCGGTACCGCGGCACCGCGGTCGCGCTGGTGACCAGCAGCGATTTCTCGGCCAGCGAGGTGATCAGCTCGAGCACGTCGTCCGGCTCGACGCCGCCGCCGGAGCAGACGCGCTCGGCAGCTTCCAGGCTCGCCCCGCCACTGAACACGGACAGGCGGCGCAGCACCCGCCGCTCGTCCTCGGTGAGCAGCTCCCAGCTCCAGTCCACGACCGCGCGCAATGTCCGATGTTGCGGCTGCGCGGTGCGGCTGCCCTTGTTGAGCAATCGGAATCGGTCATCGAGCCGCGCGGCGAGCTGGTCGAGCGACATCGTGCGCAGCCGGGCCGCGGCCAGCTCGATCGCCAGGGGCATGCCGTCGAGCGCACGGCAGACGCGCGCCAGGACGGCACGATCGGGCGCCAGGTCCGTTCCCACCGCGCCGGCTCGTTCGAGCAGCAACTGTACGGCCGGAGACGCCTCGATCTCCTCGGCGGTGGCGTCCCGGACGGGCACCGCGAGGGGCTCGACCCGCCACAGCGCCTCACCGGTGATGCCGAGTGGTTCCCGGCTCGTCGCGAGGATCCGCAGCCGCCGGCACTCCCCCAGCAGGCGATGGGCAAAATCGGCCGCTGCCTCGATCAGGTGCTCGCAGTTGTCGAGCACGAGCAGCATCTTGCGCTCCCGGATCGCGCTGATCAGCCGGTCGGTCAGGTCGGTGTGCGGCGACGCGGCGAGCAGCGCGTCACGCAGGCCCAGCGCAGTGATCGCCGCCTGCGCCACATCACCGTCGCCGCCGGCCTGGTTGTCGCGGCCGCTCGGGGTTTCGCGGCCGCCGGCCGGGCCCGCCGCGATCGCGGCGAGTTCCACCAGCCAGGCGCCGTCCGGAAGGTCGCCGGCCAGCGTCCGCGCGGTCTCGGTGGCGAGCCGTGTCTTGCCGGAGCCGCCCGGCCCGATCAGCGTGGTCAGCCGCCGCCCGGCGACAAGCTCGCGGACCGCGGCGATGTCGTCAGCTTTGCCGACAAAGCTGGTCAGCTCGGCGCGCAGGTTGGTCCGCCGGTCCTGCTCGGGCCGGCCGAGGTCGCCACGCAGCAACGCCACGTGCAGCGCGGCCAACTCCGGTGAGGGGTCGGCGCCGAGCGCGTCAGCGAGGGCCTCTTTCGTACGCTCGAAGACCAGCAACGCCTCGTTCCCCCGCCCGCCGGCGACGAGAGCGCGCATCAGTGCGGCGGCGAGGCGTTCCCGCATCGGGTGCTCGGCAACGAGACCGGTCAGCTCGGTGACCGTCCCGACGTCCTCCAGCGCGGTCAGCCGCAGCTCCTCGAGCCGGGCGACAGTGGTGTCGCGGATGATGCCGTCCGGCAGGCCGGCGTCGGCGAAGGGCGCGCCGCGCCACAGGTTGAGGGCGTCGCGAGCCCGGCTCGCAGTGATGAGCCGCTGGAAGCGCACGGCATCGACGGCATCGGGGTCGACGGCGAGCCGGTAACCGTCGGCGTGGCCCTCGATCAGCCCGTCGGGCAGCGCTTTGCGCAGCCGGGAGACGAGGCGGTGCAGCGCGTTCGTGGCGTCGGCGGGTGGGTGGTCGCCCCAGATCCAGTCGAGGAGGGTGGCTTTGGAGACGACGCGCCCGGGATCGAGAGCCAGGGCGACGAGGAGGGCACGCAGCCGTGCGCCCGGGATGTCGGCGAGAACGCCGTCACCCCCACGAACCTCAAACGATCCAAGCACCCCGATCCGCACGCGCCAGATCTTGCCACGAGGGTCCGACACCCTTCCGCGGCGCTGGCGTCACACCGAATCCACCCCGGATCTTGAGCGACTTTCCACCTCTCGACTTTCGCCATTTTGGGGATCGTTCGGGTGGCGGCGGACAGGGTGTCCGCCGGGGCGGGCGGTAGGCGGATCGACAGGAAGGAGCATCAACGAACGTGCCCTCCGCTAAAAAGGCTGTTCGTTGATGCTCCCGATTACGACGTTACCCGGCTCCTGGTTCTGGTTGCTGTGCCACTTCCGGGCGTGCTTCACTGCGCCGACGTTTGCCACGTTCACGATGCTGGTGTCCGGGATGGTCGCCCGGCCCCAGCGGCGGACGGTGACCGGGATGCTGATCGGTGCGGGCCTGTCCCAGGCCTGGCATCACTGCAGAGCACACCGCTTCTTCTCCCGGGCGGTGTGGTCGGTGGATCAGGTGTCGATGGTGTTGCTGACGCTGGTCGTGCGGTTACTCGTGCCGCCGCAGGCCGAGCTGCTGATCGCGGTCGATGACACCTTGTTCACCCGTTCGGGTCGCCGGGTGGCCGGGGCGGGCTGGCATCACGACGCCGCGACCAAGACCAAGGGCGCCAAAGACAGCCGGCAGCGGTGGGGACACTGCTGGGTCGTCGCCGGAATCGTGCTGGAGCTGCCGCTACTGGATCGGCCGGTCTGCCTGCCCATCGCGTTCGCCCTCTGGCTGCACACCCCCGGCTCGACAGCGGCCGAGCAGTCGAAACAGGCCCTGGCCGGCCGCCTGGTCACGATGATCGCCCAGGCGTGTCCCGGCCGGCACCTCGACGTGGTCGCCGACTGCTGGTACGCCGGCGCCGACGGCGCGTCCGGCGCGACCCTCGGCGCGGCCAAGCACCGTGGCCTGCCCGACGATGTCACCCTGACCTCCCGGCTACGCGCCAACACCGCACTGCACTGGATCGCCACCCCGGTCCCCGGACGCAGCGGGCGCCCGAAACGCATCGGCGAGCGCATCGGCACCCCGACACAGCTGGCCACCCACCCCGACACCCATTGGCGCGAGGCCACCGTGGCCCGCTACGGACGCACCGACACGGTCACCCTCGCCGACACCGTCTGCCTGTGGTACGGCGTTTACCGCTCCCGCGCCATCCGGGTCATCCTGCTCCGCGACCACGCCATGACCAGCGGCTACGGCATCGCCGTGTTCACCACCGACCTACACACCAGCGCCGAACGGATCATCAGCCGCTACGCCGCTCGGTGGAGCATCGAAGTCGCGTTCGCCGACGCCAAACAGCTCACCGGCGTCGGCGAAGCCCGCAACCGCACCCGCACCGCGATCGACCGCACTGTCCCGCTCGGCCTGATCACCCAAAGCCTGATCATCGTCTGGTACCACCTACACGGCACCGACACCGTCACCGCCCGCCGCGCCGAAGCACCCTGGTACCGCACCAAAACCCGGCCCGCCTACCTCGACATGATCGTCCAGCTACGCCGCGTGATGATCGCCGCCAGGATTCTTGGACACAACCGTGGCCAGCCAACACCCCAACAAATCCACGACGTCTGTCTGGCCTGGGAACAAGCCACCGCCTAGATCACCAAGATGGCGAAACTCAAGTCCACCTCAGGAGGTCAAGAATCGCTCAAGATCCACCTGCCACCCCCGCCGGTGAGCAGGCGCCAGGACCGAGCCGTGGCTCCGGCGCCTCAGCGGAACGTCTGGCGGATCTCGCCGATGCCCTCGGCCCGGCTGATCAGGGTCTCGCCCGGCTGCAGATACCTCGGCGGATTGCGGCGGTTGCCCACGCCCGCCGGGGTCCCCGTGAAGATCAGGTCGCCGGGCAGCAACGGACAGACCGCTGAGATCCGGGCCACCAGCTCCGCGACCGGGAAGATCATTTCGCTGGTGCGGCCGTGCTGGACCCGCTCGTCACCCAGAAAGCACTCGAAGCCGATGTCGTCGCGGTCGGCGAACTCGTCCGGTGTCACCAGGAACGGGCCGGTCGGGCCGAAGCCCGGGAACGACTTCGCCAGCGAGAACTGTGCGGGCTTGCCGCGCATCTGCAGCTCACGCTCGGAGAGATCCTGCCCCAGGGTCAGCCCGGCGACCGCCTCCCAGGCATGCGCAACCGGGATGTGGGAACCACCCGTGCCGATCACCGCTACCACTTCGATCTCCCAGTCCGGCTTGCCCTGCGGCAGCGTCACCTCGGTGATCGGCCCGGTGATGCAGGACGGGAACTTGGTGAACAGCAGCGGGTCGGCCGGCGCCTGGTAACCGGCCTCGGCAGCGTGCGGCCGGTAGTTCAGCGCCACCGCGAACACCTGCCGGGGCTGCGGAACGGGCGGGCCGAGCTGATCCACGGTGAACGGCACCGCCGCCGGCCAGTCCGCGCCGGCCGCCCATTTCAGCACCTCGTCGAAACGGGCCAGAGGATCGTTGAACGGCACGTCCAGAGCCTGCCCGTCGCGGGTCAGGACCAGGCGTCCGTCGAGAGTCGCGAACCGCATGACCCGCCCTCAGTCCGTGTAGAGCGAACTGGTGTACGGCACGGTGTCGTGCGCCGCGCTCCACGGCACGACCCGGTTGCGCAGCACGCCAAGACCCTCGATCTCGGCCTCGACCACATCGCCCGGACGCAGGTAGAAGTCGAACGGGTTCGGCTGGATCGCCGCGACGCCCGAGATCGTGCCGGTGGTGATGATGTCGCCGGCCGAGTACCCCTGCGGCGAGTGGTGGGCGACCAGGTGCGGGATCGACAGCAGCAGCTGGTCGGTGTTGCCGGTCTGCCGGACCTGGCCGTTCACCCGCAGCTCCATGGCGAGCTTGTGCGGGTCGGCGATCTCGTCGGCCGTGACGATCCACGGGCCGATCGGGCAGAACGTGTCGATGCCCTTGGAGAACGAGAAAACGCCGGACTGCATCTCGCGGCGCTGGATGTCGCGGGCGGTGATGTCGTTGAAAACCAGGTATCCGGCGATGTGGTCGACGGCTTCCTCGGGGCTCAACCACTTGCCGGGCTTGCCGATGATGACGCCGAGCTCCAGCTCGTAGTCGAGCTCGCTGGTCAGGCCCTCGGGGTACACGATGTCGTCGTCCGGGCCGATGATCGCGTCGACGTTCTGAAAGAACACGATCCCCTTGTGTACGGGATGCGACCAGTTCACCGCCTGGAGCTCCTCGTGGTGCGCGGCGAAGTTGCCGGCGGTGTGGAAGAACTTCTTCGGCACGATCGGCGCCCGCAGCCGCACGTCGGCGAGGGCGAGCCGTTCCCCGGTCTCGCCGACGGCACCCTCACGCTCGAACCACTCGCGGGTCGAAGCACAGTCGAGCTCGACGACAACGTCGCCGTCCTCGAGCCGTCCGACCCGGCCTTCGTCGAATGTCACCAGGCGCATCGCATCATCCGATTCTCACTAAGCGAAAGTAGCTTTCACGAAAAGCGTGCCCGCCGGGAAAGGCCCGTGTCAAGAAACATTCAAGAAACTCGGAAGACTCTCAGCTGCAGGGCGAGCGTCGCGTAGTAGCCGACGAGGGTGGTCAGCTCGAACACCGTGGGCAGCCCGAGACCCGCCTCGGCCTGCGCGAACTCCTCGTCGGTCAGGTCGTTTCGCGAGGCCAGGGCGAACGTGGTGTCCGCGACGAGCTGTTCACCGGGGTCGTCGAACGTCGTCGCGTCCAGCTCCTGCTCACTCAGGCCGACCACACGACCGACAGCGCGGTGGGCGTACGTCTCGAAGTCGCTCTTCCAGACCCGCGCGACAGTGAGAATCGCGATCTCACGTGCCCGGCCGGTGAGGCCGGTGCGGTAACGCACCGCGCCGCCGAGCTGCTGGAGCGCCTCGCCCAGAGCGGGTTGCAGCAACATCGCGTTGAACGGCCCGACCAGTGCGCCATCGGCATCCACCAGCGGAAACGGCCCGTTGGCGCGCGGTCCACCGGCGATGGCGTCATGGAGAGAACGTTGTTCCGGAGTTAGATCCCGATAGGGAAAACCCGGCACCCGGCTCATGCCGGCGTCCGGTGGTCGAGCAGCGCGGAGATGTCCGCGCAGGCCTGGTCGATCAACGGGCGCAGCTCACGGATGATGCGCTGGCTGGACCAGTCGCGCGACTGCACCGCGAGGTTCGCGCCGGCGACGACCCGGCCGGTGGCGTCGTAGACCGGCGCCGCGACCGAGCGCAGGCCGAACGCGAGTTCTTCGTCCTGCAGCGCCCAGCCCTCGGAGCGGATGGTGGCCAGCTCGCCGCGCAGCTCGTCGAGGGAGACCTTCGCGTTGGGGCCGTGCTGGCGGGAGAACGAGTGCTCGGTGATCCGGGCGGCCAGGTCGTCCTCGTCGAGGTGGGCGAGCAGCAGCTTGCCGATCGAGGTGTGCACGGCCGGCAGGGTCGAGCCGACCTGGATGTTCGCGGTGACCAGGTCGGAGTTGCGCAGCCGCACCAGATAGAGCACCCGGTCGCCGGTGAGCGTCGCGAGGTTGACCGTCTCGCCGCTGGCGATCGAGAGCTGCTGCAGGCGCGGGGTGGCGAGTTCGACCAGGTCGAGGCCGCGCAGCGCGGCGCCACCGAGGGTGAGCACCTTGACGCCGGGCCGGTAGTCGCCGTTCGGCAGGTGGTCGAGATATCCCTCGGCGGTCAGCGTCATGACCACCCGATAAACCGTCGGCAGCGGCATGTCCACAGCCGGGGCGATGTCGCTGATCCGCCAGGTCGGCCGCTGCTCGGTGAAGAGCGAGAGGATGCGCAGCCCTTTCGCGAGGGCCTCCACCCGGTATTCCGGACGCGCCGGCTCCGCTGTTGCCTGCCTCTTGCCCGCCATCTACTCGCCTTCCGATCGGTCGATGTGTAGTCCGCCCAGTCTCCCGGGGGCCGCTGGACAGGCGTCATGACCCCGGTCTAGCGTATCTGGAAAGCTACTTTCATCTGTCGAGAAGAAGCAAGAACGGGCGGTGTTCGCGATGACGGATTGGCTGGGACTCGCCGATCGGCCGAGCCTGGTGATGGGCGCCGGCGGCATCGGCGGCGCCAGCGCGGTGGCCCTCGCGCGCAACGGCGCCCGGGTCCTGCTCGTGGACGTCGACCAGGACCACCTCGATGCGGTACGCCGGGACGCCAAGGAGGCCGGCGCCGATCTGGACACCCTGGAGGCCGATCTGCGTACCCCGGAAGCCTGCCGGGACGCGGTGGCCGAGGCGGTGAACAGGCTCGGCGGCCTCGACGTCTTCCTGCACGCCGTCGGGCGCAACATCCGCAAGCCGGTCCTCGACCTCGGCGACGACGACTGGTCGAGCATCGTCAATCTCAACCTCAGTACCGCGTACTGGTCCGGCCAGGCGGTGGGCAAGGTCATGACCGAGCGAGGGTACGGCCGGATGGTCTTCGTCTCCTCGGTGTCCGGACTTCTGGCCCACCCGCACCACGCGCCGTACGCGGCCACCAAAGGCGGTCTCAACCAGCTGCTCCGGGTGATGGCCCGCGAGTGGGCGCCGCACGGCGTCACCGTCAACGGGGTGGCGCCGGGGTACATCGAGACCGACCTGACCCGCGCCTACCTCGACAAGGACGGCATCCGGGAGAACCTCACCGCCCTGGTGCCGGCCGGTCGCCTGGGCCGGCCGGGCGAGGTGGCCGACGCGGTCACCTTCCTCGCGTCCGACCGGTCCGCTTTCGTCACCGGCCAGATCCTGTTCGTCGACGGCGGCCGGGTACTCGTCTAGTTCTCAAGGAGCATCAGTGACCACACCTGTCATCACCCAGCGTTTCCCCGGCCGGTCGGTGCTCGTCACCGGGGCCGGCACCGGCTTCGGCGCGGAGATCGCCTTCCGTGCCGCCCAGGAGGGCGCCCGGGTCGGCGTGCACTACAACCGGTCGAAGGACGGCGCCGAGCGTACCGCCGAGCGGATCCGCGAGATCGGCGGCGAGGCCGTGCTGATCCAGGGCGACATCACCAGCTGGGACGACATCAAGGCGATGGCCGACGCCGCGTTCACCGCGTTCGGCGGCCTGGACGTGCTGGTCAACAACGTCGGTGACGTGGCACGCGAGCAGATGTCGTGGCGTGACATCACCGAGGAGTCGATCCAGCACGTCCTCGACGTCGACATCAAGGGCACGCTGCTGTGCACCCACGAGTTCGGCGCCCGGATGCTGGAGCAGGGCCACGGCGCGATCGTGAACGTCGGCTCCACAGTGGTGGTCCGCGGCAGCGCCCGCGCACCGCAGTACGCCGCCGCGAAGTACGGCATCATCGGCCTGACCAAGTCGTACGCGGCCGCGTTCGCCCCGGCCGTACGGGTCAACGTCTTCGCGCCCGGCTTCATCGAGACCGAGGCGACGCTGCGCCGCGACGACTGGAAGTCCGGCCGGGCGGAGAAGCTGCGCTCGATGACGCCGATGGGCCGGATCCCGGGCCCAGCCGAACTGGCCGGCACCGCGCTCTTCCTGGCCTCGGACGACGCCGCGCACATGACCGGCGGTTTCATGGTGGCCGACGGCGGCTTCAACATGGTCGGCGCCTGACCCCCACCGGCGCGGGCGCGGGCCGGCACGGGCGCGGGCCGGCGGGCGCGGGCCGGCGGGCGCGGGCCGGCGGGCGCGGGCCGGCACGGGCGCGGGCCGGCACGGGCGCGGGCCGGCACGGGCGCGGGCCGGCACGGGCGCGGGCCGGCACGGGCGCCGCGCCGCGCTCGCAGGCAGGATCCACTGATAACGAGCCGCGTGGCAGGGCCGGCGTGTTGATTTCGGGTGCGCTCCGCGCCCAAACTCAACACGCAAATTGCGAATCGGCTGCCCGTGTTGACTTCAGGTGCGCAGCAGGCCTGAAGTCAACACGCTTCGGGCTTCACTCGCGCGGGGGTCGCTCTGGGTGACGCTCCGGCTGTGACAGCGGGGCATACTGGCGATCATGAAACTCGCTGAGGCTCTGGCGCTGCGCGCGGATGCGTCGCGTCGCGCCGAACAGTTGCGTGCCCGGGTCACCAGCAGCGCGCGTTATCAGGAGGGTGAGACCCCGGCTGAGGATGCGGCTGCCCTGCTGACCGAGGCCGGCACCGTGCTCGGTGAACTGGAGTCGCTGATCCGGCGGATCAACCGCACCAACGCCGCCACCCCGGTCGAGGATGGCACCCTCACCGACGCGCTCGCCCGGCGTGACGTTCTGCGGCTGCGGCACGCCATGGTCACCTCGGCGGCTGACGCGGCGGCCGGTGACGGGCAGCGGGCGTACCGGCAGTTGCGGTCCGAGCTGCGGATGATTCCGGCGCTGCCGGTGGCCGATCTGCGACGGCAGGCTGACGACCTCGCCCGGGAGCTTCGTGAGGTGGACACGCTCATCCAGCGGATCAACTGGGAGGCCGATCTGCTGGACTGAGGAGCGCGGAGCAGGTAGTCGTCGTGGAGGCGTGCACGAACCCGAGGGCCGGCGGGTAATCCGGCCCATGCTGGCGCGCCGGGGGCAGGCGCAGGGGTTCGACTCCCTGACAAACACCGCATGCCCAGCACGTACGACAAGTGACGGCGCACCGGGCACAGCACACAACCGGGTGCAGATCCACGACGGTGAGGGCGGGAACGGGGAACTCCGCGCCCCTAAGCCGGTTGTCCGGCGGTGATCTGGGCGGCCGGTTTCACCAGCAGGGACAGCGGCGCTGCGAGCAGGGAGATCCCGGCTGCCACGAGGAACGCCGCGCCCGGGTTGCCGGTGGCGTCGATCAGCTGGCCGGCGAAACCGGCGCCCAGCGCGTAACCGGCCCAGGTCGACGCGCCCATCCAGGCGTACGCCTCGGTGCGGAAGCGTTCCGGGGCCGCCTCGCCGAGGACCACCTGGATGAGGGTGTCCTGCGGGCCGATCACCAGCCCGGCCAGGAGGAGCAACGGGGCCAGGAGCAGCAGCGCCGGCGCCAATGCGGCGGCGGCGACGAACACGAGCGCCACCGCCGCGTGTGTCACCGCGAGCTGCGGTCCCGGCGCACCGCGGCGGCGCCGGCTGCCGTAGATCAAGGCGCTGATCACCGAGCCGACGCAGATCGCGGCGACCAGCACACCGGCCGCGTCGCGGGCTCCGGCGCCGGTGGCGGCGGCCGGTCCGCCGACCATCACGGCACCGAACGTGAAGGCGCTCAGGATGATGACGGCCAGGATCAGCCGTACCTGCCCGGTGGCGAGCGGACCCAGGTAGTCGCGGCGCAAGCCGGTGCGGGCCGCGGGGCGGCGCCGCAGACTCGGTGTGCCGGCGAGCAGCAGCACACCGATGGTCAGGATCGCCGCCACCAGGCCGAGCACCACGATCGGGCTGGTGACCAGGAGCAGCGCGGAGACCAGGACGGGGCCACCGACGTACATCGTCTCGTTGAGCGCGCCGTCGAGCGCGAACGCGGTCTGCAGCCGTTCGGTGTCGACCAGCGACGGCCAGGTGGCCCGGGCCACCGGTCCGCTCGGCGGCGCCGTGACACCGAGCGCCGCCGCGCAGGCGATCAGCACACCGGTGTGCGCGCCGCCGAGCAGCGCCGCGGCCAGCACGGCGTAGACCGCCAGGTTCGCCACCAGCAGGCCGAGCAGGATCCGGTGGGCGCGAAAGCGGTCGATCAGCCGGGCGCTGAACGGCACACACACCGCGACCGCCACGGCGTAACCGGTCAGGGCGAGGCCGCCGGACGCGTACGAGCCACCGGCGTCGACCACCGCGAGCAGCAGGGTGAGAGTCAGCATCGGCGGGGCGAGCCGGGTCGTGACGATCGCGAGGATCAGCCGCGGCACCTCGGGAACGGCGAACAGCTCGCGGTAGGCACGCACGCGCTCACCCCCATCGTTGACGGTCGATATCGTTTACGGGGTGGCAACCTGCCGTCAAGACCCGGCTGTTACCACCCCGTTAAATCAGCGAATCCGGCGGACGAACGTCACCGTCACCGCGGAGAGCACGCCCAGCACCGCCAGGACCGTGAAGAACGCCGGGTAGTTGTCCTGCCCACTCACCGCCAGGACCGCCACCGCGACCAGCGGCGCGCCGACGTTCGGCAGCAGCGTCGCCACCTGGTAGACGCTCATCGCCTTGCCGGCGTGCGCCTCGTCCGGCACCACCTCGGCGGCGATCGCGATGTCGACGGTGAGATAGACGGCCTGGCCGATGCTCAGGATGATCCAGCCGATCAGGAACCCGGTGAGGCTCTGCGTCACGGCGGCCACGACCAGGCCGGCGGCCAGCACGATCGCGCCGATCACCACGAAGATCCGTCGGCGGCCGAGGCGGTCGGAGAGATATCCGGAGAGCAGGAAGCAGACCACCGACACGGGTGTCGAGATCGCGGTGAACGTGGCGTACCTGGCGGCCGCGTCGTCGATGCTGAGCCCGGCCGTGTCGGTGAGGTAGAAGGTGGCGTACGTCTGGGTGCCGACGTAGGCCAGGCCGATCAGCAGCCGGCTCACCCAGTTCCAGGCGAAGTCGCGGTCACCACCGGTACGCAGCCAGTAGCTGTTCAGGAAGTCGTGGACGGTGTACCGGGGAAACGGTTCCGGGGAAACTCGATCAGCGTCGCGGACCACGTACCCAAGGAAGATCGTCGCCCCGAGGGCGACCAATCCGGGGAGCGCGAGCATCGGCAGTGGCGCATCCACCAGGGCGCTTCCGAGCAGGACGCCGCTGAGCACGGCGAGCGAGACCACGAAACCGATCAGGCCGGAGAGGCGGGCGCGCAGGCGGTCCGGGACGAATTCGGGGATGAGCGGGAGGAATCCGGCGAACGCCGCGCCGGCGCCGAGGGACGCGAGAGCCCAGCCGAGCGCGACTCCGGCGACCGACGGCACGGCGCCGGCGATGGCGAGGCCGATCAGGGCGAGCGCGGCGCCGCCGATCAGCCAGGGGCGGCGGCGGCCGAACCGGCTGCGGGTGCGGTCGCTGAGCGCACCGAACAGCGGAAGCGTCGCGATCGACAGCACCGCACCGATCAGGATGACGGTGGAGAGCGCCACGGTCTTGTTGGCCGGCGCGACGTCGGCGATGCGGATGGAGAGCGTGACGATCTGCGGCGTGAGGCTGGCGAAGTAGAGGCCGAACGCGGCCAGCACCAGTGCGGGGAGGAGGAGCTTCGGCGGCGGGGCGTCGGCGTGCAGGGCCACTTCGAGGTCGGCCTCGGGGGTCTGGGTCATCATCTCTCCACGCAGGCATTCTCACTGTATGAAAGTGAGTTTCGGTGAATGTGAGGCGACTGTATGACCGCCGTCACTCACTGTCCAGAGTTTCGAACCCACAGGATGTGGCGGTTGACACAGCCGGGGCTGCGAGAAACACTCGGGTAACACGAAAAGCGGAAAACCACTTTCATAGAATGAAAGTAGAGGCACGGCATGGCACGCACGGTCTTCACCAACGGGCTGGTCTTCGACGGCAGCGGATCGGTTCCGGCACCCGGCGAAGTGATCGTCGACGGCGACCGCGTCGTCGAGGTCCGCAGCGGCTGGTCGATTTTCGACAGCGAGACAACCGATCAGATCGTCGACGCCACCGGCTGCACCGTGATGCCCGGCCTGATCGAGTCGCACGCGCACCTGACGTTCCCGTCGGCCGTCGGCCACATCGATCCGTCGTTCAACCCGCCGCTCGACGTCTCGTTCTTCCACCACATCGAGGGCCTGCCCAGCGAGCTCGCCCGCGCCGAGCGCAACGCGCGCATCCTGCTCGACGCCGGCTTCACCTCGGCGTACTCGGCCGGCTCGTTGCTGCCGATGCCGGTCGAGGTCATCCTCCGGGACAAGATCAAGGCAGGCGCGGTGCCAGGTCCGCGCATGCGCGCGGCCAGCATGGAGAGAGACAACCATCCGGTACGCCCGGACGGCCACACCGAGCCCGACTGGCAAGGCCCCGACGCCTGCCGCCGCTGGGTGCACGACATGGCCAAGCAGGGGTACGACAGTGTGAAGTTCCTGCTCAGCAACGACGACGTGTTCACACCGGGCGGGTCGCAGATCACCCAGTACAGCCAGGAGGAAGCGAACGCGGCCGGTGAGGCCGCTCGCGAAGCAGGCGTCTGGCTGAACTGCCACGCCCAGTCCGCCGAGTCGGTGAAAATGGCCGTCCGCGCCGGCTTCCGCTCCATCTACCACTGCACGTACGCCGACGAGGAGGGCCTCGACCTGCTCGAATCGGTCAAGGACACGGTCTTCGTCTCGCCGGCGCCCGGCATCATCTACGCCAACGTGCACGAGGGCGAGGAGTTCGGCATCACCCGCGAGGTCGCGCAGAAGATGGGCTCGGTCGACGCGCTGGAGGGCATGGCCGCCGTCTACCCGGAGATCCGCAAACGCGGCATCCGCGCCCTGCCCGGCGGTGACTACGGATTCCCGAACAACCCGATCGGCCGCAACGCCCGCGACCTCGAACTCTTCGTCGACGTCCTCGGCTACACACCTCTCGAAGTGCTGACCGCGGCCACCAAGCACGGCGGGGAGCTGCTCGGCCTCGGCGACATCGGCATGCTGAAGCCGAACTGGGTCGCCGACGTGCTCGTCGTTCGCGGCAACCCGGCCGAGGACGTACGCGTGCTGCAGGACCAGGCCAACCTGGTCGCCATCATGCAGGCCGGTCGTTTCCACAAGGCGCCTGCGTGATCACCGTCCACCGCGAGGTGGTCTACGCGCGGGTGCCCGGTTACCGGCCGCTCGCCCTCGACCTGTACGTGCCGGAGAAACCGGCCGCCCTCTGCCTCTATCTGCACGGCGGCGGGTGGCGGGTCGGCAGCCGTACCGTCGGGCCTGGTTCTTTCCCGTCGTTCTTCGAGCACGTGGCGGAGTCGGGCCTCGCGGTCGCCTCGATCGACTACCGGCTCAGCGGCGAGGCGCGGTTCCCGGCCCAGCTGGACGACGTGCGCGCCGCCGCCGGCTTCCTCGCCGGGCGACACGCTGATTTCGGTGTCACCACCGAGCACACCGTGGCGTGGGGTGTCTCGGCCGGCGGTCACCTGGCGGCCCTCGCCGGCCTCGGGGGCGGTTTCGAGGCGGTGGTCTGCTGGTATGCCCCCACAGATCTCGGAGCGCTGGCGGCCGACGGCGTGAGCGACCTGAGCCGCGAAACCGCGCTGGTCGGCGGTGACTCGCTGGAACGGCTGACGGCGGCGAGCCCGGTCCACCACGTGCACGCCGGCGCCCCACCGTTCCTGCTGGTGCACGGCGACGCCGACACCGCCGTCCCGTTCCGGCAGAGCACCCGGCTGGCCGGCGCGCTGCACGATCACGGTGTGCCGGCGATCGTCGAGCCGGTGCCCGGCGGCACCCACATGCTGCCCGAACTCGACACCGCAGGCACCGCCATCCTGATCAAGCAATCGGTGGACTTCCTGCTGGACGCGGCCCGGCCCACCGCCTGAGCAAACGCTGGGTTCCTCAACCACGGCTGATCCACCGCGCGCGACCGGCCCCGGCTCATCGGCTGGCCATTCCGCACGGCATGGTCGGAGGACCCCGCCGGCGGCTTCCGGATCATGGACGACGAGCCGACCTGGTGGCCGGCGCTGCTGACGATCCGCGGCGGAAAGGTGACCACGGTGTCCCACCCAGATATCCGCCACTGAACAGGACGAGGGCGACGGTAAGGGCGCTCAGAACACCGAAAACGCGCCATTGCAGCGGCCAGAAACGGGTGCCGGGCACGTAGGTGAGTTGGTGGCCGAGGTTCTGCGCGACCAGCCAGTCGCGGCATTGTTCCGGGAGTTCACCCTTGACGCTGATGTTGCATTTGGTGGCGTCGACCGGACCGGTGAATGCCTTTCCGGCCTGTGTCACAACGCTCTCTTCGATCATCCAAGCACCCGATATCCGGTCGTTGCCGGCATCAAGATGGACAGTGCCGGTATTCACGATCAGAACCATCGGCGTGTCCGCTCGCAGCGGGGTGACCGTGGTGATCGGCTGAGCCAGCAGGCGCAACATCACCGGCGTGGCGACGACTTGAACAGCCACGACGAGCAGCAGCGTCACCGCCATCGCGGTCAGCGTGCGCCGCAGCACCAGCCCGACGGCGACCCCGACCGCGAACGCCAGCACCGCCGACGCGACCGGCACGATCCCCCGGGCCAGAAACGTGATCGGCTCGACCCGGCTCGACCCCGCCGCGTCGATCGGCGCCGCCCACCGGGTCAGCACCAGACTGACCAGGCCCACGCTCAGCGCGGCGGCGATGCCGCCGACCGCCAGCTTCACCAGCAGCCATCGCCGCCTGCTCACCGTCTGACTGAAAACCATCCGGTACGTGCCGGACTCCAGCTCCCGCGCCACCAGTGGCGCACCCCAGAAGATGCCGAGCAGGGCGGGCAGAACAAGCAGCAACACCAGACCGGCAAGGTAGAGCGCCCCGGCCGACTCGTGCCCGATCGCCCGCAGGAACCGATCAGCGGCATCCCGGCACGCGACGTCGTCCCGGCAGCCGGTGAACCCGGTCTCCTCGGCAAGGGTGGTCACCCGGGTCCAGGTCAGTGCCAGCGCACCCACGAACACCAGCAGACCACCAGCGACCGACAGCGCCTGCACCCGGAACTGCCGCCACGCCAGCCAGATCATCGGGGTCCCCCACTCAGGTACGCCAGCACGACATCCTCCAGGTCAAGCCGATCCACCTGCCACGACGGGTCGTCGATCGGGGCGGTGCTGCGAACGACCAGTGTGGACTGGACGTCGGTGTGACTCTCCTCGATGACGGCCACGCTCTTTTCCAGCACCGCGAGTCCCGAGGAGTCCCGGCGGCGCCCGGCCAGCCGGTGGTGGCTGGCGAGCAGGTCGTCGACGTCGCCGGCCACGCGTACCTCGGAGGCCACCAGCACGATCAGGTAGTCACAGACCCGCTCCAGGTCGGCGACCAGGTGCGACGACATGATGACGCTGATCCCCTGGTCGGCGGTGAGCTCCATCAACCCTTGCAGGAACGTACGCCGGGCGAGCGGATCGAGTGCCGCCACCGGTTCGTCGAGCAGCAGCAGTTCCGGCCGTTTGGCGGCGGCAACGGTCAGTGCCAGCTGGGCGCGCTGCCCACCGGATAGCTTCCCGGCCTTCTGCGTGGGGTCCAGCCCGACCTGCTCGACCCGGCGGTCGGCGAGAGCCCGATCCCAGGACGGGTTGAGTCGCGCACCCAACGTGAGGTGCTCGGCGACGGTCAGGCCGGAATAGACAGGGGTGTCCTGAGCGACGAAGCCGACTTCCTTGACGCCGCTGACCGGCCTCTTCCCGAGCACCTCGAGCCGCCCCGCGGTCGGATCGAGCAGCCCGCAGGCCAGCTGAAGCAGAGTCGACTTGCCGGCGCCGTTCGGCCCGACCAGCCCGACAACCCGGCCGGCCGGGATCTCGAGGGTGCAGTCGGCGAGCGCCATGCGTCTCCCGTACCGTTTGGTGAGGTGGTGCGCGGTGAGCGCGTCAGTCATGTCCGTCCTCCGGCCCCGGCTGCCGAAAACGACCGGAACGCGCTGACCATCAACGCCTCGATGCTCTCGTCATCAAGCCCGGCCTCCCGAGCCGTGCCAAGCCATCGCTCCAGCTCAAGCCGCAGCGGCTCATGCCGGTCGAGCGACTCCCCTCCCAGGGTCCGGGTCACGAAGGTCCCCAACCCTGGCCGAGCCGAGACAAGCCCTTCGTACTCAAGCTCCCGATAGGCCTTGGACACCGTGTTCGGGTTGATGGCGACCCGAGCCACCACCTCTTTGACGGTGGGCAGCTTGTCCCCCTCATGCAGCACCCCCAGCCGAAGCGCGTGCCGAACCTGCTGGATGAGCTGCATATAGGGCGCCACCCCGGATCGCCCGTCAAGATGAAACTCAATCACCACCAGCCCCCATTCCACTAGTTACCTAGCACAATAGAGTCCATCGACCATGATCGCCACCCGGTCCGGTAGCCTCCTCCACGTGAGTACGGACAAAAGGCTCCCGGACGCCCTCCTCGAGTGGAGCGGATGGTTGACCCGGCTCGGCGCCCCGGTCGCCCCATGCCTACGGCCCGGACAGTCACCCGATAAGATCAGCGACGTTCTCGGCGCCGACCTACCCGCGGCGGTCCTCGCCTGGTTCTCCTGGTGCGACGGTGTCGACGACGCACCGGGCCAGACGATCGGCGACTGCTGGGTGATTCCGGGGTACTGGCCGGTCACCCTGGCTGAAACTCAAGATATGTGGTCGGTGGAGCCGCCGTACCCCCACTGGGTCCCGCTACTACGCGACGGCGCCACCGACCTGTACGCGGCAGCCTGGTCCACATCGGACGAGGAACCGGTGGTCGTCTCGCTCTGGGATCACGGAGACCCGGTGGTCGAGTTCCACTCCATCGCCGACCTGGTCACCGTGACCAACGCCTGCTTCGCCAGGAACGTCTATGCCCTGGATGATGACGGACTGCTGGATCTGACAGACGCCGAAGGCTACGACAAAATCTACGAAGAGGTCACCGGCCTGCCTGCGACGTGACATCCCCACGCCTGCCGGTCGCTGGCATCGCCGGTTCGCCGATCGCTTGACCATGCGGAACCGCGGATGCTGGAGCCACGAGCTGAACGGCTCGCCATCAACTACGTGATACGAGGCGACTTCACCACCGGCGACCCGCTACGGAATCTCGTGCCATCGTCCTACAACCGTCATGATCGTCCGCCGCGACAGACCCGCCAGCTCCTCCGCACCGGCAACGGACTCCGAAGCCGACACAACGGACGTTCCCGGCGCACCCGCACCGGTAGGAGCCCGTCAAGGTTGATGAGACCTCCATGGCTCAGCCCGCCGCCCGGCGATGGCCAAGAGCGTTAGCCGGAAGCACGACCCGCGCAGACGACACAAGCGGCCGCCAAGACCAGCCGAACCTATCGAATAAGAGCAGACAAGCAAGCCGGCAAGGACCAGACAAGCAAGCCGGCAAGGGCGAGTGGCGAGCAAGGGCGAGTGGCGGGCTGTCGCAGTGCGGGAGTCGCCTCGCGTGAAATACCGCAAGCAGCAATCAATGCCGGCGCGGACCCGCAAAGGCCGCCGAGTTTCCTCGACCACCCAGGCTGACCGAAAGTCGATCGAGTAGGCAAGGTTTCGGGGCGGGGATAGGCCACGCAGGGATCAAGCCTGACCGCCCTGCGTGGCCTATCCCCGCCCCAAAACCGTCCAAGCCGGCAGCAAAAAACGGCGCAGAAACGCAGAAAGCCCACCCGGATACCCGGGTGGGCTTTCATACAAGTTGAGTCCGGCGGCGTCCTACTCTCCCACACCCTCCCGAGTGCAGTACCATCGGCGCTGGAGGGCTTAGCTACCGGGTTCGGAATGTAACCGGGCGTTTCCCCTCCGCTATGACCACCGAAACACCTTTCAGCGCAGCGAAGAACCAGCAACCCGATATGCCAGCCAAAGGCCGGCAAACGAGGTGGTTGTTCGTTTGCTGTGAATCACACAGTGGACGCGTAAGCATAAAATTTAGGGTGGTTAAGCCCTCGGCCTATTAGTACCGGTCAACTCAACACGTTACCGTGCTTACATTTCCGGCCTATCAACCCAGTAGTCTACTGGGAGCCTTACCCACTCAAGGTGGTGGGATACCTCATCTCGAAGCAGGCTTCCCGCTTAGATGCTTTCAGCGGTTATCCCTTCCGAACGTAGCCAACCAGCCATGCTCCTGGCGGAACAACTGGCACACCAGAGGTTCGTCCGTCCCGGTCCTCTCGTACTAGGGACAGCCCTTCTCAAGTATCCAACGCGCACGGCGGATAGGGACCGAACTGTCTCACGACGTTCTAAACCCAGCTCGCGTACCGCTTTAATGGGCGAACAGCCCAACCCTTGGGACCTGCTACAGCCCCAGGATGCGACGAGCCGACATCGAGGTGCCAAACCATCCCGTCGATATGGACTCTTGGGGAAGATCAGCCTGTTATCCCCGGGGTACCTTTTATCCGTTGAGCGACACCGCTTCCACACGCAAGTGCCGGATCACTAGTCCCGACTTTCGTCCCTGCTCGACCCGTCAGTCTCACAGTCAAGCTCCCTTATGCACTTACACTCAACACCTGATTGCCAACCAGGCTGAGGGAACCTTTGGGCGCCTCCGTTACCCTTTAGGAGGCAACCGCCCCAGTTAAACTACCCACCAGACACTGTCCCTCGACCCGATCAGGGCCGCAAGTTAGATACCCAAACCCAACAGAGTGGTATTTCAACAATGCCTCCACCCGAACTGGCGTCCGAGCTTCACCGGCTCCCACCTATCCTACACAATTAAATTCGGATACCAATGTCAAGCTATAGTAAAGGTCCCGGGGTCTTTCCGTCCTGCCGCGCGTAACGAGCATCTTTACTCGTACTGCAATTTCGCCGGGCCTGTGGTTGAGACAGTGGGGAAGTCGTTACGCCATTCGTGCAGGTCGGAACTTACCCGACAAGGAATTTCGCTACCTTAGGATGGTTATAGTTACCACCGCCGTTTACTGGCGCTTAAGTTCTCCGCCTCGCGATTACTCGCTAACAGGTCCCCTTAACGTTCCAGCACCGGGCAGGCGTCAGTCCATATACATCGTCTTACGACTTCGCATGGACCTGTGTTTTTAGTAAACAGTCGCTTCCCCCTGCTCTCTGCGGCCATACCACGCTCCACCCGCAAGGGGCTTCACGCGTCCGGCCCCCCTTCTCCCTAAGTTACGGGGGCAATTTGCCGAGTTCCTTAACCACAGTTCACCCGTCGCCTCGGTATTCTCTACCTGACCACCTGTGTCGGTTTAGGGTACGGGCCGCTCGAAGCTCGCTAGAGGCTTTTCTCGGCAGCATAGGATCAATGACTTCACCAGAACGGCTCGGCATCACGTCTCAGCCTCATATGCACCGCGGATTTGCCTACGGTACGGCCTACACGCTTACCCCGGCACAACCACCGGCCGGGATCATCTACCTTCCTGCGTCACCCCATCGCTAAACTACTACCCACAAAGGTCCTAGTCGTCCTGCCCTTGACCCGAAGGTCGCCGGCACTTCAAGTAGTTAGTACTATGAGGTTCGTCTTGGGCGCTTCTACGCGGGTACGGGAATATCAACCCGTTATCCATCGACTACGCCTCTCGGCCTCGCCTTAGGCCCCGACTCACCCAGGGCGGATTAGCCTGCCCCTGGAACCCTTGGTCATCCGGCGGAAGGGGTTCTCACCCTTCATTCGCTACTCATGCCTGCATTCTCACTCGTATGGCGTCCACGGCTGGATCACTCCGCCGCTTCACCCGCCATACGACGCTCCCCTACCCATCCACACACCTGCACAACAAGAACACGTCTTGAAGCGAAGTTAATGTGTGAATGCCACAGCTTCGGCGGTGTGCTTGAGCCCCGCTACATTGTCGGCGCGGAACCACTTGACCAGTGAGCTATTACGCACTCTTTAAAGGGTGGCTGCTTCTAAGCCAACCTCCTGGTTGTCAATGCGATCCCACATCCTTTTCCACTTAGCACACGCTTAGGGGCCTTAGCTGGCGATCTGGGCTGTTTCCCTCTCGACTACGAAGCTTATCCCCCGCAGTCTCACTGCCGCGCTCTCACTTACCGGCATTCGGAGTTTGGCTGATTTCAGTAAGCTTGTGGGCCCCCTAGACCATCCAGTGCTCTACCTCCGGCAAGAAACACGCGACGCTGCACCTAAATGCATTTCGGGGAGAACCAGCTATCACGGAGTTTGATTGGCCTTTCACCCCTAACCACAGGTCATCCCCCAACTTTTCAACGTTGGTGGGTTCGGTCCTCCACGTAGTCTTACCCACGCTTCAACCTGCCCATGGCTAGATCACTCCGCTTCGGGTCTAGAACATGCGACTAAAGAGCGCCCTCTTCAGACTCGCTTTCGCTACGGCTACCCCACACGGGTTAACCTCGCCACATGCCACTAACTCGCAGGCTCATTCTTCAAAAGGCACGCCATCACCACTGCTAGGGTGGCTCTGACGGATTGTAGGCGAACGGTTTCAGGTACTATTTCACTCCCCTCCCGGGGTACTTTTCACCATTCCCTCACGGTACTTGTCCGCTATCGGTCACCAGGAAGTATTCAGCCTTACCAGGTGGTCCTGGCAGATTCACAGCAGATTCTAGGAGTCCGCTGCTACTCGGGAACACCACAAAGAGGTCACACACTTTCGTCTACCGGGCTCTCACCGTCTACGGCCGACTTTCCCACGTCGTTCGACTAGCATGAAACTTTGTAACTCTTCGACTGTCTGTCAGAACAATCAAGTGGGTCCCACAACCCCGAATACGCAACCCCTGACAGGTATCACACGTATCTGGTTTAGGCTAGATCCGCTTTCGCTCGCCACTACTCACGGAATCACGGTTGTTTTCTCTTCCTACGGGTACTGAGATGTTTCACTTCCCCGCGTTCCCCTCACATGCCCTATGAATTCAGGCACGGATAACACGACATGACTCGTGCTAGGTTTCCCCATTCGGACACCCTGGGATCACAGCTAGGTTGGCAGCTCCCCCAGGCCTATCGCGGCCTCCCACGTCCTTCATCGGCTCCTGGTGCCAAGGCATCCACCGTTCGCCCTTGACAACTTAACCACAAAAAACAAGATGCTCGCGTCCACTGTGCAATTCTCAACCAACGACCAACCCGCGATTCGATCCACAACCCACCAAACCCCGGAAAACCGAACGGTATGAGTTGCCGAATCACGCCTGGCATTGAAGACCAACCACAAAGGGTTGTTCTTTCAGATACCCAACAGGATGCTTGTTTTTCGCCGTCTCCCAGCCGCACCGAGAGCCCGTTCCTTCACAGCAAGCTGCGTGTACTAAGACTGATTCGGCCGTTGCCGGCAGATAACTGGCCAGTGTCTCCGCCTTTGAGCACCCCACCACCACATTCGGGCGGTGCGGGCTACTGTCCGCTTTCGCGGAAAGTTGCTCCTTAGAAAGGAGGTGATCCAGCCGCACCTTCCGGTACGGCTACCTTGTTACGACTTCGTCCCAATCGCCAGCCCCACCTTCGACGGCTCCCTCCCACAAGGGGTTAGGCCACCGGCTTCGGGTGTTGCCGACTTTCGTGACGTGACGGGCGGTGTGTACAAGGCCCGGGAACGTATTCACCGCAGCGTTGCTGATCTGCGATTACTAGCGACTCCGACTTCACGGGGTCGAGTTGCAGACCCCGATCCGAACTGAGACCGGCTTTTTGGGATTCGCTCCACCTCACGGTATCGCAGCCCTTTGTACCGGCCATTGTAGCATGCGTGAAGCCCTGGACATAAGGGGCATGATGACTTGACGTCATCCCCACCTTCCTCCGAGTTGACCCCGGCAGTCTCCCATGAGTCCCCAACTAAATGCTGGCAACATGGGACGAGGGTTGCGCTCGTTGCGGGACTTAACCCAACATCTCACGACACGAGCTGACGACAGCCATGCACCACCTGTCACCGGCCCCGAAGGACCCCGTATCTCTACGAGTTTTCCGGCGATGTCAAACCCAGGTAAGGTTCTTCGCGTTGCATCGAATTAATCCGCATGCTCCGCCGCTTGTGCGGGCCCCCGTCAATTCCTTTGAGTTTTAGCCTTGCGGCCGTACTCCCCAGGCGGGGCGCTTA
Organism: Actinoplanes sp. CA-015351; assembly: GCF_050955685.1. Lineage (NCBI taxonomy): Bacteria > Bacillati > Actinomycetota > Actinomycetes > Micromonosporales > Micromonosporaceae > Actinoplanes > Actinoplanes sp. CA-015351. The sequence goes on from NZ_CP192102.1 coordinate 4,389,757, forward strand.
ATGCGTTAGCTGCGGCGCAGAAAACCGGAGAGGTCCCCCACACCTAGCGCCCAACGTTTACAGCGTGGACTACCAGGGTATCTAATCCTGTTCGCTCCCCACGCTTTCGCTCCTCAGCGTCAGTATCGGCCCAGAGACCTGCCTTCGCCATCGGTGTTCCTCCTGATATCTGCGCATTTCACCGCTACACCAGGAATTCCAGTCTCCCCTACCGAACTCTAGCCTGCCCGTATCGAATGCAAGCTCGGAGTTGAGCCCCGAGTTTTCACATTCGACGCGACAAGCCGCCTACGAGCTCTTTACGCCCAATAAATCCGGACAACGCTCGCGCCCTACGTCTTACCGCGGCTGCTGGCACGTAGTTGGCCGGCGCTTCTTCTGCAGGTACCGTCACTTGCGCTTCGTCCCTGCTGAAAGAGGTTTACAACCCGAAGGCCGTCATCCCTCACGCGGCGTCGCTGCATCAGGCTTCCGCCCATTGTGCAATATTCCCCACTGCTGCCTCCCGTAGGAGTCTGGGCCGTGTCTCAGTCCCAGTGTGGCCGGTCGCCCTCTCAGGCCGGCTACCCGTCCTCGCCTTGGTGAGCCATTACCTCACCAACAAGCTGATAGGCCGCGAGTCCATCCCAAACCGAAAAACTTTCCACCAAGCACCATGCGATGCAAAGTAATATCCGGTATTAGCCCCCGTTTCCGAGGGTTATCCCAAAGTCTGGGGCAGGTTACTCACGTGTTACTCACCCGTTCGCCGCTCGAGTACCCCGAAGGGCCTTTCCGCTCGACTTGCATGTGTTAAGCACGCCGCCAGCGTTCGTCCTGAGCCAGGATCAAACTCTCCAACAAAATCTTTGGAAAAGCGTCCCGGCAACAAACAAATGTTGCCAAAGGAATCTCCCACCCATCCCCGGTAAGAGATGGGTCGGGGTAATGCCATTATTGGCACTGGCTTATCAAGCACCCTGTTGAGTTCTCAAAGAACAACCGCACACCGATTCACCACCGCTTTCGCGGCAAGAAGCCGGGGCTTTGTTCGACCCGCAGAACGTTACACGATGAAGCACCGTGATCATTTCTTGGGGTGTCCTCCAGGCCGGCCGCGCCGGGCCTCTTTCGAGTCCCGCTCGCTCGCCCGTTTCCCTGGCGGCTTGGAAAACATTACAGCGCCCCTACGCACGCCGCCAAATCGGGGTCCAGCGAGCTGGGTCACAATGATCAGGACGCGAAAAGCCTAAGGAGCCGGCGTGGCACGCGAGCAGTCGAATTCCCTTGTCGGACGGGCGCATGAGCTGGGCGTACTCAAGGAACTTGATGGGTCTTTGATCTTGCGAGGGTCTGCGGGCGTCGGGAAGAGCGCCCTGCTCGATGCTGTCGCCACCGATGCCAGGGCGAGCGGCACGAGGGTGCTGCGTGCCGCAGGGGTGCAGGCGGAGACCGATTTTGCCTATGCCGGGCTGCATCAGCTGCTGCATCCGCTGCTCGGGCGGGCGGCGGAGATGGAGCCCGCACATCGGGCGACGCTGACCGCGGTGCTGGGTGGGATTCCGGAGCGGGCGCCGTCGGTGATGGCGCTGGGTGTGGCGGTGCTCGACCTGCTGTCGTTGGCGGGTGCCGAGACGCCGCTGCTGTTGATCGTCGATGACGGTCAGTGGTTCGACGTGCCGAGTGTGCAGGTGTGCGCGTTTGTGGCGCGGCGCCTCGACGAGCTGCCGATTCGTCTGGTGGTAGCGGTTCGGGACACGGAACCGTCGGGGTTCGACGATGCCGGGTTCACCGACTTGGTTGTCGCGCCGCTGTCGCCCGAGGATGCCGCCCAGCTGCTCGACGAGCGGTTCCCCGGGCTGAGTGCGGATGCCCGGCGACAGACTTTGGAGTACGCCGACGGTAATCCCCTGGCCCTGGTCGAGCTGCCGGCGAACAGGCAGGGAAACACCGAGGGGACGCTGTCGCTGCCCCGCCGGTTGGAGCAGATCTTCGCTGATCGGATCCGGGCGCTGCCCGATGAGGAACGCCGTGAGCTGCTGCTGATGGCTCTCGACGGTGCCGGGCGGCATCAGGATCACGGTCCGCACTACACCCCTGAGACGACGACCGCGGCACGTGCGGCCGGCCTTCTCGATGACTCCGAGCTCCATGACTCCGAGCCGGCCTTCCGTCATCCCCTGGTCGGCTCCGCCGTCGTACAGACCGCGTCGCCGAACGAACGCCGGGCGGCGCACGCTGCCCTCGCCGGGCGGTACGCCGCGGACCTGGAACGACGTGCCGTGCACCGGGCCGCAGCCGCTGTCGACCCGGACCCCGAGATCGCCGAGGAGCTGGAGCGTGCCGCGCGGTCAGCGGTACGCCGAGGAGGTGCGACCACCGCCGTGCACTGGCTGACCCGCGCCGCCGAGCTGCATCCACGGCCGAAGGAACGTGCGCGGCTGCTCGCCGACGCGGCCTATGTCGCCGGGCAGGCCGGTCTGCTGGAGCGGGCGGAGATCCTGGTGGCCGCTGCCGATCAGGCCGGCGGGCGGGTGTCGTCGCCCGATGCGGTGCTGACGGCCGCGTACATCGCGCTCTATCGCCACGGTGACGTGGCGATGCACAGTGTGGTCGCCGGGGTTCTCCGTGCCCGGCACGCGCAGCTCGACGATGTGATGCTGACCCGGCTGGTCAATCTGTTGCTGGCGCTCAGTCTGTTCGCCGCCGACCCGGCCGCGTGGGTGGTCACCGTTGAGGTGACCGAGAAGGTTCACGGCCGTCTTCCGCCGACCACTCTGCTGTGCCGCGACGCCTGGAGTGACGTGGTCCGCAGGGGTGCACCCATCAAAGATCGCCTCAGGGAGGCGGTGACCGATTTTGCCGAGCCCTGGGATCTCATGCGGCTGGGTGTCGCGGCGTTCTGGGCCGACATCCTCGCCGAGTTCCGGCCGTACCTGCGGCGGACTGCCGAGCGGGAACGGGACTCCGGCGCGGCGTCGTCGCTCATGACGATCCTGCAGCTGGTGATGTTCGACGGCATCGCCGCCGGACGGTGGGACGAGGCGGTACGCGTCGGCGAGCAGGGCCTCGCGCTCACCGAGGAACACGGGTACGACCTGTTCGGCCATCAGTTCCGGGTGTTCCTCGGCATCGTCGCCGCCCAGCGGGGTGACACCGCGCGGGCCGCCGAGCTGCAGGCGGTCGTCGACGCGTGGGCGCGGCCCCGGCGGGTCGGGTTCCTGATCCAGTTCGCCGAGGAGATCGGCCTGCTGTCCGCGTTGAGCAGCGGCGACTACGAAACCGCCTGGACGTACGCGATCGGCATCACCAGCCCCGGAACCTTCCCGCCGTTCGTTCAGCACTCGTCGCGAACGCTTTTGGATCTCGTCGAGGCGGCGCTGCACACGGGACGGGATGAGCTGGCGCGTACCCATCTGGCCGCCGCGAAGCGGGAGGGGATCGCGGAGGTCTCGCCGCGCCTGGCGTTGCTCGTGGCCGGAGCGGAGGCGATGACCGATCCTTCACAGGCGGCGTTCGGCGCGGCGGCGGGATTGCCGGCCGGGCTCGACTTCCCGTTCGAGCGGGCGCGGATCCGGCTGGCCGAGGGCGGATGGCTGCGCCGGCAGAAAATGATCAGCGAGGCGCGGGTGGCGCTGAGTGATGCGTTGGAGACGTTCGAGCGGCTCGGCGCGCACAGCTGGGCGGAGCGGGCGAGGCACGAGCTAGGTTTGGGGCGGCCCGGAGCTGTTCGTGCACAACCACTCACCACGCAGGAGCGGCTCATCGCCGATCTCGCCGCGACCGGGCTCAGCAACAAGCAGATCGGCGAGCGGTTGTTCCTGTCGCCACGGACGGTCGGCGCCCATCTGTACCGGATTTTCCCGAAGCTGGGGATCACCTCCCGGGCCGCACTGCGAGACGCGCTGGATGACCTCGATGACTGAGTCACCGGATTAGGTCGAACGACTGATTCGACGGCCATGACTGCCGAGCGATCCTTTTGTCATCGGCGAACGCCGATCGACAAAGAGGAGCTTAACGATGAACACCCCCGTCGTCTTCATCCACGGTCTCTGGCTGCACGCGTCCTCGTGGCAGCCGTGGAGCGACCTTTTCGCCGAGCGCGGTTACGACCCGATCGCGCCCGGCTGGCCCGGTGAGCCGGAAACCGTCGCCGCCGCCCGCAGCAACCCGGAGGCCGTCGCCGGATTCGGTATCGACGACGTGACAAACCATTACGCCGCGATCATCCGCGGGCTGCCCACGCCGCCGGTCATCATCGGCCATTCGTTCGGCGGCCTGATCACCCAGAAACTGCTCGGCCTCGGCCTCGGCTCGGCCGGCATCGCGATCGACCCGGCGCAGATCAAGGGCGTCAAACCGCTGCCGTTCGCGCAGCTCCGCTCCGCGTTCCCGGTCCTCTCCAACCCCGCGAACCGGCGCAAGGCCGTCTCACTCACCCTTCCGCAATTCCGGTACGGGTTCGGCAACGCGATTCCGGACGCCGAGTCGGACGAGCTGTTCAACCGCTGGACCATTCCGTCGCCGGGCCGGCCGTTGTTCGAAGGCGCATTCGCCAATTTCGCGAAGAACTCCCCGGCCGCGGTGAACACCGGCAACACCACTCGCGGGCCGCTGCTGCTGATTTCCGGGCAGCGTGACCACACCGTTCCGGACGTGGTGACCCGCGCGGCCTACAAGCTGTACGGCAACACGGCCGCGACCACCGACCTGAAGCAGTTCCCGGACCGCGGCCACTCACTGACCGTCGACGCCGGATGGCGCGGGGTCGCGGATCACACCCTGGAATGGCTGAAGCGGTAGCTGTCAGCGGACCACGGTGACGGTGCATTTGGCGTACGCGGACACGTGCTGGCTCACCGAGCCGAGAACCAGGCCGGCGAAGCCGCCGTGCCCGCGCTGGCCGACCACCAGGAGTTCCGCCGTCGCCGACTCCTCGATCAGCACCTTCGCCGGGCTGCCCTGTCTGACCACCGGCTGGACCAGCACCGGCGGCTGATCGCCGAGTTCGTCCTTGATGACCTGGAGCAACTCGTCGGTGGTGCGCTGACTCTCGTCCGGGACGAATCGCTCGGAGACGCTGACGCTGCCGGCCGGGGGCAGGAGGGTGTGCTCCCACACGTTGATCACGATCAGTTCGGTGCGATGTGCCGCCGCCTCGGAAGCGGCCCAGTTCAGCGCCTTGCGGCTGCCGGGTGAACCGTCGACGCCGACCACGATGCTTCGCCAATCACTCACCGTCGTCCCCTCTCCTCCCCTGTCAGCCTCGTCCAGATCGTGGCCGGCCGCCATCCCCGGCAATTCGCACGGATCAGCGCTTGTCGTCACGTCAAGTTGCGGGCGTGTTACAGCGGGCATAGCTTCCGCTCAATGGTCTGACGGCCGACAAGGGGGGTCCCCACATGACCACCACGCTTTCCGCCACCGTCACGACGGACGCCGAGCGCAAGCCGCTCATGTCGGGTCCTGCCCTGCTGATGATGAACCTTGGTTTCTTCGGGGTTCAGTTCAGCTTCGGCCTCACCCAGTCGGCGGTGAACCCGCTGTTCCTGCTGATCGGCGCGTCACCCGAGCAGTTGCCGATCCTGAACCTGGCCGGCCCGGTCACCGGCCTGATCATCCAGCCGCTGATCGGCGCGATCAGCGACCGGACCTGGCATCCGCGGTGGGGCCGCCGCCGCCCGTTCATCACCGCCGGGGCACTGCTCTGCGCGGTGATCCTGTTCCTGTTCCCGTTCGTCGGCATCCTGTGGCTCGCCGTGGTCTGCTTCTGGCTGCTCGACGCCGGCAACAACACGTCGATGGAGCCGTACCGGGCGTTCATCTCGGACCGGCTTCCGAAATCACAGCTGGCGCGCGGCTTCCTGACCCAGAGCATGTTCACCGGGGCGGGCGCGGTCCTGGCGAACCTGTCACTGTTCCTGCTCGAAAAGGTCGAGCCGCTCCAGAAGACCGCCGGCAACGGGATTCCCTATTGGATGTACGTCTGCTTCATGATCGGCACTTTCTGCATTCTGCTGACCGTGCTGACCGCGATGGCGCGTACCAAGGAATTGGTTCCTTCGGACGAGGACCTCGCGGAGATGCGGGCCGCGCCCAAAGGGCTCCACCATGCGGTACGCGAGATCGCGGACGCGGTACGCGTCATGCCCGTCGCGATGCACAAGATCGGCGTGGTCTTCCTTTTCCAGTGGTACGCCATGTTCATCTACTGGCAGTTCGTGGCGGTGAGCCTCGGCGAGACGGTTTTCGGCGCCACGCCTCAGGAAGGCGGGCCGGCCTGGGAAGAGGCGATCGGCTGGAGCGGGCTCCAGAACGCCTCCTACAACTTCGTCACGATGGTCTCCGCGCTGTTCCTCGTCGGCTTCGCCCGGCGGATCGGCGCGAAACGGGTGCACGCGGTGGCCCTCGGAATGGCCGCGCTGTCGCTGGTCTGGCTGGCGCGGATCGACAACCAGTTCGTGGCGCTCATTCCGATGATCGGGCTCGGTATTTTCTGGGCCAGCGCGGTCGGCGTGCCGTACCTGATGGTGGCGAGCATGGTCCCGGCCAAGCGCACCGGCGTCTACATGGGCATCCTGAACATGATGATCGTGGTCCCGATGCTGATTCAGACGGTGACATTCGGCTGGATCTTCGAGCATTTGCTCGACAGCAAGGGCAGCAACGCCATTCTGCTGGCCGGAATTCTGCTGGGCATCGGCGCTGTCGCGATGCTGTGGGTGAATCCGCCTGACGAGGCCGACGAGTCGCCCATCGTGCCGCTGGGCAGCAAGCGCAGCATCACCGTGTACGACCGGGTCGTCGTCGGGTCGGACGGGACGCCCACCAGCCTTTATGCCGTGGATCGGGCGGCTGAGGTGGCGCAGGCGGCGCAGGCTCGCCTCGTGGTGGTCACGGCGTATCGGGAGGAATCGCCGTCCCCCGCGGAAGCTGAGCCCGGGGTCCACCAGGATCTGTACGGGGTCGGCGTGGCTCGCGACGCCCTGGCGAAGTCGGTCACCGGGCTGACCAGGGAACGGGCCCGGTATATCGATCAGCGGCTGGTTGCCGGGGATCCGGCGCAGGCTCTGCTCGATGCTGTCGGCGCTGATCCGGCCAATTTGATCGTTGTCGGGAACCGGGGGCTGGGTGCCAGTCATGGGCAGTTGCTCGGTTCGGTGCCGGCCGCGGTGGTGAAGAACGCCATCTGTGACGTTCTGGTGGTGCAGACGGCGGCGCTCGATGAGGAGCGGATGTTCTCCGCTGACGATCGGGAGGCTCCGGCCGGTGATGAGTCGTCCTGAGCGCCACACCCACTGCGGATGTGGTTACACCCGCAGTGGGTGTGGGCCCAAAAAAGGAATTTGGGTCTAGAAACGGCCGCCGCCCCCGCGACGCCCGCCTCCGCCTCCGCCACCGGTTCGGCGGGCCCGTGACCCGCTCCCGCCGAACCCACCATGCCCGAAACCACCATGCCCGCCCCCGCCGCCGCGCATCGCCCCGGACAGAATTCCGCCGAGCACCGCGCCGGCAATCTGCCCGGCGTCGACGCCGCCGCCGCGCCCGTAGCCGCCGCTGCTCCAGCTGTTCACGTCCGCCTGTGCGGCATGCCCCGCCGCGGCGGCCAGCTGGCGAGCCTGCGCGACCTCCTGCGCCGCGGCGTGCGCATCGGTCGCGGCCAGCTGCTCGGCCAGCGCCAGGTGCCGCAGCGCCTCGGAGAGCCGGACTCGGGCGTCCGGCCCGACAGCGCCGCGTCGCGTACCGATGAAGTCGTTGGCCGCGGCGATCTCGGCGCGAGCGAGCGGCAGAGTCTGTGCGAGCACGGCCCGGGCGCGCGCGTCACGTTCGGCCTGGTCGACGGCTGCGGCGAGGGCGACGTCGAGCGCGGCGTCAGCGGCCTGGAGCCGCGCCACGACCGCCACCGGGTCCGGCCGGGCCGCGCCCAGCGCCTGACGGGCTTCCGCCAGGGCAAGTTCCCCACCGGCGACAGCAGCACCGAGACCGCCGGCGTCAGTACCGGCGCGTGCGCCGGCCATGGCCGCCCGACCGGCAGCGATCTCCCCGGTGATCTCGGTGATCAACGCGTCAGCGGCGGCCCGGGCAGCCGGCAGATCGGCGACCGCCTTGCCGACCGCCGTGACCAGCTGCTCCGCCTGATCGATGGCCTGCTCAGCGGCCCGCACCGCAAGCGCCGCCTCAGCCCGCCCCGCCCCGGCCCGGGCTGCCTCAGCCGGCCCTGAACCGGCCTGCCCCGCCTCAGCCGGTCCTGCCTCAGCCTGGGCTGAGGAGTCCGAAGCGGCCGAGCCGGCAAGTGCCGCCCGTGCCCGCCCCAGCGCATCGGCCGCGAACGCCAGCCGCTCCCGCGCCTGGCCGACATTGCCCGCGACACCCGTGACCGAGTCCCCGCTGTAGCGTTCCGCCAGCTCCGTGACCGCAGCACCCGCCTCGGCGAGCCCGGCCTCGATCGCCACTCGCTGCCGCTCCAGCTCGCCGGCGACCTCGGCTGCCCGCCCTTCCAGATCCCGGAGCTGGTCGAAGGCTTCCGACTCCGCGTCCAGCCGCGCGTCGGCCGCCTCACAGAGCTCGATGATCCGCAGGAGCGTGCCGCGGCGAGCGGCAGCGTCCGGTGCCGGCTCCTCCTCAAGGGTCATCCGCAGCCGGAACGCCTCCGCCACGTTCCCCCGGGCGAACGCCAGCGCCTCGTCGAACGGCTTCGTGACTGTCACCCCGTATTGCGCCGAGGCCAGCGAACCTTCGCGCTCACTGGCCCGCAGGTTGTCATCCAGTTCGATGAGCAGCGCGTTCGCCCGGGTGCTCAGCTCTTCCAGGCTGGGACCAGCGGCGACCTCCGGAACCGGGGCCGGCTTCCGGCGCCGCCGCAGCATCACCCACACCAGCGCGCCCACCAGGATCAACCCGATGAACAGCACTGCCCAGATCAGGCCGCCGCTGCCGCCTGCCGCTTCCTGAAAACCGGCCGCACCGGCAACCACCGCACCGGACCAGTCACCCTTCGCCAGCGCGGGCTCGATGTCGTTCTCGGCAACCTCCGCCAGCTCGCTGTCGCTCAGCCTCGAGTCGTCCGGAAACGAATAGGCATAGGAACGATCCACGGTGGCGACAGCCAGCAGCGCGTCCCGGTCACCCAGGTCGCTGAGCTGGGCCGTCTCGTCGGTCCACTGCTGCGCCGGCACGGCGTCGAACGACTCGACGAACACCACCCACAACTGAATCCCGGTCTCCCGCTGCAACTCGGCGAGCGCGTCGTCGATCGGCGCACGGTTGTCGACGGCGTCAGCCCGGTCGATCACCTGCATCTCCAGCCGCAGCGGCGCATCAGCGCGCGCCGCGCCAGGCCCTGCCAGCAGAGCAGCCACCAGCACCACGAACGGCGCGACCAGAACCCGCCACCTCGAAACCGTCACCACCTCAACCTAGTGTGCGCGCTCCCCGCGCGACTCCAGCCCTTCACCGCGTACGCACAAGCGCTCACCGAGAGTGAGAAAGAGACCCTGGGTTGAGTTTTGCGAATCCCTCTTGGCGCTGGTAGGGGAAGTGCGGGTACGGGGCGGTGCGGTCGCTGGCGGCGTCGAGGCGGGCGATCTGGTCGGCGGTGAGTGACCAGCCGGCCGCGCCGATGTTCTGGCGAAGCTGTTCCTCGTTGCGGGCGCCGATGATCACGGTGGCGACGGTGGGGCGCTGCAGCAGCCAGTTCACCGCGATCTGGGGCACGGCCCTGCCGGTCTCCTTCGACAGTTCGTCGAGGACGTCGACGACGCGGAACACGTGCTCGTCGTCGACCGGCGGCCCGAAGTCGGCGGTCGTGTGCAGGCGGCTTCCGGCGGGCAGCGGCGTGCCTCGGCGGATCTTGCCGGTGAGCCGTCCCCAGCCCAGCGGGCTCCAGACGACCGCGCCGACGCCCTGGTCGAGGCCGAGCGGCAGCAGTTCCCACTCGTAGTCGCGCCCGATCAGCGAGTAGTAGACCTGGTGCGCGACGTAGCGGCTGCGGTGGTCGCGGTCGGCGGTTGCGAGCGATTTCATGAGTTGCCAGCCGGCGAAGTTGGACACCCCGAGGTACCGGATCTTGCCGGCCCGCACGAGGTCGTCGAGGGCCGCGACGACCTCGCCGATCGGGGTGCCCGCGTCGAAGGCGTGCAGCTGGAACAGGTCGATGTGGTCGGTGCCGAGCCTGCGCAGCGCGGATTCGACCGAGCGCCGCAGGCGGGCGCGCGACGTTCCCCAGTCCTGCGGTCCGTCGCCGGTCGGCAGGCCGCTCTTCGTCGAGATCAGCACCTGGTCGCGCCGGCCTTTGATCGCCTGGCCGAGGACCTCCTCGGAGGCGCCGCCGGAGTAGACGTCGGCCGTGTCGAACAGGGTGATCCCGGCGTCGAGACAGATGTCGACGAGGCGGCGTGCCTCCTGCGCGCCGGTGCTGCCCCAGGCTCCGAAGAGTGGTCCGGACCCGCCGAACGTCCCGGCGCCGAAACTCAGTGCGGGCACCATCAGCCCGGACGCCCCAAGCCGTCGATGTTCCATGATTCATCCTCTCGCTAACGGGTCTATGGTTCCGTTAAGGCGAGGACTACGCTAGCAGCGTTGTCGCCTAATGAAACTGAGGTTCCGTTATGACCGTCGGCACAGTGCGGCCGGGTGGGCGGACCGCCCGGGTACGCGCCGCCGTCCTGAAAGCGGCCGCCGACGCCCTCGTCGAGCACGGCTTCGACCGCCTGGACCTGGCCGACGTGGCACGCCGGGCGGTGGTGGGCAAGACAACCGTGTACCGCCGCTGGCAGACGACCGCGAACCTGGTCGCCGACCTCCTCGAGGACATGGCCGACCAGTCGTCACCGCGTACCGACACCGGCTCGGTGACCGAGGACCTGCGTGCCAACGCCCGCCTGGTCCAGCGCACGGTGACCGATCCACGGCAGGGCCCGCTGTTCCGCGCGGTCATCGTGGCCGCGACCTGCGACGACCGCGCGGCCGAGGCGCTGCGCCGGTTCTATGCGGTCCGCATCGCGGAGTGGTCCCCGTGCGTGACGGCGGCGGTCGCGCGGGGCGAGCTGCCGCCCGGCACCGACGCCGCGGAGGTGATCCGAGCGGTGTCAGCGCCGCTGTACTACCGCCTGCTGATCAGCGGCGATCCCCTCGACGAGCAGGCGGCCGACCGCGCCGCCGCGGCAGCGGTGGCAGCGGCCCGGGCCGGCGCCTACCTCACCGTGCCGTGACGACCACGTTGTCGCGGTAGTGCCGCGTCGCCGCGTCGAACGGCCCGCCGCACGTGATCAACGTCAGCCGCACCGAGCCGTCCCGGGCGAAATACCGCTCCAGCGGAACCGCCACCTTCCGATACCGTTCGCGCGCCACCACCTCGAAATCCCGTGTCACACCCCCGGGACCCGCCAGCGTGATGACATCGCCCGCGCTCAACGAGCCGAGCCCGAAGAACACACCCTTCCCCTGGTCAGCGGCATCCACATGGCCGGCCACCACGATCGACCCCGCCTCCGCGTCGAATCCCGGCCCGAACCGGTACCACCCGACCCGGCCCACGTCCGCCGGGACCGCGAAGTCCCCGCTCCGCGCGTCGATGCCTACGGCCTCGACAGCCGCATCCACCCCGAGCGCCGGGATGCGCAGCCGGCTGGGTGCCTCCGCCGCCGCAACTGCCAGGTCACTGCCGTCATTGATGGGTACGCCCGAGCCCGGCGACGCACTCGCCGAGAAAGGGGCGCTCGCCGAGAAAGGGGCGCCGGAAAGGGCGGCGGCCGGCGCCCCGAAGTCAGCTGCCGGCCGCGACCGCACGAGCACCACGGCGAACGCCGATACCAGGACCACGCCCACGACGAGCAGGGCACGCCCCGGCCGGAACCGGGACGTGCCGCCGTGTCCGCTGATGCTCATCGCCGCCCGGCAACAGCCCGGCGTCCGGTCGCGAACCGCGCCAGACCGGCCAGCAGGAGCAGGATTCCTGCCGCCCCGACGCCGTACCACGGCAGTCCGGCACCCCGGTCGGCCTGCCCGCCGTCACCACTGGGCACCCCACCCGGCGCCGAGTGCAGCCCGCTGATCGTCTGCGCCACGATGTCGAGGGTCTTCTCCTCGGCCGAGCCGACCGCGTACACGATCGTCGCGGTACCCTCCTTCAGGTCGAGGTCGGCCGGGCCCAGCACCCGGGTGTCGGTCCCGGCAAGAACCACATCGGCCGAGACAACCCCGGCGTCCACATCGGCCTTGGCCTCCTTGGGGTTGGTCAGCCCCTCGAACACCGGCGACCCGCCCGCCCGCACGTCAACCGCCGGCGCCGCTGCCGTGTGGCGCACGATCAGCCGGGCCTTACCCGCCGCCAGCTTGGCGGTGTCGTTGACGAACGGCGTCAGCACCGGCTTGCCGTCCTCACCGAGATGCGCCACCAGACTGATGTCGGCGTCACCCGGCACGTCGGCGTCATCGACGGTGAGCAGCGCGTCGCCGATCGGCTCACCGGGCTTGGTGAGTGCGATGTCGTACTGACCGGCCGCGAGGCTGAGCGGACCGGCGACCTTGCCCGGCTCGAACCCCTCGATCGTCTTCTCGCCGTTGACGTAGACGTCCACCGGCTGCCCCGGAATGCCGTGCACCACCGAGACTTTCGCATTTGCCCTGCCGAACGCGAACGCCGGCGTGGCGGCCGTGCCGAGAGCGATCAGCACGACCGCTCCGGTTGCGGCCGCACGGCGAAGGTGAAGGATGCGCATCGGGACTCCCTCGAACAGATGGTGGGTGTGTCCAGTCCTTCGCCACGACGGCCGTCCGTGGATGCGTCCGGAAAAAACAGAATCTGGTGCATCCAGCACGGCACCGCCGAACGAACCACCAGGAGAACCTCTGTGCGGAAGGGAGGTCGATGGGCTCCGACGACGAGCTCGCCGAACGGTTACGCGACGGCGACGAGAAGGCTTTGCGGACGGCCTATGACCGGCATGGATCAGCCGTGCTCTACCTGGCCCAGCGGATGCTGGGCAACCGGGCCGACGCCGAGGACGTCACCCAGGTGACGTTCGTGGCGGCGTGGGCGGGCCGGGACACGTTCGATCCGCAGCGCGGCACGATGCTGGGCTGGCTGCTCGGTATCGCGCGGCGCAAGGCCGTCGATCGCTTGCGCTCCGCCGCGCGCGACGAGCGAGTGACAGAGACGGTACGCGCACAGCTCGCCCCACCCGACGACAAGGAAACCCCGGAACGGGTCGTCGACCGGCTCGTGGTCGCCGACGAGCTGGGCCGGCTGCCGGACGAGCAGCGGCGGACCCTGGAACTGGCGTTCTTCGACGATCTCACCCACCCACAGATAGCCGCTGTCACCGGAATGCCTCTCGGTACGGTCAAGAGTCATATCCGGCGCGGAATGGCTGTCCTGCGACGTCGCTGGGAGGTGGACGGTGCAGCATCTGGATCCCGATCGGCTGGTCCTTCTCGCGCTCTCTGAGGAGCAGTTCGACCTCGACGAGTCGGATCATCTGACTCAGTGCGCCGGCTGCCGGCACGAACTGGACGCGTTGCGCGACGTCGCCGAGATCGGCGCGGAGGTTCAGGGACTGCGGGACCTGCCTGCCCCGCCGGAGCGGGTCTGGCGGGCGATCGAGGAGGACGTCGCCGTTGCTTCGCGGCGGCCACTGCGGTCGGTTCCGGACAGTGCTTTACGCGTACCCCAGGGGGTGGAAAGGCGGAAGCGGGCCGCCTGGCGCAAGCCGGTCCTGGCTGCGGCGGCAGCCGCGGTGCTCGCGGTGGCAGGGACGGTGACCGTCACGCGGTTGCTGGACCGGCCGGCGACCGAGCAGGTGACCGCTCGGGCGACCCTGAGTCCGCTCCCGGCGGTGAACGCGGCCGCAGGTGGGAGTGTGCGCGTGCTCTCCGATGGGGTGATGCGCATCGATGTACGGAATCTGCCGCTGACCACCGGTTTTCACGAGGTGTGGCTGATCGATCCGGACGACGTCACGAAGATGGTGGCTCTTGGCACGCTGCCTGATGCCGCCGACGTGGTGCTGCCGGTACCGCCCGGCACTGATCTGAATCGGTATCGGCTGGTGGATGTCAGCGACGAGCCGCACGACGGGGACGCCACGCATTCGGGGCGGAGCCTGCTGCGCGGAACGCTGACCTATTAGGTGCATCCAGATCGGTCGGCCGGAACGAAGGACGGGGTGGTGGCGACGACGCCACCACCCCGTTTCCGGAAGGACGCACAACGATGAGGTTCAATCGAGCCACAGCCGCGATCGTCGCCTCCACCGTGGCTTCGTTCGCCGTGGCAGCCCCGGCATCACCGGCGGCCGCGCACACGACAGGCACGCGCTCGCTGGCGGCGGTGCTGACCGCCGACAAGAGCGGTTTCGACCGCAACGGCCGTGATTTCGACATCCTGACCGCGGCCGTGCAGGCCGTGCTGAAGGCGAAGCCGAACAGCGCGGTCGGTGTGCTCGCCGACGGCAAGGTGGCGCTGACCGCGTTCATCCCGAACGACCTGGCGTTCCGCAAGCTCGTCGCCGACATCCAGCACACCAGGCGGCTGCCGGGCGAGAAGAAGGCATTCACCGCGGTGGCCGGCCTCGGCATCGACACTGTCGAATCGGTGCTGCTCTACCACGTGGTGCCCGGCGCGACGATCAACCGCAAGGCCGCGCTGAAGGCCGACGGCGCCCGGCTGACGACGGCAGCCGGCTCGGCGATCAAGGTGGATGTGTACGGGCACTACTGGAAGCGGATCAAGCTGATCGACGCCGACCGCAGTGACCGCGACCCGCGAGTGATCAAGTTCGACGTGAACAAGGGCAACCGCCAGATCGCGCACGGCATCGATCGGGTGCTGCGCCCGATCGATCTCCCCTGATCCGAGGCGGACCGGACGGCGGGGCGGGCTTTCTCAGCCCGCCCCGCCCAGGTCGCTCACGGCACCGAAGGCGGCGGCGAGCAGGTCGCGCAACGGCACCGAGCCCCGCAGGCGGGTCCACTCCTCGCCGGCGGAGTCGAGGCAAGCGATGGCGGCGGCGATGACGGTGCCGGCACGCAGGTCGCCGGTCTTGAGCCGCCGCTTCACCTCGGGCAGCAGATCGGCTCGCCACTGAAGGTGTTTCTCCACGCTGCGGGCGCGCAGGGACGGTGTCCCGTACATCATCTCGGAGATCTTCAGCAGTCGCTCGTGATCGGCGGGCTCCTGATCGATCTCGGTCAGGACGGCGAGCAACGACTGCCAGACCGGCTCGTCGTCAGGCCGGCCAGCGAGAGCGGCAGCGACCCGCGCGCCGTCACCGGACAGGCCGCCGAGGACGATGTCCTCCTTCGTCCCGAAATAGCGGAACACCGATCGCCGGGAGACGCCCGCGGCGGCCGCGATGTCGTCGAACGTGGTGGCCTCGAAACCCTTGTCCAGGAACAGGTTCATCGCCACGTCGACGATCTGGGCGACGGCATCGCGGCGCGCGCGGCTCCACAGGCCTTCACTGGTCACACCCGGGATCATATCCCATGATGCCTGATTGACACTGAGTGCCAGACAGTCTTAGGGTGTCACCCATGAATCCCGTCGAATACCGCAGCGAGACCGTCCTCGTCACCGGCGCCAGCTCGGGGATCGGGGCCGAGTTCGCCCGCCGGCTCGCCGCCCGCGGCGCGCGCCTCGTCCTGGTCGCCCGCCGCCGTGACCGCCTGGCGGCCCTGGCCGCCTCGTTGCCCACCGAGGTCACCGTGATCGCGCTCGACCTCACCACGCCCGGCGCCGGCGCGCTGCTGGACAAAGAACTAACGACACGCGGCATCGAGGTCACCAGCATCGTCAACAACGCCGGTTTCGCCACCCACGGCGCGTTCCACACCGAGGATCCGCAGCGCCTCGCCGCCGAGATCGCTCTCGACGTGACAAGCGTCGTCGATATCAGCCGCACGTTCATCGAACGACTGCGCTCCCGTGGATCCGGCTTCCTGATCAACGTGGCGAGCATGGCCGCCTACCAGGCCAATCCGACGATGGCGGTCTACGGGGCGACCAAGGCGTTCGTTCTCCATTTCACCGAGGCACTCTGGTACGAGTCACGCGGCACCGGCCTGCGGGTGCTCGCCCTGTCCCCCGGTGCGACCGATACCGAGTTCTTCTCGGTCGCCGGTGAGGGCGCCGACGGCGGCACCCGGCGGATGAGAGCGGGCGACGTCGTGGAGACCGCGCTGTCCGCTCTTGATCGCCGCAACCCGCCGCCGAGCGTGGTCGCCGGCCGGCTCAACCAGATCTCGGCCGCCCTGGTCCGGCTGATCAGCCGGCGTCAGGCAACCGTGCTGATCGGGAGGCTGATGAAGGCCTGACGGGTAGATCCGCGGGCCGGGCGAAGTGATAGCCCTGGGCACAGTCCACGCCGATCTCCACGAGCCGGGCGCCCTCCGGTGACGACTCCACGCCCTCGGCGATCAGGGTCGCGCCGATCCGGCCGGCGAAATCGTTCAACGACCGGGCCAGCGCGATCTTCACCACGTCGGAGTCGATGTCGCGTACCAGGCTGATGTCCAGCTTGATGATGTCGGGCCTCAGCTTCAGCACGTGATGCAGACTCGCGTACCCCGCACCGGCATCGTCGATGCTCAGCCGGATCCCGGCCCGGCGCAGCGAGTCGAGCGCGCCGGTCAGCAGCTCGTAGTTCTCCACCTGGGTGTGCTCGGTGATCTCCACGGTGAGCCCGCCGCCGGCGTGCGCCAGCAGGGTGTCGCGGACCTCGGCGTCGAGCAGCGCCTCCGCGGAGAGATTCACCGCCAGCCACGTCCCGTCCGGCAGATCGGGCAGCCGGCCCAGTGCCTGCCGCAGCGCCAGCGACTCCAGGGCCACACCGAGTCCACATCGGGCCGCCTCCGCGAACGCGATGTCCGGGCGGGCGAACACCTCCGGATCGAACCGCGCCAACGCCTCGAACCCCACCGTCGCCCGATCACGCAATCTGATCACCGGCTGGAAGACCATCCGCACAGCTTCCCGATCAAGAACATTCTGTACGGTCCGGCGCGCCACCACCGCGGCATGACGCTGCTGCGCGACCGGGCTGCTCATGTGGTCACTGATCACGTCGGCGATCAGTCCCATGTACCGCACCGACTGGTCGTCGAGCGACGGGTCGGGATAGCGGCTGATGCAGCACAGCATGCCCGCGACATCGCCGTCCGGTCCACGCCACGGCACCCCGACATAGGAACCGATCCGCAGGTCGCGGGTGGACGCGAGATCCCGGGCCACCGGATGCCGGCGGGCGTCGTTGACCACACCGGGCAGCGTGCCGGAGAGGACCCGCTCGCAGTAGGAGTCCTTGAGATCCCGGCCCCGCCCGACCTGAACACGCATCGCCTCGACCGCCCCGGTCGCCGCACAGATCATCTGCTGGTCGGCGACGAACGCCGACACGAAGGCGACGTCAACCCCGAGATGCATCCGTACGAGACTCAGCAGGCGCTCGACCTCGGCGATGTCGGCGAGACCGGGCTGCCAGGGCGTGGTCTCGAGTGTTTGCACGGGTGCACTGTCGGCGGGGGCCGTACCTGTCTGAGGTTTTCTTGTCAGATCTTGACGCAGCCGTTCGCCGGGTCCTCGGACAATGCGATCACCGCGTCCAGGCGGTCCCGGGTACGCGTCAACCCGGCGATCTGCTCGTCGATCCGCGCCCGCTCGGCGGCCAGCCGGGCCCGCGAATCCGGCGTGTTCACCTGCGCTTCGACGCAGGGCAGCAGCTCGACGATGGTTTTGCTGGAGAGCCCGGCCTCGTACAGCATCTGTATCAGTTTCACCCGCTCGATCGCGGGCGCCCGATAGTGCCGCTGGCCGCTGTCACTGCGGCCGGCGGTGATCAGGCCCTGCTCCTCGTAGTACCGCAGCGCCCGCACGCTGACGCCGGCCTCGGACGCCAATTCACCGATACGCACTGTGACTCCCACCATAGAACTTGCCTCTGACGTCAACGTCAGGTTCTAGCGTAGCCCGCATGCAGATCAACGGAGCAAACGTCCTGGTCACCGGCGCAAACCGAGGCCTCGGACGGCAGTTCGCCCACTCCCTTGTCGCTCGCGGCGCCGCCAAGGTCTACGCCACCGCGCGCCGCCCCGAGCTGATCGACGTACCCGGTGTCATCCCGCTGCGTCTCGACATCACCGACCCGGCGTCGGTGGCGGCCGCCGCGGCCGAGGCCCCGGACGTCCAGATCCTGATCAACAACGCCGGCATCTCGACCGGCGCCAACCTGATCAGCGGCGACCTGGACACCATCCGCAGCGAGATGGACACCCACTTCTACGGCACGCTGAACGTGATCCGCGCGTTCGCACCCCAGCTGGCCGACGGCGCGATCCTCAACGTGCTGTCCGCGATCTCCTGGCTCGCCTACGACGGAGCCGGCGCCTACCACGCGGCGAAGGCGGCCGAGTGGGCGCTGACCAACGCCGCCCGCCTCGAGCTGGCAAAGCAGCGAACCCTGGTGACCGGCCTGCACCTGGGCGCCGCCGACACCGACATGATGGCCTGGTACGAGGGCGACAAAACCGCCCCGGACGTGGTGGTGAAGGCAGCCCTGGACGGCATCGAAGAGGGCCGGCCCGAGGTTCTCGCCGACGCGTGGAGCCGCCAGGTGAAGGCCTGGCAGTCCGAGGACCCGAGCGTCATCTACCGCGAGGCCGCAGCCGCCCTCACGGCGTAACGGCCCGCCCCGGCACCGGCTCTGCCGTCAGAACCCGGTGCCGATGTACAGCAGGGAGACGAGATCGTCGGCGCCCGCGCGAGAAGCAGACCCCGGTATCGGCCGGGGCACCGGCCGCGACCACCTCGGCGTACGCCGACGACTTCGCCACCAGGGAGACCGCGGTGTCGGTCGGCTCGACGGGAGGCTCCCGTTCTCGAAGACCGCGCGCACGGTCAACGCCTCGGTGTCGAGGATGTACATGCGCAACGACTCCGGCACAGGTCCACCGATTTCTTGGGAGGCCCGAACTGCCTGCTATGCCGTGCCTCCGGTCAGCTCGAACTCCGCCCGCGCCGACACCACCCCATTAACCTGCAGAGCCACCCCGTGCGGCCCCGCGTAGTAACGCCGCGTCGTGATCGGCCGGAACGAGTGCTCCCGCACGACCCGCATCTCCTCACCCGGCTCCAGCGTCCGGGTGGTCAGCTTGAACGTCTTTCCGCTCTGCGACCCGTCGGCCCTGTGGTGGTAGACCACATAGTCCACAGCGATCCGCGCCGCCTCGGTACCCGTGTTGCGCAACACGGCCGAGAAGCTCAGCACCCCGCCGACGGCAACGGTCCCCTCGCCGAGGACCGGCCCCTCGACGTCGATCGTGGCAGGAGCAAACCCGAGCGTCGCCAACGCTCCCGGGTGGCCCTTCTTCACGAGGGTACGCAGACCGCGCCGCACCACCGACGCCGTATGCGCGTCAGCCTCGGCCAGCCACCGGCCCGCCGTCTCGACGACCAGCCCGGGCTGGTCGCGGCTCAGGTCGTTGAGGTGGTTGCCGACCGAGCGCCGCACGTATTCGCTGTCGTCGCGGTACAGCGCGTCCAGGATCGGCACCGTCACGCCGGCCCGGCTGATCACCTCCGGCACCCGGATCGACCAGGGCAGATAGGGCCGGGTCCCCTCGGAGGCGAGCCGCCGCACGTCCGGGTCCCCGGACGCGGTCCAGTCCCGCACGATCGCCAGGGCCCGGTCCAGGTCGTGGCGCAGCAGCGTCCGAATCGCGAACTCGGCCGTCAGCCGCCCGGTCAGCTCCGCCAGCAGACCCATCGCGTCGTCGAAGGCCTCCGGGCCCCCGTCGGCGACCGCTTTCGCCGCGACGGCGCTGGTCACCGGCCAGATCATCCAGCCGGCGAGCAACGGCGCACTGCGCCGGACGACATCGGCGAACCGCGTGTAGTCCCCGGGCAGGTCCGCGAGCAGCGCATCCCGCAACAGGTCGGCGCGCTCCCGCAGCGCCAGCCCGTCCAGCCGGCCACCGGCTTCGGCGAGATTGCCGAGAGCAGCCGACGGCACCACACCGCGGACAGCACCGATCAAACCCTCAGCGGCCCGAGCATTGATCAGCTGATCTGCGAACGGCATGACGAAACGTCCTCCCCGCCGGATTCCGGTGACACCGCCGGATGCCCATAATGATCTCCCCTACCGCCTCGACGAAAGGCACCGACCCGTTGAGGAACGGCCTCGCCCTGCTGGGCGCCCTGCTCGCCGGCATCATCGGCGCCACCGCCGGCTCCTATGCCGGCGCTCTCAGCCCCGATCCGCTGCCGGGCGACACCGCGTCTCTCCTGCTGGCGCAAGAGATCCTCCCGGGGGTCACTCCCGCCGGTGAGCGGGATCGCCGAGATTTTCTGTACGGCTCACGGCTGGGCGACGAGGAGTACGGCCCGGGTTACGTCAGCATCGCCTACGAGCCGGACACCGACCGGCCCGACAGCGACACCGCCTGCCGCCTCGACCACACCGCCCGCACCCAGGCGGCGGCCGCCGGCTGGAATGACTTCGGCAGCCTCTCCTGGTACCCGTGCGAGAACTGGAGCGCCGAGCGCGACCACCTTCTCGTGACCTACACCCATGACGATTTCGGCCCGGTGCTGACGTTCTACCGCGCCTCCAGCCTCGCCACCGCTGCCGGAACGCTGATCGGCGCCATCCTCGGCGCCTGCGCGGGAGCAACCGCCTTCCACGCCCTGCGCCGGCGCCGCCTGCTCCTGGTGATCCTGTCGCTTCCGGGTGTGCTGCTCATCCCCGTCGCGGCGCTCTACCTGATACCCCTCATCCCCGCCGAGAGTGACGGCCCGGCCCCGCCTCTCTGGGCCGTGTGGGTAACCCTCCACCGGCTGTTCTTCTTCTACTGAGGTCCACGATTCCCTGTCTTGGTTGCCTCGGCGGCCGTGAGACGGCGGTGAGACCGGCGGTGAGGGCCGGCCGGGTTGGGGCACGGGGCGCGGTTGGTGGTGGGCTTGCCGGGGTAGCCCTGTGCCGTGTCAGCCGACCAGGAGTCCGAAACCATGTCCGGAGTGTCTTCCGAGGACCGTGAACGTCTTGACCGTGAGGATCGGGAGGAGCGGGAACTCGTCCGTGAACCCGATGTGAATCAGGAGACGAATCGGTCGGCGACCCGGCTCGAGCTCTTCTTCGACCTGGCGTTCGTGCTGTTCGTTGCCGGTTGCGCGAACATGCTGGCGAAGGACGAGACCGCTGCCGGAGGGCTGAAGTTCGCGGCGGTTCTCGGGGTGGGCTGGTGGGCGTGGGCCAGCGCCACGCTGTACGCCAACCGGTTCGACACCGACGACGCGATCTTCCGGCTGCTCACCCTGACCGGCATGGGCGGGGTGATCGTGATGGCCGCGTCGGCTGATCAAATCACCGGTGCGGCCGGCGCGTGGTTCGCCCTCGGGTACGTCACCTTGCGGATCGCGCTGGTCATCGGCTACCTGCGGGTGTGGCGGACGCTGCCGGAGACCCGGTCGGGCATCAGGCCGTACCTGATCGGCCACGCCGCCGGGGCCGGCTTCTGGCTGGTCTCGCTGATGGTGGCGGCGCCGGGCCGGTACGCCCTGTGGGCTGTAGGTGTCCTGGTCGACGTGATCGGCCCGGCCGTCGCCGCGCGGCTGCCGGACGCTCCGCCACTGCACATGGAGCACCTGCCGGAACGGTTCGGTCTCTTCGTCATCCTGCTGCTCGGTGAGTCCATCGCTGCGACCGTGCACGGCTTGCACGACGGCAAGTGGGCTGCCGGTGTGGTGTCCACCGCGCTCGCCGCGTTCCTGCTGGCCGCCGCCCTGTGGTGGTCCTACTTCGACCTGTCCGGTGGCGCCGCGAAACGCCGGCTGGTGCAGGAGGGTGACCGGACGCACGAGGGCGTACACGACTTCTATGTGTACGCCCACCTGCCGATCGCGATCAGCCTCGCCGCCGTGGCCGTCGGCCTGGAACACGCCATCGTGCACGGCGCGGAAGGCCACCTCAGTTCCGGCACCCGCTGGGTGCTCGGGGCGGGTCTGGCCGGTTACCTGGTCAGCGCCGCCCTGATCCAGGGCGTGCTCTCGCATCGGTACCGGGCTGTCCTGATCTGGCCGGGACTCGGTGTCCCGGCCATCGTACTGATCATGGTCCTTGATCTTGCGCCTGCTGTGCTGGTCGGACTCTGCGCGGCTGTGCTGATCGCCGGCGTCGCCACCGGTATCCGCCAGCACCGGCACGGCGAGATCAAGGTCGCCAAAGTTTGATCAGCGGCGGTCGCGGCCCTTGTCGCCGTCGAACTCGATCTGCTCCTTGCGGACCTGGCCGCTGACCGTCTCCTCGTCGCGGACCGTCTCGGTACCGAGGCGTACCCGCTCGACCGGCACGGCTTCGGTGTTCACGACCGGGCGCTCGGCGCGCAGGGTGACCTCGTGCTCGGCCTCGGTGATCTCCGGGCCGTCGTAGGCGTCGCCGGCGTTGGCGTCGGTGATCGGCTCACGTTCCAGGCGAACCTCCTCGCGGGCGACCGGCACGCTGACCGACTGCTGCTCGGTGACCACGTACTTGCGCAGGCGCGCCTTACCGACCTCTTCGGTACGCGTGTCGGCGACCAGCTTCTCCTCCGAGCGTGTCATCGAGCCGCTGTCGCCGGTGCTGTCGTGGTAGCTGTCGTCGTACCCCGCCGCGTGCCGGCCCTCGGCGTTGCCGCTGTCGCGCAGCCCGTAGTAGGTGTAGAGCTCCACCTCCTCGGCGGGCGAGACCGCGCCGTCGGCGTCGATCCGCGGTGCGTCCTTGATCTTGCCCTTCGGGTACGAAACGGTGATCCGGTCGCCGGAGTAACTCGCGGCCTGGAGCGGGACGAAGGTCTCCTTGGTGCCGAACAGCCCGGTCCTGACGGTGACCCACTTGGGGTCGCCGCCCTGCGCGTCGAGGTAGACCTCGCCGACCGAGCCGACCTTGTCGCCGTCGGTGTCGTACACGTCGGCGCCGGCGAGCCGGGCGATGTCGTTCTGGGTGATCACGGCAATTCCTTTCGAGGGGGAAATGATCGTGAAACAATTCCTGCTGCCTCGAAACTGCCCGTGCTTTTCGCATGCAAACGGCAACCACCACGCCATACTTCGACGCGACGGGGAATTCAGCTTTTCGGAGTCAGAAAACCGACTCCGCGTCAATTCAGGTTTATGCCTTTCCGCCCGGGGCAGGGGCGTCACCTGCTGACCACGCGCGGTGATGCACGAACGCGACGGCCTCGGCGGCGAGTTCCGGGCCGGCCGTGGTCACCGCGTTGTGGGCGGCGCGCGGCAGGGACATGCTCCGGCCGGTCGCGGCGAGCCTCGCGGCCCGCGCGATCCAGGACGGCGGGGCGATCGGGTCGTGCTCGCCGCGCAGGACCAGGACGGGCGCCGCGACCAGGGGCAGCCGCTGTGCCATCGGGTGCCGGGTGCTGTGCCGCAATGTTCGTAGCACTCGCGCGACACCGGCGTCGCGGACGTCACGGGCGATGATGCGGGCCTGTTGCGGATCCTCGTGGGCGAGGTCGCGTACCCAACGCCAGGCCTGACCCGCGGGGGTGGGCGCGTCCGGGTCGACGGTCGGACCGACCAGGACCAGCGCGGCGGCCAGTTCCGGACGCCGGACGGCGAGCTCGACGGCGACCTGGCAGCCGAAGGAGTTGCCCAGCAGGACCGCTCCGGACAGGCCTTCCGCGTCCATCAGGCCGGCCATCGCGGTCGCGTGCCCGGTCACGTCGAAGGCGCCACGCGGATTCTCGGAGAGGCCGAAACCCGGCAGGTCCGGCACGTAGACGTCGCCGGGCAGTGCCAGGGCGGTCGGCATCAGGTATCGGTGCGACACCGCGAGCCCGTGCAGCAGCACCCACGGGATGCCGGGTTCCGGCGAGCCGGTCCGGGATCGCACGTGCAGTTTCAGGCCGCCGACAGTGACCCGACGGCTGGTGAATCCGTGATCCGGCCGGGGCGCCGCCATGGCCGCCCGGGCCTCTGCCGCACTCATGCGGGCCATTCGCCGGATTCTCATGATCAGCGTTTACCCCCGTTGCCGCATCCGCACCCTGAAAAGCTCAGGCGACGGTCACCGAGATCGTGTGATGGCCGGTCGCGCCGTCCGGGTAAGGCGTGGCCCGGTCGGCGGTCTGCACCTCACCGGTGCGGTCGGTCGCGCGGACCGACAGAGAGTGCGGGCCGGACGGGGCCGGCCAGCGGTAACGCCACTGGACCCAGGTGTCGATCGACGGGCTCGGGAGCAGCTCCGCCTCGGTCCAGGCGCCGCCATCGATGCTGATCTCCACCTTGCTGATGCCTCGCTGCTGCGCCCAGGCCACGCCGGCCACGGTCACCGGGCCGGCCGGCGGCTGGGCGAACGGTTTCGGCTGGTCGATGCGGGATGCGGTCTTCACCGGGCCGCGGGCGGCCCAGCCGCGTTCCACCCAGTACGCGTCGAAGGCGTCGAACGTGGTCACCTCGAGTTCGGTGAGCCACTTGCAGGCGCCGGCGTACCCGTAGAGGCCGGGCGTGAGCATCCGCACCGGGAAGCCGTTGACCAGGGGCAGCGGTTCGCCGTTCATGCCTACCACCAGCATCGCGTCGCGGCCGTCGAGCAGCAGATCGATCGGCGTGCCGATGGTCATCCCCTCGGCCGACCGGGCGACAACCTGATCGGCGCCGGCTCGGACGCCGGCTTCCCGCAACAGCGGAGCCAGGGGTACGCCCAGCCAGCGCGCCGTCCCGGCATAGGGACCGCCGACCTCGTTCGACACGCAGTTGAGGGTGATGTCTCGTTCGATCAGAGGGCGGTCGAGGAGTTCGGCGAAGGAGAAGCCGAGTTCGTTGCCGACCATGCCGTGGATGCGCAGCCGCCAGGTGTCCAGGTCGATCCGGGGAATCGTCAATGCCGTGTCGACGCGGTAGAAGTCATCGTTGGCCGTGTAGAAATTGGCGCCGCTGAACGGTTTCGCCGGGTCGGCCGGCGCGGGCAGCCGCACCGCTTCGCGGCTGGTGCTGGCGGCGCCGGCACGAACCTCCCGCACACCGTAGACACCGCCGGCCGCTGCCGCGGTGCTCCCGGCGAAGAGCGCGGCCGCCCGCAGGAAAGCACGCCGATCGAATTCGAGACCCGATGAGTCAGCAGTCGTCGAGGAAGAAGATCGCAACAGGACCCACAACACCACCCCCGAGATGGCGGCTCCCATCAGGGCCGGCACCGCGTCGATCGTCGTGGCGGCCGGGCGGGTCAGGGCTGCTGTCGCGCCGACCACCCCGAGCAGCGCGGCTCCAGCCGCCCCGGCGACCCGCCACCGCACCGCCAGGACGCCGACCAGGGCGGTGAGCAGCGCCAGGGCCAGCACGATGCCACCGAGGAGCACCGGCTTGTCGCTGGTGCCGAATGTGCGTACCGCGAATTCCTTGACCGGAGCCGGCGCCGCGTCGATGAGCGCGCCCCCGACGGCGGTGAGCGGACCGGCCTGGGGCCGGGTCGCGGCAGCGAGCAGTTCCGCCGCCGCGACCCCGAATGCCGCGGCGAGGATCCCGCTGGCAGCGCCGATCGTGATTCCTCGCATGACGTGCCCTCCGTAAGAGGTCCGAAGCCCGGAAAGGGTCAGCTCTTCGGCATCAGGACGGAGTCGATGATGTAGACGTTGGCGTTGGCGGTCTGGACGTTGCCGCAGATCACCGCGGCGGAGCCGTCGACGGTGAAGTCCTCGCCGCTGCCGCTGACGGTCAGCTCGTCGCCCTCCAGCGTCTTGTGGGTGCCGGCCAGGTCGGCAGGGGTGAGCTTGCCCGGTACGACGTGGTAGGTCAGGACGCTGGTCAGGGTCTTCTTGTCGGCGAGGACCTTCTTCAGGTCGGCCTCCGGGATCTTGCCGAAGGCGTCGTTGGTGGGTGCGAAGACGGTCACCGCCTCGGCGGTGTTCAGCGAGTCGACCAGGTCGGCCTGCTTCACGGCGGAGACCAGAGTGCTGAGCAGCGGGTTTCCGGAGGCGGCGGTAGCGACCGGCACCTGGGCCATCGCCTGGAAGCTGCCCGCGTTCGCCGGGTCGGTGGGGACCGCGGCGCAGCCTGGGCCGAAATTGGTCATGCTGGTCATGGCCGGGGCGCTGGACGCCGCCATCGTGGGCGCCATGGTCGCCGTGGTCGCGGCCGGGGCCGCGTCGGCGTCGCTGTCACTGCTGCCGCAGGCCGTCATGGCGAGGGAAAAGAGAACAGTGGCGGAAACAGCGGCAATTTTGTACGTACGCATGATTGTGGTTCCTCTCGGTTTTTGTTCTGACACCTCCGATTCGGGGCTGGTCCGGCGGCGGATTGGTCGGATTGGCGAGAACTTCAAAAACTTCCCGGCGGCAGTGTGACCACCGTGACCATGGCTGTTACTCCTACTTGAGTTGTAGGGTTAGCGCAGCCGTAGTCAAGATCAACTGTGGGGCACCATGACGCAGAACACAGCAGCTCAGCAGCATGCCGCGTGGCAGGAGGATCGTCGTCGCGCGGTCACGTCCGCGACCGGCAACCTCGCGTTGATCGAGACCCGATGGGGCTCCGACGATCCGGACGCCGCCCTCGCCGGTCAGCCCGCCAGCGTCACCGCCACCCGGCTGTCGCGCCGCGACCCCTTCAACGGCGAGATCCAGCGCGGGGTGCGCCTGTGGGACGCCGCGTCGCCCGCCATCACGAGCTTCGAGGGCATCGACAGCTACCCGTACGACCCGGCCTGGGTGCTCGAAGCGACCTACACGGACGTGCCCGGTGATCGCCGGGTGCCGTTCCAGCACGCGCAGGACGCCGGTTTCACCCGTGACCTGCCGGTCCCCGGTGACCTGCACCTCACCGTCGGCGGACGCGACTACACACTGAGCGCCTTCGACGACGACGGACGGTTGCTGCTGGTCTTCGGCGACCCGACGAACGGCGACCCCGCCAACGGCGGCGAGACCTACGGCGCCGGCCGGTTCCTGTTCGTCGACCGTGAGCCGGGGCAGCAGAACGTCGTCCTCGACTTCAACCGCGCCTTCGTGCCGCCGTGCGGGTTCTCCGAGCACTACAACTGCCCGATGCCGCCCCCGCAGAACCGCCTGCACCTGCCGGTACGCGCCGGCGAGAAGCTCGCCGTCTTCCGCACCATCTGAATGCCTCATCCGAACCGGAGATCCCCCGTGAAAAGGCTTTTATCCACCCTCACCGTGCTCGCCCTGGCCGGCATCCTTGCCGCCTGCGGCAGCGATGAGGACAGCTCGTCGAGCGCCGCCGACAGCAGCAGCGCGGTCATTCAGGTCGGTTCGGTCTATGAGCCGCAGAACCTGGACAACACCGCGGGCGGCGGCCAGGGCGTCACCGAGGCACTGAACGGCAACGTGTACGAGGGTCTGTACAAGCTGACCGACACCGGTGCTGTCGAGCCGTTGCTCGCCAAGGACCAGAAGGTCAGCGACGACGGCCTCACCTACACGTTCACCCTGCAGCCGAACGTGAAGTTCCACTCGGGCAAGGCGCTGACCTCGGCCGACGTGAAGGCCAGCGTCGAGCGGGTGACAGCGGAGAACTCGAAGTCGGCCCGTAAGAGCAACCTCGCGGTGATCAAGACAATCGCGACGCCGGACGACGCGACTGTCGTCTTCACGCTGTCCAGCCGGTCGATCTCGTTCGTCTACAACCTCAGCTACATCTGGATCAGCAACGCGGCGGCAACCGACCTGACCACCACCGCTGACGGCACCGGCCCGTACAAGTTCGGCGAGTGGAAGCGCGGCTCGACGCTGTCGCTGACCAGGTTCGACGGGTACTGGGGCACCGCCGCGAAGAACGCCGGGGTGGTGTTCCACTACTTCACCGACGCCACCGCGCTGAACAACGCGCTGCTCACCAACGCCGTCGATGTCGTCACCAGCGAGCAGAGCCCGGACGCGCTCGCGCAGTTCAGCGGCAACGCCGGCTACCAGGTCAACGACGGCAAGGGCACCACCAAGCTGCTGCTCGCGTTCAACGACAAGGTCGCCCCGTTCGACAAGGTGGCCGTGCGGCAGGCCGTCAGCCAGGCGATCGACGACAAGAAGCTGCTCACCTCGATCTGGGGCGAGTACGGCACCGAGATCGGCTCGATGGTCCCGCCGACCGACCCGTGGTACGAGGACCTGACATCGGTCAACGCGTACAACGTGGAGAACGCCAAGAAGCTGCTGGCCGACGCCGGTTTCCCGAACGGCTTCACGTTCTCGCTGGACACCCCGAGTTACGACCCGCACCCGACAGCTGCCACGTTCATCAAGAGCGAGCTGGCGAAGGTCGGCATCACGGTGAACATCAACACGATCACCGCCGACGAGTGGTACACGAAGGTGTACCAGAAGCGGGACTTCGCGGCGACGCTGCAGGAGCACGTCAACGATCGTGACGTGGTCTGGTACGGCAACCCCGACTTCTACTGGGGCTACCACAACACGCAGGTCACCGACCTGGTCAACAAAGCGGAGCAGGCCACCACGACCGACGAGCAGACCGCACTGCTCAAGCAGGCCAACAAGATCATCGCGGAGGAGGCGGCCAGCGACTGGCTCTACCTCTACCCGCAGATCGTGGTCGCGTCGTCGAAGCTGACCGGTTACCCGGTCAACGGCCTCAACGCCCAGTTCTTCGCGTACGGGATCGTCAAGAGCTGATGATCCGCTACCTGCTGCGGCGGACCGCGATCCTTCTGGTGTCGCTGTCCGCCGCAGCAGTGGTGCTGTTCGTGCTGCTCCGGCTCCTGCCGGGCGACCCGGCCAACGCCCTGCTCCCGGTCGGCGCGACCGCCGAGCAGATCGAGGCCGCCCGCCGGGAGCTCGGCACGGATGCCCCACTGCTCTCCCAATTCTTCAGCTGGCTCGGCGACGTCGTCACGTTCGACCTGGGGAAGTCGCTGGTCAGCACGCTGCCGGTCGGTGACGAGATCGCCGCCCGGCTGCCTGTGACGGTGCCGCTGACCCTCGCCGCGTTCACCCTCGCCGTGCTGATCGCCGTGCCGGTCGGGGTGCTGGCCGCGGCCCGCGCCGACCGCTGGTACGGCCCGGTCATCAACGCTGTCGCCCAGCTCGGCATCGCGGTGCCGGCGTTCTGGGTCGGCCTGCTGCTGATCACCGTGTTCGCACTGAACCTGCAGGTCCTGCCGGCCGGTGGTTTCCCGCCTGACGGCTGGTCCGACCCGGGCGCGGCGGTCGAGGCCCTGGTCCTGCCGGTGATCACGGTCGCCCTGGTGATGTCGGCGTCGCTGATCCGGTACGTACGCAGCGCCACCCTCGACGTGCTCGGCGCCGACTATCTGCGTACCGCTCGCGCGCTCGGCGCCACCTCGTCGCAGGCGATGTGGCGGCACGGGCTGCGCAACGCCGCCGTACCGGTGATCGCCGTGCTCGCCATGGAGCTGGCCACCACGTTCCTCGGCGCGGTCGTGGTGGAGAGCGTCTTCGCCCTGCCCGGCCTGGGCGGCATGCTGGTCCGCGGGATCAGCCAGCACGACTACCCGGTGATCCAGGGGATCATGCTGGTCAGCACCGCCACCGTCCTGGTCGTCGGCTTCCTCGGCGACCTCGCCCAGCGGCTCGTCGACCCGCGCCTGCTGCACCGGAGCACTTCATGACCCGGCGTCGTTCGCTGCACCTCGCGGCCGGGCTGCTGCTGGTCGCCGTGGTGGCCGGCGGGGTGCTGCTGTCGTACCTGTGGCTGCCGTTCGCCCCGGACGACACCTCCGGTGGCCGGCTCGCGCCGCCCGGCGGTGACCACCTGCTCGGCACCGACAAGCTCGGCCGGGACCTGTTCACTCAGCTGCTGATCGGCGGTCGTATCGCGATCGGCACGGCGCTCGGCGCGGTCACCGTCGGCGGCGTGCTCGGGGTGAGCTTCGGGCTGGTCGCGGGGTTCGCCACCCGCTGGCTCGACGACGCCGCCGCGGTGCTGCTCGACATCCTGATCGCGTTCCCGACGCTGCTGCTGGCGATGCTGATCGTGGCCGGGGCCGGCGCCTCGCTCGCCACCGCCGTGATCGCCATCGGGCTGGCGATGTCCGCGGTGGTGGCCCGGCTGACCCGGGTCCTGGTGAAGCAGATCCTGGCCCGCGACTACATCACCGCGGCCCGGGTGGCGGGCATCTCCTGGCCGCGGATCGTGGTCAGCCACGTGCTGCCGAACATCGCCCCGACCGTCTCGGTCAACCTGGCCCTGCAGGCCGGGCTCGCGGTGCTGGCCGAGGCAAGCCTGTCCTATCTCGGTCTCGGCACGCCGCCGCCGAACGCCTCGTGGGGCCGGATGCTCTACCAGGCGCAGGCCACCGTGCTGGTCGCGCCGGTGGCGGCGCTCGCACCGGGCATCGCGCTGGTCGCGCTGGTGATCGGCGTGAACCTGACCGCCGACGGGTTGCGTGACTTCACCGATCCCAGGAGATCCCGATGAGCCTGCTCACCGTCGACGGCCTGACCGTCCGCAACTCCGGCGGCAGCGCTCTCGTCGACGACGTCTCGTTCAGTGTGGCGGCCGGTGACCGGACCGGGCTGATCGGCGAGTCCGGGTCCGGCAAGTCGCTGACCGCCCTGGCCGTGCTCGGCCTGCTGCCAGCGGGCCTCACCGCGACCGGCTCGATCCTGCTGGACGGCGCCGACATGATCCGCGCGCCACGCGGGCACGGCGAGGTCGCCGCGATCGTATTCCAGGAGCCGCTGACCGCACTCGACCCGCTGATGACCGCCGGGCGGCAGATCGCCGCGCCGATCCGCCGGTTCCGCGGCCTGCGCGGCGGCGCGCTGCGTGCGGCCGTCACCGAAGCGCTGCGCGAGGTCCACCTCACCGACGCCGAGCGGATCGCCCGCTCCTATCCGCATCAGCTCTCCGGCGGGCAGCGCCAGCGGGTCGCGATCGCGATGGCCCTCGCCTGCCGGCCGAAACTGCTGATCGCCGACGAGCCGACGACCGCCCTCGACGTGACAGTGCAGGCCGAGATCCTCGACCTGCTCGACCGGAGCGTCGCCACCAGGGGCACCGCACTGCTCTTCATCACCCACGATCTGCCGGTCGCCGCACGCGTCGTCCGCGACACCCACGTGATGCGCGACGGCCGGATCGTCGAGTCCGGGCCGATCACGTCGCTGATCACGTCGCCGGCACACGAATACACCCGTACGCTCGTCGACAGCGCCCGCCGCTTCGACGCCGCTCTGAAACGGACCGGCCGTGATTCTTGAGGCACGCAACATCGGTTTCGCGTACCGCTCCGGCGCCGCCGCGCTCACCGGTGTCTCGCTCGCCATCGAGCCCGGGCGCAACGTCGCCCTGGTCGGCGAGTCCGGCGCGGGCAAAACCACGCTGTTGCGCATTCTGCTCGGTCTGGCTCAGCCTTCGAGCGGAGAGCTTCGGTACGCCGGAAGCCCGCTGACCCGTCCCCGGATGCGCGACTACCGGCGGAGTGTCCAAGCGGTCTTCCAGGATCCGTACTCGTCGCTGGACCCGCGGCACCGGATCGGCCGGATCGTCGCCGAACCCCTGCGCGGGCTCGGCCTCGGTGCCGACCCGGCCCGGGTCGCGGCGGCGCTGGACGCGGTGGGGCTGCCGGCCGATGCCGCCGGACGGCACCCGCACGAGTTCTCCGGCGGGCAGCGGCAGCGGATCGCGATCGCCCGGGCCATCGTCGGCAACCCCCGCCTGCTGCTCGCCGACGAACCGGTCAGCGCTCTCGACCTCACCACCCGGGTACGCATCGTCGACCTGCTGGCGTCGCTGTGCGCCGAACGCGATCTGACCATCATGCTGGTCTCGCACGATCTCGGCGTGGTGGCGGAGTTGTGCCGGCACACCGCGGTGCTGGAGCACGGACGTCTGGTCGAGCAGGGCGACACCGACCGGGTTCTCGGGGCGCCTTCTCACCCGTACACCAGGAAATTGATCGAAAGCGTGCCGCGCCTCCCCTCGGTCTAGAGGAACGCGGCTCGCGGGTCTTGGAGGAGGCCCCTGGTGTGTTCCTGGGCGAAAGCGGCCGGGCCCAGCGCCTGGACGGCGGCGGCGCGGACTTTTGCCAGGTCGGCGGCGTCGTCGGGGTCGGGGACCTGGTAGATCGCGTGGAACGCTGCTTCGGTGACGCCGAGCATGCGCGCCGCGCCGGCGTGGTCCCCCTCGGCGGAGGAGAGCGCCGCGCCGGCCAGACAGACATAGGGTACGAAATCGGCCCATTCGTTGGCGAAGACCCGCTCGCGGATCTCGGCGAACAGCGTGCGGGCGGTGTCCAGGTTGCCGAGGCCGAGTTCGCAGAAGGCCAGGTTGTGGTACTCCGAGTTGACCGTCTCCGGCCGGCCGAGGGATTCGTTGAGCGCGATGCTCTCGCGGTAGAGATCGCGGGCTTTCGCCAGGTCACCGGACATGCGGGCGACGGCCGCCAGGACGTGACGGGGCCGTTCCTCCAGGGCCCGCTCCCCCGACTTGGTGGCGACGTCCAGGGCTTCGCGAGCGTGGGCCTCGCCCAGGTTCAGGTCGCCGCCGCGGATGGCGACGCGGGCCAGACTGTACCGAGCCTCGACCTCGCCTGCCGGGTCGCCGGCCTGCTGGGCCCGGGTGATCTCGGCCTCGCTCATCCGCACGACCGCGTCGGTCTCACCCCGCCGGAACGCCGACCGCACCCTGTCGCTGAACGTCATCCGACGACCTTACGTGCCTGGCGCAACAGCTCCGGATCGTGGGCGTTGACGATCGTGAGGCCTGGTGATGCGGTGGTCCAGAGCTGGCGCAGGTTGTCGTGGTTGGCCTTGACCCGCTGCCTGTCGCAGGCGACGACCTGTTCCATCACGGTGAGAATTCTGGGCGCTTTCTGGCCTTTCTTCAGGATCTGTGCTCGGTGGTAGAACGCGTCACCGGCGTGCAGGATCCAGCGATCGCCGGCCTCGACCGCCACGGCGGCGTGGCCGCGGGTGTGCCCGGACAGGCCGACCAGGACGACGCCGGGCAGGATCTCGGTGGCCGCCGCGAAACCCCGCCACACGTCGCCGCGCTCCGGGTCGTGTTCGACCAGGTTCGGGCGGTGCTCGCGCTGGGCGGGCAGGTACCGGCTGCGTTCGTTGGCGGTACGCGGATGCTGGGCGGCCCGCGATTCGGCGGCGGTCAGGTGCACCCGCGCGTGCGGGAAGTCGGCGAGCCCACCGGCGTGGTCGACGTCGAAGTGGGTGAGCACGATGTCGCGTACGTCGGACGGCTGGTACCCCAGCTTCTGGATCTGCCGGATCGCCGTCTCGGCGGGGTCGAGCACCGGCCGGATCAGGTGCCGGGCCGAGCCGATACGCCGGGCGGGCTCCTCGATGTCCCACAGCCCGAACCCCGAGTCGACGAGCACCAGGCCGCCGGCGGTCTCCACGAGAAGAACGTGGGCGACCAGGCTGCCGCCGGTGGCCGGGGGCCGCATGGTGCCGCAGTTGAGGTGCTGAACCGTCGGCATGTGGCCCCCTGGGGGTGTTGTCGCGTCACGGTGCCCGGCCGGGCCCCGTGGTGGCGGGGTGATTCGCCATGACGGTAGTGGAGGGGTGCCGTCACCCGACCGCCGCGTCAGGGGGGGTGACGACGCTGACGCACCGCTCAGCTGCCGGGCCCGCGCGTGTGGACATGTCCGGCTTGTGCTTGCGGTCGCGATTTCGGCGTCGACGCGACCGTGGGGACAAGCCAGCCTCGCGTGGGTCGCGCATCGGGCCGCCCGCACGACCGCGAGAGCTGCTGCCGGCTGTCGCTCATGGCTGCCGGCTGTCACACATGGCGGCCGTGGGTGACAGCCGGACCTCCGGCTGGTGCCTGCGGTCGCATTTACGGGCTCAGCGCGACCACGAGCACGAGCCGCAGTCGTGCACGCGCGGGTCTGAGGTTGATCCTGGCGGGGTCAGGGGTGGTAGTCGGTTACGGCGTAGCAGGTGCCGCCGTCGTAGGCCATTGCCTGCTGGTCGAAGCCGAACGCGAGCGGGTGGCCGTCGTGCGGGTCGCGTTGCCGGCGCAGGCGGGGGTTGTGCGGCTCCTGCTTGTCGATCCAGGTGTCAATGTCGCCGAGGGTCGGGGCCGGGAAGCCGGCGTGGGCTTCGGCCTGGTCGTTGAGCGGGGTGCTCGATCGCACCTCGCCGTTCTCCACCTCGACGCGGTAGCGAGCCTCGTAGAAGCCGCGGGTGCAGCCGGTGGTCAGGGTGAACGCGTAGCTTGGCGGCTCTGCCCACTTCGGCGTGCTCGGCACCGGCTTCGCGGGCGGCGTCGGCGGCGGGGGCGGCGTGGGCTCGGAGGACGACGGTACGGGCGTCGCCGGCTCGGAGGACGGTGGTGGTGGCGGGCTCGGAGGGTTTGCCGTTGCGCCTGCGGAGGTGCAGCCGGAGGCCACGGCCAGCAGTGTCGTGGCTGCGAGCAGGTGGGCTTTCGGCGTACCCAGGAAAGGCATGGCGTCCCCGCTTCCCGCAGCCGTTCGGCGGCGCTGGGGTTTGACGGTCTGATCGTCGCAGTGGTTCCTTCCGC
Source organism: Actinoplanes sp. CA-015351 (assembly GCF_050955685.1). NCBI lineage: Bacteria > Bacillati > Actinomycetota > Actinomycetes > Micromonosporales > Micromonosporaceae > Actinoplanes > Actinoplanes sp. CA-015351. The sequence continues at coordinate 4,424,198 of NZ_CP192102.1, forward strand.
ACGAGTTACGCGGGCGAAAGTGCGTCGCGGCGGGGCGAGGGCTGGGACGATCGGAGGGTGACAGTACGACAGTGGGACAACGCTGCCGACGCCCATGAGTTCGCCAGCATGATCAGGTCGATCGTCTCGGGCAACAACGATCTGTGGGATGCGGTGTACGGCACGAGCTATCGGCCGCACGGCGTCTCGGACGAGGATGCCGACGAGTATCAGCTGCGGGTGAAACGGATGCTCGGCATCGCCGCGGGCTTCTTCCTGGCGGCTGCCGAGCGGCTCGCGCCTCTGGAGAAGGCCTCGGTCGAGGACATTCTTGACGCTGCCGAGAATCGGGTGGCGTCGCATCCTCCGGCGCCGCCGGGAACCTGATCTCAGCGGCTCTCCACCTCGCGGGCCATCGCCCGCAGGGTCGCCGCGAAGGCCAGCTTGCCGGGCACCGACACCAGCGGCCCGCCGTACCGGGTGATCGCGTGGGGAACGACGGTGACGTCCTCGAACCAGAGGACGCGGCACATGCCGCCCGGCACGGGCGTCACCGAGAACCAGGCTCGGCCGCGCACGACCCGGCCGAGTTTGACGATGTCACAGCGCCCGGCGGAGCCGCCCTCCGGCGGCGACCAGGCCGTCACCCGCATCGGGTCGTCGAATGCCAGCGGGCCCCACCCGGTACGCGCGACGAACTCGGCACCGACCCCGTCCGGCCGGTCCGAGACGACGCGGATCGTGGTCAGCGGCACCCAGTTGCCGTGCCGGGGCCAGTCGACCAGGGTGTTCCAGACGTCGGCGGCGGGAGCGCGGACGTCGCGGGTGACGATGAATCCAGCCATGGGTCCATTCTCCAGGCGGCGGCGCATGCCGCCGGGCGAAACATGATGGATTGATGATCAACAGTGCTGGGTATCCGGCCGCCGTGAACCGGCCTGACAACGTCGACCATGTGCATCGCACGGCCTCGGCCATGCACGACACCGCCGAGCAGATGGAGGTGGTGGAAGACGCCCTTCATACGCGTGCCGAACAGGCGCGGGACCCGGAGACCACGGCGCGGGTGCACGCCCTCGGCGACAGCGTCACCACTCAGGCGAAAGACGTCGATCGCCGCGCGGACCAGCTCGAACGCGACTGACGAGCTGCCGCCGGACCAGCTCATCCAAATTTCGACATGATCACCGTGTTCGCCGCCGTCGACAGCGAGACCCCGTCGCCGGCGGCGCGTACCCGGAGTTTCAGGTATGCGTCCTGGTCCTTGATCTTGTCGTTCGCCATGATCAGAGCGAGGGCGCACTGGATGGTGGCCCGCACCGACAGCGCCTCGGCGAACCCGGTGACCAGCTCCTCGCCGCCGGCGTCCATCGCCGGGACGTCCTCGGTGTCGCCGGGCCACGGCAGATCCGGGTCGTAAGCGGCGCAGATCCCGGCGGTCAGCGGCGCCATCGCGGACACCTCACGGCCGTACAGGTCGAGGGTGGCGATGGCTGTGCCGCTCCCGGTGAACAGCGGCACCGACACCAGGCCCAGGCCCATCTCGGCCGCGGTGTCGCGGAAACCCGGCCAGGCCATCGTCGTGTCACCGCCGGGCTCGCTGTCCGAGGCGTCCTGCGAGTCGTCCTGGGAGTCGTCCTGCGAGGCGGCCTCGACGGATTTGACCAGGTCGCCGCCGGCGGCGACGGTGCACGCCCCGTCGCCGTGGCGGGAGGCGACGGCGGCGTAGTCGACCGCGTCGATCCGGTCGGCGGCCAGCTCGGCCAGTCGTCGCAGGCGGTCGTCGACGCCGGGCACGTCGTCCGGGGTGTCGGCAAGCGCGACGATGGCGTCGGCCAGCGGCTGCCGCATGCCAGTGGGAATTTGTGCGGATCGCGGGGTCATGTCCCGGCTCCCTCCGATAGCAGGTGGCGTGGCCATGCAGGTACCCCGATGTTGACCTTTCACACGATTGTCGTGTTCCGGGCAGTCCGCCGAAGAACGCTCGCAGGTCCGCCACCAGCAGATCCGGCGTTTCCAGAGCCGGAAAATGGCCGCCGTGATCGTGTTCCGCCCGGTATCTGTCGTTCAGGGCCGGGCCGGCCGGCGGCGGCACCCCGGGAAAGGTTCCATTGATCAATTAAGCGCGCGGCGGCAGCCTGAACACCTCGACGAGGCCGCTGATCTCGATCACCTGGTAGACGTTTTCGTGGGCCTGGCCGATCGTGAATTCGCAGCCGGCCCGGGTGGCGTCGCGCCGGCAGTGCAGGAGGGTGCGGATGCCGGCCGAGTCGAGGAACGAAACCTCGCCGAGATCCATGCTGAGCCGCTGCGGACCGTCCCGGTGCAGGACTTCCCCAACGGATCGCAGCACTGTGGAGCACGAATCGCGATCGACCTCGCCGATCAGGGCAACGACGGTCGTCGAGGATTCGGCATCATGGCGGACTTCGACCCTGAGGGGGGTTTCACCGATGAAAAGATCTGATGGCATCCGACGGCCTTCCCAGCGGAACCCGACGCGGACCCTTGTGTGCCGAATACTACGCTACCGCGAGTCCCGTACCCGTGTGGTACGGCATTGGCCCTTCGGGGCCGTGCCCGATAGTGCCAGGGAAGCCGAACGGGCGGCCCGTGAGCGGGCCGCCCGGTTCCGTTGCCAGCAGTGACGTGACGTTACCTCTGCTGCGTGTCGCCTGTGCCGGTGTGCTGCTGGGCGGCGTCGACACCCTTGTCGATCTGACCCGAGTATTTTTCGCCGGTCCGCTGGTCGGCCTGGTCACCGGCCTTTTCGAGGCCGGCGTCGACCTGCTCGTCGTGTTTGTCGGCAAGGTCTTTCGCTTTGTCCAAGAAGCTCATGAAAGGACTGTGCCCACTCAGAAAGAGCCAAAACCCGGGCTACGCCTTTCGGGCACGCTCTCTTGTGTACGCGCAAACAGCCCACCACCAAAAAGTTTGCTCCCGTGATGCGCGGGTAGCCGGTGGTGTCGCAATCGCCGCTCTTGGAGGAATTCCTCAGATGAAACCCAGCAAGCCCGTCAAGGCGGTCAAGGACGCTGTGAAAGCCGCCCTCACGTCCCAGGTGCCCGGCTCGCCCGGCAGCGCACCGGCAACGCTCGAGGAGCCGACCACCCCGCGCGAGCCGCTCCCGCCGAAAGGTGAGCAGGGCGCGCCGGAGACCCGGTCGCCGACCGGCGCGGAGACCGGTTCACCGGCGCCGGTGAACAGCCAGCAGGGCGCCTACCTCACCACGGCCACCGGTGTGCGGCTGCGCGACACCGACCACTCGTTGAAGGCAGGTCCCCGGGGCCCGTCGCTGCTGCAGGACCACCACCTGCGCGAGAAGATCACGCACTTCGACCACGAGCGCATCCCGGAGCGCGTGGTGCACGCCCGGGGCACCGGGGCGCACGGCACGTTCACCGCGTACGGCACCGCCGAGTCGGTGACCCGGGCCGCGTTCCTGAAAAAGAACGCCGAGACCGAGGTCTTCGTCCGGTTCTCCACCGTGCTGGGTTCACGCGGCTCGGCGGACACCGTCCGGGACACCCGCGGTTTCGCGGTGAAGTTCTACACCGACGAAGGCAACTTCGACCTGGTCGGCAACAACATCCCGGTCTTCTTCATCCAGGACGCGATCAAGTTCCCGGACGTCATCCACGCCGCGAAGCCGCACCCGGACCGGGAGATCCCGCAGGCGCAGAGCGCGCACGACACGTTCTGGGACTTCGTCTCGCTGCACACCGAGGCGCAGCACCACACGATCTGGAACATGTCGGACCGGGGCATCCCGCGCTCGTACCGGACCATGGAGGGCTTCGGCGTCCACACGTTCCGGCTGGTCAACGAGGCCGGCGCGACGACGCTCGTGAAGTTCCACTGGAAGCCGAAGCTGGGCGTGCACTCCCTGACCTGGGAAGAGGCGCAGCTGCTCAGCGGCATCGACCCGGACTTCCACCGCCGTGACCTGTACGACGCGATCGAGGCCGGCGCCTTCCCCGAGTACGAGCTGGGCATCCAGGTCTTCCCGGACACCGCCGAGGAGGCGTTCGCCGGCATCGACCTGCTCGACCCGACGAAGATCGTCCCGGAGGAGCTCGCCCCGGTCCAGCCGATCGGCAAGCTCGTCATCGACCGGACGCCGACGAACTTCTTCGCCGAGTCCGAGCAGGTCGCCTTCCACCTGGGCACCATGCCGCCGGGCATCGACGTCACCAACGACCCGCTGCTGCAGGGCCGGCTGTTCTCGTACGTGGACACGCAGCTGTCCCGGCTGGGTGGCCCGAACTACAACCAGATCCCGATCAACCGGCCGCACGCGCCGGTCAACGACATGCTGCGTGACGGTTTCCACCAGCACGCCGTGCACGGTGGGGTGGCGCCGTACCGGCCGAACTCGCTCGACGGCGGCAACCCGTTCACCGCCGAGGACGGTTTCGTCGACGTGCCGGTGATCGTGGCGGAAGCGCCGAAGATCCGGCAGAACCCGGCGTCGTTCGACGACCACTACAGCCAGGCCCGGCTGTTCTGGCTGAGCATGACACCGGTCGAGCAGGAGCACATCATCAGCGCGTACACGTTCGAGCTCGCCAAGTGCTACGAGCAGGCGATCAAGGAACGGCAGCTGCAGGCCCTGGCGAACATCGACCCGGTGCTGTGCCGCCAGGTGGCGACCGGCCTGGGCCTGCCCGAGCCGAAGCCGACAGTGCCGCTCGCTGACGTCACGCCCAGTCCGGTGCTGTCGCAGATCGGCCACACCTGGCCCACCGACGGCCGCACCATCGGCATCGTCGTGGACCCGGACGGCGACGTGGACGCGGCGCTGAAGGTCCGTGAGGTGGTGTTCGGCGCCGGCATGACGCCGCTGCTGATCGCCCCGCACGGCGGAATGGTCGGTGGCGCGCCGGTGCAGCGGACCTTCGCCACCGCCCGCTCGGTGGAGTTCGACGCGATCCTGCTGGCCGGCGCACCGATCCCGGCCCCGGACGCGCGCCCGGCCCGCGACGCGAAAGCCGGCCGGCCCGCGGCCACCGTGGACCCGCGGGTCCTGCTGCTCGTCGACGAGTGCTGGCGGCACGCCAAGACGATCGGCGCATGGGGCGACGGCCTCACCGTGCTGCAGGAAGCCGGCGTCACCGGCACGCCGGGCGTGGTGACCGCGACCTCCGGCGAGGCCGTCTTCGGCGAGATCCAGGTGCTGCTCGGCGCCCACCGGGTCTGGGAGCGGTTCCCCGCCCTGGTCGCCTGATCCCTGGTCAGCCCTGATCAGCCCTGCGAGGCCCTGTTCCGCCACCGGCGGAGCAGGGCCTCGGCCACGTCTGCACCGCTCGCCGACTTGATATCGAATTAATTCTTTTTTCCAATTTCATGTTTAAGTCATAAAAGATCGTACGCCCGAGAAACTGACGAAAAAGATTTCATCCGACGATTAGAAGTCTTTATTGAGGAGACTCATTGTTCGAACCCAGGACAAATGTAGGAGGCACCATGAGTGACCGAACAATCGGCGCTTACTCGCCGGATCTTTCAGCGCCGGATCTTTCCACGCCCGACGACACGTCGAAGGCTGCGCAGATCGCCGGAGAGAGCAAGCAGGCCACCGCACAGGCCGCCGTCGATGTGAAGGACACCGCCAAGGAGCAGGCGCAGCGCGTCGGCGCCGAGGCCAAGGCGCAGGCGCGCACCGTCGCCGCCGACGTGCGGAACAAGGTCAGCGAGCAGGCTCGTACCCAGAACGACAATCTGGTCAGCAGCATCCGTCAGACCGCCGACCACCTCGACGAGATGCGCGGCGCCCGCCAGGACGGACCGGCCGCGGCCGTGGTGTCCCGGGTGGCTGACGGTGGCCGGCAGCTCGCCGACTACTTGGACCGCAACGGTCCCGAAGGTGTGCTCCAGGAGGTTCAGGACTTCGCCCGGCGCCGCCCGGGAGCGTTCCTGGCCACCACCCTCGCCGCCGGATTCGTCGTCGGGCGGCTGGGCAAGAGCGTCGCCAAGGCCGACCCGAGCGCGGGCACGCCCGCCGGCAGCACGGGCACCAGCACTGGCACTGGCACTGGCACTGGATTTGTCACTGCCGAGCCGCAGACCTACCCGGCGCCGGCTCCCGCCCCGGTCGCCAACGGCGTGGGCGGCACCGAGTACGCGGCCACCGGCACCGGCATCCCGGTCGTGAACAACGACCCCTACGGCTACCAGAACCCGGAGTCACGCCCGTGACGATCCCTCGTCCCCACGATGCGCCGGATCACGTCGCCGACACCTCGATCGGTGACCTGATCGGCAACATCAGCAACGACCTGTCGCAGCTGTTCCGGCAGGAGGTCGACCTCGCCAAGGTCGAGATGAAGCAGGAAGCCGCGAAGGCCGGAAAGGCCGCCGGGATGCTCGGCGTCGCCGGTTTCGCCGGATACCTCGCCGTCGTGCTGCTCAGCTTCGCCGTCGTGTTCGGCCTCGCCAACGTGATGGACGCCGGCTGGGCCGCGCTCATCGTCGCCGTCGTGTGGGCGGCCATCGGTGCCGTCCTGTTCGTGAACGGCCGCAACAAGCTCAAGACCGTCGATCCCGTGCCGCACCGCACCGTGGACACCCTCAAGGAGGATGCGCAATGGCTGAAGAACCCGACCGGCTGAAACGGCAGATCGAGGACACCCGTGCCTCGCTGACCCGGGACGTCGACCTGCTGGCCGAGAAGACCAGTCCCAGCAAGGTCGCGCAGCGGCGCTGGAATTCAATGAGGGAGAAGGTCATGGGCACCACGGACCACGCACGGCACGCGGCCGGCGACACCACGTCGACGGCGGTACGCACCGTGCAGGACAAGGCCTCGCAGGCCTCCGACGTGGCGAGCGAGAAGGCGCACGACGCGGCCGACGCCGTCCGTAACGCCCCGCAGGCCGTCGCCACGCAGACCCAGGGCAACCCGCTCGCCGCCGGGATCATCGCCTTCGGTGTCGGCATGCTCGCCGCCACCCTGATCCCGGTGACCGACGCGGAACGCCGCGCCGGCCAGCAGCTCAAGGACAACAGCGGAGACCTCACCGACAAGGTGAAAGATGTCGCCGCAGAGGTGAAGGACGACCTCGCCGGTCCGGTCCAGGACGCCGTCGCGTCGGTCAAGGAGACCGCCCAGGACGCCGCCCAGACCACCAAGGGTCAGGCACAGTCGTCGGCGCACGACGTGAAGGACCAGACTCGGCAGGCAGCACAGAACGCCTCCTGAGCGAGCTTCTCGTGTGCCGGCCCCCTGAGGGGGCCGGCACAAGCGCGTTCACCCGTACCCTCGGGTCGGGAAAGGCCGCGGCAGGCCGCGGGCCTGGCGCGTCAGCCGGCGGGATCGATGGGCGCGCGGCCGCTGCCTTCGGGCAATTCGGTGTCCGAGCGTGCCGGGGCCGGGCTGCGCCACTCGGCAAGCAGCACGGTGGCGTCGTCCTGCAGATGATCGTCCTGGTGCTGCAGGATGGCGTGCACGAGCCGGCGGGCGGTCTCCGGCAGCGGCAACCGGTCGGCGATGGCCTTGACAGCCAGGTCGATGAGCCGTTGCAGGCCGAAGTAGTCGCCGTCGGCGGACCGGGCCTCGATGATGCCGTCGGTGTAGAGCAGCACATGATCACCCGGCTCGAGGAACTCCTCGATCACCACCGGGGCTCGGATGTCGCCGAGGCTGACCGGCAGAGCGGTCGGCGTCGGCAGAACCCGCACCGCTTTGCCGTCGCGGATGACGATCCCGCTGGGATGCCCGGCGGAGATCACCCGCAACGAGCCGGTGCGCTGATCGATCTCGGCCAGAACCGCGGTGATCAGCCCTCGCCGGTCGTGGTCGCGGACCGCCTGGTCGATGTGGTGGTAGGTGGCAATGAGATCGAGCCCGGCGCGGCGGGCGTTGCGGTAACTCGCCAGAGCGAGCGAGGCGAGGATGACCGGCCGCATCCCCCCGGCGGAGCCGTGGCCGACCGCGTCGAACAACGCCAGATGCGCGACGTCACCGTTGACGGCGTAATCGAACGCGTCACCGCCCACGTCGTAACACGGCTCCAGCAGTCCACTGATCAGCAGATGGCCGGTCGAGAAGGTCAGCGGGGGCAGCTGGGCGCGCAGCATCTCCGCAGCCAGGCGCATCGGCTCGCGGCGGCGCAGCCGTTCGATGGTGTCGCTGTAGAAGGCACGGGTCACCGTCAGCTCGGCCAGCAGCGCGGCCACGGTCATGCAGTCGTCCACCGTGTCGTCACCGGCCGCCCCGGGCAGCACGACCTCCACCACACCCAGCCGCTCCGCGCCGTCGACAAGCGGCACCCACAGGGTGGTGTCGCCGGCACAGGCGACGACGGTGGAGTACGCCCGGCCGCCAAGCGTCCCGTCGATCATGAAGGGCTCCCGGGCGGGCGCGTCCCCGGCCAGCAGAGGCAGAAGCACACGCTGCTGGAGGTCGACCAGATATATGATCATGGCGGTGACGCCGAGCAGCCCGGCGGCACGCATCGCCATCTGCGGGATGTCGTCGGGCCGGGCGTGGTGCGACTGCCGCAGCAACTGCCGCAGCGCCGAGATGTCGCCCACGAAAACCCTCCTCAACGAGACTCAGAGGCAGTCTGGCGCAAACCTCCGGACGCCGCATCGTCAGCACGGAACAGCCACCCCCGTGCGGCGCGCCGGGGTCAGCCGGCGATCACGTCGCCAGGGGTGGCGTTGCCGCGTGTCAATCGTTCAGGTGGGCGCCGATCTCGGTCTCGCTGACCCTGGTGGGTTCCAGCACCCGGTGCAGGAACACCCGGGTGCGTTCCTCGCGAGGGCTGCCGAACACCTCAGCGGGCGGGCCCTGCTCGACGATGACGCCGCCGTCCATGAAGACGACCCGGTTGGCGACCTCGCGGGCGAAGGCCATCTCGTGGGTGACCACGAGCATCGTCATGCCCTCGGTGGCGAGGCCGCGCATGACCGCGAGGACCTCGCCGACCAGCTCGGGGTCGAGCGCGCTGGTCGGCTCGTCGAAGAGCATCAGCTGCGGATCCATCGCCAGGGCCCGGGCGATGGCGACGCGTTGCTGCTGGCCGCCGGAGAGCTGTGCGGGGTACGCGTCGGCCTTCTCGGCGAGCCCGACACGGTCCAGGTTCGCCGACGCGATCCGGTTGGCCTCGGCACGGCTGCGCTTGCGTACCCGGCGCTGGGCGATGGTGATGTTCTCCCGGACGGTGAGGTGACCGAAGAGGTTGAACTGCTGGAACACCATGCCGATGCCGCGCCGGACCGCGTCGATGTCGCAGTCCGGGTCGGTGACCTCGACGCCAGCCACCCGGATGGAGCCGGCGGTCGGCTCTTCGAGGAGGTTCACGCAGCGCAGCAGCGTGGACTTGCCGGAGCCGGACGGGCCGATGACGCAGACGACCTCGCCCGGCTCGACCGACAGGTTGATGCCGCGCAGCACCTCCAGCGTGCCGAACGACTTGTGCAGCTCGCTGATCTCGATGGTGGACATCGCGGTCACCTCTCCCTCGCGGCCCGGCGTTCCAGCCCCCGGACCAGCTGTGACAGCGGCAGGGTGATCACCAGGTAGAGCAGCCCAGCCACCACCAGCGGTGTCGGGTTGACCCGTGTGTTGAGTGTGTCGCCGGCGAACTTGGTCAGCTCGATCGTCGTGGGGGTGACGCCGAGGACGTAGACCAGCGAGGTGTCCTTGGTCAGCAGGATGATCTCGTTGGTCAGCGGCGGGATGACGATGCGGAACGCCTGCGGCAGCACGATGGAGACCATCGCGCGGGTGTGCGACATGCCGAGGGTACGGGCCGCTTCGAGCTGCCCCTTCGGAACGGCCTGGATGCCGGCCCGGATGGTCTCGGCCATGTACGCCGCGGCGGTCAGACCGAGACCGACCGCGACCGAACCGTAGACCCCGCCGGGAATCTCCCGGTCCGGAAAGGCCAGCGGTACGCCGTACCCGACCATGAACAGCACCAGCAGTGCCGGCAGGCCGCGGAACAGTTCGATGTAGGCGGTGGCGAACCATCGGTACGGCGCCACCGAGGACAGCCGCAGCAGCGCGAGGATCAGCCCGAGCGTCAGGCCGAACACGAACGCGAGCAGGGTGTAGGCGATGGTGTTCCGCAACGCGACGGTGATCGCTTCGGGGAACATGCTCTCGGCGATGTCACGCCGGAAGAACGCCTCGGACAGGGTGCCCCAGTCGGCGGCGCTCACCACGAGCAGGATCAGCAGAACGAATATGACGTAGCCGGCGACGCGGACGACCCGCCGCCGCCGGCGAGGGCTGAGCGTCATCAACTGGCCGGCTTCTCGCCGATCCAGGTCGCGTAGATCTTGTCGTAGGTGCCGTCGCTGCGCGCTGCCGCCAGGGCGTCGTTGACGGTCTTGAGCAGCTCGGCGTTGCCCTTCTTCACGGCGAATCCGTACTGCTCGCCGGTGTCGAAGCCGGTCGCGACGACGACCTTGCCGGGGTTGGCCTTGATGTACTCGTTCCAGACCGGCAGGTCGTTGACGGCGGCCTCGATCTGGTTGGTCGCCAGGGCCTGCTGCAGCGCGGCGAGGTCCTTGTAGGAGACCACCTCGATCTTCAGGCTCTTCTCCTTGACCTGGGCGTTGATGTACTCCTCGCCGGTGGTGCCGCCCTGCACGCCGAGGCGCTTGCCGGCGAGTTCGTCGAGGGTCTTGACCTCTTTGCCGGTGAGCACGGCGAGCGCCTGGGTGGCGTCGAAGTACGGCTCGGAGAAGTCCAGCACCTTCTTGCGCTCGTCGGTGATCGTCATGCCGGCCGCGGCTACGTCACACTTGCCGGAGTTGAGGTCGGCACCGGACTTGATGCCCTCGAACGGCGTGTCGACGATCTCCTGGGGCACGCTGAGTTTCGCGGCGACCAGATCGATGAGCGCGACGTCGAAGCCGACCACCTTGCCGGTGTCGTCCTTCGACTGGAACGGCGCGTACGGCAGGTGTGTACACGTGGTCAGAACGCCGGCTTTGACCAGTGCGACGCCGCCCTCGGTGGTGCCGCCGGTGTCTTCCTTGGCGCAGCCCGCGACGCCGGCGATCGCCAGTGCCGCGGCGGCCGCGAGTGTGGCCGTTTTACGAGCAGGTCCCAGCTTGTTCATTCAACTCTCCCGGTCATGGCCCCCCGCCCACCGCGGGGCCATGCCAGGTTATTCCATTCTCATCGATGTCTCGCGACGACTCACCTACCGGAGCGCCGGGAGTCGGGGCGCCGGGCCGGCGGTCCGGTGCGGCTGCGCGGACGCGCCGGAGGCAGCTCGGCCGGGCCGTCGACAGCGCCGGGGCTGGAGAACACCACGGGCGGGATCGCCGGGGCGGCCGGCGCCTGCGATGCGGGAGCGACCCAGTCCGGCTCGACGATCTGGGCGCCGGTGACCGGCGACGCGGGCGCGGCGCGGTCCAGCAGACGCTGCGCCAGGGCTGCGTCGACGTGGCCGTCAGCGCTGATGCGGACACCAGCAGCCTCGGCCAGTGCCACGACGTCGGTGGTGGCGAAGGCTTTGGCGCCGACGGCGCTGAGCCTGCGGGCGAACTCGTGCACAGTGATCTGCAACGACGACCTCTCGTAGGGCTGTCCACGGCGGCGGGGGTGACCCGGCCGCGGAGAATCACAACGCAATGGTGCATTACCCCGCGCTGTCACGGTCATGCCGTGCCCCCCTCACGGTGATGCGAGACGCATCAGCAAGGGTGGGATGCACTATCTTACGTGACCCCCGATCACGGCGATCGACTTCCCGACACCGACACCGATGTGCTGGCCGGCGGCGGCTCGGTGTCATCGGCCTGTCGCTGCTGGATCTGGTGCCGATCCTCGGCTTCGGCCTGGTCGTCGTCGGTGGGTTCGGTGCCGGGCGGCTGCCGGTTCGGCGTGGGCTCGCCCTCCGGGTGGCTGATCAGGTATCGGATCGCGGTGTTCAGCACGGCCAGCAGCGGGACCGCGATCAGGCCGCCGACGATCCCGGCCAGCACGATGCCGGCGGCGATCGCCAGGATCACGGCGAGCGGGTGCAGGGCCACCGCCCGGCCCATGATCAGCGGTTGCAGGACGTGGCCTTCGAGCTGCTGCACGCCGATCACGATGGCCAGCACGATCAGCGCGCTGACCGGCCCGTTGGCGACCAGCGCCACCAGGACGGCGGCCGCGCCGGCGACGGTGGCGCCGACGACCGGGATGAACGCGCCGAGGAAGACCAGCGCGGCCAGCGGCAGCGCCAGCGGCACCTTCAGGATGAACAGGCCGATTCCGATGCCGACCGCGTCGACGAAGGCGACGAGCACTGTCGCGTGCACGTACGAGACCAGCGTGTGCCAGGCGTAGTGGCCGGCCCGGGCGGTGGGCAGCCGCGCGTCGCGGGGCAGCAGCCGGCACAGGAACGACCAGATCTGGCCGCCGTCGCGCAGGAAGAAGAAGAGGGTGAACAGCACCAGGAAGAACCCGGTGAGCACCTCGCCGAGGGTGGTCGCGGTGCTCAGCGCGCCGGAGGTGACAGCGCCCTGGTTCGCGGTGATGGCCGTGCGGGCCTGCTCGACGTACTGGTCGAGCTGGCGGTCGGTGATGTGCAGCGGGCTCTGCGCGAGCCAGGCCTGCACCTCGCCGAGGCCGTCGCCGACCTGCGCGGACAGGTCGTCGAGCTGGGCGATGAAGGTCCGGATGATCAGGCCGAGGCCGCCGAAGACCAGCACCAGAGCCGCGAGCAGCACCATGCCCGCGGCGAGGGATCGGTTCACCCCGCGCCGGACCAGGGCGGCTCCGGCCGGTTGGAACAGCGCGGCGAGCAGCAACGCCACCATCACCGGGATGATCACCAGGCTGAGCAGGCCGACGACCCGCAGGAACAGATATCCGGCGAGCACGAACAAGATGAAGCGCCCGGCCCAGGCGCCGGCGGTGCGCACCGCCCGGGGCAGCACGTCGCTGTCCTGACGCGGGCCGACCACCACCACCGGCGGGCTGTCCGCTTCCAGCCCCGGCCCGGCCGTGAACGGCGGTAGGGGATTGCGGCTCGCCGCCTCGGCAAACCTGGCCCGAGCGCGTTCCCGGGCCGTACGTGTCCATGCCATGTGCTCTCCTGATGCGCTGTGGACACTCCTGGCAACGGTGGACCGGCCGGGTGTCACCGCGTGACTGCCCCGTCGCGCCCTGATTCACACACGTTCGTCCAGGCCGACGCCGTGACCGATCGGGTGGTCGCGAGTTAGACGGACAGCCGACCCTGCACGGCGGAAGCCGACGATCTTCGCGGGCGTGCCGGCGCCCGCGCACCAACTGAACATTCAGACTGTCCTCACCGTCGCCAACATCGGATCTGGAGTGCCATCGGTGTCACCTGAAAACACGCTCGCCCGCCTCGCGGACGAATTCCTCGCTGCGATGAACCGGCACGGTGTGCACATCGATCGGCCGGTCGTGGAGCAAGAGATGCGCGAGCGCATCGACGCGATCGCCGAGGTGCTCCGGCTCGACACCCAGACCGTCCTTCGTGACCACGCTCAGGACGGCTGGGGGCGGCAGATGGCAGCGGCAGCGATCGAGCAGATCCGCCAGGACCGCCTGCTCGACATCAACTGGCGCTGACCTGGCCACCCACCGGAAATCACGCGTCGATAACGGGGTCGCGGAAGAGCCGCCGGACACTTATGATCTCCGAACTCCATGATCACGAGGGATGTCCATGCGTACGTTCTCCGTGCCTGAACGGCTGGGCGGCTTCGGCATGCTCGTCGCCGTCGCGGCCACGGTGTGGCCGGCCGTCAGCGCCAGCACCGGGGCGGCTCTGCCGTGCCCGCTGCGAACGCTCACCGGCGTGCCCTGCCCGGCCTGCGGTCTGACGACCGCAGCAGTCGCGCTGGCGCACGGCGAGGCTGTCACCGCGTTGCAGGCCAATCCTCTGATCTTCGGGCTGGCGGCCCTCACGGCCGCCACCGTCCCGCTCGTGGCGCTGCGCGCCGCAGGCGTACTCGGACCCCCGCGCCCGTGGTCGTCGCACCGACGGCGGCAGGCGGGATGGATCGCAGGACTGCTCGCGTTCGCGAGCTGGCTCTTTCAACTGCACCGGCTCGACGCGAGCCGGACCTTCTAAAGGACCGGAACCATGACAGACCCCTACGCCCAGCAGTCCTACCCGGCTCCGGCCGGATACAACGCCGCTGCCCCGGCTTACGCCAGCTGGATCCAGCGCGTCGGCGCGTACCTGATCGACGGCATCATCGTCGCGCCGTTCTCGATCCTGGCCGCCACCGTCGGCCAGAGCACCGACGAGGTGACCGGGCTGACCAGCCTGAACGCGTTCTACTACGTGTTCATCCTGCTCGCGATCGCCCTGCAGGGCTACAACCGCTGGTTCCAGGCCGGCAAGACCGGCCAGAGCTGGGGCCGCAAGGCGCTCGGCATCCGCCTGGTCGGTCTCGCCGACGGCCAGCCGATCGGCGCCGGCAAGGCGTTCCTGCGCGACCTGGCGCACTTCATCGACGGCATCATCTGCTACATCGGCTTCCTGTTCCCGCTCTGGGACGCCAAGAAGCAGACCATCGCCGACAAGATCGTCAGCACGGTCGTCGTCCGCTGATCTGATTTCCCCGAAGCCCTGCCGGTTCATTGTCGGACCGGCAGGGCTTCTCCATTGTTTGCGGCTCCGTTGTTTGCCTCGACCTGACACGGGCATGTGCTTCGAAGATCTCCACGAGAGGAAGAATCGACGATGGCACCCACTGCCCGCAAAAACGCCGCCACGCCTCACTACACGGTTCCCGGATTGAAGCCGGACGCCGCCGCCGAGGTCATCACGGTGCTCCAGGACCGGCTCAACGCGCTCAACGACCTGGCGCTGACCCTCAAGCACGTGCACTGGAACGTGGTGGGCCCGACCTTCATCGCCGTGCACACCATGCTCGACCCGCAGGTCGAGGGTGTCCGCGCCATGGTCGACGCGACCGCCGAGCGGATCGCCACCCTGGGCGGTTCCCCGGTCGGCACGCCGGGCGCGCTGGTGGCCCAGCGCAGCTGGGACGACTACTCGATCGGCCGGGCCGACGCCAACTCCCACTTGGCCGCGCTTGATCTCGTCTACAGCGGCGTCCTCGAGGACCACCGCGCGGCGATCGAAAAGACCGAGGAACTCGACCCGGTCACCGAGGACCTGCTCGTCACCCAGACGGGTGGCCTGGAGCAGCACCACTGGTTCATCCGCGCTCACCTGGAGCGCCCGGACGGCACCCTGGTCACCGCCAACGCGCCCACCGAAAAGACCGCGGCCCGCAAGGCGAAGCGCTGACCGGTTCTTTGCCGCAGGGAAAGTACATCCAGTTGCGAAACACTCCGGAATTGCCTTTTCCGGGTAGTGGCCGGACCGCGGAACGATTTCGCGGTCTGGCCGCTCTCGGCCGCGCCGATCTGGTCACCGCCCGGCTCGGTGAGGGCCACGCCGACGCCATGGCGATCCGCGCGTCGCTCTGCGACGCTGATCAAAACCAGACGGACGAGCGCTGGGGCGTCTGGGCTGCGGCCCCTTCTTCGGTACGCGCGGAGCACACCGCAACGGGCTGGCAGCTGACCGGCGACCGCCCCTGGTGCTCCGGCGCCGCGTGGTGCACCCACGCCCTGGTGACCGCGGCGGCCGAGGACGGCACCCGCCTGTTCGCCGTCCGTAACACCGCACCGCACGCCGTGCCCCTCGACGGCACCTGGCCGGCGATCGGCATGGCCGGCAGCGACAGCCGCACCGTCCGCTTCACCGCCGCGCCGGCCCGCCCGGTCGGCGAACCCGGCGACTACGTGGACCGGCCCGGCTTCTGGCACGGTGGCATCGGCGTGGCCGCCTGCTGGTACGGCGGCGCCCTCGGCATCGCCGACACCCTGTACGCCGCCGCCGTCCGCAAGGACCTCGACCCGCACGGCATGGCTCACCTCGGCGCCGTCGACGCGGCGCTCGCCGCGGCCCGGGCCGTGCTGCTCGAGGCAGCCGCCACGATCGACGCCGATCCGGCCGCGGACGCCCACCGGCTGGCCCTGCGGGTCCGCGCCGTCGTCGAGGCGTCGGCCACCGAGGTGATCGACCGGGCCGGGCGGATGCTCGGCGCCGGGCCGCTCTGCCGCGACGTGGAGCACGCTCAGCGCGTCGCCGACCTGACCGTCTATCTGCGGCAGAGCCACGCGGAAGCCGACCTGGAACAACTCGGCCGCCTCGTCGCCGGCGGGGAGCAGCCGTGGTGAAGCCGATCGTCGACGAGGGCACCCCCGAACAGCGGTGGCGGGCATGGCCGGCGATGTCGGCGTGGCCGCCGCTCGCCCTCGATCCGGCCGAGCCGCCGCTGGTCGTCGCACCGCACCCGGACGACGAGATCCTCGGCGTCGCCGGTCTGATGGCGATGCTCGGCCGCGCCGATCTGGTCGCGGTGACCGACGGCGAGGCCTCGCACCCGCACTCCACCGTCCACTCCCCCACCGAGCTGGCCGCGATCCGGCGGGCCGAGACCACCGAGGCCCTGTCCCGGCTCGGCCTGCGCGGCACGGCCGTGCACCGTCTCGGCCAGCCCGACGGGGACATCCACGAGAGCATCGTGACCAAGGAACTCACCGCGCTGCTCACCCCGGGCCGCTGGTGCCTGTCCACCTGGCGGGAGGACGGCCACCCCGACCACGAGGCCGTCGGACGGGCCGCCGCGGCGGCGTGCGCGGCCACCGGGGCCCGGCTGCTGGAGTACCCGATCTGGACCTGGCACTGGGCTGCGCCGGGTGATCCGGCCGTACCCTGGCATCGGGCCCGCAGGATCGAGCTGACCGCTGAGGCGAGGTTCGCGAAAGCGGCGGCGATAGCCGCCTTCCCCAGCCAGATCGCGGCGCTGGGCCCCGCCGAGGCCGACGCGGCGATCCTCCCGCCGCACGTCCTCGCCCGCTTCACCCGGCCGTTCGAGGTGGTCTTCACATGACCACACCGGTCGGCTATTTCGAGCGGATGTACGCCGGCAGCCCGGACCCGTGGAACTTCGAATCCCGCTGGTACGACGCCCGCAAACATGCCCTGACCGCAGCCGCGCTGACCCGGCCACGATACCGGTCGGCGTTCGAGCCCGGCTGCTCCACCGGCCGGCTCACCGCCCTGCTCGCGGGCCGCTGCGATTCTCTGCTGGCCGTCGACGCGGTCGGCGCCGCTGTACGCACCGCGGCGTCCCGGGTGGCCGAGCAGCCGCACGTGACGGTCCGCGAGGCTGCGGTGCCGCACGAGTGGCCCGAGGAGTCGTTCGACCTGATCGTGCTCTCCGAGATCGGCTACTACTTCGGCGACGCCGACCTGAACGCGCTCGCCGAGCGGACGGTGGCCTCGCTGGAACCCGGCGGCGACCTGGTCGCGGTGCACTGGCGCTGGCCGGTCGAGGAACACGCCCGCTCCGGCGACGAGGTGCACGCGCTGCTCGCGGCAACGGACGGCCTCCATCGTCAGTCGCGGCTGGAGGAAGCCGACTTCCTGCTGGAGGTCTACACCCGCGGCCCTGATCCTCGCTCGGTTGCCCAGCGTGAAGGTCTGGTGTGACCCGGACAGCCGTGGTGGTGCCCGCTCACGACGAAGCCGCCTCGATCAACGCCTGCCTGCACAGCATCGCCACCGCCGCCCTGGCGGTCGCACCTGTTCCGGTCGAGGTCATCGTCGTCGCGGACGCGTGCGCCGACGACACCCCGGCTCTCGCCCGCGCGGCCGGCGCCACCGTGCTCACCACGACAGCCCGCAGCGTGGGCCGGGCCCGCGCTGCCGGGATGCGCCACGCGACGCGCCACGGCACCACCGGACTGTGGCTGGCCACCACCGACGCGGACAGCCGGGTACCGCCCGGCTGGCTGAGGTGGCAGCTGCACCACGCCGAGGCCGGCGCCGACCTGCTGGCCGGAACCGTCATCGTGCACGACTGGCAGGGCTGGCCGGCCGACCTCCAGGCCGCTTACGACACCGGCTATCGCGACGCGGTCCAGGGCACCGCGCACAGCCACGCCCACGGCGCCAACCTGGGTTCATCGGCAGCGGCGTACCAGGCGGCCGGCGGTTTCCGCCCGCTGCCGCACAGCGAGGACCGCGACCTCATCGACCGGATGCGCCACCTCGGCGCCCGCGTGGTCACCGACACCACCTGCCCGGTCATCACCAGCAGCCGCCGCCTCGCCCGCGCCCCACACGGCTTCGCCGCCCACCTGGCCACCCTTGCCACCTCTTCCCAGAAACGTCACACAACGGACGATTGCGACAACAGCCGAGCCAAGCACTGACACCCTCCGCCACAGGCACCCCGCCCCGCCCCCTGCCCTGCCCCGCCCTGCCCTGCCTCGCCCTGCCCCGCACTGCACTGCCCCGCCCTGGCCCGCCCCGACCTGGCCCGGCCCGACCTGGCCCGACCTGGCCCGACCTGGCCCGCCCTGGCCCGGCCTGGCTGGATCTTGTGGACTTCCCCGCAGACGTCTCCGCACAACTCCACAAGATCGAACAGACCCCAGCCGATCTTGTGGAATTGCACGCAAACGGTTCGCCGAACTCCACAAGATCGGCGAAGCACCGCGCCGACACCGTGAAGCACCACGTTCACCACGTCGAACTATGAAGCACCGCGCTCACCACGCCCGAACCGTGAAGTACCGCGCTCACCACGCCGAAACTATGAACACCGCGTCGGCCGAACCGTGGAAACCGGCGGGGCACTGAACACCCACGAGTCTCCAAGATCCGGCACCGTCCACCTGCCGTAGTGGCAGAGCGCCACCACAAAACACGCCAACCACCCGAAACCGACAAGCCACGGACGGCCGTCCAGCAAACTCGTGCACTCGTGGTCGATCGGCCGGCCAAACCGCACAAGATCTCCCAGCTACACCTCACACCGATAAACCGCCACGCCACCACGCCACCACACCGCCCCGAACCCGCTACCGCCCCACAAGTCGCGAAACCCGAATCCGCCTGGAAGAGCCTGGAACAGCCTGGAACAGCCAGCGAATCGCTCAACATCGCCGATCGATGACCTACCTCCAAGCGGCGGCAACGATGCGGAAGAGCCGGTTCGAGGCACACCCTCCTTCGCAGATCCAGAGCTTGTCGGGTCGGCGAGGTTCCACCTCTCAGCCGGCCAGGCGGAATCGTTCCGCATGGATTTGGGTACGCGGGACGCCCAGCTCCCCCAAAGCCTTGAGCACCGCCACCGTCAGCGCCTCCGGGCCGCAGATGAAGATGTCGCGATCGCGGATGTCCGGGACCAGCCGCCCAAGGTTCGCCGGCGCGAACGGCTGGTTCGGCGGGGATCCCTCGCCGGTGCGGCCGGTCAGCACGTGCAGCTCGGCGTTGCGCATGCCGGCCAGCGCCCGCAGCTCGGCGACCAGGACGGCCTGGCCCATCGTGGGCACCCGGTACAGCACGGTCATCGGACCGGTCAGGTCCTCCAGCAGGGCCCGGATCGGGGTGATGCCGATGCCGCCGGCGATCAGCAGGCTCGCCGGCCTGGTCCGGGCGAGGCTGGTCAGCGCGCCGTACGGGCCTTCGGCGAAGACCCGCGCGCCGACCGGCAGGTCACGCAGCCCCGTGCTGGTCCGGCCGATCGCCTTGGCGGTCAGCCGCAGCGACACCCCGTTCGGCGCGGCGGACAGCGACCACGGGTTGACCTGCCACCACGCGTTGTGCCCGGGGAACCGCCACAGCATGAACTGTCCGGCCAGCGCCGGAAGCTTGTCGAGATGCCGGCCGGTGACGTGCACCGACACCACGTCGTCGGCCTCCGGCACCACTGCGGCGACCCGGAAGCGGTGCCGCGCGTTGCGTACCAAAGGCATGCCGATCCGGCCGATCAGCAGCGCGGCGATGGCGAGGGTCCACAGCAGCCACCAGTACGCCCGGGACAGCGACGACGCGGTGAAGGTGGTGATCTCGAACATCTGGTGGATCAGCGCCAGCACGATCACGAGGTAGAGCAAGAGGTGAATGGCGTGCCAGGTCTCGTAGGAGAGGCGGCGGCGGGCGTACCGGGCGGAGACCACGGTCACCAGGCCGACGATCAGGAACGCGATCATGCCGAGCAGGACCGGGAACGATCCGGCCAGGCTGACGATCTGCACCGGCACCGGGTTGCCGTCGAGCTGGGCGAATCCGGTCACGATGAACGCCACGTGCGCGAGCAGCGTCCAGAACAGCGTGAAGCCGGTCCAGCGGTGGATCGTGGTCAGCTGATCCATGCCGAGCCGGCGATCGAGCCACGGCAGCCGGGCGATCAGCACCAGCTGGAAGATCATCACCAGGGCGACGTGCAGCCCGAGGAACCGGCCGATGGTGATCAGGACGTTCTTCTGCGGCACGTCCGCGGTGAAGAACATGACCCACACGAACAGCAGATTGAGGCCGAGGACCCCGAACAGCACCAGCCTGGCCGTCGCTCTGGGGATCTGGCTCGTGGCCGTCATGACGCTCAGCCTGCACCAGCGGGCCTGCGCCGCGCCATCCCCTGACCGTGGCGTGCGCTCCAGCGCGCACGCCACCGAGGGTCAGCTCGCCGGCGGGATGTTGTGGTTGATCCGGAACAGGTTCGCCGGGTCGAACCGGCGCTTGATGCCGGCGAGACGCTCGTAGGATTCCGGCGCGTAGGCCAGCGCCGCCGTCTGCGGGCCGGCGTCGTGGGCGAACATGAAGTTCGCATAGCGGCGGCCGGTCGACCACGGTGCGAGCGCGTCGATCAACCCCTGCTCGTAGGCGTGCAGCGCCGCGGCGTCCGGCGGGCCGCCCGCGGCGACCAGAAAGACGTTGTACAGCGTCTGGTCACGGTTGCCGACCGCGTTCGGCACTTCCGGGGTACGGCTCAGCGCGCCACCCATGTGCCGTACCTCAGCCAGCACCAGGGGCGAGTCGGCGCCCGGACCGGCGAACCGCAGGATCTCCTCGACGGCCTCCGCCGGCAGCTCCCGCAGCAACGCGCCGTGCTCGTGGAGCGGCAGCGGGTCGACCGGGTCGTTGTGCACCGCGGCGACCGCGGCATAGGGCATCGGCCCGACCGCGTCGATGATCGGCGTGCCGAGTTCGCGGAACGGCTGGACCAGCAGCGCGCCGTCGGACGGCCCACCGAGGTACGTGATCCGCAGGTGCGCGACGAGCCGGTCACGCAGCGGCTCCGGCACGAACGGCGCCGGCGGCAGGTGCAGCAGCCCGACCGAGGCGGACATCTCCTCCGGCAGGTCCTTCGTCCACTCCCGGAACAGGTGCAGCACGTCGCCGGCCAGCTCACCCGGGAAGAAGATGCCGCCGCCGTAGAACGCCTGGATCGGGAAGACGGTGAACTCGATGGCGACGACGACACCGAAGTTGCCCTTCGCGCCGCGCAGCGCCCAGAACAGGTCCGGCTCGGTCTCGGCGGTGACGTGGCGCAGCTCGCCGTCGGCGGTCACCACGTCCAGAGCGGTCACGTGGTCAGCGGCGTACCCGTGCTTGCGACCGAACGGGCCGAGGCCGCCGCCGAGGGTGTAGCCGACCACGGTCACCGTCGGCGACGAGCCGTTCAGCGCGGCCACACCGAGTTTGGCGGCCTGCTCGACGAACTCCGCCCAGCGCACACCTGCCTCGACCCGGGCGGTCCTGGCGTTCTCGTCGATGGCCAGGCCGGCAAGCCGGCGGGTGGTGATCAGCACGGCGCCGTCCGACGACACCGAGCTGCCGTGGCCGGCGCCGAGAACGGCGACCGGCAGGTCATGGGCGGCGGCGAACCGGACCGCCGCCTGCACGTCGGCGGCGCTGGTGGCGCCGACGACCACCGCCGGGGTGTGCACCACGGTCAGGTTGTAGGTGGGGATCTCCTCCGCGTAGCCCTCGTCCCCGGGCACGAGGACGGGACCGCCGACGGTCGCCGTCAGTGCGGCGATGTCGGCCGCGGAAAAGGTACCGGGAGTGCTGCTCACGTGGATCGGCCTCTCTGCAATTTCCTGGTTGTTGTGCGGCCATCAAGCACCTGCCGATGTCGACGAAGAGTTGGCGAAAAGTAGATGCGCAGCTCAGGCCGGTGGCGACGGGTCGCAGCGACCGGCTTGAATAGGGGGCATGACAACGACTCTTCGGATCTCGGTACTCGGCCCGGTGCGGGCCTGGCGAGGCGACGAGGAGCTTGATCTCGGTACGCCGCAACAGCGCGCCGTGCTGGCCGCGCTGGTGCTGCGCGAGGGCCGGCAGGCCACCACGGAAGCGCTGATCGACGCGGTCTGGGGTGACGACCCGCCGCGTACCAGCGCCTTGACCTTGCGTACCTATGTGTCCCGCCTGCGGCAGGTCCTCGGCGCCGACGTGATCGTCACGGCGGGCGGCGGCTATCTGCTGCGGCTGGAGCCCGGGACCCTGGACCTGGCGGATTTCACCGCGGCGGTGGCGCAGGCCCGCGCGGCGCGCGACCCCGGCGACGCCGCCCGGCTGCTCCACGAGGCTGAGGGTTTGTGGCAGGGGCCGGCTCTGGCCGACATTCCCGGCTCGTACGCGGCCGCGCAGCGTGTACGGCTGGAGCGGGAACGGCAGACGGCCAGTGAGCAACGCCTTGCTCTGGACGTCGCCTCCGACCGGGCGGGTGTGGCGGTGACCGAGCTGAGCGCCCTGGTCGAGGAGCAACCGCTCGATGAGAATCTGAGCGGGCTGTACATGGTGGGGCTGTCCCGGACCGGGCGGCAGGCAGCCGCCATCGCCGAATACGGGCGGATCCGGGACCGGCTCGCCGATGAGCTGGGACTCGATCCGGGTGCGGCCCTGCGCGACGTCCACCAGCGGATCCTGGTCGGCGAGCTGTCGCCGGCCGTGGTTCTGCCGCCGGCCGTGGTTCTGCCGCCGGCGATCGCCCTGCCGCCGGCCGGGGTGCCCGCGCCGGAGCAGCTGCCGCTCGGCAACCGGGACTTCGTGGGGCGTGCCGCGCTGCTCGACCAGCTCGCCGGCCTGCTGGTCACGCCGGGCGTCAGCGCGCCGGTCGTCGGCATCGTCGGGCTGGGTGGCATGGGCACCAGCACCGTTGCGATCCACCTCGCTCAGCGCGTCCGGCCGTCGTACCCGGACGGGCAGCTCTACGCCGATCTGCGCGCGGGCGGCGACGCCGGTGCGGTGCTGACCGGATTCCTGCGGGCGTTCGGCGTGCCGGCCACCGAGGTTCCGGACGCTTTGCCGGAGCGGGCGGCGTCATGGCGTACCCTCTCGTGCGGCCGGCGGCTGCTCGTCGTGCTGGACCATGTGGCAACTGCGGAGCAGTTGCGTCTGTTGCTGCCGGCCGGAACCGGCAGCGCCGCGATCATCACCGGCAGCCGGCGCATCCCCGACCTGCCGGTCACCCAGTGGGTCACCCTGCCGGCCTTCGCCCCGGAGGAGTCCGTCGAACTCTTCCGCCGCATCGCCGGCCGCGACCGTGTCAACACCGAACACGACGCCGCCTTGCGCTTCGCGGCGGCTTGCTCTCACCTGCCGCTGGCGGTACGCCGCGGCGCTGAACGCCTGGCCGCCAGGCCGACGTGGTCAGTGGCTTCGATCGGCGAACGGCTGCGGGTGGAGATGCGCCAGCCGGTGGCCCTGCACGAGGACTGTGTTCGCGTCGAGGCGCCGTTCGAACGCGATCTATCGGCGCTGCGGGCCGCTGACCCGCTGGCGGCGGTGGCGTTCGGTCTGGCTGCTCTCCCGGAGCCTGAGGAGATCACGGTGCAGGTGGCGGCCCGGCTGCTGGATCTGCCGGAGACGGAGGCGGAGCGGTTGATGGAGTTGCTTGTGGACGCGCATCTGGTCGAGCCGGCGGGTTACCAGCGGTACCGGTATCACGAGATCGTGCGCTGGTTCGCGAGGCGCAAGGCGATCGCGGCACACAGCCAGGCGTACCGCGACGCGGTCCTGGCCCGCCTCGGGCAGGCCGGAGCGTCGACGCTGCCGCAGCGAGCGCTACGCGCCGTTTGAGAAAGAGGCTGCCGGGCATGGCAGTCGTATCGGATCGCGGAAAGGACAATGATGGCAATCTCCACAAGCACACGGGTGGCTTTCCTTGTCTCCGAAGAAGGCATCGAGCAGGCCGAATTGACCGAGCCCTGGCAGGCCGTCGAAAAAGCCGGGGCGACGCCGGCGCTGGTGTCGTTGAAGCCAGGCACCGTCCAAGGCTTCCACCACCTCGACAAAGCCGACACCTTCGACGTGGACGTGACTCTGGACGACGCCCAGGCCGCCGACTACAGCGCCCTGGTCCTGCCGGGCGGCGTTCCCAACGGCGACCTCTTGCGTACGCAGAAACCAGCCGTCGAATTCGTCAAGGCGTTCGCCGCCGCCGGTAAACCCATCGCCGTGATCTGCCACGGCGGATGGGTGCTGATCGAGGCAGGCGTGGTCAAGGGCCGGACCGTCACGTCCTGGCCGTCGCTGGCGACGGACTTCACCAACGCCGGCGCGACCTGGGTGGACCAGGAGATCGTGGTGGACACCGACGGCTTCCCGCTGATCAGCAGCCGCAAGCCGGACGACCTGCCGGCCTTCACTGAGAAGCTGGTCGCCGCCCTGCCGCAGGCCTGATGCCGCATCGCACGGACGAGGGTCCCGCTCATCACGAGTGGGACCCTCGTCCGTCAGCCGCCCCATGTCCGGCCGGACAACGGGTCCGCAAGAACAACCACCCGGTCGAAAACTGGGTCGAATGCTGCTGCGCTCGACAGCGGGCAGCATCACGACGCTGGCCGGTGTTCTGCTGATCCTGCCGGGCCTGATGATGCTGCTGCCCGGGTCGCTCGCCGAGACCGTCTCGCCGTACCTGCCGAGCAACGCCGGGAGCGCGATCATGGCGCTGAACCCGTCCGACGGGTCGTTGTCGCCGTGGGCCGGACTGGCCGTGTTCAGCGGTTATGTCGTCGTGGCGCTCGGCCCGGCCGCGTACCGCCTGAAGAAGACCGGCGTCTGACAAGCGCAACCGACGAGGGTCCCGGGCGGGACCCTCGTCGTTCACTCGTCAGAGCTGGTCGAGCCACTTCAGGATCAGCTGGTTCGTCTCCTCCGGTTTTTCCTGCTGGATCCAGTGGCCGCAATCGAGGCTGACCACTTCCACGCCGGGCACGAACTCAGCGAGCCGTTCCGATTTCGCGACCAGGTCACGGTCGCCGTAAATCATCAGGGTGGGCTGCCGGATCACGGGGTCCACGCCGGCCAGCAGATGCCAGTTGCGGTCCAGGTTCCGGTACCAGTTGATGCTGCCGGTGAACCCTGTCGACGCGAAGGCGGAGACGAAGACGGCCAGTTCGCTGTCGCTCATCACGGGCTCTCCTGGTGCGGTCTCCGTTCTGGCGAGTTCGATCAACGACATCGGAGGCGCGTTCCTCCGGTACAGGTTGCGCAGGAACGGGAAGGTGTTCTCGTCGAACACGGCGTCCGCGACACCTGGCTGCCGGTTGAAGTGGACGAAATAGAAATCGCCGCCGAGCACCTCCTCCATCACCTCGATCCAGGGCTTCTCGCCACGCTCCTGGTACGGCAGGCTCAGGTTCACCACGCCGTTCACCCGGTCCGGATGCAGCAGGGTCAGGCCCCACACGACCATCGCACCCCAGTCATGGCCGACGAAGGTGGCGTCCTGGTACCCGTAGTGATCGAGAAGTGCGACGAGGTCGCCCGCCAGGTGCTCGATGTCGTACGCCGTCACCTCGGCCGGACGCGATGAGTTCCCGTATCCCCGCTGGTTCGGGACGATGACGTGATAGCCCGCTGCGGCAAGCGCCGGGATCTGATGCCGCCACGAGAAGGCCAGCTCCGGCCAGCCGTGGCAGAGCACGATGGGTCGTCCCGCATGGTGCCGGCCTGCTTCGAAGACTTCGAGTTCCACCCCGTTGACCGCGATGAGGGTGGGCTCGGGAAATTCCGGTGAGGTCATGCGGCCATCGTGCGGACCGAAACCGGTCATCCCGTGACCGCTTTCACGGGGAGTGTTGCCGGTGTGCGAGCTGACCGGCTGATGGCCCTCCTTCTTCTCCTGCAACGGCGGGAGCAGGTGACAGCGGCAGAGGTCGCCCGGGAACTGGAGATCTCCGAGCGCACCGCCCGCCGCGACCTCGACGCCCTGTCCATGGCCGGCGTGCCGGTGTACTCCCTGCAGGGCCGGGGCGGCGGCTGGCGCCTCGTCGGCGGCGCCCGCACCGACCTGTCCGGGCTGACCGCGGGTGAGGCCCGCGCGTTGTTCCTGGTCGCCGGACCGGCCTCGGCAGCGACGCCGGCCGTGAAAGCGGCGCTGCGCAAGCTGGTCCGTGCCCTGCCGGAGCCCTTCCGGGTGCAGGCCGAGGCAGCGGCGTCGTCGCTGGTCGTGGACCCGCAGCGGTGGGGGTCGAGCCGGGCCGAGCCCCGGCCGCCCCGATTTCTAGACGACCTGCAGGACGCGGTGATCCGTGGCGTGCAGGTGCGGCTCGGATACGTCGACCGCAACGGCGCCGGGACCGAGCGAACCGTCCACCCGCTGGGCATCGTCGCCAAAGGTTTGTCGTGGTATCTCGTCGCGGGAACGGAGACCGGCCGGCGGACCTTCCGGATCGACCGGGTGTCGTCCGCCGACCCGACCGGCGACCCCGTGCACCGGCCCGCCGACTTCGACCTTGCCGGGAGCTGGCGCGAGATCGCCGACGAGGTCGACCGCAAGCGAACACCCCTGGAGGCCCAGGCCTTGTGTACGCCCGGCGGGATAGGCGTGCTCCGGATGGCGTTCGGCAGCCGGCTCGACGTCGGAGGCTCCACGACCGGCGGCCGCATCCAGGTCGTGATCCGCGGCAGCGACGAGTACATCCTCGCCGGCGAACTCGCCGGGCTGGCCGCATGGATCGAGGTGACCGGACCTCCCGGTGTGCGAGGCCACCTGGCCTCGCTCGGCAGCACGCTGCTCAAGCGATACGGCTGAGAGAGATCGATATTGTTCGCGGTGCGGCTTCGCGACCTGACGAGTTCTACGACCACGCCCTCGCCGCCACCGTGCCGAGAACCCGCCGGTGCTGCCGTAGCCTCCTCGGCACGGTGAGGACCCGGCGGACTGCGGCAGCTGTGACCGGCGTGACGAGGGCCTCTGGTTCAACGAGCGCTGGCGGCTGAGCCGGATCTCGTGGTGGAGGCGCTGCTGGCGTCGTCCGGGGGCAGCCGCAAACCGCTATCGTGACCACCGTGGACAAACGCATACCCGGTTGCTGAGCACGCGCTGACGCATCCCGTCATCGCGTGCTGCCCCGTTGACGGCGCGGCACGTCCCTCTCCATCGTCAGGGGCTGTTCCGTGCTGCGTCACCGTGATTTCCGTACCTTCTGGCTCGGCCAGACCGCATCCCAGATCGGCGAGCACACCAGCCTGGTGATCCTGCCGCTGATCGCCGTCATGACACTCGGCGTGAGCGCGAACCAGCTCGGCGTGCTGCGGGCTGCCGGGCAGGCCCCGCTGCTGCTGTTCGCGTTGTTCGCCGGCGTGTGGGTGGACCGCTGGCGTACGCGTACCCTCATGGTCTGCTCCGACCTGGCCCGGGCGTCGGTGATGGCTGTCATCCGCGCGGCCGCCCTCTGGGGCGGCCTCGGCGTGCCGGTGCTGGTGGCAGGCGCTTTCGTGGTCGGCACGCTGTCGGTGTTCTTCGATGTCGCCTATCAGGCGGCGCTGGTCCGGCTGGTGTCTCGCGACCAGTTGTTGCGGGGCAACAGCATGGTGGAGGGAAGCCGGTCGGCGGCGCAGATGGGCGGCCCCGCGCTCGGTGCGTCGCTGGTGACGCGTTTCATCACCGCCAGTCCGGTGCTGCGCGCGATCTGCCTGGCGTCGGCGGCATTCCAGTTCTCGTTCGCCGCGACCATGACGGTCTACCTGCTCTTTCTGCCGCGACAGCTGGGACTGTCCGGCACGGTCATCGGCGTGGTGCTGGCCGCGACCGGCGCGGGCGCGATCGGCGGGTCACTGCTCGCGACCCGGCTGCCGAGCCGTTTCGGGTACGGTCCGGTGCTGGTCACGGCCGCGTTCGCCGGTGACGGTGTGATGCTGGTCGTGCCCGCGCTGCACGGCGATACAGCGGCGGCAGTAGCCACCCTGATCGTGATCAACCTGGTGTTCGGCGCCTTCGGCCAGCTCGTCAACGTCACGATCATGGCCGTGCGCCAGGCGGTCACACCGGCGGCGCTGCAGGGCCGGGTGGCCGCGACGATCACCTTCGCCGGCATGGGGACGACCCCGCTCGGGTCGCTCGTGGGTGGTCTTCTCGCTGCTCAATACGGCTTGGGTACGGCGCTGGCACTCACGTCCGCAGGAATGCTCCTGTCTCCGGCGCTGATCGCGGCGTCGCCGCTGGCTCGTCTGGACCATGACCCTGCGCGATATCCGTTGGTAACAGTCCGCGATTAGCGTGCAGACCAGCGCAGCTCCACCGGCGCCGCCATGATCGGAAGGGTGCCAATGAACCTCCTCCTGCTCACGGATAGCCATCTCGATGTGCTGCCGGTTCTCGACCTGCTCCCGCACGCCGTCAAGGTCGCCCCCCGCGACAGCTGGGCGGAGGCGATCAAGGAGCCTGACCTGGCCGTGGTCGTGATCGACGCCACCGGGCAGCTCAGCCAGGCCCGCGCGACCTGCCGCGCGCTCCGCGCCAGCGGCATCACCGCTCCGCTGATCGCTTTGGTACGCGACGCCGGCCTGGCCGCGATCGGCGTCGACTGGTGCATCGACGACTTCGTCCTGACCACCGCCGGCCCGGCCGAGGTGGCAGCGCGGCTGAGCCTCGTGGTGGGCCGGCGCGGGATGGAGAGCACCGCGGGCGAGGAGCTGATCCAGATCGGCGACCTCACCATCGACCCGCACAGCTACGTCACCCGGCTGCGGGGCGAGAACCTCGCACTGACGTACAAGGAGTTCGAGCTCCTGAAGTTCCTCGCCCAGCAGCCCGGCCGGGTCTTCAGCCGTGACCAGCTGCTGCGCGAGGTCTGGGGTTACGACTACTTCGGCGGCACCCGCACCGTGGACGTGCACGTGCGTCGCCTGCGTGCCAAGCTCGGGCCGCGCTGCGAGACGATGATCGGCACGGTTCGCCAGGTCGGCTACAAGTTCGTGATGCCGTCGAACGGCCGCGGCGCCCCGGCCAGGGCGTACGACGACGGCCTGACCGCCTCCGAGGCCGCGTGGGACGAGTCGCTGATCGCGATGACCGCACAGCCGTGATCGTCGTGGGCCGGGCGGTTCGCCCGGCCCACGCACCCCGTCAGCTGTAGTTCAGCGAGAAGCTGTTGACGGTGAAGTTCGACTGCCCGGCGGTGCCGGTGATCTCGAAGCCGAACTGGGCCTCGCCGATCGTCACGTCACCCCACCAGTTGTTGGTGCGCAGCCAGTTCAGCACGGCCAGGACGTCGATCGAGCCCGCGCTGGTGTTGGTCCGCACGAACGAGAAGACCGCGTTGGCGCCGTTCGAACCCCGGTAGACGTTCCAGGTGTGCCCGCCGACCGTCAGGTTACGGACGTTCGGGACAGCACCGTTCGCGTCGTACTGTTCCGCGATCGGACCCACCGCGCCGGCCTGGTTCGTCCAGATCATCACTTCGTACGCGTGATTGTTGGCCCAGATGTCGTACGCGGTCGTGTAGTCGCCGCTGCTGGGAACTGTCACGTTGAACGAGCTGCTCAGGGTGGACAGCGAGCTCAGCGTCCGGTTCAGCGTCTTGCCGGTGTTCGGGTACGACTTCACGCCGCTGGTGCGCGGGTGGCTGGCGACGACACCCCAGTTGGTGCCGGTCCGGGCCCAGATCGTCTGCGTGCCGGCACCGGCACCCCAGATGTTGTTGTAGAGCGTGTACCCGTTGTTCGTCCACGACGCCCACTGACCGGAGTCCACCCAGGCCGCGTCGGCGGGCACGCCGGTGCTGGGCTGAGTGGTGGCCGACGGGCTCGGGTTTGTCACACCCCCCGTGCAGGCGGTTCCGTTCAGCGTGAAGGCTATTGGGGCCGGGTTGCTGCTGGCGGACGACGCGCCGTTGAAGCCGAACGACGCGGTGCCGTTGGTCACGATCGACCCGTTGTACCCGGCATTACGTGCGGTAACCGTCGATCCGGATTGGGTCAGCGTGGTGTTCCACGCCTGGGTCACGGTCTGCCCGCCCGCGTAGGACCACACCAGCGCCCAGGAGCTCAGCGGGTCGCCGAGGTTCGTGATGGTGACGGAGGCGCCGAACCCGCCGGCCCATTGGCTGTTCACGGCATAGTTGACGCGGCATCCTGCGGCCGCGGCGGCCGGCATGACCGCGACCAGGGCGGTGCTTGCGGTGATGGCCGCGGTCGCGGCCAAGGACAGGGCGAGGGTACGTGTGGACATGGCTGGTCCGATCTCGTGGGGATCACTCAGTGCTCGTCGAATCGCTTCGACTGCCCGGACGGGGATTTCCCGGACAAGGGTGCGAGATTGCGTAGATGTTACGCGGGAGCGCTCCCGGACATCAAGCGATGTCTATACTTCGCCCGGCTCCGGATTGCGCCCTTAAAATCCAGGCGTGCCCGAACGCGTGCGATTCGCCAGTACCCGAGGACCCGAACTGGCCGGGCTCATCGACCCGCCCGCCGAGCCGGTGCGCGGCTGGGGCGTGTTCGCCCACGGATTCGCGCTCAGCAAGGACTCGCCGGCCGCGTCCCGGACCTGCAAGCAACTGGCATCCGAGGGCATCGGCATGCTGCGCTTCGACGCGCTCGGCCTCGGCGACTCCGACGGCGACTGGGGCGACGGCTCGTTCGACGTGAAGGTCGACGACACCGTCCGGGCCGCCGAGTTCCTGGCCGGACGCGGCACCCCGCCGGACATCCTGGTCGGCCACTCCCTCGGCGGCGCCGCGGTGATCGCCGCCGCCGGCCGCGCCCCCAGCGTCCGCGCCGTCGCCACCATCGGCGCGCCCTTCGAACCGAAGAACGTGGAACGGCACTACGAAGCACTCGTCGACCGGGTCATCGAGGACGGCCACGCCGAGTGGCTGGTCGGCGGCAAGGCGCTGATCCTCAAACGCAGCCTGGTCGAGGACTTCCGCCGCGCCGAGCTGCGCCACCACGTGATCGAGCTCGGGCTGCCCCTGCTGGTGATGCACTCCCCCACCGACAGCACCGTGGACGTGGCCAACGCCAGCCGCATCTTCCAGGCGGCGAGGCACCCCCGCAGCTTCGTGTCTCTGGAGGGCTCCGACCACCTGCTGACCGCACCCGGCCAGGCCCAGCGAGCCGCCCGCGTGATCAGCGCCTGGGCCGACCCTTACTTACCAGGTCAGAAATAGAGGACCAGCCGCGATCTTGAGCGATTACCCACCCTTCCCGGTGGACAATCACTCAAGATCGGCAGGAACCAGCTCGTGAATTGGCTCAGCGCCCGCTCCGGTGATCCGGCCGGATACGGCGGCTGCGGGTCGTGACGCGTGCCGCCACGACCACGGTGTCGGGCAGTGGCGGCCGGCAGGTCAAGATCACCTTTCCGGAACCTCCGGCTGCAAAGCTGTCGAGACCTCCTCGACAGATCGGCGGAACGGCATGCCCGCACCCATCAACGACGTGACCCTGCGCCACTCCGGCGGCGACGAAGCGCTGGAAATGCGCGAACACCTGCTCCCCATCTATGCCGCGACCCGCGCCCACCTGGCCGGCAACCCCTTCTACCAACCCGCCAACTTCTGGTCCCGCCTCGCTGGCATCCACATCAAGAGCCGCGACTTCGACCTGGTCACTGCCTGGATCAACACCACCTGCATTGGGTACGCCTTCGGCAGCCCCAGTGACGCCGACAGCACGCTCACGGCCCAGTTGACAGCCACATTCCCCGATGTTGGTCCGACCAGCCCGGTCTATGTCTTGCGCGAGTTCTCCGTCGACCCGGCTCATCAGCGGCACGGCCACGGCGCCCGCATCCACGACGAACTGCTGCGCGGACGGCCCGAGCGATTCGCCCGCCTGCTGGTGCGGGCCGACAACGAGCCCGCGAAGGCTGCCTACCGCCGATGGGGATGGGTCACCGTCGGAACGGAGCAGCCGTTCGAGAACTCCTCGCCGTTCGACGCGATGGCCCTCGACATCCGGCAGCGGATCTAGGTTTCGTCCTCCGGCTGCGCCTGCCGTTCGGCGCGCAGTGCGTCCAGCCGGGCCTGGGCACGCTGCACCGCATCGCGCGATCGTTCCAGGAACGCGTCGCTGCGGTCCAGGCGCGCGACCTCGCGCGTGAACGCTCCTTGAATCCGTTCCAGCGGATCGGGCTCGCCGGGATGGTTGTCCCGCTCGTCCAGCAGGCGCTCGCGGGCGCTGGCGTTCGACTCACGGCCGTCCGCGATCGCCTCGCGCTCGTCGGCCCGGCGACCGCGCTGTTCCGCCGCGACCTCGCGCTCCGCGACGAGCCGTTCCCGCTCCTCGACCGCGGTACGCCGAGCACCGAGCGCCGCCTCCTGGCGGGCCAGCCGCTGTTCCCTGGCCTCCAGAAGGCGTTCCCGGGCATCGAGCTTCTGTTCACGCTCGTTCAGATGGAGGTCGCGCTCGTTCCAGCGGTCATCGGGAAACACCACCTGATCGTAATTCCACCACCGCGGGATCGGTGTCCTGCCCTGGCCGCGCCTCCCCCGTAAGACCTTTGCCTCGATTAACATCAAAAGCGACAAAGGCCACTTTCTTGAGTACGGTCGAAGCGATCAGAAACGGACAGGATGTCCGCCAACCGAAGGGCCTGCTTCATGCGTACCAAAGTGATGGTGTCCGGGGTTTTGATCTTTGCCATGGCTGCCGGCGGATGTGGATCCGGCGATGACGCCACCGACGGGGCCGGCACCGCCGCGAGCAGTGCCGCGCCGCAGGGAAGTGGATCGCAAGGCGGCGGTCCCGGAGGCGGCGGTACCATGCAGACCTTCACCGCGGTCAACCTCAACACCGACGGTGACAGTGCCGGCGGGGCGAACAGCGCTGAGGTGGCCGCCGCCGCGACGGCGTTCCTGGCAACGCTCGACGCCGCGCTGCTGGCGAAGGTGCAGTACGACTTCACCGCCAACCAGGCACGCCAGACCTGGTCCAACTATCCGACCTCCACGGTTGCCCGCGAAGGTGTGCCGCTGAAGGATCTCAGCGAGGCCCAGCAGACCGCGGCGCTGGCGATGCTGAAGGTGGCGCTCAGTGACGACGGGTACCAGCAGGTGCTCGACATCCGTAAAGCCGACGACTACCTGAACAGCCTCGGCGGCGCGGGTGCGGACGGGTTCGGCGCCCTGGTCGACTACAACGTGGCCGTCTTCGGAAAGCCGTCGGCGACCACGCCGTTCATGGTGCAGTTCGGCGGGCACCACCTCGCCCGCAACCTCACCTACAACGGGGACAAGGTCAGCCAGACCCCGCAGTTCGTCGGCTCCGAGCCGATCTCCTTCGTGATCGACGGCGCGACCGTCGAGCCGGTCAAAGCCGAGTCCACCGCGGTGTTCGCGATGATCGCCGGGCTCAGCGCCGACCAGCAGAGCGCCGCGAAACTCACCTCCGGCACCTACGACGACCTGCTGATGGGACCCACCCACGACGACGGCGAGTTCCCCGCCACCGAAGGCCTCGCCGTCGCCGAGCTCAGTGCCGGCGAAAAAGACCTGGTCGTCGCGGCGATGAAGGCGTACGTCGCTGACCTCGACGACGACGCGGCGGCCAAATCCCTCGCGAAGTACGAGTCGGAACTCGGTTCCACGAAGATCGCGTGGGCGAACAACACCGGGCCCAGTGACGAGAGCAGCTACATCCGCATCGACGGCCCCAGCGTGTGGATCGAATTCATCAACACCCGCAGCCGCAGCACGCCCGACATCCACTTCCACTCGGTCTATCGGGACAAGACCAACGACTACGGCAGCACGAAGCCGTCATGAGGTTCAGCCGGCTGATCGCGTGCGTCGTCATGGCGTACGCGATCCTCGCGGCGCTCGCGCCCAGCGGCGCCGCAGCGCACCCCCTCAGCACGACCGCGATCCTGCTGGAAGCCGGGCCGCAGACGGTGACCGGCAGTGTCCAGCTGCCGATCGACCGCCTCGAAATCGCCCTGAACGAGCCGCTCACCGCCGCTGGAGTGGTGGAGCCGGCGAAACTCGGCGAGCTCCGCGATTACGTGTCCGGCCACATCTCCGCATCGTCCTCGGACGGTTCCTGGAATGTCACGCTCACCGGCGGCCGGGTGGAGCCGGTCGACGGCGCCGACCACCTCGTCTTCGACCTCGATCTCGATCCGGGTGACGGCGCGATCGGCGACTTCACGCTCACCTACGACGCGATCCTGCACCAGATCGTCTCCCACCAGGTGTTCGTCGCGATGCGGTCGTCCGGCGACGAGGCATACACGACGGTGGGCGTGCTCAACTGGCAACGGCACAGCATCACCGTGCCGGTATCCGGCGCCGCCACCACCGGGTCCGGGTTCGCCGCCGCGCTGCGTCTCGGCGTCGCACACATCGCCGAGGGAGCGGATCACCTGCTCTTCCTGATCATGCTGTTGCTGCCCGCACCGCTGCTGGCCCGGCGCGGGCGCTGGGTACCCGGCAGCGACCTGCGCCGCAGCTGCCTGCGGGTGGTGCACGTGGTGACCGCGTTCGCGATCGGGCACTCCGTCACACTGGCGCTCGCGGCGCTCGGCTACATCAGCCTGCCGACCCGGCTGGTCGAAAGCCTCATCGCGCTGTCGGTGCTGGTCTCCGGCGTGCATGCGCTCCGGCCGCTGGTACGCGGCGGCGAGGCCTGGATCGCCGCCGGTTTCGGGCTGATGCACGGCCTCGCGTTCGCCGCCCTGATCGGCGACCTCGGCCTCGGCCGTAGCAACCTGGTGGCCGATCTGCTCGGATTCAACCTCGGCATCGAGATCACCCAGCTGCTCGTGGTGGCGCTGCTCATGCCGTCACTGCTGCTGATCAGCCGGACCCGCGCGTACCCGGCCTGCCGGATCGTGCTGGCCGGGACCGGCATCGTGCTGGCCGCGGCATGGCTTGCCGAACGCACCACGCTGATCTCCGGCAATCCACTCGAACCGGTCACCCAGCAGTTGGTCGAGCACCCGCTCGCCGTGGCGGCGACATTCGCCGTGGTGGCGGTGGCGGCGTCCCGTTTCGGCCCGCCGGCGCCGGATCAGAAGACGCCGGGCCAGAGGGAGGTGGCTCAGAGGGAGGAGGCCAGGGCGGGCACTTCCTAATCTGGTTCCGCACGGCTTCAGCACCCTGGAAAGTCCACCGAGAGCAAAGCCTTGAGCACCGCGTGCTCGCGCTCAGTCATCGGTCTTGCGGCCATGCTGATCATGGTCTCGTCGGCAGGCGGAAGCGAGCACCCGCAATTGCCGCCGATCGGGCGTTGCCGGAGTTCAGGCTCGATCTTGGAGATCGGTGGGTGTTCTGACCCCCACCGATCTCCATAAAGCCAGCACGACCCGGGAACGCGTCACCTAGGACCTCGCGGACCATCCCAAAACGACCGCCACAACCGCGATCAGCCACGACGCAGGATTCACCGCCACACCGGGCGCTTGGCACTCTCCGCCGCAGACACCCAACCCCCGCGCTCTGCCCCGCTCTGCCCCGCTCTGCCCCGCTCTGCCCAGCGCTGCCCCGCTCTGCCCAGCGCTGCCCCGCTCTGCCCAGCGCTGCTCCGCTCCGTTCTCTCCCGCTCGGCCTGGATCTTGTGGACTTCCCCGCTGACGTATCCGCATGACTCCGCAAGATCGAACAGGCCCGGCCGATCTTGCGGAGTTATGCGCAAACGGTTCGCCGAACTCCACAAGATCGACGAAGCACCGCCCTCACCACGCCGAACCGTGAAGCACCGCGTCACCATGCTGAACCGTGAAGCACCGCGTCACCATGCTGAACCGTGAAGCACCGCGTCACCACGCCGAACTGTCAAGCACCGCGTCGGCCAAACCGTGGAGACCTGTGGGGCATAGAGCACCCACGAGTTTCCAAATCCGGCACCGTCGACCTGCCGTGGTGGCAGAGCGTCACCACCAAGCACGCGAAAACCCGCAACCGACACGCCATGGACGGCCGTCCCGCGAACTCGTGCACTCGTGGTCGATCAGCCGGCCGAACCGCACAAGATCTCCGAGCGGCACCTCGCACCGAGAAACCGCCATGCCGCCCCGCCCGCCCCGAACCCGCTACCGCTCCACAAATGGCGAAACCCGAGGGACGGCTGAACCGGACAAGATCTGCGGCAACGCCTCGCAGCGAGAGCTGCCGCCCCGCCCGAACCACCAGCCGGCCCGCAGGATGGCGAAACTCGAGAGGTGGCTATCACTCACGATCTCCAGCCGCGGCTATGACCCGTCCGCCGGATCGTAAGTTCATCGATGCCGTTCCGCGGCAAGTTCGGTCGCTGTCCGAGGGAGAGACGGATCAGGATTTGGGGATCGCTGGCCTGCAAAGGGGTCCGCGATGTCGGTGCGGCCACTCAACAGCCTGCCCGCCGCCGCACCGGCCACCGCGCCCCGCGACATCGGCACATTGGTCACAGACCGAGGTAGATGCGGCGGACTTGGGGTCGTGGCGTAACCGCTCGGACGTGCCGGTCATCGCGACCTCGCCGTTCTCCACCACCAGGCAGCGGCTGGTGGCTTCGAAGGTGAGTTTGGCGTTCTGCTCGACCAGCAGCATGCCGAGGCCTTCGGCGCGCAGGCGTTTCAGGACGGCGAGGATGTCCTCGACGAGTTTGGGTGACAGGCCCGTGGTCGGTTCGTCGAGCAGCAGCAGCCGCGGTTTCGACATCAGGCCGCGACCGATGGCGAGCATCTGCTGCTGCCCGCCGGAGAGCGCACCGGCGAGGCGGCCACGCATCTCGCCGAGGACCGGGAACAGTTCGTAGACCTCGGCGAGGGTGGCCCGGGTGGCGGCGTCCCACTTATGGGCGTACGCGCCGAGCAGCAGGTTCTTCTCCACCGGTTGAACAGGGTGGTCTTGCCGGATCCGTTGGGTCCGACGATGCCCCGGATCTCGCCGGCCGTGACGGTCAGCGAGATGTCGTCGAGGGCTTTCAGGCCGCGGAATTGTTTGCTGACGGCGGCCACACGCAGCACGTCGGTGGGTTCTGTGGGCTGCCGGCCGGGCTTTTGTGCGTACGGATGACGGCATCGAGCTGGCGGAACATCAGACGCTGAGCGTGGACTGGAGGCTGAGTAATACTTCCTTCAAGCGCCGCGTCCAGCGCCTTGAGCCACTTGCGATCTGGACCGGCCAGAATTTCGCGCGCACCGTCGAGCGTGTAAGGAGAAGGGGCCATCCGACAGATGATCGGGTGCTCCTCGATGGACCGTCAATAGGGCTTCACCTTTCCGGTGGATCAAGGCTGGCCGAGCCAATGAACATCCCTTCACCGAGGCGGCTGAAGCGAGACACTAGAAGGGGCCTTCTGAGCCAGCTGTCAAACAGTTCCCGGTTGTTACATCGGTTGTGGGCATAGCGACGCCCGCAGTGGGTGTAGCCCTTCTAGCAACATGTCGCTGAATCGCGACAATCTCTCTGGCATGGCTGCGCGCAGGCAACTCTTGACAACATGCAGTCTGGAGGCTGCATAATGCTGGTCATGGCCGGCGACATGGACCCGGTGTTCAAGGCGCTCGCCGACCCCACCCGCCGCCGGCTGCTGGACAGCCTGCGGCGCGAGAGTGGTCAGACGCTCGGCCAGCTCTGTGCCGGCCTGGCGATGGCGCGGCAGACCGTGACCCAGCACCTCGACGTCCTGCGCGACGCCAACCTCATCAGTGCTGTCCGCCACGGCCGGGAGAAATGGCACTACCTCAATCCGGTCCCCATTCATGAGGTGCAGCAGCGCTGGATCGCCTCGTTCGAGGAGCCCCGGCTACCGACACTCGACGCGATCCGCCGGAACGCAGATGAGCCGCACGTGACCACGGCCAAGCCCGCCTTCGTGTACGTCACCTACATCCACGCGACGCCCCAGCGGGTCTGGGACGCGTTGACGGACGCCGAGCTCACCGGCGTTTACTGGGGGCACAGCAATGTCTCCGACTGGCAGCCCGGATCCCCGTGGGAGCATCGGCGCACCGACGGCTCGGGGATCGCCGACGCCGGTGGCGAGGTGCTGGAGGCGGCTCCGCCGACCCGGCTGGTCATGACGTTCGGCGACGTGGACGCCACGGAGGCGTCCACCGTCACCTTCCTGATCGAGAAATATCATGACATCGTCCGGCTCACCGTCACCCACGTGAACCTGCGGACCGACGCCGACGTCGAGGCCGTCTCGACGGGCTGGCCTGCCGTCATGGCGAACCTGAAATCACTGCTGGAGACCGGGAGTGTGCTGCCGCAGGCGCCCTGGGAGATGCACTCGGGCCTGCGCGCCGCCCCCGGCCAGTAACGCCCGGCAGCAACCTCTGGCGGATCAGCCGGCGGTTACCTGGTCGCCGAGGGGTGTGCGCTGGTAGAGCAGCCGCCGTCCGGCGCGTGCCGCGGTTGCCAGGCCGGCGTTGCGCAGCGTCGTCAGATGGTGCGATGCCGTGCCGGTGGCCAATCCGAGCCGGGCTGCGATGTCGCCGGTGCTGTGCGGGGCGGCGAGCAGGACGAGGACCGCCGCCCGGGTCGGGCCGAGCAGCGCGGACAACCGTGGATGGGCGGCGACCGGCCGGAACGGTGCCGCGATGTTGCCGAATCCTCGTGGTGCGTACCAGAGGGTGCGTCCGGTGGGCGCGGCCGGGAGCGCGTACACCTCAGTTCCGGCGAAGCCGGTGGGCAGCAGAGTGAGGTGGTGGCCGTCGAGGGTCCACTGTCCCTGTTTGTTCGGGTACCGCAGCAGCAGTGCGGAGCCGTTCCAGTCCAGTTTCGGGTGCAGTTCGTCGACGAGCATCCGGGCGCCGTGCTCGGCTGCCGCCCTGGCTCGAGTGGCGATCTCCGCTTCGGCGGCACCGCGTAACCGCTGCCAGAGAGGATGGATCGCGGCGCTGAAATAGGCGCGGGTCTCGGCGAGGAGCACGGTGAGTGCGGACCGTGGGTCGTGGGCGAAGCGGTCGATCTCGGGTGGGGCGTCGTGTCCGATCCAGCCGGCGAGCACCTGCTCGGCGACCTGGTCGAGCGGTGTCGCGGCCACGTCGGCGAGTTCGCCGGCGAGCGTGGGCCGGCCGGTACGCGGTGGCGGGGTGAGGAAGTCCGGCGCATATCCGTGCGGGCTGTTCAGCACCGCCGTGAACGTCGGCCAGTGCGGCAACCGGGGTGCCAGCTGGGCGCGCCAGGACGCCAGCAGCCAGGCGTCGGGTCCGCTACGCAGGGCGAAGGCGCTGGCCACGACCTCGGCCATGGGCGAGTGCGCGAACCGCAGCCCGGCAAGGTCCACAGTTCCGAACTCCCACTCGATCACCGGGCCATTCGAGCACAATCGAACGATTCCCACCACGGCGCAGGCGGCTCCTAACATCGCGCGGCATGGAATACACCCGCCTGGGCCGTACCGGCCTGACCGTCAGCCGGTTGTGCGTCGGCACGATGAACTTCGGCTGGCAGATCGACGAGCAGCAGAGCCATGCGATCCTCGACCGGGCCGTGGAGCTGGGTTTCACCTTTGTGGACACCGCGAACATGTACGGCAGCAAGACCGGCGACGGGCTCAGCGAACGGTTCATCGGCAGCTGGTTCGACAAGTCCGGCCACCGCGACGACCTGGTCCTGGCCACCAAGGTGTACGCCCCGATGTCGGATCGGCCCAACGACGCCGGCCTGTCCGCCCGGCACATCATCGCGTCCTGCGAGGCGTCGCTGCGCCGCCTGCGGACCGACTGGATCGACCTGTTCCAGATGCACCACATCGAGCGCCGCACCCCGTGGGAGGAGATCTGGCAGGCGATGGAGACCCTGACGACCCAGGGCAAGGTCCGATACACCGGATCGTCGAACTTCGCCGGCTGGCACCTCAGCCGTGCACAGGCCGCCGCCGATCGTCGTCACTTCCTCGGCATCGTCTCCGAGCAGTGCAAGTACAACCTGCTCACCCGGCATGCCGAGCTGGAGGTGCTGCCCGCCGCGGCCGAACTGGGCATCGGCATCCTGCCCTACTCACCGCTGCACTTCGGCGCGCTCTCCGGCGCGCTGCGCAAACAACGCGACGGCGTGCCGGGGCGGGCGGTGCTCCACGCGCCGCAACGGGTGGAACCTCATCGGGCGGCCATCGAAGAGTACGAACGACTCTGCGACGGCCTCGGGCAGGCACCCACGACCGTCGCGATCGCCTGGTTGCTGTCCCGTCCCGAGGTCACCGCGCCGGTCCTCGGACCGCGGACTCCGGACCAGCTCGACATGCCTGTCGCCGCCCTCGACAATCCGCTCAGCGTGGACACCCGCGCAGCCCTCGAAAGGATCTTTCCGCCGATCGGCAACGGCGGGCCCGCCCCGGAAGCCTGGGCCTGGTAACGGGTTTGTCAGTAGACCTCCACCTTGCCGGTGGAACGCAGGCTCGCCGGGTCGTTGAAGAAGTACTCGCCGCGGCGGGTGAACGTGTACTGGAAGGACTCCCCCGGGTCCAGGAGCACGTCGAACAGGCCCTCGAAGAACTGGGTGACGCCGCGCGGGCCGGCGTTCTCCGGATGATTGGTGAACGTCACTGTGGCGCCCACCGGCACCCGCAGATGCCGCCGGCCTTGTACATGATGGGGCTGGAGCTGATCGCCGCGCCGGTCTGGAAGCGCCAGAGCTCGCGGCCGTGGCGGGCGTCCAGGGCGAGCAGATTACCGTCCGATCGGCGTGTCCCAGCGCGGGGTGTACAGGGCGCCACGCACGTAGTTGGGCACGGCCCGGTTCGGGTCGCCGGGGACGGTGGTGCCGAGCGGCTGGTCGACGACGCGCTGTTCGGTCCAGCCGCCCTGCACCGGGAAGGGCTGGGTGGGCCAGGTCTTCTGCCGCGGTTCCTGCGGCACCGGGCGTTCGACGACGCCGAGCGGGGCGGTGCCGTCGGTGCGGTCCAGGGTGAAGAACATGCCGGACTTGCTGCCGTAGACGACGACCTTGCGCCGGCGGCCGCGGATCCGCACGTCGGCGAGGACCGGCGACATGACGTTGTCCATGTCCCAGATGTCATGGTGAATCGATTGAAAATGCCATCGGTACGCGCCGGTGCGCATGTCCAGGGCGACAAGCGAGTTGGCGAACAGGTTCTGGCCGCCGCGCGCCGACCCGTCCTGCGACGAGTTGTTGCCGCGGGCGTTGCCGAACGTCCAGTACGTCAGATGAACGGACTAGTTAGTTATAGCGGTTCGGCACCGCAGAGCATAGGCCCGCCGAATGTTTCGCCGAGATGACAAGGCATCGATGCTTTGCAATGATGGGAGCGCTCCCAGACGCGAGAGGACTAATCATGGGTCAGAAAGCACGGAAGGCCGGGCTCGCCTTCATGGCCGCCGCCCTGGCCGTCGCCGGAGCCGTCCACGGCGTGACACGATCGGCGTCCGCCGACGTCGTGGCCCAGCTGAGCGGGCCCCAACTGGTCGCCGCCATGGGCGCCGGCTGGAATCTCGGCAACACCCTGGAGGCCAGCACCAACGGCATCCCCAGCGAGACCGCCTGGGGAAACCCCGCCGTGACTCAGGCTTTCATCGATCGGGTACGGGCGTCGGGCTTCACGACGATCCGGATCCCGGTGTCCTACCTGGGCCACATCGGCGCGGCACCGGACTACACCGTCAACGCGGCGTGGCTGAATCGGATCCAGCAGGTGGTCGACTACGCGCACGGCCGGGGCCTGTACGTGCTGATCAACATGCACGGCGACGGCTACAAGAGCGTCTCCGGTTCCTGGCTGATCTGTGACGCGTCGGCACAGACCACGATCCGGGAGAAGTACCAAAAGGTCTGGCAGCAGGTGGCGACCCGGTTCCAGAGCTACAACGAGCACCTGATCTTCGAGTCCATGAACGAGAACTTCGACGGGCAGTACGGCAACCCGACCGAGCCGTGCTACTCGAACATCAACGCGTACAACCAGATCTTCGTGGACACCGTGCGCCGCACCGGCGGGACCAACACCTCGCGGTGGCTGCTGGTGCCCGGCTGGAACACCAACATCGACTACACCGCGGGCAGCTACGGCTTCGTGATCCCGACCGACCAGTACCGCTCCGCCACGATCCCGGCCGCCGAGCAACGGCTGATGATCTCGGTGCACTACTACGACCCGTGGGACTTCACCGGAACCGAGGACGGCACCATCACCCAGTGGGGCGCCGCCGCGACCAACCCGGCGAAGAAATCAGTCTGGGGCCAGGAGGACTTCCTGGACGGCCAGCTGAAGAAGATGCACGACACCTTCGTC
Organism: Actinoplanes sp. CA-015351; assembly: GCF_050955685.1. Classification (NCBI taxonomy): domain Bacteria; kingdom Bacillati; phylum Actinomycetota; class Actinomycetes; order Micromonosporales; family Micromonosporaceae; genus Actinoplanes; species Actinoplanes sp. CA-015351. Next base: position 4,466,401 of record NZ_CP192102.1, read on the forward strand.
ACCCGCGGCTATCCGGTGTTCGTCGGCGAGTACGGCTCGATCGACAAGACGACATACGACTCGACCAACAACAGGTACCGCGCGGACTACGCGCGCGCTGTGGTGACCGCCGCCAGGAAGTACGGGGCGGCCACCGCCTACTGGGACAACGGCTGGAACGGACAGCACGGCTTCGGTTTGTTCGACCGCAGCTCTGCCACGGTGACCCAGCAGGGCATCATCGACGCGATCATGAGCGGCATCGGAGGCAGCTCGCCCTCGGCTTCTCCGTCCGTGTCACCCTCGGCTTCTCCGTCCGTGCCGCCCTCGGCCAGCCCGTCGGTCCCCGCCGGCGCCTGCCGGGTCACCAGCGCCGTGAGCGCCTGGAACACCGGTCTCACGAACAGCATCACCATCACCAACACCGGCGCCACCGCCGTCAACGGCTGGAGACTGGCGTTCACCCTGGCCGCTGGACAGAGCATCACCTCCGGCTGGAGCGCCACCTACTCCCCCACCAGCGGCACGGTGACCGCCACCAACGCGAGTTACAACGGCACGCTCGCGGCCGGCGGCTCAGCCACCATCGGTTACCAGGCCGGCCACACCGGCAACGCGGCCGCCCCGACCGGCTTCACCCTCAACGGCGCCGCCTGCAACTGACCGACCCGCCACGACGGGCCGGCGACCCCGGCCCGTCACGCGTTTCGCTCGCCTTGCCCGCCGATCTTGTGGAGTTCCTCGCCAACGGTTCGGGGAGGTCCACAAGATCGGATGCGGGAGGAAGCCCGCCCGGGAAGCCGGTCAGGGTCGCCGCCGGGTCAGCAGGGAGGCGAACGCGAACCGCAGCAGCGGGCGGTAGACGCGGATCGAGTCGGTGAGGCCGCCGAAGTGCGAGGCTGCGTTGCCGTCGAGGTAGGTGGCCGGGATGACGACCTCCTCCATCGGCTGGCCGGTGCGGGCGGCGTCCAGCAGCACGTTCATCTCGTACTCGAAGCGCTCGCCCTCGACGGCGCCGAGCCGGCCGAGCAGCCCGGCGGGGTAGACCCGCAGGCCGGTCTGGGTGTCGGTCACGGCGCGGCCGGTCGCGTTGCGGAACAGCACCTGGGTCACGGTGTTGCCGAACCGGCTGCGCAACGGCATCGGATCGAACCGGCGGACGCCGAGGACGATCAGGTCGCGGCCGGACCGTTCGGCGACCCGGCGGATGTCGTCGGCGCTGTGCTGCCCGTCGCCGTCGGCGGTGACGACATCCATGCCACCGAGGGTCGTTTCGGCGTACCGGAGGCCGGTTTTGATCGCAATGCCTTTGCCCTGGTTGACCGGGTGCTGCAGGACGGGGCAGCCGAGTGCGCGCACCGCTGTCAGGGCCGGCTCGAATTCGGGGCCGCTGCCGTCGTCGACGATCACGATCCGCTCGGCGGCGGCGCCACCGGCGAGCAGGTCAGCGACGAGTTCGCGCAGGTGCGGGCCGGGGTTGTGGACCGGCAACAACACGACGACCTCGGGGTACGCGCTCACAAGATTCTCCTGACATGACCGGCGGCGGTCCCTTGTGTACCCCGGTGGACGGTGGCTCACCCGTGCTTAGTTCGGCAGCTGTGACGAGAAGGTGACCGGGCCGCGACGCGGGTTCGCCGCGGCCCGGCCGCTGATCACTTCAGGCCGAAGGCCCGGGTGATCGTCTGCTCCACCTTGTTGCCGTAGGCATCCGTGGCGGCCGCCCGCAGCGTGACGTGCTGCGCGCTCCTCGGGGCCCGCAGGTCCGTGGTCCAGCCACCCTGACCCCGGCTCAGCCGCCGGCTCACCCAGGTGACACCGTCGTCGAAGGACACATCCAGCGTGACCGACCTGATCGACGTGGTGCGAGGGGCACCGGCCAGATGCGACGGAATCACCGCGATCGCCGCCGACCGGGACGCCTGGTGCGCCAGATCGGTGTCCACCCGGTAATCAAGCTGGATCAGCGGCAACCGGGTCGTCGCCGCGTCCGACACGAAGTCCCAGGCCGTCCACGTCTTGATCGAGTACGGGAAGACCGCCGGGTCACCCTCGGTGGTGGTCACCAGTCGATACGGCAGACGACGGGGGCTCAACCCAGAATTCGAGTCGATCCAGCCCCACCCGTTCCGCTCCAGCACCGTCGTGCCCTGCGACAGCGTCACGACCTGCCCGGACGATCCCTCCGGCACCGCATCGCCGGCGTGGTCCGCACCGGAGTCACCCCAGCCGGGCACCTCGGCCACGATCCGGTCGCCGTCCCGGTACGGCAGCGTGCCCGCGTCGTTGATCCGCGGACGCTGGATCGCCGCCAGCCACTTCTCGCTGGTCCGGCTGCCCGCCGTGAACGTCCGGCTGCCGCCGCGCTGGAACGACCGCAGATCGTTCATCTCCGCCGACCAGCGGATGTCCTTGCCGGGGGTCACCCAGTCGGTACGGAACCGGTCCACCTTGATCGTCGACAGCGAGCCGACCTTCACCGGCATGTCCGGGTTGTAGTCGTAACGCCGCTCGGACAGCTCGCGATCCGTCGTGCTCTGGAAGTCGACGTCGACCCGGGCCAGGTCACGCTCCGACGGGCGGTAGACGAGCGACTTCGGCACGCCGGCCGGCCAGTACCGAACCAGGTCGTACAGGTAGTCGGTGGTCGGGTCCGACGTGACGCGCAGATCCACCCGGCCCTTGCCGAGCTGGGTGATCAGGCGGTCGCCGCCGTCCTTGGTCAGCGACACCACGGCGAGTTTCGTCCGGCTGGTCGCGTCGTACCAGCGTCCGGTCTCGCCGGTGACGATCAGCAGCATCGCCGCACCGGCCTGCTCGGCGGCTTCGACCTGCTCGTCGAGGTCGTCCTGGCGTACCACGGCGATCTTGTCTTTGACGTTGGCGGCCTTGAGTTCCGCGGCGGTGCCGGTACCGGCGAGGACCGCCTGGATCTGGCGTGTCCCCTCGGCCGGCACGGTTGATCCGGGCAGCACGATCAGGTCGTCGTAGAGGGTGCCACCGTTGGTGATCGACAGCATCGGCTCGATCTTGCGCCAGCGGGCGGTCACCGACATCTTGCCGTCGCGGGCCTTCTGACCGGGAATGACCCAGATGCTGTCGTAGTAGCGGTTCACCAGATAGGCGTCGGTGACCGAGGCCGTGCCCAGCTCGCGGTGGTAGTCAAGGCGGATCTCGGCGTTCGCGGTGAGCTTCGGGGTGATCGCCTGGATCTCGCGGGTGGAGGCGGCTTTCAACTCCACCGTGGTGTCCTTCTCGACGTTCACCGTGGGCACGCTGACCAGGGCGACACCGCGCGAGTGGGGACCGTGGACGCCTTCGACGTCACCCCACATCCACACCGAGTACCGGCCCTGCGGCACGAGCACGTCGATGGCGTGGCCGTCGTCGGTGCGGAAGAAGTAGTAGGCGCCGGCCGGGTCGCCGTCACGCAGCAACATGATCTCGCCCGGCATCGCCTCTCCATTGCGGCCGGTCGGCGTGATGACCAGGTGCCTCGGCTGGTCCTCGGTGCTGAGCCCGACGACCGTGTCGGCCAGCCTGCTGCCATCGGTGCTGGTCGCGACGACGGTGCCGGTGTACCGGCCCTTCGCCTGCACCTGGCCGAGATCCGCCGCGACCGTCACCGTCGCGGTTCCGCCGGCGGGCACCGAAACCCGGGAATCAGAGATCAAAATCAGACCATCGGGTACGCCCGGAGCATCCAGCTCAAGATCGAGGGTGACGTCGGCAGTACCGATGTTGGTGTAGGTGATCTGCTTCTCGGCCGTGCCGGTGGGCTCGTCCGCAAGCGGGTGGATGCCGAGGTAGGCGGTGCCGGTCGCGAAGACGGTGGCCGTGCTGGTCGCGGCGATGTCGACACGTCCGCTGCCACCCTCGTACGGGCCGTGCCCGGGTGTCTGCTTCGCCGTGCTGACCAGTGCGTCCTTGAGCTGCTGGCCGGTCCAGCCGGGGTGCTGCGCGGCGAGCAGGACGGCGGCGCCGGAGACGTGCGGCGTGGCCATCGAGGTGCCGCTCATTGTGCGGTACAGGCCTTCGCCCTCGGTGGAGTACTGCGACCGGGCGGCGAGGATGTCGACGCCGGGCGCGGTGATCTCCGGTTTGAGCGCGCCGTCGACCAGGCGCGGGCCGCGGCTGGAGAACTCGGCGATGTGGTCGCCGACATCCACGGCGCCAACGGTCAGGGCGGCGTCGGCGGCACCGGGCGTACCGACGGTCGTCTCGGTGGGGCCGCTGTTGCCGGCCGCGATGACGAACAGGGCGCCGGTCTCGGCGCTCAGCGCGTTGACGGCCGCGCTCATCGGGTCGGTGCCGTCGGTGGGGCTGCCGCCGAGGCTCATGCTGATGACCTTGGCCTTGCGGTCCCGGGCGGCCCATTCCATGCCGGCGATGATCCACGAGTCCTGGCCGGAGCCGCCGTTGTCGAGGACCTTGCCGATCTCCAGGTCGGCGCCGGGTGCGGCACCGCGCTCGGCCCCGCCGGATCCGGCTCCGGTGCCGGCGATCGTGGAGGCCACGTGCGTACCGTGGCCGTGTCCGTCGGTGACGTCCTCGCCGGGAACGAAGCTGGCGCTCGACTCGATCTGGCCGGCCAGATCCGGATGCGCCGCGTCGATGCCGGTGTCCAGGACGGCGACGTCGATGCCGTCGCCGGTGTTCCCGCCCGCCCACACGGCCGGTGCGCCGATCTGGGCCACGCTGTCGGCGAGCGCGGCGTGCACCTTGCCGTCCAGCCACACGGTGGAGATGCCGTGGTCGAAAGCAGCAGGGGTCTGCGCGGTCAATGACGACCAGAAGTCCTCGGCGTGATCGCGGTCCGTGGACACCACCCGGCCCTGGATGCTGGGCAGCGCGCGCACCTCGGTGCTGGCGTCGGGCAGCGTCGCGGCGCGGCGGCTCACGGCGGCGTCCCGATATCCGAGGATGACCGGCAGCCGATCGGTCGCGGCGTCGCTGTATCCCTCGCGCAGCAGGTAGGTGACGTTGAACAGCCGCTTGTCCAGGCGGCCGGCGCCGATGTAGGGCAGGACGCTGTCGGGATAGACGTAGGTGTCCGGGCCCACCGTGGTGATGTGTGCGCCGACCTGCTCGCCGTCCGGGCCCTGGACCGTGACGACGCCGGGCCGGACGGTCACCGTGTCGCCGGTGATCAGGGTGACCGTGGTGCCATCCGTTGAGCTTTTCTGATTGATCGCGGCGGCTGTTTGTGCGGTGGCGGGCGCCGGCGGGGTCACTGCCAGCGCGGTCACGGCCGCGACGATGAGCGGCGCGGACCTGCCGATGAAAGAGCGTGTCACGTAATACCTCGACTCGATCAGAGACCTGAAGTGGTGGTGACGCTACAAGCGAGTTGATCGATATCCGGGTGATCGATCTTGTCCGTTCACGGCATGGAAACCGAACGCGCGGGTGCCCGTAATCGGCCGCGCTATCGTCGCTTCTGGTGTCTCCACTGACCGCTTTCTTCGCCCTGCCCGCGCCCGGGCCCTTCGTCGGGCGCAACCGGCTGCTCGGCACGCTGCGCGCCGAACTCGCCCGGCCGTCGGCGATGGTGCTGCTCAGCGGCGAGGCCGGCGTCGGCAAGAGCCGGCTGGCGGCCGAGTCGCTTGAGGACAGTGGGCTGCCCGTGGTGGTCGCGCACTGCGACGACCTGCGGGAGCCGCAACCGCTCGGACCACTGCTCGACGGGCTGCGGGTCGCGTACGCCACCGGCACCCTGCCGGCGCTGCGGACGCCGGATCCGGAGACCGGCGTGCTGGCCCGGCTGCTGCCGCCGCTGGCCGATCAGCTTCCGCCTCCCCCGGCGGCGCTGCCCGATCCGGATGCCGAACGCGCGCGGCTGCTGCGGGCGGCGGCGGCTCTGCTCGCCGCGCTGACCCCGCTGGCGCTTGCCGTGGAAGACCTCCAGATGGCCGACCCGGCGACTCTGCAGCTGCTCGACCATCTCTGCGGTTATCCCGTACCCGGGCTGAAGGTGGTGATCACCGTGCGGGAGGCCGAGTTGCCGGCCGGGTGGCAACCAGGTCCCGCGATCCGGCGGCTGCGGGTGCCGCCGCTCACCCGCGCCGAGGTCGGCCGGCTCGCGTCCGAGCTGCTGCGGGGATCCTTGCTTCTGGAATCCGGGGCCGGCTCCTTCGCCGGGCATCTGTACGAGCGCACCGCCGGCATCCCGTTCCTCGTCGAAGAGGTCGTGCGGTCCCTGACCGACGGTGACGTGGACACCATCCGCGAGCGCCCCGGCACCCTCGCCGACGTCGCCGTCCCGGCGCTGCTGCGCGACGTCCTGGTCACCCGCCTGCAGCACGTCGACGAGGCGGCCCGCGAGATCCTCGGCGCGGCCGCCGTTCTGGGCCAGGCCGCGGACCCGCGGCAGCTCGCCGCGATCACCCAGACCAGCGACGGCACGGTCACCGCGGCGCTGCAGCAGGCCCGTGCGGCCGGGCTGCTGCACCAGCGTGACGGGCGCCTCTGGTTCCGGCACACTCTCGCCCGCCAGGTCGTTCACGAACTGCTGCCCCCGGTCACCCGCCGCCTGCTGCACCTGCGCGCCGCCCGGCTCCTGGAGGAACAGCAACCCCGTCCGTACGCCCGCCTCGCCCACCACTTCCGTGAGGCCGGCAGCCCCGCCGACCACGTCCGCAACGCCGAAACCGCCGCCGATCTGGCCGCCGCCCGCGGCGACGACGCCACCGCCGCACGGTTCCTGCTCGACGCGGTCGGGCACACCGGCCTGCCCCGGCCGGTGCGCGTACGCCTCGCCGTCAAACTGGGCCGCTCCGCCATCGAGAGCGTCGCCCAGGCCTCCGCGATCCCGGTGATGCGCGACCTGATCGCCGACCGCCGGCTGCCCCCCGGCGCCCGGGGCGAACTGGGCCTGGCGCTCGGCCGGATGCTGCGCCAACAGGGCGAGGCCCGCGCCGGATACCAGGAGATCGAACAGGCGGTGCCGTACCTGCGCCACCACGGGCGGCGAGCCCGGGCTCTGGCGGTGCTGTCCGCTCCCGACACCGTGGTCGGCCGGCACCTGAGCGAACACCTGGCACGCTGCGAGGAGGCCGCCCTCGCCGCCGCCAGGTCCGGCGAGCCGTCAGCGGTCCTCGCGGTCGAGATCGCCCGCCTGTCCCTGCTGCTGGAAAGCGGCGACCCCACCGCCGGACAGGCCATCGCCGCCACCGCGGCAAGCCTCGCCGGCCACCCCCGGGAACGTGCCCGCGCCTGCCTGAACTGGGCACAGGGCGCGCTGCACGCCGGCGACATCCCCCTGGCTGCGACGATGCTGGCGACTGGACGGCAACTGGTCGACGACACCGACTACGAACGGCTGCGGCCCGTGGTCGAGCTGACCACGTTCGGGCTGGACCTGGCGACCGATCGGCGAGCCGGATTGGAGGAGCGGCTGCTGCGATTCCTCGCCAGGCCGTACCGGCTGCCGCTGGCCATGGCCGACGCCCGGCTGTACCTCGCGCGGCTGCGGTACCGGCAGGGCAACGCCGAGGTCGCCGAGCTGGCCCTGCGCGAGGTGATCGCCGAGACCGAGCGGACCGGAGCGGCGTGGCCGCTGATCCCGGCACGGACTGCGCTGGCGGAGTTGCTGCTGGCACGCGGTTCCCGGGCCGCCGGGCTGGCCGAGGCCGCGGCGGCGCTGGCCCTGGTGGAGGGCAAGGGTTTACCGGCCTGGGGCCGCGAGGCCGCCCAGCTGATCGAAACGGCGTCCAGAACCGTGAGCGGACCCTGCTCGGTGGAGCTGCGGCAGTCCGGCAAGTGACTCAACGCCGGGGTGAGCGATCCGGCGCACTCGGGGGTGACAGTGACCGTGACGATCGCCCGGACCGGAACCCTGCACAGCGGCGACCCCACCGTCACCACCTGGACCGAGACCGGGCTCACCGCGAACGCGGCTCGTGGCCGGATCGCGCCCGGCCTCGCCCAGCCCGCCGCCGGCCTCGCGGTGGTCCTCAACTCCCGCGAGGCGCCCGGGCCGATCCGGGAGACCTCCAGGCTGCCGAGGTGCGCGTTCTTCATGTCAGGACTCCTCATAGGACAGCGATACGGACAGCTCACGGCGCGCGAGGGCCAAAGTTTCCGAGTTTGTCACGCATCTCCCCAATAAAAGCCGCGGAACGGGCCGCCACCGACCTTCCTATTGATCAATAACGGAAAGCGAGATCCATTCGTTGCGGTGAAAGCCAGTCAACCGTACGGAGGATGCGTCTGACCGGCGGCGGCTGCCACAGTAGACACCACCTCGACTGGCACTCGGGGCCATTCATCCCTGCCCAGATGCCCTTTACAGGCCGGAGGAGGATTGATGCCGGAAGAGTCCTTCAGCCTGTACGAGCCCAATCGGCCAGGCGATGGACCCCGTGACTGGCGCATCTCGTTCGACGACCGCGACCGCGTTCATGATCGTTATTTCCGAGTGCGGAACGGCACCATCCAGCTCTCCAACGAGCCGGTTCTCGTTCGCCTTTGCTTCGACTCCGGCGGCCGTCAGCAGATTGACAATGAAATCGAAATAGGACAATGGCTGAGGCTTCGTTTATCAACCAGCCGTTATCCGCAGAGCCTGAGCCGGCTGCTCGCCTTCAACCAGGACGACGGAGATCGCGCCGTCACCGTGTTCAGCTGGCGTGGCCGGCCGCTGACCGCTCTCGGTCCCAGCGACGTGCCACTCCCCGGACCGGCCCAGCTGGCCATCGCCCGCCAGATCCTCTCTGCCCTCGACGACCTGGAGAACGCCGGAATAGTGCACGGGTTCGTCGCGCCGGACACCATCCATTGGGACGGCAGCCAGGCTCACCTCGTGGACTTCCGGTGGGCCCGCCGGACCGGCGCGAAACGAAACTTCGCCCGTCGCGACGGCTGGGCCGCGCCCGAACAACACGACCACACCGGTGCCGTCCATCCCGGGAACGACGTGTACAGCGCCGCCGTCATCATCTACCAGCTGACAACCGGCGAGTTCCCGGACGAGGCGGCCATGATGCGGCAACGTCTCGCAGCTCGGCCGGGACCGTTGCAGGTGATCTTCGCGGACGCCTTCGCGGACCGGGCCGAAAGGCGCCCGTCCGCGGCAACAATGCTGGCCCGGCTGCCTGTCGACGATCTCGGGGAGCCACGGCGGGCCCGGCGGGCCCGCGGCGACCACCAGGCCCGCGAGCGGTACCGGGCACTGCGTGAGCGGCAACGTGCCTACCACGTGCAACTGCTCGAGCAGCAACGGGCGAACTCACGTCCCCGGCCGCGAGCCCCGCGTCAGCCACCGGCGGAAGAACCCCGCCCTGCGCCCGACCCGCCGGCACCGGAACAGCCGCCGGCAACGGAGACGGTGCCCGTCCGCGACGACACATGGCCGCCCATCACCTTCGATGCACCACCCCGGCAGCCCGTGGCGCGGAGTTCGTTCCTGCCGTCTGTGTCCGGCACCGTCCTGGTCTCGGCGGCGGTCGCGGTGGTCACCGTCGTCATCGCCGTGACGCTGGTCCTCAAGGGGTTCGCCTGATGACCGACGCCTACGGTTCGCGCCGCATCCGCTGCCCGCTCTGTCTGAACTGGATCGACTGGGACCGGGTGCCCTCGGTGGTGATCGACGAGACCGGTGCCGAACAGCCCGTCACCTCGCGGCCGGCCGACCCTGCCCTGGGTGCGAACGAGAAGTACGCCGCGGTCCGCCGCTGCCCCCACTCATCGCCGCCGCACTACCTGCCCGATCAGTACGGCGCCTTCGGCGAGCCGATCGTCGTGGGCGTGGTCGGCAACAGCCTGGTCGGCAAGACCCATCTACTGGCCGCAATGGTCGGGCAGATGCAGATCGTGACCAAGATGGACGCGCTGGGTCTCGAGGTCCGTCCTCTCGACCCGGGCATTCACCTCGACTTCCAGCGGAACTACCTGGAGCCGTTCCTGAACGGCCGGCGGCAACTCCGGGCCACCGCGATCGAGGATCCCAACGCCCTGACGTACGCGGTGCAGGTCTTCAGCCGCCGCAGTGGGCGCGCACACGCCCTCGCATTCTTCGACGTCTCCGGTGAGCAGCTCATCCGGGCGCAGGGCAACGCCTTCATCCAGGCCGTCGACGCCCTGCTCTTCGTGGTCGACGCGGCCAACGTGCCGCCATTCATCGGCAACGGCAACGAGGTTCCGCCGGACAGCACCTTCGAAGCTGTGCTGACCCGGCTGGAGAGGCAGTTCTTCGGCGACCAGCACGCCGGCGGTGGTTTCGTACCGCTTCCCGCGGCCCTGGTGGTGGCTAAGGCGGACCGGCTCGAGTTCGACGCGGAAGCACCGCTGCGTCGCTGGTTCTCCCACGACGACGACCTGGATCTGAGCACCGTGGAGGACGAGAGTGAGGACGTCTACGCCTTCCTGTCCACCCGGGGCGCGGGCGCCTGGCTGTCGCCGGTACACCGTTGCCTCGACGTCAGCCTGCATTACACCTCGGCTACCAACTGCGAGCCGGACGGCGACACGTTCCCGCGGGAACGCTTCCGGCAGCGGCGAGTCTTCAAACCACTGCTGACCCTTCTCGCGAAGAAGAACGTCGCGCTGGGAGAGGTGCCGTGAGCAGACCGCCGATCGGCCACGCCGACCAGATCGTGTTCCGCTGGTCGGACTACTCACTCACCGGCCGCAAGGGGGTCGGGCCGGTGGCGGCGTCGATCGGCGCCACCGAGCTGGCCCGCTGGGAAGACCTGCTTCAGCCGTATATCTGGGCCACCGACCGTGACCTCCCGGCGCAGCAGTCGGACCTCGTCCATCGAATACACGGCAACCACGCCGTTGTCCTTCACCGGCTCTGTGTTGCCGACCCGCACGGACGCCCGGGGTCCACCCTCACCCATTGTCTGATCGGCTCCCCGGACGAACTCACCCCTGCCACGGCCGTCGGCCTGCACAACTGGCCCGGCTGGGTGACCGATCCGGACCATCTGCCCACCGACGGCCGGCTGGACCCGGTCTCCGGCGCACAGCTCATCGGCCACGGCGAGAACGGCCTGCGCCGGATCCGGCAGATGCTGGCCGTGGACCGCCCGGTGGAGCTACCTCGGTTGTTCGCCGCGCTGCTGGACGACCCGTCGGCCCGGCTGGTGGTGATCGACCCGAGTGTGTCGGCGATCCTGCTGATCGGTGCGCTGGTCGAGATGTCCGCCGTTCTGCTCGCCGGGACGATGACCTTCTCGACCCGGGAGGAAAAGGAACTGCACGCCAAAGGGCTGCGCATCATCGTCGTGGACGGCCGGCTGGCCGCGCAGGCGCAGCAGGCGGGGTACCGCCGCGTGCCACCGGGACAGGCCGAGCTGCCGTTCGACCAGCTGGCCGGCCAGCTGGTCGAGACATACCTGGTCGAGGGCCTGGCCCGGCTCGAAGAACTCCGCAACACACCGCTGCCGCAGACCCGCTCCGAGGTCTTGCACTGGGTCGAACGGATCCAGCGGGCGCCGGGTGTGCTCGGGTCGATCGGCGGACTGCTCCGGCGAGCCGCCGGCAACACAACCCGGCCCGAGGAGATCGGTTATCTGACGTCGCGAGCCGGTCAGGACGCCATCCGCACGGCTCTGGACCGAGCTCTTACCGCCCAGCTCACCGAATGGACCGGTGGACGCTCCCGCGACCTGGTCCGTACCGGCGTCGTCCCCCTCATCCACGAGGAACTGCTGGTGCGCCTCTTCCGCGACGTTCGCGCGCTCGATCGGGACAAGCCCGTCGCCGCGCTCGTCGCCGCCGGCGTGGACCACCAGCGGGTGCTCACCGCCATGAGGCAAGCCTGGGAACGCTTGCACAAGGAGCACCGGCCCAGCAGCTCGGCGGTCGATCTGGTGCGGACCGCGACGAGCCTGGGACTGACCTCCGACGAACTCCGGCCGGTCGCCGACGACATGTTCGGCACATACCCGATCGGCGAACTGCTCCGGGCGGCCGCCATGTACAGCAGCATTGATCCGCAGGTGACCCGGATGCTGATGGACGCCCTGATCCGGCGCCGGCGCCGGCGCCAGGACGCCAAGGAGGCCACCCGGGTCCTGGAGGACTACGCGTGGTTCGTTCCCGTCGTCACCGCGCTGGAGCCCGATGACGAACCACAGGCCGTGGAACTCTTCCTCGAGCTGCTGCTGCTCGCCACCGGGGGTGCGCCCATCAAGAGCGCCGACCAGATCCGCCGGATCCTCACTGAGGCACATCGCCCGACGATCGCGTTCCAGGTGGCGGTCTTCCGAGCGGCCGAGTCGGACGCCGCCCAATTCATTCGTGACCTCCTGCTCGTTCAGTTCCTGGAGGACCGCGGCTTCGTCGCTCCTGCCGAACAGCAGGACCAGCCGAACAGCGGCAGCCAGCGATGGTGGAGCTGGCGGCACGGCACGGCGCAGGCCGCGGGCCGCCCGGAACCGGCGCCGGATCCCTCCGCCGCCCCGCAGACCGGTCCGACGCACTCGACGGGCGTGTGGGACAAGCCTCCTCCCGGAGCGACACCCCGCTCCCACCCCGAGACGGAAATGTGACGATGACCGCGCCAGTGAGCTCCGCGCTCAAGGAGAGCAGCAATGAGATCGTCTACGTCGCCGAGCAGGCGGGGTACGAAACCCAGCAGGTGCTCCTCCGGCTGAGCCGGCTCCTGATCGAGAAACCCGCCGGGTTCGTCGGCGTGGACCTGGCGCGGACGTACCCTCCGGAAACCCTGCTGCCCGACCGGGTGAACCGGCAGGCTGAGTTGATCAGCCGCGTGCTCGCCGGATTCCGCGACGCGCTGGTCTTTCTGCCGGTCGCTATCACCTGGTGGTTCCTCGCCACCTCGTTCGGTGACCCGATCCCGGCGGACCGAACGTTCCTCGACATCTGGGGCAAGGATCTCGCCGTCACCGCTGCAATCGTGTGCGGGGCGATCGTCGTGGTCATCCTGGTGACCCTCGGGCTGCACGCCTGGGATGACGTCGTCGAACGCCGGACGTCCCAGGCCGCCCTGCGCGACCGTCTCGGCCGTGCCCTGGTGGCGGCCACCCTCGCCTTGGCCGACGACGCCATCGAGATCCAGCCGGTGCCGGCGGCGGACATCCAGCGCCTCGGGTACTACCTCAGTACGGCCATCAGTGGACTCGAGGAGGAACTGCGGCGTACCGGTGAGGAGCTGAAGAATTCCCTGGACACCGGCCCGGCCAGCCGGTTCGCGCAGGCACTCGAGGGGTGGAGTGCGGCGGCGAGCAATTTCAGCGCCATTGCACCGTCGCTGATGGCGCCCGCCGCGATGCTCCAGGACTTCGTGCAGATCCGGAAGGATCTCACCGAGGAGAACCTCCGCCTGATGAACGTGATGAGATCGCTTGTCCTCCAGGTTCAGCAGGCCACCGAGTCGTTGTCCACCGAGGCGCAGGCCCATCACGGGGTGGCGAACCGGGTGCTTGATCTGAGCCGCGAGGTGGGTCGCACCCTGGATAGCTTCGGCGAGCAGGCCCGGTCCATCATCGAGTTCAGCGACCGTGTCTACGACGTGCTCCGAGAACAGGCCGGCTTCTCCAGCCCACAGGTCCCGCCGCAGGTCCCGCCACAGCGGCCGCCCGGATTTCCATCGGCGCCCGGCTACCCGCCGCCCCGGTCCGCGCCACCACCGTTTCCGCCGGACCAGCGCGATCCGTACTACGACCGGGGTCAGCCACAGCAGAGCCGGCCCCCCGAGCCGGATGACGAGGACCCCTTCACGCCGGATCCGCCATGGGGCAAGCCATGAGACGTCTACGCGCCGGCCGGGCCGGCGCCACCCACCTGGCCGGGTGGGTGTTCGCCGACCTGACCGTCGTGGTCCTGCTCGTCGTGCTGGTGATGACGCCCGCTCGGCCGGCGCCGAAGGTGGATCCCCCGCCCTCCTCCCCGCCGACCAGCCTGCCGACGTCCCGCCCCGCACCGACACAGGTCGAGCCGAGCCAGCCGCCGGTCCTCGAGCTCGAGGAGGTCCCCAAGATCGTGATTCAGGTGGACGGGGAGGCCCTGCTGTCCGGGGGCGCGCGCGGCCGGACCGCCGCCGACGGGCTCCGCGACGATCTCAAACAGAGAATCGCGGAGGCGGGACTGAGCGGACGGCAGGCCGGACTGCTGCTCACCTTCGGCGCCGCGCCCACCCCGGAGTTCCGCGGCAACATCGGCAAGCGGATCGCCCAGCGTGCCAATGCGGTGATCATCGGCGAGGTGCCGCTGTTCGACGACGCCCGGCGACGCGCCTACTGGACCTACGGCGCGTCTCCCAGCTTCGTGGAGATCGAGATTTTCTTCTTCCAGAAGTGAGAGGAGCCCACCGTCATGACCGAGTTGTCCTTCACCGACGCCGAGAACGCGGGCGGATACCTCCTGCTGGCCGAGATCTACCACAACCAGCCGAGCACACAGTTGATGCTGATGCGCGCCGGCATCCCGATGAACGGCTTGGCCCCGTTCGGTCAGCCCAACATCGTGGACTGGTGGCGCCAGGTGGGCCTGACCGTCGAACAGGGCGCCTTCGCCCGGGTCGGCCAGCGGCAGCTCTTCGCCGCCGCCCGGCAGCAGTACCCCGGTAACAAACTGCTGAGCCGGCTCGCCGCCGGCGAGCCGGGACACGCCTCGGTCCTGATGCTGCTCGCCAGCCCGGAGGACCGCGGCCGGATGCGTCTCGAGCTGGAGGCGCGCGCGGTCGAGTCGATCGCCCGGGAGTACCCGGACAGGCTGCGGCCACGAGTCAGTCTGGCCACCCGCCTGCGCGACCTGGAGCGCGAACTCGTCGACGCCCAGCCGCTCGACATCCTGCACTTCGCCGGGCACGGCACCGCCGACGGCCGTTTGATCTTCGACGGCCCGGGCAGCGGGCATCCCGTCGACCCTGCCGGCTTCAGTGAGCTCGTGGCGGCCGCTGGCACACCGCGCTGCGTCGTCTTCAGCTCCTGTTTCAGCGGCAACTATCTGCCCGCGCTGCGCGGCGCCGCGAAAAACGTCATCGGCAGCGAGGTGGCACTCAGCGACAAGTGCGCGGTCGTCTTCAGCAGAGCCTTCTATCGCATCCTCGCCACCGGACGGCCGGTGCCGGACGCGTACCGCTTCGCCGCGGCGGCCATGCGGGCCGAGGGGTGCGGCAGCCCGATGCGGTGCTGGCCGGAGCCGGCATGAGCACCGACGACGAACGCGCCGTGGTCCGGCGATTCCAGGAGGCACGGGAACAGGCCGAGTGGCAGACCGATGTGCAACCGGACGGCACCGCGGTCACCTCGCTGTTCTGCGAATGGATGGGCGAGCCGTGCGAGGGATGCGCGCACACCTTCCGGGAGGGGGACCGGGTACGAGTCGAACGCGACGACGACGGCTCGTTGATGTCAGTCCGCCACCTCGACCCGCTGCTCGGCTGCGCCGGCACGTCGACCGCCGCGGCCCGTACCAGCGAGCTGGTGGAGCGATTCCATGCCGCCATGGACGCCGCCCACAAGCCGCCGGAGGGTCTGCGGCTGGAGCGGTTGCTCCCCGGCGACGTGCTGCTCGAGGCCAGCGAGTTGCGACCGAGCTGCCCGCAGTGCAGCTACACGTTCCGTCCGTTCGAGGTGGTGGTCCGCTGCCCGTGCCGGGAGCCGAACTGCAACGTGTCGCTGCACCGCGACGTGGAACGCGGACTCACCTGTTTCGACGATCGGTGGCCCGATCACCGGGTCAACCACTGCCTGTTCCGCAAGCGTGCCCTGGAGGCGCGATGAGCGAACGGTTCGCGCGCCACACCGGCATTCCCGGGTGGGACCAGCCGGCTCTGGCGAAGGCCCGGGTGGTGATCGCCGGCATGGGCGCGCTCGGCAACGAGGTTGCCCGGCTGCTCGCGCTGGCCGGCGTGGGATGCCTGCTGATCTGCGATCACGACGTGGTCGAGGAGTCCAACCTCAGCCGCACCACGCTTTTCCGGACAGCCGACATCGGGCAGCCGAAAGTGCTGGCCGCGCGGCGGGCACTGGCCGATCTGGCGCCCACGACGGTCGTGGAGGCGCGGGTGGCGCCGCTGGTGAGTGGCGCCGGCATCGGCGAGCTGCGATCCGCGGACATCGTGATCAGCTGTCTGGACTCCCGGGCCGCACGACTGCAGCTGGCCCGGCGCTGTGGTCTGGCCGGAACCGGCATGCTGAACGCGGGCACCTCACCGTGGGGCGGTGAGATCTGCTGGTACGCGCCCGGCGGCGCCTGTTACTCGTGCGGGATGACGTCCGCCCAGCGTACCGAGGACGACGCGCCGATCGGGTGCGCCGTGCCGGCGCCCAGCCTGCCCGCCTCGGCGCCGATCTCCGCGATGATCGGGGCCTGGCAGGCGACGGCCGCGGTCCGGCTGCTCTGCGGCCTGCCGGTGCCCACCTCGATCACTCGGCTGGACGACGGATTCGACGTGCAGACCGTGTACCGCGCCGGGATCGATCCGACCTGCCTGTGGCATGAGCCCGTCCCGCCGGAGCAGGTACGGAGCAGCGGGCTGACAGTTGACGCGACCGCCGGTGAGCTGCTGCAGGAGGCGGGTGACGGCGTGGACGTCGTCACCCAGGAGACGTTCAGCCGTCCCGGGCAGGGGACGAGACGCACCCGGGTGCTCGCGGAAGCACCGCCCGGAGCCCGGCTGGGTGACCTGGGTGTCGCACCGGGCGAACTACTCGCGCTGGTCGGCGGCGACCGTATCGGCTACATGCAAATCAAGGGTTTCTGGTGAGGAAGCATGCCTGAAGACGAAATTTTGAAGAACGAGGTCATCAAGATCCTCGCGGAGGCGCTCAACCGATACAGCGATGCCCTGTTCTTCCTGACCAAACAATGCAAACTCGCCGCCGACCGGATCCCTCCGGAGACCGATTTCCAGGCAACGGCCTTCTGGGACAGGGTCTACCGTGAATTCGAGTTCGGTGCGACGGTGGACGGTCTGCTGAGCCTGGCACGCGCCGTGAGCGCCCGGTGGCCGGGTAACCGTACCTTCCGGCAGTTCCTGGAGGAGGAGACACAGAACGCCAAGCCGGGCCCGGACGCAAACCCGGACCCGGACCCGGAACCAGCCTCGCCACGCCCGGGCCCTCCTTCCAGGACCGAGTCTCGATCCTGGCGCAGAACCGAGAGCCGGCGCGGACCGGCACCCGGCCGGCCACCCGGGTTCAGCACCCTGGAGATCTTCGGGTCGGACAACTTCCACGTCCTGTGGCAGACCGTCCAGCAGTCCGATCCCGGCGCCGAGTGGCTCTACACGGCCGAGCGGGAGTTCGCGGCTCTCGTCTCGGACACCGGGGTGGCCGACGACGTACGCCGCCGGCTCAAGCAGCGACTGCCCGGAGAGCAGATCAACGTCGACTTCAACGTGTACGAGTTCCGGCCCTGCCTGCTGTACCGGCTGACCGTGATCGGACCGGATCACCAGCAGTTCCTGCTCAGTTCACAGCCCAGCACGACTCGGGTCTCGGAGATACCGCAGTTCGTCCTGGACCAGTACGGCGACGACCGGATCGACGGTCAGCGGGTCCGTACCGTGGTGGACCTGCTGAGCACCGGGCCGAACGGACAGGACCGTCGCCGTCTCGATCCCCGGCACACCCTGGCCGAGGCCGAGGTCCCGGACGGCGGCACCCTGCTGGTCGCCACCGAGGTGATCGCCGGTTTCTCGATGAAGGCGCAGAACGCGCTGGCCCGGGCCCGCAACCAGATCGGCCGGTTCAGCCGGTCGCACGACGAGTTCGTCCTGCTGGATCAGCGCCCGAAGGGCCTGCCCACCGAGTACGACGTCGAACTGCTGGTGCCGGGCATCGAACGGCGTGCGGACGGGCCGCCTCGAACCACCGGCAAGCACCGGATCAGTATCCAGCTGCTGGCGGACTACCCGGACAAGGCGCCGTTCGTGCAGTGGCTGACCCCGATCTACCACCCGAACGTCGGCTCTCGGCGGGTGACCGGGACGAGCGAGTCGATACGCATTCTCTGCCTGGGGTTCCTGCAGAAGTTCTACGAGCCCGGCCTCGATCTCAATTACCTGTGCCAGATGATCGTCGACGTCGCGCGATGCCGCAATTACTCACTTCCAGAGGAGTTGGATCGGGACACCCCCGGTGAATTCGACAGGGAGGCACTGACATGGTTTCTGACGCCGGATGGACAGGCCATGATCGTGAGCATCGACGGCGCCACCGTGGAGGAGCTACAAGCTCATCAGTACGAGGGGAGAGACACCCCGCGTACCAGGTCTTCGCGAATATCCAGAATTCGCTCGGATCCGTCATGACGCGCTGGCTGGAGGTTCTCCGTGGCCCCAACGGCGATTACCACGAACGGATAAACCTCGAGGAGACCCTGCTCGCGGCCGCCCGGCGGGAAATGGGGCTGACCGCGGACGTGCCGGTGGCGCTCGCCGTCGTCCAGGGCCCGGACCGGGGTCATTCGGTGCGGAACCCGGACGTCGTCAACGTGGATCCGCATTACGGCAGTGTCGTCTTCACCATGTCGGCGGATGCCGGAATCGGCCAGGCGCAGCACCGCTACTTGAGCGAGTTTCTCGGACCATACCTCCAGGAGCACCTCCGCCGGAGCGAGCCCGGGGAACAGCACTGGGAATTTCGGATCATCACCGCCGAGGGCGCTGACGACTTGCGGCGGCCCGCTCCGCTGGTCGACAAGGCCGTCGAGGTGGACATGGGAAGGCCGAGGACCAGGCAGGCCCGGATCCGCCGGGTGGAGGGTCCCGATCTGGCGGCCTTCGATCCGGCCGAGCACGATGTCGATCCGGGTGACCTCCGGGCGACGAATGTCGTGCTGACCGCAGAGACCCACCAGCAGCTGAACGAGACCCTGCCGTTGTCCGACCGTACCGAGACCGGCGGTTTCCTGGCCGGGACCGCGCACACCGTCGCCGGCCGTCCGGGCGCGCACCTGGTCCGGGTCACCAGGGTGATCCCGGCCGAGCACACCGGCGCCGGCCCGGCGCAGTTCACCTTCACCCCCGACTCCTTCGTGGCCCTGAGTGGCCTCCTCGACGAGGCGAGCGGCGAGGTGCTGCTCGGCTGGTACCACAGCCACCTGTTCTCCTCGGCCAGCCGGCTGGCCCTGTCCGGCACCGACGTCGCCCTGCACTTCCGCACGTTCCAGCGTCCGTTCCAGGTCGCCGGACTGATCAACTACACGTTCCGCGAGCGCACCGTGCGGTTCTATGCCCGCGACGGTGACCAGATGCGGGAATGCCCGCAGTGGGTGGAGGACGAGCATGCTCGATGCCGCCTTGAGCGTCCTGGCAGCGATCCGCGATGACCGGCCGCTACCCACCGCGATGATCGGTACGACAGCCGGCCTCGCCCGTCCGCCGCGAAGCGCCCGCCGGGAGGTGGGCCGGGTGGCCGCCACCGTCGCCGCCCGGATGCGGATCAGCAGCCCGCCATTCGGCGAGCCGGCGCCGGCCGGTCCCGACATCCTGGTGCTCGCCGCTCTCGTGGCGGCCCGGCGCGACCCGCTGCTGGAGCGGACCCGGCCGCTGGTCAGCCCACCCGGTTCAGCCTGGGACGTGGTGCTTCGCGACGCGCTCGTGAGCCGGGCCGCGCTCGACCCGCAGGCGGTCCCGTCGCTGCGGACCGAGTTGCGCCGGGCCTCCCCGCTGACCGGCGTGCTGGACCACCCGGACCCGATTCGCCGGGGACAGAGCCTGCTTCTGCTCACCGACCGGCTGTTGCCCGCCGCGGACGGGTACCGCCTGGTGGTGTCCTCGTGGGCGGCGCCGCCGGACGATCCGGCCCAGGCCGCGTGGCGTGGCTGGGTGCTGTCACGGTTCTGGTCCGGTGAGGACCATGTCGGCTTCGTCCTCGACGTCTACACCGCGGCACGGGTACGGCACGGCTTCGCGCACGACCGGCGGATCAGGGCCATGGAGAACAGGCTGGCCAACTCCGGACCGGACCGGGAGACCGAGGCCGTGGCTGACTTCTGGCGCCCCCTGCTCTCGCTCGAGCGGGACCGCAAGGAGCTGCTCCGCCAGTACTCCGACCTGAGGGAGTACCTCGGAGCGCTGCGCTACGTCATCACTCACGACGGCGCGTCGCTGGACGGAGGCACTCCATGACGCACCCCACGGCGCTCACCGACCGTGAAGCGACCCTGCTCGCGTACGGCCGTGACATCCGCCGGGCCGCGTCGCTGCTCAAATCCGGGCTGTCGGTGCTGATCCACTGCGACAAGGCGGTCGGGCCGCACCTGTGGGAGTCGATGGTCCATCAGGCGAACAGACGCGCGGTGCTGGTGGCCGGTCCTGGCGATCCGCAGGTCCGAGCGATGAACCCGCGCCCGCCGATGCCCGGGCTCAGGCTGGGAGCGGCCGATGATCTAGCCGAGGACACCGAGAACGCGCGAGTCGCGTTGCGTACCTTCCGCCAGCGCTACCTCGACGAGATCCGGGAGAAACTCGCCCTGCTCAAGGATGACGAGGTCCTGGTGATGCTGCATCTGGACCTGCTGGCCAGCTCGGTGGAGTCGACCTTGGCGCCAGAGGTCCGTGAGCTGGTCGAGCTACTCTACGGGCCGGGCGGGATGGAAGCGACGCTGCGGCAGGCGCCGAACGTGGAACGGGTTCTGCTCGGCTTCGTTGAGCCGACGCTGGTCATCCCTCAGGTGCTCGCCAAGCGATTCGTCGTCCCGCTGACCCTGTCCGGAATCGGTCCGACCGTCTCGCCGGAGGTCGGCGTCGAACAGCCCAGCGCGGCCGCCCTGGTCCTCGCTCAGGAGGCGAAACTCTTCGCGGGGTACAAGGCGGACGAGATGTACAAGCACCTCGCCGGCCTGCACCCGGTGCGACTGCGTCAGGCCATGAGGTACGCGTACGACCAGCACCAGGCCGATCCGCCGAGCGAGGTCGCCAAGTTGCGACAGACGCTGCGCGAGTTCAAGGCCGATACCTCGGGCAGCTTCGAACTGCCCAACGTGAGGTTCGACGACATCGGCGGTTACGACGACGTCAAGCGGGAGATGGCGGACGCGATCCGGATCCTGATGGATCCGCACGCGCCGCGTCAGGTCCGCCGGTCACTGCCGCGCGGCTACATCTTCTGCGGGCCGCCCGGCACCGGCAAGACAATGTTCGCCAAGGCTATCGCCAACGAGATGGACGCCACCATCAACGTCGTCTCCGGGCCGGAGGTGACCAGCATGTACTTCGGCGAGAGCGAGCGACGGGTCCGCGAGTTGTTCGCCGAGGCCCGCCGCAACGCGCCATCGGTGATCGTTTTCGACGAGATCGACGCTATCGCGGGACGCCGGTCGAGCCACGCTGACGGCGGGGCGCGAGCCAACAACGCCATCGTCGCGCAGATCCTGACCGAGATGGACGGCTTCCGGGAGGAACTGACCATGCTGGTGATCGGCACGACCAACCAGGTGAACCTGATCGACCGCGCGCTGCTGCGGCCGAGCCGGTTCCAGCAGGTCGAGATCGGCCTACCGGATCCGGACGCCCGGCGGAAGATCATCGAAGTGTGTGCTGCCGCCAACGAGATCACCGTCCCGCCGAAGCTGATGCCCGCGCTGGTTCAGGCGATGACCGACTGGAACGGTGACGAGATCAGGGTGGTGTTCGCCCGGGTCACCGCCGCGGCATACCGGCGGAAGGCCAAGATGAAAGCGGGCCTGCCGGTCGGACCGGAGGCGCCGATCGAGACGCTGCTCGGGAAGATCGTCGGTCAGATGCAGCGCAGCCGGCTCCAGGACCAGGCAAGCCGGCGAGAAGGCTGACGGCAATGCTCGACTCCCGGGTGATCTCTTCGGTTGATCGCTTCAACACGATCCGGCAGACGCTCAAAGCCGCATACGTCGCCCGCGACCAGGCGATCGACCTGCTCGTGCTGGGCACCATCTGCGGCGAGCACGTGCTGTTGCTCGGCCCCTCCGGCACCGCAAAGACCGACCTGGTGACCCGGTACGCCCAGCTCATCACGGCCCGCAAGTTCAGCTACTTGCTGACCCGATTCACCGAGCCCACCGAATTGTTCGGGCCGGTGGACATCAGCGAGCTGGGCAAGGGCCGATATCGGGTCCGCACCGACAACATGCTGCCCGAGGCCGAGATCGCTTTCCTGGACGAGATCTTCCACGCCGGCAGCGCCGTGCTCAACACACTGCTCAGCCTGCTCAACGAGCGCAAGTTCCACAACGGACCCGACTATCAGCCGGTGCCGCTGGTGACCATGGTGGGCGCTGCCAACGAGTTGCCGGACGATCCAGCCCTGACGCCGATCGCCGATCGGTTCCTGCTGCGTCACCTCGTGGAGCCGGTGGCCGACGCCGACATCCCCCGGCTGATCGAACTCGGCTGGGACCATCGCTGGCGGCGCGAACCCGGCACCGCAGCTGAGGCGCTCGCCACGATCGACGACCTCGCCGCGCTCAACGCCGCCCTCTATCAGGTGCGGCTCAAACCGGTTCTCGAGGCGTACACCATGATCCTCACCGATCTGCGCCGGTCAGGCCTGCGCATCTCGGACCGGCGGGCGGTGCGCTGCCTGAAGCTGGTGGCGGGAGCCGCCCTGCTGCGCTGCAGCGACGAGGCACGAACCCGGGACCTGTGGCCGCTCGGCCACGTCTGGAGCGCACCGGCCGACCGGGCGCTGGTGCAGGACGCGGTTCAACAGATCGTGCAGGACGACGGCGGCATGGTGGTCACCGGGTTTCGCAGCCCGCACGAGGTCCTTACGGAAGCGAGGTCGCTGGCCGCCCGCTCCGGTCTCGACGACCTGTCCCGCCTGCAGCAGCTGGGCCGGCTCCGGCACGAGCTCCGCCGGCACGGGGACGACGCGGCGGTCGCCGCGATCGACGAGATCATCCGGCCGTTTCTCGAAGACCCGACCCGACAACCCGACCCGCCGGGCGGGCCGTCACAGGAAGGTTCCGCCGATGTGTAACCCACGCCGTCTCGAGGTCCGGCTGACCCGCGAGGTCACCCAGTCCTGGAGCGAGGAGATCACCCGGGCTGCTCAGGCCAGCACCACTGTCGACGGCGAGGCATCGGTCGTCCTGCCGCTGACCCAGGATTTCACCGACGGGCTGCGGGCCGCCTTCCTCGCCGCCCTCGGCACCGATGAGCAGTGGATCGCCGTCCCGGACGGTTACGCGCTCGACGTCGCCGAGGGGACCGCCCGCTACGACGCGGCGACCGGCGAGCTGCGCCTGCAGTTCCAGCTGACCGACGAGGTCGTCGTGGAGGTGGAACAGTCGCAGGTGCTCTCCGATCAACGGACCGCCCGCGTCGCGGCCGAGGCGACCGAGCTCTACCGCCCGTGGCGGTCGGAGACCGAGGAAGCCGCCCGGCGGACCGCCACGGCACGCGTCAACCAGGATCTCGACCGGCTGGAGCGGGAGCGGGAAGTGAGCCTGCAGGACCAGGCCCGGCGCAACGTCGAAAGGCAGCGGGCGGCAGCGGAGCGGGCTCTGGAGCAAGAGGCAACGGCACTGGCCGCAGCCCGCCTGCGAGAGCAGGCCGACGCGCGCCGGGAGGCCCTGCGGGAGCAGGCGGAGCTGCGTCTGGAAAGGATCCGCTCGGCGGCCATGGCGAGCATCAACGCGGCGGTGCTCACCGCGATCCGGACGACGGTGGGCGCCTTCGCCGTCGAGAACAACGGGCAGATCACCCGGGACGAGGAGAGCGACGGCATCCTCGAGCTGGAACTCGTGTGGGAGGACCGGTGAGATATCGGGTCAGCCTGCGGTTCAACAGCCGTACCGGCGAGATGGAGACGTTCGTGGTGGAGGCGGTCGACGCGAACACCCACCGCCCGGAGCACGACGCCGAGCATGTGCGCGCCGCCAACGCCGTCGGCCGGTTGCTCGACCCTCATCCCGGCGTCCAACCGGTCGCCCCGGACCGGATCGGATCCACGGTGAACCGGACCGGGCTCCGCCCGCCGGCCGACGAGGAGAGCGAGACCGGCCGCAACCGGGTGACCGAGTGAGAAGCAGCCGCCGTGACCTGTTGCGGCGAGCCGCCGAATGTTTCCTGCGCGACGGCGTTCCCGACGAGGCGGTGGATTGTTATGTCGCCGCCGGAGACCACCTTCGAGCCGCGGAACTGCTCCGGGATCTGGGCCGCCCCCTCGACGCAGCCCGGCAGTACCAGCAGCTGAGGCAGTGGCGGGCCGCCGCCGATTGCCTCTACGCCGCAGGTCATGTCCGGGAGGCGGTGGACTCCTGGGTTGCCGCCGGCGATGTGCTGCTGGCAGCGTGGGAGCTGGTGTTGTCCGCCGCACCGCGGCGCCCCCCGGCGGCCGCCCGGGACCGGGCACGGCAACTGGCGGCATCGGTGACCGAGCGCTCCGCCGGAGTGCGGCAGCGCCGCCGACTGGTGCTGAGCCTCTGCGAACCGGACAGCACGGCGGCACGCCGGGCGACCGCCGTGGTCCTCACCGAGGCGCCCGCCTGGATCGCCGACCTGCCCCAGGGTGACTGGGCCGAGCTGGAGCGATGGGCGGTTCGTGCCGCCACCTTCATCGAGCGCCCGGACCTCGCCGCCGGAGTGTTCGCGGCGTCCTACCGAGCGGGTGGTGCCGGTGTACTCCCCCGCTGGCGGCAGTGGACGGTGTCCGCCCTCGGCGACGCCACCGGCGTGCCGGAGCGATGACATGAGTTTGCAACCGACCGGTGACCCGCCGCTGCACCAGGTCCGGGTCCTCGGCTGGTTCCCGGACGCGTCAGCGGCGCTGACCTTCGTCGGTATGTCCGTCCCGGATCCGGAAGTGGATCTCGCCCGGTCAGCACGCTTCTTCCGGTGGCCGATCACCCGGCCCGCCGCTCGGCCGGTGTGGGTGAGCGTCGACGCCACGATCCCGCAGATCGGCCACCTCGTCGAGCTGGCCGGCGGCAGGCTGGCGGCGATCCGCGACGGGCGGGTCGTCCGGGTCCGTGGACACAGCGCCGGCCCGGAGCCGATGCCGTCCTACTACTCGGAGTTGCTGCTGGCCGAGGTGAGCGCGGCGTCCCTGCTCGACGGGCTCCCCCACACTCCCGTACCGGCATCAACCCCCGGTGACCTGGTCGTACTCGCCCCGGGTGCGGTGGGCCGGCTGATACTCCGGCGGGCATTCGGCATCGGATCCGTCCGGGCGGCGACCGCCGTCTGGTGGCCGGTTGCCGCGCCGCAACAGATCCACGGCATCTACCTGCGCCTGTCGGCCGATGAACACGCCAGGACCGCGTTCCTGAACGACCTGGCCGAACTGCCCGCCGTCCTCGTCGGCCGGCCCGCGGACGGCGCGGAGGATCTGCTCACCGATGTGCGGTACCGCTTCCCGCAAACGGTCAACCGGTTGCGGACGCTGGTGCCGCCGAACCAGGGCTGGCTGGTGTCCGACCGGCTGTGGGCGTTCCATCTGGCCGGGCAGCCGGTGAACGGCACCGACCTGCTGGACGCGCCGGTCGTGTGCCCGGCGGACGAACTGCCGGCGGCGCCACGCCCGCTCGCCCACCTGGAGCGGTCGGCGGTGGCGGTGGCGGTCAGCCCAGGCGCCGGCTACCGGGTAGACGCCGTTCTGGTGAGCGACGCCGAGCTCGCACCGCTGCGTGGGTACTTGCAGCGAACCACCGCGCACAACGACGCCACCCTGGTTCCCGGACCGGGCCGGCACTTGCTGGTCAGCACCGGTGCCGAGGACCTCGCCGACATCCCGCTCGGTGTCCCGGTCCGCCATCTCGGCCCGGACGGCCTCTACCTGGAATCCGGATGTGTGCTGCGGCCACCGGTCCCGGTCACCGCGCGACCGGCGTTGTTCGGCGTCGACGGAAACGTGCTGGTGGTGGCGACCAGGGCAGGCACCGTCCGGCTCGAACTGGATCGCTCCTGCCCGGCGTGGACTATGTGGCTCGAGGGGCCGGCCGAGGTCGCCGGTGACCTCTCGCCGGAGGCGCTCCGGTTGCTCGAGAACCTGGAGATCAGCGGATACCGGCCGGAGGCCGGGGAGGCCGATGAGCCTGTCACCGGCGTCACCCGGGCAGCCGTGCTGGACAAGGCCGGCGACCTCGTCGCGGGAGGTGCTTTCGAGGCCGCTGCCGAACTGCTCGAACAGATCGGCGAGCAACGCCGAGCGGCGATCCTCTACCGCCGCGCGGCGGAGCAACAGCAGTGACGTCACCGGCCGCGTGGGCGGAAGCGATGGGCAGCACCGTCGGTCGCACCATGAGGTCCGCGTGCCCGTACCGAGGCCTCGACTTCCATGTACGGGGCATGGCGGCCAGCGGATCCCTCGTTGAACCGGTCACCACCGTGCATGGGGGTGCCCGGTACGCGGCCGCGGCCGACGAGGTCCACCGGCGCGGCGCCGGCCCGGTGTGGAGCACACGACTCGCCACGGACGGGCCGATCCTCGACCTTGACGTCTCCGCTGACGGGGAGTTCGTCGCGGTAACTGCCGGTGAGCCCAGCGCCGGCATCCACGTGCTGCGGGCCGATGACGGCGAGGTCCACTGGGTGCTCTCTGGTCACCGGGCATGCGCCTTCGATCCGCGCCGGCCCGGGCACCTCGCGGTGACCGGGCCGGAGGGCCTGACCGTCGTCGACGTCCGGGAGCAGGACGTCCTGGTGCGCCGCCCGGAACGGGACGAGCTGGGCCGGCCGGCCTGGGCGCCGGCGGGTACCCACCTGGCCGCCGGCACCCGCAACCGGATCTTGATCTGGTCGGTGGCGACCTGGGCCCGCGACGTCGTGGTCGAGGCGCCGGGCCCGCACGGCATGTACGGCCGGATCGCCTGGTCCCCGGATGGCACCCGGCTGGCCGCGGCGCCGGGACGGCCCCGCCACGGGCCGGTACACGTGTGGGACACCCGGAGCTGGCGGGTGGTCCGCCTCCTCGGCGAAACCTCCGGGCCGCAGCAGGCGCCGGCACTCTGCTGGTCACCGGACGGCACCGCGCTGTGCTTCGTAGCGGCGCCGGACAGCATCGAGGTGTGGGACGTCGCCGGTGACGTGCTGCTCGCCGTGTTGCGCCCGGTTCCGGGCGATCACGACCGGCACTCGCCGCTCTGGGCCGTTCGCTGGAACGAGCCCGGGTCGATCGAGGTCGGCACCTACGTCAGTGGCACGGTGGAGTGCGCCTTCAGCCCGCCGCCGCCTGGAGCCGCGGCGCCGGAGGTGCCGCTCCCGCACGACTGCCGGCCGGCCGAGGTCGCCTCGCTCGGGGCGGTGGTGGCCTCGTCCGGCGCCGAGGTGCCGTTGCGATTGCTGGCCGACCTGCTGGTGGCGACCGGCACGAGCGGGCCGCTGCTGGCCACCGCGGTCGCCCACTCGGCGGCCATGGCTCGCTTGCGGGCGCTGGACTGGCCGGCCCGGGCCCGATACGGCATCGTGCTGCTGATCGCCAAGCACATTCGCGGCCAGGCCCGGTTCCGTGCGCCGAAGGACGTCCCCCGGCACCGGCTCGAAGCGGACCTGCAGCGCGTCCTGACCGCGTACCACTGCCCCGCAGAGCCGGTGGACGTGCGTGAGGAGATCGTCGCTATGGCTGTCGACCAGGTCGCCGGCCGTTTCCTGGGCCTGCTCACCATCCTGGGTCCGCGAGCGATCGCCGCCGACCCGCTGCTGCCGGTCCGCCTGCTCGGCCTGCCGTCGCTGCCCGAGTTACCGCCGGTCGCCCGGGAACTGATCGACCAGCAGCCGATCGGCGGCGATCTGCGCCACCAGGGCTCGGGTACGGGCGGCGGTTACACCGGGCTGTCCCGGCGGGGTTCGCTGGCCCGGCTGCTGCCACGGGAGCTGGCCATCACGCAGCCCTCGCTGGAGGCCCGGTTCGCCAATCACGACCTGCTCTTCCGCACCGCCGAGGGAGCAGACCCTCGCCTGTCCGGCACCGTCGTCGTGGTCCTCGACGACACCCCGCCGGCCTTCGGACGGGTCGGCGTGACGCTCCGTTCGGTTGCCCATCTGGTCGGAGCCGCCCAGGTCAGGTCGCGGCGCCGTGTCGCGGTGATCAGTCTGGGCGATCCCGCGGACGTCCGGTGGATCACCGCCCCCGCCGAGTTGGTGCTCCTGTGGGACCACTGGCGGGCCACGCCGGCCCGGCCCCGCGACGCTGCACGAGCCCTCACGGCGGTCCGGCGCGACGCCGACGACGGTCGTTCCGGCCCGGCGCGGGCGATCCTGCTCACCCAGCCGTACCAGTCCTTCCCCGAGGTCCCCGGCCTGCGGCGGGTGGACGTGATCAGGCCCGGAGGCGCGTCGGCGCAGCGATCGCCCCACCGGTTCGAACTGGTCACCGACCCGGAGGCCGGGCAGATGCGCCGCCTGCTCGTCGAGCTGATCCGCTGAGGCCGGTCGGGTTCCCGCTCAGCCGCACAGCATCTGGTCGATGGGCCCGCTGCCTATCCGCCGCAGCAGCGCCTCCAGCGCCTCCGGGCGCATGCCGTCACCGAGGATCTCCAGTCCGTTCTCGGTGAACGAGACCCGCAGCCGCACCAGGTTGCCGTCCGGGTAGTCGTCGTACTCGTCGGCCTGAATGAGGTCGGGCAGGTCGTCGACATATCGAGGACCGTCGTTCATGTCCACCTACCTTTCAGCTCGGCGCCGTTGTGGAGGCAGCAGACGGCAACGGCGCTGGGCGCGGCGCTCTTGGCCGGTTCCGGAGGGGGTTCCGGAGTGGCGGACAGGAAGATGGCGACGCCGACGGTCACCACCAGCATGCCGAGGACGGCATGCACCCGCGCGCGACGCAACTGGGCCCGCACCTGCCAGGCGTGCATCAGGGCGAGCAGCCGCTGGCTGGTCTGCTGGACCACCGCCAGGTTGACCCGGGCGTCCTCCAAGCCGTGCACCAGGATCTCCCGGGTGGGATTCCGGGCGACGGCTGCCTCCAGAGCGGCCACTGCTCGCCGCCGCATCCGCAGGGCGTCGCGTAACGATTCCAGGTCACCGAACTGGCCGAACAGCGCGGACGGATCGGTGGCCGCGAGATTTCGCAGACCGGCGGTCTCGCGGCGGTGATAGGTCGCCAAGGAGGTGACCGGCGGCGTGAGTGCCTCGGAGATGTGCCAGATCGCCCACGCGACGCCCACCATGGCTATGGCAAGACCGATGGCGATGGCGACGGCGTCACCGGTGTTCTCGATCCGGCCGAGCGCGGTCAGTGGGACACCGGCGATCAGTGTGGCCCCGACCGCGCCCACGGCAGCGGCAGTCCACCGCGCGGCGGCCCGCATGTCCGCAACGGCGTCCAACGGCGACGGAAGTCCTGACGTGGCAACGGAGGCGACGGGTTCGAGGGGATCCTGCGCGATCGAGGGGAGCGTCATCCCACCGCGCCAGGCTCGTCGCCCTCGCGGAGCAGAACCAGCGCGTCGTCGTCGGCGATCCGCACGTGCGGGACCCAGTCCTGGCCGTCGAAGATGAGGAGCCGGCCGTCGGCCTCCTTGACATCGCCGGCGATCGGCGGATTGGCAGGCGCTGGACTCTCCGACATGGACCCATCCTGCCGGTGACACAGAGCCAGAACAACCCTCCTTTTCGGTGATCAGTGGCTGATACTTCCGCAGCCCGTTCGCTCCTGTGGTTCAGCGCGCGCGGCGATAATGCATGAACACCGCGCCGTTGCGGAGCGGCTCCGCCGACACCAGCTCGAGCTGGCGCGTGCCGGCCAGCCCGTCCTGATAGAGCGTCGGCCCGTGGCCGGCGATCCTGGGGTGCACGAGCAGCTTGTACTCGTCGATCAGGTCCAGCCGGTCGAGCTCGGTCGCCAGTTTGCCGCTTCCGAGGAGGACCCCGGCCGGGGTCGCGTCCTTGAGCTTCTGTACGCCCTCACGCAGGTCACCGCCCGCGATGTGGTGGCTGTTGGCCCACGTGAAGTCCGTGCGCGCCGACGACACCACGTACTTGGGCTTGGCCTCCAGCTTGACCGCCCACTCGTGGATGGCCGGCGGCACCTCCTCGTCGCCGCGGGCGACGGCCGGCCAGAAGCCCTCCATCATCTCGTAGGTGACGCGACCCCACAGCATTGCTCCGTTCTCGTCCATGAGACGGGTGAAGAGGGCGTGCGTCTCCTCGTCGGCGATCCCCTCCTGGTGGTCGACGCAACCGTCCAGGGTGACGTTGAGGCTGAAGGTGAGCAATCCCATGGTCGGCGAGTCTAACGGCACAGCGGCGCCGGCCCGGGCACGTCGCGCCGGCGCCGCCCCTGATCAACGAGGACAC
The DNA here is from genome assembly GCF_050955685.1 of Actinoplanes sp. CA-015351. NCBI lineage: Bacteria > Bacillati > Actinomycetota > Actinomycetes > Micromonosporales > Micromonosporaceae > Actinoplanes > Actinoplanes sp. CA-015351. Next base: position 4,496,519 of record NZ_CP192102.1, read on the forward strand.
TCAGCTGATGGCTTCGACATAACGGTTCTTGCCGGCGGCCTTCGCGGCGTACATGGCGGCGTCCGCCTCCCGCAGGATGTCCTCCGCGTCCACGCCGGGCCGGTTCACCGCGATGCCCACGCTGGCCGAGACCAGGGCCGGCTCCCCGTCGATGTCGATCGGCTGCTGAACCACGGCGATCACCCGTTCCGCGGTCGGGCGCGCGGCGACGTCGTCGGCCAGGCCCTCCAGGATGATGGCGAACTCGTCACCGCCGAAACGCGCCACCGTGTCACCGACACGCAGTTCGGTACGCAGCCGGATGGCGACCTCCTGCAGGACGGCGTCACCGGCATGATGGCCGCGCTGATCGTTGATCTGTTTGAAGCCGTCCAGATCGATGAAGAGCACAGCGAACGTACGATCGCCGCGCGCGTGCGTGGCAATCGCGTGAGTGAGACGGTCGTAGAACAGCAGCCGGTTGGCCAGGCCGGTCAGCGGGTCGTGGAAAGCCAGCTGCTGGAGCTGGGCCTCGACGTGCTCGCGGCGGGTGATGTCCAGGCGCAGCGCGGCGGTGGCCCGGTCGACCTGTTCCAGAGCACGGTTACGGCTGCCGGCCAGGCTGCCGATCATGACGGCGAGCAGGATCGTCAGGAGGACGCCGGCGGCCCCGGTGAGCCGGCTCATGCCCCGGTCGGTGGTGGTGAGCAGCCGGTGGGTGGGCCACACCGTGACGTGCCAGCGGCGTTGCCCGACGGAGAGGTTGTGCTGGCGCACCAGCGTGGTGCCGGAGGCTCGGGTGCCCGGGCTCACGGCGGCGATGACGGCGCCGGACTCGCCGGAGTCGGTGAGACTGACCTGCACGGTGCCGTTTCCGCGGTCGAGCAGGGCCTGCGCCAGGAAGTCCTGGCCGCGCACCCCCATCAGTATCCAGCCCTTGAACTTGTCCGGCGCCGCCGAGCCCAGCCCGCTGTGCACCGGCACGGTCAGCACCACGCTGCTCTGACGTGCCTTCGCGGGCACCGTGCTGTCGCGCAACGCCGGATAGGCGGAACTGATCGCCAGGGTGTTGCTGTGCAGGGCGGTGTACAGCGCGGCGCTGATCGGTTCGCTGACGCCCACGTCCGTACCCTGCATGTCGCGTTCGTCGAACGCTTTCTCCAGGACGAGGAACTCGTGCATCGCCTCCCCCGCCTCCGGTTTCAGCGACAGGGTGGGATTGCCCCGGGCACGCCAGTAACGCTGCACCGCGCCGGTCTGGGCGGTGACGGCCGGCACGACGAATCCGAGCGCACTCGCGCCGGGCAGCCGGGTCGTGTCCAGCCCGGCGGTGATCCGGGTGAAGTCGCCGGCGTTCAGGTCCGACTGTGCGCCGACCGCGTACGCCATGTCGGTGAGCGTCTCGCCGTACCGGGTCACCCGGTCGGTGATCGCCGCGGTGACCTCACCGGCGTAACGATCCATGACCTGGTCGGCGTAGCGATTCTCACCGGCCACGACTGCCGCATAGGCGGTGCCGGTCACCACCAGCCCGGCCAGCAACACGAGCACCATCAAGGCCGCGCCGGCCCGGCGCCGCCGCGGGGACGCCGGGCCGCTCACCACAGTCACATCCCTCTGTTCGGCACCCACGGGCCGTCATTGAACCCGGTGCTGACGGGATCGGGAGTCAGACGCCCGGCAGCCCCGCGAGCCCGGCGATCAGGCCCAGGACCGCGCAGAGCCCGAGCACCCGCAACACCGGCCACGACCGCCAAAAGATCAAAACCGCCGCTACCGCGGCAATTGCCAGGGGTACGGGACGAGCGGTGCCGAAGTCGGGAACAGTGAGATGCAGTGGACCCACGCCGACCTCGCGCACCTCGCCGAACAGCGTGTGCACGGCGAAGTAGAGGCCCAGGTTCGCGATGACGCCGACGACCGCGGCGGTGATGCCGGTGAGCGTGGCCGACAGCGACCGGTTGCCGCGCAGCCGTTCCACGTACGGCGCGCCGAGCAGGATGAACAGGAAACACGGCACGAACGTGACCCACGTGGTGAGCAGCGACGCGACAACGCCGGCGACCCACGGGTCCAGGCTGCCGGGGTTGCTGTACGCGCCGAGGAACGCGACGAACTGCACCACCATGATCAGCGGCCCCGGCGTGCTCTCGGCGAGGGCCAGGCCACGGACCATGTCCCCGGCGGACAGCCAGGCGTAGTGCTCGACGGCTCGCTGCGCCACGAACGCGAGCACCGCGTACGCCCCGCCGAAGGTGACCACGGCGGTGCCGGAGAAGAACAGGCCCTGCTGGGTGTACACGCTGCCGGTGCCGGTGAACACGGCGAACAGCGCGACCGGCACGAACCAGGCGGCCAGCCCGACCGTCAGGATCGTCGCGGTCCGGCGCCCCGACGGCCGGTCGTGGTGCAGCACGTCATCGGAGATCAGCGGCTCGGGTCCGGTCGTCGCCGAACCGTGCCCGCCGGTGGACTCGACCAGCCGCGGCCGCCAGCGGTGCAACGCCCAGCCCGCGAGGGCGGCCGCCGCGACCACGACCGGGAACGGCACCGCGAACCCGGCCAGGGCCAGGAACGCGAGTACCGCGAAGACGACAAGGGTCCGGTTCGTCAGCGCACGACCGGACAGCCGCCACACGGCTTGCACGACGATCGCCACCACCGCCGGGGCGAGACCGGCGAACAGGGCGGTCACCACCGTGGTGTCGCCGAAGCCGACATAGACGGCGGAGAGCGCCAGCAACGCGACCACACCGGGCAGCACGAACAGGGTTCCGGCGACCAGACCACCGCGCAGGCCGTTCAGCAGCCACCCGACGTAGATGGCGAGCTGCTGGGCTTCCGGGCCGGGCAGCAGCATGCAGTAGTTCAGCGCGTGCAGGAACCGTTTCGGCCCGATCCAGCGGCGTTCGTCGACGAGGTGCCGCTGCATGACGGCGATCTGCCCGGCCGGCCCTCCGAACGTCTGCAGCGAGATGCTGAACCAGACCCGGACAGCCTGCCCGAACGGCACGACGTCGCCAGGCGGCACGGCAGCGGTTCCGGGTTGGGTGGTCGTCACAGTGCGTCTCCTGCGAGGTCAGCCGGGCGGGCGGTTGAGCAGCACCAGCCGGCGCTGGTACTCGTAAAGGCCGTCGAAGATCGGTTCAGCCAGCGCGATCACCTGGTTGTCGTCGCAGGTCATCGACAGTCCGCGAAGGACGACGTCCAGGCCGGGGCCTTCCGGGGCGTCATAGCGTTCGTCGGCCAGGTCCGCCTCGTGCACGATCTCGGCGATCTTCCACAGCACCGGGTCGTGCAGTTCGTACCGGCGCAGAATCGTCTCGAACGAGCAGTCACCGTGGTGGTGGCCGAGAGCGGCCCCACGCATGTCGAACGGTGTCGCCCCGGCGGGAACAGCCATGCGGTCGTCGACGAACAGGAACTCCGCCTGCGCATCGATGTGCCGGCGAATCAGCCAGGCACACGCGGCCCTGTCGATGTGGACACCGGCGCGCGTCGCCCACCTCACGCGGTTTCCCGCACGGATGCGCCGGCGAGATCCTGCACCGCGAGCCGGGCCGACTCCCGCTGCGGCGGTGCGAAGTAGTCCCGCTCGGTGATCCGGCGCAGTTCGCCGCGCAGCCTGCGCACCAGCCGGCCACGGTCCGCTTCGTCGCCGGGGACGGCACGGGCCTGGTCGATCACCGACTGGTACTCGGTGGCGCGATCAGCCCGCATCCCGTCGATGATGGCCTGCTCCTGCTCGGCGTCGCCGGTCTCGGCGATCCAGATCATCGCGGTGCCACCGTTGTCGACCACCTCCTCGGCAACCCAGTCGAGCTGCTCCCGGGTCCGGTCGTCGGCGGGCAGGGCGACCAAGCCGTCCCCGAGCCGGGCCACGCCGAGGCGCTCGAGTTTGCGCCACACCGCGATCCGCGGCTGCGATGGCTCTCGCGGGATCCGGTACGACAGCAGCACCCACCGGACGATGTTCCCGACTCGCTTCACCCCAGCAATGTAACCGTGGTTACCGTTTCCATCAATGCTCGTCCGGTCAGCCTCGTTCGGACACGGCTTCGGCGCGCTGCTCGGTGTCGGCGGTGATGCGGGCTCGGCCGGCGCGTTTGCTCGTGTACAGAAGCTGGTCGGCTCGCTGCAGCAGCGCTCGCGGCCCCTCGCGGCCGTCCCAGCGGGCCAGGCCGGCCGAGAAGGTCTGGCGCTGCGGGGTGACGACCAGCAGCCGGTCGAGCACGCCGATCGCCGCGGCCTGTGTGCAGCCGGTGAGCAGCACACCGAACTCCTCGCCACCGTAACGGGCGAGCAGGTCGCCGTCGCGTACCTGTCCGCGCCAGGCGGTCGCGGCACCGGCCAGGAGTTCGTCACCGGCCTGGTGGCCGTACGTGTCGTTGTACTTCTTGAAGTGGTCCAGGTCGATCAGGGCGACGAACAGCGGCTCGCCGGTGGCCGCGCTGTCGGTGATCGCGGCGGCCAGGCGTTCGTCCCACTGGCGGCGGTTCGGCAGTCCGGTCAGCGCGTCGTGCTGCGCGAGTTGTGCCAGCCTGCGGGCTTGAGTTTCGACGCGGCGCAGCAGCCCCGCCATGCGTACTCCGACCAGCAGGAAAAGGAGGATCGAGCAGAGACCGGCGGCAAGCCAGTTCTCACCCGCGTGACCGGTGACGCCCCGGTAGAGGCCGACGGCCGGCGCCAGCAGGATGGTCACGATGAGCAGGATCAGCCGGGGCCGCACGAACGCCGGTGGCCGGGCCAGCGGCACGGTGAGCCGCCGCATCGACGGGTGCGACGCGGCGGCGGCGACCACGACGTTCGCCAGCAACGACAGCACGTCGGCCGGCCCGCTCTGCCCCGGCCGGGGGTCGCTCGCCACGAGCAGGACGTCGGAGACAGCCGTCAGCAGGAGTGCCACCAGCAGGAGCCGATAACTCGCCGTCCGCGCGCCGGGTGTGGTGACCAGCAGGGAGCAGAGAACGAACAGGGCGATGTCACCGGCGGCGATCACCACCGCATCCAGTTTCTGCGGCCAGGGCAGGCCCTGTTCGGCGACCACCGTACCCAGCACGAACGTCCAGTACAGCAGCCCGAGGCTGGTCGCCACCAGGCCGGCGTCGATCAGCGCCGTACGGTCGTGTGCCCGGGCACGTCCGCGGATCAGACCCACCAGGGCCCAGCACATCAGCGGATAACCGGCCATGTCCAACGCGTTGCTGATCAGTGATGAAGCCGGATGGGAGGTGGCCCGGTTGAGGACTGTGCTGGCCAGCCACACGGCCAGCCCGGCGACGAAGGTGTACCAGGTGCCGGGCTGATCGGGCCGGTAGAAGCGAACCGCGGCGACCACCGCGACGACACAACCCGCGCCGATCAGGCCGTAACCCGTCGCATGCCACCCGCCGCCGTCGGGCAGCAGCGCGTACACGATGGTCGCGGCGATGCCGGCGACCAGGCACGTCTGCCACGCCGGCACGCCGCGAAATCGGCTGATCGGCACAATCCGCTCATCGGCATCGCCGGTCACCGGCTGAGCCGCGGTCCGGTTGTCGTAGCGACGCGTTTCCGGGAAATCGTCAGGTTTGTCGGACGATTGCCGACAGGTCCCCTGTCGGACACATCCACGGCGAACGGAACGGCATGAGAAATCTGACGATCGGCCGGCGCTTGGCGGCGGGATTCGCCGTGGTGGTGCTCGCCATGGTGTCGCTGGTGGTCGTCGGGGTCGCCCAGGTCAACAAGATCAATGATGAGCTGACCGTCATCAACGACGTCAACGCCGTGAAGCAGCGTTACGCGATCAACTTCCGGGGAAGTGTGCACGACCGGGCCATCGCGATCCGCGACGTCGTGTACAGCACGACCGATGCGCAACTCGACGAAGAGACCGCCCTGATCACCGAGCTGGCGCAGAAGTACGCGGACTCCGAGACGAAGATGACGAGCATCTTCGCGGACTCGTCCAAGGTCAATGATGCGGAGAAGGCTGCCCTGGCCGACATCGCAGCGGTACAGGAGAGCACGAACCCACTGGTTGCGCAGATCATCGAGCTGCGGCAGGCCGGTTCGCGTACCCAAGCGGTCTCGCTCTTGAACGACCAGGCAAAACCCGCGTTCGTCGAGTGGCTGCGGGTCATCAACGTCTTCATCGACCTGGAAGAGGCGCAGAACAAGACCGAGACGGCCTCGGCCCGTGCCATCGGCGACAACTTCCTGCTGGTCATGGGGCTTGTGCTGCTGGCCGCGGCAGCGGTCGCCATCGCTGTCGCGTGGTTGATCACCCGCCGGATCACCCGGCCGCTCGGCGAGGCCGTCACGGTGATGGCGGCCGTCGCGGACGGTGACCTGAACCGTCGCCTCGACGCCGGCTCCGACGACGAGCTGGGGCAGATGGGCCGGTCGGTCAACGCGGCGCTGGAATCGATCAGTTCGACGATGAGCCGGTTGGCCGGAGGCACCGACACGCTCAGCTCGGCGAGCGAGCGGATGGGCCGGTTGTCGGCGCAGCTGGCCGAGGGCGCCAAGGAGTCCTCGGTGCAGGCCGACATGGTTGCGGCCTCCGCCGACGAGGTGTCGCGCAACGTGCACACCGTCGCCACCGGCTCGGAGGAGATGGGCGCGTCGATCCGGGAGATCTCGCAGAACGCGAACGAGGCTGCCACCGTCGCCGGCCGGGCGGTGACCGCGGTGCAGGTCACGACCGCGTCGGTGCAGCGTCTCGGCGACTCGAGCCGGGAGATCGGCGAGGTCGTCCGGACGATCACCAGCATCGCCGAACAGACCAACCTGCTGGCGCTGAACGCCACCATCGAGGCCGCCCGGGCCGGTGAGATGGGCAAGGGTTTCGCCGTCGTCGCCGGTGAGGTCAAGGACCTCGCCCAGGAGACCGCGCGGGCCACCGAGGACATCGCCCGCCGGGTGCAGACCATCCAGGCCGACACCGCCGGCGCGGTCAGCGCCATCTCCGAGGTGGCCGGCGTGATCGAGCAGATCAACTCGTACCAGACCACGATCGCGTCGGCGGTGGAGGAACAGACCGCCACCACCAATGAGATCAACCGCAGCGTCGCGGAGGCGGCCGGCGGCTCCGGGCAGATCGCCGCGAACATCGGCAGCGTGGCCGCCGTCGCGCGGACCACCACCGAACTGGTCAGCCAGTCGGAACAGGCGGTCGGCGAGCTGACCCAGGTCACCGCCGAGCTCCGTACGCTGGTGTCGCGTTTCCGTTACTGAGCGATCATCGGTTCAGGTACGCCGCCAGCCCACCGAGTTCCTCGCTGGCGATGAAGACCGAACGCACGTTGATGATGGCTTCCTCGACGTGCGAGGGACACCCCCACGCCGCGTCGCCCCACGAGTCAGCGATCTTGATTTCGGCCGGCGCGTCGCATCCGGCGCCACCGCCGAGCTGGCACCGTTCCGGATGCGGCTTCGCGGCCAGCGTGGCCGCTGCCGCGTCCATCCGGGCAGCGAGTTCCGCGGCCGCGGCAGCACGTTGCTCGGCCTCCGCGCGCAGCTCCCGCTCGGCCCGCATCGCCGCCGCCAGGTCGTCGTGCGCCGCCCGAGCCCGCGCCTCCGCAGCGCGTTCCGCCTGCTCACTGTGGTGCCGCTCGATGGCAAGAGCCGCCGTCCCAGCGAAAACCCGAGCCAAGGCAAGATCACCTTCTTGGGGTACGCGGGGAACCCGGTGATACATCGCGAAGGTGCCCAGCAGACCGCCATCCCGGGCCAGGATCGGCGTCGACCAGCACGCGGCGAGGCCCGCCCGCCCGGCCAATTCCCGGAAGTCGTCCCAGAACGGGTCGGTGCCGATGTCGGTGACGATGACCGGCTCGCGCCGGTGCGCCGCGGTCCCGCACGAGCCGACGCCCTCACCGGTGGCGATCCCGTCGATCGCCTCGTTGTAGAAGGCAGGCAGGCTGGGCGCGGCCCCGTGGCGCAGGTGACGACCGTCCGGGTCGGCGAGCAGCACCGAGACCAGCACCTCCTGCGGCGCGAGGTCCTCGATGCTGCGGGCCATCCCGTCGAGCACGTCGGTCAGCGGCGCCTGCCGGGCGATCTGCTCCAGCAGGGCACGATGTTCGGCCATCAGGTGCTGGGCGTGCCGGACCTGGGTGGTCTCCACGCCGATGACGCAGATTCCGGGCACGTCGCGGCGCGGCTCGCAGGTGAAGTCGAAGAACGCCTCCCGCCCGTCCAGCTCGACGCGGACGTCGCGGCCGGTGTACGGCTCACCCGTGGCCAGCACCTCATCCAGCGGGGCGATGAACCCTTGCTCGGCCAGTATGGGCGCGAGCTGCGCGAGCGGGATCCCGGTCCGGCCCTCATCGTCGCCGGTGGCCGCTCCGATGGCCGCTCCAATGGCAGCGAAGAACGCCGGATTGGCCGTCTCGACCAGGTGCGAGGGACCGGAGAGCAGGGCGAACACGGCGGTGGACTGCCCGAACAGCGCCCGCTGATCCTCTGCCGGATCTGCCGTCATGTGTGCTCTGGCCTCTCGTCTGGGGATGCGTGGAACCGCCAACCTACGGGAGCGTGGTCGTACCCACTTCACCCGGCTCCCTAACAGGTGAGATGTCCGGGTCGAGGGTGTTCTTGCGCAGCAGGATGCTGGTCACCGCCGCGCAGGTGAAGAAGAAGGCCATGCAGGACGCCATGGTCAGCACGGTCTGGCTGCCGAGCAGCCCGGTCAGCGGTGTGGTCAGCGCCCCGGCCAGGAACGGCAGCCCGCCGCCGAACGCCGACGCGGTGCCCGCGGCGCGCCGGCCGGCGTACTGGGCGATCGCGCCGTTCGACGGCAGGTACATGCCCAGCCCGGCGGTCATCACAGCGAGGCAGACCCACACCACGGCCAGCGGCGGCCGGTGGTCATCGGCCAGTACGGCGGCGGCGAACAGCGCCAGCACACCGGTCGTCTGCACGGCGATCGCACACCGGCGCAGCACGACCGGTCCGGTACGCATGACCAGAATCCGGAACGTCACGCTCGCGGTGACCATCGCGGTCGCGTTGGTCGCGAAGATGATCGTGTACATCGTGGTGCTGACACCGAGGCCTTCCTGCAGCACGAACGACGACCCGCCGATGTAGATGAAGAACCCGGCCGTGGTCATGCACTGGACCAGCACCGGAGCGGCGAAATGGCGATCGCGCAACAGGTCGGTGGCACGGTGCCGCAGCTGCGCCAGGCCGCCGGGGTGGCGTCGATCGGGCGGAAGCGTCTCCGGCAGCCGCAGGTACGCGGCGATCACCATGGCGGCGCCGACCGCGGCCAGGAACCAGAACACGATGCGCCAGCTCCCGACCGTGACGAGCACTCCGCCGATGGCGGGCGCGATGACCGGCCCGATCAGCGACACCGACGACAGGGTGCCGAACATGGCCGAGGCGGCCCGGCCTTTCCAGGCGTCGTTGACCACGGCCCGGCCGACCGCCACGGCGGTTCCAGCGGCGATGCCCTGCACGGCACGCTCGGCGACGAACAGCCAGTCGCTGGTGACCAGCGCGCACAGCACGGACAGCACGGTGAACGCCACGGAAGCCGCGATGATCAGGCGCCGCCGGCCCCGCGAGTCACTGACCGGCCCGGAGAGCAGCTGGCCGGCGGCCATGCCGACGATGAATGCCGTCATCGTCAGCTGCGCCATCGACGAGGTGGTGCCGAGGGTGGCCTGCACCTCGGGCAGCGAGGCGATGTAGGTGTCGGTCGACAGGGTGCTGGTGCCGGTCACCAGCACCAGCGCCACCATGCTCGGCTTCCGCATTAAAGATGACATCACTCAAACTCTCCGTTGGATCCTTCTCCAGTCTGCTGTTCAGCGAGCTGCACCCAGCACTGGGTTACAGTGACTTCATGGAAATAGGCACCGACGAACGGGTACGCACCTTCGTCGCCTACTCCCCCGGCACGACCCGCGCCGAGATCGGGCAGCAGCTCCGGCTGGCCGCACCCACCGTCACCAGTGCCGTGCGCCGGCTGCTCACCACCGGCGACATCGTCGAGGACACCGGCACCGGCGCCCGGCAGGCACCCGGCCGGCCCTCCCGGCTGCTGCGCGCGCCCGGACCGGACCCGCTGCTCGGCCTGATCCACTGGCAGGACGGTGCCGCACACATCTCCCTGCTCGGCTTCGACGGCAGCGTGCGCCTCACGATCCCGCTCACCGAGGCCGCGTCACCGGCCGGGACCGACGACCTCGACGCGGCCGTCACTCAGCTGCGCCACGCGGCCGGCAAGCAGCCCGGCACCACGCTCACCGCGATCGTGATCAGCGCGCCCGCACCGCTGCGGCACAGCACCGGCGGCACCGGGCCCGCCTTCGCCGTCAGCATCACCGCCGATCTGCGGCACCGGCTGGCCCGCCGCCACGAACTGCCGGTGCTCGTCGAGAACGACGCCAACCTCGCCGCGCTCGGCGAGCTCCACCACGGCGACCCCGCCGCGCGGTCCGGCAACTTCCTCTATCTGGCGATCGGCAAACGCGGCTTCGGCGCCGCGATCATCCTGGGCGGCACCCTGGTCCGAGGAGCCCATGGGTACGCCGGAGAACTCGCCCACCTGCAGATCGACACCGACGGTCCGCTGTGTGCGTGCGACGGCCGTGGCTGCCTGCGGTCACAGATCGACTCGCTGGTCATGGACACGGCTCAGGCGGCGTTCACGCGTACCATCGCCTTCTCCGACCTGGCCGGCCTCGCCGTGAGTGGCAACGCGGGAGCATCGCGGATCTTGCATGACATCGGCCGGGCGCTCGGCAGGCCGCTGGCGCACCTGTGCACCTTCCTCGACCCGGAACGCGTCATCGCCGACACCACCATCGGTCCCGCGATCGAACCGATCGTGGCCGGCATCCGCGAGGCCTTCACCACGCACGCCCCACCGGTGATCGCCCGTGACGTCACGATCACCCTCAGCCGCCTCGGCAGTGCCGCCGAGCTGCGCGGAGCGCTGGAGCTACCACGCGAAACCGCCCGCCGCCCTCCGGTGTGAGGGCGACGGGCGGCGGGGGCGTGTTCGTCAGTGCGTCAGATGGCGGCCATCAGCGTCGTGATCAGCGCGACGATGTCCTGGCGGAGGCTGGTCACTGCCAGGATCAGGCCGCCGGCGATCAAGGCCGCCAGCAGCGAGTACTCCACCGCGGTCGCGCCCTCGTCCGACTTGTGCGCGGCGCGGATGTACGAGACGAGAACGGTGACGAGTTCCACGGTCAATCCCCCAGGTTCTGGCTGGCCGTCCGGCTTGGCGGCCTTGCGCCAGACCTATCGGGCCGCCGAGCCGTTCGCTTGAGAGCGGAAGAGTTGCACCGGGTTGCGGATCGGCTGCCGGATGGCTCGGCCTCATCGCACCCGTGGAGGTCTTGTGCGCTTGGGCCGGCGGGGCAGCCCGAAAAACACACGCACGCCGCGGTCTGTCCCGCTCAGCGGCCCTTCCGTCGTCCCTGCCGGCCGACGCCACCCATCCGCGGCAGATGGTTGGCAGGAGCCCACCGGCCATGAAGAGTTGCTCCATGACGTGCATCGTCGGGATTACGGACGGAAAGGTCGTCACCATCGGTGGGGACTCGGCGGGGAGCGACGGATGGCACGTCGCGGTGCGGTCGGATTCCAAGGTGTTCCAGGTGGGCCCTTACCTGATGGGCTTCACCACCAGCTATCGGATGGGTCAGCTGCTCCGCTACTCCCTGAACGTCGGTGAGCCCGACACCTGGGACGTCGACCGGTTCATGGTGACCACGTTCATCGAGGCCGTCCGCGAATGCCTCTCCACGGGCGGTTACGCGAAGACCGACAACGGCCAGGAACAGGGCGGCCAGTTCCTCGTCGGCATTCATGGCCGCCTCTATGTCGTCGGCGCCGACTATCAGATCGGGCACACCATCTCGGGATACGCCGCGGTCGGGTCCGGTTACCTGGTCGCCCTGGGCTCACTGCACTCCACGGCCAGGTCGCCGATCAGTAGCCAGCAACGAGCGGTGATGGCGCTCGAGGCGGCGGCCGAACTCACCGAGGGCGTCCGGCCACCCTTCACCGTGGTGCAGTCGGACTGAAACGGCTGACTACACCTTCGAAGCCCTGCGGCCTTCGTTACGCGGAGCCCATCATGGCAGCGTCACGGCGAGCGGAGGATGCGGTGCACCCCGAGGAGAACACGTACGTCCAGGATCAGAATGCCCGCGTGGACCCGATGTACACCCTCGGGACGATCACCGTCGCCGGCCTGCGCGACATCCTGGCCGACATGCCCGGCGACGCCGTTGTTGTCGTCGCGGAGCACGGACCGGAGCACGGACCGGAGCACGGACCGGATGACGAAGCGGATAGGGACGGCTGTTCTCCCCTGGCCGATGTGGAGGAGGCCTGGTATTTCCCGGCCACCGGCGAGTCCGTTCCACTCGGCCGGGACTCCGCCGGCAACGTCCACGAGCCAGGCACGCGCGACCTGTACGCCGTGGTGCTGCGGGCCGCCGGCCGCCACTGACCGTCTTCCGCGCCGAGCGAGCCTTGGCGACAACGCCGCGCCCGGAGGCGGACGCGGCGGGATCCGGTCCCGCCGCATCCAACAATCCGGATCAGCGTTCGATGGCCTTCATCTGCGCCTCGTTGTGATGCTCGCCCTCGGCAGGGGTCAGCGCGTCCAGCGCAGCGATCTGCTCGGCCGTCAGCACCACCGCGTCCGCCGCGACGTTCTCCTCCAGCCGGCTCACCCGCTTGGTCCCCGGAATCGGGACGATGTCCTCACCCTTGGACAGCAGCCACGCCAGCGCGACCTGCGCCGGGGTGGCGCCCACCTTCTCCGCGAGCGCCCGCACCTCATCAGCACTGCGCACATTCCGCTCGAAGTTCTCCCCGGTGAACCGCGGGTTGGTCTTGCGGAAGTCGCTGTCGGCGAGATCGGCGGTGGTCCGCAGCGTTCCGGTGAGGAAGCCCCGGCCGAGCGGTGAGTAACCGACCAGCCCGATGCCCAGCTCGCGCAGCACCGGCAGCACCTCCTCCTGGTCGCGGGTCCAGAGTGAGTACTCCGACTGCACGGCCGTGACCGGGTGCACGGCGTGCGCCCGCCGAATCGTGGAGATCCACGCCTCGGACAGCCCGATGTATCGGATCTTGCCCTCGGCGACGAGCCCGGCGAGCACGCCCATGACGTCCTCGATCGGCGTGCCGGGGTCGACCCGGTGCTGGTAGTACAGGTCGATGTACGAGGTGCCGAGCCGCTTGAGTGAACCTTCGACCGCGATCCGGATGTTCTCCGGGCTGCTGTCCAGCCCGCCGGGAGCACCGCCGGTGTGCGAGATGAGGCCGAACTTGCTGGCCAGCACGACCTGATCGCGTCGTCCTCGCAGCGCCTGGCCGACCAGTTCCTCGTTGACGTACGGCCCGTAGACCTCCGCGGTGTCGATCAGGGTGACGCCGAGGTCGATCGCCCGATGGATGGTCCGGATCGACTCGGCGTCGTCGCTGCCGGCGCCGGTGTAACCGTGCGACATCCCCATCGCACCCAGGCCGATCCGGCCCACCTCGAGTTTTCCGAGCTTCGCAGTACGCATGCGGTCCAGTCTGCCAGCGAATCGAGCCACCGGCAGCCCCTGGACTGTTAGGCCAGGCATGCCTAATCTACAGTCTGTAGGAGCAAGGTTAGGCAAGCCTAAAAGGAAGAGAGTCGATGCTCGCCACCTACCTCATCGGCCTGCGCGAAGGGCTCGAGGCCACTCTGGTGGTCAGCATCCTGATCGCGTTTCTCGTGAAGGCCGGCCATAAGGACCGCCTCCCCCAGGTCTGGGCCGGCGCCGGACTCGCCGTCGCGCTCTCCGTGCTGTTCGGATGGTTGCTCAGCTACACGTCGACCACCCTGCTGCGCGACTACGACCAGCGCGAGCTCTTCGAGGCGATCACCTCGATCCTGGCCGTCGTCTTCGTCACCTGGATGATCTTCTGGATGCGCCGGGCCGCCCGCTCGATCGCCGGCGACCTGCGCGGCAAGCTCGCCGACGCCCTCCAAGTCGGCTCGATCGCGGTCGCGGTGATGGCGTTCCTCGCCGTCGTCCGCGAAGGACTCGAGACCTCGCTGATCTTCTACTCCGCGGTGCAGGGCGCCGACATCAACGGCGGCCCGCTGTACGCGCTGCTCGGCGGCATCGCCAGCGCGATCCTGATCGGCTTCCTGATGTACGCCACCGCGATCCGCATCAACCTGACCGTCTTCTTCACCATCACCGGCACGCTGCTCATCCTGGTCGCGGCCGGGATTCTCAAGTACGGCGTCCACGACCTGCAGGAGTCCGGTGTCCTGCCCGGACTGAACAGCCTCGCCTACGACATCAGCACCACCCTCGACCCCTCGGCCTGGTACACGGCGCTGCTCACCGGCATGTTCAACGTCACCCCGGCCGCCACGGTCCTCGAGGTCGCGGCGTGGGTCCTTTACGCCGTACCCGTGCTTGTTCTCTTCTTGCGTCCCTCCGGGCGCAAGAAACCCGCCGAGCGCAAGCAGACCCCCGTTCCCGCGCCGCAGCCCTAGGAGAAATAGTGCGCACAACCCCCCTCGCCGTCACCGCCGTCGCGGCGCTCGGCCTGACGCTGACCGCCTGCGGCTCGGGCGACGCCGACACCGAGACAGCAAGCGGAGGCCCGATCACGGTCGCCGCGACCGACACCGCCTGCGAGGTCGCGAAGACCTCGGTCGACGCCGGGACCAACGTCTTCGCCATCACCAACAAGGGCAACAAGGTCACCGAGTTCTACGTCTACGCCGCCGGTGACCGGGTGATGGCCGAGGTCGAGAACATCGCGCCCGGTCTGTCGCGCAACCTGCACGTCGAGTTGCCGGCCGGCACCTACGAGACCGCCTGCAAGCCCGGCATGATCGGCAAAGGCATCCGCGGCCAGCTCACCGTGTCCGGCTCGGCCGCGCCACTGACCGACGACGCCGCGCTGCTCGCCGCCACCGAGAGCTACTCGCGCTACGTCAAGAGCCAGACCGGCGCCCTCGAGGAGAAGACCACCGAGTTCGTCGCCGCGGTCAAGGCCGGCAAGGCCGACGAGGCCAAGGCGCTGTTCCCGGTCGCCCGCACCTACTGGGAGCGCATCGAGCCGGTCGCCGAGATCTTCGGCGACCTCGACCCGCGCATCGACGGCCGCGAGGAGGTCACCGAGGAAGGCCTCACCTTCGGTGGCTTCCACCGCATCGAGAAGGACCTCTGGGAGACCAAGGACATCTCCCGGTCCGGCCCGATCGCCGACCAGCTGCTGACCGACGTCAAGGAGGTCGTGCAGAAGGCGAACGCCGAGAAGCTGTCCCCGCTGCAGCTCGCCAACGGCGCGAAGGCACTGCTCGACGAGGTCGCGGCCGGCAAGATCACCGGCGAGGAGGACCGGTACTCACACACCGACCTCTGGGACTTCAACGCCAACATCGAAGGCTCCAAGGCCGCCATCGCCTCGCTGCGCCCGGTCCTCGAAGAGCGTGACCCGGAGCTGGTCAAGACGCTCGACACCGAGTTCACCAACGTCGACACCACCCTCGCCAAGCACCGCTCCGGCGACGCGTGGAAGCTGCACACCGACCTGTCGCAGGCCGACCTGAAGGAACTCTCGGACGCCATCAACGCCCTCGCCGAGCCGATCAGCCAGGTGGCCGCTGTGGTCGCCAAGCAGGCATGACCGGAATCAATCGCCGCCGCGCCCTCACCCTTGCCGGGGTGGGCGCGGCCGGCGTTGCCGGCGCCGCTGTCGCCGCAACCCAATTCAAAGGCGACAGCGAGGGTACGCCCGACGCCGTCGCGTTCGCCGGAGAGCACCAGGCCGGCATCGTCACCCCGGCGCAGGACCGCCTGCACTTCGTCGCGTTCGACGTGGTCACCAAGGATCGCGACCGGCTGATCCGGATGCTGAAGGAGTGGACGGCAGCGGCCGCCCGGATGACAGCGGGCAAGGACGCCGGCGAGATCGGCGCTGTCAACGGCATCCCGGAGGCGCCGCCGGACGACACCGGCGAGGCCCTCGACCTGCCGCCGGCCTCGCTGACCCTGACGATCGGCTTCGGGCCGGCACTGTTCCAGCGCTTCGGGTTGAGTTCGCTACGACCGCCGGCGCTGGAGGAACTCCCCCGGTTCACCGGTGACACCCTCGACGCCGCCATCTCCGGCGGTGACATCTGCGTGCAGGCGTGCGCCAACGATCCGCAGGTCGCGGTGCACGCGATCCGCAACCTGGCCCGCATCGGCATGGGCGCGGTGAGTGTGCGCTGGTCACAGCTCGGGTTCGGGCGTACCTCGTCGACCACGACCGGGCAGGTCACCCCGCGCAACCTGTTCGGCTTCAAGGACGGCACCCGCAACCTCAAGGCCGAGCAGGCCGACCTGCTGCGCGACCACCTCTGGGTGCAGCCCGGCGACGGCCCGGACTGGATGGCCGGCGGCTCCTACCTGGTCAGCCGCAAGATCCGCATGATCATCGAGACCTGGGACCGGTCGTCACTCGCCGAACAGGAAATGATCGTCGGCCGGCGCAAGGGCACCGGCGCGCCACTCGGCAGCGACGACGAGTTCGAGGAACCCGACTTCACCGCGGTCGGCGCGGACGGCACCGAACTGATCGCGAAGACCTCACACGTGCGGCTGGCCCACCCGGACACCAACGCCGGCGCCCGGATGCTGCGCCGCGGCTACAACTTCGTCGACGGCTCGGACGGCCTCGGCCGGCTCAACGCGGGACTGTTCTTCATCGCGTACCAGCGCGATCCGCGTACCGCCTTCATCCCGGTCCAGCGCAGCCTGGCGGCCGGCGACGAGATGAACGAGTACGTCCGGCACGTCTCCAGCGCCCTGTTCGCCTGCCCACCGGGCCTCACCACCCCCGACGACTACTGGGGCCGCGCCCTGTTCGCCTGAGTCACCACCAGTAGTTGTCCTGCGCGGTGTAGCCCCCTTCGAGAGCGGCGATCTCACCGCCGGACAGCTCCAGGTCCAGCGCGGCGACCGCGTCCTGCAGGTGGTGCGGCTTCGTGGCGCCCACGATGGGGCAGGAAACCACCGGCTTGGACAGCACCCACGCCAGGGCGACCTGCGCCATCGGGACCGCGCGGTCCTCGGCCACCTGCTGGACGGCGTCCACCACCGGCTGGTCGACGTCGCGGTCGAACGCCTTGGCGACGGCGTCCGACGACGACCGCGCGGTCTGCTCACCCCACGGCCGGGCAGCGCGGCCCTTCGCCAGCGGCGAGTACGGCGTCAGCCCGACACCCTGGTCGAGGCACATCGGGATCATCTCCCGCTCCTCCTCGCGTTTGAGCACGTTGTACTGGTCCTGCATGGCCGCGAACGCCGTCCCGCCGTTCACCGCCGCGGCGAGCTGCATCTTCGCGAACTGCCACGCCCACATCGACGACGCACCGAGATACCGCACCTTGCCCGCGCGGACCAGGTCGTCCAGCGCGGACATGGTCTCCTCGACCGGGGTCTCGCCGTCGAAGCGGTGCACGTAGTAGACGTCGATGTAGTCGGTGCCGAGTCGGCGCAGCGACGCCTCCGCCTGCTCGAGAACGGCCTTGCGGGACAGCCCGCTGCCACCGGGCCCGTCATGCATCCGGCCACTGACCTTGGTGGCGAGCACGATGTCCTCACGGCGGGCGAACCGGCCGATCGCCCGTCCGACGAACTCCTCCGACGTGCCGCCCTGGTAGACGTTCGCGGTGTCCCAGAACGTGACCCCGAGCTCGACAGCCTGCCGGAAGAACGGCGCCGCCGCGTCCTCGTCAAGCGTCCATTGATGCATGCCGGCCCCGGCCTCGCCGTAACTCATGCACCCCAGCCCGACCCGGCTGACCTTCAGCCCGGTCCGCCCCAGCCGCGTGTACTTCACCTCAACACCCCTCGACGATCGCCATGCCCCTATCGGATCACACCGCCGGTGACGACACGTGGTGGCAGCCGACCGTCCCAGGGCAGCAGGCCCGGCGAAATGCCCTAATGGCGAGCCGACCAGGCCGCCCACAGCTGGGCGTACCGGCCGCCGCCGGCGACCAGCTCGGCGTGCGGTCCGCTCTCGACGATCGCGCCGTGCTCCATCACGATGACGCGGTCGGCCGACGCCGCCTGGGTGAGGCGGTGCGCGACCACCAGCGCGGTACGCCCTTCCAGCACCGCCGTGGCCGCCTGCTCCAGATCACGCGCTCCCGCGCTGCCCGCCTCGGCGGTCGCTTCGTCGAGGACCACGACCGGCGGGTCCAGCAGGATCACCCGGGCCAGCGCCAGCTGCTGGGCACGGGCCGCGGTCAGCAGATGCCCGCCGTCGCCGACCACGGTGTCCAGGCCGTCGGGGAGTTCGCGCGCCCAGGACAGCGCGCCGACCCGGGACAGCGCCTCGGCCACCTCGTCGTCGGTGGCGCCCGGCCGGGCCAGTCGCAGATCCTCCACCAGGGGACCGGCGAACACGTGCGTCTCCTGGCTGACGATGGCGATCGTGTCGGCGGGCAGGTCCGAGACTGCGATGCCGCCGATGGAGGCGTACCCATGCAGGGGCCGCAGGATGCCCGCGGCGAGGGAGGCGGCGGTGGTTTTGCCCGCGCCGGTGGAACCGACGAGCGCGACCGTCTCGCCGGGCGCGACCCGCAGGGACACGTTGCGCAGCACCGGCGTGGGACCGCCGTAACCGAAGGTGACGTCGTCGAGAACGAGTTCGCAGCCGGCCGGCGACCTGCCCACTCCACGACGTTCGATGTCCATGCCGAGCACGCCGACGAGCCGGGCCAGGCTGGCGCCCGCGTCCTGCGCCTTGTCGAAGGTGACCATGAGCAGGGCGATCGGCCCGAACAGGCGGTGGAACAGCAACGCCGCTGCGGATACCTCACCGACAGTGACGCCGCCCGAGCGAGCGAGCACGAATCCGGCCACCAGCACGGCGGCGAGACCGGCGAGTTCGGCGCGGTTGATCCGGCCGATGAAGCGGGTGTAGAGCGCGAAGACGTTGATCGAGATGTCGCGGGCGCGGGCCGACGCGGTCTCGATGCCGGCGAGGTGCCGGTCCTCCAGGCGATAGGTGTGGACCGTGCGGGTGCCCTGCATGCTCTCGACGAACAGCTGGGATCGTTCGGCGATCGCGACCCGCTCCGCGGCATAGGAGGGTGCGGCGCGCGGAAGGTACCAGCGCAGCCCGATCACGTAGAGCGGCACCGCAACCGCACCGGCCAGGCCGAGCCGCCAGTCGATGCCGGCGATCGCGGCAAGGCTGATCACCGACAGCAGCACCGCCGAGATCATGCCGGGCAGCACGTCCGAGACGGCCTTGCCGATCGCGGCGATGTCCGCGCCGACCCGCGACAGCAGATCGCCGCGCCCGGCCCGGTCGAGCACCAGCGCAGGCAGCCGCAGAGCGGTCGCGACGGTACTTTCCCGCAGGTCAGCAAGGATCCGCGAACCCAGCCGGTTGATCAGATATCCGCCGAATCCGGTCGCCGCGCCACCCACCACGGCAGCGACCACGATGGTCACCCCGACTTTCACGATCGCGCCCGCATCGGCGCCGGCTCGGACCCGGTCGACAAGCAGACCCAGAGCGTACGCGGGAACGACCGAAGCCCCGGCGGCCAGCAACCCGGTGACCAGGGTGAACGCCGTCTCTCTCGGGCGGGACCGCAGTTCGGTGGCCAGCCAGCCCCGGGTCTCCCGCGGGCCGGTGATGGGAAGCAGCTGATCGGTCACCGCAGCACCGTCCGTCGATAGATGTCATCACCGGCGCTGAGTGAAGCGTGCGAACCCGACGCGGTGACCGTGCCGTCTCCGATGACCACGACCCGGTCGGCCGCGGCGAGCAGAGCCGGGCTACTGGTGATCACAACAGTGCCGAACCCGCTGCCGCGCCCGTTTTCTGGACCGTGCCGCAGCGCCCGGATCCCGCCGGCGATCGCGTGTTCGGTGACCGCGTCCACAGCGGTCGTCGGGTCGTGCAGCACCAGCAGCGGCGGCCGCGCGAGCAGCGCGCGGGCCAGTGCGACCCGCTGCCGCTGACCGCCGGAGAGATTGGCGCCGCGTTCGGCGACAGGCGCTTCGAGGCCGTCCGGGTGCAGGCCGGCGACCTCGTCGGCGGCCGCGGCGCGCAGCACCTCGGCGAGCCGGCCGGCCCCGTCGCCGCGGACGTCGATGTTGGAGGCGAGCGAGCCGGTGAACAGGTCGGTGCGGTGCGGTTCGACGTGCAGCAGCCGGCGGGCCCGGGCGCGGCCGACGGTTTCCAGGGGTTCGCCGCCGAGCAGGAGATCACCCTGATATCCGTCGGGCACGGCCAGCAGCCGCATCAGCGCTTCGGCATCGGAGGGCCGGCTGGCGACGACACCGACGAACTCGCCGGGCTCCACCTGGAGGTCGAGGCCGGCGAGCGAGCCGTACGTGACGCCGCGCAGGCGAAGATCGCAAACGACGTCGACGGGATCAGCGGCACCGGCCGGCAGAATCAACCCGGCCTGTACCACCGACGCGACCCGGTCAGCCGCGGCCCGGGCCGCGGCGACCCAGCTCGGCACCACAGCCAGTGTCCCGAACGGTTCGATGAGGAACTGCGCGGACCCGATCACCGTGATGAACTGGCCGGCTGTGATCCGGCCGGTCAGCGCGAACCAGCCGGCCGCGACGGCGACACCACCGGCCAGCAGGGTGCTCAGGGCCGTGGAGGCGCCCAGGTACGCGTTCTGCGTACGCGACGCTCGTAATGTCGCGGCGAGTGAGCCGCGGCTGACCAGCCGGTAACGCGCGGAGGCCGCGTCCTGTGCGCCGATGCCCCGCAGCGGACGCATCCCGGTGACCAGGTCGGTGGCCAGCGACGTGGCCCGGCCGGCCTGGTTCTGCTGGTCGGCGACGCGCCGGGCGATCAGCGGCGCGGTGAGGTTGAGGATCGCCAGCACCACCGGCGTGGCTACCAGCACGATCACCCCGAGCGGTGCCGAGATCACCAGCAGCGTGATCGCGCTGACCGCCACCGCCAGCACCGCGCTGGTGATCCGCGGAATGTGATCGAGGAAATAGGACGTCAGCTCGGCGTCCGTGGTGGACACCGTGAGCAGGTCACCGGCGTGCCGGTCGGTACGCAGCCCGCGCGGGTGCAGGATCTGCGCGGCGACCTCGACCCGCAGCCGGTGACCCTCCTCGGCGATGGCCCGCTGCAGGTGCCGCGCGCCGAACCGGTAGGTGACCGCCAGCACGAGGTACGTCACCGCGAGGACCGTGATCCAGATCAGCAGCGCGGTCAGGTTGCCGGGCCCGACGGCCTGGTCGACGATCACCCCGATCACCACCGGAACCAGAGCAGCGCAGATCTGATAGACGCCGGCCAGGCCGGTACCGGTCCAGAGGTGCCGGCCGTTGCGGGCGACGGCCCGGCGCAGGATCGCGGTGCCGGGTGCCTTCAGCATTGCTCGCCAAGCCCCTAACTAGAAGATCAAGTTAGGCCAGCCTAACTGCCGGGGTCCTCAGGCGCCGCATCCGTCTGCTCCTGCTCCTTCGTCAACTCCGGCGACATCGGGGGCGCGCGGCCGACCGCTCCCCCTAACCTGATGAACATGTCGTACGTCGCCACCCGTGACGGCCGCAAGAACCGCAGCGCCGCACACCGGGCCCCATCCGTCCCTGACCGGATCGACGACCTGCACGGAAGCAGCATCGGCGTCCTCGAGGTGCCACATCACATGGCTTGCGGGCACGCCAGCCGCCGCCAATATGAGCTCGACGATCCCATCCAGTTGCGGCACGCGTACGAGCAGGTCTTGTGTGAAGCCGCCGGCTGCGCCGAGGTCGAGGACCTGATCAATCCGGCGCTGCTGCGCCGGGTGTGGCGTGATCTGCACCTGCCGTCCCGGGTCCGCGAGGCGTGGGAGACCCAGCACCCGGGCCTGCGCCGCACCATCAACCGCACAGCCTCGTCGTCCTCGTCTGCCGATGTCACCGGCCGCGTCAGCACGAACCGGCCGGCCAAACGCGGTTCCAGCCGCCCGGGCCGGGTCCAGATCGTGCGACCGGCAGCCCGGGTCAGAACAGCCGCATGACGGTCAGGAGTCATCTCTGCGGGAGGATGACGCGGGGTGCTCACTCACCAAGGCTAAGCGGATGCGGCGCATCCACCCCACCCACGTGGTCGACGTCTTCGCCTACGTGACAGTGCTCAACCTCGCCGTTGAACATGTCCCCGCCGTGATCAGCGAAGGCTTCACCCTCTCGCTGCTGACCGCGCTACTGCTGAAGATCGCCCTCGAACTGGTCCTGATCATCAAACAACGCATCCTCGGCCGGATGCGCGAAGCGACCACCAGAACCGCCAAAGTCGTCTCCGGCGCAGCCCTCTGGACAGTCGCCGCAGGCAGCAAGTTCGTCGTCCTCGAACTGGTCGACATCGTCTTCGGCGACGCGGTGAGCCTCGGCGGCTTCTTCTCGGTGACCCTGCTGATCGTCACCCTGCTACTGACCCGCTCAGCGGTACGCCACCTGCTCACCGACACTCCCGCCGGACAGCCCGCGAGGCCAGGACCCAGTGTGTCGATTTAGGGTGCAATCCGCACCCAATATCCACACGGACATGACATACCCTGTGGCATGGTCATCGACGGGGTCATCTTCGACTTTCACGGCACTCTGGTCGCCGGCGGTGACCCCGATCGCTGGGTCACCGCGGCCCTGCGCCACCTGGCCGAATCAGGGAAAACCCCGCCGGAACTCGCCATCAGCGAACTCAAATCCCTGAGCGAGCACCTCGATCACATCTGGCAGCACGCCCACACGATCGACCCGAACAGCGACCGCGACCTCAGCCACGCCCGTCACCACGACGTCTTCACCGCGACGGTCGCCCTGCACCCCGGCGTCGACCCCGCTCTGATCGAGGCTCTGTACACGGTGATGCCCGACCAGTGGATCCCTTTCGACGACACCCTGCCGGTGCTGCGCGACCTGACCACACGGGGCGTCAAAGTCGTGGTCCTGTCCAACATCGGCCTGGACATCCGCCCGCACCTGACCCGCACCGGCATTCTCGACCTGGTCGACGACGTGATCCTGTCGTTCGAGGTGGGCCTGGTGAAACCCGGGCCGGCCATCTTCGCCCACGCCCTCGAACGGCTCGGCGTGCCCGGCAACCGCACGCTCATGGTCGGCGACAGCCCGCGCGACGACGTCGGTGGAACCACGCTGGGCATCCGGACCCTGATTCTGCCCCGAACCGACGGACCCCTGCACGGACTCGGCGCGGTGCTGCGCCTGATGGGTGCCCCTGACGACGCCACGAACAACGGCGCCAGAGACGGCACCCACCAGGGAATCAGCCTCCGCTGACCGGGTGGAACGACTTCGGTAGCGACCGCGGCGCCGCCGACCGAGCCGCCGGCGTCACCACCGGCAGGCTGTCGAACAGCACCCGGCCGATCTTCGCGTGCGCCTGCACCGCCGGGTGCGTGGCGCCGTAGTTCTCCGGCTCACCCAGACCCTCGGCGAACATCGCATAGGTCAGCAGCGGCACCCCGTCCGCGCTGAACATGATGCCCGCCTCGTGCCGGGACTCGCCGAGGTCGTTGAAGTCGGCGCCGTACTTCGTGGCGACCCGCTCCCGCTCCTTCGAGGACATCACCCGGCGCACCCCGTCGTGATAGCCGTTGAGCCAGCGGGTGACGCTCAGCAGGAAATCGCACGACTCCGGCTTCAGCAGCGTTTTGGTGGCCAGCCGCCACAGCAGGTCGTGCATCTCGCGAGGCGTGGTCGTACCCAGGTAGAAGCGGTTGGGGTTGGCCACCGGTTCCACCCGGGTGTGCACGAAACCCTTGGCCGCCAGAATCTCGTTGATCTCCAGAGCCGGCACCACGCGACCGCACATGCGTACCGCGGTGTTGTCCGAGACAAGGAGCATCGCGGTCAGGAAGTTGCCGACGGTGATCTCATCTCCCCACACCCGGTGCAGGTGGTAGATGCCCGAGCCGCCGAGAATGATGTCCGCGGGCAGGTCGAGCTTGGTGCCCAGCGTCAGCTGACCGCGATCGATCTTGTCCATCACCGCGGTGGCCACGGCGAGCTTCTGCACGCTGTAGCCGTAGGTGACGTGATCGGCGTCGTCCTCGACGATCGGCGTGAGAACTCCGGAGGTGTTCACCGCGGCGATGTGCGTGTGCCAGACGCCGCCGGCCTTGGTCTTCTCCTTGCCGTACACCTTCCGGATACCGGCCGGTCCAGCCGCCGGCGCGGCCTGCGCGGGGCTGCTCACGCCGGCACCCGCGGCCGCCGCCGCAGCACCGAGACCGAGTGCGGAACGTCGGGAAATGCTGCTTGACATCGTTCTCCCTCAATGGACGATGAGCCACGCGGCAAGGTACACCATGCCTCAAAACCGCCCACATCTCCGCACACACGGCACCCCCGCGCGCCGGCAGCCGAGAGCGCTGATTTCAGATTCGTGTCCTTCCGATGATGGTCAAGTAACGACCCAGCTGTTAACGTGTCGCCCATCACTTACACGCGTAAGTGACACGCGTAAGCGCTGATGAGGAGGGGCCATGCCCACTGACGAACTACTTCTCCCCAGTCAACAGCGCAAGAGACACGAAGGGCTGCTCATCGCCGCGTACGCCGGCGCCCTCGTGTTCGGCTTCGGCACCAACCTGGCGATCGCCATCACCGCGATCCCGTTGAAGGCACAGCAGATCGATCCGGACGGCGCCACCGGGATCGTCTCGCTGGTGTCCGCCCTCGGCACCCTTGTCGCCCTGGTCACCGGCCCGGTCACCGGCCAGCTCAGCGACCGGACGGTGGCGCGTATCGGGATGCGGCGGCCGTACGTGATCGCCGGATCCGTCATCGCGGCGCTCGGCTACTACCTCACCAGCCAGGCGGGCAGCGGGATCACGCTCGCGCTCGGGTTCTGCGTCGCTCAGCTCGGCGGCAACCTGGTCCTGTCGGCGCTGATCGCCAGCATCGCCGACCAGTTCCCGCCGGATCGCCGCGGGCTGATCTCCGGAGTGGTGGGCGGCGCACAGACCTTCGGCATCGTCGTGGTGTCGGTCATCCTCGGTGTCCTGAGCCCGGCGCTGACCCCGATGTTCCTGGTTCCCGCGGTCCTCGCGGCCGGCGCCGGCCTCCTCTTCGCGGTGGTGCTGCCGGACCGGCGGCTGTCCCGTGAGGATCGCCCGGCACTGACCATCGGCGACATCGCCACCACCTTCTGGGTCAACCCGGTCCGGCACCGCGACTACGGCTTCGCCTGGTTCAGCCGCTTCGCCTTGTTCATCGGCATCGCGGCGATCAACACGTACCAGGTGTTCTTCCTCATCGAGCAGCTGGACATCGACCCTGCTGAGATTCCCGCCAAGATGGCGGTCGCCTCGCTGATCCTGGCGATCACCTCGACCGCCGGCGCGTTGCTGGCCGGCAAGATCTCGGACCGGCTCGACCGGCGCAAACCGTTCGTCTGGGCCTCCGCGGTGATCTTCGCGGTCGGCCTCGCCTGGATCAGCACGGTGGACTCCTTCGGGGCCTTCCTGGCCGGCATCGCCGTCCTCGGGTTCGGACAGGGCATCTACCTGGCCGTCGACCTGGTGCTGGTGACGCGGGTGCTGCCGAGCACCGCGACCATCGGCAAGGACCTGGGTGTTCTCACCATCGCCAGCGTGCTGCCGGGTTCGCTCGTGCCGGCGGTCGCGCCGGCCCTGCTCGCCATCGGCTCGACCGGCGGCGGATCCAACTTCGCCGCGTTGTTCCTCACCGCCGCCGCCATCGCGGTTCTCGGCGCCGTCCTGATCCTGCCGGTCCGCAAGGTCCGCTGAAAACCACCCCGAGGAGACACCCATGACCGCCGCTTCCGAGAAGCCACCGTTCCCACCGGCATACCTGCCACCGACCGAACCGGTGACCCGCCCCGACGGCAGCCGGCACCACGCCGGCATCACCTACGCCGCTATCGGCGGATACCGGCCGCTCCAGCTCGACCTCTGGATACCGGCCCCGGACCCCACCGGCCGCAAACCCGGCCTGGTGCTGTGGATCCACGGCGGCGGCTGGATGGTCGGCGACCGGCGGCATTTCCCGCCGACGCTGCGCCCGAACCAGCTCTTCGACGAGTTGCTGGCCGCCGGACTGGCCGTCGCCACGATCGACTACCGGCACGCGTCCGAGGCGCAGTTCCCGGCCCAGCTCACCGACGCCAAAGCGGCCCTGCGCTGGCTGCGGCACTTCGGCGCCGATCTCGGCGTGGACACCGGCACGATCGGCGTGTGGGGCGAGTCGGCCGGCGGCCATCTGGCCTCCCTGGTCGCGCTGACCTCCGAACGTGCCGAGCTGGAGGGCCGGCACGGTGTCACCGGGCCGTCCATCCCGGTCACCGCCGCCGTGGTCTGGTACGGCCTCGCGGACCTCGACGCGATGCCGCCGCTGGCCATGCCGCCCGAGGCCGCCGCGTTCGCCCCGCCGGAGCTGATGCAGGAACCGATCGGTGTGCTGCTCGGCGGTGTTGACGATGCCACCAGGGCGAACGCGAACCCGCTCGGCCTGGTGCACCCGGACGCACCGCCGTTCCTGCTGCTGCACGGCACCGCGGACAGGCTGGTGCCGTCGGAGCAGAGCACGATTCTCGACGAGGCGCTGCGCAAAGCCGGTGTGCCGGTCGAACTCGTGCTCGTCGACGGCGCCGACCACATCTTCCTCGGCGCCGGCAACATCGACGAGCTGGTCGCCCGCTCGGTCGCGTTCCTCGCCGAGCGGCTCAGCCAGGAGTAAGCCGGGCTTCCTCGCCGAGCGGCTCAGCCAGGACTAAGCCGGGCTTCCTCGCCGAGCGGCTCAGCCAGGGTAGGCGGGGCGACCGAGTCGCGGGATAGCACCTCGATACGCGGCCGCGGGGCCGGGCCGGGTTCCGGTCCGGCCCGGCGGCCGTGATTGAAGCCGGCGACGAGATGATCGGCGATGCCCTCGACATCGAGGGTCACCGTGGTCAGCGGCGGATCGAGAAACGCCGCCATCTCGTCGTCGTCCACGCCGATCAGTGACAGCTCGCCGGGGATGTCGATGCCCTCGAGATGGGCCGCACGATTGACCAGAGCCGCGTAGTTGTCGTTGTAACAGCACAGCCCGGACACCAGGTCCGGGCCCTGCCGCCATGACCGCAGCACGCTTCGGACCCCGGCGATCTGGTCCGGACCGGCGGCCGGAACGGTGTGCACCACCGGCTCCGGCAGGCCCAGTTCGGCCGCCGCGCGCCGGGCACCGTCGAGCCGCCCGGCGACGAACCGCTGAAGCCGGCGGTCCGAGGTGGTGAGATAACCGATCCGCCGGTGCCCGGCCTGCGCCAGGTGCCGCACCTGCAAGCTGCCGGTGACCGCGTCCACGTCACCTGCCGCCGGCTCGTCGCCGGATGACATGCAGAAGTACGGGATGCCGGCGGCCCGGAGCACTGCCGCGTCCCGCTCCGGTGGTTCGAGCAGGGCCAGCACCGCCGCCGGAGTCAGATTCTCCAGCAACGCCTCCACCGACTCGCCCTGCCCGGCCGTCCACAGCACGAGTGAGTACCCGTCCTCGGCGATCCGTGCCGTGACCCGGCCGACGATCAGGGACCGGACGTCCGTACCCGGCAGGTCCGGCAGAATCAGCAGCACCAGATTGGACCGGCCTCTCACCAGGGCGCGGGCGTTGGCGTTCACCCGATATCCCAGGTGGGCGGCGGCGGCCCGGACACGCTCCTGGGTCTCCGGCGGAATGGTCTGCCGGCTGTTGCCCGCCAGCACATAACTGACCGTGGCCCGGGAAACCCCGGCCAGCGCGGCCACGTCCGAGCTGGTCACCCGTGCTGCCACCGCACCTCCCCCGTCCGCTTCGCTACATGCTAGCGATCACCAAAACTGACACGTGTAAGCGGGCGGGTTATTCATATCTGATGCCCCGCTGACTCGACCGCATTTTGCCGAACATCGACGCTCGCGTCAGTTCGCGAGCGCCTTCTCCAGCTCGGCCTTGCTCATCGCCGACCGGCCCTTGATGTTGCGCTTCTTCGCCTCGTTGTACAGCTGTTCCTTCGTCCGCCCCTGAGCCCCGGTGTGCGAACGCTTACCGCCACGGTGCCCGGAGGAGACATCCTCGATGGACAGGCGGCTCGCGGTCCGCGACTCGCCGGCCCGTGCCCGCTCCTTGTTCACCGTGCGCGCGGCCATCTCGGTCGCGACCTTCTCCGGTACGCCCCGCTTCTCGGCGCTCTCCTTGATGTGCTCGTACTGACGCTCGCGTTTGGGGCTGGATCCTGCCGGCATGGCTACCTCCTCGATCGAGCCGATTCTCTCCGGTCACATTTCCCACCGTCCGGGCGGTAAACGCCACCTCGCCGTCAGCCCTCGACACCGGTGGCCTCGTGTGCGGTGCCGACCGGCTTCGACTGGGGCGAGCCACGTTGCCGCAGATAGATCGCGAAGATGGCCATGGAGGCCACGGCGAGCAGCTCCGATTGCCAGTTCTGCAGGGTCCGGTTCCAGAAGTCCGGCTCGGCGAGGTATTCGGTCCAGGACACCGGGTCCTGCAGGTCGGCCAGTTGCCGTTCGTCGAAGGCAGCCCGGCCGGCAACCGACTGGGCCAGCCATGATCCCAGGAAGATCAGCCCCATGACGATGCCCAGCGAGTTGGAGTACAGCGCCAGCCGCCAGCCGCGCTTTCGCGCCCACGCCGGCGACCGGTCGTCCGCGTACCGGCCGACTTTCTGATCCTGGTCGGATTCCAGGCCCGGTTTGTCGAGGCTCTTCGACTCGGGCGAGCCTTTCTGCAGCAGCCAGACGGTCAGGAAGATGTAGAGCGAGAACTGCAGGTACTCCGACTGCCAGTTCTCCGCCACGTCGGCGCCGAAGCTGGCCGAGCTCACGTACCGCCAGAACGACACGATCGGCAGCCCGTCGGTGAGCTGCTGCTGGTTGAAGGCGGCGTGCCCGGCGATTGCCTGGCCGATCAGCGCGACCACAAACAGTCCGCCGAACACCAGGCCGAGCGCGTTCTCCCGGAGAAACCGCTTCATCGGTGCATCACCCCCAGACTCACGATCGCCACCAGGCCGACACCCACGCACACCAGCAGCAAGACGAACAGTGATCGCATGTCAGCTCCCCTGCAGCGTGCAGTCGTAAGGCCGGTCCGGCCGCGGGGTGCACCCGGCCGCGACGACCCGCCACCCACCCGGGAAGATCGCGAGGAAGATCGTGTCGCCGGTGAGACGCACCTGAGCCCACTGCCCGTACACCGAGGTCTCGGTGGCGGGCGCGGGCGGCGGCAGGGCGTCCGCGACGATCGCCTCGGCACAGGGTTGCTCGGCGGAGCGTTCCAGTTCCGCAACCGTGTCCGGGGCCAGCACCGCGCAGGCAGCGTCGCCGCGCCCGTCGTGCACATCCTGCAGGAACCGCTCAGCCGTTGATGCGGCTGCCTCGGCGCGGTCACCGACTGACGAACAGCCCGAAAGCGCGAAAACCACGACGAGCAGGCTCCCCGTGAGCCGACGTTGATTCACAGAGACGCTTATTGCCCCTCAACCAGGGGAAACATGCCTGCCCGCAGCCGCGCGGCCCGCGACTCGAGATAACGCTGCTCCGGCCCGCTGAGCGTGAGCCGCGCCGCCTGCCGGTACTGCTCCCGCGCCTCGTCCCGCGAACCTGCCATCTCCAGATGCGCCCGCACCGCCGTGGCCACCAGCACACCGGCCTCGCGCATCTGCACGGTCAGCCGCAGGTGGCCGAGCCCGAGGTCGGTCCGCTGCTGGTCGGTCAGCGTCTCCCAGACCGCGAGGGACCGCGGGTTCGACTGGGCCAGGATCACGTATTTCATGGCACTCCTTCGAAGTCTTCTCGACCCGGGATGTCGAACCGGCCACCTGGCTTCGACATCATGGGCACAGAGAAAGGTAGGACCTGTCATGGACGAGATCCGGGACGTCATCCTGAGCAAGGCCGCACTGCTGCAGAAGGGTGACGCCAAAGCCATCCTGTCGCACTACGCACCGGCCTTCGTCGAGTTCTCCCTGGCCCCGCCGCTGCGGCAGCCCGGCAACAGCCACGATCCGGCCCGGCTGCGCGCCTGGATGGCGACCTTCGAGGCGCCGCCACGCCGCGAGGTCACCCAGCTGGAGATCACCACCGACGGCGACGTGGCGTTCGCGACAAGCCTCGACAGCATGACCGCGATCCCGCGCGGCTCGACCGAACCGTTCACCCTGTGGTTCCGGGTGACGCACGGCCTGCGCCGCATCGACGGCCGCTGGCTGGTCACTCACGAGCACGAGTCGGTGCCGTTCGAGATGGACGGCTCGTTCCGCGCCTCGATCGGCCTGACCCCTTAACGCAGGGTGCGCAGCGGTGTGCCGGCCCGCCAGGCGGCGATGTTCTCGACGATCTGCTGGAACCAGCCCTGGTACGTCCGGTCGGTGACATATCCGAGGTGAGGCAGCAGCACCGTGTTGGGCGCGGCCCGCAGCGGGTCCCCGGCCGGCAGCGGCTCGGTGTCGAAGACGTCGAGCCCCGCACCGGCGATGGATCCGCTGGTCAGCGCGACGGCCAGGGCGGTCCGGTCGACGATCGGCCCCCGGGACGTGTTGATCAGGACCGCCGACGGTTTCATGGCCGCCAGCTCGGCGGCGCCGACCAGACCGATCGTACGATCGCTGAGCTTGAGATGAACGCTGAGCACGTCGCTGCCGGCGAACAACTCGTCCCGGCTGACCAGGGTGGCGCCTGCCTCGGCGGCGCGTTCCGCGGTGAGATTCTGACTCCAGGCGATCACCCGCATGTCGAACGCCCGGCCGATCCGCGCGACCTGGCTGCCGAGCCGCCCCAGCCCGAGTACGCCCAGCGTGCTCCCGTTGAGGTCCTGTCCGACCGTGGTCTGCCAGCGACCGGCCCGCAGCGCCCGATCCTCGGTGACCACGTTGCGCTGGACGGCCAGGATGAGCGCCCAGGTCAGCTCGGCGGTGTTGGAGCTGACCGCCGAGCCGGCGGCCGTGGTCCCGCTGACGACGATGCCCTGTTCGGCGGCGGCGACCAGGTCGATGGAGGCGTTGACCATGCCGGTGGTGATCAGCAACCGCAGGTCCGGCAGGTCACGGAGAAGCTCAGCGGTGAACGGCGTGCGTTCCCGCATCGCCACGACGACCTGCGCGCCCCGCAGCGCGGTCACCAGCTCGCGGTGGTCGGCGAGGTGCTCGTGCAGCACCTCGACCTCAGTATCCGCCAGCGTCTCGAAAGGCCCGTAACCCCGCGCCACCCGCTGGTAATCGTCCAAGACAACGATCTTCATGAGCCCAGCCTAGGGCCAGAGCAGCAGCTGACGGTGGTGGCTGAAGCCGTTGCGCAGGTAGAAGTCGACCGCCCGCCGGCCGGAGTGGACGGTCACGTGCAACAACCCCAGTCTCCGGGCTTCTACGAGGATCGCCCCGATCAAGGCGGATCCGATGCCGTGTCCGCGGTGCTCCTCGTGGACCATGACCGACTGGATGTCGCCGTACCGCCGATCCAGCTCGCCGTTGCCGGGGACCCGCTCCGCGACGAGCAACCAGGCACAGCCGACCACGTGCCCATCGACCTCGGCGACGAACGGCAGGTGCGTCCGAGTGTGTGCCGCCACCCACTCACCGAACGCCGCGAGTTGGGCAGAATCAACCTCCCGCAGCTCGGCAAGAGCCGCCACATCGGTCACATCGGCCATCCGCACCATCACGATCGGAGTCTAAAGCCTCAATATCTAACCTGGACCGCTCAGATTTTGTGGCCCGGATCTCACAGAAAAACATGTGCGAGTTCCGGAGATTTACTTGCGGCCGAGGGGCATCAGTTGCTACAAAGGTGGTGTCGCTGCTGCTCCACGCGGTGATGGACCACCACGGAGCACGCGGCGACCTCGGCGAGACTGGTCTTCAGCCGAGCGCCACGCGTCCGCCGGAAAGCCCGGCGGACCACTCCGAGGAGGTGGATTCCCGTGGTGCTGACTTTCGATCCTTTCCGTGAGTTCGACCGCCTGGCCGGCCAGATGCTCGGCAGCGGCACCGCCATCCCCGGCGATCGCACCCTGGCGATGCCGATGGACCTCTACCGCTCCGGCGATCACTTCGTGCTGCACTGCGACCTGGCCGGTGTCGACCCCGGCTCCGTAACGATCGACGTCGACAACCGGGTCCTCACGATCCGCGCCGAGCGCTCCCCGCGCACCGACAACGACGTGCAGTGGGTACGCCGCGAACGGCCGACCGGCACCTTCGAACGCCGGCTCACCCTCGCCGACGGCCTCGACCTCAACCGGATCACCGCCACCTGGCAGGACGGCGTGCTGACCCTGACCATCCCGGTCGCCGAGGCCGCGAAACCCCGCCGCATCGCCATCACCACCACCGACAGCCAGGCCGCGGTCGAGGAATCCGCCGGCCACCGGACGGCGATCTCCCAGTCCTGAAACCCGACGCCGGCTGGACGGGAGATTCTCCCGTCCAGCCACAAGGCTCCTCCACCGGTGGCCTGACACGCGATAGCGCGTCGTCGCCCGCCGGGTTTCAGGCGGCCGCGCGGGACCACTGCTGATTTGCGCCGCTCCCGCACGCGAACTGCTGGATGTCCGTCCCGTCCGTGGTCCCGGAACCGACCACGTCCAGGCACTTCCCGCTGTTCTGGTTCACCCATGTTGAGATAACCGCTGCCGGCATCCCGGAACTCCCAGCGCTGATTATTGCCGCCAT
Source organism: Actinoplanes sp. CA-015351 (assembly GCF_050955685.1). NCBI lineage: Bacteria > Bacillati > Actinomycetota > Actinomycetes > Micromonosporales > Micromonosporaceae > Actinoplanes > Actinoplanes sp. CA-015351. Next base: position 4,529,174 of record NZ_CP192102.1, read on the forward strand.
ACCAGTTCACACTCATGCTTGTCGCGCTCGGAAAGCTGATCGGCAACCACACGTACTGCGATTCGTTGACCTGCCCGCCCCAAGCGCCGGCCCAGCGATCACCCATGTAGAGATAGCTGCCACCGACCTGGAGCACGAACGTCGGCTGCGAGCGGAATGTCGTACCGTCGCCGGTGTTCGTCCATCCGCTCCACGGTCCGCCGACGCTGGAGGCAGTGGCGGAGGTGCACGGTTGCAAGCACCACGACGTCAACGACCGTGCCGCGGTAACACCCAGGCCATGGTCATCGGGCATGCTGTCTCCCCATGGAACGGCAAACACGATGACCAACCACGTACAGCGCGGCTGGCTCACCCCGATGCGGGCCCGGTCGGCGGACGAGGGCCACCGGGCGGCAACTCCCCTGGAACTGCTCTTCGACCTCTGCTTCGTGGTCGCCGTCGCGCAGGCCGCGTTACCGCTGCACCACGCGATCACCGAGAACCACGTGGCGCACGGCATCGGCGCGTACCTGATGGTGTTCTTCGCGATCTGGTGGGCGTGGATGAACTTCACCTGGTTCGCCTCGGCCTACGACACCGACGACGACGTCTACCGGATCACCACGCTGGTGCAGATCGCCGGCGCGCTGGTGCTGGCCGCCGGCGTCGAGTCCGCGTTCGAGGCCGGCAACTACACCACCATCACCCTTGGGTACGTCATCATGCGGCTGGCCCTGGTGACCCAATGGCTGCGCGCCGCCCGCACCGATCGGCAACGCCGCCGCGTGGCCCTGAGCTATGCCGCCGGCATCACCGTCGTCCAGGTGCTCTGGCTGATCCGGCTCGCACTCCCCGACTCCTGGTCGGTGCCGCTGTTCGTGCTGCTGGTCGTCGCCGAGCTGCTCGTGCCCGCGCTGGCCGAACGCGCCGACGGCGGCCCGACCACGTACCACCCGCGCCACATCGCCGAGCGGTACGGCCTGTTCACCATCATCGTGCTCGGCGAGGCCGTCGCGTCCGCCACGATCGCGGTGCGCACCGGCGTCGACGAGGGCGAGCACCTCGCCGAGCTGGTCACCCTGGCCGTCTCCGGCCTGGTCATCGTCTTCGCGCTCTGGTGGCTGTACTTCGAGCGCCCGGCACACCGGCTGCTCACCACGCTGCGCACCTCACTGCTGTGGGGTTACGGCCACTACTTCATCTTCGCCGCGGCGGCCGCCATCGGCGCGGGCATCGGCGTCGTCGTGGACTACGACATGCACCACGCGGAGATCTCCGGCACGGTCGCCGGGTACGCCGTCGCGATCCCGGTCGCCGTCCTGCTCGTGTCCATCTGGCTGCTGCACGTGCGACCGGTGCAGACCGGCGCCGGTCTGGCCGCGTACCCGGTGACGGCCGCCCTGGTCCTGCTGGCCCCGTTCGGCCCGGTCCCGGTCACGGTGATAGCCGGCCTGCTGGTGGTGCTGGTCGTCATCACGGTGTCCTCGGCCCGCCGCACAGCCGGAGCGACCGATCCCGGACAGCCCTGACGATCCGGTTCACTCCTGGCGGGGAATCGACAGCCGAAAACGTGCCACGACTATGACTAGTTGTCGCCTACTACTTGGTATGGGACTAGCCTTGTCAGGCATGAACAAGGTGGTCCTTGTGGGTGCGTCGGAGATCCGGTCCTGGCTGCGAGTGTCCCGCCAGCGGGCATACCAGCTGATCAGCCGGGACGATTTCCCCGAGCCGTACCAGGTCTTGCGGATGGGCAAGGTCTGGGACCTGGCCGAGGTGGAGCGCTGGATGCGCGTTCACCGGCCGAACGACGCGGGCAGGGCCTCGCCCTGACCCGCCCTGACCCGCCCTGACCCGCCCTCACGGCAGGAGCACGAGAACTACCAGGACCGCCAGGACCACCAGGACGGCCAGGACGGCCAGGACCAGCAAGGTGGCACGGAACGCCTTCTCGGCCACGGTGGAGGGCCCGGCGGCGAGCGGCATCACGCCACGAGGCGCAGCACCGCCCGTTCGACCGCCGCCTGCCAGTCGCCGCCGACCTGCCCGTCGAACGCGAGCTGGTGCAGGATCACGCCGTCCAGATAGTCGAAGACGGCCGCGCAGTCACCGTCCGGATCAGCCGACCCGATCTGCCGCAACCACGTCGCCGCCCATTTCCTCAGCTCCCGTGCCGACTCGGCGAGAGGGTCCCGTAACTCCGGGCGCAGCGTCGCCTCGAGGAACAGCCCATACCGGGCCACCGTGACGGCACGTTCCGGACCGAGGGCGCGCTGCACGTACCCGATCAGCCCCGCTGCCAGCTCGGCCGCGTTCGCTGGGCGTACGAAAGTGGTTATGGTCTCCCACCCGATGCGATCGCGTTCCGCGAAGCGTTCCACCACCGCGCTGATAAGCGCGTCCCTGCTCTTGTAGTAATTCGCGGTCGATCCGAAGGGCATCGAGGCCGCGGCATCGACCGCGCGGTGGGTCAATGCTCGCGACCCCTGGTTGCCGAGGACGCCGATCGCGGCGTCGAGCAGTTGTTCGCGGCGGGATGGCACCGCGTCACCCTACCCGTCCACAACACCTGTTGTCGAAAAACAACAGGTGTTGTAGCGTCCGAAGCATGGAAATCATCGGTGGCGGCATCGGCGGACTCAGCGCCGCGATAGCACTGGCCCGCGACGGGCACAAAGTCACGCTCCGCGAGCGGGATGCGGCGCTGCCCAGCACCGGCACCGCACTCGGGATGTGGCCGGTCGCGCTGCGGGCACTCGACGAGATCGGAGTCGGTGACCAGGTCCGGCGTACCGGGAGCCGCCAGCAGGCCGGTGCGGTCCTGCGCCCGGACGGCTCGCGGATCGCCACGATCGACGTCGCCAGGCTGCGGAAACGCACCGGCGACGACGTCCACCTGATCTCCCGGCCGGCGCTGCTGGCGATCCTCCACCGAGCCGCCGCCGACGCGGGGGCGGATCTGCGGTTCGGCGAGCCGGTCTCCTCGCTGGACGACACAGCCGACCTCCTGGTCGTCGCCGACGGCGTGTTCAGCCGCACCCGCGACCGCCTGCTAGGCCCGGCCTACCGGGCGCGATACTCCGGCAACACCGCCTGGCGCGGAACCATCGACGGCATGCCGACCAGCGAGTTCGCCGAGATCTGGGGACGCGGCGCCAAATTCGGCGTGACACCGCACGAGGGCGGCCGGACCAACTGGTTCGCGGCGGCCGCAGCACCGGAAGGCCGCTTCGACCCCGGCCAGGAGGTCGCCGCACTGCACCGGCTCTTCGGTGACTGGGCAGCCCCGGTCCGCCCAGTGCTCGACGCGATCGAGGAATCCCGCATCCTGCGCCACGACATCTACGTCACACCGCCGCTGCCGTCGTTCGTGCACGGCAACGCCGTCCTCATCGGCGACGCCGCGCACGCCATGAACCCCGACCTCGGCCGCGGCGCCTGCGAGGCGATCATCGACGCGGTCACCCTCGCGGCCTGCCTGCGGCAGGCGACACCTTCACAACCAGGCCCCCTTTCGTACGATCGAAGCCGCCGCCCCGCAACCCAGCGACTGTCCCGGGTGGCAGCGATCGCTGCCCGGATGACCCGGATGCGCCACGCCCTGCCGCTCCGCAACGTCCTCCTGAAGGCGAGCATGCTCGCCGGCCCTCCGAGCTAGGCACCGGGTCCGCTGTGACCGGTCCTTTTTCGGGGTTTTTTCGGGGTTCCTTTGAGGCGGTCCTTTGGGCGGCGCTTTGGGGCGGCGCTTCGGGGCGGTCCTCTGGGGCGGTCCTTTAGGCTGGCCGCATGCAGATCCGGCTGTTCCGGCCCGAGGACGCTCCAGCCGTGTCCGCCATCATCCGAGCCTGCCTGCGCGACGTGTACAGCCGCGACTACCCCGCCGACGTCATCGACACGATGTCCGCCCACTTCGACCCGGCGCGCATGATCGAGCTGGCCGACCAGCGTCAGATGTTCGTGGCCGAATCCGATCAGATCCTCGGCACCGTCTCCCGAGACGGCAACAAGGTCTACACCATGTTCGTCCGCCCCGACCTGATCGGCACCGGCATAGGCCGCCAGCTCATGGACCACATCGAGTCCTTGGCCGCCGCCGAAGGCTTCGACCACATGGAAACCGGCGCCAGCATCACCGGCCACGGCTTCTACCAGCGCCTCGGCTACACCGACATCCGCAAGAGCGAAACCACATTCGGCCTCAACTACATCCTCCGCAAACCCCTCCCATAACCAAGCCCCAGCCCAGCCCCTGCCCCTGCCCCAGCCCCAGCCAACCGGTGGCCCCCAGTCGGACAAAACCCGCCAAGATCCCAACAACCTGCCATCCACAGCTGCCAGCTGTCGCGCACGGCTGTCGCGTTTCCCGTCCCAGCGCGACCACAAGGACAAGCCGGCCCCGCGGTCCCACGCCACTCAGCTCAAGCCAATCAACCGCGACCGAAAGTCCCGCGCGTCAGCTATAGGCCGGGGCCGGAGCAGACCTGATTAATCACGATTTAGTGGATCCCTTGTTCGAGATCTAGGAGGGTTCCGCCCCACATAGCGACCACCAGCCGCCTAGATCGCGGAAAGGACACCGCCCCCCGATCTTGGCTGCCGCTGGTCGCGCCACACCGGCGGAACTCTCCAAGATCTCGACAACCGGCGTTGAGCCTGCCGGCTGGCGCTGAGGGCTGCCAGCTGTACAGCGTGGCGACCGCCAGCGACAGCCAGCCTCCGACGGCTGTCGCTCACGGCTGCCAGCTGTCACGCATGGCGACCGCTACGTACAGCCGACTCCGGCTTGTCTCGGCGCGGAACCGGCTCGCGCTCGTGGTCGCGTTTCCAGACCCAGCGCGACCACGAGGACGAGCCGGCCGCGGGGTCCACCGGCAGTCGGCTCAAGGCGAACCCCCGCGGCACTCCATGACTATTAGATCGGCCGCCCGCTAAACCCCCGATGCGTTAAAGGCGGCCCGTCGCCTTGAGCAGCAAATACACGTCGGCTACCTTTCCGGCGAACTCGCCCGCGTCGGCGTCGACCACGATCGCGCCGAAGCGTGCCAGCACCTCGCGCACCCGCTCCCGCTCGCTCAGAACCCGCTGCGCCGCCGCGGCCGCGTGCACATCGAACGCCCCCGGCGACTCCGGCAACGACACCAGCCGCGACACCGACGGGTCGCGCACTCCCGCCACCACCACCTGATGCCGGGCCGTCAGCCGCGGCAGCAACGGCAGCAGCCCCTCCACGATCGGCGCCGGCTCCAGCGCCGTGAAGATCACCACCAGCGACCGCTTCTGATCACGCCGAAGCAATGCTGTGGCAAGCGCCGACCAGTCCGTCTCCACCGCCGCCGGCTCCAGTGACGCCATCGCGTCGATCAACCGGCTCAGCGAGGCCGACGACGAGGGCGAGGACGAGGATGACGACAACGAGGAGCGCACCACGGCGTCCAGAGCGAACAGACTCACCCGGTCGCCAGCGCGAACCCCGAGCACCGACAACAGCAGAGCAGCGTCGATGGATGCGTCAAGACGTGGCGCGTTCCCCACCCGAGCAGCCGACGTCCGACCGGTATCGATCACGCATACGACACGGCGGTCCCGTTCCGGGCGCCACGTCCGCACCATCACGTCGTTGTGCCGCGCGCTCGCCCGCCAGTCGATCGACCGCACGTCGTCGCCGATCACATACTCCCGCAAAGCATCGAATTCGGTGCCGTGCCCGCGCCCACGGGTGACCGCCGACCCTTCGACGACCCGCATCCGGGCGAGTTTCTCCGGCAGAATCCGGCGCGACGGAAAATGCGGCAGAACACGCAGAACCCAAGCCGGGGAGATCGCCGCGTTCCACTTGCGGCTCTTCTGACGGTACGCGACACCGAACGGCCCCAGAGACCGCACAGTGACCCGGACAGCCGGCCGATCCCCGTGCCGGACCGGATTCAGTTTGGTGACGAGGTCCTGATGCGAGCCCCGTGGCAGAAACACGTCATGCCGCGACGGCCACGCCCCGGCCGACGGCACCCAGCTGTCCCGCAGATGCAGCCGCAACGGCCGCCGCCCGGCATTGGAAACGGCGAGCGTGACGGTCGCGGTACCGCCGAGCCACACCGTCCGATCCCCCGACCGGGACAGCCGCACCGCGTTCAACGGCCCGGCGACGGCGACGTCGAGAACGGCCACACACACGGCGAACCCGAGCACGATCAGCAACCCGATCCACGGGGCAGGCAGCAGCGCGGGCAACGGCAACCCGGCGATCAGGATCAGCGCGAACCGGCGGGTGACCATCAGCGCGGCGCGGGCACGGCGGCAAGCACCCCGGCCAGCACCGCCGGCACGGTCGCACCGTCGAGTTCGGCGTCGGCACGCAGGCGTACCCGGTGGCGCAGGGCGGCGATGGCGTACGCCTTCACGTCATCCGGCACCACGTAGTCCCGCCCGGACAACCACGCGTACGCCTTGGCGATCCCGAGCAGAGCTGTCGCACCACGGGGTGAAGCGCCGAGCTCCAGCGCGGGTGTCTGCCGCGTCGCCCGGCAGAGGTCGACGATGTACGCGAGAACCGGCTCCGCCACCGACACCCGCTGCACGGCCGCCCGCCCCGCCGCGAGATCAGCCGGCCCGGCCACCGGAGTGATCCCGGCCGCCTTCAGATCACGCGGATCGAAGCCGTGGTGGTGCGCCCGGAGCACATTCAGTTCGTCGTCGCGCTCCGGCAGCGGCACGGCCAGCTTCAGCAGGAACCGATCCAGCTGAGCCTCGGGAAGCGGGTACGTTCCCTCGTACTCAATGGGGTTCTGGGTGGCCGCGACCAGGAACGGCTGCGGAAGCGGCCGCGGGGTTCCGTCGACGCTGACCTGGCGTTCCTCCATGGCTTCGAGGAGCGCGGCCTGGGTTTTCGGCGGCGTGCGGTTGATCTCGTCGGCGAGCAGCAGGTTGGTGAAGACCGGTCCGGGCCGGAAGTTGAACGCCGAACTGCGGGCGTCGTAGACGAGCGAGCCGGTGACGTCGCCGGGCATCAGGTCCGGGGTGAACTGGACCCGTTTGGTGTCCAGCGCGAGCGCCGCCGCGACGGCCCGCACGAGCAGCGTCTTCGCCACCCCGGGTACGCCTTCGAGCAGCACGTGTCCACCGCAGAGCAGCGCCACCATGACGCCGCCGACGACCGCGTCCTGTCCGACGACGGCCTTGCCGACCTCGGCGCGCAGCCGGCTCAGCGCGAGGCGGGCCTGTTCGGATTCGGCGGTCACGACGGTTCTCCTTCAACGAGTTCATCGAGTTCATCGGGTTCACCGGGTTCACCGGGTTCACCGGGTTCACCGGGCCGGTACATGACGTCATGCACCAGCTTCTCCACGTTCTGCGCGGCCGTCACCAGGGCCGCGTCGGTCTGCGGCGCGGGTCCGTCGAGCACGTCGCGGACGTGGTCCGGTTCGAGGCCGGTCCGTTCGGCGATCTCGTCGCCTGTCGCGCCGGGCGGCAGGCCGAGGTGGTCGGCGAGCCGGCGCCGGGCAGCGGTCCGCAGGATGTCCAGCGTCGATCGGCGGGCGCGGGCCCGCTGGTAGAGGCGGGCGTGCCCGAACAACGTCTCGTGCGCGGGCACCCGGGACGGCAGCGGCTCGGCGACCGGGGTGCCGAGCCGCCGGGCGGCCGCCGCGGCGAACGCCAGCAGGGTGATCGCGACGAGCACGAGGGCTGCCCAGAACGCCTGCGGGAACGCCTCGGACAGCGGCGGTTTCGGCGGCTGCCCGCCACCGGCGGCGGGTGGTGGATCGGTGGGCGTACCGGTCGGTGCCGGTCCGGTGGGCTGGCCGTTGTTGTCGGGCGACGGTTCGAACGGCTCCGAGGACACCGATTCTGACGGCTCCGGTTCGGCGTTCTCCCGCTGGTGCATGCTCAGCCAGACGACGCGGTCACCGCCGAGGACCGTGGTCGCGAAATCCTCGTTGGCGTGCTCGCCGATCCGGTCGTTGCGGAACGGGTCGGCCGCCCCGACCAGGATCACCGTGACCGGACCGTCGGTGAAGGCGGCCAGCCCGCCGCCGAAGCAGACGGTCCCGTCCGGTGCCTTGTACCGGTGGCGCAGCACGGCGGCCGGTCCGGGCAGCGGGATCGTGCAATCGGCGCCGACCGCTTTCGCCGCCCAGCGGGTGCCGGTGTGGCTGACGTTCCAGCCTGTCCGTTCGAGATCACGCAGCTCGGCGCCGGCCACAACGATCCGGGTACCGGTCGGCAGGCTCACCGTGCCGATCAGATTCTGCAGGTCGACGAACGACGGCGCGGGCACGAACAGGGTTGCGCCGGGGCTCTTGCGTACCAGGTCGAGAGCGTCCTCGGACGTCGTCACCTCGTCCACGGCGATGCCGCGCGCGCGGAGCGCGGCGGCGAGACGGTCACTCCCGGTGCCTTCGCTCGCGCTCGGGCTGAGGTACGCGGGATCGCCCGGATCCGCCTGTTCCAGGCGGTGCACCAGCAGCGTCCCGAAGACCAGCACGCTGAGCAGCGCGAACGGCAGCACCACCCGCATCCGCCGATGGGTGAGCGGGTTCAACAGATTCACTGAGCACCGCCCGAACGAAAGCCCAGCGACGCGCGGACCTCGTCGGTGAGCCGCCGCATGTGCTCGTCGTGTGACGGTCCCGCCACACGCCGGCCGTACCAGACCTCGGAGAACAACGCGGCTGCCGCGTCCATGGCGGGCCCGGCCCCCGGCTGGTTGACCGCGGTCACGTCGGCGAGTTCGGCCACCGTGGTCCCGGGCTCCGGGGAGACGACACCGGCCCGGGTCAGGTCCATGACGGTGTCCCGCAACCGCTGACGGATGGCTTCGTCATAACGCCCCTCGGCGGCGAGGAGGTTGGCGTCCGGCGGGAAACTGGGCGCTTTTGCGCGTACCGAAGGAGGCTCTTGATCGGATTGTGGCTTGTCCCCGCGGCGCGGCCGGCGTGCGAGCCGCGGCAGGGCAGGCAGGTGGAACGACGGCCAGCGGCGGGGTATCCAGGCCGGAAACGAGTACCAGAGCACGGATCCGGCCAGCGTGATCAGAAACAGTCCGAGCAACAGGAGCCGGCCCGGGATCACGTCGAGGACGTCGGCGATCCACGCGTCGTAACCGCGGTTCATGCGGCGTCCACCAGCGCGGCCGAGCCGTCGCCGCCGCGCGCCCGATCCCGTGCGATCTCGATGTCCAGCCCTTCGGTCCGAATCCGCGCCTCCACCAGCAGCACCGCGTCCAGGCAGGCGAGCGCCGGATAGGCGACCGTGTTGGCCAGGCCCCAGGCGAGCGGGACCACCCAGGCGAGCACGGTATTACCAACCGTCCACCCGGCCTGCGAGGCGACCGTGACCCAGGCCGTCCCGAGCGCGAACCGCACCATGAACCAGGTGAAGTACCCGAGCAGCCGCAGCAGCGCCGGCCGCACCCCGTCCCGGACAGCGAGCCGCGCCGACCGGCCGAAAGCGGACAGCGGCCCCGGCACCCGGTCGAGCGTGAGAGCAGGCGTCGCCATCCCGATAAGTCCGTAAAGGATCAGCCACGGCACGAACCCGGCATAGGCGCCGGCCGCCGCGATCAACCCGGCGACGACAGCGACCACCAGAACCGGCAGCGGCCGGGTACGCGCCCACAGGTCCCGATGCCGCACCGGCCGGCGCAGCAATGCGGGCCCGGCGGCGGCACCCGCATAAGCGCCGAGCAACGCGATGATCGCCGCCTCGATGCCGAACCCGACCGCCGTGATCAGCCACCAGCCGCCGAAATCCCCGAAATCCGGCATGAACGTGGGTGCGTCGAGCCCGGCGTTTTCCCGCATCCGGCCGAGGATCACCTGCTCGGCGGCGACGAACGGCGCGGCGAGGGCGACGAGCGGGAACGCCCGCTGGCGCAGCAGCGCGGCACCGGCATCGAGGAGTTCCCCGGCGGTCATCGGCCGCATCGGCAGAACTTCGGGCGCCATGGCGGCAAATCCTAGGTGATCACCCTGCGATATTGTCTCCGGCTATGTCCGGGCTCTCGAGGTTGCAGCACATCCTGGTCGTCGACGACGACCCGGCGGACACCATGATGATCGAGGAAGCCCTGCTCGGCGTGGACACTCCGCCGGTTGTGCACTCCGTCGAGGACGGCCGCGAAGCCCTCGACTTCCTGCGCCGGCGCGGCCGGTACACCGAGGTCCCGCGCCCGGATCTGGTGCTGCTCGACCTCAACATGCCGCGGATGAGCGGCCACGAGGTGCTCCGGGACATCAAGAACGACGACGACCTGAAGAGCATCCCGATCGTCGTGCTGACCACGTCGACGGCCGGGCCGGACATCACGGCGAGTTACGCGACGCACGCGAACGCGTACGTCTCCAAGCCGATGGATCTGGATTCGTTCGAGGCGGCGGTCCGTTTGATCAGCCACTTCTACAGCGAGATCGCGGTGCTTCCGGCCGATTCCTGACCGCAATCGCGGATAGCGTCCGGGGTGTGAATCGCCGTGCACTCAACCGTGCCACCCTCGCCCGGCAGCTGCTGCTGGAACGCGCCGATCTGAGCGTCCCGGAGGCGCTCACCCGGCTCGGCGGCCTCCAGGCACAGACCCCGCATACCTGGTACGCAGGTTTGTGGAGCCGGTTGCGCGACTATTCTCCGGCGGACACGGCGGCGCTGCTGTCGACTGGTGAGATCGTCCGGATGGCGCTGATGCGCTCGACGATCCACCTGGTCACCGTGGATGACTGCCGGTGGCTGCGCCCACTGGTCGAGCCGGTGATCATCCGCAGCACGATGGGCGCGTTCGGCCGGCATCTCCGTGACCTGGACCGGGCGGCGCTGGTCGGCGCGGCCGCCGCGGCGCTGGCGGAGCGGCCGATGACGTTCAGCGAGCTGGGGAAGACCCTGGCTCCGTCGTTCCCGGGCCGTGATCCGGGTGCGCTCGCTCAGGCCGCGCGGATGTGGATGCCGCTGGTGCAGGTGCCGCCGCGAGGGCTGTGGGGCCGCAGTGGCAAAGCGGCGCATGCGCCACTGGCTCTGTCACCGTCGCGGGAAACGGCACAGGATCTCTTCCTGCGCTATCTCGCCGCCTTCGGCCCAGCGACGGTACGCGACGCCCAGCAGTGGTCCGGCCTCACTCGCCTCGCGTCAGCGGCGGAGACCCTGCGACCGAAACTGATCACCTTCCGTGATGCCGATGGCCGTGAGCTGTTCGACCTGCCGGACGCGCCCCGGCCGGACCCGGACACCCCGGCGCCGGCGCGTTTCCTCTACGACTTCGACAACCTGCTGCTGTCGCACGCCGACCGCACCCGCATCACCGGCGACACCGACTACACGGCACAGGGCTGGGGCGGCGCCAACATGGAACAGCCCCGCTCGATCCTGCTCGACGGCTTCGTAGCGGCAACGTGGCGGATAGCGATCACCCGCCGGGAAGCCGTGGTGACGATCCGCCCATTCCGGGCGCTGACCAGCGCCGAGAAGGCCGCCCTGGAAGAGGAAGGCACCGCCCTGGCCCTCTTTAACGCCCCGGCCGCCAGCCCGTCCGTGGTCTTCGCCGTGTGATTGTGATGACCACTCTGGCGGCTCAGGTGATTTTGGCGAGCCACGCGGGCAAACGATCGATAGTCACGAACTCATGGACGCGGTCATCGTGGAATGCCGCCGGAATCGGTTCCCGCGTCACGAACATTCCCCGAACCGCAAACGGCCCTGAATGTTCCCCAACGCCGAGGCGGGAAGCGACGATTTCTGGATCTGCAGCAACATCCAAGACCTTCAGCTGAAGCTGCCGCACATATGGCTTCTTGGCCCAGAAATACTTCTGCAGATTGCCTCTGATCTGGCGAGCAGAGAATGGTGCCGCGGAGTCTTTGGCCTCGATCACCCAGATGGTTCGCGTGTGCGGCACGACAACTATCGCGTCTATCTCTGTGCTGACCGATACCCCAATCGCCGCTGCCGGGCGATCAGGTTGACTTGTTCCAATGTTGACCGCATACGGCAACCCGGTGGCATCGAGGATGGCCGCGAGTTCACGTTCGAATCCGACGATAGGACGTATCCGTTCCCGACGCGCATCCAGAGACCTCTTCAAGTTCACGTCGTCCGGCGGGAGCCGCTCCGGCCACGTTCCCTCGATGAGCCGGCTCACCCACACCAGCAACGCCATCCTCTGCGCACCGCGCGGTGCCATCAAAGTTTCGTCGGCGAACTGAAGGACCGGCCTGCTGTACAGCCGAGCTTCGGCGCTGCGATATTGAAACAAGTCGATATCGTTCCGTTGCAGAAGATCCTGGCTCCAAACGAGTTTTCGGCCTGCCGCAACTGCTGAATCCGGGTCGGCGTGTGGCACCAGAGCGCGTACATTGTCGCGGACAGCTTGATCCAGAGCGCTAGCATCTTTGAAGCGGTATCCGACGGTATCTTTCTCCCCGAACTCGCTCACCCGGATCATGACCTGAAATGCAGCTAGAAGGTCGACGATCCCATGGCCGCGATCCCGCCGCATGGCGGCATCGATGTCATCGAATTCTTCTGGAATGTCGGCTCCCTCACGCAAAACGTTCACGAGGGCCGCCGCCAGCGTCACATCAACGGACCCTCGCGCCGGATCGCGATTGGCCATTCGGTGAAAATAGGCCTTCTCGAAACGGGAAATCCGGAACGGGAGCCTGTCCGACACATCGAACCTGATGAGACCGTCGCGAGTCAGCCGTGCGCCCTCGAAGATCGTCAGCCCCGACCTGACACGGTCCGCCACCGTACGTAAGTGGCATAGCTGACTTCCGAGCAGGCCCAAGGCTTCCAGATCGCGCGCGCTCGGCTCATGTCGGCGACGAACGCCCACCGATCTCCGCGCGGCGATCTCAAGAATCACGCCCCACGCCGTGAAACTCTCAGCATGAAACTGTGCCCGTGCGGGTGATGGAGAGCGCGCGACTCGCGCGCGGTACTGCGCGTCGGCATGTGCAGCGAGCACTCCAGCCGCGAATCGTTGCGTTTCGACCACGTCCAGAGCGGCTAGCCGCGAGCACAAATCGTGTTCCACGGCATCGGCGATCGCAGCAACGGTGCGACCTTCGGGATCGCCCTCCCACGGTCCGCGGCCAAGCCCCGCGACCCGCAACGACTCACGCAACGACTCGTAGACCTGATCACGCGCAGTTGGCGGACGCATAACCATCGATGTTAGCCGGATCACCGCTCAGCCCGGCTGAACCTGCCCTGAAACCCGGCCGATCCGCCCCTGCTCGTCGAACTCCACCCGCATCTCACTCCCGCCCGGGTGATGACCCACCACCAAACCCGGGCCGTCCTCACCGATCGACCACCCCTGCTGCCCGAGGAACGCCAGCAGCATCGCCCGGTGATCAACCGGGAACGCCTGGATCACCTGCCCGAGAACCAGAAACGCCCGTTCGGGCGACACCGGCTCGATCAGTGAGGCCGGCAACCCCTCCAGGTGGAAGAAGACCGCCCCGCCGTCATACGGCCCCCGGTAGTAACACCGGCCCGTCAACCCGGACGCGATCAACGCCAGCCGGGCGCCGTCCGCGCGCTCCAGGGGGAACGACGCTTCGGTCAGCTCGGCCACGCCGGCCTGTTCGCCGTACCCTCGAAGCCACTCACTCAGGTGGAGCAGATGCACCGGCAGGTTGCTGCCGGTGTTCGCCCAGGCCCACAGCCAGGAGCCGTGACTCCCGGAACCATCGCTCTCCGTCCCGAGCAGCTGCACCGGATAGCGCAGGTCCTCGCCGAACGTGACCACGCCCTCGGTCAGATCGAGCTGCCAGTCACGCTCCCCGATTCTGTCGGCGAGGGCGAGCTGCCGGGCGAAAGCGGTGGCCACATGCTGGGTGAACAATTCCTCGAATCGCGACACCCGGACACCCTATTGCGCAGGCCGGGACTGCTCCGCCTCGCTCTGCAGCGCCTGCCGCAGCGCGGCGACCTCGTCGGCGAGCGCCAGAACCGCATGCGCATGCGCAGCGGCGATCACCGCCGGAGTGCCCGGCAGCTTCCCGGACACGCTCGCCAGGAGCTCATTTGCCAGATGACGGTTACTCGCCTGCGCCATGCCACGAGTGTCTCATCCGGCCAGGAACGCCTTGATCCGGTCGGCCACCAGGTCCGGTGAATGCACCGGCAGGTCGTGCGACGCCCCCGGCACGATCTCCACCGTCGCCGCCGGCATGACCCGAGCCAGTCGCTGCGCGACTTCCCCCGCCGGATAAAGCGCACTTTTTTCACCAAGCAAAACCAGCGAGGGTACGGTCACCGCCTGGAGATCGTTGTCCGGCAACGGCGTGGGTACGGGTAACCGGCGCCGGAATTTCATCGTCAATGGAAACAGTGGCATCAGCTCGTCGTCACGCAGCGTGGCATTGCGAACGGTGGTGGCGAGCCGCCGCCGCACCGGCCGCGGACTGATCCCGGCCAGCCCACCGGCCATCAGCCAGATCCAGAACCGCGCACCGATCGCGCCGAACCCACCCGGGTCGAGCAGCGTGAGGCTGGCAGCCCGGCCGGGATATTCGAGTTCGTACCGCAGCGCCGCCCAGCCTCCGTACGACATCCCGACGAGATGCGCGCCGTCCAGCCCGAGCCCGTCAAGGGTCTCGTCGAGACAGCTGACGACGTCACGCTCAGCGGCGATCTTCCGGGTCTGCCGGGCCGCGCCGGGCTCACCGATCGGGTCGAGCGCGATCACGGGGTTCGTGGCGCCGAGCTTTTTCACGTAGTGGTACCAGGTGAGCGCGTTCCCACCGGCTCCCGGCAGCAGCACGATCGGGGTGCCGGTGCTGGCGCCGCTGCGGTACGCGACGGCCCGCCCGTAACCGGTCTCCACCGGGATCGGGGCGTCAGCACCGGGCAGGAGCCGGGCCAGCGCTTCGCGATAGGCCCCGTCGAAACGCTCACGGGCCCGCTCGGAGGTGAAGCCGCTGATTCCGTCCGCAGGTTCCATGCTGCGAACGTATCTTGATCTCAGCTCGACCAGATAGCCATCAAAGCGAAGTTCATCAGTCTCTCCCCGCTCACTCACCGGAGGGCTCACCGGCGGGCTCACCGGCGCCGCCGAGCGCCGCGGCCGCATCCTCGTTGTAGGTCCGCTGCCCACCCAGAACAACAAGGCTGCCGATCACCAGCGGAAGCAGCACCACCGTGTAAGCCCACCTCAACGACCCCGTGGCGTCCGACGCCAGCCCGATGAGCCACGGCCCCAGAGCGCCACCGAGCGTCACCAGCAACTGAAGCACCGCGAAGCCCAGACCCCGCCGGTGGGCCGCGACCACATCAGCATTCGCGGCGGTCAGGTTGGCGATGGCCGCCGCGAACCCCACGTTCGCGAGCGTGAAGCAGATCGCCTGTGGCACCAGCACCGGCACGCTGATCGCCCCCGCCAGGAACACCGTGCCGAACAGCAACGCCCAGCCACCGATCGCGACCCGGCGTTCATGCAGGCGGTCGCCGAGCCAGCTACCGGCGAGGATGCCACCGACGATGCCGACAAGGCCCGCACCGCCGCCGACCGCGGCCGCCGACGCCTCGGCGAGGCCGAACTCGCGTGTGTAGAACGACGGCATCCAGAAGAACAGCCCACCGAGGCCGAAGAACAGAATGCTCAACCCGACGATGACCGACCGCAGGGTCCGGATACGCAGCAGAATCGCCAGTTGCGTCCGCATCGGAACGGCCGGCTCAACGACGGGGGCCGGAGCGGACGCCGAACCCCCGCTGTACCACCGCGACAGCCCGTCACCGACCCCGCGCACCGGCTCCCGGACCGTCAGCACCAGCAGTGCGATGACCACCCCGGGAACAGCCACCAGGAAGAACCCGGTACGCCACCCGACCGTCTGCGCCAGCGCCCCACCGGCGATGACCCCGATAGGCAGCCCGGCAAAGTACGCCATCCGCTCATACCCGTAGGCCCGCGCCCGCCCGGGCCCCGGATAGAGATCCCCGAGCAGACTCGACGACGGCGGGTTGTACAACTGGCCGGCCGCCCCCAGCAGAACCCGGACGGCGAAGAGCGTCGCGTAGCTCCCGGCCAGCCCGGTCCCCACCGTCAGCAACGCCCAGACGGCAACAACCGCCGAGATGGTCCAGGTCCGTTTGCCGGTGTCGGCCAGCTTCCCGGCCGGCAGCAGCAGCACGATCGCGGCAAGCGCGCCCGCCGTGGCGATCGCCCCGCCCTGGCTGTCGCTGAACCCGAACTCCTCCTGGATCGTCGGCAGCGCCCCGGCCAGCAGGTTGTACTCCACGCGGTCGATAGCGGCGACCAGCGCCACGCAGATCGCCGGCCACCAACCGAACGGTGCGGCCGCGCCACGACGAACAGCGATCGGGGGACGCCCCGGATAGGCCGTCACCTGCTTGATCTGCTCGGACTCCTCGGTGATCGCCATCCCGGCACCCTACCCACAGGAAACAGTGTTTCGCTAGGGGACACAAGGCAACAACCCCAGGAAGAAAGCACCGGTGGCTCCCGGAACCGCCTGCTCCACGTCGGCTGACAACCTGGCACAGGCCCGGCCGGAAGCGGCCGGGCCTTCACGCGTACCCAGGACGTCAGGAACGAAGCTCGCGGATGATCTCCGTGCCGGACCCGGCGGGGGTTGTCGGGTCGCAGGCGACCCGCTCCGATTCGGTGAAGCCGGCCTTCTCCGCGACCTTGCCGGACGCGAGGTTCTCGGCGTCGTAACGGATGATCACCCGCTCGATGCCGGGCAGCGTGAGCGCCACGCGCGCGAGGACGCGCACCGCCGCGGTCATGTGCCCACGCCCGGCCCACGGGGTCCGCAGCCAGTACCCGATCTCCAGAACACCTGGTCCAGGCCGCGTCATCAGGCCGATCGAGCCGATCAACTCACCGATGGTCGTGAAGATCGCGTAATTGAACTCCTCGCCCTTCGCCCAGCTGTCCACCGACCGCTCGATGTAGGACTGCGACTCGGCGAGGTCGTAGGCGTCCGTCGCCCACGGCAGCCACGGCTTCAGCTCGGGAAGCGAATCGTGAATCGCGGCGGTCGCCTCACCGGCCCAGCCGGGCTCCCAGCGCTTCAGAACAAGCTGGCCGGCATTGATCATCTCGGGCGGTTCCATGCCCGGAATCCTGCGACACCCACCACGCCGACGCAAACCACATGGCGGTCTCGCTGGTGATGGCCGCCCTTTGCTCCCGCGAAATGATCTAGCCGTTGTCGCGCAAGCGATAGTTCACTGTGATCCGTCGATGCCCGGGTGCAGGATGTGTCGTCACCCTTCGATGGTTGGAGATGTCATGCTGCACACCTCGCTCCGCCGCCGCGCGCTGCTCGCCGCAGGTGGAGCTCTCGCCGGGTCGCTCACCCTGCCCGGCGCCGCCGCGGCCACCACCGCCAAGGCTCCGGAAACCCCCCGCGAGGCCCTGGAGGCGATCTTGGCGGGCAACCGGCGCTTTGCCGCCGGTCACCCGCGCCACCCCCATCAGAGCCTGGCGAGGGTACGCGAAACCGCCGCCGGCCAGGACCCGTTCGTGATCGTCCTCGGCTGCGCGGACTCCCGGGTCTCCCCCGAGGTGCTGTTCGACCAGGGCGTCGGCGACGTCTTCGACAACCGGGTGGCCGGCAACATTGTCGACGAGCTGCTGCTCGGCAGCATCGAGTACGCCGTCGAGGAGTTCGCCCCGCCGCTGATCGTGGTCCTCGGCCACGAACGCTGCGGCGCCGTGTCGGCCACCCTGAACGCGGTCCGCACCGGCGGTACCGCCCCCGGCCACATCGCGGCGATCGTGGCGGCGCTGACCCCGATCGTCACCCCGTACGTGAACGACCCGGACGGCGTGGAGAACGCGGTCCGCGCCAACGTCCGCGCCCAGGCCGAAGCCCTGCTGGGGACCAGCGACATCGTCCGCGAAAGCGTCGAGGGCGGCCACACCGCGGTGATCGGCGCCCGGTACGACCTGGAAACCGGCCGGGTCACCCTGGTGCACTGAATTCTCAGGCCGGCGGCGACATGACGCGGATGCGGTCGCCGGTCAGCGAGCCGATCAGCCAGCGGTCCCGATAGGGGACGACGTTCGCTGCGGCGGGTGCGGCGCCGACGAGGTGCCGCACCACGTCGCCGGAGTCGGTGAGCACCAGGATCGAGCCCGCCTGCGGCCGGTCCTCGTCGAGAAGCATCGACTGCGGCAGCCGGACCAGCAGACCGCGAGCCCACCGGTACGGGAGAACGTAACGGTCCAGGGCCGTGACCCGGTCGTAGAGGGCCAGCAGGAGCGTGCCGTCGGCGGCCCTGGTGAACCCGTCGGCCAGCCCGGGCAGCCCGTCGACAAGCACGTCGGCGTTGCCGGTGGCGAGCTGATAACGGGTGATCCGGTACCGGGTGGACTCGGCGACCAGGACCGCGCTGCCGTCGGCGGTCGCCACCACGCCGTTCGGGAAGTACAGCCCGGTCAGCAGCTCGGTGGTACGCCCGGTCGACGGGTCGAATCGCAGCAGGCGGCCGTGCGGGCGGCCCTCGATCAGGTCGTACAGCGAATAGGACGGTACCGCTCCGAGCGTACCCACGTGGTGTTGTGAACTGGCGTCGGAGAAGTAGATCGTCCCGTCCGGGGCGAGGGTCACGTCGTTGGCGAATCGGATCGGTGAGCCGCCGGCTGCGGCGGTGAGCAGACGGACACGACCGTCGGGCGTGACCGACTGCAGGCCGACGCCGTGGTTGGCGACGATGAGGCCGCCGTCGGTGGCGAAGACCAGGCCGAGTGGCCGGCCGCCGACCTGGGCGAAGACCTCGGCGCGTCCGGTGGCCGGGTCGACGCGCAGGATGCGGCCCTGCCGGTCGCCGGTGTAGACCAGGCCGCCCTCGTCGACGGCGAGGTCTTCCGGACCGTCGACCTCGGTGCCGGTAAGCGGCACGATGTCGCCGGCGGCGATCACGGCAGGTGCGGTGAGCGCCGCCGGCGGGTCCCACGCAACCGGCTCGAACGGCTCCACGGGCGGGTCGCGGAACAGCACGAACCCGGCGACCGCGAGGACGATCAGGACGAGCAGCGCCGCCGGAAATGTCACCCAGGCGCGGACCTTGGGAATCCTCATGCCCCGATCCTGGGATGCCGGGCCGGTCCGCAGAACCCGGCTGGCACGCGGTGAGGGTGCGGGTAGCCGCACCTCCCGCCGGTCAGGTGTTCAGGCGTTCAGGTATCGCAGCACGGCGAGAACCCGGCGGTGGTCGTCCGGGTGGGCCTGCAGGCCCAGCTTCGCGAAGATGCCGGTGCAGTGCTTCTCCACGGTACGTTCGGCGATGCCGAGCCGCTGCGCGATGGCCTGGTTGGCACGGCCTTCGGCCATCAGAGCGAGCACGGTCCGTTCCCGGCCGGTCAGCGCGCGCAGCGGATCGCCGGGGTCGCTGTGCCGGCCGACGAGCTGGTCGATGACGATCGGGTCGAACGCGGACCCGCCGGCCCCGACCTGCCGGACCGCGGCGGCGAACTCCGCCAGGTCGGAGACCCGGTCCTTGAGCAGGTAACCGACCCCGCCCGCTCCGCCGTCGAGCAGTTCGACGGTGTAGGTGACCCGGACGTACTGGGAGAGCACCAGAACACCGGTCTCCGGGTACCGGCGGCGAATCTCCCGGGCCGCGCGCAGGCCTTCGTCTGTGCGGGTGGGCGGGAGCCGGATGTCGACGAGCGCGACGTCGGGGTGGTGCCGGGCGACGCCGGCCAGCAGTGTTTCCGCGTCGGCGACGGCCGCGACCACGGTGAACCCGGCCTCGCCAAGCAGCCGGGCGATGCCTTCCCGGAGCAGCGTGTTGTCCTCGGCGATCACTACGCGCACGGCAGCACCGCCTGCACGCGGGTGCCGCCACCGACCGGGCTGGCGATCGTGACGGTGCCGCCGTTGTTGCGTACCCGATCGGTGATCCCGGACAGCAGGCCCGCGCCGCCGCGGCCGTCGTCGCTCACCTCGACCCGCAGCGTGCCGGCCTCGGTCCGGATGCGGATCTCGCCGTGCCGGGCGCGGGCGTGCTTGGTCATGTTGGCGAGGGCCTCGGCGATGACGAAGTAGGCGGTGGTCTCCACCGGTTCCGGCGGTGGCTCGGTGATCGCGGCGTGGATCGTCACCGGCAGCGGCGCGAGAGCCGCGAGTTCGCGGACGGCCGCTTCCAGGCCGCGTTCGGTGAGGATCGGCGGGTGGATCCCCTGGCCGATGGCGCGCAGTTCGTCGAGCACGGCGAGGGCGGTACGGCGGGCGTCAGCGAGCAGCGGCCGGGCTTCGTCGGGGCGGTCCGCGAGCACCGACTCGGCAAGGGCCAGGGTGAGCGGAATGGACAGCAACCGCTGCTGCACCCCGTCATGCAGGTCCCGTTCCAGCCGCCGGCGCTCGTCCTCGGCGGACCGCAGGATCCGGGCCCGGGAAGCGGCCAGGTCGCGCAGCCGGGCCCGCAGGTCAGCGGTGAGCCGCTCGTTGTCGAGAGCGAGCGCAGCGGCCGCACAGGCAGCGTCGATGAGCGCGGGATTCTCCAGCAGAGCCCGGTCATGAATCAGGACGGCAAGGTTCTCGTCACCGCGGTCGATGCGCGTCACCGCGACGTCCTCGGTGTCCCAGCCGGCATCCTCGCCGTCGGCCCCGACGTAACGGTCGGTGCCGGGCACCCGATAGGCAACCCGCAGCCCCGGATCATGCAACGTCCCGGCCAGCGCCCGCTGTATCCCGCCCGCTCCGGCGGGGGTGTTGAGCTGGACCACCAGGTTTGCCACGCCGGCCCTGTCGAACCGGTCGCGGAGCATGCCGGCCAGCACCGCGACCGGGATCGTCGCGAACGCGAGCGGCATCAGATCAGTCAGGTACGGCACCGGCGCCCCCGCGATCAACGCGGGTTTGCCGGCCACGAACAGGGTGGTCGCGAACAGCCCGGCAACCGTGACCGGCGCGAGCAACCGCCGCTGAGCAACGGTGCCGCGCCGCCACCGGCCCACCTGCACGACAGCTACCGCGACCCCGGTGAGCACCGCGCCGACCACACCCGCGCCGGCCGCGACATCCGGCGCCACGTTCTGCGGTGCCGGGTTCTGCGATGCCACCGCTTGGACCAGCGCGTAAACAGCCGCGCTCAGATAGGCCAGCACGGCGGCGGCCCGGGGACCGGCCCCGATCAGCCGTCCGGACGGGAACGCCAGGACGAGGTGGGCGAGCACTGCCGCCCACCATCCACCGACCGGCACCGGCGACCGGGAAACCATCCACAGCAGACCGGCCGCGACGAGCAGCGGCCCGGTCCGGTTACCCGGCCGCACCCACCAGGCCACGACCCCGGCAACGACAAACAGCAGGGCAGCACTCAGCACGGCTGACACCGGACCAGCATGTCACCCTTCGGCTCGGCCGCCTCCTGCCCGGGCCGGTGCCGGGCCGGTGCTGTCCCGGAGCTGGATGCGGACCGCCGGGCCCTCCCGATCCTCCGGCGGTGCACCGGCGAGGACCGCGAGGACCGCGTCGCCCAGGATCAGGCCGTGTTCGTGGACGTTCTTGCTCAGGGCTGACAGCGGGGGTGTCGCCAGTTCGCACAGTGGCGAGTCGTCGCAGGCCAGCAGGCTGATCTGGGCCGGGACCGCGATGCCCGCCCGGGTCAGCTCCTGCTCCGCCGCTACCGCCATCACGTCGTTGTCGAAGATCACCGCGGTGGGCGGCGGGTCGGCGGAGAGAAGTGCCCGGATGCCGCGTACACCCGATGCGGAGCTGTAGTCGCCTTCGACCTCGGTGACGCGTACCCCCGCCGCCGCCGACAGGGTGGCGGAGCGCTCAGCGGTGTGGATGAGGGTCGTGGGCCCGCTGACCCGCCCGATGTCCCGGTGTCCGAGAGCGATCAGCGCATCGATCGCTGCCGTCATCGCGGCGGCGTCGTCGGTGATCACCCGCGAGAAGAGTTCGTCACCCCGCCCGGCCAGAACGGCGGGCAGTCCGAGCGACGCCAGATGACCGGGCCGGACGTCGCGACGAACCAGGTTCACCACGACGACCGCAGCGACGGTACGGCCGGCCGCCCACCGGTCGTAGGCGGCGAGTTCGGCCTCCCGATCCGGCACCACCAGGAGCAGAACGCTGGCGCCGTGCGGACCGAGCGCCTCCTCCATGCCGGCGATGAGTTCCATGAAGAACGGCTCGACCCCGACCTGATCAGCAGCCCCACCCGCCAGCACCAACCCGACAAGCCCACTCACGCCGGCCGCCTCCTCAGCCGGTCAGCGAGTTCGCTGAGCGCAGCACCTCGGGCGCGGTGAACGCGGCTGGGTCCAGGGCCGCCGTCGTCGTGACCGAAAAGGTTCGGCTCTCGCCGGGCAGGAGATCGACGAGCATCTCGTCCACGCCGGCGTCCGGCGCGAGGCGATCAACCAGAAGAGCAAGATCCCTTGTGTACGCCGACGCGCTGACCGTCACCTCATATCCGGTGTCCACGGCCCGGACTCCGACCTCGACCGGCGACGGATCGAACGCCAGGTCGTAGTCCTCGGCGAACAGATGCGTCGCCCGCACCGGTCCGGCGTCGGCGACAAGAACCGTGCGCGTGGGGTCGCCCACCGGCAGCAGTTCTCCGACCGGGATGAGGCTCACGTCCCGCGCCGGAACCTCGAGGTCGACCCAGCGCTCCTCGAAGACTTTTCCGTCGAACCCGATGAGCCGGATCTGGGCACGGGACTCCCACGGAGCCTCACTGTCGTTGACAGCCGCCAGCACCGGCCCGCCGTCGCGAACCACGAACCCCAGCGCTCGCGGTTCATAAGCGGCCCGCAACGCGTACCACGCCGGCTTCAACCGCCCGGCCCCGTCGACCACGGCCCACGACGTCACCGGCCAGCAATCGTTCAGCTGCCACAGGATGCTGCCCATCGTCCGCGGTGCGTGCGACCGCAGATGCAGCACCGCATGCCGGGTGGCCCGAGCCTGATTCAACTGCGCGGCCCAATGCCACTCCGCGAAATCAGACGGCAGCCGCATGTGCCGCGAAATCCCGGCGTCGAGTTTCGCGTTGCCGCCTTCGGCCTTCTGGTGCAGCAGAAACGCCGCCGAATCCTTCCGCAGATCCGCGGCATCCAGCGACGACACCAATGTCGCCCAGGCCGGCGGCGCCTGCCAGCCGAACTCCGAGCAGAACCGCGGCACGAACTGATCGTGGAACGTGTAGTCCTCCCGGTTCCACGCCTCCCACTCGTGCCGTGTCCCGTACCGATCGTCATTGGGATGGGCGTGCGCAGCGAGAGGACTCGACGGGCTGCCCGGGTGATAAGGACGCGTCGGATCCAGCGAAGCCAGCAACGCCGGGAAATCCTCGTAGTAGTACCGCGCACCCCAGGTCAGCGCGCCGAGAGCCTCTTTCCAGCCCCAGTCCTGGTGTCCCCAGATGTTCTCGTTGCCGCCATTCCACAGAATCAGTGACGGGTGCGGAACGAGCCGGGTGACGTTCTCCCGCGCCTCAGCGAGAATCTCCGACCGGAGAGGCTCCTCCTCCGCATATGCCGCACAGGCCAGCGGAAAGTCCTGCCAGACCAGAATCCCCTGCTCGTCACAGACCTCGTAGAAATCGTCGCTCTCCCAGACGCCACCACCCCACACCCGCAAAAGATTGGCGTTGGCGAGAGCCGCGCGGTTCACCGCGCGCTCCACTCTGGTACGCGTGACCCGCGTCAGCAGGTGATCCTCGGGAATCCAGTTGAGTCCCCGCACAAAAATCGGCTGATCGTTGACCACCAGGGTGAAAGCCGACCCGTGCTCATCCGGCGTCTCGTCGAGCCGCACATCCCGGAACCCGACCCGGGAGTCGAAACGGTCCAGGATGTCGCCCTGATAGAGCAGCTTCACGGTGATCGGGACCAGGGTCTGGTCGCCGTACCCGATCGGCCACCAGAGCGGGGCGTCCTCCACGTCGATCTCGACGGTTCCGGAGCCGGTCGCGGCGGGCAGCGGCAGGCGGCGACGGCCGTGCTCACCGACGTAGATCTCGGCGACCAGGTTCACCTCGGCGGCCCGCTCGACGTCGACGACCACGGTCAGGTGGTCACGGGTCGCCAGCGGGCGGACGGCCGTGATGCGTGCGGTCTGCCAGCGTTCGAGGCGGACCGGTTTCCAGATGCCGGCCGTCTGCAGATCGGGTCCCCAGTCCCAGCCGAACGAGCAGGCCATCTTGCGGACCGCGTTGAACGGATGCGGGTACGGCCGGGGCCGCTCGCCGATCTCGTCCTGCAGCCGCTCGGCGTACTCGAGGGCGGAGGCGAACCGCACGGTGAGCGTCTGGCCCTCGCCGGTGATCAGCGTGCTGACGTCGAACCGGTACCCGCGGTGCATGTTCGCCGTCCGGCCGATCTCCACGCCGTCCAGTTCGATGGTCGCGACGGTGTCCAGGCCGTCGAAGACCAGGTCGAGGCGTTCACCAGCGGCGGCCGGTTCGGCGCGCAGCACGGTGTCGTACCGCCAGGAGGAGCGGTGGAACCAGGCGAGTGCCGCCTCGTTCTCGCCGAGATAGGGGTCCGGGATCAGGCCGGCGTCGAGCAGATCGGTGTGTACGGTGCCCGGGACGGTGGCGGGCACCGTACGCTCCGCGATCTCCGGCGGGACCGGGCCGCCGGTCGCGCGTACGGTCCAGCCGGTGTGAAGCTCGGTCTTGCGCATACCCATATTCTTAAGCTGCTGAATTAAGTGAGTCAACGAGGGGGCCGGGTTGGTTCGCTCCGCCAGGGGACGAGCGCGGGAAGCGATCCTCGACGCCATCCGCGCCGCCGAGCCGCTGAGCCGTGTCGAGATCGCCGCCGCGACCGGGCTCACCGAGGCCGCCGTCTCGATGACGGTACGCCGTCTGCTCGACGACGGCCTGGTCATCGAGGACGGCCGCAAACCCACCGCCGGCAAACCGCGCACCCTGCTGCGGCTCGACCCGGGCGCTCGCATTGCCGTCGGTGTCCATCTCGACGCCGGCGTCGCCACGTTCGTGCTGACCGGACAGACCGGCGGCATCATCTCCCGCCTGGCCCGTCCCACGAGCACCCCGCCGGCCGCCGACGAGCTGGCGGCCGGTGTCGCGGTCCTCCTCGCCGGCTCCGGCGTCGACGCGGCCCGCTGCCAGGGCATCGGCCTGGCCGGCGCAGCGACTTTCCGGGCACCTGCAGCGACTTTCCCGGCACCTCAGGAACAAGCAGATGAACTCGGTGACCGGCTGGCCTCGGCGACCGGGTTGCCGGTACTGGTGGAGAACGACGCGACAGCTGCCGCGGTCGGCGAGCACTGGGTCGCCCGGCTCGGCCCGGAACGGGCCTTCGCGGCCCTGCACATGGGCGGCCGGCTCGGTGCCGGCATCATCGTCGAAGGCCGGGTCCTGCGAGGCGGTGAGTTCGGCCATTTCTGCGTACGCCCGGACGGCCCCGAGTGCTGGTGCGGCTCGCGAGGTTGCCTGGAGGCGATGGCCGGTCCGCGTACCCTCGTCGCCCTGGCATCGGCAGATGCGGCGGCCGCGGCAGAGGCCGGCCTTGCACGCACCTCGCGGGGTGTGTCCGCGGACTTCGCGGCGATCGCCCGCGCGGCACGCGCCGGAGCACCTGCCTGCCGCGCGCTGCTGGAGGAATCCGCGAGTTACGTCGCGGCCGCGGCCGAGTCGGTGGTGAACCTGCTGGACCTGGACCTGGTCGTGCTGACCGGAGCGGGATTCGCGGTGGCGTCGTTCGTCTACGGCCCGGCCATCCAGCGCCGCATCGCCCCCGCCGACAGCCGGACATGGCATCGCGCGGTGACCGTGACGGTGTCGCTCGCGGCATCGACGGCATCGGCGACCGGAGCGGCGGCGCTCGTGCTCCAGCCCCCCACATAGGACTTCTCGCTCCTAGGATCGGCCACATGACGTCTCATGTGCGACCAACCGGACTGGTCACCGGATGCCTGGTGGCGATCTCCTTCGGGACCGTGTTCATCATGGTCAACAGCGGCGGCCTGGCCTCGCCGTGGCCGCTGGTCATCCGGCTGGCCGGGGTGATCGCCGCGGTGGCCCTGCTGGTGGCCCTCTTCCGCACCGCACGCACCGGCGTGGCCGCCACCGACCCGGACGTGCGCGGATTCACCGACCGCCGCTACTGGCTGGTCGTGGTGATCGAGGTGATCGCGCTGTTCGGCGGCCTCTATGTGATCAACAGCGTGCTGGAACTGCCCGAAGTGTCGATCGCCTGGGTGGCCACCGTGGTCGGTGTGCACTTCTTCGCGTTGGCCTGGGCCTGGCGGATGCCGATGTATCACTGGCTGGGCGCGGTGATGACGTTGCTCGGCCTGTCCGGTTTCGCGGCCTGGGCACTGACCGAGTCGGCGGCGGCAGTCGGGCTGATCGCGGGGGTCGGCTCGGGTGTGGCGCTGCTCGGCACGGTGGTGGCGGCGCTCCGGCAGGCCCGGGGGTAACCGGTCTGGTCGGCCCATGGCTGGATGGCCGCGTCGTCGGTTAGCGTTTCTTTCCCGCAGGTTCTGACTCTTTCCCGCAGGCTCTGACGGAAAGCGACGTCCACATGAGTGACGAGGTCCAGCCCGACGAGGCGCGGCGGGCCCGCGCGATCCGGGAGCGGGTGGAGAGACTCGAGCGGGATCGCGCCGGGCTGGAGCACGACCGGGCCGACCTGCGCCGCGATCTCGCCGAGGCGCGGGCCGTTCTGGAGGAGGTTCCCGAGCTGCGCCGGCTGGTGGCCCGGTTCGGCGATGTCACACCGGATGAGATGGACCGGCGCCGGGCAGAGGCGGCCGCGGCGGCGCAGCAGGAGATCGCTTCGGCGCGGGAGCATGCCGACAAGATCGTGGCCGAGGCGCAGGAGGCGGTGACCGAGGCCCGGGAGCAGCGGGACCGGGTGGCCGCCGAGGCTCGCGCGGAAGCCGATCGGGCTCTTGCTGTCGCTTCCACGGAGGCCGAGCGGGAAACCGCGCGGATTCTTGCTGAGGCGACCGATCGGGCCACTCGCCTGCTTGCCCTGGCTGATCCGGGCGACATGCGGGCGGAAGCGGAGAAGGTGCTGGCCGCGGCCCGCGAGGCGGCTTCGAAGATCGTCTCCGTGGCCCGGCGCGACGCCGAGTGGCAGGCCGCGGAGATCATCGCCCAGGCCCGCCGCGACGCCGAGCTGGCGGCCGCGGAGGTGCTCGCCACGGCGGCAGCTCTGCACGCGGACACCATCGCCCGGGCGGAGGAAGAGGCCGAGGCGGTGCTCGCGGCAGCGAGGAGGAGCGCCTTACCGCAGAAGACCGCGGCACCCCAGGCCACGAAGAAGCCGGACGTTCCGGCGCCTGATCGGGTGCTGATCCGGGACCGCCGGAAGGTCACGCCCGAGAAGCCATGGATGGGATTCGAGGTGGCGGTTTTCGGATACTTGATGCCGCAGGTTCGCGCCTACATTGAATGGGCCGAGTCCTATCTGGAGAAGCGGCCGGCCCGCTATCCGCAACCGAAACGACCCTTCTCGGTGGTCTCCGGCGGATACAACCAGGAGCAGGTCGACAAGTACATCAACGAGCTCGACGGCCGGCTGCGCAAAGCGATGGGCCGATGACGGAAAGCGACGTCCACATGGGTGACGAGGTCCGGCCCGCCGAGGCGCGGCGGGCCCGCGCGATCCGGGAGCGGCTGGAGAGGGTGCAGCGCGAGTTCGCCGTGCTGGAGCACGCCCGCGCCGACCTCCGGCGCGACCTCGACAACGCCCGGGCGGCGGTCACCGAAACCGAGGAGCTGCGCAAACGCCTGGCCCGGTTCGGCGACGCCACACCCGAGGAGCTGGAGCGGGGATACGCCTCGGCCGACGTGGACCGATACATCGATTGGGTGATGCTGTTCCTCGACATGAAGCCGGTCTCGCGCCGCCGTCCCCGGCGCGAGTTCAGCACGGTCACGTGGGGCTACGACCGCCAGCAGGTCGACACGTACCTCGACCAGCTCGACGCCACGGTGGCAACAGCATCGGCGGAGTGAACGCGGCGCTGTTCAGCCTGTTGAGGCCCAGAGGGCCGACGCTCGGAGGCGCGCAACCCCACGGCTACGGCTCCGGCGCCCGAGAGAATGGTGGTCCGGGACCGGCGGAGGATTGAAGTCAACAGGTCCGCACCGGAGTTCACCGTCGTCACCGGCGGATACGACAAGTCTCAAGCCGACGCCTACACCGATTGGGCGACGGCCTTCCTGGAAAAGCAGTCCGCCGGCTTTTCGCAGCCCAGCCGCGACGTCAACGTGGTCCTGCGGGGGTACCGGCCGCGCGAGGTCCGCGATTACCTGGACGAACTCGATGCCCGGCTCCTCGAAGCACAGCGGTGATCCGGCAGGCGTTCACACGAAGGGACCGGCAACATTGGACTGACGGTCGGTTTCGCCGATACCCGATTCTCAGTTGCATGTCATGTACCGAATCGATCGAAGGGCGGGCACACGCGGGATGACAAGCGCCACCGCCGAACCGGCGCCCCGCGACGACCGCCGCCTCCAGGCGATGCGGAACCGCCTGGAGAAACTGCAGGCGCAGCTCGCCATCCTGCAACACGCCAAGGCCGACGTGGACCGGAAACTCCACGACTCGCTTGCGGAACTGGCCGATGCCCGTGCCCGTCTCGATACGTTCGGCGAAATCAGCCCGGCTGACCTGCAGAGCATGCACGCCTCGGCCTCGCGCGCCCTGGCGGACGCTCGCGCACGCGCAGAAGAGATCGTCGCCGGCACGGAGAGGATAGCCGCCGAGTCCTGGGACAGGGCTCAGGTCCGCATCGCTGATGCGGAGAAAGAGGCTCAACGCCGCAGCGACGAAAGGACCGACGCCGCTGAACGCACTGCGAACGAACGACTCGCGATGGCCGCGTCGCGGGCTGCCGACCTGCTGGCGCTGGCCGACCCGGACGATCAGAGAGCCCAGGCCGCTGCCGAACTCGCTGCCGCGAAACAGGAAGCCGAAGCGATCATCGAAGGAGCCCGGGTCGAGGCCGCCTGGCACACGTCGGCGGCGAAGCATGAAATCAGAAGGTTGCGGGCCGTACCAGCGGGCAAGGTTCACACGGCGCGTGAAACGCGTAGAGCCTCGTTCCTCCCTCCCTGGCGAGTTCCGCCGATACCGATATTCAGTAGCGACAGGCGCGGATACGACAAGGACGAGGTGGACCTGTACATCAGGTGGGCTCACGCCTGGCTGGTCGGAGACACCGACAACGCGTCCCCCGATCGCGAATTCACCTGGCCCGTGCGCGGAGGGTACGACCGCACCGAGGTCGACACCTATCTCGAGTCTCTCGACAATCTGCTTCGGGGGATCACATGACGATGCGGAAAGCGGTCCTCATCGGCATCGAACGTTTCGGCGGGACCGCACCCGCCGCCGATCCGGAGATGCCCTCCGACGACGAGTGGCCGTCGCTCGACATGGCAGCCGCGCGGGTCAAGGCGCTCGCCGCCACCCTCACCCGCTTCGACTACGACTGCGTCATCCCGGAGGACACCCGCCAGCTGCGCGCCGCCGACCTGGCCGGGCAGTTCTGGGCGGCCGCGAACGGCCTCGACCGAGACGACCTGCTGGTGCTGCACGTGCTGAGCCACGGCAAGGTGGAGAACGACACGCTCTACGTCATCGGGTCGGACGGGAAACATCACACGCTCAGCGACGTCTCCACCTGGCTTCGGAAGATCACCGACTTTCCCGGTTCGCCGCGCACCCTGTTCCTGCTGGACCTCTGCTCGGCCGGCACCGCGGCCCGGCTCGACTGGCAGGCCGCCACCGCCGACGGCTCCAGCCGGGTCTGGGTGATCGCGGCCTGCGCGCCGGACACCAAGGCGTTCAACGGCCGGTTCACCGAGGCGCTGGTCAACGTGCTGGGCCGGTACGCCGACAACGACGGCGACGTGCACGCGACCCGGTCGCACATCCCGCTCGAACTGATCGGCCGCAGCGTGCGCCGCGAGGTGGCACGGCTCGCCACCGAGCAGCGCGCGCTGCCGCAGCTGGTCACCGGCAGCCTGCTGGACATCACCGCCGATCAGCCGGACCTGCCGTTCTTCGTGAACTCCGGGCACACCACCGATTCGCGCAGCCTGGCCAGGGCGAACGTCGACGTGACGACCACGCCGTTCCTCGACGACGTGGACGAGTCGCTGGACGCCGAGTTCTTCATGGAGCGCGCTTCCGGGTACCAGACCGGCGGCGTCGGCTGTTTCAGCGGCCGCAAGGACGAGCTGAAGATCCTCTCGGACTTCTTCAACGGCTGGGGCAACGCGTCGCTGCGGGTGGTCACCGGCAGCCCGGGCGCCGGCAAGTCCGCGCTGGTCGGAGTGCTGGTCTGTGCCGCGCACCCGATACTGCGCGAACCGACCCGGAAAATCTGGCGCAAGGCCGAATGGGCGCCGGGTGAGTGCCGCGACTTCGCCGCGGTGCACGCCCGCCAGCGTACGGCCGATGAGGTTCTCGCCGCGATCGGACGGCAGCTCGCCATCGAGCCACGTGGGAGCGAGCACTGGCACGTCGAGGACTTCCTCGAACAGCTCGCCGCGCGTACCGAAGCTCCTTTGATCGTCGTGGACGCCCTCGACGAGGCGAGCCAGCCGCGTGAGGTGCTGGCCCGGATCCTGATGCCGCTGGCCACGCTGGTCCGCGCGGACCGCAGGGCAGGCTGCCGGCTGCTCGTCGCGATGCGGCCGTGGGAGGAGTTCGGGTCACTGCGCGAGCTGGCCCAGCGCGGCGGCGGCCTGGTCGACCTGGACACCGTCAAGCAGGACGTGCTGCGCTACGACCTGTACCGATACGTCGACGACCTTCTCGCGTGCCAGCCGCCGTACGACGACTCGGAGTACACCGGTCCGCGGGCCAGCTTTGCCGACGGGGTGGCCCGCGCCCTCACCGCGCACCGGGCCCGCGGGTCCGAGCAACGCTGGGGCGAGTTCCTGGTCGCCGGCCTCTACACCCACCACCTGGTGACCAGCCGCGATCCGATCGCGGACAGCCGGGAAGCGGCCGCGCTGGGCCGGGCGGTGCCTGTCACGCTGCCGGAACTGCTCGAAGTGGATCTCGCCGCCCGGACCCACATCCGCTGGCTGCGCCCGGTCCTGGCGACCCTCGCGCACGCCCGCGGCCAGGGCATGTCGCTGGAGACCGTCCGCAACGCCGTCGTCGCGTTCGCACCCGGTGAGAGTGTGCCCGGCCCGTCCGCGATCACCGCGGCGATCCGCGCGGCACGTTTCTACCTGCGCCACGCGGCCGATGTCGACGGCACCACCCAGTTCCGTCTGTTCCACCAGGGACTCGCGGATTACCTGCGCAAACACCACCAGGGCCGGGACGCGACGGACGAGGCCGACGCGGTGACCGCACGCCGGCTCACCGCAGCGCTGCTCGCGCCGATCGACGGCCCGGAGCGCCGCTGGGACGAGGCCGAGCCCTATCTGCTGCGCAACCTCGTCCAGCACGCCCTCGACGGCGAGTGCCCGGAACTGCTCGCCGAAGATCCCGAATTCTTTGTGTACGCGGACCCCGAAGCAGTCACGGCCCTGCTGGAGAAGCACGAGCCGGCTTGGCTGACCGCCGCCGACTGGGCAACTCTGTTCCCCGCGACCGACGGTTCGAGGCTGTCCCGCCGGTACGCCCTGGCCCGCCACGCGCTGCGCTCCGGCGCCGCTGTCCGGAGCCGACTGGCGGCACGCCTGCGCTGGCAGCCGGCGTGGACAGTGCGGCCGTCGGAGATCACCGAGGACGCGGACCTGGTTCTCTCACCTACGCCGGCATCCGCGATCCTGGTCGCCAGGGTGCGGCGCCGCCCGTACGCGATTGTCGCCACCCGGTCCGGGACGCTCGCCGTCTGGCAACTCGCCGAACACCGCCGATCCTGGACCGTGCAGGTGACACCACCGGTGACCAGGATCAGCGTGCGGGGGACCACGCTTGTCACTCACGACGCCTTCGGAACGGCCCGGGCGTACGACATCCGGTCCGGCACGCCTGTGGCCGGCATCCCGGATGTCCCGGAGGTGCCGGCCGTGGCGACCGAACGCGGCCCGATGCTCATCGTCGCCAGCCCTCAGGGCGGCGTCCGCCTCTTCTGGGACGAGCCCGAACCGGTACCGTGCGGGCTGTTCGACACGGCCCAGCCGGTGACCGCGCTGGACGCCACAGCAGGGATGGGCGTCGTCCACATCACCACTGTCGAGGGCGACTCCATCGTGGTGACCACGTGGAGCGTGCGCAAGCACCGCGTCACCCGCCGCGAGACGATCGGGTACGCCTCCGGCATCCACAGCGTCTCCGCGGTCCGCTGGAACAACAGCCACGTCGTGGTGACCAGTGGTGCCGACGTGCGTGCCTGGATGGCGACTTCCCGGCCGACGAGGCGCGCCACACCGCACACCCTGACGGTCTGGCCCGAGTTCGCCGCCATCGGCACCGACGCCGGCACGATCATCGTGCACGACACGGCGTCCGGTGAGCTCGTCACCAGGATCCCGCAAGCTCACGACAGCCCGGTCAGCTGCCTGCGCCTCGCGTCGGTGGCCGGCCGGACCGTCGTCGCCTCGGCTTCGAGCACCGGAGACCTGGCCGTCTGGGACGTCTCCACCGGCGAATGCATGCTGTACCACCCGACCGAAGCCGTCGCCGCACCCTGGTCGATCGGGGTGACCGAACTCGGTGGCCGGCTGGTCGTGATCGCCTACGGCAACGACGGCTCGACCCGGATGACCAGCAACGACGTGGCTCTCGCCGGACCACGCGCCGAGGAACGGGCCGGGCGGACGGGTCTGCCGATCACCGACCGCGGACTGGTCGTCGAGGCCGATCGGCTCGGGTTCCTGCACATCCTGGACACCTGGAGTGGCCGCCGGGTGGAAACCATCACGATCGGCGCGCCGTTGTCCCAGGTGAACTCGACGCACGACGAGCAGATATTGCTGCGGCTCGCCGACAACGATGTCGTTCTCTACCAGCCGAAGGGCCTCCGATGACCAAGGCACCCGTCCTCGCCGTCCACGGCATCTGGAACCGCAAACCGGGCACCCCCGCCGAGCGTGCCGCCACCCTTTCCGCGCTCTGGACCGGGAAACTCGCCGACGGTTACCGCGACGCCGGGCTCACCGGCCCGTCACCGGCGATCGCGGCCGCGTACTACGCGCACCTGCTCGACGACCAGGCCCAGGGTGACGACGATTTGGAGACGCTGACGCCCGAGGAGCAGGCCTGGGCGTGGGACTGGAT
Organism: Actinoplanes sp. CA-015351; assembly: GCF_050955685.1. Lineage (NCBI taxonomy): Bacteria > Bacillati > Actinomycetota > Actinomycetes > Micromonosporales > Micromonosporaceae > Actinoplanes > Actinoplanes sp. CA-015351. Next base: position 4,562,316 of record NZ_CP192102.1, read on the forward strand.
GCAGACGGCCGGCGTACCCGAGGAGGTCTCCCAGGGTCCGATGACACGTCCGCTGCGGCAGGGTCTTGACTGGATGTCACGGCACTGGGATCCGGGCGCCCGCGCGATCGGCCGGGTCATGACGGCCACGCTGCGGGAGGTGTACGTCTACATGACCCGCCCCGGCGTCCGGGAACGCTGCCGTCAGGTCGTCATCGACGCGATCGACGACAGCGGCGCCCGGATCGTGGTGGCGCACTCGCTGGGCTCGGTCGTCGCGTACGAGGCTCTGTGTGCCAATCCGGACCGGGAGATCGACCTGTTCCTGACGCTCGGGTCGCCGCTCGGGCTCAAGGGCGCGGTCTTCGACAGCCTGATCCCGGAGCCGGTGAACGGCAAGGCGATGCGGCCGGCCGGGGTGGGTCGCTGGGTGAACATCGCGGACCCGGGTGACCTGGTGGCGCTGCCGATCGAGCTGGGCGGCCGGTTCCCGGTCGACCACCACGACACGGCGTACATCGGGAAGGTGGACTTCCACACGCTCGGCGGCTATCTGTCCAGCGGACTCACGGCGGGTGCGCTCCACGCGTACCTTTGAGGGATTTTTAAAGGGCTTAAGTTTCTCCCCTCCGGACGTTGACAGGGGTGGATGCCTCGGCGCATGTTGGGAGCGCTCCCGAATCCTGCGTCCCCCAGGAGGAATCCCCATGAGATCGAAATGGTGGGGCGGCTTGGCCGCTCTGCTCTGCGGTGCGGCGGCCGTCCTCGTCGCCGCACAACCCGCTCAGGCCGCCACCGGCTTCAGCGTGTCCGGTACGACGATCGTCGACGCGAACGGCAGTCCGTTCGTGATGCGCGGCGTGAACCACGCCCACACGTGGTATCCGTCGCAGCTCTCGTCGACACTGTCCGGTGCCAAGGCCCTCGGGTCGAACACCGTCCGCGTCGTCCTCGCGAGCGGCCAGCGCTGGACCAAGAACGAGGCATCCGACGTCAGCAATGTGATCAGCCAGTGCAAGGCGAACCGGCTGATCTGCGTCCTCGAAGTGCACGACACCACCGGGTACGGCGAACAGGCCGGCGCCGCCACCCTGGCCCAGGCCGTGGATTACTGGATCTCGGTGAAGGCCGCGCTCGACAGCCAGGAGAGCTTCGTCATCCTGAACATCGGCAACGAGCCCTACGGCAACGGCACTGCCGCGTCGTCCTGGACCGCCGACACGAAGTCGGCGATCAGCCGGCTGCGCGCCGCCGGATTCCAGCACCAGATCATGGTGGACGCGCCGAACTGGGGCCAGGACTGGCAGTTCATCATGCGTGACAACGCCGCCTCGGTCTTCGCCGCCGACCCGAACCGCAACACCGTCTTCTCGATCCACATGTACGGAGTGTTCGACACCGCCGCGGAGATCACCGATTATCTGGGCCGCTTCCAGAGTGCCGGCCTGCCGGTCGTGGTCGGTGAGTTCGGATTCGACCACTCGGACGGCAATCCGGACGAGGACACGATCCTGGCCACCGCGCAGGCGCGTGGCATCGGCTATCTGGGCTGGTCGTGGAGCGGGAACGGGGGCGGCGTCGAGTACCTCGACATGGTCACCAACTTCAATGCCGCCGCGCTGACGACGTGGGGCCAGCGGATCTTCAACGGCGCGAACGGCATCAGGGCGACGTCGAAGGAGGCGACCGTATTCGGAAGTTCTCCTTCGCCTTCACCCTCGTCGCCGTCTCCCTCCTCCTCCCCCAGCACCCCGCCGCCCTCTGGTGCTTGCACCGCCTCCTACGCGGTGTCCAACTCCTGGCCCGGCGGCTTCCAGGGCTCCGTCACCGTCAAAGCAGGCTCGGCCGCGATCAACGGCTGGACCGTGAGCTGGACCTGGCCCAGCGGCCAGCGCTTCAGCAGCACCTGGAACGCCTCGGTCACCACCTCCGGCGAAACCGTGACCGCCCGCAGCCTCGGCTACAACGGCTCGCTGGCCGCCGGCGCGTCCACCAGCTGGGGTTTCACCGGGACCTTCACCAGCACCAACACCGCACCGGTAGTCACCTGCACCACACCCTGACCGCGTATGACGCCATGATGGTGCCACTTTGGCACCATCATGGCTTGCGGTGGTGCCATAGCTGTGCCACAGTGGTGTCATGGACTTGACCACGTACGTGAACAACCTCGGCCGGGAGTTCGCCACCCTCGCCGAAGCCGGCGGCGAGGACTCCCGCGCGCTGGTCGAGCGCCTGACCGGGCCGCTCGAATCAGCGATCCGGATGACGCTGCTCGACGCCCTGTCGGCCGCCGCGGACGAGATCACCCAGGACCTGGCCCCCGGCTCGGTCGAGGTGCGGCTCCGCGGACGCGACCCCGATTTCGTGGTGAGCACGCCCGCTGCCGCCGAGCCCGCTCCCGCCGCTTCCGCCTCTGCCGCCTCTGCCGCCTCTGCCGCCTCTCCTGCCGCGGGCACCGAGCCGCCGATCTCCGAGGACGGCCCCGCCGCCCGGATCAACGTACGCCTTCCCGAGCAGCTCAAAGCCGCCATCGAAGAGGCCGCCGCCAAGGAGGGCCGCTCGGTGAACGCCTGGCTGGTCCGCGCGGCCGCCACCGCTCTGCAACGCCCCGAGCGTGACCAGCCCACCGAGCCGCCGAAGCCCAAGCAGGGCTTCACCGGCTGGGTTCGCTGACGTCCTTCTTCACCGCCTTCTTAGCCGGAAACCGACAGTTCTTCTTTGCCAGAAACCGACAGTTCAGGGGACAACCATGCCCATTTTCGACACTCCCGAGCCGATTTCCGTGACTGTCGACCTCAGCGTCGGCTACGTGAGCATCGCCGCGAGCGACCGGACCGACACCGTCGTCGAGGTCCGCCCGAGCAACGAGGCCGACGACTCCGACGTCCAGGCCGCCCAGCAGGTCCGCGTCGACCTCAGCACCGGGACGCTGCGGGTGACCGGCCCGAAACGCGCCTTCGACTTCTCCCACAGGTCCAAGTCGGTCACCGTCTCCATCGAGCTGCCCGCCGGCTCCCGGGTCGCCGCCGAGGTCCAGCTCGGTGACCTGCGTGCCACCGGGCAGCTCGGCGAGTCCCGGCTCAAGACCTCGGCCGGCCACGTCTCGGTGGAGCGGACCGGCGCGCTGCGCATCCGCACGGCGGCCGGTGACGTCACCGCCGCCACCATCGCCGGCGACGCGGACATCGCCACCGGCACCGGCCGGATCACGGTCGGCGAGATCGACGGCAATGCGTTGATCAAGAACTCCAACGGCGACACCACGGTCGACGCGGTGACCGGGACGGTACGCGTACGCGCGGCCAACGGCGACATCACCGTGCGGCAGGCAGGCGCCGGTGCCGACGCGAAGTCCTCCAACGGCAGTGTCCGGCTCGGCTCGGTGGCCCGCGGGTCGGTCGTGCTGGAAACGGCGCTCGGCAACCTGGACGTCGGCATCGCCTCCGGCACCGCGGCGTGGCTCGACGTGAACACCAGCTTCGGCCGCGTACGCAATCTCCTGGAGAACGCTCCCGGGCCGGACGAGACCGACGAGACGGTCGAGGTCCGCGGCCGCACCACGTACGGCGACATCACCATTCACCGAGGAGGAGAACGATGATCGAGGTGTCCGGGCTGCGCAAGGCGTTCGGCGATCACACCGTGCTCGACGGCATCGACCTGAACGTGCCACACGGAATCGTCTTCTCGCTGCTCGGCGCGAACGGCGCCGGCAAGACCACCACCGTGAAGATTCTGTCCACATTGCTCGGTGCGGACGCCGGCGACGCCCGGGTGGCCGGGCACGACCTGACCCGCGAACCTGATGCGGTCCGTGCCGCGATCGGCGTCACCGGCCAGTTCTCCGCCGTCGACAACCTGCTCACCGGCGCGGAGAACCTGACACTGATGGCCGACCTGCACCACCTGCCCCGGGCACAGGGCCGCCGGCGCGCCGCCGACCTGCTCGACCAGTTCGACCTGACCGACACCGGCAAGAAGCCGGTCTCGACGTACTCCGGCGGCATGCGCCGCCGCCTCGACCTGGCGATGACCCTGGTCGGCAGCCCGCAGCTGATCTTCCTCGACGAGCCGACCACCGGCCTGGACCCGCGCAGCCGGCGCACCATGTGGCAGATCATCCGCGACCTGGTCGCCGGCGGCGTCACCATCTTCCTCACCACGCAGTACCTGGAGGAGGCCGACGAACTGGCCGACCGGATCGCGGTCCTCGACCAGGGCCGGATCGTCGCCGAGGGAACCCCGGAGGAGCTGAAACGCCGCATCCCCGGCGGCCACGTCCGGCTGCGGTTCACCGAGCCGCAGAGTCTGGACGCGGCGATGGCCGCGCTGGGGCAGGCGTCACGCGACAACGACACCCTCGCCCTGCGGGTGCCCAGCGACGGCAGCCTGCGCTCGCTCAAGGACCTGATCGGCCGGCTCGACGACCGGGCCATCGAGGTCGACGAACTGTCCGTGCACACCCCGGACCTGGACGACGTGTTCCTGGCGCTGACCTCGTCCTCATCGAAAGGAAGGTGATCACCATGACCGCTCAGGCCCTGCCTTTCCACCCGCTGCGTGACTCGGCGACGATGCTGCGCCGCAACGTGAAGCGGATGCTTCGTTACCCGTCGATGACCCTGCTGCTCATCGGGATGCCCGTCGTCTTCCTGCTGCTGTTCGTCTACGTCTTCGGCGGCACCCTGGGCGCCGGGCTGGGAGCGGCCGCCGGAGACGGCCGCTCCGCCTACGCCAATTACGTGGCCCCCGCGATCATCCTGATGACCGTCACCTCCACGGTCCAGGGCACCGCCATCGCGATCGCCATGGACTTGACCGAAGGCATCATCACCCGCTTCCGCACCATGCACATCGCCCGCGTCTCGGTCCTGACCGGCCACGTGGTCGGCGCCATGATCCAGGCAATGATCGCCGTCACGATCGTGACCGGCGTAGCGATGCTGGTCGGTTTCCGCCCCGGTGCCGGCCCGCTCGAATGGCTGGCCGCGGCCGGCTTCCTGCTGGTCGTGGCGTTCGCCCTGATCTGGCTGGCGACCGCGCTGGGCCAGGTGAGCGACAGCATCGAGACCGCGAGCAACCTGCCCATGCCCCTGGTCCTGCTGCCGTTCCTCAGCAGCGGCTTCGTCCCCACCGACTCGATGCCGGCCGGCCTGCGCTGGTTCGCCGAAAACCAGCCGTTCACCCCCATCATCGAGACCCTGCGCGGCCTCCTCATGGGTACGCCCATCGGCAACAGCTGGTGGATCGCGCTGACGTGGTGCGCGGTGATCGCCCTGGGCAGTCACGTCTGGTCAAAGCACCTGTTCAACCGCGAGTCCTCCCGCTGATCCGCTTCCCCACCCTGCGCCGCCGGCTGAAGAGCACAAGAGTTCAATCACACGCGCAAACTCGCCAGCCGGGAGAGCAGCATCGCTCGGGCGCTGCGCCGCACGTCGTCGCTCGTCGGCCACCACGGAGCTGCCACGTCGACAGCGACAACCCTCCCCGTCGCGATCAGGCGCTCGCAGGTAGCCAAAACCTCGCTCGCCGACGGGCCGTTCCGCACCGGGAAGCGGAGGCCCGGCAGCTCGTCCGCGTCGATCACGTCGAGGTCCAGATGGATGACGAGCGGGCCAGGTGGCACCGTGTTCTCCGAGACCTCACCCACCGGAATGCGGCGAGTAGCGCTGGTCGCCAAATACGAAGCCTCGGCCGGGTCCAAGTCGCGGGCGTCGGCCAGGACAACCCGCTCCGGAGCGAGCGGCGTCAGGCCGAACCGGTCGGCATAACGATCCCGGTGTGCGCCGGTCAGCACCCGCACCGACATGCCGCCCAGATAGCCCGAACCGCTGGTCTCCAGGGTGTGCACGTCACCGTGGGCGTCGAACCAGACGACGGCCGGGTCGATGCCGGCCCGCTGCACGCCGGCGACCGTGCCGCCGGCGACGAGGCAGTCGCCGGAGAAGACCACCGGCACCGAGCCGGCCGCCACCACCGGCGTCACCGCGGCAGCGGCCGCCGTGCAGACGTCGGTGATGCGCTGCCACAGGTCCCCATCGGACAACACCGGCGCGACCGTCACGTCCGCCGCCACCACGATGTCGTCGGAGGAGAGGCGTTCGTCGTGGTGGTACGGCACCAGAATCGTCGTCACGCCTCACCCTAACCACGGCGCGTAAGGTTGATCGGTGGACATCCCAGCGTTTGGCAACCGGTTCGCCAGTGAGCTCCCGGAGATGGCGGTCGCGTGGAAAGGCGCCGCGTTCCCTGACCCCGCGGTGCTGGTCCTCGACGACGCCCTCGCCGTCGAGCTCGGTTTCGATCCGGCGTGGCTGCGCAGCGCCGAGGGCGTGCGCATGCTGATCGGCACCGATGCGCCTGCCGGGACCACTTCGGTGGCACAGGCGTATGCGGGCCATCAGTTCGGCGGTTATTCGCCGCGGCTCGGTGACGGGCGGGCGCTGCTGGTCGGCGAGTTCACCACGCCCGATGGTCAGCTGAAAGACCTCCATCTCAAAGGGTCGGGGCGCACGCCGTTCTCCCGGGGCGGTGACGGTTTCGCGGCGGTCGGGCCGATGCTGCGCGAATACATCGTGAGCCGCGCCATGCATGCGCTCGGAATCCCCACGACACGGTCGCTCGCCGTCGTCACGACCGGGCAGAAAGTGCGCCGGGAAGAGAACCTTCCCGGCGCCGTCCTGGCTCGGGTCGCAGCGAGCCACCTGCGGGTCGGCAGTTTTCAGTACGCACGAGCCACCGGCGATCTCGCCCTGCTGAAACGGCTCGCCGATCACGCGATCGACAGGCATCATCCGGCTGCCCGAGAGGCTGTCCGCCCGTACCAAAAGCTCTTTGAATCGGTGGTTGTCACCCAGGCTGAGCTGGTCGTGAAATGGATGCTGGCCGGGTTCATCCACGGGGTGATGAACACCGACAACATGACGATTTCCGGGGAAACCATCGATTACGGTCCGTGCGCGTTCCTGGATGTGTTCGATCCGGCGACGGTGTACAGCTCGATCGATTCGGGCGGGCGTTATGCGTACGGAAATCAGCCGCCTGTCGCGCATTGGAATCTGGCGCGGCTGGCCGAGTCGATGTTGCCGCTCTTCGATGACGACGAGCAGAAAGCGATCGAACTCGCGACGGAGTCGCTGGGGTTGTTCGGGCCTGCCTACGACGCGGCGTGGATCACGGGGATGCGGGCGAAGCTGGGTCTCCGTGACGATGTCTCCGACAAAGACGTCAAGTCGCTCAGTGAGGACCTGCTCGTCCACCTCAGGGACCGGCGAGCCGACTACACCTCGTCGTTCCGTGACCTGGACAACGCCGTCACCGACCAGGACTGGCTGGTCAGGTGGCACGCGCACAACCCCGACGCCGAGAGCGCGAGAAAGATCAATCCGATCTACATCCCCCGCAACCACCTGGTTGAGGAAGCCCTCGCCGACCCCTCGAAACTCGACGATCTGCTGACCGCGATCGATCATCCGTTCACCGAACGCCCCGGCCTCGAACACTACGCCGAGCCCGCCCCGGAATCCTTCCGCGCCTGCTACCAGACGTTCTGCGGCACCTGATCCGGTGACCCCGCGGCCAGCCAGATCTCCAGGTTGGCCGGGGCGAACACCTCGTCGAGTGCCAGGTGGACAGCCCCGCTGACTCCGGCGACCTGCTCCGGCAGCACCGACACCTCGATCCGCAGGTCCCGGGTGGCGAGCGGCAGCGCCCGCTTGTGGATCACCTCGCGGATCGGGTCCAGCACGTGCGCACGCGCGCGGGCCAGCGAACCCCCGAGCACAAGACGGTCCGGGTTGTAGAAACTGATCAGCGTGGCGAGGGTGCCGCCGAGCAGGGTCGACGCACGACGCAGGAACTCACGGGCCTCCGGATCGCCGGCGTCCGCGGCCCGGACCGCTCCGGAGATCGCGGCCCCGCCGGCCACCGCCTCCAGACAGCCGATGTTTCCGCAACGGCAGATGATCGTGCCGCCTTCCGGGATGGCGACGTGTCCGATATCGCCGGCCGAGCCGTTCGCACCCCGGTACAGCCGCCCATCCATCACGATCGCTGCCCCGATGCCCGCGCCGACGCGTACGTAAAGCATGTGGCCGCCCGAATCCGGGCCGGCGTGCAGTTCACCGAGTGCCATCAGGTTCACATCGTTGTCGACCCAGACCGGCGCGCCGAAGCGGGTGCGCAGCCGCTGCCGGATCGGATAACGGTCCCAGCCCGGCATGATCGGCGGGACGACAGGCAGCCCTGACCGAAATTCAACAGGCCCGGGAACACCGACCCCGACCGCCCAGATCGCGGCGCTGTCCCTGCAGAGATCGTCCGCAAGCGCCTCAGCGCGACGCAGCACCACATCCGGACCTGCGGCGACATCGACACTCTCCTGCCGGGTCGCCAGCACCGCACCGGCCAGATCGGCAATACCGACATTCACCTCGGCAGCGCCCACATCAACACCAAGAACCACACCTCGCCCGGCCCGCACCCGCAGCCGCCGGGGCGCCCGCCCACCCGACGACGGCCCGAGCCCCGCGCCCTCGATCAACCCGGCGCTCTCCAGCTCAGCGACGCGCTGCGCGACAACCGAGCGCCCCAACCCGACACGCTCGACGAGCATCGGCTGCGTGACACCGGAATCCGCCCGCACCGCACCGAGCACCGCGGCAAGACCGTTGATCCGCTCGCTGACCACAAAGCCACCCTAATCGACTTCCTCCGATGAACGGAAGAAGCCCTTTCCCGGGTACGCGTGACGGGCCCGCACGCGCTTGCCGGCCGGCTTGTCGGCCCGCAAGCGCTTGCCGGCCGGCTTGTCGGCCCGCAAGCGCTTGCCGGCCGGCTTGTCGCATCGGCCGGCAAGCGCTGGGATCACGAAGCCGTGCAGGTCAGCGCCGGTGTCGACGCCGTTCCGTTCGCCAGGAACCCGAACTGTGCGGTCCTGCCCGCCGCCAGCGCCCCGTTCCACGACACGTTGCGGACCGTGGCCGTCGAACCGGCCGTGGTGAGGGTTCCGTTCCAGGCCTGGCTGATCGACTGCCCTGTGGCGAGAGCCCAGGTGACAGTCCAGCCGTTGATGGCGTTCGCCCCGGCGGTGACCGTCACCTCACCCTGGAAACCGCCCTGCCAGGAACCGGAGATCCTCAGCGCCGCGGCACAGGCACCCCCGGCCGGAGGCGAGCTGGGCGAGGCCGACGGCGACGTCGACGGCGAAGCCGACGGAGAGGACGACGGCGAGCTCGACGGAGAGGACGACGGCGAACTCGACGGCGACGTGGGCGCGGACGGGCTGGGCGACGACGGGTTCGGCGCGCTGCTCGCCAGGCTGTAGGCCAGATCCGGCTGGAACGACCCCGCCGCGTACCGGCAGCCATCGGCCTCACCCGGCGGCTTCACCCACAGGTACCCGTCGATGTTGGCATCCCCGGTGTTTACGGTCGGGTACTGCCCGATCCGCCGATCCGTGTTGTCGTCACCGCACCAGTCACCACTGGCCCCACCGTTACGGCTCGTGTCGATCACCTGCCGCTTGCCCGTCACTCCCTGTCCGGACAGCGCCGAGATGATCGCCCGCCCATAGGATGCCTCGGCGCTCGTCGCGTTGAAGTTGGAGACGTTCGTGTAGAACCCGTCCGCACTCCCGATCCCGGCCGCGACCAGCCGTGAAGCCTGATCGGCGGTGCTGTTCCACGCCGAGTGCCCGGCGTCGAGATAAACCTTGGCGTTCGCATTGCCGGCCTTCAGCGTCTGCACCGCGGTGCGCAGGGCCTGGTTGCGCGCGGCCAGGTCCGAGCCGCTCAGACATGTCTGCAACGCGATCGAATCAGGTTCCAAGATGATCACTACGGTACGGTCGCCGAGCTCCGACGCCACGTTGGATATCCACGTCTGGTACTGGGCCAGATCCGGTGCGCCGCCCGAGCTGGCGCCGCCGCAGTCCCGGTTCGTGATGCCGTAAACGGTCAGCACCGGGATCTGCCCGGCAGAGTTGGCACCACCCACGTACGCCGATATCTCGGCCTTGACGGTGGACTGGTTGAAGGACGCCAACCAGTGCGAGGAGGGCTGGCTGGCGATCCGATCGCGGATCACCGGCATCCTGGAGTCGGAGGGATTCGCCGCCACCCATCGTGCGGCGGCGGTGTCCGCCTCACGATAGAGCGTGCCACTGATCGTGCCGGCCGCCGCATTTCCGGCGAATCCGACAGCGGCCGTAGCAATCAGTAATCCTGCGGCAACTACGAGGGGGATACGGGTCATGAGGACTCTCCTGGGGAATTGGGAGCGCTCCCAAACGTATCCCGACCTGGCACGATAGGCAACCGTCGATTACGTTTTTGAAGATCTACATTGCGCCTATGTCACTGCAAACGCATCGAAGCCACGCTGGGCCCGTTGCGATCAGGCCAGTGTTGGCGCCGCATCTGCAAGAGATCGTCGAGTCCCTGGCGACCGGCGAGACCGCCCGGGAAGCGGCGGCGCGATTGTTCATCTCGCCGAACACCGTCAAATCCCGCCTGAAGACCCTCTACCAGCAACTAGGCGCACGGGACCAGGCGCACGCGGTAGCCATCGCGTTCCGCCTGGGCATCCTGCGCACCACCGACGAGCCACACCTGCAACCGGTCGTGATCGGAGGCATCAATCCCGACCGATTGCGCACCACCATCAACGATCTGACCGCGCTGCTGCGCATCGCCGAGAAGATCCCCAACCATCCCGACTACCAGAACCTGCTCCGCGAGGTGGCCGACCTGGCCACCGACCCGGCCGCCGACCCGGCCGCCACCCTGCAACAGATAGCCCGCCTGGCCGAATCAGCCGGGCCGGCCGAGTCAGCCGATTCCACCGCCGGCAGCCCCACCGAGGCAGCCGCCTGACCCGAACCAACCATCAAGGGCTTCATCCCGCCGGGGAGGCGACGGGGTGAAGCCCACCCCTATCCGGATCCCCGACGCAGAGTGTCGCAGGCGGCGTCGAGGACCGACTCTCGCAGTTGCTCCGCCGGCACCTCGGGCAGCACGATCGTGCAGTCGCCCAGCCCGCCGATCGCCATCTGTGCCCTGACCAGATCCGCGACCGCAGGGGACGGGCCGACAAGCAGGGACACCATCCGCTGCCGCCACTCCCCCACGGCTGACGCCAGGTCGACCACGGCGAGGATGCTCGGCTCTCGCATGATCATGGCGGTGATGTCCCGGTGCCGATAGGTGACGTCGAAGTAGGCTCCGAGCAGCTCGCGGGCGCTGACGCCCGGCCCGAACGGCGCCAGGGCTATCTCCACGTCGTCGATGAACGGCTGGACCAGGCTGCGCACCAGGTCGTCGCGTGAGGCGAAGTGGTAGTACAGCGCCGGTTTTGTCACCCCGACCCGTTCGGCGATCTCCCGTAGCGAGACCTGGTGCACCCCCTTCTCCGCGATCAGCTCCAGCGCGGCGCTGCGGATCCGGTCGGCTGTTTCGGTGGAGCGGGAACGTGGCACACCACGAAGCCTACTCATCTTGTTTACTTACCGGAAGGTAAGCGAACGAGGGAGGCACAGCATGCACGCCCTGATCTCCGGCGCGAGTGTCGCCGGACCCGTCCTGGCCCATTTCCTGAGCCGCCGCGGCTGGCGGGTCACCGTCGTCGAGCGCGCCGCCGACCTGCGTGCCGGCGACGGCGGTCACGCGGTCGACCTTTTCGGCCCGGCCGTCGAAGTGATCGAACGGATGGGTCTGCTGGCGGAGGTCGAGGCCGCCCGCACCCGCAACGACACGATCACCCTGCTCCGGTACGGCAAGAAACCGATCACTGTGGAGACGGCTGATCTGGCCGCCGGCATCTCGGCCCGGCACGTCGAGATCATGCGAGGGACCCTGGCCGGGCTGCTCCACGACCGCACCCGCAAGGACGTCGACTACCGCTTCGGCACGGTCATCACGGAGATCCACGGCACCGTGGCTGTACTCTCCGACGGAGACGTCATCTCCGCCGATCTCATCGTCGGCGCCGATGGACTGCACTCCGGCGTGCGCCGGCTCGCCTTCGGACCCGAGGAGCGATTCCGGCACTTTCTCGGCGCGTACCTCGCCGTCTACACCCTTCCGGACGTCCTCGGCACCGGGCCTACGGTGGCCGCCTTCACCGCGCCGGGTGTCGCCGCCACCGTCTACCCGACGCTGACACCCGGCCTGTCCCGCGCGCTGTTCCTGACACGCACCACCGAGGAGATTCCCCGCACACGGGATGCCATCCGCCACCTCATCGGCGATCGGCTCGGCCCGCAGGTCAGCCAGGTCCTCGCCCACCTGGACGCGGCCGGCGACCTCTACTTCGACGACATCTCCCAGATCCGGATGGACTCCTGGTCACGCGGCCGGATCACGCTCGTCGGCGATGCCGGTTACGGTCCCGGGCCGGCGGTCGGTGGCGGAACCAGTCTCGCGGCCTCCGGCGCCTACGTCCTGGCGTCGGAAATCGCGGCAAGCCCGGACGACGTTCCCGGCGCGCTGCGACGCTACGAGTCCACGATGGCCGGCCCGGTCCGGCACAGCCGCAAGATCGGCCCGTCGGTCCTCGCTTCGATCGTCCCCCGCAGCCGCGCCCAGGTCTGGGTCACCGCGCAGGTCATGCGCCTGCTCCCCCGCCTGCCGCAACCCGCACGAGCCGGACTGACCAGCTTCGGCGGCGGCCCGGCCGCGATGCTCGACGGCCTGACTCTGAAGTCCTCGCCGTAGTGACCGGCCTAGAGATCAGCCGATGACGCCCTGGCCCGCAGCAACTCGACCGTCACCTGGCCCGGCTTCGTGCCCGCCACGGACTCCCGGACGATCGCGTGGATCGAGCGGACCGGAGCGGGTCGTGCCACCGGCACCACCACGCTCTCCGGCGGCTGCTCGGCCGTCAGCGCGGGGTGTCGGCGGGCGGCTCCACCGGGCTGGGCCTGGACATCGCCCGCCGGGCAGCGGCCACGTTCGAGATCGGCACCGCCAGGACAGGCGGGGCGTCGGTACGCATGTCGCTGCCCGGTCCTACAGCGCCGTCAGGAGGTGGACCGTGACCACGAGGCCGCCGTCGGGGCCTGGGGCGAGCTCGAGGAATCCGGCGTGAGCGCGGACGACGCTCTGCACGATCGCCAGGCCCAGTCCGACGCCGGCGTGCTCGTCCGTGCGTACCCTCTCTGTTCCTCGCTGGAAAGGTTCGGTGAGCGTCGGCAGCAGCTCGGGTGGGAGCGGGCGACCGGTGTTCGCGACTCGCAGCACGCTGGTGCCGGTGGGGCGTGTTCCGGTGTGCACCGTGACGGCGCCGCCGGTGGGCAGGTTGTGGACGATGGCGTTCTGGACGAGGTTGGTCACCATCCGCAGCAGCAGCTCGGCCGAACCGCTGACCGGGGCCGCGCCGCCGGTGACCTCGAGGGTGATCTGGCGCTGTTCGGCGAGGGGTAGCAGTGTCTCGGCGGCCTCCTCGGCGAGCAGCGAGAGGTCGACGTCCTCCCGGGTGCCGGTGCCGCGATCGCCACGGCTGAGCAGCAGCAGGGCCTCGGTCAGGTCGATCGCCCGGGTATTGACGGTGTGCAGCCGCTCGATGAGATCACTGCGGATCCGGGTCGGATCCTTGCGGGCGACGTCCAGCAGCGCCCGCGAGATCGCCAGCGGGGTACGCAGTTCGTGGGAGGCGTTGGCAGCAAACCGCTGCTGCTCGTCGATCTGCGACTCCAGCCGCGCGAGCATCGAGTCGAACGCGTCGGCGAGTTCCCGGAACTCGTCCGCCTGTCCACCCAGCCGGATCCGGTGCGACAGCGAACCGCCTGCCGCCACCCGGCTGGCGTGGGTGATCTGGGTCAGTGGCGCGAGCATCCGGCCGGCCAGGAACCAGCCACCCAGCAGGCCGAACACCAGCAGCAGCGCGAGCACCCCGGCCGCTCGCGGCGCGAAGGCGCGGAGCAGGTCGGAGCGGTTCGGTACGAACGCCACCGGCATGCCGGAGCCGCCGGGCTCGGTCATCCGGGCGTTGTCGATCACCTCTGGTACGTACCTCAGGAGGAACACCCACACGGTGGCGAGCAGCAGGGCACCGGCCAGCATGACGAACCCGGCGTAGCTCAGGGTCAGTTTGAGGCGGGCGCTGAGCCCGGGTTTCCTGGTTGCGGTCGCCCTATCCACGGTCGTCCTGCCGGTGGTCGCCTTGTCGGTGGCCGTTTTGGGCGCGGTCGCTCTGGGCGCGGTCGGTTTGGGCGCGGTCGTTCTCGGCGCGGTCGCTCGTCTCGATGCGGTAGCCGACGCCTGGCACCGTGCCGATGACCCATGGTTCGCCGAGGCGTTTGCGGAGCGCCGACACGGTGATGCGGACCGCGTTGGTGAGCGGGTCGGCGTTCTCGTCCCAGGCCCGTTCCAGCAGATCCTCGGCGCTGACGATGCCGCCCTCCGCGCCGACGAGCACCTCCAGGACGGCGAACTGCTTGCGGGTGAGCGCCACGTAGCGCCCGTCGCGGAAGACCTCACGCCGGAACGGGTCGAGGCGCAGCCCGGCGATCTCACGGACCGGCGGGCGGGCGTACCCCCGCCTGCGGTCCAGCGCACGCAGGCGCAGCACGAGTTCCCGCAGCTCGAACGGCTTCGTGAGGTAGTCGTCGGCGCCGAGCTCGAACCCGGACGCCTTGTCGTCGATCCGGTCGGCCGCGGTGAGCATCAAGATCGGGATACCGCTGCCGGAGGCAACGATGCGCCGGGCCACCTCGTCGCCGGACGGCCCGGGAATGTCGCGGTCGAGAATCGCGAGGTCGTAGGAGTTGACGCTGAGCAGTTCCAAGGCGGAGTCACCGTCGCCGGCGATGTCAGCGGCGATCGCCTCCAGCCGCAGACCGTCCCGGACAGCCTCGGCCAGGTACGGCTCGTCCTCCACGATCAGCACACGCATGACTGAAGCCTATGGTCGGCGGGCCGGCGCCAGCACCGGACCAGACCGCTCCGGGCCGGACTGCTCCGGATCGGGCCGCTCCGGATCGGGCCGCTCGGGGTGTGCCCACCAGCGGCGTGATGCCAGTCCGGCCAGCACCGCGCCGGTTGTGTTGATCAGGACGTCGTCGATGGACGACACCCGGTCCAGCTGGAAGACGTACTGCGCGGTCTCGACCAGTATCGAGCAGCCGGCGCCGAGCGCCAGGATCCGCGGCAGCGACGCCAGCGCCGGGAACCGCATCGGGGCGAAGAACCCCAGCGCTGCGAAGATCAGCAGGTTGCCACCGATCCCGATCGGCCCCATCGTGGCCAGGTCACGCAGCGGGACCAGGCTGACCCGGCCGGCGCCGACTCCGGCATTCAGACCCGGGATCAAGGTCAGCCAGAGCAGCGGCACCGTGCCGTAGACCATGCCGACCTCGGCCAGCGCCGGCCGCCACCCTGATCGGATGCGCGCCAGCGCCCACACTGCCAGCGCGGCCAGCGGCAGCCCGGCCAGCATCATGAACACCACGCCGTTCTCGGTGTCGTAGCAGCCGTGCCACCGCCCGGACAGGCAAGTGGGTGCGGACATCATGAGCGGCCGCCGGACGGTGAACACCGCTCCGGCCAGGGCGAGGGCCGCCAGGCCGAGAAGAAGGATCCTGCGCATGTCCTCATCCAAGCCGCGGGGCGGTTGCGGTGGCGTATGCGATTTTCGATACGCCCGCGATACACGTTTCACCCGCCACCGCCACCGCCACCGCTGGGCGCGGCTCCGGTGATGGCTTGCGACTCCTTCTCCATCATCTCTGTCAAGGGGATGTCGTCGCGGTTGCTGAGGATGACGCCAACCCAGCCGGTGTCCGGGTAGATGCTCCAGTTAGCGCCGACACCGGGGTTGCCGCCGGCCCGCTGGTACACCCACTGGCCGCCGAGGATCTCGATCGGTATTCCGTAGGCCCCGAACGACGCCGGGCCGATCGGGGTCCTGGCGGCGGTGAGCACGTCGGCCCAGGGCCGGTCCAGCAACGTGCCGTCACCCAGCGCCCGCGCGAACCGGACCAGGTCCGGCGCGGTGGCGAAACCACCGTCCCCCGGTGCGTCGATGAAGGCGCGGCCCGGGTTCCAGCCCGGCATGTACGGCAGCGAACTCCCCTGGTCCAGGGTGCGGACCGCGTCCACCCGGCCGCCGCCGGCAACCGTCATGTACGGGTGTGCGATGTGCTGATCGGTGAGCCACTGCGGCCGGGTGTAGAAGGCTGACCCGGTCATGCCGCAGCGCCGGAAGATGTTTTCCTCGACGTAGTCCCAGTACGTCATGCCGGTCACCGCCTCCACGATCAGCGCGGGGATGGCGGTCTCGGCGCCGGCGTGCGTGGTGGTGGGCGTGCCGGGGATGCCCACGAGTTTCGCCTGCCGGGCCCATCGTGCGCAGTGCTCGCGAACCTCCTGGCGGCTCCGGAAGATCCGTTGCACGTCCAGCTCCGGGGTGTTCAGCCCGGAGGTGCCGGAGAGCACGTGGTGAACGGTCACCCGGTCGGCGATGTCCGCGCTGAAGCCGGTGAGGTATTTACCGATGTTGTCCGCGAGCTGCACTCTGCCCTGCTGCGCGAGCTGCAGAATCGCCACGGCGTGGAACGGCTTGCCCGCTGAGCTCAGACTGAACGCGATCCCCTCGTGGTGGCGAATCCGCTTCTCCTCGTCGGCCATGCCGTAGCTTCGCGACAGGATCGTCCGGCCTCGGTGCGACAGCAGCACCACGCCGGCGAACCTGTCCTCGGCGGCGAGGCGCGCAACGTAACGGTCGTAGGCCCCGCCGGGACGGGTGTCCGGCGGGATCCTCCGATCGGGCCGGGTCGGACCCGCCTGGCCGATCCCAGGGTTGACCAGCGGCGCCATCGCACCGGCGGCCGCCACCCCACCCCATCCGATCAACCGTCGCCGGTCGATCCCCCGTGCGGATCTCTCGTCCATAGTCCAGGCCCTTCTCCAGTCGGCGAACCCTGCACCGCGGTTCGTGACTCCACTGAAGACGGTCACCTGTTGTGGCGGCGTATGCACTTTTCGATACGCCCGCGATACGCGGTGTCAGCGCTGTCCGCGCGCCTGGATCTCCGCTTCCACGGCTTCGCGGCGTCGGCGCCAGTCACGCCGCGCCTTCTTGCTGCCGGCCGAGCGCTCACACCACAGCTCCCGGTCCCGAGCAAGCCGGAGCCGCTGCTCAAGCTCCCCGGCGGACAGCCCGGGAAGATCTCGGTCCCAGGTCTCCAACATCTTCCACCGCGACACCCCGCCATCCCACCGCACCACCCGCAGCCCCGACCACCCCATTTCCCGGCGCCGACAACGCGGTTCAGGGCACGGGAGTGGTGGGTTCGGGCGCGTGGATGGGAGCACACGGTGGGCCCTGCATTCGCCAGCTGGATCAGCCGGACCAGCTAGATCAGCCGGGCCAGCTAACGCTCAGCGCGCAGCCCGGACCGGCCGAGCCAGACCGGACCGGCGCGGAACAGGCCGGCGCCGGCCGCGCGGGCGGCGCGGGGCAGGCCGGCGCGGGCCGCGGAACAGACCGGCGCGGGCGGCACGGGACAGACCGGCGCGGGACAGACCGGCGCGGGCGGCACGGGACAGACCGGCACGGGACAGACCGGCGCGGGACAGACCGGCGCGGGACAGACCGGCGCGAGACAGACCGGCGCGAGACAGACCGGCACGCGGCGGCGCGCCTTAGATGGGTCAGTCGTCGTCGCGGTCATCCGCGTCATCGTCGTCGTCCGTGTCGTCGACGGCGTTGACGTCGACGGCGTCGTCGGCGTCTTCCTGTTCGGCGTCGTTGCGGAGGATCTCGCCGTTGGTCACGTCGATATCGGCGCGCTGTGTGATCGCTAAGACCGGGATAAGGCCTTAGCGTCAGGGGATGCGCGTCGCTCTGGTCACCTCGGAACGCATGCCTCAGGACAACTGGCACGACGCCGACTCGGCGTTGCTGGCCGCGGAGCTCGCACGGCTCGGCGTCGCCGTCGGCACTCCGGCCTGGGAGAACGGTGACGGCTGGGCGGATTACGACGTCCTGGTGCTGCAGTCGCCGTGGAGCATGTGGCGGAAACTCGCCGAGTTCGATCAGTGGCTCGCCGAGCGGGAGGCCGGCGGATCACGGATGCTCAACCCGCCGGACGTCCTCCGGATCGGCAGCAGCAAGCGGTACCTGACGACGCTCGCGGAGGCGGGGGTGGTGACGGTCCCGACGACCATTATCGGACCGGATGCCCGCGAGCAGATTCTTTGCGCGTACCCAGGGAAGAGCGCAAGCAGGCGCACTGTGGTGATCAAACCGCTCTCCTCGGGTGGCGCGCTGGACACGCGTGAATTCACCGCCGAACGCCTCGAAGAGGCGGTGGCACATGCCGCATACCTGATCGATTCGGGCGCGGGCGCGCTGGTCCAGCCCTATGTTGAGGCCATCGACACGCACCGTGAGCTGGGTATTCTCACTCTGCGCGGCGAGTTGTCGCATGCGATTACCAAGCGGGCGATCCTGCGGCCGGGCAGCGACGAGCGGGAGTTCCATCCGGATCCGCTGCCGCATCAGCTCACCGCGGCGCAGGCGGCTGTCGCGGAGCGCGCCTACCAGGCGTTTCTCGGTCTGCGGCCGGACGGCGCGGCGCCGCTGCTGTCGGTGCGGCTGGACTTCCTGATCGATCCGGAGACTGAGCCGGGCCTGCTGTTGCTGGAGGTCGAGGCGGTCGCGCCGGTCAAGTTCTTCACGCTGCACCGGGAGCGTGCGGCCGCGTTCGCCCGAGCTGTCGCCGACCTCGCTCGCTGATCAAATTTCGGACGTCAGGCGCTCCGGGCCGGCACGGAGCGCGAGCCGGGCGGAAAGCAACCGCCTTGCACCACCCTTGCCGTGCAGCAAACGCTCGGAAAGTAGCGAGGCCGACCGAACTATCCTTCGTGCGCCCCTTCGAGAGTCTCAGGCGGGACCCTGTCCTGCTCACCCTGATCGGGATAACCCTGGTCGGATGTGGGCTCTTCTTCGTGTTCGCCGGCGACTCCAGCCTGCAGACCCAGATCTACTGGGCCATCCAGGTCCCGCTGGACGCCGCGCTCGCCCTCGGTGGCTGGCGTCTGCGGGGAATCGCGCACACCCGGTACCGCCGCTTCTGGTCGATGATCGCCTTCGCCGGAGCGTCGTTCACCCTGGGTGATTCGTACCAGTTCCTGCACACCATCCTCGCTCCCGGCATCCCGTCGATGAGCGGCGGCATGGTGCAGACCGTGTGCTTCGCGATCGGCATGACCAGCAACGTGATCGCCTGCCTGATCTTCCCCCAGGGCCTGCGCTCCCACCGCGAACGGTTCGTCTTCTGGCTCGACGCCACCACCGTGCTCGTCGGTGGCGGCGTCGTGGCCTGGTGCTTCGCGTTCAACCCGATCTCCAGCGTGCACGTCGACCGGACCAACGCCAGCGTCACCGCGGCTCTGGTCCTGGTCGCGACGTTCTCCGCGACCAAGGTCGCGCTCATCAAGAACCCGCCGATGGCGCGCATCGCGG
Organism: Actinoplanes sp. CA-015351; assembly: GCF_050955685.1. Taxonomy (NCBI): domain Bacteria; kingdom Bacillati; phylum Actinomycetota; class Actinomycetes; order Micromonosporales; family Micromonosporaceae; genus Actinoplanes; species Actinoplanes sp. CA-015351. Next base: position 4,581,765 of record NZ_CP192102.1, read on the forward strand.
CCTGGCCGATGGTCAGCGCCGCGATGATCCAGGGCGTCAGCACGTTCCTGCCCGGCGATTTCCAGAGCACCGAGCATGCGTACGTCTTCGTGATCCGCCTGCTGCCGTCGGTCTGCATCGCCGTCGGCCCGTGGATCCAGGTCGTGCTGCTCCGCATCGGCGCCGTTCAGGACGAGCCAAAACGACGACCTTACAGCCTTCTTCCGTACGGAATGATCGCTGTGACGTTCGTGGTGTTCTTCATGATGTTGCCGGACACGGCGACCTCCCAGCTCGTCGGCGCGACCGTCGGCGTCGTGGTGATCACCTGCCTGGTTGCCGGACGCCAGCTGGTCGCGTTCCACGACAACATGCAGCTGATCGAGCGGCTCGACCAGGCCAACGCGGTCGACGGCCTCACCCTGCTGGCGAACCGGACCCACTTCAGCGAGGAGATCCCGCGTCTGCTGACCAAGCAGTCGTCGATGCTGCACATCGACCTCGATGACTTCAAGGAGATCAACGACACGATGGGGCACGCCGCCGGCGACACCCTGCTCATCGAGGTGGCCAACCGGCTGCGTGCCGCGGTACGCCCCGGCGACCTGATCTCCCGGCAGGGCGGCGACGAGTTCGCGATCCTGCTGCCCGGCGCCGGCCCGGACGACGCCGCCCTGATCGCCGACGAGATCCTGCGGCTGCTCGCCGTGCCGCTCGACGTCCGGCAGCACACCGTCGTCACCCGGGCCAGCGTCGGCATCGCGCCGGCCATGCCCGGTGACGAGGCGTCCGCGCTGCTCAGCATGGCCGACATCGCGATGTACGAGGCGAAGCGGCGCGGCAAGAGCATGTGGGTGCACTACACCGAGGACATGGGCGCGCGGGTCAGCGCCGAGGCCGTGCTGATCCGGGAGATGGCGCAGGCCATCGAGAACAACGAGTTCACGCTGGTCTACCAGCCGATCGTGCGGCTCGCCGACGAACGGCTCACCGGCGTGGAATCGCTGATCCGCTGGAACCACCCGACCCGCGGGCTGGTGTCGCCGGTCGAGTTCATCCCACTGGCGGAACGTACCGGGCAGATCGTCACGATCGGTCTCTGGGCGCTCGGCGAGGCCTGCCGGCAGGGCGCGGCGTGGCGGCGCGAACACCCGGAGGCGCAGAACATGTCGGTCGGCGTCAACGTGGCCGGGCGCCAGCTGCGTACCCCTGGCTTCGTCTCCGACGTCGCGGCCGTGCTCGCCACGACCGGCCTGCCCGCCGGGAACCTGACCATCGAGGTCACCGAGACCGCGGTACTCGACGACGAGGAGTCGCACGAGGCGATGGTGGGTCTGCGGGCGCTCGGCGTGAAGCTGGCCCTCGACGACTTCGGCACCGCCGCGTCGTCGCTCGGACTGCTGCTGACCTGCCCGGTCACCTCGCTGAAGCTCGATCGATCGTTCGTCGAGTCGATCACCACGGTGGGCCGGCAGTCGGCGGTCGCCACCGCTGTCAGCCAGATGGCCAGCGCGCTCGACTTCGCGTCGGTCGCCGAAGGCATCGAGACCATCGAACAGCGCGACCTGATCAAGAAGCTGGGCTATCAGTACGGGCAGGGCTACCTCTACTCGAAGCCGGTTTCGCCCGAGCTGATCGTGGAGCAGTGGGCAGCGGCACGGGTACGGTCGTGAATTCGTATCCTGGGCGGCACCATGACCCCACTGCTCCCGGTGCTCGCGCTGCTGGCGTCCGCCCTCGCCCCGCCTGCTCCCGCGGCGGTCGCTGACCGGCCGAACATCGTGTTCGTGCTGGTCGACGATCTGTCGAAGAACCTCGTCCCGTACATGCCGAACGTGCAGCGGCTGGAACGGGACGGAACCAGCTTCACCAACTACACGGTCACCGACTCGCTCTGTTGCCCGTCACGGGCGTCGATCCTGACCGGGCGGTACCCGCACAACACCGGAATCGTGAAGAACCACGGGTCGGACGGCGGTTTCCTGCTGTTCCGCAGCCGTGGTGAGGAGAAGTCGACGTTCGCCACGGACCTGAAGCCGGCCGGGTATCGGACCGCTTTCCTCGGCAAATATCTCAACGAGTATCTGCCGGAGACCGGATATGTGCCGCCGGGGTGGGATCTGTGGGTCGCGGGCGGGAATGCCTACGACAACGTCGACTACGCGCTGAACGAGAACGGGCGTGTCACCCGGTACGGCTCGCGGCCTCAGGACTATCTGACCGACGTTCTCTCGGTGAAGGCGCAGGGCTTCATCCGGTCGTCGGCCAAGGCCGGGAAGCCGTTCGCCGTGGAGATCTCGACGTACACCCCGCATCTGCCGTACCCGGCGGCGCCACGGGACGCGGCGTCGTTCCCGGGGCTGACGGCGCCGCGCGGTCCCGCGTACGGAAATGTCCCGAAAAACGCGCCTGGCTGGCTCGCGCCGCACTCGGCGCTGACCGGCGCGCAGATCGCGCACATGGATCGTGGCTTCCGCCAGCGGGTGCAGTCGGTGCAGGCGATCGACCGGATGCTCGGCGACCTGCGGGTAACCCTGGAGAAGGCGGGGATCGCCGACGACACCGTCGTGGTTTTCAGTTCGGACAACGGCTATCACATGGGCGAATACCGGCTCAATCCCGGCAAGCAGACGGCGTTCGACGTCGATGTGAACGTGCCGCTCGTGGTTGCCGGGGCGGGTGTCAAAGTCGGTCAGGTCAGTGACGCGCTGGTGGAGAACGTCGATCTGCGGCCGACGTTCGGAGATCTGGCCGGGGCGCGGGTCCCGGACGCCGTCGACGGGCGCAGTTTCCGGGCGCTGCTCGGTGGGCTGGCGCCGCAGCAGTGGCGGACCGGGTCGCTGATCGAGCACAGCGACCCGGCCACCGATCCCGCCGATCCGGATTATCAGAAACAGTCGGAGAACACGCCACCGTCGTATGACGCGTTGCGCACTGCCGAGTTCACCTGGGTCGAGTACGTGGACGGGACGCGGGAGTACTACGACCGGCAGTCGGATCCGGCGCAGATGCTGAACCTGGCCGGCGGGCTCGATCCGGAGCGGGTGACCGAGCTGAGCGAGCGATTGCGAGCGCTGGCAACGTGCGCGGGCCGCTCGTGCCGGGCAGCGGGCGGCTGACGGAACGGTTGTGGGCCGGATCCCACCCTGTTGTCGGCATGGAATGAACCGTGATTCAATCCTTGCGATTTATTGAATCCGGATTCACAGCTTGGGGGTGTCCGGATGCCGTATCGGCAGACCGCTTTGACCAGGAAGAACGCGACCGAGAAGCGTGACGGGCTGCTTCGCGGGGCGCGCGCCCTGGTGGCCGCTGACGGGTTCAAAGCAGCTACCGTCGCTGCCATCGCGGCTCGATGCCAGGCAAGCGTGGGGTCCGTCTACTCGTACTTCGAGAGCCGCGACCGACTCCTCGCGGAGGTGTTCCGCAGCGCTGCCGAGCACGAGATCGACATGGTGCGGACGGCCGTCGCGGACACCGGGCAGCAGGCCACCGAGCGGCTTGCCGAGCTGATCCGGATCTTCAGCGGGCGGGCGCTGCAGGGGCGCCGGATGGCATGGGCGCTGCTGTTCGAGCCGGTCAGCCCGGTTGTCGAGGAGGAGCGGCTGGTCTACCGGCGGTCGTACACCGAGATCGGCGAACAGATCATCGGGGACGGGCTGCGCCGGGGTGAGTTCCTGCCGCAGGATGCCGGGCTTGCCGCGTCCGCGGTGATGGGTGCGGTCTCCGAGGCCCTGGTCGGATGGATCCGGCCGGAGAGCCCGCCACCGTCGCCGGCAGTGCAGGCCGACGTCATGGACGGGATCCGGGTGTTCTGTTTCCGAGCACTGGGGGCCACCCGATGACGCGCGCTGGGAGCCACCCGATGACGCGCGCTGGGAGCCACCCGATGACGCCGTCTCTTGCTGTCGCGCAGCGGGTTCTCGCTGATCAGTCGGTCACCCGGATGCTCGGCACCCGCCTGGTTTCGTTCGGTGAGGGCAGCGCGGTGGTCGAGCTCGACATCCGCCCGGAGATCACCAACCATCGCGGTGCAGTCCACGGCGGGATTCTTGCGTACGCGGCCGACACCGCACTCGCGTTCGCCGGCGGAGCGGCGCTCGGGCCGGACGTGGTGACGTCGGGTTTGAGCATCGACTATCTGGCACCGGCGCAGGGGCAGGTTCTGCGGGCGCACGGGATGGTGCTGAATACCACCGGGCGGCGGGCGGCTTGCCGGTGTGAGTTGCACGCGGTCGCCGAGGACGGTTCGGCGGTGCTGGTGGCGGTGGCCCAGGGGACGATAGTGGCTCCAGAAAGGGCGGGGGCCGCACCGGCGTCTGGGGTCTCCGCGGCCGACATTTCCGATAAATCCGAAATGTCCCGGCTGCCGGGAACGGCCACCCCGACACTGCCCACGACCCGGCCACGGTACGGCCGAACCGGCGTCCCCACCGTTCAGCAGATCCTGCGCGACCGCCTCCGCACCGGCGACACCGACGACGGCGCCACCGTGGCCCTGGTCATCGAAGGCGGCGGCATGCGCGGCATCGTCTCCGCCACGATGGCCGCCGTCATCGAGCAGGAGGGCATTCTCCCCGCGGTCGACCTGATCGTCGGCACCTCCGCCGGGGCCGTCAACGCGGCCACCCTCGCGGTCGGCAAGGCCGAGGCGATGGCCGATTCCTACGCCGAGGTCTTCGCCTCCCCCGAGTTCATCGACGTGCGGCGGATCGTCCGAGGCCGCCCGGTCATCGACGGGCTGCGCCTGGTCAGCCACGTCGACGAGCTGTTCGACGTGGGTTCCGCGGCCGGCACCGACTGGGCCGGCCGGCTCGCCATGGTCGCCACCGACGTCGACACCGGGCTCGCCGAGGCGCTGACCGGTTTCACCGACCGGGCCGACCTGATCGGCAGCATCCACGCTTCCGGCCTGCTGCCGATGCTCGCCGGCGAACCGGTGGTGCTGCGCGGCCGGCGCTGGCTCGACGGCGGCATCGTGGACGCCGTGCCGGTGCTCACCGCCGCCACGCTCGGCGCCACCCACGCCATCGTGCTCGCCACCCGGCCGCCGGGAACGCAGCCCGCTTACGGCGCCGGTGATGTCGTCGCGGAGCGTTATCTGCGCCGGCTCAATCCGCAGCTCGCCGCCGCCTACCAGGGGCGCCCGCATCGTTATCGGGAGACGTTGCAGCAGGTCCGGGCGGGCTGGTGTCATGGGGTCAGCACGATCGCGCTCGCCCCGCGTACCCATGATCCGTTGCCGTCCCGGCTGGAGCGCGACCAGACCGCCTTGCGTGCCGCTCGCGTCGCGGCAGCTGAGGCTGCCCGCGAACAACTCGCATTCCTGGCCGGGAGGACGTCATGACGCACGAGGTGGTCAACCAGGCGCCGGCGCGGGCCGGGCTCAACGAGTACCTGATCAACCCGGCGATGACCGAGGCCGTGAAACGATACGACGCGCAGTGGGCGACCGAGCAGCTCAGCGAGGTGGGCGCGCTGGTCGGGCAGGCCGATTTCCAGCGCGACGCCGAGCTCGCCAACATCAACCCGCCGGTTTTCGCCAGCCACGACCGGTGGGGAAACCGGATCGATGCTGTCGATTTCCATCCGGCGTACCACCGGATCATGGGCGCGGCGATCTCCCACGGCGCGCACACGAGCTGCTGGTCGTCGCCCCGGCCCGGCGCGCACGTGGCCCGGGCCGCCACATTCATGCTCTTCGCGCAGATCGAACCGGGGCACGCATGCCCAGTGAGCATGACCCACGCCGTCGTGCCGTCGCTGAATGTCACGCCTTCGCTGGCTGCGGAATGGTTGCCGAAGGTCTATTCGCGGGTCTACGACCCGCAACTTCACGACCCCGCGACCAAGACCTCAGCGATTTTCGGCATGGCCATGACGGAGAAACAAGGCGGGTCCGATGTACGCGCGAACAGCACGCGTGCTCTCGAAAATGGCGATGGCACATGGCGCCTGACCGGGCACAAGTGGTTCTGCTCGGCCCCGCAGTCGGACGCTTTCCTGGTGCTCGCGCAGGCACCCGGCGGGCTCTCCTGCTTCCTGGTCCCCCGGGTGCTGCCCGGCGGTTCTGCGAACGTCTTCCGGATTCAGCGGCTCAAGGACAAACTCGGCAACAAGTCGAACGCGTCCTCCGAGATCGAACTCGACGGAACCGTCGGCTGGCTGCTCGGTGAGCAGGGCCGCGGCGTACGCACGATCATCGAAATGGTCGCGCAGACCCGGCTCGACTGCGTGCTGGGAAGTGCCGCCGGAATGCGGCAGTCGGTGTCCGAGGCGGCCTGGCACGTGCGGCACCGGAGTGCTTTCGGTGCCGTGCTGATCGACCAGCCGGCAATGACCGCGGTGATTGCCGATCTGCAGCTGGAGGCGGAGGCGGCGACGTGGACGGCGTTGCGGCTGGCCGCTGCTTATGACGATCCCTCAGCGGCGGCGTTCTCCCGGCTGGCGACGGCGGTGGCGAAGTATTGGGTGTGCAAGCGCGGGCCGAACCACGCTTACGAGGCCCTCGAATGTCTCGGCGGAAACGGCTACACCGAGAGTTTCCCGCTGGCCCGCCGTTATCGGGAGCAGCCGGTGATGGCGGTCTGGGAAGGGTCGGGAAATGTGATCGCCCTGGACGTCCTGCGGGCGATGGCGCGGGAGCCGGAGTCGGTGGCGGCCGTCGATCAGGAGCTGGCTTCGGCGCTCGGTGTCCATCCGGTTTATGACGCGCACGTGGCGGCCACCCGGAAGCTGATCGGGCAGGTCGCGGCCGATCCGGCGTCGGCGGCCGGCCAGGCCCGGCGGGTCGTGGAGGCGCTGGCGCTCGGATTGCAGGCAGCGGTGCTGATCCGCGAGGCGCCCGACGCGGTGGCAGACGGATTTGTGGCCGCGCGGCTGGGTTCGGAGCGGAGTCTGGAATACGGGGTTCTCGACGCACGCCTCGACCTGGCCGGAATCATCTCCCGCGCCTGAGTCCTCAGCCGCGGACCGTGATGACCACCTTGCCGGTCGGGTGCCCCTCCTCGATGTGACGGATCGCGTCGGCAGTCTCCGCCAGCGGATAGGTGCGGCCGACCACCGGGGTGATCGCGCCCGACTCCAGCAGCGTTGTCAGCTCGTCCAGATCGGTGTGATGCTCACCGGCCGTCACGCCGACGAGCCGGGCCCGCCGGAACACCGAGATCAGCGGGGCTGCCATCTGGCGTCCGAAACCGCCCAGCACCGGGCCCGTCGCGTGGCCGCCGCCGACCAGCGCGATCGTCCCGTCCGGTGTGATCGCCCGGTGCAGCAGCGCCAGCGGCCGGTTGCCGGCGGTGTCGATGATCGCGTCGTACCGCACTCCGGTGCTGTCGATCTCGCGCTGCGTGTAGTCGACGACGTCCACCGCGCCGAGACTGCGGACCAGTTGCACCTTCGACGGGCCGCACACGCCGGTGACCTGCGCTTCCTGGTGGTTGGCCAGCTGCACGGCGAAGGTGCCGACGCCACCGCCCGCGCCGATGACCAGCACGCGCTGGTTCGCGCGTACCCTCGCGTCCTTGAGGGCCTGCAGGGCCGTGACCGCGGAGATGGGCACTGCGGCGGCCTGTTCGAAGGTCAGGTTCGCGGGCATGCGGGCGAGGCGGCGTTCGCGGGCGCGGGCGAATTCGGCGAAAGTGCCGCTTTCGCCGGTGCCGTAGACGTGGTCGCCGGGCCGCATCCGGGTGACGCGGGCGCCGACCGCCGCGACCACGCCGGCGAGGGCGCGGCCGAGGACCGGGTTGCGGGGACTGCGGAGCCCGGAGGCGAGACGCGCGGCAAGGGGCCGGCCGGTCATGAAGATCCAGACGCCCGGGTCCACGGCGGCGGCGCGCACCTCGACGAGCACGTCGTCGTCACCGATCGACGGGGCGGGCACGTCACGCAGAGACAGCCGGTCCGCTGATCCGTATCGGTCTGAGGCGATGGCTTTCACGGGCTACTCCTCCGGGTTGTCGGGATATTGAAAGACGTCGTCGAGCGGCGCGCCGAACTCACGGGCGATCTTGAAGGCGACCTCCAGCGACGGCGAATAACGGCTCTGTTCGATGGCGATCAGCGTCTGCCGCGTCACGCCGACACGATCGGCCAGGTCAGCCTGGGTCATCTCGCCGTGCGCCGATCGCAGCGCGCGGATCCGGTTGGTGACCCGGGTCGGTTTCACCACTGCGGGACGCCGGTGCGGTAGACGACGACCTTGGTGATGCCGCCCAGGATCGCCGAGAGGACGAATCCCAGGTAGATGGCGTTGGCGATCCAGAAATGGTCGGTTTCGGCCATCGCCAGGAGCATCGCGGCAACCGCACCGATCACCACGAACGCCTGCCCGACGTGGTCGCCGAGTCGCCCGATCTCCCGGTCCCGTTCGTCGGACGCGTGCGAGGTTCTCGAGGCTCTCGACGCGCTTGACGCGCTCGACGCGCTTGACGTTCTCGACGCGCTCGACGCGCTCGACGTTCTTGACGTTCTCGATGTTCTTGACGTTCTTGACCTGAGCGCGGCCCAGGCGGTCTCCGCGGCCACTGCGGCGGCGATCGCCGCGCCCACTGAGATCAGGAACGCCGATGCGTACGCGACCTCGTGCACCGGCCGCCCGCCGGACCGGCTGAGGACGACGGCCAGATAGGCGCCGTATCCGAGTGCCGCGACAACAAGCCGTATCCAGGCCCGCTTCTCCTCGTGCGCCACCGCGACACCCCACCCTTGTAAAGAATCTTTGACACGGCGAGCGTAGCAGCCATGTACAACATTTTTGACATCGAACTCTGACATCGGCGGTGGCGGCCGGCCGGGCAGCCGGCGAGCCGGGCAGGCGGCGAGATGGCGAGATGGCGAGATGGCGAGATGGCGAGGTGGCGAGATGGCGAGATGGCGAGATGGCGAGGTGGCGAGGCCAGCGTGTTGATTTCGGGTTCCATCCGCGCCCAAATTCAACACGCATCGGTGGTCGGCTCGCGCGACGCTGGCCGCCCGGCCGCCGCCTGCCCGGCTGCCCGGCCGGCCGGCTGCCGCCGATGCCGCGGGTCTCGTCGGAGGCGAGCCGTAGCCCAGAGAGGTCATCAGCCGTGATGACCTCTCTGGGCTACGGCTCACCCACCGCCTGAGGAACCGCTCGCCGAAAACGACCGGCCACGCCGGAATGCGCCCGGCATCCCGCCGATTGGCACGAGCCCACCAGTCCGCGATCTTGGGGACTTCTGACTGCGGGGTGTCACGCCCGGTCACGACGGGACGGGCCGGTCGCCGATGCGTGGAGCGTGGTGGGCCTCCAGACAGGGCCTCCAGGCACCCGCCAGTTTCCAAGATCGGCACGATGCCCGCGGGCACGACATCCAGAGCGACGGAAACAGGTCGCTGGTATAACGCACCGCCACACCGCCACACCGCCACACACCACCACGCACCGCCACACACCGCCACGCACCGCCACGCACCGCCACACACCGCCACACACCGCGCGGGCCGGCTCCGCCGCAGCCAGCCCCACGGCTTCTCGATTTCGGGTGCGATGGGAACCTGACGTCGACACGAGCAGCCGTTTCGTGGCGTGCGTGTGGACATGCGGTGCGGATCGCACCCTAAATCAACACACTGAACTGCGGTCGTGCGGTTGCTCCGGGCGAAAACGGGCCGGGTGTTGGGCGCGGCGGTGGAACTTGTGAGTTTCGGGTCGGTCCGATGGCGCAACCGCACACCATCGTCGACTCCAGCGAGTCGGCCAGCAGGGTAACTGCTGCTGGGGGCTTGACGGCGCGGCTAGCCAGCGCAGGTGACAAGCCGGAGGGGGTTATTCGGCGCGCAGGGCTGACGATGCTCGCGTCCGGGCGGCCCATCCGCCCGGCACGAGGGCGCCCAACGATGCCAGCAGCACGCCGGCCGCGCCCAGCAGGACCATCGTCCACGGACGATAGACATCGAGGATCGACGCCGGCAGCACCAGGCTCGCGGACTCGGCCATGACCGGAAGCGCCCAGCCGTGCAGGGCGTACCCCAGTGGCACCGCGAGCGCACCGCCCAGCGCGCCGATCAGCGCCACCGAGCTGAGCACCAGCAGCCTGACCTGGCCGGGCGTCATTCCCACCGACTTCAGGACGCCGATCTCGTGGATCCGTTCCCGGGTGTTCAGCATGACCGTGTTGAAGACGCCCAGGCCGGCGACCGTGGTGAGCAGCACGGTCAGCGTGGTGATCAGCGCGATCATCACGGCGACCACCTCGTTCTCCTGCGTCTCCGTGCTGATCTGCGGAACCGCCTGGCCTTCCGGAAGCGCGTCCCGCAGGGCAGACGCGTACGCCTGCTCGGACGTGCCCTCGGTCAGCCCCACCTCGAAGGTGCGCGGGGTGAAGCCGTCGAAACCGGCCATGTCCATCATGATCGTGGCGTCGGAGCCGTTGCTGAACACCTCGCCGACGATCGTCACCGTCTTGCCGGTACCGAGGGTGATGGTGTCGCCGACCCTGGTACCTGTCAGTTTGAGCATCCGGGAGCCGGCCACCGCCTCGTCCACGCCGGAGTACCACCGACCGTTGATCAGCGGATATCCGGCCCAGGACGCATCACCCTGGTACGCACGGACGGTCAGTGGCTCGGTGTAACCGGCCATCGTGAGACTCTCCTCGGTCTCGCCCGCCACGTGCGCGGTCCCCGGCTGCGCCTCGATGATCTTCCGGATGGCGTCGGTGTCGACCGCTCGGGGCTCCGGAACCGCCCCGGGCGGCGGAGCCCCCTGCTCCGGAACCGCCCCGGGCGGCGGAGCCCCCTCGTGACGCACCGGCCCGGCGAGGCCCACCCGCACCGGCACTGCCTGAGTCCGATTCCCCGCCTCCGAGATCCGGGTCAGCGACGCCGCCAGCCCGGCCGCGAACACCACGGTCGTCACCCCGAGCAGCACCGCCACCACTGTCACGAGACTGCGGGCCGGGCGGGCGAACGGCGTACCGAGTCCGAATCCGATCGCACGCGGCAACGGCAGAGCAGCGAGCACCCGGCGGATCCGGACGCCTCGATCCCCGCGCGGCGCCCGGCCCACGGTGAGCGCCTGCACGGCGGAGAAGCGGCCGGCTCGCAGCGCCGGACCGGCCGCCGCGGCCGCGACCAGCAGCAGCACGCCGAGCAGCACGGCCGCGTCGACCCACAGCGGCACCGACGGAACCCCGCTCACCTGGTACGCGTCGCTGGTCTGGCTCAGCAGCGGGATCGCGGCGAAATGCCCGAGGACCACACCCAGGACACCCGCCGGAATGCCGACGATCAACACCTGACCGGCATAGATCGCGGTGATCTGACCCGGCGTGAAACCGAGCGACTTCTGTACGCCGATGGTCCGGAACCCGGCGACGACAGCACCGGACACGACGTTCACGACGATCATCACGGAGAGGACGAGGCCGAGCACCGCGAACGCGAGGATGAACGGCACGAACACCTTGATCACGCCTTCGGCCTGCGCTTTGACGGCCAGCCAGCTGGTCGAGCCGACAACCGGGAGCCCAGCCGTCAGCGAGGAGAGATCGGCGGACGGGTCGGCCAGCCGGTACAGCATCTGCCATCCGGAGGGCTTGACCAGAAACGACTCGGTGGGCCACACCCAGGCCGTGGCCGTCGAGGTCGCGGACGACGCGATCCCGACGACGGTGAGCACGGGCGAACCTTCCACCCCCACGGTGATCGTGTCGCCGATCTTCATATGGAACTGGCCGTACCCCGCCGTTCTCGGGCTCAGCACGATCTGACCGGGACCGGTCAGCCAGGAGCCGTCGCTGACTGCCAGGCGATCCACGCTGTCGCCGGCGGTCTCCCGGCCGACGATCGCCCCGGGCGGCCGTTTGGTGTGCCCGCCCTCCAGATCGGCATCGATCGTGGCGTACGGACCGGCCGAGGCGGTGACGCCGGACGGATTCGCCGGGACCTGCGACGACGCGTAGGTGACCGCCGCGTGTGCGCCGTTCTGCCGGGCGAACGCCTTGTCGAACGGCGCGCTCGACGCGATGATCAACCCGAGCGCGAGCACCCCGGTCGCCGCCGAGAGCAGCACCACCGCGCCGATCACGAGGCTCTGCACCCTGCGCCGCCGGGCACCCGACCCGGCGGCGCGCAGCACCGCACTCATGCCGCCACCTCCGCTTCGCTCCGGCGTCGGCATGAGTTCAATACCGAGCTGGCTGATTCGCTCGCACGCTCGCTCATGCCGCCACCCGCTCACGCAGGTGCCCGTCGCGGACCTCGACGATCCGGGTGGCGCAGCGCCGGGCCAGTTCCGGGTCGTGGGTGACGAGCAGAATCGTCTGCCCGCCGCGGTTGAGGTCGCGCAGCAGCTCCATGACCTGCTGGCCGGCGGTCGCGTCGACAGCGCCGGTCGGTTCGTCGGCGAGCAGCAGCCGGGGGCGGTTGATCAGGGCGCGGGCCATCGCGACCCGCTGACGTTCGCCGCCGGAGAGCTTCGCGGGGAACGCGCCGGCCCGGCTCGCCAGGCCGAGGCTGTCGAGAAGCTCACCGGCGCGGGCCAGGGCCGCCTTGCGTCCGATGCCGGCCAGCTGGGCGGGCAGCACCACGTTCTCCCGGGCGGTGAGTTCGTCGAGCAGATGGAAGAACTGGAAGATGATGCCGATGCCGGTGCGGCGGTGCTTCGCCAGGGCGGTCTCGGACAGTGTGTTCAGCCCGGTGCCGCCGACCGACACCGAACCACTGGTCGGCCGGTCCAGGCCGGCGACCAGGTTCAGCAGCGTGGACTTGCCGCTGCCGGACGGGCCCATCACCGCGACCGCCTCACCCTCGGCGATGGCCAGGTCGACGTTGTCGAGGGCGGGCGGACCGGCGCTTTCGTACTGTTTGGTGACTGCGTCGAGGCGTACCAGATCTGTCATGGACCGGGACGCTAGGCCCGGCCAGGGGTGTCGCGGATCGGGCGCGTGATGGTCTTTCGGCGAGGGCGTCATACCTGGGATGTAGTCACTGGGGCCGATGCCCTGTGGCGCGGCAGGCGGCAGAATGTTGGCGTGTCCCGAATCCTCGCGGTGTGGCGAACCGGCGAGCACGTGGTCTGGTTCGACCTCGCGCTCGTCGTGCTGCTGACGTTCGCCGCCGTGTGGACGAGCAGCGGGGGCGGTGACGCGCCCGCGTTACCGCTGCCGCCGGAGGTGATGTTCCCCGGCCACACGTTCGCGCCGGAGGAGCCGACCGGCAAGATCCTGGCGGCGAACCTGTTGGTCACGCTTCCGCTGCTGGGCCGGCGACGATGGCCGATCATCTGCTTCGCGTTCCAGTTCGTCGCGCTGACGACCATCGACATCGACGGCAACCTGGCCAACCTGACAGCCCTGCTGATCGGCGTCTACGCGGTCGCCATCCACGGGCGGTCGGCGGCGCTGTCGATGGGCGTGCTGTTCGCCGCCTGCATCGTGCTCGCCGCGGCCGACGGTGACACCTGGCCGAGTCTGCCCGACTGGGCGGGTGTGTTCGTGCTCGTCATGCCGATCGGCCTGCTCGGTGTCGCGGTCCGGGCCGCGCGCAGCCGCGCACAGGCGTCCGAGCAGCGCGCCGAGGCGCTGGAGCGCGAACAGCAGGCCGCGACCCGGCTCGCCGTCGCGCACGAGCAGGCCCGGATCGCCCGCGAGCTGCACGACATCGTCAGCCACCATGTCAGTGTGATGACCATCCAGGCGGGCGCGGCCGGCAAGGTCCTGGCCCAGGACCCGCAGGCCGCCCGGGGTGCGCTCGCCGCCGTCGAGGCGAGCGGCCGGGAGACCATGGCTGAGCTGCGGCACCTGCTGGGTGTGCTCGCGCCCGGTCCCGACGACGATCTGCTGCACCCGCAGCCGGGCCTCGACCAGCTGGAGTCGCTTGTCGAGAGCGTCCGCCAGGCAGGCCAGCCGGTCACTCTCGCGGTGACCGATGTTGATCTGCCGCGCGGTCTGGACCTCACCGTTTATCGGGTGGTGCAGGAGGCTCTGACGAACGCGCTGCGTTACGCCCCGGGCGCGCGGACCTCGGTCACCGTCCGCCTGACCGGAGGCCGGCTGAGCGCCGAGGTCGTCAACGACGAGCCGGCGCTGCGCCCCGAGATCGGTGGTCCCGCTCCTGCCGGAGGCGGCAGCGGGCTGCTGGGTCTTTCCGAGCGACTACGTGTGTACGGAGGAAGCCTCGCCAGCGAGCGACGCGTCGGCGGCGGGTTCCGCGTCCACGCGACGATCCCGCTGTCCCCGGACGACGCGGCAAGCCCCGCCGGGACGGCCGAGGAGCGTGCCGCATGACCCGGGTGGTGATCGCGGACGACCAGGCGCTGGTGCGGACCGGCTTCTCGATGATCCTGGCGTCCGAGGGCATCGAGGTGGCCGGCCACGCGGCGAACGGGCACGAGGCCATCGCCGCGACGCGCCGGCTGCGCCCCGATGTCGTGCTCATGGACATCCGCATGCCGGAACTCGACGGCCTCGAGGCGACCCGCCGCATCCTCGCCGACAGCCCGGTCACCAGCGCCGGCGACCCGGTCCGGGTGGTCATCCTGACGACGTTCGACCTCGATCAGTACGTCTATGCGGCGCTCACCGCCGGTGCCAGCGGTTTCCTGCTCAAGGACGTGACGCCGGACCACCTCGTGCACGCGGTCCGGATGGTCCGCGACGGTGACGCGCTGCTCGCCCCGACGATCACCCGGCGGCTGATCGAGCGGTTCGCCCAGGCGAATCCGGATCGGGTCGCCCTGCACCGCGACCTGGCCACGCTGACGCCCCGTGAATTGGAGGTGCTGACACTGCTCGCGGGCGGGCTGAGCAACCCGGAGCTGGCGGCCGGGCTGGGGCTGAGCGAGGCCACCGTGAAGACCCACATCACCCGGATCCTGACGAAACTCCAGCTCCGCGACCGGGTCCAGGCTGTCGTGGTGGCGTACGAAACAGGTCTGGTGACACCGAGCGCCCGCCGCCCCGGATAGGTCATCGGGTGGAAACAACTGTCGCCCAGACTGCGGGGATGTTCGTTGTTCCCACCGTCGACATCAGCCCCTGGGTCGAGGACGGCTCCGCCGAGGCGCGCGCCGCCACCGCCGAAGCTCTTGATCACGCCTGCCGCACCGTGGGGTTCATGCAGGTCGTCGGGCACGGGGTGCCTGCCGCGATCACCGATGGGCTGGCGTCGGCGATCGACGAGTTCTTCGGCCAGGAGCTCGGCGCCAAGAAGGCGTTCGTGCGGCCGCCCGCGGAGAACCGTGGGTACAGCCCGCCGAAAAGCGAGTCGCTCAGTTACAGCCTCGGCGTCGACCCGGTGAGCCGGATGAACGACTTCTTCGAGGCGTTCAACGTGGGTGCCTCGGCAGCCGACTATCCGGCGGCCGCGCTGTCGGATGACGACTATGCGGCGAACACCTGGCCGTCGGCTTCCTTCCAGGATTCCGTCGAGCCCTATTTTCGCGAGGCGCGGCGGGTTGCGCGTACCCTGACCAGGGTTTTCTCTGCCGCTCTCGGGGTTGATCCGAGCTTTTTCGAGCAGCTCACCAGCCACTCGATCGATGTGTTGCGGATGAACAACTACGCGTTGCCGCCGGGCCGGATCGAGCTCGGTGCCGACCTGACCGGCATGGGTGAGCACACCGATTTCGGCATCGTCACCGTCCTATGGGCCGACCGGGTCGCGGGGTTGCAGGTGCTCGGCGCCGACAAGATCTGGCACGACGTGCAGCCGGCCGAGGGCGCGCTGCTGATCAACCTGGGTGACATCTCGGCCCGGCTCACCAACGACCGGTGGATGTCGACGCTGCATCGGGTCAAACCGCCGGTGGTCGACGGGACGATCGAGCGGCGCCGGTCGGCCGCGTTCTTCCACGACGGCAACGCGGACGCGGTCGTCGGGCCGCTGCCGGGGTCCGGCGAGCCGCTGTACGACCCGGTGACCGTCAAAGAACACATCGTCGCGAAGCTGAGCGGGTCGCGGGCCGGCGTCAAGAACGTCGCCGCGGTGCGCGAGGCCTCCCGGGTCCTGGCGGCTGTTTCAGAACCCGGCCGCTGACGGCGAGGTCGTCTGGCTGGGGCGCACCATCGACTTCGCATGGCGCGGATCTACCGCCTGAGTTTACTTGGCGGAAACATCTTGACTACCGGATTGTTATCGCTAACCTTCGATGCAAGCGGGCCGGCCGTGACCACCGAAGGGAACGCGCACACCCATCCGGAGGCCGCCCCATGTCCCCGTACCCTCGTCGTTTTCTGGCGGCTGTAGCCGCCGCCGTGCTCGCGCTGATCGCTGCCGTCCTCTCCCCCGCGGCGCCGGCGCAAGCGGCGCCCGCGGTGAGTTACACGAATCCGATCGCCAATCAGCGCGCTGACACGCACATCTACAAACACACCGACGGTTACTACTACATGACCGCGACGGTGCCGGAGTACGACCGGATCGTGCTGCGACGTGCCACCACGCTGCAGGGTCTGTCGACCGCGGCGGAGACCGTCATCTGGCGCAAGCACACCGGCGGGATCATGGGCGCGCACATCTGGGCGCCGGAGATCCACTTCATCGACGGCAAGTGGTACGTCTACTTCGCCGCCGGTGCCACCAACGACGTGTGGGCGATCCGGATGTACGTCCTGGAGACCAGTGCGGCGAACCCGCTCACCACCGCCTGGACCGAAAGAGGTCAGATCACCACGCCGTGGAGCACGTTCGCGCTGGACGCGTCGACGTTCGTCGCCAGTGGCGTGCGATATCTGATCTGGGCCCAGCAGGAGCCGGGGATCGCCACGAACTCCAACATCTACATCGCGCGGATGTCGAACCCGTGGACGATCACCGGGACGACAGCGCGGATCGCGGTGCCGACGCTTGCCTGGGAGACCCGCGGGTACAAGGTCAACGAGGGTCCGGCGGTGGTGCAGCGGAACGGGAAGATCTTCATGACGTTCTCGGCCAGCGCCACCGATGCGAATTACTGCCTGGGCCTGCTGACCGCTACGGCCGGGAGCGATCTGCTCAACCCGGCGTCGTGGGTGAAGTCGGCCAACCCGGTCTTCGCCAGCAATGCGAACACCGGCCAGTACGGTCCCGGGCACAACTCGTTCACGGTGTCCGAGGATGGTCAGAGCGACATCCTGGTCTACCACGACCGGAACTACCGCGACATCTCCGGTGATCCGCTGAACGATCCGAACCGCCGGACCCGGATCCAGAAGTTCTACTGGAACGCCGACGGCACCCCGAACTTCGGGATCCCGGTTCCGGACGGGGCCACGCCGGTACGGCTGCGCTCCTACAACGTCGTCGACCGGTTCATCCGGCACTGGGAGTACCGGGCCCGGCTGGACGCCAACGTCACGGCCCTGGCCGACTCGCAGTTCCGGATCGTCACCGGGCTCACCGGCTCCGGCACGGTCTCGCTGGAGTCGACGAACTTCCCCGGGTACTTCCTGCGGCACCGCAACTTCGAGGCGTACGTCGAACGCAACGACGGGACCGCGGCCTTCGCCGGTGACGCGAGCTTCGTCCGGCGGACCGGCCTGGCCAGCAGCACGGCAGTCTCGTTCGAGTCGCAGAACTACCCGGGACGGTACCTGCGGCACAGCAACTACCTGATGTACGTGCAGGCCGTGACGGACGCGGCGGGCCGGTCGGACGCGACCTACGTGGTGGAGTAAACCGGATCTTCTGGCCGAAAGAATGATCACCGGTGGCTCCCCGCCCACCTAGCATCTGCACGTTTGCCAGGCACAACGGGGAGTCACCATGCAGCAGAAGCTTCAGACGCGGGCGTTCGAGCGGGT
Source organism: Actinoplanes sp. CA-015351 (assembly GCF_050955685.1). Lineage (NCBI taxonomy): Bacteria > Bacillati > Actinomycetota > Actinomycetes > Micromonosporales > Micromonosporaceae > Actinoplanes > Actinoplanes sp. CA-015351. The sequence goes on from NZ_CP192102.1 coordinate 4,599,491, forward strand.
CGCATCCCTCCTGCACCCGGGAGAACAGCCGATCGCCGCGGCGCGGGCCATGGTCGGCGCGTTCACCGCCAGCCGGGCCGGCACCATCGCCCACCACGGCGTCGTCCTGGCCGGCGCCGGCGCCGGAGCGGCGGCCCTCGCCGCGCACCGCAAGCAGTTCGTCGTGGTCACCAATTACCGGGTGTTCTTCCTGCCGCAGACGATTCTTGGCGGGCCCGGCAAGACCGTCCTCGCCGAGCTGCCGCGTACTCAGGTCGCCCTGGCCGAGGCGAAGATCGGCTTCGCGAGCATCCTGCGGCTCGCCTTCTCCGGCACTGACGGCGTGTCGCTCACGTTCCCGCGGTCGGACCAGAAGAACGCGGTGGCGCTGGCCGAGTCGCTGCGCTGATCACACGACGCGTCCGCCCGGATGCAGCTTGCGGATGAAGCGGAGGGACTCGTCGCGGGTGTCCTCGAAACCGAGGCTCTCGTAGAACTTGTGCGCCGGCGCCCGATGGCTGCTGCTGGTCACCTCGACGAACAGGCAGCCCTCGGCGCGTGCCCGCTCCTCGACCGCCGCGATCAGCAGCCGGCCGGCGCCCCGGCCCCGGCTCGCCTCGTCGACGACCAGCGCCGCGAGCCGGCCGAATTTGCCGGTCACCTCCAGGATCGGCGTGATGTGCAGGGCCGCGACACCGATCAGCGTCCCCTCGTCGTCGGCGCCGAGCAGTGCGCTCGCCCGGTCACCCAGCCAGTAGTCGAGGCGGTGGCGGACGTCGCGGGCGGTTGACGCGTACCCAAGCTGTTCGAGCAGAACAGCGAGCCGCGCCGCGTCGCCCTGGTGAATCGGCCGGATGTGCATACCCCAGACAGTAATGATCCGCAGGAGCGCCGGCGCTTCAAGGCCCTTCGCAGAGCCGGTCCAGCAGATCGGGCACGGCGTGCAGGGCGTGGCGTTCGTCCTCGGTCAGCCGGGCCTCGATCGCGGCCGCCACCCAGCGCCGGCGGGCCTCGCGGTCGGCTTCGAGCGCTCTCACACCCTCGGTGGTCAGGGTGAGCAGCACCGCGCGCTTGTCGTGCGGATTCGGCGTGCGCGTCACCAGGGCGTGTGCCTCCAGCTCACCGACCGTGCGGCTCATGCTCTGATGTTTCACCCCGCGACCTGCCGCGAGCTGCGCGATCGTCTGCGGCCCCGCCCTGCCGAGCGCACCCAGCGTTGCTGCCTGCGGCAGCGGGAGGCTTTCTGCCTGAGCCCTTACGGTACGCACGAAGCGGCCGATCGATTGGCGGAGGCGCTCCGCGATGTCGGCTTCCGATGTGGGCCGCGTCATGCCGAAAAGTATACAGCCTGGCTGTACTTTTGTGATCATGGAACTCACCAAGCACGCTCACGCCTGCGTCACCTTCACCGACGGCGGCCGGACCCTGCTCGTGGACCCCGGCACGTTCACGCCGAACGCCGCCGACCTGATCGCGGCCGCTGACGCGGTGCTGATCACCCACGAGCACTTCGACCACCTCGACGAGGCCGCGCTCGCCGCTGAGCTGGACAAACGCCCCGACCTGCCGGTGTTCGGCCCGGCCGCCATCGCGGCGAAGCTCGGCGGGCGCGCGGCTGCCGTCACGGCCGGCGACCGGATCACGCCGGCCGGGTTCGAGGTGTCGGTGCACGGCGGGCGGCATGCTCTGATCCACGCGGACATCCCGGTCATCGACAACGTCGGCTATCTCGTCGAGGGGCGGGTCTTCCACCCCGGGGACTCGTACGAGGTGCCGGAGGTCGCGGTCGAGACGCTGCTGCTGCCGACCAGCGGGCCGTGGACCAAGTTCGGCGAGGCGGCGGATTTCGTACGCGCGGTGCGCCCGTCCCGAGTCATCCAGGTGCACGAGCTGATGCTCAGCGAGCTCGGCCAGAACTCGGCCCGGATGCTGCTCGGCGAGAACGGCCTGACCGGCCTGCCCCTGGAGATCCAGCCCTGGGGCGAGCCGACGAAGGTCTGAACTACTACCGGGGTAGTAGCTGCCGCCCAGGGTTTACGACCCAGGTCCGATGTCTCGGCGGCGGCGCGGACGTAGCGTGATGGCAATGCGGGGCTGGCTGGCGGATGTGGGAGCCGGGCTGCTGGTCGCGGTGCTGTCGGCGTTGGGCGCGCTGACCGGGGCCGGCGAGCAGCAGCACCATGTGCCGCTGAGCGCTGACCTCGTCACGGCGGCGATCGCAGGGCTGGCGGTGGCGCTGGGCCGGCGTGCGCCGGTGATCGTGGTGGTCGTGTCGGCGGCGATCTCGGTGGGTTACCTGGTCGCCGGGTGGACCATTCCGCCGCTGGTCTTCGCCGTGGGGTGGGCGCTCTATCAGATGGCGACACGCTACGAGAGGCGCGTGTCGTGGACCGTGTCGGCGGTGTGCGGGCTGCTGCTCTGGGCAGCGTCCGCGTTCGGCAACCCGGGCGGCAACTGGTGGACGCCGCTGGCGCTGGTCTGGCTCACGCTGACCGGGATGGCGACGGCGGCGGGTGACGCGGTGCGCAGCAGGCGTGACTACATCGCGGAGGTGGAGGGCCGAGCCCGCAGGGCGGAGCAGAGCAGGGAGGAGGAGGTGCACCGGCGGGTGGCCGAGGAACGGCTGCGGATCGCGCGCGAGCTGCACGACGTGGTCGCCCACCACATCGCGGTGATCAACGTGCAGTCGGGCGCGGCTGCGTTCGCGCTGACCCGGCAGCCGGAAGCGGCCGGGCCACCGCTGAACCACATCCGGCGCGCGTCGAGCATCGTGCTGCGCGAGCTGACGTCGATCGTCGGGTTGTTGCGGCAGCCGGGCGAGGCGGATTCGGCGCACCTTCCGCAGCCCGGGCTGAGCCAGCTCACCGAGCTGCTGGACAGTTTCACCGCGGCCGGGGTGCGGATCGCGCATGCCGAGCACGGGGAGTCACGGGTGTTGCCGGCGAGCGGTGACCTGGCGGCATACCGGATCACGCAGGAGGCGCTGACGAACGCGCGCAAGCACGGCCGCCTCGACGAGCCGGTGCGCGTGACGCTGGACTGGCAACGCGACGACCTGGTCATCGAGGTCACCAACGCGGTCCCGGCCGCGCCGACCGGCGGCGGGGCAGAGCCCGGGCTCACCGGCGGCGGTTCGGGGTTCGGGCTGATCGGGATGCGCGAGCGGGCCGGGGCGGCCGGCGGGATGCTCCAGGCCGGGCTGACGGCCGACGGCCGGTTCCGGGTGCGCGCCACGTTGCCGGCACCTGTGGAGTACGGTGACCGGCTGTGACGGTCCGGGTATTGCTTGCTGATGATCAGACGCTGATCCGGGCGGGGTTCCGGCTGATCATCGACCTTGCCGACGGGATGGAGGTGGTCGGCGAGGCGTGCGACGGGCGGGAAGCCGTCGCGCTCGCCGGCACCGCCGATGTGGTGCTGATGGACATCCGGATGCCGGGGATGGACGGTCTCGAAGCCACCCGGCGGATCGCCGCTGATGATCGGCTCGCCGCGGTTCGGGTGATCGTTCTGACGACGTTCGAGGCCGACGACAACGTTCTCGCCGCGCTGCGGGCCGGGGCGAGCGGGTTCCTCAGCAAGGACGTCGAGCCGGACGAGCTGCTGCGGGCGATCCGGGTGGTGCACGCCGGTGAGGCGCTGCTGACACCACGGGCCACCCGAGGGCTGATCGACCGGTTCCTCGGTGGCGCGGACGCCCCTCCCCCGGCGGTGCCGCCCTCGCTCGAAGCGCTCACCGACCGCGAGCGTGAGGTTCTGCGGCTGGTCGCGCTCGGCCGGTCGAACGAGCAGATCGCCGAGCACTTCGTCCTGTCGCCGCTGACCGCCAAGACACACGTGCACCGGGCGATGACGAAACTCGGTGTCCGTGACCGCGCGCAGCTCGTGGTCATCGGGTACCAGAGCGGCCTGGTCCGCCCCGGCGAGCAGGCCTGATACCACTGGAGTAGTACCTGCGGTTTCTACTCAGAGACGACGTCGGCAGGGGGTACGAATCGGCACGCTTGGCCTCTCCACGACAAAGGGCAGGCACAGCGGATGAAGCGCAGGACAGTGTTGGCGTTCGGGGCGGCAGGCATGGTTTCGATGGCGGCCGCGTGCACGACGTCGGACTCGGATTCGACGGACTCGGCGTCGGCCGCGGGTACGACGTACTCGCTGACCTTCGACAAGGACGGCTTCACCGAGAAGACCGCGACGATCACCACGGCGGCGGGCGACAAGGAGATCACCTACCGGCTCTACAGCAAGATCCCCTATGTGTCGAAGCCTGTCGACATCGACTATCAGAGCCTGTCGGTGGCCGTCCCCGTGAAGATCGACGGGAAGGATGTGGACGCGTCGGGCGCGCCGATCCTGTTCGAGATCCCGGTCGGCGGCTACTTCTCGGCGAAGACGACCGACGACCCGTTCTCCAAGACCGAGGGTGGTCCTGGTGGGGGAATGCCGGGCGGTGGGATGCCGGACGGCGCGGGGATGCCGAGCGGTGCAGCCGGCTTCCCCGGAGGCGCGGGCATGCCCAGCGGCGCAGCCGGCTTCCCCGGAGGCGCCGGCATGCCCAGCGGCGCGCCTGGCGGCGCTCCCGGCGGGAACACCGGGAACGGCGGCGCCCTCGCCACCGGCATGGGCAGCACCGGGCAGAACGCCGCCGAGGCGATCGCGGCCGGCTGGGTCGTCGTCTCGGTCGGCGCCCGCGGGCGGGACAACAAGAGCGCCGACGGCAAGTACTACGGCAAGGCGCCCGCCGTGATCGTCGACCTCAAGGCGGCCGTGCGGTATCTGCGGTCGAACAAGGACACCTTCCCCGGCGACACCGACAAGATCGTTTCGGACGGCACGAGCGCGGGCGGCGGTGTCTCGTCACTGCTCGGCGCGTCCGGCGACAGCGACCTGTACAGCTCATATCTCACCGAGATCGGCGCGGCCGACGCCAGCGATTCGATCTTCGGGGTGGCGGCGTACTGCCCGATCACCGATCTGGAGAACGCCGACCCGGCCTACGAGTTCCTCTACGGCAGCCTGCCGGCGAACGGCCAGGCCGTGGACGCGACCGTGTCGAAGGAACTGGCCGGCACGTTCGCCGACTACCAGGACTCGCTCGGGCTGACCGGGCTCGACGGCACGAAGCTGACCGGCGCGCGGTACCAGAACTACCTGCTGGACCACTACCTCCAGCCGGCGGCGACCGAATATCTGGCCGGGCTGTCCAGCACCGAACGCAGCACCTACCTGGCGGCGAACGCGTTCATCAAGTGGTCCGGAGGGAAGGCGACGTTCAGTTACGCCGATTACCTCACGCACCTGGCCAGCCGGAAGAAGGCGGCGCCGGCGTTCGACGCGTTGGACCTCAGTGCCGGGGAGAACATCGAGTTCGGCACGGAGAGCGTCGACGCACGACACTTCACCGAGTACAGCGCGAAGAAGTCCGGCACGACCGTCGAGGCGGACGTCGCCGGGCTGCTCAACCTGATGAACCCGATGTACTTCATCAAGGAGAAGAACGACGGCCGGGCGAAGAACTGGTTCTTCCGGCTCGGCACCAGCGACACCGACACCGCGCTGACCGTCTCGTCGAACCTGGCCGCCGGATTCGCCACGCTCGGCGACACCGTCGATTCGAGCATGTATTGGGACGCCGGCCACGGGGCCAACAACGACCCGGAGAAGTTCATCGCCTGGGCCAACAAGATCACCGGCTACACCGCGAAGTAGGGAAGCCCAGCCGGATGGCTGTCTCGGGTGCCGCCGAGCAGCCGTCCGGCTGCCCGCACGCCGGACGCCTCAGGCCGCCGGCGCGAGCGCCAGGTCGATCTCGGCCGCCGGCGCGGGGCGGGCGAAGTGGTAGCCCTGGGCGTACCGGTATCCCAGGGCGTGCAGCCGGTCCGCCTGGTCCTGTGTCTCGACACCCTCGGCCACGGCCCGCAGGCCCAGCGTGTCGGCGATCCCGCGCAGCGAGGCCGCGATCGCCTCCTGCTGCGGGCTGCCGTTGAGCTCGTCGATGAACGACTTGTCGACCTTCAGCGTGGTGACCGGGCAGGTCCGCAGCAGGGTCAGCGACGAGTGCCCGGTGCCGAAGTCGTCGAGAGCGATCCCGACGCCGATCTTCCGCAACGCCCGCACGGTGTCCAGGGCCGGTCCGCCGGCGAACACCGCGGTCTCGGTGATCTCCAGCGTGATCCCGGGTGGTTCCAGGCCGTACCGGCTCAGCGCGGCGGCGACCAAGCCCGGCAGATCCGGGTCGAGCAGCTGCCGGGCGGAGACGTTGATGCTGACCGGGGGCGCGTCCGCACCCCAGCGGGCATGCCAGGCCGCCGCGTCGGCACAGGCGGTGTCGAGAATCCACGCACCCAGGTCGATGATCAGACCGGTCTGCTCAGCGACCGGGATGAACTCGGCCGGCGAGACCGGACCGCCGGAAGCCGGGCCGCCCGAGGCCGGCCCGCCGGATTCTGGCCCGCCGGAAGCCGGGTGCCAGCGGACCAGCGCCTCCACCCCGCGGATGATGCCGTGCGGCAGCTCGACGATCGGCTGGTAGACGAGCCGGAACTCGCCGGTGTCCAGGCCGCGGCGCAGCGCGGCGGCCATCCGGGCACTGTCGCGCGCGGAGGTGTCCAGCGCGGCGGTGTGCCGCTGGTACCGGTCGGCGCCGACCCGCTGTGCCGCCTGCAGGGCGAGCTCGGCGCGGCGCAGCAGGTCAGCGACGGTGTCGCCACTGCCTGCGGCAACACCGGCCGTGACGGTGACGAGCAGGTCGTGCCCGTCGGCCGGCAGCGGTTCCTGAAACGCGCGTAGCAGGGCCTCGGCCAGCAGGTCGCCGGCGGCGAGCGGGTGCCCGGCCGGCAGCAGGACGCCGAACTCGTCGCCGGTCAGGCGCGCGACCAGCGCGCCCTCACCGGCGGTACGCACGATCCGCTCCCCCGCCTGACGCAGCACCGCGTCCCCGGAGGCATCGCCGAGCCGGTCGTTGAGCGCCGCGAAGTTGTCCAGATCGCAGACCGCCACGGTGCCGCTGGCCGCATGCCTGCCCGAGTTCAGCAGATCGGTGAAGAACCGCCGGTTGGGCAGGCCGGTCAGACCGTCGTGGCGTGCCTTGTCGGCGAGCCGGTCCAGCAGCAGCACGTTGTCGGAGAGCGCCACGTGCTGACGGACCACCACGAGCACGATTAACGAGACCGCACCGGCGGCGAACCCGGCCGGCAGATATCCGAGATCCAGAATGGCGACGATCAGCATGATCGAGGTGGCCAGCACCGCGACGTACGGAATGGCGCTGATTCCACGCCGGCGCTCACCGGAGACAGCCCGAGCCACCGGAGAACCGGCCACGTTCGCACGGACCTGCGAGAACGCCGACACCGTGAGCATCACCGCGAACAGCGGAAGCACCACGACGGTGGCGTTCAGGTGCGGCCACTGCTGCACGGCCGGGGCCACCACCAGCGAGATCGGGCCGAGGGTGCCGACCGGGCTGAGAATCCACAGGGCCGGCCCGTGTACCGCACCGGTGCCGCTCATGCCCACCTTGACCACGGCGACCACGGCCGCGCCGGCGCCACCGAGAACGATGACCTGCACCGCGGTGGCGAGAGCGCCGGTCGGGAGCGGGACGGGCATGACGGTCAGGGCGCGGGCCAGCACGAGGCCGGCGGCGACCGCGACGATCGCGATGTCGAGGAACAGCGCGAGGGTGCCCCGCCAGGTACGCCGGGCGCCGGGCACCCGGACGAGGGCGTGCACGCCGACAGCAACGCTCGCGAGGAAGAGCAGGCCGGTGATCGGGGTGAATGCCATGACATCGCCCAGGCTGCGCTGCGTGTCCACGGCCTGGCTCACGGTGCCCGCGGCGATCAGCGTCACCGCGTACCCGAATTGTCGCCAGAAGACGGAGCCGGCGCCGCCGCTGGTGGCGGAGGCGACCGCGCAGGCCGCGGCCCCGGTGAGCACGGCCAGGACGGTGCATGGCCAGAGCGACCAGGCGGGAACAGCTGTTCTGGTGCCGATGACACCGAGCAGGACGGCTGCGAGAGTCCAGCCGGACGCGACGACGACGAGCCAGCCCGCGGTCCGGGCCGGCCGGGACAGTGGTCGCATCAACCCCGCGGTTCCTTCCGGTTGTGAGTCGGACTGCTTATCGACCACAACCGGACGGAACCTGAGCGAGATCAGTCCTGCGGCGCGGCGGGCAGGCTGTCCATGAACGAACTCACCGAGAAGACCGCGTTGCCGGCGCCGGCCGGGCCGTAACCGGGCGGGCTGGAGAGACCGTAGTGGTCCATCGTCGCGCGGTACGACTCCAGCAGCCGGATGTGATATTCCAGCGGCGCGCCGTCCGGGTTGGTCTTGCCCAGCGGCGTGGTCGGCTCCGGGCACCAGGTGGTGAACCGGGGCGTGATGCCCTTGGACATGAAGTAGTGCAGGCCCTCGGTCGTCGAGTCGATCGCCTCGTTGACGGTGGTGAACCCGAACGGCTCGGCCATCTCGATGCCGGCCACGAAGTTCGGGATGACGTTGCGGGCGCCGAAGATCTCCGCCGAGTCGATGATCCGGCGGTGCCACTCCTCGCGGCCGACGTAACGCTCCTTGCCGGGGCAGTAGAACTCGAAGAGCCGCTTGTCCCAGACCTCGTAGTTCGGGTGGTAGATCTGGATGCCGTAGTCCTTGAACCGCTGCACGTCGGCCTTGGGCAGCGCCTGGGCTACGACCTTGCCGATCCAGCGGCCGGGGAAACGCTCCTCGATCGCCTGGGCGTACTGTCCGTAGAAATCAGCCTCGGTCTTGCCGCCGACCTGGGACGTCACACTGCCGCCAGTCAAGGTGTAGGCGGTGCTGGTGCGAAGCGTGTCGTGCTTGTCGATGATCTCGAGCGCCTCGAGGACCTCGTCGATCGGCTTCACACCGGTGTACGGCCGGCCGGCCGCCTTGTGCTGACGCCAGTTGTGGTTGATGTCGCAGTACTGGCACTCCTCCTTGGCGCCGAAGTACTGACACACGCGGAACACCGTCAGGTAGACGAGGTAACCCCACTGGATCGTCGGGGCGACCTCCATGACCTGCTTGCCGTTCTCCAGGGTGTGCCGGTAGTAGTCCGGCATCGGTGGCAGGCCCACGTCGGCGATCGGCTTGCCGTCGAGGAAGAGCTGGAGGCGCCCGTCGGCGTCCGGCTTCACCCGGTACGGCGACGAGGGGTTGATCCGGACCGACACCACGGTACGACGCAGGTCGTACGGGCCACCGGTGAGCACGATCTCCTCCGGCGGGCGGCGCAGCGCGGCTTCGCCCAGCTCGGGCAGCGTGCGGTGGTCGAAGGAGAAGATGAAGTACGACTTCGGCTTGACGTCACCCTTTTCGTTGTCGGTGAGCGCCGAGTCGTCGAAGGCGAGACCTCCGCGCAGCAGATCCTCCTTGATCACCGCCTCGCGCGGGACGTGAGGAAAACGCGCCATCAAGTCTTCGACGAGATCGGTACGCGACTGCATGCGTCCTCCTGTAAGGGGCTTAGGACCCGTTCCTGCACCTCATCCCATGCCATCACACTCCGACGTGCACACGCCGGTCGGCAAATGGAGACGTTCGCGACAGCGTACGCGCGGCGGGAATGCGGCCAGTAACGTGCTTGTGGATCGCACCAAGTCCGATAAAAGGGAAATGTCATGCCTAACATTCGTATCGGCATCATCATCGGCAGTACCCGCCCGAACCGCAACGGCGAGGCGGTGGCCCGCTGGGTGCACGCGATCGCCGCCAAGCGCAGCGACGCGACCTTCGAGCTGGTGGACCTCAAGGACTTCCCGCTGCCGCACCTGGACGAGCCGGTCCCGCCCTCGATGGGCAGCTACCAGAACGACCACACCAAGCGGTGGGCCGAGAAGATCGCTTCCTACGACGGCTACGTCTTCGTCACCCCGGAGTACAACCACAGCACCTCCGGCGTGCTCAAGAACGCCATCGATTACCTGTTCGCCGAGTGGAACAACAAGGCCGCCGGCTTCGTCTCCTACGGCTCGGTCGGCGGCGCCCGCGCGACCGAGCACCTGCGCCTGGTCGCCGGTGAGCTGATGATGGCCGACGTCCGCCAGCAGGTCACCCTCGCCCTCTCCACCGAGTTCGAGAACTACAGCGTCTTCAAGCCCGGCGACTACCAGCTCCCCCAGCTCGACACGCTGCTGGACCAGGTCGTCGCCTGGAGCACCGCGCTGCTGCCGCTGCGCCAGCCGGTCAAGGCCTGAGCGACTCGCCGCCGGCTTCCTTCTTGGGTACGCGTGGAGCGCTCGCGCTTCGTGCGTACCCAAGAAGGAGCGGGAGCGGACCGCTCAGCCGGTGACGAGGGTTTTCGCGCGAGTGAATTCGCCGTGCGGCAGGACCGCGGCGATACCGAAAACGATCAGGCCGGCGAGGGTGACGGCGGCGCCGGCCCAGAGGGGTGCGGTGTAGCCGAGTCCGGCCGCGAGAGTGAGCCCGCCGATCCAGGCGCCGAACGCGTTGCCGACGTTGAAGGCCGCGATGTTCGCGCCGGAGGCCAGCGTGGGCGAGGCCTGCGCGTGGGTCATGATGCGCATCTGCAGGCCAGGCACGGTGGCGAAACCGAATCCGCCCATCAGCACGAGCGCCACGACGGTCGCGATCTGACTGCCGGCCACCGTCGCGAAGACGGCGAGCACGACGGTCAGGCCCGCCAGCAGCACGGCCAGGGTCCGTCCGGGGTTGAGGTCGGCGGCCTTGCCACCGGCGATGTTGCCGGCGAAAAGACCCACCCCGAAAAGAACGAGCAGCCAGGGTACGTTCGCGACACTGAAGCCGCTGACCTGGGTCAACGCGTACGCGATAAAGCTGAACGCGCCGAACATGCCGCCGAATCCGAGCACCGTGATGATCATCGAGAGCCAGACCTGGCGGCTTCTGAAGATCGCAAAATCGGGTTTTTCAGGTTTTTTCATGATGCTGGGGATCAACACCGCGATGCCGATGAACGAGATCACGCCGATGACCGAAATTGCCCAGAACGTGGCGCGCCAGCCGGCGGCCTGGCCGAGGAAAGTGCCGAGCGGCACCCCGAGCACGTTGGCGACGGTCAGACCGGTGAACATGACGGAGATCGCGGCCGCTTTCCGGTTGGCCGGCACGAGCGCGGCGGTGAGCGCGATGGCGCCGGCCGCGACCGACAGGGCATAACCGGAGATCAGATAGCCGGCGACGGACTCGGAGACGCCGAAGTCCGCGGCGACCTCGGGCAGCAGGCCGGCGATGACGAATTCGGTCAGCCCGATCCCGAACCCGCCGACGGCGAGTGCGTAGAGCGCGATGGGCATAGTTTCCGCCTCGCCGCCCTGCACGGGCTGATCGAGGCTGAGCTGGAACGCCGCCTGCAGGCCGCGCACAAGCTCTCCGTCGTGGAGTACACGGTGCTCGACGCGCTGAGCCGCCAGGACGGCTGGCACATGCGGATGCGTCAGCTCGCCCGCGCCGCGGCGCTGTCCAGCAGCGCCACCACCCGGCTGGTGACCCGCTTGGAGGACCGGGGCCTGCTCACCCGCATCCTCTGCGCCGACGACCGGCGCGGCATCTACACCGAGCTGACACCGGCCGGTCAGGCCCTGCTCCACCAGGCCCGGCCCACCCACGACCAGGCGCTCGCCGAGTCGTTGCAGGAGGCGACGAAACAGCCGGAACTGGATGGGCTGGTCAGCTTCCTGCAAGCATGAAAAGTGTCGTACCTCTGTTCTAGGCTGCCGCCATGGTGTTCGTGACCCGTGAAGAGTTCGATCAGTCGGTGGCCGAGGCGCGCCGGGCCGCACAGGCCTATTACGACAGCGGCGACGTGCTGATGACCGACGCCGGTTACGACGCGCTCGCCGACCGCATCGCGGCGTCGCTGAAGGCGAACCCGGACTGGGACGACCAGGGCGTCACCACCGCTGTCGCAGCGGGCTCGTCGGCCGGCGGCGACGTGCGGCACCCCACGCCGATGCTCTCACTCGACAAGATCACCACGGCCGACGAGGTCGCCGAGTTCGTCGCCACCCTGGGCGGCGACGGCTGCCTGGTCGAGGTGAAACTCGACGGCCTGGCGATCCGCGCGGAATATGTCGAGGGACGTCTGACGCTTGCCGCGCTGCGCGGCGACGGCAGCACCGGTGAGGACGTCACCGCCCAGGTCCGCAAGGGTGTCGCCGGCCTGCCGGTCGCCCTCGCCACCGGCTGGACCGGTGAGGTCCGCGGCGAGGTCTACATGACGGTGGCCGACTTCGAGACCGCCAGCGCCAACCGGGTCGCCGCCGGCGCCAAGGCGTTCGTCAACTCACGCGGCGCTGTCGCCGGGTCGATCCGCAGCATCGACCGCACCTACGACACCCCGATGACCTTCGCGGCGTACGACGTGAGTGGCGCCTTCGACAGCCACCTGGAGCGGATGGCGTTCGCCGCCGGGCTCGGCTTCCCGGCCGCCTGCGACCTGATTCCGTCGGTGGCCGGCGAGCGGATCACCGCCGAGGAGGTGACCGCCGCGATCGACGAGATCGGGTCGCACCGCGCCGACCTGGTCTTCCCGATCGACGGCGCGGTGATCAAGGCAAACCGCGAGGTCACCCGACGCCGGCTCGGGCTGGCCAGCCGCACGCCGTACTGGGCGGCGGCCTTCAAATATCCGCCGGACACCGCGGCCACCGTGCTGCGCGACATCGAGGTGCGCGTCGGGCGGACCGGGCGGATCACTCTGCGGGCCGTCATCGACCCGGTCCACGTGGCCGGCACCACCGTGGCCCGGGCGACCCTGCACAACCCGCAGTGGGTCCTCGACCAGGGCCTTGCCATCGGCCAGACCGTCGCGGTGTGGCGGGCCGGCGACGTGATCCCCCGGGTCACCTCGCCGATCGGTGAGCAGCCGCACGGCCTCACCCCGTGGACTCCGCCGGAGGTGTGCCCGCAGTGCGGCGAGCCGTGGGACAAGTCGAGCCTGCTCTGGCGCTGCCACACCGCTTCCTGTTCCGTGGTGGGTGCTGTCACCTATGCGGCGAGCCGCGAGTGCCTCGACGTCGACGGTCTCGGCGAGGAGATCGTGATCGCGCTGGTCGAGGCCGGTCTGGTCAAAGATCTGGCGTCCCTGTTCGACGTGACGCTTGATCAATTCGCGACACTGCGCACCAGCGACGGCAGCCGGCAGGTCGGCGCCTCGACCGCCGGCCGCATCATCGCCGGGCTGGCCCAGGCCCGCCAGCAGCCGTTCAACCGGGTCATCACAGCGCTCGGCATCCGGATGACCGGCCGTTCGGTCGGCCGGTGGCTGGCGTCCCGGTTCAAGACGATGGACGCGTTGCGCGCCGCGTCCGTCGAGGAGATCGCCGAGATCGACAAGATGGGCCTGATCAAGGCACAGCACGTCGTCGACGGCCTGGCCGCGATGAGCGATGTGATCGACCGGCTGGCGGCGCACGGGCTGGCGATGGCGGTGCTCGACGACGGTTCGGCGAAACCGCTGGCCGGCCAGGTCTACGTGGTGAGCGGCAGCGTCCCCGGTTACACCCGCACGACGGTCAACGAGCGCATCGAGGCCCTCGGCGGCACCGCGAGCGGCAGCGTCTCGGCCAAGACGACAGCGCTGGTCACCGCGGAGACCGGCACCACCAAGGCGAAAAAGGCGGCCCAGCTGGAGATCCCGATCCTCGACCCGGAGGAGTTCGCCCGCATGCTCGCCTGAGTTTCACGGCGCCCCAGAAGGGTAAGTACCGCTGCCCGGCACCCGATCAGTAAGGATGTGCCGCAGCAGCTCTACCTAGGCGGGAACCTGATCATCATGGTCGCCTACATGGCGATCATGGTGGCGATCGTGGTGCCGGTGAACCGGGCCGGTCAGCTGCGCACCAACAAGCTCGCCGTCGCCACCGCGATGATCTTCTTCAGCTGCGCGGTGGGCCACGGCCTGCATGCGCTCATGACGATCCGGGGCGCCGACCACGGCCACTCGTCGCCGTCCTGGCTGTGGGTCACCGCGATCTGGGACGCCGTCACCGCCATGATCGGCATCTATTACTGGACGCTGCGGCGCAGTTATGCGGTGCTGCTCGGCCCCGGGGCGATCTACGTCGACCCGTGGGGTCAGCACCGCCTCGACGAGGCGAGCGCCCGCGAGCAGGCGGCCGTGAACGAGGCCGCCAACCAGCAGGCGATCCTGGCGACAGTGGTCGACCACATCGACGACGCGATCATCGGGCTGTCGCCCGCTGGCACGGTCACCGCCTGGAACCGCGGCGCCGAGAAGCTGTTCGGCCTGCCCGCGCGCGAGACGCTGGGGGTGCCCGTGTCGGTGCTGGACCGGCCGGACGAGCTGCTCGACCGCATCCGCAGCGGCGCGACGGCACTGCATGACGAAACCGATTGGGTACGCGAGGACGGCGCCACGATCCGGATCGCCGTCGACATCGCCCCGATCTGCGACGCTGCCGGCGCGCTGATCGGCGCTTCCGTGGTGGCCCGCAACATCACCGCCGCGATGGAGGCGGCCGAGCAGCAGCGCACCATGGCCGAGCGCAGCCATCAGGCACAGCGGATGGAAAGCCTCGGCAAACTGGCCGGCGGCGTGGCCCACGACTTCAACAACATCCTCGCGATCATCCAGAACTACACCGAGTTCGCGGCCGAGATGTGCGACGACAAACCGGAGGTACGCGCTGACCTCGCGCACGTGACGACAGCGGCGGAACGGGCCACCAACCTGACCCGGCAGCTGCTCACGTTCACCCGCGGCGACACCGTCCAGCCGCAGGACATGGACCTGAATCCGGCGGTCGCCGAGGTGGAGGCGATGCTGGCACGCACGATCGGCGAGGACATCACCCTGATCGCGGTGCCGTCCGCCCGTCCGATCTTCGTGCACGCCGACCCGGGTCAGATCCATCAGGTGCTGCTCAACCTGGCGATCAACGCCCGGGACGCGATGCCGGACGGCGGCACCCTGGTCCTGGAGGTCAACACGGCGACGCTCGGCGGCGACGAATTGGACATGCAGCCACCGCTGCCGGCCGGCGTGTACGCCCGGATCCTGGTGAGCGACACCGGCGAAGGAATCCCGCCGGACGTGGCCGAACGCATCTTCGAGCCGTTCTTCACCACGAAACCACACGGCAAGGGCACCGGACTGGGCCTGGCCACCGTGTACGGCATCGTGGCCGAAGCCGGCGGTGGCATCAACCTGTACTCGGAGCAGGGCATCGGCACGACGTTCCGGATATACCTGCCACTGGTGCCCGATGGTGCGGCCCCGCACACCCCGGCCGCCCGGATCACCCCCGCCGACGGCGCCGGGCGCACGGTCCTGGTCGTGGAGGACGAGCCGGCGCTGGCCCACGTCGTCACCCGCATCCTGGCCGCCGGAGGCTACCGGGTGGTGGCCGCCAACAACGGCCCGGAAGCCCTGGACGCGTTCGACAAGCAGAAGTGCGACGTCCTGCTGACCGACGTCATCATGCCCGAGATGTCCGGTCCCCGGCTGGTCGAGCTGCTGCACGAACGTCGGCCGGAGTTGCCGGTGCTGTACATGTCCGGTTACAGCAACGGACTGCTCGGGACCACGCACATCCTGGACGACGACATCGCGTTCATCGAGAAGCCGTTCACCGGCCAGGACCTGCTCCTCAAGCTCGGCCAGGTCCTGCTCCCGGTCAGTTCAGAGGCCTGAGTAGCACGCGAGGCACCGCCCTCCGCCCTGCCGGGCCCGTCCCCATGGGCGACCTGCCGGGCCGTCCCATGGGCGACATGCCGGGCCGTCCCATGGGCGACATGCCGGGCCGTCCCATGGGCGACATGCCGAAAATGCCTCCACACCCATTGCGGGTGTAACCACATCCACAGTGGGTGTACCGCTTAAGAAGGAGTTGTCCTTGCCGAGCGAGGCTTCGACCAAGCGCTGCACAAACTCTCTCGCTTCTCTCGCCTCTCTCGCTTCTAGCTTCTCTCGCCTCTCCCGCCGCCGGCGCCGGCATGACGAGCTGAAATGACAGTGACCTGCTGGCGATCGTCGCCGTCGTTACTCTCCGCTATCTGCCCGGAACCGGCCGGCATCTGCCCGCAAACGGCCGCTATCTGCCCAGGCACGGCCGCGGCGACGGGCTGCGGGCCCCGCCTGACCCGCTTCGGGCACTCTCGCATCTGAAGCGGGTGGGCGGCTGGTTACTGCTCGCCGTGGTCGGCCACATTCGCGGTCGGTCACTACGTGCTGTGGCTGGTCGCCGGAGGCGGTTACTGCTTGGTGTAGGTGGCCGCCGGAGGGCGGTTACTACTTGTTGTGGTTCTCCTCGAGAGCCGGCGCTGCTGGTTTCGGGGTTGTGGCGTTGGTGGTCGCCGAGGTGGTGGAGGCTGTTGCTGCTGCTGGGGCGGTTGCGGCGCCCAGGCGGGAGAGGAGTCCGGCCAGGTCGACGCCGGTGAGGTCGGAGCCGAGCTGGAGGCCCTGGGCCACGTTGTTCGCCACCGATTTGGTCAGCGACGACGCGCCGTCCGTCGAGATGACGGTCATCTTGTCGATCGCGCCCATCGGGGCGGCAGCGGCCTCGACGACCTGCGGCAGCACCTTGACCAGCAGGTCGAGGACGGCCGCCTCACCGTAGGCGCTGAACGCCTCGGCCTTGCGCGCCATCGCCTCGGCCTCGGCCTGACCACGGGCCAGGATCGCCGCGGCCTCCGCCGTACCCTCGCGCTCGATGGCCTCGGCGATCGCGGTACGCCGGCGCTGCTCCGCCTCACCCTCCTTTGCACCCTCGATGGCGTGCGCCTCGGCGAGCGCGGCACGGCGGGCCCGCTCGCCCTCACCGGTGAGGCGGGCCTGCTCGGCGGACGCCTGCGCGGCGGCGATGGTCGCCTGACGTTGCGCGTCGGCGCCGATGACCGCGGCGTTGCGGGCGGCCTCGGCCTCCTGCTCCACCTTGTACCGAGCGGCGTCGGCGGGCTTGCGGACCTCGGTGTCGAGCTGGCGCTGCTTGAGCTCGGCGTTGCGCTCGGCGACCTTCTGCTGCTCGGTGAGGACGGCCTGCTCTCGCTCGGCCTGGGCGAGCGGGCCGGCCGCGGCCGATTTCGCTTTCGCCGCGTCGATCTCGGCCGCGATGGAGGCCTGCTTGAGCGACAGGTTGCGCTGCGCCTCGGCGATCGCCTCCTCGGCGAGCAGACGCTCCTGCTCGGCGGCCTGCCGGGCGCGGGCCTCGGCGATCGCCGCGTCCTTGAGCACGCGCGCGGCCTCGGGACGGCCCAGGTCCTGAAGGTACGAGCCCTCGGCCAGGATGTCCTGCAGCTGGAACGTGTCGAGCACCAGACCCTGGTTGGTCATCGAGTGCTCGGCTTCCTCGGCGACCGCGCTGGCGAACGCGGCGCGATCACGGATGATCTCCTCGACGGTGAGCCGGCCGACGATCGAACGCAGCGCGCCGGCCAGGACCTCGCGGGTGAAGTCCTCGATCTCGGCCTGCTGGTGCAGGAACCGCTGGGCGGACGCGCGGATCGCGTCCTCGGTGCCGCCGACCTTCACGATCGCGACGCCGTGCAGCTCGGCACGAATGCCCTGCTTGGAGACCGCGCCCTTGATGCTCACGTCGATGCGGCGGCTGGACAGGTCGAGCGACTGGAGCCGCTGCACGACCGGCATGACGAACACCGAGGCGCCCATCACGACTTTCTGCCCGGAGAGGTCGGTGCTGCTGGTGCCGTCGGCCGACTGGGTCACCCGGCCTTTACGGCCGGTGATGATGAACGCCTCGTTCGGCCCGGCGACCTTGATCCGGGACAGCACGAAGAGAACGACGAGAACGATGAGCAGGACCACGCCTGCGATCGCGATCAGAAGGGGTGACATCTAGGCCTTTCCGGTGGGCGGGGTCGCCTCGACGACGACGCTGGTGTCGGTGGGTGCTTCCACCACGAAGATCGGGGTGCCGGCCGGAAGGGCCTGCTCGGCACGGGCGTAGAGCTTGACCGGCTGCCCGCCGAGCCGGACGCGCACCTCGCCGTAACCACTGCCGGCGGGCACCGCGGTCACCACGACGCCCATCGTGCCGATCAGGTGCAGGCGGGTGGGTGTGGCGTCGGTGGGCATGTCACGCGCGGCGCGCGAGAAACGCAACGCGAGCCAGGCGCCTGCGAACGCTGCGAGCAGCGCGATCGCGGCCGCGGCGGCGACAAATCCCGGGGTACGCGCATCGAACAGCTCGGCGGCGATCGCGCCGGCGAAGCCGAGTGTGCCGAGGAAGCCGGCGACCGCTTCCAGGGAGACCAGACCGTCCGCTCCGAGACCGCCGAGGTGCGCGATCTCACCGCCGAGGAGAGCGAACGCGAGGATCGCCAGACCGACTCCGCCGATGATCAGAAACACCACGGTCGCCGTCGTCACTGCGAAGCTCCCCCCCTGCTCACACCGGTCGTCGACCGGGCCCACAGCGTAGGACAGCGGCGCTAACAGGGACATGACAGGTGCTGTCATATTTCTCAGGACCGGGAGCCGGCTGGCGATGGTGGCGGTCGTGAAACCTCCAGGGCAGTGGGCCCGGCTCGGCGTGCCGATCGGGTTCTTCGTCGTGGCCGCCGGTTTCACCGCCGGATATCTGACCGGCTCGGAGCCGGTACGCCTGCTGTTGATGCTGCTCTCCGGCGTTGTCGCGACCCTGGGCATCGCGATGGGCGTACGCGTCAACCGGCTGCCCGACCGGCGTCCCTGGCTGCTCACCATGCTGGCGCTGGTACTGCTCAGCATCGCCAACGCCGCCTGGTACGTGCCCGCCGCGACGCACGGCGGTGCGACGGTCCCGGGACCTCTGCTGGCCGTGGTGCCGTCGCTGGCCGGGTACGTGTTCTTCCTGGCCGCGAGCCTGATGATCGTCCTGCGGCACACGCCGCGCGACGCGAGCGGCACGATCGACGCCGCCGTCTGGGGCATCGCCGCCGCCGCGCCGGTCTGGGAGTTCCTGTTCCGGCCGCAGATGCTGGCCAAGGGTGACACGACCGCCACCCAGTTGTTCGCGCTCACCCAGCTGCTGGTGCTCTGCGGGATCTGCGGAGCGCTGCTGCGGGTGGCCCGGACGAGCGGGCGCGGCAACATCACCCTCTGGTTCCTCTTCGGCGCGCTCGGGCTGACCCTGCTCGGCACCGCCGTGGTGAACATGCTGCCGGCCGACTCCGACCAGGCCTCGGTGCCGGCGTTGCTGTTCGCGGTCGGGTACCTCAGCCTCGGTGCGGCCGGCCTGCACCCGAGCGCCCACGACCTGATGAACCCACGGGTGCGTGCCACCGACCGGGCGCCGAAACTGCAGCTCGGCATGTTCGGCGCGGCCATGCTGATGGTCCCGGTCGTCGGCGCGATCGGCCAGCTCGCCGGCTCACCCGTCGACGGTCCGCTGCTCACCATCGCGCCGATGCTGACGGTCCCGCTGGTGCTGATCCGGATCGGCCGGCTGAACCTGCAGCGCAGCCGCGACCGGGAGGCCCTGGCCCACCAGGCGTCGCACGACGAGCTGACCGGGCTGGTCAACCGCCGCAGACTGTTCACCCTGATGGAGACGGCGATCGCCCGGCACGCCGACGGGCTCGGCGGCGACCTGGCCCTGCTCTACTGCGACCTGAACGACTTCAAGCCGATCAACGACCGGTACGGGCACGAGGCCGGTGACGCCGTGCTACGTGCCACGGCCAACCGGATCACCGACGCCGTCCGTTCGGGTGATGTGGTCGCCCGGATCGGCGGCGACGAGTTCCTCATCTTCTGTCCGGATGCTGACAGCGATACCGCGTACGCTCTCGGCGCCCGCATCGTGCGCGCCCTGAGTGAGCCCGTCAGCTGGCGTGGCGAGACGCTGCGCGTCTCGACCGCCCTGGGCACCACCGTCTGGACGCAGCGCAGAACGGTCGGCCCGGACGATCTTCTGGCGTTCGCGGATGCCCAGATGTACGAGAACAAACGCACCCAAAGTCACCGATCCGTCTATTGCCCCGATGGGGCACCCTCACCCACACTGCGGACAAGTCGCATGTAGATCGGGGGGCGACTGTATGACGAATCGCCGCAATTTCATCAGGGCCGGCGCCGTGGCCGGCGGGGCAGTCGTGGCCGGCATCGCCGCCGGCGCGGCCACCGCTCCACCCGCCCGCGCCGCGGATCCGGTCACCGACCGGCTGTCGCTGCTGTCCTGGCATGCCGCGCTCGCGAACCGGCGTTACGAGGCGGCCGTCGTCGCGGTGATCGGCTCGTCGAGCACCGAGGGTGTCGGCAGCGCCTACGGCCGCGGGTATGTGTCGGTGCTCGCCGACAACCTGCGCCACGCGTTCGGAGTGCCCGGGGCGCCGGGCGGGGCGAACTTCGTGGCCGCGTGGGGCCGCCCCGAGCGCTGGCCGGTGCTGGCGTCGGGCGGCAGGCCGGCGCCGCCCGAGGACGGATGGGCTCTGAAGGGGTACGACCTGGAGGGCGGTTCGCTCACGCACTCCTTCACCGGCACGAGCGTGCAGGTCTGGTACGCGGGCGGCAGTTTCCAGGTGACGGTCGACGGCCAGGTCTCGGCGGTCGCCGGCGGCACCACCTGGTCGTCCGGGCCGCTGCCGGCGGGCAGTCACACGATCGCAGTCAGCGGTACCGGGCGGATCAACGGGTTCGTGACGTTCGACGGCGACGAGAACCGTGGCATCCAGGTGTGGAACGGCGGGCACGGCGGCCGGACCACCGGCAGCTTCGCGTCGAACGTGCCGGCCTGGGCGCCCCGGCTGGCCACGATCCGGCCGCATCTGGTGATCCTGCAGCTCGGCGTGAACGACTGGCGAACCGGCGTGCCGGGGCCGACCATCAAGCGGAACCTGAAGACGGTGATCAGGGCGGTCCGGGAGCACTCGGATCCGTCGTTTGTGATCTACGGGTCGCCACGGGTGGGTCCGGGGCGGGCGCACGGTTTCAGCCGGCTGACGGATGCGTGGCAGCAGGTGGCGGACGAGGACAGCGAGGTCAGCTATTTCGATCTGTCGGCCCGGCAGCTACCGCCGTCGGGTGACAACAGGCTGGGGTTGTACTGCGACGACCTGATCCATATGACGGACAAGGGGGCGGCGCACACGGCGGACGCGCTGACCGGTTTCCTCTCCCCTAGTTGATCGTCCAGATCTCGGCGGAGTCGGTGTCCGCGGCGACGATCCGATGGGTTGTGCCATCCGGCAGCGCCAGGGCGCGGACCTCCATCAGTCCCGTCGCGATCACCGACGGCTCGTGGGTGCCGTCATGAGCCGTGGCCCGCAGCCGGATCGCGGCCGCTGAGCTTCCGGTGACCAGAGTGCTCGCATCCGAGGTGAAGACCATCGACCGCATAGGCCCGGTGTGCCCGGTGGGCCAATTCACCGGCAGACCGTTCGGCGCCGGCATCGTCACCACCGTGTCGGGGCACCACGAATAGGGGTCATCGCAGGCGACGTAGGCGACCGCACCGGATCGCCGGCCCGGCCAGAACGCGAACGTCACCGGGTACCCGGCCACCGGCTGGCGCCCCGCCCGCACCATCCTGTTGCCCGCGACCGAGAGCAGCTGAAGGAACCCGTCGTTCACATGGACTGCCAGCATCTTGCCGTCCGGGGAGAATTCCAGAGCACCCGCACCGGGCTGAGGCCACGTGCCGATCCGGGTTCCGTCGGCGCGCAGCAGGTACACGGCGAAGGTGGTGGCGACGGCGATCCGATCGCCGTCGGCGGACACCGCGATGCCGGAAAGCAGGTAATCGTGCCGGAAGCGGAAGCCGGCGTACCGGCCCCGTGCCTTGCCGAGGTCCAGATGCCACACGTCGATCACATTGTCACGGGTGACCACCAGCAGGCTGCCGTCCCGGCTGAGGGAAACCTGCTGCTGGCTGCCGAAGTCCCCGGCCAGCGACGGCGGGTCCAGGCGAATCGGCCTGGACCGCACCGCCGGATTCACGATCACGGCTACCGCCGCCACCAGGATGACCATCGCGACTCCGGCGTGCAACAGAGCCCGGCGCCGCCTGTTCGGCCACGGAACACTCGCCACCGCGGGCGCCGGCACAGCGCGCGCCTGCGGCCGCCCGGCCAACCGCTCCTGAAGGCGGACGTGGTGGAACTGGTACATGCCGCCGGACTCGCGAAGCAGGTGCCGGGACCGTGCCTCCGCCAAGAAGGCCGGCAGCCGCCAGGGCAGCCGGCCGCGCACCGCAAGGTACGCCCGGACCACCAGGAACCGCGGCCACGCCCGGGTGAAGAGCACAAGCACTCCGACCAGCACGCCGATACAGACCACCGTCCACCACAGCATCGGATCGCGGGCCACGTCCCATCCCGAGCTGAAGCGCCAGAAGAATGCCGCGTCATCGGGCCGAGGCCCGAGGCCCGCGCGCGAGGCAACGGTGTGCGCCATTGCGTCGC
Organism: Actinoplanes sp. CA-015351; assembly: GCF_050955685.1. NCBI lineage: Bacteria > Bacillati > Actinomycetota > Actinomycetes > Micromonosporales > Micromonosporaceae > Actinoplanes > Actinoplanes sp. CA-015351. Next base: position 4,621,844 of record NZ_CP192102.1, read on the forward strand.
CCAACCGCATCGAGGTCAGGGTCAGCAGCGGCAGAGCCAGCGCGACCGCGACCGCCGACGCGGCAGCGCCCGCCACCGACGAAAGCCGGTCGTCCCGGAGAAACCGGTCCGGGCTCGGCCGGGTCGACCGTTCCGGGGACGGACTGAGCCAGGCGTCAGCCGCGAGTCCCGCGCCGAGCACGCAGCCGACGGCCGCCACGAACACCAACCCACCGACGGTCTCGTGGACGCTCTCGTATCGCCAGTCGCCGACGATCGTCAGGACCGCCGCGCACACCAGCAGCACAGCGGCCCCCGGCATCGCCGGGATCGCGAAACCGACCAGGAGGTTGCGCCGTACCCGGTGCCAGGAACCGGCCGGTGACCAGGACAGCCGCCCGGGCGGGCGGGTGTCCACCGCGTACCAGGTGAGGGTGAACAGCAACGCGAACATCGCGCCCACCGTCGCGCCTAGCGCCGTCGCCTCGTCGGGGTACTCCGCGATCGCGCCCATCAGTTCCTGCCCGAGCAGGCTGCTCACCAGCGTCACCAGCATGCCCAGCAGCAGGCCGACGCCCGGCCCGGTCAGCCGCGGCAGGAGCCGGTCGCTCATCCGCCACCAGGCGAGATCCCGTTCTCTGTTCTGGTGCAGATAGACGGCGAGGAATGTCAGCCACCGTGCCGCCTTCTCCGGGTCGCAGCGGAACCGCCCCGGCCCCGGACCACCGAACCGGACCGCGATGGCGTGATCGAGCAGGTGATCCTCGACGGCGTGCCGGGAATGACAGACCACCGGGTTCAGCAGCTCCTCCGGGTTGCTCCCCTCACCGCGATACACCGCCACCAGCAGCGAGATCATCAGCGGCGTGGACAGCGCCTCGGCCAGCGGACCGCCCGGCTCACCGTCGATCGCGGCGAACACCTGCTGCCAGCCGTTCCGGTCCGGATCGGGCACGACCGAAGAGACGTACCGTCGTGCGTCGGCCGCGGCGACCGGCAGCACCCGGACCACCGGGGAACGATGCAGCACCGGCGCGCCGCCGCGGATCGCGTCCTCGAACTCGGCGGTGCGGCAGGTCACCACGATCGGGCGGTTCTGTCCGATCGCATAGTTGATCCGGTGGACCGCCGTGCGCCGCGCCGACTCCGGGATCTCGTCGAGGCCGTCCACCACCGGCAGCAGCAGGCCCGACTCCAGCAACAGCGAGGGAATCCCGGTTTCCCCGTTGAAGTGCGACTGCGCGACGGTACGCACGACCCAGTCATCCATCGGCTCACAGACCGGATCCCAGGAGGAGGCGGAGAGCAGCACCGGCACCGGATTCTCCCGGCTCGGCAGGGCCGGCTCGACACCCGGAACCCGGTCCGGCAGCAGGCCGACGGTGAGCAGCATCGCGACCACGGTCTTGCCCGCGCCCGGGTCACCGAGGATCACCACGCGGCCGTTGGGCAGCCGCCGGTATTCCTTGGCGAGGGCTTCGGCCGCGGTCGTGAAGTCGCCGTCCCATCGGCCGGATCCGGCGTTCACGGGCTGTTCCGGGTCGGCGAACCGGGCAGCCGCCGATGTCCAGGAGATCGGCAGGATTGGATCCTCGGCGCGGATCGAGCGGGCGCGAGCCTCCCCCAGCCACTGACCGCGGATGTCGTCGCCGAGCTGCGCCGCCGCCGCGACGGCGTCCACCCGCGATCGCGGCCGCGCCGGGAACACCTGTAGCACGGCCAGCGCCAGCGAGGCGGCGGAGAGGAGCAACCCGACGATCGTGGCGATGGCCGTCGACGCGCCGAGGTCGACGTTCACCGCCCAGGCAGCGAAGCCCGCCGTGAGGATCGCCAGGCTCCAGAGCAGCGTGACACGCCAGCGGTCATGGGAGTTGAAGGACACCTAGGAATTATCGAAACGCCCAGCTCACCGGGGTGCTGACCGAGGATCCGGTCCCTCTACCGAGGGGCTGAATCCAGCTCCGGCGGCATCGAGACCACCTCGACGTTCGCGAACCACGACGCCACGTGGACCTGGATCTCCGGCGTACCGGGAAGCCTGGGTTTCGCCGCCAGCCGCATGTCGCGCTGGCTGAACACGCTCGGCCCGGTCAGGTCGACCTCGACGCCCTCCGGGACGATCACCTTCAGCTGGCCGAAGACGACACTTCCGCTGATCGTGACGACGTCCTCGCCGGTTGCCAGGTGGCGCAGGTCCAGCTCGGCCTGGCCGAACACCGTGTAGGTGCCGAGCCTGCTGTGCCGCAGCCGCCACCTGCCACGACGGCTGGTCTGGCTGAACACCGTGATCACTTGTTCCACGGTGCGTGACGACCCGACCACCGGGGTCGGCGCGACGCCTTCATATGCCTTCGCCAGCTCCGCGGGATCCTCGGCGGCCCAGACCGTGCCGACCCGTACGCTGAACTCCTCCAGCGTGAGCCGCCCGTCACCGCAGGCGCGTTGCAGCAGCTCGGCCACTCGCTCTCGGTCGCCGTCGGAGATCGGCGCCGGCACAGGAACAGTCACGCCGCCGACCCTATCGCCGGTACCCTGTGCGCGCGGTCCCGGCCGAGCTGCCAAACTTAGGAGATCATGACGCTGACCGATCGCCTCCCCAGCTCCCCCGAACCCGACGCCGTCTTCGATGCCTTCCAGGCCTGGGTGACCGAGCAGGGCCTGACGCTGTACACGCATCAGGAGGAAGCGCTCATCGAGATCGCGACCGGGGCGAACGTCATCCTGAACACGCCGACCGGTTCCGGGAAGAGCCTGGTCGCGACGGGTGCGCACTTCGCCGCGCTGGCGTCCGGGCTGACCACCTTCTACACCGCGCCGATCAAGGCGCTGGTCAGCGAGAAGTTCTTCGCGCTCTGCGCGGTCTTCGGCGCGCACAACGTCGGCATGCTCACCGGTGACGCCAGCGTCAACGCGGACGCGCCGATCATCTGCTGCACCGCGGAGATCCTGGCGAACCTGGCGCTGCGTGAGGGCGCCGACGCCGACGTCGGCCAGGTCGTCATGGACGAGTTCCACTTCTACGCCGAGCCGGACCGCGGCTGGGCGTGGCAGGTGCCGCTCATCGAGCTGCCGCAGGCCCAGTTCATCCTGATGTCGGCCACGCTGGGTGACACCACCCGCTTCGTCGACGATCTCTCGCAGCGCACCGGCCGCGCAACAGCGGTGGTCGCCAGCGTGGAGCGGCCGGTCCCGCTCATTTTCGAGTACGCCATGTCGCCGCTGCACGAGGGCATCGAGGAACTGCTCAAGACCAAGCAGGCGCCGGTCTACATCGTGCACTTCACGCAGGCCGCGGCGCTGGAGCGCGCGCAGTCGCTGATGAGCATCAACATGTGCACCCGCGAGGAGAAAGACAAGATCGCTGCGGCGATCGGCAACTTCCGCTTCACAGCGGGCTTCGGGCGTACGCTCTCCCGGCTGGTCCGGCACGGCATCGGCGTGCACCACGCGGGCATGCTGCCGAAGTACCGCCGGCTCGTCGAGACGCTCGCCCAGGCCGGCCTGCTGAAGGTCATCTGCGGTACGGACACGCTCGGCGTCGGCATCAACGTGCCGATCCGCACCGTGCTGTTCACCGGCCTGTCGAAGTACGACGGAGTGAAGACCCGCCTGCTCAAGGCACGTGAGTTCCACCAGATCGCGGGCCGGGCCGGCCGGGCCGGGTTCGACACCATCGGCACCGTCATCGTGCAGGCCCCCGAGCACGTCATCGACAACGAACGCGCCCTGGCGAAGGCCGGCGACGACCCGAAGAAGCGCCGCAAGGTGGTCCGCAAGAAGCCGCCGGAGGGGACGATCGGCTGGGGCCGGCCCACGTTCGACCGTCTTGTCGACGCCGAGCCGGAACCGCTGACCTCGTCGTTCCAGGTGTCGCACGCGATGCTGCTGAACGTGATGAACCGGGGTGGCGACCCCTTCCAGGCGATGAAGCACCTGCTCACCGAGAATCACGAGGAGCCGAACGCGCAGCGCCGGCACATCCGCCGGGCCATCGCGATCGCCCGGGCCTTGATCGCCGGCGGTGTGATCGAGCGTGTCGTCGCCCCGGACGGCACCAGTGCGACGTACCGCCTGGTCGAGGATCTGCAGCTGGATTTCGCCCTGAACCAGGCTCTGTCGCCCTTCGCACTCGCCTCGCTGGAACTGCTCGACAAGGAATCACCCGAATACCCGCTCGACGTGGTGAGCGTGATCGAGTCGACTCTCGAGGACCCGCGCCAGGTGCTCTCCGCGCAGCGCCAGAAAGCGCGCGGCGAGGCCGTCAACGCGATGAAGAGCGAGGGCATCGAGTACGAGGAACGGATGCAGCTCCTCGAGGACGTGACGTACCCGCAGCCGCTGAAGGAACTGCTGGACGCCGCCTACGAGACCTATCGGCAGGGCCACCCGTGGGTCGCCGACTACGAGCTCAAGCCGAAGACCGTTGTCCGCGACATGTACGAGCGGGCGATGACCTTCACCGAGTACGTCTCGTACTACGGCCTGTCCCGTTCCGAGGGCCTGGTGCTGCGATACCTGGCCGACGCGTTCCGCGCGCTGCGCCAGACGGTGCCCGAGGACGCCCGCACCGAGGAGCTCACCGACCTGATCGAGTGGCTCGGCGAACTGGTCCGCCAGGTCGACTCCAGCCTGCTCGACGAATGGGCCCGGCTGCAGAACCCCGGCGCCGAGATCGCCGAGGTACGCATCGACGACAAGCCGCCGGCGGTCACCCGCAACGTCCGGGCGTTCCGCGTCCTGGTCCGCAACGCCATGTTCCGCCGCGTCGAGCTGGCCGCGCTGCGCCGCTGGGACCTGCTCGGCGAGATGGACGCCGAGTCCGGCTGGCCGGCCGAGCGCTGGCAGAAGGCCATCCAGGAGTACTACGACGAGTACGACGAGCTGGGCACCGGCCCATCGGCGCGCGGTCCGGCGTTCCTGCACATCGACCAGGGCGCGGCCGTGTGGACGGTCCGCCAGGTCTTCGAGGACCCGAACGGCGACCACGACTGGGGCATCGAGGCCACGATCGACCTGGAAGCCTCCGACGAGGCCGGCATCGCCGCGATCACGGTGACGGCGGTCGGCCCGCACTAGAGGCCGGCCCTTGCACTGCTGCGGCTGCCCACTGCTCGGCGGTGAGTTCGTACTCGATCTCGCCCTGCTCCGCCCCCGGCAACGGGTGGTCCCAGTGCTCGTGGAAGTTGCGCACGTACCGCATGCCGACCGCCCGCATGACCGCCTGCGAGCCCTCGTTGACCACCATCGTCTGGGCGAACACCCGCCGCAGGCCAACCGTCGCGAACCCGTGCCGCAGCAGCTCCCGGGACGCCTCGCTGGCGATGCCACGCCGCCACTGCTTGCGCGGGATCCGATAGCCCAGCTCGGCACTGCCCGGACCACCCTCGGGCTGCAACGCCAGCAGCCCGGCGAAGTCGGCGCCGTCGAACGCCATCCAGTAACCGAGCCCGTCCACCACCCGGCCGAACGCCATCCGCTTGCGGTGCGATTCCTCCACCTCGTCGCGGGAGCGCGAGCGCCCGTACAGGTATCGCAGCACCTCCGCGTCCGCGTCCAGCTCGGCCTCCAGGTCGAGATGCTCGTCGGCGAGCGGGCGCAGAACCAACCGTGAAGTACGCAGAACGGGTTGCGGCATCCGGCAATCGTGGCATGCCGACGATCCCCCGTTCACCCCGTTTTGGCCGGGCGTTGACGCTCACCCGGCACGGTGACGGCGTGACGACAAAATCCACATCGGCCGGTGCGGCGCTCGCCCTCGTGGTCGCGCTGGCCGCGGTGCCGGCGTCCGCGTCCGCACACACACCGGCAACCGGGAACTGTTCGGCCGACGCGTCGCTGCTCGGCTTCTCCGACGCCCTCGACAAGACCACGTTCGACGGCACGCCGGTGGCCGGCCTCTCCGCGCTCGCCGTGAAGAACCGCACGCAGGCCCTGGCGCTTGTCGACAACATCGGCACCACGCCGGCCCGGATCTACCACCTCGACCTCAGCAAGGAACCGAAGGTCACCGGGATCACCCGGCTGGGCTCCTACACCGGCGCCGACTTCGACGGCGAAGGCCTCGTGCGGGAAAGCACCGGAAAGACCATCCTCGCCAGTTCGGAGAAGGAGCCGTCGATCCGCCGCTTCCGGCTCTCCGACGGCGCCGAGATCGCCTCCCTCCCGGTCCCGGCCCGCTTCCAGGTCACCCCGGCCGGCGAGGCCGCGGTCAACCAGACCTTCGAGGCACTCACCGTCACACCCGACGGACGCCGGCTCTTCGCCGGCATGGAGGGCTCACTCTCCGGCGACGGTCCCGGTCTCAACCGGATCATCGGGTACGCGGGACGCGCGGGCACCGCCTACACCCCGCAACTTCAGTACGCGTACCGCCCCGACACCAACCTCGGTCTCGTCGAGCTGATCGCGCTCGGTGGCGACCAGTTCCTCTCCGTCGAGCGCGGCTTCACCGCCGGCGTGGGCAACACGGTCCGGGTCTTCCGGGTGTCGGCGACCGGAGCCCCGGACGTCTCCAGCGTCACCTCACTGTCGGCGCTCACCGACCCGCGGGCCTGGCTCGGCAAGGAGCTGCTGTTCGACGTGGCGCAGTGCCCGCCGTCCGGCGCCACCGCGAAGCAGCCGCAGCCGAACCCGCTGCTCGACAACATCGAGGGCGCCGCTCTCGGCGAGAGCCTGCCCGGCGGCCGCCGGGTGCTGCGGCTGATCTCCGACGACAACGGCAGCGCCACCCAGATCACCCGGGTCTACACGTTCGCGGTCAAGCTCCGTGCCGAGCCCACCCTCGACGGGCGGGCGCTGATCCCGGCGACCGCGTACCAGCCGGGCCCGGTCTCCGGCACCCAGCTCGCGCCGGACACCGTGAACGGGATCACCCCGCCGTTCCCGGGCCAGCCGATCCCCGGTTTCTCCGCGGTCATCACCTCGGACAAGCCCGGCCGTTTCCTCGCCATGCCGGACAACGGGTTCGGGGCGAAGAACAATTCGGCGGACTTCCTGCTGCGCGCCTACGACATCAAACCCGCCTTCGGTACGCACCAAGTAGCGATCAAGGGCCACATCAGTTTCCGCGACCCCGGGCACAAGATTCCGTTCCCGATCGTCAACGAGAACACCCGGGACCGGCTGCTGACCGGCGCTGACTTCGACATCGAGTCGCTGGCCCGCGACGCACAGGGCAATCTGTGGATCGGTGACGAGTTCGGCCCGTACCTGATCAAGGTGGACCGGACCGGCAAGGTCCTGCAGGCGCCGATCCCGCTGCCCGACGGCGGCAAGTCGCCGCAGTCGCCGGACCTGGCCGCCGGGGAGACCGCGACCGTACCGGCCAGCCGCGGCTTCGAAGCCCTGGCCGTCAGCCGGGACGGCACGACCCTGTACCCGATCCTCGAAGGCGCCCGCATCGACGACGCCGACCAGCGCCGCCGAATCGTCTACGAGTTCTCCGTGGTGAAGAACGCGTACACCGGCCGTACCTGGTCGTTTCGGGTCGACGACGCGTCGCTGCTGGTCGGGGACGCCGCCGTGCTCGACGGGCGGCGGCTGCTGCTGATCGAGCGGGACAACGCGATGGGCGTACAGACTCGGATCAAGCGTCTGGTGACCACCGACCTGGACCAGGCAGGGGCCGGTGGGGCTCTGCCCCGCAGAACGGTCACCGACCTGATGCGCATCGCTGACCCGCGTGGGGTGTCGACGCCGGCCCGCCCGGGTGAGTACGGCGTGGGGCCGCTGTTCTCGTTCCCGCTGCAGTCGGTCGAGTCGGTGCTGCCGCTCGGTGGTGACCGGGTGCTGGTGGCGAACGACAACAACTTCCCCGGCAACGACGGCCGGATCCCCGGCAAGGCCGACGACACCGAGCTGATCACCATTACCGTGCCCGGCCTGCGCGGCTAGGACTTCGCGGTCGGGCCAGAGCTTTCACCGGTCGCGTCGCCGACCCTGGCGAAACCGATCGGGTGATCTTCGGGAAAAACGGTCTACCGGACCGTTGATCAACACATGACACGGAGATTCGGCGCCGCGGTGGCGGCCTGCGCGCTCGGCCTGTCCCCGGCCGCGCCCGCGAGCGCGGCCGGCGAAGGCGTCGCCATCAGCTATCCGGCCGAGGGGCAGACCGTCGGCACCGGGCCGCTCACCGTGACCGGTTCGGTCACCCCCGGCGGCGAAAAGGCGCAGGTCATGTACGCCGTCGACGTCTCCGGGTCGACCGGTTCGCCGTCCGGGCTGGACTGCGGCGGCGACGGTTCCGTGACGGCGAAGCTGGACGACTTCAACCAGGACGGATCGGTCGGCGACACGCTCGACTGCGAGATCTCCGGCGTCGTGTCGCTGAACGCCGCCCTGCGCGCCGTGCCGAACGCCGACAACCGGATCGCGGTGGGGCTGACCGGGTTCGGCGACGACGCGGCGGTGGCCGATCTCGATCCCGGTGACGGGCAGCGGGCGTTCGTGGCGCCGGGCGAGACCGGCAGCGGGCGTGACGTGGTTCCCCGGGTCAACGCGGTGGCCGGCTCGCTGACCCGGGGCACGATCGGGCGCGAGACCCAGCACGACGTCGGCTCCGGCACCGACTTCGAGCGGCCGCTCGACGTGGCGGCGGCCGCGTTCACCACCACCGGCGCCCGGTGGATCTTCCTGCTCTCGGACGGGCAGGCGCCGGTTCCGGACACCACCGCGATCGCCACCGCGGGCATCCGGGTACGCACGTTCGCGATCGGCGCGGCAGCCACCTGCGCGCCGGGCTCAGCCCTCGCCGCGATCGCCACTGCCACCGGTGACCAGTGCGTACGCGTCGACGACCCGTCCCGGCTGCGTACCAGCATCGTGACGTCGCAGCCTGCCGGCATCCGGGAGGTGACGGTGGAGCGGGACGGCCGGCCGCCGTTCCCGGCCACTGTCGACAGCATCGGCAACTTCTCGGCGGCGGTGGGGACGGTCGGCAGCGGCGTGCATCAGCTCGTCGTGCGCGTGACGCTCGCCGGCGGCCGGAAGCTGGAGTCCCGCCGCTGGTTCACCGGCCGGGACGGCACCCGGTTCGTGGCGCTCGGTGACTCGTACTCCGCCGGTGAGGGTGTCGAGCCCTACGTCGACCAGCGGGTGGAGAAGATGCTGCTGGGGCTGCCGCTCTACGCGCAGACGCCCGGTTTCCTCTGCCACCGCTCCCGCAAGGGCTGGCCGCTGAAGGTGACGATGCCGGGTTCGAGCCGGCCGGTCGCGGAGAGCGGCGGCGCGTTCGATTTCGCGGCCTGCTCCGGCGCGCGCCTGGTCAACGTCGACACCCAGCAGATGACGAAGACGTACCTCGATCGGCGTACCGCGATCCCGCTGCAGAACAAGAGCCTCGGCACCGACGTGGACCTGGTCACCATGACGTTCGGCGGCAACGACGTCGGCTTCGCCGAGGTGCTCAAGCACTGCGCGGCCCAGATTCGCTGCATGAACGACGGCTTTGTCACGGCCGGCCGCCGGTCGATCTCGCTCGACGACTGGACGCGGATCCGCATCGCCCTGGTCCAGAACGAACTCGACGGCCTTTACCAGCAGGTTCGCTCCCGGGTCCGGCCGGACACTACGATCGTAGTGGCAACCTATCCGCACCTTCTCCGTGTCGGCCGGCGCCCCTGCACCGAAGGCGCAGTGATCAACAAGGACGAGCGGCAGTGGATCGCCGACCGGATCGACGAGTTCGACGACGTCATGCTGCAGCGCGCTCCCCGCAGCGGTCTGCTCGTCGCTGACGTGCGCGAACAATTCGCCGGCAACGCGGTCTGCGACGGCGACAACTGGATCACCGGCCTGCGGCTGGCCCGCGCCACCGACCTCGGCGGCGACGTCACCAGCGCCGCGTCGTTCCACCCGAACGAGAAGGGCACAACGGCGTACGCAAAAGTCGTCTCCAGCACGATCGCGGCGCCTCTGCCCGCGTACCCGATGGCCCTGAAAAGCGACGGAAGCGCGACCGCGGCAGCGAGCCGGGCCAAACCGAAGATCGCGGCCGTCCGTGCGGCGCAGCGCGCGGAATGGACGTCGCGGCCCGGACCGGTGCGCAAGGCCGTCTCCCCCGCCCTGCGTGCCGCGATTCCTCCTTCACTTCCTTTGGTACGCGTTTCCGGGCTGGAAAAATACCCTGATTCCGTGGTGAAAGCCGTCGCCGCGACCCGCATCGTGCCGATGCTCGTAGCCGACGGGGCAGCGATGCGCGGCCTGCGATCGTGCCGCAGCGACGTGGTCCGCGGCGAGCAGGTGCCGGTCGCGGCGGAGGGGTTCACCGCCCGGTCGGCGGTGACGATCCGGCTCACCGGCGAACGCACCCGCGACCGGGTCCTCGGCACCCTGACCGCTGACGATCAGGGCCGGGTGAGTGGCTGGGCGAGGATGCCGCCGGATCTGCCGGCCAGTGCGATCTCGGGGCTCGAGGTGCGCGGCGACAATCCACTCAAGGGCACAACGCTCGGTTTCGCGGTGCTGCGGGCGACGACGAAACCGGCGTGTGTCGCGCACGCGCGCGCCGCCGGCCTGCTGTCACCGACACCGCCGTCCTCGTCTCCGGCGTTTCCGGTGTTTCGGGCGTCTCCGGCGCCGCCTGTTTCACCTGTTTCACCTGTTTCGCCTGTTTCACCTGTTTCGCCTGTTTCACCCGTTTCACCTGTTTCGCCGAAGGGTGACGACGACTTGCCCATCACCGGCTCAGCGAACTGGCTGCTGCCGGCGGCCGGCAGCGGAACCGCAATGATCCTTCTCGGCACCCTGCTGGTCGCCGTCACCGTCCGGAGGCGCAGGCCATGAGACCGATTCTGATACTGCTGGGCCGCTGCACCCTGCTGGTGGTGGGCCGCAGCGCCCTGCTGTTCGGTTGTTACGCGCTGCTGATGGTCGGCGGCTGCGCGGGCGACGGGCTGAACGGGCTCGGCGGCCTGCTGAGCGAGGGCAGCACGACCGCGACGTCCTCACACAGCGACGGCCACTTCGACGGCGGCTCGGTGCTGCTGGTCGAGGCGCAGTACCCGGGCACGGTCTCCGAGGTGCTGGCGAACGTCGGCGACCGGCTCAGCAACGCGGGGTACGACCTGCGCTGCCCCGGCAGCAACGACTCGTCGGTCCCGGACGGGCAGACCGGAACGAGCGATCCGAGACAGACGTGCGCCCTGGACGGCAACGGCGTCTCCGGCACGGTGTGGCTCGGCACAGCCTCAGACCGAACAGTGCACCTCTCAGCCCTGGCCTCCTGACCCGCCCAACCGCGAGCACCAGCCACCACCGGGCGGCGGGGCGGGTGGTGGCTGGCGCTCACAGCGGCGAGGGTGGCGGCAGGCGGCGGGGGCCCCCAGATCTTGAGTGATTGCTGACCGTCTGGGTGGACTCCACTTTCGCCTTTTCTGAAGCGATAGCGGGTTCGTGGCGGCGTGGCGGCGTGGCGGCGTGGCGGCGTGGCGGTTTTCTCGGCGCGAGGTGCCGCTCGGAGATCTTGTGCGGTTTGGCCGGCCGATCGACCACGAGTGCACGAGTTTGCGGAACGGCCATCCGCGGCATGCCGGTTTCGAGTGTTCTGAGAGTGTTGTGGTGACGCTCTGCCACCACGGGAAGTGGACGGCGCCGGGCCTTGGAGACTCGTGGGTGTTCTATGCCCCCGGTTTCCACGGTTCGGCCAACGCCGTGCTTCACAGTTCCGTCGTGGCGAGCGCGGTGCTTCACAGTTCCAACGGGGTGAACGCGGCCGCTTCACAGTTCCAACGGAGTGAACGCGGCCGCTTCACAGTTCCGACGGGGTGAACGCGGGGCTTCGCCGATCTTGCGGAGTTCGGCGAACCGTTTGCGCGCAACTCCGCAAGATCGGCTAGGCCCGTTCGATCTTGTGGAGTTGTGCGGGCACGTCTGCGGGGAAGTCCACAAGATCCGAGCCGAGCGGCGCGGCTCGCGGCAGAGCGGCACGGGCAGCACGGGCAGCACGGGCAGCACGGGCAGCACGGGCAGCACGGGCAGCACGGGCAGCACGGGCAGCACGGGCAGCACGGGCAGCACGGGCAGCACGGGCAGCGCGGGCAGCGCGGAAGTGGAGGGGTGCACCGTCACTCAAGATCTGGCGGGTGCCCGCTCGGCCGCCGCCCTCAGGTGCGATGCGGGTGCGGCCGGGAACCGCCGCACGCTACGGACCGGTGATCACGCAGAACTCGTTGCCGTCGGGGTCGGCCATGACGTGCCAGGACCAGCCGTCCTCCTCGATCGGCGCGGCGGTGAGCCGGCGCGCACCGAGCCCCTCCACCCGCCTGACCTCGGCGTGCATGTCAGCGACGCGCAGGTCGAGATGGAGGCGGTTCTTGCCGGACTTCGCCTCGGAGACCCGCTGCAACAGGACCTCCACGCCGCTCCCGGCCACCGGTTTCAGTGAGCGATATCGGTCACCGCCACCCGGCTGCGCCACGTATCCGAGCACCCCGCTCCAGAACTCTGCCGACCGATCCAGATCAGCGCAATCCACGACCACCACCAACTCCACGTAACTCAAGGTAATTGATCGAAGACGATATGGTGCCCCGCATGGAGTTCTTGAAGCCGCTGGTCCTGCCTGTCACGATCCGTCCGGCCGAGCGGCACGGAGCCGTCGACCTCTACCTGCCGCCGGGCGAACCCCGGCCGACAGGCGAACCCCGGCCGACAGGCGGACCCCGGCCGGCGGTTCTCTTCGTGCACGGAGGCCCGCTGCCGCCCGGGATGCGCCCGTTGCCGCGCGAGTGGCCGATCTTCCAGGGGTACGCGTCTCTCGCCGCCGACCGGGGTGTCGCCGGCGCGGTGGTGGATCACCGGTTGCAGGGGCCGGACGCGTACCCGGCAGCGGCCGACGACGTGGCCGCCGCCCTCGAAATTATCCGTGCCGACCCGCGGGTGGACGGCGAGCGCATCGCGATCTGGTTCTTCTCCGGTGGCGGCCGGTTGGCTGCCGACTACCTGCGCTCGGTGCCGTCGTGGCTGCGTGCCGTGGCACTGACGTACCCGATGATCACGCCCTACCCGGGCTGGCCGGACGATCCGCGCTTCCGCCCGGCCGAGGCCGTGGCGGCAGCAGGCGACCTGCCGATCGTGCTGACCCGGGCAGGCCTCGACGACCCGCGGATCGCCGAGGGGGTGGCCGTGTTCGTGGCTGCCGCCGAGAAGGCGAACCTGACCATCGTCGACGTCCCGAACGGCCGCCACGGCTTCGACAACCTGGACGACACCGACGAGTCCCGGGAAGCGGTCACCCAGGCGTTCGACCTGGTCCTGGCCGCCCTGAAATAGCTCAGTCCAGCAGCCAGACGCTGACCGACTGCGCGGCCGGGGTCACCGCCACCACCAGGATCAGCAGCGACATCACGGCTCCCCCGATCAGCGCGATCGACAGCCGCCGGTGCCCGCTCTGATATCCGAGGATGAACAGCATCCCCGTGACGAACAGGGTGAACCCGGCCAGCAGCGGCGCCCAGCTGATCGAGTACGCCACCAGCCAGGACATCCGCCAGCCCGCCCAGATGTCAGCGGTGGCGGTGTACTCGTCGTTCATCGACGGGATGTACCAGTGGCCGGCGAACTCGCGCGCCCGAGCGAGGGCCAGCCCGAAGCACACCGCGTACCAGACGGCGAAGGCGAACGGGAAGGCGGCGACGAGCCAGCCTCCCGTCCGCCGGCGCGAGAACGGGAGGCTGCTGCGCGTGGTCACCGTGGTCACCGCCGCATCGTAATGGCCGGCGCCACTAAAGGAAGCTACGGGAAGAGGGTCAGACCCGGGTTCCCGGCGACGGCGGCCAGCTGGTTGCGGGTCAAGATCTCCTTGGTCGCCAGGATCAGCATGCTGGTGCCGTCCTTGCGGTACGCCTCGGCCTGGAACGTCTTGCCGGTCTCCGTCACGATCACGATCGTCTTGTCCTCCGTCACGGTCCAGGTGCAGTCCCAGTCCGCGTTCACCGGGCACTGCGACTCGGCACGCTTCGGATATTCGTGGCCCGCGATGATCCGTACCTGCATCTTGCCGCCGCGAGGCAGCTCGGCGACTGTCTCGTACTGAAGGCGCTTGGTGTTCCACGCGAACGACGGGACGTCGCTGCGCAACGCCGTGGACAGCACGCTTGTCAGCCGCTGGGCGGCGGGACCGCACGCCTCGCTCGGGCGCGGCGCGGGATGCGACTGCTGCGGCCCCGGCTCCGGTGTCTCCCGGAGGTCGACGGTGGGGCACGGCAGCACAGGGGTAGCAGGCTGAAACGAGACCCCTTCGTGCATAAATTTCGGCACAAAAGGAAAAAAAGCTACAAGAGCAATGGCCGAAAGAGCAACAACCACCCCCACCCTCACCCGGGTACGCCGACGCCGCTCCCCCGCGATCAGCGCATCGACTGAGATCCCACTCGGCGGGGCATCCGACGAAGCCTCCCGCATCCACTCGGACATGTGCACCACGTCAGACCTCCTCAGCCACAACGGCGCCACCGAGGCGCATGCGAAGCGAATCGAGAGCCCGGGCCGTCTGGCTCTTCACGGTTCCGGTGGAACACCCGAGCTGAGCGGCGGTCTCCTCCACCGACAGGTCGCAGAAGTACCGCAGCACCAGCACCGCCCGCCGCCGTGGTGGCAACTCGCCGAGCAGCGCCACGAACATCTGCCGGTCGGCCACCGACTCCGGCCCGCCGGCGGTCGCCGCCCGGTCCGGCACGGTGGTCACCGGATGCTCGCGCCGCCACGAACGGCGGCGTTCGTTGAGCATCGTGCGGACGAGGATCTGCCGGACGTACGCGTCCGGATGCTCCACCGTGGAGACCTTGCCCCAGTGCCGGTACAGCTTCACCAGCGCGATCGACACCAGGTCGTCGGCGGCGTGCCAGTCCCCGCAGAGCAGGTATGCGGTACGCCGCCAGCCGTCCATCCGGCCGGCCACGTACTCGCGGTACTCATCGACATCAACCACGATCTCTCCTCGCTGTCCCCACCTCTCAACACACCCGGTCCGGCGCGAGGTTGCTCGTGGGACGAAGCCCGGCTCACAAAAATCCCCGCTGGCGAAAACCGATCACCGTCGACGTCGTACCGTGCGCAGCATGATCCTCGGGGAAGTACTCGCGCTGATCGCCGGCGGGCTGACAGCGGGAGCGATCAACGCGATCGCGGGCGGCGGATCGCTGATCACCTTCCCGCTGCTCGTCGCCATCGGCCTGCCGGGCGTCGCCGCCAACGTCAGCAACGCGCTCTCGGTCGCACCCGGGTACGCGGCCAGCGCCGTCGGCAGCCGCCCCGACCTGACCGGCCAGGGCCGCCGGGTACTCACGATCATCCCCACGATCATCGTCGGCGCCCTCTGCGGCAGCGCCATTCTGCTGCTCACACCACGCGGCGTGTTCGACGTCGTCGTACCGTTCCTGCTGCTGGGCGCCGCGCTGATGATGGCGTTCCAGACCAAGCTGCGGAACCTGGCCCGCGGCCCGCGCGACGACGGCTCGCGCCGGAGCACGGTGCTGATGCAGCTGTCGGTCTTCGCGTGCGGGGTCTACGGCGGCTACTTCAACGCGGCGATGGGCGTGCTGCTGATCGCCTTCCTGGCGCTGGTGCTCGACGAGCCGCTGCGCCGGATCAGCGCCCTGAAGAACGTCTTCAGCGCCGTCGTCGGCACCACGACGGTGCTGGTCTACGGCATCTTCGGCCCGGTCAACTGGGCCGTCGTCGCGGTGCTCGCCCCGGCCACCATGGTCGGCGGATATGTGGGCGCCCGGCTGGCCCGGCGGCTGCCGTCGGAGATCCTGCGCTGGACGATCGTCGCCTTCACGGTGACCGTCGCGGTGGTCCTGTTCATCACCTGACCGGCTCCGGGGTGAATCGCTTGCGACCGTAGGCGAAACTGACGCCGTGACCAGCGCACCATCGACGTATCCCTGTCCCCGTTGCGGGACGACGGCCTCGGCCGGGACCGGCTGTCCGGGCTGCGGGCGGGCCCCCGACGCCGACGCCATCGAGGTGATGCGGCTGGACGCCGAGATCGCCGGCCTGCGGCAACGATTCGATGCGGCGCGCGCGGAGCTGACGACCCTGCAGACGCGGATCGGCGACGTCACGGCCCAGCGCAACCGGATCGCGTACCGGGTGGTCACTAAGGCCAAGGCCGAAAAACCGGTGACAGAACCAGCCGTCATCAACACACCGGAACCCCAACTCACCACCCTCACCGTTCAGAACGTCCTCTTCGCCCTCGGTGGCCTGCTGCTCATCGTCGCCGCGGCCGTCTTCACCGCTGTCGCCTGGGCGCAGGTGGGCGTCACCGGCCGCGCCGCAATCCTCGCCACGGCCACCGTCGCGGTCCTCGCCGTGCCTCCGTTCGCGGTCCGGCGCGGCCTCACGGCCGCCGCCGAGACCCTCGCGGCCGTCGGCCTGCTCATGATCCTTCTGGACGGTTACGCGGCCTGGGCGGTCAACGTCCTCGACGTGCGTGGCCAGGACCCGCAGCTGTACGCGGCCGCGGTCTGCGCCGCCACAGCAGTGATCGCGTCCGGATACGGCCGGCTGACCCGGCTGCCCGGCCCGGCGATCTCCGCGCTCGCCGTGGCGCAGCCGGTGCTCCCGCTGCTGGCGCTCGCCGCCGACGCCGGCGTGACCGGCTGGTCGCTGACCCTGGCCGGGGTGACCGCGCTGAACCTGGCCGTGGTCCACGCCCGCCGCTACTCCCCCACCGGCCTCGGCCTGGTCGCCTACGTCTGCGCCTTCGCCGCCGGCATCGTCGCCGCGCTGATCGCCCTGGTGGACCTGGTGTCCGCGGGCACGGCAACCGAAGCCGCCACCGCCGGCGGCCTGCTGGTGCTGGTCACGGCCCTGGCGACAACGAGCGCCGTGCTCGCCGGCAACCGCGAGGCCCAGACCGTCACGGCCGGCCTGCTCACCGCCGCCGTGTCCGTCACCGCAGCCGCCTGGTCGCTGCTGCTGGGCGCTCCCGCACTCTCAGCGGCGATCGACGAGGGTACGGGTGTGCTGCGCCTCGCCGTGGTCGCGCTGGTCGTCGCCGCGCTGGTCGCCGCGATCCGGCCCCGGCTGCCGCAGCCGGTCGGCCGGGGTCCCTGGGCGGCGGCGCTGCTCACGGCTGCGGTGCCCGCTCTCGGCGCCGCCGGTGCGATCCTGATCGCCGCGGTGAACACCGTCGACGCGGCCCGCCCGGTGTTCGACGCGCCCCTCGGCCTGGCCGTCGGCGAGCCGGATTGGACGCTGCTGGTGGCGACTGTCGCGGTGCTGTGTGCGTACGCCCTGCTGGTGAAGGCCCGGCAGCGCACGGACCTCGCGCTGATCGCCGTGGCCGGGGTCGCGGTGCTCGCGCCGGCGGCGTTCCGGCTGCCGTGGTGGACCGCGGTGATCATGGCGATGATCGTCGCCGCAGGCGCGATCGCCCTCGCGACACGCACCCGAGGCACGCGCCGGCGACCGTTCCGGATCACCCTGGCCGCGCTGCTGGCCGGATATGCGCTGCTGGTCAGCATGGGCAACCCCGCGGTGGGCGCGGCCGCATGCCTGACCCTCACGCTGCTGGCAGCGACAACTGCCTATTTCGTACGCACGGAGCCCGGCAGCAACGCCCTGGGCTCGGCAAACGCTGCGGTGAGCCTGCTCGCTTTCCCGCCGGCGGTGTGGCTGGCGCTGATGGCCGCCGATGTCCCGGTGACCTGGCAGGTGCGCGCCGAGCTCGTGGTGGCCGCCGGGTTCGCCGTGGCCACGCGGTTGACGCCCTGGTACCGCTCCGCGGCTCTGACCGTGTCGTTGCTGGTCACGACGCTGGTGCCGGTGGTCGCCCGGGCCGGCGAGGACGCGGTCGCGCTGTATGCCGCTGTCGCCCTGGTGCTGGTCGCGGCAGCTCTGCCGCCGGAGGCCGTCCGACCGGTTTCGATCAGCGCTGCTCCGGCAGCACCGATTTCTGGCAGGGCCCTGCCGGGTGGCGTGCCGGCGGCGATCGTTCCGCTGCTGGTGCTGCTCTTCGCGACCGGGCGTGACCTGGCCGCCGTGCTGATCGAACCTTATCGGGCCCTCGAGTCGTTCTGGTCGGGTGATGTGCCGGAGGTGCCGAGCGCGCGGTGGAGCTCGATCGCGGCGCTGCTGATCGTGGCCGGTGCGGCCGCGTTCGCCGCCGTCCGCCTCACGTCGCGGAGCGCGTTCCGGCCTGCTTTCCGGCTTGCTTTCTGGGCGGCTGCGCCGGTGCTCGCTGTCGTCGTTCCGCTGGTCTTCGCGGCGGTCGAGGCGCCCTGGCCGGCGGTGCCGCTCGCCGGTCTGGTCACCGGGCTGGCCGGGATCGTCGCGCTCGCACTGACCGGTTCGGCCGGCCGGTGGGGCGCGGTGCCGGCCGTGGTCCTCACTGCTCTCGCGGCGGCCGGGCTGGCCGGGACCACCCCGGTACGCGGTGCGATGCTGGCCGCGTTCGCCCTGGTCGTCGTCGCCGGAGCGGTTGCCGGTGTGTCCGGACGGGCGGAAGCGGCCCGGGCCGGCGGCTGGGTCACCGGGGCGGTTTCGGTGGTTGTTGTCGCGTACACCGCAAGCCAGATGGTGGATCTCGGACCCGGAAGCGGGCCGCTGAGCGTGCTGACCGCGGCGGCCATCGCCGCGGCGCTCGAATTCGTGCTCGCCGCGCGCCGCCCGCGTGAGGCGCCCGCCGTGGCCGCGGTCGCGCACTCGGCCGCGCTGATCGCCCTGCTGGTCGCGGGTACGACCGGCCGCGCCGCGCTGATCGCCACCCTCTGGGCGCTCGTGCTGGGCCTGCGCGCGCTGCGGCCGGGCGAACGTGCGGCGGTCCGGTTCCGTCACACGGTCGCGGCGGCGGTGTCGGTGCTGGCCGGCTGGTGGCTGTTCCTGGGTTCGCGCGACGTCACGACGGTGGAGATCTACACGCTGCCGGCGGCGGCACTCGCGCTCGGCGCGGGCTGGCTCGCCCGCCGGGGCCGTCCGTCGCTGCCGTCCTGGAGTGCGTACGGTCCGGCGCTCGCCGCCGGTTTCCTGCCGACCCTCGCAATGATCAGCAGCGGCGGCCCGGAGTATCCGCGCCGGCTCCTGCTCGGTGTGGCGGCCGTGCTGGTGCTGCTGGCCGGCGCCCGGGCCCGGCTGCAGGCGCCGGTGGTGACCGGCGGCGTGATGCTGGTGCTGACGGCGCTGCACGAGCTGGTCCAGTTCTGGGATCTGGTGCCGCGCTGGGTGCCCCTCGCGGCAGGCGGCCTCCTCCTGGTGGGCACAGCCACCACCATGGAACAACGCCGCCGCGACGTGCTGCGCCTCCGCAACGCGGTGGGCCGGATGAGCTGACCCAGCCGCGCCGGTCGCGGTCTCGGGGTGGGTCAGCAGGTCTGGCGGGGGGTCTCGTCGGGGGCGTAGGTGCTCCAGTCCTCGGGGGTCAGAGGGCCGGACTGGGCGCACAGGCTGGCCACCGGGTCGCGGAACAGTTCGGGGTCCCAGATCTGCATCGTGGTGCTGTCCGAGGACACCAGGCTCCGGCCGCGCGGCCGGAACGCCAGCATGCTCACCGTGCCGGTGTGCCCGGTCAGTGGGATGCCGGCCTGCTCCCGGGTACGCGTATCCCACAACCGGATCACGCCGGCGTCGGTGGCGACCGCGAGCACCCGGCTGTCCGGGCTGAACGCGACCTCGCCCGGCTTCTCGCCCGGGGTCGGCAGCGGCCCGCCGATCGGGTCGCCGGCGGCCGGGTCCCACAGGCGTACCCCGGAGGTAGCGCCCACCGTGACCAGGAACGAGTTGTCCGGGCTGAAGGCCACCTCGAAGGTGTCCGTGCCGCCGGAGATCGGTGTGCGGAGCAGGGTTCCGGTCCGGGTGTCCCACAGCGCGACCCCGCCGGAGGAGCCGGTGGCCAGCAGCTTCGAGTCCGGGCTGAACGCGACGTCGGACAGCTCGCCGCGATGCCCGGCCAGCGGCGCGCCCTTGCCGTCTCGCCACAGCCAGGGAACGCCGCCACTGGTCCCGGCGGCCAGCAGGCGCCCGTCCGGGCTGAACTCGACGCCGGGTGCGAGCAGCCCGGCGCTGTCCGCGGGGTGCCCGGAGAGGACCGGGCCGTGCTGTACGCCCCGGTGGTCCCAGAGGCTGACCTCGTCGGCGCCGTGCACGGCCAGTGTTCCGCCGGTCCGGTACGCCAGCCCGTCGATGCTGCTCGGCGTGGTGATCAGTCCGGGCGCCGCGGGCAGCATCGTGGTGGCGTCGAACACCCTGGTCGCGCCGAAGAGGGACCCGATGGCAAGCCGGGCGCCGTCCGCGCTGAACGCCAGTGCGCTCACCCCGTCGGCGGTGACCGGCGGGGCGCCCACCGGGGTCCGTCCGGTCAGGTCCCACAGCCGCACCACGCCGTAGGCGCCGGTCGCCAGGGTCCGATTGTCCGGGCTGAACGCGAAGGTGGACGCCTCCTCGGACCCGCTCTCGCTCGCCGTGGCCGTCGCCGTGGCCGTGGCCGCTGCCGCCGGGACGCCGGTCAGCGGCGTGCCTGCGGGCCGGCCGGTCGCCACGTCGAGAAGCGCGGGCGGGCCGCCGGCGCGGGAGACCGCGAGCAACCGGCCATCCCGCGAGATTGCCATCTCGGCGATGCCGGCCCGGTGCTGCCCGGTGCCGCCGGACGCGGCGCGAAGAACGGCTCGTCGTTGACCTGTCGCCGGATCCCAGCTGGTCACGGCGCCGTCGACGGCAAGGGCGAGCAGCGTCCGGCTGTCCGGGGTGAACAGCACCTGCGCGGTCCTGGGCTCCTCCACGCCGGCCTCGGCAATCGCCGCATCGGCAATCGCCGCATCGGCAATCGCCGCATCGGCAATCGCCGCATCGGCAATCGCCGCATCGGCAATCGCCGCATCGGCAATCGCCGCATCGGCAATCGCCGCATCGGCAATCGCCGCATCGGCAATCGCCGCATCGGCAATCGCCGCATCGGCTGTCGCCGCGTCGACGACGGCCGTCACCTGGCCGGCGCGCGGCGCGAACGCCGGCTTCCCGGAGTCCGCGTGCCACACCCGGATCGTCCCGTCCAGGTCCCCGGCCGCGATGAACCGGCCGTCCGGGCTGTACGCGACGCCGTACAGCATGGTGCCGTACCCGGCATGCCGCAGGGTGGCGACCCGTTTGCCGGTCGTGGTGTCCCAGACGCCCATCGTGTCGCCACAGCCCTCGACGACGATCCGGTCGCCGTCCGGGCTGAACGCCACCTGGGATCCGTCGACGCTGATCCGCACGGCCGGCTGCCAGTTCATCGACACGTCCGCGACCTGCCAGATCAGGGTCACCGAAGTGGCGTCCAGGTGCGCACCGGCCAGTTTCGTGCCGTCCGCGCTGAACGTGAGGAACCCGATTCCGCTCGCGGCGGCCTGCCCCACGATCCGGCCGCTGCCGACGTCCCAGAGCCGCACGTGGTCGTCGTCGGCGACGGCCAGGACCCGGCCGTCCCGGCTGTACGTCACGGCCTGCACGCCGCCGTCCGCCCCGAGACTGTTGTGATAGCCGATGAGCAGGGCGCTCGCGGCCGCGTAGGCCTCCTTGGTCGGTGCCGCGCGCAGGGCCATGACGGCGAGGCGCTGCGCCGTGATCCGCTCCGAGCTGGGCAGCGACCTGCTCTGCGCGGCCAGCTGGCGGGAGAGCGCGATGGCACTCTGATCCTCGGCGAGGGCGGCGTTCCGGGTGGACAGGACCGCACCGGCGACCGAGCCGGCGAACAGCAGGGTGAGCGCGGCCGCGGTGGCCCGGTACGCCCGCGTGCGCCGCCTCTCGCGCCGCCCGCCCGCCGCCAGGAACTCGGTCACCGCCGGATCGACGGCGAACCGTTCGACGGCGTGCCGGGCCTCGGCCAGCCGGACGCCGCGATAGAGATAGGAGCCGTCCCGGCGTCGCTGCCGCCAGGCGGCGGTGTCCTCGGCGAGCTCCCGCTGCAGGGCCTGGTCGGCGGCGCAGGTCTCCAGCCAGCCGCGCAGCGTGTGCCACGACTGGATGAGCTGCTCGTGCGCGATGTGCACGTCGTCACCGAGGACCAGCAGCCGCCGCTCGGCGAAGGCTTCCAGGACGGCATCGAGATCGGGCCCGGCCGAGACCAGCAGGGCGGACCGGGAAGCCGGCCGTCGCGCCGGCCGTCCGTCGACCACCACGACCAGGTGCAGGAACACCCGCCGGGCGATCTCCTGCCGATCCGGCGGCAACGCCGCGTAGACCCCGTCCGCACTGGAGCGCACGATGTCCGCGACCCCGCCGGTACGCCGGTACCCGTCCAGGCTCAGCCCGCCGGGCCACATCACGAACAGCGTCTGCGACAACAGCGGCAGCACTCCGGTGTCGAAGCCGGTCGGCAGCGTACGGTCGCGCAGGTCGTCGACGATCGCATCGGTCAGCTCGGCCGGGACCGCCACCCCGGCCCGCGCCGCCGGACCGGTGATCGCCTCCCGCAGCTCGGCCTCGCTCATCGCGCCGACCGCGAACGGGCCGGCTTCGACCGCGTCGCGGACCGCCGGCCAGCCCATCGCCTGGTCGAGGAAGTCGCCGCGCACCCCGAGCACGACGATCGCGTCCGGGGTCATCGCGACCAGGGCGTCCAGATACGCCTGCCGGACCGCGTGGTCGGTGACCAGCGTGAACAGCTCCTCGAACTGGTCGACCACGAGCACCAGCCGGGCGCCGGGACTGCCGAGCAGCGCCTGTTTCACCAGCAGGTGTGCCGCGGACGGCTCGGCCAGCACGGCGTGCTGGGTGGTGATGGCGTCGGAGCCGCACAGGTCGGCCAGGTGGGTGGCGAGGTGCAGCACCGGGTCGGCGGTCGGCGTGATCACCCGCCGGGGCCAGCCCGACGAGTCGGCGGCGACCTGGTCGTTCGCCAGGGCGTGCAGCAGTCCGGCGCGCAGCAGCGACGACTTCCCGGCGCCGGACGGCCCGACCACGAGCAGCAGCCCGTCCGCACCGAGCCGCTCACCGACGCGGGCGACGAGCCGCCGGGTCAGCTCGTGCCGGCCGTGGAAGACCGCGGCGTGATGTTCCTCGAACGGCAGCAGACCCCGATAGGGGCAGCCCTTCCACGCGAAGGCGGCCGGGAAGACCTCGCCGGAGTGTTCGGCCGACAGCAGGTCCAGCACGCGGGCCAGGTCGGCCGCCATCCGCCGGGAACGCTCGCGGTCGCTGCTGTGCTGGGCGGCCTCTCGGCGTACCTCATCGCGCAGATCGGTGATCGCGGCGCTGAAACCGTCGCTGAGCTGAGCGAAGGCGAAGCCGAGCGCGGGCGCGAGGTCAGGGTCGCCGCCTGCGGCGGCCGAGCGCAACGCCGCGCCCGCCAGGTCCGCGCTCTGGAAGAGGGAGATGATCTCGGAGCGCAACTCACGGTCTTCGTCGGTACGGAACGCGGCTGCGATCCGCTCGGCCAGTTGCGCGCGGCCGTCGTCGCCGTGATCCTTGAGCCGCTCGATGGCGTCCGCGATGACGTTGGTGAGGATGTTGGCGCCCACCGACCCGACCACTCCGGCGCCCGCGCCGAGGACGCCTGCCGCGCCGCCGGTCGCCGCGACGATCGGCGCGAGAGCCGCCACCGACAGCACACCGACCACGGCCGGCGCGGATGCCTCCCGCAGGGTCTGCGCGTGGGTGGCGACGGCGGCGGCCACCGACTGGCGCATCCGCTCGAACAGCGGCTCGTCGTCGATCGGGTTCACGGGCGTTCCTCGGGCTGTGCCAACGGGTCGACAGAGTGTTTCCACCCGGCCGCACGCCCAGGGTTCGAACCGCGGATCACTGACCGAAATGGTGACGCCGAGCGTCAGATCCAGCCGCTCCTGCGGGCGATGCGGGCCGCCTCGTGGCGGTTCGCGGCGCCCAGTTTGCCGGCCGCCGCGGACAGATAGTTGCGGACTGTTCCCGGTGACAGCGAGGCCCGCCGGGCGATCTCCTCGATCGGCGCGCCCTCGGACGCCAGCTGCAGCACGTCGGCCTCGCGCGCGGTCAGCGGGCTGTCGCCGGCGCTGATCGCCTCGGCGGCCAGCTGCGGATCGACGTATCGCCCGCCACCGTGGACGGTCCGCACCACCATCGCCAGGTTCTCCGCCGACACCGTCTTGGGCAGGAAGCCGCGTACCCCGGCGGCCAGGGCCTGCTTCAGATGGCCGGGACGCCCGTGACTGGTGACGATCATCGTGCGGCAGGTCGGGACCTCGACGCGCAGGCGATCCGCAACGGTCACGCCGTCGAGGTCGGGCATCTGCAGGTCGACCACGGCGACGTCCGGGTTCAGGGCGCGGGCCGCCGCGATCGCCTCGGCGCCGGTGGCCGCCTGGCCCACCACGATCAGGTCGTCCTCCAGGGCGAGCAGCGCGGCCAGGGCGCCACGGATCAGATGCTCGTCGTCGGCGAGCAGGATCCGGATCACACGGCCTCCCTCGTCCGCGGCAGGCTCACCGCGACCCGGAAACGGTCCGGCGGCACCGGGCCGGCGTCGACCGTACCCCCGGCGCCGGCGACCCGCTCGGCCAGGCCGGTGAGTCCGTTGCCGCGCGCCGCACCGGCGCCGCCGGCGCCGTCGTTGGTCATGGTTCCGTCGTTGGTCATGGTTCCGTCGTTGGTCATGGTTCCGTCGTTGGTCATGGTTCCGTCGTTGGTCATGGTGAAGGTGACCGTCCCGTCCGCGGCCCGGTCCAGCTCGATGGTGCAGCTGGTGGCCCGGCTGTGCCGCAGCACGTTCGTGGTGGCCTCGCGGACCGCCCAGCCCAGCGTGGCCCGGGTCGGTTCGGCCAGACCGGCGCCGTCGCCGATCACCCGGCAGCTGATCCCGGCCGCGTCCAGCAGCGACCGCGCGCCGGCCAGCTCCTCGTCGAACCGCGCGGTGCGCAGCCCGCTGACCACCGCCCGCAGCTCGGCGAGCGAGTCCTGCGCGATGCGCCGGACCTCCAGCATCTCCTCGACGGCCTCCGGCCGCCCGCGTTTGCCCAGCTGGGCGGCGAGCTCGGCCTTCAAGGCGACAACCGAGAGGGTACGCCCGGCGACGTCATGGAGATCGCGGGCGAACCGCAGCCGTTCCTCGGCGACGGCCAGCTCCGCCTTGACGTGCTGCGCCTCGTCGAGCTGCCGGATCACGTCGATGGTCCACACCGTCCACCGCTCGGTCGCGAGCAGCGCCACCACGACAAGCAGCAGCCCCAGGTTCGCGCCGAACCCGGCGTCCCCGGCCACCACCGCCGGCCCGGCCGCGATCACCCAGCCGGCCGTCGCGATCGTGACGGTCATCCAGGTGGAGATCATCGGGTCGAGCGCGATCAGGAGCGAGGCGAGCACGACCACTGCGACGGCCGCGTACGTGCCGTCGGCGAGGGCGGTGACCGGGATCGCCGCCGCCACCGCGGCCAGCGACAACGCGCCGGCGACCACGATTCGCCGGCGCGGCCTCGGCGCCTTGCCGAGCCGGTGGTCAATGGCGCTGTGCAGCAGCATCACCGCGGCGACGGCCTGCGCGGCGGCCAGCCCGGCGGCGAGAACGGCGAGGTAACCGTGCGTCGCGTCGACCTGGCCGACAACCGCCAGCGGCACACCGGCGAAGAGCACATAGAGCGAGCCGCGCATCGTCAGGTCGACCCGGGCGGCACGGGACGTCGGTGTCATGGTCATCAACCTATCGACGTGGTTTCCAGAGGCCTATCGATGTGGTTTCCGAGGGCCTATCGACGTGGTTCCCAGAGGAATGTGCGGCGGACCGCCCACAGCCCGGCCACGATCCAGGCGGTGAGGATCCCGGCCGGCAGCAGCGCGTCACCGAACGTCGCGGCGAACCCGACCGGCGCGGCCTCGCCCGTGGTGCCGAGCCAGCCGAGCCGCAGCAGGTCCACCACCGGGGTCAGCGGCAGCGCCCGCAGCAGCGCCACGACCACGCCGGGAGCGTCGTCCATCATCGGGTACAGCATCGAGCCGATCAGGCACGCCAGCAGCACCGGCAGCGTCGTGACCTGCGCCGACTCCGCGGTCCGGGTGAATACCGCGGACACCGCCGCGAGCAGCACGAACACGATCACACCACCCAGGGCGCCGGCCACCATCAACGGTACGTTGACCGGGGCCGGCAGCCCGACCAGGATCGCCCCGGCGACCACGAACACGATCATCTGCGCGACGGCGACGGCCACCATCGGCGCGGCGATACCGGTGATGATCGTGGCGTCGCTGAGCTCGCCGGCGCGCAGCCGTTTGAGCACCAGCTCCTCACGCCGGGCGACGTACGTGGTGACCAGGTTGTAGTAGACCGCCGCCAGCAGCACGTATCCGAGCAGCGAGGTGACCACGGTGACCGATGTCGCGACGTCGTCGGAGTCGGCCATCCCGGAGGTGGAGATCGCGCCGGCCAGGATGAGCGGGATGACGAAGGCGCTGAACATGGCGGTGCGGTTGCGGGCGAACAGTTTCAGCTCGGCGAGGCCGACGGCGCGGAGCCGGGAGGTGTTCCCACGAGTCGCGTTTCTGGTGGTCGTCATAGTTGTCATGCCGGGACCTCGTCGCTCGGGGCTGTCTCGCCGTTCGGGGCTGTCTCGCCGATCGGGGCTATCTCGCCGTTCGGGGCTGTCTCGCCGTTCGGGGCTGTCTCTTCGGTCTGGGCCACCGCGAGGAAGGCCTCTTCCAGTGATGCCGGGCGGGCCTCCAGTCCGGCCAGCTCGATGTCGTGGCGCCGCGCCCACCCGAGCAGCTCGGTCAAGGTGTCCTGCAGGTCGTCGGTGCGCAGCGTGACGCGACCGGGGTCGTGCTCCGGGCGTACCCTCGCCGGCTTTTGATCCTGGGGTTGGCGAAGGCCTGGCAGGGCCGGGAGCTGGACGCCGTGCGGGAGTCCGAAAATGATCCGTGCCGGGTGCTGGGCGACGACCTCGGCGGTGGAGCCGGCGATGACCACCTCGCCGCGATGCATGATCGCCAGCCGGTCGGCGAGTTCCTGCGCCTCGTTCAGGTAGTGCGTGGTCAGCAGCACCGTCACACCGTCGGCGAGCAGGGCGCGGACCATCTGCCAGGCGTTACGCCGGCTCTCCGGATCCAGGCCGGTCGTCGGCTCGTCGAGCAGCAGCACCGCCGGACGGCCCATCACGGCGAGAGCCAGATCGAGACGGCGCCGTTCGCCACCGGAGAGCTGCCGCACCCGCACGTGCTCACGATGTCCGAGATCGACCAGGTCGAGGGCCTCCGCGACCGGGCGTGGATCGGTCAGCGTGCCCGCCCACATGGCGGCCGACTCACCCACCGTCAGATCGGGCGGCAGGCCGCCCTCCTGCAGCATGATCCCCAGGCGGGGGCGCAGGACGCGCCTCTCACTGTACGGATCCCGGCCGAGCACCCGGACAATTCCGGCGTCCGGCCGCCCGAATCCGGCGACCAGGTCCATGGTCGTGGTCTTGCCGGCCCCGTTCGTGCCGAGCAGTGCGAACAACTCCCCGCGCCGCACGTCGAAGCTGACACCCCGGACCGCTTCGAAGCTCCCATAACGCCGCCGCATGGAACTGACCTCGACGGCGGCCGATGTCGTTGTCGTCATGCAGTGAAGTCTGTGGCCGGTTCCGAGGCGGCGGCAGTGCGCCCGTTCACGACTTCGGATGACAGATGTCATGAGCCTCAGCGACTTCAGTGGACAGTGCGCGGCGGGCGGTGGGCGGTGGGCGGTGGGCGGTGGTGGCCTCAGCCGGTGCCGCCCACTCTACGCTCAGGAGTCTTCGGGCGGCGCGGGCTGCACAGGGCGGCACGGGGCTGCACAGGGCGGCGGCGCGGGGAGCCCCGTCCGCGATCTTGAGCGATCTTTCACATTTTGGGGTCGACAATCACTCAAGATCGCGAGAATCGCCACGGTTCGGCGCGGCGCGGCACCGCACGGCACCGCACGGCACCGCACGGCACCGCACGGCACGCGGGCGGCGGGGCGGGGCGGGGACAGGCGGGGATGGGCGGGACGGCGCGGGGATGGGGGCGGAATGTAACGGCGGGCTGCAACACTCTTGCGATGACGACGCGGGTTGCCATGTGGTCCGGGCCTCGGAACATCTCGACGGCGATGATGCGCAGTTTTGGTTCGCGGGCGGACACCGTGGCCGTCGACGAGCCGCTTTACGCGTACTATCTGGCCGCGACCGGGATCGAGCACCCTGGCCGGGAGGAGATCCTGGCCGCGCAGCCGCAACGATGGCCGGACGTGGCCGCGCGGCTGACCGGGCCGATTCCCGGCGGGCCGGCTGTGTTCTATCAGAAGCACATGACCCACCACCTGCTCCCCGACGTCGGCCGGGAGTGGCTCGGGGCGCTCACCCACGCGTTCCTGATCCGCGACCCGGCGCACGTGGTCGCGTCGTACGCGAAGGTGCGCGGCGAGCCCACCCTCGACGACCTCGGTTATCCGCAGCAGTTGGAGATCTTCCGGTCGTTCGGCGGGCCGGTCGTCGACGCGGCCGACGTGCTGCGGGATCCGGCGACGACGCTGGGGCGGCTCTGCGAGGCGCTCGGCATCGGCTTCGACGAGGCGATGCTGTCCTGGGCGCCGGGTCCGCGCGCGGAGGATGGCGTGTGGGCACCACATTGGTACGCGGCGGTCGAGCGCTCCACCGGCTTCGGAGCATACGACCCGTCGCCGGCCCAGGTCCCGGACCGGCTGCTGCCGCTGGTCGAGGCGGCCCAGCCGTACTACGACGAGATGGCCGCCCACCGCCTCTGAGCTGTCACAGGATGCGTACGCCGTTGGCGGCAGCGTGTTTCTGGTAGATCTGGGCCAGCCGGGACGTCAGCGGGCCGACCTCGCCGGTGCCGATGGTGCGGCCGTCGATCACGGTGACCGCGGCGATCTCGCCCATCGTGCCGGTGCAGAACACCTCGTCGGCGGTGTACATCTCGGTCAGCGAGATGTCGCGTACGACCGCCGGGATGCTGTGCGCCGACGCCAGGTCGAGGACTGTCTGGCGGGTGATCCCTTCCGGGCATGCCGC
Organism: Actinoplanes sp. CA-015351; assembly: GCF_050955685.1. NCBI lineage: Bacteria > Bacillati > Actinomycetota > Actinomycetes > Micromonosporales > Micromonosporaceae > Actinoplanes > Actinoplanes sp. CA-015351. The sequence continues at coordinate 4,650,742 of NZ_CP192102.1, forward strand.
CGTCGACGGGGTTGCCAGGGCGCCGTTCACGACGGCGAACAGGTGGGTCGCGTTGGTCTCCGCGACGAAGCCGCGCTGGTCGAGCATCAGCGCGTCGTCGGCGCCGGCCGCGGTCGCCTCGATCTTCGCGAGGATCGAGTTCAGCAGGTTCGCGTGGTGGATCTTCGGGTCCAGGACGTCCGGGCCGGGCCGGCGCACGCTGGAGGTCGCCAGTCGCAGGCCGCCCGTGTCGTACACCGGGGCCTTGAACTCGGCGAGCACGATGAGCGTGGATCCGGCCTGGTTGAGGCGGGGGTCCATGCCGCTGGTGACCTTCACGCCACGGGTCAGGGTGAGCCGCACGTGCACCCCGTCGGCCATGTCGTTCGCGCGCAGCGTGGTCACCAGCGCGTTGATGATCGTCGCGTCGTCCGGGATGTCGGCGAAGCCGAGCGCCACCGCCGAGCGCCGCAACCGGGCCAGGTGCTCGGTCAGCCCGTAGACCGCGCCACGGTACAGCCGCAGACCCTCCCAGACCGCGTCGCCACCCTGCACCACCGAGTCGAACGGCGACAGGCCGGGCTGGCTGCGATGCAGCAGCTCCCCGTTGACCCAGTACCGGATGTCGGCGTTCCGCTCGTCGTAGCGCTGCAGCATCGCCAGATCATATTCCCCGCCGATCTCAGCTGAACTGGTCCAACCAGTTGACGGGTTGAAGTGTGACGCGGCACACTGCCGCTCATGACTTTCGATCCGGCACCCCGGTCATCGGTCTCCGACCACGTCTTCGGCCGGCTGCGTGACGCCGTGGTCCGCGGCCGATACGCCGCCGGCGACGCGCTGCCGAGCGAACGCGACCTGGCCGCCACGTTCGAGGTCAACCGGCACGCGATCCGCGAGGCGCTGCGCCGGCTGCAACAGCTCGGCCTCGTCAAGGTCAGCCAGGGCGGCGCCACCCGCGCCCTGGACTGGCGCAGCAGCGCCGGTCTCGACCTGGCCCTGGCCCTGTCCACCAGCGACGACGTGCTGCCGGTGCCCACCATCGAACGCGACGTCATGGAGATGCGCGCCTGCGTCGGCGCGGACGCGTCCCGGCTGGCGGCGGCCCGCGCCGGACAGGCGGAACGCGACGCGGTCGCGGCGGCCGTCGACGGCTACGCGGCGGCGGTGCCCGATCTCGTCGCGATGGGCCAGGCCGACCTGGCGTTCTGGCGCCGGATCGTCGAGGCGTCCGGCAACGTCGCGTACCTGCTGGCCTTCAACAGCCTCACCGCCGGGGCGCTTGCTGTCGGCCACATGCCGCCGCAACGACGTACCGAAGAACTGCTGGACGTGGCCGCCCACCGTGCCCTGTCCGATCTGATCGCCGCAGGCGATGCCGCAGGCGCGGAACGCGCCGCGAGAGCCCTCCTCGCGGTTCCCTCCTCCACTTGGGAAAAAGAGACCCGATGATCCCTGCCGTCCTCTACGCCGTTCCGGCGTTCCTGCTGCTGATAGTCATGGAGCTCCTGTCATTCCGGTTCCTGCCGGACGACGAGGAGCGTGGGTACGAGGCCCGCGACACCGCCACCAGCCTGTCGATGGGTCTCGGCAGCCAGATCATCGGCGTGCCGTGGAAACTGCTCACCGCCGTGCTCTTCGCCGGCCTCTACGTGCTCAGCCCGCTCAAGCTCGACCCGGGCGACTGGTGGGTGTGGGTGCTGCTGTTCTTCGCCGACGACGTCGCCTACTACTGGTTCCACCGGCTGCACCACGAGGTACGCGTCTTCTGGGCCGGTCACGTCGTGCACCATTCCAGCCAGTTCTTCAACTTCTCGACGGCGCTGCGGCAGAGCTGGACGCCGATGACCGCGCTGCCGTTCTGGCTCGGTCTCGCCGCGCTCGGCTTCCCGCCGTGGATGATCCCGTACCTGGACCGCAACTACGGCGGCATCCTGATTGTCTGGGACCGGCTGTTCGGCAGCTTCGAACCCGAGGGCGAACGGGTGCGATACGGCCTGACCAGCAACATCGAGACCTACAACCCGCTGAGGGTGGCGACACACGAGTACGCCGCGATCTGGCGAGACGTGCGGTCGGCGACCTGCTGGCGCGAGCGCGCCGGTTATCTGTTCGGCCGTCCGGGCTGGACGCCGGCCGCATGAGCGTCACCGCTGTCCGGCCGGGCACGAGCCTTCCGCTGCGGGTCTTCGCCGTCACCGCCGCCGTCGAGCTGGTCGCGGTGGCCGCCGACGTCACCGTCCTGCAGTGGATCGCGAAACCGCTGCTCGCGCCGCTGCTGATCTGGCATCTGCGCCGGCACGGCAGGCCTGACCCGGTGGTGGCCGCGCTCGCGTTCGCCACCGCCGGCGACATCGCGCTGCTGGTGCCGGGTCAGGCCGCGTTCCTGACCGGGATGCTGTTCTTCCTCGGCACTCAGATCTGCCTGATCACCGCGTTCCTGCGCCGGACGACACCCCGGCCTTTGCCGGTGGCGTGCTGGGCGCTGCTCTGGGTCACGGCCAACGCGCTGTTGTGGAACCAGTTGGGTGCTTTACGCGTACCCGTGCTGCTGTACAGCCTGGCGCTGACCGCCATGGCCGCGGCAGCGGCAGGGGTTGGCCGCGTCGTCGCGGCGGGTGGAGCGCTGTTCGTGATCTCCGACCTGTTGATCGGCGTCGGCGCCGCGGGCGCGGAGTTCCCGGCCCGCGGCGTCCTGGTGATGGCGACGTACATCGCCGCGCTCGCCCTGATCAGCGTCGGCTGGCAGCGGCGGCCCCAGATTTAGATGTCGGGCGTCATGTCGCCGGTGGCGGGAATCCCGTCGGCGGCGGCATAACGCAGCCGGACCACACCGCTCGGCGTGGTCACCGCGGGCTCGGTGAGCGCCAGCTTCGCGGGCAGCACGCCGTCCTGGAACACCTTCTTGCCGGCGCCCAGCAGAATCGGGTACACCCAGAGATTCAGCCGGTCGAAGAGGCGGTCCCGCAGCAGGGTCTGCACCAGGTTCAGGCTGCCGATCACGTGGATCTTCTCGTGCTTGTCGCGCAGAGCCCGCACGTCGGCGGCCAGAGCGGGACCGAGCTGCGACGAACCCGTCCAGGTCAGTGCGGGGTTGGCGCGCGAGGCGACGTATTTCGGGATGCCGTTGAACAGAGTGGCGATCTCACCGGGCTGATGCGGCCAGTACCCGGCGAAGATGTCGTAGGTCCGGCGGCCCAGCAGCAGCGCGTCCATGCCCGCCATCCCGGCCCAGACCTGCTCGCCGACCTGCTGATCCCACAGCGGCGCCTGCCAGCCACCGAACGCGAAGTTCTCCGGGTCCTCGCTGGGGCCGCCGGGCGCCTGGGCGACCAGGTCAAGTGTCGTGAACAGGTCGATGTGAATCGTGCCCATGATCTCGTCCTCCTCGTAGACCGTCACGACCTCAGACCATCGCCACCATCAAATCTCATCGCAGCTTCTTCTCCAGTGCCTTTTCCAGTGCCGCCGCCGGGCCGGCCTCGCGGATCGCCCGCATGTGGTCTGCGGTCTCCCTGGCGAGCCGCCCCTGCGCCCACAACCCCGCGCGGACCTGGCTGATCACCTCGGGCGCGTCCCGCACCGGATAGTCGCCGAACTCCCCCGCATACCCGAGCAGCAGGCAGGCCAGCGCGAATACGCTCAGCGGCGCCTGTTCACCGGCCGCCCAGCGGTCGGCCACGACCGGCCGGTTCCGGGCGTCCCACTTGGACAGCGCGTTGAGCGCGATGTCCGACAACCGGTGCTCCAGCGCCGGATTGCGGAACCGCTCCAGCGTCGCCTCCACGAACGTGCCGGCGTCAGCCGGCAGTGTCGGCAGCACCTCGTCACGCAGCAGCCGCCGCAGGAACTCACCGGCCAGTGGATGCTCGACCGCCGCGTCCACCGTGACACAGCCCAGCAGCGGCGCCACCGCGGCAATGGCGGTGTGCGAACCGTTCAGGATTCGCACCTTTTTCTCCCTGAACGGCCGGATGTCCGCCAGGAACTCCACCGGCAGACCTGCTTTGTCCAGTGGAAACTCGTCACGGATCCGCGAATCACCGGCGATCGCCCACCGCGCGTAGAACTCGCCGCGCACCTCGGCGGCGTCGCCCGCAGGCACGATCCGGTCCACGATGGTGTCGTGGAAACGGCAGTGCGCACCCACCCACCCGGCGAACCCCGGATCGAGCGTCGCCGCGTGCCGCAGCACGGCCGCGCGCAACGCCTGACCGTTCTCCTCGATCAGCTCGCACGGCAGGAACGACAGCCCCCGCTCCGGGTCACCGCCGAAGTGCCGCCACCGCTCGTGCAACAGCACCGCCATCTTGGCCGGGAACGTCGCCGGCGGCCGCGCGCCGAGATCCTCGGCGGTGAACACGATCCCGGCGTCCGTGGTGTTCGAGACGACAAGCCGCAGATCCGCCCCCCGGGCCACCGCGAGACAACGGTCCCAGTCCGTGTAGGCGCCGACCACCTCCTGGATCACGTCCACGTCGGTGACCTCGGTGAACCCCGCCCCGTCGAGCACCACCCGGAACGGTCCGGCCACCGGCGCCGACGCGCTCGCCGTCACCTTCAGCACCACCACGCCGTGATCGAGAACCCCGGCGTCGTTGCCCTTCTGGATCATCCAGTCGGCGAAGCCGCGCAGAAAGTTACCGCCGCCGATCTGAAGAAGCCGCACCGGCCGCTGCCGCACGCTCACTCCCCTCGCGATGGACGCCACCATCGGAGCCGTGTGATGATGCGCGATGCAAACGTTCCCACAAATTCCACCATCGCGGAAGGGTGGTAAACCGTGCCCGGAACAGGCGCCCCGCTCGCCGACCACGCGCTGCTGCTGCACCCCGACGACCACGTCGCGGTCGCCCTGCGCGACCTGCCGCCGGGCTTGAAACTGACGCACGGCACCCTCACCGTCGACGTCACCGCGGCGATCCCCCAAGGCCACAAGCTGTGTGTACGGGATATGCCCGCGGATACGCCCGTTCACAAGTACGGCCAGACGATCGGACGGACCACCACCGCGGTACGAGCCGGTGAGCACGTGCACAGCCACAACCTCGCCATGGACACGGTCCGCCCGGCGTACGAGTTCGGCACCGGCCGCGTCACCGTGCCGAGGGCTTCGGTCACGCGTACGTTCGAAGGGTTTGAACGCGTCGGAGGCGCTGTCGGCACGCGCAACTACGTCGGCATCGTCACCTCCGTGAACTGCTCCGCGTCCACCGCTCGCATGATCGCCGACCAGTTCCGCGGCCCGGTCATGGACGCCTGGCCGCACGTCGACGGCGTCGTCGCGCTGACCCACGACTCCGGCTGCGGCATGGTCCCGTCCAGCGAGGGCGGCCAGATCCTGCGGCGCACGCTGCGCGGATACGCCGCCCACCCCAACGTCGGCGCGGTGCTCGCCATCGGCCTCGGCTGCGAGATGCTCGCCGTCGACGCGTTGTTACACGACCTGCCCGCGCCGGCCGACACTCTGGTTTCTCAGCTGACCATCCAAGATCAGGGAGGGGTACGCGCCACCGTCCGCGCCGGAGTCACCGCCGTACGCGAACTGATCGAACAGCTCGACCAGCGCCGCCGCACCACCGTGCCCGCCTCCCGCCTGATCCTCGGGCTGAACTGCGGCGGCTCCGACGGATACTCCGGCATCACCGCGAACCCGGCCCTCGGCCACGCCTCCGACCTGCTCGTCGCCCAGGGCGCCACCACCGTTCTGGCCGAAACCCCCGAGGTGTTCGGCGCCGAACACCTGCTCACCCGCCGCGCGGTCAGCTCCGCCGTGGGCCACAGGCTGCTGGACCGCATCGCGTGGTGGCAGAAATACGTCGCGGCCGGCGGCGGCACCCTGGACAACAACCCGTCACCGGGCAACAAGGCCGGCGGCCTCACCACCATCCTGGAAAAATCCCTCGGCGCCGTCGCCAAAGGCGGAACCGCCGAGCTCACCGCCGTCTACGAATACGCCGAACGCATCACCGCCGCCGGCTTCACCTTCATGGACACCCCCGGGTACGACCCGGTCTCGGTCACCGGCCTGGTCGCCGGCGGCGCCACCGTCGTCTGCTTCACCACCGGACGCGGCTCGGTCCTCGGCAGCAAGCCGGTGCCGACGCTCAAGGTCGCGACCAACACCACGATGTACGAGCGGATGCGCGACGACATGGACCTGAACGCCGGGCCGATCGCCACGGGAGACGCAACCGTCGCGGAGATCGGTGACCGGATCTTCGAGGAGATCCTCGCCGTCGCGTCCGGCCGGATGACCGTCAGCGAGGACCTGGACCTGGGCCGCGACGAGTTCATCCCGTGGCAGCTGGGTGCCGTGACCTGATCTCCTCTTCGGCTCTTTACGATGCTCGGGTGACTTCGACAACGGTGGCCGGGGTGATGACCCAGCTCGCGGCGCTCGACGATCCGAAGGTGCGCGCCGTGAACGAGCGCCACGGCGACGACCACGGGGTGAACCTCGGCAAGTTGCGCGCCCTCGCCAAGCAGCTCAAGACACAGCAGGACCTGGCTGTTGCGCTCTGGGCGACCGACGACACCGCGGCCCGGCTACTGGCGATCCTGATCAGCAGGCCGAAAGGGTATTCGCGTGACTCGCTGGACGCGATGCTGCGGTCGGCGCGTGCTCCGAAGGTGCACGACTGGCTGGTGAACTACATCGTCAGGAAGAGCCCGCACGCCGAGGAGCTGCGGGTGGCCTGGTTCGCCGACCCGGACCCGGTCGTGGCGAGTGCTGGCTGGGCCCTGACCACGGCACGGGTTCCTGGGGACCTGGATCTGGACGGGCTGCTCGACATCATCGAAGCCTCGATGAAGGACGCGCCGGACCGGCTGCAATGGGCGATGAACCACTGCCTCGCCCAGATCGGGATCTCCGACGCCGGGCGGCGGGCGCGCGCCCTGGAGATCGGCGAGCGCCTGCAGGTGCTGGTGGACTACCCGACCGCGCCGGGGTGCACGTCACCGTTCGCCCCGACCTGGATCAACGAGATGGTCCGGCGGCAGGCTGCCGTTTAAACCGCTGGAGCCAGGCCCGACGACGCACGAACGACTAAGCCGGTCGGGAGGGTGACCTCGCGTTCGCGTACCGTCGTGGCCGGCTTTCCGGCACCGCCCACCCGGCGGAGAAGCAGTTCGAGCGCGGCCGCACCCGCCCGGCCTTTCGGGACCGCGACCGTGGTCAGCGGCGGATGGCTCATCGCGGCGAGGCTGATGTCGTCGTAGCCGACAACGCTCATCCGCTCCGGCACCGGCACACCCCGGGCCGCCAGCCGGTGCAGCAGGCCCATCGCCACCAGGTCGTTGTAGGCGAGCACCGCGGTCGCCGGACTCGCCAGCACCAGGTCACCGGCGAGGACGCCGCCCTCGAAGGTCGGCGCCACCGACCCGAACCGGAGTATCTCGACGCCGGGTTCATCCGGTTTGCCGTTCTCTGGTTTGCCGTTCTCTGGTTTGCCGTTCTCTGGTTCTTCGTTCGCCAGCGTTTTGTCGTATTCCGCCAGGGTGGTCAGGCGTTGAGCGCTCGCCCAGGATTCGTCCGGGCCGGCCAGGAACGCGATCCGCCGGTGGCCCAGTGCCCGCAGATGGTCGATCGCCTGCCGGGTGCCGGCCGCGATGTCCGCCGAGATCGACAGCATCCCGGGAACCTGGCGGTGCACGAGAACCGTCGAGTCCGGATCAGCGGCCTCTGCCAGCTCGGCGTCGGTCGCACGCGGCGAGCAGAGCAGCACGCCGTCGGTGTTCCTGCCGAGCGTGGCAAGGGCTTCCAGCTCGGCCGACACATCCTCGTCGGTGTCGGTGATGAAGACACCACAGTCGACAGCGCGAGCCCGGGCGCTGATGCCTTTGGCGATGTCCGCGAAGAACGGGTTCTGCAGATCCGGAACGATCAGCCCGTAGTTCCCGGTCCGGCCGGTGATGAGCCCTCTGGCGGTACGGTTCGGCCGGTAACCGAGTCGCTCGGCGGCGGCCATGACGGTGGCGCGGGTGGCGGGGCTGACACTGCCGCCGGTAAGTGCCCGCGAGACGGTGGACACCGACACACCGGCGGCATCCGCGACATCGTGCACGGTCGTGCGCACCGGGTTCGTCTCCCTCATCAGGCTGGCCGCCAGCATAGCGGCAGCCGGCCCGGTTGTGACACGGCGTGGGAATTCTCTGCATACGTTTGCAAGTGGGGTTGGCGGGTTCCGTGGTCGGCGCGGCCCGCGCTGGCGTTGCGTGTCACAACCCGTTCGGCATCCTAGGACTCTAGGAAGAAACCTGGCGCTTGTTGCTGGCGCTTGTTGCTGGCGCTTGTTGCTGGCGCCTGTTGCTGGCGCTTGTTGCTGGCGCTTGTTGCTGGCGGTCGTCGCCAGTTGCCGGGCGCCGGGCGATCTTGAGCGATTGTCTACCGCGGAGGGGTGAAAGTCGCTCAAGATCTCGCGTGGAGCAGCGGCGGCCGGCTGGGGGTGCCGCCACACGTGGGTCGCGCTCTGGATGGTCGCGCTCTCAATGGTCGCGCTCTGGATCTTGAGCGATTCCGGCCCCTCCGCGGTAGAAAATCGCTCAAGATCCGGGGCGGCTGGAGGGGGTGTCGTCGATCTTGGACCTTTGGCTGCATACGGGTGTGGTCAAAGGCTCAAGATCGGCGACTTGGTGCTCAGTTGTTGAGCGAGGCGCGGGCTTTCTCCTGGGAGTTGCTCGGGGCCTCGGCTGTCGGCTTGTTCGAACTGGGTGAGTTGTCGGCGTTGTCCTTGACAGCGCCGTTGGCCTCGCCGCGGGTGTCGGCACTGTTGTCCTTGGCTGCGCCGTTGGCGTTGCCGCCAGGGCTGGGGCTGTTGTCCTCGGACGGTTTGTTCGTGCCTGTCGGAGTGTCCGGGTTGTCGCTGGCGGAACCGCGCGCATGCTCGGCGTTTCCGGCGTTGGCGTCCTCGGCCGGCTTGGTGGAGTTCGCGGGCGTGCCGGAATTTTCCTTCAGGCTGCCGTTCGCGTCGTCGCGCTGTCCGGCCTGCGCCGAGTCGCTGTTCGGCGTCGGCGTCGGCGCCGGGGAATGGCTGGTGGCATCGTTCGAGGAACGGTCACCACTGTCCTGGGCGCCGGCGTTCGAAGGCTGGGCGGGGTTCTCACTGATCGTCCCGTTGGACGGCTGGCTCGGCCCGCCCTCCGCCGGCTTGTTCGGGGTGGCCTGCACGGCGTCGCCCTCGCCAGCCTTGTTCGGTGTCGACTCACTCTCCGTGGACTTGTTCGGTGTGAGCTGCGCCGCGTCACCCTCGGTCGGCTTGTTCGGCGTCGCCGGGGTGGATGAGCCGTCGCGGTTGGAGTCGCGCGCTTCGGCCCGGGCCTCGTCGTTCGGCTTGAGTGCGTCGGAGGAGGCTTCGCCATTCGGCCTGAGCGTGTCGGAAGAGGCTTCGCCATTCGGCCTGAGCGTCGCGTCGGTTTCGAACCCGGCACCGGGCTCGGCCGCTTCGCTGACGCCACCCGCGATTCCACCGGCGGCCGCGCCGACGGCCCCTCCGGCACCAGGTCCTCCGGCAACACCCGTGGCGGCACCGCTTACTCCAGCTGCGACGTCACGGGCAGCACCGCCAACACCGGTACCTGCACCCGCACCTCCACCCGCACCTGCAACTGCGCCTGCAGAGCCGCTAATGCCTGCGGCAAGGCCTCCGGCGGCCGCGCCCAAGCCGGTGCCCGCCGCAGCGCCGCTGACGCCGACGGCCAGGTCACCGGCTGCTGCTCCGACCGCGCCTCCAGTACCGGCAGCCCCGCTCAGACCTGCGGCCAGACCACCGGCAGCCGCACCGAGTCCGGCACCTGTCCCACCTGCCGCACCGCTGACCCCGCCGGCCAAGCCCTCGGCGAGACCGCCGGCGGCAGAACCGAGCGCTCCACCAGCACCAGCACCAGCACCAGCCAAGCCTGCAGCAAGACCACCCGCCGCGCCGCCGAGCACTCCCCCGGCACCCGCGGCCAGACCACCCGCCACGCCCGCGGCCAGACCACCCGCCGCGGCGCCTGTCGCGCCTGGGTTGGCTACGTCGGAAGGGCGGATCACCGGTACGCCTGCCGCCGCCGCCTGTCTGGCCCGGACTGCCTGGATCGCGGCGGCCATCTCCGCTCGGGCGTCTGTGGCCTGGGCCGCCGCGGACTGGTAGGCGGCTACCTGGCGGGGGTAGTCCGGGGACGACGGGTTCAGCGGTTCATTGATCAGCATGCCGTAGACCGGGAGGCCGCCTGCTGCCGCCGTCTCGCGCGCCGATGCCATCCGGCTCTGGGCCATCGCCAGGTGCCGGCCGAAAGTGTTGAACGCGCCTGCTGTCGACTGGATCTCGCCGTGCAGGGCTGAGGCCAGGGTGCCGGCTCGGGACATGCGGGTGCTGAAGGCCGCTCCGCCGGAGCCCCGCCAGCTCGTGGTCGCGTCGGCGCCCACGCTGCGCAGGGTTTCGGCGCTCGCGCGGACGTCGAAGGCCAGCTGGTCGCGGAGCCATCCGGCGGACTCGAAGATCTGGCCCGGGTCGCCGTCGAGGCGGGTGTCGATGGGCATCACAACACCTCGCTGATCCTCTGTCCGGCGGCGGTGTCCTCGTACGCGTACGTCTGGCCGGCCTCGGAGACACGCATGCCCGCGTCGTGGAGCCCGGCCGCCAGGCCGGTGGAGCTCTCGGAGAGCTGCGCGAGCAGCTCGGCGAAGATCGGGGTTGCCTCGCCGGCGTCCGGGGCGGCGCGCAGCCTGCCCGCGCCGGCGGCACGCAGCGCCTCGCCGGAGCGACGGAGCCGGTCGGAAATCGATTCGAGCAGTACCAGGTCGACGGTCAGACGATCAGCCATGATTCTTCCTCCCCACCGTGCGGATGCTCGGGTGTACACCGCACGGTGGGAGAAAGGTTCAGATAATCAGCAGGCGATCTTGCTGCGGCCCTTCTTGTTGGTCCACGAGCAGGTGTCGTACGCCTTCTTGCTGGGCTTGCGCAGGGTCGCCTTGTCGCCGGTGTTGTTCCAGATGTAGTTGCCGCTGTTCCAGTAGACGTGCTTCTTGGTGTCGGTGCCGTTGCCGGTGTGCAGGTAGATCTTGCCGCCCTTGGCCGGGATGCTGACGGCGCCGAACGTGTAGACCCGGCCGCCCTTCTCCTTGATCGACCAGCCCTTGAGGTTGACCGCCTTCTTGCCGGTGTTGACCAGCGAGATCCACTCGGCGTTGCGGGACTTGTTGCTGCGGGTGTCCTTGCCGGGCGAGTCGTAGAAAGCGGTGTGGAAACGGAGCGTCGGCGCCGCCTGGGCCGGGCTCGCCGCGGCGAGGGTCCCGCCGAGGGCGACGGCGAGGGCGGCCATGGTGCCGAGCAATCTACGCATGGAAAAGGATCCTTTCGGTGGAGACCCAGGATCCTGCCGAACAGCGGGCGGCAGTTCACGCACCGCGAGTAGCCCCTTCGGCTGGAAAAGTCAGCCGGTGGCGCGGATGCCGTCCAGCGCGAAGTGGAGGACGCGGTCGCGCTGGGCGTCGTCGACGAAAGCGGCTGAGGTCAGGCCGGAGACCAGGCGCAGGACGTCGTCGAAGCTGGCGTCGGCGCGGACCTCGCCGGACTGCTGGGCGCGGGCGAACAGGGGCTCACCGGCCGCGTACATCACGACCCGGCAGGACCGGAACATCTCCGAGTCCCGGTTGAGCAGGTCGATGATGGCGCGCTTCGTCACGGCGTACGCAACAAAGCGCTGGAGCCAGACCCGTAAGGCCTCCCACGGCGGGAGAGACGCGGCGGCCTCGGCCGCCGCGGCGAGCTGGTTGATCTCCTCGACGTAGACCGCTTCGAAGAGGTCCTGGCGAGCCGGGAAGTTGCGGTACAGCGTGCCGATGCCGACTCCGGCGCGTTTCGCGATGTCCTCGAGGGAGGCGTCGGCGCCCTTCTCGGCGAACGCGTCGCGGGCGGCGGCGATCAGCGCGTCGTAGTTGCGGCGGGCGTCGGCGCGCTGCGGGCGGCGCAGGGTGACCGGACCGTCCATGGTGAGGCTCCTCACATCCCCGGGGATGGAAAACCGGTTGCTAACCGGAGGCACACCTCCGCTAATCTGGAGGCATGCCTCGACTTTACCAGCCATCCCCGAGGGTGACCTTCGCGGTGCTGGCCGCGGCGGCTGCCGCCTTCTCGCTCATGCAGTCACTGGTCACCCCGGTGCTGCCGACCATCCAGCAGGATCTGCACACCAGCACCGGATCGGTCACCTGGGTGCTCACCGCCTGGCTGCTCGCCGCGTCCGTCGCCACCCCGCTGATGGGCCGCATCGCCGACACCATCGGCAAGGACCGCACCCTGCTCGTCGCGCTCGCCGCCATCGCGCTCGGCTGCCTGGCCGCCGCGCTCGCCCCGAACATCGGCGTGCTGATCGCCGCCCGGGTGCTGCAGGGTCTCGGCGGCGCCGTCTTCCCGATCTCGTTCGGCATCGTCCGCGACGAGTTCCCCCCGGCCCGGGTCGGCTCGATGATCGGCGTGCTCGCCGCGGTCATCGCCACCGGCAGTGGCCTCGGCATCGTGCTGGCCGGACCGATCGTCGGCGTGCTCGACTGGCGCTGGCTGTTCTGGATCCCGATGGCTGTCGTCACGATCGTCGCCGTCGTCGCGTGGCGGGTCATCCCGGTCTCGCCACGGCACGGCCAGGGCCGGATCAACTGGCTCTCCGCCACCCTGCTGGCCGGCTGGCTCGTCGCCCTGCTGCTGCCGCTGAGCATGGGACGGACCTGGGGATGGTCGTCCGGGCGTACCCTCGGGCTTTTGGTCCTGGCAGTTGTTGTTGTCTCTGCCTGGCTGGTGGCTGAGCTGCGCTCCGCGGAGCCGCTGATCGACATGCGGATGATGCGGCTGCCGGCGGTCTGGACCACCAACCTGGTCGCACTGCTTTTCGGGGCCGCGATGTTCGGGGTCTTCGCCTTTCTGCCGCAGTTGCTGCAGGTGCCGGCTTCCACTGGGTACGGGTTCGGCGCGACCGTGACCGGCGCCGGCCTGCTGATGCTGCCGATGCTGGTCTCGATGGCGGTGTTCGGGTCGCTCAGTGGGCCCCTGGCCCGGTGGGTGAGCAACAAGGCGCAGCTGTTGTGGGGTTCGGCGATGGGTACGGCGGCGTGCCTGTCGCTGGCGCTCGCGCACTCCGAGAAGTGGACCGTCGCGGTGGCGGCCGGGGTGTTCGGAATCGGACTCGGGCTCATCTACTCCTCAATGATCAATTTGATCGTGTCGAGTGTTCCGGCCCACCAGACCGGCGCTGCCAGCGGAATGAACACCAACATTCGTACGATCGGAGCCTCGCTGGGCACGGCGGTGGTCAGCACTGTCGTCACCGGTCACCTGCAGCCGAGTGGGTTACCGGCCGAGGCGGGGTACACGACGGCGTTCCTGCTGCTGGCGGGCGCGAGCGCGGCGGCGTTCGGGGTGGCTTTGCTGGTGCCGGCCGCTCGGCGGGCGGTGTCGCCGGTGCCTGAGGTACTGCCCGAGCTGAGCCCGGTCGAGGTGTGAGGCGGGTCGGCGCCGGTGAGCGGTGCGGACCCGGACGTCACCGGGCCGCCACGCGCATCTCGGAGATGCTCGTCCACGGGCCGCCGTTGGCCTCCGACAGCGCTCGCAGGCGGACGTAACGGGCGGTGCGGGCGGTGAAGCAGGCGTTCTGTTCGCCGATCACATTCGGCCAGGTGCCGGCGGCTGCGGGTGTGCCCCAGGTGCTGCCGTCGGTGGACGTGTAGACCTCGTAGCGGGCGATCCGGCCGTTGACATGGTCCTGCCGGGGGCGCTGGTAGACGCAGCTGACGGTCATGTTCCGGCCGAGGTCGAGCTGGATCTCGTGCGGGTGCGGCGGGTCCGGGTTGCCGGAGTACGCCGTGTGCCAATACGTCGCCAGGTTGTTGTCCAGGACGTTGGTGCCGCGTGCGTTCGTGCTGGTGGTCTCCTGGCTGTCGACGGATCGGACCGTGGTGGCGATGCGCGGCAGCCTCGGGTAGACCGTCACGTTGAGTTCGGCGATCGACGTCCAGGCCCGGCTGTTGACCTCGGAGAGCGCGCGCAGCCGGATGTACCGGGCGCTCTTCGGCGCGATCACCGCGGTCTGCTCGTCCGCGTTGTTCGCGAACGTGCCGGTGGCGACGGCGCTGCCCCAGGTGGTGCCGTCGAGCGACAGATAGACCTCGTACCGGCCGATCCGCCCGTTGGCCACGTCGGCGCGGCCGCGATAGACCAGTCCGGTCACGTCGTAGATGCCCCGCAGATCAAGATCGATCTCGTGCGGGTGCGGCGGGTCCGGGTTGCCGGAGTACGCCGAATGCCAGAACGTGGCGGCGTTGCCGTCGAGGACGTTGCGGGACGGCTCGGTGGCCTCCTGCGAGTCGACACGGCGCACGGTGATCTGCGACTGGACGAGCCTTTGGCGTACGAAAGTGGCGGTGTATGTGGTGTTCGCCGCCGGCGCGATGATCGTGTGGGTCTGCCCGCCGCCGTCCGACCAGGCGGCGAAGACCTGTCCGGCACCGCCGGAGGTCTGCGGGGTGATGCCGCTGACCGTGTTCGCCGAGCCCTGGATGACCGTCCTGGTGAACGGCGTCGTCTGCGCGGCGCCGCCGAACGCGATCTGGGTGCCCGGAGGGTTGCCGGCAAAGGTCAGATTCACCGTACGCGGATCAAGGCGCCGCGTCGTCGTGGACGACAGCCCGCCCGCGTCGGTGGCGGTGAGCACGAGTTCCAGATAGGACGGGTACTCGTGGTCGGGCGCCGGGAACGAGGCGCCGGCCACGCCGTTCCATTCCTGCGCGGTGTGGATGTGGCAGTTGTCCGCCGTGTAGCAGTGGTACTGCAGCAGCCGCCAGCGCAGCGCCGACGCGGGCAGTGTCCCCTGGTTCGGATCGGTGGCGCCGCCGCTGAACGTCATGGTCTGCCCGACGGCGAACGTGGTACCGGCGGCCGGGGTGGCGATCGTCGCGACCGGTGGGCTGTTGCCGGCCTGGATCTGCACGGTCTGGGTGTCCGCCGCGTCCAGGGTGTCGGCGACGCGCAGCCGTGCGGTGAACGGCCCGCCGCTCGACGGATAGGTGTACGTGGCCGTGGCGTTCCGCGAGTCCACGGTCCCGTCGTTGGTGAAGTCCCATTCGTACGTGAGCAGGCCGGCGTCTGCCTCGTCCGGGTCGCTCGACGCCCGGGCGTCGAAGTTGACGGTGAGCGGCGCCTCCCCGGTGGTCGGCGAGGCTTCGAGAACCGCGTTCGGCGGCTGGTTGCCCGCGAAGTACCGGATCCGCTTGACCGTGCCGCCCGCGTCGGCGTAATACAGCTCGCCACCGGGCCCGATCGCCAGGTCGACCGGGTTGGACGCGGCGGAGACGAAGGTGAGCCGGTTCCCGGAGTCCGGCGCGCCGCCCTCGGCCGACGGCAGCATGGCCCAGATGCAGTCCCGGGTGTAATCGGCGAAGAAGAGCGCACCCCGATATTGCGCCGGGTAATCGCCGTCGGCCGTGGGGTAGAACGCCATCCCGGAGATGCTGGACCCGCCGGTCGGGCACGCCTCACCAGCCACCACCTGGCCGGAGTGCTGGTACGCGTAATGCGGCGCCGTCTGCCCGCCGGCGGTGTACAGGCTCTCGCAGAGGTCGAGGTTCGCGCCGTCGTACCCGCCCTGGCGGACCGTGCCCTCGAAGCACGGCCAGCCCAGGTTGCGGACCGTCGCGACGTCCGGCAGCCGGTTCACCTCTTCCCAGGTGTTCCAGCCGACGTCGCCGGCCCAGAGTTCGCTGGTGCCGGGACGCAGGGCGAAGCGGTACGGGTTGCGCATCCCGTACGCGACGATCCGCTGCGTGTTCGGGTCGGCCGACCCGATGGCGGGGTTTCCGGGCGCGGCCGCGCCGGTCGCCGGGTCGAGGCGCAGGATCGCGCCGTCGAGGCCGGTCGGGTCGCCGCCGGTCCGCACGTCCTGCGAGCGCAGCGCTCCGCCCTGTGCGGTCGGCGCGGTCATCGTGCCGCCCGGCGGGTCGGCGCACGGGTTGATCGGGTTGCCGAGCTGGCCGTAGTCGACGACGTTGTAGCTGGCCCCGTCGCCGGCGCTGAGGTAGAGCATGCCGTCCGGGCCGAAGTGCAGGTCGCCGATGGAGTGCGACGGGTACTGCTGGCACCAGTCGTGCAGCAGCACCGTCTCGGCGCCGGTCATCACGTTGCCGCCGGCCGTCAGCCGGGACAGCCGGGCGGTGACGATGCAGCGACCGCCGTTCGCCCCGCCGACCGCTGAGCAGTTGTCGTTCCAGACCGGCGCGGTCTGCCCGGGCGGGGCGTCGTAGGTGTAGAGCACGTAGACGTACGGCACCACCGGGAAATCCGGGTGCAGGGCGAGGCCGAGCATGCCCCGGTCGTTCTGGCTGTGCACGTTGACGCTCAGGTCGGCGAAGATCGTCGGCGTGGTGTCGGCGATCGAGTCGAAAACCTTGATCCGGCCGGCTTTCTCGGCCACGAAGATCCGCCCGTCGGGGGCGAACTCGACGTTCATCGGAAGGTCGAGCCCGGACAGAACAGTCTGCTCCCGGAACCCGGCAGGCAACACGGCGGCGTGCGCCGGCGAACCGCCGACCACTCCTAAGAGGGTGGTGACCAGCAAAAACACGACCAAAATGGAAATAGTACGCCGACCGGCCACTGCCGTCCTCCCCCGAGGCTGGTAACCGAAGTCGGATGACAACATGGCCGGCAGGCGATCAGTTGATTTCAATTGTGTTTCTTGCGGATGACGCCAATTCGGCACTTTCCCATGTGGAAAGTGGCTGCTACTTTCCTGGTAGGAAAGTACGTTCCCGAGGAGGAAGTCATGAGTGTCCCGCCCATCGACGCCGAACTCGCCCTCGCCGAGATCCAGTTGCGCCGCGCCCAGGTCGTCGACACGAACCTCGTGCCCCGCTGGTTCTGGTTCAGCATCGCCGCGCTGATGGTGGCCTTCGTCGCCGCCGTCGAGTCCGGCGTGACCTGGATCGTCGCCACCGGCTCGATCGTTTACGCCCTGGGCATCTGCGCCCTGATCATCGCGATGGTCCGGCACGCCCGCGTCCAGGTCCGCACCGGCCTGCTCGGCTTGCGCGGCGGGCTCGCCATCGCCGGGTTCACCCTGGTGCTGGTCGCCGCCGGCATCGGGCTCGGGTTCGCCCTGGAAGCGCTCGGGGTGCCGTTCCCGGCCACCCTCGGGTGCGTGCCGGTCGCGCTCGGCCTTGCCGTCGGCGGCCCGGCCCTGATGTCCCACCTGCGCCGGATCATGCTGGCGCGGCCGCTGGCGGGTTCCTGATGGGCACTTTCGCCTCGGACAAGTCCGCCTCGGACAAGTTCGCCTCGGACAAGTTCGCCTCGGGCAAGTTCGATGAACTTATCCACGCTCCCACCCGACTGTCCTTGGTGAGTCTGCTGGCCGCGACGGACTGGGCCGACTTCCGGTTCCTGCGCGACAGCGCGGACCTGTCCGACTCGGCGCTGTCCAAACAGCTGACCACCCTGGAGGAGGCCGGTTATGTGGAGATCCGCAAGAGCTTCGTGGGCAAGCGTCCGCGCACGTCGGCGCGGCTCACGCCACAGGGCCACGAGGCCTTCGCCGGGCACGTGGCGGCGCTGCAGGAGATCGTCGCCCGGGCCGGTCTGGCGGTGCTCCCCCAGCCGTGATCACCACGTTCCGCCCACCCCTCTGGCTGCGCGTGGTCCAGATCATCCTGTTCGGCGGCCTGGGCGCCGCGCTCACCGGTGGCGGCATCGACGAGGGCGGCTGGGTTCTGCCCCTCGCCCTGACGGGCTCGGCCCTCACCCTGGCGTCCGGCGCGCGCTTGTGGGTCCTTCGCATCGATGTGTACGCGGACCGCCTGGTCCTGATCAACCTGTTCCGTACCGTCGTGCTGCAGTGGCGCGAAGTCGCCAGAGCCGGCCACGACGACCAGGGGTTGTGGGTCCGCGACCACGACCTCCAGGAATACCGCCCGACCGCGCTGATGGTGAACAGCCAGAGTCTGGCGTTCGTCCAGCGTGCCGCCCTCGCGGACGCCCGGAAGGCCGCCGCTCTCATCGAAAGGATCCGCAAGAAGCATTCTTGACACGGTCCCTCACATTGACGGCATGAGAGCACGCCTCGCATTCATCGTCGGCTCTGTCGCCCTGGCCGTCGCACTGCCGGCACCGGCCCTCGCGGCTCCGGCGTTCCCGGCCGCGGATGGCTGGTGTGTGGATGAGGCAGGTGTGCTCGGCGGGCTCTGCGACCAGATCACCGCGATCCTGCGCGAGGACGAGGCCGCCACCTCCGACGAGATCGCGGTGGCGGTGGTGCCGACCACCGGCGACGCCTCCATCGAGACCTGGAGCACCGGGCTCTTCAACGACTGGGGCGTGGGCAAGGCCGGCGCGGACAACGGGATTCTGCTAGTCGTCGCGGTCGAAGACCATCGGGTACGCCTGGAGACCGGCCGTGGCATGGCGCAACGCCTGGACGACGCCACCGCCGCCACGATCATCGACACCGTGATCACACCGCGTTTGACGGCCGAGAACTACTCGGCCGGCATTCTCAACGGGCTGGACGAAGTGCGGCGCACCCTCGGCCACCCGGTGGAGCCCGGCAACGCCCTGGCCGATCTGACCGGCACCGGTGCGGGGAGTGACGGTGCGGGGAGTGACGGTGCGGAGAGTGCCCTCCTCGGGCAGGACACCGATTTCCAGCCCCCGCAGCCGGAGAGCCGGAGCCTCCTCCCGATCATCGTGTTCGGAGTGATCGCCGTCGGCCTCCTCGGTCTGATCGGCTGGGCCACCGGCCGCGGCAAGCGCGGGCCGGGTTCGTCGGGCGCTTACCACACCGGCGCGGCGACCGGCACCTACGTCGGCTACGACTCGTCCTCCTCGTCGAGCACCAGCAGCGGCTCCAGCTTCGGCGGCGGTTCCTCGGACGGCGGCGGCTCGTCCGGAGGCTGGTGACCAGAGAAAGGCTGGTGACCAGAAGAGGCTGGTGACCAGAAACAGCCACGCCCGCGCGAGATCAGAACCGTGCCTCGTCGATCACATGGACTGACCTTGTGAGTTTGTGGCTGCGACAGCGGCATTGACTCACAAGATCCAAGAACGACGGAAGCGAGCCACGGGTGCACGGCGACGTTCTGTGCGACCTGACCCACGCCGCGGCTGCTTCAGCTGGCTCCCAGCGCTGCCTCGCCGGCGATTCGACAGCACTGACCCTGCTGGTCAATTCGCCGAGCCGTCAACGGTGTGCGGTTGCGCCACTGGACCGACCCGAAACCCACAAGTTCCACCGCCGCGCCCAACACCCAGCCCGTTTCGCCCGTCGCCGCCGGAACGCCCGCACGCCCGCACGCCCGCAGCCCAGTGTGACGACTTGCAGTCCAGTGTGTTGATTTAGGGTGCGATCCGCACCCAATGTCCACACGCACGCCGTGGAAGCGGCTGTTCGTGTTGATTTCAGGTTGGAATTGCACCCTAAATCAACACGCTGAGCTGACACTTGGGCTTGGTCGCAGCAGGCGGCGGCACCCCCGCCGGGGGTGCCGCCTTTCGTCATCGGAGAGGGCTCACGCGGCGACTTCCTCCACCTTCGTGCTGCGGCGGGCCGCCCAGATCACCAGCGCCGCGCAGATCGCGGTCAGCACCAGCGTCGCCGTCGTCACCGCGTTCTCGAATTCGTGCGCCGCCGCCGCACTGCCACCGATACTCGTCAGCGACCCTGCGATCGCCGCCGCCACGATGGTCCCGGTCACCGCCATGCCGACGCTGCCGGCGACCTCCTGGCTGGTGTCGCTGAGCGCCGCCCCGGTCGACGTCTGGTCCTCCGGCAGCCCCCGCATCACGGTTACCCCGGCGATCGTGGCGACCACCCGCATGCCGGCCGCGGTCAGTGCCAGCGCGATCGCGATGAACACGTAGTCGTACCGTCCCAGCAGGGCGTAGACGAGCAGGCCGGCCACGACCGAGGCCGCGCCGAGCGCGCCGGCGCGCTGGGTGCCGAGCTTGTCGGCGATCTTCTCGACGAACGGGCCGATCGCGATGAGGACGACCACCTGCGGGAGGTTGCCGAGCGCGGCCTGCGCCGGCGACCAGCCCCAGACGAGCTGCAGCTGAAGCGAGACGCTGTACGCGATGGCGGCCATGCCCAGGCCCATCGCGGCCTCGTACGCCAGACTCGCCGACACCGCCGGCCGCTTGATCAGGGCGAAGTCGAAGATCGGGTGGGCGGTACGGCGCTCCCGGACCACGAAGGCGACAGCGCTGGCGATGGCGCCGGCCGCGGACAGCCACGGCGCGGCGTGACCCCAGCCGTCCTCGACGGCGAGGGTGGCGGTCCAGAGCGTGAGCAGCAGCGTGGTCGTGCCGAGCATCGCGCCGAACAGGTCGAGCGGGGTGGTGTTGCGCTGCGCCGGGTTGTCGGCCGGGATGCCGCGGCGGATGCAGAAGAACGCGAGCACCGCGATCGGCACGTTCATCACCAGCAGCGTCTGCCACGGCAGGACCTGCAGGACCAGGCCGCCGACGGTCGGTCCGATCGCCATCCCGACGAGGCCGACAGTGGCGATGAAGGAGGTGGCCCGCATCAGCAGGTTCTCCTGGTCGAACAGCCGGAAGCAGAGGGCCATCGTGCCGGGCGCGGTCATCGCGGCGGTGATGCCGATGGCGGCACGGACGGCGATCAGCTCACCGGGCGTACGAACGAAAAGCACGGCGAGGCTGGCGAGGGCGAACAGGCTGAGCCCGATCAGCATCATCCGCCGGGTTCCGTAGCGATCGGCGATCGCGCCGAAGGCGATCATCAGGCCGCCGAACAGCAGGGAGTACCCGGAGGTGATCCACTGCAGGTCGGACGCGGTGGCGTGCAGCTCGCGGGCGATGGTCGGCAGCGCGACGCTCAGCACGGAGTTGTCTAGCATCTCCACGAGGAAGACGACGGACAGCCCCAGAATCGCGGGCCAGACGGCCCACAGCGACGTGGCGGGCGCTTTCTCGCGCGCCTCCAGAACAGTGGCACTCATGATCTTGACCTCCCGCAAACGACACCGGACACGATCGTCCGGCGGACTTACCGGGCGAATCACTGGAACACCGTTCCATGACTCCTAGCTTGGAACACCGTTCCAGACATGTCAAGATGGGTTCATGGCCACCCGGACGCGGAACACAGATCGGCGCGACGACGCGCTATCCAAGGTACGCATCGTCGAATCCGCTGTCGCGATGCTGGACGAGGCGGGCGAGAGCGGTCTGACGTTCCGGGCGCTCAGCGCGCGGCTGCAGACCGGGCCCGGCGCGATCTACTGGCACGTGGCGAACAAGGACGAACTCCTGGCCGCCGCCACGAACGCCGCCCTGACCAGCCGCATGACGGCCGAAGCGGCAGTCGGCCCGCCGAAGGACGTGATCCGCGCCATCGCGCTCATCATGTTCGACGCGATCGACGAGCACCCGTGGCTCGGCGAGCAGCTCTCCCGCGGGCCGTGGCAGGGCGTGACGCTGCAGATCTGCGAGCGCATCGGGCAGCAGATCCAGGCGATGGGCGTACCGGCCGGGGCGCAGTTCACCTCGGCGTCCGCGTTGATGATCTACATCCTGGGTGCGGCGCGGCAGAACGCCGCGAACGCCCGCATGCACCCGCCGGGCACCGATCGGGCCGAGATCCTGGAGACCCACGCGGCGGCATGGCGGAGCCTGGACCCGCGGCAGTTCCCGTTCCTGCACGACATCGCCGGCCAGCTGCGCGACCACGACGACCGCGCCCAGTTCCTGGACGGGATCAACCTGATCCTGACCGGGGTGAGCGACCTCTGAAAGCCGGGATCAGCGACCTCTGAAAGCCGGGATCAGCGACCTCTGAAAGCCGGGATCAGCGACCTCTGAAAGCCGGGATCAGCGACCTCTAGAAGGCTCGGTGCATCACGTGCAGACCGACCGGCCCGTGCACCGGATGCTCGAACGCGCCCGGAATCGTCCCGACGATCGCGAACCCGAACGACAACCAGAGCTTCACGGCCGGATTCGTCTCGACCACGGCATTGAATACCATCGCCCGATAACCGTCCTCCGGCGCCTCGGCCAGGACATGCTCGGCCAGCCGACGCCCGATCCCCCGCCCGCCGAACGCCGGGTCGACCATGAATCCGGCGTTCGCGACCCTCGCCGCCGGGCCGCCGTAGTTCGGCTTCACATACGCCGACGCGACCACACGACCGTCGTCCTCGACGACGAAAACCCGGGCCGCCGGACTCATCCAGAGCGCGCGGGCGCCGGCTTCGGTCGTCTCACGATCCCAGGTGTACGTCTCACCGGCCGCCACGATCGTCCGCCAGAACGGCCAGATCTGGTCCCAGTCGGCCGCCACCGCATCTCTGATCTTCATGATCACCAAGGCTAGCCGGTCAGACCGCCAGGTCGAAAAGGTCGCCGCTGCGCAGCATCTGACGCGGGTCGACGCCCTTCTCCTGAAGCAGGCTGACCAGCTGTGACGCGCTCGCCTTCCGTACGTCGGCCGGGTCGGAGGCGAGAGCTTGGCTGAGCCGCTCGGACTTGGCAGCCTCCCGAGCGGCCTCCCGAGCGACCTCCTGAGCGGCCTCCTCCCGAGCGGCCTGCTGGGCCTCCGCCACGGCCTTCTGGCTCTTCGCGACCGCCTTCTCATCCTCGGTGATGGTCTTCGTGTCCGCCTTCGCGGCCTTGTCGGCGGCGAGCTGCTGCTGCGCCGTGAGGAGGTCGGTACGGGCGTCGGCGTACGCGGTGCTGATCGAAGCCATGGTGTTTCTCCTGTTCGAAGCGGTGCCTGTTGCTTACGCCGGTCCAGTCGGTCGCGCCGGGACGGGCTTTCGGCTTCGACAGCTGATCCACAGCAACACAAAGGTTCCTGCTAGCTCCGGTCCTTCTCGAACGCCGCACGGCTGGCCTCGACGTGCGGCACGTGCTCCCCGCCGCTGACCGGTCATCGCGCCCTGAGCCGGGCCTTCAGGTCGCCGGTCAGCAGATCCCACACCCGCACGGTGCCGTCCTCGGACCCGCTGACCACCTGGATGCCGTCGATCGCCACCGAGGTGATCCGCCCGGTGTGGCCGGTCAGGCGTACCCCGGCCTCGCCGTCCCAGATCCGCACCGTTCCGTCCTCGCCGCCGGTCACGACGACGAGTCGTCCTTCGTGCACGGTCGCGGCCACCGCCGTGAGCTGCCCGTCGTGGCCGGCCCGCCGGAATATCAGCTCCCCGGCCGCCATGTCCCACACCCGCAGCTCGCCGTCGCGGCCCGCGCCGGAGATCACCACCATCCGCCCGTCGACGCGCGCGACCGTCACCGGCGGCCACGTCACGCTGCCGCCGGCGCCTCCGCCGGCCATCGGCGTACCGATGACGTTGCCCTCGGCGAGGTCCCACGCCCGCAGCGCGATCTCGCCGGCGTCGTACTCCCCCGTCGCCTCGTCGTAGGGATGGTCCTCGGTGACCGCATAGATCACCTCGCCCACCTGCGAGAATGCCCGAGCTCCTGCCCACTCGTCCAACGGACCGGCGGCAAGCTCGCCGGTCGCCAGGTCCCATGCCCGGGTACGCCCGTCGCCGTGCAGACAGACCGCGATGGTCCGTTCCTGCCAGTCCGCGGCGGCGAGCACAGTGGCCGGATACCTGGTGTCGATCGGATCGCCGGCCGGGGCGCCGGTGGCGAGGTCCCAGGTCCGCAGCGAACGGTCCCCGGCGGTCACGGCCACCGTCCGTCCGTCGAGCTCGGTGGTGGCGATCGCGCGTACCCAGGAGGTGTGGCCGTTGATCTTGTCGCCCGCCGGGGTGAGGGTGGTCAGATCCCAGCGGCGCAGCGCACCGTCGCCGTCGCCACTGATCACGAACGGACGCCCGCCGGCGTGGCCGACCGCCACCGTGGTGATCGAGACCGTCTCGTCGGCCCAGGGCGTGCCGATCGGCGCGCCGTCCGGAAGCTCATGGGTACGCACCGACTCGTCGAGCCCGTGGGTGACCAGAACCGGACGACCGTGAAGCACGGTGGCGGCGAGGGCGTCCACCTCGTCGAGCGAGCCGGCCGGGAGAATGGCCTTACGACCGTCGGTGGTGACAATAATGATCTTGCCGTCGATCTCGGCGGCGGCGATCGAGGCGACAAGCTCGCCGGGCCGGTCGATCGGTGCACCGGCCTCCTCACCCGAGGTCAGGTCGGACTGGTGGATCACCCCGTCGACATCGGCGCTGACCACGATCGAGTCCCCGGCCAGCGCGAGAGCGCTGATCTGAGCCCGGTGCACGGCAAGTGGACCGCCCACCTCCGCGCCGGTGGCGATGTCCCAGCGGCGCAGTTCGGTACCGGCCCCGCCGATCAGAGTCGGCCGTCCCGCCAGCACCCCGGCGGTGATCACCTGAGGCGCGGTCCCGGCGAACGTGATATCCACGCCGGCGCCGGACGCCAGGTCGAACACGTGCAGCCGCTCGTTCGCCACACAGATCGCGATCGGTCGTCCGTCGAGCTCGGCTGCGGCCACCGCCTCGATCCCGGCGAGCCCGGTCGGAATGGTGCCCGCCGACACACCGGCCACCAGGTCGATGACGTCCAGCGCCGGACCACGCACAACGATCGCGTGCGGCCCGCCGGCCTCAAGCACTGTCAGGCAAGACATGGCCGTCACTCTAAGCCGCCAGATCCGGTCGGGACGAGAGCGGATTGTCGATCTTGAGCCCGGCGTGTGCACGCTCCCATCCGTCCACAGTGCCATCCCGGAGAGCAAACACCCTGCTCAAACAGGCTGCGTGCGCACCCATGCCACCGGCGTCGCACACCCAGATACCGGCTAGCGGCCGACCAACCACGGCAGCCAGCTCTACCACCGCAGGCGGCGCTCTACCACCGCGACCAGCACCAGCGTCGAGGGCAGCGCTTCCAAGATCCGGGGTCGACGCTCGGAGGGCGGCGCTCGGAGGGCGGCGCTCCACGATCCGGCCAGCCGGCCCACATTCGGCGCGCTGGTCGGGCCCGCTCCGACGCGCCCGCACTCGGTGCGCCGGAGCGGGCCCGACCAGCGCGCTCACACTCGGAGCTGCGCTGTCGTGTCCGAGCGCCCGGCTCGCGCTCACGGTCGCCATCGCGCCCCCGAAACGACCTCGAGCACAAGCCACCCCAGCCCGGCTCGCGCTCACGGTCGCTTCCCCGGCCGCCGCACGGCCACGAGCACGAGCCGGCCAGGCGGCCAGGCAGCCAGGCGGCCAGGCAGCCGGGTGCCGCTCGGCCTTGAGGCGGTCAGCCGGGAGCAGAGCGAAGTCGTGAGCTTGCGCCGTCCCACCGACCACAAACTCACAAGGTCGCGGAGAACAGCCCGCCGGAACATCACCGCCCGCGGCGCCTGCCCGAGATCTTGTGAGTGTGCGCCGCCACGGCAGCCACAAACTCACTAGATCTCCTCGAGGTTCGCTATCAACGCCGGGCGCGCAGGGCGGGCGGGGCGGGCGGGGCGGGCGGGCGGGGCAGGGCGGGTGGGCGGGCGGGAGCGGGTCTAGGGCACACGGTGGGTCCTGGATTCCCGGCGAGGGAGGCCGGCTGCCGGCGGCTTGTCCTCACTCGATAACGGCGGGTGGGACTACTGCGGCAGGTAGCCGGCGGCCTTCTTCGCGCAGGCCTGCACTGCTTCTTCGGCGTCGGCACCGATGCTTTCCAGGGCTACCAGCGCGGTGAAGACGACGTCAGCCAGCTCGCCGATCACCTGTTCGCGGGTGTGGGTGACGCCTTTGCGGGGGTTCTGGCCGAGCAGGCCGATCCACGCCTGAGCCGCCTCGCCGGACTCCTCGGTGAGTTTGAGGATTCGCAGGGTCTGTTCGAGTTCGGACGTGCCGTTGCGTTCGTCGAGGTGGGCACGCCAGCGCTTGGCCTCGGTCCAGATGTTCATACGGCGATTCTGGCGGCCCAGCGCCGGCCCCGATCGCCGGGCCCCGGGCCACGAGCCACGAGCCACGAGCCACGAGCCACGAGCCACGAGCCACGGGCCACGGGCCACGGGCGGCCGCCGTCGGTTCCGGCGGCCGCCGTCGGTCCCGGCACCGCCCGCCGCGTGCTGACCAGCCGATCCGACACTCCAGCCGGCTGAACACCACAGCGACCACCACGTACAGCCGGCCGAGAGCGGCTGCACACCACGGCCCCCGGCTGTCACCCACGGCGACCACCACGTACAGCCGGCCGCCCTGACGTACAGCCGGCCGCCTTGACGTGCAGCCGGCGGCGGGACTGGGCGGGGGCGGGACTGGGCGGGGGCGGGACTGGGCGGGGGCGGGGCTGGGGTCAGCACTCGATGACGTTGACGGCGAGGCCTCCCCGGGCGGTCTCCTTGTACTTCACCTTCATGTCGGCGCCCGTCTCCTTCATCGTTTTGATGACCTTGTCGAGGGAGACGTGGTGCCGGCCGTCGCCCCGCAACGCCATCCGGGCCGCCGTGACCGCCTTCACCGCGGCCATCCCGTTGCGCTCGATGCACGGGATCTGCACCAGCCCGCCGACTGGGTCGCAGGTCAGGCCCAGGTTGTGTTCCATGCCGATCTCGGCGGCGTTCTCCACCTGCTCCGGGGTGCCGCCGAGCACCTCGGCCAGCCCCGCCGCCGCCATCGCGCACGCCGAACCTACCTCGCCCTGGCAGCCCACCTCGGCACCGGAGATCGAGGCGTTCTCCTTGAAGAGCAGCCCGATCGCACCGGCCGCGAGCAGGAACCGGACGATCCCGGCGTCCGAGGCCCCCGGCACGAAGTCCAGGTAATAGCGCAGCACGGCCGGGATGATGCCCGCGGCGCCGTTGGTGGGCGCGGTCACCACGCGGCCTCCGGCCGCATTCTGCTCATTCACTGCCATGGCGTACGCGGTGAGCCACTCCATCGAGAGTGTGGCCGGGTCTCCGGCCGCCCGCAGCTGACGGGCCGTCGACGCTGCCCGGCGTCGCACCTTCAGCCCGCCGGGCAGTACCCCTTCGGCGTCCAGGCCCGCGTCGATGCAGTCGGACATGACCGACCAGATGTGCAGCAGGCCGTCGTGAACCGAGGACGCGGGGCGCCGCACGGACTCGTTGTCCAGCATCAGGCGGGAGATCGACAGGCCGGTCGACCGGGTCAGTGCGAGCAGCTGGTCACCCGTGGAGAACGGATGCGGCAGGTCCGGTGCGGAACCCCGTACCGGAGAGAAGAGATCTCCCACCACGAAGCCGCCGCCGACCGAAAAATATCGCTTGGTGAGCAGCTCGGCGCCATCGGCGCCGAGCGCGGTGAAAACCATCCCGTTGGGGTGCTCGGCGAGCGAGCGACGCCGGTGCAGAACCATCTCCACGGCCGCCTCGGCGCCGTGCGGCAGTGTGAGAAGGCCGTCGGCGGACGGGTCGAGGGTGACGTCGACCGTCTCCGGTTCGAACCCTTGCAGACCGAGCAGCACCGCCTTCGGCGTGCCGTGCCCGTGACCGGTCGCGCCCAGCGAGCCAAACAGTTCGGCGCGCACCGTCGTGGTCCCGCCGATGCTGCTCAAAGAGGAGGCGAACATCCGGGCCGCGCGCATCGGGCCGACCGTGTGGGAGCTGGACGGACCGATACCGATCGAGAAGAGGTCGAACACGGAGACGGCCACGATCATGACTCCGGTGAGATCAGCGCGGCATAGCCCGCGGCGTCGAGGACCTCGGGGGCGCGGGTGACCCGCACCCGGTAGAGCCATCCTGCGCCGTACGGATCGGAGTTGATCAGCCCCGGGTCGCCGGCGAGCGCGCTGTTGATTTCCACGATCTCTCCATCGGCCGGCGCATAGACCTCGCTGACCGATTTGGTGGACTCGATCTCACCACATGTCTGGCCGGCCGTGGTGATCGTGCCGGCTTCCGGAAGGTCGACGAACACGACGTCGCCGAGCGCGTCCGCGGCGAACGCGGTGATGCCGACGGTGGCGATCTCGTCGTCGGTGAGCCACTCGTGGTCGCGGCTGTAACGAAGGTGGAGGGGGATCAAAGGAGGCTCCTGGTGAACTGAGGTCGGGGCCTCCCTCGCTCTGTCATGGTGCCTGAGAGGTTCACCGCCGGACAGCAGCGGTTTGCACCGTCGGCGCGGGTCTCGCACCCGGCTTTCCAGAGTCGCCTGCCCGCAGCGGTACGGGGGCCTGAGAGATTCTGAGGGAGAAGTTGCTCCTTCGGCGCCTCTTGGAGATCAAGAGGGCTCTCCCGCTGCGAGTGAAACGGCTTCTTCAATTGTGGCTGCAAGCTATCCGGGCCGTCATGATCACGTCAAGCGGAGCGGCCCTGCCCGGCAGCGGGCAGGGTCAGCGTGAAAACACTCCCGCCGGCCGGCCCGGGCTCGTACCCGGCAGTGCCGCCGTTCGCCTCGGCGAGACCTTTCACGATGTAGAGGCCCAGGCCGTTGCCCTTGATCGACGGGCTCATCCCGGCCGCTCGCACGTATCTGTCGAACAGGTGCGGCCGCAGGTCCTCGGCGATGCCCTCGCCCTCGTCGCACACCCCGATCACCACGGTCCCGCCCCGCCGTTCGACGGTGACCGCGGTGACCCCGCCGCCGTACTTGGCCGCGTTGGTGCAGTAGTTGGTGACGATCTGCTGCAGGTGGCTCGGGTGCACCAGCACGGTCGTGCCGGGCTCACAGGTCACCGGCGGGCTGATCTCCAGCCCGGCGAGGATCTCGCCGAGCGCCGGGCGGATCTCCACCGGCTCCGGGGTCGCGTTCATCTGCCCGGCGTCCAGGGTGCACATGGTGAGGATCTCGGCGCAGAGGATCTCCAGGCGGCGTGCCGACCGGGCGATCACCTCGACCGCCTTGCGATGCGTCGGCTTCACGCCGTCGAGGTCACCCTGCAACAGCTCGGCGTACGCCGTGATGGTGTTCAGCGGAGTGCCGATCTCATGCGAGAGCATGCCCATCAGGTCGAGTTTCAGGGCATTCGCGTCGGCCAGCTGGTTGTTGCTGTCCTGCAGCTCGTCGTTGCTCTCGGCGAGCTGGGCCGCCGCGGCGTCCCGGTCGCGTTCGGCGGCGAGCCGGGCGGTCACGTCCTGCAGCACCGCGATGAAGCTGACCGGCTGGCCGTCGCTGTCCCGGACCAGGGACATGCCCATCGCGGCGTCGACGATGTGCCCGTCCGCGTGCAGCATCCGCAGGTGCCGGTCGAGCGGCAGGTCCTGGGTGAAGAGCCGGGCCGCCGCCCGGTGGTTGCCGGCCCGCTCGTCCGGGTGGGTGATGTCGTCGAGCGTCATCGACTCCAGCAGCGCCACCGAACGGCCCAGCATCCCGGCCAGAGCCGGGTTGACCTGCTGGAAAGCACCGTCCAGGGCGATCGTGGCCTGCCCGACGGTGGCGAGCGAGAACTGGGTGCGCAGCCGTTTCTCGCTGTCCGCCATCCGCCGCTCGGCGACCTTGCGCGCGGTGACGTCGATGTTCACTTCGAGGATCGCGATCGGGTGGTCGGCGTGGTCGCGCTGCACGGCCTGGTGCGACAGCACGGTGATCCGGGTGCCGTCGCTGCGCAGGTGGTCCAGTTCGCCGTGCCACTCACCGGTCTCGGACAGCGCCGTGTCGACGAGAGTTCGCAGGACCGGGAACCGGGTGTCGAGCAGCCGGTGGGTCGGGCATCCGAGGGCGGCGTCGGCGTCCCATCCGTACGTGGCCTGGGCGCCCCGGTTCCAGTAGGTGATCCGGTCCTCCAGGTCCTTCACGATCACCGCGGTCGGCGCGAGGTCGAGCAGCTCGGCCTGCTGGCGCAGCTGCTCCTGGTCGTGCTGGCGCTCGGTGACGTCGCTGCACACGCCGTCGATGTAGAAGACCCCGCCCTCGTTGCGGGGCACCGCCCGGGTCCACACCCAGCGGATCACCCCGTCGGCGCCGATCACCCGGTTGGTCACCTGAGCGGCCTGGCCGGAGAGGATCTCCTGCCCGAAGGCGTCGAACAACGCCCGGTCCTCCGGGTCGACCATCCCGGTGGTCACCTCGGACAGGTCCTCGCCGGTCGGCACGATCCCGCCGAAGATGCCGGCGCTGTCGTGGCTGGCGTAGACCATCTCGACCTGGCCGGGTGCGTCCACGCGTACCGTCCAGAGGAAGTCGTCCAGGTTGGCGATGACCCGGTCGAACTCGCTGCGGGCGCGGCCCAGCTCGAGTTCCAGCTCCTCGGCGCGGCGGCGGTGCACGTACTGCCCGATGTGCGCCGCGACCGTGTCCAGGGCGGCCATCAGCTCGGGGTCGGGTTCGGTGCGGCGGCGTTCGAACGCGGTGAGCACACCGACCACGTCGGTGCCGTTGCGGACCGGCACCGCCACCGCCGTGTTCAATCCGGCGCGCTCGGCGGCGGCGGCCCGGGGCAGGTCGGTGCCGGGCAGATCCCGGATCCAGCGGGCGGCCGCGTCGGCCCAGACCTGCCCGACGATCCCCTCGCCGTGGGCGAACTCGGTGATCTCCTCCATCGGGGCGGTCACCTCGCGGTCGCGGGTGGCCACGGCCAGGCGTACCAAATGGGTCTCGTCGTCGTCCAGCTGCCAGTACTCGACGTAGGGCCAGCCGAGTCCGTCCGCGACGGCGGCCACCACCTGGGAGATCGCCTGCTCGACGCTCTCCGAGGTGGCCAGGGCACCGGACACGGCATGCTCCAGGGTGCGCAGCATCTCGCTGCGGCGCACGCTGGTCAGATCCCGGACGAACATGTACGCGGCCATCCCACCGGGCCGGTCCAGGGCGGTCAGCGACAGCTCGATCGGGAACTGCCGGCCACCGCGCTGCAGGCCCAGGAACTCCACCCGGCGGCCGGCCGGGTCGACCTCGGTCTCGAACGACGCCGCCATCATCCAGCCGGCGTATTCGCGCCGGTGCTGCGACGCGATGATCAGCTCGTTCATGCTCTGACCCAGCGCCTCCGGCTCACTCCAGCCGAACATCTCCTGGGCCGCCCGGTTCCAGCCGGTGATCCGGCCGCCCAGGTCGGTGGCGACGAACGCGTCCAGGGTGCTGCCGAGGATCTGCTGGATCAGCTCGGCGGACTCGGCTGCCTCGTGCACGGCGACCTGCGCGGCGATCTCGGCGGTCGCGGCAGCAGCCAGGTCCTCCATGACCGCGACGTCCGCGTCGCTCCACAGCCGAACCTCGCGGTCGACCGCGCAGAGCGTGCCCAGGACGAACCCGTCCGGCGAGCGCAACGGCACACCCAGGTACGCGATCGCGTTGTGCTCGGTGATCGCCGGGTTGTCCCGCAGCAGCGGATGTTGCCGGGCATCCGGTACGACCATGGGCGCGCCGGCCTCCACCACGTACTGGCAGTACGAGTGCGACAGCGGCGTCTCCCGGAACATCGGGCTCGCCGACGGACCGGCCTGGCTCACGAAGCACTGGCGTTCCTCCTGCACCAGCGTCACCAGCGTGGCGCGGCCGCCGACCAGGCGCTGCGCGAGACCGGTGATCCGGTCCAGGACCGGCGACTCGCCGTCGATCAGGCCGGTCGCTTTGACAGCTGCCAGCCGCGCAGGGTCCAGAACCGCCCCTGGTATGCGGCTCGGCTGGAGAGACACGCCGTTCATCGCCACACCGATCGGCAACCCGCCGGCAATCCTGAGGCGCCAACCATCCCGCGGGGATGAGGCAGCCACGGCGACCGGCTCGGACGATCGGGTTAGCCGGATCCGGACTGGGGCAAGGCGAAGTAAAACCCCTCGGGAGGACCTCATGACGATGTACGACAGCTCCATCGATGCCCAGCACAACATCGCCGGCTCCGGCGACCCGGCCGAGATCGCGGCGAACGCCGAGGCCGCCGGCGCCGAGCTGGGCGTCACGCCCCAGCGCCGCCTTCTGCCGATCATCCTGGTCACGGCGGCGATCGCGGCCGCTACGGCGGGAGCGGTGTACGGCGCTGCCAAGGCGGTCGAGGCACGCCGCAGCCGCAGCTGGTGGGACAACCTGATCAGCCGGTTCTAGAAGCGCGGGACGGCCGGGGGCTCAGAGCCCCCGCACCGTCGTCAGCTCCGACAGACCGGACACGGTGAGCAGCGGCGCCAGCAGCGGCCCGGTCACCACCTCGATCCGATCGGCGTGCTGGAACAGTGTGGCCAGCCCCGCACTGTCCAGGTATTCGACAGCGGTCAGGTCCACGAGCAGCGCGGCCGCGGTCGCCCCGGCGACCGCGTCGCGCAGCGCCGACGCGAAGGTGTCGGCATTACTCATGTCGATCTCACCGGCTGCGGCGAGAACCGGAACGCCATCGGGTCGCTGCCCGCTGGTCAGCGTGAGCGCGGTGGTCATGGCACGATCCTCGCCTGCATGTCGATGGTGGTGCCGGCGATGCCGGTGGTCACAGTCACATGGTGCATGAACGCCTTCATCAGCATGAGACCCCGACCACGGTACGGGTTCTCGGCGGGCCGTGGTGTCAGCCACCGCCCGTTGTCCACGACCGTGAGCCGCAGGTCCTCCGCCGTCGCTATGGCCCGCAACCGGATCTGGCCGCCGGTGTCCCGATGCCCGTGCTCGATCGCGTTGGCACATGCCTCCCCCGCCGCGACCAGCACGTTCTGGATGGTGACCGGGTCGATGGCGCAGCGTTCCAGCCAGCCGCGCAGCGCGGTGCGCACCGGGGCGAGCCGGGACGCGTCGGCCGGGAACTCGAGCTCCAGCGGGCCGGGCTGACGGTAGAGCAGCAGGGCGACGTCGTCGTCGTAACCACCGTCCGGGGCGAGCCGGTCCATCACCTCGCTGGCGAGCTCGTCGATCGGGGTGCTGCGACCGAGCCGCACCGCGTCGGTCGCCGCGTCGATGCCCTCGGTCAGCGGCTGCCGGCGCCGCTCGACAAGGCCGTCGGTGTAGAGCAGCAGCGTGGTCCGGGGTTCCATCCGGTACTCCGCCTCGTCGCGTTCCATCGTCGGCCGGATCGCCAGCGGCCGGGAGCGTCCCTGATCGAGCAGCTCGATGGCGCCGTCGGCCTGCGCGGCAATCGGTGGTGGGTGACCGGCGCTGGAGTACACGAGGTGGCCGGTCGCCGGGTCGAGCACACCGCAGAACACGGTGGCACAGGTGGCGCCGGGCAGCAGCGCCGCGAACCGGTCGAGCGCCATCAGGGTCCGGGCCGGCCCGGTGTCCTGCAGCAGCAGGGCCCGGCAGGCGCTGCGGAGCTGACCCATCACGGTCGCGGCGGGCAGCCCGTGCCCGACGCAGTCGCCGACGACGATGCCGATCCGGCCGTCCGGCAGGGTGACCGTGTCGTACCAGTCACCGCCGACCTTGAGCGGCCGGGTCGCCGGCTCGTAACGCACCGCGAAACCGGCCGGCAGCTGCGCCGGGCCGAGGATGGCGCGTTGCAGGGCGAGTGCGGTCTCCCGCTGCTGGTCGATCTGGTGCACCCGGCGCAGCGCCTGGCCGAGGTGGCCGGCGAGCAGGGCGAGCAGGGTCTCGTCCTGCTCGGTGAACGGCCGCCGGTCGCCGAGCTCCAGCCAGACGACCATGGTCCCGTCCGGGTGGCCGAACGAGATGCCGGCGCCGGCGTCGCGTTCGCTGACCGCCGTGAGCGCTGGGCCGCCCGACAGGCCGGTGATCGTCTGCCGCCGCTGCTGCGGCAGACCGTCCCAGGTCAGCGAGGCGTCGGTGGCCTCGAAAACCGGGATCGGTGAGCCGTCGAAGACGGTCGCTGACGCGTACGCCGCGTGCCAGAGGCCCCGCAGCTCGGCGAGGGCGCCGCCGAGCGCGCCCGGCAGGTCCTCGGCCTCGGACAGCCGCAGGCTGAGCGAGGCGACCGCGCTCTCCCGCTGGATCGCGTAGTGCTCGTCGGTGACGTCCCGGAACGTGCCGACGATCACCCGGCGGCCGGTCTCCGGGTCACGGACCCGGGTGAACGTGGCGGCCGCCCACAGGCGGCGCCCGTCGCGATGGTTGACCGGAATGGTGTAGGACCCGTGCTCCTGGTGCGTGAGCCTCTCCAGCGCGGCGGTCACCTCGGCGTACGCGTCCGCGTCGGTCTCCGCGTCCGGCCACCACGGAGGCACGCCGCGATAGGGCAGGCCCTGAGGCCCGTACCCCAGGATGTCGGTGAAAGCCGCGTTGATCTCGATGACGGTGCCGTCCTCGTCGCAGACGAAGAAGGCCTCCTGCAACGACTCGACGAGTGCGGTACGCCACCGGGCGTGATGGTTGCGCATCCGGGCCAGCTCGACGTTGGCGCGGACCCGGGCCAGCAGCTCGGCCGCCGAGAACGGCTTGAACAGGTAGTCGTCGGCGCCGGCCTCGAGGCCTTCGATCGCGGCTTCCTGGCCGGCCCGCGCGGAGAGCAGCAGCACCGGTACCCCCACGGTCCGGCCGTCCTCGCGCAGCGCCGCCACCAGCTGCAGACCGTCCATCTCGGGCATCATCACGTCGCTGACCACCAGGTCCGGCGCGTCGGCGCGGGCCGCCTCGAGGGCCTGCCGGCCGTCGCTGACCGCGGTGACCCGGTGCCCGGCCGAGCGCAGCAGCCGGACCAGGTAGTCCCGCATGTCCGCGTTGTCGTCGGCGACGAGCACCCGGGCGGCGGAGCCGGGAACCGGCGCGGCCGACTCGATCGGATAGTCCGGCTCGGACGGCAGCCAGCGCAGCGCCTCCTGCACGAACGGGTCGGCGGTGGCCGAGACGGCAGCCGGCTCGGCGGCGGGCACCACCGCGTCGGCGGGCAGGTGCGCCGAGCCGAACGGCAGGGCGATCGTGAAAACGGTGCCCTGCCCCGCGGTGCTCTCCGCGCCGACCGTGCCGCCGTGCAGCAGCACCAGCTCCTTCACCAGCGCCAGCCCGATGCCGCTGCCCTCGTTGGAGCGCGACCGGGCGTTCTCGATGCGGTGGAATCGCTCGAAGAGCCGGGGCATCTCCTCCGGCGCGACACCGGCGCCGGTGTCGGCGACAGTGACGACAGCCCGGCCGTCCTCGGCTCGCACGGCGACCCGGATGCCGCCGTCGAAGGTGAACTTCAGGGCGTTGCTGAGCAGGTTGAGCACGACCTTCTCCCACATGCCCCGGTCGACGTAGACCTCGGCGGGCAGCGTGGGACAGTCCACCTCGAAGGAGAGCCCGGCACGCTCGACGGCGGAGCGGAAGACGCTGGCCAGGTCGGCGGTGGTGGCGGCCAGGTCGACCGGCTCGTACCGGGCCTGCATCCGGCCGGCTTCCAGGCGGGAGAAGTCGAGCAGCGCGTTGACCAGCTTGCCGAGGCGCAGCGCGTTGCGGTGCATGACGTCGAGGTCCTCGCGCATGTCCTCGCCGGCCCGGCTCCGCAGCTCGTCGAGCGGTCCCATGATCAGCGTGAGGGGCGTCCGGAACTCGTGGCTGATGTTGGAGAAGAACGTGGTCTTCGCCCGGTCCAGCTCGGCCAGTTCCTCGGCCCGCCGCTGCTGCGCCTGGTAGTTGCGGGCGCTGGCGACGCCGGCCGCCACGTGGCCGGCGGTCAGCTCGATGAAGCCGCGGTACTCCTCGTCCAGCGCGCGGAAACGGTTCAGCGCGGCCACCAGGAACCCGTACGCCGTACCGCCCTGGCGCAGCAGCGGCACCAGCAGGGCCCCGTCGGGCGGGTCGGCCCAGTCACCGGTGGGCAGATCGGCGCCGGCCAGGTCAGCGGCGGGCAGTTCGACCAGCGCCGACTCGTGGCGGGCCGGACCGGACACCGGCCACGGGCCGTCCGGGTACGCGATCTCCGGCGCGGCCGGGTGCCCGGCCGGGATGCCGGTCGACGACGCGAGCCGGGCCGACCCGTCCTCGGCGAACAGGTAGGTGAGGGTGAAGGGCAGGTCCCTGAGGTTCTTGCCGAGCTGCTGCGCCGTGAACGCCAGCATCTCCTGCTCGGTACGCACGACGCTGGGGTCCGAGCCGAGGTCGCGCAGCGTCGCCATCCGCCGCTCGCCGATGACCCGCTTGGTGTCCTCGCTGACCACGCAGAGCATCCCGACCAGGGCGCCCTCGTCGTCACGCAGCGGGCTGTAGGAGAACGTGTGATATGTCTCCTCGGTGTACCCGGAGCGCTCCAGGAAGAGCAGCAGGCCCTCGTCCCAGGTGGCCTCGCCGGTGCTGAGCACGTTTTCGATCCGGGGGCCGATGTCACCCCAGATCTCCTTCCACACCTCACTGGCCGACCGGCCGAGCGCCCACGGGTACTTGCGTCCCAGGGTGTCGCGCCGGTATGCCGCGTTGCAGAAGAAGGTCAGCTCCGGACCCCAGCACATCCACATCGGGAACCGTGATGCCAGCAGGATGCTCACCGCGGTGCGCAGACTCTGCGGCCACTGCTCGGGTTGCCCGAGCGGCGTCTGCGTCCAGTCCACCGAGGCCAGGTCACGTCCGACATCACCACCCGCGGCGAAGACGTCCGCCGCAGCCGTACCGCTCATCTGCCCACGTTCTCCCGCGTCGTGCCCATCAACCGGCCCGCAGACAACGTAGCCGACGCGCCGCGATCCGGCTCGCGCACGTTCGGTGGACTTCGCCGGGCGTGCTCTACTTGGCTGATGATCATGCGCGCGCTGGTGTTCACCGGGCCCGGCGAGGCTGAGGTCCGCGAGGTGCCCGAACCGGTCGCCGGCGCCGGCCAGGTGGTCGTGGACGTCGAGCGGGCCGGGGTGTGCGGCACCGACGTCGAGCTGTTCACCGGTGAGATGAGTTACCTGCACAACGGCCGGTCGTCGTACCCGCTGCGGCCCGGGCACGAGTGGGCCGGCGTGGTGACCGCGACCGGGGCCGGCGTCGGCGAGAGCTGGCTGGGGCGGCGGGTGACCGGCGACACGATGATCGCCTGTGGGGGCTGCCGGCGCTGCCGGTCCGGGCGGCATCACGTCTGCGCGCGGATGCGGGAGCTGGGCATCGCCGACGGGTTGCCCGGGGCGCTCGCCGAGAAGCTGGCGTTCCCGGCCGCGTACCTGCACGCGCTGCCCGACGAGATGGACGCCACCGTGGGTGCGCTCGTCGAGCCCGGTGGCAACGCCCAGCGCGCGGTCGCGGCGGCGGCGCTGGAGCCGGGTGAGCGGCTGCTGGTCCTGGGCACCGGCACGATCGGGTTGCTGGCCGCGCTGATCGCCCGGTCCCGGGGCATCGAGGTGCACCTGCTCGGTCAGCACCTGGACTTCGCCCGGTCGCTGGGATTCGACCGGTCGTGGACCCGCGAGACACTGCCCGGCCTGGAGTGGGACGCGGTCGTCGACGCCACCAACTCCCCCGCCATGCCGGGCCTGGCCGTGGAGCTGGTCGAACCGGGGCGGCGGGTCGTCTGCATCGGGCTGTCCGGCACGCCCAGCACGGTGGACTCGCGCGACATCGTGCTCAAGGACGTGACAGCGGTCGGGATCCTCGGCGCCTCCGCCGGGCTGGCCGACGCCGTTTCCGCGTACGCAAGCGGGAATGTGAACCCACAAGCGCTTGTCGCGGCAGTGACCGGGCTGGACGAGGTGGCCGGCGTGCTGGCCGGGAACCGGCCGGCGGGGGCCGGCGCAGGACCGAAGATCCTGGTCGACCCCCGGCGCTGACCGCCTATCGGCGACCCAGGCGGTTGGCCCAGAGCCAGCCGCGCAGGTAACCCAGCTCGGAGCCCTCGCCATAGACGTAGTGCCACGCGACCGACGCGTCCACGACCGGGCCGATCTCGTCGAAGAGCGCCTTCGCCTCGGCGCGGCGACCGGCCAGGACGTGGTACAGCGCCACCCAGTGCAGGCACTCGACGTCGCGGTCGGCGCCGTTCCACTTCGCGACCCACGCGTCCATCTCCTGGTGGACCTCGGGCTTGCCGAAGTACGCGCGGGCGGCCTTGAACCCCTTGCCCGACGCCGAGTTCCAGTTGAACTCGCGCAACGCGTACTCGTAGTGCGCGAACAGTGGCAGCAGCACCGTCCTCGAACCGGGCGGCGCGGCGGCCGCGGCGTCACGGGCGGTGGCGAACATCTGCTCGTGCGAGCCGTACCACTTCTCGCAGAGCAGCATCACCGCGGTCAGATGCAGGGCGAAGTTGTGCGGGTCGCGGCGGCGGCCCTCGGCGTAGATCTCGTCGAGCGACGACCGGGCCGCCCGGTTGCCGAACATCGTCCGGATCTTGCGGGCGTACGGCACCGGGTCGCCCGGCAGCGCCAGGGCGATGGCCCGGTCGGCGGCTGTGCCGGCCAGGCCGGACTGCCGGTGGAAGGCGTGGAACTGCTCCGGCGTCGTCTCCGAGGCCGACGCCGAGCCCCGCGCCCGCGCGGCCCGGATCTGCAGCGTCTCCGACTGGATCAGCACGGCGCCCGGGTCGTCGGGGGCGGTCTCGAGCCAGGTCTGCAGCCAGGAGCCGTCCTTCGCGGCGGCGTCGGCGAGCAGCTGGACCCGCCGGCCACGCCGGTCCCAGTCGCTGCCCGCGTCCGCGAGCAGCTTCTCGGCGGCGTGCCAGTCCCCGCGCACGGCCCGGTTGCGCGCCTCACGCTCGGTCTCGTCGGTCAGCGGGAGGTCGTCGGTGAACTCGGGCGGATCGGGGACCGGACCGTGGAACAGCGCGTGGATCAGGTAGCGCAGAAACATCATCACCGCGGGATCATATTCGCGCCCATCAACTCGATGATGCCCGTGGCGGCGACCGTGAACGGCTCGCCCAGACAGCCGTGCACGGCGGCGGACTCCCGGTGGACGGTGACGTCGGCGCCGGCCGCGCGGAGCATCTCGGCGAACGCCTCCCCGGAGCTGCGCAGGGTGTCGGTCTCGCAGTTGACGATCAGGGTGCGCGGCAGGCCGGTCAGGTCGCCGGCGGCCGGGAAGGCGTACGGGTCGCCGGGGTCGGCGCAGTAGTGCCGGCTCATCGCGGCCACCCATTCCGGGGAGAAGTAGACGGCTGCTCTGTCATCCCGGATCTTTCGCAGCTCATCGGCTTCCCACGGCGGCAGCTCGGCATGCAGGATCGGGTAGATCAGCTGAAGCGAGGCCGGCCGCTCGCCGGCGCCGTCGCGCAGCCGTTTCGCCACTCCGGCGGCCAGGTTCGCCCCGGCGCTGGCCCCGCCGAGGTGCAGCCGTCCGGCCGGGACACCGAGCAGGCCGGCGTTTGCGACGGCCCAGGTCCAGCCGGTGAGCACATCGTCGGAGCCGGCCGGGTACCGCACGCCGTGCAGGGCCTTGCGATAGTCCAGCGACAGCACCGAGAAACCCCGGGCTGCCAGGGCCAGGGCGGTGAAGTGCGCCTCGGCCATGTCCAGGGATCCGCTGACGAACGCGCCGCCGTGCACCCAGACCAGGCCGGCCACCGGCTCGCCGGGCCCGCGGTAGAGGCGGGCCGGAACGCCCGCCGCTTGATCCTCCGCACGGACCGCCGCCAGCTGCGGGAAGCGGGCGAACAGTTCGGCGTCGGTCGGCCCGGTCTCCGGCAGGTCGCCGGCGATCTCCAGCATCCGTACGTAGTCCGGCACCGGTGGCAGGTCGCCGCCGGCGGCGCGGGCCATGATCGCCCGGCGGAGCGGGCGGGGCAGCCGGCGCAGCGTCTTCATCGTGTAGCCCAGGACGGTGCCGGTGGCGGTCATGGCTGCCAAGTTATCCGGTGAGCCGGCCGGCCGGCTCGGCGACAGGCCGTGCGGTCAGCCGGTCAGGCCGCCGGCCAGCTCGGCGACAGGCCCGGGTGTCGCGCTGCGGAAGCCGGTTCCGGCCCACAGGTTGAGCGCGCCCGGGTCGCCCGTCGCGGCGGCGGCCGCGCGGATCGGCGCGGTCAGGTGATGCACGGCCGGATAGCCGATCGGGGCGGCCGCCTCGTACGCGTCGATGAACCGGTTGCGCAGCCCGCGGGCCGGCTGGCCGGTGAAGGCCCGGGTCACCACGGTCTCGGTGAACTCGCCGGAGAGCATCGCCGCCCGCTGCGCCGGACGGGTGCCGGCCTCGTCGGCGAGCAGGAACGCGGTGCCGCACTGCACTGCCGCCGCGCCCGCCTCGAGCAGGTCGTGCACGTCCTCGGCCGTGCTGACGCCGCCGGCCGCGACCACGGGCAGGTCGGTGACGGCGAGGATCGCGGCGAGGGTCCCGGCGGCGGTGCCGGTTCCGGCGTACCCCTGCGGGTCGGTCGTGGAAGCGTGCCCACCGGCGGCGCCGGACTGGGCGATCAGCGCGTCGGGCGCGGCCGCGAGGGCCGCTTGCGCTTCCCGGGGGTTGGTCACCGTGATGAGTACGGTCGAACCGGCCACGTGCAGCGCCCGGACGACAGCCGCATCGGGTACGCCGAACGTGAAGCTGACGACCGGCACCCGATAGGCGACAGCGAGCTCGACCTTCGCCGCGAAGTGATCGTCGTCGTCGAGGCGTACCGGGGGCAGGTCGACGCCGTACCGGTCGGCCTCCGGCTGGAGCAGCCGGCGGTACGCCTCGATCGGCGCCGGATCGGCGGGCGGCGGCACGGGTACGAAGATGTTCAGCCCGTGCGCCACCGAGGCGACCTGGCGCAGTTCGGTCTCGACGGCGTCCGGTGTCTTGTATCCGGCGGCCAGGAAACCCAGGGATCCGGCCCGGGCGGCGGCCTCGACGAGGGCGGGCGTGGATGGTCCACCGGCCATCGGGGCGACGATCAATTCACGCATGGGCCGACCCTATGCGCCGATGTCACGCGGTGTGCCAGAGGAATCCCGCCAGAGTGAGCGCGGCCAGCGCGATCGCCACTCGCAGCGGCCGTTCCGG
Source organism: Actinoplanes sp. CA-015351 (assembly GCF_050955685.1). Lineage (NCBI taxonomy): Bacteria > Bacillati > Actinomycetota > Actinomycetes > Micromonosporales > Micromonosporaceae > Actinoplanes > Actinoplanes sp. CA-015351. Next base: position 4,691,312 of record NZ_CP192102.1, read on the forward strand.
GGTACGCCGGACCAGCGCCGGCCCGATCCAGCTACCGACCAGGCACCCGGCCGCCAGCAACGCCGCGGCTGTCCAGTGCACCGGGGCGAACAGCGCGTACAGCACGGCCGCGGCCACGTTCGAGAAGCCGAGGACGATGCTCTTCACCGCGTTGGTCACGGCGAGCGGCTCGGCGGCGGCCAGGGACATCGCGGCGAGCATGAGCACACCGGCGGCCGCGCCGAAGTACCCGCCGTAGATCGCGATCAGGAACACCACTACGGCGAGGGGAGGGCGGTGCGCTTTCGGTGCCCGCTCGCCGGGCTGTTTTTCCGCCGCGTGCTCGCCGGGCCGGGTGTACCAGGTCCGCAGCGGTTCGCGGAACAGCAGCGCGAGGGCGCCGAGCACGATCAGGCCGGGCACGATCCGCTCGAACGCGTCGGACGGGGTGCTCATCAGCAGCAGCGCTCCGGCCGTGCCGCCGGCCACCGCGACCACGCCGTGCCGCAGAATCCGCCGGCCCTGGCCGCGCAGCTCACGCCGGGATCCGGCGGCCGAGCCGACCGCGCTGGAGAGCAGCGCCACCGTGTTCGTCACGTTCGCGGCGATCGGCGGGATGCCCACGGCGAGCAGCGCGGGGTAGCTGACCAGCGACGCGAGCCCAGCCATCGAACCGGTCAGCCCGGAGCCGATGCCGCCGAGGAACAGCAGGGTGGCATGGCCGGCATTCACGGAACGCCAGAGTACGTCCCCGTGATCGGAGCCGGCAGCGCGAAGCAAACCGTGCCGGCGCCCGCCTCGGGGTGGCGGTTGCAGGCCCCCCGCCGCGATCTTGGCAAGTTGTAACGCATCGTTACGCACAACTTGCCAAGATCATGAGAGGCCACGGAGGCCGTCGGAGATCCAGAGACCATTGAAATGATGTCGCGACGCCTCGATGACCCCGGACAAACCCCGCGGAATTCGTGCGTCAGCGCAGGCGCAGACGCTGCCCCGGGAAGATCAGGCTCGGGCTGTCGAGGCGGTCCTTGTTGAGCTTGTACAACCCCCGCCAGCCACCCTTGACCTTGTACTTCTTCGCGATCGAGGCGAGTGTGTCGCCGGAGCGGACGACGTACGTGCCCTTCGTGACGGCCGGCTTCTTGCCCCCGGTGGACGCCTTCTTGTAGACGCCCGGCTTCTTGCCGCACACCGGCCACGGCTTCAGGCCGCGCTTCTTGTACAGCTTGTTCGCGATCTTGATCTGTTCGGCCTTGGTGGCCTTGTCCGCGGTCGAGGCGTATTTGCCGCCCCCGTTCGCTTTCCACGTGCTGCGGCTGAACTGCAAACCGCCGTAGTACCCGTTACCGGTGTTGATGTGCCACCGGCCGCCGGATTCGCATTTCGCGACTACGTCCCAATTCACCTGCCGAGCCGCCGAGGCGGGGCTCGCGGGTGCCAGCAGGACGCCGGCTCCGGTCACGCCGACGGTCAACAGACCGAGGGCAAGGCGCGTTCGTCTACCGATCCGAGACATGGATGATCCTCCACGCCTACGAGGTGAGCTGTCGGGTTCGGGCAGAGTGGCCCGGCCGTTCTGTGCGGCTTCACCCCAAGGCGTAGCTGCGGAAACAGGCAGCTAGCCGACGTACTTGGGTCCCCCGCTCCTGCCATCGATTCGTGTCCGCGGACGGCGGCAGGATTCGGCGGACCGTCCACGGTGCCCGCTGTCGCAGGACGGCCCGACGGTAACCACGTCCCATCGACAAAGGCCAAGCTCCGGCCCCCGGATAGTGACGTTGTTCACGGTATTTGCCCGATTTGATCTTGTTCGTGCCCTGGAATGGCGGGCATTCCCGATTCACGAGGTCCGTCGTAATCAGCAGTAACAAAAAATGCCCGGCCGGGTGACTCCCGGCCAGGCATTTCGGTTGTTTTCCATCATCCGGCGATGATGACCGCCACCAATGCGAGCACCGCCGGAACCGTCTGGACGAACAGGATCCGCCGGCTCGCGGTCGCCGCGCCGTAAACGCCGGCCACCGCGACGCAGGCGAGGAAGAAGAGCTTCGCGGCGTACCCGGTGTCACCACCGGCAATCAGCCCTCCGACGAGACCGGCCGCGAGGAAACCGTTGTAGAGCCCCTGGTTGGCCCCGAGCACCTTGGTCTGCTGGGCGAACTCCTCGCTCAGCCCGAACGCCTTGCGCCCTTGCGGTTTCGTCCAGAGGAACATCTCCAGCACGAGAATGTAGACGTGGATCAGCGCAACCAGCGCCACCAGCACGTTCGCCAAGATGATCACGGCGACACCCTAGCGCGTGAACGAGCCGCCCTCCCCGCACGGTAAGCGTCACCGCCACCCGAACCCCCGGCCACGGCCCCACCGCCCGAGCCTCCTGCCCCGCCCCCGCCACTGCCGTAGGTGATCCGCCGCACCAGCGCCTCGAACGGCCCCCGCCACCCCGCCCGGCGCATCCCCTCAGCGACGACAACCGTGACCGCCCACGTGCAGGCAGCGAGCAGAGCCGTCCCCGCGACGGTCAGCTGCCCGGACAGGTCGAGCAGGAAGGGTGTGAACACCACAGCCCAGGTGACCGACTGCATCAGATAACAACTCATCGACCGCTCACCGGCAGCCGCGACAGCCGTCACGAGCCGATGACCGCGCCCGCCGGCACTCAGCCGGGCCGCCACCACGGCCAGCAGTGCCGCGTAGCCGAATCCACCCAGCGTGCCCGTCGTGCCGTGCAGAGCGACCACCCACCCCGCCATCGGCGCCTCGCTCACCCCACCGGCGATCAGCGCGAACGGCTGCGCCCCCAGAGCCGCGACCGTAATGCCGATCACGGCGGTCGTCAGCAGCAGGCCCCGGAACCGCTCCGGCTGCTCCAGAACACGCCGGCGGCCGGCCCACAGACCCACGGCGAACGGGCACAGGAACCCGAGCGGCCCGAGCACCGCGACGAACAGCGCGGCCGGCACCCGCTCGGTGACCATGACACCCAGGTCCGCCGGCAGCATGGCGGGATCCGGCGTCGCGGAGACGAGCCCGCCGGCGTCGTCCGGCAACGCGCCGATGGTCAGGAAGACCGCGGCGGTCACCAGCAGCCACCGGTCCGTCCAGCGGATCATCAGCGCGCCGGCGAGAAGCAGCACACCGTACGCCGCGAGGATGTCACCGACGTAGAACAGCACCGCGTCGGTGAGCCCCACGACGATCAACGCCGCGCTGCGCCGCCACAGCAGGCGGCGCACACCCCGCGGACCACGATCACGCTGCCGCTCGGCGATGCGGGCGGCGCCGTACCCGAAGAGCAGGCCGAACAGTGGGAACGCGCGCCCGTCGACGAATGTCGACAGCAACCAGGCCACGGCCGATCCACCCTGCGGATAGCCGCCGATCACCGGACCGGACTGCAGGAAGTAGTGCGTGTTGGCGAGGGCGATGAACAGCAGCATGAAGCCACGGGCCAGGTCGGGCCCCAGCGATCGTCCGGGCGGGTCGGCGCTCATGCCTCGACGCTAGGCACCGCCGCACCCGGCGGGCAGTTGCCGAAGGTTTAGATCTCACCTACCAAAGTCAGCGGGACAGTCTCAAGATGTAACGGTGCTCACCGGCTCCCCGCGCTGGTTGTGAACGGTCACCCGGGCTGGCACGGTCCCGGGCCGCGACGACGGTGTGCTGGGAGGGATCAAAAGCGGTCTCGGTAGGCATGACCGCAGCCTGCCCGCAAGAGCAGCCGCCGCCGTCCGTCAACCGGCTGCCGGCAGATCAGCCCGAGTCCACACCAGGTTCATCCGCACCGACCGGAACCGCCACCCCACCGGCGTACGCACCACCGTGAACGCCATCCGCATGCTGCTCGTCCGGTGCGGCGCCTGCCCCTCCCGGTAGGCGTGCACCAGCGAGTTCGCCGACGTCGAAGCCTCGTCGCCGGCAAGGTCGACCACGACATCGGTGAGCCGCCGCTGACTGCGCTCGCCGTCGATCCGTCCACGACGCAGGTTCTCGACCACGGTGGCGATGCCCTGAAACGTCCCGCCCTGGGGGTTGCGCACCTCGACATCGTCGGCATAAACGCTGCCGGCGTCCTCGAACCGCCCCTCGTCCAGGAACACCGCGAGACGCGCGTGCAGATCGGCGATCTCGATCCGGTCATCAGCCAGCATGGCTCTCCCCTATTCGTTGGTGCGGCCAACGATATACCTAAGTCGTTGGCCGTACCAACAATGTAGGGTCGCATCGTGGAAGAGATCCCCGCTCGCCTCAGCGCCAAGCCCACCTGGCTGATCACCCAGCTCTCGGTGTACGCGCACCGCCTGGCCACCGAGGCCTTCACCGCCGCCGGCGCCCGTGGCTACCACTACCGGATCCTCACCGCGCTCGACGAGTTCGGCGTCGCCAGCCAGGCCGACCTGGGCCGCCGCTGCAACATGGACCGCAGCGACGTCGTGGCGGCGATCAACGAGATGGCCGGCCAGGGTTACGTCGAACGAACCCCGGACCCCGCCGACCGCAGACGCAACCTGGTCTCCTTGACCGAAACCGGTCAGCAGCAACGGCAACGCCTCGAGGAATCCCTGGCACGAGCACAGGACGAGCTGCTCGCCCCGCTCACGGCCGCTGAGAAAACGACGCTGACCCACCTGCTGCACGAGGTGCTCACCCACCAGCGATCACACCGGTAAGCCGGCCTCCACCACCCAGCCACCACCCACCGCCGGGCCGGCACTCAACCGCCCACCCAGCTCCTGGATCCGCTCCCGCAGACCGGTCAGTCCCCGCCCGCCACCGACAGCACCCAGATCTGGTCCTGAACCGGGTGCGTTCTCCACGCGTACCATCAAGTGCTGGACCGAACCGCTCACCGTGACCCGCACGGCCGCGCCGGGCGCGTAACGCAAGGCGTTGGTGAGGCTCTCCTGCACCACCCGGAAAGCGAGATGCGCGACCGCCGCGGGCAGGCCGTCGCGCACCCCTTCGAACCGGCACGAGACGTCAAGACCGGACCGGGCCGCGCGATCCACCACCTCGCCGATCAAGGCCAGGTCCGGCCCCTCGGACGCCACCCCACCCAGCAGATCGACCAGTCGCTGGAGATCACCCCGACCCTGACGAGCCGATTCGGCGATGGCCGCGAACGCCTCCCGTGTCCGATCCGGATCACGATCCACCAGCCGCTGCCCGGCCGCTGCCTGAATGATCATCACGCTGATCGCATGGCCGACGATGTCGTGCAGCTCGGCAGCGATCCGCGCCCGCTCGTGCCGCAACGCCAGGGTCGTCCGGCTCGCGCTCACGGTCGCGTTTTCGGCTCCAGCACGACCACAAGGACAAGCCGTCCCCGCGCCTAGGCCAACATCGGGAAAAGGCGGATTTATCCGGCTTGATAGGCAGGCCGAAATCGAGCGCCTTCCGCCAGCCGGTCCCACGTCCGCGCGACCGCACGACACGACCGCACGACCGCACGACCGCACGACCGCACGACCGCACGACCGCACGACCGCACGACCGCACGACCGCACGACCAGCGTGTGGACCTAGGGCTCAGCGTGTTGATTTAGGGTGCGATCCGCACCCATTTTCGACACGCACACCGCCAAGCTGCTGTTCTGTGTCGAATTCAGGTTCGTATCGCACCTTTAATCGACACGCATCAGGAGTGCTGCGGCGAGCAGCGGGTTTGCGGGACGCCGGCGGCCTGCTTTCGTCGCTCTGCGTGTCGTGTCCGCGGGCATCACGTGCCGATCTTGGAAACTGGCCGAGTCTGGAGGCCCCACCGTGCTCCACATCGGCCGCCGGCCTGGCTCGCCGTGACCGTGCGTAACACTCCACAACCCGAAGTTTCCACGATCGCGGGACGGCCGGGCACGGCCCCTTCGCTACATCCACTACCGAAACGGCGAAGCTCGAGCGGCGGGGTGAACGTGTCGAACCCTGGCTCCAGGGCCGTGCCGTGAACAGTCATATTGAGAAGATCATCGATCTATTTCGTGCCGAGGCCCTGCTGCGGGACATCCCGGCCCCCGATGTGGAGCGTCGTGGGCCGGTGCTGCTGCCCGGCGACGCCGACGACCCCGTCCCGCCGCTGATCGTCACCGTCGACTGTGCCGTGCTGCCGGCCGGCGTGACCGATGCCGCTCGGCGGATTCGGCACCGACGACAACGGCGTAGCCCGGTCCAGGCCGTCATCCGCTTCACCGCGGAAGGCCGGAACGAGGAAAGGGAGGACCAGGAAAGGGAGGACGACGAAGGGGAGGACGACGAAGGGGAGGACGACGAAGGGGAGGACGACGGCGCCGCGGACTGGCTCCGGCTCGGCGAGTTCCACGGAGGCCGCCAGGGCGGCGCGACGAACTTCTGGATGATCCGCCGCGCCGGCCTGACCGCCCGCCGCTTCGAAAACGCCCGCGTCCTCGTCGACGGGAACCCGGGAAACGCCGACCAGAACCTGGGAAACGCCGACCAGAAACCGGGAAAAGCGGTCAGCCCGCCAGCGCCGGATAGTCGATGAAACCCTGGTGGTCGCCGCCGAAAGCGGTCGCCTTGTCCATCGCGTTGAACGGGCCGCCGGCCGCCAGCCGCGCCGGCAGATCCGGGTTGGCCAGGAACAACGCGCCATAAGAGATCAGGTCGGCGGTGCCGTCCTCGATCAGCGCGAGCGCCTCCGGGCCGGTTGTCTGCGGGTGGGTGAACGGGTTCAGGATGAACGTTCCCGGCCACTGCGCCCGCAGCCGGCGGGTCAGCTCGCGATCCGGGCTCTCCACCACGTGCAGATAGGCCAGCCCGAGCGGCGCCAGCCCGTCGAGCAACGCGGTGTACAGCTCGTCGACCCGCTCCTCGGCCATGTCGTTGTAGGGGTTGGCCGGCGAGATCCGGATGCCCACCCTCGCACCGCCGATCGCGGCCGCCACGGCGCCCGCGACCGCGATCGCGAACCGGCTGCGGCCTTCGACAGTTCCACCCCATTCATCGGTACGCGTATTCGCGCTGCTCGACAGGAACTGCTGAACGAGATACCCGTTAGCCCCGTGGATCTCGACACCGTCGAAGCCCGCCGCCACGGCGTTGCGCGCGGCGTCCGCGAAGTCGGCGATGGTCCGCTCGATCTCGCCGGTGGTGAGCTCGCGCGGCGTCTCGAACTCCTGCGCCCCGGTGTGCGTGAAGATCTGCCCGGCCGGCTTGACCGCCGACGGCCCGACCGGGTGCAGGCCGTCCGGCAGGATGCTGGGGTGCCCGATCCGGCCGGTGTGCATGAGCTGGGCGAAGATCACGCCACCTTCGGCGTGCACCTTGTCGGTGACCGTGCGCCAGCCCGCGATCTGCTCATCGGAGTGCAGGCCCGGTGTGTTGGTGTACCCCTGCCCGATCACCGACGGCTGAGTGCCCTCGGTGATGATCAGCCCGGCGCCAGCCCGCTGCGCGTAGTACGTCGCCACCATGTCGGTCGGGCTCAGCCCCGGACCGTACGCCCGGCTGCGGGTCATCGGCGCCATCACGATGCGGTTCGCCAGGGTCGTGCCGGCCAGGTCGTACGCGTCGAATGCGGTCGTCATGTTCAGTCCTTGGTGAAGAAGCCGGCGAAGCGGAAGTTCGTGCCGCGAACCAAGTTAGTTCGTGCCACGAAGCCCAGGCCCAGCCGCTCTGCATGATCAAGAACCAGCCGCGCGGCATGAGCAACTGCACCGGCAGCTGACCCCCGGCCCCTGCCTAAACCGTGCCGCCGCCGCAGACGATCGCCAGGACGGCGGTGAGGACGCCGGGGAAGCGTTGTTCCATCTCGGCGAGGCGTAGTTCGCAGCGGCGGAAGCGGCCCTCCTGGGTGACCCGGACCAGGCCGCTGGTCAGGAGCACGCCCAGATGGTGCGAGAGCGTCGACATCGTGACGCTCACCTGGAAACGGCCGGTGACCACGCCGTTCGAGGCCGCCAGCTGCCGGATCACCTCGAGCCGGACCGGGTCGGCGAGCGCGTCGAGCACGGTCGGCAGCTCGACGTCGTCGAGTGAGGGTGCCTGAACACCGCGCATGATCGCCCCTTGCCGTCGTCTTCCTGCTGCAAGAGTCGCACCACCGGCCCGGAAAGTTCCGGACACTCCCAGGAAGCGGTCAGGCCAGGAGCGGCCGTGCTTGACGCGTACCCTCGCAAGGAGCGCAAGCGGCGCGCCTGGCGCGGCCGCCGGTGTATCGTGGCGGCTTCCCTTCGTCGGTCACGGAGCGTGGTGATGACGCTGCGCAGGACGCGCGACGTGCAGGTCGCGGCTACCCGGGCGAGCATTCTGGACGCCGCTGAGCGGCTCTTCGCGGAGCACGGTGTGGCGGCGGTGTCGAGCCGGCAGATCAGCGAGGCGGCCGGGCAGGGCAACAACGCCGCCGTCGGTTACCACTTCGGGTCGAAGACCGACCTGGTCAGGGCGGTGATCCGGCGGCACGCGCTGCCGATGGAGGACGTGCGGCGAGCGCTGTTCGAGCAGCATCGCGACAGCGCCGATCTGCGGGATTTCGTCACCTGCGTGGTGTGCCCCTACACCGAGCATCTCGGCACGCTCGGCGCACCCACCTGGTACGCGCGATTCGCCGCCCAGGTGATCACCGATCCGGGGTTGCGGCAGCTCGCGGCGGAGGAGTTGCGGGATGCGCCGATGCTCGCGGCGGTGAGTGCGGCATTGCAGCGATGCCTACCGGCGCTGCCGGACGAGGTGTACCGGGAGCGGGAGGACATGGCGCACACGCTGATCGTGCATTTCTGCGCGCAGCGTGAGCGGGCCGGCACTCCTGATTGGACGGCGACCGCGACAAGTCTGGTGGATGCGGTGGAGGGACTTTTCCAGGCGCAACGGACTCTGAGACACGGGGGCTGACTTTTCGTCATGCACGTGCTTTAAATTGTGCCCTGACTTCGCATGATCCCCGGCGAAAGGGCCCCGTCGTGTCCGCATTCATCCCCCACCGGCTCAAGCCCGCCGACTTGGACGCGCTGCGTGCGCGTTACCGCGCGGAACGTGACCGCCGGATACGCCCGGACGGGGCGACCCAGTATCAGCGGGCGGCCGGCGAGTTCGGTTATTACGCGGCCGACCCGTACACCGAGCGGGTCGACCGGGCCCCGGTGACCGACCGGGTCGAGGCTGTCGTCATCGGCGGCGGGTTCGGCGGGCTGCTGAGCGGCGTCCGGCTGCGGCAGGCCGGCGTCCGGAGCCTGCGGATGATCGACGAGGCGGGTGATTTCGGCGGAACCTGGTACTGGAACCGGTATCCGGGCATCCACTGCGACATCGAGGCCACGGTCTACATGCCGCTGCTCGAAGAGGTCGGGTACGTCCCGCAGTGGCGGTACGCGCCCGGCGAGGAGATCCGGCAGCACTGCATCGCCCTGGCGAAGAAGTTCGACCTCTACGACGACGCCCTGTTCCATACAAGGGTGGTCGACCTCAAGTGGGATGAATCCCAGGAGGAGTGGACGGTCACCACGGATCGTGGCGATTCGTTTAAATCTCGATATGTCGTCATCTCCTCCGGCACGCTCTCGCAGCCGAAACTGCCCGGCATCCCCGGCATCGAGGACTTCCAGGGTCACACCTTCCACACCAGCCGCTGGGACTACGGCTACACCGGCGGCGACCAGAACGGCGGCCTGCACAAACTCGCCGGCAAGAAGGTGGCCGTGGTCGGCACCGGCGCCACCGGCATCCAGGTCGTCCCACACCTGGCCCGCGACGCCGAGCACCTCTACGTCTTCCAGCGCACCCCGTCCTCGGTGGACGTCCGCGACAACCGGCGTACCGATCCCGAGTGGGCCGCCTCCCTGCAGCCGGGCTGGCAGCAGGAACGGATGGACAACTTCCTCACCATCGTTACCGGCGGGTACGCCGAGCAAGACCTGATCGCCGACGGCTGGACCGGCACGGCCAAGCTCCAGCGGCAGATGCTGACCGGCTCCGTCGACCCGAACCTGCCGGCCGCCGAGCGGGAGTACCTCGACGAGCTGGCCGACTTCCGCAAGATGGACGAGATCCGGGCTCGCGTCGACGAGATCGTCGAGGACCCGGCCACCGCCGAGGCGCTCAAGCCCTGGTACCGCTACATGTGCAAGCGGCCGACGTTCAGCGACCACTACCTGCAGGCCTTCAACTCGCCGGACGTGACCCTGGTCGACACGGCGGACACCGGCGGCATCACCCGGATGACCGCGACGTCCATCGTGGTCGGTGACACCGAGTACGAGGTCGACTGCGTCATCTTCGCCACCGGTTTCGAGGTCGGCATCTCCGGCGTCATCTCCGGCACCCTGCCGGTGACCGGGCGCGGCGGCATGCCGTTGCTCGGTCACTGGCGCAACGGCCCGCGCAGCCTGCACGGCTTCTACAGCCACGGCTTCCCCAACCTGTTCCACCTGGGATCGCTGCAGAACGCCGCCTCGGTCAACTTCGTGCACGTGCTCCAGGAACAAGCCACCCACATCGGGGCTCTGGTCGCCGAGGCCACCGCCCGGGGCGTACGCACGATCGAGCCGACCGCCGCGGCCGAGGAACGCTGGATCGCCACCATCCGGGAGACCGCGCCGGTGAACGTCGATTTCCAGGCCGAGTGCACCCCCGGCTACTACAACGGCGAGGGCAACCCGCGCCCGGTCAACAACTCGTACGGTCCCGGGCCGGTCGCCTTCCACGACCTGCTGCGCCGCTGGCGCGCCGAGGGCGGTTTCGACGAGGTGATGTGACCCGGATCGGGTGTCGTCAAGAATAATTCCGGAAGTCGTGTCCGAAACGGCTCCTGCCGTTCGAGGAGCTGGTAGAAGACACGACTGAAGGAGATCACGATGACCCCCGACCAGGCCACCCGCTCGTTTCTCGGTTACGGCGTGCTCGCCGGCGCGTTCTACGTCATTGTCAGCCTCGCGCAGGCGCTGACCCGCGACGGCTTCCGGCTCGGCGAGCACGCCTGGAGCCTGCTCCAGAACGGCACGCTCGGCTGGATCCAGATCACCAACTTCGTCCTGACCGGCCTGATGACCGCCGCCGCGGCCTTCGGCCTGCGCCGGGCCGTGGGTGGCTGGGCTCCGCGACTGCTTCTTGGGTACGCGCTGAGCCTGATCGCCGCGGGCATCTTCACCGCCGATCCGGCGCAGGGGTTCCCCGCGGGTACGCCGGAGACGACCACGGTGAGCTGGCACGGTGTGCTGCACTTCGTGACCGGCGGGATCGGCTTCCTCTGCCTGATCGCCGCGTGCCTGGTGCTCGGCTCCCGGTTCGCGCGCGAGGGGCGTACCGGCCTGGCCTGGTTCTCCCGGGTCACCGGTGTCGTCTTCCTCGCCGCGTTCGCCGGGATCGCGAGCGGCTCGCACGGGCCGGCGACGCTCGCGTTCGTGGCCGCGGTGGTGCTCTCCTGGATCTGGCTCGCGACCGTTTCCGTTCACTACTACCGCGTCCTCGCCTGAAAGGATCCGGCCGTGCGTTATCTGATGATTCTGAAAGCGGCGCCGCCCGCCGGTCCGCCGCCGGCCGGCCTGATGGAGGCGATCATGAAGCTCGGCGGCGACGCCACGGCGGCCGGCGTCCTGCTGGACACCGCGGGCCTGGCCCCGAGCGTCGCCGGCGCCCGGGTGTCCCTGGCGGGCGGGGAGCTCAGCGTCACCGACGGCCCGTTCACCGAGACGAAGGAGACGATCAGTTACGCGCTGTACGAGGTGCGGTCGAAGCAGGAGGCCGTCGAGTGGGCCTCCCGGTTCCTGACCCTGCACCGGGACATGTGGCCGGGCTGGTCCGGCGACACCGAAATCCACCAGGTCCTCGGGCCGGAGGACTTCAGCTGACGGTGGATCCCCATGTCGTCGTGGAGACGGTCTGGCGGATGGAGTCTGCCAAGATCGTCGCCACCCTGGCCCGGCTGGTCCGGGACGTCGGGCTGGCCGAGGAACTCGCCCAGGACACCCTGGTGATCGCTCTGGAACAGTGGCCGTCCTCGGGCGTACCCGAGAATCCGGCGTCCTGGCTGATGGCGACCGCGAAGCACCGGGCCGTCGACCTGCTCCGCCGGCAGAGCCGGTACCGGGAGAAACTCGCCGAGGCGGGCCGGTCCATGGTGCCGTACGACGATCCCGATCTGGCGGCCGGCCTCGACGACTACGTCCGCGACGACCTGCTGCGGCTGATCTTCACGACCTGCCATCCGGTGCTGTCCACCGACTCCCGGGTGGCGCTCACCCTGCGGCTGCTCGGCGGGCTGACCACCGAGGAGATCGCCCGCGCCTGCCTGGTGCCGGAAGCCACGGCCGGCAAGCGGATCACCCGGGCGAAGCGGACCCTCGCCGAGAAACGGGTGCCGATCGAGCTGCCGCCACCGGCCGAGGCCGCCGCCCGGCTCGCCTCGGTCCTGCAGGTCATCTATCTGATCTTCAACGAGGGGTACGCGGCGACCGCCGGCGACGACTGGACCCGGCCGGCGCTCTGCACCGAGGCGTTGCGCCTGGGCCGGGTCCTGGCCGGGCTGGCGCCGGACGAGCCCGAGGTGCACGGCCTGGTCGCCCTGATGGAGCTCCAGTCGTCGCGAATCCCGGCGCGGACCACCGCGGACGGCGGCCCGGTGCTGCTGCAGGACCAGGACCGGCGGCGCTGGGACCGGCTGCTCGTACGGCGCGGCCTGGACGCCCTGGCCCGCGCCGCCGGAACGTACGGCCCCTACGTCCTGCAGGCCGAGATCGCCGCCTGCCACGCCCGGGCGCTCACGCCCGGCGACACCGATTGGGTACGCGTAGCCGCCCTCTACGAAGTCCTGTCCTACGTCTCGCCGTCGCCGGTGGTGGACCTGAACCGGGCCGTCGCGGTCGGGCACGCCGAGGGGCCGGCCCGCGCGCTGGCGATCGTCGACTCCCTGGTGCTGCCGGGTTATCCGCTGCTGCCCGCCGTCCGCGGCGATCTGCTGGAGAAGCTGGGCCGCCGCGACGAGGCCCGCGCCGAGTTCCGCCGGGCCGCCGCGATGACCGGCAACGCCCGCGAGAGGAGCATCTTCGCGGCACGGGCAGGCGAATAGAAATGATTTAGCCTAAATACCTGGTTCAACCGTTTTATACATGGGCATTCGATGACGTCGCTGGCGGCTGGGGAGGTGGCGCGTGTTCGGATCCGACAAGGTGCTGTCCGGCGACCCGGCGCGGGCGGCCCCCGCCCAGGACCACCGGGACGGCGACGGCGTGCTGCCGCCCCTGAGCAGCGCCGCGCTGCTGGACAGCATCCAGGAGGCGTACTTCGCGGTCGACGCGGGCGGGATCGTCCGCGGCGTCAACCGGGCCACCCAGGACCTGCTGGGCTTCGACACCCGGGAGGTGTGCGGGCGCCACCTGGACGAGACGCTGTCGCCCGAGCACGACGCGGAGCCGATCGCCCCGGCCCTGGAACGGCTGGTCGCGGCCGGCCCGGCCCGCCCGGTCGTCCGCGAGCTCACCGTCCGGCATCGCGACGGTCACCGGGTGACCGTCCGGGCGTCGCTGTCGGTGGCCAGGGGCGCGGCCGGCGCCGTCGCATGCGTGTTTCTCACCGACCTGTCCGCCGAGGTCACCGCCGACCGGGACGCGGGCTTTCTGACGGCGCTGCTCGACAGCCTGTCCGTCGGAGTGATCGCCGTCGACGGCGACGGCCGGGTGATCGTGGTCAACCGGGCGCTGCGCCAGGTCCAGCACCGCCCGCCCTCCGACGTCCCCCGGTCGATCCCGGACTACCTGTACGACACCTCGATGCGTCCCCTGACCTGGGAGCAGACCCCGGTGATGCGGGCCCTTCGCGGTGAGCACGTCGATGGCCTCGATCTGATGGCACGTGCCCCGGACGACCGGCTGCTGACGTTCGCGTCGGCCGCGCAGCCGATCATCGGCCGCGACGGGCGGCGGCTCGGCGCGGTGGCGGTGGCGCACGAGGTCACCGCGATGCGACGGGCGGAACGGTTCGGCGCCTGCCGCAAGGAGGTCGAGCAGGCCCTGGGAGCGTCGTCGTCGATCGCCGAGGCCGCTCCGGCGGTGCTGAGCGCGGTCACCGCGGCGCTGGGCTGGCCGTGCGCGGAGCTGTTCATCATCAACGAGGCCACCGGCGGGCTGCACGCGGTCGGGCACCACAGTCACACCGACGCGGACCTGGAAGAGATGTTCGGCCACACGCCACGCCGGGGCCAGGGTGTCACCGGCCGGGTGTGGGAGACCGGGGAGCCGCTGTGGGTGCCGGACATCACCGCCTACGCCGATCTGGTCACCGCGTACGAGCGGGAGCGGGTCGACTTGTGCTCCCGCCACGGCATCCGGACCGCGCTGGCCATCCCGGTTCGCGACGGGGGAACCCTGCTCGGGGTGCTCACCTGTTACTCCGGCCTGCCGGAGGTCGACGAGGAGCTGCTGACCCTGCTGCTCGACGGTGTCGCCGCGCAGATCGGTGTCTACGTCGCGCTGCGCCGCGCCGAGGAGCTGGCCCGGCAGCTGCACCGATCGCAGGACGACTTCCTCGATCTGGTCGGCCACGAGCTGCGTACCCCGCTCACCGCGATCACCGCGAACGTCGCGATGCTCACCGAGGAGACCGTCGGTCTCGACCCGGAGCTGCGGCAGATGATGGAGACCGTCGCCCGCAACACCGGGATGCTCCAGCGGATCGTCGACTCCCTGCTCGACCTGGCCGCCCTCGAATCCGGCCACGAACAGCTCGCCGACGACCGGGTCGACCTGGCCGCGGTCGTCGCCGACGCGGTCGCCGCGATCCGGATCACCGCCGCCGAAGCGGGTGTCCGGCTCGTCACCGAGCTCACCCGCGGCCTGGCCGTGCCGGGTGAGGCGCGCCGGATCCGCCAGGTGGTCGACGATCTGCTGTCCAACGCGGTGAAGTACAGCCCGGCCGGCACGGAGGTCAGCGTCGGCCTGCGCGTCGCCGATCACGGTGCCGAGCTGAGCATCGCCGACCACGGCATCGGCACCCCGGCCGGCGAGCAGGATCAGGTCTTCGAGCGCTTCTACCGGGCCAGCAACGTACGCCATCACGGCGTGCCCGGCAGCGGCCTCGGGCTCAGTCTGGCCCGCGCGATCGTGCGCCTGCACCACGGCACGATCACCCTGGCCGGCAACGAGCCGGTGGGCACCGTGGTGTGCGTACACCTGCCGTTCGACCCGTCACCGCGCTGACCTCGATGCGGCACGCGCTGTCCAGGGCTCGCCGGGCCGTGCGAGACTGCGGCTTCCACCTGCGAGGGAGCCCGCGATGTTCGACCACTTCGTCTGGGAAGTCGTGATCTGTCCGGCCCTGATCGCCGTGGTGATCCGCTTGCTGGCCGATCGGCTGCGCCCCGAGGCCGCCGCGATCTTCCTGGTCACGTCACTGGTCGCCACCGCGGCGGGCTGCCTGCTCACGCTCGCCGCGTTCGCACTCAAGGCCGTCGCCGAGCTGCCGTTCGCCGCGTCGCCCCTGCACATCTCGGACGCGTACGTGCGTGCCGACACGGCCCGCGAGCCGTGGGTGTCGTGGCTGTCACTGGTGTTGCTGGTCGCGGCGCTGGCCGGTATCACCCGGGTGTGGCGTACCCATCACCGCGATGCCGTGTACGCCCGCCGGTTCGCCACCCTGCCGGTCGCCGGCGACGGTGTCGTCCTGCTCGACGACGAGCGGGCCGAGGCGTTCGCGGTGCCCGGCACGCCCGGCCGGATCGTCGTCACCACCGGCATGCGCGCCGCCCTCGACGACTCCCGGTACGCGGCCCTGCTCGCCCACGAACGCGCCCACCTGACCGCCCGGCACCACGTCATGGTGCTGCTCGTGCACCTGTCGGCCGCCGTCCACCCGGCGTTCCGCCTGCTGGTACGCCCCTTCGACTACCTGATCGAACGAGCCGCCGACGAACGCGCCGCCACCGAGGTCGACGACCGCCGGGTGGTCGCCCACGCCATCGGCGCCGCCGCGCTGGTGTCCGAGCACACCCACCGCGCCGGCAGCCTGCGGATCGCGCCGTCGCGCCGGGACCTGCGCCGCGCCGGAGCCGTGCCGCGCCGGGTGGCGTCGCTGATCGCACCGCGCCGCGCCCGGTCGCTGCTGCCGCTGCTGATCCCGGCCGCGGTCGCGGCGTTCTCGCTCGCGTGGACCGCCGAGTGCGTGCTGGACCTGGGCCAGCTGCTGGCGGCCGCCCACCACTGATCTTCTGCCGGAACGAGGTCTCAGGTCTCGTCGTCGAGCAGCCGGCGCAGCAGGTCCTCGTCGCCCGGCCGCAGCCCGGCCACGAACCGGCGCAGCACGGTGGCCCGATCCGTTCCGGCGCCGAGCGCCGCGTTCATCCGCTGCGCCGCGACCGAGGCCTCGTCGGTGAGTGGCGCGTACCGGAACGACCGGCCGTCGCGGTATCGCGCTGCCATGCCCTTGTCGTGCATCCGGGTCAGGATCGTCACCACCGTGCTGTACGACAACGGCGAGGTCAGCCGGGCGAGCACGGCACGCGGGGTGAGTGGCTCGGACGCCGCGACGAGGACACGAAGCACCTCGGACTCGAGGGCGCCGGCCGGCCGGCGCGCCGGTGACTCCCCATCGTGCGGCACCCCGGCAGCATAGCCGCCCGGCGATATGTCGAAGATCAGGAGTTCCTGGGAAATCCCTTTGTTAGGACTCCTTTCAGTACGACAGAATCGGCTGATGTTGTGGACCGCCACCTTCACCCGATACTTCGTCGCCCGGGCGGTCTCGGTCTTCGGCGACGCGATGCTGACCGTGGCCGCCGCCCTCGCCGTCGGCCGGGTGTACGGCGCCACCGGCGTCGGCGTGGTGCTGGCCGCCTGGATGGTGCCGTTCCTCGGGTTCATCCTGTTCGGCGGGGTGTTCGCGGACCGGATCGGCGCCCGCCCGCTGATGCTCGGCGCCGACGTCGTCCGGACCGTGACCCAGGCCGTCGTCGCGGTCGCGTTCTTCACCGGCACACCCGCGCTGTGGCTGCTCGTCGCGTGCTCCGCGGTCAGCGGCACCGCCGCCGCGATGTTCCAGCCCGGCGTGAACGGCATCGTCCCCCAGGTGGCGACCGACCCGCACCGGGCCAACGCCACGATCCGGATGGCGAACGCGGTCGCCGAGCTGCTCGGCCCGGCCGTCGCCGGCATCCTGTTCGGCTTCTTCGGTGCCGGCCCGGTCTACGCCGTCGACGCGGCCACCTTCGCGATCAGCGCGCTCTGCCTGGCCGGCCTGCGTGTCGACAAGGTCAGCCGGGCCGCGAACTCCACGCTGAGGGATCTCCGCGACGGCTGGCACGAGTTCCGATCGCGTACCTGGATCTGGAGCGTCATCCTGGTCTGGGTCTTCTTCGGCGTCTTCCTGTTCGGCCCGCTCATCCCGCTCGGCGCGGTGCTGGTCAGTGACGGGCTCGGCGCTCCCGCGTACGGATGGATGCAGTCGGCGGTCGGAGCCGGAACGATCCTCGGAGGTCTCACCGCGCTGCGCCTCAAGGCGCATCGGCCGCTCGCGGCCGGCGCCGTCGTGCTGTTCGGCTTCATGCTGCTGCCGCTGGCGATCGCGCTGCACGCCGGACTGCCGGCGCTGCTCGCGGCGGCCGCGGTCAACGGGTTCGCCTGGGCGTTCTGGTCGATCCAGTGGCAGACCAGCGTGCAGACCCAGGTGCCGCCGGACGTGCTCAACCGGGTCACCTCCTACGAGGTGCTCGGCTCGACCGGCAGCCTGCCGATCGGTCAGGCCCTGGCCGGCCCGGTCGCCGCGGTGGCCGGGGCGGAACGGGTCCTCGGCACCTCGGTCGTGGTCGGTGTGCTCGGCTGCGCGGCCCTGCTGCTGATTCCGGCCGTGCGCGGCCTTCGCCGCGCCGGCGAGGCCGAGCAGGGTCTTCGCCGCGCCGGCGAGGCCGAGCAGGGCCTTCGCCGCGCCGGCGAGGCCGAGCAGGGTCTTCGCCGCGCCGGCGAGGCGGACTACAGTGCCGGGGATGCGGCTGGTGTCCCGTCTTCTGCTTCCCTGCCTGCTGCTTCTACCCGCCGGGTGCGGCGGGGAGAGCCGTGACGAGCCGCTGAGTCTCAGCGTCACCGCCGAGCAGTGGCGCGTGCACGAGGTGAACCGGCAGCTGGCGATCGCCCTGCACAACAACGGCCCGGCCCCGGTCCAGGTGAAGCGGGTCGAACCGGTGCTGCCGTCCTTCGAGGGCGAGGCCCCGGCCGGCACCGACGCGGTGCTTCCGGCAGGCGGGCTCCGGGTGGACGTTCCGGTACCCTTCGGCACCGGTGGTTGCGTACCCACTCAGGCCGCGCCGTCGCAGGTGATCGTGGACGCGCGCCCGGAGGGCGCGACGGACTGGCAGCGCGTCACGCTCGATCTGCCGGACCCCAACCCGCTGCTGGACAAGCTGCTTGCCATCGATTGCGCAGCCCAGAGGGTACGCGAGAGCGTGACGCTGCGCTTCGGTGCGTGGCAGGACCTCGGCGCCGGCGGGGTGCGCGGCAGCCTCGTGGCCGAACGCACCGCCGCCGCCACCGGAACCATCCGGGTGACCGAGCTTGACGGCAACGTGCTCTATCGTCTGGCGTTCCCGGGCGCTGCCGAGGCCACCGTGACCGCCGCGTCGCCGGCCGCGGCCATCGACATCGTGGTGACGCCGCTGCGCTGTGACCCGCACGCGTTCGCCGAGGTGAAGAAGCCGTTCGAGTTCCCGGTACACGTCGCCCTGGACGACGCCGAGCCACTCGTCAGCACGGTGCCGGTGGACGACGACGACAAGAGCGCCCTCGACACCATGCTGCGGCGGATCTGCAAGGTCCCTTGATCTTTTTACGTGGATCGGGCGGTGAAGAACGACACCGCCTCGGCGAGAGCGAGATCGGTCAGCTCCGGGTCGTGGCGCGGGCCGACATCGCGCATGAACGCGTGCTCCCCGCCCCGGTAGACGTGCAGCTCGACGTCGTCGTGCCCGGCCGCATAGAGCGCCGACACGATCTGCAGCCGCGCGCCGGCCGGCACGTGCGGATCGTTCGAGCCGAAAACGATCAGCAGCCGCCCCGCGATGTCGGCCGCCCGCGCCAGCGAACCGGCGTCGTCAGCGCCGAGCGACCCGTTCTGCAGCCCGGTCGGATAGAAGCAGACGGTCGCCTCCACCCGCTGATCGAACGCCGCCCGGAACGCCAGATGCCCGCCGAGACAGAACCCGGTCGCGAACAGCGCCGTGACGTCGTCGCGCGCCGCCATCCAATCAAGAACGGCCACCCGGTCAGCGTCGAACGCCGCCGTCGTGGTCGCCGCCGCGGCATCGAGCCCGGCCTTCTTCCCCGCGTCGTCGAACTCGAGTGCCACCCCGGCGACCGCCCCGTGCGGATAGATCTCCGGCACCACCACGACAAACCCCGAGGCTGCCAGGCGGCGCGCGGTCCGCAGCGTCGACTCGGTCAGCTGAAAGATGTCGGTGTAGAGCAGCACCCCGGGCCACCGCCCACCACCGACCGGCGCGATCACCGCCGTCCGGATTTCCCCGGCCGCCGACGGCACCGAGACAACGTCCTCAACCAGTTTCATGATCCGGACCCTACTTCCACAACCGGACACCGGCCGCCAACTCCCCCACCCGTCCCCCACCGAGGTAGCGCCCACCATCCCCGGTCCGGCCCGCGGCCGGTTCATCAGGTTCCGCTCGCCGCCGAGCCGGCCCCCGGAGCGCTCGGCGCCGAGCCGGGCCCCGGAGCGCTCGCCGCCGAGCCGGCCCCCGGAGCGCTCGCCGACCCACAGGACCCAGCGCCGGTCGGCGGCCGGATCCGCTGCGCGCCAGCCGGCAATCGTGTGCGCAGCCTGCCGGACGGCCGGGGTTGCGCAGGTCGCGGGGTGGATCAGGTCGCAGGTGGATCAGGTCGCACACAACGCCACCGTGTGCCCGGATCCACGCCCTGACCGTGATGAAGTCTCACCGACCGCAACCGTGCGACCCCACCCACGCCGGACGGAACAACCGTGCGACCCCACCCACGCCGGACGGAGCAACCGTGCGCGACGTACCGCAGCCGCTCCGGCAGCACGGTGACCGCGTCGCCCGCTCCACGCGCCACGTAGCTCCGAGCCCACGGTGGGCTCTCACCCTGTCTCCCGGAGCCGCCCGTTGTCCGCCCTTCCCCGCCCCGCACCGGCGCGCTGAGAAGGCGCCATCCGATGGTGCGACATCGCTCAAGATCCCGAAGGGCCGGCCGCGACGCCGCCGGCTACGTCACTCGTCTCAGCGAATTCTCACGGTGGGTAAGCGCCGGGCCGGGCATGCCACCGTCGCCGGCCCGATCTTGGCAACCTGTGGGCGCTCCGGCCACCACAGGTTGCCACAAAGCTGGAACTCTCCACCGTTGTGGTGGCAGCGCGTCACCGGGAGTGCTCGCGGACGAGCCGGCATCGACACGCCACGGCGGCGGCTTCCCTGGACATCGTGAGTTCGCGGTCGAACGGCCGGCCGAACCGCACAAGATCTGACCGGACCACGCCTCGCAGCGAAAGCCGTGAAACCCGCCGCCGAGCGCCACGGTGAGCAGGGTGCCGGTGAGCGGGGTGCCGGTGGTCAGAGGACGTCCAGGGTGCCGCTCACGGTCATCACCGCTCCCATGATCACCACCAGGGCCGCGGAGATCACCGGCAACCGGCGGAGCAGCGGGCCCGGGCGGACATCCGTGAACCGCTCGCGGGCGGTCACCAGGATCAGTCCGAGACCGATCAGGACCGCGCCGAGGCCTACGCTGAACGCGACGATCATCGCGAGGCCGAGCGCGGTGCGGTTCAGGCCTACCGCGAGGATCAGCACGCCGAGCGCCTCCGGGCACGGGATCAGGCCGCCTGCGGCGCCCATCGCGGCGATCTCTCGCCGTGTGCCGGTGGAGACCTCGGTGCGTTCCTTGATCGGGTACGCCTCAACGACCTCAATACGCTCGGCCACCCGCACCGGCGCACGGGTCTCGAATTCACCGGTGTGTGCCCCGACCGGTTCCAGGTCGCGGTCGAAGTCGCGGCCGGCGGCGTGCCAGTGTGCCCGGTCCCGCTGGAAGTCGTCCTCTTCCTCCCACTGCTCGTCCTCGTCGGAGTCCCAGCGGTCGTCCTCCTCGAAACGATCATCCACGTCGGAGTGCGCGTGGGGGTGGGAGTGAGGGTGGGGGTGGGGGTGGGAGTGAGGGTGGGGGTGGGAATGCGAGTGCCCGTGGGAATGGGAGTGCGCCGAACCCCGCAGCCGCCGCCGCAGGATCCGCAGACCCAGGAACAGCACCACGAGCCCGGTCAGCACCTTCAAAGCCGGCACCAGCAGCGCCGGCATCACGTAGTGCCCGGCCGCCAGCACCGCCGCACCCAGCAGCAGCACCGACCCGGTGTGTGTCACTGTCACCACGCCACCCAGCGCGATCGCCTGGCGGGGTGTGCCGCGCGAACCCACCAGGTACGCCGCGAGCATCGCCTTCCCGTGTCCGGGCGTCAGCGCGTGCAGGGCGCCGAGCAGCGCGCACACGGCGATCAGCAGCGCCAGGGCCCACGGTGAGCCCACGGGCTTCCTCAGGGCGTCGAACATGGCGGTTCCCGTACCCTCGCTGGGTCTGTCGGCGACGGTGCCGGCGGCTGCGGCAGCCGGGGTGAGGCCGACGGCGATGGCGCGTCCCTCGTGGCCGCGGCGGATCGATCCGGCGGCGCGGCCGGCGTCCTTGGCGACGAGCACGCTCATCTGGATGCGGGTCTTCTGGTCGGCGATGTAACCGTCGGTGACCGCGAAGGCTCCGGAGGTGGTGGGCAGAGGCGCGGTGGCGCGGACCGTGATGGTGCCGCCGCCGGCTGCCAGGAGGTCGTACTCCGGGTACGTGGAACTGGTGATCGTCACGTCGGCGGGCACGTCGTCGGTGGCCACGGCCAGGGCGGAGCGGACGCGTACATCATGGGCCGAGGTCTCGGAGGCGCTCAGCCGGCGGTCACCGTCGGTGTCGAGCGACCGGGCGAAGCCCGGCGCGACGAGCGCACCCGCGACGATGTCGATCTGTACGTCGAGCGTGGACGCGGCCGGGGTGAGGTAGACCTGCTGGATGACCTCGTCGAGCGGGTGGGCGGAGGCGGGCGTGGCCGGCAGCGCGACGAAAAGCGCGAAGAAAGCCACGACGATCTTCTTGATCAACTGAGTTCGGCCCCGTAGTCGTTGTCCGGCTCGCGGTAGATGGAATGGATGTGGGTGATGCCGCCGGCGTTGGCGCCCTGGCCCTGCTGGTGGGCGAACTCGATGGTCAGCGACGGACCCTGAACGCGGTAATAGATCGGCTGGCCGGCGATGGTCTCGCCGGACCAGGCGAACCAGGTCTTGCCGAGGTTGTCCTCGGCCTCGGTGATCTTCGACTGGGCCTGGTCGGGCGCCAGCGGGCTGATCCATTCGGTGATCAGCGCCATCAGCAGTTCCTTCTGCTGCTCGGTGAACGTGGAGACCTTCACGCCCTCGTCGGCGAGGGTCTTGCCGTCCTGCTGCGCGCCGAGCACGATCTCGGTGATCGTGGTGTCCAGCTGCGCGGCGTCCTGCTGCTCGTCGTCGAGCGCGTCCATCACGGCGAAGGCGGCGGTCGTCTCACCGGCGAGGGGTTCGACAGTGGTCCCGGACGTCGTGTACGAGGCCGGCTGCGCGCCCCAGAGGGTCGGCGCCATGGTCATCTCGTCGCCCTTGACGGAGATGTTCACGGCCAGATGGTGCCCGCCGTACTGGATCGTCCAGATCTCCGATTCGGACGGTGTGCCGAGGATCCGGATCCAGTAGTGGTCGGCGCCGAAGTCGAGGTCCATCCCGCCGGAGTCCTTGAGTACGCCGTCGCCGGTGGTGATGCCGGTGACCTGTGCGTACCCGTCGGAGCTCAGCGCGGCCTGGAGGATCTTCAGGACGGCGGCCTGCTGGTCGGTGGAGAGCGCGTCCATCCGCAGGCCGGCCCGTTTGAAGAGCTGGTCCGGCAGGTTGGACCACTGTGCGAGATTGTCGGTGGTCCGTTCGCCCTGCACGCTGGTCTTCTCGGTGTCGTTGAGCAGCGCCAGGAACGCCGTGGTGGCGTTGCGCACGTCCTCGGTGCCGCCGCTGCTGGTCGTGGCCGACGTCGCGGTGGCCGGGGTGGTGGTGCCGGTGGTGGTCGTGGTCTCGTCGTCGTCGCCTCCGCAACCGGCGGCCAGCGTCATCAGCAGGGCGACGGTGCCGGCGGTAAAGGCCCGGCGTGGGTTGGGCATCCGTGTCTCCTGTCGCGGTTGCGGGTGCGCGGCATCCGTGCCGCGTGAAGTGCACCCGCCCGGAAGGTAGCGCCGGGTCGTCCTTATCGTCCGCTTTTTAGGGTTTTATACAACTTTAAGGGGGTTGTCGAGCAGGGCCGCGAATCCGCGGTCCGCCGCTCCGAGCAGCGTCGCGTCGTCGGCCAGCCCGGAGACGCGCAGTTTCGCCCGATCCCGGGACACCGGCACGGCGTGCTGCGCGATCCGGGACTCCACCTCCGGGGCCGCCACCTCGTAGATCTCCCGCAGCACCCCGCCGAAGATCACCACGCTGGGGTTGAACAGGTTGATCAGGTTGGCGACGCCGATGCCGAGCCAGTCGCCGATCCCCGCGACGGCGGCGGCCGCCGCGAGATGCCCGGCCGCGGCGTCGCGGGCCACCGCCCGGACGGCGTCCCGGCCGAACTCGCCCTGCCGGCCGGCGGCCTCCAGGATCGCGTACTCCCCGGCCTCCGCCTCCAGGCAGCCCGCCGAACCACACAGGCAGGGCCGCCCGCCGACCGGGTTGACCAGCATGTGGCCGACCTCGGCGCCGTACCCGCCCTCGCCGCCGAGTGGCTTGCCGCCGACCAGGATGCCGCCGCCCACGCCGACGTCGCCGTGCAGGTAGATCAGGTCCGGGGAGCCGGCTCCGGCGCCTCGGGCGTACTCGGCCAGGGCGCCCAGGTGCGCCTCGTTGCCGACCGCCACCGGCAGGCCGATCCCGAGCGCGCGCTCCAGCTCGGTGCCGAAGGCCTGGTCGACCCAGCCCATCTCGGGCCCGTATCGGACCATGCCGTCGCCGGGGCGGATCATGCCGCAGTAGGAGGCGCCGATGCCCGCGATCGTGGTAGCGGCCGGCGCGGCCTCCAGCAGCTCACGGCCCATCTCGGCGAGTTCGCGCACCACCGTGTCGAGGTCGGCGCCGGCCCGGGACCGGGCCACCTGCCGCCGGTCCAGGATCGGCCCGCCGAGGCCGACCCGGGCCGCGGTGAGCCGGTCCACCGCCACGTCGAAGGCGAGCACCGCGACGCGCTGTGACTCCGGGACCACCACGAACGACGGCCGGCCGGCTCCGGTGGTGCCGGTGGGCGGCTCCTCGCGGACCAGGCCGGCGGCGGCCAGCTCGGCGGTGAGCCCGAGGATGGTGCTGCGATTGACACCCATCCGTTCGGCGAGGGCGGCGCGGGAGAGCGGCCCGCTCACGTGAACGTGGTGGAGCAGGGTGCCAAGATTCGATCGGTGTCTACGCATACCGCCGCCAAACCTATGACATCAGTACTCCACGATGTCCCGGCCAGCGAAAAACCTGACCCCGATCACCATTGATCGCGCCGGTTACGCTGCCGCCATGAGCCTGGAGGTGCTCGCGGCGCTGCTGGACCGATCGGTCGCGCAGATGTCCGCGTCCACCGCCGAGCTGGCGAGCCTGGACTGCGATTATGACCTGGCCGCCGCGACGATGCGGACCATCCGGCTGGAACGAGCCGGCGATTCGGTGTCCGCCTGGACGTCGCTCGTCCTGCCCCGCCGATTCGCTGCCGCGGCGGGATCGGCCGAGGCCGTCGTCGTGCTCTCTGGCGGATGTCGGCGCGGCGCTCTTCGACAGCGCGGACCACGCCTCGGTGCACCTGTCACTCACCGGCGACGCCCTCACTGCCTGAACACCACGGGATGCCGGAGCCACGCTGGACGATCGGCAGCAGATCCGTGCGAACGGGCGCGGGGAGAGGTTCATGCGTACTCAAGAAAGGGGTTTCGCGGGCTGCTGAGCGGGCACAAAACAGACACCCCCGATATTGACGAAGGAGATACCCCCGATGGCTGGCAACGAGCACGAGGTCAACCGCAGCGCCCGCACCGGCAAGTTCGTCAAGGACAGCACCGTCAAGCGGCAGCCGGACACCACCACGACCGAGACCGTCGGTGGCGACAAGAGTGACAGGACCGGCGACCAGGAAGTGAACCGCAGCACGACGACCGGCCGCTTCGTCAAGGAGACGACCGCCGAGCTGCACCCGGCGACCACCGAGACGCAGAAGCTCTAGAGCCGCGGCTCCCGCGCGCCGGACCAGGCGCGCGGGCCGAGCCGCAGAAGAATCAGGCCGGCCACGAACTGGGTGACCAGAATCGGATAGACGGCGATGCGTTCGAGCAGCCCGCTGTAATCCCCCGGGAACGCCACGAACGCGGCGAACCCCACCAGCCCGGTCACGCCGAGAAACCGGAACCGGCGGATCATCACGATCGCCGCGTTCCCACCGGCGATGGCCAGGAACGCGCCGAGGCCGTGCAGGGAACTCCCGGTGTGAAAGACCGCGATGAGGATCAATCCAGCGCAGTAGGCCAGGGTCAGGCCGCGAAACACACAGCGGTCTCGCACGGCGAGAAACACCAGGACGGCGTTGACGACGAACGCGCCGTTCATGGCCCACGCCAGCGGCGAATCAGGACCGGGTACGCCCAGATCACTGATGTGGTCACCGACCAGGCTGTACCCGGGCCCGCTCCACGCCGCCACCGCCACCGTCTCGCCGGCGAAGTAGACGAGCGCCGCCACGATGAGAAGAACAGCCATATCCGGTGGAGTATCGCAGGCGCGCCGACGCGGATCATCGGCAACAGCGGCCTGGAACTCTAGGGTTGAGCACGCTATGACTGCGCCTGATACCGACAACGAAACCCGCCCCTGCGCGAACTGCGGCCGTCCCGTCCCGCAGCGTGCCTCCGCCGGGCGCCCGTTCCGCTACTGCCGCGACAACGACGGCGAGTGCCAGCGCGCCTCGCGCAACGTGCGGATGCGGCACCGCTCCTCCCCCGGCCTGGCCGGCTCGGTCGCGCGTACCTGGGAGGTCGTCGACCGCCTGGACACCCTGGTCGGCACGCTCACCGAGGCGCTGCACTCGGAGATGTCGCCGGCCGGCGTCGAGCGCCAGGTCGCCGAGGTCCGCGCCGACACGTCCCGGCAGGTCGCGTCCGCGCACGCGGAACGGGACGACGCACGCCGCGACGCCGAGCAGGCCGCGACCGCGATGGCGAACGCGCAGCAGATCGCGATGGCTGCCACCGCCGAGCGTGACGAGGCGCAGCACCGCGCCGCGGACGCCCAGCGCGCGGCGGAGGAAGCGGGCAGGCGCGCCGAGGAAGCCGCTGCCGCGCGCGACGAGGCGGTGCGTGCAGCCACCGGAGCGGCCGCGCTGCGGGAACGGGCCGAGGCCGAGCGCGACACCGCCACCCACGAACTGGCGGATGTCCGGAAAAATCGCGACGCCGCCGAGCGAGACCTCGCTGCCGCGCTCAAGGACGCATCCGACTTCCGCCGTACGGCATCAGCGGCGCAAACTGAGGCCGCCAAGGCTCTGGAGCTGGCGAACGCAACGGCATCGCAGGCCACCGAGGAGACGGGGCGGGCCCGGGCCGCGGCCGACGAGGCGGCCACCCGGGCCGTGGCGGCGGAACGCGAGCGGGACGCCCTGATCAAGAGTGTCAGCGATGCCGATGCACGCGTGGCGGCCGGAATCGCGGAATTGGCGGGAGTGGTAGCTGAACGGGACCGTGTTGCGCGTACCAATGATGATCTGGAACGGACCGCCGAGCGTGCGTCGCGCGAGCGGGCCGAGCTGGAACGCAGGCTGGCGTCCGCCCGTGCCGACGCGGACGCCGCGCAGGAGCGAGTGGCCCAGCTGACGTCACAAGTCAGTGATCTTGCGTCGGCGCTGGCTGCGCTCGGTGCGGCGCGGCCGGCAGCGGTTCCGCCCCAGACAACGAGCCCGAAAAGCTGACGGCGACATATCTCACGGCCAACCGGCCACAGAACGGCAACCACTGGTCTAAATCGGACGGGTGATTGCTACCACGCCGCTACCGTGGTGGCACCCCGCAGTGACCGGCGGATGAGTAAATTGCTGATGAACGCCGTGGAGTGACCGACATCGCACCACCCGCACAAGTCGCAAACACCCGCAAAGTGGACCAAGGTCCACGGGAACACGGGTTCGATTTGCCGGGTAAGGGCGGTGGCCGGTTACGCTCATAGCGTTAACACCGCCGATACAGGCGGTGCGGACAAGATCTCGGCGGCATCCGACTCCGATCCGGCACTGCTCCGTGCCCGGATCAGGAATCCAGCAGCCGTCACTTTCGTTACACCAACGAGAGCAGCACCACGAGCGAGGGGAAAGCCGATCATGGGCGAACGCATGCTGCGCGGCAGCCGTCTAGGCGCGGTCAGCTACGAGTCCGACCGTAACACCGAGCTGGCGCCCCGACAGACCCGTGAGTACCTGTGCGTCAAGGGTCACCAGTTCGAGGTTCCGTTCGCCGTCGACGCCGAGGTGCCGGTCACCTGGGAGTGCAAGTTCGACGGCAGCGTGGCCCGCCTGGTCGACGGCAACGAGCCGGAACAGAAGAAGGCCAAGCCGCCGCGCACCCACTGGGACATGCTG
The DNA here is from genome assembly GCF_050955685.1 of Actinoplanes sp. CA-015351. Lineage (NCBI taxonomy): Bacteria > Bacillati > Actinomycetota > Actinomycetes > Micromonosporales > Micromonosporaceae > Actinoplanes > Actinoplanes sp. CA-015351. The sequence goes on from NZ_CP192102.1 coordinate 4,718,920, forward strand.
CTCGAGCGGCGTTCGATCGCCGAGCTCGAGGACATCCTCAACGAGCGGCTCCAGGAAGTCCGCACCCGTCGAGGCCGCTAGTCCCGCAGCCACGCGAAGGCCACCCCGGTTCCGGGGTGGCCTTTCGCATTCCCGGCCCCAGCCACCCCGCCCGCCCAGCCAGCCCGCCCAGCCAGACCAGCCACCCGACCCGGCCGCCCCGCCACCGGACCCGGCCGCCCGCCACCCGACCCGGCCGCCCCGCCACCGGACCCGGCCGCCCGCCACCCGACCCGGCCGCCCCGCCACCGGACCCGGCCACTCCGCCACCCGACCCGGCCACTTCCCCGCCGCACGACCGGCCGCCTTGCCACCGCCCGAGCCGGCCGCCCGCGCCCCTGTCCGCGCGCCCAGCCCTGTCCGCGCGCCCCGCATTACCGGCGTCCGGCGATCTTGTGAGCTTGTGGCTGCCACGCAGGCAGAAGCTCACAAGATCCGTCCAAGACAGCTGACACCCACACCCGCCGCACCCCCGGGCAGGGCCGGGGTCAAACCGCACTCGGCGAAGGGGCGGTGAACACCCGCGCAAGCGTTCTGCGAGCACTGACCGCCTCAGAACGGCGGTAAAGGCACGCAAATGCGTTCCGCGGGCGCTCACCCGCCCCGCGCGGACTCTCGCCTGCGCTGGCAGCCTCGGCACAGGCATCTCGCGCGCTTGCCGGCCCGCGGGGCCGGCCGATCAGGATGCGCGGCCCGCGAACTCCGCCCCCGACCACCTGGCGACGAAATCTCACGCAACGGCGCGGCCACCGCGGATGAGGTAGCACCTAACCGCGGTTGGCCCGGAGACGGTCGCACGCAGCCGCCCAGTGCCATTTCGGGCCCGGCGTGTGGATCACCGGGTGCCGCGCTCGACCCCGATCGTCGACATGGCGAACGAATCGCGCCGGGTCAGCGGACGATCTCGCCCTCGATGGCCGGCGGGGCCTGGGTGCGGCCGGTGTGACCCGGAACCGGCTGCTCGTCCACGACGACCACGGTCACCGGGGCGCCGGAGTGGACCTTCACCTTGCGCGGGCCGAAGAGGTCGCCCGTGGCGGCGCCGCCCAGGCTGCGCTCGGCGAACCGCTCGATGCCGCGGCGGGCCAGACCCCGGCCGGGCGGCAGCAGCAGCAGAAGGCCGGCCACCGCGGTGATGAACCCGGGCAGGGTGAGCAGCAACGCCCCGCCGAGACCGGTCAGTGAGTTCGCCACCTCGGCGCCGGGCGGCCGGTTTTCCTGAGCGGCCTGCTGGAAGGCGCGCCAGCCCTTGATCCCCTCGCGGCGCAGCAGGGCGATGCCGGCGAGGGTGGAGGCGGCGAGCAGGAGGATGGCCCAGCCCGCGCCGATCGCGTGCGAGACGGCGAGGAAGACGAAGAACTCGGCCAGCGCCCACAGTGGCATCGCCAGCGGAACATAAGCCAGCCTGGAGCGGCGCATCATTCGACCTCCGGTGTCCCGGGCCCGAAAACACGGGCCCGGTTCAAATATGACACCTCATGGCCAGGAAGAGCCCTGCCGGGGCTTGCGATCGAAGACTTTACGCAAACTCTCAGTTCGGGCCTGTGCACCCCAGATCGTCACCCTGAGCAGCTGTTCCTTGAAGATGTTGCCGCTCATCTTGCTGACGCCGTGCTCGCGTTCGGTGAAGGTGATCGGCACTTCGACCATCCGATAACCCTGACGGTACGAGCGCCAGGCCATCTCGACCTGGAAGGAGTAACCGGTCGACGCGATGGTGCCGACGTCGATCTTGTCGAGAACGCCGATCCGGTACGCCCGGTAACCACCCGTGGCGTCCTTGAACGGCATGCCGAGGGCCATCCGGATGTAGATGTTGCCGCCCCGGGAGAGCAGCAGCCGGTGGATCGGCCAGTTGTGCACGCTCCCGCCGGGGATGTACCGGGTGCCGAGCACGACGTCGTGGCTGCCCAGCGCGTCGAGCAGCTTGTGCAGCTCCTCGGGGGCGTGCGAGCCGTCCGCGTCCATCTCGACGACCGCGTCGTACCCTTTGTCCTTGGCCCAGGCGAACCCGGCCTTGTATGCCGCGCCGAGGCCTTCCTTACCGGCCCGGTGCAGGACGAAGACGTGGTCGTCCGCGAGAGCGATCTCGTCGGCGATGACTCCGGTGCCGTCCGGCGAGTTGTCGTCGGCAACCAGGATGTCCACCTCGGGTACAGCTTTGCGTACCCGATCGGTAATCACCCGTACGTTGTCAGCCTCGTTGTACGTTGGGATGATCACGAGGACGCGTCCCACGCCGGGGTACTCGCTCACCGTTCCTCCGAAACCTTGTCGCCGTCAATGCCGATGTTCGCACGCCGCCGGCGCAAGGGCAGCACGCCGGCGAGGGCAACGACCATCAGAGCGACGGCCACCACCTCGGGCCAGTTGCCCGAACGAGTCGCCAGCGTACGCGGTCCCTCCGTCGCTATGTCACGCACCACCACGGCCGCCGTGTTGAAGCCGGTCGCGCCGTGCACCTCGCCCGTTCCATCCACGAATCCGGACACGCCGACGGTGGAGACCATCAGCGCCTCCCGGCCGTGCTCGACAGCACGCAGCCGTACCATCGCGAGCTGTTGCAGCGCCTCGGCCTCGTTGAACGTGGCGTTGTTGGTCTGCACGGCCAGCAGCTGAGCCCCACCGTCGACGGTGTCACGAACGATCCCGTCGTACGCCACTTCGAAGCAGATCACGTCCCCGAGGATGACCGAACCCGTGTTGATCACACCGGGGTGGTCGCCGGGGAGCATGTTGCGGACCAGGTCGACCTTGTCGGTGACCAGCCGGGCGATCGGGCGCAGCGGCATGTACTCGGCGAACGGCACCGGATGCCGCTTCTCGTACTGCTGGTCCAGATCCGGCCCGGTACGCGGCCACCAGAGGATGCCGACGTTGTAGATGTCCTCCGGGTCCTCGGTGCGCTGCAGCGTGCCGACCAGGATCGGCGCCTTGATCGCGTCGGCGGCCGCGCTGATCGCGTCGGCCGCGTCGTCGTTGCGCAGCGGGTCGATGTCGCTGGAGTTCTCCGGCCAGATCACCAGGCCGGGCTGCTTCTGCTTGCCGGCCGCCACGTCGGCGGCGAGCTGGCGGGTGGCGCTGACGTGGTTGTCCAGGACGGCGCGGCGCTGGGCGTTGAAGTCGAGGCCGAGTCGCGGGACGTTGCCCTGGACGATGGCGATCGTGCTGGTGGGCCCGGCGGGCTCGGTGAGCGGCAGGGCAGCCGGTCCGGCCAGCAGCAGGGCGGCGACCACCGCGAACCCCGCGGCGCCGTGGACGCTTCCCCGAGTGAAACGACGCCAGGCCAGCGCGACCAGCGCGCCACCGGCAGCCGCCACGACGAACGTGACCAGGGGCGCTCCGCCGTAGGCCGCGAGGCGCAAGGTGGGCGCGTCACCCTGGCTGAAAGCGAGCCGGCCCCACGGGAAACCGCCGAACGGCGCCCGGTCGCGCAACGCTTCCTGAGCGGTCCAGAGCAGCCCGGCCAGCAGCGGCCACGACCACCGCCACCGATCCACCAGTGGCGACAGCCAGGCGCCGGCCATCCCGGCCAGTCCGATGATCACGGCCTGGGCGATCGAGAGCATCGCCCAGGGCAGCCAGCCGGCGCCGATCGTGGTCCACCAGAGCAGAGGGAGGAACAGCACCACGCCGGTGAGGAAGCCGAGCCCGAATCCGGCGCGCAGCCGCCGCCGGTGCACCGCCGCCGCCATCAGCGCCACGCCGACCGGCGAGAGCCACCACAGGTCGTACGGAGGGAGGGCGAGAAGCAGAGCCGCGCCCGCGGCGATCGCCAGAGCCGCGGCGAGCGGCAGGCGCAGTGGCCGCGGCGACCCGTGAACCGGGGCTCCGGGTGCCGGCTCCGGTGACGCGAGCCCAGGCGGCGGCAAAGTCATTTCCACGGGTGGGAGGCTACCCGCCCGGACGACAGAGGGGCGCAGCCCGCCTATGGCTGCGCCCCTTGAGTACATCTGGTGTCACTGTTCCAGGCCGGTGGGCCCGATGACATCGCGGCGACCTTCGGACCGACGCGCCGCGAGCCGGCTGCCCGCGTCGTGCCGTTGTCTACTGGCCGTCACCGGTGTCACCGGAGTTGCCACCTGAACGCGGCCGGGTCCGCCCCGCCCCGCGCACCTCCACCCCCTGGACCTGGCTGAACGCGCGACCCCAGCGAGGACTGCGGGCCAGTGGGTAGAGGGACGAAGCGAATCTGGGCTGCTCGCCGTGAACAAGACCTGAAGACGGTACGTCCGGACACCGGTGGCCTGTCAACCACCTGCCGTGTGCTCCGGCGTGTCGCATTCGTCGGCGTGTCACCTGATGTTCAGGTGTTTTCCCTGGTGTTCGCGCTGCTCAGGACCACCAGTCGGCGTGTCGCACGGGTCATCGCAACATAACGATCAACAGCTCCTTCGATACCTTCACCGAACTCTTCCGGGTTGATCAGCACGACCAGATCGAATTCCAGGCCCTTCGCGAGCGACGGCGTGAGCGACCGGACACGCTCCGTGCCCGCGAACGCCGGATCCCCGATCACACACGCCAGCCCCTCGCCCCGCGTGCGCAAGATCTCTTCAAGATCAAGAACATTCCCGTGTACGACCGGAAGCCCGCTGCTGCGGATCGAGATCGGCACGTTCGCATCGGGCAGCACGGCCCGGATCACCGGCGCGGCCTCCTCCATGATTTCCCGGGGAGTGCGGTAGTTGATGGTCAGCGCGGCCATGCTGACCCGATCGAGCCCGATCCGTTCCAGGCGTTCCTGCCACGACTCGCTGAACCCCTGCCGGGCCTGCGCCCGATCCCCGACGATCGTGAAGCTGCGCGACGGGCAGCGCTGCAGCAGCATCTGCCACTCGGCGTCGGTCAGCTCCTGCGCCTCGTCGACGACGATGTGCGCGTACGGGCCGGTGAGCAGCCCCGGCCCGTCACTGTCCGGCGCCACCAGGCCGTCCGCGAGGTTCTCCCGCAGGTCCTGCTGGACCAGCATCTTCATCAAGCCCTCACCGTCGTCGTGCACCGACGAGGCGATCAGGTCGTCGACGACCCGGTCCATCTGCTCCTGGCCGGCCGCCGCGCCGGCGTCGCGCCTCCTTCTTCTCTCCGCGGCCTGCGCGTCACCCAGCCGCTGCCGCGCCGCGTCGAGCAGCGGCAGGTCCGCGACGGTCCAGGCCTGGGCCGCGGCGCGCTGCAACGCGCGCACCTGCCCGGCCTCCAGCCAGGGGGCGCATGTGCGCAGGTACGCGGGGACAGCCCACAGGTCACCGATCAGATCCGGGGCCGACAGCATCGGCCACGCCCGGTTCAGCGCGGCCCGCAGATCCGGGTTGCGGTTCAGCTCCCGCTCGGTGAGGTCGTGCTTCTCGGCGAGGACGGCGGTCAGCTCCGCCCAGATCTGCTCCCGCGCCTCGTTGTGCGGGGTGCCCGGCTCGACGGCGTCGAACGCGGCCGCCCAGTCGCCCGCCGTCACCACGAACTCGTCCAGGGCGGTCGGGCCCGGTGGCTCCTCGTAGAACCGGACCGCTGCCTCGACCGCCCCCACCATCCGGGCCTCGGACTTGAGCGCGGCCACCACGGCGTTCGTCTCGGGCACCGCGCCGGCACCCTCCGGCACCAGATCACGCACCGTGCAGGTCTGCACGTCGTCCTCGCCGAGGCTGGGCAGCACATCCGACACGTACGCCAGATAGGGCTCGTGCGGCCCGACGAACAGCACCCCGCCGCGCCGGTTGCCCAGCCGCGGATCGGAGTAGAGCAGGTACGCGGTGCGGTGCAGGGCCACCACGGTCTTCCCGGTGCCCGGCCCGCCGTCGACCACCAGCGCGCCGCGCGAGCCGGCCCGGATGATCGCGTCCTGGTCGGCCTGGATGGTGCCGAGCACGTCACGCATCCGGTCCGTGCGAGCGCCGCCGAGACTGGCGATGAACGCGGACTGGTCGTCGAGCGCCACGGCGTGCCCCTCGAACCCGCCGGCGTCGAACACCTCGTCCCAGTAATCGGTGATCCGGCCGCCGCTCCATCGGTACCGGCGGCGGAACACCAGGCCCATCGGGTTCGCGTGGGTCGCCCCGAAGAACGGCTCCGCGGCCGGCGACCGCCAGTCCAGCAGCAACCGCCGGCCGGTGTCGTCGGTCAGGCCGCGGCGGCCGATGTAGACCGGCTCAGCGCCGTCGTCGCCGACCATCCGGCCCAGGCAGAGATCCACCCCGTACCGGCGCAGCAGTTCGAGGCGGGAGGTGAGCCGCCGGACCTCGTCGTCGCGGTCCACCGCCTGGCGTCCCTTGCCCGCGGGCGCCCTGCGGACCGTTTCGAGACGCTCGGCCAGCTCACCGATGGAGCGATCCAGGCTCTCCGCGATCGCCGCGAAATGCTTCTCGTCCTCACCGATCAGGTTCGGGTCGGCCTTGGCGCCGGCCTCCCCGAGCTCGAACAGGCTCATGGCCACTCGTGACTCCCATGCGGCAGAAAACAGCTGTGAGCTGCGATTTTGCTGCACGAACCGGGTCTTGCCGCAAGGCCCCCTCTGTGTTATAAGTTAAAGAGGGCAAGGGAATTGCCCCTTTTTTGTGCCCTGGCACACCCGTCCGAGATCGGAGGCTCCCGGTTCCGGCCGGGGGCGGTTACCCTCTGGGCATGGAGCAGGACACCAGCGCGCAGCGCAGCATGACCGACGTCCTCGCCGAGCTCGGTGTCACGGTCACCGCCGAGGGCAAGGCCCGTGCCCGCGCCCGCCTGCAGGAGGCCGACGCCCGCCGCGACCACACCACCCGAGCAGCCTTCCTGGCCGAGATCCGCTCCCGCCGCACGGCCGCGTGACCGCCGGGCCGCGCACGGTCCGGCTGGTGCTCGACACGTCGGCGGTGGTGGCCTGGACCCGCGGTTCGCTGGCGGTCGGCGAGCTGATCGCCGAGATCGACGACGAGCACGGCGCGGTCGTCCTGCCGCTGCCCTGCCTGATCGAGGCCGCACACCTGACCGGCCTGCTGGAGCAGGTTCGGCTCGACGCGCTGATCGCCCACCGCGCGGTCTTCCTGCTCTCCGACGACCCCCAGGACTGGCAGGCCCTGGCAACCCTGCGAGGCCTGGTCGGCACACCCGGCCGGGCCTCGGCCGCGATGCTCGCCCTGGACGCGGACGTCGACGTCCTGACCCGCGACGCCACCTGGTACACCCCGGTGGCCGGCGGCAAAGCCACCCTCGAATTCAACGATTGACCCGGCACAGGTCCGTTTCGTGGGCATTCTGCGGGGCTGCGGTTCAGGCTTTCAGCAGGCCGTCCAGCAAACCGGCGGCTGCTTCCGGATGGTCTGTTGCCAGTAGGCCTGCTGCGGCCAGGACGTACTGCGCGTCGACCACTGTGCGGGCCTGCTCCGGCAGGGCCCATCCGCCGGCCAGGTCGCCCAGTACTGCGCCGAGGACGTGCTCGCCACCGCCGTGCCGGAGCACTCCCCCGGAGCCGACCACCAGCCGCACGTCGCGCAGGTCACGGCCACCGGTTCGGGGCTGCCCGGGCCCGGCGGAATGGCCGCGCGCGTGCCGGCGCAGAGCGACCACCGCCGCTGCGGCCGCCAACTGTTGATCATCAGAAGCGGCGCCGAGGTCGAGCTTCTCCGCCACTGCCGCCGCGCGAGTCCCCTCCGCCCCCACCGCCACCCCGAGATCGCCCTCGACCGTTCGGGAGCGCCACAGCGTCCCGGCCACATCCCGCTGCGGACCGGTCTCGCTCTCCGCGTCCGGGATCAGCGCCGAGTACACGTCGGTGGTCGCCCCGCCGACATCGACCACCAGCACGCCGTAACCGGTCAGGTCCGCGAGCAGCTCCACCCCGGCCAGGACCGCGTCCGGGGTGGCCGAGCGCACCAGCGAGCCGAACCGGGCCCCTTTCGACAGCCGCTTCCCGCCGATCACGTGCCGCAGGAACACCTCCCGGATCGCGCCGCGCGCCGGCAGCGGATCCAGCACGCCGATGCGCGGCAGCACGTTGCTGGTCAGCGTGACCGGCACCCCCCGTTCCCGCAGCAGCGACACCGTCGCAGGCCCCGCCTCGGCGTTGCCCGCCACCACCACCGGCACCCGGAAGCGCGCCGCCGCCAGCCGCCGGGCGTTGTGCAGCAGCGTCGACGCATCCCCGCCGTCGGTGCCGCCGACGAGCAGCACCACGTCCGGCCGGGCCGCGCGGACGGCGGCCAGGCCCGGCCCGGAGAGCAGGCCCGCCGACACGTGCACCACCTGCGCGCCGGCCGACAGCCCGACGCGGTGCCCGGCCTCGGCGGTCACCAGTGACTCGTACCCGATGACCGCGAGCCGCAGCCCGCCTCCCGCAGAGGAACAGACGTAGAGATCGCCGCCGTTGCCGCCGACGGCGGCGACGGCGGCATCCAGGCCGTGCAGCACATCGGTGGCGGAGGTCGTGGGAACTTCCGCGCGGCGGATCAGTCGCGCGCCGCGCGGGTCGATCCGGGCGGCTTTCGTGTACGTGGAACCGACATCGACGCAGACCACAGAACTCACGAGTGTGCCGGCACGACGACCGTCCCGACGGCGGTCACCGCGACGATCGGCTCGTCCAGCACCCGGGCGGCCGACCCCTCGGTGCCCCGGCAGACGACCTTGGACTCGAAGTAGATGCGGCGCGACCGGTTGCCCATGTGCACGACGTTCCCGGTGATCTCGAGGACGTCGCCGGCCTGCACCGGCGCCTTGAACTGCACGTCGGAGTAGGACGCGAACAGCCCCTCGTCGCCGTCGAGCTGGATGCACACCTCGGTGGCGACGTCGCCGAACAGGCCGAGCGAGTACGCCCCGTCGACCAGGTTCCCCGCGTAGTGAGCGTGCGAGTACGGCACGTAACGGCGATGCGTGACAGTGATCAACTCTTGCTCCCTGCGGACAGAAGGGCGTGAACCAGATAGGAGGCGACCTCGCGCGGTGTCGTGCCCCGCCCGAAGATCCGGTCGACGCCGAGCTCGCCGGTCATCAGCTCGTCGAAGCGCGGCCCGCCGACGATCAGCAGCGGCCGCCGCCCGGCCGGCAGGGCCTCGCGGAACGCGGCCGACATGGCCCGGGTGTTCTGCAGGTGCGCGTCGCGCTGGGTGACGACCTGGGAGACCAGCACCGCGTCGGCGTTGCGTTCCCGGGCGGTCTCGACGAGTTCGGGCACCGAGACCTGCGCGCCCATGTTGGTGACGGAGAGCTCGGAGTAGTACTCCAGGCCCTTCTCCCCGGCGATGCCCTTGAGGTTGAGGATCGCGTCGATGCCGACGGTGTGCGCGTCGGTGCCGATGCACGCGCCGACCACGTTGAGCCGGCGACGCAGGCCCTTCTTGATGGCCGCGTTCACCTCTTTGGCGCTGAGCAGCGGGAAGTCGCGTTCGACGACCTGCACCTGCTCGGTGTCGACGAGGTGGCCCACCTTGCCGTAGACGACGAAGAAGGTGTACCCGTCGCCCATCTGCTTGGCGTGCACGAGCATCGCCGGGTCCATGCCCATCTTCCCGGCGAGCTGCAGCGCCGCGCCCTCGGCGCGTTTGTCGTGCGGGATCGGCAGGGTGAACGAGAGCTGCACCATCCCGTCCCCGGTGGTGTCCCCATAAGGCCGGATGATCACAGCGCTTCCACCACCGGGTTGTAGTAGTCGTCCGCGTGCTTCGCGACGCCGTCGAGGCCCTTGCCCCGGTCGGCGGGGCGTTTCATGATGCCGAAGGTGCCGTCGGCTATGGCGTCCAGCAGGGTGTCGTCGACGATCTTCGCCAGCAGGTCGATCGCCTCGCCGAGGACCTGGTTGGCCCGGCCCCGGATGAACGGGCCGGGGGTGAAGTCCTCGTGCAGGTTGCCGGCGCCGTTGAGGACGTACCGCACGTTCTGCAGAGCGATGTCGCGGTCGGAGAGCCACGGGGTGACCACGGCCTCGGTCATCATGCCGACGAGCAGGATGCCCTGCCCGGTCAGCGCCCCGGCCAGGTTGAAGAAGCCGTCCAGCAGGTTTCCCCGGAAGACGTCGCCGGTCATGTGCTTGGTCGGCGGCATCCATTTCAGGGGCGCGTCCGGGAACAGCTCGCGGGCGAGCAACGCGTGGGCCAGCTCCAGCCGGAAGCTGTCCGGCAGGTCCGGGTTGATCTCGAACGCGTGCCCCAGCCCGAGCTGCCAGTCCGCCAGGCCCGCCTCGTGCGCGAAGAACTCGTTGAGCAGCTGCGACACCGTCACCGTGTGCGCGGCGTCCACGGCGTCGGCCGTGGTCAGGTAGTTGTCCTCGCCGGTGTTGATGATGATGCCGGCGCGGGCGTGCACCTGACGGGAGAACCGCTGGTCGACGAAGGTGCGGATCGGGTTGATGTCGCGGAAGAGGATCCCGTACATCGAGTCGTTGAGCATCATGTCGAGGCGTTCCATGCCGGCCAGCGCCGCGATCTCCGGCATGCACAGACCGGACGCGTAGTTGGTCAGCCTGATGTATCGGCCCAGTTCGCGCGAGGTCTCGTCGAGCGCCGCCCGCATCAGGCGGAAGTTCTCCTGGGTGGCGTAGGTGCCGGCGAACCCCTCCCGCGTGGCGCCCTCCGGCACGTAGTCGAGCAGCGACTGCCCGGTGGACCGGATCACCGCGATGACGTCGGCGCCGGCCCGGGCGGCGGCCTGCGCCTGCGGGATGTCCTCGTAGATGTCCCCGGTCGCGACGATCAGGTAGATCCACGGCCGCTGCGCGGGATTGCCGTGCCGTTTGATCAGCCGGTCGCGTGCCACCCGCTGCCGGTCCATGATCTTGATGCCGGCCCGCGCCGCCTTCGACGCCGCGCGCCGGGCCGCCGAGATGTCACCTTTCCGAGCAGGAAGGGTGAACCGGACCGAGCCGGCCGCCGCCTTCTGCGCCAGCGTCGTCAGATCCTCCGACCCCGATGACAGCAACGCGTGAAACGCCGGCACGGCCACCCCGTGTTCCAGGCCGACGTCCGCGCGGACCGCGTCGACCAGACGGTTCACCCAGGGAATGCCGTCCGGGTCGGCGCCGGTCACGCCGGCCAGGCGCAGCACCGCACGCTCCACCGACACGGTGGTGTGCGACCGCGCCAGGTCGACGACGGGCTGTCCCGCCCGCGCCGCCAGCGCACGGGCCCGCGCCACGATGCGCGGGTCAAGATCCAGCTTCCCGGACAAGGCCACTCCCTACTCTTCGAAAATCGTCTCGCCGGACAGGACCGTGCGACGGCAGATCGGCCGTTCCGGTGTCACGCCGTCGACATCGGGCAGCAGCGACGGCAGCCCGGCCTGGGTGCCGCCCGGGGTGGTCCAGGTCGCGAACGTGGCCTGGGCGCCCGGTGCGAGAACACCGGCGTCGCCGACTCCGGCGGCGCGCCAGCCGCCCTTGCTGGACGCCGCGAACGCCGCGCGGACAGTCATCCGGTAGATCGGGTTGCGCGGCGCGGCGGCGGCCACCACCATCGCCCACGGGTCCAGGGCGGTGACCGGCGAGTCGGAGCCGAACGCCAGGGCCACCCCGGTCGCGTGCATGGCGCCGATCGGGTTGCTGGCCAGGGCCCGGTCGACGCCGAGGCGCTGGGCGTACATCCGGTCGGTGCCGCCCCAGAGGGCGTCGAAGACCGGCTGCACCGAGGCGATCACGCCGAACTCGACCATCCGGGCGATCATCGCCTTGTCGATCAGCTCGACGTGCTCGATGCGGTGGTGGCCCTCGCGCAGCGTGTCGACGCCGACCTGCTTCGCGGCGATGGCGAATCCGTCCAGGACCGTCTCGATCGCGGCGTCGCCAATGGCGTGGAAACCGCCCTGGAACCCGATCCGGACGCAGTCGAGCAGGTGCTCGCCGACCTGCTCGGCGGTCAGGAACGCCTCGCCGCAGCCGTGGTCGCCGTCGAGGTAGGGCCGGCGCACCGACGCGGTACGCGAACCGAGGGCGCCGTCCGCGTACAGGTCGCCGGCCGCGCCGTGGGCGCCCAGCTCACGGGCCTTCGCGGCACCGCCGAGCTCGCCCCAGTACCCGTACACTCGCGGCAGTTTCTGTCCGGAGAGCGCGAGCACCGAGGTGAAGTCGGCCTCGCTGGAGGTGCCCGGCCCGCCGCACTCGTGCACCGCGGCGATGCCCATCGACGCGGCCTTGCGCAGCGCGGTGGTCTGCGCGGCGGTGCGCTGGGAGTCGGTGAGCGAGCCGAGCGCGACCGCCCGGACCGCGTGGTGGGCGTGCTCCCGCACCCAGCCCGACTCGTCGAATCCGTCGACCCCGCGCGCGGCCGGGAGCAGCGCCGACGAGGTGAGCGCCGAGTGCACCGACGCCTGTGACAGGTAGACGCGGCGTCCCCCGGCGGCCCGATCCAGCTCAGCGGCGGTCGGTGGAACCTGGGAGGCCCAGGTCGACTCGTCCCAGCCGTGCCCGTGCACGACGGCGTCGGCCGCGCGGGTCGCCGCGAACGCCGCCACCGCGTCGAGCAGTTCCCCTGCCGAGCGCACCCCGGACAGATCGAGGCCGTCGAACGCCAGGCCGGTGTCGGTGGCGTGCAGGTGCGCGTCGACGAACGCCGGGGTTACCAGGGTGCCGTCCAGATCCACTGTCCGGTCGGCGGCGGGCGCGTCGGCGCTCTGGCCGAGCCAGGCGATCTTCCCGTCGCGGACCAGCATCGCGGTGGCGCGCGGGTCGGCGGCGGAGTAGAAGCGGCCGTTGAGGTACCGGGCGGAGGGAGTTTCGCTCATGCGGGTCAGTCTCCCGCGATCCGCGCTTCGAAGAGAGCACGCACCGCGGGCACGCTGCGCAGCAACCCCACCGCGAACTCCGCGTGCCCGGGCACGAAACCGTTGCCCACCAGCATCGTCACGTCCGCGGCGAGGCCTTCGGCGCCGAGTGCGGCAGCGGAGAAGCTGGTCGCCATCGAGAAGAAGATCACGGTTCCGCCGGCCGCCGTCGCCAGGATCGCGCCGTGCTCGCAGCCGGGCACGTCCACGCAGACCACTGTCACGTCGGCGGGCGTACCGATCGCCTCGGCCACCGCGACCGGGTCCCGCGCGTCCGCGACCGCGATCGCGTCGGCCAGTCCCGCTCCCCGGAGCGCGTCGCGCTCGGAGTCCGAGACGACCACAGCGACGGTACGCGCACCGGCCCGCTTCGCCGCCGCGAGAGACAACGATCCGCTCTTCCCGGCCCCGCCCAGCACGGCGACGGTGGCACCCGCCGGATAGCCCCGGACGACCCGGTCGACAAGCGCCGGGGCGCCGCACACGTCGTAGACCGCCAGGGCCAGCTCCGGCGGCAGGTCGTCGGGGAGAACACCGATTATCGAACGGCCGAACAGGATCGCGGTGCCGTCGGCCGGCACCTGCTCGCTGAGACCGTCCCACCCGGCGAGGCGGTCGGTGATCCGCAACGGGGTGAGCGTCAGCGAGACGAGGGTGGCGACCAGATCACCGGGTTTCACGGGCAGCGGCGAGTCCGGCCCGACCTCGTCGACCACGCCGATCAGCATGCCGCCGGACCCGGTCACCGGATTGTGCATCTTGCCGCGCGTCTCGACGATCTCCAGGACCTCGGCCCGGATCGCGGCGCCGTCGCCCTCATGCTTGCCGGCGAGCTGCCGATAGCTGGCGGCGTCGAGGTTGAGCCGGCGCACCCGGATCCGTACCTCGTCCGGCCCGATCGCCGGGTCGGCGTCGAGGCGCCAGGCCGCCTGCGGCAGGACACCGGTCGGCTCCAGCACCCGGCCAAGACCCACAGATTCCGTCACGTCACACCCTCCTCACGTGAAACAATCGTCTCGAACCGCTGTCTCACCGTAAATCCTCCGTCAACATGGTTACTACACCGGAGATTATCCGTTAGCGTGTGCCCAGCCAACGATGCCTGGAGGGGATCCGTGCTTTCCATGGGACAGCCCTACGAGTACCGGCGACGCGAGCTCGTCGAGCCGGACTGGACGCGATTCCCCGGCTGGAAGAACGTCACCGCCACGCAGTGGGCCTCCGCGCAGTGGCAGCGGGTCAACTGCGTGAAGAACGTGAAGCAGCTGCGCGCGGTGATGGGCGACCTGCTCGGCGAGAGCTTCTACGCCGACCTGGAGACCGACCAGCAGCGCCTCGCCACCATGTCGATGCTGCTGCCGCCGCAGATGCTCAACACCATGGTTCCCGGCCAGGCGCCGGACACGGAGACCTTTTACGCGGACCCGATCCGGCGGTACATGCTCCCGGTCGCCACCGACCGCCAGCTGGACTGGCCGTCACACCCGCACGCCTCCCGGGACTCGCTGCACGAGCACGACATGTGGGTCGCCGAGGGCCTCACCCACCGGTACCCCACCAAGGTCCTCGCCGAGCTGCTCAGCACCTGCCCGCAGTACTGCGGGCACTGCACCCGGATGGACCTGGTCGGCAACAGCACCCCCATCGTCAGCAAGCTCAAGCTGCTGGAGAAGCCGGTCGACCGCTACGCGGCCCACCTCGAATACCTCAAGAACCACCCCGGGGTACGCGACGTCGTGGTCTCCGGCGGCGACGTGGCCAACGTGCCGTGGAAGCAGCTCGAGGCGTACCTGATGGGTCTGCTCTCGGTGCCGACGGTGCGCGACATCCGGCTCGCCACCAAGGCGCTGATGGGCCTTCCGCAGCACTGGCTGCAGGACGACGTGGTCGAGGGGATGCACCGGGTCGCGGTCACCGCCGAGCGGCGCGGGGTCAACCTGGCCGTGCACACCCACGTGAACCACGTGAACTCGCTGACGCCGCTGGTCGCCAAGGCCACCCGCACGCTGCTGGAGATCGGCGTCCGCGACGTGCGCAACCAGGGCGTACTGATGCGCGGCGTCAACGCCACCGCGCCGGACCTGCTCGACCTCTGCTTCGCGCTGCAGGGCGAGGCCGGGATCCTGCCCTACTACTTCTACATGTGCGACATGATCCCGAACGCGGAGCACTGGCGGGTGCCGGTCTGGCACGCCCAGCAGCTCCAGCACGACCTGATGGGATACCTGCCCGGGTACGCGACCCCGCGGATCGTCTGCGACGTGCCGTTCGTCGGCAAACGCTGGGTGCACATGATCGCCGATTACGACCGGGAGCACGGCATCTCGTACTGGACCAAGAACTACCGCACCTCGATCGAGGCCGAGGACACCGAGGCGCTGTCCAAGCAGTACGCCTACTACGACCCGATCGACACGCTGCCCGGGTCCGGCCAGGACTGGTGGCGCAAGCAGCAACAGGAACAACTGCAGACGGCATGAGAAAAGGGCCCGGCGAACCGCCGGGCCCTTTTCTGGTCTTCGATGCTGATCAGCTGAAGGTGTCGCGGACGTCGCGGCCGGCGTCCTTCACGTGCTCGCCGGCCTGCTTGGCGTGCGCGGCGGCTTCCTGCGCCTGACCCTCGGCCTGAAGGCGCTCGTTGTCGGTGGCGTCGCCGATGCCCTGCTTCGCCTTGCCGGTGAGTTCCTCGGCCTTGTTCTTGACCTTATCGGTGAAGCTCATAGCAACCTCCGTCGTCGTGCCTACGAGAACTGGTGTGCCCGGCGTGGCCCGTTTCGAAACAAGCGCACAACCGGTACGACTTGATCGGACGGTCGGCTAGCTAAGATCATTAATGTGATCGACCCTCATGCCGGCTCCTTCGGGGAGGCCGCTGACGCTTACGAACGAGGCCGTCCCGCGTACCCTCACAAGGCGCTGGATTGGCTCCTGCCCGGCGGCGAGCCGCGGGTCTTGGATCTCGGGGCCGGGACCGGCAAGCTGAGCCGGCAGGTCCGCGAGCGTGGCCTCGACGTCGTCGCGGTCGATCCGTCCGAAGGCATGCTGGCCGAGCTGCGCCGGGTCCTGCCGGACGTGCCGGCCTCACTGGGCAGCGCCGAGAACATCCCGCTGCCGGACAACTCGGTGGACGTCGTGCTTGTCGCGCAGGCCTGGCACTGGGTGGATCCGGCGCGCGCGCTGCCGGAGATCGCGCGCGTGCTGACGCCGGGCGGCCGGCTCGGGCTGATCTGGAACGTGCGCGACGAGCGCAGCGATTGGGTACGCCGTCTCGGCGCGATCATCGGCAGCGAGCCGATGGACCGCAGCCCTCGCCTCGACGTGCCGTTCGAGACCACGTCGTTCGAGTGGACGCACACTGTCGCGCCGGAGGTTCTCCAGGACCTCGTCGCGTCCCGCAGCCGGATCATCCTGATGCCGGCCGACGAGCGCGCGGCGGTGCTGGCCCAGGTCAGGCAGCTGACGGCTACGCATCCGGCGTTGCTGGGGCGAGGGTCCTACGAGCTTCCGTACGTGACGGAGTGCGCGCGGGCGACGCTGAACTGACCGCTGGGTTCGTTCCTCCTTTTCCTCCGCTTCCTCCTCTTCCTTTTCTTCCTCCGCTTCCTTTTCTTCCTCCGACCGCTCCCATCGCGGCGGTGATCACCAGTGTGATGGCGAGGCATTCCAGCAGGGTGAGGGCCTGGCCGTGCAGGAGGAAACCGGCGAGAGCGGCCACCGCCGGGCCGAGGCTCATCAGCACGGCGAACGTCGTCGTCGGCATCCGGCGCAGCGCCAGCATCTCCAGGCTGTACGGCAGCACCGACGCCAGGACCGCCACCACCGTGCCCATCAGCAGCATCGACGGCTCCAGCAGCACCGTTCCGGCCTCCGCCACACCGAACGGCAGCATGATCACGGCGGAGGCGGTGACCGCGAGGGCCAGGCCGCCGGCTTTCGGGAAGCGGTGGCCGACCCGGGCGCTCAGCACGATGTACGCGGCCCACATCACCGCGGCGCCGAGCGCGAAAGCGACACCGGCTCTGCTCTCGGCCGGGCCCAGACCGCCGAGTCCGGCCCGGCCGAGCACTGCCACCCCGGCCAGGGCCAGACCGGCCCTCAGCCCTTTTTGGTACGCGCGGTCAGCACCGACAGCGTCAGCGGGCCGAGCACCTCGAGGGTGACTGCGGCGCCCATCGGGATCCGGTCGATCGCCTGGTAGAAGAGTGTGTTCAGCCCGGCCAGGGCGATCCCGAACGCGCCGATCGACAGCCAGTCCGTTGTCGTGTGGCCTCTGATCCGCGGGCGGCAGATCGCCAGCAGGATCAGCGCGGCGATCGTGAGCCGCACCGCGACCCCGCCGTGCACGCCGGCCCGCCGGCCCGCGCAAAGAGCAGCGCCGCGACAGCGCCGCCGAACTGCAACGACAGCACACTGCCGAGAACCACCCGCAGACCCCGCTCCAGCTGCTGCGCGTCGACGAACGCGACGCCGGCCTGGCCCACCCAGCCTGACCCATTAACCCCGGCGCGCCCTGCCGCCCTGCCTGCCTGCCGCCCTGCCGATCTGCCTGCCGATCTGCCTGCCGCCCTGCCTGCCGCCCTGCCGATCTGCTGGCCGAACAGGCCGGCGCAGCCGCCAGCGAGCTTTCGCCCATCACTCCCGCGGTCCGCTGACCGGCGTCCCGCTGACCGGCGTCCCGCTGACCGGCGTCCCGCTGACCGGCGTCCCGCTGGCCGGCGTCCCGCTGACCGGTGTCCCGCCGAGTGGCCCGCACCGGTCAGTTCGCGATCTTAGAAACTTCCAGTTGCGAAGTGTTACTGCCTGTCACGGCAAGGCGAGCGGCTGCCGATGTGTGGAGCGTCCGGGGGCCTCCAGTGTCCGCCAGTTACCAAGATCTGCGGTAATGCCGGCGAGCACAACACGCAGAGCCACCAATACAGGCCGCCGGCAACTCGCGAACCGCCACCCCGCCCTTGCCCCGTCCTCCGGGCGGCTCCGTGTCAAGCCCCGAGTTTGATGGAGAGTTGGTTAGCTGGTTTTCAGGGCTGCGGTGACCGGGCGGGTCATCGCGTGTAGGGCCTCGTATTCGGCGGGTGGGACGTGTCCGATTTCGCCGTGCAGTCTGCGGTTGTTGTACCAGTCGATGTACTCGACGGTGGCCATCTCCAGGTCGTCGAGCCCACGCCACGGACCTTTGTTGCGGACCAGTTCGGCCTTGAACAGGGAGTTGAACGCCTCGGCCATCGCGTTGTCGTAGGAGTCGCCCTTCGACCCGACCGAGGCGACTGCGCCAGCCTCGGAGAGCCGCTGGGTGTAGCGGATCGCTCGATATTGGACGCCGCGGTCGGAGTGGTGGACGAGTTTATGCAGGTCAGCGCCCTGGCTTTCGCGGCGCCAGGTCGCCATTGTCAACGCGTCCAGGGCGAGATCGGTGTAGAGGCTGGTCGCAACCTGCCAGCCGACGATCAGCCGGGAGTACACGTCGAGGACGAACGCGGCGTATACCCAGCCCACGCTGGTGCGCACGTAGGTCAGGTCGGCGACCCACAGCTGGTTGGGGCCGGCCGCGGTGAAGTCGCGTTTGACCAAGTCACGAGGCCGGTCGGCTTCGGCTGCGGGGCGGGTCGTGCGGGGCGATTTGTCGCGCAGCAGTCCCCGTAGCCCGGACTCGCGCATCAGCCGTTCGACCGTGCACCGGGCCACCTCGACGCCGCGACGGCGCAGCTCGTGCCAGATCTTGCGGGCCCCGTAGACGCCGTAGTTCTCCGCGTGGATCTGCTCGATCACCGCGGTCAGTTCCTCGTCACGCCGGGAACGGGCCGAGGCGGGGCGGGACTTGGCGGCGTAGTAGGTCGACGATGCGATCTGTGCCGGCGTGTCTTCGAGCGCCTGCAGGACCGGCTGGACACCGTGTTCCTCGTGCTGGGAGTCGACGAAGGCGACCTTCATCGCGACGGACGGTCCAGCTCCGCCGCGAAGAAAGACGCCGCGGACTTCAAGATCTGATTCGCCCGCCGCAACTCACGATTCTCCCGTTCCAGCACCGCGAGGCGTTCCGCGTCGCTGGACGTCGTGCCCGACCGCACGCCGGCATCGGTCTCGGCCTGCCGCACCCACACCCGCAACGCCTCCGGATGAACACCGAGCTGGCCGGCGATCCGCCGAATCGCCCCGACGCTGGATGCCGGGTCTCGGCGGGCCTCGATCGCCAACCGGGTCGCACGCTCACGCAGCTCATCGGGGTACTTCTTCGGTGCCGCCATAGCGAGATTCTCTCCCAGGTTTGGATGTCTCCATCAAACCCGGGGCGGGACACCGCCCGCAGCCCCACCGCGTGTTGACTTCGGGTGCGATTCAAACCTGAAGTCAACACACAAACAGCGCTTCCCGCTGTGCAGCCCCACCGCGTGTTGACTTCGGGTGCGATTCGAACCTGAAGTCAACACACGGACAGCGTTTCCCGGTGCGTGTCGGCACTAGGCGCGTATCAAACCCGAAGTCAACACGCTGGGCCGCACCGGCCGTGGCAGCGGTAGGCGGCACCGGCCGTGGCCGCTGGGACGGCGGTTCGGGCGGCACCGTCCGTAGCAGCGCTGGGACGGTGCGGGCGGTACCGCTTGTAGTGGCTCTGCGGTGGCGGTGAGGGCCGGCCGGCACCCCCTTTGGCGTCCTAGGAGGCTAGGTGGGTTGGTTCGGGCGATAATCGGTTGCGCGGGTGCTGGCGGGACGCGTACAAAAGGGGCCTCGATCTTGAAGGAAGGAGGCTGAGCGATGTTTGCACCGACGACCGCGCTCGTGTCCTCCCGGGACGGCAGCTGAGCTGATCCCGGAGCAGGCCGGGCGCATCCTGTGAAGGAAACGCCTTGACTGAACTGACCATCCGTCCGATCACCGGGGCCGGCGAGTTGCCCCTGTTCAACAGCCTGCCGTACGTTCTGAACGACGAGATCGACGCCGACCTGGCCGCCGGGCGGCGGCGACTGCCCTGGCTGTGGGTCGCGCTGCGCGGTGACCGCGTGGTCGCCCGGGCTGCCTGGTGGGCGCTGCCCGGCGACGGGAGACCGCAGCTGATGGACATCTTCGACATCGCTGAGGACGTCGAGGACGGCGTCCGGCTGCTCGCGGCCGCGCTACCCGTGATGGCCCCGGACGGGGCGGCCCCGCCGGAGTCCGTCCGGTTCGTCCCGCCGGACTGGCGGGACAACCCGCGGACCCGGCAGGTGGTGGACAACCACATGGCCGCGCTGGAGAGGACCGGGGCGAAACTGTTCGTGGAGCGGCTACGGATGAACTGGCTGCCCGGCACGCCGATCCCCGAGCCCACCGGCCGGCTGACGTTTCGCCCGGTCTTCGGCGCAAACAAACCGGCCGGAGCGAACAAACCGGCCGGAGCGAACAAACCAACCCGAGCGAACAAACCGGCCGGCGCGAACAAACCGGCCGGCGCGGACGAGCTGATCGACCTGATGACGCTCGCGCTGGAGGGCTCGCTCGACGCGCACAGCCGCGACGAGCTCACCCGGATGACCGCTCGCGAGTCCGCCGTGGCGCAGTACCACGACGAGCTGGAGCGGTACACCAGCCCGCACGACTGGTGGCAGATCGCCACGCTGCCGGACGGCGAGCCGGTCGGTTTCGTGATTCCGGCGCGGAACAGCTACAACCCGATCATCGCGTACCTCGGGGTGGTGCCGGCGCATCGCGGCAAGGGGTACATCGACGAGATCCTCGCCGCCGGGACCCGGCTGCTGGCCGGGCAGGACGTGCCCAGGATCCGGGCCGCCACCGACGTCGGCAACGTGCCGATGGCGAAGGCGTTCGCCCGCGCCGGTTACGTCACCTTCGAGCGCCAGATCGACATGGTCTGGCAGTGATCAACCAGTAACCCCGATCCGGGGAGGACGGCTCTCGTACGGGGTGGAGAGCACGACCGTGGTCCGCGTCGTCACGTTCGCGGCGGTCCGGATGTCCTGGAGCAGGCGTTCCAGGTCGGCCGGGCTCTTCACTCGCACGAGCAGCATGTAGAAGTCCTCGCCGGCCACCGAGTAACACGACTCGATCTCGGCGAGGTGGGCGAGGCGTTCCGGCGCGTCGTCCGGCTGGGACGGGTCGAACGGCCGGATCGCCACGAACGCTGTCAAGGGCAGGCCGAGCGCCTCGTACGAGACGCGCGCGGTGTATCCCGCGAGCACGCCGCGCTGTTCGAGGCGCCGGACCCGCTGGTGCACGGCGGAGACGCTCAGGCCCACCCGTTCGGCCAGGTCGGTGTACGACAGCCGGCCGTCCACGGTGAGCGCCGACACGATCGCCTGGTCGATCTCTTCCACGCGGACAACCCTACGGGAGCGTCCTCGGTGAGCAATCTTCAACCTGGCAGCGGGCCTGAAGCCGCCGGGCCGTTGTTCGGCGCCGGCGAGCGAGGCCCTCGCCACGGTGAAAAGGCTCATTGAAGAAGCGCGCGGGCGATCACCATCCGCTGGATCTGGTTGGTGCCCTCCACGATCTGCAGAACCTTGGCCTCGCGGAACCAGCGCTCGACCGGGTGGTCGCTGACGTATCCGGCCCCGCCGAGGACCTGGACGGCGTCGGTGGTGACCCGCATGGCGACGTCGGTGGCGAACAGTTTCGCTTTCGCCGCCTCGATCGAGAACGGCCGGCCGGCGTCCTTGAGGCGGGCCGCGTTGAGCAGCAGCGCGCGGGCCGCCGAGATCTGGGTGCCCATGTCGGCGAGCATGAACCCGAGTCCCTGGAATCTGCCGATCGGCTGGCCGAACTGTTCGCGCTCCCGTGCGTACCCAAGGGCATGATCGAGTGCCGCCTGAGCGAGCCCGACCGCGCAGGCCGCGATGCCGAGACGCCCGGCGTCGAGGGCTTTCATGGCGATGGCGAAGCCTTCGCCCTCCGCGCCGACCAGGCGGTCGCGCGGGACCCGGGCCTGTTCCAGGACGATCTGCGCGGGGGCTGAGGAACGCAGGCCCATCAGGCGTTCCCGCTGCTGCGGGAGCAGGCCGGGGGTGCCGGCGTCGGCGAGCAGGCAGGAGATGCCCTTCGGGCCGGGGCCGCCGGTGCGGCAGAAGATGTTGTAGAAGTCGGCCTGGCCGCCGTGCGTGATCCAGGCCTTGGTGCCGTCGACCACCCAGGTGTCGCCGTCGGCGACCGCCCGGGTGGTGAGGCCGGCCGCGTCGGAACCACCCTGCGGCTCGGAGAGGGCGAACGCGCCGAGCAGCTCGCCGCCGAGCATGTCAGGCAGCATCTTGCGCTGCTCCGGGGTGCCGAAATAGGCGGTGGGCAGGCAGGACAGGGTGTGCACGCTGACTGCCTCGGCGATGCCCAGCCAGGTGGTCGCCAGGATCTCCAGGACCTGGACGTAGACCTCGTAGGGCTGGCCGGCGCCGCCCATCTCCTCCGGGTACGGCAGGCCGAGCAGCCCGGAGCGGCCCAGAACGCGCAGGACCTCGCGGGGGAACTCGCCGCGCGCCTCGAAGTCGTCGACCTTGCCGGCGAGCTCGCGGGTGGCGAGTTCCCCGGTCAGGTCCAGGAGGTCGTGCGCTTCAGGGGTGGGAAGCATGCGATCGACGGTCATGCGTCACAGCTTAACGAACGTTCAGTGCGCGGAGGGCGCCACCAAGCCGGTCTCGTACGCCAGCACCACGGCCTGTGCCCGGTCCCGCAACTCCAGCTTCGCAAAGATGCGGGCCACGTGGGTCTTGACGGTCGCTTCGCTCAGGGTCAGCTCGGCGGCCAGCTCGGTGTTGGACAAGCCCCGGCCGAGCAGCGTCAGCACCTCCCGCTCGCGGGGTGTGAGCGCGGTGAGGTCGCGGTGCACGGCGGGCGGGTCGTCGGACTGGGCGAACCGCTGCACCAGCCGCCGGGTGATCGACGGGGCGAGCAGGGCGTCCCCGGTGCCGACCAGGCGGACCGCGGCCGCGAGGTGCTCGGCCGTGACGTCCTTGAGCAGGAAGCCGCTGGCGCCGATCGCGAGGGCCGTGTAGACGTACTTGTCCAGGTCGAACGTGGTCAGCATGAGGACGCGGCAGGCCGGGTTGCGGGCCAGGATGCGCCGGGTCGCCTCCAGGCCGTCCAGGACGGGCATCCGGATGTCCATCAGCACCACGTCGGGGCGCAGGCGGCGCTCGGCCTCGACCGCCGCCAGACCGTCGGAGGCCTCGCCGGCCACCTCGATGCCGCGGGCGGTGAGGATCATCCGGAAGCCGGTGCGGATCAGCTCCTGGTCGTCGACGATCAGAACCCGCGGCTCACTCATGCGGGATCCTCGCCCGCACCCGGTAACCGCCGCCGAGCCGGCGGCGAGCGTCCAGATCGCCGCCGTAGACGGCGACCCGCTCGCGCAGCCCGAGCAGACCACGACCTGCGCCTCCGGGAGAGAACGGTGGTGCTGATCCGGTCAGCACGCTCGGGCCGGTGGTCAGCACCTCGACCCGCAGGGCACGTCCGGCGTACCTGATGGTGACCTCGGCCTTGCCGCCGCTGCCGTGCTTGAGCGCGTTGGTGAGCGCCTCCTGCACGATGCGGTAGGCGGTCGCGCCGATCCCGGACGGCAGCGGCCGCGCCTCGCCGGAGACGCGCACCTCGACCGGCATGCCGGCGAAGGCGATCCGGTCGACGAGGGACCCGAGCGCGTCGAGGCCCGGCTGCGGCGCGAGGCCGCCGGCGTCCGGATCGAGCAGGTCGAGCAGGTGGCGCAGCTCGGCCATGGTGTCCCGGCCGGCTGTCTCCACCGCTTCCAGGGCGGCGAGGGCCTCGTCGGGCATGGTCCGCAGCACCTCGCGGGCGGCCGACGTCTGCACGATCATGACGCTGACGTTGTGGCTCACGATGTCGTGCAGCTCGCCGGCGATCCGGGTGCGCTCCGCGTCGACGGCGGCACGGGTGGCGCTCTCCCGCTCGCGCTCCAGCAGCCAGCCCCGCTCCCCCACCGCCTTGTCGTGCCGCTGCCGGGCCCGGCGCAGGGCCAGCGTGAACGGCGCCGCGACCAGCACGGCCACCACGAGCCCCACGGCCATCAGCGTCCCCATGCTCCCCATGCGACACACCCTGTCAGATCGACGCCGGTGGGTCATCCACCCGGGAGCTGACGCTCCCTACATCTCGGGGATGACGCCGCCGGGTGGTTGCATACAGAGGTGGATGCCTATTCCGTACGCCTCTCCGTAGCGTTCCGCCCATGACAACCGACACCCCCGTCGTACGCCTGACCGGCGTCCGCAAGGAGTACGGCGACACCGTGGCGCTCGACGGCGTCACCCTCGACATCCGCGCCGGTGAGGCGGTGGCCGTGATGGGCCCGTCCGGTTGCGGCAAATCCACCCTGCTCAACATGATCGCCGGGCTGGACAAGCCGAGCGCCGGCGAGATCACCGTGCACGGCGAGCGCCTGGACACGATGAACGAGACGAAGCTGTCGCTGTTCCGCCGCCACCACCTCGGGATGATCTTCCAGTTCTTCAACCTGCTCGACGACCTGTCGGCGCTGGACAACGTGGCCCTGGCCGCGCAGCTCACCGGCAGCTCGGCGAGCACCGCCCGGCGCCGCGCGCTGGAACTCTTCGACGAGCTCGGCATCGCGACCCGCCGCAACGTGTACCCGGCCGCGCTCAGCGGCGGCGAGCGCCAGCGTGTCGCGGTGGCCCGCGCCCTGATGAACCGGCCGGCGCTGCTGCTCGCCGACGAGCCGACCGGCGCGCTGGACAGCAAGGCCGGCGAGCAGGTGATGGACCTGCTGCTCGACCTGAACCAGATCGGCCAGACGCTGCTGATCGTCACGCACGACGAGCGCCTCGCCCATCGGTGCGCCAGCCGGCTCGTCGAGTTCGCCGATGGTCAGGTCGCCCGCGAATCAGTCCTGGACCGGGTATGAGCGCCGTCTGGAAGGCCTCCCGCGCCGCTGTTCGCCGGCGCCGGGTACAGACCTTTGTGATCTTCCTGGTGGTGCTGGTCTGCTCGGCCACCGCCCTGGTCTCGGTGGCGCTGCTGGACGCGGCCCGGTCGCCGTTCCAGCGGGCGTTCGAGGGCCAGCGCGGCGCCCACTCGGTCGTCACGTTCGATCCGGCGAAGGTCACCGACGCGCAGCTCACCGCGGCGGCCACCGGTGCCGAGGCGTCGGCCGGGCCGTTCGGCCAGGTGATCGTCGAGCCGCAGAACGACGTCGGCCCGGTGTTCAGCCAGCCGCTGACCGTCGTCGGGCGCGCTGATCCGGCCGGCGCGGTGGACCGGGTCGACCTGTGGCACGGGCGCTGGCCGTCCGCTCCCGGTGAGATCGTGCTCAACGAGCCGCCGCAGCCGGACGAGGACCTGTCCATCGGCCCGCTCGCCGGCGTCACCGAGCTGACCACGAACGGGACCACGCTGACGATCGTCGGCTTCGCGTTCACGGTCAGCGGCTCGGCGGACGGCTGGGTGACACCGGCGCAGATGGCCGCGCTGCACCCGACCGGAACACAGATGCTCTACCGGTTCGCCGGCGACGTCGCCACTCGCGAAGCCCTGGCGGCTCGCGTCTCCGGGGTGACCACGGGGCTCCCCGCAGGCGCGCTGCTCGCCGCCCAGCCGTACCTGGTCACGAAGGAGGAGGCGGCCGCCGGACCCGGCGTCTACCTGCCGTTCCTCGGTACGTTCGGCATCCTCGGCCTGCTGGTCGCGGTGATCATCGTAGGTAATGTGGTGAGCGGCGCCGTGGTCTCCGGATTCCGGCACATCGGCGTACTCAAGGCGCTCGGTTTCACCCCGCGGCAGGTGGTCGCCGTCTACCTGACCATGGTGTCGGTCCCGGCCGTCGCCGGCGCCATTCTGGGTACGGGACTCGGCTGGGTGGCAGTCCGTCCGATGCTGACCGATACGTTCCGGGGGCTCGGCTTCGGTCAGGAGGCGGAGGTCCAGCCGTGGGTCATCACGGTCGTGCTTCTCGGCGTACCCTCGCTGGTCTTGATCGCGGCGTTGCTTCCCGCGCTGCGTGCCCACCGGCTGTCCGCGGCGCAGGCGATCAGCGCCGGGAGCGCGCCGCGGCGTGGACGCGGGCTGCGCGTGCAACGCGCCCTGAGTGGATCACGACTGCCGCGAGCCATCAGTCTCGGACTCGGCCTGCCGTTCGCCAGGCCGGCGAGGACCGCCTTGACCATGGCGTCGCTGCTGCTCGGCGTGGTGACGGTGACGTTCGCGATGGGGCTGTCGGATTCGGTCATCCGGATCAGCGAGGTCGGCGAGATCGCCGCCGGGGACATCGGCGTGCGGCCGATGCGCGGGGACGACCAGCCCGCCACCCAGCGCTCGGACACCGAGATCGAGCAGATGCTGCGGGCGCTGCCCGGCACCGCCCGGGTCGGCGTCGGCGTGGCCCGCGACCTGTCCGTCGCCGGCCAGAGCGAACCCCTCATGATCAATTTCGTACGCGGCGACACGGCTGCCATGGGGTACCAGGAACAGCTCTACGAGGGCCACTGGATGACCGCTCCTGATCAGTTGGTGGTGCCGACGCAGCTGCTCAACGAACGCGGCCTGACGATCGGCGAGAAGGTCACCGTCGCCCTCGAAGGCGCCTGGACCACGTTCACCGTCGTCGGCGAGACGGTCCGCGGGCTGCCCGGCCCGGAGGGCGCGTTCGCCACCTGGCGCGACTTCCCCGGCACCGGCCCGAACGCGTTCTTCTACCAGGTGCAGACCGTCGAGGGCACCGACCTGGGCGCGTTCACCGCGTCGATCCGCGCCGCCGACCCCGGCCTGGACGCCTGGGACAACACCGGCGGCGACTCGTTCTCCACCGTGGTCGCCGGGTTCGCCACCGTGCTCGCCCTGCTGCTCGCCATGGTGGCCGCTCTCGGCGTCCTCAACACGGTCGCGCTCAACGTCACCGAACGCCGCCGTGACCTGGGCATGCTCAAGTCTCTCGGTATGACCCCGCGGCAGGTGGTGACCATGGTGGTGACCTCGATGGCGGCGCTCGGTGTGATCGGCGGGCTGCTCGGCATCCCGCTCGGCCTGGCCGCGCACCGGTTCGTCGTGCCGCTCTCCGCGGACGCTGCCAGGATCCGGCTGCCGGAGTACGTCATGCAGGTGTGGGACCCGGCCACCCTGGCCCTGCTGGCGTTCAGCGGCGTGGTGATCGCGGTGGCCGGCGCGCTGATTCCGGCACGCGCGGCGGCGAGGCTGACGATCGCCCGGGTGCTGCACAACGAATAGGGTGTTCGGCGTGAGTCAACCTCTGCTGGCCGTCGACGCCCCGAGCCTGTACTTCCGGGCCTTCCACGGCATTCCCGAGAAGGCGGCGCAGACCGCGGCCGGCGAGCCGGTCAACGCGATCCGGGGCTTCCTCGACATGCTCGCCCAGCTGATCCGGACCCGGCGTCCGGATCGGCTGGTCTGCGCGCTGGACGCGGACTGGCGCCCGGCCTGGCGGGTCGAGCTGGTGCCGAGCTACAAGCAGCACCGGGTCGCGCACGGCGACGTCGAGGAGGTGCCGTCGTCGCTGGAGAAGCAGGTCCCGGTGCTGCTCGAGGTCCTCGCCGCGATCGGCATCCCGGCGTTCGGGGTGCCCGGTTACGAGGCCGACGACGTGCTCGGCACCCTCGCCGCGACCCAGCCGGCCCCGGTCGAGGTGGTCTCCGGCGACCGCGACCTGTTCCAGCTCGTCGACGACGCCCGCGGCACCCGGCTGCTCTACTGCGGCCGGGGCGTCGCCAAGCTGGAGGATGCCGACGAGGCCCTGGTGATGGCGAAGTACGGCGTCGAGGCCCGGTGGTACGCGGACTTCGCGGCGATGCGCGGCGACGCCTCCGACGGCCTGCCCGGCGTGGCCGGCGTCGGCGAGAAGACCGCGGCCCGCCTGATCGAGCGGTACGGCGGCGTCGAGCAGATCCTGGCGGCCCTGGACGACCCGGACGCCGGTTTCGCCCCCGGTGTCCGGACCAAGCTGGACGTCTCCCGCGACTACCTGGCGAGGGCGCTGCCGGTCTGCAAGGTCGTCCTGGACGTGCCGCTGCCGTCGTTCGACGCGCGCCTGCCGTCGTCGCCACTCGACGAGAAATCCCTGCTCACCCTCGCCGACCGGTGGAATCTGGCCGGGTCCGCGCGACGCCTGGTGGACGCCCTGGCTCTCTGAATTCCTCAGGTCGAGGGCCTTTCCCTCCGATACGCGTGTCGGCAACCCCGCCGCCTGACGATCGGAGTGCGCTGTGCAGACGCGAGTTGTTCGCGCGTGCTTCGCGGCCTGGGTCGTGGTGCTCACCGGGCTCTACTACGTGTTCCCGGACGCGCACCTCTACACCTGGGCGGCGCTCGGATATTCGTGCGCCGTCATGGTGCTGGCCGGTGTCCGGCTGCACCGGCCCGTCCGCCGGCTGCCCTGGTACCTGATCAGCGCGGCGCTGGCGTTCTTCACCACCGGCGACACCTGGTACAACCTGGTCCTCGCGATGGGCCGGCAGCCGGGCTTCCCCGGCCTGGCCGACCTGTTCTACCTGCTGGTCTACCCGCTGCTCACGGGCGGCCTGCTGATCTTCGTACGGGCCCGGTCGGGCGGCGGTGACAAGGCCGCGCTGCTCGACGCGCTGGTGCCGACCGTCGGCCTCGGCCTGCTCGCCTGGGTGTACTGGATCGCGCCGTTCACCCGCTCGGCCGAGCTGTCCGAGCTGGAGAAGATCGTCTCGATCGGGTACCCGCTCGGCGACGTCCTGGTGCTCGCCATGATCCTGCGGATGCTGACCGGCTCCGGCCGGAAGCCCCGCGCGGTCGGCGTCATCGGCGTCGCCATGGTCGGCCTGCTGATCTCCGACATCTTCTACGGCCAGTCCCAGCTCAACAGCGCCTGGGAACTCGGCGGGCCGGTCGACTTCGGCTGGATCGTCTTCTACTCCTCGATGGCGTTCGCGGCCCTGCACCCCTCGATGGGGATGCTCACCCAGCCGGCCGCGCGTACCGCCGAGACCGGCATGGGCCGCAACCGGCTGTTCTGGCTCAGCGCCGCCGCGCTGATCGCCCCCGGCGTGCTCGCCCTGGAGTACGCGCAGGGCAAGGAGGTCGAGATCACCCGCGGCGGTGTCGTCGACGCGCCCGTCATCGCGGCCGCCGCCGCCCTGATGTTCCTGCTGGTCCTGGCCCGGGTCGGCGACCTGGCCTGGTCGCAGCGGCAGGCCAGCGCCCGGGAACGTGCTCTGCGCGAGGCCGGCACCGCGCTCTTCGCCGCCACCAACGAGCGCGAACTGGCCGCCGGGGTACGCGAGGCCGTCAGCCGGCTGATGCCCGCCGACAAGCCGTACCACCTGCAGCTCGCGCTGCCGCGTCCCGGCGACGCCGATGCCACGCTGCGCTGGATGGCCGCCGCCGATCTGCCGGAACACGTCAGCAGCGGCGGTTTCGCCAACACGCTCTTCTGCCCGCAGCAGCTGCCCGGCGGCCGTTACGGCATCATCGTGCTCGGCGCGCCGGACGCGGTGCTGCACGCCGTCCAGGGCTCGATCGAGACGCTCAGCTCGCAGATCGCGGTGGTCCTGGACCGGATCTCACTCACCGAGGAGGTCACCCGCCGCGACAGCGAGGCCTACTTCCGTACGCTCATCCAGTCCGCCGCCGACGTCATCATGATCCTCGACCAGGACGGCACGATCCGGTACGCCAGCCCGTCCGCCGGCACCCTGTTCGGGTGCGACGACCCCACTGGCGGCGTCTTCGCGACGCTGATCGCTCCGGACGCCCAGGACGCTCTCCGGGTCGCCATCGCGCGGATCGCGCACGGCTCCGGCGACCTCGAGGGCGTCGCGCTCGCCGCGCTCCGCGGCGAGCGGCGGGTGGAGATCGAGTGCGACATGCGCGATCTCCGAGAGGATCCGACGGTACGCGGACTCGTGGTCACCATGCGCGACGTGACCGAGCAGCGCCGGCTCGAGGACGACCTGACCCATCAGGCGTACCACGACTCGCTGACCGGGCTCGCCAACCGGGTGCTGTTCCGCAACCGGCTGGAGCAGGCGTTCGCCCTGGCCGCGCTGAGCGACGCCACCCTCGGCGTGCTCTTCGTCGACCTGGACGACTTCAAGGAGATCAACGACACCCTCGGGCACGCCGTCGGCGACCAGCTGCTGATCACCGTGGCGCAGCGGATCTCCGCGGTCATCGGGGCCGGCGGCACCGCGGCCCGGATGGGCGGCGACGAGTTCGCCGTCATGATCGCGCCGAGCCACAACGCCGACGCCGCCGAGGACGTCGCGGCCCGCCTGGTCGCCGCGCTGGCCGCGCCGATCGAGCTCGCCGACGGCGAGGGCGGCACCCACCTGGTCAACGGCGCCGCCAGCGTCGGTGTCGCCACCAACCTGGACGCGACCAGCGCCACCGAGCTCCTGCGCCACGCCGACCTGGCGCTGTACCTGGCCAAGGGCCTCGGCAAGGGCGGCTGGCAGCGGTACCAGAACGACCTGCACACCGCGATGGTGCAGCGCCTGGAGATGCGTACCCAGCTGATCGAGGCGATCGAGGGTGAGCAGTTCGTGCTCCAGTACCAGCCGATCGTCGAACTCGCCGACCAGCGGATCACCGGTGTCGAGGCGCTGGTGCGCTGGCAGCACCCCGTTCGCGGGCTGCTCGGGCCGTACCACTTCATCGAGGCCGCCGAGGAGAGCGGCGCGATCGTCGGCATCGGGACCTGGGTGATGCGCGAGGCGCTGCGCCAGTTCGCTCAGTGGCGCGCCTCCCAGCCGTCCACCACTCTTCGGTACGTCAGTGTCAACGTGTCGCCACGCCAGTTCCGCAGCCCGGATTTCGCCGACGTGGTCCGCCAGGCCCTCGCCGACGCCGGCGCGCGCCCGGAGTGGCTGCTCCTGGAGATCACCGAGAGCCTGGTGCTGCGGGACGCGGAGAAGGTGCTCGCCGACCTCAAGGCGCTGCGCGCCCTCGGGGTCCGGGTCGCGATCGACGACTTCGGTACGGGGTACTCGTCGCTCAGTTACTTGCGGCAGATGCCGGTAGACGTGCTTAAGCTGGACAAGTCGTTCATTGACGACATTCTGCACAGCCGGCAGCAGCACGCCCTCGTCGACGCCATCGTCACCCTCGCCGGCAACCTCGACCTGTCCGTGGTCGCCGAGGGCATCGAGGAGCCCGGCCAGCACACCGCCCTCGACACCATGGGCTGCCAGTACGGCCAGGGGTACCTGTTCGCCAAGCCGCAGTGGCCGGCCGACATCCCCGCCATGGCCGCAGCATCGGCCAGCCTCGCCGCGCTCGCGGCCCCGAGGTGAGGCGTTGCCCATTTGTCTGCCGGATCGTTGACAGAACCGGCAGATTAAGTGTGCATCCCGCGCGGGTGGAAGCCTGGATATCCACTGGCGCGGTGACGCGGTAAGGGGCAGGGTCGCAACTGTGCTGAACAATCCCGTGTGGGCCGCCCTCTCCGGGCCGCAGGCCTGTTTCGCCGAGGCCGCCGGTGACGCCGCCCGCTACTCTCCCGAGATCGCGCCGTTCGGCGCGCTGCGTGACCCCGCCGACCCGGCAGGGTGGCGCGACCTGTCCACCATCGCCGACACCGTGGTGCTCACCGGCCCGTCCATCAACCCGCTCGCCGGCTGGGAGACCACCGAGGTCCTAGCCGGCGTCCAGATGGTCGGCCAGAGCATGACCGGCGTCGACGACCCGGACGCGGTCGTCCTCACCGAGTCCGACGTCCCCGAGATGCTGGACCTGGTCGCCCGCGCCCAGCCCGGCCCGTTCCGCAAACGAACCATCGACCTGGGCCGTTACCTGGGCATCCGCGGCCCGGACGGCCGCCTGATCGCGATGGCCGGCGAGCGTTTCCGGCTCCCGGGGTGGACCGAGGTGAGCGCGGTCTGCACCGACCCGGAGTTCCGCGGCCAGGGCCTGGGCGCCCGCCTGACCCTCGCGGTCGCCGCCGGCATCCTGGCCCGCGGCGAGCTCCCGTTCCTGCACACGGTCCACGACAACGAGAACGCGATCCGCCTCTACGGACGGCTCGGCTTCGAACACAGCGGCGACGTGGTGTTCTCCACATTCCGCAACACCGCGACGCCCTGACCCGCCGCCTCCGGCCCCACCGGGCCGGAGGCAGCAGCCCGCCAATCCCACCAACCCGCTCACGCGGCAGCCCGCCAGCCCGCTCACGCGGCAGCCCCCAGCGCGCCAGCCCTCCAATCCCGGCAGCCCGCGCGGCAGCGCGGCAATCCCGGCAGCCCGCCCGCGCGGCAGTGCGCCAGTCCCGGCAGCCCGCACACGCGGCAGTGCGCCAGTCCCGGCAGCCCGCACACGCGGCAGCGCGGCAGCGCGGCAGCCCACCAATCCCGGCAGCCCACCAATCCCGGCCAGCCCGCCCGCGCGGCAGCCCGCCAATCCCGGCGGCGCGAGGGCACGGTGGCGTGGCAGCGCGGAGCAGGCCAACAGTCGGCAGCGGCTGGGTTACCACTGCGACGCGGCCACCCATTTCACACGCTTTGACGTTATGCGTGCGCTTTGCCGAGGTAGTCAGGCGGCGACACAGAACTCGTTGCCCTCCGGGTCGATCATCACAATGTGATGACCGTCGAAGGTCGCCCGCACCCGCCCGCCCGCCGCGACGAGCTGCTCGGATTTCGCCACGATCCGTTCCCACTGGTCGGCGGACTTGCCCACGCGAACGTCGATGTGCAGCCGATTCTTGGCGACTTTGGCCTCCGGCACATCCAGGAAGCAGAGCCGAGGCCCGACACCCGCTGGATCCTGCAGCCAGGCACCACCGCCCTCGTCCTCCTCAGGCTCCCCGAACGAGGCCACCCAATCCTCCCGTGTCGCGAACGGCGCCGGCGGCGGCTCGTCCTCGTAACCGAGAGCCAGCTTCCAGAACTCAGCCAGCGCCTCAGCGTCGACCGTGTCGAACGTCAGATCCACCCGTAACGCCATGCCCGCATCCTCCCACTCCCCTACGACATCCCGCCGCCCCAGCACCGCGCACGTTTGACCCCGGACGCGGAAGCCGACGCCCCGAACGCGAAAGTCGACGCCCCGAACGCGGCCCGCGGCGCCCCGGACGCGGCCCGCGACGCTCGGGAGTTGATCCGCGACCTGTTGGCGGTCGGCGTCACTCGCACGCGTTCCCTCGCGCCCCATGCCAGGCCGGGCCGGCCGATGCTGCTGGCTGCCGCTCGGCGCAGGGCACCAGCGCACACGTCCGCCGACTTCACGTGGACGAGGACACACACAGCGGTTACGTGTGACTCCATCCACCCAAGGCGGGGTCACCGTGTGCCCGGAACGAGGTGACCGCGCTCCCGAGGCGAGGTGCCCGTGCTCCCTGGGCGAGGTGCCCGTGCTCCCTGGGCGAGGTGACCGCGCTCCCGGGGCGGGGTCACCGTGCGCCCAGGGCCAGGCCACGCGGCAGGCCTGCTGCGAGCGGGCGGCTTGTGCTCACGGTCGTTGGAACAGGCCCAGCACGACCACAAGCACAAGCCGGACATGAGCATCGACGCCGGCTTGCGCTCGCGGTCGCCATACGTGACAGCCGGCAGCCGTGCGCGACAGCCGCCGAGAACTGGCTGTCCCTGGCGGACGCCGGCTGTCGCTCACGGTCGCCACGCCGTACAGCCGGCAGCCGTGCGTGACAGCCGGGCGCCGCGAGCGACAGCCCGCCGCCGTAAGCGACAGCCCGCCGCCGTAAGCGACAGCCGGGCGCCGTGAGCGACAGCCGTTCAGGGTCGGCTGTCGCTCAGGGCTGCCGGCTGTCACGCACGGCGACCGTGGCGTTCAGCCGGCTGACGCTGACGCCCCGGGACGCGGGCGGCAGACCCGGGCGGGCGGACGCGGGCGGGCGGACGCGGGCGGGCGGACGCGGGCGGGCGGACGCGGGCGGGCGGACGCGGGCGGGCGGACGCGGGCGGGCGGACGCGGGCGGGCGGACGCGGGCGGGCGGACGCGGGCGGGCGGACGCGGGCGGGCGGACGCGGGCGGGCGGACGCGGGCGGGCGGACGCGGGCGGGCGGACGCGGGCGGGCGGACGCGGGTGGTTGCCGGTGAGGGCTTCGGAGGGCTTGGGTGGTGGCTGGGGTGAGGGTGACGCCGCGCCGGGGTGGCGGCGGGGCGCGCCGGGGTGTGGGCGTCAGGGGCGGACGGGGCGGGGGCACGGTGATGCGGTTGGGAGGCCGTCGGGCGTACCCAGGAATTAGATCTGGCCGTGGTTGGGTGGGGGGACGTCGGAGAGGTCATATGCGGCTATGTGGGCGTATTTGTAGTCGATGGGGTCGTGGATGCTGTGGGTTCGGGCGTTGCGCCAGTGGCGGTCCAGGTCCCATGTGGCGGCTGCGGAGCTGGTGCCGCAGAGGGTGAAGAGTTCGGAGCCCGCCTCGACGGCGATCTCGCTGGCGAAGGCTTTGGCGGCGGCTACGGTGAGTGATCCCCGGGCTGCTTCGGCGGGGGAGGCCGGGCCCAGGCCGATCTCCTCGAGGGTTGCTGCCGCCGAGGCGAGCAGGGCCTCGGCGGCGCGCACCCGGCTGGCGAGGCGGCCATATCGGTGGCGGACGTGCGGATCGGCGGTGGCACTGTCGTGACCTGCGCGGATGGCCTCGCTGGAGGGGCGGGCGGTGGAGCGCAGGTACGCCCGGGCGTCGCGCAAAGCAGCGCCGGCGATGCCTGCCTCGATGGCGGTGTGCACCAGCTGGGCGCGGGCGCCGAGCTGTTGCGGGACTTCGTAGGCGGAGGCGTAGTCGATGACCGATGACACCGGAACGTCACGGAAAGTAGCGGTTCCGCTGATGGTGGCGCGCTGGCCGATCACGTCCCAGTCGGTGCCGACCGTGACGCCCGGAGCTGAGCGGGGGACGAAGGCCAGGACCAGGCGACCGGTTTCGTTCAGGGCGCTGACCGCGATCCAGGCGCTGGTCAGGGCGCCGGTGGTGTAGTACTTGACGCCGTTCAGAACGCCGTCGGTGATCCGCGTCCGTAGGTCTTGCGCATGCTTGCCGCCGCGTTCGGCGAGGCCGTTGCCGATGCGCTTGCCGGCCAGGACGTCGGCGAAGAGCGCCTTGCGCACCGGCGGCGAGCCGTGCACGGCCAGGATGTCGATCATCAGGAAGTGGCCCTGCGGCACCTGCGCGATCGCCGGGTCGGCGGCGGCCAGGATGCGGGTGACCTCGGCGAGGGTACGCGGGCCGAGGCCGGGACCCCCGTCGGCCGCCGGGATCGTGATGCCGAGCAGGCCCGAGGAGTCGACGGCGGACAGGGCGTCGTGCGGGATCACCGTGGCGCCGTCGCGGTCGCGCTGGATCGCGCCGGGTTCGAGTTCAGCGGCGAGCCGGTGGGCAGTGGTGACCGCCTGATCGTGGGTGAGCATCCCGCGATCCTAAGGTGCAGCTCCGCAACCGAGGGGTTTCTCAAGTCGGTGATGACCGGAACCGATCAGCGGAAGGTCAGAACCGGCGGAGGGGGAACCTTGCACACCTGGACCAACCGTGTGCCGGAGCCACGCCTGCCGTCCGGCTCCTATCTCGCGCTGGGACTGCTCTATGTCGCCGCGATGTTCGGGCTGGCCGGATCGGCGGCCGCGACCGACGTGAACGAATGGGTGGCCGAGGCCGCCCGGTTCAGCTTCGGTGTGTTCGGCCTGATCGCGGCGGTACGCGCGGCCCGGCTCCCGCACCTCGCGCCGCGTCTGCGCCAGGCGTGGGGTGCGGTCGCCGGCTGCTTCGCCATCCTGGTGATCAGCGTGCCGGTGCTGCTGCTCGCCGACCCGGACGGTTCGTCGACCGCCAACGACGTCATCCACATGATGTTCGTGGTGGCGCTGCTGATCGCGCTGCAGCGGTTCCCGCTCGCCCCGATGAACCGCCGGGACGGCTGGAAGACCGCCCTCGACGCGATGACCGTGCTGGTCGGCGGCTCGATGGTGCTCTGGTACACCGCTGTCGACCCGCTGCTGCAGAGCCACCGGCTCACCATGGACGTCGCGGTGAGCGCCGTGATCTACCCGATCGGTGACCTGGCGCTGCTGTTCAGCGTCTCCCGGGCGCTGCTGCGCGGCGCCAACGAGTCCGCGCGCCGCCCGTTGCAGCTGCTCACCGCCGGCACGCTGGTGCTGTTCCTGGGCGACGCGCTGAACGGCTACCTGGACGCGCACGGGCTCTACCTGCAGTCGTCCTGGCAGTTCTACCTGTGGATCACCACGGACGCGCTGCTCGCCGCGGCCGCCGTGGAGCAGAGCCGGTCGCGGGTCTCGAACGGTTTCGTGTTCAGCCCGGTCCGGATCGGCCGGTTCCTGCCCTTTCTCGCGGTCGTGGTCGCGCACGCCCTGATGCTCGACGCCGCCGTGAAGTCCGGAACGTTCTCCCCGTGGGGCGGGCTCGCCCTCGGTGGCGCCGCGATCAGCGCGCTCGTGCTGTTCCGGCAGACCCTCGTGCAGCGGGAGTCCGACGAGCAGGCGCTCACCGACGGGCTGACCGGGCTCGCCAACCGCAGCCGGTTCCGGGCCACGTCCTACAAGGGTCTCGCCCGGGGTGCACGCTCCGGCCTGCACTCGGCGATCCTGGTGATCGACATGAACAGCTTCAAGGAGATCAACGACACGCTCGGGCACAAGTCCGGCGACCTCGTTCTCATCGAGTTCGCCGAGGTGCTGCGCCGCAGCGTGCCCTCGCCGGGCCTGCCGGCCCGTCTCGGCGGTGACGAATTCGCCGTCGTCCTCTCCGACCTCACGTCACCCCAGCAGGCGTACGACGTAGCGGGGCGGATCGCCGCCGCGCTGGGCCCCGTCGCCGTGCACGGCCGGCTGATCAACCTGGCCGCGAGCGTCGGTGTCGCGGTGTCCGCCCCGGGCGAGCTGAACCACGACGAGCTGGTGCACCGCGCCGACCTGGCGATGTACAAGGCCAAGGGCCTCGGCCCGTCGACCCGGTGGGCGGTCTGGCAGGAATCGCTGGAAATCGCCGCCTAAAAATCTGTTGTCATCGATGTGGTGTCGCATCTACTGGAATGGATCGGTGGTCCCCCGCCGCCGATCCTCATCCCCAGGGAAGGACCCACCATGCAACGAAGGCGTCTCCTCGTCTTAGCCGGCGGTATAGCCGTCCCGGCCCTGCTCGTCGGCATCTCGATGATCCCCGCATCGGCTGCCGACGCTCCGGCCGCGAACGGCGTGCCCGCCCTCGCCGAGGCCGGCCGGCAGATGGAGGACCTCGACCGCGGCCTGATCAGTGTCCGCTCCGGATCCGCCAACCTGGTTTCCTGGCGGCTGCTCGGCACCGAGGCCTCCACCACCGGCTTCAACGTCTACCGGGCCGGCACCAAGATCACCGCCACGCCGATCACCAACTCGACGAACTACCTGGATTCCGGGGCGGCAGCCGGCGTCTCCTACACGGTCCGTGCCGTGGTCGACGGCGTCGAGCAGGCGGCGTCAGGCACCTCGCTCTCCTTCGGCAGCGGCTATCTCGACGTGCCGCTGTCGGTGCCGGCCGCCGGTTCCGGTTTCACCTATTCCGCCAACGACGCCTCGGTCGGTGACCTCGACGGCGACGGCGATTACGAGATCGTCCTCAAGTGGGACCCGTCCAACTCCAAGGACAACTCCCAATCCGGTGTCACCGGCAACGTCCTCGTCGACGCGTACACCCTGCAGGGCCAGCGGCTGTGGCGCATCGACCTGGGCCGCAACATCCGGGCCGGCGCCCACTACACCCAGTTCCAGGTCTACGACTACGACGGCGACGGCAAGGCCGAGGTCGCCATGAAGACGGCCGACGCCACTGTCGACGGCACCGGCACGGTGATCGGCTCGTCCACCGCCGACCACCGCAACTCCTCCGGGTACATCCTGTCCGGCCCGGAGTACCTGACCATGTTCAGCGGCCAGACCGGCGCGGCGCTGTCGACGGTCAACTACACCCCGGCCCGCGGAACGGTCTCGTCGTGGGGCGACTCCTACGGCAACCGGGTCGACCGTTTCCTGGCCGGAACCGCGTACCTGGACGGCGTCCGCCCCTCGCTGATCATGGCCCGTGGTTACTACACCCGGGCTGTCGTCGCCGCCTGGGACTTCCGCAACGGAACCTTGACCAGCCGCTGGACCTACGACTCGGGTACCAGCAACACCGGCGCCTACGGCCAGGGCAACCACCAGCTGTCCATCGCCGACGCCGATCAGGACGGCAAGGACGAGATCATCTACGGCGCTGCGGCGATCAACGACAACGGCACCCTGATGTGGCGTACCGGCCTCGGCCACGGCGACTCCCTGCACGTCGGCGACCTGATCCCGGCCCGCGCCGGGCTTGAGGTGTACCGCCCGTCGGAGAGCACCACCCAGCCGACCGACGCGATGCTGGATGCCAGGACAGGCGCGATCATCTGGTCGCACGCCTCCTGCGGCTGCGACAACGGCCGCGCGGTGGCCGGCGACGTCCATGCCGGAAGCGCCGGAGCCGAGGCCTGGTCGTCATCGGTGGACGGCCTCTCCAACACGGCCGGGCAGAACGTAGGCCGCAAACCCTCCTCCACCAACTTCCTGGCCTGGT
This sequence comes from Actinoplanes sp. CA-015351, assembly GCF_050955685.1. Taxonomy (NCBI): domain Bacteria; kingdom Bacillati; phylum Actinomycetota; class Actinomycetes; order Micromonosporales; family Micromonosporaceae; genus Actinoplanes; species Actinoplanes sp. CA-015351. Next base: position 4,757,142 of record NZ_CP192102.1, read on the forward strand.
GGGACGCCGACCCGGTCCGCGAGCTGGTGGACGCCACCCGGGTGGACAAATACGGCACCAGCGGCGACACCCGTCTGCTCACCGCGTCAGGCGTGGCGTCCAACAACACCACGAAGCAGACCCCGGCACTCTCCGGCGACATCCTGGGCGACTGGCGCGAGGAGATCGTCTGGCGCCTGTCCGACTCGTCGGCGCTGCGCATCTACAGCACCCCGGCGCCCACGGACCGCCGCATCCACACGCTGATGCACGACGCGCAGTACCGCACCGCGATCGCCTGGCAGAACACCGCCTACAACCAGCCGCCGCACCCGAGCTTCTTCCTCGGCAACGGCATGACCACCCCGCCCCAGCCCACCATCTACGTTCGCTGACGGCGGTTGCGCTTCTTTTCTTTGATACGCGTAACCGCCCTCAACAAACGCATCAACGGCGTATTCGAGAGTCCACCGCGACCCCCTGCCCACTCCCGGCCGCTGCGCGACCATCGCGACCGGTGCACGGTCACCCTCCCCAGCGGCCGTGGTGTTCAGCCAGCCCCGCCCGGCTGAACACCACGGCCGCCATACGTGACAGCCAGCAGCCGCACGCGACAGCCAGCCCCGCCCGGCTGAACACCACGGCCGCCCTGCGTGACAGCCGGCAGTCGCACGTGACAGCCGACCGCCGTAAGCGACAGCCGACCGCCGTGAGCGACAGCCGGTTGGCCGGGGGCCGGCTGTCGCTCAGCACTGTGAAAACGGTCCCGTGACAGCGCTGAGAGCCAGCCGGCAGGGTGAGGCAGGGTGCATGTGACGACACCGTGTGCCCGGGTCTACGCCCGGGCAGCGGTTCGCGGGCGCAGCCCCTCCGTGACGTCGTATCCAGTGGCTCGGCGCGGGGCCGGGACCAGGCGGGCCTGCGAATCGCCGGCTGGCGGCGGGTGTCAGGCGTGGTGGGCGGCTGCCAGGAATGTCGGGAAGTCGTTGCCGTGGGCGGCCGCCGCTGTCCAGATCGCCTCTATCGCCGCGGCGAGGGGGTCGTCCTCGGTCAGGGCCAGCAGGGCGGGGAACGCCACCGCCTGGTGCAGCATCCGGGAGGACGCGCCGCGGACGTCGAGGATCGTCTGGGGCACCTCCGGGTCCTCCAGGAGCCGCCGGAAGGCTTCGCCGTGGTCGGTGAAGGCGGCGGGCAACGGATCTCCGGACTCCACCGCCTCCAGGGCTGCGGCTATCCAGCCGACACGGTCCAGGCCGGCGGTCTGCATGGCTCGGCGGGCGGCCCAGCAGGCTACCTCGCGCTGGCGCTCCGGCGGCAGTCGTTCCAGGTGGTCCAGCAGCGGGCGGTCCAGTGTGGCCAGGGCTTTCGCGCGTGCTCGTACACCGCGCAGCCGCTCGGTCGGCGGGGTACCACCCCAGGCCGCCATCTCCCGTTCGGCGCGCTCGCGCTGCTTCTTCGCGGCCCGCCGGGTGGCTTCGGCCGCTTTGGCACGCATCGGTTGTTCCCAGGCGACCGGGACGCCGGTGGGCAGGTCGATCAGGTAGTCCCAGATCAGGCCGAGCAGCACGGCCTGATGACCGGGTACGCCCTCGTGCCGCACGGTCAGCGTCCCGTCCTCCTCGACGACCGCCCGGACCGTGCTCGGCGCCGCGTCCGGCAGTGCTGCCGCGGGCGACGGGGAGATGGGCCGGTCGGCGAGCGCCCATGTGAACGTCCACCTGTCGTCGCCGGCCGCACGCAACTGGATCTCCAGGTCGCCGGCGAAGATCGTCGGTGGCGGCGACCAGCGCCCGCCCGGCGCCACCGCGCGGCACCGCACGACCGCCACCCGCGACGAGCCCGGATCGGCCGGGCCGGTGTCCAGGAGGCGGGACATGGCCCAGGTGGCGGCGTGGGCGGGTTTCGGGGACCAGGTGCTCCGGGTGCCGTCGCCGACGATCGTTCGCAGGGCGGTCTCCTCGGACGCCGGCCAGACGTGCAGCTCGTGCTGCTCGGCCGGGTCGGCGTCGGTACGGAGTCCGTCGTGGATACGGTTGCGGGCGTATACGCGTACCCTCGCCAGTCCGGGCACCGCAAGGGGCACGTCGGTGTGATCGTCGGACATCAGGCCGTTCACGGTCAGTGACCCCGTGGGGCACCAGAGCGTGGTCTCCGAGGCCGCGTCCCAGTCGTCGCCGGAGAGCAGCGGCGGCTCGGACGGGAAGGCCTCGATGCGCATCTGCACGGTTCCGGTGTGCAGGCCGGTGAACGCGGTGCACTCGTCCGGGCCGCCGACGTGCAGCAATTCGTCGCCGGCCGTGTAGATCTCCAGGCCGTCGCCGCCCTCGCCGGTGAAGATCTGGTACTGGCAGTAACTGACGAACCGCGGCTCGAACCCGCTCATCGGCCCAGCCACCCGTCGATCTCGGCGATGGCCTGCTCCGTCTCGGTGAAACGCACTGCCCGTAGCCCGAACTCCCGCGCCTGCCGGACCAGTTCCGGGGAGTCGTCGACGAACACGATCTCGCCCGGTTCGGCGCCCATCCGCCGGCAGGTGAGTGCCCAGAGCGCCGGGTCCGGCTTGCTCATGCCTGCCTCGTGCGAGTAGATCAAATCGTCCACCAGGTCACCGAACCCGTATCGCTGCTGCTCGCGTTCCCGGGCGCCGACGAAGCTGTTGCTGAGGATTCCGGTCCGGTAGTCCGGCCGTAAGGTTCGGGCGTACCCGATCAGCCGGGTGTTGGCGACGCCCAGGTACTGCCGCCAGATCTCGTCCATCACGTCGGTGACCTGCCCGGCTGACAGGCCCAGCCGGTCGCGCAGGGCGGTGTGCACGTCGGTCTCGGTGATCCGGCCGAGCTCGCCGTCGGCCCAGACGTCCGCCATGGTCGCGTCGCCGACGCCGGCCGGGAGGGCCACCCGTGGTCCGGGCGGGACCACCGACAGCACCCCACCGACATCGAAGACGACCGCGCGAATCGACATGGGTCGACACTTTACGACGCGACGACGGCAAGCGGATTGCGGATGCCCCGGCCGGCGCCGTCATGCGGGACCGCGACCTCGCCGGTGACGCCGGCCCGCTCGGTGATCTCCCATCCGCCGACCGTGGTCAGTTCGGCGGCGATCGTGGCGGCGATCGTGGCCGCGGTGCGGTGTTCGGCGAAGCCGAGTTCGAAGTGGGCGATTTCGGGGTGGGCGAGTTCGGGGTGGGTGTGCAGGTCGCGGTAGACGTCCTCCCCGTGCGGGAGGTGCACGGCCAGGTCGTCGTCCCGAGACGGCATCGATCACTCCTCGACGCGTAGTGGTTCGCCGCATTCGCTGACAGCGACGCCTTCGGCCTCCGAGTACACGGCGGCCGAGCAGGTCACCCGCTCGATGATCTGGGTGCCGAAATTGTCCTGCCGGGAGTCGGTGGTGACGTCGATCCGGCCGTCGGCGCGGGTGGCGTAGGTGACCGGGATCGGGTCGCCCTCGGTGGTCGGGGACGTCACCTTCAGGGTGGCCACCCGTTTCGCCGTGAACGCGTCGAGCAGGCAGGTCACCGCGTCCCCGGGAACCTCCTCGCCCTGGTGGAGGTCGAAGGAGCCGCAGTCACCGGCAGCGGCGGAGAAGGAGGAGGCGGAGAAGGAGGAGGCGGAGAAGGAGGAGGCGGAGAAGGAGGAGGCGGAGAAGGAGGAGGCGGAGAAGGAGGAGGCGGAGAAGGAGGAGGCGCCGGGTGGATACGGCGCGGCGGCGGGGGCGTCGTCACCGCACGCGGCCAGGCAGGCCACGGCGAGCAGCAGCGGGATCCGTCTCATGCCCGCTTCGACGTGGTGAGCGTGCCGGGCGTTCCGTCACCGGTGCCCCGGACGACGAAGCCTGCGCGTTCCCACGGGCGGTCGGCGCGCAGGAACGGGATCTCCTCGGCCATCCACTCGTCCCACTCCCGTTTCGCGGTGCCCGGGTCGAGCCCGTCCCGATCGACATCGCGAAGAATGCCCCGCCGCTCGGCCTCGGCGAAATCGGACTGCACCCAGATCGCGGCGTCGAGCAGCGGCAGCAGCTCGCGGCGGGACGCGCCGACGCCTTCGACGAAGACGGCGGAGCAGCCGGCCGGCACCTCGATGAACCCCTCGCGGCCGCGCTGCTCCCAGGCCGGTGGCCGGAACCGCACCCCGAGACCGGCGTGCAGCGGGTCCAGCACGCCGGAGATCATCAACGGTGCCCAGCCGAACCGGGAATGCCACCAGGCCACGTCGTCGGTGTGCACGACCGCCGAGCCCGGCGTCAGCTCGCGCAGCCGGCCCGCGAGGGTCGATTTGCCGCTGCCGCTCCGGCCATCCACGGCGATCAGGCGCGGGCGCCCGGCCGGTGACCCCGCCGCGGCCTGCACCGACGCCGCGAAATCGATCGGCGTCAGCTCCTGCCAGGGCCCTGCGAGTGGTTCGTCCGGGCCAAGTTTCACCCTTGGACCGTACCAACGCTCAGGTTTTCGCGAAGGGTGCCGATGCACCCACCCGGAGAGAGACGCGGAGAGGGACCCGAGATGCACAACGTGGATGAGCGCTGGTTCGGTGTCGGGCGCAGCCTTCTGGAGGACCCCGCCGAGGCCGGCGCGCAGGCGTGCCGGGAGGCGATCGCCGGGCGGCAACCCACGCTGCTGCTCGTCTTCGCCGCGCTGCGGCACTCGACCCAGGCCATGGCCGAGGCGGTGCACGCGGCGGCCGGCGGCGACGTGCTGATGATCGGCTGTTCCACGGCGGGCGAGTTCACCAGCGACGGCCGTGGCAGCGGCGTCGTCGTGACCGCTCTGGGCGGTCCCGGTTTCACCGCTTCGGTACGCGCGATCGAGCACGACAGCATGGACCTCTACGAAGCCGGGGTGACCGCCGCCTCCAGCCTCGACGACATCGACGCCGAGCACCGGGTGGTGCTGCTGCTCGGTGACGGGCGCAGCGGCGACCAGCAGGAGATGGTCCGTGGCGCCTATTCGGTGGCCGGTGCCGGGGTGCCGCTGGTCGGGGGGTGCGCGGCCGACGACCTGACACAGACCGGCACGGTCAGCTTCGTCAGCGACGGCGCGACGGTACGCGTGCTCCCGAACGCTGTCCTCGGCGCCGCCCTGGGCTCCCCGTCCCCGCTCGGGGTCGGCCTGGCACACGGCTGGCACAAGATCGGTGAGCCGATGGTGGTTACCCGTAGCGAGGGCGGCAAGATCTACGAGCTGGACGGGGAGCCGGCGCTCGACACCTACCTGCGGCGTACCGGCGCCGCGCCCGGCCTCGGCGACGACCCGGCGGCGTTCCTCACGTTCGCGGCGGTACGCCCGCTCGGGCTGGCCCGGCGCACCGGCGAGGACATCCGGATCATCTTCGAGGCGGACCCGGCCGAGCGGTCGATCTCCGGGCTGGCCGACACGCCGGAGGGCGCGATGGTCTGGTTCATGGAGGGCGACCGGGAGAACGTCGTCGACGCGGCTGCCGTCGCCACCCGCGAGGCGATCGGCGAACTCGGCCGGGACGCGCTCGGCGTGCTGGTCTTCGACTGCTCGGTACGCCTGATCGCGCTCGGCGGTGACGGCGTCGACCTGGCCGGCGAGCGGGTACGCGACGTGCTCAAGCCGGTTCCGTACAGCGGCTTCTTCTCCAACGGTGAGATCGTCCGCCGTGCCAACGCGAAGGGCATGCACCACCTGTCCGTGGCCGCGCTCGCGGTGAGCTGACATGCCCGGCTGGTCCTCGCTGCAGCTCACCGAGTTCTTCAGCGCGATCACCCGGGCCGGCGACATCGCCGCGGCGACCCGGATCGCGGTGCAGCGCGCGGCCGAGGCCACCGACGCCGAGCTGGCCGCGGTGGTCTGCGGCGACGCCGTGCCGGCCTCGGTGGGGCTGGGCCGGTCCCCCGACGTGGCGTTGTTCACCGGGTTGCCGGCCGGCGACGACATCGCGGACTTCCCGGGTCTCGGCCCGATGCACCTGACCGTGCACCCGCTGGACCGGGACACCGGCGACCGCATCCTGGTGGCCCGGGCCGGCGACGCGTTCGACCCCGAGGAGCGGCAGATGCTCCAGGGCATGGCCCGGGTGCTGGGCCTGGCCCTGCGCGGGCTGCGCACCCTGGAGACCGAGCGGGAGCTGCGCCGCGAACGGGAGCGGGAGGCCGCGTCGCGTCTGGAGCTGCTGGAAGCACTGGAGCGCCGGGAGCGGCTGCTGGAGACGTTGCTGCGCGTGCAGAGGATGGTGAATCCGCGTACGCCTGTCGACGAGACCCTGGACGCGATCACCGACGGGGCGCGGTCGCTGCTGGCCGGGGCGACGACGGCGCTGGTGCTGCGGGACGGCGCGGCTCTCACCGTCGCGTCGATGAGCCGGGGCACCGACGTCCGCAACGAGGTGCTGATCGCCGCCGCCGATCAGGCCCTCGCCGGGAAAGGGCCGGTCACCGGCGGCCCGGTCCTCGCCGCCCCGGTCAAGATCGGGGAGGAGTACGCCGGCGCCTTCGTCATCGCCGGGGACGGTGCGGAGATCCTGGAGGCGTTCGCGGAGCAGGCCAGCCTCGCGCTGACCGGCGCGCACACCCAGGCCGCGGTGCACGAGGCGCACCATGACCCGCTGACCCGGCTGCCGAACCGCAAGCTCTTCCTGACCCGCGTCGAACAGGTCGTCAACACCGGGCCGGCCGCGCTGCTCTACCTCGACCTGGACCTGTTCAAGCAGGTCAACGACACCCTGGGGCACAGCGTCGGCGACGAGCTGCTGCGCGGGGTCGCCGACCGGATCCGCGGCGCGATCCGGGACTCGGACATGGCCGCCCGGTTCGGCGGTGACGAGTTCGCGGTGCTACTCGAGCCGATCACCGGCACCGAGCAAGCGGTGGAGATCGCTCAGCGGGTGATCGACTCGATATCCCAGCCGTTCGCCATTTCCGGACGGATGGTGCGCACCCGGGCCAGCGTCGGGATCGCGTACAGCGACGGGGTCCGGACCGCCGAGGAGCTGCTGGAGGACGCGGACCTGGCGATGTACCGGGCCAAGCGGTCCCGGCCCGGCACCTGCCGGGCGTACGACCCCCGGATGCGCACCGATGACCTGCTACGCGCGAGCTAGCGTGCGCAGCAGCGTGTAGTAGGCCGGCTTCTTGCCGAAGTCGTCCCACATCACCGTGGCCGCGCCCTCGGCGGGGAAGAACACCGGCACCCAGGAGTACTTGTCGGTGAATCCCCAGAGGGTGAACGAGTTGCACCCGGCGACGGCGAGGCAGGCGTCGAGCACGGTCTTGTAGTAGACCGCCTGCGTCGCCAGCTGGTCAGCGGTGGGCACCCCGGTGGCGGGGAGGTCCATCCGCACGTCCAGCTCGGTGATCGCGGTGTGCAGCCCGAGGTCGTCGAACCGTTGCAGCACGCTCGCGAGCTGGTCGGGAGCGCCGTACCGCATGCTCAGGTGCGCCTGCGAGGCGAAACCGTGCAGCGGCACCCGCGCGGCGAGAAGCTGCTGGGCGAGCGCGTGGTACGCGTCGACCTTCACCCCCGGCCAATCGACCCCGTAGTCGTTGAGGAACAGCTGCGCGCGCGGGTCGGCCTGGTGCGCCCAGCGGAACGCGTCGGCGACGATGCCCGGCCCGAGCTCCCGGATGAAGATGTTCTCCTGCCGGTACTCACCGTTCTCGTTGAAGATCTCGTTGGCGACGTCCCACTGCTGAATCTTGCCGCGGTAGTGGCCGACCACGGTGACGATGTGATCCCGCAGGATCTTCCGGAGCTCGGCCTTGGTGAACGTGCCCTCGGCGAGCCAGTCCGGGTTCTGGCTGTGCCACAGCAGGGTGTGGCCGCGGACGACCTGGCCGTTCTTGCGGGCGAAGGCGACGATCGCGTCGGCCGGGCCGAAGTTGTACTCGTCGCGGCCGGGGTGGATGAACTCCCACTTCATCTGGTTCTCCGGCGAGACCGAGCTGAACTCGCGGGCCAGGACCTTGCGGTACGCACGATCGTTCGGGAACGGGTCCGGGTAGGGCTGGTCGACGTGGTGTCCGCCGCCGGCAACCGCGGAGCCGATCCGCAAGTATCGGGGCGCGGCGTCCCGCAGCGATCGGTCGTGAGCCTGGGCGGGTGGGGTGGCGGGGATGAGTACGGCGGCCGTGGCGAGGACGGCCATCAGTGCCTTTCTCACACGAACTCCTTCGGTGGGCCGGAGCGACGAAACTTACGGAGCTGTGTCGTAAGTTAGGCGTCGGTGCCCCCGCCGTCAATCGAAGTTGATCAGTGCTCTCCCACCCGGTTCACCAGAACTCGCGCGGACACCACGGTGATCAGACCGGCCGCGACCACGGTCAGCAGGCCGATCCGCAGGCTGGACAGGTCGGCGATCGCACCGACCAGCGGCGCCGACAGCAGGAATCCGGCCCGCAGCAGCCAGCTCGACACGGTCAGGCCGGCGCCCTCCGGCAGGCCGGGCAGTTCGTCGGCGCTGTGCATCGCGGCGGGCACCAGGGTCGCCGTACCGAGACCGGCGAGAGCGAAACCGATCAGCGTGGCCGGCACCGACGGGAACGCCAGAGCGAGGCCCATGCCGAGCGCGGCGATCGCGCCACCGGCGCGCACCACGGTCCGCTGGCCGAACCGGTCGACAACGCGGTCGCCGGTCAGCCGGCCGATGGTCATCGCGACCTGGAGCGCGACGAACGCGAGGCCGGCCACGGCGGCGCTGGTGAGCAGCTCGTTGCGCAGGTAGAGCGCGCCCCAGGAGGAGCCGGCGTCCTCGACGAGAGCGCCGCAGGCGGCCAGCAGGCCGAGAACGGCGAGCATCCGCACGGCATGTGCGGAGTAAGAGCCCTTCTTGGCGGGGGCCTCGGAGGTGACGACCGCCCCATCCGGTCCAGGCAGCATGAATTTCAGGGCAAAAAGAGCGACAAAGCTAAAAATAACCGCAGATATCGTCAGATGCAGTGGCAGCGAGAGTGCCAGCCCAGCCGCCGCCGACCCCATCAGCCCGCCCAGGACCGCCCCGACGCTCCACAACCCGTGCAGCGAGTTCAGGATCGACCGCCCGTAGATCCGCTGCACCCGCAGACCGTGCGCGTTCTGCGCCACGTCCACGATCGCGTCCAGCGCGCCCGCCGCGAAGAACACCGCGCCGAGCACCCAGACATTCGGCGCGAACGCGACGAGCAGCACCAGCACCGCGAGCAGGACGATGCCGAGCGACGCGACCCGCGCCGACCGGAACCGCCGGATGATCGTGGCGGCGAACAACCCGGCGATCAGCGCGCCGAGCGGCATCGCCGCGATCGCCGATCCGAGAGCGGCGTTGGTCAGGCCGAGTTCCGCCTTGAGCTGCGGAAACCGGGGTACGACGTTCGCGTAGAGCGCGCCGTTGGTGAGGAACACCAGCGCGACGGCCATGCGGGCCAGTCGCGCCTCGCGCGTCGGCGCGGTACGGGTGGGGACGGACATGCGTACGATCGTACATACGATATGTACGCGTGTACACATCCCCCTAAACCTCAAAGCGTCCCGGCAGCGGCCGATAACGCAAGAGTGGAAAGGTCATCGAAGGCCGCGGAGCGGCGCCGCGAGATCATCGCGCCCGCGCTGCGCCATGACCCTCTGCTGACCGCGGCCACCTGGTGGACCATCCTCGCGGTGATCCTGCTGTTCACCCTCGCCGGGCACACCGAGTCCCAGGTACGCGTCTACTGGGCGTTCCAGGTGCCGCTCGACGTGTTGCTCGCGTACTCGTCGTGGCAGGTCTCCCGGGTCGCGACCGGGCCCACCAAGCGGTTCTGGCGTGTCCTGACCGGGGCCGGCGTGCTCTTCGTCATCGGCGACACCACCCAGACGATCACCGTGCTGCTCAACGGCGGCCAGGGGCTGACCAACGGCGGCTCCGTGCAGACCGCCTGCTTCGGGATCGGCCTCAGCGCGGTGGTCATCGCGATGCTGGCCCACCCGCATCCGCAGCGCTCCGGCCGGGAACGGCTCGCGTTCTGGCTCGACTCGGCCACCGTGATGGTCGGTGGCGCGGTCGTGGCGTGGTGTTTCACGGCGGACACGAGGGGCTCGACAGGTGATCTGATCGCCAACCTCGCGGCCGGCGGCGTCATCCTCACCGCCGCCTTCGCCTCCGCCAAGATGAGCCTCAACGGCAACGCGCCGATGCACAAGGCCGCCGTTCTGCCGATGGTCGTCTCGAGCGCCTTCAACAGCGTCGGCTTCTTTCTCGCCCCGGGCAGCGCGGTCACACTTCCCGCGTACGTCTTCGCGATCCGGTTCCTTCCGTCGCTGCTGATCGCCGCCGGTCCCCGTACCCAAGAGATCATCGCCCGGTTCGACCAGACCGCGTTCGGCGCCAAGCGCCGCAAGCCGTACAGCCTGCTCCCCTACGGCTCGATCGTGGTCGTCTTCACCGCCCTGGTGGTGCTGCTCGGCAGAAGCGGCGACAACAACCTGCAGAACGTCGAGAAGAGCCGCCTCTGGGGTGTCATCGCCGGTCTCGGCGTGATCATCGCGCTGGTCGCCGGGCGGCAGCTGGTCGCCTTCCACGACAACACCCGGCTGATCAAGGAACTCGACCACACCCTCGCCGAACTGCGCGAGCACGAGATCCGGCTGCGGCACCAGGCGAACACCGACGGCCTCACCGGGCTGGCGAACCGTACCCACCTGCAGGAGGAGATGGCCGAGGCGCTGGACGGCCACGAGCCGGGCACGGTCTCGCTGCTCCTGATCGACCTGGACGGCTTCAAAGCCGTCAACGACACCCTCGGTCACCCCGCCGGCGACGCCCTGCTCACCGGGGTGGCACACCGGCTGACCGAATCGGTACGCGGCAACGACCTGGTGGCCCGGCTCGGCGGCGACGAGTTCGCGGTGCTGCTGCGCGACTGCGACGCGGCCGCCGCCGAACACACCGCGCGCCGCGTCCTGCGCTCCCTGGAAACCCCGCTGCCGGTCGGCGACGGCGCGATGACCAGGGCGAACGCGAGCATCGGCGCGGCCACGGCGGGACCGGACGCGGACATCGAGACGCTGCTGCGCGACGCGGACATCGCCATGTATGCCGCGAAACGTGCCGGCAAGGGCTGCTGGCGCAGCTATACGCCGGCCTTGGCGGGGGTCCAGGCCAGCGAGGCGGCGCAGGCTCTGCAGCGCGCCGGCTGACTTCGTGCGTACGGAAATGTGTGCGATGGTTTCGGGGTGACCCTCGACGACCTGGTCCGGTTGCGTCGTGTCCGGGACCGGATGGACCGTGACTACGCCGAGCCGCTGGACGTCCCGGCGCTGGCGCGCGAGGCCCTGATGTCGGCCGGTCACTTCTCCCGCAGTTTCCGGGCCGCGTTCGGTGAGACGCCGTACAGCTACCTGATGACCCGCCGCATCGAGCGGGCGAAGGCGCTGCTGCGGCGCGGCGACCTGTCGGTGACCGAGGTGTGCTTCGCCGTCGGCTGTACCTCGCTCGGATCGTTCAGCAGCCGGTTCACCGAGCTCGTCGGGGAGAGTCCCAGCGCGTACCGGGCCCGTGGGCACGAGGCCGGCGCGGCGATCCCGGCCTGCTACGCCAAGATTTACACGCGACCGGTCAGGAACGGAGAAGCCGGCCGCGCTTCCCGTCCGTAGCGTGGAACGCATGACAGTCACCATCGCGCAGACGTTCATCGCCGTCGACGACCACGACAAGGCGCTCTCCTTCTACCGCGACGCGCTGGGCCTGGAGGTCCGCAACGACGTCGGGTTCGAGGGCATGCGCTGGATCACTCTCGGCGCGCCCGGCCAGGACGTGGAGATCGTCCTGGAGCCGCCGCTGGCCGACCCGAACGCGTCACCCGCCGACCGGGACACCCTGGCCGAGCTGATGGCCAAGGGTTTGCTGCGGGGCGTCATCTTCACCACCGCGGATGTCGACGGCGCGTTCGAGAAGGTTCGCTCGGCCGGCGGCGAGGTGCTGCAGGAGCCGATCGACCAGCCGTACGGGGTGCGGGACTGCGCCTTCCGGGACCCGGCCGGCAACATGATCCGGATCAACCAGAAGAAGAAGTAACGGTGGTGCCGGGCCGGTGTTCTCCGGCCGGCGCTCACAGGAACCGCACAGATCGCTCATGGGTCAGGGCCAAGAGCAGGGCCGACAGTAGTTCTCATGACCGACATCGCGATCCGCCTCCCGCAGACCCAGTCCTCCTCCACCGTCGCCGTGGCGCCGATCAGCTGGCGCCTGCGCGGCGCGGCGATGGCCGCGGCGTTCGTGCTCGGCACCGCCGGCAGCACGGCGGCCGTCCGGATGGCCGACCACGGCGCCGCCGTCGCGCCGGTGGTGACCGGTGGTGCTCTTGCCGGCGCCGGCGGCCGGTCCGCCGGTTTCGCGGCGACCAGCGTCGCGCCGGTCTCAGCGCAGCCGTTGCGGGCGTTCGTCTACGAGCGCACCACCGGCGCCGTCCGCGAAATCGCGTGAGACGCCGGGTCCTTCGATGGCAGCACCCGGGTAGACGAAGACACTCCCGCCTGAAGCCCGTAAATCCGAAGCCCACAAATCTGAAGCCCATAAAGGCGATAAGTCCGGCGCTGGCGCGCCAGACTTATCGCCTTTATCCGCATTTAGCAGGTCAGCTGCAGGTGTTCAGCATCGTCTGAAGTGCCGTCTTCTCCGTCGACTGGAGCTTCAGCGCCCAGTAGTACTTCACCGCGATCCACATCCGGGCGTACGTACACCGGTACGACGTGACCGACGGCTGCCAGGTCGACGGGTCCTGGTCGCTCTTCGACTGGTTGACGTTGTCGGTCACCGCGATCAGCTGCGGACGCGTCAGGTCGTTCGCGAAGAGCTGCCGTTTGGCGGTGGTCCACGCGCTGGCGCCGGACCGCCACGCCTCGGCGAGCGGCACCACGTGGTCGATGTCCACGTCCGAAGCCGCGGTCCAGGTCGCCCCGTCGTACGGCGAGAACCACGACCCGGAGGTCGCCGCACACGCCGAACTGGTCACCACATTGCTGCCGTCCCGCTTGAGCACGGTCTCGCGGGTGTTACAGGTGCCGCTGATCGTGATCCAGTGCGGGAACAGGTCACGGTCGTACGTGCTCGCGTTCGCCTCGGCGGCCACGGTCAGCGCGTTGAGGTAGGTCTGCGCGGTCGCCTTGGTGGGGATTCCGGTCGGCGCGGCCTCGGCCGGGGCGCCGAGGAAGAGGCTGACCAGAACACCGGTCAGGACAGCGGGGATGAGGGGACGGAGGGACAGGCGCATATTGGCTCCCATCGACATGATGTCCGTGCTGGACACGCATAGAATTACGGAAGCCAAACGTCACAAGACGTCGACGCACGTGAATTTCTTGTGTCTGAACAAACAAGAACAATCGCCCAGTTCGCGTGTTCATGTTGCGAGAGGGTTTCCGTTTCGCGCACGGCTACGATGCGGCCATGATCGAACTCCACCTGGAGAACGCCGCGGCGATGTGGGCCTCACGCCACACCCTCACCCCTTCAGGGGTACGCGTAACCGAAGCCACCGATCCGGAAGAACTGGCCGTGGCAGAACGGGTGATGGTCGACGGATTCCCGTTCCCGGCGTACCAGCCGTGGTCACCGGGCCAGGCCTTGCCACCGAGCCTGTTACCGAACCCCGGCGGGCAGTTCTGGCTGGCCCGCATCGGCACTTCTCCGGCAGCCGCGGACTACACGTTCGACGACGGCGCCAGCATCGGCGTCTATTGGCTGGCGACAATGCCCCAGCACCGTTCCCGTGGCGCCGCCCGAGCCATCCTGACAACGGCGATAGCCGCCCACCCCGGCCGCCCGTTCACCCTGGTGGCGACAGAGGCGGGCCGCCCGCTCCACGAATGCCTGAACTTCACCACAGCCACCACGACAACCTGGCGAACCCGGCCCTGGCGATCCCGTGAGTTGACGGCCGCCACGCCATCACTCGAGTTTCGCCGTTTGCGGTCTCGCCCGGCGACCGGCTCATCGCGTAACAACTGGTGGCCCTGCGGATCCGCGAGGCCGACCCGGTTTCCCGACAGAGATCGCGATCAGCCACGACGCAACATCCACTGCCATGCCGGGCACCGGCGCCCTCCGCCGCGCCGGCGCCCTCCGCCGCGCCGGCGCCCTCCGCCGCAGGCACCCCACGCTCCGCCCCGCGCTCCGCCCCGCCACGCACCCTCTTCCGCCCCGCGCGCGCCGCTCTGCCCGCGCGGTTCCGCTCTGCCCGCGCGGTTCCGCTCTGCCCGCGCGTTCCGCTCTGCCCGCGCGTATGCTCCGCCCGCGCGTTCCGCTCCGCCCGCGCGTTCCGCTCCGCCCGCGCGTTCCGCTCTGCCCGCGCGTATGCTCCGCCCGCGCGTTCCGCTCTGCCCGCGCCGCTCTGCCCGCGACCCTCTGCCCGCACGGCCCTGCTCGGCCTGGATCTTGTGGACTTCCCCGCAGACGTGCCCGCACAACTCCGCAAGATCGAACAAGCCGAGCCGATCTTGCGGAATTACGCGCAAACGGCTCGCCGAACTCCACAAGATCGGCGAAGCACCACGCTCACCACGTCGAAACGGTCAACCACCGCGCTCACCACGTCGGACCCAAAGCACTGCGACGCCACGGATGGCCGTCTCGCAAACTCGTGCACTCGTGGCCGATCAGCCGGCCGAACCGCACAAGATCTCCGAGCGGCACCTCGCACCAAGGAAACCGCCACGACGTCCCGAAGCCGCTACCGCTCCACAAATGGCGAAACCCGCGCCATCACAACCGCACAAGATCCAGGAGCCACCACCTGTGGCCGGCATCGCTCAGCTCACCTCAGCAGCATGGGCCGCTCGGCGGCTGTCACTCACGGCCCCCAGCTGCACACCACGGCGACCACCAGCGACAGCCAGCAGCCGCCAGCGACAGCCAGCGACCACGACCGACAGCCAGCAGCCGCCAGCGACAGCCAGCAGCCACGACCGACAGCCAGCCGCCGCCTGTTCAGGATCAGCCGAGGGGGATCTCGGCGATCGGGCTCCACGTCACCGTCTTGGCCGCGGCTGACACCGTCACCTCCACCAGAAACACCGAACCGATCCGCATCACCGCGTGCCCCGGCCGCACCCGGCGCAGATCACGCTGAATGTCAGCGTTGTCCGCCGATCCGTGCGCATACCCGAGGGACATGTGCGGCACCCCGGCGTTGTACCCCAGCGCCTCGTCACCGCGTACCCGCCCGATCGTCGCGTGCACCGCCGCCCCCAGCGCGCCGATCCGCTCATCGGGATGGACGTCGAACATCACCACCGACGACTGCGCGAGACAACTGCCGACCGTCAGCTCGAAGGCCCCGAAACCCGCCAGGTCCGACGACAACGCAGCAGCCAGCGAGGCCCGCTCCGACGGCGAATACTCCGAACCGAAAGCGTCGGTGATCTGCGAGATCGTGATGTGCAGCCAGCGATCCTCGACCATCGTCAGCGGGTACCCCGCCAGCGCGGTCCGGCAGCCGGTCACCAGTTCACGAAGCTCGTGGTCCCGGGAAAGGTCAGGAATAGCATAAACGTGCAGGAGGGTCTCCCCCTCCGGCCATTTTCCGGTGCCATGCCGGAACACGAAGGGTTTCACGGCGGCAACTCTAGAAGGTCACCGCCGTACCGGAGAAAACCTCAGCTGACGCTACGGTCGACCGGCTCGTTCGGGTCGGAGCTGGCGCCCGAACCGCCCGTGGTCGCCTTCGGGATGCTGGCCTTCAGGGCCTCGACATCCTGACAAACCGTACGGAACTTGAGAATGTCGGTGCTCACCGCCGCGGTGAGCGTCTGCTCGTCCGGGTCGCCGACGGACGCTTCGGCCTTCCGGACGCTGACCTCCAGGACGTTCGCCTGGGTCGAGATCATCGTGCTCTTCGCCGTCTTCCCGGCGGTGATGATCTGGTTCGCGGACTCCAGGTCCAGGTCGTGGCCGGCCCGGCCGAGGACCGCGTTCTCCGCCAGCGTGCAGGCGGTCGCGGTGCTCTCGTCGAGGCCGGACAGGTCCGCTGCCGATGCCGCGGTGGCGGCTCCCGGTGCGGTCGAGGTGCCGTCGTCGCTGGCACAGCCGGTCAGGGCAAAGGTCAGCAGGACGCTTGTGGCGATCACTGCGGTGGTTGCGCGCATGTCCGGCAGGTTACCGATTCGCCCCGCGCGACCCGGCCTCCGGCTTGAGCTTTGTGACCTATATCGTCCGAATAGACCCACTGCGATGCCGAAGTCACGAAGAGCAATAACTTCTTGCTCAGCGAACCTCCAGCTCCAACAGAGAGTAACCGTAACTGCTGTTGCGCTCCGTGCCATACATTCGCACATAGCGCGCGACGGACGCCTTCGCGTCGACGGTCACCGAGCCACCCTTGCCGGCTTTCGTACTGTAGATCGCCGTCCACTTCTTGCCATCGAGCGAGGTCTCGACGCGGTAACTGACCCCGTAGGCGTGCTCCCATTCGAGCGTCACCTGGGACAGCTGCCACCGTTCCTTGAGGTCGACGGTGATCCACTGCGGGTCGGCGAAGCCACTCGACCAGCGAGTCGTGATGTCTCCGTCGATCGCTTTCGCCGGCAGCCACGGATCGCCCTCGACCGCCGACGCGGTAGCGGCCCCGGCGAGCGCGAGGTTGGCGCCCTTCGGATTAGGCTTGCCGACGACCGCCGGGCTGGAGGCAGCGGACGCCACCGCACTCGCCGAAGCGCTCGCCGTCACCCCGGTCGCCGCACCGGCAGACGGACCGGCACCCGCACTCGCAACCGCACTGGGTGCGACACTCACCGAAGCAGCAACACCCTCGGTAACCGGCGCGACCACCTCGACACTACCGCCAGTCACCGCAGGAAACCCCACCTCGCTCGCGACCGGGTCAGCCACCCGCAGGGGCGCGGGCCCACTGCCCTCTTTCTCCAGACCCCTTCGGTACGCCCAGCCGACGCCAGCCCCGGCCAGCAGCACCACCACGACGGCGAACACGACCCACCGCCCCCACCGCTTCCGAGTCCCACCGGCAGCACCCTCATCCACCGACTTTCCGGATTTGCCGGACAAATCGCCTACGGGGATAGGTTCACCCGGCCCACCCGGCCCACCCGCCCCGACCGACCCCACCGGACCACCCGACCCGCCGGACAACCCGGAAACGCCGGACAAGCTGGAAACGCCGGACAAGCCGGAAACGCCAAGCGCGGGCGCGGCGCTGGTTCGCGGCACCGGGCGCTGCGGCATCCGTGTGAGGCGCAAATTCTCGGCCCGGGACGGCCGCCGCTCTCCGGACGCACCACGCCCGGACGCACCACGCTCAGACGCACCGCGCCCGGAAACATCGCGCCCGGAAACATCGCGCCCGGAAACATCGCGCCCGGGAACGTCGCGCCCGGACGCTGCCGGGCCGGGTGTGGAGGCAGCATCGGCCGGCGGGCTGGGCTTGCCGGCGGTGGGCTCGAACCCGTTCACGCTTGTCGCTCCCCTGTCGCTTTTGCGGCGCGCGCGCTGCGGCCGCAGCGCCGTATCTTGGCGCATGTCCATGTCCGGGAAAGCACCCCGAAGCCCCGGTGATCCACAGGAATGCGGTCCTGCTGGGCGAACACCACCCCAGTGATGCCCATCACTCTTGCGTGTCGCGACAGGAAAGAATCCTGCATGAACACGGACAGGATGGACACGAGCACAGACCGCCAGCGCAGCGCCTACCCAGCGAGGCCCGCGCGGAACTGCTGCGGGGTCGTCCCGCGTACCCGCTTGAAGGCGACCGTGAGCGCGAACGCGTTGGCGTAACCGACCTGCCGGGCGATCGAGGCGAGTGTCGCCTCGGACTCGCGCAGCGACGCGGCGGCGAGGTCGAGACGCCAGTGCGTCAGGTACGCCATCGGTGGCTGGCCGACAAGCGTGGTGAACCGGCGGGCGAACGCGGCACGGGACACCCCGGTGGCGGCGGCGAGGCCGGCGACGGTCCACTGCCGCGACGGCTCCTCGTGGATGATCCGCAGGGCGTGGCCGACGCAGGGGTCGCCGTGGGCGCGGTACCAGCCGGGCGGGTCGGCCGCGGGCCGGGCGAACCAGCCGCGCAGCGCCGCGATCAGGGCCAGGTCGAGGAGCCGGTCGAGGACGACCTGCTGGCCGGGCTCGTCACGGTTCATCTCGGCGTACAGAAGGTCCATGATCGGGGATTGGACCTGGTCGCGCGGCACCCGGACGACCGGCGGCAGCGTCGCGAGCAGGCGGCCGGAGACGAAGCTGGAGACCTGGTAGGACCCGCTGGCGATCACCGTGGAGGCCCCGGAGCCGAGGCCGAGGGTGCTGGTGTTCGGCCCGAGCCGGGTGGCGGCCGTGATGTCCACGCCGCCGTCCGTGATCAGCCGGTTGCCGGGGTGAACGAAAACGGTCGGCCGGGTCGCCACCGCATCAGCGACGGTGTACGGCGCCGGCCCCTGCACGATCGCCACGTCGCCGGTCTCGATCAGGGTGGGATCGCCCTGGTCCGGCACGATCCAGGCGTGCCCGTGCAGCGGGGTGGCCAGCCCGAGCGGTGCCTCGTCGCAGATCCGCAGCGACCAGGGCGGGTCGAGCACCGACCGGCAGAACGCGGCGGTCCGGGCGCGTACCCCGTCCAGGAGGTCGCCGAGCGGGTCCATGGCATCGCAGCGTAGACGCTCGAACATGCGAACGAGGCGTACGAACATGGATCGTCTCACCAACTGCGATTTCACTAGGAGGCATGACGGAGACCTACGCCATCACCGGCGTCACCGGACATGTCGGCGGCGCCACCGCCCGAGCACTCATCACCGCCGGCCGGCAGGTCCGCGCCATCAGCCGCCGGCCCGGCACCGCCGTGACAAAAGGCCGGAACTGGACAGAAAGCGCACAGGCCGACCTTGCCGACACCGCCGCCCTGACCAGGGCCCTGTACGGCTGCGCCGGCGCGTTCCTGCTGCTACCGACCGTGCCACCGTTCACCGCCGAGGCCCACCGGGACCTGATCACGTCGATGGCCGCCGCGGTCGAGGCGAGTGGCGTCCCGCACGTCGTCATGCTGTCGTCGTGGGGCGCGGACCTGGCCGAGGGCACCGGCCCGATCCGCTGGCTGCACGATCTGGAGAACCGGCTGCGCGCGACCGGCGCCCGCCTCACCGCGATCCGTTCACCGCACTTCCAGGAGAAGGTCGAGACGGTACTGGACGCGGCGATCGGTGCCGGCGTCTACCCGGTCTTCGCCGACGAAACCGACAAACCAATCCCGATGGTCGCGACCCGGGACATCGGCGAGGCAGTCGCTCAAGCGCTGACCACAAAAGAGGATAAATCCGAAGTCGTCGTTCTCGACGCCCCCACCTACACCGAAAGCCAGGTCGCCGAAGCCCTCGCCACGGCCCTCGGCAAGCCGCTGACAACGATCACCATCCCGCGCGAGGCCTGGCACGACACCCTCACCACCGGTGGCATCCCGTCCCAGCTCGCCACCGAGCTGGTCGCCCTCTACGCAGCCGACGCCGACGGCCGGCTCCAGCCCCGCGGCGACCGGACGATCACCTGCACGACACCGATCGAGGAGACCCTAGAAGTCGTCACCCGTGGATGACACCGCGAAGAAGAACACGAACGCGATCTGCGCGATCAGCCCCAGAATGCCGAGCGCGATCCCCGCAACTGCCATCCCGCGCCCGTAGGCGGCGCCACGCGGCGGCGGTCGCATCCCGAGAACCCCGGTGATGATCGCCGTGATCGAGAAGACCGGGCCGACCGGAACACACATGGTCGCCGGCAGCGACAGGATGCCGAGTATCAACGAGACGAGCGGCAGGCCGCCGACCGGCGGGACGGGAGGCGGCGGCCGGGGCGGCGCGACCGGCACCACCGGGTATCTGCCGGCCGGGGCCGGCAGGTCCCACACCACCTCGGAGAGCTCGCCCCAGGTCCGGCACGCGTACGCCTGCCGGGCCCGCTCGCTGAACTCCTCGATGGACAGACGCCCCTCGGCCGTCGCCTGGTTCAGCCGGGCCACGATCGCCTCACGATCGGCGTCGGAAACCCGCATGTGGGGTTCGCGGTACATGCCCGGAGACTATCCAGGCCGGTCAAGAAGCGCGAGCGTCCGCTCGTCAGGTCCCTCGTAGAACAGATCTATCACCTGATGGAAGACGGTCGGGTGGTCGGCCGCCCGGGAGAACAGGGTCATCGAGGACCGCAGTTTCAGGTCGTCGGGGAAACCGAAGATCTGGTTGGCGCTCTTGTCCGGATGAGCCAGCAGCGCCGACGAGCAGGAGACCAGGCGCGGGCCGAGCAGCGGGTGTGCCATGTAGGAACGGGCCTCGGCCAGGTCGCGGATGGCGTACTGCTGGGCGGTCGGGCTGGAGCCGAGGCCGGCGAGCTGCGGGAAGATGAACCACATCCAGTGGCTGCGCTTCTTCCCGTCGACGATCTCCGCGAGGGCACGGTCGTAGACACCCTCTTGCGCCCGCACGAATCGTTCCATGACCGTGCAATTCCCGGCCGTCAGGAACGCAAACGAATCACCTCACAGCCGGCCTATCCGCAGCCCGGACAACCCCGGCACGCTGCGCCGGGCCACGCCGAGCCCGCTCACCCCCTCGACCGTCACCTCGACGATGTCGGCGTCGGCCAGGACCAGCGTCTCGCCGCCGGCCGGCATGCTCAGGATCAGCTCGCCGTTGTCGCGTACCTCTCCCCCGGCGGCGGTCAGCCCGGCGGCGCCGCTGGTCAGGTACGGGTCGAGGTGGGGGTGCGGCGTGGCGACGAGCCTCTGCCCGCGTACCGAAAGAACCCAGGGGAGGCTGAAGGCACTGGCCTGACCGGTGAGATGGGCGAGCGCGCAGCGCCGCCCCGCCGCATCCGCGAAGGTGACCACCGGGCCGAGCCGGCCGCGACCGAAAACGCCCTGACTCGCGGCCGTGAAGACCCGGCCGTCGTAGGTGCCGACCGCGTAGGAACCGGCGACGAGCAGCACCCACGCGCCGTCGAGCGGGAAGAGCCGCGGGCATCGCGCGCCGTCCCAGGCGACCAGATCGGAGACGAAATCCCAGGCCAGCTGGTCGGTCGATCGATATTGCGCGATGCGGTCGGCGCCGGCGAGCAGCATCCGCCACTCGTCGCCGGCGCGCCACACGTAGGGGTCGCGCAGGTCCGGATCAACGGCAAGGACCTGATCGGTGGTCCAGCCGGCAGATCCGGTCGCGGCCGTCGCCCGCACGATCACCCCAGGGGTACGCGTGAAGAACAACGCCGGCCCGTCCACCACCGATCCACAGCCGGCGTCACCCAGCGCCCCGGGTGACGGCTGCTCCCACCAGATCACCAGGTCGTCGGAGCTGGCCTGCCCGAGGCCGCCGGGGGCCTGCTCGTAGAAGACCTGGTACCGCCCGCCGGAGCGCAGCACGCCGTAGATCTCGCCGATCTCGCCGTCACGCGGGGCGAAGTGCAGCCGGGGTGCGGGCACGGGTTCCATGTCTATGCCTAGCACCGGCTGTCCGGTTTTCCGACCGGCGTCAGGTCACTTTCGCAGCAGTTGCTGGAAACCGATCGGCGGGTGGCCGGTCAGGTCGGCGATGTGCGTGGTCACGGCTGCCAGCTCACCGGCGGCGATGGCCAGGTAGGTGGAGACCCAGGCGTCGAGCTGCCAGCGCGGCGCGTCGTAGACCGCCCGGGACTCGTAGGCCTCCTCGACGGTCTCGTCGTGGTACCGGGCCCCGAGGATGTCCGCGATCTCGGCGAGGCTGAGCGCTTCCGGCCCGGTCAGCTCGTAGGCCTTCCCGGCGTGCGCGGCCGGGTCACCCAGCACGGCCACGGCCGCGTCGGCGATGTCGTCCTGCGCCACGGCGGCCACTCTCCCGTCGCCGCCCGGTCCGCGGATCACCCCGTCGGCGCCGGCGAGATGCGGCAGGAAATCGGCGTACAGATTGTCGCGCAGGAAGGTCGCGCTCAGCCCGCGCTCGCGGATGCGCTGCTCGGTGGCCCAATGGTCACGCGCCAGGGTGAACGTGGCGTCCGGGGCCGCGCCCGCGAACGAGATGTACACCAGGTGTTCGACACCGGCCTCGGCGGCCGCGTCGACGAACGTGTGATGCTGCGCCACCCGGTCCGGCGCCTCGGACGCCGACACCATCAGCACCGTCCGCACACCGTCGAGGGCCTTGCGCACCGCCGGCCCGTCGGCATAGGGCGCGACCGCCGCCTCAGCGCCGGGCAGCTGCGGCGCCCGCGCCGCGTCTCGCACGAGCAATGTCAGGGGTACGCCCAGCGCCGTCAGTTTCAGGGCGATGCGTCCACCCAGCTGACCGGTCGACCCGGTGACGGCAACAGTTTCACGACTCATGGGTCCATCCTGCCGGGGCGCAAGGGTGGTGCGCCCCGGCAGGTGGAATCTCCTATCGGGCGTACGCCTGGAACTCGGCGATACGCACGTTCTGCGCCTGCGGGCTGGCCGTCGAACAGTCCGTGTTCGCCCGCGGGTCGGCATCCTGCTCACCGGCGTACGCCGGTGCGCCGGTGCACTGGTTGGTGACGACCTCGACCCGCAGGTGGGTCGCTGTCGTGTCCGGGATGTCGAAGTCCCGGACGATCAGCTCCGGAGCCCGCGGCCGGGGCTGCCCGGACGGGAACGCGTCCCGCTTGCTGACGTAGACCGTGCGGTAGTCGGTCGCCTCGACGCAGTCGTTCGTGGCCGACGCCGTGCAGGCGAGGACCGTGAACTGCCGCAGCGCGGAGAACCGGCTCTGGCCGAGCGGATCGGCGTTGCCGGCGATGGCCGGGCGCAGCATCGCGCTGACCTGCACCCGCTTGATCCGCTGCCGGTCACCGGCCAGGTCGACGGAGACGCCCTTGCCGGCGATCGGGCTGGCCAGCGAGGCCCAGTTCGTCGCCTCGTCGTCGTCGATCAGCGCCGGCACGTTCACACCGTCACCGGTCGCGGTGGCGCCGCTGGTGCCGGACGCCAGGTTGGTGGGCAGCTTCACGGTCAGGGTCCGGTCGCGGCCCGCCCTGAACTCGGTCGCCTTGACCTTCGCCTCGCCGTGTCCCGGCGCCTGGGCGATGAACGTGTACTTCCCGGCAACCAGGTCGACCGTGTCCGGCAGCGTGGTGGCCGGGTCGGTGTCGGCGACCGCGACCGCACGGGCCTGGTAGTCACCGACGAACAGCTTCGCTCCGGGAACGACCGTGCCGGTCTCGTCGAGCGGCCGGAAGGTCACCGTGGACTCGTTCGCGTACGGCGAGCTGAAGCTCGGCCGCGGGTCGACGTCGCCGGCGCCGTTGCTGAGCGCCGTCTCGCCGAGACCACGCTTCGCGAACGCGTTCCAGATGATGTCCTGGTTCGCGCCACCGAAGCGGATCCGGTCGGCGGCGATCAGCGCGTCACGGGCGTCGACCTGGCTGTTGGCACTGTTCGCCAGCAGCAGGAACGAGTCGAACACCAGCTGGATCCAGCGGCGGTTGCCGGGGCACTTGGTGACCGCGACCTTGCCGTTGGCGCAGGCCTTCTGCAGCGCCGCGCTGCCGGTGCCGTACCGCTTCATGAACGCGGCGCGGACATCGAAGTTGGACACGCTCCAGACCTCGCCGGAGGCGTGCACCTGCAGGCCGACGAAGTCGTAGTCGACGTGGCTGTAGTTGAGCGGGCTGCGGCTCATGTTGAAGTTGCGGATGCCCGCCCCGCCGTCACCTGTCACGTACTCGCCGACGGTGTAGGCGCTGCTGCCCTTCGGCATGTAGCCGTGCTCGTACAGGTACTCGATCGCGAGCAGGTCGGACCAGCTCTCGCTCATGCCCTGCGGTGAGCTCAGGCCCGCGTTCGGCCCGGCGATCATGCGGTTCGTGATGGCGTGCGTGTACTCGTGCGCGATCACCGACATGTCGTAGTCGCCGTCGACGCAGGAGCCGTAGAACGCCCCGGCGATCGGCTGCCACAGGTACATGTTGGTGATCGGCGCCTGGCCGTCCGGCGGCGTGATCTGGTTGGCGTTGTTGCGGGCCGCGAAGTCCGGCGGGCCGCCGCTGATCCCACCGGCCTGCGCGTTGCCCTGTTCGTAATCGTTGCCCAGCCCGGCGCCGGAGGCGTTCTCGGCCTGCATGTTCCAGGTCTCCTCGGTGAACCCGAGGTGGTACGACCAGTCGTGCATCCGGTTGTGCTGGGCGAACAGGTTGGCGCGAGCCGCGTCGATGTCGTTGCGGGCCGCCGACGCGAACGTCGTCGGCGCGCACTGCTCCTCGTACCACTGGTTGGTCCAGGGGTACTGGTATTCGCGGGCCGGGCTCGGGGTGGCGGTCTCGGTGCCGACCGAGAACGGGTCGTTGGAGTTCCAGTTGTGCACCGCGATCGCGTTGTTGCCCCGCGTCGTGAACGTCGGCAGATCGGTGGCCGGGTCGACGTCCCACGCCTGCGGGGACGCCGGCGTGGCGAGCGACTCGTCGCAGCGGCGCGACGGCAGGAAGCACCAGGTCTTGCGGGTGTCCGCCGACGAGTTGCTGACCGGTGGAGAGTTCGGGAAGACGTCCCACTCCGGGTTGTCGCTGTCCGAGTCCACGATGCTCTCGCTGACCAGCACGGCGCCGTCCCGGGCATCGACCCAGGTGGTGTACGCGACCGGGTCCGCCCCGGTCAGGTCCTGTCCGAGAGTCACCTGGTAGGCGGCGCGCGCACCCTGCTCCGGGGTGGGAACCGCGACCAGTTCGGTGCCGAGCACCGTGGGCGCGGTGAGACCGGCGTCGGTGGCGGCGATCCGCTCGGCGTCGGCCTTGCTGAGGGTGGCGGGTGCGGGCGCGGCAGCGTCGCGGGCCAGGGAGGAGCTCACACTCCACACCTCGCCGTCGCGCAGGCCGACCGAGAGCAGGCCGTCACGGCCCGCGGGCAGGTCGCCGAAGCGCTGCCGGAGGATCACGACGGCGCCTTCGCCGAGTTTCTGCTCGGTGAGCACCTCGAGGGCGGCCGCGCCGCTGGTGGTGAGGCCGAGAACGCCGAGGTTCGCCGCGACGTACGCCTTGGCGGCGGCCACCGGTTCGGCCGGGAGCCCGGTTGCCAGGGGTTGTTCGACCGCCGTGAGCGCGGCGGGTGTGCCGAGGGTGTTCCAGCGGGTCAGTGCCCCGGTCTCGGCGGCGCCCCTGCGCTGTGCCGAGGTCGGCGCGAGCGAGCCGCGCCGGTTGTCCGTTGTCCTCTCGTGGTCATGGTCGTCGTGAGCCTGCTCGGCCCGGGCCGGAGCGGCGGGCGCGGCGCTGCTCCCGGCCCCCGGAACGAGAATGAGCGCGGCCGCGACGAACGCTGTGGTGGATGCCGCCGACGCACGGGATGCTGTGCGCACGGTACCTCCTCTGTGGACGGCGTTTACCGATCCACTGCATCCGATCAGTCGAACGGCCCCGGCGACATGGGCCGAACATCCACAATCGAAGTTGATCAATTGCGATGCACGTCGATGTCACCGGGGCCGCCCGGCGAACTCAGCCGACCGGTTCGAGCTCGCGTTCCGGCTGGTCCAGAGGCTGCGGCCGCTTATCGCGACGGCTCTCCACGATGGTGTAGAGGACCGGGATCAGCACCAGCGTGAGCAGCGTCGAACTCACCAGTCCGCCGATCACCACGACCGCGAGGGGCTGCGAGATGAACCCGCCCGAGCCGGTGATCCCGAGGGCCATCGGAATCAGCGCGAAGATCGTGGCGAGGGCGGTCATCAGGATCGGGCGCAGCCGGCGCAGGCCACCCTCGACGACCGCCTCGGTGACCGTCATGCCACGTTCCCGGTACTGGTTGATCAGGTCCATCAGCACGATCGCGTTGGTGACCACGATGCCGATCAGCATCAGGATGCCGATCAGCGCGGCCACGCCCATCGGGGTACCGGTGATCAGCAACAGGGTGATCGCGCCGACGAACGCGAACGGGATCGACACCAGCAGGATCAGCGTCTGCCGGATGCTGCGGAACACCGCGACCAGGATCAGGAACACCAGCGCGATGGCGGCGGCGATGGCGAGGAACAGCTGGCTGAACGCCTCGTCCTGCTGCGCGGTCACGCCACCGGTCTCGACCGACGCCCCGGCCGGCAGATCAAGAGCATCAAGAGCCTCCTGTACGGCGGTGCCGGCCGCGCCCGTGTCGTCCCCGGCCGGCGTGGCGGTGACCGTGTTGGTGCGGTCGCCGTCGGCGCGGACCCGCTGGACCGGGCCGTCGACCTGGGTCACCGTGGCGACCTTGTCGAGGCGTACCGGGCCGGTCGGTGTGCTGACCGTCAGCGCCTTCACCTCGGCGAGGCTGTCCGGAGCGGTGGCGCTCGTGCGCACCACGACGTCGTTCGCGCCGGCCCGGGTGGTGGTGACGCCCTGGACCGCGGTGCGCAGCGTGGACACGATCGTCTGGTCGGTGACGCCGTACCGGGCCGCGGCTTCGCCCTTGGGCACGATGCTGATCTGCGGGGCGCTGGCGCTCAGGTCGCTGGTGACGCCGGTGACCGCGGCGACGCCGGTCAACGCCTTCTCCACCTGCTCGGTGGCGGATTTCAGCACGGTGTCGTCGCCGGCGCGTACCGAGACCTCGACGTCGGTGCCACCCAGGCTGCCGCCGCCCGAGCCGAACGTCAGGTCGTCGAAACCGGACAGGGCGTCCTCGACCGCCGCCGAGGCCGCCGCCGCGTCGGCGTCCTCGGCCAGGTGGACCGTGTAGGAGACCGTGTTGGATCCGCCGCCACCCCCGAGGAAGCCGCCCGAGGAGCCGATCACCACCTGGTACGACGACACCTCGGGCAGCGCGCCGAGGACCTTCTCGACCTTCTGCGCGGCGGCGTCGGTGGTGGCCAGATCGGTGCCCGGCGGCAGTTCCTGGCTGATGCTCACGCTCTCCTCGCCGGAGTCGCCGAGGAAGCTGGTCTTCAGCGCGCCGGCCATCGCCACCGTGGCGACCAGCAGCAGCACCGCGCCGGCCAGCACCGTCTTGCGGCGGCGTACCGACCAGGCGATCACCGGCAGGTAGACGCGCGGCAGGAAACCCCGCCGTTCCCCGGCCTCGACCTCGGCGCGGGAGACGCCGGTCGCCGGTGCTTTCAGGAACCAGTACGCGAGCACCGGCACGATCGTCAGCGACACGATCAGCGACGCCACCATCGCCACCGTCACGGTGATCGAGAAGGGCCCGAACAGCTCGCCGACGAACCCGCTGACGAACGCGATCGGCAGGAACACCGCGACAGTGGTCAGCGTCGACGAGGTCACCGCCGACGACACCTCCCGCACGGCGGTGAGGATCGCCTGGCGCCGCGGTTCGCCGTACCCGAGATGGCGTTTGATGTTCTCCAGCACGACGATCGAGTCGTCGACGACGCGGCCCACCGCGATCGTGAGGCCGCCCAGGGTGAGGATGTTGAGCGAGTAATCCTGCGTCCAGAGCGCGGTCAGCGCGATCAGCAGCGAGACCGGGATCGACACCGCCGTGACCAGGGTGGACCGCGCCGAGCGCAGGAACACCAGGATCACCACGATCGCCATCAGCAGGCCGAGAGCGCCCTCTTCGAGCAGGCCGTTCACCGACTCGCGGACCTGCGGGCCGCTGTCCGACACGACGGTCAGCCGCGCGCCGGCGCCGAGCCGTTGCTGCAGGTCGTCCAGTTGATCGGTGACGTCCGAGGAGATCGACGCGGCGCTGCCGCCGTGCGCCATGGTGATCGAGACGCCGAGGCTGGGCCGGCCGTCGGTCCGGGTGATCGAGGTGCTCGGCGCGTCCGCCAGCGTCACCGTCGCGACGTCCTTGAGCTGCACCGGGCCGGGCAGCCACAGGTTCTCGACCTGCTCGGCCGAGGTGACCGCGGCGCCGACCGCCAGGCTCAGATCCCGGCCGCCGGTGCTGATCGACCCGGCCGACTGGGTGCCGCCGAGGCCGGTCAGCGCCGAGATGATCGCCTGGGTCTGTTCCTTGCGTGTGGGTGTCACCGTGATGACCTGGTCGCGGGTACCGGAGACGGACACCTCGTTGACGCCGTCGACCGCCTGGAGCGCGGGCACGACCTCGCTGGTCAGCTTCGCGGCGAGGTCCCGCTGGTCGCCGTCGGCGGTCGCGGCCAGCACCATCGTCGGCATGTCGCCGGTGCTGCCGGTCATCACCTGCGGGTCGACGCCGGCCGGCAGCTGCCGGGAGATCTTCGAGACGGCCTGCTCGATGTCGCCGGCCGCGTCATCGATCGCGGTGCCGAACGCGAACGACAGCAGTACCACGGCCGAGCCCTGCGTCGACGTGGAGGTCATGCTCTCCACCCCGCCGATGCTCTGCACCGCGGTTTCGATCGGCACCGTGACCTGCTGCTCGACCACCTCCGGCGCGGCACCCGGGTAGGACGCGACAACGGTCACGGCCGGGAACGACAGG
The DNA here is from genome assembly GCF_050955685.1 of Actinoplanes sp. CA-015351. NCBI lineage: Bacteria > Bacillati > Actinomycetota > Actinomycetes > Micromonosporales > Micromonosporaceae > Actinoplanes > Actinoplanes sp. CA-015351. The sequence continues at coordinate 4,785,405 of NZ_CP192102.1, forward strand.
TCGGGCAGCAGCTGCTGTTTCAACGACGACGTGGCGTACACGCCGAGCGCGACCAGGAGCACGGTGACCAGGGCCACCAGCTTCCGGTTCGTGAGACTGATCCGGGACAGCAAGGACACCAGGGACCCCGTTCGGCATCGACAAAGATTGGGCGGGCCCAGTCTCTGTGTGCCGGGGTGTACCGCGCGTCGTCCTTTGGCGGTCCGTGCGACTACTCCGTCCGCGGTACCCGGCGGCCTCGCCTACCGCGCCTGCGGACTCCCCGGACGGACCAGGCCACTTTGGTACGCCACAACGACCAGCTGCGCGCGGTCCCGGACCCCGAGCTTCGCCATCGCCCGGTTCACGTGGGTCTTCGCGGTCAGCGGCGACAGGAACAGCCGCTCGGCGATGGCGTCGTTGGACATGCCGTGCGCCACCAGCACCAGCACCTCGCGTTCCCGGTGGGTCAGCTCGGCGAGTTTCTGCTCCGACGGCGGCGGGCCGGCCTCGGGCTGGCTGAGCAGGTGGTCGAGCAGTCCCCGGGTGGCTTTCGGGGACAGCATCGCCTCACCGGCGGCGACCGCGCGCACGGCGCTGATCAGGTCGTCCGGGCCGACACCCTTGCCGAGGAATCCACTGGCGCCGGCGCGCAGCGCGAGCATCACGTTGTCGTCCTGCTCGAAGGTGGTGAGCACGAGGACGCGTACCCCTGCCAGGTCGTCGTCCGCGGCGATGAGCCGCGTCGCCTCGATCCCGTCGACGCCGGGCATGCGGATGTCCATCAGCACCACGTCGGCCCGGCGGGTCCGGGCGAGGTCGACCGCCTCCCGGCCGTTCACCGCCTCACCGACGATCTCCAGATCGGGTTCGGAGTCGAGGATCATCCGATAACCCGCCCGGATCAGCGGCTGGTCGTCGGCGAGCAGGACGCGGATGGTCATTTCAGTTCCTCGATCGGTGCCGGTAGCAGTGCTCGCACGGTGAACCGGCCGTCCGGCTCGGTGCACGTCTGAAATGTCCCATCCGCGGCGGCCGCGCGCTCGCGCATGCCCACGATGCCGTACCCGGATCCGCCGCCGTCGTGGCCGGTCGCGACAGTGTTCTCCACCTCGATCCCGATCGCCTCGGCCGTGTACCTGACGGTCAGCGACGCCTCGCCGGTGCCGTGCTTGTGCGCGTTGGTGAGCGCCTCCTGCACGATCCGGTACGCGGCCAGGTCCACCACGGCCGGCAGGTCCCGCTCGTCGCCGGCCCGGTGGTGCCGGACCCGCAGCCCGGCCGCCGCCATCGCCTCCAGGAGCTCGGGAAGCCGGGCCAGGCCCCGGGTCGGCTCGGCCGAGTCCGGGTCGTCGGACTGCCGCAGCACACCGACGATCGACCCCAGCTCCTTGAGCACGGTGTCCCCGGCGTGCCGGATGTGGTTCAGCGCCGGCCGCACCTGATCGGGACGCTTGTCGACCAGGTGGCTCGCGGCCGCGGCCTGCACGTTGATCACCGCGATGTGGTGGGCGACCACGTCGTGCAGTTCCCGGGCGATCCGCAGCCGCTCCTGGATGACCCGGCGCCGCGCCTCCTCCTCGCGGGTCAGCTCGGCCCGCCGGGCCCGCTCCTCCACCTCGGCCAGGTAGGCCCGCCGGTTGCGGGTGGCGTCCCCGAACGCGGTAGCCATCGCGATGAACGTCAGCACCGGCACGATCGAGGCGCTCTGGTACGAGATCAGGTCACCCAGGTACAGCGCCAGCCCGCACCCCACCACCACGATCAGGCTGCGCCACCGCGAGGTGCTGACCGCCGTGGTGTACGCCGCCACGGCCGCCGCCACGATCAGCAGCGGGTGCCGGTCACCGGCCACCGCGGTGTACCAGATCATCGCGGCGCTGCACGCCACCAGAACCTGCCACGGCCAGCGGCTGCGCAGCGAGATCGCCACGAAGGTGGCGATCACGCCCAGCACAAGCGGGCTGGTCAGCGGCTGATTCGCATTCTTGGCGCTGCCCGCGAAGTACCCGGCGATCGGCAGGCCGGTCAGCACCGCGGCGAGCCCCAGATCCGCGGCGCCCGGATGGCGCGCGATGAGCCGGCGGATCGGGCCGGACCGGGTCCCCGCCACGATCATGCCCTCCAGGCTAGTGACGCCACCCCTCCCCGGCGTCCTCCACCTGCGGTATTTTCTTCCCACCCGCCCACACCACCGGACCGCCCCGCACCGCCCCTGCGCATGCCCTGCCCTGGCCTGGCCTGGCCTGGACTGGGCTGGGCTGGGCTGGGCTGGGCTGGACTCAGCGTGCCCAAGCTTCCAGTTCGCCCGGCACGGTCACCTCGCCGAACCGCCGGGGAGGTATATATCGCTTACGGCCTACACCCATTGCGGGTGTGGGCACACCCGCAATGGGTGTAGGCCAGAAAGCACTATGCCGCCGAGCGCCGCAGGCCCAGGGCGGCAGTGGTCTCCGCCGCCTTGGGCCTGCGGCCCTCGCTCCCGGGTCACAGCCGCACGGGAACCCTCGCGCACCAGGCGCAGAGCCCGCCAGGCACAGGGCCGGTCGGGTGCGGGGCTGGTCAGGCTCCGGTGTCCAGGCGGGCTCTCTGGTCCGGGGTGAGGGTCACGTGGCGGGCGGCGAGCGCTTCGGTGATCTGGGCGGGGGTGGTCACGCCGACGATCGGGGAGATCTTCAGCGGGCCGCCGGCCAGCCAGGACAGCACGACCTGGTTGCGAGTAGCGCCGGTCTCGGCCGCCACCTCGTCGAGCACCGCGAGCCGCCGCGCGGTGCCCGGGTGGTCGTAGGCCTCCGGCAGGGGCCGGTCCGCCCGGGTGTACCCACCGTCGAGCAGCGTGTTGTACGCCCACAACCAGACGTCGTCGTTGCTCCGCAGATAGTCGAACGTCTCGCTGGTGGCGTGCACGTGCCCGCTCTGCGGCAGCGCCACGCCGGGCAGGGGCTGGAGATACGACCAGCGGAGCTGAATAGCGCTATATCCCGCTAGTCCCTGGTCAGAAGCAATATTTCGGGCACGCTCCACCCGCCACAACGGGTGGTTCGACACCCCGAGCCGCGCCACCTGCCCGTCCGCCACGAAGCCGCCGAGCGTCGCCACGGTCTCCTCCAGCGGAACCGTCCGATCCTCGATGTGCGCCCAGTACACGTCGACGTGCGAGGTCCGCAGCCGCTCGAGACTCCCCCGCAACGCGGTCCGCAGAGCCGGGCCCGACAACCCTTCGACGTGATCGGGATAGCCGTTCGGCGTCGTCGGCTCCGCACCGCCCTTGGTGCTGATCCGGACGTCTCCACGGGCGCCCGGCCGTTTGTCCAGCCACCGGCCGATGACCGTCTCGCTCTGCCCGCCGAAGCCGCTCGGATGCAGCCACCACGAATAGTTGTTCGCCGTGTCGATCCACTCGCCGCCGGCCTCCCGATACTGATCAAGCAGGTCGAAGGATTGCGCCTCGTCGATGCGGGTGCCGAACGCGAGAGCGCCGAGAATCAGCGTGATGTCCGTTGCCATGCCCGTTACCCTGTCGCCTGGAGCGCGCTCCAGGTCAATACCGCTCCAGGTCAATACGGCTCCAGGTCAATACGGGAAGGAACGCGAATGCCGTACACGCCGGGTGAGGTGGCCGGGCGGATCGGGGTCAGCATCGACACGATTCGCTACTACGAGAGGATCGGCCTGATGAGCGGGGTCCAGCGGGACTCCGTCGGCCGCCGGGTGTTCACCGATCACGACCTGTCCCGGCTCGGGCTGCTGCGCTGCCTGCGCGACTCCGGCATGCCGATCGCGCGCCTGCGCAAGTTCGCCGAGCTCCTGGAGGGTGGCGACGACAACGCGGGGCTGCGCGCGGCGCTCCTCGAGGAGCATGATCGGGAAATCGACGCGAAGGTCGCCCAGCTGCGGCTGGAACAGAAGCGAGTACGGGAGAAGATCGCGTGGTACCGGTCGGTAGCGGAACACTGACGTACGTCAAGAGCATCACGTTCGACTGCGCCGACGCCCTGGTGGTGGCGCGGTTCTGGGCTGCCGCGCTCGGCGGCGAGCTGGACGAGGACGCGACAGCGGAGAAGGCGTACGTCGAGGCGCCCGGCTGGGGTGGCCCGAACCTGTGGTTCCAGCGCGTCCCGGAGCCCGCGGTGGCGAAGAACCGGATGCACTTCGACCTGCGCGCCCCGGGCGGTGACGTGCCCGCCGAGGTGGCCCGGCTCAGCTCGCTCGGCGCCACCGTGGTGACACCGGGCGAGCTGACCGTGATGGCCGACCCCGAGGGCAACATCTTCTGCGTGGAGAGCTGAAGCGCGGAGGACCGGAAAATCAGTACCGGCAGCGCATCACGACGAGGCTGTGCCGCATCACGCTCTTCTGGCTCCCGGCCTTGGCGGTACGCCGCCGCCCGGCCAGCAGCGGATCAGCGGTGTTCGCCACGACCTCCCAGGTCCGGCCGTAATCGCGGCCCGGCAGCGTGAACGCGACGTCCTCGTCGAGCGGGTTGAACAGCAGCAGGAACGAGTCGTCCTTGATCTCCTCGCCGAGGGCGTCCCGCTCCGGCAGACCGTGCCCGTTCAGGAAGACGGTCATCGTCATCCCGCTGCGGGTGTTCCAGTCCTCGTCGGTCATGATCTCGCCGTCCCGGCGCAGCCAGGCGATGTCCGGCAGCTTCGAGTCGCCGGCCGGCTCGCCGGTGAAGAACCGCCGGCGGCGGAAGATCGGGTGCTCGGCGCGCAGTTCGAGCAGCCGCCGGGTGAACCCGGTCAGCACGTCGAAGTTGCGGGAGTCCTTCCAGTCGACCCAGGAGATCGGGCCGTCCTGGCAGTAGACGTTGTTGTTGCCGTCCTGGGTGCGTCCCAGTTCGTCGCCGTGCGCGATCATCGGCACGCCCTGGCTGAGCAGCAGCGTCGCCAGGAAGTTGCGCTTCTGCCGCTCGCGCATCATGACGACCTCGGCGTCGTCGGTCGGCCCTTCGATGCCGCAGTTCCAGGACCGGTTGTGGCTCTCGCCGTCCCGGTTGCCCTCACCGTTCGCGTCGTTGTGCTTCTCGTTGTACGACACCAGGTCGTGCAGCGTGAACCCGTCGTGCGCCGTCACGAAGTTGATCGACGCGATGGGCCGCCGGCCGTCGTCCTGGTACAGGTCCGAGCTGCCGGTGAAGCGGGACGCGAACTCGCCGAGGCTCCACTGCTCGCCGCGCCAGAAGTCGCGGACCGAGTCGCGGTACTTGCCGTTCCACTCGGTCCAGTTCGGCGGGAAGCCGCCGACCTGGTAACCGCCGTCGCCGACGTCCCAGGGTTCGGCGATCAGCTTCACCTGTGACACCACCGGGTCCTGGTTGACCAGGTCGAAGAACGCGGCCAGCCGGTCCACCTCGTGGAACTCGCGGGCCAGGGCGGCGGCCAGGTCGAACCGGAACCCGTCCACGTGCATCTCGGTCACCCAGTACCGCAGCGAATCCATGATCAGTCGCAGCGATTCGTGGTGCCGGACGTTCAGGCTGTTCCCGGTACCCGTGGTGTCGTAGTAGTACGACTTGTCGGAGTCGACCAGGCGGTAGTACGCCGGGTTGTCGATGCCCCGGAACGACAGGGTCGGGCCCAGGTGGTTGCCCTCGGCCGTGTGGTTGTAGACCACGTCCAGGATGACCTCCATGCCGGCCGCGTGCAGGGCCTTGACCATGGCCTTGAACTCCTGGACCTGCCCGCCGCTGCCGCCGAACGACGAGTAGTCGTTGTGCGGCGCGAAGAACCCGATCGTGTTGTAACCCCAGTAGTTCGTGAGGCCCTTCTCGATCAGCCCGCTGTCGTGCACGAACTGGTGCACCGGCATCAGCTCGACCGCGGTCACGCCGAGGTTCTTCAAGTACTTGATCATGGCCGGGTGGGCCAGGCCGGAGTACGTCCCCTGCACGTCCGCCGGGATGTCCGGATGCGCGACCGTCATGCCCTTCACGTGCGCCTCGTAGATCACCGTCTGCCACATCGGGATCTTCAGCGGCCGGTCGTTGCCCCAGTCGAAGAACGGGTTGATCACCACGGACCGGGCGGCGAACGGCGCCGAGTCAGCGTCGTTGTACGAGCTCGGATCCCCGAAGTTGTACGAGAACAACGCCTGGTCCCACGTGAAATCCCCGTCGATCGCCTTGGCGTACGGGTCGAGGAGCAGCTTCGACGGGTTGCAACGCAGACCCCGCGACGGGTCGTACGGCCCGTGCACCCGGTAGCCGTACCGCTGTCCCGGCACCACCCGTGGCAGGTACCCGTGCCACACGAGCGCTTCGCGTTCCGGCAGATCGACCCGGGTCTCGGTGCCGTCATCGTCGAAGAGACACAGCTCGACGCGGGTCGCCGCCTCGGAGAAGATGGCGAAGTTCGTCCCGCCGCCGTCATATGTCGCACCCAGCGGATACGGGTTGCCAGGCCAGATTTTCATGCGCCCACGATGCCCAATTACCGTGCGTGCGAAAACACCGGGTCGATGTGACAAGCGTCCTGCGGATCGAATGCCCTGCCCAGGGTAGAAATCAAACGTGCCACGCCGCTACCTCATCCTCGCGATCTGCTGCATGAGTCTGTTGATCATCAGCCTGGACGTGACGATCGTGAACATCGCCCTGCCCGCGATCGGCGAGGAGCTCGACGCCCCGCTCTCCGGCCTGCAGTGGACCATCGACGCGTACACCCTGGTCCTGGCGAGCCTGCTGGTGCTGGCCGGCTCGACCGCCGACCGGATCGGCCGCCGCCGCGTCTTCCAGACCGGCCTTGCGCTGTTCACGCTCGGTTCGCTGCTGTGCAGCGTCGCCCCGTCGCTGAGCTGGCTGATCTTCTTCCGGATGCTCCAGGCGGTCGGCGGCTCGATGCTCAACCCGGTCGCCATGTCGATCATCACGAACACGTTCACCGAGCCGAAGGAGCGCGCCCGCGCCATCGGCGTCTGGGGCGCGGTGACCGGTTTCAGCATGGCGCTCGGCCCGCTCGCCGGCGGGGTGCTGGTCCACTCGTTCGGCTGGCGGTCCATCTTCTGGATCAACGTGCCGGTCGGGATCGCGGCGTTCCTGCTGGCCTGGCGGTTCATCCCGGAGTCCCGGGCGGACCATCCGCGCCGTCTCGACCCGATCGGCCAGGTCCTGGTGCTGACCGTACTGGCCGCTGTCACGTACGCGATCATCGAGGGACCGGCCGCGGGCTGGACGTCCGCGCAAACGGTGAGCTGCTTCGCGCTGGGTCTTGCCGCCCTCGGCGGCCTGCTGTGGTGGGAGCCGCGCCGCGCCGAACCGCTGATCGAACTGAAGTTCTTCCGCAGCGCGCCGTTCAGCGGCGCCACTCTGATCGCGGTCTGCGCGTTCGCCGCGCTCGGCGGCTTCCTTTTCCTGAACACGCTCTACCTGCAGACCGAACGCGGCCTGTCCGCCCTGCACGCCGGCCTCTACACGCTGCCGATGGCCGCGATGACGGTGATCGCCTCGCCTCTTTCCGGCCGCCTGGTCGCGGCCCGCGGCACCCGTCTGCCGCTGACGATCGCCGGCACCGCGATGGCGCTCGGCATGCTCCCGCTGACGGTGTCCGGCCCGGACACCCCGGTCTGGCCGCTGTTCCTCGGATACCTGCTCTTCGGTTTCGGCTTCGGCATGGTCAACACCCCGATCACCAACACCGCCGTCTCCGGCATGCCCCGCGCCCAGGCCGGCGTCGCCGCCGCGATCGCCTCCACCAGCCGCCAGGTCGGCAGCGCCCTCGGCGTAGCCGTCATCGGCGCGGTCGTCGCCTCCGCCGCCTCCGGCGCCTCCCCCACCGGGGGCAATGCCGGCTGGTGGATCCTCGTCGCCCTGGGCCTGGCGGTCCTCACGCTCGGCCGCTTCTCCACCGGCCGCTGGGCACGATCAACCGCCGAGCACGGGTACGCCGAAAAGCTCCCCGCCTGACCCCAGCGCCCCCGCCCTCCCGCATGCAAGGACATCGCACCCGCTGAAGCGAGACGAGAGCACACCGAAACGTTGCGTGTTCCATGGTCGACGCCATAGCGGTGATGAGGTCGCACGGACCGCTTGCGTGCGACTTCATCACCGTGCCCAGCGTTGAACATGCGGCCTGATCCCTGGGGGCAGGCGCTGTACATGCGCGAGTACACCGCCGCAGCCACCGCACCCACCGCCGCGGCGGAGGCCGCCTGGCACTCGCGAGTCTGCGGTCGATCGGACAGCTCTCGAATTTCGCCACGTGCGGTCACGTCCGGCGACCGGGCTCATCGCGTAACAACTGATGAACCTGCGGATCCGCCAGGCCGACGTAGTTTCCCGATTCAGACCGCGATCAGCCACGACGCAAGATTCACGCCATGCCGGGCGCCGACGCCCTCCGCCGCAGGCACCCCGCACCACCCCGCACCGCCCGCACCGCCCGCACCGCCCGCACCGCCCGCGCCCCCGTGCTGCCTGGATCTTGTGGACTTCCCCGCAGACGTGACCGCACAACTCCACAAGATCGAACAAGCCGAGCCGATCTTGTGGAGTTACGCGCAAACGGCTCGCCGAACTTCACAAGATCGGCGAAGCACCGCGCTCACCACGCCGAAACCGTGAAGCACCGCGCCAACCACGCCGAAACCGTGAAGCACCGCGTCGCCACGCCGGAACTGTGGAGCACCGCGTTGGCCGGACCTTAGAGACCGGTGGGGCATGAAACACCCACGAGTATTCACGATCCAGCACTGTTCACCTGTCGTCGTGACAGAGCGTCACCACGACGCTCGCCAGCCACCCGACATCGACATGCCGCGGACGCCCGTCCCCGCAAACTCGTGCACTCGTGGTCGATCAGCCGGCCAAACCGCACAAGATCTCCGAGCGACACCCCACACCGAGAAACCGCCACGCCGCCACGCCGCCACGCCGCCACGCCGCCACGAACCCGCTACCCCTTCACAAATGGCGAAACCCGAGCGACGCCCCAACCGCACAAGATCCGCAGCGACGCCTTGAAGCTGCGGGCTGGGCGCCATGGCAACCACAGCGCAACGCCGGGTTCGGGGACAATGAACCCGTGACCGACCTCCTGGACATCCGGCGCATCTACCTCGAACCGGCTGCCGCCGACCTCTACCGTGGCCGGGAGATCCTCGACCGGTACCCGGACGCCACGATCGTCGAGGTGGAGAGTCATCAGCGGATCCCGGAGCTATACGGCGACGAGACGAACGTGCGTCGCTGGGTCCGGATCAAGCAGGAGGCGCTCGTCGTCGGCGTGAAGAAGACGATGACGGCCCGGCCGAACGGGCGTTCCGCCGATTTCATCGCGCCGTCCACCGCGAACGGCTGCGCCATGGCCTGCGCCTATTGTTATGTTCCCCGGCACAAGGGCTACAGCAATCCGATCACTGTTTTCGCGAACATCGAGCGCATTCTCGCGTACACGAAAAAGCATGTGCTGAAGCAGGGCGCGAAAGCGGAGGCAAATGAGTGCGACCCGGTGAGCTGGGTCTATGACATCGGCGAGAATTCCGACTGCGCGCTGGACGCGCGGATCAGCGACAACGTGCGCGATCTGGTCACGCTGTTCCGCGATCTGCCGTCGGCGAAGGCCAGTTTCGCCACCAAGCACGTCAATCGCGACCTCCTGGAGTGGGATCCGCGCGGCCGGACCCGGATCCGCTTCTCGCTGATGCCACCGGCCGACGCGAAAGTCCTGGACATCCGCACCAGCGGAATCGCGGAGAGAATCGCCGCGATCGACGATTTCGTCGCGGCCGGGTACGAGGTGCATGTCAATTTCAGCCCGGTGGTGGTCCGCGACGGCTGGCTGGCGGATTGGCGCGATCTGCTCGACCACCTGGACGCCGGAATCGGCCCGGACGCCAAGAAACAACTGGCCGCCGAAATTATCTTCCTGACCCACAATCGCGGTCTGCACGAGGTCAACCTGGGCTGGCACCCGAAAGCCGAGGATCTGCTCTGGCGCCCCGACCTGCAGCAGGTGAAGCGTTCCCAGAACGGCGACCTGAACGTCCGTTACCGCACCGGCGACAAGGGCGTTTACGTCCGGGCACTCACCGACCTGATCGCCGAACGAACACCCTATCTACGAATCCGATACGCGTTCTAGACCCGGAAACGGGAGACCAGAGTGTTCAGGCCGGTGGACATCCGGGCGAGTTCCGCGATCGCCTGCTGGGTCTCGGCGACGCCGTGGCTGGTGCTCTGCGCGGCCTGGGCGACGCCCACGATGCTGCGCGAGATCTCGCCGGTGCCGGACGCCGCCTCCGAGACACTGCGGTTCATCTCGGCCGTCGTCGCGGTCTGTTCCTCCACGGCCGACGCGATCGTCGTCTGGAAGTCGCTGATCCGGCCGATCACCGTCGAGATCCGTTCGATGGCCTCGACCGCGCCCTCGGTGTCGACCTGGATGGCCTGGACCCGTTTCGAGATGTCCTCGGTGGCCCGCGCGGTCTCCTGCGCCAGATCCTTCACCTCGGACGCCACCACCGCGAAGCCCTTGCCCATCTCACCGGCCCGCGCCGCCTCGATGGTGGCGTTCAGCGCGAGCAGGTTCGTCTGTTCGGCGATCGCGGTGATCGTCTTGATCACGTTGCCGATCTCGGCGGACGAGTCGCCCAGCTTGTTCATGGTGCTGGAGGTGACCGCGGCGAGGCCGACCGCTTCGGCGGCGACCTGAGCGGCCTCGGCGGCGTTCTGCGAGATCTCCCGGATCGACGCGCCCATCTCCTCGCTACCGGCCGAGACGGTGTCGACGCTGCGGGAGATCTCCTCGGCGGCGCTGGAGACCGCCGCCGACTGGTCCGACGTCTCCTGCGCCGAGCTGGCGATCTGCACGGCCGTGCTGGTCATCTGCTCGCTCGCGCCGGCGAGGGACGCCGCCGAGCCTTCGATCGTCGACACCGCGTCCCGCAGCGAGGCGGTCGCGGCGTCCAGCGAGCGGCCCATCCGGCCGGTCTCGTCGTTGCTGGTGAGCCCGGTCCGCCGGGTCAGATCAAAGGCTTCAAGACCTTCACAGACCTTCTGTACGGCGGTGAGCGACCGCACGATCCGGACAGCGACGTAGGTACCGAGCGCGAGCGCAAGCGCGATCCCGACCACCATGGTGAGGATCTGCACCAGCCGGTTCGTCTGGTACGCGTCCGTGGCAGCCTTCGCGTTCTTCGCCGCGTCGGCGGTCTCGGTGCCGTCCAGCTCGGTCATGTCGGCGTAGATCTCGTCCATCAGCGGGACGACTTCCTCGTCCCGGACCGTGGACCAGGCGGACAGATTGTTGGCCTCGCCGGCCGGCAGCAGTTTCTCCTGCGCCACCGTCACGTAGGTGTCCCACTGGGCCTGCAGGTGGTCGATGGTGTCCGGATCGCCGGCCGGGTAACTGGCCCGGTAGGCGGTCATCGCCGCGGTGAACCCCTCCAGGTCGGCGCTGAAGGCGTCGGCGAACTTCGCGGTCGACGCCTTGTCCGGCGACAACGCCTGGTTCGCCACGTCCACCCGGGCCTGGGTCACCGCGGCCTTGACCTGCCCGACGGCCTTGATGCTCGCCACGTTGCTCTCGTAGATCAGCTTCGCCTTGTCGCTGATCTCGCTCAGCGCGGCAAGGCCGACGAGACCGACGATCAGCGCCACGACGGCGGCCAGGCCGACCGCGCCGAGAATCTTGACCTTCACGCTGATGTCCGCGAGAGACCAGCGCCGCGTGCCCGCGTTCATCGAACTCACAGCTTCACCGTATGACGTCGCACCGGTCCGCGTACCGAACATGAAAGAGCCCGGCGGGGTCACCGCCGGGCTCCCGGGAAACAAGGGGCGGGGTCAGGCGAAGCGGGCCGCGATCCAGTCCGCCACGTAATCCGCGGAGTCGATCACCGCTTGGTCATGGTTGACGCCTTCCAGGCCGAGGAACGTCGTCGGCACCCCGTACTCCTGGATCTGCGGCACGAGCAGCTCGGACGAGAGCGAGAACGGGACCGCCTCGTCCAGGGTGCCGTGCACGATCAGCACCGGCGCGCTGGGCGCCGTCTGCGCCGGGTTGTTGTACGACGCCAGCTTGGTGACCACCGAGGCCGGGACCGTCCCGCCGGAGACGAGCTGGGCCGCGGTGAAGTTCTTGTAGGTGTCGAGGATCTGGTAGAGGCATCCGGTGTTCAGCACCCCGGTCTTGGCCTCGGCCGGCGCGGCGAGCACCGAGTACGGGTGGAACGACGGTTCCACGGCCGCCAGCCCGTAGAGCGCCATCACCAGGTAACCCTGCCCCTCGGTCCCGGCGATGTACGGAATGATCTCCTGGGTGTTGGAGACCGGCGCGATGCTGGCCGTCCCCTTGAGCACCAGCGTCCCGTCGTACGACGGCGCCAGCTGACTCGCGAAGAGCGCGCCCTGCCCGCCCTGCGAGTGCCCGTCGACCGCGTACTGCGTGCCCAGCGTCGCGTCGAGGCTGCGCGCCGCACGGACGCTGTCGATCAGGGAGCGGCCGGCGCTCGCCCCGATGAGGTACGGGTGGGCCTGGGGCGTACCCAATCCGGGGTAATCCGGAGCGGCGACCGTCCATCCGCGGCTGAGCAGTTCGGCCACCGCGATCCGCGCCTCGGGCCAGAAGACCGGAAGGTTGTTGGAGGGCGCGCAGATGTCGGCGAGCCCGGTCGTGCCGTGCCCCCAAGCGACGATCTTGTTGTTCTTGCCGGTTTTCGGAGTGAGCACCAGCCCGGTCGCGGTGATGACACTTCCGGTCACCGAGGTGGTCAGATATTGAATGCGGCGACCGGTTGCCAGTGGTGTCAACTCGGCCGGCAGGGTAGCGGCCGAGTTGGTCAGCACCAGCCCGGGCAGTGTTGCCGCAGCCGCTGGTGAGGCGGCTGCGGCGACCGTGCCGGCGACGGCGAGAAGCACCGCCAGCAGCACGCGTGACGCTGTTTTCATGAACGACCCCGTTCCCTGAAATGATCCCTGTAGTGATCGAGCGCCCAGCCTAAAACCGATCACCACGAGTCGTATCCGTATTCAGGTACACAGATGCCTGACCACCTATCCGATGTGGACTAGGCGGTTGCGGCAAAGCGAAGATCCATTTAAGCGGGGCCACGAATTCACACGCCGGACGGGTACGTCTCCGGCTCCCGGGTGTCGACCCGCAGGGTGTGCAGCGGCCGTAGCGCGTGCGTCTCGTCGAACCAGAAGAACGCGTCGTACCGGCTGCCGAGGATGGTCGGGACGTAGTTGGCCCAGCGTTCCTTGTGCGGGTCGTACACGACGCCGATGGCGCGATGGGCCAGATCGGTCGAGAGCAGATCGGGGACTTCCCAGCCGGCCGGGAAGACCAGCAGGCCGGCGGCCGGCGCGGTCGCGTGCAGCACGTCCTCCAGGGAGCCCGGCCGCGCCTCCGGCACGCCCATCACCTCCATGTGCCCACCCCAGGACGGTCCGGCCACGACGGTTCCCCGGTACGTCCCGAACCCGACCAGCACCACCTCGTCGTCGCCGTACCGTTCCCGGGCGAGCTGGCCCAGGGTGACCTCGCCGTAGATCGACTGGTCGGTCGCCCGGGCGTCGCCGACGTGCGTGTTGTGCGCCCAGACGACGGCTTTCGACGCCGGCCCGTACCGGTTCAGGAGGCGGTCGAGGGTCTCGTCCATGTGCCGGTCCCGGATGTTCCAGGCGTCCGGCCCGCCCTTCACCATGTGCCGGTAGTAGCCCTCGGCGCCGGCCACCACCGCGGCGTTCTGCCACACCCCGAAGTCACGGTCCTTCAGCTCGGCGAGCATCCGCACCACCCGGTCCTCGCAGCCGGGCGCCACGAACTGGGTCGACCACGCGTACGCGTTCGGGTCCTCGGCGTACGGCTCGAAGCACCGGTACGCGTCGAGCGCGGCCGGCACCAGCTCCGGGTCGTGTTCCCGCAGCCAGGTCAGGATCTGGTGCATCGACTCCCAGAGCGAGTAGACATCGAGCCCGTGGAAACCGGCCCGGTCGTCCGGCGGCCGTCCGGCGTTGAAGCCGCGCAGCCACCGGGTGAAGTCGACGGTCTCCTCGTTGGCCCACATCCAGGTGGGCCACCTGTCGTACCGGACCAGCGCGGCTCGCGGATCGTCCGGCGCGCCGGGCATGCATCGCACCGCGGCGTCGACCCGGTCGCAGTCCGGCCAGTCCCCTTCGACGGCGACGAACGAGAAGCCGCGCTCCTCGATCAGCCGCCGGGTCAGCGCGGCCCGCCAGGCGTAGAACTCGTGGGTCCCGTGGGTGGCCTCGCCGATCTGAACGACACGCGCGCCGGCCGTCCGATCCAGGAGGATTTCCAGATCGCCGGGGTCCCGCAGCGGCCGGGCCATCGACGCCACATCATCGCCGTACCGGATCATCCCGGTGCGGTACCCCGGGCGAGATGTCCCATACATCCGACTTTAGAAGCACGCTCCGGCTGCGGCCTCGCCGCGAGGATGCAGGTGTCGTCGTCCGGGTTGGCCCGGCGTAATCGGGCCACCAGCTCGGCGAGCGGGCGCAGCGGCGCGGCCCGGACCGCCTCGTCGACCGTGGCGATCACCGTGTCCAGACCAGCGTCGAGGCTCTGCCCGCGGTGCTCGACGAGACCGTCGGTGTAGAGCAGCAGCACGTCGCCGGGGAGGAAGTCGGTGACCGCGTCCGGGTAGGTGGCGCCGTCGACCACCCCGAGCATCGACCCCGGCGGGCGGGAGAGGGTCCGGGTCCGCCCGCCCCGGCTGAGCATCGGCGGCGGGTGCCCGGCCTGCGCCCAGACCAACTCGCCGCCGGCCGGGTCGAACCGGGCGATCACCGCGGTGGCCGCGAGCTCGGGAGATTGCAGCCCCAGTTCGCAGGTGAGCTGGTTGAGGTGCTCCAGCAGGGTTCCGGGATCGCTGGTGACGACCGAGAGAGCCCGCAGCGCGTGCCGCAGCTGCGCCATCGTGGTGGCGGCCGGGGTGCCGTGCCCGGCGACGTCACCAACGGCGAGCAGCACCGAGCCGTCGCGCAGCGCGGCCGCGTGGTACCAGTCGCCGCCGACCATGGTCTCCTCGGTCGCCGGCAGGTACCGCACGGCCACCTTGAGCCCGGGCAGCTCGATCGGCTCGTCCGGGATCGGGAGAATGATCTTCTGCAGCCGGGACGCGAGGTCGTGCTCGGCCGCGGAGGTCCGGCGCTGCTCGTCCAGCTCGCTCTCCACCTCGGCGAGCCGGGCCGCGCCGGCCTGCTGGTCGGTGACGTCCTGCACGATGCCGAAGATCCGCAACGGGCGGCCGTCGGCATCCCGGACCGCGTCGGCGACCGTGCGGACATGCTTCACCATGCCGCCGATCCGGACCCGGGTGATCAGGTCGACGCGTCCCGACCGGCGGAACGCGTCGAGCGCCGCCAATCGCAGCGGCTGGTCGTCGGCGACCGCGGCCCGCTGCGCCTCGTCCTGGCTCAGCGGCCCGAGCGCCGGGTCCCGCTCGTAGATCCGGTAGATCTGCGGCGACCAGTAGACCTCGCCGCTGACCAGGTCCCACTCCCCCCAGCCGAGCTTGCCGAGTTCCTCCATGCCGTCGAGGCGGTCGCGTTCCCGCAGCGGGTCCTCGCGGCGCTGCCAGCTCATCAGCAACCCGGGACCGAGCGGCCGGGCCCGCACCGTGTACTCGTCCTCGTCCACCAGCAGCGGCCCCAGATCGGCCGGCTCACCGGTGTCCAGCACCCGCTGGTACACCTGCCAGCGTTCCTCGCCGATCACCTGCGGGTAGTGCCGGCTGATCGGCTGGCCGAGCAGCTGAGCGCCCCGGCGTCCGTCCGGCGCGACCGCGTCCGGGCTGGCCGCGGCCCAGGTGAGGTCGATCAGCCGGCCGGCGTCGTCCCGCTCCGGCACCAGGTAACCGGACATCCCGGGCAGCGCGTCCAGCACGCCCTGCACCGTGGTCAGCCACGGTGTGAATCGGCGGCCACCGGTCTCGGCCCGCGGCAGTGACATGATGATCTCCGGAAGCGCCGGATCGGTGAGTTCGTGCGCCGTGTCCAGCAGCCGGACCACCCGCCCGGCCATCTCGGCCAGGTCGCAGCGCTGCTCGGCCGCCGCCCGCACCAGGTGCCGGTGCGCCTCGGCGAGCCGGCAGCGTGCCCGCCCGGCGAGCAGCCCGACGGCTCGTTCCACCCGGATCCGCACCTCGCCGGGTGACTCGTCACCCGGCTCGGGGAGCATGCCCACCGCCTGCGCGTACGCCTGACCACCCACCAGCGACCTCCCCGCCCGCTCTGGGTTCCTGCTTAACCCAGCCCGCGCCCGCGCCGCATCCCCCGATCATCCGGGCAGGGCTCCTGCCTGCGGCATCGCGCCGGGCGGGTCACCCGGTCGAGCGTCGGGCGTTCGGGGAGGGCAACGGGCCGTGCGGAGTCCGGGACGGACCGGTCGGAGTCCGGCGCCGGTCAGAGCTCGAAGAGCGAACGCATCGCGTCGGTCAGCCGGACCATGCTCGCCCCGGTCACCATGCCGATCCGTTCGGCGCCGGTCGATGCGGGAAGCCGGCGCATCCGGTTTATCACCACGACACCGGTGATCGGGTCCTGCTCGGTGAGCGCCACCGCGTACGGCGGCAGCTCGGTGACGCCGCGCTGGCGGACGATCGGCGCGCAGAACGGGGACGCGTTGCCGCGCTCGTTGTAGCTGTCGCCGGAGAGGACGAGAACACGGTATCGCAGGTCGGAACGGTCGCCGATGGTCCAGATCTCGCCGCGACGCACGTCAGCACAATCCTGAGGGCAGGATTATCCGGCTCGGCATGGCTGGAAGCGTACCGTCGCCTCGATCTCCGCAGACGTCACCCCGCCGGGCGCGCCGCAAGCTCATGCCGCGCGGCTCGACGCCTTCTCCCGGTACATCGCCTGATCGGCGCGGCGGATCAGCTCGTCGGCGTCCGGCGTGCCGCCGGAACGGGCCGTGCCGATGCTGGCGCCCACGCGTACCCACTCGGTCATGACCTGGACGGGAGCGCTCAGCGCGACCCGGACATGGTCCTCCAGGCGCCGGTCGGCGCCCTCGCCCGAGGAGAGCAGGACGAACTCGTCACCGCCGTAACGGGCCACCGTGTCGCCGGGCGCGAGGCCCGCGCGCAACCGGGCGGCGACCCCGGCGAGCAGCTGGTCGCCGGCGAGGTGACCGAGCCGGTCGTTCACCGCCTTGAACCCGTTGAGGTCGCAGAAGAGCAGGACCACCTCGGGACCGCCGGACGCGCGCTCATCGGCCAGGGCGGCGTCCAGGCGGGTCCACAGCTCGGCCCGGTTCGGCAGCCCGGTCAGCAGGTCGTGGGTGGCCTGGTGCCGCATCCGGGCCTCGACCTGCTCGCGCTGGTCGGCGAGCCGGGACACCCGGATCGCGACCAGCACGACGATCAGCAGGTTGCCCACGGTGAGCAGCGCCGCGTCACCGCGCACGCCGAGCAGCTCGCGGATCGCGGAGACCAGCGGCACGACGGTGACCGCCGCGGTCAGGAAGATCACCCGCTTGCGGAACGGGCGCTCCGCCGGCGTCGGGCCGGGCTGCGCCACCCGGTCCGCGCCGGGCATCAGCGGAGCGAGCCCGACCAGCACGTACGCGACCATGAAGACCATCTCGCGCCAGGCCGAGGACGGCGCGGTGATCGAGCCGGTCGCGGTGACCGAGACGGTGGTGCCGACCAGATCCAGGACGATCGCGCCGGTGAGCAGCACCAGCGGCAACGGCGGGCGCCGCGCCACGACCACGATCCGGAGCAGCGCGCCGAGCACGCCGGCGAGCAGCAGAACCGTGGTGAGCAGGGTGGTCTGCCGGGCCACCACGATCTGTGCGGCGTTCAGGCCGGGCTGCAGCAGCGTGGTCCAGGTGAGCGCGGCCACCAGGATCGCCACCACACTGGAGTCGATCACCCCGCCGACGTCGTTGCGGCCACGCCGCAGCACCAGCGAGACCGCGGCGACCAGCAGATGCACGTGACTGATCGCCACCAGCACGTCGCCGGTCGCGCCTCGGGGCTCGGCGCTCGCCAGCGCCACCGTATTGGCGACGACCAGCCAGCCGAGACCCAGAGCCAGGAATCGGTACGGGTACCGTTCGGCGCCCGCCACCCGCGGCAGAACGCTGAGAACCGCCACCAGGGCGGCCACCGAGACTCCCACCATCAGCAGGTGACGCCCCGACGAGGAGGCCAGCGGCATGGCGGCCGTCAGCCCGCCGGTCACGGCCAGGTAGGCGGACACGCCGAAGTAACGGGTCACGAGCCCCTCCATCGGTTGTGAAAGGCTCGACCTGAGGGTGTGCCGGAGAAGGCTCGGCCGCAGGCCGCTCAACACGTGGACGTGATCGAACCGCTGCGGCCCGGTTCCCGTAAGAATGACCGCGGGGCCCGTAACGCGCGGGTAACGAGGAAGGACGTAGTGATGTCGCAGAAGGCGCAGATCGGAGTCACCGGCCTGGCGGTGATGGGCCGCAACCTGGCTCGCAACTTCGCTCGGCACGGTCACACCGTGGCGGTGCACAACCGGTCCTACGGCCGCACCAAGGAGCTTGTCGAGGAGTTCGGTCACGAGGGCACGTTCCTGCCGGCCGAGACCGCCGAGCAGTTCGTCGCGAGCCTCGAGCGCCCCCGTCGCGTCGTCATCATGGTCAAGGCCGGTCCCGCCACCGACGCCGTGATCGACGAGTTCGCCCCGCTGCTCGAAGAGGGCGACATGCTCATCGACGCGGGCAACGCCCACTTCGCGGACACCCGCCGGCGGGAGGCCGCGCTCAAGGAACAGGGCCTGCACTTCGTCGGTACCGGCGTGTCCGGCGGTGAGGAGGGCGCGCTGCACGGCCCGAGCATCATGCCGGGCGGCTCACCGGAGTCGTACCAGGCGCTCGGCCCGCTGCTGGAGGACATCTCGGCGAAGGTGGACGGCGAGCCGTGCTGCGTGCACGTCGGCCCGGACGGCGCCGGCCACTTCGTGAAGATGGTGCACAACGGCATCGAGTACGCCGACATGCAGCTCATCGCCGAGGCGTACGACCTGCTGCGTCAGGTGGGCGGGCACACCCCGGCCGAGATCGCCGAGGTCTTCCAGGGGTGGAACGAGGGGCGGCTCGGGTCGTACCTCATCGAGATCACCGCTGAGGTGCTGAAGCAGACCGACGCGGCGACCGGCAAGCCGTTCGTCGACGTCGTGGTGGACCGGGCCGAGCAGAAGGGCACCGGCCGCTGGACCGTGCAGGCGGCTCTCGACCTCGGGGTCCCGGTCTCCGGCATCGCCGAATCGGTCTTCGCCCGGGCGCTCTCCGGCGGCGCGGACGTGCGGGACGCGGCCGCCTCGGCCGGCCTGCCCGGTCCGGGCGCCAGCGCCGGCCTGCACGCCGGCGACCTGGTGGCCGACGTCGAGCAGGCGCTGTTCGCCTCCAAGATCGTCGCGTACGCGCAGGGCTTCCAGCAGGTACAGGCGGCCAGCGCGGAGTACGGCTGGGACATCGACCCCGGCGCCATGGCGAAGATCTGGCGGGCCGGCTGCATCATCCGGGCCAAGTTCCTGGACTTCATCAAGCAGGCGTACGACAAGCAGCCGTCGCTGCCGACGCTGCTCGTCGACGAGTACTTCCTGGACGCCGTCTCGGGCGCGCAGGACGCCTGGCGGCGGGTCGTGGTGACGGCGGCGCAGCAGGGCATCCCGGCACCCGGTTTCTCGTCGGCGCTGGCGTACTACGACGGTCTGCGGGCCAAGCGCCTGCCGGCCGCCCTGATCCAGGGCCAGCGGGACTTCTTCGGCGCGCACACCTACCAGCGGGTGGACAAGCCGGGCGCGTTCCACACCCTCTGGGCGGCGGAGAACCGCCCCGAGGTCGACGCCTGATTCAGCTGAGCGATTCAGCGGGTGCGGCGGCCGGCCCGGCCGTCGCCCTGCTGTTCAGCCGCCGATAGGGGCGGCTCACCAGGGCCAGCGCGGTCGCGATCACGCCGATGATGCCGGTCAGCACGAACACCAGGGCGATCCCCCGGTCCGCGCCGGTGCCGAACCACGGCCCCAGCTCCCGCGCGCCCCACCCGTCGGTCATGAACGGGATGAACACGAACTGGGTGATCGGCGAGATCAGGAACGCGGTCAGCGGCGACGCGGCCTGCTCGGCGCTCTGTGCCAGCCCGAAGACCCGCCCCTGCCGCTCGTACGGCACCACCTTCTGCAGGATGGTCTGTTCGGCGGCCTCGGCGTACGGCATCAGCAGCATGTAGAGGTAGAGCCCGGCGGCAAGCCACCAGATCGACGCGCGCAGCGGGAACACGATGATGATCGCCCAGAGCACCACGTTGATCAGCAGGAGCAGGCGCACCGGGCGGCGGCCGAGCCCGGTCCGAGACACCGCCAGCCCGCCGACGATCATGCCGGTGCTCAGCACACCCCAGAGCAGGCCCCACGACTGCACCGAGACGAGCGACAGTCCGTACGCGTCGGCGAGGGCCATGAACACCCCGCCGAGGAAGTTGTTGAACGTGCTGAACAGGATCAGCGCGGTCAGCCCGGGAACGCCCGCGATGATCCGCAGGGTGCCACGGAGGTCGACGCCCGATTTATCGGCAATCTCGCCCGGGGCGACCACTCTCTCCGGGATCGTCACGAACGACAGGTGCACCATCGCTAAAACCAGCGACGCGATCCCCAGGATCAGCACCGAGCGCATCCCGTCGAACGCCACCAGCACCCCACTGATCACCGACGTGGTCAGGAAGGTGGTGCCGGTGACCGTACCCACGAGGCCGTTGGCCCGATCCCGGGTGTCCTCCTCGATCAGCAGCGTGACCAGGGTGGGCAACGCGATCGTCCGGATGTTGCCGGCGATCACGCCGAACATGATCAGCAGGATCAGCGCCCAGAGCGGGACGCCGGCCGGATCGTGGAATTCATCCGCCGGGGTGACCAGGTAGACCGCGAGGGCGCCCGCGTAGAAGAGCAGCGACGCGAACGCCGAGGCCTGCAGCGCGGTCTTCTTCCGGTGACCGTCCACGATGCTGCCGAACCAGATCCCGGTCGCCGCGGTGAGCACCAGGAAGATCCCGGAGATCACCCCGGTGGCGAAGACCGACCTGGTCTGCAGGTAAACCCAGAACGTCACGGCGAACCAGGCGGTGAAGTTCATGACCGACACCAGGAGCGTGTTGGCGAGGATCTGGTAGAAGGTCTTCACATGGCCCTGGATGACGGTCATGCAGACAAGGTACGACCTCAAGGGCGGTCGAGGTCCAGCGGTTTCAGGCCGCTCGCACCGGATCGGCGGCCATCAGCGCGCCGCACTCGTCGGCCGGCAGCGGCTTGGCCATGAAGAACCCCTGGCCGTACCGATACCCCAGCGCCCGCAGCCGATCCATCTGGGCCTGGCTCTCGATGCCCTCGGCGACCGCCTTGAGCTGCAGATGCTCGGCGAGCTGGGCGACCGCACCGGCCACCGCGAGCCGGCCCCGGTCCTCACCGTCGGCGATGCCGTCCACGAACGACTTGTCCAGTTTCAGCACGTCCACCGGGAAGGCCCGGAGCAGGCTCAGCGACGACTGACCGGTGCCGAAGTCGTCGAGCGCGAGCCGCACACCCATGTCGTGCAGCTGCTCCAGGGTCTCCCGGACCTGCCAGCCGTCGACCACCGACGACTCGGTGACCTCCAGGATCAGATTGATCGCGGTCAGCCCGGTCTCGCTGAGCACGGCCGCCACCTCGTCGACCAGGCCGGCCTCGCGCAGCTGGCGGACCGCGACGTTCACGTTGATCGCCTCGATCGCGCCGGCCCCGTGCTCGGCACGCCAGCGGGCGAGCTGCTCGCAGGCTTCCCGGAGCACCCAGGCGCCGAGCGGCACGATCAGCCCGGAGCGCTCGGCGACCGGGATGAACTCGGCCGGCGAGACGAACCCGCGCTGCGGGTGCTGCCAGCGGACCAGCGCCTCGGCGCCGTGCAGGCGGCCGGTGACCAGGTCGAAGACGGGCTGGTAGAGCAGCCGCAGCTCGCCGCGGATGATGGCGTTGCGCAGCTCGCTGGCGACCCGGGCATGGCTGACCATGTCCTGGCGCATCTGCGGCTCGAACCGGATCCAGGAGGCCTTGCCGGCTTCCTTGGCGGCGTACATGGCGATGTCGGCGTTGCGCAGCACCTCGTCGGCCGTCTCGCCGGTGTCGGCGATCGCGATACCGGCGCTGGCGTGCAGCAGCAGGTGCTGGTCACCGAGGTGGAACGGGTCGGCGAGCGCGGCCAGCAGCCGGCCCGCGGCGGCCTCGGCGGCCGGCGGGTCGTCGAGCGGCAGCAGCACGGCGAACTCGTCACCGCCGAGCCGGGCCGGCAGCTCGCCGGCCTGGCAGAGCCCGCGCAGCCGCTGCGCCACCTGGTAGAGCAGCTGGTCGCCGGCGGCCGGGCCGAGCGTGTCGTTGATCATCTTGAAGTCGTCGACGTCGATCAGCAGGGCGGTGGCCGCCTGGTGGTCACCGAGCCGTTCGCCGAGGACCACGCTGAAGCGGGTGCGGTTCGGCAGGCCGGTGAGCGTGTCGCTGAGCGCGAGCCGTTCCAGCTCGGCCTGCTGCTGCCGGATCCCGCGCAGCGCGATGGTGTTCTCCCGCAGGCTGAGCAGCTGGCGGGCGACCACGAACCCGGTGATCAGCACGGCGCCGATGATCACGGTGCGCTGCCGGGTGTTCATGTCCTGGGCGCTGACCGTCACCACCAGCGCGGCCGTGGCGGTGACCGCGAGGAACGGCAGCAGGTTGAAGAGCGAGCGGTGGGTGAGCAGCTCCCGGGGCGGGGCGGCCAGGGCCCGGCGCTGCACCAGGGCGGCCGTGCAGACCGCGGTCCCGATCAGCGGCAGGGCCAGCACGGACAGCGCCAGCCGGCTCCAGTCCTCGCCCGCGATCAGCAGGATGTTGCCGCCGATGGCGACCACCGGCGCGACGGTCAGCACCCGCAGCGCGACCGGGTCGACGAGGGTCTCCGGGCGGGACGCGGCCTTGCCGATCACCACGAGCAGCAGCACGCCGCCGACGCCGACGATCGCCGCGGAGGTCCGGGAGACGAGCGACGTTCCCTCGGGCGCGAGATCGAGGACCACGTACCAGAAGATGAGCGCGCTGGCGGTGGCCACGGTCGCGCCGTCCAGCAGCGCCCGGACCCAGCCCGCTCCGGTGCGTTTCGGCCCGGGCAGCCCCAGGAACCCGAGCATCAGCAGCAGGACGCCGCACAGCATCGGCACCGCGGTCTGCCAGGACAGGCCGGTGTCGTTGTTGGCTCGGGCCAGGGTGACGCACGAGGCGACGAGCAGGCAGAACGAGGCGTGTTCCAGACGGCGCCAGAATGTGCGTACCGGCCGGGACAGCCGCACCTGCCGGGCGATCCGCCAGCTGGCGAAGACCGCGGCGGCCAGGGCGATCGGGCCGGCCGCGTACCCGAATGTCACATCCGACTCGTGGCGCACCCCGAGCCACACGAGAACCCCGGCGACGGCGGCGACAGCCACGATCGTCGGAGCGAGCCCACCGGCTCGCTGCCTCTCGGGTGCACTCACGGTGTCCGACTGCTCCTCGCCGACTGGTACGCCTTCCTTGCGGGATACCAGTCGGCGAGAAGACGCGGAACCTGAGTTCTAACTGTTCAGCGCCGCGGAAACCACCCCGCGTGCTTCTTCCTGGATGCGGGCCAGATGGTCCGGGCCGTGGAACGACTCGGCGTAGATCTTGTAGACGTCCTCGGTGCCGGACGGCCGGGCTGCGAACCAGCCCGACTCGGTCACCACCTTGAGGCCGCCGATCGCCGCGCCGTTGCCGGGCGCGCTGGTCAGCACGCTGGTGATCGGCTCACCGGCCAGCTCTTTGGCGGTCACCTGGGACGGCGACAGCTTGCCGAGGACGGCTTTCTGCTCCCGGGTGGCGGGCGCGTCGATCCGCGCGTACGCCGGCTCGCCGAAGCGTGCGGTCAGCTCCGCGTAGTGCTGCGACGGCGTCTTGCCGGTGGTGGCGATGATCTCGGACGCCAGCAGGTCGAGCAGGATGCCGTCCTTGTCGGTGCTCCACACGCTGCCGTCGCGGCGCAGGAACGACGCCCCGGCGCTCTCCTCGCCGCCGAACCCGATCGACGCGTCCAGCAGGCCGGGCACGAACCACTTGAAGCCGACCGGCACCTCGTCGAGACGCCGGCCCAGGTCGGCCGCGACCCGGTCGATCATCGAGGAGGAGACCAGGGTCTTGCCGATCCCGGCGGTGGCCGGCCAGTCGGTACGCGCCCGGAACAGGTATCCGATCGCCACCGCGAGGTAGTGGTTCGGGTTCATCAGCCCGCCGTCCGGGGTGACGATGCCGTGCCGGTCGGCGTCGGCGTCGTTGCCGGTGGCGATCTGGTACTTGTCCTTCTGCGCGATCAGCGACGCCATCGCGTACGGCGATGAGCAGTCCATCCGGATCTTGCCGTCCCAGTCCAGCGTCATGAAGCCGAACGTCGGGTCGACCGCCGGGTTCACCACGGTCAGGTCGAGGCCGTGCCGGTCGGCGATCTCGCCCCAGTAGTGCACGCTGGCCCCGCCGAGCGGGTCGGCGCCGATCCGGACACCGGCCCGCCGGATCGCCTCGATGTCGATCACGCTCGGCAGATCGTCGACGTACGCGGCCAGGTAGTCGTATCCGGAGACGGTGGCCGACTCGCGGGCCCGGACCGCGCTGATCCGGCGCACGTCCTTGAGACCGCCGGCGACCAGGTCGTTCGCCCGGTCCTGGATCCACCGGGTGGCGTCGGTGTCGGCCGGCCCGCCGTTCGGCGGGTTGTACTTGAAGCCGCCGTCGTCCGGCGGGTTGTGCGACGGGGTGACCACGACGCCGTCCGCGTAACTGCCGGTGCGACCGCGGTTGTAGGTCAGGATCGCGTGCGACAGCGCCGGCGTCGGGGTGTATCCGTCCCGGCTGTCGATCAGCGTGGTCACGTCGTTCGCGGCGAACACCTCGAGCGCGGTGATCATGGCCGGCTCGCTCAGCGCGTGGGTGTCCCGGCCGAGGAACAGCGGGCCATCGGTGCCCTGCGCCTTGCGGTACTCGACGATCGCCTGGCTGGTGGCAGCGATGTGATCCTCGTTGAACGCGGTGCGCAGGCTGGACCCGCGATGACCGGAGGTGCCGAACGCGACGCGCTGCCCCGCCTGGGACGGATCGGGGTGCTCGGTGTAGTAACGCGAGATGACTTTCGGCACGTCGATCAGATCGGCCGGTTCGGCGGGCTTGCCGGCACGGGGGTGGGTGGACATCGCGGCCTCCTCAGGAGCGTGGACCTGTGCGGAATCGTATCGAGCCGCTCACTTGAACCTTTCCCCCGCATCATCCGAACTACCTCACGTGATCCGGGTCGTTCCACGCGTACTGTTGCTCCTGCTCGTGCTGCTGGGAGCGCTTGTCGCGTCGCCGGGCCCGGCTTCCGCGCACGCCGCGACCATCGGCGCCGTCCCCGCGCCCGGCAGCGTCATCGGCAGCTCCCCCACCGAGATCACCGTTACGTTCAGTGAGCCGATCAGCCCGGTCACCGGCCAGATCCAGGTGATCGCCCCCGACGGCGAGCGCATCAACGCCACTCCCACGGTGCGGGGCGCTGTGCTGCGCATCCCGGTCCGCGCCGCGCAACGCCCGCTCGGCACCTACCTCGTCAGCTTCCGGGTGATCTCCGCGGACAGCCACCCGGTCGGCGGCGCCATCACCTTCTCGGTGGGCGCGCCCTCGGCGCGACCCGAGGCCGCGACCACCACCGGCTCCCACCCCTCGGTCACCCTCGCGATCCCCGCCTTCAAATTCCTGGGGTACGCGGGAATCACGCTGATCGCGGGCCCGGCGATGTTCCTGGCCTTCCTGTGGCCCCGCAAACGCTCCCGGACGGGGGCGATCCGGCTGATCAGGATCGGTCTGGCCCTGACAGCCGTGGCGACGCTCGGCGCGCTCGGCACCCAAGCGCAGCAGGGCAGCGGGAGCGCGCTGTGGCAGGTGTCCTGGTCCGAGGTGACGACCGTGGTGAACAGCCAGTTCGGGCTCCTGCTGGTGGCCCGGCTGATCGCTGTCGGCCTGCTGGCGGTGCTGCTGCCGCCGCTGGTGCGCGCCTCGCCACCCGGCGTCACGGGTCAGCGGATGCGTGCCGGCTCACCATCCGGTTCCCCGGGCCGGCGGGTGCGTGCCGCCGGTGTGCTCCTGATCGCCGCTCTCGGCCTCGCCACCTGGCCGCTGACCGGGCACGCCATCGCGGCGCCGATGCCGGCTGTCACCGTCGTGGTCGGCGTCGTGCACATGGCGGCGATGGCCGTGTGGATCGGTGGCCTGGTGACGCTCGCCGGGTTCCTGCTGCGCGGCACCGACCGGCGCCTGCTCGGCGTGCTGCTCCCGGCCTGGTCACGGTGGGCCGGCCTGGCAGTGGTCTGGCTCGTCACGGCCGGCCTGGTGCAGTCGGTGGTCCAGCTGGGATCGCTGCCGGCCCTCTGGCAGACCGGGTACGGGCAGCTGCTGCTCGCCAAAGCCGGCCTGCTCGTCGGCGTCCTGGCGTTTGCCGCCGTCGCCCGTCGCCTGGTCGCCCGGGTTGCCGCGACCGGGGCCGCGGGCCTGCTCCGCACGGTAGGCATCGAGGTGGCGGCCACCGTGCTGATCCTCGGTCTGAGCGCCGTGCTCGTGCAGGTGGACCCGGGCCGCACCGCCGCCGCGCGCGAGGGCGCGGTGTCCGGCAGGGGCCTGTCGGAGACGCTGACCAGCCCGATCTACTCGCTGCAGTTCAACATCTACCCGGTGGAGCTCGGCGAGTACAACACGGTGCACGCCTTCCTCTACACGCCGGACGGCAGCCCGCTGCGGGCCGCGGAATGGCAGCTCTCCAGCCGCCTGGTCAGCCAGAACCTGGAAGCGGTGCAGGAGGCCATCGCCCCGCTACCGGCGGGTCACCAGGCCCTCGGCTCCATCACCTTCCCCATCCCGGGCACGTACGAGGTCGCCTTCACCATCCGCGTCGACGACCTGAACCGCGCAACAGTGAAAACCTCGGTAACGGTCCCCTGACCGACCCCACACCGGCCCCTCCTTGCGTGTTGAGTTCGGGTGCGATCCTCACCTCAGATCGACACAGTCGCCCAGCTCGCGGCGCGTGTGTGGAACAAGGGCGCGGATCGAACCCGAACTCAACACGCAAACTCTGCGCTGCGCTCTCCCGCCCGGTGGTCTGCGCCGCTGGGTGGTTCGCGTCGCACGTGATGTTCGCGGACAGGTGACTGCGCGTCACTTTCTGGGCAGAAGTAGTCCGGGAGGTGACCGTGGTGCGTGTTTCTTCGGAGGAGACAGCCGGGGTCGTCGTCGTGACAGTGCGCGGCAACCTGGATCTCGACAGTGCCCCGAGCCTGGCCATCGGGCTGGACGAAGCGCTCTCCCGGGATCAGCCCCGCGTGGTGGTCGACCTGTCCCGGGTGGAGTTCTGCGATTCGATCGGGCTGAGCACGTTCGTGGTCGGGCACAACCGGGCCCGGGCGGCAGGCGGCTGGTTACGGATCGCCGCGCCCTCCGAGTTCCTGGAGCAGCTGCTCGACACGGTGGGCCTGGCCGGCCGGCTCGGCGTCTACGCGACAGTGGACGACGCCCTCGCCGGCCGCCCGGACGCCTGACCGGCACCGAGGACGCCCGGCGGGCGAACCACCCGGCGCACCCCGGACGGCCGGGCACGGTGTCACCCCGGCGCACTCGGACGGCCGGGCACGGTGTCACCCCGGCGCGTCCCGCACAAGCTGGGCACGGGACGGCCGGTTAGTCTCGCCGCGTGCTGATCCTGCTGCCGCCGTCCGAGGGCAAGACCACCGCGACCACCGGTGACCCGGTCGACCTTGCCGGCCTCTGGCTGCCCGAGCTCGCGACCGCCCGCACCCGGGTGCTCCACCGCCTCGTCGCTCTGTGTAAGCGAACGAGCGAACGCTCGGTGACCGACTCGCTGACCGTTCTCGGACTCAGCGCCGGGCAGCGCGACGAGGTCACCCGGAACGCCGTGCTGCACACCGCGCCGGCCGCGCCCGCGTCCGAGGTCTACACCGGTGTGCTCTACGAGGCTCTCGACCCGGCCGGGCTCACCGGTGAATCACGGGAGTGGCTGGACCGGACGGCCGTCGTCTTCTCCGGGTTGTGGGGCGCGGTCCGGCTCGGCGATCGGATCCCGGCTTACCGCTGCTCGATCGGTGTCACTCTGCCGGCGCCGGTCGGTGGGCTCACCCCGTACTGGAAAAAGGCTCTGAAGCCGGTGCTGGACCGCCTGGAGGGACCCGTTCTGGATCTTCGCTCGGGTGCTTATGTGGCGATGTGGGCGCCTGGCGCGCAGAGCGCGCAAGTCCGGGTGCTGCACGAACGCACCGTCGGCGGGGTGGTGAAGCGGGCCGTGGTGAGCCACTTCAACAAGGCCACGAAGGGGCGCCTGGTTCGCGCGCTGGCCGAGGATCGCGCCACGCCGGAGACGGCGGACGAACTGGTCACGGCGTTGCGCGACCTGAAGTTCACGGTCGAGGAGCGGCCTGCCGGCCAGGGCAGGCCGCGTCAGCTCGACATCGTGGTCAGTGATCTGTAACGGTCACTTCGCGTCGAGGATGTCGACGACGAAGCGCAGGTCGCCACGCTGCGGACCGTAAGCGAGGTCCTGCGGGACGTCGAGCTGGATCCGGCTGCCGACCTTCTGGCCGGGGATCCCCTGGTCCCAGCCCTTGATCAGCTCGCCGGTGCCGATCCGGGTGGAGAACGGCGCCTTGGTGGCCCACGACGAGTCGATCACGTCGCCGGTGGTGTACGAGACCAGCTTGTAGTTGACAGTGATGGTCTGACCAGCGGTGACGACCGGGCCGGTGCCCGGGATCAGCTCCTTGATCGTGAGCTTCTCGAGGGTGCCGGTGCCGGCGGTGACCTCGGGCTCCACGGTGAGCGGATCCACCGGCGCCGCGGACCGGGTGGCGGCCGCAGCGGTGGGCGTCGCGTCGCTGTCGCCGGATCGGACCCAGAAGACGACGGCGGCGAGCACCGCGAAGACCAGGACCGCGGTCAGCACGCCGGCGATGGCCCGGCCTCGGCTCGTGGTGTCGAACGTGTCGCTCATGCAAATCCCCCGCCGGTGTCGGAAACTTCGGACACGGTACTCGGGTCCGGGACGAAAGCCGCGAAGAACCTCCGCCGAATCACCGATGCCCCTGATCGTCCGTAAGTCCGGAGACGAGTCCCACTCTTCACTCCTGGCCCAACAGATGAGATCGTTTATCGCCCCCTGCCCCCGTGAGCGCCCCCTCCCCGTGAGCCAACGCCTGATCCGGAGGACCCTTGTCCGATCAGACGCCACCGGAAAAGCCTGGACAGAGCCTCGTGCTCCGCGGCCGACCGGACGTCCCCGCCATGCTGCTGGAAGAGAAACGATCCTGGCGCGAGTACTTCGCACCCGGATTGGTGATCTTCCTGGGCGCGGTCGCGGTGATCGCCTTCGGGCTGGTCGTCGTCACCCGCGGCGACGATCCCCAGCCGTCGAACACCACACCGGTCCTCGGTGGCCTCGGCGAGCCGACGGCCGCCCAGGTGCCGATCCCGCTGCCCAGCGCGTCGCCCTCGATCAGCCCGGTGCCTGTCGACTCGATCGCGATCGAACGGTCCGCCGTTCCCGACCGGGTCGACCTGAGCGCCGAGGGCACGATCGACTGGGTGCACTGGGGTGAGCAGGGCGCGTACACCCTCGAACGCAACGCCAACGGCGGGTTCGCGATCCTGGAAGGCACGCCGGATCCGTCCCGCGCCCGGCACACCGCCAGCCCGGAGACGTACAGCTGGACCGGTGGCCACCCGCTCGCCGAGGCCAGCGGCGTGACCAGCGGCGTACGGTCCTGCGACGCCGGCAGCGGGTTCACGCTCTCCGCGCCGGCCGGGACCCGGGACACGACACTGCGCCTCTACGTCGGCATGATCGCCGGACGAGGCTCGCTGGAGGTCCGGCTGTCCACCGGCGGCAAGGTCGTCACCGACTCCTGGGAGCAGACCGGGGAGTCGATGGCCACCGCTGCCTACACGGTGAGCTACACCTCTTCGGGTACTGGCAAGATCTCCATCAAGTGGATCACCGACGAGTCCTTCGACGAGGACTGCGGCGGGGTCACCCTGCAGGCCGCGACCCTGAGCTGACCTGCTTTTTCTGACCCTCATCCGGAAGGGGAGCTTGTGTTCGCGGGCTGGGGATCGCAGGTTGCCCGCCTTCGGTGGCCGGTTCTGATCATCGCGCTCGTCGCGGTGCTCGGCGCCGGGACCTGGGGCTTCGGGGTGTTCGATCGGCTCACCGAGGGCGGTTACAGCGATCCGGGCTCGGAGTCCGCGCGCGCCGCCGAGGTGGTCGCCACCGCCCTGAGCGGGCAGAGCGGCGACGTCATCGCGATCTGGACACCGGACCAGGGCACGATCGACGACGCGCCGCTGACCAAGCGGATCAAGGAACGGCTCGCGGCGCTGCCGGAGTCGGCTGTCGTCTCGTCGCCGTCCTACTGGGACAAGAAGGCGCCGCAGTTCGCCGCCGAGGACAAGTCCAGCGCGGTCGCGGTGATCACCCTGGCCGGGGCGGACGACGCCGGGAAGCTCGCCTCTTACGGCGACATAGTGGATCAGCTGGCGGTGCCCGGCGCGCACCTCCAGCTCGCCGGCGGCCTCCCCCTTGCCCACGCCTCCAACGAACGCTCCGCCTCCGACCTCGTCTTCGCCGAGATGATCTCGCTGCCGATCGTCCTGATCCTGCTGCTCTTCATCTTCGGCTCGCTGGTCGCCGCGTCCCTGCCGGTGCTCGTCGGCGGCGCCGCGGTGCTCGGCTCACTCGGTGTGCTCAACGCGGTCGCGCTCAGCCACGAGGTCAACTCGTTCGCCGTCAACGTGGCCAGCCTCCTGGGCCTCGGCATGGCGATCGATTACGGACTCTTCATGGTCGGCCGGTTCCGGGAGGAGCAGGCGTTCCACTCCACCGCCGAGGCGGTTCGGCGTACCGTCGCCACCGCCGGGCGTACCGTCCTGTTCTCCGCCACCCTGCTGATGACCGCCCTGGCCGGGCTGCTGCTGTTCCCGCAGGGCTTCCTCAAATCGCTCGCCTACGGCGGCCTCGCCGCTGTCTTCCTCGCGGCGCTGCTTTCGCTCACCCTGCTGCCCGCAGTCCTTGCCATCCTGGGTACGCGCGTCGACAAACTCCCGGTTCGTCTCCCCTCGTTCGGCAGTGGCGGCGACGGCTGGACCCGGCTCGCCGGCGCGGTGCTGCGCCGTCCGGTCCTGTTCGCGCTGCCGATCCTGGCCGGGCTGCTGGTGCTCGCGCTGCCGATCGGCGGCGTCCGCTTCGGTGAAAATGACGAGCGGGTCCTCCCCGAGGGCGACCCGTCACGCGTCGCGATCGAGACCCTCACGACCGACTACCCCCAGTTCAGTACGGGTGGTGTACAGATCGTCGTGAGTGGCTCGCCGGAGGTCGTCGCGGCCGGCTCGCCGCAGGTGGAGACGTTCACCACTGCCGCCAGCAAGATCAACGGGGTTACCGGGGTGACCACCACCGGCACGTCCAAGGACGTGATCGTGCTCAACGCGGCGCTCGCCGCGACGGACCCCTTCAGCGCCCAGGCCCGCGACGTGGTCGAGAACCTGCGCGCACTGCCCGCCCCGGACGGCACCGACGTGCTCGTCGGCGGCGCCACCGCCCGCAACGTCGACAGCATCGCCGCGATCGGCGCGAAACTCCCGCTGATGATCGCCCTGCTCACCGGGGCGACGCTGATCCTGATGTTCCTGGCGTTCGGCTCGATCCTGCTGCCGATCAAGGCCGTGGTGATGAGCGCGCTCAGCCTCACCGCCACGTTCGGCATCCTCATCTGGATCTTCCAGGACGGCCACGGCGCGGGGCTGCTCAACGTGACCCCGGCACCGCTGGAAGCCGGCATCGTCGTACTGATGGCCGCTGTCGTCTTCGGTCTCAGCACCGACTACGAGGTGTTCCTGCTGTCCCGCATGGTCGAGGCCAGGGTGAAGGGCGCGACCACGGCCGAGGCGGTCACCATCGGCCTGACCCGGACCGGCCGCGTGATCAGCGCGGCCGCCCTGCTGCTGATCGTGGTGACCGGCGCGTTCGCCCTGTCCACGGTGACAACGATGCGCTTCGTCGGCGTCGGCATGATCATCGCGCTGGTGCTGGACGCGACGGTGGTCCGGATGCTGCTGGTCCCGGCGGTCCTGGCGCTGTTCGGCGACGCGGCCTGGTGGGCGCCGGGACCGCTGAAGCGTTTGCAGGAGCGGGCCGGGCTGTCCGAGCACGGTGCCGAGCCGGCTGGGTCCGGGGCCGGGGTTGAGTCCGGGGCCGGGGCCGGGGTTGAGTCCGGGGCCGGTGTTGAGTCCGGGGCCGGGGACCGTTATCACGTCGGCGCGGCCCCCCGGCACGCGCTGCCCGGACGCCACGCCGCTGCTCCGGGCGAACCGTCCTTCGCCGAGACCGCAGGCCTGGACACGGTGGTGATCCAGCGGGGCGCCCACGCCATGCCGGCCCACGCGCTCACCGAGGCGGCCCATGCCGGCGGGCCAGCGGACGAGAACCACACGATGGTGCTGGAGTACACGGACGTCCTGGACTACATCGCCGAGAAGGAACGCGAGGCCGCACGGAACGTCCCGGTCTCACCGGCGGTACTGCCGGCAGGCGAGGGCGCGGCATCCTTTGCTGCCACCCCGCCTCCGTCGTCCTCGTTGGCGCCTTCATCGTCACCTTCGTCGCCCTCGTCGGCTGCGGATGTGGGCGCCCAGGCGCCGTTGCCACAGGTGTCGATCCCCGAAGCAACCGCCGTCAGCTCGGGAGCAACCGCTGTCAGCTCGGGCGGAATCGACGCGCCCGGTACAGCGGTCAATGCTCCTGCAGAAGAGACCACCCCGGACACCGCCACCGCTGACACCGCCACCGCTGACACCGCCACCGCTGACACCGCCACCGCTGACACCGCCACCCCTAGCACCGCCACCGCTAGCACCGCCACCCCTAGCACCGCCACCCCTGACACCGTCTCCTCTGACACGACCACGCCCGCCACCGGAGCACCCGCTGCTGGCGCACCCACCACCGACGCGGACATTTCTGGCACCGGCACCGCAGCAACAGGGGTTGAATCCCTCTCACCAGCGGATCTTGAGCGATCTTCAACCCCACAGGGTCCGGAATCGCTCAAGATCCCGGACGGGGAAGCGCTGGAGACGCCGCAGGCCGAAGAGGAACTCACCACCGGCAGCGAAATACGGCACACAGCGGACGAATCGACCGCGATCGCCGACGCTGGCAATGGCGATCGCGCTGGCAATGGCGGCGGTGGCGACGATGGCGATGGCGGCGGCGGTGGCGGCGGCGAAGATCGCGCTGGCGATGGCGGTGGCGACGATGGCGATGGCGATGGCGATGGCGATGGCGATCATGAGGACGACGTCCCCGTGGACACTCCGATCTTCGCCGAGGCACGCAGCGCAGCCGAAGAGCCCGCCGCCGAGCCCGTGGACAGCGAAGCGATCTGGGCCGAGGTCGAAGCGACCCTCGCAGCAGGCGCCGAGGTAGCGCACGGCGACCTTCCGCCGAGCGCACAGTCGACAGACGCTGCGGATCACGCCGACATCGACGCACCCGCGTCCGACGTCGATGTCGATGTCGATGTCGATGTCGATGTCGATGTGGCATCCACCCCGGTGAACCACGATGCCGACACCACCGAACCGCCGGCAATCGAACCCCCGCCCGGCCTCGCCACGACCGAACCAGCCGAGCCCCAGAACAACGATCCCCATGTAGCCCAGCACAGCGAAGCCCAGCACAACGAGGTCGAGGAGCCCGTGGCCGAGCAATCCGTGTCTGAGGAAGCCCCGGCTCCCGACCGTTCCCCCGTCGATCAGCAGGCCCCGGCCACCGAGCCCAACGCCGCCGAACCCACCGCCACCGAGCAGACCGGGCCCGAGCAGACCGACCACGTCAAGTCCGAACCCGAGCCCGACCCCGAGCCCGAGCCGACTGAAACCGAAACCGAGCCGGCTGAAGCCGAGCAGGTCGAAGCCCCGCAGGTCGAAGCCCCGCAGGCCGGCTCAGCGACGGAACCCTCCGGCGGCGAGCAAGACAGCACCGACGAAGGCGACGAATCCCCGTCCGGCGGCCCGGAAACCGTTCACGCTCCGGCGGCCAGTGCCACGGCCGAGCAACCGCCGGCCGGCGTACCCGGGCCGGATCCGTTCGCGTGGCGGAACGACCCGCGGCTCGCCAACCTGGAGCCGCCCGGAGCTGACGACTTCGGCTGGCTGCCCGGCGCCAACGGGCAGGCCGGCTCCCTCTCTCCGGAAACGAACTACGCCGAGACCACAGAACCCACCCCGGCCGCTGAGCCCGAGGCCGCGCCGAACCCGGAAACCCCGGTCCCGACCGAACCAGAGGCGACCGCGCCGCAGCCCATCGAGGCCCTGATGACCGAGCACACCACGCCTACTCCGGGCGGTCCGGACCCGGAGGACACGACACAAAAGGACACCACCCCGGAGGACACCACCCCGGAGGACACCACCCCGGAGGACACCACCCCCGAGGACACCATCCCGGAAGCCGAGCCGCGCCGGCCGCAGACGCTGGACGACTGGTTGAGCGGTACGGCCGTACCCGTCAGTGCCGTCCCCGCGCCGAGCCGGCGGCCGCAGACGCTGGGCGAGTGGCTCAGTGGTCCGCGCCCGCAGACTCTCGGCGACGTCCCGGCCAAACCCCGGCCCAACGGCCAGCCCGGCCAACCCGGCCAGCCCGGCCAACCCGGCCAACCCGGCCAACCCGGCCAGGCCGGCCAACCGACGCCGCCCGCCGCTCCGACCGCCCCCCAGGAGAACGCGGCAGCGCCACAGAACCCCACGCCCGACGAAGCAAACCCCACGCCCGACGAGGCAAACCCCACGACAGCCGAGACCGCCGCCACCGACAACCCCGCAAAAGCGCACGAAATCCCCGCAAACACCCCGGAGCCGACGCCCGCTCACGCCGTCCGCCCCCGCACCCTCGACGACTGGCTCAGCGGCCCCCGGCCACCCGCCGATCGCCCGCAAACCCTCGCCGATCAGCCCGCCACCGCCCGTGACAAGCGCGAACAGAACCAGGAAGGGTGACCCGGACCCCTTGCCCCGTCCCACCCTCAGCCGATAGGTCCCCCGGGTAAGTACAGTGCCTGCGGTGAGAACAGAGGGGGATGCGGTAATGACCGGCAGTATCGACAACGTCACGGGCGTGGACCCGGACCGCCTTGCGGTCTGCCTTGCCGTCCTGGCCGAGGTGGAATCGCTGCCGGCGGAGCATCCTGACGCGGTGGCGGTGCGGCGGGCGACCGCCGGGATCTTCAAGACGGTGAAGCTGCAGCGCCGCCGGGACCGCCGGGAGGCGATCCTGGAGAACGACCGGGCGGTGACCGAGGCGACCGCGACCGGGGCACCCGGGCGGATTGATGACGAAACGGCCGGCATTCCGCTGCGCAGCAATGTCCGGGGCGCCACGGCCGGGGTGCTGAAGCAGGCGCGTGGCTGCTACGTGTGCAAGCAGCGGTTCACCGTGGTGGATGCGTTCTACCACCAGCTCTGCCCGAAGTGCGCGGAGCTGAATCACTCCCGCCGCGATGCCCGCACCGACCTGACCGGCCGGAAAGCGCTGCTCACCGGTGGTCGCGCGAAGATCGGCATGTACATCGCGCTGCGTCTGCTGCGCGACGGCGCGGATTTGACGATCACCACGCGGTTCCCGCATGACGCCGTCCGCCGCTTCGCGGCGATGCCGGACAGCGCCGACTGGTTGCATCGGCTGCGGGTCGTGGGCATCGATCTGCGCGACCCGGCCCAGGTGGTGGGTCTCGCCGAGTCGGTGGCCTCACGCGGGTCGGTGGACATTCTTGTCAACAACGCGGCCCAGACGGTACGCCGAACCGCAGGCGCTTACTCGGAGCTGGTGGCCGCCGAGTCGGCGCCGCTGCCGGACGGGCCGTTGCCGGCCCTCGAGTACTTCGGCGGGGCGGCGACCCTCGGCGGGGCGTCCCCGGCTGCCGCCCTGGCCGCGCCGGGCACCCTTTCGCCGCAGCAGGTGACCGAGCTGGCGCTCACCGCGCGGTCGACCGGGATCGACGCGGGCGGCCTGGTCCCGGACATCACGCCGACGAACAGCTGGAGCGACCGGGTCCACGAGGTCGAGCCGATGGAGCTGCTCGAAGTGCAGCTGTGCAACGTCACGGCGCCGTTCATCCTGGTGAGCCGGCTGCGCACGGCGATGCTCGCGTCACCGTTCCCGCGACGGTACGTGGTGAACGTGTCGGCCATGGAAGGCATCTTCACCCGCGGTTACAAGGGCGCCGGGCACCCGCACACGAACATGGCGAAAGCCTCGCTCAACATGCTGACGCGCACCAGCGCGGAGGACATGTTCGCCGACGGCATCCTGATGACCAGCGTGGACACCGGCTGGATCACCGACGAGCGGCCGCATTTCACGAAGATGCGCCTGCACGAGGAGGGCTTCCACGCCCCGCTGGACCTGGTCGACGGCGCGGCCCGGGTCTACGACCCGATCATCCGCGGTGAACTCGGCGAGGACGTGTACGGCTGTTTCCTGAAGGACTACGCACCGGTCGCCTGGTAAGACGGGAGCGGGCCGCGCCCTAAGGGCGCGGCCCACGCAAAAGAGGGGTAACCCTCCCCCATCAGTTCCAGTGACCACCGCCGCCGGCCTTCGGGCCGCCGCCACCCATGCCGCCGCCGCCCTGCTGGCCGCCGCCGCCACCCATGCCGCCGCCACCTTGCTGGCCGCCGCCACCTTGCTGGCCGCCGCCACCTTGCTGGCCGCCGCCACCTTGCTGGCCGCCGCCGCCACCCTGCTGGCCGCCGCCACCTTGCTGGCCGCCGCCGCCACCCTGCTGGCCGCCGCCGCCACCCTGCTGGCCGCCGCCACCCTGCTGACCGCCACCACCCTGCTGACCGCCACCACCCTGCTGACCGCCACCACCCTGCTGACCGCCACCACCCTGCTGACCGCCACCACCCTGCTGACCGCCACCACCCTGCTGACCGCCACCACCCTGCTGACCGCCACCACCCTGCTGACCGCCACCACCCTGCTGACCGCCACCACCCTGCTGACCGCCACCACCCTTCCAGGGGCCGTCCTTCCAGTCACCAGGACCGCCGCCGCCGGGCTTGCCGGGCTTGCCCGGGCCGCCGCCCTTCCAATCGTCGGGGCCGCCGGGACCCATCTGGCCGCCCTTGTCCCAGCCGCCCTTCGGGCCGTTGCTCCACGGGCCCTTGTGCCCGTCCGGCCGGTGACCGCCGCCACGGATGTTGTATCCCTTGCCGACGATGTAGTCGGGCCGGT
The DNA here is from genome assembly GCF_050955685.1 of Actinoplanes sp. CA-015351. Taxonomy (NCBI): domain Bacteria; kingdom Bacillati; phylum Actinomycetota; class Actinomycetes; order Micromonosporales; family Micromonosporaceae; genus Actinoplanes; species Actinoplanes sp. CA-015351. Next base: position 4,822,715 of record NZ_CP192102.1, read on the forward strand.
CCGGCCATCCCTTGGGCCAGCCGCCGCGCCACTCGCCCCAGTACCAGTCGTCTTCTTCGACCTCGAGGACGTAGTACGAGCCGCGCCACCCCCAGCCGACCTTCCAGCAGTTGAAGTCCTCCCAGGCCCCGAACCGGACACCGGTCCAGCCGGCCCGGTTGCAGGATCCCTTGAACCGGTAGTAACCGGCGATGTAGTCGTCGTCCCACCGATCACTGCTCGACTGGGCACTGGAACCAGCGGTTCCGGACTGTCCGGCAGCGGGCGCCGCCTGGGCCGGAGTCGCACCGATCATCGCGCCGGCCGCCAGACCCATGCTGGTCAAGGCAAGCGCTCGGGTTAGCTTCTTCATCTCACACCTTTTCGGACAAAACGCCATTACTCGGACTATCTGATCATGCCCAGCAACGTCCGAGCCGCTGTTTCCGCGAAGGCTGTCCGTTTGGATGACCCTTTTGGTGTCCGTACAGACATGAATGCGCCAGCCATGTTTCAACCCCGAAAAGGCCCTCTATCAGGCATTTCTTTGGGTACGCCAGAACCACCCACGCTGAGCGCGGGGATGCCCGTGCAGCCCACGCACGAACGGACACCCGGTCGAAAACCGGGCGCCCGTCGGGTGCCCTGCGAGATAACGAGAAATATCCCTGAAATCAGGACTTCAATACGGCTCGCCGCAACGATGAATCGCCGTCAGCGTGCGGTGCTCCGACCGTACCCACGCTGTTTGCGCCTTGCCGGTTTGGCACCCACCTTGGGTGGGGCGACCGGCGTGACCAGCGCTTTCGGAGCCTGCGACCGACGGTCCGGCGAGGAGGCCGACGAGGAGGATGGCGAGGAGGATGGCGAGGAGGATGGCGAGGAGGCCGGCGAGGAGGCCGGCGAGGAATCGGCGGAGGCCGCAGCGACCGGCGGGAGGGGGTAACGGCGCAGGATCCACGCCTGCTGACCGAGGGCGAAGATGTTCTGGGTGACCCAGTAGAGGACGACGCCGATCGGGAAGAGCACGCCGGAGACCAGCAGCGACAGCGGGAGTCCGTAGAGCATGACGCGCTGGACGGTGCGGGCCGGCTCGTCCTGCGCCCAGCCCGACTTGCCGATCATCTGCCGGGTGCTGAGGTATGTCGTCGCGGTCATCACCAGGATCAGCACGGCCGCGACCAGCTTCACGGCGAGATCGCCGGTGGTGAATCCCTCAACGATCGGCGCACTGAACATTTTCGCCTGCACGGCGCTGCCGAACTGGGTGAGCGTCCAGCCGTACAGGGTGCGCGACGCCTCGCTGGTGACGTCCGGGCGCAGGTGGCGCAGCACGTGCAGCAGGCCGATCACGACCGGGATCTGCACGAGCATCGGCAGGAACTGGGCGAGCGGGCTGACCTTTTCCCGCCGGAACAGTTCGCCGAGCTCCTTCTGCAGCGTCTCGCGGTCGCCCTTGTGCTTCTCCTGCAACGCTTTGACCTGCGGTTGTACGCGCTGGGTCGCCCGCTGCGAACGCACCTGCTTGATGATCACCGGGAAGAGCGCGACACGGACCGTGACGACGAGGAAGACGATGCCGAGCACCCAGGCCCAGGAGGTGCCGAGAGTGGGCAGGTCACCGAGCAGGCGCTGCCAGGCGGCATGCCAGAACAGCAGGATGGCGGAGATGGCGGAGTAGACGGGTTCCATCATGGAAAGTGATCCTTTGCGGACGCACTGGACTGGGGACAGTCGGCAGTGGCCGCCCAGGTGCGGTCGCGCGGTCAGCGCGGGGCGAAGATCAGCGCCGGGCTAGGTCAGCACGAGGCGAAGATCAGCGCAGGGCTGGATCAGCACGGGCGAAGGATCAGGCGGCCACGAGCCGCCGGGTCGGACCTCGGGGACGGGTGCGGCCGGGTGCGTCAGGATCACGGTGGCGGGGCACACCGGTGCGCCGGGCGCGGTCGCGCATCTCGGAGCGGCTGACCGGCGGATGGGCGACGGTGCGGAAATGGGTCATGGCGCCGGCGGCGACCGCTGTCAGCAGCAGCACACCGGCGACGCTTGCCGCGCCGACGATCATCGCGGTGGGGCCGGCGTCGGTCAGCATGCCGACCAGGCGCCAGAGGGCTTCCCACCACATCACGTCGGCAAGGCTAGCTCCCCTGCGCAACCTCGGCATCGGACAGCGCCGCGTACGCGGGACGCAGCACCTCGACGATCGGCTTCCCGTGGTGACTCAGCGGCGGGGCATCGAGTTGATCGAGGAGGGCGTCCGGGCGTACCCCGGTGGGTGCGGCCGCCGGGGGCGGCGGATAGTTCCCCCAGAAGGCGGCCGGATCATCAGGATCGACGAGGGGAACCCGCTCCGGCGGCGACGCGGGCGGCGGAGCGACCATCCCGTCGACCGCGGCTGATTCCCGGGCGCGGCGCAAACGCATCAGCAACTCGTCGCGGGACCGGCCCCGCCAGGTGAACACCTCGAACGGGTCGGCCTCGAACGCGCGGGCCAGGGCGTAACACGTGGCCGCCAGGTGTGCGCACGGCATCGGCCACCGCTCGCAGGTGCAGTCCAGCGCGACCTCGTCGAGTGAGAGCGGCAGCAGCCCGAGCCCGGCCTCGGCGAAAACCGCCTCGATGCCGTCCGGCATCCGCCCGTCGAGGAGTCCGGCCACGTAACGCGCCTCGCTGACCAGTGCTTTCTCCACCCGGGCCCACTCGGTCGCGCCGAACGAGCGGACCGCGATGCGGGAGCGGAACGCGGTGGTCTCCTCAGGGCCGCGGACCAGGGCGACGACCAGGCTGGAGGAGACGGTCAGGCTGCGCACGTGACCGGCCCGCTCGTCGCGGCGGCCGCGGGCGAACGTCGGGCCCATCCGCAGGGCCTCGAACATGCCGAGGAAGGCCACTGGCAGGTCAGTCAACGATGGCCTCCGGGAGCAGGGCGAACAGGTCCCGCAGCTCGCTTGCCGACAGTGCGCTCAGCCAGCTCTCGCCGGTGCCGACGATCCGTTCGGCGAGCACACCCTTGTCCGCGATGACCTTGTCGATGTTCTCCTCCAGGGTGCCGAGGCAGACCAGGTTGTGCACGTGCACGTCGCGGCGCTGACCGATCCGGAACGCCCGGTCGGACGCCTGCGTCTCGGTCGCCGGGTTCCACCAGCGGTCGATGTGGATCACGTGGTTCGCGGCGGTCAGGTTCAGGCCGGTGCCGCCGGCTTTCAGCGACAGCACGAAGATCCCGGGGCGCGCGGCCTGCTGGAACTCCGTGACCATGGCGTCGCGCGTCCCGCGCGGCGTGCCTCCGTGCAGAAACTTCACGGGTACGCCGAAGCGGGCGGCCAGATGCGGCGTGAGCATGGCGCCGAACCGGGCGAACTGGGTGAAACACAGCACGCTCTCCCCCGCACCGAGCGCCCGGTCGACGATCTCCTCGAGGCGGTCGACCTTGCCGGACCGGCCGGGCAGCGGCGAGTTGTCCTTGAGCAGCAGCGCCGGGTGCACACACGCCTGTTTCAGCTTGGTCATCGCGGCCAGGACCAGGCCCTTGCGCCATTTGTCGCCGGGTTCGGCGAGCCGGTCGAGCAGGTCGTCGAGGACCGCCTGATAGAGGCTGACCTGCTCGGTCGTCATCCCGCACAGGTGCCGCACGTGCCGTTTGACCGGCAGGGTGGCGGCGATGGCCGGATCGCTCTTGGTGCGCCGCAGCAGGAACGGCCGGGTCGCCTGCCGCAGCCGGGCCGCCGCGTCCTCGTCGCCGTACCTTTCGATCGGCACCGCGAACCGCGCCCGGAACGTGTGCGCCGAGGCGAGAATGCCCGGATTGAGGAAGTCGAGAATCGACCAGAGCTCAGCGAGGCGATTCTCCACCGGGGTGCCGGTGAGCGCGATCCGGTTGCGCGCCGGGAACCGCCGGACCGCTTTGGCAGCGCTGCTCCCCGCGTTCTTGATGTGCTGCGCCTCGTCGAGCACCACCCGGTCCCAGGCGATCCCGGCCAGCACGTCGGCGTCGCGAACCGCGGTCTGGTAGGTGGTCAGCACCAGGTCGGCACCGCCGGCCAGTGTTTGTGCGTCAGCCCGGTCGGCGCCGTGCAGCACCCGGACCCGCAGCTGGGGCGCGAATCGCTCCGCCTCGCGCTGCCAGTTGCCGAGCACCGAGAGCGGGCAGACCAGCAGCGCCGGACCCTCACGACGGTGCAGCAGCAGGGCGAGCAGCTGCACGGTCTTGCCCAGCCCCATGTCATCGGCGAGACAGGCCCCGAGCCCGAGCCGATCAAGAAAGGCCAACCACGAGAAACCCCGCATTTGGTACGGCCGGAGCACTGCCCTGAGATCTTCCGGTGGGTCGAGGACCTCCAGCCGCTCCTCCAGCCGGCCGGTGAGCAGGTCGGCGAGCCAGCCCTCCCCCCGGGCGTCGGTGACCGGCAGCGGCAGGCCTTCCGGCGGGAGCAGGCGCATCGTCGCGAGGGCGTCGCCGGCGGTCATGGTGCCGCCGCCCCGGCTCAGGAACGCGAGCCCGGCGGCAAGCCGTTGCGGGTCGAGGTAGACCCACCGCCCGCGCAGCCGGACCAGCGGCACCTTGGCCCGGGCCAGGTCGGCCAGCTCGTCGGAGGTGAGGGTGCGGCCGCCGAGGGCCAGCCCCCAGCTGTAGGACACCAGCTCCTTCTTGCCGACCGCGCGGTCCCGCAGCACTGTCGAGACCGGGTCACGCCCCCGCACGTCGAGCGACAGGCCGAGGCTGGAACGCCGCTGCCACCAGGCCGGGAGCAGCACGCCGTAACCCGCCTCCTCCAGCAGCGCCGCGTGGCTGAGGAAGCCGTGGGCACCCTCGGTGTCGAGCAGCATCTCGGCGGGCCGGGCGCCGCGCAGGGCATCACCGAGCGCCGGGTAGAGCCGGGCGGCCCGGCCCAGGCCGGCCAGCAGCCGTTCCTGCGGGTGGCTGGTCCAGCGGCTGAGCGGCGCGAACGTGTCCCGCCACACGTCGGCGGCGGTGACCAGGACGCTCGGCTCGTCGGCGGCCTGGAGCAGGAACTCGAGCCGCCAGGCGTCCTGCGGCAGCGGCACCTCGTCGGGGATCACCGGCTCGTGCTCGCGGGGGTCGCTGAGCCGGAAACAGACCCGCACCTCGGCGCCCCGGGCGGCCTGCTCGAACCAGGCGTCCAGCCGCCCGGCCAGCTCGTCGATCAGCGCGGGCGCGGCGTCGAACTCGGGCTCACCGCCGAGCGCCGCGAGCCACCCGTAATCGGCGAGGGTGACGCCGGCCTCGGCGAGCCGGGTGCGGACCAGGCCGTCGACAAGCCGGTCGAGGGCAGCGGGCAGCAACTCCTCCGCCGGGTGGTCACCGGCGCGGCAGGCTGGTGGCATGGTTTCCAGCAACGCGGCCCGCCGGACCGCGTCGGCGCCGATCATCACCGGCTGCCAGACCGCCGCCGGGCGAGCGCCGCCGGACTGCACGGCGGGCAGCACCCGGCCGCGCCGGACCAGGCTCGCGGCGAACCCGCACAGCTCGACGAGCCACGCAGCAGACGGCGCGACCCGCCCGTCGAACTCGGCGACCAGATCGGGGTCGAGGAACGGCACGGTCACGGCCGGCACCCGCCAGGTGCGTGCCCGGGGCGTGCCCCGGCGCGGCGGCATCCCGAGCTGCGGCGACGACAGCGGCCCGGACGAGGTCGACGGCAGCGTCAGCAGGGCGGCGTCGCGCACCTCGCCGGACGGCAGCTCCCCGGCCGCCGCGGCGAACGGATGCCAGGGCACGGCGCCGCGCGACGCCGGTTTCCGAGCCGGCGGTTTCCGAGCCGGGGGTTTCTGACCTGCCGGTTCCTGAATCGGCGGCGCTGTCTCCTCGGCCCAGAGGTTGAGGTCACCGTCGCGCCCGACGAACCCGTGCAGCACCCGGACCGTGGCCAGGATCGGTGAGCCGGCCGTCATGCCAGCTCCCAGGTGAGATCAGGTGGGCGGACCCGGGCGCAGCGCGGCCCGCCCTCGGCGTCGGTGAGGCCCAGCCGGGCCACGAGGGTGCCCTCGCCACCGGCCGCGGAGCGCAGCAGCGGACCGGGGATGTCGCCGAAGAGCAGCTTGGCCCGGCGGAACATCGCGAACGCCTCGCCGTCGACAGCGCCCCAGCTCAGGTAGAGGAACCGCCGCCCCGGACCGCCGTGCACCCACGGCCCGCCCACGTCGATCCACCCGTCGACGTGGCGCACGTCGACGTCGAGCTCCCACACCGCGCTCTCCGCCTGAACCGGGACTCGCTGCACCACCTCGGCCTTGCGCTGCACGCCGACGTGCACCCCGCCGAGCCGCAGCGCCTCCGCCTGGGGAGCGCCGGGCCGGCCGGGCAGGTCGTAGCCCTCGATCCGAATCCGCACGCTGAGGACTCTAGGCCGCCCCTACGACATTTTTACCCGCCCGGCGGGGCGGCTCACACGGCAGTAGGGTGCGTTCATGGAGGCTTGGGACGGTGCCACGGTGCGGTTCCGTTACCCCGATCCCGGCAAGCGTCTCGCCGCCGTGCGCCTGCTCTCCTCGGTCCGGCACGCCGACCTCGCGTACGCCGGCGACGGCTGGCACCTCGATCTGGACGCACCGCCGGCCCAGCGGATCGAGTACCGCTTCGAGCTGACCCACCCGGACGGCACCCGCGAGACCAGCACCGATCCGGGCAACCCGATGCACGCCGAGGGCGGGTTCGGCCCGTCGTCGGTGGTGCACCGCCCCGATTACACGGAACCGGACTGGCTGCACCGCTCCGGCCTGCACGGCATCTGGCGCACGGTGCACCTGCCGGTCCGTGGCCTGCAGGCCACCGTCGACCTGCGGATCTGGTCCCCGGACGGCCCGGACGCGGCGAGGACGAAAGGCCGGGTGCTCCTCGTTCACGACGGACCCGACTACGAGCGGTTCGCCGCCCTGGCCCGGTACTCGGCCGCCATGATCCGGGCCGGCAGCGTTCCGCCGTACCATCTGGTGCTTGTCGGCGGTGGTGACCGCGACGAGTGGTACTCGGCCTCGCCCGCGTACTCCCTGGCGCTGGCCGGCGAGATCATTCCGCGGATCCGGTCCGAGCTGCGCAGCCCGGCCGTCGTCGGCGCCGGGGCGAGCCTGGGCGCGCTCGCGATGCTGCACGCGCAACGCCGGCACCCGGCCGGGTTCGCCGGGCTGTTCCTGCAGTCCGGCAGTTACTTCCAGCCCCGGCACGACAGCCAGGAGTCCGGGTTCGCGCGGTGGGGGCGGATCGTCCGGTTCACCGGGCAGGTGCTGCGCGGTGGCCGGGGTCCGGGCGTCCCGGCGACGCTGACCTGCGGAGCGGCCGAGGAGAACCTGGCGAACAACCGTGACATGGCGGCGGCGCTGAGCGGCCAGGATTACCAGGTCGCCTTCGCCGAGAACCCGGACGCGCACACCTGGACGGGCTGGCGCGACGCGCTGGATCCGCATCTCACCGCGCTGCTGTGCCGGGTCTGGCCCGATTAAGACGAACCGATCAGAACGAAGGGGGCGGCCGTGGCCGACGTCGAGCACACCATCGGAATGTTGCTGGGCACCGAGGACGACTGGCCACGCGCTTACGAGGCGCTGCTGCGCCGCGTCGGCCTGGTCACCGGGCCGGACGGCCGCACCCACCGGGCCAGTCCGGTGCGGGTGACGATCGAACCCTTCAATCTTCGGTACGAACCGAAGCACGACCTGGTGATCGACAGGCTCGCGTACTGGTATTACCACCCCCGCGAGTGGCTCAAGAAGATCGCTCTGATGGACGGCGTGTACCTGCTGAACAGCCCGTTCACGTTTCAGTCGATGGAGAAGCACGCGGCGTACTGCGCGATGATGCGGCTCGGCCTGAAGATCCCGGAGACGGTTCTCGTCCCGTTCAAGAACCCGCTGGAGAACTCGCGCTGGGCGTACACGGCGGCGCGGTACAACACGTCGTTCGACCTGGAGGCGACGGCGGCGGCGATCGGGTACCCGCTGTGGATGAAACCGTACGACGGCGGCGCCTGGGTCGGTGTTTCGAAGATCCGTAACGCCGACGAGCTGCATGCCGCGTACGACGCCTCGGGTGAGCGCCTGATGCATCTGCAGGCGTCCGTCGAGGGGTACGACGTCTTCGCCCGGAGCCTGAGCATCGGCCCGGAGACGATGGTGATGAAGTTCCGCCCGGACGAGCCGATGCACGCCCGGTACGAGGTGGATCACAACTTCCTGTCGGCGCCGGCCGGCGACGAGGTGGTGACCATCTCCCGGCTGGTCAACGCGTTCTTCCGCTGGGAGTTCAACAGCTGCGAGTCGCTGGTGCGCGGCGACGAGGTGCACCCGATCGATTACGCGAACGCCTGCCCGGACGTCTCGCTGACCTCGCTGCACTACTACTTCCCGTGGGCGATGACCGCGCTGCTGCGCTGGACCGTGTTCTGCGTGGTCACCGGCCGCAAACCTCGCCTCGACACGGACATGTCGAGCTACTTCACGATCGCCGACGACACCTCCCTGTCGTACGCGGAGAAACTCGCCGGGTATCGCACGCTCGCCGACGACTACTTCGAGGTCGACAGGTACCGGGAGTTCTGCGACAAGCACCTGAGCAACGTCGACGAGATCGTGTACGACTGGGTGACGTCGGACGAGTTCCGGTCGCTGCTGCGCGAGACGGTCCGCGCGACGTACCCGGTGCACGAGCACGAGAAGTTCCTCGCCCACTTCGGCGGCCTGATCGACGCGTGGATCCGGGACCAGGAGCGTTGACGCGGTAACAACCGCGTAATAAACATAGGTCCATGTCTCGATGGGAGCGCTCCCGCATCATCGGCCTCACGGCCGCCCTACTGACAGTCGGCATGGCAGCACCGGCCCAGGCCGACGAGGTCGAACAGGTCGTCAACGGCGGATTCGACGGCGCCGCGGACCCGTTCTGGTCCTCGGCCGGTTCACCGATCACCCTCACCGGCGGCGTGGCCTGCATCGACGTGCCCGGCGGCACCACCAACCGCTGGGATGTGACGATCGGCCAGAACGACATCGACCTGGTCGCCGGCGAGAATTACCGGTTCGCCTTCGACGCCTCCGGCGACCCTGCCGGGCACGTGGCCCGGGCCATCACCGGTCTCGCCGTCGCGCCGTACGACACCTATTTCGAACAGTCGCCCCTGCTGGGCAGCGACCTGACCCACTACGAGTACACGTTCACCGCGAGCACCTCCACCGCACAGGGGCAGGTCGCCTTCCAGGTCGGGGGCAGCCCGGACCCGTGGCGTTTCTGCGTGGACAACGTCAGCCTCGTCGGCGGCGTCCCGCCCGAGGTCTATCAGCCTGATACCGGCCCCAGGGTCCGTGTCAACCAGGTCGCGTACCTGAAAAACGGCCCGAAGAACGCCACCGTGGTCACCGATGCCACCACCTCTCTGCCGTGGGAACTGCGTGACGCCACCGGCAAGGTTCTGAAGAAGGGGAGGACGACGCCGTTCGGCCTCGACCAAAGTTCCGGCCAGAACGTCCACACCATCGACTTCAGTAGCTACCGCCGCGAAATCCGCGGTCTTACGCTCACTGCCGACGGTGAGACCTCGCGGCCCTTCGACATCGGGACGGATGCCTATGAGCAGCTGAGAACAGATGCGCTCAAGCTCTACTACACCCAGCGCAGCGGCATCGAGATCCGCGACGACCTGCGTCCCGGCTACGCCCGCCCAGCCGGCCACGTCGACGTCGCGCCCAACCAGGGCGACGGCGCCGTGCCCTGCCAGCCCGGCGTCTGCGACTACGCCCTGGACGTGCGCGGTGGCTGGTACGACGCCGGCGACCACGGCAAATACGTGGTCAACGGTGGCATCTCGGTCTGGGGCCTGCTCAGTGAGTACGAGCATCTGCGCGGCTCCCGCACGGTCGGCCTCACCATCCCGGAGAGCGGCAACCGGGTGCCGGACATCCTCGACGAGGCCCGCTGGGAGCTGGAGTTCCTGCTGAGCATGCAGGTTCCGGCCGGTGAGGCGTACGCAGGAATGGTCCATCACAAGATCCACGACGCTGCCTGGACCGGTCTTCCGCTGCTGCCGCACCTGGATCCGCAGCCGCGGGAGCTGCACCCGGTCTCCACCGCCGCGACGCTGAACGTCGCCGCGACAGCGGCGCAGGCGGCGCGTCTCTACAAGCCGTTCGACGCGGCCTTCGCGAAACGCGCGCTCACCGCCGCGCGCACCGCTTATGCGGCCGCCACGGCCAACCCCCGTTTGTACGCACCGGAGAGCGATGGAGTCGGAGGAGGCGCCTACAACGACGCGAAGGTCGGCGACGAGTTCTACTGGGCGGCCGCCGAGCTGTACCTGACCACCGGGGAGAAGAAGTACCGCGACGACGTCCTCGCCGCACCGGAGCACACGGCCGACGTGTTCGGACCGGTCGCCCTGGACTGGGCCGCCACCGCCGCGGCCGCCCGCATCGACCTGGCGCTCGTGCCGAACAGGCTGCCCGGTCTCGCCGCCGTAAAGGCGTCGGTGGCGCGCGGCGCCGACAAGTACCTCGCGGTGCAGCGCGACCACGGGTACGGCGTCGCCTACGCCCCGGCGAACAACGTCTGGGACTGGGGTTCGAGCAGCGTCATCGCGAACAACCTGGTGGTGATCGCCGCCGCCGAGAAGCTGACCGGAAAGGATCGCTACCGCGACGGTGTGCTGATCGGGATGGACTACCTGTTCGGCCGCAACGCGCTGAACATCTCCTACGTGACCGGGTACGGCGAGGTCAGCTCGCAGAACCAGCACAGCCGCTGGTACGCCGCACAGCTCGACCCGTCGCTGCCGCACCCGCCGGCCGGAACCCTGGCCGGCGGCCCCAACTCGTCGATCCAGGACCCGGTCGCGCAGGCCAAGCTGGCCGGCTGCGTCGGGCAGTTCTGCTACATCGACGACATCGGTTCCTGGGCCACCAACGAACTCACGATCAACTGGAACGCGGCACTGTCCTGGCTCAGCGCTTACGTAGCCGAGACCGGCTGACGCGTTTTAGGCTGCCCTGCAGGGGGTGGCGTCATGCAGGCACTTCGATTCGCCGCGGCGTTGTACCGGCAACGGTTCGACATCGTGTACCACGGTTACGTGCGGCGGGACCCGATGTCCCGGCTGCACCTCAAGCCGGGACGTGACAACCCGTACGCGATCTACGACACCGTCCGGGCGGGTGGGGACCTCGTTCCCACCCGCCTCGGTAACTACGTGACGGCCTCGTACCCGATCTGCTCCTCGATCCTGCGGGACCGTCGTTTCGGCGTGCGCTCATCGGAGATCAACGGTCCGGGAGCGCCGGGCGACTCGCTCGACATGTCGTTCCTCGACCGCAACCCGCCCGACCACACCCGGCTGCGCCGCGTCGCCCAGCCCGCGTTCAGCCCGCGCCAGATCGGCGGTTATCGCGGCCTGATCGAACGCTCGGTCGACGAACTGCTCGACCGGGCCCTGGCGAAAGGCACCTTCGACCTGGTGCCGGCGTTCGCCGCGCCACTGCCGATCGCGGTCATCACCGATCTGCTCGGCATCCCGGAGGCCGACGCCGACCGGTTCGCCAAGCACGGCGCCACCATCGGCGGCGCCATCGACGGCATCCGCGGCCTGCGCCACGCCGCCGAGCTCAAGGCCGCCAGCGACGCCCTCGACACGGTGCTCACCGACCTGATCACGCTGCGCCGCCAGGCACCGGCCGACGACGCCGTCTCGCACATCCTCGCGGCCGAGGGTGATCAGATTCAGTCGTCGGAGATCCTGCCGATGTGCCGGCTGCTGCTCGTCGCCGGCTTCGAGACCACCGTCAACCTGATCGGCAACGCCGTCAACGCCCTGCTCGACCACCCGGCTCAGTGGGCCGACCTCTGCGCCGACCCGGCCGGTCTCGCCGAGAAAGCCGTCGAGGAGACGCTGCGCTGGGACCCGCCGGTGCAGCGAACCGCCCGGTGCGCCCTCGAGGACATCGAGGTCGGCGGCCGCGTGGTCGAACGCGACCAGTTCGTGATCACCCTGATCGGCGCCGCGAACCGCGACCCGTCGATCTTCTCCCGGGCCGGCACATTCGACATCCACCGCGCCCCGGAGGCCGACCACCTGGCCTTCTCCGGCGGCATCCACTACTGCGTGGGCGCTCCCCTGGCCCGCCTGGAGGCGGTCATCGCCCTCCAGCGCCTCGCCGAGCGCATGCCGGACCTGCGCCGGGCCGGCACCGTCCGCCGCCGCAACGCCACCCTGATCCGAGGCCCCATCGAGTTCCCGGTCCGCGCCGACCGGCGGGTCCTCGCCACTCACTGACAGCAATCAGACAGTCCGCGACCGTACCCGGAGACATAGGATCGCGCGCTATGCGGCGCGAACCCAGCCTGACTTTTGCAGGCGCCCTGGAAATCCTGGGCGCCCAGGACCCGTCGAAATACTCCCGCCTGAGCAAAGTTCTCGGCGGCGTCATCCTGGTCTCGGGCGTTGCGACCGCGGTCGCGACGCTGGGCCCGGCCGCCGCGCCGCTGGCCGCTGTCGCTCCGATCTGGGGCTGGGTCGACCAGAAGAACGAAGCGATGGGCCTGCTCCGTGACCTGCACAGCGCGTTCCGGCGCGGGCTCGGCAAGGCGCCGACACGCAAGCGGCGCGAGCTGGTCGCGGCCGCGCACACCAGCATCGTGGTCTCCTCGTTCTTCGAAGCGCTCCGCGAGACCGTCGGTGAGCGGATCTACGCCGCCCTGGAAATCACCCAGCAGGAACAGGCCGCCGTCGCCCTCGGCCCGCACACCGGGCTGCTGCGGGCGCTCTACGAGGCCGAGGTACCCGCACCCAGTGCCTCACAGGGCTTCGTGGAGACCGAACGCCAGGTCGGCGACTGGTACACCGCGCTGGCGGAACGGACCGAACAATTCCTCCACGGCCTCGCCGGGTGGCATCGCGGCCCGCTGGACGAGTCCCTCGGCATCCTCGCCGCCGAGAAGTACCGGGAGAGGTACGTCGACCTGGCCGCCGCCGTGCCGGAGTTCCGCATCTGGGCATCGCTCGACGAACACGCCGCCACCCGGTACGCGATCTCCGCGCTGGCCCACGAGCTCAGCAGGCAACGCGACGACCTGGCACGTGTGGGATTGCTGCTCGCTCTGACCGCGGGCACCCCGAATCAGCAGTCCGAACCGCAGGCCGTGGTTGCCAGGGCGAACCGCGCGCTGCTCGACCAGCAGATCATCAGCCCCGCGGAGGCGAAACACCTCGGACCCGTCGTGCTGCCCACGGTGGGCACCGCGTTCATCGCACCGTCCTACCGGGTCACCGAGACGAGCCCGCAGACCCGGGTGACCGACGAGTCGTGGTGGAGCCAGCTCCCCCGCCGCGAGGACCTGGACATCTGGCTGGCGTCCTACGCCCTGTCCCCGCAGGCGACCCGGCTGCCGCTGCTTCTGCTCGGTCACCCCGGCGCCGGCAAGTCGATGCTGATGCGCGTCCTTGCCGCTCGGCTGCCCGCCACCGATTACACGGTCGCCCTCGTGCCACTGCGGGCGGTGAGCGCCAACGCCACCGTTGTCGATCAGATCCAGCAGGCCCTCGACCGGTCCACGAACAAGCGGGTCTCCTGGGCGGATCTGGCTGATCGCAGCGTGGAAACGGTTCGGGTGATCGTGCTGGACGGCCTCGACGAACTGCTCCAGGCCTCACAACACGACCGCAGCGGCTTCCTGCAGGAGGTCATGGAGTTCCAGCGGGTCGAGGCCGAACAGGATCGCCCGGCCATCGTGATCGTCACCTCCCGTACCGTGGTCGCCGACCGCGTCGACATCCCGCTCGGCGCCGTCGTGCTCAAGCTGGACGATTTCGACGCCGGCCAGATCACACGCTGGCTGCAGGCCTGGAACGAGAGCAACGCGGTTCCGATCGCCGCGGGAACGATGCGCGGGCTCGCTCCCCAGGTCGCGCTTGATCAGCAGGAACTGGCCTGCCAGCCGCTGTTGCTCCTGATCCTGGCGCTGTACTCGGCTGACCCGGACGCCGAGCCGCTCAGTGAAGGCCTGTCCCGGACCGCGCTGTACCGCGACATCATCACCTCGTTCGGCCGGCGCGAGGTGCTCAAGAGCGGTCCGCTCCCGGACGAACGGATGCGGGATGCGGTGACGGCACAGACCAAACGGCTGTGCGTCGCGGCACTGGCCATGTTCAACCGCGGCCGGCAGACGACCACCGAGGCCGAGCTGACCGCCGACCTCGTCGCCCTGCACGGTGAGGGCTCGCTGGAGAGCGAGGATCCGGGTCAGCGGCTGCTCGGTGAGTTCTTCTTCGTGCACACCGCCGAGGCAACAGTGCTCGGTTCGGAGAGCGGAGCGAGGCGGCGCAAGGAGCGGCGGGCGTACGAGTTTCTGCACGCGACCTTCGGCGAATACCTGGTGGCCTATCAAATCCTCGATGAATTACGCGACATCGCGGACACCGCGTACTCCGGGCGGCGGATGCGCGACCCGGAAGACGCTCAGCTGTCCGCCATTCTGTCGCATCAGCCCTTGGCCGCACGGGGATCGGTGCTCACCTTCTTCCTGGACCTGTTCGTCGAGCTGGCCCAGCCCGAACGTGACGGCATCGTCCGCGTGCTCGAATTTCTCGCTCGGTCCTACCGGACGCGGGTCGCTCCGGAGACGTTCGGAACCTACCGGCCGACGGCTCCGGACACGGTCCGCCGGCTCGCGTGTTACTCGGCCAATCTGGTCATTCTGCGCGTTCTCGTGGCGCGCTCGGTGGTGCCCCTGAACGAGATCACCACCAGCGTCGCCGAGTGGGACTCCACCGTCGGTCTGTGGAAGGCCGGGCTCAGCACGGATGGCTGGCACGCCATGCTGAGCTGGCTGGACCGCAGCGGTGACAGTCTGCGGGCCTCGGAGGGCGACACCGCCGTGTCGCCTGTGACAGCCGACTACCACCACGCCGGTCTGCTGAACGACATCGCCACCCAGGCGAGGCTGAGGTGGGGACTCGTCTTCAACGACGGCCAAGCCCTGGACGACGGCAACGATCCCTCCTTGGCGGTGCTGGCTGCCATGTGTGGATACACGGTCGGGCGTTCCAGCATGAATCCGAGCACCGGAGTTCCGCCCGGCACCGATTCATCGATGACGAAACTCATCGCCAGCGTCGCCGAGCGGATGCTCCTGGGATGGCAGGCGGACGCCGTCTATGTGACGCGCTGTCTGCGCCTGGTACAGGAATTCGGCCGGCTCGAGGAGTTCGACCCCACCGTGCTCCTGGTGAACATATGCCGGCATCCGCAGATCCTCGTGGACATGCCCGAGCTGGGGAATCCTCAGCTGTATAGGGAGGCGAAGTTCGCGCCCCTCCTCCTCCGATGCCTGGCGCCGGAAAATACCGATGATGGTCTCCCGGTCTGGCAGAGCCTGGCGAAGGAATTGAGATTCATGCATCGGCAAGAAGCCATCCTCGTCAGCGCGCTCCCGGACGAGGCGGTGGAGCTGATCAGAAGTGTCATCTTCTCGATGCGGGAGGATAGCGTCCCCGGAAGCTACCGTGTTCACAATCTGCGCGACGGTTCCGAGCGGCTCTGGGACGGAGCGCTCCGATAACCGTCACATCCGGTAGGAGCGGGTGTTGGGTGGGCCTGCGGGGAGGCCGAACAGGTCGCACAGGCCGGTGACCCGCAGCTGGCGGTGGACGAACTCGCTCGGGTTGCGCAGCCGCACCCGCCCGCCGATGTCCAGCGCCGCGTGATGGGCTGTCACCAGCGCGCCCATCCCCATCGAGTCCATGAACGTCACGAACGTCAGGTCGACCACGAGCACCCTCGGCCGGTCGGTCTGCAGGACGAACATCAGTTCGGCCCGGACCGTGTCGGCAGTGGCCACCTCCAGGCTTCCCCGGACCTCGACGACGATCGCGCCGTCGGCCTGCCGCCGTGTGGTCATCACGGCCTCGCCCATCACGCCCTCCGAGCCGGGCGATGTGCCCGTTCGCCTCACGGTACCGCCCGGGATGGGCCCCACGCAGGCTGCCGCGCGGTCAGGCGATCACGGCGCACAAGGCGTACGCCGGGCTCGAAATCGACCCACGAAGCGTGCCGCGCGGCAACTCGGGTGACCGTTTTCGGCGCATCGCGCCGATCATCTTGCGACATCCGCGCCTCGAAGGACACGGTGGCAGGCACGGCGGTGGCATCGCCGCCACGGGAGGAGGCCTGATGAAGCCGGGGATCTTCGCGGTCCGCGACGTGAGTTCGCTGATCACCGACACGACGGGGGAAGGCCAGCTCAAGCGGGCGGTCGGCGCCACCCAGCTGACAGCGATGGGTGTCGGCGCGATCATCGGGACCGGGATCTTCGTGGTGATCGGCAAGGGCGCCGCGCTGGCCGGGCCGGCGGTGATCCTCTCGTTCGTGCTGGCGGCGGTGGCCTGTGCGTTCTCGGCGCTCTCCTATGCCGAGCTGGCGTCGACGATCCCGGTCTCGGGCAGTGCGTACACCTACGCCTACGCGACGCTCGGTGAGCTGGTCGCCTGGATCATCGGCTGGGACCTGATCCTGGAGTACGGCGTCTCGGTGGCCGCGATCGCGGTGGGCTGGGGCGGCAACCTGAACGCGTTCCTGGACTCGGCGTTCGGGGTGGCGCTGCCGGATGCCATCGCGAAGTCGCCCGAGGACGGTGGCGTCTTCAACCTGCCAGCCGTGTTCATCGTTCTGGCGATCACGTTGCTGCTGGTCCGGGGCGTGAGCGAGAGCGCACGCGTCAACCTGATCATGGTGGGGATCAAGCTCGCCGTGCTGGTGTTCTTCATCGTGGTGGCGTTCGCGAACTTCAGCACCCGCAACTTCCACCCGTTCGCCCCGGAGGGTGTCGACGGGGTGACCGCGGCCGCGGCGATCATCTTCTTCGCCTACATCGGCTTCGACGCGGTCTCCACCGGCAGCGAGGAGGCTCGCAATCCGGCCAAGGACCTGCCGCTCGCCATCCTCGGCTCGCTGATCATCTGCACGTTCTTCTACGTGCTCACGGTGGCCGGCGCGCTCGGCATCGCCACGCCGGAGCAGATGGCCGAGAGCGACGCGCCGCTCGCGGCCGCCCTCGACGAGGGCGCCGGGATGAGCTGGGCCGCCGCGATCCTGGCGCTCGGCGCGGTCGTCGCGATCACCAGCGTCGTCCTGGTGATCTTCTACGGCCAGACCCGGATCTTCTTCGCGATGTGCCGCGACGGCCTGCTGCCACGCCGGCTCGCCAAGGTCAACACCCGATTCGGTACGCCCGCACGCCTCACCATCGGCCTGGGCGTGCTGATCGCGATCCTGGCCGCCCTGGTGCCGCTCGGGACCATCGTGGAACTCGTCAACATCGGTACGCTGTTCGCGTTCGTGCTGGTCAACATCGGTGTGATCGTGTTGCGGCGTACCCGGCCGGACATGCCCCGGCCGTACCGGGTGCCGTGGTCGCCGCTGCTGCCGATCATCGGGATCCTGTTCGCCGTGTACCTGATGACCGACCTGCCGCTCGACACCTGGATCCGGTTCGTCGCCTGGCTCGCGGCCGGCATGCTCATCTACGCCTTCTACGGATACCGCCACTCCCGCCTGCGCCAGTCCGCCACCGCATCGGCCGACCCGCCGCAGCGCCCGGAGACGCGCGGTGAGGAACAGCTGTGACCGGCCCGGTGATCACCGGAGTGGACGGCGGCAGCTGTGCCACCGACGCGCTCACGCTCGGTCACTGGGCAGCCGGGCTCCTCGAAGCGCCGCTGGTGGTCGCGGTCGTACATCCGGCACCGGCAGCGATCGGCTCGGGCCGGGTGGACGCCGAGTGGGTCGCGGACCGGCGGGCCGCCGCCGACCGGGTCCTGGACGGCGCCCGTGCCACGCTGGGTGATCCGCCCGGAGTGGAGTACCAGGTGCTGGCGTCCAGTTCGGCCGCGCACGGGCTGCACGACCTGGCCGAACTCCGGCAGGCGTCGCTGCTCGTGGTGGGTTCCGGCGCGGCCGCTCCGGCGTCCCGGTTGTTCCCGGGCAGCACCGCGGAACGCCTGCTGGCCGGCAGCGTCTGCCCGGTGGCGGTGGCGCCCTCCGGGATGACCACGCCGCCGGGCACGCATGGCCGGATCGGCGTCGCCTACGTGGACACCCCGGACGGGCGGGCAGCTCTGAAGTCGGCCGCCCGGCTGGCCCGGCGTACCGGGCAGACGCTGCGGCTGGTCACCGTGGTGGCCCGCGGTGACGCCGCGCTGCCGTTCCTGCTGGGCTCGGACGCCGAGCGGGCGTTCCTGGACACCGCGCGGGAGACGTACGAGGAGGCGCTGCGCAAAGCGGCACAGGCCGTCCCGGATGTCACCGTGGAGTGGGAGGTCCGGTCCGGCGACGTGGTGGAGACACTGGCCGAGCTGACCGATGTGGATGTGCTGTTCTGCGGGTCGCGCGGTTACGGACCGGCCCGGCGGGTGCTGCTCGGCGGGGTGTCGGCGCGGTTGCTGCGCCGGGCCCGGCGGCCGCTGGTGGTGGTGCCGCGCGCCTAGTCCTTGCGGTGCCGGCCGACGCCGTCTGCCCGGATGACGCCCTCGACGCCGCCCCCCGCGGGAGTGGTCGCCTCCGCGGCTGCGCGCTCGTCCCATGCCGACACCGCCGGCGGATATTCCGGCTCGAAGCCCACGTCAGCGATCGGCACGTACACCCGCGCGTCCACCGCCTCGGCCAGCAGCAACGCGGCGACCAGCGCCGGTGGCCGCTCCACGGGCTCCCGGGACAGGCAGCGCGAGACGAGATCGAGCACCTCGGGCGGCAGCCCCTCGATGTGCGGCAGCGGAACCGGGTCCTCGAACCGCTGCGCCATCACCATCTCGGTGTGCGAGCGCGCGCTCCACGGCAGCCGCCCGGCCAGGCAGTGGTAGAGCAGCGTGCCGAGGGCGAACATGTCGGCCGCCGGGGTCGCCGGCAGGCCGTCGAAGCGTTCCGGCGCGATGTAGGCGGGCGTACCCATGACCGGCCCTTCCGGGTCCGGGTCGGGTGAGCCGACCGCCGCGGCGATACCGAAGTCGAGCACCTTCGCACCGGCCGGCGTCAGCATGATGTTCGCGGGTTTGATGTCGCGGTGCACCACCTGCTGGGCGTGCGCGGCGGCGAGGGCCGCGGCCACCTCGGCGCAGAT
Organism: Actinoplanes sp. CA-015351; assembly: GCF_050955685.1. NCBI lineage: Bacteria > Bacillati > Actinomycetota > Actinomycetes > Micromonosporales > Micromonosporaceae > Actinoplanes > Actinoplanes sp. CA-015351. The sequence continues at coordinate 4,841,799 of NZ_CP192102.1, forward strand.
GCGGACGCTGATCTGCCAGTCCAGCCGGCCCTCGGCGAGGTGCGCGCTGAGCGTCTGCCCGTCGACGAGTTCCATCACGATGTAGGGGACGTCCCGGTCCGGCGCCGGTGAGGTGCCGAAATCGTGCACCGCGGCGACGTTGGGGTGTGCGAGCCGCGCCGCCGAACGGGCCTCGGTGCGGACCAGGTCGACCCCGCCCTGACCGAGAGTGCCCTCCACCGCCGGCGCCATGATCTTGACAGCGACCGGCCGGTCGAGCACCCGGTCGTGACCGCGCCAGACCTCCGACATACCGCCGAGCCCGATGCGATTAACGAGCTGATACCGCCCGCCCAGCGTGCGCATCGTGCCTCCTCAGACCACCGCCGGGAACCCCAACCCGGCTGGCCCGGAAATACCCCGCCGGTCAGTGCACAAACGCCGCCGCGAGGCAGCACACACCCGATCGTGTCCGGAATCGGAAATAGCGGAGCCGCACCTTGTGGGTGCGGCTCCGCCATTGGACAGTGCGGCCGTTTTCCGGTGCACCTGACGCCGGGCGCAACGTTAGGCCACGTCGATCATCACCGCCAACCCGGACCCCACCCTGAGTGATTGGCATCTCAGCATGTGGCCTGGCTTCCAGCTCACCGCGTTTCGGGTTACAACCTTTGCTTACTCTGCGCGACTATCCACAGCCAAAATCAAGATCACACCACTTCGGTACGCAGATCGTGCGCGCCGTCCTCACGGGTCGCCTCGTAATAGATCCGGTGCTGCCCGTCAGGAAGTTCGGCGAGACTCAGGTACCGCAGGCCGAACGGCTCGTGCGGGCTGCCGATCGGCTCCCGGTCCTCGGCGACGAGCGGGCCGAACGTGCCGTCCGGCAGCCGGGAGCCGCGCGCCACCCCGGTGCGCTCCTCCCAGTTCTCCCCGGCCGTTGCCCGTCCGTCGTACGAAGCGGTGATCGTGTCGCCGGAGACCAGAACCGAGGTGATCCGCACGCCCCGCGCGTCCCACTGTCCGGGGCGGGCCGCCAGGGCGGTGCGCTGCCAGGTCCAGTGCACACCGTCCGGGCTGGTCGCGTACTCGGTGGTCATCCGGTCGGCGTCGTCCCAGGACTCCAGCGGGTGCACCGACGCCCACAGGTGCCAGCCCTGCTCGTCGTGGTGCAGCACCGGGTCCTTCACCGCGTGGTCCTCGTCGCCGGCGAGCACGGTGCGCGGCGTCGCGGCGGCGAGCCCCTCCGGGGTGTCGGCTTCGAGCAGGTCGACCCGCCAGTGCTTGGTTCCCGGCGTGGCGGCGCTGACGTAGAGGCGCCAGCGGCCCTCGGGCGTACGCACGAGGGCCGGGCGTTCGAGGGACTCGGCGCCGAATCCGTCCTTGGCGATCTCGGCGACCACCGTGAAGTCAAGGCCGTCGGCCGAGCGGGCCACGACGTTGGCGATGCCCCGGCCGGCGCCGATCGGCAGCCGCAGGCGGTAGGCGAGGTAGACGAAGCCGTCCGCCACCACCGTGCTGGGTGCGCCCGACCAGGCGCCGGGTTCGGTGCCCGGGGGCTCCACCACCACGGTGGAGTCTTCCCAGCGCGGCAGTGGCAGGGCCGTGATTCCGATGGTCAAGGCGGCTCTCCTGGGGTTGCGGCGACGGAACCCGTCAAGTTTGCATCATCTATAGAATTGGTGGGCTTTACCGGGCCTTGGCGTGTCGGTCCAGGCTGAGCCAGTCGTCGTACCGCTCCCCGGTGACCTCCTGGAGCAGGGCGATGTCCTCGGTGAAGTACGGCAGCAACGCGGCCCGCTCCTCCGGTGTGGTCACCGGGCGGTTCCCCCGCTTGCGGTGCAGCAGGGTGAGCAGCGGCCCGCGCGCCGCCAGGCGCAGCGGCACCGGGAAATGATGCCCGAAGGTGCCGCCTGCGCGCAGCAGGCCACGCAGCGCCTGGTTCACCGCGTTGTCCTCGACGAAGTGCCGGTTCACGTTCTCTTTCGGAATCGCGGTGAGCACGCCGGTCCGCACACCGAGGAACGAGCACACCCGGTCGAGGGTCCGCGCCGGGTCGTCCTTGAGATCGCGGTACCGCAGCAGCAGCACCTGCTCACGAGGGACGTGCTGGTAGAGGTGCTGGAGCTGCTCGCCGTAGAGGCCCAGCCCGATGTAGTGCCAGAAGTCCGCCCAGTGCGCGGCCTTGCGCTCCTGTTCGGCGTGGCAGGCCTCCAGGAAATCGGCCTTCTCCTCCAGCCCGGCGACCCACAGGTGGGTCCAGTTGGAGTGCGCGCGGTCCACCGGGTCACGCAACAGGATGATCAGTTTGGCGTCCGGGGTCAGCTTCGCGATCCGCTCGTGCGCCTTCAGGTCGTACAGATAGAAGGGTGTCGCCTCGCCCAGCAGCGCGCCGTCCGGCGCCGGGTCGAACAACGCCTCGTACTCGTCCTGACGCCAGATGTGCTCCTGGTACGTCTGGACGTCGCCGGGCCCGCCGATCGTGGGCGGCGGGCCGTCGGAGAGGAAGAACTTCGGCTCCTTCACCGACGGCAGGAACAGCTCAGGATGACCCACCAGCGCGGCATGCAAAGCCGTGGTGCCGGCTTTGGGCACACCGGCGATCAGGAAATCGGGCAGTGACATCTGGGCCCCCTCGGGGTGCGACGGCTCTCTCTCGAAAGTGAGAGTTAGCCTACAGATTCACTAGGAATTCGCAGCCCCGGGGCCGATGTGGCAGACGTCTCATCGCAGCAACCGGCGCCACCAGCGATCAGCACGGCGGAACCGCGGGCACCGCCCCGGTTCGCACAGCGCGCACTCGGTGCCGGCGCGGTGATGCTCATGCGCCCGATGCGGATGCCCGCAAACACAGTCGCTCATCCGGCGAGTGTCCCACACCCCTGGCCTTATTCCATTACACCGAGTAATCTTCGCCTTTCTCCGGCACGCTCAGCAGCGGATACTCGGTCACAGGTAGATGACACAGAGTAATGTGTGAACTTTTGTTCGCCCGCTGACGTATCGGAGAACGACAGGGAAGCTCTACCCCGGGAGCGCGCACCATGTTCCGGTTAATCCAGCTGCACACCGACGACGGTGTGCCCCGCATCGGCGTCGACCCAGACGGATACGTCAGCGCCCGCGCCGCCCTTGCCCACTACCGCACCGTCCCGGCGACCTACTTCGCCGTCGGGCGGTTCGACCACGAGGGCACCCTCACCGAGGTGATCCTCGACCCGATCTGCGGTCTCGACGGCGCCTGCCAGCGGCCGGCGTCGGTGGTTCACGCGAAGACCTTCGAACGGCTCTGCGAGAGCTGCTCCTCCGGCCTCGACGTGCTCACCGTTCCGCAGCTGGCCCGCCGGCTCGGCATCGCCTGCCGGCTCGCGCCGTCGGTGGCCCGTTTCCGGCAGTCCTCGATCGGCGGCCTCCGGGCGCCCTCCGGCAACCGGATCGCCCGCGAGTTCGCCGACCACGTGCACGACGTGGCCTGGCGGATGCAGCTCTGCTCCGAGCTGGTGGAGAGCCGGACCGCGCTGAACGGCCTGCTCATCGGCGCCGGCGCGCTCACCCACCGGCAGGTGCTCGATCTGTTCCCGGCTCTCTGCGCCCTCGGCGACGAGCTGCCGGCACAGGTCCGCTCGGATCTGTGCCGGGCCACAGCTCGCCCGCTCTCCCCGGCCGGGGTGGCCGGCCTGCGCCTGGGACTCAGCTTCTCAGGCTGACCCTCACCACCGAACCCGTACCCTGACAGACACTGCAGTTCGTGACGTACGCGTACTTGCCGCGGATCGCCACACCACCGGGCGCGGTCAGCCCGGCCGACGCCACCACGGCGTGCCTGCCCTTGCGGTCCACCCGGATCAGAGCGCCGGTGCGGTCACCGGAGAGCAGTCCCTTGTGGGCGATCTCCAGCGCGTACAGCCGGCCGCCGGGCGCCCAGGCCAGGTCGATGATGTTCGTGAACCCGGACGCGAAGACCCGGGGCGCCTGCCCCGGCACGACCCGCCAGATCCGCGCCTGACCGGCCGGGAACGGGAACCCGGTCAGCTCGCTGACGTAGTACGCGCCGTCCGGGCCACGGGTCACCGCGGTCGGCACCGCCTCCATGTCGATCGTGGTGCCGTCCGGCGCCTTCGCCGGGCGCCGCGGGAACGTCGCGACCGTGGTGATCCGGCCACGCCGGCCGACCTGGACCAGCGAGTTGCCGCCGGCGTCCACGACGAGCTGGCCGCGTTCGGTGGCGAGCAGGCCGTTCGGGTTGGTGTCCGGCGGGCTCACCCCGTCCGGGTTGGCGCTCTTCTCGTACCCGCCGATGTCGGCCAGCACGGACGGTGAGCGGCCGGCCCGGTACAGCTTCGCCATGCCGGCGAGCTGCGGCACCTGCGTACGCAGGTCCGGGCTGCCGCCGAGACCGAGCGTGTAGTACAGCCGGCCGTCCTCGCCGATCGCCACGTCCGACGGCCCGGTCGCCTCGGTGCCCTCCGGCGACGCGAGCGACGGGAGGCCGGACACAACCCGCCACTGCCGGCCCTGCGCGACGACGGTGATCGCCCCGGACCTGCCGAAGCAGACCTGACCGCCCTCCGGCCCGGCCTGGCACGGCCCCGCGCCACCCCGGCCGGACTCGGCGACGTAGAGCTCGCCGTGCGTACCGAAGGTGATGCCTCGTGGGTTGTCCAGGCCGGAGGCGATCGTCCGGAAGCCTGTCGCGGCCGCAGCCGGTGCGGCTGGGACCGGTGCGGCTGGGACCGGCGCGGCTGGGACCAGGAGCGCGGCTGCCCCCACGACGGCCGCGACAACACCCTTGGTGATCATCTGACTCCCCCATGTGTTCGGATACCTTCGCCAGATTCCGCCGGGTGTCCAGACCGGCACATCGCCCGAACGGTCCGGCGGCCTCCTGAGTCCTCGATCCGACCCCGATAGGAGTACCGGTACGGTCACCCGCATGACGTGCACGTTCGCGGATCTCGTCACGCGCGCTTCCGCTCTTGCGAACGGCGGCCGACGCGCGGTTCTCGGTATCACCGGGCCGCCCGGCGCCGGCAAGACCACGCTCGCCTCGCACCTGGTCGCGGCCCTGGCCGCGGGCAACGGCCCGGGCTGGGTGGCGCACGTGCCGATGGACGGCTTCCACCTCGCCGACGTCGAACTCGACCGCCTCGGCCTGCGCGATCGCAAGGGCGCCCCGGACACGTTCGACGCCTATGGGTACGCCGCGTTGCTGCGCCGGCTCGTCGAGGACCAGGACCCGATGATCTACGCGCCGGGCTTCGAACGGATTCTCGAGCAGCCCGTCGCCGGAGCGATCCCCGTCCCCCGGGCCGCCCGCCTCATCGTCACCGAGGGCAACTACCTGCTGATCGACGACGAACGCTGGCGGCCGGTGCGCTCGCTGCTCACCGAGGTCTGGTACGCCGGCCTGGACCCGGCCGAACGGCTACGCCGCCTGATCGAGCGGCACGTCCGGTTCGGCAAGACGCCTGACGACGCGGTGGCCTGGGCGACCGGCACCGACGAACGCAACGCCGAACTGATCGCCGCCACCCGCTCGCGCGCCGATCTGCTTGTCGAACCTGAGCTGCTTCACAGCTTGCGACCAGCCTGAACGGGTTTTGTCGGACCTGCGTGGCATGCTTGCGCTCATGTCGGTGGGTTCCGTGGGTGAGGCTGTCGGGAGCGAGCCGAAACGTCGCTCGCCACGACGCGCGATGTTCGGTTTCGTGGTGCTGGCGGTCGTGGCGCTGCTCTTCGGCGTGCCGCTGGTGACGCTGGTGTGGTCCGGCAACGACTGGCCTCCCGGGGTGCAGGTCGCCGGCACCGCGCTCGTCGTCCTGACCGCGCTCGGCTTCCCGGTGCTGATGTTCCGCGGCCACGGCGGTCACAGCGACACCGCCTCCCGCATCGCCGACACCCTGCTCGGCGTGGTCTGGGTGCTCTTCACCTGGTCGGTGATCGGCCAGGCCTTCGGCCTCGCCCTGCGCCTCGCCGGCGTCGACGATCCGGTGCGCTCCCGGGTGGTCACCGCGGTGGTCCTTCTGATCGCCGCGGTCCTGCTCCTCTGGGGGTACGCGGAAGCGATGCGCGTCTCCCGGGTGCGCCGCGTCGACGTCACGATCCCCCGCCTCGGCCCCGGCCTGGACGGCTTGCGCGTCGTCCTGATCACCGACACGCACTACGGCCCGATCGACCGCACCCGCTGGTCCCAGGGCGTCACCAAGGTGATCAACTCGCTGGACGCGGACATCGTGGCGCACACCGGCGACATCGCCGACGGCGAGGTCCAGCAGCGCCTCTCGATGGCCGCCCCGCTCGCCGACGTGCAGGCGACGTTCGCCCGGGTCTACGTCACCGGCAACCACGAGTACTTCAGCGGCGCCCTCGGCTGGGTCGAGCACATGACGTCGCTGGGCTGGGACGCCCTGCACAACCGCCACCTCGTGGTGACCCGGGGCGGCGACTCCCTGATCGTCGCCGGCGTCGACGACCGCACCGCCGCCGGCTCCGGCCTGCCCGGCCACCACACCGACCACGAGGCCGCCCTGGCCGGCGCCGACCCGTCGCAGCCGATCCTGCTCCTGGCCCACCAGCCCCACCAGATCACCGGCGCGGTCTCCCACGGCGTCGACCTCCAGCTCTCCGGCCACACCCACGGCGGCCAGATGTGGCCCTTCCACTACCTGGTCCGCCTCGACCAGCCGGTCCTGCAGGGCCTGTCCCGCCACTCCGAGCGGACCCAGCTCTACACGAGCCGGGGCACCGGCTTCTGGGGGCCGCCGTTCCGCATCTTCGCCCCCAGCGAAATCACCCTCCTGACCCTCCACACCCCCAAGTAATCCCCCACCGCCGCTCTTAGCCGCCGCCGCTCATAGCCCCCGCCGCTCATAGCCCGTGCCGCTCATAGCCCCCGCCGCTCTTAGCCCTCGCCGCTCTTAGCCCCCGCCGGCCTTAGCCCCCGCCGGCCTTAGCCGCCTCGGCCTTAGCCGCCTCGGCCTTAGCCGCCTCGGCCTTAGCCGCCTCGGCCTTAACCACTCCCGGCCTTAGCCGCCCTCGGCCCTCGGCCACTCCCGGCCTTAGCCCGCCGCCACACGCACCCGTCCGCGCCACCACGCACAGCCGCCACCCAGAGGCCCCCGAGCAAACCCCCCCCCAGGTCGCCGGGCGGCAGGCGGCGGGCGGCAGGCGGGCGGGCGGCGGGCGGCGGGCGGCGGGCGGCGGGCGGCGGGCGGCGGGCGGCGGGCGGCGGGCGGCTGAGCCTTGCCCGCCCGCGGCGCCCATGTCCATTCGACCACCGGCGCCGTCCCGTGAGACCGGGCAACGCCCTTCGCCATCCGCGGCACTCAACAGGGCGTTGGGACCACTCGCGCCGGTCCCGTCCCCGCCACTGCGACGCCGCTCGCACCATAGTTGAATGCCGAGGCCCGCGCGCCGCCCTCCCGCCGGTGCCGCACCTCGCGACCTCGACAACTTCGGGCCGCCACATGGGCGAGGTTCCCCAAGATCGCCCGGCGGGGTGCCGGGCCGGGCAGAGCCGGGCAACGCCAGGCCGAGCCGAGCCGAGCCGAGCCGGGCCGAGCCGGGCCGAGCCGAGCGGGCGACGCCGGGCATAGCGGGGTAGGGCCGGCGGGCCGAGTGGCGGCTCCGGCGGGGCCTCATTGCCCGATGCCTCCGAAGCAGCGATGGAACCCGGCCGGACGGGACCGCGCCGGCGCTTGCACATGTCATGAGTTGCCGCCGCCGCAGTGACCGGCTCTTGCTGTTGCCAGTCGCCCCGGCCTCGACATGGGCGCACTCAAGAACCAGTAACGGTGACAAAGCCGCACGGAGCGCATGTGTGTGCCCCTGTCTCGGCCCTGGCGCGGGGTCACGTCCACCGAAGTGGTGTACGACCTGGACTTTCCGGGACGTAAGAGGCGGCCATCGCAGATCCTTCGGATTGCTTGAAGATCACGAAGGAGAGACCTGCGATGGCCGCAACAGAGAGTTTGAACGTCGCTGAGCTGCTGGGCCAGCATCTGGAATCGGCGAGCCCTGATGTACTGCGGGCGATGGTGAAAACTTTCGCGGACGCGTTGATGTCTGCTGAGGCCGACGCCCTGTGCGGGGCCGGCTACGGCGAACGCAGCGACGAGCGCACCAACTCGCGTAACGGATACCGCCAGCGGGAGTGGGACACCCGGGCCGGCACGGTCGAGCTGGCGATCCCGAAACTGCGCACGGGTTCATACTTTCCGGACTGGCTGCTCGAACACCGGCGCCGGGCTGAACAGGCCCTGGTCAGTGTGGTCGCGACGTCGTATCTGCTTGGCGTGTCGACACGGCGGGTGGAGAAACTTGTCGAGCAGCTCGGCGTCAAGTCTCTGTCGAAGTCGCAGGTCTCGGAGATGGCCCGCCACCTCGATGTCCAGGTCGAGGCGTTCCGTAACCGGCCTCTGGACGCCGGCCCGTACACGTTTGTGTGGGTCGATGCCCTGGTCATCAAGGTGCGGGAGAACGGCCGGACGGTGAACGTGCACGCCCTGGTCGCGGTCGGTGTCAACGGTGACGGCGGCCGTGAGGTACTGGGTCTCGACGTCACGTCCGACGAGGACGGTGCCGGCTGGCTGGCGTTCCTGCGCTCGTTGACCGCCCGTGGGCTGTCCGGGGTCCGTCTGGTCGTCTCCGACGCTCACCGTGGTCTGGTCAACGCGATCGGCGCCGCGCTGCCGGGGGCGCAGTGGCAGCGCTGCCGCACCCACTACCTGCGTAATTTGCTCGCGAAGGTCCCGAAGAGCGCACAACCGTGGGTCGCGACGCTGGTCCGTACAATTTTCGACCAGCCCGACGCCGACGCTGTCCGGGCGCAGTTCGAGCGGGTTCTCGACACGATCGCCGCGAAGTTCCCCGACGCGGCCGAGCACCTCGACGACGCCCGCGGTGACCTGCTCGCCTTCACCGGGTTCCCGCGGGAGCTGTGGCGTCAGATCTGGTCGAACAACCCGCAAGAACGCTTGAACAAGGAGATCCGGCGCCGCACCGACGTTGTCGGGATCTTCCCGAACCGGGCCGCGATCATCCGCCTCGTCGGCGCGGTCCTGGCCGAGCAAACCGACGAATGGGTCGAAGGACGCCGCTACATGGGCCTTGATGTTCTCCGTAAAGCACGCCTGACCAGCATCGATACCGAGCAACACGACACCGAAATCGTCGAAACCACCGCGATCGCCGCATAAGATCAACACACACGGATCAGCGCTGGCCGCCTCTTACACCACGCCAGCGGACGTGACCCTGGCGCGGATGAAGTCGCACGAAGTGGTTGCGTGCGACTTCATCCGCGCGGACGTCTCGCTGCGTGCGACCTCGTCGATGCAAAGTGTCGCTGCGTGCGACCTCGTCCACGTACCTGTCCGTCGCGTGTACCTATTGAGGCTTCGCAGACGGGGTTCGAATCATCGTCGCTCGCTGATGTCCACGCCGCCGATTACGTGTGCGTTCGCCGCCGCTTGGGGGCGGTGAACGCACACTGAACGTTTATGCGTGCGTTCACCGCCTCCGCCGCAACGCCAGCCAGCCAGCCAGCCAGCCAGCATGCCGCGTTCTCGCGGGCGCTGCGGGGTCTTGAGACCTTCTGCGCAGCCCTCTGTTGGAAATCGCTCACCATCGGGCGGGATTCGGGCTGCTCAGCCAACCCTCCGTTCACCATCCACAACAGACAGTGATCCTACTGATAGTCATTTTCGGACTTCACTGTGTACGGTGCTTGCGGGGGCGTGGATCACTGACGGACCTCAGACACGGGGAGACACAGCTTGCGCAACATCCTGATAGTCGGCGCCGGCCAGGCCGGGCTTCAACTGGCACTGAGCCTCAAGGCCGAGGGTCACCAGGTCACTCTCATGTCGGCGCGTACGCCCGCCGAGATCCGGGACGGCGGACCCACCTCGACCCAGGCCATGTTCGATCCGGCCCTGGAGCTGGAGCGTGCCTACGGCCTGAACCACTGGGACCAGGCCGCACCACCGATCCACGGCCTGCACGTGATGCTGGCCGCCCCGCCGGGGAACCTGGCACTGCAGTTCACCGCACCGCTGGACCGGCCGGCCTACTCCACCGACCAGCGGATCAAGTTCGCCCAGTGGCTGACCGAGGCCGAGCAGGCCGGCGTCGAGGTCGTCTACCAGCCGGTGAGCCTCAGCTACCTGGAAGCCCTGACGCCACGGTACGACCTGACGATCGTCGCGGCCGGCCGTGGTGACCTCGTCGCGGCGTTCGACCGTGATCCGGAACGGTCACCGTACGCAGAGCCGCAGCGTGCCCTGGCTGTCGCGTACGTGCACGGGCTGGCGCCGGATCCGGCCTGGCCGGAGCCGCACGTGGAGTTTCACGCGATCCCGGGTCTCGGCGAGCTGTTCGTGATCCCGTCGCTGACGAAGAGCGGCCCGTGCGACATCCTGTTCTGGGAGGCCATCCCGGGCGGCCCGCTCGACGTCTTCGAGGGACAACCGGCCGAAAGCCCGCAGCCGACTGAAAACCCGCGGCCGACTGAAAACCCGCGGCCGACTGAAAACCCGCGGCCGGCCGAGGACCACCTGGAGATCATGCTCGGCCTGATCAAGGAGAACCTGCCCTGGTTCGCCGAGCGCTGCGGCGACGTCACGCTCACCGACGAGCAGGCGACGATCACGGGGCGGCTCACCCCGGCCGTCCGCAAGCCGGTGGCGCACCTGCCCGGCGGCGGGATCGCGCTCGGTATCGGCGACATCGTGATCTCCAACGACCCGATCACCGGGCAGGGCGCGAACACCGCGGCGAAGGCGGCCGCCCACTACCTCCAGGCGATCCTGGCCAACGGCGACAAGCCGTTCGACGAGGAGTGGATGACGGCGACCTTCGAGTCGTTCTGGGCGGCGCACGGCCAGGCCGTGACGCTGTGGACCAACGGGATGCTGCAGCCGCTGCCGCCGCACGCCCAGCAGATCCTCGGCGCCGCGAGCGCCAGCCAGACGGTGGCCCGGCGATTCGCACATGGCTTCGAGGACCCGAACGACCTGCTCACCTGGTTCGCCGACCCGCAGGCTGCGGAGACGTACCTGGGAAGCGTCTGATAAACGGCCGGGAGGCGGATTTGCCGGGAATAAACCGGTTGAGCCGTCTCCCGGCCTCCGCGCAGGATGGGGTCACCGCTTCCCCCGACTGCCCGAGGACTATCTATGCGTCTGCTCCGCGACCTGTGGGCCACAAGCCGAAGTCGCACCGCGCTCGTCGCGTTCCTGATCGTCCTAGGCGCGGCAGGCGGGGCGATAGCGCTCGCCTTAGCCGGCCCGGTGCTCGTGGACCGTTCCTGGAGCCTTTTCACGGTTCTGGTGATCGCCCTCGTCGCCGGGGTGCTCAGCGATGTCTTCGTCGGCCTGGTGGTGGCCCGATTGACCGCCGACTGGGCGGCCCGCGTCCGTCGCGGCCTCAACCGGGTCGCGTTCGGCCAGGATCTGCCCACCCTGGAGAACACGCCGGTCGGTGAGCTGCTCGACCGCATCGACTCCGACGTCTATCAGGTCAGCTCCGAGCTGCGCGGCAGTGGCGTACGGCTCGCGCAGTCCCTCGCGGTGGCCTTCCTCTCGATCGTCACGACGTTCTTCGTCTGGTGGCCCGCCGCGATCGCCATGATCGTGGTGTCGATCCTCCTCTTCGTCGTCATGAACAAACCGGTCCAGCGCATCTCCCCGCTCCGCATCGCCGAGGAGGAGGCCTGGTCCGACCTGGCGTCGGTGATCGAGGAAGCGGTTCACGGGCAGGATGACGTGCGAACCAGTCTCGCCGCGCCCTACGTGATGCGGCTCTATGCCCAGCGATCGGCCGAGGTGCTGCGCCGTGGCCGCCGGGTCTGGCGTTCCTCCTCCCGGATCACGATGGGCGCCGGTGCGATCACGCGTACCCTGATCGCGGTTTTGGTTGTCGCCGGGGCCTGGGCGCTGATGGCGGGACAGATCGACGCGGCGCGACTCACCGGGGTCTGGCTCCTGGCGCTCGGATTCGGCGGCACGCTCGAGCATGTGACCCGCATGGTCCCCGAGTTGCAGAACGCACTCGGCGCCTGGAGCCGCGTGCAACTGCTCGGCCAGGTCAAGCAGGAGCCGACCGAGGGCGTCGACCCGATCGACGGCGACCTCGAGGTCCACGGCCTCACCTTTCGTTACCACCCCGACCGCCCGCCGGTCCTGACCAACATCAACATCAAATTCAAGAGAGGCCATTCGTACGCGTTGATCGGCCGGACCGGCTCCGGCAAGTCCACCCTCGCGAAGCTGCTCACCAGAGCCGTCGATGTGCCGCGTGGCACGGTGTTCCTCGGCGGCGTCGACGTGAACGACATCGGGGTGGAAGGCCTGCGCCGCTGGACCGCGATCGTGCCGCAGCGCACCGAGATCCTGGCCGGCACGCTCGCCGAGAACATCGCGCTGTTCGACCCGGAGCTTCTGGGCAAGGCGAAGAACGCGATCGACGAACTGGGCCTGACCAGCTGGGTGGCAGGGCTGCCGGACGGCATCGGCACCCGGCTCGGAGAGAGCGGTTACAAGCTCTCCGCCGGGCAGGAACAGCTGGTGGCGTTCGCCCGGATCCTGGTCCGCGACCCGCACGTGGTGATCCTCGACGAGGCCACCGCCCGGATGGACCCGGTCACCGAGGCGTGGGTGCAACGCGCCACCGACCGGCTGCTGCAGGGCCGGATCGGCGTGATCGTGGCACACCGGCTCTCCAGCGTGCAGCGCTGCGACGAGGTGGTCGTGCTCGCCGACGGCGAAGTTCTGGAACAGGGTCCGCTGAGCGAGTCACGGCGATTCGCCGAGCTGATGGCGAGCAGCAACCTGGTGGTGGCAGCCCCGGCGCCGGTCGGCGGCGGCCTGCTGACCGAGAACGAGGAACACGACTGGGACACCGCCGCGCGGGAGGAACTCGGCAAGGACTCCCTCGCCGGGCCGCTGCCCAGCGTCGAACCCCCGCCGCTGCCCGAGCCGCCGCGCGCCCGCACCATGCGGGAGATCGTCCGCCTCGCGTCCAACGACAAGCGATACGGTCTCGGCGCGGTCGGCCTGTTCGTGTTCCTGGTGCTGTTCGGGCTGGACGGCGCGATCCTGCCGCTGCTCTGGGCCGACGTGGTCGACGGGCAGGGCAACCCGTTGTACCCGGCGATCGGCATCGCGGCCGCGCTGCTCGCGCTGATCCCGACGCTGTACTTCACCGGCGCCTGGTTCCCGGAGTGGTGGGTCCGGCAGATGCTGCGGATCAGCCTGCGGCTCATGCGGGGCCAGGTCGGTCCGCGCCGGGTCAGCAAGTACACCCCGGCCGAGGTGGTCGCACAGGGCGGTGACACCGAGCGGGTCGTGATGCTCGCCGACAACCTGATCGACAACGGCGTCGCGGTGATCACCGTGGTGGCGATGACGCTGACCTCGCAGTCAGCGGTGCCGGCCGGCCTGTTCGTCGGCACGATGGTGCTGTCCGGCCTGGCCGCGACGTTGTTCGGGCCCCGGCTGGAGCAGGCGGCCCGGCGTACCGTGGCGGCCCGCGCGGCGTTCGCCACGTCGCTGGTGTCGTCGCTGTCGGCGGCCCGCACGGTGAAACTCGCCGGCGCGACCGAACCGGTCCTGGCGCACCTCGCGGATCTCGACGGGACCCGCAGCGAGCTGCAACGACGGGAGATCGCGATCCAGGTCTGGGCGCGCTCGACCCCGTCGGTCGCGAGCGGGCTGCTGCCCATCGCGGCGTGGTACCTGTACCTGAACGGCCAGCTCAGCCCGGCAGCCACACTGATCGCGGTGGCGACCCTCGGGTCGGCGCGGTGGTTCGCGTGGACGATCGCGTCGCTGGTCTCGCACTTCCCGTCGGCGAAGGTGTGGACCCGTCGCACCGTCGAGATGGCCGGTGTCTCCGAGTACTCCTCGTCGGTGCCGGGAGTGGACATCTCCGCCGGGACGGCGCCCGCGCCGCCTTCGGCGCCCCGAAACCCGCTGCGGTCACTGCACCTGCATCAGTTCAGCGCGGTGCACGAAAACGGCGCCCTCGGGGTACGCGACATCGAACTCACCGTCGAACGTGGAGAACTCGTCCTCGTGGTGGGCCCGGTCGGCTCCGGCAAGTCATCGCTGCTGCGAGCACTCGCCGGCATCGTGCATCACACCGGCGACCTGCGGTGGAACGGAGAACCGGTCCGCGAACCGGAGATGTTCCTGCGGCCCAACCAGGTGGGTTACGTCGCCCAGCTGCCCCGGGTGCTCTCCGGGACGGTGGCCGACAACATCCAGCTCGGCCACGAGGTGGACGCGGCCGACGCGGTGTCGGTCGCCCAGCTGGAACACGACCTGAGCGCAGCCGGCGGCGGCCTGCACCTGCTCATCGGGCACAAGGGCACCCGGCTCTCCGGAGGCCAGCTGCAACGGCTGGCCCTGGCCCGGGCGCTCGCACCCCGCACCGAACTGCTGATCGCCGACGACGTCTCGTCCGCCCTGGACGTGACGACGGAGCTGGAGCTGTGGCGGGCGCTGCGGTCGCACGGCGTGACCGTCGTGGGCTCGACCTCGAAACGGGCGGCGCTGGCACAGGCCGACCGGGTGGTCGTGCTGATCGGCGGCCAGGCCGAGGCACAGGGAACGTGGCAGGAGCTGGAGCCGCGGTGGGGCCATTTGGCCGGTTAGCGGATCCCGCGGCGTTGTGGCGAAGCCGCGGGCCGGCATGGTCGCGGGGTCGCGCTGGTCGCGGGGTCGCGCTGGTCGCGGCGTCGCGCTGGTCGCGGGGTCGCGCTGGTCGCGGGGTCGCGCTGGTCGCGGGGTCGCGCTGGTCGCGGGGTCGCGCTGGTCGCGGGTCTGTGGCGGTCAGCGGACCTGGGCTTTGAGCTGGGTGACGACGGTGGTGACGGTGTCGGCCGGGATGGCGAAGCCCAGGCCGACGCTGCCGGTGCTGTCGCCCGAGGTGGCGATCGCGACGTTGATGCCGACCACCCGGCCGGACGTGTCGACCAGGGCGCCGCCCGAGTTGCCCTGGTTGATCGCGGCGTCGGTCTGGAGCAGGCCGGTCAGTTTCTCCTCCCCGGTGTCCAGGCTGCGGTCAAGCGCCGACACGATGCCCGACGTGACGGTGCCTTCCAGGCCGAGGGGCGCCCCGAAGGCCAGGACGGTGTCACCGACCGCGACCGTGTCGTCGGTGGCGAACGTGACCGGCGTCAGCCCGGACAACCCGGTCGCCTGCACGAGCGCGAGGTCGTGAGTGGCGTCGGCCGCGACCACCTGGGCCGGCACGGTCTGCCCGGTGGAGAGCCGCACGCTGACGGTGCCGTCCGACTCGATCACGTGATTGTTCGTGAGGATCAGGCCGTCGGCGCTGAGCACCACCCCGGAACCGAGCGACGACGACTGGTTGCTGTCGACGAGGACCGTGACGACACTCGGCTGCACCTGCGCCACGATCGGGGCGAGGTCGGTGCCCTCGGTGATCGTCGCGACGTCCCCGGCCACTGCGACCGACGTGCTGCTGTTGAGGTGCTCCTCCATGAAGTACGCCCCCGCGCTGCCGCCACCGGCGACCAGGACGAGAACCGCGGCGCCACCGGCGACCCGCTTCTTCCACCGCGGGTCCCGCGGCGGCTTGATCATCATCGGCGGGATGTGGGTCGGCGGCGGGGTCACCAGGAAGGCGGGCTGCTCGTCGATGGCGGCGGGGCGCGTCAGCAGATCGGTCATGGGAAAGACGATGCGCCGCCACGTTGGGGTCTGGCGATGAGCGCTCTGTGACTTCGCTGTGTGCGCCGCGTCGCCCTTCCGGGTGTTTTCCACCGTCAGCGGTAGCCCTTCCGGGTGGCTCGTGCCACCCGACCGGCCAGTCCCGGCGCGCCGCCGCGAACGCACGCCACGGACCTCTAAGGTCTGCCGCGTGTCCCCCACGAACACCACGCGAACGGTAGTCGAACGCCGCCCCTTCGGCCCCACGATCACCGAGCCCGCAGCGGCCCTGCGTACAGCACTCCCCCAGCTGACTCCCCGGTTCTCCACAGCCCGCGCCTCGGATGCCTCCGATCCCCTCGTCTCCGGTTCGGAGGAGCAGTGAAGCGCGCCTGCCTGCTCCTCGTGACTGCCGCTCTGCCGGTCCTGGCCGGATGCGGGACTGCTCCGGGCGTACCCGAATGGAAGAACGCAGCGCCGCAGGCCGCGCCGCCCAGCCCGGCCACGACGTCGGTCGCGCCTTCTGAGGCGCCGTCCGATGTGCCATCTCCGCTTCCTTCCTATTCCGTTTCCGTCGCTGCCACCGTCTCGGTCTCGCCCACGCCGCCGCGCGTCGCGACCTGGCCGTCACCCACGCCGTCCGCCGGTTTCGTCGCCGCGGTGCAGGGGCGGCTGCCCGAGGTCGCGCTCGACCGGCGACCGGAAGAGATCACCGAGCTGGGCGATCAGGCCTGCCAGGGACTCGCCGCCGGCAAGCGGCGGCCCACCGTTGCGGAGAACCTCCTGGGGTACGGCTTGAGCGGTGCCGACGCTCGGGTGCTGGTGTCGCTGGCCAGCTCTCATCTCTGCCGAGCGTAATTTCGGGGCCGCCCGGCGTCATCGGACCACGGTCCTATTTCGGCCTTGCCGTCATCAGCCCAGGGTCTGTCGTCCCTGGGTCTCGGCACGGGGCTGACTTCGGCTGCTTTCACGGGGCTGACTTCGGTTGCTTTCACGGGGCTGACTTCGGTTGCCTTTGGGGTCGGCCGAAAGTGGCAGAGGCCCACAGGAATCGGAGACTTCCGTCAGATGTCCCTGACAGCCGTTACCGCGACGCTGGATACATCAGCGCGAACGGCTCGAATGGGGAGGCAACGATGTCCGCACGAGGAATGCTCAGTGTGGTCGGCACCGCCGTCGGCGGCCTGATCGGCTGGAACGACAGCACCCCGTCCGCCGACCCCGCCACCCTGCGCGCGCTCTTCGCCGACATGGGCGTCATGATCGGACCGGACGAGGCACAGCTGACCGAGGCGGTGCGCTACTTCCAGAGCCGGGCCGGCCTGGACGCGGACGGTGAAGCCGGCCCGGAAACGGTTCACCTGCTGGTCCGCTATGCCGCCGGGGCCAGGGAGACACACCTGTTCCAGGCAGCCTGACGGGCGATTCCGGCGGGCCGTGTTCCGCCGATAGGCTCGTCAGGACGATGACGAACGAACTGGTCACCTATTACGACGACGCGACCGGCGAACGCTTCGGGCTCACCGCCCCGGAGCTCGGCACCTGGGTCGCCGCCACCGCTGACCTGCTGATCAACGAGTGTGGGTTGCGTCGCGGCAGCCGGGCCGGGGTGCTGCTGCCGCCGCACTGGCAGACCGCCGCGGTGCTGCTGGGAGCGTGGGCGGCCGGGATCGAGGTGTCGTTCCGCGGGTGGGCGACGGCAGGTCTCTCCGGGTTTCCCGCTGAGGCCGGGCGTGCTACCGAAGCCGGGAGTGCTACCGATGCCGGGAGTGCTTCCAATGCCGGGAGTGCTCTCGACGTGACGTTCGTGGAACGGCGGCGTGTCGGCAGCTGGCTCGACGAGGTGCCGGCAGCGCCGCATCAGTTCGTGCTGGATCTCGCGCCCGCCGGTGCGGCGCGCGGCAGGTTGTCGCCCGAGGGCCACCGCGATCTGCCTGAGGGGTATCGCGATCTGCAGGCTGAGGGGTATCGCGATCTGCCGCCTGAGGGGTATCGGGATTTTGTGGCTGCCGCCCGGGCGCACCTCGGCGCGCCGCCGCCGGTTGTCGGCGGTGTGACTGATGAGGTGGCGACGGTCGACGGGACGACGTTCGGCGAGTACGGTGCGGTCGCCGCCGAGGTCGCCCGCTCGCGCGGCATCACCGCCGGCGATCGGGTGCTGATCGAGACCTCCTCGGTCGAGGAACCCCTCATCTGGCTGATGGCGCCCCTGACCGCAGGGGCATCGATCGTCCTCTGCGCGAACCTCGACCGGTCCCGACTCGACCAGCGCGTCCACGCCGAACGCGTCACGCGTGTCCCCTGAACGGCTGTTCCACAGTAGATCGACTTCCCGTACCGTCCGGCGCATGGAGGTTTTCGATCAACTTGCCGAGAAGTACCAGGGCGAGCACAGCCACAACCCGTTCCAGGCCGCACTGACCGAACGCCTCAGCGGCCTGCTCCCGGCCGGCGCCTCGGTGCTCGACCTGGGCTGCGGCACTGGCGTACCCACCGCGAAAACCCTGACTGAATCAGATCACCGGGTGGTCGGTGTCGACATCTCCGAGACAATGCTGCGGTACGCCCGTGAGCAGGTCCCCGCCGCCGAGTTCGTCCACGCGAACTTCGCCGAGCTGCCCGCGGATTTCGGCACCTTCGACGCGGTGACCGCGTTCTTCTCCCTGCTGATGCTGAGCAAGGCCCAGATCGAGTCCACCCTGGAGAAGGTGCCAGGCTGGCTGACGCCGGGCGGCTACCTGGGCATCGGCATGGTCAACTTCGACGCCGACAGTATTCCGACGGAGTTCCTGGGCGTCCCGGTGACCGTTTCCGGCTATCTGCAGGCCGATCTGGCGGCCCTGCTGGAGCGTAAGGGCTTCACGGTGGTCAGCATCGAGACCGTCGCGTTCACCCCGCCGGGCGGCCCCGTCGAGAGCCAGATCTACGCCCTGGCAAAGGCAGTTGACCGTCATTAGAGTCGTCCAGCGGTGATGAACGCTCACATAATCGGTGTGTGTGCTCGCGTCCCGGCTATGGCGTGGATGAAGACGCACCGAGCGGTAAGGTGCGGCCCCGTTCACGCTGTCGAGCCGGGATTTCGCAGTACCCCGGCGCTCTTACCCGCTGGCCTGGGCCGATCAGCGCCCACGAACAGCTCGCGCTAAGGGCGTTGGCGCGCAAAAACGGCTCGCGCAGGGGCGGTGGGCGCGCACAAACGGCTCGCGCAGGTGCGGTGGGCGTCAACACCTCCGCCGCCCGAGGTACCACACCGACGGGAGCCGAACGGTCGTCATGGAGCCGGCTTCAGACGTTGCCGGACACCCCCTGTCACGAACGGTGAGGACCAGCAGGGAGCACGGCGAATCTTGGAGATCTGTTGGCGCCCGGACCCACTGCCCTAACCACAACAGGTCTCCACACATCCGACCCGAACGGATGCTCACCCCGTCTGCGGGCCAGGCAAGCAAGCCAGGCAAGCGAGCCAGGCAAGCGAGCAGACCGGGACGGGCGGGTTTCATTGGTCGAAGTCGATCACCACTTTCGGGGAGACGGCTTGTGCCTGGCAGGTGAGGACGAAGCCCGCTCCCACCTCGGCGGCGTCGAGGGCGAAGTTGCGGCGCATCGTCACTTCGCCGTCGACCACGCGGGCCCGGCAGGTGCCGCACACCCCGCCCTTGCAGGCGAACGGCATGTCCGGGCGGGAACGCTGCAACCCGTCGAGCAGCGCGACGCCGTTATCGACGCCGAGCGTGGTGGACCGCCCGTCCAGCACGACAGTGACCTCACAACTCGAAGATCCCGGACCGCCGCGAGATCCCGAAGAGCCCGGAACCCGCTCGTCGCGCACCGGCTCCGGAGGTGCCTCGTCGACCCAGAACAGCTCGCGGTGGATGCGGGCCGGCTCCACCCCGGACTCCCCCAGCGTCTCGGTCGCGGCGGTCACCATCCCGTACGGGCCGCACAGCCACCAGTGGTCCACCGCCGGCACGTCGACCAGCAGCGGCAGCATCGCCCGCAATCGGCCCGCATCGAGGCGGCCGCTGAAGAGCTCGACCTCCCGCATCTCCCGGGAGAGCACGTGCACGATCTGCAGACGATCCGGATAGGCGTCCTTCAGGTCAGCCAGTTCCTCGGCGAACATGACCGTGTCTGATCGCCGGTTGCCGTAGAGCAGGACCACCTCGGCGCCAGGTTCGCGTAGCAGGGAGGCGGCGATCGACAGCACCGGTGTGATGCCCGAACCCGCGGCGATCAGCACGTGCCGCCCGCCCGCGGCGAGGTCCGGCGTGAAGCTGCCCGCCGGTGGCGCCACCTCGACCAGGTCGCCGGGTCGCAGGTCCCGGACGATCCACTGCGAGATCAGCCCACCGGGCACCTCCCGGACCCCGATCCGGGGTGCGGCACCGGCCGGAGCACAGATCGAGTACGTCCGCCGTTCGTCGTCGCCACCACTGCGCCGCACGGTCAGCGACTGCCCGGGCCGGAAGTCGAAGAGGCCCGCGATATCGTCGGGAACCGCGAACGTCACCGCGACCGCGTCGGCGCAGAGCCGGTCGACCGCCCTGACCCGCAGCGCGTGAAACTCCGTTCCTCGCACGTCAGATCTCCTTCATGTGCTCGAACGGCTCCCGGCACACGGGGCATCGCCGCAGCTCACGGCACGCGGTCGCGCCGAACGGGGTGACCACCTCGGTCTCCGTGCTGCCGCACCGGGGGCAGCCGACCGCCACCGGCCGGGCGACCAGGGCGAGCGGAACCGGCCCGGCGGCACGGCGCGGTGCCGGACCCGGTGGGGCGATGCCCGCTTCCGCGAGCTTGCGGCGACCGGATTCGCTGATCCAGTCGGTGGTCCAGGCAGGGGCGAGGACGGTACGCACATCCACCCGCCCGAAACCCGCCCGCCGCAGTGACGCCCGGATGTCGTCGCGGATGCTCTCCATCGCCGGACAGCCCGAGTAGGTCGGCGTCACGGTGACCACCACCGTGTCCCCGTCCTGCCGGACCTCGCGCACGACCCCGAGTTCGGTGAGCGTGACCATCGGCAGCTCCGGATCGACGACCGACCCGACAACCCGGGCCGCAGCACCCGCCCGAGCCTGCGCCCCGGCAACCCGGGCCACCGCGCTCACCACACACCACCGGGCAGAGCACGAGCGACACTCTGCATCTCCCGCAAAATCTCGTCGAGCGCGGCCCCGTGCACACCATCGCGCCCGGCGCACGCCACCGAACCAGCCGCGGCATCAAGAGCCGAATCAAGAGGGACAGGAAGAGCGGGATCAAGAGTGGCTGCCTCCAGCACCTGGGCCATGACCCCGTCGAACTCGGCACGCAGCGACACCGGGTCGACGGCGACACCCGCGTCGGCCAGACGAGCCTCCACCGGATGCGTCGCGAAGAGTTCCCCGGTCAGCGGCAGCAGCTCCGCCATCGCCGACGCCATCCGCGCATGGGACAGCGCCGTCCCGTCGCCGAGGCGAACCACCCATTGGGCGGCGTAGTCGCGGTGGTAGGTCAGCTCCTTCACCCCCTTCGCGGCGATCGCGGCCAGCATCGGGTCATGGGAGGAGGACAGGCGGTCGAACGCCGCCAGCCGCCACGTGACCATCACCAGCAGCCGGCCCACCAGACAGGCGAAGTCGGCGTCCGGCCGCTCGGCCAGGCACACGTTGCGGAACTCAGCGGCATCCCGGCCGAACGCCAGAGCGTCTTCGGAAAGCAAAGAACCCGAAAGCAAAGGACCCGACGCCGTCCCGGCCCGGCTCAGCAGCAACCGGGCCTGCCCGAGCAGGTCGAGGGCGATGTTCGCGATGGCCAGCTCGTCCTCCAGCTCCGGCGCCCGGGTCACCCACTCCTGCAACCGGTGCGACAGGATCAGCGCGTCGTCGCCGAGCATCAGGCAGTACAGCGAGAGGTCAGCACCGTCGACATCCGCCGGCACGGCGGACGGCACCGCGGCGAGCGGGTCGGAGAACCCGGTGCCGTACGCCCACCGGGCATCGTCGTCGTGATCGGTCAGCGCCGAGTACGCGTCGTCAAAGGCCATCGCAACCCACCTCAGATGTGCGGCACTGTCGAAGGGATCGTGTAGTGCGTCGGGTGCCGGTACACCTTGTCGGCGCTCGGCTCGAAGAACGACGGCTTCTCCCCCGGGTCGGACGCCGCGACCTGGTCGGAGCGGACCACCCAGATGCTGACCCCTTCGTTGCGCCGGGTGTAGAGATCACGCGCGTGGTGCAGCGCCATCTCGTGGTCGGCGGCCCGCAGCGAGCCCACGTGCACGTGGTTGAGCCCGCGCTTGGCGCGTACGAAAACCTCGAAGAGCGGCCACTCGTGCCGGGTCATCGAGCCACCTCCAGGTTTTTCGCCGCGTGCGCGGCGGCCGCCTCACGCACCCAGGCGCCGTCGGTGTCGGCCTGACGCCGGCGGGCGATCCGCTGCTCGTTCATCGCTCCGCCGCCGGAGATCACCCGCCGCAGCTCGTCCCAGTCCGGCCGGCCGAAGTCGTAGTGCTCGCGGGACGCGTTCCACCGCAGCTCCGGGTCGGGCAGCGTGACACCGAGCCCGGCCGCCTGCGGGACACTCATGTCGACGAAGCGCTGGCGCAGCTCGTCGTTGGTGTGCCGCTTGATCTTCCAGGCCATCGACTGGGCGGTGTTCGGTGAGTCGGCGTCCGGCGGGCCGAACATCATCAGCGACGGCCACCACCAGCGGTCCACCGCGTCCTGCACCATCTCGCGCTGCGCGGCGGTGCCGCTCATCATGGTCAGCAGCAGTTCGTAGCCCTGGCGCTGGTGGAACGACTCCTCCTTGCAGATCCGGATCATCGCCCGTGCGTAGGGCCCGTAGGAGCTGCGGCAGAGCGGCACCTGGTTGCAGATGGCGGCGCCGTCGACGAGCCACCCGATCACGCCGACGTCGGCGAACGACAGCGTCGGATAGTTGAAGATCGACGAGTATTTCTGCCTGCCCTCGATGAGCCGCTGGGTCAGGTCGCCCCGGTCGGCGCCGAGGGTCTCGGCCGCCGAGTACAGATAGAGACCGTGGCCGGCCTCGTCCTGCACCTTGGCGAGCAGAATCGCCTTGCGGCGCAGCGTCGGCGCCCGAGTGATCCACTCGCCTTCCGGCTGCATGCCGATGATCTCGGAGTGGGCGTGCTGGGCGATCTGCCGGATCATCGTGGCGCGATAGCGCTCCGGCATCTCGTCGGCCGGCTCGATTCGCTGGTCACGGGCGATGGCCTGGTCGAAAGAATCAAAATCGGTCATGAGTGCCGCCGCGACTGGAGGGTGAAGAACCGCCCGGCCACGAACCAGTCGTCGGTCAGCGCCGCCGTCGCCGCCGGGTTGGCGCCGGTGCCGTGCAGGTCGCTGAACGCGGCCGTCTGGTTCACGAACACCCCGCCGGTCAGGTTTTCCGAGAGGTGCACGCCGGCGTCCAGCGCCGCCTCCCGCGCATCCGCGATCACTGAATGCGACGTCGAGTGCACCAGCGCGGACAGCGCGCCGTGCGCTCGGACCGTCTCGGTGAAGATCCGCAGGCTGTCCGCGGTCGACTCCGTGGTGATCAGGAACGAGACCGGCCCGAACCACTCCCGGGTGTAGACCTTTTCGTCGGCGACGTCGACAGCGGCCACCACCGGCGTCCGGATGAGTGCGGTCGCGAATGCAGGGTCAGCGACGACAGCCGACGGATGGATCACGCCCGGCAGGCCAGAAGCTTCGGTGACCCGGGACAGCACCCCGTCGTTGACGATCGCCCCGAGCGTCCCGGCCGCACGTGCGGGGTCGCCGAGCAGCTCGTCCAGCGCGGCGGCCAGGTCGGCGCCGAACTCGGCGGCACTGCGACGGCCGGCATCGGTGTCGATCCCGTCGCGGGACACCAGGATGTTCTGCGGCGTCGTACACATCTGGCCGCTGTAGAGCGAGAGCGAGAAAGCGAGGTTGCGCAGCAGGCCGCGGTAGTCGGCGGTGGAGTCGACGATCACCGTGTTGAGGCCGGCCTTCTCGGTGTAGACGACGGCCTGGCGCGCGTTCGCCTCCAGCCAGTCGCCGAACTCGCTGGAGCCGGTGAAGTCGACGATCCGCACGTCGGGATGGGTGGCCAGGGTCGCCGCGATGCCGTCGCCGGGCTCCTCGGCGGCGAGGGTGACCACGTCGGGGTTCAGCCCGGCCTCGGCCAGGACCTCCCGGCAGATCCGCACGGTGATGGCGAGCGGCAGGACCGCGCCGGGATGCGGTTTCACGATCACCGGGTTGCCGGTGACCAGGCTGGCGAAGAGGCCGGGGTAGCTGTTCCAGGTGGGGAACGTGGTGCAGCCGATCACGACCGACACGCCACGGCCGACGACCGTCGCGGTCTTCTCCAGCGTGAGGGGATCGCCACCACGCTGCGGTTTGGCCCAGGACGAGCGGGCCGGGAGGCGGGTGGTGGCGGCCAGGGCGTAAGCCACCGCCTCGAGACCCCGGTCCTGCGCGTGCGCGCCGCCGGCCTGGAACGCCATGACGAACGCCTGGCCGGTGGTGTGCTGCACGGCGTGGGCCATCTCGAAGGAGGCGGCGTTGATCCGGCGCAGGATCTCGGCGGCCACACCGGCCCGGCCCTCGGGCCCGGCGGCACGCCAGCCGGGAGCTGCGGCGCGGGCGGCGGCGATCAGTGCGAGCGGATCGGCGCGCGGGTAGCTGACGGCCAGCTCCAGGCCGTAGGGCGAGCGCTCGGTCGAGACGGTGCCGGTGGCGCCCGGAACGTCGATCGGGAACGGCTTGCCGAGCAGCGCGGTGAACGCGCGCTCACCGGCCGGGGCGGCCTCCTCGCCGTAGACCGACTTGCTGGGCGACTCGGGGAAGGCCGACCAGTAGTCCCGCGCGACGGTCGCCTCGACAGCGCGCGCCAGAAGATCGCGATGGGTCTCGTAGAGCTCAGCAGGATTCACACCTCCTATTTACCGTCCACCCGGTCGGTAAATCAAGGGGAGAAACAAATCCGGCATCCGAAGCGGGTAAGTTGACTGACCATGACCCCGCGACGCCGCGGACGCCCCGGCCACGACCAGGACGCCGTTCTCGCCGCCGCGGTGCGTCTCTTCAACACCCATGGGTACGACGCCACCAGCATGTTCGACGTGGCCGAGTCACTGAACATCACCAAGTCGGCCCTGTACCACCACGTCAGCAGCAAGGAACAGCTGCTCACGATGGCCGTCGACCGCGCGCTGGACGGCCTCTTCGAAGCCGCCGCGAAAAGCGCGGGGACGACACCGGCAGCACGGCTCGAGGAACTCATCCACAGCAGCGTCCTCGTCCTCGCCGAACGCCTGGAATTCGTCACCCTGCTTCTCCGGGTGCACGGCAACACCGAGGCGGAGCAACACGCGCTCACCCGCCGCCGGGAATTCGACAGCATCGTCACCGATCTGGTCGAGCAGGCTCAGGCCGAGGGCGGCATCCGCACCGACGTCGACCCGGCGACCGCGGCCCGGCTCCTGTTCGGCATGGTCAACTCATTGATCGAGTGGTACCGCCCGGACCGCGGCGATCCCGCCGCCATCGCGGAGACGATCACGACCCTCGCCTTCGACGGACTGAGAAAAAGCGCTAACTAGACGCTCGAACGGCTGAATCAACGCCATCTGCCAACACAACCACTCCTATGTGTCATCCACACGTCTCTCTGAGTGCTGGAACCTTCCTAATGTGGCCCGGGTAGAACAGGCCGACGTGAAGGGACCCACCATGGCGCGTCTATCGCACGGAAAACCTCTGACCGAGAAGGACCTCACCGCCGCCCGCGACGAGTTCGCCGCCTTCAGCGCCGAGTCGTCAACAACCTTCGCCCTCACCGGCACCCCGCCGCCAGGCCCGTTCGACCTGCTCTTCCCCGACCTGCAGGACGACCCGGAGAACCTCGTCGAGGAGACCCCGCAGACCCCCGGCCGGCTCAGTGAGCTCGGCACCGCGATGGCCGACCCGGACGTCCGGGGCGAGGACAGCCCGATCCCCGCCGTCTACACCTACTTCGGACAGTTCGTCGACCACGACATCACCCTGGAGATCCAGGAGCCCGGCTCGGGCACCATGGACCAGCTGCTCGACACGGCGATGAAGCCGCTGCCGCTGCACGAGGTCCGCAAGGCGCTGCGCAACCGGCGTACCGCCACGCTCGATCTGGACAGCGTGTACGACCCGGCGGCGCCGCGCGAGCCGGACGGCAAGCGGATGCTGGTCGGCAAGGTCTCCAAGACCCCGAGCCCCAACGAGCCGTTCAAGCGCCCGGACGGCAAGGACGACTTCAACGACCTGCCCCGGCTGCCGCGCAACGACACGTTCGAGCTGGACCGCGCGGCCCGGATCGGTGACCCGCGCAACGACGAGAACACCATCATCTCGCAGCTGCACACCGCGTTCCTGCGAGCGCACAACGCGCTGGTCAAGCAGGGTCTGTCGTTCGAGATCGCGCAGCGCACGCTGCGCCAGCACTACCAGCACGTGGTGATCGAGGACTTCCTGCACCGGGTCTGCGACAAGGCCATCGTCGACGACGTCGTGAAGAACGGCAACCGCTGGTACGACCCGTGGGGCGCGAGCTTCTTCATGCCCCTGGAGTTCTCGGTGGCGGCGTACCGGTTCGGCCACTCGATGGTCCGGGCCGGCTACAACTTCAACACCAACTTCAACTTCGCCGATCGCCGGCCGGCCACCCTGGAGCTGCTGTTCACGTTCAGCGCGCTCAGCGGCCAGCTCGGCGACTTCGACACGCTCCCGGAAAACTGGATCATCGAGTGGGAGAACATCGTCGGCGACGCCGGGCAGAAGACCCGGAAGATCGACACCACCCTGGCCAAGGTCGGTGACCTCGGCCTGTTCAACCTGCAGACCGTCGACGGCGAACGGGAGAAGCCCGACCTCGCCGCCCGGCTCGCGGTGCGTAACCTGCTCCGCGGTTACCGGCTGCGCCTGCCCACCGGTCAGGCGGTCGCCACGCTGCTCGGCTTCACTCCGCTGACCGCGGACCAGCTGCTCGCGGCGACCGGCGACGTGAACGGCGACCAGGCCGAGGCGCTCAGGAAGGGCAGCCTCACCACCCGGACCCCGCTCTGGTACTACATCCTCGCCGAGGCCGCGCACGAGCATCAGGGAGAGCGGCTCGGCAAGGTCGGCAGCACCATCGTGGCCGAGGTCCTGGTCGGACTGGTCCGGCGCAGCGAGGACTCCATCCTGAAGATCCCGGGCTGGCGGCCCACCCTGCCGTCGGCCAAGGCCGGCACGTTCGAGCTGGCCGACATCCTGCGGCTGGCGGGTGTGCTGGGTGGTGGTGGCCCGGCCCAGCCGCCGGCGCCGAGCACCTACACGGTCAAGGACGGCGACACACTCACCGGGATCGCCCGCAGCCAGCTGGGCGACGAGAAGCGGTGGCCGCAGATCTTCGTGCTGAACCGTAAGGACATCCGCGACCCGAACCGCATTCTCCCCGGTCAGGTTTTCCTGCTGCCGCCCCGGGAGCCGGTCGGACCGATTCCGAAGCTGTACACGGTGAAGAAGGGCGACACGCTCTTCGACATCGCCAGGGCCCAGCTCGGCGACGGCAACCGCTGGCCGGAGATCTTCCGGCTGAACCGCGACATCATCGACAACCCGGATCGGATCATTCCCGGTCAGGTCCTGGTGATCCCGGGCTGACAACGACAACCGGGGGCGTTCTCAAGAAAAGAACGCCCCCGGCACAGGCTCACCGCGTGTTCTTCTCGGTGAACGGCAGGATCGTGTCGATGTTCGCCGCGTCCACGAAGGACGGCCCGGTCAGCACCGGCCCGCCACCACCCAGGTCGTTGCCGTTCTTCAGGTACAGGTAGAGCGACGTGACCGCCATGTACCCCTGCGCGTACGGCTGCTGGTCGACGGCGAACACGATCTTGCCGTCCTTCACGGCCTGCGCCGTCTCCTTGTTGAGGTCGAAGGTGACCAGCTTGGCGGAGCTGGCCGCCTGCGTCGTGGCCTGGATCGCGTCGAGGGCGACCGGCGCGCCCAGCGTCACGATGTAGTCGATGGACTTGTCCTGCGCCAGCTTCGCCTGCAGCGCCGTCGTGACGGCGGCGTCGTCGGCGCCGTTGACCTGGAGGTTCTCGGTCCCGGCCACCTTGCTCCGCACCCCGGCGCAGCGGGCTTCGAGCGACACCGAGCCCTGCTGGTGGATCACGCAGATCGGGTGTTTCGCGCCGGCCGTGGCGAGCCGTTCGCCGATGCTCTCGCCGGCCAGCGTCTCGTCGGAGCCGAAGTACATCAGCGCGCCGAGCGACTTGTACTGGTCGATGCCGGCGTTCAGCCCGACCACCGGGATGCCGGCGCCGGTCGCGGCCTTCACCGAACCGGCGAGGGCGTCCGGGGTGACCAGGGTGGTGGCGATCCCCTGCACCTTGGAGTCGACCGCCTGCTGGATCAGCGTGGCCTGCTTGCCCGCGTCCGGATCGTTGGAGTACTTCAGGTCGACGCCGGTGTCGGTGGCGGCCTGCTCGGCGCCGGCCCGCACCTTGTCCCAGAACGTGTCGCCGGGGGTCTCGTGGGTGACGAACGCGATCGTGTAACCGGAGCTCTGCTTGGGGGCGTTGCCGGACTCCTCCCGCCCGCCCGAGCTGCAACCGGCCACCAGCAGCACCGCGGCGAACGCCACGACGATTATCCGACTTCTCATGAAAAATCCTTTCAGGAACGGTCTCCGGGACGCAGGTGGTGCCGCTGCCGCTTCTTCTCCTCCAGATATCCGGCGTGCGCGTGCCGGGTGCTGTGCAGGGTGGCGATCTCCGCGACCGGCACGTCCCACCAGGCCTCCGAGGACGGTCCGCCGGCGAGCGGGTCGGTCTCGATGTGCACCACCGTCAGGCGTTCCGACTCGCGCGCCTGCTTCAGTCCCTCGGCCAGGTCGGTAGCGGTCCGGCAGCGGATCACCGCGGCGCCCAGGCTCTCCGCGTTGGCGGCCAGGTCGACCGGCAGCCGCGCGCCGTCGTAATCGCCGGTCGCGGCGGTCTTGTACCGGTAGGCGGTGCCGAACCGCTGCGAGCCGATCGACTGGGAGAGGGCGCCGATCGACGCGAACCCGTGGTTCTGCACCAGCACCACGATCAGCTTCACGCCTTCGGCTATCGCGGTGACCAGTTCCTGCGCCATCATCAGGTAGGAGCCGTCGCCGACCAGCGCGTACACCTCGCGGCCCGGGTCGGCCATCTTGATGCCGAGCGCCCCGGCGATCTCGAATCCCATGCAGGAGTACCCGTACTCGACGTGGTACTGCTTCGGATCCCGCACGCGCCACAGCCGCTGCAGGTCACCGGGCATGCTGCCGGCCGCCTGCACCACGACGTCGCGCGCTCCGCACGCTTCGTTCACCACCCCGATCACCTCGGCCTGGGTGGGCAGCTCACCCTTCTTCCCCGGGTACGCCATATCGCCCCGGTACGCCTTTTCGACAGCCCCTTGCCACGCCGCCACATCGTCCCGGAAGTCCCCGGTGAACCGCCGCCCGTGCAGGGCCGGGCGCAACGCGGTGAGCCCGGCCCGCGCGTCGCCGACCAGCGGCAGCGCGGAGAGTTTGCCCGCGTCGAAGCCGGCCACGTTGAGGTTCACGAACCGCACCGCCGGGTGCTGGAAGACGCTGCGGGACGCCGTGGTGAAGTCGCTGTACCGGGTGCCGATGCCGAGCACCACGTCGGCGTGCCCGGCCAGCCGGTTCGCTACCGGGTTGCCGGTCGCGCCCACCCCGCCGACCGCGTTCGGATGATCCCAGGCGAGCGCGCCCTTGCCGGCCTGGGTGTCGGCGACCGGGATCCCGGTCTCCCGGGCGAACCGGTCCAGCACGGCCGACGCCTCGGAGTAGATCACCCCGCCGCCCGCGACGATCAGCGGCCGGGCGGCGCCCCGGATCGCGGCGGCGGCCCGCTCGACGGCAAGGGGGTCCGGCGCCGGGCGGGTCACGTGCCACACCCGCTTCGCGAACAGCTCGTCCGGGAAGTCGTACGCCTCGGCCTGGACGTCCTGGGGCAGGCAGAGGGTGACCGCGCCGGTCTCGGCCGGGTCGGTCAGCACCCGCATCGCGCCGAGCAGCGCGGACGGCAGCTGCTCGGGCCGCCAGACCCGGTCGAAGAACTTCGACAGTGGACGGAAGGCGTCGTTCACCGAGACGTCGCCGGCGCGCGGATCCTCCAGCTCCTGCAGCACCGGCGTGGCGGCCCGGGTGGCGAAGACGTCCGAGGGCAGCAGCAGTACCGGCAGCCGGTTGACCGTGGCGAGGGCCGCGCCGGTGAGCATGTTCGTGGAGCCGGGCCCGATCGAGGTGGTGCAGGCCATCGTGGAGAGGCGATTCCTCATCCGGGCGTACCCGGCGGCGGTGTGCACCATCGCCTGCTCGTTGCGAGCCAGGACGTACGGCATCTCCGGCTGGTTGTCCCGCTGGGCCTGCAACAAGGCCTGCCCGATGCCGGCCACGTTGCCGTGCCCGAAGATGCCGAGGAACCCGGCGATCGCGCGCTGCTCGGCGCCGTCGCGTTCGGTCCACTGCGCGGCCAGGAACTTCACGACCGCCTGCGCGACGGTGAGCCGGTGCTTCACGCTCGCCTCCGTTCCCTGACCGAGGTGAGCGGCAACCGGGGGTCGATCTCCTGGCCGGCCCAGCGGCCGCGCACCCAGCCGTGCGCCGGGTCGTCGCGGACCTCCCAGCGGCGCTCGCCGGGACCGGCCATCACGTTCAGGTAGTACAGGTCGTACCCGGGCACCGCCATCGACGGTCCGTGCCAGCCGTACGGGACGAGGACCACGTCGCCGGTGCGGACCTCGGCGCAGACGTCGATCGGCCGGTCGCCGTCGCCGTACACGCGCTGGAAGCCGTTGCCCGGCCCGCCGCCCGGGCTGGTCGTCACCTCGAAGTAGTAGATCTCCTCGAGACAGGACTCGTCCGGGCCCTCCTCGTCGTGCTTGTGCGGCGGGTACGACGACCAGTTCCCGCCCGGGGTCAGCACCTCGCACGCGATCAGGCGGTCGGTCTCGAAGGCCTCGGGCGTACAGAAGTTGTTGACCTGCCGGCTGGCCTGGCCGGCACCGCGCAGCTCGACCGGGACGTCCTCGGCCGGGCCGTACCGGAACGGCAGCTTGCGGCCGGCCCGGGCGGCGGGCAGTGCGAACCGGCCGCCGTTCGGCGCGCGCAGGGTGACCGCGGAGTCCCGGGGCAGGTAGGCGAAGTCGGTCACCCGGGAGAAGACGCTGCGGCGCCCGGTGAGCGTGAGCCGTTCGTCATCGCAGGCCACGTCGCAGCCACCGGCGAGCGGCAGGACCAGCATCTCGTCGTTCCCGGTCATGAACCGGACCCGCCCGCCGACCGGCAGCGCCACCACGCGCAGTCCGCTGTAGTGCCAGCCGGCGTTCTCCGGGCTGACCATCACGTCGTACGGCCGCTCGGCGGAGCTGCCGCGCCGGACGAGTGGGTTGACGCCTGCGGGCATGCGTGGTCCTTCCGGCCGGCCATGGGCGTGTTCACCCAGCGGTACCCGGTCGGCCACGCTGGGTTGGACCTGGTTTCGATGTAATTACGGGACGCTCTCCGCGTCAATACCCAAAAAGCCGGGGTACGGGCTGTTCGCCCGTACCCCGGCTGATTGCCGGGCTTCTCCGATCAGGACGCGGCGCGCCACATCCGGTAGAACGCGGTGCCGTCCGGCAGGTAGATCTCGCACGGATCCATCGGCTGGTAACCGTGGCGGCGGTACAGGCGCACGTTGTTCTGGTTCGTCGCTTCCAGGTACGCGGCCGTGCCGTTCGCATCGAGCTCGTCGTGCACGTGCTTCATCATCGTGCTGCCGAGGCTCTTGCCCTGCTCCGACGGGCGGACCCCGAGGAAGGCCAGGTGCCAGTGCGGCTCGTGCGGGTGGTTCTTGTCGAAGAGCTCACCCAGGGCGCCGAAACGCTCGAAGTGGTCGCCGGCGATCGCCTCGAGACGCTCCATGTAGGCCTCGGCCTCGGGCAGGTCGGTCACCCGGTCGAACCACACGGCGGCTGCCGCGTACCCGCCGTCCGGGTGATCGATGACCTCGATCCGGCCCTGCTTGAAGGCGGTCTCCGACTCCAGGCTGAAGAAGCCGGCCATCACCGTCTCGCGCTCGGCCGGCACCGGGACGAGGTAGTGGTTCGCGGCCAGGTCGTCGAAGGCGTTGGAGATGAACGCGCCGACGGCCTCGATCTCGTCCGCACGGATCGAGCGGATCACCGGCTCGTTCACGGGGGCGCTCATCGGGACTCCGTCTCGTTGAGCGCCGCGGCGAAACCACCGGTGGTGGTGGCGCTGCGCGAGCCGAGACCGATGCCGGCGTAGATCTGCGGGCGGGCCGAGCGCAGGTAGAGCGCCCAGAGGATGCCGCCGGCCAGCAGGACCGCGAACGAGAGCGGCACCACGATGGCCGGGGTGCTGCCCGGCTCGACACCGAGCAGCCCGGCGATGTTGTCGATCGCCAGGTAGGACATCACCAGCAGCGCGACCGAGCTGATCAGCGGAGCGACGACCCGGTGCAGGACGTCCTCGCCCTCCGGCTTGCGGGCGAAGTACCCGATGACCGCGAACGAGGTGATCGTGACGAGCAGCAGGACGCCCAGGCCGCCACCGGTGCCGCCCCAGAAGAAGAGCTGGACCAGCGGGTCCCAGCCGAAGACCGCGTACGCGACGATCACGAGGAGGCCGACCGCCGACTGGGCGAGCGAGCCGTTCTTCGGCGCGCCGGTGCCGGGCACGGTACGGCCGAACGCGCGGGGCAGCACGCCCTCCCGGCCGAGCGAGAACATGTACCGGGCGATGATGTTGTGGAACGAGATCATCGCGGCGATCAGCGAGGTCAGGAACAGGATGTGCCCGAGGTGCAGGGCGGCGCTGCCGAGCGGCACGGCGGCCAGGTTGAAGAAGAGCTCGGGGCCTTCGGCGCCGGCCCGCTCGACCACGTTGTCACCGGCCGCGGAGATCATCGCCCAGGAGGCGAACGCGTAGATGACGGCGATCATCGCGACCGCGATGTAGGTGGCGCGCGGAACCGTGCGGCGCGGATCGCGGGACTCCTCGCTGAAGACCACCGACTGCTCGAAGCCGACGAAGCCGGTGACCGCCATGACCAGCAGCGCGCCGGAGCCGGCGCCGACCAGGGTGCCCGGGTCGAGCGCAGCGGTCGACGGCTCGAAGCCGTCGGTGAAGATCTCGGCGACCGCGAAGACCAGGGTCAGCGCGATCTCGGCGACCAGCAGGGTGGCCAGGACCTTGCCGTTGACGGCGACGTCACGGACACCGAGGACCGCGACGAGCGCCCAGGCGATCAGTGCGATGCCCCACCACGGGGCGTCCACGCCGAACCAGTCGAGGAACAGCGGCTGCGCGATGGCGCCGAAACCACCGTAGGACGCGACCTGGAACATGTTGTACGACAGCAGCGCGACCCAGGACGCCCCGACGCCGACCGGCCGGCCGAGGCCCTGGGCGACGTACGCGTAGAACGCGCCGGCGTTGGCGATGTGCCGGGCCATGGCGACGTAGCCGACCGAGAAGAGCGCGAGCACCAGGGCGACCGCGAGGAACGCGATGGCGATGCCGGTCAGCCCGGTCACCGCGATACCGGTCGGGACGACGCCCGCGACCACGGTCAGCGGCGCGGCCGCCGACATCATGAAGAAGACGATCGCGGCGACGCCGAGCCGGTCGCGGGCCAGGGCGTCGGAGAGCTGACTTCCAGGGGGTTTGGTTGCGGTCGAGGACACGCTGACTCCAGGATTTTTCTGTGTGGGGGTGGGTGTGAGGCGGGTCAGGCGCGCCGGGCCATGACAGCGTCACCGACGGCCGCCTCGGCCTGGGCGACGAGCTGCTGCAACATGGCCGGGAAGAGCCGGCGGAACTGTTCGAACAGCCCGGCCCGGTCGCGGGCGTTGAGGGTGGCGAGCACGTGCTGGTCCAGGCCGGTGGCGAGGATCAGCCCGGCCAGGAGCAGGTCGGCCACGTCGAGGGGCTCGTCGCGGGAGACCTTGGTACGGATGCGGGTGGCCGGCCAGCCGGCGGTCATCGAGTCGGCGGGGACGAAGGAGACCTTGGTACTGAGCAGGCCGCGCTTCTCCACCCGCTTGATCAGACCGGGCCGGGCGAGACGGCGCTCGACCAGGTCGGTGGCGATGCCGGTGGAGAGGTACGACAGCCAGTTGCGTACGCCGTGCTGCCCTGCTTCCCGGCGTAGCTGCTCCAGCACGGCGGTCGTCGCGGCGTCGCCGGTCGGCCGTTCGTCGATGACCACGAGTTCGGTCTCGACCAGGTCGACGCGCCGCCACAACATCAACTCGCCGAGCAGAGCCGCGCCGAGACCGAGGCCGAGGGTGGCCGGTGACAGCAGGGATTTGCCCCGAATCGTGTCGTGGGCAGTGAGATACAGGTCATCCGCGGGCGGAAGCTGCGGCGGGGACGCCACTGCTTGGTCTCCTCTCGACGCCTTGGGAAATGCCCGCGTTGTTCACCTTGAGTAATGTGGTGACGAATCACGAAGCAATTACTGTTCGCTCCCCCCGGCGCGACGGGACGTAGCCTGCCAGCTCCCGCGTCCAGGCGCAACGTCCAGATGAGACAAATGTCGGCTCCATAGTGGGCGTTGTTGATCACAGTCTTGGACTGGGAATTTGAGCGTCGATCAATAAACGAAGAAGCGTTGTTCGACCTCGTCAATATTTAATGTCATCAACTTATTACCAAGATCGTCTTGGGTACGCCCCAGGTTCGGCGCAGCGTGATCATGATCCTGGGGAAACTACGCAGAGTAACTACTCTCGGGGATAGTTGACTGGTCAAGCAACGCGGGCTACGGTGGTGGAGAATGGTTGAAGCTTCAAGGAGGCCACCGTGCGGATGCCCGCGCTTTTCCTCAGTCACGGCGCCCCACCGCTGGTTGACGACCCGACCTGGGTCGCCCAGTTGCAGGAGCTGGCCACCGGGCTCCCCCGCCCCACCGCGATCCTGATGGCGTCGGCGCACTGGGAGTCGGCGCCGCTGATGCTCGGCGCCACCACCACGGTGCCGCTCGTCCACGACTTCGGCGGATTCGCGCAGAAGTACTACCAGGTGACGTACCCGGCGCCCGGCGCGCCGGAGCTGGCCGACCGGGTGGCCGCGCTGATGCCGGACTCACAGACCGTCGCGCGCACCGGCCGGGGCCTGGACCACGGCGCCTACGTGCCGCTCACCGTGATGTACCCGGACGCCGACATCCCGGTGCTGCAGATGTCACTGCCCACTCTGGAACCCGACGCGCTGCTCGGCCTGGGCGCCCGGCTCGCGCCGCTGCGCGACGAGGGCGTGCTGATCGTCGGCTCCGGGTTCACCACGCACGGACTGCCGTTCCTGCGTGACTGGCGGCCGGAGGCGAACGCGCCGGGCTGGTCCCGCGAGTTCGACGCGTGGGCCGCCGAGACCCTGGCGCGCGGCGCGGTCGACGAGCTGGCCGAGTTCCGGACCCTGGCCCCCGGGATGCCGTACGCCCACCCGACGATCGAGCACTTCGCGCCGATGTTCCTGACCCTGGGCGCCTCGGGCGACCCGGAGGCGGCGCCGGAGCAGCCGGTCGACGGCTTCTGGATGGGCCTGTCGAAGCGCTCGTTCCAGACAGCCTGAGCCCCGGCGCACACCCGCCCGGCCGACGCACACCCGCCCGGCCGGCGCACATCCGCCCGGCCGGCGCACATCCGCGCGGCCGGCGCACACGCGCCCGGCCGCCGCTCGGACAGATCGGTGGCCTGCGCGGGCTCGCCGCCCCCGCGATCTTGGGGAACTCCACCAACACGGGGCGGCGCAAGTCCACAAGATCGAGGACTCCTGGTCGATCTTGTGGAACTGCGCGGGTTCGCCGCCCCCGCGATCTTGGGGAACTCCACCAACACGGGGCGGCGCAAGTCCACAAGATCGAGGACTCCTGGTCGATCTTGTGGAACTGCGCGGGAGCGGTGCCGGGTAAGTCGACAAGATCGGCAGCCAGGGTCACGGCGGGAGACGGCGCGCGGGACGGCGGGAGACGGCGCGCGGGGACGGCGCGGGACGGCGGAGGACGACAGGGCACGGCGGAGGACGGTGGGGGTCGTCGGCGGTGAGTGGGCACCGGTAGCGAAAGTGGCGCAACGGCCGTGACCCGGCAATGGGGTCGCCGGGGGTGTCACGGGCTTCCTGCGAAACGCGTACCGAAGAAAAACGGCCCGGCGGAGGACCGCCGGGCCGTGAGTCATTTCTCCGAGTGTTGTTTGTCGGGGTTGGCGCGGAGGCTGCCGGGGTGGGCTTTCAGGGAGGGGTCCTTGCTCGATTTCATCAGGCTGAGCACCGTGGTGATCACCAGGATGCCGAGGATGACGGCGAGCGAGACCGGCGTGCTGACCTCAGGGACGCTGTCGCTGATGTCCTTGTGTGCCCAGTGCAGCACCAGCTTGATGCCGATGAATGCCAGGATGATCGACAGGCCGGTGGACAGGTAGACCAGGCGGTCGAGCAGGCCCTTGACCAGGAAGAACAGGGCTCGCAGGCCGAGCAGGGCGAAGGCGTTGGCGACGAAGACGATGTACGCCTCCTCGGTCACGCCGAAGACGGCCGGGATCGAGTCGAGGGCGAACAGCAGGTCGGTGCCGCCGATCGCGAGCAGGACCAGGAACAACGGCGTGACCATGCGCTTGCCGTCGATCTTGGTGATCATCTTGCCCTCGATGTAGTCCTCCGTCACGGGCAGGAAGCGGCGACCGGCTTTGACCAGCGCGTTGTCGTCGACGCTCGGATCCTCGTCGCGGTGCCGGAAGAGCTGGACCGCGGTGTAGAGCAGGATCAGGCCGAAGATCAGGAACATGAACGAGAACGCGCTGAGCAGCGCGGCGCCGACCGCGATGAAGATGACCCGCAGGATCAGCGCGATGATGATGCCGAACGTCAGCACTTCCTGCTGGTATCGCTCGGGCACCGCGAACGTGCTCATGATGATGACGAAGACGAAGAGGTTGTCGACCGACAGGCTCTTCTCGACGATGTATCCGGCGAAGTACTCGGTGCCGAAATCCCATCCGGCGATGCTTCCGAAAACGACACCGAACGCGATCGCGACGGCGATATAGAAGACGGACCAGGCGGCGGCTTCACGAAAGCCGACAACGTGTGGACGAAGCACCCCGAGAGTCAAATCGAGGGCGAGCAGGGCGACGATGACACCGATGGTGACGGTCCACCCGAGCGCGGAGACCTCAAGCATGCTTCACAGAATCCCTGAAGATTCTGCAAGCTCGCTGAAAAACCGATGGGGAAGCTTGATCTCGGCACGACAGAAACGGAAAAGAGAACCGCCCCTGGCGCACTTCGCTCGCCAGGGGCGGTTCCGGGTCAGCGTGCGCGATCCGGGGACGGTCCGGACAGCGCATGCGGTAACCCTCCGGGCCGGCCCTCGGCGGCCCGTGGACAGTGTGGATCAGTTCTGGTGTGTTCCGACACCCACCTGGTAGCGCCGTTCGGCGTCCTGCTGGTTCAGAATCGCGTGGATCTCGCGGGTCTCGTCGGCGCTGTGCCGGCTCAGGATCATGTCCAGCTCGCTGCGCTCGGCGGCGGTGCGGAACGCGGCCAGCTCGTCGCTCAGCTGGCGGTGGGCGCGGCGCTCGGCACGGTTGTCGGCGATGGTCTTACGGGCGTTACGAAGAAATCGCATGTCGAACTCCTCGACGGATAGTGACGGAGAAAGCCTCGTCGCTTCCGGGTACAACAATCCCTCGGCTGCGCTTCATCCCCAAATCCACCAGGTAAAACTCCCGCGACGAAAGTGACGGCGACCACGGATTTCCGGTAACCCAGGTCACTGTGCGTCGCGAAGCTGCTGGTCAGCTGAGCCCGGTGATCTCGGACACCGCGAGGCGGGAGAGAAGCTGGGTACGGGAGCGCACCCCGAGCTTGCGATAGACCCGGGTAAGTGTCGCCTCGACGGTCTTGACGCTGAGGTACAGCCGGGAGGCGATCTCCCGGTTGCTGGCGCCGTCCCGGACCATCGCGGCGATCCGCAGCTCGGTCGAGGTGAGACCCTGGTCCGGTGTCTCGGTGCGGATCAGCGCCCGTTCGGTCTCCTCCGCCCACGGCCGGGCGTCGGCGGCCATGAACAGCGCGAGGGCGGCACCGATCGCCACCCGGGCGGCCGCGTACCGCCGGCGGCGGCGTTCCGCGCCACCGGCCACCAGCAGGGCGTGCGCCTGCTCGACGGGTTGCCGCAACTGTTCGAAGAGGTGGGCCGCCGCGGTGGAGAGCTGCACCGCGTCGTCGGCGCGGCCCGACTCGGACTGCACTATCGCGGCGGCCCGGTCCAGGTATCCGGCGAGGGCCGGGACCGCGCCGAGCCCATTCGCCACCGTCCGGGCCCGGGCCAGCGTCGACGCCGCCTCAGCGTGCTCGCCGAGCGCTGCCAGGCCGGCCGCGAGATCCGCGTGCCAGCGCACGATCATCGGGTCGGCGCTGCCCGATTCGGCCTCGGAGTCACGCAGCCGGCGCAGGGTGGCGACACCGGCCCGGGTGTCGCCGGCGCGCAGCTCGGCCTGCCCCAGGGCGTGCAGGCAACGCCGCAGGTAGAGGCCGTCGCTCTCCTGCTCGGACGCGCGGATGCCCCGCCGGGCGAACCCGGCCGCGGCGGCCAGGCTGCCGCCGGCCAGCTCGGCGACGGCGGCGGTGTACCAGGTGGGGCCGGGGCTCAGTCCGGCGTCCTGTGCGGCACGGGCGGCGCGGTGGGCGTACCGCAGTGCTTCCTGGCAGCGCCCGGCCCGGGTGGCGACCTCGGAGAGGCTGCGCAGGACTTCGACCCGGGCCTCGCCGATCCGGTCGTGCTCGGCGACGGCGAGCAGGGTCAGCAGGTCGGCGCGGGCCTCGTCGAGCCGGTCGTCGAAGAGGGCGAACCGCGCGGCGGTGTACTGCGGGCCGTAATGCAGCCAGTCCGGCGCCGGCGCGGCCGGCAGCGCGAGGGCCCGGTCCAGGCTGTCCCGCCAGCCGGGTTCGCCGCGGGTCCGCAGGATCTGGGCGAGCGCGCTGAGCGCCATCGCCTCGGTGGTCGGGTCGGCCGCCTGCCGGGCCGCCTGCTCGGCTTCCCGGGCGTGCGCGGCGGCTCGGTCGGCGTCGCCCATCAGGAACGCCTGCCAGGTGAGCCGCAACCGCACCGGGGCGAGCAGCGCGGGATCGTCGCCGGCTTCGGCGAGGGCCGCGGCGAGGGTCTCGGCCATCCCGGCCAGGTCCTGTCCGGCCAGGTCGATCAGGACGAGCCGGGCGCGTACCCGGTGCGCGGGTGGCGCGGTCCGCGCGGACAGGACCGCGTCAGCGGCCTTGCGGGCGAGCGCCGGGGATCCTCCGGTGATCGCCGTGCGGGCCGCGGTGACCAGCCAGTTCAGCCGGTCGGCGGCGAGTCCGTGCGGGCAGCGGTCGGCGGCCAGGACGTACAGCTCGGCGGCGGTGCGGTCGGCGCCGCGCTGCGCGCACCGCCGGGCCGCGTCGGCGAGAGCGCCGGCCACCGCGGCGTCCGGCCGGTTGGTACGCAGGGCGCGGTGCCGTAACGCGTCGATCGGATCGGTCGCCGCGACGGCGAGGGCGGTGTGCACCGCGAACCGCTCGGCGGCCGGGGTCTCGTCGGCCAGCACCTGCCCGAGCAGTGGCGGCGTGAACCGGAGCCTGCTGTCGATGATCCCGGCGGCCGCGGCGGCGCGCAGCTCGCGTTCGGCGTCGTCCCGGCCGGCCCGCAGCAGCAGCAGCGACGGGGTGGGTGTGGTGGCGAGGGCGGCGACCAGGAGGGTTTCCCGCACCTCGGCGGGCAGTTCGCGCAGGCGCTCGGCGGCCCAGTCCCGGGCGTCCTGGCCTTTGCTCAGGGCGAGCGCGACGTAGGGGTTTCCGGCGCTGGCCTGGTGCAGCCGGCTCGCGGCGCGGCAGGGCAGGCCGTGAGCCTCCAGCATGGCGGCGAGGTCGTCGGGTTCCAAAGGTGGGACAGTGAGCTCTACGGCCGGGGCAGGGCAGAGTCGCATCGCTTTTACCGTTTTTGTCGCAATTAATGCTCGTATTCGAGGCCCTGGTCGCCGCCTCATCGCAAACGCGATCAGCTCCGCCGACTGCGGGTCCAGCCACTGCGCGTCGTCGATCACGATCAGCACCGGGACGATCCGGGCGCAGTGCGCGAGCAGCTCCGGCAGGACCAGCCGCCGCGCCAGAGCCGGTCCGCCGGTGCGCGGCGGCCGGCCCTGGCGGAGCGCGGCGAGCCAGTGTCTCGGCGCCGGGGCCAGGGCCGCCACCGCGCCCGCCGGGACCTGGCGTACGAGATCGGCGGCGCCGGCGTACGCGAGACCGCGCTCGCCGCGGGCCGGGCGCAGCCGGAGCACCAGATCGCCCCGCGCCGCGGCCTGGGCGGCGACGGTGTCGAGCAGAACGCTGCGGCCGATGCCGGGCGGCCCGTGCAGGGCCACCCCGCCTCCGCCGCTCAGCCGGGCGTCGATCGCGGTGAGCAGCGCATCCCGCCCGTACAGCATGGGCTCACCCTAGGGATGACTTAGGTTGCCATCAATGGCTACTTCTTGGTGACACTTGTCGCAGTTACCGATCCGTCCTCGGCGGTCGCGCCCTCGACGGTGACCGAGTCGCCGGCCTTCACGTCGCTGAGCTTGCCCTTCTTGGCGGTTGCGACGGTGGTGTCGTCGCCGGTCTTGACCGTGACGGTGCTGCCGTCCTCGGTCTCGATGTAGATCGTCGAGCCGTTGACGAGCTTGACCTTGCCGGTGGTGCCGGCCGCTGCAGCCGTGGCAGTTTGTCCCGCTTGTCCTGCTTGACCAAAACCTCCGCCGGGAGCGCCGCTTGCCGACAATCCACCCGGGAAGCCACCGGTGCGGCCGCCCGTCCCGCCGCCGGGGAATCCGCTCGCGGCCGCCGACGTGGTGCCCCACTGCTGCTGCGCCTGCACGCCGCCGAGGAAACCGCCCATCAGCAGCGCCGCGACGCCCAGCCCGATCGTGCCCTTGTTCCACCACCGCTTCGGCGCGACGGCGGCCAGCTCCTTGGAGAGATCGTCGTGATCGTCCGGCTCCTCCAGGGAGGGCAGCGCCGGGATAACGGCGGTCTCGTCGTTCATCCGGTTCACAGCTTCGATCCTCACTCGTAGCGCAGCGCGTCGATGGGACGCAGCCGGGCGGCGCGGGCGGCGGGCAGGCCGCCGAAGAACAGTCCGATCGCGACCGAGACGCCGAAGGCGAGCGCGATGGAGCTGGGCACGATCACCGGCTTGACGCCGACGATCTCGAAATGGCTGCCGATCAGCGCGGTGACCACCCCGAGGCCACCGCCGAGCACACTCAACAACATCGCCTCGATGAGGAACTGGTTGAGGATCACCCGGCGGGGTGCGCCGAGCGCCTTGCGGATGCCGATCTCCCGGGTCCGCTCGGTGACCGTCACCAGCATGATGTTGGTGATGCCGATGCCGCCGACCAGCAGCGAGATCGCGGCGACCGCGCCGAGCAGCGTGGTGAACGTGTCGGCGGTCTCGGTCTGCGTCTCCAGCAGCGACGAGGCGTTCTGGATCCGGTACGGAGTGCTGGACGAGCTGTCGGAGACGTCCAGCTTCTGGTCCAGGATCGTGGACACCTGGTCCTGCGCGGCGTCCACCTTGTCCGGGTCGGACGCCTCGACGATGATCGAGGTGAGCGCGCCGTACCCGGTGAGCACCTGCTGCACCGCGGTGAGCGGGGCGACAGCGGTGTCGTTGGCGTCGTTGAAGCCGGTCGAGCTCTTCTCGTCCAGCACGCCGACGATGGTGAAGAGCGCGCCCCCGACGGTGACCTGCTTGTCGATCGGGTCGACGCCGGGGAACAGCTCCTCGGCGACGGTCTGTCCGAGCACCACGACCCGCCGGCCCTGGTCGACGTCGTCCTCGGTGAACATGGCGCCGGTGCCGACCGGGGTGCTGGAGGCGGCGAACCAGCTCGGTGTGGTGCCGACGAACGTCGCCACCGAGTGGTCGGTTCCCTCGTACGTCATGGTCGCCGACGACGAGCTGACCACCGGCGACACCGATTTCACGTCCGGCGCCAGCTCCGGGTCGACGAGCGCGTCGGACATGTCCTTGGTCAGTGAGGTGCTGCTGGAGCCGCCCCGGCCGGTGCTCATCACCGTGATGGTGTTGGTGCCCAGCGCCTCGATCCGGTCACTGATCGCCTTGGCCGAGCCGTTGCCGACCGCGACCAGCAGGATCACCGCCGCCACCCCGATCAGGATGCCGAGCATGGTCAGCGCGGATCGCAGTTTGTTGGCCGAGAGCCCGCGCAGCGAGAACCGGATGACTTCGAAGATGCTCATGCGTAGTGCCGCCCGGATTGAACGGTGGCGCGGCCGTGCACCGCGTTGTGGGCGGCGGCGGCGCCGACCGGCGGCAGGTGGATCGGCGACTGCCGCACGTCGGAGACGATCGAGCCGTCGACCAGGCGGATCAGCCGCTTGGCCCGGGCGCCGACCTCGTCCTCGTGCGTGATGATCACGATGGTCCGGCCGGCCGCGCTGAGGTCGTCGAAGACCTTCAGCACGTCGTCGGTGGACTTGCTGTCCAGGTTTCCGGTCGGCTCGTCGGCGAGCAGCAGCGCCGGCTCGGTCACCAGGGCGCGGGCCACCGCCACACGCTGCTGCTGACCGCCGGAGAGCTGGTTCGGCTCGTGACCGGCCCGCTCGCCCAGCCCGACGATGTCCAGGGCTGCCATGGCGCGCCTGCGGCGCTCCTTCGGCTTCACCCCGGCGTACGCGAGAGGCAGCTCGACGTTCGCCACCGCACTGGTACGCGGAATCAGGTTGAACGCCTGGAAGATGAATCCGATGAGCCGGTTCCGGGCCAGGGCCAGCTGAGCGTCGGAGAGCCGGCTGACGTCCACCCCGTCCAGCTTGTACGTTCCCGAGCTGGGGATGTCCAGCGCGCCGAGGATGTTCATCAGGGTCGACTTGCCGGACCCGGAGGAACCCATGATCGCCACGTAGTCGCCGCGGTGGACGGTCATCGACGCGCCGCGCAGCGCGTGCACGGTGGCCTCGCCCTGACCGTAGATCTTCTTGAGGTCGCGGACCTCGAGGACCGGCTTGGTCATCGTCCGCCACCCTGCATGCCGCCGCCGGCCGGAGCGCCGCCGCCACCGAAGCCGGTGCCGCCACCGCCGAAGCCGGCGCCGCCCATCATGCCGGTCTGGCCGGAGGTGGTGCTGGACGACGTCGTCTTCACCACGACCTGCTCCCCGGCGGTCAGGCCGGAGGTGATCTCGGTGGCCGAGTCGCCCTCCAGGCCGATCTCCACCGAGCGGGTCTCCTGGACGCTGTTCGCGACCACGGTGACGGTGTGCCGGTTGCCGACCGTGGTGAGCGCGGCCGGGTTGACGTAGACCGCGTTCTCCTTCGATCCGGTGGTGACCGAGACCGAGACGGTCTGTCCGACCTTCGCGCCGGTCGGGACCTTGTCCAGGGTCAGCGTGACACCGTAGGTGACGACGCTGTTCGAGGTGGTCGCGGAGGGGTCGATCGCGGTGACCTTGGCGCTCTGCTCGACGCCGCTGAGCGCGTTCCAGGTGACCGTGGCGGCCTGCTTCTCCTTGAGGCTCGTCGCGTCGGCCTCGGCGAAGGCGGCGGAGACCTGCATCTTGGTCAGGTCGGCGATCTCGACGAACCCGGAGCTGGAGCTGGAGCTCGACGAGGAGGTGGATGACGCGCCACCGCTGGCGGAGCCACCGGAGGACGACGACGAGGACCCGCCGGAGGAGCTTCCCAGCGTCCCGCTCACCGCGGTGACCGTGCCGGCCATCGGCGCCGTCAGCACGGTCCCGTCGACGCCGGCCTCGGCCTCGTCGACGGCCAGCTCGGCCGAGTCGACCTGGTTCTCCGCGTCGGAGGTGTCCGACCCGGCGTCCTCGGCGCGAGCGAGGGCGTCCTGAGCCGCGTCCAGGTCGGCCTCGGCCGCGTCCAGGGTGCGCTGCGCGGCGGCCGGGTCGACCTTCGCGAGGACCTGCCCCTTCTTGACCTTGTCACCGACCTTCACGCTGATCGAGGTGACCGTGCCACTGGTCTCGAAGCTGGCGCTGGCGGTGCTGGCGCTCTCCAGGGTGCCGTCCGCCGTCGCGGTCTTGGTGACCGTTCCCTGCTGAACGGAGACCGTCCGCTCGGAGGCCACGGCGGCCGTCCCGGAGTCGGAGTCGGAGAATGTCTCGTACACCGTGAATGCTCCGGCGACGAGCGCGACGCCGATCACGGCGTTGACCACCATGGACGGGTGGCGGCTCAATCCACGAATTTTCATCGGTTGCCCGCCGCGGGGAGATTCAGACGTACCTTCATGGCTGCACACTTTCGAGGTTTGGGCTAGGAGGAGCTTCGGCGGAACCTGGGAGATAGCTCGGAACCTCACAGGGAGTCACTGACAGCGGGCAGCACGACCCGGAAACAGGCTCCGCCGCCGGGCCTGTCCACCAGTTCCACCCATCCGCCGTGGCTGTGCACGATCGCCGCGACGATGGCCAGGCCGAGTCCGGATCCACCGCCCTTGGTGCGGGAACGGCTGGAGTCGGCCCGGTAGAGCCGCTCGAAGACACGATGCGAGTGCTCGGCCGGCACACCGGGCCCGTCGTCACTCACTTCGAGGAACGCCACCGGCACGTCGTCACCGATGGTGACCGGGCCGGAACGCACGGCTTTCTCCTGCGGCGTGAACCCATAACCCACGCGTACGGTCACTGTCGTGCCTGCCGGGGTGTGGTTCAGCGCGTTCGCCACCAGGTTCGCGGCGACCTGACGCAGGCCGTGGTCGTCGCCGAGCACGGTGGCCGGCTCGAACTCGTCGGCGAACCGGATGATCCGCCCGGGCGCCCGGGCGTGCCCGTCCCGGATGCTGTCCGCGGCGATCTCCAGCAGGTCGACGCGGCGGATCTCCAGGGTGCGCTGGCGGTCGAGGCGGGCCAGCATCAGCAGGTCCTCGACGAGGACACCCATCCGGCCGGCCTCGCCCTCGATCCGGGCCATCGTCTCGTCGAGATCTGCGGAGCTGTGCACCCCGCCCCGCCGGTACAGCTCGGCGAACCCGCGGATCGAGGTGAGCGGCGTGCGCAACTCGTGCGAGGCGTCCGCGACGAACTGCCGCAACCGCTGTTCGGACTGCGTACGCGCATCGACCTCCGCCTCGATCCGGGTGAGCATCGCGTTCAGGGCGAGGCCAAGCCGCCCCGGTTCGGTGTGCGGATCGGGGTCCGGCACCCGGCCGGAGAGGCTGCC
Organism: Actinoplanes sp. CA-015351; assembly: GCF_050955685.1. NCBI lineage: Bacteria > Bacillati > Actinomycetota > Actinomycetes > Micromonosporales > Micromonosporaceae > Actinoplanes > Actinoplanes sp. CA-015351. The sequence continues at coordinate 4,886,735 of NZ_CP192102.1, forward strand.
GGCCGAGATGTCGGCGGCCACCGACTCCATCTCGGTGAGCGGCCGCAGCCCGAGCCGGACCACGAACGCGGCGCCGGCCCCGAGCAGGCTGAGCAGCAGCACCATCACGCCGGCGTCGATGAGCAGCAGCCGTTCGGTGGTCTGCTCGACCTCGACCAGCGAGGAGCCGATGACGGCGTACCCACCGGTGTCGCCGACCGCGACCGCGATCATCCGCCAGTCGGCGCCGTCAGCGGTGGAGACCGTGTAGGGGCCTGTGCCTGCCAGCTTCACGATCTGGCTGAGGGGCACCACCACCGGCCGGTCACCCGCCGTCGACGAGCTCCGGGCCGGGTCGAGGGTTCCGTCCGTACGGTAGAAGTAGGTGACCTGGTCAGCACCCACCCGGAAGCGGCCGGCCCGCGGCGCGAAGCCTTGCTGCCATGGCGATATTTCCGACATCGGGCGAGAAATCCCGCTGAGCTGTTCGTCGATCCGATCCAGCAGATAACTGCGGATCAGCAACAGACCGGCCACGTTAGCCACGATCAGGGCAACCCCGGATAGCGCGGCGACAACCAGGACAAGCCGCGAGCGCAGCGTCCAATGGCGCCAGCGCCAGTGCCTCACTCCTCCCCGCCGCGCGGCAACCTGAGCGCGTAACCCACCCCGCGGACCGTGTGGATCAGCGGCGGATCGGTTCGGTCGATCTTGCGGCGAAGGTAGTAGACGTAGGACTCCACGATGCGGCCGTCGCCACCGAAGTCGTATTTCCACACCCGGTCCAGGATCTGTGCCTTGCTCACCACCCGGCCCGCGTTCGTCATCAGATAGCGAAGCAGGTTGAACTCGGTCGGGGACAGTTCGATCAGCCGGCCGGCCCGCCGCACCTCGTGGGCGTGCTCGTCCATCTCCAGGTCCGCGTACCGCAGGACCCCGGTCTCCTCCTGGGGCTCGTCCGGCTGGCTGCGCCGCAGGATCGCGCGTATCCGTAGCACGACCTCCTCGAGACTGAACGGCTTTGTCACGTAGTCGTCGGCGCCGGCCGAGAGACCGAGGATCCGGTCCTCGACCGCGTCACGGGCGGTGAGGAAGAGGACGGGGACGCGGTGCCCGGCGGCACGCAGCCGCCGGGCCACCTCGAAGCCGTCCACATCCGGGAGCATCACGTCGAGGACGATCAGGTCCGGTTCGAACTCCTGCACCGCGACCAAGGCGCCGTGGCCGGAGTCGGCGACCCGGACGTCGTAGGCGACGAGCCGGAGCGTCGCGCTGAGCAGCGCGGAGATGTTCGGCTCGTCGTCGACGACGAGGACGCGAGCGGGTCGCGCCGCGGGGTCACTGACAGTGGCGGAAACACGGGTCTCGGAGAGCACGGGAAAGAATTAGCAACCGAGTCTTTGAGCCAGCTATGAACTCACCATGACTTGGCGACCACGTCGCCCTCGGCCAGGCCTGACGTGATCTCGGTGTATTGATCGCCACGAAGGCCCAGCTTCACCTGCGTCTGGACGCCGTCCTTCGAGACGGTTCCGATGGATCCGCTGACGTCGTGCACCGCGGTGCTGGGCACCCGCAGCACGTCCTCCTTGCTGCCGGTCGTCACCCGGACGTTCGCGCTCTGCCCCACCAGCAACTCCTCGGGGGCGTCGTTGAAGCTGAGCACCACGCCGAACCGGGTCAGCGTGCCGTCGCTGGTGCCGACCGGGTCGACCTGCACCACTGTCGCGTCGAAGTTCTGCCCGGCCTTGTCGGCGAGCGTGATCACGGCCTTCTGGCTGACGTCGAGATGGTCCGCGTCGGCCTCCGGGAAGTCGGCGCTGATCTGCATGTCGTACACGTCGGCCAGGCTGATGAACGCCGAGCCGGAGCTGACCTGGCTGCCCACCTTGCCGCTCACCGAGAGGATCTTGCCGGCGATCGGCGCGGTGATGGTGGCGCCCTCCAGGGCCTCCTCGGCCTCCTCCAGGTTCACCTCGGCCTGGTTCACCCGCTGCTCAGCGGTGAGGATCGCGTCCCCGCTGGAGCTGCTGCCGCCCTGCTGGCCGCCGCTGCTGCCGCTCCCGCTGCCACTTCCGCTCCCGGAGCTGCTGCCGCAGCTTCCGGACGAGCCTCCGGACGAGCCTCCGGTGGTCCCGCCGCTGCCTCCGGGGACCTTGGTGGTGGGAGACGTCGCTGCCTTCGAGGTACGCGTGGACGACGGCGCAGCGGTGGCCGTAGCCGTGGCCGTGGCCGAGGCGGTGGCCGTCGGAGAGGCCGTGGCCGACGCGGTGGGCGACGCCGACGCCGACGCCGATGCGGCCGTGGTGTACGCGGCGGCCACGTCACACCCGGTGGTCTCGGTCGACGTGGTCGCCGACGCGTTCTCCTCGGCCTCGTCGAGGTTGTCCTGCGCCTCGTCGAGGGCGTCCGCGGCGTCATCGACCGCCTCGGCCGCGTCCGTGTCGTCGACGGTCGCGAGGACCTGTCCCGCGGTCACCGTCGAGCCGGACCGCACCTTGATGGTCTCGACAGTGCCCTTGACCGAAAATGACAAGCTGCGCGTCTGCGCCGCCTGCAGCGTGCCGGTCGTGGCGACCTCGGTGGTCACCGCGCCCTTGTCGACCGTGGCGGTCTCGGCCGCCTTCGTCTTGTCGTCCGCGGCGCCCGCCGTCAGCGCACGCACCACGCCGAAGGCGATCAACGCGAGCACGACGGCCGCCACGAGGAGCCAGATCAATCGCCGGCGACCGGCCAGTGCAACACCCATGGCCGAGGAGTCTGGCGAGTCCAACTCGCCGGGGCCTCGGTCCCGCCTCGGAGTTCGCTAGGAGCTCGACCGGCGGCTCTTAGGTAATTCCTAGGGTCGTCCGACGTTGCGCACAGCTCGGGCCGCTTTCCTCTGATCCGGGCTTCCCCTCACATTCTCGCCTTGCATCGACAGGAGACTCAACGTGCCGGTAGTCAGTTCGAAGACGCGCCGCCGGGCGGGCGCTCTGCTCGTGGCTTCCGTGGCCGTGCTGTTCACGGCGGCCTGCGGTGGCGGCTCGGACGACAGCAGCAGCACGAGTGGCACCAGCAGCGAGCAGGGCGGCGGCAACTCGGCGTTCGCCGCGTACATCAGCTGCCTGAACGAGAACGGCGTGCCCATCACGATGCCGTCCGGCGGCGCCGGCATGGGCAACGGCGGCACCCGGCCGTCCGGAGCACCCGGCGGCGTCATGCCGTCCGGCGGTCCCGGCGGCGGTGGCCAGCCCGGCGCGATGCCGTCCGGCCAGCCCCGGCCCTCCGGCAGCGCCGGCCAGCGCGGCGGAGGCGGCTTCCCCGGTGGCGGCGGCATGTTCCAGCAGCCCGACGGCGTCGACGACGCGACCTGGGAAAAGGCACAGACCGCGTGCGCCTCGGTACGCCCCAGCATGGGCGCGGGCCGCGGCAACGGCGGCGGCAACAACGCCGGCGGTGGCGCGGACGCGGCGTACACGAACTGCCTCAAGGAGAACGGCGTCACCGACACCGCCAACCTCGACGAGTCCGACGCCACCACGAAGAAGGCCGTGGCGACCTGCTCGGTGCTGAAGCCGGCCGCAACCGCAACCTCGTAAGCGCAGAAAGCTCCGTGCCGGCGTCGCGCTGCCCCCCGTTGTAGCGACGCCCGGCACGGCCAGTGCGGGCCGGCGGTCGGTTGACCGCCGGCCCACACCGTTTCCGCGGGTCAGATCAGCGGGCAGCTGCTCCGGTAGTCCGAGATGGAGACGCTGCTCGGGCCGGGGCAGATGAACTGGTCGTACCGGGTGTCGTTGTCGACGAAGCGCTTCAGCCAGGACACCGCCTGCACCGCTGTCCACGTGTCGGTGCTCTGCGGGAAGAAGTGACTGGCGTTGTTGAGCTCCACGTACGACTTCTCGGCCGACGCCGGGATGCTGTTGTAGAACGGGATCGAGTGTGACGACACCGGCGCGATCGTGTCCGACTCGCCGCCGATGATCAGGGTCGGCACCTGGAGCTCGGACCAGGTCTTGTCGGTGTTCCACGGCGCGAGCGGGATGGCCGCCTGCAGGGACGGCCGGTCGCTCGCCGCTTCCAGGCTGCCGCCGCCGCCCATCGAGTGCCCGGCCACCGCGAGCCGGCTCGCGTCGATGCGGGTACGCACCGAGCTGGACCGGGTCAGGTAATCCAGCGCCGCCAGGAGCTGGGTGCCCCGCGACGCCGGCTGGTCAGCAGTGGAGTTCGTCTCGATGCCGATCACCACGAAGCCGTGCGAGGCCAGGCGCGGGCCGAGCCAGGAGATGCTGGACCAGTACGCGGTGAAGCCCGGCGAGATCGCGATCGCCCCGAACGTGCCGGAGCTGGTCGACGTCGGGTAGTAGATCTCGCCGCCGCCGAACCCGCTGACCGCGAGCCGGGAGACCGAGGTCTGCGAGACGGCGAACGGGCCACGGGAGGCCTGCAGCGCGCTGAGCGTCGGGGCCGGACCCCGCTCATAGGGATTGTCGGCGGCCTGCGCGGCGGTCACGCCCACCCCTGCGGTCAGGGCGAGGGTGGCGGCGACGGTGAGCAGGAAGCGTCGGGTGCGAGAGGGAACGGATGACTTCACGTCGATTCTCCTTTGACGGGGGAATGGATCGACGAGCGTCAGTCTCAGCTGGTGCGGGACGGTCAGGCATCGGCGAAATCACCGGTGTTGTCATCAGTCGGCAATGTCCCGGAAATTTCATCAACCGAAATGGCCCTTTCGCGAAGCCGTCCGGCAGGCCAAACTCGCCCCATGTTTGCTGCACCGTTAGTGCAAAAACTTCCGCCGTCCGTCGCGCGTCTGCTCGCCGGCGCCGAGGCCGGCCACCGCGGCGCGCTCGTCGTCCAGGGCCTCCCCGGCGCGGGCCGCACCACGCTCGCCCGCGCGGCGGCGGCCTCGGCCCACGACTGGACCGTTCTGTCCGCCTCCGGCCACGGCGACGAGTCCGATATCGCGTTCGCCGGCCTGCAACGCCTCCTGACCGGCGATCTCGGACGCGCGCTCAGCGCGGCGTCACCGCAGGTGGAGCGCCTTGCGCTCGGCCTTTCCCTGCAAACCAGCCTGGGTACGCTCACCGCACAGCGACCGCTGCTCGTCGTGATCGACGACGCGCACCTGATGGACGAGCCGTCCTGGCACGCGGTGCTGTTCGTGGCGCGGCGGCTCACTCGGTTCGCACTGCTGGCGACCATGCCGGCCGGCGCCGATCCCGATGGGCTGCCGGTGTTCCCGCTCGACCCGCTCCCCCGGGACACCGCCCGGGACCTGCTGGCCCGGCACGCGCCGGACCTGGCCCGGGAGGTCGCCGACGCGGTGATCGACCTGGCCGGCGGCAACCCGGCCGCGCTGATCGAACTGGCCGGGGCACTGTCGCCGGAGCAGCGCCGGGGGTACGCGCCGCTGCCGCGGACGCTGCCGCCGGCCAGTCCGCTGCTGCGCCGGCACCGCGCGATCCTGGAGTCGTTGCCGGCCGTCACCCGGGATCTGCTGCTGCTCGCGGCGGCCCGGCCGGCCGTGCCGCTGCCCGATCTCCTGGCCGCCCCCTTCTCGCCGGCCCCTGCCTCCCTCGACGACCTCGCGCCTGCCGAACGGGCTGGGTTGATCGTCATCGACGGCACGGCTGTCCGGTTTGGATCACCACTGGCGCGCGATTGCGCGTACTCGGGAGATGTGGTGAGCCGCAGGCGGGCCGCTCACCTCGCGCTGGCGCGGGTTCTGGAGGCGGGCGGGGACCGGCTGGCGGCGCTGCTGCACCGGGCCGCGGCCGCGACCGGGCCGGACCCCGCGCTGGCGCGTGACCTGACCTGGGCCGCGCGCACCGCCGAGCCGGAGGCCGCCGCCGAGGCGCGCCGATGGGCCGCCGAGCTGTACCGGGACCCGGGTGATCGTGGTGAGGCGCTGCTCGACGCGGCCCGGTTCGCCTGGCTGACCGGGCGGCCGCACGACGCCGGGCTGATGATCCGCAGGATCCCGCGGGCGGCCGGCCCGGCCCGGGTACGCGCCCGCGGCCTGACCGCCGAGATGGGTCTGCCGGACGGCCGGCCCGGCGCCCGTGACCTACTGCTCGACGTCGCCACCGAGCTGGCCGACAGCGACACCCCGACCGCCCTGGAAGCGCTCGCCCTGGCCGGCGAGGCCGCCGCCCGCCCCGGCGAACAGGGCCGGTACGCCGGCGTCGCCCGCCGCGTCACCGCACGTCAGCGCGGCGACGAGCCGCCCGCCGTCACCCTGTCGTTCCATCACGTCGCCGGACTGGCCCGGATGGCCGACGGGGACGAGCCGGCCGCGTTCGCCAGGTTCCGCCGGGCGCTCGACGCGGCCGACCGGGTCACCGACCCCGGAACCCTGGTCCGGGCCGCCACGGCCGGCATCCTGGTCGGCGACGTCCGCCGGGCCGCCGCCGTCGCAGGGCGCGCCGCCGTCCTGGCCCGCGAGTCGGGCGCGACCGTCCTGGTCCCGCAGGCCCTGGAGATGGCCGCCACCGCCGAGCTGGCCTCGGGCGCGTACGCGTCCGCGCACACCGCCGCCCTCGACGGCGCCGCCATGGCCCGCGCCACCGGGCAGCCGGCCCTGGCCGCCGTGCACAGCGCGGTGCTCGCCGTGCTGGCCGCGCTCGTCGGCGACCGGGAGACCGCGCTGACCCGGATCGCTGCGGCCGGTGGCGGACCGTCCCGGGCGCTCTGCGACTGGGCGCTCGCCCTGCTGGACCTGGTGGGCGGGCGCGCTCCCGCCGCCGCCGAGCGGCTGGGCCGGGTGGTCACCGCCTCACCGGGGTACGGGTCGGCGTTGCTGCAGGTGGCGGTCGTCCCGCATCTGCTGGAGGCGGGCGCGGGTTCTCCCGGTTCGGCCGCCCAGGCGGGCGCCGGGTCGCTGGGGCTCGATGCGGTGGCGGCCGGTTTCGACAGGTGGGCCGGGCGCACCGGGCAGCCCGTCTGGCTGGCGCTGCGGGATCGCTGCCGGGCGCTGCGGGCCGACGACGCCGAGGCGGCCGAGACACATTTCCGGGAAGCGTTGCGGCACACCGGCGAGGCCGGGTTCCCCCGGGCGCACACCGAGCTGTTGTACGGAAAGCTGCTGCGCCGGCGGCGGCGGCACGTCGAGGCGCGTACCCATCTGCGGCGGGCGGCGGAGACGTTCCGGATGCTCGACGCGGAACCGTGGGCGGCGCAGAGCGTTCGCGAGCTGCGCGCCGCCGGTGAACGCGTCGAATCCCGGAAGATGTCCCTGGACGGCCTGGAGCTGACCGCGCAGCAGGAACGGATCGCGGCGCTGGTCGCGGGCGGCGCCACCAACCGGGAGGTGGCGCAGGAGCTGCACCTGAGCCCGCGGACCGTCGACCATCACCTGCGCAACGTCTTCGCCCGGCTGGGCGTGCGGTCGCGCACCGAGATGGCCCGGAAGCTTTTATAGAATGGCTTCGATGTGATCCCAGCGCTCGGCCAGCTGGCGGCGGCGCACCGCAACCAGGTGGCCGGCCAGGATCGCCGGGTGGCCGCCGCGCACGCAGACGTCAGCCCCGGCGGTGAGCACGCCGGAGACCAGCTCCACCGCGGCCCAGTCGTCGATCAGCGCGACGATCCGGGTCTCGGACGGCAGCACCGCGCGGGCCACCCGCACGTCGTGCACGGTGGCGCCGCTGAGCACCACCAGTTCGTCGGGCCGCACCTCATCGAGGCCGGCCGCCAGCCGCATCGACCAGCCCGACGGCAGGTGCGCCGGAAGGCTCGCCACCCGGCTCCGCTGCCCGAGCACAACAACGACCGGGTGCGGCGCCGGGGCCGGCGCGGATTCTGGGTTGAGCTGCGTGAGCATGGTGGTCATCCCCTCATTGGGTCCCTCGTGTAAGTCCACGATTGGCCCCGCGCCTGTGGGTCACCATGTGCCGTGCCTGTGTGTTGGATGTCAGGCGTTCCAGGTGCTGATCACCGGATCCACCGTGTGCTCGAATCCCAGGGTGGAAAGGGTGCCGGTGTCCAGTTTCAGCACGCCGCCGGCGCTCGGCGGCAGGCCGACCCAGCGCGCACCGGTCACCCGCAGGGTGTGCCCGTGCGCGACCAGGGCGACATCTCCTTGGTACTCCTTCGCTTTCGCCAGAACACGATCGATTCTGGTCTTCATCTGCTCCGGGGACTCACCGCCCGGGCAGCCGTCGGTCCAGAGCGACCAGCCCGGCCGGGTCTCGTGGATCTGCTTGGTGGTGATGCCCTCGTACTCGCCGTAGTTCCACTCGGCCAGGTCCTCGGTCACCTCGGTCACCGTGAGACCGGCCAGCTCGGCGGTCCGCAGCGCCCGCTTGCGCGGGCTCGACAGCACCGCGGCGAAAGTGCGGCCGGCCAAACGCGGGGCGACAGCCTGGGCCTGCCGCTCACCCTCGGCGGTCAATTCGAGATCCGTGTACGAGGTGTGGCGCCCGTTGGCACTCCACTCCGTCTGCCCGTGCCGGATCAGCACTATCTCCGCCATCGGCGCTCCTTGGTCGTCACCTGATCGTTGTACCCATGATCTTTGTACTCGGTGACGTTGGCCGATTCCCTCATTTGCCGGTCTTTATGACCAAGCTCCTGGCCGGTCGTCCCATCGCAGGATGAGCGGGTGGCGTTGCTCGTCACGGGCCGCCAGGTTCTCCAGTGCCCGAAGGTACTGCCGCTGGGAGATCTCCCCACTCAGGAGCTGGCCGGCCAGGATGCCCTCCAGAGTGGCCGGTCCGGCGGACGGCTCGGCATGGCTGCCGGGTGGCTTCACCGGCGCCGAACCGCGGAAGCGCTGCGGGGACCGCGGCTTCTCCGAGGAGAGCGGCCAGAGGGCGAGAACCGCGGCCAGGAGCAGGCCGACCACAGCCACGAACAGAACCATCATCACAACCACCCCCTGGGTGACATCTTCGCCACACGCACGGCTGATCACGAGTCGACCGGATGAAGTTTCGCCCGCGTCCCCAGCATGAGCAGGCCTTTTGATCGTGTCAGCGACCCGACTCAGTTCAGATGGCGCGAGATCGACCACGCAACGTTTACGACTGCTCAATGACCGTCGATGCCTCATAGGACTTTCGGCCCGGGGACCGGCGTCCTCAGGCACCGGTCTCCTCCTCGGGGCCTTCCTCCGCATCTGGGCCTTCCTCCGCATCTGGGCCTTCCTCCGCATCTGGGCCTTCCCTCGCGGAGTAGCCGGCTCGGATCCCTCGGCAGGACGCCGGGCGACGGCTTGCGGGGGCCGCCTTCGTGTCTCGCGGGCCCGGAAATTCGGGTGACCGCGTGGCCGGGGCGGATTACGGTTCGGGCCATGCTTACGACGCACGCTCTCCTCGCCGCGGTGCTGACGCCCGCGCGGGGACCGCTGCACGCGATCCGTCTGCGCGCCGGGCGTCCTGCCCTGGCCTGACGCCGATCTGATCAGTCGCTGATCGCCAGGGCCCGGAGTCCTCTTCCGATGCGGACGGGCCACGATGCCGCCTGTCCGTTGTCGCCGCACCACGCGGCAGACAGGACCAGCCATGGCGCACCGCAATACCCCACGCCCAGCAGGCCATTCCCGGCCGCACAAATCCTCAGCGCATCCACCGGCTCCGGGCGGACGCCAGCAGCCGGGTCCGGGTCCGGGTCCGGGTCCGGCTCCGGCTCCGGGTCCGGGTCCGGGTCCGGGTCCGGGTCCGGGTCCGGGTCCGGGTCCGGCTGGAGCTCGACAAGCTGTTCCCGCCGCGGCGGGGCATTCGCGGCGGGAGCATGCGCGGGCCCGGCGCGTCTACGGGCAGAACTTTCTCGCTGACCCGGCCGTCGCCAGGCGCCTCGCCGGCATCGCCGTCGCCGACCCGGAGATGCTCGTTTACGAAGCGGGAGCCGGACGCGGCTCGCTCACCAGGGAACTCCTGGGGCGTTGCCGGCGCGTGGTCGCGTACGAAATCGATCCTGATCTGGCGGGCGCCCTGCCGGTGGATCGGCGCCTGACCGTGCGCACCGATGATTTTCTGGCGGCGAAGCCGCCGGTGGAGAGCTTCGCGGTGGCGGGCAACATTCCTTACGGGCTGACGTCTCCGGTGATCAACTGGTGCCTGCGATCGCCAGGGCTGCGGCGGGCGACGCTGCTGACCCAGTGGGAGTACGCCCGCAAGCGGGCCGGCGACTACGGCCGCTGGAGCCGGCTGACCGTGCTGACCTGGCCGGAGTTCAGCTGGAGCCTCGCCGGGCGGGTACCGGCCCGGGCGTTCCGCCCGGTACCCCGCGTCGACGGCGGGATCCTGGTGATCAAGAGGCGGCGTGTGCCGCTGGTCGGGCCGGACCGCCGCCGCTCGTATCAGCGCCTGGTCGAGCTGGGTTTCACGGGTACGGGTGGATCGCTGTTCGCCACCCTGTCCCGGGAGCATGGCCGGCAGAGGGTGTCCGCCGCGTTCCGGGCGTGTCGCCTGAATCCGGATATGCCGGTCGGAGAGGTCTGGCCGGAGCAGTGGCTGACCCTGTTCCGGTTGCTGACCTGACCCGGCAATCTCGCCAACCCGAGCCGGCCCCGTTCCAAACCCGGCCTTGCCCAAGGCCGGCGCAACCCGGGGCCGGCGCAACCCGGGTTACTCCGGGCGGAGCACGGCGACCAGGAAGTCTGCGTCCGGGGTCCGTGGCCTCAGGTCCCAGGTGCTCAGCAGCAGGTCGGGCCGCAGACCCACGCCGGACGCGTCCGTCAGGAAGTCGTCGAACTCGTAGCCTCGGCCGGCACCGAAGCCCACGACCGCGCGGCCTCCGCCGGCGAGGTGCTCGCGGAAGCGGCCGAGGATCTTCGCTCGGCTGGACGGGCCGGCGAACGTCATCACGTTTCCGGCGCACACCACGACGTCGAAGGTCTCGCCCAGCGACAGCTCCGACAGGTCACCCACCTGCCACCGCACGCCCGGGTGGTTTCGCCGTGCCTCCTCGATCAGCTCCGGGTCGAGGTCGACGCCGGTGACGGTGTGCCCGCTCGCGGCGAGGCGGCCACCGACCCGGCCGGTGCCGCAGCCGGCGTCGAGGATCCGAGCACCCCGGGGCACCATGGCGTCGATCATGCGGGCCTCACCGGCCAGATCGTCACCGCGGGCGGCCATCTCCCGGAAGCGGTCGATGTACCACTGGGAGTGGCTCGGGTTTTCGGCGATCTTGCGAAGCCACAGGTTGTCGGTGCTCATCCGGCAACCTTACGAACCCCTGCCCGGGCCCGCGCACGATCACCCCGTGAAGGAGACCTTCGCCGTCTCCTCGGTCCCGGCGGTACGCCCCGGCGCGCTCTGCCACTGCCAATACAGATTCGTGTGGGCGATGACCTGCTCGGGGGCGGGAGCACCGTACGCAGAAAGGTCCTCGGTGGTGTGCGCATCGGTGACCAGGGTGACGTCGTAACCCCGGACGAACCCGCCGTGCAGGGTCGACCTGATGCACGCGTCGGTCTGCGCCCCGGTGACCACGAGCCGGCCCACCTTGCGCTCGGCCAGCTGCTCCTCAAGGTCGGTGGCCTCGAAGGAGTCGCCGTAGTTCTTGTGGATGAGCGGCTCGCCGTCGCGGCGTTTCAGCTCCGGAACGTACTGCCAGGCCTCGCTGTCGCGGGTGAGGCCGTCGTCGGAGTGCTGCACCCAGATCACCGGCACATCCTCGAGACGCGCCCGGTCGAGCAGCGCGTTGATGTTCGTGATGACCTCGTCACGGTTCGGCGAACCGGCCACCACACCGTTCTGCACGTCGATGATCAGCAACGCGGTGTGAGGCCGATCGGTCAATGTCGTCATGCTCCGCACAGTAGACCGACCCCCTGACAAAAACTCGGCGGCGGAAATTGTCGTACCCGGGGAGGAAGATGCGGAGCATGACAGCGAATCCCGCCCTCGCCGATGTGGCCCGCCGCGCCGGCGTCTCCACCGCGACCGCCTCCCGGGTGCTCTCCGGGCGGGGCCCCTCCTCCCCGGCCAGCCGCGACGCGGTCCGCCAGGCGGCCATCGACCTGGGTTACGTGCCGCACCCGGTCGCCCGCAGGCTGGCCCGGCAGTCCGGCACCCGCATCGTGTTCGCGGTCCGTGACGAGCGGGCCGACATCCTGCGCGACCCGTTCGTCAGCAGAGCGGCCGCCGCCATGGCCGCCGCGACCGAGCCGGAGGGCCTCGGCATGGCCCTGCTCCGGCTCCCGCTGCACGCCACCGCCGAGCTCGAGCGCTTGGCCGCCGACCGCAGCGTGGCCGCGCTGGTGCTGGCCGGCCACGACCGTGACCTGATGCGCGGCCTGCCCGCCGGCCTGCGGGGCCGCACCGGCATGATCGGCGCGGGCGGCAGCGACGTCGACAGCGCCGCCGGTGTCGGGGCGCTGCTCCAGCACCTCCATCGCACCGGTCGCCGCCGCATCGCCCTGGTCGCGGGTCCGCGCTGGCTGGCCGCGTCCCGCGCGCCGCTGGCGGCTTACACACGGTTGATGCGCGAGGCCGGCCTTCCGGCGCGGGTGGTGCACGGCGACTTCACGACGGTACGGGGCAGGGCGGCCGCCCGCGAGATCCGCCGGCGGTGGCCCGGCACCGACGCGATCGCCACCGTCAGCGACGCCATGGCGCTCGGGGTGTTGCAGGCGCTGACGGCCGACGGTGTCCGAGTGCCGGACGACGTCGCCGTGACCGGGTTCGATGACAGCCCTCTCGCCGACGTTGTGCACCCGGGCCTCACCTCGGCCACCCATCCGGTCGAGCTGATCGCGATCTCGGCAGTCCAGGCAGCGCTGGGCGTTCCGGCAACGGGCCGCCTCTTCCCCAGCCGCCCGGTGCTGCGGAGATCCTGCGGCAGCTCACCGTAACCGTGGCGGCTCCCGGAGCAGGCCGGCCGTGGTGGAAGACCGCCCGATCAGCGAGCCGTCTGCCGCAGGTGACCGTTCTGCCGCATGGGCCCGAGCCGCGCGGCGCCGGAGAACGCCACGGGATTCCTCAGAAACGAGCCCGACCTGGGACGCGCCGACCTGGGACGGCCCGACGTGGCCTGGCCCCGCTTAGCCTGGCCCCGCTTAGCCTGGCCCCGACTTGGCCCGGCCCCGCTTAGCTTGGCGCCGCCTGGCTTGGCTTGGCCCGGCTTGGCCCGGCTTGGCGCCGCCCGGCTTGGCCCCGCCCGGCTTGGCCCCGCTTGGCTTGGCCCCTCCTGGCCCGGCTTGGCTTGGCCCTGAGCCCGGGCCTACCGCCTAGGAGGTGGTGCTGGTTCTGATGCCTAGATAGGTGATCGGTCCCGGGTCGGGGACCGGGAGTTCGGAGAAGCCGAGCCTGTCGTAAAAGGCTCTGGCCTTGACGTTCTCGGTCAGCATGCCGACGTGGACGCCCGGTGACGGCACTACGGACAGGAACCGCTCGATGAGGCGGCGGCCGTGGCCCTGGCGCTGATGAGGCGGCAGCAGGTCGATGTGCAGGTGCGCCGGAAAGCCGTCCAACCCTGCGACGATCATGCGCTCGGGGTTGTGGTGCAGGGCGTGCATGTCCTGTTCGGCAGTGCGCGGCGGAGGCGGCGGGACCGGGTAACGGCCGGCCAGGAGCGGGATCCACTCGGCTCGATAGCGGTGGGCGAACTCGGTCGTGTCGGCGGTTCCGACGACATAGCCGACCGCGTCGCCGTCGTCGTCCAGCACGAACGCCAGCTCCGGCGCGAGGTGGACGTAAGGGGCGGCGAACAGGTCGCCCATCAGGGCATCGGTCGAGTAGTGACCGCGGGCATCCTCGCCGGCGGCCGCGGTGCGGACACAGATGTCGTAGAGCGCGGGCAGGTCAGCGGGCTGATAGGCACGGAGCTCAGGCACGGCTGGACCCTAGAACGTGGAAGCGGTTCCACCGCAAGGATCACGCGACCACACTGCTCCGGCGCTCCGGGCCGAACCCGGGCACCCGATCTCGGCGCGGGCCACCTGAAGACGGGGTCCAGTCGGAACTGCACTGCCCACCCGGCCGTCGAACCCTGTTCGTGACAGCTCCAACGCCGTTTACGCGTACCCAAAAGAAGCGCCTGGCAGGCGCCGCGCTTGTTCTTGTACGATCGTACAAGTACGAACGTACAAGAGAGGTCCACCCGTGCCCTACTTCTATCTGTTCACCGCCATCGCGGCGGAGCTCATCGGCACCAGCCTCATGAAGGCGACCGAGGGCTTCACCCGCCTGTGGCCCACCGCTGCGTGCCTAGCCGCCTACGGAGCGTCATTCGTGCTGCTCTCGCAAGCCGTCAAGGGCATTCCGGTCGGGATGGCCTATGCGATCTGGTCCGGGGTCGGGACGGCGGCGATCGTGGCGATCGGCGCGGTGTATCTCGGCGAACCGGTCACAGCGGCTAAAGTGGCCGGAATTTCGCTGATCATCGCCGGAGTCGTGATGCTGAATCTGAACAGCGGGACGGCGCATTGACCGGGCGCCGCACCCGCGATCCGGAAGCCCGGCGCGCCGCGCTCGCCGCCGCCACCATGGAGGTGATCGCGGAGGCCGGCGTCGGGCGCACCACGCACCGCGCGGTCGCCGCCAAAGCCGACCTGCCGCTGGGCGCGACCACCTACTATTTCCCGACTTTGGATGATCTGATCGCGGCCGGGCTCCGGCACGCGGTCGCGACGCTGCAGACCGATTTGCATCAGTGGCAGGACCGGCTCCGGGACGCGCCCGACATGGCCGTGGCGCTCACCGAGCTGGTCAGCGACTACCTCACCGACCGCCGGCAGGTGCGCCTGGAGTACGAACTGTGTGTCGCCGCAGCCCGGGATGCGGCCCTGCGGCCCCTCGCCGACGTCTGGATGCGCGGACTGCCGGAGATCCTGGAGCCTTACGTCGGTGCGGACGCCGGCCGGGACATCTGCGCGCTGATCGACGGCATCATCCTGCTGGCGCTGACCACCGAGACCGATGTCGACGAGCCCGGACTGACGTCGGCGATCCGGCGGCTAGCCCGCGACTAGCGCGCGGACGCCGTTCACGTACTGCGTCCGGTCCATGTTCCCGATCAGGATGCGCTGCAGGATGTAACCCTGGATCAGCCCGAACAGCGCGCCGCCCACACCGACCGGATCGGCCTCGGCGGAAAGCTGCCCGCCGGCCTGGGCGCGCTCCGCGATGTGCACGGCCCGTGACCGGACTCGCCCATAGATCTCAGCGACAATTGCGGCCACTTCCGGATCGTGCACGGCCTCGCCCCAGACCTGCACGGCGATCCGCACCGGCCCGCCGCCGTCGATCGACCGGTCGACGAGCGCGAGAACCCGGTCGACGATCTCCGGCACCGGCGGCATCGGATCCGCTTCGAGGACAGCGTCGAGTACCGAGGTCACCTCGCCGATCTTCTCGCCGGCGATCGCAGTGATCAGCTCGTTCTTGCTCTTGAAGTACCGGTAGAAGGCGCCGACCGAGAGGTCTGCCTCCTTGATCACGTCCTGCATCGAGGACTGGTGGAAACCCTTGCGGACGAAGCACCGCACTGCGGCATCGATGATCTGCTGGCGGCGGGCGGCGAGATGAGCTTCGGAAACGCGGGGCACACGCCCATCGTAAGTTTAGGATCAGCCCCCATGACGAACAGGCCGCCGCTGGCGGAGCAGCTGGACATGGAGCCGCACCCCGAGGGTGGCTGGTTCCGCGAGACGTGGAAGTCGCCGATCACGTTCGAACCGGACGGTTACGACGGCCCGCGCGCCTCGGCGACCGCGATCTACTTCGCGCTGCATCCGGGCGAGGAGTCCGCCTGGCACGTGGTGCGCTCGGACGAGTTGTGGTTCTGGCACTCCGGCGGCCCGATCGAGCTGCGACTGGGCAATCCCGGTCAGGAGACGTCGGTCCTGCTGGGTGCGGACATCGCCGCCGGTCAACGTCCGCAGGTGCTGGTCCCGGCCGGCGTCTGGCAGACCGCACGCCCGGCCGGCGATGAACCGGCGCTGGTGAGCTGCGTGGTCGCGCCCGGTTTCGAATACGCCGACTGGCGGCTGCTCACCGAACCTGACGCAGCTGACCCGGCTGATAGGTGACCATGCCGGAGTCGTCCAGCTCATAGGTCCCGGCCGGCCCGTCGCCGGTCACCCGCAACCTGTTCGCGCTGACCAGGTGGCATGTGATCGGTCCCGTGGAGATCGCCAACGACGGCACCGCCACCCGGATCGCGGTCACCTTCACCGGCCCCGACTCGATGGTCAGCCCCAGGTGCCGCACCGCCCAGAACAGGAAGATCGGCGACCCGGCCAGCAAGATCAATGCGGACGGCTCCAGCTCGGCGGGTGGCGGGCCGGCTTCGCCGAGCCCTTCCGCGGTGGTCACCCATCCGTCGCCGGTGCGGCGCATTTCGAGGGTACGCGTCCAGCCGGCGCCCCTGCAGCTCGCGGCAAATTCGGTCACAGCCGAGTCGTCGTCGAGGCCGGCCCGCCAGTCGAGGGTGTACGGGTCAGCGCCGGTGACCACGGCGGTGCCGCCCGCACCGGCCGTCCCGGGGAACACCAGTTCGGTGCCGACCGCGCTCGTACGCTGCCAGGCCACCGGGCCGGTCAACGCGATCCCCGGCGCACGGGTACCGATTGTGGTCAAGACGCCTCCTTTGCCGCGTCTCATCCTGGCATCCCGTAAACGCCGTTACCACCCATTCGTCCGTACGCGGTGATCGTGGCCTTGTGCGGATTACCCATCATGGGGCTATGACCGATCTTGAGCAGACCGTGGCGAAGCTCGCGACCGGCCGGAACGGCGTCGTGGTCGCCACGATCACCGGCGACCGGGTCGAGGTACGCGGAACGGCCGGCCTGGACGCGTCCACCCGGTTCGAGATCGGCTCGGTCACCAAGGTCTTCACCGCTCTGACCCTGGCCCGCCTCGCCGTCGCGGGCGTCGTCGCGCTCGACGAGCCGCTGAGTGATCTCGGTTTCACGGTGCCGTCACGCGGCGGTGTGCCGATCACGCTGCGGCACCTGGCGACGCATACGTCGGGGCTGCCGCGGCTGCCCACCGGGATGCTGCTGGGCGCTCTGCTGCATCCGTCAAAGCCTGATCCGTACGCTGGCTGCTCGTCTTCGATGTTGGAGAAAGCCCTGGAACGCACGCGGTTGAGCGCGGTGCCGGGGCGCAGGTTCCGGTATTCGAACTTCGGGGCCGGGCTGCTCGGGCTGGCGCTGTCGCGCCGGGCCGGCCTAAATTACGAGGCGCTGGTGGCACGGGAGATCAGCGGCGTCCTGGGGTTGACGGCCACGTCGGTGGCCGGTGGCGTCACCCAGGGCTATCGGAAGGTGGGCCGGCCTGTCCCACCGTGGGATCTCGCTGACCTGGCGGGCGCCGGGGGTCTTCGTTCCACGGTCGCTGACCTGGCTGCCTTCGTGCGGGCACAGTGGGATCCGGAGAGTGAGCTGGCGCCGGCGGTGCAGGTGGCGCTCGGAGTGCAACACCGCGTCAACCCGTTCCTGACCGCGCGGCTCGGGTGGTTCTCTCGGCGGGTGAAGGGCGGGCCCGCGCAGTTCTTCCACAACGGCAGCACTGGTGGGTTTGGTGCGTTCGCGGGGTTTGATCGGGAGCGGAGGGTGGGGGTGGTCGCGTTGAGTGACACGCGAAGGTCGGTGGACGGGGCTGCTTTCGAGCTGCTGACCGCCCTCCAGTCGCATCGCTAGCGTCAGGTTGACCTTACCTGCGCCGTTCCTGCTCAATCTGCGCCCGGATCTCCGGTGGGATGTCCCTGGAGAGCGGGCGCACGGGCCTATCGTCCGGTGGCGGCCCCCAGGGAGTGGGCAACAGCCCCTCGCGCTGCATCTGCCGTGTGGTGCGGGTGTTGAGAAACTCCGGCGGTATCTCATCGAGCGAGATCGACTCGCCCGTGGACCTCCGCTTGGCCGCCAGAATCGTCATCAACGGGCGTTGCTTGCTTGGCCCCCGCTCAGCCCACTCCGAAAGTGGCATGTCGATGTCGGCCCACGGATGACTGATGGTGACCGTGATGTCGTCGAAGTCGGACACATCGATCATGATTTCTCCGCTCAGCTCCTCTAGAAGGGGTTCGGTCTGGTCCACACGTGATAATCGGCGAGATTGCCCGGATAGAACAGTTGCTCCCCTTCCAATTGGGATAATTCATAGTCCGGGTTGACCAAGCGGTCCCGCGGGATACGGAAGAGGCTGAGGTCTGGCGCCCGACGGTGGTCCATCCCATGTCCTCCATTGATGATGCTGCTCAGATCGGGATCTGTCGTGGCAGCCGCGGCGAAGGGATCGGTGGTGACACTCACGAACGGGCTGTGGGTCTTGAAACCGTCGGCATGATCGACGGCCATCTCGTCAAGGAGCCCGGGGTTGTGCTCGAACTCCCACTCATAGATCTTCTGCGTTGCCGGTGACTCTCGGGATAGGTTGGATCTCAGGCTTTCGGGGTCGGCGGCGTCGTGGAATCGATAGGCATCGACAAGGTCATCACCTGGTGGGCCGCCTCCCACACTGGCACCAGGCGCCGGAATTGCACCGCCGCTGAGCAAATCGGTGGCCATCGCCCGAGGATTGAAGACTCCTCCGCCGGTGAGGCCGCGCTCAACACCACCGCCGACCACAGATTCGGCACCGTTGACGACCAATTCGCGGACCAGCGGATTGCTTGCAGCCACCCGGGCAGATCCGGCCAGCGCAGCCGCCGATCCAGCGCCCAACCCGCCCGCCACGCCGCCGATCAACGCTGTCTTGCCCACCTCCGCCCAGTTGACCTCGCCTTTGCTGAATTTCTGCACCCCCGCGCTGAGACCGCCGGCAAACAGTCCATTCGCGGCTGCCATCAACGCAAACCCCGCCGGCCCACCCACCCCGGTGAACATCAGCGCCACCCCGCCGACGACCATCGCGCCCGCGGCCAGGTACTCCCAGTTCTCCCCCACCCAATCGGCCGCGTCCTCGAAGAACCCGCTGCCCATCCCGTCGCGATAGGCAGCCATCTCCGCATCGGTGATCGGCCGCAAACCCGACGGATCCGCCCGCCCCAGCGGATCGTTGCCGGCGTAGTGGTACGGATTTCCCGACCACGCGGTCCCCGGCACCGGCGGCAGCGGATCCGGGCTCAGGAACGCCCGCGACGACGGGTCGTAAACCCGGTTGCGCAGCCAGGTCAGCCCGGCGAACTCCAGCTCACCGTGAAACCCGATCCCCGGCTCCACCAGCGCCGGCGCACCCCACTCATCGCGAGCCGGACCCGGCGCTCCCCACTCATCGCGAGCCGGACCCGGCCCTCCCCACTCATCGCGAGCCGGAACCGCCCCACCCCACTCGTCGCGAGCCAGACCCGGCGTTCCCTGCCAATCGGGTTCCAGCCGCGTCGATCCGGCCTGCCACGGCACGCCCGGCCCGGCCACCGCCCTGCCGCCCAGCCAGCACGGCGCACCGTCCCAGAGCACCGCCTGCCCGTCCACCTCGGCAAGCTCACCGGTCGCGTCCACCCGGACCGAAACCCGCCGATCGCCCACGGTCACCGCGGTGAGACGCCCAAACCCATCCCATTCGTACGATCGTGCAGGGTCCCGAAGTCGCCTCCCGGATCCGTCGTATTCAGCGTCGTCGAGCTGTCCCGCGGCGTCGTAGCCGTAAGCCGCTGATCCATCCCGGACAAGCCGACCGGCGGCGTCGTATGCGAGCTCCCTCTCACCCGCCGCAACCAGCTGACCAGCCGCGTCGTATTCGAAGGGCTTCTCCCCCACCGCCGTGATCCGGCCGCCGGCGTCGCGGGTCAGCCTCGTCGCGCGGTCCCCGAACGCATAGCCGACGAGTCGCCCGTCCGCGTAATCCCAGGTGGCGCGTCTGCCGTCGGCCGCGTCGACGCTGACGATTCGTCCCAGGGCGTCCCGTGTGACAGCGAGATGACCGAGCAGCGGGCTTGTCACACCGGACAAAAGCCCGCCGTCGTCATAGCTGTAGGACGTGGTGGAACCGTCCGGCAGGATCAGCGCGGTCCGTTCACCGTCCGGGCCGTAGTCGCGGCCCAGAACGAGCCCGTCGCGGTCGCGGGCGACGAGACGGCCGGCCTGGTCCCAGACGAGGCGTTGCCGGTGCGGCCCGTCGTCGATGGCGACCGGGCGGCCGAGCGTGTCCCGCCGGAGAGTCACGGTCGAGCCGTCACCCGCCGCCATCGTGACGACCCGCCCGGAGACGTCGTGACGCCAGGTGACCCTACGCCCGACACCGTCGGTACGGCTGATCAGGCGACCCGCGGCGTCCCAGCTGAACGTGGTGATCCGGCCCAGCGGATCCGTCTCCGCGACGACCCGGCCCATCTCGTCGTGACGGCGGGTGACCACGCCGCCGAGCGGATCGGTGATCGTGGTGAGCCAGCCGCGCGGGTGGTACTCGTAGGTGGTGCGATGACCCAGCGGGTCGACAGCGACCACCACCCGGCCGGCGAGGTCCCGCTCGTAGCGGCGGGTCCCGCCCATCGGATCGGTCACCGCCACCAGGCGCCCGACCGCGTCGTAGGCGTACGAGGTGCCGTCCCGCTCCACCAGTCGCCCGGCGCCGTCGTATCGGAAAGTGACGAACTGACCGGAAGGCCCAGCGCCCTCCGTGCCGTTGCCGGCAGGCACATCGGCGCGCGACGGGGCAGCTCCGGCGGCGATCATCGCGCCGTCCGCGTCGTAGCGGAACTCGATCCGCCGGCCCGCCCCGTCGGCCCGGGCCACCCTCCGGCCCGCCGCGTCGTATTCGAAAACGGTCACCCGGCCGCCCGGGGAAACGAGCCGGCGGATCCGGCCGGCCGGGGTGTACTCGACCCGCGTCACCCCGCCGACCGGGTCGGTGATCGAGATCCGGCGGCCGCACCTGTCGTACCCGGCTCTTGCCTCCGTGCCGTCCGGGCGCAGGTGGGCGACCGTGCGGCCGAGCTGGTCGTAGGCGAACGTGCTGCCGGTCAGGCCGTCACTCAGCCCCGCGATCCGGCCGGTCGCATCGACGGTCACGGTGCGGTGGACGCCGGCCGGGTCGACGGTGCCGATCGGATTGCCCTCGGCGTCGTACTCGCGCAGCCAGGTCGCGCCGGCCGGGTCGGTCGTGCCGGTCAGCCGGGACAGCGCGTCGTAGGTGAAGTCCCACTTCGCGCCGTCCGGGGCGATCAACCGGATCAGATTGCCGGTGTCGTCGTAGCGGCGGCCGGTGATCTCGCCGAGCGGGCCGGCCGTCTGCTCGACCGCGCCGTGCTCGCCGTAGCTGGTCTCGCGACGCGCGCCGGTCGGATCAGTAACGGACATGATCCGGCCGCCGGGCGAATAGGCGTAGCGCCACACCCCGCCGCCGGGGTCCTCCCGCTCGACCAGGCGGCCATTGCCGTCGTACCGGAAAAGGGTCTGACGACCGAGTGGGGTGACCGTCGCGACCAGCCTGCCTTCGTCGTCGCGGCGCAGGAGCGCGGTGTTGCCGATCGCGTCGGTCGCCGAGATCAGGTCGCCGGCCCGGTCGAAGCCGAAGGTGATCGTGACCCCGTCAGGATCGGTCACCTGGTGGATGAGGCCGTCGCGCACGTCGAACCGGGTCACCCCGCCCTCGGCATCGATGATCTCGGCCGGCGTCCGCTCGTCCCCGAGGTATCGATATCGGACGGCCGCGTCGCCCGCTGCAACTTCGAGGACGCGTCCGGCATCGTCGTAGCGGTAGTCGACGACCTCGCCTGCCGGCTGGCTTCGGCGCAGCAGCCGGCCACGGTCATCCCAGCGCGAGGTGGTCACCGCGCCCTTGCGGTCGGTCACCGTGACCGGATTTCCCCACTCGTCATAGGTACGGCTCAACCGCTCCCCATGACCGTCGGTGACCGACAACAACCGGCCATACTGATCATGCACATAGGTGTTGGTGACCCCGGTGAAATCCCCGTCGCCGACGACCGTGACCCGGCCGGGCAAATAGACGTACCGGGTACGGCGACCGAAGGACGACACCTGCTCGATCACCCGGCCACTGGTGTCGTAGCTGTTCCGCGCCTCAGCCACCCCATCGGCATCGATCACCGCCAGGACCCGGGCATACTCATCCACCTCGTAACGGTGGTCACCACCCGCGACCAGAACACCGTCCGCATAGGCGAAGCCCACCTCGCCGACAGCCGTGATCCGATCGCCGGTCCAGGCGACCGCAACCGTACGGCCACCACGGCCCGTGACGCTGGACAGCACGCCATCGGCGTAGCCGAACATGAGCGTGTCCGCTTCCAGCAGCCGCCCCACCACGTCGAAAATCCACACCCGGCCGTCGAACCAGCGCAACTCCAACCCGCCGTCATCCCGCGGCGCCACCTCGGCCGCGATCCCGACCACCCGGCCATAACCCGCGCCCTGCCGGGGAAACACCGCCCGCTGCCCGTCCGGACCGGCGTAAGCCGCGCCCTCGGACGACGCCCGCAGCCGGCAATCCGCCCACGACGACCAGCCCGGCCCGAAGGCCCCGGCATCCGTCGAACGACTGTTGTAGATCCGGCGCCACTGACGAGAATCGGTCACCGCGATCAGGAAATTGCCGGTGGCCGTATTCACCGGATCATCGGCGAAACCACTGGTCGGCGGGAAGCCGTACCCGATGGGGTCGTCGAAAGTCACCGACGAGCGACCACCGCCCAGGCCCGCAGCCCGCAGGGATGCGCTGATCGCCGCATCCGGGAGGGTCGCGAGATCGCCATTGCCGCCGGCCCCGCGGAAGGCCTGGGAAATCTGTGCCACCCATTGGGAGTCGACGTCGTTCAGATCCAGGTATTGACCCAGAGCATTGATCAGCGACGTCGCGTCGAGCCGGCCCCAGCCGGTGCCGTCCTGAAATTCGCCGTAGGCGGCCCGCAGCCTGGCAAGACGCCCGCGCAGCTCGTCGTCGGCCGCGCGATTGCCACGGACGAACGCGTCCAGATCATCCGGCCGAGCCGAACTCGTCGCCACCTCACACCCGGCCAGACATATCGATCATCGCCATCCCCCGAATCTGGCAAGTGATTGCGATGATAGGCCGGATGTGCGGACAATGTCAGTCCGGAATGAGCTGCGTCGAATTCGATCAACGATTGCGGGGAATGGTCACGATGGCGGCACGGGTACTCTCGACCGATCAGGCGAAGACGTCGATTCAGCAGGTCCAATCGATCATCAACGGCGGTCTCACCGACCAGATCGCCCAGCTCGACGCCCAGGGAAAAATGCTCTCCAACCCGGACGTGTGGGACGGTCCGCTCGCGCAACAATTCCGCGACCAGACCTGGCCGGAGACGAAAGCGGCCCTCGACAAGGCGAAACAGGAATTGGATCAATTGCGCGACCAGCTGCAGAAGATCGCCCAGAATATCATGACCGCAGGCGGCGGTTACTGATCGCTATCGGCCATAATGAAAAGCCGGGATCGCCTGTCGCGACCCCGGCCTTTCACTGCGGCCGGAAATAGATGATCTCCCAGTAATCCTTGCCGTCGGCATGGCGGCCCCGATTCAGCCGGATGTCCTCGTCCGCCGGAGTCAGGCCGGCCCGGTCCTTCCACGCCTCGAACTGCCGGATCGCGTCCTCCCGCGTCCGGGCCAAGGCCACCCGTTCCCAGTTCTCGCCGCTCATGGCCGGTAATACATTTCGGTCACCTCAGCAGCTGTCTCGGCTGCCGCCTCATCGTGGACGTCACCACCGCGGAACCATGTCCTGAGGTGGTAGAGCTCGTGGGAGATCGTCATCGCCGCCGTCAGCTCGTCCTGAAGCGCGGACGGTTGCAACTCCACGATGAACCTACCGTCCGGCCCGCGAACCGGCGTCTCCGTGTACGGCGGCCGGGACTCCATCCGGAAGACCGTGCTTCCGTAACCGTATTCGAAGTAGCCCGGGTCGCCCTCGCGGCGCAGACGGATGTCGATGCTGCGGGTGTCGAGGTTCTGCCGTTCGGCGGCGGCACGCGCGTCGTCAACACTGAGCACCGGTTCGCGACGGTTCAGTTCCGGATGACTGGGGGAGTCGGTGCTCGAATGGATGCGCACCTCGTCCAGCGGATCGGCCTGCCGGGTGGTCGCGCCCAGCCCGCCCGCCGGGGCCGGGGCTGCGCCGCCGGTGAGCAGGTCGGTGGCGATGGCTCGCGGGTTGAAGACGTCGCCGCCGGTCAGGCCGCGTTCGAAGCCTCCGCTCACCAGCGTCTCCGCGCCGTTGAGCACCAGCTCCCGGGCGAACGGATTTGTCGCGGCCAGGCGGGCGGTACTGCCCAGAGCCGCCACGGTGCCGGCGCCCGCCGCGCCTGTCACCGCGCCGACCAGGGCGTCCTTGCCGACCTGGCCCCAGTCGACCTCGCCGGTGGTGAATTTTTGGATGCCCGCGCTGGCGCCACCGGCGATCAGGCCTCCGGACGCCGCCATCAGCGCGATCCCGGCCGGTCCACCAACGCCGGTGAACATCAGCGCCACGCCGCCGACGATCATGGCGCCGGCCGCGAGGTACTCCCAGTTCTCACCGACCCAGTCGGCCGCGTCCTCGAAGGCGCCACTGCTCATCTCATCGCGATAGGCAGCCAGCTCACTGTCCGTTATCGGTCGCAGGCCGAGCGGGTCCGCGTGGCCGAGCGGGTCGTTGCCGGCGTAGTGGTACGGATTGCCCGACCATGCGGTCCCCGGCACGGCGGGCAGCGGGTCGGGGCTCAGGAAGGCGCGCGACGACGGGTCGTAGACGCGGTTGCGCAGCCAGGTCAGCCCGGCGAACTCCAGCTCGCCGCCGAACCCGAGACCCGGATCGGTCAGCGCCGGCGCACCCCATTCGTCGCGGCCGTCGCCGACGGTTCCCTGCCAGTCCGGCGTGAGCTGCGACGATCCGGCCTGCCAGGGCATTCCGTGGGCAGCTATCGGGGTGTTCCCGATCAGACACGGCCGCCCGTCCCAGAGCACGGCCTGACCGTCCACCTCGGCCAGTTCGCCCAGCGGATCGGTGCGCACGCTCATCACGCGGCCGCCGGCCGAGACCGCCTTCAGCCTCCCGAACCCATCCCATTCGTACGCTCGAACGGCATCTCGAAGCCGCCGGCCGGATCCGTCGTACTCGTGGTCGGATTCGGACAACTGGCCGGCCGCGTCGTAGCTGAAACTCCGCTCGCCGTCGCGGACCAGCCGGCCGGCCGGGTCGTACTCCAGCGTCTTGGCACCCACGGCGACGAGTTGCCCGGCCGCGTCGTACCCGTAGGCGCGCGTCCCGTCCCCAGTGATCCGGCCGCCCGCATCCCGGGTCAGCCGCGCGGCACGGCCGCCGAACGCATATCCGGCGAGGTGGCCGTCGCCGGCGTACTCCCAGGTGGCACGGCGTCCGTCGGCACCGTCGACCGCGACGATTCGTCCCAGCGCGTCCCGTGTGACAGCGAGATGACCGGTCAGCGGGCTTGTCATGCCGGACAAAAGCCCGCCGCCGTCGTAGGTGTAGGACGTCGAGGAGCCATCCGGCATGGTCAGTGCGGTGCGCTCACCGTCCGGGCCGTACCGGCGCCGCATCGTGAGGCCGCCGCGACGCCGTTCGACCAGGCGGCCGGCCCGGTCCCAGCTGAGCGTCACCTCGAGGTCGCCCTCGCGCACCGCGACCGGCCGGCCGAGCAGGTCCCGGCGGAACGTGATCCGGGAACCGTCCCCGGCCTCGATCGAGACAACCCGCCCCGATGCGTCGTACGCCCAGCGCACGGCCCGCCCGGCCCCGTCGACCCGTCCGATCACCCGGCCGGCCTGGTCATAGCTGAACCGGGTCTGCCGGCCCAGCGGGTCGGTCGTCTCGACCACCCGCCCGGCCTCGTCGTGGCGGTAGCTCGTGGTCGCGCCGAGCGGATCGGTGATCCGGGTGAGCCAGCCGCGCGGGTGATATTCGTACGTGCTGCGGTGGCCGAGCGGGTCGACGGCGGCCACGACCCGGCCGGCCGGGTCGCGCTCGAAACGGCGGGTGCCGCCGGCCGGGCCGGTGATCGCGACGACGCGACCGGCGGCGTCACGGGTGTGGTGGATGCCGTCCCGGGAGGCGAGCCGGCCCGCCTCGTCGTACGTCATCCGGGCCGGCCCGGCGGTGATCATCGCGCCGTCGGCGTCGTAGGAGTATTCGGTGCGGCGGCCCGCGCCGTCGACACGGGCGATGGTGCGCCCCGCGGCGTCGTGTTCGAAAACGGTCGACCGGCCACCAGGTGTGATCATCCGGCGGACCCGGCCGGCCGGGGTGTACTCGATCCGGGCCCGGCCGCCCTCCGGGTTCTCGATCAGGGTGCGGCGGCCGCAGCGGTCGTACCCGGCGCGGGCGGCGGTGCCGTCCGGGCGCAGGTGGGCGAGGGTGCGGCCGAGCCGGTCGTACTCGAACGCGCTGCCGGTGACGCCGTCGCCGAGCCCGGTGATCCGGCCCTCGCGGTTGATCGTGGCGGTGTGCCGGGTGCCGACCGGGTCGATCGCGGCGACCAGGTTGCCCTCGGCGTCGTACTCGCGCAGCCAGGTCGCGCCGGCCGGGTCGGTGGTGCTGGTCAGCCGGGACAGCGCGTCGTAGGTGAAGTCCCACTTGGCGCCGTCGGAAACGGTCAGCCGGGCGAGGTTGCCGACGTCGTCCCAGCGCAGCGTCACCACGTTGCCGAGCGAGTCGATCTTCGTTTCGGGTTCGCCGTGGTCGCCGTACCGGGTCTGTTGCTGAGCGCCGGCCGGATCAGTGACGGACAGGATGCGGCCGGCCGGCGAATAGGCGTAGCGCCAGACACCGCCGCCGGGGTCCTCCCGCTCGACCAGGCGGCCATTGCCGTCGTACCGGAAAAGGGTCTGCCGACCGAGTGGGGTGACCGTCGCGACCAGCCTGCCTTCGTCGTCGCGGCGCAGGAGCGCGGTGTTGCCGAGGCCGTCGGTGATCGCGGTGACCTCACCCGCGGTGTCGAAGCCGAACGTGAGGCTGACGCCGTCAGGATCGGTCACCCGGTGGACCAGGCCGTCGCGCACGTCGAGGCGGGTGATGCCGCCTTCCGGGTCGACGATCTCCTCCGGGATCCGCTCCTCGCCGGGGTATCGATATCGGACAGTCGCATCGCCGGCGGCGACTTCGAGGACGCGTCCGGCATCGTCGTAGCGGTAGTCGAAGGTCTCGCCGCCGGGCAGCATCCGGCGCAACGGCCGGCCGTGGTCGTCCCACAGAGCGGTGCTGACGGCGCCCTTGCGGTCGGTCACCGTGACCGGATTTCCCCACTCGTCATAGGTACGGCTCAACCGCTCCCCATGACCGTCGGTGACCGACAACAACCGGCCATACTGATCATGCACATAGGTGTTGGTGACCCCGGTGAAATCCCCGTCACCGACGACCGTGACCCGGCCGGGCAAATAGGCGTACCGGGTACGGCGACCGAAGGACGACACCTGCTCGATCACCCGGCCACTGGTGTCGTAGCTGTTCCGCGCCTCAGCCACCCCATCGGCATCGATCACCGCCAGGACCCGGGCATGCTCATCCACCTCGTAACGGTGGTCACCGCCCACGACCAGAACACCGTCCGCATAGGCGAAGCCCACCTCGCCGACAGCCGTGATCCGATCGCCGGTCCAGGCGACCGCAACCGTACGGCCACCACGGCCCGTGACGCTGGACAGCACGCCATCGGCGTAGCCGAACATGAGCGTGTCCGCTTCCAGCAGCCGCCCCACCACGTCGAAAATCCACACCCGGCCGTCGAACCAGCGCAACTCCAACCCGCCGTCATCCAGCAGCGCCACCTCGGCCGCGATCCCGACCACCCGGCCATAACCCGCGCCCTGCCGGGGAAACACCGCCCGCTGCCCGTCCGGACCGGCGTAAGCCGCGCCCTCGGACGACGCCCGCAGCCGGCAGTCCGCCCACGACGACCAGCCCGGCCCGAACGCGCCCACCTCGCCCGAGCGGCTGTTGTAGACCCGTCGCCACTGACGAGAATCGGTCACCGCGATCAGGAAATTGCCGGTAGCCGTATTCACCGGATCATCGGCGAAACCACTGGTCGGCGGGAAGCCGTACCCGATGGGATCGTCGAAAGTCACCGACGAGCGACCACCGCCCAGGCCCGCAGCCCGCAGGGATGCGCTGATCGCCGCATCCGGCAACGTAGCGAGATCGCCGTCGCCGCCCGCCGCGCGGAACGCCTGGGAAATCTGCGCGACCCACCGGGCGTCGACCTCGTTGAGGTCGAGATATTGGCCAAACGCATTTATCAACGACGTTGCGTCAAGCCTGCCCCAGCGATTTCCGTCCTGAAATTCGCCGTAG
Source organism: Actinoplanes sp. CA-015351 (assembly GCF_050955685.1). Taxonomy (NCBI): domain Bacteria; kingdom Bacillati; phylum Actinomycetota; class Actinomycetes; order Micromonosporales; family Micromonosporaceae; genus Actinoplanes; species Actinoplanes sp. CA-015351. The sequence goes on from NZ_CP192102.1 coordinate 4,914,861, forward strand.
GCGGCCCGCAGCCTGGCAAGACGCCCGCGCAGTTCGTCGTCGGCCGCGCGATTGCCGCGGACGAACGCGTCCAGATCATCCGGTCGTGCCGAACTCGTCGCCATGTCATTCCCGCGCGGCCACGGCCGGGGGCGGCGCCGTGTAGACCGGAGGGGTGATCGGTTCCGGCACCGGCGGAAGGTCGTCCTCGCCGAACAGGAAGTCGCCGATCTTGTTGAGGACGCTTTCCTCGTCCTGCTGGCGCTGCCATTCGCGCGCTTTCTCCCGGCGGGCCTGCTCCTCGCGGGCCAGCCGGGCCAGCTCGTCCACCTGGCTCGCCGCCTGCCGCATCGCGGCGGCGAGGCGCTGCGCGTCGGTGACGCAAATGCCCATCCGGGTGGCGAACTGACGTGCGTAAACACCGCGCCACTCCTGCGTTGCGACGGTGGCGGCCGAGGTGCGCCGGGGAATCACCCCCTCACAGTCGTCGGCGCCGTCGCGGAGCTGGGCAGCGAGCCGGGTGGCCGCGTCCCAGTCGAACGGGACGTCCTCGGAAATCCCCCGTAGATCGACCATCGCCATCCTCTGCGTTTGACACGTCGTTGAACCGAACTCGACGGTGCGCGGTTTTCAGGTATGGAAGCAGCGGGCCGAGGCCCGGTCGACACGTTTCATGGCGATGATAAGCCGCCGGCGCGAGCAATGGCGGCCCGGGAAAGGGAGTGGACAGATGGCGGCACGCGTACTCTCGACGGATCAGGCGAAGACTTCCATCCAGCAGGTCCAATCGATCATCAACGGCGGCCTCACCGATCAGATCGCTCAGCTCGACGCACAGGGAAAGATGCTCTCCAACCCCGACGTGTGGGACGGACCGCTCGCGCAGCAATTCCGCGACCAGACCTGGCCGGAGACGAAAGCGGCCCTCGACAAGGCGAAACAGGAATTGGATCAATTGCGCGACCAGCTGCAGAAGATCGCCCAGAACATCATGACCGCCGGCGGCGGATACTGACGGATCGAGCTTGAGGAGGGCACGGGGCATGGCCGATCAAGAACCTCTCGGCCGGGAATACCTCCTGCACGAGGAGATCGGGCGGGGCGCCGTGGCGGTGGTGCGCCGGGCCACCCGCCGGACCGGCGGCGGCGAGGCGCTCGCCGCGAAGTTGCTGCGCCCGGAGTACGCGTCCGACCGTCGCGTCCGTGAGCTGTTCCTCCGTGAGGAGGCCGCGCTGCGCGACCTGGACCATCCGAACATCGTGGGCCTGCGTGACCTGGTCGTCGAGGGTGAGACCCTCGCTCTGATCATGGATCTCGTGGACGGCCCGAACCTGCGCCGGTACCTGGAGTTCCGCGGTGGCCGCCTCCCGGCCGCCGAGGTCGCGGCGATCGCCAGGCAGGCCGCCGCCGCGCTCGCCGCCGCCCACGCACAGGGTGTGGTGCACCTCGACCTGAAACCGGAGAACATCCTGGTCGTGCCGGGTGCCGGGCCTCCGCGGGTGCGGATCACCGACTTCGGGGTGGCGGTGCTGCTGCACGACGCCGAGCGGCCGGCGCCGGGCGGCACCCCGGGATACACCGCGCCGGAGATCTTCATGGGCGGGCCGCCGACCGCGGCGGCCGATGTGTGGTCGCTCGGGGTGCTGATCGCCGAGTTGTCGACCGGGAGCCCGTCATTCGATCCCGGTCTCCTGCCGCCGCAGCTGGCGGCGGTCACCCGGGACTGCCTGGCGAGCGATCCGCGCCAGCGGCCGCCGGCCCGGCGGGTGGCGGCCTACCTGCGCAACTCTGGGACCGAGCCCACGCCTGCTTCCTCTCCGCCGCCGGCGTTCTCGCCGCAGGCTTTTCCTCCGGCGGCTCTTTCGCCGCCGGCTCTTTCGCCGCCGGCAACTTCTTTGCCGCCGGCGGCTTTTTCGCCGCCGCCTGCGGCCGGGCTCAACGACACCCGGCTGCGGCCCGGTGTCACGCCGCCGGCTCCTCCCCCGCCGCCCGAGCCGGTCGCGCCGCCCTCCCGCTGGCGGCGCGGGCCGCTGATCACGCTCGGTGCCGTCGCCCTGATCGCGGCGACCCTCGCCGGGATCAACGCGGCCGCCTCGGCCGGCGAGCGCGGCAGCCAGGCCATTCAGCAGATCAGCGTCCCACCCAAGATCACCCCGCAGACCACTGACGCCACCGTCGAGCCGACCGCCGGGATCACCACCACGCCGGTTGCCGAGCGGCTGCGGGTCACCCTGGCCGGGCGGGTCGAGGACGGTGCCGGGACTCTCGCCATCTCGATCCGGGACGGCAGGGCGATCGCGTACATCTGCGACGGCCAGCGGGTCGAGTCGTGGCTGCAGGGCACCGCGAAAGCCGGCAAGCTCGCGCTCAAGGGCAAGGACGGCAGCGCCATCGCCGGCACCTTCGACGCGAAGTCGGCCAAGGGCGAGGTCACCGTCGCGGGCGACACGCACGCGTTCACGGTCGGCACGGTGAAGAAGGGCTCCGGCCTGTATCGCACCGCCGCCCGGGTTCGCGGCGCGGAGATCGAAGGCTCGTGGATCGTGCTGGACGACGGCAGCCAGGTGGGTGTGCTGAGCAGAGATGGCGTGCCGGGGCCGGCACCGTCGCTCGACGTCACCGGCGGCACGGTCACCATCGACGGCTCGACGCTCGGAACCACGTCGATCGACGTCGACTCCGGGGAGGGATTCTGACCGTGGAAGCCGGCACGATGCGGCGGCCCCGCGTCTGGCTGCCCGTGGTGGCCGGCGTCGGGGTCGCTGTCGCGCTCGGCGTCTACGGCCGCCTGCACGACCCGGCCGGCACGTCCGGCATCGGCGGCGCGCTGAGCCTGCAGTCCGGCAAGGTGTGGCTGGCCACCGCGGTCCTTCTCTTCGCCGTGGTCCAGCTCATCTCCGCGCTGTCGATGTACGGAAACCTGCCCTCCGCACCGTGGATCACCGCCGTGCACCGGTGGAGCGGCCGGGTCGCGGTACTGCTGTCACTGCCGATCGCGGTGCACTGCCTCTACGCGCTCGGCTTCAGCTCGGCCAGCCCGCGCGCGCTGGTCCACTCGGTGCTGGGCTGCGTGTTCTACGGCGCGTTCGTCACGAAGATGCTGCTGATCAGCCGGCCCGGCGACACCCGCGCCTGGGTGCTACCGCTCGCGGGCGGGCTGCTGCTGACCGCCGTCGCAGGCCTGTGGCTGACATCGTCGCTGTGGTTCTTCGCCACCGTCGGCGTCTAGCCTCGTTGATCACCACGTGGTGACGGATTGGAAATTGATTCCCTGCCTGCTCTCGCTGCGGGGTGAACTCGATCGGCTCGCTCCTGGGCGGGACAAGAGGACGGACGGGGCTGTCGGCGACGCCGGGCACTCGTCGTCGAGTGATCACACGCCGGATGAGGACTCGGCTGTTCTGCGGGACCGGGACTCCGACCGGGTGAACGAGGTGCACGCCATCGACGTGGACTCGACCGGGCCGTGGCCTGACGGGTGGTCGATGGAACGTGTGGTGGAGACCGTCGTGGGACGGCACCGGGCCGGGCACGACGACCGGCTGCAGAACGTCATCTACCGGCGGCGGATCTGGTCGCGGAGCTGGGGCTGGGGTGAACGGGCCTACACCGGGCCCAGTCCGCACACCGAGCACGCGCACTTCTCCGCCCGGTACACGACCGCCGCGGAGAACGACACCGGCCCGTGGGGTCTGCTGACCCACAGGGCCGAGAAGCAGGAGGACACGACGATGACCAAGGCCGAGTTCCTGGCGCTGCTGCGCGATCGGGACGTGCGGGCGGCGCTCTGCTCGGCGGTGCTCACCACCGACGACGTGATCACCGCGCCGCCGGGGATGAAGGAGAAGGACGGGTCGCCGAACACGCACTGGTCGGCCACGTCGTATCTGCAGCAGACGTACGGCGCGGCCCGCGCCGCGAGCAGGGACAGCGGAATCCGGATCGGTGACTCGGACATCGAGCTGGTGGCCGTGCTGAGGGCCGCTCTCGGCGACCGCGCCCCGGAGGTCGGCCGCCTGCTGAGCGAGCCGGGCATCACAGCGCCGGTGCAGTTCACCGGCACCCTCAGCTGACGAGCGCAGCCATGCACCGATAGCGAAACGGGCGCAGCGGCCTGGTGTGGCAACCAGGCCGCTGCGGACTCTCGGAGCACGTGCGGTAACGCGTACTGAAAAGGGTCAGAGGTTTTTGAGCAGGTCCTCGAAGTTGCTGGTCAGCGCGAACGGGTCGGTGACCACCGCGGGCTCGCGACGTTCGACCTCGCGGGCGAGTTCGGCGGCGGCGCGCTCGATGCGGCCGCGCAGAGGGCCCTCGACGGAGTTGGCGCCCCAGTCGTCGCTCGCCGCGAAGACGCCGGTCGGCAGGATCGAGGCGCGCAGGTACGCGAACAGCGGGCGAAGTCCGTGTTCGATCACCAGCGAGTGGCGGGCGGTGCCGGCCGTCGCGGCGAGCAGGACCGGCTTGTCGACCAGGGCGTCCTTGTCGAGGACGTCGAAGAACGACTTGAACAGTCCGCTGTAGCCGGCGCTGAACACCGGCGTCACCACGATCAGGGCGTCGGCGGCGGTGACCGCTTCCTGGGCCTGCTTCAGCTCGGTCTTGGCGAAACCGGTCAGCATGTTGTCGGTGATCTCGTGGGCCAGGTCGCGGAGCTCGATCACCTGGACGTCGAGGTTCACTCCGAGCCGGCCGGCGGCGCCGACCGCCGCCGCGGACAGCTGGTCCGCGAGCAGGCGGGTCGACGACGGCTGGCTGAGTCCGGAACTGATCACGACGAGCTTGCGGGGTTTCATGCCTGGACCTCTTCCTTGATCTCGCTCTGGGACAGCTTGGCCGCGAGCAGCGAGGCGTGCGTCGGCGCGTCCGGCACGTGCGCCGGCTTGAGGGCGGCGAACTCCTTGCGAAGCACCGGCACGACCTCGGAGCCGAGCAGGTCGAGCTGCTCCAGGACCATCTTGAGCGGCAGGCCGGCGTGGTCCATCAGGAACAGCTGGCGCTGGTAGTCGCCGACGTACTCCCGGAAGCCGAGCGTCTTGTCGATGACCTGCTGCGGGCTGCCGACGGTCAGCGGCGTCTGGGAGGTGAAGTCCTCCAGCGACGGGCCGTGGCCGTAGACCGGCGCGTTGTCGAAGTAGGGTCGGAACTGCTTGACCGCTTCCTGGCTGTTCTTGTTCATGAAGACCTGGCCGCCGAGGCCGACGATGGCCTGGTCGGCGGAGCCGTGGCCGTAGTGCTCGAAGCGCTGGCGGTAGAGCTGGACCATGCGCTGGGTGTGCGACGCCGGCCAGAAGATGTGGTTCGCGAAGAAGCCATCACCGTAGTAGGCGGCCTGCTCGGCGATCTCCGGGCTGCGGATCGAGCCGTGCCAGACGAACGGCGGCACCTCGTCGAGCGGACGCGGCGTCGCGGTGAAGCTCTGCAGCGGCGTACGGAACTTGCCCTGCCAGTCGACGGTGTGCTCGCGCCACAGCTTGTGCAGCAGCGAGTAATTCTCGATGGCGAGGGGGATACCGGCGCGGATGTCCTTGCCGAACCAGGGGTAGACCGGCCCGGTGTTGCCACGGCCCAGCGTGAGGTCGACGCGGCCGTCGGCGAGGTGCTGCAGCATCGCGAAGTCCTCGGCGATCTTCACCGGGTCGTTCGTGGTGATCAGCGTCGTCGCCGTGCTGAGCTGCAGAGTCTTGGTCTGCGCGGCGATGTAGGCGAGCGTCGTGGTCGGCGAGGACGAGAAGAACGGCTCGTTGTGGTGCTCACCGAGCGCGAACACGTCCAGTCCCACCTCCTCCGCGTGCTTCGCGATCGTGACGATGTTCTTGATGCGCTCGGCCTCGGTCGGGGTGTGACCGGTGGTGGGGTCGGTGGTGATGTCTGAAACTGAGAAGATTCCGAACTGCATGACCCGCTCCTGGTGCTCTCCGGCCGGGGCTTTCATCGTCCCGATCTGACCTGCACAACTTCCTTGACGCCGAAACTATTTCAGATTCAAACAACTTCCGCTGCGGCGGGGGTCACACTCCCGGAGGGGCGCGCGGCGGGCATCGATGACTATCACGTCGGAACTAGGCTGATTGGCATGGATGAACGGCAGCGGTTCGTGCGGCGGACCATGAGCGGGGTCTCGTGGAGCGCCGCCGGGGCGGGCGCCGTGGTCACCGTCGTCACCGCCATCCTGACTGTCGAGGCCATTACCAACGGCGACGACGCGGCCTCCGCCATGCGGGTCGGCGCGACGCTCGGGTTCCATGTCGCTCTCGGCCTGACACCGGTATTTCTGGCGGTCGGCCTGGCGGCCGGGCTCACCTGGGCGTGGGTCGCCGCCGCCGGTGACTCTTGATCGCCGGCCGGCTGTCGGCGCTGACCCTGCTGGTCGATTCGGGCAACACGGCGATCAGCACGGATCCGGCGCCGTTGGTTGTCGCGGGGAGTCCGGTGTACGAGCGGCGGTTTCGGCATCTCTGTTTGCGGCGAGGTGTCCTGTGCTCCGCCGAGAGCTTGCATGCTGGCCTCGGATAAAGGCGGATTTATCAGGATTTATGAGTTGGATGGCCGATCTCGAGCGGCTTCCCGCCCCGCGGCGTTCCCGCCCCGCGGCGTTCCCGCCCCTGAGAGCAAGGCTCCCGACTGCACGCCCGCCGGAGCAGGGCCCCCGATCCCCCGCCCGCACAACCACACCGCCGGGGCCCAGTGTGTCGACCTGTGGTTCCGCGTGTTGATTCGCGGTTCGATCCGCACCCCATGTCGGCACGCACACCGACGAAACGGCTGCTCGTGTGGACTTCAGGTGCGAATCGCACCCTAATTCAACACGCATCGGGGGTGCTGCGGGGCCGCCCGGCGGAGCGCAGCGATTCGCGGTTCACCGGGGGCTTGTTTCGTTGCTCTGCGTGTCGTGCCGCGGGCATCACGGCCCGATCTTGGTAACGGGCAGAGCCTGGAGGCACCAGAATCCTCCACACATGCGTGATTGGCCCAAATCGCCGTGACAGTAAGTGACCCTCCGCACCAGAACTCTCCAAGATTGCGGACGGCCGGCTGTTGCTACCCGGCCGGCAGCGGGCGCCGGCTTGCGGGCGCCGGCTTGCGGGCGCCGGCTTGCGGGCGCCGGCCTGTTCAGCCGGCAGGGTCAGCGCTGTCTCGCGGCCCCGAGGCAACGCTGACAACCAACCGGACCAGACCGGCCCTGCCGCAGGGCGCAAGGGCCGTGCGGCCGCGGCCGCGTGGCTCGGAGCCCACGGTGAGCCCTCACCCTGCCCCTCCGGAGCCGAACATGATCAACCGGTTGCCCGATACGCACCAACCAAACTAGACAAAGTCAGGCCGGCACCGAGGCCGCGATCCGCAGGGCTTCGACGAGGCGGCGGTAGAGGTCGTCGGTGGCGTACAGCTCGGTGTGGGTGCCGGTGGCTCGGATCCGGCCGGCCTCCATCACCACGATGCGGTCGGCGTCCAGGACGGTGGACAGGCGGTGGGCGATCGTCACCACCGCGCCGGTGGTGGCGCGGGCGCGTACGCAGTCCTGGACCGCTGCCTCGGTCAGGCCGTCCACCTGGGCGGTGGCCTCGTCCAGCAGCAGCACGTCGGGGGTGCGGAGCAGGGCGCGGGCCAGGGCTATCCGCTGGCGCTGGCCGCCCGACAGATCCGTGGAGCTGAGCGACGTCTGCACGCCGTCCGGGAGCTCGCCGATCTTGTCGTCCAGACGGACCGCGCGCAGCACCGACTGCAGCTCGGCGTCGGTGGCGTCCGGGTGGGTGTAGCGCAGGTTCTCGGCGATCGTGCCGGGGACCACCGGGGTCTCCTGCTCCACATAGGCCAGCCGGGCGCGGACCTGCTGATGCGAGAACGAGGCGTACGGCCGGCCGTCCAGCAGGATCTCGCCGTTCACCGGTTCGAGGAAGCGCAGCAGCAGGGAGAACAGGGTGGTCTTGCCGGCGCCGGACGGGCCGACGATCGCCAGGTGCCCACGGCTCGGGATCTCCAGGTCGATGTCCGTCACCGCCTGCGGGGCGTCCGGCCCGTAACTCGCCGACACGTTCCGCAGCTCGATGACGGGGCCGTTTTCGCGTACCCGGGAAAGAGCCGGCGGCGAGTCGCTCTGCTCGGCCACGATGTCGTTCAGTTCGTTGATGCGGCCTGCGGCCGCGATCCCGGCCTGCAGCGCCGTCAGGTTCTGGGTGAGCTCGCTGATCGGGCCCATCAGCTGGAAGACGTAGAGCAGGAAGGCGACGAGCGCGGACACCTGCAGCAGACCTTCGCTGGCGCGCCAGGCGCCGACCGCGAGGATCAGGATGACCGCGAAGTTGATGCCGGACCAGGAGATCGTCCAGACAGCGGCGGAGATCTTCGCGGCGCGGAAGCTGTGCTCGGCAGCGTCCTGGGCGTTGCCGATGATCCGGTCGCTCTGCCGCTGTTCGGCGCGGCTTGCCTTGACCGTGCGGATCGCGCGCAGGGCGCCTTCGAGGTTCGCGCCGAGCTGGCCGACCGACTCCTGCGCGGCGGTCTGCGCCGCACCGATCCGCGGCAGCAACCGCGTCATCAGGATCGCGACCACGATCACCGCGGCCAGGGTGCATCCGAGCAGGGTCAGATCAAGAACACCCATGAGTACGATCGTGCCCACCAGCCCGACACTCGCGTTGATCAGGCCGACGATGCTGCCGGACGCCTCGTGCAGCAGGCCGGTGTCCGAGGTGACCCGGGTGACGAGCTCGCCTGTCGACCGTCGCTGGATGTCGTGGATGCGGGCCTGGAAATACCGCTTGATGATCGACGTGCGGGCGTCGAGCACGATGCGCTGCGCGAGCCGGCCCATCAGGATCCACTGCCAGAGGGTGATCACCGAACCGGCGATCACCAGGGCGAGCAGGGTGCCGACCGGGGCGCGCAGGTCGAGGCCACCGCCGAACGAGTCGAGCACCCACTTGGTGACCAGCGGGGTGGCGAGCCCGGCCGCGTTGCCGATCAGTCCGAGGACCAGCCCGAGCAGCATGGTGCGGCGGTGCGGGCGCAGGTAGGCGAGCAGCGTACGCAGTCTGGTGGGTTCCGGCATGCCCACAGTGGAACATTGATGTTCCGAAATAGGCAAGTGCTAATCTGCCGGGGTGACAGACACCGTCTCGGGTTCCCGCGCGCGCACGCGGCAGGCGATCCTCGACGCCGCCATCGGCGTCTTCGCGCGCAACCCGGCAGCACCGCTCGGCGACGTGGCAGTGGCCGCCGGGGTGGGGCGGACGACGTTGCACCGCTACTACGCCGATCGCGCCGAGCTGCTCACCGCCCTGCGGGTGGAGGCCGGCGAACGACTCGAAGCGGCACGGCTGCGCGCCCGCATCAACGACGGCACCGGCGCTGACGCGGTGCGGCGCCTGGGACAGGAATACTTCGACCTCGGCGACATCCTGTCGCTGCTCTTCAACGAGCAGGTGTCGTTCGAGGCCGAGACGACGACCGGTGGCGGCGGCTGCGACCCGGAGTTCACGGCGATGGTCCTGCGCGGGCATGCCGACGGCACGATCGATCCGTCACTCCCGGCGGACTGGGTGCAGAGCGTGCTGTGGGCGCAGCTGTACGCGGGGTGGGGTTACCTCGCCGAGCAGCGAGTTTCCCGGCACGAGGCGTTGCGCCTGATCCTGCACAGCCTCGGCGGCGCCCTGCGCTCAACATCCACCTGAATGGATATCTCCGGCTAGCCTGGTCCTCACGGACGAGGGCGGGGTGGTCGTGCACATCATCTTTGCGCCGGGTGATCAACCGGATCCTGCGGGTGTCGAGGTCGCGGTTCGCCCACGCAGCCGGGACGCCACCCTCGCCGACCTCTTTCGTACGCTCGGAGCACCCGACCCCGGGCTCGCGGTGATCGACGGGCGGCCGGTGGAGACGGTGACGCCGATCGCCGAGTCGGGGCTGCACGAGGGCGCTGTGCTCGGCCCGGCCTCCGGGCACCTCGCGCGGCAGGCGCCGCCGGCGCTGTTCGAAGCGGTCACCGTCGCGGGACTGACCGCCGGCCGGGTGTTTCCGCTGCCGCCCGGTCAGTGGCTGGTGGGCCGTGGCCCGCAGGCCGCGATCCGCCTGGAGGACGAGACCGTCTCGCGGGAACACTGTGTGCTCACCGCCGGGCCGGACGGGGTCGGTGTCGTTGATCTGGGTGCGGCCAACGGCGTACAGGTCAACGGGGTGCGGGTGAGCGAGCCCGCCTCGCTCTCGCCCGGTGACGTCGTCGAGGTCGGGGCCGTGGCGCTCGCGGTGCGCCGGGCCGGCGACGCGGACCGGCCGGCCGGGCTGGACCTGCGGCGGCATCTGGGCCGGGGCGGGACCGTGTCGTTCAACCGGCCGCCGCGCACCGCACCGCCACCGCTGCCCGCCGAGACGACGGCGCCGGCCGAGCCGAAGGAGCCGTCGAAGGCGCACTTCAGCGTGGCGTCGACGCTCGGGCCGCTGGTCATCGCGGTGCTGATGGTGGCGATCACCCGCGATCTGCGGTTCGGGCTGTTCGCGCTGCTGTCGCCGCTGATCGGGATCGGCACCTATCTGGAGTCGCGGCGCCGCAACCGCAAGGAGTCCGCCGAGGGGAAGAAGAAGTTCGCCGAAGGCCTCGACGAGCTCGACGCCCGGATGGCGGACGCCGGGGCGGCCGAACGCGACCGGCTGCGGCACATCCTGGCCGACCCGGCGGAGACGCTGCGCCGCGCCGAACTGCCCAGCACCCGGCTGTGGGAACGACGCCCGCACCACGAGGACTACCTGCTGCTCACCGCCGGTATCGCCGCGCTGACCTGGAAACCCCCGGTACGCGCCGAGGGCGGCCCGATGCCGGAGGCGGTCACCGCACGGATCGACGCGGTACGCCTGCCGGCCGCCCCGGTCGAGGTCAGGCTGAACAGTGGCGGGGTGGTCGGCATCGCCGGTGACCGGGCCGCCGCCCTCGCCGTGGCCCGCAGCCTGCTCTGCCAGGCGGCCGTCCACCACGGGCCGGCCGACCTGACGATCGGTGTCTTCGTCGACGACGGCCGCGAACCCGGGTGGGACTGGTGCAAGTGGCTGCCGCACACCCGGCTCGGCGACGACAGCGGGCAGTGGCTGTCGCACCGGCGGGACCGCAGCGACGCCATGCTCCGGCAGCTGGCCGCCGGCGGCGCGGCCGGGACCGCCCTGGTCGTGCTCGACTCGGACGTGCTGACCGAAGGGGTGCACGCGCCGGCCCGGGACCTGCTGAACGCGGCCAGGGCCCGCAAGACCAGCGTCTTCGGGCAGGCCGATCCCCCGGTGCCGGTCGCCGGGATCGTGCTCGCGTCCACACCGGACCGGCTGCCGGCCGCCTGCGACACGGTCATCGAGATCCTCGGCCCGGACGGTGACGCCACGGTACGCCGGCCCGCCGACGGCACCGCCGTGGAGAACGTGCTGCTCGCCGGGCTGTCCACCGCCGAAGCCCGCACGTGTGCCCGGCACCTGGCCCGGTTCGACGACCCGGAGCTGCGGCGTACCGGCGCCGGCATCCCGGACGGCGTACGCCTGCTGCCGATGCTCGGGCTGGCCGGCATCGACGCGACGGCGATCCGGGACCGCTGGCAGCGCGCCGACCCGCTCGCCCTCGCCGCGCCGCTCGGCATGACCGACCGCGGCGTGTTCACCCTCGACCTGATCCGGGACGGGCCGCACGGCCTGATCGGCGGCACCACCGGCTCCGGCAAGAGCGAACTGCTGCGCAGCCTGGTCGCCGCGCTCGCCACCAACGCCGACCCGCAGCACCTCACGTTCGTACTGATGGACTACAAGGGCGGCGCGGCGTTCGACGAGTGCTCCCGCCTGCCGCACACCGTTGGCCTCGTCACCGACCTCGACGAACAGCTCGGCGAGCGCGCCCTGCGCGCGCTGGAGGCGGAACTCCGGCGCCGCGAACGCCGGCTGCGGGAGGTGCGCGCCGACAACCTCATCGAGTACGTCCGCAGCGGCGCCGCCGGCACCGAGCCGATGCCCCGGCTGGTCGTGGTGATCGACGAGTTCGCCACGATGGCCAAGGAGCTGCCGGACTTCCTCACCGCCCTGGTCGGGATCGCGCAACGCGGGCGAACCCTCGGCGTGCACCTGATCCTCGCCACCCAGCGGCCGTCCGGCGCGGTCAACGACAACATCAGGACCAACACCAACCTGCGGGTGGCGCTGCGCGTGCAGGACGCCGCCGACTCGGTCGACGTCATCGGGGTACGCGACGCCGCCGAACTGAGCCGTCTGCTGCCCGGGCGGGCGTACGTGCGGCTCGGGCCCGGTGAGGTCGTGCCGATCCAGACGGCGCTTGTCACCACGGCCTCCGGTGGTGGGGACGACTCGCCCGTGTCGGTGGAGCCTTTCGTGTTCGGGGAGACTGCTGGCACGCGTACCCCTGGGGTGTCCGGAACGGACGCGGCCGCAGGCGCGGCTGCGGGATCGAGCCGCACGGACCTGGCGCGGCTGGTCGACGCCGTCGCCGAGGCGGCGAACGGGATGCCGGCGCCGCATCGCCCCTGGCCGGAACCGCTCGGCGACGACCTCGACCTGGCCACCCTGGTGCCGTCGGACGTCCAGGCGGTGGTGGCACTCGCCGATGATCCGGACAATCAGCGGCAGCATCCGGTCGGCTGGGATCCGGCGGCGGGGAATCTGCTGCTGTTCGGGATCACCGGCAGCGGCACCACGACGACGCTGATCTCGCTGGCGCTCAGCCTGGCGGTGGCGCGGGCGCCGGACGAGCTGGAGATCTACGCGGTGGATTACGGAACCGGGGATCTCGCGGTTCTGGACGCGCTTCCGCACGCCGGGGCGTTGATCGCCGCTGACGACCGGGAACGGCAGGTGCGGCTCGTCCGGCATCTGCGCGGTGAGCTGGATCTGCGGCGCTCCGGTGGGCCGCCGCGACGGCCGCTGCTCGTGCTGATCGACAATCTGAGCGCGATGCGCGCCGAGTTCGACGATGTCGACGGGCTCGCCGTGATGGATCTGGTCACCCGGCTGTACGCGGACGGGACGGCGGCGGGGATCTGGTTCGCGGTCACGGCGGATCGGTTCAGCAGCGTGCCGGCGGCGTGGACGTCGGTCACCACGCAGCGCTGGCTGTACCGGCTGCCGGATCCCTATGACTATGTGCAGGCCGGGCTGACACGCAAAGATGTGCCGGCTCGGGTGCCGGGGCGGTTCGTGGCGTTGCCGTCCGGGTTGCAGGCGCAGGTGGGCAAGCCGTCGCCGACATCCGCCGCGATGGTCGCTCTGGTGACGGCGAAATATCCGGACGGGCCTCGGGTCGCGGCGCGGATCGGGGTGCTGCCGTCGTCGGTGGCGGCCGGTGATCTGCCTTCTCCGGTGGTTGACGGCGAGCCGTGGCGGTTGCCGATCGGGGTACGGGAGTCGGATCTGGGTACGGCGTCGTTGGTGCTCTACGAAGGTGATCATGCGTTGATCGCGGGGCCGGCGCGGTGCGGGAAGAGCACGGCGCTGCTGGCGCTGGCCGGGGTACTGCGCGGGCGGGCGTTCGTGGCCGGGATCGGCGGACGGCGGTCGCCGTTGCGGGAGTGCGGGTCGCTGGATGCGTTCGCGCTGGGTGGGGGCTCAGCGGCTTCGCTGCTGGCCTCGTTGCGGAGTGTTTCCGGGCCGGCGGTTCTGCTTGTCGACGACGCGGAAGGTCTTGACGACGCCGACGGAGCGCTGGCCGGACTGCTCGGGGCCGGGCTCCCGGATCTGCATTTCGTGGTGGCGGGGCGGGCTGACGCGCTGCGAAGTTTGTACGGGCACTGGACCCAAACGGTTCGCCGGTCGAAAGCAGGGTTGCTGCTGCGGCCCAACGTCGACCTGGACGGTGATCTGCTCGGGGTCACGTTGCCGCGGCGGGCGCCGGTGCGGATCGGGGTGGGCCGGGGATATCTGGTGCACAACGGGGAGTGGGACATCGCGCAGGTCGCCCAGTGGTGAAACGGGCCGGGGCGCCCCGCGGATTCGTGAGCTCGCGCCGCCACTCGACACCGGGACTCCGCCTTCGCCCGGCCGGGGCTGAGCCGGCCGGGCCCGGGCCGGGCTGGGCCGGCTGGTGCTCAGGGCTGTGACGCCGGGCGCGAGGCAGCGCTGACCGCCAGCCGGACCAGCCGCGGGGTGGGACAAGGTCGCAAGGAACGCCGCCGTGTGTCCAGGTCCAGGTCGTGGGTCCGGATCCTGGCCGTGGTGGAAATCGCACCGACCGCCGACCGCCGACCGCGCCCGAGCCCGGTGACCCAGGCCCGGCGGCCCGGGCGCGGGCGCGGCATCTCGTCGCGTAGGCCAACGAACCGGTCCGGGGGAATATTCGTCTTGAGCGCCACACCCATTGCGGGTGTGGCTACACCCGCAATGGGTGTGGAGCCTTTTGAGACAACACCGCCCGGCCAGACGTGGCCCTTCAACCACCGAAAATGGACAAAGCCGCAGGCAGGTCAGCGTTGCAGGCGGTGGGCGAGCCATTCGACGGCCAGGGGGTACCGGTAGTCGATGCCGCCGTGGGCGGCGGGGAAGAGCTCGAAGTTGACGCGGTCAGCTGGGAGGCCGATGCGGTTCAGGCCGTCCTTGAAGGCTTCCGCTCCGAGGTCGAGGAACCATTCGTCACGGGTGCCGGCGTCGATCCAGACCGCGCGCAGCGACCGCAACTCGTCGGCGTACCGGTCGATCATCCGGATCGGGTCCCAGGCCAGCCAGCGGTCCCACAGCTCCGGGATGAGCTGGCCCGAGCGCGGGTCGAACGGCAGGCGGGGTGTGCCGTCCGGGTCGGCGGAGAACGCCGCGGTGCAGCCCAGCAGCAGGGTGAGCGACATGTCGTGTTCTTTGGTCAGCGCGATCCGGGAACGGAAGTCGTCCCACCATTTGAGGATGTCATTGTCGTATTCGCGCAGCGCCCGGGCGCTCTTGGCGAATTCGTTGAGGTAGCAGTACTCGTAGAGCGCGTCCCCGGCATGGGTGGCGAGCGCGCCGAACAGGTCGGGTCGCAGCATCGGCGTGATCATCGCGCCGAAACCGCCGGACGACTTACCGGAGATGGCCCGGGACTCGCGGTCGGGAATCGTCCGGAAATGGGCGTCGACCCACGGGACCACCTCGTCGCAGAGGTACGAGTGGTACTTCCCGGTGCCGGGCGAGTCGACGAATTGGGAGCCGCCGTACGCCGTCCACGCGTCGACGTAGACGATGACGCAGCCCGGCGCTCTCCCCTGGGCGAACACCTGGTCGGCGGTCACGATGAAAGGCTGCCGGAAGGCCTGGCGATTGCCCCACATCGTGACCTGGCCCGAATACCCCTGGATAACATAAATTGTCGGGAAATTTCCGCCTTCGTCGTAACCTGGCGGTGTGTAAACCCAGAGCGGGCGGACATGCGGGTCGCCGAGCGGGTTGTCCCTCAGCAGAACCGAGTCGATGGTCTCCTGATGCAGAGTTCCGGCAAGTTCACTGAACATATTCATCATTCTCCCCGGTTCAGCAGGATCGCATCGTAGGTCAGGCCCTTCAGCGCGGCGGTGCCCTTCCCCTCCTCGAAGGCGTCCGGTACCGCGAGCCCCGCACCCAGCGCGTCATAGAACCCCCGGGTGAACTCGATCGCCGCCGGATCGGACAGCGGGCCGTCGGACGCGATCGTGTACTCGGTGCCGATCGCGCTGATCCGTCCGACCGACAACGAATAGCAGGCGTTGAGCACCGCAACCTTGATTTTGCGGCGAGCGAGGAGCTCGGCAAGCGCCGTGCTGGACGGCTGGAAGAGCTGACCGGCGTCGTCCTCGAAGACCAGGCCCTGCCGCGTGCCGTGACCGGAGAAGTGGACGATGTCGAACTGTTTGCCGAGCAGGGCCCGGCGCAAATCGTCGATCGTGACAGCGTTGAGCGTCTCGATGTCGATCCGGTCGCGCTCCGCCGACAGCTTGATCGACTGTCGCAGCGTACGGTCTTCGGCGCCGGTACGCAGCGGCACACTGCCGCGAGGGTTCGCGCACGCCAGCAAAATCCGCATCCGCGGTGCTGCTTCGGCGGCCGAGGCCGGGGCGGTGTTGAACGCGTTCGTCACGGTGCTCCCGTTCACTATCGTGGCATTCGCGCCGATGTTGTTGAAGACAGGGCCCTGGAAAACCGGGCCACTGAAAACCGTCCGGCCGCCGGTTCCGGGTGCGGGCGGCAGACGCCAGGCCGAAACCGCCTCGCTCGCATCCATTGTCTCGGCCAGCAATCGCATCCCGGTCGGCACCGGAGGCAGGTGGCCCAGGTACCGACGATCCCACCGGCCGTTGTCCAGTGTCGTCACGTTGCGCCAGGCGATCTCCCGCTCGCCGGGCTCGGGCGCGACCAGAACATGGGTGATCTCGCGGTCGCCCCGCGGCGCGCAGATCGTCGCCGCCACCCTGGCGACGAGCGGCTCCGGCAGCGGCTCGGGCGACGCCAGAGTGATCCGGGTACGGAAGACGCCGGACTGGTAACGCCGGGACGCCTCGGCGAAGAGCTGGGCCGCCCACGCCGCGAACGGGTCGGCGCCCACCTCGTAACTCACCCCCCGCAGCGGGGTCGGCGTGGACCGCCCCGGGGTGGCGAGCCGCCGGTACTGGGCGGCCACATCGTTGAGCATGGCGACGAAGGGCGCGGGTGGCGCGTACGGTTCCAGCCCGACGGTCAGCAGGAACGGCTGCGGCAGGTCGGCGACGCTCTGCCAGAGCGGGTCCCAGCTGGACGCGCCGCTTGCGAGGCGGGACACCGCCAGGTAGTACGCGACCCCGGCGTCCCGCCGGGCCGGCTGGCCGGAACGGATCTGCTTGCGCACCTCGACCAGCCCGGACGGGTGCGGCCGGAACGGGTCCAGCAACCCCTGGATCTCGGCGGCAGACCCGACCGGCGTAGCCCGTACGTGTGCCGGCAGCGTGCCGAGCCGGTCGCGCAACCGCAGCGCCGCGGCGATCGCGGCGTCCTCGGCCGGAGCGTGCACCCGGCCGAGCAGCACGCACCGCAGCTTCTCACCGGGCCGGTGCAAGTACCGCAGCTCCAGCCGGGTGCCGCCGGACGGATCCCACTGGCCGGCGAGCCATCCCGCGTCAGCGATGGCCGCGTCGGCGCGGGATGGCTCGCCGGTGCCGTTAGAGGAATCGGTTCCGGTGACGGAATCCCGGCCCGGCACCGGCTCGACCAACAGCGCGACCCACGCGTGGACCCCGTGCGGCCCGGCGGCGGTCAGCACTCCCGCCGCGTGCCGATCCCCCATCGTCTCAGTGTCCTACCGTCGGGTGCCCTTGCTGGTGTGCCCCGGCGTGTGCACCACCGGCCGGGCCCATCGCGGAGGCCGAGTCCGCGCCGGACAGGTGCTCGACCGGGACGTCGTACCCGAAGGTGGCGGCCAGCGGCACCTCGATGTCGCCGACCGCCGCGTCCACGCCCTCCCGCACGGCCGAGTGCACGGCCTCGCGCGTGGCCCGGACCCGCTCGGTACGCAGCATCTGGTTGATGATCCCGGTACGCCCGAGCATCCCGCCGACCAGGTCCTTGACGAACTGGGCGATCAGCGCGTAGCCACGGCGGTCACGCCACATCGTCCAGCCGACGTAGAGCGACGTGCCGAACGCGAACACCGAGATGTACGCGACGTACGTGCGCTCCGTGATGATCAGCCGGTTGTTCACCGACTCCGGTAGCATGTCGCTGCGAATCCGGCGGGCCGACACACCCACCGGGATCTGCCGGCGGGCCAGCGAGCGATAGATCGCGGCGTACGACGACTCGGCCGCCGCGGCCTTGCCCTCGATCAGCGTCTTCCACTCGGCGACCGGCTCCGGGATCTTGGCCATCAGCAGTACGAGCCAGAAAACCACGAACCCGAGGAGGGAGCCGAGCCCGAGAAGGCCCGAGAAGGCGGCCAGCAGCCCGGTGCCGCCCGATCCGCTGCTGCCCAGCAGGGTGAGCAGGAAGAGCAGGAAGAACGCGAAGTACACCAGGAAACCGGCGATCGCGGCGTACACCGCCAGGCGGACCAGCGCCATGAACGAGACCGACTCGTCGAGCGCCAGCTCCATCCTGGTGAACCTGAGGTTCTGCGTACGGTAGGCGATGTCCTCATCGGCGGGACCGGCCGCGGCCCACCCGCCGCCCATCGGGTTTGACATGGTCAACACTCCTAGTCGTTTGTCGCTAGTAACCGAGCGCGATCTCGATGGCGCCGCCCTCGCCGATCCCGGCGACACCGCTGATGTCGATCGGCACGGTGCCGGTCTCGGTCTTCTCCGCACCGCTGAACTCGGTGTAGGTGATCGTGTAGTCCGCCGACCCCGACGTGCTGGTCACGAATCGAGCCTGGCTCTCTCCCGGCTCCGCCGAGACCTGGACCTGGGGGTACGCCGTGACAGCCCAGCTGGTGGTCTGGCTCCACGACATCGACGGGGCCTGCAGCGGGCACGACGTCCCGAACGAGAAGCCCGACGGGTTCACACAGTTGGCGTCCAGGTACTGCTGGGTGGCCGACTGGACGGCTTCCTGCCCGCCCGCGGCGATCTCCAGCTGCCCGAAATCGATCACGGCGTTGACACCCTGGCTCCCGGACTCGTACGCCGCCGCCCGGGTGGCTCCGGCGAAGAGCGCGTTGCCACTGGTGGTCGCCGTGTGGATGCCCGGGAACGCGAGGGTGCCCTGCGCCACCGATCCGGCGTCGACCGCGACCCCGTTCACCGCGAGATCCATCCCGCCGGGGATGTCCACGGTGAGGAACACGAAGGGCAGATACAGACGGTACGGCGTATCGTCGTCCTCGGTTCTGATCACCGCGAAGGCCTGCGTCATGGACTGCTCGCCGAGTTGGTACCGGGCCGTCACCAGGGTGTACGGCTCGCCGGCCGTGAACTCCTCCTCGTTGGTGACGGTGAGGTCGGCAGGCCGGTTCGCCTTGTCCGCCAGCACCTCCGGCACCAGCAGTGGCGCACCGTCGAGGGAGTACATCCCGTTGGTGGAGACGAGCGCCAGCGCGGCGGCCGTGTCTCCGTCGCTGAGGTGGTCGAAGTAGTCCTGCACGGTTCCGCGGGGAGTCGGCGCATCCGGGCCGAACACCACGAACGCCACCACCGCGAGCACCGCTGCCGCACCGGCGGCGCCGATCTTCTGCCAGGTCCGGCGGCTCAGCGCCGGGCGGGCCGTGACCGACGCGGGCGGGAACCGGTGGGTGAACCCGGCGTCGTCAACCGCAAACCCCGGCGACCCGGCCAAGGTGGACGCGCCACGCTGCAGCGGGATGGCCGATCCGGACACGCCTCGTTGCAGCGGGATGGCCGCGCGGGCCAGCGGCGAGCCGCAGTGCGCGCAGTTGCCGGAGGGGCCGGGGGTGATCTGCCCACATCGTCCACAGAGCGTTGGCGTACCCGTCGTCGACACGTTCATCCGTCCACCGATCCTCACGATGAGGCACTCAGGCTACTGACGGATCGACATACGTACCGCCCCTCCTGGGGTGAATGCCGTTTCGGCGGCGGACGCTGTCCGAAGTGAGGACTCTGTGGACGAAGCCTGCGCCCGCCCGGGGACGGTCCGGGCGGGCGCAGCAGCCGGATCAGCGGCCCTGCAGGGCCTTCACGGTGTCGCCGAAGGTCCAGCCCTTCGAGCCGTCCCAGTTGATCGACCAGGTCATCAGGCCCTTGATGCCGGGGACGCTGTTGTACGCCTGGGTCACCAGCGCCGGCGTCATGTAGCCACCGCCGGCACCGGACTGGGCCGGCAGACCCGGGACCTGCTTGTCGTACGGGATCTTGATGGTGGTGCCCTGGATCGTCAGGCCGTTGTTCAGGCACTGGGTCTGCACGGTGAAGCCCTGCACGGTTCCGGCGGCGTACGAGTCACCGGCACACCCGTACATCGACCCGTTGTAGTACTGCATGTTCAGCCACCAGAGACGGCCGTTGTCCAGGTACTTCTTGATGATCGGCAGGTAGGAGCCCCAGATCGAGCCGTACACCACGCTGCCGCCGGTGACGTACGCCGTCTCCGGGGCCATCGTGAGGCCGAAGTTCGACGGCATCGCGGCGAGCACCCCGTCGATGATCCGGATCAGGTTGGCCTGCGATGCGGACAGCGTGGTGATGCTGCCGCTGCCGCTGAGGCCGGTCTCGATGTCGATGTCGATGCCGTCGAAGTTGCCGGCTTTCAGGATCGGCACGATCGTGGCGACGAATCTGTCGGCGACGGCGCTGGAGCTCAGGTCGATGCCGGCGGCGGCACCGCCGATCGACATCAGCACGGTGGCGCCGGCGGCTTTCGCGGCGCAGATCTCGGCGGGCGTCGGCACCTTCACGCCGGCGTCCATGCCGTTCTCCCAGAGGACCGTGCCGTCCGAGCGGATCACCGGGAAGGCGGCCATCAGCACGTTGTAACCGTGCGCGGTGATCCGGCTGTCGTTGATCGGGATCCAGCCGAGGCCGGGATGCACGCCGTTGGAGGCGCCGTCCCAGTTCTCCCAGTAACCCTGAAGGACCTTCCCGGCCGGCCGGCCCTTGATCGCACAGGCGGGCTGCGAGGTGGACGGCGAAGCCGAAGGCGACACCGACACCGAGGGCGACGACGAGGGCGACACCGAGGGCGATGCCGACGGCGAGGACGGAACAGAAGGCGACGGCGACGAGGAGCCCGAGCACGCTCCAAGGTCCTTCCACAGCGTCGGCGCGGCAACCGGGTTCCAGCCCGTCCCCGCCCATGCCGTATGCGTCACCAGCGCCTGGTAGAGCCGAGACTGATGGGGCACCTGCTGTCCGGCCGTGTAGGAAGCCCCCTCGGCCCACACCGTGGAGGAGCAGGCCACAGCGGCCTGACCTGCGGGGGAATGGATCATCACAGCACCGAGGGCCACCACCACCCCGGCAACCAGCGCGACCAGACCGCGACGAACACCCATAACGGCTCCCTGACACATGCGGACGTGTGCCACACATAGTGGCGTTCACATCCGTAAATATCAAGGGTTCTTAACTATTAACGGCAGCCCGAGATAACCCGCGTACCCCTCCAGCGCCGGCCGGAATTCGTCGAGATCAAAATCCACCAGCTTCTGTACGCTCACCGACACCGATTTCTTGCCCAGTGTCCGTTTCCACAGCCCGGCAACCCGCCCGTCCGCCACCAGGGTCGACTGGAACACCCCGTTGTTGCCGGGCACGACTTTCGCCAGCTGCTCCGCCGTCGCCATCAACGACCGGTCCTTGTAACCGAGCATGAACTCGTCGAACCCCGGCAGAACCCACCGCCCGCCGGCCGGGCCGGCGGTTTCCAAGGCCTCCGGCGTCACCCACATCTCGGCACCGCCGACGTCGACGGCGACCAGGCCCGCGCCGGCGATCCCGAGCCGCGCGTCACGGACGCCCAGGCTGGTCCACCCCGCGAAGTCCAGCACCCTCGCCGGACCGTGCGACCGGAAGTATCGCGAGGCCAGCAGCGCCAGGGCCGCCTCCCGTGACGACGGGGTGAACCGGGACGGCACCCAATCGTCGAGCAGCACGAACGTCTGCTCGGCCCCGGCGTTGGGTGCGATGGCTGTCAGTGAGCGCTGGGACGCGTACCAAAGGAGGTGGTAACCGCGTTGGCCGCTCACGTCGATGCCGCCCTCGGTGAGCGCGGCCAGGCACCCGGATCGCGGGAGGCGGCCGCCGGCGCTCGTCAGAGCGGCGGCGAGCAGGTCCATCGCGAGGTTCGCGGTCTTCTCGTCGAGGCCGAGCTGTGCCCAGCGGCTGGCGACACCGGTGAGCTGGCGGACGCCGGTGAGGGCGAGCATCCAGTGCGCGTCGGCGGACGGGATGAGGTGGACGGTGCCGCGCATCGGCCAGGTGCGCACGACGTGGCGCTCCTCGGTCGCGGCGACGATTTCGGTCAGCGAAAGGCCGGTCCGCACGCCGAGTGACCAGAGCACGCTGTTGAGGTCCTGCGCCTGCATGGCGCCGAACCACTCGACGACACCGCTGACCGATCTGTCCTGCCGATCGGCCAGCATCAGATTACGAAGGCGCAGGCTCAGTGCCGCGGATGCATCCACGACACCGAGCCTAAAGACCGCCTACGACACTTTGTGAAGAGGCGCTGTTCAGCGACCGCGAGCCGCGCGGTACCGCTTGATCAGCACGTTGGTCGACGAGTCGGCGTCGTCGGCCGGCGCTTGCGCCGAGGTCAGCTTCGGCGCGAGCTGGTTGGCCATCACCTTGCCGAGCTCGACACCCCACTGGTCGAAGGAGTTGATCTCCCAGATGATGCCCTGGGTGAACGTGATGTGCTCGTAGAGCGCCACCAGCTGCCCGAACGTCGCCGGCGTGAGCTTCTCCGCCAGGATCGTGGTGGTCGGGTGGTTGCCCTGCATCACCCGGTGCGGCGCCACCTTCTCCGGAGAACCCTCGGCCTTGACCTGCTCCAGGGTCTTGCCGAACGCGAGCGCGCCCGTCTGCGCCAGGAAGTTCGACATGAAGAGGTCGTGCATCTCGCCGATGTCGTGGTTCGGCACGCTGAAGCCGATGAAGTCCGCCGGGATCAGCTTGGTTCCCTGGTGGATCAGCTGGTAGAACGCGTGCTGGCCGTTGGTGCCGGGCTCGCCCCAGAAGACCTCGCCGGTCTGAAAGCTCACCGGGTCGCCGTTGAGGCGTACCGACTTGCCGTTGCTCTCCATGGTGAGCTGCTGGAGGTACGCGGCGAACCGGTGCAGGTACTGCGCGTACGGAAGGACCGCATGCGACTGGGCACCGAGGAACGTGTCGTACCAGACGTTGATCAGGCCGAGCAGGGCCGGGACGTTGCGCTCGATCGGCGTGGTCCGGAAGTGCTCGTCGACGGCGTGGTACCCGCCGAGCATCTCGGCGAAGTTCTCCTTGCCGATGGTGATGAGCACGCTCAGGCCGACGGCGGACGGTAGTGAGTAGCGGCCGCCGACCCAGTCCCAGAAGCCGAACATGTTGTCGGTGTCGATACCGAAATCAGCCACTTTTTCGGCATTTGTCGACACAGCCACGAAGTGCTTGGCGACAGCGGAGTCGTCTCCCAGGGCGGACAAAAGCCACTTTCGGGCCTCGCGCGCATTGGTGAGCGTCTCCTGCGTGGTGAACGTTTTGGAGACAATGATGAACAACGTCGATGCCGGGTCGAGATCGACCGTTTTTTCGTACAAATCCGTCGGGTCGATGTTAGAGACGAAACGGGCGCTGATATCCCTTTGCGAATACTCTTTCAGCGCTTCATACGCCATAACCGGGCCGAGATCCGACCCACCGATCCCGATGTTCACGATCGTGGTGATCCGTTTGCCGGTGTGCCCGGTCCACTCCCCCGAGCGAACCTTGTCGGCGAACGCGCCCATCCGGTCCAGCACCCCGTGCACGTCGGCGACCACGTCCTGGCCGTCCACCACGAGCGACGCCGACCGCGGCAGGCGCAGCGCGGTGTGCAGCACCGCCCGGTCCTCGGTCACGTTGATGTGCTCACCGGCGAACATCGCGGCGATCTTCTCGCTCAGCTTGGCGCGCTGGGCAACCGCGAACAGCGCGGTCAGCACCTCGTCGGTGACCAGGTTCTTGCTGTAGTCGACGTACAGATCGGCCACCTCGGCGGCGTAGCGCTCGCCGCGCTGCGGGTCGCTGCCGAACAGGTCGCGGAGGTGCACCGCTGAGAATTTCTCCGCGAGCCCCTGGAGGCTCTGCCACTCGGCGCTGTCGGAAACGTGTTCGCTCATCTCTCCCACTCCGGCCGTTTTAACTAGCACAACTCGGCCATCGTGGCACGGACTTCCGGCCGACGCTGGCGTTGTCCGCTCATAGAGGACCCACAGATTGATCACATAGCCGTCGTAGAACTGATCGCGACGTTTGCCGGTATGACGACGACCCCGCTCCGGCGCACCGGCTTGGCGCTCCTGCTGGCCGCCACGGCAGCGCTCTACCTGTGCGACCTGAGCGCCTCAGGCTGGGGAAACAGCTTCTACGCGGCCGCCGCCCAGGCCGGCGCGCAGGACTGGAAGGCGTGGCTGTTCGGCTCGCTCGACGCCGGCAACGCGATCACCGTCGACAAGCCGCCCGCCGCCCTGTGGGTGATGGGACTCTCCGCCCGGATCTTCGGGGTGAACAGCTGGGCGATCCTCGCGCCGCAGGCTCTGATGGGCGTGGCCAGCGTCGCGCTGCTCGTCGCGGCGGTGCGGCGCTGGTTCGGGTACGCCGCCGGCATGCTCGCCGGCGCCGCCCTCGCTGTCACTCCGGTGGCCGTGCTGATGTTCCGGTACGACAACCCGGACGCGCTGCTGGTGCTGCTGATGACCGCGGCCGCGTACACGACGGTCCGGGCCACCGAGCGGGCGTCAGCCAGGTGGCTGGCGCTCACCGGCGTGCTGCTCGGATTCGGCTTCCTCACCAAGATGATGCAGGCGTTCCTGGTGCTGCCCGCGTTCGCCCTGGTGTACCTGGTGGCCGCGCCCGCCACGCTGGGCAGGCGGATCAGGCATCTGCTGCTGGCCGGCGTCACTCTCGTCGTCTCCGCCGGCTGGTATGTCGTCCTCGTCTCGCTCTGGCCGGCATCCTCCCGGCCCTACATCGCCGGCTCGACGAACAACTCCCTCTGGGAGCTGGCTCTCGGATACAACGGCCTGGGCCGCATCCTCGGCGGCTCCGGCAACGGCGGCGGAGGAGGCGCCTCGTTCGGCGGGTCGACCGGCATCGGACGACTCTTCGGCGCATCGATGGGCACCGAGATCACCTGGCTGCTGCCGGCCGCGCTGATCGCCCTCGTCACCGTCCTGGCCGCCACCTGGACGGCGCCGCGCACCGACCGGGCCCGCGCCGGCATGCTCCTCTGGGGCGGCTGGCTGCTGGTCACCGGCATCACGTTCTCCTACATGAGCGGGACAATTCACCCGTACTACACCGTCGCTCTCGCTCCGGCGATCGCCGCGGTCACCGCGATCGGCGCCCGGGTGCTCTGGCTCTACCGGACTCAGCTCTGGGGACGCCTCCTTCTCGCGACGATGGTTCTGACCACCACGGGCTGGGGGTTCGTCCTGCTGGGGCGTACCGGATGGATGCCCGCACTGCGCTGGGCCGCGCTCGCGGCCGGTCTGATCGCCGCGCTCGCGCTGGCCGCCCCTCTCGCGCACCTCCGCCGCCTGACGGTGGTCGCCGCCATCGCCGGCCTGCTCTCCACCGGCCTCGGAACCGCGGCTTACGCCGCAGCCACCGTCACGGTCGCCCACACCGGCTCCCTCCCCGCTTCCGGCCCCTCCACCCTGGGTACGCACGAAGGGCGCCCCAACCGCACCGGCGGGGCCGATCAGGAGTCCAGCGACTCCGCCCCTCCCGCCGGCGCAGCCGGCTCCGGCTCCGGCGCCACCTCAGGCTCAACCCCCGGCTCCCCCTCAGCACCCACGGACGGCGGAGCCGGCGGCGGGCAGGGCACCGGCAGCGCTGCCGGCGTTGCAGGCGGCGGCCTCGCAGGCGGCGGGCCGGGCGGGATGGGTGGCTCCAGTGCCAACGCCGAGCTGAACACCCTGCTCGAAGCCAGCACAACCCGCTGGTCGGCAGCCGTCTCCGGCGCCACCTCCGCCGCCGAGCTGGAGCTCGCCACCGGCACCGCGGTGATCGCCCTGGGCGGCTGGGACGGCAGCGACCCGGCACCCACCCTCGAAGAGTTCCAGCTCTACGTGGCCCTCGGCGAGATCCACTACTACATCTCCGGCGGCGGCATGGGCGGTGGCCGCGGCGACACCACCACCACCACCGAATCCAGCGAGATCGCCACCTGGGTCTCGCAGAACTACCCGGCCACCACGGTGGGCGGCACCACCGTCTACGACCTGACCACTCACGGCTGACCGACCGGGATTACCTACACTCCGGCCATGATGCGCACACTGTCCGGGCTGATCGCGCGCCACCGCCGGCCGATTCTGATCGTCGCGGCGGCGCTGGTGGCGGCCACCCTGCTGGCCCGGGTCCTCGGCGCCGATCCGGACACCCTGACGCCGTGGCTGTTCCTGCCGTTCCTGGCCGCCGACCTGCTCTACCTGCTGATCCTCGCGGCGCCCTCGACCCGGCACCACCCGGACGCGTTCGAGGTGGACGGTGCCGGATTCCACACCCCGCGCAGCGGAAACATCACCCTGGCCGGAGTGGCCCACCTGTGCCTGCTGGGCGCGCTGGCCCTGTACCCGTCCGGAACCAGCCCGATGGGTATCCCGTTGGTGTGGGCGCCGGCGATCGGAGTGGCGGCGCTGGCCCTGTACCCCCGAGCCCTGTGGCACGGCGTCCGCCTGACGATCACCCCGGACGGACTCCGCAACGACAAATACGCCGGAACCGTAACGATCCCCTGGCAATCGATAACCGAGATCAACCCCACCGACAGCACCGGCCTGCGCCTGCGCCTCTCGCTGACCAGCCTCGACCAGATCACGGTCACCGGCTGGACAACAAGCCGCCGCACCCTGGAGTTCGACGGCGCCGGCCTCCCCTTCGTAGCCGCCACGATCCGCCACTACCTGGCCAACCCCGCCGACCGCCTCCACATAGGCACCCCCGAAGAACACCGCCGCCTCCACCCCGCCCCGCCGGCCTGACCCCCGTCGAGCGGGGCTTTCGGTGAGGGCGGGCGCCCGCGGGGTGACCATGCACCGGTAGCGAGAGGCGCGCAGCGGCCTTGCGTCGCATGTGGTCGCGGGGTAGTCCGGGGGGCGTAGCCCGGCTCCAGCCCCGTGGCTCGTACCATGAAAAAGGTTGGGTGAGAAAGTGTCGTACCCGTTGCCTAGGTTCTCGGGCATGGTTTCCGCGGTGTACTCGTACCTCGGCTCGTCGGCGCTGGACGACGGCCTCACCCTCCAGACCTCCGGCGGTCCGGCGGCGCACCCCCGTTTCTTCACCGGTTTCCTCACTGACCCGGGCGCTGCGGCGACCGGCCTGCTCGCCGTCGCGGAGGTCGCCCGGAGCCGGTATTTCCGGCCGGTCAGTCCGGCCAGTCTCGATCCGGTGGTGACCGCCGGGGTGGACCGGCTGCGGTTCGAGTCGTTCTCCGGGTGCTGCGGTGTCTACGCGCGCCTCGACGTGCTGCCCGCCGGGCTGGACGGTGAGATCGTCGCGCACGGCACCACCAATGTGGACGTCAACCTGCCTCTGCAGCGCGCGCTGACCAGGGTCGGCCGGGCGGATCCGCTGCACGTCGCCGTCGGTCCGGACGATCTGACGGTGACCACGTTCGACGGTCCGCTGGTCGAGCGCAAGGTGCCGCTGCCGTCGCGCTGGCTGCGCGGGTTCGCCGAGGCGCAGGTGCTGACGGTTCCGGCGGGCCGCACGCTGCGCCTGACCTCCCGGCCTGCGCCGGGCGCGGTCTGCCTGCCGGGCGCCGGTCGCCTGGTGGCGATCAAACCCTTCCTTCGGTACGCGACAGCGCTCGTCGTTCACGGTCCCTCCGTCGTGTCCGGGAGTGGCCCGGTCGCCAGCACCTGGGAGCTGAGCCTGCCCGGGCTGCGGTTGTCGCTGACGTTGTCACCGGAGCCCTACCGCGGGTTCTCCGGTGAGGGCGCCGTCCTGGCGTCGCTGGCCAGCGACGAGGCGGCCGACGACGCCGACCTGATCAGCGCGCTGCTCTCGTGGGACCCGGCCATCGACGTGGACGCGCTGGCGAGCTCGTCCGGGCTGGACGCCGGGCGGGTGCGTGACGCGCTGACCCAGCTCGGCACGGCCGGCCGGGTGGGTTACGACGTCGCCGAGGCGAGCTACTTCCACCGCACATTGCCGTACTCGGCGGAGGCCGTGGCGACGATGAACCCCCGCCTGGCCGGTGCCCGGGCGCTGGCCGGCGCGGGCGCGGTCACCGCCGGGGCGGACGTGTCGGTGGTCCGCAGCGGCGACGAGATCTATCACGTGCGGCACGAGTCGTTCTCCTGCACCTGTGCCTGGTGGGCGAAACATCGAGGCGAACGCGGGCCGTGCACACACGCCCTGGCCGTTCGCATGGTCCTCGCCCCCGCGGCCGCGCAGGAGGTGCCGGCGTGAGCCTGAGCTGGGCGGAGATCGACACGCTGGCCCGGCGCAACGACCGGGCCGGGATGATCCGGCTGCTGTCCACGGCGACGGCGGCCGAGCGCAGGGCCGCCTTCGCCGGCGTCGTGGCCGGTGTCAAGGCGCTGGAGCGCGACCCTGACATGGACGCCCGGACGGTCTACGCCCTCGCTGTGGTCGGCACCGCACCGACCGCGGCGAAAGCGCTGCCGTCGCTGCGCCGCGCCGCGCTCAGCACGTGGAACTGGGAGTCCGCCGACATCTTCCTGGCCCTGGCCGCCGCGCTGGAGCTGCCGTGGATCGGCGAGCTGGGCGTCCGGCTGGCGGAGCGCCTGCCGGCCCGCGATCCGTGGCCGGACGACTGGTTCTTCGCGGCCGCCCTGATGCGGGCCGGCGGGGTGACGCCGCCGGTCACCGAGGGTGTGGTGCGCAGCTGGGTGCGGGCGTTCGTCCGGCCGTGGCGACCGGGCAAGGCGGTGCCGCCGCTTGTCGTGCGGCTCCGCCAGGACCCGTGGCGTGACGTGCTGCTCCCGGCCGTCTTCGAGATCGACACGATCGGCGCGGACTTCGGCGGGACCGCTGGGTTCGGCGAGCAACCACGGTTCCCGGCCGCAGTCGTGGCGCTGGCCGGCGAGGGTGTCCTGGAGCGCAAGACGATCCTGGGCGCGGTGGCCGACAGGTTCCTGCGCGGCGGGCGTTCTCCCGATCTGCGGCCGTTCGTGCTGCTCCATGAGGCGCTGGCGCCTACGGTCGACGAGCTGTCGACCCATGTTCTGGACTACGCGCAGCTGCTCGCCGGCGGTCCCGGGACCGTCGCGACACTGGCTCAGCGCAGTCTGCGAACCGTCGACGACGCGGGCCGCCTGGAACTGGACACCCTGCTGGCCGCTAGTGCCGAGGCTCTGCTCCGAGTGGAGAAAACGCTGGTCAAGGCACAGCTGTCGTGGCTGGACACGGTGGTGCGGCGCGACCCCTCCCGGTCGGCTTCGGTCGTGCTGGTGATCGCCGGCGGGTTCGGGCACAGCGCACTGGATGTGCAGGAGCGGGCTCTAAATCTCGTGGTGAAGCATCGGGGGGTGCTCGGGGCGGGCGAGCTGGCCGAGGTCGCGCGGGAGGCCGCGGCACTCGGCGGAAATCTGCCGGAGAGGGCGGTTTCCGCCGGGGTTGGTGTGCTCGATGCCGGGCCGGCGGCGGTTGTCGCGCCGGCGATGGTTGTTGCTCCGGCGGCGGTTGTCGCGGAAATGCCGGCGCCGGTGGCTGATGCGGCTGAGCTGGCGGAGGAGCTGTCCGCTCTGGTCCACGAGCCGACGGCGGTCGGGTGGGAGCGGGTGATCGCCGGGCTGGTGTCGCTCTACGCCGCCGGCGACCGGGAGTCGCTGGCTGCCATGTTGTTGCCAGTGGTCGAGCGTTACTCCGGGTGGTTCGACCCGGATCAGTGGAACGCCGGTTCGCCCTTCGTCAGCCTCGGATTGGCGATCCGGTTCGCCACCTGCCCGGCTGGTCACAGCTCCGACAAAACACACCGGGCCGACAAAACACACCGGGCCGACAAAACGAATGGGGCCGACGAAACGAATGGGGCCGCGCTCGGCGTGGCGATGCGGTCTCTCGCCGCGGCCGTCCGGATCGCCTGGCAGGAAGGCCGGCGGGGAACCGGCTCACCGTTCTCGATGCTGCCCGACGGGGTTCTCGCACTGCGGGCCGCCGAGGTCGCGGTCCACCTGACCGGCACGATGGTTCCGATGACCGTCGCCACCCCGACCCATGTGAACGGCAGCATCGACGCCGGCACCCTGCTGAAACGCTTGCAAAGGGCCGAGGCGGAAGGCTGGCAGCCCTGGCCGTTCGACTTCGAGCAGGCGCTGCTCCGCGTGCCCCGCAACCCCGGTGACCTGGTCACCGCCCGTGCCGCGCGGCTGAGTTCGCCGGCCGGCCGGCAGTACGCCCAGTGGCTCGCTGTCGGCGGCCTGCCCGACCCGGTCAGCGAACCGTTCACGCAGCCCGGCGAGCGGGGCCGGGACGGCGGCTGGACCTGGGACGTGCCGGTGCCCCGGCGGGTGGTGGCCAGCCTGCGCCCGGCCCGCGACGGCGGCCTGCGACTGGAACGCCAGCTGCTGACCCTGACACCGGTGAAGCATCCGGTCTACATGCCCGGCGACTTCGACGGCAACGAGGACGTCCTCGCGATGGTGCTCCCCCACCACCGCGAGGTCGCCGCGGCCTGGGCGCTCGGCGACATCGCGTCGCTGGCCGACCAGAACCAGCGCGACACCGCCCGCCACCTGCTCCCCCTGCTCGCCGACGGCACCGGACCGGCCGGCCCGGCTCTGGCGTACGCCGTCGCCTACGCCCTGGCCGCCAAACACGAACCGGACCGTGCGGCAGCGGTCGACACCGTGCTGGCGTTGTCCTCGGGCGTGACGTTCGCGGGCCTGCTCGGCGCCGCCCTCGCCGACCTGGGCAGCGACGGAACCATCAAACTGACCCGGGTACTACCGGCCTTCACCGACCTGCACCGGGCCGGCGCGTCGGTGGCGGTCTGGGAACTGCTGGTGGCGGCGTTGCCCCCGCTGCTGACCACGACCGCACGAACTGTGCCCGACCTGCTGGAGATCGCCAGCCAGGTGGCCGTCGCGCTGGGCCTGAAGGGTGACCTGGTGCCGGGCCTGAGCGAGGTGGCCGCCCGCCCCGGCTCAACCCGCGTGGTGAAGGAGGCCCAGCGCCTGCACACGATCCTCACCCCGTGACCAGGGTCCGCCCGCCTCACTGCACAGCAGTCGACCCACCCGTCAGCGCAGCGGGGCTGTTGACTCGCGGGTCACGAGGCGTACCGGGAGGGTTTCCACGCCTGAGGCTCGGGTGCCGTCCATGGCCGCGGACAAACGCTGGGCCGCTGTGCGGCCCAGCTGTTCCAGGTTCAGGTCGACGGTGGTCAGCGGCGGGCGGGCGTTCGCCGCCAGCACGTGCCAGTTGTCGAAGCCGATCACCGCGACCTGGGACGGGACGTCGATGCGTTTCTCGTGCAGGACGTCCAGCACGCCGCGGGCGATCTCGTCGGAGCCGGCGAAGATGGCGTCGACGTCGGGACAGCGGTCGAGCAGCATACGGGTGGCGCCTCGGCCCCACGCCTCGGACCACATGCCGAACCAGACCTCGCCGCCCGCCAGGGCGAGGCCCTCCTCGGCGAGGCGGTCCAGGGCGCCGCGGGCACGGCCCTGGGCGGCGCCGTACCCCGGGTCGCCGGTGATGTGCGCGATCGTGCGGCGGCCGCAGCGGATCAGGTGGTCGACGGCGAGCCGGCCGCCGCCGATGTTGTCGGTGACCAGGGAGAGGTCGGCCGGGTCGTCCGAGGGGGCGTACGCGTAGATCACCGGAACCGGCAGCTCGCCCACCGACGGCCGGGTGTCGGGGCGCGCGCCCACCACGATGAGGCCGTCGACGCGGCGGGACAGCAGGGCGCGCAGATGGTGCTTTTCGCGGATCGCGTCACCACGGGCGTCGCACAGGAAGACCGATGTCTGGCCGGAGCCGAACGCGT
This sequence comes from Actinoplanes sp. CA-015351, assembly GCF_050955685.1. Classification (NCBI taxonomy): domain Bacteria; kingdom Bacillati; phylum Actinomycetota; class Actinomycetes; order Micromonosporales; family Micromonosporaceae; genus Actinoplanes; species Actinoplanes sp. CA-015351. The sequence continues at coordinate 4,946,376 of NZ_CP192102.1, forward strand.
CCTCGGCGCCCATCAGGATCGGTATCGAGAAACGACCCTCCAGGTCGGACGTCAGCAGGCCGACCGTGCCGCTGCGCTGGGTGATCAGCCCCTGGGCCAGGGTGTTCGGTGAGAACGACAGCTGGTCGGCGGCCTTGACCACGCGCGCGCGTGTCTCCGCGCGGACCTGCGGCTGACCGTTCAGCGCCTTCGACGCCGTGGCGACCGAGACCCCGGCGAGCCGGGCGACGTCGCGCAGCGTGACGGCACGGTTGGCCGCCGCCCCCGTGGTCTCCAAGCCTCGCCTCCGATCCGGACGATTGTCAGCCGGTGCATCGCCCACTGTCGAACCTCTTGACAAGGAAAACTACCCAGGATTACGTTTTCGAAAACCTTTTCGGCGATTCAGCCAGACTGCCGCACGTCCGCTTCACCTGCTGATCTACCGCGTATAGCCGCGTTCAGCGTAGCCACTTGCCGCAGCGACTCCGAAACATATGTCCGAAACGCGGTTTCGAGGAGGAAACATAGTGAGGACACGCGGAGCACGCGGCTACCGCCGGGCGGTCGCCACCGTCGCGGCCCTGGGCCTGGTCGCCACGATGGCGGCCTGCGGATCGAGTGACGACGACACGAACAGCGCCTCGGCGGCGGTCACGGCCGAGGGCACCGACGACGGAGTGGGGCCACGAGCTCTACTGTTACGGCCATCTGATCCAGGCCGCTGTCGCCCGGGCTCGCACGGCCGGCCACGACCAGCTCGCCGACGTGGCGATCCGGGACGCCGCGGTGCTGCGCGGGCACGCGGTCCGGGCTGTCTACCTGGCCTCCGGCGCGGTCGATGTGGCGGTGGAGACCGGCGACGACGAGCTGCTCGACGCGGTGGCCCGGCAGTGGCGGAACACGGTGGCCCGGCGTACCTATCTGACCGGCGGCTTCGGTTCCCGCCACCAGGACGAGGCTTTCGGTGACGACTTCGTGCTGCCGCCGGATCGGGCGTACTCCGAGACGTGCGCGGGATCGGCTCGGTGATGCCGGCCTGGCGGCTCCTGCTCGCCCAGGGCGATCCGGCTCACGCCGATCTGATCGAGCGGACCCCTTCAACGTGATCGCGCCGTCGGACGACGGGACGCGCTTCTTCTACACGAACACACTGCACCAGCGGGTTCTCGGCACCGAACCGCCCGCCGATCAGATCGTGCCGCGGGCGGCGTCGACCCTGCGGACGCCCTGGTTCTCGGTGTCCTGCTGCCCGACGAACCTGGCCCGCACCTTCGCGGCTTTGTCAGCATATATCGCAACCAACAGCGATGAAGGATTGCAAATCCACCAGTCTGCCCGCTGCGTCGATTCGCACCGGTGGCATAACGCTCGATATCGACATCGACCATCCGTCAGTCGGCCGCGTCACGATCCAGATCGCCGATTCCCCCGCCGACCCGTAGACCCCTCACGCTGCGCATCCCGCACTGGGCCACCGAAGCGACACTGGACGGCGAACCGGTGCCTGCCGGCCTCGCGCATCCGCACCGGCGTTTCACGCCGGGCGACACCGTCACCCTCGATCTGGCGGTCCGCCCCCGGCTCACCGCGCCCGATGCCCGGATCGATGCCGTACGCGGATGCGCCGCCATCGAACGAGGCCCTGTCGTCTACTGCCTGGAGTCCGTCGAACTCCCCCCTGGGCTCGGCCCCGACACCTTGCGGCTGGACGCCGGGGCCGCCCCGGCTGACCGAGACGGCGGGGTGGGCATCACCTGCCGCGTCGTCCCGGCAGAGGACACGGCCTGGCCCTATGCGCCGAGGCCGGCCACCGATCCAGCGGGCGACCCGATCACGGTGACGCTGCGCCCGTACCATGACTGGGCCTCCCGAGGCCCATCCACGATGCGCGTCTGGATCCCCCTGGCCGACTGATCCCAGGAGGGCGTGCATCAAAGTTCCAAGCTCTCCTCCTTCTTTACTGGTGCCTGCTCAAGCTGGCATTTCGCCCAGCGAAAAGCGCCACCCGGCAGATGCCGGGTGGCGCTTCATTGTTAGTTCGTGGTGCGGGTTTCAGCCTCGGTGGTGCGGGTCCAGCCTCGGTGGTGCGGGTTTCAGCCTCGGTGGTGCGGGTTTCAGCCGATCTTGACGTTGAAGACCGGGCTGGCGGCCAGCTTCTTGAACGCGGCGAGGCTGGCCGGGGTGCTGTCGATGCTGATGTCGCGGTCGCCCTGGTCGTCCTTCTTCGTGTCGAAGTGGACGATCGCCTTGATGGCCGGACGCTTGGCGAGCTCGAGCAGGACGTCGTTGTAGACGGCGTTCTTGTCGGCGTACTTACCGACGCGGTGGTAACCGCCCCACTCGGCGACCATGAACGGCTTGCCCGGCGCCTTGGCGACGGCCCAGTCGTAGAAGCCCAGGCCACCGTTCTTCGGCTTGCGGTCCAGCAGGTCACCGAAGTCACCGAAGTGGTAGTAGCCCTTCTCGACCGAGACGTAGGAGTCCAGGCCCATCCAGTCCACGACGTCGTTGCCCGGGTAGAGGTCGGCCCACCAGGACTGCGCCATCCACTTCTCGTTACCCATGTACGCCATCACGTTGATCGAGTTGGTCACGCCCTTGGCGCGCAGACGCTCGATGGTGTGGCGGTACATCGCGGCGAAGTCCTTCGCCTCCCAGCCGGAGCCGGCCTTCGCGATGACGTCGTTCTCCGGCTCGTGGTTCAGCACGAGGAAGAACTTCTTGTTGAACGCCTTGGCGCGGGCGGCGAACGCGTCGATCCGCTTGTCCTGCTCACCCTTGGCGACCTTCGCCCAGTCCGAGCCGTACGCGATCTTCCAGTTGAGCAGCAGGACCCGCGGGTTGGCCGGGTCGTTCGTCATGGCGATCTCGGCCTTGGTCGGGAAGACCTCGTCACCCTTGTGGTACTGGTGGAAGATCGACGCGGTACGGCCGCTGAGCTTCTCCCAGTCCTTCAGCGCGATGTCACGCGGCGTGTTGGTGAAACCGCCGGCCGCGCCGCCCCAGAGCACGCCACAGGACGGGACGAGCTTGGCGTCGGTCTTGCAGTTGGTGCCGGTCTTTACGTCGGCCGGGCTGGCCGGGGTCACGACGGGGCTGGTCGCCACGGCAACCGTCGTCGTGAAGGTCAGCTCCGGGCCGCCCTTCGCGGCGTTCTCGGCCGACTGGAAACGGACCGTCTCGGTCGCGGACACGGCGAACGAGTAGGTACCCGCGCCGTAGACCTCGGAGCTCAGGTCGAAGCCGACCCGGGTGTCGGTGGACTTCGGGGACACGCTCGCGATGGCGAGACCCAGCTTCGGCGCGTTGCCGGAGGTCAGCTTGCCCTCGATCCACGAGTTGTCGAGGACGCGGTTGACGCTGATCTTGCCGGACGGCTTGCCCAGCGGGCTCAGGAACAGCTTCGCGGCGGTCACATCGGTGCCGGCCGGGATCGTGAACTTCAGGAACGACGTCTTCAGGTCGGTGCCGATCTTGCCGGCGACCAGCTTGTCCTCGACACCGAAGTTCGCCGACTTGCGGGTCGACGAGGTGTAGGCGTCGTCGCCGGCCTGGACCGACATCTCCTTGGTGCCCTTGGTGTTCGTCTTGACGACAACCGCCTGAGCGGCGGACATCGGCATCAACGCGGCGGTGGCGCCCGCGAAAACGGCGGTCAGAGCTGTCAGTGACTTAGGCAGCTTGGCACGTCGCATTCGAATCTCCCCCGTTTTGTCCGGCGGATGTCCGCCGGGCATGTAGAGAAGATTGCGGGTCGTGGGTTGCGGGTCGAGTACCCGCAAAGGTGCGGAGAGGTTGCGGAGATTCCGGCTCCGTATTTCCCGCGTTTTCTCATGTCGGGGCGCACGGAGCCGACCCTTCTGACCGCTGCCGCACGGTTTCCCCGGCCGGGCGGCGGCAGCGGTCCCGCCGGCTCTCCCCCGTGCCGGCGGGACCCTGGCTCTCCGTTGTTGCTCCCCGGCCCACCGTGTGCCGTTGTCCCGCCTAGCTGTCAGCCCACCGTGCGCTCCCATCCCGCCCAGCCGCACGCCCACCGTGCGCTCCCATCCCGCCCAGCTGTCAGCCCACCGTGTGCTCGCGTTGCGGGCACCCCTTGTTTGCGATCCTGGCAAGTTCCGCCCGGATTTCGACCGAAGCTTGCCGAGATCGCCAGTAGTCCGGTAGCCAGGAAGAATGACGCTGATCATCGACGGCCACAACGACCTGCCGATGCGGTTGCGCGGCTTGCACGGTTCGAGCGTGGCCGGGCTCGACCAGCCGCGCCCGCCGCTGCACACCGACCTGCCACGGCTGCGCGCCGGCGGGGTGGGTGGCCAGTTCTGGTCCGTCTACGTGCCGTCCGACCTCCCCGAGCCGGTCGCCCTCGCGGCCACGCTGGAGCAGATCGACCTGGTGCACCGGATGGTCGCCGCCTATCCGGACGAGCTGGAGATCGCGTACACCGCCGCCGACACGGAACGGATCATGGCGGCCGGCCGGATCGCCTCGCTGATCGGCGTGGAGGGCGGCCACTGCCTCGCCGGGTCGACGGCGGTGCTGCGTTCGCTCGCGCGATTGGGCGTACGGTATGTGACTTTGACCCATAACCACCACACCGCGTGGGCGGATTCCGCAGCGCAGGCGCCGGCGGTGGGCGGCCTGACGGCCGAAGGGCGAGCGATCGTACGCGAGATGCAGCGCATCGGCGTCCTCGTGGACCTGTCGCACGTGGCGCCGGTGACCATGCACGCCGCCCTGGACGTGGCCACCGCGCCGGTGATCTTCTCGCACTCGGGCGCCCGCGCGGTCACCGACCACGTCCGCAACGTCCCCGACGACGTGCTGACCCGGCTTTCCGCCAACGGCGGGGTGGTGCAGCTGACCTTCGTCTCGTACTTCGTCTCCTCCGCCGCCCGAGACTGGGCCGCCGAGGCCGACGCGGAGTGGGAACGCCTCGGCCTGCCCCCGATGGCCTCAGCCGAGGAGTGGCCCCGCTCGCCGCGCCCGGGCGAGGAAGCAGCGTCCGTCCCACCGACGCCCGCCTTCGATCCCTCCGCCGAACCCGCCTTCCGCACCTGGCTGGCCGCCCACCCGAAGCCGGTGGCAACGATCGCCCAGGTCGCCGACCACGTGGACCACGCCCGAGCGGTAGCCGGCGTAGAACACGTAGGCCTGGGCGGCGATTTCGACGGAACACCCGAGGTGCCAGAGGGTTTGTCGGATGTGTCGGGATATCCGAGGCTGCTGGACGAACTCCGGGGCCGAGGCTGGTCTGAAACCGATCTGGTGAAGCTCGGCTCGGCCAACGTGGTGCGGGTAATGCGCGAGGCCGAGCAATCAGCGACGGAGCCGCTCTGGCCCGACCCCCGCTGAGCGCAACGACACAGGCGGCCGGGGCCTCGCAAGCACAACGCGCAGGCAGGTGGGGCCTGTCCAAGCGCAACCGCGCAGGCAGGTGGGGCCTGTCCGATCGCAATCGCGCAGACAGCCGAGCGGCGCCAAGCGCAACCGCGCAGACAGCCGAGCGGCGCCAAGCGCAACCGCGCAGACAGCCGGGCCTCTACAAGCTGGCTCGCCGGCGGGCCGATGGCATCCGGGTTCGGAGGCCCGGCCCGCCGGCGAGTCGGCCGGCACTCACCGCTGCGCCTGTTGGGTCATGCGGAAACGCCGGTGCACCAGCGAATGTGGCCGCCAGCGGGAAAGATCGTAAGGTTTCTCGAAATCCGAGACCTGGCACTCCCGCAGACATCGATCATCTGTCCGTGGCTAGTCCTCCTGCCGCTCGGCGTCCGCAGCATCCGGGGCCTCCGGACGCCGCCCGCGCGGTGAACGCTGCCGCGGCGTCCCGGTGGACGTCCCCGTGGAATTCGGCCGAGGCGCTTCGGCCGCTGCCGCATCCTCCGCAGGTGTCCCGGGTGTCCCGGGTGTCCCGGGCGTCGGCTCTGCGGGCTGCTCAGCAACCGGGGTTCCTGCCTCGGTCGGCTCGACTAGGCTTCCCGCCCCGGCGGGCTCACCCGAGCCACCCGTGGTGGCGGGCTCACCCGGACCACCCGGTGCAGCAAGCTCGCCCGGACCACCCGGTGCAGCGGGCTCGGCCGGACCACCCGGTGCAGCGGGCTCGGCCGAAGCTCCCTCCAGGGATGCGGATCCCGAAGCGGCCGTTGATGACGTGGTCGCGGCGGTTCCCTCTTCCGGCGCGCGCCGCGCCCGCGGAACCCGCCGCTGGGGTGCGCTGCGCCCAGGAGCAGCCGAGGCGCCGTTCACCGAAGGTGTCTCCGCGGACTCAGCGAGCAGCCGCGAATCGTCCGTAGTTTCAGCAGGCCGCGCGGGGGTCCGGCTCGCTGCCGTCCGCTTACGAGGACTGGGCACCCGCGGAGCTGTGGGAGCCGGGTCACCAGCAGCCGCCGAGTTCACCACATCAGCAGGCGCCGTGGTGTCCGCCTGATCAACCGCGGGAGCTGTCGCAACGGTCGAGGCAGCATCCGGCTCAGCAGAAGAGGCAGTAGCCGAGCCAGCATCCGGTTCGGCAGTCGCGGCAGGATCTGGCGTGGCGCCCGAGGCCGGCACCCGACGGCTCGGCGCTGGCTCGGCCGGCGGCACCTGCCCTGGCGCGGTTTCGCTGGCTGACCCGATGGTCCCGCCTGCAGAGGGACCAGTGCTCGTACCGTCCTCCCGGTCATTGCCTCCGCGCCCGGCATCGAGCACGCCTTCCGAAGTCGTGAAGCTCTCCGAAGCCGTGGAGCCCTCCAAAGCCGTAGAGCCCTCCGTGGTCTCCGTGCTCTCCCACTGCTCCGCCTCGTCCGCGGGCGGGTCGGCCTCGGCCCCGCCCGCGACCGGCGCGGACGGCGGCTGTCCGGTGCCGATCACCGCGTACACCTCGGGGCGCTCGCGCCGCAGCTTCCTCCCCCAGCGCACGCCCCCGATGAAGAGCAGCAGGAACGCGAGCGGCGGCGACCACACCTTCAGCACATTGTCCGAATCGAGCAGAATGCCGAACGACACCACCGTGAGCAAGAGAATGATGCCGAGGAAGATCGCGGCCACCCACGGCGCGATGGAGCGGCGCCAGCGGGTCTCGCCATGATCACCGCGCCGGAAGTACCGGACCACGGCGATCGACGCGATCAACATCAGCACCAGGACGCCGAGGCCACCGGAGACCGTGCCGAAGAAGAACAGGTCGGTGGTCGGGTTCAAGGTCAAGAGCGCGAACAGCAACAGTACGGCGAGAGCCAGGCTGGACTGGGCGAACGAGGCGGTGACCGGCACATCGTTGCGGGTACGGGCCAGCGACGGCGGCAGGACACCCTCACGGGCGACGGTCAATGCGTACCGGGCGACGGTGTGGTGGAAGGCCAGCATCGCGGCGAACAGGCTGGTCGCGAAGAAGATCCGGCCCAGGTCGATGATCACGGCCGGCAGGTAGGGCTCGGGCAGGAAGAAGAACAGGTCGTCGAGGTGATCGGCGGCGACCGCGACGATCTGGTCGGGCCCGGCGACGACCGACATCACCCAGGCGGTGCCGCCGTAAAGGACCGCGGCGACCAGCAGGGTGAGTGCGATCGCCCGGGAAACGGTCCGGCGCGGGTCGCGGGCCTCCGCGGCGTACACCAGCGGGGCCTCGAAACCGACCATGCCGGCCACCGCGGCCACCAGCAGCGCCACTCCTCCGGCGCTGGCGATCAACGCGGGGTTGAGGGTGTCGAAAGAGACCGTGCCGCCCGCCGGATTGCGGAGCATGGCGGCATCGAAGATCAGCACGATCAGCACTTCAGCGCAGACCAGGACGGTCAGGATACGAGCATTCAAATCGATGTTCAACCGACCCAGAACGGCGACCAGCGCCCACCCTAGCAACGCCCAGATCACCCAGGTGATCTCGATTCCGAAGATCGCCATCGCGTTGTGCGCGGCCACACCGAAGGCGCCGTACAGGCCGATCTGCATGGCGTTGTAGGCGAGAAGCGCGACAAATGCCGTGCCCACACCGGCCGGCCGGGACAGCCCCGCCGCGGCGTACGCATAGAACGCACCCCTGTTCGGGACGTGCCGGGCCATCGCGGCAAGCCCGACCGCGAAGACGCCCAGCACCGCCGCGACCAGGATGTACGCGACCGGGATGCCTTTCTCCTCCACCTGCCCGTACCCGAGCGGCAGTGCCCCGGCGACGACGGTGAGTGGTGTCATGGCGGAGACCGCGATGACGAAGATCGGCCACGTGCCGAGACGGCGCTCGGCGACCGGCTGTGGCATGGCGCCTCCTAATCAACGGTATGACCGCCTCCCATCATCGCGTCCACAACGGATCAGCGATATAGAAAGTTCTCGATCATGAAGGGTCAAGTTTCGGCAATTCCACCGATGGGTAGGGTGCGGCCATGCCGATCGGACCGCAGCCCAAGGGACGTCGCGGCACCGTCGAGGAGCCGTACAGCCCGTTGAATCTGCGCCTGGCCCTGGCCGCGTTCGGCCTGGTCGTCTGCGCTGTTCTGTCGATCCTGTTGTTCCGCGCCGGCTGGACCCTCCCCGGTTGGCTGCTGGCCGCCTGGGCCGTGTTCGCCGTGATCGACATCGTGGTGGTGCAGATGCGCCGCCAAGCCCGCAAGCGCGCCGACGGCGACCGCGACCACTCGCTCTTCGAGTGACCCGCCTCGTGAGCGACCGACCATTCGAGTGACCCGCCCACTCGGGCGGGCTACGCCAGACCGGCGTCGTGCACCAGAAGCGCCACCTGCACCCGGTTGTTCAGATCGAGTTTCGTGAGCACCCGGGACACGTGTGCTTTCACCGTCGCGACCGACATGTGCAGCTCGACGGAGATCTCGGCATTCGATTTGCCCTGCGCCACCAGCAGGGCCACCTCTCTTTCCCGGGCGCTCAGGCGCCCGAGTCGCTCATCCGCCCCATTGCGGTCCGGCCGGGAATCGGCTGCCACATGGGCGATCAGCTGCCGGGTGACGCTCGGCGACAGCGTGGCCTCGCCCTGTGCCACCCGGAGAACGGCCGCCTTGATCTGACCCGGCGGCGTGTCCTTGAGCAGGAACCCGCTCGCCCCGGCCCGCAGCGCGCCCAGCACGAACTCGTCCGCGTCGAACGTGGTCAGCACCAGCACCTCAGGCGCCTCCGGCCTGCGTCGCAACAGCTCGGTCGCGGTCAACCCATCGACACCGGGCATCCGGATGTCCATGAGCACCACGTCGGGCCGATGCTCGGCGACCGCCGCCGGCACCTCGCCGCCGTCGGACGCCTGGCCGACGATCTGTACCTCGGCATCGCCCGACAGGATCATCGACAGACCTGCGCGCACCAGCGGGTCGTCGTCGACGATCAGAACGCGGACCGGGTTCACGGCGCCCACGGCAGCCACGCGGAGAGGACGAACTCGTTGCCGTGACGGCCGTGCGCCAGCCTGCCACCGGCGAGCGTGGCCCGCTCGGCGAGACCGATCAGGCCCATCCCGGTGCCAGGAACCGCACCGCCGGGCAACAACCCGCCGGCACCCGAACCGCCGGAGCCCGAACCACCACGTCCCCATTCGCCGAGGCTCGAACCGCCGGAGCCCGGTCTGCCCGGGCTTGAACCGCCGGAACCCGATCCGCCAGGGCTCGAAGCACCAGTGATGGCAGCGCCGGGATTGGCACTGCCAGGGATGGTGGCGCCGGGCAGGACCGTCGGCATCGGGTTGCGAACCTCGACGGTCAGACCTTCGGCCGCCGCTCCGCGGACGGCCACCGACACCGCAACCCCGGGGGCATGCTTGCGTGCGTTCGTCAGACCTTCTTGAATGATCCGGTACGCGGCTCGCCCTGTCGCCACCGGCACCGCATCGGGCTCGGCCGTCACGTTAAGCCGTACCTTGACTCCCGCCGACCGGGACTCGTCGGCAAGGGCGGGCAGGGCGCTCAGCGTGGGTTGCGGCCGTTCCGGGGCTTGATCGTCGGCGCTGTTCGTCGTCCGCAACACCCCGATCACCGCACGCAGGTCCTGCATCGCCTGGTTGGCGCTGGCCCGGACCACCGCGGCGGCTCCGGCGATCTCGTCGGGGGGCGCGTCCGGGCGGAACTCGAGCGCGCCGGCATGCAGGCTGAGCAGCGAGATCCGGTGAGCGAGGACGTCATGCATCTCGCGGGCGATCCGGGTGCGCTCCAGAACACGCGCTTGCGCCACCCGCAGCTGCTGCTCCGCCTCGGCGCGCTCGGCCCGCTCACGCCAGGAGACGATCAGCTGACGCCGGGACCGGACCAGCATGCCCCAGAGCGCCACGATCACCAGGCCGGCTGTGCCCCACCCGAACGTCTCCCAGAACCCGGCGCCGACCTCCGGCCGCAGCGTCGCGAAGATGGCGTTGGTGCCGATCGTCGCGGCGACATAGGTCGCCAGGATCACGAACCGCTGGTGCACCGCGACGGTGAACACGACGATCGACAGGCTGAACCCGCTCGCGAGCGAGAACGGCGAGATCGCCAGCGCGAAAAGGGCCAGCGGCAGGAGGAAACGGCGGCGCCACCAGAGCCCGATCGCGGCGACGGCGCTCAGCACGCCGTCGAGCACCACCACCCAGGACGGCACCGATGACCAGCCGGCCAACAAGGCCGGCTTGGACTGGAGCAGATCGCTGGTGACCAGCGCGGCGAAGCCGAAACCGATCACGAAACAGAGGGTGTCGACCACCCAGTCCCTGGTCGAGCGCCGGCCCACGACAGGGCCGGCCGGGTCCGCGGCCAGCGCGGACGGCCACAACCAGCGGTACTCGGTCAACGATGCCCCCACAGGATCGACTGTACGGGCGGGCGCCAGGCGCCGATACCGACCAAAGTTGTAACCAAAGTATCGACAAAGGTTCGCGACCATCGACCGTTGGCCGACGCGGCGGACCGGCCACGGACAGCACGCTGGTCGCATGATTACGGTCGAGAACCTCACCAGGACGTACGGTGCACATCGCGCCGTGGACGACGTGTCGTTCACCTGCGAGCCGGGCACCGTGACCGGATTCCTCGGTCCGAACGGCGCCGGCAAGTCCACCACGCTGCGGATGATCTGCGGCCTCACCCCGCCCACCAGCGGCCGGTCCACCGTCTGCGGCGTGCCGTACCGGCAACTCGGCAACCCCGGGCGGCGTGTGGGCGTGCTCCTCGACGCCTCCGCGCAGCACGCCGGCCGCACCGGCCGGGAGACCCTGGCCCTCGCGGCGATGACCATGGGGTTGGACACCAGCCGGGTGCCCGATCGGCTCGCCCACGTCGGGCTGGACAAGACCGCGGCCAAGCGGCGGGTCCGGGCGTATTCACTTGGCATGCGGCAGCGGCTGGGCCTGGCGTACGCGATGCTCGGCGACCCGGCCGTGCTGATCCTCGACGAGCCGGCGAACGGGCTCGACCCGGAGGGCATCTTCTGGATGCGTGGCCTGCTCCGCGAGTTCGCCGACCGGGGCGGCACCGTGCTGCTCTCCTCGCACCTGTTGCGGGAGGTGGAAGCGGTCGCCGACCAGCTCGTCGTGATCGGGCAGGGCCGGATTCTGGCCCAGGGCGACAAGGACGAACTGCTCAGCACCGCCGGCACCGTGGCACGCGCCACCGACCCGGCCGCGCTGGAGGCGCTGCTCGACCGGATGGGCGTGACATCGTCACGTTCCGCCGACGGCAGCTTCCTGGTGCCCACCGACGCGCAGACCCTCGCCCAGGCGGCAGCCGCTGCGGGCGTGGTGCTGCTGGAGCTGCGCCCGGCCGGCGCCGGTGGCCTCGAAGAGATGTTCCTGCGACTCACCGCCAACTCAGGCCTCGAGGAGATCAGCCGATGACCGCCGTCGCCACCCCCGTCCCGGCACGCACCGACACCCTGCCCATGCCCCGGCTCATCGCGGTCGAGCTGCGCAAGCTGGCCGACACCCGAGCCGGTCTCTGGCTGCTGATCGTCATCGGGCTGGTCACGGCGGGCACCTCCGCGATCCAGCTCGGCTGGGCGGACGACGAAAGCCAGACGTTCACCGCGTTCTACACCTTCGGGCTGTTGCCGTCGGCGGTGCTGCTGCCGGTGCTCGGCATCCTCTCGGTAACCAGCGAGTGGTCGCAGCGGACCGCGCTGTCCACCTTCACCCTGGTCCCGGCTCGGGGCCGGGTGCTGATGGCTAAACTCGCCGCCGGTACCCTGATCGCGATCGCCGCCACGGCCGCGACCGCCGTGCTTGCCGCCGTCGCCAATCTGATCGCCGGCCCGCTCGGCGGCGACGCGTCGTGGTCCCTGGACAGCAGCCTCATCTGGCAGAGCCTCCTTCTCCAGGTGATCTTCGTGCTGATGGGGATCGGGTTCGGCGCGCTTCTGCTGAGTACACCGCTGGCGATCGTCATCTACTTCGCCCTGCCGACGGTCTGGACGGTGCTCGGCGAGGCCATCAGCGGCCTGCGTACTGCCTCGGAGTGGCTCGACCTCAATGTGACCTCGCAGGCCATGACCGAGCCGGACATGACCGGTGGCGAATGGGCCCGGCTCGCGGTCTCGGCAGCGGTCTGGGTCGCGCTTCCCCTGCTCCTCGGGGCGATTCGTGTGCTCCGTCGGGAGGTTTCCTGATCCACAACGCCGGGTGTTGGCGTCACGATCTCGCGATCGCGGGTAGCGTCGCGAGACGTGACGCGTACCCTTTTTGCGAGCTTCGCGACTATTGCCGTTACTATCCCAATCTTTGCTGCTCCAGTCTTCCCGATCGAGGCGTCCGCCGCGCCACCACCGTCGCCCCTGTCCACCGCTCCCTTCGTGGACTCCCGGGAACTGACGCCGCCCACCCGGTTGACCTTGGACGGCGAGCCGCTGCCGCCGGCCACCTACCAGCCGGCGCCGTCGGCCCGGCGCGCCGCAGCCGACACACCGCCGGTCGGCACCGTGCGCAAGTGGGCAGGGCTGAACGAGGTCGAGGGCGACGTGTACCGCAAGGATTACGTGCTGCGAGCCACCGGCAAGAACATCGAGGTATGGGTGGCGAAGGATCTCGCCTTCCCCGCCGGCGACTGCCGTGGCGCGCAGGCCACCGAGATCACCGACGCCCAGGTCGCCGATCTGGTGCGCGAGTTCGACGACAACATCTATCCCAAGGAGACGGCCGCTTTCAGCACGCCGCCGGACCGCAGCGGGATGAACCCGGGCATCGACGGCGACTTCACCGGCGCCGGAAACCGCACCGTCACGCTGATCGACAATGTCCGCGACGACAACTACTTCAGTTACCCGGAACGGCCCACGTACATCTCGGGGTTCTTCTCCGAGCAGCTCAACGAGCTCTTCGACCGCAACGTGATGACCATCGACGCCTTCGACTGGGCGCACCGGACGGGCGCGAGCCCGGCGAACGAGCCGACCAGCGACCTGTGCAGCAGCCGCCCCGCACGACCCTGGATGTACGAGTCGACGTTCGCCCACGAGTGGCACCACCTGCTCAGCTATTACACCGACCCGGACGAGGAGACCTGGGTCGACGAGGGTCTCAGCGATTACGCGCAGACCCTGGCCGGTTACGTCGACTCCCGCCTCGGCGTGTACCACCGCGGCTTCGACAACCACCTTGCCTGTTACCAGGGATTCGGCGGGGTGAAGACCGCGTTCAACCCGAACCCGCGCGACTGTGACGGGCCGGCGAACTCGCTGAACCTGTGGGGCGAGGGCAGCGCCGACGCGATCCTCGCCGATTACGGCGTCACCTATCAGCTCATGCTGTACCTGCACGACCGGTTCGGCCCGGAGGTCCTCTCCGGACTGCACCGGGACTCGGCGCACCACGGCCTTGAGGCCCTTGCCGAGGTGCTGCCGAAGAAGACGCCGCTTTACGACGTCCTGCACGATTTCCAGACGATGACGCTGGTGGACAAGTCGGCCGACGAGCCGGGCAGCGTGATCAAGGGCGCGAGCAGGGAACGAGTCTCCGCGCGCAGCCTGCGTTCCACCGTCAACCTCAGCAGCCCAGGCTCTCACGGCAGCCCGGGAGCGCCGCCGAACGGTGCCGATTACGTCCGGTTGCCGACCGAGCTGCGATCGGTCAGTTTCCAGGGTGCCGCGTCGCTGCCGCCGATCCCGCTGACGTGGACGATCGACGACGCGAAGCTCTTCTCCGGCAACGCCCCCGACACCGATGCCGCCGCGGTGCGGCCGGTCGACGTCCCGGCAACGGACCCGGTGCTGCGTTTCACCACGTCGTACGAATTGGAGCAGGACTTCGACTACGGGTACGTGACCGTCTCCGCGGACGGCGGGCGCACGTACCAGATGGTCGCCGGCGATCAGACGGTCACCGGGCCGCTCGGCGCGGCGATCACTGGTCAGGCCACCGACGTCACCTTGAAGTTCGACCTCTCCGCGTACGCCGGCAAGCGTGTCTTCCTCGGTTTCCGATACGTCAGTGACAGCGCCGTCAATCTGGGCGGCTGGCACGTCGGCGACCTCTCGATCGGCGCGCAGAAGATCGACAACACGTCGCTGGGCAGCTGGAAGTCGCCCACCCAGGTCCGTCCGACGCCCGTGCACAACTGGCACGTGACGCTGGTCGGGCTGGGGCGGGCTCGCGCCAAGATCGTGCCCATCGAGGATTTCGACCGGCTCAACGATTACCCCAAGGTCGCCGCGATCGTCGCTTATGACGAACCGACCGGCACGGTCAAGCAATACGCCCCGTACACCCTCGTCGTGAACGGCCGGCCCCTGCCCGTGCCCGTGCAGGATTAGCCGTAGATCGGATCCGCCCGACCCTGCCCCGTCCGTCATTTCTGCCCGCTGCGGCGCACGTGAGTGCCCGCGGCGGGCACCTTTCTTACTGGCCCTGCTTTCCGCCTTCATCTCGCCACCACCGTTCCCCCGGTCCGGCCGCCCTTCTGCGCCTCAGATGTTGACAGTGTCATGGTGGCAGTGTCAAACTTTCTGGCATGTGGACGATGGAGCAGTTGGTCGAGCGGGCTCACGCGGCTCTCGCCGCGGAGTACCCCGGCGCACCCAACGGACGCGTCCGCGACCTGCCCGACCGCAGGTCGATCAGGTGGTATGCGACGATCGGCCTGGTCGACCGGCCACTCGGCACCCGCGGGCGCACGGCCCTCTACGGGCCGCGCCACCTCATGCAACTGGTCGCGATCAAGCGGCGCCAAGCGGCCGGGCAGACTCTTTCCGAGATCCAGGCGGAGCTGGCCGGCGCCTCCGACGAGACCCTGGCGGCCGCTTCTCGCGTACCCGATGGGCTCCTGACCACCGATGAGCCGTCGGCGGAGGACGCAGCCCGGCCACCGTTCTGGAAACACGCGCCGGCGGCGAGCGGCACGTCGGCCGCCGGCGAAGCCGGGGCGGACGCCGGATCGCCCGTGCTCCGCACGGCGCTGCCATCGATCGACTGGCAAAAAGCACCGCCGGGTTTCGCCAGTTACGACCGCGACATGACGCCTGGGGCGCATCAGGCCTCCGACGATCCCCTGATCACCGGTTTCCCGCTCGGCGGCGGCGTGATTCTGCTGGTCCCCGATCCACCAGCAGGGCTCAGCCGTGACGAGATCGCGGCGGCCGCCCGTCCTCTGCTTGACCTGCTCGCGTCCCGTGGGCTGACCAATGGGAGAAACGAATGACCATTTCCGTCAATCCGATGGGTCCGGCAGAGCTGGAGCGGCTCCGGGAGCAGCCCGGCGCTGGCCTCGGCAGTCTCCACACCGATCGCGGCAACCTGCCGCTGGACGTTCTCGACGTGCAGGCGTCGATCAGCGGCCTGCACGTGCGCACCGAGCTGACCACCGAGTTCGTCAACACGCACGCCATCGCGCTCGAGGCGACCTATGTCTTCCCTCTGCCGGACCGCGCGGCCGTCACCGGCATGACGATGACCGCCGCCGACCGGACCGTCGTGGCTGAGCTGCACGAGCGCGGCGAGGCGCGCGAGGAATACGACCGAGCGATCGCCGCAGGTCAGCGCGCATCCATCGCCGAGGAGGAACGGCCCGACGTCTTCACCATGCGGGTCGGCAACATCCTGCCGGGCGAGCGCGTGGCGGTCCGCCTGCGGCTGGTCGGCCCACTTCCGTACGAGGACGGCGCGGCCACCTTCCGGTTCCCGCTGGTGGTGGCGCCGCGTTACGTACCGGGCAGCCCGGTACCAGGGCCATCCGCGGGCGACGGCCAGCAGCAGGACACCGACGCCGTCCCCGATGCGTCGCGCATTTCCCCGCCGGTGCTGCTGCCGGGCTTCCCCAACCCGTTGAAATTGTCGATCGGCGTCGACCTCGACCCGGCCGGGCTGGATCTCGGCGAGGTCCGATCCAGTCTGCACACCGTCACCGAGCAGGACGGCACCCTGCGCATCGCACCGGGCGAGCGGGCGGACCGTGACTTCGTGCTCCGGCTGGCCTACGCGCCCAGCAGCGAGTCCGCCGTCGCCGTTCCCGACAGTGACAGCAACGCTGACAGTGACATCACCAGCGACGCTGAGCGCCCAGGCGACAGTGAAAGCGAAGGTAAGAGGAGCCCGGGTGAAGCCGGCACCTACCAGCTCGTCGTCCTTCCGCCCGAAACCACGACGCCACCCCGGCCGAAAGACGTGGTGCTCCTGCTCGACCGTTCCGGCAGCATGGGTGGCTGGAAGATGGTGGCCGCCCGGCGAGCCGCCGCGCGGGTCATCGACACGCTGACCAGCGCCGACAGGTTCGCCGTTCTCACCTTCGATCATCACGTCGAGCGCCCGGCCGGGCTTGACGACGGGTTGTCCGAGGCCTCCGATCGCAACCGCTACCGTGCGGTCGAGCATCTGGCCCGCGCCGACGCCCGCGGCGGCACCGAGCTGCTGTCGCCGTTGAGCACCGGGCTGGCCCTGCTGTCCGACAGCGCCGGGCGTGACCGCGTGCTGGTGCTGGTCACCGACGGCCAGGTGGGCAACGAGGACCAGATCGTGCGGGAGGTTCGGCCGCTCATCGGCTCCACACGCGTGCACACCGTCGGCATCGACCGGGCGGTCAACGCCGGGTTCCTGGGCCGGCTCGCTGCACTCGGCGCGGGGCGATCCGAGCTGGTCGAGAGCGAGGACCGTCTCGACGACGCGATGGAACACATTCACCGCCGGATCGGCGCGCCTGTCGTGACCGGACTGACGATCACCGGTGACGGCATCACCATGTCCGAGGGGAGCCGCAGTCCCGCACGGCTGCCCGGCCTCTACCCGGGTGTCCCGCTGGTGGTGACCGGGCGTTACTCCGGCGCGCCTGGCGGCACTCTCACGATCACCGGGCGCACCCGCGACGACCAGGACTTCCGGACCGATGTCGCGGTCCAGCAACGCTCCGAGCCCGCGGTCACCTCCGTCTGGGCGCGGGCCCGGCTCCGGGACCTCGAGGATGCGTACGCGGCCGGCGACCACGATCTCGAGCAGGAGATCGTGCGGACTTCGCTGCGGTTCGGCGTGCTGTGCCGCTTCACCGCTTACGTGGCAGTGGACCAGCGGGTGGTGAACGAGGGCGGCCAGGGCAAACGGGTGACTCAGCCGGTCGAGTTGCCTTCCGGCTGGGATGTTCCGGCTCCCGCGCCCGCGGTGCCGAGGTTCCTCGGCGTGTCGGCATCCCCGTTCGGAGCGCCTGACGCCATGTCGTCGATGCCTCTCGCCGCTTCCCCGGCGCCTCCTGCTCCGGCACCGAGCCGGCCAGGGTTCAGCCCGGTGCACGCGAAAAGCGGCGGCGTCCAGGGCCGCAGGGGCGGAGCCCAGGGCGGCGGTTTGCTCGGCGTACCCGCCGGGGCTCCTCCGCGCGGCTTCCTTGCTCCTGCCGCCGCACGGGCCCAGCGAAACGGCGCGTTGCCGATCGACAACGTCGAAACGACCATCGCCGAGATCCGGGAACTCGCCGCAGTGGAGGCCGATCGTCTTCGTGACGGCGCCGACCTGCCAGTAGCGGATCGCCGCGACCGGCTCGACGACCTCGCCAGCCGTTTGGAGGTACTGATCAGTTCCGTCGTCAGCAGCGAATTGGAGCAGCTTCGGACCCTCATCACGCTCCTACGCGGTGACACCCCGCTCGACGAGAAGTGGTCGGCGGCCCTGCGAGTCCTCAGCGACTTCGGCTCTGCCAAACCAGACGGCTCTGCCAAACCAGACGGCTCCGCTATACCAGACGGCTCCGCTATACCAGGCGGCTCCAGCAGCGAAACCACCGAGCCGACAGCGACCCCGAAGCCAAGCCCGAAGCAGAACAAGCCGTTCTGGAAACGCTGACCCGCCTGGCTACGGACAAATCGATCCGAAGCATCACCGCGGACGGGGATCGACCGAACGGTCCCCCACGCCTACTTGCCAGGCCCGGTAAGTTGGTTCATCGATGTGCCTGACCGGGGGGTGGCGTAGGTAGTGGGTTCAACAGGCGAGGACGGCAACGACGCCAGGGAACCACTCCTGGTTCGTCCGTTCGTGCTCCAGGACGACGACCCGCAGGAGACCTCCACAGAGACCTGGCCGGCCGATCCGACGCGGGAAATTCCGACCCAGCTGATTCCGACGGTGCCCAGCCCTGCGCCGGGTGGCCCCAAGCCACCCGGCCGCCGCCGGCGCCGCCCATTGCTGCTGGTCGGAGCGGGCGCGGCGGCGGTTCTCGCCATCGCCGGTTACGCCGTGCTGCGCCCGGTCAACCAGCCCGCGGTGCCGACGTCCCTGCCCGGCCAGGGCCTGCCGGTGGTGACCGGTCCGGCGCCGTCCACCGAGGCAGCCACGGATTCCAACGCCGGCGGCATCGGCGACGGCACAGCGGCCGGGAACGGCACGGCGGGAAACGGAACAGCAAGAAACGGCACGGCGGGAAACGGCCAGGGCGACGGCGATCAAACCGACCAGAGCGGCGCCACCGGCACGACCGGCCCCGGCGGAACCCGGACCACCTCACCGCTCTCCACCACTCAACCGGCCGCACCCACCGCCACCACTACGGCGACGACCACCGCACCGGCCGCGACGATCACCACGGTCCCGCCGGCCGACCTGGTCCCGCCGGATCCGCTGCTGACCGCGCAGGGCGCGCTGACCAGCCGCAACGGGCTTTGCCTCGACCTGCGCGGCGGCGACGCGGCGGAGGGCCGCGAAGTGCACGTCGACGACTGCAACGGCACCAGCCCGCAACGCTGGCAACTGAGGGCGGACAAGACCCTCGAAGTGCTGGACATGTGCGCCTACCTGGTCGGCGACGGCACCGTCGAGCTGACCGGCTGTGACACCCGGACCACAGCCCAGTGGACGCTCGACGAAAACGGCCGGCTCACCAACGCGGCGAACGGACAGTGCCTCACCGACCCGTACTTCGGCGCCCGCCCCGGCAATCAGGTCATCGTCACCAGATGCACCGGCGCCAACAATCAGCAATGGTCCTTCCGCTGACCGAGATCCGCGCGGCAGGCGAAACGACCTCGAACACCGGAAAACCACCCGAACACCAGAAAACACGAACAGCGCCGACCAGCGAAAGCCGGTCGGCGCTGCCCTGAACCTACAGCGAACCAAACGCTACAAACAAACCAAACGCTACAAAAGAACCACTCGCTCCAGCGAACATCCAGCGCACCTCCAGCAAGCCCGCAACGAACCCCACACCACGGAGGAACTACTTCGCGCGGCGCTTGTTCATGATGTCGAAGGCCACCGCCGCGATCAGCACCAGGCCCTTGAGCGACTGCTGCCAGGCCGCGTCCACGGCCATGATCGAGAGGCCAATGTTCAGCACGCCCATGATGAGCGCACCGATGATCGCGCCGGTCACCTTGCCGACGCCGCCGTTGACGGCGGTGCCGCCGATGAAGGCGGCCGCGATCGCGTCCAGCTCGAAGTTGGTGCCGGCCGCCGCGACGGCGGAACCGGCCCGCGAGGTGGTGATGACCGCGGCGACACCGGCGAGCATGCCCATGTTCACGAAGAGCATGAAGTTGACCCGCTGAGTCTTCACACCGCTGAGCATCGCGGCGGGCAGGTTGCCGCCCATCGCGTAGATGTGCCGGCCGAAGACCGTGTTGTTCATGACGAACGTGTAGATCAGGACCAGCGCGCCCACGATGATCAGGACGATCGGCGTGCCGCCGGCGCTCGACGCCAGCAGGTAGGTGATGTAGCCGATCGCCAGGGCGTAGACCACCATCTTGCCGATGAACGCGGCGAACGGTTCGACGCGCAACTCGTTCTTGACCAGCTCGCGGCGGGCCCGGAGCTGGGTGACCGCGATACCGGCGAAGGCGAAGACACCGATCAGCACGGTGAGGCCGTCGAGGTTGCCGAGGTAGCCGAGGGCCGCCGGCAGCGAGCCGCCGCTGATGTCGTTGAACCCCTGCGGCAGACCGGCGACAGTGGTGCCGACCAGGACGATCGCCAGACCGCGGAAGATCAGCATGCCGCCGAGCGTCACGATGAACGCGGGGATGCCGACGTACGCGACCCAGAAGCCCTGCCACGCGCCGACGACACCGCCGAGCACGACCGCGAGGACCACCGCGAGCAGCCACGGAATGTCATGATCTGTGATCATGAGAGCGGTGACGCCGCCGACGAAGGCGACCACCGAACCGACCGACAGATCGATGTGGCCGGCCACGATGATCATCACCATGCCGATGGTGAGGATGAATACGTAGGCGTTCTGCTGGATCAGCGAGGCGACGTTGTTCGGCAGCAGCATCTTGCCGTCGGTGAGGACCTGGAACATCACCACGATGACGATCAGGGCGCCGAACATGCTGTACTGCCGCAGGTTCTGACCGAGGTAGCTCTTCAAGGAGCCGCTGTCGTTCTTCTTGCTGGGTTCCGGCGCTGCCGACGGCTGCGCCAGAGTGGTGGAAGCGCTCACCGCGTTGCTCCGCTCTTCTCCTGGGTCATGTAGCGCATGAGGCTCTCCTGGCTGGCCTCAGCGCGATCGATCTGGCCGGTGACTCGCCCCTGGCTCATCGCGTAGATCCGGTCGCAGATGCCGAGCAGCTCGGGCAGCTCGGAAGAGATCACGATGACCGCTTTGCCGGAATCGGCAAGCTTGTTGATGATCTCGTAGATCTCGTACTTGGCGCCGACGTCGATACCTCGCGTCGGCTCGTCGAGGATCAGCACCTCGGGCTCGGTGAAGAGCCACTTGCTGAGGACGACCTTCTGCTGATTGCCGCCGGACAGCTTGCCGACGACGGCGTCGACGCTGTTCGCCTTGGTC